>NZ_AP019634.1:0-4652325 GCF_007035975.1 Enterobacter sp. 18A13
TAGCAATTCGCACGTCCCCCTTTACACAGGGTCATGTCGATGTGCGCCAACAATCATGAATATTCAATAGTTTTCTTTTATTGTTCGAGTGGAGTCCGCCGTGTCACTTTCGCTTTGGCAGCAGTGTCTTGCCCGATTGCAGGATGAGTTACCAGCCACAGAATTCAGTATGTGGATCCGCCCGTTGCAGGCGGAACTGAGCGATAACACGCTGGCTTTGTATGCGCCAAACCGTTTTGTGCTCGATTGGGTAAGGGACAAGTACCTTAATAACATCAATGGATTGCTGAACGATTTCTGTGGGTCAGATGCCCCGCAGCTGCGTTTTGAAGTGGGCACAAAGCCGGTCACCCAAACCGTACGTGAAACCGTGAACGTCGCAGCGCCTGCTCAGGCCGCTCCAGCTCCGGCCCCTCGCGTCGCAGCCGCTCGTCAGGGCTGGGATAATGTCCCTGCACCGGCTGAGCCAACCTACCGCTCTAACGTTAACGTGAAACACACGTTCGATAACTTCGTTGAAGGTAAATCGAACCAGCTGGCGCGCGCGGCGGCTCGTCAGGTTGCTGATAATCCCGGTGGAGCCTACAACCCGCTGTTCCTTTATGGCGGCACGGGTCTGGGTAAAACGCACCTGCTGCATGCGGTGGGCAACGGCATCATGGCGCGCAAGCCCAATGCCAAAGTGGTGTATATGCACTCCGAACGCTTCGTTCAGGACATGGTAAAAGCCCTGCAAAACAATGCGATCGAAGAGTTTAAACGCTACTATCGTTCCGTTGACGCGCTGCTGATCGATGACATCCAGTTCTTTGCCAATAAAGAACGATCGCAGGAAGAATTTTTCCACACCTTCAATGCCCTGCTGGAAGGCAATCAGCAGATCATTTTGACCTCGGATCGTTACCCAAAAGAGATCAACGGCGTTGAAGATCGTCTGAAATCCCGCTTCGGCTGGGGCCTGACCGTGGCGATCGAGCCACCGGAGCTGGAAACCCGCGTCGCGATCCTGATGAAGAAAGCCGATGAAAATGACATTCGCCTGCCGGGCGAAGTGGCGTTCTTCATTGCCAAGCGTCTGCGCTCCAACGTCCGTGAGCTGGAGGGGGCACTGAACCGCGTTATCGCCAATGCCAACTTCACCGGTCGTGCGATCACCATCGATTTTGTGCGTGAAGCGCTGCGCGATTTGCTGGCATTGCAGGAAAAACTGGTCACTATCGACAATATTCAAAAGACGGTGGCTGAGTACTACAAGATCAAAGTGGCAGATTTACTGTCTAAACGTCGTTCCCGCTCGGTGGCGCGTCCGCGTCAGATGGCGATGGCGCTGGCAAAGGAGTTAACCAACCACAGTCTGCCGGAAATCGGGGATGCGTTTGGTGGCCGTGACCATACGACCGTGCTGCACGCTTGTCGCAAGATTGAGCAGTTACGCGAAGAAAGCCACGACATAAAAGAAGATTTTTCCAATCTAATCAGAACATTATCATCGTGACGCTATGAAATTTACCGTTGAACGTGAACATTTATTAAAACCGCTGCAACAGGTGAGTGGCCCATTAGGCGGCCGCCCAACGCTGCCTATTCTCGGAAACCTGCTGCTTCAGGTCGCGGACGGTACGCTGTCGCTGACCGGTACAGATCTGGAAATGGAAATGATCGCGCGCGTTACGCTGACGCAGCCGCACGACGCGGGCGCGACCACGGTTCCGGCACGTAAATTCTTTGATATCTGCCGCGGGCTGCCGGAAGGCGCTGAAATCGCCGTGCAGCTGGAAGGCGACCGTATGCTGGTGCGTTCTGGTCGCAGCCGTTTCTCGCTCTCCACGCTGCCAGCAGCGGACTTCCCGAACCTGGACGACTGGCAGAGCGAAGTTGAATTCACCCTGCCTCAGGCGACGATGAAGCGTCTGATTGAAGCCACGCAGTTTTCCATGGCGCATCAGGACGTTCGTTACTACTTAAACGGCATGCTGTTCGAAACCGAAGGTGAAGAGCTGCGTACCGTGGCAACCGACGGCCACCGTCTGGCGGTCTGTTCTATGCCGATTGGCGACTCACTGCCAAACCATTCGGTGATCGTGCCGCGTAAAGGGGTGATTGAGCTGATGCGTATGCTCGACGGTGGCGACACGCCGCTGCGCGTGCAGATCGGCAGCAACAACATCCGCGCACACGTGGGCGACTTTGTCTTCACATCGAAGCTGGTTGACGGCCGTTTCCCGGATTATCGCCGCGTATTGCCGAAGAATCCGGACAAAACGCTGGAAGCAGGCTGCGACAGCCTCAAGCAGGCCTTTGCCCGTGCCGCCATCCTCTCTAACGAGAAATTCCGCGGCGTGCGCCTGTACGTGAGTGAAAACCAGATCAAAATCACCGCTAACAACCCGGAGCAGGAAGAGGCAGAAGAGATTCTGGACGTCACATACGCCGGGGCTGAGATGGAAATCGGCTTTAACGTCAGCTACGTACTGGATGTGCTGAATGCGCTGAAATGCGAAAACGTGCGCATTCTGCTGACCGACTCCGTTTCAAGCGTACAGATTGAAGATGCCGCATCACAGTCGGCTGCCTATGTTGTTATGCCAATGAGACTGTAATGTCGCTCACCCGTCTGTTGATCCGCGACTTTCGCAATATCGAAAGCGCGGATCTCGCTTTATCCCCTGGCTTTAACTTCCTGGTTGGCGCAAACGGCAGCGGCAAAACCAGCGTGCTTGAGGCCATCTATACGCTCGGCCACGGTCGGGCGTTTCGCAGTTTGCAGATTGGTCGCGTCATTCGCCATGAGCAGGAATCCTTTGTTCTGCACGGGCGTTTGCAGGGCGAGGAGCGGGAGACCGCCATCGGCCTGACCAAAGATAAGCAGGGCGACAGCAAGGTGCGCATCGACGGCACCGACGGCCACAAAGTGGCGGAGCTGGCGCTGCTGATGCCGATGCAGCTGATAACGCCCGAGGGGTTTACTTTACTCAACGGCGGCCCCAAATACAGAAGAGCGTTCCTCGACTGGGGATGCTTTCACAACGAAGCCGGTTTCTTTAACGCCTGGAGCAACCTGAAGCGTCTGCTCAAGCAGCGTAACGCCGCGCTGCGCCAGGTGACGCGCTACGCCCAGCTGCGTCCGTGGGACATGGAGTTAATCCCTCTTGCGGAACAGATTAGCCGCTGGCGTGCCGAATACAGCGCTGGTATCGCCGAAGACATGGCCGACACCTGCAAACAGTTTTTACCTGAATTCTCTCTCACCTTCTCCTTCCAGCGCGGCTGGGAGAAAGAGACGGACTATGCCGAGGTGTTAGAGAGAAGCTTCGAGCGCGACCGCATGTTGACCTATACCGCGCACGGCCCGCACAAGGCGGATTTCCGCATTCGTGCTGACGGTGCGCCAGTGGAAGACACGCTGTCGCGCGGGCAGCTCAAGCTCCTGATGTGTGCGCTGCGCCTGGCACAGGGAGAGTTTCTGACCCGCGAGAGCGGAAGACGCTGCCTGTACCTGATAGATGATTTTGCCTCGGAACTTGACGACGCGCGGCGCGGGCTGCTTGCCAGCCGCTTAAAAGCCACGCAGTCGCAGGTTTTCGTCAGCGCCATTAGCGCTGAACACGTTATAGACATGTCGGACGAAAATTCGAAGATGTTTACCGTGGAAAAGGGTAAAATAACGGATTAACCCAAGTTGAAATGAGCGAGAAACGTTGATGTCGAATTCTTATGACTCCTCCAGTATCAAAGTCCTGAAAGGGCTGGATGCGGTGCGTAAGCGCCCGGGTATGTATATCGGCGACACGGATGACGGCACCGGTCTGCACCACATGGTATTCGAGGTGGTAGATAACGCTATCGACGAAGCGCTCGCGGGTCACTGTAAAGACATCGTGGTCACCATCCATGCGGATAACTCCGTCTCCGTCACCGATGACGGTCGTGGCATCCCAACCGGTATTCACCCGGAAGAGGGCGTCTCTGCGGCGGAAGTGATCATGACCGTCCTGCACGCAGGCGGTAAGTTCGACGATAACTCCTATAAAGTTTCCGGCGGCCTGCACGGCGTAGGTGTTTCGGTAGTAAACGCCCTGTCGCAGAAGCTGGAGCTGGTTATCCAGCGCGAAGGTAAAATCCACCGTCAGCTTTATACGCACGGCGTGCCGCAGGCACCGCTGGCCGTCACTGGCGACACCGATAAAACCGGTACCATGGTGCGTTTCTGGCCGAGCCTCGAAACCTTTACCAACGTCACCGAGTTCGAGTACGACATCCTGGCGAAACGCCTGCGTGAACTGTCGTTCCTGAACTCCGGCGTCTCGATTCGCCTGCGCGACAAGCGTGACAACAAAGAAGACCACTTCCACTACGAAGGCGGTATCAAGGCGTTCGTTGAGTATCTGAACAAGAACAAAACGCCTATTCACCCAAATATCTTCTACTTCTCCACCGAAAAAGACGGCATCGGCGTGGAAGTGGCGCTGCAGTGGAACGACGGTTTCCAGGAAAACATCTACTGCTTTACCAACAACATTCCACAGCGTGACGGTGGTACTCACCTTGCCGGCTTCCGTGCGGCGATGACCCGTACCCTGAACGCCTACATGGACAAAGAAGGCTACAGCAAGAAAGCGAAAGTCAGCGCCACCGGTGACGATGCCCGTGAAGGCCTGATTGCCGTGGTTTCCGTGAAGGTGCCGGATCCGAAGTTCTCCTCACAGACCAAAGACAAGCTTGTCTCTTCTGAGGTGAAATCGGCGGTTGAGCAGCAGATGAACGAACTGCTGAGCGAATACCTGCTGGAAAACCCGTCCGACGCGAAAATCGTGGTGGGCAAAATTATCGATGCGGCGCGTGCCCGTGAAGCGGCGCGTAAAGCCCGTGAAATGACCCGTCGTAAAGGCGCGCTGGACCTGGCAGGCCTGCCGGGCAAACTGGCTGACTGTCAGGAACGCGACCCGGCATTGTCCGAACTGTACCTCGTGGAAGGGGACTCCGCGGGCGGCTCTGCGAAGCAGGGTCGTAACCGTAAGAACCAGGCTATCCTGCCGCTGAAGGGTAAAATCCTCAACGTTGAGAAGGCGCGCTTCGACAAGATGCTCTCTTCTCAGGAAGTGGCGACGCTCATCACCGCGCTGGGCTGCGGTATCGGCCGTGACGAGTACAACCCGGACAAACTGCGCTACCACAGCATCATCATCATGACCGATGCGGACGTCGACGGCTCGCACATTCGTACGCTGCTGTTGACCTTCTTCTATCGTCAGATGCCTGAAATCGTTGAACGTGGCCACGTCTACATTGCCCAGCCGCCGCTGTACAAAGTGAAGAAAGGCAAGCAGGAACAGTACATCAAAGATGACGAAGCGATGGATCAGTACCAAATCGCGATCGCCCTTGATGGCGCGACCCTGCACGCGAACTCGCACGCCCCTGCACTGGCCGGTGAGCCGCTGGAGCGTCTGGTATCCGAGTTCAACGCCACGCAGAAAATGATCACGCGTATGGAACGCCGTTATCCGAAAACGCTGCTGAAGGAACTGGTTTATCAGCCAACCCTGACCGAAGCAGATCTGAGCGACGAGCAGACCGTCACCCGCTGGGTGAACGCCCTGGTGACCGATCTCAACGAAAAAGAGCAGCACGGCAGCCAGTGGAAATGCGATATTCAGCAGAATGCCGATCAGCAGTTCGAGCCGATCGTTCGCGTGCGTACCCACGGCGTCGACACCGACTACCCGCTGGAGCACGAATTTGTGACCGGTCCGGAATACCGTCGTATCTGCACGCTCGGCGAGAAGCTGCGCGGCCTGATCGAAGACGATGCGTTCATCGAACGTGGCGAACGTCGTCAGCCGGTAGCCAGCTTCGAGCAGGCGCTGGACTGGCTGGTGAAAGAGTCCCGTCGCGGCCTCGCGATCCAGCGCTATAAAGGTCTGGGCGAAATGAACCCGGAGCAGCTGTGGGAAACCACCATGGATCCGGAAAGCCGCCGCATGCTGCGCGTTACCGTTAAGGACGCGATTGCTGCAGACCAGCTGTTCACCACCCTGATGGGCGATGCGGTTGAACCACGTCGTGCCTTCATCGAAGAGAACGCCCTGAAAGCGGCAAATATCGATATTTAATCGACGTTATACCGCACGATAACTGGCCGCGCGTTTAGCGCGGCTTTTTTATGGGCGCAGGCATATCCAACGACATCACGGATGGTAAACGGCTCGCCAGCGTATCTATCGCTATTCTTACCCTCAGCGGCAGATGCGGCGTCTGCTGCCACACGGCATGAACGTTGAAATGCACATCCGGTGCCTGCTTCAGGAGCGGGACGAGTTTACCCTGGTGGATATCTTTGACGACCATCCAGCAGGGCAGCCATGCAATGCCGTGTCCGGCCAGCGCAGCGTCGCAGATCGCCTGCAAATCATCCATATTGAGTGATGACCGGGGTGTAAAGGTGTGCGACGTTCCTTCGTTATCCATCAGCTGCCAGGACAACACTCTGCCTGCGCTCAAATAGTTGATGGCCGTATGCTGGGATAAATCATTAACGCTTTGTGGCTGGCCTTTCTTCAGCAGATACTCCGGCGTGGCGCACAGCACCATGCGGTGTTCTCCCAGCTTTCTGGCGACCAGCACGCTGCTGTCCTGAAGCGTGCCATTACGCACCGCCATATCAAACCCTTCCTCCACCAGATCCACCACGCGGTCGCTGAACGACATTTCAAGCTCAAGCCCGGGGTGTTCCTGCGCCAGTTCAATCAGCAGCGGCGCGACGCACTGGCGGCCAAACAGTACCGGCATGGCAACGCGCAGACGGCCGCTGACCTGCTGTTTCCCCGTTTCAAGCAGCGACTCTGCGCCCCGAATTTCCTCCAGCGCGCGCAGACACCGTTCATAAAAAAGGGCGCCGTTATCGGTCAGCCTCTGGCTGCGGGTGGTGCGCTGAAAGAGCCGTACTCCCAGGCGTTCCTCAAGGCGAGCAATGCTTTTTCCCACCGCCGAGCGCGACAGGTGCAGGCGAACTGCGGCCTGTGCAAAGCTTCCTGCCTCCACGGCCGCGACAAAAACAGGAATATCTTTCAGCGTATCGGTCATGGATTGTATCCATTCAGGCATCAATAAAGAGAAAACTTATCGCCACTGGTGACGAAGAGTCAACGCTAGACTGTCGGTACTAAAGCTTACTTGATGGCCGGAGAAAAAAATGACCGAGACAATGCAACGCTGGACGATGAGCGCCCTCGGGCGCGAGAGCCTTACGCTTATTCAGGAGCCCATTCCACAGCCCGGTCCGGGTGAAGTGCGCGTAAGGGTGAATGCCGTCGCGCTCAACTATCGCGACAAAATGGTGATTGAAGGCACGATGCCGATTCCGCTCTCCTTCCCGTTTACCCCGGCGTCTGACATGGCGGGCGTCGTCGACAGCATTGGTGAAGGCGTCACGCATTTCCAGCCAGGCGCCCGCGTCATCTCAACCTTCTTCCCGGAGTGGATCGACGGTAAACCGCAGGCTGATGCGCGCAATTTGCCCTATAAAACGTCCGGCGGATACTTCCAGGGAATGCTGGCCGAGTACGTGATTGTGAAGGAAGACGCGCTGGCGGCTTCCCCGGAGACCCTGGATGACGCCGAGGCCAGCACCTTACCCTGCGCAGGGCTTACCGCCTGGTTCGCGCTGGTGGAACGCGGCCAGCTGCGCGCCGGGCAATCGGTGCTGGTACAGGGAACGGGCGGCGTGGCGATTTTCGCCCTGCAAATTGCAAAAGCGCACGGCGCGGAGGTGTTTGTCACCTCGGGGAGCGATGAAAAACTGGCGCTGGCCAAAACGCTGGGGGCCAGCCAGGGCATCAACCGTCTGAAAGGCGACTGGGCTGAAAATACGCTGGCGCTGACTCAGGATCGCGGCATCGACCATATTATTGAAACCGTGGGCGGGGAGAACCTGAAGCACTCCCTGCGCGCCGTTGCCGTTCATGGACGCATATCGGTCATTGGCGTGCTGGCCGGGTCTGACATTTCGCTCTCTGCTGGCGAACTGTTGCTGAAATCTCCCGTCATTCAGGGGATCGGCGTAGGCCACCGCAGGGCGCTGGAAGATTTCGTTCGCGCTGTTGACGTCACGGGACTGAAGCCGGTGATTGAGCATCGCTACCGCTTTAACGAGCTTGAACAGGCACTTGAACATCTGGATCGCGGCGCGTTCGGTAAAATCGTTCTCACCCGCGAGTAAGCCTTTGTTCCCCGGAATAAACGTAAAAGGGGTGTTCCTGTTGCGCAATGTAGCTCTATTTTTGTGTGCTTAATCGCGTTAGCATGAGGCAGCACTCATTTATTCCGGGGAACTCATGGCTATCAAACTCATTGCAATCGATATGGACGGCACGCTGCTGTTGCCGGACCACACCATATCTCCAGCTGTTAAAAACGCGATCGCTGCGGCGCGCGCAAAGGGCGTGAATGTGGTTCTGACCACGGGGCGTCCGTATGCGGGCGTGCACAGCTACCTGAAAGAGCTGCACATGAATCAGCCTGGCGACTACTGCATCACCTATAACGGCGCGCTGGTGCAGAAAGCCGCGGATGGCAGTACGGTTGCGCAAACCGCGCTAAGCTACGATGACTACCGGTTCCTGGAAAAACTGTCCCGTGAGGTGGGTTCCCACTTCCACGCTCTCGATCGCAATACGCTTTACACCGCCAACCGTGATATCAGCTACTACACGGTACATGAATCCTACGTTGCGACCATTCCGCTGGTGTTCTGTGAAGCCGAGAAAATGGACCCGGCGACCCAGTTCCTGAAAGTGATGATGATCGACGAGCCGGAGATCCTGGATAAGGCGATTGCACGCATTCCGGCCGAGGTGAAAGAGAAATACACCGTGCTGAAAAGTGCGCCGTACTTCCTCGAAATACTCGATAAACGCGTCAATAAAGGCACCGGCGTTAAATCGCTGGCTGACGCGCTGGGCATCAAGCCGGATGAAATCATGGCGCTGGGCGATCAGGAAAACGACATCGCGATGATTGAATTCGCGGGCATGGGCGTGGCGATGGATAACGCTATTCCGTCGGTGAAAGAAGTGGCTAATTTTGTCACCAAATCCAACCTCGAAGACGGCGTGGCCTACGCGATCGAGAAGTTTGTGCTGCAATAACGCTTATTTTTAATCATCTGCCTCGGTTATCACCCGGGGCTTTTTTTTGCGCTGAATTTATTGAATTGTTCTTTTTGTGATCTTGATTGTAGTACAACATTAAATGATTGTACTACATTGCAGCCATGACAAAGACGAACTCCCTCACGTTTGTACTGCAAAAGTGAGGTGAAATTCAGCGGTCGCGGTAAAGTAGTGATGGACATACAGAGCACAAGGACTCTCCATGACACTCAATAAAACCGATCGCATCGTCATCACGCTGGGCACACAGATTGTGGGTGGCAAATACGTTCCCGGTTCGCCGCTGCCGGCAGAGGCCGAACTGTGTGAGGAGTTTGAAACCTCGCGCAACATCATCCGGGAAGTATTCCGCTCGCTGATGGCGAAGCGGCTGATTGAAATGAAGCGCTATCGCGGCGCGTTTGTTGCCCCGCGTAACCAGTGGAACTATCTCGATACCGACGTGCTGCAGTGGGTGCTGGAAAACGACTACGACCCGCGGCTTATCGGCGCGATGAGCGAAGTCCGAAACCTGGTTGAACCGGCCATCGCCCGCTGGGCGGCGGAACGCGCAACTTCCGGCGATTTGGCCCAGATCGAGTCGGCTTTAAACGACATGATCGCCAATAACCAGAACCGGGAGGCGTTTAACGAGGCAGATATTCGCTACCACGAAGCGGTGCTGCAGTCGGTGCATAACCCGGTATTACAGCAGCTTAGCGTAGCGATCAGCTCGCTACAGCGAGCAGTATTTGAACGTACCTGGATGGGCGATGAGGCCAACATGCCGAAAACGCTCCAGGAACATAAAGCGCTGTTCGATGCGATACGGCATCAGGACGGCGATGCGGCAGAGCAGGCGGCACTTACTATGATTGCCAGCTCGACACGAAGGCTGAAGGAAATCACATGACATCTCGCTACATCGCAATTGACTGGGGATCGACCAATCTGCGCGCCTGGCTGTATCAGGGCGAGCAGTGCCTGGAGAGCAGGCAATCAGATGCAGGCGTGACGCGCCTGAACGGTAAATCCCCCGAGGCGGTGTTAGCAGAGGTCACACAAAACTGGCGCGACAGCGCCACGCCGGTGGTAATGGCGGGAATGGTAGGCAGCAATGTAGGCTGGAAAGTTGCGCCTTATCTGCCGGTTCCCGCCCATTTCTCCGCGATTGGCGAGCAGTTAACGTCCGTTGGCGACAATATCTGGATTATTCCCGGCTTGCGCGTTTCTCGCGACGACAACCATAACGTGATGCGCGGCGAAGAGACGCAGCTGCTTGGCGCGCGCGTGCTTTCTCCTTCTTCTGTCTACGTCATGCCCGGAACGCACTGCAAGTGGGTCCAGGCTGACGCTGAGCAAATCCACGACTTTCGCACCGTGATGACCGGCGAGCTGCACCATTTGCTGCTCAACCATTCGCTGGTCGGGGCCGGTTTACCTGAGCAGGAAGACTCGGCAGAGGCGTTTGCTGCCGGGCTTGAACGTGGGATCGCTTCTCCTGATGTCTTGCCGCACCTTTTTGAGGTTCGCGCCTCGCACGTGCTGGGAAATCTCCCGCGCGAGCAGGTCAGCGAGTTTCTTTCCGGCCTGCTGATTGGCGCTGAGGTTGCCAGCATGCGTGATTTCATCGCGCACGAGCAGGCCATCACCATTGTCGCAGGCGCATCGCTGACGTCGCGCTACGAGCAGGCGTTTCGCACCGTTGGGCGTAACGTTTCAACGCTATCCGGCGACACGGCATTTCAGGCAGGAATAAGGAGCATCGCTCATGCAGTGGCAAACTGATCTTCCCCTTATCGCAATTTTGCGCGGCATCACGCCCGATGAGGCGTTAGCCCACGTCGGCGCGGTTATTGACGCCGGGTTCGACGCGGTGGAAATCCCGCTTAACTCTCCGAAGTGGGAAAAAAGCATTCCGGCCGTGGTGGAGGCCTTCGGCGATAGGGCGCTGATTGGCGCAGGCACAGTGTTACGGCCTGAGCAGGTGGATGAACTGGCGAAAATGGGCTGCAAGCTTATCGTCACGCCCAACATTCAGCCAGAGGTGATCCGCCGCGCGGTAGGGCACGGCATGACCGTCTGCCCGGGCTGCGCCACCGCCACGGAGGCCTTTACTGCTCTCGAAGCAGGCGCACAGTCGCTCAAAATTTTCCCGTCATCGGCTTTTGGTCCGGACTACATCAAAGCGCTGAAAGCGGTATTGCCCGCCAGCGTGCCGGTCTTTGCCGTGGGCGGCGTAACGCCAGAAAACCTGGGCCAGTGGATGAGCGCTGGCTGTGTGGGCGCGGGGCTGGGCAGCGATCTTTATCGTGCCGGACAGTCCGTGGAGCGTACCGCACAGCAGGCGGCAGCATTTGTGAAAGCGTATCGAGAGGCAGTGAAATGAAAATAACCAAACTCACCACGTACCGTTTACCCCCGCGCTGGATGTTCCTGAAAATCGAAACCGATGAAGGGGTTGTGGGCTGGGGCGAACCGGTGATTGAAGGGCGGGCGCGTACCGTAGAAGCGGCGGTGCACGAGCTGGGTGAATACCTGATTGGTCAGGATCCGGCGCGCATTAACGACCTTTGGCAGGTAATGTACCGCGCGGGCTTCTACCGCGGGGGGCCGATCCTGATGAGCGCCATCGCCGGCATCGACCAGGCGCTGTGGGATATCAAAGGCAAAGTGCTGAACGCGCCGGTATGGCAATTGATGGGCGGCCTGGTGCGCGACAAAATCAAAGCCTACAGCTGGGTCGGCGGTGACCGTCCTGCGGATGTGATTGATGGCATCACGCAGCTGCGCAACATCGGCTTCGACACTTTCAAGCTCAACGGCTGCGAAGAGATGGGCATTATCGACAACTCGCGCGCGGTAGACCGGGCGGTGAATACCGTGGCGCAAATCCGTGAAGCCTTCGGCAACGAGATTGAGTTTGGCCTGGATTTCCACGGCCGCGTCAGCGCGCCGATGGCCAAAGTGCTAATTAAAGAACTGGAGCCGTATCGTCCGCTGTTTATCGAAGAGCCGGTGCTGGCCGAGCAGGCCGAGTACTACCCGAAGCTGGCTGAACAGACCCACATTCCTATCGCGGCGGGTGAACGTATGTTCTCGCGCTTCGAGTTTAAACGCGTGCTTGAAGCGGGAGGCATTGCCATCCTGCAGCCGGACCTCTCTCACGCGGGCGGCATCACCGAATGCTATAAAATTGCCGGGATGGCCGAAGCTTACGATGTGGCGCTGGCGCCGCACTGCCCGCTTGGCCCGATCGCGCTGGCTGCCTGTTTGCACGTCGACTTTGTCTCCCGCAATGCGGTGTTCCAGGAACAGAGCATGGGGATTCACTATAACAAGGGCGCGGAACTGCTCGATTTTGTGAAAAATAAAGAAGACTTCTGCATGGAAGGCGGTTTCTTTAAACCGTTAACGAAGCCGGGCCTTGGAGTGGAAATTGACGAAGCCAAAGTCATTGAGCTGAGTAAAAATGCGCCGGACTGGCGCAACCCGCTGTGGCGTCATGAGGACGGCAGCGTAGCGGAATGGTAATCGCCATCCCGTAGACCCGATAAGCCTCCGGGCAAAAATCATACATACAAAAATATAACCCTCTGTAAATTACAGGGCATGGTGAGCGGCTTCGCTATGCCCAAAATCTGGAGACAGATTGCGATGGATATTCCAGTTACCGCTACAAAAACCGGGCGTCGCCGCTACCTGACGCTGATTATGATCTTTATTACCGTGGTCATTTGCTATGTAGACCGCGCCAACCTTGCCGTGGCATCGGCCCATATCCAGGAAGAGTTTGGCATCACCAAAGCTGAAATGGGCTACGTCTTTTCTGCGTTTGCCTGGCTGTATACGCTCTGTCAGATCCCGGGCGGCTGGTTCCTTGACCGCGTGGGCTCACGTTTGACCTACTTTATCGCCATTTTCGGCTGGTCCGTGGCGACCCTGTTCCAGGGCTTCGCGACCGGGCTGATGTCGCTGATTGGCCTGCGCGCGATCACTGGGGTGTTCGAAGCGCCCGCGTTTCCTACCAACAACCGCATGGTGACCAGCTGGTTCCCGGAACACGAGCGCGCTTCCGCCGTTGGCTTTTACACCTCCGGGCAGTTTGTCGGCCTGGCGTTCCTGACGCCGCTGCTGATCTGGATCCAGGAGCTGCTGAGCTGGCACTGGGTATTCATCGTTACGGGTGGGATTGGCATTATCTGGTCGCTGATTTGGTTCAAGGTTTACCAGCCGCCGCGTCTGACCAAAAGCATCACCAAAGCCGAGCTGGACTACATCCGCGACGGCGGTGGCCTGGTGGACGGCGATGCGCCGGTGAAAAAAGAGGCGCGTCAGCCGCTGACCAAAGCGGACTGGAAGCTGGTCTTCCATCGTAAGCTGGTGGGCGTTTATCTGGGCCAGTTCGCGGTGACCTCAACGCTGTGGTTCTTCCTCACCTGGTTTCCGAACTACCTGACCCAAGAGAAGGGGATCGCGGCGCTGAAGGCGGGCTTTATGACCACCGTGCCGTTTCTCGCGGCATTCTTCGGCGTGCTGCTCTCCGGCTGGCTGGCCGATAAGCTGGTGAAAAAAGGCTACTCGCTGGGCGTGGCGCGTAAAACGCCGATCATCTGCGGCTTGCTGATCTCAACCTGCATCATGGGTGCCAACTACACCAACGATCCGGTGTGGATTATGACCCTGATGGCGGTGGCGTTCTTCGGTAACGGTTTCGCCTCTATCACCTGGTCACTGGTCTCATCCCTTGCGCCGATGCGGCTGATTGGTCTGACCGGCGGCGTGTTCAACTTTGTCGGCGGGCTGGGGGGGATCACTGTACCGCTGGTCATCGGCTACCTGGCGCAGGACTCCGGCTTCGGCCCGGCTCTGGTCTATATTTCTGCCGTGGCGCTGATCGGGGCACTCTCCTACATCCTGCTGGTGGGTGATGTGAAACGAGTAGGCTAATCCCTGCGGATGTTTTACCCTGATGCACTCACCGTGCATCAGGGTATCCTCATGAAACAAATCACCTTCGCTTCCCGCAACCACCAGCTGACCAACATCAATACCTGGACGCCGGACAGCCAGTGGCTGGTCTATGACGTGCGCCCGTCAGGTGCGTCGTTCACCGGTGAAACCATCGAGCGGGTCAACGTCGGCACGGGTGAGGTGGAGGTGGTTTATCGCGCCACTGACGGCGCGCACGTCGGCGTGGTGACCGTTCATCCGGCACAGGACAAATACGTCTTTATCCACGGTCCGAGAAACCCGGATGCAGACTGGCACTACGATTTTCATCATCGTCAGGGGGTGATTGCGCATCACGGCCAGTTGAGCAACCTGGACGCGATGGATATCACTTCGCCGTACACTCCTGGCGCGCTGCGCGGCGGAAGCCACGTCCATGTCTTCAGCCCGAACGGCCTGCTCGTCAGCTTTACCTATAACGACCACGTGCTCCACGAGCGCGATCCCAAACTTGATTTACGCAACGTCGGCGTGGCGGCGCCTTTCGGTCCGGTAAACCCGCAGGGGAACCATCCCCGTGAATACCCGGGCGCTTACTGGAGCGTGCTGGTCAGCCGCACGACGCCCAATCCGCAGCCGGGCAGCGGCGAGATTAACCGCGCTTACGAAGAGGGCTGGGTGGGCAACGACAGGCTGGCGTTTATCGGCGATACCCTGTCTGCAACCGGCGAGAAAGTGCCTGAACTTTTTATTGTTAATCTGCCCGAAGACGAGCAGGGCTGGAAGCGTGCGGGCGATGCGCCGCTACAGGGCACGACGGATACCCTGCCAGCTCCGCCAGCGGGAGTAGAGCAGCGTCGTTTAACCTTTACGCATCAGAGGGCGTATCCGGGTCTGGTAAACGTGCCGCGTCACTGGGTTCGCAGTAATCCGCAGGGGACACAGATTGCGTTTCTGATGCGGGATGATAACGGCATTGTGCAGCTGTGGCTGATCTCGCCGGAGGGCGGCGAGCCGCGCCAGTTGACGCGAAACGGAAGCGATATTCAGTCTGCATTTAACTGGCATCCTTCCGGCGATCGTTTGGGGTTTGTGCTCGAAAATAGGATCGCGTGCTGCGACGCACAGACCGGAGAGGTGACGTTTTTGACGTCCGATCACGGCAATCCGCCATCTGCTGATGCGGTCGTGTTTTCTCCGGACGGGCGCGTTATTGCATGGATGGAAGAGACAGCCGGTTTCCGTCAGCTTTGGGTAACGGAAACCGCGCAGCGCTAGCGTGGAGGCATGTCAGCGGGCGGGATGACGGCGTTTGTCGCCAGATTCTCCTGCTCGCTTTTTTCTACCCGTGAGCGTACGGAGTTGTCCTTACGAAACATATCCCACGGCAGCAGAAGCGTATCCGCCACGGCCGTAAACGGCATATCGAGGATTACCAGGGATTTGGTGCCCCAGTTTGTATCGTCATCGGAGAGCATCGTCGCGCTGGCTCGCGTCCCCGGATATGTTCCTTCTTTACCGCCGGTGTGAGACATCACGCTCGAACACCCGCAAAGTAAAACAACCCCGCTGAACGTCGTCAGCTTTATCAGAACATTTTTCATCATCACTCAGTCATCGTTAATGGCACTGCATAGACCTTCAACTCAGGGTTATAGCGAGCCTTATCCAAAATGGATAGCCCGATAACCCCGCACTGTGGCAGCCATCGCAATTTAACCCTTTGTGCTGTTGTCCCAGTCTAAGCGAGATGCAGGAAAGTGCAAAAAAAAGTGCAGGTGTCGTTCTTGAAAAGTCCGATTGCAGACCCATTTTAATCATGTAGCCCGATAACGAACTCGCCTGATGGGTGTTCGGGGGCGCAAAGGCCTGTCCATGGTGGAAGGCTACAATTTCTCGCTGATTTCAGGAGTTTTATTTATGCGTAACTTCGATCTTTCTCCGCTATACCGTTCTGCAATTGGTTTTGACCGCCTGTTTAACCATTTAGAAAATAACCAAAGCCAGAGCAACGGCTACCCTCCATACAATGTTGAGCTGGTTGACGAAAACCACTACCGCATCGCCATTGCCGTCGCCGGTTTTGCAGAAAACGAACTGGAGATCACCGCTCAGGACAACCTGCTGGTGGTGAAAGGTTCCCATACGGCCGAGCAGAAAGAACGTACCTACCTTTATCAGGGCATCGCCGAGCGCAACTTTGAACGCAAGTTCCAGTTAGCCGAGAACATTCACGTGAAAGGCGCGAACCTGGTCAACGGCCTGCTGTTTATCGAACTGGAACGTGTGATTCCGGAAGAGAAAAAACCGCGTCGTATCGAAATTAACTAATTATGCGGGTCGCGCTAGCGGCCCACCCAGACTTGCTTGCCGTAACGGGAGCATATGCGAATCCATGAGGATTTGCAGGAACAACTGTGCACAAAATTAAACTGTGCCGAACTCGCTTCTCAGAAGGAGATTTAGTATGCGTAACTACGATTTATCCCCCTTGCTTCGTCAGTGGATTGGTTTTGACAAACTGGCTAACGCCCTGCAAAACACCGCTGAACAACAGACGTTTCCGCCTTACAACATCGAAAAAAGCGACGATAACCATTATCGCATTACCCTTGCGCTGGCCGGTTTCCGCCAGGAGGATCTGGATATCCAGCTTGAAGGCACGCGTCTGACCGTGAAAGGTACGCCGGAGAAACAAGAGACCGAGACCAAATGGCTGCATCAGGGGCTGGTTAATCAGCCGTTTAGCCTGAGCTTTACTCTGGCAGACCATATGGACGTCTCCGGCGCAACGTTTACCAACGGGCTGCTGCATATTGACCTGACCCGTAACGTGCCGGAAGCCATCGCGCCACAGCGTATCGCCATTAGCGACCGGCCGGCGTTAAACAGTTAACAATCCCACCGAACCTGTAGGTCGGGTAAGGCGCAGCCGCCACCCGACACCGCTCACAGACCGCACAAGGCCCTGCCCCGGCAGGGCTTTTTTGTGCGCCATCGCCCATACAACCGCCCACGGCTCTGAGAGAATCCTTAGCATAACTAAGGTTATGCCAAGGAAGTGGATCATGAGTGATATCGCGTTAACCGTCAGCGTGTTGGCCCTGGTCGCTGTTGTTGGCCTGTGGATAGGGAATATCAAAATCCGCGGCGTCGGGTTTGGGATAGGCGGGGTGCTGTTTGGCGGCATTTTTGTCGGCCACTTTGCCGACCAGCTCGGGCTGGTGCTGAGCGCCGAGATGCTTCACTTTACTCAGGAGTTCGGCCTGATCCTGTTCGTCTATACCATCGGGATTCAGGTGGGGCCGGGTTTTTTCGCCTCTCTTCGTGTTTCCGGCTTACGGCTCAACCTGTTTGCCCTCGGCATTGTGGTGATGGGCGGGCTGGTCACCGCCATTCTGCATAAAATCTTTGCTATCCCGCTGCCCGTGGTGCTGGGCATTTTCTCCGGAGCGGTCACCAACACGCCCGCGCTCGGTGCCGGGCAGCAAATCCTCCGCGATTTGGGCATCGAACCCGGCATCGTCGACCAGATGGGGATGAGCTACGCCATGGCCTATCCGTTTGGCATTTGCGGCATTCTGCTCTCTATGTGGCTGGTCCGCGTCCTGTTTCGCATTAACGTCGATAAAGAGGCAAAGGACCACGAAACCACCCTCACCAACGGCCATATGCCGATCAAAACCATCAACATTCGGGTTGATAACCCCAACCTGAACAATATGGCGATTCAGGACGTGCCGATCCTGAACAGCGCCAATATCATCTGCTCCCGCCTTAAGCGCGACGATATGCTGATGGTGCCCGCGCCCGGCACCATCATTCAGCAAGGCGATCTGCTGCATCTGGTCGGCCAGCCCGGCGATTTAAACAACGCGCGGCTGGTGATTGGTCAGGAAGTGGATACCTCGCTCTCAACGCGCGGCACCGATATGCGGGTGGAACGCGTTGTGGTGACTAACGAGCACGTCCTTGGTAAAAAAATACGCGATCTGCAGGTAAAAGAGCGCTATGACGTGGTGATCTCCCGCCTCAACCGTGCGGGTGTCGAGCTGGTCGCCAGCCCCGAGGCCAGCCTGCAGTTCGGGGATATCCTCAACCTGGTGGGTCGCCCCTCGTCCATCGACGCCGTGGCGGATATGGTGGGTAACGCCCAGCAGAAGCTGCAGCAGGTGCAGATGCTGCCGGTGTTCATCGGTATTGGGCTTGGCGTGCTGCTCGGCTCCATCCCGCTGTACGTGCCGGGCTTCCCGGTGGCGCTCAGGCTGGGCCTGGCGGGCGGGCCGCTGATTATGGCGCTGATCCTCGGGCGTATCGGCTGCATCGGTAAGCTCTACTGGTTTATGCCGCCGAGCGCCAACCTGGCGCTGCGCGAGCTGGGCATCGTGCTGTTCCTGGCGGTGGTCGGGCTGAAGTCCGGCGGGGATTTCGTCGACACCCTGATCAAGGGCGAAGGGATGAGCTGGGTCGGTTACGGCATATTTATCACGGCTATTCCTTTGCTGACGGTGGGCATACTGGCGCGGATGTTCGCCAAAATGAACTACCTGACGCTGTGCGGCATGCTGGCGGGTTCCATGACCGATCCGCCCGCGCTGGCCTTTGCCAATAACCTGCACACCACCAGCGGCGCGGCCGCGCTCTCCTATGCCACCGTCTACCCGCTGGTGATGTTCCTGCGCATCATCACCCCGCAGCTACTGGCGGTGCTGTTCTGGGGGATGAGCTAGTAAATCTTCCGGGTGGATGCGCCGCAGATGGTAGTCCACCTGGTAATCACTGGTATTTCGGAACATCACGGAATAGTTGAGGAACTCGCCGCTGTCGCTGTAGGAGAGAGATGTAATTCGCAGCAGCGGCGTCTGTTCCGGCAGGTTCATATAACCGGCCAGCGTTTTATCTGCCAGCACCGGCGTCAGGCTCTCGTAGTTGCCGCTGATGGTGACCCCGCACTCCTTCTCGATGTAATCAAACTTTGACCCTTCAAGATGCGCCAGCGACAGGTTGCGAAACAGCTTCACCGGCATAAAACTGTCCTCCAGCATCAGCGGCTTCCCGTCCACGTAGCGCACCCGCCGGGAAAAGTAGATCCGCTCATCCACCTGGATCCGCAGCTGGCTGGCGATGGCGGGCGGGGCGGGCATCACTTCGAACTGTAAGACCTTACTCTGCACCTCTTTTCCCTGCTGACGCAACACCTCCACCAGCCCGGTCAGGTTGGTGGTTTCGTGGTGAACGTCTTTGCGTGACACAAACGTTCCGCTGCCGTGTCGGCGCTCAACCAGCCCCCAGCTCACCAGCAGATCCAGCGCCTTGCGGATGGTCATTCGCGCCACGCCGAACTCCTGCGCCAGCGCTTTCTCGCCCGGCAGCGGGCTGCCGATGTTGTAGTCCGACGAATTCAGCCGCAGCCGCAATCTGTCAGCAATCGATTTGTAGATCACCAGTAGACCTCTCTGCCCTTATCAGGGCGTAGATGGCGTCCTGACATGTCCATATTTACCGTAAAAAGTAGACCTGATTGGTCAAAATAAAACCATGAATGCGATCACGAATCGCAGCGGCACGCCATGTTCGCGCATCAGTAAGTTCTTATGCTCACCTCAGGCCAGCAAAAAACCATAAAGGCCTCTACCCCTACAGGTTGTTTCATGAGGATTTAAAAATGCTCAGTCAAATACAACGTTTTGGCGGTGCCATGTTTACCCCGGTGTTGCTGTTTCCGTTCGCCGGGATCGTGGTGGGAATCGCCATCATGCTTCGCAACCCGCTGTTTGTCGGCGAAGCCTTAACGGCCCCCGATCATCTTTTCGCGCAGATTGTTCACATCATTGAAGAGGGCGGCTGGGCGGTGTTTCGCAATATGCCGCTGATTTTTGCCGTCGGCCTGCCGATTGGCCTGGCGAAGCAGGCCCAGGGCCGCGCCTGTCTGGCTGTGCTGATTAGCTTCCTGACCTGGAACTACTTCATCAACGCGATGGGGATGACCTGGGGCCACTTCTTCGGCGTCGACTTCTCCGCCGAACCGACGGCGGGTAGCGGGCTGGCGATGATTGCCGGGATCAAAACGCTCGATACCAGCATCATCGGTGCCATCGTGATTTCAGGCATCGTCACCGCCATCCACAACCGCTATTTTGACAAGCCGCTGCCGGTGTTTCTGGGGATTTTCCAGGGCAGCTCGTTTGTCGTTATCCTCGCGTTCTTCGTCATGATCCCCTGCGCCTGGCTGACGCTGCTGGGCTGGCCGAAAGTGCAGATGGGCATTGAGTCTCTGCAGGCGTTCCTGCGCTCTGCCGGGGCGCTGGGCGTGTGGGTGTATACCTTCCTGGAACGCATTCTGATCCCAACCGGATTGCACCACTTCGTCTACGGTCCGTTCATCTTCGGCCCGGCGGCGGTGGAGGGGGGGATTCAGGTCTACTGGGCACAGCACCTGCAGGAATTCAGCCAGAGCACCCTGCCGCTGAAAACCCTCTTCCCGGAAGGCGGCTTCGCCCTGCACGGTAACTCAAAAGTGTTCGGTTCGATCGGGATTGCGCTGGCGATCTGGTACACCGCGTCGCCGGAAAACCGCGTCAAGGTCGCGGGGCTGCTGGTCCCGGCCACGCTTACCGCGGTGCTGGTGGGCATTACTGAACCGCTCGAATTCACCTTCCTGTTTATCTCGCCGCTGCTGTTTGCCGTTCACGCCGTGCTGGCGGCGACCATGGCAACGGTGATGTACACCTTCGGCGTGGTCGGCAACATGGGCGGCGGCCTGCTGGACCAGTTCCTGCCGCAAAACTGGATCCCGATGTTCCACAACCACGCCTCGACGGTGTTCACCCAGATCGGCATTGGCGTGTGCTTCACCGGAATTTACTTCGTGGTCTTCAAAACGCTGATTGCGCGTCTGAACCTGAAAACGCCGGGCCGGGAAGAGAGCGAAATCAAACTCTACAGCAAGGCCGACTATAAGGCGGCGCGCGGGCAAACCACCGCCCCGGCGGCGGCCAGCCAGCAGGTCGGACAGGCCGCCGGGTTCCTGCAGGCGCTTGGCGGCGCGGCCAACATCGAAAGCATCAACAACTGCGCCACCCGCCTGCGCATCGCCTTGGTCGATATGGCGAAAACGCAAAGCGATGACGTCTTCAAAGCCCTCGGCGCCCACGGCGTGGTGCGACGCGGCAACGGTATTCAGGTGATTGTCGGCCTGCACGTTCCTCAGGTGCGCGACCAGCTGGAATCGCTGATGAAAACCCCCTTAACGAATGAACAAACCACCCTGACAGAGGCTATATCATGAAAAAATTCTCAGTTGTCATTGCAGGCGGCGGCAGCACCTTTACGCCTGGTATCGTCCTGATGCTGTTAGCCAACCGTGACCGTTTCCCGCTGCGCGCCCTGAAGTTTTATGACAACGACGGCGCGCGTCAGGAGACCATCGCCGAAGCGTGCAAAATCATCCTTAAGGAGCAGGCTCCGGAGATTGAATTCAGCTACACCACCGATCCGAAAGCGGCGTTTACCGATGTCGATTTCGTAATGGCGCATATCCGCGTGGGCAAATACCCAATGCGTGAAAAAGATGAAAAAATCCCGCTGCGCCACGGCGTGCTGGGCCAGGAAACCTGCGGCCCGGGCGGCATCTCCTACGGCATGCGCTCTATCGGCGGCGTGCTGGAGCTGGTGGATTACATGGAGCAGTACTCCCCAAACGCGTGGATGCTGAACTACTCCAACCCGGCGGCGATTGTCGCGGAAGCCACGCGCCGTCTGCGTCCGAACGCCAAAATCCTCAACATCTGCGATATGCCGATCGGCATTGAAGGGCGCATGGCGCAGATAGTCGGCCTGAAGGACCGCAAAGAGATGCGCGTGCGCTACTACGGCCTGAATCACTTCGGCTGGTGGACGTCGATTGAAGACCTGAACGGCAACGATCTGATGCCGAAGCTGCGCGAATACGTGGCGAAAAACGGCTATGTTCCGCCTTCGGAAGATGCGCACACCGAAGCGAGCTGGAACGATACGTTCGCTAAAGCAAAAGACGTGCAGGCGCTGGATCCGGACACCATGCCGAACACCTACCTGAAGTATTACCTGTTCCCGGACTACGTGGTCGCGCATTCCAACCCGGAACGCACCCGCGCCAATGAGGTCATGGATCACCGTGAAAAGCATGTGTTCAGTTCCTGCCGGGCGATTATCGAGGCGGGCAAATCTTCCGCCGGTGAGCTGGAAATTGATGAACATGCGTCGTATATCGTCGATCTGGCGACGGCAATTGCCTTTAACACCCAGGAGCGGATGCTGCTGATTGTGCCTAACAACGGGGCCATCCATAACTTCGATGCCGATGCGATGGTGGAAATTCCTTGCCTGGTGGGCCATAACGGTCCTGAGCCGCTTACGGTGGGCGATATTCCACACTTCCAGAAAGGGCTGATGAGCCAGCAGGTAGCGGTGGAAAAACTGGTAGTGGATGCCTGGGAGCAGCGCTCGTATCAGAAACTCTGGCAGGCGATTACCCTGTCGAAAACCGTGCCGAGCGCGTCCGTCGCGAAAGCGATTCTGGATGACCTGATCGAGGCCAATAAGGATTACTGGCCAGAGCTGCACTGATCGTCCTGACCGACATCGCCCGATGTCGGTCTCCTTGTCCTTGTCGATTTACGCTATGCTGAAGCCTGCCCGTAGCTCGACAAGGAACCTTCATGAAAATTTCCCGCCTCGGCGAAGCGCCGGACTACCGCTTCTCACTGGCTAATGAACGCACGTTTTTAGCGTGGATCCGCACCGCGCTGGGATTCCTTGCCGCCGGGGTGGGGCTCGACCAGCTCGCGCCTGATTTCGCCACGCCGCTGATTCGCGAGGTGCTGGCGCTGCTGCTGTGCCTGTTCGCGGGCGTGCTGGCGGTTTACGGCTACCTGCGCTGGCTGCGCAATGAGAAGGCGATGCGTCTGAAGCAGGATCTGCCCTATACGCACGGGTTACTCATCATCAGCGCGGTTTTGCTGGCGGTGGCGGGCGTGGTGATGGTGCTGGTGTTCTATGGCGGATAGCCGCAAAGCGCGACGGGAAGCGGACCCCGGCCTGCAGCCGGAGCGGACGTCGCTCGCCTGGCTGCGTACGCTGCTGGGGTATGGCGCGCTGATTGCCCTGGCGATTAAGCACAACTGGCACCGCACCGGGGTGCCGTTCTGGATCTCGCTTGTTGTGCTGGCGCTGGTGGCGATCGTTTTATGGCGCTATACCCGCAGCCGTAACCTGATGGACGTGGCGCAGAACGACTTTGTGCAGCCGAAGGCGGTGCGGGATAAGTTCCTGATTGCGCTGGCCGTGCTGTCTCTGTCTTTACTCTTCGCAGTGACTCACATTCAGCAAATTGTGAGCTTTTAAAGCCCGGTGGCAGCTACGCCTTACCGGGCCTACGATTAGCGGCCTTTTGCTAAATACTTCGCCATCTCGTCTTCCGGCACCATCCCGCCGCCGGTCGCCCACACAACGTGGGTAACGTTCGCACCGGCACTGACGCGCACCGGCCCGGCCATCCCCGCCAGCGCCGACGGTTCCAGACGAATGCCTTCCTCCTGCGCCAGCCAGCCGAGCATGTCGTACATGCTCTGATCGGAAAGCGTATAGAACCCATCAAGCAGGCGCTCCATCGCGCGGCCCACGAAGCCGGAGGCACGTCCTACCGCCAGCCCGTCCGCCGCCGTCACGTTATCAATGCCCAGGTCCTGCACGGCAATCTCGTCGTGCAGGCCGGTGTAGACGCCCAGCAGCATGCACGGGGAGTGCGTGGGCTCCGCGAAGAAGCAGTGAACGTTGTCGCCAAAGGCCAGCTTCAGGCCAAACGCCACGCCGCCGGGGCCGCCGCCGACGCCGCACGGCAGGTAGACATACAGCGGATGCTCCGCATCCACCACGCGGCCCTGTGCGGCAAACTGCGCCTTCAGCCGCTCGCCTGCTACCGCGTAACCCAGGAACAGGGTGCGGGAGTTTTCATCGTCAATGAAGAAACAGTTCGGATCGCTTTCCGCCGCTTTGCGTCCCTGCTCCACCGCCACGCCATAATCTTGTTCGTATTCCACGACGATCACGCCATGGCTGCGCAGTTTGGCTTTCTTCCACTCGCGGGCGTCGGCGGACATATGCACCGTCACCTTAAAGCCGATGCGGGCGCTCATAATGCCGATGGACATACCCAGGTTGCCGGTTGAGCCCACGGCGATGCTGTACTGGCTGAAGAAGTCCTTAAAGCGCGGCTCCAGCAGAACGCTGTAGTCGTCTTCAACGCTCAGCAACCCGGCTTCCAGCGCCAGTTTTTCCGCGTGGGTCAGCACCTCATAGATACCGCCGCGCGCTTTAATCGAGCCGGAGATCGGCAAATGGCTGTCTTTTTTCAGCAGCAGGGTGCCGGGAATGGCCTTGCCGGACTCTTTCTCCAGCCGCGCCTGCATTGCCGGAATCGCGACCAGCTCGGATTCAATAATCCCGCCCGTTGCCGCCGTCTCCGGGAAGGCTTTCGCCAGATAAGGCGCGAAGCGTTTCAGGCGAGCGTGGGCGTTGTCCACATCGGCTTTGGTCAGCCCAACATGGGGCAGCCCTTCAGCCAGCGTCGTGGTGCGGGGGTTAATCCAGGTGGTTTCTTTCAGGGCAATCAGATCCTCAACCAGAGGAAACTGTGCGGTTAAAGTAGTGATAGTTGCGTTTTCCATAATACGTCTCTTCGCGCTCAGATAATGAAAGAAAGCAGGAATGTGCCACCAAGTGCAAGCACCGAGGCGATAAACGTCGCCGTCGTATAGTATTTGAAGGTCTCATTCAGGGTCGCGCCGCAGTATTGCTTCACCAGCCAGAAGAGGGAATCGGTTACGATCGTGCAGCCAATGGCGCCGGAACCGATGGCAATGGTGATGATCTCCGGGCTCACGTTCGGGTAGAGCGGCAGCATCGGCGCGACTATCGCCGTGGCGCCCATCATCGCCACCGTCGCGGAGCCTACGGCGGCATGCAGCACCAGCGCCACCAGCCAGGCGAGCAGGATAGGGTGCATGTGCAGGTTCGAGAGAATATGCGCCAGCGAGTCCGCCAGTCCGCTGGTTTTCAGGATGGCGTTAAACGCGCCGCCCGCGCCGATAATCAGCAAAATGTTGGCGATAGAGCCGAAGCCGTGCTCGGTATGCGTCAGCATCGTGCCCATGCCCATATGCTGGCGTATCCCCAGCAGGTAGTAGGCGACAAACACGGCGATAAACATCGCGGTGATCGGGTTGCCGATAAACTCCAGCAGCGTATACAGCGTGCCTTCTTTCGCCGTATTCAGCTCGGCGATGGTTTTCAACAGCATCAGGGCAATCGGCAGCAGCACCGTGAACAGCGTGGCGCCCAGCGACGGCAGGGTGTGCTCTTCCCGCACCTTCAGGTCTGAAAATTCCGCCGGAACCGGTTTAAACGGCAGACGATTGCCGAGCAGTTTCAGGAACAGCGGGCCGCCGACCAGCGAGGCCATCAGGCCCACCATCAAACCGTAGACAATGACCGTTCCGACGTCCGCGCCTAATTTATTGGTCACAAACAGCGCGGCCGGATGCGGCGGCACTACGCAATGCACCGCCATCAGCGCGGTACAGAGCGGAATGGCCAGCTTGAGCAGCGACGTGTTGGTCTTTTTGGCGATGGAAAACGCCAGCGGGATCAGCAGTACCACGCCCACTTCCACAAACAGCGTAATGCCGCAGATAAGGCCTACCAGCACCATAATCACGTCCGCCGACAGCCAGCGGCAGCGCTGCAGTGCGATCCCGATGCGCTCTGCCGCGCCGGAGACTTCCATCATCTTACCGAGAATGGTTCCCAGACCAATCACCGCCGCCAGGAAGCCCAGCGTACCGCCAATTCCGCTCTCGATGGCGTTCACCATATCCAGCGGGCTCATCCCCATCATCGCGCCGACGAAAAAGCTCGCCAGCAGCAGCGCGAGGAACGGGTGAAACTTCAGTTTTACGATGGTTAAAACAATCAACACAATGCTGACCAGCAGCGTTGCCACAACCCAGACCTGAGATCCCATATCTCACCTCACCCTTATGTCATCTGTGGGTATTGGACGAAAAAACGGCGTGGGCTGACAAACGATATAAATTGGCGTTCAGGTGAGCCAGATTGGATCAACTGAGTGACTGCGCTCTAAAAAGCGCACTTAATTCGTATTAGGTTCACATAAATTCACCCTTGAGCGGTATGCTGAGCGCAGAAAACCCGCGTGAGAATTGTTATGACCGATGCGAATGAAGCCAGAAACCGCCTGTTAAACGGCTGGCAACTGTCGAAAATGTATACCTTTGAAGTGGCCGCCCGGCATGAGTCCTTCGCCCTGGCGGCGGAGGAGCTGTCGCTCAGCCCCAGCGCGGTGAGCCACCGCATCAACCTGCTGGAAGAGGAGCTGGGCATTCAGCTGTTCGTCCGCTCGCACCGTAAAGTTGAGCTGACGCAGGAGGGAAAGCGCGTTTACTGGACGCTGAAATCGTCCCTCGATACTCTGAATCAGGAGATCCTGGATATCAAAAACCAGGCGCTGTCCGGCACGCTGACGGTCTACTCCCGGCCGTCGATCGCCCAGTGCTGGCTGGTGCCCATGCTGGGGGACTTTACCCGCCGCTATCCGTCGATTTCACTCACCATCCTGACCGGCAATGATTACGTCAATATGCAGCGAACGGGCGTCGATCTGGCGCTCTATTTCGACGATACGCCGCCAAACCACCTCTCTCATCACTTCCTGATGGACGAGGAGATTTTGCCCGTCTGCTCACCGCAGTATGCCCGCGAGCATGAACTGCTGAAAAACCCCGATAACCTCAGCCACTGCACACTGCTGCACGACCGTCAGGCCTGGAGCAACGATTCCGGGACGGATGAGTGGCTGAGCTGGGCGCAACACTTTGCGGTGAATATGCCGCCATCGTCGGGCATTGGTTTCGATCGTTCCGATTTAGCGATTATTGCGGCCATCAACCACGTCGGCGTCGCGATGGGCAGAAAGCGGCTGGTGCAGAAGAGGCTCGAACGGGGCGAGCTGATCGCCCCGTTTGGTGACAAGACCCTGAAATGCCATCAGCACTACTATGTCTCGACGCTTTCTGGCCGTCAGTGGCCGAAAATAGACGCCTTTATCGGCTGGCTGAAAGAACTGGCAGGTTGAAGAATTATTACGCTTTCGCTCTACACCAAATGTCAAAAAGCGTGCTAAATACAGGTAATGCTTTCGATTTATCCAGGGTAAACCGTGTTAAAGCCTTTTATTGCCTCTGCATTACTGATCTCTTCCGGCTGGGCGATGGCCGCTGAGCCGCCGCTGACGGCTGCCCGTTATGCGCAGCAGTTGGGCGTCGGGATGGATGTGGACTGGGCGCGCACCGAGCGCGGCATACGTGAATTCGACCCGCTGGTGGTCCGCGATTTTCGTGCAAAAGGCATTACCCACGTGCGCATCCGCGTGGCCGATGAGCCGACGGAAGCGCGGTTAATTCACCTTCGCAAGCTGGTAGAAGCCTGCGAGCAGTATGGCGTGATCCCGATAATTGCTTATCAGGCTGATGAATATAAAAACGACCCGAAAGCCGATAACGAGAAAGAGACGGTCAACTGGTGGATTGCCGTGGCACACTATTTCGGCCAAAGCTATCCGCAGCTGGGTTTTGATCTCATCTATGAGCCGGCCGACAAGCTTAACCACAGCCTGGCGTCGCTAAACCGCGTGTATGAAAAATCTATTAAAGCGATCCACGACATCGACCCCCAGCGCATGATCTTTATTGCGCCGCGCCTGCGTGCCGCACCGGAGGATTTATCCAGCCTGAAGCTGCCTGCGCACAGCCAAAACTACCTGCTGGCGGAGTGGCATATTTTCCCGTGGGGGCCGCTGAAAAATGGTGGTAAATACCCGTGGACGTCCGGCACGGCGGCGGAGAAAGCGGCTATCCATAATCGCATCAATACCGCCCTGCACTGGCAGCAAAAAACCGGTCACGTTAGCTGGGTCGGGGGCTGGGGCGTGGGGGAGTCAAACCACCTTACGCCAACCGCTTCGCAAATGGCCTTCGCCACCTTTATGGCCTGCGAACTGCAAAAAGCGAAAATCCCGTATGCGCTTAACGCGGATTTCCAGTTTTACGACGGGGAAGAGGGGGCCTGGCGGCCTGCGCCAGAGCCCTTACTGCAGGCGATGATAACGCCTGCCTGTGAAAAGCCCGGCGAGAAGCCGGGCCATCATGCGCTTAAACCGGCTGCTCGTGATGCGGAACGCGCGACGCCAGCGGCAGCCAGCACAGTAAAATCAGCAGCCCCATCAGCGTCATCAGCAACCCCAAACTAGACTGCCCGGTCTGCGGCATCATCGCCGACAGCCAGGCCAGCGCGCCGGAACCAATGTTCTGCAAACCGCCCACCAGCGCGCCCGCCGTGCCTGCGAGGAACGGGAACGGCTCCATCGCACCGCTGGTGGCGAGCGGGAACAGCATCCCCGCGCCGAAGAAGAACAGCGCTGCAGGGATGAGCAGCGTCCAGACGGTCATCACGCCAAACAGCCCTGGGATCCACATCATCAGACCCGCCAGCAGGCAGCTGATCACCGACTGCCACATCAGGGTGGAGAAGCGCTTGTTCTGACGCCCGGCAAACCACGCGCCGAAGAACGCCGCCGGGATTGGCAGAATAAACAGAATGCTCACCACCATGCTGCTCAGGCCCAGCCCCGCGCCCAGCAGCACGCCGGAGCAGGCTTCAAACACCGCGATGCCCGCCAGGCCGCCGATCAGCATCAGCAGGTAGCAGGTGAACGCGCCGTTGCCGAACAGCGTTTTATAGCTGGCGATCAGCTTCGTGCGCGGCGCGTCCTGCGGACGCGTTTCCGGCATCCAGCGCGCCATGCTGAAGGTGACAATGATGCACAGCACCAGCAGGAAGGCGTAGCAGGCGCGCCAGGACCACATAGTGTCCAGCAGGCCGCCAATCAGCGGGGCCAGCAGTGGGCTCACCAGAATCCCCATATTCAACAGGCTATTGGCATGGCGCAGCTGAGTGCCCTGATACATATCGCGCGGTAGGGTTCGCGCCATCACGCCGCCAACGCCGGTTCCGACGCCCTGCAGAGCGCTGGCGGCAATCAGTACGGTCAGGCTGTGGGTGGTCATCGCAATCACGGTCGCCACCATGAAAATGCACATACCGACTAAAATCACCGGACGGCGTCCGATACGGTCGGAGAGCGGTCCATAGAACAGCTGCGAAACGCCATAGGTCAGCAGGTAGGCTGCCATCACGCTTTGTACCGAGCCCTCGCGGACGTTTAATTCCTTTGCCATGTCGGCAATCGCCGGAATATAGATGGTTTGCGCCATCTGACCGACGGCCACCAGTAACACCAGCATCAACAATAAGTTAACGTTCCGTTGCTTTTTCATGTCGCTGAATACTTTTGCCAAAAGAGAGAAATGAAGAATAAGTGACTGCGCATTCCCATAAATGCGCGAGGAATCTACCACAGAGAGATGACAAATTAAGCATTGTCGTGGTGAATGAAAAAAACGTGAAAGGCAGGATTTGTAAACAAGAACGGCAACTAATGTTGCCAGTGATTTACGCCAGACGTAGCAAAATGGCGCCGCCGGCGATACCCAGCGCCGCCGCGATGCGCAGGCCCGCAACCTTCTCTTTTAAAAGGACAAACGCGATTAGCGCGCCGAAGAGTATGGAAGTTTCACGCAGCGCCGCGACTACCGCCAGCGGCGCCTGCGTCATCGCCCACAGCGCCAGACCGTAAGAGCCCATGGTGCCAACCCCGCCGAGCAGCCCCTTTTTCCAGTGCAGGCGCAGGTAGCCGGACGCCTGGCGCCGACGCGCCACCATCGCCCAGCCGAGCAGGCAGAAGCCGTTCATAAAGAAGGTCCATAGCGTATAGCCCAGCGCGGTCTCCGACAGCCGCACGCCGTTGCCGTCCACAAGCGTATACCCGGCAATAAAGCAGGCATTCAGCAGCGCCAGCCAGATCCCTTTGCGTGACTGCATGCGCCCGTTCATCGCCATCGCCAGAATCGACAGGCAGATCACCCCAATGCCGGACCAGGCGAGCCAGGAGAGACGATCGCCGAGCGCCAGCACGCTGATCAGCGCCACCAGCAGCGGGGCGGTGCCGCGCATCAGCGGGTAGGTCTGGCTCATATCGGAGACTTGATAGGTCTTCGCAACCAGCACGGTGTACACCACCTGTAGGGCGCAGGAGACAATCAAAAACGGCCAGCTTGCAGCAGATGGCTGTGGGGAAAACGGCAGTAAGACCAGAGCGATAAGCGTGGCGGATCCGCTGACGCTTATGGCGGAATAGAGCTTGTCCGTTCCGGCCTTAACGATGGCGTTCCAGCTGGCATGCAGCAGCGCGGCGAAGAGCAAAATGCAGAATACGGTGATGGTCATGGCGTATCGGGTGGTGAATTGTCACTCAACTGTAACATTCACGCCCTGAAGCTGCCAGCCGCTTACACCGCACAAAAAAGGCGGTGCGTCACCCGCGGTTCGTCCGAGACCAGCGTAAATCCTGCCTGGCGATAAAACCCGTAGGCAGCGTCCGGCGCATGGGTATTGAGGAAATCAAACCAGATGCTGGCATCGGCCATCACCACGGTCAAAAGCTGCTTGCCAATTCCCAGCCCGCGGCACTTTTCGCTGACGTAGAGATGACGAATACGTCCGGCGCGCGGCTGCTGGCTGAACGGATCGCGATTCAGACCGCACACGCCGACCAGCTTGCCGTTGAGAAACGCGCCTAACAGCTTTTCGCCCGGCGCGTTAAAGCGGTTCTCACCCCGCTGCCAGCTCTCTTCGAGCCTGCGCAGCATATTGAAATTCAGTGCAATACTTTCCGCCTTCAGGGCGATATACCCCGGCTCATCGGGCGTGACAGGCTCAATTAACAGACGCGACATAGCATTCCCTCGTTATTAAAGAGGGGCGGTTGCCCGCCCCTCTCAGGTGCGACTTGAACCTGAATTACCGAACGAATTTCAGGACAGCATCAAGCAGTTGCAGTACAGCAACAATGAGTTTGAGGATAAGTATCACCATATCCACTACGCTCATACGCGTCTCCTTTTGGTTAAAAGGAGCACGATGCTGGCGTACCTTTCCGCCGCCTGTTGCCAGCACCTGGATTGACGTAACACAGTGTGCTCACTTCAGAGGGTTAAGGCACTGACGGCACCACCCGTTTCAGCCAGGACTTCGTTGCGCCGGTAGAACTGCGGCCCCCTCGCTCACTGCGAACACCCTCAGTATAGATAAATACTGTACGTATGAACAGTATTTTGTGGACAAAATCTGGATGGCGATCCATACTCAAAAACGTCAAAATCCGTGCCGGAATTGCGCGTTCGTCTTCGATCGCGTATACTTTTTTGCGTTGACGTAACACAGTGTGTTCTGCGGCGACCAACCGCAAAACCCTGATAAAAACCTCGCTTAGGCGGGGTTTTTTGTTTTCATCACCCAACAAACGAAACGTGATCCCTGACGCATTTTTGCGCAGATGAAAATTTTTCCATTGTCACGCCCGAAAACCTGTGTTTGTATAAATTCAATCAATGAATCCAAACACAGGTCCCCAATGACTTCATCCATCTTCACTTCGACCCTACTAAAAACTGCGCAACCAGCCGCAGTGGTCGTCGTGCGTGTGGTGGTGGTCGTCGGCAATGCGCCGTAGGGACTGGATCAACACACGAATCCAAAACCCCGCCGGCGCAAACCGGGCGGGGTTTTTCGTTTAGGACCCTCCCCGGAAAGTCGGCCCAGAAGAAAAGGACTGGAGCATGGCAAGTTCGGGCACAACATCCACCAAGACGCGTTTTACCGGTGCGCAGCTGATCGTTCATCTGCTGGAACGACAGGGCATCACCACGGTTGCGGGTATTCCGGGCGGCACGGTGCTGCCGCTGTACGATGCGTTAAGCCAAAGCACGCAGATCCGCCACGTGCTGGCGCGCCACGAGCAGGGGGCAGGCTTTATCGCTCAGGGCATGGCGCGTACCCAGGGTAAACCGGCGGTCTGTATGGCCTGCAGCGGGCCGGGTGCAACCAACCTGGTGACCGCCATCGCCGACGCGCGCCTCGACTCCATTCCGCTGATCTGCATTACCGGCCAGGTGCCGTCCTCAATGATCGGCACCGATGCGTTCCAGGAAGTGGATACCTACGGCATCTCTATCCCCATCACCAAACATAACTATTTAGTTCGCGATATCAGCGAGCTTCCTCAGGTTATCAGCGATGCGTTCCGCATTGCGCAGTCCGGCCGCCCGGGCCCGGTGTGGATAGACATTCCTAAGGATGTCCAGACCGCAGAGATCGAGATCGACGTTCTGCCGGAGCCGGGCGAGCGAGCCCCCGCGCCGGAATTCAGCGCTGAGAGCGTGTGCGACGCTGCCGCCATGATTAACGCCGCCAAACGCCCAGTGCTCTATCTGGGTGGCGGGGCGATTAACGCCGCAGATGAAATCCGCGAGTTTGCAGAAAAAGCCAACCTGCCGACTACCATGACCCTGATGGCGCTCGGCATGCTGCCAAAAGCGCACCCGCTGTCCCTGGGGATGCTGGGGATGCACGGCGCGCGCAGCACCAACTACATCCTGCAGGAGGCGGATTTATTGATTGTTATGGGCGCGCGTTTTGATGACCGGGCGATTGGCAAAACCGAGCAGTTCTGCCCGAATGCAAAAATCATTCACGTGGATATTGATCGCGCCGAGCTCGGCAAAATCAAGCAGCCGCACGTGGCGATTCAGGGGGACGTAGCCGAAGTGCTGGCGCAGCTGATCCCGCAAACCGACCCAACCGACCGCGCCGACTGGCGTCAGCTGGTGGCCGATCTGCAGCGCGAGTTCCCGGGTGCCATCCCAACCGAAGGCGACCCGCTGAGCCACTACGGGCTGATCAACGCCGTGGCCGCCTGCGTCGACGACAGCGCGATTATCACCACCGACGTCGGCCAGCATCAGATGTGGACCGCCCAGGCCTATCCGCTGAACCGTCCGCGCCAGTGGCTGACCTCCGGCGGTCTGGGAACCATGGGCTTCGGCCTGCCTGCGGCGGTCGGTGCAGCGCTCGCCAACCCGGACCGCAAGGTCATCTGCTTCTCCGGTGACGGCAGCCTGATGATGAACATTCAGGAAATGGCGACCGCGGCCGAAAACCAGTTAGACGTGAAAATCATCCTGATGAACAACGAGGCGCTTGGCCTGGTGCACCAGCAGCAGAGCCTGTTCTACAAGCAGGGCGTGTTTGCGGCGACCTATCCGGGGATGATTAACTTTATGCAGATTGCCGCCGGCTTTGGCCTGCACACCTGCGATCTGAACGCGGAAGAGGATGCCCATGCGGCGCTGCAGGCGGCGATTTCTCGTCCGGGCCCGGCGCTGATCCACGTCCGTATCGACCCTGAACAAAAAGTGTATCCGATGGTGCCGCCGGGTGCGGCAAATACTGAGATGGTGGGAGAATAAGCCATGCAGAAACAACATGATAACGTCATTCTGGAACTCACCGTCCGCAACCACCCCGGCGTCATGACCCACGTCTGTGGGCTGTTTGCCCGTCGGGCGTTTAACGTGGAAGGCATTCTCTGTTTGCCGATTCAGGGCAGCGAGCACAGCCGCATCTGGCTCCTGGTCAACGATGACCAGCGTTTGGAGCAGATGATGGCGCAGATCGACAAGCTGGAGGACGTCACCAACGTGGCGCGCAACCAGTCCGATCCCACCATGTTTAACAAAATTGCGGTGTTTTTCGAATAGATCGCTCATTGCTTGAACACCCGCGCGCTTATCGTTAAGGTAGGCGCGTTTTTTATCCGCCCGCCAGGAACGCGCCATGACCACCATCGCCCTTATCGACGACCACCTTATCGTCCGCTCCGGATTTGCCCAGCTTCTGAACCTCGAACCGGATTTTCAGGTGGTGGCCGAGTTTGGCTCCGGTCGCGAGGCGCTGGCGGGCCTGCCGGGACGCGGGGTGCAGGTCTGTATCTGCGATATCTCGATGCCGGATCTCTCCGGGCTGGAGCTGTTAAGCCAGCTGCCGAAAGGGATGGCGACGATCATGCTGTCGGTTCACGACAGCCCGGCGCTGGTCGAGCAGGCGCTTAACGCGGGCGCGCGCGGCTTCCTTTCCAAACGCTGTAGCCCGGACGAGCTGATTGCCGCCGTGCGCACCGTCTCCACCGGCGGCTGCTACCTGACGCCGGATATCGCCATCAAGCTGGCGGCCGGCAGGCAGGATCCGCTCACCAGACGCGAGCGTCAGGTGGCTGAGAAGCTCGCGCAGGGGATGTCGGTGAAAGAGATTGCGGCTGAGCTGGATTTGTCGCCAAAAACCGTGCATGTCCATCGCGCCAACCTGATGGAAAAACTCAACGTCAGCAACGACGTCGAGCTGGCGCGCCGCATGTTCGACAGCTGGCAATGAGTTCCGCTTTTTCACGGCTGATCGCCGTCGTCGCCAGCTTTTTTATCTTCTCCGCCGCGTGGTTCTGCCTGTGGAGCATTAGTCTGCATCTGGTGGAGCGCCCGGAGCTGGCGGTGCTGCTGTTTCCATTCGGCCTGCGTCTGGGGCTGATGCTGCAATGCCCGCGCGGCTACTGGCCCGTTTTGCTCGGGGCAGAGTGGCTGATGCTGGTCTGGCTGGCTCAGGAGGTTGCCCTCGCGCATCTTCCCTTATTGATGACCGGAAGCCTGCTCACGCTTCTCCCTGTTGCCCTCATTTCCCGCTATCGTCACCAGCGCGACTGGCGCACCCTGCTGCGGCAGGGGGCGGCGCTGATTGCCGCCGCACTGCTGCAGTCCCTGCCGTGGGTTGGCGACAAGGAGATGCTCAACGCTCTGCTGCTGACCCTCACCGGTGGCCTGACGCTGGCACCCACCTGCCTCGTGATCTGGCACTACCTCACCAGCACCGTCTGGCAGCCGCTCGGCCCGGGGCTGGTTTCCCAACCGGTGAACTGGCGCGCCCGGCATCTCATCTGGTATCTGCTGCTGTTCGTGGTAAGCCTCTGGCTTCAGCTGGGTTTGCCCGCCGAGCTTTCACGCTTCACGCCGTTTTGCCTTGCGCTGCCGATTATTGCTCTGGCCTGGCACTATGGCTGGCAGGGGGCGCTGATCGCCACCCTGATGAACGCCATCGCGCTGATCGCCAGCCAGACCTGGCACGACCATCCGGTGGATTTGCTGCTCTCGCTGCTGGCCCAGAGCCTGACCGGGCTGCTGCTCGGCGCGGGCATTCAGCGCCTGCGCGAGCTGAACCAGTCCCTGCAGACCGAGCTGGCGCGCAACCGCCGTCTGGCTGAACGCCTGCTGGAGACGGAAGAGAGCGTGCGGCAGGAGGTGGCCCGCGAGCTGCACGATGATATCGGCCAGACGATCACCGCCATCCGCACTCAGGCGGGCATTGTCCAGCGTCTTGCGGCGGAAAATGCGGGCGTGAAGCAGGGCGGGGCGCATATCGAGCAGCTTTCACTTGGCGTATATGACTCGGTGCGACGCCTGCTCGGCAGGCTGCGCCCGCGCCAGCTTGACGACCTGTCGCTGGAGCAGGCGGTACGCTCCCTGATGCGCGAGATGGAGCTGGAAAGCCGCGGCATTGTCAGCCATCTCGACTGGCGCATTAGCGAACCTGCGCTGAGCGAAGGCCAGCGCGTAACCCTGTTCCGCGTCTGTCAGGAAGGGCTGAACAATATTGTCAAACACGCCAGTGCCAGCGCGGTCACGATCCAGGGCTGGCAGCAGGACGAGCGCCTGATGCTGGTAATTGAAGACGACGGCTGCGGCCTGCCGCCGGGCTCCGGCCAGCAGGGCTTTGGCCTGGCGGGCATGCGCGAGCGCGTCAAGGCGCTGGGCGGCACGCTGAACCTTTCCTGTACCCACGGGACGCGCGTCAGCGTCAGTTTGCCGTTAAGGACGCATCATGTTTAAAACCCCAGCCAGCGCAGCCCCATTAAGCAACAAAGCGGAAATTGACGCCCGCTACCGCTACTGGCGACGTCATATTCTGATTACCATCTGGCTCGGCTACGCGCTGTTCTACTTCACTCGCAAAAGCTTCAACGCCGCCGCGCCGGAGATCCTCGCCAGCGGCGTGATGACGCGCACCGATATCGGCCTGCTGGCGACGCTGTTTTACATCACCTACGGCCTGTCGAAGTTCTTCTCCGGTATTGTTAGCGACCGCTCTAACGCCCGCTATTTCATGGGCGTTGGGCTGATCGCTACCGGGGTGGTGAACATCCTGTTTGGTTTCTCTACCTCGCTGTGGGCCTTTGCCCTGCTGTGGGCGCTTAACGCCTTCTTCCAGGGCTGGGGTGCGCCGGTCTGCGCCCGCCTGCTTACGGCGTGGTACTCGCGCAACGAGCGCGGCGGCTGGTGGGCCGTCTGGAACACCGCGCATAACGTCGGCGGGGCGCTGATCCCGATGGTGGTCGGCGCCGCGGCGCTGCACTACGGCTGGCGCGCGGGGATGATGATTGCCGGTGGCCTCGCCATTCTCGCCGGGTTGTTCCTCTGCTGGCGCCTGCGCGACAGGCCGCAAACCGTTGGCCTGCCTGCGGTGGGCGACTGGCGGCACGACGAAATGGAGATTGCCCAGCAGCAGGAGGGGGCGGGGCTGACCCGTAAGGAGATCCTCACCAAATACGTGCTGAAAAACCCGTACATCTGGCTGCTGTCGCTCTGCTACGTGCTGGTCTACGTGGTGCGCGCGGCCATTAACGACTGGGGCAATCTGTACATGTCCGAGACGCTCGGCGTGGACCTGGTCACCGCTAACTCGGCGGTGACGATGTTCGAACTGGGCGGGTTTATCGGCGCGCTGGTAGCGGGCTGGGGTTCGGATAAGCTGTTCAACGGCAACCGCGGCCCGATGAATCTGATTTTTGCCGCCGGGATTTTGCTCTCCGTCGGCTCGCTGTGGCTGATGCCGTTCGCCAGCTACGTGATGCAGGCGGCGTGCTTTTTTACCACCGGCTTCTTCGTCTTTGGCCCGCAGATGCTCATCGGCATGGCAGCGGCGGAGTGTTCCCACAAAGAGGCGGCAGGCGCGGCGACGGGCTTTGTCGGGCTGTTTGCCTACCTTGGCGCATCGCTCTCCGGCTGGCCGCTGGCGCGGGTGATCGATATCTGGCACTGGAGCGGTTTCTTCGCGGTGATCGCCATCGCGGCGGGAATTTCCGCCCTGCTGCTGCTGCCTTTCCTGCACGCGCAGGCCCCGCGCGAGATGGGTGAAGCGTGATGCGCCTCACCTTTCTGGCCCGAGTGGCGTAAAACTAAGAAATTTTCCCGGTTTTACCTGGACACTGTCTCAGGCATCTCTCCTGGCTGATTTTTACAATGCCTGCCATTCGCAGGTAAAAATCAGCTCAGGAGCAAACCATGCTGGCCTTCCTCAACCAGGTGCGCAAGCCGACCCTGGATCTGCCGCTCGACGTGCGGCGCAAAATGTGGTTCAAACCGTTCATGCAGTCCTATCTGGTGGTCTTTATCGGCTACCTGACCATGTACCTGATCCGCAAAAACTTTAATATCGCGCAGAACGACATGATCTCCACCTACGGGCTGAGCATGACGCAGCTGGGGATGATTGGCCTGGGCTTCTCCATCACCTACGGCGTGGGAAAAACGGTTGTGTCCTACTACGCGGACGGCAAAAACACCAAGCAGTTCCTGCCGTTTATGCTGATCCTCTCCGCCATCTGTATGCTCGGCTTCAGCGCCAGCATGGGCGCAGGGTCTGTCAGCCTGTTCCTGATGATCGCCTTCTACGCCCTGAGCGGCTTCTTCCAGAGTACCGGCGGGTCGTGCAGCTACTCCACCATCACCAAGTGGACCCCGCGCCGCAAGCGTGGTTCGTACCTCGGCATGTGGAACATCTCCCACAACCTCGGCGGAGCGGGTGCGGCAGGCGTGGCGCTGTTTGGCGCAAACTACCTGTTCGACGGCCACGTGATCGGCATGTTTATCTTCCCGTCGATTATTGCCCTGATTGTCGGCTTTATTGGCCTGCGCTACGGCAGCGACTCCCCGGAATCGTACGGCCTCGGCAAAGCCGAAGAGCTGTTCGGGGAAGAGATCAGCGAAGAGGACAAAGAGACCGAAGAGAATGAGATGTCCAAATGGCAGATATTTGTTGAGTACGTGCTGAAAAACAAAGTGATCTGGCTGCTGTGCTTCTCAAACATATTCCTCTACGTGGTGCGCATCGGCATCGACCAGTGGTCCACCGTATACGCCTTCCAGGAGCTGAAGCTCTCTAAAGAAGTGGCGATTCAGGGCTTCACCCTGTTCGAAGTGGGCGCGCTTGTCGGCACCCTGCTGTGGGGCTGGCTCTCTGACCTCGCCAACGGCCGTCGTGCGCTGGTGGCCTGCGTCGCGCTGGCGCTGATTATCGCCACACTTGGCGTCTACCAGCATGCCAGCAACCAGTACGTTTACCTCGCATCCCTGTTCGCGCTTGGCTTCCTGGTGTTTGGTCCGCAGCTGCTGATCGGCGTGGCGGCAGTGGGCTTCGTACCGAAAAAAGCGATCGGCGCTGCCGATGGGATTAAAGGCACCTTCGCCTATCTGATTGGCGACAGCTTCGCCAAGCTGGGTCTGGGGATGATCGCTGACGGTACGCCAATTTTCGGCCTCACCGGCTGGGCGGGCACCTTCGCGGCGCTGGATGCGGCAGCGATCGGCTGTATCGTCCTGATGGCGATGGTCGCGGTGCTGGAGGAACGTAAAATTCGCCGTGAGAATCGTGCGCAGAAATTAAAAACAGCCTGAGTGTGCAGGTAACGTCTTTGCCCGGTGTGTGATGCCGGGCTTTTTTATTTCCGCCGACGGCATTAATACCTTATCCCCCGTCCCGCAACGTCTTTTCAGTGCACTATTCTGGTTCTGCCCGCTGTTGACGCCGTGCGTTTCCCGCTATGATGAGCGGCTAGTCAAAGGAGAACGCATGGTCTGGATAATGCTGGCAACGCTTGCCGTGGTGTTTGTGGTGGGATTTCGCGTCCTGACCTCAGACTCCCGCCGCGCCATCAAACGTTTAAGCGAGCGTCTGGGCATCACCCCGATGCCGGTTGAGTCGATGATCGATCAGTTCGGCAAAATGCCGGGCAATGAGTTTATCCGCTACCTTGAGCGCCCGGACGAAGCGCATCTGCAAAACGCCGCGCAGGTGCTGCTGATCTGGCAGGTCTGCATTGTCGACGGCAGCGAGGAGAACCTGCACGCCTGGCACCGCATGCTGCGTAAAGGCCGCCTTGCCGCACCCATTACCGATGCGCAAATTCGTCTGGCGCTTGGCTTTATGCGCGAGATGGAGCCCGATCCGCAGGAGCTGAACGCCTTCCAGCTACGCTACAACCAGCTCTTTCTGCCGGAAGAGGGTGTGTTTTATCTGCACTGATCCCCTCTAAAAACCACAAAAGTTGTCTAAACGTTAAATCCGTCACACTTTTGATGATAAACTGCGCGACTTTTCCGCACGTTTTTATCTTCAGGTGACGCCATGACAGAACATATCCAGCCCACGACCAGACCGCAGATCAAAGAGGTTTCACGCCCCAACTGGTCGGCGGTTTTCTCCGTGGCGTTCTGCGTCGCCTGCCTGATTACCGTTGAGTTTCTGCCGGTGAGCCTGCTGACACCGATGGCGCAGGACCTGGGCATTTCCGAAGGCGTGGCGGGGCAGTCCGTTACCGTCACCGCGTTTGTGGCGATGTTTGCCAGCCTGTTTATCACCCAAGTGATTGGCACCATCGACCGCCGCAAAGTGGTCATTCTGTTCAGCGTGCTGCTGACGCTCTCCTGCCTGCTGGTCTCCTTCGCGGAAAGCTTCACCCTGCTGCTGCTCGGTCGCGCCTGTCTTGGTCTGGGGCTCGGCGGCTTCTGGGCGATGTCCGCCTCGCTCACCATGCGCCTGGTGCCTGCGCGCACCGTGCCGAAAGCGCTGTCCGTCATATTTGGCGCGGTCTCCATCGCGCTGGTGATTGCCGCGCCGTTGGGCAGCTTCCTGGGCGGGATTATCGGCTGGCGTAACGTCTTTAATGCGGCGGCGGTTATGGGCGTGCTTTGCGTTATCTGGGTGTGGAAGGCGCTGCCGTCCCTGCCTGGCGAAGCGGCGCACCACAAACAGAACATGTTTAGCCTGCTGAAGCGTCCCGGCGTGCTGGCGGGGATGACCGCGATCTTTATGTCCTTTGCCGGGCAGTTTGCCTTCTTTACCTATATCCGCCCGGTGTTTATGACCATGGCGGGCTTTGACGTAGACGGCCTGACGCTGGTGCTGCTGAGCTTCGGTATCGCCAGCTTTGTCGGTACCTCGCTTTCGTCCCAGTTCCTGAAGCGCTCCCTGAAAGTGGCGCTGGCGGGTGCGCCGCTGGTGCTGGCTGCAAGCGCCGCGGTGCTGGTGCTGTGGGGCAGCGATAAGTGGGTCGCGTCTGCCATTGTGATTATCTGGGGCTTTGCCTTTGCGCTGGTGCCGGTGGGCTGGTCGACGTGGATCACCCGCTCGCTTGCCGATCAGGCTGAAAAAGCCGGGTCGATTCAGGTGGCGGTGATCCAGCTGGCAAACACCTGCGGCGCGGCGATTGGCGGCGTGGCGCTCGACCACCTGGGGCTGACGTCACCGCTGGTGATTTCAGGCGCGCTGATGCTTTTGACCGCGCTGCTGGTGGCGGGCAAGGTTAAAGCACGTTGATTGATAAATAGTCACTTCATCGATATACTTGTACCGTAACTTGTACAGGAGGGAATATGCAGGTTGTGACGTTTACCGAAGCACGAAGCCGACTCAAAGATGTGTTGGACGACGTGAATGACAACGTGGAGACAACCATCATTAGCCGCCGAAACGGGGGTGACGCGGTGGTTATGTCTCTGCAGCACTACAACTCGATGATGGAAACCATCCATCTGATGAGTTCGCCTGCTAACGCCAGCCGACTGATGGAGTCAATCGCACAGGCAAATACCGGAAAAACCACGCAGAGGGATCTGATTGATGACCAGGCTACTGATTTGGACTGATAACGGCTGGGATGATTACCTGTGGTGGCAGGAGCAGGACAAGAAAACGCTTCGCAGAATCAATAAATTGATTGAAGATGCGAAGCGTCAACCTTTCGATGGCCTGGGTAAGCCGGAACCCCTTAAAGGTAACCTTTCCGGATACTGGTCCCGTCGAATCAATGATACCGATCGTCTGGTTTACGGGGTGTCAGATAGCGCTCTTACTATTTTAATGTGCCGCTATCACTATTATTCGTAGATCACGCCGATGTCCTCACCCGTCTTCTTGAATCCATCGAAATCAGTACAACCGACGACACGATCAGCAGCGTCCCCAGCCAGTCCGGCAGGGTGAACGCCACGCCCAGCAACACCACCGACAGCAGCGCGCTGCTCAGCGGCTCGGCGCAGCTCAGAATGCTCGCTTTCGGCCCGCCGATCGTCTGCGCGCCTTTCAGATACAGGCTGAACGTCAGCGCGGTGCCGATCACGACCAGGTAGAAAAACGCCAGCAGCAGGCTGCCGTCAATGACGAAGGTCGTCCCGCGCCCGGCGTAGAACGGCGTCAGCATTAACCCGGCAATCAACATACTCCAGCCGACAATCGGCAATGTGCCGTAGCGGGCAATCAGCGTTGACGGATAGGTAGTGTAAAACGCGGCGGCAAACGCCGAAGCGATGCCGAAGAACAGCGCGGCTGGCGAGATGGAGAGCGAGGTTGGATCGCCGTGGGTCACCAGCAGGAACGTCCCGACAAGCGAGGTCACAATCGCGGATAAAACAAACACGCCGGGGCGCTTTTTCCGCGCCAGCGCGAACCACGCCACGATAATGGTTGGTGACAGAAACTGCAGAACGGTAGCGGTCGCGGCGTTGGATTTTTCAATCGTCAGCAGGAAGGTGAGCTGCACGGTGAGCGCGCCGACCAGCGAGAAAAACAGCAGGCTGAGGGCGTCTATGCGATGTTTGATGACCGAGAAAATCTTGTCACCGTGAACGAAGGAGAGCGTCAGCAGGATCACGCCGGTAAACAGCAGGCGAACCATGGTCAGGTAAGGCGAAGAAATGTGGCTTTTCTCCATGATGTACTGCGCGCAAACGCCGGAACTGCCCCATAAAACGGCGGCGATCAGGACGTTCAGCATCCCTTTACGTGTAGAACCCATTTTCTCCCCTGTTATGTTGGTTTTTTTCTAGCATAACATGGGATCTTTCCGGGTGGCGCTACGCTTACCCGGCCTACAAAACCTTGTAGGCCCGTGCAAGCGCAGCGCCGCCGGGCGAAACAAACGGCGCTGTACTAGAACCACGCCTCCCACATCGCGCCGACGTTGAAGTCGTCGAGCGTTTCGTCTTTGGTGTTGTTCACGCGCGCGGTGCGTGCGTTATCCACTTTGCCGCCGGTCACGTAGAAGCGCAGCATCGGACGGAACTCTGGCCCCATGGCGATAGACATGTTCTGCGACAGGGTCAGCTTCCAGCCCTTGTTGTCGCCGCCGTTGTCGTAGTCAACGTGCTGCCAGCCTGCTTCCAGCCAGGTGGAGTGAACGTCGTTCCACCAGTGCATCGGACGCACGATGGCGTTGTAGTTCTTGCGGTTGTCGGTCTTATCGCGGCTGTTGTCGTAGTCGTGGAAGGCGAGGATATACTCCACCTGCGTGGCCTGGGTGAATTTGTATAGCCCTTCGAAGCTGGCGTAGACCGTGGTCAGATCCTCGGTTTTGTTGAACACGCTGTTGTCCGCGTTATCGGAGTAGCGGGCAATCACCTTGTTCACGCCGCTGTCGTTGGTGTGGCTCAGCACCACGCCGCCCTGCCACGCGTTCAGACGTTCGTCGCTCTCCACCGCTTTGGAGTCAAAGCCGTAGTTGGCGTAAAGCTCCATGTCGATCGGTCCGAGCTTCATGCCGTGGATTTTTGAGGTCGCGGCGTAGTTGCCTTTGTCGCCCGTGCCGGACCCGCCGGTACAGGTGATGCGCGACGGGTTGGCTTCATCTTCCATCACTTCCGGGCTACAGGATTCCACCGCCGCCACGGCGGCGACGTCAAACTGCACGCCGCCGATGTCGAAGTTCTTCACCCCGGCGCCCTGGCCGTCGTGGTTCATCCAGAAGTAATCGTTGATGCCCTGCTGCGGACGCTGGTGGAAGTCACGACCGGCCCAGAAATAGGCGTTCGGGTTGGAGGCCATAATGTTGGTCACCCCGGCGTAGGCTTTTTTCAGGTTAACTTCGTCGCCCCAGTGGTCGATCATCACGTTGATGTCCCAGATGGCGCCGTTTTCGCCTTTAAAGGCCTTGGAAAGCTGGAATTCCCCGCCGTTGCCTTCGTTGCCCAGACGACCAATGGCGGACGCGCCGTTGTATGAACCGTCCACCGCCACGTATTTCTGATCGGCGGCCTGGAAGTGCGCGCCGTATCGGGCGTAGCCGGTAAATTTAACCCCAAACGGAATCGCCATATCCGGAGATTGCGCCGCGCTTTGCGGCTCGGTCACCACGTCCGCTTTTTTCGCGACGGCAGCATCCATTTTGGCCTGACGTTCAGCCAGGGCTTTATCCACCGCTTTCGCCACAATGGCGTCGATTTGTTCCTGCGTGAATTCCTGTGCGAGCACGGAAATTGGGCAAAGCGCGGCGATAACCGCCATGGTTAATGGAAGTTTTTTAATCGTATTCATGGTTATCTCAATATAGTTTAATTTTATTCAGACAATAACCATCCCGCTCCGATCTGACAGAATATGTCGCTATCATCAGAACAAGTGGATTTCTAGTTTTAGGTACAGAGGTGTTACATTAATTTATTTCGACATAGGCTATCTCTGATATAAATGAATAATTTCTTCGGACAATTCACGCGCTAATAAGGAATTCATTAAGTGATCCTGCGCGTGAACCATGATTAACGTCATCGGCTGACGGCCTTCGCCCGCATCCTGCTCGATCAGTTTGGTCTGCATCTTGTGCGCCTGGCGCGCGTAGCCGTCGGCTTCGCGCAGCAGGCTTTTGGCTTCGTCAATGTTGCCCTGGCGCGCGGCGTGCAGGGCTTCAAAGCACAGGCTGCGGGACTGCCCGGCATTGACGATAATTTCCATTACGGCTTCTTCTAATGCGATCATAATCATGACTCTTTTTCAAAACTATTATTTAACGCGGTGGCGGCAAACCACTCCCCGCTTTTCTTAATGGTGCGTTTCTGCGTCTCTAAATCGAGCTGGATAAATCCGTAGCGATTTTTATACGCGTTGCACCACGACCAGTTATCTATAAACGTCCACATATGGTAGCCAAGACAATTACACCCTTCGCTAATCCCTTTATGCAGCCAGGCTAAATGTTCGGAAATAAACTCGATGCGGTATTGATCGTTAATCTGACCATTTTCAATAAAACGCTGCTCATTTTCGACGCCCATGCCGTTTTCGGAAATAAAGCAGCGAGGGTTGCCGTAATTGTCGCGCAGGTTAATCAGAATATCGTAGATACCCGGCTCGTAGATTTCCCAGCCGCGGTAGGGGTTCATCTTGCGGCCCGGCATCTCGTAGCTATCAAAGAACCACTCCGGCATAAACGGCGCCTGCGGGTTCACCGCGCTGTCGCGACACTTCACGCGACGCGGCTGATAGTAGTTAATGCCGAGCAGGTCGATTTTCCCTTCTGCAATCAGGAAACCGTCTTCCGGCTTGCAGGCGGGCAGCTGGTCGTAAGATTTCAGGAGCGCCACCAGATCCGCCGGGTATTCGCCGCGTAGGACCGGGTCGAGGAAGCTGCGGTTAAACATCAGATCCGCAACGTGCGCCGCCTTCACGTCTGCCGGGTTCTGCGAACGCGGATACGACGGCGTCAGGTTCAACACGATGCCGATCTCCCCCGCGTAGTGCCCGGCGCGGTAGGCCTGCACCGCCTTCGCATGGGCCAGCACCGTGTGATACGCCACGGTGGCCGCCCGGCGGAAATCCACTACGTTGGGGTAGTGGAAGTCGTACAGATAACCGCCTTCCACCGGCACGATCGGTTCGTTGAAGGTAAACCAGTGCAGCACGCGATCGCCGAACAGCTCGAAGCAAATCTGCGCGTAACGTGCGTACGCGTCCACCACGTCGCGGTTTTCCCAGCCGCCTATTTCCTGCATCGCCATCGGCATGTCGAAATGGAACAGAGTGATAAACGGCGTGATGCCCTGTTCGTTCAGCTCGTCAATGACCTGATTATAAAAATCGACCGCGTCCGGGTTCACTTCACCGATACCGTCGGGGATCAGGCGCGCCCAGCTAATCGAGGTGCGAAAGCTGTTGTGGTTCAGCTGCTTCAACAGCTGAATGTCCGTTTTCCAGTGCTGATAAAACGTGGAGGTCTGCTGTGGCCCCACGCCGTTGTGAAAACGGTTCGGCTCGCGGGCAAACCAGTAGTCCCAAGTGGTTTCACCCTCTCTTGCCCCTTCCGTCTGGAGAGCGGAGCTTGCGCTGCCCCACCAGAAGTTATCGGGAAATGCGTATTTCATGACTCTTCCTCTTTGACTTAATTGCTGGCGGTCTCAGCGGCACCGACGGTTGCCTGGGCCTTCTGCTCTTCGTTTTTGATGAGCGTACGCTCATAGGCGCGCAGGAACGGCAGGTACATCAGCGCGGACATCACCATACAGACCAGGCACATCACCACCGGGCTCAACGCCCAGTTCGCCGCCCACGAGGCGCCGATCGGTGCAGGGGTAGTCCATGGGGTCAATGACACAACCTGTGCCAGCCAGCCGAGCTTGGTTGCCGCGTACGCCAGACAGGCGTTGACCAGCGGAACGAACACGAACGGGATAAACAGCATCGGGTTCATGATGATCGGCGCGCCGAACAGAATCGGTTCGTTGATGTTAAAGAAGCTTGGCACCACGCCCATTTTGCCGATGGTACGCAGGTGGGTAACGCGGCTGCGCAGCAGCAGGAACGCCAGCGGCAGTGTGGAGCCGACGCCGCCAATCAGCAGGTAGTGATCCCAGAAGCCCTGCAGGTAGACGTGCGGCAGCGCCGCGCCTGCTGCCAGTGCCGCCTGGTTTGCCGAGAGGTTGGCCATCCAGAACGGGTTCATGATGCCGGTGACAATCAGCGAACCGTGGATACCGGCGAACCAGAAGATCTGGCACAGCAGCACGGAGAGCAGAATGGCTGGCAGCGAGTCAGACGCGGACACCAGCGGCTCCAGCAGGTGCATAATCGCCTGCGGGATAATCATCCCGGTCTGCGCTTCAATGAACAGGTTCAGCGGGTGCAGCGTACCGATCACCACCATCACCGGGATCAGGATCTCAAACGAGCGCGCCACGCCGGTTGGCACTTCCTTCGGCAGACGAATGGTGACGTTGTTCTGCTTCAGCCATGCGTAAACGCGGGTGGCGTAAATCGCGGTGATCAGCGCGGTGAAGATGCCCTGACCGGAGAGATACTGGGTCGAGATTTTGCCGTCGGCATACGGCGCGGCGACCAGCAGGAAGGCCATAAAGGCCAGCAGGCCGGACATCACCGGGTCGAGGTTAAACTGACGTCCCAGGCTCGCCCCAATCCCCACCGAGATGAAGAAAGTCATCACGCCCATGCTGAGGTTAAACGGCAGCATCAGCTGCTCGCGGTAGGTCTGGGAGAAATCCAGCCAGCCGCGGGCGAAGCTGTTGGTGGTATCCGCCGAGAACGGCGGGAAGATGAACACCAGCATAAACGAGCCGATGATCATGAACGGCAGCGCGGCGGTAAAGCCGTCGCGGATGGCAATCACATACTTTTGCTGGCCGAGCTTCGCGGCCAGCGGGGTAATTGACTGCTCAATCACCGCGACCATGGATTGATATAACGAACTCATGTGAACACCTTTTAGTGTGCCGCTTCGATGAGCGACAGAGCATAGTCCAGTACTTTATCGCCACGCTGCATGCCGTAGTCCATCATATCGATGGGCTGCACCGGAATGCCATGCGTCGCCGCCTTGTCTGAGAGTGTCTGTAACATGTATTTCACTTGCGGTCCGAGAAGGACAACCTGGTATTGCGGAAACTGCGTATCAAATTCGGAAACACCGTACGCATCAATCTTCACCGGCAAACCACGTTCTTTCGCGACATCGACCATTTTGCTGACCAGCAGGCTGGTGGACATCCCGGCAGAGCAGCACAGCATAATCTTGAACATCGACAACCATCCTCTAAATGTAAAAAGTTATTGCGAGGATGATTGGACATTATACGGAAACCGGTTTCCATTCATAAAAGACAGAAGTGTGACAACCATCAATATCCCTTACTTATGAGGCTAATTAACCCGATGTGCGTCACATAATTTGGCTGTTTTGACATCATTTGGAGTGGAAACGGAAAATCGGTTTCCATGAAAAACGGAAACGGATATACTCCGTTCTGGCTATAATGTGAGCCGAAGCGGTGATGGAATTTGCAGGCGCGAGGTAAGCCTGCCAGGGGAAAGAGATGTCGACAATCAATGATGTATCACGTCTTGCCGGGGTGTCTAAAGCCACGGTTTCGCGAGTGTTGAGTGGGTCGCGTGGCGTTAAGGAAGCCAGCCGTCAGGCCGTTCTGAAAGCTGTGGATGAGCTGAACTATCGTCCCAACGTGATTGCCCAGTCGCTGCTGAGCCAGTCGACGGGCTGCATTGGGGTCATTTGCGCGCAGGAGAATATTAACCAGACCACCGGTTATCTGTACGCGCTGGAAAAACAGCTCAGCCAGCATCAAAAACACCTGCTGCTGCGTTTCGCGCACGGTAAAGCGGAAGTGATGAACGCCCTTGAAGAACTTTCCTGCGGGCTTTGTGATGACATCCTGGTGATCGGCGCCCGTTTCCCGCTGGACGTCGACATGGACAACGTCATTCTGGTGGACTGCATGGAGTCTGATAATTCCAACAGCATCCAGTTCGATCACGCTTTTGCCGCAGAAACTGCCTGTAACTATCTCACCAGCCAGGGGCGTCGCCAGATTGCGCTGATCCACCCCCACGGCAGCGGTTTTGCCGACCAGGTGCTGCTCGGCTACAAGCACGCGCTGGAGAAAAATTTCCTGCCCTTTAATCGCAACCTGGTCTTTATGGACGCGACGTCTTCGTCCGTTGCGCTGCAGGAGCTGCTTAATAACGCCAGCACGCTGAACTTCAACGCGCTGCTGGTGGCGGACGAGCAGGAAGCCCAGCGGGTGATCCCGCAGCTGCAGGCGTTTAATAAATCGGTACCGGACGACATCATGGTCTTTAGCCTTGCCGGATCGCTGCACCTGCCGGGTATTCCGGTGATCCCGGCGATTGAATATTCCATGGATGCCATGGCGGCGCGCATTGTGGGCTGGCTGACGGAGAAAACGCAGATGCTGGGCTCGTATGTGCTGCGCGGAGATTTAATTATTCCGGATGTGCGTAAGCGTTAAACATGTTTTCCAGGCCGGGTAAGCGTAGCGCCACCCGGCAAGCAGCATTCAATAATCTTCCATACAATCCACTTGACCAATCGCCCCCCAGTAGGCATCCAGGTTGTCGCGCTTCACGGCGGTAATGGCATTTTTGATTAACAGCTGATTAGCCTCGGACGACAAAATCATCTCCTGCCAGGCTTTATCGCTCTGCTTTTTCTGTGGCGTACAGGTTTTCTTAATATCTTTAAGGACCTGCTGCTTTATTTGCGCCTCTTTCACGGGATCGTCCTTTTCCTGAGCATGGACAAACGCGGCGAACAGCAGACAAACCAGCAGGCAGACAAGGTGTGCAGCTTTCATCAACAACCCCCTTTTGACGTCACAGGCTTCCCATGAAATATATCGTTACATTCAGTGTAGCGACGCCAGCCGAAAGTATGAATTTTCTCCGTAAAGTATCTGTGAGATAGTCAAACAGCACACAAAAACAGGGAGAACGTCATGCAACTGAGCATTACCAATACGGTTACGCAGCAGGAAAAAGAAGAGTTATTCGTTGGGCTGCGTGCCTACAACGCGCAATTTTTGGATATGGCGACCTTTAGCTGCGACGTTGGCGTTTACGTGCGTGACGATAATGGCGCCATGCTGGGCGGGTTAATCGGTGTGCGAAAAGGCGACTGGCTGAATATCGACTATCTCTGGGTGAGCGAGACCGTGCGCGGATCCGGCGTTGGCAGTCAGCTCATCAGAACGGCCGAAGAGGAAGCCAGACGCAAAGGCTGCAAGCACGCGCTGGTCGATACCGCCAGCTTCCAGGCGCGGCCGTTCTATGAAAAACAGGGGTACCAGCTGCAAATGTCTTTGCAGGATTATCCTTATCCGGGCATGCAGCGACATTACCTGGCGAAAGCCCTTTAAGCTCTGAATCCGCAGGCCGGGTAAGCGCAGCGCCACCCGGCTATACCCGCATATAACTTATCCTTCTTATTGATTCTTTTTCGGTTTTTATTTCACCGCCTCGTTGTCGATATAGTCACTACAACATTCAGCAAAAGGAACTGTCTTGTGAAACGTCGATTGGGTGCTCTGGTACTGGCTGGCCTGCTGCTGGCAGGGTGCGATCAAAGTGGCAGCGATGCCAAACACATTAAAGTCGGCGTCATCAACGGCGCCGAGCAGGACGTGGCGGAAGTCGCCAAAAAGGTGGCAAAAGAGAAATATGGCCTGGACGTGGAGCTGGTAGGCTTCAGCGGCTCGCTGTTGCCTAACGATGCCACCAACCAGGGGGAACTGGATGCCAACGTCTTTCAGCATCGCCCGTTCCTTGCAGAGGATAACAAGGCGCATGGCTACAAGCTGGTGGCCGTGGCGAACACCTTTGTTTTCCCGATGGCCGGCTATTCCCGCAAAATCAAATCCGTCTCTGACCTGAAGGACGGAGCGACCATTGCCATTCCAAACGACCCTACAAACCTGGGCCGCGCGCTGCTGCTGTTGCAAAAAGAGAAGCTCATCACCCTGAAGCCGGACACCGGGCTGCTGCCAACGGCGCTGGATATTACCGCCAACCCTAAACAGCTGAAAATCATGGAGCTCGAAGGGGCGCAGCTGCCGCGCGTGCTGGACGACCCGAAAGTCGATGTCGCCATCATCAGCACTACCTATATCCAGCAAACCGGGCTGTCGCCGGTGCATGACAGCGTCTTTATCGAAGACAAAAACTCGCCGTACGTGAACATCGTTGTGACGCGCGAAGAGAACAAAGACGCGGAGAACGTGAAGGAATTTATCAAGTCGTATCAGTCGCCTGAAGTGGCGAAAGCGGCGGAGACGATCTTTAACGGCGGGGCGGTGCCGGGCTGGTAACAATCTGATGGAAAAAGGGTTGCTTAAATTGGCCCGATTCCATCGGTAATCGCCCTTTAACCCACAGCGTCAGCTGAGACGGCTGGCTATCCTCCTTATCACACCAACCGGAGGATAGCCCATGAACATTACCCACATTCGCAACGCCACCCAGCTGATTACCTACGCCGGAAAACGTCTTTTAATCGACCCGATGCTGGCCCCTAAAGGGGCTTACCCGGGCTTTCTCGGCACTGCGTATGCCGAACGCCGTAATCCGACTGTCGAGCTCCCCGTTGACGTCAACACGCTGCTGGACGCCGACGCGGTGATCGTCACCCATACTCATGACGATCACTGGGATCGCGCCGCGGCGGAACTGATCGCCAAAGACAAACCCATTTACGTACAAAACGAGCGTGACGCCGCGCTGCTGCGCAGCCAGGGGTTTAGCAACCTGACGGTCATGACCGACGAGACCACTTTCGGCGAGATTCGAATTGCGAAGACCCACGGCGGCCAGCACGGTACCGATCGCGCATACGCGGTGCCCGAACTGGCGGAGCGGCTGGGCGAGGCCTGTGGCGTGGTGCTCCGCCATCCTGATGAGAAGACGCTCTACATTGCCGGGGATACCGTCTGGCGTGACGAAGTGGCGGCCGATCTGCAAAAGCACCAGCCGGACGTGGTGGTGCTGAACGCCGGCTATGCTCACGTCATTGGCTTTGGGCCCATTATTATGGGGCAGGAGGACGTGCTTAACGTCCATTTCCTGCTGCCGCAGGCCAAAATTGTGGCGAGCCATATGGAAGCCATTAACCACTGCCTGTTAACCCGCAGCGCGCTGCGTGAGTACGTTGAAGCCAACCAGGTGAGTGACGCAGTGAGCATTCCCCAGGATGGCGAAACCGTTATATTCTGAGTATCTAAAAGGGAAAGGAGAGACAAATGCCGCTAGTCAACGTCGCGATTGTCGCGGTAGACGGGTTCAGCCCGTTCCACTACTCCGTTCCCTGCATTCTGTTTGGCGACTCGGTCTCCGGAGAAAAGCGCTTTAACGTGACGATCTGCGCCGAAACGCCGGGGTTCCTCACCTCAAAAGACGGATTTGCCCTCAACGCCACGCAGGATTTTACCGCCATTGGGCAGGCCGATATTGTTGTCGTTCCCTACTGGCAGCACGTTCTTGAACGCCCGCCGCAGTCGCTGCTCGACAGCCTGGTGCAGGCGAGAGACAACGGCGCAGAAATCGTCGGGCTGTGTCTGGGGTCGTTTGTGCTGGCCTGGGCGGGTCTTCTCGACGGTAAGCGTGCGGCCACCCACTGGGAGTTCGAACGTCAGTTTCAGTCCCTCTTCCCGAACGTTCGACTGGATATTAATGCCCTTTATGTGGATGACGGCAATATCATTACCTCTGCCGGGACTGCCGCCGCACTGGACTGCTGCCTGTATATCATTCGCCAGCGCTTTGGCAGCGTGGTCGCCAACCAGATTGCCCGCCGGATGATTGTACCGCCCCACCGCGAGGGCGGTCAGGCGCAGTTCATCGCCCAGCCGGTACCCAAAGATACCCGCGACGGACGCATTAACTGCCTGATCGACTATCTTCAGCAGCACATCACCGAACCACATAGTCTGGACTCGCTGGCGGAGGTCGTCTCGATGAGCCGCCGCACCCTGACCCGCCATTTTGTTAACGCTACGGGGATGAGCGTCGCCGACTGGCTGACCGCCGAACGCCTGCGGCGCAGCCAGATCCTGCTTGAAGCCGGAAATATGCCGATTGAGCGCGTGGCTGAGCTGGTGGGATTTAATTCCGCCGTCACCTGGCGACAGCAGTTTAAGGCTCGTTTTGGGGTGAGCCCTGCGGAATGGAGAAAAACCTTTCGTCTTCACAGCTAGTTTATTTTGGCTAACTCAAGATTTAAGGCTTAGTTAAATAATTTATTATTTTTTCTTAATCGGCCTCTCATTTTTCTAAAAAAATATTTTATTTGATGAGCCCTAACGCAAATTAGATATACTCGCATTAAGAATGCTCTTATATTTCGAAAATATTAATTTCGAATAATTTTGTGGCATGGATGAATAGCAATAAAATAAAAAAGAGAATAATTTCATTAGCAAATTATATTATTTTTATCTTATCGGTTGCGCTTTTTTCAGCGAGCGCTAACGCTGCCCCCTTGTCTCCAGCCGATCGCGATTCCATTCAACAGCAACAGCAGCAGCTTTTATTACAGAACCAGCAACAGCGTGAGGAGCTGGAGCGGAGTATTCCTCGCCCCGCGCCCGCCAGACCGCTGCCTGTTACCGGCTCCGGGCCCTGTTTCACCATTCATACCATTACCCTTTCCGGTGCGACCCTCATTTCCCCGAAAACCCGGCAGGCCCTTGTCGCACCGTGGCAGGGCCGCTGTCTGGATATGGCGAAAATAACGGAGCTTCTCGCCCATATTTCTGACTGGTATATCAGCCGGGGATATATCACCAGCCGCGCTTTTCTTACCGAGCAGGATCTCTCCGGCGGCCAGCTGAATATTGTGGTGCTGGAAGGACGGCTGGAAGCGATCCGCCTGGAAGGCGAAACGCCGCACATGCTGAAAATGGCGTTTCCGGGACGGGTGGGCGGCATCCTTAATTTACGCGACATCGAACAGGGCATGGAGCAAATTAACCGTTTGCGTGCCGAACCGGTTCAGATTGAAATTCTTCCGGGAACGCAGGCCGGATATTCCATCGTTAATCTCACGGCAAAACCGGAATTTCCCTTAAGTGTATCGGTAAGCCTGGATAATAGCGGGCAGAAGAGCACCGGTGAAAACCAGCTGAATGGCGTGCTCACCGCCAGTAATATGCTGGGGCTGGCGGATAAATGGTTTGTCAGCGGCGGGCGCAGCAGCGATTTTGCCAGCGCGTACGATGCGCAGAACTTCCAGGCGGGCGTCAGCGTGCCGTTTGGCTACGGCCTGCTGGACTACAGCTACGCCTGGAGTAACTACCGGACCACCATCAGTAACCAGGGATTCAACTGGCTCTCCACGGGCGATACGAAAACCCACCGCGTTAACGCGTCCTGGGTGGTCTTCCGCAACGGGGAGGTGAAAACCGGCATTGCGGCTGGCGTGGTTCAGCGATCCAGCCGCAACTGGCTCAACGACGCGCCGCTTCAGAGCAGCACGCGCAACCTCTCCAGCCTGGTACTGGGCATTACGCACACGCAAAAAATGCTGGGCGGCGTGGCGACCTTCAACCCGACCTGGAGCCACGGCATGCCGTGGTTCAGTGCCGAAACCGACGAAGATAAGTCCGGGGATGTGCCGCGTGCGGAATTCCGCAAATGGAGTCTGAACGCCAGCTTCCAGCGGCCGATTACCCGTAATGCCTGGTGGCTGACCAGCGCCTATGGCCAGTGGTCGCCCGACCGGCTGTACGGCTCTGAGCGCCTGACGCTCGGCGGCGAAAGCTCCGTGCGCGGTTTTAAAGAGCAGTACCTGTCCGGGGATAACGGCGGCTACTGGCGTAACGAGCTGGGGTACTCCCTCTTCACCCTTCCGGTGATTGGCGCGGTGAGCGCAACGGTCGCCGTTGACGGCGGCTGGCTGGAAAAAGACCGTCAGGACCGCTTTGCCTCCGGCACGTTATGGGGAGGCTCGGTGGGGCTGAGCAGCGCAGGGCGCTGGTACAGCAGCCAGATTTCGGTCGGTACGCCCCTGCACTACCCCGACTGGCTCGGCCCGGATCATGTGAGCGTTAACTGGCGCATTGCCTTCATGCTTTAAGAGACTCTACGACTATGGATACCCGTCACCCACCCGTTCGTTTCTCACAGCGTCTGATCAGCTGGATTGTCTGCGGCCTGATGGTCTGGCAGCCGATGGCGCCTGCCGTCGCGGCGGCGCTTACGCCAACCGGGCAGACCACGGTCGATCGGGCGGGGAACGGGGTGCCGGTCGTCAACATCGCCACGCCCAACGGGGCGGGTATCTCGCATAACCAGTTCGGTGAGTATAACGTCGGCAAAGAGGGGCTTATCCTCAACAACGGCACGGACCGTTTAACCCGGACCCAGCTGGGCGGGCTTATCCAGAACAACCCCAACCTGCAGGCCGGGCGGGAAGCGAAAGGCATTATCAACGAAGTCACGGGCGCCAGCCGCTCGCAGCTGCAGGGCTATACGGAAGTCGCCGGTAAAGCAGCAAACGTCATGGTGGCCAACCCGTACGGCATTACCTGTAACGGGTGCGGATTTATCAACACCCCGAACGTCACCCTGACCACGGGGAAACCGCAGTTCGACGCCAGCGGTAACCTGCAGGCGCTGGAGGTGACGAAAGGCGCCATCACGGTTGAAGGCCAGGGGCTGGATGCCAGCAAGAGCGACGCGCTGTCGATTATTGCGCGCGCAACGGAAGTGAACGCCGCGATTCATGCGAACGACCTGACGGTGACGGCAGGAGCGAACCGCGTGGGCGCAGACGGCAGCGTCAGGCCGATTGCCGGTGAGGGTGCCGCGCCCGTGGTGGCCGTGGATACCGGCGCGCTCGGCGGGATGTATGCCAACCGTATCCGCCTGGTCTCCAGCGAGACGGGCGTGGGGGTGAACCTCGGCAACCTCACCGCGCGCCAGGGCGATATTCAGCTGGACGCGGGCGGGAAACTGACGGTCACGAACAGCCTGGCCAGCGGCTCGATTACCGCGAACGGCGCGGGGGTGGCCCTCAGCGGCAGCCATCAGGCCGGGGGGGCGCTGAGCGTGGCCAGCTCGCGGGATGTGGAGCTGAATAACAGCACGCTCGCCAGCCAGGGCGATATGCGCCTTTCCGCTGCGGGGAAAGTGCAGATGACAGGCGGCGGGACAAACAGCGCGGGCGCGCTTGCGGTGAGCAGCGGGCAGGGGATGACGCTCAGCAATACCTCCCTGGTCTCCCGCGGCGCGGCGACGCTGGACAGTAAAGCTACCCTGACCGTCAACGGCGGCGGCGTGTCGGCACAGGGCGGGGCGCTGACCGTCACGAGCAAACAGGGAGTGGCGCTTGCGGATGCGACGCTGACGGGCCAGGCCGACACCACGCTGTCCACCGGCGGCAGCCTGACGCAGCGCGGCGGCAGCGTCACCAGCAAAGGCGCGCTCAGCGTGGCGGCCGGGAAGGATATCACGCTGACGAATACCCGCAGCGGAAGCAATACCCGCGCGACGCTCAGCAGCGGCGGCACGCTGTCCTCCACGGCCAGCGCGGTCTCGGCAGGAGAGAATCTGGCCCTGAGCGGCGGACAGCTGATGATGGACGGCCAGAGCCGGGCCGATGCCGCGGGCGACGTCCGCCTGACGGGCAGCGCCGTCAGTAATCAGGGGCAGGTGAATGCGGGGCGCGACATTGCGCTCTCCGGCAACAGGGTGTCCAGCAGCGGCCAGCTGGCGGCGAAAGGCCGCCTGGACGTGAACGCGGAAGAGCTGACGAACGGCGGCACGGCGCAGGGTAACGACGTCACCCTGAAGGGGCAGACGGTCACTAACAGCGGTACCCTGCAGAGCGCCGGCAACCTGGCGCTGAGCGCCGGTACCCTGGAGCAGCGGGGCACGCTCAGCGCGAAAGGCAACGCGAACGTCACGGCGCAGCAGGCCCTGCGTAACAGCGGCAGCCTGCTGGCTGACGGGGCGATGAGCGTGACGGCAGACGCGCTTGAGCAGAACGGCACCCTGTCCGGCGCGACGGCGCTGACGGCGCAGGCCGGCACCCTGACCAGCGGTCAGGCGTCCCGCACCACCAGCCAGGGTAACGTACAGATTACCGCGACCCGCAGCGCCAGCCTGAACGGGCAGACGGACGCGGCGGGGGCCTTAACCGTCGTCAGCACCGGCGACCTGACCACCGGCCAGGATGCGCACCTGCAGAGCGGGCAGGGGCTTACCCTGCAGGCGCAGAATGCCGCGCTGAACGGCACGCAGGCGGCGAAAGGAGCCCTGTCGGTGACGGCGGGCACCCTTGCGCACGCCGGGAAATCCACCGGTAACGCGCTGAGTTTTAACGCAACCGGCGACCTGACCAGCGGCGGCGAGCTCACCGCCGGTACCCTCAGCCTCAGCGGAAATAACATCCTCCACTCCGGCGTCGCAAAAGCGGACCGCATGACCCTGACGGCCCCCGGGCGCATCACCAGCAGCGGTACGCTGGTTGCCGGTACGCTGGCGCTGGACGGTGCCTCGGTGGAGAACGGCGGGCTGCTGCAGGGGACCACCCAGCTCGACCTGAAGACCGGGTCGCTCACGAACCTCGCCGGCGGGTCGGTCTACAGCGCGCAGGATTTAACGCTGAACGTTCCGGTGCTGGCCAACGGCGGGCTTATCACCACCGACGGCACGCTGCGCATTAAAGGCGACACACTGACAAACCAGGGTGAAATCAACGGCGTCAGCCTGAGCAGCGACTACCTCAGCCTGACCAACAGCGGACGCCTGCTGGCGGACGACCGGCTCACCCTGAACGGCACTGCGTTTACTAACGCGGGCAATATTGCGGCCGGCGACCTGCACATCACGGCGGACAGCCTGCAGAACCAGGGCACCGTCGGGGGAGACGCGGCCCTGACGCTCGGCGTGGCAGACCTCACTAACCGGGGCGCGCTGCGCAGCGGCGGAACGCTGACGCTTAACGGTGAAACGCTGGCCAACAGCGGCGAGCTCAGCGCCACCGCGCTGCTGCTGAACTTGACCCGACAGGCCAGCAACGATGCCGACGGGCGGGTAATTGCCCGGGACGGCCTGACGCTGACCGCCGCCAGCCTGACGAACGGCGGCCTGATGGCCGGTACCGACGCGCAGTTTAACAGCGCGTCGGTGACCAACGGCGGCACGCTGCAGGGGACACACTCCCTCACGGCGACCGGGGCACAGCTCAGCAACCTGCAGGCGGGCATGCTGCTCTCCGGCGGCGCGCTCGGCCTGCACCACACCACCCTGAACAACGCCGGGCTGCTGCAGGGCAACACCCTGAACCTGGCCACCGGCGAGTGGATGAATACAGGCAACGCGCTGGGGGAAGCGGGCGTGACGGCGGCGGTGACCGGCACGCTGACCAACAGCGGCAAGGTGCTCAGCCAGCAGGCGCTGGACGTCCAGGCCGGCAGGACCGATAACCGGGGCCAGCTGCTGGCGAAAGTGCTGACCCTGCGGGGCGACCTGCAGAACAGCGGCCTGCTTCAGGGCAGCAGCACGCTGGCCTGGTCCGGCAACACCTTCACGAACCAGCCTCAGGGCCAGGTGACGGGCGGCGAGACCCTGACGCTCAGCGGACAAACGCTGAGCAACGCGGGCAGCCTGCAGGGGCGCAGCGCGACGCTTGACGCCGGGAGCCTGAATAACCAGGGCAGCGTTCAGACGCTGGACGCCCTGACCCTTTCCGCGACCGGCAGGCTGGATAACACGGGCGCCCTGCTCAGCCAGAACCTGTTCACGCTGACGGCGGCGCAGCTGTTCAGCGACGGCCAGCTGGCCGGGAAGGCGCTGACGGTGAAGGCCGCGCAGCTGACCAACACCGGGATTCTTCAGGGCAACGACACGCTGGCGCTGACCACCCGCGCGCTGAGCAACGGCGCCACCGGGCAGCTGATTAGCGGCAGTTCTCTGGACCTGTCCCTCGACACGCTCGATAACGCCGGCCTGCTGCTGGTGAACGGCGGGTTTACCCTGCGGGGCAGCGACCTGACCAACCGGGGCGATATTCAGGCGCAGGACCTGGATTTGGGCCTGAGCAGTGCCCTGACCAGCACGGGGAACATCGTTGCCACCGGAGATGCCGCGCTTCACGCGACGACGCTGACCAGCAGCGGCACGGTGGCGGGCAAAACGCTGACAGCTGGCGCGACGGAGCTGCGCAACAGCGGCCTGATGCAGGGCAGCAGCGCGGTTAACGCCGCCGCTGACCGCTTTATCAACGAGCAGAACGGCAAATGGCTCTCCGGCGGCGGCTTCACGCTGACGGGCGGAGAGCTGACGAACGCCGGTACGCTGCAGGGCGCGACGCTGGGCACGACCGGCACCACCCTCACCAACAGCGGCACGGTGAACGGGCAGACGGGACTCAGCGGCACGCTCGGCGGGGCGTTAACCAATACCGGGCTGCTGCAGAGCGGCGGCGCGACCGCCTTCACCGCGGATACCCTGGCGAACCCGGGGCGCATCACGGGCGGTACGCTGTCCCTCACCGCCCGCGATATGAACAACGGCGGGCTGATGCAGGGAACGAACGGCCTGGCGCTCACCGGGACCACGCTGACCACGGGCGCGGCCTCGCGCACCCTCTCCGGCGGCATGCTGACGCTGGATGCAGGCCAGTTGACCACGCAGGGCACGCTGCAGGGGAACGGCGCGGACATCCGCGCCAGCGACTGGACGCACGGCGGGTCTCTGCTCAGCCAGGGACCGCTGACGGCCACGACCGGCGGCACGCTGACCTCTGCCGGCTCGCTGATGAGCCAGGGCCGGGCGGATATCACCGCACAAACGCTGGATAACCGCGGGCAGCTCCTCAGCGAGGGCGATGTGACGCTCGGCGGCAGCACGCTTAAAAACAGCGGCACCGTGCAGGGGAACACCCTCGCGCTGCATCAGAACAGCATTAACAACCAGGGCACCTTAACCGGTCTGCAGAGCCTGACCGTTCAGGGGCAGCAGCGGCTGATGGCGCGCATGGCGATGGCCGCGCCGCAGCAGGCGCTGATCAACGGCGCAGGCGGCAGGCTTCTCACTCAGGGCGCGCTGACGATTGCGTCCGGCGCGGTGACCAACGCCGGGAGCTGGCAGGCGCAAAATATCCTGCTCAACGCCCGCTCGCTCACCAACAGCGGCGCGGTGCAGAGCGCCGACGCGCTGCAGATGACGCTGGCCGACACGCTCACCGGAACCGCGGGCAGCAGGATCACCGCGCTGGGTGCGGCGACGCTGCAGGCCGCGACGCTGGCGAACCAGGGCCAGTGGGCGGCGAAAAACCTGACGCTGACGGGCGGTACGCTCAGCAACAGCGGCGCCATCAGCGGCGTGAATGGCCTGACTCTCAGCCAGACCGGCGCGGTCAGCCAGCAGTCTGGCGGCACCCTGCTGTCCGGCGGGGCGCTGAACGTCACGGCGGCCTCCGTCACCAGCGACGGCAAAATGCAGGGGAGCACGCTCGGCATCACCACCGGGGCGCTCACCAACGGCGGACGTCTGCAGGGCGATAACGGCGCGACGCTGGCCCTCAGCGGGACGCTGACCAACAACAGCGGAGGCGAAATCGTCAGCCGCGATGGCCTGACGCTGACCACGCCCGCGCTGTTTAACTACGGCCTGATCCAGGGCGGCGGCGAGACGCGGGTGACCGCCTCCTCGCAGGCGCGTAACGACGGCAGGCTGCTTTCCGGCGCGCGCCTGACGCTCGGCACGCCGCAGTTCACCGGCACCGGCTGGCTGCAGGCCACCGACCTGATACTCAATGCGGCAAACGCCACCAACGGCGGCACGTGGGTGGCCGATCGCGCCACCCTGACCGGCACCGCGTTTGCCAGCCAGGGCACCACCCAGGCGGGGCAGCTGACGGTTAACTACGGCCAGCTGAACAACAGCGGCACGCTGCTCGGCAACGCGCAGCTGAACATTAATGCCGACCAGGTGACCCAGAGCGCGGGCGGCAGGCTGCTGAGCGGCGGCAACCTGTGGCTGCAGAGCCGTGGGCTGGACCTGACCGGCCAGCTGGTGTCCCTGGGGGACTTAACGCTGCAGCTGACGAACGCGTTTACCAGCCGGACCGCCGTGGCGGCAGGCCGAACCCTGACCATCAGCAGCGGCGGCGACATCGATAACCGCAGCGTGCTGCAGGGGCAGGCGGTCAACCTGAATGCGGGCGGGCAGCTCAGCAACAACGGACAAATCACCACTGGCGGCGGCTCGAGCACGCTCTCCGGCAGCAGCGTGGCGCTGAACGGCGCGGGCTCGGTGCAGGGCGGAGGTGACATCACCGTGGCCAGCCGGAGCAACATTACCGTCGACGGCTTCACCGGCACGCGCGGCTCGCTGACCCTCAGCGCGCCGGGCGCCATCGTCAACACCGCGCTGCTGTACGCGGCGAATAACCTGGCGCTGTTTGCCGACAGCATCACTAACCAGCGCGGCGACATCATGGCGGGGAATCACCTGTGGATGCAGCGGGATGCAGCGGGGAATGCGAACAGCCAGGTGGTGAACACGTCGGGGAATATTGAGACGCAGAATGGTGATATTGCGATCAGAACGGGGCATTTGCTGAATACCCGTGATGGACTTTCGGTAAATAGCTGGACGGAGACTTCACAACTGGCTGAAAACGTCGGTGATGCAACGATTGAACTGCTTGTCCTGAGTCTCCCTTCAACGTCTTACAGAATCAGCAATACGAAAACCAAAGGATATCGCAACTGTACTTGTGCAATTGAGTACGATATTTACAGTTCATCTTTTGTTCCTACCGCAGAGAGCAGCCAAATGCGCTTTGCTGGCTCAGTGGTACATCTTGATGTAAGTGCGAGCGGTGGCGCGGGGCGCATCGCTTCCGGGCGCGATTTGGTTATCAATGCTGGTACTCTGGAAAATAAATCAAGTCAAATACTGAGTGAACGTAACGCATCTCTTTCAGGCTCGCAGCTGAACAATGAGAGCTATCAATCGGGAACAATGGGGACTTTTTATAATTATAAGTATCTCAGTTCTACTGGGGGTTCATCTTCGGAATCGGGATATCCTGGACCAAAAGCTAACTCGACCTTTATTTATGAGTTACAAGGTCTGACGACTGAATCTGTGGAGGGCGAAACCTTACGCGCCGTCATCCAGGCGGGCGGCAACGTCACCGCAAACTTCACCAGCAACATCAGCAACACTAATACCACCGCTAACGCGGGCGGCGTCAGCAACGTTATCTCCACCCCGTCGCTGAACACCCTCAGCAACCAGACCATCGGCAGCGGCGTGCAAAAACAGGGGCTGAACGCTACCGGCACCGTGGCGGTGAACTCGCCGCAGTGGAACGATCGGCTCCAGGGGGCGCTGCAGCAGCTTAACGGCGGCGGCGCGCTGGAAAACGGCGGCGCGTCCGGCACGCTTCTCAGCAACATTGCCACCACGCAGAAAGGCAACGCGAACCTCGGCCAGCTGGGCGCACTGGCGAACGCCGGGGTCACCACCGCCGATCTCCGAACCGCTCAGGGCGGCGCCGTCGGGCATTATCAGGGCCAGCGCGTCGATACCAGCGCTTACCCGCTGCCGTCGGGTAACAACGGCTATTTTGTCTTCTCCGACAACCCGAAAAGCCCGTACCTGATCGGCATCAACCCGAAACTGAACGGTCTCGGACAGCTTGATCCCGCCCTGTTTGCCGACCTGAACGCGATGCTCGGGATCAAACCGTCGTCCACGGCGCCGCAGGAGACGCGGCTGGCGTTTACGGACGAGAAGCAGTTCCTCGGCTCGTCTTACATGCTGGGCCGCCTCAACCTGAACCCGGACTACGATTACCGCTTCCTCGGCGATGCGGCGTTCGATACCCGCTACGTTTCCAACGTGGTGCTCAACCAGACCGGTAACCGTTACCTGAACGGTATCGGCTCCGATCTAGATCAGATGCGCTACCTGATGGACAACGCCGCGGCGGCGCAGCAGTCGCTGGGCCTGCAGTTTGGCGTCTCGCTGACCGCCGATCAGATTGCCGCGCTCGACCACAGCCTGCTGTGGTGGGAGAAAGCCACCGTCAACGGCGAAACGGTGATGGTGCCGAAACTCTACCTGTCACCGAAGGACGTCACCGTCAATAACGGCAGCGTGATCGCGGGCAACAACGTCACCCTGAAGGGCGGCAGCATCACCAACGGCGGCAGCACGCTGCTGGCGAAAAACAGCCTGACGCTCGACAGCCAGAACAGCATCAGCAACCTCAGCAACGGCCTGATGAAAGCGGGCGGCGACCTGAACCTGAGCGCCATCGGCGATATCAATAACATCAGCTCCACCATCAGCGGCAAAACGGTCGCGCTGGAGAGCCTGGACGGCAGCATCAATAACCTGACCCAGGTTGAGCAGATTGATATCAACGCCGGCGGGAAGTACGGCAACATCGGCCTGAAAGACACCCTGCTGGGCAACACGGCGTCCATTACCGCGCAGGATGGTCTGTCCCTTGAGGCGGGGAAAAACATCACCGTCACCGGCGCGAACCTGGCCTCCGGCGGCGATATGCTGCTGAACGCGTGGGGCGATATTGCCGTCAACGCGAATCAGATCAACGACGCATTCAGCTCCAGCCGGGAGAAAACCAGCCGTTCCTCCGTCACGTATCAGGGAAGTAACGTCACCGCGGGCGGCAACCTGCTGGTGAATGCCGGGCACAATCTTGACGTGACCGCCAGCGACCTGAAGGCGGGCGGCAGCGCGGGGCTGAGCGCGGGCAACGACCTGAACCTGAACGCAGAGCAAACCAGCGAAAGCAGCCGGAAAGGGAAAAGCGAGTCCCACAGCACCGGGCTCGACCGCACCACGATTTCCGCAGGCGATAACCTGGTCCTGAAGGCCGGGCAGGATATCAACGCTCAGGCCGCCGCGCTGGCGGCGGAGAAAAGCGTCGGGCTGCAGGCGGGTCGCGACGTGAATCTGGCGGCGGAAGAGACCACACAGGGCGATAGCTATAAGTCAGGCAAGAAAACCGTCATCAACGAATCGGTACGCCAGCAGGGAACCGAGATCGCCAGCGGGGCGAATACCCAGATCCTCGCCGGGCGCGATGTCACCACCGAAGCCGCGCAGGTAACGGCGAAGGGCGATATCGGCGTGGCGGCGGGCCGCGACGTCAATCTCAATACCGCAACCGAAAGCGATTATCACTACAAAGAGCAGACCAAAACCAAAAAAGGGTTCCTGAGCAAGAAAACCACCCACACCATCGAGGAGAACAGCGCGACGCGTGAATCCGGCTCATTGTTGAGCGGCGATAACGTGCAGGTCGTTGCGGGCAATAACCTGCTGGTGAACGGATCCGCCGTGGCGGGCGATGGCGACGTGAAGCTTAAGGCGGGCAACAACGTCGATATCGTGGCGGCCACGAACAGCGATACCTCCTGGCGCTTTAAGGAGGAGAAAAAATCCGGCCTGATGGGCTCGGGCGGGATTGGTTTCACCATCGGCAGCAGCAAAAGCACGCACGATCTCCGTGAGAAAGGCACCACCCAGAGTCAGAGCTTCAGTACGGTGGGCTCGACGGGGGGTAACGTCGCGATTTCTGCAGGAAACCAGGCCCACATCGGCGGCGCGGATCTTATCGCCGGGAAAGATTTAAGCCTCAGCGGCGACAGCGTCATCATCGAGCCGGGGCACGACAAGCGCACCCGGGATGAAACCTTCGAGCAGAAGAAAAGCGGACTCACCGTGGCGCTCTCCGGCACCGTCGGTAGCGCTATTAACAATGCCGTGAGCGCGGCGCAGGAGACCAAAGAGCAAAGTGATGGCCGTCTGAAAGCCCTTCAGGCCACCAAAACGGTGCTGTCCGGCGTGCAGGCCGGGCAGGCAGCGGATATGGCGGCAACCACCGGTGACCCGAACGCAATGGGTGTGAGCCTCTCGCTGACGACCCAGAAGTCGAAATCACAGCAGCATGCTGAGAGTGATGCGGTGGCAGGCAGCACGCTGAACGCAGGCAACAATCTTGCCATCACCGCGAACGGTAAAAACAAAGGCGCGAACAGCGGCGACATCGTGATTGCGGGCAGCCAGCTGAAAGCCGGGGGCGACACCACGCTGGATGCACAGAACGACATTCTGCTGTCCGGCGCGGCGAATACCCAAAAAACCAGCGGCAAGAACAGCAGCAGCGGTGGAGGCATTGGCGTGAGCATCGGTGCCGGCGGCAACGGTGCGGGTATCAGCGTGTTTGCCAACGTCAACGCCGCGCATGGCAAGGATAAAGGCAACGGTACCGACTGGACCGAAACCACCATCGACAGCGGCAAAAACGTCATCCTAAAAAGCGGGCACGACACCGTGCTTGATGGCGCTCAGGTTAACGGCAATAAAATCGTGGCAGATGTTGGTCACGACCTGCTGATGCGCAGCCAGCAGAACAACAGCGACTACGACAGCAAGCAGACCAGCGTTGCTGCGGGGGGCAGCTTCACCTTCGGCACCATGTCCGGTTCAGGCTATATCAACGCCAGCCAGGACAAGATGAAGAGCCGCTTTGATTCCGTGGCCGAACAAACCGGGCTGTATGCCGGGGACGGCGGCTTCGATATCACCGTGGGGCATCACACCCAGCTTGATGGCGCGGTTATCGCCTCTACCGCCACACCGGACAAAAACAGCCTCGATACCGGGACGCTGGGCTTCAGCGATATCCACAACGAAGCGGACTTTAAAACCTCGCACTCCGGTATCAGCCTGAGCGGCGGCGGCAGCTTCGGGGAAAAATTCCAGGGCAACCTGCCGGGCGGCATGATCTCCGCTGCGGGTAATAAAGGCCATAAGGAGGGCACCACGCAGGCCGCTGTGGCGGAGGGCTCCCTCACCATCCGCGACAAGGCAAACCAGAAGCAGGACGTGGCCGATCTGAGCCGCGACACCGAGCATGCCAACGACAGCATCAGCCCGATCTTCGACAAGGAGAAAGAGCAGAACCGTCTGAACGCAGTTGGGATGATCAGCGATATTGGCAGTCAGGTGGCGGATATTGCCAGGACGCAGGGTGATCTTAACGGGCTGAAGGCGGCCCAGAAAGAAACCGGCGCAACACTCCCCGCAAATGCGACAGAAAAAGAGCGCCAGAACTATCTTGCGAAACTGCGTGATACCCAGGCATACAAAAACGTGATGGTGACCTACGGAACCGGCAGCGCCATGCAGCGCGGCATCCAGGCGGCCACAGCAGCACTGCAGGGACTGGCGGGCGGCAATATCGGAGGGGCGCTGGCGGGCGCGTCAGCACCGGAGCTGGCGAACATCATCGGCCATCATGCAGGCATTGATGACGATACGGCGGCAAAAGCGATTGCCCATGCCATCCTCGGCGGCGTAACCGCAGCCCTTCAGGGCAACAGTGCCGCAGCGGGCGCTGTGGGAGCCGCATCCGGCGAACTGATTGCGACAGCTATCGCCAGACAGTTCTATCCGGACACAGACCCGTCGAAGCTGACGGAAGAGCAGAAGCAGACCGTGAGTACGCTGGCATCTGTTTCAGCGGGCATAGCTGGCGGGATTGCCGGGGGAAATACGGCTGGTGCGGCGACTGGGGCCAGTGCAGGGAAGAATGCGGTGGAGAATAACTATCTTAGCGTGTCTGAAAAGACAGAGCTTGAGATAGCAAAACAGACGCTTAAAAACAGTAAAGATCCGGCAGAGCGCGAAAAGGCGCAGCAGAAATATGATGCGTTGATTGAAAAAGATATTTCCAGCGATAAAGACGTTATTGATGCCTGCGGTAATGGTAATGCGGGTAGCTCAGCGTGTGCAGGTGCAAGACTAAAAGTCATTGCGACAAAAGAGGGATATGAAGATGGCCCTTATAACTCGAAATATAGCCAACAGTACGCTGATGCGTATGGGCAGATAGTCAATCTCCTTGATATCACTAGTGTTGATGCACAGAATCAGCAGCAGGTGAAAGATGCCATGATTAACTATTTCATGGTCACCAAAGGGGTTGATCGTCAGACCGCAGAAAGCTACACCGAAACGAAGCAGGGTCTGGAGATCATTGCGGCTTCGGTAACACCAATTTTGGGTTCTGCTGCGGCAAAACAATTAAGTAAAGTTGTTGATGCCAATCTAAAAGTCGTAGCCAGGGGAAATGTGGATGGAGTGAAGTTTTCTGACACCAACCAAGGTATAAGACCTTCACAGTTAGCTGATTTCAATAAACCGACGCTTATCAATGATGTTGTGCAGGCCAAGATAGACAAGCGGCCGGATAAAAATCTTCCCAATGGGAATATGGGAACAGCTCATGCAGAGGTAGGTGTAATTCAGCAAGCTTATGAAAAAGGAATGACTAACGGCAAAGATATGCTTATGTCGGTAAGTGGGGAGAAAGTTTGTTCATACTGTCTTAGCGATATAAAAATTATGGCTGAAAGATCAGGGCTTAAGTCGTTAACATTATTTGAAGAAACTACTGGTAGGACCTTATATTGGCAGTCAGGAACAAAGGGCTTCCGCGTAAAAGGAGCTAATGATGAATAGGTTGCTTGTTTCATGGTCGATAACACAAAAAGGTGGTACGAAGAAGCCTGATTGCTGGGAAGATATTGTTAACTTATTAGCCAAAGTTCGTTTTTTTAGTGGTTGTGTAACCGTCGACAGATTAGACTGCGAAGGTTATTTAATCTCAGAAGTACAAGTAAGAATGGAAAAAGGTTTCTATCTGGTTACGTTTTTGAACGAAGATGATGAGGTTATGTCAATTACTGATTTAACACAACCAGATGAAAAAGTGTTAATTTTCGGAGATTACTGGCCAGCAAGTCAGCTTACAAAAAATTATGATCTTGTTGTCAGGATCTTTAGGGAGTTCTTCGATACTGGCAATGTATCAAAGGAACTTCTTAATTGAAATATAAATCCAAGATTTCGGCGTCCGCAGTGATGCTGTAGTTTGCTTATATGATGGTGGCGCGATAGACCTTGTGTCACGGCAGGGCGGTAGCGTCTGTGGCCCCAAAAACGCTTAACAGCGCAAAAATCCTGGGCATAAAATACAACAGGGATAAGAAGCTGTAACTAACTGAAAGAAAAGGGAAAAGTGGTTGCGGTGGCTGAGTTCGCACCGGAAAGAGTTGTTGTTGAGAATAACAACCTTGCCAGCGTTCTGGCAGCTGCAAATGCTGTAAAATCGGGAACGACAGAAAAATGGCAGGCAGAGCAGCAGGCCGCGATTAAAGAAGCCGGCAGCGGAGGCACACCGGTATCCTGCCAGATGGCGATGGCGGCTATGGGAACAGTGTTGTACGGAGGCATTCTTCCTGAAGCAATAGTGATTTCTGGTGTAATCAGCGCCGGAGCTGTGTGTGGTGTTGATTATGTGATGAATGGTTCCGTTGATCCTAAAAACGTTATTGCTGCCTACTGGAGCGGTGCTTTAACCCGTTATACTGGATTTGAATCAACAGTTCTTATCAATGCTGGTAGCAGCGCCATCGTAAGCTACCTGGATGGAAAAAATCCATTCCTTTACGGAACTATCGGTGGTTTGGGTGGAGCAATTGGTTATGGAGTAGGTAATAAATTAATAGAACCGATATTGGGTGAGGTTGTTAATCCCATGTGGAAATCTTTACAGTGGGAGGATATTGGATATGGTATATCTCAGCCTTATCGATTGAGTCCAGTGCCTGGGATTGTTGGAGCTGCAGGCGGCGGCGTTGCAGGTGAAGTATTTAATGTGGTGGTAGACCCATCTACTCCTGCTAATAACAAGAATGGAGCAGCAAAATGAACGAAAAAAGATGGCTAATATCTATTATTTTGATTTTGTTGACGCTGATCTTAACAATGGATATTATTGCTTTGCTAACTTATTTTTTTGCAAAGGCCTATCTCTATTTCATTCGTAATATCCCTGTTGAGATAAGTCTTTTTGAGTTAGTGAGGATTATTAAGGGCGCATCGTTGGGTGGGGTTATTGTTGGTGTAGGTTGCTGGTATATTTCTTTTAAAAAATATTAGTTGTTGCTGAGAGTAAGTTTTTAAGCTGAAATGAGAAAAAACTTTCGATAAAGAAATGGCAGTCTGTCTTGAATCTGGCGAGGGATAGTCGCGGTATCCAGTGCTTATAATCGGCTAAAATTACATATTAATGTTAGCGCGAATCTTCTGAAGAACTCTGTCCGAGAAATATAATTGGAATATTTTCGGTGGGCTCAGCGCGGCGAGTCGATTATGATCCTGTAAAAGGTATCCATATGAATAATAGAGATTATACAAAGGGGCAGGAAATGGTGTTAAGCAAGTAATACTATTTGAGGTAATGGAAAAACCATTAAGGCTTAAATAAATGAACAGGTAGATCTCATGAGTTTATTCGAAGAGTGTAAACAGGCTCTTAGTGCTGATTTCACTATCATTGATAAAGAAGAAGAGCGAGTAACTACTATTCTGGAAGGGTATCCCTTTGTTAGCGGAAACATATCTTGGTCTGAAATAAGCTTTAGAGACTTTGAAACAAGTGATGAGTTACTCTGTCAATCCTGGCTAAAAAATGAAAATGTTTATGTCATTGCAGATGATGCAAATATACCTATATTCAGAACAAATTTGAGATTAGTGCTTGAAAATATTTATGATGTCGCGGCATTGTCACCAAAAATATTCATTTTTAATGAAAGTATGATTTTGCAACCACTATTTCCAACCGATGCACTTCGGCTCGGGACTAGATAGCGGTGTGGTACCGTAAACCAATTACCAGTAATAGCAGGTGTTACAGTAGGTGGCTATCTATCTGAGAGAGCAGGAAAAGCAGGCGAAGATTTTGCCAGGGGAAAACTGAAATGAAAAAAATACTTTTTTCCTTTCTTCTTTTTTTACTTATCGGCTTCTGAGCAAAAACAATCGCTTAATTGATTTTGGTTAGTATAAAATATCGCACTAAGCAGGATTGAAGAAAGTTTTTACAGTATTTGCTGAGTCATTTCTCTCTAAACCTAACGGCTCTAACAGTCCCGACCTCATATCCAGGCCCTTCAAAAAGGACTAATTAAATGATTTATCTGCTATTAGGAGTTGCACTTTTCGCATTTTTCATCGGAACTGTCGTGTTTGTCCGTTTTAGTAAAATGACGGGAAGAAGCGTTCAGTCACCTCTTACCACGATGTTTTTCTTTGATGCGCTTTTTTTTGGTCTGGGTAGTAAGCGAGACATGAACATCGCAGCATCTTCATTTATCGTCTTTCTAGTCAGTATCTGGGGATTAACCTATTTAAAATTAAGCACCCATTTTTGGGGAAGTCGCGAAAGTTATATTGGTTTTGCGATCGCCGGAATTTTATTTCTGATTATGCATTGCCGCTATTGTGCAAAAAATGTCGTTATCAAAAATGATGGCCTGGCCCCCATGAGAGAGTTGATTAATATCCGGCGCTCCGGCCTTACCAGCCCCTTTATATGGTTAAGCAGGGCCGGGTATCTGGGGTTCTTTATTGGCATGCTTCACTGAAGCGAGATGCGAAAAAACAGCCTCCGTGCCCATTGAGACTACCCCAGCCTCTCCACCCGCGTCTCCCCCTCCGTCATCGACAGCTGATACAGCGAAAACGATCGCTGCTTCTCAATCAACGTCGCCAGCTCCGGCGAGTGGCTGGTGAGCCAGATCTGCGAGTAGCGGCTGGCCTCGGCGATTAAGCTCGCCAGGGCTGGCAGCATCTGCGGGTGCAGGCTATTTTCCGGTTCGTTCAACGCGATAAACGCCGGTGGGCGCGGGCTGAGCAGCGCCACAGCCAGGCACAGAAAGCGCAGGGTGCCGTCGGAGAACTCCGCTGGTTCCAGCGGTCTGCTCAGCCCCTCGCGCTGCATCATCATGCGAAAATGCCCGCCGGTGTTGTCGCTGTAAAACACGCAGCCGGGAAAGGCCTGGTCAAGAATGCGCATCAGCAGCAGCTCGTCGCCGATCTCCACGATGGTCTGAAACGCGGCCGCCAGGTTGGCACCGTCGCTGGCCAGCACCGGGGAGCGGAAACCGACCTGCGGGGCGCGCATCGCCGAGCCTATTGATACAGAAAACTCATGATAAAAGCGCCAGTTACGCAGGGACTCGCGCATCTGCGACACTTCCGGGTAAAGATGCGGCTCGCCGAGCTGTCCGAATACCGATTCGTTCTCGTACAGCGTTCCGCTGTGGGTGACTTTCTCGTGATGCACGTTATTCAGAAACACCGCCTGGTTCTTACGCTTCATCAACTGTGACGAAGGACGACGGTGCTGGCCGCTCAGCCAGATGGACTCCTCTTTGATAACCGGGTCGAGCTGAAACTGCGAGGGATAGGGCAGCTTCTCCACAAACCCGACCTGCAGCTCGTATTCGTAGGACTCTGTTTCCACGGCCAGATTCATCCGGCGCAGCTGATCGCTGCGGGTTTTGCCTGCCCAGAATACCTTCAGAATGCCGCCCTCATTCGCAAGCGCCTGGGAAAATTGCCCCTGAGCGGCGCTGTGCATCAGATGTATCGCCTTGTAAATATTGGATTTCCCGGTGCCGTTCGGCCCGAAGACGATATTGAGCTGCTCCAGCTCCAGCGACATCTCGCGGATGGAGCGGTAGTTTTGAATGTGCAGGGTGTGGATCACAGGCAGGCCCCTTTCGCAGAATAAGCCTGTATATAATCACAGTCTTTGAGATGAAATGCAAAAAAGAGACGACAGTGAGGATGTCGTCTAAACGGGGTACTGCTTTGGGCCTCTATGGGTCAATGGGGCCTTCGCATTTTTTTCATCACTTGACTGCCAGACGCAGACCCAAATCATCAGGATAGGGATCAAAGTAGTTTTGCGTCATCAGATACCGGTCGGGGTATTCGGCCAGGTAGTGCTTCAGCAGCGTGATCGGGGCGAGGATTGGCAACTGTCCGTTGCGATAGTGCAGGATCACGTCGCGCAGCTCGCCGCGCTGGCGGGTGTTCAGCTGGTTACGAAAATAGCCCTGAATATGCATCAGCACGTTGGTGTGATTCTTACGCGAAGCGGGTTTTTTCAGGATGGTCATCAGCTTTTCCCGGTACGCCACAAAGAAGGCGTCCAGGTCTTCCCACTCGTGCAGCGAGGCAACGAACGGGCCGATTTCTCTGTAACCCGCCTGATGGTGCGCCAGCAGCTGGAGCTTATAGCGGCTGTGGAAATCCAGCAGCGCGCGGCGCGTGAGGCCATTTTTACGCAGCGTGTTCAGTTCGTGCAGGGCAAAAACACGTTCGACGAAATTTTCCCGCAGCACCGGGTCGTGCAGGCGTCCGTCCTCTTCCACGGGCAGCCACGGCCAGGTTTCAAGGAGGGCGGCGGTGAACAGCCCGACCCCCTCCTTGCGGCCCCGGTTGCCGTTTTCATCGTACAGCCGCACGCGTTCCAGGCCGCAGCTTGGGGATTTTGCACAGACGATAAATCCCGACAGATCGCCGATTTTTGGCAGATAGTCCGCCGTAAAGTCGGCCATTTTCTGCGTGAGGTCATCATGAGGCGGCTTGCTAAAACGGAGCTGCGTTTCGCCGCTTTCCGTCAGCGTCAGGCGTATGGCCGGGCGAGGCGTCGGCAGGCCGATGGCCATCTCCGGGCAGACGGGCCTGAAATTTACCCACTGGGCCAGCTCATCCATGACGAAGCCCATACGCTTGTGTCCGCCGTCAAAGCGGACGGCGGATCCGGTCAAACATCCGCTAATACCCAGCACTGGTTTCGTCGTCATGGTGTAGTCCTCCCGTTCATATAATTAAAACTTACACAACATGACTAATTTGTCCAAGTATTCGCGGAACTATTTTTTTTATTCCTTTAGAATCAATGCGCCTTAGCTGCCTTTATAGGTCGAATAACCGTACTGGCTCAGCAGAAGCGGGATGTGCAGCTTCTCGTTGGTGCGGGTCACGGTAAACAGCACCGGGATCTCCGGGAAGAAGGAGTCCAGTTTTTTGCCGTGGAAGTACTCTGCGGTTTTGAAGGTCACTTTATACACGCCAGGCTGCATGTCCTGGTCCTGCGGATAGAGTGATTTGATGCGGCCGTCGTGGTCGGTTTTGCCGCTGGCGATCGGGGTCCATTTGTCCTGCTGCTGCTTTTCCAGCGTGACGGTGACGCCCGGTGGAGGCGTGCCGGTTTGCTGGTCGAGGATGTGTACGCTCAGGGTGCCGGCCGGGGCGGCGCTAAAGGCGGCAGGGGTAAAGGCCATCGCGGCCAGCATCAGCAGAGGGGCAGTTTTTTTCATGGTATTTTCCTGTGGAGTTATACGTCACAGGAAAACGTTAGCATCTGCGGCGCGGGAAAATATTCAACTTTTCGTGAAGATTCCCGCAGGAGAAAATGATCAGAGGATAATTACTTCAAGCGATACCTGCTGCTGCCACTGCTCCACCTGCTTTTTCCGCGCGGCGGTGAGCTTGCCGCTGGTGACCAGAAGCCATTTACGCTCCGGGAAAATTTCCGGCGCCAGCGCGTCAGGCGGAACCGGCAGGATGTCGATGCGGTGGCCCTGGCCGGTGCGCGTTAGGGCTTCGAGCCAGATCTCGCACGGGTCGTTCAGGTGCCAGCCGCTGAGCAGAATGTTATCGCCCGGCGCTTTTTTATCGCCTTCGAGGCAAAACGAGGTGTAGGCGATGATGATGCCGTCGAGGATCGCGCGCAGGGTCATGGCGGCGGCGACGTTGGCCGAGACCTGGCTGCGCAGCGGGCGCAGCACGTTCGCGACCAGCTCCGGCCTTGGGTACTCGCGTCCGGCGTCGTAAATCATCTGGCGCAGGGACTCGACCTTGCCGTCCTGCAGGCGTTGCAGCATGTTCTGCTGCAGGGTTTGCCAGTTGTTGGTCCGTCCCGGCGTTGGGCGTTCCAGCAGCGGTTTGACCTGGCCGATCGGGACGCCTTTTTTTACCCAGTCGAGGATTTTGAGCGCCTGCTGGACATCCTCATCGCTGTACTGGCGGTGGCCGCCTTCCGTGCGCTGTGGCTTGAGTAAACCATAGCGACGCTGCCACGCCCGCAGGGTGGTGGCGGTGATGCCGCTGAGTCTGGCGAATTCGCCGATGGAGTAAGCCATGTCCGTGTCCAGAGTGGAGGAATACTCTCAATATACTACGAATTTTCCCGAACGGGATGAAGCGCCGAAACGGTGCACTACACTTAACATCCAACCGTGCAAATGAAAGGAATTCTCATGAAGCTATGGCCTGTTGTGACCGGTGTTGCCATTGCGCTGACGCTGGTCGCCTGTAAATCCCCTACGCCACCGAAAGGCGTGCAGCCTATCACCAACTTCGAAGCCAGCCGCTATCTTGGCAAATGGTACGAAGTCGCCCGTCTGGAAAACCGCTTTGAGCGCGGGCTGGAGCAGGTAACCGCTACCTACGGCAAGCGCAGCGACGGCGGCATTAGCGTGCTCAACCGGGGCTACGATCCGGTGAAGAACAAGTGGAACGAGAGCGAAGGCAAAGCGTACTTCACCGGCGAGCCAACCACGGCCGCGCTGAAGGTGTCGTTCTTCGGCCCGTTCTACGGCGGCTACAACGTGATCAGGCTGGACGATAAGTACCAGTACGCGCTGGTCAGCGGCCCGAACCGCGATTACCTGTGGATCCTGTCGCGCACCCCGACCATCCCGGATGCGGTGAAGCAGGATTACCTGAACACCGCGCGCAGTCTGGGCTTCCGGGTTGACCAGCTGGTGTGGGTGAAGCAATAGTCCCTACTGGTAGGAAAACGTAATGCTGGCCAGCGCGTTGGCCGAGCCGGGGACCAGTTCGCCGGTTCGGATGTACTGCGCCTGGAACGGTAACGTGAGCGTCTGCGCCGCCGTGGTGCTCTGGATAAAGAACTGTCCGGTCGCACCCGCGGCCGAGCTGTCCGGCCCCATCGTCAGCGGCCCGCTGCCGTTGTAGAAAAACTGCACCCCAACGCCGGACGCCGTGGAGTCTCCGGTCAGCGTCACCACCGACGAGGTGTTCGACGGCGTGGTCTGATCGGTCATCACGGCGTGAACCGCCACGTTCGCGTCGCAGGTCAGGCCGACGGTAAACGTTCCCGATGGCGACGTGCTTCCCACCGTGGGCAGGGTGCGAATATCAATGGTGCCCAGCGCCACGCTGGCGTTTTTGCTGCCGACCGTACACCCGCTGGCGGTCACCGTGATGGTGGTCGGGCTGATAATCACCTGCGCCGTTTTTGTCTCGTTGTTATAGGCGGTGAGCACCGCGGCGTTGATGGTCGGGATCTGATAGACGCCGGATTTAAGGGCGGCACCGGTTTTAATAAAGGTGACCTTTGCTGACCATCCCAGATCCTGGGCAAACCCACTGGTGCCCTCTGCCGGGTAGCTTTGCGTGATACCGGTCTGCAGGGGAATATATTGTGTACTCTTAAAATCCTTCAGCCCGATGATATATCCCACGCCCGGTACGCCGGTCTCAAAAATGGTGTAATTCGCGCCGTCGACGGTGACCGTCGCACCGCTTGAGATGGCGCTGCTGCTGGGCTGCAGCGTGCCTTTGTTGCAGGTAAAAATAAGCCCGCACCAGAACACCTGCTGCACGCTGGCGGTGGCGCTCCAGGTTGAGCCGATAATGCTGCCCGGCACCACGGAGTCCGCTGGCCCGCTGTAGGTCATCGGCTGAGGGGAGAGCGTAATATCCGATTTCCAGTCCAGCGCCTGTACGCTGGCGCAGAAAAGTAATCCGCTGAGAAGAAACGCTAAACGCATCATAGATACTCCGTTGTCCAGGTGGCGAGGGCTGACACATCACCGGCGCTCACCGGCGTAGCGGTGGCAACCAGCTGCGCGTAGAAGGTCATCTGTACGCTGTCATCCCCCGCGGTTCCGTATGCGGTGGTCTTTGTATTCAGGGGAATGAGTACGCTCTCTTTATCGAGGATTTGCACCGCCACGCCGGTAGCGCCACCGTCGGCAATTTTCAGCAGCTGCGGGTTGGCATCATCCGGCGTTCCGCTGAAGCGAATTTTTACGCCAGCAAAGGTTGGCCCGCACGCTTCAAGCCTGAGCGTGAAGGGCGTTTTGATATTGCTGACGGCCCCGGCACGGCTGAACTGTTTAATACCAATAGTGCCCAGCGGCACGTTCTGCTCCCCGGAGTCCTGCGCCACCACGCAGGTGTTGCCGATCAAATTGCCGGTGACGGAGACCAGCACGTCGTAGCCGCGAACGGGGAGCGTGAAAACCAGCAGCAGCGCAATGCAGCCGATCCGAAGCGTTACTGACATACCACCTCCTGAGAATAAAGACCGGTGCGGGCGCTATAGTTCTGCTTGTTTAAGGCATAGGTAACGGCGCAGCGCTGGCGGTTGCCGCGACCCCACACGGCGTTCAGCGTGCCCTTCTCTGACAAACCGGAGAGATACAGGCTGCCGCCATCGCCGACGATGCCGCTGGTTTTGTCATCATCGAGCGAGACCAGCGTGCCGAAGGGGAGTACGTCGTTGCCGTGACGCACGATAAACATCGCTTTTGCCCCCTGGTGCGTAGCGAAGGTGGCGCGAACCAGGGCGCCATCGGTAGGCGTTTTGTTGGCGATGGCGTTTTCCAGCTCCACGTCGTTGCCAGCGGTCGTCACGTCCAGCGCGACCTGGTTAACGCGGTACGGCGTGGCGTACGGGATCACCGCGTAGCCACGGCTGTCCGTTTTGATGCCCTTATGGTTAAGCACGGCGACGTTGCTTGCCCCCGGGGCTTTCACCAGAATGTTGGTGTTCCCGAGCGGCTGGCTCAGCGTCAGGCCATCTTCATGCACTACCGCGCCGCCGCTGATGCCGTAGCTGAGGTTGCGGGAGTCGCTGGCGTAGCTGTAGCCCAGGTTGTAGTCTCCCCACGCGCCTTCGTACTGCAGGGTGGCATCGCCGCCGTAGTGCTGCTGCGCGCTGTAGCGCTGGTTGACGCTATAGAACAGATTCTCCTCACCCGGCAGGTAGCCGCTCACGCCCGTGCTGGTGGTGGTGCCAGTGGAGTCCGCATGGGTCGTGGTAAAGCGCGCGCGGGTTGACAGCGTCGGGTTGCCCAGCGGGACCGAAATCGACATCGACAGGATGTTATCTTTCTTGTCGTCATACAGGCTCGAGCTTCGCTGGACGCTGACGCCAAGGGACACGTTACGAAACGTGGCGTTCCACGCAAACTGCAGGCTTTGCGTGGTATTTGATGTGTTCCAGTAGGTCTGCTGATCCCACGACAGTGACAGCGAGCCGTATTCTCCCATCGGCTGCGACAGCAGCAGCTGGTTTTTTGCCTTACGCGACATGCGCAGGTTGTACACAGTGTCGTATTGGGTGGTGACGGTGCCATCGTCTTCCACCGTCTGCTTTGGCGATCCGCCCGACATGCCTTTGTACGTGGTGTCGCTGAGGGTATAAAACCCTTTCGTGGAGTAGCGCAGCGAGAAGAAGTTAACCCGCGTGCCAATGTCGTTCAGCAGCTTGCTGTAGCGCAGGCGCACCGAATCACCGGTATATTGCCGATCGTCCGCCAGCTGGCTGCGGGCGTGGGTCAGGTCGATGGAGTAGGCGCCAAAGCGGCCGAGGTTTTGCCCAAACCCGAGGGCCAGGCCGTTATAGCGATCGGCAAACTGCGCCCCACCGTAAAACGTCAGGCCGTATCGCCAGCCGTAGAACAGCTCGCCCTGCGCGAAAGAGGGCGCGTCCTGATTGCCCGTCGGACGGTATTTCCCGGCGCCCAGGGCATATTTCACCTGTCCGTTACGCACCAGGTTCGGCACGCTGGCAAAGGGAAGCGTGTATTGCGTTTTGCTGCCGTCGTTCTCCTGAATGGTGACCGCCAGATCGCCTCCCGAGGAGGTCGGGTAGAGATCTTTCAGCACGAACGCCCCCGGCGGAACGGAGGTTTGATAGATGATGTTGCCGTTCTGGCGAACCGTGACCGTGGCGTTGCTGCGCGCAATGCCCCGGACTTCAGGAGCATAGCCGCTGAGGCTGGCGGGCAGCATGTTGTCATCGGTTTTCAGGGCGATACCGCGCAGGCCCACGGAGTCGAAAACCTGCGCCGAGGTGTACGTTTCCCCGGCGTACACCTGCGCGCGCAGGGCGTGAATATCGCGCTGCAGCCAGGTCTGCACGTGGGCAAGTTCATTGCTGTCTTTGGTCCACGTGGTGAAATCACGCAGCCGCCACGCGCCCAGGTTGACGCCGCTGTTGAGGCTTGCAAATAGCTGCTGTTCCCGTGTGCGCGTCTCGCCGCGATATTCATTATTCGAACCATTGACCACGTAATTCAGCCACGCGGCAGGAATGCCCGCCTCCCAGCTTTCCGGGCTGACATATCCGCGCGGCAAATTGCGCATCGCACTTTGCGGTACGGTGAAGCTCAGGGTGAGCGTCTTCTGGTCCAGATCAAACTGCGTATCCGCAAACGCCTTCGTTAAGACGATGCAGCGTTGCGCCAGCGGCAGCACTCCGCCCTTCGCCTGATGGCTATCGATGCCCAGCGCGTCGAATTGCTCGGGCGTGAGGCAGGGCAGTGCTTCACCCGTACTGTCTTCAGCAAGGCGGAACGTGACGTTACCTGTGAACGCGTAGTTGGTATTGATATACACGTTGAGGTTGTAATCACCCGGCGGCAACGCGCTCCCGGCGTTGACCCAGGCGAGATCGGCGCTGTTCGCGCTCTCGCCGTTGAGGAATGCGGGGTTAAATTGCAGCTCGCTTTCAGCAGCCACGGCTTGCCGAATCACCAGGGAGATCACCGTGGCGCACAGGATTTTTATTTTCACGTGGTCACGCCTTACTTTTTTTATTGGGATAACGACGCGCGCGTGGCGGGAGTCCATGCCCCGTAATCGTTAATGGTCTGATAGCTCATGCTGCCCGCATGGCTGAAGGTTTCGGCCAGCGTCACGCTGCCTTTCGGGGGCACCATCACCGGCTGCACCGGCATGCCGTCAATTTTCACGTTGATGGTGGTGAGGTAGTACGGCGTGGGGTTGCTGAGCGTAACCTTTCCGGCACGGTAGACACCGGCCAGTTTTTTCCATGCCTCTGCCGGGCTCTCACTGAGTCCTTCTGGGCGATAAAAGACCTTGATGCGGTTAGCCGACGCAAACTGCAGCGTGTTCCCGGAGCCGCTTTTAGCCTGCTGGGGGATGGCTTTGACGGTCATCCAGTAGAGCGTCTCCCGATCCTCTGGCAGGGCTTTGCCGTTAAACATGATTTTTACCGCGCTTTCGCTGGCCGGTTTCATGACGTACAGCGGTGGCGTGATCACGAAGTCGTTGGTGCGTTCGCCTTTCTCATTCTCCATCCAGGACTGGATGAGGAACGTGGCCTCGGGATGGGTGTTTCTCACCTGCATCATGGCCTGGCTGGTGGCGCTGGAGTAGACCATTCGCGTTGCGCCCAATCCCACGCCACCGGCATAGACGGCGGATGAACATAACGCGCCCGCCAGGCAAATCCATGTATTTACGCGCATAGTGTTTCTCCTGAAAGCTAAGACAGGCCCGGCTCGCAGACCGGGCCTGAAGATTACGAATAGGTCACGGTGTAAGTCGCGACGGCGCTGGCATCGCCCGCGGTGGCGCCGCCCTTCGGCGAGTAATATTTCGCGCTGAAGTTCAGTGTGTTGGCACCCTTACGCAGAGGGATGGCCGATGCCGGTTCACCCAGCTTCACCACGTTGCCTTGCTCGTCATAAAGGCGAATAGCCACGTTTTGCGCAGAGTTGGCGCTGCCGTTTGCACCGACGGACAAGCTATTGACATCGGAACCGTCCGGCGTACCGGTGAAGGTGACGGCCACTGTGGTCGCAGCAATCGGGTTCTCTGCCGTTGAGGCTGAGGTATCGGCGATTTCACAATCTTCCAGGGTGATGGCAAACGCTTTTGCCGTGCTGGCTTCACTGCCTGCCGTCTTCAGCGTTGCGGTCCGCACTTCACCCATATCCACGTCAATGTTGGCGCTTCCTGCGCTGATGGCGCAGGCGGAGGTCACCACTTTGCCGCTAAAGTTCACCGTGCCGCCGCTGGTGCCGGCAGCCAGCACCGAGCCCACTGGCAGTACTGCCGCAATAGCGATCGCAAGCAGCGTTTTATTATTGAATTGAGCTTTCATTGTCCTGATTCCATTATGGTGTTATGTCGAGATTTGCTCTGAAAGCAGCAGGTCTAACTGGTTAAAAAGACCAGCAAATCTGTCTTGTTCCTGAGCCCTAGTTTTCTTATCGCTGAGCTTTTTAACGCGCTGACACGACGGTAAGAAAGCTGCTCTGTTTCGGCGATGTAACGCATATCCAGACCCTTTCGTAGTTCCTTCAATACCCTCCATTCACCCGGCGTCAGCGATAACGCCGTGGGTTTTTTTATTGGGCGATAACGGCTATCGACCATTTTTAATACGCTGGCTCGCCAGTGATAAAGCGGGTCCTGTAGCGAGATATAGGCGTCTATTTCACCGCGTATCCACAGCCAGGAATTTGCCGGTGCGGAATACATGCAAATAAGTACGTCGGGATAGAGGACTTTCATCTTCCTGATATATTTCAGGCAATCATATCCCGCGTGATATTTCTCCGTACCGGATAAAAAAATTAAGTCTACCGGTGCGGCCGCGAGTATTGTTTCGATCTCCGCATAATTATCGAACGATGCTGTTATCTGCATGGTCGGGGTGATATTTTTTAATAACGCGGCGATCCCCTGACGCGCAAAGTGATCTCCACCCAATAGCGCGATATTTAAATGACGTGTGTTGTTGAGTTTATTCGCCATGTCATTCCCTCGATTTATAATTGTAATGAGACTCCTCTGTCGGGCAGAGCGATGCCTGTATTTTCGAAGCAATTAAGCATTGCACGGTGTGAGCCCACTATACTCAGGGCGTTAAATAGGTAACCTGAATTAATCTTAATTTGTTTTAAGTACAGTTTAGGTGTGGCGTCAATTTCTCCTCGCTAAACCGGCTTTTGCTTATCTGCCTGTAAATAATCATACCGGTAGTTTTTATTGAAAAGTTAGCTTTAATAAATGTTTTGTAAGGAAATAGTCTGCTGACGTCATGTGATGAGGGTAGTTACTGACGGTAGCTAACAGTTTCGTGGCGAAATTGTTAATTAAGACGACAGCTTTCGAACTGGTTGTAATTTCGAAACCCGCTGGCAGAGAGCGTCCCCTCTGCTTTTTATCAAAAAAACAAATTAAGCACGCTGAATAATTCAGACAACAATGGCTAAAGCGTTCAACGGGCGCCTTTGTCGAGTTTTGTCAGTGTCAAGACGGCTTTAAATGGCGGTTAAGAAAACTTCAGACCGGTCAGATAAAGAGAAAGGAAAAATAAGATTTTTCGCCAGGTGCCAGGATATACAGTTGCGCAATTATCCGTCACATTAAGCCTTACACAGGCGAGGGATACGCAGGTTAACCGTGAAGGGAATCTACTGGAGCAACAGGCGTTGACCGGAGGTATTTAGCCTATTCTATGCATAAGCATTACATTATTAATGGCCTGGTAGAGTTTCACCCAGCCGCCAGCACATTACGCGATCTCAACAATCCTGACCGGGTGGTGGTATTAAATTCCCCGGCGGGCCGCTGTTTGTTGTTATTAATAGAAAGAGTCGGAAGTATTGTGACTCAACAGGAGTGCATGGATATTGTCTGGCAGCGCCGGGGGATGCTGGTTTCGCCTAATACCTATTACCAGAACATTTCTATTCTGCGCAAAGGTCTGAAGAAGGTGGGTTTCGAAACCGATCCAATTGTCACTATCCCGCGCATAGGGCTGACGCTCGCAAGCGATACGCAAATCACTATTAAAGAGATGCAGCCGCAGGCTGAAGAGGAAGAATGTGCTGCTCCGGATGTCTACGAAGAGACCGTCGCCCCGACGGTCTCAAGAAACCGCTTCTGGCTGTCGGGCGCGCTGGTGCTATTGCTGATGCTGGCTGGCGTGAGCGTTATCAGCCATAACCTGCTGCATGACAGCTATTTCGTAGACGGGTACCGCTTCGCGATGAAGATGGGCGAGTGTCAGCTCTATTTTTCTCGCGATATTGAAACGCAGCGCGACAGGGATAAAGCCCTGGCCTATGCCGCCCCGTTTAAGGACCAGTGCGCGAACTATCCCTGGGTGTACGTCAGCGGTTACATCCTGCTGCCCCGTGCATCGGTCATTCGCTGTGACAGACCGATGACGGAACCCAACCGCTGTATGTCCGATTATTTTATAGAGGATCGCTAGTATGGTTCGCTACCGTCAAACGCTTGTTGTGCTCTGCCTGTGCCTGCTGATAGGGGCTGTCGTGGCGACGTATTACCTCTTGCATCGCCATTACATCAAGCCCTTTTCCTGCCAGGCGAACTTTATTCAGCATCACCGTGATGAGACGCTCTCTCTGTGGCTGAATTACACCGTGGAGGGTAACAGCGGAATACTCAGTATGAATGGCCGGTTGAAAAGCGATCCTACGAAGACCCTGAATCGCAAAGTTTTCTTTCAGATTGAGCGCAAAGACAGCGTCTATAATCTGACGTCCATACGCAATATGAAATTTCCGGACGACAACATCAGCGACAGCTGGCTGGAGAAGTACGAGCCCTTATTTTTTATCTATCCGAATAAGAATATTTATATGCGTATTAAGAAACAGCAGAATGAGAATTATTTATTTATTCTGGGAACGCTGCCGACCTATGTGTGCCACACGTCAAAAAACGGATAGCGACAGGGAGAAATGTTTTTAAGTTTTTGCAACCATCATTTATGTTTGATTTAACAGCCAGGACCTATCTTAGGAAAATATAACAGCAACAATAATGTTGCGATAATGTAATTATTCTTCGGCAAGTTAATGAAAAATATAATTGATGATAGCGTCAGAATGACGCCTGCACGGAATAAATCCCTGCATATGGGTTTACTCCTGTGGCCCCATTTCTCGCTTTTCGCATATTCAGGATTGATAGAGGCGTTACGTATTGCATCCAGCGTCCAGAAGCGTAGCCAGAAAGTACGTTTTAAACTCAGCCTGATAAGCACTTATCCCGACTTACCGATAGTGAGCAGCTCAGGGCTCAGCGTGCGGCCCGAGGCCGCCCATGCGCCGCCCGGCGACTTTGACTATATTGCGGTGATTGGTGGAGGTCTGGAGCATCTTCACCGGGGACACCGTGGCGACAGAGCGTTTCTCACGGATGCTTATCACAACAACGTGCCCCTGATTGGTATTGGTACCGGTAGCTTTATTCTGGCGGAGGAAGGCTTACTGAACGAGCGCCGCGCCTCGATTCATCCTCATCACCATGACGTTTTCACGCAGCGTTTTCCGCAGGTGTATGCTGAGCAAGGCCTCGATTTTATCGACGAAGGCGATGTGCTGACCTGCCCGGGCGGGATCTCAACGCTCACCCTGGTCACGGCGCTGATCCGCGCCCACGGGGGAGACGACATTGCGGCCACCACCTCCCGGCGGCTGTCCCTTCCTCCGCATGACGCCGCCACGCCGCGGCCCGCGAATATCGCCATGATACCTGATTCACGGTTGCGCAGGGCGGTGACGACCGTCGAACAGTATCTTACTCACCCGCTGAACGCCGCCAGGCTCGCGCAGGACGTTAAGCTGAGCGAACGTCAGCTCAACCGCCTGTTTCACGCCGAGTTTGGCAAAACGGCGCGGGAATTTATTCGCAGCGCCAGGCTGCGCTATGCCTGCTGGCTGCTGAAAAACTCTCAGCAAAGCGTGACGGATATTGCGCGGCGGATGCGGTTTAGCGACTGCGCCCACTTTATTCGTCATTTTCAGACCGAGTACGGCTGCACGCCGGGGGTATGGCGCACGTCGCAGAACTGATGCACCTATTTCGTGCTTTCTTCGTAGGGTATTACTGGCTCGCCTGGATAGACTTCCGTTAAAAGCCTAACGGAGGGATGACGACATGAACTGGCAGCCTTTTCGCGGCGATGCACCGGAAAATATGACGATTTTCAGCGCGTCATTTCCCGACGTCAGCGACCAGTGGCCGATGAAAGACGATGCTGCCCGCGAGATCGCCTCCCTTGACCGCGCCTTGAAAGCGGAGCCGGCACTTCGGCCGCCGCGGGTGGAATACGACGAAGGGGGGCTGGCCGTGCTTGTCCCGCAGAATCGCTATTCCGAACAGGCCTTTCGCAACCGCCCGGCGCTCACCGCGTGGCGCACCCGGCTGGTGCCCTCCGCGCTGGCGCTGTTTGTGGTGCAAAACCCGCTGGAGGACCGCCTGCCCGACGGCACGAAAATGGACAGCGACAGCCGCCAGTGGTTTATCCACGCTAACGATGCGGTTGGCGTGCGTTCTCGCGCCCGGGTGCTGGCCGCGCTGGTGGATAAGCACATTCATAATGAAAGCGAGAACAACTGGGTCAGCCTCGCGAGCGGCGCCGCTATCCCGGTGCTGGAGGCGCTGCGCGAAGCAAAGCTTGACGGCCAGCGGGTGTATCTCACGCTGGTGGACAAAGACCCGGTGGCGCTCAGCTGGGCCGAAACCATGGCGGCGCAGGAAGGGATTGTGGTGGGCGAACAGCTGACCCTGCTCAGGCGCAACCTGCTCCATACGCTGGTGCGTAATGAGGACCTGCTGCTGGAGCTGGGCGAGCATCAGGCCGAACTGGTCGACGCGCTGGGGATATTTGAATACTTCAACGATACCGACGCGGTGATTTTTCTCCAGCGCGCGCTGCGGCTGGTCAAGCCCGGCGGGGCGGTGATTGTGTCGAACATGCTCACCAGCAGCCCGCACATTGACTTTGTGCTGCGGGGTATCGGCTGGGAGGATATTCACCCGAGGACGCTGCAGCAACTGCAGGACATCCACCTCGCGGCAGGCGTGCCGGTGGAAAACGTCACCGTGGTCGTGCCGAAGGATGGGGTGTACGCGGTGATGGAGATTAGGGGTTAGCGCGATCTGTTCCCTCTCCCTGAGGGAGAGGGTTAGGGTGAGGAGGGAACAGGGCGCACGGAGTGACTTGAATTAACGTCCTAAACCGCACATGATCCGCCCCATGAAAATAGAAACCGCACTCCCCTCACACTTCGAACGTCTGGTCGCGATCTGGGAATCCTCCGTCCGCGCCACCCATCACTTTTTACAGGAAAGCGATATTGCGGCGCTGCGTCCGTTATTGCTTAACGCCTATCTGCCTAACCTCAACGTTTTCATTGCCCGTGATGAAACAGGCGTTATTCACGGCTTTTTAGGCGTGGATGAAAACCGCATTGAAATGCTGTTTGTTGACGACGCGAGCCGCGGGAAGGGCGTCGGGAAATTGCTGCTACAGCACGCCATCGCAGCGTTCGGCGCGAACGAGGTGGACGTGAATGAGCAGAATCCGCAGGGCGTGGGATTTTATCGCCATATGGGGTTTGAGCAGGTCGGACGCTCTGAACTGGACGGGCAGGGGAATCCGTTTCCGCTGCTGCATATGAAGCTGAGCAGGAATACCGGAATTAGCGCTTAGCCTGTTTATCCCATTTTAATAAGCCGACGATATCTTTCTCACCTTCGGCTTCTTTCAGCAGGCGCTGCTTTTTTTCAAACTCAATGTATTCTGAGCACGCCTTTTCATCAGCCGCTTTCTTGCTGATTTTGCCTGCCCCTTCTAAAACGTCCCGGTCATTGAATTGCAGGAACTGATCGAGCTTGGTTTGCCAGTCTCGTAAAAATACCTGCTTCCGGCGTTTGGCCTGATCTTCGGCAAAATCGAGCCACATATTAACGACGCGATTAAGTTCGCTCACCTCATCCTGAGACAGATAATTTTTTGCAGTGGTGACATCGCTTTTACGGACTTCTTCGCCTTTATAGCTTGTCAGCCCCATATGCGGTTGAGTTGCATCGGCGCGATGGTGAATCAACTCAGCAGCGGTGTGGCCCGTGCAGGCAAAATGCAGTTTATTCTGGATGGTCTGAAAGAATACCGTCGTCTCTTTGAGCGACGGCTGATAGTCAGCGGCTAATGCGAAAATCTCCCTCACGCGAAGATAGACCCGGCGTTCGCTGGCCCGGATATCGCGAATGCGTTCCAGCATTTCGTCGAAATAGTCAGGTACGGCGGAAGATCCGACAGGCGGGTTTTTCAGGCGCTCGTCATCCATAACGAAGCCTTTTACCAGATATTCCTGCAGCGTTTGGGTGGCCCATTGTCGGAACTGGATGCCTCGAGACGAGCGCACCCGGTAGCCGACAGCTAGTATTGCTTCTAGATTGTAGTGCTCTATCTCTCTGGAAACCTGACGTTTTCCTTCCTGACGAACTAACCGGAATTTCCGGATAGTTGAATTTTGATCAATTTCGCCATCAGAAAATATATTCATCAGATGCTCGTTGATAGTTCGAACATCTTTACCGTACAGATCGGCCATTGCTGCCTGGGATAACCAGATCGTGTCTGATTCGAAGCGACATTCGACACGAACTCTTCCGTCACCGCTGGCAAACATAATAAATTCGCCTGCTGGAGATTGGATTACGTCTTTATCTGCCATGTCTCCCCTCCACATCCTCAACGATTAACGCACCAGGCACTTAGTATGCCAGAAACAGCCGCTAAGCCAGGTAGTTTGTATTTGATTTTGCGAGGCGCTTTCCAGGACGTGGAGTTTGGATCGCTGCAAGCGCGTTCTCTATCTCAATAAGCTTTGCTTTCGTCCGTTTATAATCATCCTGCAACCTCTGCTCCTGCTCGTTATACGCCACCAAAACGATGCATCCCTTCATGACTTTTATCGTGACCTGCTGTCCGGTATCAAAACCCGCCGCGCGTAGCCACTTGCCGGAAAGGATGATTTTCGGCGTGGATTTGTCGAAAACATTCGGGCGGTATCCCACAATTAACGAACGCTCGGTTCCGGATTGGTCGGTGTCTGGGGTAGAATGCGAATCAGCCATAATCAACTCCTTGATAGTTGGTGAGGTTAGACGCTCTTTAATGCTTCAACCCTGCTAGGCGTTGCTAGATTTTCAAATCCATGTGGTAAGTACCACATGCAGATAAGCCAACCGAAGTGGTACCTACCACGCAAGAGAAAAAGAAACCAAATTTTGACCGTACCAAAAGCACGATGAAGAACATCCGGTTCGAGGATGAGCTTTTAGAAAAGATTGAAAAGGCGGCGGGGAAAGGGAATTTTAGTAAGTGGGTGAAAGAGGCATTTTGGCTAAGATTAAATGAAAAAATTAAATTATAAATCTTGAGCGCTTGAATTAAATAGGGGGCTGATGAACAATATTCATCAGCCTATTGACGTGCTAATTAAGCCATCCGTCTTTGATTTTATCAATGAACCCTATTATTGTCGTAAGTGCTGTTGCTATTTTGGCTGTATTTTCTGCAGTTGTTGCGCCTGATTCAATTGCAGACTGCGTCCTCTTCAAAAATCCATCAGCCTGGGTAACTGCTCTCTTGGCATCAAGAGTGGTGTTAGCCTCCATGGCATCGTCAATTGATTTTACTAATTCGTTAATTTCTGAAGATTTATCCACTAGCAGTGTGGATAATTCGGTAAGTTGGCTCTTTATGTTTTCAAGATCTTTTCCTGTAGCCATGGATTCTGACCTGCCAGAGTAGGATTCACATTCACAGATATTTTTCTTGCAGACTGGGCAACCGTCTAAATAGTAATCTTTAAATGCATCACCTAAGCTTCTTTTCGGACATTTGATTCCCCATGCAGAGAAAATCCAAGCTGCTACATCTGCAATTTCCTCTGCCAAATTAGAGATATTCCCACTGTTTTTTATAACTGCAGAATAAGCTTCCTGCGTTTCGCCTAATTCTTCAAAAATCCTTGAAAAATGGTAGAAACTGCCAAATATTTTCCAAACTGCACCGTTTGAGGGGTAGATGTCGTTAATATTACTTACTGCTTTATCAATTAATCTTCTGTTTAAGGTATGAGTGTTTTGAAGTGAAAGGAATTTCTCATTCAATTCGTGCCTTGCTGCATATGCTGCTAAATTTCCTGCTGGTTGTTTATGTGTTTGGACGCACTCACATGTAGATTTAAGGCAATAGGGACATGCATCAGGAAATTTTTTATAAAATGCTTCATTTAAATTAATATCAAACTTTGATGCCAAAGTGAATAACCAAGATAAGCTTTGAATGAAGCTTTTTTCAAACTCACCATCGCGAAGAATTGCTCGTGAAAGAAAGGATACCTTTCTTACAAGAAATGAATATATATAGTCTGGATCCTTGCTTTCATTCGCATTTCCATACATTTGTTCCAAAAAAAGTTGGTAGTCATTTATTGTTTGTAACTTAGTGATTTCCACTCTTATTCCCTCTTAAATTGAATGATGAACAGATTATATAATACACAGTGCGACATTGTATTGCACTCACATTCAATGAATTTATATAATATATCTTTACCAAGAAAGGCTAAATGAAGGGCGAATATATTTGTAAGATACCTTACTAAGAAGCTTAATTTTTGGCGGAAGATCACAGGAGTCTTATGTGTATTGTAAGTCATTGATTTTTATTAAGTATAAATAAACATCTCAATGACTTTATACACACTACTATACACATTAGGCAGTAGGTGTCACTTGTTCAAAAGTGCACGAACCTTATCCGCAACCTCTGCCGGATTATCTTTATAGGTAATATAAAGCTTATCACTTAAGAGAGGCAAGGATGCAGCAACTATTGCTTCATCTGCTTCTTTTACAAGAGTAAGTAATTTTACTTCACCTTCAGCGATTTCTCTTGCAAGCACAGAATGCAATTCTTTCTTAGGCCAATGCTTATCTACAGAATTAGACGAAAGAATAGCAATTACATATTTAGACTTTACAAGAGCTGAGTTAATTTTCTGGATTAATGAATCGCCCCAATTTATTTCGACATGATCTATGAATGTTGAAATGTTTAATTTGGTTAATTCTTCGTAAATTGGAATTGCGATGGATGTTTTATCTTCGCTTGCATGACAAATAAATACATCATAAGTTTCAGTTTCTTTCATTGCTCTAAGTCCTTCTTTTGTTTTTAAAGGATCATGATGACTCATTTCAGCCATTAATTTAAGATATAATGGAAAGTCATCACCACGGATCATTTTTATAAAACTCAATCGGCCATAAATATGATTGCGAAAAATTGATATAGCATGCTCATTATTTGCTGCTTTCAAGCCTTTTTTATTAACAAATAATAATGCTGATGTTAACTTGTCTTCTCTCCATTTATGAACTAATGAACGAGTAATTCTAAGATATTTACGATCGACATTTGCTTTTTCATTTACCACTAATCCAGTAACTTTTTGACGTTCATTTCTTTTCTGAACTCTGAATTTACTTGTGTTTATGCTAAAGCCACTTTTCTCGATCACAGAGATAACAGCCTCACCCAATTCAAAATTATTTTCATTATCTAACGTTATGATTTCTCTGACTTGTTGTTGATTAAATGAAAAAGTAATATCATCTGCATATCTTGTATATGTGATGTTTTTTCTACGTGCCAGTTGAGTTAGGTGTTTATCGAGCGATGCTGATGCTAAATTTGCCAGGATAGGGGAAGTGCAGGCTCCTTGAGGTAATTTACCATCTTTAGTACATAATTGGGCTAATATACTCGCCGCAGGATGAGAGAAATTAAATGGCTTACTTTTAAATATTCCATACACTCTCGCGAAAGTGACTGAACCAAAATAATTATCTAAATCTACATTAACAACATATTTTTTCTTTGTATGTTTTTCTGCATTTGTTAATATACTTTTATCCTTAATGAATCCATGCGCTGGTTTTTTGGGGCGATAAAAGTACTCAATAATCGGCTTTAATTTCTCCTGCAGAATTGACAAACCCCCTTGAGGTGCGTTTATCATTCTACTTTTTCCATTTTTCTTTTTTATTTCAAAAGTTCTATAGTTATCTTTTTTATTATATAAAATAAATAATAATTGTCCGACCGGAACTTCTAAAAGATTGGCTACATCGTTAGCTGACGTAATTACAATGCTTTTGTTTTCAATTTTTTTGCATATTACATCAATGTCAATCTTTGAAGTAATGGGATGATTTTTGAGTTCTTTATTATCCCATTTCAAATTTTTTCCAGCTTGATAGGGCTGAGGCTCTAACTTAGGTAACTCCGGGATTGTCTCATTTTCTTCTTTATTTGCTGAACTGAGACTAAGCATCAGTAGCTTGTCATGTAAAGACACTCTCTACCTCGTCACTGTATTCATGGACTAAATTTACGGCTCCGCCCAATCACTTTATGCAAACTTTAGCCAATTAACAGTTACGTCAAGTAACTAACCGCTGATTGGTAGCGTGATGTACTAACATAAGATACTTCGAGGCGAAACAACCTCACAGATTTAAGGCAGAGCCGTATTGAAAAAATAACATAGTATGGTGGACGTATAAAGTATTTATCTCCTTCTTGGGAGAGAGTGCGTAACGAAATTTGACTGGAATATATTTTTTGCATTTAACTTTGTAGGCTATTCATTTCGATAGTTTTCCATTTTATATCATTAGGTTAAGTGGTAATGAGTTGACGCAGAGTTAACAGTCGACTCTTCATTATTGATGAAATTCTGCTCGCTATGGAGACGGTCAGTCAGGCTGTAGGGAGAGTATAAAGTTTTTTCAGGTTTTACTGTTCACACTGTTCACCTTTTCTTTTTTATCAATAATTTCATATGGATACAGGGTGAATATACGGTGAAGGGTGAACAGTGGAGTGTTCACCCTGTGGCAATTGCCGGAAAGAAAAAGACCGGCAGTAGCCGGTCTGGAGTGGGTTATGTCGCTGCGGGTTCATCGCATTTCGGCAGCCAGTCGCCGTAGCTTTCCTCTTTCAGCGACAGGTTGGTCTGTATCCCCTGCTTTGTGTGCCGCTTTTCATAATTCAGGCCGTACTCTTTCAGCATCATGGGCAGCCCCAGCCCGAACATTTTCAGGCTGAGTACGTTCCTGTATCCGTTAGCATCCATATAGGCCAGATACGCGTGATAAAGATATTTACGGTAATTACGCGGGACAATGCTGGCATTACCCATAAACATTCCGTTGGTCTGCGGCAGCATTTCCAGATAGCCGCAAAAATCAAACGTCGGGTCAGCATCACGCTTGATGCTGAGCGCCTCGTCGGAGTTCTGCTGCGACTGGAGCAGTGCGCGCGCGGCCATCGGGTCGCTGAATTTCTGCATAAGCTGGCGCACGATAACGGCCAGCTCGCGCGCAATTTTATCCCTGAGTTGCGGGTCGCGTTCCTCCGGGGCAATCTGCTCCGGGAAATGAATAATCACCCGGCGACGCGACACACCGCCGCTGCGGTCGGTAAAGCGCATCGGGTTGTTGTTCACGGCCAGAATTACCGCCGGGATATGCGTTGAGTACGGATTCTGGTATTTCGGGTCAACTGAAACTGCATCGCCGCCGGTGATGGCCTTCAGCCCTGCACCGTCACCGCTCCATTTTTCCTGGTCAGGCAGACGTATCAGCGAGAAGCCAATCAGGGATGCACGTTTGCGCGGGTCTTCCAGCGTATCGATATCAGCCGACGTGGCGTTATCCTCTCCGGCGAGCAGGGTCGCAATTTCGGCCAGAATACTTTTCCCGCTCCCGCCGGGACCGGTGACTTCGAGAAAGAGCTGCCAGTCGTAGCGGTTCGCCAGCACCATAAACAGCGCGGCCAGAATTACGTCGCGTTTTTCTGGTCTGCTACCGGCAGCACGATCGAGCCAGCGCCAGAAATTCGGGGCATGAGTTTCCAGCGTTTCCCCCTCGACCGGCGGAGTAAAATCCACGTCGCACAGCGTGCGCAGCCAGTGTGATTTGTGGTGTGGGCTGAACAGGCCGCTCCGGGTATCGAGTACCCCGTTGCGAAAACCAATCAGACGGCGTGCCGGTGCGGCCTGCTGAGGAATAATCAGCTTCAGCGTCTCCACCACTGAGGTGATTCTCCCCGACGAGAACGGGGCGCGCAGGCGCTGAAAAAGCCCGGCTACGTCGCGTTCGAAGCTGGACGGCTGAACGACTTTCCATATCCCTGCTTCATAACGGGACAGGAGCTGGCCGTTCGCATCCACCGCCAGCGCTTCGCCGTAATGCTCATGCACCCGCAGAGCCTTGTCGCTGGCGCTCATGGCGGTAAATTCCGCCTCGCTCATGGTGTCGAACGGACTTTGTACCGGTGGCCGGATGGCATCATAAATCGCTTTTCGCGTGGCCTCCCCGCCATTCTGCATAAACGCATCATTCCAGTCACCAAACACCGGCGGCAGGGCAACAACACCCTCACAGGCTTCTGCGGCCGCTGCGGCTTTGTTCTGGCCGTCGCCGTTAAGGTCGCGGTCGGCGGCGAGCACAATCTGACAGGCCGGGTGTTTCTGACGGGCAAGGCTCGCCAGAGAAAGGAGGTTCACGGACGACAGTGCCACCATGACGGTTTCGCCGGTCAGGTGATGCACGGTGAGCGCGGTTGCATAGCCCTCCGCTATCCACAGGCGTTTTCCGACCTGTTTTTTCCCTTCGATGGTATTGCACGCTCCTTTTACCGCCCCGCCTTTCAGGGTGCGCTTGAAACCGTCAGAACTGATAAGCTGAAGGTTAACCAGCTCGCCGGAATCGTCATACAGTGGGACAACCACATCTCCGGCGCGGAACGTCACTCCGCCGGTTTTGTGTGTGGCCGTCAGCATGAGACATTCATGACCGGGAAAACCCTTGCGGGTCAGATAGGCGTTGCCGCTGGCCGTGCGGGTTTTTTCCATCAGTCTGACGGCCTGCGCGGCCGCCGCTTTACGGTCAGCATCGGTTTCAGCCTCTGCGGCCGCAATCACTTCCGGGGCAACCGGCGGTAGGTTGCCGGTCACGGCGTTCACCTTTTGGGCTGCCTCTGACGGTTTTACACCGAACACCTTTTCAACCAGTTTCAGGCCATCCCCCGCGCCACAATTGTTGCAGTACCACGTCCCGCGCCCCTCTTTATCATCAAAGCGGAAACGGTCAGAGCCGCCGCACACCGGGCAGGCCTGATGGCGATTTTTAATGACCTTCACACCCAGCGCCGGGAGAATGCGCGGCCAGTGGCCGCACGCCTGCTTTACGGTTTCCGTTACGTTCATTTTCATCGTTATTTTCTCCCTCAGTGCATAACAGGCGATGTGATATGACGGGCACAGAGTTCATCCATCACGGCGAGTCCCAGAAAGGACAGCGACGGGGTGGCCTTGAGCGGTCCGGCTTCCATTAAATCTTCCAGCAGCGCACAGGCAATCTGGCGGCCTTTTGCCTCACCGTGCTGGCGCAGATAGAAGCCCTCCAGCTCGTCGGCAATGGCCTTTTCCAGCGCATCAAGGGTGAGGTGTTCGTAGCAGTGCTGACGCTCGCATACTGTCAGCCATGCACAGGCCACGGCGCGGCGATAGAGCGCGGCGCGTAATACAGGTGAAAGAGGCTTTTTCATACGTTATCCTCCCCGGTCAGCCAGCGCTTTTTGCAGCGCTCGACCACGCCGTCGAGCTGGGCTGTCATGAGGTAAATCACGGAGGTGAGCTGCAACTGCTGCGCCGGGTCGCGGCAAACGGAAGTTGAGTCCTGCACCTTCATCAGTTCGTCAACGAGCTGGCCGAGATTACGCATATGCTCAAGGCACTCGATATCATGAGGGGTGATAAGGGTCTGTTTCATGGTCGCACCTCCGTAACCGGCAGGCGGCCAGCGAACGACAGAATATAATCACGAACGAGGGACAGGCGTGCGGCGTGTTCATCACCGGCAACGGTTCGGAGCATACAGATACGGGGTTTACGGTCTGCGCGACGAACGGCAGCAAACACAAAGACAAACTGCGAATGTGACGGGGTGAAGGTCGTAGCCATGATGGCAGCCTCCTTGAAGTAGTTTGAAAAACTACCACCGGAAACGCCAATTTCACTGGTGGCAGCCCGAACGGGGTTGGCGTAACCGGCCTTCAAGGAAACCGGCCAGCCCGAAGGCTGCCCCGCCCGGACTACCATTATCAAAAAAGGACTCGGGTGCACGAATAAACACCACAGCCCTGAAAATGGGTGTGCCTGAGCAACGACATAAAAAAACACGCATGGCGCGTGTCGTGTCGCCTTGAAGTTATTCGGAACGCCAATTCCGGCTGCCGATTTTGCGACAGCGGGAAAACTATACCTGGAAACGGCGACAGGAAGCAAGCCAGAAAAAGGGGCTGTTTGCTGAACGGTCATCATCATGCGTCATAGCCCCGGTTGCGCTCGGCAATGCGATCTGCCATCCACGCGGTGATTTCAGACTGCGCCCACGCCACGTTTTTACCGCCCAGGCTGATTTGTTTCGGGAAAGCCTCCCGGCTGATGAGGTCGTAAATGGTCGACCGGGACAGACCGCAAAGATGCATCACTTCGGGCAGGCGGATAAAGCGTTCCTGAACGGCATCAGAGACCTGCATCGTCGGGGCGGCAGGGGCAGAAGACGGGGAAGAAAAAGCGGTGTGCATCGGGCTACCTCATAAAGTCCATACTGTGCCGGTCGTGTCCGTCCGGCTTCGGGTAGCTCTCTATTTTGTGAATATTTACCCTCAGGGCAACAAGTCTTTTACGGACGATTTTGCATCCAGACCGTTGATTTATCGAATGTGGCAAACCCGTGGCAACTGCTGGCAATCAGTGGCAATTGATGGAAAACCCATGATTACTTTTACTGATTAAAACTTCCTGTATTGACCGGAATAAAATATAAAAGCCCTGAGATAAGCCAGAACGGCAGGTGAACAGTGGTGAACAGACGGTGAACAGTCAGACCTGCAACTGTTCACCCTTTAACTTACTGTATTAATTATATTTTTATTTATGGTGAACAGTGGTGAACAGTTATCAGTAAAAAAAACAAACGGTAAGCAGAGGTTTTGCTGAGACCTTTCTCTGGCAAGCCGGGTTTTGAGTGCTGTTTGTGCCAGAACTGCCACAACTGCAATGAATCGAGATGTTGTGTGATGAAGGGCAGAATCATTTCAGGTTGAACACACGGAGAGCCTGAACATGAAACCCGAAACAGTCATTACCGCCCTGCAGAATGTAGCCGCTCAACAGTCAGCAGAGAGCAGCCAGCGCATCACCGACAAGCTGAGCGCATTCACTGCGGCCAGAGACACGCACGCGGCCAGCATGCAGGAACTGAAAGAGATTGATACGTCCATTGAACGCTGTAAGCAGGAGCGGCAGACCGCTCTCAGTGAGAGTGCAGAGGCGGAGCAGGACTGGCGCAGTCGCTTCCGCACCCTGCGCGGCAATCTCACCCCTGAAATGAAAGCTGAGCACAGCAGGCGTATCGCCAGTCGTGAGCTGGCCGACGAGTTCACCGGCCTGATTGCGGAGCTGGAAACTGACCGGACACGCGCCATGCTGAATGCCTGCTCGACCGCCAGTAAATACCTGTCAGCGCATGATGATGCCTTTACCACTTATGCCGGTGCGGAATGGGCTCAGGCGGTCAACATGCTCCCCGTCGCGCTCATACGTGCTTTCCTGCTGCGCATTCGCGCGCTCGAAATGCAGGGTGACAGTGCACCCCAGTCCGTGGCCGTCGGCGAGCTGCGCGATGCGCTGAGCCGTCAGGGCAGCCTGTATCACTTCGATATGAAGCAGGAGCCGGTATTGTCCGTGACGGGCATGCACCGGCCGCAGATTAACGGTGTGGATATGGAGCTGTTACGCAGCCCGGCGAAGAGAATGATGCTCGCCAGAAAACTGGCTGAGAATGGCGAGACAAAAGCGGAGGTATAAGCATGTTTCACTGCCCGTTCTGCAAAACCAGTGCGCACGCCCGCACCAGTCGCTATCTGTCTGAGAACGTCAAACAGCGCTATCACCAGTGCGTGAACGTCGAGTGCTCGGCGACCTTCCGTACGCTTGAATCCGTTGACGGGATTATCCGTTCACCGGTTACTGAGCCGGTTATCCCTGTACCCGCACCGGCGGCCACCGTTAACCGTGCCGGTGCGTGAGCACGGCCAGACATCAGGAGAGACATACGTGACCACACTGACGCTACAGAAAGCCTTTGAGGCCTGTCAGGCAAATAAATCCGCCTGGCTGCAACGCCGGGATGAACTGAAGCAGGCCGAACAGGCATACCGCGAACAGCTTGCCGGTAACGGCCACAGCGGCCGGAGCCTGCAAACCCTGCGCGAAATTATCGATGTGAAAAAGTGGGAAATAAATCAGGCTGCCGGGCGTTATATCCGCTCGCATGAGGAGGTGCAGCGCATCAGCATCCGTAACCGTCTGAATGATTTTATGCAGGCGCACGGCGCAGAGCTGGCCGCCGCCCTTGCCCCGGAGCTGATGAATTATTCCGGGCAGCATTCCGCCATTCAGCGTTGCGCCATGCAGCACTCACTCGACTATCTGCGTGAGGCACTGCAGGTCTGGCTGGCCACCGGTGAAAAAATTAATTATTCGGCGCAGGATAATGACATTTTAACGGCCATCGGATTCAGGCCTGACGCGGCTTCGCGCGATGATAATCGTGAAAAATTCACACCCGCACAGAACCTGAATTACACCCGCCGACGCGCAGAGCTGGCCGCGCAGTAGTCCTTTCAAAAATTCACGAAAATCCCGCCTTTTTCCCCTAAAAAAGCCATGCATGCATAAGGTGCATGGTTTTGCATGCGTTTACCGATACTGGAACCCCCACCAGCGCCAGCACTGGCGCGCCCTGAGGCAGGTCATGCACCTGCATTAAATGCGCCCCCTTAAGCGGGCAGGCGGGGCGGGGAGAGCACTGCTCGCCAGCGGTAAAGTATTTATTAAATTATATTTAATTTCGCGGTCTGAGCGCGTCGCTGCACTGCGCGGGTTCGTGGGAGTGTCGGTGGATGGGGCGTTGCTGTTCGATGGCATGTCGAGCTTATGAGGCGGTCAGGAAAAGTGCAAGAAAAGGTTGCCCGGAGGATGAGGGAGATTAGTTATTTCAGCGTTCATTATATCGTTTCTAATGCGGCTTTTTCCCTGCCGAATCCGGGTCTGTGGTAGCCTGAGCTTCGCCATGGACCTGCATGAAAATCGACCCACGAAGAGGACAGGCGAGGAAGGGAAGCACTGCGCGCTGGCATGGTGTTTTGTTTTTTCGTCGCGCGTAAATGAATCTTTATTGCAAACAACCGACCCAGAATAAAGTTATAGCAAGTAATTTTTAAATACCTTGAGGGGAGTCTTAGGGGGGTCTGGTTGTGGAGGATTAAATACCAATATGTAATAAAAAGAGTTATCAATAGATGCCGCCTAAACCTCAAGCATTTCATTTTTAGAATTTTTTGAAATTAATGAGGGGTGATTAAAATTGAACTTAATTCAACTTGGAGGTGGTTATTTTGTGAGAGAGGTGTATTGATGTGAAAGATGTGAAAAATAAAAATGCCGTAATTAAACGGCATTGAAATTTATAATTTAATCAACTTAGCTGCACTTACTCCCTGTGCTATTGACCTTTTATCACGATCAATATTCTTGTCAATCCAAGTATCCATCATCTCCGCAACACTATCTTTGTTAGCGTTAGACACCTGTTGCGAAAAGGCCTTGTCAAAATTGTTACTAATGGCATAGCCATCTTTCAGATTGCCTTTAGGGCGCATCATCTCTAAGTACCTGTTTTTATTATCATTATTTTTCATTTTAACCTCCCTAGAGCCTGTACTATCATATTCGTTCTCTAATGAATCAAGTATAGTATTTTGTATTAAAAATAGTCAACTTATGAATTAAAATTAATGTAATGTTATGTAATTCATATCATGCTAACAAAAAATAATGATTTTCTATAAATCTTCCGACTCTGAGTCTTGAACGTCGATGGTATCGTGCATGTATACCTTGTACATACTATCGATATATATAGTTAGTAAATAACTAAAAGTTAATAAGAAATCACCATCTCTATCAATTTTAAATTGATTCGCATCGGCACTGGTAAGGACTAAAACGCCGATGCACTCATCCGTCAATGCTTTATCAGATGACATTATAGGGACTGAGAGAAATGATCTGTAATTAATATTGTCATTTTCATCATTACTGCTTAATTCTGAACTCTTAGTTATATCTGGGCATATTTTTATTTCTTTATGTAAATGAGTTAGACCAACGTGACCAAACCCACTCTTCCAAGAGCGATTGCGTTTTTGTAATCGATCATCACATAACCTAGCTCTTACATTTAATGATCCACTAGTTGAGTCATAAAGATAAAGAGCTATATTAAATTTACTTTCGCCTTTATAGCCAAATAAGACCTCCCTTTTGGATGATAAAAAACCCAAGACTGTGTCAAAGAAAGTACCAACGTCATTTGTAACATTTTCAGTTGTTAAATCTTTGGCTTGCGATTTTTCAGCCATTACACTTAGTTTATCTTTAATTAATAACGTAGTGAAATGAATAACAGCTTTTTGAGTTTGGTGAAGTTCAATTTGGTTGAATGATCTTGATGTTAAGTTATTGAAGTTATTGGCTAGTTCATTGTATTTCACAATAGTTGACTCTAGGTGGGAGCTCGTATCCTCTCTTTTGTCCAAATAAAGAAACGCGAAACTTATTAGAATGTGAATAATAAAAATAAGAACGTAAAAGGCTATGTAATATCTTGGAATAGTATTTATATCACCTTGAAACTGAAATAGATAAGAAATACCAACGCCTAAAATAATAGGTATTATAAAAGCATTCCAAATAGAAAAGAAACCGATGAAATAGCTAGCGAATCTAGCATTTTTTAACTGATTTCTCTTAATTATGCTATGCATATCTTCAAAATCCATGATATATCCTTAAATATCTAATATCAAATCAGCATACGATTGTAACATTAATTTTCTTTTATCAATATATTGTGCATGATTATAAGTTCCTCGAATGCTATTTTTATCAATATGCGCCAATTGCATTTCAATCCAAGCACTATCAAACCCCTGTTCATGCAATATTGTCGACATGGTATGGCGAAAACCGTGACCTGTAGCACGTCCTTTGTAACCAAGTAACTCAATCACTTGCGATATGCTTTCTTTCGAGATCGGTTTGCTGCGGTTGTTCCTGCCAATAAATATGTAAGGGTAATGGCCGGTAATAGGTTTAAGCTGTTTAAAAAGGTCAACGACCTGAGTAGATAAAGGAACAATGTGAGGCCTACGCATTTTCATACGTTCCGCTGGTATCTCCCATATACCTTTTTCGAGGTCTACTTCTTCCCACGTAGCAAAGCGCATCTCCTGCGTTCTTACACCAGTCAGCATGACTATCTTCGTAGCATTTTTAGTGATGATGCTGCCGGTATACGCTTCAAGATCTCGAATAAAATGAGGTAACTCTTCAGCAGATAAAAAAGGATGGTGCTTTTGTTTGGGAACGGCCAAAGCAATAGCCAAATCAGGAGCAGGATTGTATTCTGCGCGCCCAGTTATAATCGCGTAGCGGTAAACCTCACCGCATCGTTGGCGTACTTTTCTGGTCTTCTCCAGTGCCCCACGCTTCTCTATTCGTCGCAGCACTTCAAGCAGTTCCAGTGGTTTTATCTCACTGATGGGGCGCTTACCAATGAACGGAAAAACATCTTGCTCAAATGTTTTAATGATTTCTTCGCGGTATGCCACTGTCCAGCGATCGGCTTTGTTTGAATGCCACTCCCGACATATGGCTTCGAATGAGTTTTCTGTTGAGAGTTTCTGTGCCAGTTTTTGGGCTTTACGTTCTTCCACTGGGTCTATGCCGTTTGCTACCTGCTTACGAGCGGTATCGCGTTTCTCACGTGCTTCTGCGAGGCTCACAAGGTCGTAGCTGCCAAATGACATTAGCCGTGCTTTACCGGCAAAACGAAAGCGGAAGCGCCAGCCCTTGGAGCCGTCTGGATTGATTAGTAATGACAGGCCTTGTCCATCGTTCAATGTGTAGGGCTTGTCTTGGGGCTTTGCTCGTTTAATTTGAATGTCTGTGAGTGGCATGTGTATAAGTCAAAAATGTGTATAAAAGATCTATACACATCACTATACATATTTTTCACGGATTCAGGGAGATCTTGTCGGACGGCTACGGATGATTAGCCCACGATGATGATTGAAAATAAAGGGTTTTTAAGACTTTCTCGGATGGATGAGGAGTAACTTTGGCGGAAGATCACAGGAGTCGAACCTGCCCGGGAACGCTGGCGTCCCCAACTGGATTTGAAGTCCAGCCACCTCACCGGAGATGACGATCTTCCGCGCCTCGATTGCTACATGGAGGCGGGGCGCATTATAGCTACTTTCAGGCATTTACCACATACCCCACACCACTTTTTTCACCTCTCTTTTGACCTGTACCCCCCTGTTTCAGCTAATTCCTAAGAAAATCCTCAGGTTAGCCTTTTGTGCTCTCCAACATTTATCGCGATCACAAAAAACAAGAAACGTAATCTGCTAACCAGAAAACGCAATACCCGCTCCTGAAACAATGGTTTAAAACTCTGTAACCGGTCTCAGCGCCCCCTACAGCGTGAAGGATAAAAAAAGATGAGCGAAGTATTGTCAGTAAAAGAGAAGATTGGCTACGGTATGGGAGACGCCGCCAGCCACATCATTTTTGATAACGTCATGTTGTACATGATGTTTTTCTATACCGATATTTTCGGCATTCCCGCCGGGTTTGTCGGCACCATGTTCCTGCTGGCGCGCGCGCTGGATGCGATCTCCGACCCGTGCATGGGGCTGATTGCCGACCGTACCCGCAGCCGCTGGGGCAAGTTCCGTCCGTGGATTTTGTTTGGTGCCATCCCGTTCGGCATCGTCTGCGTGCTGGCCTACACCACTCCGGACCTCAGCCTCAACGGCAAAATGGTTTATGCCGCCGTGACCTACACGCTGCTGACCCTGCTCTATACCGTAGTGAACATCCCGTACTGCGCGCTGGGCGGCGTGATCACCAACGACCCGACGCAGCGTATCTCCCTTCAGTCCTGGCGCTTTGTGCTGGCGACCGCGGGCGGCATGCTCTCCACGGTGCTGATGATGCCGCTGGTGAAGCTGATTGGCGGCGACGATAAGGCGTTCGGCTTCCAGGGCGGGATCGCCGTGCTGTCGGTGGTCGCGTTCCTGATGCTGGCGTTCTGCTTCTTCACCACCAAAGAGCGCATCCAGGTGCCGCCGAGCACCACCTCCATGCGCGAAGACCTGCGCGATATCTGGCAAAACGACCAGTGGCGCATCGTAGGCGTGCTTACCATCCTCAACATCCTTGCCGTCTGCGTGCGCGGCGGCGCGATGATGTACTACTGCACCTGGATCATGGGCTCGCCGGAGGTGTTCGTCGCGTTCCTTACCACCTACTGCGTCGGCAACCTGATTGGCTCCGCGCTGGCGAAACCGCTCACCGACTGGAAGTGCAAGGTCAGCATCTTCTGGTGGACCAACGCCACGCTGGCGGTGGTCAGCGTGGCGATGTTCTTTGTGCCAATGCATGCCACCGTGCTGATGTTCGGTTTCATCTTCGTCATTGGCGTATTGCACCAGCTGGTGACGCCGATCCAGTGGGTGATGATGTCCGATACCGTCGACTACGGCGAGTGGACCAACGGCAAACGCCTGACCGGCATCAGCTTTGCGGGCACCCTGTTCGTGCTGAAGCTCGGCCTGGCGCTGGGCGGAGCGATGATCGGCTGGATGCTGGCTGGCGGCGGCTACGACGCGGCAGCCAAAACCCAGAACGGCGCGACCATCAGCATCATTATCGGCCTGTTTACCCTGGCCCCGGCGGTCTGCTACGTGCTGAGCGCCATTATCGCCAAACGCTACTACACGCTGAAAACCCCCTTCCTGACCAAAATCCTGGGCGAGCTGGCGCAGGGCGCGCGCCGCAACCAGCAGGAGTTTGAAAACCTGCCGGTCAGCAAAGAATTACAGAACTAAGAGGACGAGAGCATGAAAATCAGTGATGGAAACTGGCTTATTCAACCGGGCCTGAACGTGACGTATCCGGTTCAGGTGTTCGACGTGGAGCAGCAGGGCAATGACCTGGTGGTATTTGTTGCGCCGCGCGACGTGCGCGAGCGTACCTGGCAGCTCGACACGTTGATGTTCACGGTGCGCCTGTTTGCCCCGCAGGAAGGGATTATCGGGGTGCGCATCGAACATTTCCAGGGCGCACTTAACAACGGCCCGCACTATCCGCTGAACGTTCTGAAAGACGTGAATGTTGAGATTGAAAACAACGCCGATTTTGCCGAGCTGAAAAGCGGCAGTATCAGCGTGCGCGTCACCAAAGGCGAGTTCTGGGCGCTGGATTTCCTGCGCAACGGCCAGCGCATTACCGGCAGCCAGCTGAAAAACAACGGCTACGTGCAGGACAGCAACACCGATCGCAATTACGTGTTCGAGCGTCTGGATCTGGGCGTGGGCGAAACGGTCTACGGCCTGGGCGAGCGCTTTACCGCGCTGGTGCGCAACGGCCAGACGGTCGAAACCTGGAACCGCGACGGCGGCACCAGCACCGAGCAGTCCTACAAAAATATCCCGTTCTACCTGACCAACCGCGGCTACGGCGTGCTGGTGAATCATCCCGAGAACGTCTCGTTTGAAGTTGGCTCCGAGAAGGTCTCCAAAGTGCAGTTCAGCGTGGAGGGGGAATATCTCGAGTACTTCGTGATCGACGGCCCGACGCCAAAAGAGGTATTAAACCGCTATACGCAGTTCACCGGGCGTCCGGCGCTGCCGCCTGCGTGGTCGTTCGGCCTGTGGCTGACCACCTCGTTCACCACCAACTACGACGAAGCGACGGTGAACAGCTTTATCGACGGCATGGCCGAGCGCGATCTGCCGCTGCACGTGTTCCACTTCGACTGCTTCTGGATGAAGGCCTTCCAGTGGTGCGACTTCGAGTGGGACCCGGTGACCTTCCCGGATCCGGAAGGGATGATCCGCCGCCTGAAAGAGAAAGGGCTGAAGGTCTGCGTGTGGATCAACCCGTACATCGGCCAGAAATCCCCCATCTTCCGGGAGCTGAAAGAGAAGGGCTACCTGCTCAGGCGCCCGGACGGCTCCCTGTGGCAGTGGGACAAATGGCAGCCGGGGCTGGCGATTTATGACTTCACCAATCCGGACGCGTGCCGGTGGTATGTCGACAAGCTGAAAGGCCTGGTAGATATCGGCGTCGACTGTTTCAAGACCGACTTTGGCGAGCGTATCCCGACCGACGTCCAGTGGTTTGACGGATCCGATCCGCAGAAGATGCACAACCACTACGCCTACATCTACAACGAACTGGTGTGGAACGTGCTGAAAGAGACGGTGGGTGAAGAAGAGGCGGTGCTGTTTGCACGCTCCGCGTCCGTGGGTGCGCAACAGTTCCCGGTTCACTGGGGCGGCGACTGCTACGCCAACTATGAGTCGATGGCCGAAAGCCTGCGCGGCGGGCTGTCGATTGGTCTGTCCGGCTTTGGGTTCTGGAGCCACGATATCGGCGGGTTCGAAAACACCGCCCCGGCGCACGTCTACAAGCGCTGGTGCGCGTTCGGGCTGTTCTCCAGCCACAGCCGCCTGCACGGCAGCAAATCCTACCGCGTGCCGTGGGCATACGATGACGAGTCCTGCGACGTGGTGCGCCACTTCACCCAGCTGAAGTGCCAACTGATGCCGTACCTGTATCGTCAGGCGGCGCTGGCCCGCGAGTTCGGCACGCCGATGCTGCGCGCGATGATGCTGGAATTTCCGGACGATCCGGCGTGCGATTACCTCGACCGTCAGTACATGCTGGGGGATTCGTTAACGGTGGCACCGGTATTCTCCGAGGCGGGCGACGTGCAGTTCTACCTGCCGGAAGGGCGCTGGACGCACCTGTGGCACAACGACGAAATCCAGGGCAGCCGCTGGCATAAGCAGCAGCACGGTTTCATGAGCCTGCCGGTCTACGTGCGCGACAACACGCTGCTTGCGCTAGGCAACAATAACCAGAAGCCGGACTACGCGTGGCACGAGGGAACGGCCTTTCAGCTGTTTAACCTGGACGATGGCGCAACGGCGGTCGGCGAAGTCCCTGCGGCGGACGGCTCCGTGGCGTTTACGCTGAAGGCGTCACGTCGGGGCGACATCGTGACCTTTACCGGCGCGGGAGACGCGCAAAACTGGTCGGTGTGCTTGCGCAACGTGCAGAAGGTGAGCGGCGTGAAGGGCGGTTCGCATGCGGGCAGCGAGTGGGGCGTGGTGGTGAAAGCGGAGGGCGATGAGGTGGTGGTTCACCTTTAATTCCCCTCTCCCTAACCCTCACCCCAAAGGAGCGAGGGAGTGGTTTGCTCCCTCTCCCTTTCAGGGAGAGGGCTGGGGTGAGGGTGGTGTTGAAACCACCCCGCCCGTCATCGTCTGCTGCACCTGCTGCTTATCCATATTCACCGCGCTCAGCTTCCCATTCACCGTCGGCTTCAGCGGGGCATTCGCCTGCACGCTGCCGCTGGCAGTGAGCTGAATATTGCCGTCGCCCGTAATCGGCAGAGCAGGCCAGCCCCACTGCTGCAGTACGTTGAGCGGTACGCCGCGCCCGTTCAGGCTTACCGTAGTCTGCCGCTGCGGGAGTTGTGAAACGGTCGCCGTGGCTTCCAGAATGCCTTTTTCGGTAAACGCGCTCAGGTCGGTAATGTTCACCGTGGCGGCGTTGGCATTCAGCGCCAGCGACGGGCGGCGCACGTCGACGCGGTTAAAGGTCGCCGCCGCGCCGTTCAGGGTTGCGCTCCCGCCCCAGACGCCCCACTGGCGATCTTTCACCAGCTGCAGGTTTGCGCCATAGCCGTCCAGAGAGGTGATCTGCCAGGGGAAGGCGGGATCGATGTCGATCACCAGGTTACGGCTCAGGCCGAATTTTTGCAGCGTGACGCTGTTCAGCCATTCCGGCAGAGGCTCCATCCACAATGTTTTCCAGTTCTGCGGCAGGGTGTACTCCAGTCCAGCGATGGCAACATCGTCCAGAACCAGCGCTTTACCGTCGCGTAGCCAGTTGCCCGAGGTGCGTACCATGCCGCCCTCCCAGCGGGAGGTGAACTGACGCAGCGCCATGCCCTGCGGGGAAAACTCCGCATTCAGGATCGGGTCGAAAAGATGCAGCGAGCCGTAGATAAACTCGCTGGCGTTCATGGACAGACGACCTTCCTGGCTCTGCCAGTCACCTTTGCTCAGAGTCAGGTTGCGCAGGCTTAAGTCGAGATCGGTCACAGCCCAGTCCGGGCCCTGAAGCCGGGCGTCGGTCACGTCCAGACGGCCAATCTGCAAAGAGGGAATGGTGCCCAGCGGCGCGAAGAATGCCGTCAGCGTTTTATCGCTCTGCAGGCGGATCTCGTTAAGGTGCATGGTGTCGATAATCCAGCTCCCGTCGGCGTTGCGCAGGGCGGAGCCGGTGAGTGAGCCACGAGCCATGTCGGCGCCAATCGTTTTCAGCACCACCTCCTTGCCGTTAAGCTGGCCCTCGATCAGCACGTTGGTGGCCGGTACGCCGTTCAGGGTCAGCGAGCCCGCGCTCATCTGGATCTGCGCATTATGCCCCAGCACGTTGCCGGCTTCCGGCTGCCATGGGCTGACGCCGCCCGTGACCTTCTGCGCGCTGAGTTCCCATTCGGTATTCGGGCTGTTAAAGGCCATGTTGTTAAGCTGCAGGCGATCCGCCTGGAAAGGCAGCGGCGCCGTCTGCGGCGAGAGATTCAGCGTGCCGTCGAAGAGGGTGATGGTGTCCATGTGCAGCGGATCGGTTATCTGACGGCTGCTCAGTCCAATATCGACTTTTTTGGCTACCAGCGTGGCGGGTTTACCGTCCCGACCGAAGGTGACGTTTTCCAGAATAATGTGGGAAGGCGACGAAAAGCGGTGATTCATCTTGTCGAAACTGAGTTCGTAGTCGGTATTCACCGTTACCCAGCTGCTGACCTGAGACGCGCCCCAGCGGGTCTGGAGCAGAATGTAGAACGCCAGCAGCACAATGAGCAGGGCTACCAGAAGATAGATGAGGAGCTTTCCAATAAATTTCATGGTCTTCCATCCCGCAAAACGCACATAAGGGAGTTATGCACGATTTATGCGCAATCCTCAAGGCGGGAATGGTGTAATTCGATGTCACGGCAGGCATTGACTGCCTGCCGTGAGAGAAATCAATTTTTCTCAGGCGGGAAAACGAGGTTCAGCACGATAGCGGTGATACCGCCCGCAGCAATGCCGGAAGAGAGCAGGTTTTTCACCCAGTCAGGGGCAAACTGCAGGATCAGCGGCTGCTGGGAAACGCCCAGACCAACGGCCAGCGACAGCGCGATAATCATGATCGCGCGGCGGTTCAGTGGTTCGCGGGAGACGATACGCACGCCGGAGGCTGCGATAGTCCCGAACATCACCAGCGTTGCGCCGCCCAGCACTGGCTCAGGGATGTGCTGCACAAAGCCGCTTACCGCCGGGAACAGGCCGAGGACGATCAGCATCAGCGCTACTACAAAACCGACGTAGCGGCTGGCCACGCCGGTCAGCTGGATGACGCCGTTGTTTTGACCGAAGCAGGAGTTCGGGAAGGTGTTGAATACCGCAGAGACAAACGAGTTCAGACCGTTCGCCAGAACGCCGCCTTTCAGTCGCTTCATGTACAGCGGGCCGGACACCGGCTGCTCGGAGACGTCTGAGGTAGCGGTGATGTCGCCGATGGTTTCCAGAGAGGTGATCATAAAGACCAGCATCAGCGGCAGGAGCAGACCCCAGTCAATGCCCAGACCGTAGTACAAAGGCGTGGGGACGACGATCAGCGCGCTGTTGGTCGGCGCGGTGTTCTCCGGCAGCATGCCCAGCGCCCACGCCAGCAGATAACCCGCCGCCATGGCGATCACCAGGGAGGCGACGCGCAGGTAAGGGTTACGCTGACGGTTAAGCAGAATAATGATCGCCAGCACGACGCCTGCCAGCAGCAGGTTTTTCGGCGCGCCGAAGGTATGGTCGCTCATCGCGGCATAGCCGCCGCCGATGGAGGTAAGGCCCACCTGAATCAGCGACAGGCCGATAATCATCACGACGACGCCGGAAACCAGCGGGGTGATAACGCGGCGAGCCAGATGCAGAACGCGGGAGATCACCATCTCCGTACAGCTGGCCAGCATCAGCGTGCCGAACAGCGCCGCCATCATGGTCGGAACATCCGCACCGCCGGTTTTCAGGGCCGTACCGCCCATGATCAGCGGTGCCACGAAGTTAAAGCTTGTGCCCTGAATCGACAACAAACCCGACCCCACCGGACCCCACGCTTTAATTTGAATAATTGAGGCCACGCCGGAGGCGAAAAGAGACATGCTGATAATGTGCTGCGTGTCCTGCGCCGGTAAGCCGAGCGCCTGGCAAATCAGCAGCGCCGGAGTGATCACCGCAACAAACATAGCCAGAAGATGCTGGCAGGCAGCGAAAAGCGTTTGCGGCAGCGGCGGGCGGTCTTCAAGGCGGTAAATCAGTTCGCTATTTTGCTTCGGCGCAATCGGTTGCGCATCAGGCGACTCTATGGTGTTAACGGACATCGGCGGCAATCCCACGGTGGAAAAGCGGGCATTTTATCTGACCACCTGGTAAAAGCAAACGATTGCCAGCAAAAAAAGGCAAGAAATTCTGCCGCTGTGAGCAGGTTTTCTACAACGCATCGGGAAAAAAAATTACACTTTTTGCGCCGGGGGCTCATGAAGAGCGCAAACCGGCCCAGGATAACGCCGCGTGTGTATGGAACACGCGCAAAAAAGGAGCCTTCTATGATTCATCTCGATACGTTGTCGACCCTTGTTGCCGCAACGCTGGTCTTACTGCTTGGTCGTAAGCTGGTACATAGCGTTTCCCTTCTGAAAAAGTACACCATTCCTGAACCCGTCGCCGGCGGCCTGCTGGTAGCGCTGGCCCTGCTGGTGCTGAAAAAAAGCCTGGGCTGGGAAATCGATTTTGATATGTCCCTGAAAGACCCTCTGATGCTGGCCTTCTTTGCCACTATCGGCCTGAACGCCAACCTGGCGAGCCTGCGCTCGGGCGGTAAGGTGCTCGGCGTATTCCTGATTGTGGTGGTGGGGCTGCTGCTGATGCAAAACGCCATTGGCATCGGCATGGCGACGCTGCTGGGGCTGGATCCGCTGATGGGGCTGCTGGCGGGGTCGATTACCCTTTCGGGCGGTCACGGAACCGGGGCCGCGTGGAGCAAGCTATTCATCGAACGCTACGGCTTTGAAAACGCGACGGAAGTAGCGATGGCCTGTGCCACCTTTGGCCTGGTGCTGGGTGGCCTGATTGGCGGCCCGGTGGCGCGTTATCTTGTGAAGCACTCTACCACGCCGGACGGCAGGCCGGACGATGAGCTGGTGCCTACCGCCTTTGAAAAGCCGGACGTTGGGCGCAGTATCACCTCGCTGGTGCTGATTGAAACCATCGCGATGATCGCCATCTGCCTGACCGTGGGCAAAGTGGTTGCGCAATGGCTGGCGGGCACAGCGTTTGAGCTGCCGACGTTTGTTTGCGTGCTGTTTATCGGGGTGATCCTGAGCAACGGTCTGGCGCTGATGGGCTTCTACCGCGTGTTTGAAAGGGCGGTGTCGGTGCTCGGCAACGTCTGCCTCTCGCTGTTCCTGGCGATGGCGCTGATGAGCCTCAAGCTGTGGGAGCTGGCCTCGCTGGCGCTGCCGATGGTGGCGATTCTGGCAGTGCAAACCCTGTTTATGGCGCTGTACGCTATGTTCGTCACCTGGCGCATGATGGGCAAAAACTACGATGCGGCGGTGCTGGCGGCGGGTCACTGCGGGTTTGGTCTGGGGGCAACCCCAACGGCTATCGCTAACATGCAGGCGATCACAGAACGGTTCGGGCCATCGCACATGGCGTTTCTGGTGGTCCCGATGGTCGGGGCGTTCTTTATTGATATCGTCAACGCGCTGGTGATCAAGCTATACCTGATGCTGCCAATGTTTGCCTGAAATCAGGCGTTGGAATACCGCTCGGTTTCCGGCATCCAGCGCTCAATTAACGCTGCCGCCTGTTCGGGGTAGCGTTCATGAATGTGGCGCGCAAGGCGCTGAACTTCCGGGATCATAGCCTGATCGCGCAGCAAATCCGCCACTTTGAATTCCGCGTTCCCCGTCTGGCGCGTGCCCAGCAGTTCGCCCGGGCCGCGGATCTCCAGGTCTTTTTGCGCAATCACAAAACCGTCGTTGCTGTCGCGCAGCACCTGCAACCGCATCTGGGCGGTTTTCGAGAGCGGGGCTTTGTAGAGCAGGACGCAGTGGGAGGCTACCGCGCCGCGGCCAACGCGCCCGCGCAGCTGGTGGAGCTGGGCAAGACCCAGGCGCTCCGGGTTTTCGATAATCATCAGGCTGGAGTTCGGGACGTCCACGCCCACTTCAATGACCGTCGTGGCGACCAGCAAATGCAGCTCGCCCTGCTTAAACGACTGCATCACCGACTGTTTTTCAGCGGGCTTCATGCGTCCGTGAACCAGACCCACGTTCAGCTCCGGCAGCGCCAGCTTGAGTTCTTCCCACGTGGCTTCGGCAGCCTGCGCTTCCAGCAGTTCAGACTCCTCGATCAGCGTACAGACCCAGTAGGCCTGACGTCCTTCGTGGGTGCAGGCGTTGCGCACGCGGTCAATAATATCGCTGCGACGCGTGTCAGGAATCGCGACCGTCGTCACCGGCGTCCGCCCCGGCGGCAGTTCGTCGATGGTGGAGGTATCCAGATCGGCGTAGGCGGTCATTGCCAGGGTGCGCGGGATCGGCGTGGCGGTCATGATCAGCTGATGCGGGTGGAAGCCCTGTTGAAGGCCTTTTTCCCACATCGCCAGACGCTGATGGACGCCAAAGCGGTGTTGTTCATCGATAATCACCAGCGCAAGGCCGCTGAACTGCACCTGCTCCTGGAAGATAGCGTGCGTGCCGACAATCATCTGCACCTGCCCGCTGGCGATGGCTTCCTGCTGCGCAAGTCGCGCTTTGCCTTTTTGCTTCCCGGCAAGCCAGCCCACTTCAATCCCCAGCGGCGCGAACCAGGCGCGGAAATTGTTGGCGTGCTGTTCAGCCAGCAGCTCGGTCGGCGCCATAAGCGCGACCTGTTTACCGTGGGCAATCGCGCGCAGGGCTGCCAGCGCGGCAACCAGCGTTTTACCGGACCCTACATCGCCCTGCACCAGGCGCATCATCGGCACGTCGAGCGCCATATCGCGTTCAATCTCAGCGGTGACGCGCGCCTGCGCGCCGGTGGGTTTAAACGGCAGAGAGGCCAGCAGCTTATCTTTGAGCGCATCATTCTGGCTTAAGGGCTGAGCGTGGAAGCGCTGCGCGCCCGCACGAAGCGCCAACATGCTCAGGTTATGCGCCAGTAATTCCTCAAGGATAAGACGCTGTTGGGCGGGGTGTTTGCCGCTTTCTAAATCGCTGAGCTGCAGCGTTGGCGGCGGACGGTGCAGGGTTCGCAGCGCCTCGGGCAGGCTCATCATGCCCTGCGCCAGCTCGGGCGGCAGCAGCTCGGTAATGGCGCAGGTATCCAGCAGCTCCAGCGCCTGATCGGTGAGCTTACGCAGCGTCGCCTGCTTGATGCCTTCGGTCGTCGGGTAAACCGGGGTGAGCGTCTCCTGCAGCTCCGGCGTGCTGAGATCGCCCTGCACGCGGTACTCCGGGTGGATCATCTCTGCGCCGTATTTCCCGCGTTTGGCTTCACCATAGGCCAGCACCCTGCGGCCCGTCGCCAGGCTGTTTTTCATCGCCGCGCTGAAGTTGAAAAAACGCATGGTAAGAATGCCGGTGCCGTCGCTGATCTGGCAGGTCATCATCCGGCGTCCGCCGAAGGTGATATTGCAGTTCAGTACTTCGCCTTCAACGGTGGCGTAAATGGCGGGAAGGAGATCGCCAATCTTATAGAGCTGGGTGCGGTCTTCGTAACGCAGGGGGAGGTGAAGCAGGAGATCCTGCACGGTGTGCAGGCCAATTTTCGCCAGCTTATTGCTTTGCGCCGCGCCCACGCCCGTCAGGCTGTTAAGCGGGATGGCATCCAGCAGGCGGCCTTTCATCGCTTACCCGGCGTACTGCATGGTGGCCCACCACTCGGCATCGGCTTCAATTTCGCCCTGCGCGTTGACGTGGGGGTAAGGCAATTTTTTCTGCTTCGCAACGCGAGCCAGCACCGGATAACCACCTTCAAACAGCAGGCGCTGCTGTTCATCTTCCGGCAGCATGCTGTTGCTGCGCTCGTACATCCCCGCGTTCTGACGCTGGCGCTGCGCTTCATAAAGAATGAGCGCGGACGCCACGGAGACGTTGAGAGACTGGACCATGCCGATCATCGGAATGATGATGTCCCGATCCGCCAGATCCAGCGCTTCCTGGGAGATCCCGGTTTTCTCCTGACCCATTAAAATGCAGGTCGGGCGGGTGTAGTCGATCTCGCGGAAATCTACGGCTTTAGCGGACAGGTTAGTGGCAAGGATCTGCATCCCGCGCCCTTTCAGGTGCGATACGGCTTCGCCAATGGTGTGATGATTTTTGACGGACACCCAGCTGTTGCTGCCTGCCGCCGCTGAGACCGTATTTCGCATACGGCCGTCCGGCCAGACGGCGTGCACTTCATGCACACCGACAGCATCTGCGGTACGGACGATGGCAGAGACGTTATGAGGTTTATGCACCTGCTCCATGCAGACCGTCAGGTCAGGCTGACGCCTGGCGAGCATTTCGCAGATACGTGCATAACGTTGTGAATTCATAAACCTAGTTTCGGTTTCGGGTGACTTTAATCACGTCCGGCATGACGCGGATCTTGCGCATAATATTCGCCAGATGTACGCGGTCGCGGGCGGTCAGACGAATAAAGGCGCTATAAACGCGGCCATCTTTTTCTTCCGTATTCAGACTCTGAATGTTGGAAGAGGCCGTGTTGATCGCTGCCGTCAGGTTCGCCAGGGCACCCTGGTGGTTGAACATATCCACCTTAATTTCGGTGATAAATTCCTGCGCGGTCTCTTTATCCCACTCGACCGCCATAAACTTCTCGGCTTCTTTCTGGTAGCCGCGAATGTTACGACAGGATTCATGGTGGATAACCAGCCCTTTGCCCGGGCTGACGTGCGCAATAATCGGGTCGCCAGGAATTGGGCGGCAACATTTTGCGAAGGTGATCAGTACCCCGTCCGCGCCTTTAATCGGCAAATGAGCATGGCCAGATGCGCCTGGAGCAGAAGGTGTCGCTTCGCCCTGCTGCAAGTTTTTCGCTACTACGACACTCATGGCGTTGCCCAGACCAATTTCCGCCAGCAGATCGTCCAGAGACGTGAGCTTCATTCGGTCGAGTTCGCGCTGGATATGCTCCGGTGGGATCTCAGCCAGCTTACGGCTACCGCCCAACGCGTGGTTGAGCAGCCGACGTCCCAGACTGACGGAATCATCACGCTTGAGGTTTTTCAGCAGCTGGCGAATTTTGGCGCGTGCTTTGGAGCTTACGACAAAGTTCAACCAGGCCGCGTTAGGACGCGCGCCCGGCGCGGTAATAATTTCTACCGTCTGGCCGCTGGAGAGCGGCTGAGACAGCGGATAAGGCTGTCTGTCGACGCGCGCGCCGACGCAGGCATGCCCGATATCGGTATGCACGGCGTAAGCGAAATCGACCGGCGTTGCGCCCGCAGGCAGTTCGACAATGCGACCTTCTGGGGTGAAAACGTAAATCTCATCCGGGAAGAGATCGGATTTAACGCTCTCGATAAATTCAAACGAGCTGCCCGCACTCTGCTGAAGTTCCAGCAGGCTCTGCATCCAGCGCTGGGCGCGGATTTGTGCGGTCGTACTGCTTTCGCCGCCGTGCTCTTTATAGGCCCAGTGTGCGGCTACACCCATCTCTGCCATCTGGTCCATGTCTTCGGTGCGAATTTGCACCTCAACAGGCACGCCGTGCGGCCCGATCATCGAGGTGTGCAAAGATTGATAGCCGTTCGCTTTTGGAATGGCGATATAATCTTTCATACGCCCCGGACGCGGCTTGTAGAGGCTGTGCATCTGCCCCAGCACGCGATAACAGGTGTCCGAGTCATGGACGATCACGCGGAAGGCGTAGATATCCATGATCGAGTGAAAACGTTGCTCTTTGAGCACCATTTTGCAATAGATGGAGTACAGGTGTTTCTCGCGACCGCTAACGCGGCACGGAATTCCCGCTTCCTGCAAGCGCCCTTCGATTTCAGAGAGGATTTTTTGAATCATCTCTTTACGGTTACCGCGTGCGGCTTTCACCACCTCTTTAATGACGCGATAACGGTTCGGGTACAACGCTTCAAAACCCAGCTCTTCCAGCTCGGTTTTAATGTGGTGAATACCTAAACGGTGCGCCAGCGGGCTGTAAATTTCGAGGGTTTCACGGGCAATACGGCGACGTTTATCCGGACGAAGTGAGCCCAGCGTGCGCATGTTGTGGGTACGGTCAGCGAGTTTGATGAGAATGACGCGGATATCCTGCACCATCGCCATAATCATCTTGCGGAAGTTTTCGGCTTGCGCCTCTTTCTTGTCGCGGAAATTCAGCTTATCAAGCTTAGAGACCCCTTCCACCAGTTCGGCAACGCTTTTGCCAAACAGCTGTTCCATGTCCTGGTAAGTGGCAGGGGTATCTTCGATCACGTCGTGCAGCAGAGCGGCCATGAGCGTTTCGTAGTCGAGTTTCATCTCGGCCAGAATACAGGCCACCGCTACCGGGTGCGTGATATAGGGTTCACCGCTTGAACGTGTCTGGCCCTCGTGAGCGTCACGTGCAACGAGATACGCCTGCTGAAGACGCTTAATCTGGTCTTCAGGCAGGTAGGTTTGAATCAGTTGATTCAGGCTTTCAAACAGATACAAGGGCGACCCGCAGGTTTAATTAACGACGACCTTCAGCAATAGCGGTTACGGCCTGCAGTTCTGCGGCTTCCTGCTCTTGCTGCTCCTGGCGCTCACGCACGTCGAGGATCTGGTTGTTGATCAGACCTTCTTCGATTTCGCGAAGTGCAATAACGGTGGTTTTATCGTTTTCTTCCGGTACCAGCGGATCTTTACCGCCTACCTGCATCTGACGAGCGCGACGCGCGGCGACCAGTACCAGGTCAAAACGGTTACCAATTTTCTCTACAGCGTCCTGAACAGTTACGCGTGCCATACTTAAAATGCTCCACAGGTGAAGAAATGACTGGGCATGATACTGAAAGTGGGTTCAGTCTGCCAACAGTTTGGTGATTAATGCGTCATGTCGCTGCTTCTGGCGGCTCATACGCAGACGTTCTGCACGAAGAATGGTTTTGAGATCGCTCAGCGCGGCATCAAAATCATCATTCACAATTAGGTAATCATATTCCGCGTAATGGCTCATTTCTGCAACAGCCTGTTCCATACGCTTTGCGATCACTTCTTCGCTGTCCTGGCCGCGCCCACGCAGGCGGCGATCCAGCTCATCTTTCGATGGTGGTAAAATAAAGATACTGCGGGAGTCAGGCATTTTCTTGCGAATTTGCTGCGCACCCTGCCAGTCGATATCCAGGAACACATTCACGCCCGTGGCCAGAACCTGCTCAATGGTTTCACGCGAGGTACCGTAGTAATTACCGAAGACTTCAGCGTGTTCAAGAAACGCGTCTCTGCCGATCATCGCTCTGAATTCGTCGTGATCCACAAAGAAATAGTGTTCACCGTGCACTTCACCCGGACGCGGCGCTCGCGTGGTATGAGAAACAGAAACCTGTGTGTCGTACAACGGTTGGGTTTTTAACAGTGCCTGAATAAGGCTGGATTTACCCGCGCCGCTAGGGGCAGAAACAATATAAAGCGTGCCTTGAGCCATGAGAGTCTTTTGTATGTGTTAACGAAGAAGTCCTACATACGGGCTTATTATACACGTCACCGCCGTGTGACGTAGTCTTTGTCACACTTTTTCCCTCGGATTATTGAATTTTGCGTGCCGTTTTCAGGTTTTATCTGGGGTTTTCAGCCACCAAAAGAAATACCGGATAGCGTCTCGCATTGTGAAACGTTGCCGTTAGCGTTGTTTCAGGCATCAGGGTATACCTCTTGCAATGCAAAGGAGGGGTAGCGATGTGGCGATGGATAAGCGGGGTAATGTTGTTGTGGTGTGGCTATGGCGCGGCGGTTTGCCCAGTGTGGTCGCAGGCAAAAGCAGAGAAAGAGATGGCGTCGTTAAGCGCGCAAATCAAACGCTGGGATAACGCTTATTGGAAGGAGGGGGTGAGCGAGGTCAACGACGAAGTTTACGACCAGCTTCACGGGCGGTTAACGCAGTGGCAGCGCTGTTTCGGCAGCGAGCCTTCAGAAGAGAAACTCCCTAATCTGACGGGGAGCGTAAAACATCCTGTCGCCCATACGGGCGTACATAAAGTGGCCAGCAAAGAGGCTCTGAGACAGTGGATGCTCGCTCGGCAACATCTGTGGATGCAGCCCAAAGTTGACGGTGTGGCGGTAACGCTGGTCTATCGTGACGGAAAGTTGGCCCAGGCCATCAGTCGAGGTGATGGCCTGAAAGGGGAAGACTGGACCGATAAGGTACGTTTAATCCCGTCTGTTCCGCAAAAGCTCACCGGCAAGTTGGCAAATAGCGTCTTACAGGGCGAGCTTTTCTGGTTAAGCGACAATCACGTTCAGCGGCAGATGGGCGGGATGAATGCTCGCGCAAAAGTTGCGGGTGCGATGATGCGGCAAAAGGATAACGCGCTATCGAATAAGCTCGGCGTATTCATCTGGGCCTGGCCGGACGGACCGAAAGAGATGCATACATCTCTAGCTGAACTGTCTCAGGCCGGTTTTACGCTGTCGGCACGGTATACGTTACCCGCCGATGCTGTTGATGCCGTCGAGAAACAGCGCGCGGCCTGGCACGTAACCGCATTACCCTTTGCCACGGATGGCATTGTGGTGCGTTCGGAGAATGAACCCGCGGGCGAAGATTGGTTACCGGGAGAAGGCAGCTGGGTCGTCGCGTGGAAATATCCTCCTGCAGCCCAGGTCGCCGAGGTGAGTGATATTCATTTTTCCGTGGGACGAACGGGCAAAATTTCCGTTGTAGCAGCGCTGGAACCCGTGCAACTGGATGATAAACAGGTGCAGCGGGTGAGTCTGGGCTCGGTTGAGCGCTGGCAGGGGCTGGATATTGCCCCGGGGGATCAGATCCAGATCAGCCTGGCCGGGCAAGGTATCCCCCGGTTTGATAAGGTGCTCTGGCGCGGGAGTGACAGACATAAACCAGAGCCTCCGGCCCCACGTTATCATTCTCTTAGCTGTTTCTATGCTTCACCGGAGTGTATGGAACAGTTCTTTGCCCGACTGACCTGGCTTAGTTCAAAGCAGGTACTTGATATTGATGGATTAGGCGAGTCAGGCTGGCGAACCCTCTGGCAGGCGCATCATTTTGAACATCTCTTTTCGTGGCTGTTATTAACGCAGGCGCAGCTGCAGGCTGTACCGGGATTTTCCTCTGCGCGCGGGCTGGCGCTCTGGCACCGATTTAATCTGGTGCGCGAGAAGCCTTTTACCCGCTGGCTCATGGCATTGGGTGTGCCAATGTCGCAGTCTTCGCTGAAGGCAATGGGAGACATATCGTGGCAGAAGATGAGCGGGCGCAACGCAAAGGACTGGCAGACCCTGCCGGGAACGGGAGAGGAGAAAGCGCGACAAATCATTAACTGGCTGCACGCGCCTCAAATTGATGTGCTGGCGAAATGGCTCGCTGAACAGCACATCAATGGGTTCTGAAGCTAGTGTGCGCTGTGTTTGTAATGAAAAACGGGCAGCCCGAGCTTCAGACGCAGCGCCAGCATGCGGGCCGTAAAGCCAAACAGCAGCGTCGAGATGACCACCACGTCATGGTTAGAAACATAATGCTGCAGAGCGATATAAAGCACCGCTGCCGCAAAGGAAATGCCAGCATACAGCTCTTTTTGAAAGACCAGGGGGATGCGTTTGCAGAACATATCTCGCAGCACGCCGCCGAATACGCCAGTGACCACGGCAGCAATGGTGGCGATTACCGGGCCTTCCCCCATATCGAGCGCGATTTGCGCACCGATGATCGAAAAAACGATCAGCCCCAGCGCATCAAGCACCAGGAACAGGCGGCGAAGATGGGGCATAACGGGCGCCACGATGGTGGTTAACACGGCGGCCGTCGCCACGATAATCACGTATTCAGGGTGTTTAACCCAGCCGAGCGGGTAATGGCCAAGCAGAATATCGCGCACGGAACCGCCGCCCAGTGCGGTTGCTGTAGCAATAATGATTACGCCGAAGGTATCCATACGGCGACGTCCGGCGGCAAGTGCGCCGGTCATGGCTTCTGCGGTGATGCCAATGAGATAAAGGATGTGAAGCAGCATATACCCTCCGGTGTGAACGCGTGGGAGGTTAGCGATTTGTGCGCAAGATCACGATTGAGATTTTCTAAGGCGACTTGATTTGCCCTATAAATTTTTATCAGGATATGTTGAAAAAGCTTGATGAGCGGCGGTAAAAGACAAAAATAGATGCATGGATGGATTAGAAATAGTAATGGGTGGCACCATCGACACCACCCGAAATGCATTACTCGATATTCTGGATCTGCTCGCGCATCTGCTCAATCAGCACTTTCAGCTCAATCGCTGAATTCGTCACTTCTGCATTGATTGACTTAGACGCCAGGGTGTTCGACTCGCGGTTGAACTCCTGCATCATAAAGTCCAGACGGCGGCCCACAGCCTCTTTCTTCTTCAGAATGTTGTAGGTTTCTTTAACGTGCGCTTCCAGACGGTCCAGCTCTTCAGCGACATCGATACGCTGCGCCATCAGCACCAGTTCTTGTTCCAGACGGGTGTTTTCCAGCTGAACTTCGGCTTCTTCCAGTTTGGCGACAAGACGCTCGCGCTGCCATTGCAGCACTTCTGGCATATGGGCGCGGACTTTGGCTACTTCGGTGCTCACGCCTTCAAGGCGCTGCTCAATCATCGCTTTCAGCGCCTGGCCTTCGGTTTCACGGGCAACGATAAAGTCGTCCAGCGTGCCGTCGAGGGCTGCCAGGATTTCAGCGGCAATGGCATCCAGGTCCTGTTCACCGGCGGCCATGACGCCAGGCCAGCGCAGAATATCAACCGGGTTGATTTCGCCTTCATCGCTCTGCATTTTGACCCAGTTCGCCGCATTCACGAGCTGTTTCGCCAGTTTTTCGTTGAGGATCAGTTCGCCCTGAGCGCTGGCATCAGGCTCAAAGCGCAGGTTACATTCCACTTTCCCGCGCGTCAGACGCGTACGGATACGTTCACGTACGACAGGCTCAAGGCTGCGGAACTGCTCCGGCATACGGAAATACGTTTCCAGGTAACGCTGGTTTACCGAGCGCATTTCCCATGTGGCGCTACCCCAGCTACCCTTGATTTCACGCCGGGCGTAGGCGGTCATACTGCGGATCATAGACATTCCCGTTTTTAAAGGAGAGATGGGGGGATTATAGCTTTCGGGGGCTTCTCAGGATAGGAATAAGCGTCCTTTATCCGTATAATGCGCAGCCACATTCGTTTCAAGCCGGAGAATCCATCATGCGTCCATCAGGTCGTAGCGCCAATCAGGTGCGTCCCGTCACCCTGACCCGTAACTATACAAAACACGCTGAAGGCTCCGTGCTGGTTGAGTTTGGTGACACGAAGGTTCTCTGCACCGCGTCCATTGAAGAAGGCGTTCCGCGTTTCCTGAAAGGTCAGGGCCAGGGCTGGATCACCGCAGAGTACGGCATGCTGCCGCGTGCGACCCATACCCGAAACGCCCGCGAAGCGGCAAAGGGCAAGCAGGGCGGTCGTACCATGGAAATTCAGCGTCTGATCGCGCGTGCGCTGCGTGCAGCCGTTGATCTGAAAATCCTCGGCGAATTCACCATTACGCTGGACTGCGACGTTATTCAGGCAGACGGTGGTACGCGTACGGCGTCCATTACTGGCGCATGCGTGGCGCTGGCGGATGCCCTCAACAAGCTGGTTGCGGCCGGTAAGCTGAAAACCAACCCAATGAAAGGTATGGTTGCGGCGGTGTCCGTGGGTATCGTTAACGGTGAAGCGCTTTGCGATCTGGAATACGTTGAAGATTCTGCCGCCGAGACCGACATGAACGTGGTGATGACCGAAGACGGTCGCATCATTGAAGTACAGGGCACGGCGGAAGGCGAGCCGTTCACCCACGACGAGCTTCTCTCCCTGCTGGCGTTGGCCCGAGGGGGAATCGAATCCATTGTAACGACGCAGAAAGCGGCGTTAGAAAATTGATTTAAAAGGCGACCAATGAGTCGCCTTTTTTTTGCCTGTAAGACAGAAAAACCAAAGGAGCAAATCCATGAAATCGTATCAGCGCCAGTTTATTGAGTTTGCGCTTAACAAGCAGGTACTTAAGTTTGGCGAGTTTACGCTGAAATCCGGGCGTAAGAGTCCCTATTTCTTCAACGCCGGGCTGTTTAATACCGGGCGCGATCTGGCACTGTTAGGCCGTTTCTATGCCGAAGCGCTGGTGGATTCCGGGATTGATTTTGACCTGCTTTTTGGCCCGGCCTATAAAGGCATTCCGATTGCGACCACCACCGCGGTGGCGCTGGCGGAACACCATGACCGCGACGTGCCGTACTGCTTTAACCGCAAAGAGGCTAAAACCCACGGTGAAGGCGGAAATCTGGTCGGCAGCACACTGCAGGGCCGCGTCATGCTGGTCGATGACGTGATCACCGCGGGTACGGCGATCCGCGAATCGATGGAGATTATCCAGGCCAACGGTGCGACGCTTGCTGGCGTGCTAATTTCTCTGGATCGTCAGGAGCGTGGTCGCGGTGAAATTTCCGCTATTCAGGAAGTTGAGCGCGATTACAGCTGTAAAGTGACGTCGATTATCACCCTGAAAGAGCTGATTGCGTATCTGGAAGAGAAGCCTGAGATGGCGGACCATCTGGCGGCGGTACGTGCGTACCGGGAAGAGTTCGGGGTGTAGTTAAATTGCCCGGTGGCGCGACGCTTACCGGGCTTACGGATTACTGCAGCTGAGCAGCCACTAACGGCCAGCGGGCTTCAAAATCGTCCGTTGGACGGTATTTGAATTCGCTACGCACAAAGCGGGAGAGCATGCCTTCACAAAACGCCAGAATCTGGCTCGCCAGCAGCGTTTCATCAATGCTGTAACCTTCGCCCTCACGCATTTTCTTTTCGCGCAGTACCTGGCGCAGCTGCGCTTCAATTCGCTCGAAAAGCTGGTTAATGCGGCCCTGCAGTCTGTCCTGTTCAAACATCAGCGCGTGGCCGGTGAGGATACGGGTTAAGCCCGGATTGCGTTCACCGAAGCCCAGGATTAACAGCACAATCAGACGCAGACGCGCGGTCGTGTCTTTTTCATCTTTCAGAATCAGGTTGATGCGCGTGATCAGGCTGTCTTCAATGAATTCGATCAGGCTGTCGAACATCCGGGTTTTGCTCGGAAAATGACGGTACAGCGCCGCCTCAGACACGCCCACAGAGGCGGCCAGTTTAGCGGTGGTGATGCGTTGACTGCCATCGCTGGATTCAAGCATCAGAGCCAGAGATTGAAGTATTTCTTCGCGACGATTCCTTTTCGCGGTTTGTTTTTCTGCCATGTTACAAAATACCCCTGAAAATAAGCACTTGCCAGGCTGGCATCCACACAGCGACCGCAAACTGGCGTTTGCGGTTTGTTATTGCATTATGACGCTGTGAGATACGTGTCTTTCGGGCCGTTATTTGCGCCCGGAATGGCCGAAGCCGCCTTCGCCACGGTCGGTGGCGTCAAAGTCTGCCACCAGGTTAAATTCTGCCTGTACCACCGGTACAAAGACCATCTGTGCGATACGCTCGCCTGGTTCAATGGTGAAGCTGTCCTGACCACGGTTCCAGACGGAGACCATCAGTTGACCCTGATAGTCGGAGTCAATCAGACCCACCAGGTTACCCAGCACAACGCCGTGCTTATGGCCCAGACCAGAACGCGGCAGGATCACCGCTGCCAGAGACGGGTCAGCAATGTGAATCGCCAGGCCAGTTGGAACCAGGGTAGTGGCACCCGGAGCCAGTTCTACGGCGTCATCGAGACAGGCGCGCAGGTCAAGACCGGCAGAGCCGGAGGTGGCATAGGTTGGCAGCGGGAATAGCTCGCCAACACGCGGGTCCAGAATCTTAACGTCGATTTTTTTCATCATAACGGGTAACGATCTCGTCCAGTAATTGTTGGCCCAGGAGTTCCTTGCGCTCAAGCGGTAAGACTTTATCTCCATCCTGCCAGAAAAGGTGCAGTGCGTTGCTGTCGCTGTTAAATCCCTGTGTGGCCAGCGATACGTCGTTCGCGCAAATCAAATCGAGGTTTTTGCGGGTACGTTTTTGCCGGGCATATTCTTCCACATTATTCGTTTCTGCGGCAAACCCAACAACGTATGGACGATGGCTTTTTAGTGTGGCGACACCGGCAACAATGTCCGGGTTTTTCACCATTTTTATTGTTAATTCATCGCCTTGCTTTTTAATTTTAGCCTCGGCGATCGTCTCGGCACGATAGTCTGCAACGGCTGCACAGCCGATAAAAATCTGCTGGCTTTGAGCATGCGCCTGCACGGCGGCTTCCATCTCCAGCGCGGTGGTAACGTCAATTCGCTTCACAAACGCAGGGGTAGGCAGCGATACCGGGCCGCTCACCAGCGTGACGTTCGCGCCGCGCTTCGCCGCTGCGGCGGCAATGGCAAAACCCATCTTACCGGAGCTGTGATTGGTGATATAGCGCACCGGGTCCAGCGGCTCGCGCGTAGGGCCCGCGGTAATCATGATGTTGAGATGTTGCAGATCGTTGACAGGCGAAAAATGGGCGGCGGCCATATCAACAATCGTCAGCGGATCAAGCATGCGACCCGGGCCAACGTCGCCGCAGGCCTGGCTGCCGCTGTCCGGTCCCCAGATAAGCAGTCCGCGTGAGGCCAGCGTCTCAAGATTGTGCTGGGTGGCCGCATTACGGTACATCTGCTGGTTCATAGCAGGAACGACGGCAACAGGCGCAGGCGTGGCCAGACAAATGGTGGAAACCAGGTCGTTTGCCATACCGGCCGCCACCCGAGCGATTAAATCGGCCGTGGCGGGGGCGAGGATAACCAGGTCTGCCCATTTACCCAGTTCAATATGGCCCATCGCGGCTTCGGCGGCCGGATCGAGCAGGCTGTCAGAAACCGGGTATCCTGAAACGGCCTGCAGGCTCAGGGGAGTGATAAAGGCTTTACCGCCTTCGGTTATCGCGACCCGCACATCAGCCCCTCGCTCGCGCAGGCGACGCACGAGGTCCGGCGCTTTATAAGCAGCAATGCCGCCGCTCACGCCAAGAACGATTTTTTTACCGGCCAGGCTCATCATGATTCTTTCCTGTTGGGTTTCACCAGAGAGCAGGCATTTTATCACAATCCCCAAAGCGGGGTGATTTTGTCCTTCGGCCACTTTGCGAGCCGCTACGCAAGAACGCAATGTGGTCGTCGAGCGACGGATTGGCCTGTGGCAGCATGAGGTTAAAAAAGGGAGAAAGGGCATGGAAGAAAAGGATGAGGAGCTGCTGCCGCGCGAAAAACTGCTGCGCTATGGCGTCACCCTGTTAAAAGACGATGAACTGCTGGCGCTCTTTTTACGTACCGGAACGCCCGGAAAAACGGTATTTACGCTGGCAAAAGAGCTGATAGCACATTTCGGTTCGCTCTACGGTTTACTGACCGCCGATCTGGCGCAGTTTAAGCACGTAGAGGGGATCGGCGTGGCGAAGTATGCCCAGCTGAGGGGCATAGCTGAACTTGCCCGCCGTTTTTATAATGTCCGCATGGAGAAGGAAGATCCGATCCTGACGCCAGAAATGACGCGTGAATTCCTGCAAAGTCAGTTAACCGATATTGAACGCGAGATCTTTATGGTGATCTTTGTCGATAACAGAAATCGAGTGCTTAAACATAGCTGTCTCTTTGCGGGCACATTGAGCCACGTTGAGGTGCATCCGCGTGAAATTGTGCGGGAAGCGATAAAAGTGAATGCAGCGGGCGTGATCCTCGCGCATAATCACCCCTCTGGCTGTGCAGAACCGAGCAGAGCTGACAAAGAAATCACCGAACGCATTATCAAATGCTGTCAATTCATGGACATTCGTGTGCTGGACCATCTGATAATTGGCCGCGGTGAGTACATTTCTTTCGCAGAACATGGCTGGATTTAGGCTATTTCTCGCGATCCATCGGGATCTTTGTCTGTTCGGGACTTGAGCACACCGCCGAGTCAGCGTATACTACGCCACCTTTGAGAATCTCGGGTTTGGCATTTGGGCCTGGCAATCGAGAGTTCACTTAGAACTATGCGATGACCGGGCTGTAAAGCCTGACGAGGCGCCGATACCCCATACGAAGCTCGAGCTAATTTGATTTTTGGAGAATAGACATGTCCCGAGTCTGCCAAGTTACTGGCAAGCGTCCGGTGACCGGTAACAACCGTTCCCACGCACTGAACGCGACTAAACGCCGTTTCCTGCCGAACCTGCACTCTCACCGTTTCTGGGTTGAGAGCGAGAAGCGTTTTGTCACCCTGCGCGTATCTGCTAAAGGTATGCGTGTAATCGATAAGAAAGGCATCGATACAGTTCTGTCTGAACTGCGTGCCCGTGGCGAAAAGTACTAAGTACTTAAAGAGGAAATAAATCATGGCTAAAGGTATTCGCGAGAAAATCAAGCTGGTTTCTTCTGCTGGTACAGGTCACTTCTACACCACCACGAAGAACAAACGTACTAAGCCGGAAAAACTGGAACTGAAAAAATTCGATCCAGTTGTACGCCAGCACGTACTGTACAAAGAAGCTAAAATCAAATAATTTTAGTCTCCTTGTAACGAAAAACCCCGCAACTGCGGGGTTTTTTGCATTCTGTATCTCAACGGAGGAACCATGCCTGAATTACCTGAGGTAGAAACCAGCCGCCGCGGTATTGAGCCCCATCTGGTCGGCGCGACGATTCTTCACGCGGTGATCCGCAATGGACGTCTGCGCTGGCCGGTGTCCGATGAGATCCACGCGTTAAGTGACAAACCCGTCCTGAGCGTACAGCGTCGCGCGAAATACCTGCTGCTGGAGCTGCCCGACGGCTGGATCATTATCCACCTGGGGATGTCCGGAAGCCTGCGCATTCTTACCGAAGAACTGCCTGCGGAAAAGCACGACCATGTCGATCTGGTGATGAGCAACGGCAAAGTGCTCCGTTACACCGACCCACGGCGCTTTGGCGCGTGGCTGTGGACGAAGGAGCTTGAAGGGCATAACGTGCTTGCGCATCTGGGCCCCGAGCCACTCTCAGACGCGTTTAACGCGGAATACCTCAAGGCAAAGTGTGCGAAGAAGATAAGCCCGATTAAGCCCTGGCTGATGGATAACAAGCTGGTGGTCGGCGTGGGGAATATCTATGCCAGCGAATCGCTGTTTGCCGCCGGGATCCATCCCGATCGGCTGGCCTCTTCGCTGTCTGCGGAGGAGTGCGAGCTACTGGTCCGGGTGATTAAAGCCGTATTGCTGCGCTCGATTGAACAGGGGGGAACAACGCTGAAGGACTTCCTGCAAAGTGACGGCAAGCCGGGCTATTTTGCCCAGGAGCTGCAGGTGTATGGCCGTAAAGGCGAACCGTGCAGAGTCTGCGGTACGCCCATTATTGCCACGAAGCACGCCCAGCGCGCCACGTTCTACTGCCGTCAGTGCCAGAAATAGGGCTACTTGAGCTTTTCCATCAACGCCTGGTGGACGTTAACCGGCAGGAAATGGGTAACGTCCCCATGATGGCGCGCCACCTCTTTTACCAGCGTGGACGAGATAAACGACCACTCTTTGGAGGGCATCAGAAACACGCTTTCCAGCTCCGGCATCAGGTGGCGATTCATGTGCGCCAGCTGCATCTCATACTCGAAGTCTGCCACCGCGCGTAAGCCGCGGATCAGAATATTGGCCTGCTGAGCGCGGGCGAAGTTAGCCATCAGATCGCTAAACCCGACCACCTCAACATTCGGTAGGTGCGAAATGGCATCGGTGGCGAGCTGCACGCGCTCGTTGAGATCAAACATCGGCTTTTTGCTGGGGCTGGCGGCAATGGCCAGGATCACCTTATCGAACATGCTCGCCGCACGGGTGATGATATCAAGATGACCGTTGGTGATCGGATCGAAGGTACCCGGATAAATCGCTTTTGTGCTCATGGCTCACGTTTTCTCTGAGTAGCCGCGGCAGAGCGCCCACAGCTCGGTGTATTTGTTGAAAGTATACTGGGCATTTACTACCGCGAGTAACCAGCCCTGCTTACCGTCCAGCACGCCACCACGCAGCAGCAGCGTTTTCAGAAACGCGCCCAGCGTATGGGTGAAGATACCCGTCAGCGAGGCTTTCTTGCCGCGCTGGTGACGCTCCTGCGCCCATGCGGTGGCATAGTTGAGCTGTTTACGCTGGAAGCTCGCGAAATCACGGCAGGTCAGATGCAGCAAATCGCCCCTCAGGGGGATGACCTGGGCGCTATCGCAGCTCAGGGATTCATGAACCAGATTGTCATTGTACTGATATCGCTCGCGCTCGTACAGGCGCATGACGCGATCGGGATACCAGCCGCTGTGGCGCATAAAACGACCAAGGAAGTAGTTGCGGCGGGCAATGCTGTATACGGCGCCAGGCTGGGGCGAAGAAAGCACCGCCTGAATGGCCTGCTGAAGCTCCGGCGTGATGCGCTCGTCAGTGTCGAGCATCAATACATAATCACCGGTGGCATACCCCTGCGCGCGCTGGCGCTGGATGCCATAGCCTTGCCAGTCCGTATCGGTAAAGACTTTTGCGCCCGCAGCCCGGGCAACATCTACCGTATCATCCGTACTTCCGGAGTCGAGCACGACAATCTCGTCAGCCCAGGCAACCGACGCCAGGCAGTCCGGAAGCAGGTCGGCGGCGTTTTTGGCGATCATCACGACCGACAGACGCGTTGACATTAGTGGCTCCGCTGAGGCAGATAAGGTTGCAGAAGCTGCAGCAGACGGGTCAGTGCGCCCTGGTTCTGGTGCAGTACTTCGACGGCATGGCGGCCGTACCACAGGCGATAATCTTCGTCAGTCAGAAGGGTCGATACCTCTTTGACCACCGAATCCGCATCGGTCACGGTAATTAAACCATCGGCCTGCTGTAATTTCGCGCAGATGTCTTTGAAGTTAAACGTGTGCGGTCCCATCAGCACCGGAATGGCGTGGGCTGCCGGCTCCAGCGGGTTATGACCGCCGCGCTCGACCAGGCTACCACCGACAAACGCGAGGTCAGCAATGCCGTACAGCAGCATCAGCTCGCCCATCGTATCGCCAATCACCACCTGGGTGCTGCCGGAAGGGATTTCACCGCTGCTGCGCAGCGTGAAGCTGAAGCCGCCTTTCTGGACCATTTCACGGGCATCTTTAAAACGCTCCGGATGGCGAGGCACGAGGATCAGCAGTAAATCAGGGAATTTTTCCAGCAGCTTGCGGTGAGCCTGCAGGATGATCTCTTCTTCGCCATCATGGGTACTGGTTGCAATCCAGACCTGACGACGTGGAGCCCACTGGCGACGCAGCGTGATGGCGCGAGCTGCGAGTTCAGGGGTTACAGAAATATCAAATTTCAGGCTTCCCGTTACCGCAAGCTGGTTGCGTTTCAGGCCCAGAGAGATAAAGCGTGCTGCATCTTCTTCATTCTGCGCGGCAATCAGCGTGATCTTACTGAGCAGGCGGCGCATAAATTTACCCAGCTTGCCGTAACCTTTCGCCGAGCGCTCTGAGAGACGCGCGTTGGCAATGACCAGCGGGATTTTACGAGCATGCAGGGCGGAAATCATGTTCGGCCACAGTTCGGTTTCCATCACGATCACCAGCTTCGGGCGCACGGTGTTGAGGAAACGATTCATGGCGCAGGGCAGATCGTAAGGCAGATAAACATGCTGCACGTCTTTACCGAAAGCGGATAACGCGCGCTCCGAGCCGGTTGGCGTCATCGTCGTGACGGTGATTGGCAGTGAAGGGTAGCGGTGACGCAGGGCGCGAACCAGCGGGATCGCCGCCAGCGTTTCACCAACAGAAACGGAATGCAGCAAAATACCGTCCGGTACGACTTTATTGCGGCAGAAGCCATAGCGTTCAGCCCAGCGTTTACGATACGCAGGCGCTTTCCGGCTACGAAGCAACAGTCTCAGCCACACCAGTGGCTGAATGATGTAGAGCAGAGCGGTATACAACAATTCCAAGCGATTATCCGTTTTTTTAGTTTCGGCGGGCAAATTCTAAGCATTTAGGCCAGGTAAAGCTATCTCTTATGCCAGATACCGTTTCAAACGGAAATAACGTCTACCCAGCCGCCAGCGCAGACGCGGACTTTTTGCACTTTTCCAGATGAGTTTCCAGATGCCTGTTTCGAAGAACTCTTTAATAATCATTGATTTCTTCTTCTCATCCTTCATGTTGTCAAAGGTGTGAATAATTCCCAGCCCCTCTTTGGCAATTTGCCAGTGGCAGGCAGGGATCCCTTTTACCTTATCCGGGTAACGCTGATTGATGGCGTCGAGCATCTGCAGGATTTTCATGTAGTGACGCGCGGAACGAATCAGCGTGTCGTCATTGTCCGGCATATGGGACACCGATGCAGAGTGAATGTAGTAGTCGTAATAACGTTCACTGGTGTACTGAACCCGCTCTGCCGCGAGCAGCACTTCGGTGGTCCACGGAATATCCTGATGGCGCAGGCCGGGTTCAAAATGGAAGCTGTGTTTACGGATAAAGTCGTGGCGATAGATGTTCAGCCAGGTGACGTGAAGGAATTTGCGAGAATCCAACGCCATTTTTAACCACGCAGGGCCAGCCATGACCCCTGTCGAAGCCAGTTTGTCTTCAGGAAAAATCGGGCGCGAGGGCTTCTTGTTATTCTCCCAGACGTAGTTCCCGTTACAGGTGGCGACATCCAGATCCTGCGTGACGGCCATATCCAGCAGACGCTGGTACATGCCTGGTTTAAAGACATCATCAATATCCGGGAAAGAGAGATATTGACCCGTCGCAACGGCCAGACCGGTATTACGCGCGATGGATACCCCCTGGTTTTGCTGTTCTATGACCTGCATCTGCGGCAGTTTTTCTCGCCATTTCTCGACGATCTCCATCGAGCGGTCAGTAGAGCCGTCATTAACAATGATGACTTCCATGCTGTCGATGCGTTGATGGACAAGGCAGGTAAAGAACTGATCCAGGAAAGCTTCACCGTTATAAACGGCAACCACCACGCTTAACAATGGGGCAGAATTTTGCATAAAAAACCTGATTATTTTTGATTGTCGACCAGAGCAACATATTGCTGGCAAATGGCATTGATACCGAACGACGCGATAGTTGCATCGCCAACGACCGGCGGGGCGGTATAAATATCCGCCAGCGTTTTTGCCAGTGAGGCGTCATTTAACTCTGCCAGCCCGCGAGCTAAAGCCCCGGTAAGGATTTCGGCAGGGCCTCCTGGGCAATTTGTACTGACCGGTGGCGTCTGGCAGATAATGGCTTCGACCAGCACATTACCAAAACCTTCGCAGTCAGAACTTAACACTAAAAGGCGTGCCCCTTTAATCCAGGGATAGGGATTGGACTCGAACGGGCGGAAAACCGTTTTGTTTTCAATGCCCAAATCGCGGGCAAGCTGCTTGAGTTTTTGAATTTGAGCGTCAGATCCATTGCCCATCATGACCAGCGTTGTGTCAATTTTACTCAGGGCGAACGCGCGTAAGAGACGGTCGTGGCGTTTGTGCTCATGGAAGCGGCCAACATGAATGATGTAATCCTTTCCCTGCATCTCGAAGGGCGCATCCGCCAGACGCTGAATTTCAGGAATATCGAAAGGATTATGGATAACCGCTTTGCGTCGAAGATTGAGTGCCAGCGTCTCGGAAAGATCGTTCAACACGGCGCCTGAGACGGCGACGACGTTGCGGTTTTCGTAGGTATGACGAATTTTAAGATGTTTAAACCAGCGCGAAAGCCCGCTGCGATGGCGAAGATAGGAGAACGAGAACATGCCATGCACGCAGAACCAAACTTTGTTACGTTCAAGGGCGCGGCAGTGCGCCACAATCCGGTCTGTTTTGTGCAGATGAGAGAACACCACATCAAATTTGCCGCTGCGTTCAGCCCGCTCAATAGCTTGATCCAGCAATTGGGCGCGGCGTGGAATTTCCGTCAGCTTTCGCCACGGTTTTTTACATGTGTCTTGAACAACCTGATAATCGATGCCCTCCGGGATGGCGTAGTCGCACACTTTCCGCAGAGAGAATAGAGAGACCTGATGCCCCATATCTATTAATCCGCGGGAGAGTGTAAGAACCGTTTTTTCAGCTCCTCCACCGGGTAAACCATCAATAATCATTAGGATGCGCATTTTTAATCCAGTAATTTTTGATAAAGCGTAATAAGCTGACTTGACAGTTTTTCGGGAGTGGCGTCTTTTACACGTTCACGTGCTGCTCGTCCCATATTGTTATTTTTTTCCAGTGAAGGGATAGCGGCTACCGCTTCCTTCAATGTACTGATATCAAGCGCGTCACAATAAAATCCGTTCTGGCCTTGTTGAATAAACTCTGCACCACCGCAACTCTCTGAAGTAATGACGGGCAAGCCGCAGGCCATCGCTTCAAGAATAACGTTAGGAAAGGGATCATACAGCGTTGGTAACAGTAAACCATCGGATAGCTGATAAAAAGGCAGAGTTTCTTTTTGCACCCCCAGGAAACGGATTTGCCCCTCGCAGCCTAACGAACGGGCGAGGTCGCGATAACGATTTTCTGCTTTATCTTGTCCAACCACAATCAGCCAGGCTGATGTTCCAGCAATAGCGCGTATGGCGCTCGCCAACCCTTTTCGTTCAAACCCTGATCCTACAAAACAGAACACCACCGCATTGACCGGCAAACCAAATTGTTGGCGCAAAATCGCACGTTGCGTCTCCTGGGCCGGAACGAATCGGCTGGAATCAATAGAATTATAAATCACATGGATTTTATTTGCGTCAATATCAAAGTCTTCAACGATTTCGCGTTTGATCATCTCCGCATTACAAATTACGGCTTTTAACTCAGGTGCCTGATACATGTCCCGTTCCGCGCGCATCACGTAGCGGTGATAGCGGTCATACATCAGCATTTGCGCACGCCAGGCAGGTAAAATGCGCGCGCGCTGAAGCAGCCAGCGACGATGCACTCCATCACCCGCGCGATAGATATCACAACCCGGGATGCGCTCATGGCTTTGAACAATATCAAACTGCTGTTGCTGCCACAGCGCACGCGCGGCTTGTGCAAACCCGCGTTCTCGACTGATGCGGCCCCATTTTTGAGGGTTGCAAATGTGGATATGCCAGTCGTCTTGCTTCTCTCCCTGCCACTCACGCGTGATGACGTTGAGTTCAAGGTTCTGATTGCTCAATGCGGTGAGAGCTCGCGAAACGAAGCGCTCTGCCCCGCCATCAGGGCGATATTTTTGGCGAACAATGGCCAGACGATGGTTTTTCATGACAGATATCTCCTTGCAGCGGAGACGACTGCATCAACAGGAATGGCATCGAGATAGCGTTCTTTCGTTTTAGTATCAATGGCATCCGGATCGGGCAGCGGGCCGTAATCGCCGGCCCAGATCACTTCCCCTTTAACCTGCCACGGTGACCAGAATGTCAGTTTTGATGGACCAAACAATGCCACGCAGGGCGTTTGCAGCGCGGCGGCCATATGCATTGGAACGGAGTCAACGCCAATAAACAGAGAGGCATGATCGATAAGCGATGCCAGTTGACGCAGCGTCAACTGGCCTGCCAGCGAAACCACGCCGGTTTTGGGTGCGGCAGCGAGAATGCGATCGATCATCGCCAGCTCTTTTTTATCCGGCCCCGCGGTGAGCACAATCGTATGACCATCCTGCTGCAGAGCAGTCATGGTTTGCGCCATCTTGTCTTCGCTCCAGCATTTAAAGAACCAGCGGGACGTCGGTTGGATCACGATATAGCTGTCGCCCACACCTTTCTGCGTCAATCTTTGACGGGCATGATCCCAGTCTTCTTCGGTGTAGGCCATGGTTACGGCAGGCTGTGGCGCGATCGGCAATGGTGCCAAAATGGAGAGATTCTGTTCGACCGTATGCAGGGATTTATGGCCGTCGACAGAGACCAGATCGGTATGACAAAAACGCCAGAACGCACTATTGCGTTTGTTAAACGCAAATCCGAGGCGAACGGGGGCACCGGTGAAACGGGTAACGATCGCGCTACGCCATTGATCGGCAAGGTTAATTACCAGATGATAATGCTGATTTCTTAACGCACACAACAACTGCCACTCTTTTTGAAGATGCTTCAGCGTGCCCAGCTGTTTCCATTTGCGATCGATTCCATAAATTGTACCGATCGCTGGATGCGCGGCGAGCATATCGCGGGTTTCTTCATACAGCAGGACATCAATCTGCGCCTGCGGCCATTTTTGACGTAACGAATCAATGACGGGAGTGGTCAGCAACATGTCGCCATGATGGCGGAGTTTGATAAGTAAAATGCGCAAATCAGGTGTGTCAGGTAAGTTATTCATCATCATCTTATCGGCGTTGTACTGATGGCAATTCTAATAGACCTGTTAGCGACTTGCACTCTTTCTCCATAATCTCAGTAATTTCCCTGGAAGGGTTTACTCATGCTTTGGAGAGTGCGTAACATAGCGCTAACTTTCCTGTCTTGCGGACTCATTATGAACAAACCAGCGTTTATCATCACAATTGATACTGAGGGCGATAATCTCTGGCAAAATCACCGCGTCATTAAAACGGAAAATGCGCGCTATCTGGCGCGTTTCCAGACGCTTTGCGAGCGTTTCGGCTTTAAGCCCGTGTGGCTGACCAATTATGAGATGGCGATCGAGCCCGTTTTCATCGAATTCGCAAGGGACGCGATCGCCCGCGGTCAGGGGGAGGTGGGAATGCACCTCCACGCATGGAATAGCCCGCCGGAACACGATCTCACGGGAGATGACTGGTGCTGGCAGCCTTATCTGATTGAATTTTCGGATGAGATGATGCGCGAGAAAGTGCTGTTCATGACCCGACTGCTGGAAGAGACCTTCCAGACCAAAATGTTAAGCCACCGTGCCGGACGTTGGGCATTTGACAGTCGCTATGCAAAATTGCTCGTTGAACTGGGTTACCAGGTTGATTGCTCCGTGACGCCACGCGTGAACTGGCGCAATGCGAAAGGCGCCCCGCAGGGCAATGGCGGAACGGATTACCAGCATTTCCCCGACCACGCCTATTTCATGGACTTAGACAATATTTCCCGGGCAGGTAATAGCCCATTACTTGAAGTGCCGATGAGCATTCAGTATAAGCACCCGGCGTGGTTGAACACGATCAAACAGGGTTACGATCGGCTTCGGGGTAAATACCGTTCCCCGTCCGTCAACTGGCTAAGACCGTCCGGTGGGAATGCGGCGCAAATGATTCAGGTCGCACAGCAATGTCTGTCGCAGGGAAATGAGTACGTGGAGTTTATGCTTCATTCGTCGGAATTTATGCCAGGCGGAAGTCCTACGTTTAAAGATGAGGCAGCGATAGAAGGGTTGTATCAGGATTTAGAAACGCTCTTTGGCTGGTTATCCGATAAGACGGTAGGGATGACGCTGGCGGAGTTTTATCAATACAAGAAAAAATAATGCCCGCAAGGCGGGCACTATCATTAACGTTGCCTGGTTTGCGAAAAAGGTGTACTCAGCGCAAACACAGTGACAAAGAAAATTAAGGCCTCTGAACTCAATAGTATGACGTCCGTCATGCCGTAGAGTAATAAAAGAAGCAGGGTCGTCAGCAGCAGGCCATTTTTGTTTTTTAGTGCGTAAGCGAACATCGATATATAGGCAAAGAATAATATCGCTAGCCCGGGGATCCCTTGCAGTGAGTATTTTTCAATAAACTCATTATGCAGATGCACTTTGATATAATCGAGTGCGGTTGCGAGATGTGGATGCCCATTTTTCACATATTGCTGTGTCCATACTTCGCGGTCTTCAACTGATTGCCCTAAAGGATGGGCAAGTCCGTTTTGAATACCCACACTCCACATAGAGAAACGTGCGCCGAGCGAGGTTGCATCATTACCTTTTTGGTAATTTTCAACTTCAATTTGTGTTTGTTGTATCTTTGGTAAAATTAATGGCTTGTAGCTAACGACAACAATGCCCGCCACAATGCATAAGAAAATCAACGTTGATTTAAGGTGTATTCTTCTGAAGTGGTAGAGCGTGAGTATAATCGCCAGGAGTAAATATAATCCCATTGCGGCACGCGTGCCCGTTAGAAGAATGACAAAGTAAGAGATTAAGATGATGAGTCCTGCGGCTACATACAGTTTTATATTTTTCTGTAGATAAAGGCTATATACAAACGCCAGTGACAGTACAGAGTAAACATAGGCCGACACGGTTGCACGGTTTATGGCCATCTCGATACGCCCCATACCCTGCGATGCTTGCCATAAGCCATAGCCAGTAGCAAGCATAAACCCAGCACCAGAAGCGTATAAGAAATATTTCTGGAAGGATGCTTGATCAATGTAAGACTTAAACCGGTCAAGATAGAATATAAGGATACTCGCCAGAATCAATTTTTTACTTGCACCGAGATAATCGCTATAAACGTTCAAACCCTCGCTATGATATTCATACACCATATACCAGATAAGATTAAGCAACCCGATTAATAAAATCGGCAATGCGATAGTAAAAGGGCGCACTGTGATCTTTTTATATTCGCAAGCTAAACCGATGATGCTGGCATAAATTGCAATATAGAAAAACTCGCGCTGCTTACCTGAACTCAGCAGCGCCAGCGCAAGCGAAATAAGGCTCAAAATCAGCGTAAGCTGATAAAGCCGCAGTTTTACTTTTTCCATAATGCCTCAATGACCCTTTTTTTGTAGCTGAAACGTACATCTCTGGAGAAGAAAAAAGAGAAAGAATAAAGAGCGTTTACCCGCTGCTTAACCAGTTTGAGTTGCTGGTCAGTCAGATGCTTGCGGTGGTTACTGTAAATATCAAACCAGTGACAATTCACAAGGTGTCTAAATGATGGCGGAAATGTTTTTTCCATCTGTAGTGTGCATTCAACCAGCATAGCGATTTTACTGGCGTCGAGTCGACTCGACAAACTGTCGCCACGTTTAATGTAATAATAGTGTCCCTGACGCTGATAAACTATTTTACTCGATTGCATCAGCATGCCGGGAAATACGGCGAAATCTTCATAGCAGATCATCGAAGGAATCGGGTTGTTTGCATACAATTTTCGATGCATGAATTGCCCGATGAGATGTGCCTGAAAATCTTTGTGCTGCAGGAACCGCTTTATTGCTTCATGCTGTGACAAAGCAACAGGAGAGAAATCCTGCCAGTCGGCGGTGATTTTCTTAGTGTCGCGAATTTCCAGCAGGCGCGTCAGTAGCATATCAGGGCGTTCTTTTTTGAGAAAGGCCACTGCGTCCCTGATGCTGCCTGGTTTCAATCGGTCATCGCTATCCAGCATGGTAATATATTCACCTGAGGCCAGCGAGAGGGCACTGTTTCGAACATGACCTACGTTACGGTACTCAACGTATCGGGACTGGGCATTTGGAAACGCTGGCAGCCAGGCTTCAATAATATCCTGCGTTGAGTCATTGGAGCTGTCGTTAAAGATAATGATCTCTACATCGTTGCCCGCACCATCAATTGCGTTTTGCAGGCTTTCCAGGGTTGCGTGAAGCGTATCTTTAGCGTTATGCGCGGCAATAATGATGCTTAGAAAAGCCATAGTAATTATTTTCCCTGAGCATCAAAGGAGTATGCGGTTGCGTTAGTTGTTGATAACTCGCAAATAAAATGTTTGAGGTCACGTAGCGATTCTTCAGTTACAGCGAAGAGTTCTTCTCTGCTCTGTGAGAAGTAATACCGTGTTTCAAAAACGTATGAGCAAATGTTGTCATCATTTCCAATTAGTAACACGTTGCCCAGCGGACGCTGTTCATAGTGGCAACAAGGCCCGAACAATAGGATAACTGGCACTCCGACGGCATCGGCGATGTAAACGTTCCCCGAGTCAGAGGCGATATAACAATCCATTTTAGAAATGGCCCACGGCAGCTCTTCAAGCGAGATTTTGCCAATCAGATTAATAAAGTTGGGTAGTTCACCATAAGCGCGGGTGATATCGTCCATCCACGATTGTTCATTTGGGGCGCCAAAAACATAAAATTCGCAAGGCAGGTCAGCGAGACGATCGGCAATTTGCTTCCAGATGACCGGCGGAACGGTTTTCGCTTTATTTCCGGCGGCTACGCTGATGCCAATGCGGATCACACCGGGTTTATCAAGGATTGCCGGATAGGTTGCGGGTTTGAAAAGTGGCTTTGTGGCGTGCTTTGGCGAGTCTTGCCAGGTTAAGGTGCGATCGGCCAGTTTGAGATAGTTCGTGACCGAAAGAGTCTTCTTACCATGTTCAACAATACCGTCTGCCGTGGCATAGAAAATACCGTGATACCATCTGTGCGTGTAAGTGCTTAAAAACTGTTTGTTTTTAGCATTACACACGGAGGCGAAAAAGAGATTTACGCTGTTAGGTTGCAGGAGATAGACATTGTCATAGCGATTCATGATCCGGCAGGCAAAGACCAGTTTTCGCCACAGGTTACGCTTATGCTGCTCGATAAAAAAAATCTCATCGATCGTCTCATCATGCTTCGCCAGCGCACCCACGCTACGACTGATGAGTACGTCGCTTTTTTGAAGGTATGCCAGAAGGGGCGTTGCATTAACAAAATCGCCGATTTTAGCTGTCTGAATGACCAGGTTTTTACCTGTCTCTTTGCGGAACAGCTTCCGGATAAGCTTTACCGGAAAAAGTAAAATCAGCAGAAATACGTAACTCATGCGTTAGATATCCCTGTTGGAAAGCCAACGGCTGCCCTGTAAAAATGAAAAAATAGCATCTGCGCTGATATCCTTCGTTTGCTGGGTCGGGCTGACCATCTGATGCTGGTTCTTACCGTAACCCCCGATCAATCCGGGATCGGTCGGACCAAAAATCGTAATATTCGGACGATCCAGCGCCGCGGTTAAATGGCTTAAACCGGTATCAACGGAAACAACAGCATTCGCCCCCGCCAGCTGTGCAGCAACCTGCGCCAGCGTGAGTTTCGGCAATACCTCGACGTGCGAAAATCCTGCAGCCAGACGCTCTGCACGCTGCCGCTCATGTTCAGCGCCCCAGGGCAGTTTAATATGGATGCCGGTAGGTTGCATTAGTTCAATCAGGCTTCGCCAGTGCGTTTCCGGCCAGTGTTTATCGTCGCGAGTTGTGGCATGCAGGAACACAAGATAAGGCTGAGCACAGGGATCTGTATTGCGCAAAAAGTGCTGTGCAATGGCGTAGTCGCCTTGGGTTTCCGGTTTGGCATAGCCCAGACTTTTTGCAAACAGCTCGCGTGTACGTTCGACGGCATGCTGTTGCTTTGCGATGTAGTGGCGGCGGTTATAGAACATGCTCGCCAGCGGTTCGCGGGCGGTATGCCAGTCCATGCCGTGCTTTACGCCATGTGCCAGACGCGTCACCAGCGCAGCGCTTTTCACCAGCCCCTGGGCGTCGATGATAGCGTCGTAATGTTGTGCCTGTACCGCCTCACGGAAGGCTTTGCGTTCGGCTTTAATTGGCGCGGAGAACCACGCTTTGCGCCAGCGGCGAATCGCCACCGGGATCACGCGGTCAACCGCTTCATGCCAGGTGGGGATCTGCGCGAAACCTTCTTCCACTACCCAGTCAAAACGAATGCCGGGAATGGCCCGCATGGCGTCCGTCAGTGACGGCAGCGTATGCAGAACATCGCCCATCGAAGAGGTTTTAACGATCAGTACCCGCATTCGTTATCCTTCTTCGCTCAGCAGCAGTTCGTTAAGTTCTTCGAGAACGCGCTCTGGGGTAATGTCGATCAGGCTCTGATGATAGCCTTCTGCGGCATCGCCTTTGCGCACTTTGTGGTAGCCGGTGATCAGGCGAATGACGCGCGCTTTATGAGAAAGCGGGGGCGTGAAGTCCGGGCTACTTGGGCCATACAGCGCCACAAGCGGGCGGTTGAGCGCGGCAGCGACGTGCATCAGGCCAGAATCGTTACTTACTACAGCCTTACAGGCGGCAATCAGAATAACCGCCTGTTCAAGCTGCGTTTCTCCCGCCAGGTTGCGGCACCAGGCCTGCTGTTCATTACTCAGCGTCGCGAGAATTTCGTTGCCTGCCTCGTGGTCCTTTGCCGAGCCGAACAGGACAATCTGGTAGCCTTCGTCAATCAGCTGTTTCGCCAGCTCCGCATAATGATAGTGCGGCCAGCGTTTTGCCGGGCCGAACTCGGCGCCAGGGCAAAAGCCAATCATCGGGCGTTCAGACGAAAGACCAAACGCGTTACAGGTCTGGGATTTTTCACCGTCGTTAACCTGAAGCTGTGGCCAGAGCAGCGGCTGCGGCAGGTCTTTCGCACTGCGCATCACGCCTTTGTCATAGGCCAAAGCCACGTAGCGTTCCACCATCAGCGGCCAGGCCTCTTTATCCAGCACCCGTGCATCGTTCAGCAGGCCGTAGCGCATTTCGCCGCGCCAGCCGGTACGGTGCGGTATCCCCGCAAAAAAGGGCACCAGGGCGGATTTAAAGGAGTTTGGCAGGACATACGCCCGATCGTAGCGCTTCTCGCGAAGTCTATGACCGAGTTTGCGGCGTTCGCCGATTTCCAGCGCCCCGTGGCCAAGCGGCATCGGGATGGCTTCATTCACTTCCGGCATACGCGACAACAGAGGACGGCACCATGCAGGTGCCATCACGTCGATTATCGCCTGGGGATAGCGCGCCTTGAGCGTGCGATAGAGACTTTGCGACATCATCATGTCGCCCACCCATGACGGGCCGATCACCAGAATCTTCATACTTACGCGTCGCGGTTCAGCCAGGCCATATATTCCGTTACGCCTTCGGCAACGGTCTTGAACGGCTTGTCATAACCCGCTGCGCGCAGGTTAGTCAGATCGGCCTGCGTGAATGCCTGATAACGGCCTTTCAGCTTGTCAGGGAACGGAATGTACTCAATGCTGCCTTTTTTGTGATACGCCAGCGTGGCGTCAGCCACTGCCTGGAAGGACTCCGCGCGGCCGGTCCCCAGGTTGAAGATGCCGGATACGCCGTTTTCCCAGAACCACAGGTTCACTGCGGCAACGTCGCCTACGTAGACGAAATCACGCTTAAAGCCGTCACTGCCTTCGAACAGTTTCGGACTTTCGCCGTTATTCAGCTGGGTGTTCAGGTGGAACGCTACGCTTGCCATACTGCCTTTGTGGCCTTCGCGCGGTCCGTAGACGTTGAAGTAACGGAAGCCGACGATCTGCGAGTTCGCTTCTGGCAGAACCTGACGCACGTACTCGTCGAACAGAAACTTAGAATAACCGTAGACGTTCAGCGGCTGTTCATACTCGCGGGACTCGATGAAGTCCGAGGTGCGGCCGCCGTAGGTTGCAGCAGAGGAGGCGTACAGGAACGGAATTTCACGCTCCAGGCAGTAGTGCAGGATCTCTTTGGAGTACTGATAGTTGTTGTCCATCATGTACTTACCGTCCCACTCGGTGGTGGAAGAACATGCACCTTCGTGGAAGATGGCTTCGATCTCGCCGAACTCTTCGCCTGCCATAATCTGGATAAGGAAGTCTTCTTTATCCATGTAGTCAGCGATGTTCAGATCCACCAGGTTGACGAACTTGGTGCCGTCTTTCAGGTTGTCAACCACCAGGATGTCGGTGATGCCTTTGTCATTGAGGGCCTTAACAATATTGCTGCCGATAAAGCCCGCGCCGCCGGTAACGATGATCATAACTGTAACCTTTGAAGTGTGGAGCCCGGGGACAATCCCGGACGCTAATGTCTCTATCATATCATTAGTATGGCTGCCCTTCAGCCATTCACCTTCACAGCGCAGGGGTACGCGTGATTTATGCTGCAAAAACGACAAGAGATGACGTGTCATCTCGTCATGAACTATAGGTTTGGGTAATATGTCCCGAAATTTGCCGAGTCTGGAGAATTGCAATGCGTGGTGATTTTTACAAACAGTTAAACAGCGACCTCGACACCGCACGTGCGGAAGGGTTGTTCAAGGAAGAGCGTATTATCACGTCTGCCCAGCAGGCGGACATCACCGTTGCCGGCGGCAGCCATGTGATCAACTTTTGTGCGAACAACTATTTAGGTCTCGCAAATCACCCTGAGCTGATTGCCGCTGCAAAAAACGGCATGGACACCCACGGTTTCGGCATGGCCTCCGTACGCTTTATCTGCGGTACGCAGGACAGCCACAAACAGCTTGAGCAAAAGCTGGCGAGCTTCCTCGGAATGGAAGACGCGATCCTGTACTCCTCCTGCTTTGACGCTAACGGCGGTCTGTTTGAGACCCTGCTCGGTGCAGAAGATGCGATTATCTCCGACGCCCTGAACCACGCTTCCATCATCGACGGCGTACGCCTGTGTAAAGCGAAGCGTTTCCGCTACGCCAACAACGATATGGTTGAGCTGGAAGCGCGCCTGAAAGAGGCTCGTGAAGCGGGTGCTCGCCACGTGCTGATCGCCACCGACGGCGTATTCTCCATGGACGGCGTGATCGCCAACCTGAAGGGCGTGTGCGACCTGGCGGATAAATACGACGCGCTGGTGATGGTCGATGACTCTCACGCGGTCGGTTTTGTCGGCGAAAACGGCCGCGGCTCCCACGAATACTGTGACGTGATGGGCCGCGTGGACATCATCACCGGCACGCTGGGCAAAGCGCTCGGCGGCGCGTCCGGCGGCTATACCGCCGCGCGTAAAGAGGTGGTTGAGTGGCTGCGTCAGCGCTCCCGTCCGTATCTGTTCTCCAACTCCCTGGCGCCGGCGATTGTTGCCGCCTCCATTAAAGTGCTGGAGATGGTGGAGTCCGGCGCTGAGCTGCGCGACCGCCTGTGGTCCAACGCCCGTCTGTTCCGTGAAAAAATGAGCGCCGCAGGGTTTACCCTGGCCGGTGCCGACCATGCGATCATTCCGGTGATGCTCGGCGATGCGGTCGTCGCGCAGCAATTTGCCCGCGAACTGCAGAAAGAAGGGATTTACGTCACCGGGTTCTTCTTCCCGGTGGTGCCAAAAGGTCAGGCGCGTATCCGCACCCAGATGTCTGCGGCGCATACGCCTGAACAAATTGAACGTGCGGTAGAAGCCTTTACCCGCATTGGTAAACAGCTGGGCGTAATTGCCTGAGGACGTGTGATGAAAGCGTTATCCAAACTGAAAGCGGAAGAAGGGATTTGGATGACCGACGTGCCGGAGCCGGAAGTCGGTCATAACGATCTGCTGATCAAAATTCGTAAAACGGCCATCTGTGGTACTGACGTTCACATCTATAACTGGGACCAGTGGTCGCAGAAAACCATCCCGGTACCGATGGTTGTCGGTCACGAATATGTCGGCGAAGTGGTGGGTATCGGCCAGGAAGTAAAAGGCTTCAAAATTGGCGACCGCGTCTCCGGTGAAGGCCATATTACCTGCGGCCACTGCCGTAACTGCCGCGGCGGGCGTACTCACCTGTGCCGTAATACCATCGGCGTGGGCGTGAACCGTCCGGGCTGCTTCGCGGAATATCTGGTGATCCCGGCCTTTAACGCGTTCAAAATCCCGGACAATATTTCTGACGATCTGGCCTCTATATTCGACCCGTTCGGCAATGCGGTGCACACGGCGCTCTCTTTCGACCTGGTTGGTGAAGACGTGCTGGTCTCCGGCGCGGGCCCAATTGGCATTATGGCGGCAGCCGTGGCGAAGCACGTGGGTGCGCGCAACGTTGTGATCACCGACGTGAACGAATACCGTCTGTCGCTGGCGCGCAAAATGGGCGTCACCCGTGCGGTGGATGTCTCGAAAGAGAGCCTGAGCGACGTGATGGAAGAGCTGGGCATGACCGAAGGCTTTGACGTGGGTCTGGAGATGTCCGGCGCGCCACCGGCGTTTCGCACCATGCTCGACACCATGAACCACGGCGGTCGTATTGCGATGCTGGGTATTCCGCCGTCGGATATGTCTATCGACTGGAACAAGGTCATCTTCAAGGGGCTGTTCATTAAGGGCATCTATGGCCGCGAAATGTTCGAGACCTGGTACAAGATGGCGGCGCTGATCCAGTCCGGTCTGGATCTGTCCCCGATTATCACTCACCGTTTCTCCATCGATGAGTTCCAGCAGGGCTTTGACGCGATGCGTTCCGGCCAGTCAGGGAAAGTGATTCTGAGCTGGGATAAGTAATCAAAAAGGGGCCTGAGGCCCCTTTTTTTATTGATTCTTTTTCTCTTCGTCCGTCAGGTAGCGCACCTTGCGGGTGTAGTCCTGACCTTTGAACAGCAGTTTGTTATCCGGTGACTCAAGATATTTTTGCCATTCTGAGAGAGGGAAACCGCCGTGCGCGCCAATCACCTCTTTCGGAACTACGGCTTCCTGCCCGCCGATCTTCTTGGAGACCGGCCAGTTCATCCAGTCACCCAGGTTAACCGTTTTTAAATCCAGCATGTCCAGCAGCGCGGCGAGCGGCAGCTGATCGGTCGGCGGCTGCGTGTCGTCCATCAGTTCCCAGGTATCCTGGAACAGCGTCAGCCACAGCGGGCAGATACGGCGCCAGGTTTTTTTAGTTGCCGCAAGAAACGCGCCGTTAACGTGATCGACCAGATAAGGGCGCACCGTCTCCTTGTAATACGCCGGCACTTTCTCCGCAGGCGCACCGTCCAGCTTGGCAATCATTTTACCCTGACGGAAGCTGGAGTAGATGTGCATATCGGCCATGTTGATCTCTGGCATCTTCAGCAAATTGAGATCGGAATCGATCATCAATATCCCTTCACCGCGAGCCTGTAGCGGGGCGTTAAGCTTCACCAGACGGCTGAGGTAGATCTGCTTATAGCGGTAACTTTCCTCACGAACGGGAAGGTTAAGCGTCACTACGCGGGTTTTAGGCGGCAGTATCCCAAAGGCAGATTCGGGTTGATCGCTGACGATGACGATTTCGCTCACCCCGGTGGCATAACGTTCCGCGAAGGTGGCAGAGAGTAATGCTTCTTCGACGAAATCTGCGCCGGTACACGGAATCACAATAGAGTCCACCGCAGCAAGCGCGCCCGTCATGGGAAGAGAGCTGTAAGGAATGTTGTGTCGCCCGGTGATATGACGATAGCGAGCATTAAGAAATTTAAACATAGTTATCTCGTTTGGTCAGCGCGCGCCAAGCACGGCTTCGACACCGCTGACGTAGTTTTCAATGGCGTAGTTATGACAGACTTTCTGGTAAGCAGCTGCCGCCAGTCGAGCCCGCAGTTCCGCGTCTGCCCAGATATTGTCCAGATGCTGTGCAAGTTGTGGAACATCGCTCCAGGGGAAGAGCAGACCTGTCGAATCATGGTCAATCAATTCTGCCGTGCCGGTCACCTGAGAGCCAATCACGGGGATATTGAGAAGCATCGCTTCCAGCACCACGCGCGGTAGCCCTTCGCTTTTTGAGGCGAGGATAAAGGCGTCAAACGTAGCGAGGTAATCAAACGGGGTGTTCTGAAAACCGGTGAAGATGACGTGATGTTCAATGCCCAGCGCTCGGGCCTGTTCCGCTAAAGCGCGGCGTTCGGCACCTTCGCCGACCAGCACCATTTTCCATTTCGCCTGCGGATGCTTCTCGCTGAACTGTGCCAGCGCCTCCAGCGTGTGGTGGTTGGCTTTGCGAGGGATTAACGACCCGATACTGCCGAACACAAACGTGTCGTCATCAATATTCAGGCGCTGGCGCATCGCACGCCGGTCAGGTAAAGGCTGGTGGATGTCGATGGCATTATTGACCGTCGTACACAGTTCGGGCCGGACGCCATGCTGAAGTAACACGCGTTCAACGCCGTGCGAGACGGCGATGATTTTTGTGGCATGGGCATTAACCAGCTTTACCAGAGGTGGGGTCAAAACAGGTTCAATGCGGCAGTGTTGGATCACCCGCACCTGCAGGTTCGCCGCCGCCAGATAGCCTTCTTCATTTGAGCCAGGCTGGTTATTCATATAGAGCGTATCGAAACCGCCCTGCGAGAAAAGAGTTTCGATCTTGCTGACGTTAGGCCTGATGCGCCACATAATATCCACGTGACGCGTTAATGCCTTGCGGGCGCTGCGCGAGAAAAACAGCAGGCTACGTCCAGCTTCCTTCAACAATTTGGCCCAGACTGGCTGCGGACGTTGAGGAATCACGATGAGCGGGATCCCGATGCCGTTGAGCACCTGGCCAATCTTCTCACCTTCGGCACGACTATAATCACTGTAAAAACAACAGGTAATATCGAATTTATCGCGATTGATTCGCTTCAGGAGCTCAAGCATACTGTTGGTGCCTCCCCCCCATTCTTTACCCGTATCCAGGAGGAGAATTTTACTTTTGTGCGGCATGTCTGAATCCGTGTGCTACCCTTCATCTGACAGCATTATAAAGAATCTGTTGAAATAAAATAGAGTTTTCTATTTTATTGCGCTTCAGGATTAGAGAAAATTTCAAGCGCGTTTATTTTAAAAGTGTGATTCAGGACTTTAACCATCTCTACTCATTTATATAGTATTAATAATATTAATTTAGGCTGCTATTGAGAGTGGGAAAATGTTTAAAATAACGGTCTGCTTATTAACGTTTAATTCTGAGAGATTGTTGCATGATGTTATTCCGCCTCTTTTAAAAATAGCGGATGAAGTCGTCGTGGTTGATTCAGGGAGTACGGACAAAACACGATATATTTGTGAAAGCTTTGGACTGCTCCCGGTCTATAAAAAATTTGGCTGGCATGGCGAGCAGATGAACCATGCCATATCCTTAGCCAGCAATGACTGGGTCCTGTGCATCGATAGCGACGAAATTCTTGACCAGGAAACGGTTAATGCCATTTTAAGGTTAAAGGCAGGTGATGAGCCTGACCCCGGAACGGCATGGCGAATATGCCGCCACTGGTTTGTTCTGGGTGAAGAAGTCCGGACGATTTATCCCGTTTCATCCCCTGATTATCCTGTGCGTCTTTTTAATCGTAAACAGTCCCGGTTTAATAACCGACCGGTAGACGATCAGGTCGAAGGTTTTCTCCGTTGTGAACGTATTCAGGGCTATGTAAAACATGATACGTTTCCCACGCTGCACGAGCTTTTTAATAAATTAAATTGTTATACAACCCGCCTGGTTCAACATCAAAAAATACGGCCCTCTGTTGGGCGCGGCGTAATCAGCGCCATCGGTGCTTTTTTCAAATGGTATCTTTTTAGCGGCGCCTGGCGTAAGGGCAAAGTGGGGGTGGCAACGGGACTGTATGCCACAGCCTATAGTTTTTTGAAGTATTTCAAATCCTGGTATCAGCATCAGGAAAAAAAAGAGTCCGTTGCTAACGAGCAGACGGACTCACAGATTGCGAAATAGGCGTCAGGCTTTCTTACCCCATCCCTGCCACTGCTGCTGGACGTATTTCACCAGCGTACTGTTACTGATGCTGTCTCCGATGACGGAGAAGAAGCGGGTCGCATAGACCGGTTCAAGCGGCTGCTTCGGTACACAGCGCTTCACGCCGCGGAACGGATTACGCGGCGCTGTCGGGACGGGCTGCGCAGAATTCGGTGTAGAGGTATCCACCTGCGGCTCGTTCAGTAGATCGCTCGGCCGTACCAGCGTGATATCGGAAGGCAAGGTCGGCAGCATCTGCTGCAGGACGCGAACGGTAGACGGGTGCGGGTGACCGATGGCGATGGCTGAGCCATTGCGGCGGGCCAGCTGTACCGCGCGATTAAACTGCATGCGGATATCGGCTTCGTTCTGGGTATCATCCAGGAACACCTTGCGCTTAATTACCTTTACGCCCGTTCCCTGAGCGGCACGCATCGCCTGGCTGTTGCCGATGGTCATGCTGTCGAGGAAGTAGAGGTTGTAACGCTCCAGCGCCTGCATCACTTTGAGCATCCCGTACAGGCTTGACGTCATCGCGCTGCCCATATGGTTGTTCAGCCCTACGGCATACGGCACTTTGTTGTAGGCGTCACGGATGATGCGCTCGATTTCCTCGCTGCTCATGTCCGGGCGCAGGGTATCTTTTTCCAGCGGCTGCTTGCTGAGCGGGGCCATTGGCAGGTGGATCAGCACCTGATGGCCGCTGCTGTGTGCTTTGGTCGCCATCTCACGCGCGTGGGGAGCATTCGGAAGGACGGCGACAGAGATGGCCGACGGCATCGCCAGCACCTGATTTTCATAGTGCGGACGATAACCGAAGTCATCAATCACGATAGCGAGTTTACCTGCGTATACCGGTGCAGCCAGCGCCAGCGCGCTGACGACGGAGAAAACCATTCGACGAAATTGAAGCAAAACTTATCTTCCCAACCACGGCTGTGGATTGACCGCCTGACCCTGGCGACGAATTTCGAAATAAAGTGACGGGCGGCCCTGACCGCCACTGCTGCCCACAAGGGCGATGGGTTGGCCGGCGCGCACCTGCGTGCCGACGCTGACCAGCGCGCTCTGGTTGTAGCCGTAAAGGCTCATATCACCTTTACCGTGTTCGACCACCACGACCAGTCCGTAACCCTGCAGCCAGTCGGCCAGAATCACGCGGCCATCGGCGATGGCTTTCACTTCGCTACCTTCAGATGCACCGATAACGATCCCTTTCCAACGTAGCTCACCCTGCAGCTGTTCGCCATAGCGATGCAGAATTGAACCGCGAACGGGCCAGAAAGCCTGGCCGCGAGGAGAACCCAAACCGCCGGTACGCGACATCAGGGAACGTTCGCTCTCGCTTGGCTTGTAGGTGGTGCCTTTGCGGGACGCTTCCTGCTGCTTGTCGCGAACGGCCTGCGCCTCGCGCGCTTCTTTTTCGGCACGCGCTTTCGCCGCGGCTTCCGCACGGGCGATGCTGTTACGCAGTTTTGATTCGTTGGCGCGCATTTCGCTGAGCTGGCTCTGTCCTTCCTGAATAGAGGATTCAAGGCCGGAAAGGGTTTTCTTACGCTCGTTGCGCGCCTGCTCGAGCTTCGCCTGCTGGGCCTGCTGATCGTAGAGCAGCGTCTGCTGCTGGGTCTGCTTCTCTTCCAGCTCGGCTTTTTGCGTGGTGACCTCTTCGCGCGTCTGCTTCAGTTGCGCGATAGTCTCCTGACGCGCCTGGTTGAGATAGCCAAAGTAGGCCTGCAGGCGCTGGCCGCGCTGGCTCTCTTCGCCGCTGAGGATCAGCTGGAGTCCGGTATGTTCACCCTGGCGGAATGCGGCATCAAGCTGTGCGGCAAGGTTGCGCTCCTGCGCATCGCGCTGGCGTTCCAGTTTGGCAATCGACGCGTTCATCTCGTCGATCTGCTTGTTCAACTGGGCAAGGGTGTTTTGCGTTTCACGGAGTTTACGCGCGGCGGCGGAAATCGCCTCTTCCTGTTGCTTTAGCTGGGCAAGAAGTGCGGATCGCTGCTGTTGCTGCTGGCGTACCGCACGCTCTTTGGCGGCGATATCGGCCTGAATGGATTTCAGCTGGTCGCGGTCATCCGCGTGGGCGGATGCGGCGCACAGCAATACGCCAGCGCTGAGTGCGCTGGCGTAAAACAGAGGTCTGACTGATAACCTAAGCGGCTTCACGACCCATGTGATTGAAAAAATCGCCTTTCCCCTCATGGGGAGCGATTATTCCACGATGAACAGCGGCTTACCAGTCATCTCTTCAGGGATCGGCATCCCCATCAGCGACAGCATGGTTGGCGCGATGTCAGAAAGCTTGCCACCCTCCACTGCTTTCAGTGATTTATCACCCACATAAATCAGCGGAACGGGCAGGTTGGTGTGGGCGGTATGCGCCTGGCCAGTCGCCGGGTCGCGCATCTGTTCAGCGTTACCGTGATCTGCGGTGATCAGCAGCTGGCCGCCAACGGATTCAACAGCTTTCGCAACCTGATCAACGCAGTGATCCAGTGCTTCAACCGCTTTCACTGCCGCTTCCATCACCCCGGTATGACCCACCATGTCGCCGTTCGGGTAGTTACAAATGATGGTGTCGTATTTACCGCTCTCGATGGCCGCAACCAGTTTTTCCGTCAATTCTGCAGAGCTCATTTCTGGCTGCAGATCGTAGGTCGCGACTTTCGGTGAGTTGATCAGAATGCGGTCTTCGCCTTTGAACGGCTCTTCAACGCCGCCGTTAAAGAAGAAGGTCACGTGCGCGTATTTTTCCGTTTCGGAAATACGCAACTGCGTTTTGTCGTTCTTCGCCATCCACTCACCGAAGGTGTTTGCCAGCGAGGCCGGTGGGTACGCGCACGGCGCTTTGATGTCTGCCGCGTATTCGGTCAGCTGGATGAAGTCGATGTTTACCACTTTCTTGCGGGCAAAACCGTCGAAGTCGCTGTTGACGAAAGCACGGGTGATTTCGCGCGCGCGGTCAGCGCGGAAGTTCATGAAGATCAGCGCGTCGCCATCTTCCATGGCGGCGTCGGCCTGACCTTCAGCGCGAATGACGGACGCTTTGACGAATTCGTCGTTTTCATCACGAGCATAAGCTGCTTCCAGCGCTTCAACGGCGGTCGCGAACTGGAACTCACCTTTTGCCAGGGTCAAAAGGTCATAGGCCTGTTCAACGCGATCCCAGCGGTTGTCGCGGTCCATGGCGTAGTAACGGCCAATAATGGATGCTACGCGGCCTTTACCCAGCGCGGCGAATTTGTCTTCGAAGGCTTGCAGAGAGCCTTTTGCGCTGCGTGGTGGCGTATCGCGACCGTCCAGGAAGGCGTGCAGATAGATTTTTTCTGCACCGCGTTCAGCGGCCAGTTCAACCATCGCCATGATGTGATCTTCGTGGCTGTGAACGCCGCCAGCAGAGAGCAGGCCCATAATGTGTACAGCCTTGCCAGCGGCAACGGCTTTATCGACCGCGCCAGACAGCGTTGGGTTGGAGAAGAAGGTGCGTTCTTTGATTTCAACGTCCAGACGCGTCAGGTCCTGATACACAATACGCCCGGCGCCCAGGTTTACGTGACCGACTTCGGAGTTGCCCATCTGTCGGTCCGGCAGGCCCACTTCCAGGCCAGACGCGTCAATCAGCGTATGTGGACGTTTTGCCCACAGGGCATCCATGACCGGGGTTTTGGCGTTGAAAATAGCGTTATCCTGGCTATCTTCACGGTAGCCATAACCATCCAGAATCACCAGTACCATAGGTTTTTTAGAAACCGACATTGCGACAACCTCATGCTCAAGAGTCAAAATTTGCGTAATTTTACTACAGCTGAATCGATCAAATAGCCGCAGAAGATCAAAGAAAGCGCAGTGGCAAGGTGCCCTCCAGACCATTTTGAGGCATTTTTTTAGGTGGCATGCCGCAGAAAATGGATTAGGTTATGGTCGCTGGCTGTATTTGCCAGAACGCACAGGTATACTCCTGTCCTGGTTTTTTTATCAATTAGTCGGGAGTAGTTACCCTCCATGCAAGAAATTATGCAATTCGTTAGCCGCCATCCGGTTCTGAGCATCGCGTGGATTGGCCTGCTGGCTGCTGTGCTGTTCACCACATTTAAGAGCCTGACGTCTAAGATTAAGGTTATCACCCGTGGTGAAGCGACGCGTCTGATTAACAAAGAAGATGCCGTCGTTGTCGATCTGCGTCAGCGTGACGATTTCCGTAAAGGTCACATTGCGGGCGCAATCAACCTGTTGCCAGCTGAAATCAAAGCGAACAACGTCGGTGAGCTTGAAAAACACAAAGCCCAGCCGATTATCGTTGTCGATGCGACCGGCATGCAGGCACAAGAATCTGCCAGCGCGCTTCATAAAGCAGGCTTCGAAAACGTAACTGTGCTGAAAGAAGGCATTTCCGGCTGGAGCGGGGAAAATCTTCCTTTGGTGCGCGGTAAATAAGGAGTTCAGTCATGGCCAATATTGAGATCTATACCAAAGCGACGTGTCCGTTCTGCCATCGTGCGAAAGCGCTGCTGAACAGCAAGGGCGTCACGTTCCAGGAACTGCCGATCGACGGTGACGCGATTAAACGCGAAGAGATGATCAAACGTAGTGGTCGCACGACGGTTCCGCAGATTTTTATTGATGCGCAGCACATTGGCGGCTGTGATGACTTGTATGCGCTCGACGCCCGTGGTGGACTCGATCCGCTGCTGAGCTAAGAGACTTTAGGACAATTAAAAAGGGTATTTCCATGTCAGAACAAAACAACACCGAAATGACTTTCCAGATCCAGCGTATCTACACCAAGGACGTCTCTTTCGAAGCGCCAAATGCGCCACACGTTTTCCAGAAAGATTGGCAGCCAGAGGTTAAACTTGATCTGGATACCGCATCTACCCAACTGGCAGATGACGTGTATGAAGTCGTGCTGCGTGTGACCGTTACCGCATCCCTGGGTGAAGAAACTGCATTCCTGTGTGAAGTACAGCAGGGCGGCATCTTCTCTATCGGCGGTATCGAAGGCAACCAGATGGCACATTGCCTGGGTGCGTACTGCCCGAACATTCTGTTCCCGTATGCGCGTGAATGCATCACCAGCCTGGTTTCTCGCGGTACATTCCCGCAACTGAACCTTGCGCCAGTTAACTTTGATGCGCTGTTCATGAACTATCTGCAGCAGCAGGCTGGCGAAGGTGCTGAACAACATCAGGATGCCTGATGAGCACTGTTAATGCGTCAATGACTGTGATCGGTGCCGGCTCATACGGCACCGCTCTTGCCATCACGCTGGCAAGAAATGGTCACGATGTGGTCCTCTGGGGCCACGACCCAAAACATATCGCAACGCTGCAGCGCGATCGTTGTAACGTCGCGTTTCTCCCGGACGTTCCGTTCCCTGACTCCCTGCACCTTGAAAGCGACCTTGCGACCGCGCTGGCGGCCAGCCGCAACATTCTGATTGTGGTTCCGAGCCATGTCTTTGGCGACGTGCTGCGTCAGATTAAGCCGCTGATGCGCCCGGATGCGCGCATTGTCTGGGCGACTAAAGGACTGGAAGCCGAAACCGGACGCCTGCTGCAGGACGTTGCCCGTGAAGCGCTGGGTGATGAGATCCCGCTGGCGGTCATCTCCGGCCCGACCTTTGCCAAAGAGCTGGCCGCTGGCCTGCCGACGGCGATTTCGCTGGCCTCCACCGATCGGGCCTTCTCCGACGATCTTCAACAGCTGCTGCACTGCGGTAAGAGCTTCCGCGTCTACAGCAACCCCGATTTTATCGGCGTGCAGTTGGGCGGTGCGGTGAAGAACGTGATTGCGATTGGTGCCGGGATGTCCGACGGCATTGGTTTTGGTGCGAATGCGCGTACGGCGCTGATCACCCGAGGGCTGACCGAGATGTCCCGCCTGGGCGAAGCGCTGGGTGCCGATCCGGCCACCTTTATGGGGATGGCTGGCCTGGGCGATCTGGTGCTGACCTGTACCGACAACCAGTCTCGTAACCGCCGCTTTGGCATGATGCTCGGACAGGGCAGCGATGTGAAAGGCGCGCAGGAGAAGATTGGTCAGGTGGTTGAAGGCTACCGCAATACCAAGGAAGTCCGCGAGTTGGCGCACCGTTTCGGTGTCGAAATGCCAATAACCGAGGAAATTTATCAGGTATTGTATTGCGGAAAAAATGCGCGCGAGGCAGCATTGACCTTATTAGGTCGTGCGCGCAAGGACGAGCGCAGCAGTAACTAGTCGGAAACGTTGTCACCTGAATGACCCAGCCAGCGCAGAACTGGCTGGTCATTAACTATCGTCTGGAGTAAGCAATGCCGTGTGAAGAACTGGATATCGTCTGGAACAATATTAAAGCCGAAGCCCGGGCGCTGGCCGACTGTGAGCCTATGCTGGCCAGTTTCTACCACGCAACGCTACTTAAGCACGAAAATCTCGGCAGCGCGCTGAGCTATATGCTCGCCAACAAGCTGGCTTCCTCGATCATGCCCGCTATCGCTATTCGTGAAGTGGTGGAAGAGGCTTACGCTGCAGACCCGGAAATGATCGCCTCTGCCGCCTGCGATATTCAGGCCGTGCGCACGCGTGACCCGGCGGTCGATAAATATTCTACGCCGCTGCTGTACCTGAAAGGCTTCCACGCCCTGCAGGCTTACCGCATCGGCCACTGGCTGTGGAATGAAGGCCGCCGCGCGCTGGCGATCTTCCTGCAAAACCAGGTTTCCGTGACGTTCCAGGTTGATATTCACCCGGCGGCTAAGATTGGCCGTGGGATCATGCTCGACCACGCCACCGGGATCGTTGTCGGGGAAACGGCAGTGATTGAAGACGACGTCTCGATCCTGCAGTCGGTTACCCTGGGCGGTACCGGTAAAACCAGCGGCGATCGCCATCCGAAAATTCGTGAAGGGGTGATGATAGGCGCGGGTGCCAAAATTCTTGGCAATATCGAAGTCGGACGCGGCGCGAAGATCGGCGCAGGTTCCGTGGTGCTCCAGCCTGTGCCGCCGCATACTACCGCCGCTGGCGTACCGGCGCGCATCGTCGGTAAACCAGACAGCGACAAGCCGTCCATGGACATGGATCAGCACTTCAACGGCATTCACCATACCTTCGAGTATGGCGACGGCATTTAACTTTTGAGAATGGCGCCCGGATATCCCAGCTGGCGCCATGCTTCATACACCACCACCGACACCGCGTTCGACAGGTTCATGCTGCGGCTGTCCGGCATCATCGGAATACGGATTTTCTGCTCGGCGGGCAGGGCATCCAGAATCGTGGCCGGCAGGCCGCGGGTTTCCGGGCCAAACATCAGATAGTCACCTGCCTGATAGCTCACGGCGCTGTGCGCCGGCGTGCCTTTGGTGGTCAGGGCGAACATGCGCTGCGGCTTCTCTGCTTCCAGAAACGCGGCGTAATCGTGATGGCGAACGACGGCGGTAAATTCATGATAATCCAGCCCTGCGCGACGCAGGCGTTTGTCGTCCCACGTAAAGCCCATCGGCTCAATGATATGCAGACGAAAACCGGTGTTGGCGCACAGGCGGATAATATTGCCGGTATTCGGCGGAATTTCTGGTTCGAATAAAACGATGTTAAGCATGCTGCCCCCTTAATTGCGGGGGCAGGATAGCAGAAAAGAGAGGAACTACGCGACGCCGGGTTCCTGCGAGCGGCTGTACAGCATTTTGTAGACGGTTGCCGCCGCGGCCACCAGAGCGGGCACGCTGAGGATCATTAAAATACTGTCTGCCTGCCACTGCATAGCGAGAAGCTGGGCGCTGGTCATGGTTCCCGCCACGCCGCCAAAGCGGCCGATCCCCTGCATCCAGGCGATGCCCGTCGCGCGGCACTCGGTAGGGTAAAAGGTGGCGGCCAGGGTTTGCATGCCCGATTGCGCGCCGTTCATCGCGATCCCCATCAGGAAAATCAGCCCGCCAAACAGGGCGATATGGTTATGCTCAATGCCAAGCAAAAGAATGAGGCCCATTGTCAGCACGAAACCACACGCGACCACTTTATGCGCTTCCCAGCGGTCCATCATCCAGCCCGCGAGCAGAATGCCTGCGGTGCCGCCGAAGGTGAACAGCGAGGTGAGCCAGGCGGATTCCGCCAGAGCATAGCCCATCCCCTGCATCAGCGTTGGCATCCAGCTAAGCAGGACGTAGTAAATCACCAGCCCCATAAAATAGGTCACCCACAGCATCAGGGTGCCGGGCAGCCAGGGCATGGAAAAGAGCTGCGACACGCTCCCTTTTTTAGAGGCGAGCTTCTCCTCCGCCAGGAAGAAGCCCGTGACGCTATCCAGCGTGCTGCGGGCGAACCGGCTGGCGATACGGCGGACCTGCATGACGTCTTTCCCGCGCTGCACCAGAAACTTCACGGACTCCGGTAAAAACAGCGCCAGCAGCAGCGTTAAAATCAGCGGCGCAATCGCGCCGGTCAGCAGCACGCTTCGCCAGCCGTGGTGGGGGATAAGCCAGGAAGAGATCGCGCCGCCGCCCGCCGCGCCCAGAGGGAAGCCGCAGTACATGGTGTTAATCGCCATGGCGCGGCAGCGCTGGGGGGCAAACTCGGAGATCAGCGTGATGGCGTTAGGCATTGCTGCGCCGAGCCCGAGGCCCGTCAGAAAGCGCCACAGCGTGAGCGTATTCAGACTTTGCGCCCAGGCCGTCCCCAGGCTCGCCAGGCCGAAGAACAGACACGAAAAGACCAGCACGCGCTTGCGCCCCATCCGGTCCGATACCGGACCGGCAATCAGCGCGCCCAACGACAGCCCCAGCAGCGCCGCGCTCAGCACCGGCCCCAGATCCTGTTTATGGATCCCCCATTCTGCCGACAGCGTGGGCGCAATGTAGCCCATCGCCGCCGTATCAAAACCATCGATCGCCAGAACCAGAAAGCCCAGCACAATGAGCAGCCAGTGAAACCCTGAAAAGGGACTCTCATCGATCACCTGCTGAATATCCACCTTACCTGAATATGCCATACGCTCCACTCCGATCTGATGTTGTTTTTGTGTTCTTGTATTTGCTTGTCTATACAATTGCGGACGGCAGGTGGATGTCAAATTTTCTTATCCAATATGTTATCTGGATGTTATTTTTGGCGTAAAAAAGCGCCCGAGGGGGAAATCGGGCGCGAGAAAAAGGTGTATTAACGGAGGAGAATTTAGGCCGCGTTTCCCTGAGCAAGTGGCGCCAGCGCCGCCGGTAATTTGCTTAACTCCTGCACCAGAGAATCCTTACTGATTTCGCTAATCGTTCTTGCACCTGTCAGCGTCATCGCCACCTTCATCTCTTTTTCGATCAGGTTGAGCAGATTCGCCACCCCTGCCTGGCCCGCCGTCGCCAGCGCATACAGATACGCGCGCCCCAGCAGCACGCTGTCGGCGCCCAGCGCAATCATGCGCACCACGTCCAGCCCGTTGCGGATGCCGCTGTCGGCCAGGATCGCAATATCGCCTTTCACCGCATCGGCGATGGCCGGCAGGGCGCGTGCGGAGGAGAGCACCCCGTCAAGCTGGCGTCCGCCGTGGTTAGAGACCACAATCCCGTCTGCGCCAAAGCGCACCGCGTCGCGGGCATCTTCCGGGTCGAGGATCCCTTTGATCACCATCGGGCCGTCCCAGAACTCGCGGATCCACTCCAGGTCTTTCCACGAGATCGACGGATCGAAGTTGTTCGCCAGCCAGCCAATGTAATCCTCCAGTCCGGTCGGTTTACCGAGGTATGCCGAGATATTGCCCAGATCGTGCGGACGACCGTGCAGGCCGACATCCCACGCCCACTGCGGATGCGTAACCGCCTGCCAGTAGCGGCGGAGCGCAGCATTCGGGCCGCTCATGCCGGAGTGGGCATCACGGTAGCGCGCGCCGGGCGTCGGCATATCGACGGTAAAGACCAGCGTGGAGCAGCCCGCCGCTTTGGCGCGCTCCAGCGCGTTGCGCATAAAGCCGCGATCGCGCAGGACGTACAGCTGGAACCACATCGGGCGCTTGATGGTCGGGGCGACCTCTTCAATCGGGCAGACGGACACGGTGGAAAGGGTAAACGGAATGCCTTTGGCATCCGCTGCCGCTGCCGCCTGCACTTCGCCACGGCGGGCATACATGCCGCATAAGCCTACAGGCGCGAGCGCCACGGGCATGGAGAGCGTTTCGTTGAACAGCTTTGTCTCAAGGCTCAGGTCAGACATATTCTTCAGCACGCGCTGGCGCAGAGCCACCTCCGACAGATCTTCCACGTTGCGGCGCAGGGTGTATTCGGCATACGCCCCGCCGTCGATGTAGTGGAACAGGAACGGGGGCAAAATGCGCTGCGCCGCGGCGCGATAGTCACTGGCTGCTGAAATGATCATGCTTTGTTCTCCCTGGAAATATCACTGTCGCCAGGCAGACGGGTAATACGCGCCTGTCGGGCCAGGTCTTCATCGAATCGTTTAATGGTGGTGTGCACGAAACCGAGATGCGCCATCATCGCTTTGCGCGCGGCCTCGGCATCACCGGCCAGAATGGCGTTGAGCACCGCCTCGTGTTGTTCGGTCAGCTGGGCAAACACCGGCGGAACCAGATACATGCGCTGGCGGCTCTGCTTCACGGAGGATTGCAGCAGGTCGAAGAACCCGCGCATGGTCTGGAGCAGCACCACATTGTGCGACGCCTCGGCAATCGCCAGGTGAAAACGGACGTCCGCCTGGGAGGCGATATCCGGGTCGCTGCTTTGCGTGGCTTCAAAGCAGGCGATGAGTTTCTCTTTGTCGGCGTCGGTTGCCCGCATGGCCGCGTGCCAGGCGGTACTGGTTTCGATGGCGTGACGCGCTTCAAGGATGTCGAAGCTGTAGTCCGGGTCGTTCTCCATCAGCGTTTTCAGGGGCTGCACGATGTTTTGCTCGGACCAGTCGTCATGCTGCCAGCGCACAAAGGTGCCGCCGCCGCGACGGCTCACCAGCACGCCTTCGCTGACCAGCGTCGCCAGCGCTTCGCGCAGAGAATTGCGCGACACGCCAAGCTGGGCGGCGAGCTGGCGTTCGGCGGGCAACTTCATGCCCGCTTCCAGCTGCTGTTCTTCAATCAGCGCCCGCACGCGAGAGGCAATCTCGTCGGACAGGCGTCTGGGCATCACTATCATGGGATCATCCAGGTTAAGACATAGGCCTGCAGGGTGGTGATCACCCCGACCATGCAGGTAAATATCAGGCTGTGTTTCACGGTAAAGCGGAACAGATCCGACTCTTTACCGACCAGTCCCACCGCCGCACAGGCAATGGCGATGGATTGCGGGGAGATCATTTTCCCGGTCACGCCGCCCGTAGTGTTCGCGGCCACCAGCAGGACGTCCGACACGCCAATCTGCTGGGCCGCCGTGGCCTGCAGCGCGGCAAACAGAGCGTTAGACGAGGTATCGGACCCGGTCAGGAACACCCCCAGCCAGCCGAGGAACGGCGAGAAGAAGGTGAAGGCGTGGCTGGTATGGGCCAGCGCGAGCGCCAGCGTCGATGACAGTCCGGAGTAGTTCGAGATAAACGCGAACGCCAGCACCATGCCGATGGAGTAAATCGGCAGCATCAGCTCTTTAACGGTCGCCGCAAAGGTCTGTACCGCAGCTGCAGGCTTCATGCGCAGCCACACCACGGAAAGAATAGCGGCAAACAGGATGGCGGTCCCGGTGGCGGAGAACCAGTCGAATTTATAGACCGCGGCATACGGCGTGGCGGCGTGCACTACCGGCGGCATACGGGCGACCATCTTGTCGAGGAACGGCACGGAGATATTAATCACCATGTCGTACAGCGCGCCGCCAGGGGCGAATAGGGCTTTAAACGGCGGGATGCTCCACAGCGTGACCGTGGCGGTCAGGAACAGAAACGGTGACCAGGCGCGGATCACCTGTCCTGCGGTGTAGCCGGTGCGGGCCAGCGTTTGATCGACCTGCGAGGCGCCCATGTCGGCGAAGCGGAAAATACGGACCGGCTGCCAGCGTTTCAGGAACAGCGTCAGGCAGACCAGAGAAACCAGCGAAGAGATGATGTCCGGCAGCTCCGGGCCAAGGAAGTTCGAGCTGAGGTACTGGGCGATAGCGAACGAACCGCCCGCCACCATCACCGCAGGCCAGGTCTCCTTCACGCCGCGCCAGCCGTCCATAATCGCCATGATCCAGAACAGGACGATAATGGTCAGGAAGGGCAGCTGGCGGCCAACCATCTGGCCGATCTCGAAGCTGTCCAGCCCGGTGACCTGCCCGGCTACCAGAATCGGAATACCCATCGCGCCAAACGCAACCGGAGCGGTGTTCACAATCAGGCACAGACCTGCGGCATAGAGCGGGTTAAAGCCCAGACCCACCAGCAGCGCGGCGGTAATCGCCACCGGAGCGCCAAAACCTGCCGCGCCTTCCAGAAACGCCCCGAAGGAGAAGCCAACAATCAGCATCTGCAGGCGCTGGTCCGGCGTGATGGAGAGAATCGACGAGCGGATAATGTCGAACTGCCCGGTTTTCACCGAGATTTTATAGACAAAGACCGCCGCGATGATGATCCACGCAATCGGCCACAGGCCGTAGAAGAAACCGTAGACGACGGAGGCCAGCGCGCGATCGACCGGCATTTTGTAGAAGAACAACGCCACCATCAGGGCGATGGCAACGGTATACGTCGCGGCGAGGTAGCCCTTCAGCTTTAGCTTAATCAGCGCAAAGAAGAAGAACAGGATCGGAAGCGATGCGATCAGGCTCGACAGCCAGATATTTCCAGCCGGGTCGTAGTTTTGTTGCCAGAGGCTCATGCAGGTCTCCTGGGGACCAGACAGCCTGCGCTGCGGGTGAGTCTCCGCTCAACTCTGCGTCACAGGTTGTGTAAAAGTGGTCCTGCCAATGTTGTGTTGTAGGGTTAATGACAATGAATGGTTAACCAGATGTTATGAGCTAGCAATGGTTTTGTGAGCGGAAATAATGGAATTGTGAACCGGGGAAGGATTGATTGCGCTATTGGTTGGACCAATTCACGCGAAGGGGAAAAGAGTAGGCCGGGTAAGCGCAGCGCCACCCGGCATGAAATCAGAACGCGGTCTTACAAAAGCCCGTCATCTCTTTCAGGCCCATTTCGCGGCCAAGCTCGGTCATCGGGTGTACCACCACCAGACCGCGGACGCTTTTCTTCAGCTTGCCCATGTCGGCCTGTTCTTTTTTGGTGATCGCGCGGCGGTGCGGCATGTTCATCAGCTTCTGCGCTTCTTTGCTCAGCTTCTGGCCTTTGACTTCGCGCAGGCGCTCGATTTCCGCTTCCAGCTTCGCGGTCTCTTTCTCAAGCTCGGCGTATTTCTCGGCGGAATCGACCAGCGACAGGCCAGCCATCTGGTGGCGGATGAGATCCAGGCGGTCGCTCAGGCGTTTAATTTCGTTCTTTTCGACTTCTTTCATAACAAATGACTCTGAAAACGGGGAATTTACAGGGAAGGATACACCAATGTGAGCAGGCTTACTTCTGAAACGCTTTTTTTAAGCTGATTCGGGAAATCAGCTCAGTCAGGGAGAGAACCATCGTGGAACGGACAACCTGTTGATAACGCAGCTTTTGCATCGCGTAGAGCTCAGGGTCGCTGTTATCAAAATGGGGAGCAGGGGGCAGCGCGGTAACGCAGTGCAGCTCGCCGAAGGGCCCCAGAATCTCATCGTCGGTAAAGGTATACTCGTTACCGTCATGATTGAGCTCTTCTCGCAGCGCCATTAACAGCTCCGCATCTTCATACTCTTGTCGGTTCAGCACCCCAAGACCATAAATCAGCTTCAGACGCACGGATAGATCGCCCAGCGGTCCGTCTCCGTCCAGTAACGGTTCTACAGCATATTTTACCGCGTAGTCGTCTTTGCGAAACACCTGAAGCACCAGGATATTCACCGCCTCGGTTAACAGCTCGACGGCGGCAATCAGGAAACTTCGTACGGTTTTGCCAGCATTCAGACGCTCAAGCACACGATTTTCAAAGGCCTGGGTTTGTTCCATTATTGCCTGCATATCTGACAATCTGTAATCAGGGCGCAGGATTACCTGCGCCGCATTCTGCATCATTTGGTTGCGTTGTATGCGTTGACCGCCTCCGCAACCACGTCGCTGTTGGCGTCCAGACCGGAGATCTGCGCCAGCGCAGCCTGCGCGCCTTTATCATCAATCAGCTGAGCCAGCTCAATCGCCTGTGGGTCCTGCTCGCTGCGGTAGTGCATCGCTGCGGCAATCCCTTTCACCAGGTTGGCATGCGGCAGGCCGTATTCCAGCGTGCCCAGCAGCGGCTTAATCAGGCGATCGCCCGCGCTCAGCTTGCGCAGCGGCTGGCGGCCCACGCGCTCAACGTCATCTTTCAGATACGGGTTTTCAAAGCGACCGAGGATTTTCTGGATGTATGCTGCGTGTTTCTCAGCATCAAAACCGTAGCGTTTGATCAGCACCGCGCCGCTCTCTTCCATTGCCCCTTTTACCACCGCGCGGATCTTCTCATCGAGGATCGCGTCACGAATGGTCTGATGACCGGCCAATTTTCCGAGGTACGCGGTTATAGCATGCCCGGTGTTCAGCGTGAAGAGCTTGCGTTCGACAAATGCCATCAGGTTATCGGTTAATTCCATTCCCGGAATGGTCGGCAGGTCACCTTTAAACTGGGTTTTATCGACGATCCACTCGCTGAAGGTTTCCACGGTCACTTCCAGCGGGTCGTTGGTCGCGGATTCGGAAGGCGGAACGATGCGATCCACGGCGGAATCCACAAAACCCACGTGCGCTTCAACCCAGGCTTTGTCTTCGTCTGCCACCGCGTTAAGAACGTGGCCTTTCAGCTGCGTAGTGCCGCGCACCATGTTTTCACAGGCGATGATGTTCAGCGGGGTGTCGATGCCCTGCGCTTTACGTTTTGCCAGGCCTTTTGCAACCGCAGGGGCGATGCGCTCAAGGACGACCGGACCCACGGCGGTGGTGACCAGATCGACGCTGGCGATCAGGTCAATAACGTCTTCACCGATGCTGCTGACCGCGTTGACGCCAGATACTGTCTCAACCTGCTCGTTTTCGCCCACCACATGGACCTGATAGCTATGACGGGCATTCAGGGCATCCAGGACGACCTGATTCACATCGGCGAATGTCAGGGTAATGCCCGCGTCTGCCAGCAGTTTACCGATAAAACCACGACCGATATTACCTGCGCCAAAATGTAATGCTTTCATAGTGTTAACCTTCATCAATGTTTTTACCCGAGAGGGCTGGGGTGAGGAACGTTTATCCCCTCACCCTAGCCCTCTCCCCGGAGGGAGAGGGAAGAGAACTTATTTGTTCAGCAGAGCCAGCACTTCTTCCACGCTGGTGGTATTGGCCAGACGCTCAATGACGGACTCATCGTCCAGCGCGTTGGTCAGGCTGGTAATCACCTGAATGTGCTCGTTGTTGCGAGCGGCGATACCAATTACCAGACGGGCGATGTCGTCTTCTTCTTCACCGAAGCGCACGCCCTGCGGATACTGACAGAATACGACGCCGGTTTTCAGGACGCGATCTTTCGCTTCAACCGTTCCGTGCGGCACCGCGATGGATTCGCCCAGGTAGGTTGGCGTCAGTTTTTCACGTTCCAGCATCGCGTCGACATATTCAGGCTGAACGTAGCCGCCTTTCACCAGCTGCTCACCGGCAAAGCGAATCGCGTCTTCTTTGGTGGCCGCGGTACGACCGAGGAAGATGTTTTCCGCACCCAGCTTAAACAGGTGTGCATTGCTCTCGTCAAAGCTGTCCTGCAGGCTGGAGCGCACTTTCACTTCGTTGTCTTCGTGACGCTGCGCGGCCACCAGACGTTCGGTCAGGCTGGTGTACAGGCCGCTGTCGAGGAAGTTGGTCAGCGAAATGTGCTGTGCCTGCGGCACCTGGCGCATGGCGCGTTCGGTCAGATCGCGGTGCGTGATGACCAGGTCAACATCCGGCGGCAGGCTGTTAATGGCGCTGTTGGTCACGGAGATGTTGGTCAGGCCCGCATCCTGCACTTTCTTACGCAGCACGCCTGCACCCATCGCGCTGGAACCCATACCGGCGTCGCAGGCAACGATGATTTTACGCACGTGGCTCAGGTCGTTAGAGACATCACCGGCTGCCAGTGGCGTCGCGCCTTTGGATTCGGCTTTCATGTCGTGCATACGACGGGTTGCGGCTTCGATGTCATCATCTTCTTTCACTTTGCTGGTTTTCAGCAGGATAGAAGAGACCACGAAGGAGACGGCCATTGCCGCAAAGATAGCTGCGAGGTTCGCGAAATAAGCGCCTTTTGGCGTCATCGCCAGTACCGCCAGGATAGAACCCGGAGAAGCTGGAGAAACCAGACCGCCGCCCAGCACGCTCAGGGTGAATACGCCGGTCATACCGCCGAGGATAACGGCCAGGATCAGACGTGGGTTCATCAGCACGTACGGGAAGTAAATTTCGTGGATACCGCCCAGGAAGTGGATGATCGCCGCACCGCCAGCAGACTGTTTTGCGCTACCACGGCCGAAGAAGATGTACGCCAGCAGAACGCCCATACCCGGACCCGGGTTGGCTTCAATCAGGAAGAAGATAGACTTGCCGAGATCGTGAGACTGCTGAATACCCAGCGGCGAGAAGATACCGTGGTTGATGGCGTTGTTAAGGAACAGGATTTTCGCCGGTTCAACGAAGATAGACGCCAGCGGCAGCATTTCGTGCGCCACCATGAAGTTAACGCCTGCCGCGAGAATTTTAGACAGCACTTCAACCGCAGGGCCAATGCCGAGGAACGCCAGAATGGCGAGGATCATCCCGATGATGCCCGCAGAGAAGTTGTTCACCAGCATTTCGAAGCCGGATTTGATCTTACCATCAACCCAGACGTCGAATTTCTTAATCGCCCAGCCGCCCAGAGGGCCGGCAATCATCGCACCGAGGAACATCGGCATATCCGCACCGACGATAACACCCATGGTTGTGATGGCACCCACTACGCCACCACGATCACCGCCCACCAGACGACCCCCGGTGAAACCGATGAGCAGCGGCAGGAGATAGGTAATCATTGGGCCAACAAGTTTCGCCAGCGTTTCGTTAGGCAACCACCCTGTCGGAATGAACAATGCGGTGATGATACCCCACGCGATAAACGCGCCGATATTTGGCATCACCATGTTGCTGAGGAAACGACCAAAGCTTTGAACTTTGATCTTGAAATCGGATGACATAAAACACCCCTTCTTCTGTTTACGCTAAGGCTTATGGCCCGAGGTTTATTGTTAATGAGGCGGCAGAGGTAGCCGGGCCCTGTTCTGATGCTGTGAAATCTGGCACTGAATCGTTCAACTGTCCAGACAGTGAAAATTTATGTGATTCATGTCACGTAAATGTGGGGGGTGAGGATATCTATGAGGTGATCTGAATCACAAAAACGATGGGCAAAAAAAATACGATGGCGAGAAAAAAAGCAAAACACACCCTTTTGTGTGATTGTTGTCACGTTTTGTTCTGGCGTGTTTGTTTCTGGATTGTGACTGATTTCACAAAATATTTTTATGCAGATTTCTCCGGCTGTGATCGACGGCAAACTCTGCTTCGCGTTTCAGCGCCAGGATGATATGGCACGACACGATAAGCCAAAAAACCACTTTTGATGTGTGGTATGGCGAAAAGTTAAAAGGTGGATTACGCTCATATTGTAAGGTTAAGTCTATTATTATTCAGGATATATTTTGACACGCTTATAAACTTGCATGGAGATATTATAAAAACCCATACTCCCCTGCTCGGAAATAATAAGCACAACCCCGTGTTTATAAAAAATTAATTAGGTTGCGTACCGTTTTATTAATTTAATGAGTTGACGTTGTTTAAGTGAGGAGAATATGTTTCTCAACTATTTTGCGCTGGGCGTATTGATTTTTGTATTTCTGGTTCTCTTTTATGGAATCATCGCCATCCATGATATTCCTTATAATATGGCTAAAAAGCGTAACCATCCGCATGCCGATGCCATTCATACGGCTGGTTGGATTAGCCTGTTTACGCTTCATGCCATCTGGCCATTCCTGTGGATTTGGGCCACGCTGTACCGCGAGGATCGCGGCTGGGGCATGCAAAACCACATCACAAAACCTGATGAGGTCCCGGGCATGGATGCGCTCGCCAAACGCGTGGCGGAACTCGAACAAAAGCTGGCCGCGGTAAAGCCCGCTGCTGATAAGACCACGCTGGAGCGCTAATCATGGATCTGTTGATTATTTTGACCTACGTGGCATTTGCCTGGGCCATCTTTAAAATATTCCGAATTCCGGTCAATCAGTGGACGCTTGCCACCGCAACATTAGGCGGCGTATTTATTGTTGCCGGACTTATTCTGTTAATGAACTATAACCACCCGTATACCTTTACGGCGCAAAAAGCGGTTATTTCTATTCCAATCACGCCGCAGGTGACCGGTGTGGTCAGCGAAGTGACCGATAAAAATAACCAGCTAATTAAAAAAGGCGAAGTGTTATTTAAACTGGATCCAGGCCGCTATCAGGCGCGGGTCGACAGGCTTCAGGCCGACCTGGTGACCGCGACGCACAATATCGATAATCTGAAGGCGCAGCTGGCGGAAGCCGTTGCCAATACCACGCGCGTCTCCGCTGAACGCGATCGCCTCTATAAAGATTATCAGCGCTACCTGAAAGGCAGCCAGGCGAAGGTGAATCCGTTCTCTGAAAGCGATATCGACAACGCGCGGCAGAACTATCTGGCGCAGGATGCGCTGGTGAAAGGCTCCGTGGCTGAACAGGTGCAGATCCAAAGCCAGTTAGACAGCATGGTGAACGGCGAGCAGTCGCAGATTGCGTCGTTACGCGCCCAGCTTGCCGAAGCCAAATACAACCTGGATCAGACCGTGGTGCGTGCGCCGAGCGATGGTTACATCACCCAGGTGCTGATACGTCCGGGGACCTATGCCGCCGCGCTGCCTCTGCGTCCGGTGATGGTCTTTATCCCTGAACAGAAGCGTCAGATTGTGGCCCAGTTCCGCCAGAACTCGCTGCTGCGTCTGAAGCCGGGCGATGAAGCGGAAGTAGTGTTTAACGCGCTGCCGGGCCAGGTGTTCTCCGGGAAGCTCACCAGTATTCTGCCGGTGGTGCCGGGGGGAACCTATCAGGCGCAGGGCGCGCTGCAGTCGCTGACGGTGGTGCCGGGAACGGACGGTGTTCAGGCACTTATTGAGCTGGAACCCAACGCCGAAGTCGATGCCCTGCCGGACGGTATCTATGCCCAGGTGGCGGTCTATTCGGACCACTTCGCCCACGTCTCGGTCATGCGTAAAGTACTGCTGCGTATGACCAGCTGGATGCACTACCTCTACCTCGATCACTAATCCTTCCAGGGCAGGAATGCGACATGCAGACCTGCCCTTTTTTCATCGCTTGATCCATACTGACTTTTTTCCGGCATCAAGGATCAGGCAATGAAACTCATCGGCAGCTATACCAGTCCCTTCGTGCGAAAAATCTCGATTCTCCTGCTGGAGAAGGGGATTGAATTTGAATTCGTGAATGAACAGCCCTACAACGCGGAAAACGGCGTCGCGCAGTACAACCCGCTGGGAAAAGTGCCAGCGCTGGTCACGGACGAGGGCGAATACTGGTTTGATTCCCCGATTATTGCGGAGTATATCGAGCTGCTGGGCGTTGCCCCGGCAATGCTGCCGGCTGACCCAAAAGCGGCGCTGGCGGTGAAGCAAATTGAAGCCCTGGCCGATGGCATTATGGATGCGGCGTTAACCTCCGTGCGTGAACAGGCCAGGCCCGTTGCCCAGCAGTCGGAAACGGAACTGTTACGCCAGCGGGAAAAAATCAGCCGCAGCCTGGACAGGTGCGAACAGCTTATCCGGGAGGGAAAGATCGACACCGACAGCCTGAACCTGGCAACTATCGCCATCGCCTGCGCCATCGGCTATCTCAACTTCCGCCGGGTTTCCCCTGGCTGGTGCGTCGACCGTCCGCTGCTGGTGAAGCTTGCAGACACGCTTTTTAGCCGCGAGAGCTTTGCCCGTACCGAACCGCCAAAGGCTTGACGCGGGTTATAACACTTCGGCGTCGGAGGCGGTACAATCCCTCTACATGTTAACTCCCTCTCCCGTCGGGAGGGGGGAAGATATTTACTCGCCAGGCGCTTTCATGACTACTCATCGTTCGCTGTACAGCCAGATCCCCGCTACCGACCGTCTCCTACGCGAGCCCCGCATTTATGCTGTTGTTGAGCGCTTCGGCCATACCGCGACGGTGGAAATGTTACGCCTGCTTCAGGACGAAGCCCGCTGCGCGATTCAGGCAGAAAACGCCTTGCCCGACTGGTGCAGTGCGTGGGAGCAGGAAGTTGAACAGCGGCTGGATGAGAAGGCGCAAAGCGCGTTACGCCCGGTGATTAACCTGACCGGTACCGTACTGCATACCAACCTCGGGCGAGCCCAGCAGGCGGAAGAGGCCGTTGCCGCCGTCGTGCAGGCCATGCAAGCGCCTGTAACGCTGGAGTACGATCTGGACGGCGCCGGACGCGGGCATCGCGACCACGCGCTGGCGGAGCTGCTGTGCCAGCTGACCGGCGCGGAAGATGCCTGCATTGTGAATAACAACGCCGCAGCGGTGCTGCTGATGCTGGCGTCCACCGCCAGCGGCAAAGAGGTAGTGGTGTCCCGCGGCGAGCTGGTGGAGATTGGCGGGGCATTTCGTATTCCGGACGTGATGCGCCAGGCGGGCTGTACGCTGCATGAAGTGGGCACCACCAACCGTACCCATGCGAAAGACTATCGCGCGGCAGTGAATGAAAATACTGCCCTGCTGATGAAGGTCCACACCAGCAATTATCATATTGAAGGCTTCACCAAAACGGTTGAAGAGGCGGAGCTGGCGGCGATTGGGCGCGAACTGAACATACCGGTGATTGCCGATCTCGGCAGCGGCTCGCTGGTGGATCTGAGCCTGTACGGGCTGCCAAAAGAGCCGATGCCGCAGGAGATGATTGCGGCGGGCGTTAGCCTGGTCAGCTTTTCCGGCGACAAACTGCTGGGCGGGCCGCAGGCCGGGATTATCGTCGGCAAGCGCGAGCTGATTGCGCAGCTGCAGCAGCATCCGCTCAAGCGCGCCCTGCGCGCCGATAAAATGACGCTTGCCGCCCTGGACGCTACGCTGCGGCTCTATCTCCACCCGGAGAAACTGGCCGACCGCCTGCCCACGCTGCGACTGTTAAGCCGCGATGCCGCCTCGATTCGCGCCCAGGCTGAACTTCTGCTGCCGCGCGTCGCCGCGCACTACCCCGATTTTGACGTTCGCATTGAGCCCTGCCAGTCGCAGATTGGCAGCGGTTCGCTGCCGGTGGACAGGCTGCCGAGTGAAGCGCTGACGTTCACGCCGCGTGACGGGCGCGGCGGCCATCTGGAAGCCCTGTCGTCGCGCTGGCGCGGTCTCTCGACGCCGGTTATCGGGCGGATTTACGATGGCCGAATGTGGCTGGATTTGCGCTGCCTTGAAGATGAAGAGCGATTTCTGGAGATGTTGTTGAAATGATTATTGCCACCGCCGGTCACGTTGACCACGGAAAAACCACGTTACTGCAGGCCATTACCGGCGTAAACGCCGACCGCCTGCCGGAAGAGAAAAAGCGCGGCATGACCATCGATCTGGGCTATGCCTACTGGCCCCAGCCTGATGGCCGCGTGCTGGGCTTTATTGATGTGCCGGGGCATGAAAAGTTTCTGTCCAACATGCTGGCGGGCGTGGGCGGCATCGATCATGCCCTGCTGGTGGTGGCCTGCGATGACGGCGTGATGGCGCAAACCCGCGAGCACCTGGCGATCCTCCAGCTGACCGGTAACCCGCAGCTGACCGTGGCGCTGACCAAAGCCGATCGCGTGGATGACGCACGCGTCAGCGAGGTGCGCGAAACGGTACAGGCGACCTTGCGGGAGTATGGTTTTGCCGACGCGTCGCTATTTGTCACCGTGGCGACGGAAGGGCGCGGTATCGACGAACTTCGCCACCACTTACAGCAGCTTTCATCACGCGACCACGCCAGCCATCATCGTTTCCGCCTGGCCATTGATCGGGCGTTTACCGTAAAAGGTGCGGGGCTTGTGGTGACTGGTACGGCGCTGAGCGGCGAAGTGAACGTCGGTGATACGCTCTGGCTGACGGGCGTGAACAAACCGATGCGCGTGCGCGGGCTGCACGCACAAAACCAGCCCGCAGACCGCGCCCACGCCGGGCAGCGGATCGCGCTGAACATTGCCGGGGATGCGGAAAAAGAGCAGCTTAATCGCGGCGACTGGCTGCTGGCCGATGCCCCACCTGAACCGTCTGAACGCGTCATCGTCTCCCTGCAGGCAAACGTGCCCCTGACCCAATGGCAGCCGCTGCATATTCACCACGCGGCCAGCCATATCACCGGGCGCGTGTCGCTGCTGGAAAACGACCTTGCCGAACTGGTATTCGATTCCCCGCTCTGGCTGGCAGAAAACGATCGTCTGGTACTGCGTGATATTTCCGCGCGGGAAACGCTGGCCGGGGCGCGGGTCGTCGCGCTGAATCCACCTCGACGCGGCAAGCGTAAACCTGAATATCTGCAGTGGTTGGCCGCGCTGGCGCAGGCCAGCGATGATAACGCCGCGCTGCGGGTGCACCTCGATCGCGGAGCGGTGAGCCTGCGTGATTTTGCATGGGCACGCCAGCTGAGCGGGGAAGGCTTACGCCAGCTGACCCAGGAGCCGGGCTTTATTCAGGCCGGAGACAGCCTACTCAATGCCCCGGTTGCTGCGCAATGGCAGCGTAAGATACTGAACACGCTTGCGACTTACCACGAACAGCATCAGGATGAGCCTGGCCCGGGGCGCGAGCGTCTGCGGCGCATGGCGCTGCCGATGGAAGACGATGCGCTGGTGCTGCTGCTGATTGAAAACATGCGCGAAAGCGGGGCGATTAAAAGCCACCACGGTTGGCTGCATCTGCCGGATCACAAGGCCGGATTCACCGCAGAGCAGGAGGCGATATGGCAAAAAGCAGCCCCGCTGTTTGGCGATGAGCCGTGGTGGGTTCGCGATCTGGCTCGCGAAACCAACACCGACGAACAGGTGATGCGTCAGGTATTGCGCCATGCGGCGCAGCAGGGGCTAATAGTCGCGATCGTGAAAGATCGTTATTACCGTAACGATCGTATTGTGGCATTTGCCAACCTGATCCGCGAGCTGGATCAGGCGCGCGGCTCGACCTGCGCAGCGGATTTCCGCGATCGGCTGAACGTGGGGCGCAAGCTGGCGATCCAGATCCTGGAGTATTTCAACCGCATCGGCTTTACCCGCCGTCGCGGTAACGATCATCTGTTGCGCGATTCGTTATTATTTCCTGAAACTCCGTGACCTCCGTCGTAAACGCCGTTACCGGTTGGCGAGAAAATCGCCAGCCGGAACTACCCTTGTTGTACACCAACAGCAAGGAGACGGTCATGACAAACAATCCTCCCTCATCGCGTATCCAGCCCGGCGAGTATGGTTTTCCCCTCAAGCTGAAGCCTCGTTATGACAACTTTATTGGCGGCGACTGGGTAGCTCCCGTCGACGGCGAATACTATTCCAACCTGACTCCCGTTACCGGCCAGCCGCTGTGCGAAATTGCCAGCTCCGGCAAGCGTGATATAGACCTGGCGCTGGATGCGGCGCACAAAGCGAAAGAAAAATGGGCTCACACCTCCGTGCAGGACCGGGCGGCGATCCTGTTCAAAATCGCCGACCGGATGGAGCAGAATCTGGAGCTGCTGGCGACGGCGGAAACCTGGGATAACGGCAAGCCGATACGGGAAACGATGGCGGCAGACGTGCCGCTGGCCATTGACCACTTCCGCTATTTTGCTTCCTGCATTCGCGCTCAGGAGGGAGGAATAAGCGAGGTAGACAGCGATACCGTGGCGTATCACTTCCACGAACCGCTGGGCGTCGTCGGGCAAATCATTCCGTGGAACTTCCCGCTGCTGATGGCGAGCTGGAAAATGGCGCCCGCGCTGGCGGCGGGAAACTGCATTGTGCTCAAACCGGCGCGTCTGACTCCGCTCTCAGTGCTGCTGCTGATGGAAATCGTTGGCGATCTTCTGCCGCCGGGCGTGATTAACGTGGTCAACGGTGCGGGCGGGGAGATAGGGGAATATCTGGCCACCTCAAAACGGATCGCCAAAGTGGCGTTTACCGGGTCGACGGAGGTGGGCCAGCAGATCATGCAGTACGCCACGCAGAACATTATCCCGGTGACCCTCGAGCTGGGCGGGAAATCCCCGAACATCTTCTTCGCAGACGTAATGGAGGAAGAGGATGCCTTCTTCGATAAAGTACTGGAAGGGTTTGCGCTGTTTGCGTTTAACCAGGGCGAAGTCTGCACTTGCCCAAGCCGCGCGCTGGTGCAGGAGTCCATCTATGAGCGCTTTATGGAGCGGGCCATTCGCCGCGTCGAGTCTATCCGCAGCGGTAACCCGCTCGATAACGCCACGCAGATGGGGGCGCAGGTCTCGCATGGACAGCTGGAAACTATCCTCAACTACATCGACATCGGCAAGAAAGAGGGGGCGGATATTCTCACCGGCGGGCGTCGTAAGGTACTCGGTGGGGATCTGCAGGACGGGTATTATCTGGAGCCGACGATCCTGTTCGGTCAAAACAACATGCGCGTCTTCCAGGAAGAAATTTTCGGACCGGTACTGGCCGTGACCACCTTCAAAACGATGGAGGAGGCGCTGGAGATTGCCAACGACACGCCGTATGGTCTGGGAGCAGGCGTCTGGAGCCGCAACGGTAATCTGGCCTATAAAATGGGAAGAGGCATTCAGGCCGGGCGCGTCTGGACCAACTGCTACCACGCCTATCCGGCGCACGCGGCATTTGGCGGTTATAAGCAATCGGGCATCGGGCGTGAAACCCACAAGATGATGCTGGAGCATTATCAGCAGACGAAATGTTTGCTGGTCAGCTACTCCGATAAGCCGCTGGGGCTGTTCTAATCACCCAGCTCAGGCCGTCCATGCACGGCCTGAGCAATTTGCTGGCGCAGGCAGTTCAGAACGCCATCCAGTACGTATTGCACGCGCCAGGGCTGGTATTCGCGTTTGCGGAAGATGGCCGTCAGATCGAGCCACCACTCTTCCTGATGCGGGAAGCAGGGGACCAGCATCCCTTGCGTTAATTCTTTTTTCAGACTTTCTTTTGGTGCAAAAACAATCCCAAGATTATTTCTTGCCAGCTCCAGAGCCGTCTGCGTATTGTCGCAAATATAATTACCGGTCACCCGGTAGTCATGCACGTCATCGCTGCCGTGCACTCGGAAACGCCAGATGTTGGCATCATCAACCAGCATGGAGTCAATGAGAATACAGGAGTGATTAATTAAATCTTCCGGTCCCGTTAAGGGGTGTTTATTTAAATACTCCACGGTTGCGAAGGCCGTAACGGAATATTGTGTCAGAACGCTGGCAACCAGACTTTCGTCTTTAGGCTGCGCATAAGTAATTAAAATGTCGCAGTCATCCGGAAAGGAAACGCCTTCTGAAAATTCATTCCGGTCCAGATTGTAGGTTTTCAAAGAGATGCGAATGTCACCGATGTCTTCTATCTGATGAATCACGTGTCGCGCGAGGTAGGTCACGATGCCGGTTGGGGCATAGATCGTCACTTTTCCGCGCTTTTCGTGCTTATAATCCGCAATGAAATTCACAAGCTGGCTGTTCTTATCCAGTGTTGCATTAACGTAAGGGAGCAACGCTTCACCAAACTGGGTCAGGGCAAGCTGGCGCGTGGTGCGCTCAAAAACCTTGAGTCCAACCCGCGTTTCAAAATCAGACAGATATTTACTGACGTTGGCCTGCGCCATGCCCAGCAGGGCGGCGGCATCACCAATGCTGTGGGTGGCTGCAATGACGGAGATAATTTTTAATTCGCGTGGTTTTAGCTGTAATGTACTCATCATGCACACCCATCTATATGATTTTATATATAATATTATATAAACCGCAGCGTTGCATTGGCAATTTTGTAACCATTATTATGCGCCTCGCTTGTTTGGCATTTAAATGGATTACATAGAATGACTATTAAATACAATTTACTCATCGCGGCCACGTTATTTGCATCAACGTCTGCCATGGCTGGTGATTTTTCACTTGGAGCGGGGGCTGTATTTAATGAGTCTCCTTACAAAGGCTATAACGAAAATACTACCGCAGTACCGTTAATTAGCTACGAAGGCGATCGCTTTTATGTTCGCCAGACCACGGGTGGATGGATCCTCTGGAAAGACGCAAAAAATGAACTCAGCCTGACCGCAACGTGGATGCCGCTGCATTTCGATCCTGATGACAACGACGATCATCAGATGAAGCAGCTTGATGAGCGTAAAGCATCTGCGTTCCTCGGTGGGGCGTACTACCGTCACGAAAGCTGGGGGTCGCTGAAAGTGGCCGTTTCTGGCGATGCGATGGATGAAAGCGGCGGCGTGGTGGGCGAGGTATCGTACTTCCGTCCGATCAAAATGGAGCGCCTGACCCTGACACCTTCTGTTGGTGTTTTCTACAGCGACGAAAGCTATAACGACTATTACTACGGCGTATCCGGCAGCGAGTCTCGCCGCTCCGGACTGGATAAATACACCGCTGGCGACAGTTGGACGCCATACGTTGGCCTGGCGGCTAAATATCAGTTAACCCAGAATCTGTACCTCAACGCCAGCGCGGTTTACACCGTGTTGCCTGACGACGTGAAGAACAGCCCGATGATCGACCGCGATGACAGCTTCGCGCTGATGACCGGCCTGACCTGGCGTTTCTGATGCGGTAAAGCCGGGGGGCAGGTTCGCCCTACCCGGCCTACGATCTTGCCTGTCGCGCAGTTCCTGCTGCATATCCGGGATCTGAATCGGCCAGCATATGCCTCTCTACTGCTCCGCAATGGGCAAGATCTACATGGCGTTGAGATCCAACCTTTGACGCGGAACACCATCACTGAACTGAGCGCCATGTATGATGAGCTGGTGTTTGATATCCACGGCCGCGTTCCGTATGCGATCTCAAAAGAGCTGGGTTTTAACGTACGAGAGGCGTAACAGATGAACCGATGTATCATGGCGGATGCGGAAAAATGCATCGGGTGCCGCACCTGTGAAGTGGCCTGTGCGGTTGCGCATCAGGACAACTTCACCGCACAGGCTTTTACCTCTCGCCTGCGGGTTGTGAAGGGGGATACAAATACTACGGCGGTGGGTTGCCATCAGTGCGAGGACGCACCCTGTGCCAATGTCTGCCCAACCCATGCTATTTGCCTTATGGCGGGCGCCTGGCTTGTTGAGCAGACGCGCTGTATTGGCTGCAAGAGCTGTATGGTTGCCTGTCCGTTTGGGGCGATGCAGGTGCGTCTGGATGGGGGTAAGGCACAAGCGCTGAAATGTGATTTGTGCCTGCATCGCGAAGGCGGACCGGCCTGCGTGGAGGCCTGTCCAACCCACGCGCTGCGCTGTGTTGATCCTGCCAGTCTTCGGGCTGAAAAGCTTACTGCATTTTATTGAAATTCCAGGTAAACGTCAGGCTGTAGCGCCAGTCTCTGTTGCGACTGTCTGTCGGAACATCCCCGACGGGTCTTGCCGCCTCAACCGTGATGCTATAGTGGCGGGTATCGCCTACCATCACGCCTGCCGCCACTGACCCGAGCCGCTGATGAGGCAAGCCGGAGGTGTTAAACCAGGTTTGCGCGGTATCGGCCAGGATGTAGGGCTGGATAGTGGCAAGCCAGGTGCTCTCTTTTCGCATCTGGATATAGCGCAGTTCTACCTGCCCGCCGTAGCCGTAGTCACCGCTTGCTTCACTGTCCTGATATCCTCGTCCAAAGCGCTGGGCACCGAAGCTAACGCGTTCGGGCTCGGGCAGCGTGTTGTTTGACCAGTCTCCCTCCCAGGAGGTTGATAGCCGCCATTTATCGGCAAACAGCCAGGCTGCGTCCAGATAGCTTTTCGTGAGCGTAAAATTAATATCGGGCCTGGGGGCCGAGACGATATCGGCACCCATCGCATCAATACCCTGACGAACGTTGAGTCGGCCGCTGATGCTGGCGGTTGTGAATTGATGTGCACCGTTGATGCCGACTTCCAGGGCGGGATAACGCGCGTGCTGATTGACGGAGTCAAGGCTATAGGTTTTGCCCTGCAGTCTGGCCTGCAGAGCATAATCATCCTGGCGGTCGGTGTAATCAAAACCGCTGGTCAGATTAATTTGTGATTTTTGCGTCAGCAGCAGGGGATAGCCAAACGTCACGCCGCCGTTGTATTGCGTTGTTTTTTGCTTCGAATCGACGCTGATATTATTCGGCAAAGAGAGCAGGGGAGAAAAATCTCGCGGCTCTTCATGGTAATAGCTGCCTTTGAGCTGCATCGTCAGCCCTTCATCGTTTAAAAACTGCTGCCAGTTGAGCCCGACATAGTTTTTTCGCGTGTTGCTATCTAACGGCACAAGCGTGGCCACGCCAAGCTGATCGCCATAGCTTGTCATGTTGCTGAGCGTGCCGTTCAGCATCATTAAATCTTGCCCTTTACGGGTATCGATCGTCGAGGCGATATTCCAGCTCCGCTCCTGGTTGCCGGTTATTTGCATCGCCGCCGCGCCATAGATATTGGTTGGCAACTGCGCGTTAGCCGTAACCGGAACGTTCGGGGTGCGCGTCATCAGCTGGCTGTAGCGATCGAACGTATCCTGTGAAAGCGGTTTTTTCGCCATGATTTTTTCGGACAGACGTTTAAGACGTTCAGCGATGTGGGGGTTATTACTGGTGATGTCGCTATGAGCGACATAGCCTTCAACCAGAACAATTTTAATATTGCCCTGCTGGAAATTATTATCGGGCAGCCAGGCATAAGAGAGCGGAAAACCGTCAGCCTTGTAGCGCGCCGTAATATCGTTTACCAGCCCCGTGAGCGTTTTTAGCGGCACGGTTTTTCCGGCGTAAGGTCTGAAGGGCTGAAGTAATTCCTTCAAGGGATAACGCGTGCCGCCAATAAACTGAATGTGATTAATGGTAATGGGCGTTTCAGGCGTCAGCGTTGACTTCGGTTTTTCTATTTTGACGGTCGGCTGTTGAACGGCTTCAGTCTGTTCGGGGGCAACGTTACGAGAAACTTGTGCCGGGTTATCGGGGTTAATAATAGAGGGCAGAGTATCGGCGCGGGCCATGCTCAGCACAACCAGCCCCGTCAGCGAAAAAAGGAAGTGGTGTTTCATCGCGCAATCCCTGTTCGTCATCCCCGGTTGGGGTAAGTGTCGCTGAATAAAGCGCCCCTGAACCAGGGGCGCAGACAGGCAATAAAAGGATTACTGTTTTGACGTCAGTAGACTCGTGGTTAACGTGTTGAGCCCATTAATCGGGTTTGTCGTAGATGTATTTTGGGTTGTGCCTGCATTGGCCGTTACACCCGCCGTCAGCGTATTGAGGGTGGTATTGACCGTTGTGCTCAGGCTATTGTTTGTGGCTGTCACATTGGCATCGGCCGTCAGAGATCCTGTGCCGCTGCCTCCGGTGGTTGATGTGGGTTTCACTAGCGTACCGCTATCCGTGACCGTCTGGCCGACATTTTGAACGACCTGACCGACACCGCTAAGCCCGCTATTGCTGCTGCTAATGTTGGTCCCCACGCCGCTGACGGTGCCACCCACCTGGGTCAGCAGACCGTTGACCGGTGTGCCGAGACCCGTTGTGGTGCCTACGGTTTGCGTCACGCCTTGTACTCCGCCCAGCGTCTTGTTAGCCAGGGTCGTGGTATCGGTAGTTACCTGAGTGACTGCAGGGCTGCTTACCGTGTTGGTGAGACCCGTGCCGGTGTTACTGACCAGTTGCCCGGTACTGTTTACCACGCTACCCGTCAGGCCCGTTACGCCGCTGACCGATGTTCCGGAAGTGGAACTCGCCAGGCCCGTACCTACCGTTGAAACGGTATTGCCGAGGGAGGTGACCGACGTGGTCACGCCTTTAACCGTTGTACCCACACCGTTCGGGTTGTTTGGATCGCCAACGCCAGTCGTGACGCCTGTCCCCACGGTGGACACGGCACTGCCAACACCGCTGACGGTGGTTGAAACGGTTGATGTGACGGGATTATTTGTTGGAAGCTGGCTTCCGAGGCCATCCACAGTGGATCCGACGCTGGTCACGGTTTTACCTGCATCACCCAGTATCGTATTTACGCCTGAGGTAGTTGTTCCTCCACTGCCCCCTGAGCCTGAGCCTGAGCCTGAGCCTGAGCCTGAGCCTGAGCCTGAGCCTGAGCCCGATCCTGAACCAGAACCCGTTCCGCCACCAGCGCCTGTCCCGGTACCTGAACCCGTTCCGGTGCCCGATCCGTTGCTGCCCGAACCGCCATTGCTCGCGGTTGTGCCACTTCCATCATCTGAGCCGCTGCTGCTTCCCGTTGCAGGGTTATTTTTGGCTGTTGAGTGAGATCCGCCACCGCTTCCACTACAGGCAGAAAGAGAGAACGCGAGCAGTACCGCAACAGCAATAGCGCTGATGCGACTAACATTATTAGGTAGCATATGAATACTCCACGCAAAAGAACGCCGAGCGGCGTATTAGTGAGTATATGCAGTATTTTTAAATATGCATGAAAGTGGCTGAGGAAGATATTTTTCTTCGGTGTAGGTGGTTATTCAAAATAACAATAAGTTAGGCTATTTAATCGATGCTTAATTATTGAGTGAGTAGTTAGTGGGCGTAAATTAAAGGAGTATTCCTAAGAAAACTCAATGGGGATGATAAATGAAACGCTACAGGATATATCCTTATTGTAAGATTCAGATCGCGGAAAAATAAGGCTCTTCATTTGAAGAGCCTTATTATTTAACAATTGCCTTCGAGCCAGGCTTTTTCGATTTCTTCGGCGAGAATTTTAACCCCCGCTTCGATTTTTTCCGGGTCGGGGACGTAGTTCATGCGCATGCACTGATGGGTATGTGGCCATGGCTTATCCAGTCCCGGGAAGAAATAATCGCCCGGAACCATCAGCACCCCGCGCTTTTTAAGGCGCTGGTAGAGCAGTTCGGTAGTGATAGGCAAATCCTTAAACCACAGCCACAGGAAAATCGCTCCTTCAGGCTTGTGGATCAGGCAGCGTTCTTCCGGCAAATAGCGGCGAATTGTAGCGATTGTTTCCTGAACGCGCTGGTAATAGAAAGGCTTAATCACGTCATTCGACAGACGCAGCAGGTCCTTGCGTTTGATCATCTCGCACATCATCGCCGGGCCAATGCCGCCCGGTGAGAGGCTGATAATGCCGTTCATATTGGTAATGGCGGTGATGATTTTCTCGTTAGCGATGATGATGCCGCAGCGGCTGCCCGGCAGGCCCAGCTTTGAGAGGCTCATGCATAGGACAATGTTCGGGTTCCACAGCGGACGTGCTTCGCTGAAGATAATGCCCGGGAACGGTACGCCGTAGGCGTTATCGATTACCAGCGGAATGCCGTGCTGATTTGCCAGTGCATCCAGCTTCATCAGTTCGTCATCGGTGATCACATTGCCCGTTGGGTTAGTCGGGCGCGATACGCAGATCATGCCCGTCTCTTCACCAATATGCAGGTGTTCAAAATCGACGTGATATTTGAACTGGCCTTCCGGCAGCAGTTCGATGTTCGGGCGCGCGGAGACGAACAGATCCTCTTCCAGGCCGGAATCGGCATAGCCGATATACTCCGGCGCCAGCGGGAACAGCACTTTTTTGGTGGTGCCGTCGGCGCGACGCCCTGCGAACAGGTTAAACAAGTAGAAAAATGCGCTCTGGCTGCCGTTTGTCAGTGCAATATTCTGTGGTTCGATATCCCAGCCCAGCTCGTCACGCAGCATTTCGGCGAGGAGTGCCAGCAGTTCGGTTTTACCCTGCGGGCCGTCGTAATTGCAAAGCGCATCGGTTGCTTTGCCGCTTTCCAGCATCTGAGCGAGCAGCGTCTGGAAATAGGTCGTCATCTCCGGAATTTGAGCCGGGTTTCCGCCGCCGAGCATGATTGCGCCCGGTGTGCGCAGCCCGTCGTTGAGGTCCTCCATCAGGCGAGTAATGCCTGAATGGCGGGTAAATTTGTCGCCGAAAAGTGAAAACGTCATAGCAGGTGATCTGTCGAGCTTATTTTGAAAGTGGGTAACCATAACGCTAGCACCGTGCTGGTGCAAATCGGGTGGTGTGGTCGGATTTGTTGTTTTATAGGGCGGGAGTGGGTTTGTGTAGTGAATAGTTCTGGTGGAATTCCCCTCACCCCGGCCCTCTCCCCAGAGGGAAGAGGGTTAGGGTGAGGGGTATGATCTACTGATTACCCGCCCATACCACCATCACCTTATCGCCGTTGTGCTCGCGCACGAAGCCATACCCTTCTTTAAGCGACAGCGTGGTTTGTTTGCCTTCACCTATCGCCGGGTGGCGGGCGCGGAACTGACCCAGCGTTTGCCAGTGGGCGACGGTTAAGGCCTGCTTGCCCGTAACGTCCTGCCAGTTCATATCCGAACGGGTGCCCTGCAGCGGGTCGGAGCCTGTTGGCCCGAATGGACGCTCAGACTCATCCCCGTAATAGATTTGCACGCTGCCCGGCGCCAGCAGGAGCAGCTCCGCCGCGCGCTGGCCCCCTTCGCGGAACAGACGCGTATCGTGTGATGAGAGATAGCTCAGCACGTTGAAGTTTTGCAGCTTTTCCGCCATCTGCTGCCAGGTGAGATCCATATCGGCCAGGCAATCCACCGCTTTTGCCGCCTGCTCCTGATAGTCAAAGTTGATCATCGCATCGAAGCCGTGGCGGTAATAATCGCTCTGCATCACCCCGTGGCCCCAGGATTCCCCGGTCATCCAGAACGGTGCGTTGTCGATCTTTTTGTCCGCGTGAGCGCTTTTCCAGGCAGCCAGCGCCTGGCTTGCCTGGTCTTTCAGCTGTTGCCAGGCCGCAAGCTCAACGTGTTTTGCGGTATCCACCCGAAAACCGTCGATGCCGTAGTCACGTACCCACTGGCTGAGCCAGTGGGTCAGGTAGTCGCGCGGGGTATAGCCCGGAATCGCTTTCGCGTGGGTATCGGGCTTGTATTGATAGAAATTGGGCAACCCGGAAGGGACGGTGGATTCCGTTTTCAGATCGGGTAAAAACGCCAGCGACATTGTTAAATCATCAAAACCGGGGTTGTCGTAATCGCCAATGTCGGTGCGGATCCACTTTTTACCCCACCATTTTTCCCATGCGGCTTTATCGCCGAAGTTGATGTAGTCGTTAAAGCTGTGCCAGCTTTGTCCCGCGCCCGGCTTCCAGTCCGTCCAGCGTTCTCCCAGCGTCTTTTTCAGTTCATCACCCTGCAGGTACAGGGCTCCAAACAGATACTCCTGCATGTCTGCAAGCGTGGCATAGCCAGCGTGGTTCATAACGATATCGAACAGAATGCGGATCCCGCGCTTGTGCGCTTCGTCGACAAGATGGCGTAAATCATCTTCGGTGCCCATGTTGGCGTCGAGTTTTGTCCAGTCCTGGGTGTAGTAGCCGTGATAGGCGTAGTGAGGAAAATCTCCTTTGGTGCCACCGCCGACCCAGCCGTGGATCTGCTCAAGCGGGGAGCTTATCCAGAGCGCGTTCACTCCCAGCTGCTGTAAATAATCGAGCTTGCCGGCAAGTCCTTTGAGATCGCCACCGTGGAAAGTGCCAATTTCCTGCATGCCGTCTTTATGACGACCGTAGCTGTTGTCGTTACCCGGGTCACCATTCGCATAGCGGTCGGTCAGCACAAAATAGACGGTGGCATTTTGCCAGCTAAACGGCGCAGGCCTGTCGGTTTCGGCGCGCTCAAGCAGCAGCAGACCGTTACTGTTGACGGCTGGCTGCAGAGTGATGTTTCCATTTTGCACCGTCGCCGTCTGTTTACTGTAGTAGTCGCGCACGACGGAGCCTTCCGGGAAGGTATGGCTGACGTCCAGCGTCAGCGGCTTACCGTCCCACTTCGGACACTGACGGATGACGTTTGCAACCGGCTGTTCTGCGGCGCTCTGAATCGTCAGCAGCAGGGTGGGCGTGCCGGAGCGGGTATCAATCCGCATCTGGTATTCACCGTCGCGGAAAAGGCGCCACTGCGGCGGCGTGCCGTCACAGGGCTTGAGCGACAGCATCTCATTGAGTTTTATCGCACCTGTAGGCCGCCAGCACGTCTTGTCAAAACTCAGCGTAAGAGGACGCGTACCCTTCGCAAGCTTTGCCTGGCTGGTGAAGACCCCGGTGCCTTCGGCGCTAAATGCGCTAAACCCTGGCGATGACCAGTCGGCATGCGCCAGTGCGGGTAACATCAGAAAGGCTAATGCGGTACGTTTCATTCCTTTTTCCTGTCGCGGCATTTTTGACCAGTGTGCCATCAGGCGAGGGGCAAAAACTCATCCCCTGTCGGTTTCTGCCAGGAGGATGCGTGAGGATGAGTGATCTCGCGCAAAATTAGGCAGTTATCTGCGATAGCGCACACAGTTTTTGTGGAATGATGATTTTATGAGCAAGTTTCAGGTGACATAGTTTCGGAATTGGACTATTTCTATACGTGCTCTTGAAGTCTATTTTTGATATGATTTGAGATTCCGCTCTCAAATTTGTGAAAAAAATAAGGTGTTAGGATGATTACATCCGACCAGGAGACCTAATGATATCGACTCCCATTCGACGATATGGGGCTGCGATACTCATGTTACTCACCACGGCATTTTCGGGTGAGGTGCTTGCGAAGACGCACACGGATACAACGAGTAAGAAAGCCCACGTAATAAAGACGACAAGTAGTAAGGTTAGCAGTAAACAAGAGTATTCTCGCAATAGTGCAAAGAGTAGTTCACTTCCTGATTTGCGAAAATACCCTTCCGGAACACCAAGGAAAAAAGCGTTTCTCCGGACGGTAATGCCTTACATCACGAGTCAAAATGCCGCGATTACTGCGGATCGTAACTGGCTGATTTCCAAACAGTACGATAGCCGCTGGTCGCCATCCGAGCGCGCGCGTCTGAAGGATATCACGAAGCGCTACAAGCTGAGCTGGAACGGTAACACGCGTCGTGTGCCGTGGAATGCTCTCCTTGAGCGTGTGGATATCATCCCGGGCAGCATGGTTGCGACCATGGCTGCTGCCGAAAGCGGCTGGGGGACTTCTAAGCTTGCGCGTAGCAACAACAACCTTTTCGGCATGAAATGCGTGAAAGGCCGTTGTACTAATGCGCCGGGCAAAGTGAAAGGCTATTCGCAGTTTGAATCCGTGAAAGATTCCGTTAGCGCCTATGTGGTGAATCTGAACACGCACCCGGCCTACTCATCGTTCCGTAAATCACGCGCTCAGCTGCGTAAAGCGGACCAGGAAGTGACGGCCAGTACGATGATCCACAAGCTGAAAGGGTATTCGACGAAGGGACAGAGCTATAACAACTATCTGTTTGCTATGTACCAGGATAACCAGCGCTTAATCGCCGCCCATATGTAATCTCAAAAAAACGCCTTCCACCGGAAGGCGTTTTCTTTTCTAGATCAGCACCTCGCTGTGGCGATCCCGATACTCTTTCGGCGTGGTGTCATACTCTTTGCGAAACACCGAATAAAAATATTGCAGCGACGGGTAACCGCACATCTGCGAGATTTCGTTGATCGACAGCGATGTGGAGATGAGCAGGCTGCGTGCTTTCTCCAGCTTTTCAGCATGGATGACGGCATGAATAGTTTCGCCCACCTCTTCTTTAAAACGCTTCTCCAGATTCGAACGCGAAATACCCACCGAATCCAGCACCTGATCGACCTTAATCCCTTTGCATGCGTGGTTGCGAATATAGTGCATGGCCTGAATGACGGCCGGGTCGCTTAAGGAGCGATAATCGGTTGAACGACGTTCTACGACGCGAACAGGAGGCACCAGCAGGCGCTGAAGCGGCAGAGATTCTTTATCGAGCAGGCGATGCAGCAGCTTCGCCGCCTGATAGCCCATCTGACGAGTGCCCTGGGCAACGGAGGAAAGCGCCACGCGGGACAGATAGCGGGTCAGTTCTTCATTATCAATGCCAATCACGCACAGCTTTTCGGGCACCGGAATATGTAAGTGTTCGCAGACCTGCAGCACGTGGCGCGCACGCGCGTCCGTTACGGCAATGATACCGGTTTGCGGCGGCAGCGTTTGCAGCCAGTCAGCGAGGCGGTTTTGCGCGTGCTGCCAGTTTTCCGGCGCGGTTTCCAGCCCCTGATAGACCACGCCGCGATACTTCTCCTGCGCGACCAGCTGGCAAAACGCGTGTTCACGCTCAACGGCCCAGCGCTTGCCGCTGGTGGCGGGTAGGCCGTAAAACGCAAAGCGGTGGACGCCTTTCTCTTTTAAATGGAGAAACGCGGCCTCGACCAGGGCATGGTTATCGGTGGCAATATAGTGAACCGGAGGATAGTGTTCGGGCGAATGGTAGGAGCCGCCGACGCCCACAATCGGAACGTCGACGTCGGTCAGCAACTGTTCGATGACGGGATCGTCATAGTCGGCGATAACGCCATCGCCCAGCCAGTCTTTGATGTTCTCCAGACGGGTGCGGAAATCTTCTTCAATAAAAATATCCCATTCGGATTGCGACGCCTGCAAATATTCACCCACACCTTCCACCACCTGACGGTCGTAGGCTTTGTTGGCATTGAATAACAACGTAATGCGGTGACGCTTTTCAAACATGGCTCACTTCCTAATTAAGTCACAATACCGTTATCAGGCCCGTCGCTTGGTGGCCGAATCCATCCAGACTGCCAGTAAAAGAATTGCCCCCTTGACGATATACTGCCAAAACGTCGGGACGTCCATCATACTCATCCCGTTATCCAGCGACGCCATGATAAATGCGCCCATCACCGCGCCCGCCACGCTACCGATACCCCCTGCGAGGCTGGTACCGCCAATGACGCAGGCGGCGATAGCATCCAGCTCGGCGATGTTACCGGCGGAGGGAGAGCCGGCGCCCAGTCTTGAGCTGAGGATCAGCCCGGCGATAGCGACCATCAGGCCGTTAATGGCGAAGACCGCGAGTTTGGTGCGTTCGACGTTAATACCCGAAAGCCGAGCAGCCTCAAGGTTGCCGCCAATGGCATAAATACGGCGGCCAAACGCGGTGCGCGTCGCCATAAACATACCGCCCAACAGTAAAAGTGCCAGCAGCAGGACGGGTGTCGGGACACCGCGGTAGTCGTTTAAAAGCCAGATGGCGCCCAGCACAATGACCGCCGTGAGCGCCTGACGCCCCACCACCGACGTTGACGCCGGAGAAGCGAGCCCCAACGCCTGACGGCGCATGCGTCCACGCCACTGCCATGCGACAAACGCCAGCAATCCCACCACGCCGATGGAAAAGCCCACGCTATCTGAGAGGTAACTCTGGCCAATCTGCGACATGGCTGCACTGGTCGGGGAGACGGTGGTGCCGTTAGTGATGCCGATTAAGATCCCGCGGAAGGCCAGCATCCCCGCCAGGGTGACAATGAACGACGGCACTTTACGATAGGCTACCCACCAGCCGTTCCAGGCCCCCAGAACCAGACCCAGCACCAGCGTGACCGCTACGGTCAGCGGCAGAGGCCAGCCGAGCCATACGTCAAAAATCGCCGCCACGCCGCCGAGAAGTCCCATCATCGACCCGACCGACAGATCGATCTCCGCGGAGATAATCACGAACACCATGCCCACGGCCAGGATGCCGGTGATGGCGGTCTGGCGGAGCAGGTTGGAGACGTTTCGCGCGCTTAAGTACGAGCCATCGGTCATCCAGGTAAAGAACAGCATGATGACGATAATGGCCGCGATCATCACGAAGACCTGCAGGTTCAGCGCTTTTAGCCCTGCGAACGCACCGGGCGTCGGAACGGCGACTTTGATCTCAGACGGATTGCTTTTCGACATGACGTTCGCTCCTTAAAGCGGCTTCCATCACCTGCTCCTGCGTCAGGTTCTGGTTAATCAGGTTGGCTTTCAGTTTCCCCTCATGCATGACCAGCACGCGGTCGCTCAGGCCGAGCACTTCGGGTAACTCAGACGAAATGACAATGACGGCAATCCCTTGCTGTACAAGCTGATTAATCAGTTTGTAGATTTCATATTTGGCACCGATATCAATCCCGCGCGTCGGTTCATCAAGGATTAATATGCGTGGATTAAGCAGCAGGCAGCGCGCCAGAATGGCTTTTTGCTGGTTGCCGCCGCTCAGGCGACCAATCGCCAGTTCCGGAGAGGAGGTTTTGACCTTGAGACGGGCGAGTGACTGGAGGATGCACTGTTGCTCTGCGGCATCGTCCAGGCTGCTCAGCGCGCCGGAGAAGCGATCGAGCGCCGCCAGCGTAATGTTTTTCCCCACCGCCATGACCGGCACGATGCCGTCTTTTTTACGATCTTCCGGCACCATGGCAATGCCGCGGGCGATCGCCTGCTGGCAGTTGTCGATTTTCACCGGCTGGCCGTCGATATAAATCGTGCCCTCCCAGCGCCCCGGCCACACGCCAAAAAGACACTGTACGGCCTCCGTGCGCCCGGCGCCGACTAACCCGGCAATACCGAGAATTTCGCCGCTGTGCAGAGAAAACGAGACGTTATTGACGCGCCTGATGTGGCGGTTAACGGGGTGCCACGCGGTCAGGTTTTCCACGCGCAGCACTTCATCACCTTTGGTGTGAGGCTCATTCGGGTAGAGCGCCGTCAGCTCGCGCCCTACCATCATGGTGATGATGTCATCTTCGCTCATCCCGGCGGCTTCACGCGTGCCGATGTGCTGCCCGTCGCGGATCACGCAGATGGTATCCGAAATGGCTTTAACCTCGTTCAGCTTGTGTGAAATGTAGATGCAGGCGATGCCGTGGTTTTGCAGATCGCGGATGATATTGAGCAGAACCGCGGTTTCCTGTTCGGTGAGCGAGGCTGTAGGCTCATCAAGGATCAGCAGCCTGACCTGTTTATTGAGCGCTTTCGCTATTTCGACCAGCTGCTGTTGCCCAAGGCCCAGGTCGCCCACGCGGGTATCCGGTGAAATGCTGAGGCTCACCTGCGCCAGCAGCTTTTCACAGCGGAGCGTCATGGTGTCGTAATCCAGCACGCCGTGGCGGGAAATTTCGGCCCCGAGGAAAATGTTCTCCAGCACGGTGAGATGCTTCACCAGCGCCAGTTCCTGATGGATGATGGCGATGCCTTTACGTTCGGTATCACGAATGTGAGTCGCCTGGATAACTTCACCGGCAAAGACGATTTCGCCTTCGTAGCTGCCGTGCGGGTAGATCCCGCACAGCACTTTCATCAGCGTCGACTTGCCCGAGCCGTTCTCGCCACACAGCGAAACCACTTCGCCGGGGTTCAACCGGAGGCTGACGTTATCGACGGCTTTCACCGTGCCGAAGCGCTTGGTGATGCTTTTCATTTCAAGTAAATAAGGCATAACTGCTCCACATAACCCGAGGGAAGAACAGTACAACGTGATGCGCCCCCGCAGAGCAGGGGCCGCGCCGGATTACAGTTCGCTCTTCTTGTGGAAGCCGTCTTTAATGACGGTGGCGTCAATGTTCTCTTTATTGACTTCAATAGGGGTGAGCAGGCGAGCCGGAACGTCTTTCAGTCCGTTATTTAGCGTTGCGTCTGCTTTAGGCTGCTTGCCATTGCCCAGTTCCACGGCGATTTCCGCCGCCGTATTGGCAAGCTCGGTAATCGGTTTGTAGACCGTCATGGTTTGGGTGCCTGCGATGATGCGTTTTACGCCAGCCAGATCGGCATCCTGTCCTGAAATGGCGACTTTACCGGCCAGCCCCTGTGCACTCAGGGCCTGGATAGCACCGCCTGCGGTGGCATCGTTGGAGGCCACAACCGCATCAATTTTGTTGTTGTTGGCCGTCAGCGCGTTTTCCATAATCTTCAGCGCGTTTTCTGGCAGCCAGCCGTCGGCCCACTGATCGCCGACCACTTTAATTTTCCCGTTGTCGATGTACGGTTTAAGGACTTTCATTTGCCCTTCGCGGAACAGCTTGGCGTTGTTATCCACCGGAGAGCCGCCCATCAGGAAATAATTGCCCTGAGGCACTTTGTCGATCAGGCTTTGCGCCTGTAATTCCCCGACTTTTTCATTGTCGAACGAAATATAATAATCAATGTCCGCATTATTAATCATGCGGTCATAGGCCAGGACTTTAATGCCTTCCTGTTTGGCTTCTTTCACCACGTTACTTAATACCTGGCCGTTATAGGGGATAATGACCAGCACATCGACGCCACGGTTAATCATATTCTCAATCTGCGACATTTGTGTTTCTTCGTTGCCGTTAGCCGACTGAACAAACACGCTGGCGCCGAGGGATTCTGCTTTTTTAACAAAAATATCGCGATCTTTTTGCCAGCGCTCCAGGCGCAGGTCGTCAATCGCCATGCCAATTTTGACCTCTTTGGCATGTCCTGCAAAGCTTGCAAGGAGGAGCGTAGCGCAGAGCGTTAGAGTCAGGTTCTTTATCTTCATAATTATTAGGCCTTTTTGTAGGGGTATGTGTTGCTGAGATAAAAGAAACATTCACTGCTGGGACGCAGCAAATTTTTAACGCGGAAAGGCGGGCTGGCAATTACAGATTTTTATCTTCGCATTATGATATTTGGTTTATTTCTGAATTTATGACCGCGATCGGATTTTAAAATACGTAACGTCTTAATTACATTTGATTCTGGAATATGCGCCGAAAAATAGTTTGTCTGCGCATTATTTTGCGAGCCAGCGCACAGTTGTGCATTCTCTCAATAGCAGTGTGAAATAACGTAATTGAGCAACCCAAAATGTCTATTCACTATTACTCCTGTATCAACGACTCGCCGCATACCCTGATTATGGAGCTCAATATGCAAGCTTATTTCGACCAACTCGATCGTGTTCGTTACGAAGGCCCGAAAACGACCAATCCTTTAGCATTTCGTCACTACAACCCGGATGAGCTGGTGCTGGGTAAGCGCATGGAAGATCATCTGCGCTTTGCCGCCTGTTACTGGCATACCTTCTGCTGGAATGGCGCCGATATGTTCGGCGTGGGCTCCTTTGATCGCCCATGGCAGCAGCCGGGTGAGGCCATCGAACTGGCAAAGCGCAAAGCCGACGTTGCGTTTGAGTTCTTCCACAAGCTGAACGTGCCGTACTACTGCTTCCATGACGTCGACGTGTCGCCGGAAGGCGCATCGCTGAAAGAGTATCTGAACAACTTTGCACAGATGGTGGATGTACTGGCAGCAAAACAGCAGCAAAGCGGCGTGAAGCTGCTCTGGGGCACGGCAAACTGCTTCACTAACCCACGCTACGGCGCGGGTGCGGCAACCAACCCGGATCCGGAAGTGTTTAGCTGGGCGGCCACGCAGGTGGTGACGGCAATGAACGCCACGCATCAGCTGGGCGGCGAAAACTATGTCCTGTGGGGCGGACGTGAAGGCTATGAAACCCTGCTCAACACCGATCTGCGTCAGGAGCGCGAGCAGATTGGCCGCTTTATGCAGATGGTTGTCGACCACAAGCACAAAATTGGCTTCCGCGGCACGCTGTTGATTGAGCCGAAGCCGCAGGAACCAACGAAGCATCAGTATGACTACGACGTGGCGACGGTGTATGGCTTCCTGAAGCAGTTTGGTCTGGAAAAAGAGATCAAAGTGAACATTGAGGCCAATCACGCCACGCTGGCGGGCCACTCTTTCCACCACGAGATCGCGTCTGCGATTGCGCTGGGCATCTTCGGCTCGGTCGATGCGAACCGTGGCGACGCGCAGCTGGGCTGGGACACCGATCAGTTCCCGAACAGCGTGGAAGAGAATGCGCTGGTGATGTACGAGATCGTCAAAGCGGGCGGTTTCACCACCGGTGGCCTGAACTTTGACGCCAAGGTGCGTCGCCAGAGCACCGACAAATACGATCTGTTCTACGGCCACATTGGCGCGATGGACACCATGGCGCTGGCGCTGAAGGTGGCGGCACGTATGATTGAAGACGGCGAGCTCGATAAACGCGTGGCGAAGCGCTACAGCGGCTGGAACAGTGAGCTGGGCCAGCAAATTTTGAAAGGGCAGTTATCGCTTGCGGACATCGCGAAGTACGCTGAACAACATCAGCTGGCGCCGCAGCACCAGAGCGGGCACCAGGAACTGCTGGAAAATCTGGTCAACCACTACCTGTTCGATAAATAACAGTATCCAGGCCCGGTACGCGGAAGCGCCACCGGGCATTTCTGTCAAAGGAGTCACCGCAATGTATATCGGGATCGATCTGGGCACATCGGGTGTGAAAGCCATCCTGTTAAGCGAGCAGGGCGAGGTGTTAGCAACGCAGACAGAAAAGCTGCAGGTTTCACGTCCGCATCCGCTGTGGTCGGAACAGGACCCGGAGCAGTGGTGGCAGGCAACGGATCGTGCAATCAAGGGGTTAGGTGAACAGCATTCTCTGCGTGACGTGAAAGCGCTGGGGATTGCCGGGCAAATGCACGGTGCAACCTTGCTGGATAGCGAGCATCGCGTGTTGCGACCCGCCATTCTCTGGAACGATGGCCGCTGTGCGGAAGAGTGCGCGCTTCTTGAGGCGCATGTACCCACGTCTCGTGAAATTACCGGCAACCTGATGATGCCCGGCTTTACTGCGCCCAAACTGCTGTGGGTGCAGCGACACGAGCCGGAGATTTTCCGTCAGGTGGCGAAAGTTCTGTTGCCGAAAGACTATCTGCGCTTTCGTATGACGGGCGATTTTGCTTCCGACATGTCCGATGCCGCAGGCACGATGTGGCTCGACGTGGCGAAACGCGACTGGAGCGAGGCGATGCTGGATGCTTGCCATCTAACCCGGGAACACATGCCCGCGCTGTTCGAAGGTAGCGAGGTCACAGGCACGTTGCTGCCGGACGTTGCGGAACGCTGGAATATGCCTGCCGTACCGGTGGTTGCCGGGGGCGGTGACAATGCCGCGGGTGCCGTGGGCGTCGGCATGGTTGAGGCGGGTCAGGCGATGCTGTCGCTGGGAACGTCTGGCGTCTATTTTGCCGTCAGTGACGGCTATCGCAGCAATCCCGAAAGCGCGGTGCACAGTTTCTGTCACGCGCTTCCTGGGAAATGGCATTTGATGTCGGTGATGCTGAGTGCAGCGTCGTGCCTGGACTGGGCGGCGAAATTGACCGGGATGGCTGATGTTCCTGCGTTGATTGCCGCAGCACAGCAGGCGGATGAAAATGCCGGTACCGTCTGGTTTTTACCGTATCTTTCCGGCGAACGTACGCCGCACAACAACCCGGAAGCGAAAGGGGTGTTTTTTGGCTTAACCCATCAGCATGGTCCGGCAGAACTGGCGCGTGCAGTTCTGGAAGGGGTGGGCTATGCGCTGGCCGACGGGATGGACGTGGTGCACGACTGCGGCCTGAAACCGACTAGCGTCACCCTGATTGGCGGCGGTGCGCGAAGCCCTTACTGGCGACAAATGCTGTCGGATATCAGCGGGTTGCAGCTGGATTTCCGCACGGGAGGGGATGTTGGCCCCGCGCTCGGCGCCGCGCGTCTGGCGCAGATAGCCATTCATCCGGAACAACCGCTTTCACAACTGCTGCCGCAGCTTACCCTTGAGCAGGCGCATTTCCCGAACGCGGTAAACCATGCGCGGTACGCGGAAAGGCGCACGGTATTCCGTAAAATCTACCAGCAGCTGCTGCCGCTGATGTCGTAAATACGCTTGTCCGGGAGAAGCACGAGGATGTCCTTTTTTGGTCTGTGCGTGCCTTCCTTTCCTTGCCAGTATGGTGTTACACCCACCGGCGAGGAGATCCACCATGTCACGCATTGCACTCATCAATATTGATACTCAGCAGTCCTTCCATCACCGCAATTACTGGCAGGAAAGCGAGATCCCTGCCTTTCAGCAGGCGATGCTGGGGCTGATTGATGGCTGCCAGGCACGTAATATCCCGGTCGTTGATATTTTTCACGTGGATGAAGACGGTCCTTTCACCCTGGAAAGCGGCTATGTCAAACCGATGGCCTTTTTGCGTCATCAGCCGGATGTGGTTTTCCAGAAACACGTCCATAATGCTTTTACGGATACCGGGCTTGACCGCTGGCTGCGCGAGCGTGATATCAACAGTGTGATTATCTGCGGCATTCGCACTGAACAATGCTGCGAAACCACCGCCCGGGTGGCATCCGATCTGGGTTATGCTGTGACCTTTGTAAGCGAGGCGACGCTGACGTTTCCCATGACGTACAAAGGGATAACCCTTAGCGCAGCGGAAATTCGCCACCGTACCGAAACGGTACTGTCCGGGCGTTTTGCCGAAATTAAAACGGTAGCGGAGACGCTGGAGTCACTGTAATGAGCATCGACGTCTGGTTCGTCATGTTGCCCGGGGTGCTGTCATTAGATATGACGGGCCCGGCAGAGACCTTTGTGCTGGCTGGCGACGCGTTTCGTCTGCATTACATTGGGCCGCAACCGGACGTTCAGACGTCGATAGGCCTGACGATGAGCGGCATTCAGCCGCTGCCGGAGCGTCTTCCAGAGGGAAGTCTGCTGGTATTGCCCGGCGTGAGTGACTCCCGCGCTCAGTTTTCGACGCCACAGGCGTTACAGATACAGCACTGGCTGATGCGCCTGCAGCCGGCCATTCAGCGCCGGGATATCACGGTGATGTGCGTCTGTTCAGGGGCGCTGCTGGCGGCGAAATCGGGTCTGCTGAACAACCGGCAGTGTACAACCCACCATGACGTTATCAGCCGTTTACGCACCGCAGCCCCCACGGCGACAATTAAAGAAAACCGCATCTTTGTGCAGGACGAGAACATCTGGACCAGCGCGGGGATCACGTCGGGCATCGATCTGGCGCTGCATATGATTAACCGCCTGTGCGGCCCCGAAAAGGCGCTGGCCGTGGCGCGTGAGATGGTGGTCTGGTTCCGCCGTTCCGGTGACGATCCCCAGCTCTCCCCGTGGCTGCGCTACCGCAATCATCTTCATCCGGCGATCCATCGGGCGCAGGATGCGCTCACCGCCGAGCCGCAAAAAGCGTGGAGCTTGCCTGACATCGCCGCGCTGGCGCACGTCAGCCCGCGCCATCTTACCCGGCTTTTCCAGTCACATTTAGGCATTAGCGTTCGTGATTATCTGGAGCAGCTGCGTCTGGCGGTGGCGGAACAGTGGCTATTGCAGGGGCGCGGCGTGGAGCAGGCTTCGCTGGCGGCAGGGTTTTCCTCCCCGCGCCAGTACCATCGCGCGCGGCAGCGCAGCGTTAACTGACGAAGCGGCGAACGTCTATTTTTTGCAGCAGCATCGACAGCAGCAGGCTGATCGCCAGCGTGGCGGCAAAAATCCAGACCATATCCAGCACCGGCCAGCTTTTTAGCTCAACGCCTCTTGTCCTAAGCGCGTGGATAACCAGCGCGTGAAAACCGTAAATCCCGAGAGAGTGTCGTGAAATGACGCTCAGTACGGGAAGGGGACGCGCATTCAGGGTGTTTTTGGCGAGCGTGAGCAGCGATACGGCACAGATAAAGACCATCGGCCCGCAGTAGAGATACCAGGTATCGGCAAAATTACCACGCCACTGCAGCTCATGCAGCGTCCCGCGTGAAATCACCGCCACGCCAGCGATAAACAGCGCCCCGCAGAGCCAGCTCAGACCGCGTTTTTGCGTGTCCATCATCCCGATGGCGCGCCCCAGCATGCCGTAAAGCACGTAGTAAAAGGTATCGCCGTTGATATAGAGGTTCACCGGCAGCCACTCAAACCCGTCGATTTTCTGCGAAACCGTATTCGGGTTGGCGATGATGCCAATCACCACCATCAAGGCCAGGAGCATTTTCCCGCTGACGTTTTTCACCTGAATGAGCGGGGAGACCAGATAGATAACGATAATGGCGAAGAAGAACCACAGGTGGTAGAACACCGGTTTTTGCAGCACGTATTTCAGCGATAGTCCGGCGTTTATTGAGGTAAACAGGGTGATATAGAGCAGGGCAACGGCGCTGTAAAACCCCAGGCAGGCCGCAATGCGGATGAAGTGCCGCGGCTGAGCGCTGCGATCGCCAAAAAAGAGAAAGCCGGAAATCATAAAGAACAGCGGCACGCTGACGCGCGACGCAGAGTTGAGAATATTGGCGATATCCCAGTTAACGGGGCTGATGCTGTGGGCATTCGTGACGTACCAGGTCGTCGTGTGGATCATGACCACCATCAGACACGCTATTCCTCGCAGGTTATCAATCCAGTTAATTTTTGACGGCATCAGTTCCTCGTATTCCCTGTAAATTGAGTGTGACTCCCATTGTCCAAAAGTCTTCGTTTGGAAAATTCTGAGTTTTATGCGCAGGCTTGCCGGGAGACCGCGAGATTCGCAGAATGGCAGTCCTTAATCTATAAAAGTGTTGATACTAAAAATAACAGCCGCTGACCGGGACGGTAATAAAAATGATGATGAAGCGTGTGGCGTCACTCTTTCTGCTGTTGATCCTGGCAGGATGCAGTGCGCCACAAGAAGCACCAGTGCAAAAAGCCCAGCAGGGCAAAATGAGCCCGGAACGTTCGCTGAATATGGAGTCGCTCTGCAAGGACCAGGCCGCACGCCGCTATAACTCGGACGTGCAGAAAATCAACGTCACCGGGTTTGAGCGCTTTCAGGGCAGCTATGAGCTCAAGGGCCATACGTCGCGCAAAGAGGGCTTTGTCTGCTCGTTTGATGCGGACGGTCAGTTTTTACACCTCTCCATGCGCTAGCCTGCTCGCATAATCAACAGCCAGACGCCGTCAGCGTTCTGGCCGGAAGGCTTATTTCCCAATTTTCCCTAAACAACCCCGTTTCGTACTGTATATCTTGCAGCCAGCGGGTATACTGGTCGCTTCCATTTAAAACCACACGTATCCAGCACGAAATACTATGCAAAAGTTTGATACCAAGACCTTCCAGGGCCTGATCCTGACCTTACAGGATTACTGGGCTCGTCAGGGCTGTACCATTGTTCAACCTTTGGACATGGAAGTCGGCGCCGGCACTTCACACCCGATGACCAGTCTGCGTGCGTTGGGGCCAGAGCCAATGGCGACCGCGTATGTGCAGCCTTCCCGTCGTCCGACCGATGGTCGTTACGGTGAGAACCCGAACCGTCTGCAGCATTACTATCAGTTCCAGGTGGTGATTAAGCCATCACCCGACAACATTCAGGAACTGTACCTCGGGTCGCTAAAAGAGCTGGGTATGGATCCAACCATCCACGACATCCGTTTCGTGGAAGATAACTGGGAGAACCCAACGCTGGGTGCCTGGGGTCTGGGTTGGGAAGTGTGGCTTAACGGTATGGAAGTGACCCAGTTCACTTACTTCCAGCAGGTGGGTGGTCTGGAATGTAAGCCGATCACCGGTGAAATCACCTACGGTCTGGAACGTCTGGCGATGTACATTCAGGGCGTAGACAGCGTTTACGACCTGGTCTGGAGCGACGGCCCGCTGGGTAAAACCACCTACGGCGACGTGTTCCATCAGAACGAAGTGGAGCAATCCACCTATAACTTCGAATACGCGGACGTGGACTTCCTGTTCACCTGCTTCGAGCAGTACGAGAAAGAAGCGCAGCAGCTGCTGGCGCTGGAGACTCCGCTGCCGCTGCCTGCCTACGAGCGTATTCTGAAGGCCGCCCACAGCTTCAACCTGCTGGATGCCCGCAAAGCCATCTCCGTGACTGAACGTCAGCGCTACATTCTTCGTATTCGTACCCTGACCAAAGCCGTTGCAGAAGCTTACTATGCGTCCCGTGAAGCCCTTGGCTTCCCGATGTGCAACCGAAACAAATAAGAGGCGGCCATGTCTGAGAAAACTTTCCTGGTGGAAATCGGCACCGAAGAGCTGCCACCAAAAGCCCTGCGCAGCCTGGCTGAATCTTTTGCTGCGAACGTGACCGCCGAGCTGGATAACGCTGGCCTGGCGCACGGTAAAATTGAGTGGTTTGCTGCACCGCGCCGTCTGGCGCTGAAAGTGGCAAATCTGGCTGCGTCTCAGCCGGATCGCGAAGTCGAAAAACGTGGCCCGGCGATTGCCCAGGCGTTTGACGCTGAAGGCAAGCCGAGCAAAGCGGCGGAAGGCTGGGCGCGCGGCTGCGGCATCACCGTCGATCAGGCCGAGCGTCTGACCACGGATAAAGGCGAATGGCTGTTGTACCGTGCGCATGTGAAAGGTGAAAGCGCAGAAGCGCTGCTGCCGGACATGATTGCCACGTCTCTGGCGAAGCTGCCTATTCCTAAGCTGATGCGCTGGGGCGCGTCTGATGTGCACTTTGTGCGTCCGGTTCACACCGTGACCCTGCTGCTGGGCGACACCGTTATTCCGGCTACCATTCTGGGCGTGGCGTCCGATCGCGTGATCCGCGGCCACCGCTTTATGGGCGAGCCAGAGTTCACCATCGACAATGCCGACCAGTACCCGCAGATCCTGCTGGAGCGCGGCAAGGTCATTGCTGACTACGAACAGCGTAAAGCCAAAATCAAAGCGGACGCGGAAGACGCGGCGCGCAAGATTGGCGGTAAAGCCGATCTGAGCGACAGCCTGCTGGAAGAAGTGACCTCGCTGGTGGAATGGCCGGTTGTGCTGACCGCGAAGTTTGAAGAGAAATTCCTGGCCGTTCCGGCTGAAGCGCTGGTGTACACCATGAAGGGTGACCAGAAGTACTTCCCGGTCTATGCCAACGACGGCAAACTGCTGCCAAACTTCATCTTCGTGGCAAACATCGAATCGAAAGATCCGATCCAGATTATCTCTGGTAACGAGAAGGTCGTGCGTCCACGTCTGGCCGATGCCGAGTTCTTCTTCAATACCGACCGTAAAAAGCGTCTGGAAGATCATCTTCCACGCCTGCAGACCGTGTTGTTCCAGCAGCAACTGGGTACGCTGCGCGACAAGACCGACCGTATCGCGGAGCTGTCCGGCTGGATTGCCCGTGAAATCGGTGCGGACGTCAACCACGCAACGCGTGCTGGCCTGCTGTCCAAGTGTGACCTGATGACCAACATGGTGTTCGAATTTACCGACACCCAGGGCGTGATGGGTATGCATTACGCGCGTCACGATGGCGAAGCGGAAGACGTGGCCGTGGCCCTGAACGAGCAGTATCAGCCGCGCTTTGCGGGTGACGAACTGCCGTCCAACCCGGTTGCCTGTGCCGTGGCGATCGCCGATAAGATGGACACCCTTGCGGGTATCTTCGGTATCGGTCAGCATCCAAAAGGCGACAAAGACCCGTTTGCGCTGCGTCGTGCCGCGCTGGGCGTGCTGCGTATCATCGTTGAGAAGAACCTGAACCTGGATCTGCAGACCCTGACCGAAGAAGCGGTGCGTTTGTACGGTGATAAGCTGACTAACGCGAACGTGGTGGATGATGTGATCGACTTTATGCTCGGTCGTTTCCGCGCCTGGTATCAGGATGAAGGTTACACCGTCGACACCATTCAGGCGGTGCTGGCGCGTCGTCCGACCCGTCCGGCTGATTTCGATGCGCGTATGAAGGCGGTTTCCCACTTCCGTACGCTGGAAGCGGCATCTGCTCTGGCGGCGGCCAACAAGCGTGTATCCAACATTCTGGCGAAATCCGACGAGACGCTGAACGAGCGTGTGAACGCCGCGACGCTGAAAGAGCCGGAAGAGATCGCCCTGGCGATGCAGGTTGTGGTGCTGCGCGACAAGCTCGAGCCGGTCTTCGCGGAAGGTCGCTACCAGGAAGCGCTGGTGGAGCTGGCCGAGCTGCGTGACGTCATTGACGCCTTCTTCGAGAAAGTGATGGTGAACGTAGAAGATAAAGAGCTGCGTATTAACCGTCTCTCTATGCTCGAAAAACTGCGTGAGCTGTTCCTGCGCGTAGCGGATATTTCGCTGCTGCAGTAATGTGCCCGTTGATACAAATGCTAAAAACCCGCTTCGGCGGGTTTTTTTATGATGTGTTGCTGAAAATTTAACCTTGAAACCGTCAACACATTACCGCTATCCTTATCCACGTTAACTTTCTCGCGCTGGAGAGCCCCCCAAAAATGAACAAACACGACTGATGAATTTCGATCCTTGCTAAACGCCACCGCGTCGGCAGGGGATGTTTTGATTTCATTCAGGAGTGCTTATGGCTCATTTTGCGCAGCCCCCTTCTTTTATTTTGCATCAGGTCACCTGTCAGTTTCCGACGGGCGATACCCTTTTTGGCCCGCTGAATCTCACGCTGGAACCCTCTCTGTGCGCGCTGGTTGGCCGCAACGGCAGCGGAAAAACGCGTCTGCTGCGTCTGCTGGCGGCGCTGGACGAACCGGCTACCGGTCATATTGAACGCTTTGGCTCGCATGTCTTTGTGGCGCAGCAGCACGTCATTTCTTCGCAGACGACGCTGGCTGAACTTCTCGGATATGACGCGATTTTTACTGCGCGTAAGCGCATCGACAGCGGTGATTACCAGCCTGACGATCTGGCGTTGCTCGACGGCTACTGGGATGTAGCCGAGCGACTGAGCGAGGCGTTTATCAATGCGAAGCTCCCGGCGTTTGATCCGGATAAGCCTGCCCTGGAACTCAGCGGCGGCGAGCGCATCCGCGCCCTGCTGTGCGGCGCGTTTACGGCTGAAGCGGATTTCATGCTGCTGGACGAACCGACTAACCATCTGGATCGACAAGGTCGGGCGTGGTTCTACGACCAGTTGAGTCGCTATCAGGGCGGCGTGCTGGTGGCCTCTCATGACCGCGAACTTCTGGAGCAGGTGCCGCGTATTCTTGAGCTGAGCGCCTCGGGTCTGCGCAGCTACGGCGGAAATTATGCGGATTATCAAGCCCAGCGCGATGCCGAACAGCAGGCTGCCCGCGCGGCGCTCGAACATGCGGCAACCGAGCGCAAACGCACCCGCGCGCGCATGCAAAAAGAGCATGATGACAGCCAGCGGCGGTCGGCAAAGACGTTACGCACCGTCGATACCCTGAATATCGCATCGTTTGAGCGTGTCAAATACAAAGGCGCGGCAAAGGAGCGGATCGGCTCATGGAAAAAACAGCACAGCGAGCAAAATGAAGCCCTGAACGCCGCGGTAAACAAGGCGCGTGAACGCGTTGAAGAAGATAACCCGGTCATGTTCACCCTGCCGGGAAGTCAGGTCCCGGAAGGGAAACAGGTACTGGTTCTGGAGGATCTGGTGTTGCCGCATGTGCCTGTCCCACCCATCACATGGCGTATGGACGGACCGATGCGCGTGGCGTTAAAGGGACCGAACGGCTGTGGGAAATCGACGTTGTTAAAAACCATCCTCGGCGAGGTTACTCCCCGTTCGGGTGCCTGTAAGGTATCCGTCAGCTGTGCTTATCTCGACCAGCATCTGTCGCAACTCGATCTCACGCAGTCGGTCATGACGCATCTCAATTTGAGTCATACCCCTCTGGAAGAGGGGGTATTGCGAACCCGTTTAGCACAGCTTCAACTGGGGGCCGACAAAGTGAAGCTCCCATTGGCGGAGCTCAGCGGCGGCGAGCGTCTTAAGGCTGCCCTGGCCTGCGTGCTGTGGCGTGCGGAGGCCACGCAGCTTCTTCTGCTGGATGAACCGACCAACCATCTGGATCTGGCTTCAGTCCAGGCCATTGAAGCGGCGCTGGCCGGTTTCCCTGGGGCTCTGCTGGTGGTATCACACGATGAGCTTTTTTTAAGAGGCCTGGCGTTAACGCATGAGCTGGTATGGGAAGAGGCGGGTTGGCGTTGTGATAGCCTGTAAAACACAAGCCCCCGCAAAGGCGGGGGCATTCAATCTTCACTACGCTATCTGTTTGCTGAGTGCAGGGTTGGCCTGAATCAGGCGCATCAGCCGTAACTCGGTTGGGGTGGGTTTCTCACGTTTTGACTCCCACTCCTGCACCATAGCCACGCTGACACCCATCGCTCTGGCGAATTCTTCGGTTTTCAGTCCTGTCCCTTTGCGCAATTGCTCATATTCTGTAAAGGGATTGGATTTTTGTTGCAGGGTGATCATCTGCGGTACATCTTTAAAAATGATCTGTTCCAGACTGCTCAGCAGTTCAAACTCAGGATCTTTATATTCCATTGAGGACTCCTCTTAAATCTCACATCGTGATCAAGAACATCAGAGAGCCAGTTAAGAATAGTCCCTAATACCAACCCAGGATCGTCACGGGTGTGATTAATTGTGCGGTAACGATCGCTGTATCCGATTCAGCAATATGGATAGTTATGCTAATTCCCTGATTAGTCATAGGTCGGCTTCGCCAGGTATTTTTTTGTAAATGATAAGAAATAAATCGGCAATAGCCGTTTTGCATGAAAAGAGTATCTTGCAAGGCTGACCTGGACTATCCTTGTCAGCGTCGGGCACGCGTGTGCCGGTGTGCGCTTTTTTGGGTGAAAGGAGTAATAAAATGGCGACAGGAAAGTCCTGCTCTCGCTGGTTTGCGCCTATTGCGGCGTTGTTGATGGTTGTTAGCCTGAGTGGGTGTTTTGATAAAGAAGGCGATCAGCGCAAAGCGTTTATCGATTTTCTGCAGAATACAGTGATGCGCAGCGGCGAGCGGTTGCCGACGCTGACTGCGGATCAGAAAAAACAGTTTGGTCCCTTCGTGTCCGATTACGCCATTCTTTATGGTTATTCACAGCAGGTGAGCCAGGCGATGGATTCCGGTATCCGCCCGGTAGTGGATAGCGTGAACGCCATCCGCGTTCCACAGGATTATGTGACGCAGCGTGAACCGCTGCGCCAGTCCAACGGTGCACTTGGCGTGTTGAGCCAGCAGTTGCAAAATGCGAAAATGCAGGCTGACGCATCACGTTCTGCGCTCAAGCAAGGTGACGATCTTAAACCGGTCTTCGACAAAGTGTATGAGAAAGTGGTGACCAAACCGTCTGAAGCACTGCAACCGCTGATTCCGGCTGCGCAAATCTTCACGCAGCAACTGGTTCAGGTGGGTGACTTTATCGCCCAGCAGGATACGCAGGTGAGCTTTGTTGCCAACGGTATTCAGTTCCCAACCTCGCAGCAGGCAAGCCAGTATAATACGCTGATTGGGCCGCTGGCCTCCCAGCATCAGGCCTTTAGCCAGGCCTGGAGTGCGGCAGTCACTGCCACAGAATAAACCGAAAAACCCCCGCTTCTGGCGGGGTTTTTTTATGCCTGTCGAAAATAACGCTTGTCATTCCTCTACCACATCGGTATAACTATTCCCGTCGGTTTGTTACACAGACCTAAAGCAGTTTAGTAAAGCAGTCCAGATTGTTATCCATAGATACCCTTCGTAGTGACCCTTCCTTCATCGCTTAAAAATCTGTAAAGCAATCCATCAAGCCGGAAGGCAAAATATATTTGTTAATAAGGTAATTTCTATGTCTGCTAAAATGACTGGTCTGGTAAAATGGTTCAACGCTGATAAAGGTTTCGGCTTCATCACTCCTGACGATGGCTCTAAAGACGTGTTCGTACACTTCTCTGCTATCCAGAACGATGGCTACAAATCTCTGGACGAAGGTCAGAAAGTGTCCTTCACCATCGAAAGCGGCGCTAAAGGCCCAGCAGCTGGTAACGTTGTAAGCCTGTAAGCTTCCAACCCAGTAGCAAAGAATTAAAAAACCCGCCTTCTGGCGGGTTTTTTCGTTTCTACCGTTGCACCTGCGGGTTCACGCAGTTTATCTCCACCTTTCCGCTAAGGGCGGCAATTAGATTATCGACCGCCGTGGCCGCCATATTGTAGCGCGTCTCATGGGTGGCTGAACCGATGTGGGGCAGGGCAACCACGTTAGGCAGCGAAAGCAGCGGCGAATCCACCGGCAGCGGCTCCTGCTCAAACACGTCCAGACCTGCTGCATGGATCTGACCGTTTTTAAGGGCCTCAATCAGCGCCTTCTCATCCACCACCGGGCCACGACCCGCGTTGATGAAAATGGCTGACGTCTTCATTTTTTCAAACGCCTCTTTGCCAATCAGATGACGAGTTTCGTTCGTGAGCGGCAGAACCAGGCAGACAAAATCGGCTTCCTGCAGCAGGGTATCCAGCTCGCAGTAACGGGCGTTGAAGCGTTCTTCGGCTTCACCGTGATGGCGACGCGCGTTATACAGAATCGGCATGTTAAAACCAAAATGCGCGCGCTGCGCCAGCGCCAGCCCGATACGACCCATACCGACAATGCCCAGCGTCTTGCCGTGAACGTCCACGCCGAACCAGTCCGGACCAATGCTTTTTGTCCATTCGCCCGCTTTGACACGCTCAGCCACTTCCACCACGCGACGGGCCGTGGTGAGCATCAGCGCCATCAGCGTATCGGCCACGGTTTCCGTCAGGGCATGTGGAGTATGCATCAGCAGGATCTTGCGGGCGTTAAGGGCATCCACGTCGAAGTTGTCGTAACCCACGGAAACGGTTGAGGTAGCACGAAGCTTCGGCATTTTTTCCAGCAGGGCGACATCCACTTTCTCGCTTGAACCCAGCAGGCCCTCGGCGCTGGCGAACGCGTCGGCGTGCTGTGCCACGGTTTCCGGGCTCAGGTTCTTCACCTGCGTGACGGTGAAGTGTTCTTCAAGGCGTTTCTGCAGATCTTCCGGCAGTGCTTTATACAAAATGACGGACGGCTTCATGCTAATCTCCGTTGATTTTTAAGGATTCAGGCGTGGCGAGCGCCGACAGGGTGTTGTTGATTATTAGCAGGCTTAACAATCAGAGTAAGCCACACGGAGGCGAAAAGCGCCACCCCCATAAATATGTACGATGCGGACGGGCTGCCGGTGGCACCGTTCAGGTAGCCGACGAACCAGGAGCCGCAGAACGAGCCCAGCGCACCCATGCTGTTAATTAACGCCATTGCGCCACCCGCAACGTTACGCGGGAGCATCTCCGGGATAATGGCAAAGAACGGTCCGTAAGGGGCGTACATGGCCGCACCGGCAATCACCAGCAGGGTGTAAGAGGCCCAGAAATGGTTTGCGCCCACGGCCCAGGAGCCAATAAAGGCGAAGGCAGCAATCAGCAGCAGCGGCCAGACAAACAATTTACGGTTCTGCAGCTTGTCCGATGCCCAGGAGACGACAATCATGGCGATGGTTGCCGCCAGATATGGTACGGATGACAGCCAGCCTACTTCGACCATGCCGAGGTTCTCGCCGCCGCTGCGGATAATGGACGGCAGCCACAGCACAAAGCCGTACACGCCAATGCTCCAGGTAAAATACTGCGCGCAGAGCAGGAGCACGTTACGCGAGCGGAAGGCTTCGCCGTAGTTACGTACCGCCTTCAGGCCCTGCTGTTCTTTGTCCAGCTGCGCCTGCAGCGCCGCTTTCTCATCTTCAGAAAGCCATTTCGCCTGGGCTGGTTTATCTTTCACCAGCACCCACCAGCAGAAGGCCCAGATAATCGCCGGCACCCCTTCAATGATAAACATTTCGCGCCAGCCGAAGGACTGGATCAGGTAGCCGGACACCACTGACATCCACAGTACCGTTACCGGGTTACCGAGGATAAGGAAGGTATTCGCGCGCGAGCGTTCAGATTTGGTAAACCAGTTGCTGATGTAGATCAGCATCGCGGGCATAACCGCCGCCTCAACGACGCCGAGGATAAAGCGAATGGCGGCCAGGGCAGGAATATTGTTCACCATGCCGGTCAGTGACGCGCAGGCGCCCCACAGGATCAGACAGATGAAGATCAGCTTACGCACGCTGCGGCGTTCCGCATAAATCGCGCCGGGGATCTGGAAGAAGAAGTAACCCAGGAAGAAAAGGGCACCCAGCAGGGAAGAGATACCTTTGGTGATCCCGAGGTCCTCGGTGATCCCTGCTGCGGACGCGAAGCTGAAGTTGGCACGGTCAAGGTACGCCAGGCTGTACGTGATAAACACGATTGGCATGATGTACCACCAGCGTTTTACTGCATTGGTCGAACTGTTCATAGGCTTGCCTCTGTTGTTGAGGTTGTTACCGCCGTTGTCTGTAGGGTACACGGTGGCTTAATTATTTGGTGCGGCTTGCTGCCCTCACCCTGGCCCTCTCCCACAGGGAGAGGGAATTTAAACGCCGAGCTGTGCTCGCGTTGGTAATCCTTCGCTGTCGCCCTGCACCTGAATGGCCAGCGAGCCAATCTTGTTGCCTCGAGCGACGGCCTGCGGCAGCGTTTTGCCTTCCAGCAGGGCGCTAATCACGCCCACAGCAAAGCCGTCGCCCGCGCCGACGGTGTCGACTACGTTCTCGACCTTCACTGCCGCGACCGCGCCCTGTTCGCCGTCGGCCGTTTTAAACCATGCGCCATCAGCACCGGTTTTCAGCACCACCGCTTTTACCCCTTTATTCAGATAGAAATCGGCAATGCCTTCCGGCGTGCTTTTGCCGGTCAGGATCATCCCTTCTTTCAGGCCTGGCAGAACCCAGTCCGCCCTGAACGCCAGACGGTTCAGTTTCTCCACCATTTCCGCTTCGCTTTTCCACAGCACCGGGCGCAGGTTGGGGTCGAACGATATGGTTTTCCCCTGGGCTTTCAGGGTGGCTGCCGCATGATCCAGCAGCTCATACGAGCTGGCAGACAGCGCGGCCGCCACGCCGCTCAGGTGCAGATGGCGCGCGGAGGCAAAGTAATCTGTGTGGTAATCCGCGACAGACAGGTGGCTTGCGGCCGATCCTTTTCGGAAATACTCCACGATGGGATCGGTTCCATTTTCGACCTTAGATTTAAGCTGAAAGCCGGTAGGGAAGCGTCCGTCGAGGGTGACGCCTGCGGCATCAATCCCCTCTTTTTTCAGCGAATCGAGAACGAAATGGCCAAAGCTGTCATCCCCCACGCGGCTGACCCAGCCCACGTTCAGGCCAAGACGCGCCAGGCCGGTTGCGACGTTGAGTTCAGCGCCTGCGACGCGTTTGATAAAGTGCTCTACCGCGCTCAGCTCGCCCGTTTCGGTGGCGACAAACATCGCCATGGCCTCGCCGATCGTGATGACATCCAGCGTCTTGTGCATGGTTTACTCCTCGCGCAGCAGGTTGACGTAATGGCGGGTAACGGCGGTTAAATCCGCCCCTTCCAGCGGGAACTCGATACCGCGCGGGGCATCGGCAGGCAACTGGCCGAGCAGATCCAGCCAGCGCGCATCGGCGCGATCCGGCGCCACGGCGCGGAAGTTATCTTTGTGCGGCACGGCGGCCTTCACGTGGATATAGCTCACCGCAGGGGCCAGATGACGCGCGGCCTCTTCGGGGGAATCACCGACCCATAACCAGTTGCCCATGTCGAAGGTTAGCGTGACGGGTAAAGCCATTTCCCGACAGGCGGCCTGGAAGCGCTGCATGGGGGCGAGCTGCCCGCAGTCGGTCTGATCGTTCTCCACGACCAGCGCCATACCGCTTGCATTAAGCAGGCTACGCAAGTCGTCAAGAGGCTGCGCGTCGCGGAAATGGCCCAGGGAAACCTTCAGCCACAGGGCGTTCAGGGTGTTGGCTTCAGAAAGATAGCGGGGCAGGTCCGGGTTGAGGTTGCCGTCGGGCATAAACAGGGCGGCGGGTGCGGAGTAGCACGCAAGCAGGCCCAGCAGCTCAATGGATTCACCCAGCGCAGGCAGTGCCAGCAGCTCTTCGCTGTTGAACAGTTCCCGGCGGATCTCCACGCCGTCTGCCCCTGCGCCTGCAATAACGGGAAGCATCGCCCGCTGACCGCCTGCCTGTCGCACCTGTTCCGCACCGTACGCGGCGGTGACCACCATAATTTTCCTGCCCATCTTCGGACTCCATCGCAACATATCAATACTATTACGCTAGATGGAACCGGTTCCAAAGAAAAGGTCAGGATGTTGAATTTATGATCGCTATCACAAGGGAAATTTAACGCGCGGTGGAGCCACGAACGATCAGCTCGCCGGAGAAGACCTGCTCGCGAACGGCATCGCTGGTGCCTTCAATACGACGAACCACTTGTTCAACAGCAGCATAGCCAATTTGCCAGGTGGGCTGCTTGAGGGTGGTAATGCCTACGCCAGCCAGTTCCGCCCACTCCAGTTCATCAAACCCCAGCAGACCGATGTCGCTGCCCCAGTGAAGGCCAATGCGCTTGAGCGAGCGGGCGACCTGAAGCGTCAGCGCCCCGTTGGCCGAAATAACGGCTTTGCGCATCCCGCGATGGCGCGTGTGGAACTGACGCAGGGTGTTGTCGAGCTGCCCGGCTTCGTGAAGCGGCGTTTCGGCATTTTCGGCGATCACGCCGGGATATCGCTCCAGCGTGGCGCGAAATGCACTCAGGCGCTCGCGACGGGTATTGACCATCCCCAGCGGTTCACTCAGAAACAGAATAGCCTCGAAGCCCTGTTCAATGAGATGTTCGGTAGCGGTCGTGGCGGCCTGGGTGTTATCCAGCCCGACGACATCGCAGGCAAATTCAGGGATTTTACGGTCGATGAGGACCATAGGCAGAGAGGACTGCTGCAGGCGGTTTAACCCCTCTTCACGCATGCCTACCGCGTTGACCACAATCCCTTCCACCTGATAGCTGCGCAGCAGGTCGAGATAGTGCAGCTCCTGGTCGACTTCATTATTGGTATTACAGACCAGCGGCGTGAACCCCTTCTCGCGACAGGCGGCTTCGATACCGCTGAGCACGTTAACGGAGTAGGGATTAGTGATATCGGCGATGATAAGTCCGATAAGACGGGTGCGACCGCGTTTTAGCCCGCGCGCCATGAGGCTGGGACGGTAGTCGAGATCGGCAATGGCCTGTTCAATTCGCGCCAGCAACGCATCGGACAGCAGGTGTTTCTCACCGTTAAGGTAGCGCGAAATACTGGTTTTACCGGTTTTGGCGGCTTTCGCCACGTCGCTGATGGTGGCCCGGGCTGGTTTGCTCATCGCTGATTTCCCTGAATTTAGTGAGAATACCTTAGCGGGAAAATCAACGATGGCAAGTGGTTCATGCCGGGGTGTGGGGTTTGATGCCCTCACCCCGACCCTCTCCCACTGGGAGAGGAGGAAATGCAATTACTGAATCGGGCTCAACGTAATCTCAACGCGGCGGTTCTGCGCTTTGCCTTCCGCCGTGCTGTTGCTGGCGATAGGGTTGGCAGGGCCCATGCCGCTGGTGCGGATGCGGTTTGCTTCAACGCCCTGAGTGATGAGCGAGCTGGCCACGGCGTCGGCGCGCTGCTGGGACAGACGCATGTTCAGATCCTGGCTGCCGGTGCTATCGGTATAGCCCATCACGTTCACGGCAGTCTTGTTGTACTCTTTCAGCACCATTGCCACGCCGGTGAGCGTGTTCGCACCTGCTGGTTTCAGCGTTGCGCTGCTGCTGTCGAAGGTCACGTTGTTCGGCATGTTCAGGATGATGTTATCGCCGCTGCGCGTCACGCTCACGCCGGTTCCCTTCATTTTGTCGCGCAGCTTCGCTTCCTGCACGTCCATGTAATAACCAACGCCGCCGCCCAGCGCCGCGCCCGCCGCTGCGCCAATCAGAGCGCCTTTGCCGCGGTCTTTCTTCGAGGAGGAGAGCGCCCCAACGCCTGCGCCGACCAGCGAGCCGATACCCGCGCCAATGCCGGATTTACCCGCTTCGCGTTCACCGGTGTAAGGGTTGGTTGTGCAGCCAGAAACAGCCAGGGCACCGCTCACCAGAGCGGCAATAACGAGTACGCGTTTTTTCATCTTCTTTCCTTAATCCTTTTTATTCTTTGCCACGGCGAGCGTGGCAGTTGATTATGACGTCCAGATACGAAGAAAATTCCGGGTATAACTCTGAAATTTGTGACAAACCATAAACTGCCTCAGCAAAGAAGGCCGTAAAACCTGCACGCAACCAGGAGCGCACGCTTGAGCACCTCAACGAAAACCATTCTGACCGCCGCCCACTGGGGTCCGATGCTGGTCGAAACCGATGGCGAAAATGTTCTGTCGTCCCGCGGGGCACTGCCAACCCAACATCCCAACTCGTTACAGACCGTCGTTCGCGATCAGGTGCACAGCAAAACGCGCGTGCTCTGGCCGATGGTGCGTAAAGGTTTTCTGGCCTCGCCGGACAAGCCGCAGGGTATTCGCGGTCAGGATGAGTTTGTTCGCGTGAGCTGGGATGACGCGCTGGCGCTGATCCACGCCCAGCACAAGCGTATCCGCAACAGCTACGGTCCGTCGTCCATTTTCGCCGGGTCCTACGGCTGGCGTTCAAACGGCGTGCTGCACAAAGCCTCGACGCTGCTGCAGCGCTACATGAGCCTGGCGGGAGGCTATACCGGTCATCTGGGGGATTACTCCACCGGCGCGGCGCAGGCGATCATGCCGTACGTCGTGGGCGGGAACGAAGTGTACCAGCAGCAGACCAGCTGGCCGCTGGTGCTGGAGCATACCGATGTGGTCGTGCTGTGGAGCGCTAACCCCCTTAACACGCTGAAAATTGCCTGGAATGCCAGCGACGAGCAGGGCATTGGGTATTTCGACGCGCTGCGTAAAAGCGGCAAGCGCATCATCTGCATTGACCCGATGCGTTCTGAAACCATGGATTTCTTTGGCGACAGCGCCGAGTGGGTTGCCCCGCATATGGGCACCGACGTGGCAATGATGCTGGGTATCGCCCATACGCTGGTGGAGAACGGCTGGCACGATGTTGAATTCCTGACGCGCTGTACCACCGGTTTCGATAAATTCGCCGACTACCTGACGGGTCAATCCGATGGGATTGCGAAAACGGCAGAGTGGGCGGCAAATATTTGTGGCGTTCCTGCGGAGAAAATCCGCGAACTGGCGGCGTTGTTCCATAAAAATACCACGATGTTAATGTCCGGCTGGGGAATGCAGCGCCAGCAGTTTGGCGAGCAAAAACACTGGATGCTGGTGACCCTTGCCGCGATGCTTGGGCAGATCGGCACGCCGGGCGGTGGTTTTGGTCTCTCCTATCACTTTGCTAACGGCGGCAACCCCACGCGTAAAGCGGCGGTGCTGGCGTCTCTGCAGGGCTCGGTGCAGGGCGGCGTGGATGCCGTGGATAAAATCCCGGTGGCGCGTATTGTTGAAGCCCTTGAAAACCCCGGTGGTTTTTATCAGCACAACGGTCTGGACCGCCATTTCCCGGACATTAAATTTGTCTGGTGGGCTGGCGGGTCGAACTTCACGCACCATCAGGATACCAACCGCCTGATCCGCGCCTGGCAAAAGCCGGAGCTGGTGGTGATTTCCGAGTGCTTCTGGACCGGTTCGGCTAAGCATGCAGATATCGTGCTGCCGGCGACCACCTCGTTTGAGCGTAACGATCTCACCATGACCGGTGACTACAGCAACCAGCATATGGTTCCGATGAAGCGCGTAGTGTCCCCGCGAGATGAAGCACGTGATGATTTTGAGGTGTTTGCTGAACTGAGCGAACTGTGGGAAACGGGCGGCCGCGAGCGTTTTACCGAAGGGAAAAGCGATCTGCAATGGCTGGAGACCTTCTATCAGATTGCCGGACAGCGCGGCGCAGCGCAGGGCGTGACGCTTCCGCCATTCGCTGAGTTTTGGGAGGCGAACCAGATTGTCGAGATGCCGGAGAGCGAGCAGAACGCGAAGTTTGTCCGTTTTGCCGATTTCCGTCGCGACCCCGAGAACCACCCGCTGAAAACAGAGAGCGGAAAGATCGTGATTTACAGCGAGCGCATCGCCAGCTTTGGCTATGCCGACTGCCCGCCGCACCCTACCTGGCTCGAGCCGGATGAGTGGCACGGCAACGCCCAGCCGGAACAGCTACAGGTGTTGTCTGCGCATCCCGCGCACCGTCTGCACAGCCAGCTTAACTATACGTCCCTGCGCGAGCGGTATGCGGTCGCCGGGCGAGAGCCCATCACGCTGAATACCCATGATGCGAAAGCGCGCGGGATTGCCGACGGTGACGTGGTGCGCGTCTGGAACTCGCGCGGGCAGGTGCTGGCAGGGGCGGTGGTGAGCGACGGAATTAAACCGGGCGTGATCTGTATTCATCAGGGCGCATGGCCCGACCTTGAGCCCGCCGAGGGCGGTATCTGTAAAAACGGGGCGGTTAACGTGCTGACCAAAGATCTCCCCAGCTCGAAGCTGGGGAATGGTTGCGCAGGGAACACGGCGCTGGCCTGGGTCGAGAAATATGAGGGGCCCGAGCTTACCTTAACGGCGTTTGATCCGCCTGCCAGCTCATGATCCATGTCGGGTGCTGAGTATCATCCTGCCAGGCGCTGTCTTCAATGCGAAAGCCATGAGCATGATAGAAATTCACCGCCCGGACATTTTTCTGGTACACCTCCAGAGTTAAGTGCGGGAAGCGCTGTTGAACATGGTTCAGCAGCGCGCGCCCGATGCCTTTCCCGATGCATGACGGCGCCACAAACAGGGCGCCGACAAACTGAGACTGCATCACGCTGATAAATCCGTAAGGTTCGCCATCCTGTTCCCAAACCCAGGTTTCCGCCGACGGCAGGTAAACGTCCCGCACCATGGCCTCGTTCTCTTTCCAGTAACCCGGCTCGATAAACGGATGCGCTTCCGTGGTGCTTTCAAGCCACAGGCTCAAAAGCGGCGCGGTATTTTCATTTTGCCATTTGCGGATCATGATGGCCTCCCGGATGACAGAAGCAGCCGGTAACGTGGTCATTGACCAGGCCACAGGCCTGCATAAAGGCGTAGCAGATGGTGGAGCCGACAAACTTAAAGCCGCGTTTTTTCAGTGCTTTCGAGAGCGCATCCGAGGCCGGGGTGGAGGCCGGGATTTCCGCGAGCGTGGCGGCCTGAGTGAGTTGCGGTTTGTTGTTCACAAACGTCCAGACAAAATCTGAAAATGATTCGCCGTTTTGCTCCATCGCCAGGTAAGCGCGTGCGTTGCCGATGATGGCCTGGATCTTACCGCGATGGCGGATGATGCCGGCGTCCTGCACCAGCCGCTCCACGTCCTCATCGGTCATCGCAGCGACGGCGACAGGATCGAACTGATGGAAAGCATTGCGGTAATTTTCACGTTTTTTCAGTACCGTAATCCATGATAACCCCGCCTGCTGGCCCTCCAGGCAGATCATCTCGAAGAGCTTTTTGCCATCCCTTTCCGGCACGCCCCATTCCCGATCGTGATAGTCGATATAAAGCTGATCCTGGCTTACCCAACCGCAACGTTCCATCCGTCATCTCCCTTATTGATACTGATTTCGCAAAAATTTCGTTCTGACTGGCTTGACGTGTTTACTATAAAGACAATAGTTAATACAGGGCCATATGCTCTCTAAGCTCTTCCTGAATAACGACAAATATCGCCGAATTCGGCTCTCTCTGGGGTCGCGTTGATGATGATAAAAAAAATCAGTGGTCGCCATGCTGCTTCTGGCCTGGTGGGAATTTCAGCCTGCCTGTTCTTTTGTAATACAGCGTCTGCCTGGCAACAGGAATATATCGTTTCAGACGCCCAGAATAATACGGCGGAACGCTATACATGGGACGCGGATCACCAACCGCGTTATGAGGATATTCTGGCTGAGCGTATTCAGTCTTCGCAGAACGCGCCGGGACTTGCCCTGAATATACCGTCTGGCAGAACGACGGAGGGGGCAATGAGCGTGGGCTGGAATTTTCCCGTTTCAGCACGCATCACCACCGGCCCGGTGGTGGCATGGCGGTACGACGGCACGACTCCCATGATGATCAACGAGTTTGGTGATAGCGCGTCGACGCAAGCAATCACCGACCCGCTCTGGCATGCCAGCGTCAGCACGCTGGGGTGGCGCGTGAATACCCAGTATGGCGATCTCCGTCCGTGGGCGCAGATTAGCTATAACCAGCAGTTTGGTGAAAACCAGTGGAAATCGCAGTTTGGCATGCCGCAAACGCCAGCCCCTGCCCAAAACGGTAGCTGGATGGATGTCACCGTGGGAACGGATATTCCCTTTAACACGCACATGGCGGCCTATGCGTCGCTGGCTCAGGGGGAGCACACCACCACCGGTGAGGAGTTTTTATACACACTCGGCGTCAGCGCAAATTTCTAGAGTTGTTACTTTTTTAAACGTTACGGTAACATCTCGAAAACAATAACCACGGGCTTTACAGCGATAGCAGATACTAACATGCTATCGCTTTATTCCCTTGCCAGGTCATTCATTCCCGATTCCAGGCATTTCATTCCGTTCCGCCTGCATTTCATGCCATTTTACCCCATGCGTTTTAAGGTTTTGTTTATCGTTGTCCTCAGCGAACTTCCTTAATTTCTCTTGCAGGACAACTGCCATGAACACATCAACCTATAACCGCACGCGCTGGCTCACGCTCTTTGGCACCATCGTCACCCAGTTTGCGCTGGGATCGGTCTATACCTGGAGCCTGTTCAACAGCGCGCTTTCCGATAAACTCGGCGCACCGGTCAGCCAGGTCGCGTTCTCCTTTGGTTTGCTGAGCCTGGGTCTGGCGATTTCGTCTTCAGTCGCGGGTAAGCTGCAGGAGCGTTTTGGCGTGAAGCGCGTGACCATGGCGTCCGGCATCCTGCTGGGTCTGGGCTTTTTCCTGACGGCGCACTCCAGCAATCTGATGATGCTGTGGCTGAGCGCCGGCGTGCTGGTGGGTCTGGCCGATGGCGCAGGTTACCTGCTGACCCTGTCAAACTGCGTGAAGTGGTTCCCGGAGCGTAAAGGTTTAATCTCCGCGTTTGCCATCGGCTCTTATGGCCTGGGCAGCCTCGGGTTCAAATTTATCGACTCCCACCTGCTGGCGTCCGTTGGCCTCGAAAATACCTTTATGATCTGGGGCGCAATCGTGCTGGTGATGATTCTGTTCGGCGCCACGCTGATGAAAGATGCGCCGCAGCAGGAGGTTAAATCCGTGAACGGCGTGGTGGAGAACGACTTCACCCTCGCGCAGTCTATGCGTAAGCCACAGTACTGGATGCTGGCGGTAATGTTCCTGACTGCCTGCATGAGCGGTCTGTATGTTATCGGCGTGGCGAAGGATATCGCGCAGGGCATGGTGAAGCTGGATGCGGCCACGGCGGCGAACGCGGTGACGGTCATCTCCATTGCCAACCTCTCCGGTCGTCTGGTGCTCGGTATTCTGTCTGACAAAATTGCCCGCATCCGCGTGATTACGATTGGGCAGGTGGTCTCGCTGGTCGGTATGGCGGCGCTGCTGTTCGCTCCGCTGAATGAAGCCACCTTCTTTGCGGCGATTGCCTGCGTGGCCTTTAACTTCGGTGGCACCATTACCGTCTTCCCGTCACTGGTGAGCGAGTTCTTTGGCTTGAACAATCTGGCGAAAAACTACGGCGTTATCTATCTGGGCTTCGGGATCGGCAGTATCTGCGGCTCGCTAATTGCCTCCCTGTTCGGCGGGTTCTACGTGACCTTCTGCGTAATATTTGCCTTGCTGATTATCTCGCTGGCGCTCTCAACCACGATTCGCCAGCCGCAGCGCGAAGTATTCAAAGAAGCGCATGCGTAAGCGGTATGAAAGAGGCCTCTGTGGCCTCTTTTGTCTTTATGCGAGACGCTTCCCGTCTCGATATTTTGTAAAAATTTACACCGATCACACTCTCTGCTGCCACTTTTCTCTCCCGCTGTGGTCTACTTACCGCGCTTGTAGACGTTTCTCATAACGCTTCCTTACGCATTTACTTACTCTGTCCGCTTTCTCTTTGAGATTCGACGGGTCTTTATACCCCTTCCCCCAGGGTTGTTTGCATGAAATACATTAGGTCTCTTACCCAGCAAAGATTGTGTCTGATGCTGGCTGTCTATATCGGATTATTTCTGAATGGCGCGGTACTGTTCAGAAGAGTGGAAGGTTATTTCGAAAACCTTACCGTAAGTAATTGTATTTTTGCCGCAATTGAAGTGTTCGGCTCCGTCCTCGCTACCTTCTTCCTCTTACGCCTGCTGTCCCTTTTTGGCCGACGTACCTGGCAAATTTTGGCCTCGCTGGTGGTGATTATTTCTGCCGCCGCAAGCTATTACATGACCTTTATGAACGTGGTCATTGGGTACGGTATCGTTGCCTCGGTGATGACCACGGATATCGATCTCTCGAAAGAGGTGGTAGGGAAAGGCTTCATCGTCTGGACGGTTTTAACCTGTCTGATACCGCTGTTCTTTATCTGGAACAATACGTGCCGCTATACGCTGTTACGCCAGCTGCGCACGCGTGGACAGCGGATCCGCAATATCGTCGTCGTTCTGCTGGCCGGTCTGCTGGTATGGGCGCCTATCCGCCTGATGGAAACGCAGCAAAAACGCGTCGAAAAAGCGACGGGCGTGGATATGCCAAGCTATGGCGGCGTGGTGGCAAACTCCTATTTGCCGTCTAACTGGCTGTCAGCGTTAGGTCTGTATGCCTGGGCGCAGGCGGATGAATCCGGTGATGTTAAGTCGCTGATCAATCCACTGAAAAAATTCACCTACCAGCCACCAGCCGACGGGCTTGATGATACGTACGTCGTTTTTGTCATTGGCGAAACGACGCGCTGGGATCATATGGGCATTCTCGGCTATAACCGGGATACCACGCCAAAGCTGGCGCAGGAGAAGAACCTGGTGGCTTACCGGGGTTACTCCTGCGATACCGCGACCAAGCTTTCGCTGCGCTGTATGTTTGTTCGCGAAGGCGGTGCAAGCGATAACCCGCAGCGCACGCTGAAAGAGCAAAACGTCTTTGCCGTGCTGAAGCAGCTTGGATTTAGCTCAGACCTGTTCGCCATGCAAAGTGAGATGTGGTTCTACACCAATACCCTGGCAGATAACATCGCGTACCGTGAGCAGATTGGCGCCGAACCGCGTAACCGCGGTAAAAACGTCGACGACATGCTGCTGCTGGAAGAGATGTCGCAATCCCTCAAGAATCATCCGCAGGGCAAGCATCTTGTCATTCTGCATACCAAAGGATCGCATTACAGCTATTACCAGCGCTACACGCGTGATTTCGCGAAGTGGCAGCCTGAGTGCGTGGGCATTAATAAAGACTGCAGCAAGCAGGAGCTGATCAATGCCTATGATAACTCGGTGCTGTATGTGGATACCTTCCTGAGCCGGGTGATCGACCAGCTGCGCGATAAGAAAGCGATTGTGATTTATGCGGCAGACCACGGTGAATCCATCAACGAGAAAGAGCATCTGCACGGTACGCCGCGCAAGCTGGCACCGCCTGAACAGTTCCGCGTGCCGATGATCATGTGGATGTCGGATAAGTACCTGGAAAACCCGGAGAAGGCGAAGATGTTTGCTCAGCTGAAGAAAGAGGCGGAGATGAAGGTGCCGCGTCGTCACGTTGAGCTGTACGACACCATTATGGGTTGTCTCGGCTATACCTCACCGAACGGTGGGATTAACGAAAACAACAACTGGTGTAAACTCCCTGCTAACAGCGTAAAAGCCGCGCAGTAGCTGCTCTGGCGAGAATATCGCCAGTTGAATGGCTTTTTGAAAATAAGGGATTGACGGGGGCGCACCTCAGCAGTAAGATGCGCTCCGCATTCGGCGAGTAGCGCAGCTTGGTAGCGCAACTGGTTTGGGACCAGTGGGTCGGAGGTTCGAATCCTCTCTCGCCGACCACATTCTGAAAAGGGCTAACCGCAAGGTTAGCCCTTTTTGCATTATGACCTTATCCCGTCAGAGTATCCAAAACGCCCCTTAGGTCCGCTTCTTCCTGCCTGTTAACGATTTTGTGACATAATCCATTGTATTTTTTTATATATAGATTGATCTTTTTTCGCGTTGCTTATGGATAACCTCAGCATTTTTCGCTGTGCGTTTTAGCGTTCATGGAATTTAGTGCTCAGATAATCACCATTCTGCAAGAAAATTTACCCATTCTGAATAAAAGTTAATCACTGATTGTTGCGAAATATGAAGAGACTTGTGCTGCAGGATAGCGAGTAGCATAAATTTCCCTGCTGAAAACTGGCATACATAGTTTTTTTAATCTTTGTTTGCGGTTTCTCACACTCAGCGTAAATCCCCGCCACCTGTATTGACGTTTTCACATTCTGTTGACAGATTGTAGGGCATGAGGGGCATTTCAGGGACGATCTGCGCTGCAACTCAAACGCTCTTCTGAAAGGATTCTCCATCCCTTTAACGCCTTCGGGCACCTCCGACCGGACCGGGTAAAAAATAAATAAAGGTCTGGCGGCGTAACACAACAAAGCAAAACATCACATTGGAGCAGAATAATGAGTATTTCCTTGAAGAAGTCAGGGATGCTGAAACTTGGTCTGAGCCTGGTGGCTATGACCGTGGCAGCAAGCGTACAGGCAAAAACCCTGGTTTACTGTTCTGAAGGCTCGCCGGAAGGCTTTAACCCACAGCTCTTTACCTCTGGTACGACTTACGACGCAAGCTCTGTACCGATCTATAACCGTCTGGTTGAATTCAAAACCGGTACCACGGAAGTGATTCCGGGGCTGGCAGAGAAGTGGGACGTCAGCGAAGACGGCAAAACCTATACCTTCCACCTGCGCAAAGGCGTGAAGTGGCAGGACAGCAAAGAATTCAAACCAACGCGCGACTTTAACGCCGACGACGTTGTGTTCTCCTTCGATCGTCAGAAAAACGCGCAGAACCCGTACCACAAAGTGTCTGGCGGCAGCTATGAATACTTCGAAGGGATGGGCCTGCCGGATCTGATTTCTGAAGTGAAAAAAGTGGACGACAATACCGTTCAGTTCGTGCTGACGCGTCCGGAAGCGCCATTCCTGGCTGACCTGGCTATGGACTTTGCTTCAATTCTGTCCAAAGAGTACGCGGACAACATGCTGAAAGCCGGTACGCCGGAAAAAGTCGACCTGAACCCAATCGGTACCGGTCCATTCCAGCTGCTGCAGTACCAGAAAGACTCCCGCATTCTGTACAAAGCGTTCGAAGGCTACTGGGGCACCAAGCCGCAGATCGACCGTCTGGTCTTCTCCATTACGCCTGACGCTTCCGTGCGTTATGCAAAACTGCAGAAAAACGAATGCCAGGTTATGCCATACCCGAACCCGGCTGACATTGCCCGCATGAAGCAGGACAAGAACATCAACCTGCTGGAGCAGGCTGGCCTGAACGTGGGCTATCTCTCCTTCAACACCGAGAAGAAACCGTTTGATGACGTGAAAGTGCGTCAGGCGCTGACCTACGCGGTGAACAAAGAAGCGATCATCAAGGCCGTTTACCAGGGCGCTGGCGTTGCAGCCAAAAACCTGATCCCACCAACCATGTGGGGCTATAACGACGACGTTAAAGACTACAGCTACGATCCTGAGAAAGCGAAAGCGCTGCTGAAAGAAGCGGGCCAGGATAAAGGCTTCACCGTCGAGCTGTGGGCGATGCCGGTACAGCGTCCGTACAACCCGAACGCACGCCGCATGGCAGAAATGGTTCAGGCTGACTGGGCTAAGATTGGCGTTCAGGCCAAGATTGTGACCTACGAGTGGGGCGAGTACCTGAAGCGCGCTAAAGCGGGTGAGCACCAGGCGGTAATGATGGGCTGGACCGGTGATAACGGGGATCCGGACAACTTCTTCGCTACCCTATTCAGCTGCGCGGCGGCGAAAGACGGTTCTAACTACTCTCGCTGGTGCTACAAGCCGTTTGAAGACCTGATCCAGCCGGCGCGTGCGACCGACGATCACAACAAACGTATTGAACTGTACAAGCAGGCTCAGGTTGTTATGCACGATCAGGCTCCGGCGCTGATTGTTGCTCACTCCACCGTGTACGAGCCAGTGCGTAAAGAAGTGAAGGGCTACGTGGTTGATCCACTGGGCAAACACCACTTCGAGAACGTATCTGTTGAATAATAAGTAGGGTGTTTTCCCTCTCCCTCCGGGAGAGGGCAGGGGTGAGGGTCGTGCATGCATCCCCTCACCCTCATCTTCTCTCAAGGGAGAAGAAATTTACATTTGTGAGCAATACAGACGTCACGCCACTGGTCGTGCGTCATCAGAGAGAATCCGGGTTATGTTGCAGTTCATCCTCCGACGTCTGGGACTTGTTATCCCCACGTTTATCGGTATCACCCTTCTCACTTTTGCCTTCGTCCATATGATCCCCGGCGACCCGGTAATGATTATGGCGGGCGAGCGTGGTATTTCCCCTGAGCGCCATGCACAGCTGCTGGCTGAACTCGGTCTCGATAAGCCGATGTGGCAGCAGTATCTCCACTATATCTGGGGCGTGCTGCACGGTGATTTAGGGATTTCGCTGAAAAGCCGCCTTCCGGTGTGGGACGAGTTCGTGCCGCGTTTTAAAGCGACGCTGGAGCTTGGCGTCTGCGCCATGATTTTCGCCACTGCGGTAGGTATCCCGGTTGGGGTGCTGGCAGCCGTTAAGCGTGGCTCTATTTTTGACCATACCGCCGTGGGCCTGGCGCTGACCGGCTACTCCATGCCTATCTTCTGGTGGGGCATGATGCTGATCATGCTGGTCTCGGTGCAGCTTAACCTGACCCCGGTCTCCGGGCGCGTTAGCGATATGGTCTTCCTGGATGACTCCAACCCGCTCACCGGCTTTATGCTGATTGATACGGCTATCTGGGGCGAGGAGGGCAACTTCATGGATGCCGTCGCGCACATGATCCTGCCTGCCATGGTGCTGGGGACCATTCCTCTGGCGGTGATCGTGCGTATGACCCGTTCATCGATGCTGGAAGTGCTGGGTGAGGATTACATCCGCACCGCGCGCGCCAAGGGCCTGACGCGCATGCGCGTCATTATCGTCCATGCGCTGCGTAACGCCATGCTGCCGGTGGTGACCGTTATCGGTCTCCAGGTGGGGACGTTGCTGGCGGGGGCGATTCTGACCGAAACCATCTTCTCCTGGCCGGGCCTGGGCCGCTGGCTGATTGACGCGCTGCAACGCCGTGACTATCCGGTTGTGCAGGGCGGTGTACTGCTGGTCGCGACGATGATTATCCTCGTCAACCTGCTGGTCGATTTGCTGTACGGCGTGGTGAACCCGCGTATTCGTCATAAGAAGTAAGGGGCCATCATGTCACAAGTCACTCAAAATAAAGTGGTCGCTGCACCGGTTCCTATGACGCCGCTGCAGGAATTCTGGCACTACTTCAAGCGCAATAAAGGTGCGGTAGTAGGTCTGGTGTATGTTGCTATCATGATCCTGATTGCGGTGTTTGCGAACTTCCTCGCACCGTATAATCCGGCGGACCAGTTCCGCGATGCGCTGCTCGCGCCACCTGCGTGGCAGGACGGCGGTAGCCTGGCGCACCTGCTCGGTACCGATGACGTGGGCCGCGATGTGCTGTCGCGTCTGATGTACGGCGCGCGCCTGTCGCTGCTGGTCGGCTGCCTGGTGGTGGTGCTCTCCCTGATTATGGGGATCGTTCTCGGCCTGGTTGCCGGTTACTTCGGCGGCATCGTTGATAACATCATCATGCGTATCGTCGACATCATGCTGGCGCTGCCAAGCCTGCTGCTGGCCCTGGTGCTGGTGGCGATCTTCGGTCCGTCGATCGGTAACGCCGCCCTGGCGCTGACGTTCGTCGCGCTTCCTCACTACGTGCGTTTAACCCGTGCGGCGGTGCTGGTGGAAGTGAACCGCGATTACGTTACCGCCTCTCGTGTGGCGGGTGCCGGTGCGATGCGCCAGATGTTCGTGAATATCTTCCCTAACTGCCTTGCGCCGCTGATCGTTCAGGCGTCGCTCGGTTTCTCTAACGCCATTCTTGATATGGCCGCTCTTGGCTTCCTGGGCATGGGTGCGCAGCCGCCAACACCGGAGTGGGGCACCATGCTCTCCGACGTGTTGCAGTTCGCACAAAGCGCCTGGTGGGTTGTCACCTTCCCGGGTCTGGCAATCCTGCTGACGGTGCTGGCATTTAACCTGATGGGTGATGGCCTGCGTGATGCGCTTGATCCCAAACTGAAGCAGTAAGAGGCACGAGATGGCGTTATTAAATGTAGATAAATTATCGGTGCACTTCGGCGACGAAGGCACCCCGTTTCGCGCCGTGGACCGCATCAGCTACAGCGTAAATCAGGGCGAAGTGGTAGGCATTGTCGGGGAATCCGGTTCCGGTAAGTCGGTGAGTTCACTGGCGATCATGGGGCTGATTGATTACCCGGGCCGCGTGATGGCGGAAAACCTACAGTTCAACGGTCAGGATCTGAAGCGCATTTCTGAAAAACAGCGCCGCCAGCTGGTGGGCGCCGAAGTGGCGATGATTTTCCAGGATCCCATGACCAGCCTTAACCCCTGCTACACCGTTGGTTTCCAGATTATGGAAGCGATTAAGGTGCATCAGGGTGGGAATAAGAAAACCCGTCGCCAGCGCGCGATCGATCTGCTGAACCAGGTAGGTATTCCTGACCCGGCATCGCGCCTGGACGTTTACCCGCATCAGCTCTCCGGTGGGATGAGCCAGCGCGTGATGATCGCGATGGCGATTGCCTGTCGGCCAAAGCTGCTGATTGCGGATGAACCGACGACGGCGCTGGATGTGACCATTCAGGCACAAATCATCGAACTGCTGCTGGAGCTGCAGCAGAAAGAGAATATGGCGCTGGTGCTGATTACGCACGATCTGGCGCTGGTAGCCGAAGCCGCGCACAAAATCATCGTGATGTATGCGGGCCAGGTGGTTGAGACCGGAAATTCTCACGCTATTTTCCGCGCGCCGCGTCACCCGTATACCCAGGCGCTTTTACGCGCGCTGCCGGAGTTTGCTCAGGACAAAGCGCGTCTGGCGTCGCTGCCGGGTGTGGTGCCGGGTAAATATGACCGTCCGCAGGGCTGTCTGCTTAATCCGCGCTGTCCATATGCGACGGACAAATGCCGGGCGGAGGAGCCAGATCTGAACCAGCTGGCTGATGGTCGTCAGTCGAAATGCCACTACCCACTCGATGATGCCGGGAGGCCAACACTATGAGTACGCAACAGGCCACCACGCAACAGCCGCTGTTGCAGGCCATCGACCTGAAAAAATACTACCCGGTGAAGAAGGGACTGTTTGCCCCTGAACGCCTGGTGAAAGCGCTGGACGGCGTCTCCTTTAACCTCGAACGCGGTAAAACGCTGGCGGTGGTGGGAGAGTCAGGCTGCGGGAAATCCACGCTGGGCCGTCTGCTGACGATGATTGAAGTGCCGACCGGCGGTGAGCTCTATTATCAGGGGCAAGATCTACTCAAGCACGATCCGCAGGCGCAGAAGCTGCGTCGCCAGAAAATCCAGATTGTGTTCCAGAACCCGTATGGTTCGCTGAACCCGCGTAAAAAAGTGGGACAGATTCTGGAAGAGCCGCTGCTGATCAACAGTAATCTGAGCAAAGAGCAGCGCCGTGAAAAAGCGCTGGCGATGATGGCGAAGGTCGGCCTCAAAACCGAGCATTACGATCGCTATCCGCACATGTTCTCCGGTGGCCAGCGTCAGCGTATTGCTATCGCGCGCGGGCTGATGCTCGATCCGGACGTGGTGATTGCCGATGAGCCGGTCTCCGCGCTCGACGTATCCGTGCGTGCGCAGGTGCTGAACCTGATGATGGATCTGCAGCAGGAGCTGGGGCTGTCTTACGTTTTCATCTCCCACGACCTGTCGGTGGTGGAGCATATTGCTGATGAGGTGATGGTGATGTACCTGGGACGCTGCGTGGAGAAGGGGACCAAAGACCAGATCTTTAATAATCCTCGTCACCCGTATACCCAGGCGCTGCTGTCTGCGACGCCGCGTCTGAACCCGGACGATCGTCGCGAGCGTATTAAGCTGACGGGTGAACTGCCAAGTCCGCTGAATCCGCCTCCGGGATGTGCATTCAACGCCCGCTGCAGCCGCCGCTTTGGCCCGTGCACCCAGCTCCAGCCGCAGCTGAAGGATTATGGCGGCCAGCTGGTTGCCTGCTTCGCGGTCGATCAGGATGAAAATGGCGAGAAGCCACACGCATAACGAAAAAAACCGGCGCTAAGCCGGTTTTTTTATGTCTGATTGATTATTTCCGCAGGCGAATCTGGTCGACGGCGTGCTTCTCGCTCTTGGTGAGGATCAGGCTTGCTCGTTCGCGCGTCGGCAGGATGTTCTCTTTGAGGTTGACGTAGTTGATCTCATTCCACAGTCCCGTGGCCACGTTGATCGCTTCTTCTTCAGAAAGCTGAGCATAGTGGTGGAAATAGGAATCCGGATCGGTGAACGCCCCTTCGCGGAACTTCAGGAAGCGGTTGATGTACCAGTTTTGCAGCAGATCTTCCGGCGCATCGACATAAATAGAGAAATCGACGAAATCCGAGACGAATACGTGATGCGGGTCGTGAGGATAGTCCATCCCGCTTTGCAGCACGTTCAGACCTTCCAGAATGAGAATATCCGGCTGAACCACCGTTTTATCCCCACCCGGGATGCGATCGTAGATCAGGTGCGAATAGACTGGCGCAGTCACGTGCGGCACGCCGGATTTCAGGTCAGAGACAAATTTCACCAGACGGTGCATATCGTAAGAGAGCGGGAAGCCCTTCTTCTTCATCAGCCCACGTTCTTTTAATACCTCGTTCGGGTGCAGAAAACCGTCGGTGGTGATCAGCTCCACGCTGCGGTGTTCCGGCCAGCGGCTCAACAGCGCCTGCAGGACGCGCGCGGTGGTACTTTTACCCACGGCCACGCTGCCTGCGATACTGATGATATAAGGAATGCGTTGACCGTTCGTCCCGAGAAACTGCTCCAGCACGGCCTGACGGCGCAGGTTCGAGCTGATATAGAAGTTAAGCAAGCGAGAGAGGGGGAGATAAATTTCTGCCACCTCTTCCAGGGACAGATCTTCGTTTATCCCTTTTAACCGTGCGATTTCACCTTCCGTCAGCGTCATAGGGACGGAATCACGCAGGGCAGCCCACTGGCTGCGGTTAAAGTGAAGATAAGGCGTCATTAACGTTTGCTCTTTTTTGCTCATAAGCATGCTTCAGCGAGCCAGCACCACACTGCCGGATCGTGGCTCATCACACAGTTAATTTTGGACAATGGGCAGGAGGTTAACACCAGATGACGGGAATAATAAGAAAAAAGATGGAAAGCGCTGCGTTACGCGGAAGCCGTCACGCTACGGTGAATACGGTGCAAATCACGATGATATGTTGAATATTTGACCTCAAATGGCTACTTTTACAGCGTCCGATACGCTGTTCGCATAAAATGTGAGCGAAAGAACGTTTTATGCAAATTTTTAGTTGCATGACCGCTCAGGTATCCATAGAATGCGCGCTACTTGATGCCGACTTAGCTCAGTAGGTAGAGCAACTGACTTGTAATCAGTAGGTCACCAGTTCGATTCCGGTAGTCGGCACCATCAAGTCCGGTGGGGTTCCCGAGCGGCCAAAGGGAGCAGACTGTAAATCTGCCGTCACAGACTTCGAAGGTTCGAATCCTTCCCCCACCACCACTTTCTGGCAGCGTAAATGCCGCCGGAGCTGGTTGGAAAAATTAGCCAGCTCAAACTGAAAAAGAGAGAAATCTCTTTTTTTGTTACAGAAAGAACTGGGTAGCCGAGTTTCAGGATGCGGGCATCGTATAATGGCTATTACCTCAGCCTTCCAAGCTGATGATGCGGGTTCGATTCCCGCTGCCCGCTCCAATACGTGCTGATATGGCTCAGTTGGTAGAGCGCACCCTTGGTAAGGGTGAGGTCCCCAGTTCGACTCTGGGTATCAGCACCACTTCACTTCTCCTTCCCGTTTCTCTCTGTTTCAATTTTACTGTATTCAACAATTCAGGCATTTCGCCTGGTTGATGTGGTGATATCACCGATTTATCCGTGTCTTAGAGGGACAATCGATGTCTAAAGAAAAGTTTGAACGTACAAAACCGCACGTTAACGTCGGTACTATCGGCCACGTTGACCATGGTAAAACAACGCTGACCGCTGCAATCACTACCGTTCTGGCAAAAACCTACGGTGGTTCTGCTCGTGCTTTCGACCAGATCGATAACGCACCAGAAGAAAAAGCTCGTGGTATCACCATCAACACCTCTCACGTTGAGTACGACACCCCGACTCGCCACTACGCACACGTAGACTGCCCAGGCCACGCCGACTATGTTAAAAACATGATCACCGGTGCTGCGCAGATGGACGGCGCGATCCTGGTTGTTGCTGCGACTGACGGCCCAATGCCTCAGACTCGTGAGCACATCCTGCTGGGTCGTCAGGTAGGCGTTCCTTTCATCATCGTGTTCCTGAACAAGTGCGACATGGTTGATGACGAAGAGCTGCTGGAACTGGTAGAGATGGAAGTTCGTGAACTGCTGTCTCAGTACGATTTCCCAGGCGACGATACTCCAATCGTTCGTGGTTCTGCTCTGAAAGCGCTGGAAGGCGACGCAGAGTGGGAAGCGAAAATCATCGAACTGGCTGGCTTCCTGGATTCTTACATCCCAGAACCAGAGCGTGCGATTGACAAGCCATTCCTGCTGCCAATCGAAGACGTATTCTCCATCTCCGGTCGTGGTACCGTTGTTACCGGTCGTGTAGAGCGCGGTATCATCAAAGTTGGTGAAGAAGTTGAAATCGTTGGTATCAAAGAGACTGCGAAGTCTACCTGTACTGGCGTTGAAATGTTCCGCAAACTGCTGGACGAAGGCCGTGCTGGTGAGAACGTTGGTGTTCTGCTGCGTGGTATCAAACGTGAAGAAATCGAACGTGGTCAGGTTCTGGCGAAGCCAGGCTCAATCAAGCCACACACCAAGTTCGAATCTGAAGTGTATATCCTGTCCAAAGACGAAGGCGGCCGTCATACTCCGTTCTTCAAAGGCTACCGTCCACAGTTCTACTTCCGTACAACTGACGTGACCGGTACCATCGAACTGCCAGAAGGCGTTGAGATGGTAATGCCAGGCGACAACATCAAGATGGTTGTGACGCTGATCCACCCAATCGCGATGGACGACGGTCTGCGTTTCGCAATCCGTGAAGGTGGCCGTACCGTTGGCGCGGGCGTGGTTGCTAAAGTTCTCGGCTAATCGCTGATAACATTTGACGCAATGCGCATGAAAAGGGCATCATTTGATGCCCTTTTTGCACGCTTTCACATCAGAACCTGGCTCATCAGTGATTATTTTTGTCATAATCATTGCTGAGACAGGCTCTGCAGAGAGCGTATAATCCATAAAGGGATTAGCGTTTCGATTTGGCTCGCCTCGCAATCGCGGGGTGAAATTATTTGTAGAATTCTTCTGACAGGTTGGTTTATGAGTGCGAATACCGAAGCTCAAGGGAGCGGGCGCGGCCTGGAAGCGATGAAGTGGGTCGCTGTTGCCGTGCTGCTGATTGTGGCAATCGTTGGCAACTATCTTTATCGTGACATGATGCTGCCGCTCCGCGCGCTGGCAGTGGTGATTCTGATTGCTGCAGCGGGCGGTGTCGCGCTGTTGACGACTAAGGGTAAAGCGACCGTTGCTTTCGCTCGTGAAGCACGTACCGAAGTCCGCAAGGTCATTTGGCCGACTCGCCAGGAAACATTGCACACCACGCTGATCGTGGCTGCAGTGACTGCGGTAATGTCACTGATCCTGTGGGGACTGGATGGTATTCTGGTTCGCCTGGTTTCCTTTATTACTGGCCTGAGGTTCTAAGATGTCTGAAGCCCCTAAAAAGCGTTGGTACGTCGTTCAGGCGTTTTCCGGTTTTGAAGGCCGCGTAGCAACGTCGCTGCGTGAGCATATCAAATTACACAACATGGAAGAGTTATTTGGCGAAGTTATGGTTCCGACCGAAGAAGTGGTTGAGATCCGTGGCGGCCAACGTCGCAAAAGCGAGCGTAAATTCTTCCCGGGTTACGTGCTGGTTCAGATGGTGATGAACGATGCGAGCTGGCACCTGGTGCGCAGCGTACCGCGCGTGATGGGCTTTATCGGCGGCACGTCTGACCGTCCGGCGCCAATCAGCGATAAAGAAGTTGATGCGATTATGAACCGCCTGCAGCAGGTGGGTGATAAGCCGCGTCCGAAAACGCTGTTTGAACCGGGTGAAATGGTTCGTGTTAGCGACGGTCCGTTTGCTGACTTTAATGGCGTCGTTGAAGAAGTGGACTACGAGAAGTCCCGCCTGAAAGTTTCTGTTTCTATCTTCGGTCGTGCGACCCCGGTAGAACTGGACTTTGCGCAGGTCGAAAAAGCCTAAGCAGCGATCAAAAAAGCGGCGATTTAATCGTTGCACAGGGCGCGAGATTGGAATACAATTTCGCGCCTTTTGTTTTTATGGGCCCCGGCCCGTAAAACGAATTTTATTCACGGGGAGCCTCCCTGAGGCGCTATCACCCAATCAGAGGATTTTAGAATGGCTAAGAAAGTACAAGCCTACGTCAAGCTGCAGGTTGCAGCTGGTATGGCGAACCCAAGTCCACCAGTTGGTCCAGCTCTGGGTCAGCAGGGTGTGAACATCATGGAATTCTGTAAAGCGTTCAACGCAAAAACTGAATCCCTGGAAAAAGGTCTGCCAATCCCAGTCGTAATCACTGTTTACGCTGACCGTTCTTTCACTTTCGTTACCAAAACCCCTCCAGCAGCTGTTCTGCTGAAGAAAGCGGCTGGTATCAAGTCTGGTTCCGGTAAACCGAACAAAGACAAAGTGGGTAAAATTTCCCGCGCTCAGCTGCAGGAAATCGCGCAGACCAAAGCTGCCGACATGACTGGTGCCGACATTGAAGCGATGACTCGCTCAATCGAAGGTACTGCACGTTCCATGGGCCTGGTAGTGGAGGACTAAGAAATGGCTAAACTGACCAAGCGCATGTCCGTGATCCGTGACAAAGTTGATGCGACCAAACAGTACGACATCAACGAAGCTATCGCTCTGCTGAAAGAACTGGCAACTGCTAAGTTCGTTGAAAGCGTTGACGTTGCCGTTAACCTCGGCATCGACGCGCGTAAATCCGATCAGAACGTTCGTGGCGCAACTGTACTGCCACACGGTACTGGCCGTTCCGTTCGCGTAGCTGTATTTGCTCAGGGTGCGAACGCTGAAGCTGCTAAAGCTGCCGGCGCTGAACTGGTAGGTATGGAAGATCTGGCTGATCAGATCAAGAAAGGCGAAATGAACTTTGACGTTGTTATTGCTTCTCCAGATGCAATGCGCGTTGTTGGCCAGCTGGGCCAGGTTCTGGGTCCACGCGGCCTGATGCCAAACCCGAAAGTTGGTACTGTAACCCCTAACGTTGCTGAAGCGGTTAAGAACGCTAAAGCAGGTCAGGTTCGTTATCGTAACGACAAAAACGGCATCATCCACACCACCATCGGTAAAGTGGACTTTGACGCTGACAAACTGAAAGAAAACCTGGAAGCTCTGCTGGTTGCGCTGAAAAAAGCGAAACCAACTCAGGCGAAAGGCGTGTACATCAAGAAAGTTAGCATCTCCACCACTATGGGTGCAGGTGTTGCAGTTGACCAGGCTGGCCTGAGCGCTGCTGCAAACTAATGCCTTTACGTGGGCGGTGATTTTGTCTACAATCTTACCCCCACGTTTGCTAACAAAAGTTAGCGGCTAAAAGATTTGTTCGTTGGAGCCTGGCCTAATCCAGGCCTCCGTCGAAGACCGCAGGTGTTTCGCAAGAGACTTAATCCCCTGCGTAGACGGTGACAGAACGCTAAGATTATTTTTGGATACTCTGGCTTGTTTCTGCTCACCGTATTAAGACGCTCTTTCCGTTGGGGAGAGTGAAGTGAGTTCCGGAACATGAGTTCCGGCAAACATCCAGGAGCAAAGCTAATGGCTTTAAATCTTCAAGACAAACAAGCGATTGTTGCTGAAGTCAGCGAAGTAGCCAAAGGCGCGCTGTCTGCAGTAGTTGCGGATTCCCGTGGCGTTACTGTAGACAAAATGACTGAACTGCGTAAAGCAGGTCGTGAAGCTGGCGTATACATGCGTGTTGTTCGTAACACCCTGCTGCGCCGCGTAGTTGAAGGTACTCAGTTCGAGTGCCTGAAAGACACGTTTGTTGGTCCGACCCTGATTGCATACTCTATGGAACACCCGGGCGCTGCTGCTCGTCTGTTCAAAGAGTTCGCGAAAGCGAATGCAAAATTTGAGGTCAAAGCTGCAGCCTTTGAAGGTGAGTTGATCCCGGCATCGCAAATCGATCGCCTGGCAACCCTGCCGACCTACGAAGAAGCAATTGCACGCCTGATGGCAACCATGAAAGAAGCTGCGGCTGGCAAACTGGTTCGCACTCTGGCTGCTGTACGCGATGCGAAAGAAGCTGCTTAATCGCAGTTATCTTTATAAAGCATTTGCTTACGTATAAACTTATTCTGATTTTCAGGAACAATTTAAATGTCTATCACTAAAGATCAAATCATTGAAGCAGTAGCAGCTATGTCCGTAATGGACGTTGTAGAGCTGGTTTCTGCAATGGAAGAAAAATTCGGTGTTTCTGCTGCTGCTGCTGTAGCTGTAGCTGCGGGCCCGGCTGAAGCTGCTGAAGAAAAAACTGAATTCGACGTAATTCTGAAAGCTGCTGGCGCTAACAAAGTTGCTGTTATCAAAGCAGTACGTGGTGCAACTGGCCTGGGTCTGAAAGAAGCTAAAGACCTGGTAGAATCTGCTCCAGCTGCGCTGAAAGAAGGCGTGAGCAAAGACGACGCAGAAGCACTGAAAAAATCTCTGGAAGAAGCTGGCGCTGAAGTTGAAGTTAAATAAGCCAACTTTTCTGGTTGCAGCCTGAGTAATTAGGCTGATGGCTGGTGACTTTTTAGTCACCAGCCTTTTTGCGCTGTAAGGCATCAGTAGCATTTCACACTGTTTGACTGCTGATTGTCCTGACAATGCATGTTTCTATCGACGACTTAATATATTGCGACAGGGTGCTCGCTCTGTGTAAATCGCGACGAAATGATTTAAGCGTGATAGCAACAGGTATTGCGGAAAGTATTCAATTTTCCGGTCCACAAAATGGTGTTGCACAAACTGTCCCTTCGTCGGACAGATGGGTCGACTTGTCAGCGAGCTGAGGAACCCTATGGTTTACTCCTATACCGAGAAAAAACGTATTCGTAAGGATTTTGGTAAACGTCCACAAGTTCTGGACATTCCATATCTCCTTTCTATCCAGCTTGACTCGTTCCAGAAGTTTATCGAGCAAGATCCTGAAGGGCAGTACGGTCTGGAAGCAGCCTTCCGCTCCGTGTTCCCGATTCAGAGCTATAGCGGTAACTCCGAGCTGCAGTACGTCAGCTACCGCCTTGGCGAACCGGTGTTTGACGTTCAGGAATGTCAGATCCGTGGCGTGACCTATTCCGCACCGCTGCGCGTAAAACTGCGTCTGGTGATCTACGAGCGCGAAGCTCCGGAAGGCACCGTAAAAGACATTAAAGAACAAGAAGTCTACATGGGTGAAATTCCACTCATGACAGACAACGGTACTTTCGTAATCAACGGTACTGAGCGTGTTATCGTTTCCCAGCTGCATCGTAGCCCGGGCGTCTTCTTCGACAGCGATAAAGGTAAAACACACTCTTCCGGTAAAGTACTGTATAACGCACGCATCATTCCTTACCGTGGTTCATGGCTGGACTTTGAGTTCGATCCGAAAGACAACCTGTTTGTCCGTATCGACCGTCGTCGTAAGCTGCCTGCAACCATCATTCTGCGTGCACTGAACTATACCACTGAGCAGATCCTGGACCTGTTCTTTGAGAAAGTGATCTTTGAAATCCGCGACAACAAGCTGCAGATGGAGCTGGTGCCGGAACGTCTGCGTGGTGAGACCGCGTCGTTCGACATCGAAGCCGACGGCAAAGTGTATGTGGAAAAAGGTCGCCGTATCACCGCGCGCCACATCCGCCAGCTGGAAAAAGATGATATCAAACACATCGAAGTTCCAGTTGAATACATTGCAGGAAAAGTAGCCGCGAAAGATTACGTTGATGAATCAACTGGCGAGCTGATCTGCCCGGCGAACATGGAGCTGAGCCTGGATCTGCTGGCTAAGCTGAGCCAGTCTGGCCACAAACGTATTGAAACGCTGTTCACCAACGATCTGGACCACGGTGCGTATATCTCTGAGACTATTCGCGTCGACCCAACCACCGATCGTCTGAGCGCGCTGGTAGAAATCTACCGCATGATGCGTCCTGGTGAGCCACCAACTCGCGAAGCGGCGGAAAGCCTGTTCGAGAACCTGTTCTTCTCCGAAGACCGCTACGATCTGTCTGCGGTTGGTCGTATGAAGTTCAACCGTTCTCTGCTGCGCGACGAAATCGAAGGTTCCGGTATCCTGAGCAAAGACGACATCATCGAAGTGATGAAGAAGCTCATTGATATCCGTAACGGTAAAGGCGAAGTGGACGATATCGACCACCTCGGCAACCGTCGTATCCGTTCCGTAGGCGAAATGGCGGAAAACCAGTTCCGCGTTGGCCTGGTACGTGTAGAGCGTGCGGTGAAAGAGCGTCTGTCTCTGGGCGATCTGGATACCCTGATGCCTCAGGATATGATTAACGCCAAGCCGATTTCTGCAGCAGTGAAAGAGTTCTTCGGTTCAAGCCAGCTGTCTCAGTTCATGGACCAGAACAACCCACTGTCTGAGATTACGCACAAACGTCGTATCTCTGCACTCGGCCCAGGCGGTCTGACCCGTGAACGTGCAGGCTTTGAAGTTCGAGACGTACACCCGACGCACTACGGTCGCGTATGTCCAATCGAAACGCCTGAAGGTCCAAACATCGGTCTGATCAACTCCCTGTCCGTGTACGCACAGACTAACGAATACGGTTTCCTTGAGACCCCGTACCGTAAAGTGACCGACGGTGTTGTAACCGATGAAATTCATTACCTGTCTGCTATTGAAGAAGGTAACTACGTTATCGCTCAGGCGAACTCCAACCTGGATGACGAAGGCCACTTTGTAGAAGATCTGGTTACCTGCCGTAGCAAAGGCGAATCCAGCTTGTTCAGCCGCGATCAGGTTGACTACATGGACGTATCCACCCAGCAGGTGGTATCCGTCGGTGCGTCCCTGATCCCGTTCCTGGAACACGATGACGCCAACCGTGCATTGATGGGTGCGAACATGCAACGTCAGGCCGTTCCAACTCTGCGCGCTGATAAGCCGCTGGTTGGTACCGGTATGGAGCGTGCTGTTGCCGTTGACTCCGGTGTTACTGCAGTTGCTAAACGTGGCGGTACTGTTCAGTACGTCGATGCATCCCGTATCGTTATCAAAGTTAACGAAGACGAGATGTATCCGGGCGAAGCAGGTATCGACATTTATAACCTGACCAAATACACCCGTTCTAACCAGAACACCTGTATCAACCAGATGCCTTGCGTGTCTCTGGGTGAGCCAGTTGAGCGCGGCGACGTGCTGGCAGACGGTCCGTCAACCGACCTCGGTGAACTGGCGCTCGGTCAGAACATGCGCGTAGCGTTCATGCCGTGGAACGGTTACAACTTCGAAGACTCCATCCTCGTCTCCGAGCGTGTGGTTCAGGAAGATCGTTTCACCACCATCCATATTCAGGAACTGGCATGTGTGTCACGTGACACCAAGCTGGGGCCAGAAGAGATCACCGCTGACATCCCTAACGTGGGTGAAGCTGCGCTCTCCAAACTGGATGAATCCGGTATCGTTTACATCGGTGCGGAAGTGACCGGCGGCGACATTCTGGTTGGTAAGGTTACGCCTAAAGGTGAAACCCAGCTGACGCCAGAAGAGAAACTGCTGCGTGCAATCTTCGGTGAGAAAGCTTCTGACGTTAAAGACTCTTCTCTGCGCGTACCAAACGGTGTTTCCGGTACGGTAATCGACGTTCAGGTCTTCACCCGTGACGGCGTTGAGAAAGATAAGCGTGCGCTGGAAATCGAAGAGATGCAGCTCAAACAGGCTAAGAAAGACCTGTCTGAAGAACTGCAGATCCTCGAAGCGGGTCTGTTCAGCCGTATCTATGCGGTGCTGGTTGCCGGTGGCGTTGAAGCTGAGAAGCTCGACAAACTGCCACGCGATCGCTGGCTGGAACTGGGCCTGACCGACGAAGAGAAACAGAATCAGCTGGAACAGCTGGCTGAGCAGTATGACGAACTGAAACACGAGTTCGAGAAAAAACTCGAAGCGAAACGCCGCAAAATCACTCAGGGCGACGATCTGGCACCAGGCGTGCTGAAGATTGTTAAGGTGTATCTGGCTGTTAAACGTCAGATCCAGCCTGGTGATAAGATGGCAGGTCGTCACGGTAACAAGGGTGTTATCTCTAAGATCAACCCGATCGAAGATATGCCGCACGATGCTAACGGTACGCCGGTAGATATCGTACTGAACCCGCTGGGCGTACCGTCTCGTATGAACATTGGTCAGATCCTGGAAACTCACCTGGGTATGGCTGCAAAAGGCATCGGCGATAAAATTAACGCCATGCTGAAACAGCAGCAGGAAGTCGCGAAACTGCGCGAATTCATCCAGCGTGCCTACGATCTGGGTACCGACGTGCGTCAGAAAGTCGACCTGAACACCTTCAGCGATGAAGAAGTGCTGCGTCTGGCAGAGAACCTGCGCAAAGGTATGCCAATTGCAACGCCGGTATTCGACGGTGCAAAAGAAGCTGAAATTAAAGAGCTGCTGCAACTGGGTGGTCTGCCAACGTCTGGTCAGATTACGCTGTTTGACGGCCGTACTGGTGAACAGTTCGAACGTCCGGTAACCGTAGGTTACATGTACATGCTGAAACTGAACCACCTGGTCGACGACAAGATGCACGCTCGTTCTACCGGTTCTTACAGCCTGGTTACTCAGCAGCCGCTGGGTGGTAAGGCACAGTTCGGTGGTCAGCGCTTCGGGGAGATGGAAGTGTGGGCGCTGGAAGCATACGGCGCGGCATACACCCTGCAGGAAATGCTCACCGTTAAGTCTGATGACGTGAACGGTCGTACCAAGATGTATAAAAACATCGTGGACGGCAACCATCAGATGGAGCCGGGCATGCCAGAATCCTTCAACGTACTGTTGAAAGAGATTCGTTCGCTGGGTATCAACATCGAACTGGAAGACGAGTAATTCTCGCTCAAACAGGTCACTGGTGCCGGGTTAACCCCCGGCACCAGATTGTGCTAACTCCGACGGGAGCAAATCCGTGAAAGATTTATTAAAGTTTCTGAAAGCGCAGACTAAAACCGAAGAGTTTGATGCGATCAAAATTGCTCTGGCTTCGCCAGACATGATCCGTTCATGGTCTTTCGGTGAAGTTAAAAAGCCGGAAACCATCAACTACCGTACGTTCAAACCTGAGCGTGACGGCCTTTTCTGTGCGCGTATTTTCGGGCCAGTAAAAGATTACGAGTGCCTGTGCGGTAAGTACAAGCGCCTGAAACACCGTGGTGTGATCTGTGAGAAGTGCGGCGTTGAAGTGACCCAGACCAAAGTGCGTCGTGAGCGCATGGGCCACATCGAGCTGGCGTCTCCGACCGCTCACATCTGGTTCCTGAAATCTCTGCCGTCCCGTATCGGTCTGCTGCTGGATATGCCGCTGCGCGATATCGAACGTGTTCTGTACTTCGAATCTTATGTGGTTATCGAAGGCGGGATGACGAACCTGGAACGTCATCAGATCCTGACTGAAGAGCAGTATCTGGACGCGCTGGAAGAGTTCGGTGACGAATTCGACGCGAAGATGGGTGCGGAAGCTATTCAGGCCCTGCTGAAGAGCATGGATCTGGAGCAAGAGTGCGAGCAGCTGCGTGAAGAGCTGAACGAAACCAACTCCGAAACCAAACGTAAAAAGCTGACCAAGCGTATCAAACTGCTGGAAGCGTTCGTTCAGTCTGGCAACAAACCAGAGTGGATGATCCTGACTGTTCTGCCGGTTCTGCCGCCAGATCTGCGTCCACTGGTTCCGCTGGATGGTGGTCGTTTCGCAACGTCCGATCTGAACGATCTGTATCGTCGCGTTATCAACCGTAACAACCGTCTGAAACGTCTGCTGGATCTGGCTGCGCCGGACATCATCGTACGCAACGAAAAACGTATGCTGCAGGAAGCGGTAGATGCCCTGCTGGATAACGGTCGTCGCGGTCGTGCGATCACCGGTTCTAACAAACGTCCTCTGAAATCTTTGGCCGACATGATCAAAGGTAAACAGGGTCGTTTCCGTCAGAACCTGCTCGGTAAGCGTGTTGACTACTCCGGTCGTTCTGTAATCACCGTAGGTCCATACCTGCGTCTGCATCAGTGCGGTCTGCCGAAGAAAATGGCACTGGAGCTGTTCAAACCGTTCATCTACGGCAAGCTGGAACTGCGTGGCCTCGCCACCACCATCAAAGCCGCTAAGAAAATGGTTGAGCGTGAAGAAGCTGTCGTTTGGGATATCCTGGACGAAGTTATCCGCGAACACCCGGTACTGCTGAACCGTGCACCAACTCTGCACCGTTTGGGTATCCAGGCATTTGAGCCAGTCCTGATCGAAGGTAAAGCTATCCAGCTGCACCCGCTGGTTTGTGCGGCCTATAACGCCGACTTCGATGGTGACCAGATGGCTGTTCACGTACCGCTGACGCTGGAAGCCCAGCTCGAAGCGCGTGCGCTGATGATGTCTACCAACAACATCCTGTCCCCAGCGAACGGTGAACCAATTATCGTTCCTTCTCAGGACGTTGTACTGGGTCTGTACTACATGACCCGTGACTGTGTTAACGCCAAAGGCGAAGGCATGGTGCTGACTGGCCCGAAAGAAGCTGAGCGTATTTATCGCGCTGGCCTGGCCTCTCTGCATGCGCGCGTTAAAGTGCGTATCACCGAATACGAAAAAGATGAAAACGGCGAATTCGTTGCGAAAACCAGCCTGAAAGACACGACCGTTGGCCGTGCCATTCTGTGGATGATCGTACCGAAAGGTCTGCCTTTCTCCATCGTCAACCAGGCGCTGGGCAAGAAAGCGATCTCCAAAATGCTGAACACCTGTTACCGCATTCTGGGTCTGAAGCCGACCGTTATCTTCGCTGACCAGACAATGTATACCGGCTTTGCTTACGCAGCGCGTTCAGGTGCATCTGTTGGTATCGATGACATGGTCATCCCAGAGAAGAAACACGAGATCATCTCTGAAGCGGAAGCCGAAGTTGCTGAGATCCAGGAGCAGTTCCAGTCTGGTCTGGTTACCGCGGGCGAACGCTATAACAAAGTTATCGATATCTGGGCAGCGGCGAACGATCGTGTATCCAAAGCGATGATGGATAACCTGCAGACCGAAACCGTGATTAACCGTGACGGCGTAGAAGAGCAGCAGGTTTCCTTCAACAGCATCTACATGATGGCCGACTCCGGTGCGCGTGGTTCCGCAGCACAGATTCGTCAGCTGGCAGGTATGCGTGGTCTGATGGCGAAGCCAGATGGCTCCATCATCGAAACGCCAATCACCGCGAACTTCCGTGAAGGTCTGAACGTACTCCAGTACTTCATCTCCACGCACGGTGCTCGTAAGGGTCTGGCGGATACCGCACTGAAAACTGCGAACTCCGGTTATCTGACGCGTCGTCTGGTTGACGTTGCGCAGGACCTGGTTGTGACCGAAGACGATTGTGGCACCCTCGAAGGTATCACCATGACCCCGGTTATCGAGGGCGGTGATGTTAAAGAGCCACTGCGCGATCGCGTTCTGGGTCGTGTAACCGCGGAAGACATTCTGAAGCCGGGTACTGCAGACATTCTGGTTCCACGCAACACGCTGCTGCACGAGCACTGGTGTGACCTGCTGGAAGCGAACTCTGTTGACTCCGTGAAAGTACGTTCCGTTGTATCCTGTGACACCGACTTTGGTGTATGTGCGCACTGCTACGGTCGTGACCTGGCGCGTGGCCACATCATCAACAAAGGTGAAGCAATCGGCGTTATCGCGGCACAGTCCATCGGTGAGCCGGGTACACAGCTGACGATGCGTACGTTCCACATCGGTGGTGCGGCATCTCGTGCGGCTGCTGAATCCAGCATCCAGGTGAAAAACAAAGGTAGCATCAAGCTCAGCAACGCGAAGTCTGTTGTTAACTCCGCTGGCAAGCTGGTTGTGACCTCTCGTAACACCGAGCTGAAGCTGATCGACGAATTCGGTCGTACCAAAGAGAGCTATAAAGTGCCTTACGGTGCGGTTATGGCGAAAGGTGATGGCGAGCAGGTTGCCGGCGGTGAAACCGTTGCAAACTGGGATCCACACACCATGCCGGTTATCACCGAAGTAAGTGGTTTCATCCGCTTCACTGACATGATCGACGGCCAGACCATCACTCGTCAGACGGACGAGCTGACCGGTCTGTCTTCTCTGGTGGTTCTGGATTCTGCTGAACGTACTACCGGTGGTAAAGATCTGCGTCCTGCACTGAAAATCGTTGATGCTCAGGGTAACGACGTTCTGATCCCGGGTACCGACATGCCTGCGCAGTACTTCCTGCCGGGTAAAGCGATCGTTCAGCTGGAAGATGGCATTCAGATCGGTGCGGGTGATGCTCTGGCGCGTATTCCACAGGAATCCAGCGGTACCAAGGACATCACCGGTGGTCTGCCACGCGTTGCGGACCTGTTCGAAGCACGTCGTCCGAAAGAGCCTGCAATCCTGGCTGAAATCAGCGGTATCATCTCCTTCGGTAAAGAGACCAAAGGGAAGCGCCGTCTGGTTATCACTCCAGTAGATGGCAGCGAACCGTACGAAGAGATGATTCCTAAGTGGCGTCAGCTCAACGTGTTCGAAGGTGAACGTGTAGAACGTGGTGACGTGGTTTCCGATGGTCCAGAAGCTCCGCACGACATTCTGCGTCTTCGTGGCGTACACGCGGTAACGCGTTACATCACCAACGAAGTACAGGACGTTTACCGTCTGCAGGGCGTTAAGATTAACGATAAGCACATTGAAGTTATCGTTCGTCAGATGCTGCGTAAAGCAACCATCGAAAACGCAGGCAGCTCCGAGTTCCTGGAAGGCGAGCAGGTTGAATACTCACGCGTCAAGATCGCTAACCGCGAACTGGAAGCGAACGGCAAAATCGGTGCGACCTTCTCGCGCGATCTGCTGGGTATCACCAAAGCGTCTCTGGCAACCGAGTCCTTCATCTCTGCAGCATCGTTCCAGGAAACGACTCGTGTCCTGACCGAAGCCGCTGTTGCAGGTAAACGTGATGAACTGCGCGGTCTGAAAGAGAACGTCATCGTGGGTCGTCTGATTCCGGCTGGTACCGGTTATGCGTACCATCAGGATCGTATGCGTCGTCGTGCTGCGGGCGAACTGCCAGCTGCACCGCAGGTCACTGCTGAAGATGCATCCGCAAGCCTGGCAGAACTGCTGAACGCAGGTCTGGGCGGTTCCGACAACGAGTAATCGTTGATGCCCGGTAGTGGAAATTACCGGGCATATGAATCGCAGGTCGGGTAAGCGTAGCGCCACCTGACAATAAAAAACCCGCCTCGGCGGGTTTTTTTACATCTGCATGTTTTCAATTCACCAACGGGATCCGACGATAAAGCTCAATCATATCGCCCGCCAGATCCTGAATGACCATGGCGTTCATCAGGTGATCCTGCGAGTGAACGGTGATCAGGTTAACCGGGAGCTTCCCGGTTCCCTCATCAAGACCGATAAGCTGCGTCTGGATCGTGTGCGCATGCTTCACATATTCACGCGACTCTTCCATCGCTTTTTCAGCTTCGTCAAACTCACCTTTACGCGCCATCTGTAACGCCGTCAGGGCCGCACTGCGCGCCGCGCCCGCGTTGACCAGCAGTTCCATAATCGTGGTTTCTAAGTCTTCCATTATGACTCCAGAAGTTTGAGCGCTTTTTCCAGTACGGCATCACCTTTCATCATGCCGTAATCCATCATGTCGATCACCGCGACCTTTTTACCCAACGGGTCGGCCTGCGCCTGGAGTTTAGCCTGCTCGTATTTAACCTGTGGCCCCAGCAATACGATGTCGGCCGTCGCGATGTTGTCTTTAAACTCCGCAACCGGAACGGCTTTAATGGTGACTTCAACCCCTTTTTTCTGTGCGGCATCTTTCATACGTTGAACCAGCATGCTGGTTGACATTCCCGCTGCACAGCATAAAACGATGTTCTTCATAATCAGCCTCGATCTACATGTGTTTATTGATAATTATCCCGTGCAGACCGCTTCAACAACCGCTTTACCGCGATTGTGTGTCAGGCATCACAAAGAAACCGGTGATTTTCTGAAACCGGTTACAATTTTGCATTGTCGGACACCCGGCCCGTGGAAACGGGCAGGGTGAAAGAGGCAGGATTAGCTGATGGACGTTCGGTTAATGCGGTTTTTGCCCTGCTGTTTGGCGCTGTAGAGGGCGTTATCAACGCTCCCGACAAATTGCTCCAGCGGTTCAAAATGCCACTCTCCAAGACCGCCGCTGAACGTAACCCGCAGGTTTTCTTCCCGCCAGACGCGCTTTTCAACGGCGGTACGCCACGCTTCCAGCAATGAGAGCGCGGAAGACATCTGCTCCGCCTGGAAGATTACCGCGAACTCTTCTCCACCATAACGGTAAATCGATACGTGATGTGGCTGCATGATCTGAATCCCTTCGCGAGCCACGTTACGCAGAACAATATCGCCGGTCAGGTGGCCCAGCGTGTCGTTAATTGACTTGAAGTTATCAATGTCTACCAGCGCCATCGCGAAAGGCTGCTGGGCATTCAGCAGCTCCGCGACATCGCTGTCGAACGCGCGGCGGTTTTTACAGCCCGTCAGCGCATCGTGAGTGGCCTGGCGAACATACGCCATTTCACGCTCTTTGTTGGACTGAATCGTGTGGCTCAGCATCGCTTCCAGGCGCGGCGCCTCGCTAACATCGCCAGTTTTGATGGCATTGATAATGTGCATCAGCACTGAACGCGAGGCGTGGCGGAGGTATAAGCCGAAGAGGATGATGATGATGGCGGCCAGCGCAAACCCCCAGCCAACGATTGTTGTTTCGTGACGGGTAATATCTGTGAGCGTCTCGCCAGAGACCCGGTAGATGACAAACCAGTCCGGGTTGGTAAACGAGTAGTAGTAATACCAGGCGTTGCTTTTCTTGTCGTAAAGATGACCTTCGCCGCTGGTCATTTTGTCCATCAGCGCTTCGCTCACGTACTGTTTGAACAGCGCGCCGGTATCCGGATGCAGCACCACGGCACCATCGCGTTCGACGACGAAGAATTCCCCCTGAACGGGCGCCACCATCTGGCGCAGGGTGAAGCCCATAGACGTCAAATCGAGATGGAAAGCGAGCGTTCCCTTCAGTCTCCCTTCAGGCGAAATCAAAGGCTTATAGAGTGTTACCGTCGGATGGCCAGTGAAGTAGTCCATGTAGGGACGGGTATAGTGACTGAAGATACTGGCTTCTGCCTGAGCGACGAACCACGGGCGTGTCCGGGGATCGAAGGTTTTACTCGTCTCCGTGGGGAGCACCTCTGGTGCGCGAAGATAATGCCCCTGCGTGTCCGCCAGCGAGATGGAGGAGACGGTCGGCATCAGGTTCTGCAAATGCATCATCATCTGCAGCCCTTGCGTCGGGTTGACATTGAGCGTCTCGTTTAGCCTGTCGTCGCGGGCAAAGTACATCGCGGAACGGCCCAGGATATAGTCATTTTCACGCAGGATAGATTCGGTGTAGTTCACCGCCAGGTTATGCGTGAAGTTGCTATTGATCTTATGATAATCCTCAAGAAAATCCTTTCGTTGCGAAAGCGTTACCGCGATCGCGATCACCGCAAAACTGCAGAGGATCCCCGCAAAGCTGAGCATGATTGGCCGTGTAAAAGAGAGCTTTTTGCTGTGAAGTGCCATGAGCTGTACATCGTTCCTGATGGTGAATATTTTTCGTCTGCCGATATCCTCTCAGCATAGTCGCTGTCCTGCGGTTAGCGGTGAATTATACGGCGCACGATTTCTGACGAGATGATTTATCTTAAGAATCATTAAGAAAACACTTATTCATTTGCCGGGGGCAGTTTGTGAAATGAATCAGAGGCAGGGCGAAACGAGGAAGAAGCTTTTCGCCCCGGTCAGCATCCGTTGCTGACCTTGTGACAATAAAAAACCGGACGATCGATGACAATCATCCGGTTTTGCCTTTTCGTAGCGTCTCGACAAATTTCTATGATGTTGCTGTGCGTTTCAACGTCATTGCGAGGCTCTTCCCAGCCAGCTGTCCCAGTCTTTCCAGACAGGCTGAAGGCCCTGCGCCGTCAGGGCTGCGGCGACCGCTTCCGGACGTCGCCCGTCATGCGGCACAAACTGCTCCAGCTCCGGACGATCGTCGGCGTAGCCGCCAGGCTGCGTTTTGGAAAACGCGCTGACGTTGTTAATTGCAAGCGGGATAACGCGATCGCGAAACGCCGGGGACTCACGCGTTGAGAGCGATAATTCAACTTCCGGGGCGAGCAGGCGAAACGCGCAGATCGTCTGCACCAGCTGGCGTTCATCCATTAGCGAAGCCGGTTCGATCCCTCCCGCACAGGGGCGCAGGCGCGGGAAGGAGATGGAATAACGGCTCTGCCAGTAGTGCTGCTGGAGCCACAGCAAATGTTCCGCCACCATATAACAATCCACCCGCCAGCTGTCGGAGAGCCCGATCAGCGCACCCAGACCGATTTTGTCGATACCCGCGCGGCCGAGCCTGTCCGGCGTTTCCAGCCGGAAAAAGAAATCCTGTTTCTTACCCTTCAGGTGGTGCCGGGCGTACGTCGCCTCATGATATGTTTCCTGGTAGACCATGACCCCGTCCAGCCCGAGGTTTTTGAGCTCTGCGTACTCCTCCTGCGACAGGGGCTGCACTTCCATCTGCAACGACGCAAACTGACGACGAATGGCGGGAAGGTGCTGACGGAAATAGTCCATTCCCACTTTTCCCTGATGTTCGCCCGTGACCAGCAGAAGATGTTCAAAGCCCATTTCACGAATGGCCGCACACTCCCGGGAAATCTCATCTTCATCGAGCGTTTTACGCTTGATGCGGTTGCTCATGGAAAAACCGCAGTAGGTGCAGTCATTGGCGCACAGGTTGGAGAGATAGAGCGGCACGTAGAAGCTCACCGTGTTGCCAAAACGCTGGCGGGTGAGTCGCTGTGCTCGCTGGGCCATCGGTTCGAGGTACGCGCTCGCCGCGGGGGAGAGCAGGGCCATCAGATCCTCGCGGGTCAGATGGCGGGCATGCAGCGCGCGCTCCACGTCAGCCGCCGTTTTGCTGTTGATGCGCAGGGCAATGTCGTCCCAGTTAAGCTGCCGCCAGCGCTCGGTAAACGTGCTCATGAGATCGCCTCCAGAAAACCGGTCAGCGGGCTGGTGGCCTGCGCCTGGAAACTGCGCGAGCCGGGGCCGGCTCCCCTTGCCAGCAGGCCAGCCTCTACGGCCATGCGGAATGCACGCGCCATCATGACCGGGTCGTCGGCAACCGCGATGGCCGTGTTGACCAGCACCGCGTCGGCGCCCATCTCCAGCGCTTGCGCGGCATGGCTGGGCACGCCAATGCCCGCATCAACGACCACCGGCACGGTGGCCTGCTCGATGATGATCTCCAGCATCGCGCGGGTTTCCAGCCCCTGGTTGGAGCCAATGGGGGCCCCCAGCGGCATGACGGCAGCGCATCCGACCTCTTCGAGACGTTTGCACAGAACAGGGTCAGCGCCGCAGTAAGGCAGAACGGTAAACCCTTGCTGCACCAGCTTTTCAGCCGCTTTCAGCGTTTCAATCGGGTCGGGCAGCAGCCAGCGGGCATCCGGATGGATTTCCAGCTTTAGCCAGCGGGTGCCGAGCGCCTCGCGGGCCAGCTGCGCGGCAAAAATCGCCTCTTCGGCCGTTTTGGCGCCGGAGGTGTTGGGCAACAGCGTGACGCCTGCTTCCAGCAACGGAGCCAGAATGGCATCGCTGTGGTGGCGCAGATCCACGCGCTTGAGCGCCAGCGTCACCAGCTGGCTGCCGCTTTCGCGAATGGCATCCACCATCAGCTGCGGCGAGGCGAATTTTCCGGTTCCGGTAAACAGATGCGAATCAAAAACCTTATCGGCAATACGTAACATCTCAGCCCCCTGCGATAACCTGAAACAGCAGGATCTGGTCGCCTTCATTGACCTGCTGATGTTCCCACTGCTCGCGCGGCAGGATCTGTTGATTGAGCGCCAGCGCCGTTCCCGGCTTGAGCTGACGCAGCTTGTCGAGCAGTGCGGCAACGGTAAGCCCGTCGTCGCATCTCATCGGCTCATCGTTAAACAGAATGCGCATCGCGGTCTCCACATACCGGGCAGCGGCTGGCGCGGCGTAACGCCAGCTGGCGCCAGCTGCTGGAGCGGGCATCAAACAGCCGCAGCGTATTGCGTTCCGTCTCCATGCCGCTGAGCAGCTTGATAGCCTCCAGCGCCTGCATGGTGCCCATCACCCCGACCACCGGGCCAAGAATGCCCGCCGTACGGCAGTTGCGCGTCGGTTCGGCATCTTCCGGCCACAGGCAGCGATAGCAACCCTGCGACCACGGCGGGGTCAGGACCATCATTTGCCCGCCGAACCCCACCGCGCTGGCGGTGATAAGCGGCGTATTATTTGCCACGCAGGCGGCGTTAATCGCCTGGCGCGTCGCCATGTTGTCGGTACAGTCCAGCACCACGTCAGCAAGGGCGACTTCACGGCTGAGGTTGTCACCGCTGAGCCGTTCCTGCAGGGCAATCAGCGCGATATCCGGGTTGAGCTGGTTCAGGCGCTGCCGGGTGATTTGCGCTTTCGGCTGGTTGATATCCTCGGTGGTAAAGAGGATTTGTCGCTGCAGGTTGCTGAGGTGAACCTCGTCGTCGTCGGCCAGCACCAGCGTACCGATACCTGCGCCTGCCAGATAAAGCGCGGCGGGTGCGCCTAATCCGCCCAGACCGACAATCAGCACCCGGCTGGCGAGCAGCTTTTGCTGGCCGTCGATGGCGATATCCTCCAGCAGGATCTGACGGCTGTAGCGCATAAAGTCACGATCGTTCATCGCCTGCTCCTGCCAGCTGTAACAGCTGTTCGGTGGCGGACCGCCAGTCTGCGGCCTGGGTGATGGCACTGACGACGGCGATACTGCCGACGCCGGTCTCCAGCACCGCCGGGGCACGTTCAAGGCTGATTCCGCCGATGGCGACGGTGGGGTAATCGGCAAGGCGTTTAACGTGACTTGCCAGCTGCGTCAGACCCTGCGGAGCGGAGGGCATCTGCTTGGTTTGCGTCGGGAAGACGTGACCAAGCGCGATGTAAGAGGGACGGGCCGCCAGGGCCACGTCAATCTCCATGTCATCGTGCGTTGACACGCCCAGACGCAACCCGGCTTCACGGATTGCGCTCAGATCCGTTGTTTCCAAATCCTCCTGACCCAGATGCACGCCGTACGCCCGGTGCTTAACGGCCAGCCGCCAGTAGTCGTTGATAAACAGACGGGCGTTATACCGGCGCCCCAGCGCGATGGCGGCAACCACATCGGCTTCCACCTCGTCATCGCGTTTATCCTTGATGCGCAGCTGGATCGTTCGAACGCCTGTCTCCAGCAGGCGCTCTATCCACGCCACGCTGTCCACCACCAGATAGAGCCCTAAACGGTAGGGAACGGGTGGGAAATCGGGCTGGTACATTACGCCTCCTCTTTTTTGAGGTAGATTTCGCCGCCTTTGGCGCGGAAGGTTTCGGACATGTCCGCCATACCCACTTCAATGGTTTGCGTGGCGGCGTAGTCGCGCACCTCCTGGCTGATTTTCATCGAGCAGAACTTCGGCCCACACATGGAGCAGAAGTGCGCGACTTTGCCCGATTCCTGCGGCAGGGTTTCGTCGTGGTAGGCGCGGGCGGTGAACGGATCCAGCGCCAGGTTGAACTGGTCTTCCCAGCGGAATTCAAAGCGCGCCTTCGACATGGCGTTATCACGGATTTGCGCGCCCGGATGGCCTTTGGCCAGATCCGCCGCGTGGGCGGCAATCTTGTAGGTGATCAGCCCCTGCTTCACGTCCTCTTTGTTTGGCAGCCCGAGGTGCTCTTTCGGCGTCACGTAGCACAGCATGGCGCAGCCGAACCAGCCGATCATCGCCGCGCCAATGCCTGACGTGAAGTGGTCATAGCCCGGCGCGATGTCGGTGGTCAGTGGCCCCAGCGTGTAGAACGGCGCTTCGTGGCAGTGCTCCAGCTCCTCGGTCATGTTGCGGCGGATCATCTGCATCGGCACGTGTCCCGGGCCTTCAATCATCACCTGCACGTCATACTCCCAGGCGATTTTGGTCAGTTCGCCCAGCGTGTGCAGCTCGGCAAACTGCGCTTCGTCGTTGGCGTCACGGATGGAGCCCGGGCGCAGGCCGTCGCCCAGTGACAGAGAGACGTCATAGGCGGCGCAGATCTCGCAAATTTCGCGGAAGTGTTCATAGAGGAAGTTTTCCCGGTGATGGGAGAGGCACCACTTCGCCATGATGGAGCCGCCACGCGAGACGATGCCGGTCAGACGCTTCGCGGTCATTGGCACGTAGCGCAGCAGCACGCCCGCGTGAATGGTGAAGTAGTCCACGCCCTGCTCCGCCTGCTCCAGCAGGGTGTCGCGGAACGCTTCCCAGGTGAGGTCTTCGGCAATGCCGTTGACCTTCTCCAGCGCCTGATAAATCGGGACGGTGCCAATCGGTACCGGGCTGTTACGCAGGATCCATTCGCGGGTTTCATGGATATAGCGGCCGGTGGAGAGATCCATTACCGTGTCCGCACCCCAGCGCGTGGACCAGACCAGCTTTTCCACCTCTTCTTCGATGGAGGAGGTGACGGCCGAGTTACCGATGTTAGCGTTGACCTTCACCAGGAAGTTGCGGCCGATAATCATCGGCTCGGACTCCGGGTGGTTAATGTTGGCGGGGATAATCGCGCGGCCGGCGGCCACTTCGTCACGCACAAACTCCGGCGTGATGTTCTCCGGCAGGCGAGCGCCAAAGCCTTCACCAGGATGCTGATAGCGCAGCACTTCGCTGCGGATACGCTCGCGACCCATGTTTTCACGGATGGCGATGAACTCCATCTCCGGCGTGACGATACCCTGGCGGGCGTAGTGCAGCTGGGTCACGCATTTACCTGCTTTAGCACGTTTTGGCGTCAGCAGGCCGGTAAAGCGCAGCTCGTCCAGACCGTCGTCGGCCAGGCGCTCTTTGGTGTACGCAGAGCTGAGCACGCTCAGCTCTTCGCAGTCGTTACGCGCGTCAATCCACGGCTGGCGCAGCTTTGCCAGCCCCTGCTGGACGTTGATGGCAACATCAGGATCGCCGTATGGGCCGGAGGTGTCATACACCGGCACGGCTTCGTTGTCTTCATACTGCGGATTCTCTTTGCTGCCGCCGATAAGCGTCGGGCTGAGGTGGATTTCGCGCATCGGAACGCGAATATCGTCCTGCGAGCCGGAAATGTAGATGCGTTTCGAGTTCGGGAAAGCGGTGCCTTCCAGGGTGTCGATGAAGTGTTGGGCCTGTGCGCGCTGTTCGCGGCGGGTCAGTTTTGCAGTAGACATAGCTCATTCCAAAAGTGAAGGACATGGCTTGTCAGACGACGGATGAAGCAAGAGAGGATCGCCCGGGGGGCGATACAACAGCAGTGTGACTCTTGTTCCCTTCGCAGGTATTAGCCTGATCAGGTTCCGCGGATCCCGAATTAACGGTCTCAGCCCGGCTTTCGCTCTGGGCACTCCGACAAGAAAAATCCCCCTCGTGAGAGGGGCGAATGGTTGTAAATTACTCGTTAACGATTAAGAACTCAAGCAGGGCGCGCGACGTTCTCTTCGTTACTGATGTTCAAATCATTGTCCAGGGCGAGAGAGATCAGCTTGTCTTCCAGCGTGAATCGCTCCTCCAGCGCTTCGCCGAGGTCGGATAGCGCCTGCTGGAACTCAAGATAGTTATCGTGATCGATGGCGTTCTCAAGCGTGGAATCGTAGTAATCCATGATCTGCTGGGTATTGGCTTCCAGCAGCGGATAGAGCTTGCTGGCCGCTAAATACGGCGTTGTCCCTTCCATTTCGCGGATAATGCGTTCATAAATATTGAAATGGCCGTCGGACAGATAGTCGACCAGGCCCTGACAAAAATCATCCAGCGCTTTTTCGTTCAGTCGCATAAACGATTCTTTGCCAGGCTTAATGCCGACCAGATTGTAATAAGCCACGAGTAGATGCTTGCGCACATGCAGCCAGCGATCCACCAGTTTGTTACTTCCTCTAACGCGCTCAGTCAGGCTTTCTAGCTGGTTTAACATGGTCGACTCCGCAAAGTGTAGGATTGAATCTGCTCATCCAGAATGTAACCACAATGCTAACAACATGTCAGTGAAGCGAAGGTAGTGCAATAGATATGGATCGTATTATTGAAAAATCAGATCTGGGTTGGTGGATCGTCAGCCACGAACAAAAATTATGGTTGCCCGGTGGAGAACTGCCCTACGGTGCGGCGGAAACGTTCGATCTCGTGGGCCAGCCTGCGCTAGAGATCGGCGAGTGGCAGGGTGAGCCCGTGTGGTTGATCCAGCAAGCGCGTCGTCAGGATATGGGATCCGTTCGCCAGGTGTTGGATCTGGACGTAGGCCTGTTCCAGCTGGCGGGGCGGGGCGTGCAGCTGGCGGAGTTTTACCGCTCGCACAAATACTGCGGCTATTGCGGCCATACCATGCACCCGAGTAAAACCGAGTGGGCGATGCTCTGCAGCCACTGCCGCGAACGTTATTACCCACAAATTGCGCCGTGCATTATCGTCGCTATCCGTCGGGATGACTCTATTTTGCTTGCACAGCATACCCGCCATCGCAACGGCATTCATACCGTGCTGGCCGGGTTCGTCGAGGTGGGCGAAACGCTGGAGCAGGCAGTGGCGCGCGAGGTGATGGAAGAGAGCGGGATCAAAGTGAAGAACTTGCGCTACGTCACCTCCCAGCCGTGGCCGTTCCCGCAGTCGCTGATGACGGCCTTTATGGCCGACTATGACAGCGGCGAGATCGTTATCGATCAGAAAGAGCTGCTGGACGCGAACTGGTATCGCTACGACGATTTACCCCTGTTACCTCCGCCGGGCACCGTGGCGCGTCGGCTGATAGAAGATACCGTGGCGATGTGTCGGGCCGAGTATGAGTAGTGTTACACTGAGGCCATGACGCTTAAGGAACTGCAAAAATGACCGAACTGAAGAACGATCGTTATCTGCGTGCGCTGCTGCGCCAGCCCGTTGATGTCACCCCGGTGTGGATGATGCGCCAGGCGGGACGCTATCTGCCAGAGTACAAAGCCACGCGCGCGCAGGCGGGCGATTTTATGTCGCTTTGCAAAAACGCCGAGCTGGCCTGTGAAGTGACGCTCCAGCCGCTGCGCCGCTTCCCGCTGGATGCGGCGATCCTCTTCTCGGATATTCTGACCATTCCGGATGCGATGGGCCTTGGCCTGTACTTCGAAACCGGTGAAGGTCCGCGTTTCACCTCTCCGATCAAAAGCAAAGCCGACGTGGACAAGCTGCCGATCCCCGATCCGGAAGGCGAACTGGGCTACGTGATGAACGCCGTGCGCACCATTCGCCGCGAGCTGAAAGGTGAAGTGCCGCTGATTGGCTTCTCAGGCAGCCCGTGGACGCTGGCGACCTATATGGTGGAAGGGGGCAGCAGCAAAGCCTTCACCATGATTAAAAAGATGATGTACGCCGAGCCGCTGGCCCTGCATGCGCTGCTCGACAAGCTGGCGAAGAGCGTTACGCTCTATCTGAACGCGCAGATTAAGGCGGGCGCGCAGTCGGTGATGATTTTCGATACCTGGGGCGGCGTGCTGACCGGGCGCGATTATCAGCAGTTCTCCCTGTATTACATGCATAAAATCGTTGATGGCCTGCTGCGTGAAAACGAAGGTCGCCGCGTGCCGGTGACGCTGTTCACCAAAGGTGGCGGCCAGTGGCTGGAAGCGATGGCGGCAACCGGCTGCGACGCGCTGGGTCTCGACTGGACCACCGATATTGCCGATGCGCGTCGTCGCGTGGGCGACAAAGTAGCGCTGCAGGGCAATATGGACCCGTCCATGCTTTATGCGCCGCCAGCCCGCATTGAAGAAGAAGTGTCGACTATACTGTCTGGTTTCGGCCAGGGGGAAGGCCACGTCTTTAACCTCGGCCACGGCATTCATCAGGATGTGCCGCCAGAACACGCAGGCGTATTTGTGGAGGCGGTGCATCGGCTTTCTGCCCAGTATCACAAGTAAGGAGTCGTTATGGATCTCGCGTCGCTACGCGCTCAACAAATCGAACTGGCCTCATCGGTGATCCGCGAGGATCGTCTGGATAAGGACCCTCCGCAGTACATTGGCGGAGCAGACGTCGGATTCGAGCAGGGTGGGGACGTGACGCGAGCGGCGATGGTGGTACTGAAATACCCTTCGCTTGAGCTGGTGGAGTACAAGGTCGCGCGTATCGCGACCACCATGCCGTACATTCCGGGCTTTCTCTCCTTCCGCGAATATCCCGCGCTGCTGGCAGCGTGGGAGCAGCTTTCGCAAAAACCTGACCTGCTGTTTGTCGATGGGCACGGGATCTCACACCCGCGTCGTTTAGGCGTTGCCAGTCATTTTGGGCTGCTGGTGGATGTGCCGACCATTGGCGTCGCCAAGAAACGCCTGTGCGGCGCGTTTGAACCTCTTTCATCCGAGCCGGGTGCGCTGGCGCCGCTCATCCATAAAGGCGAGCAGCTGGCGTGGGTCTGGCGCAGCAAGGCACGCTGTAACCCGCTCTTTATCGCTACCGGGCACCGTGTGAGCATGGACAGCGCCCTCGCGTGGGTGCAGCGCTGCATGAAGGGCTACCGCTTGCCGGAGCCGACGCGCTGGGCAGACGCCGTGGCGTCTTCACGTCCGGCTTTTGTTCGTTGGCAGGAAATTCAGCGATGATTCAGGTAAACTGCGCCTAATTTTCGATTCGAGAGATCATCATGCTACAAAACCCAATTCACCTGCGCCTTGAAAAGCTGGAAAGCTGGCAGCACGTCACCTTTATGGCTTGCCTGTGCGAGCGCATGTATCCCAACTATGCCGCGTTCTGCAAGCAGACGGGTTTTGGTGATGGCCATATCTACCGCCGCATTCTGGATCTGATCTGGGAAACGCTGACGGTGAAAGACGCGAAGGTGAATTTCGACTCTCAGCTCGAAAAGCTGGAAGAGGCGATTCCGGTGGCGGATGATTTTGACCTGTACGGCGTCTACCCGGCAATTGATGCCTGCGTGGCGTTAAGCGAACTGCTGCACTCCCGACTGAGCGGTGAAACGCTGGAGCACGCTATTGAAGTCAGTAAGGCATCTATTACGACCGTCGCGATGCTGGAAATGACCCAGGAAGGTCGGGAAATGACCGACGAAGAGCTGCGTGCGAACCCGGCGGTTGAGCAAGAATGGGACATTCAGTGGGAAATTTTCCGCCTGTTAGCAGAGTGTGAAGAACGCGATATTGAGCTGATAAAAGGGCTGCGCGCGGACTTACGAGAGGCTGGCGAGAGCAATGTTGGTATAATTTTTAACCAATGAGACAATAAATCTTGAGATAACGCCCGTTTTGTCGCTCCTCGACTCTTCCCTTTCGCCCCTTGTCTGGTCTACATTTGGGGGGCGAAAAAAAGTGGCTATCGGTGCGTGTATGCAGGAGAGTGCTTTTTTGGCATTTTCGTCGCACTCGATGCTTAGCAAGCGATAAACACATTGAAAGGATAACTTATGAACAAGACTCAACTGATTGATGTAATTGCGGACAAGGCTGATCTGTCTAAAGTGCAGGCTAAAGCTGCTCTGGAATCTACCCTGGCTGCTATTACTGAGTCTCTGAAAGAAGGTGATGCTGTACAACTGGTTGGTTTCGGTACCTTCAAAGTGAACCACCGCGCTGAGCGTACTGGCCGCAACCCGCAGACCGGTAAAGAAATCAAAATCGCCGCAGCTAACGTGCCGGCATTTGTTTCTGGTAAAGCACTGAAAGACGCTGTTAAGTAAGACGCGTGGCAGTGAACAGTTTTAGCGAAGGGGCGGTAACGCCCCTTTTGTCTTTCTGGCGTGGAACGCTCGCGCTGGCAGGCATGCTGCTGCTGTCAGCCTGTAGCCACGACACCTCCCTGCCGCCGTTTACCGCCAGCGGTTACGCGGACAACCAGGGCGCGGTTAGGGTCTGGCGCAAAGATTCCGGCGGCGAAGTTCATCTGCTTTCTGCCTTCAGCCCGTGGCATAACGGCAATACGTCGACTGCGGAATATCGCTGGCAGGGAGATGACCTGTCGCTGATTGAACTGAACGTCTACAGCAAAACCCCCGAACATGTGAAAGTGCGTTTTGACGACCATGGCGAGCTGAGCTTTATGCAGCGCGAAGTCAGCGGTCAAAAACAGCAGCTTTCCAGCGATCAAATCGCCCTCTACCGTTATCGTGCCGAACAAATCCGCCAGACCAGCGATGCGCTTCGTCTGGGACGCGTTGTGCTGCGCCAGGGGCGCTGGCATGCCGATGGGTCGGTGACAACCTGCGAAGGGCAGACGGTCAAGCCTGAGCTCGAATCCTGGGCAACCGAACACATTCAACGCCGTCAGCGTCATTCATCAATGGAAGTGAGCGTGGCGTGGCTTGAGGCGCCGGAAGGCTCTCAGCTGCTGCTGGTGGCGAACGAAGACTTCTGCACCTGGCAGCCGACAGAGAAGAGTTTCTGAGGTAAATCCCCTCTCCCTTGAGGGAGAGGGTCAGGGTGAGGGGGAACAGACGGTTCCGTTACTCCCCCTGCTCGCGTGCAATCGCGCGATAGCCGATATCCTGACGGCTAAAGCTACCGTTCCAGTGAATATCTGCCATCAGCGCATAGGCGCGCTTCTGCGCTTCTGCCACGGTATGGCCCAGCGCGGTTGCACACAGCACGCGGCCGCCGTTGGTGAGGACGCGATCGTCGCCAGCCAGCTTCGTACCGGCGTGGAACACCTTCGCACCTTCAATCTCTTCCAGCGGCAGGCCGTGGATTTCATCACCGGTGCTGTAGTTGCCCGGATAACCACCCGCAGCAATCACCACGCCGAGAGACGCACGCTCGTCCCACTCGGAGGTTTTCTCGTCCAGCTTGCCATCGCAGGCTGCCAGGCACAGATCCACCAGATCGGATTTCATGCGCAGCATGATTGGCTGCGTTTCCGGATCGCCAAAACGGCAGTTGAATTCGATGACCTTAGGGTTACCCTGCTTGTCGATCATCAGACCTGCGTAAAGGAAACCGGTGTAGGTATTACCTTCTGCCGCCATTCCCTTCACGGTAGGCCAGATGATGCGATCCATGGTGCGCTGGTGAACTTCGTCAGTCACTACCGGAGCGGGGGAGTAAGCCCCCATTCCACCGGTATTCGGGCCGGTATCGCCATTGCCCACACGCTTGTGGTCCTGGCTGGTGGCCATCGGCAGAACGTGCTCACCGTCGACCATCACGATGAAGCTTGCTTCTTCACCGTCGAGGAACTCTTCGATCACGATGCGGTGGCCCGCATCACCGAAAGCATTGCCCGCCAGCATATCCTGAACTGCGGCTTCGGCTTCGTCGAGCGTCATCGCGACGATCACGCCTTTACCGGCGGCCAGACCGTCGGCCTTGATAACAATCGGCGCGCCCTTCTCACGTAAGTAGGCCAGAGCAGGCTCCACTTCAGTGAAATTCTGATATTCCGCCGTCGGGATGTTATGACGCGCGAGGAAATCTTTGGTGAAGGCTTTGGAGCCTTCCAGCTGCGCGGCGCCTTCCGTTGGGCCGAAAATTTTCAGGCCCGCTGCGCGGAACGCATCCACCACGCCAATCACCAGCGGCGCTTCCGGGCCGACGATGGTCAGGTCGATTTTCTCGCTCTGGGCAAAACTCAGCAGCGCCGGAATGTCGGTCACGCCGATAGCCACGTTCTGCAGCGCGGGTTCCAGTGCGGTACCGGCGTTGCCCGGTGCCACGAAGACCGTTGTCACCAGCGGAGACTGCGCCGCTTTCCACGCCAGCGCGTGCTCGCGTCCGCCGTTACCAATCACTAATACTTTCATTTTCAGCTCCGGGAATTAATGGCGGAAGTGGCGCATGTCGGTGAAGATCATCGCGATGCCGTGTTCGTCGGCAGCGGCAATCACTTCGTCGTCGCGGATTGAACCGCCTGGCTGGATCACGCAGGTGATGCCCACAGCGGCTGCGGCGTCGATACCGTCACGGAACGGGAAGAAGGCGTCAGAGGCCATGGCGGAGCCTTTGACTTCCAGACCTTCGTCACCTGCTTTAATACCCGCGATTTTCGCAGAGTAAACGCGGCTCATCTGGCCTGCGCCTATCCCGATAGTCATGTTCTCTTTCGCATAGACGATGGCGTTGGATTTTACGAACTTCGCCACTTTCCAGCAGAACAGCGCGTCACGCAGTTCCTGTTCGGTCGGCTGGCGTTTGGTCACCACGCGCAGGTCGGCTTTTGTCACCATGCCCAGATCGCGGTCCTGAACCAGCAGGCCGCCGTTTACGCGTTTGAAGTCCAGGCCCGGCACGCGTTCTGCCCACTGGCCGCAAATCAGTACGCGCACGTTCTGTTTTGCCGCGGTGATTTTCAGCGCTTCTTCGGAGGCCGATGGCGCGATAATCACTTCGACAAACTGGCGGGAGATAATGGCCTGTGCGGTTTCAGCATCCAGTTCGCGGTTGAAGGCGATAATGCCGCCGAACGCGGAGGTCGGGTCGGTTTTGTAGGCGCGATCGTAGGCATCCAGAATAGAGGTGCTTACCGCCACGCCGCATGGGTTGGCGTGCTTGACGATAACGCAGGCCGGCTCGCTGAACTCTTTCACGCATTCCAGCGCCGCGTCGGTGTCGGCAATGTTGTTATAGGAGAGCGCTTTGCCCTGAACCTGCTGAGCGGTCGCAACAGAGGCTTCTTTTACCTCTTCTTCTATATAGAAGGCAGCCTGCTGGTGGCTGTTCTCACCGTAACGCATATCTTGTTTCTTAATGAAGTTCAGATTCAGGGTACGCGGGAAGCGGCCAGAAGGATCTTTGCTTTCACCGTGGTAAGCCGGCACCAGGCTACCGAAGTAGTTGGCGATCATGCTGTCATACGCTGCGGTGTGCTCGAAAGCTTTAATGGCGAGGTCGAAACGGGTATCCAGAGTCAGCGACCCTTCGTTGGCATCCATCTCATTAATAATGGTCTCGTAATCGCTGCTCTTCACCACGATAGCCACATCTTTATGGTTCTTGGCTGCTGAGCGCACCATGGTTGGGCCGCCAATATCAATATTCTCTACGGCATCCTCCAGAGAACAGCCTTCGCGGGCAACGGTCTGGGCAAACGGGTAGAGGTTAACGACAACCATGTCGATCGGCGCGATGTCGTGCTGTTCCATAATGGCGTCGTCCTGGTCGCGACGGCCAAGAATACCGCCGTGGACTTTCGGATGCAGGGTTTTGACGCGTCCATCCATCATTTCCGGGAAACCGGTGTAATCGGACACTTCGGTTACCGGCAGACCTTTATCTGCTAACAGGCGAGCGGTACCGCCTGTAGAAAGCAGTTCTACACCGCGTGCAGAAAGTGCCTGAGCGAATTCAACGATACCGGCTTTATCAGAAACACTGAGCAGAGCGCGGCGGACTGGACGACGTTGTTGCATGGTAAATCCCCTGGATTTCACGATTACAGAGAGCGTTAGATGAATTTTCCTGCGAAAAACTCATCTAACACACCTGACGAGGCATCCTTGTTAAGCGCGAGCATTTTAACGAAAACGTTTGCGCAACGCTCGCACATTTTCACTTTTTCGCATCACTGTGGATAACTTTGTGCATAAAAGGGTATAAGGCGGGGTTTTGCTGGGGAATGCAGCAGTCAGTCATTTTTTTGCAACTTTTCGGTTGCGGTCGTTCGCGAACTCCCTATAATGCGCCTCCATCGACACGGCGGATGTGAATCACTTCACAAACAGCCCGGTCGGTTGAAGAGAAAAAATCCTGCAATAACGGGTTGACTCTGAAAGAGGAAAGCGTAATATACGCCACCTCGCAACGGTGAGCGAAAGCCGCGTTGCACTGCTCTTTAACAATTTATCAGACAATCTGTGTGGGCACTCAAAGTGACATGGATTCTTAACGTCGCAAGACGAAAAATGAATACCAAGTCTCTGAGTGAACATGCGTAATTCATTACGAAGTTTAATTCACGAGCATCAAACTTAAATTGAAGAGTTTGATCATGGCTCAGATTGAACGCTGGCGGCAGGCCTAACACATGCAAGTCGAGCGGTAACACAGGGAGCTTGCTCCTGGGTGACGAGCGGCGGACGGGTGAGTAATGTCTGGGAAACTGCCTGATGGAGGGGGATAACTACTGGAAACGGTAGCTAATACCGCATAACGTCGCAAGACCAAAGAGGGGGACCTTCGGGCCTCTTGCCATCAGATGTGCCCAGATGGGATTAGCTAGTAGGTGGGGTAATGGCTCACCTAGGCGACGATCCCTAGCTGGTCTGAGAGGATGACCAGCCACACTGGAACTGAGACACGGTCCAGACTCCTACGGGAGGCAGCAGTGGGGAATATTGCACAATGGGCGCAAGCCTGATGCAGCCATGCCGCGTGTATGAAGAAGGCCTTCGGGTTGTAAAGTACTTTCAGCGGGGAGGAAGGCGTTGAGGTTAATAACCTCAGCGATTGACGTTACCCGCAGAAGAAGCACCGGCTAACTCCGTGCCAGCAGCCGCGGTAATACGGAGGGTGCAAGCGTTAATCGGAATTACTGGGCGTAAAGCGCACGCAGGCGGTCTGTCAAGTCGGATGTGAAATCCCCGGGCTCAACCTGGGAACTGCATTCGAAACTGGCAGGCTAGAGTCTTGTAGAGGGGGGTAGAATTCCAGGTGTAGCGGTGAAATGCGTAGAGATCTGGAGGAATACCGGTGGCGAAGGCGGCCCCCTGGACAAAGACTGACGCTCAGGTGCGAAAGCGTGGGGAGCAAACAGGATTAGATACCCTGGTAGTCCACGCCGTAAACGATGTCGACTTGGAGGTTGTGCCCTTGAGGCGTGGCTTCCGGAGCTAACGCGTTAAGTCGACCGCCTGGGGAGTACGGCCGCAAGGTTAAAACTCAAATGAATTGACGGGGGCCCGCACAAGCGGTGGAGCATGTGGTTTAATTCGATGCAACGCGAAGAACCTTACCTACTCTTGACATCCAGAGAACTTTCCAGAGATGGATTGGTGCCTTCGGGAACTCTGAGACAGGTGCTGCATGGCTGTCGTCAGCTCGTGTTGTGAAATGTTGGGTTAAGTCCCGCAACGAGCGCAACCCTTATCCTTTGTTGCCAGCGGTTAGGCCGGGAACTCAAAGGAGACTGCCAGTGATAAACTGGAGGAAGGTGGGGATGACGTCAAGTCATCATGGCCCTTACGAGTAGGGCTACACACGTGCTACAATGGCGCATACAAAGAGAAGCGACCTCGCGAGAGCAAGCGGACCTCATAAAGTGCGTCGTAGTCCGGATTGGAGTCTGCAACTCGACTCCATGAAGTCGGAATCGCTAGTAATCGTAGATCAGAATGCTACGGTGAATACGTTCCCGGGCCTTGTACACACCGCCCGTCACACCATGGGAGTGGGTTGCAAAAGAAGTAGGTAGCTTAACCTTCGGGAGGGCGCTTACCACTTTGTGATTCATGACTGGGGTGAAGTCGTAACAAGGTAACCGTAGGGGAACCTGCGGTTGGATCACCTCCTTACCTTAAAGAACCTGCCTTTGTAGTGCTCACACAGATTGTCTGATGAAAAGTAAATAGCAAGGCGTCTTGCGATTGAGACTACACGTCCCCTTCGTCTAGAGGCCCAGGACACCGCCCTTTCACGGCGGTAACAGGGGTTCGAATCCCCTAGGGGACGCCACTTGCTGGTTCGTGAGTGAAAGTCACCTGCCGTCATATCTCAAAACTGACTTACGAGTCACGTTTGAGATATTTGCTCTTTAAAAATCTGGATCAAGCTGAAAATTGAAACGACACATCTTTAATGGTGTGTTTGAGTCTCTCAAATTTTCGCAATCAGAAGTGAAACATCTTCGGGTTGTGAGGTTAAGCGACTAAGCGTACACGGTGGATGCCCTGGCAGTCAGAGGCGATGAAGGACGTGCTAATCTGCGAAAAGCGCCGGCGAGGTGATATGAACCTTTGACCCGGCGATGTCCGAATGGGGAAACCCAGTGCAATTCGTTGCACTATCGTTAACTGAATACATAGGTTAACGAGGCGAACCGGGGGAACTGAAACATCTAAGTACCCCGAGGAAAAGAAATCAACCGAGATTCCCCCAGTAGCGGCGAGCGAACGGGGAGCAGCCCAGAGTCTGAATCAGCTTGTGTGTTAGTGGAAGCGTCTGGAAAGTCGCACGGTACAGGGTGACAGTCCCGTACACGAAAGCACACAGGTTGTGAACTCGAAGAGTAGGGCGGGACACGTGGTATCCTGTCTGAATATGGGGGGACCATCCTCCAAGGCTAAATACTCCTGACTGACCGATAGTGAACCAGTACCGTGAGGGAAAGGCGAAAAGAACCCCGGCGAGGGGAGTGAAAAAGAACCTGAAACCGTGTACGTACAAGCAGTGGGAGCACCTTCGTGGTGTGACTGCGTACCTTTTGTATAATGGGTCAGCGACTTATATTCTGTAGCAAGGTTAACCGTATAGGGGAGCCGAAGGGAAACCGAGTCTTAACTGGGCGTTAAGTTGCAGGGTATAGACCCGAAACCCGGTGATCTAGCCATGGGCAGGTTGAAGGTTGGGTAACACTAACTGGAGGACCGAACCGACTAATGTTGAAAAATTAGCGGATGACTTGTGGCTGGGGGTGAAAGGCCAATCAAACCGGGAGATAGCTGGTTCTCCCCGAAAGCTATTTAGGTAGCGCCTCGTGAACTCATCTTCGGGGGTAGAGCACTGTTTCGGCTAGGGGGCCATCCCGGCTTACCAACCCGATGCAAACTACGAATACCGAAGAATGTTATCACGGGAGACACACGGCGGGTGCTAACGTCCGTCGTGAAGAGGGAAACAACCCAGACCGCCAGCTAAGGTCCCAAAGTCATGGTTAAGTGGGAAACGATGTGGGAAGGCACAGACAGCCAGGATGTTGGCTTAGAAGCAGCCATCATTTAAAGAAAGCGTAATAGCTCACTGGTCGAGTCGGCCTGCGCGGAAGATGTAACGGGGCTAAACCATGCACCGAAGCTGCGGCAGCGACGCTTATGCGTTGTTGGGTAGGGGAGCGTTCTGTAAGCCGTTGAAGGTGGCCTGTGAGGGTTGCTGGAGGTATCAGAAGTGCGAATGCTGACATAAGTAACGATAAAGCGGGTGAAAAGCCCGCTCGCCGGAAGACCAAGGGTTCCTGTCCAACGTTAATCGGGGCAGGGTGAGTCGACCCCTAAGGCGAGGCCGAAAGGCGTAGTCGATGGGAAACAGGTTAATATTCCTGTACTTGGTGTTACTGCGAAGGGGGGACGGAGAAGGCTATGTTAGCCGGGCGACGGTTGTCCCGGTTTAAGCATGTAGGCGGAGGTTCCAGGTAAATCCGGTACCTTATTAACGCTGAGGTGTGATGACGAGGCACTACGGTGCTGAAGTAACAAATGCCCTGCTTCCAGGAAAAGCCTCTAAGCATCAGGTAACATCAAATCGTACCCCAAACCGACACAGGTGGTCAGGTAGAGAATACCAAGGCGCTTGAGAGAACTCGGGTGAAGGAACTAGGCAAAATGGTGCCGTAACTTCGGGAGAAGGCACGCTGATATGTAGGTGAAGCCCCTGCGGGTGGAGCTGAAATCAGTCGAAGATACCAGCTGGCTGCAACTGTTTATTAAAAACACAGCACTGTGCAAACACGAAAGTGGACGTATACGGTGTGACGCCTGCCCGGTGCCGGAAGGTTAATTGATGGGGTTAGCGGCAACGCGAAGCTCTTGATCGAAGCCCCGGTAAACGGCGGCCGTAACTATAACGGTCCTAAGGTAGCGAAATTCCTTGTCGGGTAAGTTCCGACCTGCACGAATGGCGTAATGATGGCCAGGCTGTCTCCACCCGAGACTCAGTGAAATTGAACTCGCTGTGAAGATGCAGTGTACCCGCGGCAAGACGGAAAGACCCCGTGAACCTTTACTATAGCTTGACACTGAACACTGGTCCTTGATGTGTAGGATAGGTGGGAGGCTTTGAAGCGTGGACGCCAGTCTGCGTGGAGCCGTCCTTGAAATACCACCCTTTAATGGCTGGTGTTCTAACGTAGACCCGTAATCCGGGTTGCGGACAGTGTCTGGTGGGTAGTTTGACTGGGGCGGTCTCCTCCCAAAGAGTAACGGAGGAGCACGAAGGTTAGCTAATCCTGGTCGGACATCAGGAGGTTAGTGCAATGGCATAAGCTAGCTTGACTGCGAGAGTGACGGCTCGAGCAGGTGCGAAAGCAGGTCATAGTGATCCGGTGGTTCTGAATGGAAGGGCCATCGCTCAACGGATAAAAGGTACTCCGGGGATAACAGGCTGATACCGCCCAAGAGTTCATATCGACGGCGGTGTTTGGCACCTCGATGTCGGCTCATCACATCCTGGGGCTGAAGTAGGTCCCAAGGGTATGGCTGTTCGCCATTTAAAGTGGTACGCGAGCTGGGTTTAGAACGTCGTGAGACAGTTCGGTCCCTATCTGCCGTGGGCGCTGGAGAATTGAGGGGGGCTGCTCCTAGTACGAGAGGACCGGAGTGGACGCATCACTGGTGTTCGGGTTGTCATGCCAATGGCACTGCCCGGTAGCTAAATGCGGAAAAGATAAGTGCTGAAAGCATCTAAGCACGAAACTTGCCCCGAGATGAGTTCTCCCTGAGACTTTAAGTCTCCTGAAGGAACGTTAAAGACTATGACGTTGATAGGTCGGGTGTGTAAGCGCAGCGATGCGTTGAGCTAACCGATACTAATGAACCGTGAGGCTTAACCTTACAACGCCGAAGATGTTTTGGCGAAGAGACAGAACAATCAAATTTCAGCCTGATACAGATTTAACAGAATTTGCCTGGCGGCTTTAGCGCGGTGGTCCCACCTGACCCCATGCCGAACTCAGAAGTGAAACGCCGTAGCGCCGATGGTAGTGTGGGGTCTCCCCATGTGAGAGTAGGGAACTGCCAGGCATCAAAATAGAAGAACCCCGTACCGAAAGGTGCGGGGTTTTTTGCTTTTGTTTTTCACCCTCTCCCTGTGGGAGAGAGACGGGGTGAGGGCATCAAACCGTACCATTCTCTCCTTGAAACTTTCTCACCTTCCGCTTGCAGACTCGACATTCAAACCGTTTCTGGGTATCGTTAGCTATCTGGATGTCTAAACGTTTATACGTATGCTGTGAGGATATAAAGCTATGCCGATTCGGGTGCAGGACGAGCTACCAGCCGTCAATTTCTTGCGTGAAGAAAATGTCTTTGTCATGACGACTACACGTGCGACAGGTCAGGAAATTCGCCCGCTGAAGGTGCTTATTCTCAATCTGATGCCAAAAAAGATCGAAACAGAAAACCAGTTCCTGCGTCTTCTGTCGAACTCCCCGCTGCAGGTCGATATTCAGCTGCTGCGAATCGATGCCCGTGAGTCACGTAACACGCCTTCCGAGCATCTGAACAACTTCTACTGTAACTTCGATGACATTCAGGGTGAAAATTTCGACGGACTGATTGTGACCGGCGCGCCGCTGGGCCTGGTGGAATTTAACGATGTCGCTTACTGGCCGCAGATCAAACAGGTTCTGGAGTGGGCAAAAGATCACGTCACGTCCACGCTGTTTGTCTGTTGGGCGGTACAAGCCGCACTGAATATTCTTTATGGCATCCCCAAGCAAACCCGCACTGAAAAGCTCTCCGGCGTATACGAACACCACATTCTCCATCCACATGCGTTGCTGACGCGTGGTTTCGATGATTCTTTCCTGGCCCCGCATTCTCGCTACGCCGATTTCCCGGCCCAGCTGATTCGTGATTACACCGATCTGGAGATTCTGGCCGAAACGGAAGATGGGGACGCTTACCTGTTTGCCAGTAAAGATAAGCGCATTGCCTTTGTGACCGGACATCCTGAGTACGATCCGCACACCCTTGCGGCAGAATATTTCCGTGATGTCGAAGCGGGTCTTAACCCGGATGTCCCGTACAACTATTTCCCGAAGGACGATCCACAAAACAAACCGAGAGCGACCTGGCGCAGCCACGGGAATTTGCTTTTTACTAACTGGCTCAACTATTACGTCTACCAGATCACACCATACGATCTGCGTCATATGAATCCAACGCTGGAGTAATCGTCTGCACTAAACGATCCTAAAGCGTTTCAGCTATTCAAATCAGGCACCTTCGGGTGTCTTTTTTATTTCCGAAATTTCACTCATCATTCTTTAAAACTTTAATTTAAATAAAATCAATCATTTAAATTCAATTTATAATTAAAATGGAAATTGTTTTTGATTTTAGAAGAAATAGAGATAGTCTTAATTCTGCTGAGCGAAAACTACCCAACGATCTTTCGTTCGCATCGGGAGCGTGATTTTGGATCTTTGATGAGGAGCAGAGTAATGACTCAACAGGCAACGACGGTCGATGAACTGGCCTTTACCCAGCCGTATGGTGAGCAAGAACAGCAGGTATTGACGGCAGAAGCGGTAGAATTTCTGACTGAACTGGTGACCCGCTTTACGCCGCAGCGTAATAAGCTGCTGGCGGCACGCATTCATCAGCAGCAGGAAATTGATAACGGCAAGTTGCCTGGTTTTATTTCGGAAACCGCTTCCATTCGCCGTGGCGAGTGGAAAATCCGCGGTATCCCTGAAGATTTACAGGATCGCCGCGTTGAGATCACCGGTCCGGTAGAGCGCAAAATGGTGATCAACGCCATGAACGCGAACGTTAAGGTCTTCATGGCCGATTTTGAAGATTCCCTGGCGCCGGACTGGCGTAAGGTCATCGAGGGGCAGATCAACCTGCGCGACGCCGTGAACGGCACCATCAGCTATACCAACGAAGCCGGTAAAATTTACCAGCTCAAACCGAACCCGGCGGTGCTGATCTGCCGCGTGCGCGGCCTGCACCTGCCTGAAAAACATGTCACCTGGCGTGGGGAAGCCATTCCGGGCAGCCTGTTTGATTTCGCGCTCTATTTCTTCCACAACTATAAAGCCCTGCTGGCGAAGGGCAGCGGCCCGTATTTCTATCTGCCTAAAACGCAGGCCTGGCAGGAAGCAGCCTGGTGGAGCGAGGTCTTCAGCTACGCGGAAGATCGTTTCAACCTGCCGCGCGGCACCATCAAAGCCACGCTGCTGATTGAAACGCTGCCTGCCGTATTCCAGATGAATGAAATTCTGCACGCCCTGCGTGACCACATTGTCGGTCTGAACTGCGGACGCTGGGACTATATTTTCAGCTACATCAAAACCCTAAAAAACTATCCCGATCGCGTACTGCCGGATCGCCAGGTCGTGACCATGGATAAACCGTTCCTGAGCGCCTACTCGCGTCTGCTGATCAAAACCTGCCACAAGCGCGGCGCCTTTGCGATGGGCGGCATGGCGGCTTTTATCCCGAGCAAAGACGCAGAGCGCAACAATCAGGTGCTCAACAAGGTGAAAGCCGATAAAGAGCTTGAAGCCCGTAACGGTCACGACGGCACGTGGATTGCGCATCCCGGCCTGGCCGATACGGCAATGGAGGTCTTCAACCGCGTCCTCGGTGACAACAAAAACCAGCTGTTTGTCACGCGTGAAGACGATGCCCCAACGGCTGAAGAACAGCTGCTGGCCCCGTGCGCGGGCGAACGGACGGAAGAGGGGATGCGGGCCAATATTCGCGTTGCGGTGCAGTACATCGAAGCGTGGATCTCCGGCAACGGCTGCGTACCGATCTACGGCCTGATGGAAGATGCCGCGACGGCGGAGATCTCACGTACCTCTATCTGGCAGTGGATCCACCATCAAAAAACGCTCAGCAACGGCAAGCCGGTGACCAAATCCCTGTTCCGCCAGATGCTGGCCGAAGAGATGCGGGTGATCCAGGACGAGCTGGGCGAACACCGCTTCAGCAGCGGACGCTTTGACGACGCCGCGCGCCTGATGGAGCAAATCACGACATCAGATGACTTAATCGACTTCCTGACCCTGCCGGGCTACCGCTTCCTGGCGTAATCCACCACATAACAATATGGAGCATCTGCACATGAAAACCCGTACCCAACAAATCGAAGAATTGAAGAAAGAGTGGACACAACCTCGCTGGGAAGGCATCCGCCGTCCTTACAGCGCTGAGGAAGTGGTGAAATTACGCGGCTCGGTCAATCCGGAATGCACGCTGGCGCAAAATGGCGCGGCGAAAATGTGGAAGCTGCTGCACGGTGGCTCTAAAAAAGGCTACATCAACAGCCTCGGCGCGCTGACCGGCGGTCAGGCGCTGCAGCAGGCGAAGGCCGGTATTGAGGCGATTTACCTCTCCGGCTGGCAGGTTGCGGCGGACGCCAACCTGGCCTCCAGCATGTACCCGGATCAGTCGCTCTATCCGGCTAACTCCGTGCCGGCGGTTGTGGATCGGATCAACAACACCTTCCGCCGTGCGGATCAGATCCAGTGGGCGGCGGGCATCGAACCCAACGATCCGCGCTTTATTGACTACTTCCTGCCGATCGTCGCGGATGCGGAAGCGGGCTTCGGCGGCGTGCTGAACGCCTTTGAGCTGATGAAATCGATGATTGAGGCCGGTGCAGCGGCCGTTCACTTCGAAGACCAGCTGGCGTCAGTGAAGAAGTGCGGACATATGGGCGGTAAGGTGCTGGTTCCCACACAGGAAGCGGTTCAGAAGCTGGTTGCCGCGCGTCTGGCTGCTGACGTGCTCGGCGTGCCGACGCTGGTCATTGCCCGTACCGATGCGGACGCGGCTGACCTGATCACCTCTGACTGCGATCCGTACGACAGCGAGTTCATCACCGGCGAGCGTACCAGTGAAGGTTTCTATCGTACCCACGCGGGTATCGAGCAGGCGATCAGCCGCGGTCTGGCGTACGCGCCGTACGCGGATCTGGTCTGGTGTGAAACGTCCACGCCGGATCTGGCGCTGGCAAAACGCTTTGCTGATGCTATTCATGCGAAGTACCCGGGCAAACTGCTGGCCTACAACTGCTCGCCGTCCTTCAACTGGCAGAAAAAGCTGGATGACAAAACGATCGCCAGCTTCCAGCAGCAGCTGTCCGACATGGGCTACAAATACCAGTTCATTACTCTGGCAGGCATCCACAGCATGTGGTTCAACATGTTCGACCTGGCGCACGCCTATGCGCAGGGTGAGGGCATGAAGCACTACGTTGAGAAGGTGCAGCAGCCGGAATTTGCGGCGGGCAAAGATGGTTATACCTTCGTCTCTCACCAGCAGGAAGTGGGAACCGGCTACTTCGATAACGTGACCACGATCATTCAGGGCGGCACCTCCTCCGTCACCGCCTTGACGGGTTCAACGGAAGAAGCACAGTTCTAATCTTTCCCCCTCTCCCCCCTGGGGAGAGGGCTGGTGGTGAGGGGGAATATATGTCGCGTGGCCTGGAATTACTGATTGCCCAAACTATTTTGCAGGGCTTCGATGCCCAGTATGGTCGTTTTCTTGAAGTGACCTCCGGCGCGCAGCAGCGCTTCGAACATGCAGACTGGCATGCGGTTCAGCAGGCCATGAAGCAGCGTATCCATCTCTACGATCACCACGTGGGTCTGGTGGTGGAGCAGCTGCGCTGTATTACCGACGGTAAAAGTCCGGACGCGGAATTTTTACTGCGCGTGAAGGAGCACTACACCCATCTGTTACCCGACTACCCGCGCTTCGAGATTGCGGAGAGCTTTTTCAACTCCGTCTATTGCCGGTTATTTGACCACCGCTCATTATCTCCTGAGCGGTTATTTATCTTCAGCTCCCAGCCCGAGCGGCGCTTTCGTACCATTCCGCGTCCGCTGGCGAAAGATTTCTTTCCCGATCGCGGATGGGAAAAGCTCCTGCACCGCGTGCTAACGGATTTGCCGCTGCGCCTGCCCTGGGAGAATAAAACCCGGGATATTGGTTATATCCACGCGCATCTCAACGAAACCTTCGGCGCGGAGTTGCTCAGCCACAGCCATTTGCAGGTTGCCAACGAGCTTTTCTACCGCAATAAAGCCGCCTGGCTGGTGGGTAAACTGGTTACCCCTACGGCCATTGTGCCGTTTCTGCTGCCCATTCACCGCACCGACGGTGGGGAACTGTTTGTCGATACCTGTCTGACCACCGGCGCCGAGGCCAGCATCGTGTTTGGCTTCGCACGCTCCTATTTTATGGTCTATGCACCGTTACCTGCCGCGCTGGTGGAGTGGCTGCGCGAGATCCTGCCGGGCAAAACCACCGCCGAGCTGTATATGGCCATCGGTTGCCAGAAGCACGCTAAAACGGAAAGCTACCGGGAGTACCTGCGCTATGTCACCACGGCCGATGAGCAGTTTATCGAAGCGCCCGGCATTCGCGGCATGGTGATGCTGGTGTTTACGCTGCCGGGTTTCGACCGGGTATTTAAGGTGATCAAAGACAGATTCGCGCCGCAGAAAGAGATGACCGCCGCGCACGTCCGCGCCTGCTACCAGCTGGTTAAGGAACACGATCGCGTCGGTCGCATGGCGGATACCCAGGAATTCGAAAACTTTGTGCTGGATAAACAGCAGATCGACCCGGCGCTCATGGCGCTGTTAATGCAGGAAGCTCCCGCGAAAATCACCGATCTGGGTGATAAAATCGTGATTAGCCATCTCTATATTGAACGCCGTATGGTGCCGCTGAATATCTGGCTGGAGCAGTCCGAAGGTCAGGCTTTAAGAGATGCGATTGAAGAGTACGGCAACGCGATTCGCCAGCTTGCCGCCGCCAATATCTTCCCGGGCGATATGCTGTTCAAAAACTTCGGCGTTACCCGTCACGGGCGGGTGGTGTTCTACGATTACGACGAAATTTGCTACATGACTGAAGTGAATTTCCGCGATATCCCACCGCCCCGCTACCCGGAAGATGAGCTTTCCAGCGAGCCGTGGTACAGCGTCTCGCCGGGCGATGTTTTTCCCGAAGAGTTTCGCCACTGGCTGTGCGCCGACCCGCGCATCGGGCCGCTATTCGAAGAGATGCATGACGATCTGTTCCGCGCCAGCTACTGGCGCGGGCTGCAAACGCGGATCAAAAATGGGCACGTGGAAGATGTGTATGCATATCGGCGCAAGCAGCGGTTTTGCATCAGGTTTTCAGAGGGCATCATGTAGGCCGGGTATGGCGAAGCCGCCACCCGGCAATGCATGCTTAACGAATCCCACCGTACGCCAGCGTCACCTCTTTCGCCGCCTTAATTACCAGCGCGCCCAGCTCGGTAACCCGGTCATCGGTCATGCGCGAAATCGGTCCGGAGATGGAGATGGCGGCAAACGGCTCGCGGTGCTCGTCAAAAATACAGGCTGCGATACAGCGCAGGCCGAGGGCGTGCTCCTCGTCGTCAAACGAATAGCCGCGCTTGCGGGTCAGGGCCAGATCTTCTTTCAGATGGACGGGTGACACCAGCGTGGCGTGGGTATAGGCGTGCAGCCCTTTACGGTGCAGCAGCCCCGTCACCTGCTCCTCGCTCAGCTGCGAGAGAAATGCCTTTCCCGCGCCGGAGGCGTGCATCGGCAGCTTGCCGCCAATCGGCGCGGACATGCGCATCAGCTGCGTGCACTGCACCTGGTCGATGATAATCGCCTGATGGTCGCTCTGGTCCAGCACCGCCAGGTTTACGGTCTCGCCGGAGTCCTCCATCAACTTGCGCAGAATCGGGTGAACAATCGCCAGCAGGTTGCGGCTCTGCAGGAAGCTGCTGCCAACAATAAATGCATGCGCGCCCACCGCCCAGTGCCCCAGCTCGCCCACCTGGCGGACAAAGCCCAGCTGCTGCATGGTGGTCAGAAGACGGTGCGTCGTGGAGTTCGGCAGGCCAGCCTGCTGGGCAAGCTCCGTCAGGGCCACGCTGCTGTGCGACTCGGCTATCCACTCCAGCAGCTTCAAACCGCGCGTGAGCGATTGAACCTGTCCGACCTGTTGTGCGGTGGTGGCAGCAGCAGGTTTTCTGCCGCGTTTAGCGGGAACGGTCGCGACCATGACGATCTCCTTTTTCTGTATCGTGGAAATCATTTTCGTTTTATTTGGTGAATTTGCAACCGTTCTCCTGACTGATCGGAGGAGTGATGGTGAACATGTCTCATGTTACCGCTGAGCGGCTTTTCCACCCTGCGAGATTGTGCCAGTATGGAACGCAGCCTTTTGGCCTTGTTGAGCGTTGTCGGGAGCAAGTGTGAGCAGCAAAGTAGAGCAACTGCGTGCGCAGTTAAATGAACGAATTCTGGTGCTGGACGGCGGCATGGGCACCATGATCCAGGGGTATCGTCTGAGTGAAGGCGATTTCCGCGGCGAACGCTTTGCCGACTGGCCCTGCGACCTGAAAGGGAACAACGACCTGCTGGTGCTCAGCAAGCCGTCCGTCATTAAGGATATCCACAACGCCTACTTCGAAGCGGGTGCGGATATCGTTGAAACCAACACCTTTAACTCGACAACCATCGCCATGGCGGATTACCAGATGGAATCCCTGTCGGCGGAAATCAACCTGGAAGCCGCGAAGCTGGCGCGCGCCTGCGCCGACGAGTGGACGGCCCGCACGCCGGACAAGCCTCGCTACGTTGCCGGGGTGCTTGGCCCAACCAACCGCACCGCGTCGATTTCACCGGACGTCAACGACCCGGCGTTTCGTAATATCACCTTTGACCAGCTGGTTGCTGCCTACCGTGAATCGACCAAAGCGCTGGTGGAAGGCGGTTCCGATCTGATCCTGATTGAAACGGTATTCGACACCCTCAACGCCAAGGCCGCGATTTACGCGGTAAAAGAGGAGTTTGAGGCGCTGGGCGTTGACCTGCCGATCATGATTTCCGGTACCATCACCGACGCTTCCGGGCGCACTCTGTCCGGCCAGACCACCGAAGCGTTTTATAACTCCCTGCGTCACGCCGACGCGCTCTCCTTCGGCCTGAACTGCGCGCTGGGGCCGGATGAACTGCGCCAGTACGTGCAGGAGCTTTCGCGCATTGCGGAATGCTACGTCACCGCCCACCCGAACGCCGGTCTGCCGAACGCCTTCGGCGAATACGATCTTGATGCCGATACCATGGCGGCGCAAATCCGCGAGTGGGCCGAGTCTGGGTTTCTGAACATCGTCGGCGGCTGCTGCGGCACCACGCCTGAACATATCGCTGCTATGAGCAACGCCGTGGCGGGGCTGCCGCCGCGCAAGCTGCCCGAGCTTCCGGTTGCCTGTCGTCTCTCCGGCCTTGAGCCGTTGACCATCGGCGAAGACAGCCTGTTTGTGAACGTGGGCGAGCGTACGAACGTTACCGGTTCCGCGAAGTTCAAACGCCTGATCAAAGAAGAGAAGTACAGCGAAGCGCTGGACGTCGCGCGTCAGCAGGTGGAAAACGGCGCGCAGATTATTGATATCAACATGGATGAGGGGATGCTCGACGCCGAAGCGGCGATGGTGCGTTTCCTCAACCTGATTGCCGGTGAGCCGGACATCGCCCGCGTGCCGATCATGATCGACTCCTCCAAATGGGACGTGATCGAGAAGGGGCTGAAGTGCATTCAGGGTAAAGGCATCGTCAACTCCATCTCGATGAAAGAGGGCGTGGAGATCTTTATCCACCACGCGAAAATGGTGCGCCGCTACGGTGCCGCCGTGGTGGTGATGGCCTTTGACGAAGTGGGCCAGGCCGATACCCGCGCGCGTAAAATTGAGATTTGCCGCCGCGCGTACAAAATACTGACCGAAGAGGTGGGCTTCCCGCCGGAAGACATCATCTTTGACCCGAACATCTTCGCCGTGGCGACCGGTATCGAAGAGCACAATAACTACGCCCAGGACTTTATCGGCGCGTGCGAGGACATTAAGCGCGAGCTGCCGCATGCGCTGATCTCCGGCGGCGTGTCGAACGTGTCGTTCTCGTTCCGCGGTAACGACCCGGTGCGCGAAGCGATCCACGCCGTGTTCCTCTACTACGCCATCCGTAACGGGATGGACATGGGGATCGTCAACGCCGGCCAGCTGGCGATTTACGACGACCTGCCCGCAGAGCTGCGCGACGCGGTAGAAGACGTAATTCTTAACCGTCGCGACGACGCCACCGAGCGCATGCTGGACCTGGCGGAAAAATACCGCGGCAGCAAATCGGATGAATCTGCCAACGTTCAGCAGGCCGAGTGGCGCGCCTGGGACGTGAAAAAGCGTCTGGAATATTCGCTGGTAAAAGGCATCACCGAGTTTATCGAGCAGGATACCGAAGAGGCGCGTCAGCAGTCAGCCCGCCCGATCGAGGTGATCGAAGGGCCGCTGATGGACGGCATGAACGTGGTAGGCGATCTGTTCGGTGAGGGCAAAATGTTCCTGCCGCAGGTGGTGAAATCTGCCCGCGTGATGAAGCAGGCCGTGGCGTACCTGGAGCCGTTTATCGAGGCCAGCAAAGAGAAAGGCTCCAGCAACGGCAAAATGGTCATTGCCACCGTCAAGGGCGACGTGCACGACATCGGCAAGAACATTGTCGGTGTGGTGCTGCAGTGCAATAACTACGAGATTATCGACCTTGGCGTCATGGTCCCGGCGGATAAAATCCTCAAGACCGCGCGCGAAGTGAATGCCGACCTGATTGGCCTCTCCGGGCTGATCACCCCGTCGCTGGACGAGATGGTTAACGTGGCGAAGGAGATGGAGCGCCAGGGCTTCACCATTCCTCTGCTGATTGGTGGGGCGACCACCTCCAAAGCGCACACGGCGGTGAAAATCGAGCAGAACTACAGCGGCCCGACGGTGTACGTGCAAAACGCCTCGCGCACGGTGGGCGTGGTCTCCGCACTGCTCTCTGACACCCAGCGCGACGAGTTTGTTGAGCGCACCCGCAAAGAGTACGAAACCGTTCGCATCCAGCACGGGCGCAAGAAACCGCGCACCCCGCCAGTTTCACTCCAGGCGGCGCGCGATAACGATCTGGCGTTTGACTGGTCGAGCTATACGCCGCCGGTCGCGCATCGACTGGGCGTTCAGGAGGTCAGCGCCAGCATAGAAACGCTGCGCAACTACATCGACTGGACGCCGTTCTTTATGACCTGGTCGCTGGCGGGCAAATATCCGCGCATCCTGGAAGATGAGGTCGTAGGTGAAGAAGCGAAACGCCTGTTTAAAGATGCCAACGATATGCTCGACACGCTGAGTGCTGAGAAAACCCTCAATCCGCGCGGCGTGGTGGGGCTGCTCCCGGCCAACCGCGTGGGAGACGACATCGAAATTTATCGCGATGAAACCCGCACCCACGTGCTGGCGGTCAGCCGCCATCTGCGTCAGCAAACCGAGAAAGTGGGCTTTGCCAACTACTGCCTGGCCGATTTTGTCGCGCCGAAGCTGAGCGGTAAAGCCGACTATATCGGCGCCTTTGCGGTGACCGGCGGTCTGGAAGAAGATGCGCTGGCGGACGCATTCGAAGCGCAGCACGACGATTACAATAAAATCATGGTGAAAGCGATAGCCGACCGCCTGGCGGAAGCCTTCGCCGAGTACCTGCACGAGCGCGTGCGCAAGGTGCACTGGGGCTACGCGGCGAACGAAAACCTCAGCAACGAGGAGCTGATCCGCGAAAACTACCAGGGTATTCGTCCGGCACCGGGATATCCGGCCTGTCCGGAACACACCGAAAAGGGCACTATCTGGCAACTGCTGGACGTCGAAGCCCATACCGGAATGAAGCTCACCGAGTCGTTCGCCATGTGGCCGGGTGCGTCCGTCTCCGGCTGGTACTTCAGCCACCCGGACAGCAAGTACTTTGCCGTGGCGCAGCTGCAGCGCGATCAGATTGAAGATTACGCCCTGCGCAAAGGCATGAGCGTATCAGAAGTCGAGCGCTGGCTGGCACCCAATTTAGGCTACGACGCAGACTAACGTCATTTTTCCTTACAACAAACAGGGCACCTCAAGGGTGCCTTGTCTCTTTCTTACGCTTAAACCCTTATACTGAACCTATGGAAAACGAATAACGATAAGGAGGAAAACCTTTCGTGCTGACCTTGTTACACCTGCTTTCTGCAGTCGCACTGCTCGTATGGGGCACCCATATCGTTCGTACCGGCGTGATGCGCGTCTTTGGCGCGCGCTTGCGTACCGTTCTCAGCAGCAGCGTTGAGAAGAAGCCGCTCGCCTTCTGCGCGGGTATTGGCGTAACGGCACTGGTGCAGAGCAGTAACGCCACAACCCTGCTTGTCACCTCCTTTGTGGCGCAGGATCTGGTGGCGCTGGCTCCGGCGCTGGTCATTGTGCTGGGGGCCGACGTGGGGACCGCGCTGATGGCGCGTATCCTGACCTTCGATCTCTCCTGGCTGTCGCCGCTGCTGATTTTTGTCGGCGTCATCTTCTTCCTCGGCCGCAAACAGACGCGCGCCGGCCAGCTTGGACGCGTGGGCATTGGCCTGGGGCTGATTCTGCTGGCGCTGGAGCTGATTGTGCAGGCGGTCACCCCTATTACCGAGGCCAACGGCGTTCAGGTCATCTTCGCTTCCCTGACCGGGGACATCATGCTCGACGCGCTGATTGGCGCGGTGTTTGCCATCGTCAGCTACTCCAGCCTGGCCGCCGTGCTGCTGACGGCCACGCTTACTGCCGCCGGGGCGATCTCCTTCCCGGTGGCGCTGTGTCTGGTGATAGGTGCCAACCTCGGCTCTGGCCTGCTGGCGATGCTCAATAACAGCGCGGCCAACGCTGCCGCCCGCCGCGTGGCGCTCGGTAGCCTGCTGTTTAAGCTGGTGGGCAGCCTGATTATCCTGCCCTTTATCCATCCGCTGGCGAACCTGATGGACAACCTCCCGCTGCCGAAGGCGGAGCTGGTGATCTACTTCCACGTGTTCTACAACCTGGTGCGCTGCCTGGCGATGGTGCCTTTTGCCGGGCCGATGGCCCGCTTCTGCGAACGTCTCATTCAGGACGAACCGGAGCTGGATGCGCGCCTGAAGCCGAAGCACCTGGATACGTCCGCGCTGGATACCCCGGCACTGGCGCTGGCGAATGCCGCGCGCGAGACGCTGCGCATGGGCGACGCGATGGAAACCATGCTCGAAGGCCTGCAAAAGGTGATGCACGGCGAGCCGCGAGAGGAGAAAGAGCTGCGCAGACTGGCGGACGATATCAACGTGCTCTATACCGCCATTAAGCTTTACCTGGCGCGCATGCCGCAGGACGAACTGGCGGAAGAGGAGTCCCGCCGCTGGGCGGAAATCATTGAGATGTCGCTTAACCTTGAGCAGGCCTCCGATATTGTTGAGCGCATGGGCAGCGAGATAGCCGATAAATCGCTGGCCGCACGCCGGGCGTTCTCCGTTGAAGGCTTAAAAGAGCTTGAAGCGCTGCACGAACAGCTGGTCAGCAACCTCAAGCTGGCGATGCTGGTCTTCTTTTCCAGCGACGTGCCGAGCGCGCGCCGCCTGCGCCGCAACAAGCATCGTTTCCGTATCCTGAACCGCCGCTATTCGCACGCCCACGTTGAGCGTCTTCACCAGCAGAACGTGCAGAGCATCGAAACCAGCTCGCTTCATCTGGGGCTGCTGGGGGATATGAAGCGTCTCAACTCGTTGTTCTGCGCGGTGGCCTACAGCGTGATGGAACAGCCGGATGAAGATGACGAGCGGGATGAGTATTAATCTCTGAAAGCGCCTCGCAAAACTTTTTTGCGAGGCGTGACACCTTATCATGCGCCATTTACACACTACACTTCGCCAATTCATGCGCATTCCGATGGGGGGCTCATGCGCACTACTCATGGCTGCACTGCAGGAGCAGTTTCGTGCGCATCAGCGCGCAGAGTGGTTAGCAGAAAATAAAGTTTCTATCGAGGCCATTAACCAGTGGGTTGATGAAAACGGCTCCTTTAGTGACTTTCAGAGGTCATTCTGATGGATCAATAGGCAGGCATATCGCCAAAAGAGTTAGGCGAGCGTGTCGCCGATCTTACGCAAAACAGTGCTTCATTGCGGGATGCACTCGATTTTTTGATCAACGGTTACTAACACTTTTTTGTCAGCCGCAAGGTAAGGTATATTTCGCCCTTCACAGGAGAAACTATGCTGCCAACTCAATCAACCCGATTAAACAAATACATTAGCGAGAGCGGAATCTGCTCACGTCGCGAGGCTGACCGTTACATTGAACAAGGTAACGTGTTTCTTAACGGCAAACGCGCCACCATCGGCGACCAGGTGGTCCCTGGCGATGTGGTTAAAGTGAATGGTCAGGTCATCGAACCGCGTGATGCTGAAGACCTGGTGTTTATCGCGTTGAACAAACCGGTTGGGATTGTCAGCACCACGGAAGACGGCGAGCGGGACAACATCGTTGATTTCGTGAACCACAGCAGCCGTATCTTCCCGATCGGCCGTCTGGATAAAGACTCTCAGGGGCTGATTTTCCTCACCAACCACGGCGATCTGGTCAACAAGATCCTGCGTGCCGGTAACGATCACGAAAAAGAGTACATTGTGACGGTGAATAAGCCGGTCACGGACGACTTTATTCGCGGCATGGGCGCCGGTGTGCCGATCCTCGGTACCGTCACGAAAAAGTGTAAGGTGAAGAAAGAAGCGCCGTTCGCGTTCCGCATTACCCTGGTGCAGGGCTTAAACCGCCAGATCCGCCGCATGTGCGAGTACTTCGGTTATGAAGTGACGAAGCTGGAGCGCACGCGCATCATGAACGTTAGCCTGTCCGGCATCCCGCTGGGTGAGTGGCGCGACTTAACGGACGACGAGCTGATCGAGCTGTTCAAGCTTATCGAGAACTCCTCGTCCGAAGCGAAGCCGAAGGCCAAAGCAAAACCGAAAGCTCAGGCGATTAAGCGCCCGGTCGTGAAGGCGCCGCAGGCGGAAGAGAAAGGGCGAGGCAAGCCGGGCAACGGAAAACGCTTTACCCAGCCGGGGCGTAAAAAGAAAGGGCGCTGATTAGCGCCTTCCACGGGTTGATGTGGTGGCGGACCAGGAAAAGGTCGCTTCTGCATCAGGTTTATAAGCCTGCTCTTTTTTCAGCTTGCGGGCCTTTTTCGCCGCGGCGTCACGTTGCGCCATCAGCTTATCGATGTACTCTTTTTTCACCTGATTGGTTTCGGCGTTCGTCAGCGTGCGGCCATGTGCGATACGAGCGCGGTCGAGAAGCGTTTTCAGCTCGCGCTGCTCGGCTTCCGTCATGTCTTTCTGGGTCAAACGTGGTGTAGCCATTGCTGAAGCCTCCTGATGTGGAGGCTTCAGTGTAAAGCAAGCAGCGTAAATTAACCCTGCTTCACCGCATCTTTTTTCGTTTGTTCATCAATCGGTTTGCCGGACCAGTAGCCCGCCAGCAGAGAGCCGGAGAGATTGTGCCAGACGGAGAACAGCGCACCCGGCAGGGCCGCCAGCGGCGAGAAGTAGATTTTACCGAGCGCCGCCGCCAGGCCGGAGTTCTGCATCCCTACCTCGATTGCCAGCGTGCGGCAGGTCGATTCGTCGAAGCCAAACAGTTTCCCGCCCCAGTAGCCGCCCAGCAGGCCGATGGTGTTATGCAGCACAACCGCGACGATCACCACAAAGCCTACGGAAGCAATGTGCGAGGCGGAGCCCGCCACCACGGCGCTGATGATGGCCAGAATGCAGATCATCGAAAACGCGGGCAGATACGGCTCAACGGCCTTCACCACGCGAGGGAACAGGTGGTGAATGACCAGCCCAAGCGCAATCGGGATCACCACGATTTGCAGAATGCTCAGCAGCATCCCCATCACGTCCACCTGAATATGCGCATCCACGTACAGGCGGGTTAACAGCGGCGTGGCAATCACGCCCACCAGCGTGGAGACGGACGAGATAGTGACGGAGAGCGCCACGTCGCCTTTCGCCAGATAGATCATGACGTTGGACGCCGTGCCGCTGGCCACGCTGCCCACCAGCACCATCCCGGCGGAGAGATCGGGCGGCATCTTAAAAGCCATCGCCAGCAGCCACGCCGCGAGCGGCATCACCAGGTAGTGCAGAAATATCCCTGCCGCGACGGGCGCAGGGCGAGACAGCACGCGCTTAAAATCGTCTACTTTCAGATGCACACCCATACCGAACATGATCAGCATCAGCAGCGTGGCGACCCACGGACCAATACCGGTGAACGTGGTGGGCGTGTAATACGCGAGTACGGAGAGCAGCAGCGCCCATAACGGGAACAGCCGCGTAATAGCGGATAACATAATGATTTCCTTGCGATGAATGTTGCGTGTGTTTGTTATAAAAAGCCGGGATCGAGCCCGGCTATAGTTATTGTTTATCGCGTAAGGAAGTAATATTCAAATGAATTATGACCGGATGCTTTCCCAGCTCAGACTAAAGCGAGCCAGATATTTACGCAGTCGGTCGGCGTCGTTAGGATTGGCTTTTTTGAGCCGTGAAACGGCAAACAGCTCACGTCCGGCTTCAGACAACGATGCGCTGCGGCGACATACCTCCAGCACCGTTTCCAGTTGCCGCTGGTCAAAGAGGTCAATCTCCATGTCAGTTGCAGGCTGCGTCACGTCAGTTTGCCAGTCGGTCTGAAGACGTGAGATCTCCTCCAGCACCAGATCCTGAGTAATACGCCCTCGTTCCGCCAGCGTCGCCATGCGTGCGACGCTGGCGCTCAGTTCGCGAAAGTTGCCCCGCCACAGCGCTCTGCTGGAACAGGCAAAGGCCAGATAGCCTTCGCGTGCCTCTTTATCGAAGCGGATTTGCGTCTGGCTTGCGCGAGAGAAACGTTGAAGTTCGTAGTCAACATTCGGCGTGATGTCTTCTTTCCGTTGGGCAAGGCCGGGTAATGCAAAGCTCCACATATTAATACGGGCATAGAGATCTTCACGAAAACGTCCTTCTGCCACCCACTGGCGCATATCACGGTGGGTTCCGGCGATAAGTTGAAAATCGCTGTGAACTTCTTTATCGGAGCCAAACGGGAAAAAAGTTTTCTCTTCAATGGCTTTGAGCAGCATCGCCTGTTCATCCAGGCCTAGTTCGGCAATCTCGTCGAGGAAAAGGACACCGCCATCGGCTTCACGCAGCAGGCCGCTGCGCGCCGACAGTGCGCCGGTAAAGGCCCCTTTCACATGGCCGAACAGCGTGGACATGGCGTTATCACCGCGCAGGGTCGCGCAGTTGACGGAAACCAGTTTGCCGGAAACCTGATGGCGTGACTGCTTAAGCTGATAAATGCGGTTCGCGAGGAACGACTTGCCCGCGCCGGTGGGGCCGGTCAGCAGGATCGGGGCTGTTGAACGTAGCGCCACGCGTTCAATCTTGTCGATCAGACTGTTAAAGGTGGCATTTCGCGTCTCAATACCCGCTTTCAGAAATGAGATTGACTGCTGCTGCTCGCGCTGAAAACGGTTGGTAAGGGTCGTGTAGCGGCTTAAATCCAGGTCGATAATTGAGTAAGTTCCGGCTGCAGTCTCCTCAGCAGAGGCTTCTTTTCTGGCAGGGCCAGTCTGCAAAAGGCTGGCGGGAAGATAGCGGGCTTCCGTCAGCAGGAACCAGCAGATCTGCGCCACATGCGTGCCGGTGGTGATGTGGACGAAATACTCTTCGCGATCGGTATCAAAAGTGTACTGGGTGGCGAAATCGAGAAACGCGGCATAAACCTCTTCGAAATCCCACGGGTCTTCAATGATTACCGTGCTGGGACGCACCTCGGTGTGGGGGGAAACCAGCACAATATCTTCCGCCAGTTGCTGAGCCATGCCGAGATCTCGCGGTTGATGTAGCAGCTCCAGCCTGTCGACCGGGAAATCCGGCTGTTGGCACAGCCCGACGGTCGGTCGCCATTTGCGAAAGCGATTAGCCCGCTTTCCCCGTTTATCCATCACGGTGCCAAGCACCCCGATCACCACCTTCCGCTTCTTCATGTTTATCCAGAAAGATAATTGTCGATATAGCAGGATAAGAAATGTTGAGCCGAACGGCAATGCATGAAAAGCGCGATAAATAAAAATCATTAATTATCAATAAAATAAAAAAATAAAACAGCGATTTTTGTTTTTGGCACGCTTCTGGCAATAAAGATAACGTCACGACGTTGAGCACACTGGGGTTAAGGCCCCGTCGGCGCACCAGGAACGGCAAGGCTGTTTTCCGGGGGCGTTCCGTCAACCAATGACAGATAGAAGGGTTCGATTCCCGATTCATTCTCCCAATGAAAACTGGTTGTAAACATCAAAGTAAAAACGGGTATTGCGCAGTCAGTAATCCCAATGAAGGTCGCCGGTAATGGCGCCGGATCGCAGGCGAAAAGGCATTCCCCTGTGATTTCGTGCCTGCACCCGCGCCTGACTTTAAGGAATATAAAATGGCTAAAAAAATCACGATAAAAAAAGGTCAGTTAGGACTGGTAGCAAAAGCTGGCGATTATTACCGGGTACTGGAGGCGGGTGAACACCGTCTGGGTTGGTTCAATACTGACGACGTGCTGGTGGTGAGCCAGGATGGCAGCGAGGTGCCGGGTGCGCTGGCGGATTATCTGCGCCGCTTTCAGCCTGACTGGGTGGTACGTTACTGCCTGGCGGTTGACCTTACTGCAGATGAAATCGGGGTGTTATCGAACAACGGCGTATTGCAGGAAATTGTGCCGCCTTCGACTCGTCGTCTGTACTGGCAGCAGGATGCGGCGTTGAGCCTGCAAAGAATCGATACCCGCGACGTGCGGGTGCCGGTGGACGTGATGAATGCTGCTCTGCAACCGCGTCGTAATGGCGCGCTAAAGGGGCGCGACGCGATGCTGGTCGTACAGGTACCTGCCTGGCACGTCGGGGTGGTGAAAATCGACGGAGAAATTCAGGCACTGTTACCGCCGGGACTGACGGCTTACTGGAAAATTAACCATCTGGTTGAGGCAGAGGTAGTGGATACGCGCCTTCAGGTGGTGGAAGTGAGCGGGCAGGAGATCCTGACGAAGGACAAAGTTAACCTGCGCCTGAACCTGGCGGCTAACTGGCGCTACAGCGACGTGCTGCAGGCCTGCGGACAGCTTACGAAACCGCTGGAACATTTGTACCGCGAACTCCAGTTCGCACTGCGTGAGGCGGTCGGCACCCGCACGCTCGATGAGTTACTGGAAGATAAGCAGATCATTGATGAGGTGGTCAGCAAACAGGTGCAAGGCCGCCTGTCATCCTTTGGAATGGAAATTGCGTCGCTTGGGGTAAAAGATATTGTTTTACCTGGTGATATGAAAACAATTTTATCCCGTCTGGTAGAGGCCGAAAAATCGGCCCAGGCGAATGTTATTCGCCGACGTGAAGAAACGGCGGCGACACGATCGCTGTTAAACACCGCAAAGGTGATGGAGAACAACCCGGTGGCGCTGCGTTTAAAAGAGCTGGAAACCCTGGAAAGGGTCGCGGAGCGTATCGACAAAATTTCAGTATTTGGTGGCCTGGACCAGGTATTACACGGCCTTGTTAACCTGAAAGGATAACGCAATGCAACAGAATGATTTTGAATTACTGACGGCGTCAAACGGCGCCCCGATCAAAATGTGGACTCACGGCGTTCCCGTGGAGCCAGAGGCACAGGCGCAGTTACTGAATACTGCAAAGATGCCGTTTATTTTCAAACACCTTGCGGTGATGCCCGACGTTCATCTCGGTAAAGGCTCAACCATCGGCAGCGTGATTCCGACCAAAGGGGCAATTATTCCTGCGGCGGTTGGCGTGGATATTGGCTGCGGGATGATTGCCGTTCGCACGTCGCTGGTGGCCGGTGATTTGCCGGATAATCTCAGCGGTTTACGTAGCGCCATTGAACAGGCAGTACCGCATGGGAGAACCAATACGCGTTCTCGACGGGATAAAGGCGCGTGGGAAACGCCACCGAAAGAAGTGGACGATCGCTGGTTGGTGTTGGCCCCACGTTTTAAACAACTCACGGATAAATACCCGCAGTTGCGGAAAACCAACAACTACCAGCATCTGGGCACGCTGGGTACCGGAAACCACTTTATTGAAATTTGCCTCGATGAGCAGCAGCGCGTCTGGGTGATGTTGCACAGCGGCTCGCGCGGCGTAGGAAACGCCATCGGTAATTTGTTTATCGCCCTGGCACAGCAGGATATGCAGCATCACCTGGGACATCTGCCGGATAAAAATCTGGCCTATTTTCAGGAGGGGAGTCGTCACTATGAGGACTACATTGAGGCGGTGGAGTGGGCGCAGGATTTTGCCCGCCACAATCGGGAAGTGATGATGTCGCGCGTGCTGGCGGCGCTCTCTCGCGAAGTGACAAAGCCCTTTATTACGCAGCAGGAGGCGGTTAACTGCCATCACAACTATGTGCAGAAAGAGCATCACTTTGGGGAAGAGGTACTGATCACGCGCAAAGGTGCGGTGTCGGCGCAGAAAGGGCAGATGGGGATTATTCCGGGCTCAATGGGCGCAAAGAGCTTCATCGTGCGTGGCCTCGGCAACGAGCAAAGCTTCTGTTCCTGCAGCCACGGCGCCGGGCGAGTGATGAGCCGAACGGCGGCAAAAAAACGCTATACCCTTAGCGACCATATTCAGGCGACCTCTCACGTAGAGTGTCGCAAAGACAATGAGGTGATCGATGAAACGCCGATGGCCTATAAAGACATTGACGCCGTGATGGCCGCGCAATCGTCGCTGGTGGAGATCGTTCACACCCTGCGTCAGGTAGTGTGTGTAAAAGGATAAAAAAATGAGCAACAACGATGTTGATAGCGCGATGCGCGCACGTGTCTGCGCGCAACTTCGCGATATAGAGCAGCGCTATAACGTGCGCGTGCTCTACGCCTGTGAATCGGGCAGCCGGGGATGGGGATTTGCCTCACCGGATAGCGATTATGATGTGCGGTTTTTGTACGTTCACCACCCAGAATGGTATCTGCGCGTCGAATCCCAGCGGGATGTGATCGAGCTGCCGATAGATGATGAACTGGACGTTTGTGGCTGGGAATGGCGCAAGGCACTGGGCCTGCTGAAGGGGGCAAACCCGACGCTTATCGAGTGGCTGGATTCCCCTGTTGTTTATCAGGAGGATGAGACGGTAGTGGCCGAGTTGCGTGCGCTGATACCTGCGTGGTTTTCGCCATTGCGCGCCCGCTGGCATTATTACTCAATGGCCCGAAAAAACTTCCGTGGATATTTACAGGGGGAAACGGTTCGGCTGAAAAAGTACTTTTATGTTCTGCGACCTTTGCTGGCGGCGCGGTGGGTAGAAGCGGGGAAAGGCGTTCCACCGATGCGTTTTGCCGAACTGCTTGCCGGGAGCGAACTGTGTGCGCCGTTACGTGCGGAAATCGATGCATTGCTGGAAATAAAACAGCGCGCAGGTGAAGCGGAATATGGTCCTAAACGGCCCTTACTCCACGCTTTTTTGCAAAGTGAGCTGGTGAGAGGAGAAGTGCCGCCGGTACTACCCGACAGCAGAGAAGGAAATTTAAAAGATCTGGATTCGCTGCTGATGAGAACAGTAATGAAAAGCTAAAGAATGGCCCGGTAGTGAAAACGCCCGGGCCACTCTTGCGCTTATTCAAACAAATTCTGATGAAGTTTCTGCACGACCTGCTCGGCCTGATCGGCTGGCACCAGGAAGCAGAGGTTATAGCTGGACGCACCGTAGCAAATCATGCGGATGTTGAACGGGTCGAGCACGCCAAATACCTCTTTGCCCACGCCGCAGGCGCGCGACAGCTTGTTGCCAATGATGGCAACCAGCGCCAGGTCTTCTTCCACTTCCACGCGGCACAGCTCAGACAGCTCAATCAGCAGCGACTGCGTCAGCAGGGTGTCACCCGTTGAGGTTGAACCGGTGGTGTCCAGCGTCAGCGCAATGCTCACTTCCGAGGTGGTGATCAGATCCACGGAGATGTTGTGGCGTGCCAGAATGCCAAACACTTCCGCCAGGAAACCGCGGGAGTGCAGCATATTGTGGCTGTGCAGGGTGACCAGCGTCTGGCGACGGCGCAGGGCCAGGGCGCGGAACAGCGGCGGGTTTTCCGTTTTCTTGCAGACCAGCGTCCCGCCCGCTTTCGGATCTTTACTGGAGCCGACAAAGACCGGAATATCGCTGCGTACGGCTGGCAGCAGCGTGGCCGGGTGCAGCACTTTCGCGCCGAAGGTGGCCATTTCCGCCGCTTCTTCAAACGCGATCACATCAATACGTTTCGCCGCAGAAACGACGCGCGGGTCGGTGGTGTAAATACCCGGAACGTCAGTCCAGATATCCACGCGCGTGGCATGCAGGGCCTCGCCCAGCAGCGCGGCGGTGTAGTCGCTGCCGCCACGGCCAAGCGTGGTGGTGCGGCCCTTCGCTTCACTGCCGATAAAGCCCTGGGTGATCACGATGCCGTCTGCCAGACGCGGGGCCAACTGCTGATTGGTCAGCTCGGCCAGTGCTTCAACGTCTGGCTCGGCGCGGCCAAAGCGGTCGCTGGTGCGCATCACTTTACGCACGTCAAACCACTGCGCCTGAACGTTACGCTCGCGCATGATTTCAACAAACAGCAGGGTGGACATCAGCTCACCGTGGCTGACCAGCTCGTCGGTCAGGGCGGTGGAGGTTGCCAGAGAAGCCGCTTCTGCCAGGGTGGTGATATTTTCCAGCAGACGTTCCACTTCCTCGCGGATGACGTTAGGGTTCTGCAGACGTTCAAGAATGTCGAACTGAATTTTGCGCAGTGCATCCAGCTTCACGAAACGTTCTGTCGCTTCCAGTCCTTCAGACAGAGAAACCAGCAGGTTCGTCACGCCGGCTGATGCAGACAGCACCACCAGGCGGGTATTCGGATCGGCCAGCACCACATCGGCGCTGCGGTTCATGGCATCGTAATCGGCCACACTGGTGCCGCCAAACTTGGCGACCACAAAACTCGTCATAACAACCTCGTGTCAGGGAATGAATAAGCGACCTTGGCACAAGAGTGAAACGAAAACAGGTGCAGGCGCAAAATACGGCCCTATAAATAAAATGCGGGGGAGGTCCTGTCAATGCTGGGATTATGCGGATTTTTTATGGGGGGGTACCCCTGAGAAACAGGACTTATAACAGGGCCAGATTTTATGCTCCGTTTTAGGGCATTTTGACCGACATTTCTCCGCTCCGGGAGGGCGCTTCAGCAGCTATACTTTTCGGGTCTTTTCACCTGTGTTTGATGCAGGCCAGGGCAATGGCATAAAAACCATCACAATTTTTATTTGCAGGCGCTACAATCGACCGCAGTCACAATTCTCAAATCAGAAGAGTATTGCTAATGAAAAACATCAACCCAACGCAGACCGCTGCCTGGCAGGCACTCCAGAAACATTATGATGAAATGAAAGACGTCACCATCGCGGATCTTTTCGCGAAAGATGCCGATCGTTTCAACAAGTTCTCCGCGACCTTCGACGACCTGATGCTGGTGGATTTCTCCAAAAACCGCATTACCGAAGAGACGCTGGCAAAACTGCAGGATCTGGCGAAAGAGACTGAGCTTGCAGACGCCATCAAATCCATGTTCTCCGGCGAGAAGATCAACCGCACCGAAGACCGTGCCGTGCTGCACGTGGCCCTGCGTAACCGTAGCAATACGCCAATCATCGTTGACGGCAAAGACGTCATGCCGGAAGTGAACGCGGTGCTGGAAAAGATGAAAGCGTTCTCCGAAGCGATTATCTCCGGTAGCTGGAAAGGCTACACCGGCAAACCGATCACCGACGTGGTTAACATCGGTATCGGCGGTTCTGACCTCGGCCCGTTCATGGTGACCGAAGCGCTGCGTCCGTATAAAAACCACCTCAATATGCACTTTGTGTCTAACGTCGATGGTACCCACATCGCCGAAGTGCTGAAGAACGTGAACCCGGAAACTACCCTGTTCCTGGTTGCGTCCAAAACCTTCACCACTCAGGAAACCATGACCAACGCCCACAGCGCGCGCGACTGGTTCCTGAAAACCGCTGGCGACAACAAGCACGTGGCGAAACACTTCGCGGCGCTTTCTACCAACGGTAAAGCCGTCAGCGAGTTCGGTATCGACACCGCGAACATGTTCGAGTTCTGGGACTGGGTTGGTGGCCGCTACTCCCTGTGGTCTGCGATTGGCCTGTCCATCATCCTGTCCGTGGGCTTCGACAACTTCGTCGAGCTGCTCTCCGGCGCGCACGCGATGGACAAACACTTCTCCACTACCGCGCCTGAGAAAAACCTGCCGGTACTGCTGGCGCTGATCGGGATCTGGTACAACAACTTCTTCGGCGCTGAAACCGAAGCGATCCTGCCGTACGACCAGTATATGCACCGCTTTGCGGCTTACTTCCAGCAGGGCAACATGGAATCCAACGGTAAGTACGTTGACCGTAACGGCAACGCGGTGGACTACCAGACTGGCCCAATTATCTGGGGCGAGCCGGGCACTAACGGTCAGCATGCTTTCTACCAGCTGATTCACCAGGGCACCAAAATGGTACCGTGCGATTTCATCGCTCCGGCTATCACCCATAACCCGCTGTCCGACCACCATCCGAAGCTGCTGTCCAACTTCTTCGCCCAGACCGAAGCGCTGGCGTTCGGTAAATCCCGCGAGGTGGTTGAGCAGGAATACCGTGACCAGGGTAAAGATCCTGCCACGCTGGAGCACGTGGTACCGTTCAAAGTGTTTGAAGGCAACCGTCCAACCAACTCCATCCTGCTGCGCGAAATCACGCCGTTCAGCCTGGGCGCGCTGATTGCCCTGTACGAGCACAAAATCTTCACGCAGGGCGCGATCCTGAACATCTTCACCTTTGACCAGTGGGGCGTTGAGCTGGGCAAACAGCTGGCAAACCGTATTCTGCCAGAGCTGGGTGACGATAAAGCGATTACCAGCCATGATAGCTCGACAAATGGTTTGATCAACCGTTATAAAGCATGGCGTGCGTAATTAAAACGACATGAAAACGTGCCGGCTTAATGCCGGCATTTTTTTATCGGATAATTCCTGATGTCTGTTAGTTAACTCAAATTCTGGATCTGAGTTTAATCCGAAAAAGACGCTTAACCCGTTAATTGCTGCGGTTTATTTTAAGAAAATACGCAGAAATCAGATAATGTAAATATATTATAAGTATTTGTTTTGTATTTCTTTTGTATTTTTTGGATTTGTCCTTCATTTCCATTTTAACCATTATTCCGAAAACCCGCTCCCTATTTCCCCTTACGGCAAACCCACGGCATGAGTTGTGTATACTCGATTCCGCCTGAAATTCTTTTCGGGCAAATCTCCATTCATTCATTGAAGGGAAATTGTTATGAAGAAAGTACTGTATGGCATTTTTGCCATATCTGCGCTTGCGGCGACATCTGTTTATGCAGCTCCGGTTCAGGTCGGGGAAGCGGCAGGGTCGGCTGCGACGTCTGCGTCTGCGGGAAGTTCTACCGCAGCCAGCGCCAGCACCGTAAGTTCAGCCGTGGGTGTCGCGCTGGCGGCAACCGGTGGCGGTGATGGCTCCAACACCGGAACCACGACCACCACGACAACCAGCACCCAGTAATAGCGGGTGTTTTAATCATAACCACACTTCGGTGTGGTTATTTCGCCCCTTCGGAGAAGAGTCGTGAAGCGACCTGCAATCATTCTGATTTGCCTGCTGCTGCAGGCGTGCTCGGCCACCACTAAAGGGCTGGGAAATTCACTGTGGGAAAGCATGTTCGGCACGCCGGGCGTGCATCTGACCGATGACGAACTTCAGAACATGCCTTATGCCAGTCAGTACATGCAGCTTAACGATGGCCCGCAGCTTTTTGTGGTGCTCGCTTTCGATGAAAACGGGCAGCAGAAATGGGTGACGCAGGATCAGGCCACCATCGTGACGCAGCATGGCCGTATCGTGAAAACCCTGCTGGGCGGCGACAACCTGCTGGAGGTGAATAATCTCGCCGACGACCCGCTGATCAAGCCGAACCAGATCGTCGACGGCGCAGGCTGGACGCGCACGATGGGCTGGACTGAACACAAGCAGGTGCGTTACGCCACGGCACGCTCGACCTTCCGCTGGGACGGCACCGACAGCGTGAAGGTCGGCAGCGACGAAACGCAGGTTCGCGTGCTGGATGAAGAGGTCATCACCTACCAGGCCACCTGGCACAACCGCTTCTGGATTGACGAGGAAGGGCAGATCCGCCAGTCATTACAGTATCTTGGTGCCGGATTCTTTCCGGTCAAAACCACCCTGATCAAGGCGGCGAAATCATGAAAATGCTCATCCACGCTGCGCTTATCGCCAGTTTTGCCGCGCCGCTGGCATGGTCCGCCGGGACTGTGAAGGTCTACACGCCGGACAGTGAAAAACCCAAAACCTTAACCCACGCCGAGCATCTTCTCGATCTCGTCGGACAGCCAAGGCTCGCCAACAGCTGGTGGCCAGGCGCGGTCATCGCTGAACGGCAGAAGACCGCTGAAGCGGAACAGCAGCACAAGGCGCTCCTTGCCAGGCTAACGGGATTAGCGGAGCAGGAAGACGGCGACGACGCGGCGGCGATTAATAGCGTTCGCCAGCAGCTGCAGGCGCTGAAGGTGACGGGCCGACAGAACGTCAATCTTGACCCGGATGACGTGCGCGTCACGGAAAACGGCAACCCGACCCTGGAAGGGGACTATACGCTCTGGCTTCCGGCGAAGCCGACGACGGTGACCGTGATGGGGCTGATCGGCAGCCCGGGTAACAAGCCCTTTACCCCCGGTCGTGACGTGGCGAGTTATCTCGACGAGCAGAGTCGGCTGAGCGGCGCGGATAACAGCTACGCCTGGGTGATTTACCCCGACGGCCACACGCAAAAAGCCCCCGTTGCTTACTGGAATAAACGTCATATCGAACCCATGCCGGGCAGCATTATTTTTGTCGGTTTTGCCGACCATTTCTGGACGAAGGCGTATGACGGGCTTAACGCCGATATCCTTCACTCCCTGATTCAGCGGATACCGGAATAATGAAAAGAACCTATCTCTACAGCATGCTGGCGCTCTGCGTGAGTGCCGCCTGCCATGCAGAAACGTATCCGGCACCCATTGGCCCGTCTCAGTCAGACTTCGGCGGCGTCGGTTTACTGCAAACGCCCACCGCGCGTATGGCGCGCGAAGGGGAAATTAGCCTTAACTACCGTGATAACGACCAGTATCGCTACTACTCGGGGTCAGTGCAGCTGTTCCCGTGGCTTGAAACCACGCTGCGCTATACCGACGTGCGGACGAAACAATACAGCAGCGTCGAGGCGTTCTCAGGCGATCAGACCTACAAAGATAAAGCCTTCGACGTCAAGCTGCGCCTGTGGGAAGAGAGCTACTGGATGCCGCAGGTCTCCGTGGGCGCCAAAGATATCGGCGGTACCGGCCTGTTTGATGCGGAATACATCGTGGCCAGCAAGGCCTGGGGGCCGTTCGACTTCTCGCTTGGCCTGGGATGGGGCTATCTCGGCACCAGCGGAAACGTGAAAAACCCGTTTTGCTCCTACAGCGATAAATACTGCTACCGCGATAACAGCTATAAGAAAGCGGGCTCCATCAACGGGGATCAGATGTTCCACGGTCCAGCATCGCTGTTTGGCGGTGTGGAGTATCAAACCCCATGGCAGCCGTTACGCCTGAAGCTGGAGTACGAGGGGAATGATTACTCGCAGGACTTCGCCGGGAAGATTGAGCAGAAGAGCAAGTTTAACGTCGGCGCAATTTATCGCGTCACCGACTGGGCCGACGTTAACCTCAGCTACGAGCGCGGCAATACGGTGATGTTCGGCTTCACGCTGCGCACCAACTTTAACGACATGCGGCCGCACTACAACGACAACGCGCGGCCTGCATACCAGCCGGAACCGCAGGATGCGATTCTGCAGCACTCAGTGGTGGCAAACCAGCTGACGCTGCTGAAATACAATGCCGGCCTGGCGGATCCGAAAATTCAGGTGAAAGGCGATACGCTTTACGTCACCGGCGAGCAGGTGAAATACCGCGACTCGCGGGAAGGGATCGAGCGCGCCAACCGGATCATCATGAACGATCTGCCAGAGGGGATCCGCACGATCCGCGTGACCGAGAATCGTCTCAACCTGCCGCAGGTGACGACGGAAACGGATGTTGCCAGCCTTAAGCGCCACCTCGAAGGCGAGCCGCTGGGACATGAAACCGAGCTGGTGCAAAAACGCGTTGAGCCGATCGTCCCAGAAACCACAGAGCAGGGCTGGTATATCGACAGGTCGCGCTTCGATTTCCATATCGATCCGGTGCTGAACCAGTCCGTCGGTGGGCCGGAAAACTTCTACATGTATCAGCTGGGCGTCATGGCGACGGCGGATCTGTGGCTGACCGACCATCTGCTGACCACCGGCAGCCTGTTCGGCAACATCGCCAATAACTATGACAAGTTCAACTACACCAACCCGCCAAAAGACTCGTCGCTGCCGCGCGTGCGTACCCGCGTGCGTGAGTACGTGCAGAACGATGCTTACGTGAACAACCTGCAGGCCAACTACTTCCAGTACTTCGGCAACGGCTTCTACGGCCAGGTGTACGGCGGGTATCTGGAAACCATGTACGGCGGCGCGGGGGCGGAAGTGCTTTATCGTCCTGTCGACAGCAACTGGGCGTTCGGGATTGATGCTAACTATGTTAAACAGCGTGACTGGCGCAGCGCGCAGGACATGATGAAGTTCACCGACTACAGCGTCAAAACCGGTCACCTGACCGCCTACTGGACGCCGTCGTTCGCGCCTGACGTGCTGGTGAAAGCCAGCGTAGGCCAGTACCTGGCGGGCGATAAGGGCGGTACGCTGGACATCTCCAAACACTTCGATAGCGGCGTCGTGGTGGGCGGCTACGCCACCATTACGAACGTCTCGCCGGACGAATACGGGGAAGGGGACTTCACCAAGGGAGTCTATGTGTCGATTCCGCTGGATCTCTTCTCGTCAGGCCCAACCCGCAGCCGCGCAGCGGTTGGCTGGACGCCGCTGACGCGCGACGGCGGCCAGCAGCTTGGACGTAAGTTCCAGCTGTACGACATGACCAGCGATAAGAACATTAACTTCCGCTGATGCCCCTCACCCTAACCCTCTCCCCAAAGGGGAGAGGGGATCGCTCGGTTCTGTCTTTTCCCCCTCGCCCCTTTGGGGAGAGGGCCGGGGTGAGGGGAATCCTCTCCGGTGCGCTAAACATAAACAAAAAATATAGATCTCCGTCACATTTTTGCGTTATACAGAAACCTCGCCCTGGAGAATGAGGTGCTGTATGACATCCCTGACTCGCCCGCGCGTTGAGTTTATCTCAACTATCCTCCAGACCGTGCTGAACCTCGGTCTGTTGAGCCTTGGCCTGATACTGGTCGTCTTTTTGGGTAAAGAGACGGTGCATCTGGCGGATGTGCTGTTTGCCCCTGAACAAACCAGCAAATATGCGCTGGTGGAAGGCCTGGTGGTCTACTTTCTCTACTTTGAATTTATCGCCCTGATTGTGAAGTATTTTCAGTCCGGCTTTCACTTCCCACTACGTTATTTTGTCTACATTGGGATCACCGCCATTGTGCGGCTGATCATCGTCGATCATAAATCCCCGCTCGACGTGCTGATCTACTCGGCGGCGATCCTGCTGCTGGTGATCACCCTCTGGCTGTGCAATTCGAAGCGGCTGAAACGGGAATAAAAAAATGGCGCTCCGAAGAGCGCCTAACAACAGTCACAAGTTGGGTCAATACAATACGTCTAAAGTTGAGGGTTGCAGTGGCATAACAAAATGAAACTTAACCTTTCACACCGCCCGCCGTCAGGCCGTTCACCAGCCAGCGCTGCGCCAGCAGGAACACCACGGTAATCGGGATGGCAGAGAGTACGGCCGCCGCGGCAAAGTCGCCCCACAGGTAGTTTTGCGGGTTGAGGTATTGCTGCATACCCACGGCCAGGGTGTAGCTGTTCACATCACGCAGTAACAGTGAGGCAACCGGTACTTCAGTGATCGCAGCGATAAACGACAGGATAAACACCACCGCCAGAATCGGCACCGACAGCGGCAGCAGCACCAGGCGGAACGCCTGCCACGGGGTAGCCCCATCCAGCGCGGCGGCTTCTTCCAGCGAGCCGTCGATAGTTTCGAAATAGCCTTTAATGGTCCACACATGCAGTGCGATACCGCCAAGGTAGGCGAAGATCACGCCGCCGTGGGTGTTCAGGCCGATAAACGGGACGTACTGGCCCAGGCGGTCAAACAGGGCATACAGCGCCACCAGCGACAGCACCGCCGGGAACATCTGGAAAATCAGCATCCCTTTCAGCAGCGTCGCTTTGCCCGGGAAACGCATACGGGCAAAGGCGTAGGCGCAGGTGGTGGAAAGTGCCACGATACCAATGGCGGTAATGCCTGCGATTTTCACCGAGTTCCACAGCCACAGCAGCACCGGGAACGGCGGCGGCGTGACGCGGCCATCCGCGTGTTCCACGCTAAAGCCCAGCGCGAGCTTCCAGTGCTCCCAGGAGATTTCGTCCGGGATCAGGCTTCCTGTCGCGAAGTTACCCGAACGCAGGGAGATGGCGATAACCATCAGCAGCGGGAACATGATCGCCGCGATGAAAATCAGCAGGCCTAAGTGCGTCGCCAGGAGGCGCAACTTCTGAGATTTGGGTTGTACCATTGCCATGATCGATGCCCTCCTTAGTCAAATTTCATACGTGTAGCTTTCAGGTTCACAATCGCCAGTGCGCCTACCAGCAGGAAGATCAGGGTGGCAATCGCTGCCGCCAGACCGAAGTCCTGGCCGCCGCCGCCTTCGAAGGCGATACGGTAGGTGTAGCTCACGAGCAGGTCGGTATAGCCTGCCGGCGTCGTAGTGCCGAGGCGGTCCGGGCCGCCGTTGGTCAACAGCTGAATCAGCACGAAGTTGTTAAAGTTAAAGGCGAAGCTGGCAATCATCAGCGGGGTGAGCGGCTTGATGAGCAGCGGCAGCGTAATCTTAAAGAAGTTCTGGAACGGACCCGCACCGTCCATCGCCGAAGCTTCGTACAGGTCATCCGGGATGGCCTTCAGCAGCCCCATGCACAGGATCATCATGTACGGATAACCCAGCCAGGTATTCACGATGATGATCATCGAGCGGGCGGTGGTTGGGTCGCTGAACCAGGCCGGTTTGATGCCGAACAGGGCGCTCAGCATCATGTTGATTTCACCGAAGCTCTGGTTAAACAGCCCTTTGAAAATCAGAATCGAGATAAACGACGGCACGGCATACGGCAGAATCAGCAGCACGCGGTAGATTGCTTTGCCCTTCAGGGATTCCCACTGGACCAGACAGGCCAGAACCATGCCCACGGCAACGGTCAGTATCACCGTCAGCACCGAGAAGACCACCGTCCAGACAAAGATGGCGAAGAAGGGTTTCTGAATGCCTTCGTCGGTAAACACGCGGGTAAAGTTGTCCCAGCCGATGGTGACTGTGTAGCCCGGGCTGAGCTTGTCATCACCCCATTTGCCGTCGGCAGTAATGGACTGATAGAAACCAATGTCGTTATTCGGACGGTACTTCACGCCGCTCTGGTTGTTGGTCAGCGTGCCGTCATCCGCCAGGGTATAGAGCGGTTGGGTGCCTGAGAACTGGCGCAGCGAGCTCATGGTCACTTTGCTTTCATCTGGCAGCACGGCGGTGAGCTGGGTCAGCGCCTGGCGGTTCTGGGTAATGACGCGCAGGTTGGCACGTTCACCTTCCGGCAGGGCCTCGGCCTCTTTTAAGGCCAGCTTCTGCTCGCCGCCAAATTTGAACGCGTCGGAAACGTAGTATTTGCCGCTTGCTTCGTCAGTAAGCGCTAACTTCCACTCGTTCCCCGCAGGATAGAGGCCGAAGTTAAAGGTCTTGCCTGCCTGATATGAGCGATCCAGCAGGACCTGCTGGGCGCGTTCCTGCGCAAGCTGGTTGGTGCTGCTGTAGTTGGTAAACGCAATGGCGATGGTGCAAATCAGCGGGAACAGGACAAACAGCCCCATCCCGGCCACGCCCGGGTAGACATAACGCCAGGCATAGGCTTTACGGTTGGCGAAAATATACAGGCCAGCAGAGCTTAAAATCAGCGTCATGATGGCGAACAGATATTCCCCTTGTACGTACATTAAAACAACAAGGTAACCCACCAGCAGACACAGCAGACCTATCGCTGACCACTTCAGCGCGTCGCTTTGCCACCAGCGTTTCTTTTTAATGACATCCATGGGGTTTTTCCTCTACAACGTTTGATCTTTTCTCCCTCTCCTGGGGGAGAGGGCCGGGGTGAGGGCGTGCGAATAGCGACAACCCTCACCCTAACCCTCTCCCAAAGGAAGAGGGGACTACGTCATTACTTAGTAATACGACCCTGAGCATCTTTCAGCGCGGCATCAACGGTCTGGCGACCGCTTGCAGCGTTGATGACCGCGGTACGGGTGGCGTACCAGAACGCAGCCATCTGCGGGATGTTCGGCATGATTTCGCCTTTCTGGGCGTTATCCATGGTAGCCGCGATACGTGGGTCTTTCGCCAGCTGATCCTGGAAGGATTTCAGCGCAACGGCGCCCAGCGGTTTGTCCTTGTTCACTTCATCCAGACCCTGATCGGTCAGCAGGTAGTTTTCCAGGAACTCTTTCGCCAGCTCTTTGTTCGGGCTGGCGGCGTTGATACCCGCGCTCAGCACGCCAACGAACGGTTTAGACGGCTTGCCTTTGAAGGTTGGCAGCAGCGTCACGCCGTAGTTGATTTTGCTCTTATCGATGTTGGTCCAGGCCCACGGACCGTTGATGGTCATCGCGGTTTCGCCTTTGTTGAACGCCGCTTCCGCGATGGAGTAATCGGTATCCGCGTTCATCTGTTTGTTCTTGATCAGGTCAACCAGGAAGGTCAGGCCCGCTTTCGCACCTGCGCTGTCGACGCCCACGTCTTTTACGTCGTATTTGCCGTTTTCAAACTTGAACGCGTAACCGCCGTCGGCAGCAATCAGCGGCCAGGTGAAGTACGGCTCTTGCAGGTTGAACATCAGGGCAGATTTACCTTTCGCCTTCAGCTCTTTATCCAGTTTCGGGATCTCTTCCCAGGTTTTCGGTGGGTTAGGCACCAGGTCTTTGTTATAAATCAGAGACAGGGCTTCAACCGCGACAGGATAAGCGATCAGCTTGCCGTTATAGCGAACAGCGTCCCAGGTGAACGGGAACAGCTTGTCCTGGAAAGCTTTGTCCGGGGTGACTTCAGCCAGCAGGCCAGACTGCGCGTAACCACCGAAACGGTCATGCGCCCAGAAGATGATGTCCGGGCCGTCGCCGGTTGCCGCAACCTGCGGGAATTTCTCTTCCAGTTTGTCCGGGTGTTCTACGGTAACTTTGATGCCGGTGTCTTTCTCGAATTTTTTGCCCACTTCGGCCAGGCCGTTATAGCCTTTGTCGCCGTTAATCCAGATAACCAGTTTGCCTTCTTCAATTTTGGCGAGCGCCGGTGCGGAAATCATCATTGCTGCGAGGGCGGACAATGCGAAAACGCGTGCGCCAGTCTTGATATTCATAGCTGCCATCCTTTTTGGTGATGTCTCGTGGTATGACTTCAGTGGTTCAACGTGTCTCAGTCTCCTTATTTGACATCCTCTTTCCATCCTCCCAACCCCTACGCCCCACCCCCCGTTTGTGTGATCTCCGTTGCATAAATTTAAGTTATGAGTGCTGGCGCACATAAAAACCCACCGAATTTTGCAGGCGGCTTCACGAATTTTGCCTCAGCCCTCCCACGGCGGTCGCAGAGCCTGCTCTCTCATCCTCCCGCCTCCTCCCCCATAAAAAAGGCGGGGGGTGGAGGATTCGGGAAAGTAATGGATACCCCATAGTGAACTTATCTTGAATGTTTCTGTCGGTGACAGGTTGTAACGAAGGGAGAAGGGCATGGCGAGCGTACAGCTGCGTAATGTAACGAAAGCCTGGGGTGACGTTGTGGTGTCGAAAGACATCAATCTGGACATCAACGAAGGCGAATTCGTGGTGTTTGTTGGCCCATCAGGCTGTGGTAAATCTACTCTGCTGCGTATGATTGCCGGTCTTGAAACCATCACCAGCGGCGACCTGCTGATTGGTGATACCCGAATGAATGACATCCCGCCTGCCGAACGTGGCGTAGGCATGGTGTTCCAGTCTTATGCACTCTATCCCCATCTTTCCGTTGCCGAGAACATGTCCTTTGGCCTGAAGCTGGCCGGCGCGAAGAAAGAGGTCATTAACCAGCGCGTGACGCAGGTAGCTGAAGTATTACAGCTGGCGCACCTGCTGGAGCGTAAGCCGAAAGCGCTTTCCGGCGGTCAGCGTCAGCGCGTGGCGATTGGCCGTACCCTGGTCGCCGAGCCGCGCGTCTTCCTGCTCGACGAACCGCTTTCCAACCTGGATGCCGCCCTGCGCGTCCAGATGCGTATCGAAATCTCCCGTCTGCACAAGCGTCTTGGCCGCACGATGATTTACGTCACCCACGATCAGGTCGAAGCGATGACCCTCGCCGACAAAATCGTGGTGCTGGATGCCGGTCGCGTGGCGCAGGTGGGTAAACCGCTGGAGCTGTATCACTACCCGGCAGACCGCTTTGTTGCGGGCTTCATTGGCTCGCCAAAGATGAACTTCCTGCCCGTCAAAGTGACCGCGACAGCCATTGAACAGGTACAGGTGGAGCTGCCAAACCGCCAGCAGGTCTGGCTGCCGGTCGACAGCGCCAACGTACAGGTCGGGGCAAACATGTCCCTCGGTATTCGCCCTGAGCATCTGCTGCCGAGCCACATCGCTGATGTGACCCTGGAAGGTGACGTTCAGGTCGTCGAACAGCTTGGTCACGAAACACAGATTCATATCCAGATCCCCGCCATCCGTCAGAACCTGGTCTACCGCCAGAATGACGTGGTGTTGGTAGAAGAGGGTGCCACATTCGCTATCGGCTTGCCGCCAGAGCGTTGCCATCTGTTCCGTGAGGATGGCACTGCATGTCGTCGGTTGCATAAAGAGCCAGGCGTTTAAGCAATCCCAAAAGAAGACACGAAACCGACAGGTGAAGTGTTCAAAGAAAAGCAATGATCTCAGGAGATAGAATGATGATTACTCTGCGCAAACAAGTCCCTCTGGCAATCGCCATTGCGGCAGGCATCCTGTCTGCCCAGGCGGGTGCTGTAGATTTTAAAGGTTATGCTCGTTCTGGCATCGGCTGGACCGGGAGTGGTGGTGAACAACAATGTTTCCAGACCACCGGTGCGGATTCTAAATATCGTCTTGGTAACGAGTGTGAAACCTATGCGGAAGTTAAATTAGGCCAGGAAGTGTGGAAAGAAGCGGACAAGAGCTTCTATTTCGATTCCAACATCGCCTATAAAACTGCTCAGCTTAACGACTGGGAAGACAGTAACACGCCAGCAGTGCGTGAGTTTAACGTCGTAGGTAAAAACCTGATTGATTCACTGCCAGGGGCAAATATTTGGGCAGGTAAGCGTTTCTATCAACGTCATGACGTTCACATGATCGACTTCTACTACTGGGATATTTCTGGTCCTGGTGCAGGTCTGGAAAACGTTGATGTCGGTATAGGTAAACTCTCTCTCGCAGCAACTCGTTCTTCTGAATCCGGCGGCTCCTCGGCTTTTGGCGATCGCGATCCGAATACCGGTCTGCGTACCTATAACAACAAAGTGCCAAACGACGTGTTTGATGCGCGTTTAGCCGGTATGGAAATTAACCCGGGCGGTACTCTGGAACTGGGTGTTGACTACGGCCATACCAACATTCCTGACGATTACTACCTGCAGCCTGGTGCATCGAAAGATGGCTGGATGTTCACTGCAGAACACACCCAGAGCATGATGAAAGGCTTCAACAAGTTTGTGGTGCAGTACGCCACCGACTCCATGATTTCTCAGGGTAAAGGTCAGGCGCGTGGGGGTGCTGTTGATAATGACGGCAGCCTGATCCGTATCCTCGACCACGGTGCGATCACGCTGGCGGATAAATGGGACCTGATGTACGTCGGTATGTATCAGGATATCGATCGTGACAACAATCAAGGTACCACCTGGTACACCGTGGGCGTGCGTCCAATGTACAAATGGACGCCTATCATGAGCACCTTGCTGGAAGTGGGATATGACAACGTCAAATCTCAGCAAACCGGCGATCGTAACGACCAATACAAAATCACTCTGGCACAACAGTGGCAGGCGGGTGACAGCATCTGGTCCCGTCCAGCGATTCGCGTGTTCGCTACCTACGCCAAGTGGGATGAGAAATGGGGTTACGTGAAGACCGACTCTGAGGGTAACTTCTCTTCCACTGCTGCAAGCAACAGCACTGTAACTCCGTTCGGTACGACCAGCCGTGGTGACAGCGATGAGTGGACCTTCGGTGCTCAGATGGAAATCTGGTGGTAATTTTAGACGTTAATGTATTTAAAAGAGGGGCTTAGGCCCCTCTAACTCATAACGCATTTCTCGGAAAGTATGCGCTATTGCCTGGCTACCATGCTTTCGAATAATGAGGTCATAACGATGAAAAAAAGTCTCTTAGCACTCTGTCTGACGGCGGGCATGTTTGCTGCATTACCAGCAGTGAGCTTGGCTGATGTCAATATCGTTCCGCAGAACACGACTGCTGCGCCTGCGATCCCCTCTGCCACACTGCAAAGTCTGAACTGGGTGCCCGTGAATGTGGCACAAACCCAGACCATCGAGTTGGGGAATACAGGACAGACCCTGAATGTACCGGGAATTTCAGGACCGGTTGCTGCATGGAGTGTCCCTGCAAATGTGGGTGAGTTAACGTTAACGCTTGTCAGTGAAGCCGACAAAACACCCTCTGTATTTGCACCAAACGTGTTAGTGCTTGATCAAAACATGTCGCCTTCAGCTTTTTTCCCAAGCAGTTATTTTACCTATCAGAAACCCGGCGTCATGTCGGCTGACCGCCTTGAGGGCATACTGAAACTGACACCCGCTTTAGGCCAGCAAAAGATTTATATCCTCGCGTTTACTACGCCCGAAGATCTGCAGCGCACCACCAAAATGATTGATCCGGCAAAATCCTATGCTCAGGGGGCGGGTAACGCTATTCCTGATATTCCTGATCCGGTCGCACGCCACGTGACGAACGGTACGCTAAAACTCAAAGTTCAAACAAACACCAGCTCCAGTATTCTGGTCGGGCCGTTATTCGGATCCTCTGGCCCTGCTGCTGTCACCGTTGGCAACACTGCGGCACCTGCACCTGCCTATACCGCACCCGCTGCCACGGCAGCCGCACCGGTAGCGACTGCAGCGCCTGCCCCGGCGAAGAAAGCCGAGCCGGTACTGAACGACACCGAAGAGTACTTCAACAACGCCATTAAGCAGGCGGTGAAGCGCGGCGATGTCGATAAAGCGCTGAAGCTGCTTGATGAAGCCGAACGTTTAGGTTCAACCACTGCCCGTTCCACCTTTATCAGCAGTGTAAAAGGCAAGGGGTAACCGTTTCCCCACAGTGCTGATTTGTTAGTAGTTTGGTGCGCCTGAGTGGGCGCACTTTTTTTCGTATCGGCCAGGCTGTTGCGCCCATGTTGCGATCGTGATCGTTAAATAACGTTTGGCCCCCCTCAATCCGTGTTTCTGCGATACAATGCCATTACGTTATGTATCGGAGAGTCTGGCATGTCACACCCTGCGCTAACGCAACTGCGTGCGCTGCGCTATTTCGACCAAATACCTGCGCTTGATCCGCAGCAGCTGGACTGGTTGCTGCTGGAAGATTCCATGACGAAACGTTTTGAGCAACAGGGTAAAACGGTCACGGTGACCCTGATTCAGGAAGGGTTTGTCTCTGGCGATGAGATCGCCAACGAGCTGCCGCTGCTGCCGCACGAGCCACGTTACTGGCTGCGCGAAATTTTGCTCTGTGCCGATGGCGAGCCGTGGCTTGCCGGACGGACGGTAGTGCCCGAGTCCACCCTTTCCGGGCCAGAACTGGCACTGCAACGTCTGGGGAAAACGCCTCTGGGGCGTTACCTTTTCACCTCGTCTGAGCTTACCCGGGATTTTATTGAGATTGGTCGTGATGCTGAACTGTGGGGGCGTCGTTCCCGCCTTCGCCTGAGCGGTAAACCGTTAATACTGACGGAGCTTTTTTTACCGGCATCACCGTTGTACTAAGAGGAAGAAAAAATGGAGTGGAGCCTGACGCAGAATAAGCTGTTGGCGTATCACCGCTTAATGCGTACCGATAAACCCATTGGCGCGTTGCTGCTGCTGTGGCCGACCCTCTGGGCGCTGTGGCTTGCCACGCCGGGCGTGCCGCCGCTGTGGATCCTGGGCGTGTTCGTTGCCGGCGTCTGGCTGATGCGCGCGGCGGGCTGCGTGGTGAATGACTATGCCGATCGTAAATTCGACGGTCATGTTAAGCGTACTGCCGGTCGTCCGTTACCCAGCGGGCAGGTCACCGGGAAAGAAGCCCGCGTGCTGTTTATTGTTCTGGTGCTGCTCTCTTTCCTGCTGGTGTTAACCCTGAACACCATGACCATTCTGCTTTCCATTGCGGCGCTGGCCCTGGCCTGGGTTTATCCGTTTATGAAGCGCTATACCCACCTGCCTCAGGTGGTGTTGGGCGCGGCGTTTGGCTGGTCGATTCCGATGGCGTTTGCGGCGGTTAGTGAGTCCTTACCGCTCAGCTGCTGGCTGATGTTCCTGGCGAACATTCTCTGGGCGGTGGCTTACGACACGCAATATGCAATGGTAGACCGCGACGATGACCTGAAAATCGGCATCAAATCCACCGCCATCCTCTTTGGTCGTCACGACAAGCTGATTATCGGTATCCTGCAGGTCGCGGTATTGGCGCTGATGGTGGCGATTGGCCGCCTGAACGGGCTGAACTGGGAGTTTTACTGGTCCGTGCTGGTGGCGGGGCTGCTGTTTGCTTATCAGCAGAAGCTGATTGCGAAGCGTGAACGTGATGCCTGCTTCAAGGCGTTTATGAACAATAACTACGTCGGTCTGGTGCTGTTTTTAGGCCTGGCGATGAGCTATTTCTTATAAAAAAGTCGGGTGGCGGCTTCGTCTTACCCGATCCACGATCTGGCAGGAAATGTAGGCCCGGTAGCGTTAGCGCCACCGGGCGTTTTTTTACCGGCGACGCAGCAGCCGAAGCGCGTTCGCCGTCACCAGCACCGTTGCCCCGGTATCCGCCAGCACCGCCAGCCACAGTCCGGTCATGCCGAGCAGGGTCGTCACCAGGAAAATCCCCTTCAGCCCGAGCGCGATGCCGATGTTCTGACGGATATTGGCCCGCGTCGCGCGCGCAAGATCGATCATCTGGGCCAGCCCGGTCAGGCGGTTGTGGGTCAGCGCCGCGTCGGCGGTCTCCAGCGCCACGTCAGTACCGCTACCCATCGCAATACCAATGGTGGACGCTTTCATCGCCGGGGCATCGTTGATCCCGTCACCGACCATCGCCAGCGGAGCCTGAGCGTTCAGCTCCGTCACCGCGCTGACCTTATCCGCAGGCAGCAATCCGGCTTTAAACGCCAGCCCCAGCTCACCGGCAATCGCTGCCGCCGCGCGAGGGTTATCACCGGTGAGAATCACGCCCTTCACGCCCAGCTGATGCAGCGCCGCCACGGCCTCTTTTGCGTCATCGCGCAGGGTGTCGCGTAGCGCCAGCATCCCTTTTGCGGTGCCGTCCTGCATGACGGTCACGACAGTCTGTCCGGTCTGTTCTAACGTCTCCACCTCTCGAGTAGAAGACTTACCCGCCGCGACAATCAGCACCTTTTTACCGTCAACGGTGGCCTCAATCCCTGACCCTACCAGCGCCCGCTGGGCGGTTGCCGGAGGTATGTTTAGTCCGCGCGACTGCGCTTCACGCACAATCGCCTGCGCCAGCGGATGGGTGGAGCCCTGTTCAACGGCGGCGGCCAGGGCCAGCAGTTCATCCTCACTGATATCCTGCGGATACACGCCGGTCACCTGCGGCTTGCCCACGGTCAGCGTACCGGTTTTATCAAAAGCGATATGCTGGACCTGGCTGAGCTGCTCCAGCGCCGCGCCGCCCTTAATCAGCGCCCCGCGACGTGCCGCAGCCGCCAGACCGGACGTAATCGCCGCCGGGGTGGAAATCACCAGCGCGCATGGGCAGCCGATCAGAAGCAGCGTCAGCCCTTTATAAATCCAGCCCTCCCACGGCGCGCCAAAGAACAGCGGTGGGACGACGGTAACCAGCAGAGCCACCAGCATAATGGCGGGCGTGTAGATCCGGCTGAAGCGGTCGATAAAGCGTTCGACCGGCGCGCGGCGCTCCTCAGCCTCTTCAATCAGCTTCAGGATACGGTCGATGGCGCTGTCGCCTGGCTCGGAAAGAACCTTAAGCTGCACCAGACGATCGACGCTGGTGGCGCCTGCAGGCACTTTTTCACCCTCCTCACGTTCAACCGGAATGGACTCGCCGGTCAGGGCGCTTTCATCAAAGCTTGCGGTGGCGGTAAGCAGCGCGCCGTCTGCAGGCAGGCGTCCGCCTGCCGCGACTTCTATCACGTCGCCCGGACGCAGCGTAGTGATGGCGACCGTTTCACGCGTACCGTTTACCACGCGCGTGGCGGTTTCCGGCTTCAGCGCCATCAGCGCGCTGACCCCTTTACGCGCCCGGCTCGCCGCCCAGCCCTCAAGACGTTCGCCGATTAAGAACAGCAGCAGCACCATCGCCGCTTCTGCCGTCGCGCCAATGAACAGCGCGCCGATGGCCGCCACGCTCATCAGCGTTTCGATGGCAAACCAGCTGCCGCTTTTCATCAGGCGCAGCGCCTGACGGGCAATCGGGAACAGACCGACCAGGGTGGTGGCGATAAACGCCAGATTGCCGAACGGGTGGTTAATCTGCTCCAGACCCCAGCTCAGGGACATCATGATGATGAGGGTAATGAGCGGCAGATTTTCTTTCAGGGAGGAGACTTTTTCAACGGGCGCCGTTTCGCTGCGCAGGGTATAACCTGCCTTGCTGACGGCGGCTTCAACCTGCTTGCTGACGTCGTTATCGGCGCTAACCAGCAGCTTTTCGGTGGCGAACAGCACCTGAACGTGACTCACGCCCGGCACCTGTTTGACGGCGTTTTCCACTTTGCGCACGCAGGCGGCGCAGTCCATGCCGTTGACGACCCAGCTGTAGCAGTTGCCGCTTTCAGGAAGGGGTTGAGTTTGCGTTTCGCACGCGCCTTCGCAGCAGCAGTCGTCTTTCGACGGAACCGGGCTGAGCTTAAGTGCCGAGAATTGAGGAACTTTTTTAGGTATTTCTGGAGTCGACATGGCAGTCTCCGGCAATGATAATTTTCTCATTAACCGCAGCATACACTCTGGAGTCGACTCCAGAGTCAAGCGCTATTTAGATATACAGCGAACGCACAATCAGGAAATGCCCGGCAAAGTAACAGGCGGCGGCAATCGCGTTATCCGCCCGGAAGCGGCGGCGATAGTGGCTGCCCAGCCAGACGACGTTACCGATCAGCAGCAGTGCGGCGCCGAAGAACGCTGACATCGCCGGAGCGGTCGGACGGAAGAACCACAGTTCACCTGCCAGCCATACCATTACCAGCGTCATGGCGATAAATGTACAAACCGGCAAACGCATCTCTTCCAGACGCGACCAGATCACCGCGATCAGCAGGGCGCCAATCACCAGCAGGACCAGCGGCAGCGGCCAGAAGAAAGAGAGCGTCATCTGGCTGGCGAAGTAGATGGTATACAGCAGATGCGACAGGAAAAATGCCCCTACGGCATACAGCAGGCGCTGGCGCGGCAGCAGGGTCAGGGCATCGCCAATCAGAGAGGCGCACAGCCCGGCGAGCACCAGATAGCTGACGGCATTAAACATTGGCGCTTGCCAGGCCAGCAGCAGCAGGAGCAGCAGCGTGACCGGTTTAAACAACCAGCGCTGCCAGGTGGGACCACGGTACGACGCATCGACATAAAGCCATGCGGAAAAACAGACAGCGATAAATGACCAAAGCATATTAACTCCCTGTATCTGTTAAGCCTGAATAATCAGTTTCTGATCCAGTGTAGTGACGCGGGCGGGCGTTTGGCAATGGTGGGGAAGGCAAGGTATCCTGAATTCCGCATAATCTGATGGGATTTTTCAATGAGCAAGATGCCGCTTTTTTTCATTATCGTGGTGGCGATTATCGTCATTGCCGCCTCGTTTCGTTTCGTGCAGCAGCGCCGCGAGAAGGCGGATAACGATGCCGCACCGCTGATGCAAAAGCGCGTGGTGGTGACGAACAAGCGTGAGAAGCCGCTCAACGACCGCCGCTCGCGCCAGCAGCAGGTGACGCCTGCAGGAACCAGCATGCGCTATGAAGCGAGCTTTAAGCCGGAAACGGGCGGCCTTGAGATGACCTTCCGCCTGGAGGCGCAACAGTACCACCAGCTGACGGTGGAAGAGAAAGGAACGCTGAGTTACAAAGGGTCGCGGTTTGAAGATTTTAGGGCTGAGTAATGCGCGATCGTTTCCCTCTCCCTGTGGGAGAGGGTTAGGGTGAGGGCATCAGGCCGCACCTTACTTCTTCACCTGCGCCTTAAACTCCTTCATCCACACCAGCAGTTCAAACACGCCGAAAATAAAGACGCGCAGCTGCTGCCAGCCCGTCATCTGCGGGCCGTCTTTCGGCAGGCCGTTTTTCAGCATCACCATCTGCAGGGCGTGCATAAACGACGTGAAAATCAGCGCCACGTTAACGAAAATGTTCATCGGGCGCGGGAACGGGTGCACCAGATTCAGAATCAAGAACGCCCAGACGCCCAGCATCAGCAAGCGTCCCAGGTTAATCAGTACCGGCATCGGATCCTCCTTGTGCCTGACGGTGATAAAGACGATAAGCAACCTGACCTGCCACTTTTTCACGGTGCAGATCCCAGTGGGCGGGAACCGGCGGTAAACCGTTTTCCACTTCGCTTTCAACATAAATTAGCGCGTCATTCGCCAGCCAGCCGTTTTGCTCCAGCAGGGATAACGTCTCCTCCAGCAGCCCCTTGCGGAACGGCGGGTCGACAAACACCACGTTATGCGGCGTGCCCTTTTGCGCGAGGAAGCTCAGCGTGTTGGTGTTCACCACTTTGGCGTTGCTCGCCTTCAGCGTCGCCAGATTTTGCTGCAGCGTCTGCGCAACGCCGCGCTCCATCTCCAGCAGCGTGGCGCTGGCGGCATAGCGCGACAGCGCTTCCAGCCCGAGGGCGCCGCTTCCGGCGAAGCAGTCCAGACAGTGGGCGTCTACCATAGACGGAGCCAGCCAGTTAAACAGCGTCTCGCGCACGCGGTCGGTAGTTGGGCGTAAACCGGGGCTGTCCGGCACCGGTAATTTCCGGCCTCGCCACTGACCGCCGATAATACGAATTTGACCGGCCGGGGCGCGGTTGGGTTTCTTCATCTCAGGAAAGCTCTGTTAACAATTGGCCTGCGATTGCGGGCGGTGATGTCAATTAAGTAAAGTGTTAGACTATTTCATCATTTTTTTAGCTTCCATGTATATAGCGCCGCGAGGAGTGTAGTCGCAGATGGCAAAACAAAAAAAACGTGGCTTCTTTTCCTGGCTGGGCTTCGGTGAAAAAGAGCAAGAAACAGAACAGAAAACCGAAGAGCAACAAGCCGTTGAAGAGCAGTCGCAGCCTGAAACGCCTGTAGAAACCGCCGCGGTTGTCGAAGCGGAAGAAACGGCGCCCAGCAAAGAAGAAATTGAATCCTTTGCACAAGAGGTGATTGAAGTCACTGAACAGGTTCAGGAGAACGAGAAGCCAGAACCGATTATCGTCGAAGCCGTTACCGAAGCGCCACAGGCCGTTATCGAGCATGAAGAGCTGCCGCTGCCGGAAGAGGTCAAAGACGAAGCGGTGTCTGCCGAAGAGTGGCAGGCCGAAGCGGAAACCGTTGAAATCGTTGAGGCGGTGGAAGAAGAAGCGGCGCTCGAGCCGGAGCTGACCGACGACGAGCTGGAAGCCCAGGCGCTGGCGGCGGAGGCAGCTGAAGAAGCGGTCATCGTTGTGCCGGTAGAAGAGCAGGCCGAAGACGAGATCGTTCAGGAGCAGGAAAAACCGACCAAAGAAGGTTTCTTCGCGCGCCTGAAGCGCAGCCTGCTTAAAACCAAAGAAAACTTAGGTTCCGGATTTATCAGTCTGTTCCGCGGCAAGAAGATCGACGACGATCTGTTTGAAGAGCTGGAAGAACAACTGCTGATTGCTGACGTTGGGGTAGAAACTACCCGTAAGATCATCGCCAATCTGACCGAAGGGGCGAGCCGCAAACAGCTGCGCGACGCCGAAGCGCTGTACGGTCTGCTGAAAGACGAGATGGGTGAAATTCTCGCAAAAGTTGATGAACCGCTTAATATTGAAGGCAAAACGCCATTTGTTATTCTGATGGTCGGCGTGAACGGCGTGGGTAAAACTACCACCATCGGCAAGCTGGCGCGCCAGTTCGAGCAGCAGGGCAAATCGGTGATGCTGGCGGCGGGCGATACCTTCCGTGCAGCGGCGGTTGAGCAGCTGCAGGTGTGGGGCCAGCGCAACAACATTCCGGTGATTGCCCAGCATACCGGCGCGGATTCCGCGTCCGTGATCTTTGACGCCATCCAGGCGGCGAAGGCGCGCAACGTGGACGTGCTGATTGCCGATACCGCAGGGCGTTTGCAGAACAAATCGCACCTGATGGAAGAATTGAAGAAAATCGTTCGCGTCATGAAGAAGCTGGACGAAGACGCACCGCATGAAATTATGCTGACCATTGATGCCAGCACCGGACAGAACGCCATCAGCCAGGCAAAACTGTTCCATGAAGCGGTAGGACTGACGGGGATCACGCTGACCAAACTGGACGGCACCGCGAAAGGCGGGGTGATTTTCTCCGTGGCTGACCAGTTCGGCATTCCTATCCGTTACATCGGTGTGGGCGAGCGTATTGAGGATTTACGTCCGTTTAAGGCGGACGACTTTATTGAGGCATTATTTGCCCGAGAGGACTAACAATGATTCGCTTTGAACACGTCAGCAAGGCCTATCTCGGTGGGAGACAAGCGCTGCAGGGGGTCACATTCCACCTGCAGCCGGGCGAGATGGCATTCCTGACCGGCCATTCCGGCGCGGGGAAAAGTACCCTGCTCAAGCTTATCTGTGGGATCGAGCGGCCAAGCGCCGGGAAGATCTTTTTCAGCGGCCATGAGATCAGCCGCCTGAAAAACCGTGAGGTGCCGTTCCTGCGTCGCCAGATCGGCATGATTTTCCAGGATCACCACCTGCTGATGGATCGCACCGTTTTCGATAACGTGGCCATTCCGCTGATTATTGCCGGCGCCAGCTATGACGATATCCGCCGCCGCGTCTCTGCGGCGCTGGATAAGGTCGGGCTACTGGACAAAGCGAAGAACTTCCCGATCCAGCTCTCCGGCGGTGAACAGCAGCGCGTGGGTATCGCCCGCGCGGTGGTGAACAAGCCTGCGGTGCTGCTGGCGGATGAACCGACCGGTAACCTGGACGATGCTCTGTCAGAAGGGATTTTGCGTCTGTTTGAGGAATTTAACCGCGTAGGGGTTACCGTATTGATGGCAACGCACGACATCGGGCTGATTTCCCGTCGTTCGTACCGCATGCTGACCCTGAGCGACGGTCATTTGCACGGAGGCCACGGTGAATAAGCGTGATGCAATAAACCAGATTCGGCAGTTCGGGAACCGGTTTGACCGTTTCCGTAAGCCGCAGGGCGGGGGTGACGGCAATCGTAATGCGCCGAAGCGCCAGAAGGCCGCGCCAAAACCGGCCTCCCGTAAAACCAACGTGTTTAACGAGCAGGTGCGCTACGCGTTCCACGGCGCGCTGCAGGACCTGAAAAGCAAACCGCTGGCGACGTTCCTGACGGTGATGGTGATCGCCATCTCCCTCACGCTTCCAAGCGTCTGCTATATGGTCTATAAAAACGTCAACCAGGCGGCCTCCCAGTATTATCCGTCCCCGCAGATCACGGTCTATCTGGATAAAGCGCTCGACGATAACGCGGCGGCCCAGGTGGTTGGGCAAATTCAGGCCGAGCAGGGCGTAGAGAAGGTCAACTATCTCTCACGTGAAGACGCGCTGGGCGAGTTTCGTAACTGGTCTGGATTTGGCGGCGCGCTGGATATGCTCGAAGAGAACCCGCTGCCCGCCGTGGCGGTGGTGATCCCTAAGCTGGATTTCCAGGGGACCGATTCGCTTAACACCCTGCGCGATCGCATCACGCGCATTAAGGGCATTGATGAAGTGCGCATGGATGACAGCTGGTTTGCGCGCCTTTCTGCTCTCACCGGGCTGGTAGGCCGCGTCGCGGCGATGATTGGCGTGTTGATGGTGGCGGCGGTCTTCCTCGTCATCGGCAACAGCGTGCGCCTGAGCATCTTTGCCCGTCGCGATACCATCAACGTGCAGAAACTGATTGGTGCGACGGATGGCTTCATCCTCCGACCGTTCCTTTACGGTGGCGCACTGCTCGGTTTTTCCGGCGCATTTCTTTCACTGATATTGTCAGAAATTTTGGTGATGCGGCTTTCGTCTGCCGTGACTGAAGTGGCGCAGGTTTTCGGAACGAAGTTTGATATCAGTGGCTTAGGGTTCGATGAGTGCCTGTTACTGCTGCTGGTGTGTTCGATGATTGGGTGGGTGGCAGCGTGGCTGGCAACCGTTCAACATTTACGTCACTTTACTCCCGACTAATAAAAGCGTGATATAATCTTTCCCTGCACCGAGATGTTCGCTCTGCAGGGAAAGCGTCCCTGTTGTCTCTTCCCCTGTTATCATCTCCATGTCACATTTTGTGCGTAATTTATTCACCGTTGCACCTGGAACTTGTGGATAAAATCACTGTCTGATAAAAGAGTGAATGCTAATCTCGTTGCTCAAACGCTTTGGCATGGTTGTTGCCTGACGGGGACAGCCTGGACCAGAAGAAATACTGAGAGGAATGAATGACCAAAGAAATGCAAACTTTAGCTTTAGCCCCTGTTGGTAACCTGGAATCTTATATCCGGGCTGCGAACACCTGGCCGATGTTAACGGCCGAGGAAGAAAAGGAGCTTGCTGAAAAGCTGCATTACCAGGGCGATCTGGAAGCAGCGAAAAAGCTGATCCTGTCTCACCTGCGCTTTGTTGTTCACATTGCTCGTAATTATGCGGGCTATGGCCTGCCGCAGGCGGACTTGATTCAGGAAGGTAACATCGGCCTGATGAAGGCTGTGCGTCGCTTCAACCCGGAAGTGGGTGTGCGACTCGTCTCCTTCGCCGTACACTGGATCAAGGCAGAAATTCATGAATACGTGCTGCGCAACTGGCGTATCGTGAAAGTCGCCACGACAAAAGCGCAACGCAAACTGTTCTTTAACCTGCGTAAAACCAAGCAGCGTCTGGGCTGGTTCAACCAGGATGAAGTGGAAATGGTGGCGCGCGAGCTGGGCGTAACCAGCAAAGACGTGCGTGAGATGGAATCCCGTATGGCCGCGCAGGACATGACCTTTGATATGTCCTCCGACGACGACGCATCCGACAGCCAGCCGATGGCACCGGTTCTGTATCTGCAGGATAAAACCTCTAACTTTGCTGACGGCATCGAAGAGGACAACTGGGAAGATCAGGCCGCGAACAAGCTGACCCATGCGATGGAAGGCCTCGACGAACGTAGCCAGGATATTATCCGCGCCCGCTGGCTGGACGAAGACAACAAGTCCACGCTGCAGGAGCTGGCCGACCGCTACGGCGTCTCTGCAGAACGTGTGCGTCAGCTTGAAAAGAACGCCATGAAAAAACTTCGCGCCGCTATCGAAGCGTAATTTCTGCGAAGTACACCGAGAACCCCTGGATGAGAGTCTGGGGGTTTTGTTTTTTTAGCGCCCGCTCTGGCGAATTCCCTCCCCCTGGCAAACACTTACTGATGCGCTAAGCAGGCGACTTTCTCAGGGGGACAGGGTGAAAAACAACGAACTGAACGACCGGCGTTTACAGGCGACGCCGCGCGGCATCGGCGTGATGTGTAACTTCTATGCCGGTAAAGCCGAAAACGCCACGGTGTGGGACGTGGAAGGCAATGAGTATATCGACTTCGCCGCCGGGATCGCGGTGCTGAATACCGGCCATCGGCATCCCAAAGTCATTTCCGCCATCGAAAAACAACTTCACGCGTTTACCCACACGGCCTACCAGATTGTGCCGTACGAAGGCTACGTGGCGCTTGCCGAGCGTATCAACGCACGCGTGCCCGTAGAAGGTCCTGCCAAAACGGCGTTCTTCTCCACGGGGGCTGAGGCGGTCGAAAACGCGGTCAAAATTGCGCGCGCCTATACCAAACGTCCTGGCCTTATCACCTTCGGCGGCGCGTTCCACGGCCGCACCTTTATGACTATGGCGCTGACCGGCAAAGTTGCGCCGTACAAGATCGGCTTCGGACCCTTCCCCGGCTCGGTTTACCACGCGCAGTATCCGAATGACCTACACGGCGTCAGCACCGCTGAGGCGTTAAAAAGCCTGGAACGTATCTTTAAAGCGGATATTGCTCCTGACCAGGTCGCGGCGATTATTCTCGAACCGGTTCAGGGGGAGGGCGGCTTCAACATTGCGCCTGCTGATTTTATGCAGGCTCTTCGCGCCCTGTGCGATACCCACGGTATTTTGCTGATTGCCGACGAGGTGCAAAGCGGCTTCGCCCGCACCGGCAAGCTTTTCTCGATGGAACACCACTGCGTGAAGCCGGACCTGATCACCATGGCAAAAAGCCTGGCGGGCGGGATGCCGCTCTCGGCGGTATCGGGCCGTGCCGACGTGATGGACGCGCCTGCGCCGGGCGGGCTGGGCGGCACCTACGCGGGTAATCCGCTGGCGATTGCCGCAGCGCACGCGGTGCTGGACGTGATTGACGAGGAAGATCTCTGCACGCGCTCGGCGCATCTCGGCCATCACCTGGTGGAAGTGCTCAACAAAGCCAAGGAACACTGCCCGTATATCGCTGACATTCGCGGGCAGGGCTCGATGGTGGCGGTAGAGTTTAACGACCCGCAAACGGGCCAGCCTTCTCCGGAATTTACCCGCCAGGTGCAGGAACGTGCGTTGAACCAAGGGCTGCTTCTGCTGAGCTGCGGCGTCTACGGCAACGTCATTCGTTTCCTCTATCCGCTGACTATCCCTGAAGCGCAGTTCCGGAAAGCGCTGGATATAATCTCCGCGTCGCTGACACGTTAAAGCCGCAAGCCCGGCGGTAAATCCTGCCGGGCTTATCATATATTCATTTCAAATTAGCTATTCCAAAATCATAAAAATCGGGTATGTTTTAGCAGAGTATGCTGAAAAAGCGCGGACAGCACACCTATAACTGACATAAAGCGCTGCACAACAACATCACAACAATCGTAATAACCATAATAATGGGGAATCTCAGGATGAACATGAAGGGTAAAGCGTTACTGGCAGGATGTATCGCGTTGGCATTCAGCACCATGGCACAGGCAGACATCAAGGTGGCTGTGGTTGGCGCGATGTCCGGTCCGGTAGCACAGTACGGCGACCAGGAATTTACCGGCGCTGAACAGGCGGTTGCAGACATTAATGCTAAGGGCGGTATCAAAGGCGAAAAACTGCAGATCGTAAAATATGATGATGCCTGTGACCCGAAACAAGCGGTCGCGGTCGCGAACAAAGTGGTGAACGACGGGATCAAATACGTTATCGGTCACCTGTGCTCTTCCTCTACTCAGCCCGCGTCTGACATCTACGAAGACGAAGGTATTCTGATGATCACTCCGGCAGCGACCGCACCGGAGCTGACTGCGCGTGGCTACAAGCTGACCCTGCGCACCACCGGCCTGGACTCAGACCAGGGCCCAACCGCGGCGAAATACATCGTTGAAAAAGTGAAGCCGAAGCGCATTGCTATCGTTCATGACAAGCAGCAGTACGGTGAAGGTCTGGCGCGTTCAGTGCAGGACAACCTCAAGAAAGCCAATGCCGACGTGGTGTTCTTCGACGGGATCACCGCCGGTGAGAAAGACTTCTCCACCCTGGTGGCGCGTCTGAAGAAAGAGAATATCGACTTCGTATACTACGGCGGCTACCATCCGGAAATGGGCCAGATCCTGCGTCAGGCGCGCGCTGCGGGCCTGAAAACCCAGTTTATGGGCCCGGAAGGCGTGGCGAACGTTTCTCTGTCTAACATTGCGGGTGAATCAGCCGAAGGTCTGCTGGTGACCAAACCGAAGAACTACGACCAGGTCCCTGCGAACAAACCTATCGTAGATGCCATCAAGGCGAAGAAACAGGATCCAAGCGGCGCGTTCGTCTGGACCACCTACGCGGCGCTGCAGTCTCTGCAGGCAGGTCTGAACCAGTCAGCCGATCCGGCTGAAATTGCCACCTGGCTGAAAGCGAATACGGTTCAGACCGTTATGGGGCCACTCTCCTGGGACGAGAAGGGCGACCTGAAGGGCTTCGAGTTCGGCGTGTTTGACTGGCATGCCAATGGCACGGCGACAGACGCAAAATAATTTTCCCGTCTCCTTTCGCGCCGCAGGTGCGTTGGCTGCGTTATTCAACCCCGGTCACTTACTTATGTAAGCTCCCGGGGATTTCATAACTTGCCGCCTTCCTGCAACACGAAATGCTTGGGAAAATACAGTGGAGAATGTAGGCCGGGTAAGGCGCAGCCGCCACCCGGCTTTCTTTTAGCGCTTCTCCCACCCGCTCTCCTGCGCCGTAAAGCCTAACGCCTGCATAAACGCTGCCATCACGCCGCGGTCTTCCACGCCCACGTCGGCCATCCACCATGAGGTCACGCTTGGGTTTTCGCGGATCACTTCTTCAATTAAATACTGTCCCACGCCGCGACGACGGGTGACGTCACGAACGCGCAGTGAGTCCAGCGCTCCTTCTGTACCGCTCAGGGTGACGCGAACCGCAGCCAGCAGGCGCTCGTTAAAACGCGCGGCATAAATGCGGTGGGTCTCATCAACGCGCAGCGACGAAGGGGAATATTCCGGCCAGATCTTGCCCAGGTCGATATGATCCTGGTCGCTAAAGGTCACCAGACGCACGATAGTCAGTTTCATTAGCTACTTGTCCAAATCAAATTGAGTAGAGGCAGTGTACTCAATTTATTCACTCAGCGGCTTCCTCTTTTTATTCTCATTAACCAGGTGATTAGTTTTTTGGCAACGCGATGGGCAGTTTGAAAACACATGGATCGAAAAATAAGCAGAATTTTAACCTGAGTGGTAGTGATTTATTCGGCGCTTTGTACCGTTATTTTATGCTGCAAACTGCACTTTTATTTGTTTATCTCTGCCTGATTTCAGAATATTATCTTTGCTTAATCGCCTGAAAAATAGAGATTTTAGTCTGGTTTTTGACAAAAACCTGCGCTAAACCATTAAAGGCACTGGTAAAAATAGCGTTGTTCATTAAAAGTACAGAATGCTTTTTAACCATAATAAAACAAAATATAAACACGACATCACGAATGGGGATTCAGAGATGAAAAGGAACGCGAAGACGTTAATCGCGGGGATGGTCGCACTGTCGATCTCGCATGCCGCCATGGCGGAGGACATTAAAGTTGCGGTAGTGGGCGCGATGTCCGGCCCTGTTGCCCAGTGGGGTGATATGGAGTTCAACGGTGCGCGCCAGGCCATCAAAGACATCAACGCTAAGGGCGGCATCAAAGGCGACAAGCTGGTGGGCGTAGAATATGACGACGCCTGCGATCCGAAACAGGCCGTCGCGGTCGCCAACAAAATCGTTAACGACGGCATCCAGTATGTTATCGGCCACCTGTGCTCGTCGTCCACCCAGCCCGCTTCTGACATCTACGAAGACGAAGGCATTCTGATGATCACCCCTGGCGCCACTAACCCTGAGCTGACCCAGCGCGGATACCAGCACATCATGCGTACCGCGGGGCTGGACTCCTCTCAGGGGCCAACCGCCGCCAAATACATCCTTGAAACCGTCAAGCCGCAGCGTATCGCCATTATTCATGACAAGCAGCAGTACGGCGAAGGCCTGGCGCGCTCCGTTCAGGACGGCCTGAAAAAAGGCGGCGCAAACATCGTCTTTTTCGACGGGATTACCGCCGGTGAGAAAGACTTTTCCGCGCTGATCGCCCGCCTGCAAAAAGAGAATATCGACTTCGTTTACTACGGCGGCTACTACCCGGAGATGGGCCAGATGCTGCGTCAGGCGCGCGCCACCGGTCTGAAGACCCAGTTTATGGGGCCAGAGGGCGTGGGCAATGCCTCTCTGTCAAACATCGCCGGGGATTCTGCTGAAGGCATGCTGGTGACGATGCCAAAACGCTATGACCAGGATCCGGCCAACAAGGCTATCGTGGATGCGCTCAAGGCGCAGAAGAAAGATCCGAGTGGTCCGTACGTCTGGATCACCTACGCCGCCGTACAGTCTCTGGCCACCGCGCTGGAACGCTCCGGCAGCAAAGAACCGCTGGATCTGGTGAAAGATTTAAAAGCACACGGGGCGAACACCGTGATTGGGCCGCTGAACTGGGATGAGAAAGGCGATCTGAAGGGATTTGAGTTTGGTGTCTTTAAGTGGCACGCCGACGGTTCATCTTCGGCCGCCAAATAATTATCCCACCGCCCGGACTGACGGGCGGGTATAAAAAGGTTTGCATATGTCCGAGCAGTTTCTCTATTTCCTGCAGCAGATGTTTAACGGCGTTACGCTGGGAAGCACCTACGCGCTGATCGCCATCGGCTATACGATGGTTTACGGCATTATCGGCATGATCAACTTCGCCCACGGCGAGGTCTACATGATCGGTAGCTATGTCTCCTTTATGATCATCGCCGCGCTGATGATGATGGGCATCGACAGCAGCTGGCTGCTGGTCGCCGCCGGGTTTGTTGGCGCGATTGTGATTGCCAGCACCTACGGCTGGAGCATCGAGCGCGTGGCCTACCGGCCGGTGCGCAGCTCCAAGCGTCTGATTGCGTTGATTTCCGCGATCGGGATGTCGATCTTCCTGCAAAACTACGTCAGCCTGACCGAAGGCTCGCGCGACGTGGCGCTGCCAAGCCTGTTTAACGGCCAGTGGATTGTGGGGGCCAGTGAAAACTTCTCGGCCTCAATCACCACCATGCAGCTGGTTATCTGGGTCGTGACCTTTATTGCGATGCTGGCCCTGACGCTGTTCATCCGCTACTCGCGGATGGGACGCGCCTGCCGCGCCTGCGCAGAAGACCTGAAGATGGCGAGCCTGCTCGGCATCAACACCGACCGCGTGATTGCCCTGACCTTCGTGATTGGCGCCGCGATGGCGGCCGTCGCAGGCGTGCTGCTCGGCCAGTTCTACGGCGTGATCAACCCGTACATCGGCTTTATGGCCGGGATGAAAGCGTTTACCGCGGCGGTTCTGGGCGGTATCGGCAGTATTCCGGGGGCGATGATCGGCGGCCTGATCCTGGGTGTGGCGGAAGCGCTCTCCTCGGCGTATCTGAGCACTGAGTATAAAGATGTGGTGTCGTTTGCCCTGCTGATTCTGGTTCTGCTGGTGATGCCTACCGGTATTCTGGGCCGTCCGGAGGTAGAGAAAGTATGAAACCGATGCATTTTGCAATGGCGCTGCTCTCTGCCGCCATGTTCTTCGTGCTGGCGGGCGTCTTTATGGGCGTCCAGTTAGGTCTGGACGGGACGAAGCTGGTGGTAGACGCCGCCCCCGACATCCGCTGGCAGTGGGTATTTATCGGCACTGCCGTGGTGTTCCTGTTCCAGCTGCTGCGTCCGCTGTTCCAGAAGTCGCTGAAAAACGTCTCCGGGCCGAAATTCGTTCTGCCGGCCATCGACGGGTCAACCGTTAAGCAGAAGCTGTTCCTCGTGGCGCTGCTGGTGGCCGCCGTGGCGTGGCCGTTTGTGGTCTCTCGTGGAACCGTAGATATCGCTACCCTGACCATGATCTACGTGATTCTTGGTCTTGGTCTGAATGTGGTGGTGGGGCTATCTGGCCTGCTGGTGCTTGGCTACGGCGGCTTCTACGCCATCGGCGCCTACACCTTCGCGCTGCTGAACCACTATTACGGCCTCGGCTTCTGGACCTGTCTGCCGCTGGCGGGGCTGGTCTCCGCCGCAGCCGGTTTCCTGCTTGGCTTCCCGGTGCTGCGCCTGCGCGGTGACTACCTGGCGATCGTGACCTTAGGCTTCGGTGAAATCGTCCGTATCCTGCTGCTGAACAACACCGAAGTGACCGGCGGCCCGAACGGCATCAGCCAGATCCCGAAACCGACCTTCTTCGGTCTGGAGTTCAGCCGTACCGCCCGCGAAGGCGGCTGGGATACCTTCAGTAACTTCTTCGGCGTGAAGTATGACCCGTCCGACCGCGTGATCTGGCTCTATCTGGTGGCGCTGCTGCTGGTGGTGATCACCCTGTTCGTGATTAACCGCCTGCTGCGCATGCCGCTGGGCCGCGCGTGGGAAGCGCTGCGTGAAGATGAGATCGCCTGCCGCTCCCTGGGCCTGAACCCGACCCGCATCAAGCTGACCGCGTTCACCATCAGCGCCGCGTTTGCCGGTTTCGCCGGGACGCTGTTTGCCGCGCGTCAGGGCTTCGTCAGCCCGGAATCGTTCACCTTTGCCGAATCCGCTTTTGTGCTGGCGATTGTGGTGCTCGGCGGGATGGGCTCGCAGTTCGCCGTTATCCTCGCGGCCATCCTGCTGGTGGTTTCGCGCGAGCTGATGCGCGACTTTAACGAATACAGCATGTTAATGCTGGGTGGTTTGATGGTGCTGATGATGATCTGGCGTCCGCAGGGCTTGCTGCCGATGACCCGTCCACAGCTGAAGCTGAAGAACGGGCAAGCGAAAGGAGAGCAGGCATGAGTCAGCCATTATTATCCGTTAACGGTCTGATGATGCGTTTTGGCGGCCTGCTGGCGGTCAACAATGTGTCACTGGATCTGCACAAGAAAGAGATTGTCTCCCTGATTGGCCCGAACGGCGCGGGGAAAACCACGGTCTTTAACTGCCTGACCGGCTTCTACAAGCCGACGGGCGGCACCATCATGCTGCGCGACAAGCACCTTGAAGGGCTGCCGGGCCAGCAGATTGCCCGCATGGGCGTGGTGCGTACCTTCCAGCACGTGCGTCTGTTCCGCGAGATGACGGTGATTGAGAACCTGCTGGTTGCGCAGCATCAGCAGCTGAAAACCGGGCTGTTCTCCGGTCTGCTGAAAACCCCGGCCTTCCGCCGCGCCCAGGATGAAGCGCTCGATCGCGCCGCCACCTGGCTCGACCGAATTGGCCTGCTGCAGCACGCTAACCGCCAGGCGAGCAATCTGGCCTACGGCGACCAGCGTCGTCTGGAGATTGTGCGCTGCATGGTCACCCAGCCGGAAATCCTGATGCTCGACGAACCGGCGGCGGGCCTCAACCCGAAAGAGACCAAAGAGCTGGACGAGCTGATTGCTGAGCTGCGCGATCACCACGACACCACCATTCTGCTGATTGAGCACGACATGAAGCTGGTAATGGGCATTTCCGACCGTATCTACGTGGTTAACCAGGGTACGCCGCTGGCAAACGGCACGCCGGAAGAGATCCGCAACAACCCGGACGTGATCCGCGCATACCTGGGTGAGGCATAAGATGGAAAAAGCGATGTTAACGTTCGACAAGGTCAACGCGCACTATGGCAAGATCCAGGCGCTGCACGACGTCAGCCTGCATATCAATCAGGGTGAAATCGTGACCCTGATTGGCGCCAACGGCGCGGGCAAAACCACGCTGCTCGGCACCCTGTGCGGCGACCCGCGCGCCACCAGCGGGCGGATTGTGTTTGATGGCAAAGACATTACCGACTGGCAGACCGCCAGAATCATGCGCGAGGCGGTGGCGATTGTTCCGGAAGGGCGCCGCGTGTTCTCGCGTATGACGGTGGAAGAGAACCTGGCGATGGGCGGGTTCTTCGCCCACCGCGATGAATACCAGACCCGCATCAAGTGGGTGTACGAACTCTTCCCGCGCCTGTGGGAGCGCCGCATTCAGCGTGCGGGCACCATGTCCGGCGGTGAGCAGCAGATGCTGGCGATCGGCCGCGCGCTGATGAGCCAGCCACGCCTGCTGCTGCTGGATGAGCCGTCGCTCGGCCTGGCGCCAATCATCATCCAGCAGATATTCGACACCATCGAGCAGCTGCGCAAAGAGGGGATGACCATCTTCCTCGTCGAGCAGAACGCCAACCAGGCGCTGAAGCTCGCCGACCGTGGCTACGTGCTGGAGAACGGCCGCGTGGTGCTGGAAGACACCGGCGACGCGCTGCTGGCGAACGAAGCGGTGCGGAGCGCGTATCTGGGCGGATAGGTAAAAGCAAAAAGGCAACGCAAGTTGCCTTTTTTAGTGTTTTCTCCCTCTCCCTGTGGGAGAGGGCCGGGGTGAGGGCACCAGACCGCACCCAACCATCCAACCCCCTTCACATAACCATCATCCCCCTGACCCTTTACTGTCACTTATCTGTAAACAAACAGTTATTTTTCTGTCATTCGAGCATGTCATGTTACCTCGCGAGCATAAAACGCGTGATATCGCGCATCCGGCACAATAAGAGAGATGACAATGACATCGTTACGACACACAGCTTTGGGTCTGGCACTGGGTCTGGCTTTTGCGACGAACGCAATGGCTGTGACGACCATTCCGTTCTGGCATTCCATGGAAGGGGAGTTGGGTAAAGAAGTTGACTCCCTGGCGCAGCGTTTCAACGACACCCACCCGGATTACAAAATTGTGCCGGTGTACAAAGGCAACTACGAGCAGAGCCTGAGCGCGGGCATCGCCGCCTTCCGTACAGGCAACGCGCCTGCACTGTTACAGGTTTATGAAGTGGGCACCGCTACGATGATGGCCTCCAAAGCCATCAAGCCGGTCTATGAAGTATTCAAAGAAGCGGGTATCAACTTCGATGAATCCCAGTTTGTACCGACCGTAGCGGGTTACTACACCGATTCCAAAACCGGCCATCTGCTGTCCCAGCCGTTTAACAGCTCTACGCCGGTGCTGTACTACAACAAAGACGCATTCAAAAAAGCCGGTTTAGACCCGGAGCAGCCGCCAAAAACCTGGCAGGACCTGGCCGAATACACCGCGAAGCTGAAAGCGGCGGGAATGAAGTGCGGCTACGCCAGCGGCTGGCAGGGCTGGATCCAGATTGAAAACTTCAGCGCCTGGCACGGCCTGCCGGTTGCGACCAAAAACAACGGCTTCGACGGCACCGATGCGGTACTGGAGTTCAACAAGCCGGAGCAGGTGAAGCACATTGCGCTGCTTGCCGATCTGAACAAGAAGGGCGACTTCAGCTACTTCGGGCGTAAAGACGAATCCACCGAGAAGTTCTACAACGGCGACTGCGCCATTACCACCGCCTCGTCCGGCTCTCTGGCGGATATCCGCCACTACGCCAAATTTAACTACGGCGTGGGCATGATGCCGTATGACGCTGACGTGAAGGGCGCGCCGCAGAACGCCATCATCGGCGGGGCGAGCCTGTGGGTGATGCAGGGTAAAGACAAGGGCACCTATAAAGGCGTGGCCGAGTTCCTCGACTTCCTGGCGAAGCCGGAAAACGCCGCCGAATGGCACCAGAAGACCGGCTACCTGCCGATCACCAAAGCCGCGTATGACCTGACCCGCGAGCAGGGCTTCTACAGCAAGAACCCAGGGGCGGACATCGCGACGCGCCAGATGCTGAACAAGCCGCCGTTGCCGTTCACCAAAGGCCTGCGCCTGGGCAACATGCCGCAGATCCGCACCATTGTGGATGAAGAGCTGGAAAGCGTCTGGACCGGGAAGAAAACGCCACAGCAGGCGCTGGATTCCGCGGTAGAGCGCGGGAATCAGCTGCTGCGCCGCTTTGAGCAGTCGACGAAATCGTAATTCAAACCTGCCCCTCACCCCGGCCCTCTCCCCAAAGGGGCGAGGGAGAAAAGACGGCTCCGTGCAGTCCCCTCTCCCTTCTGGGGAGAGGGCTAGGGTGAGGGGTGAATACCTACAGAGCTAACCTATGTCATCATCCCGTCCGGTGTTCCGTTCCCGCTGGCTGCCGTACCTGCTGGTCGCGCCTCAGCTGGTCATCACCGTTATCTTCTTTATCTGGCCTGCGGGCGAAGCGCTGTGGTACTCGGTACAAAGCGTCGATCCGTTTGGGCTTTCCAGCCAGTTTGTCGGGCTGGACAACTTTACCGCGCTGTTCAATGACAGCTACTACCTGGAGTCCTTCTGGACGACGATGAAGTTCAGCGCGCTGGTCACCGTCAGCGGCCTTGTTGCCTCGCTGTTTTTCGCCGCGCTGGTGGACTACGTGGTGCGCGGAAGTCGTATTTATCAGACCCTGATGCTGCTGCCATACGCCGTGGCGCCCGCCGTCGCTGCCGTACTGTGGATTTTCCTGTTTAACCCGGGGCGAGGGTTGATTACCCATTTCCTGGCAGAGTTCGGCTACGACTGGAACCACGCCCAGAACAGCGGCCAGGCCATGTTCCTGGTGGTGTTCGCCTCGGTGTGGAAGCAGATTAGCTATAACTTCCTGTTCTTCTTTGCCGCGCTGCAGTCCATTCCGCGTTCGCTGGTGGAAGCCGCCGCGATTGACGGCGCAGGGCCGATTCGTCGCTTCTTCAGGCTGTCGCTGCCGCTGATCGCCCCGGTAAGCTTCTTCCTGCTGGTGGTTAACCTCGTTTACGCCTTCTTCGACACCTTCCCGGTAATCGATGCGGCCACCGCAGGCGGCCCGGTGCAGGCGACCACCACGCTGATTTACAAAATCTATCGCGAAGGCTTCGCCGGGCTGGATCTCTCCGCCTCTGCCGCGCAGTCGGTTGTGCTGATGTTCCTCGTCATCATCCTCACGGTGGTGCAGTTCCGCTATGTCGAAAGTAAGGTGCGCTATCAATGATTGAGAACCGTCGCGGGCTGACGATTTTCAGCCATACCATGCTGATTTTAGGGATCATCGTCATCCTCTTCCCGCTGTACGTGGCCTTTGTCGCCGCCACGCTGGACACCAAAGCGGTGTTCGATACGCCGATGACGCTGATCCCCGGCGGCCACCTCTTCGATAACATGAAGACCATCTGGACCCAGGGCGTGGGCGCCAACAGCGCGCCGTTCTGGCTGATGATGCTCAACAGCTTCATCATGGCGTTCGGCATTACGGTCGGCAAAATTACGGTGTCGATGCTCTCGGCCTTCGCCATCGTCTGGTTCCGCTTTCCGCTGCGTAACCTGTTTTTCTGGATGATTTTCATCACCCTGATGCTGCCGGTAGAGGTACGTATCTTCCCGACGGTGGAAGTGATCGCCAACCTGAAGATGCTCGATAGCTACGCGGGCTTAACCCTGCCGCTGATGGCCTCGGCAACCGCCACCTTCCTGTTCCGCCAGTTCTTTATGACCCTGCCGGACGAGCTGATTGAAGCCGCGCGCATCGACGGCGCCTCGCCGATGCGCTTCTTCCGCGACATCGTGCTGCCGCTGTCGAAAACCAACCTTGCGGCGCTGTTTGTGATCACCTTTATCTACGGCTGGAACCAGTACCTGTGGCCGCTGCTGATTATTCAGGACGTCAACCTCGGCACCGCCGTGGCGGGCATCAAAGGCATGATTGCCACCGGTGAAGGCACCACCCTCTGGAACCAGGTGATGGCGGCGATGCTGCTCACCCTTATCCCACCCGTAGTCATTGTTTTAGCCATGCAGCGCGCGTTTGTCCGCGGCCTGGTCGATAGCGAGAAATAAGATGGCAGGTTTAAAACTTCAGGCAGTTACCAAAAGCTGGGACGGTAAAACCCAGGTCATTCAGCCGCTCACGCTCGACGTGGCAGACGGGGAGTTTATCGTGATGGTCGGCCCGTCCGGCTGTGGCAAATCCACCCTGCTGCGCATGGTGGCGGGGCTGGAGCGCGTGACGTCCGGGGACATCTGGATTGACCGCCAGCGCGTCACCGAGATGGAGCCGAAAGACAGAGGTATCGCGATGGTCTTCCAGAACTACGCTCTCTACCCGCACATGAGCGTGGAGGAGAACATGGCCTGGGGGCTGAAAATCCGCGGCATGGGCAAAGGCCATATCGAGGAGCGCGTGAAAGAAGCCGCCCGCATTCTGGAGCTGGACGGCCTGCTCAAGCGCCGCCCGCGCGAGCTCTCAGGCGGCCAGCGCCAGCGCGTAGCGATGGGGCGCGCCATCGTGCGCGATCCGGCGGTATTCCTGTTCGACGAGCCGCTCTCTAACCTCGATGCCAAGCTGCGCGTGCAGATGCGTCTTGAGCTGCAGCAATTGCACCGTCGTCTGAAAACCACCTCGCTGTACGTTACCCACGATCAGGTCGAAGCCATGACCCTCGCCCAGCGCGTGATGGTGATGAACAAAGGCGTTGCCGAGCAGATTGGTACCCCCGTGGAAGTCTACGAGAAACCGGCCACCCGCTTTGTGGCGAGCTTTATCGGCAGCCCGGCGATGAACCTGCTCGAAGGGCGCATCAGCAGCACGGGCACGCACTTTGAGCTGGAAAGCGGGATGGCATTGCCGATCAACTGGTACTATCGTGGCTACGCCGGGCGTAAGATGACGCTCGGTATCCGCCCGGAACATATCGGTTTAACCTCTCAGGCGGAAGGCGGCGTGCCGCTGGTGATGGACACGCTGGAGATGCTAGGTGCAGATAACCTGGCGCACGGGCGCTGGGGCGAGCAAAAGATGGTGGTGCGTCTGGCGCATCAGGAGCGCCCTAAAGCAGGCAGCACGCTGTGGCTGCACCTGCCGGAAAATCATCTGCACCTTTTTGACGGTGAAACAGGACAACGAGTATGAGCAACTGGCCTTATCCCCACGTCGTCGCCCACCGCGGCGGCGGTAAGCTGGCGCCGGAAAACACGCTGGCGGCGATTGACGTCGGCGCTCGCTACGGTCACACGATGATCGAGTTCGACGCCAAGCTGTCGAAAGACGGCGAAATTTTCCTGCTGCATGACGATAACCTCGAACGCACCAGCAACGGCTGGGGCGTGGCGGGCGAGCTGCCGTGGCGCGATCTGCTGAAAGTCGACGCCGGATGCTGGTACAGCGGCGAATTCAAAGGCGAACCGCTGCCGCTGCTGACGGAAGTAGCCGATCGCTGTCGCCAGCACGGCATGATGGCCAATATCGAAATCAAACCGACCACCGGCACCGGGCCGCTGACGGGCAAAGTGATTGCCCTTGCCGCGCGCGAGCTGTGGGAAGGGATGACCGCGCCGCTGCTCTCCTCGTTTGAAATTGACGCGCTGGAGGCGGCGCAGGCTGCCGCGCCGGAGCTGCCGCGCGGGCTATTGTTGGACGAGTGGCGCGAAGACTGGCGCGAGCTGACGACGCGCTTAGCGTGTGTCTCTATTCATCTTAATCACAAGCTGCTGGATGAGGCGCGGGTGAAGATGCTGAAAGATGCGGGACTGCATATTCTGGTTTACACCGTTAACAAACCCCAGCGTGCAGCCGAACTGCTGCGCTGGGGCGTGGACAGCATCTGTACCGATGCAATCGACCTGATCGGCCCGGACTTTAGTTCTGCGGATTAAGCATACTGCCATTCGACTGCGGCGGCAGCATATGCTGCTGTCCGCTGCCTGACGAGGTCATCCCGCCTAACATTCCGCCGTTTCTGTTCGGCAGCGGCTGCTCGCGCACCTGACCCTGCTGCACCCGCTGGGTGTTGGCGTTCATCTGATTTTGCAGGCTCTGCTGCTGCATCTGGGTCTGCGTTCTCAACTGCTGGTTAAGCATCCCTTTTTGCTGCTGTTGCTGGTTCATCATCTCGGTCTGCATACGCTGCTGGCTCGGGATGACGTAACCCTGCTGGTTCGGGTTATTCATGGTGTTGAGTGGCTGTGCGAGCGCGGCAAAGGGGATCAGCGCCGTAAGAATCAATAAGCGTTTCATTGTCATTTCCTCCTTTTGAGGTCTCTCTTAAGTTTACCCTGATTTCACCATGACGATGATTTTTTAGGAGTTGTGAACCAGGCTTAAGCGGGGAATATGGATCCCTTCACCTGGAGAACAATAATGATGAAACCAACGTTTTTGCGCTGGGTCGCCCTCGCCGCGCTTATGGCAGGCGGTACATTTAGCGTGGCGGCCAACCCGCCCGCGGCGCCTCCGGTCTCTTACGGCGTGGAGGAAGATGTCTTTCATCCCGTGCGGGCAACCCACGGCATGGTGGCGTCGGTGGATGCGCTGGCGACCCGCGTGGGTGTCGATATTCTCAGGCAGGGCGGTAACGCGGTGGATGCGGCGGTCGCCGTCGGCTATGCGCTGGCGGTGACGCACCCGCAGGCGGGGAACCTGGGCGGCGGCGGCTTTATGATGCTGCGCACCAAAGACGGGAAAACCACCGCCATCGACTTCCGTGAAATGGCGCCTTCTCAGGCGTCACGGGACATGTTCCTCGATGACCAGGGCAACCCGGACAGTAAAAAATCCCTGACCTCGCATCTCGCGTCCGGCACGCCGGGCACCGTTGCGGGCTTCTCGCTGGCGCTGGAAAAATACGGCACGATGCCGCTGAACAAGGTGGTTCAGCCTGCCATCAAGCTGGCGCGGGAGGGCTTTGTGGTGAATGACGCGCTGGCAGACGACCTCAAAACTTACGGTAGCGAAGTCATTCCGAATCACGAAAACAGCAAGGCCATCTTCTGGAAAGACGGTGAACCGCTGAAGAAGGGCGATAAGCTGGTGCAAAAAAACCTCGCTAAAAGCCTGGAGCTGATTGCGGAGCACGGTCCGGACGCCTTCTACAAAGGGGCGATTGCCGACCAGATTGCGGAAGAGATGCAGAAGAACGGCGGGCTCATCACCAAAGCGGATCTGGCGGACTACAGGGCGGTGGAGCGCGAGCCGATTAGCGGCACCTACCGCGGCTACGAGGTGTTCTCCATGCCGCCGCCGTCTTCCGGGGGCATTCACATCGTGCAGATCCTCAACATTCTTGAAAACTTCGATATGCACAAGTTCGGCTTTGGCAGCGCGGATGCCATGCAAATAATGGCGGAAGCGGAAAAACGCGCCTACGCCGACCGCTCGGAATATCTCGGCGATCCGGACTTCGTGAAGGTGCCGTGGCAGGCGCTGACCAACAAGGCGTACGCCAAATCCATTGCCGATCAGATCGACATCAACAAGGCTAAGCCGTCGAGCGAGATCCGCCCCGGCAAGCTGGCGCCGTATGAAAGCAACCAGACCACCCACTTCTCGGTGGTGGATAAAGACGGTAACGCGGTGGCGGTGACCTATACGCTCAACACCACGTTTGGCACCGGGATTGTGGCGGGCAACAGCGGCATTCTGCTGAACAACGAGATGGATGACTTCTCCGCCAAGCCGGGCGTGCCGAACGTCTACGGGCTGGTCGGCGGCGATGCGAATGCGGTAGGACCGAAGAAACGTCCGCTGTCGTCCATGTCGCCCACAATCGTGGTGAAAGAGGGCAAAACCTGGCTGGTAACCGGCAGCCCGGGCGGCAGCCGAATTATCACCACAGTATTGCAGATGGTGGTGAACAGCATCGACTTTGGGATGAACGTCGCCGAAGCCACCAACGCCCCGCGCTTCCATCATCAGTGGCTGCCGGACGAGCTGCGCGTCGAGAAGGGCTTTAGCCCGGACACCATTAAACTGCTGGAGCAGCGTGGGCAGAAGGTGGCGGTGAAAGAGGCGATGGGCAGCACCCAGAGCATTATGGTAGGGCCGGACGGAGCGCTGTTTGGCGCATCAGATCCGCGTTCGGTGGATGATTTGACGGCGGGGTATTGATGTATTGCCCGGTGGCGCTGCGCTTACCGGGCCTACAACTGCACGAACGTAGTCCGGGTAAGGCGAAGCCGCCACCCGGCAAATCACTACTTCATTCTCGCCATATAATACGCATCCACATACTCGCCGTTGCGCAGGGCAAATTTCTTGCCGGTCCCTTCGATTTCAAAACCAAAATTTTTATAGAGGGCAACTGCCGCGGGGTTATCGGCAAAGACCGTCAGTTCGATACGTTCAATGCGCAACCAGTTGTCACACAGGTTGATCATCTCGCTCATGAGCCTGCGGCCTACGCCGCGTCCCTGCATATCCGCAGCCACGCTGATGCCGAATGTGGCAACATGGCTGCGACGCGGGTTTTCCATTACGTCCAGCGCCATATGTCCAATAACGCGCTGGTCCAGACAGGCAACGAGATGGCGCCGGCCTGGTTTTGTCGCAACGCGTTCGTGCCACATTTCCATAGAAGGATGAGGGAGTTGTAGCGTGTCGTGATACACATCAGGATGCGACATGATGTCACGTAAAGCTTCTGCATCGCTGGGTTCGATATGGCGTATCACTATCTCACTCATTCCTTGTTCCTCAGTCAGTTAAAAGTCCCTTCCAACATCAATGACTTTAAAATTTGAGTCAACCGCTATTTTTTGCAAAAAGTATTGGACAAGTGCGAATGAGAATGATTATTATTGCTCTGCATTCAGGAAGACCGCTACGGGAACCTGAAAGCACGACATTGCTCACATTGCTTCCAGTATTACTTTAGCCAGCTTTTAGCTGGCTTTTTTTTTGTTATGGTTAGACTCAGTAACCTTCCAAAAGGACTGAGCCATGACACTACATTGCGCATTTATTGGATTTGGTAAAAGCACCACCCGCTACCACCTGCCGTATGTCCTCAACCGTAAAGATACCTGGCATGTGGCCCATATCTACCGCCGCCGCGCGAAGCCGGAAGAGCAGTCTCCGCAGTACTCCCGCATCCACTTCACCAGCGATCTCGATGAGGTGCTTAACGACCCGCAGGTGAAGCTGGTGATTGTCTGCACCCACGCCGACAGCCATTTTGACTATGCCAAACGCGCGCTCAATGCGGGTAAAAACGTGCTGGTAGAAAAGCCGTTCACCCCGACTATTGCCGAAGCGAAAGAGCTGTTCGCGCTGGCGAAAAGCAAAGGCCTGACCGTCACGCCGTATCAGAACCGTCGCTTTGACAGCTGCTTCCTGACGGCGAAAAAAGCGATTGAAAGCGGCAAGCTCGGCAACATCGTGGAAATCGAAAGTCACTTCGATTACTACCGTCCGGTGGCGGAAACGCAGCCCGGACTGCCTCAGGATGGTTCGTTCTATGGTCTGGGCGTGCACACCATGGACCAGATCATCTCCCTGTTTGGCCGCCCGGACCACGTGGCGTATGACATTCGCAGCCTGCGCAACAAAGCCAACCCGGACGATACCTTCGAAGCCCAGCTGTTCTACGGCGACCTGAAGGCCATCGTCAAAACCAGCCACCTGGTGAAGATCGACTACCCGAAATTTATCGTTCACGGTACCCGGGGTTCGTTCATTAAGTACGGCATTGACCAGCAGGAGACCAGCCTGAAGGCCAATATCATGCCGGGCGAGCCGGGATTTGCCGCAGACGATTCCGTGGGCGTGCTGGAGTATGTGAACGACGAGGGCATGACGGTCAAAGAAACGCTGAAGCCGGAAACCGGCGACTATGGCCGCGTCTACGATGCGCTGTTTGAGACCCTCACAAACGGCACGGCGAATTACGTCAAGGAATCTGACGTTCTGATCAACCTCGAAATCCTTGAGCGGGCCTTCGAACAGGCTTCTCCTGCCACGATAACCCTCGCGAAATAAGCAAAAACGGCTCCTCTGAACTTGTTCACAATTTTTGAACAGAGGAGTCAATTTTCACCCTCTATGATCCCAGGCCGTTTGCGTCCACACTTACTCCATCGAAACGAACTGAGGGTGAAAACAATGATCTACTTACGCAAAGCAAACGAACGTGGTCACGCGAATCATGGCTGGCTGGACTCATGGCATTCATTCTCGTTTGCCGACTACTACGACCCGAACTTCATGGGCTTCTCCGCGCTGCGCGTGATTAACGACGACGTGATTGATGCAGGCCAGGGCTTCGGTACCCACCCGCACAAAGACATGGAAATCCTTACCTATGTGCTGGAAGGCGCGGTTGAGCACCAGGACAGCATGGGCAACAAAGAGCAGGTTCCGGCGGGCGAGTTCCAGATTATGAGCGCGGGTACCGGGGTGCGTCACTCCGAGTACAACCCGAGCAAAACGGAAAAACTGCACCTGTATCAAATCTGGATCATTCCAGAAGAGACCGGCATCACGCCGCGCTACGAGCAGCGCCGCTTCGACGCGAAACAAGGCAAACAGCTGGTGCTGTCCCCGGATGCGCGTGAAGGTTCCCTGAAAGTGCATCAGGATATGGAGCTGTACCGCTGGGCGCTGGCGAAAGATGAACAGTCCGTGCATCAGATTGCCGCTAACCGCCGCGTCTGGATCCAGGTGGTGAAAGGTGACGTGTCCATCAACGGGACCAAAGCGACAACCGCCGATGGTCTGGCCATCTGGGACGAGCAGGCGATCTCCGTGCACGCCGACAGCGAAAGCGAAATTCTGCTGTTTGACCTGCCGCCGGTGTAATAAAACATAAATAAATCCCCATCCTTCCCTTTGACAGGGGAAGGATGGGCTTTGTCCGTGGTAAACTGAGCAAATCTCTCACTTCAAGATTTCTCAGGACGATGAAAAAGAAACGCCCCGTACTTCAGGATGTCGCCGATCGCGTCGGTGTGACCAAAATGACGGTCAGCCGTTTTTTACGTAACCCGGAACAGGTTTCCGTAGCGTTACGTGGTAAGATTGCCGCTGCCCTTGATGAACTGGGTTATATCCCCAACCGCGCGCCCGATATCCTCTCCAATGCGACCAGCCGCGCGGTGGGCGTCCTGCTTCCTTCTCTGACCAACCAGGTATTTGCCGAAGTATTACGTGGAATCGAAAGCGTCACCGATGCGTTTGGCTACCAGACCATGCTCGCCCACTACGGGTACAAGCCGGAACTCGAAGAGGAACGTCTGGAATCGATGCTTTCCTGGAACATTGACGGCCTGATTTTAACCGAACGTACCCACACTGCCCGCACGCTCAAAATGATTGAAGTGGCCGGTATTCCGGTCGTGGAGCTGATGGACAGCCAGTCGCCGTGCCTCGACATCGCCGTGGGGTTTGATAACTTCGAAGCGGCGCGTCAGATGACGGCGGCCATTATCGCCCGCGGGCACCGTCATATCGCCTATCTGGGTGCGCGTCTTGATGAACGTACTATCATCAAACAGAAGGGATACGAGCAGGCGATGCTTGACGCGAACTTAACCCCCTACAGCGTGATGGTGGAGCAGTCCTCTTCCTATACGTCGGGTATTGAGCTGATGCGTCAGGCACGACGTGAGTATCCGCAACTGGACGGTATTTTCTGTACCAACGATGACCTTGCGGTCGGCGCAGCATTTGAGTGTCAGCGTCTGGGGCTGAAGATCCCTGATGATATGGCGATCGCCGGTTTCCACGGCCACGACATTGGCCAGGTGATGGAGCCGCGTCTGGCGAGCGTCCTGACCCCGCGTGAACGTATGGGCCGCATTGGCGCAGAACGCCTGCTGGCGCGCATTCGTGGCGAGACGGTGACCCCGAAAATGTTAGATTTAGGTTTCACCTTGTCACCGGGTGGATCTATTTGAACTGACAAATTTGAAGTAGCTCACACTTATTCACTTCGCGCACGTTTGGATATTGCTTCTCTTTTGCCCCAGCAGGACAATGTTACCGATAACTGTTACCCGTAACAATTGACTGAGGGACACCCTTTGAGCACGACTAATCACGATCACCACGTCTACGTCCTGATGGGCGTTTCCGGTAGCGGGAAATCAGCCGTGGCCAGCGAAGTGGCGCATCAACTCCAGGCTGCGTTTCTTGATGGCGACTTCCTCCATCCGCGCAGCAACATCATGAAAATGGCCTCCGGCGAGCCGCTGAACGATGACGACCGCAAACCGTGGTTGCAGGCGCTGAATGACGCCGCGTTCGCGATGCAGCGTACCAATAAAGTCTCCCTGATCGTCTGCTCCGCGCTGAAAAAAACCTACCGCGACCTGCTGCGTGACGGCAACCCGAATCTCTCTTTCATCTACCTGAAAGGGGATTTCGAAGTGATTGAAAGCCGCCTGAAGGCGCGTAAAGGTCACTTCTTCAAAACCCAGATGCTGGTGACGCAGTTTGAAGCGCTGCAGGAGCCGGGTGAAGACGAAAAAGACGTCTTAGTGGTTGATATCGATCAGTCACTGGAGGGTGTTGTTGCCAGCACCATCGAGGTCATTAATAAAAGGCAGTAAGTTTTGAGTACATTAACGCTAGTTTTGACAGCAGTGGGTTCGGTATTGCTGCTGCTGTTTTTAGTGATGAAGGCGCGCATGCACGCCTTTGTTGCTTTGATGGTGGTTTCTATTGGTGCTGGTCTCTTTTCCGGTATGCCGCTCGACAAGATCGCCGCGACGATGGAAAAAGGGATGGGCGGTACGCTGGGCTTCCTGGCGATTGTGGTCGCGCTGGGCGCGATGTTTGGCAAGATTTTGCACGAGACGGGCGCGGTCGACCAGATTGCAGTGAAGATGCTGAAATCCTTTGGCCACAGCCGTGCGCACTACGCGATTGGCCTGGCAGGGCTGATTTGCGCGCTGCCGCTGTTCTTCGAAGTGGCCGTTGTGCTGCTGATAAGCGTCGCATTCTCCATGGCGCGCCATACTGGTACTAACCTCGTGAAGCTGGTCATTCCGCTGTTTGCGGGGGTGGCGGCGGCTGCGGCGTTTCTGCTGCCGGGGCCTGCGCCGATGCTGCTTGCCTCCCAGATGCACGCCGACTTTGGCTGGATGATCCTGATTGGCCTGTGCGCGGCAATCCCGGGGATGATTATCGCCGGTCCGCTGTGGGGCAACTTCATCAGCCGTTACGTTGAGCTGCATATTCCGGATGACGTCACCGAGCCGCACCTGGGCGAGGGCAAAATGCCGTCCTTCGGCTTCAGCCTGTCGCTGATCCTGCTGCCGCTGGTGCTGGTGGGTCTAAAAACCATCGCCGCGCGCTTTGTGCCGGTGGGGTCCACTGCCTACGAATGGTTTGAGTTCATCGGTCACCCGTTCACGGCGATTCTGGTGGCGTGCCTGGTGGCGATTTACGGCCTGGCGATGCGTCAGGGGATGCCAAAAGATCGGGTGATGGAGATCTGCGGTGCGGCGCTGCAGCCTGCAGGCATTATCCTGCTGGTGATCGGTGCCGGCGGCGTGTTCAAGCAGGTGCTGGTGGATTCCGGCGTGGGCCCGGCTCTGGGTGAAGCGCTGACCGGGATGGGCCTGCCGATTGCGGTAACCTGTTTTGTGTTGGCTGCGGCGGTTCGTATCATTCAGGGTTCCGCCACCGTGGCGTGTTTAACCGCCGTGGGTCTGGTGATGCCGGTGATTGAACAGCTGAACTACTCCGGTGCCCAGATGGCCGCGCTCTCTATCTGTATCGCGGGCGGTTCGATTGTGGTCTCTCACGTTAACGACGCCGGCTTCTGGCTGTTCGGTAAGTTTACCGGCGCCACCGAAGCGCAAACCCTGAAAACCTGGACGCTGATGGAAACCATACTCGGCACGACGGGTGCGATTGTCGGGATGATTGCCTTTACGCTGCTCAGCTAAATGCAATGATTTAACAAGGCAGAAAAAAAGGCCCGGTAGCGTTAACGCTTACCGGGCCTTTTATTATGCAGAACGTCAGGCCGGGTCAGGTGAAACCATCACCCGGCTTTTTAACATCACTCGCCCTGCGTGGCGCTCTCAATCGTCAAGCGCACGTCCGAGGTAATCAGCTCTGCGAGCATCTGGTAAACCTTCAGCGTCTCTTCCGGCTCGGCATCGCCTGTATCGCTGATGAAGCCTTCATCACGCAGCGTCAGTACCAGAGAACTAAAGACTGCTTTGTCGAAGAATTCAGGGGCGTTAATGCCGTGCAGAACGGACAGGCGCTGGGCCAGCGTCCGGCTTTCTTTCTCCAGCGTACCGCGGTTGATGGACGGGTTCGCACTCAGCAGCCAGAACGTAATGGCGTAGCGCTGCAGCGTTTCACGCGCACCGGCCGCCAGCAGCTGCAGGGTACGGGAGCGTGACGGATTGATGTGCAGCTCGTCGTTTGAAACGGCGATCAGCCCCTGGCGACGCATCTCTTCCGTCATCTTATCCAGTTCTGTCGCCAGCTCATCCTTACTCCAGCGCAGGAACAGCTCCGCTTTCAGCATCGGATAGATGGTCTCAAGATGGCGCAATAGCTCCTGACGGGAGATATGACGATGCTGGGTAATAATGGCGGCCATGAGCGACGGCAGCATCAGCATATGCGTGATGTTGTTGCGGTAGTAGGTCATCAGCACCGCCTGCTCGCGCGGCAGAATGATGATGTCGCCGATCGTGTCCTTTTCGACTTCAAACTTGTTCATCTGAAGCGCGTGATCGATAAGCTCACTGGCGGTCGCAGAAGGTACGGTCGAATCAACCGAATACGGCACGTTACGCATCATATCCAGATAGCAATCCAGCTGCTCTGTGAGCTGTTCACGGGTCAGCGAGCGCTGGCGCGAAGCCAGAAGCGCCGTACAGCACAGGTTCATGGCGTTAGCCGCACCGGCGTTGTTAATGCGCACCATCAGCTCGGACGCGATGCCGTTAACCGTTGGCGTCAGCCAGGCCGGACGCACCGCTTCGATAGGATCGATGGACTCGCGCCACTCCGGAACGTGATGGTTCAGGTACGTCATCAGCGGCATCGGCTCGCCGAAGTTCACGTAGCCCTGACCAAGATTGCGCAACTTGCTCAAGCCGCGCAGCATCTGCGGCAGGCTCTCTTTCTCTTTGGTCGCGCCACGCAGCTCTTTCGCGTACGTGCCCACTTCCATCACGTGCTCGTAGCCGATGTAGATAGGCACCAGCGTGATCGGACGGGTACCTCCGCGCAGCATGGCCTGGATGGTCATCGACAGCGTGCCGGTCTTCGGATCGAGCAGACGACCGGTACGGGAACGCCCGCCCTCCACGAAGTACTCCACGGAATAGCCGCGGCTGAACAGCTCGCCCAGATACTCGCGGAACACGGTGGAGTAGAGCTTGTTACCCTTGAAGGTACGACGAATAAAGAACGCGCCCAGGCGGCGGAAAATCGGACCTGCTGGCCAGAAATTCAGGTTGATACCGGCAGCAATGTGCGGCGGTACCAGCCCCTGATGATAGAGCACGTAGGAAAGGAGCAGGTAGTCCATGTGGCTGCGGTGGCAGGGGACATAGACAATCTCATGGCCATCATGCGCCAGCTGACGCACGCGCTCGGCGTTATGGACGTTGATGCCCTGATAGAGGCGGTTCCACGTAAAGCCGAGGATACGATCGGAAAGGCGAATCATCTCGTAAGAGAAGTTCGCTGCAATCTCTTCCATCAGCGCAATGGCGTTCTGCTGAGCTTTCTCATGCGAAATTTTCTTGCTGCGCGCTTCATCTTCAACGGCGCGGGCAATCGCTTTGGAAGCCAGCAGCTTGTTGAACAGATCCTGACGCGCCGGGAGGCGTGGCCCTACGGCAGCGAGGCGCTGACGAGCGAAGTGCATACGCGCTACGCGCGCCAGTTTTTGCGCGATGATCTTGTCGGTGCCGTGCTCGTCCGCCATGCGACGCAGCGAAACGGAAGGGGAGAAACGTACAAAGCTGTCGCGTCCCAGCCAGGAGACCGCAAAGAACTTCTGGATGCCGTTAAGCATGCGCAGCGGCGGGTTCTCTTCACCTTTTTCGCGGCCCGGACGACGACCAAACATCACCGATACCGGCACCATCTGCACATCCAGATCGGGGTTGCTGCGGTGCAGGTCGAGATAGTCATGGAACAGCTTGATGGACTCTTCTTTCGGCGTGTAATAGGTAAACACGCGCGGCCCGCCGTGGATGAACACGTAGCGCGGCAGCAGCGTACCGTCAACTTCCAGCGGTTCAAGCGGATCTGGTAAGTCATGCGCCAGACACTGGGCGCGAAGCGTCAGTAAGTCAGCCTTCGAGTTATAAGGCAAAACGTACATAATGGGACGCGACGTATCGAGCCCCAGTTCCAGCGCGGGTTCTGCTGGGATAGACTTGCTTTTTACCAGGATGCTTAATGGTAAATTAAGTAATTTGTAGTAAATTCGTGGCCAGCCGGACATAAACGATGTAAAGCCTCTGGTTAATAATGCAATTGCGGCGCAAGGATAACAGAAAGCGCGCAAAATTTCTGTTGTTACCCGTCATACTTCAGGCTGTAGCGAAACGCGCTACGGCTCCTGTTACTGACGCTCTTTTTTAAAAAAGGTTCTTTTAATGGCCAATAATACCACTGGGTTAACACGTATCATCAAAGCCGCCGGCTATTCATGGAAAGGTTTCCGTGCCGCATGGGCCAACGAGGCCGCGTTTCGCCAGGAGGGCGTCGCCGCTATCATCGCGGTGATCGTCGCCTGTTTCCTTGATGTTGATGCTATTACCCGCGTACTTCTTATCGGTTCCGTACTTCTGGTGATGATAGTGGAAATTCTTAATAGCGCTATTGAGGCCGTTGTGGATCGCATCGGTTCCGATTTCCATGAGCTTTCTGGCCGCGCAAAAGACATGGGATCTGCTGCCGTGTTACTGGCGATTATCACTGCCGTTATCACCTGGGTCACGCTGCTTTGGTCACATTTCCGATGAGCCTCGAGGAATAATTAAGTCCCTGGTTTTTTGTGCAGTTTTTGGTTCCAAAATCGCCTTTGACTGTATATACTCACAGCATAACTGTATATACACCCAGGGGGCGGAATGAAAGCGTTAACGACCAGGCAGCAAGAGGTGTTTGATCTCATCCGGGATCATATCGGCCAGACGGGTATGCCACCTACGCGTGCGGAAATCGCGCAGCGTCTGGGTTTCCGTTCTCCGAATGCTGCCGAAGAACACCTGAAAGCGCTGGCGCGTAAAGGCGTGATTGAGATTGTATCAGGCGCGTCACGCGGTATCCGACTGCTAGTAGAAGAAGAGACGGGCATTCCGCTGGTAGGTCGTGTTGCTGCCGGTGAGCCTTTACTGGCACAGCAGCATATTGAAGGTCATTACCAGGTCGATCCAGCCATGTTCAAGCCGAGCGCTGATTTTCTGCTGCGCGTTAGCGGCATGTCGATGAAAGACATCGGTATTCTTGACGGCGATCTGCTTGCGGTACATAAAACGCAGGATGTGCGTAACGGCCAGGTGGTTGTCGCGCGCATTGACGATGAAGTCACCGTCAAACGTCTGAAAAAACAGGGTAACACCGTTCAGTTGCTGCCTGAAAACAACGAGTTCACCCCAATTGTGGTCGATCTCCGCGAACAGAACTTCTCTATCGAAGGTCTGGCAGTAGGCGTGATTCGTAACGGTGAATGGCTGTAATCTCTTCCTGACAGGCTACGCTTCCGCTGTAGCCTGTTCATCTACCTTTCCCGGTATTTCGCATGTCACTACTGACGGCATCAGATAAGGCATTGTGGCGTCTTGCCCTGCCGATGATTTTCTCCAATATTACCGTGCCTTTACTGGGACTGGTTGATACTGCCGTTATAGGCCATCTTGATTCATCAGTTTATCTTGGCGGCGTGGCGATTGGCGCGACGGCAACCAGCTTCCTGTTTATGCTGTTGCTCTTTTTACGCATGAGCACCACCGGTCTTACCGCACAGGCTTATGGTGCGAAAGATCCGCTGCGTCTGGCGCGCGCGCTGGTGCAGCCGCTGATACTCGCGCTTGGCGCGGGTGCATTAATCGTTGTATTGCGGACACCCCTGATCGATCTTGCGCTTCATATCGTTGGCGGCAGCGAGGCGGTACTGGATCAGGCGCGACGTTTCCTTGAAATCCGGTGGCTCAGCGCGCCAGCGTCGCTGGCTAACCTGGTTCTGCTGGGGTGGCTACTGGGCGTTCAGTATGCCCGGGCGCCAGTGATTTTGCTGGTGGTGGGCAACCTTCTCAACATTGTGCTGGATATCTGGCTGGTGATGGGCCTGCATATGAACGTGCGGGGCGCGGCGCTAGCGACGGCGATTGCCGAATACGGGACCTTTATCATTGGCTTGTGGATGGTCTGGCGCGTGCTGTCGATGCGCGGGATCTCACTGGCGCTGCTCAAAACCGCATGGCGCGGCAATATCCGTAAGCTGCTGGCCCTCAACCGTGACATCATGCTGCGCTCGCTGCTTCTTCAGCTCTGCTTCGGCGCGCTGACGGTTTTCGGGGCTCGACTGGGGCCAGAAATCGTGGCGGTCAACGCGATATTGATGACGCTTCTGACCTTTACCGCCTATGCGCTGGACGGATTTGCCTACGCGGTTGAAGCGCATTCCGGGCAGGCGTACGGTGCGCGAGAAAGCGGGCAGCTTCGGGATGTCTGGCGGGCAGCCTGCCGTCAGTCGGGACTGGTGGCGCTGGCCTTTGGTCTGGTTTACGCCTGCTTTGGTGAGCAGATCGTTGCATTGCTGACGTCTATACCTGCTCTGCGCGAGTTGGCGAGTCACTATCTCCTCTGGCAAGTCATCTTACCGGTGGTCGGCGTCTGGTGTTATCTGCTGGACGGCATGTTTATTGGTGCGACGCGCGGAGCGGAAATGCGCAACAGCATGGCGGTCGCGGCGGCAGGGTTTGGTCTGACGCTGCTAACGCTTCCCTGGCTGGGTAATCACGGTTTGTGGCTGGCCCTGGCCGTCTTCCTCTCGCTGCGCGGGTTATCGCTGGCGTTTATCTGGCACCGCCACTGGCAAAACGATACCTGGTTCTCTTCGCGCCACGATATATCGTGACGGTTAAAGATTCCGAATATGAAATTAACTACGGAATCCTTAACTACAATAATTATCACGTCCAGCAGAAAAGAACGTAACGGACGTTACGACCCGACGCTTAACTAAGAGGACACGATGATGAATAAAGACGAAATCGGCGGCAACTGGAAGCAGTTCAAAGGTAAAGCGAAAGAAAAGTGGGGTAAGCTGACTGATGACGATATGACCGTCATTGAAGGTAAACGCGATCAGCTTGTCGGTAAAATTCAGGAACGTTACGGCTACGCGAAAGATCAGGCGGAAAACGAAGTCAAAGACTGGGAAACCCGTAACGACTACCGCTGGTAACGCTGAATAACCCACAGGGCGGCTCCAGGCCGCCTTTTCTTTTGCCGCTAACGCGGCTTTTTCTTCACCAGGATAGAGTGGTCGTGCTGACACGCGTCCTGATGGCGACAGGCTTCCACCTCCACGCACGCGGAACAGAGCCCGTGCGCCTCAATCACGTTATGACGCAGGGCAAACCCCATTTTCGCTGCCAGCGTATGCATAATGTCTTCCACGCCTTCCGCAGCCTCTTCTTTCACCACGCCGCAGCGGTCACAGATAAACATAGCCGATGTGTGGGTGGGCTGATCGAACAGATGGCACAGCACATAGCTGTTGGTGGATTCCACCTTGTGCACGAACCCTTGTTCAAGCAGGAAATCCAGAGCGCGATAGACCGTCGGCGGCTTTGCCTGCGGCTCGCTTTCGCGGAGCAGGTCGAGCAGATCGTAGGCGCTGATGGCACCCTGCTGCAGGCTCATCAGGCGTAATACTTCAAGGCGCTGCGGAGTCAGGCGCACATTGCGTTGCGCACACAGCTTTTCGGCCTGCGCTAACAGCTCTTTTGTGGACTTATCCATGTAGCACCCCGGATGTTATAGGACGGAAAACCCTCACTTTATCATGTTCTGGTAAAAACGCCGAGATCCACCAGTCTGTGCTATACCTGACCCATTACAAACCGGGAAATAAACAATGAAAAAACCTGACTGTATTCGGCACTGGCGCGACGTAGAAGTCGCGGATGATTCGACCTATCCAGATAGCGATGAGCTTTTTTCTATCGGCGCCCCGTTGGCTCGAAAGCTTGGGCTCGGGCGTATTGGTATCCATCATGAGCGCCTGCCGCCTGGGCGCAGGACGTCCTATCCGCATGCGGAGAGCGACGAAGAAGAGTTTATTTACGTGCTTGAAGGCCACCCTGACGCCTGGATTAATGGCTACTTGTGGAAGCTGGAGCCTGGCGACAGCGTAGGTTTTCCCGCCGGTACCGGCATCTGTCATACCTTTATCAACAACACGGACGACGAGGTTCGGCTCCTGGTCGTTGGCGAGGCCAACAAGAAGCATAACCGCATATACTATCCGCTTAACCCGGTTTATGCCGCTACCCGAGAGGATCGCTGGGTAGACCACCCGCCCCAGTTTTTTGGACCGCATGATGGAAAACCTGGGAAAAAATAATTTCCTCTTCTATAAATATTGAGGGCCGTCACAAAATATAACAGGCCGTAAGGGAGTTTTACTTAGGGATAGAAATAGCGGGTCTTTTACTACTTATTCACAGCAATAGTTCGTTCCTGTTTGGGTGATAACAGACAGGGGTTATTTCATAACAGACTATAACGGGCATACTGTGAAAAAAAATTTTAAATTTTCGGTGGTTAGTATCGCTGTTTCCTTGTTTATGGCAAATCAGGCGGGAGCAGCCAATACCTGGACAGAATCACGAAGCGACGCAATGGGTGGCACTGGCGTTGCCTCCGGGAGCTATGGCAGTGGGGCATTAATCAACCCCGCGCTGCTGGCAAAGGCAAAACCTGACGATGATGTGACGGTCATTTTGCCGTCCGTTGGCGTACAGGTAACGGATGAGGACAATCTTCAGGACGAGATTGATACCATCAACGACAAAATCAATCACTACAAGGATGTGGTTGATAATCTCACGCCAAGAGAAATTATCACCAATCCATTAGGTTCCATTAATCAATTCCAGGGCGCGGCCAAAGATCTGGCCGATGAGCTGGACTATCTCAAAGGCAAAACCGCACGCGCAACGGCTGGTGCAGGGCTTGCGGTGAGTATCCCTAACGATGTCCTTTCGGTAGCCTTCATGGCGAAAGGCTATGCCCATGGCCGGGTGAGCTCGTCTATCGATCAGCAGGATATTGATTATCTGCGCGGTATTCAACGCAGTAATGTGGTGGCTGCCGGTGTTGCCCTGGACGCTGCGCTGAACGGCACGGATCAGATCACTAAAAACCTCAACTCAACCGCGTCTGGCCGGGCAGCGATTGTCTCCGACTATGGTGTTGCCGTTGCCCGCCAGTTTGACCTCGGCGGCGTCCCTGTTTCCGTGGGCGTGACGCCAAAGCTGCAAAAAACCTGGGTCTATAACTACACCACGTCAATCTACGATTACGACAGTAACAAGTGGAACGACAGCCGCTACCGTACTGACGATACGGGCTTCAACGTGGATGCCGGTATTGCGGCCGATTTCGGCGAACACTGGACCGTTGGCGTGAGCGGACAAAACCTGATGTCGCGCGATATCGACACCAAAGATATCCGTATCCGCAATGGCCGTACGGGAGAAGTGGTGAGCTATAAAGACACCTATCAGATCCGCCCGCTGGTAACCGCCGGTGCCGCCTGGCACAACGACCTGGTGACGCTGACCGCCGATGGCGATCTGACCGAAACCAAAGGCTTCAAGAGCGAAGATACGTCGCAGTACGTGGGTGTCGGTGCCGAGGTGACGCCGCTGAGCTGGCTGGCGGTCCGTGCGGGTTATCGTGCAGACGTGAAGGGTAACGACAGCAATGTCTTTACCGGCGGTGTCGGTTTCGCGCCGTTTAGCACCGTGCATGTTGACCTGATGGGCCTGTACGGTGAAGATGAAACCTGGGGCGCAGGGGCTCAGCTGAGCATGACGTTCTAAAGTCAACCGGAGGCGCTGCGCCTCCGGCTTTTCTTTGTGCTATAGTAGCGCCCCTTTTCCACCAGATGCTTAAAACTTCGCCATGTCGTCAGAATCACAGACCGCTTTCCCCGCACACCGTTTCTCCATTGCGCCGATGCTCGACTGGACGGACAGACACTGCCGCTATTTCCTGCGCCAGCTCTCCCGCCATACGCTGCTGTACACCGAAATGGTGACCACGGGCGCAATTATTCACGGGAAGGGCGACTATCTGGCCTACAGTGAGGAAGAGCATCCGGTTGCCCTGCAGCTGGGCGGCAGCGATCCGGCCGCGCTGGCGCAGTGTGCGAAGCTGGCGGAAGCGCGCGGCTACGACGAGATCAACCTGAACGTTGGCTGCCCGTCCGACCGTGTGCAAAACGGTATGTTCGGTGCCTGCCTGATGGGGAACGCGCAGCTGGTAGCGGACTGTATCAAGGCGATGCGCGACGTCGTTTCCATTCCGGTGACGGTCAAAACCCGTATCGGGATTGACGACCAGGACAGCTACGAATTCCTGTGCAACTTCATCGATACGGTCTCCGGAAAGGGCGAATGCGAGATGTTCATCATCCACGCGCGAAAAGCCTGGCTCTCCGGCCTGAGCCCGAAAGAGAACCGTGAGATCCCGCCGCTGGACTACCCGCGCGTGTATCAACTGAAGCGTGACTTCCCGCACCTGACGATGTCGATCAACGGCGGCATTAAGTCGCTGGAAGAGGCCAAAGCGCATCTGGCGCATATGGATGGCGTGATGGTCGGCCGCGAGGCGTACCAGAACCCAGGCATTCTGGCGACGGTCGATCGCGAAATCTTTGGCATTGAAGGCGCAGACACCGATCCGGTTGCCGTCGTGCGGGCGATGTATCCTTATATTGAGCGCGAGCTGAGCAACGGTACGTATCTCGGCCATATCACCCGCCATATGCTGGGTCTGTTCCAGGGTATACCGGGCGCGCGTCAGTGGCGCCGCTACCTGAGCGAGAATGCGCATAAAGCCGGAGCCGATATTGAGGTGCTGGAACATGCGCTGCGACTGGTGGCAGACAAGCGATAACTTTCGCTAAAAGTTCGTCAAATTCACCACGCCCTGCGAGTTCTCGCGGGGCGTTTTGCTTTAAGAACAAAACGTTAGCTTTGGCATGGATCTTGTAATGCTTAATGCATTACTCGGGAACTCGTGGGAGAGCACCATGCTGGAACTACTTTTTGTGATTGGCTTTTTTGTCATGCTGTTAGCGACAGGCGTTTCGTTGCTCGGCATTCTGGCGGCTATCGTGGTGGCGACGGTGGTCATGTTTATTGGCGGACTGTTTGCGCTGACGATCAAACTGCTGCCGTGGTTACTGCTGGCCGTTGCTGTGGTGTGGGTGATTCGGTCGATTAAATCGCCAAAAGTGCCCGGTTATCAGCGCAATAACCGCTTCCGTTACTAAGGTATTGAGGGGTTCGTCACATAGTTGTAACTTTTCCGGCAGCATGGCTTAGAACAGAATAGGATTTACTTATCGAATCTGTCACTATGACTGCCGTTAAAGAATTCATCGTGCTGTACCCTACATACAGCCGAACTAAAAAAAGAAAGGGCTTCCCACGGGAAGCCCAATTTCTTTTTGGGGCTCAGGGAATCAACAGGCTCGACCCCTGCGTCGCCCGGCTCTCCAGCACCTCATGCGCGCGCTGCGCATCGGTCAGCGCGAATTTCTGCGCATCTGCCACGTCCACTTTGATGACACCGCTGGCGATCAGCGAGAACAGCTCGTTGCTGGCTTCCTCAAGTTCTTCCCGGTTGGTGATGTAGCCCTGCAGGGAAGGGCGCGTGACGTATAGCGAACCTTTCTGATTCAGAATACCGAGATTCACGCCGGTGACAGCGCCTGACGCATTGCCGAAGCTCACCATCAGCCCACGACGCTGCAGACAGTCCAGCGACGCTTCCCAGGTGTCTTTCCCAACCGAGTCATACACGACGCGCACCTTTTTGCCGCTGGTGATCTCCTTCAGCCGTTCGACAATGCTCTCTTCACGATAGTTAATCACCTGCCAGGCGCCCGCCTGCAGCGCGCGCTGCGCTTTTTGGGCATTGCCCACGGTGCCGATCAGTTTTGCGCCCAGGGCTTTTGCCCACTGACAGGCGATGAGCCCGACGCCGCCCGCCGCGGCATGAAACAGGAACTGCTCGTCGGGTTTAATTTCATAGGTTTTACGCAGCAGGTAGTAAACGGTTAAGCCTTTCAGGAACGAGGCCGCCGCCTGTTCGAAGGAGATAGCGTTAGGCAGCAGGGCGGCTTTATCCGCCGGAACGTTGTGGACGGAGCTGTAAGCGCCCAGCGCAGACTGCGCATATACCACGCGGTCGCCCTCTTTAATATGCTTAACCGCGCTGCCCACTTTGACGACGACGCCGGCTGCCTCGGTGCCGAGGCCGCTCGGCATTGACGGAGGCGGGTAGAGCCCGCCGCGAATATAGGTGTCGATGTAGTTTATGCCTATGGCTTTGTTTTCAACCTGCACTTCGTTTTCGCCAGGCGCGGTGGGGGTGAACTCCACCGCTTTGAGTACGTCTGGCCCACCGTGTTTCTGGAATTCAATGCGCGTTGCCATGCTCCCTCCATAAGAAAAATATGGTAATCTTTCGACCCACTCTTTATCTCGGTAACTCCATTCACTATGGCAGGAAACAAACCCTTCAACAAACAGACTGAACCTCGCGAGCGTGATTTCCAGGTCGCAGGGTTAAAGGTCCCGCCGCACTCGATTGAAGCGGAACAGTCGGTGTTGGGCGGTTTAATGCTGGATAACGAGCGCTGGGACGACGTCGCCGAGCGCGTCGTGGCGGAAGATTTCTACACCCGCCCGCACCGCCACATCTTTACTGAAATGGCGCGTCTGCAGGAGTCGGGCAGCCCGATTGATCTGATCACGCTCGCAGAATCACTGGAGCGTCTTGGTCAGCTCGACAGCTGCGGTGGGTTTGCCTATCTGGCAGAACTGTCAAAAAACACGCCTAGTGCGGCGAACATCAGCGCTTATGCCGATATCGTGCGCGAACGTGCCGTCGTCCGCGAGATGATCTCGGTGGCGAACGAGATCGCCGAAGCGGGTTTTGATCCGCAGGGTCGCACCAGTGAAGACCTGCTCGACCTTGCCGAGTCCCGCGTCTTCAAAATCGCCGAAAGCCGCGCCAACAAAGACGAAGGCCCAAAAAATATCGCCGATGTGCTCGACGCCACCGTCGCCCGTATCGAACAGCTGTTCCAGCAGCCGCACGATGGCGTCACCGGAGTGAATACCGGCTATGATGATTTGAACAAGAAAACCGCCGGCCTTCAGCCGTCGGATTTGATTATCGTCGCCGCGCGTCCGTCGATGGGTAAAACCACTTTTGCGATGAACCTCGTCGAAAATGCGGCGATGTTGCAGGATAAGCCGGTGCTTATCTTCAGTCTTGAGATGCCCTCCGAGCAGATTATGATGCGTTCTCTGGCGTCGCTGTCGCGTGTGGATCAGACCCGCATTCGTACCGGCCAGCTTGACGATGAGGACTGGGCGCGCATCTCCGGCACCATGGGCATTCTGCTGGAAAAACGTAACATCTATATCGATGACTCTTCCGGCCTGACGCCGACGGAAGTGCGCTCCCGCGCGCGCCGTATCGCCCGTGAACACGGCGGCATCGGCCTCATCATGATCGACTACCTTCAGCTGATGCGCGTTCCGTCGCTTTCAGACAACCGTACGCTGGAGATTGCGGAGATTTCCCGCTCGCTCAAGGCGTTAGCCAAAGAGCTGCACGTGCCGGTGGTCGCGCTGTCGCAGCTGAACCGCTCCCTGGAACAACGCGCCGACAAGCGCCCGGTCAACTCCGACCTGCGTGAATCCGGCTCCATCGAGCAGGATGCCGACTTAATCATGTTTATCTACCGTGATGAGGTTTATCACGAGAACAGCGACCTGAAAGGGATCGCCGAAATTATTATTGGTAAACAACGTAACGGCCCAATCGGAACGGTGCGTCTGACCTTTAACGGACAGTGGTCGCGTTTCGACAACTATGCCGGTCCTCAATATGATGATGAGTAATTTCTAAGGAATTCAAATGCAAGCGGCAACTGTTGTTATTAACCGCCGCGCTCTGCGACACAACCTGCAACGTCTGCGTCAACTGGCGCCTGCCAGCAAGCTCGTTGCAGTCGTGAAAGCGAACGCTTACGGACACGGTCTTCTTGAGACCGCGCGAACGCTCCCCGATGCCGATGCCTTTGGCGTCGCCCGTCTTGAAGAAGCCCTCCGCCTGCGCGCGGGGGGGATTACCCAACCGATTCTTCTCCTCGAAGGTTTTTTCGAAGCCAGCGATCTGCCAACCATTGCTGACCAGCATCTGCACACGGCGGTACACAATGAAGAACAGCTGGCCGCACTTGAAACCGCCGAGCTGAGCGAGCCGGTGACCGTCTGGATGAAGCTAGACACGGGCATGCACCGTCTGGGCGTGCGTCCGGAAAGCGCGGAAGCGTTTTACCAGCGTCTATGCCGGTGCAAAAACGTGCGCCAGCCGGTGAATATTGTCAGCCACTTCGCCCGTGCCGATGAGCCCGAGTGCGGTGCAACCGAGCGGCAGCTGGATATCTTTAATACCTTCTGCGAAGGCAAGCCGGGGATGCGCTCGATCGCAGCTTCCGGCGGGATCCTGCTGTGGCCGCAGTCGCACTTCGACTGGGCGCGACCGGGCATCATTCTTTACGGCGTATCACCGCTGGAGAACAAGCCCTGGGGGCCGGATTTTGGCTTCCAGCCGGTCATGTCGCTGGTCTCTAACCTGATTGCCGTGCGTGACCATAAAGCGGGTGAGCCGGTGGGCTACGGCGGTACCTGGACCAGCGAGCGTGATACCCGCCTTGGCGTGGTGGCGATGGGCTATGGCGACGGTTATCCCCGTGCCGCGCCGTCGGGTACGCCGGTTCTCGTCAACGGTCGCGAGGTGAAGATCGTTGGTCGCGTGGCGATGGACATGATTTGCGTCGATCTGGGGCCAGAAGCGCAGGATAAACCCGGCGACGATGTGGTGATGTGGGGGGAAGGTTTACCCGTTGAACGTATTGCTGAAATCACTAAAGTGAGTGTTTACGAACTTATTACCCGCCTGACGTCTCGGGTGGCGATGAAGTACGTCGACTGAAACGTGTACATAACAGTCCAACGGCATACGCTGCCGTTGGACAAGTAACGCTTATTTCAACACGTTATAAATCGCCTGATTCGTTAAATAATCTGACGCCAGCCCTGACTCTGGACTGAAGCGCGCGCCCTGGATGGATGAGAAGCGTTTTCCTGTGTTGCCCAGTGAGACATAGCGTTCTCCCCCATCGTTTTCCGAAATGGTGTACACCGTTTTCTGCATTTCGGCGAACAGCGGAGCGTTACGCTGAATGACCTGATGCAATTCCAGCAGCTGCACACCATCAAGATTGAGCTTTTTATCCAGCGTGACCCCCCATCTTTGCAGGCAAACTTCGGCAAAATGACGCACGATCGTGCCCGGTTCATGTACCACTTTTTCCCCGCTATTCCCATTAGCCGACGCATTTCCCACCAGCGTAGCATGACGACCAGACATAGGATAAATATGTACCTTTGTCGTGCTATCGGTCTGTGGAATGACGCACGAGAAACCTTTTGAACGCTCGTGTCGGGCATAGAAAGCCACATACTCCTTCACGTTGCTGCCCAGAGTGACTTTTTCCGGCTGGAAATTACCCATTCCCGGAACCGGATCGACAGCAAAAGTATTCACCGGAATAGTCGTCAAAAGGGGATCGGCCAGCATCGCATTCGCAAGCATATGGCAGCTAATTCCGCCCCGGCTCCATCCCACAAGGTTCACCTGAGTGGGCAGAATCTGGCCCTGACGGAAGGTTTTAATAATTTGCTGCTGCAGCGCCTGCTGGGTCACTTTACGGTCACCATAATCATACTTGCGCCACCAAAACGATCCGGTAACCTCAACGTCCTGAATCGGCACGCCCGCCTTTTTGAGCTGCTCATAGTTCTCTTTTGTGAGCTTTTCTCGCTGCCAGTCAACGTGCCCTTTAATAATATTGATCGCGTGCTGAACATTCTCATTCCAGCCGCTGCCCAGAAGCTGGGCCCGAAGCTGAGAATATTCTCCGCTTTTGACCCAAAGTTCATCGCTTTGAAGATTACCGCTTCCCGGGCCATCAAGAATGACCCATTCGGCGAACTCTTTACCCTTGTTATTGGCGGCCAGAGAAGAAATGAGCTCGCCGTTCCAGTAATTAGCATGAGACTCATCAAACTTATTAGAACCAGTACCACAGAAATACACTGTTAGTATTGTCATAAATGACCTCATTGAAATATTAATATGTAGGTGGATGGCACGCGTGCGGTTAAATAATACGTGTCGGCAATATTTCGAGAAATATGCTATTAAGCCCAGGGTATTTTTGATAGCGATAAGTTCGTTCTTAATTAAATATGGCTATGTTTAATGTGTAGCACTGCTTAACGTTTTGCTTAGGCATATGACATTTGCCTTATGCCGAATGCTGTTTTTACAGTTCTGCAATAGCACGCATACTTAATTTCGGAATAAGTTAGTTGAATAATCTAAGAAAATAGATTTCACACGGGGTTATGCTACAATGAACATATTAATGATCGATGAATTACCGATCTTCATTCACGGTATGAAAACAGAGCTGGAACGCGTAATGCCGGAATGCACTGTTTTTTCAGCGAACAACTTTGAAGATGCACACGCAATTTTAACCTCTATGCCAGTCAGCATTATTTTGCTGGATGGTGAAATGAAATGCCGTGATTTTATCACAAATTTGATGTCAAACTGGCCTGAGCTACCGATCGTGGTAATGTTACGAAAAACGACGGATAAGATATTCAACTTCTACATTCGTCAAAGCATTAAGGGCATTTTTACTAAGGATCTTCCCGCCGAGAAAATCAGCCAGATACTTAGCATGGTTTCCTCGGGTGTGGTCTGCTTTCCGGAGCAGGCCGTGATTCAGCGAGAACAACCCATCGGCGGTTTACCGATTCATACTCTGAGTCGTCGGCAGAAGGAAGTGCTCAAGCTGCTGGCGAATGGAGGAACAAATAAGCAGATCAGCAGACAACTGAATATCAGTGCTGGTACGGTCAAAGTACATCTGGAATCCATTTTTCACCGATTGCAGGTCAACAATCGAACACAGGCTGCAATGCTCTATTTTAAATATATGGGCAATTAGGCCGTTTTTGTAAGACGCAGGATTGGTATCAAACTATGTTTAGTGAAAAGCGCGACAGGCAGAATACTGTCGCGCTTTTTTTAATGATACTGAGATTTGAAATAGTATATCACGACCACCAGAGTTCCAAAGTCCTGCAATAGCCAGAAGGGAAAACTGTCACTCAGTATATCAGCCCCAGTAAGGATAAATTTCATGTTTAAACTGCTCTCACCAAAAAAGCCAAAGGCGAGGGCAGCTAAGCCGACTTTACACATTACCGGCAGAGCATGGACTCTTCGACTATAGGCTGCAAACAAAATGAGCAGCGAGGTGACAAGGTCGACGAGGATAATAAAGGGAAGAACCCAGCCATTCATTATGTTAAGCATTTACTCTCCATCAGGCTTGTTATGGGTTAAATCAGGCGGAGAAAGTGACTCGTGCCTGACTTTGCTTTTGATGACGCTGGCGACATCAAAAATATCGCGCTGTTCGTGCCGGCGGAAAAAGTTTGCCAGCCAGACGATCAGACCATTACTCATTGCCCCGAGGATATAACCTAAACCAAGCGTGATATCGGCCTGGTTAAGGTCTATCTTTAACCAGCGGGCTGATAAGCCACCTAATGCGACGGCCGCACCCATGCTGATTCCGCCAAAAATAATGCCTGCCATAAATCGGCTGTGCTGATGCAGCCGCTGCGGTTGCCAGAAAAACGAAATACTGACGCCGCCAAATAAGCCTGAAAATGCCAGCAAGGCTTCGCTGATGAGGGTCGGGAGATAGATGTCAGACATACATTCATCCTCTGCAAGGATAAACCCCCTCGAAAAAGGGGATTTATTATCGTAACGGACGCTTATTATTGGCAGGGATCCAGCTCAACAATATGCTGATACTTATCGGTAGTGATAAAGCGCTGTTGCCCTGACAGGCTGTAAATCAAACGTTCAGGAGAGCGATACCCCTTTACGACATCCACATCCGCGCTAAGCCAGGACTGACCGGCAGGAAGAGCGCTATGGCTGTATTTGTCGCCTCCGATCCATTTTTGATGAGTGAGTTTCAGCCCCCAAAGTGATTCGCTTTCACTTCCCGACCAGCCGAGGCGTTTGGCTTCTTCAGACGTGATATAGCGGTCGGGCAGGCGGCCAAAATTTTTTATATGGCGAAGGGTTGTCGCCAGCTCGGTCACATTATTGACGGGCGGTACACCCTGAGAAGATAAAAAGGCGTTAACTTCCTTTATTTCATCTTCGCAGGTTGGCATGGCGGCAGTAGCCTGTAAAACGGCGAATAAGGAAGCAGAAAGAACGGCCATTTGCACTATGGATAATGATTTCATGTGTTTTTCCTGTCGAGTTAACTGAGAAATAACTTCATTTCCGCCTCGCGGCGACGCGTCAGACCAGCCAATACCTTCCCGCCTGCCTTATTCCAGCTTTTGAACTGCAGTGCGGCGCCCTGAGCATCGCCCGCGTTGAATTTTTTGAGCAGCGTTGATTTCTTTAAATTGCCAACGCCGAGGTTGAAGGCGAAGGAAACCAGCGCGTCGAATTGCGCCTGCGTTGCTGGCTGGTTCAGCAGCTTTTTTACGCCGTCCTCGGTGCGTTTCAGATCTTTGCGCAGCAGTTCTTTGGCTTCGCCGGTAGTAATTTTGGTGAGCTTTTCCATCTCCTCTTTGAGGATCAAATGGCCATAGCCGATGGTCCATAAACCTACGGCATCGCGATAACGCTCCAGCTTCAGTCCTTCAAACTGGCAAATCAGCTGAATACCCTTGTCACCTGTACGTTCTGGTTGTGTGTGCATTACGGAGTCTCCTCTGCTTTCGGACGGGGAATCACCTTGTTGGTGTATTCGTCAATCAAGCGCATAACGCTTTCCGGTGGCTCAAGCGCGGTAAACTGCATCTCCACATCGACGTGGCGGCTGTCACGCCCGCCTTTGTTATCGCTGGAAGGCGAAAGGCTGACGTGAAAGCGACCAAATTCGTTTTCACCGGACTGGCGGGAAGGTGCCTGCATGCCTTCCGTACGGATCGTCAGGTTGACCTTCATTTTCTCCAGCATCAGCCCGCGCGGCGTTGAAAGTGCGACCAAGGGCAGGTCAAAGTAGTGCTTTTCATCCAGTGCCAGCTGGACCGTGCGTGGAACCAACGAACCGTCCTCAGCAGGTTCGAAAAAGGGATCCAGCGCTTTCATATACTGCTGAGCAATCAGTTCGTTGGCCGCCGTGGCCGCGTACTGCATCCCGCGCGTAATATCTTCAAGCGAGATCGGCACGCCGGGAATATCGGCTGGCGGCGTAGGGGGCGTGTTTTCCTGTACAGGCGGCGTGCCTTCATCCTCTTTGCCCATCCTGTTTTCCGGCTCTTCATCCTTGCCGCCGCGCAGCCATTTTTTAAAAGACATATTTCGCTCCTGGAAAAAGGGCTACCCGGGTAGCCCCTGCGTTACGGAATCGCACGTATATCGCGGCGTGGAAGATTATTGCGCGGCGACAGGCTTGGTTTTGGCGTTGGTCAGGTAGTCAATCACGCGCTGCAGAGCTTCAGGTGGTTCCTGGCGTTTAATCTGGGTATGAATGGAATATTTCGCGCGTGTATCGGTCGAACGGGTCTGCTCCGATTTATGGGAGACTTTGCCGGTCATTTTGGCTTTAAAGACACCCCAGCCGACGGACGCTTCCACGGAGGCCTCCGCTTCGGTACTGCTGGAACTGGCTTCGCTCTGGCTCACTTCCAGCTCAAAGTCGATGGTGCCGTCTTCGATACAGATGATAGGGTGCGTGATCGCCGCCAGCAGCGGAATGCTCATCTTGCGGGTCACGCTGCCTTTGTTCACGCCTTGTTCGTCTACCACGGTTTCGTCGTAGTCGAACTCGATCGCGACGGCTTTGCCGTCTTTAATGCAGACAGAGAGCAGGAAGTCGGTATAGGACTTGCTCGCCTGAACCTGTGCTTTGATCATCGCCTGCAGCGGACCGCCGATCATATGCTCCAGCGGCAGGGCGTTAATAACTGAACCAATAAATTGTGAATCCATGATGTGAACTCCTTGAATCAGTGAATGCGCGGTTGCGCAGGAGTCACATTACGGAAAGCGAGAAGGGGAAAATATTGGGTAAATGTCATGGCTAAAGGACGCAAAAAACCTATGCCGATCGCAGGATAATCCTAAGGGGTGGTGTTGCGTGATATTCCGGTTTATTGTTGAAATCCCTGCCTCATCCAATTCCGGAGAACCATCGCGTGTTTCAGAAAGTTGACGCCTATGCCGGCGACCCTATCCTCTCCTTAATGGAGCGTTTCAAAGAAGATCCTCGCAGCGACAAAGTGAACCTCAGCATCGGTCTGTATTACAACGAGGATAGCATCATTCCTCAATTAAAAGCCGTTGCCGAAGCCGAAGCGCGTCTGAACGCTGTTCCACACGGCGCTTCTCTTTATCTGCCAATGGAAGGGCTAAACGCTTATCGCAACACCATTGCACCGCTGCTGTTCGGCGCCGATCACGCGGTGCTCGCGCAAAAACGCGTGGCGACCATCCAGACGCTGGGCGGCTCGGGTGCGCTGAAAGTGGGTGCAGACTTCCTGAAAAAATACTTCCCGGATTCAGGCGTGTGGGTCAGTGACCCGACGTGGGAAAACCACGTTGCGATTTTCGAGGGCGCAGGCTTCAAGGTCGAGACCTATCCGTGGTTCGACAGCAAAACTAACGGCGTGCGCGTTGAAGCGCTGCTGGAAAAACTGAACACGCTGCCGGCGCGCAGTATTGTGCTGCTGCACCCATGCTGCCATAACCCGACCGGTGCAGATCTCACTAACGCCCAGTGGGATACGGTGATTGAGGTACTGAAGGCCCGTGACCTGATCCCGTTCCTCGACATTGCCTACCAGGGCTTTGGCGCGGGCATGGAAGAAGATGCTTACGCCATCCGCGCCGTAGCCAGCGCCGGGCTGCCTGCTCTGGTTAGTAACTCCTTCTCTAAAATCTTCTCCCTGTACGGTGAACGCGTTGGCGGTCTGTCCGTAGTCTGTGAGGATGCCGAAGCAGCCAGCCGCGTGCTCGGCCAGCTGAAAGCGACGGTACGCCGTATCTACTCCAGCCCGCCAAACTTTGGTGCGCAGGTGGTGGCGACGGTTCTCGGTGACGAGCAGCTGAAAGCGTCCTGGCTTGGCGAAGTGGAAGCGATGCGTAAGCGCATTCTGTCGATGCGTCAGGAACTGGTTAACGTCCTGAAAGAGGCGGTGCCGGGACATAACTTCGACTATCTGCTCAAGCAGCGCGGGATGTTCAGCTATACCGGACTGAGCGCGGCGCAGGTCGATCGCCTGCGCGAAGAGTTCGGCGTTTATCTCATTGCCAGCGGCCGTATGTGCGTGGCGGGTCTGAATTCCAGCAACGTTCATCGCGTGGCGCAGGCGTTTGCCGCTGTAATGTAAGTACTCACTATTCATTTCCCCCTCTCCCTGTGGGAGAGGGTTGGGGTGAGGACATCAGGCCGTACAAGAATCTTGCCCGGTGGCGCTTCGCTTACCGGGCCTACACGTCACATCTGCGCTTTGTGATCGTCTTCTTTTTATTCATCTTCATAAGTAAAAACTCCTTCCCTTCACCTCCCGCTGGGGTTATGGTCGGATAGTTTTTTGACCGTTCGCTCAAATTAAAACGATAACAAACTGAATTTTCAGGGGAAAAAATGCGCAAGATCACACTGGCGCTCAGCGCCGCCTGCTTATTGTTCTCGCTTAATAGCGCCGTCGTCGCGCGAGCTTCTGCCCCGACGCCGCTTTACACCGGTACCACTGCCGCCATGCTTGCCGAGCAGGCGCCCATTCACTGGGTTTCCGTGGCTCAAATCGAAAACAGCCTGATGGGCCGTGCGCCAATGGCCGTGGGTTTTGACATTGACGATACCGTTCTCTTCTCCAGCCCGGGCTTCTGGCGCGGAAAAAAAATGTATTCGCCCGACAGCGAAGCGTATCTGAAGAACCCGGAATTCTGGGAAAAAATGAATAACGGCTGGGACGAATTCAGCATCCCGAAAGAGGTTGCCCGTGCGCTTATTGCCATGCACGTGAAGCGCGGGGACAGCATTTACTTTGTGACCGGCCGCAGTCAGACCAAAACGGAAACCGTCTCCAAAACCCTGCAGGATGATTTTCAGATCCCGGTAGCCAGCATGAATCCGGTGATTTTTGCCGGTGACAAAGAAGGGCAAAACACCAAAACCCAGTGGCTGGAAAAGAAAAATATCAAAGTATTCTACGGCGATTCGGATAACGACATCACCGCCGCGCATGACGTGGGTGCCAGAGGGATCAGGGTATTGCGTGCCTCTAACTCGACCTATCGACCGCTGCCGATGGCCGGAAAGTTTGGCGAAGAGGTCATTGTGAACTCTGAGTATTAAACCGCAGGCGACGAGTTTGACTCTTTTTTAAGCAAATCTCGTCGCTGCGGGTTTTACCTTTCGCCTTCTTGCTGCACACTTAGAAAGATTCATCTTTCATTACGGAGCAGCACATGTGGTATCAACAGACCCTGACCTTAAGCGCTAAACCACGCGGATTTCATCTGGTGACGGACGAAGTCATCGGGCAAATCCGCGACCTGCCGCGGGTCAAAACGGGTTTGCTGCATCTGCTCCTTCAGCACACGTCTGCCTCTCTCACGCTTAATGAAAATTGCGATCCCACCGTCCGGTCAGACATGGAGCACCATTTTCTGAAGAGCGTCCCGGACAACGCTCCTTATGAGCATGACTATGAGGGGGCAGACGATATGCCTTCGCATATTAAATCCTCCCTGTTGGGCGTATCGCTTATGCTGCCGGTTCACAACGGGCGGCTGCTGTTGGGAACGTGGCAGGGGATCTGGCTGGGAGAGCATCGCATTCACGGTGGTTCGCGTAAAATTATCGCCACGCTACAAGGGGAATAAAGATGACAATTTCGGAGATACTTCAGTACTGCATGAGCAAGCCCGGCGCGGAGCAGAGCGTCCATAGCGACTGGAAAGCCACGCAGGTTAAGGTGGGGGATGTGCTGTTCGCGATGGTGAAAGAGGTGGAAGGCCGTCCGGCGGCGTCGCTGAAAACCAGCCCTGAACTGGCGGATTTGCTACGTCAACAGCATGATGACGTGAGGCCGAGCAAGCACCTCAATAAGGCGCACTGGAGCACCGTCTATCTGGATGGATCGATTCCAGGCTCGCAAATTTACTACCTGGTGGACGCGTCCTATCAGCAGGCGGTTGAGCTGCTGCCGGAAACGACCCGACAGCAGCTCTCCGTGTGACAATTACAGCAACGGTTTAAGGAAGCGCGCGGTGTGCGAGGCTTCGCACTCTGCAACCGTCTCTGGCGTACCTGAGACGAGGATTTCACCGCCGCCGCTGCCGCCTTCCGGGCCGAGATCGACAATCCAGTCTGCGGTTTTAATCACGTCCAGGTTATGTTCGATGACCACGATAGTGTTGCCCTGATCGCGCAGCTGATGCAGCACGTCGAGCAGCTGCTGGATATCGGCAAAGTGCAGGCCGGTGGTCGGCTCGTCCAGAATGTAGAGCGTCTGACCGGTGCCGCGTTTTGACAGCTCGCGCGCCAGCTTCACGCGCTGCGCTTCGCCGCCGGACAGCGTGGTTGCTGACTGCCCCAGACGAATGTAGGTCAGGCCCACGTCCATCAGCGTCTGCAGCTTACGCGCCAGCGCAGGAACGGCATCAAAGAATTCGCGCGCCTCTTCGATGGTCATGTCCAGCACTTCGTGGATGGTCTTGCCTTTGTACTTAATCTCCAGCGTTTCTCGGTTATAGCGCTTGCCTTTGCACTGGTCGCACGGCACGTAGATATCCGGCAGGAAGTGCATCTCAACCTTGATCACACCGTCGCCCTGGCACGCTTCGCAGCGGCCACCGCGTACGTTAAAGCTGAAACGTCCTGGCGTATAGCCGCGGGAGCGTGCTTCCGGCACACCGGCAAACAGTTCACGTACGGGCGTGAAGACGCCGGTATAGGTTGCCGGGTTAGAGCGCGGGGTACGGCCAATCGGGCTCTGGTCAATGTCGATAACTTTATCGAAATGCTCCAGCCCCTGGATGTCACGGTACGGCGCCGGCTCGGCCAGCGTCGCGCCGTTCAGCGCCGTCTGCGCAATCGGGAACAGCGTATCGTTGATCAGCGTCGATTTACCGGAACCGGATACGCCGGTGATACAGGTAAACAGGCCAACAGGCAGCGTCAGGGTGACGTCTTTGAGGTTGTTGCCGCGCGCGCCGGTCAGCTTCAGCACTTTTTCTGGATCTGCCGCTACGCGCTGTTTTGGCACCTCAATCTTACGCTTGCCGCTCATGTACTGGCCGGTCAGCGATTCGGGCACCGCCATGATGTCCTTCAGCGTCCCTTCTGCAACCACCTGCCCGCCGTGTACGCCTGCGCCCGGACCAATATCGATCACGTGATCAGCCGCGCGGATCGCATCTTCATCGTGCTCGACCACGATTACCGTGTTGCCGAGATTGCGCAGGTGGACCAGCGTGCCGAGCAGACGCTCGTTGTCGCGCTGGTGCAAGCCGATGGACGGCTCATCCAGTACGTACATCACGCCTACCAGACCCGCGCCAATCTGGCTCGCCAGACGTATACGCTGCGCTTCACCGCCGGAGAGCGTTTCTGCCGAGCGGGATAACGTCAGGTAGTTCAGGCCGACGTTCACCAGGAATTTCAGGCGATCGCCAATCTCTTTCAGCACTTTTTCGGCTATTTTCGCGCGCTGGCCGGAGAGCTTCAGGTTATTGAAGAAGTCCATCGCGTGGCCGATGCTCATGTCTGAGATGGTCGGCAGCGCTGTGTTTTCCACAAACACGTGGCGCGCTTCGCGGCGCAGGCGCGTTCCTTCACAGGTGGCACAGGAGCGGTTGCTGATGAACTTCGCCAGCTCCTCGCGCACCGCGCTGGATTCAGTCTCTTTGTAGCGGCGCTCCATGTTGTGCAGCACCCCTTCGAACGGGTGGCGACGCACGGAGGTATCGCCGCGATCGTTCATGTATTTGAACTCGATGTGCTCTTTACCGGAACCGAACAGGATCACTTTGTGCACGTTCGGGCTCAGGCTGGCCCACGGCGCTTCAACGTCGAACTTGTAGTGTTCTGCCAGCGATTTCAGCATCTGGAAGTAGTAGAAGTTACGCTTGTCCCAGCCGCGAATGGCCCCGCCCGCCAGCGACAGCTCCGGGTTCTGGATCACGCGATCCGGATCGAAATACTGCTGCACGCCCAGGCCGTCACACGTCGGGCACGCGCCCGCCGGGTTGTTAAAGGAGAACAGGCGCGGTTCCAGCTCGCGCATGCTGTAGCCGCAAATCGGGCAGGCAAAGTTGGCGGAGAAGAGCAGCTCTTCCGCTTCTGGATCGTCCATGTCGGAGACCACGGCCGTGCCGCCAGAGAGTTCCAGCGCCGTTTCAAAGGATTCCGCCAGGCGCGTGGCGAGATCGTCGCGCACCTTAAAGCGGTCAATCACCACTTCGATGGTGTGCTTCTTCTGCAGCTCCAGCTTTGGTGGATCGGACAGGTCACACACTTCGCCGTCGATACGGGCGCGGATATAGCCCTGGCTTGCCAGATTTTCCAGCGTTTTGGTGTGTTCGCCCTTACGCTCTTTGATGATTGGCGCAAGGAGCATCAGGCGTTTGCCTTCCGGCTGCGACAGCACGTTATCGACCATCTGGCTCACGGTTTGCGCCGCCAGCGGGACGTCGTGGTCCGGGCAGCGCGGCTCGCCCACGCGGGCATACAGCAGACGCAGGTAGTCATGAATTTCGGTAATGGTACCGACCGTTGAGCGCGGGTTATGCGACGTGGACTTCTGCTCAATAGAGATAGCAGGTGACAACCCTTCAATATGGTCGACATCCGGTTTTTCCATCAGCGACAGGAACTGACGAGCGTACGCCGAGAGCGATTCAACGTAACGACGCTGTCCTTCGGCATACAGAGTGTCGAAAGCCAGTGAGGATTTGCCAGACCCCGAAAGCCCGGTCACGACAATGAGTTTGTCGCGAGGGATTATCAGGTTGATATTCTTGAGATTGTGGGTGCGGGCGCCCCGAACTTCGATCTTATCCATTCACCTTTCCCGGTTGGAACACGGATTGCCTGGTTTGTTTGAAGGACAAACGGCTGTCAGAAACGGCTAATTATGACACAATTTGACCTGTTTGAATATACAGTATTGGAATGCATTTTCTGATTCGCTGTGTAACAATGTTGAGTTGCGGGAGAACTCTGGAACGTGCTACGCAACTATCAAAGTGCAGCATGGAAATGGTACACTCGCGCGTTTACACTATTAAGAAACGTATTCAGGAGACACGAACATGGCCAGCAGAGGCGTAAACAAGGTGATTCTCGTCGGTAATCTGGGCCAGGACCCGGAAGTACGCTACATGCCGAGTGGTGGCGCAGTTGCCAACATTACGCTGGCTACTTCCGAATCCTGGCGTGATAAAGCGACCGGTGAGATGAAAGAGCAGACCGAATGGCACCGTGTTGTGCTGTTTGGCAAACTGGCCGAAGTGGCCGGAGAATATCTGCGTAAAGGTTCTCAGGTCTATATCGAAGGCCAGCTGCGTACCCGCAAATGGACCGATCAGTCCGGTGCTGAGAAGTACACGACTGAAGTAGTGGTCAACGTGGGCGGCACCATGCAGATGCTGGGTGGCCGTCAGGGCGGTGGCGCACCTGCAGGTGGCGGTCAGAGCCAGCAGCAGGGCGGTTGGGGTCAGCCTCAGCAGCCGCAGGGTGGCAACCAGTTCAGCGGCGGCGCACAGTCTCGTCCGCAGCAGCAGTCTGCTCCGGCGCCGTCTAACGAACCGCCAATGGATTTCGACGACGACATTCCGTTCTGATTTCCGCGTGCTAAAAACAAAAAACCCAGACCATCGTCTGGGTTTTTTTATTCCGTAAGGGATCAGGTAATCACCATCGGCCAGTCTGGCGGCGTGTGGCTCATCGCCTCAACCATCACCACTTTAATGTTTTCCCAGACGGCAGCGATATCCAACAGGGTGATACCAAGCAGACCCGTTGCAAACCAGCAGGCCGCACCCAGCCCCAGCAGGGTGCTGATGACAGCAAGACCCGCATAGTCAGATTTACGAAACTGAATGTTCAGCGTGCTGGCTAAAAACATCAGTACCGCACTTAACAAAGGCCAGCGCATGAGAACCATGCTGGTAGTAATGGTTGCCATAAAACCCATCCTCTACAAATCAGACGAACTGCATGAAACAGTGTTTCTCGTTACAAAATATGTGTGAACTATATCACAATTGATGATTTATTCGCCAGTGCCTGTGCGATCAAAAAAGAGGATTTTATTCCCCAGGAAAAGCGATTCTGTAGGCAGGACCAGCCTCGGCGCATGAGGAGATGAACCCACAACGTGCCGGAAACGCCAGTCGGGCAAGTGGGGATACCGCAAATTCGGTTTTTATAACAGGGGCGTTATTCTCCGCCATTACTGAAAATAGTGTGGTAAAGACCGATTATTTATAAATCAACAAACACAGTACCTGGAGCAAATAGCATAAAACGTCATGACGATGTTGTACTTTTTTCATGCTGTTAGACGTTTGGCTTAATCAACGATCGTCTGTTGTGTTATCTTTCCGTCGGCCCCGGCGGGCTGGATAATTATTTCCCTTAATTGAAACGGAACGAATACTTACAGTTTAACTTACGGGAAAATATTATCGTCATAACGAAATTTAAGATTTTTAATACTAAAAGTCAGTTGCTAACTTTGCATGATTCATGCAACGTAATCACCTGTTTAACAAAGCATCCGGCCTTCATTACTACAGGCGTACAACATGCAGGGATATAGGGCGGGAAATGAATCGTAGCGCGCGGCGCAAAATGCTCAGGGTGGTAGGGATCATCATGGTAGTTATGCTGCCGGTGATGCTTGCCCTATGGTTTGCCCAGCTACGCGCCGTGTCTGAAACAAGCGCACAGCTACGCACATTTGCTGAACTGGCTTTAGACAAAACAGAGCTGGTTATTCAACAGGTTGAGCTGGCCCGGGACGAGGCTGAAAAATATCAGGGTGAGCTTTGCACGCCGGGACACCGTCAATATATGCTGAACGTTGTTCGTGGCCGCCTGTTTGTCGCCGATTTAATTTACGCTGAAGGTCAGAATTTTCTTTGTTCGACCGTTTTTACACCGGATCATCCCTACGCCATTCCTGTCGCTAATTACACGCGTAAACCTGACGTCGCTATCTATTATTATCGCGATACCCCATTTTATACTGGCTATAAAATGACATATATGCAGCGCGGAAATTATGTGGTGGTCGTCAATCCGCTTTCATACAGCGAAGTCATGTCAGCGGATCATTCTCTCTCGTGGGGTGTGTACGACACGGTAACCAATGCTTTCTTTTCGGTTAGCCAGAAAGCCAATGTTTCTTTATTAAATTCGATGATTCGAGATAAGGAATCGGTATTTCAAAAAGATAACCGCTTTTATACGATCGTAACGTCCCCCAAAAGACCTATTGCGGCCATTGTGTCGACATCGAATAAACGCTTTTATGAAACGCTTTATCACCAGGCGACGTTGACGCTACCGCTGGGCATGATCTGCAGCATTATTATTTTGCTGGTATGGTCCCGTACCCATCGTGAGCTTAATTCGCCGGGGCGCTTACTGCACCGGGCGCTGAACAAGCGACAGCTTTGCGTCCACTATCAGCCGATTATTGATATCAAGAACAACCAGTGTGTCGGTGCGGAAGCGTTGTTACGCTGGCCGGGTTTTAACGGGCAGGTGATGAGCCCGGCTGAGTTTATTCCGCTGGCGGAAAATGAGGGAATGAGCGAGCGGATTACGGACTATGTCGTTGAGGAGGTGTTCAACGATCTGGGCCATTTCCTGGCGGAGCATCCGCATCTCTATATTTCGATTAACCTGTCGGCCACGGATTTCCACTCCTCGCGGCTGATCGCCATGATTTCCGACAAGGCTCGCCACTACGCCGTCCGCGCGCAGCAAATCAAAATTGAAGTGACGGAACGTGGTTTTATCGATGTGCCAAAAACCACGCCGGTGATTCAGGCTTTCCGTCAGGCGGGTTATGAAGTCGCGATCGATGACTTCGGTACCGGCTACTCGAACCTGCACAACCTCTACTCGCTGAACGTGGATATCCTGAAGATCGATAAATCGTTTATCGATACCTTAACGACCAACAGTACCAGCCACCTGATCGCCGAGCATATTATCGAGATGGCGCAGAGCCTGCGCCTGAAAACCATTGCGGAAGGGGTAGAGACGGCAGAGCAGGTGAGCTGGCTGTTGAAGCGCGGCGTCCAGTTTTGTCAGGGATGGCACTTCGCGAAAGCGATGCCGCCCCAGGAATTTATGACCTGGCAGCAGCAGCCTTTGCACTGAGAGTGATTAATTCAACTGGTGGCGATAGTCGCTCGGCGTACGGTCAAACTCGCGGCGAAACACGCGGGAAAAGGTTTGTTGCGACACATAGCCAAGGTCCATCGCGATATCAAAAATGGGCCGCTGCGTTGAGCGTAGCGCCTGCGCTGCCAGCAGAAGTCTGCGCTGGCGAATGTACTCACCCAGCGTCTGATGCATGACCGTGCGGAACATTCTCTGTAAATACCATTTCGAATAGCCCGACTTTTTCGCGACCACATCAATGTTCAACGGTTGGTCGATATGGTCATCAATCCATTCAATAAGCGTCTGAATAATCTGCTGATGCGACATAAGGTTGCCCCTCTGTAGATACAACTATCTCGGTTAATTCGTCGTTTTCTCTGCGGGGGAGTATAATTCCTCAAGTTAACTTGAGGTAAAGAGGTTTTATGGAAAAGAGATTGCCGCGAATTAAAGTGCTTTTAACTCCCGGTGAAGTGGCGAAGCGAAGCGGCGTTGCGGTATCGGCGCTCCACTTCTATGAAAGCAAAGGTTTAATCAAGAGCATCCGTAACGGGGGTAACCAGCGTCGCTATACTCGCGACGTGCTCCGCTACGTGGCGATAATCAAAATTGCGCAACGAATCGGAATTCCCCTGGCCACGATCGGTGAGGCCTTTGGGGTACTGCCGGAAGGGCATACGCTGAGCCCCAAAGAGTGGAAAGAGCTGTCGTCCCAGTGGCGTGAAGAGCTGGACAGGCGTATTCATACGCTGGTCGCGCTGCGTGACGAACTGGATGGCTGCATCGGCTGCGGCTGCCTGTCGCGCAGCGACTGCCCGCTGCGTAACCCCGGCGACAAACTGGGCGAGCAGGGGACGGGGGCGCGGCTGCTGGAAGAGGATTGAGATTGCGCGGCAAAAAGCACATAAAGAACTAAAGCGCCACATAAGGGCGCTTTAGTTTTTCCCGGTCTTTGTCTTTCACTCTATCCCGCTGGTTCACGGGAGGGTTTCCCCCGACGTCAGCACCCCTCAGTGTCGAGCTGGTTGGGGAGGTTCCGGATTGTGCTGACACTTTAATTCTATGCAAGACCCGTTTTTTCGCCAGCGTCGCTGACCGGTTTTTAGCCGAATTTTTTTCGCGGTGTTGTTCAATTTTCTATAGTTAAAAAGTATGAATAACAGGAGAAAGCCATGCTCACGGTACACCACCTTAACCAGTCGCGCTCGCACCGCGCGATCTGGGCGCTGGAAGAACTCGGCCTGCCTTATGAGATCGTTCACTATCAGCGCCAAAAAAACATGCTGGCGCCGGAGGCTCTCAAAAAGGTACATCCGTTGGGTAAATCACCGGTTATCGAAGATAACGGGCTGATCCTTGCGGAGTCTGGCGCCATTCTGGAGTACCTGCAGGAAACTTACGATCCCGAGTCGCGGCTTAAGCCTTTAGATCCGGCGCATAAGGTGCAGTACCGCTTCTGGCTGCACTACGCGGAAGGATCGCTGATGCCGCTGTTGTTAATGAAGCTGGTCTTCAGCAGCCTCGGAAAACCGCCGGTGCCGTTTGGTATCCGAACCCTGGGGAAAGCGCTGGGGCAGGGGGTGCAGAAAGCGTACCTCAACCGCCAGCTGGAAACCCATGCGCGCTTTATTGAATCACATCTGGCTAAAAACAGCTGGTTTGCCGGGGATACGCTCAGCATGGCCGACATCCAGATGAGCTTTCCGATTTTTGCCCTGCTGGCGCGCGGCGGTATTAACAACCTGCCGCATATTCAGGCATGGAAAAGTAAGGTTGAGAACAGCCCTGGCTGGCAAAGAACTCTGGAGCAAGGGGGGCCGTTATCCATCCCGGGTGAGGATTAAATGTAAACAAATTGCGCATTGACGATAACGTTTGCGCATCCTCTGTTTATTTCTTCAGCGTCATAAGTGAATTTTAGCGAAAAACGATAAAGTTCAGTTGAAAAGGGCGGGGATTAGGCTGGATAATCGTTTGCCTTAATTTGACCACCCGTTTGTAAGCGCGGAGCTAAACGTTTGCTTTTTTTGTGACGCCCTTTCGTCGCAAACGCAACACAAGGATTTGACGTTTAGCTGGCAGTGGCGTCTCCACCTCGCTTACGGACTTCCTAAAAAACTCTCAGGGGATGTTTTCTATGTCTACGCCATCTGCGCGTACTGGCGGTTCACTTGACGCCATGTTTAAAATTTCGGCCCGCGGCAGCACCGTGCGTCAGGAAATCGTTGCTGGTTTGACAACGTTTCTGGCGATGGTTTATTCCGTCATCGTTGTGCCGGGCATGCTGGGCAAAGCGGGCTTCCCGCCAGCGGCTGTCTTTGTAGCGACCTGTCTTGTGGCCGGCGTGGGCTCTATCGTGATGGGCCTGTGGGCGAACCTGCCGCTGGCGATTGGTTGCGCCATCTCCCTGACCGCGTTTACCGCGTTCAGCCTGGTGCTGGGTCAGCACATCAGCGTACCGGTTGCGCTGGGCGCCGTGTTCCTGATGGGTGTGCTGTTTACCATTATTTCAGCGACCGGCATCCGTAGCTGGATCTTGCGCAACCTGCCGCAGGGCGTGGCGCACGGTACCGGCATCGGCATCGGCCTGTTCCTGCTGCTGATCGCCGCCAACGGCGTCGGTCTGGTCATCAAGAACCCGCTGGACGGCCTGCCGGTGGCGCTCGGCCATTTCGCCAGCTTCCCGGTGATCATGTCGCTGATCGGCCTGGCGGTGATTATCGGTCTGGAAAAACTGAAAGTCCCGGGCGGCATCCTGCTGACCATTATCGGCGTGTCGATTGTGGGCCTGATTTTCGATCCGAACGTCCACTTCTCCGGCATTTTCGCCATGCCGTCGCTGAGCGATGACAAAGGCAACTCCCTGATTGGCAGCCTGGATATCGTTGGCGCGCTGAACCCGGTGATCCTCCCAAGCGTGCTGGCGCTGGTGATGACCGCCGTGTTTGACGCGACCGGTACTATTCGTGCGGTGGCCGGTCAGGCGAACCTGCTGGATAAAGACGGTCAGATTATTGACGGCGGCAAAGCGCTGACCACTGACTCCCTGAGCAGCGTCTTCTCTGGTCTGGTGGGTGCGGCGCCTGCGGCGGTATACATCGAGTCCGCGGCGGGTACGGCGGCAGGCGGTAAAACTGGCCTGACGGCGATCACCGTCGGCGTGCTGTTCATGCTGATCCTGTTTCTCTCTCCACTCTCGTACCTGGTTCCGGCGTACGCGACCGCGCCAGCGCTGATGTACGTTGGCCTGCTGATGCTGAGCAACGTGGCGAAAATCGACTTTGCGGATTTTGTGGACGCGATGTCTGGCCTGATTACTGCGGTCTTCATCGTACTGACCTGTAACATCGTGACCGGCATTATGATCGGCTTCGCGTCGCTGGTGATCGGTCGTCTAGTCTCCGGTGAATGGCGCAAGCTGAACGTTGGCACCGTTGTTATCGCCGTTGCGCTGGTGGCGTTCTACGCGGGCGGCTGGGCAATCTAAGTTGTCCTTTGATGCGAAAACGGGTGGCTCAGGCCGCCCGTTTTTATTTTCAGGACTCATCCTGTTGCCTTTTGCGTTACTCTGGGGAAGATAGAATAAAAGGCACGACGCCTTCCGGAGTACATAAGCAACACAGCAAACAGGGAACGCATGGAAATCTTCTTCACAATACTCATCATGACCCTTGTGGTCTCGCTATCCGGGGTGGTTACACGCGTACTGCCCTTTCAGGTCCCCCTGCCATTAATGCAAATTGCCATCGGCGCGCTGCTGGCGTGGCCGACGTTTGGCCTGCACGTGGAATTTGACCCCGAACTGTTCCTCGTGCTGTTTATTCCGCCACTGCTGTTTGCCGATGGCTGGAAAACGCCCACGCGCGAATTCCTTGAGCACGGGCGAGAGATCTTCGGCCTGGCGCTTGCGCTGGTGGTGGTCACCGTCGTCGGGATTGGTTTCCTGATCTACTGGACGGTGCCGGGCATTCCGTTAATACCGGCTTTTGCGCTGGCCGCCGTGCTGTCGCCAACCGATGCCGTGGCGCTGTCCGGCATTGTGGGTGAAGGCCGTATTCCGAAGAAAATCATGGGGATTTTACAGGGTGAGGCGCTGATGAACGACGCCTCCGGCCTGGTCGCCCTGAAGTTTGCCGTGGCCGTAGCGATGGGTACGATGGTCTTTACCGTCGGCGGCGCAACGCTGGAATTCTTCAAGGTGGCGATTGGCGGTATTCTCGCAGGCTTCGTGGTGAGCTGGCTGTACGGCCGCTCGCTGCGCTTCCTCAGCCGCTGGGGCGGCGATGAACCCGCTACGCAGATCGTACTGCTGTTCCTGCTGCCGTTTGCCTCTTATCTGATTGCCGAACATATCGGCGTGTCGGGCATTCTGGCAGCGGTTGCGGCAGGGATGACCATTACCCGTTCCGGCGTAATGCGCCGCGCGCCGCTGGCCATGCGCCTGCGTGCAAACAGCACCTGGGCCATGCTGGAGTTTGTCTTTAACGGCATGGTGTTCCTGCTCCTGGGCCTGCAGCTGCCTGGCATTATGGAGTCCTCGCTGGTGGCGGCGGAGGCCGACCCGAACGTTGAGGTCTGGATGCTGTTTACCGACATCGTGCTGATCTACCTGGCGCTGATGCTGGTTCGTTTCGGCTGGCTGTGGACGATGAAAAACTTCAGCGTCCGCTTCCTGAAGAAAAAACCGATGGAGTTCGGCTCGTGGACAACGCGTGAACTGCTGATTGCCTCTTTTGCGGGCGTACGCGGGGCGATCACCCTTGCCGGTGTGCTCTCCATTCCGCTGCTGCTGCCGACAGGCGATGTCTTCCCGGCGCGCTACGAGCTGGTCTTCCTGGCGGCGGGCGTGATTCTCTTCTCACTGTTTGTCGGCGTGATTATGCTGCCGATCCTGCTGCAGCATATTGATGTCGGCGATTCGACCCAGCAGCACAAGGAAGAGCGCATTGCGCGTGCCGCCACCGCCGAAGTGGCGATTGTCGCCATCCAGAAAATGGAAGAGCGTCTGGCCGCGGATGCGGAAGAGAACATCGATAATCAGCTGCTGACGGAAGTGAGTTCCCGCGTAATTGGTAACCTTCGCCGCCGCGCGGACGGGCGTAACGATGTGGAAAGCTCGCTGCAGGAGGAGAACCTGGAACGCCGGTTCCGTCTGGCAGCGCTGCGCTCAGAGCGTGCCGAACTGTACCACCTGCGCGCCACGCGCCAGATCAGCAACGAGACGCTGCAAAAGCTGCTGCACGATCTGGACCTGCTGGAAGCGCTGTTGATAGAGAATCAGTAGCGCTGTTTGTGCCCCTCACCCTGGCCCTCTCCCCTTAGGGGAGAGGGAACCGATCGAGCCCAGGGGTTAGGGTGTGGGCACCCAAAACCCCTCACAACACTGCAGCCACGCCTGCGCGCTCTGCGACAAATAGACCCCTTCACGCCAGATCATGCCCAGTTGCCAGTGCAGATCGCTCTCCAGTGGGATCCAGCGCAGCGTGTTTTTATCCAGACGCTCGCAAATCGGCTGCGGCAGAATGGCAATCCCCACGCCGGCCTGCACCATCGCCGCCAGGAAATCCCACTGTCCGCTGCGTACCGCAATGCGTGGCTTGACGTTATGCTGGTTAAACAGCGTCATAAGCTGGCGGCTGAGGGCGAAGTCTTCGTTGTAGATCAGCAGAGGGTGCTCGCCGAGCAGTTCAGGCTTCACCGACTCCCTCTTTAGCCAGTCGCCGGAGCGGGGCACCAGCACGCACAGCGGGTGGCTAAAGAGCGGAAGCGTCGCAAGGCCGCTCTCTTCCTCAACGGGGAGGGCAGTCATGGCAACGTCGAGCTCGCCGTTAGTGACGGCCTGCTGGACGGTTAACCCACCAAACTCCGAAATCTTCAGCTCTACGCCGGGATAGCGCTGGCGAAACAGGCTAATCGGCCCGGCCATCATCATCCCCACCATCGGTGGAATGCCGAGGCGAAGCACCCCTTTGGTCAGATGATTAATATCGTCCAGCTCTGCTTTCAGCTGGCGGAACTCCGCCAGAATAGCCAGCCCGCGCTCGAACACCACGCGTCCGGTGTCGGTCAGCAGCAGCTTGCGCCCGTCGCGGATCAGCAGGGTACAGTTCAGTTCATCTTCGAGGTTTTTCAGCATCTTGCTGATGGTGGGCTGGGTAACAAACAACTTCTCCGCTGCGCGAGTAAAACTTTGCTGGCGAACCACTTCGACAAAATAGCGCAGCGTTCTTATGTCCATGATTATTCCTCGAAACTATACCTGTGATGATTTTAATTCATTTCAGTCCACACCGTGCGCTCACTATACTGGCGCCTCGTCTCATTTTTGAGGAAAACCCCCATGGCCGTGGCGTTAAGCCGTGTTACGCCTGCCGTTGTACAACGACTCCAGGTCCCGGTTCAGGTACTGCTCTACGCGGGACTGTTTGTTTTCGCCGAATATCTTGTCGGCTGGCTCCACCTGCCGCTGCCTGCCAACCTGGTGGGGATGCTGCTGATGCTGACGCTCATCCTCTGTCGCGTGATCCCCCTTAACTGGGTGCGCGCCGGGGCGCGCTGGCTGCTGGCGGAGATGCTGCTGTTCTTTGTCCCTGCCGTGGTGGCGGTGGTGAACTATGCGCAGCTGCTGATGGTGGACGGCTGGCGAATCTTTGCGGTCATCGCGCTGAGTACGCTGATGGTGCTGGGGGCGACCGCCTGGGTCGTGGATAAAGTCTACCGGTTTGAAATCAGCAGGCACAAACATGACTAACTTTCAGATAAGCGTCCTGTGCCTGATTGCGACGCTCGGGATCTACTTTGCCAACAAGCGGCTGTATCGCCGTTTTCATGCCCTGCCGCTGATGCCGCTGGTCTTCACGCCGATCCTGCTGGTGCTGATGCTGGTCTTCGGCCATATCTCCTGGCAAAACTATATTGGTGAATCCCACTGGCTGCTGTGGCTGCTCGGCCCGGCGACCATCGCCTTTGCCGTGCCCGTTTACGACAACCTGGCGATTATCAAACGCCACTGGATGTCGCTCAGCGCAGGCGTGATTACCGCCACGGTGGTCGCGGTCTGTAGCTCCGTCTGGCTGGCGCGGCTGTTTACGCTGCCCGACGAAATTCAGCGCAGCCTGGCCGTACGCTCGGTGACCACGCCGTTCGCGCTGGCGGCGGCTAAACCCCTCGGCGGACAGCCGGACCTGGTGGCGCTGTTTGTGGTGGTGACGGGCGTCTTTGGGATGGCGGTGGGCGATATGCTCTTTCTGCGGCTTTCTATTCGGGAAGGGATGGCCAAAGGCGCGGGGTTTGGCGCGGCGTCGCACGGCGCGGGCACGGCACGTTCCTATGAGCTGGGCCAGCAGGAGGGCGTTGTCGCGAGCCTGGTCATGATGCTGTCGGGCGTGGTAATGGTGCTGGTTGCGCCGCTGGTGGCGTGGGTGATGTTTTAAGCTCCCCGGCCAGAATGACCGGGGAGAAAGGCTTAGTGCGCGCGGCCCTGCTCAACGCCGAGACCGGTTTGTGAACGGATAAACTGGGCGCGGAATTTCTCACGCTCCAGGTTACCCTCCGGCGAATTGTCGGTGGACGAGAAGACCCAGATACCGATAAACGCCACGGCAATAGAGAACAGCGCCGGGTATTCATACGGGAAGATGGCGCTTGCGTGACCGAGGATCTGCACCCAAATGGTTGGTCCCAGAATCATCAGGATCACCGCCGTCAGCAGCCCCAGCCAGCCGCCAATCATCGCCCCACGGGTGGTCAGTTTTGACCAGTACATGGAGAGCAGGATGATCGGGAAGTTACAGCTGGCCGCAATCGAGAAGGCTAGCCCCACCATAAAGGCGATGTTTTGCTTCTCGAACAGAATGCCCAACAGAATCGCCACGACGCCCAGCACCAGCACGGTAATTTTCGAGACCTTCAGCTCATCGCGCTCGCTTGCGCCTTTGCGGAAGACGTTGGCGTAGAGGTCATGCGAAACCGCCGACGCGCCGGCCAGCGTTAAACCCGCAACTACCGCAAGAATGGTGGCGAAGGCCACGGCGGAGATAAAGCCGAGGAACAGGTTGCCGCCCACCGCGTCCGCCAGATGCACCGCCGCCATGTTGTTACCGCCAATCAGCGCGCCCGCCGCGTCTTTAAACGCCGGGTTCGCCCCCACCAGCATGATCGCGCCAAAGCCGATGATAAAGGTCAGGATATAGAAGTAACCCATGAAGCCGGTAGCGTAGAAGACGCTCTTGCGCGCTTCACGCGCATCGCTCACGGTGAAGAAGCGCATCAGGATATGCGGCAGACCCGCCGTGCCAAACATCAGGCCCAGACCGAGCGACAGGGCCGATATCGGGTCTTTCACCAGCCCGCCCGGGCTCATGATGGCTTCCCCTTTCGGGTGGACCGCCATCGCTTCGGTGAACAGGTTATTGAAGCTGAAGCCAACGTGCTTCATCACCATAAAGGCCATAAAGCTGGCGCCGAACAGCAGCAGAACGGCTTTGATGATCTGCACCCAGGTGGTGGCGAGCATGCCGCCGAACAGAACGTACATCACCATCAGCACGCCCACCAGCACTACCGCGATGTGGTAGTTCAGGCCGAACAGCAGTTCGATCAATTTACCCGCGCCGACCATCTGCGCAATCAGGTACAGCGCCACCACCACCAGCGAGCCGCAGGCGGAGAGGGTGCGAATCGGCCCCTGCTTCAGGCGATACGAGGCCACGTCGGCGAAGGTATAGCGGCCCAGATTGCGCAGGCGCTCGGCAATCAGGAACAGAATGATCGGCCAGCCGACGAGGAAGCCGAGAGAGTAGATCAGGCCGTCATAGCCGGAGGTGTACACCAGCGCGGAGATCCCGAGGAACGAGGCGGCGGACATAAAGTCACCCGCAATCGCCAGCCCGTTCTGGAAGCCGGTAATATTGCCGCCTGCGGTGTAGTAATCGTTACGGGAGCGCACGCGTTTCGACGCCCAGTAGGTGATGTACAGCGTCAGCACCACGAAAATCAGGAACATCACAATCGCCTGCCAGTTGGTTGGCTGGCGCTGTACCTCGCCGGTAATGGCATCCGCCGCGTGGGCGGCAAAGGGAAGTGTGGCGGCTAGCGCCGTCAGGACTCGCTTCATGATGCTTTTACCTCTTGCAGTACCGCTTTATTAAGACGATCGAATTCACCGTTCGCGCGCCAGACGTAGACGCCGGTCAGCACAAATGAAATCACGATCACGCCAATGCCAATGGGGATACCGCGCGTCACGCTGGTGCCCTCGTGTAACGGGGTGCCCAGCCAGTGCGGCGCAAAGGCAATCAGCAGAATAAAGCCGACATAGATAATCAGCATGATGATGGAAAGGGTGAAGGCAAACCGTTGCCGCTTATCGACGAGCTCCCTGTAGTGCGCACTATTCTCTATCTGCTGACAAATATGGTCATTCATCACAGAGTCTCCAAAGGTAAGGTTGGTTTGTTTTTATCCCCTCTCCCCTATGGGGAGAGGGTGAGGGGAGAGGGAGAAAACACTAGGAAGGCATTGCGATGGCCTGCTTCTCTTCGAGCAGTTTTTCCACCACGCCAGGATCCGCGAGCGTTGAGGTATCACCGAGGTTGCTGGTGTCCCCTGCCGCGATTTTGCGCAAGATACGACGCATAATTTTGCCGGAGCGGGTTTTCGGCAGAGAGTCGGTCCAGTGCAACACGTCCGGCGTGGCCAGCGGGCCAATCTCTTTACGCACCCAGTTGCGCACTTCGGTATACAGCTCTGGCGACGGCTCTTCCCCGTGGTTCAGGGTGACGTACGCGTAAATCGCCTGGCCTTTAATGTTGTGCGGAATGCCCACAACAGCCGCTTCGGCAATCTTCGGATGCGACACCAGCGCAGATTCAATCTCCGCGGTGCCCAGACGGTGGCCGGAGACGTTCAGCACGTCGTCCACGCGTCCGGTAATCCAGTAATAGCCATCTTCATCACGGCGCGCGCCGTCGCCGCTGAAGTACATGTTTTTAAAGGTCGAGAAGTAGGTCTGCTCGAAGCGATCGTGATCGCCGAACAGGGTACGCGCCTGACCCGGCCACGAGTCCGTGATCACCAGGTTGCCTTCGGTGGCGCCTTCCAGAGGGTTGCCTTCGTTATCCACCAGCGCAGGCTGCACGCCGAAGAACGGACGGGTTGCCGAGCCTGCTTTCAGCTGCGTGGCGCCCGGCATTGGGGTGATCATAAAGCCGCCGGTTTCGGTCTGCCACCAGGTGTCCATGACCGGGCATTTCTCGTTGCCGATTTTCTTCCAGTACCACTCCCAGGCTTCCGGGTTGATGGGCTCACCCACGGAACCGAGGATGCGCAATGAAGAGCGGTCAGTGCCTTCGATGGCTTTATCGCCTTCCGCCATTAATGCGCGGATCGCCGTTGGCGCGGTGTAGAGAATATTGACCTGATGCTTGTCGACCACCTGACACATCCGCGCCGGAGTCGGCCAGTTCGGTACGCCCTCAAACATCAGCGTCGTTGCGCCACAGGCCAGCGGGCCGTACAGCAGGTAGCTGTGTCCGGTAACCCAGCCCACGTCGGCTGTACACCAGTAGATGTCGCCCGGATGGTAATCAAAGACGTATTTGAAGGTGGTGGCCGCGTAGACCAGATAGCCGCCGGTGGTGTGCAGCACGCCTTTCGGCTTACCGGTCGAGCCGGAGGTGTAAAGAATGAAGAGCGGATCTTCTGCGTTCATCTCTTCGGGCTGATGCTGGTCGCTCGCCTTTTCAATCAGGTCGCTCCACCACAGGTCACGCCCCTCGTTCCAGTCGATTTTGCCGCCGGTACGCTTAAGGACGATGACGTTGCTGACCGTTTTGACGTTCGGGTTTTTCAGCGCTTCGTCGACGTTTTTCTTCAGGGGGATTCCGCGTCCGGCGCGCACGCCTTCATCGGCGGTGATCACCAGTTTTGAACTGGAATCGACAATACGGCCCGCAACCGCTTCTGGTGAGAAACCGCCAAAGATAACGGAGTGGATCGCACCAATACGCGCGCAGGCCAGCATGGCTACCGCCGCTTCCGGCACCATCGGCATATAGATAGCGACCACATCGCCTTTTTTAATGCCTTTTTCCAGCAGGACGTTGGCGAAGCGGCACACGTCGCGGTGCAGTTCTTTATAGGTAATGTGTTTGCTCTGGGAGGCATCATCGCCTTCCCAGATAATCGCCGTCTCGTTTCCGCGCTCGGCAAGGTGACGATCAAGGCAGTTCGCCGCCAGGTTCAGGGTGCCATCTTCATACCATTTAATGGAGACATTGCCGGGCGCAAAGGAGGTGTTCTTCACCTTCTGGTAAGGTTTGATCCAGTCAAGGATATGACCCTGCTCACCCCAGAAGGTGTCCGGGGCGGTGATAGATTGCTGATATTTCTCGTGGTACTGCTCCGGGGTGATCAGGCAACGGTCCGCAATATTTGCGGGAATGTCATGTTTGTGTATTTGGCTCATGGCTTTTTTTCTCCTTGTAAGATGTTAATAATATGTCGCAAAAACGTTAATTGTAGGGGCTTTACAAGCTTTGTTTATTATTTGGGCTACAGATCACGCATTGTTTGAAGAGTATGAAAATTGAGCGAATGAATCTTTGAAGGAAAATAATTTATGCTGACGATTATTCACATTTATGTTTAAAAAAGCGTTTTTATAACAAAAGGTTATTTATCAGAATTAGAACAAACTGCCGTCATCGTCGCTTTTGTGAGTGAAACGCGTCGTTCTTTAAGGCTTGCGCAACAGGTCGCGCAAATGATACTCATACGCCGCGTTAAAAAATCCCATAAACCAACGCAACACAATTCATACCCTTTCAGTATGTCTCCATATTCATGCAGTTTGAGTGAATAAGGCGCTTCATTGAGGAAGTCAGTTTCTATGAAAAACGTTAAAGTCAGCCTTGCCTGGCAGATCTTAATCGCCCTTGTGCTGGGCATCTTGCTGGGCAGTTACCTTCACTATCACAGCGACAGCCGCGAATGGCTGATTGCGAACCTGCTCTCACCGGCAGGGGATATCTTCATTCATCTGATCAAGATGATTGTGGTTCCGATTGTGATCTCGACGCTGGTGGTCGGTATTGCGGGCGTCGGCGATGCGAAGCAGTTAGGTCGTATTGGTGCAAAAACCATTATCTATTTCGAAGTGATCACTACGGTTGCGATCATTCTTGGTATCACTTTGGCGAACGTGTTCCAGCCGGGTTCCGGGATCGATATGTCGCAGCTGGCAACGGTGGATATTTCGAAATACCAAAGTACGACCGCTGACGTGCAGAGCCATGCGCATGGCCTGATGGGCACAATCCTGTCGCTGGTGCCGACCAACATCGTGGCGTCGATGGCGAAGGGCGAAATGCTGCCGATCATCTTCTTCTCGGTACTGTTTGGTCTGGGGCTCTCTTCTCTGCCCGCGACGCACCGTGAACCGCTGGTGACCGTGTTCCGCTCTATCTCCGAGACCATGTTTAAAGTGACCCACATGGTGATGCGTTACGCGCCGGTAGGGGTGTTTGCGCTTATCGCCGTCACCGTGGCGAACTTCGGTTTTGCCTCCCTGTGGCCGCTGGCGAAGCTGGTGATCCTGGTGCACTTCGCCATCCTGTTCTTCGCACTGGTGGTGCTGGGCATCGTGGCGCGTCTGTGCGGGCTGAGCATCTGGATTCTGATCCGTATCCTGAAAGATGAGCTGATTCTGGCCTACTCCACGGCAAGCTCTGAGAGCGTACTGCCGCGTATTATTGAGAAGATGGAAGCCTACGGCGCGCCTGCCTCTATTACCAGCTTCGTGGTACCAACCGGTTACTCCTTTAACCTGGATGGTTCCACGCTGTACCAGAGTATCGCCGCTATCTTTATTGCCCAGCTGTACGGCATTGACCTGTCGCTGTGGCAGGAGATCGTCCTGGTACTGACGCTGATGGTGACGTCTAAAGGTATCGCAGGCGTACCGGGCGTTTCGTTCGTGGTGCTGCTGGCGACGCTGGGCAGCGTAGGCATTCCGCTGGAAGGTCTGGCCTTTATCGCCGGTGTGGACCGTATCCTCGACATGGCGCGTACGGCACTGAACGTGGTGGGTAATGCGCTGGCGGTGCTGGTTATAGCCAAATGGGAACACAAATTCGATCGTAAAAAGGCGCTGGCGTATGAACGCGAGGTGCTGGGTCGTTTTGATAAGACTGCTGACCAGTAATGTAACGTTGTCTTCCCTCTCCCCTTTGGGGAGAGGGTTAGGGTGAGGGGATTTTATTCCCCGCTCAACGCATCAAACTCTTCGCACCCCGTATCAAACCCTTCCGTACAGCTCAGGTTCAACCAGTACAGTGCTTTCTGTTTATTGGGCGTGATAAAGCCTTTCTCACCCTGCCTGAACAGCATCCCAGCCCAATACTCGGCATAGCCGGTACGCGAAAGGGCTGAACTCCGCTTGAACCACGAGGCGGCCTGCACGTCATCCTGCGCTACCTCGACGCCGTTGGCATAAATCAGACCCAGGAGCAGTTGGGCATCGACCGCAGAGTCGCTGTCGATATCTTCGGTCGCCGTTTGCAGCAGTCTGATGGCCTGGGGATAGTCAGTTTTCCCCGCCTGAGTATTCACCAGAATGCGCGCCAGCATGATCGCACCGCGTTTGCTGCCAGCAATGTTTGCCTGTTGGGCCAGGGCTTTGGCCTGTGCGTAATCACCTTGCGTAAAGAGGATTTGCGAGAGCAACCCCATGGCGTCGACATCGCCGCCTTTCGCGGCTTTCTCGGCCCACAGCGCGGCCTGCTTGCTGTCGCCGGAGCTGAAGTACGTATCGGCAAGATAATACTGGGCGCGGGCATCGCCGGCTTCCGCCTGTTTCCGATACTGGCTGCCTATCTCATCCGCGCGGGCAAAGGACGTTAAAAACAATAACAACAGAAAAATGGCTTTCATGGACTCTTATCATCTGGGTACACGCCGCGCAGTATAATCGCGGGCGCAAAAGAAAAAAACGGGTGCATTAAGACCCCAGCATCCTACAAGCCGGGCGGAACCGTTGTTCCGCCCGTAGAGATTAGCCTGCGTTGCAGGCTAATTTTGCCGCCACCTCCTGATGCTCACTCTTTATTGAGAACTCGCAGAGCTTACCGCGAGTAATAAAGGTAAAAATCACTATCGTCAGGCAAACAATAAAGACGATGCCTAACGCAGTTTTTAATGGCGTCATGCCTTTTACTCCTTGTCAAAAAAAGAATAAGAGGCTACTCTCAACCTGTTGGGAGTTGAGGGAGTAGCCTCGGGTAAATGAAAATTTCCCGGGGCTTTCCACTTTCTGTCCCTCAACAATGCTCAAGACAGAAAGTCTTAAGCACCCGCCGCATATCTTATCTCTCTGAATTAAAATGCAAAGATGTAATTTTATTCTGCGTAAATTACATTATTTCTGCGAGCCGCTTTACAGAATAATAATTTCTATTTCTTATGAATTAATTGGAAATAAAAAGGGAGTGAATATATCACTCCCTTTATTCAACGTTCAATTAACGGCTTTAACCCATTGCGCTTTCGCGCAGTCGGGCTTTTAGCTTGTTATATTCCTCTATCACGTATTGTTCCGCCGCGTGCTGATCCGCAATCGGCTCAACGTTAACGGCGCAGTATTTATACTCCGGCGTTTTGGTTATCGGGCTTAAGTTCTCCGTCACCAGCTCGTTGCAGGCACCAATCCACCACTGGTAGGTCATATAGACCGCCCCTTTGTTCGGGCGATCGCTGACCTGCGCGCGGGTGATGATCCGCCCTTTGCGCGAGTTCACCCACACCAGGGCTTCGTCCTCAATACCAAGGCGTTCAGCATCTGCGGTGTTGATTTGCGCATAGCCCGGTTCGTCCGCCAGCGCGGCCAGCGCGGCGCAGTTACCGGTCATTGAGCGGCAGGAGTAATGGCCCACTTCACGTACGGTGGAGAGCACCATCGGATACTCGTCGGTGAGTTTATCGATCGGCGCGACCCAGTCGCAGGTGAAGAACTGCGCCAGCCCGTTCGGGGTGTCGAATTTCTCCTTAAAGAGATAGGACGTGCCTTGATCGGCCTCTGACTCATCCCTGCACGGCCACTGGATGTACCCCAGCTCACCCATTTTTTCATAGGTGGCGCCGTAGAAGTCCGGACACAGGCTGCGCAACTCGTCCCAGATCTCCTGGGTGTTGTTGTAGTGCATCGGGTAGCCCATGCGGGTGGCGATTTCGCTGATGATCTGCCAGTCCGTTTTCAGATCCCACTTCGTCTCGACCGCCTTAAAGAAGCGCTGGAAGCCGCGGTCCGCCGCCGTATAGACGCCTTCATGCTCGCCCCAGGAGGTCGACGGTAAAATCACATCCGCCGCCGCCGCAGTTTTGGTCATGAAGATATCCTGGACAATCACCAGCTCCAGATCCTCAAACCCTTTACGCACTGCAGAAAGCTCGGCGTCGGTCTGAAGCGGATCTTCACCCATGATGTAGGCCGCACGCACTTCGCCATGCGCCGCGCGGTGCGGCAGCTCGCTGATGCGATACCCGGTGTGTTCCGGCAGGCTTTCCACGCCCCAGGCCTTCGCGAACTTGGCGCGGTTTTCCGGAAACTTCACGTACTGGTAGCCCGGATAAGTATCCGGCAGCGCGCCCATATCGCAGGCGCCCTGCACGTTATTCTGACCACGCACCGGGTTCACGCCAACGTGGGCTTTACCCAGATTACCGGTCAGCATCGCGAGGCTGGTGAGCGAGCGCACGGTTTCCACGCCCTGGTAGAACTGGGTTACGCCCATACCCCAGAGAATGGCGGCGGTTTTTGCCCCGGCATACATTCTGGCCGCCTGACGAATCTCCTGCGCGCTGACACCGGTTATCGCTTCGACGGATTCAGGCGTATAGCCCTCGACTATTTTCTTATACTCTTCAAAGCCTTCTGTACGGGTCGCGACAAACGCCTGGTCGTACAGGTTCTCCTCAATAATGACGTGCCCCATTGCGTTCAACAGCGCGATGTTTGAGCCGTTTTTCAATGCAATGTGCATATCCGCAATGCGCGCGGTTTCAATTTTGCGCGGATCGCAGACGATGATTTTCGCCCCATTCTGTTTAGCGCGAATAACGTGGTTCGCGACGATAGGGTGAGAATCCGCCGGGTTATAACCAAAGATGAAGACGAGATCGGTATTATCTATCTCGTTGATGGCGTTACTCATTGCGCCGTTACCGACCGACTGGTGCAGACCTGCAACCGATGGGCCGTGTCAGACGCGAGCGCAGCAGTCGACGTTATTAGTACCAATAACGGCGCGCGCGAATTTTTGCATCACATAGTTGGTTTCATTTCCCGTCCCGCGGGAAGAGCCGGTAGTCTGGATGGCATCCGGGCCATACTTGGCCTTGATGGCGCTCAGGCGCGCGGCGACGTAATCCAGCGCCTCGTTCCAGGAGACGGCTTCCAGCTTGCCGCCGCGCTCGCGGCGGATCATAGGGGTTTTCAGGCGCGGGGTAAGGATTTGGGTATCGTTAATAAAATCCCAGCCGTAGTAACCTTTCAGGCACAGCGTGCCCTGATTGGTTTTCCCCTGTGCGGCCTCCGCCCGGACGATTTTGCCGTTATCGACCACCAGGTGGATCTTGCAACCTGAGGCACAATAAGGGCAAACCGTGACGACTTTTTTCATCAGTCTGCTCCAGTTAATCGAATCGTTCGCACCCACTATGCAGCTTCTATGCCATGTTTTTTGTATGGGTATCCCCTGACTTTACGGCCCATCCGGGGTGAAAACCCTGACAAAAAGCAGTCAATCGTCAAAATTGACGTGTCGACGGGGCGGCGGATGTGACATGGGTTGAATTTCCGTCACTGAAAAAACCTTTTGACTGGAGCCGACGGCAGAATAGTTCAGACTTAACATAATCCCCTGACGGAAGCATACGATGAAACCGGCGATTCTGGTGGTTGATGACGATACGGCAGTCTGCGAACTGCTTCAGGATGTGCTGAGCGAGCACGTCTTTAGCGTGCTTGTCTGCCATAACGGCCAGGATGCACTGCGGCAGGTGCAACAGGAGCCAAATATCGCGCTGGTACTGCTGGATATGATGCTGCCGGATATTAATGGACTGCAGGTTCTGCTGCAGCTGCAAAAGCAGCGTCCGGCGCTACCGGTTGTGATGTTAACCGGCCTGGGCAGCGAGTCAGACGTGGTGGTGGGGCTGGAGATGGGGGCCGACGATTATATTGGCAAGCCGTTCAACCCGCGCGTGGTGGTCGCCCGCGTAAAAGCGGTACTGCGCCGTACGGGCGTGCTGGCTGCGGAACCCTCCGCAGCGCCCGTTGCGGGCATTGCGTTTAACGGATGGACGCTTGATACCACCCGCTGCGAGCTGAGCGATCCGCAGCGTAATCCCGTCCCCTTAACCCAGGGCGAGTATGGCCTGCTGCTGGCGCTCACGCAGAATGCCCGTCGGGTGCTAAGCCGTGACAGGCTGCTTGAGCTGACCCACAGCGAAAGCGCCGACGTGTTCGACCGCACGATTGACGTGCTGATCATGCGCCTGCGCCGGAAAATAGAGGCTAACCCGCATCAGCCTGCGCTCATCAAAACCATCCGCGGGTTGGGTTACGTGTTTGCCACCGACGTGAGCCGGCCCGAGCAGGCGGCATAAGGCTTACGTTATTGCCGGAACAATGATGGCGGCAAAAATTGCGATGATGCACAGATACTTGAGGGCGTAATAAGCCTTACGGTTTCTTTTTTTCAGACGCTGCCCCCGCTCGCGGCCCGCATGAACGTATTTAAAAATGCGGTTTATGCCGCCGGTGCTGTCATTTTCGTCATTCGGTGAGCTGGCTGCAGACATCAGCGTGGTCCCCACCCAATGGTTAACCGCCTGCGCCCAGCGCCATTTCATCGGACGCTCAATATCGCAGAAGAGAATAATGCGCGTTTGATCCGATTTATTCTCTGCCCAGTGGACGTAGGTCTCATCAAAAATAACGGCTTCACCATCCCGCCAGCTGTGGCGCTGCCCGTCGACTTCAATAAAGCATCGGTCGTCATTCGGTGTGAATAACCCCAGATGGTAACGAACCGAGCCCGCATAGGGATCACGATGCTTGCCAAGCTTTGCACCCGCCGGCAGCTCGGCAAACATGGCCGCCTTCACCGAGGGGATTTCACTCACCAGCCGGGTCGTCACCGGGCATAAAGACTGCGCGGAGGGATGGGCATCGGCATACCATTTCAGGTAAAACCGTTTCCAGCCGCGTTTAAAAAAGGTGTTAAAGCCAGCGTCGTTATTATTTTCCGCCGCCTTAATATGGTGCTGCAAACGCAGCGCCTCTTCGCGAATAATCAGCCAGTTTTCCGTCAGCTTATTTAATTCCGGGAAGCGCTCTGTTTTAAAGAAAGGCTGCCTGGCGGGCAGGGAAGAAAAAGCCGTCATAAACATATTGATGGGCGCCATGAACGTCGAATGGTCGAAGAGCTGACGAGAAAGCGTCTGTTTTTCTTTGCCGCGTGAATGCGCATAAATAACGCTGATAATGAAAATACCGATGATGATGGCTGCGAACATTTTTCCCTTGTCCTCTTTCTATCTCATTTCGGAAAAGCGTGCGGACAAAGTGCTGCCCACGCCGAATATGCCAGATGGAGAGAGTGTAGTTCGGAGATGTAAAATTCATAGATCTGTAATGAAAAATCGCAATTATTGTTAAATTAAACACTCTCGCGAATAAACGCCTGCAGCTCGGCCAGCGTTTTTGCGCCATCAATCGCATTGGCGGCCAGCAGGCTTGCTCGCGCGCAGGCGTGTGCCAGATAAATACTCTCTGTTAGCGGCAGCGATTCATGGCAGCCGTATAAAAAGCCTGCGCAAAAGGCATCGCCCGCGCCGACGCTGCCGATAATCTCTTCCTGCTCCAGCATCCATGACGGGATCCAGCGACCCTCTTCACCATGTGCTTCTCCCCATGCTCCTTCCGGACAGTGGATCACCACCCGCTGGCGTACCCCGGCCGCCAGCAGCTGCGCCGCGGCGTCGGCGATATGGGCAACGTGCGGGGCGTCGTTTTCGTCACGCATTGTCAGGCCGCTAAACTCACCGGCCTCCAGCTCGTTAATGACCAGATAGTCGAGATGGCGCAGGGCAGGGAGCACCAGCGGCTGATAGCGCGGGTCGCCCTTGCGGGAAACCAGGTCGAGCGAGGTTTCATACCCCTGGTCACGCATTTGTGCCAGCAGCCGCGCGCTGCGGGTGCCGAATTCGTCATCGGGCATATCCAGGCTGTCGAGCAGCAGGAGATAGCCGAGATGGAAGATCTTCATCGATCCGTCTAAGCGATCGAAGGCGGGTAGATCCAGCAGGCGGTTGGCCCCCGGCGAGTGGAAAAAGGTGCGCTGTCCGCTGGGATCGGTCATCACCTGCGACATGGAGGTTGGCGCAAATGTGGTGCGCTGAACGCGCTGGCGGTTGACGTGGTACTGGTCGAGCATTGCCAGAATGTAGTCCCCGTCGCCGTCTTCGCCAATCAGCCCCACCGCCTGCAGCGGCAGGCCAACGTGCATTTTCGCCAGCGTCAGCAGGACGTTGAGCGGCGCGCCGCCGGTTGAGCGTTCGCTGTGGGTGATTTCCGCCAGCCAGCCGCGCTCTGGCCACTGCACGATCTGGTGGACGTGGTCCACCAGCATATTGCCTGCGGCGATGATGCCTTTACGTTCCATTATGCCTGCCCCGCGCTGCCGAAGATGCGCATCTGTTCGGCGACCGTATCCGTAATCGCCTCTTCTATCCCCAGCAGCAGCTCGGCAAACTCGTCGTACAGCGGCTGGCGGTTAGCCATGCGCTGCTCCACGGCGGCGAGCGCGGCCTGCGACATCCCGGTATAGAAATTGATTTTATGAATGCCCAGCTCGATGGCGCGGCGGAAGTCAGCATCGCTAATCCCGGAGCCGCCGTGTAAAACCAGCGGCAGCCCCGTCTGCTGGCGAATGGCGTCCAGGCGCGGGAAATCGAGCTTCGGCTCGCCTTTATACTTGCCGTGCGCGTTGCCGATGGCGACGGCCAGCGCGTCGATGCCGGTTGAATCAACAAATTCGCGCGCCAGCTGCGGATCGGTGAAGAAGGCTTCATCCGCATGTCCGTAAAGCGAGCCGCCTTCATCGCCACCGACCGCGCCCAGCTCCGCCTCCACCGACACGCCGACCGCGTGGCACATTTTCACCACTTCCCGCGTCTGGCGGATGTTTTCCTCGTAGCTCAGCGTAGAGCCGTCGAACATCACCGAGCTGAACCCTAAGCGCAGGGCGCGCACGACGGCGTCAAAATGCAGGCCGTGGTCGAGGTTGAGCACCACGGGAATATCGTGACGGGCGGCTTCGAACTTAACCGCTTCGACAAGAGAATCCAGCGACACGTACTTAAAATGCACTTCGGCGATGTTGATGATAAACGGCGAGCGTTCCTGTTTTGCGGCGGCGAACAGCGCGCGCAGGAAGTGGGAGTCGAGCACGTTAAACGCGCCCAGCGCGTAGCGGTGCTGTCTGGCGTGCGCAAGACCGTCGGCAAGAGAAATTAATGGCATTATTTACCCCTTATATCCGAAACAGGTTGTACTCGTTGCACAGCACCAGCAGCGCCGGTTCGTCTTCTTCGATGTTGTTATAGCGGGCAACGGGCTGCAAAAAGTGGTTGTCGTGTTCATCGTCATTGACCGAGGACACTTCCCCGACCAGCACGTCACCGAAGCCGCGTTCGCCCCAGAAACTGTGGTAAAGACCGGGCGTCAGGCAGATGCTTTCCCCTGGTGTGAGGCGTAGCTGGCTGCCGGGCGCGTGGGTCTGACGGCAGCCGTCGACGGTGACCGTCACGTCGGTGTTTTCCGTCTCTTCATGCGCCCCGGCATTCCACAATTCTAAAATCAGGTTCCCGCCGCCCCGGTTGATAATGTCTTCTCGCTTACGCCAGTGAAAATGCATCGGCGTCACCTGGCCGTCGCGCACGTGCATGATTTTTTCGGCATAGCATTTTTCATAAGGTACGCCGTTGGGCGAGCCGTTGCGCAGGGTAAACAGCGTCAGGCCCTCTGCGGCAAAGCTGTTGCCGCCGAACGCCGTCACGTCCCAGCCGAGCCTGAGATCGAACACTTCCTGCCACGCGGTCTGGTCAAGCTGCTGCCATTTTGTTGGCGGAAAGCTGGCAAAAGGCGGGAGATGCACGTCGTGCATGGAAAAGAACTGTCGCGTGTGGCCGAGAATTTCATTGATGTCGGAGCGTTTCATGGGGACTCCTTGAAAACAGTTCCCTCTCCCTGTGGGAGAGGGAAAAGGATCATTTAACCGTCCACCCCTTATACGTGCCGACGTTCTTTTTATCGATCATCGTCACCGGGATCAGCACGGGCGCTTTCGGCGCAGGTTTGCCCTGAAGAATGTCATAGCCGATCTCCACCGCTTTTGCTGCCATAACCTGCGGATCTTGCGCCGGGGTCGCGACAAACAGGGAGTTTTCGCGCTTCAGCGCTTCCTCACCATCCGGGCTGCCATCCACGCCGACAATAAAGAACTCATTGCGCTGCGCCTGCTTCGCGGCCAGATCGGCGCCGATCGCGGTCGGATCGTTAATCGCAAACACGCCGTCGATCTTCGGATTGGCCGCCAGCAGGGAGGTCATGACTTCCAGGCCGCCTTCACGACTGCCTTTGGCGTTCTGGTTATCCGAGAGCACCTTGATATCCGGATGTTTTTTGAACTCCGTCTGGCACCCTTCCACGCGGTTTTGCACCGCTGAGACCGGCGGTCCGTTGATGATCACCACGTTGCCTTTCCCTTTCAGGCGGTCAGTAATGTACTTACAGGCCATCTCACCCGCCTGGGTGTTATCGGAGGTGATGGTGGCATCAGCCCCTTCCGCCGCGACGTCAACCGCCACGACCACGATCCCGGCGTCCTTCGCGCGCTTCACCGCCGGGCCGATCCCTTTGGAGTCCGCGGCATTGAGGATGATCATGTCCACCTTCGCGGCGATGAAGTTGTCGATCTGCGCCACCTGCTGGCCCAGATCGTACCCGCTGGAGACCAGCGTCACCTTGACGTTATCCCCCGCCAGCTTGCGCGCTTCCAGCTCGGCACCTTTGGTGATCTGCACGAAGAACGGGTTAGCCAGGTCACCCACCGTCACGCCAATGGACTTCAGATCTTTCGCCTGCGCAAACGGCGTTGCGGCAAGCAGCGCGCCAGCACAGAGCGCGGTTACTAACGGTTTCAAACGCATCTTGTCTTCCTCACTCGTAGGGTATTGTTGTTATGCACTTTGATGATGTCGGGTACGGTATTTGTCGATCAGCACCGCAATGATGATCACCGCCCCTTTGATCACCAGCTGCCAGAAGTAGGAGACGCCCATCAGCGTCATGCCGTTATTGAGGGTGGCGATGATCAATGCGCCGACCAGCGTGCCGGTGATCGTGCCGATCCCGCCGACAAAGCTGGTGCCGCCGAGGATCACCGCTGCAATTGCATCCAGCTCGTAACCCGTGCCGAGGTTGCCGTTAGCGCTGTACAGGCGTGAGGCGCTCATGACGCCGCCGAGGCCGGAGAGCAGGCCGCTCATGCCGTAGACAAACAGCAGCACCAGCCAGACCTTGATGCCCGTTAAGCGCGCCGCCTGCATGTTGCCGCCCACGGCGTAGATGTGAACGCCGAGCGTGGTGCGTCGCAGGATGAACCAGCACACCGCAATTACCGCCAGGGCGATCACCACCAGCCAGGGGATCGGGCCGAGGTAGTTATTGCCGATCCACTCGAAGTTGATGTTGGAGTTAATGACCGTCGTACCGTCGGCCAGCAGATAGGCCGCGCCGCGCAGCGCCGTGTAGGTGCCGAGCGTGACGATAAAGGGCGGCAGCCCGGCAAAGGCCACCAGCGCGCCGTTGAACAGGCCCAGCACCATGCCGAGCATTAGCGCGGCCGGAATGGACAGCCCGGCGAATTCGGGAATGAGCGACACCACCATCGCCGCCACCGCCGTGGTGCCGAGAATCGACCCCACCGAGAGGTCAATCCCGCCGGTCAGGATAATGAAGGTCATTCCCGCCGCGAGCACGATGTTGATCGACGCCTGACGGGTGATGTTGAGCAGGTTGCTCTCGGTAAAGAAGTTCGGGGCGATAAAGCCAAATACCGCCACAATCAGGATAAGAATCGGCAGGATACCGACCGTTTGCATCAGATCGCTCATCAGCATTTTTTTGGCGGAGGCGGATTTCGCCACCTGCTGCGGACTGGTTGAATGTGTCATGGTTACACCGCCTGATGATGAGTGTCGTTTACGCCGGTTGCCAGCGTCATGATGTTTTCCTGAGAGATGTCGCGCCCGTGAAGCTCGCCCGCGATGCTGCCTTCCCGCATCACGTAAACACGGTCGCTCATCCCCACCACTTCCGGCAGCTCGCTGGAGATCATCAAAATCGCCACCCCTTTGCGCGCCATCTGGTTCATGATGCGGTAGATCTCGCTTTTCGCCCCGACGTCCACGCCGCGCGTGGGTTCGTCCAGAATCAGAATGCGTGGGCCAATCGCCACCCAGCGGGAGATGAGCAGCTTCTGCTGATTTCCGCCGGACAGCCCGCCCGCGCGCACCTGCGAATGGGGCACGCGGATGTTGAGCAGGGCGATGGCGTCATCGGAAATCGACTGGGCTTTTTTGCGGTTTAACATACCGAAGGTCGCGTCGCGCTCCAGCGTCGCCATAGTGATGTTCTCCTGCGCCGCCAGCTCCAGAAACAGCCCCTGCTCCTTGCGGTTCTCGGTGAGAAAACCGATGCCGTTTTCGATGGCCGCGCGCGGGGAGTGGATCACTACCGGCTCGCCGTCGACCTCAATCATGCCGCCGGTGGCTTTACGCACGCCGAAGATGAGCTGCGCCAGCTCGGAACGTCCGGCCCCCACCAGGCCCGCCAGCCCGACGATTTCGCCGGAACGCACCTGCAGGCTGCACGGCTGTACTTTTTTACCGTCGGTGAGGTGGTGGACGTTGAGACGCGGGCTGCCGAGGGGAATATCACGCTCCTTGTTGAACAGGTCGCTTAGCGGGCGGCCCACCATCATCTTCACCAGTTCCGACGCGTTCAGCTTGTCGCGCGTCAGGCTGCCGACGTACTGCCCGTCGCGCAGAACGCTGACGCGGTCAGAGAGTTCATAGACCTCCGCCATGCGGTGGCTGATATAGATGATCGCCATCCCTTCATCGCGCAGGCGCAAAATCAGTTCAAACAGGCGATGCGTTTCCCGTGAGGAGAGGGCGGCGGTGGGTTCATCCATCACCAGAATACGGCTGTTGCGGTGCAGCGCGCGGGCAATTTCCACCTGCTGCTGTTCGGCAATGGTCAGCTTCATCACCCGATCGGTGGCGCTGAACTGTGCGCCGAGGCGGTCAATCACCGCCTGCGCCTGGGCTGCCATCTCCTTGCGCTGGACCAGCCCGCCGCGCGACAGCTCGCTGCCGAGGAAGATATTTTCGGCTACGGTCAGATTGGGCGCGAGCTGCATCTCCTGATAAATCAGAGTGATGCCTGCGGCCAGCGCATCTTTCGGCCCTTTAATGTGAAACGGCTTGCCGTCGATCAGGATCTCGCCGCCGGTCGCGGTATAGGCCCCCGCGAGGATTTTCATCAGCGTGCTTTTTCCCGCGCCGTTTTCGCCCATCAGGGCGTGGATCTCACCGGAAAACACCGTCAAATCCACGCCCTTGAGCGCGTGGAAACTGCCAAACGTTTTGGCAATGCTGCGCATCTCTAATACCGGGGTTCTGCTCATGGCGGATCTCCTGTGAATGCCGATTTCTGCACTTCATCACAGGTGCGTAAATGCAAAATGTCAGAAGCTGTTCATATTTGTCATAGTTATGAATAGCTAATCGCCATCACATTTTCCTTTTCCCTCTCCCTGTGGGAGAGGGGCAGGGTGAGGGTAGCAAACCGCAAAGGAGCCTCAATCCATGCCATCACGCCGCCCCCCGTTCTTCGCCAGCGCCCGCGGTCGCCTGCTGATTTTCAATCTGCTGGTGGTCGCCGTGACGCTGATGGTGAGCGGCGTGGCGGTGCTCGGCTTCCGTCACGCCAGTCAAATCCAGGAGCAGGTGCAGCAGCAAACGCTGGACGATATGACCGGCAGCATGAACCTGGCCCGCGATACCGCCAACGTGGCGACGGCGGCGGTGCGGCTCTCGCAGGTGGTGGGGGCGCTCGAGTACAAAGGGGAAGCCGAGCGCCTGAAGCAGACGCAAATGGCCCTGCGCCATTCGCTGGAGCAGCTTGCGGAGGCGCCGCTGGCGCAGCAGGAGCCGGCCCTGGTGGCGCGTATTATTCAACGAAGCAATGAGTTACAGCAGAGCGTGACGGAGATGCTGGAGCGAGGACAGCGACGCCATCTGGAGCGTAACGCGCTGCTGAGCTCGCTGTATCAAAGCCAGAGCTACCTGCGCCATCTGCAGGACATCAACAGCCGTTATGACAGCAACGTACCGAATGCGCAGCAACTGATGGAGATGGACCGGCTGATCGCCGCCGCCATTGACACCCCTTCGCCGCGCGCGACCGTTCAGCAGCTGGACGCAGTTGCCGCAACGCTGCTCCGGAGTGCCGCACAGCCGGTTGTGAAGGAAGTTCTGCCTGATTTTAATGCCGAGCTAGGTAAGCTAGGCCCGCTGTCGAAGCAGCTGGAGGAGAGCGATCTGGCGATAAGCTGGTATATGTTCCACATCAAGGCGCTGGTGGCAATCCTCAACAGCGACATCAATCAGTACGTGGAGCAGGTGGCGCAGGCCTCCCGGCTTCGCACCGCCCAGAGCCATCACGAACTGCAATCCATCAGCGTGTTTATCAGCATCTTCGCCGTGCTGGCGTTGATCATCACCGGGTGTGCCTGCTGGTATATCTACCGCCATCTGGCCTCAAACCTGACGGCCATTTCCCGGGCGATGTCGCGTCTTGCTCACGGCGAACAGGATGTCTCCGTTCCCGCCCTGCAGCGGCGCGATGAGCTGGGCGAGCTGGCGCGCGCGTTCAACGTTTTTGCCCGCAACACCGCCTCGCTTGAACACACCACGCGTCTGCTGAAAGAAAAAACAACGCAGATGGAGATCGACCGCATTGAGCGTCAGGGGCTTGAAGAGGCGCTCCTGCACAGCCAGAAGATGAAGGCCGTCGGACAGCTGACGGGCGGGCTGGCGCATGATTTTAATAACCTGCTGGCGGTGATCATCGGCAGTCTTGAGCTCACCGACCCTGAATCAAAAGACGCGCCGCGCATTACCCGGGCGCTAAAGGCGGCCGAGCGTGGCGCCTTGCTGACCCAGCGACTGCTGGCGTTTTCCCGCAAGCAATCCCTGACCCCGCATGCTGTAGAGATGCTGCCGCTGCTGGAGAACCTCCGGGAACTGCTGCGCCACTCCCTGCCTGCTACCCTGACCCTGGAGATTGAAGCGCAATCCCCTGCATGGCCCGCCTGGATAGACGTCAGCCAGCTGGAAAACGCCATCATCAACCTGGTGATGAACGCGCGCGATGCGATGGAAGGGCAAAGCGGAGTGATTAAAATTCGGACCTGGAATCAGCGCGTCACCCGCAGCGACGGGCGCAGGCAGGATATGGTGGCGCTGGAGGTCATTGACCGCGGCAGCGGCATGTCGCAGGAGGTGAAATCCCAGGTCTTTGAGCCGTTCTTCACCACCAAGCAGACCGGGAGCGGAAGCGGATTAGGCCTGTCGATGGTCTACGGCTTTGTCCGCCAGTCCGGCGGTCGCGTGGAGATCGAGAGCGCGCCGGGGCAGGGAACGACCGTGCGGCTTCACCTCCCGCGCTCGACGCTGCCCGCTGCTGCAGTTGATGAAGCATTATCTGCCACCGCCTCCGTCGATAGCGAGCGGCTGGTGCTGGTGCTGGAAGATGAGGCGGATGTCCGTCAGACCCTGTGCGAGCAGCTGCACCAGCTTGGCTATCTGACGCTCGAAGCGGAAAACGGCGAGCAGGCGCTGAACATGCTGGCGGCGTCGCCGGATATTGGCATGTTTATCAGCGACCTGATGTTGCCGGGAAGCCTGAGCGGAGCCGAGGTGATTAGCCATGTGCGCAGCCACTATCCGCAGCTTCCGGTGCTGCTGATCAGCGGCCAGGATTTACGGCCTGCGCATAATCCTCAGCTGCCGGACGTTCCGTTACTGCGTAAGCCGTTTACGCGGGTGCAGCTGGCGCAGGCGCTGCGTAAGGTAATGGTAATTTGAGATTCCTCCGCTACCCCCGTTTCCTGCCGTTGATTATCGTAAAGCCAGTTCACCTGCGAGTCTGGCCTTATGAAACGTTACTCAACTGCTCTGTTATTTGGTCTGCTGTCTCTCACCAGCCAACTGGCTCATGCCGACATTGTTGATGATGCTATTGGCAACATTCAGCAGGCGATCAACGATGCCTACAACCCCAGCAGCAGCCGCAGCAATGACGACGACGATCGTTATGACCGCAGCCGTCAAATCGACAGTCGACAGTACGACGATCGTCGTCGGCAGCTCGAAGACAGGCGCTGCCGTTTAGACGAGCGCCAGCGCCAGCTGGATGACGACAGACGTCGTCTGGAAGAGGACGAGCGCAGGTTGGAAGACGATTACGATCGAGGCTAAGTGCGGCCTCTTGCCCTCACCCCAACCCTCTCCCACGGGAGAGGGAGAAAACTAATCCAGGACCAGCACCATCCCGTCATACCCTGCTTCAATGCCGTCGGGCAGCGGGTTATCCATCATCCACACGTCAAACTGATGGCTGATGTGGGTCAGGATCACCTGCGGACAGCCAATCACCTCGTTTAGCGCAATTACGGTATTTAAATCGCAATGGTTTCGCGGCGTTTCGTCGCGCGGTGCATGGCTGCAGTCGATAATCATCGCCTGCGGCTGATTGTTGAGCAGGAACTTCACCGTTTTTTCCGGCAGCCCGGCGGTATCGGAAAGCCAGGCTACGCGGCTGTGGGCCGACTCCAGCAAATACCCGAAGGTCAGTTTCGAATGGTTGAGCGGCAGCGGCGTAACCCGCATTCCCTGAAGTTCAAACATCACAAACGGTTCGACCGTATGGCTGAAATCCAGAATCCCCGGATGTTTAAACAGGTCGTCACAGCCCGCTTCATCCGGCGGACCGTAAACGGGGATCGTCGCGCCCACGCCCCAGCGCAGGGGGAACAGCCCCTGAACGTGATCCATATGGTAATGGGTCAGCAAAAACTGCTTAAAGCTGCCTGCAGCCCAGTCGTCCATCAGGTGCGGAATACCCGCGTCCAGCAGGGTCACCGCATCGTTGAATTTGACCACCGCGCTACAGGGGCGACGGCGATAGGTCTCCTGCAGGCGCGCCCGGCGGCACGCCGCGCAGTCGCAGCCAAAGACCGGTACGAGCTGGGCGCTTCCGGTTCCTGTTAACGCGATCGTCAGACTCATAACGCACCTCTACAGCGGTTTGGTGAATCGGAAATGGCTCTGCGTATATCCTTCACGGACGTAAAAACGGTGGGCGTCGGTGCGCTTCACGCTGGTGGAGAGCTCGGTCAGCTCCGCGCCCGCCTCTCGTGCCACCCCTTCCGCCCAGGCCAGCAGCTGGCTGCCCACCTTTAGCCCGCGCGCCTGCGGCATCACCACCAGCTCCTGGATCTCGCCGATCCAGCGCGCGTGATGGAGGTGAAACTGCAGGTGCAGGCCGATCATGCCGATGACCTGCCCGTCCAGCTCGGCAAGCTGGTAGCGCATATTGTGATCCTGCAGATTGGCAAGATAGCCCGCGTGAAACGCCTGGCGATCGAATTCCGCCTGTTTCAATTCGCAGATTAACGCATAGACGATTTGCGTATCGTCGGCGGTGGCGGGACGAAGCCTGCAGTCAGGCATGCTGTTTCTCCTTCTGACGGATAAGCGATAAAAAGGTCTCGACTGACTGTAGCAAACTTCCGTCGTTATTAAGGATATGGCACTCGGACGGGGTGTAGCGCGCCGCACGTTCCAGCCGCTGGTCGATCTCGCGGGCGGATTCACGACCCCGTCTCTGCAACCGGCTGCGCAGAACCTCCGGTGAAACCTGCAGGCAGACCGGCAGCAGGGCTGCCCCATAGCGGGCGCGCGCCTGCGAAAGATGCGCCCGCGAGCCGTTGACCAGCACGTCGAACCCCGCATGCAGCCACAGATCGGTCTCGATGCCGATTCCGTAGTAATAGCCATTGGCGTGCCAGCTCAGCGCCAGCAGATTTTGCCCGGCACGGGTAAAAAACTCCTGCTCGCTCAGGGCGATATGGTTTTCACTCCCCGCATTGGCCGCCCGGGTAATGTAACGGTGCGCCACCAGCAGCTGGGGATGCTCCTGCTGCCGTAAGGCGGACAGCAGGCTGTCCTTACCGGAGCCGGACGGCCCCATTAGCCAGATAAGTCTTCCCATCAGAACACCCTCTTTCCCTGACCCCAGACGTGGTCGATATGAACGTGCTCGCCCTTGCGGTGGGCCAGGACCAGATCCGCCCGCTTGCCTTCGGCTATCTCGCCGCGATCCTGCAGATTAAGCGCCGAGGCCGGGTTTTTCGTCACCAGGCGAATCGCCTGCGGCAGCGTAAAGCGATTGCCCTCGTCGTCGGCCACCCGGAACGCCGCGTCGAGCAGGCTGGCGGGGTAGTAGTCGGACGAGAGGATATCCAGCAGGCCAAGGGACGCGAGCTTGCTTGCCGCGACGTTGCCGGAGTGTGAACCGCCGCGCACGATGTTCGGTGCGCCCATCAGCACGTTCATGCCGTGCTTGCGGGAGGCTTCAGCCGCCTCGAACGTGGTGGGAAATTCGGCGATCACGCTGCCAAGCTGGTGGGATTCGAGCACGTGATCGTGCGTGGCATCGTCATGGCTGGCCAGCGCGATATTGCGGTCCCGGCACATCGCCGCAATCCTGAGACGGTTAGGTTGCGACCACCGTGCCGCAAGCGCCAGCTGCTCTTCTTCGTAACGCGCCATCTCCGCATCGCTGAGAGAATATTTGCCCTGATAGTATTCGCGATACTTTTCAATGTTGGCGAACTGGCGCTGCCCCGGCGAGTGGTCCATCAGGGAGACCAGCGAGACCGGCTCGCGGCCTACCAGCTTCTCAAACAGCGGCAGGGTGGTGTGGTGCGGCAGCTCGCAGCGCAGGTGCAGGCGGTGCTCGGCGCGGTTGAGGCCCCGCTTTTGCGTCTCTTCCACGGCGTTGATCATCTTCTCCAGGTTCTCCAGACGGTCCCCGCCGTCGCGCACGTCGCCAATCGCCACCGCGTCCAGTACGGTGGTGATGCCGCTGGCGACCATCAGCGCGTCGTGGCTGCTCATCGCAGAATGCGCGGGCCAGTCCACCTTCGGCCGTGGCGTGAAGAACTTGTCCAGATTATCGGTATGCAGTTCAATCAGCCCCGGCAGCAGCCAGCCGCCTTCACCGTCCATCGCCTCGGGCGAGCGGCTCTGGGTTTCAGCAAACGCGCGGATTGTTCCGTCCTGGATCTCAATCGAGCCGTCAACCACCTCATTATCCAGCACCAGCTTGACGTTATTGATAATCATACGTTTGTCCCCATCGGGTGCATTCTGTCCGCGACGCGGGTGCGAACGCTCTCATCGTGGAAGATCCCGACGATCGCCGCCCCGCGCGCTTTGGCCTGCTCGATCAGTTCCACCACGGCCGCGCTGTTTTTAGCGTCGAGCGAGGCGGTGGGTTCATCCAGAAGTAAAATCGGGTAGTCGACAATAAAGCCGCGGGCGATATTGACGCGCTGCTGCTCGCCGCCGGAAAAGGTCGACGGGGCAAGGTGCCACAGGCGCTCGGGCACGTTGAGGCGCGTCAGCAGGCTGGCGGCTTTGGCGGCACAGGTTTCGCGCGGCACGCCAAGATCCAGCAGCGGCTGCATGACCACGTCCAGGGCGGAGATCCGCGGGATCACCCGCAGAAACTGGCTCACCCAGCCGATCGTTGAGCGGCGCACCTCCAGCACCTTACGCGCGGGGGCCTGAACCAGGTCGACCCATTCTTCGCCGTGGCGAATATGAATATGGCCTTCGTCGGGCAGATAGTTGGCGTACAGGGAGCGCAGCAGGGTCGATTTTCCGCTGCCGGAGTGGCCGTGCAGCACCACGCATTCGCCGCGATTAACCTCCAGAGAGGCATTTTGCAGCACTGACAGGCGCACGCCGTTTTGCTGGTGGAGCACAAAGGTCTTACTTACGTTTTGTACGTGGATCATGTTGGCCTCTTAGTTCTGCAACACGGATGACACCAGCAGCTGGGTATAGGGATGGTGGGGATCGTCGAGCACGCGGTCAGTTAACCCACTTTCCACCACCTGACCCTGCTTCATCACCAGCAGACGGTCCGCCAGCAGGCGCGCAACACCTAAATCGTGGGTGACAATCACCACCGCAAGGTTCAGTTCCACCACCAGGCCGCGCAGCAGGTCGAGCAGGCGCGCCTGCACCGAGACGTCCAGCCCGCCGGTGGGTTCATCCATAAACACCAGCTTCGGATGGGTGACCAGGTTGCGGGCGATCTGGAGGCGCTGCTGCATCCCACCGGAGAAGGTCGTCGGCAGGTCGTCGATGCGCGAGGCGGGGATTTCCACCTCTTCAAGCCAGTGCTGGGCGGTGGCGCGGATATTGCCGTAGTGGCGCGCGCCGGTGGCCATCAGGCGTTCGCCAATATTGCCCCCCGCAGAGACCTGACGGCGCAGGCCGTCCATCGGGTGCTGATGCACCACGCCCCACTCCGTGCGCAGCAGGCGGCGGCGCTCGGCCTCGCTCATGCCATAGAGGGAGTGTCCCTGATAGAGTATCTCGCCGTGTTGCGGCGTAAGGCGCGCGGAGATGGACTTCAACAGGGTGGTTTTGCCGGAGCCGGACTCGCCGACGATCCCCAGCACCTCACCCGGCCACAGCTCGAACGACACGTCGCTAAAGCCTTTGCCCGGAGCATACAGGTGGGTCAGGTTATTAACCGAAAGCAGCGGTTTCATTGGCCGTTCGCCTCGCTCTGTTGGCGGCAAAAATCGGTGTCGGAGCAGACAAACATCCGTTTGCCAGTGTCATCCAGCACCACTTCATCCAGATAGCTGTGTTTGGATCCGCAGATGGCGCACGGCTCGTCCCACTCCTGCACCGTAAACGGGTGATCGTCGAAATCCAGGCTTTCCACGCGGGTGTAAGGTGGAACGGCGTAGATGCGTTTTTCGCGCCCGGCGCCGAAAAGCTGCAGGGCCGGCATCATGTCCATCTTCGGGTTATCGAATTTTGGGATTGGCGACGGGTCCATGACGTAGCGCCCGTTGACCTTCACCGGGTAGGCGTAGGTGGTGGCGATATGGCCGAAGCGGGCGATATCCTCATACAGCTTCACCTGCATGACACCGTACTCTTCCAGCGCGTGCATGGTGCGGGTTTCCGTTTCGCGCGGCTCGATAAAGCGCAGCGGCTCCGGAATCGGCACCTGGAAAATCAGAATCTGATCTTCAGTCAGCGGGGTTTCCGGAATGCGGTGGCGGGTCTGGATCAGCGTCGCGTCTTCGGTTTTTTCGGTGGTCGCGACGCCCGTTACCCGCTGAAAGAAGCTGCGGATCGACACGGCGTTGGTGGTGTCGTCGGCGCCCTGGTCGATGACCTTCAGCACGTCCGCCTCTCCGATCACGCTGGCGGTAATCTGGATGCCGCCCGTGCCCCAGCCGTAGGGCATCGGCATTTCGCGGCCGCCGAAGGGCACCTGATAGCCCGGAATCGCCACCGCTTTAAGTATCGCTCGGCGGATCATGCGTTTGGTTTGCTCATCCAGATAGGCAAAGTTGTAGCCGCTTAAGTTAGCCATGTTTGCGCTCCCGTTGCAGGCGTTTCAGCAGTTCCAGTTCGGCCTGGAAATCGACGTAGTGCGGCAGCTTGAGGTGCGAGACAAAACCGGCGGCCTCAACGTTGTCCGCGTGGGCCAGCACGAACTCTTCGTCCTGCGCCGGGCCTGCAACGTGCTCGCCGTAGTCAGGTGCCTGCAGGGCGCGGTCGACCAGCGCCATGGCCATGGCCTTGCGCTCGCCGAGGCCGAATACCAGCCCGTAGCCGCGGGTAAAGTGCGGGTCTTCGTCTTCCGGGGCGACGAAACCGTTGACCATTTCACACTCGGTCATCAGCAGTTCGCCGACGTTCACCGCGAAACCCAGCTCTTCCGGCACGATTTCGACGTCGATATAGCCGCTGCGAATTTCGGCGGCAAACGGGTGGTTGCGCCCGTAGCCGCGCTGGGTGGAGTAGGCTAGCGCCAGCAGATAGCCTTCGTCGCCGCGCATCAGCTGCTGCAGGCGGGACGAGCGCGAGCACGGGTAAACCGGCGGCGTGCGGGTGATGTCATCCGGCTGCGCGCCAGAATCTTCTTCCGCCTTCGCCAGGCCCTGTTTTGCCAGCAGGCTGAAGACGTGCGGAGACGGTTCCTGTTCGGCATCGGAGGTGCTGAGCGTCGGCGCTTCGCCGTTCGCCAGCAGGGTAAAATCCAGCAGGCGGTGGGTGTAGTCGTACGTGGGGCCAAGCAGCTGGCCGCCGGGGATGTCTTTATAAACGGCAGAAATGCGGCGCTCCAGGCGCATCTCCGCGGTATTGACCGGCTCGCTCACCGCCAGTTTGGCAAGCGTAGTGCGGTAAGCGCGCAGCAGGAAGATCGCTTCCACGTTATCGCCGCTGGCCTGCTTCAGGGCCAGCGCCGCCAGCTCGCGGTCAGCGATGCCGCCTTCGGTCATCACCCGGTCGACGGCGAGATTGAGCTGCTGTTCAATCTGGGCGACGCTTAGCTCAGGGAGCTGTTCATCACCCCGTCGTCTGTGCGCCTGCAGCGCATGGGCGGCGGCGATAGCCTTCTCGCCCCCTTTGACGGCAACGTACATCAGCACACCTCCACGTGGGTGGTCCGCGGGATGGCCAGCAGGCGCTCACCGCAGGTCAGGATCAGGTCAATGCCCAGCGGGAACGGGTGCGGGCGCTCGGTCAGCTCGTGAATGATGCACTCCGGCAGCTGCGGCGCAACCATGCGCTCATCGGCGATGCCTGCCCCCGTCAGGCGCAGCATGCGGCCACCGCTCAGGCTGGTGACCTGCAAAATCAGCGTGGCGCTGGTTTCCGGGGCGACGGCGGAGCCTTCGCTCAGGGCATTCAGCTGTTCATGGCTGATTTGTTCGTCGGCCACGGCAAAGATTGCCTGCTGCGGCTGTTCAACCAGCGGGGCGCCGGTGTGAAAACGCAGGTTCTGGCTGGCGATATCGTTAGACAGGGCGCCCGAAAGCCATACCGGGGTATCGTTGTCGGCCAGGGTCAGCAGCACGCTGGTGGTCGCCAGGTTCAGCGGCAGCCAGCCCTGAGAGAGCTGGTGCAGCGAGACAATCACGCCCGGCTCGCTCATGGCTTTCAGCAGGCGACGAAAACTGTGTTGGGCATCCTGGACGGCCAGGGTAAAAGCGGGTTGAAGCGTCATGCGTTGTCTCCGCGAACGAGCGTAAAGAAGTCGACCCGGCTGGTATTCACTTCGGCCTGACGCGCGGCAAGACGTGCGGCGCGGTCGGCCTCCAGCGGGGAAATAAGGGTTTCCATCAGCGTCTGGAAATGGGGTTGTTCCTGTAAAAGCGCGTCGATGACCGCGCAGCGCTCGGCGTGCGCTTTATCACGCCCCAGCACGTAGCCGTAGCCCAGCGTGCCGCTGTGCAGGCGGATCGCTGCGCGGGTGAGGGTGGCATCTCCGGCGAAAAAGCGTTCTCCGGTGCCGCCCATGCGCGCCTGGATCTGAACGAGGCCGATCTCCGGTGCGCGAAGGGTGTCGTAGTCTGGCGTCAGGCTGAGCGCGTTCATGCGGGCAGCCAGCGCAGCAGGCTGGCTGTGGGCCAGCACGCGCATCCAGCGTTGTCGGGTGGCGGTGTCGAAGTGCATTCAGTGCTCCATGGTGAATTCGATCATGTCGGCGCGGGTCAGGCTGACGGAGTATTCCGTCGCGTCGATCTCGCCGTCACGGTGGTTGAGGGTGCGCACGCAGAGCAGCGGGGCCATATTGGGAATTTCGAGTACTTTGCTCTCTTTCGCCTGCGCGCGGCGGGCGCTGATGCGCGTCTGGGTGCGTTTCAGCGCGATGCCTGTTGCATTCTGGAGAAAATCATGCAGCGATCCGCTGGAGAAATTCTGCAGCACCGGCCAGAGGGTGAGGTCCGCGAAGTAGTGATCGATCTGGCACACCGCCACGCCGTTGACGCGGCGCAGCGTGCGCAGGTGGATGACGTTGTCGCCCTCCTTAATGCCCAGCGCGTCCGCCACGTGGCTGGAGGCCGGTCTTAATACCGAGAGCAGCTTTTCGCTGGTCGGATGGCTGCCCTGATCCAGCAGGTTCTGGCTAAAGCGCGCCTGGGCGTTCAGCGGGTAGTCGAACGGGCGCATCAGCACCAGCACGCCCACGCCCTGACGGCGCTGCACCCAGCCGCGCTCGACCAGCTGGTCAATGGCGCGACGCAGGGTGTGGCGGTTCACTTCATAGCGGTCAGCAAGCTGCTGCTCGGCAGGGAGGTAGTCCCCGCAGCGGTAGTGCGTGCGCAGCTCCACTTCGAGCTTTGCCGCGATCTCTTGCCATCGGGTGGGGTAACTGGTCGGATGTCTGGATAAGTGCATAGAAAACAAAGCCTCGCTTCTCAGATGAAGTGCTTACGCAAACGTTGAGAGAGGAAATCCAGCAGGCTGACGGTGACGATGATGAGCACCATCAGGGCGCAGGTTTGCTGGAACTGGAAACCGCGAATCGCTTCCCACAGGGTGACGCCAATCCCGCCTGCGCCCACCATACCGACCACGGTGGCGGAGCGAACGTTGGACTCGAAGCGGTACAGCGAGTAGGAGATCAGTAGCGGCATCACCTGAGGCAGAACGCCGTAGAGGATCTCTTCGATTTTATTGGCACCCGTGGCGCGGATGCCTTCCACCGGGCCGGGTTCGATGGCTTCGACCGCTTCCGAGAGCAGCTTGGAGAGCACGCCGGTGGTGTGGATGAACAGCGCCATCACGCCCGCGAACGGACCCAGGCCAACGGCGACCACGAACAGCATCGAAAAGACCATTTCGTTGATGGCGCGACAGGCGTCCATCAGGCGGCGCATGGGCTGGTATATCCACCACGGCACGATGTTTTCAGCGCTCATCAGGCCAAACGGAACGGAGAGAATGACGGCAAGCGCGGTGCCCCAGACGGCGATTTGCAGGGTGACCGCCATTTCACTGAGGTAGTCCTGCCACTGGCTGAAGTCCGGCGGGAAGAAGTCGGCGGCGAAGGTCGCCATATTGCCCGCGTCTTTGAAGAGCAGCAGCGGATCCATTTCCGCGCCCTTCCAGGAGATAACCAGCACCGCCAGCAGGATGGCCCAGCTTATGAGCGAGAACCAGCCGCGCTTTGGCGGCGGGAGAGTGATGGTTTGCATGTTGGCTCCTTAATCTGTTCTCCCTCTCCCTCAAGGGAGAGGGGAGAAAGTTACTGCACCGCTTTATTCACGCTGGTCATCGCGCCGAGCGCGGCGGTCAGGCGGTCGAGGTCTTCAAGCTGGGCCTGAATCTCGGCCACTTTGCTGGTCTTTTCCTCGTCCTTCAGTCCCTTGCTGTCCTTGACGCCCTGCATCTCTTTAAACAGCGCCAGCTGGCGAATCGGAACCAGCTGCAGGTCGCTTGACGGGCGGAACGGTGCCCAGCCCAGACGTTCGAGAACCGCTTTCTCTTCCGGCGTTTTGCCATAGGTCATAAAGAAGTCGTACACCTTGTCCTTGGTGCTTTCGGACAGGTTTTTACGCCACACGATTGGGTCGCCCGGGATCAGCGGCGATTTCCAGATAACCTTGATCTCTTTAAGCTTGTCCGGCGCTGAGGTTTTCAGCTTGTCGAGGTTCTCGGTGTTGTTGGTGGCAACGTCCACCTGCTTGTTGGCCACGGCCAGAGCGTTGGTTTCATGGCTGGCGTTTACCGTGCGCTTAAAGTCGCTGGCGGAGGCGTTGTTTTTGGCGAAGACGTAGTAGCCAGGGACAAGGTAACCCGAGGTAGAGTTCGGATCGCCGTTGCCGAAGGTCAGCTCTTTGCGTTTGGCGAGCATGTCGTTGAGGTTGTTGATCGGGCTGTCTTTGTTGACGATCAGCACGCTCCAGTAGCCCGGGGAGCCATCTGCCGCGACGGTCTGGGCAAAGACCTGGCCGTTCGCGCGGTCCACCGCTTCCATGGCGGAGAGGTTGCCGTACCAGGCGATGTCCACTTTATTAAAGCGCATCCCCTGGATGATGCCCGCGTAGTCCGGGGCGAAGAAGGCGTTCACTTTGATCCCCAGTTTGGTTTCCATATCTTTCAGGAACGGTTCCCACTGAGGTTTCAGGTTCTGCTGTGATTCCGTCGAAATAATGCCAAAGTTCAGCGCTTTTTCCTGCTCTTCCGCATACGCCGGGCTTAACAGGGTGCTGAGGCTGAACATGCTGGTAAAGGCCAGCGCGGCAACGGCTTTGTAGCTCATGTACTTTCCTCGGATCGGGTTTATTTAAGCAGCCTGCGCGTTTTCTTCGACGCGGTTAATGCTGCGGTAGAGATGGTCAAAACGTTCGTTATCAAACTGATGGCTCGCGCCATCAAAGAACACGTGCCCCTGACGCAGGGCGACGATGCGTTCGCAGTAGCGCAGGGCGTAATCCACCTGATGGAGCGTGACCACCACGGTAATGCCGTCGTTCTGGTTAATGTCGCGCAGGGTCTCCATCACGATGCGGGCGGACTCCGGGTCCAGCGAGGCGATGGGTTCGTCAGCAAGAATGATTTGCGCTTTCTGCATCAGCGCGCGCGCAATCGCCACGCGCTGCTGCTGCCCGCCGGACAGGGTGGAGACGCGCTGGTGGGCGAAATGCGCCATACCGACGCGGGTCAGCGCCTGTAAGGCTTCCTGCTTCTGGGAAGGGGAGAACCAGCGCAGACAGGTGCGCCAGAACGGGGTGCTGCCGAGCGCGCCAATCAGCACGTTCTCCAGCACCGTCAGGCGGTTTACCAGGTTGAACTGCTGGAAGATGTAGCCCGTCTGGGCGCGGCTCTTGCGGATATCGCTCGCCAGACGCCCGGCGCGCTGTACGGTATTACCCAGCAGCTCGACGTGGCTTTCCGGCGTTTTATCGCCGGTGATAAGCCCGCTCAAATGGCGCAGAAGGGTAGATTTACCCGAGCCAGAAGGCCCGAGAAGCGCCACCATGTCGCCCTGCCGGACGGTCAGATCAACGGCATGCAGAGCCTTGTTGTGATTGAAGGTCTTGCTCAGTTTCTCGACGCGGATGACGGTTTGCATGTGCTGGGCCTCACGATAAATGTGGCCTCATGCTGGCGCATCAATATGACATTTGGGTTAAGTGCAGGTTGCGGGAGTTTGAAGAGTTGAAGTGAAAGCGATGACAGTTACTGTAGGCCCGGTAAGCGCAGCGCCACCGCGCGCTTTTGCTGGCTGCGCTGCGCGTGTCCTGCCTACGACGTTTGTTGCTTAACGACGTTAATCATCCACGGCACGCCGTACTTATCGGTGACTCTACCAAAACCATGTGCCCAGAAGGTTTCCTGCCAGGCCATGTCGATGTTCCCGCCCGCGGCAAGGTTGTCGAACCAGCGTTTGCCTTCGTGGACGTCCTGGGTGTCAAGCACCAGCGTAAAACCCGCGTACTGCGCGTTGCTGCCGGGCGGCATCCCGTCGCTCATCATGATATCGCTGCCCGCAATGCGGACGTTGGAGTGGGCGATAGCCGAATCCGGAAATTGCATACCGGACGGACAGCCTTCTTCGCTGTTATCGCTTTTTGGCATTTCACCGAAGGTGATTTTATAGAGAAGTTCTGCGCCGACGGCTTGCTGGTAAAAGACGGTGGCCTCAGCGCAGTTGCCGGCAAAAGAGATGTAGGGACTTAACGGCATAATCTTTACCTCACGTAAGATAAGCCCGTTAAGTGTAGTGCCCGAAAGCCCGGTAAGCGAAGCGCCACCGGGCGGGTAAATCAGTTCTTTTTCACAAACTCTGATTTCAGCTTCATCGGACCGAAGCCGTCAATTTTGCAGTCGATATTATGATCGCCTTCAACCAGACGGATATTCTTCACTTTGGTGCCGATCTTCAGCATGGAAGAGCTGCCTTTCACTTTCAGATCTTTAATCACGGTGACGCTGTCGCCGTCCGCCAGCAGATTGCCGTTCGCATCTTTGACGACAAGTGCATCAGCATCGTTTGATGGTTCGGCATCATTCCATTCATGAGCGCATTCCGGGCAGATGAACATGCCATTATCTTCATAGGTGTATTCAGAATTGCATTTTGGGCAGTGTGGGAGTGACATATCGGTATCCTCAAAAAGTGTAAACGCGCTGGAAAGTGCCAGCTAAATGACGGCAGCGTGCCGAAAAAGGCGGCAAGTATAGCGCAAATCCACACGTTTGTCGGTGACATTGTGAATTAAAAAAATGCAAAAAACGTATCGGGAGTGACACTTCCTGTCAGTCAGTTAAGCGATGCTTACCTCATTAACACGGTGGGAAGAAATGACGCTAAATATATCGAATATTTTATTGCGGCAAATTGCTACGTTCCTTCATTTCGGATAAGGTGAAGCGACACATTGTTATTTATCTCTGGACTTCGCTGCTCTACATATCTTATGGCAGTGGGGTATTACCTCTCTTTTTAGGGGGGAAATAATGATGATATATCCTGAAGTTTCTTAAAAATGGGCTACGCTTTTTTTCTTTTGGCTGTCAGGCCAGGAGGGAAGCTATACACGCCATGCAAGGATAGTGAATTATTTCTGATTATCATCAATCAGTTATATTTCGGCGAACATGTTTTCCACACGTAATCATATAAGCCTGAACAACATAATTAATACCAGTGGCTTAATAAAAGTAATAAATTTGCGTTAAGGAAAGGCTTTTATCATGCACACACAGACCATTTTTGAATTAAGCCAGGAAGCTGAGCGTTTGCTACAGCTCGCCCTGCAAAACCTTGATACGTTGAAATCAATGCCGACTGCGATGCTGGAGAGCACCGCGGCTGCTATTACGGGTGAAAAGAACAACGTTTTACCTTTGCATTTTAGCGCGCGCGGCGTCGAAGCGCAGCAGGCGATGCTGAATAATGAATTACGAAAAATAACCCGGCTGGAAATGGTCCTGGCCATTGTGGGCACCATGAAGGCGGGAAAATCAACCACCATTAATGCGATTGTGGGGACCGAAGTGTTGCCGAATCGCAATCGTCCGATGACGGCACTTCCTACTCTGATTCGCCACACGCCGGGTCAGAAGGAGCCGGTGCTGCATTTCTCGCATGCCTCGCCCATTGATGAATTGATCCAACTGCTCCAGAAAAAGCTATGCGATTACGACCGCGGGAAGCTGGCTCAGCGTCTGGAAATTGATAAAGACATGAATACGCTGCTGGAGCGCATTGAAAAAGGGGAAGCGTTTGAGAAGCATCACCTGGGCGCACAGCCGATATTTCACTGTCTGAAAAGTCTCAACGACCTGGTGAGGCTTTCCCAGGCATTAGGTGTAGAGTTTCCGTTCTCTGAGTATGCGGCTATCGAACATATCCCGGTAATTGAAGTGGAGTTCGTGCATCTTGCGGGTCTGGATGCTCACCTCGGACAGCTGACGCTGCTCGATACGCCCGGGCCGAATGAGGCCGGACAGCCGCACCTGCAAAAAATGCTCAGCGAGCAGTTGTCCCGCGCGTCGGCGGTGCTGGCCGTGATGGATTATACCCAGCTTAAATCCATCTCTGATGAAGAAGTCCGCCAGGCCATTTCTGCGGCGGGAAAATCCGTGCCGCTGTATGCGCTGGTCAATAAATTCGATCAGAAAGATCGCAATAGCGACGATGAAGAGCAGATCCGGGCGATGATCTCCGGCACCTTAATGAAAGGCAATATTTCGCCTGGCCAGATCTACCCCGTTTCGTCCATGTGGGCCTATCTGGCGAACCGCGCTCGCTACGAGATGAGTACCCACGGACAACTGCCGGATCATCAGGAGCAACCCTGGGTGCAGGATTTTGCTGAAGCTGCGCTTGGACGTCGCTGGCGTACGGCGGACCTGGACGATATCGACCATATTCGTCATTCTGCCGATTTGCTCTGGGAAGATTCGCTATTCGAACAACCGATACGCAAACTGATTTACGCCGCCTATGCCAATGCTTCACTTTACGCGCTGCGTTCTGCTTCGCATAAACTGCTCAACTATGCACAAAATGCCCGGGAGTACCTCGACTTCCGCTATCAGGGGCTGACGGTTGCCTTTGAGGCGCTGGAACTGAACATCGCACGTCTGGAAGAGGACATGGCGCTTCTGCAGACGCGTCAGAGCGTGGTGAGCGATGAGGTGAAACATGAGGTTGAAGAGGCTCTGAACGCCACTACGGACTTTATGGGAGCCCAAAAAACTGCGCTTCACCAGGCGATTGGTGAGGTGTTCAGCGCTCAGCATATTCTTGATTTGGCAGGTATCGATCGGCAGAACCTTCGCGGTGACGAGGCGCACGAGCTGAAACAGCTGGTTCTGGAAGATGAAGGGCAGGCGCAGATCGCGCTGAGTAAAATCCGCTCCTCCTGCGAGCTGGTGATGCTGGATGCACAGACGAAGATTTGCCGGGAGCTGGCGTTACGCTTCGACCAGCTTGAATCTACGCTGGCGCGTTCCCTGAACGAAGCCATGCGCCCCATCGAAACGCGTATTAAAGAGCATCTGAGCCATGCGGGTTTTCGGGCGCGGATAAGTTTCCCCGCGTTTCAGGCAAGCCAGCTTAACTTCAATACGCGAGCGCTGTTCAACGATGCGATTGCACAGGACGACAGCCAGGCCGCCCCTCCCTCCGGTGGGAGCAGCATGCGTGAAACGGTCTCTCGTTGGCTCAATAATCCGGGCTGGGGCTGGGATGAGTATGTGGAAACGCGCACGCGCTATGTTATCGACATTGCGCAGCTACATGACAAATTTAAGCAACATATTGATCAGTTTTGTGAACAAATACGTAAAGCTTTGTCCGCGCAGGTCGATGTCTCTGTTACGGCAGGAATGGCAACGTTCTTTGCAGAATTTTCGTTGTGCCTGACCGGGTTACAGGAAAGCTTGCGTGATAGCCTCGCAGTGCGTCAACAGAATGAGCATTCAACCCGAGCGCTCTGCCAGTTGTTGAAGCAAAGTATTACTACTGCGACGTGGATACAGGAAGATACCCGACTGTTACGCGATGATATTCAAACTCTATTCGCGGCAGAGCAACCATGACAACACCACTACTGGATGGCCCCGGGCGAACGCTGGAGTGTATTAATCCAAAATTTATGGTCGATCTGGTTCAGGGAGTGGACGCGGCGCGTCATCCTCACCTGGGACCTCAACAGCTTCAGTTTCGTGAGCGTTTGACTCAGGAAATCATGACGCATACCCGGCTACGCCCCTGGGCGATGGCGGGTATGCTCAATGAAAATGCGGCGCTGCGCCTGGGGCTGGCGGAAAAACTGGCCGGCATGCTTGACCCGGGTCATCTCGCGCTGACGCTGATGGCAGAGAAACTGATTGCTTTGCGCCAGCAGACGCACCCGCGCGCCCAGCAGTCCCCCGGACTGATGCAGCAGTACGCTGAACTCTCTTCTCATTTTACCCAACGCGCCGCCTGGAAAGAGAAGGCGCTAACCCAGCGCGGGCTGACGGTGCAGGCGGGCGAGCACAGCGAGCAGATTTTTACCCGCTGGCGGGCCGGACATTATGATGGCTGGTCGCTGGCCGGGCGCTGTTTTATCGTCCTCGAAGAGCTGCGCTGGGGGGCATTTGGTGACGCATGCCGCCTCGCGAATGAAGATGTGGCGGCAATGCTTAAGGATAACCTGCGCAGCATGGCGGCTAACTATCTGGCGCAGGGTATCAATGCGTCACCCACGACCCGCCATTTCTATCACCAGTGGCTTACAACGCCGGCCTCTCCGGGCTTAATCGATCATAAAGATATGCTGGGCTGGCTGGGGGACTGGTGTCAGGCGGATCAACATCCGGTGAGCTGGTCAGTGACGCAAAACTGGCAGACCGTCGCGCTGGGCATGCCGAGGCTTTGTTCGGCAAAACGGCTGGTGGACGGGATGGTGGAAGAAATTTTTGGATGAATCCCTTATCACCCCGATCCTCTCCCCAAGGGGAGAGGGGATGATCTGGTGCGGTGTGTTAATGATTCGCTTCTATTGGCTCCGGTTCAGGCTGGGTCTCATGCATATTCCCGTAGCGCTTCGCATACAGCGCCGTGATGATGGGCACCAGAATCGCGGTGACAATCACGCTCGCGGCAACCAGTGCTGTCGCTGAAGCAGCGACCGGTTCGAAGGCCGGGTTAATCTGAGCAATAATCATCGGGTTTGCGACAGCAGCACCTGCGGCTGAAGAGGCGGCGACGCCCGCCGTGCCGTTTCCTCCTCCGATTACGCGGTCAGCAATAATCAGCGGAATGCCGGTGATGACGATCACGGCGACACCCAGCACAATCCCCAGCAGGCCTGTATCGAGAATGACCTTCAGGTTGATGGTGTTCCCCAGTGCGAAACCGAAGAAAGGGATCAGCACCGGCGTGGCTTTGCTGAAGAAATCACGCAGATCGCGATCGAGATTGCCAAGGGCGAAACCGACCAGGAAGGGCAGGATCGCGCCGACAAAGTGGTGGGGTTCAAACGAGGCCAGGCCAGCAGACCCCAGGATCAGCATCGTCATTAATGGGCCGGACTCCAGTGACATCAACACAAATGCGCCGGACTCTTCTTTCGTTCCGTACTGGTTCATCAGGCTGGCGTATAATCCGCCGTTGGTCATGTCCATCGCCGAGACAATTGCCAGGACCGTTAATCCCGCGAAGAACCCGGTCTGAATTCCATTCTCCGGAATGAACATTGCGCATATCATTGCCGCCGCCCAGGCTACCGCTATTTTGGTTATCACCAGCGTTCCGGATTTCCGTAATACGGTACCCGTTGCCCGCAAATTAATGGACGCGCCGATACAAAAAAACCAGACGGCAAGAATCGGAACCGTGCCCGTTATCATGCCTTTAGTGAAACCGCCAAAATAAGCTCCGGTATTGGGAGCAAGGGTATTCAGGATCGCGCCCAGCACCAGCGGAACCAGCATCATACCGCCAGGAATGCGTTCTATCGTGGCTTTAATCTTCATAGACAAACCTCACATCGGATCCCGCAGCACGGGGGATAGGTGTTAAAAATTAGTCAATAAATTCAATTGATTGCTCTTATTGCTTGCCGTCTTTTTTCGATGGCCCAGCAACATAATTAAATGTGTGCTCGCGATTAGCCTCTTTTGAAAACACATAAAACGTTGTATTCGGATTTATCATGCGATCATTGGAATATTGATTCAATGAAAATAAAACATCGTTTTAGTTATCTTTGTCACATATTCAATGTAAAGCTTGAGGCCGGATCCTGTTGATGAAAATTTATGTAAAGTTGATGTGAATTAACGTGGTTTGTTTTTCTGTTACGAAAGAAATAAAAACGCGCGTGAGGATGTTCTTTTGGGGAGGGTAAGGAAGTGCTTATTGGCATTCCTTGACAAAAATTGGACTGAGTTGACCAGACGCAAAAATATATGTGAAGTTGATCACAAATATAAACGCTGGTAGGGTAAAAAGGTCATTAACTGCCCAGGCAGGCGTCAACAGGTTCGGTTGTATCGATGTAAAACGTCAATGTAAGTAAACCTGCTACGCTTGAATAAGGCGATTCGCATGGAGCGGATCCCATGGTTCACAGAACGCATACTGGACTGTGAAACAGACAGGGCCGAGTCAACGAGGATAGCTATGCTGAGAAGGAAAAAGATTAAACCCATCACGCTTCGCGACGTCACCATTATTGATGACGCAAAGCTGCGTAAAGCGATTACCGCAGCCTCGCTCGGTAATGCGATGGAATGGTTCGATTTTGGTGTCTACGGTTTTGTGGCCTATGCGTTAGGTAAAGTGTTTTTCCCCGGGGCCGATCCCAGCCTGCAGATGATTGCCGCACTGGGTACGTTCTCCGTTCCCTTCCTGATTCGCCCGCTGGGTGGTCTGTTCTTCGGTATGCTCGGCGATAAATATGGTCGCCAGAAGATCCTTGCTATCACCATCGTTATTATGTCGATCAGTACATTCTGTATCGGCCTTATACCGTCTTACGCCACCATCGGCATTTGGGCACCCATTCTCCTGCTGATTTGTAAGATGGCCCAGGGCTTCTCCGTAGGCGGTGAATATACCGGTGCCTCGATCTTCGTTGCCGAGTATTCCCCGGACCGTAAGCGCGGTTTTATGGGAAGCTGGCTGGACTTCGGCTCGATTGCCGGGTTTGTCCTGGGGGCGGGCGTCGTGGTGTTGATTTCAACCGTGGTGGGTGAAGATAACTTCCTCGACTGGGGCTGGCGTATTCCGTTCTTCCTGGCATTGCCGCTGGGGATTATTGGCCTCTACCTGCGTCATGCGCTGGAAGAGACGCCTGCCTTCCAGCAGCACGTCGATAAACTGGAGCAGGGTGACCGCGAAGGGCTGCAGGATGGTCCTAAGGTATCGTTCAAAGAGATTGCCACTAAGCACTGGCGCAGCCTGCTGACCTGTATTGGTCTGGTGATTTCGACCAACGTGACCTACTACATGCTGTTGACCTACATGCCGAGCTATCTGTCGCATAACCTGCACTATTCGGAAGATCACGGTGTGCTGATTATTATCGCCATCATGGTGGGTATGCTGTTTGTGCAGCCGATTATGGGCCTGTTGAGTGACCGTTTTGGTCGTCGACCGTTCATTATTCTGGGAAGCGTTGCGCTGTTTGCTCTGGCAATCCCGGCATTTATTCTTATTAACAGTGATGTGCTGGGGCTGATTTTTGCCGGTCTGCTGATGCTGGCGGTGATCCTTAACTGCTTTATCGGGGTGATGGCCTCAACGCTGCCCGCAATGTTCCCGACCCACATTCGCTACAGCGCGCTGGCCGCAGCCTTTAACATCTCGGTGCTGATTGCCGGTCTGACCCCAACGCTTGCCGCCTCGCTGGTGGAGAGCACACAGAACCTGATGATGCCTGCTTATTACCTGATGGTGATCGCGGTGATTGGTTTGATTACCGGTATTACCATGAAGGAGACGGCAAATCGTCCTCTGAAAGGCGCAACGCCTGCGGCATCGGATATCCAGGAAGCGAAAGAGATCCTGCGTGAGCACTACGATAATGTAGAGCAGAAGATTGAGGATATTGACGCCGAGATTGAAGAGCTGCAGAAAAAACGCTCCCGACTGGTGGATCAGCATCCACGCATCAACGAGTAATAAAGAAACCCGCCAACGGCGGGTTTTCTTTTATTAGCATCCGGCGGCGATGTAGTCGCCATTGGCACTGATGGGGATCACCGTCAGGAACAGCACTGTCGCGAATAGGATCAGGACTATCCCTCCGGCTATTTTGACTGCCGGTACCAGCCATCTTAATGAGGCGCTTTCTCCGAACCAGGTCACCGTGCGTTCGCGGGCGTACCTTACAGCAAGGGACAGCCCCACAATAGAGAGGGCGGTTCCCAGAGACATGGTCATGACTGCGGCCACCCCCCAGGTGACAATGCCCAGCGCGTTCGAAAACATCAGAATCATGATCGCCCCGCTGCACGGGCGTGCGCCAATCGCCAGAATCACGCCCAGACGGGTTTTCCAGTCGCCCTGCGTCAGGTCTGTACCTACGCCGTGATGGCCGCAGCCACAGTGTTCGCCGTGCTGATGAAGTGGCTTAATGGCAGAGACAGACATTCTGCGCGGACGCAGACTTTTCAGCGCCTGGTAAATGACAAATGCGCCGAATGCGCCAATAAGCACTGCGCTGATCTTCTCCACATACCAGCGGCTGGTACTAATATCCCCTGAGGCGAGGTTAAATCCTACCGCCAGAATAAAGACAAACAGAATGGCGCTGACGCCCTGCATCAGGCTGCCCAGGAAGGGAACGACCCGGGTGGCCAGCTCGCTTTCCTTATTGGTAGTCAGATAGGTTGTCACAATGAATTTTCCGTGCCCGGGTCCGATGGCGTGAAGGACACCATAAAGGAAAGCCCCCGTTAACAGCCATAATCCTCCGCTGTACTGGTGATTATTAAGCTGCAGCAGATACATCACCAGATAACGGTGCAGGGTAATTTGTGTGGCAAGACACCACTGGATAAAGGCGTTCCAGTGCGTATGCAGGGTAAAACCGGCAAAGAGAATTACCAGAAGCATCAACCCAGCGGTAGGGAGACGCCAGTCACGGGTGAGGCGTTGTGTGCTCATGATGCGGCCTGCACAGAGGAGAGTATTTGCCGCTAGTATAGTTGATCTTACCGCTCAATTCGTGGGATCGCGTCGGGAACCGTGCATGATTGTGGATAACTTTGTGCATAAAAGGGTATAAGGCGGGGTTTTGCTGGGGAATGCAGCAGTCAGTCATTTTTTTGCAACTTTTCGGTTGCGGTCGTTCGGGAACTCCCTATAATGCGCCTCCATCGACACGGCGGATGTGAATCACTTCACAAACAGCCCGGTCGGTTGAAGAGAAAAAATCCTGAAATAACGGGTTGACTCTGAAAGAGGAAAGCGTAATATACGCCACCTCGCAACGGTGAGCGAAAGCCGCGTTGCACTGCTCTTTAACAATTTATCAGACAATCTGTGTGGGCACTCAAAGTGACATGGATTCTTAACGTCGCAAGACGAAAAATGAATACCAAGTCTCTGAGTGAACATGCGTAATTCATTACGAAGTTTAATTCACGAGCATCAAACTTAAATTGAAGAGTTTGATCATGGCTCAGATTGAACGCTGGCGGCAGGCCTAACACATGCAAGTCGAGCGGTAACACAGGGAGCTTGCTCCTGGGTGACGAGCGGCGGACGGGTGAGTAATGTCTGGGAAACTGCCTGATGGAGGGGGATAACTACTGGAAACGGTAGCTAATACCGCATAACGTCGCAAGACCAAAGAGGGGGACCTTCGGGCCTCTTGCCATCAGATGTGCCCAGATGGGATTAGCTAGTAGGTGGGGTAATGGCTCACCTAGGCGACGATCCCTAGCTGGTCTGAGAGGATGACCAGCCACACTGGAACTGAGACACGGTCCAGACTCCTACGGGAGGCAGCAGTGGGGAATATTGCACAATGGGCGCAAGCCTGATGCAGCCATGCCGCGTGTATGAAGAAGGCCTTCGGGTTGTAAAGTACTTTCAGCGGGGAGGAAGGCGTTGAGGTTAATAACCTCAGCGATTGACGTTACCCGCAGAAGAAGCACCGGCTAACTCCGTGCCAGCAGCCGCGGTAATACGGAGGGTGCAAGCGTTAATCGGAATTACTGGGCGTAAAGCGCACGCAGGCGGTCTGTCAAGTCGGATGTGAAATCCCCGGGCTCAACCTGGGAACTGCATTCGAAACTGGCAGGCTAGAGTCTTGTAGAGGGGGGTAGAATTCCAGGTGTAGCGGTGAAATGCGTAGAGATCTGGAGGAATACCGGTGGCGAAGGCGGCCCCCTGGACAAAGACTGACGCTCAGGTGCGAAAGCGTGGGGAGCAAACAGGATTAGATACCCTGGTAGTCCACGCCGTAAACGATGTCGACTTGGAGGTTGTGCCCTTGAGGCGTGGCTTCCGGAGCTAACGCGTTAAGTCGACCGCCTGGGGAGTACGGCCGCAAGGTTAAAACTCAAATGAATTGACGGGGGCCCGCACAAGCGGTGGAGCATGTGGTTTAATTCGATGCAACGCGAAGAACCTTACCTACTCTTGACATCCAGAGAACTTTCCAGAGATGGATTGGTGCCTTCGGGAACTCTGAGACAGGTGCTGCATGGCTGTCGTCAGCTCGTGTTGTGAAATGTTGGGTTAAGTCCCGCAACGAGCGCAACCCTTATCCTTTGTTGCCAGCGGTCCGGCCGGGAACTCAAAGGAGACTGCCAGTGATAAACTGGAGGAAGGTGGGGATGACGTCAAGTCATCATGGCCCTTACGAGTAGGGCTACACACGTGCTACAATGGCGCATACAAAGAGAAGCGACCTCGCGAGAGCAAGCGGACCTCATAAAGTGCGTCGTAGTCCGGATTGGAGTCTGCAACTCGACTCCATGAAGTCGGAATCGCTAGTAATCGTAGATCAGAATGCTACGGTGAATACGTTCCCGGGCCTTGTACACACCGCCCGTCACACCATGGGAGTGGGTTGCAAAAGAAGTAGGTAGCTTAACCTTCGGGAGGGCGCTTACCACTTTGTGATTCATGACTGGGGTGAAGTCGTAACAAGGTAACCGTAGGGGAACCTGCGGTTGGATCACCTCCTTACCTTAAAGAACCTGCCTTTGTAGTGCTCACACAGATTGTCTGATGAAAAACAGCAGTAAAAATCTCTGCAGGCTTGTAGCTCAGGTGGTTAGAGCGCACCCCTGATAAGGGTGAGGTCGGTGGTTCAAGTCCACTCAGGCCTACCAAATTTTCCCTGATACTGCGTTGCGGCAACGCTCACATACTGATGTATGCTTCGCGTTACCACGCCTTGTCTCAGGAAAAATTACCGGTACAGAGATTGCAAAACGATGGGGCTATAGCTCAGCTGGGAGAGCGCCTGCTTTGCACGCAGGAGGTCTGCGGTTCGATCCCGCATAGCTCCACCATCTTTTACTGCAAACACAAGAAAACTTCAGAGTGAACCTGAAAAGGTTCACTGCGAAGTTTTGCTCTTTAAAAATCTGGATCAAGCTGAAAATTGAAACGACACATCTTTAATGGTGTGTTCGAGTCTCTCAAATTTTCGCAATCATGAAGTGAAACATCTTCGGGTTGTGAGGTTAAGCGACTAAGCGTACACGGTGGATGCCCTGGCAGTCAGAGGCGATGAAGGACGTGCTAATCTGCGAAAAGCGCCGGCGAGGTGATATGAACCTTTGACCCGGCGATGTCCGAATGGGGAAACCCAGTGTGATTCGTCACACTATCGTTAACTGAATACATAGGTTAACGAGGCGAACCGGGGGAACTGAAACATCTAAGTACCCCGAGGAAAAGAAATCAACCGAGATTCCCCCAGTAGCGGCGAGCGAACGGGGAGCAGCCCAGAGTCTGAATCAGCTTGTGTGTTAGTGGAAGCGTCTGGAAAGTCGCACGGTACAGGGTGACAGTCCCGTACACGAAAGCACACAGGCTGTGAACTCGAAGAGTAGGGCGGGACACGTGGTATCCTGTCTGAATATGGGGGGACCATCCTCCAAGGCTAAATACTCCTGACTGACCGATAGTGAACCAGTACCGTGAGGGAAAGGCGAAAAGAACCCCGGCGAGGGGAGTGAAAAAGAACCTGAAACCGTGTACGTACAAGCAGTGGGAGCACCTTCGTGGTGTGACTGCGTACCTTTTGTATAATGGGTCAGCGACTTATATTCTGTAGCAAGGTTAACCGTATAGGGGAGCCGAAGGGAAACCGAGTCTTAACTGGGCGTTAAGTTGCAGGGTATAGACCCGAAACCCGGTGATCTAGCCATGGGCAGGTTGAAGGTTGGGTAACACTAACTGGAGGACCGAACCGACTAATGTTGAAAAATTAGCGGATGACTTGTGGCTGGGGGTGAAAGGCCAATCAAACCGGGAGATAGCTGGTTCTCCCCGAAAGCTATTTAGGTAGCGCCTCGTGAATTCATCTTCGGGGGTAGAGCACTGTTTCGGCTAGGGGGCCATCCCGGCTTACCAACCCGATGCAAACTACGAATACCGAAGAATGTTATCACGGGAGACACACGGCGGGTGCTAACGTCCGTCGTGAAGAGGGAAACAACCCAGACCGCCAGCTAAGGTCCCAAAGTCATGGTTAAGTGGGAAACGATGTGGGAAGGCACAGACAGCCAGGATGTTGGCTTAGAAGCAGCCATCATTTAAAGAAAGCGTAATAGCTCACTGGTCGAGTCGGCCTGCGCGGAAGATGTAACGGGGCTAAACCATGCACCGAAGCTGCGGCAGCGACGCTTATGCGTTGTTGGGTAGGGGAGCGTTCTGTAAGCCGTTGAAGGTGGCCTGTGAGGGTTGCTGGAGGTATCAGAAGTGCGAATGCTGACATAAGTAACGATAAAGCGGGTGAAAAGCCCGCTCGCCGGAAGACCAAGGGTTCCTGTCCAACGTTAATCGGGGCAGGGTGAGTCGACCCCTAAGGCGAGGCCGAAAGGCGTAGTCGATGGGAAACAGGTTAATATTCCTGTACTTGGTGTTACTGCGAAGGGGGGACGGAGAAGGCTATGTTAGCCGGGCGACGGTTGTCCCGGTTTAAGCATGTAGGCGGAGGTTCCAGGTAAATCCGGTACCTTATTAACGCTGAGGTGTGATGACGAGGCACTACGGTGCTGAAGTAACAAATGCCCTGCTTCCAGGAAAAGCCTCTAAGCATCAGGTAACATCAAATCGTACCCCAAACCGACACAGGTGGTCAGGTAGAGAATACCAAGGCGCTTGAGAGAACTCGGGTGAAGGAACTAGGCAAAATGGTGCCGTAACTTCGGGAGAAGGCACGCTGATATGTAGGTGAAGCCCCTGCGGGTGGAGCTGAAATCAGTCGAAGATACCAGCTGGCTGCAACTGTTTATTAAAAACACAGCACTGTGCAAACACGAAAGTGGACGTATACGGTGTGACGCCTGCCCGGTGCCGGAAGGTTAATTGATGGGGTTAGCGGCAACGCGAAGCTCTTGATCGAAGCCCCGGTAAACGGCGGCCGTAACTATAACGGTCCTAAGGTAGCGAAATTCCTTGTCGGGTAAGTTCCGACCTGCACGAATGGCGTAATGATGGCCAGGCTGTCTCCACCCGAGACTCAGTGAAATTGAACTCGCTGTGAAGATGCAGTGTACCCGCGGCAAGACGGAAAGACCCCGTGAACCTTTACTATAGCTTGACACTGAACACTGGTCCTTGATGTGTAGGATAGGTGGGAGGCTTTGAAGCGTGGACGCCAGTCTGCGTGGAGCCGTCCTTGAAATACCACCCTTTAATGGCTGGTGTTCTAACGTAGACCCGTAATCCGGGTTGCGGACAGTGTCTGGTGGGTAGTTTGACTGGGGCGGTCTCCTCCCAAAGAGTAACGGAGGAGCACGAAGGTTAGCTAATCCTGGTCGGACATCAGGAGGTTAGTGCAATGGCATAAGCTAGCTTGACTGCGAGAGTGACGGCTCGAGCAGGTGCGAAAGCAGGTCATAGTGATCCGGTGGTTCTGAATGGAAGGGCCATCGCTCAACGGATAAAAGGTACTCCGGGGATAACAGGCTGATACCGCCCAAGAGTTCATATCGACGGCGGTGTTTGGCACCTCGATGTCGGCTCATCACATCCTGGGGCTGAAGTAGGTCCCAAGGGTATGGCTGTTCGCCATTTAAAGTGGTACGCGAGCTGGGTTTAGAACGTCGTGAGACAGTTCGGTCCCTATCTGCCGTGGGCGCTGGAGAATTGAGGGGGGCTGCTCCTAGTACGAGAGGACCGGAGTGGACGCATCACTGGTGTTCGGGTTGTCATGCCAATGGCACTGCCCGGTAGCTAAATGCGGAAAAGATAAGTGCTGAAAGCATCTAAGCACGAAACTTGCCCCGAGATGAGTTCTCCCTGAGACTTTAAGTCTCCTGAAGGAACGTTGAAGACGACGACGTTGATAGGTCGGGTGTGTAAGCGCAGCGATGCGTTGAGCTAACCGATACTAATGAACCGTGAGGCTTAACCTTACAACGCCGAAGGTGTTTTGGCGAAGAGACAGAACAATCAATTTCAGCCTGATACAGATTTAACAGAATTTGCCTGGCGGCTTTAGCGCGGTGGTCCCACCTGACCCCATGCCGAACTCAGAAGTGAAACGCCGTAGCGCCGATGGTAGTGTGGGGTCTCCCCATGTGAGAGTAGGGAACTGCCAGGCATCAAAATAGAAGAACCCCGTACCGAAAGGTGCGGGGTTTTTTGCTTTGTGCTCAGAAAAAACCGGTGTCGCTGCGCTTGCCGGATCTACGGGTTTAGTAGGCCCGATAAGGCAAAGCTGCAAATTGGCAATACAGACCGCACGATCCCACGACAAAGAGAAACAAGAATACAAAGAAAGGATTTATAAACGCAGAAAAGCAAAAACCCAGCCATAGGCTGGGTTCTTTAAATAGTGGTGCCCGGACTCGGAATCGAACCAAGGACACGGGGATTTTCAATCCCCTGCTCTACCGACTGAGCTATCCGGGCAACGGAGCGCATTAAACCGCAATCACGCGCTATCGTCAACATTATTTCGGGAAAAGCTGTTCAACTGCTTAAGTTTACGGCAATCTGTCCGCTTTCGCCGCGAAAATGCACAAATCTTCCAGACAGAACCAGTGTAATACGGCAATGCTGATAGTAAGAGGAGGGCAGTAATGGTGAATGACTGGCTTGAACTGCGTCAGCATGCAGATACGGGTATTGAGACGATTAAAGCGCATTTCGAAGGGCATGCATTTGATCCGCACTGGCACGATAGCTACCTTGTAGGGATAACCCTCTCCGGCACGCAGCAGTTTCACTGCCGCCGTGAGCGTCATCGCAGCCAGCGGGGCGACGCTTTCCTCCTCGAGCCTGGTGAAATCCACGACGGAGATGCGCCTGTAGAGGGTGGTTTTACCTATCTGACCTTCTATCTTGATGAGCGCTGGCTTATCCGTGCGCTACAGGGGCTTTACGAATCTACTCCCGGGAGTTATTCACTCCACTTTGCCCAAACGTTGACGCGGGAGCCGCAGCTGGTGCGCGCTATCGGCGAGACATTTTCCACCCTGCATAATAATGAGTTGAAGATCGTTCAGCAGAGCGCAATGGATAATCTGCTCTCCCGGATCACCGCCCATTGCCACTGGCGTAAAAAGCTGCCGTCGCAGTTACAAAGTGCTGCCGTGGCGTACCGTGCGCGCGACTATCTCTATGCCCATATCGATGAGAACGTGGGGCTGTCAGATCTTGCGCGCGAGACGGGCACCGATCGCTTCACCCTGACGCGCTGTTTTAAGCGCGAGTTCAACCTGGCGCCTCACGCATGGCTTATTCAACTGCGTCTGGCAAAGGCCCGACAGCTGCTTGCGTGTGGCGACCAGCCTGTTGATGTGGCTGCGGCAGTGGGATTTGCCGATCAAAGCCATCTGGGGCGCTGGTTTCAGCGGGCTTACCGTATCTCTCCTGCACACTACCGCCGGTTGTGCACAAACCTTCCAGACGTTTCCAAAAAATAGCGGCACATTCATGGCTCTAATAAAAAGGAGTCACCTGTGAGTTTGATACCCTTTCTGTTGTTCGCCTTTGTCGCCTCCATTACGCCGGGGCCAACCAATATTCTGGTGCTGACGAACAGCCAGCGCTTTGGCGTTAAAAATACCGTACCAGCTATTCTGGGCGGGTGTATCGCGGCCAGTGCGATTGTGCTGATATCAGGCGCCGGCGCAGGGGAAGTGCTGCGTCAGTATCCTCTAATACGTCAGCTCATGAGCTGGACAGGCGTGCTGTGGCTAAGCTGGATGAGCTGGCAGCTGTTTCGCGCCCCGGCCGCTCGTCTCAGCGCTGAGAACCATATCCAATTTACCGCTAAGGCGGCTGCACTGCTGCAGATCGTGAACCCTAAAACCTGGATGATGGCGCTGGCCGTCGTCAGTCTGTTTGCGCCTGCTGGCGATCATGCATTGCGGGATATTTCGCTAATGGCGCTATGGTTTCTGCTGATCTCAATAGCCTGTTTGATGTGCTGGGCGTGGCTGGGTAAAGCGGTGAACCGAATTTTTCGCACCACCGTAGCGATGGTGCGGTTTCAACGCCTGATGGCGCTGTGTCTTATCGTCTCTGCCTGGGCTGGCATGCTGGCTTAGGTCAGCGCCCCGCCCATACGGCACTGAGCAAATCGCAGAATATCTTCCGCCAGGCGGTGCGCTGTATCCACATCGGCCTGGCTACGGTTTATCAGCATGCGGCTGAGGCAACCTTCCAGCACCAGTTCCATCTGCTTCGCCACCATCGCCGGATCGTCGACTTCCAGGGTGGTCAACAGCTCATGGGTGAAGTCATGAGCCGCCCGTTTTTGCTGATCTGCTAACTGGTGGATAGGATGCCCAGGGTCGGGAAAATAAGTGCAGGCGGCGATAAACAGACAACCCGGGTACCGGTTGTTGCTGACACATTCCGTCAGGGCGGTATAGCGCGCCAGCAGCTTCTGCTCCGCAGTCAGTTCTTCATTCAGCATAAGCTGCCTGCGCCAGATATCAACCTGCTGGCTGAGATAGCGCAGGGCATCATAGAGTAGCGCTTCTTTATCCGGCCAGAAGCGCTTAAGTTCATCCAGGGGGTAATCGATACGGTCGGCTACCATCTCAAGCGTGGTGCTGGCGATCCCTTGAATCTCAAGTAATTGCAGGGCTTGTCCCAGTACGTCTTCACGTTGCACGGTTATCTCCTCCGCTATTCCCAACGGTTTGTCCCGTTTAAAGTGTTGTTTACGGTTGGCGATTGCGCAAATGCGCGCTAAATGCCGCTGCATCCATAAACCCGGTTACACGCTTTTCTGGCTGCTCCTCGCCCTGTTGATTGAAGAAAAGAATGGTTGGCAGTCCGAGGACATTAAGCTGCTTCAGCAGAGCCTTATCCTGTGCATTGTTGGCTGTCACGTTTGCCTGGAGCAGAACAGTCTCTTTCAGGGCATTTTGCACCTGTGGATCGCTAAAGGTGTATTTTTCAAACTCTTTGCAGGCGACGCACCAGTCGGCATAGAGATCGAGCATCACCGGTTTGCCTTTTGCCTGTAAGAGCGCGCTGTTGAGCTCATCAACGTTCTTAATCTGGATGAAGTTCAAATGCGCCTGCGTCTGGCCGACCGGCGAGCCGAACGCCCAGTCCTGAAGAGGACGCACGCTTACCAGCGCGGCAGCCAGCAGCAGGATTTGTACCAGACGCATCCACGCTTTTTTCCCCCCCAGGCTGACGATAAACGCCCAGGTAAAGAACGCTACCCCGAGCATTGCCCACAGGCGCATACCCCAGACGTCACCGATGATACGCTCCAGCAGGAACACCGGCAGCGCCAGAATGACAAAGCCAAATGCGGTTTTCACCGTTTCCATCCACGGGCCGCTCTTCGGCAGCAGTCGATTGCCGAAAACCGTGACCAGAATCAGCGGCAGACCCATGCCCAGGGCATACAGGTACAACGTTCCGCCGCCGAGCCACATGTTTCCGCTCTGGGCGATATAGAGCAGGATGGCGCTAAGCGGCGCGGTGGTGCAAGGGGAACAAACCAGCCCGGCAATGGCACCCATTGCGAACACGCCGCCTGCCGAACCACCCTGCTGGCGATTACTCATCAGCGTTAAGCGGGTTTGCAGCGAGGAGGGCAACTGCAGCGTGAACAGGCCAAACATCGACAGCGCCAGCAGGATAAATATCGCCGACAGGCCAATCAGCACATAAGGATGCTGCAGTGTGGCCTGGAACTGTAACCCGGCAGCGGCAACCACAAGTCCAAGGGCCGTGTAGGTCAATGCCATACCCTGCACGTAAATTAAGGCCAGCAGCAGCGCGCGGGCTGTGGAAAGGCGCTGTTTGCCGCCCAGCACGATGCCAGAGATGAGCGGATACATGGGCAGCACGCAGGGTGTAAAGGCAATGCCAATCCCAATCAGGAAGGCCCAGAGCGCCGAGAATGGAAGGTCTGCGTGGTCTTCGCTCTTCTCGTCCGAGGGGAGAGGGGAAACGGCAGCAGCCGCTTTCACTTCGCTGAGCGGAACAACCTTCGTTTCCGGCGGATAGCAGAATCCGGCATCCGCGCACCCCTGATAGGTCACCGTCAGCGTCGCGCCTTTATCCGCCTGATTCACCGTAACAGGCACGATCAGGCGCTGGCGATAGATCTCGCTTTTGCCGTAAAACTCATCTTCATGCCACTCGCCAGCGGGCATCTGTAATGCGGCCACGCTGGCCTGAGCAGGCGTAATGCTCACCTGCTTGCGATAGAGGTAATAGCCCTCTTTCACCTGCCAGTTGAGCGTAAGGTCATGCTGGTTTTGCTGAAAATCGAAAACAAACGCCTGGTCGGCAGGAATGAAGTTCGAACGGCCGGGCGCGTCAAATAACCCGGCAAATACTGATGTGCTGCACAGCAGCAGGATCAGCGTAAGGAAGCGTTGAGCCATGAGAGATAGTCGTTATCGCCATGAACCACTGGCACCACCAGCAGTTCTGGGGTTTGGTAAGGATGATGAGATTTGAGGCAGTCCAGGAGTGCCTGCTGATTTGCCAGATTGGTTTTGAGCAACATCTGGACCTCGTACTCTTGCTCCAGCTTACCTTCCCAATAGTAAAGAGAGGTGGCACCGGGGAGAAGCGTAACGCAGGCTGCCAGTTTTTCGGCCAGCACTTTAGCGGCGAGATCCTGGGCAGAGGCTTCATCAGGGGCGGTACAAAGTACGACAACAGCATCAGGCGTGTTCACAAGTCGACCTCCTCATCACGAAAGGTTTAACTATATCACGCAAGGCGGTTGGTCATTAATGAAACGGGCCGCAGAGCGGCCCGATTTTAACTATTTTTACAACCGGGAGCGGTTTACAGCACCACGCCACCGATGATAAAGCCGAGGATCACGCAAAGTGAAATGGCGACAACGCCCGGGATCAGGAACGCATGGTTAAACACATACTTACCGATACGGGTTGAGCCGGTGTCATCCATCTCTACCGCCGCCAGCAGGGTTGGGTAGGTAGGCAGCACGAACAGGGCGGAGACGGCAGCAAACGAGGCGATGGCGGTCAACGGCGTTACGCCCAGCATAAGTGCCGCAGGCATCAGCGCTTTGGTGGTCGCGGCCTGAGAGTAAAGCAGGGTCGCAGCAAAGAACAGCACGACCGCCAGCAGCCATGGATAGTTGTGCAGCAGGTCCCCGGCCACGGTCTGAATGTCGCTGATGTGCGCTTTCACGAAAGTATCACCGAGCCACGCCACACCCAGCACGCACACGCAGGCGCTCATACCGGATTTAAAGGTGCTGGCGTTCAGCACTTCGCTGGTATCAATTTTACAGGTGATGCTAATCAGCGTGGCGATGGTCAGCATAAACACGACAATCGCTTCGTTACGCGGCAGAACCGGGTTCTGGATCAGACCTACGGTATCGCTGATGGCGGTCGCGTAGAACATGACGGCAACGATACCAATCAGGAACAGCAGCACGGAGCGTTTCGCGTGTGGCTTCAGTTCGAAGACCTGACTGCCGCGCAGGCTCACTTCACCCTTGGCAAGGCGTTCCTGATAGACCGGATCGTCTTTCAACTCGGCGCCGAGGAAGTTACACAGCACGGCGGTAATCATCACCGCAATCAGCGTGACCGGAATACAGATCGCCAGCAGCGTCAGGTAGCTCACGCCCATTGGCTCAAGGATACCGGCGAAGAAGACCACCGCCGCGGAAATCGGTGAGGCGGTAATGGCGATCTGGGACGCGACGACCGCAATGGAGAGCGGACGCGACGGACGAATACCCTGTTCTTTCGCCACTTCGGTAATCACCGGTAACGTGGAGAAAGCGGTGTGGCCAGTACCGGCGAGAATGGTCATAAACCATGTCACCAGCGGAGCAAGGAAGGTAATGTATTTTGGATGGCGGCGTAGCATACGCTCCGCCAGGCTTACCAGGTAGTCCATACCGCCTGCCACCTGCATGGCGGCAATAGCGGCAATAACAGCCATGATGATTTCGATAACGTCGAACGGTATAGCGCCGGGTTTAATCTGAAAGATAAGGGTAAGAACGAGCACTCCAAGACCGCCGGCAAAACCGATGCCGATACCCCCGAGTCGTGCTCCCAAATAAATCGCCAACAAGACGATGACGAGTTCTGCTCCAAACATAAGGACCTGCCTTGCTTATTAACAAGTTGATATTGAATTGTTGTATTTTGGTAACACCTAAAAAGAAAAAAGGCACGTCACAAGTGACGTGCCTTAAGAAGCCTAGCCTGAACGGTTACTGTTCGCTTTCATCGGTATATCGTTTCGCTTTATATGCCGGGTGCATCAGGTTTTGGGCCGAGAAGATATCGTCCAGCTCGGCTTCGGTCAACAGCCCGCGCTCCAGCACCACTTCACGCACGCTCTTACCGGTTTCGGCACAAATCTTACCGACGATGTCGCCGTTGTGGTGGCCGATGAACGGGTTGAGGTAGGTGACGATCCCGATGGAGTTATAGACATAACCTTCACAAACTTCTTTATTCGCCGTGATGCCGTTAATGCATTTTTCCAGCAGGTTGTAGCAGGCGTTGGTCAGAATGTGGATAGATTCAAACATCGCCTGGCCAATTACCGGCTCCATCACGTTCAGCTGCAGCTGACCCGCTTCAGAGGCCATGGTCACGGTCGTATCGTTACCGATGACTTTAAAGCAAACCTGATTCACCACTTCTGGCACGACCGGGTTCACTTTGGCCGGCATGATGGATGAACCCGCCTGCAGTTCTGGCAGGTTGATTTCATTCAGGCCAGCGCGCGGACCGGAAGAGAGCAGGCGCAGGTCGTTACAGATTTTGGACAGTTTCACCGCCAGACGTTTCAGCGCGCTGTGTACCATGACGTAGGCGCCGCAGTCGGAGGTCGCTTCAATCAGGTCTTCTGCAGGCACAACCGGCAGGTTGGACACTTCAGCCAGCTTCTGTACCGCCAGTTGCTGATAGCCATCCGGGGTGTTCAGACGCGTACCGATAGCGGTGGCGCCCAGGTTCACTTCCAGCAGCAGCTCGGAGGTACGCAGCAGGTTTTTGGTCTCTTCGTTCAGCAGTACGTTAAACGCGTGGAATTCCTGACCGAGGGTCATCGGCACCGCATCCTGCAGCTGGGTACGACCCATTTTCAGAATGTCCTGGAACTCAACCGCTTTACGCTGGAAGCCATCGCCCAGCTGGTTAATCGCATCCACCAGTTTCACCACGGAGGCATACACCGCAATTCGGAAGCCGGTTGGGTAGGCGTCGTTGGTGGACTGGCATTTGTTGACGTGGTCGTTCGGGTTCAGGTACTGGTATTCACCTTTCTGGTGACCCATCAGCTCCAGGCCAATGTTTGCCAGTACTTCGTTAGTATTCATGTTGACGGAGGTGCCCGCGCCGCCCTGATAGACGTCAACCGGGAACTGGTCCATGCATTTGCCGTTGTTCAGCACTTCATCGCAGGCTGCGATAATCGCATTTGCCGCGCTTTTAGGAATGGTTTGCAGCTCTTTGTTGGCCAGTGCTGCGGCTTTCTTCACCATCACCATGCCACGGACAAACTCAGGGATGTCGCTGATTTTGCTGTTGCTGATGTAGAAGTTTTCAATCGCTCTCAGAGTGTGGACACCGTAGTAGGCATCCGCTGGAACTTCCCTGGTACCCAACAAGTCTTCTTCGATACGAATGTTGTTTAACATGTGAACCTTCTTTTCAAGCTGCCGATGGATTGTACTAAACACACAGTATTTATGTGGTTTTGAATATTTTCTGGCCGACGATTATTCCCTCAATCAGCCAGATGCTCGAGATCATATGCTGATGATAGCGAATTGCCGTAAGCTGGATCACTTATTATCGAGCCGATTCCATGATAATTATTAATCTGTGAAATGGGTCACCGCTTTAAAATTTCCAAAAAAAATATCCGTGCAAACTGATTGAATTTTCGCTAACCGTCACCATTTCATACAAACGCGCGTCGCGAACACATTCAGACAGGGGCCGATGGCCCTTGCCATACAGGAGATGCCAGTGCGCTGGATACCGTTTATTGCTTTCTTCCTCTATGTTTACATTGAGATTTCCATTTTTATTCAGGTTGCCCATGTGCTGGGCGTCCTGCTGACGCTGATTCTCGTGATTTTCACCTCCGTCATCGGCATGTCGCTGGTGCGTAATCAGGGTTTCAAAAATTTCCTGATAATGCAGCAGAAGATGGCCGCAGGGGAAAGCCCGGCGGAAGAGATGATCAAAAGCGTGTCGTTGATTATTGCGGGGCTGCTGCTGATCCTGCCGGGGTTCTTCACTGACTTCCTCGGCCTGCTGCTGCTTCTGCCGCCGGTGCAAAAACACCTGACCATGAAGCTGCTGCCGCATCTGCGCTTTAGCCGAATGCCGGGGGGCGGATTTAGCACCGGACCGGGCGATACCTTCGAAGGGGAGTATCAGCGTAAGGATGAACAGCACGACCGTTTAGACCATAAAGACGATCGGTAATGTTTTTGCCCGGTGGCGCTTCGCTTACCGGGCCTCCGGGAGCGCACCGCGCCTCGGCAAAAACACCCACAGCCCTGCCAGCATGACAATTGCGTACAAACTCTTCCAGCCCACCATCGCCAGCAGCAGCAGGCAAAGCACACCCCCGACGACCGCCAGAGCTTTATAGCGACCTTTTAGCAAACGGCATCCCGCCAGCATGCACAACAGGTAGATCATGATGAAAATGCCGTTGGCGTAGACGATCAGCGCGTCCAGATTAATCTTCAGTGCGTAAATACAGAGCGTGCTCACCACGCAGCAGCCCAGTACGGCATTCAGGGCATTCAGCGGAAGCTGGCGTTTAGACAGGCGCGCGAGGAGATTCTCAGGTTTGTCGAGCGCCTGCGACCACACCAGACGGGCAAAGCTCTGGATATAAATGTTGAGGCTGGCAAAACAGGCCAGATAGCCGATGACGCAGGCTATCCACAGCGCCTTCACGCCAAACAGATCAACCACGATACCCGGCAGCGATGCCGCGGCGGCGAGATCCGCTCCGAACGCGTGGAAGTGTAAGACCAGCACGGTACACGCCCAATAGACCGTGCCAGCCAGCAGCAGGCCTATCATCAGGGCGCGGGGGAAATCACGTTCAGGCTGCTTAAATTCAGACGCCAGATGGGCAAAGGCTTCCAGGCCGACAAAACACCAGAACATGACGGAGAGCGCGGCGAAAAGCTGTGAATGGTCGACGTCTGTCAGCGCAGGGAAGGGAATTTCCTTGATGGTGATATCGCCCGCCCACCAGATAGCGACAACGAGCGCGACAATCAGCACCGCAACCAGCGTCTGCAGGTTGGCGCTCGAGCTGGCGCCGCGAGAGCCCACCCACCATACGATTGCCAGCGTACCCAGCTCGGCCAGCAATAACTGCTCGTTATGCCAGCCAAACAGCGCCTGACCAAATCCGGTCGCAATATGCAACGCCGCAGGAAGGCCAACCGGAATGACGGAGAGAAACAGCCAGCCGGTTACACGCTGCAGCCGCGGGCCAAAGGCCAGTCCGACAAAGTGCGCCACGCCGCCCGCGCTGGGGAAATGCCGCCCCAGGATGGCAAACACAATGGCTATCGGGAAAACCAATACAATCAGCGCCGGCCACGCCCACAGGCTGTTATTTCCAGCCACCAGCGCCGCCAGTGCGGGTACGGCAAACACGCCCGTACCTAACAAGGAGGTTGAGAGCAGTCCGACGCCCTGCGCCAGTCCCAACTCCTGCTTGAGTCCACTCATTGACATCGCCCTGCCAGTACCAAAAGAGAGGCGATGGTAACACTTTCGCAAATTTTTTTTTCAACTCCCCCTTGAAGGGGGAAAAAGCTATCCCCATCTCTCAGGGCACTAGTCGGAAAACCGCATGCGGGCCGGCGTCATCCATAACTGATAATGACTTTCTCAAAGGAGAGCTATCAATGAGTATTCGTCCGTTACATGATCGTGTGATCGTCAAACGTAAAGAAGTTGAAACCAAGTCTGCTGGCGGCATCGTTCTGACCGGTTCTGCAGCAGCCAAATCAACGCGTGGCGAAATCATCGCTGTCGGTAAGGGCCGCATCCTGGAAAACGGAACTGTGCAGCCGCTGGACGTTAAAGTTGGTGACATCGTAATTTTCAACGATGGCTACGGCGTGAAATCCGAGAAGATCGACAATGAAGAAGTGTTGATCATGTCCGAGAGCGACATTCTGGCAATTGTTGAAGCGTAATTTACGCACGAGAATTTGAGGAAATAAGAACATGGCAGCTAAAGACGTAAAATTCGGTAACGACGCTCGTGTAAAAATGCTCCGCGGCGTAAACGTACTGGCAGATGCAGTTAAAGTGACTCTGGGCCCGAAAGGCCGCAACGTAGTGCTGGATAAATCCTTCGGCGCGCCAACCATCACCAAAGATGGTGTTTCTGTAGCACGTGAAATCGAGCTGGAAGACAAGTTCGAAAACATGGGTGCTCAGATGGTGAAAGAAGTTGCCTCTAAAGCGAACGACGCTGCAGGTGACGGTACCACCACCGCGACCGTTCTGGCGCAGGCGATCATCACCGAAGGTCTGAAAGCCGTTGCTGCGGGCATGAACCCAATGGATCTGAAACGTGGTATCGACAAAGCTGTCGCCTCCGCTGTTGAAGAACTGAAGGCGCTGTCCGTGCCGTGCTCTGACTCTAAAGCCATTGCTCAGGTTGGTACTATCTCCGCTAACTCCGACGAAACCGTAGGTAAACTGATCGCTGAAGCGATGGACAAAGTCGGTAAAGAAGGCGTAATCACCGTTGAAGACGGTACCGGTCTGGAAGACGAACTGGACGTGGTAGAAGGTATGCAGTTCGACCGCGGTTACCTGTCCCCATACTTCATCAACAAGCCAGAAACTGGCGCTGTTGAGCTGGAAAGCCCGTTCATCCTGCTGGCTGATAAGAAAATCTCCAACATCCGCGAAATGCTGCCAGTACTGGAAGCCGTTGCGAAAGCAGGCAAGCCTCTGGTTATCATCGCTGAAGACGTTGAAGGCGAAGCGCTGGCGACCCTGGTGGTTAACACCATGCGCGGTATCGTGAAAGTGGCTGCGGTTAAAGCACCTGGCTTCGGCGATCGCCGTAAAGCGATGCTGCAGGATATCGCTACCCTGACTGGCGGTACCGTGATCTCTGAAGAGATCGGTATGGAGCTGGAAAAAGCGACCCTGGAAGACCTGGGCCAGGCGAAACGCGTTGTGATCAACAAAGACACCACCACCATCATCGATGGCGTGGGTGAAGAAGCCGCTATTCAGGGCCGCGTTGGTCAGATCCGTAAGCAGATCGAAGAAGCGACTTCTGATTACGACCGTGAAAAACTGCAGGAGCGCGTAGCGAAACTGGCAGGCGGCGTTGCGGTAATCAAAGTCGGTGCTGCTACCGAAGTTGAAATGAAAGAGAAAAAAGCACGCGTTGACGATGCTCTGCACGCGACCCGTGCTGCGGTAGAAGAAGGCGTGGTTGCTGGTGGTGGTGTCGCGCTGGTGCGTGTTGCCGCTAAACTGGCTGGCCTGACCGCTCAGAACGAAGACCAGAACGTAGGTATCAAAGTTGCGCTGCGCGCAATGGAAGCCCCTCTGCGTCAGATCGTTTCTAACGCCGGTGAAGAGCCATCTGTGGTTGCGAACAACGTGAAAGCGGGCGAAGGTAACTACGGTTACAACGCAGCAACTGAAGAATACGGCAACATGATCGACTTCGGTATCTTGGATCCAACTAAAGTGACCCGTTCTGCTCTGCAGTATGCGGCCTCTGTTGCTGGTCTGATGATTACCACCGAGTGCATGGTGACCGACCTGCCTAAAGGCGATGCGCCTGATTTAGGTGCTGCTGGTATGGGCGGCATGGGCGGTATGGGCGGCATGATGTAATCGTGCGCTCTACGTCGTAGAATGTGAAAAACCCCCGGGCAGAAATGCTCGGGGGTTTTTCTTTTGGTCATCTTTTAGGTATAAGATTTACACACGGACAACTACTGTCCAGCTTATTGAAAACGAGGAATAACATGCGCGTAAAAGTCTGTGCAGGGATTGTAGGGGCAGCATTGCTGCTGGCGGGTTGTAGCTCCAGCAATGAGCTGTCGGCAGCGGGCCAGGGCGTTCGCTTTGTGGAAGATAAGCCTGGCAGTGAATGCCAGCTGTTAGGCACGGCAACCGGTGAGCAAAGCAACTGGATGTCAGGTCAGCATGGCGAAGAAGGTGGCTCGATGCGCGGTGCGGCGAATGCCCTGCGTAACCAGGCTGCGGCAATGGGCGGTAACGTCATTTACGGCGTGAGCAGCCCAACGCAGAGTATGCTGTCCAGCTTCGTGCCGACCGCCAGCCAGATGAACGGCCAGGTCTACAAGTGCACGAACTGATTGCCTTTTCCCCTCTCCCTGTGGGAGAGGGTTAGGGTGAGGGGAAACTAGTGCTGTCGCAGCTGCAAATCCAGCGGCGTCTTGCTCGGCTCTCCGCCAATCTCCCGTGCCAGCTTCGGCACCATATAGCCTGAAACTAGCGTTAACAGTTCGCGCATAATCTGCCGGGCTTCTTCATCCGTTACCATGAAATGGGCCGCGCCCTGAACGCGATCCAGCACGTGCAGGTAATAGGGCATCACGCCCGCATCAAACAGGGCATTGCTCAGGTCAGCCAGCACGCGGGCGCTGTCATTCACGCCGCGCAGCAGCACGCTCTGGTTCAGCAGCGTTACGCCCGCTTTACGCAGACGCGCCATCGCCGCGCGAAAATCATCGTCAATTTCGTTCCCGTGGTTGATATGGTTCACCAGCAGCACCTGCAATCTTGACTGCTCCAGGCGTGACACCAGTCCGTCGGTGATCCGCGCGGGAATAACAATCGGCAAACGGCTATGAATGCGCAGACGTTTAATGTGCGGGATGGCTTCCAGCTGTGTCAGCAGCCAGTCCAGCTCGTGATCTTTTGCCATCAGCGGATCGCCTCCGGAAAAAATAATCTCATCCAGCTCTGAGTGGGCGGCAATATAGTCCAGCGCGACCTGCCAGTTGCGTTTATTGCCCTGGTTTTCGGCATATGGGAAGTGCCGACGGAAGCAATAACGACAATTTACCGCGCAGCCGCCCTTTACCAGCAGCAGGGCACGGTTGAGATATTTGTGCAGTAAACCAGGCACCACGCTGTTCTGCTCTTCCAGCGGATCGGTGCTGTATCCCGGCGCGGTGATAAACTCATCCTGCGAAGTAAGCGTTTGTTTTAATAGCGGATCGTCGGGGTTGCCTTTCTCCATCCGCGCCACAAACGCACGGGGAACGCGCAGGGCGAAAAGGCGCTTTGCCTCGCGGCCAGCAAGCAACTCTGGGTGCTGATCGAGGTCTAAAAGACGCAGCAATTCATCAGGACTGGTGATTACATCGGCAAGTTGCGATAACCAATCTTCTCTGGACGGGGTGTTTAGGGTTACAATATGCGCCATTTTGTGGCTTAGCTACCAGTTAACAAATTTAGAGGGCCTTATGGCAACGTACTATAGCAACGATTTTCGTGCTGGTCTTAAAATCATGATGGACGGCGAACCGTACGCGGTTGAAGCCAGCGAATTCGTTAAACCAGGTAAAGGCCAGGCATTCGCACGCGTTAAGCTGCGCCGTCTGCTGACCGGTACCCGTGTTGAGAAAACCTTCAAGTCTACTGACTCCGCTGAAGGCGCTGATGTTGTTGATATGAACCTGACCTATCTGTACAACGATGGCGAGTTCTGGCATTTCATGAACAACTCCACTTTCGAACAGCTGTCTGCTGATGAGAAAGCGGTAGGTGATAGCGCTAAATGGCTGCTGGACCAGGCTGAGTGCATCGTAACCCTGTGGAACGGTCAGCCTATCGCTGTGACCCCACCAAACTTCGTAGAACTGGAAATCGTTGAAACCGATCCAGGTCTGAAAGGTGATACCGCAGGTACCGGCGGTAAACCAGCCAAACTGTCTACCGGCGCAGTGGTTAAAGTTCCACTGTTCGTACAGACTGGCGAAGTGATCAAAGTGGATACCCGCTCCGGCGAATACGTGTCCCGCGTGAAGTAATTTACGTCATGATTGAAGGCGCAGCGCCCGCTGCGCCTGATTTTTGCAGGCAGGGATGATGAAACGTACCGTTAAAATTCTGCTTCTGTTAGCGCTTTCCAGTGCATTGCTTTCCGGCTGTAACACCACCCGTGGAATGGGACAAGATATCCAGGATCTCGGTCATATCATTTCTCACGCCGCCAGCTAAGTTCGTCTAATTTTCCTAAAAATGCTTCCTTTTCCGTCATCCGGCGGGATCTTGTCTATCCTTAAGTTGCTATACACAAAACAACTTTGGCTATAAAAGGAAGATATTATGGTTAAGAAGACAATTGCAGCGATCTTTTCAGTCCTGGTACTTTCTTCAGTATTAACAGCCTGTAATACCACGCGTGGCGTTGGTCAGGATATTTCTGAAGGTGGTAGCGCAATCTCTGGTGCGGCAACTAAAGCTCAGCAGTAATTAACCCACGGTACGAGACCAGCCGTTTCGTACCGTCAGCTTTTTGATTCCTGCAGGGATAAGAACGGAGAAAAACGCGTATCCATATGCAATTTCATGCGGATATTGCGTTTATAGGTATAGACCGTTTTTCCGTTGATACTCAGGTGGGCAGCAATCTTTTGATTGCTCGCGCCGTCCATCCATAATGTAAGCACTTTCTCTTCCTGCCGGGTCAGCAAGGGGGCGGCTGCCGTGGGCCTTTCAGCGCATGAGCGCGAGGTTAATGCATCATTTATAGTCGTTGCCACTTCTTCGAGACTGGCGTTTTTCAACAGCGACGACCACACCGGGAAGTGTCCGAGCCAGTCTGTCATGCCGTTGTCCTCTCCCGATTGCAGCAAAATAAACGGTAAGCGTTCACTGGCGTTGAGCAAAGACGAGAGCTGCTGAAAATGATGAATATCCTGCCTGAAGCCGTACAAATCGGCGATAACCAGCGTGGGTTTCCATTGCAGAATGTGCTCCCTGGCAAGGAACAGATTATTCAGCCCGGTCACAACGTAGTGTCCCGGGAACAAACCGGAATGATTGAGCCATGCTTCAAACCCCGTGCGGGTAAAGTGACAACGGTCAATCAAGAGAATTTTGAACATATTTTATTCGCAGTCGGCTAGTGGTTTGGCTTCCTGCCATCAGAAAGCACATCATCATAGAGAAGTCGGATGAGTGCTAAATGCCGGAACTACGCGCCATACTGCGGCTATTTCTTGCCTTAACGTGTTCAGCAAAAAAAGATTGAAAAAAAATAGCACGCTAACCAAAATATGGGGCGTAATCTCTGCCTTACGGGACGACCCGTAAGCGTTTCTTTCACCGGGGACGGCCCCAACTTCTATTAAGTTAAGGAGCCTGAAATGTCCTGGATCATTCTTTTTATTGCCGGTCTGCTCGAAGTGGTTTGGGCGATTGGTCTCAAGTACACCCACGGATTTACCCGCCTGACGCCCAGCGTTATTACCGTAACCGCGATGATCGTGAGTATTGTCCTGTTATCCTGGGCGATGCGCTCGCTACCTGTGGGAACGGCTTATGCCGTCTGGACGGGCATTGGTGCGGTGGGGGCCGCCATCACCGGCATTCTGCTACTGGGAGAGTCAGCGAGTCTGGCGCGTATCGCCAGCCTCGCCTTGATTGTAGCGGGGATCATTGGGCTTAAGCTCAGCACCCATTAATGGGGTTGTTTTACCCAGATCAGTTTTGACACATCAAACCCTTGCCGGGTCGCGACGTCCAGCATCTGCTGTTTCATTTCTGACGAAATAGTTGGCGTGCGGGAAAGTATCCACAGATAGTCGCGATCCGGCCCGCAGACCAGCGCGTGACGGTACTCTCTGTCGAGCGCGATCACGTTATAGCCACCATAAAACGGGCCAAAGAAAGAGACTTTTAGCGCGGCCCGTCGCGGGTCGCCCGTGAAGTACGCTTTCCCAATCGACTGCTGCCACATCTCCCGATCGGGATTATAGCCCCGGTTGATCACCTGAATACCGCCATCATCCATCGGGCTGTAATTTGCAGTGACCTTCTCTAAGCCCTGCTCAAACCGATGGTCGAGGCGCGCGATTTCATACCATGTTCCAAGGAAGCGTTGTGCATCAAAAGGCGTGACGACGGTAACGCCAGGCGGTGGGGTAGGGGAACTGCAGGCAACCACTAAAAACGCGGCTGTCACCGCGGCGATAACAGGCAGAATGCGCATAGGAGTTTCCTTACTGTTTTTTGTTAAGTGTAGATGACGGCAAGGAAAATGTGGTTTTTGTGCGGTGTGTTTCGCCGGGTAAGCGCAGCGCCACCCGGCAATGTTTTACTGCAGCGCGTCGAGGATACGGTATGCCGCCTCAACGCGGGCAGGGTTCGGATAGCTTTTATTCGCCAGCATCACAATGCCGAGCTGTTTTTCAGGAATAAATGCCACGTAGCTGCCAAACCCGCCGGTTGAGCCTGTTTTATGGACCCAGGACGCGTTGACCAGCGGTGCCGGTGGATTCACTTCTCTCGCAGGCAGCGGTGCCAGCGCCACCTTATTGTCGCTGCCTTCAACCACGGTTTTGGCATCGACCGGCCAGTTAAGCATTTCCCAACCTAACCCTTGATACATGGCCCCCACGCGCCAGTAGCGAGACTGCGCCAGGGCAATGCCTTTCCTGAGTGAACTATCCTGAAGCGAGTCCGGCTTCATGTTGACCATCACCCAGCTTGCCATATCCTGCACGTTGGTTTTTACGCCATAGGCTTCTGCATCCAGCATTCCTGGCGAAACGTGGACCGCTTTACCGTCGCGGTATCCCCAGGCGTAATGCGCCTCTTCCGTTTTCGGAACGTTAATCCAGGTATGGTTCAGATTGAGCGGCTTAAAGATTCGCGTCGTCATGGCCTGCTCATAGCTCATGCCGGAAGGTTTAACCGCCAGCGCGCCAAAAAGACCGATGCTGGCATTGGCGTAAAGACGCGTGGTGCCCGGCTTCCACTGCGGCTGCCAGTTTTGATAAAAGCGCAGCAGAGAGGCGTTATCCGTGACCTCATCCGGTACCTGTAACGGCAGACCGCCTGCGGTATAGGTTGCCAGCTCCAGCATGTGAATGCCCTGCCACTGCTTGCCCGTCAGTTCAGGCCAGTATTTTGTCACCGGATCGCCGAGCGATATTTCACCGCGAGCAATGGCATCGCCACCCAGTACGCCGGTGAAGGTTTTACTTATAGAACCCAGTTCGAACAAGGTTTGTGGGGTGACGGGTTTGTTTGCCGCAACATCGGCTTTACCGAAGGTAAAGTAGTGCGGCTGACCCTGATAAATCACCGCCACCGCCATGCCCGGAATGGCCTGCGCTTTCATCAGCGGCGTAACGGTACGTTCCACCACCTCAGCCAGCTGTTTTTCGGACATCGGTGCGGCGAATGCAGAGCTGGCAACGCTGAGCAGCAGGGCACAGCTTAGGGATTTTGTCATCATCAGTTATCTTCCGTAATAGCAGTTCAAGGGAGTGTCCGGGCCCGTCAGACCGCTGTAGTCTGTTGGATTTGACTATGGCTGACAAACGGTTAAATTTAGCATTAGCTGTTAATTTTTCTAACGGACGAGACCATGACGCGCAGCTATCTTCCTCTGAACTCCCTGCGGGCGTTTGAAGCAGCCGCCAGGCACCTCAGTTTTACGCATGCCGCTATTGAGCTGAATGTCACCCATTCCGCGATTAGCCAGCACGTCAAGACGCTGGAGCAGCACCTTAACTGCCAGCTTTTCGTTCGCGTTTCGCGAGGGCTGATGTTGACTACCGAAGGCGAGAATTTGCTGCCGGTGCTGAATGACTCGTTCGATCGTATCGCCGGAATGCTGGATCGCTTTGCCAGCCAGCGCGCGCAGGAGAAGCTCAAAATTGGCGTGGTCGGGACATTTGCGACGGGGGTGTTATTCTCGCAGCTCGCGGACTTCCGCCGCTGCTATCCGCATATTGATCTTCAGCTTTCCACCCATAACAACCGTGTCGATCCGGCGGCTGAAGGACTTGATTACGCCATTCGTTATGGCGGCGGGGCGTGGCACGGCACGGAAGCGACGTTTCTTTGCCCCGCACCGCTTGCGCCGCTTTGCACACCTGACATTGCTGCCGCGTTGCACACCCCTGCCGATATCCTGAAGTTTACCCTCCTGCGCTCTTACCGGCGCGACGAGTGGACAGCCTGGATGCAGGCTGCGGGTGAAAATCCGCCTTCACCGACGCACCGGGTAATGGTATTTGATTCGTCCATCACCATGCTGGAAGCCGCGCAGGCAGGTACGGGCATCGCGATTGCCCCTGTCGATATGTTCACCCATCTGCTGAACAGCGAGCGCATCGTGCAGCCATTTGCAACGCAGATTGACCTCGGCAGCTACTGGCTCACGAGGCTGCAGTCACGGGCAGAAACGCCCGCAATGCGCGAGTTTGCCCAGTGGCTGGTGGGGAAGATGCAGAAATAAAAGGCCCGCCTGATGGCGGGCCTGAAGCGTCAGATGGTGACCACGGCAATCAGCGTTACTACGGTCAGGATGGTTGCCAGACCGTAGAAAACCCATTTCCCGCTCGGGACATGGATTTTCAGGTCATGCATCGCATGGTGAATACGGTGCAGGCCACACCACAGCGGCAGGACGATCATCAGGAAGATGAACACGCGGCCGATAAAGCTGCTCGCGAACGCCAGTACGCGTTCGTAGCCCAGCGCATCTCCCGGGAAGAGCCCCAGCGGTAGCATAATGCCGACCAGCAGTATGATGACGGGGGCGATGATGGCACTCCACATGCCGCCTGCGCCAAACAGACCCCAGAAGACCGGCTCGTCAGAACGTTTTGGATTTGGATTGATCACAGTAGTCTCCTTACCAGTACAGTGCGACAAACAGAATGACCACAGTGACCAGAATCGTCACTGCCCAGAGCCCTTTAATCACCGGCTCTGGCCCCATTTTCTCGTCTTTTACGATGATGTTCGCCGCTTTTGGCGCCAGCTCAAACCAGGTTTTGGTATGAAGCAGCGCGGCCGCGAGCACGATCAGGTTCAGAACAACAATGATCGGGTTTTGCAGGAAACCGACGAAGCTGGCCCAGGCTTCCGGGCCATGCTTGAGGGCAAAAACGCCGTACATCAGCTCAAGGCTGAACCAGACCGCCGGTACCGCCGTGCCTTCACGCAGCATGTAGAAGCGATAAAACGGCAGATTTTTCCACCAGGTTGACGGCACAGGCCGCACGTAGGCTTTGCGTTTAGTCGTCATCATGCACTCCTTAGCGTGGTTTCAGGGTAGCGATAAGAAAGTCTTTCGAGCTTTCCACTTTACCCTGCTGAATTGCGGCGGCCGGGTCGACGTGCTTCGGACAGACTTCGGAGCAATAACCCACAAAGGTACAGCTCCAGACGCCGTTCTGGCTATTGAGCTGCGCCATACGTTCTTTTTTACCGTGATCGCGGCTGTCCTCGTTATAGCGGTGCGCCAGGGTAATGGCGGCCGGGCCGATGAACTCCTTGTTCAGGCCAAACTGTGGACAGGCGGCGTAGCAAAGACCGCAGTTGATGCAGCCTGAGAACTGATGGTATTTCGCCATCTGCGCCGGCGTCTGGGTGTTTGGCCCCTGATCCGGCGTGCGCGGGTTACCAATGATGTATGGCTTAATGGCTTCCAGGCTTTCGATAAAGTGGGTCATATCGACCACCAGATCGCGTTCAATCGGGAAGTTGCCCAGCGCTTCGACCTTAATGCCCTTGGTGTATTCGCGCAGGAAGGTCTTACAGGCCAGCTTCGGCACTTTGTTGACCATCATGCCGCAGGATCCGCAGATTGCCATGCGGCAGGACCAGCGGTAGCTCAGGTCTGGCGCCAGGTTGTCTTTGATATAGCCGAGCGCATCCAGCAGGGAGGTTTGCTCATCATAAGGGACTTCATAGAAAGCGCTGTGCGGTGCGGCGTCCACTTCCGGATTGTAGCGCACCACTTCAACCTTCATTTTTTGCATCTCAGCCATTCGCCTTCTCCTTCTTCTCGGCGGCTTCTGCTTCTGCACCGTACACGCGCTTAGCCGGCGGCAGCGTGGTGATTTTCACGTCGCTGTAGTCCAGACGTGTGGTGCCATCCGCATCGCGCCAGGCGAGAGTGTGTTTCAGGAAATTGACGTCGTCACGTTCGGTGCAGCCTTCGTCCAGACGCTGGTGGGCTCCACGCGACTCTTTACGCGCCAGCGCAGAGTGCGCCATACATTCCGCTACGTTCAGACCGTGGCCCAGCTCGATAGTGTAGAGCAGGTCGGTGTTGAATACGCTGGAGGTATCGGTGATGCGCACGCGCTTGAAGCGCTCCTGCAGTTCCGCCAGCTTGTCGACGGTTTTTTGCATCAGCTCTGGCGTACGGTAGATACCGCAGCCTTCTTCCATCGACAGGCCCATCTCGTCGCGGATCTTAGACCAGTTCTCGTTACCCTCCTGGTTCACCAGATCTTTCAGGCGTTTTTCAACGTCTGTAACCTGCGCATCCAGTGCGGCACCGTTGGCTTCGCCTGCGGTAGCCGCCCGCTCCATCGCGCGCTCGCCCGCCATGCGGCCAAAGACGACCAGCTCTGCCAGCGAGTTAGACCCAAGACGGTTGGCGCCGTGCAGGCCCACAGAGGAACACTCGCCGACGGCGAACAGGCCTTTAATTCGGGTTTCGCACTGCTGGTCGGTTTCGATCCCGCCCATGGTGTAGTGCGCCGTTGGACGTACCGGAATCGGCTCTTTCACCGGGTCGACGCCAACGTAGGCTTTTGCCAGTTCGCAGATGAACGGAAGACGTTCCAGCAGCTTCTTCTCGCCCAGATGACGCAGGTCGAGGTGAACGACGTCGCCGCGCGGCGTGGAGATAGTGTTGCCTTTGCGCCACTCGTGCCAGAAGGCCTGAGAGACTTTGTCGCGCGGGCCAAGTTCCATGTATTTGTTCTTCGGCTCGCCGAGCGGGGTTTCCGGGCCCATGCCGTAATCCTGCAGATAGCGGTAGCCGTTTTTGTTGACCAGAATACCGCCTTCACCGCGGCAGCCTTCCGTCATCAGAATGCCGGAGCCTGGCAGGCCGGTTGGGTGATACTGGACGAACTCCATATCGCGCAGGGGTACGCCATGGCTGAGCGCCATGCCCATGCCGTCACCGGTGACGATGCCGCCGTTGGTGTTATAACGATAAACGCGACCCGCACCGCCCGTCGCCATCACTACCGCGTTGGCGCGGATCTGGACAAGCGTGCCTTCCATCATATTCATCGCCACCAGGCCGCGCGCGTGTCCGTCATCAACCAGAATGTCGAGGACGAAATGTTCATCGAAGCGCTGAATTTGTGGGAACTGAAGGGAGGTCTGGAACAGGGTGTGCAGCATGTGGAAGCCGGTTTTATCAGCGGCGAACCAGGTGCGTTCAATCTTCATTCCGCCAAAGCGGCGAACGTTGACGCTGCCGTCCGGACGGCGGCTCCACGGACATCCCCACTGTTCAAGCTGGGTCATTTCCGTTGGACAATGATGCACAAAGTAGTCAACGACATCCTGTTCGCAAAGCCAGTCGCCCCCTGCAACCGTGTCGTGGAAATGGTATTCAAAGCTGTCATGATCCTGCGCAACGGCGGCGGATCCTCCTTCTGCTGCCACAGTGTGGCTACGCATTGGATAGACTTTTGAAATCAATGCGATTTTAGCGTTGGGATTAGCTTGTGCTGCAGCAATCGCAGCACGTAATCCAGCCCCGCCAGCGCCTATTACGGCAAGATCGGCTTGAAAAGTTTGCACGACATTCCTCCAGATTTTTGTTATTTCGCAACGCGACAAACTAAAGGTAGTTCACCCGTCCAAAAGGACGATTGCGAAAGCGTTTCCACTGCTCCTTTATGGGTAAAACAGTATAACCGTGTAGATGTCAGGGAAATTTGACGTGTTCGATTTTTTTGCTGTTCTGTACGGCGATTTATCATGAAGATTGATGAAATACGTCACGAAAAAGTTCACCTAAATGAAATGCGCTTTTTTACTGCGCAAAATTTGTCTCTGCCCCTGCTAACGAGTAGACTTCGTGCCCTTGTCTGAAATCGGAGAACAACTCATGAGCGAAACGGCCACCTGGCAGCCGAGCGCATCCATCCCTAATCTGTTAAAACGCGCTGCAATTATGGCGGAGATCCGCCGTTTCTTTGCCGACCGCGGAGTCCTTGAGGTGGAAACGCCGTGCATGAGTCAGGCAACGGTAACGGATATTCATCTGGTCCCGTTTGAAACCCGTTTTGTTGGCCCCGGCCACTCTCAGGGGATGAATTTGTACCTGATGACCAGCCCGGAATATCACATGAAACGCCTGCTGGCGGCGGGGTGTGGTCCGGTCTATCAGCTGTGCCGCAGTTTCCGTAATGAAGAGATGGGTCGTCACCACAACCCGGAATTCACCATGCTGGAGTGGTACCGCCCGCATTATGATATGTACCGCCTGATGAATGAGGTGGACGATCTGCTCCAGCAGGTGCTGGACTGTTCAGAAGCCGAAACGCTCTCCTATCAGCAGGCTTTCCAACGCCATCTGGAAATCGATCCGCTGTCGGCGGATAAAACCCAGCTGCGTGAAGTAGCGGCAAAGCTGGATCTGAGCAACGTGGCGGATAACGAAGATGATCGCGACACGCTGCTGCAGCTGCTGTTCACCTTCGGCGTAGAACCGCAGATTGGCAAAGACCGTCCGACGTTTGTCTATCACTTCCCGGCAAGCCAGGCTTCACTGGCGCAGATCAGTACCGAAGATCATCGTGTCGCAGAGCGTTTTGAGGTCTATTACAAAGGCATCGAACTGGCGAACGGCTTCCACGAACTGACTGATGCCCGCGAGCAGCAGCAGCGCTTCGAGCAGGATAACCGCAAGCGCGCCGCGCGCGGTCTGCCGCAGCAGCCTATTGATGTTAATTTGCTTGAAGCCTTAAAAGCGGGTCTGCCGGATTGCTCCGGCGTGGCGCTGGGTGTGGATCGTCTGGTGATGCTGGCCCTGGGCGCAGAGCAGCTTGGCGATGTGATTGCGTTTACCGTAGATCGCGCCTGACGGCAGTTAACCCTCTCCCGTGGGAGAGGGTCGCCCTGCTTATCTTACAAACTCCCCGCCGGGCGCGTACGCGCCGCTGACGTCAACGTTCTTCCCGTTTTACGCCCGTCCAGGCTTTCCAGACGCATCTGGAACGGTGGGAACGGCATATCAATACCGTGCTCGCGGAAGCCTGCCAGAATCAGCTGGTGGATCTCATGGCGCAGCGGCATACGGTGGCCCATTTCGGCGGCGTAGATACGCAGCTCGAAAATCTGGATCCCCTGCTGTAAATCCACCAGGAACACTTCCGGTGCCGGGTTATCGATCACCAGCGAGCAGCGCTCTGCGGCTGTGTAGAGGATCTGGGTGACCTCTTCGCTGTTGGCGTCCGACGGCGCCGGTACCGTCAGCACCACACGGGTAACGGAGTCTGACAGCGACCAGTTGATGAACTGCTCGGTAATAAACGCCTTATTCGGTACGATGATCTCTTTGCGATCCCAGTCGCTGATCGTTGTCGCACGTGTGTTGATCTTCGTGATGCTGCCGGTCAGATCGCGGATCGTGACGGTATCGCCAATACGGATCGGTTTTTCGAACAGAATGATCAGGCCAGAGATGAAGTTGGCGAAAATCTCCTGTAAACCAAAACCTAACCCTACACCAAGGGCCGCCACCAGCCACTGCAGCTTCGACCACTCAATACCGATCATCGAGAAGCCAACCAGTCCGCCAAACAGCATGATCAGATATTTGGTTATGGTCGTAATCGCATAACCCGTCCCCGGCGTTAAATCCAGATGCTGCAGCAGCGCCAGCTCCAGCAGCGCCGGGAAGTTGCGCACCAGCTGCGTGGTAATGATCAGCACCAGAATGGCAATCAGCACCGCCCCTAAGGTGATCGGCTCCAGGCTTTCAACACCCTGCACCGTGGACGTCACGTCCCAGAGAGAGATGTTCTCCAGGAAGCCGAATGCGGAGTGGATCTCTGACCACAGGAAGATCACCGACAGGAGGGCAATCAGCATCAGTATGGAACGAACCAGACGCAGGGACTGGGTGCTGATGGCATCCAGATCCAGTTCGACCTCGTCCGCCTCCGTCGTGCCTTCCGTACTGTTGACGTGGTTTGGCTCTTCCTCACCTCGCGCGCGCTGGGCGAGGATCTCTGCCCGGCGATGCTTGGCTCGGTCAAAGGCCAGACGGCGGCGCTGGATCAGCATCCAGCGGCGGATCACGTGGTACACCACCAGCAGCAGGAACCAGATGGCCACCGAGGTTTCCAGCCTTGCCAGCAGCGCCTGCGCGGTTGCCAGATAGCCCACCGCGGCCGCCAGCATCGCAAACAGCGGCGCGCTAAGCAGCAGGTTCCAGAGCAGCCGGTTGAACATGTTTTCGCCGCTGCCGGATTTATCGAGATAGAGCGGAATACCCGCGCGTTTCAGGCTGAGCGTGACGATGGCCAGCGCCCCGCATATCAGCATAAAGCAGAGACGGCCCAGCGAGCCTGAGAATTCCCGATCGTTGAGATTGTCGAACATGATCAGCGCCATAATCAGCGGCACAATCAGCCCGATGCTCATCAGGTAGTAACGCATGGCGCGCGCAACGCGATTACGCGGCCAGCCAAAGTGGGTGATAAACAGGCCATTGGGGCGCGCGAAGGTGGCGCAAATCATGACTACCCACAGCAGCGGCACCGTGGCGGTGACGCCATCGCCAATCGCGACCGCGAGCGGATAGGGCCAGGCTTCCCGCAGGCCATACCCCAGCGTCATCCACAGCACCGGCAGCGGGGAGGCGACAAGAATCGACCAGAATACGGTGCGCAACGTTAGCCAGAAGTGATCCTGGGTGACTTTCCCGACCCTGGAGCTGGAACGCTCCAGGAAGCGAGTGAAATGTCTGCGCGAGTAAATGCTGAAGCCCACCAGAATCAACGCCCCCAGCAGCGGGAAAATGGTCTCTTTGCTGGTGAACATCATCACGCTGGCCTGTCCCAGCTGGCTGAAGGTGTCCAGCGAAATCAGGCGGCGCAGGTCCTGGACAATTTCAATCGGCCACGAGAAGGTCATCGGACGCACGTCGGACGTCCAGAAGAGATAACGGTGCGTCGCCTCGTTCACCTCTTTCAGCGCATCTTCCAGCTGGCTATTGGAGACTTTTAGCTTGGTCAGCTCCAGAATCAGCGTATCCCCACCCTGGAGCAAAGAGTTCAGCAGTTCACGCTGGGTACGCAGCTGGGCTTCCAGAATACGGTTTTGCTCGCTGGTCAGGGGCTGTCCGTCAGCCTGACGGATCTGGCGGATTTGCGGCTGTTTATTAAGGAGATCTTCAAAGTGCAGTCGCTGAACGCGCAGCTGGGCCATCTCGGTATCCAGCTGTTGCGGCTTCGGCATTTCCGGCAGGCGCGCGACCTGGGCACGTAGCGCTTCACCCAGCAGGTTTGATGACCCGAGCCACTGGGACTGCTCGCGCAGGGTGTTGAGCGCCTGGCGAACCTGAAGGGTTTGATTGGTGGCCTGACGCTGCTGCGAGGCAACCAGATCCATACGCTGCGCCTGCTGATTCAGCGCGGCAGAAAGCTCGCGGTTGACCTTAAACTGTTCGACGATTCCGGCAGGCAAGTTATCGCTGTTTTCTGCCAGCAGTTCGGTACTTTCCAGCGCGCGCTCCGCCTCGCGTTGACGCTGACTGTTGAGCTGATTGCGCAGGGCCTGGAGATACGCATCCAGTTGCTCGCTCTGCTTCTGAGCGAGTTCAGAGCGCATCCGCGACAGCTCCTGGCGGTTATTGGCGGAAAGCTGCGCCAGCTCAAGCTCATCGACAAGGGCCTTCAGGCGAGCAGATTCTGCCTGCAGGCCCAGATTTTGGGCCTGAGCCTGTGGCGTATTGCCGCTTTGCGTGCCCACGCGGCGCTCAACTTCATTTAGCTGGCGACGGGCGTCGGTTTGCTGCTGCGGAAGCTGGCTGAGGGAGTCGGCAATTTCGCGCGCGCGCTCCTGCTCCTGCTGAGCAAGGCGGCTCTTTTCCAGAAGCTGGCTGCTGACCTGCAGGATCTCCTGGTTCAGCGCGTCGGAGGTCATCCCTGCGGGAACATCGCGCGGTTCGTCACGCAGATTATTGAGCTGCGCGCGCAGCGTCTGCGAGAGTTTGGGGAAGTTGTCGATAACCTGCTGATACTGCTGAGCGCGCTCAAGAGAGCCTTTCCGCTCCTCAAGCGCGTTCAGGGCAGCCTGGAGCGACTCGACGGTCTCTGGCTGAGCGGGTTTGGCCGCTTTTGCCTGCTCCAGTTCCTGGGTTATCTGTTTGGCGTCGGGGGCTGTCGCTGCGTACGCCCCCATGCTGAGGCACCAGGCCATCAGTAGAACGATAATCGGGCGCACGTCAGCGATCCTTCTATTGTTAGCCTTCGTCTTTTTTGTCGTCAACCAGCGGGCTGGCGTCGTGCTCGGCGTTAATCTCTTCCTGTGACAGCGGTGCTGGTTCTGCTTCCGGCGTCACGAAGGTTTCGGTTGAGACCGCCAGCGGCTGACCCAGCTTGGTGACCGACAGGCTTTCGAGCTGTTCAGCCAGTTTCACTTTGCCAGGTGCAAACAGGTTGATCACGGTGGAGCCCAGCTTAAAGCGACCCATCTCCTGACCTTTGAGCAGGGCCACAGAGCCTTCCGCTTCACCGGCAGGCCAGGTCCAGCGTTTGATCACGCCTTCGCGCGGTGGGGTGATGGTGCCGGCCCAGACGGTTTCAATGCTGCCTACGATGGTTGCACCCACCAGAATCTGTGCCATAGGGCCAAATTCAGTATCGAACAGACAGATGACGCGCTCGTTACGGGCAAACAGGTTCGGCACGTTCTGCGCGGTCAGGTGGTTGACGGAGAAAAGGTCGCCCGGGACATAAATCATTTCACGCAGGATACCGTTACACGGCATGTGCACGCGGTGATAGTCGCGCGGTGACAGATAGGTGGTGGCAAACGTACCGTTGCGGAACAGATCCGCCATCAGGTAGTTACCTGCCAGCAGCGCTTCCAGACTGTAGTTATGGCCCTTCGCCTGCAGGATTTTGTCGTCTTCGATGTTACCCAACTGGCTAATGACGCCGTCTGCGGGCATCACCAGGACGTTAGGGTCGGTGTTCAGCGGGCGCACTTCGTCACGCAGCGGGCGCACGAAGAACTCGTTGAAGGTGCGGTAGCTGGCGGTATCCGGCTTTTGCGCCTCTTTCATATCGACCTTGTAATATTTTACGAAAAGGTCGATGACCAGTTTGGTCAGCCAGCCCGCGCGTTTGCTTGCGCCCCAGCCCGCCAGGCGAGTGAGCCACAGTTTTGGCAGAATGTATTGAAGCGAAAGTTTAAATGCGTTTAACAAGGTAGCCTCCAGGCCATTGTTTTGTCGTTCCTGATCCGGCGTTAAGCCGCCGGAACCTGAAAAAGGGGGACGATTTTAGCGATGCTTAGCTTAGTTGTCAGTTATCAGAATCAGAAAAGTTTTTACGCGTTTTTACGTCTTCCATGCTCTCAAGAATACGGTGGTAATTCTCGAAGCGGGTTTCCGCGATCTCGCCTTTCTCAACCGCTTCACGGATAGCGCAGCCAGGGTCGTTATCGTGTTTACAATCGCGGTATTTACAAGCGCCTAAATAATCATGGAATTCGACAAATCCGTTAAAGATTTGTTCCGGCTCAAGGTGCCACAAACCGAACTCACGCACGCCCGGGGAGTCGATCACGTCGCCGCCGTGCGGGAAATGATACAGACGCGAGGCGGTGGTGGTGTGCTGGCCCAGTCCAGAGACGTTGGACACATCGTTGGTCAGGATCTCTTGCTGGAGGCCAAGCAGGTTGTTCAGCAGGCTCGATTTACCTACGCCGGACTGGCCCGCAAAGATGCTGATACGGTCGGTCAGCGCCTCTTCTAACGGCTTAAGGCCATCTTTGGTATGGCTGGAGACCATCAGCACGCGATACCCGATCTTACGGTAGATATCCATCTGCTCATTCACGAAGGCCATGCCGTCGTCATCCAGCAGATCGATTTTATTCAACACGATGATCGGTTCAACCTGCAGCGTTTCGCAGGCGACAAGGTATCGGTCGATAATGTTGAGCGAAAGTTCGGGTAAAATCGCCGAAACAATGACGATCTGGTTAATGTTGGCGGCAATTGGTTTTACGCCATCGTAGAAATCCGGGCGGGTGAGCACCGACGTGCGTTCATGCACGGCTTCAACGATGCCCTTAACCGTGACACCTTCAGCTGCCTCTTTACCCGGACGCCAGACCACGCGATCGCCGGTCACCAGGGAACGAATGGTCCGGCGGATATTGCAACGGTGAATGTCACCGTCGGCGGATTCGACATCGGCATGCATACCGAAACGGCTGATGACTACGCCTTCTGTCGCTTCACCAAACAGGTTGTCGTCATAATCCGGCTTCTCCGAAGTGGTTTTAAGACGGCGCTGGTGGTTGGCGTTTACGCGGCGCTGCTGCCCTTTGGAGAGTTTATTTTTACTCAATCGCGCTGGCTCCTGGTCGCCCGTAAGGGGCAAAACCTCTATGATACACTCTAATTAATACTAGTTAACCTGCTACTGCCGGTTATGCGAGAAGGGTGGAAAATAACATGAGCGCGGATGAAAACAACCTGATTTGGATCGATCTCGAAATGACCGGGCTGGATCCCGAGCGCGATCGCATCATTGAAATTGCAACTCTGGTGACGGACGCCAACCTGAATATCCTGGCTGAAGGGCCAACGATTGCGGTGCATCAGTCCGACGACCAGCTGGCTTTGATGGATGAATGGAACGTGCGTACCCACACCGGCAGTGGCCTGGTGGAGCGCGTGAAGGCGAGCACGTTCGGCGACCGTGAGGCGGAGCTGGCGACGCTTGAGTTCCTGAAACAGTGGGTTCCGGCAGGCAAATCCCCTATCTGCGGCAATAGCATCGGCCAGGATCGCCGTTTCCTGTTTAAGTACATGCCGGAGCTGGAATCTTACTTCCACTACCGTTATCTGGATGTCAGCACTTTGAAAGAGCTGGCGCGTCGCTGGAAGCCTGAAATCCTCGACGGCTTTAAAAAGCAGGGGACGCACCAGGCAATGGACGATATCCGAGAGTCCGTGGCGGAGCTTTCTTACTACCGTGAAAACTTTATTAAGCTGTGATTTTGCGATCCGGCGCCTTGCGTGGCCGGGTTTTTGTCGTTAAATTGTTCAGCTTGCCGATTTAATAAGCATTTGAACTTAATTTCGAAAAAATCGCTTTAAGGGGGGTTGCAGCTAAAAGGATTTCTCGTATAATGCGCCTCCCGTAACGACAGAGAATTACACGTTACGACAGCAACAAAAGCAGTGCAGATTTGCGGGAATAGCTCAGTTGGTAGAGCACGACCTTGCCAAGGTCGGGGTCGCGAGTTCGAGTCTCGTTTCCCGCTCCAAAATTTGAAAAGTGCTTTCACAGCACAGACTGCCCAAGCGGGAATAGCTCAGTTGGTAGAGCACGACCTTGCCAAGGTCGGGGTCGCGAGTTCGAGTCTCGTTTCCCGCTCCAAATTCTTCTTCATCTCTAAAATATCCACAGCGAAAAGCGTCGCTGGGGACGTTTTCTATTGTCTCTGAAATAATCTTGTGAACAGAGTTATCCACAGAAACTGCGCTTAACCGAAACAGGGTTAAAACTTAGCAGGGTGAATAATATCTCCATAACGCGCTGTATTTAAAACATAAAATTTGATTTCAAAATGTTATTGAGATCACTTGACCTCTTCTCCAGCCCAGATGGCGCTTGAGTTTGTAATTTTATTCACAGGCTGTGAATAGTTCAGGCATCCCGCGGAAGCCCTTTTTCAATCACCCTCACCAGACGCTGTTTCTTCGGCAGCTGCACCTCGACAACGCAGGCATTACGTTTCTCAATTTGCTGCGCAATCGCCCACTCGATGTGCTCATCAAGAAGTGGGTGCTCACCTCGACGGCTTTCAAGCGCCCGTATATTCGCTTCCTCCCACGGGGCATTCCCCAGCGCGACGGCAACATTACGCAGCCAGCGCAAATGACCAATACGGCGAATGGCCGAACCCTCCGTCACTTTCAGGAACCATGCTTCGCTCCAGGCGAACAGCTCAATGAGCTGCGGCGCATGCAGCGCCTTACGCGGGCTGAAATCCTCTTCGTCCGTGAGCTGTGAATAGCGGTTCCACGGGCAGATCAGCTGGCAGTCGTCGCAACCGTAGATGCGGTTGCCAATAAGTGGCCGGAATTCCTCTGGAATGGCCCCTTCCAGCTCGATAGTGAGGTAGGAGATGCAGCGGCGTGCATCAACAGTGTAAGGCTCGACGATAGCACCCGTCGGGCAGATGGTCATGCAGGCCACGCAGCGCCCGCAGCCTTCTTCGACCGGGCCGTCTACCGGCAGCGGTAAATCAATCAGCAGTTCGCCCAGGAAGAAGAACGATCCGGCGTCACGGCTGAGGATAAGTGAGTGCTTACCTGTCCATCCAAGCCCGGCTTTTTCGGCGATCGGGCGCTCAAGAATAGGCGCAGAATCGACAAAGGGTCTAAAATTCAGCGAAACACAGTGCTGCTGAATGGTTTCCCCGAGTTTTTTTAAGCGGTTACGCAAGAGCTTATGGTAATCACGACCCAAAGCGTACCGGCTGACGTAACCCAAAGAGGGATTTTTTAGCGTGCGCGCAAAGGCCGCGTTGGCGGGTAGATAGTTCATGCGCACGCTGATGACGCGTAATGTGCCCGGCAAAAGCTCGTGAGGACGGGCGCGCATCATGCCATGACGCGCCATCCATTCCATTTCGCCGTGGTATTGTTTGTCCAGCCAGGCCTGCAGTTTCGGCTCGCTGGCGGAAAGGTCGGTATCGGTAATGCCCACCTTCTGGAAGCCAAGCTCAGCACCCCACTGTTTTATTTTTTGCGCTAATTCATTGAAATCGAGGGGCTGTGACATGACGGACCATACGGTGAAGAAAAACCCCGCAAGTATACCACATTCCATCTGGCATGCGGATGACCTCCGGCGTGCCGAAAAAGAGGCCGCAGACAGCCTCGGGATTACCCTCTATGAACTGATGCTACGTGCGGGTGAGGCGGCGTTTAACGTTGCCCGCAGCGCGTACCCGCAGGCTGCTCACTGGCTGATTCTGTGCGGGCACGGCAATAACGGCGGTGACGGCTACGTCGTCGCCCGTTTGGCGGTTGTGGCCGGTATCCGCGTGACCTTGCTGGCTCTCGAAAGTGATAAACCGCTGCCGGAAGAGGCTGGCGCGGCGCGGGAGGCATGGCTTAACGCAGGCGGTGTAATTCATGCGCCTGATATCGTCTGGCCGGAAGAGGTGGATCTGATTGTTGATGGTCTTCTGGGCACCGGGCTGCATAGCGCGCCGCGCGAAAATATTGCCGCGCTTATTGAACACGCTAACAGACATTCCGCGCCGGTAGTCGCCCTGGATATTCCCTCTGGCCTGATTGCACAAACCGGCGCGACGCCGGGAGCGGTCATTGAGGCTGCACATACGGTGACCTTCATCGCCCTCAAGCCGGGGCTACTGACCGGTAAAGCACGAGACGTCGTTGGCGTTTTGCACCACCATGCGCTGGGGCTGGAGAGCTGGCTGTCCGGGCAGGAAACGCACCTGGCGCGTTTTGATGCGTCGCAGCTTGCAGCGTGGCTCCCGCCGCGCCGACCAACGTCCCATAAGGGCGATCACGGCAGGCTGGTGATTGTGGGAGGAGACCACGGTACGGCTGGTGCGATTCGTATGACGGGTGAAGCGGCTCTGCGCAGCGGTGCCGGATTAGTGCGAGTGCTCACTCGCATTGAGAATATTGCGCCCATAATCACCGCTCGGCCGGAACTGATGGTCCATGAGCTTACGCCCCAGGCGCTTGAAGAATGCCTGGAATGGGCGGATGTGGTGGTGATTGGCCCCGGGCTTGGGCAGCAGTCATGGGGTAAACAGGCCCTGCAAAAGGTCGAGAATTTTCGTAAACCGATGCTGTGGGATGCCGACGCGCTTAACCTTCTGGCAATAAACCCGGATAAGCGTCACAATCGCATTCTGACACCACACCCCGGCGAAGCCGCGCGCCTGCTTAACTGCAGCGTGGCAGAAATTGAAAACGATCGCTTACTTTCTGCTCAGCGTCTGGTAAAACGTTACGGAGGTGTTGCTGTTTTAAAAGGGGCAGGAACCATTGTTGCCAGTGATGAGATGCTGGGCATTATTGATGCCGGAAATGCGGGCATGGCGAGCGGCGGAATGGGCGATGTGCTTTCCGGCATCATTGGCGCATTGCTTGGACAGAAACTTCCCCTTTATGATGCAGCCTGTGCGGGCTGCGTGGCCCACGGTGTCGCGGCGGATAAACTGGCTGCGCGTTACGGTACACGCGGTATGCTGGCCACGGATCTTTTTTGCACGCTGCGGCGTGTTGTTAACCCGGATGTGATTGACGTAGAAAATGACTAATCGAGCGATTCCTTTACCTGATGAACAAGCCACTTTAGAACTCGGCAAGCGCGTGGCGCAGGCCTGTCAGGGGGCAACCGTCATTTATCTGTATGGTGATTTAGGTGCGGGTAAAACCACCTTCAGCCGGGGTTTTTTGCAGGCGTTAGGGCATAACGGGAATGTGAAAAGCCCAACCTACACGCTGGTAGAACCGTACACCCTTGAAAATCTCATGGTGTACCACTTCGATTTATACCGCCTTGCGGATCCTGAGGAGCTGGAATTTATGGGGATCCGTGATTATTTTGCCAACGACGCCATTTGCCTGGTGGAGTGGCCGCAACAAGGTGCGGGTGTGCTGCCTGACCCGGATGTCGAAATTCACTTAAATTACCAGGCTCAAGGGCGTGAGGCACGCATCAGTGCTGTTTCCTCATCAGGCAGTTCCTTACTGGCGCGTCTGGCCGGTTAAGCGTAGGGATGACGGGATGATAAATCGCGTTAAAGGTTGGGTGTTGGCTGCCACCGTGCTGCTGTGCGCGCAGGCCGGGGCGGCAAACCTCTCAGATATTCAGGTATCTAACGGCGAAAGCCAGGCTCGAATCACGTTCAGCTTTATGGGCGATCCTGAGTATGCGTTTTCACAGCCAGACAGCCACAGCGTGGCGCTGGATATCAAGCAGACAGGCGTGATCCAGGGATTACCGCTGCGGTTTAGCGGCAACAACCTGGTGAAAAGTATCCGTTCGGGTACGCCGCAGGATAGCCAGTCGTTACGCCTGGTGGTCGATCTGACCGAAAAGGGCAAAACGAAGGCGGTGAAGCAGCAAAACGGGGCGAACTATACGGTGGTCTTTACCATCAATGCCGACGCACCGCCGCCGCCGCCGGTCGTAGCGAAGCGGGTGGAAGAACCGGTGTATACGCCGCGTCCTGCTGAACCTGCGCGTAATCCGTTTAAATCGCAGAACGATCGCATCACTGCGGCAACCAGCAGTGATACGGTGACGCGTCCGGCGGCCAGCGCGCGACGCGCGACGGTCAGCGGTGACAAAGTGATTATCGCCATTGATGCGGGTCACGGCGGGGAAGATCCCGGGGCGATTGGTCCTGGCGGCACGCGAGAGAAAAACGTAACTATCGCTATCGCGCGTAAACTGCGTTCGCTACTTAATGACGACCCTATGTTTAAAGGCGTGTTGACCCGCGACGGGGATTACTTTATCTCCGTAATGGGGCGCTCGGATGTGGCGCGTAAGCAAAACGCAAACTTCCTGGTCTCCATTCATGCGGACGCCGCACCGAATCGTAGCGCCACCGGCGCCTCGGTTTGGGTGCTGTCGAACCGTCGCGCTAACAGCGAAATGGCCAACTGGCTGGAAGAGCATGAAAAGCAGTCTGAACTGCTAGGCGGTGCGGGCGACGTGCTGGCGAACAGCCAGTCCGATCCGTACCTCAGCCAGGCGGTGCTGGATTTACAGTTCGGTCATTCTCAGCGCGTCGGGTATGATGTCGCCACTAACGTATTGAACCAGCTGCAAAGCGTTGGCGTGCTGCATAAGCGTCGTCCGGAACATGCCAGCCTCGGCGTTCTGCGCTCGCCGGATATTCCGTCCATCCTTGTAGAGACGGGCTTTATCAGTAACAACGGTGAAGAGCGTCTGTTGGGAAGCGACAGTTACCAGCAGCAAATTGCCGAAGCGATTTATAACGGTTTACGCAAATATTTTGAGGCGCATCCTCTGCAGTCTGCGCCGCAGAGCGGCGCTGCCCAGACGGCCAGCGCAGCGCTGCCGGGTGAGATGACCGCGACCAACTAAGGAGAATTCATGCCGATTCAGGTTCTACCGCCGCAGCTCGCGAACCAAATCGCCGCCGGTGAGGTGGTGGAACGCCCTGCGTCGGTGGTGAAGGAGCTGGTGGAAAACAGCCTTGATGCGGGCGCAACCCGCATCGATATTGATATCGAACGCGGTGGCGCGAAGCTTATCCGCATTCGGGACAACGGCTGTGGCATTAAAAAAGAGGAGCTGTCGCTGGCGCTGGCTCGTCACGCCACCAGTAAAATCGCCTCTCTGGACGATCTGGAAGCGATTATTAGCCTCGGTTTTCGCGGAGAAGCGCTGGCCAGTATCAGCTCGGTTTCGCGTTTAACGCTGACCTCCCGTACCGCTGAACAGCAGGAAGCCTGGCAGGCTTACGCCGAAGGGCGCGACATGGATGTGACGGTCAAACCGGCGGCGCATCCTGTCGGGACGACGCTTGAAGTATTAGATCTCTTCTACAACACTCCCGCCCGACGCAAGTTTATGCGTACCGAGAAGACCGAGTTCGGCCATATTGACGAGATCATTCGCCGTATCGCGCTGGCCCGCTTCGATGTCACCATCAACCTCAGCCACAACGGCAAGGTGATGCGCCAGTACCGCGCGGTGGCGGAAGGCGGACAGAAAGAGCGTCGCCTGGGCGCTATCTGCGGGACGCCGTTTCTGGAACAGGCGCTGGCTATAGAATGGCAGCACGGCGATCTGGCTTTACGCGGCTGGGTTGCCGATCCAAACGCGAGCAGTGCTGCGTTCTCGGAAATTCAGTATTGCTACGTCAACGGCCGCATGATGCGCGATCGTCTTATCAATCACGCGATTCGCCAGGCATGCGAAGACAAGCTTGGGGCCGATCAGCAACCTGCTTTCGTCCTTTATCTGGACATCGACCCGCATCAGGTGGATGTGAACGTTCATCCTGCCAAGCATGAGGTGCGGTTCCACCAGTCGCGTCTGGTTCACGACTTCATTTATCAGGGCGTGGCCACCGTGTTGCAGCAGCAGGCAGAGCCAACGCTGCCGCTGGAGAACGACGCTCCTGTACCGCGTCCGCTGCCCGAAAACCGTGTGGCGGCAGGGCGCAACCATTTTGCGGAGCCTGCCGTCGCGCGTGAACCGGAGACCCCGCGTTTCTCCCCGGCAGGGAGCGCACCGCGTCCAACGGGCGCGAACTACCCGAATGCCCAGCCTGGTTATCAGAAGCAGCAGGGAGCGTTGTACCGCAAATTGCTGGAAACGCCAGCCGTGGAGCGTAAAGAGTACATTCCTGCCGCTCAGCCTTCTCTGGACGGGCATAGCCAAAGTTTTGGCCGGGTGCTGACGATTATCGCGCCCGACATGGCATTGCTTGAGCGTGACGGCAAACTGATGCTTATGGCACTGCCGGTCGCCGAACGCTGGCTTAAGCAGGTGCAGCTCACGCCCGGCGAAAATGCAGCCTGTGCGCAGCCGCTCTTGATTCCGGTTCGCCTGAAAATATCCCCTGATGAAACAAGGGTATTGCAGCGTGCAGAGCCGCAGCTGGCGCAGATGGGTATTGAAACTGTGCTCGAACCACAACATGTGACAATTCGTGCAGTGCCTTTACCCTTACGCCAACAAAATTTACAAAACTTGATTCCTGAACTGATAGGCTACCTGGCGCAGCAAACATCGTTTGATGCCGCCAACACCGCGCAGTGGATCGCCCGCCATCTGGCAAGCGAACACGCGCCGTGGAGCATGGCACAGGCCATCAGCGTGCTGGCGGAGGTTGAACGCCTCTGTCCGCATCTGGTGAAAGCGCCGCCGGGTGGGTTATTACAACCTGTTGATTTACAAACGGCGATGAACGCCCTGAAACATGATTGACGCAAGTAAGGCGAGCCTGCCTAAGGCAATTTTTTTAATGGGCCCAACGGCCTCCGGCAAAACGGCGCTAGCCATTGAGTTGCGTAAAGTTTTGCCTGTAGAGTTGATTAGCGTCGACTCCGCCCTTATCTACCGAGGGATGGATATCGGCACGGCGAAGCCTGACGCAGAAGAACTGCGCGCGGCACCGCACCGTTTGCTGGATATACTCGACCCGGCTCAGGCTTACTCCGCAGCGGATTTTCGCCGGGATGCCTTAGCCGAGATGGCAGAGATAACGGCGGCGGGGCGTATACCGCTGTTGGTTGGCGGAACCATGCTCTACTTCAAGGCGCTGCTGGAGGGGTTGTCACCTCTGCCATCCGCGGATCCGGAAATAAGAGCAAAAATTGAGCAGCAGGCGGCAGAGCAGGGTTGGGACGTTTTGCATCAGCAACTGGCGGAGATTGACCCGGTTGCTGCAGCGCGGATCCATCCAAATGATCCGCAAAGGCTTTCCCGGGCACTGGAAGTTTTTTTCATTTCGGGTAAAACTTTAACGGAACTGACGCAAACGTCAGGAGACGCTCTGCCGTATCAGGTGCATCAGTTCGCCATCGCCCCGGCGAGCCGTGAACTGCTCCATCAGCGGATTGAGCAGCGTTTTCATCAGATGTTAGCTTCAGATTTTGAAGCAGAAGTGCGGGCGCTTTTTGCCCGTGGAGATTTGCATACGGACATGCCTTCCATTCGTTGTGTGGGATACCGCCAGATGTGGTCGTATCTTGAAAGTGAGATTTCATACGATGAAATGGTTTATAGAGGTGTTTGCGCCACGAGACAGTTAGCGAAGCGCCAGATCACCTGGTTGCGCGGTTGGGAGGGTGTTCACTGGTTAGACAGTGAAAAACCGCAACAGGCGTTAAACGAAGTGATTGAGGTTGTTGGTGATATCGCTCACTGAATGTGTACAATTGAGGCGTATCGTGCGCAATTTTTCAGAATCGCAAGGTTCTAAGTACAAAACAAGCATATAAGGAAAAGATAGAATGGCTAAGGGGCAATCTTTACAAGATCCGTTCCTGAACGCATTGCGTCGGGAACGTGTTCCAGTTTCTATTTATTTGGTGAATGGTATTAAGCTGCAAGGTCAGATTGAGTCTTTCGATCAGTTTGTGATTCTGTTGAAAAACACGGTCAGTCAGATGGTCTACAAGCACGCTATTTCTACTGTTGTTCCGTCCCGTCCGGTATCTCATCACAGCAATAACGCTGGCGGCGGCACTGGTAGTAACTACCATCATGGCAGCAGCGCGCAGGGTTCTTCAACGCCGGCGCAGGACAGCGACGAGACCGAATAAGGTTTCGCACTGTTATCCACACGGGGAGCCAGGGATCCTGCGTTCCCCGCTGATCTTTTTAGAGAGGTTTACGCTTGTTTGACCGTTATGATGCCGGTGAGCAGGCGGTGCTGGTACACATCTATTTTTCGCAAGACAAAGATATGGAAGACCTCCAGGAGTTTGAATCTCTGGTCTCTTCCGCCGGTGTCGAAGCAATGCAGGTGATTACCGGTAGCCGTAAAGCGCCGCACCCAAAGTATTTTGTTGGTGAAGGTAAAGCAGTCGAAATTGCGGATGCCGTAAAAGCAACCGGCGCGTCAGTCGTGTTGTTTGATCATGCGCTGTCTCCAGCCCAGGAGCGCAACCTGGAAGCCCTTTGCGAATGCCGTGTTATCGATCGCACGGGTTTGATTTTAGATATTTTTGCTCAGCGTGCACGTACCCATGAAGGGAAACTGCAGGTTGAGCTGGCGCAGCTGCGCCATCTGGCAACGCGTCTGGTGCGTGGCTGGACACACCTTGAAAGACAAAAAGGCGGGATTGGTTTGCGCGGTCCGGGTGAAACCCAGCTCGAAACCGACCGTCGTTTACTGCGTGGCCGAATTACCCAGATCCTCTCACGTCTGGAACGTGTAGAGAAACAGCGTGAACAGGGGCGTCGGGCGCGCACCAAAGCCGACATCCCGACGGTGTCGCTGGTGGGCTATACCAACGCCGGTAAATCCACCCTGTTTAACCAGATAACTGAGGCCCAGGTGTATGCCGCAGACCAGCTGTTTGCGACCCTGGACCCTACGCTGCGCCGTATTGACGTTGCAGACGTCGGTGAAACGGTGCTGGCGGATACCGTAGGTTTTATTCGCCACCTGCCGCATGACCTTGTGGCGGCGTTTAAAGCCACCCTGCAGGAGACGCGACAGGCGACTCTGCTGCTGCACGTGATTGATGCAGCAGACGTGCGCGTGCAGGAGAACATTGACGCGGTGAATGTGGTGCTCGAAGAAATCGATGCTCACGAGATCCCAACGCTGTTGGTCATGAACAAGATCGATGTGCTGGACGATTTCGAACCGCGTATCGACAGAGATGAAGAAAACAAACCAATTCGGGTCTGGCTTTCTGCCCAGACCGGTATTGGTGTGCCACTGCTTTTCCAGGCTTTGACAGAACGTCTTTCCGGTGAGGTAGCTCAGCACACGCTGCGACTGCCGCCACAGGAAGGCAGGCTGCGCAGCCGGTTTTATCAGCTTCAGGCGATAGAAAAAGAGTGGATGGAGGATGACGGCAGCGTGGGGATGCAGGTGCGTATGCCGATCGTTGACTGGCGTCGCCTCTGTAAACAAGAACCTGCGCTGGTCGACTATATAGTCTGATCAGAAAGGGGATGCCTGAATAATTCGCCCTTGCATAACAAATATGGAGCATATACATGGCGTGGAATCAGCCCGGTAATAACGGACAAGACCGCGACCCGTGGGGAAGCAGCAAACCTGGCGGCAACTCTGAGGGAAATGGCAACAAAGGTGGTCGCGAGCAGGGGCCGCCGGATCTGGATGATATCTTCCGCAAACTGAGCAAGAAGCTTGGTGGCCTTGGCGGAGGAAAAGGTTCTGGCTCGGGTGGCAATTCCACTCAGAGTACGCGCCCGCCAATGGGGGGCCGCGTAGTGGGCATCGTGGCCGCTGCGGTAGTCATCATCTGGGCAGCCAGCGGGTTCTACACCATTAAAGAAGCAGAACGCGGCGTAGTCACCCGTTTCGGTAAGTTCAGCCATCTGGTTGAGCCGGGTCTGAACTGGAAGCCAACCTTCATTGACGACGTGACCGCGGTAAACGTGGAATCTGTCCGTGAACTGGCCGCCTCCGGCGTGATGCTGACCTCTGACGAAAACGTGGTGCGCGTTGAGATGAACGTGCAGTACCGCGTGACCGATCCTGAGCGTTACCTGTTTAGCGTGACCAGCGCCGATGACAGCCTGCGTCAGGCGACTGACAGCGCCCTGCGTGGTGTCATCGGAAAATACACCATGGACCGTATCCTGACCGAAGGTCGTACCGTTATTCGTAGCGATACCCAGCGCGAGCTGGAAGAGACCATTCGTCCGTACAACATGGGTATCACCCTGCTGGACGTCAACTTCCAGGCTGCGCGTCCGCCGGAAGAGGTGAAAGCCGCATTTGACGATGCGATTGCTGCCCGTGAAAACGAACAGCAATACATCCGTGAAGCAGAAGCGTACACCAACGAAGTTCAGCCACGCGCTAACGGTCAGGCGCAGCGTATTCTGGAAGAAGCGCGCGCGTATAAGACCCAGACCATCCTGGAAGCTCAGGGTGAAGTGGCTCGCTTTGCGAAGATCCTGCCTGAATACAAAGCGGCGCCGGAAATTACCCGTGAGCGTCTCTATATCGAGACCATGGAAAAAGTGCTGAGCCACACCCGCAAAGTGTTGGTTAACGATAGTAAAGGCGGAAACCTGATGGTGCTGCCGCTGGATCAGATGCTGAAGGGCAGTTCTGCACCGGCAGCAAAAGATACCAGCGGAGCGAACAACCTGCTGCGTCTGCCGCCAGCCTCAACAGGCAGCGCCAGCACGAACACAACGCCTTCTTCGAACGATGGTGACATTATGGACCAACGCCGTGCTAACGCGCAGCGTAACGACTACCAGCGTCAGGGGGAATAAGGATGCGTAAGTCAGTTATTGCGATCATCGTCATCGTACTGGTCGTGCTTTATACCTCGATCTTTGTGGTGAAAGAGGGCGAGCGTGGGATCAAGTTCCAGTTCAGCAGCGTCGTGCGTGATGGCGACAAACGCCCGGTGATTTACGAGCCGGGTCTGCACTTCAAGGTGCCGTTCATTCAGTCCGTAAAAACGCTTGATGCGCGTATCCAGACCATGGATAACCAGGCAGATCGGTTTGTGACCAAAGAGAAGAAAGACCTGATCGTTGATTCCTATATCAAATGGCGCATCAGCGATTTCAGCCGTTACTTCCTGGCAACGGGCGGCGGTGACGTTTCTCAGGCAGAAGTGCTGCTGAAACGTAAGTTCTCTGACCGTCTGCGTTCTGAGATTGGTCGTCTGGATGTGAAAGACATCGTGACCGACTCCCGTGGTCGTCTGACCCTGGAAGTTCGCGATGCGCTAAACTCCGGCACAGCGGGCACTGAAGATGAAGTTTCAACGCCGGCAGCAGACGATGCGATTGCCAAAGCGGCTGAACGTGTTCAGGCGGAAACCAACGGTAAAGTGCCGGTGATCAATCCGAACAGTATGGCTGCACTGGGTATCGAAGTCGTTGACGTGCGTATCAAGCAGATCAACCTGCCGGTGGAAGTGTCCGAGGCGATTTACAACCGTATGCGCGCCGAGCGTGAAGCGGTAGCCCGTCGTCACCGTTCACAGGGCCAGGAAGAGGCTGAGAAGCTGCGTGCTGCAGCAGACTACGAAGTCACCAAGACGCTGGCGGAATCTGAGCGCCAGGGCCGTATCCTGCGCGGTGAAGGTGATGCGGAAGCCGCGAAGCTGTTTGCTGATGCCTTCAGCCAGGATCCTGACTTCTATGCCTTTATCCGTAGCCTGCGTGCCTACGAGAATAGCTTCCAGAGCAGCCAGGATGTGATGGTGCTTAGCCCGGACAGCGATTTCTTCCGTTATATGAAGACGCCGACTAACGCAACGCGATAAACTCAGGCTCGTTTGAGTATTCAAACCACCGCTCTCAACGGAGCGGTGGTTTTCTTTTATAAGGAACAAAAATGAATTCAACGATCTGGCTCGCGCTGGCCCTGGTCCTGGTGCTTGAAGGCCTGGGACCGATGCTCTATCCACGCGCCTGGCGTCGAATGATCGCCACCATGAGCCAACTGCCGGATAATATTTTACGTCGTTTTGGCGGCGGTCTTGTGGTTGCGGGCATCGTGATCTACTACATGTTGAGGAAAACGATTGGCTGATCAAAAAGTAGGCGCAATCGGCGTATTTTGAGGTCAAAAAGTGCTGTATATCTGAAAAAGCGATGGTAGAATCCATTTTTAAGCAAACGGTGATTTTGAAAAAAATGGGTAACAACGTCGTCGTACTGGGCACCCAATGGGGTGACGAAGGTAAAGGGAAGATTGTTGATCTTCTGACTGAACGGGCTAAATATGTTGTGCGCTACCAGGGCGGTCACAACGCAGGCCATACTCTCGTAATCAACGGTGAAAAAACCGTCCTCCATCTTATTCCATCAGGCATTCTTCGCGAAAACGTCACCAGCATCATCGGTAACGGCGTTGTGCTGTCTCCAGCGGCGCTGATGAAAGAGATGAAAGGTCTGGAAGACCGTGGTATCCCTGTTCGTGAGCGTCTGCTGCTCTCCGAAGCCTGCCCGCTGATCCTGGATTATCACGTGGCGCTGGACGTAGCGCGTGAGAAAGCGCGTGGCGCGAAAGCGATCGGCACCACCGGTCGTGGTATCGGCCCGGCTTACGAAGATAAAGTTGCACGCCGCGGTCTGCGCGTGGGCGATCTCTTCGACAAAGCGACCTTCGCTGAAAAACTGAAAGAAGTGATGGAATATCACAACTTCCAGCTGGTGAACTTCTATAAAGCTGACGCTGTTGACTACCAGAAAGTGCTGGATGACGTCATGGCGATTGCAGACATTCTGACCGGTATGGTTGTTGATGTGTCCGATCTGCTGGACCAGGCGCGCAAGCGTGGCGATTTCGTCATGTTCGAAGGTGCGCAGGGTACGCTGCTGGACATCGACCACGGTACCTATCCGTACGTCACCTCCTCTAACACCACCGCGGGTGGCGTGGCGACCGGCTCTGGCCTGGGTCCACGTTATGTGGATTACGTCCTGGGCATCATCAAAGCGTACTCCACTCGCGTGGGTGCGGGTCCATTCCCGACCGAACTGTTTGATGAAACCGGCGAGTTCCTGTGCAAGCAGGGTAACGAGTTTGGCGCGACCACCGGTCGTCGTCGTCGTACCGGCTGGCTGGATGCGGTTGCCGTGCGTCGTGCTGTGCAGATCAACTCCCTGTCTGGCTTCTGCCTGACCAAGCTGGACGTACTGGACGGCCTGAAAGAAGTGAAAATCTGCGTCGGCTACCGTATGCCAGATGGCCGCGAAGTGACCACCACTCCGCTGGCTGCTGACGACTGGGAAGGCATTGAGCCAATCTACGAAACCATGCCGGGCTGGTCTGAGACCACCTTCGGTGTGAAAGAGCGTAGCGGCCTGCCGCAGGCGGCGCTGGATTACATCAAGCGCATTGAAGAACTGACCGAAGTGCCGATCGATATTATTTCTACCGGCCCGGATCGTACTGAAACGATGATCCTGCGCGACCCGTTCGACGCATAATCTTCGTGACTGCTGGCCTGCGGGGAGACCCGTAGGCCGGATAAGTGTAGCGCCATCCGGCGACCGCTCCTGGATCTCCGCTTTTTCGCCCCGTCTGTCAAATAAATTAGCCGCTAACTATCTGGCTGGTTTATCATCATTAATGAATATCTCTGCGGTTTGTCCGCGATTTCCCTTTTTCCTGAGGTTGATGTGCAGTTAACAAGTTTCACCGATTACGGCTTACGTGCGCTGATTTACATGGCGTCGTTACCCGAGGGGAAGATGACCAGTATCTCTGAAGTGACAGAGGTCTACGGCGTATCCCGTAATCATATGGTCAAAATAATCAATCAACTTAGTCGTGCCGGATACGTTGCTGCCGTCCGCGGGAAGAATGGTGGGATCCGTCTCGGTAAACCGGCACAGAGTATTCGTGTTGGCGATGTGGTACGTGAACTGGAGCCGCTGTCTCTGGTGAACTGCAGCAGCGAGTTCTGCCACATCACGCCCGCTTGCCGCCTGAAACAGGCGCTTTCTAAGGCCGTGCAAAGTTTTCTCATGGAACTGGATAACTACACGCTGGCCGATTTGGTTGAAGAGAATCAACCGCTTTATAAATTATTGCTGGTGGAATGAAGAAAATTTCCACCGGAGCTGACAACGGAGGAACCGACATGTCACACGATCCTTTCCAGGAACGCGAAGCCGAAAAATACGCGAATCCTATCCCCAGCCGCGAGTTCATCATTGAACACTTAACAAAACGCGAAAAACCCGCCAATCGTGAAGAACTTGCCGTTGAATTAAATATTGAAGGTGAAGAGCAGATTGAAGCCCTTCGCCGCCGCCTGCGCGCGATGGAGCGCGACGGGCAACTGGTCTTTACCCGCCGCCAGTGCTACGCGCTGCCGGAACGCCTCGATCTGCTGAAAGGGACCGTCATTGGTCACCGCGATGGCTTCGGCTTCCTGCGCGTGGAAGGCCGTAAAGACGATCTGTATCTCTCATCTGAACAGATGAAAATGTGCATCCACGGCGACCAGATCCTGGCACAGCCGCTGGGCGCCGACCGTAAAGGTCGCCGAGAAGCGCGCGTCGTGCGCGTTCTGGTGCCAAAAACCAGCCAGATTGTCGGCCGCTACTTTACCGACGCGGGCGTTGGGTTCGTGGTGCCGGACGACAGCCGTCTGAGCTTCGACATCCTGATCCCACCTGAAGAAGTGATGGGCGCCCGCATGGGCTTTGTGGTGGTGGTGGAACTTACCCAGCGCCCAACCCGTCGCACCAAAGCGGTAGGTAAAATCGTCGAAGTGCTGGGCGATAATATGGGCACCGGCATGGCCGTTGATATGGCGCTGCGCACCCACGAAATTCCGTACATCTGGCCGAAAGCGGTTGAAGAGCAGATCGAAAGCCTGCGTGAAGAAGTGCCGGAAGAATCCAAAGTGGGCCGCGTGGATCTCCGCTCCCTGCCGCTGGTTACGATCGACGGTGAAGACGCCCGTGACTTCGATGACGCCGTCTACTGCGAGAAAAAACGCGGCGGCGGCTGGCGTCTGTGGGTCGCTATTGCAGACGTAAGCTACTATGTTCGTCCGCACACTCCGCTGGATAACGAAGCGCGCAGCCGCGGTACCTCGGTCTACTTCCCGTCCCAGGTCGTGCCGATGCTGCCGGAAGTGCTCTCTAACGGCCTGTGTTCCCTGAACCCGCAGGTTGATCGCCTCTGTATGGTTTGCGAGATGACCATCTCCACCAAAGGGCGCTTAACCGGCTACAAGTTCTACGAAGCGGTGATGAGCTCGCACGCGCGTCTGACCTATACCAAGGTCTGGCATATGCTGCAGGGCGACCAGGATCTGCGCGAACAGTACGCGCCGCTGGTCAAACACATCGAAGAGCTGCATAACCTCTACAAAACGCTGGATCAGGCGCGCGAAGAGCGCGGCGGGATCTCGTTTGAGAGTGAAGAAGCGAAATTTATCTTCAACGCCGAGCGCCGCATTGAGCGTATCGAACAGACCCAGCGTAATGATGCGCACAAGCTGATCGAAGAATGTATGATTCTGGCGAATATCTCGGCGGCACGCTTCGTTGAGAAAGCCAAAGAGCCTGCGCTGTTCCGTATCCACGATAAACCGTCGACGGAAGCCATCACCGCGTTCCGCTCCGTGCTGGCTGAACTGGGCCTGGAGCTGCCGGGCGGCGGCAAGCCAGAGCCGCGCGATTACGCCGAGCTGCTGGAATCCATTAGCGATCGTCCTGATGCAGAAATGCTGCAGACGATGCTGCTGCGCTCAATGAAGCAGGCGATTTACGATCCGGAAAACCGCGGACACTTCGGCCTGGCGCTGCAGTCTTACGCCCACTTTACGTCGCCGATCCGTCGTTATCCTGACCTCTCCCTGCACCGTGCGATCAAGTATCTGCTGGCGCAGGAGCAGGGACATAAAGGGAACACCACCGAAACCGGTGGCTACCACTATTCGATGGAAGAGATGCTGCAGCTGGGTCAGCACTGCTCCATGACCGAACGCCGTGCCGATGAAGCCACCCGCGACGTGGCGGACTGGCTGAAGTGTGACTTTATGCTGGACCAGGTCGGTAACGTCTTCAAAGGTGTGATTGCCAGCGTGACCGGCTTTGGCTTCTTCGTTCGTCTGGACGAGCTGTTCATCGACGGTCTGGTGCACGTCTCCAGCCTGGATAATGACTACTACCGCTTCGACCAGGTCGGCCAGCGTCTGATTGGCGAATCTGGCGGCCAGACCTATCGTCTGGGCGACCGTGTGGAAGTGAAGGTTGAGGCCGTGAATATGGACGACCGTAAAATCGACTTCAGCCTGATCTCCAGCGAGCGCGCCCCGCGTAACGTCGGTAAAACCGAACGCGAAAGAGCGAAAAAAGGCGGAAACGGCAAAACGAGCGGCAAGCGCCGTCAGGCCGGTAAGAAGGTGAACTTCGAGCCGGACAGCGCGTTCCGCGGTGAGAAGAAGCAGAAGCCGAAGGCGGCGAAGAAAGAAGCCCGTTCAGCGAAGAAACCTTCCGCGAAGACACAGAAAATAGCGGCCGCCACCAAAGCGAAGCGCGCGGCCAAGAAAAAGCAGGCGGAGTAAAATCTCCCCTCATCCTGACCCTCTCCCCAACGGGGGGAGGGGAAATACTTATTACGAGAACCATCAATGAGTGAAATGATTTACGGCATCCACGCGGTGCAGGCCCTTCTCGAGCGCGCACCGGAGCGTTTTCAGGAAGTGTTTATTCTGAAAGGGCGTGAAGATAAACGTCTGATGCCGCTGATCCACGCCCTGGAAGCGCAGGGCGTGGTGATCCAGCTGGCGAACCGCCAGTTCCTGGATGAAAAAAGTGAAGGCGCGGTTCACCAGGGGATCATTGCCCGCGTGAAGCCGGGCCGTCAGTATCAGGAAAACGATCTGCCGGATCTGATCGCTGAGCTGGATAACCCATTCTTCCTGATCCTCGATGGCGTAACCGATCCGCACAACCTCGGCGCGTGTCTGCGCAGCGCCGATGCAGCGGGCGTGCATGCGGTGATCGTACCGAAAGATCGCTCCGCGCAGCTGAACGCGACGGCGAAGAAGGTGGCCTGCGGCGCGGCGGAAAACGTTCCGCTGATCCGCGTGACCAACCTGGCGCGCACCATGCGTCTGCTGCAGGAAGAGAACATCTGGATCGTCGGGACTGCCGGTGAAGCGGATCATACTCTGTACCAGAGCAAAATGACCGGCCGTCTGGCGCTGGTGATGGGGGCGGAAGGTGAAGGCATGCGTCGTCTGACCCGCGAGCACTGCGATGAGCTGATCAGCATCCCGATGGCGGGCAGCGTGTCCTCCCTGAACGTGTCTGTTGCGACGGGTATTTGCCTGTTTGAAGCGGTGCGTCAGCGTAGCTGATTTTCGCCCGGTGGCGCTTCGCTTACCGGGCCTACGGTTTTGTAGGCCGGGTAAGGCGAAGCCGCCACCCGGCAAAACAACCTCACTCCTCTAACGACCGCAAATGGTCATCCTTCCTCAGAGTCATCAGCGCGAAAATACTCACCACCGCCGTTGCCATCACGTAATACGCCGGAATATCCAGGTTACCCGTCTGCTTAATCAGCCCGGTAATGATTAACCCTGCGCATCCCGAGAAAATCGCGTTCGATAACGAGTAGGCCAGCCCCAGCCCGGTATAGCGCACGCGCGTCGGGAACATCTCAGAGAGCATCGCCGGGCCCGGCCCCGCCAGCATGCCCACCAGACCGCCCGCAATCAACACCACAACAGCCTTCACCGCCAGCGTGCTGGACTCCGCCTGCAGAAGTTTCAGCAGCGGCAGGGCGAGGATCAGCAGCAGCGCGGTGGCGATAATCATCACCGTGCGACGCCCGATCCTATCGCTCAGGATCCCCGACGGAATGATGGTCAGCGCAAACCCAACGTTCGAAATCACCGCGATCAGCAGCGCCTGGTTAAACCCGGTGTGTAGCGCCGACTGGAGATAGGTCGGCATAATCACCAGGTAAGTGTAACCCGCCGCAGACCAGACCATTACGCGCCCAATCCCCATCACGATGGCCCTGAGCGTAGCGGCAATATCCGCCTGAGCGACAGCCGGTTTGTCCTGCTGCTGCACAAAGCTGGGCGTCTCCTCCATGCTGACGCGAAGCCACAGCGCAACAACACCCATGGGCAGCGCCAGGAAGAAAGGAATGCGCCAGCCCCAGTCGTGCAGGGCTTCAGGCGTGAGGAGGGCGGAGAGCAGCGCCACGATGCCTGCGCCCGCCAGCAGCCCCAGCGCCACGGTAAAGGACTGCCACGCGCCATAGAGGCCGCGCCTGCCGCGCGGGGCGAACTCCGTCATCAGCGAGACCGCACCGCCGTACTCGCCGCCGGCGAACAGTCCCTGCAGGATGCGAAGCAGCGTAACGATCAGCGGTGCGGCAATGCCGATGCTGGCATAGACCGGCACAATGCCGATGGCGGCGGTGGCCAGCGTCATGAGTACCAGCACAATAATGAGCGTCGGCTTTCGGCCAATTCGGTCGCCGATGCGGCCAAACACCACCGCACCCAGCGGACGGAAGAAGAAGGCGATGGCGAATGAGGCGTAGGTGAGGATCAGGCTGGTAAGCCCAGCTTCCCCTTCAAGCTGGAAGAAGTTCTTCGCAATGACGGTCGCCAGAAAACCGTAGACCGCAAACTCATACCACTCGATAAAGTTACCAATGGAGCCGGCAATTAATGCTCGCTTGTGCGCATCCGGTTGCATAACGATCCTCATTGAAAAGGGTAAGAATAAATTATTCAACAAAAGCGAAGTCATGAAATAGTTTATTCTTATGTTCTGTGAGCTATTTCACGAATGATATCAGCGGGATCGTGAACGTGTGACTCCCCTCCCATGCAGCGTGTGCGCGGTCTGTCCATACTTATCGTCATTGCCACTGAAGGAGGGAGACAGTATGCACTGGCAGACCCATACCGTTTTCAATCAACCCGCACCGCTTTCCAACAGCAACCTTTTCCTTTCGGACTGCGCGCTGCGTGACGCAGTTTCGCGCGAGGGGGCCGAGTGGGATGTTGAGCTGCTCGCCAGCATCGGGCAGCAGTTAGGTACCGCAGAGTCGCTGGAGCTGGGCAGGCTGGCGAACGTGAATCCGCCGGAGTTGCTTCGCTATGACGCCACCGGAGAGCGCCTGGATGACGTTCGCTTTCACCCGGCGTGGCACCTGCTGATGCAGGGGCTGTGTGCCAATCGGGTGCATAACCTGGCGTGGGAAGAGGAGGCGCGTAAAGGGACGTTTGTCGCGCGGGCCGCACGCTTTGTGCTTCATGCTCAGGTGGAAGCGGGCACGCTTTGTCCGGTCACCATGACGTTTGCCGCCACGCCGCTCCTGCAGCAGGCGCTTCCCAAAATATTTCACGACTGGCTGACGCCGCTGCTCAGCGATCGCTACGATCCGCATCTGGCCCCCGGCGCGCAAAAGCGCGGCCTGCTGATTGGTATGGGGATGACGGAAAAGCAGGGCGGCTCGGACGTGCTGAGCAACACCACCAAAGCGGAAAAATGCAGCGACGGCAGCTACAGGCTGGTGGGGCATAAATGGTTTTTCTCCGTCCCGCAAAGCGATGCGCATCTGGTGCTGGCCCAGGCGAAGGGCGGGCTGTCCTGCTTTTTTGTGCCGCGCTTTTTGCCTGACGGACAGCGCAACGCCGTCCGGCTCGAGCGCCTCAAGGACAAGCTCGGGAACCGCTCCAACGCCAGCAGCGAGGCGGAGTTCCTCGATGCCTCCGGCTGGCTTCTGGGGGAAGAGGGCGAAGGGGTACGGCAGATCCTCAAAATGGGCGGTCTGACGCGCTTTGACTGCGCGCTGGGCAGCCACGGACTGATGCGTCGGGCGCTGTCCGTGGCGCTGTACCATGCGCATCAGCGCCAGACCTTCGGCAAAAATCTTATCGATCAGCCGCTCATGCGCGAAGTGCTAAGCCGGATGGCGCTGGTGCTGGAGGGGCAAACGGCGCTGCTGTTTCGCCTGGCGCGGGCGTGGGATAAACGCACGGATCCGCAGGAGGCGGCATGGGCGCGGCTGTTTACCCCGGCCGCGAAGTTTAGCGTGTGCAAAGCGGGCATCCCGTTTGTCGCTGAAGCGATGGAAGTGCTGGGCGGAGTCGGGTACTGCGAGGAGAGCGAACTTCCCCGCCTGTATCGCGAGATGCCGGTGAACAGCATCTGGGAAGGGTCCGGCAACATCATGTGCCTGGACGTGCTGCGCGTGCTGGCGAAGCAGCCGGGGATTCACGATCTGCTTGCCGATGAGTTTGCACAGGTAAAAGGGCAGGACAGACACTTCGACCGCAGCTGGCGACAGCTTCAGCAAAAACTGCGTAAACCGCAGGAGGCGCAGGGGCGGGAGATCGCGCAGCAGCTTTTCCTGCTGGGTGCCGGGAGCGAAATGCTGCGGCACGCGTCGCCTCCGGTGGCGCAGGCGTGGTGCCGCATGATGCTCGATACCCGTGGCGGCACGCTGATGAGCGAGCAGGTGCAAAGCGACCTGCTGCTGCGTGCGACGGGCAGAGTTGGCTAGCCTTTTAGCTGGAACAGACTCACCAGCTGGGCCAGATGTGATCCCTTCTCGCGCAGCGTTTGAGCCGTTTGTTCGCTGCGTGAGATGCGATCCGCATTGATATGCGACGCTTCGCCAATGTGGGTCATGGCGAGATTAACCTGGCCAATCCCTGCGGACTGCTCGCGTGAGGCATGATTAATCTCGGTGACCAGCTGGCTGATGTTATCGATGTGAATGATGATGTCATCCATCGCCAGGCGGGTCTTTTCAGACAGCGCATGGCCCTCACTCACTTTTCTGAGCGTATCGCCAATCAGCTGTTCAATCTCCTTCACCGCGTTAGCGCTGCGTCCCGCCAGGGCGCGAACTTCCTGCGCGACTACCGCAAACCCTTTTCCGTGCTCGCCCGCGCGGGCCGCTTCCACTGCCGCATTCAGCGCCAGAATATTGGTCTGGAAAGCGATGGATTCGATCACGCGCGTGATGTCTTCGATGCGTTTTGACGCTTCGCGAATATCGTCCATGGTCGACACCGCGTGGGTGACCGTCTCACCGCCCTGATGGACCGCGAGCGAGGTTTCACCGACCAGCTGCTGCGTTTGCTCCATGTTGGCGGCATTTTGCTGCACGGTGGCGGCCAGCTGCTCCATGCTGGCGGAGGTCTCTTCCACGCTGCTCGCCTGCTTGTTGATCTGCTCTGAAATCTCGCCGGTGTCGGCGGCCAGCGCGTTGGTGCCCAAATGGATCTCGCCAGCGGCCTCGCGGACCTGCAGGACAATTTTTTGCAGGCCGCCGCCGATGCCGTTGATGGCGTCGATCAGCTGGCCGACTTCGTCCTGGCGCGTCACGGGCAGGCTGGAACGGAGATCCCCTGCGGCATATTGCCGGGCAAGATGGATCACTTTGCGCAGCGGTCGGGTCAGCACGCGGCGAATAAGAATCACGAACAGGCCAGCAAACAGGATGGATAAGACCACGCCGGCCAGCAGGAAGCGATCGCGCATGGCGGTAACGCTTGAGAGCAGCACCGATTTATCCACTTCGCCGACGATAGTCCAGTTCCAGCCTGGCAGCGGGGTATAGGCCATTTTCAGCGTGCGGCCGTCGTCGCTTACGCGTTCCAGCGTGCCGGGCTTGTCACTCAAAAGCTGTTGCTGCGTCGCGCCGTCCCACTTTGGCAGCTGTCCCTCTTCACCGGCATGGAACAGGTATTGCCCGCGCGTTTTGCCGTTGCTGCGATCCAGCACGAAGAAGTGGCCGCTCTCGCCCAGGCGACGGGTGAGGATTTTCTCGCGCATGACGTTCCAGGAATGCGTAATGTCCACGCCAACAAAGACGATCGCAATGACCTGGCCTTCGGCGTTTTTAACCGGCTGATACTGGGTGATATAGCGTTTGCCAAACAGCAGCGCCAGGCCACGGTAGACTTCCCCTCTGTTGACTGCGGCAAAGGCCGGGCTGGCGGTATCCAGCAAGGTGCCCATCGCCCGCTCGCCGTTCTCTTTGCGCAGGGAGGTGGCGACGCGAACAAAGTCGTTACCGCTGCGTACAAACAGCGTGGAGATTGCTCCCGTACGGCTCAGAAAATCATCGGAAAAAGAGGTATTTTCATGGAGTTCAGCTTCTCCCCCTTTCAGTAGGGGAACGGTGAGCCCGTTAATGGTCCGGGGCTGCTGAGTATCGACGCTAAAAGGCTGGGGCAGAAATGTCGTAAACAGTTTGGTGTAGCTTTCGACTTCTTCGCTCAGGCTGGTATTAAACATCTGCACCATGTCGACCATGCCTGTGGACTGATTATGCAGATCTTCGACGGCGAGGGCTTCAAGCTGCTGGCTGGCTTTTTGACTGAGCAGAAAAGTGAAAAGCAGAAACAGCGTGGCGACACTGATGCCCGTAAGCAGCGACAGCTTTGCCCCCAGGCCTGCACGGCGAAAAACGTTGATCATAAATTGCTCATCATTGAAAAGGTATGGTTCTTCAACGGCAGAGCGGGGATTACGTTTACTGAATTAATGTAACAAAATGTTATTTTCTTGTTATTGATTGGTTTTTCATAAGATAAAAGATTTGCAAAAACGAAAAGCCACTAAAAATAAGTGGCTTTTATCAGGAGGGATATTACACGTAAAGAATGGCCTGTACTCGCCAGTGGTCGATGTGGTGATCTTCCTGCATCTGGATGATGCGATACCATGAAGCACCCTGCTCATCGGCCTTTAATGCCACAACGCGTTCAACGTCCTGCGGGCTCCCCGAGATATTATTCACGGAGATCTGGCCAATTTCATTCAGGCCAGTCACACAGTCAGCACTGGCGAATTCTGCTGACTGCGCGGTGGTGCTCACCAGGCCTGCTGAGAGCAACAGAGAGGTCAAAGCAAGAGTTCGTTTCATCGTCAGCTCCATTTCACATATCTCCGGTATCCGCCGGGCAATCCTTCGCGAATAAACTCCCTTCCATTGACGCGGGCATGGAGTTTATTGTGGACAGGAAAATGTCTATGGACGCAAAGCAGTGTAAATCTCGTTCAAAGGAAAACCATTATTTACGGTACAAAATGGCCTGTGAATACCACTGTCCCGTTATGATGGTTTCGTCGATCATAATGATGACGTAATAATCTGCTTTGGCGGCGACGGCCTGTGCTTTTATTGCCGCTTCTGCGTCATCGGGGGAGCCGCGTACCAGCGCGGAAATCGTGCCCATTCGTTGTAATCCTTCCGTCTGATTACGACGAATCTCCTGTGGATGATCGGCGACCGGTGGAGCGGGTTGCGGCGTTCCCTGCAGCGCGCTACAGCCACTAAGCAGAAACACCAGCACTAAAGCAGCAAACCTGCGCATAACCATATCTCGTTTCCTGATAGCCATAGTGTAGTTGTCTGTGAATTTAGTTTTGGGGGAATGTTCCCGAAGTGTTATCTGGGACGTAAATTTCGAATGAAAATGACGTGAAAGCGTAACCCAGTTCTCAACATTATGAATCATACATTCGCACAGGGTCGACAATGATTGAAATTGAAATACGCCACCTCGGCGACCATGAAATTTTACACGCGATGCCTGCGGGTAAACGTGATAAACCGCTGCCTGTTGTGGTTTTTTATCACGGGTTCACCTCATCGAAGCTGGTTTACAGTTATTTTGCGGTTGCGCTGGCGCAGGCGGGTTTTCGCGTGGTGATGCCGGATGCGCCTGACCACGGCGCCCGCTTTAAGGGCAATGAACAGGCGCGGCTTGGGCAGTTCTGGCACATTCTGCACGGGAGTCTGACCGAGTTTGCCGGGGTGCGCGATGCGCTTTATGAGTCCGGCCTGGTTGCAGACAATCGTCTGGCTGTCGCCGGCGCGTCGATGGGCGGTATGACGGCGCTGGGGATTATGACGCATCATCCGGAAGTGAAGTCGGTCGCCTGCCTGATGGGCTCGGGTTATTTTACGTCGCTGGCGAAGACGCTCTTTCCCCCTCAGGATTCAGCGGAAATCACCGTGTCGCTTGCAGAGTGGGATGTGACCCAGTCATTGCCGCGCGTGGCCGATCGCCCACTGCTGCTATGGCACGGTGATGCGGATGATGTGGTCCCGCCCGAGGGAACCTTCCGTCTGCAGCAGGCGTTAATAAATGAAGGACTGGACGGTAATCTGACCTGCCTGTGGGAACCTGGCGTCCGCCACCGCATCACGCCAACGGCGCTGGACGCCACGGTGGCATTTTTCCGCCAGTACCTTTAAATGTGCAGCACCTTAACTCCCGATCTTCCAGTTTCTGGAGGATCTCAGGGGGTCTTTTACCGATGGTATTCCGGAGCCTTTCTCAAAAAAAAGCCCCCGGGCAGGGGGCAACGTCAACTATGGCTATGTTCTCGTTGTTGGCTTTCCTGGTGCTAGCGTTAAAGCGTTATCGGTAAATATCTGCACTGGCGTGCATGTTGCCGTTGCTGCCGGGCTCACGGGTTAACATCACGTGGTAATAGGTTGCGCCCTGCGCATCGGTTTCTTCGTTTAGGGCCTGATCTGCTTCACTTTCCGTGGCGAAATTATGATTGATGTAAATTACGCCCAAGCTTTGCACATCATCCATGTTTCTGGCCTGTCGGCTGTCTATCTTGATGGCTGCCATCGCGTTTGCACTGAGCAAAAGCGCCGCCATTATGGCTAATGCGATTTTATTCATGATATGCGCTCCACGACTACGTGCTGCGAGAGGGGGGATGCTCCTTCTTTAATTCAGGCGATCTCTGATTAAAGTGTAATCACTCATCCGGCGGGGATGCGTGACCATTTCTGATGCAGTTGTTCAAAAAAACAACGCTTCCGGGTGTGACCAATTTTAAATCACCTACTTAGACCCGCTTCGCGCTTTGTGCGAATTATTTGTGCAATCAGCTTGAGTTTCCAGGGGCGCGCAAGTATTATGACGCGTCAATTTTTCAGCCGACCTTTAACACGTTCCTTGCCTCCCCGGGCCTCGGCTGACCCAGACAGGAGGCTGAATAATCCGTAAGGAGCAATTCGATGCGTCATTACGAAATCGTTTTTATGGTCCATCCTGACCAGAGCGAACAGGTTCCGGGTATGATCGAGCGTTACTCTGCTGCCATCACTGGTGCAGAAGGTACGATCCACCGTCTGGAAGACTGGGGCCGCCGTCAGCTGGCTTACCCGATCAACAAACTGCACAAAGCACACTACGTTCTGATGAACGTTGAAGCGCCGCAGGAAGTTATCGATGAGCTGGAAACTACCTTCCGCTTCAACGATGCCGTTATCCGCAGCATGGTTATGCGTACCAAAAACGCAGTTACCGAAGCATCTCCGATGGTTAAAGCGAAAGACGAGCGCCGTGAGCGTCGCGATGATTTCGCAAACGAAACCGCAGATGATTCTGATGCTGGGGATTCTGAAGAGTAATTTCTGATGACCAACCGTCTGGCGTTGTCCGGCATCGTATGCAGGGCTCCCCTTCGAAAGGTCAGTCCATCAGGAATTCCGCATTGCCAGTTCGTGCTTGAGCATCGTTCTGTGCAAGAGGAAGCCGGGTTTCACCGGCAGGCGTGGTGCCAAATGCCCGTTATTATTAGCGGACACGAAAACCAGGCCATTACTCACAGTTTAACGGTCGGTAGCGCAGTAATCGTTCAGGGGTTCATCTCTTGCCACAAGGCAAAGAACGGCCTGAGCAAAATGGTTCTGCATGCCGAGCAGATTGATTTGATAGATTCTGGAGACTAGCCATATGGCACGTTATTTCCGTCGTCGCAAGTTCTGCCGTTTCACCGCGGAAGGCGTTCAAGAGATCGACTATAAAGATATCGCAACGCTGAAAAACTACATCACCGAAAGCGGTAAGATTGTCCCAAGCCGTATCACCGGTACTCGTGCAAAATACCAGCGTCAGCTGGCTCGCGCTATCAAACGCGCTCGCTACCTGTCCCTGCTGCCGTACACTGATCGTCATCAGTAATCGGGCACGGTCCATTAATACGACTTTAAGAGGATAAGGTAATGCAAGTTATTCTGCTTGATAAAGTAGCAAACCTGGGCAGCCTGGGTGATCAGGTTAACGTTAAAGCGGGTTACGCACGTAACTTCCTGGTTCCACAGGGTAAAGCTGTTCCAGCTACCAAGAAAAACGTAGAGTTTTTCGAAGCACGTCGCGCTGAACTGGAAGCCAAACTGGCTGACGTTCTGGCGGCTGCTAACGCTCGCGCTGAAGCAATCAACGCACTGGGCACCGTTACCATCGCGTCTAAATCAGGCGACGAAGGTAAACTGTTCGGTTCCATCGGTACCCGCGATATCGCTGATGCAGTAACTGCTGCAGGCGTTAAAGTGGCTAAGAGCGAAGTTCGTCTGCCGAACGGCGTTCTGCGTACCACTGGTGAGCACGAAGTTGACTTCCAGGTTCACAGCGAAGTGTTCGCTAAACTGGTTGTTAACGTTGTAGCTGAGTAATTTTTTACTCTGCTCACGTTGAAACGCCGGCCTTGTGCCGGCGTTTTGCTTTTTACAGCTCCGGGCCCTTAACGCGCCCTGATAAAACTGCCGTCTGGCTGGCGGGTAAACAGTACCTGTTGTCCGTTTCCTGTATCAATCGTTAATCCTGTCACCACACCGCTGGCATTCTGACGAACCTGCACCATCTGTCCATTCTGCAGGTTACTGAGCGGCTTACCTGCACCTTCCACCTTCGCCATGGCATACACGTCGGTTGGCGGCAGGTTATGGTCGCGGAACAGCTGTGCCAGGGTTTTTCCCGGCTCCACGCGATAGGAACGCCACTGTTGCTCAATGCCGGTAGGCTGTTGCGTCTGAGGCTGAGACGGGGCGGCGGCTTGATCCTGTGGTTGTTCATCCTGAATGGGCTCTGGCTCAACCGGTGCAACCTGACCCGGATCGTTAGACGGGGTGACAAGCTGCGTTTGCATCGGCTGTGCGTCAGGCTGCGGTCGCGTCTGCGACTGAATGTCCAGTTGGGCATTCCGGGTAACGGGTACGGTATCGACATCATCGCTCCCGGAAGGAAGCAGGAAGCCCACGATCACCATCAGCGCGCCAATGATAATCCCTCTGCGATGCAGAGGAGGCAGCGGGTCCATGATGCGAAAATTGTCCGGCGCCTGCCAGATTTTCGCCAGGGTAGGTTTCAGTTCAAATCGCCCGGGCATGGCACTCCTCCTGCTCCGCGTCTTTTTTATCCTGTGTTCCGAAGTATAGTTTGCTAACTGCCTGAACGGCGTAGCAAACCCGACATCCGTGACATCAGTTCGGGATTAATCCTGGTTATCTCTATTGTTTCTGTTTCGTCGCGGTTTGTCACCTTAACTTCAGACAAAGTTTTACCCATAAGGGCATGGCTGATATGCTGCCCGCTACTTTAAATGTGATGGAAGGAAAACCCATGACCACCCCGACTTTTGACACTATCGAAGCGCAGGCAAGTTACGGTATCGGCTTGCAGGTAGGACAGCAGCTGAGCGAATCCGGCCTGGAAGGTCTGTTACCAGAAGCGCTGGTGGCGGGTATCGCTGACGCACTGGAAGGCAAACAGCCTGCCGTTCCGGTTGACGTTGTGCACCGTGCGCTGCGTGAAATCCACGAGCGTGCTGACGCCGTGCGTCGCGCACGCTTTGAAGAGATGGCCGCCGAAGGTGTGAAATATCTGGAAGAGAACCGTGAGCGTGAAGGCGTTAACAGCACCGAGTCTGGTCTGCAGTTCCGCGTGATCAATCAGGGTGACGGCGCAATCCCGGCGCGTACCGACCACGTTCGCGTACACTACACCGGTAAGCTGATCGACGGTACCGTGTTCGACAGCTCCGTGGCGCGCGGCGAACCGGCTGAGTTCCCGGTGAACGGTGTTATCGCAGGCTGGATTGAAGCGCTGACCCTGATGCCAGTCGGTTCCAAATGGGAACTGACTATTCCGCATAACCTGGCCTACGGCGAGCGCGGCGCTGGCGCGTCCATCCCGCCATTCAGCACCCTGGTATTTGAAGTCGAGCTGCTGGAAATTCTGTAATCGACTTTTCTTATTTCCTCTCTCCGGTTGGGGAGAGGAAAATAGTGTAAAAACCTATAGTTATGATGCAATCAACATTTTATCTTGCAAACGAAACTGTTGCGTGTATTTTTGTGAGCTGTTTCGCGCTGTATGAGTGATATGACACTCACTTTCAACATATTATTAACATAATATCTAAATCATAGTATTCATCCCGCCGATTCTTACCTAATATCGATTAGCCCTTACAAGGGAACGTCATCTTTTGACGTATTTAAAGGCCAGAAGAGCCTTAACAACACAGACAGGCATAAACAGGAAAATATCACATGGTAGATCAGGTTAAAGTCGTCGCCGACGAAGGGGCGTCGTCTGAACAGTCGCTACGGCGCAATCTCACAAACCGTCATATTCAGCTCATTGCCATCGGGGGTGCCATCGGTACCGGGCTGTTTATGGGTTCAGGCAAAACTATTAGTCTCGCCGGGCCGTCAATCATATTCGTTTATATGATTATCGGTTTTATGCTGTTCTTCGTGATGCGTGCAATGGGTGAACTGCTGCTCTCGAACCTCGAATACAAATCCTTTAGCGACTTCGCTTCTGACCTGCTCGGGCCGTGGGCGGGCTATTTCACCGGCTGGACCTACTGGTTCTGCTGGGTTGTCACCGGTATGGCGGACGTCGTGGCGATTACCGCCTACGCGCAGTTCTGGTTCCCGGGGCTGTCGGACTGGGTCGCCTCGCTGGCGGTTATTGTTCTGCTGCTGAGCCTTAACCTCGCCACCGTTAAAATGTTCGGTGAGATGGAGTTCTGGTTCGCGATGATCAAAATCGTGGCCATTGTCGGGCTCATCGTGGTGGGCCTGGTGATGGTGCTCACCCACTTCCAGTCACCAACCGGCGTTCAGGCGTCGTTTACCCATCTGTGGAATGACGGCGGCTGGTTCCCGAAAGGTATTAGCGGCTTCTTTGCCGGCTTCCAGATCGCGGTGTTCGCGTTTGTGGGAATTGAGCTGGTCGGAACGACCGCTGCGGAAACCAAAGATCCGGAGAAGTCCCTGCCGCGCGCCATCAACTCCATTCCGGTGCGTATCATCATGTTCTACGTCTTCGCGCTGATCGTTATTATGTCCGTGACGCCGTGGAGCTCCGTGGTGCCAACCAAGAGCCCGTTCGTTGAGCTGTTCGTGCTGGTAGGCCTGCCTGCTGCCGCGAGCCTGATTAACTTCGTGGTGCTGACCTCTGCGGCATCTTCCGCGAACAGCGGCGTGTTCTCCACCAGCCGTATGCTGTTTGGCCTGGCGCAGGAAGGCGTGGCGCCGAGCGCGTTCGCCAAGCTCTCTAAGCGTGCCGTACCGGCAAAAGGGCTGACCTTCTCCTGCATGTGCCTGCTGGGCGGCGTGGTGATGCTCTACGTGAACCCAAGCGTGATTGGCGCGTTCACCATGATCACCACGGTCTCAGCGATCCTGTTTATGTTCGTCTGGACCATCATCCTCTGTTCATATCTGGTGTACCGCAAGCAGCGCCCACATCTGCATGAGAAATCGATCTACAAGATGCCGCTGGGCAAGCTAATGTGCTGGGTGTGCATGGCGTTCTTCGTCTTCGTGCTGGTTCTGCTGACGCTGGAAGATGATACCCGTCAGGCACTCATCGTCACGCCGCTGTGGTTTATCGCGCTGGGGCTGGGCTGGGTGTTTATCGGTAAGAAACGTATGGCAGGCGTACGGTAAAAGCAAAACGGCAACTTCGGTTGCCGTTTTTAGTTTTTGCACCCTCTCCCGTGGCAGAGGGGCGGGGTGGGGGCATCAGGCCGCAGCGGCCTTTTTATTCCCCCGCTAATGCCCGCGGGAACAGAACGTTGTTCTCGAGACTGATGTGTTCCATCAGGTCGTCAATCATCTCGTTAATGCCGTTGTACATCGCTTTCCACGTTGTGCACGCTTCTGGCGGTGGCGTAACGTTGTGGGTGGTGTGTTTGATCACTTCCAGCAGTTCGCCCGCGTCATCATGCTCGCTTTCCATCACGCTGATGGGCCCCATCGCCTGGCTTCCCATACCCTGTTTAATCATCGGGAAGAGGATCTGCTCTTCCTTCATCATGTGGCTTGAAAGCTCTTCGTGCAGCAGGGTCAGGTACTTTGCCAGACCGCGCGGTACGGAAGGTTTGTCGGCATGGACGCGCTCGACTTTGGTCGCCTGAAGAATCAGTTCCGGCAGCTGTTCACGGTGACGATCATGATAACGCACGATGATATGGTCGATGATTTCCGCGAGCGGGGCGGTTCGCCAGTCTTTATCGACGGGCTGCTCGGCCAGCTGCGCCAGCTCTGCTTCAATAACCTCAACGTCCAGCTCTTTGCGTGAGGCCGCACGCTCCAGTGTTTGCTTACCGCCGCAGCAGTAGTCCATATCGTATTTACGGAACAGCGCAGAAGCGCGAGGAATGGAGAGCGCCAGCTCGCCAAGGGGTTGGTCGCGAAAGGCCATAGCAGTTACCTCGTCATCAATAATATAAAGTGCATATTAAATGCATCTTTATGCCAGCGCTATAACCCTTTAGAGGGAAGGGGGAAAGTGAGATGTGGATCACAAAAAAAATCCCACTTTTAACTCTCTGAATGGGCTCAGGAAAGTGGTTTCGAAACTTTTTAAAGGTGGAGGAACAGTAAACAACCCGCCGCGCCTGCCGATATATCCACGTCAGACAAACCTGCATAAAACAAAGGCAACGCATGTTTAAACGTATAAAAGTCATTACCCTTCTGATTTCGGTGCTGCTTGTGCTCGGCATCATGCAAGTGATTTCCGCCGGTATCTTTATCAACGCCCTGAATAACGATAAAGACAACTTCACCGTGTCGCAGCTCTCCAGCAAGAACGTGGCGGAGTTTACCGATGCGTGGATCAGTCTGAACCAGGCTCGCGTCACCCTGAACCGCGGGATGCTGCGCCTGCAAAGCAGCATGGCCTCACAAATTAACGGCGGTCAGCTGAATGAGCTGGTGACCACGGCGAAAAATCTGCTGACTGAAGCGCAGGTTCATTACGATAAATACTATGCCCTGCCGAACACGCCAGGCCTGGATGAGAACCTGACCAACCAACTCGAAGAGCAGTACCGCATTTACTCTGCAACGCTGACGCAAATGAACGTTCTGCTGAGCCAGGGCAATCTGGAAGATATGTTCAAGCAGAATGCCGAACAGAAACAAAACGCGATGCAGACGGTATATCGTGAATGGCGCGAAGCGCAGGCAATGCTTACCGATAAAGGCATCCAGGACAATGAAAGCGACTACAAGCGCATCCTGTGGATCCTTTCTGCGGTTATGCTGCTGGTGATTGTGGTGATTATCTCCAGCTGGATCGCCATGCGCCGCGTGCTGCTGCTGCCTCTTGAAGAGGTGATTAACCATATTCGCTCTATTGCGGCAGGCGATCTCACCCAGCCGATTCAGGCAGACGGTAATAATGAAATGGCTATCCTTGCGCGCAACGTGCAGGAGATGCAAACCTCGCTGGCAAACACCGTGGGCGTGGTGCGTGAAGGCGCAGATACCATTTACACCGGTGCAGGCGAAATCTCTGCAGGCAGTAACGATCTCTCTTCCCGCACCGAGCAGCAGGCCGCGTCTCTGGAAGAGACGGCAGCCAGCATGGAGCAGCTGACGGCAACCGTGAAGCAGAACGCCGATAACGCGCGTCAGGCTTCCCGTCTGGCGCTGGACGCCTCCTCAACGGCGAAGAAGGGCGGTAACGTGGTTGAAGGCGTCGTGCGGACGATGGACGAAATCGCCACCAGCTCCAGCAAAATTGCGCAAATTACTAACGTGATCGACGGCATTGCCTTCCAGACGAATATCCTGGCGTTGAACGCGGCGGTGGAAGCCGCGCGTGCGGGCGAGCAGGGCCGTGGTTTTGCGGTTGTGGCAGGCGAAGTGCGTACTCTTGCCCAGCGTAGCGCCCAGGCGGCGAAAGAGATTAAAGCGCTGATCGACGATTCCGGTGAACGCGTGAACGCGGGCTCTCAGCTGGTTAACGAAGCCGGGGAGACGATGGCAGAGATCGTCAATGCGGTCACCCGCGTCACCGACATCATGGGCGAAATTGCTTCGGCCTCTGACGAGCAGAGCCGTGGTATCGACCAGGTGGGTCAGGCGGTAGCCGAGATGGACCGCGTGACCCAGCAGAACGCCTCGCTGGTGGAGGAGTCTGCGGCCGCGGCGGCGGCGCTGGAAGATCAGGCTGCACGCCTGAACGAAGCGGTGGCGGTGTTCAAAATTACCCGCAACCAGGCGGTAAAAGCGGCCCCGGTAAAAACCTATGTGCCAAAAGCGCAGCCTGTCGCGGCGGCGTCTGAAGGGAACTGGGAAACGTTTTAAGGGCTTGCCCGGTGGCGGCTACGCCTTACCGGGTCTACGGTTTTGTAGGCCCTGCAAGCGCAGCGCCGCCGGGCAATGCTCACATCTCCGATGCCGGAACAACCCTCGGTTTTTCCGGCTTCGCTCTCACCGCCATCACTACCCCCACCACCAACAGCACGATCCCACAGGTCGTGAACAGCGGCGGTACGCTCTGGCGCATCAGAAAGGTATAAAGCAGTCCGGCCAGGGTTTCGAAGACAATCAGCGGCCCTAATATCACCGTCGGCAGCTTCTGGCTGGCAATATTCCAGCACAGCGCGCCCACCCATGAACACAGCACGGCGATCGCAACCATCAGCCCAATAAATACCCACGGTCTTGGCCCGAAGGGCTGGGCGAAGTCCGGCTGCTGATGGCCCAGCCAGAGGCATGCGCCGAGATATCCCACGACGGATACGGGCAACGTGACCAGCGCCTGCGCCGTCGCCCACATCATCGGATGTTTGTCCGGATTCTCCCGCAGCCAGCGCGCGTTGCGCAGGGCATACCATGCCCAGCACGCCACGGAAATGAACGCCAGCAGAATGCCAGAACCGTAACGCCACAGATCAACATTCGCCTGGCCATGACGCAGCTCGGCAATATTGACGCATATCAGCCCCAGGGCAGTGCAGACCAGCGCCGGCGCCATTTTAGTCCACGCCAGTTTGCCATCGCGCTGGCTGTAGAGTAGGTTAGCAAAGACGGGGATGACGACCGGCAGCGTGCCGATAATCATGGTTGATACCGGCGCACCGGTACGCTGAATGGCACTCGCGAGGCAAACGTAATAGATAAGATTACCCATCATGGTCAGCGCCAGCGCGGTGGCCCAGTCCTGACGGCTGAGCTGACGCAAGCGCGCGCGTCCCAGCCACGCCAGAGGCAGGGCAATCAGCCCCAGCGCCAGATAACGTCCGGTCGACTGCAATATTGCCGGATACTCGGGCACGATCAGCGGGCCGACGAAAATCAGACCCCACATCATCCCGGCCAGCAGGGCATACAACACTCCACTAATCATTTTTCCATCCACAGGTATTTACGCTGTATGCAGTGTAGGAGGGGAAAATACGCGCGTATTGTATGAGATTGCGCATTAGCGCCGGATGACTTGCTTCTGGTAGCGCACGGGCGTAATGCCGTAGCGGCGGGTAAACGCGCGGGTGAGATGCGACTGATCGGTCAGCCCGGTTGCGGCGGCGACCTCTGCGGCGGGCATGCCGTGCGTGAGGAATGCTTTGGCGCGCCAGAGGCGAATGGCCATCAGCATCTGATGCGGCGTCACGTGAAAATGGGCTTTGAACTGGCGCTGAAAATGATACGGGCTGAGTGAAACGACGCTGGCCAGCTCGTCAAGCGTCAGGGGGTGCATGTAGTTGTCGTGCAGGTACTCGCGTACGCGTTCGAAGCGGTGCGCGCCCTCCTGAATCACCGGCGCGTGATGGGCCAGAGGCTGGAAGGTCTCAATCAGATCCAGCAGTAATCCTTTTTGCGCAAGCGGATCGTCCGTGTGCCACAGGCCGTAAATCAGCCTGCCGATTTGCTGTGAGCGCAACGGGTCATGGCGGGTCACGTCGCTAAACCACCAGTGCCTGAGGCCGGTCACCTCTTCAAGCAGATCGGGTTCGATATAGACCATCCGGTAGCGCCAGCCGCCCTCGGTGGCGGATTCACCGGTGTGGATCTCGTCCGGGTTCATGGTGACGACGGATTTTTCCGCCGCGAGATGCTGGGTACCGCGATAGCGAAAGCGTTCGGCACCGGTTTCAATCGTGCCGATCCCGAAGGCTTCATGGGTGTGAGGCTCAAAGGCGTAGTCAGAAATGTGCGCGTGATACAGCTCCAGACCCGGCAGCTGCGCCAGATGGCGAAAGCGCGCGCTGTCTCTTTCATCATTAAACTGTTCCGGTACGCCTTGCACGTTAAACCTCCTCGTGGTCATCTTTTCATTATCAGAGATGACCGGCGTTTATGCACTAAACATCTTTGCCCGGACGGTCTTACGGTAATCCCCCGGTGAAACCGTTGTTTTATGCTTAAACTGGCGATTAAAGTGCGCAATATCCTGATATCCCACCGCATTCGCGATCTCCTGAATGCACAGATTGGTGGATTGCAGCATTGTCATGGCGGATTCAATTCTGGCGGTTAATAAATACTGCAGGGGGGATATGTCGGTGGCATTTTTAAAGCGACGGTTGAAGTTGCGCAAACTCATGCCAGCCATATCGGCAAGATTCTGCATGGATATATCCGAGGCGCAGTTGGCTTTTATCCAGGTTTGAATTTGAACAATATCTTCATCCGGGTGGGGTTTGTTTTCTTCACTGTAACACTGGCGATCGAACTGACTACGAATTTCATGAAAAAATGTCCGTTGAGTATGTGTGGCTACACGTTTCCCGTATATCGTTTCGATAAAATGAATCGTCAGATCTGACAGGGCCTTAACGCTGGCGGCACAGTAAATATTATCGGCCTGCGTGAGAAAATGTTTGGTTTGTAATTTTACGCTGGGGTAGTCGCGCGAGAATTGTTTGAAGTAGTGCCAGTGGGTGGTGGCGGGCTTTCCGTTGAGCAATCCCGACTCCGCCAGAAAACAGCAGCCCGTTCCGACGGCGGCGATACGGGTTCCTCGCACAGCCTGCTCGGTCAACCATTTCAGAAGTTCAGGCTTTTGTCTGACCACTGCTCGAGGGTTGCGCCACAGGGCAGGAAGATAGATAACGTCATAGTGCCTGTCTGCGGCAAGCGTAGTATCGGCGGTAATGCTAAAGCCACTTTGCGTCAGGATGGGCTCGTTATTTATGCCAATAGTATGAACTTTCAGTATATTCTCCGGACGACAGAGCCTGAACGCAGATGTCTCCGTTTTGTGCGTGTCTGCGTGGGATGTTGTTTTTTGCTCGGCTAAATAGCTGCTGGCTGCGGCTTTCCACATTTCAATCGGCAGACTGAGACCGGAACTTAGCATGCGTTCACATAACACAAATCCAATTTGTGTATTTGTCATTTTCGATTAATACCTGTTTTGACTATTATTTTTGGTGACTCATCGTTGCCCTGGCCAAAAAAGTCAGCATTTTGGCTGGATTTTCATATTAGCTTTTGTCGGTAATTTGTAAACTAATATCTGAAATTATCGCATTTGCACAATATAAATCCACGACCACTACAGGATGAATTATGGTGAAATTACCCGTAATAACGGCTTTTGGCGGCTATAGTCCAGCTGGTCGTAGTTCTTTTCATCATGCATTTCGCCGAATGATTATTAATTCATTATCGGAAGAGGAAAGGCAGGAGACGTTATTATCGTTAGCTATTCTGATGGGCGTGCTTAAATATGATGAAGGTGGGTATTGCGACATTTCAGGTAAAAGATTTACGCCCGCTCAGGCTGCCGAGAAGATAAAAGACGAGACGCTGGAAGGAACCCTTATCAGAATAATTACGCGCGACTATTTTGATGTCGATGCTATCACCAGCCATGCAAAATTGAATATGGTTTCTGGCGAAGAAGGATTCAGCTTTAATATCTCTGCCAGACAGTTACCGCATCCCTTACCGGCGGGATGGCAGGTTGAGGAATTAGCGGATCGGCGCGTGCGTATTACCGTTCAGGGAGAGATGGACTGTAAAATTGAGGCGTTGTTGCGCACGGAGGTTCAGGCTGCAGGTTTGCTGCCGCAGGGATTCCGGCCGGGTGACCATTACAATTCGCAGTTCCATCCGCGGGCGCTACAAATGGCGATTGTCGGGGCATCGGACGCCATCAACGCTCTGGGGATCCCGTGGCGCGAGATACAGGCAGCGATCGCGCCGGATCAGCTCGGGGTCTATTCGGGCAATATCATGGGACAGCTCGACGATTATGGCTTTGGCGGTATGCTCCAGTCGCGCCTGAAAGGCCAGCGCGTCAGCGCCAAACAGTGTCCGCTGGGCCTGAACAGCATGTGCGCTGATTTCCTCAATGCGTATGTGCTGGGTAGCGTTGGCCATACCAGCGCCACGCTGGGGGCGTGCGCCACGTTTCTGTATAACCTCAATGCGGCAGTCGAAGATATCAAAGCGGGGCGCATTCGCGTGGCCGTTGTGGGCAGTGCCGAAGCGCCGGTCACCTCCGAAGTGATTGAAGGATTCGACGCCATGGGCGCCCTGGCAACGGAGAGCAAGCTTAAGCATATTGATGAAACGGAAACGCCCGGCTGGCGCAGCAGCAGCCGTCCTTTTGGCGACAGCTGTGGTTTTGTGATCGCAGAATCCAGCCAGTATGTCGTGTTAATGGACGACGAGCTGGCGCTGCAGCTTGGGGCAGAGATCCATGGTTCGGTGGGGAATGTCTTTATCAACGCTGACGGCTTTAAGCGTTCTATTGCCTCACCGGGACCGGGGAACTACATCACCATGGCGAAAGCCGTGGCTTCGGCAGTGTCGATGGTCGGAATGGAAGCGGTGCAAAAGGGATCGTTTATTCAGGCGCACGGTTCAAGCACGCCGAAGAATTGCGTCTCCGAGGCCGATATTTTTGACCGCGTTGCGCAAGCCTTTGCGATCCGCGACTGGCCGGTGACGGCGGTGAAATCGTATCTCGGTCACTCCCTGGGACCCGCCAGCGGCGACCAGCTCATCAGCTGCCTCGGCGTCTTCCGCTATGGCATTTTACCGGGAATTAAAAGCGTAACCCAGATCGCGCCGCAGGTGAATAACGCACGCTTATCCATTCCTCTTCAGGACTACAAATTAGAGCAAGGCCAGGGGCAAATTGCCTTTATTAATTCAAAAGGCTTTGGCGGTAATAATGCCACGGGGGTGGTTTACTCGCCAAAGCTTACCCATCAATGGTTGCGCAAACGCTACGGGGACGCGGTATTTGCGGATTATCAGCAGCGTAACCGCGAGGTGCGACATCAGGCGAACGCGTACGACGAGTCGGCTTCGCAGGGTGAACTCAACGTTATTTATCTGTTTGGCCAGCAGGGGATAAATGAGGAAGATATTAAGATTGCCAGGGATGGCATCACCATTCCCGGATTTGAAAAACCGATAATGTACGCGACGGAAAAAGAATACCCGGACTTTTAATCGTTATATCTGTTTTTATTATTAATCAATATGTGTGGGCCGGGTAAGGGAAATCACCCGGCCGCAGGAAAGAACGGTGACACCGTTAAAGAATGGCTTTAATGCTCTGCGCCAGCGGTGTCGTTGCGCGCCCGATCAGTTTGCTCAGCGTATGGCCATCGTCAAACAGTCCCCCTTTGGACGCGCCCACATCGGAATCCGCCAGCATATCAGCCAGCCCGGCAGGCAGACCGACGCTTTTAAGCGCGGCGGCAAAATCTGCTTCACTGAGATTCTGATAGGTTATCGGTTTCCCGCTCTGTTTGCTGAGTTCAGCCGCCAGTTCGCTCAGCGTCCAGCCGTGGTCGCCCGCCAGTTCATACACTTTGCCCGCATGGCCCTCTTCAGCGATCACTTTGGCTGCCGCCGCGGCATAGTCTGCGCGGGTAGCAGAGGCAATTTTGCCATCGCCTGCCGCACCGATAAACACGCCGTGCTCCAGCGCAGGCGGCGCGCTCGCCAGGTAGTTTTCGGTATACCAGCCGTTGCGCAGCAGGGCATAAGGAATGCCGGACGCCGCCAGAGCTTTTTCAGTCGCAACGTGTTCAACGTGCAGACCGAGCGGCGATGTATCCGCATGCAGCAGGCTGGTGTAGGCGATAAATTTCACGCCTGCCGTTTTAGCGGCGTTAATCACGTTCTGGTGCTGGGTCGCGCGCTGTCCGACTTCGCTGGAGGAGATCAGCAGAAGCTTTTCCACGCCGCTCAGCGCGGCGGCGAAGGTGGCTTCATCCGTGTAGTCTGCCTGACGCACCACAATACCCTGCTGGCTTAAGGCTTGCGCTTTCGCCGGGTTACGTACGATGGCCACAATCTGGCTGGCCGGTACGGTTTTCAGCAGCTGTTCAATAACGAGATGGCCAAGCTGGCCGGTAGCGCCGGTAATCGCGATCATGATGAATCTCCTTCGTGTTTGTCTGATGTTGTGGCACACTAGCACCATAGCTAACTTTTGGTAAGTACGTACAAAAAGGTAAGTATGAAAACAATGATACCGACGCTCAGCGAACAAATGCGCGATGGCAATCTTTTCGCGGAGCAGTGCCCTTCAAGAGAGGTGCTCAAACACGTAACCAGCCGCTGGGGGGTACTGATTCTGCTGGCGCTGCGCCAGGGAACGCATCGCTTTAGCGATCTGCGCCGCAAAATGGGCGGGGTTAGCGAAAAGATGCTCTCCCAGTCGCTTCAGGCGCTGGAGCAGGACGGGTTTGTCGATCGCGTATCGTATCCGGTCGTGCCGCCGCACGTAGAGTATAGCCTGACGCCGATGGGTATTGAGGTCAGCGAGAAAGTTGCCGCGCTGGCTGACTGGATTGAGGTGAATACGCCGAAGGTGATGGCGAACAGGGACGATCGCGCGGCGTAAAAGCCGGGTGGCGGCTTCGCCTTACCCGGCCTACCCGTACTCTTTCATCCCGTAGGCCGGGTAAGCGAAGCGCCACCCGGCACAATCGCCGCTACTTGCTTAAATCCACCTGATAAATCGCGAACCCAATATCATCCGTCGCGACCTGTTTCATTGGATACTGCGCCTTCTCCTTGATAAACGTGGCTGCCTTGTCGGATGGCGACGTTTCAAAGCGAATATCCAGTTTCGTATCGCTGTGGATCGGTGCCAGACGCCAGTTGTTATCCACCGCAGGATGAATTTCGCCCGCCTTCTTCGACTCCGCGCTGATCCACGCCGCAAGCACCGAGCGGTTCTCGTCCGGCGAGGCAAAGGCGATATGGCTATCTCCCGTACCGGCAAACTTACCGCCGTAGGCACGGTAGTTATTGGTCGCCACCAGGAAGGTGGCATTCGGGTCGATCGCCTTGCCGTTGAAGGTCAGGTTTTTGATGCGCTCCGCCTGCGGGTTAACCGCCTGGCACTCGCCGTCATATTTCGCCGGCTGGGTGACGTCAATCTGGTAGTTAACGCCGTCGATCACGTCGAAGTTATAGGTACGGAAGCCGTCCCAGTTAATCAGCGACTGCGGCTTACTGCTGTGCGGGTCAATCTGGTTAAACTGTCCGGCAGAACACTCCAGCCACTCTTTTACCTCTTTCCCGGTGGCTTTAACCACCACCAGCGTGTTCGGGTAGAGATAGAGGTCGGCGGCGTTACGGAAGGTCAGCTGGCCCTTTTCGACTTCAACATAGCTGGCCGGGTCATTCTTACGCCCGCCCACTTTGAATGGCGCAGCGGCTGACAGGACCGGCAGTTTTGCCAGATCCGGATCGCCCTGCACAAAGTGTTCGGCATAGGCTTTCTGCGCCATGTTGACGACCTGAACGGTCGGGTCGTCCTGCACTAGCGCGAGGAAGCTGTACATGTTATCGGCGGATTTGCCGATCGGCTTGCTGACGAATTCGCGCGTGGCGTCGTGATCGTGCTTCAGCACGTTGACCAGTTTTTTATCTTCAGCCGCCAGAGATTTTTTCGCTGCAGCGTCGTAGATCGGGCGCGCTTCGGCTTTTGACTGCGTCACCTTCCAGCTGCCACCGTCGTTATTCAGCACCAGATCCACTACGCCAAGATGGTCGCCCCACATGCCTGGCATCACCGACGGCACGCCGTTGAGCGTCCCTTTCTCAATGTCAGCCCCTTTGATGCTGACGAAATCTTTACCCGGGAAGACCGCGTGGGCATGGCCGAACAGGATCGCGTCGACGCCAGGGACTTCACTCAGATAGTAAACGGAGTTTTCTGCCATGGCCTGATACGGATCGGCAGAGAGACCCGAGTGGGCGACAACGACCACCAGATCGGCGCCTTTTTTGCGCATTTCCGGCACGTATTTACGCGCGGTTTCGGTGATGTCGTTGACGGTCACCTTACCGTCGAGGTTGGCCTTATCCCACGTCATGATCTGCGGCGGGACAAAACCGATATAGCCGATTTTGAGCGTTTGTTTTTTCCCGTCCCGATCGACAACCTCGGTATTTTTAATCAGGTATGGGGTAAAGAGCGGCTTTTGCGTTTTAACGTCGATGATATTGGCGTTAACGTACGGGAATTTCGCGCCGGCCAGGGCATCGTGAAGGTATTTCAAACCGTAGTTGAATTCGTGGTTGCCGAGGTTGCCGACGGTGTAATCCAGGGTGTTCATCGCTTTATAAACAGGATGGATCTCGCCTTTTTTCAACCCCCTGGTCGCCATGTAGTCCCCAAGCGGGCTGCCCTGAATGAGATCGCCATTGTCGACCAGCACGCTGTTATTCACTTCGCCGCGTGCGGCATCGATCAGGCTCGCCGTGCGTACCAGTCCGAATTTTTCCGTCGGGGTATCTTTGTAGTAATCGAAGTCCATCATGTTGCTGTGCAGATCGGTCGTTTCCAGAATACGCAGATCTACCGTCGCCGCCTGCACGCTCGCTGCAATCAGCGTCGCCAGAAGCGTTGCACTAAACTTAATCATCAGAGGAGTCCTTTTTTCGATGCAGACCACAAAAGAGTATGTATCTATAGCTTGTTGCTTACAGAAATGTGAATCCTGACAGAAAAAAGTAACCTGAAACCGGAATTGCTTCACAGATAGCGGAATTGTTCACATTACGATATAACTAAAACAAAGAGTTAACCTCACTGCGTTAACAAAGAGGTGGAAAATGCTAGAAAAAATTTGTCAGCTCGCACGGGATGCGGGAGATGCCATCATGCAGGTGTATGACGGTATTAAACCTATGGAGGTTGTCAGCAAAGCCGACGATTCTCCGGTCACGGCGGCGGATATTGCCGCGCATAAGGTGATCCTCAAAGGGTTACAGGCCTTAACGCCGGACATCCCCGTCCTGTCAGAAGAAGCGCCGCAAAGCTGGGACGAGCGCCAGCACTGGCAGCGCTACTGGCTGGTCGATCCGCTGGACGGGACAAAAGAGTTCATCAAGCGCAACGGTGAATTCACCGTCAATATCGCCCTGATTGAGAAAGGGAAAGCGGTGCTGGGTGTGGTTTACGCGCCGGTAATGAAGGTGATGTACAGCGCCGCAGAAGGGAAGGCGTGGAAGGAAGAGTGCGGCGTGCGCAAGCAGATCCAGGTGCGCGATGCGCGTCCGCCGCTGGTGGTAATTAGCCGCTCGCACAGCGACAGCGAACTGCAGGAGTACCTGCAGCAGCTGGGTGAACACCAGACCACCTCGATCGGCTCGTCGCTGAAATTCTGCCTGGTGGCGGAAGGCCATGCGCAGCTGTATCCTCGCTTTGGGCCAACCAATATCTGGGATACCGCCGCCGGGCATGCCGTTGCTGCGGCCGCCGGGGCGCATGTTCATGACTGGCAGGGCAAACCGCTGGACTACACCCCGCGCGAATCCTTCCTTAACCCCGGCTTCCGCGTCTCTATTTATTGAGCCAGCAGCTTATGCAGCAGGTCGACAACCTGCTGCACCTCTTCCTGGGTTAACGCCCCGTCTTTCACCCACTGCACGCGACCTTCCTTATCCAACACAATAATCGCTGAGCTTTCTTCCTCCAGCTGCCAGGCCTTACGGGTTAAGCCGTTGCTGTCGACGATAAACTGCGACCACGGATAGAGCTTTTTATTGCTCTCAAGGCTTGAGCGCACAAACATCCCGGAGCCCGGAATGGCGTCATCGGTATTAACAATAGTGGTCGTCTGGTAGCGGTCGTGCGGGAATTTCGCAGCCTTGATCGCTTCCACCAGGTTGGCATTTTTCTCTTTTGCAGATGTACGACCGGCAATATGTTGTACAACTCTCACTTTGCCCGCGAGCTGCGCGCTATTCCAGGGTTTGTAGCTAAACTTATCATTGTCGAGAATCAATTCTCCCCGGTCAGCAATGCCGACTGGCGGTACACGTTGTCCTTTTTCAATGTTGTGAGCGGAAGCCCACAGAGGCAGCAGCAGGCAGGCTGCTGCAAGGATATTACGTAGGGTCATGGCGTTTCCTTATTGTTTGCAGGTGATCCGACCACTTGGTCTTACGCTTTAATCATAAGTGCGATCAATGTGGTTTTCCCGCAATCCCGATGCCAGTTTGCGGGTGAACGCACATATCCATGAAAAAACGACGGCTTATACTGCGCCCGGTCACGCTTTGCAAAGATTATTCTGAATAATTGTAATCAAACGGTAAATAAACTTATGCACACTGGGTAACACCGTAGTTCTGGTCTATAGTCAATGGGCATTAAAATTTGCGCTCAGGACAGTCGGGCCGATTGTGGCACCGCAAGAGCGTATGATTCGCAGGAGATACAAGAATGAAAATTTTCCAACGCTACAACCCGCTTCAGGTGGCGAAGTACGTGAAGATCCTGTTCCGTGGACGGTTGTATATCAAGGATGTTGGCGCTTTTGAGTTTGATAAGGGCAAGATCCTTGTCCCAAAAGTGAAGGACAAACAGCACCTGTCTGTGATGTCCGAAGTCAACCGTCAGGTTATGCGTCTGCAAACTGAGATGGCTTAACCAACGTGCTATGCAGTAGTTAAAAAAACGGCTCCCAATGGGAGCCGTTGATGTTTGTGGAGGCTGGAACCTTACGCCGATACCTTCTCTTCCGCATCCGGCAGCTTCGGAACCAGTACGGTCGGTTTGTTGTCGATGCGCGTCACCAACAGCTGGTCGATGCGGTAGTTATCAATATCCACCACCTCAAACTTGTAGCCGGAGAACTTCACCGAGTCGGTACGTTTCGGGATTTTACGCAGCATAAACATCATAAAGCCGCCGATGGTCTCGTAGTTACCGGACTGCGGGAACTCGTCGATATCCAGCACGCGCATCACGTCTTCAATCGGCGTGCCGCCATCAATCAGCCATGAATTATCGTCACGCTGAACAATCTGCTCTTCCAGCCCCTGGCCAACCAGGTCGCCCATCAGCGTGGTCATCACGTCGTTCAGGGTGATAATACCCACCACCAGGGCGTATTCGTTCATGATAACCGCGAAGTCTTCCCCGGCGGTTTTGAAACTTTCCAGCGCTTCTGAGAGCGTCAGAGTGTCCGGCACAATAAGGGTATTGCGGATCTGCACGCCGCTGTTGAGCGCCAGGCTCTGGTTTGCCAGTACGCGGTTCAGCAGGTCTTTGGAGTCGACGTAACCGATGATGTGGTCGATATCTTCATTACAGACCAGGAACTTAGAGTGTGGATGCTGCGCCACTTTGTTCTTCAGGCTCTGCTCATCTTCATGTAAATCGAACCAGATAATGCTTTCACGGCCCGTCATGGAAGACGGTACGGTACGGGATTCCAGTTCGAACACGTTCTCAATTAGCTCGTGTTCCTGCTTGCGCAGCACCCCGGCCAGCGCGCCGGCTTCCACTACCGCATAGATGTCGTCAGACGTGATGTCGTCTTTACGCACCATAGGCAGCTTAAAGATGCGGAAAATCACGTTCGCCAGGCCGTTGAAGAACCACACCAGCGGACGAAACACGTACAGACAGAAGCGCATCGGGTTGATGATACGCAAAGCCACAGCTTCTGGCGCAATCATACCGATGCGTTTCGGGGTCAGGTCTGCAAAGAGGATGAACAGGCCGGTTACCAGCGAGAAGGAGAGGATAAAGCTGAGCTGTTCGGCCAGTTCAACGGACATGTACTTAACAAACAGGCTGTAAAACGCCGGAGAAAACGCCGCATCACCCACGATACCGCCGAGTATGGCCACCGCGTTGAGGCCAATCTGCACTACGGTGAAGAACATCCCGGGGTTTTCCTGCATTTTCAGGATGCGGGTGGCATTGATGTTGCCTTCATCGGCAAGCAGCTTCAGTTTGATTTTACGGGACGCGGCCAGCGAGATCTCAGATATCGAGAAAAATGCGCTGACGGCAATCAGACAAAGTATTACTAAAATACTGTTTAACATAGTTTATCCGGCTTCTCGCCAGATCCTCAGAAGGGGAGTTGATACCATTTGTGTGAAAACACATTGAACACCAGCTCGTAGCGTTGAGCCGATTATTTCAGCGGGTAGTATAGCGTAAAGAGATGTAAATCTGCCAGAGGTCACATTTTGGCGAAGATAGCCGGAGGGGGCGGCCAACTCGTGGTGGTTAGGTTATGAGACAACGCTGTCGCTGCCGTGTGCGCCACGCTGCTCGCGTGGCGCTGGATCGGAAATCAGGCAAGCTGTGGCGGCAGGCAGACGCCGATGCCCCCGATACCGCAGTAGCCGTAAGGGTTTTTATGCAGATACTGCTGGTGATCGTCTTCCGCATAGTAGAATGGTTTCGCGGTTGTGATTTCCGTCGTCACCTCGCGCGTGTCGCCCGCTTCACGCATGGCCTGCTGAAAACGCTCAAGGCTGGCGCGCGCGGCGGCATCTTGCTCCGGCGTGAGCGGATAAATGGCCGAGCGATACTGTGTGCCGTGGTCGTTGCCCTGACGCATGCCCTGCGCCGGGTCGTGGTTCTCCCAGAAGACCTGCAGCAGCTGTTCGTAGCTGATTACCGCAGGGTCATAGACCACGCGCACCGCTTCCGCATGCCCGGTTTCGCCGGAGCAGACTTCGCGATAGGTAGGATTCGGCGTGTAACCGCCCGTGTAGCCAGCCGCCGTGCTGTAAACGCCGGGGAGTTGCCAGAAGAGGCGCTCAACGCCCCAGAAACAGCCCATGGCGAACAGGGCGATTTCCATTCCCTCCGGCACGTTCGTCATGGAGTGGTTATTGACGGCGTGTAAGGTCGCCACAGGCATAGGGGTGTTGCGTCCCGGTAATGCATCAGCTTGTGAAACCAGATGCTTTTTGTCGAATAAACTCACGATGGGGCCTCCCGGGGTGCGATGTTTCAGTTAAGGTTGTCACGAAGCGTTTAATTGAACACAATAAATGCGCTGAATCAGTCTAGATTTAATCATAAGAAATATTTGGGTGTTACACCCATTTTCAACCCGCGATTCGGGTTTTTGGCCACAGGCCGTATTTTGCCGCGGAGCGGCACTTCATTTGCTTCCAGGGTGGAAACAGGGATATTCAGGAGAAAACGTGACAAAAATCCGCCAGTTATGTTTAGTCAGTGTGTTGCTGACAAGCGGGATTGCCAGCGCGGCGAATGTCCGTTTGCAGGTTGAGGGGTTATCCGGGGCGCTACAAAAAAACGTGCGTGCGCAGTTGTCGACCATCCAGAGTGATGAGGTGACGCCGGACCGGCGTTTTCGCGCGCGCGTAGATGATGCGATCCGTGAAGGGCTGAAAGCGCTGGGGTATTACGAACCCACCATTGATTTTGACCTCCGTCCGCCGCCAAAGAAGGGGCGCCAGGTCCTTATTGCCCGCGTTTCGCCGGGTGAGCCGGTACTGATTGGCGGTACGAACGTCATCCTGCGCGGCGGGGCGCGTACCGACCGGGATTATCTGGACCTGCTCAGCACGCGGCCGAAAATCGGTACCGTGCTTAACCACGGTGACTACGACCATTTCAAAAAAGAGCTGACGAATGTTTCCCTGCGTAAGGGCTACTTTGACAGCCAGTTCAATAAAAGCCAGCTGGGCATTGCGCTGGAGAGACGTCAGGCCTTCTGGGATATCGACTACGACAGTGGAGAGCGCTACCGCTTTGGCGACGTGACGTTTGAAGGTTCGCAAATTCGCGAAGAGTACCTGCAAAACCTCGTGCCTTTCAAAAAAGGGGATTACTACCAGTCGAGCGATCTCGGAGAGCTGAACCGACGCCTCTCCGCTACCGGCTGGTTTAACTCCGTAGTTGTCGCACCGGAATTTGAGAAGTCTCGCAAAACCAAGGTGTTGCCGCTGCATGGCGTTGTCTCGCCGCGCACCGAGAACACCATTGAGACCGGTGTTGGCTACTCGACGGATGTCGGACCACGCGTGAAAACCTCGTGGAAAAAACCGTGGATGAACTCTTACGGCCACAGCCTGACCACCAGCCTGAGCCTCTCTGCGCCCGAGCAGCAGCTGGATTTCAGCTACAAAATGCCGCTGCTGAAAAATCCGCTTGAGCAATATTACCTTCTGCAGGGCGGTTTTAAGCGCACCGATTTAAACGACACAAAGCAGGACTCTACGACGCTTGCGGTCTCCCGCTTCTGGGATCTCTCCAGCGGCTGGCAGCGCGCCATTAACCTGCGCTGGAGCCTGGACCACTTTACCCAGGCCAACGTCACCAATACCACCATGCTGCTTTATCCGGGCGTAATGATCAGCCGAACCCGCTCGCGCGGGGGGCTGATGCCGACCTGGGGCGACTCACAGCGCTACTCGATCGATTATTCCAACTCCGCCTGGGGCTCCGACGTGGACTTCTCCGTTCTGCAGGCGCAGAACGTCTGGATCCGCACGCTATATGACAAACACCGCTTTGTGATGCGCGGCAATCTCGGCTGGATTGAAACCGGAGACTTCGAGCGCGTTCCGCCGGATCTGCGCTTCTTCGCCGGGGGCGACCGCAGCATTCGTGGATATAAGTACAAATCGATCTCACCTGAGAACGAAAAGGGCCAGCTAACCGGTGCGTCAAAACTGGCGACGGGATCGCTGGAGTATCAGTACAACGTCAGCGGAAAGTGGTGGGGCGCCATGTTTGTTGACGGCGGTGAAGCGGTGAACGATATCCGCCGCAGCGACTTTAAAACCGGCGCGGGCGTGGGCGTACGCTGGCAGTCGCCCGTCGGACCCATCAAGCTCGACTTCGCCGTGCCTGTCGGCGACAAAGATGAACACGGATTACAGTTTTACATCGGTCTGGGGCCTGAATTATGAGTTTATGGAAGAAAATAAGCCTCGGGGTGCTGATTTTTATCGTGCTGCTGCTCGGTACGGTGGCGTTTCTGGTAGGAACGACGACCGGGCTGCATTTGCTGTTTAACGCCGCGAACCGCTGGGTGCCGGGGCTGGAGATTGGTCAGGTGACGGGTGGCTGGCGCGATCTGCGTCTGAATAATATCCGCTACGAGCAGCCGGGCGTGGCGGTGAACGCCGGGGAGTTCCATCTCGCGGTGAAGCTAGGCTGCCTGCGGGACAGCAAGCTCTGCGTCAACGATCTGTCGCTTAAAGACGTCAACGTGGCGATAGACTCGAAGAAAATGCCGAAATCTGCGCCGGTTGAAGAAGAAGACAGCGGCCCGCTGAATCTCTCCACGCCGTACCCGATCGCGCTCTATCGGGTGGCGCTTGATAACGTCAATATCAAAATCGACGACACCACCGTGTCCGTGATGGATTTTACCTCCGGCCTGCGCTGGCAGGAGAAAAACCTCACCCTGACGCCGACGTCGTTGCAGGGCTTGCTGATCGCGCTGCCGAAGGTGGCCGACGTGGCGCAGGAAGAGATCGTCGAGCCGAAAATTCAGAACCCGCAGCCGGAAGAGAAGCCGCTGGGCGAAACGCTGAAAGATCTCTTCTCGAAGCCTGTCCTGCCGGAAATGACCGACGTTCACCTGCCGCTGAACCTCAATATTGAGGAGTTCAAAGGCGAGCAGCTGCGCCTGACCGGCGATACCGATCTGACGGTCTACAATATGCTGCTGAAAGTCAGCAGCATTGACGGCAACATGAAGCTCGACGCGCTGGATATCGACACCAACCAGGGCTCGGTGAATGCGTCAGGGAATGCCCTGCTGCGCGATAACTGGCCGGTGGACATCACGCTTAACAGTGCCCTCAACATCGATCCGCTGAAAGGCGAAAAGGTGAAGGTCAAGGTGGGCGGGGCGCTGCGCGATAAGCTCGATGTTGGCGTGAATCTCTCCGGCCCGGTGGACATGGTCCTGCGCGCGCAAACCCAGCTGGCGGAAGCCGGGCTGCCGCTCAATCTTGAGGTGGTCAGCAAGCAGCTTTCCTGGCCGTTCACCGGCGAAAAACAGTTCCAGGCCGATGACCTGAAGCTGAAGCTGAGCGGCAAGATGACCGACTACACGCTTTCGTTCCGCACCGCGGTGAAGGGGCAGGGCGTGCCGCCCGCGAACATCACCCTGGATGCGAAGGGCAACGAACAGCAGGTCAACCTCGACAAGCTGACCGTCGCGGCGCTGGAAGGTAAAACCGAGCTGACCGCTCTGCTCGACTGGCAGCAGGCGATCAGCTGGCGCGGCGAGCTGAAGCTGACGGGCATTAATACCGCCAAAGAGGTGCCGGACTGGCCGTCGAAGCTGGATGGCCTGATCAAAACCCGCGGCAGCCTGTACGGCGGCACGTGGCAGATGGACGTGCCGGAAATTAAGCTCACCGGGAACGTGAAGCAGAACAAGGTGAACGTTGAAGGCTCGGTGAAAGGCAACAGCTATCTGCAGTGGGTTATCCCGGGGCTGCACGTGGCGCTGGGCCGCAACACGGCGGATATCAAAGGCGAGCTGGGGGTGAAAGATCTCAATCTGGACGCCACCATCGACGCGCCGAATCTGGATAACGCCCTGCCGGGGCTTGGCGGCACGGCAAAAGGACTCGTGAAGGTTCGCGGCACGGTAGACGCGCCGCAGCTGCTGGCGGATATCACCGCCAATAACCTGCGCTGGCAGGAGCTGAGCGTTGCCCGCGTCCGCGTGGAAGGGGATGTGAAATCCACCGATCAGATTGGCGGTAACCTGAACCTGCGCGTGGAGCGCATTTCTCAGCCGGACGTGAACATTAGCCTTGTCACCCTGGACGCGAAAGGGAACGAGAAGCAGCACGATCTCCAGCTGCGCGTGCAGGGCGAGCCGGTCTCCGGCCAGCTTCACCTGACCGGCAGCTTCGACCGCAAAGAGGAGCGCTGGAAAGGTACGCTGGATAACACCCGTTTCAATACGCCGGTCGGGCCGCTGGCGCTCTCGCGCTCCATCGCCCTGGACTACCGCAACGCCGAGCAGAAGATCAGCATTGGGCCGCACTGCTGGACCAACCCGAATGCGGAACTGTGCGTGCCGCAGACCATCGATGCGGGCGCGGAAGGGCGGGCGCAGATCAACCTCAACCGCTTCGATCTGGCGATGCTGAAGCCGTTTATGCCGGATACAACACAGGCGAGCGGCGTCTTCAGCGGAAAAGCCGATGTCGCCTGGGACACCACCAAAGAGGGGCTGCCGCAGGGCAGCGTCACGCTGTCCGGGCGTAACGTGAAGGTGACGCAGGAGGTCAACAACGCGCCCCTTCCGGTAGCGTTCGATACTCTGAACCTGAGTGCCGATCTGCATAACAATCGCGCACAGCTGGGGTGGACAATCCGCCTGACCAACAACGGCCAGTTGGATGGGCAGGTCCAGATTACCGATCCGCAGGGACGGCGTAATCTGGGCGGTAACGTCAACATCCGTAACTTCAACCTGGCGATGGTGAACCCGATTTTCGCCCGCGGGGAAAAAGCCGAGGGCATGCTGAACGCTAACCTGCGCCTGGCCGGCAACGCGCAAAGCCCGCAGCTGTTCGGTCAGATGCGGCTTAGCGGCGTGGATATTGACGGCAACTTTATGCCGTTTGACATGCAGCCCAGCCAGATCGCGATGAATTTCAACGGCATGAGCTCGACGCTGAGCGGCTCGGTACTGACGCAGCAAGGGCAAATCAACCTGAGCGGTGACGCGGACTGGAGCCAGCTCGATAACTGGCGCGCGCGTATTGCCGCGAAAGGCAGCAAGGTGCGCATCACCGTACCGCCGATGGTACGCCTGGACGTCTCGCCTGATGTGGTCTTTGAAGCCACGCCAAGCCTCTTCACGCTTGACGGACGCGTCGACGTGCCGTGGGCGCGCATCGTGGTTCACGACGTGCCGGAAAGCGCGGTCGGCGTCTCAAGTGATGAAGTTATGCTCAATGAAAATCTGAAACCTGTCGAACAGAAGAGCGCGGGCATACCGATCAATAGTAACCTTATCGTGCACGTGGGGAATAACGTGCGGTTGAATGCGTTTGGGCTGAAGGCGAGGCTCACGGGCGACCTGAAGGTGGCGCAGGATAAACAAGGGCTTGGCCTGAACGGGCAGATCAATATTCCTGAAGGGCGTTTCCACGCCTATGGTCAGGACCTGATTGTGCGCAAAGGCGAGCTGCTGTTCTCCGGTCCACCGGATCAGCCTCTGTTGAACATCGAAGCGATTCGTAACCCTGAAGCGACGGAAAACGACGTTATTGCTGGCGTACGCGTTACCGGTTCCGCCGACGAACCGAAGGCGGAGATCTTCTCTGACCCGGCGATGTCGCAGCAGGAAGCCCTCTCTTATCTGCTGCGTGGACAAGGCCTGGACAGCGGTCAGAGCGACAGCGCGGCGATGACCTCGATGTTAGTGGGTCTGGGGGTTGCACAAAGTGGGCAGGTTGTGGGTAAAATCGGCGAGACGTTCGGCGTAAGCAATCTGGCGCTGGACACCCAGGGCGTGGGTGACTCCTCGCAGGTGGTGGTCAGCGGCTATGTACTGCCGGGTCTGCAGGTAAAATATGGTGTGGGGATCTTTGACTCACTGGCAACACTCACGTTACGCTATCGCCTGATGCCTAAGCTATATCTGGAAGCAGTGTCCGGCGTAGACCAGGCACTTGATCTGCTCTATCAGTTTGAGTTTTAGCAATGCGAATATTTGTCTACGGCAGTTTACGAACCAGGCAAGGCAACAGTCACTGGATGACCAATGCCCAGCTACTGGGGAATTACGATATCGAGAACTACCAGTTGTACAGCCTGGGCCACTATCCAGGCGCGGTTCCGGGCGAAGGAACAGTACAGGGTGAAGTTTATCGTATTGATAACGCGACGCTTGCCGAACTTGATGCCTTGCGCACCAGGGGCGGTGAATACGCACGCCAGTTGATCCAGACGCCGTACGGAAGCGCGTGGATGTATGTCTACCAGCGTCCGGTCGAAGGGTTAACGCGGATTGTAAGCGGTAACTGGTTAGACAGAGACCAGTACTGAAAAAAAAACAGCGCCACCGTGAGGTGGCGTTGTTTTTTTGCACTTTCAATTCTCTTCTGTATCCCTGCGTCGGGTTAAAAACAGAGGAACAAACAGCATGATGTATGGGGCAATAAGCCATAAAAAACACAAGGCGCGTGAACGGCCATAGTAGTTTATGCACCGCGTATTGCTTGATATGACGGGCAGGAAAAACAGTAAAAACAGCAGAATCGCATAATCGCTTCGATAAGGGATCCATAAGTAAAACAAAAACCAGGCAAGCTGGAATGTCATGATGCAGAGATACTGCCATTTACTGTCTTTACCGTAACAGTCAAACGCCTTTATGTAGCCCATCTTTATGCTTTGAAGAAAGAAACTTAGCATGTATAACGCTCACGATCGCGACGGTCAGGAGTGTGCTCATCAGCAACGCCCCTAAAAAATAGCTGTGGGTGATATCAGTAGCACCCGAGCCTAAAGTATGCAATTTACTATAACCTTTATCTACTGCAACAAAAAGCGTATATAGCCCTATGTTAATAAAGAATTGCAGAAGACAAGAAAAGAAGATATTTCTGGGAATTGTTTTTAATAGAGAGAGTAACGCATAAATAATGCTTGATGATAGCGCGAAGTAAAGTCCGTTAAGTAAACCAGATAGTAATGCGCTATTTATTTGACTGAATATTAAATGATCGCTTCCATAGTACCATGACAGATATTCAATATAAGTACTTCTGCCAAAGACAAAGGAGGCAATAATAAGGACGAATAGGCTCATGGCATGGCTTTTCTTACTCATAATTTTGCTCCCTTAGATAGCAGCTCCTTCATCGTTTTACTGGCTTCAAGCTGATCTTTGATTATGGCAAGGTCACGAGTATTGTGGTTATATTTTGCAATAGCGGTTGGTGTACCCTTACCACCATTATCCATAAAGAAGACTATATCCTTACGACCATAAAGAAGGACTTGTGGGATGGGATCACGCCCATAACTCACCGCCTGTGGAAGGGAGTGGATAGACTCTGTCGTGAGGAAGCGAGGAATATTTTCATGCTCAATATTACCTAAAGGCGTGGTGGCAACAAGGGAGCCGATAAAATCGGTCGTATACACTAACGCATCTGTATCCTTGGTCGTTACTTTTGAACCCGTAATATATTTTATCTGTTGCCAAAGGGTAATATCTTTAGGGGTAACCTTAACACCATCCATAAACATATCCTGCTTGCGTTTTAGCTGAATGACAGTACGGTGCACCTGTGTCAAAGAGGGGCTGATTTCCCCAATAGAAGGCATAAAACCATCGCGGGAATACAACCGTTCAATGATAAAATAAATTCCAGTTGGGCGGGCAACATCAATGTTAATGGATGACATATGAATCCTGTACTGAATGGGGATTAATGATCATCATGACAGTATGTTGTGAACAGCCAGGCTATTCAACCACTCCCACTATAAATGATAGGGTGTCATTTTTGTTTTTAATATTCAAAACAAAAGTAATGGGATTATTCTTAAAAATTAAGTTTGTACTACTCTCAACCAGGGAAATAAAAAAGCCCCGACTCGCGGGGCCTTCATTAACAGCGGTAAGAATTACTTCTTAGCAGCGCGTTCGAAAGAGGAGATGATTTCCGCTTTCGCTGCTTCTGCGTTGTCCCAGCCGTCAACTTTAACCCACTTGCCTTTTTCGAGGTCTTTGTAGTGCTCGAAGAAGTGAGTGATCTGCGCTTTCAGCAGCTCTGGCAGGTCGTTCACATCTTTGATGTGATCGTACTCTTTGCTCAGCTTGGTGTGCGGTACCGCAACCAGCTTCGCATCTTCACCGGATTCGTCGGTCATTTTCAGCACGCCAACTGGACGGCAGCGAATGACGGAGCCTGGCTCCAGTGGGTATGGCGTTGGGACCAGCACGTCAACCGGGTCACCGTCCAGAGACAGGGTATGGTTGATGTAACCGTAGTTGCACGGATAGAACATCGCGGTAGACATGAAACGGTCTACGAACAGGGCGCCGCTCTCTTTGTCCACTTCGTATTTGATCGGATCTGCGTTAGCCGGGATTTCGATAACTACGTAGATGTCTTCTGGCAGTTCTTTACCCGCTGGGACGTTGAGTAAGCTCATGTCGGTGTCCTTTAAAATGGATGGTAAACAAGTGGCAGGTATTATAGCCAACTCGCGCTGAATGTCTCCGCCTGTTTTCGCCTTCTCTCCACGTTCTTCCCACTTTTCAGACCGATTTCATGACAGAAAAATCCATAAACTCAGCCGCATTTTTCATGGAGAAATGAAAGCGATTACAAACTTGTGATTAACGTTTTATTCACTTTTCTGAAGTGTGATGTAACGCAATTCGTTACATATTTCATGGGCTATAGTCATTCCGCAGAACATCTTTTAACCAACAATAACTCACCCTACGAGGACGTTCATATGTGGAAGCGCTTACTCCTGGTCACAGCAGTTTCGGCAGCCATGTCGTCTATGGCGATGGCCGCTCCCTTAACCGTAGGTTTTTCGCAGGTCGGCTCTGAATCTGGCTGGCGAGCGGCAGAAACCAACGTGGCGAAAAGCGAAGCTCAGAAACGCGGTATTACCCTGAAAATCGCCGATGGTCAGCAAAAACAAGAGAATCAGATCAAAGCCGTGCGCTCCTTTATCGCCCAGGGCGTGGATGCCATCTTTATTGCACCCGTCGTGGCAACCGGCTGGGAACCCGTCCTGAAGGAAGCGAAAGACGCTGAGATCCCGGTCTTCCTGCTCGACCGTTCCATCGACGTCAAAGACAAATCCCTTTATATGACAACCGTCACCGCTAACAACGTGCTTGAAGGGCAGTTGATTGGCGACTGGCTGGTGAAACAGGTCGACGGCAAGCCGTGTAACGTCGTTGAGCTGCAGGGCACCGTCGGCGCGAGCGTGGCCATCGACCGTAAAAAAGGCTTTGCTGAAGCCATCGCGAAAGCGCCAAACATCAAGATCATCCGCTCTCAGTCCGGCGACTTTACCCGTAGTAAAGGTAAAGAGGTCATGGAGAGCTTCATTAAGGCTGAAAACAACGGCAAGAATATCTGCATGGTTTACGCCCACAACGATGACATGGTAATCGGCGCGATTCAGGCAATTAAAGAAGCGGGCCTGAAGCCGGGCAAAGATATCCTCACCGGCTCTATCGACGGCGTGCCGGATATCTACAAAGCGATGATTGACGGCGAAGCCAACGCCAGCGTGGAGCTGACGCCAAACATGGCGGGCCCGGCATTCGACGCGCTGGAGAAATTCAAGAAAGACGGCACGATGCCGGAGAAAGTGACGGTTACCAAATCCACGCTCTACCTGCCTGACACGGCGAAAGAAGAGTTAGAGAAGAAGAAAAATATGGGCTACTAAGCCTGTCTGAACATGCCGGGTGGCGCTGCGCCATCCGGCTTGACGCAGGGGGAAACCATGACCACTGAACAACACCAGGAAATCCTCCGCACAGAGGGCTTGAGTAAATTCTTCCCCGGCGTAAAAGCGCTGGATAACGTTGATTTTAGCCTGCGGCGTGGGGAGATCATGGCGCTGCTGGGCGAGAACGGCGCGGGAAAATCGACGCTGATTAAATCCCTGACCGGCGTTTATCACGCCGACCGCGGCACCATCTGGCTGGAAGACAACGCCATTTCGCCAAAAAATACCGCCCATGCCCAACAGCTGGGGATCGGGACGGTCTATCAGGAAGTGAACCTGCTGCCTAATATGTCGGTGGCGGATAATCTGTTTATTGGCCGTGAGCCGCGACGCTTTGGCCTGCTGCGCCGCAAAGAGATGGAGGCGCGGGCGACAAAGCTGATGGAATCCTACGGCTTCTCCCTCGACGTCCGCGAGCCGCTGAACCGCTTTTCCGTGGCGATGCAGCAGATCGTTGCCATCTGTCGCGCGATCGATCTCTCCGCGAAGGTACTCATCCTGGACGAACCCACCGCCAGCCTCGATACCCAGGAAGTGGAGATGCTCTTTACCCTGATGCGCCAGCTGCGCGATCAGGGCGTAAGCCTGATCTTCGTTACCCACTTCCTCGATCAGGTATATGAGGTGAGCGATCGCATTACGGTGCTGCGCAACGGCAGCTTTGTTGGCTGCCGCGAAACCCGCGAGCTGCCGCAGATCGAGCTGGTGAAAATGATGCTGGGTCGTGAGCTGGAAACCAACGCCCTCCAGCGCGCAGGGCGCACGCTGCTGAGCGAGAAACCGGTCGCCGCGTTCAGCGATTACGGCAAAAAAGGAGTGATATCGCCGTTTAACCTTGAGGTGCGGCCGGGCGAAATTGTCGGGCTGGCGGGCCTGCTAGGCTCGGGCCGAACCGAAACCGCCGAGGTGATCTTCGGGATCAAGCCCGCGGACAGCGGCAGCGCGCTGATCAAGGGCAAACCGCAAACCCTGCGATCGCCGCATCAGGCCTCCTGTCTGGGCGTCGGCTTCTGCCCGGAAGATCGGAAAACGGACGGTATCATTGCCGCAGCCTCGGTGCGGGAGAATATCATTCTGGCGCTGCAGGCCCAGCGCGGCTGGCTGCGCCCGATCCCCCGTAAAGAGCAAAATGCCATAGCCGAGCGCTTTATCCGCCAGCTCGGGATCCGCACCCCGAGCGCGGAACAGCCGATCGAGTTCCTCTCCGGCGGCAACCAGCAGAAGGTGCTGCTGTCGCGCTGGCTGCTGACCAAACCGCAGTTCCTGATCCTCGACGAACCGACCCGCGGCATTGACGTGGGGGCGCACGCCGAAATTATCCGACTTATCGAAACCCTGTGTGCAGACGGTCTGGCCCTGCTCGTCATTTCGTCCGAGCTGGAGGAGCTGGTAGGTTATGCCGATCGCGTCATTATCATGCGCGATCGCAAGCAGGTGGCAGAGATCCCGCTGGATAAGCTGTCCGTTCCGGCGATCATGAATGCCATTGCGGCATAAGGAGTGAATCGTGATGTCCCGTTCGCTTTCGCAAACCGGTGAGTCAAAGCGCCGCTTCAGCTGGCCAACCGGCACGCCGCAAATCGCGGCGCTGCTGGTGGTACTGCTGGTTGACAGCCTTGTCGCACCGCATTTCTTCCAGATTATCGTGCAGGATGGTCGCCTGTTTGGCAGCCCAATAGACATCCTGAACCGTGCTGCGCCCGTGGCGCTGCTGGCCATCGGGATGACGCTGGTCATTGCCACCGGCGGGATTGATCTCTCCGTCGGCGCGGTGATGGCTATCGCCGGGGCCACTGCAGCCTCCATGACCGTGGCCGGACACAGCCTGCCGGTGGTACTGCTGGCGGCGTTAGGCACCGGCGTGCTGGCCGGATTATGGAACGGCATTCTGGTGGCGGTGCTGAAAATTCAGCCCTTTGTCGCCACGCTTATCTTAATGGTGGCCGGGCGTGGGGTGGCGCAGCTGATTACCTCCGGCCAGATTGTCACCTTTAACTCCCCGAGCCTGGCGTGGCTTGGTAGCGGCAACCTTCTGTTCTTCCCGACGCCGGTGATTATTGCCCTGGCCACGCTGGTTGTCTTTTGGCTCTTCACCCGTAAAACGGCGCTCGGCATGTTCATTGAGGCCGTCGGGATCAACATCCGCGCCGCGCGCAACGCCGGGGTCAACACCCGGCTGATGGTGATGCTGACCTACGTGCTGAGCGGCGTTTGCGCCGCCATCGCAGGGGTGATCGTCGCGGCGGATATCCGCGGAGCCGATGCCAACAACGCCGGGCTCTGGCTGGAGCTGGACGCAATCCTGGCGGTGGTCATCGGCGGCGGGTCGCTGATGGGCGGGCGCTTTAACCTGCTGCTCTCGGTGATCGGCGCGCTGATCATTCAGGGCATGAACACCGGGATCCTGCTTTCGGGATTCCAGCCGGAACTCAATCAGGTGGTGAAAGCGGTGGTCGTACTCTGCGTTCTGATCGTCCAGTCGCCGCGCTTTGTCAGCATCATTAAGGGGATCCGTGGCCATGATAAAACGTAATTTACCGTTGATGATCACGCTGGGCGTATTTGTGCTGGGGTATCTCTACTGCCTCACCCAATTCCCCGGCTTTGCCTCGACGCGCGTGATCTGCAATATCCTGACCGATAACGCCTTTTTAGGCATCATCGCCGTCGGAATGACCTTTGTGATCCTCTCCGGCGGGATCGATCTCTCCGTCGGCTCGGTGATCGCGTTTACGGGCGTGTTCCTCGCGAAGGCGATCGGCTTCTGGGGGATCTCTCCGCTGGTGGCGTTTCCGCTGGTGCTGGCGATGGGCTGCGCGTTTGGTGCCTTTATGGGGCTGCTGATCGACGCGCTGAAAATCCCGGCGTTTATCATTACCCTCGCGGGGATGTTCTTCCTCCGTGGGGTAAGTTATCTGGTGTCGGAAGAGTCGATCCCGATTAACCATCCGGTGTATGACACGCTCTCCAGCCTGGCGTGGAAAATTCCCGGCGGCGGTCGTTTGAGCGCGATGGGGCTGCTGATGCTGGGCGTGGTGGTGATCGGCATCTTCCTCGCCCACCGTACCCGGTTTGGCAATCAGGTTTACGCCATCGGCGGTAACGCCACGTCGGCAAACCTGATGGGGATCTCGACCCGCAGCACTACCATCCGCATCTATATGCTCTCGACAGGCCTGGCGACGCTGGCGGGTATCGTCTTCTCGGTGTACACCCAGGCGGGCTATGCCCTTGCAGGCGTTGGCGTTGAGCTGGATGCGATTGCTTCTGTGGTCATCGGCGGTACGCTGCTTAGCGGCGGCGTGGGTACGGTGCTGGGGACGCTGTTCGGCGTGGCTATACAGGGGCTGATACAAACCTATATCAACTTTGACGGCACGCTCAGCTCCTGGTGGACGAAGATCGCCATCGGCATATTGCTGTTTATCTTTATTGCCCTGCAGCGCGGTCTTACGGTGCTCTGGGAGAACCGCCAAAGCTCACCTGTTACCCGCGTAAACACATCGGTAACAGAGCGATAACACGCTGAATTTGCTTAAAGTCTAAACATTTTCCGGTAGCGGCCGATACTCTTTTTTTATGCCCAGAAATATCTCGCTACCGGAAATAATATCATGCTTAAAACGCTATCGATTCGTACCGGCTTGCTCTCTTTACTGGCCGTTATGACCCTTCTGCTGCTGATTGTCAGCGGCATTGGCATTTATGCCCTCACACAGAGTTCTTCTTCACTGCAGCGTATTAATCACCTTCAGGGTGAGCAGATGGTGCAGCTTAATTCTGGCTATACGCTGATCCTGCGCGCGCGCAATGAGGCGGGCCAGGCCGTCCGCATGATGGAAATCGGCATGCTGGACGATGCGGCCAAAGCGGTAAAAAACATCAATCAGGAAGTTGCCCTGGCCCAGAAAACGCTGAAAGGCGTGATCGACGACGGCGTGGCTGACGAGCAGGGGCAACAGCTGCTCGACAAAGTGTCAGCCAGCCTGGCGACGTATAGCCAGCAGGGGATCAACCCGATGCTGAAAACCCTGAATGACCAGAGCGCGGACGGGTATTACGATCTGCTGGAGAAGACGCTGATCCCGGTGGCGAAGCAGTTTGATAACGATATGCAGGCGTTTCAGAAATGGAGCGAAGCGCGTGGTCAGGCGGAAGTGAGTGCCGTACAGTCGAGTAAAACCCGCGTGCTGATCCTGATTATCGTCGCAGCGCTGCTGACGGCGGGCATTATCGTGCTCGCGTGGCTGGTGCTGCGCCATATGCTGCTCCAGCCGCTCTCGGCCTCCATTGCTCAGCTGGAGAACGTGGCGGCGGGGGATTTAACCCATACGCTTGCCGCGCCCGCGAGTCAGGAGTTTAACCGCCTCAACGCGGTGATAGAGGAGATGCGACAGTCGCTGATGAACTCGGTAATGCGGGTACGCGATGCCAGCTCGCAAATTGACACCGGCAGCCGCGAACTGACCCTGGGAAACCGCGATCTTGCCGAGCGTACGGAATCCACCGCCACGTCGCTGGAGCAGACGGCGGCCAGCATGGAACAAATCACCGCGACGGTGAAACTCAACGCGGATAACGCCGAGCAGGCGCACCAGCTGGCGAAGTCGGTGTCCGATACGGCCGATCACGGCAGCGAAATGGTCTGCTACGTGATTGAAAAAATGCGCGATATCTCCGGCAGCTCGGCGCGCATCGCCGACATCCTGAGCGTGATCGACGGTATTGCCTTCCAGACCAATATTCTGGCGCTTAACGCCTCCGTGGAAGCGGCGCGCGCGGGCGAGCAGGGGCGTGGGTTTGCCGTCGTCGCGGGCGAAGTGCGAAACCTTGCCAGCCGCAGCGCCGACGCGGCGAAAGAGATCCGATCGCTTATCAGTGATTCGCAGACCCACGTTAACGAGGGCAGCGAGCTGGCTCAGCAGGCTGGCGAAACGATGGATGAGATCGCAACAGAAGTGCTGCGCATGACCAAACTGATGCGTGAGATTGCGACCGCGTCCCAGGAGCAAAGCCGCGGCATTGAGCAGGTGAATATTGCGGTGAATCAGATGGACGAAACCGCGCAGCAGAATGCTGCGCTGGTGCAGCAATCCTCCGCTGCGACCCGCTCCCTTGAGGAGCAGTCGCGTCAGCTTATGGAAGCGATGTCATCATTCAAAGTGACGACTCAGACCGCTGCATAATATTACTCAACCCCGGTACGTTCTGTGCCGGGGTTTTATTTTTCCCGGAATTAACTGCCGCAATATTATCGTGAATTTCACCCATTAATATTTCCAGCGAGCTGGTTAAGGCTAACGCTTTTTCCGTCGGTTCAAGATATAAACCTTTTCGGAAAAATAATGGTTCATCAAAGAGTTGATTAAAACGCTTTAAGGCCAGGCTCACCGCGGGGCGTGACATCTCCAGACGCAAAGAGGCTTTTGCCATGCTGCCGCAGCGGACGACTTCAATAAATACAGGGATAAGATTTAAATCAATGCCGGTATTAGCACGGGAATAATTGTTCATTGCGATTCTGCTCCACGAAATATCTATCAAACTGTTATGGAAATAATGCAGGAGCAGTGGTGAATATTAAAGCATGTTTTTTATAAACACTTATACGGTAAAATATATAAATGACCAGGGGAGCCAGAACGGCTCCCCTGTAGAGAGGTATTACGCGTCCGGGTACTCACGGATAAAACGTTCAACGTCTTCAACCATGTGGTTGTTGCCGACGAAGAATGAACGGCGCTGGTGAAGGCTTTCCGGCACGATATCCAGAATACGCTCTTTACCGTCGCTCGCCTTGCCGCCCGCCTGTTCGGCGAGGAATGCCATCGGGTTGCACTCGTACAGCAGACGCAGTTTCCCGTCCGGATGGCTGGCGGTGCTTGGGTAGAGGTAGATACCGCCTTTCAGCAGGTTACGGTGGAAATCAGCGACCAGAGAGCCGATATAGCGGGACGTGTAAGGGCGCTGGGTCGCTTTATCTTCTTCCTGGCAGAATTTAATGTACTTCTTCACGCCGTTCGGGAATCGGATGTAGTTGCCTTCGTTGATGGAGTAGGTGTTGCCCTTTTCCGGGAAGCGCATGCGTTCCTGGCTCAGACAGAAAACGCCCAGTGAAGGATCGTACGTAAAGGCGTGAACCCCGCATCCGGTGGTATACACCAGCATGGTGGACGAGCCATAAACGACGTAACCGGCAGCAACCTGATTAATGCCAGGCTGCAGGAAATCTTCTTCGGTCACCGGCGTGCCAACAGGCGTGACGCGGCGATAGATGGAGAAAATGGTACCGACAGAAACGTTAACGTCGATGTTTGAGGAACCGTCGAGCGGATCCATCAGAACAACGTATTTAGCGTGTTCACACCCTTCGAAAACAACAATTTCATCTTCTTCTTCAGAGGCGATACCCGCAACGATGTCGCGCGCGCGCAGTGCAGCTTTCAGTTTTTCATTTGCGAACAGATCGAGTTTCTGTTGAACCTCGCCCTGAACGTTCTCGGCACCGCTGGCACCCAGGATATCGACCAGACCGGCCTTGTTGATATCGCGGTGGATGATCTTAGCGCCCAGCTTTATTGCCGACAGCAAAGCAGTGAGTTCACCGGTAGCATGAGAGAACTCGTGCTGCTTTTCGACAATAAATTCACCTAACGTTTTCATAACACTTTCCCTGCATCTTTGTGAGTAGAGCGATTGTATGTTCACTAAAACGACTAAAGCCCAACAATCTTAACAAATATTCAAATAGTAGCGCAGAGGTGAATCGCGCCAGCAACATACGGATTTACCTGAAATGCGTTTCACAGCCGCTAACATGTGAGTAAAATGTGCGCCACATTGAAGAAGGATAGTGACGTATGCGCATTCATATATTGGGGATTTGTGGCACTTTCATGGGCGGACTGGCAATGCTGGCGCGCTCGCTGGGCCATGAAGTGACAGGTTCGGACGCCAATGTGTATCCGCCAATGAGCACACTTCTGGAAAAACAGGGCATCTCTTTAATTCAGGGCTACGATGCCAGCCAGCTGGATCCCGAGCCGGACCTGGTGATCGTTGGTAACGCGATGACCCGCGGCAATCCGTGCGTCGAGGCGGTACTGGAACGCAATATTCCGTTCATGTCCGGCCCGCAGTGGCTGCATGACTTCGTCCTGCGCGACCGCTGGGTGGTTGCCGTTGCCGGTACTCATGGCAAAACCACGACTGCGGGCATGGCAACCTGGATCCTCGAAGCCTGCGGCTACAAGCCGGGCTTCGTGATCGGCGGCGTACCGGGTAATTTCGACGTTTCTGCGCGTCTGGGTGACAGCCCGTTCTTCGTGATCGAAGCCGACGAATACGACTGCGCGTTCTTCGACAAGCGCTCCAAGTTCGTGCATTACTGCCCGCGCACCCTGATCCTCAACAACCTTGAGTTCGACCACGCGGATATTTTTGACGATCTGAAAGCGATTCAGAAACAGTTCCACCATCTGGTGCGCATTGTTCCGGGTCAGGGGCGCATCATCCTGCCGGAGAACGATATCAACCTTAAGCAGACTCTGGCGATGGGCTGCTGGAGCGAGCAGGAGCTGGTGGGCGAGCAGGGCCACTGGCAGGCGAAGAAACTCAACGCCGATGCCTCCGAGTGGGAAGTGCTGCTCGACGGTGAAAAAGTGGGTGAGGTGAAGTGGGGCCTGGTGGGCGAGCACAACATGCACAACGGCCTGATGGCCATTGCTGCGGCGCGTCACGTCGGCGTTCTGCCTGCGGATGCAGCCAACGCGCTGGGCTCGTTTATCAATGCCCGCCGCCGTCTGGAACTGCGCGGTGAAGCCCACGGCGTTACCGTGTATGACGATTTCGCGCACCACCCAACGGCCATTCTGGCAACGCTCGCCGCCCTGCGTGGCAAGGTCGGCGGCACTGCCCGCATTCTGGCGGTACTGGAACCGCGCTCGAACACCATGAAGATGGGCATCTGCAAAGACGATCTGGCGCCGTCGTTAGGGCGTGCCGATGAAGTCTTCCTGCTGCAGCCGCAGCATATTCCGTGGCAGGTGGCTGAAGTAGCCGACGCCTGCATTCAGCCTGCGCACTGGAGTGCGGACGTGGACGCGCTCGCGGATATGGTGGTGAAAGCCGCTCAGCCCGGCGACCATATTCTGGTGATGAGTAACGGCGGGTTCGGTGGGATCCATCAGAAGCTGCTGGACGGTCTGGCGAAGAAAGCGGAAGCGGCAGCCGACGCGTAAAAAAAAGCCCGGTGGCGCTCGCGCTTACCGGGTCTACGTTCTTTTCTCCCTCGCCCCTTCGGGGTGAGGGGAACGAATTACTCTTCGTTCTCAGACAGCTCGCGCAGATACTGGAAAATCAGGCGCGCGGACTTCGGCGGCTTATTCCCTTCTTTCTCTTTCTTCGCGTTGCGGATCAAGGAACGCAGCTGCTGGCGGTCGGCATCCGGCCACAGGTTCAGCACTTCCGGCACGGCATCATCACCCTGTTCAATCAGACGATCGCGGATCTGCTCCAGCTTATGAAACAGCGCAACCTGCTGATTGTGGCGGTTTTTCAGCTTGTCCAGCGCCTGGCGGATCGGATCGACGTCGCGCTGACGCAGCATTTTCCCGATAAGCTGAAGCTGGCGACGACGGCCTTCTTTTTTGATTTTCTGTGCCAGTTCAATGGCATCGCGCAGATCCTGGTCGAGCGGGATCTTATCCAGCGCGTTTTTACCCAGTTCTACCATTTCCGCGCCAAGCTGTTTTAACTCTTCGGCGTCACGTTTAATTTCACTTTTACTGACCCAGATGATCTCATCATCTTCGTCTTCGATGTCATCACCGGGAACGTCGTTGAGCCAGTCTTCGGGCTGCTTAGTCATGTCAGGCTCCTTAAAAAAAGAGGCTAATGTTACCAGTTAAGACGCGCACTGAAAAACGGTTCTCTGTTAGACTTCAGATAACTCTCTCTTACAGTATGGCATTTGCGATGAAAGTAACCTCACAAGTTGAAGCGCAGCGTAAGATTCTTGAAGAAGCCGTCTCCACCGCGCTGATGCTTGCTTCAGAAAAATCAGATGGCGCCGAAGTGGCGGTCAGCAAAACCACCGGCATCAGCGTGAGTACCCGCTATGGTGAAGTGGAGAATGTAGAATTCAACAGCGATGGCGCGCTTGGGATCACGGTGTATCACCAGAATCGCAAAGGCAGCGCGTCATCCACCGATCTCAGCCCGGATGCCATTGCCCGTACGGTGCAGGCGGCGCTGGATATTGCCCGTTATACCTCTCCGGATCCTTACGCAGGCGTGGCGGATAAAGATCTGCTGGCGTTTGACGCGCCGGATCTCGATCTGTTCCACCCGGCGGAAGTGACCCCGGACGAAGCGATCGAGCTTGCCGCGCGCGCCGAGCAGGCTTCCCTGCAGGCCGACAAGCGCATCACCAATACCGAAGGCGGCAGCTTTAACAGCCACTACGGCATCAAAGTCTTCGGCAACAGTCACGGTATGCTGCAGGGCTACTGCTCTACCCGTCACTCGCTCTCCAGCTGCGTCATCGCCGAAGAGAACGGTGACATGGAGCGCGACTACGCCTATACCATTGGCCGCGCGCTGGGGGATTTGCAGTCTCCGGAGTGGGTGGGTAAAGAGTGCGCCGAACGCACGCTGTCTCGCCTGTCGCCGCGTAAACTCTCCACCATGAAAGCGCCGGTTATCTTTGCCAACGAAGTGGCGACCGGTCTGTTTGGCCATCTGGTGGGCGCTATCGCGGGCGGCTCCGTTTACCGTAAATCGACCTTCCTGCTCGACTCGCTGGGCAAGCAGATCCTGCCGGAATGGCTGACCATCGAAGAGCATCCGCACCTGCTGAAAGGCCTGGCCTCCACGCCGTTCGACAGCGAAGGCGTGCGCACGGAGCGTCGTGACATAGTGAAGGACGGCATTCTGACCCAGTGGCTTCTGACCAACTACTCCGCGCGCAAGCTGGGGCTGAAAAGCACCGGGCACGCGGGCGGTATTCACAACTGGCGCATTGCCGGGCAGGGCCTCAACTTTGAGCAGATGCTGAAAGAGATGGGCACCGGTCTGGTGGTGACCGAGCTGATGGGTCAGGGCGTCAGCGGCATCACGGGAGACTACTCTCGCGGCGCGGCGGGCTTCTGGGTGGAAAATGGCGAAATCCAGTATCCGGTGAGCGAAATTACCATCGCCGGCAACCTGAAGGACATGTGGCGCAATATCGTTACTGTCGGTAACGATATTGAAACACGCAGCAATATACAGTGTGGTTCTGTATTACTCCCGGAAATGAAAATCGCCGGACAATAGAGATAGCGTTTTGTTAATAATAAAAAAGGAAGTGAGCAATGCGTAAACATCTGTTAGCGATCGTCGCGGCTTCAACGCTGGTTCTTGGCTCTTCTGCGTTTGCTGCCGATCTTGAAGACGACATGGGCATCCTCGGGCAAAACCTGAAGGTGGTGCAGAAAACCGACAATGCGGCGGAAATGAAAGACGCGCTGACCAAAATGCGTGAAGCGGCGCTGGACGCACAAAAAGCGACGCCTCCAAAGCTGGAAAGCAAAGCGGCAGACAGTGCAGAGATGAAAGACTACCGCCACGGCTTTGACGTGCTGGTCGGCCAGATCGACGGCGCGCTGAAGCTGGCTAACGAAGGCAAAGTGAAGGAAGCCCAGGCGGCAGCCGAGCAGTTTGTGACGACCCGTAACACGTATCACAAGAAATACCGTTAACCGATCGCGCATCTGACAAACAACCAGCGGGGGCCAGCGGCCCCCGTTTTTTTTACGCGGTAATAAGTAAACCCTATCGCCATCACATTTTTGCGTCACCACGCCTGAACGTTTCGTTTCCCCGACGCGCGTTTTGCCGCTGGAATACGTGATATTCATCACGCGAATACCGTCATTAATTCAGATTCACCGCATTTATGTGGCACAGATCACTGCCGCGGCTCGCCTTTCCACTTCGAAGTGGAAAACAACTCGCTACAAACAATTCCCCCCCAACGTTAGTTTTATTCCAGAGCCATTAACGGGGTAAGACCAGTGATTAACGGAGCGGTAATGAACGACGTTGGGGAACAGGCGGAGCAAACAGAAAAGCTCGCGAACACCATGCTGCAGCAGGTTTATGCCCTGCTGGCCCGGAACAACATCATCCCCAATGCGGTACAGGAGCAGATGCTCACCTCCCACGTGCGCGCCATGGCGCACCGGTCCGTGACCGGCGAGCCGCTGCCGGAGGTTGAAGCAGAGCTGTTTGACGAAATTTCACCGGATTCAATGCGGCTCGCCCGTGAAGTGGTCGCGCAGTTTGGCAATCTTCCTGATGAAGAAGCCTGGCTGCTCTCCGTTCACTTTGAAGTCGCGAAAGACAACCTTTAAGGAGCAACACATGGAACAGATTACAGTCGTGATTGGCGATCGCCTGGGTAAAGGTCAGAAAGTGGCTGCCGGTGTGGAAAAAGCAGGTGGACGCGCGGTGGTCGTGCCGGGCATGGCGGCGGACATGAAGCTCGGCGACATGATGAAAGCGGAAAACGCCACCTTCGGTATTTCCTTTTGCGGCAGCGGCGGCGCGGGCGCTATCACCGCCCAGACCAAATATGGCTACAAAGCGAAATACGGCATGCGTTCCGTGGAAGAGGGCGTGACCGCCATCAACGAAGGCTGCAACGTGCTGGGCTTCGGCTTTATGGATAAAGAAGAGCTGGGCGAGCGTCTGGTGCAGGCGTGGCAGAAGAAATACGGCGCATAAGCATGAAAGAACAGTTCACAACCACGGTGAGAGTGAAGGGCAAAGGCGACGCCAAAGCGCGCGCCTTTGCCGACGCGCTCAACCACGTTCAGGCCGCGGTGATGAAAGCCTCACCGCATATCTTACTGCGTATTGAGCCACAGGATGTGCAGGTCGTTCAGGCGCAAGAAGCGGTGCGTAAAGAAGCGTTTCTGTTCTTCTTTCTGCGCCGGGAAAGACGCACCTACAGCGTGGAGCTGGATGTGACCGTCAACGTGACCGCTATCAATCTTGACCAGGTGGATTTCGTCACGCAACGCTGATTATTCATAAAAGGGCAGACTGATGTTCTTAATTATATTAATAAAATCGCTCATCATTGGCGGCCTGGTTGGCGTCGGTGTCGGAGCCGGGGCTGCACGCATGTTTCATGCGCCTACCACTCAGGGTATGGGCGCGTTTCGTACGTTGGGGGAACTGAACTCCTGTGAAGGTGATCCGGCGTCCCACTTCTCCTTTGGGTTAGGTTTCTTCTTTAACGCCTGGGCCTCTTCCGTGGCCGCAGGTGCCTTCACACAGGACGTTGACCACCGCATCATCCCGAACTGGGGTGCTGCTGCACTGATGATCAAAAACCGTAACGTCGGCGAAACGCTGCACGACCCGCGCAAAATGGCGATTGCCTGCGGCCTGATCGGCATGATTGTCGTGACCTTCCTTAACCTTACCGCCTCCTCCGTGCCGGCTGCCCTTCAGGTCACCGCCGTGAAGGTGCTGGTGCCGGCGGCAAACCTGCTGGTGAACACCGTGATGCCGGTGATCTTCTGGCTGGCGGCTATCGATGCGGGTAAAAAATCGGGCTTCTGGGCCACCATTTTTGGCGGCGCGGCGCAGCTGATTATGGGGAACGCCGTACCGGGCCTGGTGCTGGGGATCCTGATCGGTAAAGGCGTGGAAGAGAGCGGCTGGAACCACGTCACCAAAGTGATGATGGCGGCGATCGTCCTGCTCTTCGTGCTGAGCGGCTTCTTCCGCGGCTTCGACATGAAGATGATCGAATCCTTCCATCTGACCGTGCCGAACTGGCTCGACATGATCCACAACTCGCTCAGCGGTAAATAACAGGAGCCTCTAAATGGAACAGAATAAAGGTTTTTGGTATGCCGACTGGTCGTTCCCGATCTTCGTTGGCCTGCTCTCTTCCGGCGTGTTTGCCGGGACGCACATGTACTACCTCTACGGCATCGGCGCGTTTAACGAAGTGGCCTTCGTGGCGATGCTGAAAGCGGGCATTGATACCGGCGTTTACGGCGCGGTGGCGGCGTTTGGCGCGAGCTTCCTGTTCGCCCGTATTATCGAAGGGTCGCTGGTTGGTATTCTCGACATCGGCGGCGCGATCCAGACCGGCGTGGGCCTTGGCGTTCCGGCGCTGCTGCTGGGCGCGGGGATCATGTTCCCGGTGACCAACTTCATTGCTTCGCTGATCACCGGCCTGGTGATTGGCCTGGCGATTGGCTACGTCATCATCCTGGCGCGTAAGTTCACTATCAACCAGAGCAACTCCACCTACGGCGCAGACGTGATGATGGGCGCGGGCAACGCCTCCGGCCGCTTCCTCGGGCCGTTGATTATTCTCAGCGCCATGACCGCCTCCATTCCAATCGGCGTCGGTTCGCTGGTGGGTGCGCTGCTGTTCTACATCTGGCAGAAGCCGATTACCGGTGGCGCTATCCTCGGCGCGATGATTCTGGGCTGGCTGTTCCCGGTCGCCCTTTAATACCCGCGGGCGCTCCGGCGCCCGCCTTTTCAGGAGATCCTCATGTTTGATTTACTCCTGCGCCGCGCGCGCCTCGCCGACGATACCCTGACCGATATCGCGATTCAGGACGGGAAGATTGCCGCGACGGGCGACATTGACGCTCCCGCTCGCAAGACGGTTGATCTTAACGGTGACGTGTTCGTCAGCGCAGGCTGGATTGACTCCCATGTACACTGCTATCCGAATTCCCCGATTTACCACGACGAGCCGGACAGCGTGGGCATTGCCACTGGCGTCACCTCCGTAGTGGACGCGGGCAGTACCGGTGCCGACGATGTGGACGATTTCTATGACATTACCCGCAGGGCCTCCACTGAAGTCTTTGCCCTGCTGAACATCTCCCGCGTGGGGCTGATTGCCCAGAACGAGCTGGCCAACATGGCCAATGTTGATGCCGACGCGGTGAAGCAGGCGGTGAAGCGCCACCCTGATTTTATCGTCGGCCTGAAGGCGCGCATGAGCAGCAGCGTGGTCGGTGACAACGGCATCACGCCGCTGGAGCGCGCGAAAGCGATTCAGAAAGAGAACGGCGACCTGCCGCTGATGGTGCACATCGGCAACAACCCGCCAAATCTCGACGAAATCGCCGAACTCCTGAGTTCCGGCGACATCATTACCCACTGCTATAACGGCAAGCCTAACCGCATTCTGACGCCCTCGGGCGAGCTGCGCGCCTCCATTTCCTCCGCCCTGAAGCGCGGCGTGCGTCTGGACGTCGGGCACGGTACGGCGAGCTTTAGCTTTGAGGTGGCGAAACGCGCCATCGCGATGGGTATTCTGCCGCACACCATCAGCTCGGATATCTACTGCCGCAACCGCATCAACGGCCCGGTGGGCTCGCTGGCAAGCGTGATGTCGAAGTTTCTCGCCATCGGCATGTCCTTACCGCAGGTGATTGACTGCGTCACCGCGAACGCCGCCGACGGCCTGCGCCTGGCGCGCAAGGGCCGCATTCAGCCGGGTCTCGACGCCGATCTGACGCTATTCACCCTCAAACATCAGCCGACGGTGCTGACGGATGCCGAAAACGACAGCCTGCAGGCTGAATACATTCTGGTGCCGCTTGCCGCGATCCGCGCGGGCAAGGGCTACATGACCGAACAAGGGAGCACGGAACATGCCTTCGATTTATGAGAAGTACAACTTAAAGCAGGTGATCAACACCTCTGGCCGCATGACGGCGCTCGGCGTCTCCACGCCGCGCCCGGAAGTCGTGCAGGCGGCGATGGACGGCATGAATCACTATTTCGAGATGAAGGATCTGGTCAATAAAACCGGGGATTACATCGCGAAGCTGCTGGACGTGGAAGGGGCGACGGTGGTTTCCTGCGCGTCGGCGGGCATTGCCCAGTCCGTGGCGGCGGTGCTGGTAAAAGACAGCGACTGGCTGCTGGAAAACCTGCACGTCACACCGATTGAAAATAACGAAATCGTCCTGCCGAAAGGCCACAACGTGAACTTTGGCGCGCCGGTGGGCACCATGGTGGCGTTGGGCGGCGGCAAGCTGGTGGAAGCGGGCTACGCCAACGAATGTTCCGCCGATCAGCTGGCGGCGGCAATCACGCCGCGTACGGCGGCGATCATGTACATCAAATCTCACCACTGCGTGCAGAAAAGCATGCTCAGCGTCGAGCAGGCGGCGGTTATCGCACGTAAACACGACTTGCCGCTCATCGTCGATGCCGCGGCGGAAGAAGATCTGCACGTGTACTACCGCGCCGGCGCGGACCTGGTGATCTACAGCGGCGCGAAGGCGATCGAAGGCCCCACCAGCGGTCTGGTGATCGGCAAAACCCGGTACGTTGAGTGGGTGAAGCGCCAGACGGCGGGGATTGGCCGCGCCATGAAGGTGGGTAAAGAGGGCATTCTTGGCCTGACCTGCGCCATCGAACACTATCTGACGGCCACCAAAGAGAGCGGCGCCGAGATGGTGGCGAAAATGACGCCGTTTATCGAGGCGCTCAACACCCTGAACGGCGTTACCGCACGCGTGGTCTGGGACAGCGCCGGACGCGATATTGCCCGCACCGAGATTAAGTTCGACGAAGTCACGACCGGCGTCGGCACGGGCGATCTGGTGGCGAAGCTGAAGCAGGGCGAATACGCCATTTACTTCCGTGGCTACAAGGCCAACGAAGGGATAATCGAAGCGGACGTGCGCAGCGTGAATGCTGACCAGCTGAACATCGTGTACCGCCGCATTAGCGAAGTGTTAGGACAGGAGAAAAACGCATGAAACTGACCCCCAACTTTTACCGTGACCGCGTCTGCCTGAACGTGCTGGCCGGCTCAAAGGCCAACGCCAGCGCTATTTACGAGGCGGCGGAAGGTCACGTGCTGGTGGGCGTGCTCTCCAAAAACTACCCGGACGTGGCGAGCGCTGTTGCTGATATGCGCGAATACGCGAAGCTGATTGATAACGCGCTGTCTGTTGGGCTGGGCGCGGGCGACCCGAACCAGTCGGCGATGGTGAGTGAAATCTCCCGCCAGGTGCAGCCGCAGCACGTTAACCAGGTCTTTACCGGCGTGGCCACCAGCCGCGCGCTGCTGGGGCAGAATGAGTCCGTGGTCAACGGTCTGGTCTCTCCGACAGGCACCGTTGGCATGGTAAAAATCTCCACCGGCCCGCTGAGCAGCAAAGCGCCGGACGGTATCGTGCCGGTTGATACCGCGATTGCCCTGCTGAAAGATTTCGGCGGCAGCTCCATCAAATACTTCCCGATGGGCGGCCTCAAGTACCGTGACGAGTACAAGGCGGTAGCGGAAGCCTGCGCCCGCCACGACTTCTGGCTGGAGCCGACCGGAGGTATCGATCTGGAAAACTATGAGGAGATCCTGCAGATCGCCCTCGACGCGGGCGTGAGCAAGATCGTCCCGCATATCTACAGCTCGATTATCGATAAAGCCAGCGGCGATACGCGTCCGGAAGACGTGCGTACGCTGCTGGCGATGACGAAGAAGCTGGTTAAATAAAACAAAACTAAACCGCACATACCTGAAGGAGCCACCATGCACACCCGTACCCTGCTTGTCGCTTCACTCTCAATGTTCGCCACCGCCGCTGTCGCCCAGACGCAATACGCCTGGGTGGGTACCTATAATCCGAACGGTGAAGGGCTGTACCGTTTTACTGTTAACCCGCAAACCGGCGCGCTGAAAGATAAAACGCTGGTGAGCAAACTGCCGAATGCGGCGCAGTTGACCCTTTCACGGGACGGCAGAACGCTGTATCTGGCAAGCGAAGTGGAGCAGGGCGTGGTGCAGGCGCTGCGCGTCGGCGATAACGGTGAGCTGAGCGAGCTGAATCAGGTGGCCTCCGGCGGTGCGGGGCCGGTGTATCTCTCCCTGACGCCGAACGGCAAGCATCTTCTGGTGGCGAACTACGTCAGCGGAAGCGTCGCGGTGCTGCCCGTTAAAGCAGACGGCAGCCTGGGGGAAGCCACGGACAAACGTCAGGATCAAGGCGAACCGGGCGCGGCGAAGCCGGAAGCTGCCGTCGAGGGCAGTTTCGCGATCAGCGATCATAACGGCCCGCATGCGCACATGATCGCCGCCGATCCGAGCGGGAAATACGTGTTTTCGACCGATCTTGGGCTGGATCGCATCTATCAGTACCGCTTTGACGATCGGACAGGAAAGCTGACGCCGAACGATCCGCCGTTTATCAGCGCCTCCTCAAAAGGGGCCGGGCCGCGCCACTTTGTCTTTACGCCAAAGGGCGATGCCCTGTGGCTGATTAACGAAGAGGCGTCTACGCTCACCCGGTATACCGTGAACGCCAACGGCACCTTAAAAGAGGGCAAAACAATTTCAGCCCTGCCTGAAGGTTACAAAGGCACCAGCTTTGCTGCCGGTCTGGCGTTAAGCGCAGACGGCAAACAGCTGTATGTGGCTAACCGTTTGCATAACAGCATCGGGCACTTTACCGTAACGGCGGAGGGCACGCTGACGCATCAGGATGACGTGTGGACGCGTGGTGATTATCCCCGCACCCTGACGCTCGATAAGCAGGGACGCTGGCTGTACGTCATGAACCAGCGCAGCGACAACATTACCCGTTTCCGCGTGGCGCAGGACGGGAAATTGAGCTTCGAACCGGACTATACCCCGGTCGGCAGCCCATCCCAGATGGTCATTTCACCTTAAGCCGTAAGAGGACAACGACGTGCGATTTCCGAACCAACGTTTAGCGCAACTTTTCGAACTGTTGCAAAACGAGACGCTGCCGCAGGACGAACTGGCGCAGCGGCTGTCGGTTTCCACGCGAACCGTCCGTGCCGATATCACCGCCCTGAACGCGCTGCTGGCAAGCCACGGCGCGCAGTTTATCTTGAGCAGGGGCAATGGCTACCAGCTCAAAATAGATGATGCCCAGCGCTACCAGCAGCTGCAGGCATCCCACCCGCGCGCGCTGCGTATCCCCCGCACCGGGCCGGAGCGGGTGCATTATCTGGTGGTACGTTTTTTGACCTCGGCATTTTCTCTTAAGCTGGAGGATCTGGCGGACGAGTGGTTTATCAGCCGCGCCACGCTGCAAAGTGACATGGCGGAGGTGCGCGAGTGGTTTCATCGTTACAACCTGACGCTGGAAACGCGTCCGCGCCATGGCATGAAGCTGTTTGGCAGCGAGATGTCGACCCGCGCGTGCCTGACCGATCTGCTCTGGGAGCTGGCGCAGCAGGACAGCCTGAACCCGCTGGTGACCGACGTGGCGCTGAATGCGGGCGTGGCGGAGCAGATGGTGCCGGTGCTACACGACGCCCTGACGCGTCACCACATTCGCCTGACCGATGAAGGCGAGCTGTTCCTGCGCCTGTACTGCGCGGTGTCGGTACGGCGCATCAGCGAGGGCTATCCGCTGCCGGAATTCCACGCCGAAGACGTTGAAGAGAACGTGCGCGAGGCGGCTAAGGATATCGCCGTCACCATCCAGCAGCTGGCGGGCAAGGCGCTTTCGCCATCAGAGGAGAGCTGGCTGTGCGTGCACATTGCGGCGCGGCAGATTCAGGAGATCGCGCCCAGCGCCATTAACGCCGACGACGACGAAGCGCTGGTCAACTACATCCTGCGCTACATCAACACCCACTATAACTACAACCTGCTCAGCGACGAACAGCTGCACGCGGATCTGCTCACGCACATCAAAACCATGATCACCCGCGTGCGGTATCAAATTATGATCCCCAATCCGCTGCTGGATAACATCAAGCAGCACTACCCGATGGCGTGGGACATGACGCTGGCGGCGGTGTCGAGCTGGGGCAAATACACGCCGTATGCGATCAGCGAAAACGAGATTGGCTTCCTGGTGCTGCACATTGGCGTCGGGCTCGAGCGCCACTACAACATCGGCTACCAGCGCCAGCCGCGCGTGCTGCTGGTATGCGACGCCGGTAACGCGATGGTCCGCATGATTGAGGCGGTGCTGCAGCGTAAATATCCGCAGATTGAGGTGACGCGCACGCTCACCCTGCGCGAGTACGAGGTTGCGGAAACCATTGGCGAAGACTTTGTGATAGCCACCGCACGCGTCAGCGAAAAGTCGAAACCGGTAGTAACGATCGCCCCGTTCCCGACCGACTATCAGTTAGAACAGATTGGCAAACTGGTGCTCGTGGACCGCACCCGCCCGTGGATGCTGGATAAATACTTCGACGCGGCCCATTTCCGCATTATCGACAAGCCAATCGATCAGCAGACGCTGTTCCGCGAGCTGTGTGAACAGCTTGAAGCAGAAGGCTTTGTCGGCGCGGAGTTTCTGGATTCGGTTGTTGAGCGTGAAGCCATCGTCAGCACCATGCTCGGCGACGGCATCGCGCTCCCGCACTCCCTCGGCCTGCTGGCGCAGAAAACGGTGGTCTACACCGTGCTCGCCCCGCACGGCGTTCAGTGGGGCGACGAAACCGCGCACGTCATCTTCCTGCTCGCCATCAGCAAAAGCGAGTACGAAGAGGCGATGGCGATTTACGATATCTTCGTCACCTTCCTGCGCGAGCGGGCGATGTCGAGGCTCTCTAGCTGCGGAGATTTTGCCGGGTTTAAGGCGGTGGCGATGGAGAGTTTGAGTCGGTTTTGAGGTAAGGGCGGATGGATAACATCCGCCTTTGATCATCGCAGATGATGCACTACCTGGTTACTGCTGCCGCGCCAGATCAAAGCCGGGTCTTTTAAATCCTGCACGAACTTGCCGTCGACCAGCACGTTAATCAGATCCACCACTTCCATCTGCTGCGTATTCAGTTCATCCAGCCTGTAGCCTGTCCAGACCCAGATATCTTTTCCCGCACACTCTGCACGAATGCGCTTCACCAGCTTCAGGATATCCGGCACGTTTTGCGGGTGCAGCGGATCGCCGCCGGAGAGCGTAACCCCCTGGCGTTTGATGCGCGTGTCGTTCAGATCGCGGATGATTTTATCTTCCATCTCCGCGGTGAACGGCATGCCGGAGTTCAGACGCCAGGTGCTTTTGTTGTAACAGCCGGGGCATTCGTGGACGCAGCCTGAAACGAACAGGGTGCAGCGGGTGCCGGGGCCGTTGACGATGTCGACAGGGTAGTACTGGTGATAGTTCATAGCGAATAACCACACCGGGTGGCGCTGCGCTTACCCGGCCTACAAAAGAGAGCGGTCCGTAGGCCCGGTAAGCGCAGCGCCACCGGGCATTAACGTGGCTGAGGATTAACCGATCTGCCCATTCCCCAAATGCTTGACGCGACGCTTCACCTCTTCCTGCTTGCCGGCGTTAAACGGACGCGCGTCCGGGCTACCGAGATAGCCGCATACGCGACGGGTCACGGATACGCGAGCCGCATCGTGGTTGCCGCATTTCGGGCAGGTAAAGCCTTTACTCGTACACTCGAACTCACCGGTAAAGCCGCATTCGTAGCACTCGTCGATAGGCGTGTTGGTCCCGTAATACGGCACGTGCTGGTAGCTGTAATCCCACACGTCCTCCAGCGCCTTAAGGTTGTGCTGAATGTTCGGGTACTCGCCGTAGCAGATGAAGCCGCCGCTGGCGATCGGCGGATACGCCGCTTCGAAGTCGATCTTGTCGTACGGGTTGACCTTTTTCTCCACGTCGAGGTGGAAGCTGTTGGTGTAGTACCCTTTGTCGGTCACGCCTTCCACAATCCCGAACTCGGCGGTGTCCAGACGGCAGAAGCGGTCGCACAGGTTCTCGCTCGGCGTGCTGTACAGGCTAAACCCGTAGCCAGTTTCCTCTTTCCACTGGTCTACCGCGTCGCGCAGGCGCTGAACGATGGCGATCCCTTTTTCGCGCAGGGCTTCGCTGTCGTACATGTGCGTGTCGCCAAACAGCGCGTTGATGGTTTCGTGAATACCGATATAGCCCAGCGAAATGGACGCGCGACCGTTTTTGAAGATCTCGGATACGTCATCGTCCGCCTTCAGGCGCACGCCGCAGGCCCCTTCCATATAGAGGATCGGCGCGACGCGGGCTTTCACCCCTTCCAGACGGGCAATGCGGGTCATCAGCGCTTTGCGCGCCAGCTGCAGACGTTCATCCAGCAGTTTCCAGAACTCAGCTTCATTACCTTTCGCCTCCAGCGCGATGCGCGGCAGGTTGAGGCTGATGACGCCCAGGTTGTTGCGCCCGTCGTGGATCTGCTCGCCGTTTTCATCCTCGTACACGCCGAGGAAGCTGCGGCAGCCCATTGGCGTTTTAAACGAACCGGTAACTTTCACAACCTGGTCGTAGTTCAGGATGTCCGGATACATGCGCTTGCTCGCGCACTCCAGCGCCAGCTGTTTGATGTCGTAGTTCGGATCGCCAAACTTGTGGTTCAGGCCGTCGCGGATGGCGAACACCAGTTTCGGGAACACCGCCGTTTTGCGGTTTTTGCCGAGGCCAGAAATACGGTTGCGAAGGATCGACTGCTGGATCAGGCGTGATTCCCAGCTGGTGCCCAGGCCAAAGCCGAAGGTCACAAACGGCGTCTGGCCGTTGGCGGTGTGCAGCGTGTTCACCTCATATTCCAGCGACTGGAAGGCATCGTAGCACTCTTTCTCGGTGCGGGAATGGGCGTAGCCGTCAGCGTCCGGGCTCTGCCACTCTTCGGCCGTTTTACGGTGCTTGATGAAGCTTGCCGTCACGAACGGGGCCAGCACTTCATCAATGCGGTTAATGGTGGTGCCGCCATAAATATGGCTGGCGACCTGGGCGATGATCTGCGCCGTGACCGCGGTGGCCGTGGAGATCGACTTAGGCGGTTCAATCTCCGCGTTACCCATTTTAAAACCGTGGGTCAGCATCCCTTTCAGGTCGATCAGCATGCAGTTGAACATCGGGAAGAACGGCGAATAGTCGAGATCGTGGTAGTGAATTTCGCCGCGCTCGTGCGCCGAGACTACGTCGCGCGGCAGCAGATGCTGACGGGCATAGTGTTTGGCGACGATGCCGGCCAGCAGGTCGCGCTGGGTCGGGATCACTTTACTGTCTTTGTTGGCGTTTTCATTGAGCAGGGCAGAGTTGGTCTGCTCTACCAGACCACGGATCTCCTGGTTCAGACGCCCGCGCTTCTCACGCTGCACGTCACGATCGTGGCGATACTCAATGTAGGCGCGCGCCAGCTGCTTGTAAGGCCCCGCCATCAGCTGGTTCTCAACCGCGGTCTGGATCTCGTTGATATCGACCTGGCTGCGTTCGTTCATCTGGCTGCTAACGACTTCTGCGACGGTGGCGCAGTAATCTGCGTCATCGACTCCCGCTGCTTTAGCTGCACGCAGAATGGCTTCCTGGATGCGCTCTGATTTAAACGGCACTTTACAGCCATCACGTTTCATCACATGCGGTGTCATGATCACTCCATTTTTTGAAAACAGGTTATCCACAGAGGTGGAGAAGTCTTCTCCGGGCGTATTCCCCGCCAGGCCAAAGACTTCCCGCGTTCCCAGCTCGTGTTATCCACAATTCCGGCCAGCGTAAGCGCCGTCTTGTTGTTGGAATAGTAGACGATAAATACAAGATGTTGGGTTGGCGTGCATTTTAAGTGCTACATATAGTGATTTGCATCAAACATGTTTGCGATTTATTTGATGCAGAACAAAGTAAAAAGACGAGAGTACAAACGACGGGCGCTTCAGCGATTGTAAAGGCGCGAGAGAAAAATCTGATTAATTACTCAACAAAAACAGTTAAGTAAGCCGGGTGCTGAGCCGCACCCGGCAGGGAATGCTACTGCTGCAACCACCAGACGGCTTCAAATGGACGCAGCGACGTCGTTTGCGGTGTCGGGTAGTTACTCATCAGCACCTGCAACTTACCGCTGAGAAGGTCTGTCTGCCATTCCTGAGGCGTATTACTCAGGTTTGCCGCAACAATCAGGGTCTGTCCCTGCCACTGGCGGCGATAGCACCACAGAGAAGGATGCTCCGGCAGGAGATCCTCATAATCCCCCCACGTCAGCACCGGCAGGGTTTTGCGCAGGCTAATCAGCGACTGGTAGGTATAGAACACCGAATCCGGGTCGTCCAGCGCCGCGCGGGCGTTCACCGTCTCGTAGTTATCGCAGACGCCAATCCACGGCTCGCCCTCGGTAAAGCCCGCATTGTGCGACGCGTCCCACTGCATTGGGGTTCGCCCGTTATCGCGGGACTTACTCGCCAGAATCGCCAGCAATTCCTCAGGCTCGCGGCCGTTGGCGCGCAGTTCGGCGAACATGTTCAGGCTCTCCACGTCGCGGTAATCGGTGATGCGGCTGAAGTGTGGGTTGGTCATCCCCAGCTCCTCCCCCTGGTAGATATACGGCGTGCCCTGCATGCCGTGCAGCACCATGCCGAGCATCTTCGCGGCGTGAACGCGGTATTCTCCTTCGTCACCGAAGCGCGACACAATGCGCGGCTGATCGTGGTTACACCAGAACAGCGCGTTCCAGGCTTTGTTGTGCATCCCCTGCTGCCAGTGGCGGAAGAGGGTTTTGAGCGCCACGAAGTCCGGCTTCGCCAGCGTCCATTTTTCGCCGCCCGGGTAGTCCACCTTCAGGTGGTGGAAGTTAAAGGTCATCGACAGCTCGCGCCCGTCGAGCGATGCATACTGCTGGCAGTTTTCCAGCGAGGTCGAGGACATCTCGCCCACCGTCATCAGGTTGCGCGGGGTGAAGACGTCGCGGCTCATTTCCTGCAGATATTCGTGGATGCGCGGGCCGTCCGTGTAGAAGCGGCGGCCGTCGCCTGTGTTATCGTCAGGGAAATCCTGATCTTTCGAAATCAGGTTAATGACGTCGAGGCGCAAGCCGTCGACGCCGCGGTCGGCCCAGAACTCGCACACCTTTTTCAGCTCGCCGCGCACCGCCGGGTTTTCCCAGTTGAGGTCCGCCTGCTCTGGCGCGAACAGGTGCAGGTAATACTGCTCGCTCTCCGCGTGCCAGCGCCAGGCGTTGCCGCCAAACTTGGAGCGCCAGTTGTTGGGCAACTGCTCCGGCGTGCCGTCTCGCCAGATGTAGAACTGGCGGTACGGGCTCGCTTTGTTCAGCGACTCGCGGAACCAGGCGTGCTGCGTGGAGGTGTGGTTAAACACCATGTCCAGCACGATGCGAATGCCGCGCGCGTGCGCCTCAGCGACCAGCTCGTCGAAATCATCCAGCGTGCCGTAGGCCGGGTCGATGGCGGTGTAGTTTGCCACGTCGTAGCCGTTGTCCACCTGCGGGGAGATATAAAACGGCGTCAGCCAGATGGCGTCGATGCCGAGGGTTTTCAGGTAGTCCAGACGCTGCGTCACGCCGCGCAGATCGCCGGTGCCGCTGCCGGTGGTGTCCTGGAAACTCTTGGGGTAAATCTGGTAGATAACGCCGTTTTGCCACCAGTGAGGAAGGGTATTCATAGTGTGTTCCTGCAAATGCGAAGGGGCGCAACTGCGCCCCGAAAGAGAGAGTTAAACAATCTGCAGCGAGCCCTGACGGAACTTACGCTGGTAAACCACGGTGGTGAGCGCCATTGGGACGATAATCGCGATGGCCATCGCCAGGGCAAACACCTGCCAGTAAGCGGGCTGGATGGAGAGGATGCCCGGCAGGCCGCCGACGCCAATCCCGTTTGCCATTACGCCGTTCAGTCCGCATACCAGGCCAGCCAGACCGGAACCGATCATCGCGCAGAGCATCGGGAAGCGGTATTTCAGGTTGATACCGTACATCGCCGGTTCGGTGACGCCGAGGTAGGCGGAAATGGCCGCCGGAACGGAGATCTCGCGTTCGTTGTGCTTGCGGCTGACGATGATGATGCCGGTCACCGCGGACGCCTGAGCAATGTTAGACAGGGCGATAATCGGCCAGACCGGCGTGCCGCCGAGGCTCTGGATCATCTGCATATCAATGGCCAGCGTGGTCTGGTGCACGCCGGTGATCACCAGCGGGGCGTACAGGAAGCCAAACAGCGCGGCGCCGATTGGCGCGAAGCTGCCGGTCATCAGGTGACGCACCGCGAAGGCCACGCCGTCGCCAATCATGCGGCCAAACGGACCGATAAAGGCGTGCGCCAGAAACACCGCCAGGATCAGCGAGCAGACCGGCACCACCACCAGATAGAGGTAATCCGGCACGATGCGTTTCAGGCGCGTTTCAATAAAGCCCAGCGCCAGACCCGCCAGCAGGGCCGGAATGACCTGAGCCTGATAGCCCACTTTGGCGATGGTAAACAGGCCGAAGTTCCACACCTCAGGCAGCTGCTGACCAAGTAAGTAAGCGTTCATTAACTGTGGAGAGACCAGCGTGACGCCCAGCACGATTCCGAGAATCGGCGTGCCGCCCATTTTACGCACCGCGGACCAGCAAATCCCGACCGGCAGATAGAAGAAGATCGCCTCGCCAATCAGCCACAGGAAATCGTAAACGGTTTTCAGCGCCGGATACATCTGCGCCAGGGTTTTACCGTCGCTCATCGGCACATCGCCGATGACGTTACGGAAGCCTAAGATCAAGCCCCCACTGATCAGCGCGGGCAGCAGCGGGAAGAAAATTTCCGCGAAGTGGGAAATCAGCTGCTCGTGCCACTTCATATTCTGGCGCGCGGCCTTCTTCGCCTGCTCTTTATCGGCGGAGGAGTGACCGGTTGTCGCCAGCAGAGCCTGATAGTAATCGCCCACTTCGGTACCAATAACGACCTGGAACTGCCCGGCGTTGGTGAAGCAGCCTTTGACCATGGAAAGTTCTTCAATGGCCTTCGGGTTGGCTTTGGCCGGATCGTTCAGCACGAAGCGCAGGCGGGTAATGCAATGGCTGACGGTGGCGATGTTTTCGCGGCCGCCGACCAGGACGATCAGCCGATCGATATCTGCTTGTTTGACTTTACTCATCATGAAACCTCATGACAGATGGTGAGGGGGGTAATGACCTGAGCGCAAGCCTACTCCTTCAGCGTGGCGGCGAAAATGGGAACGTTCCCGAAATCGGGCGAAGATCACAATAATCTGTTTTATGGCGATTACGAAAGGTGAGCGGGAATGACGATCTGACGCGGCTCAGCGCGCCCGTTTATCTGCTCGATCAGCTGCGCGGCGGCCTGTCTGCCGGATTCGGCGTAGCCCGGATCGACGGTGATGATCTCCGGGTGCAGAAACTTCATCAGCGGCGTGCTGCCGACGCTCGCCACCTGCAGGTTATCGATACGCTGCTCCTGCAGATATTTGCTGGCACCCAGTGCAAGGGTATCCGTGGCGCACACCAGCGCGGTGGTCTGCGGCGTCAGTACGCTGGCGACCTGCTCGTAGCCCTGCTTCATGCCCAGACCCGGCAGGGAGGCCACGGCGGAAAGATTGTGCTTTTTGCAAAAGGCCAGGTAGGCCTCATGACGACGCTTGCCGGTGGTGACGTCCGCGTGCGGGACGCCGAGGAAGCTGATGTGGCGATGGCCTTCGTCAAACAGGCGCTGCATCAGGGTGATAATCGCGCCCTCGTCGTCATAGCAGACGGAGGCAAACCCGTGGGCATCGCGCGCCAGCAGCACCAGCGACGGCTGCCAGGGTTTTAGCATCTCGTCTTTGATGCCGGTAAAGCCGAACAGCACCACGCCGTCAATGTTGCGCCGCTGGAGCATGCCCAGATGCTCTTCCACCAGCTGTGGCGAGAACTGGCTCTCCATCATGATCGGATCATATCCCTGCTCGTAGAAGGCGGGCAGCATCGTCTGCACGGCGAGGTTTTCAGACAGAGAGTCCAGACGCGAGACAATGATGGCGACGACTTTGTCACTCTGCCCGCGCATGGCGCGCGCGGAGCGGGAAGGGGAAAAACCGTGCTGATTCATAACCGCCTCGACGCGCTCGCGGGTGCGTTCGCTGACGCCGCTTTCGTTATTCAGCACGCGTGAGACGGTCGATTTCCCCACGCCGCTTAAACGTGCGATGTCTTTAATCGTAAGGCGGTTCTGCATGCTGTATTCCCTGTAACAACGACGATGTAGTGAATTGAGCCTAATGCTATAGCGCGATTTCGCTATGGGCAAAGTCTGGTTTACGTTCGGTTTATTTGCAGGGGGGTATAATACCGCCCGAATCGTCATAAAGGGTATGCCTAAATCCCTGGACTGCGCGGCGACACCCTGTTTTTTACTTACCGGAGGCTTCATGGATCCCGATCCCTCACCTCTCCTGAACGGGAGAATGCGTTCTTTCCGGTAAGCCAGCTTTTGCTGTCTCACCGGTGATGTGAGGCAGCAACGTCCCAAACGTTCCTGCTTGAAAAATTGAGTGCCTCTCAGGTACGGCCTTGCCACGCCTGAAGGAAATGCTGCGTCCGCATTCGCGGATGCGGAGGAATGACTATGTTTAAAAATATCACCCGGCAGCTGCAGGCCCTGCTGAGCCGCCACCTGCCACACCGTCTTGTCCAGCGCGACCCGCTGCCTAATGCCAAAAACATGGCGGGGGCGGCGATCCCCGCGTCCCTGACCGAACGCTGCCTGAACGTGGCGGCGATGGATGAAAACGAAGTCTGGCGCGCCTTTGGCGGACACCCGGAAGGGCTGAACGCGTCAGAAGTGGAAAAAATCCGCGCCGTGCATGGCGATAACCTCATTCCGGCGCAAAAGCCGTCTCCGTGGTGGGTGCACCTGTGGCTCTGCTACCGCAACCCGTTCAACCTGCTGCTGACCGTGCTCGGCCTCATCTCCTACGCGACGGAAGATCTGTTTGCCGCAGGCGTCATTGCCCTTATGGTCGGTATCTCCACGCTGCTGAACTTTATTCAGGAAGCCCGCTCTACCAAAGCGGCTGACGCCCTGAAGGCGATGGTCAGCAACACCGCGACCGTCTCGCGCGTGATTAACGATCTCGGCGAAAACGCCTGGGTGGAACTGCCTATCGACCAGCTGGTGCCGGGCGATCTGGTGAAGCTGGCCGCGGGGGACATGATCCCGGCGGATTTACGCATCATCCAGGCGCGCGATCTTTTCGTCGCGCAGGCCTCCCTTACCGGGGAATCCCTGCCCGTTGAAAAGGTGGCGCGCAGCCGCGACCCGCAGCAGATGAATCCGCTCGAGTGCGACACCCTGTGCTTTATGGGCACCACGGTGGTCAGCGGTACGGCGCAGGCGATTGTCACCGCCACCGGGGGCAACACCTGGTTTGGACAGCTTGCCGGGCGCGTCAGCGAGCAGGAGAGCGAGCCAAACGCCTTCCAGAAAGGGATTGGCCGCGTCAGCATGCTGCTGATCCGCTTTATGATGGTGATGACGCCAATCGTGCTGCTGATCAACGGCTACACCAAAGGCGACTGGTGGGAAGCGGCCCTGTTCGCGCTCTCCGTGGCCGTTGGCTTAACGCCTGAAATGCTGCCGATGATCGTCACATCCACGCTGGCGCGCGGTGCGGTGAAGCTCTCTAAACAAAAAGTGATCGTTAAACACCTCGATGCCATTCAGAACTTTGGCGCGATGGACATCCTTTGTACCGATAAAACCGGCACCCTGACGCAGGACAAAATCGTGCTGGAGAACCACACCGATATCTCCGGCAAAACCAGCGAGCGCGTCCTTCACAGCGCGTGGCTGAACAGCCATTATCAGACCGGGCTGAAAAACCTGCTCGACGTTGCGGTGCTGGAAGGGGTGGATGAAGAATCAGCCCGCACGCTCTCCGGCCGCTGGCAGAAGGTGGATGAGATCCCGTTCGACTTCGAGCGCCGCCGCATGTCGGTGGTGGTGAGCGAGCAGACGGACGTGCATCAGCTGATCTGCAAAGGTGCGCTGCAGGAGATCCTTAACGTGTCGACGCAGGTTCGCTATAACGGCGACATCGTGCCGCTGGACGACACTATGCTGCGCCGCATCAAGCGCGTCACCGACAACCTGAACCGTCAGGGGCTGCGCGTCGTGGCGGTCGCGAGCAAGTTCCTGCCCGCGCGCGAGGGTGATTACCAGCGTATTGACGAATCCGATCTGATCCTCGAAGGTTACATCGCCTTCCTCGACCCGCCGAAAGAGACCACCGCCCCGGCGCTCAAAGCGCTGAAGGCGAGCGGTATTACCGTGAAAATCCTCACCGGCGACAGCGAGCTGGTGGCGGCGAAAGTGTGCCACGAGGTGGGGCTGGACGCGGGTGACGTGGTGGTGGGGAGCGATATTGAACATTTCTCTGATGACGAGCTGGCGAAGCTTGCCCAGCGTACCACGCTGTTTGCCCGCCTGACGCCGATGCACAAAGAGCGCATCGTCACCCTGCTCAAGCGCGAAGGGCACGTGGTGGGCTTTATGGGCGACGGCATCAACGATGCGCCCGCTCTGCGTGCGGCGGATATCGGTATCTCCGTAGACGGAGCGGTCGATATTGCCCGTGAAGCGGCGGATATCATTCTGCTGGAAAAAAGCCTGATGGTGCTGGAGGAGGGCGTCATCGAAGGGCGCCGTACCTTTGCCAATATGCTCAAGTACATCAAGATGACCGCCAGCTCCAACTTCGGTAACGTCTTCAGCGTGCTGGTGGCGAGCGCGTTTCTGCCGTTCCTGCCGATGCTGCCGCTGCACCTGCTGATCCAGAACCTGATGTACGACGTGTCTCAGGTGGCGATTCCGTTTGATAACGTGGACGACGAGCAGATCCAGAAGCCGCAGCACTGGAACCCGGCAGATCTCGGGCGCTTCATGCTGTTCTTTGGCCCGATCAGCTCCATCTTCGACATCCTGACCTTCTGCCTGATGTGGTTTGTGTTCCATGCCAACACCCCGGAACATCAGACGCTGTTCCAGTCCGGCTGGTTCGTGGTAGGCCTGCTGTCGCAGACGCTAATTGTGCATATGATCCGCACCCGCCGCATTCCGTTCATCCAGAGCCGTGCCGCGTGGCCGCTGATTGTGATGACGGGGATTGTGATGGCGCTCGGCATCGCGCTGCCGTTCTCACCGCTGGCGAGCTACCTGCAGCTTCAGGCGCTGCCGCTGAGCTACTTCCCGTGGCTGGTGGCGATCCTCGCGGGCTATATGGTGCTGACCCAGATGGTGAAAGGATTCTATGCGCGTCGGTATGGGTGGCAGTAACGGCAGCGCCGCCGGGCAGCTAGCTTTCCTCCTAAATTCAACAACCTGTGATCTCCGTCGGCGCATTCGCTTGACGACAAATTGAGCGCATGTTAACAGAATGTTTTGCCTTTATTTGGCCCGTCAGATAAGGAACATTCATGTTACGGTACAGTCTCTTAACCGCCGGGCTGATGCTCGGCGCTTCTGCCTTTGCCGCCCCGGCAGGGGATCTCCCTTTAATGCCCTGGCCTGCGAAGGTCGAACGCCCGACGACCCAGGGCGCGCTGGTGCTCAGCAACAACGTATCCATTAGCGTCAGCGGGGACGATCTCGGTGACGCCGTCAACCGACTGCGCCAGCGCATCGCCCTGCAAACCGGCTGGACGCTGCAGCCGCAGGCTGAAAAGCCGGACAAACCGACTATCCGCATCGCGATTGCCAAAAAGGTCAAGCCGCAGCCGCTGCCGGACAGCGATGAAACCTATAAGCTCACGGTGGACGCCAACGGGGTGAATATCTCCGCCAACACCCGCTTCGGCGCGCTGCGCGCCATGGAAACCCTGCTCCAGCTGATGCAGAACGGGGCGGAAAACACCTCGATCCCGTGGGTTACCATTGAAGATTCGCCGCGTTTCCCGTGGCGCGGGCTGTTGCTCGACTCGGCGCGCCACTTTATTCCGCTGCCGGATATCAAGCGCCAGATCGACGGCATGGCCGCGGCGAAGCTCAACGTCCTGCACTGGCACTTAACCGACGATCAGGGCTGGCGCTTCAGCTCGAAGCGCTACCCTAAGCTGACGCAGCTTGCCAGCGACGGGCTGTTCTACACGCCTGAGCAGATGCGCGAGGTGGTGCGTTACGCCGCCGAGCGCGGCATTCGCGTGGTGCCGGAGATCGACATGCCGGGTCACGCCTCGGCGATTGCCGTGGCCTACCCGGAGCTGATGAGCGCGCCGGGGCCGTACGCCATGGAGCGCCACTGGGGCGTGCTGAAGCCGGTGCTGGATCCCACAAAAGACGCGACTTACGCCTTTGCTGACGCGATGGTCAGCGAACTGGCGGCGATCTTCCCCGATCCGTACCTGCACATCGGCGGTGATGAGGTGGACGATAGCCAGTGGAAAGCGAACCTGGCCATCCAGCAGTTTATGCGCGACAACAGGCTGGCGGACAGTCACGCGCTGCAGGCTTACTTCAACCGCAGGCTGGAAACGATCCTTGAGAAGCATCACCGCCAGATGGTCGGCTGGGATGAGATCTACCATCCCGATCTGCCGAAAAGCATTCTGATCCAGTCCTGGCAGGGGCAGGACGCGCTGGGGCAGGTGGCGCAGAACGGCTACAAGAGCATTCTCTCCACCGGTTTCTATCTCGATCAGCCCCAGTCCACCGCCTATCACTACCGCAACGAGATCGTCCCGCAGGGTCTGAACGGCGTGGATGTGATTGCAGACACCGACAGCGTCCAAAGCTGGGCCTTTTCCATGCCGCGCCTGAAGGGCAAGCCGGTGGAGGGGAGCTTCACGCTGGTGAAAGGGGACGCAGGCTGGCGCGGGTTTATTGATTTTGCCGGGAAATCGCGCCGCGCGGTGCAGGATATTGAATGGCGTGACGACAACCAGGTGACCTTCACCGTCGACACCTGGATGGGCGAGACGCGCCCGGTGGTCTCCGTCGATAACGACAAGCTCACCGGCTATTTCCTGGTGGGGAATACGCGTTACCCAATCAGCGGCACGCGTCTGGACGCGGTGCCGAAAGGCATTCCGCCGGTCGTGCCGGACGTGGCGAATCAGGCAAACCTGCTCGGCGGTGAAGCCGCGCTATGGGCGGAAAACGTGGTGGCGCCGGTGCTGGATATCCGCCTGTGGCCGCGCACCTTTGCGGTGGCGGAGCGGCTGTGGTCCGCGCAGGACGTCAACGACGTCGATAACATGTACACCCGCCTGCAGGCGATGGACAGCTGGTCGACGGTGTCGGTCGGGCTGCAGCAGCATACCCAGCAGCAGGTGCAGTTCACGCGCCTCGCCGGTAATGCCGATACCCTGCCGCTGCAGATCCTCGCTCAGGCGGTAGAGCCCGCGCAGTATTACACCCGCCAGCACCTGAAGTTTCAGGCCGGAAACTATCATCAGTTCGAGCCCCTCAACCGCTTTGCGGATGCGCTGAACGCCGAAAGCGCCACCGTGCGCCAGATGCACAAATGGGCGGACCGTCTGGTGAGCGATGCGGAAGACACGGAAAGCGCTGACGCCCTGCGCCACGTCTTTAACCGCTGGCAGAGCAACACCAGCGACGCGCTGGCGTTAAGCGAAAACAGCTATCAGCTGAAGGCGATGAAGCCGGTGATCCAGGAGGTGGATAAGCTGGCGTCGATTGGCCTGCGGCTGACGGATCTGGTGGCGCGCCAGGGCACGCTGGATGATAAAGAGATCGCGTCGATTCAGAGCGAGCTGGATAACGCGGCGAAGGTTCAGGACGAAGTGGTGATTGCGGTGGTCTATCCGCTGGAGACGCTGCTCAGGGCAACGCGGAATCAGTAGCAAGCAACAAAAAAGGCAGCCTGGGCTGCCTTTTTTATCGCCAAAGCGAATTAACGACGAACGGCGATCGCTTCGATTTCAATTTTCACGTCTTTTGGCAGACGGGCCACTTCCACGCAGGAGCGCGCCGGGAAGGTGGCGTTGTGCTCGGTGAAGAATGCTTCGTAAGTGGCGTTAACGGTCGCGAAATCGTTCAGATCCTTCACGAATACGGTGGTTTTCACGATATCGCCCACTTTCAGACCGGCAGATTCAACGATAGCCTGCACGTTTTCCAGCGACTGACGCGCCTGTGCCGCGACGTCTTCCGGCACCGCGCCGGTTTTTGGGTTCACCGGGATCTGACCGGAAGTGATGATCATGCTACCCAGATCAACGCCCTGAACGTAAGGGCCGATAGCCGCTGGTGCATTTTCCGTCGCGAGTACTTTGCTCATGTTTTCTCCAGAATTACAGCGTTAAGAATGTTCCCGGCCATTATAACAGCCGGGATTTCATTACCAACCTCAATTAGTTGGCCAGCACCACATAATGAGAAAACTCTTTTTCGCAGTATTTGCATTTGAGCGCGATGTCATCGGCGCGTTTTTTCACTGCAAAGCTGGAATAAACCGGCTCAGCGTGACTGATGCAGTTGCTGTTCGGGCAGACCAGCACGCTTTCGATGCGATCCGGCAGGCTCGGACGGGATTTGCCGACCACTTCATACTCGTCGATGCGGTTGACGGTAGCGTCCGGCGCGTACAGCGACAGCTGGTTGACCTGCTCGTCGGTCAGGAAGGTGTTCTCGATTTTAATCAGGTCTTTGCGGCCCATCTCGCCCGACGGCAGGTTCAGGCCGATGGTGATGCGCTGGTCGGTTTCGGTCAGTTTGAACAGCGTCAGCAGCTTAAAGCCCACCTGCGCAGGGATGTGGTCAATCACGGTGCCGCGCTTGATGGCTTCAACCTGGAGTTTGTTATCGTGTGTCATGGTCGTTTTCCCCTTACAGTGCCAATTCGCGATTCAGAACCAGTGCCAGTAACGCCTGGCGGGCGAAGATGCCGTTTCCGGCCTGCTGGAAGTACCAGGCGTGCGGCGTTTTATCCACGTCTGTGGTGATCTCATCGATGCGCGGCAGCGGATGCAGGACCTTCATGTTGTCGCGCGCGCCCTCGAGGTCGCTGGCGCGCAGCACGAACTGCGCCTTCACGTTGGCGTATTCGGACGGGTCCAGACGCTCTTTCTGCACGCGGGTCATGTAGAGAATATCCACGTGGGTCATCACCTCTTCGATGCTGGCATGCAGGCTCCACTGAATGCCTTTCTCGTCCAGCATGTCGAGAATGTACTGCGGCATCGCCAGTGCGTCCGGGGCGATGAAGAAGAAGCGGTTGCCGTTAAATTTCGCCAGCGCCTGGGTCAGGGAGTGAACGGTGCGGCCGTATTTAAGGTCGCCAACCATGGCGATGTTCAGGTTCTCAAGTTTGCCCTGCGTCTCCTGAATGGTGAACAGGTCCAGCAGCGTCTGCGTTGGGTGCTGGTTGGCACCGTCGCCGGCGTTCAGCACCGGAATGCCGCCGGAAAACTCGGTCGCGAGGCGCGCCGCGCCCTCCTGTGGATGACGCATCACAATTGCGTCGACGTAGGTGCTAATCACTGAAATGGTATCCGCCAGGGTCTCGCCTTTTTTACCCAGCGACGTGTTGCTGCTGTCCGAGAAGCCCACCACGCTCGCGCCCAGGCGGTGCATGGAGGTCTCAAAGGAGAGGCGGGTGCGGGTTGAGGCTTCAAAGAAGCAGCTCGCAATCACCTTGTGCTTCAGCAGCTCCGGTTGCGGATTGGCCTTCAGTTTTGCCGCGGTTTCCAGAACCAGTTCCAGCTCTTCGCGGCTGAGGTCGTTTATGGAAATGATGTGTTTTTGATAAAGCGGATTCATGTTTATCTCCTGACGCCGGGCAAAAAAAAGCCCCTCAAATGAGGGGCTCTGGGAATAGGTTTAGCAACGGGAAGAAAAACGGCAGGCCAGCGTCTGATTTCAGACGCGGTAAGACGTTATGTCGTACACGCTTGACCATGCTTCCTCCCGGCAAATTGTTGGGCATTATACGCAGCTCGCTTTTCGGATCAAGCGATTTAATGCACGCTTTACTCAATGCAAACGGTTCTTTATGAATATTAATGCGTTCTGAGTAAATAATTAATTTGCTTATGCACCAGCGCGGTACGCTTCACCACCCGGGGGGCGACCCAGACAATACTGCTGCCGGCCACCACGCCTAATATTTCCGGAAGCTGGTGATAATCCAGAATACGCGCCACCGCGCGGCCATATCCGGCGACGGTATGAACAAGGATAAACTCGCTATTATGCTCGACGCTGACCACCATTTCGGACACGGTACGCGCGGCGTCGGGGGCAGGGCGCAGCTGGGGATTCAGCGAATAAATCTTAAGCCCTTTGGCATTTCGAATTTTTATGATACCGAGCAATTTAAGCAGACGTGAAACGGTGGACTGGCTGATGGTCTCAAAACCACACTCCTGTAAATCCCGGCGGATCTCCTCCTGAGAGAGGTAACTCTTTTCTGCGATCAGGCGCTGGCAGACCGTCAGCTGTAGTTGCTCTTTGGGAGAGTACTCTTCGTAATCCATCATAGTTCCCATATCAGTTCCCGAAATAACCGGTGGCACCGCACCGATCCGTAGGCCGGATAAGCGCAGCGCCATCCGGCAAATCACAACAAGGCACCCAGACTTAACGCCACCATAATCACCACCGTTAAAATGCCCAGCAGCGGCGCCACCCATTTCAGATAACGCACGTAGGGCACGCGGGCGATAGCCAGCCCGCCCATCACGACGGCAGAAGTGGGCGTGACGAGGTTAACGATGCCGGAGGCCGACTGGTAAGCCGTCACCACCAGGTCGCGGTTGACGTTAGCGAAATCGGCAAGCGGCGCCATGATCGGCATCGTCAGAACGGCCAGGCCGGATGAAGAAGGCACAAGAAACGACAGCACGACCTCCAGCCAGTACATCACGTTGATAAACGCTACCGTGGACAACCCGCTGACCAGCCCTTCCGCGCTGTGCAAAATGGTGTGGGTAATCATGCCCTTATCCATGATGACTACGATACCGCGCGCGATGCCGATAATCAGCGCGACGCCCAGCAAATCTCGCGCGCCGTTGATAAACGTCGACGTCAGCTCCTCTTCGCTCATGCGGGCAATCAGGCCGACGATGATCGCGCTGGCGAGAAACACCGCTGAGATCTCTGCCATCCACCAGCCCAGCACCGCCACGCCGTAGATCATCACCGCGAAGGCGAGGGCGAAAATCACCAGGATGATTTTGCGCACCAGGGTGAATTCCAGCGACTGTTCGCCCTTGTCGCCGAGAAAATGGGCGCGGTTCTCTTCCTGCTTATCCGCAACGATCGACAGCGACGGATCCTGGCGCACCTTACGGGCGTAACGCATCACCCACGCCACGCAGATGATCCAGCCGATAACCAGCAGCGCCACGCGCAGGGCGATGCCGTTGGTAAAGGGGATCCCGGCGGCGTTGGCGGCGATGACCGTGGCAAACGGGTTGATGGTAGAACCCAGCGTGCCGATCCCCGCCCCGAGCAGCACGGTAGAAGCGGCGACAACCGGATCGAACCGCGCGGCCAGCATCACCGGCACCAGCAGGGTATAGAAGGGCAGTGACTCTTCGGCCATGCCGTAAATCGTGCCGCCCGCGGCAAACAGCGCCATAAGGATCGGGATCATCCACTCCTCGCGCCCGCGTAGTCGCGTAGTGACGCGTTCGATCCCCGCATCAATCGCCCCGGTTTTGGTGACGATCCCGAGAAAACCGCCGATGATCAGGATAAACAGCGCGACGTCGATCGCCCCGGCCTGGCCGGAGACCGGATCGTACAGCCCGGCGATGGGCGCCATCAGGACGGAAACCAGCCCCTGCGGATGTGCCGCCACGTGCGCGTACGTTCCGGCAATCGGGACTTCTTTACCGAGGGTTTCGTTCATCGCCATCTGGTACTGACCGGCGGGGACGACCCAGCTCAGCGCCGCCACAACGGCAATCAGGAAAAAGAGAATGGTGTAAGCGGAGGGAAACTTGAACTTGCCCATGATGTTCTCCTTAAACCCGGCGCACCCGCGGCGCGCCGGGCGGTGATTAGTCGCCGAGTGTCGCCACCATGACCGCTTTGATGGTGTGCATGCGGTTCTCTGCTTCGTCAAAGACGATGGAATTCGGCGATTCGAAGACCTCTTCCGTCACTTCCAGCCCCTTCAGGCCGTACGCCATCTCGATCTCACGGCCCACTTTGGTGTGCTCGTTGTGGAACGCCGGCAGGCAGTGCATGAATTTGACGTTCGGGTTGCCGGTGGCCTTCATCACCTGGGCGTTAATTTGATATGGCTTCATCAGGCTGACGCGCTCGGCCCAGGCTTCCTTCGGCTCGCCCATGGAGACCCACACGTCGGTGTAGAGGAAATCGGTCCCCTGCACGCCTTCTTCCACGTCGTCGGTGAGGGTGATGCGCGCGCCCGTCTCTTTCGCAATGGCGCGGCACTGCTCAACCAGCCCCGCTTCCGGCCAGAAGGATTTCGGCGCGACGAGGCGGATATCCATCCCCATCTTGGCCGCGCCCACCATCAGGGAGTTGCCCATGTTGTTGCGCGCGTCGCCGAGATAGGCAAAGCTCAGTTCCGGCAGGGTTTTGCCCGGGGAGTGCTCCAGCATGGTCATCAGGTCGGCGAGGATTTGCGTTGGGTGGAACTCATCGGTCAGGCCGTTCCACACCGGCACGCCCGCATACTCGCCCAGCTCTTCGACGATGGCCTGACCATAGCCGCGGTATTCGATGCCGTCGTACATGCGGCCCAGCACGCGGGCGGTGTCTTTCATCGACTCTTTATGGCCAATCTGCGATCCGCTTGGGCCGAGATAGGTCACCTGCGCGCCTTGGTCGAACGCGCCCACTTCGAAGGCGCAGCGGGTACGGGTGGAGGTTTTTTCAAAGATCAGGGCGATGTTTTTCCCGACCAGGGTTTGCTTCTCGCGCCCGGCTTTTTTGGCGGCCTTGAGCTCGATGGCGAGGTCGATCAGGTACTGGATCTCCGCCGGGGTGTAGTCCAGCAGTTTCAGGAAGTTGCGGTTTTTCAGGTTGATGGTCATGGCTAAATCCTTTTTAAAATGAGTGTTCAGTTACGAATCAGCGTGCCTTTCTCGCCCGCGAGGATCTCCGCGCCGTCGGCCAGCGCGCCGATCCCGGCAATGCCGTTGCAGGCTTCAACGAACTCGCGGCAGGCGGCCACTTTCGGCCCCATCGATCCGGCGTCGAACTGCATGCCCCTGAGCAGCTCCGGCGTCAACTGCGCCAGCGGGCGCTGGGTCGGTTTGCCCCAGTCGAGGTACACCGCGTCGGCATCGGTCAGGATCAGCAGGGCGTCGGCCTCGATCTGGCGCGCCAGCAGGGCGGCGGAGAGGTCTTTGTCGATCACCGCCTCAATGCCGCGATAGCCGTTGGCGTTCTCCACTACCGGCACGCCGCCGCCGCCGTTGCAGATCACCAGGTGATCGCGCTGGATCAGCGCCGTGATGGCGTCGCTCTCGACGATGCGCTTAGGCTGCGGAGAGGGCACCACGCGGCGGAAGTACTTGCCGTCGGCCTTAAACACCCAACCTTTCTCCGTCGCCAGCGTTTTTGCCTGGGCTTCGCTGTACACCGGGCCGATGTACTTGGTCGGGTTGCTGAAGGCCGGATCGGCGGCGTCCACTTCTACCTGGGTGAGCAGAACGCTCACCTCCCGCTGCGGCAGGCTGTTTTTCAGCGCCTGCTGGAGCATGTAGCCGATCATTCCCTGGCTTTCGGCGCCGAGAACGTCCAGCGGGTAGGGCGTCACTTTGTCGTAGGCGCTGTTCTGCAGCGCCAGCAGTCCGACCTGCGGCCCGTTGCCGTGTACCAGCACCACGCGCCACTGCGCCGTCAGCCCGGCGATGGTGCGGGCGGCCTGCTCGATGTTCTGGCGCTGGATCTCCGCTTCCAGCGGCTCGCCGCGCTTGAGCAGCGCGTTGCCGCCCAGGGCCACAACCAGAGTGGGTTTTCGTTCCATGATGGCTCCTTTAAATTCCGTCGCGTTCCAGCGGGCAGCTCATGCAGCGCGCGCCGCCGCGGCCGCGTCCGAGTTCGTCGCCCGGGATGGGCAGCACGGTGATACCCGCTTTGTCGTACTTCTCGTTGGTCCAGACGTTGCGCTCGTAGCCGATCACCACGCCGGGGCGGATGGTCAGCACGTTATTGGCGTCGTTCCACTGCTCGCGTTCGGCCTCAAAGGCGTCGCCGCCGGTGGTGATCAGACGTACCTGGTTAATGCCGAGCGCCTTCTCGATGGCGTGCAGCAGGTCGGTTTCCTGGGTACGCAGCAGGCCGCCGCGTCCGTCCGGGGTGAGCGTCCAGCACTGGGCGTCTTTGCGCACCACTTCCGGGTAGACGGAGAAGGTATCCACGTCGATGTGGGTCATGACGGTGTCGAGGTGCATGCAGGAGCGGTGTTTTGGCAGCTCAACGGCGATCACTCGCTCGGCCTGACGGTGTTTGAACAGGCTGTTGGCGAGAAATTCCACGCCCTGCGGCGTCGTACGTTCGGACATGCCGATTAATACCGCGCCGCGGCCAATCACTAATACGTCACCGCCTTCTAAGGTGGCGTGGTCGTAATTAATATTCTCGTCGCCGAAATACTTAATAAAATCGCCGTCGGCGAACGCCGGGTGCCAGCGATATATTTCCCTCAGGTTATTGGTTTCGCGCTGACGGGCCGGTTTGGCCATCGGGTTAATAGAGACGCCGTTATAGATCCAGCAGGAGGTATCACGGGTAAATAAATGGTTTGGCAGCGGCTTCATAATAAAATCATTCGCCGTGTGGGTATCTACCACCATATTTTTAATCGCCGCCGGAATTTCACCGTAGGTTAATCCGCCGCTCAGCCTGCGCGCCAGTTCGCGGTGCGGCATATCCGCCAGCCAGCCGCGAACGTCGCCGGCAAAGGTGGGGCCGAGACGATAGTCGGAGATTTGCGTCTCCAGCAGCCAGGCCTTCGCCTCTGCAATATCAAGGGTTTGTGTCAGAAGGTCGGTCAACAGCAGGACTTCCACACCCTGCTCGCGCAGCGTGTTTGCGAAGATGTCATGCTCCTCACCCGCCCGCTCAACCGAGAGCACGTCATCGAAAAGCAGCTCCTGGCAATTCGATGGCGTTAAGCGTTTCAGACTTAAATTTGGGCGGTGCAGCATAACGCTACGCAATTGACCAATTTCAGAACCGACGTAATGCTTTTCCATAATTATTCCTTTAACTGTTTTTCAGAATAAAAAGGGCATGCGCCATGTAACGTATTTAATTTCATGGCGGCTAAGCTCAATTGATTTCGTGATTCATACTAGGCAGTTAAATAATCTGTATTGTGATGTTGCTCACGCGAAAATGGATATTAAGGGATTTGTTTTCATTTGCATGATTCGCATCAGATAATGATTAATTTCATATTATTGATGGGTGAATAGCTAAGCAGGATTCGGTGGCATTATTTGAGGTTGTTATTGTTTTGTAGATTTTAATCTTTTGACATATATTGTTATGTGACTGATTTTAAACGATAAGATTCATGGGTAAGAATGGCTATGCAATTAACGTAATTAACTATTTTGCACTTAAGAAAAATCAATAAATAATTATGGTTTTTTAGAGCAAATTATCAAAACAGTAAAGTGTGAGGCGGCATGGGGTTTTGTTAATTAGAGAGCATGATCAAGAGGTTAGAACAGCCGTGCGATAAGCGCCGATCGAGGTTATGCATAACCCCTGCATAATTGCCTGGGCAGGATTAACAGCAAATTAACACCATTCCCGATAAACATGCGTTCGCGCAAAACCCGTCTAAAAAGCGCTGGTATGGCAGCCTTAACTCTCGTATAAGAGATAAAAATGAAACGTTGTTTTACATAGAGGAATTTCACATGATTATCGGCAACATCCACCATCTGCACTCCTGGCTGCCTGACGATCTGCGTCAGGCCATCGAGCACGTTAAAGCCCACGTCACCGACGCCACGCCGCTCGGCAAGCACGACATCAACGGCAGCAGCCTCTTTTATCTGGTCTCGGAAGACATGACCCAGCCGTTCGCCGAGCGCCGCGCCGAGTACCACGCGCGCTATCTGGACATCCAGATAATCATGAAGGGCCAGGAGGGGATGACCTTCAGCACACTGCCGTACGGTACGCCCGACACCGACTGGCTGGCGGACAAAGACATCGCGTTCCTGCCGGAAGGCGAGCAGGAGAAAACCGTGGTGCTTAGCGAAGGGGATTTTGTGGTGTTCTGGCCGGGTGAGGTGCACAAGCCGCTGTGCGCGGTGGGCGCGCCTGCGAAGGTCAGGAAAGTGGTTGTTAAAATGCTGGTGGAGTAACCCTGACCCCTCACCCTAACCCTCTCCCCGTGGGAGAGGGCCGGGGTGAGGGCACCAGACCGCACCCACGCAATATGTGATCCAGCTTAAATTTCCCACACTCCCTCTTCCCTTCCCATTTACCTGCGCTTTTCCTGCGTCATAGTATGATCGTTAATTTAATGAACGATGTTCTATAATGTAGAACAAAATAATTCAGCAAGGAGATCTCATGCCGCAGTCCGCGTTGTTTACGGGAATCATTCCCCCTGTCTCCACCATTTTTTCCGCCGATGGCCAGCTCGATAAGCAGGGCACCGCCGCGCTGATCGACGATCTGATCGCGGCAGGCGTTGACGGCCTGTTCTTCCTGGGCAGCGGCGGCGAGTTCTCCCAGCTCAGCGCCGAAGAGCGTAAAACCATTGCCCAATTTGCTATCGATCGCGTCGATCGTCGCGTACCGGTGCTGATCGGCACCGGCGGCACCAACGCCCGGGAAACCATTGCGCTCAGCCAGCACGCGCAGCAGGCGGGGGCGGACGGCATCGTGGTGATCAACCCTTATTACTGGAAAGTGTCGGAAGCGAACCTGATCCGCTATTTCGAGCAGGTGGCGGACAGCGTCACGCTGCCGGTAATGCTCTATAACTTCCCGGCGCTGACCGGGCAGGATCTGGCCCCGGCGCTGGTGAAAACCCTGGCCGACTCGCGCAGCAACATCGTCGGCATCAAAGACACCATCGACTCCGTCGCCCACCTGCGCAGCATGATCCACACCGTCAAAGCCGCCCATCCGCACTTCACCGTGCTGTGCGGCTACGACGATCATCTGTTTAATACCCTGCTGCTCGGCGGCGACGGGGCGATTTCGGCGAGCGTCAACTTTGCCCCACAGGTGTCGGTGAATCTTCTGAAAGCCTGGCGGGATAAAGACGTGGCGAAAGCGGCTGAGTATCATCAGACCCTGCTGCAAATCCCGCAGATGTATCAGCTGGATACGCCGTTTGTGAACGTCATTAAAGAGGCGATAGCGCTCTGCGGTCGCCCTGTCTCGACGCACGTGCTGCCGCCCGCCTCGCCGCTGGACGAGCCGCGCAAGGCGCAGCTGAAAACCCTGCTGCAACAGCTCAAGCTCTGCTGAGCCGGACGATAACCATGGCCATCGAGAAAATTTTCACCCCACAGGACGATGCGTTTTATGCGGTGATCACCCACGCGGCGGGGCCGCAGGGCGCGCTGCCGCTGACCCCGCAGATGCTGATGGAATCCCCCAGCGGCAACCTGTTCGGCATGACGCAGAACGCAGGAATGGGCTGGGACGCCAACAGGCTGACCGGCAAAGAGGTGCTGATTATCGGCACCCAGGGCGGGATCCGCGCCGGGGACGGACGCCCGGTTGCGCTGGGCTACCACACCGGGCACTGGGAAATCGGTATGCAGATGCAGGCAGCGGCGAAGGAGATCACCCGCAACGGCGGGATCCCGTTTGCAGCTTTCGTCAGCGATCCGTGCGACGGGCGCTCTCAGGGCACGCACGGCATGTTCGACTCCCTGCCGTACCGCAACGACGCGGCGATCGTGTTTCGCCGTCTGATCCGCTCTCTGCCCACGCGGCGGGCGGTGATCGGCGTCGCCACCTGTGATAAAGGGCTGCCCGCCACCATGATTGCCCTGGCCTCGATGCACGACCTGCCGACCATTCTGGTGCCGGGCGGGGCGACGCTGCCGCCGACCGTGGGGGAAGATGCGGGCAAGGTGCAGACCATCGGCGCGCGCTTTGCCAACCACGAACTCTCCCTGCAGGAGGCCGCCGAGCTGGGCTGTCGCGCCTGCGCCTCGCCGGGCGGCGGGTGTCAGTTCCTCGGCACGGCGGGCACCTCGCAGGTGGTCGCGGAAGCGCTGGGTCTGGCGCTGCCGCACTCCGCATTGGCCCCGTCCGGGCAGGCGGTGTGGCTGGAGATTGCCCGCCAGTCGGCGCGGGCCGTAAGCGAGCTGGATAACCGCGGCATCACCACGCGCGATATCCTTACCGACAAAGCTATCGAAAACGCCATGGTGATCCATGCGGCGTTCGGCGGCTCGACCAATTTACTGCTGCACATTCCGGCCATCGCCCACGCGGCTGGCTGCACAATCCCGGACGTAGAGCACTGGACGCGCGTCAACCGTAAGGTGCCGCGCCTGGTCAGCGTGCTGCCCAACGGCCCGGACTATCACCCGACCGTGCGCGCCTTCCTGGCGGGCGGCGTGCCGGAGGTGATGCTCCATCTGCGCGATCTCGGCCTGCTGCATCTGGACGCCATGACCGTCACCGGCCAGACGGTCGGCGAGAACCTCGACTGGTGGCAGGCGTCCGAGCGACGTAAGCGCTTCCGCCAGTGCCTGCGCGAGCAGGACGGCGTGGAGCCGGATGACGTGATCCTGCCGCCGGAGAAGGCAAAAGCGAAAGGGCTGACCTCAACGGTTTGCTTCCCGACGGGCAACATCGCGCCGGAAGGCTCGGTGATCAAGGCCACGGCGATCGACTCGTCGGTCGTCGGTGAAGATGGCGTTTACCGCCACACCGGTCGGGCGCGGGTGTTTGTCTCGGAAGCGCAGGCGATCAAGGCCATCAAGCGGGAAGAGATCAAGCAGGGCGATATCATGGTGGTCATCGGCGGCGGGCCGTCCGGCACCGGCATGGAAGAGACCTACCAGCTTACCTCCGCGCTGAAGCATATCTCGTGGGGCAAGACGGTATCGTTAATCACCGATGCGCGCTTCTCGGGCGTGTCAACGGGCGCCTGCTTCGGCCACGTGTCGCCGGAGGCGCTGGCGGGCGGGCCGATTGGCAAGCTGCGCAATAATGACATTATTGAGATAGCCGTCGACCGACTGACATTAACAGGTAGCGTGAACTTTATCGGCAAGGAGGACAACCCGCTGACGCCGGAGGAGGGCGCGCGCGAGCTGGCAATGCGGCAGACGCACCCGGACCTGCACGCCCACGACTTTTTGCCGGACGACACCCGCCTGTGGGCAGCATTACAGTCGGTCAGCGGCGGCACCTGGAAAGGCTGTATTTATGACACCGATAAAATTATCGAGGTAATTAACGCCGGTAAAAAAGCGCTCGGCATTTAATTATTTTTCACGCGATTGTCGTCTACGGAATATATTCCGTGGACGGCTTTTGCTTGTCTTTATTTTATTAATTTAAACAATAAGTTGTGATATATCGCTGGCGTCACAAAAGCAAAATAACGTAATTCAGAAATAAGATATGACCATTGCTGGTTAATTGAACAGCTCATTACACTCCATTAACACGATGTTGTAATTCAGCACACTACATAAGGGTGTAATTCTGATGACGCAATTAACCATGAAAGACAAAATTGGCTACGGGCTGGGTGACACCGCCTGCGGCTTCGTCTGGCAGGCCACGATGTTCCTGCTGGCCTACTTCTACACCGACGTCTTCGGCCTGTCGGCGGGCATTATGGGGACGCTGTTTTTAATCTCCCGCGTGCTCGACGCCGTGACCGACCCGCTGATGGGGCTGCTGGTCGACCGCACCCGCACGCGGCACGGCCAGTTCCGCCCGTTCCTGCTGTGGGGCGCCATCCCGTTTGGCATCGTCTGCGTGCTGACCTTCTACACGCCGGACTTCTCCGCGCAGGGCAAAATCATCTACGCCTGCGTGACCTACATTCTCCTTACCCTGGTCTACACCTTCGTTAACGTGCCGTACTGCGCCATGCCCGGCGTCATCACCGCCGACCCGAAAGAGCGTCACGCCCTGCAGTCCTGGCGCTTCTTCCTGGCAGCGGCGGGGTCGCTCGCCATCAGCGGCATTGCCCTGCCGCTGGTGAGCATCATCGGCAAAGGGGACGAGCAGGTGGGCTATTTCGGCGCCATGTGCGTGCTGGGCCTGACCGGCGTGGTGCTGCTCTACGTCTGCTTCTTCACCACCAAAGAGCGCTACACCTTTGAGGTGCAGCCGGGCTCGTCGGTGGTGAAAGATCTCAAGCTGCTGCTCGGCAACGGCCAGTGGCGGATCATGTGCGCGTTCAAGATGATGGCGACCTGTTCCAACGTGGTGCGCGGCGGGGCGACGCTCTACTTCGTCAAATACGTGATGGATCACCCGGAGATGGCGACCCAGTTCTTACTCTACGGCAGCCTCGCCACCATGTTTGGCTCGCTCTGTTCGTCCCGTCTGCTGGGACGCTTTGACCGCGTCACTGCCTTCAAGTGGATCATCGTCGCCTACTCGCTTATCAGCCTGCTGATTTTCGTCACCCCGGCGGAGCATATCGCCCTGATTTTTGCCCTCAACATCCTGTTCCTGTTCGTCTTCAACACCACCACGCCGCTGCAGTGGCTGATGGCCTCTGACGTGGTGGACTACGAGGAGAGCCGCAGCGGTCGCCGCCTCGACGGGCTGGTGTTCTCCACCTACCTGTTCAGCCTGAAGATTGGCCTGGCGATTGGCGGGGCGGTGGTGGGCTGGATCCTGGCGTATGTGAACTACTCCGCCAGCAGCAGCGTGCAGCCGGTCGAAGTGCTCACCACCATCAAAATTCTGTTCTGCGTGGTGCCGGTGGTGCTCTACGCGGGCATGTTCATCATGCTGTCGTTCTACAAGCTCACCGACGCCCGCGTGGAGGCCATCAGCCAGCAGCTGATCAAACACCGCGCGGCGCAGGGCGAGGCCATTCCCGACGCCGCGACAGCCGCATCCCATTAACCGGAGGCAATATGGAAATCACCAACCCGATACTCACCGGCTTTAATCCGGACCCGTCCCTGTGCCGCCAGGGCGAGGACTACTACATCGCCACCTCGACCTTCGAGTGGTTCCCCGGCGTGCGCATCTACCACTCCCGCGACCTGAAAAACTGGTCGCTGGTCAGCACCCCGCTGGACCGCGTGTCGATGCTGGACATGAAGGGCAACCCGGACTCCGGCGGCATCTGGGCGCCGTGCCTGAGCTATGCCGACGGTAAATTCTGGCTGCTTTACACCGACGTGAAGATTGTCGACTCGCCGTGGAAAAACGGCCGTAACTTCCTTGTCACCGCGCCCTCCACTGAGGGACCGTGGAGCGAGCCGATCCCGATGGGCAACGGCGGGTTTGACCCGTCCCTGTTCCACGACGACGATGGCCGCAAATACTATATCTACCGCCCGTGGGGGCCGCGCCACCACAGCAACCCACACAACACCATCGTGATGCAGGAGTTTGATCCGCTGACCGGCACGCTCTCGCGCGAGCGCAAAACCCTGTTTACCGGCACGCCGCTCTGCTACACCGAAGGCGCGCACCTGTACCACCACGCGGGATGGTACTATCTGATGGTCGCCGAGGGCGGCACCAGCTACGAGCACGCCGTCGTGGTGCTGCGTTCAAAAAATATCGACGGGCCGTACGAGCTGCACCCGGACGTGACGATGATGACCAGCTGGCACCTGCCGGAGAACCCGCTGCAGAAGAGCGGCCACGGCTCGCTGCTGCAGACCCACACCGGAGAGTGGTACATGGCCTACCTCACCAGCCGCCCGCTGCGCCTGCCCGGCGTGCCGCTGCTGGCCGCCGGCGGGCGCGGCTACTGCCCGCTGGGGCGCGAGACCGGTATCGCCCGCATTGAGTGGCGCGACGGCTGGCCGTACGTGGAAGGCGGCAAGCATGCGCAGCTGACCGTGAAAGGCCCGCAGGTGGTGGAACAGCCTGCAGCCGTTCAGAGCAGCTGGCGGGACGATTTCGACGCCAGTTCGCTTGACCCGGAACTGCAGACCCTGCGCATTCCGTTCGACGACACCCTCGGCTCGCTCACCGCGCGCCCGGGCTATTTACGGCTCTACGGCAACGACTCGCTCAACTCGACCTTTACCCAGTCGACCGTGGCGCGCCGCTGGCAGCACTTCGCCTTCCGTTCAGAAACGCGGATGCAGTTTTCGCCGGTCCACTTCCAGCAGAGCGCGGGGCTGTCCTGCTACTACAACAGCAAAAACTGGAGCTACTGCTTTGTGGACTACGAGGAGGGGCAGGGCAGAACGATTAAGGTTATCCAGCTCGACCACAACGTACCGTCATGGCCGCTGCACGAGCAGCCCATTCCGGTGCCGGAGAGCGCGGAGAGCGTCTGGCTGCGGGTAGATGTGGATACGCTGGTCTACCGCTACAGCTACTCGTTCGACGGCGAGACGTGGCACACCGTGCCGGTAACGTATGATGCGTGGAAGCTGTCGGACGACTACATCGGCGGGCGCGGCTTCTTCACCGGCGCGTTTGTGGGGCTGCACTGCGAGGACATCAGCGGCGACGGCTGCCACGCGGACTTCGACTATTTCACCTACGAGCCGGTCTAACGGCTCAGGCCGGGTAGCCCAGCGCGCGTGAGAGCTCGAGCCCGGCCTGCTGAAGCTGCTCGCGGAAATTAGCCAACTCCGCGTCGTCCACGCGGGAGGTCAGCGTCGACAGGCTCAGGGCGGCGATGACGCGAGATTCATGGTTCCACACCGGCACCGCCACGCAGCGCACGCCCTGCTCGTTCTCTTCGCGGTCCAGGGCAAAACCCTGATCGCGGGTCTGCGCCAGGGCGGCCACTAAGGCTTCGCGAGAGGCGAGGGTCGCGGGCGTAAAGGTGGTGTACTGATAGCCCTCCAGCAGGGCGTTCAGCTCGGTCTCGCCCAGCCAGGCAATCAACACCTTGCCGATGGCGGTGGCGTGAACCGGCAGGCGGCGGCCAATGCGCGAATAGGCGATGGCGGCCAGCTTGCCTTCAATCTTCTCGATATAGACCCCTTCACGCCCGTCCAGGATCCCCAGATGGGTGGTCTGCCCGGTCCGCTGGGACAGCTCCGTCAGCCAGCCTTTCGCCTTCTGGCGAATATCGATGGAGCCCACGACAAAATGACCGCGCTCGACCAGCTTCATGCCGAGGCGATACTTACCGTTCTCCGGGTTCTGATCGATATAGCCATGAAGCTGGAGGGTTTTCAGCAGCGAGTGGAGGGTACTCTTGCTCAGCCCCATCAGTTTGCTGATGTCGGTGATCTTAAGCTCGGTGGCCTGCTCGTTGAACAGGTCGAGGATCTGCAAAGCACGTTCAACAGACTGAATAATCGGCATAATGCTGGTATGTCCACGCTGGAATTAAGGCGAAAACGTACCTTTTTCAGGGTGAAAAATCAATTGAGTAGAGCGGGTTGTGGGAGAAAGGGCATCAGCCGCATCGTCGCCTGATTCGCCCGGCGGCGCAGCGCTTGCACGGGCCTACGGGTTTTGTAGACCGGGTAAGCGCTGCGCCACCCGGCAAAAAGAGCGCGCAGTATCAATATTATTGCCGGTACGTCGTTTGGCTCAGTTCGGTATAGTCAGGTTTCTTGAAAATTCAACAGCAGAAACTGACTGTACCTTCCATAAGTTGTCTTCTTTAACCATGCAGTCTATGACTATGTGGTCCTGCTTTTTACCGAATGCAATGTATACGTTGACACAGACTGGATCGGTATCCCCGGCTATGGCTGTTACATTCTGCGGCCAGTCATCGCCGATGTATTGCGCTTTTAAAAATATATCGGCCTCGTAAAACTCTTCGTCTGCATAGCGAGGATCCTGCGCGTGACGGAGTTTTTTCATTGTTGATGCTGTGACATATTTATCTATTTCGTTTCCATCAGTAATGGGAAATACGTCTTTGTTGATTTGATTTACGTACCAGCTGTTAAATTTTACAGCACGCTCAATCGGGTCAGAATGGCCGGCCATAGCAGAGAAAGAAAACAGGCAGCAAAGAAGTAAGGTGCTTTTCATATCAGTAGTGCCTGTAAAAGGTGATTTTTGGCTGTATCTTCCGATATCTCTGGCCGGGATAAAGACTATTCTGTTTAAAATCTGAATACCAGGTACCCGAACCGTCATAGATGCATGCATGCCCGTTCTGATGCGCACCAGGCAATGCGTCAATGACTGCAACATCACCCTCAATGAGGGTGCCGTACACCTTGCTGAATCCTGCTTTCTCAAGAGAGCGCCAGAAGTTTTTTGCATCAGCGCCATTAATTTCTAATCCTCCGGCGCGGATAGCCGCGGCTACGGCGCGAGCGCAGTAACCCGTGCTGTAATGGTGCGCGTGGCTGCGAGCATAAGACACAGCCTCGTGCTTATTCCATGACATACAATCATCCTTATTAATGAAATGAAGTAATAAGGAAACATTACACCGAATATATACAATGTTTTGTAATTGATAATGACCTGATATTAACCATTATCTACTCAGTAAATAATGGTTAATAAAAATATAAATATCTATTATGGTTAATGCCTATCTGAGAAAGCGTCAGTAAAATGTATTTTTCTGTCAGACGATAACGCTGTTGTCGTTTTTAGGGTTTTCTCCCTCTCCCCGTGGGAGAGGGCCGGGGTGAGGGCACCAGACCGAAGAGGAGTCAATCACTCCCCAAGCGTCGCCACCATCACCGCCTTAATCGTATGCATCCGGTTTTCCGCCTGGTCGAACACGATGCTCGCCGCCGACTCAAACACCTCGTCCGTCACCTCCATCCCGCCGTGCAGGTCGAACTCCTTTGCCATCTGCTTGCCGAGCGTGGTCTGGTCGTCATGGAACGCGGGCAGACAGTGCAGGAACTTCACGTTCGGATTGCCGGTCAGCGCCATCATCTGCGCGTTCACCTGATACCCGCGCAGCAGCGCGATACGCTCCGCCCACTTCTCTTTGGCTTCACCCATCGACACCCACACGTCGGTATAGATAAAGTCCGCGCCCTTCACGCCCGCCGCCACGTCTTCCGTCAGCGTGATTTTCCCGCCGTGCTTCTCCGCCAGCGCGCTGCACTCCGCCACCAGGCTCTCTTCCGGCCAGCAGGCCTTCGGGGCCACCAGGCGCAGATCCAGCCCTGTCAGCGCCGCCGCTTCCAGCATTGAGTTGCCCATGTTGTTGCGCGCGTCGCCCGCATAGACCAGCGTCATCTCGTTAAACGCCTTGCCCGGCAGGTGCTCCTGCATGGTTAGCAGGTCCGCCAGCAGCTGGGTCGGGTGGAACTCGTTGGTCAGCCCGTTCCACACCGGCACGCCCGCATACTGCGCCAGCGTCTCGACCACTTCCTGGCCGTGGCCGCGATACTGAATGCCGTCGTACATCCGCCCGAGAACGCGCGCGGTGTCCTTAATTGACTCTTTATGCCCAATCTGGCTGCCGCTCGGCCCTAAATAGGTGACGCGTGCGCCCTGGTCAAATGCGGCAACTTCGAAAGAGCAACGGGTACGGGTCGAGTCTTTTTCGAAGATGAGCGCGATGTTTTTACCGGTAAGTTTTTGTACTTCCTTGCCCTTTTTCTTATCGGCTTTGAGCTGTGCGGCAAGGGTCAGCAGAGAAGTGAACTGTGCAGGGGTAAAGTCGAGCAATTTCAGAAAGTGTTTCTTGTACAGATCAGACATTTTATCCTCACATGGCGAACGCCACTTATTGAATTAAAATTCACTTTATATGTGTAATTATTCATTTGCAACCCCGTTTCACAATTCTTTCTTACAAAGGTGGAGGCAAACCCGTCCGTGTGTGAAAATAGAAGTATCTGCCGCACTTTAAAGAGGATTGAGCCATGGCAAACCCGGAACACCTGGAAGAGCAACGCGAAGAGACGCGCCTGATTATTGAAGAGCTGCTGGAAGATGGTAGCGATCCGGACGCGCTGTACACCATCGAGCACCATTTCTCTGCGGATGATTTCGACGCGCTGGAAAAAATGGCCGTGGAAGCCTTCAAGCTGGGTTACGAAGTGACCGAGCCGGAAGAGCTGGAAGTGGAAGAGGGCGACACCGTCATCTGCTGCGACATCCTGAGCGAAGGCGCGCTGAAGGCGGAGCTGATCGACGCGCAGGTAGAACAGCTGATGAACCTGGCCGAGAAGTTTGACGTGGAATACGACGGCTGGGGAACCTACTTCGAAGATCCGAACGGTGAAGACGGCGAAGAAGGCGACGACGAAGATTACGTCGACGAAGACGACGACGGCGTGCGTCACTAAGCGTTTCAGGCGGTGGCCCGCGCCACCGCTTTTTCAAGGCAGAACCATGGATTACCCGCAGATACTCGCCCCCGTACTCAGCTTCCTCCAGTGCCCGACCCCGCAAGCATGGATTGATAAAGCCCGCGACCCGGCGAACCTGCCGCTGCTGCTCACCGACCACATGGTGTGCGAGCTCAAGGCCGCCCAGACCGCGCTGCTGCTGGTGCGTAAATACGTCGCCGACGAAAGCGGTGCCGACGCGCTGCTCGACTGGCTCAAATCCTACGAACAGTTCGCCTTCCGCGACGGCCCGGAGCCGGACTTCATTGCCCTGCATAAGCAGATTGGCAAAAGCGTGATGCCCAAAACCGACGACCCGTGGGGCCAGGCGCTCATCGACAGCATGGTGCTGCTGATTAAAGAGGAGCTTCACCACTTCTGGCAGGTGCGCGAGGCGATGCTGGCCCGCGACATTCCGTACGTCAAAATCACCGCCAGCCGCTACGCCAAAGGGATGCTGAAGGACGTGCGCACCCACGAACCGCTGACGCTGATCGACAAGCTCATCTGCGGCGCCTACATCGAAGCCCGCTCCTGCGAACGCTTCGCCGCGCTGGCTCCGTACCTCGACGACGACCTGCAAAAGTTCTATCTCTCGCTGCTGCGCTCGGAAGCGCGCCACTATCAGGACTACCTGACGCTCGCCCGGCAGGTGAGCGACGACGATATCTCACCGCGCATAAAGCTTTTTGGCGAAATTGAAGCCACACTTATCTCGACACCGGACAACGAGTTTCGCTTCCACAGCGGCGTGCCGGTGTAAACCGGCACAACTCAAGGATAAGGATGCGAGATGAATAAAACGTGGACCCGTATTGTTATTGTCGTCATTGCGGCTGCCGCCGTGGCGTTCTGGGTGTTTTTCGACAGGCAGCGCGCCCCGGAACGGCAGATGGATAACGCCCTCAACGCGATGCCCGCCTGGCAGGTGATTAAGGAGCAGGAGCCCGCGCTGCATCAGCGCATCCTCGACCAGATGGCCGCCCTGCAAAAAGCGGGCGAGCCGGAGCAGCAGATTATCGACACCATCCAGCCGCAGATCCTGCATCTGCAGATGTCGCGCCTGCAAAACGCCCCGGACGCCAACGTGGTGAACTACATGACCATCAATATGGAGCAGACCGCCGCCATCCAGAAGGTGAGCGACGACGCCTGCTTCCGCTTCCTCTACCCGATGGTGAAGGGCGGCGTGAACCCGATGCGCATGCTGGATAAAGACCTGATGACGCGGCGCATGCAGGCCGACGCCGACATGATGCGCGCGGCCTACGGCAAAAACCGCCACACCGTGACCCCGGCCGAACGCGAGGCGGCCGTCGAGGATGTGCGACCGATTATGAAGGCGCTTGCCGATAAGTACGGCGAGGACATCCAGCTGCTGCAGATGCCTGAGAAGGCGGCGGGCAAAGAGAAGCTCTCCTGCGATATGGTGCAGGAGATGTGGGCCAAGGTGCTGGCGCTGCCGGAGCAGAAGGCGGCGAGGGTGATTCGACTGGCGGTGTCTGAGCTGGAGTGAAAGGGCGCTGGTTTTTTGGGCACTTAGCGTGGGTTTCGCGCGTCGTCGCTTGCATGGCGGCGCGCGACAGGTATAATCCACAACGTTTCCGCATCCCCTTCAGTGCCGAAGTGGCGAAATCGGTAGACGCAGTTGATTCAAAATCAACCGTAGAAATACGTGCCGGTTCGAGTCCGGCCTTCGGCACCATTAGTACTTCCAAGACCATCCGAGAAAGTCCGCCAAACCCTTTAAAATCAATGCTTGCAGCGATTTTCCTGTCCCGAGTTGTCCGAGGTAGTCCGTTGAAATCCGGATGTCATTGGGGGCATAATTGGGGGCATCTTAACTTCGATTAGAAATGTGCCCCCAAATGAAGCTCAACTCCAGACAGGTCGAGACCGCAAAGCCAAAAGACAAAACCTACAAAATGGCCGATGGCGGCGGTTTATATCTCGAGGTTTCGACCAAGGGTTCTAAATACTGGCGCATGAAATACAGACGGCCCTCTGACAAAAAAGAGGATCGCCTCGCTTTTGGTGTTTGGCCTACGGTGACGCTTGCTCAGGCAAGAGCTAAGCGCGATGAAGCTAAAAAGCTATTAGTACAGGGCATTGACCCAAAAGCCGAACAGAAAGAAGCTCAAGCCGAGAATTCAGGGGCGTATACTTTCGAAACCATTGCTCGCGAATGGCATGCCAGTAACAAGCGCTGGAGTGAAGACCATCGATCGCGCGTTCTTCGCTATCTTGAGCTTTATATTTTCCCTCATATCGGTTCATCCGACATTCGCCTGCTCAAAACCAGTCACCTGTTATCCCCGATTAAAAAAGTTGATGCCAGTGGTAAGCATGATGTTGCGCAGCGTCTTCAGCAGCGCGTCACGGCCATTATGCGCTACGCCGTACAGAACGATTACATCGACTCTAATCCAGCCAGTGATATGGCTGGGGCTTTATCGACAACCAAAGCACGACACTATCCAGCTCTACCTTCCAGCCGCTTCCCAGAGTTTCTTGCGCGTCTTGCTGCATATCGTGGCCGTGTAATGACAAGGATCGCGGTAGAACTTTCATTGCTAACTTTTGTGCGTTCAAGCGAGTTACGTTTTGCGCGCTGGGATGAATTCGACTTCGATAAGTCTCTTTGGCGAGTACCTGCAAAACGAGAAGAAATTAAAGGTGTGCGTTACTCGTATCGTGGTATGAAGATGAAAGAGGAGCATATCGTTCCTCTCAGTCGACAGGCGATGGTCTTGTTAGAGCAACTCAAGCATATTAGTGGTGATAAAGAGCTGCTATTCCCGGGGGATCACGACGCAACTAAGGTTATGAGTGAAAATACAGTAAACAGTGCATTGCGTGCGATGGGCTATGACACGAAAACCGAAGTCTGCGGGCACGGATTTAGAACAATGGCGCGAGGTGCTTTAGGTGAGTCAGGGTTATGGAGCGATGACGCGATAGAGCGACAGTTGAGCCACACAGAGCGTAATAATGTGCGGGCGGCCTATATTCATACTTCTGAGCATTTGGATGAACGGAGGTTAATGGTGCAATGGTGGGCAGATTATCTTGATCTAAATAAAATAACTGAAGTGTCGCCATTCGATTTTGCTAAAAGTAGCTAACCCTCTGGCTGTTGTTACCATAAATGATGCAGTGATTATTTATTACCACTGCACCATTTGCTTTACCTAATATTTAGGCTTGTGCTCGTCTTCCCGGTGGTGTAGGGATTACATCGCCCGACTCTCTCGAGTTGAGCCAATTCGACCACTGTTTTAAGCTGTTTCCGAATCGCTTTAGACTGGAATCGCTCCAATTAGCCCCATGTTTTTTAGCTATGTAACTAGCAAGGCTAATATTATTTATATTCGGTTCGCTATTTATTTTTTCAATGCAAGTTTTCATGCATATTTCATTGGATGCATTTACCCATATAGCTTCTAGTGGTGAGTTATATTTCGACATTAATTCATGTTCTATATGAATTTCTTTCTTTAGAATCGATATTAAATTAAATCTTAATAATACAGTTAGCGCGTTTTTGCAGCCATCATCTTGAATTTGTTCATAAGTTTTACCTTCTTGGATTAGTTTGTAACACTCATAAACTAAAAGTGGTGAGGCATTAGGAGCAAATATTTCACTCTTATGCCCCTTGGTTCTTTTTTGCCAGGAAGCAACAGCCTGTTGTATTGTTCCTTTATCTTGAACGATGTAGATATTTTTTTGCTGAGATATGTATCCTGCCATATGCAAATAGCGAGATAGCCTTCGAGCATAAACACCCCAAGTTGGCTGGCTGTGGTGCGCTTTCGGCAGGCTTTCTTTCAAAACTTCAATTAATATGTTGATGTCAATGATTTTACCAAAATATTTTTTGTACAGTTCTATTTTGAATGAATGCTTTCCAAGTCGCTCGCGTATTTTTTTTAGAAATTCGTCTTCACTTTTTGACGTAATAGCAGAATTTAACTTAAAACTAGAGCCATTTCGCTCAGCTATGTTAAACATTACTAAGTCAGCTCCAATGTTCAACATTGTCGATTCTTTTATTCCTGCCTTTAGTGATATTTCATGAGATGAAAGATAATTTTTATTATCTAGTTCATTGGCAATGTTAACGATGGTTCGATAATCAGAGGTTGGGACATAGTTGTAAGGGATTACAGGTAATTTCTTTGTGACTAAATAATCCTTGAATATATCCCAGTAGATATTGAGTCTGTCGCCACTTTTAATCACCATTCTTTTGTTTACTAAATTACTTACATCTGCCGCACTTGATAGTTCTATTATTTCGCTCCAGTCGGCTGGGGCTTTGCTAGCAATTAAATCAAGGCAAGTTTTTTCTGATGGAGTCAGTAAGTCAAGATCGTTGGTAAATAACTTCTCTACATCAAGTTCAACCGTAGTGACTTCATTATTTCCTGCTTTCTTGATGTTTTCCCTCAAATTAATACAAAGCTTTTTCAGAAGCCATGGAAAACCTTGGCAACTGTATGTTATCTGATTTCTGATAGCGGGTGTTAGCTTGTGATTAAATTCTTTTTCAAATGTGGTAATGGATTTAGATATTTCACCACCATCGAATAAACTTAATTTAAATTCTTTTCTTAAGTCAGAAAGATTATGCCACATATGATACGCTGGATGATCTTGCTGAGTAGTACTGTCAGTCTTCCATGCAAAACCAAGCGTTAAATTCCCTTTATAACCGGCCACCTCAAGCATTAAGCTATTCGCAGAGTTAAATACACTAAACAATTCAGGTTTTGAATAAAGCTCTTCGAATTGATCAAAGATAATACATATAACTTTATCCTCGGATTTGATGCTTTCGAGATATTCAGCTATAGATTCTGAGGAAAAATGATTTGTTGGGTCTGTAAGAGATAAATCAATTTTTTTGCCAAACCCATTTTCTTGTGCCAGCTTTAGCGCTTGCAATAGTGCGGATGTGATATATGAGGGTGATTTTGCACCACGAATATCTACAGCATAGACAAAGTATTTTTTATGATAATGTTTGTTTTTTGACCTGTCCCTGATTTTAGCGATTAAAGAGCTTTTCCCTAAACCCGAGTTCCCGGTTATTGCAAATATTCTAGTGTTAGTTTTCCCTTCTTTTACATTTGCTAAAAAACCTAGAATTTCTTTTTGCATATCGTCCCGACCAACAAAATCCTTTGGTCTTGCAGGTCTATAATCATCCCAAGAATCGCCTATTTGGACTTCAACTACATTTGTAATACCTTCAGTTTTGTCAGGTAGAACTGATATGTCATCATCTTTTTTTCCTACGGATAAATCGTAGTCTGTGATTGTCGCTTCAAGTTTAGATATGTTTTCTAAAGTGGCACTATCATTAACTAAATTACCAGAAGTAGCATTAAATAATAATACTCCTTCAGGAACGCCACCTTTTAATGTATAAACAGCCCAAAACCTTCCAAATTTACTTATTAAAAGTGTCCAACTACCTAAATTATCTTCTGATCCTATGAAGTCAATAGCTTTGTCAGTTGGAGGTTTTTTAATTACGCCTGCGGAAGTAAGCGATTCAATTACTCGTTGAGGTGTGTAGAAGCTGAATTTAGAAGATTTTTCTTTAGGTTTTTTTGATATAATATCAACTATCCCTAGAGCATCCTTGCCGAACTCTGAGGTTGAAATTATCCAGCCTTCAGAATAATCATGTAAATCGACCACGCCCATAAGTTTATTTAGAATCGGTGCGCTAATTTTTTCTTTTTGAGCCTTGCATTCAACATAAATTTCTTTTGAGTTAACTTTGTGTTTACATAATAAATCTAACTCGGCACCTGTTACTCTTAATTCTTGTGCGACTTCGTAATTTTGTGCCGAAAGCAGATCCTTTATAAGCCCTTCGAAAAGATCGCCTTTTTGTTTTGTCGTATCAGTGTTTTCTGTTGCAACTTCAATTTGCATACATTTGTCCTGAGTTTTTTGAAAAGGGGGCAGTGTGTAGAGTGTTTAATATACGTTTTTCATCTTTGCACTCCAAGCATCTTTTTCTGGGATGGCGCGCAATGCTCTCCCCGCCACGCCTGCCCGCTTAAGGGGGCGCTTTTAATGCAGGTGCATGACAAGCCTCAGGGCGCGCCAGTGCTGGCGCTGGCGGGGGATTCAGTGTCGGTAAAACGCATGCAAAACCATGCACCTTATGCATGCATGGCTTTTATACGTAAAAATGGCGGGATTTTCGTGAATTTTTGAATGGACTACTGCGCGGGCAGCTCTGCGCGTCGGCGGGTGTAATTCAGGTTCTGTGCGGGTGTGAATTTTTCACGATTATCATCGCGCGAGGCCGCGTCAGGCCTGAATCCGATGGCCGTTAAAATGTCATTATCCTGCGCCGAATAATTAATTTTTTCACCGGCGGCCAGCCAGACCTGCAGCGCCTCACGCAGACAGTCGAGTGAGTGCTGCATGGCGCAGCGCTGAATGGCGGAATGCTGCCCGGAATAATTCATCAGCTCCGGGGCAAGGGCGGCGGTCAGCTCCGCGCCGTGCGCCTGCATAAAATCATTCAGCCGGTTACGGATGCTGATTCGCTGCACCTCCTCATGCGAGCGGATATAACGCCCGGCAGCCTGATTTATTTCCCACTTTTTCACATCGATAATTTCGCGCAGGGTTTGCAGGCTCCGGCCGCTGTGGCCGTTACCGGCAAGCTGTTCACGGTACGCCTGTTCGGCCTGCTTCAGTTCATCCCGGCGTTGCAGCCAGGCGGATTTATTTGCCTGACAGGCCTCAAAGGCTTTCTGTAGCGTCAGTGTGGTCACGTATGTCTCTCCTGATGTCTGACCGTGCTCACGCACCGGCACGGTTAACGGTGGCCGCCGGTGCGGGTACAGGGATAACCGGCTCAGTAACCGGTGAACGGATAATCCCGTCAACGGATTCAAGCGTACGGAAGGTCGCCGAGCACTCGACGTTCACGCACTGGTGATAGCGCTGTTTGACGTTCTCAGACAGATAGCGACTGGTGCGGGCGTGCGCACTGGTTTTGCAGAACGGGCAGTGAAACATGCTTATACCTCCGCTTTTGTCTCGCCATTATCAGCCAGTTTTCTGGCGAGCATCATCCTCTTCGCCGGGCTGCGTAACAGCTCCATATCCACACCGTTAATCTGCGGTCGGTGCATGCCCGTCACAGACAATACCGGCTCCTGCTTCATATCGAAGTGATACAGGCTGCCCTGACGGCTCAGTGCATCGCGCAGCTCGCCGACGGCCACGGACTGGGGGGCTCTGTCACCCTGCATTTCGAGGGCGCGAATGCGCAGCAGGAAAGCACGTATGAGCGCGACGGGGAGCGTGTTGACAGCCTGAGCCCATTCCGCACCGGCATAAGTGGTAAAGGCATCGTCATGCGCTGACAGGTATTTACTGGCGGTGGAGCAGGCATTCAGCATGGAGCGTGTCCGGTCTGTCTCCAGCTCCGCAATCAGGCCGGTGAACTCGTCGGCCAGCTCGCGACTGGCGATACGCTTGCCATGCTCAGCTTTCATTTCAGGGGTGAGATTGCCGCGCAGGGTGCGGAAGCGACTGCGCCAGTCCAGCTCCGCTTCTGCGCTCTCATCGAGAGCGGTCTGCCGCTCCTGCTTACAGCGTTCAATGGACGTATCAATCTCTTTCAGTACCTGCATGCTGGCCGCGTGGGTGTCTCTGGCCGTAGTGAATGCGCTCAGCTTGTCGGTGATGCGCTGGCTGTTCTCTGCGTACTGCTGAGCGGCAACGTCTTGCAGGGCGGTAATGACTGTTTCGGGTTTCATGTTCAGGCTCTCCGTTTATTCAACCTGAAATGATTCTGCCCTTCATCACACAACATCTCGATTCATTGCAGTTGTGGCAGCTCTGGCACAAACAACACTCAAAACCCGGCTTGCCAGAGAAAGGTCTCAGCAAAACCTTGCTCATCGTTTGTTTTTTTACTTATAACTATTCACCACTGTTCACCTTAAATAAAAATATAAGCAATACAGTAAGATAAAGGATGAACAGTTGACGGCATGACTGTTCACCGTCTGTTCACCACTGTTCACCCTCCTGTTTTGCTCTGTCCATACCACTTAGACTTTATTTCGATTAAAAATGAAAAATGTATAACTAAAAGCAATAGAAATTGCTGCATTGTAATGCAGTGATTTGCATATGTTTGCCAGCGTTTTCCTTTGTTTGTCATAGCGAAAAGTCAATGTTTGTTTCCCCAAAAATCTCACATGACCTGAGGAAAAATATAGACATAATAAGGAGCTACCCGAAGCCGGACGGACATGACCGGCACTGTATGGACTTTATGAGGTAGCCCGATGCACACCGCTTTTTCTTCCCCGTCTTCTGCCCCTGCCGCACCACTGATGCCGGTTTCTGATGCCGTTCAGGAGCGCTTTATCCGCCTGCCTGAAGTGATGCATCTGTGCGGCCTGTCCCGGTCAACCATTTACGACCTCATCAGCCGCGAGGCTTTCCCGAAACAAATCAGCCTGGGCGGCAAAAACGTAGCGTGGGCGCAGTCTGAAATCACGGCATGGATGGCGGATCGTATTGCCGAACGCAACCGGGGCTATGACGCATGATGATGACCGTTCAGCAAACAGACCCTTTTTCTGGCTTGCTTCTTTTCGCCGTTTCCAGGTATAGTTTTCCCGCTGTCGCAAAATCGGCAGCCGGGATTGGCGTCCCGTTTACAACATTGGCGACACCGGACGCGCCTTGCGTCTTTTTTTGTGTCTATGCCTCAGCGCATCCATTTTTGATCCAGAGATTTATCTGTCTATGGATCCTTCGTGTAATGGTGGCTCAGGCGGGGGCTTCTCACGAAGCGCCGGTTTCCAATGTTGCCGGTTACGCCAACCCCGTCTGGGCTACCACCAGTGAAATTGGCGTTTCCAGTGGTAGCAGTCACATGCAAACATTGGAGGTTGCCACTATGGCTACGACCCTCACCCCGTCACACCCGCAATTCGTCTTTGTGTTTGCCGCCGTTCGTCGTGCAGACCGTAAACCCCGTATCTGTATGCTCCGCACCGTTGCCGGTGATGAACACGCCGCACGCCTGTCGCTCGTTCGCGACTACGTCCTCTCGTTTGCCGGCCGTCTGCCGGTTGCGGAGGTGCGCGCATGAGACACACCACCATTACCGCCCGTGACCTCGAATGCCTTGAGCACATGCGCAATGTCGGCCAGCTCGTCAATGAGCTGATGCAGGTACAGGATTGCGCCACCGTTCGTCGTGATCCTGCGCAGCAGTCGCAACTCACCTCCGTGATTTACCTTATGACCGCCCAGCTCGACGGCGTGGTAGAGCGCTGCAATCAGCGCTGGCTGACCGGGGAGGGCAACGTATGAAAAAGCCATTACCGCCCGTATTACGCGCCGCGCTGTATCGTCGCGCCGTGGCCTGTGCATGGCTGACGGTATGCGAACGCCAGCGCCGCTACCCAAACCTCACCCTCGACGCGCTGGAGAGTGCGATTGCCGACGAGCTGGAGGGCTTCTACCTGCGCCAGCACGGCGAGGAAAAAGGGCGTCAGATTGCTTGTGCACTGCTGGAAGATTTAATGGAAGCCGGACCACTCAAGGCCGCGCCCTCACTGTCCTTTCTCGGGCTGGCCGTGATGGATGAACTCTGCGCCCGTCACATTCAATCGCCTGTTGTGCACTGAGGGAGAAAATAACGATGAAAATGAACGTAACGGAAACCGTAAAACAGGCGTGCGGCCACTGGCCGCGCATTCTCCCGGCGCTGGGCGTGAAGGTGATTAAAAACCGGCATCAGGCCTGTCCGGTATGCGGTGGCTCTGACCGTTTCCGCTTTGACGATAAAGAGGGGCGAGGCACATGGTTCTGCAACCAGTGCGGTGCGGGTGACGGTCTTAAGCTGGTCGAGAAAGTGTTCGGCGTGACCGCATCAGAGGCCGCCGGAAAGGTGGATGCCGTGACCGGCAACCTGCCACCGGTTGCCCCCGAAGTGATTGCGGCCGCAGAGGCTGAAACCGAAGCAGACCGCAAAGCGGCGGCCGCGCTGGCCGTCAGACTGATGGAGAAAACCCGCACGGCCAGCGGCAACGCCTATCTGACCCGCAAGGGATTTCCCGGTCATGAATGTGTTATGCTGACGGCCACACATAAAACCGGCGGCGTGATGTTCCGCGCCGGGGATGTGGTTGTCCCGCTGTATGACGATACCGGCGCACTGGTTAACCTTCAGCTTATCAATTCTGAGGGGCTCAAACGCACCCTGAAAGGCGGGGCGGTAAAAGGAGCGAGCCATACCATCGAAGGGAAAAAACAGGCTGGAAAACGCCTGTGGATTGCAGAAGGCTATGCGACGGCACTCACCGTGCATCAGCTGACCGGCGAAACCGTTATGGTGGCGCTGTCGTCCGTGAACCTCCTTTCTCTGGCGAGCCTTGCCCGTCAGAAACACCCGGCCTGTCAGATTGTCCTCGCTGCTGACCGTGACCTTAACGGCGATGGTCAGACAAAAGCCGCCGCGGCCGCAGAAACCTGTGAGGGCGTTGTTGCCCTGCCGCCGGTGTTTGGTGACTGGAATGATGCGTTTATGCAGAATGGCGGGGAGGCCACGCGAAAAGCGATTTATGACGCCATCCGGCCACCGGCACAAAGCCCGTTCGACACCATGAGCGAGGCGGAATTTACCGCCATGAGTGCCAGCGACAAGGCCTGGCGGGTACATGAGCATTACGGCGAAGCGCTGGCGGTGGATGCGAACGGCCAGCTCCTGTCCCGTTATGACGCAGGGATATGGAAAGTCGTTCAGCCGTCCAGTTTCGAACGCGACGTAGCCGGGCTTTTCCAGCGCCTGCGCGCCCCGTTCTCGTCGGGGAGAATCACCTCAGTGGTTGAGACGCTGAAGCTGATTATTCCTCAGCAGGCCGCACCGGCACGCCGTCTGATTGGCTTTCGCAACGGGGTACTCGATACCCGGAGCGGCCTGTTCAGCCCGCACAGCAAATCTCACTGGTTGCGCACGCTGTGCGACGTGGATTTTACCCCGCCTGTTGAGGGGGAAACGCTGGAGACCCATGCCCCGAATTTCTGGCGCTGGCTCGACCGGGCTGCCGGTAGCAGACCAGAAAAACGCGACGTGATTCTGGCCGCGCTGTTTATGGTGCTGGCGAACCGCTACGACTGGCAGCTCTTTCTCGAAGTCACAGGTCCCGGCGGGAGCGGGAAAAGTATTCTGGCCGAAATCGCGACCCTGCTCGCCGGAGAGGATAATGCCACGTCGGCCGATATCGATACGCTGGAAGACCCGCGCAAGCGTGCCTCCCTGATTGGCTTCTCGCTGATACGTCTGCCAGACCAGGAAAAATGGAGTGGTGACGGCGCAGGGCTTAAGGCCATCACCGGCGGCGATGCGGTCTCGGTTGACCCGAAATACCAGAACCCGTACTCAACACATATTCCGGCGGTGATTCTGGCTGTGAACAATAATCCGATGCGCTTCACCGACCGCAGCGGAGGCGTCTCCCGTCGACGGGTGATTATTCATTTCCCGGAGCAGATTGCCCCGGAAGAACGCGACCCGCAGCTCAGGGATAAAATTGCGCGCGAGCTGGCAGTTATTGTGCGCCAGCTTATGCAGCGGTTCAGCGACCCGATGACGGCGCGAGCACTGCTCCAGTCGCAGCAGAATTCCGACGAGGCGCTCAGCATCAAGCGCGATGCTGACCCGACGTTTGATTTTTGCGGCTATCTGGAAATGCTGCCGCAGACCAGTGGGATGTTTATGGGGAATGCCAGCATCGTCCCGCGCAATTACCGTAAATATCTCTATCACGCGTATCTGGCCTATATGGAGGCTAACGGATACAGGAACGTGCTCAGCCTGAAAATGTTCGGGCTGGGGCTGCCCATGATGCTGAAAGAGTACGGCCTGAATTATGAAAAGCGGCACACAAAGCAGGGGATACAGACCAACCTGTCGCTGAAAGAGGAAAGCTACGGCGACTGGCTGCCGAAATGCGATGAACCCGCAGCGACATAACCCACTCCAGACCGGCTACTACCGGTCTTTTTCTTTCCGGCAATTGCCACAGGGTGAACACTCCACTGTTCACCCTTCACCGTATATTCACCCTGTATCCATATGAAATTTTTGATAAAAAATAAAAGGTGAACAGTGTGAACAGTAAAACCGGAAAAAACTTTTTATACCCCCCGTGTATTGCCTGACCGGGCGCAGCCAGAACGAGCAAAACGAACAAAGGTGAAGAGTCGACTGTTCACCCTTCACCAACTCATCACCACTTAACTTCATGATATAAAATGAGAAATAACTGAGGTGAACAGTGTGAACAGTAAAATGCAAAAAAAATTTTTTTGTGGGCATTGAGTCCCGGTTAGGATCCGGATTTCGGATCCTAACCGAATAGGGCGTTAATCTTGAATTTGGTAGCAATATCAAATAGCTAAGTTTGATATGTTCAAAAAAATCGTTGGGGGCACAAAAGGGGGCATATTACTTATGATTGTTGTGAATGTTATTGTATTTCAGTTGCTTAAGTTGTGATTTGAGTCCGGCCTTCGCACTCATCCTCTAAACACCTCCCTCCGATGCCATTCCACAAACCCTTCCCTTGGATAATTCCCTTTCACCATCGGCAAAGCAATCTGCCTCCCGGCAAAATCCCAAAAAAGCCTCCCAACAATTCCATTCCCATTCACCGCCTCAGACACGAGCACCCGCATACTCTCATCCAGCCCAATAGATCCTTTATCAAACGCCTTATGATGAATCGCACACAACGCCAGTCCATTCGGGATCTCACATGGTCCACCAAACTGCTTCCACTTGATATGCGCTGCCTCAAGTCCAACGGAGGCGTTATCATGCCGCATGTTAAATCCGCAGATGGCACACTCGTAGTTATAAGCTCGCAGCACCTGCTGGCGGAACAGCGGATCTCGAACCTTACGGATCTGCCGGATATCAAAACCCATCTCATCCGCGATCTCTTCCTGAATGCTTTCAGGAAAATGCGCTTCAAGGATCTGCTGCGCCAGCGAGCCGATCAGGTTTTTGTTCTTACTCAGCAGCGCAAAGTGTTCTTCATCAAACCCGCCTGCAACGTTATGTTCCACAAGCTCTTTAACAGGCGGTTGCTTGCTGCCTGTGGTCGAACAGAACTCAGTATTCTTCAGATCCCAAAATCCATCCCCTTTGAGCCGCCAGAAAGGCATATTCGGGTAATGCGCCTTCCTCTGTGGGCCAAAGCGTTCTAACAGGCTAAGAAGCTGCTCATGGACCTCGGTACCATAATCAAATAGTCGCGCATGCCCCTGCTGATAGTTCGCCAGCACGTACAGAAGCAATAAAGGCTTATGCGGCGCACGCTGTTCGCCTTTGCGCCAGATGGTGATGTCGGCAATTGCCTGTTCGAGAGTTTTGCTGGAAGCCATCGCGTTACTTTAAAGAAGAATTCGCGATATGAAGGTGCTGCAACACCCCCATACCGCTAACCACAAACAACTGAAAAGGAGTTGAAAATGGCTGCGACGAATTTTAAGCCAGAGTTTACCGTTTGCAAAACAGAATCAGACGCTTTCACCGGCATGATTGAAAACCACGAGCTGATCCGCAAAAACAGCGCCCGCCGTTTACACGGCAACCAGCTCAACGCGGCGCCCGTCCATCCGCGCGCGGAAACGCCTCAGGACAGTGCCGCCTGCTGTGAACTCTATGCACGCATAGACATGAAATACCTTCTCCTCGGCGGCGACTGGTTAACCCGTGCAGGCTTTATCAACGGCATGCCCGTGAAAATCCGGGCCATGAAAGACTGCATTGTGATTACGCCGCAGCATACAAGAGAATTATGGGGATGCCTGGAAGGTATGAGTGTGGTGAATATCAATAAACAGAAAGTCGCGCAGTGGTTGAAGACGTTTCCGGGAGCGCTGAATTATACTGGAGATATCCCGGTAGTTAAGCGCACTATAGGGCAGGCAAAATAATAACGTATTTAAACACCCTTGATCCTGAATCGAGGGTGTTTAAATTAGTAGAAGGGGGGATTTGTTTTTATAATAATATTATTGAGCTGAATGGTATGGCTGTATTTTTATCATTGTGGTTATATAAGGAGGCTTTTCAGAAGTATGTTGGAGATCTCAATTTAATTATTGTCCAACATTTATGATTCTTCCTGGAGCAACTCAATGGAATGAACTATGGACACAACAGAAGAACTAAATGGAACCTATTTTTATGCTGGCAGAACCAATCTTACTGCGGCAGGACTTTTCTTTATGATTTACTGTGAGTCAATTGCCGATCATTTTGGTATTGACGATGTGGCAGGAATTGCTGCGTTATACAGTGGTGCTAATAATCAAACGACTAGAAAGAAACCCGCAGGAGCTACGGAAGGAACGTCCCGAGCCTCGAAAGCCATGAGGAACTATTTCAAACAGGCGAAATTTCCTTATGGCATTAAGCTGCCTACCTGGGTTGGTGGGTACACTCCGTGGACAGTAAAGTGTCGAATGGTATCGAAAGTTAGTGCGTTTGTTGGCAGGACAATACCGTTAATAGGCATAGTGATATTAGTCGCTGATGTATCACTAATCACCTATGCTGCAATACGTGATTATAATCGAATCGCACGGGGCAGCGACAAACTATGGTAGAGGATATTGAGCAGCGCATCTACGCCTTAGCCAGACGCTATAACGGCGTTTATCTGATGAATAACGAAGCGAAGCAGAAATTACTGAATGCAAAAACTGACTTGGATACTGACATGCAGCTTGATGTCACTGAAGCAGAAGATTTAATGGAAGAATTTTTTAAAGAATTTGATGTTGATAGAGGGAATTTTAACATAAACACCTACTATCCTGATGAGCCTTTTTCATGGAATCCATTCAAAAAAAGCCCGGTGGTGATGGTTCCAGATTTCACTATTGGAATGCTTATCGAATCCGCAAAAGCGGGCAAATGGTTATACGACTAAAACGCAAGGAGCAATAGAATGGCCGTACCTGTACATCTCTTTTTAACCAATGACGGCGGCACAATGATTTGTGGTTCTTGTGACGTTGCACAAAGGGAAGGAAGTATTGAGCTAAGAGGATTACAACATAACCTCAGCCTGCCAACCGACTCGGCAACGGGAAAGGTCACTGGCACTCGTCAACATTCGCCGTTTCAGTTTACCAAGGAATTGGATAGCTCTTCGCCCTATCTGTTCAAAGCGGCAGCAACGGGTCAGACCCTTAAAACGGCAGAATTCAGGTTTTACCATATTAACTATTCTGGGCAAGAGGAGGAGTATTACCGAATCACGCTCGAGAATGTTAAGGTCATTTCTGTGAGTCCAGTAATGTACGACACCCGAGGCTGTCCGGGGACGGGGCATATGGAGGAAGTGGCGTTTAATTATGAGAAGATTACCCATTTGTACAAGGACGGTAACTTGTTAGCGCACGATGCGTGGAACGAACGTCCAACATCGGGTTCCGCTGCTTGATGCTATCTTGAACTTGCCCGCCAGCGTTTCGTTTGTGCGGGCAGAGAATATCATTCTTTATTCCTTTTCGTAAATGATGGCAGAAACATCATAAAAATAACCCACGCAAAAATTCCAATAATCTTCATAGGCCAGGGTTCAAACACATCCAGACACACAATTGCGCCAATAACTAATAGCGGACCTTCTATCAGTTCAGCTATCCCCCCTAAAACATGTAACTTATGAGGCAGTGCCCGATTAAGTAATGTCGCAATAAGTTGTGCACTTCCTAAGATTATTGTTATTGCGATTATACGGTCCTCCCAGTTATCAAAACTAACCAAAGAAATGAGGCATGTAGCCAGTACATAACCACAGAATAATATATTCAGCATGTAAATAATAAACTTGCCCATAGCATTTTCCGAGACAGTTAAAAAATAAAGAGTCTATGACAATAGCGCTCTTAACAGAATGACAAACGACAATGGCTAATAATGCATTTAAGAATTTTTGCTCCTCGCTTATTTACGCAATAATCAAGTTAGCGGCTTCATGCCAGTCTCACGCATTCCACCGCTAAATCGACTTTAACTAAACACCGGCACCCCCAGCCCAACCTTCACCTCCCTCAACGTCTCCTGCGTCACCCCCTGCGCCCGTTCGGTCCCGCGCTTCAGCATCGCCATCAACTCGCCCCTGTCACGCATATACATCGCCCTCCGCTCCCGCATCGGCGCAATCAGCTCCTGCAGGCACGCTTCAAGCTCGTTCTTACACACCCGATCCCCCAGCCCGCCCGCCTGATAGTGCGCCTTCATCGCCGCCACTTTCTCCTTGTCCGGATGAAACGCGTCGAGATACGTAAACACCACGTTCCCCTCAATCTGCCCCGGGTCGCTCACCTTCAGGTGGTTCGGGTCGGTGTACATCGCGCTGACCGCGCGGTGAATGGTCTCTTCGCTGGCCGAAAGGTGCAGCGTGTTGCCCAGCGATTTCGACATCTTGGCGCTGCCGTCGATGCCGGGCAGGCGGCTGGTGTCGCTCAGCATCGCCTTACAATGGCGCAGCACCGGGGCGGGCAGCAGGCTGTTCATCTTGTGCACAATCTCGTTGGTCTGCTCAATCATCGGCAGCTGATCGTCGCCGACGGGCACGCACTCGGCCTTAAACGCGGTGATGTCCGCCGCCTGGCTGATGGGGTAGGCCATAAACCCGACCGGTAGCGAGCGGGCGAAGCCCTTCTGCGCAATCTCGTTCTTCACCGTCGGGTTACGCTCCACCCGGGCGACGGTGACGATGTTCATATACAGCATCGTCAGCTCGGCGAGGGCGGGCAGGGCGGACTGCAGGCAGATAGTGGTCAGGTTCGGGTCGATGCCGGCGGCGAGGTAGTCGGCCAGCACTTCGGGGGTGTTGTCGCGGATTTTTTGCGGGTTGCTGCCGTTGTCGGTCAGCCCCTGCAGGTCGGCAATCAGCACAAACTGGCTGTGCGTCTGCTGGAGCGCCACGCGCTGGCGCAGCGATCCGACGAAGTGGCCAAGGTGCAGCGGGCCGGTTGGGCGATCGCCGGTGAGGATGGTGGGTGCGTTCATAAAGACTCCTTAATGTGCAGTTGCCGAAAGGGGTCTTAGAAAAGTGAAAGCCGCCTTTCGGCGGCTATCTGAAAATGGGGAAAACTACTCCGTGCCGCCTTTAAGAAGGCAGCCACCAGCGGTTTACGGTGAGGACGGCGTGGTTTATGTTCATCTCTTTACCGTACCACGTCCGGCGCGAAAAACAAAAGGGCACGTCATGCTGCAATCTCTCAACCACCTGACTCTCGCGGTCAGCGACCTGCAAAAAAGCGTCACCTTCTGGCACGAGCTGCTGGGGCTAGTGCTGCACGCCCGCTGGAATACCGGGGCCTATCTCACCTGCGGCGATCTGTGGGTCTGCCTGTCGTACGACGAGGCGCGCCGGTACGTGCCGCCGCAGGAGAGCGACTATACCCACTACGCGTTTACCGTCGCGGAGGCAGATTTTGAACCGTTCTCGCAAAGGCTGGAGCAGGCGGGCGTCACCGTCTGGAAGCAGAATAAAAGCGAGGGAGCGTCGTTCTATTTTCTCGACCCGGACGGGCACAAGCTGGAGCTGCACGTGGGCAGCCTCGCCGCGCGGCTGGCGGCGTGTCGCGAGAAACCCTACGCGGGCATGGTGTTTACCTCTGACGGGGCTTGAGGCGCGCACCTTCAGCCTGCAGGTCCTGTCTCAGCAATCACTGGCTACGTGCCGCTGGCGGAGCGAAAGCGCCGGGTGGCTGCTGCACCTTACCCGGCCTGGAAAAATTACAGCGACTTCACAAACGCCAGCAGGTCTTCGTTGAGCTGGTCCTGGTGGGTCAGCGCGAAGCCGTGCGGCGCGTTGTCGTACACCTTCAGCGTGGCGTTTTTGATCATCTCTGCCGCCAGCTTGCCGGTGCTTTCAAACGGCACGATCTGGTCGTTGCTGCCGTGGATCACCAGCGTCGGCACGTCGATTTTCGCCATATCCGGGCGGAAGTCGGTTTCGCCGAAGGCGGTCACGCAGTCGATGGTGCCCTTCAGGGACGCCAGCAGGGCGATGTTCAGCGTCTGGGTCAGGGCACCGGCAGAAACGGTCTGCCCGGCGTTGATGCCGTAGAACGGCGTCGCGAAGTCGCTGATGAACTGGGCGCGATCTTTACGCAGCCCGTCGCGAATGCCGTCGAACACGCTCTGATCCACACCCTGCGGGAAGGTCTCTGATTTACCAAAGATTGGCGTAACCGCGCCCAGCAGCGCCAGACCGGCCACGCGCGCGCTGCCGTAGTTGTTGATGTAGCGGGTCACGTCGCCGCCGCCCATGGAGAAGCCCACCAGCGTCACGTCCTGGAGGTCCAGGGTGGTGATCAGGTCGTTAATGTCGGACGCAAAGGTGTCGTAGTCGTAGCCGTTCCACGGCTGATCCGAGCGGCCAAAGCCGCGACGGTCAAAGGCGATGGTGCGGAAGCCGCGCTCGGCCAGGTAGTTCAGCTGGCTGTCCCACATGTCGCCGTCCAGCGGCCAGCCGTGGCTGAAGAGAACCGGTTTGCCCGCGCCGCAATCTTTGTAGTAAATCTGCGTGCCGTCTTTTGCCTTAAACGTTGCCATAGTGTGTTCCTGTGCAGGTGATGGTTATGGTTATACCGGCGCGACCAGATAACGAATTGCCGGTGATGTTGTGCCCTGATGAAAAGCCAAAACGCGGCTCTGCAGCAGGAGGTCATTCATGGTGTGGCGCTCCTGCTGGCGCAGATGCTCAATCCACGAGCCCATCAGGAAGGTCTCAATAAACAGGCCGGGGCGCTCAATATCCTCATATACCGCCCAGCTCATCGCCCCGGCGCGGCGTCGCACCCGGCGCAGCTCGTGGACCGCCTCCAGGAAGGCTTTCGCGTTGTGCGGGTCAATGATGTACTCGTGCGAGACCAGCACCGGGCCGCGCTCGTTCGGTAGGTCAATCTCCACGCCGTCCAGAGGCTGACCGCTCAGGTCGAGGTTCAATTCCGGGTCTTTCTCCAGCTTCCAGCGGAACACGGTGGCGCTTGCCAGCACCATCCCCAGCGTGGCGACAACCAGCGCGGTCGGGGTGCCGAACCGGGAGGCTATCTGCCCCCAGATGGCGCTGCCCGTGGCCATCGAGCCGAAGAACACCGTCAGGTAGACCGCCAGCGCGCGGGCCTTCACCCAGCGTGCGGCGCTGCGCTGTGCGCCGAGGTTCAGCGTCGAGAGCACCGCAATCCACGCGAAGCCGGTGAAGAACTCAAACAGGTTGAGCAGCCAGACGTGGCGCACAAACGCCAGCGCCAGCATGGTGAGGGCAAAGACCAGGCTCGCGGCCACCATCAGGCGGTCGGCGTTCAGCCGCTGGCGCAGGCGCGGCAGCAGGATGGCCCCGGCAATCGCCCCCAGGCCAATGCACGCCAGCATCACGCCGTAGCCCGCCGGGCCTAAGTCCAGCTCACGGCGCGCCACCAGCGGCAGCAGCGCCCAGCCCGCGCTGCCGAAAACGAAGAACGCTACCGTGCGCACCAGCACGTTGCGCAGCACCGGCGCGGCGTGCACGTAGCGAATCCCGGAGCGCACCGCGGAGAAGAAGTGCTCCGGCGGCAGACGCTGTATGGACGGGGCCGGACGCCAGCGCCACAGCACCCACGCCACGCCGACCACGGACAGCGCGTTCAGGGCAAACACCATCCACGGCCCGGCGAGCGACAGCAGGAAACCGCCCAGCGCGGGGCCAATCGCCCGGCTGATGTTCACCCCGAGCGAGTTCAGCGCCACGGCGGCGCCCAGCTCCGGCTTGCTCACCAGATCGGGCACCACGGCCTGGAACGGCGGCGAGCTCATCGCCGCCCCCACGCTCAGCAGAAACGTCGCCACCAGCAGCACGGTGGGGGTAACGTGTCCGGTGAAGGAGAGCACCGTCAGCCCGGCGGCGGCGATGAACACCCACAGCTGGGAGAAGAGCAGGTATTTACGCCGGTCAACGATGTCCGCCATCACCCCGGACGGCAGGGCGAAGAGGAACATCGGCAGGCTGCTGGCCGCCTGCACCAGCGCGATATCCAGCGGATCGGCGCTCAGGGTCAGCATGCTCCAGTTGATGCCGACGTCGCTCATCCATGAGCCGACGTTAGAGACCACCGTGGCGATCCACAGCATGCGGAACACCGGCTGGCTCAGCGGCTGCCAGGGTGAAACCGTCGGTGCGGGCGTCGTCTCGACGTGTGCGTCGCGAACGTCGTTAACCTGGGTCATGCGAACCTCTCCGTTGCCTTACGCTGCAGCCGCCACTGGCCCGGCCCGGTGAGGGCGAGAGTGGTGAAGATAATCAGCAGCAGCCAGCCAAACTGCCCTTCGGCAATCGACCAGTTCGGGTGGACCGCCAGCATCGCCACCAGCAGCACGGCGATAATCGGCAGGCACGCCAGGCGGGTGTAGACGCCCGCAATGATAAACAGCGGGCAAATCACCTCGGCGACAATCGCCGGGATCAGGCTGGCGTAAGGCCCGAAGCCGAACGGATCTTCAATGCGCGTCAGCTCTTCGCTGAAGTGCAGCACCTTCGGCAGGCCGTGCACGTAGAGCAGCAGCAGGCTGCCGGTCAGGCGCAGGAAGAACAGCCCCAGGTCGATCCGGGGCGGCATAGTGGTGTTTTTCATCAGAATGCAAAGCAGCTGCAGCCCAGCGCCCCCCAGAAAGCGTTATCGTCGGACACCGGCATCGCTGACGTGCGGGCGAAATCATGCTGGTGGCTGTGAACCCCGCACGGCCCGCTGCAGTGGTGGACGGCGCTCATACCCACGCGTGCGGCCTGCGGCGGCGCGCTGCGGTAGTGGCCAGGCACCTTGACCACCGGGGACCACTCGGGCAGGACCGGGATGGCCGGCGGCGCGAGCGGGCCAAAGCTGCCCGCGGCGTAGACGATGTCGCCGTTGACCACCGTGAGAACGGACTCGATGCCCTTGATCTCCTCTTCCGGCACGCGGAAGTAGTCTTTGCTCAGCACGGCCAGGTCGGCGAGCTGGCCGACTTTAATCTGTCCCTTCTGGTTCTGCTCGCTGGAGAACCACGCGCTGCCCTGGGTCCAGAGCATCAGGGCGGTATCGCGGTCCAGACGGGCGCTGTGATCGTACATCTGCATCCCGCCGACGGTGCGGCCGGAGACCAGCCAGTAGAGCGCGGTCCACGGGTTGTAGCTCGCCACGCGGGTGGCGTCCGTTCCTAAGCCCACCGGTACGCCGGTCTCCAGCATTTTCGCCACCGGCGGCGTGTGGCGGGTGGCTTCGATGCCGTAACGCTCAGCAAAGTACTCCCCCTGGAAGGCCATGCGGTGCTGGACGGCAATGCCGCCGCCGAGCGCTTTGATGCGGTCGATGTTGGCCTGTGACACGGTTTCCGCATGGTCGAAGAACCAGTGCAGGCCGTTGAACGGAATGTCGCGGTTCACCTTCTCGAAGACGTCCAGCATGCGGCTGATGGATTCGTTATAGGTGGCGTGCAGGCGGAACGGCCAGCGGTGCTCCACCAGATGGCGCACCACGCGCTCCAGCTCGTCCTCCATGCCCGGCGCGAGGTCCGGGCGCGGTTCGAGGAAGTCTTCAAAATCGGCGGCGGAAAAGACCAGCATCTCGCCCGCGCCGTTGTGGCGGAAGAAGTCGCTGCCCTGGCCCGGCGTGAGCATGTCGGTCCATTTTTCAAAGTCTTCCAGCTCGTGGCCCGGACGCTGGGTAAACAGGTTGTAGGCGATGCGGATGGTCATCTGCTTTTTCTCGTGCAGCTCGGCAATCACCTCGTAATCTTCCGGGTAGTTCTGGAAGCCGCCGCCCGCGTCGATGGCGCTGGTCAGCCCCAGACGGTTCAGCTCGCGCATGAACTGGCGGGTGGAGTTAACCTGCTGCTCCAGCGGCAGCTTCGGCCCTTTGGCCAGCGTAGCGTAGAGGATCATGGCGTTCGGACGGGCGATCAGCATCCCGGTCGGGTTGCCGTTGGCGTCGCGCTGGATCTCGCCGCCCGGCGGGTTTGGCGTGTCTTTGGTGTAGCCGACCACCTTCAGCGCGGCGCGGTTAAGCAGGGCGCGGTCATACAGGTGCAGGATGAAGACCGGGGTGTCAGGCGCGGCGTCGTTAATTTCGTCCAGGGTCGGCATGCGGCGCTCGGCAAACTGGAACTCGGTCCAGCCGCCCACCACGCGCACCCACTGGGGCGACGGCGTGCGCAGGGCCTGCTCTTTCAGCATCCGCAGGGCGTCGGCCAGCGACGGCACGCCTTCCCAGCGCAGCTCGAGGTTGTAGTTCAGCCCGCCGCGGATCAGGTGCAGGTGCGAGTCGTTGAGGCCGGGGATGGCGGTGTGGCCTTTTAAGTCGACCACTTTGGTGCCGTCGCCGTGGTGCTGCATCACCTCGGCGACGGTACCCACTTCCAGAAATTTTCCGTCGCGCACGGCAACGGCTTCCGCGACAGGATTCTCGCGATCGACGGTGTGAAACTGGCCGTTAACCAGAATGAGATCGGCTTTACCGAGGGTAACCATAACTGCTCCTGACTGAGAGGGGAATGGTCAGGATTATGGGAACCGGTTTCGGCAAAGATCCAGTTATACAATAGGATAGGTATACCAAAGTATAACTATACCTAAGGTTAACTATACGAAGAGATAATTACGCGCGGAGAAGGAAAACCGCAGGATGATGGTGACTTTATCGCCGTGGCACTCGCGGCGATTTCTACCCTTAACCACTGGAAAATGCTATGACCTCTTCAAAGCTCGAAGTGTTAACCCCTGCGAACTGTCAGATCATCTTTATCGATCACCAGCCTCAGATGGCGTTTGGCGTGCAGTCTATTGACCGTCAGGTGCTGAAAAACAACACCGTGGCGCTGGCGAAAGCGGCTAAGGTGTTCAACATTCCAACCATCATCACCACCGTTGAGACCGAAAGCTTCTCCGGCAATACCTATCCTGAGCTGCTGGACGTGTTCCCGGGCCAGGACGTTCTGGAGCGTACCTCCATGAACTCCTGGGACGACCAGAAGGTGCGCGACGCGCTGAAGGCCAACGGCAAGAAGAAGGTGGTGGTTGCCGGTCTGTGGACCGAAGTGTGCAATAACAGCTTCGCCCTATGCGCGATGCTCGAAGGCGACTACGAAATTTATATGGTGGCGGACGCGTCCGGCGGCACCTCCAAAGAAGCCCACGACTACGCGATGCAGCGCATGATCCAGGCGGGCGTGATCCCGGTGACCTGGCAGCAGGTGATGCTGGAGTGGCAACGCGACTGGGCGCGTAAAGAGACCTATACCGCGGTAATGGACATCGTGCGCGAGCACTCCGGCGCGTACGGCATGGGCGTGGATTACGCCTACACCATGGTGCACAAAGCGCCGTCTCGCCAGAAGAGCGAGCACCGCACCTTAGCGCCGGTCCCGGCTCGCTAAGTTCCGCTGGCGGGCTGGTCCCTCATCCGGCTCGCCGCTGCCTCTTTCTCTGGAGTTCACAATGAGTACAGGGCTGATATCCCTTGCGGCAGGCGTGTTGATTGGCCTGATGTATGCCGTGCTGAAGGTGCGCTCCCCCGCGCCGCCCGCGCTGGCGTTGATTGGCCTGCTGGGGATGCTGGCGGGTGAACAGGCGACGCGTCATCTGTTATCCCGGGACGGCGCGCCTCCTCCTCAGGTGACCGTGCCGGAGGCTAAATCGCAGACGGGAGCGTCCTCATGAAGGCATGGATAATTTCGCTGGTGTGCGGCGTGGTTGCTGGGGTAATTTACGCCCTGCTCGACGTTCATTCCCCGGCACCGCCGGTTGTCGCCCTGCTTGGCCTGTTCGGCATGCTGGTGGGCGAACAGCTCATCCCGGTGGGACGACGTTTACTGAGTCGCGAACCGCTCACCCTCGCCTGGTTTCGTCACGAATGCGTACCGAAAATCAGCGGCTCGGCGCCCCCTGCGCCCGCGAAGGACGATCGCGACGTATAATGATTTTTTAGAGGAAAGACAGCATGACGCTGCCGTGGCGCATTGCCATCATTGATGACGAACGTTCCGTCCGCAGCGGGCTGAGTAATCTCCTGGAGTCGGAAGGGTATTCGACCGATACGTTTGATTCGGCAGAGGTATTTCTGAGCCATCCGCTTGCCCTGTCCGGCGCGGCGCTGGTGATCACCGACATCAAGCTGCGGGGCATGAGCGGCCTGGAGCTGTTTGAAAAGCTGCGCCTGCTGGCCGTACCGCCTCCGCCCGTGCTCTTTATCTCCGGTCATGCTGATGAAAATATGCAGCGGTACGCTCTCGGTCTGGGCGCCGCTGCTTTTTTGCGTAAGCCCATTAACATCGATATTCTGCTGGGTCATATTCAGCGGGAGCTGGCCCGCCGACAATAAGGATCGCGGATGAACGAAAACGAGCAGCCTGCATTCTGGCCCGCCCAGGGGAATCTTCACCAGGGGCGGGTTTTTGTCCTTAAAGAGGATGTGATTTTTACCGTGCTGGCGCAGGAGGGCGGAATCGCCTGGATGCACGCGCGACATCCTCATTCCGGCGGCTCATTTATTATCGCCACCGCGGTCAGCGACGAAGAGGAAGAGCGGGCCACCCGGCTGCTGAAAAACGAGTTTGCGCTGCGTGACGCGCTGCAGGATAGCTGGGCCATTCGCGCCGTCGCATCCACCCAGTACCGGGGGCGCTTCGCGCTGGTGTACGCGCCGTTTTCGTTTGAGCTGCTGGCGCGGCGCGCGGGCAGGGCGATCTCGGGTATCACGCGCTTTATCGAGATGGCGATTCAGATCTGCGTTCCCCTGCGCCAGATGCATCTGCAAAACCTGATCCACGGCGATATCAAGCCCGGCACGATTTTTGTTCATCACGATGCCACCTGCCGTCTGGGCAGCTTTGGCCTCTCCTGTAGCCTCTCCGGAGCCTTCACCCAGACCCGGCTTGCCGTGTCCGGCGGCACTCCCGCCTATATGTCTCCAGAGCATACCACCCGCACCCAGCGCCCCGTCGACAGCCGCAGCGATCTCTACAGCCTCGGCATGGTGCTGTATGAACTCCTGACCGGACGCCTGCCGTTTGAGCTGGGAGAGGACGAGCAGACCAACTGGGCGCACTACCATATTGCCTCGGCGCCGCTGGCCCCGGATGCGATCCGCCCGGACGTGCCGGGAATGCTGTCAACAATCATCCTGAAGCTGCTGGAAAAGAACCCTGATAACCGCTACCAGACGGTCGACGGGCTGATTGCCGACCTCCGACGCTGTCAGGCGACGTTAACCTGCGAGGGCGAGATCGTCGCCTTTACCCCCGGTCAGCAGGATCGCACTCCGGCGATCCATCTGGCGGACTCCCTGTTCGCGACGCATCCGCAGGCGAATGATGTCGTTGCCGCGTTTGAGCGGGTGGGGCAGAGCCTGGTACCGGAGCTGGTGACGATCGGCGGGCCGTCCGGGATCGGCAAATCCTCCATTATCGCGACGGCGCTTAAAACGCTGCAGCAGCGTACGGTGCTGCTGGCGGTGGGCAAAGTCGATCAGTTTTCACCGTCGTTGCCTTACGGCGTATTAAGCTCTGCGTTCCGCGCCCTGACGCTGCACCTGCTGGGGCTGCCCGCAAACGACGTGGCGAAGTGGAAAATCCGCCTGTCTCGCGCCCTGGAGGGACACGAGGCGCTGGCCGTCAGCCTGGTGCCCGAGCTGGGACTGCTGCTTGAGAGCAAGCCGCGCTTCTCGACGGATACGTTTTCCATTGATGCCCGGGCGCGCTTCAGCCATATGGTGCTGGCACTGGTGAAGACCTTTGCCTCGCAGGGCTGCCCGCTGGTGCTGGTGCTCGACGATCTCCAGTGGAGCGACGCTGCCAGCCTGCACACGCTCAAATATCTGCTGATGAACTGCGGCGCTATCCCGCTGCTGGTGGTCGCGGCCCACCGGGATATCGGCTCTGTGACCGTCGCCTCCCTGCAGGCGCTGCTGGCAAGCCTGCAGGAAGCGGCGCAAAACGCGAGCGAGATTGCCCCGCAGGCGCTTTCCGTGAAAGCGGTGGCGCGCTGGCTGGCGACGGTATTTCGCACCCGTAGCGCGGCGACGGCCGATCTCGCCACGCTGATCCACGAGAAGACCGGGGGTAACCCGCTCTTTGTGCACGAGTTTTTCCGCCGTATCGTTGATGACGGGCTGGTGGTACACAACAAATATCAGGACAAGTGGCATTACGATCTGCAGGCGATCCGCGCCCGGCATTACACCGAAAACGTGGTCACCCTGGTGCTGGAGCAGCTCGAAGAACTGCCCGACGAGACGCGTCGCCTGCTGGGCAGCATCGCCTGCCTTGGCGGCACGGGCGAGATGGAGATGGTCTGCCGCGTTGTCGGCATGTCGATGGCGGAAATGCGCTATGCGCTGCACCCGGCGGTGATGGCCCAGCTCATCGTGCTGACGGAAAAAGCGTATTCCTTCACCCACGACCGGGTACAGGAGGCCGCCTTCGCGCTGCTGGATCGGCATGAGAAAAGCCATATTCACCTGACGACTGCCAGCCTGCTGGCCGACGCCGCGCGCCAGGCGGCCGGGAACGAGCTGCTGTTCCGCGCCGTTCACCACGTCACGGCCGCGCTGGACAGCATTCAGCCCGCGCCGCAGCGCCAGATGTTCCGCGAGCTGAGCCTGCTGGCCGCGCGGCGCGCGAAGCGCTCGGGAGATTACCCGTCGGCACTCAGCTATATCCAGACCGCCAGAGCGCTGGGCAACGCCGGGACGGTGTCGGACTTTATGCTCGATATCGAAGAGGCGGGCTGCGAGTTTGCGCTGGGGCACCTGGAGCGGACCCGCGAGCTGTGTGACGCGATCCTCGGCTGCCCCGGCGGGCTGACCGAAAAGGCGCTGGCGGCCAACCTGCTGGTGGAGGTGTACATTCGCCAGTCGGACAGCCGTCTGGCGCTGGAGGCGGCGCTCTGCTGGCTGGGGGTCTTTGGTATTCAGATCGGCCGCTATCCGGAAGATGCCGACTGCGACGAGGCCTGGGCGCTCTTTTGCAACCGCACGGCAGACGCGCCGCAAAACCTGTTTGCCCAGCTGTCGCGGATGGATAACCCTGAAACCGAAGCGGTGATGAACCTGCTCTACAGCGCCAGCATTTGCGCCAGCTTCATCTGCCCGCGCCTGCACTTTTTACTGCTCTGCCGCATGATGCACCTGACCCTCGACCACGGCATTACCGGCGCGTCCACCACGGCGATGGCCTGGTTTGGCGTGCTGATTGGCCACCGCTACGCCGAGTACCGCCTTGGGTTCCAGTACGGCACGCTGGCCCGCGAGCTGGTGAATCGCCACGGCTACGATGCGTTCGAAGCCAAAACCCTGCTGCCGCTCGACCAGCTCAGCGTCTGGACCCAGCCTTTGTCGTTCACCATCGAGTGCGCGAAAGCCTGTTTTACCTTAGCGGTGACCCACGGGGATATGACGATGGCCTGCTTTGCGGCCTGCCACCAGGTGATTAACTTCCTCTCGCGGGGCGATCACCTGGACGGGGTGCTGACCAGCATCGATCGCGGCCTGGCGTTTGTGCGTAAAACCCACTTCCAGGACGTGGAAACCATTTTGATGGTTCAGCGCGGGTACGTTGAGTTCCTGCGCACGCCGGTCATCGGCACCTGGACCGCGTCGCAGGTGCTGCCGGAGGCGCTGCTTCCCGCGTCGCCGGAGCAGGCCCCGGAGCAGACCTCCACCATGCTGTTCTGGTACTGGCTCTATCGCGGCATGGCGCACTTTACCTGCGGGGAGTATGCCGACGCGCAGGCGGATCTGGAGATGGCGGGGTGGTACGCGTGGTCTGCGCCGGGGCACATCCATCTGCTGGATTACCATCTTTACAGCGCGCTGGCGCTTTCCCGTCAGCTGACGCCGGAGACCTTCTCGGCGAACCACCGTCGCAGCATTCACGCCCACTATGACAAAATCGCCCTCTGGGCGCGCGTTAATCCCGGCACGTTCGCGGATAAAGAGGCGCTGATCTACGCCGAAATCGTGCGTCTGGACGGGATGAACAGCATTGCGCTTGAGCAGTATGAGAAGGCGGTCCGGCTCTCCCGCGAGGGCGGGTTTAACCCGATCAACGCCCTGGCCCACGAGCTGGCGGGGCGCTTTGCGCTGGCCTGCGGCTATCCGACTGCCTCGGACGCCCACTTCCGCGGCTCTATTGCCGCCTGGGGTCGCGCGGGCGCGCAGGCCAAGGTGCGCCAGCTGGAGCAGGATTTCCCGCACCTGCTGGCCTCCGGGCAGGCCAGCGCCTACGACACGGTGGCGTTCGCCCAGAACGAGACCATCCGCGATCTCCAGAGCGTGATCAAAGCATCCCGCGCGCTGTCGGAAGAGATTAATCTTGAGCGCCTGATCGAAAACCTGATGACCATCCTGCTCGAACGCGCCGGGGCGCAGCGTGGCCTGCTGCTGCGCGTGAGCGATAACCTTATCCCTGAGATCGAGGCCAGCGCCTGGACCAGCACCGAGGGCGTGCGGGTGCGGATCCTGAAAGACGTGCCGACGGCGACCGACCTGCCGCTGTCGGTGCTGGCGGCGGTGATCCGCACCGGGCAGGAGATCCGCACCGGCAGGCCGGAGGAGTTCCATCCCTTCAGCCAGGACCCTTATCTTGTGACCTCGGGGGCGGCGGTTATGTGCGTTCCGATGTTCAAACAGGCGCGGCTGGTGGGCGTGCTCTATCTCGAAAACCGCCTGATGCCGGAGGTCTTCACCGCCGAGCACTCGCGCGTGGTGAGCCTGCTGGGCGCGCAGGCAGCGGTATCCCTGGAGACGGCGCGGCTGTACGCCGAGCTGCTGGCGGAGAACATCCAGCGCCGCCGGGTGGAGAAAGAGCTGCGATCCAGCAAGACCTCGCTGATGCTGGGCGAGCAGATCAGCCACACCGGCAGCTGGCGCTGGGAACTGGAGCAGGATCTGATGTATGTCTCGGAAGAGTACGCCCGCATTCTCGGCATGCCCGAGCAGCAAAAGATGATCTCCATGGCGGAGTTTTTGACCTTCGTCCATGAGGACGATTACGCCCGCATCAGCGCCATCGTCACCCAAAGCGTGCGCGAAGGTCTCTCCATGCGCGCGGAGTTTCGCGTCAAGCGTCCCGATGGCTCGACGCGCTACATCCTCGGAATTGGCGATCCGGTGGGCGTGGGCAGCGAGGTGAACGAGTACTACGGCATTATCACCGATATCACCAGCCAGCGCGCCGCGGAGGATGCCATGCGGGTGGCGCAGGCGGATCTGGCGCGGGTGTCCCGGGCCACCACCGTCGGACAGCTGACCTCCTCCATCGCCCATGAGATCAACCAGCCGCTGATGTCGATCGTCTCGAACGCCGGAGCGAGCCTGCGCTGGCTCAGCCGCGAGCCCGCCCGGCTGGATAAAGTGCGGGAAGGGCTGGAGGAGATCGCCGCGGAAGGCGCGCGGGCGGGGGAGATCATTCGCAGCATTCAGTCCCTGACGCGCAAGCAGGATCCCACCTTCTCGCGCATCGATCTGCACTATCTGATCCACCATATCATCGCGCTTTCGCGCAGCGAGCTGGAGCAGCGACACATAAGCGTTGATTATCTGTTGAAAGCCAGCGACAGCTTTATCACCGGCGATAGCGTGCAGATCCAGCAGGTGCTGTTGAATCTGGTGATGAACGCGGTAGAGGCGATGGCCGAGGTGAAGGATCGCGCCTGCACCATTACCCTCAGCACCGCCAACGCGGACGGGAAAGCGATCGTCGAGATTGCCGATACCGGCAGCGGCATTGAGCCCGAGCGGCTGGAGCAGATTTTTGACTCGTTCTATTCCACCAAGCCACAGGGAATGGGGATGGGGCTGACCATCAGCGCCAGCATCATTGAGCGCCACTGCGGGAAGCTGAGCGCGCGCCGCCGGGAGCCGTACGGCACTGTGTTTGCGTTTGCGCTGCCGCTGGCGGCGCAGGAAGGGTAAACGTTACTCCGCAGGCTGGCTTTTGGTCAGGCGCTCAACGGCCCTGACCAGCTCTGCCACAGAGCGCACCTGCATTTTCTCCATCACGCGGCGGCGGTGCACCTTCACCGTGATCTCGCTAACGCCCAGCTCGGCGGCAATTTGCTTGTTCAGCATGCCGCTTATCGCCAGCGTCAGCACCTCGTGTTCGCGCGGGGTGAGGGACATATGGCGCTGCTTCAGGGCGTAGTGCTCTTTATTGCGCACGGCGTTGTGTTCCGCCAGCTGAAGCGCGGATTCAATGGCGTCGATAAGCGCGTTAGATTCGACGGGCTTGGTGAGGAATTCGTACGCGCCGCCTTTAATGGCGCGCACCGACATCGGGATGGTGCCGTGGCCGGTGAGAAAAATAATCGGGATCTCGCGCCCGCTATCCTTAAGGGCGTCAGCCACCTCAAAACCCGAGATGGTAGGCATTTGCATATCAAGCACCACGCACGACGGGAGCTCTTCAAAGCGGTACTGAAGAAACGCTTCTGCCGATGAAAAGCCGACGGCGTTTAGGTCTGCCGATTCCAGCAGCCCAATCACGGACTGCCTGACTGCGTCATCGTCATCTACAATATACACAATGTGTTCCATTCACCGCCCCGGTGCTGATTGACATGTCGAGGATGCAAACAGTCACTACGGCGACGTAAGAGACTGTTTATGCTGACTTTCATCTTAACACATTAACTATCATTATCATTTAACAATATGATAACCGTATGAAGTATAGCGAGCCGGGGCGGGAGTGGTGAAGGAACGAAACGCGTGCAACATGGGCAGTATGCCCCAGCGCCCTCGTTATTTGTCGGTGAGGACTTTGATCGGTAAAACAGGCTACACTCTGGTTTTGAGCGCTAAATGCTGAGGACATAACAATGCACTACACACTGAAAGAGAGCGACAAGGATAAAGCGGAAGGGTCAAACGGCGCGGGCGCTCTGCAGCAAAAACTGCTGGAGTCTCGTTCGATTGTGATCTCCGGTGAGATCAATCAGGAGCTGGCGCAGAAAGTGATCACCCAGATGATCCTGCTGCAAAGCGTCAGCAACGATCCGATCAAGCTGTACATCAACAGCCAGGGCGGCCACGTGGAAGCGGGCGACACCATTCACGACTTCATCAAATTCATTCGCCCGGAAGTGCACGTCATCGGCACCGGCTGGGTGGCGAGCGCCGGGATAACCATCTTCCTGGCAGCGAAAAAAGAGCACCGCTACTCGCTGCCGAATACCCGCTTTATGATCCACCAGCCGCTGGGCGGCGTGCGCGGCCAGGCGACGGATATTGAGATCGAAGCGCGCGAGATCATCCGCATGCTGGATCGCGTGAACAAGCTGATCGCTGACGCCACCGGCCAGCCGCTGGAAAAAGTGAAAAAAGACACCGACCGCAACTTCTGGATGTCTCCGGCAGAAGCGCTGGACTACGGCATCGTGGGCAAGCTGATCACCCATTATGACGAGCTGAAGCTGGATTAAGGTTTTATCGCCGTGTACGTGTCGGGTGGCGGCTTCGCCTTACCCGACCTACGCCGAACCTATCGTACCTCGAACACCACCACCATCCAGTTCGTTCGCGTGCCTGGCGGAAACGCCGGGTAAGGATCGAGCCGTGTGCATGCCCCCGCCCAGATGTATGTATCCTCACCAATGCGATACCAGTGCGCGTTGCCTTCCACCGCATCCCCCATCACCGCAGCCTGCACCGTCAGTTGGCTTCCCGCAGAGAGTTCACACGCCACGGGCGAGAATACCGAGGGGCTCTGTTTACGCGTGTAGACCGCTGTTGTGGTCTTAACAAAGCCAGTGACCGGCAGTTCAGTGAAATCGCTCATTTTAGACCTCATGACAGTTCTCTCTTAACGTAACGATATAAGCCGCTGTAAATATGGCGATCACGATAAAGCGTGAAACTGTCAGAATGTGTCATGCGGAAGTCTGAAAGGCACCCGTTGAGCGGGTGCCTGGAGGATTACTTAATTCTGGGCTGCGATGCTGATAAGTTCGTAGATTTTTTTTGCCCCGGCATTTGATTGAGTCAGTTCAATATTATGTTTCTGGCCATTCTTCATATGCAGGACAATTTTTTTATTAAAGGATCCTTTTATGACTACGCTACTGACGTCTCTGAAGCGGGCGTAGAAAGTTTCATACAATTTTCCCAACACGCAATAAACACCGTCATCAGTTAATACCACACCACGATCCCCTTGGCCGAAAACCGTTTCGTCGTAGTAGAACAGGATCGCATCTTCCGTGAGAGGAGGCAGCGATTGACGATGACTGGCCGCCTGGACGAAATTGCTTATTTTTTTCGCGTTGAGATTGTCGTAGCGGTAAAAATTGTGGTCTTTGTTCGTCGCATACTGTGTTAATTCACTCCCGGCTGGTTTGTGCTCCAGCGCTGGCAAGGTTTGCTGTGGCTGTTGTGGTGTTGTTATCGTTGCCTCCGATACGGAACCAACCATAGAGGCACCAACAGCTCCCATCCCCGGAAGTGTCTGTGAGGTCACGCTATGTTGAATGGTGGTAACAGTTCGGGTGTAAGCGTTGACATGGCTCCCGCCTCGCATATGCGCTGATACGTTTTGCGGGGTTTTGACCACGGTCTGCACCGGGGTCAGCACGGTTCTGAATGCCGCGCGTAGGGATGCCACAATCGAGACGATCAGAAGTGCGATAAGTGGGACCGAAAGCCACATAATTGAAAAATAGAAAATACTTTGCTTAGTGTTGGTTGCCAGCTGCGTTAACCTGGAACAATAAAGCCCTGCAGTTATCACGTACACGACACCACAAGCGATAGTGGCAGCCATGTTGCTCTCCCCGTCCATTGCCATTTCCTGGATAACGGGAAAGAGCAAACATCCATAGAGAACAGCGCTAAAGAGCGCATCGGGAAGTAATGTTTTTATCGTCTCAAAGGCTTTTGCAATATTGTAGAAGATCCACAGAAGTAACAATATCCAGCCAATGACAGGAATAGCTGCGGCGATAGCCATAAGTATCATGCTGACGATCATACTGCCAAGAATATTGCCTAAATGCCCTTCCGAAATAAGATACCAGATAAAATACAGGAAGGAACCGGCGAGAACGGCCGGGAAGGCGACCACAACGCTTGCAGGTATAAAGAAAACGAACCCGCCAAAGATAAGTAATAACAAAAAGCAAAGGCCAGGCCCATTATTGTCAGGTGTTGAGTTTGCTTCAGCGTCTATAGACATATTAGTGATCTGCCTGCGGGTTAATGATAGGGAATGGAATAAATGGCCTTGGTGTAAGCAAACTGAGAGGTAAAGGCTGTTTGGTCTTTCCGTTAACTAACGCCAGTGACGTCAGGCGCAGCGTGAGATTGCTTTCGCAATAATGCTCGCCTTCGGCGAAAGCCGTCTGGTATCGCGTGGCATCAGAATCGCCGAATGGCTCTACCTGCAAAGTATCATGAGCTACAAGGTTATTTTTTGCATCAACGAGGTCAAAGCCTATCTCTAACGAACCGACGCTTTCCATGCCACTGTCCAGCGTGAAAGTGGCGCTGCACATCCCTTGATTTGCCCAGACGGTGTTTGAGTGCCAGATCTCAATCGCATGAGATGGAGCAGCGAATAAAAGACATGCGAATACTGTGCTACAGTGTAAGTAACGGCTCATCATATTTTACCATCCTGAAAATGATGTATTAATCAACATAACCGTATGTTGCATCATCACCGGTGTCCGCTTCTTTTACGAGGCCTTGACCGCGATATTCATTAGGTAAAACCCCCCCATTAGTGCACTCTTTTTTCATGATGAGCTTTTGGTCTTTATATACTTTCAGGCCGGTATAATCCCATCCTTTTCCCGTACCGCTATAAACAACATAGCTGTAGTTGCCATTGATGAAACGATAATAATAAGCGCCTCCACCCGAGAACGTCATTTCACCCAGGCGAACCTGCGTTTTGTCTCCCTCATTTTGGGGGAGAGTCATTTCTACTTTTTCAAGTGAGCCGTAATAATAAGTAGGAACATCGTGATCCAGACGGACGATAACGTATTTTCCGTTCGTGAGTTCGCAGTTGAAAATAAGCTCAGGCTCAGGCGGTGCAGCATGAACGCTTGGAATTGTCGCCAGAAGTGTCAATAATCCAGCAGAGAGTAATTGAGATTTCAACGTTATTTTTCCTTAGCAGGTAAAGCAGCCGGTAACCCGGCTGCTATTTTATTATTGTGAAGCCAGTGTTTCTTGTAATTCATTCAGCTGTCCCTGCAGCTTCTGCAGTTCCATCTGTTTTTGCAATTCGGAAGCGCTTGGTTTGTTTTGCGCCTCCTTCATACTTTTTTCAAGGTCTGCAACTTGCTTTTGAGCATCAGCCCGGCCAGCTGTTTTTTTCTTCAACTGGGCGAGCAGATTGTTCATCGACTTTTGCAGTTCTTGCTGCGATTTTTGTTTACTGACTACGTTGGCATTGCTCAGTGCTTTCTCTTTTTCAATCGCATCGTTCACCGCTTTGAACTCTTTATTCAGTTCCTGATCGTATTGCAGCGTTTTTTGTTTATCTTCAACGCGCTTATCCCAGGTGCCGGAGTAGTTGCAGTTAAATTTGGTAATAATGCTGACATCACCGGTTGTCGGGTCACAATCTCGCGCGTTAGTGGCACAGCCGGCTAATATGAGGGCGCTGAGTGCAAGAAAAATATAACGCATTGCTATTCCCCTCAACCGACTTTCAGCGCGGTGCGCTGGGTATAGAGGCTATCGAGCTCGCCCTGCAGAGAGCCAATTTTGTCGCGCATCAACGCAATCTCGCTATCCAGATTTTGGGTATCACTGCCGGATTTGCTCATGTCTGCAGAAACGTCCTGCCACTGCTTCTCATGTTTTTTCATGTCGGTGATGGTGCCACGAAGGTAAGCAATGTTGGCATCCACTCCTTTAATTTGCTTCTGTACGGCGTCTTTTTTCACCGTGTTTGCAGCCATATCTTTTTCTATTTGAGCGAGGGTCTTTTTATCAGAGTCGATAACCGATTTTGCAACGCTGGTTGCGTTCTGAATGCGTTTGTTTTCGGCTTCAACATCCTTAATCGTTGCGTTTAACTGCAGCTCTTTGGAGGCGTATTTTTTGCGCTGATTATCCAGATAGGCGTTAGCCCCCATACCCACACCGCAACCGGCGATAGCGGCGGCGGCCATACATACTGCTTTGTTGCTGGAGTTACTGACAGCGCAGGCCAGTGCGCCGATTACCGCGCCCCCAGCACAGGCCTGCCAGCCTGATTTATTGAAAAACTCAACATCCTGATTATTGGCAAGGCGCGGGTCGACGCCGCCACTACTTCCCGTACTGCCATTCTGGCACCCCGCCAGAAATACCATCATTCCTGCTATCACCGCTGTGCGAATAACCTTTAACATTCCATTCTCCTGAACTATTTAATTATTTTTTTTACATGAATTAAGCCACGCCTCGCGCGCAACTTTTCCATCTTTCCAGTACCCTTGAAGGTTCTTCCAGTAGGTATCGAGATAACCGTTAAGGTTGGTTTTTCCGCGTGCAGCCATCTGTTGCAACACGACAGCGACCTGCGGTTCGATGAGGGGTTTGTCATAGGTTGTGCCCATGTCTACCAGAGTGTCAGCATAATAACTGCTAATAAAATCAAGGGCTTTTTGATGTTGACCAAGCTGTTCCTGACGGCGGGAGCAATTAGCATCAAGCTGGCTGCCAGCGGCACAGGTTTTGGTAAAGAGCTGGTTGAGACGATCGTAAAACTCGCCGTCATCTTTCATTTTTGTGCACAAAAAGGCGCCCAACTGTAACGATGTGCGTATTGCCTGATCCCGTTGTTCATCCCGAAGCTGGCTATTTGCGCGCAGCTCACCGCGCAGTTGCTCAAGTTGTTTCTTCAGTGCGTCATCCTGGACTTTTGCCGAGATAGCATTCAGGTTTTTTAGCGAATCATCAGCTTTGCCTGCAGGTGTCTCCTTTTTACCCGTGCCTAATGATTGCCACTCTTTTTCAATCTCTTTCACCCGCTCGCGTGATGTCAGGGTTGTGGAAACTAAAACCAGACGAACACCGGTGCTTTTGGTTGTATTCTCGCCCGCATTGGCATAGTACGGCTCCTCTCCACGCAGTGAACTGCGGATATCCGCCTGAGGAGTCATATAACTGCCCCCCCGAACGACATAGCCCCCAGCCTTACCATGCAGGCGATCGAGCTTGTTCAGGCGGAACGGGTCAAACATCATCTCTGCTGCGTTGCCCAGTATGTCGTGCAATCCGAGCGGGTTAGGTTTCAGCAGGCCGGTAAGCTGAAGTTTTCCATTTGCAGACTGTGCCCCCGCAAACCAGACATAACCATTTAATCCTTCAGGCATGGGGAAGTGGCGATCGCGGAACTCTGCGGGGGAAACCGCGAGCCCGCCGCGTGCGGCAAACTCCCACTCGGTTTCTGTCGGAAGCCGTAAAAATCCCGCCTGACCATCATCTTCAGGCAGTGCAGAAATTTTTTCTTTTCGTAACCACAGGTTGTATTGATTTGCGAATACCATGGCATCCATCCAGCCAATACTCACCTTCGGTAAACGTCCTTTCATATCCGTCGTCGGGCATTCCCCAGAAAGCGCGCGATACTGCAGGTCGCTCAGTTCATATTTGGCCATCAGGTAATAACGGCCCTTACCACCCTTCTCCGGGAAACTGCCTGCAATGTGTTCCTGGCGAGATTGTTCAACGTATCCCCAGTCGTCGCCTTCTTGCCCCAGCGTGATGTTGTAATCTTCCAGCGGTTTATTCAGCGGGATAGCGACTTTGCGAAATGCCATGGCACCGTCGCACGGCATAGGCAATATCACGTCATCGGCCAGAGGTTTTGGGTTCCAGAACTTTTCATCCCAGGTGGCATTAGCCGCGCAGGCGTACCCGAGTCCAATGATAGCCAGGCTCATCGCCAGTTTAGATTTCACGTAAACTCTCCGCAGGTTCGATTTTCAGTGCGCGCAGTGCTCCGATAGCGGCCACGCCTAACGCCACGGCAAGGACACAGAGCAATGCTGCTATAAAATGAAGGGGGTCAAGGTGACAGACGAATGCCTGGTCCGGTAAAGAACTGCCCAACACATGGTTGAACAATGCACTGCCCAGCAGGTAGATGATCACACCCAGTCCGTATGAGACGCCGGTCAAACACAGCGCCTGAATAATAATAAAAAGCGTCACAGAGCGACGGCGAAAACCCAGAAGGCGCAGCACGGCCATATCTTTGCGCTTACGATCAATGTTGGCGATGAAGGCACCGACTAACGAGGCGATGCACCCTGATGCAGAGATCCAGGCAATCACGCCAAAGATAATACCCAGCACTCGGTCGATGGCACGCACAGACTCAATTTGAGCTGACTGAGTGATAGCCTCAATGTTTTGCGTCTCCAGCCACCGCGCGAGGAGTGAAACGTCATCTATCGAACTGGCATAGATACGTGCCCTTGAATAGCGGGTTCTCTCTCTGAACGGCTTGCCATCGCTGACCCCCAGCAAGGGAACCTGAAAGCCATCGCGGTAGTCTTCCAGAGCAACAAGCAAAGGCAATGTAATAAAGGCACCTTGACGTGAAAATTTTGCGTCATCCAGCACGCCGGTAACGGTTAAAGCGAACGTGGCGCGTTGGTTTTTCCCTTCGCTTTTTCGGCTCACCATCAGGCGCAGGATATCTCCTGTCTGCACGCCAAGGCGGCGTGCCGCACTGGCGCTGAGTACGGTATCGCTGTCTTTGACCGGTGCTCTGACATCCTGCAAAAGAGGATCGCCTTTGGCCGTCGGGATCACTTCAGCACCCGGGACAAAGTGTTGCCCGTCTCGGACCAGATCGGCCTGAGTGTTCAGCGAACGAGTCAACGGAATCGAAAATCCGACTTCTGAACGGCGGGCGAGCTTATCAAGCCAGGCAAAATCATAATTACCATTACCCGTCATACGTACTTCCCGGGTGCGAGGGTCGTCGAGAAGCTGATGGCGAAGCTGGCTGACAATGCCATTCTTCAAGCCGAACAGCAGCAATAACGGTGCGATAACGGCAATCAAAGAGAAGATGATGCACAGCGCGACCTTGCGATCGTGAATGAGATCGCGCAGAGCCATACGGCACAGCAGGGTGCCTGACGCTGGCATATCAGCTGGGTAAGAAGACACTTTTTCCCTCTCCGGTCACGGCCTGATATCGGTCAATCCCAAAATGCGTCACGCGCTGCCAGTCGTGGCTCACAATGATGGCTGCCATATCCAGTGAGCGCACCAAACCGATCATAAGGTCAAACAGCCGGTCTGCATTATCAGGATCCAGCGCCGCAGTCGGTTCATCGGCAAGGAGTAAGCGTGGCTGGTGGGCAATCGCACGGATGAAGGCAACGCGCTGGCGCTCGCCGATAGAAAGCCGGGAAGGCATTCTTGTCAGCAGCGGCCGCACGCCCAGGGTGTCGATGGCCTTATCGAGCCAGGCTGACTGTAGGCCAAGTCCTGCCAGCCTGCGAACCAGAGTGATGTTTTCTATCACGGGTAACCAGGGCAACAAGCCGCCGTGCTGTAGCATAAACCCAAGCTCGCGTGCGCGAAGCGCGGCCAGGGCAGGCTCGTTTTCAGCCATGAGCGGTATTGAAATATCGCGACCGGCGAGCCGGTACTCGGCAAGATGCGCTGGGCGGAGGATCGCCCCTATCATCTCCAGAAGCGTGCTTTTACCGCACCCGCTAGGCCCGGTTAGAGCGACCACCTCTCCCTTTTTCAACGAGAGGTGCGGGAGGGCGACGCTATAGCCATGCGTCCCGCCCCGGCTGATCTCCATATCGCGGATCCTCAACATCAGGGCAGGTTCTCCAGAGGTACCGGATAAACGTTATCGCGTGGGTCGCTATCGGGCGCTAATGCCACCCAACGGTCTACATCCTGGTTGTAGCGTTGATAGTAATTAAGCTTGGTGTTCAGCCTGCGGATAAAACGCTCCTGCTCAAGGCCATCCCAGCTTTTCCAGGTTTCTTCATCCAGGCTCAATACTTCACTGAGGTAAGGTAAGCTCTCGATATATTCACCGAGCAGTCCCATCTCTCCGAGGCGGGTCGCATTTTTCCCTTTCGCCTGGTTTGGATCGTTGCCCATGGTTGCCGCCAGAGAACGCAGGCTGGCAAACATGTCATCCGGAGAAATCATCCCCTCATTGGCGGCATTGACGATCTTCTTCATGACATCGCTCAGATCGCTGAGCTCGCTTTTCGTGAGCAGTACGCGCACCTCGGTCGCCGGGATGTTTTGGTCAATCAGATCGCGGTCGCTTATCCATGACTTGAATACCGGTGGTGCCGTGGTGCCTTGCTTTTCACCCAGATAGGCAAGACGCATTGCCTTACTTAACTTGTCGGCATCACTGAGCAGGGGATCTTCTTTCTTACCGGCATATTTAGGGCTTGCCCCCAGCGCACTCCCCGCCGTTTCTTCGCCGCTCCAGGCTGTTTTAATCTGGCCGGTAATGGCATTCGCCAGCTTATCGACCATACTACCGAAGCTATTTACATCACCTGAATCAATAGGATAGTAGAGCGGTTTGTGCAGGAATGGATTTAACGTCAGCTCCTGATACTGGGCTTCAGCAGAACTGTGATTTTTCTTACCATCAGAGGTTTTCAGATGTAACGCATACAGCGCAACGCCACGATAGGCGGCTTCCTGACGCACCTGGGCGGCATCCAGATGGGTTGACGAGAGCTTATCTGTGCCATCAAGCGCGCCTGCGTCAGTAATCAGTACAACGTAGCGGGCGCCAAACTGCGTCCAGTCCACTTTGTCCAGCGCTGTCATGACCCCGCCGTAAGCATCTTCATCAACCTTGCTGCTGGAAACGGTAGCCTGCTTCAGGTCATGTACTTTAGCGAGGAAGTCTTTACCATCTTTAACGGTATTGGGGTCGACATACATCTTGCTGTCGTATTCAAGACCCGGAACCGCTTTCACGCTGGAGCGAAAAGCTACCAGGCCAAACTTGACCTGATCCTGTAAGTGTTCCTTCTCGATCCTCTTGTAGATCTTATCGATCGCCTCTTTGGTGCGATCGATATACGGCCCCATCGAGATGGTGGAGTCGATCACAAAGACAACCGAGGCGGAGAACCCTTTCATCATGTTCTTTTCATCAGCAGCGGACGCGGCCTTTTTTGCGGGCGACTTTTCGCTGACGGAGGCAACGTTGAGTACACGTACCTGGAAGCCGGTATCGGTAAACACATCATCTGAGCCAAGAACAGGTAAGAGATAAAAGTTTTTTAACTGATCCACCATGTAATCAGGCTCGCGTGCCAGAACCTGCGGGACCGGTTTATGGCTGCTCAAACTGTTGAGCATTGGTTGCAATGTTGCCGCAGGGTTTTTGCTGTTCAGAAGAGACTCAACGTCGGATTTCTCTTTAAAGAACAGCATCGGGTGACGGCCAGCAGGATTGGTAAACGCCAGCGTCAGCTGCATTTTCCAGTCAACGGTGCAGGAGGATTTCATCCAGCCAGCGGTATGACCAAAGCTGTCCGGCCCAACCTGCAGCCACGTGTCCTGACCCTGCGTTGTCCTTTGGTAAACATAGAATCGACTAAAGGCCGGCTGCTCTTTACCTGCTTCACCTGCTTTGGCGGACAGCTGGCAGCCTGGGTAAGTCAGTACCCGCTGGAATAACGCATGTTTACCTTCCTGCAAAAGCGGCTGTTTACCCGCGGCACAGGCGGGGGATGCCAGCGTTGCGGCACACACCAGGCTACTGAACCAATGCATGTATTTCATTATTTATCCTATTTCTTCAGCTCAGCTAAACGGGCTTTGGCCTCGTTATTCTGCGGATCCTGATTTACAACCGACTCATACCAATACGCCGCTGTCTCTGCGTCAGGATTGAAGCATCCCCCAGGTTTTGCGGTTTTAGGGTCATATTCTTGTGCATAACGAACGGCCATCTGCGTATCGCCGGACTGGGCTTTATAGGCGTAAAGGCGCTGAGCGATATCGCAATGTTTTGCCGCTTTCGCTTTTGCGATGACTTCCAGCAGTTGTGCACTACTTGGCTGGCTACGCAGGCACCCTTTAACGAACGCCATTTCATTGCCGCTCGCCATTTGTTCATCACCACACGGCCCGGTAGTTTTCGCGACGGGTGTGGGGGGTGCCGCTGGAATTGCAGGCTCTGGCTTACGGGTAAACCACCACCCAGCAGCGGCCAGCAGGAGCAATAGAATGGCTAATCCTGCAAATAACGGCAGCTTGCTTTTCGGCTTCTGCGGCAGTTGAGATACAGGCTTTTCTGCGACAGGTTCTAAAACGACAGGTTCCGGTTCTTGAACGGACATCGGCTGCACGATGGGGGTATCATTCAGCGTCTGTATATTTTCCGGGAGTGGGTTTTCACCACCGGCCTGGGAGCTAAGTAGCCCTTCAGCGATGGTCAGAATCCCCATATCCTTATTACTTCCATCTTTGATGGTGATGCGATAGGCCGCCTGGCGGTTAGCGAGTAGTGGATCGATCAGAGAAGGGCCGACCTGAACGCAGGGCGTCTCCTCATTTTGTATCAGTGGAGGGAGGGCGAGGAAAATCTCGCCGCTGACCCAATCACCGTGGCTGTCCAGATACAGGCGATCCTGATTACGTACTACCGAGATTGTGACGCCCTCGGCATCGCCTTTCCAGCCTTTCAACAAGAGTAATGCGAATCCTGGTTGTATAGGGGTCAGCGTCTTAAGTTCAGGTTTGATCACGTCCAGTTACTCCTTTGCCGATTTAATCTGGCGGAGAATGACGCCCAGATTTTCGTTCTGCGCGACGCTAATCTCGCGTCCGGCAGAATGACCTGCGTTTTCGGTAATGAGTGCTTCCAGGCCAACCAGCCAGTCGATGATAAAGAAGGCACTGTAGTTCAGCTGTTGCGGCGTCAGGCGTGCCAGGCGTTCATCACCTTTCCAGACCACACTGTCGCACGTTGGTGGACGGGTAAAGATCGGCTGTTCGGGCTGGTTGAGACGGGCCGGGCGTTTCGATTCCGGCATATTTTGATAGCCCAGCCAGGTGATGAAATCGCTCATCACGTGAAGCACGCGTGAAACCTGACGCTCGACCATACGTTCACGACGAACGCCAGCCTGCTCGGTATTTTTCATTGCATTGACCAGCGCGTCCTCGACACGTGAACGCAATAACCCCGTGATCAATTCGTCTACCAGCGCTTCGGCAATCGGGCGCGGAAGACTGATGTAGTTGAGCATGGCGGCGGTTTCAGGCAGGCCGCGCAGATGGTTAATCCAGAGCTGAACGCTCTGGTGCGCGAAAGCGACCTCATGGCTGTGCGTCGTCACCGCAGTTGCGCTGCTTTCGAAAGCATCTTCCACACCGATATCAAAGAATCCTGCATCTTCTTCTGCTTCAGGCGCAGACAGGGTCGTTTGCTGCATGTAAAGTGCATGGAGATCGCGGCGTGCCGGAACCAACCGCGCCAGCAGTTCGCCGTGCATGCCGCTGCGTTTTTTCAGGGTGGCAAGGATCTCTTGCGCAATTCGGGATTTTCTGGACAGCTCTTCTTCGCCGTCCGGTTGGTACCAGTTCCCCAGTCCCCCTTCGACCAGTTCGTGGCGGATCTCGTCGAGCTGTTCTGCGATCCGCTCCAGTTTCAGTTCAGGGCGGGCGACGCGGGCCAGATAATCGGCCATTCGGCGCATACCACCGTCGTTGAGGGTGAGCATCGCATCCCAGGCTTCAGCAGGGTTCGCGATGTAGCGAGCGACAGCTTCATCTTCAAGGAAGGTTTTCCGCATCAGTGCAAGCTGCCCGCCATTGTCGTCGTTGAAAGCCGCTTCACTACCTGCGTTCATGCGGATAAAGGGCGTTTGCTGGCGCGGTTTGCGCACCAGGAACGTGTTATTGAACGCCTGACCCTGGCTCCATTCCTGCATCCATTTGTACTGGCCAAAACGCTCGGTCATCGCCATTTTGATCATCCCGCCAAGCCCCCAGGACTGGCGAAGAAGTGCTTCGTCATGGGAAAGGTTTTGGCTAATGCGCAGATCAAACATGGTTAATGCCCAGACAAGGCCTGGTAAGCGACGACCACGCGCGTCGGCATCGGCGCCCTGGGTGTAACGGATCCACTCGTCCAGCACGCCGCCCACTTCTTTGACATCAGACTGTTTTGTTGAGGCCGTACACACCACCAGGACATTCATCTCCTGGTTTTCGGTATAACGTTCAAAAAGATAGGCCACTTTTCCGCGCAAAATTAACTGCGCTAGCGGGTTGCTCTCTGCATTTTTAACCTCGCGGGTGACATCACCCATGGACTCCACCGCCAGACGGCCGCGATAACCCGGGAAATCAAGCAAGTCGACGGCTTCGAAGATTGTTTCGCGAGGCGGAGCCATTAACGGGATATGCAATTCAACGGTAAGCGCGGTGAGCTCTGCCAGCGATAGCGAAATAGACGCACCCGTTTGCCCATTTACCACAGGACAGACTTCAATAGTCTGATCTGACGGGGTATTCAGCCGCTCCAGCATATCGACGTTCATGATGCTATCCCGTTGGAGAAGCATGCCGTTTTCGTTACGAACCAGCGTGCTCAGTGGGGCACGCAGCTCCTGCACTCCACCGAGACGCTGTAGCGTGTTGGCAAAACGGATATAGGCATTGGTTAGTTCTGGTACTTCGCCCCATAAAACGGAGAAAAGCTGGCCGCGATCTTCAACAGAAAGCCATGGTGCGAGGCTTACTGCCTGTGGCCAGTAGGTCAGGGCAAAACGGCTTTGCGTTTTCTCAGAATGGCGGATGAGGTAATCCCAAAAAGAAACTACGTCATCTTCGGTCACGCCAGGGCTGCGGGAGGTCAGGCGTCGTTTCGACAGGGACGTTAACAGATCGCTGATACGTTTTTCATCGAACTGCCAGTCAAATTTTTCCTGGTTGAAGTCATGGATGAATGCGTTGGCGAGGATCTTCCCCATTTCCACTTCGTTGAAGAGCTGTAACGTGACAGGCCAGCGTTCGTCCGTGCTCTGATCACTGCGGCTAAACCGGGTAACAAGACCCGTCGCCTCTTTGCCGCCGCCAGGCGGGTTGATGTGGGTCAGAAAATCGAGCTGATTGCCGCCGAGGCGTGTTTCCAGCTTTCCGTTTTCACCCGCAGCCAGCGCGGAAATGAGATACGATTTGCCTGCCTGCGACAAGCCAAAGAAGCCGATTGTCATCGGTTTCGCTGCGGCCTGCGCCAGCCTGCGTGCTTTGTTACGGCTGCGGCGCAAGTTCATGGTCAGGCGATCGGCTTCAGTGTTCAGGCGCGGTGCGTCCTGACGAACGCTTGCGATCCAGTCAATAGCCCGGCCTGCACCTTGTTCGACGCCATTCCAGCCCTGGATAATGGTGTTGGGATGAATAGTGCTCATTAGCTTTTAATACTCCCGCTATCCAGCCAGTAATGGGTTTCACTCAGCCCGTTACCGACCATTGTGTTCAACTGGAATGCAACATCTCTACGGCCATAACCGCGCTGTGCGTTTTCCATTTCCATCGAGCCAATCTGGAAGCGCTCCGGACTGACCGGTTCTTCGCTACTACGTCCACGTCCGTGTTCTGCGGTTAAACCGATGCTTATTACAGCATCACCCGACAGCTCGCTTGCCAGGTTCGCACTGGTAATTTTTAGGGTATAAAGTGCGGTCGATGGCCAGCGTTCGTTATCAAGCTGGCGGAAACCGATACGCACTTCCCCCCGTGCTTCAAAGCCTTTCCCTTCGGGTAACTGGAAATTAGCGGAGTCCAAATCAACATCGCGATAGGCGACATTGCTGTCTTTAATCACATTGTTTCCATCAAGCATCCCGACATAGCGGATGGTTGAATAAGGCTTAAAGTTCGCAGTGCGGAAGAAGAAGTTGTTGAGTCTGGATTTCTCCGCTAACAGGCAGAGCATCGCCCCCACAACGGCTGTCGATTTCGGATCGTCAATGCATCCTTTCTTGTTAAACGGATACCAGCCACCGGTTTCATAACCGTGGAGTGGCAGTACGCGAGAAGGGGGAACAGGTTGAAGCTGGCGAATGAGCGCTTGAATTCCCGGCAGGCGAGATGGACGACCGGTTAAAAGTAATACATCGCAGTTGTAGTGCCAAAGCACTTCGCACAACGCGCGCAGGCTGTGGCAAATGTTCATTCGCCCGCTGCGAGGGTCGATAAATTCATTGTGCAGACGCGCAAGATCCAATTCCAGCGGTACATCCAGAATGGAGAACGGTACTTCGCTCGCAAGCTGTCCGGAACGGGCAACGTCGTTTACATAATCCTGTACTTTCTCGGTTGGAAGATTATCGGCAAGTAGCTCACGGAAGGTGTAATTCAGTATCTCCCGCCCATTTTCCGGGGAGTACTCTTCATAGCGATGCAAAATAGATAACGCCAGAGGCGCGAAGATCTGCAATGTAAGCTGCTGACGTAATACCTGTTTTCCGGCTTCGATAGATTCACTACCGAAGAGTTGTGACATCATTGATTCGGCTGCAAGATCGCTGTGGCCGACTTTGGTCATGGCCGCTTTTACTGCTGGCTGGAGGAAAAGCCGTATAACATCCAGCAGTATGTCGTCGCCTGCTACCTTAAACCCTTCACGGAAAAGCTGTTTCGGGGTAATTCGGACGTTAATGCCCTGGCCTTCATCCAGCGTGTAGCGAGAAATGACGAGGTCGGTCGTTCCTCCGCCAATGTCAATCGACGCGATTTTTAATGAGCGTGTATCGCTGGTGTCTTTTTGAGTATCGGGACGGCGAGTAGCTGCAAAAAATTCGTCCGTGCGACCGCCAAAGTAGTTCTGCGTTTCGTTATAGAGATATACCAACTGCCCACAGGTGGCTTCGTCCCACTTCACGTGTACGCCTGGATGGGCGTACTTCAAGCACTGCGGGTCATCGCCTTCATAATCCATCTCTTCCCAGCCGAGCGCTTTCCAGACCATGCGGATAGCGTCATGCATGCTCTCCTCAAAGATAGCGCGCTCAGGCTTTGGCATCGCCGGAGGGACAGTCATAATGACATTTCGTAAACGACGCGGTGTGCTGGCGTGGTTCATCTTCAGCCGCTGTGAAGGGCTGTTGATTTGCATGAGAGCCTGGCTTAATACCTCTGACAACATCATCGTCATCAGCGAGCTACGACTGTATACCGGCGTGAAGACGGGCATACGGTCTTCTTCATTTTTCAGGCGAATGAGCAATTTCCCCTGATCGTTGACCATATACAGCAGCGGTGCTGCAGTGGCTAACGGCTCTCTGTCACTTTTCACGAAGGCCTGGCTAAAGCGCCATCCCGGTGAATAGGGTTGATCGTCCCAGAGGTAGCGTTTAGGGCTGGAGATCCCTGTTGAGCCCTCGGTACCCAGGCGTTGAGCCGCCATTCTGAAGGCTTCTCCGCCGACGCGTCCAATGGTTGGCCATGTGAAGGCATCGCTGCGCCCGCTTTTTAGCGAGAAATCCTGCTTGCCGAATTCGGCCTGGGCAAACTCGAGACGGCTGTCAAAAGGCTCGTTATAAACAAATTGCGGTTGGCTCAAATCGCGGAGCTGAAGCTGATAAAGTTGAGAAAGCCCTTTATTGTCGTCACGATGTTCTTCGATCAGGATGCCGCAGCTACGTGAGTTACCAATGTCCAGCACGAGGTCTACAGGAATCGCTGAGTCCCGGATTTTTACGTCATTGACCTGTACTTCAGGAACGACAATCGTCGTCGCCAGTACATGCAGCAGGTTAAGATAATGCGCCTGATGTTCCTTCTGCAGCAGTTTTTCATCAATGTCATCAATATGTTGGCGTAATACTTCGCGAGCCTGAGTACTGAAAATTTCCCGTAGCCATTCATCCACCCATGGCAGTGAGAGAAACTCCCTCATCTCGTGAGGATGGCGTGCCAGAGCAAATCCCGCACCTGAACGGATATCATCCTCGCCCGGTGCGAGATACTGCGTATTCTCGCGATCCGGGAAAATTTTGGTATCAAAAATCAGAGTAGCGCGCCAGGTATTACCCTTTTCATCCGGCTCAGGCAGCTCATGGAACTGGACGCGTGACCAGTTATAGGGCCCATGAGCAAAGGCTCGTGGCGGGTTGAAGCGGAAAAATGGCAGCGGTAACCAGAGGCCGCGATAGAGGCGTAGCGACTCTTCGGTCGTCAATGTGTAGTCGGAGTCTGCGTAGCGAGGAGGTTCGCTGTCAGGCAGAGGGAGCTGCAGCTTATCTTCCCTCTCATTATAGATAAGCCGCATAATAGCCTCGTCACCCTGTTGACGAAGAAATTCCCCATATTCTTTACGCGTTGGCAGGGTAAAGGCGAAATCAAGGAACTGGATCCCGCTGTCGCGAATAAGTTTGACCTGTTTTTTAAAATCAGTGAGTTCAGCGAGCATTTACTGACTTGCCTCCTGCTTCATCGAAATAGGGAAAAGTGTTTTGGCGTCGTAACGGCCTTTGCAATTCGCAATGTTTTGCGCGCCGGGAGCACACAGAATTTCTGGCATTTGGTAGCGTGAGCCATCGGAGCACTGTGCTTCTCCCTGATTGTTAATGGCGAGATGACCTGACTGAATGGCCGCATTGACCGCGCCACGACAGGTCACACCGTCGCCACGGATCATCTGTACTTCGCCCTTACCGTCATTGATTTGGTAACTCAGACTAAGGGGCTTTCCTGTGCGTTGATCCTGAATACCAGCCCCTGCGTGCCAGTTCCCGTCCAGAAAACGGGTATTTCCTTGTGCCAGTGAAGATGCAGGCAGGGTCAACGGGACTTTAGCACCAGCTGAGGTATTGGCTGATGGCGCTTCGAGAGCAGGTGCTGTTCCGCCGGGATGAGGGCTATTCGTGGCTGACGCAGGATCCACAGCAGATGCCGTTGCTGCTGCGCTTTGTGACGGCGTTTGTAATGCTGATTGCTCTTGTGACGTTGTGAGTGAAGTGCCCGTGGCGCTTAAAATCTCACTGCCCGTTGTCGAATGCAGGTTCGCCTTAGACGTTGTTGTGCTGATGATGGCCCTTGACGACGGCGCAAGAGATTCGGCTGTTGGAAGGTGGGGCGCGGGCAAAGCGGGTACAGAAGATGAAATACCAGGGATCGTTATGCCTGGCATGCAACCCCGTAAGAACAGTAGCGCTAAAAGGAGTAACAGAAGTAGCGGCAGTAGCCAACGCAACCATGCGGGTAAGAGCAACCACCAGCGTCTTTTGGCGGGCCTTTGATGCGTAAAGGTGCGTTCTGGTATCACCGGTTCAATACTTGCTGATTGCGGAGGCAAGGCTGTAGATATTGGACGCAAACAGTCTAGCGGCTCGATGCGGGCCTGGTTAGTGGCGTTCACAAATCCCCAAAAACTGATGACCGGCTTTCCACCTACCAGCCACACGTGCTGCTGATCGGGGAATTGCATCGCTTTTTCAAGTAATTTCCCAAAGAGCCGGCGTTCCGGCTGCTGGCTTTGGGCAAATTCATTACTTATCTGGCGAAACGCTGCATGGGTGGTTTCGAGTTGCGCGAGCGCGGCCTGGCGCTCAGCTTCCGTTGCGGCCGTCCATGGAATAACGTCACCGGCCAGCGGGGCATACCAGTCGATTCGATCGCCATGCTCGCTGATTTGCGGGATGGCTAAAGTGTCAGCAACCGCCGTTTGTTTTCTAAGTCGTAGGGTTTCACGCAGCTGTAATGCGGAAATATATACTGCCTGTCCATTCTCACCCATCGACTGATATTTATCGAGCTTGTCACTGCATAGAAAAATTTCTTTCACGCTGCATGCCTTTGCTGTTAAACGAACAAGTGAAAGCTGGTTCCACTGTGGAAAAGGACGCCGCAAATACGCCTTGTAATCTGCGTCATTTGTTTATAGCAACAAAATATTGAGTATTATCGGCAAGTGGCCGAAAACGTTTAGACCTAAACTAAACTTATTATTGGGACGTGCGCATATCCGATTACCGCAAAAAAAGTTTCGCTGTGAAACTATATTTCTGGCAATGTATTCATTTTCTCTAATGTGTTAGTCACAACCCTGCGGTATATATTCCTTCACGGCGTTGTTCATCATCTTATTAAATTCCTGCGTATTATTGACAGCAAATACCTTTCCACCTGTATTGCTGGCAATACAGTTTCCGGCGCCGGTATTCATGATATCGACAACATTGACCTGTAATCGGGGCTTACGTTTTTTTAGCTCAAGCGCGACATCGCAAGGCGAGCCTCCGCATGTCTCTTCCCCATCCGTCACCAGTAGAATTATGGCATCACGGTCAACGCCATTAACTCGTTTCCCCGCCTCTTCTAACGCCTCTGCCAGAGCGGTTTTACCCACCGGCTGGATTTTATCAATTAACTTTTTTAGCTCAGCGCGTTGTTCCGGCAGGAAAGCCGGAGTTGCGCTCACCTGGTGGCAGTTAGCTGCGGCAATAAGGCTAATGTCCATGTCATTTGGCACGTCATCGATAATGTGTTTAGCGGATTGATGCGCGAGCGTAATGCGGCGAGGTTCACGATCGATACCGGGTACAGGTTTATCCTGCATCCACCGCATTATCTCTTCTGGTGTGGCATCCATGCTCATGGCCATAGAGCCAGAAGCATCAAAAATAATAACCATTTCAGGTGCCTGCTGTTTTGTCCGCTGTGCCGGGCAGAGCATTTTGACCTGATGCTCAGGGGCTGGCTGGACGGGAGAAACGGCAGGAGTGACTACTTTGACAGTCGGCCAGCAGCCGCGCAGGAGAACAAGAGCCAGAAGCAGAGCCAGCGCTAAAAGCCCCAGCCATAACCACCCACGCTTTTTAGGCAGCTGTTCTGCCGGCAACTTAGTTGCCGGCATGATGTCCCAGCCTGTAATCACAGGCTGACCGTCAACGATCCATATTCTTTCTGGTGAGGGCTGTATGGCTATTTTTGCCAGTAACTGCAGTGTTTCGGGAGAAGTCTGCGCGCTAGTCGAGAGTGTTTGATGAAGTTGAGTGAGTGCCGCCAGCTTTTGTGAGAGGAGTATGGCGATTTTGTCTCGCTCAACGACGTTTAAAGCGTTAAAGCGTTGGGGTTTACCATTTATTTCGCTATACCATTCAACCGCACCATCTTCAGCCTGCTGAGGGCGGGCAAAAAGATTTAGATAAGTTTTAGAAAGGTGTCGGTCAATAAGATTATTTACGACAGAAAACGTTGAAATATATTCTTGTAAGCAATGTTCGCTCTCAACGGTCCTTGTGATTCTAATCATTGCCTTTAATGAGCCAGGTATGCAAAAGAAAATAGCTTAGAGCTAAATATAAATAATGACAATCTCTAATACTAATCTTGTTCTTAAAATTAAAAAACTACCAGTTTTAAGAGGTAAGATGTTTTGAGTAAAAGTAAACATCGGACAGGGGAAAAGGTTCAGGAAAAATTATCATTTAAGTTTTACTTTAATACCACTTCACCTAATGACCAGGTTTATCATTGCCAACACGCGCGTGGCAGGCAAATCATCTGCGCTTGACCCACGACAAAGCAGCCCTCCACGCCCTCCACCATAATCGCGCCTGTTTCCCTTCTCACTGGTGCTACCCATGGCGTATCAATTGAACCTGAACTGGCCGGAATTTCTTGAGAAATACTGGCAAAAACAACCCGTTGTGCTGAAAAATGCCTTCCCGAATTTTGTCGACCCGATTACACCGGACGAGCTGGCGGGTCTGGCGATGGAGCCGGAGGTCGATAGCCGTCTGGTAAGCCATTTCAACGGTAAATGGCAGGCCAGCAACGGTCCGTTTGAGCACTTCGACGATCTGGGCGAAACCGGCTGGTCGCTGCTGGCGCAGGCGGTGAACCACTGGCATATGCCCGCCGCGGAGCTGGTGCGTCCGTTCCGCGTTCTGCCGGACTGGCGTCTGGACGACCTGATGATCTCCTTCTCCGTGCCCGGCGGCGGCGTGGGTCCGCATATCGATCAGTACGACGTGTTTATCATTCAGGGGATGGGCAGCCGCCGCTGGCGCGTGGGCGACAAGCTGCCGATGCGTCAGTTCTGCCCGCATCCGGCACTGCTGCATGTGGATCCGTTCGAGCCGATTATTGACGAAGATCTGGCCCCGGGCGATATCCTCTACATCCCGCCAGGATTCCCGCACGACGGCTTTACCCATGAAACGGCGCTCAACTACTCCATCGGCTTCCGCGGGCCGAACGGCCGCGATCTGATCAGCAGCTTCGCCGACTACGCGCTGGAGAACGATCTGGGCGGCGAGCACTACAGCGATCCGGATCTGACCTGCCGCGAACACCCGGGCCGCGTGGAGCAGTACGAGCTCGATCGCATTCGTCAGATGATGATCGACATGATCGGCAAGCCTGATGATTTCACAAAATGGTTCGGCAGCTTTGTCTCCACGCCGCGTCACGAGCTGGATATCGCCGCCGCCGAGCCGCCTTACGCGCCGGAAGAGGTGCTGGACGCGCTGCAGGGCGGCGAAACGCTGTCTCGCCTGAGCGGCCTGCGCGTGCTGAACGTCAACGGCAGCTTCTTTATCAACAGCGAACAGCTGGAGACGGTAGACGCGAAGGCGGCGGATGCGCTGTGCCGCTACACGGAACTCGGCCAGGCCGAGCTGGGCGATGCGCTGAAAAACCCGGCGTTTGTTGAAGAGCTTACCGGGCTGATTCACCAGGGATACTGGTACTTCGACGAGTAGTGCGGCACGGTTTTCTCCCTCTCCCTGTGGGAGAGGGGCGGGGTGAGGGCATCAGGCCGCACTAGCCCTCCTCCATCGCAATCACAATCGCTTCACCCAGCTTCTTCAGCGCCTCGCGGTTTTTCTCCGTCGGCGGCAGCGCCACGTTGATCCGCAGGCAGTTGCGGTACTTCCCTGAGGCGGAAAACAACGACCCGGCCGCGGCCTGGATCTTCAGCCGGCACAGCTGCTTGCTGACGCACACCATGTCGACCTTCTCCGGCAGCTCAATCCACAGCAGGAAGCTACCCTGCGGGCGCGTGACGCAAATCTCTGCCGGAAAATACTGCCGTACCCAGCAGGTGTAGGTTTCCATATTCTGCTGATAAATCTGGCGCATGCGGCGCACGTGGCGATGGTAATGACCGTCGCGAATAAACGCCGCCACCGCCATCTGCGTGCCCGGCACGTTAAACCCGCCGGCGGCGTATTTCATGTGCATCACCCGGTCGTAGTAGCGTCCTGGTACAATCCAGCCGACGCGCAGGCCCGGCGCCACGGTTTTGGTAAACGAGCTGCAGAGGATCACGCGGCCGTCGATATCCATCGAATGAATGGTGCGCGGGCGCGGGTACTCCGCTGCCAGCTCGCCGTAAATGTCATCCTCAACAATCACGATATCGTGCCGCTGGGCGAGGGCCAGCACCTGCTTTTTCCGCGCCTCCGGCATGATAAACCCGAGCGGGTTATTGCAGTTGGGCACCAGAATCACCGCCTTGATTGGCCACTGCTCCAGCGCCAGCTCTAACGCTTCGATGCTGATCCCGGTTTCAGAGTCGGTAGGAATTTCAATCGCCTTGATGTCAAACCCGCGCAGCATCTGCATGGTGCCGTGAAACGACGGCGATTCCACCGCCACGATATCTCCAGGTTTGCATACCGAGAGCAGGGCGATTGATAGCGCACCGTGGCAGCCGTTGGTAATCACAATGTCGCTTGCCGAGACGGTAGAGCCGCCGTCCAGCATCAGGCGCGCGATCTGCTCGCGCAGCTCCAGGCGCCCGTCGAGCACGTCATAGCTCAGCATCTCACCGGGGTTATGCTGCGCGATGCGGCTCATCTCGCGCCACAGGGGCTTCAGGCTCGGCTGGTTAATGTCCGGCGAACCGCCGCCAAAGGAGATCATCTCTTTGTCGGCGCGGGCGTCCAGCAGCATCATCACCTCATCCCACTGGGTAACGTCCACCGGGCGCTGCACCGGGCGCGTCATTGCCGGTACGGGCGGCTGGGCCTTGCGCGGCGAGACAAAATAGCCGGAGCGCGGCTGAGGGGTTATCAACTGGAGGTTTTCGAGGATCTGGTAGGCCTGCTGTATGGTGCTGATGCTCACGCCGTGCTCCTGGCTCAGCGCACGCACCGACGGCAGACGTTCGCCGCTGCGATACAGACCTTGTTGAATGCGTTCTGCCAGAAGGTTGGCGAGATGTTGATAGCGCGTCATGCTGTATCCTTTGTTTTCACCATACAGATTATAAAACCAGTACAGATTGCTGCGAAAATTGGCATGCAGATACTGTTTTAGCGGATCTGTATGTTAAACAAAAGCTGTTTTTGCATCTGTATTGCACGGGTGGATTTCCGGAATGATAACCCCACTGGCACAGTGAGGAGAGCATCATGGAATTTTACGAGAATCGTTCAAAACGTCCGTTCGTCGTGTTTGTCTGGATCGGAAAAACGATCTGCAACTGGTATCGCATCAACCGTACCCGCCGCATCCTGAGCCAGATGAGCGACGAGCAGCTGAAGGACGTTGGTTTATCCCGCAATGATATTTAAACCCCTGGCCGGGTAAGGCGCAGCCGCACCCGGCGATGTTCAGCGCAACAGCTCAAACGTCTGCCGCTTCGGCCTTTCCAGTAAATCCAGCGCCTCCTGATACGACCGCACGTTGTTATAGCCCATCACCAGTCCGTAGCGTTTGCCCGACCCGCGATACCACTCCGAGAGCGCATTGACCTGCAGCTGCTGTTCCTGCCAGCAGCGCGCCACTTCCCGGTCACGGCTTCCTTTGGTCAGGAACGCCACGATATGCATCCCGCCGTCGTTTTGCTCGGTGAAAAACAGATCGCCATACACCTCCTGCAGGGCGGCAATCATCCAGTCGCGGCGGGTCTGATACAGCGCGCGCATCTTTTTCAGGTGACGGAAAAAGTGCCCTTCGTTGAGAAACGCGGTGAGGATCTTTTGCGTCAGCACCGGCTGGCCGCTGGTGGTGATGTCCGCGCAGTCGGTAAAGGCCCCGACGGTGCTGGCGGGCATCACCACGTAGCCCATGCGCAGCGACGGCATGATGGTTTTACTGAAGGTGCCCATAAAAATCACCCGGTCGTGCTGGTCGAGGCTTTTCAGCGACGGCAGCACCTTGCGGGTGTAGTGGAATTCTCCGTCGTAATCGTCTTCGATGATCCACGCCTCGTTCTGGCTGGCCCAGTCGAGCAGCTGCTGCTTGCGCGGCAGGGAGAGCGTCACCGCCAGCGGGCTCTGATGCGACGGGGTGACGATGGCAAAACGTGCGTCGCGATGGTGGTGGAGCAGGTAGTCCGTATCGATGCCGCAGCGATCGACCGGCACGGTGTGCAGGCGCGGCACGATCCGCTTGAGCAGCTGCTGGCCCATAAAATAGCCCGGATCTTCAAACAATACCTTGTCGCTGCGGCTGGCTAGGGTGTCGAGGATCAGCCGCAGGCTACCGCTGTAGCCGCTGGTGATCAGCACCTGTTCGGCGCTGCAGGACAGCCCGCGCGAAATGTTGAGATAGCTGGCGATGGCCTGGCGCAGCGGATACCAGCCCAGAACGGGCGGGTTGAGCATCTCCTCCTGACGCATGGCCCGCGTCGCCTGGCCCGCCAGCAGCAGCCATTTTTTATATGGAAAGCTGTCGAGGGCCGGGATGCCGGGGCGCAGAAACCCCGCCCGCTCGCGCTGGCTGATGAGCGATGCCGGAAGCGTGCCGGTGGGCTGTTCCGCGGGGGCTGTCTTGTCCGGCAACAGTAAGTCCGGGTTAACCCGCGTACCGCGCGCCCCCTGGCTCACCAGATACCCTTCGCCCGTCAGAATGGCATACGCCGTTTCGACGGTTTTACGCGCCACCTTCAGCTCTTCGGCCAGCACGCGGATGGCAGGCACCTTATCGCCCGGCTTCAGCACGCCGCGCATGATGTTATCGCGGTAGCGGGAATAAATCTCGTGATAGCCCGGCTTCATGTCCTACCTCATTTCACGCTTTTTGTATCTTTTTACTATGTCATGAACGGCGTAGATTTGCCTCATCGCACGGCACATGCCGCACAAAAAGAGGAAAGACAATGAGCACTCGCGTTAACCACCATAAAGTTACACCTGTCCTCGCCAACGCGCTGTCTGCCCTGAGCATGGAGGTGGCAAAAACCTCCATCGACCCGGCGCTGAAACACCTGATTGACATTCGCGTGTCGCAGCTGAACGGCTGTACGTTCTGTCTGGATATGCACTCAAAAGAGGCCAAAATCGCCGGCGAGCGCGAGCTGCGCCTGTACCATCTGGCGGCCTGGCGCGAGTCCCCGCTGTTCAGCGCCCGCGAGAAAGCGGCGCTGGCGTTCACCGAAGCGCTGACCCAGATTAGCGTTCACGGCGTAAGCGATGCGCTGTACCGCAGCGTGGCGGAGCACTTCTCGGATGTCGAGATTTCAGAGCTGAACTTCGCCATCGTGGCGATCAACGCCTGGAACCGTCTGGGGATCACCTCCCGCATGGCGCCCGGCGCGCTGGACGCGGCGTACGGGCTGAACAAGGCTAACCTGGAATAATTCCGCGCTCGCGGATCATCGCCACCAGCGCCCGCAGTCCCGGCGGGACGTGGCGATGGCCGGGGTAGTACAGGCGCAGCCCGGCAAACGGCTGCGCCCAGTCGTTTAAGACGCTCACCAGTTCCCCGCTTTTCAGCTCGTCCCGAATATAGAGTTCCGGCAAAAATCCCACCCCTAATCCTGCTTTCACGGCGCGGATCGAGGCAAAAAGATCGGACGTCGCAAAGCGCGGCGGCACGGCAAGGGCGTACGTTTCCCCCCGACGCGCCAGCTCCCAGCGGTAGATCCCGCCGTGGGCCATGCGCATGCCGATCCCCTGGTGTGAAAGCAGATCGTCCGGCGTTTCGGGTATGCCGTGACGGGCGAAATAGTCCGGCGTGGCGGTGACGAGCTGGCGGATCTCACCGGTCAGCGGCACGGCGATCATGTCCTGCGGGACGGACTCTTCGAGGCGGATCCCCGCATCATAGCCTTCCGCGACGATGTCGATCATTCGCGCTTCGCTGACGGTCTCTACGCGCATCTTCGGGTAGCGGATCATGAAGTCGATCAGCAACTGGTTCAGAAACAGCGTGCCGATATGGTTCGGCACGTTCAGCCGTAGCGTACCGGCGGGTTCCCCGGTGTCGCTGTGGATCTCCTCGCTGGCGAGACGGATCTCCTGCAGGGCAGGGCCGATACGCGCCACGTACCGTTGCCCGGCGTCGGTGAGGGCCACGCTGCGGGTGGTGCGGTTGAAAAGTCGCGTCTCAAGGCGGCTTTCCAGCCCGGCGATGGCGTTGCTGACCGCCGTGGCGGACATCCCCAGCTCCTGTGCCGCGCCGCGAAAACTGCCGCGCCGCACCACCGCCATCACTACTTCCAGCTCTGTCAGACCTGAACGATGCATAGATTATCCTGAAAATCGAAACAACCCTTGCAGCATAGCGTGGATTATCGCAACGGAGAAGCCGTGACAGACTGGGCTCACACAGCCTGAGGAGGTTTATATGCACACCATCGAACAGATCTTTATTAACGGCGAGTTTGTTACCCCGCACGGTACCGAGTGGTTTGATTTGTACAATCCGGCGACGGCGCAGGTCATCGGCCAGGTTCGTCTGGCGGATGAGGTTGACGCAACGCGCGCCATTGCGGCGGCAAAAGCGGCGTTTCCGGCGTGGTCGCAGACCACAAAACAGGAACGCATCACCGCGCTGAAGCGCATGCACGCCGCCGTGGCCGCTCGCCACGACGATCTGCTGGAAGCGGTCATTGAAGAGTACGGCGCGCCCGCCTCGCGCTCGGCGTGGATGGCCAGCTATCCGGCGGAGGTGATTGCTCAGGCCATCGAGGCGCTGGAGGCGTTTGAGTTTGTCACCCCCGCAGGTGCAGCGACGGTGCAGATGACGCCGCTTGGGGTGGCCGGGTTGATTACGCCCTGGAACAGCGACGCGGGCTTTATCTGCGGCAAGCTGGCAGCCGCGATGGCTGCGGGCTGCACGGCGGTGATCAAGCCGAGCGAAATGAGCGCCTTGCAAACGCAGATTGTCACCGAAGCGCTGCGCGATGCTGAATTACCGCCAGGGGTATTTAATATCGTCACCGGACGCGGCGAGACGGTAGGCGAAACGATTAGCCGTCATCCGAACGTGGCAAAAATCTCGTTCACCGGCTCCACGAATACCGGTAAGGCGATCCTGCGTAACGCGGCGGAAAGCTTTAAGCGCGTGACGCTGGAGTTGGGCGGTAAATCGCCGACGATCCTGCTGGATGATGTGGATCTCGCGCAGGCGATCCCGCTGGCGATCCAGGCCGGGTTTATGAACAGCGGGCAGGCGTGCGTGGCCGGAACGCGCATTCTGGTGCCGCAGGCGCGCAAGGCAGAGATCGAAACCGCGCTGGCGCAGGCCGTGGCGGCGGTGAAATCCGGCGGCCCGCGCGATAGCGCAACGGACGTCGGCCCCATGGTCAGCGAAAAGCAGTGGCTGCGGGTGCAGGGCTATATCCGGAAAGGTATCGAAGAGGGGGCACGCCTGCTGGCGGGCGGTGAAGGGCGACCGGAAGGCACGCGGGACGGCTGGTTCGTGCGTCCGACGCTGTTTGCCGACGTGAACAACCGGATGACGATTGCCCGTGACGAGATTTTCGGCCCGGTGCTGTGCGTGATCCCCTATCGTGACGAGGCGGAGGCGATCGCCATTGCCAACGACACCGACTACGGCCTGAGCGCGATGGTGCTGGGTAGTGATGTAAACCGCGCGCGACGCGTGGCGCAGCAGATTGTTTCCGGTCGCGTGCTGGTGAACACCCTGGCTCATGAACCGAAAGCACCATTCGGTGGCTTCAAGCACTCCGGTTTGGGGCGCGAGATGGGCGAGTGGGGAATTCGGGCGTTTATGGAGCCGAGGTCGATTGTGGGCTAAAACTTCGCTCTTTACCGAAGCATTGTGCTTTTCCATCCCGCATGCTCTCCCCAACATCGCAACGGAGAGAAAACCATGATCGCAGTCATTTTCGAAGCTAAAGCCGCGCCTGCCCATCAGGCGCGCTATCTTCAGCTTGCCGCAGAGCTTAAGCCGCTGCTGGCGGACATCGACGGCTTTATTGATATCGAACGGTTCCAGAGCCTGACCACCGACGGCAAAATCCTGTCCCTTTCCTGGTGGCGGGATGAAGAGGCCGTCCGCCGCTGGAAGCAGAACGTCTTTCATCAGGCGGCGCAGGCCGAAGGGCGTGAGTCAATTTTTGCGTACTACCGCATCCGGGTGGCGCAGTTGGTGCGGGAATACAGTTCCGAAACCGGAGGGCATGCCGATGTATGACGTTCATGTCATTTTTCGCGATACCCCGGGTGAACTGGCGCGGTTTGGACAGCTGCTGGGCCGCAACGGCGTGGGGCTGGAGGGCGGTGGCGTATTTGGTACACATGCCCATTTCCTGGTGGAAGACGGGGAAAAAGCGCGACGCGCGCTGCTCGACGCCGGGTTTACCGTACAGGCGGTGCGACAGCCGGTGATCAGAAAGCTTAAGCAGGAACGCCCCGGTGAGCTGGGTGAAATCGCGGCGGCGCTGGCGGCACGCGGCGTGTCTATCCTGACTCAGTACAGCGACCATGCGAATCACCTTATTCTGCTGACGGATGATGATAAGCTGGCCGCAGAGATCACCGAACCCTGGGCGGCCCATGCTTAAGACGAGTTTACCCCCCGATAACAGCGCGATGCTGGAAAAGGCGATTGCCGCGGTGGCGGCTGCCATGGCCGATCCGTCGCGCGTGAAGATGCTCTGTGCGCTAATGGACGGGCGGGCGTGGACGGCCACCGAACTGAGTGCGGCGGCAGACGTCGCCCCGTCGACCGCCAGCGGGCATCTCGCCCGGCTGGTTGAAGGTCAGCTAATTACCTGCCTGTCGCAAGGGCGGCATCGCTATTATCGTCTTGCCGGGCACGACGTGGCGGCGCTGGTGGAGCAAATGATGGGGCTTTCCTGGAGCCGTATTACCCCGCCGGAAACCACCGCGCCGAAAGCCATGCGTGAAGCCCGGACCTGCTACGACCATCTTGCCGGTACGGTGGCGGTGCAGATCTATGATTTCATGCAGGCGGAAAGCTGGCTGGAGGCAGACGGTTCAGCGCTCACGCTGTATGGCCGGGAGCAGTTCCTGGCGCTTGGCGTTTCGTTAAGCGATCACCCGCGCCGGAAGGCCTGCTGCGCCTGCCTGGACTGGAGCGAGCGGCGGTTTCATCTCGGCGGTGAGGCGGGGGCTGCGTTGCTCATCCACATGGAAAGCAAAGGCTGGATACAGCGGGTGGCGGGGTATCGGGAGGTGGTGGTGACGGCGTCGGGGAAGGCCGCTGTAAAGAGGTTTTTTAGCCGCTAAAAACGCCCGGTGGCGCTGCGCTTACCGGGCCTACGCGTACATCGCCTCCAGTAACACCTTTCGCAATTCCTGCGCTTTTGCCTCTCGTTTCTTGATACTTACCCTGATAACTATTATCTTGACCGCGTGTGACGAGAGGTTTCCCCATGAGAGAAGAAGAACTGTTCTGTCGAAGGCCGATGGGCATGCGGATGGCGATGATCGTGCGCCAGTGGCGTGCCGTCATCGACGACGCCATTCTCGATACCGGTTTAACCCAGTCGAGCTGGACGGTGATGATGCAGCTTCATCAGCTCGGGGATAACGTCTCAATGAGTGAGCTGGCGGAGGTGCAGGGCATTGAACTGCCGCCGCTGATGCGCACCCTGACACAGCTGGAAAAGCAGGGTTACCTGCTGCGCACCACATCGCCTTATGACAAGCGCATCCGGCTTCTGACGCTGACGCCTGAGGGAAAAGCCCTGTTACAAAGGCTCACTCAGGTGATTGAGACGTATCAGGCGCGCGTATCGCAAAACATCGCGCCGGAACATCTCGATATTTTCAGCGCCACGTTGAATCAAATCGCCTGCAATTTGCGGACAATCCGCGAAGAAGATAACAAGATCGAAAAATAATGACCCCTGAACAAAAGTTTGCCCGCTGGGTAAGGGTGAGTATTGCCTCTTTCCTGCTGATGTTTGTCTACTTTATCGTCGCGGATATCTGGATCCCGCTGACGCCGGACTCCACCGTGATGCGCGTTGTGACGCCGGTGTCTCCGCGCGTCTCCGGCTACGTGGCGGCGGTACATGTCCATAACAACAGCCAGGTGAAGAAAGGCGATCTGCTGTTTGAACTCGACGACACGCCGTTTCGCAATAAGGTGGAAGCGGCGCAAATCGCGCTCGAGCAGGCTCGCCTGTCTAACGAACAGCTGGATGCGCAGATCGCCGCCGCGCAGGCCAGCCTGAAAACCGCCGTGCTGACCGCGCGTAACGACAAAGTGACCTTTGACCGCTACCAGAAGCTGAGCACGCTGCAGAACGTCTCGCAGGCGGATCTGGATAAGGTTCGCACCACCTGGCAGAGCAGCGAGCAGTCCGTCAGCACGATTCAGGCCAACATCCGCAACCTGCGCATCCAGCGTGGTGAGCGCGAAGAACACCGCAACGTGACGCTGCAAAAATACCGCAACGCGCTGGATGACGCTGAGCTGAACCTCGGCTGGACGAAGGTCTACGCCCAGGCGGACGGCACGGTCAGTAACCTGCAGCTGAGCCCCGGCTTCTACGCTTCCTCCGGTTCCGCCGCGCTGGCACTGGTGAACAACCAGACCGATATCGTGGCCGATTTCCGTGAGAAGAGCCTGCGCCATACCCATCAGGGCACCGATGCGGCCGTGGTGTTTGACGCCTTCCCGGGGCGCGTTTTCCGCGCCCACGTCACCAGCAGCGACGCGGGGATCCTGGCGGGTCAGGAGGCCGTTAACGGTCAACTGTCCGAACCGGAAACCTCCAACCGCTGGGTGCGCGACGCCCAGCGCATGCGCATTCACGTCGCGCTGGACGAAGAATTGCCGAAGTATCTGCCGACCGGCGCCCGCGCGACCGTACAGCTCTACAACAGCGAAGGGCCGTTTGCGCGCTTCTTCTCCGGGATGCAAATCCACCTGGTGAGCCTGCTTCACTATGTCTATTAGCACCCTTGCGCGGGTCTTTACCCCGCACGGCAACATCGTCTACACGGCAAACGACTTTCGCCAGACCCTGCGCATCGTCTTTGCCGGGATGATTGCGCTGAGCATCTCCAGCTTTTACAACACCAGCTACGGCGTGTTTTTTGTGGTCTATCCGATCATGCTGCTGTCGCTGGTGCCGGTCTTTAATCGCCACGTGGCGAAGCAGTTTATCTTCAGCGCCGCGCTTAACTGCGTCGAAATGATCTTCATTATCGGCTATCTGTCGCAATGGCCGGTAATCATGACGCTGGTGGTTTTTGCCCTGTACGTGATGCGCTTTCGCTTTATGAGCAAGGGGCCGCTGTTCCTGTTTGGCTCAATGGGCGTGGTGTGCCAGAGCGTGATGCTCAACTTTATGAGCTACCCCACTACCAACTGGCACACGCTGCTGTTTTCCAACATCGAGGCGAGCGTCATGGCGGTGTGCCTGAGCGCGCTGATGAACTATCTCCTGCCGGACGTGGAGCCCCGCAAGCCGCCGCCGCTGATTGAGAAAGACGACGCCCGGGTGCGCCACGAGTCGCTGCTCTCCGGCACCGTCGCGACGCTGATTTTCGTCGTGTTCCAGATTAGCGACTTAAGCGATTCGCTTTCGGCGCTGATGGCGGGGATTTTGATTCTGTTCCCAATGCACTACCGAGGTTCGGTGATGAGCTCGATCTGGCGCGTGGTCGGCGTGGTGCTGGGCTGTCTCTACATTCTGGTGGTGCAGCTAATACTCTACGATCACAGCAGCCATATGCTGCTGATGATGCCGCTGATTGGCCTCGGGCTGGCGTTTGGCGCACGACTCCACGTGATGGAAAAGGTGGGGGCGGGCGTGGGCTTTTCCAGCATCACCACCATCGGCATTATGTTCGGGCAGAACATGCACCCTGACACTGACCTGGTGTTCAGCGATCTGTACCGCATCACCTCTGTCACCTTTTCGCTGGTGGCGACGCTGACGATGGTCTTTCTGATGCACCTGATCCTCAACCGCTTCGAGGCGACCCGCTACGTCATCGCGCCGCCAAAAGCAGATTAATGCCCCAGCACGGCAGGCAGCTGCGAGAGTAAAAACAGGATCAGGCCAATCGTCCCGCCCACCAGGGTTCCGTTGACGCGGATAAACTGCAGATCCTTGCCAATGTTCAGCTCAATCTGGCGTGACATGTCTTTGGCGTCCCAGCTTTTCACCGTGTCGCTGATGTGGCGGGTCAGAAACGCCGCGAAGTCCGGCGCGAGGCGGTGTGCGGCCTGCTCCAGATGCTCGTTCAGCGATGCCCGCAGGCTGGCGTCGTTAGACAGCGTTTCGCCAAACCACAGCCCGGCGTTGGCGATGCGCTGCTTCACGCGCGAATCTTCACTCTGCATATCTGCCTTCAGCCACTGGCGCAGATCGGCCCACATCTCGCCCAGATAGCGGTTAAACGCCTCATCGTTTTTCAGGTAGTGCTTGATGTTGTCGGCTTTTGCCGCCATCTCCGGATCGTTTTTCAGATTGTCGATAAGCTTCAGCGTGGCGCGGTCGAATGCCTGACGGATCTGGTGCGTGCGGTCGTGGCTGATATCGTCCAGCAGCGTATTCACCGCGTTCGACACCATCTCCGCGCTCTGATCGCCCAGCCACTCGGTGGGCAGCACCATCGCCTTGCGTGGATGCTCGGTCTTCAGCCAGTGGACAATCTGATCGGCAATAAAGTCCCGCGTGCTTTCCCGCTGAATCAGGGTAATCAGGCGATTGATGATGGCGTCGAGCAGCACCTGATGGCGGTTGTTTTTGGTCATGCTCTCCAGCATCACGGCGCTGGTTTCAGTGAAATCGACCTTATCAATGGCCTTATGCACAGCGCGTTTGAGCAGGCGCTGAATGCGCCCGTCGTCGGTCAGTTCGAGAAAACCGCTCATCACCTGCATCAAGTGCAGCCCGACGCGCTGAGCGTTGTCGGGCTTGCTGAACCAGGCGCCGATCATCTGCGCAGGTTCATAGCGACGGATCAACGCCACCAGCGACTGGGTATCCAGAAACTTCTCCTGAACAAACTGGCCGAGATTGTCGCCGATCCGGTCTTTATTGCGCGGGATAATCGCCGTATGGCGCGAGATAAACGGAATGGGCACCCGGCGGAACAGCGCAACCACCGCAAACCAGTCAGCCAGCGCGCCGACCATTGCCGCCTCGGCAATGGCCTTGACGCCGCGCACCCAGAAGGTCTGCGGTAGGAACAGGGTGGTGATAAAGGCCGCGGCGGCAACCAGCAGCAGCGACAGCGCCAGCAGCTTGGCGCGTTTGAGTTCAGCTATTTTTTCCATGGGTTAAGGATAGAGGTAAGCGGGGGGAAAGTGCAAAAATCGCCACAGCACCCACCCGCCAAACCCCATCAGCACCACGCCCGCCGTGCGCTCTATCAGCCACAGCGCACGGCTGAGCTTTTGCTGCACCGCCGATAGCCCCATCATCGACACCAGCGCCAGATCCCACGCCAGCACCACCATTACCATCCAGATGCCGCAGGTCGCCTGCTGAAGCAGCGTGACGTCCGGCCCCAGTAGCGCCGTCATCAGGGCCAGATAGAACAGCGCGTTCTTCGGATTAAGCAGCGCCGAGCCGAGCCCCAGCAAGATCTGCTTACGCAGCGAGGGGCGATGCTGACGGGTTTCATTCAATGCAAGCGCCTGCGGTTGGCTGCGCACCAGATGCGAGCCTATCCACAGCAGGTACAGCGCCCCGCAAAGCTCGATAAGCGTAAACAGCCACGTAAACTGGCGCAGCGCGCTCCAGCCGATAATCACCAGTAAGATATACAGCCCGTTGCCCGCGGCGATACCGACGCACACTCCGGCGCTGCCGCGCAGCCGATAGCGCGCGGCGTAGCCCACCAGCAGGAAGAAATCCGGGCCCGGGCTTAGCAGGGCGACAAAGTGCGCCAGCGCCAGGGCGAGAAAAGCGGAAGGGAAGAACAGTTCCATAGCAACCTCAGTTTAAAAATCTGCGGTCAGACTACGGCGCTGCAAACGCTATTTATTGTCGGATATTGATCGGCCCGTAGCGTACTGGCGCGGCGTGGCGGCGGTATAGCTTACAAAGGTCTTATGAAAATGGCTCTGGTCGGCAAAGCCGCTCTGGTAGCCAACGTCGGCGATGTCGTCCCCGGCACGTAGCCGCGCTTTGGCGAACTCCACGCGGGAGATGTTGAGGAAGCTGCCCGGCGTCAGGCCGGTGTCCTGCCTGAAGGTGCGGATCAGCGTCTCCTTGCGCAGCGAGAAGCGTTGGGCAAGCTCGTCGAGGGAAGGCGGTGCGGCCAGGTCGGCAAGAAACGCCTGCCGCACGTGCTGGCTGGTTGAGCGAAGCGCATCTGCGTTTTTCTCGCATCGGGGAAGGGCTGAAAGCAGCGTATCCACGGATGCAGGCGACATCGTCTCAACAATATCAAGGTAGCGCTTAAAGAGCGTAGGGTCGCGAATCACCTGGAGCGCCAGAGGAAGATCGGTGTCGATATAGAGCATATGGTAGCTGCGCGGTTGCCCGGCGACGGGGTTGCAGCTGTGCGGCGCAGAGGCCGGGATCACAATGAGGTCCCCGGGGTTAAGGATGTATTCTCTGTTATGGCACACGCAGCAGGTCTGGCCTTCCACAATCGCGCCGATGGAGAGCTGAGGGTGACTATGGCGTTTATACGCCTGCGTGCTCCGCCACGTGCTGCGCAGCTCAAGGCCTGAGGCGCGGTGAAAAGTCTGCCGGATGTGTCGGGTATCGGTCATAAGCACTCCTTCTGGACGTTTTTTATACCACGTCAGCGAACCGTCTGGCAGCGCTTCATTAAGAACCTTCCGGATATACCCAACTTTACGCCCACGGCCAGTCATGTTGACTACCCTTAATACCCTAAGCGGTAAAACAAGGAGATTCGACATGGCTTATCAGACAGTAAACCCTGCCACTAACCAGCTCATCAAAGAATACCCCTCGCATACCGACGCGGATATCGAAGCGGCGCTGAAGGCGGCCGATGCTCTTTATCATTCGGACTGGGCGAAAGGCGACATCAATCAGCGCCTGCCGGTGCTGCATAAGCTTGCCGACCTGATCGACGAGCGCACCGAGGAGCTGGCGAAAATCGCCAGCCAGGAGATGGGTAAGCTCATCGAACAGAGCCGCGGCGAAGTGAAGCTGTGCGCGCAAATCGCCCGCTATTACGCTGACAACGCGAAGCAGTTCCTGGCCCCGGTGAAGTATCAATCCGAACTCGGGGAAGCGTGGGTGGAGCATCATCCCATCGGCGTGCTGATGGCCGTTGAGCCGTGGAACTTCCCGTATTACCAGCTGATGCGCGTTCTGGCGCCAAATCTGGCGGCGGGTAACCCGGTGATCGCCAAGCATGCCAGCATCGTGCCGCACTGCGCCGAAACCTTTGCCCATCTGGTCCGCGAGGCGGGCGCGCCGGAAGGTGCATGGACCAACCTGTTTATCTCGTCCGAGCAGGTGGCGAACATCATTGCCGACGATCGCGTGCAGGGTGCCGCATTAACCGGCTCCGAAAAAGCCGGTAGCGTGGTGGCCGCACAGGCGGCGAAGCACATTAAGAAATCCACGCTTGAGCTGGGCGGTAACGACGTATTCGTGGTGCTGGACGATGCGGACCTGGACAAAGCCGTCAAGATTGGCGTGAATGCGCGTCTCAACAACGCCGGGCAGGTCTGTACCGCGGCGAAGCGCTTTATCCTGCATGAAAAGATCGCCGACGCTTTCCTGAGCAAATTCACCGAGGCGTTTAAGCAGGTGAAGATTGGCGATCCGCTGGACGAAAGCACTACGCTGGGGCCGCTGTCGTCGAAAGATGCGCTAGAAACGTTGACCAAACAGGTTAACGAGGCGGTGAAAAACGGCGCGACGCTGCACTATGGCGGCAAGCCGGTGCAGCGCGACGGCAGCTTTTTTGAACCGACGATCCTGACGAACATCTCGCGCGACAACCCGGCGTACTTCGAAGAGTTCTTCGGCCCGGTGGCGCAGATGTACGTGGTGAAAAACGACGAAGAGGCGGTCGCGCTGGCGAACGACTCCCACTACGGCCTGGGCGGGGCGGTATTCAGCCAGGATATCGAGCGCGCGAAGAAGATGGCGTCGCGTATCGAGACGGGGATGGTGTACATCAACTGGCTCACCGATACCGCGCCAGAGCTGCCGTTCGGCGGCGTGAAGCGCTCCGGTTACGGACGCGAGCTGTCGGATCTGGGGATTAAAGAATTTGTGAACCAGAAGCTGGTGGTGGTGCGTAAGTAACGTAGTAATAAAAAACCTGCCGAATGGCAGGTTTTTTATTTATCAGGTGGATTAGAAGCTCACGCCGCCGCCGAAGTAAGCGCCGTCTACCAGCGTGTGGTTTGGACGACCGTCTTTGCCATCAACGCTCACGTGACGATAACCCACCTTCAGCGTCACCGGCTTCACTGGCGTCCAGCTTACGCCGCCGTTCGCTTCAACGTAGTTTTTCACGCTGTTGTTCAGGCCGTCTGGAGCAACGTAGCCTTCACCGAATACCCTGATGCTGTCGGTCAGGGCAACGTTCACACCGCCGCCGACCGGGAACGCCACGCCGTTATCGCCTTTCTTCGGGCCAACGTAGAGGGCCTTAGCGCCTGCGTTCAGCATCACCGGGCCGACCTCGAAGTTGTAGCCTGCACCCACGCCACCGGTCGTGGTGCCGTCGTCGGTGTTTTTCAGCCAGCTACCTTCGGTGTACAGACCAGAGGTTGATTTACCCATTTCGACGTTCAGGTTAGTGAAGTTCTTACCCTGCTCAATGCTGCCGCCCATGGCCAGTGCGGAGCCTGATACGGCGGTCAGAGCGGAAAGAAGGAGAACGTTGAGCTTTTTCATGAGTTTTTCCTCTTCATCAAATTAATCTGAGGGCACCTTAACAAGAGCTGTTTATCACTGCAAATGTGATGTTTGTCGCGTTTTTAAGCTGATTTTGTTGGGTTTTTGAATTTTAAATGTTGGTTGAATGTTGAGCCGGCAAGGAGTCAATACGTAATGCATTCGCGTTTAGGGATGGTTCAGGGTTTTGATTAAACGTACGCTGAACGAGCCGGAGAATGTAGTTCGTGTTGAATTAATTGAGTTTCTAATAATTTCCAAAAGTGTTTCAGTTGTCACAGATTAAGACACAGGTTTACATTTCTGGAGGTGGTTATACGTCCCGCAACGCCAGGTCGCTTTCCGCCATGTCATTTTTCTGACACGTTCCTTCTTTACGTTGTTGGCTTCACTTCCTGGACACTAACAATATGAAAAGAAAAATTATTCCTGTGCTTATCGGCTGTGCGCTCTCTTTCTCTGGCCTCGCGGCGCAGCCCACTGCTGAGCGCTATGTCGTCAGCTTCCCTGAAGGCTCCCACGTGAGCTACAGCGGCGCGTTTGCCGATGCGTTTCCGAACGGACTCCCTGTGGGAATCGGCTCCGGCCTGCTGTTTACGGGCAAGCAGGGCGATGCCCTGACCTTTGCGACCGTGACCGATCGCGGTCCCAACGCCGATGCGCCAAAAATGGGTAAAAACGAAGCCAAAATATTTGTCACGCCTGATTTCGCGCCGCTGCTGATGACCATCCGCGTCCAGAACGGCAAAGCGGAGGCGGTTGATGCCCGCCCGCTGCATGATGATAAAGGCGAGATTAACGGTCTGCCGCTGCAAAGCGGCGTGATTGGTTCCACCAATGAAGTGGCGTTCAGCGATACCTTAAAGACGCTCAGGGGTGACAACCGTGGCCTGGACACAGAAGGCATCACCCCGGACGGAAAAGGCGGCTACTGGCTGTGCGACGAATATGGTCCGTTCCTGATTAACGTCGACAGCAAAGGGAAGATCTTGGCGATCCACGGGCCGCAGGCCGCGGAAGGGGAGAAATCCATCGCGGGCGGCCTGCCAAACATCATCAAATGGCGCCAGCCGAACCGGGGCTTTGAAGGCCTGACCCGGATGCCGGACGGACGCATTATCGCCGCCGTGCAGAGCACGCTGGACATCGACGGTAAGAGCAAAAAGCAGGCGCTGTTTACGCGTCTGGTGAGCTTCGATCCGGCAACCGGCAAAACCGCAATGTACGGTTACCCCATCGACAGCGCGGCCTACGACAAAAACAGCGACGCCAAAATCGGCGATATCGTGGCGCTTGATGACCAGCACATCCTGCTGATTGAGCAGGGAAGCGATAAAAACGACGGAATGCGTAACCTGATTTACAAGGTGGATCTCAGCAAGGCGAGCGACCTTTCCGCCTTCGACAAGCCGGGCGAGTACCCTGAGTTTGATGATGAGAAAACCCTGGCGCAGCGCGGCATTACCCTTGCGGCTAAAACGCAGGTCGTCGATTTGCGCGCGTTGGGCTGGCAGCAGGAGAAGGCCGAAGGGCTGGCGCTGATCGACAGCAAAACGCTTGCGGTGGCGAACGATAACGACTTTGGCGTAAAGGTAGCGATGCAAAACCCGGTCGAGGGCAAGAAGCTCAAGGATTATCGGGTGAACGCGGAAGGCAAGCTGACGCTGGATGATAAACCGGTGGAAACCACGCTCAGCGTGAAGCCGCTGAAGAAGCCGGAGTCGGACAGCGAGCTGTGGATTGTGACGCTTCCGGAGGCGGTGAAATAATACCAGGGCTTACCCTTCACCCTAGCCCTCTCCCCATAGGGGAGAGGGGATGTTCGATGCGGTTATTTCTTCAGACCCGCAAACGCCGCCCGAATTTCTTCCTCCGGCAGTTGTATGCCGATAAACACCATCACGCTGTGCGGCGCTTCATCGCCCCACGGGCGGTCCCAGTCGGCGCTGTACAGGCGCTGCACGCCCTGGAACAGCAGGCGGTTGGGTTCGCCGTCAATCCACAGCATTCCTTTGTAGCGCAGCAGCCTGTCGGCAAACGACAGCAGCAGGTTCTCCATCACGCGGGAGACCTCGCTGATATCCACCGGATAATCCAGCTCCACCACAATCGACGCCACGTCGTTTTGCTTGTCTCCCATAAAGTGGAAGCGCGGTTTCGCGGTGACGTTCTCCTCCAGCATAAAGCCGTTGGTGTTGAACAGCTGGGACAGGTCGATATCGCCGTGCGTCACCGTGTAAATCGGCGCGCGGGAGTTAATGCGGGTCAGGCGCTCGCGAAGCTTTTCGCTTTCGCCCGCCACGTCGGTTTTGGTCAGCAGGATGCGGTCGGCGTAGCCCACCTGAGACTGGGCGATGGTGAACTGGTTCATCTGTTCGTCGGCGTGGACCGCATCAACCAGGGCAATCACGCCGTCCAGCAGATAGCGCTGACAAAGGATCTCATGGGAGAAAAAGGTCTGAATAATCGGGCCGGGATCGGCCATGCCGGTGCACTCGATCACCAGGCGGTCAAAGTCGATTTCCCCGCGATCGCGGCTGTCGAGCAGGTCCAGCAGGGCATCTTCTAATTCGTTAGAGCGGGTGCAGCAGATGCAGCCGTTGGTCAGGGTTTTGATCTGCGTGGCGCGATCGCCAATCAGCTGGTCGTCTACGGAGACTTCGCCAAATTCGTTTTCGATGACGGCGATTTTGAAGCCGTGCTGCTCGTTCAGAATGTGGCGCAGCAGGGTGGTTTTACCGGCGCCGAGGAAACCGGTCAGCAGGGTAACGGCAATCGGGGTCATGGTCTCTCCTTTAGCAGCAGCGGACGCCGCCTTCTCCACTTCCGCCGTAGCGCGCTTCCTGACGCTCGCGGAAGAATTCAGTGTAGGTCATGTACGGCTTATCCGGATGGTTGGTCTTCATATGCTCAACGTAGTTGTCATAGTCCGGAATGCCAATCAGCATTTTCGCCGCCTGACCGAGGTATTTTTTTGCTTCGCCTAAGTTACCAAACATAACGGGTCCTGATAAGAAAAAGCCCGGTGGCGCGCAGCGATCCGGGCCTGGAGTGACATGCTGGATTAATGGTGTGAAGAGGTCTTCACGCCGCCTTCAGGCACCGGCACGTACGGGGTTTCTTTGTCCGTACGGCCGTCGGCGTTACGCACTTTCAGCCAGGTTTTGATGCCATAGAAGATGATGCTGTACACCACCACCAGGAACAGAATGCTCAGACCCGCGTTGGTATAGTTGTTCACCACGATATGGTTCATGTTGGCAATCTGCTGGGCGGTCAGATCCGCGCCGCCTGCGGCAATCTTCTCTTTGTACTGGTTAGCCATGAAGAAGAAGCCTTCCAGCTGCGGGTTGGCGCTGAACAGCTTCAGGCCAAGCGCCCAGGTGGTGCAGAGCAGCAGCCACAGCGCAGGGACCACGGTGACCCAGATGTATTTGGTGCGTTTCATCTTCACGAGGACAACGGTACCGAGCACCAGAGCTACAGCCGCCAGCATCTGGTTAGAGATACCGAACAGCGGCCACAGGCTCTTCACGCCGCCGAGCGGGTCGACAACGCCCTGATACAGCAGGTAGCCCCACAGGCCGACGCAGCCCGCCGTACCCAGAATGCCTGCTACCAGAGAGTCGGTTTTCTTCAGGAACGGCACGAAGTTACCCAGCAGATCCTGCAGCATGAAGCGGCCCGCACGGGTACCGGCGTCCAGCGCGGTGAGGATGAACAGCGCTTCGAACAGAATACCGAAGTGGTACCAGAAGCCCATGTCCGCCCACGGCAGCACTTTGTGGAACACGTGTGCGATACCGACAGCCAGCGTCGGTGCGCCACCGGCGCGGTTCAGCACGGACGGTTCGCCGATGTCCTTCGCGGTCTGCATGATCTGCTCAGGCGAAATCACGAAGCCCCAGGAGCTGACGGTCGCAGCCGCGTGTGCGCTGGCGTCTTTCAGCTGCGCCATAATCAGCGCCGCGTTGTCGCCGCCCATCTCGTGCAGGTTCGGCATGGTAATACCGAGACCCGCCGGAGGGGTGTTCATCGCGAAGTACAGACCCGGTTCGATGATAGACGCGGCAACCAGCGCCATGATCGCCACGAAGGACTCCATCAGCATGGCGCCGTAGCCGATGAGGCGTGCGTCTTTCTCGTTTGCCAGCAGCTTAGGCGTGGTACCGGAGGAGATCAGGGCGTGGAAGCCGGAGACCGCACCGCAGGCGATGGTGATGAACAGGAACGGGAACAGGGCGCCTTTCCACAGCGGACCGGTACCGTCGATGTACTGGGTCACCGCCGGCATTTTCAGTTCAGGGTTGATGATCACAATCCCGATTGCCAGCCCGACGATCACGCCGATTTTCAGGAAGGTCGCCAGGTAGTCGCGCGGGGCCAGAATCAGCCAGACCGGCAGCAGCGCGGAGATAAACGCATAGCCAATCAGCGCGAAGGTGATGGTGGTGTCCTTGAAGGTCAGCGCCGGGCCCCAGTACGGGTCGTGCGCGATGACGCCGCCGAAGTAGATAGAGGCCACCAGCAGCACGATACCAATGACCGACACCTCACCTACGCGTCCCGGACGCAGGAAGCGCATGTAGATCCCCATGAACAGCGCAATCGGCACGGTAGAGCAGACGGTGAAGACGCCCCACGGGCTTTCGGCCAGGGCTTTCACCACGATCAGGGCCAGCACCGCGAGGATGATGATCATAATCAGGAAGCAGCCGAACAGGGCGATAGTCCCCGGCACGCGGCCCATCTCTTCTTTGACCATCTCACCCAGAGAGGCGCCGTTACGGCGAGAAGAGATAAACAGCACCATAAAGTCCTGCACCGCACCCGCCAGCACCACGCCAGCGAGCAGCCAGAGCGTACCCGGCAGGTAGCCCATCTGCGCGGCCAGTACCGGGCCGACCAGCGGGCCTGCCCCGGCGATAGCGGCAAAGTGGTGACCAAACAGCACGTAGCGGTTGGTTGGCACGTAGTTCAGGCCGTCATTGTTAATGACCGCCGGAGTGGCGCGCGTTGGGTCGAGCTTCATGACCTTCTGCGCGATGTATAAGCTGTAGTAGCGATAAGCCACAAGATAGACGGAAACGGACGCGACCACGATCCACAGGGCGCTTACGTGTTCGCCCCGGCGTAATGCGACAACCGCCAGACAAAAAGCGCCGAGGATCCCGAGTAAGGCCCAGGGCACGTGCTTCAGTAGTTTTTTAGTATCCATAGTAAGACCTGGTTTTTTATGTAAAGAAAAAAGGGTCAGGGTTCGTTGTGAGGAGGTATTGATTAATGCTGGAGCGATCGTGCCAGATCAACGCGCGCGTAAAGGACGGTAAATGAATGAGTGGTTGAAAGTGCCGGGTGAGCGGTCAAAGGCGGCGACGAGCGGTTTCGGCTCGCCGCCAGTGGGCGAAATTATGTGATTGAGATCACTTGATTATTCGGGGTTCGCTCCACGGCCAGATAGCTTTCCAGCGTCCTGATGAGCTTCTCCTTCAGCCAGCTCGGTTCCAGTATCTGAATATGGGGGAGCCAGTAGAACAGCAGCGGCAGGATCTGGTTCTCGTGTGCCGCCTGGCAGCGCAGCGTGACGCCGCCCTGTTGCTCCTCCAGCAGCTCCTGTTCCGGCAGAAGATCGCGGCGCAGGAAGTAATGTGAAATATTATCTTTAATAAATATTTTCACTGCGAAAGTATCTTCAGATACCCAGGGGTCGAGGCTTTTCTCCAGCAGCTCAAGAACGTTTTCTTCAGGAGTGAAGGTCGTTTTCTGAATATCAAACCAGCTAATCTGGCTCAAGGAGAAGGATTTCAGTCGGCTATTTTCGGTGGCTTGTAAATACCATATATTTTTTTTGTTAATGAGTTTATAGGGATTAATCAGACGGGTTTTACCCTTATAAACGATCTGACAAACATTATGGTTTTTAATCGATTTCTCGATTTTCGTTAAATGACGGCGAATATCACGCTCTACCGTGTGTTCTGCTTCATTGCCAAGAATAAGAATATGGTTTTCGTCAACGCGCGTTTCAAGCTTCTGCCAGAATTCCGTATTTCTTTCAGGGAAAAAGCTGTCAGCATTCAGGAAGTTAGCAAGGGTGTGATGTAAGCCTTGTCCGCCGGGCGATTGTGCAGAATGGATCAGCCGATATAGCCCGTTACCGAAATGTTCAACAATGGGAGAGAGGGCATTTAAATCCCGGTAGACGGTACGCTCGGTAATTTTAAATTTCTCCATTAGCGCACTGCGGTTTACCACACCGTTTAAATGTAGCTCAACCAGAATATCGACCAGACGTTCAGCCGAGCGGCTACGCGTCGTTTTAGCCATAAGGTCATCCTGTATATTTAGGTATGCGCTGAATGATGCGGATGCACTGACAGGTAGTGTCAGTATTCAGTCGCAGAAAATTTCTCTTATGGCTATATAACGGCGTGATTTAGGGGAAACCTTAGGAGTTTTTGTAGAAAGCGGCGCTGGCCGGAAAAAAAGGCCAGCGCGAGGGGGCATCACAAGGCGGCTTCTGCCTCCAGCATGACCGGGTGGAAACGGCGCCTGAAGTAGATCAGGCCGTGTCCCGCGTCACTCAGGATAATGTTTTTAACTTCAACAAGGTAGACAAGATGCGTGCCGATGGTTTGCACCTGGCTAATCTCACCTTCAAGGCTGGCGAGCGCACCCTTGAGCACAGGCTGCGCCAGCGGCCCTTTCTGCCAGCAGGAGAGTGCAAAGCGCTCTTCCATCGTCATACCGGTCATCCCGGCGAAATGGCGAGCCATGATCTCCTGCTCGTGGTTCAGCACGTTAACGCACAGCCTGCCGTTGCCCTGGAATACCGGGTTCATGGCGCTGTTGGCGTTGATGCACACCATGACCGACGGCGGGGTGTCCGTGACCGAACAGACGGCGGTGGCGGTAATGCCGCAGCGGCCCGCCTCGCCCTCGGTGGTGACCACGTTTACCGCCGCCGACAGGCTACTCATTGCGTCGCGAAAACGCAGGCGTTGTTCATCTGAATGCATTGCAACCTCCCGCTGCGCTATTTCAGCAGCTTGTCGAGCATGTTGATATCGCTGTTGTTGTGCAGGTGCGGTACGGTCCAGCCGTGCTGGTCGTATTCGGACATGCAGCGGTCGACCATCGCCATCATCTTGTCCATGTTGCCGGAGCTCTGCGCCTGGCGCAGACACTGCAGGCGAATTTCATCCTGGCTGCCGGAGTAGTTAATTTCGTACAGCTCGTGACGACCGCCGAACTCGCTGCCGATGGCGTCCCACATCAGTTTCAAAATCTTGATACGTTCAACGTGATCCATGCCGTTGGAGCCGCGCACGTATTTCGCCAGATACTGGTCGATCTGCGGATTGTTCAGATCCCGGGCGCTGGACGGCAGGTAAATCAGGCCGGACGTCACGTTACGCTCGATGATGTTCTTGATTTTGGCGTAGGCCATCGGCGCCATCACGCGGTAGGTTTGCAGCGCGGCGTGATCCGGCAGATACGCGCCGTTGACCCACGGGGTGGCTTCGGAACACATGGAGTCGCTCAGCGCCCAGAACATGTTGCGCCAGGCCACCACTTCGCCGAGATCTGCCTGCACGCCGCGGAACTCCAGGGTACCGGTGCACTCCAGGGATTTCTTCAGCAGGGCGGTGATGAAGTCGAGCTTCACCGCCAGGCGCACGCAGGCCTGCAGCGGGTACATGCGGGCGAAACCGCCTTCCATCGTCCAGCGACGGCAGCGGTCGAAATCGCGGTAGATGAGCACGTTTTCCCACGGGATAAGCACGTGATCCATCACCAGGATCGCGTCGTTCTCGTCAAAGCGGCTGGAGAGCGGGTAGTCGTAAGGGGAGCCGGTCGCGCCTGCCACCATCTCGTAAGAGGCGCGGGAGATCAGCTTCACGCCCTCGGCATCCATCGGCGCGACGAACATCAGCGCGAAGTCCGGGTTTTCGCCCATCACCTGCGCGGAGCCGAAGCCGATCATGTTGTAGTGGGTCAGCGCCGAGTTGGTGGCTACCACTTTCGCGCCGCTGACGATAATCCCGGCGTCGGTCTCTTTCTCCAGCTTGATGTAGACGTCTTTCACCTCGTCCGCCGGCTTGTGGCGGTCGATCGGCGGGTTAACGATGGCGTGGTTGAAGTACAGGCCGGTTTCCTGAATGCGGGTGTACCAGCTGCGGGCGTTCTGCTCGAACTGGCCGTAGAAGGCCGGGTTGGCGCCGAGCGCGCAGCCGAACGCGGCCTTGTAGTCCGGCGTGCGGCCCATCCAGCCGTAGCTCAGTCGCGACCACTCGGCGATGGCATCGCGCTGCTGGCGCAGGTCGTCGGCGCTTTTCGCCACGCGGAAGAACTTGTGGGTATAGCCGCCGCTGCCGGTGTCGGTGCCCCAGCATAGCGTGTCCTGCATGTCCGGCTTGTGCAGCGCGTCGTACATCTGTGCGATGGAGGCTGCCGCATTGCGAAACGCCGGATGGGTAGTGACGTCTTTGACGCGCTCGCCGTAGATATAAATCTCACGACCGTCCTGCAGGCTTTTTAAATACTCTTCACCGGTTAACGGACGTTTGGCATCATCGCGGAAATCTTCAGGCTTCATAGGGACCTCGTATCGGAATAGTGTTGTTAAATTTATGTTTTGTTTTTGTTGTTTAATTGAAGCCTGAGAGGGACGTAACGTGAAGGGACGATTGGGACAACGACGGGTACTTTTCGGGTGGGATGTGGTTTTGTGATCTGTGCGGCTTTTCGGCGGGTGGCGCTGCGCTTACCCGCCCTACGAACCGTGATGCGTTCAGGAAACCGGTACTTTCTGCGCCCGATATGCGCTGGGCGAGCATCCCACTAAGCGGTTAAAAAAGCGGGCGAAATAGGCCGGATCTTTGAATCCCAGCTGCCAGGCAATCTCGCTGACCGTGCTGTCGGAGAAGAGCAGCAGGCGCCTGGCCTCCCGCAGCTGGCGGTCGAAGATCAGCCGTTTTGGCGGCCGGTTGGCGAAGCGGCGGCAGATATCGGTCAGGCGGGATTCGGTCAGGTGCAGCTCGCTGGCGTATTCCGGCACCGTCCAGTGCTGGTGGTAGTGGGTGTCGATCAGCTGGGTAAAGCGCTGGAACAGCTTCAGCTCGCCGCGCATGCCGCCTGAGGCGTGGTCGTCGAGCTTCGCGTTGCGCAGCAGCAGGGTAAACACCGCCTGCGCCAGCAGGACCAGGGTATGCTCGCGCCCGGGCAGCTGTTCCGTGGATTCGCGGGCGATCAGCTGCCAGTAGTGCTTCAGCGCCGCCAGCTCGTCCGGCTTATCCGCCAGCGAGAGGCAGATCCCCGGCAGGCCAAACGCCTCCCGCGTGCCGGGGTAGAGCACCTCCAGCAGCGGCCAGATCAGATCCTCACGGACCGTCAGCACGTGACCGTCGCTGTCGGATTCGGTGATAAACGCGTGCGGCACCGACGGCGGCGTGAGGACGAACAGCGGGGCCTGCACCGAATAGCGGTGATCGTCGAGCTGGAGCTCAATCTGCCCGGTATCGAGAAAGTGCATCTGAAAGTACTGGTCGTGACGATGCGCCTGCATGTCGCGGCCAAAAAAGGCCGCCATGCGGGCAAATGACTGGTAGTGCACATCGTCGGTGCCCAGACTTTCGTCGTACTCCTTGCTGATATCAATGTTGGCGATAGGGTTCTGGCACATGATCGTTCCTCTGTTGATCCCGCTGCGTCATCGGAATGCGCGTCAGCACCAGCGCGCCGACCACCAGCAGCCCGGCCACAAACCACAGCCCCGAGCTGAAGCTGCCGGTCGCGTCGCGCAGGATCCCAATCAGCAGCGGGCTGACGGCGGAGCCGACGTTGCCGATGGCGTTGATCACCGCCAGCGCCACCGCGCGGGACTGCAGGCTAATAACCCGATCCGGCGTGGTCCAGAATATCGCCATGGCGGTAAACGATCCGGTTGAGGCCATGATGATGCCAAGCAGCTGGATCAGGCTGTGATCCGTCGCGGAGGCCAGCATCCATCCCGCCGCAGCGAACAGGTACGGCAGGATGGTGTGCTTTTTTCGCTCTTTCAGCCTGTCGGAGCGGCGGCTCCACCAGATCATCCCGAGGATGGTGCAAAACTGCGGGATCGCCGCCAGCAGGCCGATGACGATATTGCTGCTTCCCGTGTTGAAGCTTTGCAGGATCTGCGGCGTCCAGATGTTGATTGCACTCAGCGTATTGGTCAGGCAGAAGTAGGCCAGCGTGTAAAGCAGCACGGCGGGCGTGAGCACCTCGCGCAGCGTGGAACGCGGCGTGACGGATTGGGCAATCGCGACCTCCTGCTCGCGGGCGATCATCGTTTTGAGCGCCTGCTTTTCGTCCTCGTCCAGCCAGGTGGCCTGGTCCGGCGTGTCGTTGAGGTAAAACCAGGTCACTACGCCGAGCACCACCGACGGCAGCCCCTCCAGCAGGAATAGCCACTGCCAGCCCTTGAGATTCCACAGTCCGTCCATCGCCAGAATGTAGCCGGAGAGGATCGAGCCGAGCATCATTGTTACCGGCATGGCGATCATAAACAGCGCGTTGGCGCGGGCGCGGTGATAGGCCGGGAACCACCAGGTGAGGTAGACCAGAATCCCCGGCAGGAAGCCGGCTTCGGCAATGCCCACCAGCATGCGTAAAACATAGAGCGTGTGCGGGCTGGTGGCGAACATGGTGCAGGTAGAGGCAATACCCCACACCACCATGATCCCGGCGATCCAGCGGCGTGCGCCGATCTTCGCCAGCATGATGTTGCTCGGAATGCCGCACAGCACGTAGGTGACGTAAAACAGCGTCGCGGCCAGGCCAAACATGGTTGACGTGAGGCCAAGATCTTTACCCATCGTCAGCCCGGCGAAGCCGATGTTGATGCGATCGAGAAACGAGAAGACAAACAGGATAAAAAGAAAGACGATCAGGCGACGGAACAGCTTGTTAATGGCGCGATGTTCAACAGCTTTATTATCATGGGTTTGCAGGGTAGAGGTCGTCATGGTGCGCTCCAGATCTTACGTTTAGTAGACGGATTTATTGTTATTAACTGACGTAACCGGTTTTTCGATAAAACGTGCCGCCAGCGCTTCCGCGCCGCGGGCAAGCAGGGTAGTGTCGACCCCGACGGCAACAAACAGCGCGCCGAGCTCAAGATAGCGTTTTGCCAGCGGCTCGTTCGCCATCAGGATGCCGGGTGCTTTACCGGCGGCGCGTATCTGCGCAATCGCCTGCTCGATGGCGGCCTGCACCTCCGGGTGCTGCGGATTGCCTGCAAAGCCCATGTCTGCGCTGAGATCCGCAGGGCCGATAAACACGCCGTCGATGCCTTCCACGTCCAGGATTTGCGGCAGGTTTTTCAGCGCCTCGCGGGTTTCAATCTGCACCAGCACGCACATGGCGTCGTTGGCCTGCTGCAGGTAATCGGGAATGCGGTTCCAGCGCGACGCGCGCGCCAGGGCGCTGCCCACCCCGCGAATGCCCGCAGGCGGGTAGCGGGTGGCACGTACCGCCAGCCGCGCTTCGTCGGCGTTTTGCACCATCGGCACCAGCAGGGTTTGCGCACCCACGTCCAGCAGCTGTTTGATCTGCACCGGGTCGTTCCACGATGGCCGGACCACCGGCTGGCTGGGATAAGGGGCGATAGCCTGCAGCTGGGTTAAGACGGTCTGCACGCTGTTCGGCGCGTGCTCGCCGTCGATCAGCAGCCAGTCGAAGCCTGCCCCGGCCAGCAGCTCGGCGCTGTAGCTGCTGGTCAGCCCCAGCCATAAACCGATTTGCGGACGGCCTGCTTTCAGCGCCGCTTTGAATGCGTTTTGCATCGTGCTCTCCTAGACAAAGCGGCAGCTGATGGAGCCCATGCTGCCGTAGTCGACGTGGAAGGTGTCGCCCCTGCTGGCGGGCACCGGGCGGGTAAACGAGCCGCCGAGAATAATCTGGCCGGGCTCAAGCTGCACGTCGTACGGCGCCAGCCTGTTCGCCAGCCACGCCACGCCGTTCGCCGGGTGGTTAAGCACGCCTGCGGCCACGCCGGTCTCTTCGATCACGCCGTTGCGGTAGAGCAGGGCGGAGATCCAGCGCAGGTCCAGCTCGTCGGGCTTAATCGGACGGCCGCCGAGGATCACGCCCGCGTTGGCGGCGTTATCGGAGATGGTGTCGAAGACCTTGCGCGGACGCTGGGTCTCCGGGTCGACGTTGTGGCAGCGGGCGTCGATCAGCTCCAGCGCGGGGATGACGTAGTCCGTGGCGTTGTAGACGTCGAAGATAGTGCAGTTCGGGCCGCGCAGCGGTTTTGCCAGCACGAAGGCTAGCTCCACTTCAATGCGCGGGACGATGAAGCGGTCGACCGGGATGTCGCTGCCGTCGTGGAAGAACATGTCGTCCAGCAGCGCGCCGTAGTCCGGCTCGCTGATCTGCGAGCTGGCCTGCATCGCTTTGGACGTCAGGCCGATCTTGTGGCCCTTCAGCACGCGGCCTTCGGCAATCTTCAGGCTGACCCATTCGCGCTGAACGGCGTAGGCGTCTTCAATGGTAATCTCCGGGTAGTCCAGCGAGATCGCGCGGATCTGCTCCCGGGACTGTTCCGCCTGATGCAGACGATGGGCGATCAGGGTATGGGTATGTTTGTCGAGCATGGCGATATCCTGTTTTATCTTTGTTTTCACCCTCTCCCTGTGGGAGAGGGGACTGACCGTGCCGGTATTACTTAAACAGCGCGTGCACGTTGTTCTGTTTGTAATTAAGGGTCGGGTGCAGCTCGTCAAGCTCGAACGACAGCGCCAGGTAGCGGCTCGCCATCAGCTCCGCGAAGTGCGCTTTGATAAGGCCAAACAGCATCTCCCCCACGGCTTCCCGGCTCTCCAGGCTGCGCCCGGCGCCGATTTTCAGCGTCATATGCACAAAGGCGTAATCGTGCCTGCCGTCGGCCATCTGCCAGGTGTCCAGCCAGTGGGCGCGGCTGCGGATACCGCCGATAGGGAAGATGCCCGTGGCGGCGAGTGCCTCGTTCACTTTGGCGAACAGCCCCGGCAGGTCGGCCTGCTCGCGGATGTTCTCGGTACATTCAGCAATAAAGTGCGGCATGGTGGCTCCTTAGGCGGGCAGCGGGAAAACGGCGTTGACCTGGCCGGTTCCGGAGCTGGCGAACAGCTCGGTGAGAAACTCCACCTTGCCGTCGTATTTGTCCCAGCCGAGCATGCCCAGGAGCATCACCGTGTCGTGCATGTTGCCCTCGCCGTAGCAGTAGTCGGCGTACTCCGGCAGCATGCTGCAGAATTCTTTGAACTGACCCTCGCGCCACAGCTTCACCACGCGTTCGTCCATCTGGCGGTCGAACTCGCGGGTGTAGCTGTTCATCCCTTCCTCGGCGCGCTGGTCGTCGATAAAGCGGTGCGACAGCGAGCCGCTGGCGAGCACCGCCACGGTGCCGTCATATTTTTCGATGGCGCTGACGATGGCCTCGCCCAGCCTGCGGCTGTCGGCGAAGTCGTGAACCGTGCAAAACGCCGAGATGGAGACCACCCTGAAGTGCTTATCCGCGTTCATGTAGCGCATCGGCACCAGCGTGCCATACTCCAGCTTCAGGCTCGGGATGTTGTGCGCTTTGGCGCGCACGCCGAGCTTCACCGCCTCGTCGGCGATGAGCTGGCCGAGTTCCGGATTGCCGTCGTAGTCGTAGGTCATGTCGCGGATAAAGTGCGGCAGCTCGTTGCTGGTGTAGACGCCCGAAAAATGGTCCGCACAGTTGATGTGGTACGCGCTGTTCACCAGCCAGTGGGTGTCGAAGACGATAATGGTATCGACGCCCAGCTCCCGGCAGCGCTTGCTAATTTCTTTATGACCGTCGATGGCGCCCTGGCGGCAGCCGTGGTTTTTGCCCGGCAGCTCGGAGAGATACATCGACGGTACGTGGGTGATTTTCGCCGCTAACGCTAGTTTACCCATGCTCAGATCCCCCACTTTGGAATCGGATGGTCGCCCATGGAGATGCAGACGTTCTTCATCTCCGCGAACACCTCGAAGCTGTACTCACCGCCCTCGCGGCCGGTGCCGGAGGCCTTCACGCCGCCAAACGGCTGGCGCAGGTCGCGCACGTTCTGGGTGTTGACGAACACCATGCCCGCTTCAATGCTGCGCGCCAGACGCAGCACCTTGCTGACGTCCTGGGTCCAGATGTACGACGCCAGGCCGTACTCCACGTCGTTCGCCAGGCGCAGACCTTCCGCTTCGTCTTTAAACGGCAGCAGGCAGGCCACCGGCCCGAAGATCTCCTCCTGCGCCACGCGCATGCGGTTATCAACATCCGCCAGCACGGTCGGGCGCAGGAAGTTGCCGCCCTTCAGGTGTGCAGGCAGGTCGGTCGGTTTGTCCGGGCCGCCCGCCAGCAGGGTTGCGCCTTCCTCGATGCCGAGGCGGATATAGCCGGAGACTTTTTCCCAGTGCTGTTGGCTAATCAGCGCGCCAATCTGGGTGTTCGGATCGGTCGGGTCGCCCACGCGCAGGCGGTTGGCGCGCTCGGCGAAGCGCTTGACGAATTCCGGGTAGATGCTCTGCTGGATAAAGATGCGCGAGCCCGCGGTGCAGCGCTCGCCGTTGATCGAGAAGATGGTGAACAGGGCGGCGTCCAGCGCGCGCTCGATGTCGGCGTCTTCAAAAATCAGCACCGGGGATTTGCCGCCCAGCTCCATGGAGTACTTCTTCAGCCCGGCGTTTTTCATGATGTTGCGCCCGGTGGCGGTGCCGCCGGTGAAGGAGACCGCGCGCACGTCGTGATGACGCACCAGCGCGTCGCCTGCCGTGGCGCCATAGCCCTGAACGACGTTCAGCACGCCCGCCGGAATACCCGCTTCGAGGGCCAGCTCGCCCAGACGGTCGGCGGTCAGCGGGGAGAGCTCGGACATCTTCAGCACCGCGGTATTGCCTAAGGCCAGACAGGGCGCGACCTTCCAGGTGGCGGTCATAAACGGCACGTTCCACGGCGACACCAGCGCGCAGACGCCCACCGGCTGCACCAGGGTGTAGTTGAGCATCTTGTCGTCGACCGGGTAGGTTTTGCCGTTCATCTGCTGGCACACCTCGGCGAAAAATTCGAAGTTGTGCGAGGCGCGCGGAATTAGCACGTTTTTGGTCTGGTGGATCGGCAGCCCAGTATCGGCGGTTTCCATGGCGGCGATCTCCGGCACGTTCTGGTCGATCAGATCGCCCAGACGACGCATCAGGCGCGCGCGCTCCTTCATCGGCAGGTTGGCCCACTTCGGAAACGCCTCCTTGGCGGCGGCAACGGCCTGATGGATTTCGGCTTCGCCGCCTGAGGCCACTTCTGCCAGGACCTCGCCGGAGGCCGGGTTAGTGGTGTGGAAGTAGTCGCTGCCCGCGACGTTTTTACCGTTGATCCAGTGGTTAATCTTTTTCATTTTGCCGTCTCCTCACTCACAATTCGGTTCACCAGGCGTCCCACGCCTTCCACTTCCACCACCACCTCATCGCCCGGCACCACGTCGGAGAGCCCCTTCGGCGTGCCGGTGGCAATCATGTCGCCCGGCTGCAGGGTCATAAAGTCGCTCAGGTAGGCGATCAGGTACGGGATGCTGAAGATCAGATCCGCCGTGGTGCCTTCCTGACGCAGCTCGCCGTTGACGAAGGTGCGCAGGGCGAGGTTGTGCGGGTCGGGAATGGCTTCTTTTGGCACGACGTTTGGGGAAATGGGGGTCAGCCCGTCGCGGCTTTTTACCCGCAGGTTCGGGCGGTAGTAGTTTTCCAGGTAGTCGCGGATGGCGTAGTCGTTGCAGACCGTGTAGCCCGCAACATAGTCCATCGCCTCGGCTTCACTCACCTTACGCGCGGTTTTGCCGATGACCACCACCAGCTCCGCTTCATAGTGCATGTACTCGATATTGTTCGGGCGCACCGACGTCTGGCCGTCGCCGTTGAAGGTGTTTGGCGCTTTGATAAATACCAGCGGCTCGGTGGGCGGCTTGAAGTCCAGCTCGCTGGCGTGGTCGGCATAGTTCAGACCGAGGGCAAACAGCGTGGCGTGCGGCGGCGTGCGGTGCGTGTGAGCGACGTCGCGTTCATCTACCACCGGGTTTTCCAGCGGCGGAAAACCTGCCGCCAGAATACGCACCCGATCGCCCGGGCGGATCTCAACGCGGCTTTGCGGGGTACCGAGCAATATCGCATCGCCGGGATTGAGGGTAGCGAACTCGCTCAGGGCGCTCAGCAGTTCGGCTGCGTTACGCTGAAGGTCGGCCGTGTTCCAGTGGTCCGCTTCGCGGCCGTTGATCTCGGTGATGATGGTCAGGTTATCCACGTTACCAACGGCGACCATTTCACCGAGCGGGCAAAATCCGTCCCGGCATTTCGCCTTGATGGCAGGGCGGTAGAAGCTCTCTTCCGGCAGGCTCACCTCGTTGGCGAGTGCGTATCCCGCAATATATTCCGCGGCGTCCTCCACGCGCACCTTGCTGGCGGTTTTGCCCACGACCAGCGCCACCGTGGCGCCGCTCAGCACCGTTTCACCCTGCGGGAAGGGGATCGACTCGCCCGCGCGGATCACCGTGTTATGCGGTTTGATAAACCACACCGCTGTTTTCGGCGGCGTGTTGTAGGGGGCTTTTTCAAAGGCCTCACGCCAGGCTTCACGCTGGCTTTGATGGTTGAGGGCGACGGCAAAAACGGTACCTTTCATTTACATACTCCTCAGGCCGGATGTCCGGTTTGGATTTCATTAATATGTTAATGATCTGGTTTTATGCTTTTGCTGTTTATTTCGCAATCAGAAGTGAAAAATTTGTGATATGAATAACAATAAATTTACATGTTGGACTTTATTAATATTTAAATCATAGGGTTAATAAAATTGACGGGTTTCTGTTAGACTTTTTGACGGAAAACGCGTTGTTTATAAAAACATCTTTTAGTGATTGTTTACTTGTTAATGATGTGAAGGGGAGACGCTATGCATGATTCATTAACCATCGCGCTGCTGCAGGCGCGGGAAGCGGCGATGTCCTATTTCCGCCCAATCGTGAAGCGCCATAACCTGACCGAGCAGCAGTGGCGCCTTGTGCGCGTGCTGGCTGAACATCCGTCGATGGATTTTCACGATCTGGCGTTTCGCACCTGTATTTTGCGCCCGAGCCTGACCGGCATCCTGACGCGGATGGAGCGCGACGGCCTGGTGCTGCGCTTGAAGCCGGTGAACGACCAGCGCAAGCTGTACGTATCGCTGACCAAAGAGGGAAATGCGCTGTATGAACACGCCCAGGCGCAGGTCGAAGAGGCGTATCAGCAGATCGAGGCGGAATACACGCCGGAGAAGATGAAACAGCTGACGGCGCTGCTGGAAGAGTTTATTGAACTCGGAAACCGGCATAACGCAGCGCGGGAAGAAGAGTAAAAACCACAAATTCCAGGATGATTTTCGTAAAGTTTTCCCTTTCCAGGCCGAAAATTCTGTATCTGTCTGAGGAAAGAGAAAACATGTTAAACCGTATCAAGATTGTCACCAGCTTAATGCTGGTTTTAGCGATATTTGGCCTTTTACAACTCACGTCCGGTGGTCTTTTCTTTAATGCCCTTAAGAATGACAAAGAGAATTTCACCGTCCTGCAAACCATTCGCCAGCAACAGTCCACGCTGAACGCCAGCTGGGTAGCATTGCTGCAAACCCGTAATACCCTGAACCGTGCGGGTATCCGCTATATGATGGATCAGAGCAATATCGGCAGCGGCGCGACCGTTAACGATTTGATGCAAATCGCGTCTTCGTCTCTGAAACAGGCGGAAAAAAACTGGGCTGCCTACGAAGCCCTGCCGCGCGATCCGCGTCAAAGCGATGCGGATGCCATGGAGATCAAGCGTAACTATGATATTTACCACGGCGCGCTGGCGGAGCTGATTCAGCTGCTGGGCGCGGGCAAAATCAACGCCTTCTTCGACCAGCCGACCCAGAGCTATCAGGACGGTTTTGAGAAGCAGTATGTGAGCTACCTGCAGCAGAACGACAAGCTGTATCAGACGGCGGTCGAAGACAGCAACAGCTCCTACAGCCAGGCTATCTGGGTGCTGATTAGCGTCCTGATTGCCGTGCTGGTGGTTATCGTGGCCGTCTGGCTGAACATCAAGCAGACGCTGATCTCTCCGCTGAATCGTCTGATCGACAACATTCGCCATATCGCCAGCGGCGACCTGGTGAAGCGCATTGAGGTTCAGGGCACCAACGAGATGGGTGAACTGGCCGACTCGCTGCGTCATATGCAGGGCGAACTGGTGCGTACCGTTGGCGACGTGCGTAACGGCGCGAACGCTATCTACAGCGGCGCGAGTGAAATCGCGATGGGCAACAACGACCTCTCCTCCCGTACTGAACAGCAGGCCGCTTCCCTGGAAGAGACCGCTGCCAGCATGGAACAGCTGACGGCGACCGTTAAGCAGAACGCCGAGAACGCTCGTCAGGCAAGCCATCTTGCGCTGAGCGCCTCTGAAACCGCGCAGAAAGGCGGCAAAGTGGTGGATAACGTGGTGCAGACCATGCGCGATATCGCGGGCAGTTCGCAGAAAATCGCCGACATTATCAGCGTGATTGACGGGATTGCCTTCCAGACAAACATTCTGGCACTGAACGCGGCGGTAGAAGCGGCGCGTGCGGGCGAGCAGGGCCGTGGTTTTGCGGTGGTGGCAGGTGAAGTACGTAACCTGGCCCAGCGCAGCGCCCAGGCGGCACGCGAGATCAAGAGCCTGATTGAAGACTCCGTGGGCCGCGTGGAAGTAGGCTCAACGCTTGTCGAAAGCGCCGGTGAAACCATGGGTGAGATCGTGAATGCGGTAACACGCGTCACAGACATCATGGGTGAAATCGCCTCTGCGTCTGACGAGCAGAGCCGCGGTATCGACCAGGTGGGTCTGGCGGTAGCAGAGATGGATCGCGTGACCCAGCAGAACGCCTCGCTGGTTGAGGAATCTGCCGCAGCGGCGGCCGCCCTTGAAGAGCAGGCAAGCCGTCTGACTCAGGCCGTAGCGGTATTCCGCATTCAGCAGGAGCAGATGAAAGCGCGCGAATTCGCTTCTGCGAAAACCGTTTCAGCACCGGCGATGACGCGTAAAGCGGTTACCGCTGACGCAGGTGATAACTGGGAAACCTTCTAACGCCGTGTGTTGTGCCGGGTGGCGGCTGCGCCTTACCCGGCCTACGGTTCGTGGTTTTGTAGGCCCGGTAAGCGCAGCGCTACCGGGCGATATTACAGAGGCAGGCGCATGGCGCAGCGCGTTTCATACGCGAAGCCGTGCGCCGTCTCTTCTTCCCTTTTCCGACGCAGTTCAGGCGTCAGCGTCGTCATTTTTTCAAACCCCAGCCGGGCATAGAACGGCGCATTCCACGGGACGTCCCTGAACGTCGTCAGCGTCAGCGCTGTCAGCCCCCTGTTACGGGCATGTTCTGCCACGCAGGCGATGAGCTGCCTGCCGATCCCTTTTCCCTGCGAGTGCAGATCAACCGAGAGTTCGACAATAAACAGTGATGACGGATGGGCTTCGGCAAGGATAAACCCGACGGGGTGGTCGTTTGCCAGCGCCAGCCAGCTTAGCCCGCGTTCGACATAGCCGAGGTGTTGTTCAGCGGAAATGACCACGCCATCGGCAAGCCAGGCGAGTGCCGGGAAGCCACGGAAGCACCCGGCTGCCGCGCGTTCAATGGCGGGCAGGGCGGCAACGTCGTTGCGGGTGGTAGGGCGAATGCGAATAGTCATGGCGGCAAGTATAGCCTGACCCGTCGACATTATTCCGAGCAGATCAGCACCGGCGAATAGAAATTGCTGATCACCAGCGCGTCTTCCGGCGTGCGCTCGATCGTCAGAAGCCTTTTATTGCCCAGCGTCAGGCCGGCAACGTATTTTTCAAAGACCCCGGGCGGCATGGCGTCATGGCTAAAACGCTCCACTTTTTGAATAGCAATCTCATACAGTTCGCCCTCCACGTGACGCCATTTAAACATCTCCTGGCGGGAAACCTCCCAGCTGCGCGGGGCATTCACCACGCTGCCGTTAACCGTGATATACCCCGTTTTGTCGGGATGAAAACGCATAATGATCTCACCGTCAAAGGTGAAATCGTGGCTGTCGCGCCGGTCGGAGAAGGTCAGGTTTCCATCGCAGGCCACCGACAGCGGGGGCGTGTGAAAGTACCACGCCGTCACGGCGCCCAGCAGCAGCAGGTTGAGGAACAGGATTAGCCAAACTTTTTTGTGTCTCATATCACCACTCGTAATAGTAAAGCGTACGACAGGCGCTGGCTTTACCCCGCGTGAGGGAACATTGGGAGAGCACCAGCCGCCCTTCGTGGCCGTAGAAAAGCGTTCTCTGAATGTGCATGTAGAAAATTGAATTTTTCAGGCACGGAAGATGGCCGTCCTTCTGAAGCGTTTGCGCCAGCGTTATTGCCTTCCCGTGAAACACGTCCGCCAGCGGCGTAAAGGTGTAGACCGGGCAGGTGCCGATATGCGTCAGCAGATGGATCTCCCTTTGTGAATTTTCTGGCTTGATCAGCGCGATCCAGAGGCATAGCGCAACGACGACCAGCGTGAGCGCGCCGCAGAACAGCCATTCCGGGCGAACGCGCCATGCAGGTTTTGCCGTTTCGGCGGTCGGCGGAGCCTCCTCCAGCGGAGTGACCGTGACGTCCGCGCTGAGCATAAAGCCCGTTTTCGGTACGGTAACGATAAGCAGCGCGTCGGGAAGCAGGGCCGCCAGCATCTTGCGCAGAATGCTGATGTACTGGTTTAAGGAGTTGTTAGATCCCTGTAGCCCTCGCCGATCCCAGACTTCCTGGAGAAAGGTTTCCCGTTCAACCACGTTCCCATGATGCTGAACCAGCAGCTTCATGATGGTATTGGCCGTACAGGTGAGGAGCTGCGCATCCTCATCCGGCGCATTGATAAGAGAAACAGAACCGTCCTCGTCGTTATAGACGATGGCGTCAGCAAGCAGGTATTTCATAAGTTGTTGTAATAAAAACAGAGATAAAAAATAAAAGAGAAGATCTACGCCTTCCGGGCTGCATTGCTGGCTATTTTAACGCCATTGTTACCGATAACATTGATCCAGACAGGATTTTGGGTGGTTTAATAAGTCAGCGTGATAATCACGTCATCAATAAATTCCCCGGTACCGGTTAGCGGCTGTGCCGGGACCTCGCCATAAACGGTGTAGTTCTGGGGGCCGCCAGCGGGATTGGTGACCTGCAGCGCATCGCCGCTGCTTTGATCTCCCCAGCGTTGCGTGGCCGCCTCATCCTGCCAGAGCCCGTAGCGCAGGCACTGGCCCTCGCTGTTGCAGAGCTGCCGCTGGTTACCGCTGGCATGGTTGCCTTTGCCCATGGCAAGGGTGAACGCGGTTCCGGCCGGACAGCGCGTGGTGAGGGTGGCGGTGGAACGCGTCGGACGCAGGGTCGCGGTGCTGGTCAGGGTGCCGAAGTTAAGGGGCGTCACGCGCTCGATGTAGCACCCCTGGCTGATTTCAGCCTGCGCGCTGGTGCCGCCCTGCACCTGCTCCCCCTCTGCGGAACCGTCCGAGCAGTTTTGCAGGGCATCCTGACGCAGGGCGCTGTGCCAGGCGATACGCAGATTCATGTTGTAGTTGTAATAGTGGTAGGCCGGAAGCTGGCTTTGCCCTGCCGGAATGGTAGCGATAAGCGGAAAGGTACCGCTGACGTTGGCATTGCTTTGCGCGGCCAGAGTCTGCTGAATCAGGTTCCCGCTGCTGGCAGGCCCCAGCTCCTGAGAGCGCGCTGCGCCGTTCAGCAGGCGGAAGAGGAGGGTGTACTGTTTTCCCTCCTGGTCCCCCGGCGAGATCATCTCAAAGGGCGGGGCGTCTACGCTGCTCAGGCAGACGTTGAGATATTCCGTCCTGCCCTCGTTGTCGGCCTGGCAGCTAAACTTGACCTCGGTGTTGACGGAGGTGGTATTGCCCGCGACGACGTTGCCAAAGTTAATGGCGGGCATGGACGTAATCCAGCAGGCTGCCGCCATCGCCTTCACGGACAGGGCGAGCAGCAATAATAACGGCGCTCTTAGTGACACAGTTGTTCTCCGATATTCTGTATAGATGACGCGGTACGCGGCGCCGGAAGCGTGACCCGGCACTCCCCCTCACCGGTCTTCACCACCAGCTCACCTGGCAGGGGCGGATCTTCAAGCCAGATAAAGCCGTCGCGTCCCACGATGGTGGCACCCTGCGGCGTTGACACGACGCTGCCCAGTGGGAGCGGCCTGCGGCGGCTGTCGACCAGCCGGGCCTGAACCGTGACGGCGTGATGGACGTTAAAATCGACTTTGACCGCGCTGCTGTTGCCCGGCCTGGCATGCATGTCGGTGACGGGGGCGATCACATCGGCGGGCAGATCGAGCGGGTTAATGCTGACTTTGCTGTTGTGGTAGCGCGGCAGGTCGGTCAGCAGGAGATAACCGTCCTCATCCGTTTCACCGGCCGGGCGGTTTTCCAGCATCACCGGTACGTGCCCAATACCGTGCGTGGAGACCAGCGCCATGCCCTGCTGGATGTAGCGCAGCGCGTGCAGGCTGCCGTCCAGCAGCGTCAGGCTACCTTCGGCGGAGGCGTACTGGTTGCCCTGGCTGGCACCCTGCTGCAGCCCAACGTGCCATTCGCCCGCTCGGCCCAGATAGCCTACGTCCGCATATCTTTCACGTCGTTCGCCAAAGCCCTGGCCCAGCTCCCATGACCAGCCGCCGGCCTCATCGTCCGGCTGGTGGCGGTAATCCATGCGCGGCGTATCCCGGCTGGCCTGAGCGGAGAGCGTGTCCTCGCGACTCAATGGGACGGAAAACAGCAATTGAACGTGACTCGACGCATCCGTAAACGAGCGGGTATAGCTCAGCGTGGTGGAGATGTGTGCCGGCAGCGACACCGACCAGGAGGAGTTGAGGTAGCGCTCTGTGCTGCCCTGAATGTTCTGCTGTACCCAGCCCGCGCCCACGGTACCGAAATGAGGGACGGACTGGCTTACCCACACGCTGTCGCTGCGCCTGACGGGCGCGGCACCGCTCATGCGGGCGTTGTCGGCGAAATCCGCCCCGGTACGGACGGTGCTGGCAGAAATGCCCGTTCCTCTGCCGTTCCACTGCCAGCCGAGGCCCCACTGAACGCCCTGACCGTAAGGGCTATCGCTCACGGCAACGTGCTGGCTGACCACCCCTACGGCGGGGGAGACCAGCCAGTCAGCGCCCGTGCCCACGTTGTGCAGCCTGCGCTGCTGCTCCGTATGCAGCGCCAGCGTCAGGTGATTATTCACTCCATAGCGCCAGCCCGCGTCCAGCAGCGGCGAGGCGGCATAGTCGTCGGAGTGCAGGGCGTAGTTTTCCCGCATCCAGCCGATGTCCAGCGAACCGCTGCTGAGCCCTTCCGCCAGCATGCCCGGGGCGCCGTAGAGATCGAGCTGTACGGCGCGACGCTGACCGTTGATATCGGTAATCACCACCTCCGCCTGCCCGCTGCCGGTGAAGGACGGCAGGGTATCCAGCAGAAAGTCTCCCGGCGTGACGCGCTGGCTGCTCTGCTTTAGGCCGTCGATATATAGATCGACCGTGGAAGGTAGCACGGCCGTGTCGCTGTAGCGGCTGCGCGGTTCGGTATTGAGCTGGGGATTAAGCTCAAAGTTACGTGCCCAGTGCAGACCGCCAAAGCGTACCTGCCGGCTCCAGCGGGTGCCGGTGGTGATGCTGTCGCCCAGCGCCAGCGTGGTCAGCGAGTCGGTGTTGTCCCACTGCCAGCGGGTTTCGAGACGGGTGTGGGTAGGCCGACCGGCGCTGTTTTCCTCCCCGGCATGGCTTGAAAAACTGCTGCTGAACGTTCCGGGTAGCCCTCCGGACGCGGTCAGCATGGTCTGGGCGTTAAGCTGGCGCTTCCCCTGCACGTCGCTGGCGTAGAGCGCGTATCCGAGCGTATAGGCGTTGACGGGCTGCGCATCAGGATAGCGGTACATCGGCGTGGGCCTTGAGACGGTCAGATGCTGCTGGCCCTCGAGCGCGTCTGCTTCTGCGGTAATCGACAACTGCTGGGACAGCACGTCGAGATTGACCTTCAGGCCCGGCAGGGAGGTCAGCTCAACCCACTCTGCGCGATCGTCCGGGGCGTGAAGCCCCAGCTTTTTCATGTCGCTGCGCCTTATCCATAGCGCATTATCCACCACCCGGCAGGCCCACAGCTCGCCTCGCGGGGCGTGGTTCACGGTAATGGCCAGCCATTGTACGGTGTCGGTGGGTTCAGCCCTGGCTGACAGCATGAGCGGTAGCCAAAACAGGAGCGCGAGAAGCGAGCGGGCGCAGGGGTATCTGGCTGGCATGATGGTCATCATTGAGATAGACGCGCAGCGAGCTGAGCGCGTGTCGTGAGGGCTGCTTGAGCGATAAAAGGGCGATTTGTCCCGGGAGCACATAGCCCGCCAGGCCTTTAATCGACCCTACAACCTGCCCATCGGCCGTCAGGGCCTCAAGGTGGCTCAGGCGGATATGGCGGTTTCCGGCGTTAAAGCAGCGGAGAGTGGCCGGTATGTCTGCCTGCTCACAGCTCAGGGCATCGTGGCTGACGGGCGCGCTCTGGTTCCCGGCAATAAACACCGGAATCGAGTAGCGCAGCAGGAAGTGCACCGCGGTGGGATTGGCGGCGCGGGACGTGGCGTCCGGCAGTTCGTCGATGACCAGCCGGTAACTTTGCTCCTTTGCACGGTTGCCTGGCTGCATGACGATAATGCGCACCAGCTGCTGCTGGCCCGGCGCCAGTGATGTCATCGCCGGGCTGGTGACCACCTCCCCGGTGTTCACCAGAACATCTTTACCGTTTTTTTGCATCCATTCGTACACCCGAATCTGCGCATGGATGGCCTCTTTCCCACTGTTAGTGAGATAGACCGCCGCTGCCCGCTGGTCGCTCTGCAGATCGAGCGTTACCGGGGCCACCTGAAGCGTGGCGGCCAGCGCGTAGCGTGACAGCAGCGCCAGCATCATGAGCCATAGAATGAAGCAGGGAAGGTAGCGACGCACGATCAGTACTCCAGTTTTAACGTGATATCGTCGCTGTAGGTACCTGCCTGGGCGGTTGTCAGCGCCCCGGCTTCAATGACGCCATACAGCGTTTCCTCCTGTTCCACACCGTTGCCGGTATCGTCCAGGCCATTCGTGCCGGTGATTTGCGTCTGTTTGCCTTCGTCGGCAAAGAGTTTCCACGCAATCTTCTGTGCGCCCGTTTCGCCGTTTTCCGGCTTCAGCCAGAAGGTTCCGTTTTCGCCGTCGTTGCTGGTGGCGGTGAGGGTGAAAGGCGTGCCGTTGGTACAGACGATATCGACCTGCGTTTTGGCCTGGATTTCGCTCGACTCATCGGAGCCGTGACGCGAGAAGTTGAGGTCGTTGGCTTTGAGGGTGCACGACTTTACGACCTCAAGTGATACGTGCATCGTCGCGCTTGCGCTACTGTCTGCGGCGATCGCAGCAGCAGGAAGCAGGAGAACGGAACAACATGCAACGGTGGGAATAATTTTCATGATTTTATTTCCTGACGTGAGTAACAGTGGAATTACAAAGCGAATGACTGAGCGTCCAGCAGGCAGAGTTTTCGATGGAATTCCGCCAGGCTGTGGCAGCAAAATTTGTTCATCGCGTTACGCTTGTGGGTGTAGATCGTTTTAGGGGACTTATTCATGATTTTTGCGATGCGAACCGGACTGAATCCTTTATGGAGCAACATGCAAACCCGTCTCTCCTGATACGAGAGCATGGCGGCGTTTTCGAAGGCGAATGTCGTGTCGCTAAAACAGTGGCTTAGCTGCGCAAAAGAGAGGTTGTCCGCGACCACTCGGACCCGCTCGTTGCGCAGGAAGGCGTGAACGTCGCAGACCCGCGCTGCATCCGTAAATACCAGCCAGTTCTCTCCAGCGTGTGTATTGAGCAGCCGTTCCTGCAGGCGCAAAAGCCCTTCCGGATTAACGTCATGGATCCAATACATCTCCGGGCGAGGGGTTACGGCCGTCGAGATCATCGAAGTGAGGCCAAGCCATAAAAACGTATTCCCGCTCAGAACGATAACCTGATAGCCAGCATTCAGAATGAAAGGGGTCATTTTCTACCCCACAGATAGCCCTGGCCGTAATCGGCCGCGCTGGCGCGGGCCAGCGCGAAATCACCCGCGGTTTCGATGCCTTCGATCAGTACCTTGCTGGCGATGCGCTTGCACTGGCGGGTGAGATGCAGAAACTTTGCCTGCTCGATCCGTCCGTTCCAGAAGGTATGTTTGTCAATTTTGATGCCGCAGAAGCGGATCTGGCTGGTCAAAAGTTCGGGAAGAAGGTCTTCGCAAACATCGTCTGCCCACACTTCTATTCCCCACTGATGGAGCGTTGCGATGCATTTCCTCAGCGCCCGGCTTTGCGTATCGTCGAGTTGTACCATCGTATGGAGATCGGTGACCTCGATAGCAAGTCTCTCCGGGCAGGGTGTTTCTTCTTTGAGCCTGTCGAGGAAGTCCGTTTCCAGCAGTAAATCCGATGTCGCATTGAGGTAATACTTGTCGCCCTCTTCGCAAAACATGGCATGACGAAGCTGCGCAAAGAAGTGCGCCTTACGCAGCGTCGAGGACATCGAGCCAAAGTAGTCTTCAAGATCGACGTGGGGCTTTGCCGTGGACAATACCTCCCAGGCAATCACATTTTCGCTGCGCAGTGCCCGGATGGATTCGAACTTATAGCCGGTTAGCATGATAAAAGTGCGTAACGCTCCGTGGTGATTTCAGGAGCTGCACATTTTATTTATTTGGTTTTTGGTGGGATATTTATAGATAAAAATGGCTTATATAAAGTGTTTTTATCTAATTTATAAGGCTTGTAAAGGATTATTTATTTTCATAAGCGCCCGGCAGAACGCCGGGCGCGACGCGCATTAACCCGCTTTGCTGATGATTTTGATTTCGACCATGCCAATTCCGATCTCGCGCGGTGAGTGCCCAAGGATATTTCCCTCATTCGTGGACTGCGGGTCCGGCGGCACGATCACCAGGGTATTGCTGCGCGAAGGATTCTCAAAATGCAGCGTTTGTGTGCTCACGTCGTATCCAAGCGTTAACGTCTGCTCCCGATCCCCCACGCGCACGGGTACGGGCTTGTTAGCATTGGGGCCATACGCTCTGGCGGTGATCACCAGGTCGAACTGTTCCGGCAGCGGATGGGCGTATTCAATTTTCACCTCATTGCCCAGCTGCGCGTTGGACCAGCGCCCCCAGGACTCCGGACGCGAGATGCCGCTAAACTGCTTCACTTCTTCCGGTGCGCCGGCCACGTTAAAGATAAAGCTATCCGCTTTGTAGCGAATATCGTTATCGCTGATTTTCAGCATGTCGATGTTGTGCTGATAGCGCGCGGTATCAATCACCGTATCGTTGAACGCGGTTTTGCCCTTCCACTGCGCCTTATCAACGTGCTGCACGGTTTGCTCCCCGCCGAGCTGACCCTGAGAGACGCACCAGTCGGTAGAAAGCGCCAGCGGCTGCGACCAGAGCTGGCCCATTTTGTAGCATCGGTCGACCCAGACAAAATTATCGCGTGGCGCGAAATCGGCCAGCTGATAGCGCAGCGGCGCGGAATATTCGCTTTCCGGCAGCGGCTCAACGCGCCCTTCCGACACGCGCACCAGCAGCGGCAGACGGAAGCTGCTGCCCGAGAAGGCAATCGTGTTTTTATCCCGATCGACGGTGAAGTCCTTCATCTCTTTCGGGAAGTTCCACAGGCGGATAATGTCTGGCTTCCAGGCGAGGATTTTATCCTTCATGTTGAGGAACACTTCTGACAGGGACTGCCCCGACAGCGTGCTGCGGCCAAGGCCAATAAAGTTGTCGCCGCCCAGAATGTCCAGCACGGTTGCGCCGTTATCCATGGAGTTGCGTTTGGTGGCGATCGTCTCCTGCTGCGGCTGGTCACCGCGCAGGACGAAGAACAGGTTGCTGCGATCCTGCTTATTGAGCTGATCCCATGCGCTGTTTTTCATCGCCAGATGGTCAGACGAAACGACGATGACGGTGTTTTTAAACCAGGGCGAGGCTTTGATTTTCTCGACCAGCGCGGCAATGTGTTCCTGGCTACAGGTGACGGCGCTGAAAGACTTGTTGTTTTTGCCGTCCACGTCATAGCTTTTGCGTTTGCAGCTGCGCGAGACGAATCCGTCCGGATGATGGGTGTCCACCGTCAGCGCAAAGAGGGAGAAACGCTTGCCCGTGCGGGACAGCTCCTCGAATTTCTTCCAGGTTTCGTCGAGTACCGTATCGTCATAGAAGCCCCAGTCGTTGCGGTAGCTCGGATCGGCAACCGTCGTTTTTAACTCCTCTGAGCCATACAGGTGATCAAAACCGTGGGATTTCAGGAACACATCTTTTCCGGCGAAGCGCAGGTTTGCCCCCTGCACAAAATAGTTTTCGTAGCCGGAGTTTTTCAGGATATCGCCGAGGCAAATATTCTGCGGGAAGAAGGTCGACATGGAGGCTGAGGCGTTACCTTCAAAAGGCGCGAACAGCGGAATACCGCACTGGGAGGCAACCATCCCGGCAATCGTGTAATCCGTACCGGGCAGCTGCATGGTGTGGCTGAAATCGAGCCCTTCATTTTTCAGCGCACCCAGGTCCGGCGTCAGCTCCGGGAATGCATCGTTATCAAAGTACGTGCGTTCCAGGCTTTCACCGTAGATATAGACCAGGTTGAGCTTCGGGTTGGCGATCGTTTTCGACGGTTCTTTGTAGTAAGCCACGAAATCCGGATCGCCGTCGCGCGACTGGGATTTCACCAGCTCGGTGATCTGATGGAACGCCGGGCTGGCGTCGACGGAGGCCAGCGCCAGGAAAAGCGCCAGCAGGCTATAGCCATGATGGTGTGGAAGGTGGCGGCGGCGGCGCAGCACCCAGGCCAGCGCGCCAAATATCGTCACCAGCGCGACGATAAGGCCGAGCCCCGGCAGAATGTACTTGCCCACACCCGCGCCCGTCAGGCTGTTTGTCAGCGTGTAGAGCACCGCATCGTTAATACCGTCACCGGTAAAGTAATCGCTGGCGTATAAGGTAATGTTTAAAATAATAAAAATGCCGAGCACCACCAGCGTGGCGATAAACCACCAGGTATGACGGCCTGCTTTCCAGGCGTAAACGCCGACGGAAGCCAGAAAAAGGATAAGAGACATGAATTCAGACAACAGCATATCCTCGTGACGCCAGATAATTCGCTGGCTAACTGTTTATTTTTTGGGTCATACAATGTAATTGCGATGTCGTTAAGCTGCAATTTTAGTGTCACGAAAGTGTGCTGTTGTTAGGATTTGGTTTAGAAAATCGTTTTTATGAAGACGTGCACATCCTGACAAACGGACGCTGAGGCGGTGGCAGGTGGGGAAAACGCTCATTTAGCGCCGCGCTGCAAGACTATCGCATTAAACGCGGCGTGTTGTGGCAGAAAATGGGGTGGATCAGGAGATGAAATTAACGCCTTGTTTCAGCACCAGATCGCAGGCTTTGGTTTTGACCTGTTTTGCCAGAGAAGAGTTGCCGAGGGTGCTCAGATTCAGCTGCTGCCCGTTTTGTGCGTTAAGCAGGCCCTGAATGCCGTCCATATAGTTGGTGTCCGCTTTTTGCTCCTGGGTATCCAGACCCAGTTTACCAAGCACCTGGTTTTTCACGTTTTGCGCGTCGGTCACGGAGGCCAGCTTTTGCTTCGCGCAATATTCCAGAATCCCCGCCGCGTTGTTCATCGTGCCCGCACTCAGACTCTGGGAGCTGTTGCCCAGCAGGCTGGTAAGAGAAGAGGCGGAGAGTCCACCCTGAGAGCTGCTGCTCTCTTTGGTCAGCTCATTTGCTGCGCTTGACAGGGACTCCTGCCAGGACGCCGCTTGCGCTGCGCCGGTCACCAGCAGCGCGCCTAAAAAGGTGCTGATTAGAATCTGTTTTTTCATTATGGCTCTCTCAAAAAGGTCCGTTTTGGGCCGAGGGGTTCCAGTATATACCTATGCCCTGTCGGCGATTCCTGGAACTGTCTTAATACTCTTTGCCGGTGACGCGGCTGCGGTAGCTTTCCCAGTCGAAAATGACATACAGGCTGTTACCCAGCTTCATGCGGTCCATGACGCGTTCACCTAATAAGCGGGTCATTTCGTCGATGTTGTGGTTCGTCAGCATGCCGGTGGGGCGTTTGGACGAAGAGCGGCGATCGACAATCTGGTTGATGATCACTTTTTCATAGCGGGATTCCGTCTGAACGCCAATCTCGTCGATGACCAGTAAATCGACATTGCTTAAATCATTAAGCAATTGCTCTTCACTGGTTTCGCGGTTGCTGAAGGTGTCTTTCATCGCGGACATGATATCGGCCACGGTGATGATGAGGACCGATTTACCGCGCAGAAGCAGCTCGTTGCAGATGGCGGCAGCAAGGTGATTTTTGCCGGTGCCCGGCTTGCCGCTAAAAATGAAGCTGGCGATATTGCCGTCGAATTCATCCACGTACTGACGGGCGGCGGCAAGGGCGTTCATCTGCCCGTTGGTCTCAATTTTATAGTTATCGAACGAGCAGTTCTGGTGCAGGGGACGGATACCGGAACGGTTAAAGGTGCGCTGCATTTTCATTGCCCGATTTTCGCGGGCAAGCGCGGCGGCGCGGATCTTGCCTTGCTCTTTTTGCCACGCCAGCAGCTCTTCACCGGTGGTGAAAGCAGGCTTCACGTTGGCAGGCATCATTTTTTGCAGACGTTTCATCAGGTCGCCGACGTTCTTCATTTCGCACCTCGGAATCCGCTGGGGATCTGTTTATCCGGTTCTGAAAACGCGTTGATGTCGCGTTTTGGCTGGCCATTGTTGCCGGCGCGAGTAATTTGCAGATGACGCGCGAGCTTTTGCTGCCACTGAATATGGGTGAAGACTTTACCTTCCGCCTGCCACCAGGCAGTAAACGCGGCAAGCTCTTCCGCGGTGGCCGGTTGGGTTAACGCAATCCCCCACAGCGCGGCCTGCCGCTGAAAATCCGCATCCGGCTGCCAGCCCGTGTAAAGAGCAAATTTTCCCATTGGAACGGTCACGGGAACGTTGACCGGCTCATCAAAGAACTGGTTGTCCAGCGTGACATCGCTCGCCGGGCGTGACAGTTGCGCTTCAATCTCCAAAAGCTGTGCCAGACGTTCCGGTGTGATTGCGTAAAACGCCGGCGCGTTGTCGGCAAAAACGGCAACCGTGCCGCCTTCGGCGTGGGTCAACACACCGCGTGGGTCGCGCATAAAGGCATCAATGCCAGCAATGCTGGTGGTCAGAATTCTGGAGGACATAACGCTTACTCTACTGATTACTACGGGCGTGATATGAGCTTATGGTAGCACAGAGAGGGGAAAGGGAAGGAGGGGATTTCCCCGGTGGTGCTGCGCTTACCGAGGCTACAGTCGTAGGCCGAATAAGCGCAGCGCCATCAGGCAGTTATCACGCAAAGATGTTCAGCGTGACGTCGATGTTGCCGCGGGTCGCGTTAGAGTACGGGCAAACAATGTGTGCCGCATCGACCAGCTTTTTAGCTTCCGCCGGATCCATACCTTCAACATGGATGTTCAGCTTTGCTTCGATACCAAAACCGGTTGGCAGCGGGCCAATCCCCACTTCGCCTTCAATAAAGGCTTCTTTTGGCAGGGTAAATTTGTCGCGTGCGGCCACGAACTTCATCGCGCCGAGGAAGCAGGCAGAGTAGCCCGCAGCAAACAGCTGCTCAGGGTTAGTCACTTCTCCGCCCATGCCGCCCATCTCTTTTGGCACACCCAGTTTGACGTCCAGTACGCCATCGGAGGAGGTGGCACGGCCGTCACGGCCACCGGTGGCTTTTGCTTTGGCGGTATAAACAACTTTTTCTAAAGACATGGCAGGTTCCTCATCTTGTTTTGGTATGTGCTATTAAATAGCGTGCGATTTATATGGGTAAATAATAACGCGTAAAGTATAGCGTTACGCGCGGTGTAGCTGTTGTCGCAAAAGTTCGAGCTCCTGTTTGAGCGTCACCAGAGTGTCAGTATCACACTGCGCTGCGCAACCCACCGCATCGGGGATACCCCGTGCCTGCTGCTGAAGTTCACGTCCCGTTTCACTCAGGGTGACGGCGACCTGACGTTCGTCTTTACGCGAACGGTGACGGTTGATTAGGCCGGCACTTTCCAGCCGCTTCAACAGCGGCGTCAGCGTCGCAGAGTCCAGAAACAGCCGTTCGCCGATGTCCGACACCGTTATGTCATCCTGCTCCCACAGCACCAGCATCACCAGATATTGCGGGTAAGTCAGGTTCAGCGGTGCCAGCAGCTGCCGGTACAGCTTATTAAGCGCCAGATTTGCCGAATAGAGGGCAAAGCAGAGCTGGTTATCCAGCTTGAGCGCAGCGGTTGCGTCGTTCGTTTTCGCGTTCATGAGATGAATATAGATAGTGTACAATTTAATTGCAAGCAATTTTATGGGCAGGTGTAACGGAGCGCTACCTGAACGGCCATTTTGCGGTAGTGCTCGCGCTGAGCCTGTTCGTCTGCGCCATCTTCAAACAACAGCGTAAAGGTGTAGCTGTTGGCAACGTAGTGAAAGCTGAAGCTGCTTATCAGGCGGTGAAGATCGCGGGCGTCAACGGTCTGGCTGAATAGCTGTTTTTCTTTGCCCCGGTGCAGGATGCCCTCCAGCAGGTCGAGCGCGCTACGGTTGACCTGACGAAGATAGTTCGACTGCTGCATAAAGCGGCCGCGCTGCATGTTTTCCATGCAGATAATCCGGATGTAATCCGGATGGTCGGCATGATAGTCAAAGGTAGCTTCAACCAGATTGACCAGCGCTTCGACGGGAGGCATTCCCGCCAGGCTTAGCGCTTTTTCACTGGCGCGAATCTGAGTGTAAACATGTTCCAGGACCAGGAGATAGAGGTTCTCTTTATTCTTAAAATGGTAAACCACCATGCGTTTGGTCGTACCCGCTTTCTCCGCGATCTGCTCCATGCGGGCACCGTTCAATCCATACTCGGCAAAAAGCGCGATGGCGCTCTGAAAGATTTTCTCTTTCAGGCTAGATTCTTCGCTGTGCTCGGGGTGTTCGCTGCCAGGGTTAGCCACATCCTTTCCTTATTTTCACCAAACGGACCAGAAGGATTATCTCCACGGCAGCGAAATAACACAAATATCAAACGCGTGGGCGTTTGCGGTACAGCCACAGCCCGGGGATCGACAGCCCGATAGAGAGCGCGCCAACGATGGACGACGCCTTAAGAAAGTTGCTCAGGAGGAGGATCATCTGAGGTTCGGTGTAGCCAAAATGGCTGATTTTCACCGCGGAAATCATCGCTGTGTACGCAGATATGCCCGGGAACATCGGGATAACGGCGGCGACGGTGAACACTTTGGGATGCGCCAGATACCAGCGCGACCACTGGATGCCGATACTGCCAACCAGCATGGAAGCCATAAATGTTGACCATTCGATGTTAAAACCCGCCGTCATCATCACCATTCGCGAGCCATGCCCAATCGCGCCCAGCAGTGCACACCATGGCAACGCGCGTTGCGGAACGTTAAATACCATCGCAAAGCCGACGGCAGGAATGGCGGCCAGAAGCATGTCCTGTGCCAGCGCCAGCAGAAAATCTATCACGCCCATCCGCGTAACCCCCAGAGTGTCATGGCCATGACCACGCCGATGCAGGTCGCCAGCGTCAGCAGGCTGGCAATAGCCCAGCGTGCCAGACCTGTATTGATGTGCCCTTTAAACATGTCGGCGACGGCGTTTATCAACGGAAAGCCCGGGACCAACAGAAGCACGCTGGCGGCCATAGCAATCGTCGGGGTGCTGGCAAACTGCGGCAGGCGCAGCAGCAGACCGGAAACCGTGGTGGCGACAAACGCGGTAATACAGAAGTTAATTTGCGGATGCAGCTGTCGGTGCGTCAGCAGCTGGCGAACATACATGGCGATGCTGCTGGCGAAAAAGGTGACGATCGCACCGTCCCAGCCGCCTTTATTGAGCTTACAAAAGCAGGCGCACGACAGCCCTACCATCAACACGACAAGCCAGCGCGGATAACGTAATGGCTTAATTTGGCTGAACCTTTTTTCAATCTCCCGAAGTTCGAGAAGCTTATGTTCAGCAAGGATGACGATGTGCTGCACTTCAGTCACGACGTGCATGTTAATGCCACGGTCATGGTTTTTGCGGGTGGAGGTCAGGCACTGACCGTCTTTGATCGTGGTCAGCACAATGGCGTTGGATGAAATAGCGCTTTCAACGCTATCCATACCCAGCGCCAGTCCCAGTCGGGTGGAAAGCTCCTCAACCAGCGCGCTTTCCGCGCCGTGCTGGAGCAGAAAAAGACCGCACTGGATACATAGCCGCGTGATAGCACGCTGCGTTGACCGATCTGCCTGCATGTATTGTCCTGAAAAAGGGTGAAAGTTGCCGGTTGGCCCATAGCGATTATTTTTAACACAAAGTGCAGTGTCTCTTGCTGTGGGCCAGATCAAGGTTTATGCAAACAGTTGCCGCCCCTTAGTGCGGAAGAGGTTGGGATTAATTTATCATTTTCATGAATAATTAATATTGAAAGATAAGTTATTTATATTTAGTTATTCTAATTTTATATTGTAGTTATTTTAATGGCACTGCAATTAAATTTTGTTTCGCTTTGTGAGATATTAGTGCTGTTTAGGCATTTCTTATACTAACAATACATCTCATCTTCTACTTGTATTAACCTGCATTACACTCAGGGACAAAAATACTCATACGTTGATGCGTTTTAACGTTACTCATCAAATGAAGAATGGACACGGAGGGTCTATGTTGTCTTTGCACGGTAAGCATAGCGTTATCATCAGCCGGATACCTGTGATGCAAAACGGGTTAGGGGGCGTGATGACTCGCCATTTCCCCGATTTTGAATTGACCTATTGCAGCTCATTGCAGGAGTTAACGCTGCTCCAGCTACGCCGCGCTGACGTCATCATTGCCGACATTTCAGGCGAATACTGGAATCCTCGAGGGGCGCTTGAAGAGTATTTCAGTTTATTGAATCAATACCGGAATATTCACTGGATCTTTTTAGTTTCGCGGCCACTTAACCCTATTGCCGTTGAGTTACTTGTGCGCCCTGAAAGTACGTTGCTTTCTGATATGGAACCCATTGAAGGCCTGGTTAACGCTGTACGGGCAGGTCGCGAACGCGCAGAGCGAGTAAGCCAGATGTTGTTAACCCCGGAACCTCTAAGTTCAGAGGAGGAAAACGAACATGTTATCGCCCTCACGCACTCCGAGCGCAAGGTATTGAGACTGTTAGGTAAAGGATGGGGGATCAACCAAATCGCCACATTGCTCAAGAAGAGCAATAAAACCATCAGTGCGCAGAAAAACAGTGCGATGCGACGACTTTCATTACGCAGTAACGCCGATATGTACGCCTGGATAAACAGTACACAGGGAATGCGAGAGCTGAGTTTGATGTCAGCCTATGGAGAGTTCGAAGAATGGAAAAAACCGATTCAACAAGCCATATTGCCATCGTCGAAAATTGCACGATGAGTGCTGTTGGGCTAAAGCATCTTTTTGCGATGCCCGGCCTGAATCATTACCAACTGCATCTGTTTAGTGAATTTGACAGTTTTAAGAAAGCACTTCAGCACGTCAATTTTTTCTCGCTGATCTATTCATATTCCGATGCGCGGGAAGAGCGTCGTAGCTGCCTGGCGCACCTGCGGGATTTTGCGTTTACGCATGGTCATATCCAGCGCATCATCCTGGTCGCTGACGAGATGGAAGCAAGATTAATTAGCTATCTTTCCCCGTCACGCCTTCACGGTGTGGTTAGTAAATCGCTGACGCTTGAGCTCCTGCAGAAGGAACTCATGGTGTTGTTGAGTGAAACCTTGTGCATCAATGACAATATGATGAATCACTGGTACCGGAGTCAAAGCAGAATGTTAAGCCCAACGGAAAGGGCAATATTGCGTTATATGTCTTGCGGGTATTCCATTCCTCAAATCGCGGCACGGCTTGAACGCAATATTAAGACCATCCGGGCGCATAAGTTTAATGCGATGGTGAAGCTGGGGGTGAACTCTGACGTAGGGTTGCTCGATGCGGCAGATATTATTACCCACCTTTCGGCAAGAGAACCGCGAAGTCCGACGCTTAGCAAGCCGACCTTTTTATAACCTGCCTGTTGCGCGCCAGACAGGCTCTGGCGCATCAATCAGATGCAAACATCCACCCATTTTGCGGAAGTCAGCTCTGCCATTCTGTCAGGTGAGATACGCACAGCGCTGTGAATTGCGCCTGCGGCGGGCAGCACTTCGGCGTACTGCTTTAACGAGACATCGCAGTAAACCGCGAGTGGGTTTTCCAGGCCGAACGGGCACACGCCCCCAACGGGGTGACCGGTTATGGTCACCACTTCATCACTGCTGAGCATGCGCGCTTTTGCACCAAAGGTGTCTTTCAGCTTTTTGTTATCCAGACGCGCATCGCCTTTCGCTACCACCAGAATCACCTCATTTTTCACCTTTAGTGACAAGGTCTTGGCGATTTGTCCCGGTTCCACACGGTGGGCGGCAGCAGCCAACGCAACGGTAGCGGTACTCTGGCTAAGTTCAATGACGTCTATATCCGGCGCGTTGTCGGCAAAAAACTGCTGTACAGACTGCAAACTCATTGTTTCCTCCTGACAAATATCCTGCGTAATCTGTCATAAGAATTTATGCTCTGTAAATATCTCTTCAGTAACAAATATACCGAACGGCTGATTTCTGGATCCTCTTCACAATCACGGAAACCGGTTACAGTAACCGGTTGCAGAGCGTGATGCGTCGATTAATACTGAGTACGTAACGTCCCCTGTATCTAATAATAAGAGCAAATTATGAAACCATTCCGTCTTAGCAGTACTACTGGTACACAAGCCAGCAAGGTTGTGAAGGTGATTTATGGAACAACGTGCGGCGCAAATTTGCCCGTAACAAACGTCTGACAGGAGATCTGCCATGTCTGCCAACCATGCTGCGTTTAACCTGATATTCCGTTTTGTTGAAAATTACGTCAGCCCGATTGCCGGGCGGATCTCTTCCCAGCGTCATGTGATGGCCATTCGTGATGGGTTCATCTCCGCGATGCCATTCATGATTGTGGGTTCATTTTTGTTAGTGTTCGCATACCCGCCGTTTTCGCCTGATACCACCTGGAGTTTCGCCCGCGCCTGGCTGGATATGGCGAAGCAGTTTGAAGGTCAGATCCTGACGCCGTTTGATATGACGATGGGCATTATGTCCATTTATATCTGTGCGGCCATTGCCTATAACCTTGGCAAACACTATGTCAAATCGCACCAGTTAGACCCGTTTATGTGCGCCATGCTGTCGCTGATGGCATTTCTGCTGGTCGCGGCACCGAAAACCAAAGGCACGCTGCCTGTCGACAGCCTGGGTGGAACGGGGATTTTTACCGCGATTCTGGTGGCGATCTACTGCGTTGAGATGATGCGTTTCCTCAAGGTGCACAACATCGGTATTCGCCTGCCAGACCAGGTACCTCCGATGATCAAAAACTCTTTTGATCTGCTCATCCCTGTGCTGGTGGTGGTCTTGACGCTTTACCCTCTGAGCCTGGTCATTCAGTCTCAGTTCGGCATGCTGATCCCGCAGGCCATTATGTCGGTCTTTAAACCTCTTGTTTCCGCAGCGGATTCCCTGCCTGCGATCCTGCTGGCCGTGTTGATTGGTCATCTGCTGTGGTTCGCCGGGATCCACGGAGCCGCCATCGTCTCCGGGATGCTTCAGATGTTCTGGCTCACGAACCTCGGCGCGAACCAGACCGCTCTGGCCGCCAGCCAGCCTCTGCCGCATATTTTTATGGAGGCGTTCTGGACGTTCTTTATCGTGATTGGCGGGTCGGGCGCCACGATGGGGCTGGTGATTTGCTATCTGCGTAGCCGTTCAGCGCATTTACGCTCTATCGGTCGTTTGAGCGTGGTACCCAGCTTCTTTAACATCAATGAACCTGTCATTTTCGGTACGCCGATTGTGATGAACCCGGTGTTCTTTATTCCGTTCCTGCTGGCACCGATGGTAAATGCCGTGCTGGCCTGGGCGGCGATGACGTTTGACCTGATTGGACGCGTCATCTCAGTAGTCCCCTGGACAGCACCGGCGCCAATAGGTGCAGCGTGGGCTCTGGGCTGGGATTTCCGCGCGGCTATTCTGGTTGTGGTTCTTGCCTGCGTATCGGCAATCATCTACTTCCCGTTCTTCAAAGTATACGAGAAACAGCTGCTGGAGCAGGAAGCGGAAGAAGCGCAGCGTAACGCGGAAGAGGACAATCAGCAGGTGGCATAGGTAAAAACAAAACGGCAACGCATGTTGCCGTTTTTAGTGTTTATTCCCTCTCCTTGTGTGAGAGGATTTAGGCCAGGCCCGGTTTTGTAGGCCCGGTAAGCAAAGCGCCACCGGGCAATTCACTGCTCTACTTCAGCGTACAGTCCCCACACTGCTTAACGTCCGGCAGGCGATAGCGCTGGCAGCAGGTGCGGCGAACCAGAAGCCCATCACGGAGCACGACGGTGCGGAATAGCGGGTTGTCACGGCCATCGGAAAGCTGTTTTGCAAAGAAACAGGACTGACGCAGGGCATCAACGTTCTCATCACCAAGCAGAGGCTTCATTTCCGTTAAATACCAGTGGATTAAATAGCCCGTATTGCTCCAGATAAGCTTTGCGTTAATCTCTCCCGTCGCTTCAAGCACTTCCACCACCGGGATCAGGGCCTGGATGATAAGCTGCTCCATACGTTCCTGAGCCGTCAGGCGTTCAGCGTTCTGGTCTTCGTGGAGATCAATCCAGAAACAGGCCGCACGCCCGGTTTCGTGGAACTCGACGTGGAAATTATCCGGCGAGAGTTCCAGCATGCTCTTCTGGGTTAACAGCGCCAGCATGAGGGGGGGCACCATCAGCCCGATATACCACTGCGCCCATAGAGAGAGCAGGGGTTTATTTTCCCGCGTAAGGGTGGGCTGATTGCGATAGATATGGTCGGAATAGATAGCCAGCAGAGACCGCAGTTTTGTCGGGTGACGCCACTCTGAGAGCGTCATGGCGTGATTCGGGGGCGCTTCATCAAGCCGGATGAAGTCCAGCAGGTGGGCGCGCGTCTCCGCAATCTTATCCCGTATGGCATCCGCAAGCGAAACATTCCCGCTGGTGAGGGGCGCTCGCCAGAGGAGTGGTTCGACGATGTGTGCGGTATGCGTAGCCATAGTATAGATAGAAATCTAAATGATAATGATTGCCAATCCTAACTATTGCTTATACCAATGGCAAGACTTTTGTCCGGGTGACATCGTCGTGATGTTTAAGCCGTCTGCAGCTCTTCACTCAGCAGAATGTTATTGCGCCCCATATGCTTGGCTTCATAGAGGGCTTTGTCCGCTTTTTCCAGCGCAACTTCTACGTCTTCATCCTCGAAAATGGCAATACCAATGCTGATGGTGACGTTTGTCGCGACGCTCTCGTTAAACAGATGCGGGATTTTCAAATCGTAGACTTTCTGACGGATCCGCTCGGCCGTCTGGCGAGCATGTTCGAGAGAAATATTCGTCAACAGCACCATAAACTCTTCCCCGCCAAAACGCGCCACAATATCGCGAGAACGCACGGCGTCGCGGATTGCCGCAGAGACACGCTTCAGCGCCTGGTCGCCCATCATGTGGCCATAATGGTCGTTATAGGCTTTGAAGTGATCGATATCCATCAGCAGGACAAAATGCTCGCCATTTTCAACCGTCGGCAGATTCTCCAGACGGCTTTGCAGACCGCGACGATTATAAAGCCCGGTAAGCGGGTCCATCATGCTGAGATCGGTAAGGGTTTCTCGCTCTTCCAGAAGACGTGAGAGCAGCTCCTGAGCAAAACGGTCGTTACGTGTTTGCAAAATGTTATGAATAGCAATTGCCACCACAGGAAGTGCGAAAGAATAGGTCATTCTCAGCCATATATCGTGATCGCTTAACCACAGGCAGACAATAAACGTAGGCAGTGAATGCAGCGTAAAGGCTTTGATATTACTGGCGAATGCCAGCGTTCCGATAAAAAGCACCGTTAATAGGGCGATTAACAAATACGTCGCGTGATCGTGGGTAATTAAGGCGAATTTAGACACAATTTGCCAGGCCCACAAAATACCGAATATCCCTGAAACAACAGGAATATTTATCTTCCGCGCGCGCTTTCTCCAGTGCCAGACGAACAGGCCGGTGCTGATGGAGAAAATAGCAATAAGTGGGGCAGATAACAGGCGTACAGAATTGAGCGGATTTGTTACCGAGAACACTGCCGAGGTTGCGTTCAGAAATAAAAATAAACGTAACGACAATTGATATTTTCTGTGAACCAAAGACCGCCAGGATTGTGATGTCATAGTCGTGCGTTTTTATTAAAATTTAATTAAAACAAATAAGTAGGTGCTATATCGCAATAAAATATGAAAAAAACTCAAAGAGTAATTATCAGAAAATCTTTAGATGTTGTTAACAGGTGTGCAATTTATCACCTTAGGCAATTCCTGTCATTACGGGAAAGGTAAAGGACGATGGATTTTGATTCATTCAGCTGACAAATGATAATTCGTGTCATATGATATTGGTTATCATTATCGTTCCGAGAGGGCAGAGCATGTTGAACAGGGCGCTTGGCAGTGGTTGGGGGGTATTGCTACCGGGAGCCATTCTCGGCGGGTTGACGTTTGCCGATCTCTCCCTTGATACATGGAAAGCGATCATTGTGTCAGGACTGTTAGTCACGTCAGGCATGATCTGGCATAAGCAATTGCGCCACTTTGTTTTACTACCATCATGTGTAGCACTGGTCAGTGGAATTCTGGTGATACTGATGAGCTTGAAATAACAGGGAAAAGAAGAGGAACTACAGAAGGGATGTAAGATAATTGGTGCGAGGGGGGGGACTCGAACCCCCACATCCTAAGGACACTAACACCTGAAGCTAGCGCGTCTACCAATTCCGCCACCTTCGCATACCATCGATACTGTAAAAGTATCGTAACCACGGAGGCGCATTCTAGATGTTTTCAGCTTTACGTCAACAGAAAAGTGCGCGCGACGCCTTGATTGCTGCAAAAATGGCCGATGCAGGCGCCATGCGGAGCCGGATGGTGCTTGCACTTATCCGGCCTGCATGAGTGGAGATTACTTTTTGGCCTGACGCGTCATCACGGTACGGTAGACCTTAAAGCGGCCGGTCTGGGCGATCACTTCGTGGAAACCGAAGGTTTCGTCAAGCACTTTCGGGTACGCCAGGAAGGCGTTCGCGACAATACGCAGCTCACCGCCGCTGTTGAGGTGACGGACCGCGCCACGGATCAGCGTTTGCGCGGCTTCCAGGCTGGTCTCCATACCGTCGTGGAACGGCGGGTTAGAGATGATCATGTCGAAGCGACCGGTGACGTCGGAGAAGACGTTGCTGGCAATCACCTCGCCTTCAATACCGTTTGCGGCAAGCGTTGCGCGGCTGGCTTCTACCGCCGGAGCGCTCACGTCACACAGGGTTAAGCGCACTTTTGGTGAATGGCTGGCGAGCACGGTAGAGAGCACGCCCGCACCGCATCCTACGTCCAGCACTTTGCCTTTGGTGTGCGGCGTCAGGGTGGAGAGCAACAGCTTGCTGCCCGTATCCAGCGCGTCGCGGCTGAACACGCCCGGCAGGGTTTTGATGGTCAGGCCGTCAAGCTGGTACTCGTCCCAGTAAGCCTGCGCATCAAACGTTGTCTGTTTTTCCAGACGGCCATGGTAGAGACCACAGCGGCGAGCGCTGTCGACTTTATTCAACGGCGCGTAGCCTTCCAGCATCTGTTCAGCGCTACGCACGCCGCTGCGGTTTTCACCGACCACGAAAATATCGCAGCCGACCGGCAGCAGGGAGAGCAGGTTCATCAGCTGGAACTGGGCCTCAGGTTTATTCTTCGGCCAGTAGTAGATCAGCGTATCGCAGTCGGCAATATCGCTCTGCTCTGCCACCAGGCTAAAGCGCGCGCGCTCGCCCATCTGGCGGCTCAGCACCTGCCAGTGGTGGTAGTATTGGGTATGGGCACGGCTTTCAGCACAGTCGAAACGCGCAGGCAGGTCATCCTGCATATCTCCGGCAAACAGAATACGGCTTTCTTCGAAATCATCACTGTGACGCAGCAAGACTTCACTTGCCGGGGTAAATGCAGACATGAATTGTTCCTCAATAAACTCAGGCGGGGATTATAGTAGGTAGATGGCGCACTTTCGACACATTTGCTATATTTGCGCGCCTGAGAGACAGGAGTTTTCCCTATGACATCCCGACGAGACTGGCATTTGCAGCAGCTGGGCATTACCCAGTGGGCTTTGCGTCGCCCGACGGCGTTGCAGGGCGAAATCGCCATCTCCATCCCGGCGCACGTTCGTCTTGTGATGGTGGCGGAAGAACTTCCTGCCCTGAATGACCCCCTGATCGGTGATGTCCTTCGCAGCCTGAAGCTGACGGCCGACCAGGTTTTACCGCTGACGCCAGAGCGTGTCGCGATGCTGCCTCCTGATAGCCGCTGTAACAGCTGGCGTATCGGAGAGGCAAATGAGATCTCTCTTCAGGGGAGCCAGATCTACTCGCCAGCGCTGGACGAACTGAAAGCCAACCCAAAAGCGCGCAGCGCGCTATGGCAACAAATCTGCGAATATGAACACGATTTCTTCCCTCACGACGCCTGACCTGTCCACCGCGTTCGCGATTGAAACACGCGCCCACGCGTTTCCGTGGAGCGAAAAAACTTTCGCCAGCAATCAGGGCGAACGGTATCTGAACTACCGCCTGGACGTTGACGGCACCATGGCCGCTTTCGCGATCACGCAGGTTGTTCTTGATGAAGCGACGCTGTTTAATATCGCGGTTGATCCCGCGTTTCAGCGCCGTGGGCTGGGAAGAGAACTGCTTGAGTACCTCATCCGTGAGCTCGAAACCCGTGACGTTTTCACCCTGTGGCTGGAGGTGCGCGCGTCGAATGTCGCCGCCATCGCGCTCTATCAAAGCTTAGGCTTTAACGAGGCGACAATCCGCCGTAACTACTACCCCACCGCAGAGGGACGTGAAGACGCCATTATCATGGCTCTGCCGATTGGATAACGAATATAAGGTTGTAACGATGAAATGGGACTGGATTTTCTTTGATGCCGACGAAACGCTGTTTACGTTTGATTCGTTCGGCGGCCTGCAGCGGATGTTTCTCGACTATAGCGTGACCTTCACCGCTGAAGATTTTCAGGACTATCAGGCGGTAAATAAGCCGCTGTGGGTGGATTACCAGAACGGTGCCATCACCGCGTTACAACTTCAGCACCAGCGCTTTGACGTCTGGGCGGAACGCTTAAAGGTCAGTCCGGGGACGCTGAACGATGCGTTCCTGAACGCGATGGCCGATATCTGTGCACCGCTGCCGGGCGCGGTTTCCCTGCTGAATGCGTTGAAAGGCAAGGTGAAACTGGGGATCATCACCAACGGTTTTACCGCCCTGCAGCAGATCCGCCTTGAGCGCACCGGCCTACGCGATCATTTCGACGCGCTGGTGATCTCGGAAGAGGTTGGCGTGCCGAAGCCGGATCCGCGTATTTTCGACTACGCGCTGGCGCAGGCCGGAAATCCCGACCGCGATCGCGTCCTGATGGTGGGTGATACGGCAGAGTCAGATATCCTGGGCGGCATGAAGTCAGGTCTGTCAACCGTGTGGCTCAACGCGCATGGCCGCGTGAAGCCTGAAGGCATCGAGCCGACCTGGACCGTCACGTCGTTGAACGAACTGGAGCAACTCCTGTGTAAACAATGATTGCCTGCCCCCCGTTGATGGGTAAAATAGCCGCAATTTTGTATTCCATGATGCGTGGCGTGCTGCCGCGCTTATAAAAGAAGATTTAATTATGACGTTGTCTCCTTATCTGCAAGAGGTGGCCAAGCGCCGCACTTTTGCCATTATCTCTCACCCGGATGCCGGTAAAACGACCATCACCGAGAAGGTGTTGCTGTTCGGACAGGCGATCCAGACTGCGGGTACCGTTAAAGGCCGTGGTTCCAGCCAGCATGCAAAATCCGACTGGATGGAGATGGAAAAGCAGCGTGGTATTTCGATTACCACCTCCGTGATGCAGTTCCCGTATCACGACTGCCTGGTGAACCTGCTGGACACCCCGGGCCACGAAGACTTCTCCGAAGATACCTACCGTACCCTGACGGCGGTGGACTGCTGTCTGATGGTGATCGACGCCGCGAAAGGTGTAGAAGACAGGACCCGTAAGCTGATGGAAGTCACCCGTCTGCGCGATACGCCGATCCTCACCTTTATGAACAAGCTCGACCGTGACATCCGCGATCCGATGGAGCTGATGGATGAAGTAGAAAACGAGCTGAAGATCGCCTGTGCGCCAATCACCTGGCCAATTGGCTGCGGTAAGCTGTTCAAAGGGGTGTATCACCTTTATAAAGACGAAACTTACCTGTACCAGACCGGTAAAGGCCACACCATTCAGGAAGTGCGCATTGTTAAAGGTCTGGACAACCCGGATCTGGACGCGGCGGTTGGCGAAGAGCTGGCCGCGCAGCTGCGCGACGAGCTGGAGCTGGTCAAGGGCGCGTCTCACGAATTCGACAAAGAGCTGTTCCTGAGCGGCGAAATTACCCCGGTCTTCTTCGGTACCGCACTGGGTAACTTCGGCGTTGACCACATGCTCGACGGCCTGGTGGAGTGGGCGCCGCAGCCGATGCCGCGCAAAACCGACACCCGTGAAGTGGAAGCAAAAGAAGAGAAGTTCACCGGCTTCGTGTTTAAGATTCAGGCCAACATGGATCCGAAACACCGTGACCGCGTGGCCTTTATGCGCGTGGTGTCCGGTAAGTATGAAAAGGGCATGAAGCTGCGCCAGGTGCGTATCGGGAAAGACGTTGTCATCTCCGACGCGCTGACCTTTATGGCGGGTGACCGTTCGCACGTTGAAGAGGCCTATCCGGGCGACATCATCGGGCTGCACAACCACGGCACCATCCAGATCGGTGATACCTTCACCCAGGGCGAAATGATGAAGTTCACCGGTATTCCGAACTTCGCGCCGGAGCTGTTCCGTCGTATTCGTCTGCGCGATCCGCTGAAGCAGAAACAGCTGCTGAAAGGCCTGGTTCAGCTCTCCGAAGAGGGCGCCGTGCAGGTCTTCCGCCCAATCGCGAACAACGATTTGATCGTTGGCGCGGTCGGCGTGCTGCAGTTTGACGTGGTCGTTGCGCGTCTGAAGAGCGAGTACAACGTGGAGGCGATTTACGAATCGGTGAACGTCGCGACTGCGCGCTGGGTTGAGTGTTCTGACGTGAAGAAATTCGAAGAATTTAAGCGTAAGAATGAAGTTCAGCTGGCGCTGGATGGTGGCGATAACCTGACCTATATCGCGCCAACGATGGTGAACCTGAACCTGACGCAGGAACGTTACCCTGACGTTCAGTTCCGTAAAACCCGCGAGCACTAATCCCCTCTCTGAGCACGGCTTCCGCCGTGCTCTTCTTTAATTCCTGTCTTATTAATCCCTTGCGGAATGTTCTTAATTCAACGCAATTTCACGCTATTCGCGCGTTTTTTGCCCAATTCTGAAAGCGGCTCTGTGAGAGTGATCTATATTTAACTCAGTGTTTAACACCGGGCGTGGATAAATTAACTGTTCAATGCATGACTTTAGGTTATCCATTTTGCCCGCGTGTTTATTCGCAATATATAAAACTACTAAGGAAGTATGCAGCCCGAATAACGGGTCAACACAGGAATAGATCGATGAATATGACAAGACTGAAGATTTCTAAAACTCTGCTGGCTGTAACTCTGGGTAGCGTTCTGGTGAGCGGCTCCGCCCTGGCGGAAAGCAGCACCATGGATAAAGCACAATCCACGGCCGATAACGCAGGGCAAAAAATCGATAGCTCTATGAATAAAGTCGGCAACTTCATGGATGACAGCTCAATCACAGCAAAAGTGAAAGCCGCACTGGTGGATGATGAAGCCATTAAGAGCACCGACATTTCCGTTAAGACCGACAAGAAAGTGGTCACGCTGAGCGGCTTTGTCGAAAGCCAGGCTCAGGCTGAACAGGCGGTAAAAGTGGCGAAAGGCGTCGAAGGTGTCGCCTCCGTCAGCGATAAGCTGCACGTCCGTGACGGCAAAAACGCGTCGGTGAAAGGTTATGCCGGTGATGCAGCCACCACCAGCGAAATCAAAGCTAAACTTTTAGCGGATGACATCGTGCCGTCCCGTAAGGTGAAAGTAGAAACCACCGATGGCGTGGTTCAGCTTTCCGGTACGGTAGATTCGCAGGCGCAAAGTGAACGTGCCGAGTCCATCGCGAAAGCGATTGACGGTGTGAAAAGCGTTAAAAACGATCTGAAAACGAAGTAAATCTTGACCATTCGCCCGTCTGGCTAACACCAGCGGGCGAAATAAGAACGACTCTGGAAAAACGCCGGTGAGTGACCTGAGCGCTCACGTTTAGCGGCCGACATTAACTATGGTAAAGGAGAAGCTTATGTTTCGTTGGGGCATTATATTTCTGGTTATCGCGTTAATTGCCGCCGCATTGGGCTTTGGTGGACTGGCAGGTACAGCGGCATGGGCAGCTAAAATTGTCTTCGTTGTGGGTATTATTCTGTTCCTGGTCAGCCTGTTTACGGGACGTCGACGTCCGTAGCAAACGCAATATTCCTTCAACAAAATAAAGCCAGTCACTGTGACTGGCTTTTTCTTATTTGCGTAACAGGTCGGGTGCGTTACTGTGGTGTTATAAAATAATCAAAACAGGAAAGCAGAGGTGGGGCAACGAATTCCCGTTACGCTTGGCAATATTGCGCCGCTGACGTTAAAACCGTTCCGCGCAGGTCAACTCGCGCTGGTCTGCGAGGGTGGCGGACAGCGCGGCATTTTCACCGCTGGCGTGCTCGACGAATTTATGCGCGCGCAGTTCAACCCGTTTGACCTCTATTTCGGCACGTCTGCCGGGGCGCAGAACCTCTCTGCCTATGTCTGCAACCAGCCCGGCTACGCGCGAAAGGTCATCATGCGCTATACCACGGCGAAAGAATTTTTTAATCCGGTGCGCTTTGTGCGCGGCGGCAACCTGATCGATCTCGACTGGCTGCTGGAGTCGACCTCCAGCCAGATGCCGCTGGCCATGGACACCGCCGCGCGTCTGTTTGATAGCGGCAAAGAGTTCTGGATGTGCGCCAGCCGGGGCGATGACTATTCGCCGGGCTATTTTTCGCCTCAGAAAGAGAACTGGCTGGACATCATCCGCGCCTCCAGCGCGATCCCCGGTTTTTATCGTACCGGCGCCCTGCTGGACGGCATTAGCTATCTGGACGGCGGGATCAGTGACGCGGTGCCGGTGCAGGAAGCCGCCCGTCGCGGGGCGAAAACCATCGTGGTGATCCGCACCGTGCCGTCGCAAATGTATTACACCCCGCAGTGGTTTAAGCGGATGGAGCGCTGGCTGGGCGACAGCAGCCTTCAGCCGCTGGTGAATATCGCGAAGCAGCATGAAACAACCTACGGCGCGATGCAGCGATTCATTGAAAAGCCACCGGGTAAGCTGCGTATTTTTGAAATTTATCCGCCTAAGCCGCTGCTGAGCATGGCGCTGGGCAGCCGCGTCCCTGCGCTGCGCATGGATTACAAAACGGGGCGGCTGTGCGGACGCTACTTCCTGGCGACGGTGGGTAAAATGCTGGCAGAGCAACCGCCTCTTCATCGCCATAAACGCATTATTACGCCGCCTGCGATTGTCGCTAACGATGCCCTGACGATGCCGCTTGTGGATATTCCGCAGGCGAATGACGCTTTACTGGATAACGAGGATCTGGCGTGACGCACTGCTTTATTGATACCCACTGCCACTTCGATTTCCCGCCGTTTACGGGAGATGAAGAACACAGTATTGCGAAAGCGGCCGAGGCAGGCGTTCAGGCCATCATTGTTCCTTCAGTGGAAGCGGCCTATTTTTCCCGCGTGCTGGATCTTTCCATGCGGCACTCCGCGCTCTATGCCGCGCTCGGCCTGCATCCGATTGTGATTGAGCGGCATCGGGATGAGCACATTGAGAGGCTTGATGAGATCGTGCAGACCGCAGGCGACAAGCTTGTCGCCATCGGTGAGATCGGCCTCGATCTTTATCGCGAGGATCCGCAGTTTGAGCGCCAGCAGACGATCCTCGACGCGCAGCTCAGGCTGGCGAAGCGCCACGATCTGCCGGTGATCCTCCACTCAAGACGCACGCACGATAAGCTGGCGATGCACCTGAAACGCATCGATCTGCCGCGCAGGGGCGTCGTGCACGGTTTCTCCGGCAGCCTGCAGCAGGCGCAGCGTTTCATTAAACTGGGCTATAAAATTGGTGTGGGTGGCACCATCACCTATCCGCGCGCCAGTAAAACCCGTGACGTGATGGCACAGCTGCCGCTGTCGGCGCTTCTGCTGGAAACTGACGCGCCGGATATGCCGCTGAACGGTTTTCAGGGACAGCCGAATCGCCCGGAACAGGCGGCGCGCGTGTTCACCACCCTGTGTGAACTGCGTCAGGAGCCGGAAGAGGTGATTGCCGATGCTCTGCTGGAAAATACGCGTTCGGTATTTGGCATCACGCTATAGATAAAGCGCCGGGCGGATCACCGTTATTTTCTGTTTTTCCAGCGCCCGCGCCAGCGGTTCAACGTCTTCTGGCGTGGCGCTGCGCCATGACGCTGCCTCACCGTATACGCCGTGCGCATGAAACGCGTTAAGGCGTACCGCCACGTTTCCCAGCCCGTGGATAAACGCCGTCAGCGGCTTCAGATGTTCCAGGTAATCACACTGCCCCGGAATCACCAGCAGGCGGAGCTCCGTCAAACGGTGACGATCTGCCAGCCAGCGGATGCTCTGCTTGATCTGCGGGTTTTCGCGCCCGGTCAGGAAGCGGTGGTGTTCGTTCCCCCACGCCTTCAGGTCCAGCATCGCGCCATCCAGTACCGGCAGCAGCTTTTGCCAGCCGGTTTCGCTTAACAAGCCGTTGCTGTCGACCAGGCAGGTCAGATGATTCAGGGCGGGATCGGCTTTGATCGCAGAGAATAGCGTCACTAAAAACGGCAATTGAGTTGTGGCTTCCCCGCCGCTTACGGTGATCCCTTCGATAAACGGTGCGGATTTGCGGACCTGGGTGAGGATCTCCTCCACGCTGAAGCGGTGCGCCATGGGCGTCGCCTGCTGCTGGCACAGGTGCAGGCAGGTGTCGCACTGCTGGCAGTCGCTCTCCTGCCACCAGACGCGCCCGGCCTGAATGGTCAGCGCGTCGTGCGGGCAGTGGGGCACGCAGTCCCCGCAGTCATTGCAGCGGCCGATCGTCCACGGGTTGTGGCAGGTTTTACAGCGCAGGTTGCAGCCCTGCAGGAACAGGGCCAGGCGGCTGCCCGGCCCGTCCACGCAGGAAAAAGGGATGACCTGACTAACTAAAGCGCATCTGCTGTTCATGGCTAATCACGCGAGGCTGACGTTCCAGAATACGGGTATTACGTGCGGCTTCTTCACCCAGCCACGTGGTGTTCGTTCTCGACCCTGCTTCGCGGTATTTCTCCAGATCCGATAGCCGCACCATATACCCGGTTACGCGCACCAGATCGTTACCCGCTACGTTGGCGGTAAACTCACGCATACCCGCCCTGAACGCGCCCAGGCACAGCTGAACCACCGCCTGCGGGTTGCGTTTTACTGTTTCATCCAGCGTCAGAATATCGCTTATCCCGGAAGAGTAGTGCTTGTGATGGGGAGCCACCGCCAGCAGGTGGCTGATGGGATCCGGCTCGTCGCCGTAGGGCAGGCGCGCGCCTGGCGTGGTACCCGAATCGGAGCTGATCCCCGACTGGGCATGAAGCATCGCGCGCTGCTTCCAGGCGTGCTTCACCGGCGTGTTTTCGACAAACGCCGCAAGCTGTTCGCTGATGCGATAGCCCAGCGCGTTGGCCTGCTCATCTTTTCCGTAGCGTCCCGCTATTCCTGCTTTCTCACAAAGCGAGTTTACCGCTTCCGCCAGGCCGTAAATGCCAAACATCGGCACAAACCGATCGGCATCAATCAGCCCCTCTTTCACCAGGAAGCTATTCTCAAAGAAGCCAGATTGCTCGTACAGGAAACCGCAGCGTGCATCGATGATGGCCATTTGCTGCTGGCAGTAGTGCGGGAGCGTGCGGGTGAAGAAGTCTTCAATGGATGTGCTGCGTTCAGCAATGGCTTTGAGGTTAAGGCGCACCAAGGTGCTGCCACCGCCTGCAAGCGGCAGGGAGTTGTAACAGCTCACCACGCCGTAACGGCCTTTTGTGAAAATTTTATCATTCACCGGGCCATAAGAAATATGCGGTTTGCTGCATTCACATATGTTTTTTGCTACCTCAAGCAGCAAGTCGTCCGGGGTGATATCGGGATCGTAGATAAAGGTCAGGTTTGGCGCGACCTGCTTCAGCTCTGCATCGGCCCGCAAAATGGCACGGGTGATGGGGCCGTCAGCAGGCCCGATGTTTGCGTGCATAAACGCATCCGGCAGCGTACGGTCGAGATAGCGCCAGAAACGTTTTATTCGGCTATCGATCTCTTCTTGTGTTAGAATTCTAACATAAGGTTGCAGCAACGCATCAAGCTGACCGAGATAGACCGGCATCGATGTGACGGACGGAACATGATGGTAGAGGATGGTTAACAGCGAGAGGGCATCGTCGAGATCTTTTGCCCCTTCCAGCTCAAGCCATTCTGAACCATTAGCCAGAAATTTTGCGTAATCCGGCAGAACGTAACGGGGTTTGTAAGGCGCATGGCCTTCGAACATGTCGCAGATAAACCCCTCGTCCAGCGCGGCGCGCGCAGCTTCAGGAAGTGCCGGATACTGCAGGTTGTTTTCCGCTTCCAGCGCCAGAAAATGACGTTTTTGTTCCGGGGTTAACACCGGGCTTGTCACAATCTGCTGGCAACGTTGCTGCAGGGCGTCGGGGCTGGAGTGGGGCATATTCGCTTCCTTGAATGTTCTGCGGATGATGAACGGATTGTAGAAAGCCTGCCTGTTGGCGCTTTTGATCCCACAGGGGGTATTGCTGCTTTAGTCGGCAATTTGCGCACTAAAGTTTGAAGAAGATCTCATTACAGTAATGCAAATTAGTACGCAGTTTTCATTAACTGTGATGAATGTCGAAGTGTGGATGCGGGTGAATGTTAGAATACTCACAGACCCGCAAGGTAAAATTTATACGGCACTGCCGTTGGAGAATGTTATGACCGATTTAACTGCAAGCAGCCTGCGCGCGTTGAAACTGATGGACCTGACCACCCTGAACGATGACGACACCAATGAGAAAGTCATCGCCCTGTGCCATCAGGCGAAAACGCCGGTGGGTAATACCGCAGCCGTTTGTATCTACCCGCGCTTTATCCCGATTGCCCGTAAGACGCTGAAAGAGCAGGGCACCCCGGACGTGCGCATTGCAACCGTGACTAACTTCCCGCACGGCAACGACGATATCGACATTGCGCTGGCAGAAACCCGCGCGGCGATTGCCTACGGCGCAGACGAAGTTGACGTGGTGTTCCCGTACCGCGCGCTGATCGCCGGTAACGAGCAGGTCGGTTTTGACCTGGTGAAAGCCTGTAAAGACGCGTGTGCGGCGGCAAACGTGCTGCTGAAAGTGATCATCGAAACCGGCGAGCTTAAAGAAGAGGCGCTGATTCGTAAGGCGTCTGAAATCTCCATCAAAGCCGGTGCGGATTTCATTAAAACCTCTACCGGTAAAGTGCCGGTGAATGCGACCCCGGAAAGCGCGCGCATCATGATGGAAGTTATCCGCGACATGGGCGTGTCCAAAACCGTCGGTTTCAAACCTGCGGGCGGCGTGCGTACCGCTGAAGACGCGCAGCAGTTCCTGGCGATTGCCGACGAGCTGTTTGGTGCCGACTGGGCCGATTCTCGTCACTACCGCTTCGGCGCCTCCAGCCTGCTGGCCAGCCTGCTGAAAGCGCTGGGTCACGGCGACGGTAAGAGCGCAAGCAGCTACTAAGTTTGAATTGCCGGGTGGCGCTACGCTTACCCGGCCTACCCGGATCGTGGTCGGGTAAACCGTACCCGCCACCATTCACCCGATTCCTCATGGGGGTTACCGTGTTTCTCGCACAAGAAATTATTCGTAAAAAACGTGATGGTCATGCATTAAGCGACGAAGAGATCCGCTTCTTCATCAACGGCATTCGTGATAACACCGTCTCAGAAGGGCAGATTGCGGCTCTGGCGATGACCATTTTCTTCCACGATATGTCGATGCCTGAGCGCGTGTCGCTGACCATGGCGATGCGAGATTCAGGAACCGTTCTGGACTGGAAAAGCCTCAACCTTAATGGCCCGATTGTGGATAAACACTCCACCGGCGGCGTGGGCGACGTGACCTCCCTGATGCTCGGCCCAATGGTGGCAGCCTGTGGTGGTTACATCCCGATGATCTCCGGACGCGGCCTGGGCCACACCGGCGGTACGCTCGACAAACTGGAAGCCATTCCGGGTTTCGATATCTTCCCGGACGACAACCGCTTCCGCGACATTATTAAAGACGTTGGTGTGGCGATTATCGGCCAGACCAGCTCTCTTGCTCCGGCAGACAAGCGTTTCTACGCGACCCGCGACATCACCGCGACCGTTGACTCCATCCCGCTGATCACCGCCTCTATCCTGGCGAAGAAGCTGGCGGAAGGGCTAGATGCGCTGGTGATGGACGTGAAGGTGGGCAGCGGCGCCTTTATGCCAACCTATGAACTCTCTGCGCAGCTTGCCGAAGCGATCGTTGGCGTCTCCAACGGCGCGGGCGTGCGCACCACCGCACTGCTCACCGACATGAATCAGGTGCTGGCCTCCAGCGCCGGTAATGCCGTCGAAGTGCGTGAGGCCGTCCAGTTCCTCACCGGAGAATACCGTAACCCGCGTCTGTTTGACGTCACCATGGCGCTGTGCGTTGAGATGTTAATCTCCGGCAAGCTCGCCAAAGACGACGCTGACGCCCGCGCAAAACTGCAGGCGGTGCTGGACAACGGCAAAGCGGCGGAGATCTTTGGCCGCATGGTTGCCGCGCAGAAAGGCCCGATCGATTTCGTCGAAAACTATGCGAAGTACCTGCCAACCGCGACGCTCAGCAAAGCGGTGTATGCCGATAGCGAAGGGTTTGTCTCTGCGATGGACACCCGCGCGCTGGGTATGGCGGTGGTCTCGATGGGTGGCGGCCGCCGTCAGGCGTCAGACACCATTGATTACAGCGTCGGCTTTACCGATATGGCCCGTCTGGGCGACAGCGTTGACGGTCAACGTCCGCTGGCGGTGATCCACGCCAAAGACGAAGCCAGCTGGCAGGAAGCGGCAAAAGCGGTGAAGGCGGCCATCACGCTTGACAATAAAGCACCTGAAACCACACCGACTGTCTATCGCCGTATCACCGAATAGCGGTATACTGATCTGATCGATAATTTTTGAAGCACTACGTACGGAGAACAATTATGAAACGTGCATTTATTATGGTGCTGGACTCATTCGGCATCGGCGCAACCGAAGATGCAGAACGTTTTGGTGACGTGGGTTCCGATACCATGGGTCACATCGCGGAAGCCTGTGCGAAAGGCGAAGCGGACAACGGTCGTAAAGGCCCTCTGACTCTACCTAACCTGACCCGCCTCGGGCTGGTGAAAGCGCATGAAGGCTCTACCGGTAAAATCGCAGCCGGTATGGACGGCAACGCGGAAGTCGTGGGCGCCTACGCCTGGGCTCACGAGCTCTCCTCCGGTAAAGACACCCCGTCTGGCCACTGGGAAATCGCCGGTGTGCCGGTGCTGTTCGACTGGGGCTATTTCTCCGATCACGAGAACAGCTTCCCGCAGGAGCTGCTCGATAAGCTGGTGAAGCGTGCCAACCTGCCGGGGTACCTGGGCAACTGCCACTCTTCCGGTACCGTGATTCTGGATCAGCTCGGCGAAGAGCACATGAAAACCGGCAAGCCGATTTTCTACACTTCTGCTGACTCCGTGTTCCAGATTGCGTGCCATGAAGAAACGTATGGCCTGGATAAACTCTACGAGCTGTGCGAAATCGCCCGTGAAGAGCTGACCGAAGGCGGCTACAACATTGGGCGCGTGATCGCGCGTCCGTTTATCGGCGACAAAGCGGGTAACTTCCAGCGTACCGGTAACCGTCACGATCTGGCCGTTGAGCCGCCGGCGCCTACCGTGCTGCAGAAGCTGGTTGAAGAGAAGGACGGTCACGTGGTGTCCGTGGGTAAAATCGCGGATATCTACGCTAACTGCGGCATTACCAAAAAGGTCAAAGCCACCGGTCTGGATGCGCTGTTCGATGCCACCATCAAAGAGATGAAAGAAGCGGGCGACAAGACCATTGTCTTCACCAACTTCGTGGACTTCGACTCCTCCTGGGGCCACCGTCGCGACGTCGCAGGCTATGCGGCTGGTCTGGAACTGTTCGACCGCCGTCTGCCGGAGCTGATGGAACTGGTGGGTGAAGATGACATTCTGATCCTGACCGCGGACCACGGCTGTGACCCAACCTGGACCGGTACCGACCACACCCGTGAGCACATTCCGGTGCTGGTGTACGGCCCGAAAGTGAAGCCGGGCTCGCTGGGGCACCGTGAAACCTTCGCGGACATCGGCCAGACTATCGCCAAATACTTTGGTACGTCTGACATGGAATATGGCAAGGCCATGTTCTGAATCATGTTGGGTGAGGTCTGATGCCCTCACCCCGACCCTCTCCCGCAGGGAGAGGGTGAAAAGAATAAACAATGTTAAAGGAACTGAAGATGGCAACTCCTCACATTAACGCAGAAATGGGTGATTTCGCTGACGTCGTATTGATGCCGGGCGACCCGCTGCGCGCGAAGCACATTGCAGAAACCTTCCTGGAAGACGTGCGTGAAGTGAACAACGTTCGCGGCATGCTGGGCTTCACCGGTACCTATAAAGGCCGCAAAATTTCCGTTATGGGCCACGGTATGGGTATCCCATCCTGCTCTATCTACACTAAAGAGCTGATCACCGATTTCGGCGTGAAGAAAATTATCCGCGTTGGCTCCTGCGGCGCGGTGCGCATGGACGTTAAGCTGCGCGACATCGTTATCGGTATGGGTGCCTGCACCGATTCCAAAGTTAACCGTATGCGTTTCAAAGACCATGACTTCGCAGCGATTGCTGACTTCGGCATGGTGCGCGACGCGGTTGACGCAGCAAAAGCGCTGGGCGTTGAAGCGCGCGTGGGTAACATCTTCTCTGCTGACCTGTTCTATGCCCCGGACGGCGGCGAGATGTTCGACGTGATGGAAAAATACGGCATCCTGGGCGTGGAAATGGAAGCGGCGGGTATCTACGGCGTCGCGGCTGAGTTTGGTGCGAAAGCGCTGACCATCTGTACCGTGTCTGACCACATCCGTACCCACGAGCAGACCACCGCTGCCGAGCGTCAGACTACCTTCAACGACATGATCAAAATCGCGCTGGAATCCGTTCTGCTGGGCGATAAAGCGTAATTCTGTCTCTTCCCTCCCTCTCCCTGTGGGAGAGGGCTGGGGTGAGGGCACCAGACCGCACCTAGCGCACGGCCTGCGCAATCCATGCTGACAAATCCCTTAACTCTTTCTCCTGCTCAGGGAAATCCCCAATCAACGCGTCACACTCCTGCTGCAGCATATCCGCCCGATACAAACAGCCCTGCAGACGAGCGGCCAGCGCCTCTAACGGTGCCGGATTGAGACTATCCGTAAAGACCTGCGTACGGGTAATGTGGCCCTTCTCCACGTCAAAGTGCAATTCCACGCCGCCCCAGGTAAAACGCTCATCCAGTAGATGGGAAAACGCAGGAGCCTGACCGAAGTTCCACTCCCAGCTGCTCTGGCGGGCGAAGGTGTCGGCGAAGTTGGGCAGATCCGGGGTTTTGTCTGGGGAGATCACTTCTGCTTCCACGCGCTCGCCGTAATGTTCAAAGAACGCTTCACGGATCGCGTCGCAAATCTGCTCGTGCGTAATCCCCGGCAGCAGCTCCACCAGATTTGCCACGCGCCCGCGTACGGACGTAATGCCCTTAGCCTGTAACTTTTTCTTATCAGGATTAAGGTAGTTCGCCAGACGGCTGAGATCGGCATTCAGCAGCAAGGTGCCGTGGTGGAACCCGCGATCCATCGTTTCGCGGTAGGCGGAGCCGGAGACCTTCCGGTCGCCCTCGGGGGTTTTCACCACCAGATCGTTACGTCCGGAGGCTTCAGCCGTCACGCCGAGTGAATTCAGCGCATTGAGGACAATCGAAGTTGAGATGGTTTTGTCGTATTCCGGTTTTCCCGCCATAAAGGTAAAGCAGGTATTGCCCAGATCGTGAAAGACCGCGCCACCGCCGCTGCTCCGGCGCGCGAGGCGGACGTTATCCTCTTCCATACGCCGCGTATTGCACTCTTTCCACGGGTTTTGCGCGCGGCCGATCACGACCGTATCGGCGTTACGCCAGAGAAACAGGACGCGCTGGGTGGCAGGCATCTGGCGGAAAATGCACTCTTCTACCGCGAGATTAAACCAGGGATCGTAAGAGTCAGAGATAAGCAGGCGTAACGTCGTCATGGCAAAGTTCCTTTTCCGAATCGTTCGCCTACTTTATCACTATTCTTTCTTCTCGCTCTCTTCGTCTTCGGGAACGGATCTGCTGGCGGTCAGCAGGAACGGGGATTGCTGCCATCGCGAGCGCTTGCCGCGAAGCAGGGTGCGCGCCAGCACAACGCCGATGGCGAGAGAAAGCAGTAGCATCAGGCGCAGAATATTGGTGGTATTATCGACCTGCTTGGCTTCAGTGGGCAGGGTGTGGGTGTCGAGTGTCAGGCGCAGATACCCCAGGGGGCCATTCTTACCCTGAATAGGTTCAACAAGCTGCTGGTTGAAGTAGCCGCCGGCTTTTTTACCGTCAAGCGCCAGCCTGTCGCGCACGTCGACATGTTCGCCCGCGCGGGCAATCAGGTTGCCTTGCTCATCATAGACGCCCGCATCAAGAATGCGGCTATTCTCCGTGAGCAGGCGTAAAACCTGGCCTATTCGCTTATCGTCCGGCGTTTCGGTTCGCATGGACGGTGCGACGTTGAGCGTCACCTGGCGTGCCAGCGTGCGGGCCAGCTCTTCAAACTGCGGGTTGCGTTGCCGTTGATGATTCTGGCTAAACCACGATGCCCCCTGCATCAGCACCACTAAGAGTGCGAGACAGGAAAGGACGATCACGGCGCGATGGAGCCGGAATTTCAGTTTTGCGCGAGCCATATTCCACCTGCTGAAAATTTACGGCTTAATGTTGCCAGAAGTGATGGTTACAGGGTAGCCTCATGCGTTATTTTCCCTCTGCAACCTTCCGGCGCGAACGAAATTACAGGAGCTTTAATGCCGAACATTACCTGGTGTGACCTGCCAACGGATGTCTCTTTATGGCCAGGATTGCCGCTCTCTTTAAGTGGCGATGAGGTGATGCCTCTGGATTACCATGCCGGTCGTAGCGGCTGGCTCCTCTATGGACGCGGTCTGGATAAGCAACGCCTGACCCAGTATCAAACCAAACTGGGGGCCGCGATGGTCATCGTCGCCGCCTGGTGCGTGGAAGACTATCAGGTCATTCGCCTGGCGGGCTCTTTGACGCAGCGCGCCACGCGTCTGGCGCATGACGCCGGGCTGGACGTCGCGCCGCTGGGTAAAATTCCGCACCTGAAAACGCCTGGCCTGCTGGTCATGGACATGGACTCTACCGCCATTCAGATCGAGTGTATCGACGAAATTGCGAAGCTGGCGGGCAGCGGCGAGCTGGTGGCGGAAGTCACCGAGCGTGCGATGCGCGGCGAGCTGGATTTCACCGCCAGCCTGCGACAGCGCGTGGCGACCCTGAAAGGGGCCGATGCCAACATTCTGCGCCAGGTGCGCGACGTGCTGCCGCTGATGCCAGGGCTGACGCAGCTGGTGCTGAAGCTGCAGTCCCTCGGCTGGAAGGTGGCAATCGCCTCCGGTGGCTTCACCTTCTTCGCAGATTACCTGCGGGAAAAACTGCATCTGACCACCGTGGTGGCCAATGAGCTGGAGATCATGGACGGCAAGCTGACCGGCCAGGTGATCGGCGATATCGTTGATGCCCAGTACAAAGCCAATACGCTGACGCGTCTGGCGGAAAAATATGAAATTCCGGTTATCCAGACCGTCGCTATCGGGGACGGCGCGAACGACCTGCCGATGATCAAAGCGGCCGGCCTGGGCATTGCCTACCATGCCAAGCCAAAAGTGAATGAAAAGACGGAAGTCACTATCCGTCACGCTGACCTGATGGGGGTGTTCTGCATTCTCTCCGGCAGCCTTAATCAGAAATAACGAGGTAAACCGTGGCGAAAGCTCCAAAACGCGCATTTGTCTGTAATGAATGTGGTGCGGATTATCCGCGCTGGCAGGGGCAATGCAGCGCCTGTCATGCCTGGAACACCATCACCGAAGTGCGTGGTGTGGCGGCTTCGCCGAGCGTGGCGCGCAATGAACGCCTGAGCGGCTACGCGGGCAATGCGGGCGTGGCGAAGGTGCAAAAACTTTCGGACATCAGCCTCGAAGAGCTGCCGCGCTTCTCCACCGGGTTCAAAGAGTTTGACCGCGTGCTCGGCGGCGGCGTGGTGCCGGGGAGCGCCATTTTGATCGGCGGTAACCCGGGCGCGGGTAAATCGACCCTGCTGCTGCAAACGCTCTGCAAGCTCGCCGAACAGATGAAAACCCTGTACGTCACGGGCGAAGAATCACTGCAGCAGGTGGCGATGCGCGCGCACCGTCTGGGCCTGCCGACCGGCAATCTGAACATGCTCTCCGAAACCAGCATCGAGCAGATCTGCATGATCGCCGAAGAAGAGCAGCCGAAGCTGATGGTGATCGACTCCATCCAGGTGATGCACATGGCGGACATTCAGTCCTCGCCGGGCAGCGTGGCGCAGGTGCGTGAAACGGCGGCCTACCTGACGCGCTTTGCCAAAACGCGCGGCGTGGCGATTGTGATGGTCGGCCACGTGACCAAAGACGGCTCGCTGGCGGGACCGAAGGTGCTTGAACACTGTATCGACTGCTCCGTCATGCTCGACGGCGACGCGGACTCCCGTTTCCGTACCCTGCGCAGCCATAAAAACCGCTTTGGGGCGGTGAACGAGTTAGGCGTGTTTGCCATGACCGAGCAGGGGCTGCGCGAAGTCAGCAACCCGTCGGCGATCTTCCTGAGCCGGGGAGATGAGACCACCTCCGGCAGTTCGGTGATGGTGCTGTGGGAAGGCACGCGCCCGCTGCTCGTCGAAATTCAGGCGCTGGTGGACGTGTCGATGATGGGCAACCCGCGGCGCGTGGCGGTCGGTCTGGAACAGAACCGTCTGGCGATCCTGCTGGCGGTGCTGCACCGTCACGGTGGGCTGCAGATGGCGGATCAGGACGTTTTCGTTAACGTGGTGGGTGGCGTGAAAGTCACTGAGACCAGCGCAGACCTGGCGCTGCTGCTGGCGATGGTCTCAAGCCTGCGCGACAGACCGCTGCCGCAGGATCTGGTCGTCTTCGGTGAGGTGGGCCTCGCCGGGGAAATCCGTCCGGTGCCCAGCGGCCAGGAGCGTATCTCCGAGGCGGCAAAACACGGTTTCCGCCGGGCTATCGTTCCCGCTGCTAACGTGCCGAAAAAAATCCCGGAAGGGATGCAGGTTTTCGGCGTGAAGAAACTCGCAGATGCGTTAAATGTCTTTGACGACTTATAATTACGTATTCGATTTTGCAGGAGGCACCGTAATTTATGTCATCATTTGACTACATCAAGACCGCTATCCGCCAGAAGGGCTGCACTCTGCAGCAGGTGGCGGACGCCAGCGGCATGACCAAGGGTTATTTGAGCCAGCTGCTGAACGCCAAAATCAAAAGCCCCAGCGCGCAGAAGCTGGAAGCGCTGCACCGCTTTCTGGGGCTGGAATTCCCGCGTATGCAAAAGAACATCGGCGTGGTGTTCGGCAAGTTTTACCCGCTGCATACCGGGCATATCTATCTGATCCAGCGAGCCTGTAGCCAGGTTGACGAGCTGCACATCATCATGGGCTACGATGAAACCCGCGATCGTCAGCTGTTTGAGGACAGCGCCATGTCGCAGCAGCCGACCGTGCCTGACCGCCTGCGCTGGCTGCTTCAGACCTTCAAGTACCAGAAAAACATTCGCATTCATGCCTTTAACGAAGAGGGCATGGAGCCGTATCCGCACGGCTGGGACGTGTGGAGCAACGGCATCAAAGCGTTTATGGAAGAGAAGGGCATTGCGCCTAACTGGATCTACACCTCTGAAGAGTCCGATGCGCCGCAGTTCCGCGAGCATCTGGGCATCGAGACGGTGCTGATCGATCCGAAACGCACCTTCATGAACATCAGCGGAGCGCAGATCCGCGAAAATCCGTTCCGCTACTGGGATTACATCCCGACCGAGGTGAAGCCGTTCTTTGTGCGCACCGTCGCGATCCTGGGCGGCGAGTCGAGCGGTAAATCAACGCTGGTCAACAAGCTGGCGAATATCTTCAATACCACCAGCGCATGGGAGTACGGCCGCGATTATGTCTTCTCGCACCTGGGCGGCGACGAGATGGCGCTGCAGTATTCCGACTATGACAAAATCGCGCTCGGTCACGCCCAGTACATTGATTTCGCAGTGAAATATGCCAACAAGGTGGCGTTTATCGATACCGATTTTGTCACCACTCAGGCGTTCTGTAAAAAATACGAAGGGCGCGAGCACCCGTTCGTGCAGGCGCTGATTGACGAATATCGCTTTGACCTGGTGATCCTGCTGGAAAACAACACCCCGTGGGTGGCCGACGGCATGCGCAGCCTAGGCAGCTCCGTTGACAGGCGTGAATTCCAGTCCATGCTGGTGGAGATGCTCAACGAAAACAACGTTGAGTTTGTGCACGTGGAAGAGTCGGACTACGACTCCCGTTTCCTGCGCTGCGTCGAGCTGGTGAAGGAGATGATGGGGGAGCAGGGGTAAAAACTTACTCCTCACCCTAACCCTCTCCCTGCGGGAGAGGGCCGGGTTGAGGGCATCAAGCCACTCAGAACTCCACCACCACTTTTCCGCGCATATGCCCGTCCAGTACCTTACGGTGCGCCTCGGTAATGCTCTCCACGCTCAGCCCGTGCAGCGTTTCACTCAGTGAGCTTTCCACCACGCCATTATCTACCAGCTTCGCCACCTCATTGAGGATCTCACCCTGACGCGCCATATCCGCGGTCTGGTACATGCTGCGGGTGTACATAAATTCCCAGTGCAGGGCGGCGGATTTCGACTTCAGCTTGTCCTGGTTCAGCGGGTGTTCATTCTCCACGATGGAACAGATATGCCCCTGTGGGGCAATCAGTTCGCTGACCGCATCCCAGTGTCCGTCGGTGTCGTTGAGGATGAAAATGTAATCCACAAATTTGAGCCCGTGTTTCGCCAGTTCGCCTTTCAGATCGCGGTAGTTCACCACCACATCTGCACCGCGATCGCGGCACCACCGGGCGGAATCTTCGCGAGACGCGGTTGCGACGATCTTCACCTTGCTGTTGTGCTTCGCAAACGGGATCGCCAGCGATCCCACCCCGCCCGCGCCGCCAATGATCAGCAGGGTTTTGTCCGCGCCGGCATCCTGAATGTTCAGCCGTTCAAACAGGCCTTCCCACGCGGTGAGTGCGGTCAACGGCAGTGCAGCGGCAGCGGCCCAGCCGAGGCTTGCAGGCTTGCGCCCGACAATGCGCGCATCAATCAGCTGATGCGTGGTGTTGCTGCCCGGGCGGGTGATGTCGCCCGCGTACCACACTTCATCTCCCGGTTTAAATCCGGTGACGCCCGTCCCAACGGCTTTGACGATCCCGCTGGCGTCCCACCCGAGAATGCGCGGCTCTTTCAGCCCGTTTTTGGCAATGCCCGCGTGGACTTTGGTATCGACCGGGTTAACCGAGACGGCTTTGACCTCCACCAGCAGATCGTGCTCGCCGGGCTGTGGCATCGGTGGGGTGATTTCAATGAAGGTGGACGGATTTTCCGGGTTCACGGCAATGGCTTTCATTGACATGGTGTGCTCCTCAATGGCATGCGTTTTGTTGAGGCTAGTCTATTAAGTGGCCAGCTGCATGATAAGATGGACAATCAAGAACTCAGCGTTCGTACAGGATGAACAATCATGTTTAAACAGCTGCAGGATATGGCGCTTTTCGCGCTGGTGGCGGAGATGGGCAGCTTTACCGCGGCAGCCCAAAAAGCCGAACTGCCGAAATCCAGCGTCAGCCAGCGAATTAGCCAGCTGGAGCAGCAGTTGGGTATCCGCCTGCTTAACCGCACTACCCGCAGGCTGAACCTGACGTTTGCGGGCGAGCACTATCTGGTGCACTGCCGCGAAATGCTGGCGGCCAGCGAGCGGGCGGAGTATGCCATTCAGCGCCTGCGCGAAAACCCGAGCGGGCGGCTGCGCATCACCTGTCCGGCTGGGATTGGCGCGACGCTGCTGGCGCATATGAATGCCGAGTTCCAGCTTCGCTATCCTGAGGTTTCGCTGGACGTGTCGATCTCTGATGATGTGGTGGATCTGGTCGAGTCCGGCTTTGACGTGGCGCTGCGTACCGGCAAGCCGCAGGACTCCTCCCTGATTGGCCGAATGATCGGGCACTGTCCGCGCTACATGCTGGCCTCGCCGGACTATCTGGCGCGCCGGGCGCCGATAACGCATCCCCGTCAGCTGGTGGAGCACCGCAGCATTACGCACAGAGCCTGGTCGGAGTGGCTTCTGCGAAGCGAGAATGAGGATTACCGCTACCTGCCGGATAACGCGCACATGACCGATAATCTGGTGTACGCCCGCGAGTGCGCGATGGCCGGGGCGGGGATCACGCTGCTTCCTGCATTTCTGCTGGGAGATAAGGTTGAAAAGGGCGCGCTGGTGCAGGTACTGCCGGAGTGGAACGTTGAAGGCAACGACCTCTGGCTGGCCTACCCGAGCCGCAAGCTGAATTCGCCCGCGCTGATGAGCTATATCGAGTTTGCGATGCAGTTTGACGAGGTGAAGCGGTATTACGTGGGTGGCTGAGTTTGTGCCGCCTGATGCCCTCACCCTGGCCCTTTCCCACGGGGAGAGGGTACAAATATAAAAAACGGCAACCGAGGTTGCCGTTTTGCTTTTATTTCGCGATACGCTTGTACTTAATACGCTTCGGCTCCAGCGCGTCGGCGCCCAGCGTGCGTTTCTTGTACTCTTCGTATTCGGTGAAGTTACCTTCGAAGAACTCCACCTTACCTTCGTCCTGATAGTCCAGGATGTGGGTCGCGATACGGTCCAGGAACCAGCGGTCGTGCGAGATAACCATCGCGCAGCCCGGGAACTCCAGCAGAGCGTTTTCCAGCGCGCGCAGGGTTTCAATATCCAGGTCGTTGGTTGGTTCATCAAGCAGCAGAACGTTACCGCCCACCTGCAGCAGCTTCGCCAGGTGCAGACGACCGCGCTCACCGCCGGACAGTTCGCCCACGCGTTTGCCCTGGTCGGTGCCTTTAAAGTTAAAGCGGCCAACATAGGCGCGGCTTGGCATCTCGGTGTTGCCGATGCGCATGATATCCAGACCGCCGGAGACTTCTTCCCACACGGTTTTGCTGTTGTCCATCGCGTCACGGAACTGGTCAACGGAGGCCAGCTTCACGGTCTCACCCAGGGTGATAGAGCCGCTGTCAGGCTGTTCCTGACCGGACATCATGCGGAACAGGGTCGATTTACCCGCGCCGTTCGGACCGATGATGCCGACGATAGCGCCTTTCGGTACGGAGAAGGTCAGGTCGTCGATCAGCACACGGTCGCCGTAAGACTTACGCAGGTTGGTCACTTCAACCACTTTATCCCCCAGACGTGCTCCAGGTGGAATAAACAGTTCGTTGGTTTCGTTACGTTTCTGGTATTCGGTGTTGTTCAGCTCTTCGAAGCGTGCCAGACGGGCTTTGCCTTTAGACTGACGGCCTTTCGCGCCCTGACGCACCCACTCCAGCTCTTTCTCGATAGACTTACGACGGGCCGCTTCCTGAGACGCTTCCTGCGCCAGACGCTGATCTTTTTGCTCCAGCCAGGAAGAGTAGTTGCCTTCCCACGGAATACCTTCGCCGCGGTCCAGCTCCAGGATCCAGCCAGCGACGTTGTCGAGGAAGTAACGGTCGTGGGTAATCGCCACAACGGTGCCTTCAAAGTCGTGCAGGAAGCGCTCCAGCCACGCCACGGATTCCGCATCCAGGTGGTTGGTTGGTTCGTCGAGCAACAGCATATCTGGTTTTTCCAGCAGCAGGCGGCACAGCGCCACGCGACGGCGTTCACCCCCGGAGAGGTTAGCGATTTTCGCATCCCAGTCCGGCAGACGCAGGGCGTCAGCCGCGCGCTCCAGCTGCACGTTCAGGTTGTGACCGTCGTGCGCCTGGATAATCTCTTCATACTTGCCCTGCTGTGCAGCCAGCTTGTCGAAGTCCGCATCCGGCTCGGCGTATTTGGCATACACTTCATCGAGACCTTTCAGGGCGTTAACCACTTCGGATACCGCTTCTTCAACGGATTCGCGAACGGTGTGTTCCGGGTTCAGCTGAGGTTCCTGCGGCAGGTAGCCAATCTTGATGCCAGGCTGCGGACGGGCTTCACCTTCGATGTCTGTATCAATGCCGGCCATGATGCGCAGCAGGGTGGACTTACCGGCACCGTTGAGACCCAGAACACCGATTTTTGCGCCCGGGAAGAAGCTCAGCGAGATATTTTTAAGAATATGACGTTTCGGCGGGACAACTTTGCCGACACGATGCATGGTATAAACGAATTGAGCCACGTTGGACTTCGCCTCTTTTATCGTAATGAGAAGGAATTTCAGCCTCGAAGTGTAGCCTTTTTCCCGCCCTAATCCCAGCCAGGAACGTCGGGAGTGTTAAAACGCGCAAGAAAGGTAAAAAAGTGTCCATGACGTGGCGCGTTGAAGGATGCCTGGTTAGCATAAGTTAATTAGACTTTGACGTGGCAAGACGCTGCAATTGACGAAAAAACAATGAGGAAGAGCTTGTGGAAAAAGCCAAACGGGTGGTCTGGCGTCTGCTGGCTGCCAGCGTATGCGTAATGGCGGTAAGCCAGGCGGTGCATGCCGATTCACTGGATGAACAACGCAACCGATACGCCCAGATTAAACAGGCGTGGGACAACAAGCAGATGGATACCGTGCAGGCGCTGATGCCGACGCTAAAGGATTATCCGCTGTATCCGTATCTGGAGTATCGTCAAATTACGGACGATCTCATGAATCAACCCACCGTTACCGTGAATAACTTCATTCAGGCGAACCCGACCCTGCCGCCTGCCCGAAATCTCCAGTCTCGTTTTGTGAATGAGCTGGCGCGACGCGAAGACTGGCGCGGACTGCTGGCGTTTAGCCCTGAAAAGCCGAATACCACCGAAGCGCAGTGTAACTACTACTACGCGAAATGGGCGACCGGCCAGCAGGAAGAGGCCTGGGCCGGGGCGAAAGAGCTCTGGCTGACCGGGAAAAACCAGCCGAACGCCTGTGATTCCCTGTTCGGCGCGTGGCGAGCATCCGGCAAGCAGGATCCGCTGTCCTACCTTGAGCGCATCCGTCTGGCGATGAAAGCCGGCAACACGCGTCTGGTGACCACGCTGGCGGGACAGATGCCGTCTGATTACCAGACGATCTCCACCGCGGTTATCTCGCTGGCAAACGATCCCAACAGCGTGCTGACCTTTGCCCGCAGTACGGGCGCGACCGATTTTACCCGCCAGATGGCGGCGGTGGCCTTTGCCAGCGTGGCGCGTGACGATGTGGAAAACGCGCGGCTGATGATCCCGCAGCTGGTGCAGGCGCAGCAGCTTAATGAGGAACAAACCCAGGAGCTGCGCGATATCGTGGCGTGGCGACTGATGGGCACGGATGTGACCGATGAACAGGCGCGCTGGCGTGACGATGCCATTATGCGTTCGAACTCCACGTCTCTGGTGGAACGTCGCGTGCGCATGGCGCTGGGTACGGGAGATCGCCGTGGGCTGAATACCTGGCTTGCGCGGTTGCCTATGGAGGCTAAAGAGAAGGACGAATGGCGCTACTGGCAGGCCGATCTGCTGATGGAGCGCGGTCGTGATGACGAGGCCAAAGAAATTCTCCATACGCTGATGCAGCAGCGCGGGTTCTACCCGATGGCAGCCGCGCAGCGCCTGGGCGAGGAGTATACCTTCCGCATTGATAAAGCGCCCGCTAACGCGAACCCGGCGCTGACGCAGGGGCCAGAAATGGCGCGTGTGCGCGAGCTGATGTACTGGAATATGGATAATACCGCGCGCAGCGAGTGGGCGAATCTGGTGACCAGCCGCAGCACCGACGAGAAAGCCCAGCTTGCCCGCTATGCTTTTGATAACCACTGGTGGGATCTGAGCGTGCAGGCGACGATCGCCGGTAAGCTTTGGGATCATCTCGAAGAGCGTTTCCCGTTGGCTTACAAGGATCTGTTCGATCGCTACACCAGCGGCAAAGATATCCCGCAAAGCTACGCGATGGCAATTGCCCGTCAGGAGAGCGCATGGAACCCGAAAGTCCGTTCCCCGGTGGGCGCCAGCGGCCTGATGCAGATTATGCCGGGCACGGCGACGCACACGGTGAAGATGTTTAATATTCCTGGCTACAGCAGCCCGTCACAGCTTCTGGATCCGGATACCAACATCAACATCGGTACCAGCTACCTGCAGTACGTGTATCAGCAGTTCGGCAATAACCGCATCTTCGCGTCGGCGGCGTATAACGCGGGGCCGGGTCGCGTGCGTACCTGGCTCGGCAACAGCGCCGGACGCATTGACGCCGTGGCGTTTGTCGAGAGCATCCCGTTCTCTGAAACGCGCGGCTATGTGAAGAACGTGCTGGCCTATGACGCCTACTATCGCTACTTCATGGGGCAGAAAGATACCCTGATGAGTGATGCCGAGTGGCAGAGACGTTACTGATCGGCGCGGGTTGTGTTATGCTGTACTCGCTAATGAGTACAAGAGGCAGCATAACATGACCCAGCATTCCCCGTATTCCTCGGCAATGGCCGAACAACGTCATCAGGAGTGGCTTCGTTTTGTGGAGCTGCTTCGCCAGTCTTACGAGCAGGATTTGCACTTACCCCTTATGCAGCTGATGCTCACGCCGGACGAGCGCGAGGCGCTGGGCACGCGCGTGCGCATCATTGAAGAGTTGCTGCGCGGCGAGATGAGCCAGCGCGAGCTGAAAAATGAGCTCGGCGCGGGCATCGCAACGATTACCCGCGGATCGAACAGCCTGAAGTCGGCGCCCGTTGAGCTGCGCCAGTGGCTGGAAGCGGTGCTGTTGAAAAACGCTTAGCGATAAATCGCGTTATGGAACGGGCTTAACGCCAGGATCACCGCCTGATGATAAACGCCTGAACGCGTAAGCGCGCCTGCGGTAAAGACGCCAATCGCCCCTTCTTTACGGCCAATCTCATCAATGCCGGTGTACTGCGACATCACCGGCCCGAGCGCTTCACCCGCGCGGACTTTTTCCAGAATAATCTCCGGCAGCGGCAGGGTGGCTGAACGCGCTTCACCGCGCTGTTCACGGCTTTCGATCACCACCCAGCTAAAGGTTGCGCCTTCGTCGATACCGGCTTCAATTGCCACCCAAAAGTCCGCATCCGGTGCCGCAGCCCTGGCATTTGCTACGCGGTTTCGTGCGCCAGCGCGCGTTTCCTCGCTGCCAAACGGCTGTTCAGGAACGCAACTCTCGACGCCGATGGCTTCAATATGGCAGGATCCTGCGCCGAAGATCTCTTCAAATGCCCTTAGAATTGCCTGAATTTTGGCAGGATTAGTGGTAGCAGAGACAACATGGTGCATAATTAAGCTCGATTCAAAAAAAACTCATCGCAGTATAACGGAAAAAAAGCATGTTACAGGTATACCTTGTTCGCCACGGTGAAACGCAGTGGAACGCCGAGCGACGTATTCAAGGCCAGTCAGACAGTCCTCTTACAGAGAAGGGCGTGCAGCAAGCGTGGCAGGTGGCAGAACGCGCCCGAACGCTGGGCATTACCCACGTCATTACCAGCGATTTAGGTCGCACACAGCAGACGGCGCGCATCATTGCAGACGCCTGCGGCTGTGACGTCATGCTTGAGCCGCGCCTGCGCGAGCTGGATATGGGCGTGCTGGAAAAACGCCATATCGATACGCTGACGGAAACGGAAGAGGGCTGGCGCCGCACGCTGGTGAACGGTACCGAAGATGGCCGTATTCCTGAGGGCGAATCCATGCAGGAGCTCAGCGTCCGTATGCATGCCGCACTGGCGGAATGCCTGAAGCTTCCGGCGGGAAGCCGTCCGCTGCTGGTGAGTCATGGGATTGCGTTGGGATGCCTGGTGAGCACCATTCTGGGATTACCGGCTTACGCTGAGCGCCGTCTGCGTCTGCGCAACTGCTCCATTTCCCGGATTGATTATCAGGAAAGCGCGTGGCTGGCGTCAGGTTGGGTCGTGGAGATGGCAGGGGACATTTCGCATCTCGATGCCCCTGCGCTTGATGAACTGCAGCGTTAACGACGTATCGGAATCAAGAATTCCATACGCAGATTGATTGGGCCTTCTTCCGGTTTGGCATCCTGCGCCGGGTAGTAGCGCTCAATGTCCTGACCTTTACGGCGATTCAGATTCAGCATCGGCATGCAAGTACCGTAAACGGTCAGGATAAACTCCTGAACCCCCGTTCCCAGCCCTTCATAGGCGAACATCACGTATTCGCCGCCTTCCAGCACGACAGGCTTTGAACCCTGAATGTAGCCATTGGCCATATCTGGCGTCAGCGCGGTGGTGTAGAACACCTCCTGCTCGTCGTCTTTTTCCTGGCTTGGGTGCGTTTCGTTGAGACCATACAGGATCGGCGGTATCGCCGGCGCGTGGCTCAGGAAGTCGCGCCAGAACTGGACGCGCATCTGATGTCGGAACTCGGAAATCTGCTCCAGTGAACAGGAGTAGCTCTGCGTCGTGCCGATCAGATGGGTTTCCGGCAGTGTAATAATGTCGTACTTCGGCATTGCGAACTCGCCCAGACGCAGTGGCGGACGCATGCCAAACGAGCTCCAGTCAGGCGAGCGACGATAAAGCGCTGGCGTCAACAAGAACTGTTTTTTAAAGGCGCGGGTGAATGTCTGCTGTGAATCGAAACGATATTGCAGGGCAATATCCAGAATCGGCCGCGCGGTGAGGCGCAATGCTACAGCAGATTTTGATAAACGACGTGCGCGAATATAGGCCCCGATGGCATGACCGGTGACATCCTTGAACATCCTTTGCAGATGCCACTTGGAATAGCCTGCTTTAGCCGCCACATGATCCAGTGACAAAGGCTGGTTGAGATGACCTTCCAGCCAGGTGAGCAGGTCGCGAATAATTCCAGCCTGATCCATATACTATCCTCATCCTTAAAACAGCAGGTGCCTGATAACAGGTTAGCGGATAATAGCATTTTTTGATGTTTTAGCATTCAGTGTTTTTTTTGCGCATTCATGCTTTTTCGAGCACATTACAGGCAGATATATTCTAATCCTGTGATCTTGCTACATTTTTGTCTAAAGTGTTGAATAATCGCTCACTGTAATTTTAAAGAATGGTAACAATATGAAATACAAGACTTTGCTCTTCACCGCGCTGATGTTGATGGTCGGGCGCGTTGCACAGGCGGAACAGATTGGTTCCGTCGATACCGTGTTCAAAATGTTTGGCCCGGACCACAAAATCGTGGTAGAGGCGTTTGACGATCCGGACGTGAAAAACGTCACCTGCTATGTCAGCCGCGCGAAAACGGGCGGTATCAAAGGCGGACTGGGGCTGGCGGAAGATACCTCCGATGCGGCGATCTCATGTCAGCAGGTGGGCCCGGTTGAATTGAGCGACAAAATTAAAAACGGCAAAGCGCAGGGCGATGTGGTATTCCAGAAACGGACCTCGCTGGTGTTCAAAAAGCTGCAGGTTGTGCGTTTCTACGATGCCAAACGCAATACGCTGGCCTACCTGGCCTATTCTGATAAAGTGGTGGAAGGTTCACCGAAAAACGCGATCAGCGCGGTGCCGATTATGCCCTGGCGGGAATAAAAAAAACGGCGCATAAGCGCCGTTTTTTAATGCATTAACTGCGGGACTATTCCTGCAAATCGCCGCAGAAACGGTACCCTTCGCCGTGAATGGTGGCGATGATTTCCGGCGTATCTGGCGTAGATTCAAAATGTTTACGAATACGACGGATGGTGACGTCTACGGTGCGGTCGTGCGGCTTCAGCTCACGGCCGGTCATTTTCTTCAGCAGTTCTGCACGGGACTGAATTTTTCCCGGGTTTTCGCAGAAGTGCAGCATCGCGCGGAATTCACTGCGCGGCAGTTTATACTGCTCACCGTTCGGGCTAATCAGCGAGCGGCTATTGATATCAAGTTCCCAGCCGTTGAATTTGTAGCTATCTACGCTACGACGCTCTTCGCTGACCGTGCCCAGGTTCATGGTGCGGGACAGCAGGTTGCGTGCACGAATGGTTAACTCGCGAGGGTTGAACGGCTTGGTGATGTAGTCATCCGCACCGATTTCCAGGCCAAGAATTTTATCAACTTCGTTATCACGGCCCGTCAGGAACATTAACGCGACGTTCGCCTGCTCGCGCAGTTCGCGCGCCAGAAGAAGACCGTTTTTGCCCGGCAGGTTAATATCCATGATCACCAGGTTGATATCATTTTCAGAAAGGATCTGATGCATCTCTGCGCCATCGGTCGCTTCAAAGACATCGTAGCCTTCTGCTTCGAAAATGCTCTTTAACGTGTTGCGTGTTACCAACTCGTCTTCAACGATAAGAATGTGCGGGGTCTGCATGTTTGCTACCTAAATTGCCAACTAAATCGAAACAGGAAGTACAAAAGTCCCTGACCTGCCTGATGCATGTCGCAAATTAACATGATCGGCTTAACGTGACTAAAGTACGTAATTGCGTTCTTGATGCACTTTCCATCAACGTCAACAACATCATTAGCTTGGTCTTGGGTACTTTCCCTTTGGACCCGACAGTGTCAAAAACGGCTGTCATCCTAACCATTTTAACAGCAACATAACAGGCTAAGTGACACCAGACACCCAATAAAACTACGCTTCGTTGACATATATCAAGTTCAATTGTAGCACGTTAACAGTTTGATGAAATCATCGTAGCCGAATGCTAGCCTTTGTCACAATTTTTCAATAAACCAACTAGTTGCGGACATTGATTTATAAACGAAGCGAATCCAATCAGAATAGAGCATTCATGTTACTATTATCATTATAAAACATAGGGATAATAGTGTTCTGTTAACATTCTAACTGATTGTTCAGACACAGAATAGTTTAGCGTTTTTAATTTGTTATGAAACGCTATTTCGGTGATTTGTGTTGCAATTTTGTAAATTCGCGCTGCGTAATATGTTGAAGTGCATCACATTTTTACCGGCTAACTGATTAAAAAGAGAGCATAAATGCATCTGTCGATTGTACTGGTTGCACCAGCCAGAGCAGAAAATATAGGCGCAGCGGCGCGTGCGATGAAGACCATGGGTTTTACCGATTTGCGCATTGTGGACAGCACGGCCCATCTGGAGCCAGCCGCGCGTTGGGTGGCGCACGGATCGGGAGATATTCTCGATAATATAACCACTTACGCTACGCTTGTCGACGCGCTGCACGACATTTCGTTTACCGTTGCAACCACGGCGCGTAGTCGCGCTAAGTTCCACTACTATGCGACGCCAGCGGAGCTGGTGCCGATGCTGGAAGAGAAAAGCCAGTGGCTGGAGAAAGCGGCGCTGGTATTTGGTCGTGAAGATTCCGGATTAACCAACGAGGAGCTGGAACTGGCGGACGTGCTCACCGGTGCGCCGATGGTGGCCGATTATCCTTCCCTGAATTTGGGCCAGGCGGTCATGGTGTACTGCTATCAATTAGCCTCCCTAATACAAATTCCCCAGCCTAAGGCTGAAAGGGCAGATGAAAATCAGCTGGCTGCGCTGCGCGCACGCGTTGAGCAGCTGTTAACGCAGTTGGAAGTAGCTGACGATCAAAAAATGGCTGACTGGCTGCAGCAGCGTTTGGGACGTCTTGAGCAGCGGGACACCGCAATGCTGCACCGTTTGCTGCATGATATTGAAAAAAAATTGGCCGAGTAAAATACTGCCATAAGTTTTTACTATGGCGAATAAGTCTGTCTGTATGGGTTGCATCTGGGGGAATCGGATGAAAATAAATCTGCACGCAGCGGGACGTGAGAGTCTTCCGAATTGTGATCAAATTAAAAATTCGTTGACTTAACGAGCCCGATCCTTTAACCCTAAAAGAATACAGCACAGACAGATAATAATGACAGAGTACACAACATCCATGAAACGCATCAGCATCACCACCATTACCACAACCATCATCATTACCACTGGTAACGATGCGGGCTGACGCGTACAGGAAAAACAAAAAAAAGCCCGCACCTAGACAGTGCGGGCTTTTTTTTCGGCTAAAGGAAACGAGGTAGAACCATGCGAGTGTTGAAGTTCGGCGGTACATCAGTGGCAAATGCAGAACGTTTTCTGCGTGTTGCCGATATCCTGGAAAGCAACGCCAGGCAGGGGCAGGTTGCGACCGTGCTCTCTGCCCCGGCAAAAATCACGAACCATCTGGTGGCGATGATCGAAAAAACCATCGGTGGCCAGGATGCACTCCCGAACATCAGCGACGCAGAGCGTATATTCGCTGACTTATTGCAAGGGCTGGCAGAGGCGCTGCCTGGCTTCCCGCACGCTCAGCTGAAGTCCTTCGTTGAGCAGGAATTTGCGCAAATCAAACACGTTCTGCACGGTATCAGCCTCCTCGGCCAGTGCCCGGACAGCATCAACGCGGCGCTGATTTGTCGCGGTGAAAAACTCTCTATCGCCATTATGGCCGGCGTGCTGGAAGCGCGCGGCCATAGCGTGACCGTGATCGATCCCGTTGAAAAACTGCTTGCGGTGGGCCACTACCTCGAATCCACCGTTGATATTGCCGAATCAACCCGCCGTATCGCCGCCAGCAAAATTCCGTCTGACCACATGATCCTGATGGCAGGCTTTACCGCCGGTAACGAGAAAGGCGAGCTGGTGGTGCTGGGCCGTAACGGTTCCGACTACTCCGCCGCCGTGCTGGCCGCCTGCTTACGCGCGGATTGTTGTGAGATCTGGACTGACGTCGACGGCGTCTATACCTGCGACCCGCGCCAGGTTCCGGACGCCAGGCTGCTGAAGTCGATGTCGTACCAGGAAGCGATGGAGCTTTCCTACTTCGGCGCCAAAGTGCTTCACCCGCGTACCATCTCCCCGATTGCCCAGTTCCAGATCCCTTGCCTGATTAAAAACACCGGTAACCCGCAGGCGCCGGGTACGCTGATTGGCGCGAGTACCGATGAGGACGGTCTGCCGGTGAAAGGCATCTCCAACCTGAACAATATGGCGATGTTTAGCGTCTCCGGCCCTGGGATGAAAGGGATGGTCGGCATGGCAGCGCGCGTATTTGCGGCCATGTCCCGCAACGGTATCTCGGTGGTGCTGATTACCCAGTCCTCTTCCGAATACAGCATCAGCTTCTGCGTGCCGCAGGGCGACTGCCTGCGCGCCCGTCGCGCGCTGGAAGAAGAGTTCTATCTGGAGCTTAAAGAAGAATTGCTCGAGCCGCTCTCCATTCAGGAGCGTCTGGCGATTATCTCCGTGGTTGGCGACGGCATGCGCACGCTGCGCGGTATCTCCGCCAAGTTCTTTGCCGCGCTGGCGCGCGCCAATATCAACATCGTGGCGATTGCCCAGGGCTCGTCGGAGCGTTCAATTTCTGTTGTCGTGGACAATGATGACGCCACCACCGGCGTTCGCGTGGTTCACCAGATGCTGTTCAACACCGATCAGGTCATCGAGCTGTTCCTGATTGGCGTGGGTGGCGTAGGCGGCGCGCTGCTGGAGCAGGTGAAGCGTCAGCAGGCGTGGCTTAAGAAGAAACACATCGACCTGCGCGTCTGCGGGATTGCGAATTCCAAAGCGCTGCTTACCAACGTCCACGGCCTTAACCTGGAAAACTGGCAGGCAGAGATGAACGAGGCGAAAGAGCCGTTCAACCTGGGCCGCCTGATCCGTCTGGTGAAAGAGTACCATCTGCTTAACCCGGTCATCGTCGACTGTACCTCGAACCAGGCGGTCGCCGACCAGTACGCCGACTTCCTGCGCGAAGGTTTCCACGTGGTGACGCCGAACAAAAAGGCCAACACTTCGTCGATGGATTACTATCACCAGCTGCGTCTGGCGGCGAGCAAGTCGCGCCGCAAGTTCCTTTACGACACCAACGTTGGGGCTGGTCTGCCGGTTATCGAAAACCTGCAGAACCTGCTTAACGCGGGTGATGAACTGCAGCGTTTCTCCGGCATTCTCTCCGGCTCGCTGTCGTTTATCTTCGGCAAGCTGGATGAAGGGATGAGCCTTTCCGAAGCCACCCGCGCCGCGCGCGAGCTGGGCTACACCGAGCCGGATCCGCGTGACGATCTCTCCGGTATGGATGTGGCGCGTAAGCTGCTGATCCTCGCCCGTGAAACGGGCCGGGAGCTTGAGCTTTCTGATATCGTGATTGAACCGGTCCTGCCGGCAGAATTTGACAGCAGCGGTGACGTCAGCGCCTTTATGACCAGACTGCCGCAGCTTGACGACGCGTTTGCCGCGCGCGTTGCGAAAGCCCGTGATGAAGGTAAGGTATTGCGCTATGTTGGCAACATTGAAGAAGATGGCGTGTGCCGGGTGAAGATTGCCGAAGTGGATGGCAACGACCCGCTGTACAAAGTCAAAAACGGCGAAAACGCCCTCGCGTTTTACAGCCACTATTATCAGCCACTGCCGCTGGTGCTTCGCGGCTATGGCGCAGGGAACGATGTTACGGCGGCGGGTGTGTTTGCCGATCTGCTGCGTACCCTGTCATGGAAGTTAGGAGTTTAACATGGTCAAAGTTTATGCCCCGGCTTCCAGCGCGAATATGAGCGTCGGATTTGACGTGCTGGGTGCGGCGGTGACGCCGGTGGATGGTTCGCTGCTGGGCGATACGGTTACGGTGGAAGCGGCAGACAGCTTCAGCCTGAATAACGTGGGCCGCTTCGCCAGCAAGCTACCGTCCGACCCGCGCGAGAACATCGTCTATCAATGCTGGGAACGCTTCTGTCAGGAGATCGGTAAAAACGTGCCGGTCGCTATGACGCTGGAAAAAAGTATGCCGATTGGCTCGGGGCTGGGTTCCAGCGCCTGTTCGGTGGTCGCCGCTCTGGTGGCAATGAATGAGCACTGCGGCAAGCCGCTGAACAACAACCGCCTGCTGGGCTTAATGGGCGAGCTGGAAGGGCGTATCTCCGGCAGCATTCACTATGACAACGTGGCGCCGTGCTTCCTCGGCGGCATGCAGCTGATGATCGAAGAAAATGGCATCATCAGCCAGCAGGTGCCAGGGTTTGATGAGTGGCTGTGGGTGCTGGCCTATCCGGGCATTAAGGTCTCTACCGCGGAAGCGCGTGCGATCCTGCCCGCGCAATATCGTCGTCAGGACAGTATCGCCCACGGGCGTCATCTGGCGGGCTTTATCCACGCCTGCTACACCCGTCAGCCGCAGCTGGCGGCAAAACTGATGAAGGACGTCATTGCCGAGCCGTATCGCACGAAGCTGCTACCCGGCTTTAACGAGGCGCGACAGGCATCAATGGATATCGGCGCGCAGGCGTGCGGCATCTCCGGCTCCGGCCCGACGCTGTTCGCCCTGTGCGACAAGGCAGACACTGCGCAGCGCGTGGCGGACTGGCTCTCTAAACACTACCTGCAAAATCAGGAAGGCTTTGTTCATATTTGCCGTCTGGACACGGCTGGCGCACGAGTACTGGGATAATTAATGAAACTCTACAACCTTAAAGATCATAACGAGCAGGTCAGCTTCGCGCAGGCGGTGACTCAGGGACTGGGCAAAAATCAGGGGCTGTTTTTCCCGCATGACCTGCCGGAATTCCAGCTGACCGAGATTGATGACCTGCTGAAGCAGGATTTTGTCACCCGCAGCACCAAAATTCTGTCCGCGTTTATCGGCGATGAAATTCCGCAGGAGCTGCTGGAAGAGCGCGTGCGTGCGGCATTCGCGTTCCCGGCGCCGGTTCAGCAGGTTGAGCCTGACGTGGGCTGTCTGGAGCTGTTCCACGGCCCAACCCTGGCGTTTAAAGACTTCGGCGGCCGCTTTATGGCGCAGATGCTGACCCACATCAGCGGCGACAAGCCGGTGACCATCCTGACCGCAACCTCCGGCGATACCGGCGCGGCGGTGGCACACGCGTTCTACGGCCTGAAAAACGTCCGCGTGGTGATCCTCTATCCGAAAGGCAAAATCAGCCCGCTGCAGGAGAAACTGTTCTGCACCCTCGGCGGCAACATTGAAACCGTGGCAATTGACGGCGATTTCGATGCCTGCCAGGCGCTGGTCAAGCAGGCCTTCGACGACGAAGAGCTGAAGGTAGCTCTGGGTCTTAACTCTGCGAACTCCATCAACATCAGCCGTCTGCTGGCGCAGATCTGCTACTACTTCGAAGCGGTGGCGCAGCTGCCGCAGGAAGCGCGCAACCAGCTGGTGATCTCCGTTCCGAGCGGTAACTTCGGTGACCTGACGGCGGGCCTGCTGGCAAAATCCCTGGGTCTGCCGGTGAAACGCTTTATCGCCGCGACCAACGCCAACGACACCGTGCCGCGCTTCCTGAAAGACGGGAAGTGGGCGCCGAACGCCACGCAGGCGACCCTCTCCAATGCGATGGATGTGTCTCAGCCGAACAACTGGCCGCGCGTGGAAGAGCTGTTCCGCCGTAAGATCTGGCGTCTGGGCGACCTGGGCTATGCCGCGGTGACGGATGAAACTACCAAATCCACCATGCGCGAGCTGAAGGCGGTCGGGTATACCTCTGAACCGCACGCGGCGATTGCCTACCGCGCGCTGCGCGACCAGCTTAACCCGGGTGAATATGGCCTGTTCCTGGGTACCGCACATCCGGCGAAGTTCAAAGAGAGCGTGGAGGCAATCCTGGGCGAAACGCTGCCGCTGCCGAAAGAGCTGGCCGAGCGTGCCGACCTGCCGCTGCTGTCCCATGAACTGCCGGCAGACTTTGCCGCGCTGCGTAAGCTGATGATGTCCCGAGCATAATTTTTGTCGGGTGCGGCTTCGCCTTACCCGACCTACAACGGCTCAGAACGTAGGCCGGGTAAGGCGTAGCCGCTACCCGGCTTTTTTTATGGAGAAATTAAGGAGGAAAATAGCAGGGAAAAAGCAGAAATTCCCAATAAATGCGGTCACTTAGCGATTAGGATTGCAGAGAATAACATCCCCCGTTTCCCTCGCGTAATCTCCTTACATCGGCCCACGTAGGGCAAAGATAATAAGGAGTCACCGATGTCTACACTGAAACCTGTGCTGATTGCGCTTTCACTGATGCTGGTCGCTCCCATGGCGGTACAGGCATCCGAAATCACCCTCGTACCTGCGGTAAAACTGCAGATTGGCGACCGGGATAATAACGGGCACTACTGGGACGGTGGCCGCTGGCGCGACCACGACTGGTGGAAGGCGCATTATGACTGGCGCGATAACCACTGGCGTCCACATGATGAGCATCGCGAGCGTGACCACCATCATGACGACCGTCGCCATGACGATCATCGTCCGGGCCCGGACTGGAAACACCACTAATGCAAAACCCCGCCAGCCGGCGGGGTTTGTTTTTACTGCTCGTGGCGCTTAAACACCAGCTCGCCTTTCCCTGACGCTTCTTCGTCAAAGAAATAGCCTTCGCTGTTGAAGGCGGTTAGCTGCTCCGGCTTCGTCAGGCGGTTCTGGATAATGTAGCGGCTCATCAGACCGCGCGCTTTCTTGGCGTAGAAGCTGATCACTTTGAACTTACCGTTCTTCTCGTCGAGGAACACCGGTTTGATAATCTCCGCATCCAGCTTTTTCGGCTTCACCGACTTGTAGTATTCATCGGATGCCAGGTTAATCACCACGTTATCGCCCTGGGCGTGCAGCGCCGCATTCAGCTTGTCGGTAATGATATCGCCCCAGAAATGGTACAGGTCTTTGCCTTTGGCATTCTCCAGACGAATCCCCATCTCCAGACGATACGGCTGCATGAGGTCCAGCGGTCTCAGTACGCCGTACAGACCCGACAGCATGCGCAGATGCTGCTGGGCAAAATCGAAATCGGCTTCGCTAAAATCTTCCGCCTGCAGGCCAGTATAGACATCGCCTTTAAACGCCAGGATGGCCTGGCGAGCGTTAGCCGGGGTGAAATCCGGGTGCCACTCGTGAAAGCGGGTCGCGTTAAGGTCTGCCAGCTTGTCGCTGATGCTCATCAGCGAGGCGATTTGCGGCGCAGAGAGCTTACGCGCTTCGCGGATCAGCTGTTGCGAGTAGTCCAGCAGTTCAGGCTGGGTATAGCGCTCGGTAGCGAGCGGGCTCTGGTAGTCGAGCGTTTTTGCAGGTGAAATCAGAATCAGCATATCCAGTCCTTGCAGGAAATTTAGAGCGACTTTAGCAAAAAATAGCCCTGAATTGATCGATAGCTGTTATTGCCGCGGCAAATCATCCCACGTGCCGGGGGCAAGCTGCGCCTTAATATCGGGATAACGGGCGGGATCAAATACCGGCGGAACGCCGAGTTTGCGCTGGCGCAGATAGTCTCTGGCAATCAGGGTCACAACGGGCGAGAGCAGCAGGATCGCCGTGAGGTTAGTGATCGCCATCAGCGCCATAATGATATCGGCCAGCTGCCAGACCAGCGGCATACTGAGCAGGGAGCCTGCGATCACCATCAGGATGACCCCCAGACGCAGGGTTCCGATTGCGGCGCGGGAGTCGAGCTTCAGGAAAATAAGGTTATTTTCGGCGTAAAGGTAATTCACCACTATCGAGCTGAAGGCAAACAAAACCAGGATTAGCGAGACAAACCCTGCACCCCAGCCGCCGGTCAGGTTCACCAGCGCCTGCTGGAGAAGCTGTATTCCGACGGTGCCCGACGCGTGCGGTACGGGGCCTGCCAGCAGCAAAATCATAGCGCTGGCGGAACAGATAATAATGGTATCTGTAAAGACGCCAATCATCTGCACAATGCCTTGCGCGGCCGGGTGCGGCGGCCAGGAAGAGGCGGCGGCTGCCGCGTTGGGGGTTGACCCCATACCGGCTTCATTGGAGAACATGCCCCGCTGAAAACCCGCCATCAGCGCCTGGCTGAAGGTATAGCCCAGCGCCCCGGAGGCCACTTCGCGCCAGCCAAAGGCGCTTTTGACGATGGTCGCAATCACGCCCGGCACCTGGTCGAGATGCAGGGCGGCAACGAACAGGCTCGCGGCAACCCAGAGCAGCGCCATAATGGGCACCAGCCACTGCATCAGACGGGCGATGCCCTTGAGACCGACCGAGATGGTAAGCAGAACGACGATGGCTAAAGCGAGACCCGCGAGCCACTCGGGGCAGGAGAAGGCATAGCGCAGGGCGTTGGCGACCGAGTTCGCCTGGACGGTATTAAAAATAAGGCCGTACGCGAGCAGTAAAAAAAGCGAGAACAGGACGCCCATCCAGCGCATCCCTAAGCCACGCGCCATGTACCAGGCAGGACCGCCGCGAAACTGGCCGTTTTTATCTTTCTCTTTATAAAGCTGGGCGAGCGAACTTTCGGCAAAGGAGGTGGCCATCCCGAGAAGCGCCGTCACCCACATCCAGAAGACTGCGCCTGGCCCTCCGGCGCTGATGGCCAGCGCAACGCCCGCCAGATTGCCGCTGCCGAGGCGTGCCGCCAGGCTGGTACAAAGTGCCTGAAACGACGTTAATCCGCCCGGCTGAGGCGTGACGCTGTTTTTCAGACTTCTGCCAAACTTGCGAATATAACGAAACTGGATGAACCCACTGCGTAGCGTAAACCAAATACCTGCTCCCAGAAGCAGGTAAATCATTATCGAACCCCACAGGACTTCGTTAATAAAGAAAAAGAAATCAGGCATTAACGTCCCTCTTGTTGATGCCAAAGTGAATATGTAAGCGCTACCACTGATTGGGCATGCTGTTGCTTAGCAGCCTGTTAATATTCCGAGTTTACCATACTCTACCTAAGCGCACTGTCTGCGGTTGCGCTACCCCTCCGTCGTGTTATCATCAGGGCAGACCGGTTACATCCCCCTAACAAGTAAACCTGTCATTTTTCCGCTGCAGGCATGCTGTCGGTAGCGTGAATTATCCAGGGCACGTTAAAAGAGAAACACTATCATGACGGATAAATTGACCTCCCTTCGTCAGTTCACCACTGTCGTAGCTGACACCGGAGATATCGCGGCAATGAAGCTGTACCAGCCGCAGGATGCCACAACTAACCCTTCTCTGATCCTTAACGCCGCACAGATCCCTGAGTATCGCAAACTGATTGACGACGCAGTGACCTGGGCGAAAGCACAGAGCAACGACCGCGCGCAGCAGGTTGTGGATGCCACCGACAAACTGGCAGTGAACATCGGTCTGGAAATCCTGAAACTGGTTCCTGGCCGTATCTCTACCGAAGTAGATGCGCGTCTTTCCTACGACACCGAAGCGTCTATCGCCAAAGCGAAACGTCTGATCAAAATGTACAACGACGCGGGCATCAGCAACGACCGTATCCTGATCAAACTGGCTTCCACCTGGCAGGGTATCCGCGCGGCAGAGCAGCTGGAAAAAGACGGCATCAACTGTAACCTGACCCTGCTGTTCTCCTTCGCGCAGGCGCGTGCTTGTGCAGAAGCGGGCGTATACCTGATTTCTCCGTTCGTGGGCCGTATTCTGGACTGGTACAAAGCCAACACTGATAAGAAAGAGTACGCACCGGCTGAAGATCCAGGCGTAGTTTCTGTTACTGAAATCTACGAATACTACAAACAGCACGGTTATGAGACTGTGGTTATGGGCGCAAGCTTCCGTAACGTCGGTGAAATCATCGAGCTGGCTGGCTGTGACCGCCTGACCATCGCTCCTGCGCTGCTGAAAGAGCTGGCAGAAAGCGAAGGTACCATTGAGCGTAAACTGTCTTACACCGGTGAAGTAAAAGCACGTCCAGAGCGCATCACTGAATCCGAGTTCCTGTGGCAGCACAACCAGGATCCAATGGCGGTAGACAAGCTGGCGGATGGTATCCGTAAGTTTGCTGTTGACCAGGGCAAACTGGAAAAAATGATCGGCGACCTGCTGTAATCATTCTGCGTGACCGGGCTCCCGGTCACCCGACTTCTTTCGTCCCCTGTCTGAATCTCCTCTCTGCGTGTATCATTCCCTTTAATCAGTACTCTTTGAATGGAATGGATATGAATACCTTACGCATCGGCTTAGTGTCGATTTCTGACCGCGCCTCCAGCGGTGTTTACCAGGATAAAGGCATCCCCGCTCTGGAAGAATGGTTGAGCAGCGCGCTGACCACCCCTTTTGAGATTCAGACACGCCTGATTCCTGACGAACAACCGATCATCGAGCAGACGCTCTGCGAGCTGGTGGATGAGATGAGCTGCCACCTTGTTCTGACGACGGGCGGAACCGGCCCCGCCCGCCGTGACGTGACGCCGGACGCGACGCTGGCTATCGCCGATCGCGAAATGCCGGGCTTCGGTGAACAGATGCGCCAGATCGGTCTACACTTTGTTCCGACGGCCATTCTTTCCCGCCAGGTGGGGGTGATCCGCAAGCAGGCGTTGATTCTGAACCTGCCGGGTCAGCCGAAGTCGATCAAAGAGACCCTGGAAGGGCTTAAAGCGGAAGACGGCAGCGTCATCGTTCACGGTATCTTTGCAAGTGTACCGTATTGTATACAGCTTCTTGACGGCCCGTATGTCGAAACCGATGAGAAAGTGGTAGCAGCTTTTCGTCCTAAAAACGCGCATCGCGAAACAATCTCCTGAAATTAATCAATATGTGACATAAGCTGAAGCGGCGATAGCGTGGGCAAGGTTTTACGGTATAGTAATTTTTTCTTTACGATTGCTGTAAAAATAAATCCACAATACACGCATAATGGTTCGCTATGTCACATAACACCCGACCTCTGAATCGACAGGATTACAAAACCCTCACGCTTGCGGCCTTAGGCGGCGCGCTGGAGTTTTACGACTTCATTATCTTCGTCTTCTTCGCCGCCGTGGTGGGAGAGCTCTTCTTCCCGGCGGATATTCCGGAATGGCTGCGTCAGGTGCAAACCTTCGGCATTTTTGCCGCCGGGTATCTGGCGCGTCCGCTGGGCGGCATCATCATGGCCCACTTTGGCGATCTGGTCGGGCGTAAGAAGATGTTTACCCTTAGCATCCTGCTGATGGCCGTGCCGACGCTGGCCATTGGTCTGCTGCCCACCTATGCCTCGATGGGTATCCTTGCGCCGTTGCTGCTGTTGCTGATGCGCGTTCTTCAGGGCGCGGCGATTGGCGGTGAAGTGCCGGGCGCGTGGGTGTTTGTCGCGGAACATGTTCCGGCGCGCCGCATTGGTATCGCCTGCGGAACCTTAACCGCGGGCTTAACGGTAGGGATTTTGCTCGGGTCCGTCGTCGCAACGATCGTTAATACCAGCATGACGCAGCAGGCCGTGCACGACTGGGGCTGGCGTATTCCATTCCTGCTGGGCGGAGCGTTTGGCCTGGTCGCGATGTACCTGCGTCGCTGGCTGCAGGAGACCCCGATTTTCCTCGAAATGCAGCAGCGCAGGGCGCTGGCGCAGGAGCTGCCGGTGAAGGCGGTCGTGGTACGCCATAAAAAAGCGGTAGTGGTGTCGATGCTGCTTACCTGGCTGCTCTCAGCGGGCATCGTGGTGGTGATATTGATGTCCCCGGTGTGGCTGCAAAAGCAGTATGGTTTCGCTCCTGCCGTGACGTTACAGGCGAACAGTATCGCGACAATCATGCTCTGCTTTGGCTGTCTTGCCGCCGGGCTGGCGGCGGATCGTTTCGGTGCCAGCGTTACCTTTGTTGTCGGGAGCCTGTTACTGGCCGCATCAAGCTGGGCGTTTTACCATCTGGCTGGCAGCCATCCTGAACAGCTGTTCCTGCTGTACGGCGTGGTAGGCCTGTTCGTAGGCGTTGTCGGGGCTGTACCGTACGTGATGGTGCGCGCGTTCCCGCCAGAGGTACGCTTCACCGGGATTTCTTTTTCCTACAACGTGTCGTATGCCATTTTCGGTGGGCTGACGCCGATTGCGGTGACGGTGTTGATGGGCGTGTCTCCCATGGCTCCGGCCTGGTACGTGCTGGCGCTGTCGATGATGGGGCTGGGATTAGGGATTTGGCTGGGGCAGAAGCGGGGATGTCGTGCCCGCGAGGCGGACACGACAGAAGGATCAGTGTTTTTCACCAATCGGTAAAACGGTGCGGTCAAACTGCTCGTTCAGCACTTCACCCATTGCAAGGTAGATAGCGCTTGCGCCGCAAACCAGACCAATCCAGCCTGCAACATGAACGATGCCTTCGTTATCCACCAGGTGACCGATCGCCAGCAGGGCGAACAGGACGGTCAGGCTCAGGAAAACGAACTGCAGCATGCGGTTGCCCTTCAGGGTACCGAAGAACATAAACAGGGTGAAAACGCCCCACAGACCCAGGTAAACGCCCAGGAAGTGGGCGTTTGCCGCGTCTGCCATGCCCATTTTAGGCAGCAGCAGAATGGCAACCAGGGTCAGCCAGAAAGAACCGTAAGAGGTGAATGCGGTTAAGCCGAAGGTATTGCCTTTCTTATATTCCAGCAGGCCCGCGAAGATTTGTGCGATACCGCCGTAAAAAATGCCCATCGCCAGGATGATGCCATCCATCGGGAACATCCCGATATTGTGCAGGTTCAGCAGAATAGTGGTCATGCCAAAACCCATCAGGCCCAGCGGAGCCGGATTAGCCAACTTAGTGTTGCCCATAAGTCCTCAAAAAAATCATCATTAATATGGTGAAATGGTTAAACCCGCGTCAGTTCTCCCTGACTGGGCGCGGCATCATAATGGGCGCAATCAATGGCGTCTATGATCTCATCAGGGTGAAATTAAAATTTTTTTTATGCTTGCCCCTTGATGGATGCCGTCGCGACCCCATCTTGTAGTCAACCGCAGTGTGTGGACCTGAAAAAAATCAAATCTGGGCAGTTGAAAAAGCACGTTCTGCCCTTATTACAGGTACACAACCACATGTTGACTGAATTTTTAGTGGAGACGTTTAGATGGGTAAAATTATTGGTATCGACCTGGGTACTACCAACTCTTGTGTAGCGATTATGGATGGCACTACTGCACGCGTGCTGGAGAACGCCGAGGGCGATCGCACCACGCCTTCTATCATTGCTTATACCCAGGATGGTGAAACTCTGGTTGGTCAGCCGGCTAAACGTCAGGCAGTGACAAACCCGCAAAACACCCTGTTTGCGATTAAACGCCTGATCGGTCGCCGCTTCCAGGACGAAGAAGTTCAGCGTGACGTTTCCATCATGCCTTACAAAATCATCGCGGCAGATAACGGCGATGCATGGCTTGATGTGAAAGGCACCAAAACTGCACCACCGCAGATTTCTGCTGAAGTGCTGAAAAAAATGAAGAAAACCGCTGAAGATTACCTGGGTGAGCCGGTAACTGAAGCTGTTATCACCGTACCTGCCTACTTCAACGATGCTCAGCGTCAGGCAACCAAAGATGCTGGCCGTATCGCAGGTCTGGAAGTAAAACGTATCATCAACGAACCAACCGCGGCTGCACTGGCTTACGGTCTGGATAAAGAAGTCGGCAACCGTACTATCGCGGTTTACGACCTGGGTGGTGGTACCTTCGATATCTCTATTATCGAAATCGACGAAGTTGACGGCGAAAAAACCTTCGAAGTTCTGGCAACCAACGGTGATACCCACCTGGGTGGTGAAGACTTCGATACCCGTCTGATCAACTACCTCGTTGACGAGTTCAAGAAAGATCAGGGCATTGACCTGCGTAACGACCCGCTGGCTATGCAGCGCCTGAAAGAAGCCGCTGAGAAAGCGAAGATCGAGCTGTCTTCTGCTCAGCAGACCGACGTTAACCTGCCGTACATCACTGCAGACGCGACCGGTCCTAAACACATGAACATCAAAGTGACCCGTGCGAAACTGGAAAGCCTGGTAGAAGACCTGGTGAACCGTTCTATCGAGCCGCTGAAAGTTGCTCTGCAGGACGCTGGCCTGTCCGTGTCTGATATCAACGACGTTATCCTCGTTGGTGGCCAGACCCGTATGCCAATGGTGCAGAAGAAAGTGGCTGAGTTCTTTGGTAAAGAGCCACGTAAAGACGTTAACCCGGACGAAGCAGTGGCTATCGGTGCTGCGGTTCAGGGTGGCGTACTGACCGGTGAAGTTAAAGACGTACTGCTGCTGGACGTTACCCCGCTGTCTCTGGGTATCGAAACCATGGGCGGTGTGATGACTGCGCTCATCAACAAAAACACCACCATCCCAACCAAGCACAGCCAGGTGTTCTCTACCGCTGAAGACAACCAGTCTGCGGTAACCATCCATGTGCTGCAGGGTGAGCGTAAGCGTGCGGCGGATAACAAATCTCTGGGTCAGTTCAACCTGGACGGTATTAACCCGGCACCGCGCGGCATGCCGCAGATCGAAGTCACCTTCGACATCGATGCTGACGGTATCCTGCACGTGTCTGCGAAAGACAAAAACAGCGGTAAAGAGCAGAAGATCACCATCAAGGCATCTTCTGGCCTGAACGAAGCTGAAATCGAAAAAATGGTTCGCGATGCCGAAGCTAACGCGGAATCCGACCGTAAGTTCGAAGAGCTGGTTCAGACCCGTAACCAGGGTGACCATCTGCTGCACAGCACCCGTAAGCAGGTTGAAGAAGCAGGCGATAAACTGCCAGCGGAAGACAAGACTGCTATCGAAGCTGCACTGAGTGCGCTGGAATCCTCACTGAAAGGTGAAGATAAAGCGGACATTGAAGCGAAGATGCAGGAACTGGCACAGGCTTCTCAGAAGCTGATGGAAATCGCTCAGCAGCAGCACGCTCAACAGCAGGCGGGCGCTGACGCTTCGGCGAACAACGCGAAAGACGACGATGTTGTCGACGCTGAGTTCGAAGAAGTTAAAGATAAAAAATAATCGCCCTGATGCAGGGTAATTAATCGGCACGGGCGTAGGAGAACTCTCCACGCCCGTGCTCGCATGTTAAGGGGCTTAAAAAAACCAATGGCAAAGCAAGACTATTACGAGATTTTAGGCGTTCCGAAAACTGCGGAAGAGCGTGAAATCAAAAAGGCGTATAAGCGCCTGGCCATGAAATTCCACCCGGACCGTAACCAGGGTGACAAAGAGGCTGAAGCCAAATTTAAAGAGATCAAAGAAGCCTACGAAGTCCTGACCGATGCACAAAAACGTGCGGCCTATGACCAGTACGGTCACGCAGCCTTTGAACAGGGCGGCATGGGCGGCGGTGGATTCGGCGGTGGCGGCTTTGGCGGCGGCGCTGACTTCAGCGATATCTTTGGCGATGTGTTCGGCGATATCTTCGGCGGCGGCCGTGGTCGTCAGCGCGCGGCGCGCGGCGCGGACCTGCGCTACAACATGGAGCTGACGCTGGAAGAGGCCGTTCGCGGCGTAACCAAAGAGATCCGTATTCCAACTCTGGAAGAGTGTGACGTTTGCCACGGCAGCGGTGCGAAAGCGGGTACGCAGCCACAAACCTGTCCAACCTGTCACGGTTCGGGTCAGGTACAGATGCGTCAGGGCTTCTTTGCGGTGCAGCAGGCCTGTCCGCACTGTCACGGTCGCGGTACGCTGATCAAAGATCCGTGCACCAAATGCCACGGCCACGGTCGCGTTGAGAAAACCAAGACCCTGTCCGTTAAGATCCCGGCCGGCGTGGATACGGGCGACCGCATCCGTCTGGCAGGTGAGGGCGAAGCAGGCGAGCACGGCGCACCGGCAGGCGATCTGTACGTCCAGGTGCAGGTGAAACAGCACGCTATCTTTGAGCGTGAAGGGAACAACCTGTACTGCGAAGTGCCGATCAACTTTGCGATGGCGGCACTGGGCGGTGAAATCGAAGTACCGACGCTGGATGGTCGCGTCAATCTGAAGATCCCGGGCGAGACCCAGACCGGTAAGCTGTTCCGCATGCGCGGGAAAGGCGTTAAATCCGTTCGTGGTGGTGCGCAGGGCGACCTGCTTTGCCGCGTCGTCGTGGAAACGCCGGTTGGCCTGAACGACAAGCAGAAACAGCTGCTGAAAGAGCTGCAGGAGAGCTTCGGCGGCCCGACGGGTGAGAAAAACAGCCCGCGCTCCAAAAGCTTCTTCGATGGCGTCAAAAAATTCTTCGATGATTTGACCCGCTAATCGATCAGCTGGTTTTCATCCGCAAAAGCCCGGAAGCGATTCCGGGCTTTTTCTTTTTGTAGGTATTGCTCGGTTAAACTGAATCTATACTCAATATTAATCTGTTTTTGCCGAGCTATTTGGCTTGGTATTATGGTTTTATCGAGGTATTGTTGTAAAAGAGAGAACTTAAATGAAATTACTACACCGTTTCTTTAGCAGTGAGGCGTCCGGTGGCGTGATCCTGATTATTGCCGCAGCGGCCGCGATGGTGCTGGCTAACCTTGGCATCACGCAGGATCTCTACCATGCATTTCTGGAAACGCCCGTTGAGCTGAAGGTCGGGGCGCTGGAAATTAACAAGAACATGCTGCTGTGGATCAACGATGCGCTAATGGCGGTGTTCTTCCTGCTGGTGGGGCTTGAGGTTAAGCGTGAGCTGGTACTGGGCTCGCTAGCCAGCCGCCAGCGCGCGGCGTTCCCGGTCATTGCCGCGCTCGGTGGGATGGTGGTGCCGGCGCTGCTCTTCCTGGCATTCACCTGGCAGGATCCGATTGCACGTCACGGCTGGGCGATCCCGGCTGCGACGGATATCGCCTTTGCGCTCGGTGTCTTAGCCTTACTCGGTAGCCGCGTGCCGGTAGCCCTGAAAATCTTCCTGATGGCGCTGGCGATCATCGATGACCTGGGCGCCATTGTGATTATCGCGCTGTTCTACACCAGCGATCTGTCGATCCTGTCCCTGAGCGTCGCTGCCGGGGCGATTGCGGTGCTGGCGCTGCTGAACATCTTTAATGTGCGCCGCATCGGTATCTATATCCTGGTGGGGATGGTGCTGTGGACGGCGGTGCTGAAATCGGGCGTGCACGCTACGCTGGCAGGTGTGATCGTCGGCTTCCTCGTGCCGCTTAAGCCGCAGGACGGCAAGTCGCCCGCTAAGCAGCTGGAGCATGTGCTGCACCCGTGGGTCGCCTTTATGATCCTACCCCTATTTGCGTTTGCCAACGCCGGGGTTTCGCTGGGCGGGGTGACGCTGGACGGGCTGACGTCCGTGCTGCCGCTGGGCATTATTGCCGGGCTGTTTATCGGTAAGCCGCTGGGTATTAGCCTCTTCTGCTGGCTGGCGACGAAGCTGAAGCTGGCGTCATTGCCGCACGGCACAACCTTTGGTCAAATTATGGCCGTCGGCGTGCTGTGTGGAATCGGGTTTACGATGTCGATCTTTATCTCGACCCTTGCGTTTGGCGCGCATGCGCCTGAGCTTATCGTCTGGGCTAAACTCGGCATCCTCATCGGGTCATTACTGGCCGCGGTAATCGGTTATACCTTGTTGAAGGTGAAGTTATCCGGACAGGCCGTCCGGGCATAACGGAACACCGGGAGGAGGCGATCCTTCTCCCGATATACACTCAGGGAGAGAAGACGCGATGTCTCATTTAAATTACAACCATCTGTACTACTTCTGGCACGTCTATAAGCAGGGCTCGGTGGTGGGAGCGGCAGAAGCGCTCTATCTGACGCCGCAAACCATTACCGGGCAAATCAAGGCGCTGGAAGAGCGTTTGCAGGGCAAGCTGTTCAAGCGTAAGGGGCGTGGGATTGAACCCAGCGAACTGGGCGAGCTGGTGTTTCGCTACGCGGACAAGATGTTCACCCTGAGCCAGGAGATGCTGGATATTGTCAACTACCGCAAAGAGTCGAACCTGCTCTTTGACGTGGGCGTGGCGGATGCGCTGTCCAAACGGCTGGTGAGCGGCGTGCTGGACGCGGCGGTGGTTGAAGATGAACAAATTCATCTGCGCTGCTTTGAATCCACCCACGAGATGCTGCTGGAACAGCTAAGCCAGCACAAGCTGGATATGATTATCTCGGATTGTCCGATTGATTCCACCCAGCAGGAAGGGCTGTTCTCGGTAAAAATTGGCGAATGCGGCGTGAGCTTCTGGTGCATTAATCCGCCGCCGAAAAAACCGTTCCCCGCGTGCCTTGAAGAGCGCCGCCTGCTGGTGCCGGGAAGGCGCTCAATGCTGGGACGCAAGCTGCTGAACTGGTTTAACTCGCAGGGGCTAAAGGTCGAAATTCTCGGAGAGTTTGACGATGCGGCGCTGATGAAAGCCTTTGGCGAAGCGCATAACGCCATCTTCGTTGCGCCGACGCTGTACGCGCACGATCTCTATTCGGACGATAAGATTACGGAGATAGGCAGAGTGGATAACGTGATGGAGGAGTATCACGCCATATTTGCCGAAAGGATGATTCAGCACCCGGCGGTGCAGCGAATCTGTAACCGTGACTACTCGGCGCTGTTTACGCCACCGGCAATCTGAAGGCATAAAAAAACCCGCGTTAAGCGGGTTCTTTAAACAAGCAACAACAAGTAGCGATTAAGCCAGTTTGTTGATCTGCGCGGTCAGGTTTGCTTTATGACGCGCTGCTTTGTTTTTGTGGATCAGACCTTTAGCAGCCTGACGATCCACGATTGGTTGCATTTCGTTAAATGCGTTCTGCGCTGCAGCTTTGTCGCCTGCTTCGATTGCTGCGTATACTTTCTTGATGAAAGTACGCATCATAGAGCGACGGCTTGCGTTGTGCTTACGAGCCTTTTCAGACTGAACGGCACGTTTCTTAGCTGATTTGATATTAGCCAAGTCCAACTCCCAAATATGTTCTATGTGGACAATTCAAAGGCCGAGGAATATGCCCTCTTTGCCTTCTTTTGTCAATGGATTTGTGCAAATAAGCGCCGTTAATTAGCGACGCTACGTTACGTAGTGATGGCGCAGGATTCTACCAGCTTGTCTTCCCTGAATACAGCCTTTCGGCATAAAAATCGCAGTTCACGAGCAGATTTTTTCGCTGCGAAAGGTCAGCCTGATGAAATCATTACGGCTTTCTGTTTTGCGCGAACAATCGCCGGTTAACCTTAACCGCTGTACAAGGTATACTTTGGCGATTTTCACTGTTTTGAGCCAGACATGAAGCTGATACGCGGCATACATAATCTCAGCAGCGCACCGCACGGGTGCGTGCTGACTATTGGTAATTTCGACGGCGTGCATCGTGGTCATCAGGCGCTGTTGCAGGGATTGCGTAAAGAAGGGGAGGCCCGCGGCCTGCCTGTTGTAGTGATGATTTTCGAGCCGCAGCCGCTGGAGCTGTTCGCGGGCGATAAATCTCCCGCCCGCCTCACTCGCCTGCGCGAGAAGTTGCGCTATCTGGCGGAGTCCGGCGTGGACTATGTATTGTGTGTACGTTTCGATCGCCGCTTTGCCGCGCTGACAGCACAAAATTTCGTCAGCGACCTGCTGGTTAAGCGCCTTGGCGTGCAGTTTCTCGCCGTGGGCGATGATTTCCGCTTTGGCGCTGGTCGTCAGGGCGATTTCTTGCTATTACAGAAGGCTGGTCTGGAGTACGGTTTTGACGTCACCAGCGCGATGACCTTCTGCGAAGGCGGCGTGCGCGTCAGCAGCACGGCGGTTCGCCGGGCATTGGCCGATGATGAACTGGATACGGCTGAAACCCTGCTGGGGCATCCGTTTACTATCTCTGGCCGCGTGGTCCATGGCGATGCGCTGGGCCGCACGATAGGCTTCCCGACGGCGAATATACCGCTGCGTCGTCAGGTTTCCCCGGTTAAAGGGGTTTATGCGGTGGAAGTGGCAGGACTGGGCGATAAGCCGTTCTACGGCGTCGCCAACATTGGCACGCGTCCGACCGTCGCGGGTGTGCGTCAACAGCTAGAAGTGCACCTGCTGGACGTTGTAATGGACCTGTATGGTCGCCATATAGATGTGATACTGCGTAAAAAAATACGCAACGAGCAGCGATTTGGTTCGCTGGATGAACTAAAAGCGCAAATTGCGCGAGATGAATTGACGGCCCGCGAGTTTTTTGGGCTTTGAACCCGGCTTAACTGCCTACGTGATAAATACGGAACCGAGAATCTGATGAGTGACTATAAATCAACCCTGAATTTGCCGGAAACAGGGTTCCCGATGCGCGGCGATCTCGCCAAGCGCGAACCGGGAATGCTGGCGCGTTGGACCGATGATGACCTGTACGGCATCATTCGTGCAGCCAAAAAAGGCAAAAAAACCTTCATTCTGCATGATGGCCCTCCATATGCGAATGGCAGCATTCATATTGGTCACTCGGTTAACAAGATTCTGAAAGACATTATCGTGAAGTCCAAAGGGCTCACGGGCTATGACTCGCCTTACGTTCCAGGCTGGGACTGCCACGGTCTGCCAATCGAGCTGAAAGTGGAGCAAGAGTTCGGCAAGCCGGGTGAGAAGTTCACCGCCGCCGAGTTCCGTGCGAAGTGTCGCGAATATGCAGCCACGCAGGTCGACGGTCAGCGCGCTGACTTCATCCGTCTGGGCGTGCTGGGCGACTGGTCGCACCCGTACCTGACCATGGATTTCAAAACTGAAGCCAACATCATCCGTGCGCTGGGCAAAATCATCGGTAACGGTCACCTGCACAAAGGCGCTAAGCCGGTGCACTGGTGCGTGGACTGCCGCTCTGCGCTGGCAGAAGCGGAAGTGGAGTATTACGACAAAACTTCCCCATCTATCGACGTGGCGTTCCATGCCGTCGATCAGGATGCGGTGAAGGCTAAATTTGGCGTCTCCTCGGTAAACGGCCCGATCTCTCTGGTGATCTGGACCACCACCCCGTGGACTCTGCCTGCCAACCGTGCGATCTCCCTGTCCGGTGAGTTCGAATACGCACTGGTGCAGATTGACGGTCAGGCGGTTATCCTGGCGAAAGATCTGGTTGAGAGCGTGCTGAAGCGCGCGCATATCAGTGACTACACCGTGCTGGGCACCGTGAAAGGTGACGCCCTGGAGCTGATGCGCTTCAAGCACCCGTTCCTGGACTTCGACGTTCCGGCGATCCTGGGCGATCACGTGACGCTGGAAGCGGGTACCGGTGCGGTGCATACCGCCGGTGGCCACGGTCCTGACGACTACAACATCAGCCTGAAGTACGGTCTGGAAATCGCTAACCCGGTCGGCCCGGACGGTTCTTATCTGCCTGGCACCTACCCGGCGCTGGATGGTATCAACGTCTTCAAAGCGAACGACATTATCGTCGACATGCTGCGTACCAGCGGCGCGCTGCTGCACGTAGAAAAAATGCAGCACAGCTATCCGTGCTGCTGGCGTCACAAGACCCCAATCATCTTCCGTGCGACCCCGCAGTGGTTCGTCAGCATGGATCAGAAAGGCCTGCGCGAGCAGTCTCTGAAAGAGATCAAAGGCGTGCAGTGGATCCCTGACTGGGGCCAGGCGCGTATCGAATCCATGGTAGCTAACCGTCCTGACTGGTGTATCTCCCGTCAGCGTACCTGGGGTGTACCGATGTCTCTGTTCGTGCACAAAGAGACGCAGGAACTGCACCCGAATACCCTGGAACTGATGGAAGAAGTGGCGAAGCGCGTCGAAGTTGACGGCATTCAGGCGTGGTGGGATCTCGACGCCCGCGACATCTTGGGCGCTGATGCAGATAACTACGAGAAAGTGCCGGATACCCTGGACGTGTGGTTCGACTCCGGGTCGACCCACTCCTCCGTGGTTGACGTGCGTCCGGAATTCGCCGGTCACGCTGCCGATATGTATCTGGAAGGGTCGGACCAACACCGCGGCTGGTTCATGTCATCTCTGATGATCTCCACCGCCATGAAGGGTAAAGCGCCTTACCGTCAGGTACTGACTCACGGCTTCACCGTGGATGGTCAGGGCCGTAAGATGTCCAAATCTATCGGTAACACCGTTTCTCCGCAGGATGTGATGAACAAACTGGGCGCAGACATCCTGCGTCTGTGGGTGGCGTCGACCGACTACACCGGCGAAATGGCGGTGTCTGACGAGATCCTGAAGCGTGCTGCCGACAGCTATCGTCGTATCCGTAACACCGCGCGCTTCCTGCTGGCGAACCTGAACGGGTTCGATCCGGCAAAAGACATGGTTAAACCGGAAGAGATGGTGGTGCTGGACCGCTGGGCGGTAGGCTGCGCGAAAGCGGCACAGGACGATATCCTGAAAGCCTATGAGTCTTACGACTTCCACGAAGTGGTGCAGCGCCTGATGCGCTTCTGCTCCATCGAGATGGGCTCGTTCTACCTCGACATCATCAAAGACCGCCAGTACACCGCGAAAGCGGACAGCGTGGCGCGTCGTAGCTGCCAGACCGCGCTGTTCCACATCGCAGAAGCGCTGGTACGCTGGATGGCGCCGATCATGTCCTTCACCGCGGATGAAATCTGGGGCTATCTGCCTGGCGACCGTGAGAAGTATGTCTTCACGGGTGAGTGGTACGAAGGTCTGTTCGATCTCTCCAGCACCGAAGCGATGAACGATGCCTTCTGGGACGAGCTGCTGAAGGTGCGTGGCGAAGTGAACAAGGTTATCGAGCAGGCGCGTGCAGACAAGAAAGTCGGCGGCTCTCTGGAAGCGGCAGTCACGCTGTACGCTGAACCGGAGCTGGCGGCGAAGCTGATCGCGCTGGGCGATGAATTACGATTTGTCCTGTTGACCTCCGGTGCGAAAGTTGCGGATTATGCCGAGGCTTCTGCTGATGCTCAGCAGAGCGAACTGCTCAAAGGACTGAAAGTCGCGCTGAGCAAAGCCGACGGTGAGAAATGCCCGCGTTGCTGGCATTACACTACCGATGTCGGTCAGGTGGCGGAACACGCAGACATCTGCGGACGCTGTGTAAGCAACGTCGCCGGTGACGGCGAAAAACGTAAGTTTGCCTGATGAGTAAAACTCTCTGTTCAACAGGACTGCGCTGGCTGTGGCTGGTTGTGGTGGTGCTGATTATCGATCTGGGCAGCAAATTCCTGATACTCCAGAATTTTTCTCTGGGGGAGACGGTCCCGCTGTTCCCGTCGCTTAACCTGCACTACGCGCGTAACTACGGCGCAGCGTTTAGTTTCCTTGCCGACAGCGGTGGCTGGCAGCGCTGGTTCTTTGCAGGTATCGCTCTGGGTATCTGCGTGATCCTGGCGGTGCTGATGTACCGCTCGAAGGCCACGCAAAAGCTGAATAACATCGCCTACGCGCTGATCATTGGCGGCGCGCTGGGCAACCTGTTTGACCGCCTGTGGCACGGCTTTGTGGTCGATATGATTGACTTTTACGTCGGCGACTGGCATTTCGCGACCTTTAACCTGGCCGATACGGCAATTTGTATCGGTGCGGCGTTAATCGTGCTGGAAGGCTTCTTGCCTAAACCGGCTGCGAAAGAGCAGGCGTAACACACTCGCCCGGTGGTGTAATGCCACCGGGCAAAACAAGCGAGCAATTTGCATGTCTAAATCCGTACAGAGCAACAGCGCGGTTCTCGTTCACTTCACGCTGAAGCTGGATGACGGCTCTACGGCCGAATCCACCCGCAACAACGGCAAACCGGCCCTGTTTCGTCTTGGTGATACCTCCCTGTCTGAAGGTCTTGAGCAGCAGCTTCTCGGTCTGAAAGAGGGTGAGAAAAAGGCCTTTTCGCTGGAGCCGGATGCCGCGTTTGGCGTGCCGAGCCCGGATCTGATCCAGTATTTCTCGCGCCGCGAGTTTATGGACGCAGGTGAACCGGAAGTCGGTGCGATTATGCTCTTTACCGCTATGGACGGCAGCGAAATGCCTGGCGTGATCCGCGAAATCAACGGCGACTCCATTACCGTTGACTTCAACCATCCGCTTGCCGGGCGTACCGTTCATTTTGATGTTGAAGTGCTGGAAATCGATCCTGCACTGGAGGCCTGAAATGCAGATCCTGTTGGCTAACCCGCGCGGCTTCTGCGCCGGTGTAGACCGCGCTATCAGCATTGTTGAAAACGCGCTGGAGATTTACGGCGCGCCGATTTATGTGCGTCACGAAGTGGTGCACAACCGCTACGTGGTCGACAGCCTGCGCGAGCGCGGCGCCATCTTCATTGAGCAGATCAGCGAAGTACCGGACGGTGCGATCCTGATCTTCTCCGCGCACGGTGTCTCTCAGGCGGTCCGTAACGAAGCAAAAAGCCGCGATCTGACCGTATTCGATGCTACCTGTCCGCTGGTGACAAAAGTGCATATGGAAGTGGCGCGCGCCAGCCGTCGTGGTGAAGAGTCGATTTTGATTGGCCATGCCGGTCATCCGGAAGTCGAAGGCACCATGGGCCAGTACAGCAACCCGGAAGGGGGGATGTATCTGGTTGAGTCGCCTGAAGATGTCCTTACGCTGAACGTGAAAAACGAAGCGCGTCTGTCGTTTATGACCCAGACGACGCTCTCCGTAGACGATACCTCAGACGTGATTGACGCCCTGCGTCAGCGCTTCCCGAAAATCGTCGGCCCGCGTAAGGATGATATCTGCTACGCAACCACTAACCGTCAGGAAGCGGTGCGCGCGCTGGCTGAACAGGCGGATGTGGTGCTCGTGGTCGGCTCCAAAAACTCATCTAACTCCAACCGTCTGGCCGAACTGGCGCAACGCATGGGGAAAATGGCTTTCCTGATTGATGACGCGTCGGATATTCAGGAAGCGTGGGTTAAAGACGCGGCCTGTGTCGGCGTGACGGCCGGGGCGTCTGCGCCAGATATTCTGGTTCAGAACGTCATTTCCCGTCTGCAGGAGCTGGGCGGCGGCGAAGCGGTGCCGCTGGAAGGACGTGAAGAGAACATCGTTTTCGAAGTCCCGAAAGAACTGCGCATCGACGCCCGCGAAGTTGAATAGTCCTTTTTCTGATGAAAGGCCAGCACCTCCTGTGCTGGCCTTTTTTTTACCCGTTACTTTATCGTGACGACAAAATCATGTCTTTTACTGATATTTAAGTCGGTTTCACGTTAAATTCTAATTATCGGTGTTTTCAGTTGGCAGTGCTTCTCAAGGCTGGTTAATCTGAAAACGGTTTACATCATTTTAACGTAAGAGAATAACTATGCATGATGCACAGATCCGTGTCGCCATTGCGGGCGCGGGTGGACGTATGGGCCGTCAGCTTATTCAGGCGGCACTTCAGATGGATGGCGTAGCGCTTGGCGCGGCACTGGAGCGAGAAGGTTCTTCGCTTCTGGGGACCGATGCCGGTGAGCTGGCGGGCGCTGGCCACACGGGTGTTACCGTGCAAAGCAGTCTGGAAGCGGTAAAAGAGGACTTCGATGTATTCATCGATTTTACACGCCCGGAAGGGACGCTCACGCATCTGGCGTTTTGCCGTCAGCACGGCAAGGGGATGGTGATTGGCACCACCGGTTTTGACGATGCGGGCAAGCAGGCTATCCAGGATGCATCCAAAGAGATTGCGATTGTCTTCGCCGCAAACTTTAGCGTGGGCGTTAACGTCATGCTGAAGCTGCTGGAGAAGGCCGCGAAGGTGATGGGCAATTATACCGATATCGAGATTGTAGAAGCTCACCACCGTTACAAGGTTGATGCGCCATCTGGGACGGCGCTGGCGATGGGCGAAGCGATTGCTCATGCACTTGATAAAGATTTAAAAGACTGCGCGGTCTATACCCGCGAAGGCTACACCGGCGAACGCGTGCCTGGCACCATCGGTTTCGCAACCGTGCGAGCGGGTGACATCGTCGGCGAACACACGGCGATGTTCGCCGATATTGGCGAACGTGTCGAAATTACGCATAAAGCGTCCAGCCGAATGACGTTTGCCAATGGTGCCGTTCGGTCCGCCTTGTGGCTGAAAGAGAAGAAAAATGGTCTTTTTGATATGCGAGATGTGCTAGATCTCAACAATTTGTAAGCATTATTACCCATCGTGATGTGGTTATTGCAGTCGTAATTGTTTGATTGCATAGGGCAATATTTTATTGCCCTTTTGTTTTATCTTTTTCATGTGTTATTTTTAATTAAGCCTCTAAATTTCTATATCTTGTGGCGTTTTAACGTTACTGAAATGTAAATTTTGACCATCCGGTCCACTTTTTCATGCTCCAACACGACATTTTTTATTAAACCCGGCGCGCAAGCGTTTTCCGCGGTGATTTACCTGATCTTTTTGTCGCTTAAGCCGCATTACTCTCACCAGGGCTGCAAAACACTAAACAAAATATCCGTTTTAAGTTGACTTTTACCCACCAAATCTCCAGAATGCCGCCGTTTGCCAAAAATCCGCTGGCAACACATTTGCATTGATTCATGACACGGTTATGAATTAATATGCAAATAAAGTGAGTGAATATTCTCTGGAGGGTGTTTTGATTAAGTCAGCGCTATTGGTTCTGGAAGACGGAACCCAGTTTATCGGTCGGGCCATAGGGGCAACGGGTTCGGCGGTTGGGGAAGTCGTTTTCAATACTTCAATGACCGGTTATCAAGAAATCCTCACTGATCCTTCCTATTCTCGCCAAATCGTTACTCTTACTTATCCTCATATCGGCAATGTCGGCACCAATGCGGCTGACGAAGAATCCTCTCAGGTACATGCGCAAGGCCTGGTCATCCGCGACCTGCCGCTGATAGCCAGCAACTTCCGCAATACCGAAGATCTTTCTTCTTACCTGAAGCGCCATAACATCGTGGCGATTGCCGATATCGATACCCGTAAGCTAACGCGTTTGCTGCGCGAGAAGGGTGCACAGAACGGCTGCATCATCGCGGGTGATAACCTCGATGCGACGCTGGCGCTGGAAAAAGCGAAAGCCTTCCCTGGCCTGAACGGCATGGACCTGGCGAAAGAAGTGACTACTGCTGAAGCCTACAGCTGGACTCAGGGTAGCTGGACGCTGGAAGGCGACCTGCCGGAAGCGAAAAAAGAGAGCGAGCTGCCGTTCCACGTGGTGGCCTACGATTTCGGCGCCAAGCGCAACATCCTGCGCATGCTGGTTGACCGCGGCTGCCGCCTGACGGTGGTTCCGGCACAAACGTCTGCCGAAGACGTGCTGAAGATGAATCCGGACGGTATTTTCCTGTCCAACGGTCCTGGCGACCCGGCGCCGTGTGATTACGCCATCGCCGCCATCAAGTCCTTCCTGGAAACCGACATCCCGGTATTCGGCATCTGCCTCGGCCATCAGCTGCTGGCGCTGGCTAGCGGTGCGAACACCGTTAAGATGAAGTTCGGCCACCACGGTGGTAACCACCCGGTGAAAGACATTGATAACAACACGGTGATGATCACCGCGCAGAACCACGGCTTTGCCGTCGACGAAGCCTCAATGCCGGCTAACCTGCGCGTGACCCATAAGTCGCTGTTCGATGGCACCCTGCAGGGTATCCACCGTACCGATAAGCCAGCATTCAGCTTCCAGGGCCACCCTGAAGCCAGCCCGGGGCCACACGACGCCGCGCCGCTGTTCGATCACTTCATCGAACTTATCGAGCAATACCGTAAGACAGCTAAATAATCAGGAGCCGAGAAGACAATGCCAAAACGTACAGACATAAAAAGCATCCTGATCCTTGGCGCTGGCCCGATCGTGATCGGCCAGGCCTGCGAATTCGACTACTCCGGCGCTCAGGCGTGTAAAGCCCTGCGCGAAGAGGGTTACCGCGTTATCCTGGTGAACTCCAACCCGGCAACCATCATGACCGACCCGGAGATGGCAGATGCAACCTACATCGAGCCGATTCACTGGGAAGTCGTGCGTAAAATCATCGAGAAAGAGCGTCCGGACGCGGTGCTGCCAACCATGGGCGGCCAGACGGCGCTGAACTGTGCGCTGGAGCTGGAGCGTCAGGGCGTGCTGGAAGAGTTCGGCGTGACCATGATCGGTGCGACCGCCGACGCCATTGATAAAGCAGAAGACCGTCGCCGCTTCGACGTGGCAATGAAGAAAATCGGCCTCGACACCGCGCGTTCCGGTATCGCACACAACATGGAAGAAGCGCTGGCCGTTGCGGCTGAAGTGGGTTATCCGTGCATCATCCGTCCATCGTTCACCATGGGCGGCACCGGCGGCGGTATCGCCTACAACCGTGAAGAGTTCGAAGAGATTTGTGAACGCGGTCTTGATCTCTCCCCAACCAAAGAGCTGCTGATTGACGAGTCGCTGATTGGCTGGAAAGAGTACGAGATGGAAGTGGTACGTGATAAAAACGACAACTGCATCATCGTCTGCTCCATCGAAAACTTCGATGCGATGGGTATCCACACCGGTGACTCCATCACCGTTGCGCCAGCCCAGACCCTGACCGACAAAGAGTATCAAATCATGCGTAACGCCTCGATGGCGGTACTGCGTGAAATCGGCGTGGAAACCGGCGGTTCTAACGTGCAGTTCTCGGTTAACCCGAAAACAGGCCGCCTGATTGTTATCGAAATGAACCCGCGCGTGTCCCGTTCCTCCGCGCTGGCGTCGAAAGCGACCGGCTTCCCGATTGCGAAAGTGGCGGCGAAGCTGGCGGTGGGTTACACCCTCGACGAGCTGATGAACGACATCACCGGTGGCCGCACGCCTGCGTCCTTCGAGCCGTCCATCGACTACGTTGTGACCAAAATTCCTCGCTTCAACTTCGAGAAATTCGCGGGCGCGAACGACCGTCTGACCACCCAGATGAAATCTGTCGGTGAAGTGATGGCGATTGGCCGCACCCAGCAGGAATCCCTGCAAAAAGCGCTGCGCGGCCTGGAAGTGGGCGCGACCGGCTTTGACCCGAAAGTGAGCCTGGATGACCCGGAAGCGCTGACTAAAATCCGCCGCGAGCTGAAAGACGCGGGCGCAGAGCGTATCTGGTACATCGCCGATGCCTTCCGTGCGGGCCTGTCCGTGGACGGCGTGTTCAACCTGACCAACATCGACCGCTGGTTCCTGGTGCAGATTGAAGAGCTGGTCCGTCTGGAAGAACAGGTTGCCGAGCTGGGCATCACCGGCCTGGACGCTGACTTCCTGCGCGTGCTGAAGCGTAAAGGCTTCGCCGACGCGCGTCTGGCTAAGCTGGCGGGCGTGCGTGAAGCAGAAATCCGCAAGCTGCGCGACCAGTACAACCTGCACCCGGTCTACAAGCGCGTGGACACCTGTGCGGCTGAATTCTCGACCGACACCGCGTACATGTACTCCACCTATGAAGACGAGTGCGAAGCGAACCCGTCAGTCGACCGCGACAAGATTATGGTGCTGGGCGGCGGTCCAAACCGTATCGGCCAGGGCATCGAGTTTGACTACTGCTGCGTACACGCCTCGCTGGCGCTGCGCGAAGACGGTTACGAGACCATCATGGTCAACTGTAACCCTGAAACGGTTTCTACCGACTACGACACCTCTGACCGCCTCTACTTCGAGCCGGTTACCCTGGAAGACGTGCTGGAAATCGTGCGCATCGAGAAGCCAAAAGGCGTTATCGTGCAGTACGGCGGCCAGACCCCGCTGAAGCTGGCGCGCGCGCTGGAAGCGGCAGGCGTACCGGTTATCGGCACCAGCCCGGATGCGATTGACCGTGCGGAAGACCGCGAGCGTTTCCAGCAGGCGGTTGACCGTCTGAAGCTGAAACAGCCGGCGAACGCCACCGTGACCGCTATCGAACAGGCCGTTGAGAAGGCGAAAGAGATTGGCTACCCGCTGGTGGTGCGTCCTTCCTACGTGCTGGGCGGCCGCGCGATGGAAATCGTTTATGACGAAGCCGACCTGCGTCGCTACTTCCAGACCGCAGTGAGCGTTTCCAACGATGCGCCAGTGCTGCTTGACCGCTTCCTCGACGACGCGGTGGAAGTAGACGTTGACGCCATCTGCGATGGCGAAATGGTGCTGATTGGCGGCATCATGGAGCATATCGAGCAGGCAGGCGTGCACTCCGGCGACTCCGCCTGTTCTCTGCCAGCGTACACCCTGAGCCAGGAGATTCAGGACGTGATGCGCCAGCAGGTGCAGAAGCTGGCCTTCGAGCTGCAGGTTCGCGGCCTGATGAACGTCCAGTTCGCGGTGAAAGACAACGAAGTCTACCTGATTGAAGTCAACCCGCGTGCGGCACGTACCGTACCGTTCGTCTCCAAAGCCACCGGCGTACCGCTGGCGAAAGTGGCGGCGCGCGTGATGGCGGGCCAGACGCTGGCGCAGCAGGGTGTGACCAAAGAGATCATTCCACCGTACTACTCGGTGAAAGAAGTGGTGCTGCCGTTCAACAAATTCCCGGGCGTTGACCCGCTGTTAGGGCCAGAAATGCGCTCTACCGGTGAAGTGATGGGCGTGGGCCGCACCTTTGCCGAAGCGTTCGCGAAGGCGCAGCTGGGCAGTAGCTCTACCATGAGAAAATCAGGCCGTGCGCTGCTCTCCGTTCGCGAAGGCGACAAAGAGCGCGTGGTTGACCTGGCCGCCAAGCTTCTGAAACAGGGCTTCGAGCTGGACGCAACCCACGGTACGGCGATTGTGCTGGGCGAAGCCGGCATCAATCCGCGTCTGGTGAACAAGGTGCATGAAGGCCGTCCGCACATTCAGGACCGTATCAAGAATGGCGAATACACCTACATCATCAACACCACCGCAGGCCGCCAGGCGATTGAAGACTCCAAGCTGATTCGCCGCAGCGCGCTGCAGTACAAGGTGCACTACGACACCACCCTGAACGGCGGTTTCGCAACGGCTATGGCGCTGAACGCGGATGCCACCGAGAAGGTGATTTCAGTGCAGGAAATGCACGCGCAGATTAGCAAGTAAGTAAAAATGCCCGGTGCCGTTTGGCTGCCGGGCATTCTCCCCATCTTCAGAACCTTCTGGTTTTTCATCCGGTTTCAGTCAGTTAGCCTAAAATGGTTAGGTCGATAACGAAATTCAACTGAGAGCAGGGGAAAACACCATGCAAAATAAATTACTGATCGCTTCCGTTCTGGCTGCTACGGCAATGTTTACCGTTGCGGGCTGTTCGTCTAATCAGGCCGTAAAAACCACCGATGGCAAAACCATCGTCACCGACGGCAAACCGCAGGTGGATGACGATACCGGTCTGGTGTCGTACAAAAACGCCGAAACCGGTCAAACCGAGCAGATTAACCGTGACCAGGTGAAATCCATGGGCGAGCTGGATAACTAATTCAGAATTCTGACGTAAGCCCGTCAATAATATTCACTATTAGCCTGTTGAATTACTGACTACACTCTTTTGTTAAAAGAAAGCAGTAACAACAGGCTAATCAATGATTCTGATAATTTATGCCCATCCTTATCCGCAGCACTCGCATGCGAATAAGCGGATGCTTGAGCAGGTAAGGACGCTTGATAACGTAGAGATACGTTCCCTCTATCAACTCTACCCCGATTTTAATATCGATATCGCCGCCGAGCAGGAGGCGCTTTCTCGTGCCGATCTGATTATCTGGCAGCACCCCATGCAGTGGTACAGCACGCCCCCGCTGCTGAAACTGTGGATTGATAAAGTCTTCTCCCACGGCTGGGCGTATGGACACAACGGCCATGCGCTAAAAGGGAAAAGCCTGATGTGGGCGGTCACCACCGGCGGTGGGGAAAGCCATTTTGATATCGGTTCCTTCCCGGGTTTTGACGTCCTGGCGCAGCCGCTGCAGGCGACAGCGCTCTATTGCGGTCTGAACTGGCTCCCGCCTTTTGCGATGCACTGCACGTTTGTTTGCGACGATGAAACGCTGCAGGCGCAGGCTCGCCATTATAAACAACGCTTACTTGAGTGGCAGGAGACGCACCATGGATAGCCATACGCTGATACAGGCGCTGATTTACCTCGGCGCGGCGGCGCTGATTGTGCCCGTGGCGGTACGCCTGGGGCTGGGCTCTGTTCTCGGCTATCTGATTGCGGGCTGCGTCATTGGGCCGTGGGGCTTTCGACTGGTCACGGATGCCGAGGCGATTCTCCATTTTGCTGAAATCGGCGTTGTGCTGATGCTGTTTGTGATTGGCCTTGAGCTCGATCCCCAGAGGTTGTGGAAGCTTCGCGCCTCGGTATTTGGCGGAGGGGCACTGCAGATGGTGGCCTGCGGCCTGCTGCTGGGTGGGTTCTGCATCCTGCTGGGTATGGACTGGAAAGTGGCAGAGCTCATCGGCATGACGCTGGCGCTCTCCTCAACGGCTATTGCCATGCAGGCGATGAACGAGCGAAATCTGACGGTATCCCAGATGGGACGTAGCGCGTTCTCGGTGCTGCTGTTCCAGGATATTGCCGCTATTCCGCTGGTGGCGATGATCCCGCTGCTGGCAGCCAGCGGTTCCTCTACCACGCTGGGCGCTTTCGCGCTGTCGGCACTGAAGGTGGCGGGCGCGCTGGCGCTGGTGGTGCTGCTTGGCCGTTACGTGACCCGCCCGCTGCTGCGGTTTGTTGCCCGTTCAGGCCTGCGCGAAGTGTTCAGCGCCGTGGCGCTGTTCCTGGTGTTTGGCTTTGGTCTGCTGCTGGAAGAAGCCGGGCTGTCGATGGCGATGGGGGCGTTCCTCGCAGGCGTCCTGCTGGCGAGCTCGGAATACCGTCACGCGCTGGAAAGCGATATCGAGCCGTTTAAAGGCTTGCTGCTGGGGCTGTTTTTCATCGGCGTGGGGATGTCCGTCGACTTCGGCACGCTGGTGACGCACCCGCTGCGGATCGTCATCCTGCTCGTCGGCTTCCTGATCATTAAAATGGTAATGCTGTGGCTGATTGCGCGTCCGCTGAAGGTTCCAAATAAGCAGCGCAGCTGGTTTGCGGTTCTGCTGGGGCAGGGGAGCGAATTTGCGTTTGTGGTTTTTGGCGCTGCGCAGATGGCAAACGTGCTCGATCCCGAGTGGGCGAAAGCGCTGACGCTGGCGGTCGCGCTCTCGATGGCCGCAACGCCCGTTCTGCTGGTGGTGCTGACGCGTCTGGAAAAATCGGGTAGCGAGCAGGAGCGCGAAGCCGATGAAATTGACGAAGAACAGCCGCGCGTCATCATTGCCGGATTTGGCCGCTACGGGCAGATCGTTGGCCGTCTGCTGCTGTCCAGCGGGGTGAAAATGGTTATCCTCGATCACGACCCCGACCATGTCGATACTCTGCGTAAATTTGATATGAAGGTATTTTACGGCGATGCGACCCGCGTCGATCTATTGGAATCCGCCGGTGCGGCCAAAGCGGAGGTATTGATTAACGCGATTGACGATCCGGAGACCAGCATGCAGATGGTGGAAATGGCGAAAGAACATTTCCCGGATCTGACCATTATTTCCCGTGCCCGCGATGTGGATCATTATATCCGTCTCAGGCAAGCGGGCGTAGAAGCCCCTGAGCGTGAAACCTTCGAAGGCGCGCTGAAATCTGGCCGTATGGCGCTGGAAAATCTGGGGCTCGGCGCGTATGAAGCGCGTGAGCGTGCGGACCTGTTCCGCCGCTTTAACACCCAGATGGTCGAAGAGATGGCGGCGATGGCCGGGAGTACGGCCACCGAGCGTGCGGCGGTGTTTAAACGCACCAGCGCCATGCTGACGGAAATCATTAACGAGGACCGTAATCACCTGTCGCTGATCCAGCGTCACGGCTGGCAGGGCACGGAAGAGGGCAAGCATACCGGCGATCCGTCTGACGAACCGGAGAGTAAACCTTCCGCGTGAAGTGGAGTTGCCAGCAATATTAAAAAATTTCTTTATCTTTACTCTGCCGCCAGTCGACGAAAGATTAAGCTTTCCGTATAGTGGCGGCAATTTTTTGCATCCGGGAAATTTTCAATGATCAGTCTGATTGCAGCGCTGGCGGTGGACCGCGTTATCGGTATGGAAAATGCCATGCCGTGGAACCTGCCTGCCGATCTCGCATGGTTTAAACGTACTACGTTAAACAAGCCGGTAGTGATGGGCCGTCTGACCTGGGAGTCGATTGGTCGTCCATTGCCGGGCCGTAAGAATATCGTTATCAGCAGCCAGCCGGGCACTGACGATCGCGTCGAATGGGTAAAATCAGTCGACGAGGCGATTGCTGCATGCGGCAATGCCGAAGAGATCATGGTGATCGGCGGTGGGCGCGTGTACGAGCAGTTCCTGCCAAAAGCGCAGAAGCTGTATCTGACCCACATTGATGCAGAAGTGGAAGGGGATACTCATTTCCCGGACTACGATCCGGACGAGTGGGAATCGGTATTCAGTGAATTCCACGACGCGGATGCACAGAACTCCCACAGCTACTGCTTCGAGATTCTGGAACGTCGTTAAGTGATTTTCCCTCTCCCGGCCGGGAGAGGGAATAGCGTATCAGGAGGCGACGGCCTCGCCTTCTCCTAAGTCCAGCTGTCGGTTGGACGGCTGCACAAAGTAAGCTTTATCTTCCCAGCGTAAACAGGTTAACTCTCCGCCCCAGCAGCATCCGGTATCCAGACCGTAAATCCCTTCCGGCGTTCCTTTTCCTTCCAGTGCCGCCCAGTGACCAAATACCACGCTGTACTCGCTTGTCACCGGCCCCGGAATGGCAAACCACGGTTTCAGCGGAGCGGGCGCACTTTCCGGCGTCTCTTTGGAATACATGTCCAGCTGTCCGTTCGGGAAGCAGAAGCGCATGCGGGTAAAGGCGTTGGTGATAAAGCGTAGACGGGCCAGACCGCTGAGATCCTCGCTCCAGTGGTTCGGCATATCGCCGTACATGGCATCGAGGAAGAAAGGATACGAGTCGCTTGCCAGCACCGCCTCAACGTCGCGCGCGCAGGTTTTCGCCGTCTCAAGATCCCATTGCGGGGTGATCCCGGCATGCGCCATGACCAGCTTTTTCTCCTCGTCGACCTGCAGCAGCGGCTGACGGCGAAGCCAGTTAATCAGATCGTCCGCGTCCGGGGCATCCAGCAGCGGAGTGAGGCGATCTTTAGGTTTGTTGCGGCTGATCCCGGCGAACACCGCCAGCAGATGCAGATCGTGATTGCCCAGCACCATGCGGACGCTGTCGCCCAGAGATTTGACGAAACGTAATACTTCAAGGGAGCCGGGGCCACGCGCGACTAAATCGCCCGTCAGCCAGAGCGTGTCCTGTCCTGGCGTAAAGTCGACCTGTTTTAATAATGCGATCAGTTCATCGTAGCAACCGTGAACGTCGCCAATCAGATATGTAGACATTAGATTAATGAATAAGTGTGGTTACGGCGAGACGGAACACGGGAATGGCAACGCGGAAATCATTGCCATCGACATCGACCATTTCATAATGGCCCTGCATCGTACCCATCGGCGTTTCAATCACCGCGCCGCTGGTGTACTGGTACTCTTCGCCAGGGGCGATGTGGGGCTGTTCACCGACCACACCTTCACCCTGAACTTCGATTTCGCGGCCATTGCCGTTGGTAATAAGCCAGTAGCGTCCGCGCAGCTGCACGGGCGTCCGCCCCAGATTGCGAATGGTCACGGTGTAAGCAAAGACAAAACGTTCTTCGTCCGGTGATGACTGTGATTCAACATAGACGCTTTGTACATGGACACATACGCGGGGCGAATCAATCATGGCTTAACTCTCCTTCGGCGGCGCATTATCGCTGATGTAATTAGCCAGCTTGCAGTATTGCTCTACGGAAATGTTCTCCGCACGCATTGCCGGGTCGATTCCCAGTTCGGCTAACACCTCAACGGTAAAGGAATTGCTGAGGCTGTTACGGATCGTTTTACGACGCTGGTTAAAGGCTTCAGTGGTAATGCGGCTCAGTACACGCAGATCTTTAACCGGATACGGTTTCGTTTTGTGCGGTACAAGGCGCACAACCGCTGAATCCACTTTCGGTGGTGGTGTGAACGCTGACGGCGGTACTTCGAGTACCGGGATCACGTTGCAGTAATATTGTGCCATCACGCTTAAACGACCATACGCTTTACTGTTCGGGCCTGCAACCAGACGGTTAACAACCTCTTTTTGCAACATGAAGTGCATGTCGGCAATGGCATCAGTATAGCTAAAGAGGTGGAACATAAGCGGCGTGGAGATGTTGTACGGCAGGTTGCCGAAGACGCGCAGCGGCTGGCCCATTTTTTCCGACAGTTCGCCAAAGTTCATGGTCATGGCGTCCTGCTGATAGATGGTCAGCTTCGGCCCGAGGAACGGGTGCGTTTGCAGGCGAGCGGCCAGATCGCGGTCCAGTTCGATGACGGTCAGCTCGTCAAGGCGTTCGCCTACCGGCTCGGTCAGCGCGGCAAGACCCGGGCCGATTTCGACCATCGCCTGACCTTTTTGCGGATTAATAGCCGAGACAATGCTTTCGATCACGAACTGATCGTTAAGGAAGTTTTGCCCGAAACGTTTACGGGCTAAGTGGCCCTGATGGACTCGATTAGTCATTGAGTATTAACAATCATTTTGATGGCGAGATTAAGCGCCGTAATAAAACTGCCGACATCCGCTTTCCCCTGGCCTGCCAGATCCAGCGCAGTACCGTGGTCAACGGACGTTCGAATAAAGGGTAAACCGAGGGTGATATTCACCCCGCGGCCAAAGCCCTGGTATTTTAGCACGGGCAGGCCCTGATCGTGGTACATCGCGAGCACGGCGTCGGCATTATCCAGGTATTTCGGCTGGAAAAGAGTATCTGCAGGGAGCGGCCCGCTGAGGTTCATCCCCTTCGCCCGCATTTCGTTGAGCACCGGAATAATGGTGTCGATCTCTTCGGTGCCCATGTGCCCGCCTTCGCCGGCGTGCGGATTCAGGCCACAGACCAGCACATGCGGCTGCGGTATCCCAAACTTTGTCTGCAGATCGTGGTGCAAAATCCCGATGATCTCGCGCAGGAGTTCAGGGGTGATCGCATCCGGAATGGCTTTGATCGGCAGATGGGTGGTCACCAGCGCAACGCGCATTTCCTCCGTCGCCAGCATCATCACCACTTTCGGGCTACGTGAGCGCTCTTCGAAGAACTCCGTATGCCCGGTAAACGGTATACCCGCTTCGTTGATGACGCCTTTATGGACGGGACCGGTAATCAGGGCGGCAAATTCGCCCTTCAGGCAACCGTCGCAGGCGCGCGCCAGGGTTTCCACGACATAGTGGCCGTTTTCCGTGCTGAGCTGGCCCGGAATAACCGGTGTACGAAGCGGAACAGAAAGAAGGGTGAGTGTACCGGCTTGCTGCGGTGCAGGCTGTTGGCCTTCAACGTAAGGGATAAGCGTTAAAGGCAGACCGAGCAGCGTTGCCCGGTCTTGTAACAGTGTTGCATCGGCGCAGACAACCAGTTCTACAGGCCAGCTGCGCTGGGCGAGCTGGACAACGAGGTCAGGCCCAATCCCGGCGGGTTCGCCGGGCGTGATAACAACACGATGCTGTTTCATTAGTTGCTCAGAATTTTCACGTATGCGCTGGCGCGTTGTTCCTGCATCCAGGTGGCTGCTTCTTCAGAGAACTTACGGTTAAACAGCATACGGTAGGCTCTGTCTTTCTGTGCCGCATCCGTTTTATCAACGTTACGGGTGTCCATCAGCTCGATCAGATGCCAGCCAAACGAAGAGTGGACCGGCGCGCTGATCTGGCCTTTGTTCAGCTTCATCAACGCATCGCGGAAGGCAGGATCGTAAATATCCGCAGCCGCCCAGCCCAGATCGCCGCCCTGGTTAGCAGAGCCTGGATCCTGAGAGAACTCTTTTGCTGCCTTCTCAAAAGAGGTTTTACCGCTCTTAATGTCTGCTGCAATCTGTTCCAGTTTCGCACGCGCCTGATCGTCAGTCATGATCGGTGACGGTTTCAGAAGAATGTGGCGAGCGTGAACTTCGGTGACGGAGATATTTTGGCTCTGGCCACGCAGATCGTTCACCTTCAGAATGTGGAAGCCCACGCCTGAACGGATTGGACCCACGATATCCCCTTTCTTCGCCGTGCTCAGCGCCTGAGCAAAGATGGATGGCAGCTCCTGAATACGTCCCCAGCCCATCTGGCCGCCTTTCAGCGCCTGTTGGTCAGCGGAGTAGGTGATAGCCAGCTTGCCAAAGTCTCCGCCATTACGCGCCTGTTCGACAATAGAACGCGCCTGGCTTTCAGCTTCCGCAGCCTGATCGGATGTTGGGTTCTCTGGCAGTGGGATCAGGATGTGGCTCAGGTTCAGCTCTGTGCTCGCATCGTTCTGGTTACCCACCTGTTTTGCCAGCGCGTCCACTTCCTGAGGCAGGATAGTCACGCGGCGACGCACTTCGTTGTTACGCACTTCCGAAATCAGCATCTCTTTACGGATCTGATTACGGTAGGTGGCGTAGCTGATGCCGTCATAGGCCAGACGGCTGCGCATCTGGTCTAAAGATATATTGTTCTGCTTCGCGATGTTAGCGATCGCCTGATCGAGCTGCTCGTCAGTGATCTTCACACCCATTTTCTGCCCCATCTGCAGAACGATCTGATCCATGATCAGACGCTCCAGGATCTGGTGGCGCAGCGTGGCGTCATCCGGAAGCTGTTGACCGGCTTCACCCGAATTGAGCTTCACCGATTTCATCAGACCGTCAACGTCACTTTCAAGCACGACGCCGTTGTTAACCACAGCAGCGACTTTATCAACAACCTGGGGGGCGGCGAAGCTGGTATTCGCAACCATAGCGACACCGAGCAGCAGCGTTTTCCAGTTCTTCATACTTTTTCCATTTCAATTAACCGCAAAGCGGATTACGTTGCAAATCAAGCACATTACAAGGCGCTACTGTACGGCAGAATATTCGAGCGCAGCATTTTCTGCGTACCCAGACCGTAGTTGGAACTCAGGCCGCGTAACTCGAAGTTAAAGCCAATCACGTTATCGTATTTGCTCTGATTGTTTTCACTGTTCCAGCCGTTAAGCTTACGTTCGTAGCCGAGACGCAGCGCGTAACAGCAGGAGTTATATTGCAGACCCACCATCTGGTCAGCAGCTTTATTGGCGTTAGTATCGAAGTAGTAAGCGCCTACGATTGACCAGCGGTCGGCGATTGGCCAACTCGCTGCGCCACCCACCTGCGAAATACCGTCTTTATACTGCTCGGCAGTACCATAGTTCGGTAGCGTCGCCTGAATATATTCCGGGCTGGCATAACGATAGGTCAACTGCACCATACGATCTTCATCCCGGCGATACTCAATCGCCGCCGTACTGTTGGCGATATTGTCGAGACGAGTGTCATATTGGACGCCGCCGCGCAGACCCCAACGATCGGTCATACGCCAGTAGGTGTCACCAGCCCAAATCAGCGAACCTGTCTTGTTATCTTTCTCCCACTTAATATTGTCATCGCCCGTGCGAGACTCGGTGAAATAGTAGATTTGACCAACAGAAACGTTAAAACGTTCAACGGCAGCGTCATCATAAACGCGCGATGTGACCCCGGTCGTTAACTGGTTCGCTGAGGCGATGCGGTCAAGGCCGCCGTAGGTACGATCGCGGAACAGGCCGCTATAGTCAGATTGCAGTAAAGAGGAGTCGTAGTTATTGATGTTGCTCTGGTCGCGATAAGGCACGTACAGGTACTGCATACGTGGCTCCAGCGTCTGGGTATAGCCATCCGCCAGAAGTGCCATATTGCGTTCGAAGATCAGCTTACCGTCCATTTTGAACTGCGGAAGCGTACGGTTTACGGATTCCTCAAGATGGGCGTTGTTGCTGGTATTGTAATCATCAATATTTTTTTGCTGATAATGGGTCGCCATCAGCTTGGCTTCCGTATTCAGGCTTGCCCAGTCATTCGACCATGGCAAGTTGATAACGGGCTCCAGGTGAACACGGGTGGCTTCCGGCATATTGGAATTGGTGTTCACAAAATGCACGGCCTGGCCATAAATACGAGTGTCGAACGGACCCACGTCATTCTGGTACCAGTTAACGTCCAACTGAGGCTCGGCGCCATAGGTACTTGCCGTCTGGCTGGAGAATACCTGGAACTGTTTGTTGGTTACCGTCGCATCGAAGTTCTGAACCGCGTAGCCAACGCTGAAAATCTGTGTGGCATAACCATCGGTACTCGAACCGTATTTGGATGAGAAATCATTGAAGTAGTTCGGGTCACTGACTTTGGTGTAGTTGACGTTGAAACGCCAGACCTTGTCCATCACCCCGGAATGCTGCCAGAAATACATCCAGCGGTGCTTATCGCCTTCGGTTGGATGCTCGTCCTGGAAAACTTTATCCGACGGCAGATAATCCAGCTCCATCAGACCCGCACCAGCCTGGGTCAGATAGCGGAACTCGTTCTCCCACATGATGTTGCCGCGCTTGTGGATATAGTGCGGCGTGATCGTCGCATCCATGTTTGGCGCGATGTTCCAGTAATACGGCAGGTAGAACTCAAAGTAGTTCGACGTGCTGTATTTGGCATTCGGGATCAGGAAACCGGAGCGACGTTTGTCACCCACGGGGAGCTGCAGATAAGGGCTATAGAATATGGGCACCGGACCCAGCTTGAAGCGGGCGTTCCAGATCTCTGCGACCTGTTCTTCGCGGTCATGGATAACCTCGCTCCCGACCACGCTCCAGGTATTTGAACCCGGCAGACATGACGTGAACGTACCGTTTTCCAGGATCGTATAGCGGTTTTCACCGCGCTGTTTCATCAGGTCTGCGTCACCGCGCCCCTGGCGACCCACCATCTGGTAATCACCTTTCCAGACGTTAGTATCTTTCGTATTCAGGTTTGACCAGGCTTTCGGACCTTTCAGGATGACCTGATTGTCGTCATAGTGCACATTACCCAGCGCATCCACCGTTCGTACCGGCTCGGCCGCACCTTCCGGTTGTTTCTGGTGCAGCTGCACTTCATCTGCCTGCAGGCGGCTATTGCCCTGGTTAATATCTACATTGCCCGTAAACGTGGCATTGTCAGGGTAAGTCCCTTTTGAACTGTCGGCAGTAATAGTTACCGGCAAGCTATTTGTATCGCCACTCACCAGTGGGCGATTATAACTTGGGACGCCAAGCATACACTGCGAGGCGAGATCGGCCGCCAGACCCTGTTGACTGTACAGGGCGGAGCCAATCATTGTGGCCAGGAGGGTGGGGATACGTTTTTTCATACGTTGTATTTTATTGTTCCGTCATCAGTGGCTACGGCTTATAAACGCTCAGAGACTATCTTACTCATCTGCGCAGTACCAGCGTTAATCCTGCCCGTTTGCGTGCCAGAGTGTTAGGCTCGCTATCGAATGACGAGTATGATAAAGCAAATTATAGGCGATGTCCTTCAATTGACCGTGACTTGAACACAGTGATGATGACGTTGCGTCGGCAAGGAATATGACTATCCGGGGAGTATATGCAGTATTGGGGTAAAATAATCGGCGTTGCGTTCGCCATCATCATGGGTGCCGGGTTCTGGGGAATTGTGCTGGGGCTTATTATTGGCCATATGTTTGATAAGGCGCGCAGCCGCAAAATGGCCTGGTTTGCCAATCAGCGCGAGCGTCAGTCACTCTTTTTCTCCACCACCTTTGAGGTCATGGGGCACTTAACCAAATCCAAAGGGCGTGTCACAGAAGCCGATATTCAGATTGCCAGCGTTTTTATGGATCGCATGAACCTGCACGGCGACTCCCGTCTGGAAGCGCAAAATGCGTTTCGCATCGGGAAATCCGATAACTATCCGCTTCGCGAAAAAATGCGTCAGTTCCGCAGCATCTGTTTTGGACGTTTTGATTTAATTCGGATGTTTCTGGAAATTCAAATCCAGGCGGCCTTCGCGGACGGTTCACTACACCCTAATGAGCGTGACGTGCTCTACGTCATTGCGGAAGAGCTGGGCATCTCCCGTATGCAGTTCGACCAGTTCCTGCGCATGATGCAGGGCGGGGCACAGTTTGGCGGTGGCTATCACCAGCAGTCGTCCGGCGGTGCCTGGCAGCAGGCGCAGCGTGGTCCAACGCTGGAAGATGCCTGCAATGTGCTTGGCGTTAAGCCCTCTGACGATCAGACCACGATCAAACGTGCCTATCGTAAGCTTATGAGCGAGCACCATCCGGACAAGCTGGTCGCGAAAGGCTTACCGCCAGAAATGATGGAGATGGCAAAGCAAAAAGCGCAGGAAATTCAGAAAGCGTACGAACTGATTAAAGAGAAGAAAGGTTTCAAATAAAAAAAAGCCCGACGATGTCGGGCTTTTTTTTAGAAGTCCACCGGGGCTTTAAACGTCATTGCGTTACCGAAGGCCGGATGGGTGATGGTGAGCGTCTGCGCGTGCAGCTGCAGACGTGGCGCTAAGGCCAGCGCTTCAGGCGGCGCGTAAAACCTGTCGCCCAGAATCGGATGACCCAGCGCAAGCATATGCACGCGCAGCTGATGCGAGCGTCCGGTAATCGGCTTTAGCAGGACGCGCGCGGTATTATCCGGCGCGTACTCAAGCACTTCATACTCGGTCTGCGCGGCCTTGCCGGTTTCATAACACACCTTCTGCTTTGGCCGGTTCGGCCAGTCGCAGATCAGCGGTAAATCCACCAGCCCTTCGGCCTGCGCCGGGTGACCCCAGACGCGGGCGACATACTGCTTCTTCGGCTCGCGCTCGCGGAACTGGCGCTTCAGCTCGCGTTCCGCCGCTTTGTTCAGCGCCACCACAATCACGCCGCTGGTCGCCATGTCCAGGCGATGGACAGACTCCGCCTGAGGATAATCGCGCTGAATGCGCGTCATCACGCTGTCTTTGTGCTCGTCCAGACGCCCCGGCACGGACAACAGCCCGCTGGGCTTGTTGACCACCATAATGTGTTCATCCTGATACAGAATGACCAGCCAGGGATCCTGCGGCGGATTGTACGGCTCCATCACCATCTTGCGCTCCGGTTACTGATGCGTCACAACGATAAGACGCAGGGCATCCAGACGCCAGCTAGCCTGGTTGAGGCTTTCCAGCACCTGCTTACGGTTGCTTTCAATCGCTGCCAGTTCGTCGTCACGGATGTTAGGGTTCACGGCCTTCAACGCTTCCAGACGCGACAGCTCAGCAGACAGTTTCTCGTCGGCTTCCGCGCGCGCGGCATCAATCAGCGCTCTGGCCGCTTTCTCAATCTGGGTTTCGCCCTGTTGCAGAATAGCGTGCACGTCCTGCTGGACCGCGTTAACCAGCTTGCTTCCGGTATGGCGGTTCACCGCGCTCAGCTGTCGGTTGAAGCTCTCGAATTCAACCTGTCCCGCCAGGTTCGTACCGTTTTTGTCCAGCAGCAGGCGGACAGGCGTTGGCGGCAGGAAGCGGTTGAGCTGCAGCTGTTTCGGCGCCTGCGCTTCCACAACGTAGATCAGCTCCAGCAGCAGGGTACCCACCGGAAGCGCCTTGTTCTTCAACAGGGAGATGGTGCTGCTGCCGGTATCGCCGGAGAGGATCAGGTCCAGACCGTTGCGGATCAGCGGGTGCTCCCAGGTGATAAACTGGGCGTCTTCGCGGGACAACGCCACATCGCGCTCGAAGGTGATGGTACAGCCATCTTCCGGCAGGCCCGGGAAATCCGGAACCAGCATGTGATCCGACGGGGTCAGGACAATCAGGTTCTCGCCGCGGTCGTCCTGGTTAATGCCGACGATGTCGAACAGGTTCATGGAGAAGCTGATCAGACTGGTGTCATCATCTTGTTCTTCAATGCTTTCGGCAAGCGCCTGCGCTTTTTCACCGCCGTTGGAGTGGATCTCAAGCAGGCGGTCGCGGCCCTGTTCCAGCTGCGCTTTTAGCGCGTCGTGCTTCTCACGACAGGACTTAATCAGATCGTCAAAGCCGTCGGTGTTTTCCGGCGCGGCCAGGTAGCCGATCAGATCGCCATGCACCTGATCGTAAATGGTGCGGCCCGTCGGGCAGGTATGTTCAAACGCGTCCAGACCTTCGTGGAACCAGCGCACCAGCACGGACTGGGCCGTTTTTTCCAGATACGGCACGTGGATCTGAATATCATGGGCCTGACCGATACGGTCCAGACGGCCGATACGCTGCTCCAGCAGATCGGGGTTAAACGGCAGATCGAACATCACCAGGTTGCTGGCGAACTGGAAGTTACGGCCTTCAGAACCGATTTCAGAGCAAAGCATAACCTGAGCGCCGCTGTCCTCTTCGGCAAACCACGCCGCGGCGCGGTCGCGTTCAACGATGGACATGCCTTCGTGGAACACGGCGGCGCGAATGCCTTCGCGCTCGCGCAGGACCTGCTCCAGCTGCAGCGCGGTGGCCGCCTTGGCGCAGATCACCAGCACCTTCTGGGAACGGTGCGCGGTCAGGTAGCCCATCAGCCACTCTACGCGCGGATCGAAGTTCCACCAGGTGCCGGTATCGCCTTCAAATTCCTGGTAGATTTGTTCCGGGTAGAGCATGTCGCGAGCGCGCTCTTCCTGCGTTTTGCGCGCGCCCATAATGCCGGAAACTTTAATGGCCGTCTGATATTGCGTCGGCAGCGGCAGCTTGATGGTGTGCAGCTCGCGTTTCGGGAAGCCTTTGACGCCGTTACGGGTGTTACGGAACAGGACGCGGCTGGTGCCGTGGCGATCCATCAGCATGTCGATCAGTTCTTTGCGCGCGGATTCCGCGTTCTCGCTGTCGCTGTTAGCGGCCTGCAAAAGCGGCTCGATATCCTGCTCGCCAATCAGATCGCTCAGGGTGTTGAGTTCGTCATCAGAAAGACGCTTGCCCGCCAGCAGCAGCGCGACGGCATCCGCCACCGGACGGTAATTATTCTGTTCTTCCACAAATTGCCCGAAGTCGTGGAAACGGTTTGGATCGAGCAGGCGCAGACGGGCGAAGTGGCTTTCCAGACCCAGCTGTTCCGGCGTTGCGGTCAGCAGCAGGACGCCAGGCACGCGCTCGGCAAGCTGCTCGATAGCCATATATTCGCGGCTCGGCGCGTCTTCGCTCCAGACCAGGTGGTGCGCTTCGTCGACCACCATCAGATCCCACTCGGCATCGCACAGGTGCTCAAGACGCTGCTTGCTGCGGCGCACGAAGTCCAGGGAACAGATCACCAGCTGTTCGGTTTCAAACGGGTTGTCCGCATCATGCTGCGCCTCGGCATAGCGTTCGTCGTCGAACAGGGAGAAACGCAGGTTAAAGCGGCGCAGCATTTCAACCAGCCACTGGTGCTGCAGGGTTTCTGGCACCACAATCAGCACGCGTTCGGCAGCGCCGGAAAGCAGCTGTTGATGCAGTATCATGCCCGCTTCAATGGTTTTACCCAGCCCCACCTCATCTGCCAGCAGCACGCGCGGCGCGTGACGACGGCCCACGTCATGGGCGATGTTCAGCTGGTGGGGGATCAGGCTGGTGCGCTGGCCGCGCAGACCGCTCCACGGCATGCGGTACTGTTCACTCTGGAACTTACGCGCGCGATAGCGCAGGGAGAAGCGATCCATACGGTCGATTTGCCCGGCAAACAGGCGGTCCTGCGGCTTGCTGAACACCAGCTTGCTGTCGAGCAACACTTCACGCAGGATGACATTTGACTCGTCGGTGTCCAGGCGAGTCCCGATGTAGGCGAGCAGTCCATTTTCTTCTTTTACGTCTTCAATCTTGAGCTGCCAGCCGTCATGGCTGGTCACGGTGTCACCCGGATTAAACATCACGCGGGTTACAGGGGAGTCATTGCGAGCGTACAGACGGTTTTCACCGGTGGCAGGGAAGAGGAGGGTAACCATACGCGTATCGATTGCTACGACGGTTCCTAATCCAAGTTCGCTTTCTGTATCGCTGATCCAGCGTTGACCAAGTGTAAAAGGCATAGTTGTTCGGCTCTAATCTTTAATTGCAGGCAATAGTTCGACTACCGTCAGAAAAAACGGTCATCGAAAAATGGGTCCGGGAATGGAAAGGGCGCTATGGTACTGGATGGCAGCCATTTCGTCACGCGTCAAAATAGGCCAAGTTGCCCTGTAACCAGTGTAGCAAAATCATCGTCGATGAAGGGCAAAATTCCGTCGGCAACCGGCTGAAGCTGACGCGTCAGATAGTGTTCATAATCCAGAGGCGAGTGCTGATAATCCACAGGTTCCGGGCCGTTAATCGTCCAGACGTATTTGATGGTCCCCCGGTTCTGATACTGCGGCGCGCGGCCGCGGCGGACGTTTTCTTCATCCGCCAGGCGCGCGGCGCGGACGTGCGGAGGAACGTTACGCTGGTACTCCGCCAGCGGACGGCGCAGACGCTTGCGATACACCAGCTGCGCGTCAAGTTCGCCCGCCATCAGGCTGGCTATCGTCTCGCGCACGTAGTCCTGATACGGCTCATTGCGGAACACCCGCAGATAAAGCGTCTGCTGGAACTGCTGCGCCAGCGGCGTCCAGTCGGTACGTACCGTCTCCAGCCCTTTGAAGACCATCCGCTGCGCGTCGCCTTCCTGAATCAGCCCGGCGTAGCGCTTCTTGCTGCCCTGATCGGTACCGCGAATGGTGGGCATTAAAAAGCGGGCAAAATGGGTTTCAAATTCCAGCTCCAGCGCGCTGGTTAAGCGCGCTTTCTGCAGATGTTCCTGCCACCAGTTGTTCACGAAGGCAACCAGCGCTTTGCCGATTTGCGCGGCGTCTTCTTCTGAATGAGTGCCCTTAAGCCATACAAAGGTGGAGTCCGTGTCGCCGTAGATGACGTCATAGCCCCGGGACTCAATCAGCGCTTTAGTCTGGCGCATGATCTCGTGTCCGCGCATGGTGATCGACGACGCCAGCCGCGGGTCAAAGAAGCGGCAGGCGCTGGTGCCCAGCACGCCGTAAAAGGCGTTCATGATGATTTTCAGCGCCTGCGATAGCGGCTTGTTGCCGTGGCGCTTGGCCTCATCTCGGCCGTGCCAGATGTTTCCCACTATCTCAGGCAGACAGTGTTTTTCCCGCGAGAAGCGTGCGCCGAGGAAGCCTTCGGTGCTGTGTTCATCATCCGGCTGGGCCAGGCCTTCCACCAGCCCGACGGGGTCGATCAGGAAGGTGCGAATTATCGACGGGTAGAGGCTTTTGTAGTCCAGCACCAGAACGGAGTCATACAATCCTGGCCGGGAGTCCATGACATATCCGCCGGGGCTGGCCTGCGGCGGCACGTCCCCAAGGTTGGGGGCGACGTATCCTGCCCGGTGCATCCGCGGAAAATAGAGGTGGCTGAAAGCCGCCACGGAGCCGCCGTGTCTGTCAGCTGCCAGGCCGTTCACCGTCGCGCGCTCCAGCAGGAACGGCATAATCTCGGTTTTATGGAATATCTGCGTGACCAGCTCGCAGTCTTTCAGGTTATAGGTGGCGAGCGCGGGCTTGTCTTCGTTAAAGCGCCGGTCGATCTCGTCCATTCTGTCCCAGGGGTTGTCGATGGATTTACCTTCACCAAGCAGCTCCTGCGCAACCGCTTCGAGGGAGAATGAAGAGAAGTTCCAGAAGGCGGATTTCAGCGCCTCAATGCCGTCGATAATCAGGCGACCGTTCGCCTGTGCGAAGAAGACGCCGTTCTTAAAACCGTGCTCGCGCCATTCCAGCTCGCTGTTGCCGCGCCCGAGCATCAGCGGAATGCGGTAACGCTCGGCGTGCTTTTGCAGCACGCGCAGATCGAACTGCACCACGTTCCAGCCGATCAGGACGTCGGGATCGTAGTCGGCAAACCACTGGTTAAGCTTTTCCAGCAGCTGCGGGCGGCTGCTGACGTACTCAAGCCGGAAATCCAGCGCGGAGGCATTACCATTCGGCGGCCCGAGCATATAGACAACCCGATCGCCGCAGCCTTCCAGACCGATGCAGTACAGTTCGCCGTGGCGGGTGGTTTCGATATCCAGTGATACCCACTTCAGCGGCGGGCGGTAGTGCGGGTTCGGCTTCAGCCGCGCATTAACGAGGCTGCCGTTATGCGCGGTGCCGTCCACCCAGACGGGCGCGGTAATAAACCGCTCCATCAGAAAGCGTTCCGGTGGGCGGATATCCGCTTCGTAGAGCGTCACGTCTGCTTCGCGCAGCAGTTTTTCATAGCGCATCAGCTGACGATGGGCGCGACAGTAGAGGCCGTAAACCGGCTGACGGTGGAAATCTTTCAGCTCAAGCGGAGTGATGCGCCAGCCGTTTTCGCCGCGCAGCAGCTCTTTCACTTTTTCGACGTGAGCTTCCGGAATAAAAGCCACGGATTCCTGCGGGGGGAGCGTCACGTGCAGCGGACCGTTGTCCGTCGCCAGCCAGAACGCGACCTCGGTGCCCTGAGGGGTATCCCGCCAGTGTCGGGTCAGTAAAAAGCCTTCTTGCACCTGCGCCACGCCGTTATCCCAGAAAACAAAACCAGGCCTGATTATAGCCTGGTTAAGATTTTAATGCTGGGTTTATATACAGTTTACTGCCCGTAGTAGGCCTTCGCGCCGTGTTTGCGCAGGTAATGCTTATCCAGCAGGGTTTGCTGCATATCCGGCAGCTGCGGCGCCAGCTGGCGACAGAAGATCCCCATATAGGCGATCTCTTCGAGTACGATGGCGTTATGCACCGCGTCTTCTGCGTTTTTCCCCCAGGCAAACGGGCCGTGGGAGTGCACCAGCACGCCGGGCATTTGCGCCGCGTCGATTCCCCGTTTTTCGAAGGTTTCAACGATCACGTTGCCGGTTTCCCACTCATACTCGCCGTTGATTTCTGCATCGGTCATCAGACGCGTGCAGGGAATAGTGCCGTAAAAGTAATCCGCGTGGGTGGTGCCGGTCGCCGGGATGGACTGGCCCGCCTGCGCCCAGATGGTGGCATGGCGTGAATGGGTATGCACGATACCGCCGATGGTCGGGAATGAGCGGTACAGCAGGCGGTGGGTCGGCGTATCGGAGGAGGGCTTTTTGTTCCCTTCCACCACTTCACCCGTTTCGATGCTGACCACGACCATATCTTCTGCGGTCATCACCGTGTAATCCACGCCCGAAGGCTTGATCACGAATACCCCTTTTTCCCGGTCAACGGCGCTGACGTTGCCCCAGGTCAGGGTCACCAGGTTATGCTTTGGCAGCGCCAGGTTGGCTTCAAGTACCTGACGTTTGAGATCTTCTAACATGGTTGTCTCCCTGCCCGGCGAGCGCAGCGCCACCGGGCATTACGTACTTAGCGTTTTGAACCGTAATAGACTTCGTTCCAGCGCAGCGCGTCTTTGAAGGCGGGCAGGCGGGTATCGTTATCAATGACGGTCAGCTCGATATCATGCAGCTCGGCGAACTGACGCATGTCGTTCAGATCCAGCGCGTGGCTGAAGACGGTATGGTGCGCGCCGCCGGCCAAGATCCAGGCTTCTGACGCGGTCGGCAGATCTGGCTGTGCTTTCCACAGGGCGTTGGCGACCGGCAGTTTCGGCAGGGAGTGTGGCGTTTCAACCGCATCGACGCAGTTCACCAGCAGGCGGAAACGATCGCCCAGATCGATCAGGCTGGCGTTGATGGCCGGGCCCGTGCGGGTGTTGAAGATCAGACGCGCCGGATCGGCTTTACCGCCAATACCGAGGTACTGCACGTCCAGGATCGGTTTTTCCTCTACCGCGATGGAAGGGCAGACTTCCAGCATGTGTGAGCCGAGCACCAGATCGTTGCCGTTTTCGAAGTGGTAGGTGTAGTCCTCCATAAAGGAGGTGCCGCCCTGCAGACCGGTCGACATCACCTTCATGATGCGAAGCAGAGCGGCAGTTTTCCAGTCGCCTTCGCCCGCAAAGCCGTAGCCCTGCTGCATCAGGCGTTGTACTGCCAGACCCGGCAGTTGTTTCAGACCGTGGAGATCTTCAAAGGTGGTGGTAAAGGCGTGGAAACCGCCCTGTTCCAGGAAGCGCTTCATGCCCAGCTCGATGCGCGCCGCGTCCAGCACGTTCTGGCGCTTGTCGCCGTTGATTTGTGCCTCAGGCGTCAGGCGGTAGCTGCTTTCGTATTCGTCCACCAGCGCGCTCACGTCGCCATCGCTGATTTCATTCACCACCTGCACCAGGTCGCCCACGGCCCAGGTATTCACGGAGAAGCCGAACTTGATCTGCGCGGCCACTTTGTCGCCGTCGGTGACCGCCACTTCACGCATGTTGTCGCCGAAACGCACTACTTTCAGGTGGCGGGTATCCTGCTTAGAGACTGCCTGGCGCATCCAGGAGCCGATACGTTGTTGCGCTTTGCCATCCTGCCAGTGGCCAGTCACGACCGCATGCTGCTGACGCATACGCGCGCCGATGAAGCCGAACTCGCGGCCGCCGTGCGCGGTCTGGTTCAGGTTCATAAAGTCCATGTCGATGCTGTCCCACGGCAGGGAGGCGTTGAACTGGGTGTGGAACTGCAGCAGCGGTTTGTTGAGGATAGACAGGCCGTTGATCCACATTTTTGCGGGGGAGAAGGTGTGCAGCCACACCACCAGACCGGCGCATTTATCGTCGTAGTTGGCGTCGCGGCAGATGTGAGTGATTTCGTCCGGCGTTGTGCCCAGCGGTTTCAGCACCAGTTTGCACGGCAGCTTGGCTTCCGCATTCAGCGCGTTAACGACGTGCTCCGCGTGTTTTGTCACCTGCTGCAGCGCTTCCGGTCCGTACAGATGCTGGCTGCCAATCACAAACCACACTTCATAGTTATTAAAAATGGTCATCATCGTGTCCTTAATGGGTCAGGGTTGCCGTAGTGTCCGCGGCGCTTTTGGCCGGGGCGGCGACAGGGAGATAGTGAAGTTCGGCGCTTTTTGCCCATTGCTGGTAGCGCTGATAAAGCTGTTCAAAGCGTTGTGCCTGCTGGGCACGCGGCTGGAGCGTATTTTCGACAGCGCTCGCCATATGCTGCTGCGCGGTCGGGATATCCGCATGGACCCCTGCGGCCACGGCGGCGAAAATCGCCGCGCCCAGCGCGCAGCACTGATCGGAGGCCACAATCTGCAGCGAACGGTTCAGCACGTCGCAGCAGGCTTGCATGATCACCGGGTTTTTACGGGCAATACCGCCCAGCGCCATCACGTTATTCACGTCGATGCCCTGCCCGGTGAAGCACTCCATAATCGCGCGGGCGCCGAAGGCCGTTGCGGCAATCAGGCCGCCGAACAGCGCAGGCGCGTCGGTTGCCAGGTTGAGATCCGCGATCACCCCTTTCAGACGCTGGTTGGCGAACGGCGTACGACGGCCGTTAAACCAGTCCAGCACTACCGGGAGGTGATCGAGAGAAGGATTTTTTGCCCAGGCTTCGGTGAGCTGCGGCAGGAGCTGCTTTTTGCTATCGGCTATCTGTGTTTTCAGTTCAGGATGCGCCGCCGCCAGCTGGTCCAGCGGCCAGCCCAGCACGCGGCCAAACCAGGCGTAGATATCGCCAAACGCGGACTGACCGGCTTCCAGGCCGATGAAGTCCGGCACCACGCTGCCGTCAACCTGTCCGCAGATGCCTTTCACCGCGCGGTCGCCGACGGTGGCTTTATCCGCCGTCAGGATGTCGCAGGTGGAAGTCCCGATGACTTTGACCAGCGTGTTTGGCTGTGCGCCCGCGCCTACGGCGCCCATATGGCAGTCAAAGGCGCCGCCAGAGATCGCCACGTTTCGCGGCAGGCCGAGGCGCGTCGCCCACTCTTCGCAGAGGGTGCCGACGGGAACATCGGCGGTGAAGGTGTCGGTAAACAGCGGGTATGTCAGGCTCTTGTTGATAATCGGGTCGAGTTCATCAAAGAACGCGGCCGGAGGCAGGCCGCCCCAGCTTTCATGCCACAGGGATTTATGCCCGGCGCTGCAGCGACCGCGGCGGATATCCTGCGGGCGGGTGGTGCCGGAGAGCAGGGCAGGCACCCAGTCGCACAGCTCAACCCATGACGCGGCAGCTTGCGCAACGGAGTCGTCGGCACGGGTGACGTGGAGGATCTTGGCCCAGAACCATTCGCTGGAGTAAATCCCGCCGATGTAGCGCGAGTAGTCCGTTTTGCCCGGCTGATGGCACAGGCGGGTGATGGCTTCGGCCTCTTCCACGGCGGTATGGTCTTTCCACAGCACGAACATGGCGTTCGGGTTGTCGGCAAACTCCGGGCGCAGCGCCAGCACGCGTCCTTCGGCATCCACAGGGGCTGGCGTGGAGCCGGTGCTGTCGACGCCAATCCCCACAATCTCAGCTCGCTGGGCGTCAGTCAGTTCGGCCAGGACGGTTTTGATCGCCGCTTCCATCGACTCGATATAGTCACGCGGGTGGTGGCGGAACTGATTGTTCGGCGCATCACAGTAGCGCCCCTCTTGCCAGCGCGGGTACCACTCAACGCTGGTTGCTATCTCCTGGCCGGACGTACAGTCCACTGCCAGCGCGCGAACCGAATCGCTGCCAAAATCGAGGCCAATCGCAATTGCCATGGTGTTGCTCCATCGAAAAAACAGGTATGGAAGAACATTAGAGACTGGGGGAAAAAGTCGTCAGGCAGGATCCGCTAATCTTATGGACTAAATTGCTGTTACAACGGAAAGTGTGACGCCGTGCAAATATTCAATGTGGACATTTCTGCCGCACTTATAGACACTTTTGTTACTGGTTATCTGCTTGCTCTGGCGAAGAAATCAGGGGGAAAGGCTGAAACATGGCGGACGTAAAAGCGGCGTGATGCTTTTTAGATCTTTACGCGGGCCATTTTTAAGCTGCTTTTAGTGATATGGACAATTGGTTTCCTTCAGGACCCTTGGGAGAACTGAATCTATGGCCGAAACGCAAAACGATCCCCTGCTGCCGGGATACTCGTTTAACGCGCACCTTGTGGCGGGACTGACCCCTATCGAGGCTGAGGGATATCTCGACTTTTACGTCGACCGACCGCTTGGGATGAAAGGGTATATCCTCAACCTCACCGTGCGAGGGGAAGGAATCATCAAGAACGGTGACCAGCAGTTTGTCTGCCGCCCGGGGGATATCCTGCTGTTCCCGCCGGGTGAGATCCACCACTATGGCCGTCATCCTGATGCCAAAGAGTGGTATCACCAGTGGGTTTACTTCCGTCCGCGCGCCTACTGGCAGGAGTGGCTTTCCTGGCCAGCAATTTTTGCGCACACCGGTTTTTATCGCCCGGACGAGGTTCATCTTGCGCAGTTTCGCGAGCTTTTTGCCCAGATTATCGAGGCGGGGCAGGCCGGTGGTCGCTATGCCGAACTGCTGGCGATAAACCTCCTTGAACAGCTGCTGCTGCGACGGATGGAGGCGATTAACGAGTCGCTTAACCCGCCGCTGGATAACCGCGTGCGCGACGCCTGCCAGTACATCAGCGATCACCTGGCCGATAGCCAGTTTGATATCGCCAGCGTTGCTCAGCACGTCTGCCTGTCGCCGTCGCGGCTGTCGCATCTGTTCCGCCAGCAGCTGGGCGTCAGCGTATTGAGCTGGCGTGAAGATCAGCGCATCAGCCAGGCGAAACTGTTGCTCAGCACCACCCGGATGCCCATCGCCACCGTGGGACGCAACGTAGGCTTTGAGGATCAGCTCTATTTCTCCCGCGTATTTAAAAAATGTACCGGTGCCAGTCCGAGTGAATTCCGCGCGGGATGTGAATAATCGGTAAAAAAAGATAAACAAACAGGTGAATGCGGAAAGCAACCTGTAAACTATTCAGACAATTGTTGCCTTGACGCGGTGCGGGGCGCTAAGCAGAATCGCTGATTCGTTTTCTGACCGGAATAGTTATGCAGGCATTGCTGGAACACTTTATTACCCAGTCCGTTATGTACTCGCTCATCGCCGTGGCGCTGGTGGCGTTTCTGGAGTCGCTGGCGCTCGTCGGGTTAATCCTGCCCGGCACCGTAATGATGGCAGGGCTTGGTGCGCTGATTGGCAGCGGCGAGGTTAATTTCTGGCAGGCGTGGCTGGCCGGGATTATCGGCTGCCTGCTCGGCGACTGGATCTCCTTCTGGCTGGGCTGGCGCTTTAAGAAGCCGCTGCACCGCTGGTCGTTCATGAAAAAGAACAAAGCCTTGCTGGATAAAACCGAGCACGCGCTGCATCAGCACAGCATGTTTACCATCCTCGTCGGCCGCTTTGTCGGGCCAACGCGTCCGCTGGTGCCGATGGTGGCCGGGATGCTGGATCTGCCCGTCGCGAAATTCGTGGTGCCGAACATTATCGGCTGCGTCTTCTGGCCGCCGTTCTACTTCCTGCCGGGGATCCTCGCAGGGGCGGCGATAGATATTCCTGACGGGATGCAAAGCGGTGAGTTTAAGTGGCTGCTGCTGGGCACGGCGCTGCTGCTGTGGTTGGCGGTCTGGCTCTGCTGGCGGCTGTGGCGCAGCGCGAAAGCGAGCGTCGATCGCCTGACGCGCTATCTCCCGCGCTCTCGTCTTTTGTGGCTGGCCCCGCTGACGCTGGGTGTGGCCGTGGTGGCCCTGGTCGCGCTGATTCGCCACCCGCTGATGCCGGTGTACGGCGAAATTCTGCTGAAGGTGGTGAGCCGTTAATGTTTATTCCCTCTCCCTGTGGGAGAGGGTCAGGGTGAGGGCATCAGACGGCACGAATGCCCAACAGTGAAGACGCCCCCGCTTTACCACTCAGCAGCTCTTCCGTCTTCCCATCCCACGCAATTCGCCCTTCGGCAACCACCACCGATCTCGGCGCAATCCGTGCGGCATCTTCGATACTGTGCGAAACCATCAGCATCGTAAGCTGTTGGCGCTGGCAGACGTCCTGCACCAGGGCGAGCATCTCCTGGCGCAGCGCGGGATCGAGCGCCGAGAACGGCTCATCCAGCAGCAGCAGCGGCTGCTCGCGCACCAGACAACGCGCCAGCGCCACGCGCTGACGCTGGCCGCCGGAGAGCTCGCCCGGCAGCCTGTCGATGAATTCAGCGATCCCCATCTGTGCGGCAATCACTTCAAGTTTTTCGCGTTGGGCATCGTTCAGCCTGAGCCCCGGATGCATTCCCAGCGCGATGTTTTGCCGCACCGTCAGATGGGTAAACAGGTTGTTTTCCTGAAACAGCATCGACACAGGGCGTTTAGCCGGAGGGGCGTCGGTGAAATCACGATTATCGATGGCTATCGACCCGCTGGCAGGTTGCAGAAAACCGGCGATCAAATTGAGCAAGGTGCTTTTCCCGGCACCGCTTGGGCCAAGCACCGCAATCCGCTCGCCCTGCTGAACGGAGAGCGTAAAGCGCATCGGCAGATGCTGATAGAGCCAGGTTACATCAGTCAGTTTTAACATCACGCCCCGGGAGTTTTTCGATAACGGTAAATAAGGCAAAGCACAGCAGCAGCAGTAACAGCGCGGTAACCGCGCCGTCCTGACTGCGGTAAGAGCCGATTTGCTGATAAAGCCAGTACGGCAGCGTGCGGAAATCGTCATTACCGAACAGCGCCACGACCCCAAAGTCTCCAATGGAGAGCACGCAGGCAAACGCCAGCGCCTGAGCAAGCGGACGTTTTAGCGCGCGCAGTTCCACAACCTTCAGCCGCTGCCAGCCCTGCATGCCCAGCGACTGACACAGCAAACCGTAGCGGCTGTTGACGTCGCGCATCGGGTTTTCCAGCACCTTAAGCGCGTAGGGGATGGCCATTAAGGCGTTAGTGAAAATCACAATGCCATCGGCCCTTTCCGGCAGGCCGAGGGTGCTGTTGAACAGTAAAAAGAAGCCCGTTGCCAGCACGATACCCGGCATCGCCAGTATCAGCATGCCCGTCAGTTCCAGCATTTGTCCGGCTTTTTGCGCCTGGCGGGCGTAGAGCTCACGGCTGCTCCACAGCAGCATCATGGTCAGCATAACGCACAGCAATCCGGCAGCCAGCGCTATGCGTACCGAGGTCCAGGTCGCCTGCCAGAGAACGGGCTGTTGCAGGACGGACATAAGATTGAGGTTCAGGCCGTCAACGATAACGGCCAGCAGCGGCGGCAGCAACAGCAACAGCGCCAGCGCGATCAGGATAACATCGCTGATGCGGCTGTGCAGGCTGTCCTGCGGATCGCGCCAGCCGGTTATTTGATGACTACCTGCGGGAATGGCTTTACTCAGCCGCTGGCTCAACAGCACCAGCGCAAGACAGCACGCCATCTGCACCATCGCCAGCAGCGCGGCGCGACCGGGATCGTAGTCGTAACTCAGCGCCTGGTAAATCGCCAGCTCAATGGTGGTGGCCTGCGGCCCGCCGCCGAGTGACAGCACGGTGGCAAAGCTGGCAAAGCAGAGCATGAAGATTAACGCCGCCACGGGCGGGAGCTGGCGGCGCAGCCACGGCCATTCGACAAAGCGGAAGAACGACACGCCGCGCATGCCGAGCTGGGCGGCAATCTGACGCTGTTCGCCGGGAATATTTTCCAGCGCCTGCAAAAAGAGGCGCGTTGCCATCGGCATATTGAAAAATACGTGCGCCAGCAGAATGCCCTGCAGTCCGTAAGGCGAGAATGACCATTCCAGACCAAGCTGACCGAACAGTGAAGACAGCCAGCCCTGGCGACCGTAAACGCTCAGAATACCAAATACCGCCACCAGCACGGGCAGGATCAGCGTCATGGCGCACAGGCGCAGCAGGGCCTGCCTGCCGGGAAATCGCCGTCGATACAGAGCGCGTGCCAGAAAAATAGCCGGGATCACCGACAGCAGGGCAGAAAGAGACGCCTGCCAGAAGGAGAACCGGATAACGTGCCAGAGGTAGCTGTCGTGCCAGAGGGCGAGCAGGTCGCTCCCTGGCGCGTTAAACCACAATGCAAGAAAAGCCCCCAGGCTGACCGCTACCATCACGGCGGCGGCGAGCAGCCCGGGAAGTAACCAGCCGGGAATCAACGGCTGACGGCGCGTTGCCATTCGCTTACCCATGCGGCACGCTGCGCGGCGACCTGCTGCGGCGTAAACTCCAGCGAGGTTTTCGGTTTGGTCAACTGCTCGAAACCTGCGGGCAGCGCAACGTTAGTAACCGGATACATCCAGTTGCCTGCGGGAATCGCGCTCTGGAACGCCGGCGAAACCATGAACTTCAGGAACTTCTCGGCCAGCTCCGGCTGTTTGCTGGCAGCGGTACGCGCGGCCACTTCCACCTGCAGATAGTGCCCTTCTGCAAAATCTGCGGCTGCATAGTTGTCTTTCTTCTCGGCGATAATGTGGTAGGCCGGGGAGGTGGTGTAGCTCAGCACCAGGTCGCTTTCGCCTTTGAGGAACAGGCCGTAGGCTTCGCTCCAGCCTTTGGTCACGGTGACGGTTTTGGCGGCCAGCTTCTGCCATGCTTCCGGTGCTTTATCCCCGTAGACCTTTTGCATCCATAGCAGCAGGCCCAGGCCCGGCGTGCTGGTACGCGGATCTTCGTAAATTACGCGCCACTTCTGATCGCTTTCGACCAGCTCTTTCAGGCTTTTTGGCGGGTTTTTCAGCTTATTTTTGTCATAAACAAAAGCAAAGTAGCCATAGTCGAACGTCACAAAGGTGTCGTTCTTCCAGCCGCCCGGCACGTTAACGGCATCTGCCGCGACGCCGCTTTTGGCAAACAGTTTGGTTTGCGAGGCGGCTTCCAGCAGGTTGTTATCCAGCCCGAGCACCACGTCGGCTTTACTGTTTTTTCCTTCCATGCGCAGACGGTTGAGCAGCGACACGCCATCTTCAAGCGCCACGAACTTCAGCTCGCAGTTGCAGTCCGCTTCAAAGGCTTTTTTGACAACCGGGCCAGGGCCCCAGTCGGCAGAGAAGGAGTCGTAGGTGTAGACCGTCAGGACGGGCTTGGCAAAAGCAGGCAGCGCAAACAGCGCCAGCAGGGGGAGAACTTTTTTTAACACTTTGCACCTCAGGGTTGAGTGGCAAAGGATTTTGAGCGACAGCCTCAAATCCCTTCGCCGGCGTTATCCGGATCAGGTTCGACGGGTATTATCTCAGCGCACATCTGTGATGCAGCACCCCGTTGAGAACGGCGCTATTGTAATGATTTGGTGAATATTACGAAAGCGTTATGGCTCCGGGGGGGCAAACCAGGCGGATTTAAAATCAAACCAGCCCAGGGTGTTCATCCGCAGGCCGCGCATGCTGCGCTGGCCCTGAATCATCAGCCAGTGGTGGATCAGCGGGACGATCGCCTGCTCGGCCAGCAGCTGCTGGCACCATACGGCAAGATTCATCTCGCCCGATCGCCACAGGGCGGCGTCCTGCTGCCAGTCACGGTCGATGCAGTGCTGGATCAGCGGGACTTCATACAGGTGTGAAAATAATGAAAAATCGAGCGGCAGGGTAAAATTAGCGCTGTTGAGCCAGATATCGCTGGCGATCTCTCCCTGATGCCATTCGTCATAGTCCACTTCTCTTACCTCTAACTTGACCCCCTCTGCTGCCAGCAGGCGGGTCATGATCCTCGCGATAAAACGATGCTCCACGTGCTCGCGGTAGTAGGTCAGGGTGATGGACTCCAGCCCTGCGGGTTTGTCGCAGTGCGACGGCCGGGCGTGGTGCCAGCGCGGAAGCAGGCCGTAGGCCGGAAACCAGTATGTCTGGTACTGCTCTTCCGCATGGTAGATCAGATTGGAAGGGGACAGCACGTGGCTGATCCACTTGCGGACGCCCTGGTTTGCCCCGCGGTGGGTGCGGCGGTCAAACAGGAGATAGTAGCATCCCTCCTCCAGGCGGCTCTCCACGGCCTTTTCTCCGGTGGTGGGGCCTTCAAGCGTCAGACCGCAGCTCAGGTCTTCATTGAGATCAGGCAATACCCACACGTTCACTTCGTCGATCAGCGCCCGATAGCCAAAGTAGTCATCGAACGCGCGGATTTTCAGCTGGTTGCTGTTATTGCGGGACACGGAGTAGGGCCCGGTGCCAATCGGCAGGCTGGCAAAATTGTTCAATGATTCCCACTCGCCGGGCAAAATCATCGACGGCACATAGCCCAGCAGCCAGGGAAGCCACTTGTCCTGCTGCGACAGCTCAATGTCCAGCGTCCAGGCCGTGGGGGAGTGGATGCGCGAAATATGTGAGTAGAGCGGCAGCCTGCGGGCGCGTTCCAGAGAGGCGATGACGTCGTGCATTTCCAGCTCGCGGCCGTGGTGAAAGTGGATGCCGGGGCGTAAGAAGAAGCGCCAGTGGCGCGGGGAAAGCTGCTGCCAGTGGTGCGCGATATCCGCCTCCAGTTCCCCGTTTTCCTCATTTATGCGCGTCAGCCCGCTGAAGATTTGTCGGGCCATGTGGGTTTCAGAGCGGCGTAACGCCGTGCCGGGCAACAGATTTTTCATCGGACGGTAGTAGAGCACCCGCAGAATGTGTCGGCCCTGACGAAAGCTGCGTCCGAGATGGGAGACCAGCATCTGGCGCACGGCGGCCTTGTCGCCCACCAGCTGGACCAGCTGATCGATACGGTCCTGTTCGAGCAGATCTTCTGCGCGCTGCTGCTGCAACGCCAGTCCGGTATACAGGAAGGTCAGCCGCGAACGTTTGCCGCGTCCCGCTTCCGCTTCCCAGCTTAACCACCCCTGCTGCTGCATGGTGTTGAGAAGCGTGCGCATATGACGGCGGGAACAGCTAAGCAGGTCCGCCAGCTCGTTGAGCGTGGTCTCCTGCGATTGCCCCTCGCAGCACTGCCAGAGGCGGATAAACTGTTGTTGCAGACGACCGGAAGGCATAAAAGGGGAACTCCTGACAAAAAACCAGCAATTTATTTATCCCTATATTAGGCCAATAATTCTCCTCGATGAAGCGAGGAGGTAAATTATGAAGAGGTCTACCGCACGTCAGTTTTATCAGCAGTACTTTTCAGCGACAAAAGGATCGTCCTGGCTGGCCCGCCGGTGTGCAGAGCAACGGCTGAAAACGTTAGAAGAATTGATGCAGTGGGACGTTACGACACCGACCTCTTCCCGCTAACTCGCCTCGATCATGTGTGACTGAGTATTGGTGCTTATCACCCGCCAGCAAAATGTTTTTGCTGGCTTTTTTCGTTTACTATTCACCCAATTTCGATTCGCTTTCACAAGGACTTGCGCATGCTGTGGTTGATGACGATGGGGCGACGCCTGAACGGCGTGTATGCCGCTTTTATGCTGGTGGCCTTTATGATGGGCGTGGCGGGGGCGCTTCAGGCGCCGACGCTGAGCCTGTTTCTCAGCCGCGAGGTGGGGGCGCAGCCGTTTTGGGTCGGCCTGTTTTATACCGTCAACGCCATTGCCGGGATCCTGGTCAGCCTCGCGCTGGCGAAACGATCGGACAGCCAGGGCGATCGCCGCAGGCTGATCCTCTTTTGCTGCGCCATGGCCGTGGGCAACGCGCTGCTCTTTGCCTTCAATCGTCATTATCTGACGCTCATTACCTGCGGCGTGCTGCTGGCGTCGCTGGCGAACACCGCTATGCCGCAGCTGTTCGCCCTGGCCCGTGAATATGCGGATAACTCCGCGCGGGAAGTGGTGATGTTCAGCTCGGTAATGCGTGCCCAGCTCTCGCTGGCGTGGGTCATTGGTCCGCCGCTGGCCTTTATGCTGGCGTTGAACTATGGCTTTACCACCATGTTCTCCATTGCGGCAGGGATTTTTGTCATCAGCCTGGCGCTGATAGCCTTCGCACTGCCGTCCGTGGCCCGCGTCGAACAGGCGACGGATAAACCTGTTACCCAGGTGAGCGGCTGGCAGGACAAGAACGTCCGCATGTTGTTTATTGCCTCGACGCTGATGTGGACCTGCAACACCATGTACATTATTGATATGCCGCTGTGGATCAGCAGCGATCTGGGCTTACCGGACAAGCTCGCGGGGATCTTAATGGGGACCGCCGCCGGGCTGGAAATTCCGGCGATGATTCTGGCGGGCTATTACGTTAAGCGCTTTGGAAAGCGTCGGATGATGATCGTCGCCGTGGCGGCCGGGGTACTGTTCTACGCGGGGTTGATCCTTTTCCATTCGCGTGAAGCGTTGCTGGCGCTGCAGCTCTTTAACGCCGTGTTTATTGGAATTGTTGCCGGGATCGGCATGCTCTGGTTCCAGGATCTGATGCCCGGCCGTGCAGGCTCGGCAACGACGCTTTTTACCAACAGTATTTCAACCGGCGTGATCCTGGCGGGCGTGATTCAGGGGGCGCTGGCGCAAAGCTATGGCCATGCGTCGGTCTACTGGATGATTGCGGCGCTATCCGTCGTGACGCTCCTGCTGACCTGCCGCGTAAAAGACGTGTGATCGGATGAATGAAACGAAGCCCGGGAGCACCGGGCTCTGCGAACCGTTTTATTCGGAATACTGATATTTACGCTGCGCGCGTAGCGTCAGGTACATATGAACGAGGCCCATGAAACCGTGTGCCCAGAAATATGTCTCAATAAAAACTGTCAGGAATTTATGCAAATCTAAGACGGATTCCGTGACGGACGAAACCGGCCCAAGCGTGGCGTTCAGCACGAACCAGGCCGCGCCGCAGAGTGCAACGCCCAGCAGCGCCAGCACACCCAGACCTTGCACCGTTGCCGCCATACCGCCAGCATGCGCGTCAGGTAACTGACGCTGCGCGAGGGTGCGAATATCTTCAACGATTCCACGAAAATCCAGCGCCAGCCAGGCGTAGTAATACTTAAATCCGCGTTGGGTTAACATCCATGCCATCATGGCAATACCACAAAAAATTAAACCGAACCCTGAGATAACATGGATCCAGGTGACAATTCCGTTCAGTCCGGATTCGTGGAGGGCCTCGCTTTCGGTGAAATTAGAATTGATAATTTGGGCCAGCACCAGTATGGCTACAAGAATGTGCAGTACGCGAAGAAAAGGTGTTTCTTTATGGGGAAGCGTATTACGTAGCGTTGGGTTCATCGCTTTTTACCTCAATAATGAGAGAGCTGATGCGATGCAGTGTGACGCAGATTAATTAACGAAACCTTAACGATGAGTAGCGTCACACTGTATTTATGCGTTCCGATTAGCGAGCAGGATCAATATGCGTCATCACGTTCAGCACATTGAATTTTTGCATCACGTTGTTTCTGGCATTGACGGCAATCTGATGCCCTTCTTTTACGCTTAATTCGCCGTTCACTTCCAGATGGACATCGACAAGGGCTAAATCGCCCATCTTGCGGGTTTTTAAATCATGGAGTCCGGTGACGCCTTCGGTTGAGAGAAGACACGTTTTGATATCGTGCTCCAGCTCGGGTTCAAGCGAACGGTCCATCAGATCGTGCAGGGCATCGGCAGAGAATTTGTAACCCATATGGGCGATGAACACTCCGACAATCAGGGCCGCAATCAGGTCCATCGCGTGAAAACCCACTAAATTCCCGGCAATACCGATGGCGACAACCACTGACGACGCTGCGTCAGAACGGGCATGCCAGGCATTGGCTATCAGCAGCGAGGACTGAATACGTTTTCCCGTGGCAAACATGTATCTGAACAGACTCTCCTTCACCACCAGCGCCAGTATCGCCACCCACAAAGCGGCCCCTTTTACTATCTGATGCGTCTCGGGATTAAGCAGTTTATTGCCAGCGGACCAGAGCATCCCGACCCCCACGAGCAGCAGAATAGCGCCAATAATAAGCTTTGCACCGTTTTCGAAACGCAGATGACCGTAATGATGATCGATATCAGAGGCTTTCTGACTCTTTTTATTCGCAATCAGAACGACAAAGTCAGAAGATAAATCGGAAAGAGAATGAATCCCATCAGCAATTAATCCCTGTGAACCGGAGAATATTCCTGCAACTATCTGAAAGCAAGTGAGTAAAATATTTATTATCACGCTTACTAATGTGCATTTGTGTATTTCCCGAGAACGGATGTGAGACTCATTGCCATTTTTCTTTTCCATGATAATTTCCGCTACCAACTGATTGAGCGATTATTCTGCGCAGGGAACATTAAATTGACGTTAAATATAACGTCATTATTGGCTGGGTTTGGGAATATTTACAGAAGGAGGGCGGGTATCGGGATAAAACGCGGCCTGCAGAGTGCACTGCAGGCCGGAGGATTACTTCATAAATGCAGGTTGTTTGTGTTCGTAAGTGGCAATCGCCGCTTCGTGCTGGAGAGTTAAACCTATGCTGTCCAGACCGTTCAGCATGCAGTGACGGCGGAACGCATCAATGCTGAAGCTGTAGGTTTTATCCCCGGCTTTCACCACTTCCGCTTCCAGATCCACTTCAAACGAAATACCCGGATTCGCCTTAACCAGCGCGAACAACTCATCGACCTGTTCATCGCTCAGCGTCACCGGCAGCAGCTGGTTGTTGAAGCTGTTACCGTAAAAAATATCCGCGAAGCTTGGGGCGATGACCACTTTGAAGCCGTAATCGGTGAGCGCCCACGGGGCGTGTTCGCGGGATGAGCCGCAGCCAAAGTTTTCTCGGGCCAGTAAAATGGAGGCGCCTTTGTACTCAGGGAAGTTCAGAACGAATTCCGGATTAGGCACTTCGCCTTTGTCGTCCAGGAAACGCCAGTCGTTGAACAGGTGCGCGCCAAAGCCGGTACGCGTCACCTTCTGCAGAAATTGTTTCGGAATAATAGCGTCAGTATCGACGTTAGCGGCGTCCAGCGGGACAACCCGGCCCGTATGTTGGGTAAATTTCTCTGCCATGATTGTCTCCTTATTTCAGGCTGCGAATATCGGCGAAATGGCCGGTGACTGCCGCAGCGGCGGCCATTGCCGGGCTGACCAGATGGGTACGCCCACCGCGGCCCTGACGGCCTTCAAAGTTACGGTTGCTGGTGGAGGCGCAGCGCTCACCCGGATTCAGGCGATCGTTATTCATGGCCAGACACATGGAGCAGCCAGGCAGGCGCCACTCGAAGCCCGCTTCGATAAAGATCTTATCCAGACCTTCGGCTTCCGCCTGGGCCTTCACCGGACCGGAGCCAGGTACCACCAGCGCCTGCACGCCCGGTGCCACTTTACGGCCTTTGGCAATCTCTGCCGCCGCGCGCAAATCTTCGATACGGGAGTTAGTGCAAGAACCGATAAAGACTTTATCAATGGTCACGTCGGTCAACGGCACGCCGGGCTTCAGCCCCATATAGGCCAGCGCTTTTTCCGCACTGGCGCGCTCGACCGGATCGGCGAAGGAAGCAGGATCTGGAATGGCGTCGTTGACGGAAATCACCTGACCCGGGTTGGTCCCCCAGGTCACCTGCGGCGCAATCTCTTCTGCCTGCAGCGTGACAACGGTATCAAACGTCGCCCCATCGTCGGTTTTCAGGGTTTTCCAGTACGCTACCGCGTCGTCAAAATCGTGACCTTTCGGCGCGTGCAGACGGCCCTTCACATAGTTGAAGGTCGTTTCATCTGGCGCGACCAGACCGGCTTTGGCGCCCATCTCAATGGCCATGTTGCACAGGGTCATGCGGCCCTCCATGCTCAGCGCCTGGATAGCGTCTCCGCAGAACTCAACGACGTGGCCTGTACCGCCTGCGCTGCCGGTTTTACCGATAATCGCCAGCACGATATCTTTCGCGGTAATGCCAGGTGCCGCTTTGCCCTTCACTTCAATCTTCATCGTTTTGGCACGGCCCTGCTTCAGGGTCTGCGTCGCCAGAACGTGTTCAACCTCTGAGGTGCCAATCCCGAACGCCAGAGCGCCAAACGCGCCGTGTGTTGCGGTATGGGAGTCACCGCAGACGATGGTCATGCCCGGCAGGGTGATCCCTTGCTCAGGCCCCATCACGTGGACGATGCCCTGATAAGGATGGTTCAGGTCGTACAGCTCAACGCCAAATTCTTTACAGTTCTTAATCAGCTCCTGCATCTGGATACGCGCCATCTCACCCGAGGCATTAATGTCTTTGGTCTGGGTGGAAACGTTGTGATCCATCGTCGCGAAGGTTTTACCCGGCTGACGTACCGGACGCTTGTGCGCGCGCAGGCCGTCAAATGCCTGAGGAGAGGTCACTTCGTGTACCAGATGACGGTCAATGTACAGCAGCGGGGTTTCGTTTGGTGCCTCGTAAACAACGTGTGCATCAAACAACTTTTCATATAACGTTTTAGCCATGATTACACCCCTTCAGCGACATAGCGGGCAATGATGTCGCCCATTTCATCGGTACTGACTGCCGCCGTGCCGCGTGCTAAATCGCCGGTACGGACGCCTTCTTCTAACGCCCGGTTAATGGCGTGTTCAATTGCGGCTGCTGCATCGTCTGCATCCAGGCTGTAGCGCAGCAGCAGGGCCAGGGAGAGGATCTGCGCAATCGGGTTGGCAATGTTCTTGCCGGCGATATCCGGCGCGGAGCCGCCCGCAGGCTCGTACAGGCCAAAACCTTCTTCATTCAGGCTTGCGGATGGCAGCATTCCCATGGAGCCGGTGATCATTGCGCACTCGTCAGAGAGAATATCGCCGAACAGGTTGGAGCACAGCAGCACGTCAAACTGGGACGGATCCTTAATCAGCTGCATGGTCGCGTTATCGATGTACATGTGCGACAGCGTGACGTCCGGGTACTGCTTAGCGACTTCGCTGACGATCTCGCGCCACAGAATAGAAGACTGCAGCACGTTCGCTTTGTCAATGGAGGTCACCTTGTGGCGGCGTTTGCGCGCAGACTCAAAGGCGATATGGGCGATACGTTCAATTTCGAAACGGTGATACACCTCGGTGTCGAACGCTTTTTCATGCTGACCGCTGCCTTCGCGCCCTTTTGGCTGACCGAAATAGATCCCGCCGGTCAGTTCACGCACGCACAGAATGTCGAAACCGTTGGCGGCGATATCCGCGCGCAGCGGGCAGAACTCTTCCAGACCCTGATACAGCTTCGCCGGACGCAGGTTGCTGAACAGCTTGAAGTGTTTACGCAGCGGCAGCAGCGCGCCGCGCTCTGGCTGCTCTGCTGGCGGCAGGTGTTCCCATTTCGGGCCACCGACGGAACCAAACAGCACGGCATCGGCATTTTCACAGCCTTCCACGGTCGCTTTCGGCAGCGGTGTACCGTGGTTATCAATCGCAATACCACCCACGTCGTAGTGGCTGGTGGTGATTTTCATCGCAAAACGCGCGCGAACGGCTTCCAGTACTTTCAGCGCCTGTGCCATCACTTCCGGACCAATACCGTCACCCGGCAACACAGCAATATGGTAATTCTTCGACATTACACGGTTTCCTTGTTGTTCTCTTTATTCTGAGCTTTGCGTTGCAACTCTTTTTCGACTTCGGCGGCGCGCCAGATGTTGTTCAGAACATGCACCATCGCCTTCGCGGAGGATTCAACGATATCTGTCGCCAGGCCCACGCCATGGAAGCGGCGGCCATTGTAATTGACCACGATATCCACCTGACCCAGCGCATCTTTGCCGTGGCCCTTGGCCGTCAGGTCATATTTGACCAGCTCAACGTCGTACTCGGTGACGCGATTAATCGCCTGGTAAATCGCATCGACAGGGCCGTTACCGTTAGCTGCCTCTGCTTTAATTTCATCTCCGCAGGCCAGCTTGACCGAGGCGGTAGCGATGTCGCTGGAGCCGGACTGCACGTTAAAGTAATCCAGACGGAAGTGCTCCGGCTCTTCCTGCTGTTTGTTGATAAAGGCCAGTGCTTCCAGGTCGTAGTCGAAGACCTGGCCTTTTTTGTCGGCCAGCTTCAGGAACGCGTCATACAGCTGATCCATGTTGTAATCGCTGTCCTTATAACCCATCTCTTCCATACGGTGCTTAACCGCCGCACGGCCTGAACGGGAGGTCAGGTTCAACTGCACCTGGTTCAGACCAATGGATTCCGGGGTCATGATTTCGTAGTTTTCACGGTTCTTCAGCACGCCATCCTGGTGAATACCGGAGGAGTGTGCGAAGGCGCCAGTGCCGACAATCGCTTTGTTGGCCGGAATGGGCATGTTGCAAATCTGGCTGACGGTCTGGCTGGTGCGCCAGATTTCGTTGTGATTGATGCGGGTGTGCACGTTCATGATGTCTTTGCGTACTTTGATCGCCATGATCACTTCTTCCAGCGAACAGTTGCCCGCACGTTCGCCGATGCCGTTCATCGCGCCTTCAACCTGACGCGCCCCGGCGTGGACGGCGGCGATGGCATTACCCACGGCCAGACCCAAATCATCGTGGGTGTGGACGGAGATAATTGCCTTATCAATATTTGGTACGCGGTCATACAGGCCGGTGATGATGTTGGAGAACTCAAACGGCATGGTGTAGCCGACGGTGTCCGGAATGTTGATGGTTTTGGCACCAGCATTGATGGCGGCTTCGACGACGCGCGCCAGGTCTTCGATTGGCGTACGGCCCGCATCTTCACAGGAGAATTCAACGTCATCGGTATAGTTGCGTGCGCGCTTAACCATGTAAACCGCGCGCTCAATCACCTCATCCAGCGTGCTGCGCAGCTTGGTTGCGATGTGCATGGGCGAGGTCGCAATAAAGGTGTGGATACGGAACGCTTCGGCCACCTTCAATGACTCGGCGGCAACGTCGATATCTTTCTCTACGCAGCGCGCCAGGGCACACACGCGGCTGTTTTTAATGGTGCGGGCGATAGTCTGGACGGATTCGAAATCACCCGGAGACGAGACAGGGAAACCGACCTCCATCACGTCGACACCCATACGTTCGAGAGCCAGCGCGATCTGCAGTTTCTCTTTAACACTCAGGCTTGCCTGTAATGCCTGTTCACCGTCACGTAAAGTAGTATCGAAAATAATGACTTGCTGGCTCATGGGTTAGGTCCTTGTCAGTCTTAGGGCGCCTTGCTACGAGCATAAAAAAACCCGCGCAGTGGCGCGGGTTTTTAGTCTTACTGGTGACGATTCAACGCTGAATTTCGCCCGCCAGTCTACCGCGCACAGTGGATGCGTTTAGTAGTAGTAGACCGGTGAAACGAATGGTGCGTGTCATGAATCGTGCTCCGTTAAATTCAATATGCTTTTAGTGGTACTGGATACGGCTGTTCATGTCAACCCCTGAAGATGAAAACGGGCCCGAGAGACGGAATCAACAGGTTATTAACTTTAGCTAATTGTGCTGGTTTTAGCTTTCGTAGCCCGACTAATTGTCTAATTTTGGACTTAATAAAAGAGTTGCAGAAACAAATAAATATAATTGTTTAAAATGAGTGAAATGTGTTGAAGAGAATGCTTTGTGCTTAAAGAGTTTGGATATCATTAAGTTATAAATGCAGTGAATCTATTCCAGAACGTTGAAAAACGAAAAGAGATAACAGGATGTTAAGTAACTGTAGATCGATAGCATTAACAGTTTAATAATACTTAAGTCATCGTTAACCTGATGGTAATTGTATATTTGTTTAGTTTATGGTTTCATTCAGATCCTAAAGTCAAAGATATCATTTGCGCTCATTAATTTTCATTTATATAGAGTCTTTATATATTCCGAATTTTAAATAATTCTCTTTCGCTGATCGTATTTGCATGATAAATCATATTTTTCGAGATTATTACCGTACGATGGCAAAGGGAGTGTAGCGTGACAGTGGAGTCAGAAGTGCCAGAAAATAATATTAAACAACCTCAAGCTACTGATGGGATTAAACCGCAGTTACGCACGGTGGATCTGAATCTTCTGACGGTGTTTGATGCTGTCATGCAGGAACAGAATATCACCCGAGCGGCCCAAACTTTGGGGATGTCACAACCCGCCGTGAGTAATGCCGTTGCCAGGCTTAAGCTCATGTTTAACGACGAATTATTCGTTCGCTACGGGAGGGGTATCCAGCCTACGGCTCGCGCGTTCCAGCTGTTCGGATCTATTCGCCAGGCGTTGCAACTGGTTCAAAATGAGCTGCCGGGATCGGGCTTTGAACCCTTAAGCAGCGAGCGCGTATTCCATCTTTGTGTCTGTAGTCCATTAGATAATTATTTAACGTCAATTATTTATAATAAAGTTGAAGAGATCGCACCAAATATCAATCTTGTTTTTAAATCATCCCTGAATCAAAACACGGAACATCAGTTACGCTATCAGGAGATCGAGTTCGTTCTCGGGTATGAAGAGTTCCGTCGTCCGGAATTCTCCTGCGTGCCGCTGTTTAAAGATGAAATGGTTCTGGTCGCCAGTAAAAGACACCCACGCCTGAATTCTCCGCTGCGCGAAAACGATGTTTATAACGAGCAGCATGCCGTTGTTGCACTCGACAGATATGCTTCCTTTAGCCTGCCGTGGTATGACACTGCGGATAAACAGGCAAGCGTGGCTTATCAGGGCATGGCTATGGTCAGCGTATTAAACGTGGTCTCACAGACACAGCTGGTGGCGATTGCGCCGCGCTGGCTGGCAGAAGAGTTTTCTGACTCTCTAAATCTGCAAATTTTACCTCTGCCACTCAAACTAAATAGCCGTACCTGTTATCTTTCCTGGCATGAAGCAGCGGGGCGGGATAAAGGACATCAGTGGATGGAAGAGCTGCTGGTGGGCATTTGCCGTCGGTAAACGCATCAGGATAAATTGCATCGGATTATGTGATTTATCCTGGTTTTTTTTAGATAATTGATATTTTGTTCTGTTGTTCTTTTTTTTGGGCTGCTCTCTGGCTCGCAAAAATAGATGATTTCCTGCGTTGTCGCGCTTTTCAGTGATGATTTATCACCCCATCCTCTATTCCCAGAGGAATTAACCATATCTTCAGTTAACGGCTGCTTTTTCTGCTTTACGCACCGTTTATCTCTCCAGGTTTGCTAATTGCCTGCCTCATAACGAGCGGTTAAGGTAAAGAACACTCTGCAAAATATAAGATTGGTTTCTCCCAATCGTAAGACGGTGCGGAAATGAATTCGGCATTCCGTCTATAACAAAATGCCTGGAGGCAAACCATGGAGATGTTGTCTGGCGCGGAAATGGTCGTTCGGTCGCTGATCGATCAGGGCGTAAAGCAAGTGTTCGGCTACCCTGGCGGCGCGGTTCTCGATATTTATGATGCGCTGCACACGGTAGGGGGCATTGACCATGTTCTGGTACGTCACGAGCAGGCGGCGGTACACATGGCTGACGGCCTGGCGCGGGCGACGGGTGAAGTGGGTGTGGTATTAGTCACGTCCGGTCCCGGCGCGACAAACGCCATTACCGGCATTGCGACAGCGTATATGGACTCTATCCCGCTGGTGATCCTCTCCGGGCAGGTGGCAACCTCACTGATCGGTTACGATGCGTTTCAGGAGTGCGACATGGTCGGGATTTCGCGTCCCGTTGTGAAGCACAGCTTCCTGGTCAAGCAAACGGAAGACATTCCCGGCGTACTGAAGAAAGCTTTCTGGCTGGCGGCGAGCGGACGCCCTGGACCGGTGGTGGTCGATCTGCCTAAAGATATCCTCAACCCGGCAAACAAGCTGCCTTATGTCTGGCCGGAAGCGGTCAGCATGCGCTCTTATAACCCAACAACGCAGGGGCACAAAGGGCAGATCAAGCGGGCGTTGCAAACGCTTCTGGCAGCCAAAAAACCGGTGGTCTATGTCGGAGGCGGTGCGATCAACGCTGCCTGTGAAGCCCAGCTTCGCGAGTTGGTTGAAAAACTCAACCTTCCTGTGGCGTCGTCGCTGATGGGACTGGGGGCGTTCCCCGCAACCCATCGTCAGGCGCTGGGTATGCTGGGTATGCACGGTACCTATGAAGCCAACATGACGATGCATCATTCCGATGTGATTTTTGCCGTCGGCGTGCGTTTTGACGATCGCACCACAAACAACCTTGCGAAGTACTGCCCTAACGCCACCGTGCTGCATATTGATATCGATCCAACGTCAATTTCAAAAACGGTATCGGCTGATGTGCCTATCGTCGGTGATGCCCGGCAGGTTCTGGAGCAAATGCTGGATCTGCTGGCCCAGGAGAGTGCAACCCAGCCGCTGGATGAGATCCGCGACTGGTGGCAGCAGATTGAACAGTGGCGCGCGCGTCAGTGCCTGAAATATGACACACAAAGTGAAAATATTAAGCCGCAGGCGGTCATTGAAGCGGTGTGGCGCCTGACGAAAGGTGAGGCGTACGTAACCTCAGATGTGGGGCAGCATCAGATGTTTGCCGCCCTGTATTACCCGTTTGATAAACCGCGACACTGGATCAACTCCGGTGGTTTAGGAACAATGGGCTTTGGTCTGCCTGCCGCGTTGGGCGTGAAGCTGGCGCTGCCGAATGAAACCGTCGTCTGCGTAACGGGGGACGGCAGTATTCAGATGAACATTCAGGAGCTGTCTACTGCGCTGCAATATGAACTGCCGGTACTGGTGCTGAACCTGAATAACGGTTATCTCGGTATGGTGAAGCAGTGGCAGGATATGATCTACTCTGGCCGTCACTCTCAATCCTACATGAAATCGCTGCCAGATTTTGTTCGCCTTGCTGAAGCTTACGGCCATGTTGGCATGCGGGTGACCGATCCGGCAGAGCTGGAAACAAAGCTCGCGCAAGCGCTTGAGCACGTTAAAAACAACCGCCTCGTCTTTATGGATGTGATTGTTGATGGGACCGAGCACGTTTATCCGATGCATATTCGTGGAGGTGGTATGGATGAAATGTGGTTAAGCAAAACGGAGAGAACCTGATATGCGCCGGATATTATCGGTTTTACTGGAAAATGAGTCTGGCGCACTGTCGCGCGTCATTGGCCTTTTTGCGCAGCGCGGCTATAACATTGAAAGCCTGACCGTTGCCCCAACGGAAGACCCAACGCTGTCGCGCATGACGATTCAAACCGTTGGCGATGCGAAAGTGCTTGAGCAAATTGAAAAACAGCTGCATAAGCTGGTTGATGTGCTGCGCGTGAGCGAGCTGGGGCAGGGGGCCTACGTTGAACGTGAGGTCATGCTGGTGAAAATCCAGGCCAGCGGCTACGGGCGTGAAGAAGTTAAACGCAATGCGGATATTTTCCGCGGACAAATTATCGACGTCACGCCTTCTCTTTATACGGTTCAGCTGGTCGGGACAAGCGACAAGCTGGATGCTTTTCTCGCGTCCGTGCGGGATGTTGCAAAAATTGTCGAGGTCGCGAGATCGGGTGTAGTGGGTCTGTCACGCGGCGAGAAAATCATGCGTTAGTTATCAAAAAGGTTCGCCTCTTTCTGCCCGGTCACCAAAGCCGGGCTTTTTTTTGCGTAATCAGCCGACAACGCAGATAAAAGCGGTTGCCGCGAAGGCTTTTCTGCGTTTAGATGTTAAAAGATTTAACCATAACCTTGACAGGGCCATGGATTCTTTTCTTTTTTTAAGGGGCAATTGTGAAACTGGATGAAATCGCCCGGCTAGCCGGCGTGTCACGAACAACGGCCAGCTATGTGATTAACGGTAAAGCAAAGCAGTACCGTGTCAGCGACAAGACCGTTGAAAAAGTTATGGCGGTGGTTCGTGAGCATAACTACCATCCGAATGCTGTCGCAGCCGGTCTGCGCGCCGGGCGCACCCGCTCTATTGGTCTGGTGATCCCTGACCTGGAAAACACCAGCTATACCCGTATCGCCAACTATCTCGAACGTCAGGCGCGCCAGCGCGGTTATCAATTGCTGATTGCCTGCTCTGAAGATCAGCCCGACAACGAGATGCGCTGCATTGAACATCTTCTCCAGCGCCAGGTGGATGCCATTATTGTTTCGACCTCCCTACCGCCAGAACATCCGTTCTACCAGCGCTGGGCGAACGACCCGTTCCCAATCGTTGCGCTGGATCGCGCGCTCGATCGCGAGCATTTCACCAGCGTCGTGGGTGCGGATCAGGACGATGCAGAAATGCTGGCCGCAGAGCTGCGAACTTTCCCCGCTGAAACTGTGCTGTATCTTGGCGCGCTGCCCGAGCTTTCCGTTAGCTTCCTGCGTGAGCAGGGGTTCAGAACCGCCTGGAAAGACGATCCGCGCGAGGTTCACTACCTCTATGCCAACAGTTACGAGCGTGAAGCCGCAGCGCAGCTGTTCGAAAAATGGCTGGAGACACACCCGATGCCGCAGGCGCTATTCACCACGTCGTTTGCGCTGTTGCAGGGTGTCATGGATGTAACCTTACGCCGTGAAGGTAAACTTCCCTCTGACCTGGCGATTGCCACGTTTGGGGATAACGAGCTGCTCGACTTCCTCCAGTGTCCGGTGCTGGCGGTAGCACAGCGTCACCGTGATGTGGCTGAACGCGTGCTGGAGATTGTGCTGGCAAGCCTGGATGAGCCGCGCAAACCTAAGCCGGGCCTGACGCGTATCAAACGTAATCTCTATCATCGCGGAATTTTAAGCCGCCAAAAATGAAATGACCGGGGCGGGGAAGTCTGCCCCATTTTGCTGCGATAAATCGTGCGGATAATTCCCGGAGAGAAATTAGGATAATTCTTGTGAGATCATAATCGCCTATTTTTCTTAATTCATTTTGGCTTTTAAATTGTCCTTTAAAGAACATCTCAGCGATTTTAAACAGCTATCTTTGTATTATTTTGTTACAAACCCTATTCGGCCGATGAATATTCAGACGTTTTTCCTCCTCCTGTAGCTGCTTACGTGGCAACTGCCGCGCTTACCCGGTGCCAGAGTGAATCTGGCGCTGTTATCCCCTGAGAATCTGTCATAAAATGCTGCCCGCGTCGCAAACTGACACTTTATATTTATCTGCGATGATATTGAGTGAGCTTTAACGCTAGTGTGCATATTCGGTTTTTTTCTTACAAATATTCATAACGTTAATTTTGCCTCGCCAGTTGTGCAGTTATTAACCAGGACTGTTTATCTCTGTAAATAGAGGGCGTTCGAGTCCTTACAGGGAGAGTCCTGGCTTGACAAGCTTTTCCCTCGCTCCGTAAACTCCTTTAGGTGGGAATTTGTGGGTTAAAGTGGTGAGGAGGGGTGAGACTGGCATGTTCCGTGGAGCAACGTTAGTCAATCTCGACAGCAAAGGGCGTTTATCGGTACCAACCCGATATCGCGACCAGCTGATCGAGAACGCTGCGGGTCAAATGGTTTGCACCATTGACATTAACTCCCCCTGCCTGCTGCTTTACCCCTTGCCTGAATGGGAAATTATTGAGCAAAAGCTGTCGCGACTGTCGAGCATGAACCCGCAGGAACGCCGCGTGCAGCGGCTGTTATTGGGACATGCCAGTGAATGTCAGATGGATAACGCAGGGCGGTTACTGATTGCCCCTGTGTTACGGCAACATGCCGGTCTGACCAAAGAAGTGATGCTGGTCGGGCAGTTCAACAAATTTGAACTGTGGGATGAAACGACCTGGTATCAACAGGTCAAGGAAGATATCGACGCTGAGCAGTCTGATTCCGCGACATTATCGGAACGGCTGCAGGACTTGTCTCTATAAATATGATGGAAAATTATAAACACAAAACGGTGTTACTGGACGAGGCCGTAAACGGTCTGAATATTCGTCCGGATGGCATCTACATTGATGGCACGTTTGGTCGCGGTGGTCACTCGCGTTTGATTCTCTCCCAGCTTGGAGAGGAAGGACGTCTGCTGGCAATCGATCGCGATCCGCAGGCAATTGCGGTTGCTCAGACCATCAATGACCCACGCTTTTCCATCGTGCATGGACCTTTCTCTGCGCTCGCAGATTATGTTGCTGAGCGCGGCCTGACGGGCAAGATCGACGGGATTCTCCTCGATCTTGGCGTCTCTTCACCCCAACTTGATGATGCCGAACGTGGTTTCTCCTTTATGCGTGATGGTCCGCTAGATATGCGGATGGATCCGACGCGCGGTCAGTCTGCCGCTGAGTGGTTACAGACCGCTGACGAAGCCGATATTGCATGGGTCATCAAAACGTTTGGCGAAGAGCGCTTTGGCAAACGAATCGCGCGCGCCATCGTTGAGCGTAATCGCATTGAACCAATGACCCGCACCAAAGAGTTGGCCGAAGTGATCGCGGCGGCGACACCGGTGAAGGATAAGCACAAACATCCCGCGACCCGTACCTTCCAGGCGGTTCGCATCTGGGTAAACAGTGAACTGGAGGAAATAGAGCTGGCGCTAAAAAGCTCGCTCGACGTGCTGGCCCCGGGGGGGCGGTTATCCATCATCAGCTTCCATTCGCTGGAAGACCGTATTGTGAAACGCTTTATGCGTGAACAAAGCCGCGGTCCACAGGTGCCAGCGGGGCTGCCGATGACGGAAGAACAACTCAGGAAGCTGGGTGGCCGTCAGTTGCGAGCATTAGGCAAGTTGATGCCGGGCGAAGAAGAAGTGGCAGAGAATCCACGCGCCCGTAGTTCAGTGCTGCGTGTTGCAGAGAGGACGAACGCATGATCGGCAGAGTGACAGAGACCCTAAGCAAAGTTAAGGATTCGTTAGGAAGCAACGAGCGCCATGCCTTGCCTGGCGTGATCGGCGACGATCTTTTGCGGTTTGGGAAACTGCCACTCTGTCTGTTCATTTGCATCATTGTCACGGCAGTTACGGTGGTGACCACCGCCCACCATACACGTTTATTGACTGCGCAACGCGAGCAGATGGTACTGGAACGCGATGCGCTGGATATTGAATGGCGAAATCTGATCCTTGAAGAAAACGCGCTCGGCGATCACAGCCGGGTTGAACGGATCGCAACGGAAAAGCTGCAATTGCAGCATGTTGATCCTTCGCAGGAAAATATCGTAGTACAAAAATAAGGGAAAACGCGACGCATGAAAGCAGCGGCAAAAACGCTAAAACCAAAACGTCAGGAAGAACAGGCCAACTTTATCAGTTGGCGTTTTGCGTTGCTTTGCGGCTGCATTTTACTCGCTCTGGGTTTTCTGCTTGGACGCGTGGCCTGGCTACAAATCATCGCTCCTGACATGCTGGTACGCCAGGGTGACATGCGTTCCCTGCGCGTTCAGGAAGTGTCGACATCCCGTGGGATGATTACCGATCGCTCGGGTCGTCCGCTAGCGGTGAGCGTGCCGGTGAAGGCGATTTGGGCCGATCCTAAAGAATTGCATGATGCTGGCGGTATCACACTTGATAACCGCTGGAAGGCCCTTGCGGATGCGCTGAAGATGCCGTTGGACCAGTTAGCTTCACGCGTGAATACGAACCCGAGAGGGCGCTTTATCTATCTGGCACGTCAGGTGAACCCTGACATGGCGGACTACATCAAAAAATTGAAGCTGCCGGGGATCCATCTGCGTGAAGAATCCCGTCGTTACTATCCATCCGGCGAAGTGACTGCTCACCTCATTGGCTTTACTAACGTCGATAGCCAGGGGATTGAAGGCGTTGAAAAAAGCTTTGATAAATGGCTTACCGGCCAGCCCGGCGAGCGCATTGTGCGTAAAGACCGCTATGGTCGCGTGATCGAGGATATTTCCTCAACGGACAGCCAGGCCGCACACAACCTTGCGCTGAGTATTGATGAGCGATTACAGGCGCTGGTTTACCGCGAGCTGAACAATGCCGTGGCCTTCAACAAAGCGGAATCGGGCAGTGCTGTGTTAGTTGATGTCAGCACGGGTGAAGTGCTGGCGATGGCCAATAGCCCGTCCTACAACCCTAATAATCTTACCGGCACGCAGAAGGATGTTATGCGTAACCGTACCATCACCGACGTGTTCGAACCGGGTTCGACGGTTAAGCCGATGGTGGTCATGACTGCACTTCAGCGCGGTATCGTCAACGAAAACACCGTACTGAATACCATTCCATACCGAATTAACGGTCACGAAATCAAAGACGTGGCGCGCTACAGCGAATTGACCCTGACCGGGGTATTACAGAAGTCGAGTAACGTCGGCGTTTCAAAGCTGGCGTTAGCGATGCCGTCCTCAGCGTTAGTAGAGACTTACTCACGTTTTGGACTTGGAAAGGCGACCAATTTGGGGTTGGTCGGAGAACGCAGTGGCTTATATCCTCAAAAACAACGGTGGTCTGACATAGAGAGGGCCACCTTCTCTTTCGGCTACGGGCTAATGGTAACTCCGTTACAGCTAGCGCGAGTCTATGCAACGATTGGCAGCTATGGCGTCTATCGTCCGCTGTCGATTACTAAAGTTGATCCACCGGTTCCGGGCGAGCGTATCTTCCCGGAATCTGTCGTTCGTACCGTGGTGCACATGATGGAAAGCGTGGCGCTGCCTGGCGGCGGCGGCGTGAAGGCGGCGATCAAAGGCTATCGCATTGCCATCAAGACCGGTACAGCGAAAAAGGTGGGGCCAGACGGCCGCTACATCAACAAATATATTGCCTATACCGCAGGCGTTGCGCCTGCAAGCAATCCGCGTTTTGCGCTGGTGGTCGTAATAAACGATCCACAGGCGGGTAAATACTACGGCGGCGCCGTCTCCGCGCCTGTGTTCGGGGCTATCATGGGCGGTGTGTTACGCACCATGAACATTGAACCGGATGCGCTGGCGACGGGCGAAAAAAGTGAATTTGTAATTAATCAAGGCGAGGGTACAGGTGGCAGATCGTAATTTGCGCGACCTTCTCGCTCCGTGGGTGCCAAATGCACCGGAGCGAGCACTGCGAGAGATGGTACTGGACAGCCGCGTGGCTGCTTCTGGCGATCTTTTTGTGGCGGTGGTCGGTCATCAGGCGGACGGGCGTCGTTATATCCCGCAGGCGATTGCGCAAGGTGTGGCTGCCATTATTGCTGAGGCCAAAGATGAGGCAACCGACGGTGAGATCCGTGAAATGCACGGGGTGCCGGTTATCTATCTCAGCCAGTTAAACGAGCGTCTCTCCGCGCTGGCGGGACGTTTTTATCACGAACCTTCCGACCAACTGCGTCTGGTCGGCGTGACGGGCACGAACGGTAAAACCACCACCACGCAGCTGATGGCGCAGTGGGCCCAGCTGTTGGGTGAAACCGGTGCAGTGATGGGTACCGTAGGTAACGGCCTGCTGGGCAAAGTGAGCCCGACGGAAAACACCACCGGCTCGGCGGTAGACGTACAGCATGTGCTTGCAGGTCTGGCTGGGCAGGGGGCAACCTTTGCTGCGATGGAGGTCTCTTCGCACGGCCTGGTACAGCATCGGGTTGCGGCGCTGAAATTTGCCGCTTCAGTGTTTACTAACCTGAGTCGCGATCATCTTGATTATCATGGTGATATGGAGCATTACGAAGCCGCGAAATGGCTGCTGTTCTCCACTCACCATTACGGACAAGCCATCATCAACGCCGACGACGAAGTGGGCCGCCGCTGGCTGGCGAAGCTGCCGGATGCGGTTGCGGTGTCGATGGAAGACCATATCAATCCGAACTGCCACGGCCGCTGGCTGAAGGCGGTTGAGGTGAATTACCACGACAGTGGGGCGACAATCCGCTTTGCCTCTTCCTGGGGTGAAGGCGAAATTGAAAGCCGCCTGATGGGCGCGTTCAACGTCAGCAACCTGCTGCTGGCGCTGACGACGCTGCTGGCACTGGGTTATCCGATGGCTGAACTGCTGAAAACCTCAGCGCGTCTGCAGCCGGTTTGCGGCCGTATGGAAGTGTTCAGCGCGCCGGGCAAACCGACCGTTGTGGTTGATTATGCCCACACGCCGGATGCGCTGGAAAAAGCGCTCGAAGCGGCGCGCCTGCACTGCGCCGGGAAGCTCTGGTGCGTGTTTGGCTGCGGCGGCGATCGCGATAAAGGCAAACGCCCGCTGATGGGGGCTATTGCCGAGCAGTTCGCAGATATTCCGGTAGTAACCGATGACAACCCGCGTACGGAAGAGCCGCGCGCCATCATCAATGACATTCTGGCGGGCATGCTGGACGCGGGCCGTGCTCGCGTGGTGGAAGGCCGTGCGGAAGCCGTGACCAATACCATTATGCAGGCGCAGGAGAATGATGTTGTCCTGTTAGCGGGCAAAGGGCATGAAGATTATCAGATCGTTGGCAATCGCCGTCTGGACTACTCGGACCGCGTAACGGCAGCACGCCTGCTGGGAGTCGTGGCATGATTAGCATCACGTTACGTCAGGCCGCTGCAATCCTGAAGGGCGACCTGCACGGGCAAGACCTGACCATTGATGCCGTAACGACGGACACCCGCAAAATCACTGCAGGCTGTCTGTTTGTGGCGCTGAAAGGCGAACGTTTTGACGCGCATGATTTTGCTGAACAGGCCAAAGAGAACGGCGCCGGTGCGCTGCTGGTCAGCCGCAAGCTCGATATCGATCTGCCGCAAATTGTAGTGAAAGATACGCGCCTCGCGTTCGGTGAGCTGGCTGCCTGGGTGCGTCAGCAGGTGCCTGCTCGCGTCGTCGCGCTGACCGGATCCTCAGGCAAAACGTCAGTGAAAGAGATGACGGCGGCGATCCTCGGCCAGTGCGGTAATACGCTTTATACCGCGGGCAACCTCAATAATGATATCGGCGTGCCGATGACATTGCTTCGCCTGACCAAAGAACATGACTATGCGGTGATCGAGTTAGGAGCAAACCACCAGGGCGAAATCGCCTGGACCGTGAGCCTGACTCGCCCGGAAGCTGCGCTGGTGAATAACCTCGCGGCTGCGCACCTGGAAGGTTTTGGCTCGCTGGAAGGCGTGGCGAAAGCGAAAGGTGAGATTTATACCGGCCTGCCGGATAACGGTATCGCTATTCTGAACGCCGATAACAACGACTGGCTGAACTGGCAGAGCATCATTGGCTCGCGTAAAACCTGGCGCTTCTCGCCAAATGCGGCCAACAGTGATTTTACGGCGACCAATATCCATGTGACGTCCCACGGCACCGAGTTCACCCTCACGACCCCAACGGGGGGCGTGGAGGTTCTGCTGCCGCTGCCGGGTCGCCATAACATCGCCAATGCCCTTGCGGCGGCGGCGCTGTCAACGGCGGTGGGCGCTACACATGAGGCGATCAAAGCCGGGCTGGCGAACCTGAAAGCCGTGCCGGGTCGTCTGTTCCCGATTCAGCTTTCGGAAAACAAACTGCTGCTGGATGACTCCTACAACGCGAACGTTGGTTCAATGACGGCGGCGGTGCAGGTGTTATCTGAAATGCCGGGCTACCGCATCATGGTGGTTGGCGACATGGCAGAGCTGGGCGACGAAAGCGAAGCCTGTCATACCCAGGTCGGTGAAGCGGCGAAAGCTGCGGGGCTGGACTGTGTCCTGAGCGCAGGAAAACTGAGCCAGGCGATTAGCCAGGCCAGCGGCGTTGGCGAGCATTTTGCCGATAAAACGGCATTGATCGAGCGCCTTAAGGCATTAATTACAGAAAAACAAATTGTGACTGTATTAGTTAAAGGTTCACGTAGTGCCGCCATGGAAGAGGTTGTGCACGCATTACAGGAGAACGGGACATGTTAGTTTGGCTGGCCGAACATTTGGTCAAATATTATTCAGGCTTTAACGTCTTTTCGTATCTGACGTTTCGCGCCATCGTCAGCCTGCTGACTGCGCTGTTCATCTCGTTGTGGATGGGCCCGCGCATGATTGCCCGTCTGCAAAAACTCTCTTTCGGCCAGGTTGTGCGTAACGACGGTCCGGAATCGCACTTCAGCAAACGCGGTACCCCGACCATGGGCGGGATCATGATCCTGACCGCCATCGTCGTTTCCGTGCTGCTGTGGGCGTATCCCTCCAACCCGTACGTCTGGTGCGTTCTGACGGTACTGGTGGGTTATGGGATCATCGGTTTTGTTGATGATTACCGCAAAGTCGTTCGTAAAGATACTAAGGGCCTGATCGCGCGCTGGAAATATTTCTGGATGTCGGTGATCGCGCTTGGCGTAGCCTTCGCGCTGTATCTGGCAGGCAAAGACACACCGGCCACCGAGCTGGTTGTGCCGTTCTTCAAAGACGTTATGCCGCAGCTGGGGCTGTTCTACATTCTGCTGGCCTACTTTGTGATTGTCGGCACCGGTAATGCCGTTAACCTGACCGACGGTCTGGATGGCCTGGCCATTATGCCAACCGTCTTTGTGGCGGCCGGTTTCGCGCTGGTGGCGTGGGCGACCGGTAACATGAACTTTGCGAACTACCTGCACATCCCTTATCTGCGCCATGCGGGTGAGCTGGTGATCGTCTGTACGGCAATTGTCGGGGCGGGGCTTGGCTTCCTGTGGTTCAACACTTATCCGGCGCAGGTCTTTATGGGTGACGTCGGTTCTCTGGCTTTGGGCGGTGCGCTCGGCATTATCGCCGTGCTGCTGCGTCAGGAGTTCCTGCTGGTGATTATGGGCGGCGTGTTTGTGGTTGAAACCCTGTCGGTGATTTTGCAGGTCGGTTCCTTCAAGCTGCGCGGTCAGCGCATCTTCCGTATGGCGCCGATTCACCACCACTATGAACTGAAAGGCTGGCCGGAGCCGCGCGTTATTGTGCGCTTCTGGATTATTTCGCTGATGCTGGTGCTGATTGGCCTGGCAACGCTGAAGGTACGTTAATCATGGCAGATTACCAGGGCAAAAAAGTCGTTATCATCGGGTTGGGCCTTACGGGACTCTCCTGCGTGGACTTTTTCCTCGCACGCGGCGTGACGCCACGCGTGATGGATACGCGTGTCTCTCCGCCGGGTCTGGACAAACTGCCGGAACAGGTTGAACGCCACCTTGGTGGTCTGAATGATGACTGGCTGCTGGCAGCCGATCTGATTGTCGCAAGCCCAGGTATGGCGCTGGCGCATCCTTCGCTGAGCGCTGCCGCGGATGCGGGTGTGGAAATTGTCGGCGATATCGAGCTGTTCTGCCGTGAAGTGCAGGCGCCCGTTATCGCGATTACCGGTTCTAACGGTAAAAGCACCGTCACCACTCTGGTGGGTGAAATGGCGAAAGCGGCAGGCATGAACGTCGGCGTTGGCGGTAACATTGGTTTACCTGCTCTGATGCTGCTGGACAAAGGCTGTGAGCTGTTCGTGCTGGAACTCTCCAGCTTCCAGCTGGAAACGACTTCCAGCCTGCATGCTGCGGCTGCGACGATCCTCAACGTGACTGAAGATCATATGGACAGGTATCCATTTGGCCTGCAGCAGTACCGTGCCGCTAAGCTCCGCGTTTATGAAAATGCCAAAGTCTGCGTTGTTAATGCCGATGACGCGCTGACCATGCCGGTGCGTGGCGCAGACGATCGCTGTATCAGCTTCGGTATCACGATGGGGGATTATCATCTGAACCGCCAGCTGGGTGAAACCTGGCTGCGCGTGAAGGGTGAGAAAGTGCTGAACGTGAAAGAGATGAAGCTCACAGGTCAGCACAACTACACCAATGCCCTGGCGGCGCTGGCGCTGGCGGATGCTGTAGGGCTGCCGCGCTCCTCCAGCCTGCAGGCGTTAACCACGTTTTCAGGCCTGGCGCACCGTTTCCAGCTGGCGCTGGAGCACAACGGCGTGCGCTGGATAAACGACTCCAAAGCCACCAACGTGGGCAGCACGGAGGCCGCGCTGAACGGGCTGCACGTTGACGGCACCCTGCATTTACTGCTGGGCGGCGATGGTAAATCAGCGGATTTTTCCTCGCTGAAGCCGTATCTCTCCGGCGATAACATCCGCCTGTACTGCTTCGGCCGTGACGGCAGCGAGCTGGCTGAACTGCGCCCTGAGGTTGCCGTACAAACCGAAACCATGGAACAGGCGATGCGGCTGATTGCCCCTCGCGTGAAGCCAGGCGATATGGTGCTGCTCTCTCCGGCCTGTGCCAGCCTCGATCAATTCAAGAATTTCGAACAGCGTGGTGATGTCTTTACCCGCCTGGCGAAGGAGTTAGGCTGATGCGTTTATCTCTCCCTCGCCTGAAAATGCCGCGCCTGCCAGGATTTGGGATCCTGGCATGGCTGTTTGCGGCGCTCAAAGGCTGGGTGATGGGCTCTCGTCAAAAAGATAACGACAGCCTGATCATGTACGACCGCACGCTATTCTGGCTCACGATGGGGCTGGCGGCGGTAGGCTTTATTATGGTGACGTCGGCATCAATGCCCGTCGGGCAGCGTCTGGCGAACGATCCTTTCCTGTTTGCCAAACGTGATGGTCTTTACATCATTCTGGCGTTCTGTCTGGCACTGGTGACCTTGCGTCTGCCGATGGAGTTCTGGCAGCGGCACAGCACGGCGATGCTGATCGCGTCGATTATTATGCTGCTGATCGTACTGGTGGTGGGCAGCTCCGTTAACGGGGCATCCCGCTGGATCGCCTTCGGTCCGCTGCGTATTCAGCCTGCGGAATTTACCAAGCTCTCCCTGTTCTGCTACCTGGCTAACTACCTGGTGCGTAAGGTAGATGAGGTGCGTAACAACCTGCGCGGCTTCTTAAAACCGATGGGCGTGATTCTGGTGCTGGCGGTATTACTGCTGGCGCAGCCTGACCTCGGTACCGTTGTCGTGCTGTTCGTTACCACCCTGGCCATGCTGTTCCTGGCGGGCGCGAAGCTGTGGCAGTTCATCGCTATTATCGGGATGGGGATTTCGGCGGTTGTGCTGCTGATCCTCGCCGAGCCTTACCGTATTCGCCGTGTGACCTCGTTCTGGAACCCCTGGGAAGATCCGTTCGGCAGCGGTTATCAGCTGACGCAGTCGCTGATGGCCTTTGGTCGCGGTGAAGTCTGGGGACAGGGGCTGGGGAACTCGGTACAGAAACTTGAGTATTTACCGGAAGCGCATACTGACTTCATCTTCTCCATTATTGCGGAAGAACTGGGTTATATCGGTGTGGTATTAGCGCTATTAATGGTATTCTTCGTCGCTTTCCGCGCCATGTCCATCGGCCGGAAAGCGCTGGAGATCGATCACCGCTTCTCAGGCTTCCTGGCCTGCTCAATTGGTATCTGGTTTAGCTTCCAGGCATTGGTTAACGTCGGGGCCGCAGCGGGTATGCTGCCGACCAAAGGTCTGACGTTGCCGTTGATCAGTTATGGTGGTTCCAGTCTGTTGATTATGTCGACGGCCATCATGCTGTTGTTGCGCATAGATTATGAAACGCGTCTGGAAAAAGCCCAGGCGTTTACACGAGGTTCACGATGAATCAACCGAAGCGGTTAATGGTGATGGCAGGCGGTACCGGCGGACACGTGTTCCCGGGGCTTGCGGTTGCGCACCATTTAATGGATCAGGGCTGGCAGGTACGCTGGCTGGGAACCGCAGACCGCATGGAGGCCGACCTGGTACCGAAGCACGGTATCGAGATCGACTTTATTCGTATTTCCGGCCTTCGGGGCAAAGGCCTCAAGGCAATGCTGCTGGCACCGGTGCGTATTTTTAACGCCTGGCGTCAGGCGCGCACCATTATGAAGCGCTTTAAGCCCGATGTGGTGCTGGGCATGGGCGGCTATGTCTCGGGGCCCGGCGGGCTGGCGGCGTGGTCGTTAGGTATTCCCGTCGTTCTGCATGAGCAGAACGGTATTGCCGGTCTGACTAACAAGTGGCTGGCGAAGATCGCCACTAAAGTGATGCAGGCGTTTCCCGGCGCGTTCCCAAAAGCGGACGTAGTGGGTAATCCCGTGCGTGTCGACGTGCTGGCGCTGCCGCTGCCGGACGCTCGCCTGACGGGCCGTGAAGGGCCGGTTCGTGTGCTGGTCGTCGGCGGCTCTCAGGGCGCACGTATCTTGAACCAGACGATGCCGCAGGTAGCTGCAAAGCTGGGCGATACCGTTACCATCTGGCACCAGAGCGGGAAAGGCGCTCAGCAGACCGTTGAGCAGGCTTACGCAGACGAAGGTCAGCCGCAGCATAAAGTCACAGAGTTTATCGACGACATGGCGGCAGCGTATGCCTGGGCCGATGTCGTGGTCTGTCGCTCAGGCGCGCTGACGGTGAGTGAGATCGCCGCCGCGGGTCTGCCGGCCCTGTTTGTGCCGTTCCAGCACAAAGACAGACAGCAGTACTGGAATGCGCTGCCGCTTGAGAAAGCCGGTGCGGCGAAGATATTTGAGCAGCCACAATTTACCGCCGACGCGGTCGCCACCACCCTGGCGGGCTGGAACAGAGACGCACTGCTGGAGATGGCACAACGCGCGCGCGCGGCCGCTATCCCTGATGCGACGGAACGGGTGGCAAAAGAAGTGAGCCTGGCAGCCCAGGCTTAACCCTCGCAGCGCGTGTTGCGCTGCACGAATTTTAAGTAGTCGATGGCGTTTAGAGAATGAATACACAACAACTGGCAAAACTGCGTTCAATCGTGCCCGAGATGCGTCGCGTCCGGCACATTCACTTTGTTGGCATCGGTGGTGCTGGCATGGGCGGTATTGCCGAAGTGTTAGCTAACGAAGGCTATCAGATCAGCGGGTCTGACCTGGCGCCAAACCCTGTTACGCAGCAGCTGGCGTCGCTTGGGGCGACTATCTATTTCAACCATCGTCCGGAAAACGTGCGCGATGCGAGCGTGGTGGTGGTCTCAAGCGCCATCTCCTCTGACAACCCTGAAATCGTTGCTGCGCACGAAGCGCGCATTCCGGTGATCCGCCGTGCAGAAATGCTGGCGGAACTGATGCGTTTTCGTCACGGCATCGCCATTGCCGGGACCCACGGTAAAACCACGACCACGGCGATGGTTTCCAGTATTTATGCGGAAGCGGGGCTCGATCCGACGTTCGTCAACGGCGGTCTGGTCAAAGCCGCAGGCGTGCATGCACGTCTGGGCCACAGTCGTTATCTGATTGCTGAAGCGGATGAGAGCGACGCGTCGTTCCTGCACCTGCAGCCGATGGTGGCGATTGTCACTAACATCGAAGCTGACCATATGGATACATACCAGGGTGATTTCGAGAACTTAAAGCAGACCTTCATCAACTTCCTGCACAACCTGCCGTTCTATGGACGTGCGGTAATGTGCGTAGACGATCCGGTGATCCGCGAGCTGCTGCCGCGCGTGGGTCGTCAAATCACCACCTACGGCTTCAGCGAAGACGCTGACGTTCGCGTGGAGGAGTACAAACAGATTGGCGCGCAGGGACACTTCACGCTGGCGCGTCAGGACAAAGAGCTGCTGCACGTCACGCTGAATGCACCAGGGCGCCATAACGCCCTCAATGCCGCAGCGGCAGTGGCCGTCGCGACGGAAGAAGGCATTGATGATGATGCGATTCTGCGCGCGCTGGAAAGCTTCCAGGGCACCGGTCGCCGTTTCGACTTCCTCGGTGAATTCCCGCTGGATGCCGTGAACGGTAAAGCCGGTTCGGCGATGCTGGTGGACGACTACGGCCACCATCCGACCGAAGTGGACGCCACCATTAAAGCCGCACGCGCGGGCTGGCCTGACAAAAATCTGGTGATGATCTTCCAGCCGCACCGCTTCACGCGTACGCGCGATCTGTATGACGATTTCGCCAGCGTCCTGTCACAGGTAGACACCCTGTTAATGCTGGACGTATACGCCGCAGGCGAGACGCCGATTCCAGGGGCTGACAGCCGCTCCCTGTGCCGTACAATCCGTGGACGCGGTAAGGTTGACCCTATTCTGGTTTCTGACCCTGCGCAGGTGGCGGAAATTCTGGCACCGGTCCTGACGGGTAACGATTTGATTCTGATTCAGGGCGCGGGAAATATCGGCAAAATCGCCCGTACCTTAGCTGAAATCAAACTGAAGCCGCAAACCCAGGAGGATGAGCATCATGGCTGATAAGATTGCTGTCCTGTCTGGCGGCACCTCTGCTGAACGCGAGGTTTCCCTGAATTCCGGCGCGGCTGTGCTGGCGGGCCTGCGGGAGGGGGGCGTCAACGCGCACCTGGTCGACCCAAAAGAGGTCGACGTGACGCAATTAAAAGCCATGGGCTTCGATAAAGTCTTTATCGCTTTGCATGGTCGTGGTGGTGAAGACGGAACCCTGCAGGGGCTTCTTGATCTGATCGGCCTGCCGTACACCGGCAGCGGCGTGATGGCTTCCGCTATCTCAATGGACAAACTGCGCAGCAAGCTGCTGTGGCAGGGCGCGGGATTACCTGTTGCGCCATGGGTAGCGCTGACGCGTCGCGAATTTGAATTGGGCCTTTCGGACAGCGTTAATGCACGCATTGCTGAACTGGGCTTACCGGTTATTGTAAAGCCCAGCCGGGAAGGCTCCAGCGTGGGAATGTCCAAAGTCGACAAAGCTGAAGATCTTTCGTCCGCTTTAGCACTGGCATTTCAACATGATGAAGAAGTTCTGATTGAAAAATGGCTTAGCGGGCCGGAATTTACCGTCGCGATGCTTGGCGAAGAAATTTTACCGTCAATCCGTATCCAACCCGCCGGAGTCTTCTATGATTATGAGGCGAAGTATCTCTCTGATGAGACGCAATATTTCTGCCCAAGTGGTCTTGAAGCTGAGCGTGAAGCCGATTTACAGTCCCTGGTGCTTAAAGCCTGGCATGTTCTGGGTTGCCAGGGCTGGGGACGCATCGATGTGATGCAAGACAAAGATGGACAATTTTATCTGCTGGAAGCCAACACCTCTCCGGGTATGACGAGCCACAGCCTTGTGCCGATGGCCGCGCGTCAGGCGGGGATGAGTTTCTCGCAGTTAGTCGTACGCATTCTGGACCAGGCGGGCTGATATGTCTCAGGCTGCATTGAACACGCGCAACCGCGATGACGAGGACGAATACACCTCTTCACGCCGCAGTAATGGAACGCGTCTTGCAGGCATCATTTTCCTGCTCGGGGTGCTGTGCACCGTGTTTATCAGCGGCTGGATGGTCCTGGGCTGGATGGAAGATGCGCAGCGGTTGCCGCTCTCTAAGCTGGTGGTCACCGGTGAGCGTCACTATACGCGTAACGACGATATTCGCCAGTCAATACTGGCGCTGGGCTCGCCTGGCACTTTCATGACTCAGGACGTCAATATTATCCAGAGTCAGATTGAACGTCTGCCATGGATAAAACAGGCGAGCGTAAGAAAGCAATGGCCTGATGAATTGAAGATTCATCTGGTTGAATTTGTGCCCATTGCGCGTTGGAATGATCAGCACATGGTTGACGCAGACGGAAATTCCTTCAGCGTCCCGGCCGATCGTGTCAACAAGCAAAATTTACCGATGTTGTATGGCCCGGAAGGTAGCGAAAACGAAGTATTACAGGGTTTTCGCGAAATGGGTCAGGTGCTGGCGAAGGACAGGTTTACGTTAAAAGATGCTGCCATGACGGCGCGCCGTTCCTGGCAGCTGACGTTAACGAACGGCATTAAGCTCAACCTGGGACGCGGGGACACCATGAAGCGTCTGGCGCGTTTTGTCGAACTTTACCCGGTTTTACAGCAGCAGGCACAGACTGACGGCAAAAGGATAAGCTACGTTGATTTGCGCTATGACTCAGGCGCAGCAGTCGGTTGGGTACCGGCTCCGGTCGAGGAACCTAATCAGCAACAGAATCAGGCACAGGTACAGGCAGAACAACAATGATCAAGGCGACGGACAGAAAACTGGTAGTTGGACTGGAGATTGGCACCGCGAAGGTTGCCGCTTTAGTAGGGGAAGTTCTGCCCGACGGTATGGTCAATATCATTGGCGTAGGCAGTTGCCCTTCCCGTGGTATGGATAAAGGTGGGGTAAACGATCTTGAATCGGTGGTGAAATGCGTTCAGCGCGCCATCGATCAGGCTGAACTGATGGCAGATTGCCAGATTTCGTCTGTCTATCTGGCCCTTTCTGGTAAGCACATTAGCTGCCAGAACGAAATTGGTATGGTGCCGATTTCCGAAGAAGAAGTGACGCAGGAAGACGTTGAAAACGTAGTGCACACGGCGAAATCCGTGCGTGTCCGCGACGAACATCGCGTGCTGCATGTCATTCCGCAGGAATATGCGATTGACTACCAGGAAGGGATCAAGAACCCGGTCGGTCTTTCTGGCGTACGTATGCAGGCAAAAGTGCACCTGATCACATGTCACAACGATATGGCGAAGAACATTGTAAAAGCCGTTGAACGTTGTGGCCTGAAAGTTGACCAACTTATTTTCGCGGGTCTGGCGGCAAGTTATTCCGTGCTGACCGAAGATGAACGTGAACTGGGTGTCTGTGTGGTCGATATTGGTGGTGGTACAATGGATATCGCCGTCTATACCGGCGGTGCGTTGCGCCACACCAAAGTGATCCCTTATGCCGGGAACGTTGTGACCAGCGATATTGCTTACGCCTTTGGTACGCCGCCGAGCGATGCAGAAGCAATTAAAGTGCGCCACGGCTGTGCGCTGGGGTCTATCGTTGGCAAAGATGAGAGCGTTGAAGTGCCGAGCGTCGGTGGTCGTCCACCGCGTAGCCTGCAGCGCCAGACGTTGGCAGAGGTGATTGAGCCGCGCTATACCGAGCTGCTCAACCTGGTCAACGAAGAGATTTTACAGTTACAGGAACAGCTTCGTCAGCAGGGTGTTAAGCATCATCTTGCGGCGGGGATTGTATTAACCGGCGGTGCGGCGCAAATTGAAGGTCTTGCGGCCTGTGCTCAGCGCGTGTTCCATACGCAGGTGCGTATTGGTGCGCCGCTGAATATCACCGGTTTAACGGATTATGCTCAGGAGCCGTATTATTCAACGGCTGTGGGCCTGCTTCACTACGGGAAGGAATCTCATCTCAGTGGTGAAGCAGAGGTGGAAAAACGCGTCTCAGTGGGGTCGTGGGTCAAACGACTGAACAACTGGTTGCGAAAAGAGTTTTAATTTTTTTAAGAGACCGGAGAGAATTAGCGGTCTCGGGCGACAGGCACAACGGAGAGAGAAATTATGTTTGAACCTATGGAACTGACCAACGACGCGGTGATTAAAGTCATCGGCGTCGGTGGCGGCGGCGGTAACGCCGTAGAGCATATGGTGCGTGAACGCATTGAAGGTGTTGAATTCTTTGCAGTTAACACCGATGCGCAGGCACTGCGTAAGACGGCTGTAGGCCAGACTATCCAGATCGGCGGTGGTATCACCAAAGGGCTGGGAGCAGGGGCTAACCCGGAAGTTGGTCGCAATGCGGCTGAAGAAGATCGTGAAGCGCTGCGCGCTGCACTGGAAGGTGCGGACATGGTCTTCATCGCAGCAGGTATGGGTGGCGGTACGGGTACCGGCGCAGCACCTGTTGTGGCTGAAGTAGCTAAAGATTTAGGTATCCTGACCGTTGCTGTCGTGACCAAGCCTTTCAACTTTGAAGGCAAGAAGCGTATGGCGTTCGCGGAGCAGGGTATCACCGAGCTGTCCAAGCATGTGGACTCGCTGATCACCATCCCTAACGACAAGCTGTTGAAGGTTCTGGGGCGCGGTATCTCCCTGCTTGACGCATTCGGTGCAGCAAACGACGTGCTGAAAGGCGCGGTCCAGGGTATCGCTGAACTGATTACCCGTCCTGGCCTGATGAACGTTGACTTTGCAGACGTTCGCACCGTGATGTCCGAAATGGGCTACGCGATGATGGGCTCTGGCGTGGCGAGCGGTGAAGATCGTGCAGAAGAAGCGGCTGAAATGGCCATCTCTTCTCCACTGCTGGAAGATATCGATCTGTCTGGTGCGCGCGGCGTGCTGGTCAACATTACCGCTGGCTTTGACCTGCGTCTGGATGAGTTCGAAACCGTGGGTAACACTATCCGTGCGTTCGCCTCTGACAACGCTACCGTGGTAATCGGTACTTCTCTTGACCCTGAAATGAACGACGAGCTGCGTGTTACCGTTGTTGCTACCGGTATCGGCATGGACAAACGTCCTGAGATCACCTTAGTGACTAACAAGCAGACTCAGCAACCGGTAATGGATCGTTACCAGCAGCACGGTATGTCTCCTCTGACTCAGGAGCAGAAACCGGCCGCGAAAGTGGTGAACGACCCAACGCCGCAAACGGCGAAAGAGCCAGATTATCTGGATATCCCGGCGTTCCTGCGTAAGCAAGCTGACTAAGAATTGGCTGGAATTTGGGGATTTGCGCTCTTTGTGCTAAACTGGCCCACCGTTAGTGATATACACTCTCGGTTGGATAGTTAATTTGGCGAGATTATACGATGATCAAACAAAGGACACTTAAACGTATCGTTCAGGCGACGGGTGTCGGTTTACATACCGGCAAGAAAGTCACGCTGACGTTACGCCCTGCGCCGGCCAATACCGGGGTCATCTATCGTCGCACCGACTTGAATCCACCGGTAGATTTTCCGGCCGATGCCAAATCTGTGCGTGATACTATGCTCTGTACTTGTCTGGTGAACGAGCATGACGTGCGGATTTCTACCGTTGAGCACCTGAACGCCGCCCTGGCGGGGCTGGGTATCGACAACATTATTGTTGAAGTCGATGCGCCAGAAATCCCGATTATGGATGGCAGTGCTGCACCGTTCGTCTATCTGTTGCTGGATGCTGGCATCGAAGAACTGAACTGCGCGAAGAAATTTGTTCGCATCAAAGAGACCGTTCGCGTCGAAGATGGCGACAAATGGGCTGAATTCAAACCGTACAATGGTTTCTCGTTGGACTTTACCATCGACTTTAACCATCCGGCGATTGACTCCAGCACCCAACGCTATGCGATGAACTTCTCTGCCGATGCGTTTATGCGCCAGATCAGCCGAGCCCGTACGTTTGGCTTCATGCGTGATATCGAATATCTGCAGTCCCGCGGCCTGTGCCTGGGCGGCAGCTTCGATTGTGCCATCGTTGTTGACGATTATCGCGTACTGAACGAAGACGGCCTGCGTTTCGAAGATGAATTCGTTCGTCACAAAATGCTGGACGCTATCGGCGACCTGTTTATGTGTGGTCACAATATCATTGGTGCATTTACCGCGTTCAAATCCGGTCATGCGCTGAACAACAAACTGTTGCAGGCCGTCCTGGCAAAACAGGAAGCCTGGGAATATGTGACCTTCGAAGACGAAGCAGAACTGCCGCTGGCTTTCAAAGCGCCAAACATGGTTCTGGCGTAACGGTTCACGCCGTTTCGTAAAAAATCGACTGGTTAACCTGGTACTCTCTCCGACCAGGAAGACCAGTCGTTTTTATTTTTGCCATTCTTCGTTTGCCCCAGCGTTATCTCTTGTTTGTCTTTCGCAGAAAATGTGTGCGTTAGCTGCATTCTTGACCGTTTTTCCCCGCGGCGGCACCTCATTCCTGCTGATGTGCATTGGCTTTAGTGATACTATCTGGGCGCTAAAAGAATAACTGAACTCAGCCTCTGCAAGGCTGGCTTATTGGGTGGAGCAGGTGAGCGGAATACTGACGCGCTGGCGACAATTTGGCAGACGTTACTTCTGGCCGCATCTCTTATTAGGGATGGTCGCGGCGAGCTTTGGCTTGCCTGCGCTCAGCAACAGTGCCGAAGCGGCGACGCCCGCAAAAACCTCCACGACTAAACACGATTTCAACACGCGGGTTAACTTCACTAACCTTGCGTGGCTTGAAGCCAGCCGCCGTCCAAACTTCACCGTCGATTACTGGCACCAGCACGCTATCCGCACGGTTATCCGCCATCTGTCTTTTGCGATGGCACCGCAAGCCATGCCTGTTGCGGAAGAGGCGCTGCCGGTGCAGGCTCAGCATCTTGCCCTGCTGGACACGCTCAACGCGCTGCTCACGCAGGACAGCCAGCCGCCGGTCATAGTTCGTCAGTCGACGCAACGTGAGTTTGTTTCACCTGTTTCATTCTCTGTTTCAACCTGGATTAGCCAGGCTCACGGCATTCGCGCCGGGCCGCAACGCCTCAGCTAAATTAACTTTTTCAATACCTTAATTTATCTGCCCACAATGGGGCGTTTGAGAATTTATTATGCTAATCAAATTGTTAACTAAAGTTTTTGGTAGTCGTAACGATCGCACCCTGCGCCGTATGCGTAAAGCAGTTGCCGTCATCAACGGTATGGAACCGGCGATGGAGAAGCTCTCTGATGACGAGCTTAAAGCGAAAACAGCGGAATTTCGTGCGCGTCTGGAAAAAGGTGAAACCTTAGAAAGCCTGATCCCGGAAGCGTTTGCTGTCGTGCGCGAAGCGAGTAAGCGTGTATTCGGCATGCGTCACTTCGACGTTCAGCTGCTGGGTGGTATGGTGCTCAACGAGCGCTGCATCGCGGAAATGCGTACCGGTGAAGGTAAAACCCTGACCGCAACGCTGCCGGCTTACCTGAACGCGCTGACCGGTAAAGGCGTTCACGTCGTTACCGTCAACGACTATCTGGCGCAGCGTGACGCCGAAAACAACCGTCCACTTTTCGAATTCCTCGGTATGACTGTTGGCATCAACATGTCCGGCCTGCCTGCGCCAGCCAAGCGTGAAGCGTATAACGCGGATATTACCTACGGTACCAACAACGAATACGGCTTCGACTACCTGCGTGACAACATGGCGTTCAGCCCTGAAGAGCGCGTCCAGCGTAAGCTGCACTATGCGCTGGTGGATGAGGTGGACTCCATCCTGATCGATGAAGCGCGTACTCCGCTTATCATCTCCGGCCCGGCTGAAGACAGCTCCGAGATGTACCGTAAGGTCGACAAAATCATTCCACACCTGCTGCGTCAGGAAAAAGAAGACTCGGATACCTTCCAGGGTGAAGGCCACTTCTCCGTTGATGAAAAAGCGCGCCAGGTGAACCTGACCGAACGCGGTCTGGTGAAAATTGAAGAGCTGCTGGTTGCTGAAGGCATTATGGAAGAGGGCGAGTCTCTGTACTCCCCGAGCAACATCATGCTGATGCACCACGTGACCGCCGCGCTGCGTGCCCACGCGCTGTTCACCCGCGACGTCGATTACATCGTTAAAGACGGCGAGGTGATCATCGTCGATGAACACACCGGCCGTACCATGCAGGGACGTCGCTGGTCTGACGGTCTGCACCAGGCTGTGGAAGCCAAAGAAGGTGTGGATATTCAGAATGAAAACCAGACGCTGGCGTCTATCACCTTCCAGAACTACTTCCGTCTGTACGAGAAGCTGGCAGGGATGACCGGTACCGCCGATACCGAAGCGTTTGAATTCAGCTCTATCTACAAGCTGGATACCGTGGTCGTTCCAACCAACCGTCCGATGATCCGTAAGGATATGCCGGATCTGGTGTACATGACCGAAGCGGAAAAAATCCAGGCAATCATTGAAGACATTCGCGAACGTACCGCAAAAGGCCAGCCGGTTCTGGTGGGGACCATCTCCATCGAGAAATCTGAAGTGGTTTCCAACGAGCTGACCAAAGCAGGCATCAAGCACAACGTTCTGAACGCCAAGTTCCACGCTAAAGAGGCAGACATTGTTGCGCAGGCGGGTTATCCGGCTGCCGTCACCATCGCCACCAACATGGCGGGTCGTGGTACCGATATTATGCTGGGCGGTAGCTGGCAGGCTGAAGTGGCTGAGCTGGAAAACCCAACGCCAGAACAGATTGCGCAGATCAAAGCCGACTGGCAGGTTCGTCATGACGCCGTTCTGGCTTCCGGCGGTCTGCACATCATCGGTACGGAGCGTCACGAATCGCGTCGTATTGATAACCAGCTGCGTGGTCGTGCGGGTCGTCAGGGTGATGCCGGTTCATCCCGCTTCTACCTGTCTATGGAAGATGCGCTGATGCGTATTTTTGCCTCCGACCGCGTGTCCGGCATGATGCGTAAGCTGGGGATGAAACCTGGCGAAGCCATTGAGCACCCGTGGGTGACCAAAGCGATCGCGAACGCACAGCGTAAAGTGGAAAGCCGCAACTTTGATATTCGTAAGCAGCTGCTGGAATATGATGACGTGGCTAACGATCAGCGTCGTGCGATCTACACCCAGCGTAACGAACTGCTGGACGTCTCCGACGTGAGCGAAACCATTAACAGCATTCGTGAAGATGTGTTTAAAGCCACCATCGACGCGCATATTCCACCGCAGTCTCTGGAAGAAATGTGGGATATCGAAGGCCTTCAGGAACGCCTGAAAAACGACTTTGACCTCGATCTGCCAATCAAAGAGTGGCTGGATAAAGAGCCTGAGCTGCACGAAGAGACCCTGCGTGAACGTATCTTTGAAACCGCGCTGGACGTATACAAGCGTAAGGAAGAGGTTGTTGGCGCTGAGATGATGCGTCACTTCGAAAAAGGCGTAATGCTGCAGACCCTGGATTCCCTGTGGAAAGAGCACCTGGCGGCTATGGACTACCTGCGTCAGGGTATCCACCTGCGTGGCTATGCGCAAAAAGATCCGAAGCAGGAATACAAGCGTGAATCCTTCTCCATGTTTGCGTCTATGCTGGAGTCGCTGAAGTATGAAGTGATCAGCACCCTGAGCAAGGTTCAGGTGCGTATGCCGGAAGAGGTAGAAGCGATGGAGCAGCAGCGTCGTGAAGAAGCCGAGCGTCTGGCACAAATGCAACAGCTGAGCCACCAGACCGACGACAGCGAAGCCGCAGCGGCGATCGCCGCGCAGACCGGCGATCGTAAAGTGGGTCGTAACGATCCGTGCCCGTGTGGTTCCGGTAAAAAGTACAAGGCGTGCCACGGCCGTCTGAGCTAAGTTCATAAAAAAACAAAAAGGCGCAGATTTCTGCGCCTTTTTTATGGAAGCGACACTATGAAAATACTGCAAATTGCCGTCGGGATTATCCGCAACCCGCAAAACCAAATCTTCATCACCCAGCGCGCTGCCGACGCCCACATGGCAAACAAGTGGGAGTTTCCGGGCGGTAAAATCGAGTCAGGTGAAACGCCGGAAGAGGCACTGGTTCGGGAGCTTCAGGAAGAGGTGGGGATCACTCCGCTTGGCGCAACGCTGTTTGATAAGCTTGAGTACCAGTTTCCGGACAGGCACATCACGCTGTGGTTCTGGCTGGTGGAAAACTGGGAAGGTGAACCCTGGGGAAAAGAGGGACAGCCGGGTAACTGGGTAGAGCTTCAGGCATGTGATGCCGAAAAATTCCCGCCAGCTAATGAGCCCGTGATCCTGCGGTTAGCCGCACAACCGTAGGCCTGCTGAGCGAAGCGCCAGCAGGCTTTACAGATTACTGCTGGGTTTCACTCCAGTCATCGCTGTCCGAGAGATCGCCTTTGCTTGGAATGCGTTTCTCTTCCGCCGCCCATTCGCCCAGGTCAATGAGCTGACAGCGCTTGCAGCAGAATGGGCGGAACGGACTGACTTCGCCCCAGACAACGGTTTTACCACAGGTTGGGCAGCTTACGGTGGTGACATCAGACATCGGCACTCCTTAACAACAGGCCAGTTCAAAATCGAGACGTTCCGGCACGGTGCCATTTTCACTGTCCAGCGGCATAAAGCGAATCGCAAAACGGCTCTTATGCCCGGAAATCTGCGGGTAAAGCTGTTCGCCAAGCGATAAATTCAGGCGCAGAAGATCGGCATCATCACCGTTATCCTGGTAGAAACCATTCAGGCTGGTTTGCTTGCGGAACGGCGCAGAGTTACGTATCAGGTCGAGGATCAGCGACAGCGTCTGGTGCATTGGCTCCAGGCTTGCCAGCCAGCTGTTCACTTGTACGTCACGCTGCGCCTGTGGCATATGTAGCCACATATGCAGCGTCGGCAGGTCGAAGCTGCAGCAGCCGCCAGGGATGCTCAGACGCTGGCGCACCAGGCCAATCAGGCGGTCTTCACGCAAAAACTGTCCGACGCGCGGCGCGGCCATCAGGACGGCGCTACTGCTTTTCAACTGCTGGCGGAGCGCGTCGATACGGCTCTGATCTACGCCGGGGACCTCTGTCCATGCCTGCAATTTACGCTGCTGGCGCTCCAGCTCTTTGAGTAATTCTGTGCGGACATCACCGCGTTCAATCACATCCAGCAGATCGCCTACGTTGCGGAAGAAGTGCAATGCGGTGGCATGATCGTTAACCGGCAGATGTTGTGAAAGTTGTTGAATAAGAAATTCGATACGCAGCCAGGTGCGCATTTTTTCATTGAGCGGATGCTCAAAAAGGACGTGTGTCGACATTATGGTTTTTCCTGTGCAACGGCCTGCGCGGCGAACGTCAGATACTGCGCGTGCAGACGGGCAACATCCGATGCAATGGCATCTGGTGCGCCGTTATTATCAATAACATCATCCGCCACGGCAAGACGCTGAGCGCGCGTAGCCTGAGCGGCAAGAATTTGTTCAGCATGCTCCCGCGAAACGCGATCGCGCGTCATGGTTCTCTGGATTTGCGTTTCGGGTTCAACATCAATCACCAGCACCCGATCGGCTTTCTGATGCAGCTGATTTTCCACCAGTAGCGGAACCACCCACAGGACATAGGGCGAGCGGGCTGCGGCTATCTGACGCTGAGTTTCCTGGTGGATGATGGGGTGGAGCAGGGCATTAAGCCAGGCTTTTTCCGCAGAATCAGAAAAAATGCATTCGCGAAGCTGACGGCGATTTAGCGTGCCATCGGCATTGATGATTGCATTGCCAAAATGTTCTGCGATGGCTTTAAGCGCGGGTGTATTGGGCTCTACCACCTGGCGGGCAATGATATCGGCATCGATAATCTTGATACCCAAACGAGAAAACGCGTCCGCAACGGTACTTTTACCACTACCGATACCGCCGGTTAATGCAACGATATACCCCATTAAATCAAATCCTGGGAATTATTCATTATTAAAATCAGTGGATTAAAACTCTCAGATGCACCAGCAACTGTTTAGCCCTGTTTACCGGCTTTTGACCAGGTAAATTTATAGGATTGTAGCGTAAAAAAAGAGAATTTCGCAGTCTTGCGGAGCAGGTATTAGTGCGTATGATAGCGTCACTGGAGTTGTGCTTTTTACATATTTGCCTCTAACCCCAGGAATCCGCACATGCGTATCGAAGAAGATCTGAAGTTAGGTTTCAAAGACGTTCTTATCCGCCCTAAACGCTCTACACTGAAAAGTCGCTCAGACGTTGAACTCGAACGTCAATTCACCTTTAAGCATTCCGGTCAGACCTGGTCTGGCGTGCCGATCATCGCTGCCAACATGGATACTGTGGGAACCTTTGAGATGGCAACCGCCCTGGCACAGTTTGATATTCTCACCGCCGTGCACAAACATTACAGCCCTGAAGAGTGGAATGCGTTTGTCGCATCCGCATCTGCTGACGTAGTGAAGCATGTGATGGTTTCTACCGGCACCTCCGATGCGGATTTCGAGAAGACCAAACAGATCCTGAACGCTAACCCGGCGCTCAACTTCGTTTGTATTGACGTGGCGAACGGTTACTCCGAGCACTTCGTGCAGTTCGTCAGCAAGGCGCGTGAGGCCTGGCCGACGAAAACCATCATCGCGGGCAACGTGGTGACCGGTGAAATGTGTGAAGAGCTGATCCTCTCCGGTGCCGATATCGTGAAGGTGGGCATTGGTCCGGGCTCTGTATGCACGACACGCGTCAAAACCGGCGTCGGTTATCCGCAGCTCTCCGCCGTCATTGAATGTGCCGATGCGGCGCACGGGCTGGGCGGACAGATCATCAGCGACGGCGGTTGCACCATGCCGGGTGATGTCGCAAAGGCTTTCGGCGGCGGTGCGGACTTCGTGATGCTCGGCGGTATGCTGGCAGGTCACGAAGAGAGCGGTGGTACCGTAGTTGAAGAGAACGGCGAGAAATTCATGCTGTTCTACGGCATGAGCTCTGAGTCTGCGATGACCCGTCACGTCGGTGGTGTGGCAAAATACCGTGCGGCAGAAGGCAAAACCGTGAAGCTGCCTCTGCGCGGCCCGGTTGAAAACACCGCACGCGATATCCTCGGCGGCCTGCGCTCTGCCTGCACCTACGTTGGAGCATCCCGTCTGAAAGAGCTGACAAAGCGTACGACGTTTATTCGCGTTCAGGAACAAGAAAACCGCGTATTCAATAGCCTGTAATGGCTTTCGCTGGCGCATGCCCGTGCGCCAGCCCTGCTGTACTATCCCGCACTCAACGCATCCCCCAGATGGAAAATCGGCAGGTACATTGCCACCACCAGCGTGCCGATGATGACCCCTGTCACAATCAGAAGCACCGGTTCCAGAAGGGCCGCCAGGCTATCTGCTCGTTGAAAGGTCTGTTCCGTGTGATGCCGGGCGAGGTTTGCCAGCATGATATCCAGCGCACCTGATATTTCGCCGGTTCGTAAAAGCTGAATACACAGCGGGGTAAAGATGCCCGCTTTATTAAAGGATGACCAGACGGGGAGACCTTTTTCAATGTCCTCCCGAACGCCACGGAGTATTCCCTGCCAGTACCGACTTTCAACGGTCTCCTCTGCACTCTCCAGGCCCTGTAGAAAGGGGATTCCGGACTGCTGCGTGAGTGACAGCACGGTAAAGATGTGTCCCAGTTTTTGCCCTTTTGCCAGCGCGCCCATCACGGGCGTATACATCAGCATGCGCTGCCAGCGAGGGTTCTGCCGCAGAGCCCAGGCAGTGGCCAAGGGCGCTAATAACGCGGCGAACAACGCGAGGGCATAGGACTGGATAAAGGCGGCCATCCCCATGACCATCTGTGTCAGCAGGGGAAGCGGAGCGTTAAACGTTTTATAGATCGCGGCAAACTCGGGCAAGACCAGGACAACCATCGCCAGCACCACGAGCACGGCCAGCGTCAGGACAATCGCCGGATAGCGCAGGGCTTTTTTTACCTTTGCTCTGAGCTCCTGCTGCGCTTTTTGCTGCTGCGCGAGCTGGCGACAACACTCCTCCAGTTTCCCTGTGAGCTCACCGGTTTTCACCATCGAGACATGCAGTGGGCTAAAAACGGCTGGCCACTTTTTTAGCGACTCAGAAAAGGGGGCTCCCTCACCGAGCTCATCGGCAATACTTTGCAGCAGTGCCTGCCACGGTTTTAACGGATGTTGCTCTGCCAGCATCTGCAGGCTGTGGGACAACGTCAGCCCGGCCTGCAGAAGCGTTGCAAGCTGGCGAAACATCTCGTAGCAGTGATGTGGCCGCCAGCGGTGTTGCTGAGCGCATCGGGTCAGCGTCAAAGGATGGAGATCGCTCCGCACTAGCCTGGTGAAGGCGGCATTGCGGTCTGTGGCCCAGAGTGTCCCGCTTCGGAGTTCACCTTCTTTGGTGAGCGCTCGCCAGCGCCAGAGTTGATTAGCCCCCATTTGGCATTCCCAGCACGCGCACCAGTTCTTCGAGCGTGGTCAGCCCTTGTTCGACGGCCATGCAACCGTGCTCGAAAAGAGAAATCATTCCCGCCTGCCGGGCGCTCGCTTCTATCACTTCTGTTCCCGCTCCGCTGGCAATGGCCTGCCGCAGCGCATTGTCGACCGCGAGTACTTCAAAAATAGCTACGCGGCCATAAAAACCGTGATAACAGCGATCGCAGCCGGTGGACTGCCAGCGAGGAAGTGGTCTGGACCATACGGCGCGCGGTAATTCAGCATGCTCGCTGGCTTCCCGACGACAATGTGGGCACAGGCGCCGGACCAGTCGCTGGGCAATCACCATCGACAGCGCGGAAGATATCATCCAGCGCGCGACGCCCATCTGCTCCAGTCGAATCAGGGTTTCTGTCGTCGAGTTGGTGTGCAGGGTCGACAGCACCAGGTGCCCGGTCTGGGCGGCATTAATGGCAATTTCTGCCGTTTCACCGTCACGGATTTCGCCGACCATAATGATGTCGGGATCCTGACGTAGCAGCGCCCTTAACACGCTCTGGAATGTTAAACCCGCCCGGGGATTAATCTGCGTCTGGTTTAAACCCGCAAGGGGGATCTCAATGGGATCCTCCACGCTGCATATGTTGACGTCAGGGGTGTTACGCGCCTGCAGCGCGCTGTACAGCGTCACGGTTTTGCCGCTGCCGGTAGGGCCGGTGACCAGAATCAGCCCCTGCGGCTGGTGGAGCACCTCGTTGAAACGGGCCAGTTGTTCAGCACTCATACCAAGCGCTTCAGGCTCAAGGGCCTGCTGAACCTGATGCAAGAGACGCAGCACAATTTTCTCACCACCGCTGCAGGGAAGCGTCGCGATCCGAAATGAGACCGGCTCGTTTGCCAGCTCAATCGTAAACTGACCGTCCTGGGGCAAACGACGTTCTGCAATATCCAGGTTACCCAGCACCTTTAAACGTGCGCTGAACAGGCTTGCCAGTTCAGCGGCAAGGGGAGGCTGAGGGCAAAGTACGCCGTCGATACGTAAACGAATCTGGCACGCGTGCTCCATCGGTTCGATATGAATATCAGAGGCGCGTCGGTTGATTGCCTGCTGCAGCGTGTGGTTGAGGACATCAACTGTTGAGTATGTTTGCGTAATGCCGGGCAGATGTGATTGGGACGTTAGCTGCCGGTGTTTTTCCATGCGCTCAGCGCTCCAGCACTCAATATCAATTCGTTTCTGGGTGGCGAAGCGCAGCGCCTCCATGAGTTCAGCCGCGGGGCTTCCCACGACGGCAATGCTGACCATGTCACTGTCGCTGGTGAGCAGCAGCGCGCGGTGGCGCAGACAAAGCGCCACGAGTTGCTCGGTATTCATTATCCGCTCCTCAGTTGTTGTCGAAGCGGAAAACGTCTTCGCAGGCCTGTTTCAGGGCGCTATCAGCACCGATCTTACAGTCGCGCGTCCAGCCCGTCATACCGTTGCCGTCGTTCCACCTTGGCGTCATGGTTACCGTCAGCCCGTTAAGACTCTCCTGTCCTGTTAAGGTCACGGTCCCTTTTGCCACGCTCATTCCTGAAACGTAGCGTGTCGTGGTGGGGGAAGGGATACCGTTGCTGCCGGCATCGCAGCTCTCCACGCCTCCGTGATCCAGTGCGCAAAGCTCAATGGCCGTGCGGTAAGGAACGAAGGTTTGCAGCATATCGGTCAGCGCCGCTTTGCGCAGGTAGTTCTGATAGGCTGGTACGCCGATGGCGCTCAGAATCGCGATAATGCCGATGACCACCATCAGCTCAATGAGAGTGAATCCGTGTTGTCTGTTCATATCTGCTCCTTACGTTTAGTGGCGCTACTCTGTCAGCGCGAAAGGGCAGATACGAGGGGCAAAAAAGTGAACGGGAAAGCACATTCAGAGAATTTATGCCGCGTTGCAGGGAAGAACAGCGGATATGCGAGCGGGGCTGAAATTCCCCTCTCCGGGCGGAGAGGGGAGAATGTATTATTTGAAGCGCATTGAGAGGTCGAGGGCGCGAACGTGTTTGGTCAGCGCGCCGACGGAGATGTAATCCACGCCGGTTTCGGCGAATTCACGGATCGTTTCGAAGGTGACGTTCCCGGACACTTCAAGCTGGGCCCGGCCGTTAGTCAATTTTACCGCCTCGCGCATCTGCTCGGTTTCGAAGTTATCGAGCATGATGATATCGGCCCCGGCCTTAATCGCCTGCTCCAGCTCGTCCAGGTTTTCCACTTCCACTTCAACCGGCACGTCCGGATGCAGCCAGAAGGCCTTCTCCACTGCCTGACGCACGGAGCCAGAGGCAATAATATGGTTTTCTTTAATAAGGAAGGCGTCGGACAGGCCCAGACGATGGTTTGCGCCACCGCCGCACAGCACCGCATACTTCAGCGCCGTGCGCAGGCCCGGCAGCGTTTTGCGGGTATCCAGCAGCTGGGTGCGGGTGCCTGCCAGCAGGTCAACGTAGCGACGTACTTCACTGGCGACACCAGAGAGCGTTTGTACAAAGTTGAGCGCGGTACGTTCGCCAGTCAGCAAGACGCGGGAAGGTCCGTCCAGTTCAAACAGCGGCTGGTTTGCCGTAATCGCATCGCCGTCTTCAACGTGCCAGATAATCTGCACATCATCACCCGCCAGTTGAGTAAAGACCTCTTCAACCCAGCGCTTGCCGCAAAAAACACCCTCTTCGCGGGTGATAATGACCGCGTGGGAGCGCGTCTCTTTCGGCAACAATTGTGCGGTAATATCCTTTTCGGCATTAACATCACCGCCCAGATCTTCTTTCAAAGCATGGGAGACGCTTGCCGGAATATCCATATTAATACGTTCCAGAAGCGCTTCACGTCGGTGGTCGGGGTTGTAGCGGCGAGGCGGCATGATAAAACTCCAAATTGGTAACGAATCATAATATTGAAACATGCTACTCTGAACCGAGTCATTGCACCATACAGAAGGAGTTCCAGCATGTTGTTAGAAAACGGATGGCTGGTGGATGCGCGGCGTGTGCCCTCGCCGCACCACGATTGCCGCCCGGAGGATGAAAAGCCCACACTGCTGGTGGTTCATAATATTAGTCTCCCGCCGGGTGAATTTGGCGGCCCGTGGATTGATGCGTTATTCACGGGAACGATTGATCCCGATGCTCATCCCTTCTTTGCTGAAATTGCACATCTGCGCGTATCGGCTCACTGCCTGATTCGTCGCGATGGTGAAGTGGTTCAGTATGTTCCTTTTGATAAGCGCGCCTGGCATGCCGGGGTGTCGGTGTATCACGGGCGCGAGCGGTGCAATGATTTTTCTATCGGGATCGAACTGGAAGGCACGGATACCACGCCCTACACCGATTCACAGTATCAACAGCTAGCGGCTGTGACCCGCACGCTTATCGGACTTTACCCGGCAATCGCCGACAATATTACCGGGCACTGCGATATTGCCCCGGCGAGAAAAACCGATCCCGGCCCGGCATTCGACTGGCCCCGCTTTCGCGCCATGCTCACCGCGTCGTCAGAATAAGGAGATACCATGACGTTGTTTACCATGCTGCTGGTCATCATCGCTGAACGCCTGTTCAAGCTCGGCGAGCACTGGCATCTGGATCACCGGCTGGAGGTGCTTTTCCGCCGGATTAAGCATTTTTCCATGTTGCGCACGCTGCTGATGATGGCAGGGGTGATGGTTATTACGTTCCTGCTGCTGCGCTCGCTGTATGGACTCTTTTTCAACGTGCCGCTGCTGGTGGTGTGGATCCTGCTCGGCGTGCTGTGCATTGGTGCGGGCAAGGTGCGTTTGCACTATCACGCCTACCTGAAAGCCGCCTCCCGTGATGATGCCCATGCGCGCAGTGCCATGGCGAGCGAACTAACCATGATCCACGGCGTGCCGCCTGACTGCGACGAGCGCGAGTTTCTGCGCGAGCTGCAAAACGCGCTGCTGTGGATTAACTTCCGTTACTACCTGGCGCCGCTGTTCTGGTTCGTAGTGGGCGGCCCGTGGGGGCCGGTACTGCTGATGGGATATGCGTTCCTGCGCGCCTGGCAGACTTGGCTTGCCCGCTATCTGACGCCGCATGAACGCCTGCTGTCCGGCATCGATGCCATCCTGCACGTGCTTGACTGGCTCCCGGTGCGTCTGGTGGGCGTGGTTTACGCGTTAATTGGTCACGGTGAAAAAGCGTTGCCCGCGTGGTTTGCCTCGCTTGCCGATCGCCATACGTCGCAGTATCAGGTGCTAACGCGTCTGGCGCAGTTCTCGCTGGCACGCGAGCCGCATACCGACAAGATTGAAACGCCGAAAGCCGCTGTCTCCATGGCGAAGAAAACGTCGTTTGTGGTGGTGGTTATCGTGGCGCTGCTGACTATCTACGGCACGCTGGTGTAAGCCAGCGCGGCGTAACGATTAAAGCGTGTCCGCAGGCGGGATGCCGAAATCAGGCATCCCGTTTTCGTCCCAGCGGACGCGCTTCAGGCGGGTATGGCGGTTTGGATCGTACAGCGGATCGCCCTCAATTTCGGTGTAGTTCCGCGCGTGATACACCAGCACATCTTCCCCTTCCGGCGTTTGCGTAAAGCTGTTGTGTCCCGGGCCGTACTGGCGATTTTCGTAGCTGGTCACGAATACGGGATGCGGAGATTTTTGCCAGTTCAGTGGGTTTTGCGGATCCGCGTTCAGGTCTATCCACAGCAGCCCCATGCAGTAGTTCTCGTCGGTAGCGCTGGCGGAATAGCTGATAAACAGCTTATCGCCGTGAACCAGTACCGCCGGGCCTTCGTTGACCCAAAACCCGCGACACTCCCAGTCGTATTCCGGCTTGCTGAGCATCACCGGCTCGCCTTTTAGCGTCCACGGGTTCGCCATTTCACACAGATAAAGGTTGGAGTTCCCGGTGATATCCGGCGCTTTTTGCGCCCACAGATACCAGCGTTTCCCCTGATGCAAAAAGGTGGTGGCGTCCAGTGCGAAGGTATCGAAAGGCGTTTTGATCTGCCCTTTTTCCACCCACGTGCCGGTAAGCGGATCGCTGTCGGCACATTCAATGGCAAACATGCGGTGCTGGAACATCCCGAGCGCGTCGAGCGCCTGGGTGTGCGCCGCAGCTAAATAGATGTACCACTTCCCGTCAATGTGGTGCAGTTCCGGCGCCCAAATCAGCTGGCTCATTGGTCCGGTCTCGGGTTTACGCCAGACCACCACTTCTTCGGCATGACGTAAGCCTTCCAGCGACGCTGCGCGGCGGATCGCCAGCCTGTCGTACTCCGGCACGGAGGCGATAAAATAGTACTGCCCCTCGTGATGTAAAATGTACGGATCGGCGCGTTGTTCGATAAACGGGTTTGGCCAGGTTTGCATTCGGATTTCCTTATTTAGTCTCAGCAGCTTTCAGTTCCTGATAATCGTTCAGCTCTTGATAGTTGTTGCGGCGTTTTTCCAGATCGGACTGGATCTGCTTCATGGTTTCACGATCCACCTTCAGCAGTCGTACTACACCCGCGGTAATTAAGTATCCAATGCCGGGAATGACGGTAAAGAGCAGCACGATCCCGTTAATGGCGTCCGCGCTCTGCGCTTTTGCTCCCGCATCATAACCGTACCAGGAGAGCAGGAAGCCGACCATCGCCCCGGCAATCGCCAGCCCCAGCTTCAGGAAGAAGATGTTGCCGGAGAAGCTGATCCCGGTGATGCGTTTCCCGGTCTTCCACTCGCCGTAGTCGTCCACGTCGGCCATCAGCGACCAGTGCAGCGGAGACGGGATCTGGTGCAGGATGTTCAGCAGGAAGTAGAGCACCACGATGGTGACGGTGGCTTTCGGGTCGAAGAAATAAAAGGCGCAGGAGAAAATCGCCAGCACGATATTGGTCCAGAAGAAGACCTTTAGTTTGCACCAGCGGTCGGTCAGCACTTTTGCCAGCACGCTGCCGAGCATCATGCCGGCGACGCCCAGGCTGATAAACAGCGTGGCGAAATGAGTGCTCTGACCCATCACCCAGGTCACGTAATACATGGTGGCCGCCATGCGGATAAAGCCCGGGCAGACGTTGCAGAGCGTCAGCAGCAGAATGCGCACCCACTGGTCGTTTTTCCACACGTCTTTCAGGTCATTTTTCAGCTGGTCATTGGTCTGCACCGCCGGACGCACGCGCTCGCGCACGGTGGCGAAGCAGAACAGGAACATGCATGTGCCAATCAGCGCCAGAACGGTCATCGCCATCTGGTAGCCTTTGGCTTTGTTGTCCCCGCCAAACCAGTCGGCCATCGGCAGCAGCGTTAATGAGAGCAGCAGCGTGGCGATGCCGACCAGCACGAAGCGATAGGACTGGCAGGCCACACGTTCTTTTGGATCGTTGGTGATCACCCCGCCCAGCGAGCAATAGGGGATGTTGATGGCGGTGTAGGTAAGCGACAGCAGGAAATAGGTGACAAACGCATAGATAACTTTGCTGTTATAGCTCCACTCAGGCGTGGTGAACATCAGGATGCTGAACAGCGCGTAGGGGAAGGCGATCCACAGCAGCCATGGACGAAACCGGCCATATTTGCTGCGGGTACGGTCAGCAATCGCGCCCATGATCGGGTCCGTTACGGCGTCAATCACGCGCACGGAAAGCAGCAGCACGCCGACCAGCGCAGGGGCGAGGCCAAAAATATCCGTATAAAAATAGTTAACAAACAGCATGATGGCGCCAAAGATGATGTTGCATCCCGCGTCGCCCATCCCATAGCCGATCTTTTCTTTTACTGACAGTTTGTTGTTATCCATCGACAGCTCTCCGGTTTACGGTATGGAGAGAATTATTTGCTGGCAAAGGAATATATGCGTTGCAGTATCAGGGCGGTGATATGGATAAATGCGCTGTGGACGTGAAAGTGTGAAGGAGGTAACAACGCGCGGCACCCGTAAAAGCAGGTGCCGCGAAGAGAGGTTTAGTGTGCCTTCATGGCTTTACGGCTTTTCTGACTGAACAGATAGCCCACGCCCAGGATCGCAATCCAGACCGGGATCAGGTAGACGGAAATCGCCATACCCGGGGTGATCAGCATAATCACCAGCACGGCTGCCATAAACAGCAGGCAGATCCAGTTACCCAGCGGATAGAGCAGGGCAGGGAAGCGCGTGGTGACGCCCTGCTGCTGTTTTGCGCGGCGGAACTTCATGTGCGCCAGGCTGATCATCGCCCAGTTGATGACCAGGGCAGAGACCACCAGCGCCATCAGCAGGCCAAACGCCGATTCCGGTGCCATGTAGTTAATGAGCACACACAGCGCGGTCACGACCGCCGAAACAAGAATCGTGTTTACCGGCACGCCGCGCTTATCGACGTTGAGCAGCGCTTTTGGCGCGTTACCCTGCTGGGCCAGGCCGAACAGCATGCGGCTGTTGCAGTATACGCAGCTGTTGTAAACGGAGAGCGCGGCGGTCAGCACCACGATGTTCAGGGCGTTGGCGACAAAGGTGTCGCCCAGCTCGTGGAAGATCAGCACAAACGGGCTAGTGTCGGCGGTGACGCGCGTCCACGGCAGCAGGGAGAGCAGCACGGCCAATGAGCCCACATAGAAGATCAGAATGCGGTAGATAACCTGGTTAGTGGCTTTCGGAATGCTTTCCTCCGGGTTGTCGGCTTCAGCGGCGGTGATACCCACGAGTTCCAGACCGCCGAAGGAGAACATGATAATGGCCATCATCATCACCAGGCCGGTCATGCCGTGAGGCAGGAAGCCACCCTGTTCCCAGAGGTTGCGCACCGTGGCCTGCGGGCCGCCGTTGCCGCTGAACAGCAGCCAGCCGCCGAAGATAATCATCGCCACCACGGCAATGACCTTGATGATGGCAAACCAGAACTCCATCTCCCCGAACACTTTAACGTTGGTCAGGTTAATGGCGTTGATAATGACGAAGAAGGCTGCAGCAGAAGCCCAGGTTGGGATTTCTGGGTACCAGAACTGAATGTACTTCCCGACGGCGGTCAGTTCGGCCATGGCAACCAGAACGTACAGCACCCAGTAGTTCCAGCCCGAGGCGAAACCGGCAAAGCTGCCCCAGTACTTATAGGCAAAGTGGCTGAAGGAGCCTGCGACCGGCTCTTCCACGACCATTTCGCCCAGCTGGCGCATGATCAGAAAAGCAATGAAACCCGCAATCGCGTAACCCAAAATAATGCCCGGACCGGCAGACTGGATAACGGATGCGCTGCCCAGAAACAGGCCGGTACCAATCGCACCGCCCAGTGCGATGAGCTGAATATGGCGGTTTTTAAGCCCGCGCTTTAGCTGATCGCCGTGCTGTTGAGCTTCCATTTGAAACCTCGTGTGTGGTTGTTATGTTCACGCTGAGCGTGTGTAATTATGAAAATCCATATTCTGTATTTATTTCTTTACGGTTAACGAGACCGAAAAAAGCGGAGGTGACTTCCGTAAGCGCCAGAATAGTGGTAAGTGCCTGCGAATGCACCTGCTTTATGAAGGGGTGATGACGACTTGAATAAAAAGAAAGCATTTGTAAATCGGCCCGCTCGTTGTTCCTCACCCAACCTATAGAATAGAAATGCGCCTTAAGTGGGCGAATTTTCATTATTTGCCTTGTTGAATCGCTTCAGATTGCAAAAACCCTCGTTTCATTATGGTTAAAACTCCCTCTTTGGGGGTAATCAACTCATTTGTGCAAAGTTACATTTCTGAAACGTTATTTCTGTAAGGTTGTTAAAATGTGCAGGGTTTACTGATTTCAATCAAAACCAATATGGACAGAAGGTGAATACTTTGTTACTTTAGCGATACGAAATAGAAATTGGTAAGACCAATTGACTCCGGGCAAAAAGGCGTAAGACAGGGAATATGGCCTACAGCAAAATTCGCCAACCAAAACTATCTGATGTGATTGAGCAGCAGCTGGAGTTTTTAATCCTCGAAGGGACTCTGCGCCCGGGTGAGAAACTTCCGCCAGAACGCGAGCTGGCAAAACAGTTCGACGTTTCACGTCCTTCTCTGCGTGAGGCGATTCAACGTCTCGAAGCAAAGGGCTTGCTGCTTCGTCGTCAGGGCGGCGGAACCTTTGTGCAAAACAGCCTGTGGCAGAGCTTCAGCGATCCGCTGGTAGAACTTCTCTCTGACCACCCAGAATCCCAGTTTGATCTGCTTGAGACCCGTCACGCGCTGGAAGGTATTGCGGCCTATTACGCCGCCCTTCGCAGCACTGATGAAGATCGCGTGCGTATCCGCGAACTGCATCAGGCCATTGAACGGGCACAGCAGTCCGGCGATTTAGACGCCGAGTCCAGCGCCGTCGTCCAGTATCAAATCGCCGTCACCGAAGCGGCCCACAACGTGGTGCTCCTCCATCTGCTACGCTGCATGGAGCCGATGCTGGCCCAGAACGTTCGTCAAAATTTTGAATTGTTGTATGCCCGTCGGGACATGCTCCCACTGGTAAGCAACCATCGCACCCGAGTATTCGAGGCGATAATGGCCGGGGAACCGGAGCAGGCGCGCGAAGCGTCGCACCGCCATCTGGCTTTCATTGAGGAAATCTTGCTGGACCGCAGCCGTGAACAATCGCGTCGCGAACGTTCATTACGCCGCATACAGCAACGAAAGGATTAAGCGCCAGGTACTTTTAGAGCGCGGCAACTAAACGCAGAACCTGTCTTATTGTGTTCTTGCCCAAGAGCACAATGGGACAGGTTCCAGACAAATCAACGTATTAGATAGATAAGGAATACCCCCATGTCAGAACGTCTCCAAAATGACGTGGATCCGATCGAAACTCGCGACTGGCTACAGGCGATCGAATCGGTCATCCGTGAAGAAGGTGTTGAGCGCGCTCAGTATCTGATTGATCAGCTGCTTTCTGAAGCCCGCAAAGGCGGCGTGAAGGTTGCTTCAGGTGCAGGGGCTAGCAACTACGTAAACACGATTGCCGTCGAAGACGAACCGGAATACCCGGGCAATCTGGATCTGGAACGTCGTATCCGTTCTGCAATTCGCTGGAACGCCATTATGACCGTTCTGCGCGCATCCAAGAAAGACCTGGAACTGGGTGGCCACATGGCGTCCTTCCAGTCTTCTGCGACCGTTTACGAAGTGTGCTTCAACCACTTCTTCCGTGCAGCGAACGAGAAAGACGGCGGCGATCTGGTGTACTTCCAGGGCCACATCTCTCCGGGCATCTATGCACGTGCATTCCTGGAAGGTCGTCTGACTGAAGAGCAGATGAACAACTTCCGTCAGGAAGTTCACGGTAAAGGTCTGTCTTCTTACCCGCACCCTAAACTGATGCCTGAATTCTGGCAGTTCCCAACCGTATCTATGGGGCTGGGCCCAATCGGTGCGATCTACCAGGCTAAATTCCTGAAGTATCTGGAACACCGTGGTCTGAAGGACACCTCTGAGCAGACCGTATACGCCTTCCTGGGCGACGGCGAAATGGATGAGCCAGAATCCAAAGGTGCGATCACCATCGCAACCCGTGAGAAGCTGGACAACCTGTGCTTCATCATCAACTGTAACCTGCAGCGTCTGGATGGTCCGGTAACCGGTAACGGCAAGATCATCAACGAACTGGAAGGCATCTTCGCAGGTGCTGGCTGGAACGTGATCAAAGTGATGTGGGGTTCCCGTTGGGACGAACTGCTGCGTAAAGACACCAGCGGTAAACTGATCCAGCTGATGAACGAAACCGTTGACGGTGACTACCAGACCTTCAAATCCAAAGACGGTGCCTACGTTCGTGAGCACTTCTTCGGCAAATATCCAGAAACCGCAGCCCTGGTTGCAGACTGGACTGATGAGCAGATCTGGGCCCTGAACCGCGGTGGTCACGATCCGAAGAAAATCTACGCTGCACTGAAAAAAGCGCGTGAAACCAAAGGTAAAGCGACTGTAATCCTGGCCCACACCATCAAAGGTTACGGCATGGGTGATACCGCAGAAGGTAAAAACATCGCTCACCAGGTTAAGAAAATGAACATGGACGGCGTGCGTTATATCCGCGACCGTTTCAACGTTCCAGTCACCGATGAGCAGGTAGAAAACCTGTCTTACATCACCTTCCCGGAAGGTTCTGAAGAGCACAAGTACCTGCACGAACGTCGTCAGGCGCTGAAAGGCTACCTGCCAGCTCGTCAGCCAAACTTCACCGAGAAGCTGGAACTGCCAGCGCTGGAAGACTTCTCTCAGCTGCTGGAAGAGCAGAACAAAGAGATCTCTACCACTATCGCTTTCGTTCGTGCCCTGAACGTGATGCTGAAGAACAAGTCGATCAAAGATCGCCTGGTGCCAATCATCGCCGACGAAGCGCGTACTTTCGGTATGGAAGGTCTGTTCCGTCAGATCGGTATCTACAGCCCGAACGGCCAGCAGTACACCCCGCAGGACCGTGAGCAGGTTGCATACTACAAAGAAGACGAGAAAGGTCAGATCCTGCAGGAAGGTATCAACGAGCTGGGCGCAGGCGCATCCTGGCTGGCTGCTGCGACCTCTTACAGCACCAACAACCTGCCGATGATCCCGTTCTACATTTACTACTCCATGTTCGGGTTCCAGCGTATCGGTGACCTGTGCTGGCAGGCAGGCGACCAGCAGGCTCGCGGCTTCCTGATCGGTGGTACTTCCGGTCGTACGACCCTGAACGGTGAAGGTCTGCAGCACGAAGATGGTCACAGCCACATTCAGTCTCTGACTATCCCTAACTGTATCTCTTACGACCCGTCTTACGCGTACGAAGTGGCGGTCATCATGCATGACGGTCTGCAGCGCATGTACGGTGAAGCGCAGGAGAACATTTACTACTACATCACCACCCTGAACGAAAACTACCACATGCCGGCAATGCCAGCAGGTGCCGAGGAAGGTATCCGTAAAGGTATCTACAAACTCGAAACCATCGAAGGTAGCAAAGGTAAAGTTCAGCTGCTGGGCTCCGGTTCTATCCTGCGTCACGTTCGTGAAGCAGCGCAGATCCTGGCGAAAGACTACGGTGTCGGTTCCGATGTGTACTCTGTTACCTCCTTCACTGAACTGGCGCGTGATGGCCAGGATTGTGAACGCTGGAACATGCTGCACCCAATGGAAACCCCACGCGTTCCTTACATCGCTCAGGTGATGAACGACGCGCCAGCGGTGGCGTCTACTGACTACATGAAACTGTTCGCTGAGCAGGTTCGTACTTACGTTCCAGCTGATGATTATCGCGTACTGGGTACTGACGGCTTCGGTCGTTCTGACAGCCGCGAAAACCTGCGTCACCACTTCGAAGTTGATGCTTCTTACGTGGTTGTAGCAGCACTGGGCGAACTGGCTAAACGTGGCGAAATCGATAAGAAAGTGGTTGCAGACGCAATCACCAAATTCAACATCGATGCAGAAAAAGTTAACCCGCGTCTGGCGTAAGAGGTAAAAGAATAATGGCTATCGAAATCAATGTACCGGACATCGGGGCTGATGAAGTTGAAATCACCGAGATCCTGGTCAAAGTAGGCGACAAAGTTGAAGCTGAACAGTCGCTGATCACCGTAGAAGGCGACAAAGCCTCTATGGAAGTCCCGTCTCCTCAGGCTGGCATCGTTAAAGAGATCAAAGTCTCTGTTGGCGATAAAACCGAGACTGGCAAACTGATCATGATTTTCGATTCCGCCGACGGTGCAGCCGCTGCTGCACCTGCGCAGGAAGAGAAGAAAGCCGCGCCGGCCGCCGCTGCTCCAGCAGCTGCCGCGAGCGCAAAAGAAGTGAACGTGCCTGACATCGGCGGTGACGAAGTTGAAGTGACTGAGATCCTGGTGAAAGTGGGCGATACCGTTGCGGCCGAGCAGTCACTGATCACCGTAGAAGGCGACAAAGCCTCTATGGAAGTGCCAGCACCGTTTGCGGGTACCGTTAAAGAGATCAAGATCAACACCGGCGACAAAGTGTCTACTGGCTCCCTGATCATGATCTTCGAAGTGGCAGGTGCTGCACCTGCTGCCGCGCCTGCACAGGCCGCTGCTCCGGCTCCGGCCGCAGCACCAGCCGCTGCTGGCGGCGCGAAAGACGTTAACGTACCGGACATCGGCGGTGACGAAGTTGAAGTCACAGAAGTGATGGTGAAAGTGGGCGACAAAGTTGCCGCTGAACAGTCACTGATCACCGTTGAAGGCGACAAGGCTTCTATGGAAGTCCCTGCGCCATTCGCGGGTACCGTTAAAGAGATCAAAATCAGCACCGGCGACAAAGTGTCTACCGGCTCTCTGATCATGGTCTTCGAAGTGGAAGGCGCTGCGCCTGCCGCAGCTCCGGCTGCCGCGGCTGCTCCAGCACCGGCTGCTGCACCGGCTCAGGCTGCTAAACCAGCCGCTGCCCCTGCTGCAAAAGCAGAAAAATCAGAGTTCGCTGAAAACGACGCTTACGTCCACGCGACGCCGCTGATTCGTCGCCTGGCGCGCGAATTCGGTGTTAACCTGGCGAAAGTGAAAGGGACCGGCCGTAAGGGTCGTATCCTGCGCGAAGACGTTCAGACCTACGTGAAAGACGCGGTGAAACGCGCCGAAGCTGCACCAGCTGCAGCCGCTGGCGGCGGTATCCCGGGCATGCTGCCATGGCCGAAAGTGGACTTCAGCAAGTTCGGCGAAATCGAAGAAGTGGAACTGGGCCGTATCCAGAAAATCTCTGGTGCGAACCTGAGCCGTAACTGGGTGATGATCCCGCACGTTACGCACTTCGACAAAACCGATATCACCGATCTGGAAGCGTTCCGTAAACAGCAGAACGCCGAAGCTGAGAAGCGTAAACTGGACGTGAAATTCACCCCAGTGGTCTTCATCATGAAAGCGGTTGCTGCGGCTCTGGAACAGATGCCACGCTTCAACAGCTCCCTGTCCGAAGACGGCCAGAAGCTGACGCTGAAGAAATACATCAACATCGGTGTTGCGGTTGATACGCCAAATGGTCTGGTTGTTCCGGTCTTCAAAGACGTGAACAAGAAGAGCATCACTGAGCTGTCCCGTGAACTGACCGTGATCTCCAAGAAAGCGCGCGATGGTAAGCTGACTGCCGGCGAAATGCAGGGCGGCTGCTTCACTATCTCCAGCATCGGCGGCCTGGGTACCACCCACTTCGCGCCGATTGTGAACGCGCCGGAAGTGGCTATCCTCGGTGTGTCTAAGTCCGCGATGGAGCCGGTGTGGAATGGCAAAGAGTTCGTACCGCGTCTGATGATGCCAATCTCTCTGTCCTTCGACCACCGCGTGATCGACGGTGCTGATGGTGCGCGCTTCATCACCATCATCAACAACATGCTGAGCGACATTCGCCGCCTGGTGATGTAATCGAAAAGCCGGCCAGTCGGCCGGCTTTTTTCTGATAATCTCATGGTGTTTGTGAGGTTATTGGCGAAAGCGACAATTCGTGAGCCGTTTGTTGTTTCAAAATTGTTAACAATTTTGTAAACTGCGGGCGGATAGAACGACCCGGTGGACGACGGGTATAAATTAAGAGGTCATGATGAGCACAGAAATCAAAACTCAGGTCGTAGTACTTGGGGCAGGCCCGGCAGGTTACTCCGCAGCATTCCGCGCCGCGGATTTAGGTCTGGAAACCGTCATCGTAGAACGTTACAGCACCCTCGGCGGTGTTTGTCTGAACGTCGGCTGTATCCCTTCTAAAGCGCTGCTGCACGTAGCGAAAGTTATCGAAGAAGCCAAAGCGCTGGCTGAACACGGTATCGTCTTCGGCGAGCCGAAAACCGATATCGACAAAATTCGTACCTGGAAAGAGAAAGTTATCACTCAGCTGACCGGCGGTCTGGCGGGTATGGCCAAAGGCCGTAAAGTGAAAGTGGTAAACGGTCTGGGTAAATTCACCGGTGCGAACACCCTGGAAGTGGAAGGCGAAAACGGCAAAACCGTGATCAACTTCGACAACGCGATCATCGCGGCAGGCTCTCGCCCAATCGAACTGCCATTCATTCCGCATGAAGATCCACGCGTGTGGGATTCCACCGATGCGCTGGAGCTGAAAACCGTTCCTAAGCGTCTGCTGGTTATGGGCGGCGGTATCATCGGTCTGGAAATGGGTACCGTGTACCACGCGCTGGGTTCAGAGATCGACGTGGTTGAAATGTTCGACCAGGTTATCCCGGCTGCCGACAAAGACATCGTTAAAGTCTTCACCAAACGCATCAGCAAGAAATTCAACCTGATGCTGGAAACTAAAGTGACTGCCGTTGAAGCGAAAGAAGACGGTATTTACGTTTCCATGGAAGGCAAAAAAGCCCCATCCGAACCACAGCGTTACGACGCTGTGCTGGTGGCTATCGGTCGTGTACCGAACGGTAAAAACCTCGACGCGGGCAAAGCTGGCGTTGAAGTGGACGACCGTGGCTTCATCCGCGTTGACAAGCAGCTGCGCACTAACGTGCCGCACATCTTTGCTATCGGCGATATCGTCGGTCAGCCAATGCTGGCGCACAAAGGTGTTCACGAAGGTCACGTTGCCGCTGAAGTTATCGCCGGCATGAAGCACTACTTCGATCCGAAAGTGATCCCATCTATCGCGTACACCGAGCCAGAAGTGGCATGGGTTGGTCTGACTGAGAAAGAAGCGAAAGAGAAAGGCATCAGCTACGAAACCGCCACCTTCCCGTGGGCTGCTTCTGGCCGTGCTATCGCATCCGACTGCGCAGACGGTATGACCAAACTGATCTTCGACAAAGAGACTCACCGTGTGATCGGTGGTGCGATTGTCGGTACCAACGGCGGCGAGCTGCTGGGTGAAATCGGTCTGGCTATCGAAATGGGCTGTGACGCTGAAGACATCGCGCTGACCATCCACGCTCACCCGACTCTGCACGAGTCCGTGGGCCTGGCGGCAGAAGTGTTTGAAGGCAGCATCACCGACCTGCCAAACGCGAAAGCGAAGAAGAAATAAGTTTCTTCAGATGAAAAAAGCGGCCAATGGCCGCTTTTTTTATGCGCTGTGTTCAGGGTGCTACAGGCTGCCAGGTTTTATCAGGGCTATAGGCGGCTAGCGCACGGGCTTTCTGCTCTGAATCGCTGCCGAGATCGGACTGGTACACCTTGTCGTCCTGGTTTATCAAAAAGCTCATGACGCCCGTCTGGCCGTAGCTGACCGGCCAGGCCACCATCGCGAAACCGTTATTATCCGGCAGGATGCGGAAGCGATAGCCGTGATAGCCGGTACCCGGCTCTTTTGGGCTAAATGCCGGTCCGAGCGGACTGGGCGCTTCGCCGGGGGAGGCGGGCCAGTACAAACCGTCTTTTTTCCCCTTCGAGCTGACAATCTTCTGCGCGTATTTCTGGTTCATCGCAAAGTAGCTTTGCTGCGCATCAACATAGGCATGTAAGGCTTCAATGGCGGCGAGCTCGTTACGCCCAATTTCGCGGGTCAGGATTTCTTCAGCCCCTTCTTTGATATCGAACTGCCAGCCTGCAGTGGTTTTGATCACCGGGATGGGAAGCTGCCAGCCGCTGTCTCCGACAACCAGATGCGCCGTATCCCCTTCGATAACGGTCTTATGACGGACTTTCCAGTCGCGCAGGAAGCGATCGACGGCATCAGGATCAACGCCTTCAGGGGGCAGAAAATCGCGCCAGTTCTCTCCAAGCAGATTGCTCATCGCGCTCTCATTTTGCTCACTGATGGCGTTGGCCAGCGCATCGGTCGCCCGATCGGGCGTGCTGAAGGACTGCTGCGCCATCACCGGGGCCGAAAGCATGAACAACACCATTCCGCTGAGTAGTTTACTTTTCATGTCGGTTCCCTTAGCGATGTCGAATTTCACGGCGTTCAGCGCGTCCACCAGACGCCTGACGCTGCTGCTGGCGCGCAGCGAACTGTCTGCTTTGCGCACCGCGCTGCTGCTGCGCCTGCCAGTTCGCGGAGCGGCTGTCGTTGCCGCTCAGCGCATTGGCCCGGGGCTGGCTGTTTCGCTGCTGCAGAGTGCGTTGCTGCGCGGGCTGCGATACCCGTTTCTCTTGCCTCTGCGCGGTGGTCTGGCGATTTTCTCGCTGCTGCGTGGTGCTCCGCCTCGTCGTCTGCGGTTTGGTGTCGTAGCCACGGTAGTTATTGCGCTGGGAAATCTGCTTCAGCTGTTCACTTGAGGCCTGACGCTGAACATCTTTCGTGCCGGTGCGCGCCGTTTGGGGGAAGGTTTTACCCGTGGATTTCTCCATCTGGCTCAGCGCGGCCTGACGCTGGCTGTCCCGTTTAACCGGTTTTTGCTGCGTTGAACTGAGCCCTGTTGCCGTGCTGGTGGAGTGGAAGAGACTGTCGAGCTGGTTAGTCGGATAGGGCACGCCTTCCCGATAGGCCGGGTTGTGCTGCCAGGTGCGGTTGGCGTCCGTCAGACGCTGTCCGCTGATTTTATTGAAGTTCTCAACGTTGATATTGATGTTGTTATCACCGTTGCGGTTATAGCCTCCGTGATTATCCCAGTCACCGTCATGATGGTGGTCCCAGTCATCGTCGTCGTCCCAGTCGATGTTGCTGAAGATGGCATAGGTTGTGGCAACGCCCAGGCTGAAACCTAAGCCGTTAACGAAGCTGTTGCCAAACTGCTCTCCGGGCGTGGGCGGGAGATAGGTGGGAGGATACGCGGTGTTGGGCCAGGTCCCGTAAACCGTATTGGGGTTATAGGTGGGGACGTAAACGACCTGCGGATCGGCAGATTCAATTTTGATCACCGTTGGCGCAGACGTGGTTGTGGTTGTTGTCGTTGCCTCGGTGGTGCTGGTTTTAGCCGGAGCCGGTTTAGTCACGGTGGTGACCGTCTGCTGAGGCGTGGATTGTAACGCGCCTGTCTTCTGTGCCAGCGCGCGCAGGCGCTGAACGGAATCCATTACGTCTTTCGGCTGCGCGAGAAACGCATCGCCCAGATTTTGTACCCACGGCGGGTTTTCACCCATCAGGGACATAAGCTGAGGAAACGCGACCAGCGATTTCACGCTCGGATCCCAGGGCTGGCTGGCAACGGCCTGAATCGCGGCGTCTCCTTCCATTTTAGGGTTGTCTTTGGACCACTGCGCCGCCTGAATCACGTTGGCCGGATAGGTCGACGCCATCAAAATTTGCGACAGCAGGGCGTCAGGGTAGAGCGCAATTGGGGCAACCCACTGATCGATTTGTGCGGCTGTGTAGGTTGGCGCGACAGCAGGGGCGGGCTGCGCTGCGGCAGGCGCGTCCGATGCAGCCGGCTGTTGTGCGACGGGGGCTGTCGCAGCGGGTTCCGTTGCGCGGCTTTTGACAAACATGACGCCCGAGGCGGCAAACAGCCCGGCACTGCACAGAAGGACGAGCAGATGTGGCTTAAAGGGCAACTTCATAAAAGACTCCAACGAGACAAGCGCTGTGCCGTGAGGCGTTACGGTTGGCGTGAGTATTATTCACCCGCCTTTTACCGTTTTGACTTTTATTGGGAAGCGTCCGGTACGTCCGGATAAAGAGTGTGAGTATTTATTACACAATTATATCTGATGAAGGAAAACCTGAAGCGTCACGGTGCAGAAGAAACCGCAAATGATGGCCTAAATCCCCGCTACACCATGCTTAACGATTCAGCAAATTTTTTAATGTTGCTTTTTTGTAAACGGATTAACACTGTGCAGAAATCCTGCTATGCTGCCCGACGCGGTATCGGGCATTTACCCTACAAACTGCTGTCTCACAGGAGCGTGAAGAGAACGCCCGCCGCATATGACAATGAGAGCGAGGAGAACCGTCGTGCTAGAAGAATACCGTAAGCACGTAGCAGAACGTGCCGCCGAGGGAATTGTACCCAAACCTTTAGATGCAACCCAAATGGCCGCGCTCGTCGAGCTGCTGAAGAACCCGCCTAAGGGCGAAGAAGAATTCCTGTTAGATCTGTTGATCAACCGCGTACCGCCTGGCGTAGATGAAGCTGCCTACGTAAAAGCCGGATTCCTTGCTGCTATCGCCAAAGGCGAAGCCACCTCCCCACTGGTTACTCCTGAAAAAGCCATTGAACTGCTCGGCACCATGCAGGGTGGTTACAACATTCATCCGCTGATTGACGCGCTGGATAACGACAAGCTGGCACCGATTGCCGCTAAAGCGCTCTCGTCTACGCTGCTGATGTTCGATAACTTCTACGATGTGGAAGAAAAAGCCAAAGCGGGCAACGTCTATGCGAAACAGGTGATGCAGTCCTGGGCTGATGCCGAATGGTTCCTGAACCGTCCAGCGCTGGCTGAAAAAATCACCGTTACCGTCTTCAAAGTGACCGGTGAAACCAACACCGATGACCTCTCTCCGGCACCGGACGCGTGGTCTCGCCCGGATATCCCTCTGCACGCCCTGGCGATGCTGAAAAACGCCCGTGAAGGCATTGAGCCGGATCAGCCTGGCAGCGTTGGCCCGATCAAACAGATCGAAGCCCTGCAGAAAAAAGGGTTCCCGCTGGCCTACGTGGGTGACGTTGTGGGTACCGGTTCTTCCCGTAAGTCCGCGACCAACTCCGTGCTGTGGTTCATGGGCGACGATATTCCGCACGTGCCAAACAAGCGCGGCGGCGGTCTGTGCCTCGGCGGTAAAATTGCGCCAATCTTCTTCAACACCATGGAAGATGCGGGCGCACTGCCGATCGAAGTGGACGTCTCTAACCTGAACATGGGCGACGTGATTGACGTTTACCCGTACAAAGGTGAAGTGCGTAACCACGAAACCAACGAACTGCTGGCAAGCTTTGAGCTGAAAACCGACGTGCTGATCGACGAAGTGCGTGCCGGTGGTCGTATTCCGCTGATCATCGGCCGTGGCCTGACCACCAAAGCGCGTGAAGCGCTGGGTCTGCCGCACAGTGATGTATTCCGTCACGCGAAAGACGTGGCGGAAAGCAATCGCGGTTACTCTCTGGCACAGAAAATGGTCGGTCGCGCCTGCGGCGTCGCCGGCGTTCGTCCTGGCGCATACTGCGAGCCGAAGATGACCTCCGTAGGTTCTCAGGACACCACTGGCCCAATGACCCGCGACGAACTGAAAGACCTGGCGTGCCTGGGCTTCTCTTCCGATCTGGTGATGCAGTCCTTCTGCCACACTGCGGCGTATCCGAAGCCGGTTGACGTGACCACGCACCACACGCTGCCAGACTTCATCATGAACCGCGGCGGTGTTTCCCTGCGTCCGGGTGACGGCGTAATCCACTCCTGGCTGAACCGTATGCTGCTGCCGGATACCGTGGGTACCGGCGGTGACTCCCATACTCGTTTCCCAATCGGTATCTCCTTCCCGGCGGGTTCCGGTCTGGTGGCGTTTGCTGCGGCGACCGGCGTAATGCCGCTGGATATGCCGGAATCGGTGCTGGTGCGCTTCAAAGGTAAAATGCAGCCGGGTATCACCCTGCGCGACCTGGTTCACGCGATCCCGCTGTATGCGATTAAACAGGGTCTGCTGACCGTTGAGAAGAAAGGGAAGAAAAACATCTTCTCTGGCCGTATCCTGGAAATTGAAGGTCTGCCGGATCTGAAAGTAGAGCAGGCGTTCGAGCTGACCGATGCCTCCGCCGAGCGTTCAGCCGCGGGCTGTACCATCAAGCTGAACAAAGAGCCTATCATTGAGTACCTGAACTCTAACATCGTGCTGCTGAAGTGGATGATTGCAGAAGGCTACGGCGACCGTCGTACGCTGGAGCGTCGTATCCAGGGCATGGAAAAATGGCTGGCCGATCCGCAACTGCTGGAAGCCGATGCCGACGCAGAGTACGCGGCGGTGATCGACATCGATCTGGCGGATATCAAAGAGCCAATCCTGTGTGCACCGAACGATCCGGACGACGCGCGTCCGCTGTCTGAAGTTCAGGGCGAGAAGATCGACGAAGTGTTCATCGGTTCGTGCATGACCAACATTGGTCACTTCCGCGCAGCCGGTAAGCTGCTGGATACCCACAAAGGACAGCTGCCAACCCGTCTGTGGGTGGCTCCGCCGACCCGTATGGACGCGGCTCAGCTGACCGAAGAGGGATACTACAGCGTGTTTGGTAAGAGCGGTGCACGTATCGAAATTCCTGGCTGTTCCCTGTGTATGGGTAACCAGGCGCGCGTAGCCGACGGCGCGACCGTGGTCTCCACCTCGACCCGTAACTTCCCGAACCGTTTAGGTACCGGTGCGAACGTCTTCCTGGCTTCTGCTGAGCTGGCGGCGGTTGCGGCGCTGATTGGCAAACTGCCAACGCCGGAAGAGTACCAGACCTTCGTGGCTCAGGTGGATAAGACTGCGGTTGATACCTATCGCTACCTGAACTTCGACCAGCTCTCTCAGTACACCGAGAAGGCTGACGGGGTTATCTTCCAGACGGCAGTATAAACAGCAAAACCGTCTCCACGAGACGGTTTTTAGTGTTTGCACCCTCTCCTGTGGGAGAGGGACGGGGTGAGGGCATCAGGCCGCAGGGTCTTGCTCTCACCTTTTTATTTTCATTCCTCCCACCTCTCACGCTTTTTTTCTTCCTCGCTGCTGCGATAATTACCTTAATGGCTTTGCAGAGGAAAACACTATGGATTACGAATTTCTGCGCGACATCACCGGAGTGGTGAAAGTGCGTATGTCGATGGGCCACGAAGCCGTTGGACACTGGTTTAACGAAGAGGTGAAAGAAAACCTCGCACTTCTTGATGAGGTTGAACAGGCGGCAAATACGGTAAAAGGCAGTGAACGATCCTGGCAGCGCGCCGGGCACGAATACACGCTGTGGATGGATGGTGAAGAGGTCATGGTGCGTGCCAACCAGCTCGAGTTTTCAGGTGACGAGATGGAAGAGGGGATGAGCTACTATGACGAAGAGAGCCTGTCGATGTGCGGCGTAGAAGACTTCCTTCGGGTGGTGAACGCATACCGTGATTTCATGAAACAGAAATAACAGCCCGGAGCATCCCTGCTCCGGCTTGTTCTTACACGGCCGGAATATTGCGGCCGTAGTAAATCTCGCGCATCTCTTTCCAGAGCAGGTCAGTAATAGCCTTACGCTCTTCTTCGCTTAAATCTTCCGGCTTCGTGTGGAACATATAGTGCTTAAGGTCGAACTCCTTAAGTAACATCTTGGTATGGAAGATGTTTTCCTGATACACGTTCACGTCCATCATGTCGTACAGCGATTTCATGTCCTCGGACATAAAGTTCTGTATGGAGTTGATCTCGTGGTCAATGAAGTGCTTCATGCCGTTGACGTCACGAGTAAAACCGCGCACGCGATAATCAATCGTGACGATATCCGATTCCAGCTGGTGGATGAGATAGTTCAGCGCGTTCAGCGGGGAAATCACGCCGCAGGTCGACACTTCAATATCGGCGCGGAACGTACACAGCCCACCTTCCGGATGGCTCTCCGGGTAGGTATGGACGCAGATATGGCTTTTATCCAGGTGGGCAACAACCACTTCCGGCAGCGGGCCCGGATGTTCCGTTTTGTCGATAAGCTTCGGGTCAACCGGCTCTTCGCTGACCAGAATGGTCACGCTCGCGCCCTGGGGTTCATAATCCTGTCGGGCGATATTCAGGATATTTGCGCCGATAATGGAACAGGTTTCTGACAGGATCTCGGTCAGACGGTTGGCGTTGTAGAGTTCGTCGATATAGGCGATGTAACCATCGCGTTCTTCCGCTGTTTTGGCATAGCAGATATCGTAAATACAAAAACTCAGGCTTTTGGTCAGATTGTTAAAGCCATGCAGTTTAAGCTTTTTCAATTAGCTCACCCCCTTAGTGGATAATGCGTCTTGCAGGTACTGCGGCAGAGCAAACGCTGCGGTATGAATAGCCGGATTGTAGTATCGGCACTGAAGACCTGCCTGATGGAAGCGGGCCTGAATAATTTCGGTGGAGAGATGGCGTAATACGTCGTTATCCGTTGCCCAGGCAAAGGTCATGATCCCGCCGTAGTACGTCGGAATGGCCGCCTGATAGAAGCTGACATCCTCGAAATAGGTGCTGAGCTTGCGATGGCTGTCCAGCGCTTCATCCTGCTGAAGGAAGCAGACGCCATTTTGTGCGACGAAGATCCCGCCCGGGTTCAGGCAGCGCTTGCAGCCTTCGTAGAACGAGGAAGTGAACAGCGACGCGCCTGGGCCAATAGGGTCGGTGCAGTCGGAGATAATCACGTCAAAGGTCTGCGAGGTCTGGTTAACAAAGTTAACGCCGTCGTCAATCACCAGGCTAAAGCGCGGATCGTCATAGCTGCCGGCATTGTGGTTGGGCAGGTACTGGCGGCAGAAAGAGACGACGCCCGCATCGATTTCCACCATGGTGATGGTTTCAATGGAACGATGGCGGGACACTTCACGCAGCATTGCGCCGTCGCCGCCGCCAATAATCAGAACATGCTTCGCGTGACCGTGCGCCAGGAGCGGGACGTGGGTCATCATTTCATGATAAATAAACTCGTCGCGCTCGGTGGTTTGCACAACGCCGTCCAGCGCCATCACGCGGCCAAAGGCAGCATTCTCGAAGATGATCAGATCCTGGTGATCGGTTTTCTCATGATAGAGCACGTTATCAACGGCAAAGTACTGACCAAACTGGTCATGCAATGTTTCATGCCACAACGTGTGGTCGGCCATAGCGAACTCCTCCTGTGTAAACATCCGTTACGCTCGCAAAAAATGAGCGAAACATGATAGCTAACTCTAACCGTGGTTGCACGGCCAGAGGTTCAACAGGAGGCGTCGGGAAGGTTATTTAACGTAGGCGAGCAGGCTGAGTGAGTCGCGAGCCAGCGCTTTGCATTTTTTAGCAGTGGGAATGCCAATACCGCTTAAGTCACGGTAGCTGTCTTCGCCGAGCGCCTTCATGTCGAAGCTGTCGTAGTTGCTGAGATCCCACTGGTTCTGCTGGGCAAAAAAGACCAGCGCGCGGCGAATCTGCCCGTTGGGTAAATTCTGGTAGCCACAATCATTTTTCAGGAATACAAAAACCGCCGTTAAATCGGCCATATCTTCCGCTTCATTTTCACTTAGCGCATAGCTGTTCGCACACATTGCCATCAGGCTACCGAACAAAATTGTCCTGAAAAACGTCTTCATTGCTTCTACCACTTCTTCACGGAAAATTAACGTTAGCATACTTGATGCCAGTGCGACGATCTTTATTATTGCCGCTTTACTTGACCTTCCGGTAAGGGGAGGGTTTATGCTCAAAAGATCGCCTGCTGGAAATAAGGAAATGAACATGCAACGTCGTGATTTTTTAAAATATTCCGCTGTGCTGGGGGCTGCCAGCGCATTACCCCTCTGGAGCCGCGCGGTTTTCGCGGCTGACAGGCCTGCCTTACCCATCCCTGACCTGGTGACCGCTGACGCCCGCAGCCGTATCCAGCTTGTGGTTCAGGCAGGCAAAACAACATTCGGTGCGCACAACGCCACGACGTGGGGCTATAACGGCAATCTGCTCGGTCCGGCGCTTCAGCTGCGTAAAGGGAAAGCGGTGACGGTGGATATCCACAACACGCTCGCCGAAGAGACGACGCTGCACTGGCACGGGCTGGAAGTGCCGGGAGAGGTAGACGGCGGGCCGCAGGGCATCATCAAAGCGGGCGGCTCGCGCAGCGTCACCTTTACGCCCGACCAGCGCGCGGCGACCTGCTGGTTCCATCCGCATCAGCATGGTAAAACGGGCCATCAGGTGGCGATGGGGCTGGCGGGGCTGGTGCTGATTGAAGACGACGAAAGCCGCCTGCTGCGCCTGCCGAAGCAGTGGGGCATCGACGATGTGCCGGTGATTGTGCAGGACAAGAAATTCACCGCTGACGGGCAAATTGACTACCAGCTGGATGTGATGAGCGCGGCGGTAGGCTGGTTTGGCGACACGCTGCTGACCAACGGCGCCATTTATCCTCAGCACGCCGCACCGAAGGGCTGGCTGCGCCTGCGTCTGCTTAACGGCTGTAACGCGCGTTCCCTCAATTTTGCTACCAGCGATAAGCGTCCGCTGTACGTGGTCGCCAGCGACGGCGGGCTGCTGCCTGAGCCGGTGAGGGTCAACGAACTGCCGATGCTGATGGGCGAACGCTTTGAGGTGCTGGTGGACATCAGCGACGGCAAGGCGTTTGACCTCGTGACGCTGCCGGTTAGCCAGATGGGGATGGCGGTCGCGCCGTTTGACAAGCCGCATCCGGTGCTGCGTATCCAGCCTTTACTGGTGACCGCTTCCGGCACGCTCCCTGATACGTTAACCACTATGCCGGCACTTCCGTCGCTTGATGGGCTGACTCAACGCAAGCTGCAGCTCTCTATGAACCCGATGCTCGATATGATGGGGATGCAGGCGCTGATGGCGAAATATGGCGATAAGGCGATGGCGGGAATGCATCACGGGCAGATGATGGGCCATATGAATATGGACCATGGAAAAATGGGCGGCATGGGGAACATGAATCACGGCGACCATGGCTTTGATTTCCACAACGCCAACATGATCAACGGCAAAGCGTTCGACATGAACACGCCGATGTTTGCTGCGACAAAAGGGCAGCTTGAGCGCTGGGTGATTTCAGGTGAAGGGGACATGATGCTGCACCCGTTCCACATCCACGGCACGCAGTTCCGCATTCTCTCTGAGAACGGCAAAGCCCCGGACGCGCATCGCGCGGGCTGGAAGGATACGGTGAAGGTGGAAGGCGGCGTCAGCGAGGTGCTGGTGAAGTTTGACCACGATGCGCCGAAGGAGTTTGCCTACATGGCGCACTGCCATCTGCTGGAGCATGAAGATACGGGGATGATGCTGGGCTTTACCGTATAAAAAAAGCCGGGTGGCGGCTTCGCCTTACCCGGCCTACATAGCGTATCCATAGGCCCGGTAAGCGTAAGCGCCACCGGGCTTTTCAGTTATTTGTTTTCGTCAGGCAGTGCATACGCGACAATATAGTCGCCCATCTTCGTGCCAAACGAACCGTGACCGCCCGCAGAGATGACAACGTACTGCTTGCCATTCACTTCATAGGTCATCGGCGTGGCTTGTCCACCCGCTGGCAGACGGCCTTGCCACAGTTTTTCACCGTTGGTCATGTTGTACGCGCGCAGGTAGTTATCTGCGGTTGCCGCGATGAACAGCACGTTACCGGCGGTGGAGATTGGGCCACCCAGCATTGGCATACCCATATTGAACGGCACCGGAACCGGCATTGGGAACGGCATGCTGTCCTGTGGGGTACCAATACGTTTTTTCCATACGATCTGGTTAGTTTTCAGATCCAGACCGGAGATGTAACCCCAGGCAGGCTGTTTACACGGCAGACCGAACGGCGACAGGAACGGGTTCAGCGTCACGCCGAACGGTACGCCATACTGCGGCTGAATACCGGCTTCGGTACCGCTGCCTTTCGCGTCTTTCGGCTGCTCCATTGGGTTGCCCGGACCGCGTGGGATCAGACGGGAAACGAACGGCAGCGCCATTGGGTTGGCAATCGCGACCTGACGGTTAGGGTCAACGGAGATCCCACCCCACTCGAACATCCCCAGGTTACCCGGGAAGACCAGCGTGCCCTGCTCAGAAGGCGGCGTGAAGATGCCTTCATAGCGCAGCTGATGGAACATCACGCGGCACACCAGCTGGTCAAACATCGTGGCGCCCCACATGTCTGCCCCGCTGAGGTCTTTCTTCGGACGGAAGCTCAGATCGGAGAACGGCTGGGTTTTGCTGACGTAATCACCTTTCGCCGCACCCTGCGGAACCGGTTTTTCCGGTGCCGGCACAACCAGCTTGCCGTTGCTGCGATCCAGTACGAAGATGTTGCCGGTTTTCGCCGGAGCGTAAATCACCGGTACGGTTTTGCCGTTAACGGTAATGTCCGCCAGCGTCGGCTGGGACGGCATATCCATATCCCACAGATCGTGGTGAACGGTCTGATAGCTCCAGGCCAGCTTACCGGTGGTCGCGTTCAATGCCACGATAGCGCTGGCATAACGTTCCTGCTCCGGCGTGCGGTTACCGCCCCAGATATCTGGCGTAGTAACGCCCATCGGCAGGTAGACCAGATCCAGCTTCGCGTCATACGCTGCAGGTGCCCAGGAGTTTGGCGAGTTAAAGGTAAAGGTGTGCTCGTCCGACGGGATCGCATTCGGATCTTTCGCGCCCGGGTCGAAGGCCCACAGCAGTTTACCGGTATTCACGTCGAAACCACGGATAACGCCGGAGGTTTCACGCGTGGAGAAGTTATCCGTTACCGAACCGGCAATCACGATGGTTTTATCGGTGATGATTGGCGGCGAGGTTGGCTCGTACAGACCCGGCGTGGTGTCCGGCATATTGGTCTGCAGATTCAGGATACCTTTGTTGGCAAAGGTTTCACACAGCTTGCCCGTTTCGGCATTGATGGCGAACAGACGACCATCGTTGACCGGCAGCATGATGCGGCGCGGACAGTCGGCAACCACTTCCGGGCTCGCGTTATCGGCGCGCGCTTCGTGATAAGAGACGCCACGGCAGGTCACGTGCTGGAAGGACGGGTTGGAGTTCAGCTGCGGATCGAAGTGCCATTTCTCTTTACCGGTGGCCGCGTCGAGCGCGAACAGACGCTGGTGCGCCGTACACAGATAAAGCATATCGCCGACTTTAATTGGCGTCACTTCGTTGGTCAGTTCACCCGGATCGTTCGGCATCTTCAGGTCGCCGGTACGGAATACCCAGGCTTCTTTCAGGTTCTTAACGTTGTCCGCGTTGATCTGCTTCAGCGGAGAGTAACGCTGGCCTTCCTGGTTACGACCATAGGCAGGCCAGTCGCCGTCAGCGACCTGTGAGATCGCTGCCGCAGGCGTCGATTCTGCGTTCAGCGTACCGTTGATCTCCTGCGGGTCGTTAAAGCCGGCCCAGGTCAGGATACCCCCGCTGATCAGCAGCGCTACCACCAGCGCCGCAACGGCACCGCTGGACGGCACGATCAGGCGACGCCAGACGAACGGCAGGATCAGCCAGATACCGAAGAAGACCAGGATGTCACTGCGCGGCGTCAGCGCCCAGAAGTCAAAGCCGACTTCCCAGACGCCCCAGATCATGGTGGCAAGAAGGAGTGCGGCATACAGCCACAGTGCGGATTGGTTTCTACGCAACAGCAGGACGGTTACGGCAACCATCACCAGGCCCGCAATCGGGTAGTACCAGGAGCCGCCTAAAGCGACCAGCCAGACGCCACCGATTAACAGATACAGCGCGCAGAAGGCTGCGAACGCTGCTGTTAATGTCACCAGTAGACGCGGCTGTTTAGAGTTTGTTTCAGCCATAGAAAGTGTACTCGTCAGTTTTTGTTAATAATTTGCTAGCAACTAATTATAGGTATTAACAAGTGTGATCGGAATCACAATATTTGCTTTTTATAACTCATACGCCAGGCTTATCCATTTGCTGATATAATGAATGGCTTGTGTATCAGTGCTGGATATTAACTCATCCGTATTGAGAGATTTTCATTAAAATCATTTGGTTAGTAATATGAAACATACTGTTGAAGTGATGATCCCGGAAGCCGAGATCAAAGCGCGTATCGCCGAACTGGGTCGTCAAATCACCGAACATTACAAGGACAGCGGCAGCGAAATGGTGCTGGTCGGTCTGTTGCGTGGCTCTTTCATGTTCATGGCAGACCTTTGCCGTGAAGTGCATGTGCCCCACGAAGTCGATTTTATGACCGCCTCCAGCTACGGCAGCGGCATGTCCACGACCCGTGATGTGAAAATCCTGAAAGACCTGGATGAAGATATTCGTGGCAAAGATGTGCTGATCGTTGAGGATATCATCGACTCCGGCAACACGCTGTCAAAAGTGCGCGAGATCCTGAGCCTGCGTGAGCCAAAATCTCTGGCGATTTGCACTCTGCTGGATAAGCCTGACCGCCGTGAAGTTCAGGTGCCGGTAGAGTTCGTGGGTTTCTCAATTCCTGACGAATTCGTCGTCGGTTACGGCATTGACTACGCGCAGCGTTATCGCCATCTGCCGTATGTTGGGAAAGTGGTATTGCTGGACGAGTAATTGCGGGCTGATGCCCTCACCCCGGCCCTCTCCCGCAGGGAGAGGGAGAACATCCCCGGCTTTATTTATGATTCACATGCTTAAGCTGAAGGTTGGCAATCCCCGAACGGTAACGCTGCTCCAGCGTTTCGCGGTTGGTGGCGGTCACTTCCAGATTGCGCAGCAGACCGTCGTGAATTCCGTACGCCCAGCCGTGTATAGAGACCTTCTGCCCGCGTTTCCAGGCTGATTGCATGATCGTTGAGTGGCCCAGGTTATACACCTGCTCCATCACGTTGAGTTCGCAAAGGGTATCCATGCGACGCTCCTGCGGCATTTCACCCAGCAGTGAGCTATGTTTGAACCAGATATCGCGGATGTGCAGTAGCCAGTTATCAATGAGCCCCAGCTCCGTGTTTTCAACCGCCGCCTGCACGCCGCCGCAGCCGTAATGGCCGCAAATGATGATGTGCTCGACTTGCAGAACGTCAACGGCATACTGAACAACAGAAAGACAGTTGAGATCGGTGTGAATCACCAGATTGGCAACGTTGCGGTGAACGAACAGTTCGCCGGGCTCAAGGCCGGTCAGGCGCTCCGCCGGTACGCGGCTGTCGGAGCATCCAATCCAGAGAAAGCGTGGGTTTTGCGCCTGCGCGAGTTTTCCAAAAAATCCGGGGTCTTCCTCCACCAGCATTTTTGACCATAGTGCATTGTTGCTGATGAGTGTATCTATGTTGTTCATGGAGGTTAGCGACCTGTAACCGAGTAATTGCGTTGCGCTACTATAGGGTAACCCGACTTTTAATGAAACCACACAACGTGTGTCAGAACTAAAGGTAAGTTAATTTCATGGCAATTGCACTGGAGCTTGAGCAGCTTAAAAAAACCTATCCGGGCGGCGTCCAGGCGCTGCGCGGAATAGATCTAAAAGTAGAGGCCGGTGATTTTTACGCGCTTCTGGGGCCGAACGGCGCGGGGAAATCGACCACCATTGGGATTATCAGCTCGCTGGTCAATAAAACGTCCGGCCGGGTGAGCGTCTTTGGTTATGACCTGCAAAAAGATGTGGTGAACGCCAAGCGTCAGCTGGGTCTGGTGCCGCAGGAGTTCAACTTCAACCCGTTCGAGACGGTGCAGCAGATCGTCGTTAACCAGGCTGGCTATTACGGCGTCGAGCGTAAAGAAGCCCTTGAACGGAGCGAAAAATACCTCAAGCAGCTCGACCTGTGGGAAAAGCGTAACGAACGCGCCCGGATGCTATCCGGCGGGATGAAGCGCCGCCTGATGATTGCCCGCGCGCTGATGCACGAGCCAAAACTGCTGATTCTTGATGAGCCGACGGCGGGTGTCGATATTGAACTGCGCCGCTCCATGTGGGGCTTCCTGAAAGACCTCAACGACAAAGGCACAACCATTATTCTGACCACCCACTACCTTGAAGAGGCGGAAATGCTCTGCCGCAACATCGGCATCATCCAGCACGGTGAGCTGGTGGAGAACACCTCGATGAAGAATCTGCTCTCCAAGCTGAAATCAGAAACCTTCATCCTCGATCTGGCGGCTAAAAGCCCGCTGCCGAAGCTTGAAGGGTATCAGTATCGCCTCGTCGATACCTCGACGCTGGAGGTGGAAGTGCTGCGCGAGCAGGGGATTAACAGTGTGTTCTCGCAGCTGAGCGCGCAGGGGATTCAGGTCTTAAGTATGCGTAACAAAGCGAACCGACTGGAAGAGCTGTTTGTCTCTCTGGTACAGGACAAACAAGGAGACAAGGCATGACGCATCTTTACTGGGTCGCGCTGAAAAGCATCTGGGCGAAAGAGATTAACCGCTTTATGCGTATCTGGGTGCAAACCCTGGTGCCACCGGTCATCACGATGACGCTCTATTTCATCATCTTCGGTAACCTGATTGGTTCCCGGATTGGTGAAATGCACGGCTTTACCTATATGCAGTTTATCGTGCCGGGTCTGATAATGATGGCGGTGATTACTAACGCCTACGCCAACGTGGCGTCGTCATTCTTCAGTGCTAAGTTCCAGCGCAATATTGAAGAGCTGCTGGTTGCGCCTGTGCCGACGCACGTCATTATCGCGGGCTATGTTGGCGGCGGCGTAGCGCGCGGGCTGTGCGTGGGGATCCTGGTCACGGCGATTTCGCTGTTCTTCGTGCCGTTCCAGGTCCACTCGTGGCTGTTCGTCGCGCTGACGCTGCTCCTGACAGCAATCCTCTTCTCGCTGGCCGGACTACTGAACGCTGTGTTCGCTAAGACGTTTGACGATATCAGCCTGATCCCGACCTTCGTGCTGACGCCGCTGACCTATCTCGGCGGGGTGTTCTACTCCCTGACGCTGCTGCCACCGTTCTGGCAGGCGCTGTCGCACCTGAACCCGATTGTCTACATGATCAGCGGTTTTCGCTTTGGCTTCCTCGGCATTACCGATGTGCCGCTGTTTACCACGGTAGCGGTGCTGGTGGTGTTCATCATCGCCTTCTACCTGCTCTGCTGGTATCTGATCCAGCGCGGACGCGGTCTGCGCAGCTAATCTTTTGCCCGGCGACGTTTAGTTTGCCGGGCACTTTCTTTGACAGTTATCACCGAAAGCTAACCTTCACTTCGCTAAACTACTTGCCTGCTAAGGAGAGAGTTATGCTGGGATGGGTTATCACCTGCCACGATGAACAGGCGCAGGAAATACTGGATAAGCTTGAAGCCAGATTTGGCCCGCTGGTGCAATGCCGGGCGGTAAACTACTGGCGCGGGTTGAGCACCAACATGCTTAGCCGCATGATGTGCGATGCCCTGCATGAAACCGACACCGGTGATGGCGTGATCTTTCTTACCGATAAATCGGGCGCGGCGCCTTACCGCGCAGCCGCTTTGCTCAGCCATAAGCACGCGTGCTGTGAAGTGATCTCGGGTATTAACCTCTCCCTGCTGGCGTTAATGTATCCGCAGCGTGGATCCTTAAGCAGCGCTGAGTTTCGCCAGGCCATCGTGGCGCAGGGCGTTCCGGGCGTCAGCAGCTTGTGGCATCAGCAGCAAAAAAATCCTCCTTTCGTCCTGCTCCACGATTTGTATAAGAATTAAACGTTGGTATTGATGTCTCATTTGTTACAATAGCGGCAGTTTTCCGCACCGATTAAGACACCATGCTACCGCGCATTCTTTTCCTGCTATTGATGCTCATTTCCGGCGTCAGCTCAGCCAGTTTACTCAGCCAGCAAACGCTGCCTGCCCAGTACATGCAAACCACCGAAGACGCGGCGATCTGGGCACAGGTGGGAAACAGCGTGATCAACGTCGGTAACGTGCGCGCCGGGCAGATCCTGGCCGTCGTGCCCGCGGCGGCGGACTACTATGAATTTCGCTTCGGTTTTGGCACGGGTTTTATCGATAAAGGGCACCTGGAGCCGGTTCAGGGGAAACAGCGCGTTGAGGACAGCCTCGGCGATCTCAATAAACCCCTGAGCAATCAGAATCTCATTACCTGGAAAGACACGCCGGTCTATAACGCGCCGTCGAGCGGTAGCGCGCCGTTCGGCACATTAAGCGCCAATCTTCGCTATCCCATATTAAACAAACTGAAAGACCGCCTGAATCAGACCTGGTTTCAGATCCGCATCGGCAATCGTCTGGCGTGGATCAGCAGCCTGGATGCGCAGGAAGATAATGGACTTCCGGTTCTGACCTACCATCATATTTTGCGTGATGAAGAAAACACGCGCTTTCGACATACGTCCACGACCACCAGCGTACGTGCGTTTAACAACCAGATGGCCTGGTTACGCGATCAGGGCTATACCACCCTGACGATGTACCAGCTGGAAGGGTACGTGCGTAACAAAATGAACCTGCCTGCAAAATCGGTGGTAATAACCTTTGACGACGGCCTGAAATCCGTCAGCCGCTATGCCTATCCTGTGCTGAAAGAATACGGCTTCAAGGCTACCGCATTTATTATCTCTTCCCGCATTAAAGGCCACCCGCAGAAATGGGACCCCAAATCGCTGCAGTTTATGAGCGTGCAGGAGATAAAGGGCATTCAGGATGTATTTGATATTCAGTCACATACCCACTTCCTGCACCGCGTGGATGGGTATAAGCACCCGATTTTACTGAGCCGCAGCTATCACGTGATTTTGTTTGATTTTGAACGCTCGCGTCGCGCGCTGGCGCAGTTTAACCCGCGCGTGCTCTATCTTTCCTATCCGTTTGGCGGCTACGACAATAAAGCGATAAAGGCGGCAAATGATGCCGGTTTCCATCTTGCAGTGACGACGGTGAAAGGGAAGGTGAAGCCGGGGGATAATCCGTTCTTACTGAAACGCCTGTACATCTTAAGAACGGATTCGCTGGAAACAATGTCGCGGCTGATCAGCAATCAGCCGCAGGGATAATGCTTAAGCAACCTGAACCGGAATCGCCTTCGCGGTACGTTTCATGTCGTTGTCGCCTTCAAAATAGGCGACTTTCGGCTGCCAGCGGCGTGCCTCTTCATCAGACATCATCACGAAGCTGGCGATAATCACAATATCGCCCACGTCAGCGCAGTGCGCTGCCGCGCCGTTAACGGAGATGATTTTAGACCCGCGCTCGGCGGCGATGGCATAGGTTGAGAAACGTTTGCCGTTGTTAACGTTCCAGATATCAATCGCTTCGTTTTCAAGGATGCCCGCGGCATCAAGGAAATCCTGGTCGATGGCGCAGGAGCCTTCATAGTGCAGGTCGGCCTGGGTGACTTTCACACGGTGAAGCTTACCTTGCAGCATTTTGCGAATCATTACGTTTACCTTTCATCTTCCGGGTAGAGAAACCTACGCCAGTTCAACCACTTTGTTGTCGATTAGGCGCGCTTGACCAAGCCATGCCGCCACCAGAATGACCGCACGTTTGCTGGTCTGTGTAAGCTCCAGAAGCGTGTCGGCATCGCGAATTTGAATATCATCAGCGCGGAAGCCTTTATCGTTCAGCGCCTGTTCAGCCAGAGCAATAATCTCTTCGGCAGTTAACTCTTTCGCCAGAAGCTGTTCTGCCATGGTATTCATGACCTTGCTTAAGCCCGGCGCGATTTTACGCTGGTCGGCGGTCAGGTAGCCATTTCGCGAGCTGAGCGCCAGACCGTCTTTGGCGCGTACAATCGGTACGCCGACAATCTCGATATCGTAACCCATATCCGCAACCATCTTGCGGATCAGCGCCAGCTGTTGGAAATCTTTCTCACCGAAGCAGGCAACGTCCGGCTGCACAAGGTTGAACAGCTTGCTGACGATAGTGGAAACGCCGCGGAAATGACCCGGGCGGCTCGCGCCTTCGAGCATTGTGGAAATGCCCGGGACGTCAACGTAGGTTGCCTCTTCAGTACCCTGCGGGTAAACATCCGCCGGTGCAGGTGAGAAGACGATATCCGCATGGCGTTTTTTTAGCTTCTCGCAATCTTCCTGCAGGGTACGCGGATAGCGTGCCAGATCGTCGGCGCGGTCAAACTGCATTGGGTTAACGAAGATACTGACCACCACGATATCTGCACGGGCTCTTGCTTCGTCAACCAGCTTCATATGACCGTCATGCAGGTTGCCCATGGTCGGGACCAGTGCGATACGTTTACCTTCCTGACGCGCACGACGGATATGCTGGCGAAGCAGCGGCAGGGTTTCAATGATTAGCACAACGAGACTCCTTAATGGAAACTGTGTTCTTCACCCGGGTAAACACCGGATTCAACGTCGGCAATATACTGCCTGACCGCAGCGCGCATGTCGCCCGCTTCGGTGAGGAAATTTTTGGCAAATTTTGGAATATGTCCGCCAGTGATGCCAAAGGCGTCGTGCATCACCAGAATCTGACCGTCAGTCACGTTGCCCGCACCAATACCAATCACCGGAATCGACAGAGCTTCAGTAATGCGCTTCGCCAGCTCAACCGGCACGCACTCCAGCACCAGCAGTTGGGCACCTGCGGCTTCCAGCGCCAGGGCATCATCCAGCAGCGTCTGGGCTGCATCACCACGGCCCTGCACTTTATATCCACCAAAGATGTTGACGGATTGCGGCGTCAAACCCAAATGGCCGCACACCGGCACGGCACGCTCGGTGAGCATCTTCACCGTATCCACCAGCCAAGCGCCTCCTTCAACTTTGACCATATTAGCGCCCGCACGCATCACCGCTGCCGCGTTTTCAAATGCCTGCTCCGGCGTGGCGTAGGCCATAAACGGCAGATCGGAAAGCAGCAGGCAGGCTGGGGCGCCACGGCGCACGGCGCGGGTATGGTAAGCGATATCCTCAACCGTCACCGGCAGGGTGGAATCATGTCCTTGTACCGTCATCCCTAACGAATCTCCGACCAGCATGACGTTGATCCCCTCTTCGGCAAACAGTTTGGCGAAGCTGTAGTCATACGCGGTGATGGTGGCGAAGCGTTTTTTTTCCTGTTTGCATTTCTGCAGTAAGGAGATGGTGGTTGGTTTCATACTGTTTCCTGATAGCCCAAAGCGAATCTTTGCGCATTCTAACAGTAACATTCGAGGGAACAATGATTTTAGGTAACCGATTAGCCATAATTATTTTGAGGCTAATCAGCAAGGGAACCCGATCACCAGCGAGTGGGTCTTTCCGCGTTGAGGCTGTCCAGAATGGACTTGAGTGGGGTGCCATCCGGGAAGATAAGATCGGGGGCGACTTCAAACAGCGGCCAGAGCATAAACCCGCGATTTTTCATGTCGTAATGCGGAACGGTGAGACGTTCAGTGTTAATGGTCTCGTGACCAAACAGCATAATGTCGAGGTCCAGCGTGCGCGGTCCCCAGCGCTCGGCTTTGCGAACGCGGCCCTGCTGCAGTTCGATGCGCTGGGTATTGTCCAGCAGCTCTTCTGGGCCCAGTTCAGTCTCAAGGATCACGGCGGCGTTCAGATAATCAGGCTGATCCTGCGGACCCAACGGCGGAGTGCGGTAGAACGAGGAGACAGCCACAATCTTGCTTTGCGGGATCTCACCCAGCGCCTGTACGGCAGCATTCACCTGCTCCAGCGGAGAGGCTAAATTGCTGCCGATGGCGATATACGCGAGGGTCATGCTGTTCCTTCACGACGCGGCGCGCGTTTGCGCGGGCGACGATGACGGCGACGCGGTTCCGGCTCTTCATCCAGCCCGGTCAACATATCTTTCTGCTCTGGCGGGGCGGAGACCTGGAATTCAGCCCACCACTGCGCCAGACGCTGCAGCTCCTGGTTGCGTTCAATTTCCGCGCGCAGCGACAGGAGATCGAAGGCTGCGCGGAATTTAGGATGCTCCATCAGCTTCCAGGCGCGTTTGCCCTGACGACGGGACATGCGCAGCTGAAGCTGCCAGATGTCGCGCACCAGAGTGGTAATACGTTTCGGAATGGCGAGCGTGCGGCAGCCTTCGTCGAGCACGTCGTTGGCGGCCAGCGCGAACGCATCGTAATAGGCGAGTCCGCTCTCCTGGGTAATGCGCTGGGCCGTTTCCAGCAGGGGATACCAGAACATCGCGGCAAACAGGAACGCCGGGTTCACGCGCATGTCGTTGCGAATGCGGGTATCGGTATTTTTCAGCACCTGCGCAATCATCCGCTCCATTGGGCTGTCACCGTTTTCGGTGAAGTAGCGGGTAATGGTCGGGAACAGCGGCTGGAACAGGTTGTATTCACGCAGCAGATTGTAGGTTTCAAAGCCGTGGCCGGCCTGCAGCAGCTTCAGGGCCTCTTCGAACAGGCGGGCAGGGGGCACGTCGTTAATCAGCGTCGCCAGGCGCGGAATAGGCTCTGCCGTTTCCGGGCTGATGCGCATGTTCAGCTTGGCGGCGAAACGCACGGCGCGCAGCATACGCACGGGATCTTCACGATAGCGCGTTTCCGGCGTGCCGATCAGACGGATCAGACCTTCTTTCAGGTCCTGCATGCCGCCGACGTAATCGCGCACGGTGAAATCCGCCACGCTGTAATAAAGGCTATTGATGGTGAAGTCGCGACGCTGGGCATCTTCTTCGATGGACCCGAAGATATTGTCACGCAGCAGCATACCGTTCTGGCCGCGCTGTGACGTAGTGCGATCGGACGCGCCGGCTTCGTGGTGGCCGCGGAAGGTTGCCACTTCGATAATTTCCGGGCCAAACATCACGTGAGCCAGACGGAAACGGCGGCCAACGAGACGGCAGTTACGGAATAGTTTGCGCACCTGCTCAGGCGTGGCGCTGGTCGTCACGTCGAAATCTTTCGGTTTTTTGCCCAGCAGTAAATCACGCACTCCACCGCCTACGAGATAGGCCTCGTAGCCCGCTTTATTCAGACGATAGAGCACCTTGAGGGCATTTTCACTGATATCTTTGCGGGAAATTGTGTGCTGCTCACGCGGGATAACCGACATGTGTGGCTGTGCAATAGCATCGTTCGCCATGCTCTCTTCGCGGCTTAGCACTTTACGGCAAAAATTAGCGACTCGGGTAAAAATGGTACACCTCGTAGTGTGTTTTGTTATGAAAAAAGCGGCTAATCATAGCTCAGCGCAACGCATTTGAGAATGCTGGATTTTTGGCACTGCCGCGAGCGTCCAGTTGGCAACGGCCATTTTCAGCAGTTCGTCAATACGCAGATCCTGCCATTCGTTAGTTACATTCTGGTTGAGAAACCGCAGCGCGTCGATCAAAACAGGACGCGGATCGCCCTCTGGCAGGGCCGGGGCGTGGTTCTGCTTTGACAATTTTAAGCCCTGCGCATTAACCGCCAGCGGCAGATGAATGTAATCCGGGGCCGTCCAGCCAAACTGGTGATACAGCGATATTTGTCGCACGGTGGGCTCGACCAGATCCGCCCCGCGCACAATCTCCGTCACGCCCTGAAAACGATCGTCGACGACCACAGCCAGGTTGTAGGCGAAAAGGCCGTCACGACGGTGAATAATAAAATCCTCACGCGCCAGACGTTCATCGGCATGAATCTCACCGGAGAGGAGATCGTTAAAGCGCGTCACCGGGGAGCGCTGCTTGATGCGCACGGCGGCATTTTCCGGGGGAAGGTTGAGCGTACGACAGTGACCATCATAGACCCCTCCTACGCTCTGGATACGGGCGCGGGTGCAGGTGCAGTTATAGGAAAGCCCCCGATCGCGAAGCCAGGCCAGACGTTCCCGATAAGCATCGTGACGTTTTGACTGCCAGAGCACCTCGTCATCCCAGTGAAGACCGTAATGTTCCAGCTGACGCAGAATAGTCTCTGCTGCACCGGGAACTTCACGCGGAGGGTCAATATCTTCAATGCGGACAAGCCATTTTCCCCGGCGGGCGCGAGCCTGCAGGTAGCTGCCGAGCGCGGCAATTAATGAGCCGAAGTGTAATTCACCGGAAGGAGATGGCGCGAAGCGCCCAATATAGTGTGATTCAGACATATCAACAGTAACAAGGCGGGAGAGACTCCCGCCTTTGGAGTGTGTAAACAGCGCTGGTGTTAACCGGCCATCTGTTTTTCGCGGATTTCGGCCAGCGTTTTACAGTCGATGCACAGATCGGCGGTTGGACGCGCTTCCAGGCGACGAATACCGATTTCAACACCGCAGGATTCGCAGTAGCCAAAATCTTCGTCTTCGACTTTTTTCAGCGTTTTCTCGATCTTTTTGATCAGTTTGCGTTCGCGGTCACGGTTACGCAGTTCGAGGCTGAACTCTTCTTCCTGAGCGGCACGGTCTACCGGATCCGGGAAGTTGGCAGCTTCATCCTGCATATGAGTAACGGTGCGATCGACTTCATCCCTGAGTTGATTACGCCATGCTTCAAGAATACGCTTGAAGTGCGACAGCTGGGCTTCGTTCATATACTCTTCGCCCGGCTTCTCTTGATACGGCTCCACCCCAGCGATGGCGAGAATACTCAGGGACGATGTTTTACGGTTTTGCCCTTCTTGCATGTTGCTTCTCCTTAACACGCACTATCGATCCCCGTGTTGGGGGAAAAATCAGGTCGCTATAAATAGCAGATGCTTTTCCGTATGGCAATTATCTAAACGTAACACTTGACAAGCCTGTGAGGAAAAGCGTATTTGCGCACGCGGCCAGAACACTTATTCGTCAATCGTCTAATCCCTTATAAGACAATGGGAAGAGAGGATCTCAGAGTCATATTATCGGCAGAAAGTTCCGCTTTATAAGCGAAAACCTCTACCCCCTGCTTTTGTGCCTCATTCAACAATTGCGCGTATTTAGGGTCAATATGGCGGGCAGGGGAGAAACGTTCAATGGCTGAATGCAATACTGCAAACAGCAATACGGCGCGTTTGCCCGCCGCCGCAACACTCATTAGCTCTCGCAGATGCTTCTGGCCACGTAGCGTTACCGCATCCGGGAAGTAGCCATTTTCCTGTTCCGCTAACGTCACTGATTTCACTTCAATATAGCACTCCGGCCTGTCTTCCGCCTGTAACATGAAGTCAATTCTGCTGCCCTCATCGCCATATTTCACTTCACTTTTATGCGTGCCATATCCCACCAGTTCGGGAATTGTGCCAAGGGTCAGCGCTTCCTTAACCAGCTGATTGGCGCGCTGGGTATTAACGCAAATAAATGCCCCGTTTTGAGTTTCGGTCATTTCCCAGGTATGGGCATATTTCCGTTTACTATTTTCTGATGTGGAATACCAGACCCTGTCACCCGGCGTCGCACATCCCGTCATGGCACCGGTATTGGGGCAGTGCAGGGTGAGCTGAACCCCTTCGGGGGTAATCACGTCGGCGAGGAAGCGTTTGTAGCGTTGGATTAACGTGGCGTGCTGCAGAGGAGGACTAAACTTCATCAGAATTCCTTTCGGTGTTGCCCAGCGTCCAGCGCTGTAGTGGCGTATAGCGGGTGCGTCCCTGTGCAAAGACGGATTCATAAAGCGCGAATGTGTTGACCGGAAACGCCCAGTGAAAACCCGGCGGCGGGATGGCAACGGCCTGACCGGCATCGCGCAGCAGCGTGATATGCGGATGAAACGGCTGTGGGCTCTGATAACAGCCGCTGCGCGCCGCCTGCGCGCGCAGCATGTTCGCCAGCTGCAATAATCCGCGCGGCGGCTGGCGCGTTCCCAGCCAGACCACGCGCGAACGCAGCCACTGGCCCGCGTCGTCAAGTTGCAGCGTAAATTCCGGCTGGGCAATACGCCCGGCCATTGCGGCTAATGCCCGCTGTTTTTCGGCGCTGACGTCGCCCAAAAAGGCCAGCGTCAGGTGCAGGTTAGCCGCCGCAACAGGACGGCCTGCTTCCGGCGTGAAGTTGTCAGCACGCCAGCGAACAATTTGACGCTGTATCGTGGTGGGCAATTCAATGGCAAAAAACAGCCGTTTCGACTCAGGCATACGGAGGACTCGGTAATGATATGCGCCGATGCTACAATGTACGCCGACTAATGTTAACCCTCTGGAGCTGTTAGTGTCCTCATTGCCGGTCGTCGTCGTTCTTCCTGACCTTCTCGCTGCCTTACGCCACTCCCCGCAGGTTTTGCTGAATGCCCCGACGGGGGCGGGTAAGTCCACCTGGCTGCCGCTGCAGATTCTGAAAGACGGGAACATCAGCGGGAAAATTATCCTGCTGGAGCCGCGCAGGCTGGCCGCGCGCAACGTGGCGCAGCGCCTGGCGGAGCTGCTGAATGAAAAACCGGGCGAAACGGTAGGTTACAGGATGCGTGCCGAGACCTGCGTTGGCCCGACCACGCGTCTTGAAGTGGTCACCGAGGGCATTCTTACCCGCATGCTGCAAAACGATCCGGAGCTGAACGGCGTTGGGCTGGTGATCCTGGATGAATTCCACGAGCGCAGCCTGCAGGCGGATCTGGCCCTCGCGCTGTTGCTGGACGTTCAGCAGGGGCTGCGCGACGATCTCCGGCTTTTGATAATGTCGGCCACGCTGGACAATGAGCGGCTACGGCAGGCGCTACCCGATGCGCCTGTTATCAGCTCTGAAGGGCGGGCGTATCCCGTTGAACGCCGCTATCAACCGCTTCCGACCCATCAGCGTTTTGACGAAGCGGTCGCCATCGCAACCGCAGAACTGCTGCGTCAGGAACCCGGCTCGCTGCTATTGTTTTTGCCGGGTGTCGGTGAGATCCAGCGCGTGCAGGAGCAGCTTTCTACCCGCGTAGGCGGCGATATGCTGCTTTGCCCGCTTTACGGCGCGCTGTCACTGCAGGAGCAGCGTAAAGCTATCCTTCCTGCCCCGGTGGGGCAGCGCAAGGTGGTGCTGGCAACCAACATTGCTGAAACCAGTTTGACCATTGAAGGTATTCGCCTGGTGGTGGATAGCGCGCAGGAGCGGGTGGCAAGCTTTGACCCGCGTACCGGGCTGACTAAACTCCTGACGCAGCGCATCAGCCAGGCGTCGATGGTGCAGCGCGCTGGCCGAGCGGGGCGTCTTGAGCCGGGTATCTGCCTGCATTTGACCAGCGCGGAACAGGCTGAACGTGCTGCACAGCAAAGCTCGCCGGAAATTTTACAAAGTGATTTGTCTGGTCTGGTGATGGATCTACTCCAGTGGGGCTGCCCGAACCCTGAGCAGCTCACCTGGCTCAATCCTCCCCCTGTCGTAAACCTCACCGCTGCGCGCACGTTGCTGACGCAGCTTGGCGCGCTGGAAGGCGAGCGTCTGACGGCGCGCGGCCAGAAAATGGCGGCGCTGGGCAACGATCCGCGTCTGGCCGCGATGCTGGTGGCTGCGCAAGGGGAAGATGAAATTGCCACGGCGGCAAAACTGGCGGCTATTCTTGAGGAGCCGCCGCGTGGAGGCAACAGCGATCTGGGGCAGGCTTTTTCGCGCAATCAGGGAAACTGGCAGCAGCGGGCGCAGCAGCTGAGCAAACGCCTGAATAGCCGGGGAGGAGCGCCTGACAGCGATAAGATTGCCTTCCTGCTGGCCCAGGGCTTCCCTGACAGGATTGCGCGTCGGCGCGGGCTGGACGGTCGCTACCAGCTGGCAAACGGCATGGGTGCGATGCTGGACAGCGATGACGCCCTGACGCGTCACGAGTGGCTGATTGCGCCGCTCCTGCTGCAGGGTAGCCATTCTCCGGATGCGCGTATCCTGCAGGCGATAGCCGTAGATATTGACGCCCTGACGCGTACCTGTCCGCAGCTGCTTCAGCAATCTGATACCGTGGAATGGGATGACGCCCAGGGCACGCTGAAGGCGTTTCGTCGCAGCCAGATTGGGAAATTGACTTTAGGAACGAAGCCGCTGGCGAAGCCGTCGGAAGAAGAGCTGCATCAGGCGATGCTGAATGGCATTCGGGAAAAAGGGTTGAGTGCCCTGAACTGGACGCCGGAAGCGGATCAGTACCGCATTCGTCTGCACTGCGCCGCGAAGTGGCTGCCGGAATACGGTTGGCCTGCGGTGGATGACGAGACGCTGCTCGCTACGCTTGAGCGCTGGCTACTGCCGCAAATGAGCGGCGTGCACTCCCTGCGAGCCCTTAAGGCGCTTGATGTTAAGACCGCGTTACAGAATTTACTGGACTGGTCATTACGTCAACGTCTGGATAGTGAACTGCCAGGGCATTACACTGTGCCGACCGGAAGCCGGATTGCCATCCGTTATCATGAGGATAATCCGCCGGCGCTGGCGGTTCGGATGCAGGAAATGTTTGGTGAAGCCACCACGCCGTCCATTGCGGAAGGGCGCGTGCCGTTAGTGCTTGAGCTGCTCTCCCCTGCGCATCGTCCATTGCAGATCACCCGAGATTTGGGGGCGTTCTGGGCGGGAAGCTACCGTGAAGTGCAGAAAGAGATGAAGGGGCGATACCCCAAACATGTCTGGCCGGACGATCCGGCGAATACGGCGCCGACGCGGCGAACGAAGAAATATTCGTGAAAGGGGAGTGCGGCCTGATGCCCTCACCCCGCCCCTCTCCTGCGGGGAGAGGGAGAAAACACATTTTGAGAGATTTCTTCTTTCACAGGCCTGTGAAAGAAAAGAAAATCTGGCCTTTGCGCCTGAAAGTTGCGGAGAAAAAGCATGGCGGGGAATGACCGCGAGCCAATAGGACGTAAGGGAAAACCAGCGCGTCCGGCGAAAGAAAAGGTAAGCCGTCGTCGCCTCAGAGATGAGGACTATGACGATGACTATGAAGACGATTATGAGGATGAAGAACCGATGCCGCGTAATGGAAAAGGCAAAGGGCGTAAGCCTCGGGGCAAGCGCGGCTGGTTCTGGCTGCTGCTGAAGCTGTTTATTGTTTTTGTCGTGCTGATGGCGATTTACGGCGTGTATCTCGATCAGAAGATCCGCAGCCGTATCGACGGTAAAGTCTGGCAGCTACCTGCGGCAGTGTATGGCCGTATGGTGAACCTTGAGCCAGATATGTCCATCACGAAAAACGAGATGGTTAAACTGCTGGAAGCCACCCAGTATCGTCAGGTGTCAAAAATGACGCGCCCTGGCGAATTTACCGTGCAGGCGAACAGCATTGAGATGATCCGTCGTCCGTTTGATTTCCCGGACAGCAAAGAGGGTCAGGTGCGCGCGCGTCTGACCTTTGACGGCGATCGTCTGGATACCATCGAGAACATGGATAACAACCGTCAGTTCGGTTTCTTCCGTCTAGATCCGCGTCTGATCACCATGCTCTCGTCGGCAAACGGCGAGCAGCGTCTTTTCGTGGCGCGTAATGGCTTCCCGGATCTGCTGGTCGATACCCTGCTGGCAACCGAAGACCGTCACTTCTACGAGCACGATGGCATCAGCCTCTACTCGATTGGTCGTGCGGTGCTGGCTAACCTGACTGCCGGTCGGACCGTGCAGGGGGCGAGTACGCTGACCCAGCAGCTGGTGAAGAACCTGTTCCTCTCCAGCGAACGCTCTTACTGGCGCAAAGCGAACGAAGCCTACATGGCCGTGCTGATGGATGCGCGCTACAGCAAGGATCGTATCCTTGAGCTGTACATGAACGAGGTGTATCTCGGTCAGAGCGGCGATAACGAAATCCGCGGCTTCCCGCTGGCGAGCCTGTACTACTTTGGTCGTCCGGTGGAAGAGCTGAGCCTGGACCAGCAGGCGCTGCTGGTGGGCATGGTGAAAGGGGCGTCCATTTATAACCCGTGGCGTAACCCGAAACTTGCGCTGGAGCGTCGTAACCTGGTGCTGCGTCTGCTGCAACAACAGCAGGTGATCGACCAGGAGCTGTACGACATGCTGAGCGCGCGTCCACTCGGGGTCCAGCCGCGCGGTGGGGTGATCTCGCCTCAGCCTGCGTTTATGCAGCTGGTGCGTCAGGAGCTGCAAAGCAAGCTTGGCGATAAGGTCAAAGATCTCTCCGGCGTGAAGATCTTCACCACCTTTGACTCCGTGGCGCAGGATGCGGCAGAAAAAGCGGCGGTAGAAGGCATTCCGGCGCTGAAGAAACAGCGTAAGCTCTCCGATCTGGAAACCGCGATGGTGGTGGTTGACCGTAACACCGGGGAAGTTCGCGCGATGGTGGGCGGTGCCGAGCCGCAGTATGCTGGCTATAACCGCGCCATGCAGGCGCGTCGCTCAATCGGTTCTCTGGCAAAACCAGCAACCTATCTCACTGCCCTGAGTCAGCCAAATCAGTATCGCCTGAATACCTGGATTGCGGATGCGCCGATCTCCCTGCGCCAGCCCAACGGCCAGGTCTGGTCACCGCAGAACGATGATAAACAGTTCAGCGGGCAGGTCATGCTGGTGGATGCGTTGACCCGTTCCATGAACGTGCCAACGGTGAACCTGGGCATGTCGCTGGGCCTGCCGGCGATTGTCGATACCTGGCAAAAACTTGGCGTGGCGAAAGATCAGCTGCACCCGGTACCGGCGATGATCCTGGGCGCGCTTAACCTGACGCCGATCGAAGTGGCGCAGGCGTTCCAGACTATTGCCAGCGGGGGTAACCGCGCGCCGCTGTCTGCCCTGCGTTCGGTGATTGCCGAAGATGGCTCCGTACTGTATCAGAGCTTCCCGCAGGCGGAGCGTGCAGTTCCTGCTCAGGCCGCCTATATGACGCTGTGGACGATGCAGCAGGTAGTGCAGCGCGGTACCGGGCGTCAGCTGGGTGCGAAGTATCCCGGCCTGCATCTGGCAGGTAAGACCGGGACCACCAACAATAACGTCGATACCTGGTTTGCCGGGATTGATGGCCGTGAAGTGGTGATCACCTGGGTAGGCCGCGATAACAACCAGCCGACCAAGCTGTACGGGGCGAGCGGGGCGATGTCGATTTACCAGCGCTATCTGGCAAATCAGTCCCCGGTGCCGCTGAACCTTGTCGCGCCGGAAGATATCGTCGATATGGGCGTGGACAGCTCCGGTAACTTCGTCTGCGGCGGCGGAATGCGTACTCTGCCGGTCTGGACAACCAACCCGGATTCCCTGTGCCAGCTGAGCCAGCCTGAACAGCCGACCGGTAACCCGTTCGACCAGTCTTCTCAGCCACAGCAGCCGCAGCAGCAACAGCAGCAGCAGCAGAATGAGAAGAAAGACAGCGACGGTGTTGCGGGCTGGATTAAAGACATGTTCGGCGGTAACTAACCTTGTAAAGCCCTCTTCCCCGGAAGGGGGCTTTTTTTACCCGTAGACCTCATTTCGTTAACCCTCGTTTTAACTCTGATTAACCCTTCGTTTTCTCTTGATGATTTCTTAAACCCTTAATTCTCATAGGGCCGCTTACTGCTTGCTATGCAACCAGCGTTTCGCATATTATTCTGGCGCTCATAATAATAATTCTCGTTTACGTTATCATTCACTTTCACATCAGAGATTCAACATGGCGCTTTCCAATACTGCTCAGCCAATGAACACGTCGCTGCGTAAACTCGCGGTCGTCGTCGCTACAGCGGTTGCCGGCATGTCAACTTATGCACATGCTGCCGAAACCCCGAAAAAAGAAGAAACCATTACGGTAACAGCAGCTCCTGCGGCACAGGAAAGTGCCTGGGGCCCTGCTGCTACCATCGCCGCAAGGCAATCCGCGACCGGAACCAAAACGGATACCCCTATTCAAAAGGTTCCGCAGTCTATTTCTGTCGTCACTGCCGAAGAGATGGCGCTGCATCAGCCGCGCTCGGTGAAAGAAGCCCTGAGCTATACGCCGGGCGTTGCGGTAGGCACGCGCGGTGCGTCTAACACCTATGACTATCTGATTATTCGCGGCTTCGCAGCCGATGGTCAGACGCAGAATAACTACCTCGACGGCATGAAAATGCAGGGGAACTTCTATAACGACGCGGTGATTGATCCTTATATGCTGGAGCGCGCCGAGATCATGCGCGGTCCGGTTTCCGTTCTGTACGGTAAAAGCAGCCCTGGCGGGTTGCTGAACATGGTCAGTAAGCGCCCAACAACCGAGCCCCTGAAAGAGATCCAGTTCAAAGTCGGCACGGACAGCCTGTTCCAGACCGGGTTCGACTTTAGCGATGCAATCGACGATGACGGCGTTTACTCTTACCGTTTAACGGGCGTTGCGCGTTCTAATAATTCCCAGCAGGAAGGTAAGGGCGAGCAGCGTTACGCCATCGCGCCATCGTTCTCCTGGCGTCCGGATGATAAAACCACCTTCACGTTCCTCTCCTATTTCCAGAACGAACCTGAAACGGGCTACTACGGCTGGCTGCCAAAAGAGGGAACGGTTGATCCGCTGCCGAACGGCGATCGTCTGCCGACGAACTTCAACGAAGGCGCGAAGAACAATACCTATTCCCGTAACCAGAAAATGGTGGGATACAGCTTCGACCACGAGTTCAACGATAGCTTTACCGTGCGTCAGAACCTGCGCTATGCGCAGAATAAAACTTCCCAAAACAGCGTCTACGGCTACGGCATGTGTTCCGATCCGCTCTACTCGAGTAATCCGGCATCCAGCCCTTGCGCGAGCGTTCCTCAGTCGCAGTGGGGTCATACGCTGACTCGCCAGTATGTGATCGATAATGAGAAGCTGGAAAACTTCACTGTTGATACGCAGTTGCAGAGCAAGTTCGCGACAGGTTCACTCGATCATACTCTGCTGACTGGGGTGGATTTCATGCGCATGCGTAATGACATCGACTCGTGGTTCGGCTATGCCGGTTCCGTTGCGCCATCTGATATCTATAACCTCGATCGTAGCGATTTCGATTTCGGTTCACATCCTGGACCGTCAGGTGCCTATCAGGTGTTGAACAAGCAAAAACAGACCGGCGTTTACGCTCAGGATCAAATTGAGTGGGACAAAGTCCTGGTAACCCTGGGCGGTCGTTATGACTGGGCCGATCAGGAATCCTACAACCGCGTGACGAACACCACCTCCAAACGTGATGATACCCAGTTCACCTGGCGCGGTGGCGTTAACTACCTGTTTGATAACGGTATAACCCCGTACTTTAGCTATAGCGAGTCGTTTGAACCGGCTTCTCAGACCGGAGCGAACGGCAACGTCTTTGCACCGTCTAAAGGCAAACAGTACGAAGCGGGCGTGAAATACGTGCCGAACGATCGTCCGATCGTCGTCACCGGTGCGTTGTACCAGTTGACCAAAACCAACAACCTGATGGCGGACCCGGCGGGCTCCTTCTTCTCGGTACAGGGTGGTGAAATCCGCGCGCGTGGCGTAGAGGTGGAAGCGAAAGCGGCACTGTCTGCGAGCGTTAACCTGGTGGGTTCTTATACCTATACCGATGCCGAATACACCACAGACACCACTTATAAAGGCAACACGCCTGCTCAGGTTCCAAAACACATGGCATCGCTGTGGGGTGATTACACGCTGTTTGACGGTGCGCTGTCTGGCCTGACGCTGGGTACCGGCGTGCGTTACACGGGTTCAAGCTATGGCGATCCGGCGAACTCCTTTAAAGTAGGCAGCTACACCGTTGTCGATGCGCTGGTCAGATACGATCTGGCACGCGTTGGCATGGCTGGCTCAAACGTCGCGCTACACGTGAATAACCTGTTCGATCGTGAGTACGTTGCCAGCTGCTTTAATACTTACGGCTGCTTCTGGGGTGCTGAACGTCAGGTTGTTGCCACCGCGACCTTCCGCTTCTAATCTCTCTTCGGGCACGGTTCGCCGTGCCCTTTTTATTTAAGTTGGCTGATATGCAGGATAATCAAACGCAACCCGACACCACCTTTACGCTTAACCATCTCTCCTTTCGCGTACCCGGGCGCACCTTGCTGCATCCGTTCTCTTTGACGTTTCCCGCAGGTAAAGTCACTGGCCTGATTGGTCATAACGGTTCCGGTAAATCGACGCTGCTCAAGATGCTGGGGCGCCATCAGCCGCCTTCTGAAGGCGATATTCTGCTGGATGATCAGCCGCTGGAGAGCTGGAGCAGCAAAGCGTTTGCCCGCAAAGTGGCCTATCTGCCGCAGCAGCTGCCGCAGGCGGAAGGGATGACGGTGCGTGAGCTGGTGGCAATTGGGCGTTATCCCTGGCACGGGGCGCTTGGGCGCTTTGGCGTTGCTGACAGAGAGAAAGTGGAAGAGGCGATTGCGCTGGTCGGGCTGAAACCGCTGGCGCACCGTCTGGTGGATAGCCTGTCCGGCGGCGAACGCCAGCGCGCGTGGATTGCGATGCTGGTGGCGCAGGACAGCCGCTGCCTGCTGCTGGATGAGCCAACCTCCGCGCTGGATATTGCCCATCAGGTCGACGTGCTGGCGCTGGTGCACCGCTTAAGCCAGGAACGTGGTCTGACGGTCATTGCGGTCCTGCACGATATCAACATGGCGGCACGCTACTGTGACTACCTTGTTGCGCTGCGCGGTGGCGAAATGATTGCGCAGGGTACACCATCCGAGCTGATGCGCAGCGAAACGCTGGAACATATTTACGGTATTCCGATGGGTATTCTGCCTCACCCGGCCGGGGCTGCACCGGTGAGCTTTGTCTACTGATGCTGAATAACACACGCATTAGCCGCCGTCGCCTGCTGACGGCGATGGCCCTTTCACCGCTGCTGTTAAAAATGAATACGGCGCGTGCTGCCACCGTCGATCCGCACCGTATTGTGGCTCTGGAGTGGCTGCCGGTCGAACTGATGATGGCGCTCGGCGTCACGCCCTACGGCGTCGCGGACATTCCCAACTATAACCTCTGGGTGAACGAGCCAAAGCTGCCGGACTCGGTAATCGACGTCGGCCTGCGAACGGAGCCAAACCTTGAGCTGCTCACCCAGATGAAACCCTCGTTCCTGTTCTGGTCTGCGGGCTACGGTCCCTCAGAGGAGGTCATGGCGCGCATTGCGCCCGGGCGCGGATTCGCTTTCAGCGACGGTAAAAAACCGCTGGCCGTAGCGAAAAATTCGATTAACGAGATGGCGCATTTCCTCAACCGCGAGGTGGAGGCCAAAAAACACCTCGACGAATTTGATGCCCTGCTCGACTCCCTGAAGCCGCGCTTTGCTCACCGGGGCGATCGTCCGCTGCTGATGGTGACGCTGCTGGATGCCCGCCATATGCTGGTCTTCGGTAAAAACTGTCTTTTCCAGGAGGTGCTGGACAGCTTCGGCATTCGTAATGCCTGGGAAGGGGAGATGACGTTCTGGGGCAGTACCGCCGTGGGTATCGACCGTCTGGCGGCGTTTCGCGACGTGGACGTGCTGTGTTTCGACCACGGCAACGAACGCGACATGCAAACCCTGATGGCGACTCCGCTCTGGCAGGCGATGCCGTTTGTGCGCGAGAAGCGCTTCCAGCGCGCTCCGGCGGTCTGGTTCTACGGCGCGACGCTGTCGGCCATGCATTTTGCCCGCGTGCTTGATAACGCTCTGGGAGGTAAAGCATGAGTACGCGTATCGCCCGTTTCCCGGCGCTTCTGCTGATGCTGATTTTTCTTGCCGCGCTGGCGTTAACCGGGTTCAACCTCTCTGCCGCGTTACCTCGCGCGCAATGGGGAGCCGCGCTGGCCTCGCCGGATATCGACAATATTCAGCAGATGCTGTTCCACTACAGCCTGCTGCCGCGTCTGGCAATCTCCCTGTTAGTCGGTGCCGGTTTAGGGCTGGTGGGCGTGCTGTTCCAGCAGGTTTTACGTAACCCGCTGGCAGAGCCAACCACGCTCGGCGTCGCGACCGGCGCACAGCTTGGGATCACCATCACCACCCTGTGGACGCTGCCGGGAGCGTTAACCTCGCAGTTTGCGGCACTCGCGGGTGCGTGCGTGGTGGGCGCGCTGGTCTTTGGCGTGGCCTGGGGCAAACGCCTTTCTCCCGTGACGCTTATCCTGGCCGGGCTGGTGGTGAGCCTGTACTGCGGGGCGATTAACCAGCTGCTGGTGTTGTTCCATCACGATCGGCTGCAAAGCATGTTCCTGTGGAGTACCGGCACGCTCACCCAGACCGACTGGAGCGTGGTGGCGCATCTGTGGCCACAGCTGGCCGGCGGCGTCGTGCTGACGCTGCTACTCCTGCGTCCCCTGACGCTCATGGGGCTGGATGACGGCGTGGCGCGAAACCTGGGGCTGGCGCTGTCGCTGGCTCGCCTGGCGGCGCTGACGCTGGCGATTGTACTGAGCGCCCTGCTGGTGAACGCGGTCGGCATCATCGGGTTTATCGGCCTGTTCGCGCCGCTGCTGGCGAAAATGCTCGGTGCGCGTCGTTTGCTGGCGCGTCTGCTGCTGGCCTCGCTAATTGGGGCGCTGATCCTCTGGCTTTCCGATCAGCTCATTCTGTGGCTGGCGCGGGTCTGGAGGGAGGTGTCCACCGGATCGGTCACGGCGCTTATCGGTGCGCCGCTGCTGCTGTGGCTGCTGCCGCGCCTGCGCAGCATGAGCGCGCCGGCGATGGATGCGGGCGGTAAAGTCTATGCGGAACGCCAGTCGGTGCTGTGGTTTAGCCTTGCCGGCCTGGCGGTGCTGGTTATCGCCTCGTTTACCGCGCTCGCGTTTGGGCGCGATGCGGCGGGCTGGCACTGGGCAACGGGCGATTTACTCAACGAACTGCTGCAGTGGCGCTGGCCGCGTATCTTCGCCGCGCTGATCGCCGGCGTGATGCTGGCGGTGGCGGGGTGCATTATTCAGCGTCTGACCGGCAACCCAATGGCAAGCCCGGAAGTGCTCGGGATCAGCTCCGGCGCCGCCTTTGGCGTGGTGCTGATGCTGTTCTTTGTGCCGGGCAATGCGTTTGGCTGGCTGATGCCTGCCGGGAGTATCGGTGCGGCGGCCACGCTGATGATTATCCTGATGGCTGCCGGTCGCGGCGGATTTTCCCCGCACCGGATGCTGCTGGCCGGGATGGCGCTCAGCACCGCATTTACGATGCTCCTGATGATGCTGCAGGCGAGCGGCGATCCGCGCATGGCGAAGATCCTGACCTGGATTTCTGGCTCAACGTACGGTGCCACCGGCAGTCAGGTTGTCTGGTCCGGGATCGTGTTGATCGTGCTGCTGGCGATTGTGCCGCTGTGCCGTCGCTGGCTGACTATCCTGCCGCTCGGCGGTGAAACGGCGCGGGCGGTGGGAATGGCGCTGACCCCAGCGCGCGTGGCCCTGCTGCTGCTGGCGGCGTGCCTGACGGCTGTGGCAACCATGACTATCGGACCGCTGAGCTTTGTTGGGTTGATGGCGCCGCACATTGCCCGAATGATGGGATTCCGCCGAACGATGCCGCATATTGTGATGTCTGCCCTCACGGGCGGGGTCATGCTGGTGTTTGCGGACTGGTGCGGAAGAATGGTGCTGTTCCCGTATCAGATCCCGGCGGGTCTGCTGTCGACCTTCATTGGCGCGCCGTATTTTATTTATCTGTTGAGAAAGCAGAGCCGCTAATAAAAGTAAACGGCAATCCTGAGATTGCCGTTTTAGGGTTTGCTCCCTCTCCCCGTGGGAGAGGGTTGGGGTGAGGGCATCAAGCCGCACATCTTACAGCTTCGCAAACACCTTACGCGCCGCGTCGATGGTGTTATTGATATCTGCTTCGCTGTGCGCCACGGACATGAAGCCCGCTTCGAACGCGGACGGCGCCAGGTACACGCCTTCTTCCAGCATCAGGTGGAAGAAGCGCTTGAAGCGTTCGACGTCGCACTTCACCACGTCCTGATAGCAGGTCACGGTTTTCGCATCGGTGAAGAAAATCCCGAACATCCCGCCCACGTGGTTAACGACCAGCGGAATACCGGCTTCCTCTGCCGCTTCAAGCAGGCCGTTTGCCAGCTGCGTGGTACGGTCGGTCAGGGTTTCATGAATCCCCGGCTGAGCGACTTCGTTCAGGCAGGCGAAGCCCGCCGCCATCGCGATTGGGTTACCGGAGAGCGTGCCCGCCTGGTAAACCGGACCGGTTGGCGCCAGGGCTTCCATAACGTCCTTACGGCCACCGAATGCCCCGACCGGCATGCCGCCGCCGATGATTTTGCCGAGGCAGGTCAGGTCCGGCTCGACGTTGTAGTAAGACTGGGCACCCGCCAGCGCCACGCGGAAGCCGGTCATGACTTCATCGATGATCAGCAGCGCGCCGAACTCGTCGCACAGGGCACGCAGTCCCGGCAGGAAGTCAGGCTGCGGTGGAATGCAGTTCATGTTGCCGGCAACCGGCTCAACGATGATGCAGGCGATCTCCTGCGGATACTGCTCGAACGCCGCGCGAACGGTAGCAAGATCGTTGTAGGTGCAGGTCAGGGTGTGCTTCGCGAAATCTGCCGGTACGCCCGGGGAGTTCGGCTGGCCGAGCGTCAGCGCGCCGGAACCGGCTTTCACCAGCAGGCAGTCCGCATGACCATGGTAACAGCCTTCAAACTTGATGATTTTATCGCGGCCGGTAAAACCGCGCGCCAGGCGGATGGCGCTCATGGTGGCTTCGGTACCGGAGTTCACCATACGCACCATGTCCATGGTAGGCACCAGTTCAGTCACCAGCTCCGCCATTTTCACTTCCATTTCGGTTGGCGCGCCGAAGCTCAGGCCGCGCTGGGCGGCTTCAATTACCGCGTTACGAATAGCCGGGTGGTTGTGACCCAGCACCATCGGGCCCCAGGAGCCGACGTAATCGATATAGGCTTTGCCATCGACATCATACAGATACGCGCCGTCAGCACGTTCGATAAACAGCGGTGTACCGCCCACGCCGGTGAAGGCGCGCACAGGTGAGTTCACGCCACCCGGAATAAGCTCGCGGGCTGCACTGTAGAGGTTTTCAGACTTGCTCATGGCGTCGTTCCTGGTTCGTATAAAATGGTTAAGCCCACTATTCTAAGTGATTCGGGGATGGTTATGAAATTTTTAGCCGGGTAATGCTTTAAGATTTGTTAAGTAATTTTCAGGAGACGGTAGGGCAGTCTCTGGTAAAATCCTCGCGGCTTTTTGTATGACGAATAAGAACAGGACATGAAATCAGATTCTCCGTCTTTTGAAGAACAACAGTTTACGCGCGCTCAGCACCGAATCAGCATTCGGCGGCTGCTTAACCGCGATAAAACGCCGCTGGCGATCCTTCTGGCTGCTGCCGTGGTGGGAACACTCGCCGGGCTGGTGGGCGTGGCGTTTGAAAAAGCGGTTAATGCCGTGCTCAACTGGCGAGTGGGCACCGTGGCAGGTTTCGCCAATAGCGAATGGCTGGTCTGGGTGTGGGCATTCGGGCTGTCTGCGCTGTTTGCCATGGTGGGGTATTTTCTGGTGCGTAAATTCGCGCCGGAAGCAGGGGGATCGGGCATCCCGGAAATTGAAGGCGCGCTGGAGGAGCTGCGTCCGGTGCGCTGGTGGCGGGTGATTCCGGTTAAGTTCATCGGCGGCATGGGTACGCTGGGCGCGGGAATGGTACTCGGACGGGAAGGACCCACGGTTCAGCTGGGCGGGAACGTCGGCCGCATGGTGGGCGATCTCTTTCGGATGCGCAGCGCCGAAGCGCGCCATACGCTGCTGGCGACCGGCGCGGCGGCGGGGCTGTCGGCGGCGTTTAACGCGCCGCTGGCGGGCATTTTGTTCATCATCGAAGAGATGCGCGCGCAGTTTCGCTACAACCTGATCTCGATTAAAGCGGTGTTTACCGGCGTCATTATGTCGAGCATTGTCTTCCGCCTTTTTAATGGCGAAGGGGCGGTAATTGAAGTGGGGAAACTGACCAATGCGCCGGTCAACACCCTGTGGCTTTATCTGATCCTCGGCATGATTTTTGGCGTGGTGGGGCCGCTGTTTAACACCTTTATCCTGCGCGCTCAGGATATGTTTCAGCGCATTCACGGCGGCAACACGACGAAATGGGTGCTGATGGGGGGGCTGCTGGGCGGCATGTGCGGCGTGCTTGGGTTCATCGAGCCGAATGCCGCGGGCGGTGGCTTCGGGCTGATACCCATTGCGGCTGCGGGGAATTTCAGCGTAGGCCTGCTGCTGTTTATGTTTATCTCCCGCGTCATTACTACGGTATTGTGCTTCTCCTCGGGCGCGCCGGGAGGGATTTTCGCCCCGATGCTGGCGCTGGGTACGCTGCTCGGCACCGCGTTTGGTATGGCGGCTGAAGCGGGGTTTCCCGCCTATCATCTTGACGCCGGGACGTTTGCCGTCTCCGGAATGGGGGCGCTGTTGGCCGCGTCCCTTCGTGCGCCGTTGACCGGGATAGTGCTGGTGCTGGAGATGACGGACAATTACCAGCTCATTTTGCCAATGATCATTACCTGTCTCGGCGCGACACTATTAGCCCAGTTCCTGGGTGGAAAACCGCTATACTCCACCATCCTTGCGCGTACTCTGGCAAAACAAGAGGCGGAGCGGGCCGCCGCGCAGAATACTTGAATGAATTACCAGGGTATTAGATAATGACGAAAAGAATTGGGTGAATTTTACCCAATAGCAGTATTCATGGGAGCATAAGATGAGTGATGACGTAGCTGTGCCGCTGGAATTTACCGAAGCAGCAGCCAACAAAGTGAAAACCCTGATTGCCGACGAAGACAATCCGGATCTGAAACTGCGTGTTTATATTACCGGTGGTGGCTGCAGCGGCTTCCAGTATGGTTTTACCTTTGACGACCAGGTTAACGATGGCGATATGACTATCGAGAAACAGGGCGTCGCGCTGGTGGTTGACCCGATGAGCCTGCAATATCTGGTGGGCGGTTCGGTGGATTACACCGAGGGTCTGGAAGGTTCGCGCTTTGTGGTCACTAACCCGAATGCGACAAGCACCTGTGGGTGTGGATCTTCGTTCAGTATCTAAGAGAGTGCGGGCTGATGCCCTCACTCCGGCCCTCTCTCACAGGGAGAGGGAGAAATACTAAAAACGGTAACCTGACGGTTACCGTTTTGCTTTTATCTTGCATTATCATCCAGCGCAAACGTCGGCAGCTTCAGGTGCCAGCGTATCGCCGCTAAACGTATCACCAGCGTCACGACCATCCCCAGCATTGCGGCGTTTTCCAGCGGAATTGCAAAGGTGTAGTACGCGGTCGCGTGAACAATGCCGCCCGCAATACAGGCCGTCGCGTAAATTTCAGTACGCAGGATCATCGGCACTTCACGCGCCAGAATGTCGCGAATGATGCCGCCGCCCACGCCGGTTAATACGCCCATGCAGATTGCCACCATCGGACCGGTGCCCGCATTAAACGCCTTATTGACGCCAATACCGACAAACACGGCCAGACCGACGGCATCCAGTACCGGCAATATCCATTTTGGTAATCGGCGGGGCTGGCGAACCAGCACAATGGTTAACAGGCAGGTGACCATTGCGACCACCAGATCGGTCGGATCTTTCACCCAAAACACCGGCCCATTCGCCAGCGCCATATCGCGGATAGTCCCGCCGCCCACGGCGGTCACGACGCCCAGCACCAGCACGCCAAACGGATCCATGCGCAGTTTTCCGGCGAGCAGGACGCCGGAGATAGCAAAAACGGCTGTGCCAAGAATATCCAGCCAATAAACGAGCATCGTTAAATCCTCGAAAAGGGTCTTATGTTAGTGACTCTCTGCCAGCGCGGCACAGAGCTGTTTTGCGGCGAGGATAATACGCGGGCTGGCGCGTTCAAACCAGTCGCTGTTGAGAGGTATCACCGGTATTTTTAGCTGTCTTTGCCAGAATTGCTCAATTTTGGGAATTTCGCTCGCATTTCCGACCACGACGATGGCCTGTGGCTGGCGCGCCAGAACCTGCTCACGGCTTACCTGAGGCCACGGCACCCGGCTGGCTGCAAAGATGTTTTCACCGCCACAGACTTCCAGCACCTGGTTCTGAATCGACCCTTTTCCGGTGGTAAACAGCGGCTGGCTGCCAAACTGAAGGAAGATGCGCTTTTTAACAGGGGTATCGTATCGGGATTTCAGCGCCGCATAGTCGCTCAGCATCTGTTTTGCCGCGGCCTCTGCTTTTTTGGGCGTAGGGCTATAGGGTGCCAGGGCGCGGAGCGCCTGAGCGACCTGCTCAATGCTGACGGCATCTATCCACATCACCTTTATGCCAAGGGAAGTGAGCTGGTTGACCTGCCGCTCGGCGTTGCCGCCACGCCAGGCCAGCACGAGATCCGGTTTAAGCGCCACGATACGCTCAAGGTTCATCCCCTGCCAGGTTGCCACTTGTTCAATACCCGCGGCCTGCGGTGGGTAATCCGAAAAGCTGCTCACGCCAACGGGAGTGATCCCGGCGGCAAATGCCAGTTCCGTATTCGCGGGAGAGAGGGTAATTACGCGCGGTAGCGCATAGAGCCACAGCGGTGCGAAAAGAAGCAGGGCGGCAAGCGCCCTGAGGGTATGTTTAGCCACGTGCCAGATTCTGCACCAGGCGTTCCACCATCACGGTGGACTGTTTTGCCGCAACGGTCAGGAACTCGTCGAAGCTGATGTGGGACTGCTGGTCTGCCACGTCAGAGATGGCGCGAACCACCACAAACGGTACGCTGAAGTTATGGCAAACGTGAGCAATCGCGGTCGCTTCCATCTCAACGGCTACCGCCTGAGGGAAGTTATGACGGATTTTCGCCAGACCCACGGAACCATTGATGAACGCATCACCGCTGACAATCAGACCGCGTACCGCGTTGAGGTTGAGCTCCGCAATGCAGGTCTCTGCCGCCGCAATCAGTTTGTCGTCAGCCTTAAATCCTGCCGGGCAGCCAGGAAGCTGGCCGTACTCGTAACCGAACGCGGTGACGTCCGCATCGTGATAGCGCGCTTCGTCGGAAACAACGATATCACCCACCTTCAGCGTCGGCGCCAGGCCGCCCGCAGAGCCGGTATTAATGATTACGTCCGGCTTGCAGCGCTCAAGCAGCAGGGTGGCACCCAGCGCCGCAGCGACTTTACCGATGCCTGATTTCAGCAGAGCCACGTCAACACCGTTTAGCTGACCGGTATAGATCTCACAACCACCCAGAGAGAGGGTCTGACGGTTCTCAATTTTGTCACGCAGGAGCGTAACTTCTTCTTCCATTGCACCAATAATGCCGATTTTCATAGATTTACTCGCGATGTGCCTTGTTAAGATGCATAGTCTATCATGCGGTTAAGGGGAAACGCATTCTCATGCGGGGGAGCACATGTCACCAATCGATTTTCGCACCAAAATTAACTGGCACCGACGTTTCCGTTCGCCGCAGGGCGACAAGAGCGAACATGAGATCCTGCGTATCTTTGAAAGCGATCGCGGGCGGATCGTTAACTCGCCCGCCATCCGCCGTCTGCAGCAAAAGACCCAGGTCTTTCCGCTGGAACGTAACGCCGCGGTGCGCACGCGTTTAACCCACTCCATGGAGGTGCAGCAGGTCGGGCGCTACATTGCCAAGGAGGTTTTGAGCCGTCTCAAAGAGCAGCGTTTACTGGAAACCTATGGTCTGGACGAGCTGACGGGGCCTTTTGAGAGCATCGTTGAGATGGCCTGCCTAATGCATGACATCGGCAACCCGCCTTTCGGTCACTTTGGTGAGGCGGCTATCAATGACTGGTTTAAACAACGGCTTTACCCTTCGGATGCGGTGAGCCAGCCGCTGAGCGACGATCGCTGCATCGTACGCGATTTACGCCTGCGTGAAGGCGAAGAGGGGCTGAACGATCTGCGCCGCAAGGTACGTCAGGATCTCTGTCATTTTGAAGGCAACGCGCAGGGGATCCGTCTGGTCCACTCCCTGATGCGCATGAACCTGACCTGGGCACAGGTCGGCTGCATTCTAAAATATACGCGCCCCGCGTGGTGGATGGGGGATCCCCCCGCGTCCCACAGTTATTTAATGAAAAAACCGGGCTATTACCTTTCCGAACAGGCCTATATTGAGAGGCTGCGTAAAGAACTTTCATTGACGCCAAACGGTCGTTTTCCATTGACCTGGATTATGGAAGCCGCCGATGATATCTCCTATTGCGTGGCCGATCTGGAAGATGCCGTTGAGAAAAGAATTTTCAGCGTCGAGGAGCTTTATCAGCATCTTTATGCGGCCTGGGGTACTCACGAAAAAGGCTCGCTGTTTGCGCAGGTTGTAGAAAATGCCTGGGAAAAATCGCGGTCAAATACATTAAGCCGCAGTACGGAAGACCAGTTCTTTATGTATTTGCGGGTCAATACATTAAATAAACTGGTGCCATACGCGGCGTCGCGCTTTATTGATAATTTGCCGCTCATTTTCAGCGGGGAATTCAACCACGCGCTGCTGGAAGATGACAGCAGTTTCAGCCAGCTCCTTGAGCTTTATAAACATGTTGCGATGCGGCATGTATTCAGCCATCCGGATGTCGAGCAGCTAGAGCTGCAGGGCTATCGGGTAATCAGTGGGTTACTGGAAATTTATTCCCCATTGCTCCAGCTTTCTGTCGACGAATTCAGCGAGCTGGTGGAACACGAGCGCGTGCGCAGAATACCCATCGAATCGCGGCTTTATCAAAAACTCTCTACCCGGCATCGTCTGGCGTATGTCGAAGCGATTGGCAAGCTGGAACGCAACTCTCCCGAATGGCCGGTAATGGAATATTATTATCGCTGCCGTCTTATCCAGGACTATATCAGCGGCATGACGGATTTGTATGCCTGGGATGAATACCGCAAGCTGATGGCGGTGGAATAATCCCGGAGTTTTGTAAAGACGGCCAATAAATTTTTACCTTTTCCATAAACTTATCGCCGGAACTAAGCGGTATAAAACGAATCTGAGTTACACAGCAATTTTGCGTTACCTGTAAATCGAGATTGAGAAACATGAAAAAAACCACATTAGCAATGAGTGCACTGGCTCTGAGTTTAGGTTTAGCGCTGTCTCCTCTGACTGCTACTGCAGCCGAGACCGCGTCGTCGGCAGCAACCGCGCAGCAGATGCCAAGCCTGGCACCGATGCTCGAAAAAGTGATGCCATCGGTGGTGAGTATTAACGTTGAGGGCAGCACGACCGTCAATACGCCGCGTATGCCGCGTAACTTCCAGCAGTTCTTCGGCGACAATTCGCCGTTCTGCCAGGACGGTTCGCCATTCCAGAGCTCTCCGTTCTGTCAGGGCGGTGGCGCAGGGGATGACAGCCAGGGCGGCGGCCAGCAGCAGAAATTCATGGCGCTTGGCTCGGGGGTAATCATTGATGCAGCGAAAGGCTACGTCGTTACCAACAACCACGTTGTCGATAACGCTAACAGCATTAAGGTTCAGCTGAGCGATGGCCGTAAGTTCGACGCCAAAGTGGTGGGTAAAGACCCGCGCTCCGACATCGCGCTGATCCAGATCCAGGATCCGAAAAACCTGACGGCGATTAAAATTGCCGACTCCGACGCGCTGCGCGTGGGTGACTACACCGTGGCGATCGGTAACCCGTTTGGTCTGGGTGAAACCGTGACATCCGGTATCGTCTCTGCACTGGGCCGTAGCGGCCTCAATGCCGAAAACTATGAAAACTTCATCCAGACGGATGCGGCGATTAACCGCGGTAACTCAGGCGGTGCGCTGGTGAACCTCAACGGTGAGTTGATCGGTATCAACACCGCTATCCTGGCACCGGACGGCGGTAACATCGGGATTGGCTTTGCTATCCCAAGTAACATGGTGAAAAACCTGACCGCGCAGATGGTGCAGTATGGCCAGGTGAAACGCGGCGAGCTGGGTATCCTCGGTACGGAGCTGAACTCCGAGCTGGCGAAGGCAATGAAAGTTGACGCTCAGCGCGGGGCATTCGTCAGCCAGGTGATGCCGAATTCCTCTGCGGCGAAAGCGGGCATTAAAGCGGGGGATGTGATCACCTCCCTGAACGGTAAACCGATCAGCAGCTTTGCCGCCCTGCGTGCCGAAGTGGGCTCCATGCCGGTTGGCAGTAAAATCACCCTCGGCCTGCTGCGCGACGGTAAGCCGGTTAACGTGAGCCTGGAGCTGCAGCAGAGCAGCCAGAATCAGGTGGATTCCAGCACCATCTTCAGCGGGATTGAAGGTGCCGAGATGAGCAATAAAGGCGCAGACAAAGGCGTGGTGGTGAATAACGTGAAAGCGAATTCACCGGCAGCCCGTATCGGCCTGAAAAAAGGCGATGTGATCATGGGCGCTAACCAGCAGCCGGTTAAAAACATCGCTGAACTGCGCAAAATTCTCGACAGCAAGCCTTCCGTGCTGGCGCTGAATATCCAGCGTGGTGATACCTCTCTTTATCTGCTGATGCAGTAATCCTCTGAAGCCCCTGTTCGCAGGGGCTTTCTCGTTTCTGTGACTGTAACCACAACTCTATACTTCTCCCTCTCTCTTTGTGCATTCGCACAATGCAGCCGCAGCTGAACTTCCCTATGCTTGAGCTCTGCTCACGGGAGGGTTCTATGGCTGGCTGGCATCTTGATACCAAAATGGCGCAGGATATCGTGGCGCGCACCATGCGCATCATCGATACCAATATCAACGTGATGGATGCTCGCGGGCGCATTATCGGCAGCGGCGATCGCGAGCGTATTGGAGAATTGCACGAAGGTGCGCTGCTGGTGCTTTCCCAGGGGCGGGTCGTGGATATCGACGACGCGGTAGCGAAACATCTTCACGGCGTCCGGCAGGGGATCAACTTACCGCTGCGTCTGGAAGGGGAGATAGTCGGCGTTATTGGCCTGACCGGCGAGCCGGAGTCCCTGCGAAAATACGGCGAGCTGGTCTGTATGACGGCAGAGATGATGCTCGAGCAGTCGCGCCTGATGCACCTGCTGGCTCAGGATAGCCGCCTGCGCGAAGAGCTGGTGATGAACCTTATTCAGGCGGAAGAGCATACGCCTGCACTGAGTGAATGGGCGCAGCGTCTGGGGATCGATCTAAACCAGCCGCGCGTGGTGGCGGTCATTGAGGTCGATAGCGGCCAGCTGGGCGTAGATAGCGCGATGGCCGAGCTGCAGCAGCTGCAAAATGCGCTGGCAACGCCGGAACGCGATAACCTGGTGGCGATCGTTTCTCTGACGGAAATGGTGGTGCTCAAACCGGCGCTCAATGCGTTTGGCCGCTGGGATGCAGACGATCATCGTCGTCGCGTGGAGCTGCTGATCTCCCGGATGAAGGAGAATGGTCAGCTGCGTTTTCGCGTTGCGCTGGGCAACTACTTTACCGGGCCGGGCAGTATCGCCCGCTCCTGGCGTACCGCTCGAACCACCATGATGGTGGGCAAGCAGCGAATGCCGGAGAGCCGCAGTTATTTCTATCAGGATCTGATGCTGCCGGTGCTGCTCGACAGCCTGCGCGGGGGCTGGCAGGCCAATGAGCTAGCGCGGCCATTAGCGCGTCTGAAAGCCATGGACAACAACGGCCTGCTGCGCCGGACGCTGCAGGCATGGTTCCGCCATAACGTGCAGCCGCTGGCGACCTCGAAGGCGCTGTTTATTCACCGCAATACACTGGAGTATCGGTTAAACCGGATTTCGGAGCTGACGGGGCTGGACCTGGGGAATTTCGACGACAGGCTGCTGCTGTATGTGGCGCTGCAGCTGGACGATCAGAGATGACTGAGTGCGGTCTGGTGCCCTCACCCCATCCCTCTCCCACGGGGAGAGGGCGCAAACACTAAAAACGGCAATCAAGGATTGCCGTTTTGCTTTTATTTCCGGGTTAATTTCTCAAGATCCGCTTCAATCTCGCTGATCTTGTTAGTCACAACGCTTTCCAGGTGACGCAGATCGTCAAGGATCTTACGCTTGAGATCGACTTCGGTGCGGTCGCGCTGGCAGATCTGATCGAGTTCATCGATCACATAGCGCAGGTTAGGGCTGATTTCCTGTACTTCTTTGTATCCCTGACCTACGCCGTCAGCAACAACGGTTTTACGCTGGCGTGGGTATTTAAACTTCACGCTTTTGGCGAAAAACTCTCCTTTGTCCTTGTGAAAATAGATTTTCAAAATATCGTTGTTGGCTTCCTGGCGGAGGCTGTAACGATCAATTTCATCAGGATTGGTAATGCCCAGACTTTTCAGATTATCGTACATAGCGGTACCCTTGATCTCAACATAACCTTTGAATAATTAACGAAAAAATCTATTTTCGCCACCCTCAGATATAAAAAAAGCGGGGTTGCCCCCGCTTTTTTTATACCCGATTAATCGATGGTGCGCAGCAATTCATTGATGCCCACTTTACCGCGCGTTTTCGCATCCACTTTCTTCACGATAACCGCACAGTAGAGGCTGTATTTGCCATCTTTTGACGGCAGGTTACCGGAAACCACCACGGAGCCAGCCGGAACGCGACCATAGTGAACTTCGCCGGTTTCACGGTCATAAATACGGGTGCTCTGACCGATGTAAACGCCCATGGAGATCACGGAGCCTTCTTCAACGATCACGCCTTCTACCACTTCAGAGCGCGCGCCGATGAAGCAGTTGTCTTCGATGATGGTCGGGTTAGCCTGCAGTGGTTCCAGAACGCCACCGATGCCCACGCCGCCGGACAGGTGAACGTTTTTACCGATCTGCGCGCATGAACCGACGGTTGCCCAGGTGTCAACCATCGTGCCTTCGTCAACGTAGGCACCGATGTTCACGTAGGATGGCATCAGCACGGTATTGCGTGCGATGAATGCGCCCTGACGTACGGCCGCAGGCGGTACCACGCGGAAACCTTCTTTCTGGAAACGCGCTTCGTCGTAGTCAGCGAATTTCATTGGCACTTTATCGAAGTAGCGGCTTTCAGCTCCGTCGATAACCTGGTTATCGTTGATGCGGAAAGAGAGCAGCACGGCTTTCTTCAGCCATTGATGAGTGACCCACTGACCGTCGATTTTTTCTGCCACGCGCAGCGCGCCGGAATCCAGAAGGGAAATCACCTGGTTTACCGCTTCACGGGTCACGGTATCCACATTTGCCGGGGTAATCTCGGCGCGACGCTCAAAAGCGGACTCAATAACGTTCTGTAACTGCTGCATTGTTTACTCTTTCCATTTCACTAAAAAACATATCACCCTTTATCGTTTGGATTGAGGGCTGCTGTCAACCGTTGTTGCACTTCAAGCTGCAGGTCATTATTAAGGGCACGCCGGTCAGCGGTGGCGATTATAAATAAATCTTCTACTCGCTCGCCAATGGTTGTAATTCGGGCCCCATGAAGCGAAATTCCCAGATCGGCAAAAACCTGGCCGACGCGGGCAAGCAGCCCTGGCTGGTCGAGCGCGATCAGCTCCAGGAACGATTTTCGGTCGGTGTGGGTCGGCAGGAAATTGACCTCGGTATCGACGGTAAAGTGGCGCAATTTCGCCGGCTGGCGACGCGGCTGCGGAGGCTGCCAGCTGCGCTGGGTAATCGCCTGCTCCAGGCCAAAACGTATCCCTTCATGCCTGTCCGCCGAGAGCGGGCTGCCGTCCGGCTCAAGCACGATAAAGGTGTCCATCGCCATACCGTCGCGGGTGGTGAAAATCTGCGCGTCGTGAACGCTCAGATTACGCCTGTCCAGCTCGGCGCAGACCGCAGCAAACAAATAAGGCCGGTCCGGGCTCCAGATGAAAATCTCCGTTCCGCCGCGCGTGGCCTGCGGGCTTAGCAGGATCATCGGCTGGGACAGATCGTGCTTGAGCAGGTGCCGCGCGTGCCACGCCAGCTGGTTTGGGCTGTGGCGGACAAAATAGTTGGCGCGGCAGCGGGCCCAAATCTGATGTAGCGCCTCTTCATCAATGTTATCCATCCGCAGCAGCGCCAGCGCCTGCAGCTGGTGATGACGTACGCGCTCGCGCATGTCCGGGGTGTTCTGCATCCCGCGACGCAGCTGTTTTTCTGTGGCGAAGTACAGCTCGCGCAGCAGGCTCTGCTTCCAGCTGTTCCACAGGGTTTCGTTGGTGGCGCAGATATCGGCCACCGTCAGGCAGACCAGATAGCGCAGACGGTTTTCAGTCTGAACTTCTTCGGCGAACTGCTTAATGACTTCCGGGTCCTGAATATCCCGACGCTGCGCGGTGACCGACATCAGCAGGTGATGGCGCACCAGCCAGGCCACCAGCTGCGTTTCACGCGAGTTCAGGCCGTGCAGTTCGGCAAATTTCAGTACGTCCTGCGCGCCCAGCACCGAATGGTCACCGCCGCGACCTTTGGCGATATCGTGGAACAGGGCGGCAATCAGGATCAGTTCCGGATGGGTCAGGCGCGGCCACAGTTCGACGCACAGCGGGTGGCGGGAGCGCGTCTCTTCTTTCGCAAAGCTCTCCAGCTTGAGCATCACGCGGATCGTGTGTTCATCCACCGTGTAGGCGTGGAACAGATCGAACTGCATCTGCCCGACGATGTGCGACCACTGCGGCATATAGGCCCACAGCACGCTGTGACGGTGCATCGGCAGCAGGCCGCGGCTTACGGCACCCGGGTGGCGGAGCATGCTCAGGAACAGCGAACGCGCTTCCGGGATATAGCACAGCGGCTGCGTCAGATGACGGCGCGCATGACGCAGATGGCGCAGGGTGGTGGAATAGATCCCGGTGATGGTGCTGTTGCGCACCATGGTATAGAACATCCGCAGGATCGCTTCCGGCTCGCGGATGAACAGCGTTTCGTCGCGCAGATCGATAAGCGTGCCGCGCAGCTGGAATTCGTCATCAATCGGGCGCGGCTTTTCGTCGGCCGTCAGGGCCAGAATGGCCTCGTCGAACAGCTGCAACAGCATCTGGTTCAGCTCGCTCACCCGGCGAGTGACGCGGAAGAAATCCTTCATCATGTGCTCAACCGGCTCGTTACCTTCGCCCTGGTAATTCAGGCGCTGAGCCACGCTGAGCTGGCGGTCAAACAGCAGACGGTTATCGTAGCGCGTAACTTCCAGATGCAGGGCAAAGCGGATGCGCCAGAGCAGGTGCAGGCACTCGTTTAGTTCGTTACGCTCGGCCTCGGTTAAAAAGCCGAAGCCGACCATCTCGTCCATCGAGGTGGCGCCAAAATGGCGGCGGGCGACCCACTGTAAAGTGTGGATGTCGCGCAGGCCACCGGGGCTGCTTTTTATATCGGGTTCAAGATTATAGCTGGTGCCGTGATAGCGCTGGTGGCGCTGGTTTTGCTCCTCGACCTTCGCGGCGAAGAACTTTTCTGACGGCCAGAAGCCGTCGCTGAAGATGTGTTTTTGCAGCTCCAGGAACAGGGCAACGTCACCAATCAGCAGGCGGGTTTCAATCAGGTTGGTGGCGACGGTCAGGTCCGATAACCCTTCCAGCAGACACTCTTCCAGGGTTCGCACGCTGTGGCCCACCTCCAGCTTCACGTCCCAAAGCAGCGTCAGCAGTTCGCCAATTTTTTGCGCCTGTTCGTCCGGCAGCTTTTTGCGGCTTAAGATCAGCAGATCGATATCGGAAAGCGGATGCAGCTCACCGCGGCCGTAGCCCCCGACGGCAACCAGCGCAACATCACTGATTTGCCCAAACCCATAATCGATCCACAGGCGCTGCAGCAGCTGGTCGATAAATTCGGTGCGCGCTTCAATGAGCTGCTCGGCCGACACGCCTGCGTCGAACGCGCTGCCCAGCCAGCGATGGAAAACATCCATATGGGCTTTAATATGCGCGCAGGTCAGCTCGTGCGACGGCCAGACGCCCGGGTTATCGGGCTGGTCGGGGAGGGTGGGAAGTGCTGTGTTAGCATACTGTTCGGGTAAAAGATTACTCATCGTGCGCCACCCATAAGAAAAAGCTATAGCCATTAAAAAAGCCGGCATTTGCCGGCTTTTTTATCATTCGTCGTGCGTCAGTATCGCCGGGATGGTGTCATCCTTGCGCAACGTCATAATTTCGCAGCCGTTGTCTGTTACCACAATAGTATGCTCGTACTGTGCAGACAAGCTTCTGTCTTTGGTTTTCACCGTCCAGCCGTCTTTCATGGTACGGATGCGGTAATCACCCGCGTTGACCATCGGTTCAATGGTAAAGGTCATGCCTTTTTGCAGCACCACGCCGCCGTCGTCTGCATCATAGTGCAGAACCTGCGGCTCTTCATGGAAGACGCGACCAATGCCGTGACCGCAGTACTCGCGAACCACGGAGAAACCTTCTGCTTCCACAAACTTCTGGATTGCCGCACCGATGGTACGCAGGCGAATACCCGGTTTAACCATTTTCAGCGCCAGATAGAGGCTCTCTTGCGTCACTTTGCACAGACGCTCGCCAAGAATAGTCGGCTTGCCAACGATGAACATTTTTGAGGTGTCACCGTGGTACTCGTCTTTAATGACGGTCACGTCGATGTTAACGATGTCGCCGTCTTTCAGCAGTTTTTCATCGTCCGGAATACCGTGACACACCACTTCATTAATAGAGATGCAGACGGATTTCGGGAAACCGTGGTAGCCGAGGCAGGCGGAAACCGCGTGCTGCTCGTTCACGATATAGTCGTTACAGATACGGTCCAGTTCACCGGTACTGACGCCCGGCTTCACGAACGGCTCGATCATTTCCAGCACTTCCGCGGCCAGACGACCGGCGACGCGCATCTTTTCAATTTCTTCAGGTGTCTTAATAGAGATAGCCATGTAATCTGTCCATCGGTGTCGATTTTTTCGACAATACTAGTCTAAGTGTCGTCAATGGTATCAGTCAGGCACGCTCCGTGCCAAATTGAGAATCATTAACAGCACACTCCGCCAACAACTGTTGGTTTCTGGTCGTGTTTTGTGGTATAAAGCGCGCCGGACTTCCGATCCATCTCAGATACACAGGCTGGACGGAAGCGACAAATCTCACTTTGTGTAACAACACACACGTATCGGCACATATTCCGGGGTGCCCTTCGGGGTCGGTAATATGGGATACGTGGAGGCATAACCCCAACTTTCAATATAGAGGTTTTAAACATGGCAACTGTTTCCATGCGCGACATGCTCAAGGCTGGTGTTCACTTTGGTCACCAGACCCGTTACTGGAACCCGAAAATGAAGCCTTTCATCTTCGGCGCACGTAACAAAGTTCACATCATCAACCTTGAGAAAACTGTACCAATGTTCAACGAAGCCCTGGCTGAGCTGAACAAGATCTCTTCCCGTAAAGGTAAGATTCTGTTCGTTGGTACTAAGCGCGCTGCAAGCGAAGCTGTGAAAGATGCTGCTAACAGCTGCGACCAGTTCTTCGTGAACCATCGCTGGTTGGGCGGCATGCTGACCAACTGGAAAACTGTTCGTCAGTCCATCAAGCGCCTGAAAGATCTGGAAACCCAGTCTCAGGACGGTACTTTCGACAAGCTGACTAAGAAAGAAGCGCTGATGCGCACTCGTGAACTGGACAAGCTGGAAAACAGCCTGGGCGGTATCAAAGATATGGGCGGCCTGCCAGACGCGCTGTTCGTAATCGATGCAGACCACGAGCACATCGCTATCAAAGAAGCTAACAACCTGGGTATCCCGGTATTCGCTATCGTTGATACCAACTCCGATCCGGACGGTGTTGACTTCGTTATCCCGGGTAACGACGACGCAATCCGTGCTGTTAGCCTGTACCTGAGCGCTGTAGCTGCTACCGTTCGTGAAGGCCGTTCCCAGGATCTGGCTTCTCAGGCGGAAGAAAGCTTCGTAGAAGCTGAATAATAAGGTTTTACCCCTTATTAGTACCGTGTATGAATAGGGGCCCATTACCGGCCCCTTTTTTCAATTTACACTGTTTGGCCCCCGGCCGGGCAGTTCACATCTCCCGAGGATTTAAGAATGGCTGAAATTACCGCATCCCTGGTAAAAGAGCTGCGCGAGCGTACTGGCGCAGGCATGATGGATTGCAAAAAAGCGCTGACTGAAGCGAACGGCGACATCGAGCTGGCAATCGAAAACATGCGTAAATCCGGTGCGATCAAAGCAGCTAAAAAAGCAGGCAACGTTGCTGCTGACGGCGTGATCATCACTAAGATCGATGGCAACTACGGCATCATTCTGGAAGTTAACTGCCAGACTGACTTCGTTGCTAAAGATGGCGGTTTCCAGGCATTTGCTAACAAAGTTCTGGACGCAGCTGTTGCTGGTAAAATCACTGACGTTGAAGTTCTGAAAGCACAGTTCGAAGAAGAACGTGTTGCGCTGGTTGCTAAAATCGGTGAGAACATCAACATCCGTCGCGTATCTTCTCTGGAAGGTGACGTTCTGGGTTCTTACCAGCACGGTGCACGTATCGGTGTTCTGGTTGCGGCTAAAGGCGCTGACGAAGAGCTGGTTAAACAGCTGGCAATGCACATCGCTGCAAGCAAGCCAGAATTCGTTAAGCCAGAAGACGTGTCTGCTGAAGTGGTAGAGAAAGAGTACCAGGTTCAGCTGGACATCGCGATGCAGTCTGGTAAACCAAAAGAAATCGCAGAGAAAATGGTTGAAGGCCGCATGAAGAAATTCACCGGCGAAGTTTCTCTGACTGGCCAGCCATTCGTAATGGACCCAAGCAAGTCTGTTGCTCAGCTGCTGAAAGAGCACAACGCTGACGTAACTGGCTTCATCCGCTTCGAAGTGGGCGAAGGCATCGAGAAAGTTGAGACTGACTTCGCAGCAGAAGTTGCTGCAATGTCCAAGCAGTCTTAATGATTGAAAAGGAGCCGCCTGAGGGCGGCTTCTTTTTGTCACCCGTCACAGGAAATCAGACAGGCTCCAGTATCGCTGTACTGATTTGCGGCATATCATGTCGCCAGAATTAACCCCCATCTTAATCGTTGACAGTCTCAGGAAAGAAACATGGCTACCAATGCAAAACCCGTGTACAAACGCATTCTGCTTAAGCTGAGTGGCGAAGCGCTGCAGGGATCGGAAGGCTTCGGTATTGACGCAAGCATCCTTGATCGCATGGCACAGGAAATCAAAGAACTGGTCGAACTGGGTATCCAGGTTGGCGTGGTCATTGGCGGTGGCAACCTTTTCCGTGGTGCTGGTCTGGCGAAAGCGGGGATGAACCGCGTTGTGGGCGACCACATGGGTATGCTGGCAACCGTGATGAATGGCCTGGCGATGCGTGATGCGCTCCATCGCGCCTATGTGAACGCCCGCCTGATGTCCGCTATTCCACTGAATGGCGTATGCGATAATTACAGCTGGGCAGAAGCCATCAGCCTGCTGCGCAACAACCGCGTGGTGATCCTCTCCGCCGGTACGGGTAACCCGTTCTTTACGACCGATTCCGCTGCCTGCCTGCGCGGTATCGAGATCGAAGCCGATGTGGTACTGAAAGCGACCAAAGTTGACGGCGTGTTTACTGCCGACCCGGCAAAAGATCCTTCTGCCACCATGTACGATCAGCTGAGTTACAGCGAAGTGCTGGATAAAGAGCTGAAAGTGATGGATCTTGCCGCCTTCACGCTGGCTCGCGACCACAAACTGCCGATCCGTGTCTTCAACATGAACAAACCAGGCGCACTGCGTCGCGTGGTCATGGGCGAAAAAGAAGGCACTTTGATCACGGAATAATTTCCGTTGACGATAAATACAGGTAAGATTCCGCTTTATTTTGTAGTGGTATCTTACCCGGGCGCGCCTTTGGCGTTGTCATGAATTAAACGCGACTATACTTAGCACACCTGTAGCGCTGTGCTGGCGGATAGTCTGCCTGAGACAAGTTTTCAAGGATTCGTAACGTGATTAACGACATCAGAAAAGATGCTGAAGTACGCATGGAAAAATGCGTAGAAGCGTTCAAAACCCAAATCAGCAAAATCCGTACTGGCCGTGCTTCTCCAAGCCTGCTGGATGGCATCATTGTTGAGTACTACGGTACGCCAACTCCTCTGCGTCAGCTGGCGAGCGTAACGGTAGAAGATACCCGTACGCTGAAAATCAACGTGTTCGATCGTTCTATGGGCCCGGCCGTTGAGAAAGCGATTATGGCCTCTGACCTCGGACTGAACCCAAGCTCTGCGGGCGCAGACATCCGTGTTCCACTGCCTCCGCTGACGGAAGAGCGTCGTAAAGATCTGATCAAAGTCGTTCGTGGCGAAGCTGAGCAGGGTCGTGTATCCGTGCGTAACGTCCGTCGCGACGCGAACGATAAAGTAAAAGCGCTGCTGAAAGAAAAAGAGATCAGTGAAGATGACGATCGTCGTTCTCAGGACGACATTCAGAAAATGACCGACGCTGCCATCAAGAAAATTGATGCGGCGCTGGCAGATAAAGAAGCGGAACTGATGCAGTTCTGATTTCTGTCGTACACTGATAAACGCCGTTCAGAGGGACTTCGGGTCTTGCTGGCGGCGTTTTGCTTTTATCTGGTCTAACTTTTTTCGGGCATCCCATGAAGCATTTAACACTCCTCGGCTCAACCGGCTCTATCGGTTGCAGCACTCTCGACGTCGTTCGCCATAATCCTGAACTTTACACCGTGACAGCGCTGGTGGCCGGTAAGAATGTGCAGCGAATGGTCGAACAGTGCCTGGAGTTTGCGCCCCGCTATGCGGTGATGGATGACGAAGAGAGCGCACGTCTGCTGAAAGCACAGCTGCGTGAAAAGGGCTGCCGAACCGAAGTGCTGAGTGGCCAGCAGGCGGCCTGCGAGATGGCGGCGCTGGACGAGGTGGATCAGGTGATGGCGGCCATTGTCGGCGCGGCAGGGCTGCTGCCGACGCTTGCCGCGATTGATGCCGGTAAGGATGTTTTGCTGGCCAATAAAGAGTCGTTGGTCACCTGCGGACGCCTGTTTATGGATGCGGTGAAGCAGCGCGGCGCGCGTCTTCTACCGGTTGACAGCGAGCACAACGCGATTTTTCAGAGTTTACCGCAACCTTTTCAACAGAACCTGGGGTACGCTGACCTGGAGCAGAATGGCGTAGTGTCGATTCTGCTTACCGGGTCTGGTGGCCCGTTCCGTGAAACGCCACTGTCTGAACTGCGCGCCATGACGCCGGATCAGGCGTGCCGTCATCCGAACTGGTCGATGGGGCGTAAAATCTCCGTTGACTCTGCCACCATGATGAACAAAGGTCTGGAATACATTGAAGCGCGCTGGTTGTTTAATGCGTCAGCGAAACAGATGGAAGTACTGATTCACCCGCAATCGGTCATTCATTCGATGGTGCGTTATCAGGATGGCAGCGTGCTGGCGCAGTTGGGCGAGCCGGACATGCGTACGCCGATTGCCCATTCAATGGCGTGGCCAAATCGAGTGAAATCCGGCGTGAAGCCGCTTGATTTCTGCAAGCTAAGTTCCCTGACGTTCAGTGAACCAGATTACGATCGCTATCCTTGTCTGAAGCTTGCGATGACTGCCTTTGACCAAGGGCAGGCGGCGACAACGGCACTGAATGCAGCCAATGAAATTACCGTTGAGGCATTTCTGAATCAGCAAATTCGTTTTACCGATATCGCGTCGTTAAATTTATCGGTACTGGAGATGATGGATTTGCGCGAACCACAAAGCGTGGAAGAGGTGCTGGCGGTGGATGCAGCTGCGCGTAATATTGCGCGCCAACAGGTGACACGTCTCGCAAGCTGGTGATAAAGCAAGCACTAGTCGTCGTGCTATTTGTTAGCGTTGGGCTTCAGTGATATAGTCTGCGCCACCTGATCGCAGGTATTTGACTTAATGTGGTCAGGTGAGCCGTGGTTTGACACGGCTTTTTTATGTATAGGCTTCAGTATTCCTGAGTACCGTTAAATCCTTTTCAGGGACAAAAAACGCGTTATGTTGTCTGCGAATCAACCAATAAGCGAAAATTTGCCAGCTCATGGCTGCCGTCATGTAGCAATCATTATGGATGGCAATGGCCGCTGGGCGAAAAGACAAGGGAAGATACGAGCCTTTGGGCATAAAGCGGGGGCGAAATCCGTTCGCCGCGCCGTTTCTTTTGCCGCCAACAACGGCATTGATGCGTTAACGCTCTATGCTTTTAGCAGTGAAAACTGGAATCGGCCTCTGCAGGAAGTGACTGCGTTGATGGAATTGTTTGTGTGGGCGCTAGACAGCGAAGTAAAAAGCCTGCACCGCCACAACGTCCGCCTGCGTATCATTGGCGATACCAGTCGTTTTAACTCACGTTTGCAGGAACGGATTCGTAAAGCAGAAGCGCTGACGGAAAATAATACCGGTCTTACGCTGAATATTGCGGCGAATTACGGCGGACGCTGGGATATTATCCAGGGCGTTCGGCATCTGGCCGAACAGGTTCAGGAAGGGCTGTTGAGACCCGACCAAATTGATGAAGAGGCGCTGAGCAAGCAAATCTGCATGAATGAACAGGCTCCCGTGGATTTGGTAATTAGGACAGGGGGGGAACATCGCATAAGTAACTTTTTGATATGGCAAATTGCCTATGCCGAACTTTACTTTACGGATGTTCTTTGGCCCGATTTTGATGAACAAGACTTTGAAGGTGCGCTGCATGCCTTTGCCAATCGAGAGCGTCGTTTCGGCGGCACCGAGCCTGGTGGCGACAAAGCCTGATGGGGGTAGCTTTTGCTGAAGTATCGCCTGATTTCCGCTTTTGTATTAATACCCATTGTCATAGCGGCGCTGTTTTTACTGCCCCCGGTGGGATTCGCTATTGTCACGCTGGTGGTGTGTATGCTCGCCGCGTGGGAATGGGGACAGTTTAGCGGCTTTACCTCGCGCACTCAGCGAGTATGGCTTGCGGTACTTTGTGGCTTTATCCTGGCCATAATGCTGTTTACGTTGCCTGAATATCACCATGATATTCATCAGCCACTGGTTGCCGGTTCCTTGTGGATATCGTTGGCCTGGTGGGTTGCCGCGCTGTTGCTGGTTCTTTTTTATCCAGGTTCTGCGGCATTATGGCGTAATTCAAAAGTGCTGCGACTGATTTTTGGTTTGCTCACAATTATTCCTTTTTTCTGGGGTATGGTTGCGCTGCGAGCCTGGCACTACGACGAAAACCACTACAGCGGTGCGATCTGGCTGCTTTATGTAATGATTCTGGTCTGGGGTGCTGACTCCGGGGCCTATATGTTTGGTAAACTGTTTGGCAAACATAAGCTGGCACCGAAGGTTTCTCCGGGCAAAACCTGGCAAGGATTCATCGGCGGCCTGTTTACGGCAGCGATCATCTCCTGGGGCTACGGCGTCTGGGCGAATCTTGAAGTGGCACCGTCAATACTGCTGGTGTGCTCGATTTTTGCTGCGCTTGCCTCCGTGCTCGGTGATTTGACCGAAAGTATGTTTAAGCGCGAAGCAGGGATTAAGGATAGCGGACACCTGATTCCAGGGCATGGCGGTATACTGGATCGCATTGATAGCCTGACAGCGGCTGTTCCAGTGTTTGCGTGTTTGCTTTTACTGGTATTCGGGACGATTTAACGGAAGGTTTTATGCTGAGCATTCTCTGGAATCTGGCGGCGTTCATTGTTGCACTGGGTGTACTGATTACCGTGCATGAATTTGGCCATTTCTGGGTTGCTCGCCGCTGTGGCGTGCGCGTAGAGCGGTTTTCCATCGGTTTTGGTAAATCACTCTGGACGCGCACAGACCGTCATGGCACAGAATTTGTCATCGCCCTTATTCCGCTGGGCGGCTACGTCAAAATGCTCGACGAACGCGTCGAGCCTGTCGCTCCTGAGCTGCGACACAGCGCATTCAACAATAAAACCGTTGGACAACGCGCCGCCATCATTGCTGCCGGACCGGTAGCCAACTTCATCTTTGCGATTTTCGCTTACTGGCTGGTGTTCATCATCGGCGTTCCTGGCGTGCGTCCTGTGGTAGGTGAAATTGCCCCCAACTCCATCGCGGCGAGTGCGCAAATTACATCCGGGATGGAACTTAAAGCGATTGATGGCATCGAAACCCCTGATTGGGATGCCGTGCGACTGCAGCTGGTAGCCAAAATTGGCGATCCGCAGACCACCATCAGCGTATCGCCGTTTGGTTCTGATACGCGTCAGGACAAAGTACTTGATTTACGCCACTGGCGTTTCGAGCCAGACAAAGAGGATCCCGTCGCTGCGCTGGGCATTCGTCCGCGCGGTCCGCAGATCGAGCCGGTATTAGCCGAAGTACAGGCAAATTCGGCAGCGAGCAAAGCGGGTTTGCAAGCGGGCGACAGGATCGTTAAAGTCGATGGTCAACCATTAACAGAGTGGATGACCTTTGTTACTCTGGTGCGCGATAATCCGGGAACGTCTCTCGCGCTGGAAGTTGAAAGGCAGGGTAGTCCGCTTTCGCTGACGCTGATTCCGGATACGAAGTCGGTCGGCAAAAAGGCAGAAGGGTTTGCAGGCGTTGTGCCAAAGGTGATCCCGCTGCCAGATGAGTACAAGACAATACGCCAGTATGGGCCGTTCAGCGCCATCCTTGAAGCCACGGATAAAACATGGCAACTGATGAAGCTGACGGTCAACATGTTGGGGAAATTGATAACCGGTGATGTGAAACTGAACAACCTCAGTGGGCCAATTTCGATTGCTCAGGGGGCTGGGATGTCAGCGGAATTCGGGGTGATTTACTATCTCATGTTCCTCGCGCTCATTAGCGTGAACCTTGGGATAATCAACCTGTTCCCGCTTCCCGTTTTAGACGGGGGTCATCTGCTGTTTTTAGCGATTGAAAAGCTAAAAGGCGGACCGGTATCCGAGCGAGTTCAAGACTTTAGTTATCGCATTGGCTCGATTCTGCTGGTGCTGTTAATGGGGCTTGCACTTTTCAATGATTTCTCTCGGTTGTAAGAGAGTGTTAGGAAGAACGCATAATAACGATGGCGATGAAAAAGTTGCTCATAGCGTCGCTGCTGTTTAGCAGCGCCACCGTATACGGTGCTGACGGGTTCGTAGTGAAAGACATTCATTTCGAAGGCCTCCAGCGTGTCGCCGTTGGTGCGGCCCTCCTCAGTATGCCTGTACGCCCCGGCGATACGGTTAATGATGATGATATCAGTAACACCATCCGTGCTCTGTTTGCCACCGGCAACTTTGAGGACGTTCGCGTCCTGCGCGATGGTGATACGCTGCTGGTACAGGTAAAAGAACGTCCAACGATCGCCAGTATCACTTTCTCCGGTAACAAGTCGGTGAAAGATGACATGCTCAAGCAAAACCTTGAAGCATCGGGTGTTCGTGTGGGTGAATCTCTGGACCGCACAACCCTTTCAGACATTGAAAAAGGTCTGGAAGACTTCTACTACAGCGTCGGTAAATACAGCGCCAGCGTGAAAGCGGTTGTTACTCCGCTGCCACGTAACCGTGTTGACCTGAAGCTGGTCTTCCAGGAAGGTGTTTCTGCGAAGATCCAGCAGATCAACATTGTCGGCAACCATGCGTTCAGCACCGACGAACTGATCTCCACCTTCCAGCTGCGCGATGAAGTGCCATGGTGGAACGTGGTAGGCGATCGCAAATACCAGAAACAGAAACTGGCGGGCGACCTTGAAACCCTGCGCAGCTACTATCTCGATCGTGGCTATGCGCGTTTCAACATCGACTCGACTCAGGTCAGTCTGACTCCGGACAAGAAAGGTATCTACATTACGGTTAACATCACTGAAGGCGAGCAGTACAAGCTTTCTGGTGTTGAAGTGAGTGGTAATCTGGCGGGGCATTCTGCTGAAATCGAATCGCTGACCAAAATTCAGCCAGGCGACCTGTATAGCGGTTCCAAAGTAACCAAAATGGAAGACAGCATTAAGAAGCTGCTCGGCCGCTATGGTTATGCCTATCCGCGCGTACAGACTCAGCCTGAAATCAATGACGCGGATAAAACCGTTAAGCTGCATGTGAATGTTGATGCGGGCAACCGTTTCTACGTGCGTAAGATCCGCTTCGTCGGTAACGACACCTCCAAAGATTCCGTTCTGCGTCGCGAAATGCGTCAGATGGAAGGCGCATGGTTGGGTAGCGACCTCGTTGATCAGGGTAAAGAGCGTCTGAACCGTCTGGGTTATTTTGAAACGGTGGATACCGATACCCAGCGCGTACCGGGCAGCCCGGATCAGGTTGATGTCGTTTATAAAGTGAAAGAGCGCAATACCGGTAGCTTCAACTTCGGTGTGGGCTACGGTACTGAAAGCGGCGTCAGCTTCCAGGTCGGCGTGCAGCAGGATAACTGGCTGGGTACAGGTTACTCTGTCGGTATTAACGGCACCAAAAACGACTACCAGACCTACTCTGAGTTCTCTGTAACTAACCCATACTTCACCGTAGATGGTGTGAGCCTGGGCGGTCGTATTTTCTATAACGACTTTAAAGCAGACGACGCGGATCTGTCTTCTTACACCAACAAGAGTTACGGTGTAGACGGTACGCTTGGCTTCCCGGTTAACGAATACAACACCCTGCGCGCGGGCTTAGGTTACGTGCATAACGACCTGTCCAACATGCAACCTCAGGTGGCGATGTGGCGTTATCTGGACTCTATCGGCCAGTCAACCAGCAAAACTGGTCACGACAATGGCTTCGCGGCGGATGACTTCACCTTTAACTACGGTTGGACCTATAACCGTCTCGACCGCGGCTACTTCCCAACGGAAGGTTCTCGCGTCAACCTGAACGGTAAAGTTACAGTTCCGGGTTCCGATAACGAGTTCTATAAGGTCACGCTTGATACCGCATCCTACTTCCCGATCGATGACGATCATAAGTGGGTGGTTCTGGGTCGTACCCGTTGGGGCTATGGCGATGGTCTGGGTGGCAAAGAACTGCCGTTCTATGAAAACTTCTATGCGGGTGGCTCCAGCACCGTTCGTGGTTTCCAGTCCAACAACATTGGTCCGAAAGCGGTTTACTACGGCGGGAACGACAAAGATAACTGTAATAAGTCTTCCTCTTCCGAAGTCTGTAGCTCTGATGACGCGGTGGGCGGTAACGCCATGGCCGTTGCCAGCCTGGAGTTCATCACGCCAACGCCGTTTATCAGTGATAAATACGCGAACTCGGTCCGTACGTCCTTCTTCTGGGATGCTGGTACCGTGTGGGATACCAACTGGCAGAATACTGCCCAGATGCGCGCAGAGGGCGTTCCAGACTACAGCGATCCGAGCAATATTCGCATGTCTGCCGGTATCGCATTACAATGGATGTCACCGCTGGGGCCGTTGGTCTTCTCTTACGCCCAGCCGTTTAAGAAATACGATGGAGACAAAGCGGAGCAATTCCAGTTTAACATTGGTAAAACCTGGTAATAATCCGCTGCAAAGGAATGCGTTGGCAGTGTAGCGCTGACAACTGGCGATCGGTAACACGGTCGCCTTGCCACGCAAAGAACGGTACCTTCTGGTGCCAATGGGATGGTAAGGAGTTAATTGTGAAAAAGTGGTTATTAGCTGCAGGTCTCGGTTTAGCGATGGCAACTTCTGCTCAGGCAGCAGACAAAATTGCAATCGTCAACATGGGTAATTTGTTCCAGCAGGTTGCACAGAAAACAGGTGTTTCTGCGACTCTGGAAAACGAATTCAAAGGCCGTGCAAGCGAACTGCAGGGTATGGAAAACGATCTTCAGTCCAAAATGCAGCGTCTGCAGCGTGATGGTTCTACCATGAAAGCAAGCGACCGCAGCAAGCTGGAAAAAGACGTAATGGCTCAGCGCCAGACGTTCTCCCAGAAAGCGCAGGCTTTCGAGCAGGATCGTCAGCGTCGTTCTAACGAAGAACGCGGCAAGCTGGTGACTCGCATTCAGACCGCTGTTAAAGCAGTGGCTGCCGATCAGAGCATCGATCTGGTTGTTGATGCGAACGCCGTTGCTTTCAACAGCAAAGATGTTAAAGACATCACTGCTGATGTTCTGAAACAGGTTAAATAAGTAATGCCTTCAATTCGACTGGCTGATTTAGCTCAGCAGTTGGATGCAGAATTACACGGTGATGGCGATATCGTCATCACCGCTGTTGCGTCCATGCAATCTGCTAAAGCTGGCACGATTACCTTCATGGTAAGCCCTAAGTACCGTGAGCAACTGGCTCAATGCCAGGCGTCAGCTGTTGTACTGACGCAGGACGATCTTCCATTTGCCACTGTAAGCGCGCTGGTAGTGAAAAACCCCTACCTGACGTATGCACGCATGGCTCAAATTCTCGATACCACGCCGCAGCCGGCCCAGAACATTGCTGCCAGTGCAGCGATTGATGCGACGGCCAGGCTGGGTAACAACGTCGCCGTTGGCGCGAATGCGGTTATCGAATCCGGCGTTGTGCTGGGCGATAACGTCGTCATTGGCCCAGGTTGCTTCGTTGGGAAAAATACGAAAATCGGCGCCGGGACCCGTTTATGGGCTAACGTGTCCGTTTATCATGACGTTGAAATTGGCGAAAATTGCCTCGTCCAGTCCAGCACCGTGATTGGTTCCGATGGCTTTGGTTACGCTAACGATCGCGGTAACTGGGTTAAGATCCCGCAGCTTGGTCGCGTTATTATTGGCGATCGCGTAGAGATCGGCGCCTGTACCACCATTGACCGTGGCGCGCTTGACGACACGATCATTGGCAATGGTGTTATCATCGATAACCAGTGCCAGATTGCGCATAACGTTGTGATTGGCGACAATACCGCGGTTGCGGGTGGCGTCATCATGGCAGGCAGCCTGAAAATTGGCCGTTATTGCATGATTGGCGGCGCGAGCGTGATTAATGGCCATATGGAAATATGCGACAAGGTCACCGTGACGGGAATGGGCATGGTAATGCGTCCTATCACTGAACCTGGCGTCTATTCCTCCGGCATTCCGCTTCAGCCCAACAAGGTATGGCGTAAAACAGCAGCTCTGGTGATGAACATTGATGATATGAACAAGCGCCTCAAGTCTCTTGAGCGTAAGATCGATCAACAAGATTAAGCGTCATCCGTTTAACGCTATTTTTTCCGGCCTGTCGGCTTTCTAATAAACCGGCAGGCCGTGTTATTATTGTTATCAGTACATTTTGACAGGAAGAGTATTTTGACTACTGACACTCATACTCTGCATATTGAAGAGATTTTAGAACTTCTGCCGCACCGCTACCCGTTTCTGCTGGTAGACCGTGTGCTGGATTTTGAAGAAGGTCGTTTTCTGCGCGCAGTGAAAAATGTTTCCGTGAACGAGCCGTTCTTCCAGGGGCACTTCCCTGGGAAGCCTATCTTCCCGGGTGTGTTGATTCTGGAAGCGATGGCTCAGGCTACCGGTATCCTGGCGTTTAAAAGCGTCGGTAAACTGGAGCCAGGTGAGCTGTATTACTTCGCGGGTATTGATGAAGCGCGCTTTAAGCGCCCTGTCGTGCCTGGTGATCAGATGATCATGGAAGTCACTTTTGAAAAAACGCGTCGTGGCCTGACTCGCTTCAAAGGCGTAGCGCTGGTTGACGGCAAAGTTGTTTGCGAAGCGACGATGATGTGTGCTCGTAGCCGGGAGTCCTGATACGTGATTGATAAATCCGCCTTTATTCATCCTACCGCTATTGTGGAAACCGGTGCCATCATTGGCGCTAACGTCCATATTGGCCCGTTTTGTATTGTGGGACCCCATGTCGAAATTGGTGAGGGTACAGTACTGAAATCTCACGTTGTCGTGAACGGTCACACGACCATTGGCTGCAATAACGAGATCTATCAGTTCGCTTCCATCGGCGAAGTTAACCAGGATCTAAAATATGCTGGTGAGTCGACCCGTCTGGAAATTGGCGATCGTAACCGTATTCGCGAAAGCGTCACCATTCATCGTGGAACAGTACAGGGTGGTGGGTTGACGAAGGTGGGCAGCGATAACCTGTTTATGGTTAATGCGCATATTGCGCACGACTGTACCGTAGGTGACCGCTGTATTCTTGCCAACAACGCAACGCTGGCAGGACACGTATCGGTTGATGACTTCGCAATTATTGGCGGCATGACCGCAGTCCATCAGTTCTGCATCATTGGTGCGCACGTGATGGTTGGCGGATGCTCCGGTGTGGCGCAGGACGTCCCACCGTATGTGATTGCGCAGGGCAACCATGCCACGCCGTTTGGCGTGAACATCGAAGGCCTCAAGCGTCGTGGTTTTAGTCGCGAAGCGATTACTGCCATCCGCAACGCGTACAAACTGCTGTACCGTAGCGGTAAAACGCTGGAAGAGGCGAAGCCGGAAATTGCCGAGCTGGCGAATAAGCACCCGGAAGTGAACGCGTTCATGGAATTCTTTGACCGTTCCACAAGGGGTCTGATTCGTTAATGGTCGACGGTCGTCCGCTTACGATAGCCCTGGTCGCCGGAGAAACCTCCGGCGATATTCTTGGTGCCGGTCTCATCCGCGCGCTTAAGGCGCGTGTACCCAATGCTCGTTTTGTCGGCGTTGCTGGCCCGCTAATGCAGGCCGAAGGCTGTGAAGCCTGGTATGAAATGGAGGAGCTCGCCGTGATGGGCATCGTTGAGGTGCTGGGGCGGCTACGCCGTTTGCTGCACATCCGCGCCGATCTCACCCGTCGTTTTACCGAACTCAAACCCGATGTGTTTGTCGGTATCGATGCACCTGATTTCAACATTACCCTCGAAGGGAATCTGAAAAAGCAGGGTATCAAAACGATTCACTACGTCAGTCCGTCCGTCTGGGCGTGGCGACAGAAACGCGTTTTCAAAATCGGACGGTCCACCAACCTGGTGCTGGCTTTTCTGCCTTTCGAAAAAGCGTTTTACGACAGATTTAATGTTCCGTGCCGTTTTATCGGCCATACCATGGCTGATGCGATGCCCTTGGATCCGGATAAAAACGCGGCGCGCGACGTGCTGGGCATTCCCCATGATGTGCACTGTCTGGCCTTGCTGCCGGGCAGCCGTGGCGCAGAGGTTGAGATGCTGAGCGCCGATTTCCTCAAGACAGCGCAAATTCTTCGCCAGACGTACCCCGATCTCGAAGTGGTCGTGCCGCTGGTGAATGCCAAACGCCGCGAGCAGTTTGAGCGCATCAAAGCGGAAGTCGCCCCGGATCTCCACGTCCGTCTTCTGGACGGCAAAGGGCGGGAAGCGATGTATGCGAGCGATGCCGCACTGCTAGCCTCCGGCACGGCGGCGCTGGAATGCATGCTGGCGAAATGTCCGATGGTGGTCGGTTATCGCATGAAGCCGTTCACTTTCTGGCTGGCAAAACGTCTGGTGAAAACGGATTATGTCTCCCTGCCGAACCTGCTTGCCGGGCGCGAGCTGGTGAAAGAACTGCTGCAGGATGAGTGCCAGCCGCAGGCGCTTGCCGATGCGCTGCTGCCGCTGCTCGCCAACGGCAAGACCAGCCACCAGATGCACGATACCTTCCGCGAACTGCATCAACTGATCCGCTGTAATGCTGATGAGCAAGCGGCCGATGCGGTGCTGGAGCTAGCGAAATGATGGAATTTGTTTATCCTCACACCCATCTTGTGGCGGGCGTGGACGAAGTGGGTCGTGGTCCGTTAGTCGGGGCAGTGGTGACCGCTGCGGTGATCCTCGATCCGGCTCGGCCGATCGTCGGGCTGAACGACTCTAAAAAATTGTCTGAAAAGCGCCGGCTGGCGCTGTTTAGTGAGATTCAGGAGAAGGCGCTGGCCTGGAGCCTGGGGCGCGCTGAACCGCATGAAATAGATGAACTGAATATTTTGCACGCCACGATGCTGGCGATGCAGCGTGCGGTAGCGGGCCTGAAAATTTCCCCGGAATATGTCCTGATTGACGGCAACCGCTGTCCGGCATTGCCCATGCCTTCAATGGCGGTCGTCAAAGGCGATAGCCGGGTCGCAGAAATTAGCGCAGCTTCTATTATTGCCAAAGTGACGCGCGACGCCGAAATGGCCGCGCTGGACCTCACTTACCCTCAGTACGGTTTCGCCCAGCACAAGGGGTATCCCACACCTTTCCACCTGGAGAGGCTGGCTGAACATGGCGCAACCGAACACCACCGGCGCAGTTTCGGCCCGGTGAAACGCGCGCTGGGACGGGTGTCCTGAATCAATACGCAAGCAATTAAGTAACGCGGAATCTGAAGATGGCTGAACCACGTTTCGTACACCTGCGGGTGCATAGCGACTACTCCATGATCGATGGGCTGGCGAAGACCGGGCCGCTGGTAAAAAAGGCGGCCTCCCTTGGCATGCCTGCGCTGGCGATCACCGATTTTACCAACCTGTGTGGCCTGGTGAAGTTCTACGGAACAGCGCACGGCGCGGGGATAAAGCCCATCGTCGGCGCGGATTTCCACGTGCAGAGCGACCTCATCGGGGATGAACTGACGCAAATCTCCGTGCTGGCGATGAACAACACGGGTTATCAAAACCTCACGCTGCTTATCTCAAAAGCCTATCAGCGCGGATATGGTGCGCTGGGCCCGTGGATCGACCGCGACTGGCTGGCCGAGCTCAACGAAGGGCTGCTGCTGATCTCCGGTGGCCGTATGGGTGACGTCGGCAAATCACTGCTGCGCGGCAATAGCGCGCTGGTGGATCAATGCGTCTCGTTCTACGAAGAGTATTTCCCGGATCGTTATTATCTGGAGTTGATCCGCACCGGTCGCCAGGACGAAGAGAGCTATCTTCATGCGGCGGTCGCACTTGCGGAAGAACGCGGTCTGCCCGTCGTCGCGACAAACGATGTACGCTTTCTCGAACCGGGAGATTTTGACGCGCACGAAATTCGCGTGGCGATCCACGATGGCTTTACGCTCGACGATCCGAAGCGGCCGCGTAATTACTCCGCTCAACAGTACATGCGCAGTGAGGAGGAGATGTGTGAACTCTTCTCCGATATTCCCGAAGCGCTGGAAAACAGCGTAGAGATCGCCAAGCGTTGCAACGTTACCGTCCGCCTCGGCGAATACTTCCTGCCGCAGTTCCCGACGGGTGACATGACCACGGAAGATTTCCTGGTCGCGAAATCAAAAGAAGGTCTGGAAGAGCGTCTGGAATTCCTGTTCCCGGATGAAGAAGAGCGTAAAAAGCGTCGTCCTGAGTATGACGAACGCCTGGACATTGAACTCCAGGTGATCAACCAGATGGGCTTCCCGGGCTACTTCCTGATCGTTATGGAGTTTATCCAGTGGTCGAAAGATAACGGCGTGCCGGTCGGGCCGGGGCGTGGCTCCGGTGCAGGTTCGCTGGTGGCGTATGCGCTGAAAATTACCGACCTCGATCCGCTGGAGTTCGACCTGCTGTTCGAACGTTTCCTTAATCCGGAACGTGTCTCGATGCCCGACTTCGACGTCGACTTCTGCATGGAGAAACGCGACCAGGTGATCGAGCACGTGGCCGATATGTACGGCCGTGATGCGGTATCGCAGATTATTACGTTTGGTACGATGGCGGCGAAAGCGGTTATCCGTGACGTGGGCCGCGTGCTGGGCCATCCTTACGGGTTTGTCGATCGCATTTCTAAGCTGGTGCCGCCCGATCCGGGCATGACGCTGGCGAAAGCCTTTGAGGCTGAACCACAGCTGCCGGAAATCTACGAAGCGGACGAAGAAGTCAAAGCGCTGATCGACATGGCGCGCAAGCTGGAAGGCGTCACGCGTAACGCCGGTAAGCATGCGGGGGGCGTGGTTATCGCCCCGACTAAAATTACGGATTTTGCACCGCTTTACTGCGATGAAGCGGGCCAACACCCGGTTACCCAGTTTGACAAGAACGACGTAGAATACGCCGGGCTGGTGAAGTTCGACTTCCTTGGCCTGCGCACGTTGACCATCATTAACTGGGCGCTGGAGATGATCAACGCCCGCCGCGAGAAGAACGGCGAGCCGCCGCTGGATATCGCCGCCATCCCGCTGGATGACAAGAAAAGTTTCGACATGCTGCAGCGCTCGGAGACGACAGCCGTCTTCCAGCTTGAATCCCGCGGCATGAAAGATCTGATTAAACGTCTGCAGCCTGACTGCTTCGAAGATATGATCGCATTGGTCGCCCTGTTCCGTCCGGGCCCACTGCAATCAGGGATGGTAGATAACTTTATCGACCGTAAGCACGGTCGCGAAGAGATTTCTTACCCGGACGTTCAGTGGCAGCACGAAAGCCTGAAGCCGGTACTGGAACCAACATACGGCATCATCCTGTATCAGGAACAGGTCATGCAGATTGCCCAGGTGCTTTCCGGCTATACGCTCGGCGGCGCGGACATGCTGCGTCGTGCGATGGGTAAGAAAAAGCCGGAAGAGATGGCCAAGCAGCGTTCCATTTTTGAAGACGGGGCGAAGAAAAACGGCGTTGACGGCGAGCTGGCGATGAAAATCTTCGACCTGGTGGAGAAATTCGCCGGGTACGGATTTAACAAATCTCACTCCGCCGCCTATGCTTTGGTGTCGTATCAAACGCTGTGGCTGAAGGCGCACTATCCTGCTGAATTTATGGCGGCGGTAATGACGGCCGATATGGATAACACCGAGAAGGTGGTTGGCCTGGTGGACGAGTGCTGGCGCATGGGACTCAAGATCCTGCCGCCGGATATTAACTCAGGGCTCTACCACTTCCACGTCAACGATGACGGAGAGATCGTTTACGGGATCGGCGCGATCAAAGGCGTAGGTGAAGGTCCGATCGAGGCGATCATCGAAGCGCGTAACAACGGCGGGTATTTCCGCGAGCTGTTCGATCTTTGCGCTCGTACCGACACCAAAAAACTGAACCGTCGCGTGCTGGAAAAACTGATCATGTCCGGCGCGTTTGACAGACTCGGGCCGCATCGCGCCGCGCTGATGAATTCCCTCGGCGACGCGCTGAAAGCGGCGGATCAGCATGCAAAAGCGGAAGCCATTGGTCAGGCGGATATGTTCGGGGTGCTGGCGGAAGAGCCAGAGCAGATCGAGCAATCTTATTCCAACTGCCAGCCGTGGCCAGAACAGGTCGTACTGGATGGGGAGCGTGAGACGTTAGGCTTGTACCTGACGGGGCACCCGATCAACCAGTACATCAAAGAAATTGAGCGCTATGTCGGCGGCCACAGGCTTAAAGACATGCATCCGACAGAACGTGGTAAAATCACCACGGCTGCGGGGCTCGTGATTGCTGCAAGGGTTATGGTCACCAAGCGCGGCAATCGTATCGGCATCTGTACGTTGGATGACCGTTCCGGGCGTCTGGAGGTGATGCTGTTCACCGACGCGTTGGATAAATACCAGCAATTGCTGGAAAAAGACCGCATACTTATCGTCAGCGGACAGGTCAGCTTTGATGACTTCAGTGGGGGGCTTAAAATGACCGCCCGCGAAGTGATGGACATTGACGAAGCCCGGGAAAAATATGCTCGCGGGCTTGCTATCTCGCTGACGGACAGGCAAATTGATGACCAGCTTTTAAACCGACTCCGTCAGTCTCTGGAACCCCACCGCTCGGGGACAATTCCAGTACATCTCTACTATCAGAGGGCGGATGCACGTGCGCGGTTGCGCTTTGGTGCAACGTGGCGTGTCTCTCCGAGCGATCGTTTACTGAACGATCTCCGTGGCCTCATTGGTTCGGAGCAGGTGGAACTGGAGTTTGACTAATACAGGAATACTATGAGTCTGAATTTCCTTGATTTCGAACAGCCGATTGCTGAGCTGGAAGCGAAAATCGATTCTCTGACAGCGGTAAGCCGTCAGGATGAAAAACTGGATATTAACATCGACGAAGAAGTGCATCGTCTGCGCGAGAAAAGCGTAGAGCTGACGCGCAAAATCTTTGCCGATCTCGGCGCATGGCAGGTGGCCCAGTTGGCCCGCCATCCACAGCGTCCGTACACCCTGGATTATGTCCGCCTGGCGTTTGACGAATTTGACGAACTGGCAGGCGATCGCGCATACGCTGACGATAAAGCTATCGTTGGCGGTATCGCGCGTCTGGACGGACGCCCGGTGATGATCATTGGTCATCAGAAGGGTCGTGAAACCAAAGAGAAAATCCGTCGTAACTTCGGTATGCCAGCACCAGAAGGCTACCGTAAAGCCCTGCGTCTGATGGAGATGGCTGAGCGTTTCAACATGCCAATCATCACCTTCATCGACACCCCGGGTGCATACCCTGGCGTGGGCGCGGAAGAGCGCGGTCAGTCTGAAGCTATCGCGCGCAACCTGCGCGAGATGTCTCGTCTGAAGGTGCCGGTCATCTGTACCGTTATCGGTGAGGGTGGTTCCGGCGGTGCGCTGGCGATCGGCGTGGGCGATAAAGTGAATATGCTGCAGTACAGCACCTATTCCGTTATTTCCCCGGAAGGCTGCGCATCCATTCTGTGGAAAAGCGCCGACAAAGCGCCGCTGGCTGCGGAAGCAATGGGCATCATTGCGCCACGCCTGAAAGAGCTTAAGCTGATCGACTCCATCATCCCGGAACCACTGGGTGGTGCACATCGTAAGCCGGAAGTGATGGCAGCGTCCCTGAAAGCGCAGCTGCTGGCTGACCTGGCAGACCTGGACGTGCTGAGCAAAGACGATCTGCTCAACCGTCGTTACCAGCGTCTGATGACCTACGGTTACGCGTAAGCTTCACAATTATCTGAAAAGCCGCACACTGTTGCGGCTTTTTTTATACCTGCGGTTTAGCCGGGCTATGCTTAGCTAATGTTTTTAAAGGAGGAAGCCCATGAATATCATTGCCGTTATGGGGCCACACGGCGTCTTTTATAAAGATGAGCCGATTAAGGAGCTGGAGCAAGCCCTGCAGTCGCGCGGGTATCAGCTAATCTGGCCGCACAACAGCGCCGATCTGCTGAAGTTCATCGAGCATAACCCGCGTATCTGCGGCGTGATCTTCGACTGGGACGAATATGATCTTGAACTGTGCAGCGATATCAACAGGCTGAACGAATATCTCCCGCTGTACGCCTTTATTAATACCCACTCAACCATGGACGTCAGCGCCAATGATATGCGTATGGCGCTGTGGTTCTTTGAATATTCACTCGGCGTGGCGGAAGACATTGCGACCCGAATTCAGCAATACACGAATGAATATCTCGATAACATCACTCCGCCGTTTACTCGCGCGCTCTTCACCTACGTGAAGGAGGGCAAATATACCTTCTGTACGCCAGGGCATATGGCAGGGACAGCCTATCAAAAAAGCCCGGTGGGCTGCCTGTTCTATGATTTCTTCGGTGGCAACACCCTGAAAGCGGACGTGTCGATTTCAGTCACCGAACTAGGCTCTCTGCTGGATCACACCGGCCCGCATCTGGAAGCCGAAGAGTATATCGCCCGCACCTTTGGCGCCGAACAGAGCTATATGGTGACCAACGGCACTTCGACCTCGAACAAAATCGTCGGGATGTACGCTGCGCCTGCTGGCAGCACCCTGCTGATTGACCGTAACTGCCATAAATCGCTGGCACATCTGCTGATGATGAGCGACGTCGTACCGCTCTGGCTGTCGCCCACGCGTAACGCGCTCGGTATTCTTGGCGGTATTCCGCGCCGGGAGTTCACCCATGACGCAATTGAACGTAAGGTTGCGGCAATTCCTGGCGCAAGCTGGCCTGTCCATGCGGTGATCACCAACTCCACCTACGACGGTCTGCTGTACAACACGAACTGGATCAAACAGACGCTGGACGTGCCGTCGATCCACTTCGATTCCGCATGGGTGCCATACACTAATTTCCATCCGATTTACGCCGGCAAAAGCGGCATGAGCGGTGAACGCGTGCCGGGTAAAGTGTTCTTCGAAACGCAGTCGACCCATAAAATGCTCGCGGCGTTTTCCCAGGCTTCGCTTATTCACATCAAAGGCGAGTACGACGAAGACACGTTCAACGAAGCCTTTATGATGCATACCACCACCTCACCGAGCTATCCGCTGGTAGCCTCCATAGAAACGGCCGCAGCGATGCTGCGCGGCAACCCGGGTAAACGCCTCATCAACCGTTCGGTGGAGCGCGCGCTGCATTTCCGTAAAGAGGTGCAGCGGCTGAAAGATGAAGCCGACGGCTGGTTCTTTGATATCTGGCAGCCGGAAGAGATTGATGAGGCAGAATGCTGGCCCGTCTCGCCCGGCGAAGACTGGCATGGCTTCCGGGATGCCGATAGCGACCATATGTTCCTCGACCCGGTAAAAGTGACGATCCTGACGCCTGGCATGGACGAGCAGGGCAGGATGAGCGATGAAGGTATTCCGGCCGCGCTGGTCGCGAAATTCCTTGATGAACGTGGCGTGGTGGTGGAGAAAACCGGTCCCTATAACCTGCTGTTCCTGTTCAGCATCGGGATCGACAAAACCCGGGCGATGGGATTGCTGCGCGGGCTGATGGAGTTTAAGCGAGCCTACGATCTCAACCTGCGGGTGAAGAACATGCTGCCGGATCTCTACGCGGAGGATCCTGACTTCTACCGTAATATGCGCATTCAGGATCTGGCCCAGGGGATCCACAGGCTGATCCGTCAGCACGATCTGCCGCGTCTGATGCTTCAGGCGTTCGATGTCTTACCGGAGATGAAGTTTACCCCGCACAAGGCATGGCAGCGCCAGGTGAAAGGGGAGGTCGAAACCGTTGAGCTGGAAAACCTGGTCGGGCGCGTATCGGCGAACATGATCCTGCCCTACCCGCCGGGCGTACCGCTCCTGATGCCGGGAGAGATGATTACCGAAGAGAGTCGGGCCGTGCTCGATTTCCTGCTGATGCTCTGTTCGGTAGGGCGTCACTATCCCGGTTTTGAGACGGATATCCACGGTGCGAAGCGCGACGAAAACGGCGTTTACTGGGTGCGAGTCCTAAAATAAGGGTGACCGCTTGCATGGTGCGGGTTTTCGGTTGTAACGTTCAGGGATCATAAAAAGGAGAAGCTATGCTGGGTTTAAAAGCTGTTCATCATATTGCGATCATTGCGACCGATTACGCGAAAAGTAAGGCCTTCTACTGCGACATCCTTGGCTTCACGCTTATGAGTGAGGCCTACCGCGAGGAGCGCGACTCCTGGAAAGGGGACCTGGCGTTAAACGGGCAGTATGTGATTGAACTGTTCTCTTTTCCTTTTCCTCCTGCTCGTCCGTCCCGCCCGGAAGCCTGCGGCCTGCGCCATCTCGCCTTCAGCGTCGATGACCTGGATAGCGCAGTTAAGCATCTGGAAGCACACGGCGTGCCGTGCGAAGCGATTCGCGTCGATCCGTTCACCGACAAGCGCTTTACCTTTTTCAACGACCCGGACGGCCTGCCGCTGGAGCTTTATCAGCAGTAATGTTCGTCCTGTGTGATAATGCCCGCTCAGCTCGGGCATTTTTTATGTGTAATTCCCTATGACCTTACCCGCTATCGCACAAGCCGTTTCACCGTACCGCCAGCTGCTGGTGGGGTTTAGCGGTGGCCTGGATTCCACCGTTCTGCTCCATCGCCTTAAGCGCTGGCGCGATCGGGAACCTGACGTCCAGCTCCGGGCGATGCATATTCATCACGGATTAAGTCCTCACGCAGAGGAGTGGGTGGCGCACTGCGAAGCCTTGTGTGCGGCCTGGGCGATCCCGCTCATCGTTGAACGCGTCATGCTTGCGGAGGAAGGGCTGGGCATCGAGGCGCAGGCACGTAAAGCCCGCTATGCCGCGTTTGCCGGGGCATTACGTACCGGAGAAGCGCTGGTCACTGCCCAGCACCTGGACGATCAGTGTGAAACCTTTCTGCTGGCGCTTAAGCGGGGCAGCGGGCCGGCGGGGCTTTCTGCCATGCCGACGCGTTCTGAATTTGCCGGCACAACGTTACTGCGTCCGCTGCTTGGCGAGACGCGCGCCTCGCTTGAAGCCTGGGCGCGAGAACATCAGCTGAGCTGGATCGAAGATGAGAGCAACCAGGATGACGGCTATGACCGTAACTTCCTTCGTCTGCGCGTCCTTCCGCTTTTAAGCGAGCGCTGGCCGCATTTCGCCGACGCGACGGCAAGAAGCGCCATGCTGTGCGCCGAACAGGAGTCGTTGCTGGACGAGCTGTTGAGCGGCGAGCTGGCTGGGCTGATTTCTGCCGACGGAGGGCTGGCGATCGCCCCGATGCAAGCGATGAGCCCGGTACGTCGCGCCGCGCTGTTACGCCGCTGGCTTGCCTCTCATCACGCTGCGATGCCGTCGCGGGCGATGCTGAGCCGTATCTGGGACGAAGTTGCCATGGCGCGGGATGATGCTTCCCCGTGCGTCCACCTGAATGGTTTTGACGTTAGACGCTATAAAGGGGAACTCTGGTGGATAAAGTCCATGCCCTCGCTGACTGATGTAGTGCTCGACTGGCTTTCTCCTGACGCACCGCTGGTATTGCCCGGTGAGGCAGGACGCGTTTCTCTCCTGTCGTCTGGTCATGTGCGGCTGCCGAAGCCCGGTGAACCGGTCACCGTGCGCTTTAAGGCTAGCGGCATGCTGCATATCGTTGGGCGCAACGGGGGACGCAAGCTGAAGAAAATCTGGCAGGAGTGCAACGTGCCGCCGTGGCAGCGCGACACCACGCCGCTGCTGTTCTATGGTGAAACGTTGATTGCTGCGGCAGGGGTTTTCATTACGGAAGAGGGTTGGACAGAAGAGGGTGTCCGTTTTGAGTGGCAGAAAGCGTAACGGGCAGCCAGGCTGCCCGTTAGTGTCATCAGGATTCGCTCACCACGACGGTGCCGATTTGCGGGTGGCTGAAGCTGGCTATTCTGTCCAGACGCAGCTCACGCGTCGCACCGGCATCTTCCACTATCAGGTATTCCACATTCTTGCGTGAAACCAGATCGCTGGCTTTTGCCTTCAATACTTCGCCATCTTTTAGCTCCAGCGTCAGTAATAAATGATGCTGGCAGGCGAGTTCGAGGTTGTCATAGTCATCACAATTGATAGGTTGATAAGTATCATTCATCGACATAATCGCTCACCAGTAAATTCGCCGCAGCATACGCTGCTTTTTCCCTGACCGACTCTGAAAGGCTCTCATCAGAGGCCACTTCATTAAGCACTTTCATTACACAGCCCAACGCGTCCGGGACATACCCCAGATCTCCGCTGGCGATTTCCGCATACCGTTTGCGAATTAACTCACAATAATTATTCACATCCCCTCCCGCCAGCGCACTGACTTACTGTGAGATATCATTAAGCCTACGAAGATAAACTCGGTTTAGCAAGGTGACTATACCATACTCATTTAAGCAATATCAGCGCCTTGATAGCGGTGTATTTATCACCCCATAACAGCCTTTTGCCGCGGTTTTCGCTACAATGAGCGCCTGATTCGAATGGAGTTCTCTCATGGCGCTGAAAGCGACAATTTATAAAGCAGTGGTCAATGTGGCCGATCTTGATCGCAACCAGTTCCTCGACGCGTCGCTTACGCTGGCACGCCATCCCTCCGAAACCCAGGAGCGCATGATGCTGCGCCTGCTGGCGTGGATTAAGTACGCCGACGAGCGTCTGCAGTTTACCCGTGGGTTAAGCGCAGAAGACGAGCCTGAAGCCTGGCTGCGCAACGATCATCTGGGTATCGACTTGTGGATCGAACTCGGCCTGCCTGACGAGCGCAGAATTAAGAAGGCCTGCACCCAGTCCGCTGAAGTGGCCTTATTCGCGTATAATCAGCGTGCTGCGGAGATTTGGTGGCAGCAAAACAAGAGCAAGTGCGGACAGTTTAAAAATCTCACGGTTTGGTATCTGGATGATGAGCAGCTGGCTCAGCTGAGCGAGTTTGCCAGCCGGACCATGGTGTTGCAGGCGACGATTCAGGATGGCGCCATCTGGCTCTCTGATTCTCAGAATAATCTGGAAATTCATTTGACGGCGTGGCAGCCCGCGTCATGATCGTCTTGTCCCGTAACGTCAGCATTCCTGACAACGAGCTGGAGATTACCGCCATCCGTGCTCAGGGGGCCGGTGGGCAGCACGTCAACAAGGCGTCGACGGCTATCCATTTGCGTTTTGACATTCGGGCCTCGAGCCTGCCAGAGTATTATAAAGAAAGCCTGCTTGCTGCCAGCCATCACCTGATCACCAGCGATGGTGTGATTGTGATCAAAGCCCAGGAGTACCGCAGCCAGGAGCTCAACCGGGAAGCGGCGATAGCCAGGCTGGTGGCGGTCATCAAAGAATTAACGGCAGTACAAAAAAGCCGCCGGGCAACGCGGCCAACCCGCGCATCGAAAGAGCGTCGGCTGTCCTCGAAGGCCCAAAAATCCACAGTGAAAGCACTACGCGGTAAAGTTCGTCGCCCAACAGAGTGACGAAAGGGAACACAATTTTCATAAGGAATTCATTGTGAAAAAAGCATTATGGTCAGCGATGGCAGTGAGCACGCTGTTTGCGCTTTTCGGGTGTAACAACCGCTCCGAAACGCAGATGTTACAACCCACGCAAACGGAAGAGTTAAAACCAATGCAGCAGAGCTGGCGCGGCGTATTGCCTTGCGCAGACTGCGAAGGCATTGAAACGTCTCTGTTCCTGCAAAAAGACGGCACCTGGGTAATGAACCAGCGCTATCAGGGCGCTAAAGAACCCTCGTCATTTGCAACTTACGGAACATGGGCGCGTACGGCTGAGAAGCTGGTTCTGACGGATACTTCCGGTGAGAAAACTTTTTTCCGCGCCAAAGGCGAGGGAATGGAGATGCTTGACCGCGAAGGCAACCCGATTGAATCCCAGTTCAACTACACGCTTGCGCCGGTAAAAGCGGCTCTGCCTGCCACGCCTATGGCAATGCGGGGGATGTACTTCTATATGGCGGATGCGGCGATCTTTACCGACTGCGCAACCGGCAGGAAGGTTAGCGTGGCAAACAATGCGCAGCTTGAACGTGATTACGCCGTGGCACGCGGTAATGACAGCAAGCCGGTATTGCTGACGGTTGACGGTCACTTTATGCTTGAACCAAACCCGGATAGCGGAGAGATGGTGAAAACGCTGGTGGCGGATAAAGGCGCGAAATTTATTGCGGGTAAAGACTGTAACAGTAAATAAGCTGACGTAGCACCATTAAAAAACCCCGCCTTAGCGGGGTTTTTTTGTTTAGCCTTTAATGGCTTTCACCAGGTAATCAAGGATGTCGCCGGTCTTGATCATCTGTTTTTCGCCGCTGCGACGGTATTTGTATTCAATCTCATCGCTGTCAAGGTTACGGTCGCCGATAACGACGGTGTGTGGGATGCCGATCAGTTCCATATCGGCGAACATCACGCCCGGACGCTCTTTACGGTCATCCATCAGCACTTCGATGCCCTGAGCGCGCAGCTCGGCATACAGCTTCTCGGCCAGCTCCTGCACGCGGTAAGACTTGTGCATGTTCATTGGCAGAATGGCGACCTGGAACGGCGCGATATTGTCCGGCCAGACGATGCCGCGCTCGTCGTAGTTCTGCTCAATTGCCGCAGCCACCACGCGCGTCACCCCGATACCGTAGCAGCCCATGGTCAGGATCTGGTTACGGCCATCTTCACCCTGAACAGCCGCGTTCAGCGCGCGAGAGTATTTATCGCCCAGCTGGAAGATGTGGCCGACCTCGATGCCGCGCTTAATCATCAGGGTACCCTGACCATCCGGGCTTGGATCGCCTGCAACCACGTTACGGATGTCAGCCACTTCCGGCGTCGCCACGTCGCGATCCCAGTTGATGCCGAAGTAGTGTTTACCGTCGATGTTCGCACCAGCGGAGAAGTCGCTCATCGCGGCTACAGTGCGGTCAATAACAACAGGCACCGGCAGATTGACTGGACCCAGTGAACCTGGACCCGCATTGACCACGGCGCGGATTTCCGCTTCCGTGGCAAACGTCAGCGGGCTGGCGACCTGCGGCAGTTTCTCGGCTTTCACTTCGTTCAGCTCGTGATCGCCACGCACCAGCAGGGCAACCAGCGGGTAAGCGCTGCCTTCGGTGGATTTCACCAGCAGCGTTTTCACTGTTTTTTCAACTGGCAGATTGAACTGCTCAACCAGCTCAGCGATGGTTTTCGCGTTTGGCGTATCAACCAGCGTCATCTCTTGCGTTGCCGCAGCACGCGGTTCTTTTGGTGCCAGCGCTTCTGCAAATTCGATGTTCGCCGCGTAGTCTGAAGAGTCAGAGAAGATCACATCGTCTTCACCGCTCTGCGCCAGTACCTGGAACTCATGGGATGCGCTACCGCCGATGGAGCCGGTATCAGCCTGCACAGCACGGAAATCCAGACCCATGCGGGAGAAGATTTTGCTGTATGCCGCGTACATTGCGTCGTAAGTCTCTTGCAGTGATTCCTGAGAGGTATGGAAAGAGTAGGCATCTTTCATCAGGAATTCGCGAGAGCGCATGACGCCGAAACGCGGGCGAACTTCGTCACGGAACTTGGTCTGGATCTGGAAGAAGTTCAGCGGCAGCTGTTTGTAAGAGCTCAGCTCATTACGAATCAGGTCGGTAATAACTTCTTCATGCGTTGGGCCGAGAACGAACGGACGCTCGCCGCGATCGACGAAGCGCAGCAGTTCAGGACCATATTGTTCCCAACGTCCACTCTCCTGCCACAGGTCAGCGGGCTGAACCACAGGCATGGACACCTCGATAGCACCGGCGTTGTTCATCTCTTCACGCACGATGTTTTCGACTTTTTTCAGGACGCGCACGCCGGTCGGCAGCCAGGTATATAACCCGGAGGCCAGCTTGCGGATCATCCCGGCGCGCAGCATCAGCTGATGGCTGATCACTTCGGCGTCGGCAGGCGTCTCCTTCAGAGTGGAGAGCAGATATTGGCTAGTACGCATGTTGTTACGGTTCCATTTCGACGATTGGAACAGGCTGAAACACCAGCCTGACACAAAAAAAGTGGTTTAGTTTACCAGTGTGGTAAAGATGCCAAAAGAGAGGAGAACAAAATTACCTTGGTTCAAGGGCAAACACTTCAAAACCTGCCCCGGTGACGCGCCAGCGAACGTTAAAATCCATCAGCCAGACGGCGTACGTTTTTCCTGCTTCCTCTTCTTTACGGTAGGCCGGGCGCGGGTCCTGTGCCAGAACTTCGGTGATGAAATCCCGTAAGCGAGGATAGCGTTTCTCCAGCTGACCGAGCTGTGCGGTTATCTCAGGCGTAAAATACACCGGCATGTCCGCCTGTGGTGCGTCCTGAGCATAACTTGCACGCGCGTTCGGGAGCGCTTCGGCGAAGGGCAAATAGGGCTTGATGTCGATAACCGGCGTGCCGTCGACCAGGTCCAGGCTACCTAACTCCAGTATCACCCGATCTTTCTGGCAGCGTATGCCTTTCAGTTCAACCAGCGACATGCCAACCGGGTTTGGACGGAAGGTCGAGCGCGTTGCAAACACGCCCATTCTCGCATTACCGCCAAGACGAGGAGGACGCACGGTAGGTCGCCAGCCGCCTTCCATCGTCTGGTGAAACACGAACACCACCCATAGATGGCTGAAAGCCTCGAGCCCGCGTACCGCATCGGCCTGATTGTAAGGCGCAATCAGGTGAAGCTCACCGCTTCCGCTGGTGACCAGACCGGGCTGGCGAGGGACGGCGAACTTCTCTTTATAAGGAGAGTGGATAACGCCTATCTGCTCGAACTGAAATGCACTCATTTCGCCGTGATGTTCAGCGCAGAGCCGATGCAAACCGCCTGACGGTAGCAGCCCGGCGTGCCGCTGGTGACTTCACAGCTGTGCAGCAGAACCGCGTTAGCTTTCATTTTTGCGGCATTAATCTGCATGCGTTTACGCGCTGTCGGAATATTTGGTGGTGAGTCCTGATTGGTCGCCTGACAGGATTCGCCGCTCACTTCGCCCAGTTCACGGAACGGTTTACCGACGAGTTCGTCCGCTTTCGTGATAATACGAACCGGCGCAGGGCGAACCACTTTCGGTTTCGCAGGCTCGGTCTTTGGCGGGGTTGCCGTGCTTTGAACAGGTTCAACGGGAGATCTGCTTAGCATAGAACAGCCGCTCAGCATGAGTGCTAAAAGACAGATCGGTAAAGCACGCATAATATTTCCTCAATGGATAATCAAAACGTCAGATATTGAATCAGTTGACTGCACAAATGACAAGACGGGCATAAGCCCGTCCTGATGATATTACACTGAGGTGAGATTACCAGCCTTTAACAGCGCCGCCGTTAAACACTTTGTTGGCTTCCTGGTAAACTTCATCTGACTGATAGGCCTGAACGAATTTCTTCACGTTTTCCGCGTCCTTGTTGTCTTCGCGAGTCACGATCAGGTTAACGTACGGGGAGTCTTTATCTTCAACGAAGATACCGTCTTTGGCTGGCGTCAGGCCAATCTGGCTGGCGTACGTGGTGTTGATAACGGCCAGAGCAATCTGTGCATCGTCCAGAGAACGTGGCAGCTGCGGTGCTTCCAGTTCAACGATTTTCAGATTTTTCGGGTTCTCGGTGACGTCCAGAACGGTTGGCAGTAGGCCAACACCGTCTTTCAGTTTGATCAGGCCCACCTTCTGCAGCAGCAGCAGGGAACGACCAAGGTTAGTCGGGTCGTTAGGTACGGCAACCTGAGATCCTGGCTGCAGTTCGTCCAGTGATTTAATTTTCTTAGAGTAACCGGCAATCGGATAAACGAAGGTGTTACCGACACCCACCAGTTTATAGCCGCGATCTTTAATCTGCTGATCCAGGTATGGCTTATGCTGGAAGGCATTCGCGTCGATATCGCCTTTGCTCAGCGCTTCGTTCGGCAGAACGTAATCGTTGAAGGTGACCAGCTCTACGTCCAGGCCATACTTCTCTTTTGCTACTTTCTGAGCAACTTCTGCAACCTGCTGTTCTGCACCCACGATAACGCCCACTTTAATGTGGTTTGGATCCTTTTCGTCCTGACCGCAACCCACCAGTGCCAGAGAGCCGATCAGCGCGCCTACTGCTGCGAAGGTCTTTAATTTAAACGCCATGTTTTATCCTTAACTCGTAGAGTTTGTGTTGTGTGTAACGTTATTTGTGCGTAACAGCCCGGACGATGCGATCGCCAGAGAACTGGATTAAGTAAACCAGAACAACCAGCAATACCAGAACGGTATTCATCACGGTAGCGTTATATCCAATATAGCCGTACTGGTAACCAATCTGACCTAAACCGCCGGCACCAACGGCACCGCCCATCGCGGAATAACCGACCAGGGTGATAAGCGTAATAGTTGCCGCATTCACCAGCCCTGGCAGCGCCTCAGGCAACAGAACCTTGCGGACGATCTGCACCGGCGTGGCACCCATCGCACGGGAAGCTTCGATCAAACCGGTTGGGATCTCCAGCAAGGCGTTCTCCACCATACGGGCGATAAACGGCGCAGCGCCAACGGTCAGCGGAACGATCGCCGCCTGCAGACCGATAGACGTTCCGACGATCACGCGGGTAAACGGAATCATCCATACCAGTAAAATAATGAACGGGATAGAACGGAAGATGTTCACCAGCGCAGAGAGCGTACGGTACAGCTTCGCGTTCTCAATGATTTGACCCGGACGCGTCACGTACAGCAACACGCCGACCGGCAGGCCAATCACAAAACCAAAGAAGCCAGAGACAAAGGTCATTGCCAGCGTTTCCCAAACGCCGCGAACCAGCAGCCACATCATCGGCTCAGACATAACCCAGTACCTCTACTTTTACGTGATGTTCTTGCAGCCAGGCAATAGCTGCCTGGGTTTCTTCTTGTGTGCCGTGCATTTCTGTCAGCATGATGCCGAACTTCACGCCACCGGCGTAATCCATCTGCGCGCTGATGATGTTGTTGTTCACGTTAAAGCGACGTGCGGTTTCGGAAAGCAGGGGAGCATCAACGGACTGACCGGTGAACTCCATGCGCAGCATCGGGACGCTGTCAGCAGCGGGTTCGGTCTTCAAGCGCTCCAGATAGTCTTCCGGGATATCCAGATGCAGGGTGGACTGGATGAACTGCTGCGCCAGCGGGGTTTTCGGATGCGAGAACACTTCACTTACCGTGTCCTGCTCGATCAGTTCACCGTTGCTAATGACCGCCACGCAGTCGCAGATGCGTTTCACCACATCCATCTCGTGCGTAATAAGGAGGATCGTCAGGCCCAGACGACGATTAATGTCTTTCAGCAGTTCCAGAATAGAACGCGTGGTTGCGGGATCCAGTGCGCTGGTGGCCTCATCGCACAGCAGTACCTTAGGATTGCTGGCCAGCGCGCGGGCGATGGCCACACGTTGTTTTTGCCCGCCGGACAGATTTGCCGGGTAGCTATCATGTTTATCGCCCAGACCCACGAGGTCGAGCAGCTCGGTGACGCGACGCTTCACTTCTTCTTTTGGCGTGTTATCCAGCTCAAGGGGTAAGGCAACGTTGCCGAACACGGTGCGGGAAGCCAGCAGGTTAAAGTGCTGGAAAATCATGCCAATCTGACGACGCGCTTTGGTGAGTTCTTTCTCTGAAAGGGCGGTGAGTTCCTGGCCGCCAACTTCTACGCTGCCCTGGGTTGGACGCTCAAGCAGGTTAACACAACGGATCAGCGTGCTTTTACCTGCACCCGATGCGCCAATGACGCCATAAATTTGACCAGCAGGAACATGCAGGCTGACATTGTTCAGAGCCTGAATGGTTCGGTTCCCCTGCTGGAACACTTTGGTGATATTGGAAAGTTTAATCATTAGATTATTTTTATCGTATGTAAGTTAGCCGTGGCATTTTCTTCTGCCAGATACGGGTGATGACCGTAAACAAAACGGATGTTAAGGCATCCAGACGTCTAAATCAATCCAACTATGTACGATGAGCACTTTATTGCGCTGCGATTCATGAGATACTAGTCGAACATGCCTTTTTCAGGAGCAAACCGGTGGCAAAATCAGTACCCGCAATTTTCCTCGATCGTGACGGCACTATTAATGTGGATCACGGTTATGTCCATGAGATTGATGAGTTCGAGTTTATCGAGGGCGTAATAGATGCCATGCGCCAGCTGAAAGAGATGGGGTATGCGCTGGTGGTCGTGACGAACCAGTCCGGTATTGCACGCGGTAAATTCACCGAAGCGCAGTTCGAAACGCTGACGGAATGGATGGACTGGTCGCTGGCCGACCGCGGTGTGGATCTCGATGGCATCTACTATTGTCCGCATCACCCACAGGGAACCGTAGAAGAATATCGTCAGACCTGTGATTGCCGTAAGCCGCATCCGGGAATGTTCATCTCTGCGCAGGAGTTCCTGCACATTGATATGGCGGCTTCTTATATGGTGGGCGATAAACTGGAAGATATGCAGGCAGCCACAGCAGCGGGTGTAGGGACCAAAATATTAGTACGCACCGGCAAGCCAGTGACGCCAGAAGCTGAGAATGCTGCGGATTGGGTAATTAATAGTCTGGCCGATCTGCCAAAAGAGATTAAAAAGCACCAAAAATAGCCTTTCTGGTGAAAATATGAGCGGTTGAAATAAAAATGCATTTTTCCGCTTGTCATTCCTCGGCGGCCCCCTATAATGCGCCTCCATCGACACGGCGGATGTGAATCACTTCACAAACAGCCCGGTCGGTTGAAGAGAAAAAATCCTGAAATAACGGGTTGACTCTGAAAGAGGAAAGCGTAATATACGCCACCTCGCAACGGTGAGCGAAAGCCGCGTTGCACTGCTCTTTAACAATTTATCAGACAATCTGTGTGGGCACTCAAAGTGACATGGATTCTTAACGTCGCAAGACGAAAAATGAATACCAAGTCTCTGAGTGAACATACGTAATTCATTACGAAGTTTAATTCACGAGCATCAAACTTAAATTGAAGAGTTTGATCATGGCTCAGATTGAACGCTGGCGGCAGGCCTAACACATGCAAGTCGAGCGGCAGCGGAAAGTAGCTTGCTACTTTGCCGGCGAGCGGCGGACGGGTGAGTAATGTCTGGGAAACTGCCTGATGGAGGGGGATAACTACTGGAAACGGTAGCTAATACCGCATAACGTCGCAAGACCAAAGAGGGGGACCTTCGGGCCTCTTGCCATCAGATGTGCCCAGATGGGATTAGCTAGTAGGTGGGGTAACGGCTCACCTAGGCGACGATCCCTAGCTGGTCTGAGAGGATGACCAGCCACACTGGAACTGAGACACGGTCCAGACTCCTACGGGAGGCAGCAGTGGGGAATATTGCACAATGGGCGCAAGCCTGATGCAGCCATGCCGCGTGTATGAAGAAGGCCTTCGGGTTGTAAAGTACTTTCAGCGGGGAGGAAGGCGTTGAGGTTAATAACCTCAGCGATTGACGTTACCCGCAGAAGAAGCACCGGCTAACTCCGTGCCAGCAGCCGCGGTAATACGGAGGGTGCAAGCGTTAATCGGAATTACTGGGCGTAAAGCGCACGCAGGCGGTCTGTCAAGTCGGATGTGAAATCCCCGGGCTCAACCTGGGAACTGCATTCGAAACTGGCAGGCTAGAGTCTTGTAGAGGGGGGTAGAATTCCAGGTGTAGCGGTGAAATGCGTAGAGATCTGGAGGAATACCGGTGGCGAAGGCGGCCCCCTGGACAAAGACTGACGCTCAGGTGCGAAAGCGTGGGGAGCAAACAGGATTAGATACCCTGGTAGTCCACGCCGTAAACGATGTCGACTTGGAGGTTGTGCCCTTGAGGCGTGGCTTCCGGAGCTAACGCGTTAAGTCGACCGCCTGGGGAGTACGGCCGCAAGGTTAAAACTCAAATGAATTGACGGGGGCCCGCACAAGCGGTGGAGCATGTGGTTTAATTCGATGCAACGCGAAGAACCTTACCTACTCTTGACATCCAGAGAACTTTCCAGAGATGGATTGGTGCCTTCGGGAACTCTGAGACAGGTGCTGCATGGCTGTCGTCAGCTCGTGTTGTGAAATGTTGGGTTAAGTCCCGCAACGAGCGCAACCCTTATCCTTTGTTGCCAGCGGTTAGGCCGGGAACTCAAAGGAGACTGCCAGTGATAAACTGGAGGAAGGTGGGGATGACGTCAAGTCATCATGGCCCTTACGAGTAGGGCTACACACGTGCTACAATGGCGCATACAAAGAGAAGCGACCTCGCGAGAGCAAGCGGACCTCATAAAGTGCGTCGTAGTCCGGATTGGAGTCTGCAACTCGACTCCATGAAGTCGGAATCGCTAGTAATCGTAGATCAGAATGCTACGGTGAATACGTTCCCGGGCCTTGTACACACCGCCCGTCACACCATGGGAGTGGGTTGCAAAAGAAGTAGGTAGCTTAACCTTCGGGAGGGCGCTTACCACTTTGTGATTCATGACTGGGGTGAAGTCGTAACAAGGTAACCGTAGGGGAACCTGCGGTTGGATCACCTCCTTACCTTAAAGAACCTGCCTTTGTAGTGCTCACACAGATTGTCTGATGAAAAACAGCAGTAAAAATCTCTGCAGGCTTGTAGCTCAGGTGGTTAGAGCGCACCCCTGATAAGGGTGAGGTCGGTGGTTCAAGTCCACTCAGGCCTACCAAATTTTCCCTGATACTGCGTTGCGGCAACGCTCACATACTGATGTATGCTTCGCGTTACCACGCCTTGTCTCAGGAAAAATTACCGGTACAGAGATTGCAAAACGATGGGGCTATAGCTCAGCTGGGAGAGCGCCTGCTTTGCACGCAGGAGGTCTGCGGTTCGATCCCGCATAGCTCCACCATCTTTTACTGCAAACACAAGAAAACTTCAGAGTGAACCTGAAAAGGTGCACTGCGAAGTTTTGCTCTTTAAAAATCTGGATCAAGCTGAAAATTGAAACGACACATCTTTAAGGTGTGTTCGAGTCTCTCAAATTTTCGCAATCATGAAGTGAAACATCTTCGGGTTGTGAGGTTAAGCGACTAAGCGTACACGGTGGATGCCCTGGCAGTCAGAGGCGATGAAGGACGTGCTAATCTGCGAAAAGCGCCGGCGAGGTGATATGAACCTTTGACCCGGCGATGTCCGAATGGGGAAACCCAGTGTGATTCGTCACACTATCGTTAACTGAATACATAGGTTAACGAGGCGAACCGGGGGAACTGAAACATCTAAGTACCCCGAGGAAAAGAAATCAACCGAGATTCCCCCAGTAGCGGCGAGCGAACGGGGAGCAGCCCAGAGTCTGAATCAGCTTGTGTGTTAGTGGAAGCGTCTGGAAAGTCGCACGGTACAGGGTGACAGTCCCGTACACGAAAGCACACAGGTTGTGAACTCGAAGAGTAGGGCGGGACACGTGGTATCCTGTCTGAATATGGGGGGACCATCCTCCAAGGCTAAATACTCCTGACTGACCGATAGTGAACCAGTACCGTGAGGGAAAGGCGAAAAGAACCCCGGCGAGGGGAGTGAAAAAGAACCTGAAACCGTGTACGTACAAGCAGTGGGAGCACCTTCGTGGTGTGACTGCGTACCTTTTGTATAATGGGTCAGCGACTTATATTCTGTAGCAAGGTTAACCGTATAGGGGAGCCGAAGGGAAACCGAGTCTTAACTGGGCGTTAAGTTGCAGGGTATAGACCCGAAACCCGGTGATCTAGCCATGGGCAGGTTGAAGGTTGGGTAACACTAACTGGAGGACCGAACCGACTAATGTTGAAAAATTAGCGGATGACTTGTGGCTGGGGGTGAAAGGCCAATCAAACCGGGAGATAGCTGGTTCTCCCCGAAAGCTATTTAGGTAGCGCCTCGTGAACTCATCTTCGGGGGTAGAGCACTGTTTCGGCTAGGGGGCCATCCCGGCTTACCAACCCGATGCAAACTACGAATACCAAAGAATGTTATCACGGGAGACACACGGCGGGTGCTAACGTCCGTCGTGAAGAGGGAAACAACCCAGACCGCCAGCTAAGGTCCCAAAGTCATGGTTAAGTGGGAAACGATGTGGGAAGGCACAGACAGCCAGGATGTTGGCTTAGAAGCAGCCATCATTTAAAGAAAGCGTAATAGCTCACTGGTCGAGTCGGCCTGCGCGGAAGATGTAACGGGGCTAAACCATGCACCGAAGCTGCGGCAGCGACGCTTATGCGTTGTTGGGTAGGGGAGCGTTCTGTAAGCCGTTGAAGGTGGCCTGTGAGGGTTGCTGGAGGTATCAGAAGTGCGAATGCTGACATAAGTAACGATAAAGCGGGTGAAAAGCCCGCTCGCCGGAAGACCAAGGGTTCCTGTCCAACGTTAATCGGGGCAGGGTGAGTCGACCCCTAAGGCGAGGCCGAAAGGCGTAGTCGATGGGAAACAGGTTAATATTCCTGTACTTGGTGTTACTGCGAAGGGGGGACGGAGAAGGCTATGTTAGCCGGGCGACGGTTGTCCCGGTTTAAGCATGTAGGCGGAGGTTCCAGGTAAATCCGGTACCTTTTAACGCTGAGGTGTGATGACGAGGCACTACGGTGCTGAAGTAACAAATGCCCTGCTTCCAGGAAAAGCCTCTAAGCATCAGGTAACATCAAATCGTACCCCAAACCGACACAGGTGGTCAGGTAGAGAATACCAAGGCGCTTGAGAGAACTCGGGTGAAGGAACTAGGCAAAATGGTGCCGTAACTTCGGGAGAAGGCACGCTGATATGTAGGTGAAGCCCCTGCGGGTGGAGCTGAAATCAGTCGAAGATACCAGCTGGCTGCAACTGTTTATTAAAAACACAGCACTGTGCAAACACGAAAGTGGACGTATACGGTGTGACGCCTGCCCGGTGCCGGAAGGTTAATTGATGGGGTTAGCGGCAACGCGAAGCTCTTGATCGAAGCCCCGGTAAACGGCGGCCGTAACTATAACGGTCCTAAGGTAGCGAAATTCCTTGTCGGGTAAGTTCCGACCTGCACGAATGGCGTAATGATGGCCAGGCTGTCTCCACCCGAGACTCAGTGAAATTGAACTCGCTGTGAAGATGCAGTGTACCCGCGGCAAGACGGAAAGACCCCGTGAACCTTTACTATAGCTTGACACTGAACACTGGTCCTTGATGTGTAGGATAGGTGGGAGGCTTTGAAGCGTGGACGCCAGTCTGCGTGGAGCCGTCCTTGAAATACCACCCTTTAATGGCTGGTGTTCTAACGTAGACCCGTAATCCGGGTTGCGGACAGTGTCTGGTGGGTAGTTTGACTGGGGCGGTCTCCTCCCAAAGAGTAACGGAGGAGCACGAAGGTTAGCTAATCCTGGTCGGACATCAGGAGGTTAGTGCAATGGCATAAGCTAGCTTGACTGCGAGAGTGACGGCTCGAGCAGGTGCGAAAGCAGGTCATAGTGATCCGGTGGTTCTGAATGGAAGGGCCATCGCTCAACGGATAAAAGGTACTCCGGGGATAACAGGCTGATACCGCCCAAGAGTTCATATCGACGGCGGTGTTTGGCACCTCGATGTCGGCTCATCACATCCTGGGGCTGAAGTAGGTCCCAAGGGTATGGCTGTTCGCCATTTAAAGTGGTACGCGAGCTGGGTTTAGAACGTCGTGAGACAGTTCGGTCCCTATCTGCCGTGGGCGCTGGAGAATTGAGGGGGGCTGCTCCTAGTACGAGAGGACCGGAGTGGACGCATCACTGGTGTTCGGGTTGTCATGCCAATGGCACTGCCCGGTAGCTAAATGCGGAAAAGATAAGTGCTGAAAGCATCTAAGCACGAAACTTGCCCCGAGATGAGTTCTCCCTGACTCCCTGAGAGTCCTGAAGGAACGTTAAAGACGATGACGTTGATAGGTCGGGTGTGTAAGCGCAGCGATGCGTTGAGCTAACCGATACTAATGAACCGTGAGGCTTAACCTTACAACGCCGAAGATGTTTTGGCGAAGAGACAGAACAATCAAATTTCAGCCTGATACAGATTAACAGAATTTGCCTGGCGGCTTTAGCGCGGTGGTCCCACCTGACCCCATGCCGAACTCAGAAGTGAAACGCCGTAGCGCCGATGGTAGTGTGGGGTCTCCCCATGTGAGAGTAGGGAACTGCCAGGCATCAAATTAAGTAGTAAGCCGGTGCATTAATCCGGTGGTTACAAGCAGTCTTCGGTGGAGCGGTAGTTCAGTCGGTTAGAATACCTGCCTGTCACGCAGGGGGTCGCGGGTTCGAGTCCCGTCCGTTCCGCCACTTATTAAAAGCCCTGAGCTAACGCTCAGGGCTTTTTTCTTATCTGACGCTTAATTATTGCGAAATCAGCAAAAATCCTCTGCGTTTTGCGATCTTTTTCTCTATAACAACGCCAGCGATAATCGTCCTCAGTTTACGAACATAACGATTGAGGAATAGTATGACTCTCCCTGCATTTGGTCTGGGCACTTTCCGCCTTAAAGACGACGTTGTTATTGCATCAGTTAAAACCGCACTCGAACTGGGCTATCGCGCGGTTGATACGGCGCAGATCTATGAAAACGAAGCTGCCGTAGGACAAGCTCTCGAAGAGAGTGGTGTACCGCGTAATGAGCTGTTCATCACCACGAAAATCTGGATTGAGAATCTCAGCAAAGACAAGCTGATCCCAAGCCTGAAAGAAAGCCTGAAAAAACTGCGTACTGACTATGTAGATTTGACGCTGATCCACTGGCCATCACCGAACGATGCCGTCTCCGTGGAAGAATTCATGCAGGCATTGCTGGAAGCGAAAAAGCAGGGATTAACCCGCGAAATTGGGATCTCCAACTTCACGATCCCGCTGATGGAAAAAGCTATTGCTGCTGTTGGCGCAGAAAATATTGCGACCAACCAGATTGAGCTGTCTCCGTACCTGCAAAATCGTAAAGTCGTGGACTGGGCAAAACAGCACGGGATCCACATCACCTCATACATGACGCTGGCCTATGGTAAGGCGCTGAAAGATGAAGTGATTACGCGTATCGCTGAGAAACATAGCGCGACTGCCGCGCAGGTCATTCTGGCATGGGCAATGGGTGAAGGTTATGCCGTGATCCCATCATCAACTAAGCGTGAAAACCTGGCCAGCAACCTGTTAGCAACGGATCTTCATCTGGATGCTGACGATAAAAAAGCGATTGCCGCGCTGGAGTGCAACGATCGTCTGGTCAGCCCGGAAGGTTTAGCTCCTGACTGGGATTAAGTTTGACCCGCCCTCTGTAACCTGAACCCTCACACAGCTCCTCCGGGAGCTGTTTTTATATGTTCACTCAGAAAATCAATAAAGGCACGAATGCGCGTACTAACCGCTCTGTCACTGTAATACACCGCGCTAAAAGGCATTTCGACCGGCAAGCGTTTATCGGCCATCAATTCCACCAGCTCACCCCGGGCAATCTCCTTATCAATCATATAGTCTGACAAGCAGGCGATACCATTGCCTTCAAGGCACAGCTGCTTTAGTGTTTCCCCGCTGTTAGATGACAATCCGCTCGTAATTTCATGAAGTTGACCATCATGACAGGCGACAGGCCAGGTGTTCAGCGATACCGGCTCCGTAAAGCCCAGGCACAGATGCTGCTTCAGTTCTTCAACCGTCTCCGGTTTACCATGTTCAGCAATATACTGTGGCGACGCGATAATTTTACGGTAGCTGGCAAACAGAGGGCGGGCACGCAAGCTTGAATCGGTCAGCGTTCCCGCCCGAATAGCCACATCCACTTTACGCTCGATGAGGTTAATAAACGTCTCTGAGGAGACGAGAGAAAGCGTCATCTCCGGATAGCGTTCGCGGAAAGGTTTAATCAGCGGCATCAGAAAGTGAAGCACAACCGGCGTGGCTGCATCAATGCGCAGTAATCCGCGCGGCGTGCTGCGGGTCTCCATTATCTCGGTCTCCGCTGCGGCCATCTCCTGCAGTACCGACTGCACGCGGCGAAAATAACGCTCTCCTTCTTCCGTCAGGCTCAGCTGTCGCGTCGTTCGGTTGAGCAGACTCACTCCAAGCTTCATCTCCAGTTTTTTTACCGAACGGCTGATGGCTGAGTTAGCCTGTCCCAGCTGTTCGGCCGCGCGGCTAAAGCTGCCGCTTTCAACGACGGCGACAAAGATTGTCAGCTCTTCCGATGTAGCTTTCATTGTTGCACCACCTGCAAAATTCTATTGAGATTTTGACCATTTTTGTTATTTAAGCACTGGCGCATACTGCCTGTCATCTTAATCATGATGATACGGAGTATTTTATGCCACTGGCGCTACTTGCCCTGACGATCAGTGCCTTTGCAATTGGCACGACCGAATTTGTTATCGTGGGGCTGGTTCCCACTATTGCTAACCAGCTTGCGATCTCGTTACCCTCTGCCGGACTGTTGGTGTCTATCTACGCCCTGGGCGTCGCCGTCGGGGCGCCAGTGCTGACGGCACTGACCGGGCGTTTTCCGCGTAAGCAGCTGTTAGTCGCGCTGATGGTGCTGTTCACCGCCGGCAACATTCTGGCCTGGCAGGCACCGGACTACACCACGCTGGTGATTGCCCGTCTGTTGACCGGCCTTGCGCACGGGGTGTTCTTCTCGATTGGTTCCACTATTGCAACCAGCCTGGTACCCAAAGAGAAAGCGGCCTCCGCCATTGCGATCATGTTCGGTGGGCTGACCGTTGCACTCGTCACGGGCGTACCGTTGGGCACGTTTATCGGACAACACTTCGGCTGGCGTGAAACGTTCCTGGCCGTCTCCTTACTGGGCGTCATTGCCCTGGTGACCAGCCTGCTGCTGGTGCCGTCGAATATTCCTGGCCGGGCCAGCGCCAGCCTGAGCGATCAGCTGAAGGTACTCACGCATCCGCGTTTGCTGATCATCTACGCGGTTACTGCGCTGGGCTATGGCGGCGTATTCACCGCCTTCACTTTCTTTGCACCGATGATGCAGGACCTGGCGGGTTTCTCCCCCAATGCCGTGAGCTGGATTTTGCTGGGATACGGTATTTCCGTTGCGATTGGCAATATCTGGGGCGGCAAGCTTGCGGATAAGCATGGTGCGGTACCGGCGCTGAAATTCATCTTCGCCGCGCTGGTCGTTCTGTTGATGATTTTCCAGTTCACGGCTTCGATACACTACGCCGCGCTGGTCACCGTGCTGGTCATGGGGATCTTCGCCTTTGGTAATGTGCCCGGGCTTCAGGTCTACGTTGTACAAAAAGCCGAGCTTTATACGCCCAATGCGGTGGATGTGGCGTCCGGCCTGAATATTGCCGCTTTTAATATTGGTATCGCGCTGGGCTCCATCATTGGTGGGCAAACCGTCGAACATTTCGGATTAACCCAGACGCCATGGATTGGCGCGGTGATTGTCCTGGTCGCTTTCCTGTTGATTGGTCTGAGCGGACGTCTTGATAAACCCGCCCGCGTCGCGCTGGGTTAACATCAGTAAGCGCTTGCTTACAAAACTGGAAAGCGGTTTCTCAGAAATTGCGTTGAAAGTGTGACCTAAAGTCCCTATAACATTAGAACCAGTCCGTTTTCCGGACTGGTTCATGTTACAGAGGCTGTTTCCAAAAGTGCGAAAAAATACCTATGCCATGCGTTATGTTGCCGGAATGCCCGCGGAGAGGATCTTGCCTCCGGGGTCATTTGCGAGCATAAGCCAGGCATTACCCGCCGGCACGCCGTTAAGCAGCGATGAAAAAATCCGCGTACTGGTGTGGAATATCTTTAAGCAGCAGCGTGCCGAATGGTTATCGGTACTCAAGAATTTTGGAAAAGATGCCCACCTGGTTCTGCTCCAGGAGGCGCAAACCACCCCGGAGCTGGTACGGTTTGCCACCACGAACTATCTTGCCGCCGACCAGGTACCCGCCTTTGTTTTGCCTCAGCATCCCTCAGGCGTGATGACGCTTTCTGCAGCACATCCCGTCTATTGCTGTCCGCTGCGCGAACGCGAGCCTATCCTGCGTCTGGCGAAATCGGCGCTGGTGACGGTCTATCCGCTGCCGGATACCCGAATGCTGATGGTTGTGAATATCCATGCGGTAAACTTCAGCCTGGGCGTGGATGTCTACAGTAAGCAGTTACTTCCCATTGGCGATCAGATAGCGCATCACAGCGGGCCCATCATTATGGCCGGCGATTTCAATGCCTGGAGCCGTCCGCGCATGAATGCGCTCTATCGCTTTGCGCGCGAAATGTCGTTGCGTGAGGTTCGTTTTAGCGATGACCAGCGCAAAAAAGCCTTTGGTCGTCCTCTCGATTTTGTCTTCTATCGTGGTTTGAGCGTGCACGATGCCTCTGTTCTGGTGACTCGCGCCTCGGATCATAATCCTCTACTAGTCGAATTCAGTCCCGGCAAACCTGATAAATAATGGTGTGTCAGGTCTGCCGTGGGGCAGGCCTGCGCGGGTGCTGCCCTTTATTTTTCACTCACAAAGGACAGTACGATGACAACAACACACTCCCATCATGACAACGTAGAAAAACAGTTTGGTTCTCAGGCAAATGCCTATCTGAGCAGCGCCGTGCACGCTTCAGGTCGCGATCTGGTGCGTCTCGGTGAGCGCCTGTCGGCATTTCCGCAGGCGCACGTTCTGGATTTAGGCTGCGGGGCTGGGCATGCCAGCTTTACGGCTGCGCAGCAGGTGGCGCACGTTACCGCGTATGACTTATCCAGCCAGATGCTGGACGTTGTTGCCGAGGCGGCGAAAGCGAAGGGGCTGAACAACATTAATACGCGCCAGGGCTATGCCGAATCCTTACCGTTTGATGATGCGTCGTTTGAGGTGGTTATCAGCCGTTATTCCGCGCACCACTGGCATGATGTCGGCCAGGCATTACGAGAGGTCAAACGCGTTCTGAAGCCGGGCGGCACATTCATCATTATGGATGTGATGTCACCTGGGCATCCGGTGCGCAATATCTGGCTGCAAACGGTAGAAGCGCTGCGCGATACCTCGCACGTGCAAAACTACTCCAGCGGAGAGTGGTTGTCGCTTATCACGGAAGCGGGACTGATTACACGCTCGTTAATCACAGACCGTTTGCCGCTGGAGTTTAGCTCGTGGATAGCGCGTATGCGCACCCCGGAAGCATTAAGTCAGGCGATCAGGCTGTATCAGGAGAGTGCATCCGCGGAGGTAAAGGCGTACTTTGAACTGCAAAACGATGGTTCATTCACCAGCGATACCATCATGGCTGAAGCGCAAAAAGCGGCTTAAACAAAAAAGGCACCGAGGGGAATCGGTGCCTTTTTATCTTTCGATCGTGCTATCAGGAGTCTGGCGTAGCGCTGTTCTTCACAAACAGCGTCAGCTGGTCGCCAGGTTTCAGATTGTCAGTATCATTGTTCCAGCGCATCACATCCTTGATGTTTACGCCGTGTCGTTTTGCGATACTGGATAGTGAATCGCCCTTGCGCACGCGATAGGTAATGCTATCGCTGTTGCTGGCGAGACGCTGTGCGCTGCTACCTGCACCTACCGTCAGAGTCTGACCCACTTTCAGGCCGGAGCTGCGCAGATTATTCCACTGCTGCAGATCTTTCGCATTCACGCCAAGACGTGACGCAATGCCCGAAAGCGTATCACCTGAACGAACCTTATAGCTGCGGCTGTTGACTGATGATGCATCCGCGATCAGCGTTGACTGAACGGCGGCGATTTCACCAGAAGCTAAAGACTCACGTAACTGGTCAGCATGTTTCTGCGGAACCATTACATACTGCGGGCCACTTGCCCCCAGGGTTGAGCCTTTAACGCCAGCATTAAAGGTTTTCAATTTACTTACCGACATACCCGTCATATCAGCAACCTGTTGAATATCAACTGGATTGCTGAGGCGAACACGCGCCAGTGCACGACTTTCGTCTGGTGTTGGCAGTTGTACACCATAACGCTTGCTGTTCTTGAGAATATCGCTCAAAGCCAGCATTTTCGGTACGTAAATCTTTGTTTCCTGTGGCAGTGAGAGCGACCAAAAATCGGTGGATTTACCCCGTGCTTTATTCGCTTTCATTGCCTTCAGTACACGACCTTCGCCGCTATTGTACGCTGCGACCGTTAACAGCCAGTCGCCGTCAAACATCTTGTTCAGACGTTGCATCATGTCGAGAGCTGCTGTCGTTGAAGCGACAACATCGCGACGCGCATCATAGTTGCGGGTCTGTTTCAGACCATAGTTTCGCCCTGTGCTCGGAATGATCTGCCAAATGCCTGCGGCATTGGCGCCAGACGTCGCGTGTGGGTCAAAAGCGCTCTCCACTATGGGTAGGAGTACCAGCTCCATAGGCATGTTACGTTTCTTAACTTGCCCGGCTATCCAGTACATATACGGCTCTGCCCGTAACGTTACATCGTGGAGATAGCTCTTATTTCTTAAATACTTCTGTTTCTGTTCGCGAATCCGGGTATTTTCCGGAATTCCCATCTTTAGCTCGTCGCCAATAGAGGTCCACAAGTCTTGATCCTGCGCGAAAGATGTTCCATCGTCCATCCAGCGCGCCGAACTTGCAAACTTCCCTGCTTCCCCTTGACCAGCTGCAGAAAGGCTCTGTGCGTGCTGTTGTACGTTGCTGCCATTCTGTGACTGGCAACCTACAAGCAGGACAGAGGCGAGTAATATCGCTTTTGCCTTCATGTGTGTGTCAATAGTTGCTTAAAAGACGAGCGATGATAACGGCGAAATTTTGAAAAGGCAACCCGCAATTATCTGAAGTTATCTTTCTTTGACCTTAACCATGCAAATCGCTGTTCTGGTTGTTGCAAATTTGTTTCTTGGTTAATTTTATTAATTAAATCAGTATCATCTGTTCGTAAAAATAAATTAATTTGGCGCTCGTTTTTCAGAATTACGGGGAGTGTTTTTTGGTTTTTTGCACGTAACTCCTTCACTTTGTGATAATAATCCTGAATCGCCCGATCCTCAGGCAACAGGCTGACGGCAAACTTCATATTTCCTAATGTATACTCATGAGCGCAACAAATAACGGTGTCATCGGGCAATGCGTTAATCTTCTGTAAAGACTGGTACATTTGCGCTGGCGTACCTTCAAACAATCTTCCGCAGCCTCCGGAGAACAGGGTATCGCCGCAAAAAAGATAAGGCTTACTGTAGAAACACAGATGTCCCAAAGTGTGACCCGGTGTAGCAAATACGGAAAACTCCCACTCACGTATGAGGATATTTTCGCCTTCTTCGACTACATGCGTGATTCCCTTATCTTGTGCTTCTGCCGGTCCGTAAACCACAAGATGCGGAAAATGAGCGTGCAGTTCAGGCACGCCGCCAGTGTGATCGTTATGATGATGCGTCAACAGAATGGCTTCTGGCTGCCAGTCGTTCTCTTTTATTGCGCGCAGAACAGGGGCCGATTCTCCGGGATCGACAATGACGCATCGACGATCGTCGTCAACCAAAACCCAGATGTAATTGTCCTGAAACGCTGGAATACTGATAAGATTCATACATTACCTCTTATAGCGTGGCGGGTGTTTTGATGAAACCGGCAAGGATACCTCAGACTGTCGCAGCACCGGAACGTTGGGCGGAATTGCCCTGGGGTGAATATTATCGCGAAGCGTTAGAACAACAGCTGAAGCCCTGGCTCGCGAAAATGTATGGCTTTCACCTGCTTAAGATTGGCAATCTCAGCGCGGAAATCAATACCGAAAGCTGCGCTATCTCGCATCAGGTCAACGTCTCTCTCGGCGGATCGCCGGTTCAGGTAAAAGCAGATCCGTTGCATCTGCCGTTTGCGGAAAAATCCGTTGATGCGTGTTTACTCGCTCACACGCTGCCCTGGTGCAGCGATCCGCATCGTCTGCTTCGTGAAGCCGATCGCGTGCTTATTGATGACGGCTGGCTGGTACTTAGCGGATTCAATCCGTTAAGCCTGATGGGGCTGCGTAAGCTGGTGCCGGTGCTACGCAGGAATCCACCTTACAACAGCCGGATGTTCACCATGATGCGCCAGCTCGACTGGCTTTCACTGCTGAACTTTGAAGTGCTCTGCTACGGTGGTTTTCAGGTGCTGCCCTGGGCGCGTCAGGGTGGCGTGGTGCTGAGCACCCATCTCCCCGCCCTGGGCTGTTTGCAGTTTATCGTCGCGCGTAAGCGAACCATTCCCCTTACGCTTAACCCCATAAAGCAGAGCAAATCGAAAACGCCAATCCGCCAGACCGTTGGCGCCACGCGGCAATACAAAAAGCCGTGATCAGGATTCGGGCTGATAGCCCGCGTCCTCATGCGCAGGGTTAGCGGCCGCCGCACGCGCCAGCTCGTCACAACGTTCGTTTTCCGGATGGCCGGCGTGCCCTTTAACCCACTCCCATTTAATCTGGTGCTGACCCAGCGCAGCATCAAGACGTTTCCAGAGATCGACGTTCTTGACCGGTTTCTTATCGGCGGTTTTCCAGCCGCGTTTTTTCCAGTTATGGATCCACTGGGTGATCCCCTGACGCACGTACTGACTGTCGGTACTTAACACCACGTCACAATGTTCTTTTAATGCCTCCAGCGCCACGATGGCCGCCATCAACTCCATCCGGTTGTTGGTGGTCAGAAAATAGCCTTCACTAAAGGTTTTTTCGTGCTGGCGATAGCGCATAATCGCGCCGTAGCCGCCGGGCCCTGGGTTACCGAGACAAGATCCATCGGTGAAAATTTCTACCTGTTTACGCATCTCTGGTAGACTTCCTGTATTCGAAACGTTCAGTTAAACGATAAGTCTGACATAAATGACCGCTATGAGCACTGCAATTACTCGCCAGATCGTCCTCGATACCGAAACCACCGGTATGAACCAGATCGGCGCGCACTACGAAGGGCATAAGATCATCGAGATCGGCGCCGTTGAAGTGGTGAACCGTCGTCTTACGGGGAACAACTTCCACGTTTACCTCAAGCCCGATCGGCTGGTGGACCCCGAAGCGTTCGGCGTTCACGGGATTGCCGATGAGTTCTTGCTGGATAAGCCGACGTTTGCGGATGTGGCTGACGAGTTCCTGGAATACATCAAGGGCGCCGAGCTTGTCATCCATAACGCCTCGTTCGATATCGGCTTTATGGACTATGAATTCAGCAAGCTTAATCGTGATATCCCGAAGACGAACACCTTCTGTAAGGTGACGGACAGTCTCGCGCTGGCAAGGAAGATGTTCCCCGGCAAGCGTAACAGCCTGGATGCACTCTGCTCGCGCTACGAGATAGACAATACCAAGCGAACGCTCCACGGGGCGTTGCTCGATGCCCAGATCCTGGCCGATGTCTATCTGACGATGACCGGCGGGCAGACGTCAATGAAGTTCAGTATGGAAAATGAGTCTCAGCAGACGCAGGGCGAAGCGGGCATTCAGCGTGTTGTTCGTCAGGCCAGTCGGCTACGGGTTGTTTTAGCCAGTGACGAAGAGCTGCTTAACCACGAATCCCGTCTTGATCTGGTGCAGAAGAAGGGCGGCAGCTGTCTCTGGCGTGCCTGAAAAAACGCCGGAATGCCTGTAAAATCATCGGTTGGGCGATTTTTGCAGCAAACGATTCAAAACGCGAGAAAAAGCGTTGACGAGATCGGAGGCGCACCGTAATATGCGCCTCGTTCCCCAAACGGGAACAGTGGAGCGGTAGTTCAGTCGGTTAGAATACCTGCCTGTCACGCAGGGGGTCGCGGGTTCGAGTCCCGTCCGTTCCGCCACTATTCAGAAGGCCTGAATCAGAAATGATTCAGGCCTTCGTCGTTTCAGCGTTCTGTAATCTTATCCTCTCTCTCGCTATTAACAAAAAGTTAATATCTATAGTGCAATTAATTAACAATTGCACAGATGTAGTGCATTATTCGCACTGTTGTTGTGCATTTTGCCACCATGCCTCTCTTCAGACCTCATTCCGAATGTGTCTTTCTGTAAAAATAATTGACGCAGAATCATTTGGTTATCTCCCGCGCCCCAAAAAAAGACCGAACCAATTCAGTATTGGTTTGTTTATTGCTTAATCATTAGCACGATAAGCGTCATTCCATATCAATAACTTATCGTTAATAAAAATAAAGTCATGATGAAAGCGAGCGAACCAATATGGAAAAACCGTCACGGTTTCTGGCCAATTCCAGCACCGCGCTTGAGCAGTTGCGCGGGCTTATCAACCAGCACGAGTCAACACCAGGCATACCGCTGCCCACGGAACGTGAGCTGTCGGACACACTCGGCGTAGGACGACGTGAAGTGCGTCGTGCGCTGGATGTGCTGGAAGAAGAGGGGCGCATCTGGCGTAAGCAGGGCAAAGGGACCTTTATTGGCCCGGCGGCACCTGTTGAACCGCTGGCCCTTCAGGGATTGGTTCAACAGACCAACCTTCTGGAAGTGATGGAAGCTCGTCTACAGCTCGAACCCGGCTTAGCCCGGCTTGCGGCACTGCGTGCCACCAGGGAAAACCTCGCGCTTATGCAGCGCATGCTGGAACGCATCGACAAGGTCAGCCCGGACGACCGCGATCTCAACGAACTCTGGGATAGCGCCTTTCACCGGGCTATTGCCGAGGCTGCGGGCAACCGCCTGATGCTCGGCCTGTTTGATGCCATTGATGCCGTTCGGCGCGAACCGGGCTGGCAGCATCTTCGTGAATTAGCCCGCACGCCCGAACGTGTCGACAGCTATAACGACCACCACCATAAGATCATGTCTGCGATTATCCATCGCCAGCCTAATGAAGCCGCGGCCGCCATGCGCGAACACCTGCTCAGCCTGCAAACCGCCCTGATTCAGGCGATCCACCTTGAGGACGACTTCACGCCATGACGACAATCCCCTTTAAGGACGCCACGCCCGTACTGCAAGTACAAAACCTCAACGTTACGTTCGCGGGCTCGCCGGTTAGCGTGCTTGACGGTATCTCATTGACCGTCAGGGCGGGCGAAACGCTGGCGCTGGTGGGAGAATCCGGCTGTGGGAAAAGTATCACCTCCCTGGCGCTGATGGGGTTACTGCCCGCCAGCGCACGGATCGTCAGCGGGGAGATGCTGTTTCGCCGCCACGATCTGCGCAAGCTCTCGCTGCGGGAATATGCCGACCTGCGCGGCAGCGAGCTGGCGATGGTTTTTCAGGAGCCGATGACCTCGCTCAATCCGGCATTTACGCTGGGGGATCAGCTGAGCGAAGCGGTTATGCGACACCAGAACGTCTCGCGCGCAGAGGCGATGAAGGTCGCGCTGCAGATCCTCGAGAAAGTGCAGATCCCAGCGGCAGAGATGCGCCTCAAGGCTTATCCTCACCAGCTTTCCGGCGGCATGCGCCAGCGGGTGATGATTGCAATGGCGCTGATTAACCACCCCAAACTGCTGATTGCCGACGAACCGACCACTGCGCTCGACGTCACCATCCAGGCGCAAATCCTCGCCTTGCTCAACACCTTAAAAGAAGAAACCGGCACGGCGGTACTGATGATCACCCACGATTTGGGCGTGGTGGCAGAAGTCGCCCAGCAGGTAGCGGTGATGTATGCCGGACAGGTGGTAGAGCAGGGAAGCGTCGAGGCGATATTTGCCGATCCGCAGCACCCTTACACCATCGGCCTGATGGGCTCGATTCCCTCCCTTGGCGCACGCAAGGGCCAGCTCTCCACCATTCCCGGCGCGGTCCCGCTCCCGGAATCCATGCCGCAAGGCTGCCGTTTTGCGACGCGCTGCCCGTTTGCGCAGTCGCGCTGCCATGATGAAAAACCGCAGCTCACCACGCTCGGCGCGGGCCATCGGGTCGCCTGCTTCCGCGTGCCGCTCGAACATCACATTGCCCTGGGAGAGACCGCATGACCACGCCCATACTTGAAGCCCGTGACCTCAGCAAGCTTTTCCCAGGCCCCAAAAAGCTCTTTACTCCGGCGCGGTTTGTCACGGCGGTCGATCGCGTGTCGCTTGCCGTCATGCCGGGCGAAACGCTGGCGATTGTCGGCGAGTCCGGTTCCGGAAAATCCACGCTTGGCCGTCTGCTGCTGCGCCTGCTGGCCGCCAGCGAAGGGCGCGTATTTTATCAGGGGGAAGAGATCACCCACGCCTCGGGCGCGCGCCTCAATCAGCTCCGCCGCGAGCTGCAGATCATCTTTCAGGATCCCTTCGCGTCCCTGAACCCACGCATGACGGTGGAGCAGATCGTCGGTGAGCCGCTGTGGCTGCACCAGAACATGAAGAAAGCGGACCGTCAGTACCGCGTCGCCGAACTGCTTAAGACCGTAGGCTTGCCTGCCGCCTGGGCCGGGCGCTATCCGCACGAGTTTTCCGGCGGGCAACGCCAGCGTATCGGCATTGCGCGCGCGCTGGCCTCGGGACCGAAGCTGCTGCTGGGGGATGAGCCGGTTTCCGCGCTGGACGTCTCCGTCCAGGCGCAGGTGGTTAACCTGCTGGAGAGCCTGAAGAACCAGCTGGGGCTGACGATGGTGATTGTCGCCCACGGTCTGGCGGTGATCCGCCACATGAGCGATCGCGTGGCGGTCATGTATCTCGGGCAAATCGTCGAGCTCGCCACCGTTGACGAGATTTTTGACGCGCCGCTGCACCCCTATACTCAGGCGCTGATCGCCTCGGCGCCGCAGATGCAGCCGGGCGCTGAACGCGACGCGCCGCTGCTGCAGGGGGATCTGCCCAACCCGGCCAGCCCGCCGTCCGGCTGCCGTTTCCACACCCGCTGCCCGTACGTCACCGACGAATGCCGCCAGGTCGAGCCGATCAATCAGGTGCTCGACGGTGGACGTCAGGTTGCCTGCCACCGCTGGCAGGAGATCAACCGCGATCGCAGCGTTATTCAGATCGCACCGCCATCCGCCGCATTTCTGCGCCGCCGCGCGCTGTTTGAACACGCGGTTACCCACTCGTCCCTTCCTTCAAGGAACTCATGATAATGACAATCCGTAATTCTCTTTTGACCGTACTGGGAAGCGTTATGTTGCTTGGCGCGGCGCTGCCCGCCCATTCTGAAAGCGTGCTTCGTATTGGCCTCGGGGCAGACCCGGACATGCTCGACCCGCATCTGGCGCGTACCTACTATGGCCGCTTCGTCTTTGCCTCCCTGTGCGACAGGCTGGTGGACGTGGATGAAAACCTGAAGGTCGTCCCCGGTCTGGCCAAAGACTGGGCGTGGAGTGACGATGGTAAAACCCTGACGCTCAATCTGCGCGAAGGCGTCACCTTCCATGACGGAGAGAAATTCGATGCCGCCGCCGCGAAATACAACCTCGACCGCGCCCTGACCCTCAAAGGCTCCCTGCGTAAAAGCGAGATCTCCTCCGTTGAATCGGTAGAGGTCACCGGCCCGATGCAGATTGCGCTGCACCTGAAAACGCCTGATGCCGCGCTGCTGATGCAGCTCACCGACCGCGCGGGCGCGATGATGGCCCCTGAAGCGGCAAAAAAGCCTGACTTTGCCGCCCATCCGGTCTGCTCCGGCCCGTATAAATTCGACAGCCGCGTGTCCCAGGACCGCATCGTTTTGAGCCGCTTCGATAACTACTGGAACAAAGACGCCTACCACTTCGACAAAATTATCTATCTGCCGATCCCTGATGCCTCCGTGCGTCTGGCGAACCTGCGCGCGGGGGATCTCGACCTGACCGAAGGCATCGCCGCCAGCGACGTGAAAACCGTCGAAGCCGACAGCAAGCTGGCGCTGGCGAAGGTAACTGGCCTGGGCTATCAGGGCATTACCTTCAACATCAACAACGGCCAGGTGCCGGCCAACGACCCGTTCAAAGATGCCCGCGTGCGCGAGGCATTTTCTCAGGCTATCGACCGCGATGCGCTAAACCAGGTGGTCTTTGAAGGGCTGTATACGCCAGCCAACCAGGCGTTTTCACCGGTCAGCCCGTATCACGTGAATCTGCCGGTTCCGCCGCGTGACGTCGACAAGGCCAAAGCCCTGCTCAAAGCGGCAGGCGTCACCGCGCCGCTGACCGTCAACCTGCTGGTGCCGAACAACCCAACCTCTCAGCAGGTGGGGCAGGTGCTGCAGGCGATGGTCGCCGAGGCGGGCTTTAACCTGAACCTGCAGATGACCGAATTCGCCACGCTGCTGGACCGCCAGCAGAGCGGGGATTATCAACTGAGCTTCTCCGGCTGGTCGGGACGCCCGGATCCGGACGGCAGCATCTACGGCTTTATCAACAGCAAAGGCACGCTTAACGACGGTCGCTACAGCAACGCGCAGGTCGATGAGTGGCTGATCCAGGCGCGCCAGAGCACCGACCAGGCCGCGCGCCAGCCGCTGTACGACAAGGTGGTGAAGCAGCTGCAAACGGATATGCCGATTGCCTATCTCTATTTCGAGCCGCGTATCTTTGGCCTGAACAAAAGCGTGCAGGGCTTTAAGCCATACCCGGACGGCATCGTGCGTCTGGCGGGTTTGACGCTGGCGAAATAAACGTCCTGAGGAGAACCCATGCTGGAACTGATTTGCAAACGTCTGCTGCTGGCTATTCCGACGCTACTGCTGGTGAGCATGATGGTATTCGGGCTGCAAAAGCTGCTGCCCGGTGACCCGCTGATCGCCATGGCCGGCGAGGAGCGCGATCCGGCGGTCATCGCCCAGCTGCGTGCGGAGCTGAATCTCGATGCGCCGATCCCCGTGCAGTATTTCCACTGGCTGACGCGGGCGCTGCAGGGCGATCTGGGCGTCTCCTTACGTACGCATGAACCGGTGACGCAGCTGATCGCCAGCAAGCTGCCGGTCACGCTGGAGCTGTCGCTGCTGGCGATGATTATCGCGCTGGTGTTTGGCATCAGCATGGGGATCCTCGCGGCGGTGAACAAAAACAGCTGGGTCGATCACGGGGCGAACTTCGTGGCGATCTCGGGGATCTCGATCCCGCACTTCTGGCTGGGGATCCTGCTGATTCTGGTCTTTTCGGTAAACCTGCAGTGGCTCCCCGCGTCCGGCTATGTGCCGTTCAGTGAAGATCCGCTCCAGAACCTGCGCACGCTGCTGCTCCCCGCATCCGTGCTCGGAACGGGTCTCGCGGCAACGCTGATGCGCCACACCCGCGCCTCGATGATTGCCGTGCTGAAGGCGGACTATATCCGCACCGCGCGGGCGAAAGGGCTACTGCCGAAAGCGGTGATCCTGAAGCACGCCTTTCGCAACGCGCTGGTGCCGGTAATTACCCTCACCACGCTGCTGTTCGGCGAGCTGCTGGGCGGCGCGGTGCTGACCGAGCAGGTTTTCACCATTCCGGGCTTCGGCAAGATGATCGTCGACTCGGTTTTCAACCGTGACTACGCGGTGGTGCAGGGCGTGGTGCTGATCGTGGCGATCGGCTTCCTGCTGCTCAACCTGTTGGCCGACGTACTTTACGTCCTTATCAACCCGAAAATGCGAGGTTAACGATGGCGGAACTGACGACGCAAACCGTAGCCCCCGCGCTGCCGCGCGCGCAGAACCGGGTGCTGAAGAAATTCCTCGCCAATAAAAGCGCGGTGATTGGCGCGCTTGTGGTGGGTTTCTTTGTGCTGGTGGCGCTGCTGGCGCCGTGGATCGCCCCGTTTGACCCGGTTAAAGCCAACTTCCTCGCGGTGCGCAAAGCGCCTTCAGCGATGTACTGGTTCGGCACCGACGAGCTGGGGCGCGACATTCTATCCCGCATTATCTGGGGGGCGCGCACCTCGCTGATGGCGGGCTGTATGTCGGTCGTTATCGCGGTGGTTATCGGCGTGCCGCTGGGGCTGGTGGCGGGCTACTTCCAGAAGATGTGGGACGGCGTGATATCGCGGTTTATCGAGGCGCTGCTGGCGTGTCCGTTCCTGATCATGGCGATCGCGCTGGGAGCGTTTTTGGGCCCGAGCCTGACGAACGCCATGATCGCCATCGGTCTTTCGGCGATGCCGATCTTCGCCCGCCTGACGCGCGGTCAGGTGATCGCTATTCGCAACGAAGAGTATATCGACGGCGCGCGGGCGATTGGCCTGCCGGATCGCTGGATCATCATCAAATACGTCCTGCCCAACGTGATGTCGCCGATCCTGGTGCAGGCCACGCTGGCAATTGCCTCAGCGATTATCGCCGAAGCCAGCCTGTCGTTTTTAGGGCTGGGGCAGCAGCCACCTAATCCGTCCTGGGGCTCAATGCTCAACACCGCGAAAGGGTTTCTTGAGCAGGCGCCGTGGATGTCTGTTTTCCCCGGCGTGGCGATTTTCCTTGCCGTGCAGGGTTTTAATTTACTTGGCGACGGGCTGCGCGATGCGCTCGATCCGCGCCACGACTAAGGAGTCATGATGACCAAAGCGCTTGATTTTACGTCCGGTTACGCTTCACGACGCCCGCCAATGATGGGCCATAATGCTGTTGCCACGTCGCAACCCCTGGCGGCGCAGGCGGGGATGAAGATGCTGCAGCTGGGCGGCAACGCCGTTGATGCGGCCATTGCCACCGCGATGGCGCTGACGGTGGTAGAGCCGACCGGTAACGGGATCGGCAGCGACGCCTTTGCCATCGTCTGGGACGGCGAAAAGCTGCACGGCCTGAACGCGTCCGGTCGTTCGCCTGCGAGCTGGCATGCGGATCTGTTTGCCGGTAAAACCGCGGTGCCGGAAATCGGCTGGGACGCGGTGACCGTGCCGGGGGCGGTATCCGGCTGGGTCGCGCTGGCGGAACGCTTCGGCACGCTGCCGCTGACCACGCTGGCGCAGCCCGCCATTGACTACGCGCGCAACGGTTTCCCGGTCTCCCCGCTGATTGGGCATCTCTGGCAGCGCGGCTATAGCAAGCTGAAAGATCAGCCGGGTTTTAGCGCCTGTTTCGCGCCGGAAGGCCGCGCCCCGCGCGTGGGGGAAATCTTCCGTAACCCGGCGCAGGCGAACTCGCTGGAGCTGATCGCCCGTACCAACGGCGAAGCTTTTTATCGCGGTGAGCTGGCGCAGAAAATTGCTTCCTTCGCCAAAGAGCATGGCGCGCACCTGACGGCCGAGGATCTGGCGAGCCATCGCGTGGACTGGGTAGAGCTGCTGTCGCGCGACTTCGCGGGCGGTTCGGTGCAGGAGCTGCCGCCAAACGGCCAGGGGATCGCCACGCTGATTGCGCTCGGCATTCTTGAGCAGTGCGGCATTGAGAAGCATCATCCGGATTCCGTGCAGTCCCTGCACCTGTCCATTGAGGCGATGAAGCTGGCGCTGGCGGATCTCGACCGCTACGTGGCGGATGAAGACCATATGGCGTTCGCGGCGAAAGAGCTGCTGAGCGACCATTATCTGAAGTCACGCGCGGCGCTTATCGATCATGACAAGGCGTCCGATTTTGTCTACGGTTCCCCGACCCAGAGCGGCACGGTCTACATCAGCACCGCCGACGCCAGCGGGATGATGGTGTCGTTTATTCAGTCCAACTACATGGGCTTCGGTTCAGGCATTGTGGTGCCGGATACCGGGATCAGCCTGCAAAACCGGGGATGCGGGTTTGTGCTGGATCCCAATCACCCGAACGCGCTGGCGGGCAGCAAGCGCCCGTTCCACACCATCATTCCGGGCTTTGCGATGGACGGCAACGGCCAGCCGCTGATGTCCTTCGGCGTGATGGGCGGTCCGATGCAGGCGCAGGGGCACATGCAGATGGCGCTGCGCATTATGCTGCACGGGCAAAACCCGCAGGCGGCAATCGACGCCCCGCGCTGGCGCGTGGTGCAGGGCAGGGAGGTGATCGTTGAATCGACGTTCGATCGCAACACGATTGCCGCCCTGCGCGAGCGCGGACATCAGATTGTGGTGGAAGATCCGCTTCATGATTACAACTTCGGTGGCGCGCAGGTAATTTACCGCCTGCCGGAAGGACACTACGTGGCCGCGACGGAAAGCCGCAAGGACGGGCAGGCGCTGGTGAGTTAATATTTTATCCTCCCTCTCCCTTTGGGAGAGGGGCGGGGTGAGGGGATAATTTCACTCAATGCTAAACGGGTCCGCATCCTGCCACGCCGGGAACTTCTCCCGATACTCCTTCAGCGCCGTCAACGACAGTTCGGCATCAATGCGCGTTGCCTGGTGCGGCTCGGCGGTGGCGATGATCTCGCCCTGCGGATTCACCACCCGGCTGTCGCCGCGATAGTGATGCCCGTTACCGTCCGTCCCCACGCGGTTGCAGCCCACCACGTACGCCTGGTTCTCAATCGCGCGCGCCACCAGCAGCGACTGCCAGTGCAGGGAGCGCGGTGCAGGCCAGTTGGCAACATACAGCGCCAGGTCGTAATCGTTGCGGTTACGCGACCACACCGGGAAACGCAGGTCGTAGCAGACCAGCGGCAAAATACGCCAGCCGCGCCATTCAAACACCACGCGCTCGTTACCGGCTTCATAGTGATGATGCTCATCCGCCATGCGGAACAGGTGGCGTTTATCGTAGAAATGCACTTTCCCTTCCGGCTCCACCAGCAGGAAGCGGTTCACCGGCCCGCGTTCGGTCTGCAGAGCGGCGCTTCCGGCAATCAGCGCGTTGGTCTGCTGCGCTTTGGCGTGCATCCAGGCGACCACCTCATCCTGAGGCATTGACTGTTTTGCCGCTTCCATGGCGAAGCCGGTGGTGAACATTTCCGGCAGGACAATCACATCACGCCCGGTAATGTCTTCCAGTTGACGATCAAAGTGGCGCAGGTTGGCGGGGCCATCCATCCACACTAAAGGTTGCTGCAAAATAGAAATCTTCAGACCAGGCACAATTCAGACTCCTCACACGACCACTTTTTGACACTGTAGCACGACATAACGAGAAAATGTGGCAATAAAAAACCCCGCGCGAGGCGGGGTTTGTATAAGCGAAACGCGTTATGCCGCTTCAGGTTTGCGGTGCTTCTCCGGCAGCTTTACCGGCTGCGTCGCCAGCTCGTCCGGTTCGAAATCATCCACGTTAATGCTGCGCAGACGGCTCTCTTCGGCTTTCACCAGCAGAGCGGCTTCATCTTTATTGATAATACCGCCTGCGAGCGCCTGTTTTGCCAGTTCGTCCAGACGGGTAAACGGCAGGTTTTTGCCCAGCTGTTTACAGATCTTCTGATGAATCGGGTCGGCAGCCATCACGTCCAGCAGCGCCTCTTCCAGCAGACCCACCGGGTTATGCTGCGTCGGTGCCAGATACTGACCGCGACCGATGCGGGAGCGGGTTGCGCTCGGAACCTGCAGGATCTTCGCCACCTTGTGGTCCAGCTTGTCGGACGGCGCCAGATGGTGACGACCGGTCGGGAAGATCACCGCGCGCAGGGCACCCGCCACGAAGCGGTTCGGGAAGTTTGCCAGCAGATCGTCAATCGCCTGTTCAGCCTGATACATCGCATCCTGAACGCCCCAGTGTACCAGCGGCAGATCCGCTTCCTGACGGCCTTCATCGTCGTAGCGTTTCAGGACCGCAGAGGCCAGGAAGATCTGGCTCAACACATCGCCCAGACGGGCAGAGATACGCTCGCGACGCTTCAGGCTGCCGCCCAGCACCGCCATGGAGACGTCAGACAGCAGGGCCAGGTTGGCGCTCAGACGGTTCAGATGCTGGTAATAACGTTTGGTTGCATCGCCGGTCGGCGTGGCGCTGGTAAGGCCGCGCGTCAGGCCCAGCCAGAAGCTACGTACCTTGTTGCTGCCCACGTGACCGATATGTTTGAACAGCAGCTTATCGAAGGCATCCACGTCGTTGTTCTGCGCGGCGGCCATCTCTTCCAGCACGTACGGATGGCAGCGAATTGCGCCCTGACCGAAGATCATCATGCTGCGGGTCAGGATGTTTGCCCCTTCCACGGTGATGGCAATCGGTGCGCCCTGATAGCCGCGCGCCAGGAAGTTGCCTTCGCCGAGCATAATGCCTTTACCGCCCGCGATATCCATCGCGTCAATAATTGACTGCTGCGCGCGGTGGGTACAGTGGTACTTCACAATGGCCGACAGTACGGCTGGTTTTTCGCCCAGCATAATGCCGTAGGTAATCAGCGTGGCTGCGGCGTCCATCACGTAGGCATTGCCCGCGATACGCGCCAGCGGCTCTTCGATACCTTCCATCTTGCCGATGGAAATTTTGAACTGACGACGGATGTGCGCGTAGGCACCAATCCCCATCGCCACAGACTTCAGACCGCCGGTTGAGTTCGACGGCAGGGTAATGCCGCGACCCACAGACAGACATTCCACCAGCATACGCCAGCCCTGACCGGCCATTTTCGGACCACCGATGATATAGTCAATCGGAACAAAGATATCCTGGCCGCGTGTCGGACCGTTCTGGAACGGTACGTTCAGCGGGAAGTGACGACGACCAATTTCAACGCCTGGGGTAGAGGTTGGGATCAGCGCACAGGTAATGCCCAGATCTTCTTCGCCGCCCAGCAGTCTTTCCGGATCAGAGAGCTTAAAGGCCAGACCCAGCACGGTGGCGATAGGCGCCAGGGTGATATAACGTTTGTTCCAGGTCAGGCGCATACCCAGTACCTGCTCGCCCTGCCACTCGCCCATGCAGACCACGCCGGTATCCGGGATTGCGCCCGCATCGGAGCCCGCTTCCGGACTGGTCAGCGCGAAGCAAGGGATTTCCTGACCGCGTGCCAGACGCGGCAGGTAGTGATCTTTCTGCTCTTCAGTACCGTAATGCTGCAGCAGTTCGCCCGGGCCTAAGGAGTTAGGCACGCCAACGGTAATCGCCAGGATCCCGGAGACGCCCGCCAGCTTTTGCAGGACGCGGGCCTGAGCGTAGGCGGAGAACTCCAGGCCGCCGTACTCTTTCTTGATGATCATCGCGAAGAAGCGATGCTCTTTCAGGTACGCCCACAGTTCCGGCGGCAGGTCGGCCATTTCATGGGTGATGGCAAAGTCGTTTGCCATGCGGCACGCTTCTTCAACCGGGCCGTCAATAAAGGCCTGTTCTTCAGCGGTGAGGCGCGGCTGCGGATAGTTATGCAGCTTTTTCCAGTCCGGGTTGCCCTGGAACAGATCGCCTTCCCACCAGGTGGTGCCTGCGTCAATCGCTTCTTTCTCGGTACGCGACATTGGCGGCATCACTTTGCGAAAGCCCTTGAACACCGGCGCAGATATCATTGATTTACGCATCGGGGCAAAGTTAAACGGCAGAAGAATGATGGCAAGAGGGACTAAAAGCCAGATATTCCAGAGACCTGCGGCGCCAAGCGCAGCCGTCCAGGCCAGAAGAATCAGGCTGCTCAGGAATAAACTCACGCGGTGATAGAACAACACACCGAGCAGAACAACGGTTGCGAGAATGCTCAAAATCATCATAAAGAAAAGCTCCCTTGCTTGTAGGAGGTCTGACCACTTGTGATGATATGGTTGTAGTTGATGTGAATTCCTTTAGCAATGTGTTTACAAAATAATTACAACCTGGTTCACATTGTTCGTGTTTTAGCCGGCACAAAAAATCAAAACGCCGGACGATTCGCATGGCTTTAGCTTCTCGCTTTTCCCGCTATCCGGTACACTCCACTGTGTTATTTCATCAATACTGAAGGATTATCCTCATGTACCAGGATCTTATTCGTAACGAACTGAACGAAGCGGCGGAAACGCTGGCTAACTTTCTGAAAGATGATGCCAATATTCACGCTATTCAGCGCGCAGCGGTCCTGCTGGCCGACAGCTTCAAAGCGGGTGGCAAAGTGCTCTCCTGCGGTAACGGCGGCTCTCACTGTGACGCGATGCACTTCGCAGAAGAGCTGACCGGACGCTATCGCGAAAACCGTCCTGGCTACCCGGCGATTGCGATTTCCGACGTGAGCCATATCTCCTGCGTGGGCAACGACTTCGGTTACGATCACATCTTCTCCCGCTATGTTGAAGCGGTAGGCCGTGAAGGCGACGTGCTGCTGGGGATTTCGACCTCCGGTAACTCCGGCAACGTGATCAAAGCGATCGCCGCCGCGCGTGAAAAAGGGATGAAAGTCATCACCCTGACAGGTAAAGATGGCGGTAAGATGGACGGTACGGCGGATGTCGAAATTCGCGTTCCGCACTTCGGTTATGCTGACCGCATTCAGGAAATTCACATCAAAGTGATCCACATCCTGATCCAGCTGATCGAAAAAGAGATGGCTAAGTAAGACTTCGCTGGGGGCATTCTTGCCCCCGCTGTTGTGGAGGTGATGTATGTGCGAACTGCTCGGGATGAGCGCGAATGTGCCAACCGATATCTGCTTTAGTTTCACCGGGCTGGTGCAGCGCGGTGGAGGAACCGGGCCGCATAAAGACGGCTGGGGCATCACCTTCTACGAAGGAAAAGGGTGTCGCACGTTCAAAGATCCACAGCCCAGCTTTAATTCACCGATTGCCAAACTGGTACAGGACTACCCGATCAAGTCCCGCTCGGTGATCGCCCACATCCGCCAGGCTAACCGCGGCGAAGTGGCGCTGGAAAATACCCATCCGTTTACCCGCGAGCTGTGGGGCCGTAACTGGACCTATGCGCATAATGGGCAACTCACGGGCTATAAATCGCTGGAGACGGGCAATTTTCGCCCTGTTGGCGAAACGGACAGCGAAAAAGCCTTCTGCTGGCTGCTGCACAAGCTGACGGAGCGCTATCCCCGCACGCCCGGCAACATGACTGCCGTGTTCAAATATATCGCGACGCTGGCAACTGAACTGCGCGAAAAAGGCGTGTTCAACATGCTGCTCTCTGACGGCCGCTATGTGATGGCGTTCTGCTCGACGAATCTGTTCTGGATCACCCGCCGTGCGCCGTTTGGCGTTGCGACGCTTCTCGATCAGGATGTGGAGATAGATTTTCAGAAGGAGACCACACCGAACGATGTGGTCACTGTTATCGCAACGCAGCCGCTGACGGGCAACGAAACCTGGCAAAAGATTATGCCAGGCGAGTGGGTGCTATTTTGTCTCGGGGACCGTGTAATTTGACGCCAGCTGTGGATGGACGACTTCGTGGCTCAGCGGTTTGCTGACCACGTAACGGCCATCTACGATAGAGACCACCGGCGGCTTGTGGGTCTGCTCAAAATAGTCGTACCCTGGCTTCAGCTGTTTCCAGAAATCCGCGTAGTAAGAATATTTGTGACGCGCCATGTTGGCGTCCGTCATGCGGAACGGATAGATGCTGACCTGAACGTTAGGCTGCCCAAAGACCAGCGCGCCCGTCACGAACTGGAAAATCTCATCAATGCCGGAGTCGGTCATCGCATAACAGCCGATAGACACGCAGGCACCGTGGATCATCAGATATTTACCTTCATAACCGTGTGCGCGGTCATAGGCATTCGGGAAGCCGATGTTAATGGCTTTATAGAAGCGGCTGTCAGGCTTGAGCTGGCTGCGCTGAACGTTGTAGAACCCTTCCGGACTTTTGAAATCGCCCTGACGCTGTTTTGGCCCCAGTCCGCCGGAGTAGTTACAAATTTTGTAACTATCAAGCAGCTGATATGTCTCGCCCATCTTCACAAACAGATCGAGAGTGCGCTCTTCCTTGAAGATCTGAATATAAACCGGCGATCCCATTAACTGCTGTTTATATTCCTTGCTGACCGGCGTCGTTGAGCTATTACTGCTGAGCAGTCCGGCAAACGACATGCACGGAATCAGAAGCATCGCAATGAACAATGCGATTTTACGCATACTACTAGTTCCTTGATAAAACCATGACCAACTTGCCAGGACGGCAAAAGAGACCCGAAATCAGATTATTCTGTTAGGAGCGCTCACATTAGCACCGCTATAGATTTTCGCAAGAGCCGGGCGGTGAGTTTACAAATTAGTTTTACTTAATAAACCATCAAAATTGCGATGGCTCCAGAAACTTTGCGCATTAGCTCGCAATTTGGCACGCGCAATGGCGGATACCCTGCCCGCGGAAAGGGGAAAATGTTACACTTTGCGCCCACTGGATTGTTGTTCATGGAAACCTGCTAACCACATGTTTAAAATAAAAAAAGGACTTGATCTGCCGATTGCAGGCGTGCCCGCGCAGCACGTTTCGACAGGCGCAAGCGTCCGTCATGTCGCCATTTTGGGCGACGACTATCTGGGAATGCGCCCTTCAATGCTTGTACAGGAGGGCGATCGCGTGATCAAAGGACAGGCGCTCTTCGAGGACAAAAAAAATCCCGGCGTGATGTTCACGGCCCCCACGAGCGGCACCGTTGTGGCCATCAACCGTGGCGAACGGCGCGTTCTGCAGTCGGTGGTTATCCGCATTGAAGGCGATGAAAAGCGTGAGTTTGCCCATTATGACGCCGCAGAACTCGCTGCGCTGAACCGTGACGCCGTTCAGGCTCAGCTTCTGGCGTCCGGTTTATGGACCGCGCTTCGTACGCGTCCCTTCAGCAAATCCCCTGTTCCGGGCACGGAACCGGCCGCGATTTTCGTCACGGCAATCGACACCAACCCGCTCAGCGTGGATCCGCAGCCGGTTATTCTGGCGCAGCGCAAAGCCTTTGATGCCGGACTGACCGTTTTAACCCGCCTGACTTCGGGGAAAGTCCACGTTTGCCAGGCCGGCGGCGGCAAGCTTGGGGGGCATCCGCAAGGGCAGGTCACGTTTAATGAGTTTGCTGGCCCGCATCCGGCGGGGCTGGTCGGGACGCACATCCATTTCCTTGAGCCAGTAAGCCTGACGAAACAGGTCTGGCACCTTAATTATCAGGACGTCATCGCCATCGGTAAGCTTTTCACCACTGGTGAACTCTGCGCTGAACGGATAATCGCCATCGGTGGACCGCAGGCTGCAAACCCGCGCCTGGTGAAGACGCTGCTGGGGGCAGACATCAATGAACTGCTGGTGGGGGAAATGAAAGAGGGTGAAAACCGCCTGATTTCCGGTTCGGTCCTCAGTGGCCGCCATGCTGTCAATGCGCACGCGTATCTGGGACGTTTCCATCTGCAGGTCAGCATTGTGCAGGAAGGGCGCGAAAAAGAGCTGTTCGGCTGGGTGCTGCCCGGTGCGGAAAAATACTCCGTCACCCGGACTACGCTGGGCCACTTCCTGCGTAATAAGCTGTTTAGCTTCTCGACCAGCACGCACGGCGGCGAGCGCGCCATGGTCCCGATTGGCAACTACGAGCGCGTCATGCCGCTGGATATTCTGCCTACCATGCTGCTGCGCGATCTGCTCGCTGGGGATACCGATAGCGCGCAGGCGCTGGGCTGTCTGGAACTGGACGAAGAAGATCTGGCGCTCTGTACCTATGTCTGTCCGGGCAAATACGAATATGGACCGGTATTGCGCGAGGTGTTAACCCGCATTGAGCAGGAAGGATAACCGATGGGCTTAAAACACCTCTTTGAAAAAATTGAGCCGCACTTTACCGAAGGGAAGCTCAAAAAGTACTACCCGTTGTATGAAGCCACGACGACTATTTTCTACACGCCTGGGCTGGTGACGAAAGGGGCGGCGCACGTTCGCGATGCTATCGACCTGAAACGCATGATGATCCTTGTGTGGTTTGCGGTGTTCCCCGCGATGTTCTGGGGCATGTACAACGTCGGCCTGCAGACCATTCCGGCGCTGCACCACATGTACGATGCACAGCAATTGGCACAGGTGATCCAGTCCGACTGGCACTACCGTCTGGCACAGTCGTTAGGGGTAAGCTTCGCTGTAGATGCGGGCTGGCTGAGCATGATGACGCTGGGCGCAGTGTTCTTCCTGCCGATTTACATCACGGTATTTATCGTGGGCGGCTTCTGGGAAGTGCTGTTTGCTATCATCCGTAAACATGAGATCAACGAAGGCTTCTTCGTGACCTCGATTCTTTTTGCTCTGATTGTTCCACCCACACTGCCGCTCTGGCAGGCGGCGCTGGGCATCAGCTTCGGCGTGGTAATTGCCAAAGAGATCTTCGGTGGGACCGGGCGTAACTTCCTTAATCCTGCGCTGGCGGGGCGCGCGTTCCTGTTCTTTGCTTATCCGGCGCAAATCTCAGGCGATCTGGTCTGGACGGCGGCAGACGGCTTTTCCGGCGCGACGCCGCTTTCACAGTGGGCCGCACACGGCGGCGAAACGCTGGTGAACAACGCGACGGGTCAGCCCGTGACCTGGTTTGATGCCTTTATTGGCAACATTCCGGGCTCCATCGGAGAAGTCTCTACGCTGATGATTTTGCTTGGCGGCGCGATCATTCTTTTTGGCCGCGTGGCCTCCTGGCGAATTGTTGCGGGCGTGATGATCGGCATGGTGCTGACCGCCACCCTGTTCAACGTTATCGGTTCGACCACCAATCCGATGTTCTCCATGCCGTGGTACTGGCATCTGGTGCTGGGTGGCTTCGCGTTCGGCATGATGTTCATGGCAACCGACCCCGTGTCAGCCTCCTTCACTGACAAAGGTAAATGGAGCTATGGCGTGCTCATTGGCGCAATGTGTGTCCTGATCCGCGTGGTCAACCCGGCGTACCCGGAGGGGATGATGCTGGCCATTCTGTTTGCCAACCTGTTTGCGCCGCTGTTCGATTACCTGGTGGTGCGGGCCAACATCAAGCGGAGGAAGGCGCGTGGCTGAAGTAAAAAATAACGACAGCATCAGCAAGACGCTGATGGTGGTGCTGGTGCTCTGCCTGGTCTGCTCCATTGTCGTAGCCGGCTCTGCCGTGGGGTTAAAACCCCTGCAGCAGGAGCAACGTGAGCTGGATAAACAGCGCAACATTCTGGCCGTCGCCGGGCTGATGCAGGAAGGAATGAGCGCAGACGACGTTTCTGCCGTCTTTGCTGAACGTATTTCGGCGCGTCTGGTGGATTTAAAAACGGGTGAACTGCTCGATAAAGACCCGGCAAAATTCAACCAGGCGCTGGCGCTTAAAAATCCGCAGATGAGCCTGACGCTGGAGGCATCCCAGGATCCCGCGGGGATTAAGCGTCGCAGCAACCTTGCCGAAGTTTATCTGGTTCGCGATCCCCAAAAACGCATTCAGGAAGTGGTACTTCCTATTTACGGTAATGGTCTGTGGTCAATGATGTATGCCTTTGTCGCTCTTGATACCGATGGCCGCACGGTCAAAGGCATTACGTATTACGACCAGGGCGAAACCCCGGGGCTGGGTGGTGAAGTTGAGAACCCTAACTGGCGGGCACAGTTTGTCGGCAAGAAAGTGCTCGACGATAACGGCCTGCCTGCGCTGAAGGTGATGAAAGGGGCGGCTCGTCCCGGTGACGACTACGCCGTTGACGGGCTTTCCGGCGCCACGCTCACATCAAAAGGCGTGCAGCACAGTTTTGATTTCTGGATGGGCGAGCTGGGCTTTGGTCCTTTCCTGAAAAACGTACGTGAAGGAGCGCTGAACAATGGCTGATACCGGTGAACTGAAAGAAGTCAAAAAAGTACTCATTGGCCCACTGCTCGCCAATAACCCGATCACGCTGCAGGTGCTGGGCGTCTGTTCAGCCCTGGCGGTGACGACCAAACTGGAAACGGCGGTAGTGATGACGCTGGCGGTTACGCTGGTCACGGCGTTCTCCAGCATGTTTATCTCGATGATCCGCCACCACATCCCCAACAGCGTGAGGATCATCGTCCAGATGGCGATCATCGCCTCGCTGGTGATCGTGGTCGATCAGCTGCTGCGCGCCTTTGCCTATGAAACCTCCAAACAGCTCTCGGTGTTTGTCGGGCTGATTATTACTAACTGTATCGTCATGGGGCGTGCGGAAGCCTACGCCATGAAAATGCCGCCGCTGGCGAGCTTTATGGACGGTATCGGCAACGGCCTCGGCTACGGCGCGATCCTGCTTACGGTTGGGTTTCTGCGCGAGCTGATTGGCAGCGGCAAGCTGTTTGGCATCACGGTGCTGGACACGGTGCAGAACGGCGGCTGGTATCTGCCAAACGGCCTGTTCCTGCTGGCCCCTAGCGCATTTTTCATTATCGGTTTGTTGATCTGGCTGATTCGTACGTTGAGACCAGAACAGCAGGAAAAGGAGTAACCGACGATGGCTCATTACCTGAGTTTGTTTGTGCGGGCGGTGTTTGTTGAAAACATGGCGCTCGCGTTTTTCCTGGGCATGTGTACGTTCCTTGCCGTGTCTAAAAAGGTATCCACGGCATTTGGACTGGGCGTGGCGGTCACCGTTGTGTTGGGGCTTTCGGTTCCGATTAACAATCTGGTCTACAACTTTGTGCTGCGTGACGGCGCACTGGTGGAGGGGGTTGATCTCAGCTTCCTGAATTTCATCACCTTTATCGGGGTGATCGCGGCGCTGGTGCAAATCCTCGAGATGATCCTCGATAAGTACTTCCCGTCGCTGTACAACGCGCTGGGGATCTTCCTCCCGCTGATCGCGGTGAACTGCGCCATCTTTGGTGGCGTCTCGTTTATGGTTCAGCGTGATTACAACTTCAGTGAATCCGTGGTGTACGGTTTTGGTTCCGGCATCGGCTGGATGCTGGCGATTGTCACCATGGCGGGGATCCGCGAGAAAATGAAATATGCCAACGTGCCTGCGGGTCTGCGTGGCTTAGGGATCACCTTTATCACCACCGGGCTGATGGCGCTGGGCTTTATGTCCTTCTCCGGTGTGCAGCTATAAGGGCTAACAGATGGAAATTATCCTTGGCGTGGTGATGTTCACGCTGATCGTACTGGTGCTGTCAGGGTTAATTCTGGCGGCGCGCGCGAAGCTGGTGAATTCCGGTGACGTGGTGATTGATATTAACGACGAGCCGCAGAATCAGATCCGCACGCCAGCGGGTGACAAACTGCTCAATACGCTCTCGGGCAATGGGATCTTTGTCTCGTCAGCCTGCGGCGGTGGCGGCTCCTGCGGGCAGTGCCGCGTGACGGTAAAAGAGGGCGGTGGCGATATTCTGCCAACCGAGCTGGCGCATATCACAAAGCTTGAAGCGAAAGAGGGCTGCCGTCTGGCCTGCCAGGTCGCGGTGCGCCAGAACATGAAGATTGAGCTGCCGGAAGAGATCTTCGGCGTCAAAAAATGGGAGTGCGAGGTTATCTCTAATGATAACAAAGCCACCTTTATTAAAGAGCTGAAGCTGCGGGTACCGGAAGGGGAAGATGTTCCGTTCCGCGCCGGAGGATACATTCAGATTGAGTGTCCTGAACATACCGTGGCGTATGCGGACTTCGACGTGCCGGATGAGTACCGCGCCGACTGGGACAAATTCAATCTCTTCCGCTTTGTATCGGAGGTAAAAGAGCCGACGCTGCGCGCCTACTCGATGGCTAACTACCCGGAAGAGAAAGGCATCATCATGCTCAACGTGCGTATCGCAACGCCGCCACCGAATGTGCCGGATGCACCGCCGGGCGTGATGTCGTCATACATCTGGTCCCTGAAGCCGGGAGATAAGGTGACGATCTCCGGTCCGTTCGGGGAGTTCTTCGCGAAAGATACCGACGCGGAAATGGTCTTTATCGGCGGCGGTGCCGGTATGGCCCCGATGCGCTCGCACATTTTTGACCAGCTCAAGCGGCTCGGCAGCAAGCGTAAAATCAGCTTCTGGTACGGGGCGCGCTCGCTGCGCGAGATGTTCTACGACGACGAGTTTGAACAGCTGGCGCGTGAAAACCCGAACTTTACCTTCCACGTTGCGCTTTCCGATCCGCAGCCGGAAGATAACTGGACGGGCTATACGGGGTTCATCCACAACGTGCTGTATGAAAACTACCTCAAACAGCACCCGGCACCCGAGGACTGCGAGTTCTATATGTGTGGCCCGCCGATGATGAACGCCGCCGTGATTAAGATGCTGAAAGATCTCGGTGTCGAAGATGAGAGCATCTTGCTCGACGACTTTGGAGGCTGATGATGCTGACGTTTCTGGCAACCTTTGTGATTTTTGTGCTTGTCATCTTCGGCATGTCGTTAGGCTGGATCGTTAAGCGGAAAAGCATTCAGGGCAGCTGCGGCGGTATTTCCTCCATTGGTATGGAGAAGGTCTGCGACTGCCCGGAACCGTGCGATGCTCGAAAGAAAAGGATGGCGCGCGAGCAGCAGCGCATCATTTAATCTTGAAGGTCGGGTAAGGCGAAGCCGTCACCCGACAATTTCCACGCACGCTTCTCAACCCTCATTTGTTTACTGTATACTTATCCAGTAATAAGTGAGGGCATACTATGCGCAAAATAATCCATGTTGATATGGACTGCTTTTTTGCCGCAGTGGAGATGCGAGACAACCCGGCGCTGCGGGATATTCCCATCGCCATTGGCGGCAGCCGCGTTCAGCGTGGCGTCATCAGCACCGCCAACTATCCTGCGCGCAAATTTGGCGTGCGCAGCGCCATGCCGACGGCGATGGCCTTAAAGCTTTGTCCTCATCTCACGCTTCTGCCCGGCCGGTTTGAAGCCTATAAAGAGGCTTCCCTTCACATCCGGGAAATCTTCTCCCGCTATACCTCTCTCATAGAGCCGCTGTCGCTCGACGAAGCCTATCTGGACGTGACCGACAGCGTTCACTGCCACGGCTCCGCCACGCTGATGGCGAAGGAGATCCGCCAGACGATTTTCAACGAGCTGAATCTGACGGCGTCGGCGGGCGTCGCGCCCGTTAAATTCCTTGCCAAAATCGCCTCCGATTTAAATAAGCCCAACGGTCAGTACGTCATCACACCGGAAGAGGTGCCTGCATTTTTAAAAACGCTGCCGCTCGGCAAAATCCCCGGGGTAGGAAAAGTTTCTGCCGCAAAGCTGGAAAGCATGGGGCTACGGACCTGTGAAGACGTGCAGCATAGCGATCTCGCCATGCTGCTCAAGCGTTTCGGGAAGTTTGGCCGCGTGCTGTGGGAGCGCAGCCAGGGAATTGACGATCGCGATGTGAACAGCGAGCGGCTCCGTAAATCCGTCGGCGTTGAGCGCACCCTCATTGAAGATATACATGACTGGTCTGAATGCGAAATGATCATCACGGAACAGCTTTATCCTGAGCTGGAACGGCGTTTAATCAAGGTGAAGCCTGACCTGCTGATTGCCCGTCAGGGTATCAAATTAAAATTCAACGATTTCCAGCAGACCACGCAGGAACACGTCTGGCCGCGACTGAATAAAGACGATCTTATCGCGACGGCAAAAAAGGCATGGGAAGAGCGCCGGGGCGGTCGAGGGGTAAGGCTGGTGGGATTGCACGTCACGCTGCTGGATCCGCAGCTAGAGCGACAGCTGGTTCTGGGATTGTAAAAAAGCCCGGTGGCGCTACGCTTACCGGGCCTGGATTTTTCACCCTCTTCCACAGGAAGAGGGCTGGGATGAAGATGTTATTTCGCAGGGATCGCTTTCAGCAGTTCAGTCAGCAGCGTCCAGTAGTGACCGACGCTTTCGATATGAACCTGCTCATCCGGCGAGTGTGGACCGGTAATGGTTGGCCCGATGGACACCATATCCATATCCGGATACGGTTTCTTGAACAGACCACATTCCAGACCCGCGTGGATCACCTGAATGTTTGGCGTGCTGTTGAACAGACGCTGGTAAGTTTCACGCACCAGCGCCATCACCGGAGAGCTTGCATCCGGCTGCCAGCCCGGGTAGCTGCCTTTTGCAGAGGTTTTTGCTCCCGCCAGCGTGCCCAGAGATTCCAGCATGCTCACCACGTACTCTTTACCGCTGTCGATAAGGGAGCGGATCAGGCAGATGATTTCCGCGCTGTCGTCGCTCATGGTCACCACGCCCACGTTCAGTGAGGTTTCCACCACGCCTTTCGCCACGTCAGAGTTGCGGATCACGCCGTTTGGCGTCGCGTTCAGCAGCTGAACAAAGGTGTCACGAGACTGCACGGTCAGCGCGGCTTTATCTGTAGAAACAGATTCCAGCACTACGGTCAGGTTCTTCTCTTTCGCCGACAGTTCGTTTTTCAGGATATCCAGGTACACGGTGGAGAGTTTTTTCAGCTCGTCCGCTTTTGCTGCTGGAACCGCTACGGTGGCGAACGCTTCGCGTGGGATCGCGTTACGCAGGGTACCGCCGTTGAAATCCACCAGACGCAGATCCAGCTCGGCCGCATGGCCTGCCAGGAAGCGTGCCAGCAGCTTGTTGGCGTTGCCCAGACCCAGGTGAATATCGCCGCCGGAGTGGCCGCCTTTCAGACCTTTCAGCGTCAGCTTGAAGGTCTGGAAGCCCGCAGGTATCGCTTCGCGAGACAGCGGCAGGGTAGAGATAAAATCAATCCCGCCCGCGCATCCCATGTAGATCTCGCCTTCTTCTTCTGAGTCGGTGTTGATCAGGATATCCGCCTGCAGCCAGTTCGCCTGCAGACCGAAAGCGCCGTCCATGCCCGCTTCTTCGGTCATGGTTAACAGCACTTCCAGTGGACCGTGCTCAACGCGGTCGTCAGCCAGCACCGCCAGCGCAGACGCCATACCGATGCCGTTATCCGCGCCCAGCGTGGTACCGCGTGCTTTCACCCAGTCGCCGTCGATGTACGGTTGAATCGGGTCTTTGGTGAAGTCATGAACGGTGTCGTTGTTCTTCTGTGGCACCATGTCCAGGTGCGCCTGCAGCACAACCGGTTTGCGGTTTTCCATGCCTGCGGTTGCAGGTTTGCGGATCAGAATATTGCCAACCTGGTCGCGTTCAGCATGCAGACCTTTTTCCTTCGCCCAGCCCATAATATGTTCGGCAAGCTGTTCTTCATGGTAGGAAGGGTGTGGAATGGAGCAGATTTTGGCAAAAATATCCCACAGCGGCTGCGGAGATAGTTGAGACAGTTCAGACACGATAAGTCTCCTTGTCGAGGCGCTGCAAACAGGGTTGCAGGTCACAGGGTTAGCAGGTTAATAGTTACCACAAGTCAGGCTTGCGAGATGAAACTGAGAATACCACTTTCTCTGCTGGCTGGTAGCATAAAGCATGTAAAAACTCAGGCAGAGGGCGCTAAACACTGGTTTTTAGTGCGTCAGATCTCTATAATCTCGCGCAACCTATTTCCCCCTCGAACACTTTTTAAGCCGTATAAAAACAGGCTGGGACACTTCACATGAGCGAAAAATACGTCGTCACCTGGGACATGTTGCAGATTCACGCACGCAAACTGGCTGCGCGTCTGATGCCTTCCGAACAGTGGAAAGGCATTATTGCCGTCAGCCGTGGCGGTCTGGTACCGGGGGCGCTGCTGGCACGTGAGCTGGGTATTCGTCATGTCGATACCGTTTGCATCTCCAGCTATGACCATGACAACCAGCGCGAGCTGACCGTGCTGAAACGTGCGGAAGGTGACGGTGAAGGCTTCATCGTTATTGATGACCTGGTGGATACCGGCGGTACTGCGGTCGCTATCCGCGAAATGTATCCTAAAGCGCACTTCGTCACTATCTTCGCTAAACCGGCTGGCCGCCCGCTGGTTGACGATTACGTGATTGATATCCCGCAGGATACCTGGATTGAACAGCCATGGGATATGGGCGTGGTCTTTGTACCGCCTATTTCAGGCCGTTAATACCAGTACGTAACTTTACACGCCCGGCTATGTCGGGCGTTGTTCTTTTTGGCCTGCCACGCGTTACAATAGTCTTCATATGACGTATTCATGGAGGCAACGCAATGACGCAGGCGAATCTCACCGAGACACTCTTCAAACCCCGTTTCAAACACCCTGAAACGTCGACGCTGGTGCGTCGCTTTAATCCGGGTACCCAGCCTGCCGTCCAGTCCGCGTTAGACGGTAAAAACGTGCCTCACTGGTATCGCATGATTAATCGCCTGATGTGGATCTGGCGCGGTATCGACCCCCGTGAAATCCTCGATGTGCAGGCACGTATCGTGATGAGTGAAGCCGAGCGTACCGACAGCGAACTCTATGATACCGTGGTGGGCTACCGTGGCGGAAACTGGATCTATGAGTGGTCTAAACAGGCGATGGTCTGGCAGCAAAAAGCCAGCCAGGAAGAGGATGCCACGCGCAGCGGCAAGCACTGGCTGCATGCGGCCAATCTCTACGCCATTGCCGCTTATCCACATCTGAAAGGTGATGAGCTTGCTGAGCAGGCACAGGCGCTGGCGAATCGCGCTTACGAAGAGGCGGCTCAACGCCTGCCGGGCCAGATGCGCGAACTCGAGTTTACCATTCCGGGTGGGTCATCCATTACCGGGTTCCTGCATATGCCTGAAGGTGAAGGCCCGTTCCCGACCGTCCTCATGTGCGGCGGGCTGGATTCGCTGCAAATCGACTATTACAGCCTGTATGAGCGCTACTTCGCACCAAAAGGGATCGCGATGCTGACGCTTGATATGCCTTCAATTGGTTTCTCCTCCAAATGGAAACTGACTCAGGACTCCAGCCTGCTGCACCAGCATGCGCTAAAAGCACTGGAAAACATTCCTTGGGTTGACCACACCAGCGTGGCGGCATTCGGCTTCCGTTTCGGCGCGAACGTCGCGGTGCGTCTGGCTTACCTTGAATCTTCTCGCCTTAAAGCCGTCGCCTGCCTCGGCCCGGTCGTACACGCCCTGCTCAGCGATCCTGCCCGTCAGGGCAACGTACCTGAAATGTACCTTGATGTGCTGGCCAGCCGTCTTGGCATGCATGATGCATCAGACGAAGCGCTGCGCGTTGAGCTCAATCGCTACTCGTTAAAAACGCAAGGCTTGCTGGGACGTCGCTGCCCAACGCCGATGCTCTCTGGGTTCTGGAAAAACGATCCGTTTAGCCCGGAAGAAGAGTCGCGCTTAATCACTTCGTCATCTGCGGATGGCAAATTGCTTGAGGTGCCGTTCAGCCCGGTCTATCAGAATTTCGACAAAGCACTGAAAGAGATTACGCGCTGGATAGCTCAGAGATTGTGTTAATAGATTGCTAAATTTCGCTGGTTTGGTAAAACAGTGGCTTCACAAAAGGAGATCGCAATGACGTTACCGAGTGGACACCCGAAAAGTAGATTGATTAAGAAGTTCATGGCTCTTGGCCCGTATATTCGAGAAGAGCAGTGTGAAGAGAATCGCTTTTTTTTCGACTGCCTGGCTGTATGCGTCAACGTGAAGCCTGCACCCGAAAAACGTGAATTCTGGGGCTGGTGGATGGAAATGGAAGCAGAGGAAAAACGCTTTACGTATAGCTACCAGTTTGGCCTGTTTAATAAAGACGGCAACTGGCAGGCGACCACCATTAAAGATCAGGAAGTCATTGACCGCCTGGAATACACCCTGAAAGAGTTTCACGACAAAGCGAGCGCACTGCTGGCGACTCTGGATCTCAAGTTCGAACCCGCAGATGACTTTTCCAGCGAAGCGGTGAAGCTGACTGCCTGATAGCGTCACAGCGCCGGGTGGCGGCTTCGCCTTACCCGGCCTACAAAATGCACTATCCCGTAGGCCCGGTAAGCGCAGCGCCACCGGGCAAAAAAAATCCCGGCTCAACTGCCGGGATTTTCTTATTCGGATAATCTTAGAACTGGTAGGTCATACCCAGTGCAACGATGTCATCGCTGCTCACGCCCAGTTTATTTTTGTCGTCAATCTGGTTGATTTTATAATCAACAAAGGCGGACATATTTTTGTTGAAGTAATAGGTCGCGCCAACGTCAATATATTTCACCAGATCTTCGTCGCCAATACCTTCGATATCTTTGCCTTTAGACTGGACATATCCCAGGGACGGGCGCAGACCGAAGTCGAACTGATATTGTGCGACCACTTCAAAGTTCTGCGCTTTATTTGCAAACCCACCGGAAATTGGCGTCATATTGCGGGTTTCTGAATACATTGCAGCCAGATAAATATCGTTCGCATCATATTTCAGACCTGTTGCCCAGGCTTCTGCTTTCTGGCCCTGGCCACGCGCCAGCAGGTTCTGAGCGTTGGTACGGTCAGAGTTGGTGTAGGCGCCGCTGACGGCGAAATCGCTGCCGCCGAAGTCATATGTCAGAGAGGTACCAAAACCGTCACCGTTCTGTTTCTTGGCGTCGCGGTTTTCGTTTTTGCCCTGGTACTGCAGGGTCATGTCCAGGCCGTCAACCGCACCGAAGAAGTCGGTGTTACGGTAGGTGGCAAGACCGGTCGCACGCTTGGTCATGAAGTTATCGGTCTGCGCGGAAGAGTCGCCGCCGAACTCAGGGAACATATCGGTCCATGCTTCGACGTCATACAGGGCACCCAGGTTACGACCGTAATCCAGTGAACCAAAGTTTTTCAGCTTCAGGCCCGCGAACGCCAGACGCGTCTTCTGAGTAGAGTCGCTCTCGGCTTTGTTACCTGCGAATTCAGATTCCCAACGGCCATAGCCCGTCAGCTGATCGTTAATCTGCGTTTCGCCTTTAAAACCGAAACGAACGTAAGTCTGATCGCCATCTTTGGTAGCATCATCGCTGATGTAGTGCATGGCTTTCACTTTGCCGTACACGTCCAGCTTATTACCATTTTTATTATAAACTTCAGCTGCGTGAACGGATGCAGAAGCCACTACGCCCATAACCATTAATGCCAGAGTGCTCTTTTTCATTTTCGATCCTGTCTTATAAACGCGCTAAAAAATTCGCTGGACGATAAGCTCATGCTTAAGTCCCGTGAAAAAACAGGAAGGGTTTTATCGTTCTGGAATGAAACTTTTATGACAAACTAAGAATAATTTTAAAAAACTGTGATTTATTATTTCGGTAATAAAACTGTCAAATTCTCCCGCTACGCTTCCTGATCCCGCGCAACAAAGTGTTTCGCGATGTGCTAAGGCAGTTGGCAACGGGGCTGACTCCTGTTAAAACGTTCGTTTGACATTACTTTCCCTTATCGTTGAACGGCAGAGAATCATGAGTGACAGCCAGACGCTGGTGGTAAAACTCGGTACCAGTGTTTTAACAGGCGGATCGCGCCGCCTAAATCGCGCCCACATTGTTGAGCTTGTACGTCAGTGCGCTCAGTTACATGCCGCAGGGCATCGTATTGTGATTGTGACCTCCGGGGCGATTGCCGCCGGGCGTGAACACCTGGGTTACCCCGAACTCCCCGCGACGATCGCCTCCAAACAGCTGCTGGCCGCCGTGGGACAAAGCCGACTCATTCAACTCTGGGAACAGCTGTTCTCTATCTATGGCATTCACGTCGGGCAGATGCTCCTGACGCGTGCGGATATGGAAGACAGAGAGCGCTTCCTGAACGCCCGCGATACCCTGCGCGCGCTGCTGGACAACAATATTGTTCCGGTCATTAACGAAAACGATGCCGTTGCTACCGCTGAAATCAAAGTGGGTGATAACGATAACCTCTCTGCGCTGGCGGCCATTCTGGCCGGAGCCGATAAATTACTGTTGCTGACCGATCAGCAGGGGCTGTTCACCGCCGATCCGCGCGCTAACCCGGAAGCCGAGCTGATTACCGACGTTCACGGCATCGATGATGCGCTGCGCGCCATCGCCGGTGACAGCGTATCCGGCCTCGGAACGGGCGGTATGGGGACCAAGCTGCAGGCCGCTGACGTAGCGTGCCGCGCCGGTATCGACACCATCATTGCCGCCGGCAGCCGCCCTGGCGTGATTGGCGACGTGATGGAAGGCATCTCCGTCGGCACCCGCTTCCACGCTCAGGAATCCCCGCTGGAAAACCGTAAGCGCTGGATATTTGGCGCGCCGCCTGCGGGTGAACTCGTCGTCGATGAAGGGGCAACCGCCGCGATTCTGGAACGAGGAAGTTCATTACTTCCTAAAGGAATTAAAAGCGTGACAGGCAACTTCTCCCGTGGTGAAGTGATCCGTATTCGTAACCTCGAAGGCCGCGACATCGCCCACGGCGTAAGCCGCTATAACAGCGATGCCCTGCGCCGCATCGCGGGTCACCATTCGCAGCAGATCGACGCCATTCTGGGCTATGAATATGGCCCGGTTGCCGTGCATCGCGATGACATGATTATTCGTTAAGGAGCCAGAACATGCTGGAACAAATGGGCGCCGCCGCGAAGGCCGCCTCTTATAAACTGGCGCTCCTTTCCAGCCGCGAGAAAAACCGCGTGCTGGAAAAAATCGCTGATTATCTCGAATCACAGTCTCAGGAGATTTTGCTCGCCAACGAGCAGGATTTACTGGAAGCGCGCCGCAACGGTCTGAGCGAAGCGATGCTCGACCGTCTGGCGTTGACCCCGGCCCGCCTGAAAGGCATCGCCGACGATGTTCGTCAGGTATGCAATCTGGCCGACCCGGTAGGGCAGGTGATTGACGGTGGGCTGCTGGACAGCGGTTTACGCCTGGAGCGCCGTCGCGTGCCGCTCGGCGTTATCGGCGTTATTTATGAAGCCCGACCAAACGTGACGGTGGATGTCGCCTCCCTGTGCCTGAAAACCGGCAACGCCGCCATTCTGCGCGGTGGGAAAGAGACCTGGCGCACCAACGCCGCGACGGTGAAAGTCATTCAGCAGGCGCTGGAAGAGTGTGGCTTGCCGGCGGGTGCCGTGCAGGCAATTGAGAGCCCGGACCGCGCGCTGGTCAACGAAATGCTGCGCATGGACAAATACATCGACATGCTGATCCCACGCGGCGGCGCGGGCCTGCACAAGCTATGCCGCGAGCAGTCGACGATTCCGGTGATCACCGGCGGTATCGGCGTATGTCACATCGTGGTAGACGACAGCGCTGAGATTGCACCGGCGCTGAAGATTATCGTTAACGCGAAGACCCAGCGTCCAAGCACCTGTAACACCGTGGAAACGCTGCTGGTGCATCAGGACATTGCAAACGCCTTCCTGCCGGCCCTGAGTAAACAGATGGCCGAGAGCGGCGTGACGCTGCATGCTGACGCCAGTGCGCTCGCGCTGCTGCAGGATGGCCCGGCTAACGTGGTTCCCGTCAACGCGGAGCAGTACGACGACGAGTTCCTGTCACTGGATCTGAACGTGAAAATCGTGAGCGATCTCGACGACGCGATTGCGCACATCCGTGAGCATGGCACACAGCATTCTGACGCCATCCTGACGCGCACCTTGCGCAATGCCGATCGCTTCGTGAACGAAGTGGATTCCTCTGCGGTGTATGTGAATGCCTCCACCCGCTTCACCGACGGCGGCCAGTTCGGCCTCGGTGCCGAGGTGGCGGTCAGCACGCAGAAACTGCACGCGCGCGGTCCGATGGGGCTGGAAGCACTGACCACGTATAAGTGGATCGGCTTCGGTGACGATACGATTCGTGCGTAAATAATCACGGGTGATGCAAAAGTAGCCGTTTGATTCAAAAGGGCATTGACGCATCACCCGGTTAGATCTAACCTTTTGCCCCGTGGTTACACTCGTAACCGGCCTCTCAGGGCCGATATAGCTCAGTTGGTAGAGCAGCGCATTCGTAATGCGAAGGTCGTAGGTTCGACTCCTATTATCGGCACCAGTCATATCAAGTAGTTACGCATCATTTGTACCTTCCTTATTTTCACTATGGGACAGATTTGGGACAGAAGACCCGAAAATCGAGTCAATTTGTCGTGCATGCTCGGTTAGGTGATTCGGTGCAAGGTGAGCATATCGGCGAACCATTTCTATTGACTCCCAGCCACCCATTTCCTGCAACACGGAAATCGGAACTCCAGCCTGGACAAGCCAACTTGCCCAAGTATGTCTCAGGTCATGAAAGCGGAAGTCCTCAATCCCCGATCGTTTTAATGCCGCCCTCCACGCAGTGTTAGCGTCGTAGCGCATCTTCCTGACAACGGGTGATTTAGTCCCGTCAGGTTTTGTGCTGCTTTCCTTGTAAACGAACACCCACTTGTGGTGATTGCCGATTTGCTTTTTCAACACCCGGCAAGCAGTATCATTCAGCGCCACGCCAATGGCCTGATTGGACTTGCTCTGCTCCGGGTGAATCCATGCAACCTTTCTCTGCATGTCTATCTGCTGCCATTCCAGATTGATGATGTTCGAACGTCTTAAGCCAGTAGAAAGCGCAAACTCTACGACTGACTTAAGCGGCTCCGGACATTCATCAATCAACCTTCTCGCCTCGTGAGGTTCAAGCCATCTGATGCGTTTGTTCTTCGGTTGAGGAACTTTGACGATCGGAGCCTTGTCCAGCATCTTCCACTCACGCTCTGCCGCCCTGAGAAGCGCCTTAATGAATGAGAGATGAGTTGCTTTTGTGGCAACCGCTGCAGGCTTTGGTTTGTATTCTGGAGGCAGCTTTCCTTTCTTGCGACACGCCTCTTCCATGAGCTTCCAGTTCTCCTCATGCCGCCGATTGGTCATCTTCTGGATGGCAGAGTAAATCTTCGTTTCTGTAATATTCTTCAACTGCATTCCTGCAAAATGCTGTAGCCAGAATCCGATCCGGCTCTTGTCGTCATCCAGTGACTTCTTGTGCGACTTTTCCTCCAGCCACCTGACACAAGCTTCCTCAAAGGTCATATCAGGTGTCTCGCCTAACTTACTCACCCTCCATGCTTCGGCCTTTAACTTGTCATGAAGCTCCGTGGCCTGCCTTTTGTCCTTTGTCCCAAGAGACTGCTTAAATCTTTTGCCGTCTGGCAATGTGAAGCTGGCGTACCAGGTTTCACCTCTGCGGAATAGTGACATTTCAGTTCCTCTGCTATGCCATCACCCGCGCTCACGCCGACAGTATGCAGCGGAGACTGAAGCGCCGCAATGCAGGCTTGCCGTGTAGTGAGGTATGGGGATTTAGGTTTGGAGGGGTCTTTGCGTGTCGCCTGAAGGCGGCCTGTGCGAATCCAGTTAGTAGCGGTAGGTCTGGATATCTTTAGAAAAGCACAGGCCTCATCGAGTGTGAGGCTGTGTGATTCCATGGCTTACCCCTGAATGTCACGGTAGAACTCTTCTTGAGCCAGCTCCGCTCTGTGATTAATCTCCATGTCGTCCATATCCTGAATAACATCACTCCAGGCAACACGAGCAAGCTTCCCGCCTAGAACATCCATATTCGCGTGTACCGGCGGCTCCTTTCCATCATCAAACTCAACAACAAAAGTCATCATGCCCATTATCTATCTCCAATAAAAACCGCCATTGCGGCGGTCTAGTCGATTACGATTTTTCCTGACTTGATGTATTCGTAGATATTCTTTGCGTCATCTTCTGTGTTTTTACCAACACTAAGCACCTCGCAAATTTTCTTGATGGCCTCATCGCGCTTCTTATCTGCTTCTGAGCGGATAGGGCGGAATTCATCAGCCCAGAAAGGGCGCGTTGTCTTGCAGTCAAATACAAGCGCTTCCTTCCATGCTACTGCATCACCATGCGCTTCAGGTCTATCAGTGTAAGCAACCGTGGCCTCTACCCACTCTCCACCGTAATTAGCCTCTACGCGACACCCCGCAGGAGGCAATCCCTCGCCATCCCATTCTTCAGTGCGCAACAGTTTTTCAATCCGCCTTGCATCATCGTCCGTCACCAGGCATCCTCCCTCAACTTTCTATACAGCAAGGTCCGTCGTCGCTCGATATGAAGAACCGAGATATCGAAATCTAACTCCATACTCCCTGAAGTCTTCTCGACCGATATCTGAGATAGGAATTTCAAGCTTTCGAGATATGATGCCTTTTAGTCCACTGACGTCCATTTTCATCTCCTTACGCTAATTTCTTATACACGCGAGGCTCATCAACAGTAGCCGCGCGAAGTTCGTGTTCGTGATGCACTGAGTAGTTGCCGTCATCCCATTTGCACCAGTATTTCGGATGGTCGCTATCCGGCTCAATCTGGCTCTCAACCATCCCTCTGATGCCTCCAGACTTAAGCTGAACTAACGCGCCCACAGCAAATTTAGCCATAACAAGCCCTCTGACATGTGAATGAGTGAAGAGATAGCCGCCCATGCAATAAGACCCGCGATGGCAGCCAGGATAAGGTTGTATTGCATGGTGACTCCGGATAAAGAAAAACCCGCGATGTGCGGGTTTGTTATGCGTCGAATGGGTTAGGCATTGCTTACGCTCCATGCATTCAGATGGTCAGTACATTGCCGGTAAAAACTCTCCATCAGATAAGCGAAGGCCTCTGTGGTCACAGTGTTAGCATCCATCCCTATGGCATGAAAAACATTTATCACTGCATGGCTCAGCTCATGAACAAGGACATATGAGTCACCAACAAATATCCCAACAACCATTTGAGAGCGGCTATCGTTTGAGCTAACTACGCCAGCAAGATCATCAATGTCCCGCGCGGCCGGGTCCTGTCTTATCTTTGATACCTGCTGAGCGTATAAGACTCTGCTGTTTGTAAACCAGACATCTGGAAAGTAGGGATGCGAATCGAGTTTTACCAGAACCTTTCTCACGTCACACCTCCTTCTGCGGTGCTGCTGGCAGTGGCATCCAGTGGGTAGGCTCGCAATAACAGTCGAATCCGTGATAATACTCACGCCCTCCCTTGTAGGTTGCCGTTTTTACTGGTGGGTCATTTGATTCTTCGGCGCGAGGACGGAAAACAATGACCTTGCTCCCTTCATCCGGCATCCGCTCACTGCAAGCCACCCAACCATCCGGAATCACCGGAGAGTTGAGAGCATCACGCTCTGCCAGAATCTTCTCACCGTCAATTGCTATACCTGAGTTGCGAATGGCATCCACCGCATCGCGCAACTTGCATGACGTGTTGTCTGGTATGGTACCTTCATTGGTGAGGGTACCATCGGCTCCCTGAAGCATGGTGGCGCGGCGGTTCCATTTCTCTTCGCATATTTTCCTTGTGTCATGGTGGCATGAGCATGGAGCATCCGCCCCTTCATGCTCGCCAACATCGCAACGCACCTCTGCTCTACATTTTTTGCAGGCTATAGAATAGTCTTGGCGCTCATGGCCGTAGAATTCAAAGAACATGCCGCCGTCTTCTTCTGCTTCACCGCCGCAAAATGGGCAAGGTAATAGCTTCATGATTTATCTCCATTAAGCATGGCGGCGCGGCAGGCGTTCCATCCAACAAGAATCCACTGCGCCTCTGATGTGGAAACCTGGAATTTGTTGGCAATATAGTTAAAGCTCTTTCCGGCTAACGCGTCTGGCACTGATACCGGCGCTGGAGGGGCGGTGACATTAGCGAATGCAGCACGCAACCCAGCCTTAATTTCTTCGACCTCATCAGCACCTAACGATGAATCTGACAGCGCATGATGGAATGCGTAAGCCATATCATCGGTAACCGATACAGGCTCCGCTTCGAGCGATGCCAGCGCGATACGCAGGGCAGCCAGCGTGTTGCTGTCGTCTTCGTCCAGGCCGTACGGGATTTCATCGCGGGCAGCTTCCATTTCGGCAATTTTCTGCTGCAGCCATTGTTTGGTAATAGTGCTCATGATACCTCTCCTTTACCGGCTGCGGCGGGGGCATCGATGCCAGCAGCAGATAATGCAATTCGGAACGCTTCCTTCAAATCTGCAATCTGCTGGTCTTTGGCTTCCAGCTCATCCAGCAGCGCCACTGAGCGCAGAGCCAATTTCGCAAGCATGTTTGTATCCTTCAAGCTCATCAGCCAATGCCCAGGATTGCTTTTGCAATACTCCATATCAGCTAATTTATTGAGCCATTCAATTTTTTCTTGATTTAACGCCTGTTTGTCGATGTTGCTCATTGGGCGGCCTCCGGTTCCTCTGGCATTGGAGCCCAATGAGTGATAACAACATCGTCGATATCGATATCACTGTTCTGGAAAGTCCATTGCCAACTTCCAGTCTCTTTCTGCCCGAAAGCCATCCACATTGAACGCCAACCTATCAGCCATCCTTCGCCGTATGAATCGAATAGCAGAACCGTGTCGTTAGGTGACGGAAGGCTTTCATGCACGGAGAATACTTTTTCTTCCAGCGCGTCGCTCCATGAGACAGCCGCTAGCTTTCCACCAAAGATTGTCATACCAGCGTTTACTGCTGGCTCTTTACCATCCTCAAACTCAACGACGAAAGTTACTTTGCTCATGACTGCACTCCTTTGCGAAGCTGGCTGGCGAAGTCGTCAGCGTTTTCACCCGATACCCACCAGGAATCCCTGGCGTCTGAAGAGTGGGCACGCTTCGACTCTTCTTTGCACTTTGAAGCAAACATCTCCACACCCTGCGCCCGCACTTCAGCCAGGAAATCGTCGGTAGCTGGGGTTTCTGGAATGGTGTCTGGAATAACCTCTGAGTAGACGCGCTCCATTGCCGACTCCCATCCGTAGTAACAAGCCGAATAACCGTCACGCTGGTAGCCGTGGTCTTCAACTCCACATCCCATACCCTGGTCATGGTATTCAGGCTGATTGTCGGGATTGATGCAGTATTCAATGGCCGACTTCAGCCCCGCATTCTCCGCAGCCAGCTTCATGCATCTGGCTTCAAGTGCGGCGTAGTCTGTGTATTTAACAAGATTCCCATTTGGGTCTACGCCATCAACACCAACGCTATAACGTTTCACGCTCATTTCGTCGCCCTCTGGTTTAACAACGCTGTCAGGTATCGATTGTTGTTGAGACGTTCTGCATTCCCGAATGAGTCACGCTTCAGCATTTCTTCGCGTGGGATATCGTTGATGGGTTTGAAGCGGTGTCCGGCGATTAACTCATTGGGAGTGATGAAAGGGTCGTAGTAATTTCCGATCATGCTGCTTTCCTCATGTTCATGTCTCGCTTGCGAAGCCTTGTAACTCTTGACCTGACAGCCGTGTAACCTCTGCCCATCATTTCGGCGATGTCCTTTTGCAGGTAGCCTTGACGGTAGAGAGCGGCTAGCGTCTCTTCGTCTTGATGGCTCCATGCCCTCTGTGTGCAGGCTGTAGATAACGAATACTTCTGAGCGAGGTAATAGAATTGGGCTAACGTAAGTCCGAGATGGTCAGCTGCGCGGGGCGCGACCATACGGCCGCACACCGCCTTCATTTCTTCAGGAGTGACGTTTAGTTTTCGCATTGGTTATTTGATGAGAAGAGTTGGCTTACCGAGCTTGAGTGATGCGCCAGGAATAGCATTACCGGCCTTGAGTTGATGCTTGATAGCTAACTTGTCGGCCTTAACTGTGGTTACGTATTCAACGTACTCAGGTGGAAGGGAGCCTTCATCTGTGATTTCTACCGACTCGACTGGCGCTCGTACAGTTACCTGATGTATGCCTGCGCGAATCTTTTTCTTACCAATCATCTCAAGCGAATTAGCGATGTAGGTCATGATGTTATCGACCTTGTTGTTGATTACGGCCGCGCGTTCATTGAGTGCCTTAGCCTCTTCCTTGAGGCGCTCTGCATATCCGGTTTCGTTCTTACAGATAGCCAACAACTGCTCTATCTTATCTGTAAGCTCGCCTTCCATTCCTTCCAGCGTGTCGGCTATCTCGTCTGCTTCAAAGTCAGCATCCATCAGCCGGGCGTAATCGTTGGCAATCTCATACAGTTTGCTCACTGGTTACCTCCAGCTTTGCCTTGCACTCTGCATAGATGGCCTGAACGTTCTGCTGCAGCTTCATTCCTGCAGTGCGTTTATACGCTTCAGCGAAGATGCGCTTAAGGTCATCCATAGTTTCAGCATGAGCCATGTCATCGCAAAGCGTCTGAACGTGCTCGATGATTTCCTGCTGGCGTTTGCGCTCATCCTCACGGATATCTTCCTCTGACTTATGCGGCATCACTGGTTCCTGATGCATCCCTTCATCTTCATTTAGCAGGTGAATCGCGTTATCCAGACGCTGTGCCTTAGGCCAGTATTTGCTGGCACGCTTAACGATGGTCTTACGCGCCATTTCTTCCCAGAACGTTTTCCACGGACCGTTCTTTGCCTTACTGGTAGCTTCAACCGTTTTAATTTCTGCCAGGCTCATTTCCTCCGTCAGGTAGTCACCATCAGCAGTCTTAACCGTGCAGTAACCACCGACAACCTCGCCACGCTCACCAAAAGCGTTGTATTTGTGCGTAGGAGCGCTATCAAGGCCGTTTGATTCGTAAGTGTCAGCTGAGTACACCAGTTTGCACTGACCCCACTTAATGGAGCCTGTAGACTGCGCCAGATGCAGCAATCCCATGTAGCTGATATCTAGGCACACCATACCGTCGCGCGGAACCAGGTAAGCCAGCTTGCTTGCCGGGTTCAGCGTGATTCCAATGGCTGCCACGTTGATGATCGCGTTCTGTGCACTGGTAGGGTTGGATAGGGCGGTTTTTGCTAGGAAGTCATTCTTCTGGAAGTACTGGATTGCGAACTGACTTTCCTTAGCCCATGTAACTGTCTGTTCGGTTAATGCACCGCAGAATAGCGGTTCCTGCTGCTTAACGAAATCAACGATATTGCTCATGCTGCATCCTCGAAAGTATGACGGCGCAGGAATATGCCAATCGCATACTCAACCTCTACGCGCGGCCTGAAAATGTCCCACATAACCTCAGTGGCGAACTCCTGATAATTGCAGTCGTCTTCGCCAAGCCATTCCACAGCTGCTTTCGTGTGGTCGTCAGGCCTATGTGATTCCAGCATGTTGAGCACCGGCCGCATGTTCGCGCACAGCATCTCAACTTGCTTATCAATCGCTGCATTGTCATCGTCGTTAAAGCTCGCGATGATTTGCTTAATCTCTGTTTTGTCTGTCATCGTCAGGCGCATCTTCTGCATCCTCTTTCTGCTGTTTCAACATGTCCTGCATAAGGCGGACAAAGGCATCTTCTGACCAGGTATCTGCAATGCTCATTTCGATTCGCTCACATCGGCGGCTTTGGCTTGTTTTCTTTTCCACTCAAGCCACATATGGTTGTAATCTCGACCTGATAGTGTTGAGTTTCTGTAGCCATCAGTAGTGCGCATGCTAACTAGCGTTTCTTTTGAAATGCAAACCTCGCTCATTACTGATTTCTCAAATTCATCACGCTCGTCAGAATCATTTGCTGAAGGTGCTTCAATGATGGTTTTCACTGCCTCAAGCCACTTTTCAAAGTGATAATCGAATGAACCTGTGGGATGTCCGCAACCACCGATTACGTGACTCTCAATTAAGTCTCCGCACATGCAATAATCGTTATCTGCATTCGAAATAATGCCGATAATTTCGTGAATGCAATTAACCAGCTTTTCTTTGTCCGATGCCAACGATTCACATCTAAATTGAAGTTCTTCGTAGGTTGGATTATTCATGGCTGCACCTTCTGATTCAGAAACTCAACCAGACGCTCCAGCAGGCTCTTAACGCGAGGCTGCTTGAAGTCTGCTCCGGTGATGATGTTCTGGCGTGAATGCTGGACAGATAAAATAGGGTCGAAAGGGCGAACCGATGCCGCCCCTGCAATAGCGAACTGTTGCATGGTGTGCTCCTTTTAAATTGATTGGCATAGCGAAAACACCTCGAATGAAGTGCTATGGATATGCAGGTAAAAAAATGCCCTCACAGTGGAGGGCAAAGATGACAACTAGGGGTATCTATTCAGAACATCATCTATCGTCTCCTTTAGATGATGTGGTGCGGTATTACACCCAATAGCTAACTCAGAGAATTAGCTATCAGCTGCTATTCGTCGTCCTCTTCATCACCAACTACGTGATATCCATATCCGCAATAATTCAGAAACTCTTCGTGAGCTGCGTCTGCAATTTCCTCTTCCGTTGCATCATCATCGACTTCGATGTCTACAACCTCGTTAGCGCCAACCCACGAAGTTTCAATTGTCACTCTTACTGTTTTCATCACTCCTCCCCCAGAGCCTTGCTGATGGCTGCGCGAGCCATGTCTTCCCAGCCAATTAGTGCTGACATTGCACCCTGCACGTTGTATCCGTCTTTCATTGCTTCATTCATTTCGCTTACAGCTGACATATAACCCTGCAGAGCTTCGAGCAAATCAGGAGCTGCTGCTATCAGTTGAGCGTTTGCCTTCTGGATATGTTTAAGCTCGCCACTGCATGTTTGCGATACATCAGAATAATTTGGTGTGTATTTGGCATTATCATCTTGCGCTATATAAAACACCTGACCGCCCGATAATGTTGTTTGCTCATCGAATCTCCACGGCCCAGGCGTACCCTTAAACTCTTTCATATTCACCTCTGTGGCTTGCTGCCAAAAGAAGGCCGACTATGCGGCCTCACGTAACCATTTGCGCTTATCGCAACGATTAATCCATGCGAGCTTCACCCAAAGGTCATGAACCCCATCACCGCGAACAGTACTACGGCACTTACTGCGGTAACGCTCATATTCTGCGTCGCATTCTTGAGCAAACTTAATCGCGATATTCATAGCTACCTCGCTGTAACGTTATTAGACTTACGATGACCAGCTGCGAAAAGCGCAACCTCAGGCAGACACACTGCTCCACCTTCAACTTCCTTCTGACGCGCAACAGCATGCGAAACGGCACGTGTCACACGCTCACTACAGCCTTCCGACAGCCGTGAAAATGCACGGTCAATCTTTTTACAGTAGGCTTTCATCTCTTTGTGCTGACGAGCACGTTCGAGTTTACGAATCTCTCTGGCTTTCATTGGATACCTCCAGTGGTTGCTTTGAGATGAATGCACCTAGTTCTCATCAGACTTAGCAGAGTTGATTTACCTAGGCCGGTGAGCGTCTTCTGCAATCCACCCATCGTTGCATTCATTCCAAAGCAACTTCCTTTGGCGGGGACGAATCATCCCCATGTCATCTTGTTAAAGAGCTGCCAATCAGTTCCGTTTGGCTACCAGCGTCCTGCTGATGGACTAACTATATCCAAAGCTATTATTACTGTAAATAGCTAAAGGTATAATTTAATTGCTTTAGGTATTTTGTGTTTGATATCTAAAGGAATTTATTTTTACTGGAAAGTGATATTTTGCGGATTTCAGGCAATAAAAAACCCGCCGAAGCGGGTTTGGTAGGTTTTGTGTGTGTTAGTAGTCGACGACAGACCACCAGAAAATCCTTCCGATGATCTCAATATCGCTAAGGTTCTTTTCTTCTTGTGGGTATTCAGAGGAATTGAAACTTCTGATGCTTATCTTCTCCGGTCCTGAGCGGAAGAGAATCTTGATGCGCTTCCAGCCATTCTCGTTAATGGCGTAGATTTTCCCATCCACTATTTTTTTGTCGTTAGTATTAACAGCTACTGTCGTGCCATCTGGTATGTTTGGCTCCATGCTGTTACCGCGAGCTGGGAAGCAAATAACACCACTTCCGTCACTGTTCGCTCCAACTCTACGAAGGGTTGATTTAGAAAAACGCAACATGAAGCCATTGTGATCCTCATCAATCACTCGGCCATCTCCACATGCAAATTCAATGTCCTTCAGGTAAGGAATTTCAACCTCATCCCCCCTTAAAGGTGTGCTTTCATCCCATGGTTCCAAAGACCCCCATGTACTTTCATGAGGAATAGAAGACTTTGGATTAGAAGGCACAGCACCTTCATCACGCATAGGTTCCGTACCATCAGAAAGCCATTCCGGTCGAACTCCAAGCACTTTCGAAATTTCAAAAAGTTTGCGCGTATTGCGTGTCTTCCCTGAGGTTAACTTCCAGACACTTGGTTGAGCCATGCCAACGGCGTCACCAAGCGAGGCCTGCGTATAGCCTGCCTGCTCCATAGCGTATGTGAGTCTTTGAGCGAGAGTATCTAGTTTCATGCCAACAACCTATAGCCTAAGCTATTTCTAGTCAAATACCCAAAGCTATTTACTTTCTGAATAGCTTTGGCTATTATGGTAATTGAAAACACAGCAGGAGCTATTTTATGGTCAACAAAGCTATTAAATCGGCTATTGACTCAGTAGGAAGTCAGCAGAAGCTCGCTGATGCCTGTGGAGTTAAGCAGCCGTCTGTATGGGCTTGGTTGCACGGGAAGAAAAAGGTATCCGCAGAAAATGCCAAGCGCATCGAAATGGCTACCAATGGAGATGTCCCTGCTTACCTGGTCCGCCCTGATTTATCTGACTTGTTCCCACATCCGAACAAGGCAGCTTAAGCAGTAAGAAGTACCGCTCTTTACACAATCAGGCCAGGGATGTTTCGTCCCTACAACCAACGCATCGACCGATGCGTAACTAACTATTTAACTAAGGAAAATAATATTTTATGGAGCTTGCAAAAGACAGCAAAAAGGTACGCGAAGTGGAAACAGAGCTTCGTGCCCGACTCGTTTCAATGGGTCAGACAAATTTCGCAAAGATGGCGGGATGGGCTGATTCAAAGGTGAGTCGATTAAACATCCACGATATGGCCGTGACTTTCGTTCTTCTGGAGAAAGTCTGGGAGACAAGCCTGATTCGTGAAGTGGCAAGACAGGCTATTGCAGCTGTGATGCCAGAAAGCAAAAAACGCCCAGCGGTAACTGAGCGTTTAGAGCAAATCACATTGGATTTTTGAGTCACTGTGTTACGTCAACAACACTAACTACAGGAGATATTTTAATGCGAAAGCGTAAAAAGTACCAGGAAAAAGAAGAGATTCGACACCCTGATTCACCTGAAGGATTAGTGAATACAGCAGCCAATAACCGGGCGTTCGCAGAGCGTCTTATTGGCGTTTACAGACTAGCCAAAGCAGGAGTGAAGAATGGGCGTCGTTAAGTTAGTACGAACGGAAGAGATGTCTTCCAGGAGCTCTCACTTGGACAACAGAAAGCAAGGTCACTTTGCCATGTTCAGGAGCGCCCTCAATGCTCCATGGTCGAAAGATACGGCCAAGCTTGCATTGTGGGTCCGCCTGCTTGGTGAAGCTCGTTACAAGCCTGGAATTAACGAATTTGCAGGAAGAGAGTGGAAGCTGGAAGCCGGTCAACTGGTAACAACCACTACGGTTCTGGCAAGAAAACTTCGCGATCAGGATGGGAAGGAAAAGAGCCCTAAAGCGGTTGAGAGAATGCTCAATTTTTTCTGCAAGGAAAACATGATCACCAAGGAAGGAAACCCTTTTGGATTAGTAATTTCCATCACAAATTACTGCGAATATCAGGGCATTTCAGGCGTCGAACCTTCCGTCGTGCCATCCGTCGAACCTAAATCCAGTAATGGAGCGGCTTTGAAGCTTGTAGCCGTCGAGGGGGTCGTCGAACCATCCGTCGAACAGAACAAGAAGGTACTTAACAAGAATAATAAAACCCCCCTTAATCCCCCAGAGGGGGTGGAAGCTCTCGCTCTTGATTGTCTGGATTATTACAACGTTCTGGCAGGGGCTAAATGCTCATCGCCTGAAGCGTTTGTGAAAGCCCTTAGCACTGTGAAAGCCAAAGGGGTTTGTTACTCCGTTGATGAGCTTAAGCTGGTAATCAAATGGGCTGTAACGTGCTGGACAAAGCGCAAGACAGCGCCAAAGCCAAACAACATCTGCACCATGACTCGCTTTGATGGCTACCTGTCAGATGCACTGGTGTGGGCTGATGGGCAGGGAAGTAATCCAGCAGCCTGTCCTCATGCAGAAATCATTGCTCTGTGGAACGAGAAATTCCCGACCAAAGCAGTATCACCTCACGAATGGAATCGTCGCCGTCCTGCGCATCGAGATCTGGAAGCTGTCTGGAACGGTAAGACCTCACAAGGAAACTGGCGTGAGTTGCGGCACATGGGCATGGCATTCGACCTGATAGGCAAATCATCCCTGTTCACGACAAAAGGCGATCAGCCCTGGTTAACACTGGACTGGATACTTAACCCGAAAAACTGGGGCTCGGTGTACGAGCAGGCCATCAACGAGCACAAGCAGCGTAAAGGAGTTACTGCATGAGCAGGTTTGTAGATTCATACATCGAGCGCAACGTTCTGGGCTCAATCATGCTTGGGAGGGATGAATTCGCTGATGCAGCTCAGGATGCCATTGAAGGGCTGAGCGAAAGCGATTTTACCGTGTATGCGCACAAGGTCGTATTAAGCACGCTGAAGAAGCTAAACTCAATCGGGTCTCCAGTCGACCTGCTGACTGTCACCTCAGACATTGAAGCTCGCGGAGAGCTCGACAAGGTAGGCGGATTCGCATACCTGGCGGAAACCACGAAAGACATTCCATCGCTTCGTAATCTGCCTGTGTACGTTCAGAAGCTAAAAGAGTTCACATCTGGTCGCATGATGATTCAGATGCTGCAGGAAGGGATTCAAAAGCTTTCTGAGCCCACTACCGACAGCGTGCAAGACATCATCGGCAATATCCAGACCAGCATTGGAGGGATTGAGGCATTCAGCGAGTCAGGTACGCGTCACATACTAGACGGAATTGAAATCGCAATTGACGAGGTTGAGTCAATCATCAATGGCGACATCTGGAAACACCGGACAGAGCTTGGGCTAACAGATATCGACAAGGCGTTTGGTGGATTCAACAACACGGATTTCATCGTTGTAGGCGGTCGCCCTGGTACTGGTAAGACAATGTTCAGCACCACGGTTACTGAAACGGTGGCACTGAAAAGCAAGAAGCCTGTGATGTTCTTCAGTCTTGAAATGCCTATCGAGCAGATTTCTCAGCGCATCGCGTTCCACCGCGCCGGGGTCAGCAAAGAGGGGTTGCTTGGCAAGAATGGCAAGAATCAGGATACCGAATGGGCAAAGGTTGGAAAGTGCCTGGAAGAATTCGGAACCGCACCAATCCACATCAACGACAAAACATCCCTGAGCATTCACCAGTTACGCGCTGAAGCTCGCAGGATGCACAAAAAGCTTGGTGGACTTGGCGTTATTGTCGTCGACTATCTGCAAAAGATGAAGATGACAAACCCAGAAAACATGAATCAGTCAGTTGGTGAGATCGCTACCGGCCTGAAGAACCTTGCAAAGGAATTGCGCTGCCCGGTTATCGCATTGTCCCAGTTGAGCCGTAAGTGTGAGGAGCGCGCGAACAAACGACCGCTTAACTCTGACCTGCGAGAGTCTGGTGTTATCGAGCAGGAGGCCGACGTAATTTTTATGGTCTACCGCGATGAGAAATACAACCCACAAACAGAGCTTAAAGGCGTAACCGAAATCATCTGCACCAAATCACGACACGCCCCTGGCGCAGAGAAAACCTACTACTTCAGCAACAAACACTCTGGTCTTGACCCATACGCATTCGTGCAGAACGAGTTGCGCAGCTATCAGGATGAATACGAGTGTTAGGAGTAAATCATGAGGCCAAAATTTCAGCTTGAAACCATCGAGAAATACGTCACAGAACACCCCGGATGCACCTGTCCCGAAATAATCCAGAACACCAGAATCCCCCGATGCTCAGTAACCTCGGCTCTTTTTCAGTTGGTAAGAAGTCAGGTGCTCAGCAGAGAGGGCAGACCAAAGCACTATCAGTATTACAAGTCAGACAAAGTGGTTATTCGCAATGAGCGAGGTGATCCGATTCCGGACCACGATTTACCTAACCCACTGACTGCATTTATCAACCAAAAACTTAAAGAGGTTCGAGCGTGAGCAGGTTCGAAACGTTAGACAATAACATCATTTCCATTCTTTCCAATCAACCAACGCCCGTTTTCGATATTTGGCTTAAATTCCGGGATGAGGTGAAAGATATAAACGTAATTGACAGGCGCATGCAGCACCTGAAAAAGAAATCGCTAGTTGCAAACATTCGCGGCAAGGGCTGGGTGAAACTGTGACTGCATTTATTAACAAATCATTAAGAGAGGTGCGAAGTGTTTAAGTCCGGACAGTTAATCCGCAGCGAGAGAACAGATAGGTTCTTTATCGTCGACATATGGCCTTTTGCCTATCCAATACGGAACGGTCGTGTGAATCCAAATCCTCTACGCATTGCACACGGCCAATGGAAATTGATAGGCAACAACTACCAAAATCTAACACCCCAGCACGCTGATGGAGAGGGATGATGAAAACAACAAACGAACCTTTTAGCTTGATTATCAATGATCCGGTTGAGCTGACCATGGCATCGCTTAAGTCAAAGCTGATTATCACGATAACTCAGCTAATCAGGCAGGAAGGATGGACACAGGTTGTTGCTGCAAAAAGGCTTGGAGTCAGCCAGCCAAGAGTTAGCAACTTGCTTCATGGCTATGTATCAAAGTTCTCGATAGACATGCTTTTGGAGATGCTCTGCAAAATCGGCTTTGTAGTTGATGTGACATTCAGACCGCACAACACGGAAAGCCCAATAGAAATGACAATCAAAAAGGCAGTAGTTTAGCCAGCTGATGGAGAGGAATGATGAACAAGAAGAAAGCAGACAAATTATTTCAGGAAGCAATGATGGCAGTACACGCAGCGGGTGAAGACCGCGTTAACTATTGTCTCAGCTTTGTACGCGGTTATCTGGATAGCGTAGGAAAGACGGAGATGCTTCACGAGTGGGATGATGGAACGATGCGCGTAAAGATGACAATTGGCGAGCAGGTTCATTGATGGAGAGGAATATGGACGAATCAAGAAAGGCTTTCGAGAGATGGTGGGAAGTTAATTGCCACAATGGGCAACCACCTCGCCATGGATGGGATTTCTGGCGTGATGGTGAAGGATACTCCATAGAAGATGATGAAGAGTTCCAGTGGCGATGGGAGGCATGGCAGGCATCTCGCGCAGCTATCGAGATTGAGCTTCCTGAAGCATGCTCATGCTGCTATAGCGAATCAGAAAAGGAATTGCATGACGCTGCGATGAGTGAAGTCGCTGACATCCTCAGCGCAGCTGGAATCAAAGTGAAGGAGTGAGTATGAGCGAGAAGACAGTAACTTTAACACGTAGACAATACCGACATCTTTGTGACGCGCTACTTAATGTCGTAAATATGGGACAGCAATTCTTGGCTATCACCACAGATGGAAGTGAAATGTCAGAGAAGGCCTTCTATCAGGCCCAGTTGTTAAGACAGGCTATCGAGCATCAGCTTAAGGTCGCATCACTTGAGGGATGAGTATGCAGGAGTTTATTCTGCACGAAACCAATAAGTCACAGTTCTGGTCAGTCCTCAAAGAAATACTCTCTACCGGCAAGCGCTGGCGCATCAAAATATCAGAGTACCGTGAAAAGCGGTCGCTACCTCAAAACAGCCTCATGTGGAAATGGAACACTGAAATAGCAGAGCAACTATCTGCTACTGGTGTCGATCGCTTCAGCGATGAGGAAGTTCACGAGTGGCTGAAAGATATGTTTTGCCCGGCAAAGCCAGTAACCATGTTCGGTATGACGCGCTATGTCAAGTCAACGCGCAGGCTGGATATCGGAGAGATGCACAAATACCTGACAGATATTGACCAGTGGGCGCATCAGAAGGGATTGCGTTTAACCATCCCCGAATGTTGCGAGTATCGGGAACTACAACGAAGGCAGGATGAATGAAATATTCCTGGTTTCACCATCACGACCTCACCAACGAAGAAGCAACTCAGTTAATCACCGCCTACCAATCCCGCAACGTAAAAACTCAACGAACGCTAAGCGCAGACCCACGGTTATGGGTGGTTTCCGCATTGCTTCCAGAGTACGCCAGCGAGCCGAAGGGTAGGAGTCAGTATCAATCCAGAATGTGGAGTTAGCTATGAGTAGCTTAGACGATGACTACGCAGACCGACTCGCTGACCTTCTCGAAGATATGGAAGGTGACGGCGTTGATGCAGTTCAGATGATGATGAGCTGGATGTATGGATTCGTACAAGGACGGTTAGAAGGCCATGAAGGGCAGGCCTACAAGTACCAGTTCGAAGATGCCGACATGATTATCCAGTTACAGGAACCCGAAGAAACCACAGCAGCGAGGTTGCATTGATATGGACTATTCACAGTTATCAGACCAAGAAATTAACGCAATGGTGGGAAAAATAGTCAGCAAAGATGGTCTCTCAATTATCGCATCAGATGGAAATGCTGTTATCCATGAATATGCAGATTGTGGTGAGTTCAAGGGAATATGTCTTGGCTGGAAAGTTTTCGACCCATGCCATAGCCCGGCAGACGCATGGCCGATTATTGAGAGTAATGGAATAACAATAATCAATGATAAGAACTGCTTCCCGCGGGCTACCAATGACTCATTCGCCTTTATTAATGAGCAATATGATGAGTGCCTTCACGCTTTAGCTGGAAACCCTCTCCGCGCCGCCATGATTGTCTTCCTCATGATGCAGGAAGCCAACCATGCTTAGCCAATCAGAAGCCCAATCCTACGAGCAGCAGAGCATACGTCGAACGTTGTGCTGTGCGCGTTGCAATAAAGCGCTCAAAAAAGACGAGACGCATGTCTGCAATGAATGCGATCTGAAGATGTGCATGAATAATCTGGTTTTCCATGTGACCGGAAAAGATATGGAGGACGAAAATGGCTAACGGCAAATCGCCCAAGCCTCGCACCTGCCCAATCTGCTCTACCGAATACATCCCCCGAAGCTCTCTCCAGAAAGTCTGCCACAACTACAAATGCGCCATTGCGTTCAATAAGCAACGCGATGCGGAAATTGCTGCGCGTGAACAACGCAAGCGTGACAAGGAAGCTCGTGCAAAGTGGAGAGAGCGTAAGGCGGAGGTTAAGCCGCTAAAGCACTGGGAAGACCTTACACAGCGAGTTGTGAATGACTACATCCGCGAGAGAGACAGGTATTTGCCATGCATCAGCTGCGGAACGTGGACAACGGTACAGTGGGAAGCGGGGCATTTTAGGTCAAGAGGTAAGGCATCACATCTTAGGTATCACGAAGACAACATAAATAAACAATGTCATCACTGCAATGTGGCGTTGTCAGCAAATCAGCAGCAGTACCGAATTCATCTCATAGCCAAAATCGGCGCAGAACGCGTTGAGGCGCTCGAAAACAACAACACCACTCACCGATACACCAGAGAAGAGCTTGACGCTATCAGAAAGCGTTACAGGGCTTTGCTGCGTGAACTGGTCAGGGCAAGACAGGAGGCAGCGTGACGGACAAATCAAACACCCCGGCAGAGATTAAAGACTTGTGGCGAACGCCACCAGAAATATACCGGGCGCTTAGGTGTGAGTTTCCATTCTTTCTGGATGCTGCAGCTAATCAGGAAAACGCGCTGTGCAAAACATTCATTAGCGCCGAAGAAAACACGCTTGAGGCTAACTGGAGAAGCAAAATGCCAGTTGGTGTCAATCGAGCGTATGCGTGGCTTAACCCACCTTACAGCACCCCAATGCCTTTCGTGAAAAAGGCCGCTCAGGAGAACACAGATAATCATATCGGATGCGTAATGCTGCTACCGGCAGACACGTCAGTTTTGTGGTTCAGAGAGGCCATTAAGACAGCGCATGAGGTTCGCTTTATCACGGGCGGCCGTCTCTCATTCCTGAATGCAGAAACCGGTAAACCAGTAAACGGCAACAACAAAGGCTCAATGCTCATCATCTGGCATCCATATCCACGCTCAGGCGAATGCAGGATGACAGCGGTTGATCGCGATGTGCTGATGGAGTACGGGCGCAAATTTATGAGGAAAGCAGCATGACAGACATAAGCAAAGAGGTCTGCGAAGAGTATCTGGACGCTCTGGTCACCGTGGAGTTATCCGTACGATTCGCACAGCTCGAAGACCGCAAGATTAACGCCACCATCCGCGCAACAGTATCCGAGTTACTCAAGCGCATCCGCGACAAGAAAATCCGCGCCATCTTTGCTGGCTTAGCTCGTCAGCCATTCCCTGATGGAGCCTTGAAGATGATGCGTCGCCAGTTAGACAGCTTAGTAGGAGAACCCGTATGTGCAGCGTAACTAACATTCACGAAGCAATTAAGCAGCGCCAGAGGGATGAGCAAGACCTTAAGGATATTGACTTCCAGATTGCAGATGCGGAGAAGGCAATGGTGATTCTTCTTCATCGTCGTCGTGAGCTGATTAATCGATTGGGGCTCAATAAGCCAGACCATGATCCGGAGGCTGCATGAGACACACACCGATATTAGGCATGGTCAACTTTATCGACGATGCTCATTTCCGCCGCGTATGGAAGCACCCGAAAAAAACCATCAACTCACGACAGAAAGCATGGGTTCACTACATGCTTCAGGTATGGGGAAAGGTTAACGCCGGAGATGATTCTCCAGGTGGTGCAATCAACGTCATCGGTCGCCTGATGATTCGTAGTCAGTGGAGTGATGACAAGGCCAAACAGATTGAGTCTGTCGTCATGCGCCTCTACGAAGAAGATGGACTGCGTGGAGATGCGCTCTATAAGAAAGCTCGCGAACTGGTCATCCCTCAATCATCGTTCAGCAACATCATCGCTCTCGCCAAAGAATCCGATGATGCTGCTTTTGTTGAACGTGTGATGATCAAGACGTTTCACCGTGAAAGCCCCGTCCGCGATGTAGCTATTAAGCGATATTGCAATCGCAATTGCACGCAAGATATCGCCAGGATGATGAATGCAGTCACCGGAATGGACATCCAGTCGTGCAGGCGCAGGGTTGTCTGGTGCGAGAACGTGCTCGATTCAGAAATCTTTTATGCGATGAGGCGCGAAATTGAGAAGGAATTTCCACAGGCAGCATAATATTTAGGTAAATTGTCCTAAATGTATTGCTTTCGCAAAATTGAAGGTATATATTTCATATAGGCTCGGCAGTCAAAGACGAAAGAGCAGTGTGCGAAAGCCGCTTGCGAGCGACGGAATAGGTGAAAGCTTTAGTCAGGGTTAATTACCTTGTCTGCGGTGGTGGGATGGCTCAGGCGTATATCATCACTCCTTCCAAAGTCCGTACACATTCATTCAAAGCCCTGAGTTAATAGCTCGGGGCTTTTTGCGTTCATACCGATAGCAAAACACATCGTCATCGTGGCGGTGTTATCTTGCATGAGGTGGAAGAGTAGCGCTCCTTCCCGTCAGCTCCACGAAACGGAGCCCATAACAGGTAAGAGCATGGCGCGAACTGAGCCCGGTATTTGCCAGATTCCTTAGTTCCTCAGGCCGAGGTCTGGTAAGTATCTTGTTATACGCCGTGCTCTTTCCCGTGGTGATTTACGCTATGGCCTTCTAAGCACGACCTTTCTGAAATAAAGCATAAGTCCTGGCATCCGCTGGGGCTTTTTCATATCTACGCCCCTCCCGGCGCGTATCAAAACGGAGGCTGTATGCCTGACTTTAAAAATCTGGCACGCAGCCTGCTTGCCGGAGCTTCACCGTGGCTGTTAATTGCCATCCTTCTTGCGTGGCTCACTACTGAGACTAAAAACAGTATTGACGACGCGGCTTACGCATATCCGCGAGCTGTGATCGTCTACGGCCTTTCTTCTGCACAGACTGATGCCGAGGTGCTTGCCACTATCGAAAAGTGGAAGGCGGATTCGTGGGGCGCACAAATCGGCGCACTGCGTGTGTTGTGCGAGAAAGATCGTCAGTTTGTTAACTCGTTAGGCGGTGGAGACACCGGAGCGCGTGTATGCCGGGTCGTTCAGTGAGTGATGATAAAAACCCTGATTTCTGGCGCGAAATTATCGATCACGTTAAAGCGGCGTGGCCGCAAATATCGGGTTCATTTCTGGCTGTGCTGATAGCGTACGCGCGAATGATTCACGACGGAAGGACTGGCCGTGACGGAGAGTGGATTGAAGGGGTTCTTTGCGGACTTCTGACGCTTTCACTGACTAGCGCCCTTAGATTCTTTGGTCTTCCTGACGACATAGCCCCTGCTATTGGCGGCGGTATCGGATTTATCGGCGTCCGTCGGCTGAGAAAAGTAGCTTTGCGCGAATTTGACAAACGAACCGGTGGTAAGCATGAGTGAGTTTAAATTTTCTCAGCGCAGCGAGGATAGACTTAAAGGGGTTCATCCTGATCTCGTTAAAGTTGTCCGTCGCGCCCTCCAGCTATCCCATGTTGACTTTGGTATCACTGAGGGTCTGCGTACCCCTGAGCGCCAAAAGCAGCTTGTGGCAGAAGGTAAGTCGCAGACGCTGAAGAGTCGCCACATTACTGGACACGCTGTTGATGTATTTGCATACCCGACCCCCTCCGGCTCGTGGGACATGAAATATTACCGCCAGATTGCTGATGCGTTTAAGGCTGCCAGTGCGGAGCTGAACATACCCATCGAGTGGGGCGGTGACTGGAATACGCTGAAAGACGGTCCGCATTTCCAGCTACCCCACAAAGGCTATCCGGCATAGACACGCAATAGCGTGTCTTTTTTATTTCACCGCGCACCGCATGCGCATTCAAACCACGTCGAACCATACCCTTTGAAATGAGCCTTTGAGGAAGTCAGTTAGTGCTGGCGAGCCTCGACGGGCTGATTTCCTATGCGGCAAAGGTTCATCTCAAAGAAAGGTGCACGCTATGAAATCATTAACCCTCTTCAATCAACCAATCCGTGTCGGGGAAGACGGCATGATCTGCCTCACCGATATGTGGAAAGCCAGTGGTAAAAGTGATGCTGAATCTCCGTACCACTATCTGCGAAACAAGCAGACTAAAGAGTTCCTGGTCGAGCTGGAGAAAAACCACGAATCTGTGGTTTTCACTACCCGCGGAGTACACGGCGGAACCTATGGCGGAAAGTTTGTTGCTTACGATTATGCGGCCTGGTTAAACCCCGGGTTTAAGTACGCGGCATATAAGGTCCTCGATGACTACTTCACCGGAGAGCTTCAGCATCGCAACAGTTTAAGTGCGCAGCTCAACATGAAGTGCCATGAGTTTGACCAGAAGAAGGACATGGCGAGCTTCTGCGGACAAGGGCTCGCTGCATGGCGATATACGAAGCCTGTATTGGTCGCTGAGATTAACACCTTGGCTAACCAACTGCAGATTACGATCCCAGGGCTGCCGGGATGAGTAATCGCGTAATCGAACGCGCCGTAAACCCCGTCATTCATGGCGGGGATGGCGTCAACATGAACAAGGCTGGCAAAAAGAAACCCAGCACAAAATTCTGAACACGCCTCGCTAACGCGGGGCTTTTTTTTTGCCTCGCTCCGGCGGGTTTATTGTAGAGGTTGCAAATGGCGCTTTTTGTAAACGGCGTTCAGATAGGCCCCGGAAAGCCAGGAAAGGATGGTCCACCCGGTCCGGCTAACAGCCTGTCCATAGCTGCCGTCGAGACGCTCCCGCCAGGATCTGCCGCAGAGGCTGTGATTACGGGAACTGCCCCTTCGCAGCAGTTGAGTCTAAAAATACCGCGCGGCGATGTAGGACCGGCAGGTCTTGAATGGCGCGGCGTGTGGAATGCAGGAACGGCATATGTAGCGGATGATGCCGTCAGCTACGACGGTACATCGTACTTCTGCCTCACGGCAAACACAGGGCAGCAGCCAACAGGGCTGGTAACTGATTCGTATTGGGCAGTCCTGTCTCTGCATGGCGCGGCTGGCCCGGCAAACGTCATCACAATTGGCAATGTTACTACCCTCCCGCCAGGCACTCCTGCAACTGCTGACTTAACCGGAGCTTCGCCGAGCCAAGTTCTTAATCTCGGCATCCCATCTGGAGAGCCAGCGGTAATAGTAAATACCGTTTCCGCAGAGACGGATATCCCAACCGGGGTGACGGGTTTTTATTTTGTGTCAAACAGTGAGAAAGGTGATTCGCAGATGTATCTGCTTGTCGGTGGGGTGCGGTACTGGATGGCGATGGTGAGAGACTGATATGAGCACACGATTTCCTGTAGAGAATAAACCAGTATCAGCGGCAGGTCTGACTGATTTTAGCGGAATGACGACAGCCGGTGTTGCTGTGACGATCATGACTGATGATGCAACGGCAACTGAGTACCGACTCCAGAACCTTTCTCAGACTCAAACCCTCTGGTTCAACGATACTGGCGGAACTGCCAGCGCATACACGCCAGGAAGCTATGCATTACTTCCACTTGGGTACTATGAAGGGCGCTCAACAAAAGCAGTGTCGCTTTACTGCGCGTCAGCAATTCCGTTCAGCGCAGCGAGATACTAATCATGCCGATGAATAATCAGACATCAACAACGTCTGCAACCGGAACCAGCAATTCACGCCCACTGTCAGAGTGGATGTCGCAGTTGCGGCAGATGCAAAAAGCGCCCGTCATGACGGGGCCAGTGCCAGTAATGAGTCTCCCGCCAGTGGCAACTCTGACAAAAGGCACTGGCGCATCTGGTGTGACCATCACTGCGGGTGGCTCTGGGTATGTTTCCGGCGAAACTCTGACGGTAACGGGTGGTGCTTTTGCTGCCCCGTCACGACTGCGTATTACGGGAGTTGACGGAAGCGGCGCTATTACGGCGGTAGCAGTAACTACCCCAGGCGTTTATACGACAACGCCATCCAACCCCGTTTCTGTAACGGGAGGAAGCGGTACTGGTGCGACATTCACGCTGACATGGAACGTTGGGGTGGCGAGCTCTATTGGCGGCGTTACGTGGAGCCGCACCAGCCCTGCGTTTAAGTACATCGGCTATGCGCCGAAAGACGTTGTTGCTGGCTATCGCGGCAACACTACATGGGGCGTTGATACACAGGCCATCATTGAGTTTGTCAGTGACGCCCCTGTGCTTGACTTCCGATTTGTCGGTTACAACTCACAATACGATTTATTCGTCGACGGGCAGCGAATCGCCAACCGCAGTGTTAAAACTGATTCATCCGGGCAGCCGCACATTTATACTGTAGATTGGTCTGGTGTAGTTAAGCCCCGCACGTATCGCCTCAGCGGCCTGAATATGGCGTTCGGGGGCGTAGTGACTGGCGGCAACTACGGGGTCTGGTATCCAGCTGGTAGCAATCGCCCGTTTATCTGGCAGCTCGGTGACTCATACACATTCGGCAACGGCGCGACTCAGGCGAATTTCGCTGAGTTCCGCGTGATGTGCGACATGCTGGGTCTGGACGGCATTGCGGACGGTATCGGCGGCGCGGGCTGGACGTCATCGGGTTCTACGCAGCCGCAGCAGCGCATTCAGAATAAGCTCACGTCAATCACTTTTACGCCCGAAATTATTACGCTGGCGTTGGGTTACAACGACGCCGCGGGCGGGAATATTTCACGACTGCAAACAAACTGGCGAGAATCAGTCGCGCTTATTCGTCAGCTCTGCCCGCTCGCAAAAGTCATTCAGATTGGTCCTGCCACGCCGATTGGCTCGACGGGTCAGATTTCCGCTGTACGTACAGCGCTGATGGACTTGTGCGCGGAAGCTGGCATTCCGTTCATTGATGTGAATGACTGGATCAACGCGAACAACAAACAGCTTTACACTGACGGCGACTTAGTGCATCCGAACGACGCAGGGCACTGGTTCCGTGGCTCCCGTCTCGCTGCGGCCATTTCTGAGCTGACAGGTTTTGGCATCGCAACGCCGTACCGAGATGCTCTGGACAATCTCAATTTTAGCGCCGGAGACGTCACGACGCTTCCTGCTGGAAGTCCGGCGACAGCCACACTGAGAGCAACACCGACCGGGCAAAAGCTGGATTTGGGTATACCAGCAGGTGGTTCTTCCGTTATCAGTGAAGGTAATGGATTTGTTGCAGTTGTTGCCCGAATGCAGTCTGCCGCGCAGTCTGTACCAAACGCCACGGATACAGTCATTAACTACGACACAGCGGACTCATCGCTGGAACTGAATCCGGCGAGCGCTGGCATTTCGTTCGCAAATGGTCGTGTGACAAACACATCAACAGCAAGTATCACGCTCCTCGTTTCCGCACAGAACGTATGGCAGCAGAATACTGCCGGATATCGTCAGATGTGGCTGCGAATGAAGGACGGAACGCGCCTGGGAAGTTCTCAGGCAGGCGGTACGGCTGGCGAAGGGACGATGATGAACATCGAAACTGTCGTCACGCTGAAGCCCACAGAGTACTTTGATGTCATGGGTTGGCAGGATTCCGGCGGAACGCTGAGTATCAACGGAACAAGCACCGGACTGACTGCGCCATATGTCGGGCGATTGCTGATTGCGCGACTGCAAGTTACGGGTAATAACAATATCGCTATCGGCACTGTAACCACGCTGGCGGCTGGTGAGCCTGCGCGGGCAGAGATTACTGGTAACGCCCCTAATCAGGTGCTCAACTTGTGGCTTCCGGAGGGTGCTCCGGGAACAGGTGGCGGTGGTGCTCCGCTTGCAACAAACTATGACAAGCTGGACACAACGAAAGCACTGACGGGTGCAGCAACTGAACCTCGCATTTTGTCGGCGATTTCGGAAGCGCAGGCGACTCGTCGCCAGGTTGGCGTCTGGAACGCGGCAACAAACACCCCAACACTCACAAACCCGCCGACTACATTTAGCGGAACTGCGCTGAAGGTGGGTGATTTTGTTGAAGTTACGACCGCTGGAACGCAGTTTGGTATCGCCTGGGCCGTTAGTGATATTGCAAAGGTCGTACTGGCAAATGATGGCGTCACCCTGGCCTGGTACAAAGACCCTGTCCAGATGGACAAGTTTGACAGTAAAAACGTGTGGGCGTCTCAGGCGGCAGGTAGTGACGCAAACTCAGGCTCGCTGTATCGTCCGAAGGCGACCTTGACGGGGGCGCTATCCGTTGTGGCCCAGCCTGGAGATATTAATCTTGCATCCGGTAGTTACACGGCGACTGCGCTGTCAGTCAGCAAGCAGAACATTAATATCATCGGTCGTGGCGTTAACAGTAACAACAACGTTGAAATCGTTGGCAGTATCACAACCGCCGCAACACGCATCAGACTGAAAAATGTGTTCTTCACGAACGCTGCTTCACCAGCCTTTACGTGGAACGAGTCCGGTGGAGCGCACCATCTGGAGCAGGTTGCCATATCAACCGGGCAGGCAGGTGCCGCGTTTGTCGCCAGCGCCACAGCTAGCGGGTTTGCAACTATTGCGAACTGCGACTTTACAGGCTCAATAGCTGCATCGAGCGTTGTACTTAATAACCTCAACGCCGGGCTGGCGTGCTCAACGACAATTGTGAACACAAGTGGTGTCCGGTTGAGTGTGGGAGCAGGGCATACGGTATATATCCTTGCATGTTCGGGTCTGCAAATCGTCAGCAACAACGGGACTGTTGTATATCTCGATAACTTGCTTGTTCGCTCAGTATTGACAAGTCAGGCGCAACTCACAGCGCTTCTTGCTGACACATCGACTTCGACGGACGGCTACTACATCTGCGACTTTGCATCGCCGACAGTAGGGGCACGAGGGGATTTGCTGCTTAAAATCTCCGTAAATGGCATCGCAACGAGTGTGGCCGTACATCGCAGTTACGCGAACTGCCCTGCGACACTGCCCGTAATGTTCGGAGCCACGACGCAGACGCTGTTTAAGTACAGTAGTGGATGGAAGAACCTGGGGGATATATACCCAGCATCATCCACAATTACGGCAACGCGGACACTGACAGCGTGGGGTGGGTTCTACGATGTTACTGCGGGTACAACAGCAGTCAACATCACGCTCCCTGCTATCACGACAACGGTTGATTTTTCTCAGGTACAGTTTAGACGTACAGAGAAAACAACGGGGACGGTGACGATCACTCCGCCATCAGGCGTGACAATTAACGGGAGCGCGTCAGTCAGGCTGGAGCACGGTCAGATTGTAAAAATCAGGGCTGTCAGCACAACGGACTTGCTTGCTGAGTTCTCTGAGCGCATCCCGGCTGTATGTCTGATCGGGAAGCGGTATAACGGTCAGTTGTCTGGTAACAACTGGTGGGGAATCCAGTTCCCGTCAAACGCTGCGGGCTTCAGTAAGACTGACCCTCTGGCAATGCACAATGCAGGGACAGAGTGGCGCATCGATATCAAGCGTTCTGGCACGTATGAGATATCCGCTGGCTATCGAGTTCAGGATACTAACAACGTAACTCAGACTGGGATCTGGCTGAAGATTAACGGTGCAGATAGCGGACTAAACACGTGGGTAGAAAACGCCACATGGTCGCAAAACATTTGCCAAGCGACATGGACTGTTAATCTGAACGCCGGGGACTATCTCGAAGTCTTCGGACAGCCCGCATCGAGTACGTCAGGAACAATTGATATCCAGTGGGCCTACTTCAACGCAAAAATGTGGTGACAACCAACCCCGCTCCGGCGGGGTTTTTAATGGTGGAAAAATGAAACTCATTGATAACGCGCCACATCTCTGGAAGATGTGGTCGGTACGTATCATGGCTGCTATGGCACTGGGTGCATCAGTCTGGGATCAGATCCCGCCGGATGTTAAATCACTAATCCCGCAAAACTGGTTGCCGTACATCGTCTCTGGTGCTTCTGTGCTCGGCATCATTGCGCGAGCTATTAAGCAGTTTGACAAAAAGTGACAACAGAAAAGTCCTCGCTTCGGCGGGGATTTTTTTCATCAAACTATCGCCATGCCCGGCGCACTCAAAACACAAAGCCTTACAGAAATAAGTCTCGGAGAAACACCGTTATAAGCGGCGGCTTCTTTGTGGGCGGTCTTTCTGGGCAACGAGGCTTATTTCTATAAGGTAAACGCAATGACACACCCAACAGTTGTTGTAAATGGCGTATCAGTCAGAGTTGATAGTGAAGGACGATACAACCTTAACGATCTTCATGCGGCTGCTCTCGCAAATGGTGAGGCAACAGAACAGCAGCGACCAAGCCAGTTTTTACGTAGCGCTCAGGTTAAGCGGTTCATAAAAGCCATGAAAGCCAGAGTGCAAAAAAGCACTCTGGAACAAATTCAACCACTTAAGGTTATTAATGGTGGTGGAGAGCCTGGTGTTTGGGCTGCTGAACTCCTTGCCATCCGATACGCGGCATGGATTAAGCCGGAATTTGAAATCCGAGTTTATGAAACATTCCGAGAATCAGTATTGAACGGGATAGGAAATATGAATCGCCTTAACCGGCTTGACCTGCTTATCGACATGGAGACGAAAGAGGTTAGCGACTGCGCCAGGGTAATGAATAAATGGGGCGCTGGCGGGCGTAAACAACTTCTTAATGCAGCACGAGAACGAATTATCGACCAGATGGACCCGGACATGATCGCCATCATGCAGGGGAAAGTAGCATAAACATGACCAAATACCCGATAGCCGCTCTCATAGCGGCTTTTTAACATCCGGAGTTCAAAGTGGACGACATTGATATTTCACATCTCGACTTTTCCGAAGCTGAGAAGAAAGCAAACGAAGTAGCTGATCGCACAGAGAGCGTGGACGACAGCGAAGAAGACTGCGATGGGTGCAAGCTATGACAACTCAAAAACTGACACTAACTACTCAGTGGCAGCAAATCAGCGATGGAACGGAAACGAAATCCGTGCAGGTTTTATCTGGTGCTATTCACTTATTTGATTCTGATACAAAGCCGTCTTCGTCAGATTACGGGCATGTTATCAGCGGATGGGTAAGCGTAACGCCGCCGACAAAAGCTTGGGTGCGTGCTGCTGGCTCTCAGCATGCCATATTGGCTATTAGCTAATTGGATCGCAAAGAGGCTACCAATGTCCGACATCTACCAAATCACGCTAACTACACAGACAGGCGAAACCTTCACGGGCAAGATGTCACGACGTCAGCCTGAGCTGGTTAACGGGTTTGTGCCGCTGGCGACGGAAACGGGCGAGTGGCTGTATTTCGCTCCTGCCGATGTAAAGCGCGTGGAGTTCACGCCGGTACCGGAACAGCAGACCGAACAAACGACGGAGTAACAAATGAGCAAACCAGATTGGGAGGCCATTGAGTCGGCTTACCGGGCTGGCTCATTGTCCATCCGCGCAATAGCTGATAAGCATGGTGTAAGTGATACTGCTATCCGTAAGCGAGCAACACAGAACGGATGGCAACGAGACCTCACGGAACAGGTTCAGAAAGCAACACGACAGAAGCTTGTTCGCAAAGAGGTTCGCAATGATGGTTCGCGCGAACAGGTGCGAACTGATGAAGAGATCGTTAATGAAGCGGCTGATGAAGCGGCAGCGATAGTCCTTGAGCATCGTGTAGATTTGGCGCGCTGGCGTCGTATCGCAAGTAAGCTTGGCGACTTCCTGGATGATGTGGACTTCACTGAGGAAAACCATGCCTCTCTGGCTCGCTCACTCGTTGCAGGTGTAGATGCGCAGATTAAAGTCATCAAGGCAGAGCGAGAAGCCTACAACATCGATAACGGCGACAAGAACAACGATACCGACAGTATCTCTGACCTGATGGATTCACTGTCTCAGGGGGCGTAATGAAACCTGAGCACATCAAGCTGCTGTCCGATAAAGACTGGCGGCTGAACAATCTCTACTGGATCACCGACAAAGAGGGAAAGCCAACGCGGTTCAGGATGACGCCTGAGCAACGGGAATACTTCGAGGGGATCCACACCCGCAACATCATCCTGAAAGCTCGGCAACTCGGCTTCACAACTGAGGTGTGCATCATCCAGCTCGACGCGGCCCTATTCGAGTCGGCGAAGTGTGCGCTAATTGCCCACACGCTGAATGACGCAAAGCGCCTGTTCCGAGAAAAGGTGAAGTACGCATACGACAAGCTGCCGGCAGAGATAAAGGCTGCCAACCCGGCGAGCAATGATTCGTCTGGTGAGCTCGTCTTTAAGAAGGGCGGATCGCTATACGTCAGCACGTCGTTTCGTGGCGGTACGCTGCGCTACCTGCACGTTTCCGAGTTCGGGAAGATATGCGCCAAGTATCCGGACAAAGCCCGTGAGATCGTCACTGGTGCGTTTGAGGCGGTATCGACTGGATGCTTCGCTACTATCGAGAGCACAGCCGAGGGCCGGGCGGGTTACTTCTTCGATTACTGCCAGATGGCAGAGAAAGCGTTGCTGCAGGGCAAGCCATTATCCTCGCTGGACTGGAAGTTTTTCTTCTTCTCCTGGTGGAAGAATCCGCAGTACGCAATCGACCCGGTGGAATCACTGCCGGAGCGCCTGCTTGAGTACTTCGCTGAAATGGCGGCGAAGCACGGCGTAGTCGTCAATGAGCGCCAGAAAGCCTGGTATTACGCCAAAGAGAAAACGCTCGGCGACGACATGAAGCGCGAATACCCGACCATTCCCGCCGAGGCGTTCCAGCAGTCGGTCGATGGCGCGTATTACGCCAAACAGTTCCGATGGCTCTACACCAACAAGCGGATCGGCCAAATCCCTGATAACTCACACCTGCCGGTGCACACGTTCTGGGATATCGGCGTTGGCGACTCCACGGCGATCTGGTTCGTTCGCGAGGTTGGCGAAGAGTTCCACATCATCGACTACTACGAAAACTCCGGCGAGGGGCTGAGGCACTACATGAAGGTGCTGAAAGACCGCGGCTATGAGTACGGCGAGCACTGGGGGCCGCACGACATCGAAAACCGTGAGTTTGCCGCTGATGCTAAGTCACGCAAAGAGCTTGCGCGTGAAGGTTACGAAATCGATGGTCAGATGTACTCACTGAATTTCAAAGTGGTGCCAAAAGCTGGCATCGATACCGGCATTGAGTCGGTGCGTGAAATCCTCCCGAAATGCGTATTCGATGAGGAGAAATGCTCAGAAGGTATCTCTCACCTTGAGGGCTACCGGAAGGAGTGGGACGACAAGCGCGGCTGCTGGAAAGACAAACCTCTCCATGACGCCACCTCGCACGGTGCTGACAGCTTCCGTTACTTCGCAGTGACGAAGAACAACCGTAAGCAGGTCGGCACAGTATTCTTCTAAGGAGCATCGCCAGTGAGCGAACAAGATAACGGCCTTCAACTGGCTGTGAACAACCTCGCCACTGAAATGAGGCGAGCGAATTACCTGAATGCCATCGGCATCGGTGGCGGCAACACGAAGCGACCGACGCTTTACCAGGAATTTGGCTACCCGCGCACGATCATCTTCAACGACTTCTACAACATGTACCGCCGCAACGCCGCTGGCTTCGCTGTGGTACATCGGCTGCTGGATGGTTGCTGGCAGGACTATCCGGTCATTGTCGACGGTGATGAAGCGCAGGAAGCGGAGAAAACAAACGCCTGGGAAAAGAAAGTCACCAAGTTCATGAAGAAGCTGTGGCCGAAGGTGAAGGATGCCGATCGTCGCAATATGGTCGGGCGCTACTCCGCGCTGCTACTGCAGGTGAAAGACAATAAGTCTTGGAACAAGCCAGTAGATACCAAGCTGGTGAAATCCCTGGGCGAGTCAGCTCTGGTAAAACTTATCCCGGTATGGGAGCCGCAGTTAACTGTCGCCGAATGGGATAACGACCGTCAGTCAGAAACGTTCGGCCAGCCGAAGATGTTCAACTTCAACGAGCAGCCGGTCGGCGATGAGCTTTTTGTCGGGCCGATGCGCGGAGAACCGGTACACCCAAGCCGCGTTATCCTGTTCTGCGAAGGGTCTGAATACGAAAACGTCCTGTCCGGCATCCCGCTGCTGGAGGCTGGTTTCAACAAATGCCTCGATCTTGAGAAGATTTCAGGCGGTGGCGCTGAGGGCTTCCTGAAGAACGCGAGCCGTCAGATCGCCGTCGAATTCAGCAAAGAAACCGATATGAACACGCTGGCAGACCAGGCTAAGAAGGCTGGCTATGCCGATCTCGGCGAAGCGATGGGCGACAAGGTCAACAAGCTTAATCGTGGTACTGATGCGGCGGCCGTAATGCAGGCCGGGCAGATGCGCGTTCTGAGCGTTACGCCCGGCGACCCGGGCCCAACGTGGGAAGTCACCGCAAACGAACTGGCCGCCTCTGTGCAAATCCCGTTCACCATCCTGTTCGGTCAGCAGACCGGGCGCCTGGCGAGCGACGAGGATAAAACGGACTGGGCTATTCGACGCAACACGCGTCGCAATGGCTTCCTGACAGACCGGATCACCGCGCTGCTTGAACGCTTCTGGACGCTTGGGATTATCGACCCACCAACCAAAGGTGAGGTCACCATTTCGTGGAGCGACCTGCTGGCACCAAGCGAGAAAGAGAAGATCGAGAACGCTTCGAAACTCGCTGACATCGTGCAGAAAACCACGCCTTACTATGGTGGAGACGCGCCGTTTACCGCAAATGAGTTGCGCGAGATTGTGGGGCTTGACCCGCTACCGGAGCCAAAAGAACCACCGAAACCGGATGAGAAGGTGACTACCGATGATCCACTGGCCGATGACACCAGAACAGACGGCAAAGGTGGGGCTGCCGATAGTTCCGCGCAGCAAGGTTGACCCGACCCGATCGGCAAAGCAGGTAACCGAGATGTTCCGGGATATCGAGGAGCGGTATCTCGGCATTAAGCGCGCGCTGAAAGCCCTGTTCGACCTGCGCCTTACTGGGCGTGAGCGCGAGGTAAACAGCCATAACTGGCACTTCCTTTGCCACGACCACGGCGAGGATTTGCGGCTCTACCAGGTCAACGCCGGCAAGTTCATCTACGACATGTCGGCGCAGGAACTGGCTGACCTGCTGGAAGCGGTGCAGGCTATTCTCGACGACCATCTGCTGGATGGGGGCGAGCAAAACCTCTGGGCGATGGATTACGTCGTCGCAGAAGCTCAGCGCGGCACGCTGGAGGCGTTCAACAACCTCTCGCAACAGTCGCAGGTGTACGCCAGTCAGACGACGCTACAGCAGCTTTTAAGCAGCCCTGGATACCTGAACCAGATAGCGGCGGCCAGGCTAACAACATTCAGTGACTGGAAGGTCATCAGCGACACCGCCCGCGGCGATTTAACCAATATCATTACCGATGCGGTGGCGCGGGGCGTAAACCCGAGGGAAACCGCCAGCGTTATTAGCAAGCGCCTCGATGTGTCCATGTCGAAGGCGAAGACCATCGCTCAGACTGAGCAGGTCGGCGCGCTGCGACAGGCGCAATGGAACGAAACGGACTGGGCAGCCGAAAGGCTGGGGCTAAATACCGGCCTGCTGTGGCTGTCAGCGCTCAAGCCAACGACGCGAACCTGGCACGCCAGCCGTCACGGCAAGGTCTACTCCACCGAAGAGGTGCGAGACTTCTACGCAGAGAACGGCAACCGGTACAACTGCTACTGCAGCCAGATACCGGTGCTGCTCAACGACGACGGCAGCATATTCAATGACGGGCTGGCGGATAAGCTGGCAGCCGAACGTAAACAATGGGCTAAAGCAGCCTGAAAATCAGAGGACGCAACGTGAAGCTATCCAGCATTCATGTAAAAAGCCTCGCCATCAACGCCTCCAACATCTCAACGACCACCATCAACGGCCAGGAACACTACGTCATTCGTGGCGCGGTCCCGATCGTCGATGACATCGTGATGAATGGCGGCCTGTACCCGGCGGAGGAAATTAACAACAGCTACCAGACGATGGAGCGCAAGTTAATGCCGATCGGACACCCGATGGTGAACGGCAAATACGTCAGCGCCAACGACCCGCAGGCGGTGAACGATTACTACGCCGGAGCGTGGGCTCAGAACGTCAGCAAGGCCAACGACAAGGTCGTGATGGACGTTTACGTCAATAAGGCTGTAGCAGATACCAAGCCTGACGGTAAGCGCCTTATTCAGCGCCTGGACGACATGATTTCCGGCAATAACGCCGACCCGATTCATGTCTCTACCGGTCTGCTGCTGAACAAAGAGCAAAAGGCCGGGGAGTCGAAGCAGAAGAAATACTCCTGGGTCGCTCACAACATGCAGTTCGACCACATCGCGATCCTGCTCGACGAGCCAGGCGCCGGTACGCCGGATGAAGGCGTCGGTATGTTCGTCAACGCTGACGGTCAAGAAGCTGACGTTGAATCGACGAGCCTCATCGACGCGGCTAACAGCATGAAAGACGGCTGGTGGAACAAAGTGAAGTTCTTCATCAGCAACGCTTCAGAGATGTCCTTCGACGACATCTACCAGGCGCTGCGCATGTCTATCAAGCAGGACGAAAAAAAGTGGCGATACGTCGTCAGCGTCTGGCCTGACCATTTCGTTTACGAAGAGGATGGCGAAAACTCCAAGCCGAAGCTCTTCGACCAGAAGTACCTCATCTCTGACAAGGTCGTAACGCTTGTCGGCGATCCAGTAGAAGTCGTGCGCAAACCAACTGAGTACGAAGTCAAAACCAACGGAGAAACAAACCCGATGAAAGAGAAGATGATCGCCGCGCTCAATGCCGCAGGCGTTAAAACCGAGGGGCTGACCGACGATCAGGTCTGGGATGCCTACAACCAGCAGATGCAGAAGAAAGATGGCGGCGGAGACCCGGGCCAGGCTCAGTTTAATTCCGATGCTATTACTGCCGCAGTGAATCTGGCACTGAAGCCGCTTACCGATGAAATCAGCACGCTGAAATCTCAGCTGCAGGCAAACGCAGAAAGCGACCTGAAAACCAAACGTGACGCTGTAAAAGCGAAATTCTCGTTCATGACAGAAGCTGCGATCAACTCGCTGGCTGGCGACGCGCTGAACGACTTGTACTCACAGTGCCAGACCAGCACCGGTCTGAACCCTGCATTCCAGGGGAATGGCGCTCAGAGTGAAATCCTTAACATGGAGGCACCTGAATAATGGTTCTCGCACCTCGTTTCCATACCGTAATCGCGGGCCCGGCCCGTAAGAATGACCCACAGGTCATTGAAGCAATCATGGCGGCGGCCGTGAAGCCCGGCTCACTGGTGATGCTCGACAGCACCGGGAAACTGGCGGTTCACAATGTCGCTGGTGGTGCAGGCGTTGCTCTGGCTCTTCAGCACAACTATATCGGCGGTGGTGACATTCGCGACTCGGTTCCTGCAGGTGATACCGGCGCGGCCATCATGTGCGAAGACGATGTGGATTACCACATGCTGGTCAAAGCAGACGAAGTGTTGCTGGAAAACGAAGGCCTGGTTTCTGCCGGTGACGGCACGCTTGCCAAGGCAACAACGCCAGCCACCGACCAGGTCCTCTTCTATTCACGCGAAAAAATCACCGTTGGAGCTGAAGCTCAGCTCGTGAAAGTTCGTAAATCAGGGAAAGCAACCGCATGAGCATGATCGTATTCAACAAAAAGCTGATCACCGAGCACAACCAGGTGAAGCAGGCATGGAATCAGCTGCTGATGCAGCGTGAATCCTTCAACATCAACCAGAACACCATTTCAGCCCAGTACGGAGGTGCGCTGGAAGTTAACCAGGCCGCGCTGATTTCCAAAGACTATTGGCGCGAAGTGGACAACATCACGACCCGAGTCTTCCGTAATGACGAAGGCAACGGCCTTCTGGATGATCTGCTCGGTCTCGGTATGCCGATTTCTATCGGCAAGACGGCGGCGCTGTACCGCGTTTCCAGTGACGCTGGCAAGGTACATCGCTCACTGACGGGCCACGTGCCGGAAGAGCTGGATAAAGTCATCTACGACGAAGCTGGTGACCCAATCCCGATCTTCAACACCGGCTACGGCCGTGAATGGCGTGAATGGAACGGCATGCAGTCGGAAAACCTCGACGCGATGGCTGATGATCAGGAGGCGCACGTTGCGGCTATCCGTGAAGACATGGCTGACTACATGCTGTCAGGCGATGCGAAGGTGAAGGTGAAAGGGTATGTCGGCGCAGGTATCACCAACCACGCCAACACCAACCAGGTGGATCTGAGTGCGTCTGGTCTGAATATTGACCTCACCACCTCGACTCCTGATGAATCAGTTGCATTCTTCACCGGCCCATTCGCCAAGCTTTTGGATGATAACTACGTTCAGGAGAAGGTTAAACTGTGGGCGTCGCCGGATATCATGCGCAACCTGAACCGACCGTATTCCGATGCAGCCGGATTCAAAGAAGGCACTGTGCTGGAATACATCCTGCGCTATGGCCGCATCGAGTCGTTTAACCAGACCTTTAAACTGACCGGTAACCACTTCATCGCTTACGTGCGCAACTCTCAGTACATCAAGACGCGCATCGCCGCGCCGGTGGGTACCTTCATGATCCCGCGTCAGAATCCGTTCGACAACTACAACTCCCTGGTCTGGAGTGCTGTCGGTCTGCAGATTAAGCGCGATTTCAACGGTCGTTCTAAAGTGTTCAACGCACAGGGTTAAGGGGCTTCGGCCCCTTTTCTTCGGGAGAGAGCATGAAAAAGTTAAAAGTCGAGAAGGCCGGTTGCTGGGGAACGATTAACGGCGTATTCCAGCAACTGCCGGTGGGCCATGAGTTCGTTGCGGTTGGTGTTCCACCTGCTTTCGCTGGCCGCGTATCGGTCGTCGGCGAAGTTGAAGAGCAGGAGCTTGAAGTTGCCACACCTGGTGCTGACGAAAAACCTGCAGAGCAGGCAGAGCAGGCAGAGCAGGCAGAGCAGGCAGAGCAGGCAGAGCAGGCAGAGCAGGCAGAGCAGGCAGAGCAGGCAGATACTTCCGCTAAATCGAAAAAGGCGAAATAACCATGGCTGACCCAATCACAGCGGCAGAAGTGCAGGCGTTCCTCGGTGAATTGGGTTACTCCATACCGGGCGCGCTGCTGGATCCGATTCTCTGCGTGGTGAACAAGATTATCCCGTGCCTCGATGGTGCGGGGTATGACGAGTGCACCGCGAAGCTGATCCTGATGTATGCCGCCGCGCTTATGGCTACGTCGTCCGGCGCGCGCCGCATCAAATCGCAGGGTGCGCCGTCTGGCGCGTCCCGCTCATTCGATTACGGTGCTGACAGCATCACGTGGCTACGCGACTCGCTGGCCCGGCTTGATACCAGCGGTTGCACCGGTGAGTTGCCGATCAGCGCAGGTAATAGCGTCGGCCTGTTCATGGTGGTCGGAGGCTGCTGATGACGTACAAATCAGTTAAGCATGGGCTACCGCGCTCATTCACCCGCGTCTGGGTGATGACCGATACCGGTCGGGAGACTACGGGCTACGTTAAGTCGGACGGCGAGTGGCATATCAACTGCCCGCGCATCCGGGCGACTGGCGCGAAGGTGCTGCGCTGGAAGGAGGGCTGATGTCATCGGTAGCGAACTGGAGCTATACCGCGACGGCAACCATCTGGCGCAAGCTGGAAGGCAATGACGAATACGGCGATCCGCTGGGCTATGCCGAACCTGAGCAAATCCTCTGTGATTACGAGGGCGGGCTCAGTAAGAAGTTAGCCAGCCTTGGCGCTGAAATCGTAGTGAAGAACACCGTCTGGACGGAGTTTGCGCTTGCTGCCGCCGGTGATTACCTGCTGATTGGCGTATCGACCGAAGCTGACCCGGTTGTCGCCGGTGCCGACGAGGTGCGGCAGGTTATCCGTTATGCCGACACGTTTGAGCGCCTGGCGGATGATTACGCCATCCTGACGGGGGTGTAGCCATGGGCATCAAAGTACGCGGCGTTAAGCAGTCGAAAGCCGGGCTCAACCGCATTATCAACGACGTGAAAGGGCGCAAGGTTGTCCGGGCATTACAGTCAGCGATGATAATCGGCAGCTCACAGGCCGCACTTTACACGCCGATCGACACCTCAACACTACTTAATAGTCAGTATCGGGAGTTGATAAACAACGGCGTTCGGCTGACAGGTCGGGTGGGATATACGGCCAACTATGCTGTTTTCGTTCACGATCCGAATGTGCCGCAAACCTTCCGTCGCGCCACCGCGCAGAAAGAGTTCCTCACCAAAGGCTTTGAAGACACCCGCAGCCAGATTGATGCCGTGATGCGCAAGGAGCTTTCAGTATGACACCTGCCATGTATGAGCGCGTGCGTAACTACTTCGTTGATGCCGGGCTTACCACTGGCTTCATTGTTCAGTTGCTGGCTTGGGACGACACAACGAAGTTAACCGACGCATTCATCGTGTTCCGGCCTAACGGCGGCACCGACATCAGGAATGACCTCGGATCTGACCACTACGTGCTGGTGGATGTCATTTCCGCCAAGGATAAACGACGCGCAGCCGCTGAGAAGGCTCAGGAAATTATCAATTATGTCGAACAGAACGACATTACCGACGAATGCCTTGGCCTGATTCAAAACCTCGGCAATATGCCAGCACCAATCCTGACCGAAGAGGGGCGCCTGGTCTTCCGACTCCAGTTCATGTGCGTCTACGGCGAATAACCCCATCACCAACCCATCAGGCTGCCATCCGGCGGCCTTTTTTATTTGAGAGGTACACATGCAAGGCTGTGCTAATGATTTTGGCAAGCTGATCGGGAAAGTAGCTGTGCTACGCATGGCCTTTGGCTGCCCCGACGCGGTGCCAGCGCTTTCCGAGTGGAAGCGTCTCGGCGCTATGACGACCAAGGGCATCGACTATTCGATGAACACCATCAACTCCGAGGCAGATGATGCTAAAGGGCTGGTGGAGAACCTGGTCAACAACATGGATCTGACGATCTCCGGCGAAGGGGAGTTTCGTAAGTCTGATAAAGATAACGAGATCGGCGCGTGGCGTCTGTCGAAGTACATCTTTGACGAAGTTCAGGCGGGTCGCCAGCCTAACCTGTGGGTGCGTTTCGACTTCGCGGGTGAGAACGCCGGCACCTACATCCAGGGCTACATGAACACCACTTCATGGTCTGGTGACTTCGGTACCAACGATATTTCCACCTTCTCCGGCGAGTGGAAGGTATACGACGCCGACACTGTCGTGTTTGAAGTCGCTGATTCCATCGCGGCCACTGGAGTTGAAGTTACCCCTGCAACTGCATCTCTGGTCGTTGGCGCAACCCAGCAGCTGAGCGGTGCAGTTCAGCCAACCGATGCGACTAACAAGGCAATCACCTGGACGACTTCAGCGGCGTCTATCGCCACTGTCAGCTCAACTGGTCTGGTAACGGCCGTCGCTGCAGGAACCGCGACAATTACGGCCACTACCGCAGACGGCAATTTCACCGATACCTGCGCTGTTACCGTTACTGCCGCACCGTAATCACTACAAAGGGCGGCGTGCTGCCCTTGATAATGGTTATGGAGAGCGATATGACCCCACTGAAAGAAATTGGCGAGTGCCTGATAGGTGCTGGCGGCCGTGAATACTTCTTCCGCCCGTCTTTCCGCAACATGACGAGAATAGGCGAGCCAGAGCATATCGTCCGCACGTTCTATGCGCTGTTTAATGACGACGTTGCGAAAATGCTAGAGGCTGCGCGCGAAATTCACAGTGCGATACCAGAGCATCAGCGCAATTTTTACGCCCACTACTTCGGCGACGTAACATACCCGCGGTGGTCGCTTGAGGCGGCAGGTTCAGCAGCATTCCTCCGTGAAACTTTGCTATCCGCGATTAACGTCATCCAGTCCTGCTGTGACGAGGACGTTTCTGAACTGACAGGATGGCATGAACCTTCACGTACTGGTAGGCGCACATTCGTATGGCGCCGCGGCGCACTGCCGCCGGAGAACCTTGTCCTGATCGCTCAGTCTCTGATTATGCATGGCATCATCGGCCGGGCAAAAGTTAGAAAACTGCAGAAGCACGAAAGCAAGGAAACGACGGCTGAGTTTCATGCTACTGAATACATCATGGCGGCGCGAAATCATTTCGGAATCAGCAGGGAGGAGGCTGAAAACCTCACAATGACAGAATTTGCGATGATGCTTAACGCCAAATACCCTGACCAGAAAGGCTTCACCAGGGAGGAATACGACGCTGTTATGGACGATGACGATCGCCGTTGGCAGGAAATGATTGAGCGCGAAAAATCAGCAAAGAAAGCTGCCTGAGTTAATAATGGATGTAATGCAATCGCTTTGCCTGGCGTAAAATGGCAAGACAATAAAACTCAGGGGATAAGAGTGAAAAAAATACTTTTGGCTTTGGTGATTCCAATAGTTCTGGCTGGCTGTAAGCCGGGCGAGGAAAAGGCAATTTCTCTGGCGCAATCTGAAGTTTCAGCCAATCTACTGGATCCTGGCAGCGCTCAGTTCCGCAACGTGAAAGTAGCAAAAATGACTGATGCCGAAGACGGCCGTGTCATTGCTGTAGTTTGCGGGGAAATTAACGGAAAGAACGGTTTTGGTGCTTACGCTGGGTTTCATCCTTTCTTCGTTGAGCTAAACATGAAATCGAAAGGGATGTTCTCAAAAGGTGTCGACTACACCCTTGGTGATCACTTCCTCAGCTCGAAAGATACGCCACCACCGCCGGCCTACACCGAACGGTGCCAATAAACGACACGAAAAACTAACCCACCACTCGGTGGGTTTTTTATGCCCGGAGAAAACTGATGTCTGAGAAAGCAGGCGAGATCTATTACGACATCGAGGCCGATGTATCTGGCTTGCTCAAGGCGCAGGGAAAGGCCAATAAGTCGCTCGACTCCATCGGAAATTCTGCAACTACCGCAGCCAAGAAGATGGATGAGCTGCAGACAAATATCAACCGCGTGGCCGGTGCTATTGCGGCTTCACTCGTTGTTGACTGGGGTAAGGCGTTTCTTGTTGCCGCTGACAACATGAGTCAGCTAAACGCGCGCATTGAGCGCCTGACTGGCAGCGCTGCAGCGGCATCACAGACGATGCAGAATCTGATGCGTATCAGCTCGGCAACAGGAGGTTCGCTGCAAGACACCGCGAAGCTGTGGGAAACACTCAGCACGGCGTTGCGCGATACCGGAGCGACGAACGGTCAGATTATTCAGCTAACCGAGACTCTTCAGAAAATTGGGCGTATCGGCGGATCCTCATCAGAGGAAATGGCGAATGCTCTTCGTCAGTTCGGCCAGTCAATTTCATCAGGCACTGTCCGGGCTGAGGAGTTCAACTCCATCCTTGAGCAAATGCCGGAACTAGCGCGCCAGATCGCTGCCGGGATGGGCGTAAGCATCGGAGAGTTGCGCCAACGCATGCTGGACGGGAAGCTGACAGCAGAAGATGCGCTGAATGCCATTCAGAAACAGACCGGATCAGTCAACGCTGAGTTCGAGAAACTCCCGCGTACACTGTCGCAGGCAAATACCGCGCTGACAAACTCATTCCTGTCGATGATCGACTCCGTTAACCAGGCAACTGGCGCAAGCTCTGGCATGGTAGCCGTTATTGACTCGTTGACGGCTGCGCTCGACAGGCTTGTCGGGAAGGCAATTTCTGCCGATGCACAGATTTCTGATCTGAACAGCACGGCTGAAATGTTTACCCGCCGGGCCCGCACTTGGTCATGGCTTGGGCTTGATGGATGGGAGGCGCAAAACAAAGCGCTGGCCGGTCTGAGCAATAAAGCCGCCATGCTGGTTGGCGATATGGCCGCTGTTAAAAATGCATCTCAGGCCGCAGCAAACACAAAGCCCATTGAGATTAAAACCACTGGCGCGGCTACTGGCGGCAAAGCGAAAGGCGGTAAGTCTGCGGCTCAGAAAGAGGCTGAGCAGTACGCAAAAGCGCAGGAGTCCGTCAATGAGAAACTTGACGAACTCCGTCAGAAAGCGGAGCTCTCAGCAACCAGTGTTGGTGAGTTATCGCGTGCGCAGGCCGTGCTGAATGCACAGCAATCACTTGGCAATAGCGCCTCGCAAGATCAGATCATACTTGCAGGACAGCTTGCGGCTAAGGCCTGGGATAACGCCAATGCTTTGCGCGAGCAGGCAAAGGCAGAAAAAGCACGCACTGAGGCTGCCAGTAACTTTAGCGCCATCCAGGGTAAAACCAGTAAAACTGCAGGTTTGGATAGCCAGTATCAAAAGGACATTGCTGATATCCAGCTTTACGCACAGCTTTACCCTCAAAAAATTGGAGAAGCTGAAGCCGCAAGGGCGGCAATAGAGCAACAGTACCGCACGCAGCGTAATGCAGCGATGTGGGATGAGTGGTCTCAGCAGAATCTTGCCACTCAGGCCGCATCGGCAGCGTTTGAGGCTTTCGGCAACAATGCGTCCAATGCACTGACCGGTATTATCACAGGCAGCATGAGCGCATCAGAAGCCCTCCAGTCAATTGGTAGTACTGTTCTGAATAGCGTCATCAACACATTCGTTCAGATGGGCGTTGAGTGGGTGAAATCAGCAGTGATGGGGGCTGCTGCGCAAACCTCTGCGATTGCCACAACTACTGCGGCGCAAACCGCAGGCTTGGCGACAACAACCGCAGCAAGCACCGCTGCGGCCACGACAACTATGGCAGTCTGGACGCCAGCTGCAGCTGTCGCCTCAATCGGTTCTTTTGGCGGCGCGGCGGCTATTGGTATTGCAGCCCTTATTGCTGCTATGGCGATGGCTGGCGGTATTGCCGGGAAGCGTAAGAATGGCGGACCGGTATCAGCAGGTTCTATGTACCAGGTAGGTGAGGGCGGCATGCCTGAAATCTACCGGGCCAACAATGGCAGCCAGTACATGATCCCCGGCGACAACGGGAAAGTCATCAGCAACAAGCAGATGAATTCCGGCGCCGGCAGTAGTTCAGTGCCTGTCACAATCAACATTCAGAACTATACCGGAGCAACTGTCGACGCGCAGGCGACACAGAACGGTAACGGTGTGACGATCGATATGATTGTTGCCGATATCAGCCAGGGCGGACGCATCGGCCAGGCTATCCAGCAAAATCACCAGGCACCACGCAAAGCAAGGGGATAACATGCCAATTCCATACCCTGACTGGTTGCCGCTGGCCCAGAAAGGGAAATCACCAACCACCGATACCGGGTTTCGCGTCGACCAGTCGACGGTGGGCGCGCCGGTATTTCAGAAATTAACCGACGACCTGAAGACGTCTTTCTCCCTGACGTGGATATTCACCCAGGACCAGCACCGGGCATTCATGCAGTGGTTGCGCAGCCCTAACTACCTCGACAACTGCAATCAGTGGTTCACGATGCCGCTCGGCACCGGAACAGGAGATACCGGCGTTGAGGTGCAGGAATTACACTTTCTCTCCTGGCCGTCATGGTCACAGTCCGGGTCCATCTTCACGTGGAGCGGTGATGTCATTGCGCGCGAGCTGGTTAACTCCGATGACGAGTTTGACGACATCATCATTGAGCTGCCGCCACCTTGGGCCTCCTGGCTGGACATCATTGTCACTGGCTATCCTGACGGGCGCGACCCGGAGAGTTTACCGAAGGTGCCATAATGCCGACGCTCAGAGAATTTCAGAGCCGAAGGCCAAACCGAATCCTGTACGAAACCATCACGTTTTACAGCCCGGTCTTTGGCTATATCAGGCTCGTTAATAACCAGATTTTCTCCAAAACGCTCGGCGGCCAGGTATACACGCCTTGCCGCATGGAGTTAACGGAAAGCCAGCAGAGCAACACGCCGATCCTCGACAGCACCGTCAAATTTGGACGACTGGCGCAGGACTTTAAGCAGCAACTCAAGCAGTGGAAAGCCTACTCGCGCATCACGCCTATATCCGCAACTTATCAGCAATTTGACGCAGCCGACATGTCCACGGCCATCAAGTCATGGACGCTCTACGTCAGCGACTGCTCGATGGACGACAAGGACGTGACGTGCAGCCTGACGCGTGTTAACCCGCTTAACCGTAACGTCGGGCGGCTGTACACAGTCGAAGAATATCCGGGGCTCCAGAATGCTTAAAGACGATTTCCTATCGCGGGTTGAGGGCATCCACTGGAGTAACCGCGCCTGCAGCTTTGACGCTACTGACTGCTGGGGCCTGGTGGTCCTCTATTACCGCCACGTTCTGGGGATCGAAATTCACCAGACGGTGGATTACGAATCAGGGCGCGACTTCATGACGTGCTATGACTCTGATGTCGTGTTCTGGCGGCGTGCTGACACGTTCACCGATAACGGGATCTTCGTCGCCTGGGTTGGCAGCCAGCCTGTGCATGTCGGCCTGATTGTTGATGGTCGCGCGCTGCACAGCCGTGGGGGAAATGGACACGTCCGGTTCGACGCTATCAGGACAATACAGAAGCTATTCACCAGAGTGGAGTTTTACACCTATGCCGGTAATCGAGATTCAGCGCGTTCCGGGGATGCCGAAGGACCGGGCGATTGTTAAAGCCGGCACGTTATTTTCCGAGTGGCTTGAGCAGGAAAGTTTTCACCGCGATATTCGCATCAACGTTAACGGCAAAGAACTGCAACCAGATGATGAGCTGGAGTTTGCACTTCAGGACGACGACCGGGTAATAATTTTCGACCAGCCGAAGAGCGGCGGTCTTGTCGGCACGTTGCTAAACCCTCTTGAGCACCTGAATCCGATCAAGTTCACCCAAAAGGTTTTGTCTTCGCTGATGCCGAAGCCAAACACGAACGCCGGCGGAGGAAACAGTAAGACCTCACCTAATAACAGCCTGAAGGGGCAGACTAACATCGCGCGCAATGGCGAGGCGAAACCGGACAATTTCGGCCAGGTCCGCTCTTTCCCTGATCTGGCTCAGGAGTCGCTCTTTGAATACATCAGCAACCTGAAATACATCTCTGAGCTGATGGTGTTTGGCCTGGGGAAGTACGATGTAACGTCTGTTCGTTTCTCGGAGTCGAATCTTGGTTCTATGGCCGGTGCCAGCTACACCATTTACCAGCCAGGTGATGTCATACCGGTGGTAAATGAGGGATATCAGTTCGACGATGTCGACGGGCAGGAAGTACCTGGCCTGAACGAAAGCAGCGATTTCCCGATTGAAACAGCAACGGCAAACACTGTCATTAGTGGCGTTTATGCTGGTGGGCAGATTGCGATGAAAATCCTTAAACAGGCTGACTTCGACTACTTCGCCGATCTGACTTTGCCGCACCCGGTAACGTTCACCATTAACGTGACGTATCCGATCACCGGCGGAACGCGTACAGAAGACGTCACACTTTCCGGGCGTCTCATCAGTTTTGCTGAGACGAACGACGGCGCCGTTGTTAACCCGAAATATTACTACACTTTCACGTTTGACAATCTGAATGGCCCGTCTATCCCCATCCAGGATGCGACTATCAACACGACGAAATTCATTCTGAACGATAACGCCGCGCTGATCGTCGGTCCGTTCTTCTCGCCGATACCATCGAGTCAGCTGTGGTTGCATACCCAGTCCGGGCTCGGCGGGAACAGCGAAACGAACTGGGTGGTCAACATCTGGAAGGTCGACAATGACAACAACCTGATACCCGGAACAGAGCAGACGTTTACGTACCGGCAGACGACGCCACACGACTACATGTCGGAGACGTTTAACCGAACTGACAAACTCACCCCGGCGGCTGGGTTTGGGCGCTATGCGATTACCTTCCAGAGGACCGATAACAGCAGCGACGCCAGTAAACTTCAGGTCGAAGAAATCCATGCGGTAAACGTCAGGACAAACGTCGTTCACGCTGAAGATTCTCTGGTAATGGTGAAAGTCCGTGCCACTGAGAACGCCACGAGCGGGCGTGACAGGAAGTACAACGCGTTAATCACCCGCCACGTCATCAGCTACAACATGACGACGCAGCAGGTCGACTACACGCTCAGGCCATCGCGCAAGTTTGCAGATATTGCGCTGTTTAACTGGCTGGTGGTAGGGCAGCAGCCGGAGTCGAGCATTGATATTTATGGCCTGTACCAGATCCAGGCTGAAATCGACGCTATCGACCCGCGGCTGGGGTATTTCGATTACACCTTTGACGATGAGGATGTGTCGCTCGGTTCGCGCATGGAGACCATCTGCGATGCCGCCAGCGTGTCGGTTTACGACGACAACGGCGTGCTGTCATTCACCCGGGACAGCAAAAAGACATCTGCGGCCACGATATTCAACCGATCAAATACAAAGCCAGATGGTTATTCGCTTTCTTACGACATGACGCTCCCGGGCGGTTATGACGGCGTTGAGGTGCAGTTCCGCAACCCGGACACCAATAAGCAGGACTTTGTACGGTACCGGATATCCGGAAATTCCATCATTGAAGGATCGCCGGCCAAAGCGAAGAAGTTCGAAATGCTGTACGTCAGGAATCGCTTCCAGGCCAACGAGCGCGCGCTTCGGGAATGCAGGCGGCTTATCTACTCCCGTATGACGATGCAGGTAACAGCAATGGCGGACGGAGAGTGGGTAAACATTGGCGATATGGTTCAGGTGCCGGATACATACGATACCAACCAGCAGGCCGGTTATATCGTCTCTCGTGTCGGGAACGACTTCGAGACGAGTGAGCGCATCACCTTCTCCGGAACCATGTTTGTGCAGGTCACGGACTCGTACGGTGCCACCACGGCGCGATACCCCGCATCTCCTCGCGCTGATACTGCGTTCGGCTTTACCGCTGCTATCCCGAATATCGATCTCAACCTGTTTGATGGTTTCGACGTCCAGTCTCCTTCACGGTACGTGATCGCCACCTCACAGGAGCTGGATGCCGGGCAGTGGACTATCACCGCCAAGCAACCTGATGGAAAGGGTAGTACCGCATTAACCCTCGCTGAGTATAGCGATCTGATTTACCAATAAGACCCATCCCGATCACCCAGACCCGGTCACCGCGCCGGGTTTTTTATGGAATCAATATGGCTACTCAACCAACTCAAAACGCTGTACCAAGCGAATCACCCCGCGACCTGAAGTTTAACGCTGGAAAAATTGATGAGTTTGTCACTTCATTTGTTCAGCAATACATCGATCGTTTTGGCAAAGCGCACTATACGATTGAAGGTCTGAAGCAGTTAGTGCTTCAGCAGATATACAACCTTGGATGGAACCTGAGGGGCTCTTTCCAGGATGGCGGCACTGTGACGTCAGCTGGCGACCTTCTCCAGGATGAGAGCACGAATATTTGGTACCGCTGGGATGACCTCGAAACTTTGCCAAAAACCGTTCCTTCTGGCTCTACCCCAGCATCAGCTGGTGGTACAGGGGTTGGTAAATGGCAGCCGGTTGATGTAGCAGATGTCCTGCGTAAAGATCTGGCATCGTCATCACTTGGGAAGGGGGCTTCACTGGTTGTATTGGAAAGTGGTGATTCAGTCCAAAAGGCAATTAATAATATTTTGGCGATTCCACAGCGCTGCACACATGCTGCTAATTTATTAGCAGATGGAAGTTCTATCATTATTGAGTGCTTCGGTGACTCCACTATGTGGGGATCCATACCTGGTGCTACTACTACTCAGGACCCGAAAAACTCAGTTGCTGAGTTGCAGACAACGCTGAACCTTCTTTTCCCAGGAAAAGCCACTGTTCGTAATAAAGCATTACCTGGGACTAATCTCGAATCACTTCTAAATGGTACTGACGGCGGCCCCGGCACGTTTGATTCTAGAATGGCCGCCTCAGACGCGCTGGTTATATTCAGTAACCACTGCCTTAATGACTGCAACTCATATCAAAGCGATGAGCACGAGTATAAAGAGAATCTTTATAAATGGGTTAATATAGTAAGGAAATATAACAAGATACCAGTAATAGTCACTCCATCAATCATATCACCAACAGATGATGGTAAAGAGTATCAACAAAAGCGTATGCCTGCCTTCTTACAGGCACAGCGTGATGTGGCCGCGGAGATGAACGTCGACCTGGTGGATAATTTCTACTACTCGTATAAAACATCGCGCATGTATAAAGTTACTGATATTGCAGGTGACGGTGTTCACTTGACGCAGGCGTCCTACCAGGCAGCCGGGAGGAATTTAGCTATTCCACTTCTTGAACCTCACTTTTTAAATAAACCTGGTGACCTTGGCGGACTTGCAACATCTTACTGGAAAGACACGATTACCAATGCACGCGCTATCTTTAAAGTTGACTCACGATTTGGCTCTGTCTTGTCAGGTGATTCAATAGCTACGCCACAGAATATTTATTATCCAGTTGTTCTGGATAATCCAACCGATGATACAACTATAGCATTCGGTGGGCTGCAGGGTACCGGTGGCGGATACGGTGTATTCACGTATTCAGGTGCCAACGGTGACGCAAGATTTAGCGGAATTATTGACTTTAAACGCTCAAATTCTCAGGATTATGACGCCTTATTTATTCCTAAAATATGTAAGCTAGGTGCTGGGTTGCATATTCTTGGTGTGCTTTCTAGTACCGGTTTAAATGGCCTTAACTTCACTTTTGGAGGTGCTCAGCTTTTACCTCGTCGGGAAGTTAGCACTGGCTACCCAGACGGAACAGGTAGAGCTCAGTCAAGGTTAATTTGCACAGGAGATGAAATTCGTTTTTCTGCTTATTTTGCTAAAGATGCTAGCAGCCAAGTCGCATTTTCATTAAAGGGAAATTTGTATACAGATACATCAAATGCACTTGTAATTAATAATGCTCTTGGTGTTCTTACTATGGTTGCTGGAGGTGTTACAACCAGTATTGGAACGCTTACCCAAAGTGGTTTTCAGGATTGCAGGATCATTCTCAATGACGACAGAACCATCAGTGTTAGTGTCGGTGGATTTTCAGCGACATCTGCTGCCATGAGTGCGTCACTGCCAACTTGCTATGTATCCTCACCTGGGGTGTATAGCGTTAGAAAGCCATAGTAATTTGAATTAATACTGAAAAATTGTAGAATCTTTGCACTGAGGTTAGCAAGGATTCTACATGTTTTTTTCACGAAGAAAGTTAATTTCCATGATACTTCCTGGGGCTGTAGCAGCTGGCTCACTGCCGGCTTTTGCTGGAAGTAGCGCGCGCGGAGCATCAACACAATCTGTAACATTTGCACCAAGAGCAACAAAAGTTGCTAATACGTTGGCTGACGGCGGAAGTGTTGTTATTGACTGCTATGGCGATAGCACAATGTGGGGGTCATTACCTGGAGAATCTTCTAAGCAAGATATAAAAAACTCACCTGCATCTTTACTCCAGGCGCTGCATTTAATATATCCAAACCAGGTTAAAGTAAACAATAAAGCCATTCCCGGTACAACGATCAGGAACCTTATTTCAGGTCATGATGGAGGGCCGGGGCCATACGAAGGAAGAATATTAAAATCAGAAGCTGTTTTAGTTTACTGTAATCACTGCCTCAACGACTGCAATTCTCTTCAAAGTGATGAGCAGCAATATAAAGCTGATCTAATCGCTTTTATTGATATTACCCGTAAATATAACAAAATACCCGTCCTTGTAACCCCATCAATTATTTCTCCAGTCATAGACGGGAAAGACTTTATGATGAGAAGGATGCCAGCATTCATTCAGGCAATGAGAGATGTTGCGCAACTTATGAATGTTGATTTAGTCGATAATTATCACTACTCATACAAGACCAGCAGGATGATACCCGCATCAATGATAAATGGGGATGGGGTACACCTTAACACTGAGTCATATCAGAATGCAGGGTGGAACATGGCGATCCCACTTCTAATCTCAAACTCGTTGACGAACCCATACGACATTGCTGGCCTGTCCACATCTGTCTACAGAGATACAGTTGTGCAGTCTCGTGGAGTTTGGAAAAAAACAGAAAGTAGATTTGGTTCTGTTCTTACTGGTGACTCGATTGACACCCCTCAAACTATTCTTTTCCCTGTCGTGCTTGAAAATCCTACGGACAATACTGAATTGATTATTGGAGGATTCAGGGGCGAGGCAGGGGGAAAAGCAAGGTTTACCTATTTTGGTGACAAAGAAGATGCAAGGTTCTGTGGAGATCTTGATTACAGCATGGATGTCGGTGTCACATACGACGAGGTGTTTAAGCCAACTTCATGTAAGTTGGCTGCCGGACTTCATATAATAGGGGTTGAGGCATCGACATCAACAGGTGGAAAGAATTTCAATTTTTCAGGTGTGCAACTTATACCAAAATAAAACCATACAAATCAATACATAGTCATTTATTCGAGTGATTAATTTGACCGTATAAGTTGACTAATTATCCCACTCATAAAATACTGTATACAAATACAGTATTTTATGAGGTGCATCATGGGATTTCCGAGCCCAGCGCAAGACTATGTAGAGCAACGCATATCACTAGACCAGCGCATCATAACCAGGCCAGCGGCTACGTACTTCATGCGTGCCGGAGCGATACATTACCGTGAAGGAATCCTCAGTGGTGCATTGCTAGTCGTTGATGCATCTTTAAGGCCGTGTGACGGTTCATTGCTGGTTTGCAGAATGGATGGTGAGCTGAGGATTAAGCGGTATCGCAAATCACCCAAGTCTCACCTGGAGGATTTGCAGACGGGAAGGCGTGAAGAGATACCGGCTCACGATTGCGGGGATAGCCCGGATGCAATATTTGGCGTGATCACCTACATCATCAACGATGCGCGTTCTGGTGAGTTTGATGATTGTCAGGTGATGTGAGACAGAAATGGGACACACAAAGCTTTGCATCGGTTTGCAAGGCTTTGCATGTTTTTCGAAGATGGGACGTGTGAGCGCAGTGTTGACAGGGTATGTTATTGAGTTAAAAGGTAGTTCTTATAATTCGTAATGCGAAGGTCGTAGGTTCGACTCCTATTATCGGCACCACTCAAGCATCTCTCGAAGTCTAGTCAAGCTTACTGAGCCCCTTATAATCTGTATCTTCCAGCTCTCGAGTGTATTCTGACTGTCTACTGACATACCTCAAAATCTACATGCTTATGGGGGTACATTCGGGTGGGATATGCTGTTCGGTCTTATGGACATACCCATCTGTGAAACTTGGCTCCCGCCAGGTTGACACCGCAAAGCCAAAAGATAAACCTTACAAACACTGTGATGATGGAGGACTTTACTTTTGGTTAACCCTAATTGAAAACACTATTGGCGACTTAAATATCGTGTTGCCGGTAAGGAGAAGTTGCTTGCTCCTGGAGTTAATCCCGACGTGGCTTTGGCTAAAATTCGTAGTAAACGTGAAGAAAATAAAGGGAGCATTGCTGGTGGGATTGGTACGAATGTAGCGACGAAAGAAGAGAAACTAGCCCGAGAAGCTAGTGTCCGAAACACCTTTCTGGAAATGGCTTGTAAATGGCACGCCATTAAGCTTTACAAATGGTGTGAGGGATATGCATCGGACAATATGAAATCTTTCAATAAAGACGTTTTCCCTTACATCGGCAAAAAGCCTATTGTAGATATTAAGCCATTCGAACTGCTAATGTACTTCGTTGCATGGAAACAGGGGAGAGAATGGCAAGGCTAAAAAATTCAGGCAGCGCTTTAGCGAGGTCTTTCGCTATGCAATCGTCACAGGTCGAGTTGAATACAATCCCGCTCTGGTTCTCACCAGTGCAATACAAGGGCATGAGTCCAACCTCTATCCTTTTCTGAACACTTCACAGCTTCCAGCTTTTGAATCACCATGAGTTATCAGATACCTCATATCTATTGAGTTGACTTAAACGAGAGACGCCCACGAAGCGGCAAACATGCTCCCGTAAAATTTAAAGTCGAAGCGGTCAAACAATTTGTTTATCAAGGTCATTCCATCGCAAGCGTTTCCATGCATCTAAATGATACGGTATTAAAAAGCTGTTCCAGTTACTGCACAGGCAGGGTAACACCGGGAACATAAATGCGTTTACCGGATATATTGTCCTCAGCAAGTACAAAAGAAAGCAGCATTTACCTGCGCGTATACGTCGCAACGGCTTACGCCTGAGGTTCATAACCTATGCTGATCTCTCGCAGATGCTTGTGGACCATTAATGCGATTGTTTAGTTTAGCCTCGGGGGGCCTTAGCTATCGAAATAGATCTGAATATTCCAATACCTCTGCCTCTATTTCACGCACGCTCTTAGCGAGCTGGCACCTGATTCGCCAAAACAGCAGGGGGGCACTCTCATTGTCATTTTATCACTTAAATGTCACATCTAGTGTAGCTGCCGCTTGAAATTTACCAGCTACGGGCATTTTCCCTGTGGTAGACGTAGGCCACGCTGTCAATGAAATTGCTGATGAATAATCGTTGTCTAAATGAAAATTAAGTGCTCCATTTGTGTTGATATCTATAGCAGTTCCATCACTGTCACCAATAATTACTCCAATATCTTCATTATTAGTGGATATTGCTGCGTTATAATTTGAGGATGGCGTTGCGTTTATTTTTAATGACAGCTGAGCCTGAGCCGCAATATCGTTGCATTTAATACCAATGCTGAATTTTTTCTGCGTATAATCATCCGGAACCATGCCGATATGGGTAAATTTTTTTGCTTCTATTGAACCGAGGTCAACGTTTATTGCTTGTCCGGAATTAATCGTGCAATTTTGTGGGGCTGTAATTGTTCCTGACATGACAATATCTGCAACTGGAGTGTTTCCATAAGAATCGATGGCAGATGCTACATATAGCGATGCAATTTTTACAGAGTTAAAACTCACTGTGCCAATGATTGGCTTCGATATATATATAGATATGCTCCCCTTAGACGCTGATGTGAAATTTTGATCAGAGCATGTTGCAGAATTATTAGTGCTTTTTAAATTAAGGAATGGCACGGGAAAATATAGGCTTCCGCTTGTCGTAATGAGATAGATTTTAGTCAAAACCTCCATGTTTTCATTGAGTTTATAAGATTGGTTGCCATCATTATGCCCAAGTGGCAGAGTTGAAGTACCTTTATAATAAGGAGTGTAGTAATTGCTACAACTACATTTAGCAGTGAAACTTCCTGATCCTGTCCAGTCATAGACGTTTGGGTAAGCTGTACCAGATGCATCTTCTTCCGGGTTAGAGATTATCTTATTACCCATATTGAATGTAAATTGCTTTGTTCCATTAATAGATGTGCAACTATTGTCGCCAGCTAAGCATTTCACTGAAAATACTCCCAAAAAAGGGACTGTTAAAAAATATAGTATTCTCATCATGTCAAGTAACCTAATGCTATTCCTATTACTAATATTTTATAATTAAAAGTTATTTATCACTATCACCTTCTTATCCTATTCGGGACTCATAATCTTTCGCCTTTCATGGCCAAAAATTGTATATAATGATATTTAAACAAATAAATAAGCACTTCATAACCTGTGGATGGACTGCCAAAACCAATCCAGCGACACTGGATATTTATCAAGTTCGTGGTGTTTCGGACGCCAGCCCGGTCGATGATTTATGCGTTTGGCCGGATGTTCTTCCCCCTGTTCACGCTTATATAGGCGTGAACGCACAACGTTCGCCAGAACGTCTGCTGATGAGAGCAAACCGTCAGTTGATCTGGGTGATCAACACGCAGGGTTATTTAGTCTGGTCTTCATGCATCACCAGTCGTAGTGGTCGATTAACATACTGTTCATGTTAGCTTATGTCAAAGACCCGCACGCCTTGCCGTTCCTATCCTGTTGAAAGGTAAGTTTTGGAGGCGGATTGCTACTGGCGCTCATAATTTTTCTGCTTCAGCCGGTAACTATCAGGGGGACACTACTCCCGAAATGAAGCGTACAGCCTCCTTCGTTGCCGTATTGTAACGTCGTTTTAACGGCATCAAATATCTTTTGAGTATGCCCGCAAAGACGTTATTACTGGGTATTCTGCCGTCTCAAGTATTCCCCCTGATTGCGTAATCTTATGCATAGGTTTCTGTCCGGACGGCCGTGGGCGCTTTATGCCTCGTAATTTTTTTAGGAACGAACTCAACAAGGCTAATGATTTCTAAATGATACTGCACAGCGAAATGTTCTTTGAATATAGCAGCCAGTTATTTATTTTAAAAGAATTTATGAGAGCAAAAAACTGCCTACCACCTGGTTCTGTCAGCAATAAGAAAGGTCGCAATTTTATATTGCGACCTTTCATGAAGCAAAAATAATGCTACATTTCAGGTGCTAATGTTTAGACTTTTACCAAATATATTTCAAACCTGCCATCCCGGTAATCTGACTATAATCATTTTTACCTGTCTGGAAACCTGCATTGACCCATGAATGCAGATTGTTGGTAATTCCCCCTTCAAAACCACCTTTGATTTCATAACGGCTGGAGGGGATATCGTCATACACTTTTTGCTCATTCATCTGAATAGAGTTCGCCGCAGTTTCGTGCCACCAGTTTGCTTCAATAAACGGTTCTATTATAGACCGATTTTTTATCACGCGACCAAATATACGAGCTCCCAAGCGAGTGGTAAAACCATCGGCATCTGCACCGTGAATTCTGGTGCCATTCGTTTCAGCAAAATCATCATTATTCATTCTGGAATAAATCATCTGCGCCTGAGGTTCAAGGTACAGCGATTTATCTCCGTTTTCTATAGCTTTATAGACATACCCTGTCTCCAGAGATGCCTGAAGGACGTCACTGTCATATTTTTCGGTGTTCAGTTGTTCCCCTTTAGTTTCGTTATTAAACCAGGAGTATTGGAGCGATGAATCGACATAAAGGCCTGCCATGCTTTTTGCATCCGCATACCAGGTACCATATAGCCCCGTATTGTAGCCATGTACTTTGCCAGTAGAATGACGAGCACCAGATTTAGACGTTGCTGAATAAGAATCAGTTTTTGCATATCCAGAGCCAAACATAAAACCTACATGCATACGATCATGCCCATTAGACGTCCAACTTGTCAGATCGTTGCCCAGTTGGAACATCGAGGTATAAGTCTGCTGATCGATGCTACCCGCACTTCTTCCTTCTGTACGAGAACCAGAGGTGCGTATCCATGTCGATGGCATCACATCATCCGTAGGCAAACTCTGTGTCAGGTGTTGTTCACCGATACGATCATGCATGGTGCTTATAAACATTGCCTTAGCAGCGGACTGATTACCTAAATACGAACCCGCTTCCGGACGAACAGGAGCAGCTTTTGGTTCAGGTGTTGGCTCAGGTGTTGGCTCAGGATCTGGAACTAAAGCTAAATCTGATGTCAGATACCAGTTCTTGTCAGAAGCTGAATTGCCATTCACCAGCGTATAATCATAAGCTCCAGCAACAATACGACCATTCTGAGTGAATACACCGTCAGAATTTCCTCCTACCTCAATAACCTCAATACCCTCGATCGTTTTTGCGCCTAAACCGCCAACATTGTTGATCGTGACATTAGTGGTACCAGCAGTATCACCAGTAATTATTAGCCTGCTACCAGGTGAATCAGTATCACCATTTAACGCCATATTCATTATTAACTGACCGTTGTTACCGGTATAGTCGCCGTCTATTGTAAACTAGGACATTTCTCCATCGGACATCCCCGGTGCGGCTGAAGCAATCGCCAACGTACCATTGTTCATTAGGTCACCATTGAGTGAGCCATATCCTCCGAACGTTGCGCCTGAATCAACGGAAACATTACTATTCAATTTACTGTCACTATCAGCAATAAGCAACGCTCCCGCTTTAACGGACGTTCCTTTAGTTAAAGTGATTTCATCTCCTTTAATAAGCCAGGTGTTACTTTGTTTTTTATCGAGATATTCGAAATCAGAATATTGATACTTGGTATCAAGAACGCCAGTTCCGGTCTCTCCGAGTAATGTCAAAGTGTCATCACCCCCGCCAGCTTTAACATCTCCGACGATAACAGATGTCGTTTCAAGCTGAAGCTGATCATCATTATCGCCCATAATAATTGCATCTGTTTCGCCGGAAATTTTACCAGAGTTATGAATTATATTTTGGCCATATGACTCAATAGCTGTTGTTTTTGCGGTGATTTCACCAGCATTGTTAATATTTACCACCGAAGCATCATTGGTGGTGTAAAACACGCCCCCCATTCCCGCATCAATCTTTGCCTGTTCGCTATTGTTCAAGTTAATATTGAGAGCGGTAGTGTTGGAGGTTTGTAGATTGAACAGATATGGGCCATTTGCTTTAATATAATTTTTGTTATCAATATTAATGCTTAAATCTTTGCTTACCGAATCTGTAGCAAATATAATTTCCTGATTACTGCCATTTAAGTCTATTGGCCCATTATTGACGAAATTAAAATCCCCGCCCACCCTATAATGAACGAAATAACGTCCGGTATTTGCATCGCTTTCAACTTTACCATTATTCAGAAAGTTCATTTGAGTTGCATCAACTTCATAAACGCAATCGTCTTTTATATCGGGAAGGATAAGAACTCCTGTCTCTGTAATTGTAATATCATCGCCATTCGTTGATATAGTATTTCCTGCATTCACGCTTTCAGTGTCGTCAATTGTTATTGGTGACGCCATGATATTTGTTGAAATAAAGCCAAGTAGTAATAAATAATAATTCAAGGGCTTTAGGCTAATGATTTTTTTGATAAGTGGATAATCTTTTGAATAACGCATTATAAACTTCCAGTAAATATGTAAAAATATAAACCCACTTTCGTTGCGAGATGGGTTTAATTCTCTTTTCCATGTCGATACATAACAATTGAATGTATCTAAATAATTCTTATTTATTGCGAAAAAAAAAGCAAAAAAAATCCAATCCTAAAAAGGATTGTAGAAAAGTTACAATGCAATCATCTCATCCATAAAAATTTCAAAACAACTCCTTGAAATTAATGAAATATTGGTAACGCATTCGTTACATTCTTTGCGGGGTTTCGAAGGACACTATTGATGGGAGATTATGCGAGTATATACATAAGGGAAACGTCTTCAGAAATCCTGAGGTAATCAAGAGATGAATATATCGCGGTTGAGGGCTGCCAGCGCGACATTCATCTCATCAGGTAACTGTGATACGAAGGCGATGGTATCAGTGATCGGACTGAGGTCCCGATAATCATTTTACTGTAAGCATAAAATCCAGCGGAAGAGCATCGTCGGGATTTCGTTAACGGCCAGCATCCACCACCCAAAATCTTTCAACTGCCGGTCTGGCTTCAACATTCATCAGGAAAACATCCCTGTTCGATTGCTTTGTGTCGTTACTACTAATCCCTTCAGTCAGAAGAATGCATTATTTTTGAAGACGGGATTCAGCCGACTTCTCCCGCAGCATATCACAAATAACCTTACCATATGTGTAGCAATTCCCGACTTTTTAACAAAAGTCATTTTGCTCTGAATTTGAAGATCCGGCGTTACCGCTTTTCGGATATTCAGTGAAAAAAGAAGAATAAGCATAGATTAAACATACATATATGTCTCGCATCTGCTATATTTACATTCTTAGCAAGTATCTGTAATCACACTCTTAGTGTTATGTATGATTTACAGAATTTGCTCACTTTAGAGCAAAGGACCTGAAGGGAAATAAAGCAATATCCATTTAACTGTTACTGAACGGCTCTATAAGCAAACGTGTATTCCCATGCGTAGGTGTCGGTGGCCGGATAAATTAACTTCTTCCTGGTTGGTCGGTCAGAGCCCACATTTCATTTGAATACACGATACTGCAAGAGTTTCTCTTATTGAAGAAAGCGAGAAAATCCTTGTATCTTAGCGTTGATAATGAATGGATTATTAATATCGCAGCGTATTAATCAACGAAAAACAGGTCATGACGTTGGAAGTAAAAATGTTTTTTTCACGAATATTTATGGTTTAAATCGATCGTCCCAGGGCATTAACCGATGAGCATCCGATTTTAATTTTTCAGCCTCTACGGGACGGTTTAAAAAGTTGAGAATATTAATCTGATCGTTATACGCGTCTTCATCCATATGCATCTTTATCCATTGGGCATTACTGCTTGCGTATCTCTCAAGTTCGGTTATATCGCCTGACTCATTAAAATTTATGAGTTGCAAAAGCGCAATATCTCGCTGATAACGCATCTGCATTAGCCAGGGTACAGACAGGCGAGTAATGCTTTGAGGTGCCTCCAGCCGGGCAGTTTCAAAATTACCCAGCACAATACTGGCGTTAAAAAGCTGAAATGAAAGCACGATGCCATACAGTGAAAGTGCAATCAGCGGAACGCGGAATAGGGAAGAGCGGAGGTTTACCACACGGGTATTGCCCTCTGCGACTGCCATCAGCAGCAGTACGGCAAAGAAATGTGCGACTGAATAGTATAGCGGGAATTCCACTTGGGTATGTAATAAAATCGGTAGAGTAATTAAAAGCGAAGCCCACTGCCATATACTTTTATGTCGGCGGAACAATACAATCCAGCTCCATAGCAAACATAGCCCGCCTGCCAGCGCCAGGATGCCGCCTTCCGCCCATATAAAGAGCGTTTCGTTGTGCGGATGTTGCATCATTTCACGGCTCGGGTTATCACCGGGCAAATCAGCCATGAAACGTTGAAACGCCGGCTCAAACATTCCAAGTCCCCAACCCCTCCACGGATGCTCGCTTATCATGCGCAGCGTGTAATCCAGCGTTAACCAGCGTTGATTGTTAGAGCTTTGATGTAAAAGTGAATCCACAACACCCTGCTGCAGCATCAACACACCGAGTAGACCACCGATTACTGGTAAGGCAACAATCAGTGTCCGTCGCCATAGAGTAGAACAAAGACGAAAGCGCTGTTGAAAAAACAATATTGACGTGCAACATACAGCTATTATCCCACCGAGCCAACCAATACGGGAGTGGAATAATACTATAGTGGCTGTAATTATGATTATAAAAGTAGATATAAATAATAATCGTAAGCGTTCCATTATAGCTTCATGAAGATTACGTCGTGTATCTGCAAGCAAGTAAAGTAACGCGAAAAGTCCAGTAGCCAAAAAAGATGCTGTAACATTTAACTGTTGAAATACACCGGGAGCATAGCCTGAATACTTTTTTGCGAGTTCGTTTAATGGAAAAGGCAAGTAATTGGGACAATAAAAACCTACTAATGAAAGGCTGCATTCAATAAAGGCAGATAAAGATATAATATAAAAAATAGCAATAGCCTCCTTCTCTTTGAAACGATGTTGCAGTAGTGTCATATAAACAAAAAAACCGGCCCAAATGCCAGCCAGTCTAGGCATTGCGTTAGGTAATGCTGTATGCGGAGACCAGAATGCAGGTATTGTAAATAATACTATGCATGCCAATATTAGCCATAAAACTGGACTGTAATGAAAGCTTTTTTTCTTGTTGAAAAGCCAAAAAAACATTCCCAGTAAAGAAATAAAACACCAGCCCAACGGATTCATTGGCAAATTCATTCCGTAATCACCATTATTAGGCCAGGGAAGATGCATCAAAAACAACCAATAAAAGCAGAAAAGCATGAATAGTGAAACGTTTATTTTTTTTAGCCAACTTTTTTTTCTAGAGTAAGTGCTCATTATAATCTCTTAAACTAAACAGTACTACGATTATGTATCATTCAAAAAAACTGATTAATAATATAACGATGCAATTGGAATATATATGTAAATAAATCGTAAGATAAAATTTATAATCAATCACCCTTTATTTTTACTTTGAAAGACATAGCTTGAGATGTGTCTTCTTTTTAGATGTAATGTCTTTACTTGTTTTCATTTTCACCTGAAAATGGTCTAATTAGATAAAGATTCATTTCTTGCTGTTATTTAAATACGAGAGTGTGCTGATAATCTAAATTGCTTTTTCATTTGAGGTGAGCTAACCAACTGATTTTAAAGGATGATGAATTCTTTTGCATGATTAACAGTGTAATAAATAGCTCAATGGATTAAATTGTCATTCATTCTTACAGGGCGAAATTATTTAATAATTTATTTTGAATGCTATTTTCATCTATAAGATACCAGTTGACTGTGTATCATAAAATTTGAATTTAATGCTGAGTATATATTGTTCACTCTACTGCAATAATCCAGGCTGAAGCAGCGCCAGCGAGAATCAGTATTTGATAATTTCATGCGCGCATTTAATCCTATTTGTAATAATCTGTAGTTGTAAACAATCATTTTGCTAGTATATCGAACGCCATCCAGAGGTGTGTGAGTTTTTTTCAATGAATTTATGTTGTTAATGTTCGTTGTATAAGTGTGTTTATAATTTAAAGGGATTTGACTTGTTGCTAAGTTATTTCCCTGAGATATATTGAAATAAAAAACGAACAAACAAAAAAACAAACAATGATGTCCCATTTTGTTTATCCTTTCTTATCAAATATTCTTCCCACGCAATAAAGTATCAATTCTTTACTTAAATAAAATAATGCATTGTCATCTTTAATAACCAATGGGATGCATGGGTAATTTTCTGGCCTTTCTTCCTGAATGGCTTGTTTTATTTCTTCTTCTGAAAACATGCTGAAATCATATTGCTCTTTATACCAATGCTCGAATTCTTCTTCAGAGGATAGTACGCGTAAGTTTTTGTTAAAATTATCTATGGTGGAAATGATTTTTTTCGGCATAAATAAATCCTCGGCAATGATAACTATTATATAGTAACATAATTCCTGGTGAGCATTATTCCAGGGGGTGGTATAGATCATAGGGAATAAAAGCCATGTTTTAAGTTGGCTTTGTGGGTTAAATTCCATAGGGGAAATTAACCTTATACATTATCATTGGCTAGTTAAAATTTATAAGGGAGTTTGTTAATCTTGCCTAAAATACCTTTCGAAAGTTCTATATATCCTCCAACTTTGAGTTCTCGAAGAATTGCCATAACTCTGCTTCTTGATAGATTTGTTTTTTCTTGTATGTAATCGCATGCACTTATATTCAAACGTACGAATTCATCTTCATTCATAAGATCCTGAAGATTTATCTTTATTAATTCGTAGGTGCTTAAACCTACGCTTGTTAGATATGAACTATATAGGCGTTTAGAACTAAACATCATGATATACGCTATCTCCTTCCAAAGATTATCTCGTTCGACAATAGCAAAAAAATTCATGGTTGGGATAATTTCATATCGGACGTTTTCACCTGCCTTTAAATAAACATCTTCGTTTACATTAATTAGAGCATTCAATCCAAAAATCATAGCACCTCTAATGTATCGTATTAATAAGTTATCATTATTGCGATAAATAGCCATGGTGCCTTCGTGTAAAATTAAAGTCATCGGTTCAGGATTATGACCAAGTGATATAATCTGGCGAGCATGTGCAATACGAATATGTGATGGAGTGGATACAGCCATAATCACTTTTTCAATATAACTTAAAGGTTTCATAGTTGTTTAAGTCCAGTTGCTTAATTATGCTAAGTATAACAAAAAAATAGCTATTCATTAGATTTTAATCTTTAATGGTAACTTAAACAATTTTTCGAAAGGGTTTATCGTTAAACAGCTTTTTTACTGGCTGTTTAACGAATATCTAAAACATCTTAATTGTAGGCGAAGGACATCGTAATCACCGCACTGATCGTTCCCGGGGTAACGCCACCTGATTTGCTAAATGCACGTGTCTGTAGATCCCAGGTTGGTTTACCGCCCGTTGCATCAGCAATAGTAATCGTCGATGTCTTACCGTTACCGTATGCTTCTCCGGCCTTTCCTTCTAGCTGTACGGCCACGTTGGTTGCCGTACCGGTGTTGCTGTAGAGAGTGTTCGCGTCAGCTGCATCAGAAGTGCCATGGAAGGTTGCTGTCACGCTGGATGTCCCTGCCGGGCAATTTTCGAGGGACACCGTAATAGGCACCCATGCAGAGCTGCTGCCGGCGGCATTTAGATCCGACGTTTGCAGATCTTTACCACTACCTAAGTCAATAGTCATATTTTCGCTGTCGGCGCTGACTTCGCACGGAGAGGCAACCACGTTACCTGTTATGTTCAGCGTCACCGGATCAGCGAGGGCAAAATGTGCCAGACCCGAAGCGATATAAAGTGCGGTCATTGTTGCGAGAGAAAATTTATTAATATGAATCATAGGTATAACTCGTTTATACAGATGTTGAATGCAGTGATCCCACTGCGCCAAAGTCACTAATAACACTAAATTGCAGATTTCCGCCGTTCACTCCCGAGGGGAGATCAAATGTCGTGGTGGTGCCTGGCGCGGCATAAGAGACATTTTGCAGCTTCTTTCCGGCAAGGATAATTTCATTGAAGTTGATAAAGCACGGCGTTGGATTTGTGATCTCCAGTTTATGGCCAGAGACACGCCAGCTAAGTTTGCCGCTCTCTTTTTCAACGTTAATATCTTTAAGTGCCGTCGGGCGATAAATCAGCTTGATGCTGGTAGCGACGGCTATCTGCAAGGTGTTTTTTTCGCGCGGAGCAGACGGGATAGCCTTTACGCGTAACCAGAACATCGACTCTTTATCCTGCGGCAGGCCGCCGGTCATAATGATTCGCATCAGATTCTCTTTCCCACCATTCAGTCGATAGAGCGGAGGGGTAATGATAAATGGGGGTTTTTTCGGATCGCTAGTCAGATTATCAACAACGGTTTGAATCAGATAAGGTGTACTATCCGGATTATTTACGCTTAACGACACCTCTTTTTTATCACCGTTATAAAGCAATCGAGTACCGCCAATATTAACAGTAGCGTTGGCGTTAACACAGCTTGCCGAAACTATACAACAGAGCAGAGCAGATAATATTATTTTCAACGGTATACTCCAGGGTAATGAGCTATTCCATAATAAAGTGGTTTGCAAAATCCGTGCTGATAATGCCAATATATTCTTTCTACAGGGGAACTGTCTCTGTTTTTTTAGTCCTGTTTGAAATCCTAAATAGGACTGGATTTTTATGTACATTGAGCAGTGAAACCAAGAACAATATGCCTGATGATAAAACGTGGTAACGCGGGATATCGGAATATGACAAGGGAAAGTTTAATTTTGTTTCTGGAGTATGAATAATGAAAAAGCAAGTTTTGGCTATTATTGCCGCGTCCTTTATCGCTGGCACTAGTTTCACTACTCAGGCAGCAAGCACGACGACGGTAAGCGGCGGCACAATTCAGTTTTTGGGTTCCGTTGCCGACGCGCCCTGCTCTGTGAGTGCTGATTCTGAACATGGCATCGTGACTCTGGATCAGGTCACCCTTGAGAGTCTGGGCGCAAAAGGAGCCGCATCTGGCCAGGCTAAATCATTCACCATCAATCTGGATAATTGTGATGTGACGACCTATACAAATGCGACCGTGACTTTCCACGGCCAGTCTAGCCCAGACCAGGCGGGGGTACTGGCTAACACCGCAGGTTCCGGGGCGGCAACGGGCGTGGCGCTGCAGCTGTATGGTCCAGATGGTAACAAACTGGACGTAGAGAAAGCATCATCCAGCCAGTCTCTGTCAAATGGTACCAACAAGATCCCAATGAGTGTGGATTACATGACAACTGCGGATGCGCCAACCGCAGGTGCGGTTGAATCTGTCGCGACATTCCAGATCACTTATTCCTGATCTGAAAACGCTCTCCCGATACGAAGGGAGAGCGTTAGTTTCACACCGAATAATTATTTTTAAAGAGCAAGAGAAAATGTTTCGTCTTTTTTTAATGATAATTATCACGTTTTTATTCAGTTATTTTGCCAGTGCTAAAAGTTCAGTAAATTTTAGCGGTGGCGACATGCGTTTTTATGGTTCTGTGGTAAACGCCCCTTGCTCCATAGAAGCACAAAGCCTTCACCAAAGCGTGATGATGGATCAGGTTCGGGCAGCTGATTTCCCGTCTCGCGGCAGCTGGTCAGAACCGAAAACCTTTTGGATTAAGCTTGATAACTGCAATAACGAGCTTTTTCATCTTGCCTCAGTCGCTTTTACGGGCTCAGTCGATACGAATGACCCGCAGGTTTTTAAAGCCGGTTTTGGGGCTGATTCAGCCAAAGGCATGGGGATCGGTATTTTCGACAGTAAGGGAGAGTTAATTATTCCTGACTCAGCCCCCCTTTCACTATATCCGCTTCTTGATGGAAAGTCCGTTTTGTATTTTACCGCCAAATACCGATCGGTCTCTGAAAAAGTCGTTGCAGGCGATGCCAGCGCGGCAGTGAACTTTTCAGTGATTTATCAGTAAGCAGTATAGGGAAAAGAATTGTTTAATTTTTATTTCGGAATGTGCAATGAAATCCACTTTGACATTACTACACGCTATACGTGTTTCGTTAACAGTTATAGGTATATTGGCTTCAGTTATTTCTCTCGTGCTGTCAAACAGTGCCGCTGCAGCGGGCGTTGCGTTGGGCTCTACCCGCGTGATTTACCCTCAGGACGCTAAACAGACCAGCATTAATGTAATTAATAGCGATCTGCATGATTCTTTCTTAGTTCAGTCTTGGATATCTGACGACAAGGGCAATAAAGTCCCTACGTTTTTCGTCACTCCACCGCTGTTTGTGTTGAAACCGGGTAAAGTCAATATTCTGCGTATGATCTATAGCGGCCCGGCGCTGCCTGACGATAGAGAGTCCGTTTTCTATCTCAATAATAAAGCCATTCCTTCGCTGGGCAAGTCGGCTCCGGCGGGAAATTCCCTGCAAATTGCCACCCAGTCGGTGATCAAACTTTTTGTTCGCCCGGCGCATCTGACCGTTAAGCCCGCTGATGCCGCCGCCATGCTGCGTTGCCGGGGCGAAGGACCAAACCTAACTGTTTCTAATCCATCACCCTATTTTGTCACCCTGGTCAACGTTACCGTAGGCGGTAAAAAACAGCCGAACATGATGGTTCCGCCAAAAGGCAGCGAGACCATCAAGGCAGCTGGTGCTGTCACTTACCAGACGCTGAATGACTTCGGCGCGGTGACTCCCGCGCTGACCTGCAAAGCTTAACAATGGTAAACGTGATGGCTATCCGAAAAGAAAGACGCATGCTGTCAGTTGTGCGCTGGCGCATTTCGCCGCTGGCGCTGATGATTGGTACCAACCTGTTTTCAGGCTGTGTGCTAGCGGACGAGTATTTTAACCCGGCTTTTTTGACCGACGGCAAAGGGCAGGTGGCCGATCTGTCAAGCTTTGAGCGGGGCGGCGGCCAGGCACCAGGCGTCTATCGCGTTGATGTTTATCTGAATAATGATTTCGTGGTCAGCCGTGACGTCGAATTTAAGGAACAGAAAGCGGCGAATCCTGCCGCTGATGATACGGGGCTGGTGGCCTGCCTGTCGGCAAAAACGCTGTCAGATATGGGCATCGATCTAAATATTCCTGAAGGCAAAGCGCAGGCCATTGACGGACAGTGTGTCAACATCGCTTCACTGATTGATGGTGCAACGGCCAGCTTTGACTTTGGCCATCAGCGTCTGGATCTCAGCGTGCCCCAGGTAGCGCTGAAGAACACCGCACGTGGCTACATCGCGCCCGAAAAATGGGATCAGGGCATTAATGCCCTGCTAATGAACTACAGCTTCAGCGGATCGAACAGCAAAGATCAGAGTGGTAAAAGCAGCAGTAATTTTCTCGGCCTGAACGGCGGGATTAACGTTGGCCCGTGGCGCTATCGCGACTACTCCACCTTTAACCGCAACACCAGCAGTAACGGACAGACCTCTACCGAATGGGAGCACGTCAGCGGCTTTATTGAGCGCACGATTATCGCAATGAAAAGTGAGCTCACGGTGGGTGATAACTACACGTCGGGCGACGTGTTCGACAGCATCAGCTTTCGTGGCGTGCAGTTGGCATCAGATGACAACATGCTGCCGGACAGCCTGAAAGGCTTTGCGCCAACGGTGCGCGGCATTGCCAAAAGTAACGCGCAGGTCACCATCAAGCAGAACGGGTATATCGTATACCAGACCTACGTCGCGCCGGGTGCCTTTGCCATTAACGATCTGTTCCCAACCTCCTCGAGCGGCGATCTAATGGTGGAAGTGAAAGAGCAGGACGGAAATATTCGCACCTACAGCGTGCCGTACTCGGCCGTGCCGTTGCTGCAGCGCGAAGGGCGCATTAAGTATTCTCTGACCGCCGCGAAGTATCGCACCAGCAACGATCAGCAGGAGCAGATGTCCTTTGGGCAGGGTACCCTGATTTGGGGGCTGGCACACGGTATTACCCTTTATGGCGGCACGCAGTTATCCACCAACTACAAAGCCGTTGCGTTCGGGGCGGGGTTCAATATGGGAGACTGGGGGGCTCTGTCAGCGGATATTACCGGCGCGAAAAGCACGTTGATTGATGATACTCAGCACAGCGGACAGTCGTTGCGCCTGCTTTACGCTAAATCCCTTAACGAGTTTGGTACCAATTTCCAGTTGCTGGGGTACCGCTACTCGACTTCCGGGTACTACACCTTTGCTGACACTACTTACAAGCATATGGATGGTTATAACAGCGATCCGGAAAACGAAGATAACGATCCGAGAAATGACCATCCTCATTGGTTTGACTACTACAACCTCTACTACACCAAACGTGGCAAGGTGCAGGTAGACATTTCCCAGCAGCTGGGGAGGCTGGGTTCAGTGTACGTGAGTGGTAGTCAGCAGACCTACTGGCACACCGAGGGGAAAGATACCCTGTTGCAGGTGGGGTACAACACGACATGGCACGATATCAACATGGGCCTGAGCTATAACTACAGTAAATCTTACGGCCAGCCGGAAGCGGATAAAATGATCGCTTTCAACGTCTCTTTGCCCATCGGCAAATGGCTGTCGCCAAAAGATTCCACTACGCCTAACAATGCTTTTGCGACCTACAACGCCAACCATGACAACCATGGCAGCGTCACGCGTAACGCCGGGATCAGCGGAACTTTGCTGGAGGGTAATAACCTGAACTACAGCGTGCAGGAAGGTTTTGCCAACAATGGTGCGGGTAACAGCGGTAGTGCCAGTCTGGCGTATCAGGGCAGCTACGGAAACTCGAACATCAGTTACAACTACAGCGATAACGGTGATTCCCAACAGGTTAACTACGGTATCTCTGGCGGCGTAGTCGCCCATCGTCACGGTGTAACATTCAGCCAGCCGCTGGGGGAAACCAACGTACTGATTGAGGCCCCAGGCGCGAACCGGGTGCGCGTTGAAAATGCCACAGGCGTGAAGACCGACTGGCGTGGCTATGCCGTGGTGCCGTACGCCAATACTTATCGCAAAAACCGCATTGCCCTTGATACCACCACGCTGGGTGACAAAGTAGACATTGATGATGCCGTGGTCGACGTGGTACCGACCAAAGGGGCACTAGTTCGCGCTTCTTTTAAAGCGCATGTGGGTATTCGTGCGCTGCTGACGATGCTGCATAACAATGAACCGATACCATTTGGGGCCACCGTCACGCGTGACGATGAGGGGGCTGGTAGCATTGTCGGGGAAGGTGGTCAGGTATATCTCTCCGGACTCGCGCCAAAGGGCAAGCTGAAGGTGCAGTGGGGAGAGGGCGACAATCAGGCCTGTAGCGCAGACTATCAACTACCAGTTGATTCAGAAACTGCTGCCATCACCCAGATGAAAATTATCTGCCGATAACAAGGATGAACATGAAGAAGCCAATAATTTTAACGTCAGGCACAGCCGCCTTGATGTACATTTTACTGTCATCCTTTGCGTTGGCTGCTGACTCGACGCTGGCAGTGACGGGGAACGTCATAGCCAGCAGCTGTGACGTAGACATAGGAAGCGTAAATCAGAAGATAAAAATCGGCACCTTTTCCGGCAAAGATTTCCCATCAGTGGGAAGCACCTCTGCATTTAAGGCGATGAATATAAATCTGTCGAATTGCTACGAAAAGCTGAAGACAATACAGGTGACATTTTCCGGTACTTCCGATGCGGATAACCCCGCGCTGTTAGCATTAACCAGTAGTGGAAGTGGCAACACGCTGGCAACGGGGGTTGGTGTCGAGCTGCTGGATAGTAGCGGTAAAACCATTCCCTTTGACAAAGTCTCTCCGCAGACATTTGACCTCGATGCAGGGGATAACACGCTTTCGTTCCTGCTGCGCTACAAGTCTACCCGCTATCCAGTGACCGCTGGCGAGGCCTCGGCGGTAATGTATTTCGATTTAACCTATCAGTGAGTACCATTGAATGACTTCAGGACAATGGAAAGGTGTGATGATTCTACTGTTGGTTTTATTTATTTCAGTAGCACATGGTCATGATGGCACCGTCAATATTTCCGGGACGATTCAGGATAACACCTGCGAGCTGGCACCGGATTCGCAAAATAAAACGGTTGATATGGGAGTCGTGGCGGCTTCACAATTTAGGAGGGCAGGGGATTTTTCACCGGCTACACATTTTACCCTTAATCTACAAAACTGTGGCCCGGCGGCTAGTGGGGCGACGGTGACCTTTTCGGGTTCTGCCGATGGGCAGGATCCGGAACTATTTGCTATCGCAGCAGAGGCTGATTCTGCCAATGGGCTGGCTCTGGGGATTTTTGACAGAAACGGTAAGCTTATCGCGCCCGGAAAAACCAGCACGGAAGTAATATTAAAAGCTGGGCAGGCTTCAGTGGTGATGGAGTTTTCAGCACGATATGTGTCTGTTCAGAATAGTGTTACAGTGGGGAGTGCAAACGCTGTTGTAACTTTTATAGTAAACTATTTATGATATTGAGCTTCTCATTTTCTTTAACGTCTGATCTAAAGCTATTCGCACTAGTTAGTGCCCCACTCATGTCGTAATGGCGATGTCAAGATATTTACTTTCCTAAATGGGATTGTTTTTTATTTTATCAGTATGCATTTTAAACTTAATATGATGTGAAAAGTGTTTTGTATTGTTTTGACTTAACTGTTTCGCGAGGTTTTATGTTTATTAGATATTGCTTTTTTTTTTTGATTCAAAGTATGTTGTCAATGAATTGTTTTGCTTCCACTGCTTATACTAATATGTGCACGCCTACCGGAGGCACCAAACAGTATACATTTAACATGGGTAACAAAGTAATCACAGACCCACTTCAAAATAAGGCTGGGACTTCTTTTGCGAACGTTTATTCGTGGGCGAATGCTGGAAGTTTTACAGTAACATGTAGCTGTCCGGGTAGTTATACACCACATTACAAGGCAACATCGTCACTCCCACCAGGACACAATGATGGTAATCAGTACTATAAAGTGAATGATAATTTAGAGGTTATGACGAAAATATATTTAATGAATACAACAACTGAAGGAACTGTTTATAAACCAGTACCTTTTGAAATGGTAAGTACAGCTTTGATAGCATGTAGCGGTCATACTTACATGTCAGGAGGTGATGGGAATATTTCATTATATATAACAAAGCCCTTTGTTGGTCAAAGTACATTCAATAATATAAAGATTGCATCTTTCTATATTTCTGCAGACTCTACGTATAGTAGTCAACAAGCTTCTGCAGATATAAATATGTCCGGCGTGATTACTGTCCCTCAAAACTGCGTAATCAATAGTGGCACCGCACTAGTTGTGGACCTTGGTAGTATTATAGATAAAAATTTCAAGGCTAAAGGTCAACTTCCGGATGGATATACCCCAAAAAAATTCAATTTTGGAATAAAATGTAATAATTTAGATGCTCAGGCATCTCTTTCACTTAGTATAACTGCGACACCCGCAACTGCATTGAGCACTGCTATCGCTTCTTCAAATAGCGATGTTGGGATTGTGATTGCAGACGAGCAGGGAACACCGTTAAAAATTAACAGTGACAATGGTCTTTCGTTCCATTTGGACTCAGACTTTACTACTGAACTTTCATTAATGGCTTGGCCTACATCAACTACAGGGAAGCTGCCTACAGCTGGAAAATTCGATTCAGTGGCACAACTCAATGTAACTTATCAGTAATATTGGCTAGTGGGTGCTAAATTAGAACCAATCTTAGTGAATAATTTTGAACATTGATCTGATATCGAATAGGTGTTGGGAGCTTGCAAGCTCCCATATGAATAATATCCTAATGTTAAGAGTATCTTTATGTGCAAGGTGAGTGCATCCAGATGAAAAACCGACTCTCCAAAAGAAGAGATGAACACTGTTCATAGTTTGGCCGCTGTAAGTACTCCCGCTTTAGTTTCTCGTATACTTTGATCTTTGTGAGTATTTTCCTATAAACGGTGTGTTTCTTGTATCAGTTTATTTAAGGATTCATAAGGCAACTTTCATTTATATTTCGTCAATCAGCCTTCTGTAATGCCGCGTGCTTAATTAAATTTTTTAAATATATAGAAATGCATTATTTCATGGTAGATTCAAGTAATACGCTCGATAAATATATTTTGTATTAGTTTACTCAGTTTTATAAAACCCAGCATCGTGCCATGTTCTTCAGTCCATTGCACCAGATAAAGAAAACTATAATTCTAGTCTATTTACCATTGACATATTTAGCAGATATCCGCGATTTGCCACTATCCTTGTTAAAAAATACACCACCTCGCTCAACGATAACGTCTTGCATGCTTAGCACACCCACATCAACAATATCTCGAGCACATAGTGGACGCGTTAATGCTTTATCGCTGGCTTTAAATCTTTTTCGATAATATTTTATAACGAACAATTTTGAACAGTTCGACAAACATCTGATTAAGATGACGGTGATATACTCAAGGTTTTTGTTTTTTTACATTTGCCGCTTCCGTCCCGGAATGTTTTATTTTTATTCATGACTATTCTAGGACGGTGATGAGCTGATTTTAAACGAATCGAATCCTACACATTGCGATCTCCGCAGGAACATAATCAGTATCTCGGAAGATCTCTAAAAGTGTATTTTTTTTGCCTGGATACTGACGGTTTGGCGGTGTAATCCGCAAAAACAGGTACTGGTTCACTCGATCCAGGGCATTCAGTACCAAGCTAAGATTGGCAGTCGTTACTGAAATCATACGGCCAGGAGGGCATCATGAGCCGTCGCGGTAACTGTCTCGATAACGCAGTTGCAGAAAGCTTTTTCCAGATGTTGAAACGCGAGCGGAAAAACAAAAAATTCTATGGAAAGCAGGAAGAAGCCATAGCGATATTTTTGATTATATAGAATGTCTACAACAGTAAGGGTCGTCATGATTCGAGCGATTAGATGTCATCGCAAGAATATTAAAATCAATATGATCAACGGACTGATATTGTCTGGATTATTCGTGGAGATTCACACATCTCTTGTAACTCATTAAACATCCTTGCCACATGAAAGCCATCGCACACCGAATGATGGACCTGCACCGCCAGCGGCAACAGCACTTTTCCATCCTGCTCGTAGTATTTCCCAAACGTGAACATAGGCGAAAAGAAGTTCTTCATATGCGCAATGTTCATCGTAAAGTTGGTAAAGGTTACCCACGGAATAGACGACACGAAAAAGATATTTTCCCGGGACTCTTTCTTAGGCCAGTAGGAAAGGTTATTGCCATAGCGGGCCGTATCTTCTGCATACGTGTTCTGGAAGTGATGAATATTGCCGTCATAGTGGCTCCACAATGACGAAAACGTCTCCGTTTCTGGGTGGAAAATGGTGTAGCTGGGATGAACTTCATTCCATATGACAAGCTCATTGTCCTTCATAGCCATGCGGAACTCAGGATGCCGGTTCATGATGTTAGACAGGAGAAAAATGATCGTCGGGTAAAACTTCCAGCCAACCTCTTTGATGTGTTTCCTCAGCGCGGTAATGTCGACCAGAACGGTTTGGTTAATTGTGCATTCAGCAAATGACTGGAAGACTTCAAAATGCTCCTTCCTTGGCCAACGAGATAAATCAACAGGCGTATACTCAGGGGCTGTTTTTTTCATTGCTTAACCTTTGATTATCAATCGTCTAAATGATTTTGGGCCATAAACGACCGGACAACCATTTCAACCGTATCTAATCTTCCTGTCAATCTCAGCCTGGGGTTTTCCGAACAGGTATCCCTGCACGAGATCGCAGCCAAGCGCCTGAAGACGTTCAAGCTGCGCTTCGGTTTCAACACCTTCTGCAATGACCCGCATGTTGAGGCTTTTCGCCATGCCGGTAATTAACTTAACGATATTAAGGGCATCATCCTGCGTGGATATCGGATTCACAAAGGATTTGTCGATTTTTATTTTATCGAAATTGAGTTCGCTCAGTCGTGAGAGTGACGAATAACCCGTTCCGAAATCATCGATAGAAATTTTTACACCCAGCGCTCTGAGCTTTTTGAGAATAGTGATCGGCATGTTGCTGTCACTGAAGAGTGACGACTCCGTTACCTCTAACTCAAGTCGGCTAGCCGGTAACCCAGTCTCTTTCAGGATGGACTGCACCATCGTTGTAAAAGATTTATTACCTAACTGAATAGGCGAAACATTTACAGAGATCCTTGCCGGAACGGCCCAGGAAACTGCTTCCCGGCAGGCAAGCTCAAGCACGGTTTTGCCGATCTGATTGATCATCCCCGTTTTTTCAGCGACGGAAATAAAATAATCAGGGGCAAGTATCCCCCTCACCGGGTGTATCCAACGAATAAGCGCTTCATAGCCGTAAATGTCATTGCTGAATGAATCGACAATAGGCTGGTAATAAACAACGAATTCACGGTTATCGATCGCCAGTGCCATATCATGTTCAAGAGTTCTGCTTTCCTGCAACTTTTGCAGCATCCATTGACGGAAAACTTTTATCTGCTGTGAACCCTCTTTTTTGGCTTCGTAGAGCGCCAGATCGGCAAATTTATAAAGATAATCAGAGCGTCGTTCATTATCAGATAAAACGATACCCACGCAGGTGGCGATTTTTATCAGCTGGTTATTTATCGTGTAGGGCTGGCTAATATGCTCGCTGATTTCTTTGGCGCGTGAAACGGCAGCAGTTTCGGTGAGTCCACTCGACAGAAGGGCGAACTCGTCTCCGCCTAAACGGTAAAACGTATCCGTTGCGCTGCTCATCGAGGTCAGCCGTCTGGATACCTGATTCAACAGCAAATCTCCCGTATCGTGGCCATAGGTATCGTTGACCTCTTTGAACCGGTCTAAATCAAATAACATCACCGTGACGGGGACGTGATTTTTATCTGCCTGAATATTAATTTTGTTGAGATCGTCCCAGAAGAAAAGGCGGTTTTTCATGCCGGTGAGGGAGTCATGATAAACATCGTATTCCAGCTTCGAGTTCTGAATTTGCAGTTTTTCTTTTGATATTTGAAGTTCATCAGCCAGGCTTTTGACCTGCATGTGTGCTTTCAGAATGTTTTTATTCTGGTAGATCATTAGGAAGCCAAGAATAAAGCTTAAAATCACCAGGAGCAAAGAAAGTGCGGAATAAATATAATACAGTATTTGTATTTTGTTGTTGGATTCATTAACAGTGTTAATATCTTTTGTTAATGCCGTTGCAGATAACTGGCTGAGCGGTGCATCGAGCTCATGCATATTTGTCAGGTATGCCTTTAACTCCGGATGGCCCATTTTTTCAAGATGACTATCGAGATAGGTCAGTATTTTTTCTAAGCGTAAAGCCAGCTCCTGATGCGTTTTATCGCTGTCAATGTAGCGACCTAAATCTCCCCCCTTCATTAAATCGGCCTGGCTAAGCATAATTTCGAGGCGCATGCGGACCTGGTCTATCGTAACGTCATCGGTATCGGTTGCGTATAGACCAAGCCATGATTCAAAACGGTAATACTCTGATACCAGTTGTGCCACGGACCAGGACTCAGTGTATTGAGTCAGTTTTTGCAATTCCTGCTGTCGATCGTAAACAAGGAATGCAATATATCCTGTCGTGATAAAAAGAGAAAAAATGATACCAACCAGTATCCTGTTCATTATGTTCTCCTGAACGACTACTCAATCTTCATTTTGCTAACCTGCCATGCTGATCGTGAGTAATAAATCTGATTATTCAACTCAGGAAGACTGTCATAGGGGTATACAATGAACGATGGGCCTTTATCGCGGATGCGCATATATTCGCCATTGACCTTTAAGGCAAGTATGGCGTTGTATTTTTTAAAGTCGTTGAGAGGGATGACGGTTGAGTAATCATTGAGCGCAATAACATTAACGTTTGTACCTTTTGCACCCACATAATCCATGAGCTTGCTCATTGGAACACCCTCAAACTTCGTACGACCGTTATACCAGGGGGAGGTCGTCTCGAAACTCACTACTCCGAGTTTTTCAAGGCTGGCGAGATCAAACACTGCTTTTCCATTTTCGTTGGTATTTTCTATATTACCGTAAATCGTTAAAATGGGTTTACCAACTGGTTTTGGCAGGTCGCCAGCCCAGGTTACACTTTGTACAAGACAGCATAACAGCAGTAGGGTTAATCGCATTTTGACCTCCACCTTTTTAACGTAAGTATAAGAATTATAATTTAGATATCACACGAGTTGATATATTTTGTTGGGAAGTAAGGGGTTTTATCGCTTTTATTGATATAAACTCATTTTAATCAATGAGTTAGGTGTTGCAGGTGGCAGGGTGTTTGATACTCAAGCGACGCTTAACTTTTTGATAAAAGCTAAAATTGCGGGCATAAATGCTCTTCTGTTTAAAAAATAATCGCTTTAATTGATTGATATTAACTTCCACGACAATTTTTGGATGTCCGTGGCTTTTTGGGACGCGAATCTGGAGACTAAATACGCGCCCCGGTTGTGTCCGTAGTTTCAGGATGACGTTGATAAGCGAGGACACGAACATTCAGATTGTGCGTATCCCATACCGCTTTGCTTACTTGAGGCCATCCTGGGTGGCCGCCGCCGACTTACCCCCTTTCGCCATGCTGGAAAACACTGCGTCCCGGTAGATCCATGCATGAACGAGTGCCGCAGAGAGATGGACCAGCACCACAGCAAAAAGCAGCTTTGCCAGAAGGCTATGGGCGTCGTGACACCAGGCATACAGTGTTGGACTGGCCGTGACAATCGCCGGCAGGTTGACGCCATCAAACATCACAATCGGCAGGCCTGCTGCCGACAGTTGCGCCCAGCCCAGCAGCGGCATTGCCAGCATTAGCGCATACAGCATCCAGTGTGATGCCTTTGCTGCAAGCACCTGCCAGACGGGCAAATCGGCAGGAAGTGGCGGCGTCCGGCTAAGAAGCCGGTTGACCAGACGCACCAGTGCCAGCAGTAAAATGGCGACACCCAGCGGCCGGTGCAGGTCGATTAACCAAATCCGGTGATGTAACGACGTCATCATCGCGACACCGATGAACAGCATCGCCAGGATCATCACAGCCATCAGCCAGTGCAGGCTTCGCGCCAGGATATTGAAATGCTGCGGCGCGTGCTCTCGCATATCTTTATTCGAACTCATTTTACCTCCTGCTTTTGCACGGCTTCGGTGGCCTTGCCGTAGCCGATTTCCCGCTCGCGGCGGCTGAAAGAGTGGGAGTAGGCAGCGGAGCGGGCGTTTAAGATGGGATCATCAGACACCGCAACGCCTGCTGGAACGACAGAAGGATCAAAGTTAACGTCGCGGCACGCGCCTGTGGATTGTGCTTCGACGCGCGTCACTTCCAGCGTGCCGGCCACCATCTTTTTGCGATCGTCCGGCCATGGCTGGGAAGGATCATCTACCGGATCGCCCGGCTGTGCGAGCTGCAAAACGTAATCCCAGTAGAGCGGCTTCTGCGCCAGGCGCTGACGCAGGTTTTCAAACAGGAAGTTGTCATCGGCTTTCTGTCGTTGCTCATCGCTTATCGACAGGAAAGGCTCGTGCGGACGCATCATCCAGCGAACGGCCTGGCGATCCCCCTGCGCGTTCACAAGGTAAAAGGCGTTAATGCTGTAAAACGTCGCGCCCGCGAAGCTGCCGGGCGCGGGTTTTTGTGCCGCCCATTTAAGATATTTCTCCGCCTCCGGGTACGCTTTTAAAAAGTCTTTGAGACGCTGCGGGTCCGGTTTTCCGGTGGCTGCATCAACAGCAGTGGCTTTTCGCAAGGCCAGAAAACCTTCCGGGCTGTGCGTGGCGAAGAAAGGCTCGTTGTTCATCGCCATTCGCCATTGTTGCTTGTCATCTGTCTTCAGCAGTAGCGCCATGCTCAGGGTTTTGGTCGTACTATCCGGGGCATGGGGATCGCCGGTACCAATAGAGAATCGGCCCACCACGGGCACTTCCTGCTGCGAGAAGAGGCGGGAGGTTGAAAGGGAATCCGCCGAGCCGTTTGGCGTAAAGGTTCCGGCAAAGCAGATGCCTTTTCCATGCGCGCGACGAAAACCCGGCGGGAAGGGTTTCGGTGTTTCACCCACCAGTGCCTGGCTGACCGTGCGTGACCCAAGCCAGCCCGCCGTCCATGCAAAAGCAGAAGCCAGCGTACCGGCGACAATGGCGATAGCTGCCAGCGCGCCCCAGGTTTTTTTGGACCTCAAAACCAGTTTCGACATAGACGTTTTTCCAGAACAAAATACCATCACGTGTCATGCGCAACGTATCGTGCATGACATGTGGTAATACAGTGGCGAATATGGCTCGAGTATAGGAACTAAGGGGCGTAAAGAAAGAATATCACGAAAAGTTTAAATCTTTCCGCTGTCACAAAGACCGGATTACTCATCGTGTCGGAAATTTTGACCGAGTCGGTTACCCAGCGTGAAATAGTGGCGAAATATGTAATAGAGGGGGTTCCATTTCTCCACATTAAATTTTACACCTCTCTGAGTACGAATTAATAATGCTTCAGATATGTGGACGCAGGTTATCATGGCATCAACGGACACCAGGTTCTCTTGCGAACCGGTCAACGGCGATCTTCCACAAACTTTAGCCTCTATTTGTACAGGACACTCCTTAATTCTCAACGAGTTAATCGTTACCGCCTTTTCTTTGTGGAAATTTCCGCAGCTAAACTTGTCCTGTTCAAAAACATATCCCATCTTTTTCTTCCATTCCGGTGGTGATGCTTTCCCCGTTTTATCTGCGATAGCTTCAATATTCGGCCAGAGCCTGCTGTCCGGAATGTTCAGAACAATATCTTGGTTACTCGTGATATTTTCATAACACTTTCCTGAGGTGCCAAGCCCGAACACGATATTCCGGTCAAGGATCCACCACGACGAGATCGGGCTCAGGTTTGTTGAACCGTCAGGATTTTGGCTGGAGATAATGGCGACCGGTGTACCAAAATATAAAGAAGCAAAATCGACCTGCTGGGTTTTCATTTTTTATCCTCTGAGTAGCGGAGGCCCAGCCTACTTTCTGCAAACGTGCGTTACTTCGGTGAAGCGCGAAGTAAAACGCGCCTCACTACAATTCCCTGGAACGTAATCTTAACCACTTCCTTCTGAGCGGGAGAAAGACATCACGTGCAGCTTTTAAGGAAATAAAATCATCTGAAATTATGAGCCCATTTATGCTGGGCTACTGGTTTACCTGCTCTTATTTTTGTAAAGCACTGAGAGGCAAGCGCCACAAATCATAGCGTTCTTCTCCCGGTTTAACGGCTCCTGCGAAGTGGTCATTGAGGCGACTCGAGGTAAATACCAGGTCTCCGTTCGGACGGATTGCCGGCGTGTCTGGCCAGCGCACCTCTTCGCTTGCCGCAATCAGCGACATGGAAAGGCTCTCAGGATCGTATCTGACGATGCCATTGCGTGTGACATCGGTAATGTAGAGGTTACCTTTTACATCTGTCACCATTCCGTCGGTGTTGCCCCCCACGCTCCCCAGATTGCGGATCTGCCCGGCAATTTGCGCATCGGTTGACGCGGGCTGCCTCAGTATCGCAGTCGGTACCGCATAGGCGTGCGTGCCGGTTGTCACCGTCCAGTACAGCGTGACCGCATCGGGTGAAAGCGCAATGCCATTGATACCTATCAGTAATGGTTTACCAGGCCAGACTTCAGTCCCGTGCGAGACGACGTTAACGCCAGGCTCAATCTGCAGCGCAGGATGACGATCGAGCACGCGTCGAGCCATACCGGCGGCGAAATCAACGATAATTAGTCCTACCTGGTTTTCAGGAGCACTCCGCGAGCCGCTGTCGGAGATATAGGCGACACGGCGGTTCTCATCGACAACCACATCATTAAGGAAACTTGCCTTGCGGTCCGCTACGCCGTCCAGGGCGATACGTTTAATGGTTCGGCCTGAACTGAGATCCAGCACGACCAGTTTTTGCGACCCCGCGGGGGACTCTGTTTCGCCTGCAACAAACCCCATGTCCAGCGCCCATAGCCAGCCGTTTTTACGGTCAATATAAAAACCGAGCACGTTACGCAGGCTCTGAGCGGGATCGGTGTTCACCGCATTCCCCTCGCGGGAGGGAAACGCCGTCAGGCGGGCAGGGCCGGACTGTACCGTTGTATCCAGAATGCTTAACGTGGCGGGTGCTGCGGCGGAAACCAGCCGGGGCGTGCTGACAAAGGCCCGGTCCTTTGCATCAAAGTGGATACCCGCAATAGGAGCATTGACCGAACCGGAGAACGCCGCCGGTATCTTTCCGTCTTGAGCGGTATCCCAGCTCACACCGGCATAGCTTCGCCAGCGATCCAGAGGCGCGTGGTTCGCCGCGTTGACAACACTCGGGAAAGAGAACAGCGCCGCCATTGCGATGGCGGGCAGAATAAGGGGGCGGTTGAACATTGACAGGCTCCAGTGGAACGTTCAGGTGATGAATGCTGGCCACTTTACTCATCGCCCAACGGGAGATAAATTAGCCAAATTGAAAAACATTTGTTCCTGAGAGAGCAAAATGAGCCGGAAATTCGATTACCTAGGCGACGTTGAAGTGTTCATTGCTGTGGTTGAACACGGCTCATTTACGGGCGCAGCGGTTGCCCTTTCAACCACCCCTTCGGTACTGAGCCGCGCGGTTACTCGCCTGGAGGCGCGTCTTGGACGACAGATGTTACAGCGCACGACCCGCCGGGTGGGGCTGACCGAAGCCGGACGCGTCTATCTTGAGCAGGCTCGCTCAGCGTTTTCTCTTCTCGATGACGCCGAACGCGTTGGCCGGGGTCAGGAGGGGGAGCTGACCGGTCGCGTGAGAATGAGTGTCCCGACCACCTATGCCCATTACCGCCTGCCGCCGCTGCTGGCGCACTATAATCAACGTTACCCGCGCGTACAGGTGGAGCTGAACATTACTAATCGCAACGTTGACCTGATCGCAGAGGGGTTCGATCTGGCGATCCGTCTGGGGCAGTTGCCTGACAGCGGGCTGGTGGCGCGTAAGCTGGAAGACGCGGCATTGCTTCTGGTCGCCTCTCCGGACTACCTGCATCGGAGAGGAAAGCCTCGGACGCTGGAAGAGCTGCAGCGCCATCAGTGCCTGCCGTTTATCATGCCGCGCACCGGGCGTATCGCCCCCTGGGTATTTCATGACGAAGGGCGCGATATTGACTGGATGCCGGGTTCAACTATCGAAATATCAGACGATGTACTCGGCGTGGTTTCGCTGGCGGAGCAGGGGATGGGGATCTGCCAGAGCTATGAATTTATCGTTCGCGACAGAATACAGGGCGGCCAATTAGTTGAGGTGCTGCCGCACCTTCAGGGACGATCGCGACCTTTCTCCGTGCTGTTTGCCCCGCACCGACGTCAGTCGGCAGCGACCCGGGCAATGATTGACCATCTGACCCGACAAGAATGACAAGGACGAGTCCACCATGAAAAAAGCGCGTTTTTCCTTGTGGATCCCTCTCATCGCGGGCGGGATAGCACTGATATCGGGTTTTGTGGTCTGGTCAGTCAACATTTACCGCGTGACATACCTTTCGATCCGCGGGGAGCAGTACCTTGCCTGTGGGACGTTGCTGCTGGCGCTGGTGCCGATGGTCTATTTCATCAGAAAGGGGAGACTGAAAGGTAAGCGACTTGCTGACGCGGTAAAAATCTACCTCGGCTTCTTTATTTGCAGCCTGCCGGTTGCCATGTTCGTGGTCTTTACAACGGCCTGGCTGCTGGAGGGGGACTATTCGGCCTGGAGCAAACCTTACCGGTATGAGTCCAGTACCCGCCACAGCTGCTCGGGTGCGGAAGTCTACGAGCCGGAATTAAAAAAAGAGATCCGCATCTGTAACCCGCAGGGTCACGTTTATTCCGATACCATCCTGTATGTGGAAAAGCGGAGCAATGCCCTGGGGATTGTGGTGCTTTGGGCTATCACGCGCGCCTGAACCGGGGAAAGTCAGGGCGCGAGAATCAGCGTCAGCCCGCCTCCAGCATCCCAAAACTCACAATCCGTGCGCGTCCCAGCTCTTTTGCCCGGTATAGCGCCACATCCGCAGCGCGCAGCAGGTTGTCGGTCTGGGCATGTTGTGGGTAGCTGGCAATGCCAATCGACACGTCCACCGGCCCAATCTCGGTCAGCCCGTAGCGAATCGACAGCTCATGCACGCCGGTGTAAATCTTCTGCGCGCAGGCGTACGCTTCTGCTTCATCGGCACCGGAAAGCAGCACCAGAAACTCCTCGCCCCCGTAGCGGAATGCCAGTCCGTTGTCATGTGCGGCCCGCTGAACAATTGACGCCACGCTTTTGATCACCAGGTCGCCCGCTTCATGGCCGAAACGGTCGTTGATGCTCTTGAAGTGGTCAATATCAATCATCATGCAGCTTAACGGTACGCCAGTGCGTATCGCCTGCGCCGTTTGGGTTTGCAGGGTATCTTCCAGATGATGACGGTTACGCAGGCCGGTGAGCGGGTCAAACAACGCTTTTTCCAGCAACGCGTCGCGCAGACGCTGGTTGGCCAGCGCCAGGCCGAGCGCCTCGGCCATCAGTTCCAGATACGCGCGAGAAGGGGCATTGTCCGCTGTGATATTCTGGAAGGAGAGCAGGCCAATGGCCTCGCCCTGAGCGATAAGCGGCACGCAAAGGGCGCTTTCCGCCTGGGATGGCGGAAGATGGTAGCAGGCGATATCCGGCTCGCCGTTCACCGGCGGGTGACTCTGCCCGCGACGCACGGCCCAGCACTCGTCCGGATGGAACGTCGTCTCTTCCCCAACCGGCGAGAGCCATTGCGCTACGCAGCGCATCTGCCACGGTTCGCGGTCAAGGACGTAGAGTCGGCCCGCGATCCCCGGCGCGATATTGGGAGCAAACAGCTCCGCCACGTTAATCACATCGTTAAAGTTCTCACACCCCTGCAGCCGCTGGGTCATGCGCGCCAGCAGCTCGCGGATGGCCCAGTCGGCATCGCGCTCTTTTTCCAGACGCTGCCGCGCCAGGCCGTTTTCACGAAAGATGCTGATGGCCTGTGCCATATCGCCTATCTCATCAATCTGGTTGAAATTGGGCGTTTCAACCGCGTAATCCTGGGATGCCAGACGGTGCACCACGTCGCTCAGGCGGACCACGGGGCGCAGCACGCGGCGTTTTAATATAAAGCCGAGCACAAACAGGAACAGCAGGGCGGTCAGGCCGACCGTCAGCTCAGAGGCGGTACGCAGCGCTTTCGATTTTTTTGTCGCCTCCTGAACGGCGGCGATGACGCGCTTATCGAGTATCTGGCGGAAGTGATCGAGTTGATTCTGCGCGCGCTCAAGCTCCTGCTCATAGGGCTGACCATAGAGCAAGGCTACGGCCTGGGCGTCTTCTCCGCGTTCAAGGCTGGCGAGGGCGGTTTGCTGTTCGTCCTGCAGCTCATCGACGATCTTTATTCCTTCATGCAGCAGGGCCAGTTCTTCATCCGATGCGCCATTATCCTGCAGCTTTTCCAGCCGAAGCTCGATGCGCTTCAGGCTGTTTTCTGCCTGGTTATATTCCTTGAGAGCCTGAGGATCTTTTTTGATGACGTACAGCCGTGCTAAATCAGACTGCGCCCAGATATCGGTTTCGATATCTTCCGTCAGCTGATCAAATTTCTGCCGTTGTTCAACGGCCTGGCGCTCGAGGTTATCCGCATTGGACGCCATCAGCATGATGATGCCGGAGGCGATGGTCAGGCAGACCGTGGCCCCATAGGCCCAGTTTGTTATCGTCGCGATTCGCACCAGATGATCCTTTTACGACATAAGTAGGATGGCGTTCTTCAAATTATAGAAAACGTCTGATTTAAGGCGAAAAAAAAGGCGGCTCAGTGCCGCCTGGTGTGGTCTTTATCGTCACGTCCTTACAAATCTGGAGGATTTTTTCCTTCTTCGATGAAGTCGGGGTCCAGCTCTTCGGCGTTACCTTCGTGATCGCGCCCTGAGAAGAGGTTCCAGCAGGCGATAAACAGCGCGGCAATGAGCGGCCCAATCACAAAGCCGTTAATGCCGTACAGCTCCATGCCGCCGAGGGTGGAGATCAGAATCAGGTAGTCCGGCATTTTGGTGTCTTTTCCGACCAGCAGCGGGCGCAGGATATTGTCCACCAGCCCGACGACGATCACGAAGAAACCGACAATAAACAGCCCCTGCCAGATCTGGTGCGTGGCGAACAGGAAGATTGCGGCGGGCACCCAGACAATCGCCGAGCCGATGGCGGGCACCAGGGAAAGGAAGGCCATCAGAGCGCCCCAGAGCACGCTGCCGTCAATACCGGCAATAGCAAACGCAATCCCGCCGAGGATGCCCTGAACAACCGCCACCGCCGCCGTACCTTTTACCGTGGCCCGCGACACGCCGACGAATTTGGCGAACAGGTGCTGCTTGGCGAAATCAGACAGCGGCAGAGAGTCGAGGATCTGGCGCACCAGATACGGGCCGTCTTTCAGCAGGAAGAACAGCAGATAAAGCATAATGCCGAAGCTAATCGCAAAGCCAAACGTGCCTTTGCCGATCAGGAACGCGCTGCCGGCGAGATATTGCCCGCCCTGTAGGGCGACATCGGAGAGTTTTTTCTGAATCTGCGCCGCGTTGGTCAGATTGTGGTCCGCCAGGAAGCCGCTGGCCCAGTCAGGCAGGTGGTTGAAGATGCTCGCCACCACTTCCGGGAACTGGGTATTGTTCTCCTGCAGTTTGGTGTAAACCACGTTCAGCTCAATGGCGAGCGAGGAGAGGATCACCATCAGCGGAATAAAGACGATCAGGCAGATAATACCGATGGTCAACAGCGAGGCCAGCCCGTTGCGATCCCCCAGCGCGGCGCGCAGCTTGTTTTTTACCGGATTGAAGATAACGGTCAGAATGGCGGCCCACAGAATGGCGGAGAAGTAGGGCGACAGCACGTCGAAGAAGGCCCAGGTGACGAGGGCGAGAATGAAAATAAAGAAACCTTTAGTCAGTCCATTAAAGCGCATAGTGATTCCTGGTAACGAATAAGCAGTGTCGACTATAGAACTGATTGTGAGAATTACCAACCCTTGCGCCGGGCAGTGTTGCGGTATGACTCCGCTCTTCACGGATACCACTTTCGACTGACCGAAGTTCGCCTTTTCCCGCACCATGCTGTAAGTATCTGCTTGCGGAGGTGCTTATGGCCTGGCGTCCGATTCTCTATGTGATCCTCACAACCCACCCCAGACTCAGCGCGCGGCGCGCCCGTTTGCGTCTGGTCATCTAGCTTTTTATTAACAATCGCGGTATAACACACCTTCTTTGGATGTTTAGATGTCCATACGTATAGAAGGTAATATGCAAACACAACAAGAAAATGGGCAGCTTAAGCGCACCATGAAAACACGCCACCTGATTATGCTCTCGCTGGGTGGCGTGATTGGGACAGGGTTATTCTTCAATACCGGCTACATCATTTCCACGACCGGGGCTGCGGGCACGCTGCTGGCGTACCTGATAGGCGCGCTGGTGGTCTGGCTGGTGATGCAGTGTCTGGGCGAACTTTCCGTAGCGATGCCGGAAACCGGCGCGTTCCACGTCTATGCCGCTCGCTATCTTGGCCCGGCGACGGGCTACACCGTGGCATGGCTCTACTGGCTCACCTGGACGGTGGCGCTCGGCTCGAGCTTCACCGCCGCGGGTTTCTGTATGCAGTACTGGTTCCCGCATGTGCCCGTCTGGGCGTGGTGCGTGGTCTTCTGCGTGGTGATTTTTGGCCTGAACGTCATCTCGACGCGCTTCTTTGCTGAAGGCGAATTCTGGTTCTCGCTGGTGAAAGTCATCACCATCATCGCCTTTATTATTCTGGGTGGCGCGGCGGTCTTTGGCTTTATCCCGATGCAGGATGGTTCACCCGCGCCGGGCTTAAGCAACATCACCGCCGAGGGCTGGTTCCCGCACGGCGGCCTGCCGATCCTGATGACCATGGTGGCGGTGAACTTTGCATTCTCCGGGACCGAGCTCATCGGTATTGCGGCGGGGGAAACTGAAAATCCGCACAAGGTGATTCCGGTCGCGATCCGCACTACCATTGCGCGCCTCATTATCTTCTTTATCGGTACCGTGTTTGTGCTGGCGGCGCTGATCCCGATGCAGCAGGCGGGCGTGGAAAAGAGCCCGTTCGTGCTGGTGTTTGAAAAGGTCGGTATTCCTTACGCGGCGGATATTTTTAACTTCGTGATCCTGACGGCGATCCTCTCGGCGGCGAACTCCGGGCTGTACGCCTCCGGGCGCATGCTGTGGTCGCTTTCTAATGAGAAAACGCTCCCGCGCTGTTTTGCCCGCGTAAATAAAAACGGCGTGCCGCTGACGGCGCTGTCGGTTTCTATGCTCGGCGGCGTGCTGGCGCTGTTCTCAAGCGTGGTGGCGCCGGACACGGTGTTTGTCGCGCTCTCGGCGATTTCTGGCTTTGCGGTGGTGGCCGTCTGGATCAGCATCTGCGCGTCGCACTTCGTTTTCCGTCGTCGCCATCTGCAGTCCGGGCAGCCGCTCTCTGCGCTGCAGTACCGCGCGCCGTGGTATCCGCTGGTGCCGGTGCTTGGGCTTATCCTCTGCGTGGTGGCCTGTGTCGGCCTGTGGTTTGACCCAAGCCAGCGCATTGCCCTTTATTGCGGGATCCCGTTTGTCGCCCTGTGTTATGGTGCCTACTACCTGACCCGAAATATGACATCGCAGGAGCCTGAACATGTCGCAGAATAATCCGCTTACCGCCATCCTTGAAAAACAGCCGTTTGTGGTGCTGGATGGCGCGATGGCGACGGAGCTGGAAGCGCGCGGCTGTAACCTGGCAGACAGCCTCTGGTCTGCCAAAGTGCTGATGGAAAACCCGGAGCTTATCCGCGAAGTGCATCTGGATTACTACCGCGCGGGCGCGCAGGTGGCGATCACCGCCAGCTATCAGGCCACGCCTGCGGGCTTTGCGGCACGCGGCCTCGACGAGGCGCAGTCCCGGGGGCTTATTGGCAGAAGCGTGGAGCTGGCACGTAAGGCGCGTGAAGCGTATCTGGCTGAAAATCCGCATGCGGGCACGCTGCTGGTGGCGGGATCCGTTGGGCCGTATGGCGCGTATCTGGCGGATGGCTCAGAGTATCGCGGCGACTACGTGCGCAGTGCGGAAGCATTTACCGACTTCCACCGGCCGCGCGTGGAAGCGCTGCTGGACGCGGGCGCTGACCTGCTGGCCTGCGAAACGCTGCCCTCGTTTGCCGAGACTAAAGCGCTGGCGGCGCTTCTGGCCGAGTATCCCCGCGCCCGGGCGTGGTTCTCCTTTACCCTGCGGGACAGCGAGCACCTGAGCGACGGTACGCCGCTGCGTGACGTGGTCAGCGTGCTGGCAAACTCGCCGCACATTGTGGCACTGGGCATTAACTGTATCGCCCTGGAAAACACCACGGCCGCGCTGAAGCATCTGCAAAGCCTGACGCCGCTGCCGCTGGTGGTCTACCCGAACTCGGGCGAGCATTATGACGCGGTGACCAAAACCTGGCACCACCACGGCGAAGCGTGCGAGACGCTGGCGGGGTATCTGCCGCAGTGGCTGGACGCCGGCGCGAAGCTGATTGGTGGCTGCTGTCGCACCACGCCGAAGGATATTGCTGAGCTGAACGCGCAGCGCTGATGCTCTCACCCTGACCCTCTCCCACGGGGAGAGGGGAAAAAACGAACCGCACAAAACCAACTATCCTTTCCCGCTTTTTATCTAAAAACGAATCGTTATGAGCGATTCATTTTTATTCCTTTATCAAAATTCCCGCGTTGGAAATACTGCCCTCATAACAACAAGGGGAGCAGGCACTATGGCAATTTCATCGCGAATCACACTACTCGGCGCACTGGCGCTGTGGGCATTTCAGGCGCAGGCGGTGGACGTCACCGTCGCGTATCAAACTTCTGCGGAACCGGCGAAAGTCGCGCAGGCGGACAACACCTTTGCCAAAGAGAGCGGCGCGAAAGTCGACTGGCGCAAGTTTGACAGCGGCGCGTCCGTGGTGCGTGCGCTAGCCTCCGGCGACGTGCAGATCGGCAATATCGGTTCCAGCCCGCTGGCGGTTGCGGCCAGCCAGCAGGTGCCGATTGAGGTGTTCTTGCTCGCCTCGCAGCTCGGTAACTCTGAAGCGCTGGTGGTGAAGAAAAGCATCACCAAACCGGAAGACCTGATCGGCAAACGCATCGCCGTGCCGTTTATCTCCACCACCCACTACAGCCTGCTGGCGGCGCTAAAACACTGGGGCATCAAACCGGGGCAGGTACAAATTATCAACCTGCAGCCACCGGCGATTATCGCGGCCTGGCAGCGTGGCGACATTGACGGGGCCTATGTGTGGGCACCAGCAGTGAACGAGCTGGAAAAAGACGGCACCGTGCTGACCGACTCCGAAAAAGTGGGCCAGTGGGGGGCGCCAACGCTCGACGTGTGGGTCGTACGTAAAGACTTCGCCGAGAAACATCCTGAGGTGGTGAAAGCCTTCGCGAAAAGCGCGATTGACGCCCAGCAGCCGTACATCAGCAATCCTGATGAATGGCTGAAGCAGCCCGCTAACCTGGAAAAACTCTCCCGCCTGAGCGGCGTGCCGGAAGCGGACGTGCCGGGGCTGGTGAAGGGCAATACCTATCTGACCCCCGCGCAGCAGGTGCAGCAGCTGACCGGGCCGGTAAACAAAGCGATTGTTGATACCGCCACCTTCCTGAAAGAGCAGGGCAAAGTGCCCGCGGTGGCGACGGATTACAGCCAGTACGTAACCGATCGTTTTGTGAAATAAGGAGTACGCCATGCTGAATATTACAAATCTGTCTGCTGATTACGGTGGTAAACCCGCGCTGGAGGATATCAACCTGACGCTGGACAGCGGTGAACTGCTGGTGGTGCTGGGCCCGTCCGGGTGCGGAAAAACCACGCTGCTCAATCTGATCGCCGGGTTTGTCCCTTATCAGCATGGCACCATTCAGCTGGAAGGCAAAAAGGTGGAAGGGCCGGGCGCCGAGCGCGGCGTGGTCTTCCAGAACGAAGGGTTGCTTCCCTGGCGCAACGTGCAGGAAAACGTGGCGTTTGGGCTACAGCTTGCGGGCATCAACCGCGAAAAGCGGCTGGAAACGGCGCGGGCGATGCTGAAAAAAGTGGGGCTGGAAGGGGCGGAAAAACGCTTTATCTGGCAGCTTTCCGGCGGCCAGCGGCAGCGCGTTGGTATTGCCCGCGCGCTGGCAGCGAATCCGCAGCTGTTGCTGCTGGACGAGCCGTTCGGGGCGCTGGATGCCTTCACCCGCGAGCAGATGCAAACCCTGCTGCTGCGCCTGTGGCATGAGACGGGCAAGCAGGTGCTGTTGATTACCCACGATATCGAAGAGGCGGTGTTTATGGCGACGGAGCTGGTGCTGCTCTCGCCGGGGCCGGGCCGCGTGCTGGAGCGTTTGCCGCTGGATTTCGCCCGCCGCTACGTCGCCGGGGAACCCGTGCGCAGCATCAAATCCGATCCGCTGTTTATCGAACAGCGTGAGTACGTTTTAAGCCGCGTGTTTGAACGGCGGGAGGCTTTCTCATGAGCATCGTCTTCAGTGAAAAAACGCGCCGCACGCGTCTGGCGCTGCGCTGGCCTTTCTCACGTCAAATCACGTTGAGCATCGGTACGCTGCTGGTGCTGCTGGCGGTGTGGTGGGCAGTTGCTGCCCTGCAGTGGGTCAGCCCGCTGTTTCTGCCGCCGCCGGGACAGGTGCTGGCCAAACTCATTACCATCGCCGGGCCGCAGGGCTTTATGGATGCCACGCTCTGGCAGCACTTAGGTGCCAGCCTGGCGCGCATTCTGGTGGCGCTGCTGGCGGCGGTGATTATCGGCATTCCCGTGGGGATTGCGATGGGGCTGAGCCCGACGGTGCGAGGCATCCTCGACCCGCTGATTGAGCTTTACCGTCCGGTGCCGCCGCTGGCCTATCTGCCGCTGATGGTGATCTGGTTCGGCATCGGTGAAACGTCAAAAATCCTGCTGATTTATCTGGCGATTTTCGCCCCGGTTGCCATGTCGGCGCTGGCGGGCGTAAAGAGCGCCCAGCAGGTGCGGATCCGCGCGGCGCAGTCGCTGGGAGCCAGCCGCATGCAGGTGCTGCTGTTCGTGATTTTACCGGGCGCACTGCCGGAGATTTTAACCGGGCTGCGCATCGGCCTTGGCGTGGGCTGGTCCACGCTGGTGGCCGCAGAGCTTATTGCGGCCACGCGCGGCCTTGGCTTTATGGTGCAGTCGGCGGGGGAGTTCCTGGCGACTGACGTGGTGCTGGCTGGGATCGCGGTGATCGCCGCGATCGCCTTCGGATTAGAACTGGGGCTGCGCGCGTTACAGCGTCGCCTGACGCCCTGGCATGGAGAAATACAATGAGTGAACGTCTGACCATTACCCCGCTGGGGCCGTACATTGGCGCACAGGTATCGGGCCTGGATGTGACCCGTCCGCTGAGCGATAACCAGTTCGAGCAGCTGTACCACGCGGTGCTGCGTCATCAGGTAGTATTCCTGCGCGAGCAGGCGATCACTCCGCAGCAGCAGCGCGCGCTGGCCCTGCGCTTTGGCGATCTGCATATTCACCCTGTCTATCCGCATGCGGAAGGGGTGGAGGAGATTATCGTCCTCGACACCCACAACGATAATCCGCCGGACAACGACAACTGGCATACCGACGTAACCTTTATCGAGACGCCGCCTGCGGGGGCGATTTTGGCGGCGAAGCTACTGCCGGATACGGGGGGCGATACGCTGTGGGCCAGCGGGATTGCGGCGTATGAGGCGCTGTCAGTGCCGTTCCGGACGCTGCTGAGCGGGCTGCGGGCGGAGCACGACTTCAAAAAATCATTCCAGGAATACAAGTATCGCAAAAGCGAAGAGGAGCATCAGCGCTGGCAGGAGGCGGTTGCGAAACATCCTCCGCTGCTGCACCCGGTGGTGCGGACCCATCCGGTGACGGGCAAGCAGGCGCTGTTCGTGAACGAAGGATTCACGACGCGCATTGTGGATGTGTCCGAGAAAGAGAGCGAGGCGCTGTTAGGTTTCCTGTTCGCGCATATTACCAAGCCGGAGTTTCAGGTGCGCTGGCGCTGGCAGGAGAATGACCTGGCGATATGGGATAACCGCGTGACGCAGCATTATGCCAATGCGGACTATCTGCCGCAGCGCCGGATTATGCAGCGGGCGACGATTTTGGGGGATAAGCCGTTTTACCGTGCGCCTTGATCCCCTTACCCTAACCCTCTCCCTTTTAGGGAGAGGGCTGTAAATGCGCCTCAATATACCGCTGATAGCGGTTCGCCTTCAGATAACACAAATCCACCAGCACCAGCCCGTCAACACAGTTGCTGAACGCCGGGTCGCTGCCAAAATCAATAAACTGCACGCCGCCGGGCTCGCACAGCTCGGAATATTGCTTGTAGAGCGGCGGAATGCCGCAGCCGAGATTGCCGAGCAGGGATTTCAGCTTTGTCAGATCGTCCACGTAATCCACGCCGCCAAACTGCGCGAGCACGTCCGGCAGCGATGCGGGATACGGCTGGCGCGAGGCGGCGAGCGGATGCGTCGCCGGGAACCACAGGCGATAAAATGCCACCAGCAGATCCCGCGCGGCAGGCGGTAAGCCGCCGGAAATGGAGACCGGGCCAAACAGGTAGCGGTAGTGCGGATAACGCGCCAGATAGGCACCAATGCCGGACCATAAATAGTCCAGGCCGCGGCGTCCCCAGTAGCGTGGCTGGATAAAGCTACGCCCCAGCTCAATGCCGTGCTCCAGCACGTCCTGCATTTTGTCGTCGTAGTGGAACAGACTATAGCTGTACAGCCCCTCAACGCCGCGCTTTTCGATCTGCATGGCCGTCGGCATAAAGCGATACGCCCCGACAATCTCCAGATCGTCCTCATCCCACAGGATCAGGTGCAGATAATCATCGTCGTAGCAGTCGGTGTCCCGGCGCTTACCGCTCCCTTCCTCCACCGCGCGAAAGGCAATCTCGCGCAGGCGGCCCAGCTCGCGCAGCAGCGGGGCGTCTTCCTGGCCGTTTCGCTGCCAAAGATAGATGGTTTTACCGTCGCTGGTTTTTCCCAGGCTCTCGGCCTGCGCCAGCGCGCGTTTCAGTGTGGCCCGGTCTTCCGGACGGGCAATCGCGCACTGGGTTTTAAAGACCCCGGGCAATCCCTTGCCAAGACGCATCACGTGCTGACGGCACTGCTCGGCCATCTCACGCGACGAAAGGTTAGCGCTGTGCCAGTGATGCCACGTAATCTGCTGGCCGATTTTGATCGGCAGCTGGCTGTGGCGGCGGCGGAACATCTGCTGCATCAGCAGCAGCATCGACAGCGTCGGAGAGACCAGCGTGCTGGCATAAAAGAGCAGGCTGTTATGCGCCTGAATATGCACCGGCAGCAGCGGGGCGCGCAGCTTGCCGGCGAGTTTGATAAAGCCGGAGTGCCATTTCTTATCGCGAATGCCCTTGAGCGTAGGGCGGGAAACTTCTCCGGCCGGGAAGAAGATCAGCACGCCCGCGTTTTGCAGATGCTGTTCCATCTGCACCAGGGACGATTTCGCCGTCCTGCCGCCCATATTGTCCACCGGAATAAACAGCGAGCTGAGAGGCTCAAGGTGGGTCAGCATCCGGTTGGTCACGACTTTAACATCGCGCCGCACGCGGGAGACGGCGTACATCAGCGCCAGGCCGTCCAGCGTACCCGTCGGGTGGTTGGCAATGATGACCAGCGGGCCATGTTCGGGGATTTGTTCGAGATCGCGGGCGGAAACGGTGCAGAGAATATCAAGGTGCTCCAGAACCTGCTCCACCATATCCAGTCCTTTCAGGTGGCGGTGGGCAGCGGCAAATTGCTGAAATTCGTCTTCGTAGAACAGTCTTTTTAACAGACTTTTTTGCCAGGGGGCGGGCCTCGCCTGAGGCCAAAGATCGTCGAGAACGCTATCGAGGCTAAACATGGTTACTCCTCCTGCCGTCTTGCGAAGACAGTAGAAGGAGCAGATGTCGGTTGTATTGCAGTTTGGTGAAGATTAGCGCAGAGAACAGGCCGGGCCAGGCGAAGGCGCCACCCGGCGCTAAAGCGGATTAACGCAGAATTTTTTTCTCGGCCAGATCCAGCGCGAAGTAGCTGAAGATCAGATCCGCGCCCGCGCGTTTGATAGCGCCGAGGCTTTCCAGGACCACTTTCTCTTCGTCAATTGCACCCGCCAGCGCGGCGAATTTGATCATCGCGTACTCACCGCTGACCTGGTAAGCGCCCAGCGGCAGCTCGGTGCGCTCGCGGATGTCGCGCAGGATATCGAGATACGCGCCAGCCGGTTTCACCATCAGGCAGTCTGCGCCCTGGGCTTCATCGAGCAGGGATTCACGAATCGCTTCCCGACGGTTCAGCGGGTTCATCTGATAGGTTTTACGATCGCCTTTCAGCGCCGTTCCCGCCGCTTCGCGGAACGGGCCGTAGAAGGAGGAGGCGAATTTGGTGGAGTAAGACATGATGGCGGTGTCGGTGAAACCGGCCGCGTCCAGCGCCTGACGAATCGCCTGAACCTGTCCGTCCATTGCGGCAGATGGCGCGATGAAATCCGCACCTGCTGCGGCAGCGACCACAGCCTGTTTGCCAAGGTTCAGCAGGGTGGCATCGTTATCCACGCCGTGATCGCACAGCACGCCGCAGTGGCCGTGAGAGGTATATTCACAGAAGCAGGTGTCGGACATCACCACCATTTCCGGCACGGTCTCTTTGCAGATGCGGGACATGCGGGCGACGAGGCCATCTTCTTTCCACGCGTCGCTGCCGGTGGCGTCAGTATGGTGGGAGATGCCGAAGGTCATCACCGAGCGGATACCCGCGTTGGCGATACGTTCGATCTCACGCGCCAGATATTTCTCCGGAATGCGCATTACGCCCGGCATGGCTTCGATGGCTTTGTAGTCATCGATCTCTTCTTCGACAAAAATCGGCAACACCAGATCGTTTAAGGTCAGGGTTGTCTCTTCAAACATAGCGCGCAGTGCAGGTGACTTGCGCAGGCGGCGGGGACGTGCAATTAAATCGGTCATGGTATGCCTGATGTTTGTGGAACAAAGAAGGCTAGTGTACCCGAAAGCGTTGTTAGGTGTTTATTAAAGTGGGCGGTTTACCGATAGATCATGCAAGACTGCAGGAACGGTGTCGTTCGGAGCAAACGGTTTAACATCAACCGCTTGCCCACGGAATATTAATATCAGTTGGACGCGGTAAGCACCTGGGCTTTATTGGCGCTCAGCTCAGCCACCAGGTTATTAATCCCGTCACTCATATTGACGAAACGCGTATGCGGAGAGCGGGTGACCACCACAAATGCGCCCACGTTTGACTGCGGGATCATGGCCATATAGGTGATGAATCCACCGCCGCCGCCGGTTTTCTGAATAATACCCGGACGGCCATTTTTCGGTGCCATATAGACCCAGCCCATGCCGAGCGCATCGGCTTTACCCGGCACGTCCATCCCGATGACGCGGTGCAGCTGGGTACGCTGATAAATCAAGGTTTGCATACGATCGGCCTGGCTGCTGCGAGCGTAGAAATCCGAGGAAAGGAACTGCTGCATCCAGCGCATCATGTCGCCAGGCGTGGAATAGACCCCACCGCTGCCCACGGCTGCGAGCGTGTTATTACAGGGGCTTGCGCCTTTCTCCGCCACCATCAGGCGACGGCACTGATCCGGGGACGGGGTAAAGGTGGTGTCTTTCATGCCCAGCGGACGGGTTATCTGCTCTTCAAATAGCTGCGTATAAGGTTTGCCAGCCGCCGTTGAAAGAGCGTCCGCCAGCAGGTCAAAGGCCAGGTTTGAATAAGAGGCCTGCGAACCCGGAGCCGCCTTCAGCGTGGCGGTACTCAGATAGCTCCAGCGCTGGTCGCGCGTTGGCCAGACAAATACGTCACGATGCGCCGCCCCGCCCGGCTGCTCACGCGGCAGGGCGCTGGTGTGGGTGGCAAGGTTCACAAGCCGAATCGGCGTACCCTGATAGGTTGGAACCCGGGCGCCTGGAGGCGCGTATTTGCTGAGCGGGTCGTCGAGCTTCACCACGCCCTGGTCGAGCAGTTTCACCAGCATTTCGCTGGTCATCAGCTTGGTTAAGGACGCGATGCGGATAACGGAATCCAGCTGCGGATGAATGTTATTTCCTGGGCGCGTTTCACCAAAGCTGCGGAACACGCGCTGGTTTCCGTCGATGACGACCATCGCCATTCCGGTCGCGCCGCTGCCGTAATAGATAAGGTTCGCGTAGCGATCGGCAATATCTGAAGCTAAAACGGGAGCCGTCAGCGGTTGGGCTGCCTGGGCGGTAGAAAAGCTCACCGCACACAGCGCGGCAAAAGAGAGCAGACAACGTTTCAACGAAAAGCATCCATGAAGTGAAATAGGAAAGTTATGGGTATTTATACTACTAAACGGTACCGCGCAATGCCCCGAATTGCATAACGATAGCGAGAAAAACGTAACCATGGGTAAATATGAACAATTTACTTACGAGCTATCTCCCATTTTGTGACATCGGGCTTATGATAGGCGCCAGTGTCACTCAATCTTACGGAGAACGGTATGTCTGAGAAGCGTGTGGTTATGGTTGTCGATATGCAGAACGGGGTATTTGAAACCCCTCGTCATCAGCGCGAAAAGTGTGTGTCTCTGATCAACCAGCTTACGCAGGCTGCCGACAAGGTGATTTTTATTCAGCACACCGAGGCCGGGGGGCTGGAAGAGGGAAGTGAAGGATTTGCGCTACTGCCTGAACTCCATCAGCCCGCTGACGCGCTTTACGTGACCAAAACGGCCTGCGATGCCTTCTACAACACCGGGCTTGAGACGCTGCTGCGTGACCAGGGCATTCGCGAGTTTGTCATCTGCGGCTGCGCCACCGATTACTGCGTCGATGCGACGATCAAGAACGGCGTTAGCCGGGGTTATCACATCACAGTTGCGGAAGATGCCCATACCACATCCAACCGCCCGGCTGCTGAAGCACAGATCCTGATTAACCATCACAACGACGTCTGGCGTAACTTCATTGCGCCAGCGAACCCTCTCGCAGTGAAACGCACCGAAACAATTCTCGAAAACTGGAAAGCGAACTAATAATCAACCCTCGGGTCTGACCTTTTTGCCTGAGCCGGGAGGCTGGCTTGGGCAGGTATTTCGTTTGGTAACGTGTTGTGCACAGCAACAGCCATAACAACAAGAAGGAAGCATTATGTTTAAGTCTTTTTTCCCAAAGCCGGGGCCTTTTTTCCTGTCGGCATTTATTTGGGCACTCATCGCTGTCATTTTCTGGCAGGCGGGCGGCGGCGCATGGCTGACGCGCATCACGGGAGCGACAGGCGAGGTACCGATTAGCGCGGCGCGCTTCTGGTCGCTCAGCTACCTGCTGTTTTATGCCTACTACACGGTGTGCGTAGGGCTGTTTGCCCTTTTTTGGTTTGTCTATTCTCCGCACCGCTGGCAGTACTGGTCGATCCTCGGCACATCGCTGATTATTTTCGTGACCTGGTTCCTGGTGGAAGTGGGCGTGGCGGTTAACGCCTGGTATGCGCCGTTCTACGATCTGATCCAGACCGCGCTGAGCTCGCCGCATAAGGTGACCATCAATCAGTTCTACCATGAAGTTGGCGTCTTCCTCGGCATCGCCCTGATTGCGGTTATCATCGGCGTGATGAACAACTTCTTCGTCAGCCACTACGTTTTCCGCTGGCGTACCGCGATGAACGAACATTATATGGCGCACTGGCAGCACCTGCGCCATATCGAAGGTGCCGCACAGCGTGTGCAGGAAGACACCATGCGTTTTGCCTCCACGCTTGAAGACATGGGCGTCAGCTTTATCAACGCCATTATGACGCTGATTGCCTTCCTGCCGGTGCTGGTAACGCTCTCGGCGCATGTACCGGATCTGCCGATTGTCGGCCATATTCCGTATGGTCTGGTGATTGCCGCGATCGTCTGGTCGCTGATGGGGACGGGCCTGCTGGCGGTGGTTGGGATCAAACTGCCGGGTCTGGAGTTTAAAAATCAACGCGTCGAAGCCGCATACCGTAAAGAGCTGGTTTATGGCGAAGACGATGCTAACCGCGCCTCGCCGCCGACCGTCCGCGAGCTGTTTGGCGCCGTGCGTCGTAACTATTTCCGTCTCTACTTCCACTATATGTATTTCAACATCGCGCGTATTTTGTATCTGCAGGTGGATAACGTTTTCGGTTTGTTCCTGCTGTTTCCGTCCATTGTTGCGGGTACGATTACGCTCGGTCTGATGACGCAGATCACCAACGTTTTCGGTCAGGTTCGCGGGTCGTTCCAGTACCTGATCAGCTCCTGGACCACGCTGGTAGAACTGATGTCCATCTACAAACGTCTGCGCAGCTTTGAACGCGAGCTGGACGATCGTGACCTGCAGGAAGTCACCAACACATTTAGCTAATACAGGAAGTTGCTATGTCTTTTGCCGTACCGCGCGCGTTACCGTTGACCATTCTGGCCGCTTTTGTACTGGCAGGCTGTGCCGAAAAGGGGGCTGCTCCGCTCAAAAAGGGCGAGAAGCCCGTTGATGTGGCGAGCGTTGTGCGGCAGAAAATGCCCGCCAGCGTAAAGGATCGCAATGCGTGGGCAGACGCGCTGGCAAAAACCTTTGAAAGCCAAAAGATCGCGCCGACCGAGGAGAACATCTGTTCGGTGCTGGCGGTGGCGCAGCAGGAGTCAATGTACCAGTCAGATCCGGCTGTGCCGGGTCTGAACAAAATCGCTTGGAAAGAGATCGACCGCCGCGCGGAGTCCATGCATATCCCGGTGTTCCTCGTGCATACCGCGCTTAAAATCACCTCGCCGAACGGCAAAAGCTACAGCGAACGGCTGGATACGGTGAAAACCGAAAAACAGCTTAGCGCCATCTTTGATGATTTCATCAGCATGGTCCCAATGGGGCAGAAGCTGTTTGGTTCACTGAACCCGGTCCACACCGGTGGTCCGATGCAGGTGAGCATCGCGTTCGCGGAGAAACACACCGACGGCTATCCGTGGAAAATCGACGGGACGGTGCGCCAGGAGGTCTTCTCCCTGCGCGGCGGACTGTGGTTCGGCACGTATCACCTGTTGAACTACCCGGCGAACTACGATGAGCCGCTGTACCGCTTTGCCGACTTTAACGCCGGCTGGTATGCCAGCCGTAATGCGGCATTCCAGAGTGCGGTCAGCCGCGCAAGCGGCGTCAAGCTCGCGCTGGACGGCGATCTCATCGCTTACGGCAGCAGCGAAGCAGGGAGCACCGAGCTGGCCGTACGGAAACTTTCGAGAACGCTGGGTCTGAGCAACAGCGACATTCGCCGTCAGCTTGAGAAAGGCGATAGTCTGGCCTTTGAGAGAACGGATCTGTACAAGAAGGTGTTTGCGCTCGCAGAGCAGAAAAGCGGGAAAACGTTACCGAGGGCTATCCTGCCGGGCATTCAGCTGGAAAGCCCGAAGATCACGCGTAACCTGACCACCGCGTGGTTCGCAAAACGCGTGGACGATCGTCGGGCTCGCTGTATGGGGCTTTAATGGCGACGGCGAAAGCGCAGGACGAGCGCGACAACGCCTAAAATCATGCATCCCGCGAGGAAGGGGATCAGGCCGAACAGGGTGCTGACGCCAAAGCCAATCTCAACTCGCGGGCGTCCGTTATCCTGCACCTGCATCAGATGTTCATAAACGCCAGGCGCATGGACCAGCATATTGAGCAGCTGTGAGCCGGCCCAGAAGCAAAACAGGACAAACAGGGCATACGCGATATTACCCGCCGTAGAGGTTTTTGGTTTTCCGCCAAAAATCGGTTTCGACAATGTAAAGTCAGCCATGATGACCTCCGGATAAATCGCTCTGTTAATACGCTTCGTACAGGGTGAGTTTGACAGGTCATCGCATTTGTCAATATCAGAATCGTGGTAATTTACGCGCCGGAATCCTCCTGGATTGTTGATTTCTGCAGCACGTCACAATTTATTAACTTAAGTGAAATTGCGTCGCGTTTCAGAATTTCCGTATCTGCCACAGACCTGGCCGTAAAACTATGAGAGGATGTCTTTTTTTCCTGCCGGAGTTGTTATGAAGCTCACGTCCAAACTACGCCGTGACTGGCACTACTACGCCTTCGCTATCGGGCTGATCTTTATTCTTAACGGTATTGTGGGCCTGTTGGGGTTTGAAGCAAAAGGCTGGCAAACGTATGCCGTAGGGCTGGTGACCTGGGTCATTAGTTTCTGGCTGGCGGGGTTGATTATCCGCCGTCGCCCTGAAGAGACGACAGCGGATGAGGCAGAGTCGGCGAAGCGCGCCGATTAACCGTTTACGGAACTTTTAAGCGCGCTGTCGGCGGCGTGACGCTCCAGCGCCAGCTCGATCAGGCGGGTGATCAATTCCGGGTAGCTCAGGCCGCTCGCCTGCCACAGCTTCGGATACATGCTGATGTTAGTGAACCCCGGCAGCGTGTTAATTTCATTGATCACCACCTCGTTTTCCGCCGTCAGGAACACATCCACGCGCGCCATGCCGCAGCAGCCGAGCGTCTGATAAGCGCGAATGGCGATCGCCCGGATCTTATCGTTAACCGCCGGATCGAGATTCGCAGGCACGACAACCTGCGCGCCTTTATCATCAATGTATTTGGTGTCGTACGAGTAGAAGTCGCTGTTTAAGACCACTTCACCGCAGGTGCTCGCCTGGGGAAAATCGTTGCCCAGCACGGCGCACTCAATTTCACGACCTTTGATGCCCTGCTCAACCACCACTTTATGGTCGAACTCAAACGCCAGGCGGACGGCTTGCGTGAACTCAGCTTCGCTGGTCACTTTGCTGACGCCCACGGAGGAGCCCTGGTTTGCAGGCTTCACAAACAGCGGCAGACCCAGCTCTGCGCTGATTTGCGTGAAGCTGTGTTTGTCGCGGTTGGCGCGGGTGAGCGTCACGAACGGCGCAATATTCAGCCCGGCATCGCGCAGCATGCGTTTGGTGACGTCTTTGTCCATGCACGCGGCTGAGCCGAGGACGTCCGAGCCGACGAACGGCAGGTTGGCCATGCGCAGCATTCCCTGCAGGGAACCATCTTCGCCCAGGGTACCGTGAACAATCGGGAAGACGACGTCGATCTGGGCGAGAGCCTGCGCGTTGCCGGCGTCGATGAGCTGCCCTTTTACGACGCCGGGTACGGTGGCGACGCTAATTTCTGAAGGATTCAGGGCGATATGTGCCGGATCGTGGGCATTCAGCAAATACTGGCTGGCATCGTTAACGTGCCACTGGCCCTGTTTATCAATGCCCAGCAGCACCACGTCGAAACGGCTTTTATCGATCGCATCAACGATATTTTTGGCCGATTGCAATGACACTTCGTGTTCCGCTGATTTTCCCCCAAAGACAATACCTACGCGCTGCTTAGCCATCTCACTCTCTTCCAGTATGACGAAAAGCCAATAACATACCACGATGCCCGGCGGGTTTCGCGGCCTTCTGCCATAATGTTTTGGGGAATGTTGAGGGGGGAGAGTGAAAGGAAAAACGCTGCTGACCGTATTTATCATTTTGGCCATCGCAACGGTGGGTTACCGCTGGTTGCCGCCTTACTACAACCCTTTCATGCCGCTGACGCTTGACGACCCGCCGGGTCGAATCACCCAGTATAAGCTTCGGCGTTTAACCCCCGAGGCGTGCGCGAGCCTGCTCGCACAGGCTAATCAACGCGATCTCATCCGCACCCGGCCGGTGGCTGACAGCGGCGGCGCGTGTCCGCTTAATAACGTCGTGCGCGTGAGTGACTTCGGCCCGGTCGGGCTGAACAGCAGTTTTCTTGCCAGCTGCCCGCTGGCGCTCAGCTCAGCCCTCTATATCAGCCAGCAGGCCCGGCCGCTGACAAAACGTTATACGGGCAGTGACCTGGCGCGTATCGACCACCTCGGCAGCTTTGCCTGCCGCAATATTTATCATCGCCCTGACGCGCGCCGCAGTGAACATGCCACGGCGGAGGCGCTGGATATTGCCGCTTTTCGTCTGGCGAACGGTGAACGCGTCACGGTGCTGAACGGCTGGAAGGCGGCCACCACGCAGCCCTGGCTGAAGGCCATGCTGGCGGCGAGCTGTGGGTACTACGGAAACGGACTGGGGCCGGAGTATAACGCGGCGCATGCCAACCATTTTCATCTGGGAATGCGCGGTTTTGGCCTCTGCCGTTGAAGCATAATATTCCGCCAGAAAATGGATGAATTGTGACTTATTTCACAAATATGATGACTGGGGAGATAAAACACCAAAGTCAGTCGGGCCGCATCTCTGGTGCGACGTTAATACGCGTAACTTGCTAATCTGTCGGCGAATTCGCCTAAAAATGAAGACTATTTCTTTATGGAATCCTGGAAAGTTAATCTCATCTCGGTTTGGTTCGGCTGCTTCTTTACCGGACTGGCCATCAGCCAGATTTTGCCGTTCCTGCCTCTGTACGTGTCGCAGCTGGGGGTGACCTCGCATGAAGCCCTTTCCATGTGGTCCGGTCTGACGTTTAGCGTCACGTTTCTGGTTTCCGCCATTGTGTCACCGATGTGGGGCAGCCTGGCGGATCGGAAAGGCCGTAAGCTGATGCTTCTACGCGCTTCGCTCGGGATGGCGATCGCCATTCTGCTGCAGGCCTTCGCCACCAACGTCTGGCAGCTGTTCTTCCTGCGGGCGGTGATGGGGTTGACGTCCGGGTATATTCCAAACGCCATGGCGCTTGTCGCCTCGCAGGTGCCGCGCGAGCGTAGCGGCTGGGCGCTGAGTACACTCTCCACGGCACAGATCAGCGGCGTCATCGGCGGGCCGCTGCTGGGGGGCTTTCTGGCGGACCACGTCGGACTGCGCGCGGTATTTATCATCACTGCGGTTCTGCTGGTGGTCAGTTTTCTGGTCACGCTCTTTCTGATTAAAGAAGGGGGCCGCCCGGTTATCAGTAAGTCTGAACGCCTCAGCGGCAAGGCCGTTTTCGCCTCGCTGCCTTATCCGGGCCTGATGATCAGCCTGTTTGTGACCACTATGGTGATCCAGCTCTGTAACGGTTCGGTGGGGCCGATTCTGGCGCTGTTTATCAAGTCGATGGAGCCGGAGAGCACGAATATCGCTTTTCTTAGCGGCATGATTGCCGCCGTGCCGGGCGTATCTGCCCTGATTTCCGCGCCGCGTCTGGGAAAACTGGGGGACAGGATCGGCACGGCGCGCATCCTGATGGCGACGCTGATCTTTGCGGTGGTGCTCTTCTTCGCGATGTCGTTTGTCACCTCTCCGCTTCAGCTTGGCATATTGCGATTTCTGCTCGGCTTTGCTGATGGCGCCATGTTGCCTGCGGTACAGACCCTGCTGGTCAAATATTCCAGCGACCAGGTGACGGGGCGTATTTTTGGATATAACCAGTCGTTTATGTATCTGGGGAATGTTGCCGGCCCGCTTATTGGCGCATCCGTTTCTGCGATGGCCGGTTTTCGTTGGGTATTTGCGGCGACAGCGATTGTCGTTTTAATCAATATTATCCAGCTGGCTATTGCGCTGCGACGCCGCAGACAAATGGCGGAGGCCAAATCGGCGAAGTAACGATTTCACAGATGTATTATATATTCTTATGGTAGCCGCATTTTTATATAACAAAATGCGGCTACTTTTTATAGAAAAACGTTTCGCTCACGGCGCTGCCTCTTTATTTCCGTTCCTGTATCACTTTTGCATACCATAATTAATTTCTTCTCTTTGCAATAGGGATTCAGAGTGATAACTTCAGACAAAACTGAAAAGGAACTGGCACGATGAAAAACCTCATTGCTGAATTGCTGGTCAAGCTGGCACAAAAGGAAGAAGAGTCAAAAGAGCTGGTGGCTCAGGTCGAAGCGCTTGAAATTGTGGTCACCGCGCTGCTGCGACAAATGGCGAAAACCGATCAGCAGGCGTTGATTGAGAGCGTGGAAGGGGCGCTGGATAGCGTCAGGCCTGAATCGCAGGTACCGGTTGAGGATGCTGAGATGCTCCACCAGTACGTAAAGAAGCTGTTAAGGCATCCGCGCAGCTAAACCGTCACAGGACGTAACGACGTGTCATAGAATTGTCATGCAGGATGCCTATAGTCGCTCTGTTTTTATTTTTATGTATTTGTACATGGAGAAAATAAATTGAAACAGAGCGCACTTTTCATCGCATTACTTCCCCTGTTAATTACCCCTGCCATTTATGCTGATACGACGCAAACCAGCGTGCTGGATAATCGTGCGGCAAAAGGGGATATCACCCAGCCTGGCGGCGCGCGTCGTTTATCAGAAGATCAAACTGCTGCTATTCGCGCTTCGCTGAATGATAAGCCGGCGAAAAATATTATTCTGCTGATTGGCGATGGAATGGGGGATTCCGAAATCACGGCGGCGCGAAATTATGCCGAGGGTGCGGGCGGCTTTTTTAAAGGTATCGACGCATTACCGTTGACCGGACAATATACCCACTACGCGCTGGATAAAAAAACCGGTAAACCGGATTACGTAACGGACTCCGCGGCCTCTGCCACGGCGTGGTCCACCGGCGTGAAAACCTATAATGGTGCGCTGGGCGTGGATATTCACGAAAAAGATCATCAAACCCTTCTGGAGATGGCAAAAGCAGCGGGCCTGGCGACCGGCAACGTCTCCACCGCTGAACTTCAGGATGCGACGCCTGCGGCGCTGGTGGCACACGTGACCTCGCGTAAGTGCTACGGCCCGTCAGCGACCAGCGAAAAATGCCCTACAAATGCGCTGGAAAAAGGCGGCAAAGGTTCGATTACGGAACAGCTGCTGAACGCGCGTCCTGACGTGACGCTGGGCGGCGGCGCGAAAACCTTCGCGGAAACCGCGACGGCGGGCGAGTGGCAGGGCAAAACGCTGCGCGAGCAGGCGCAGGCTCGCGGCTATCAGCTGGTGAGTGACGCAAATGCTCTGGCGGCGATAAGCGAGGCGAACCAGGATAAACCGCTGCTGGGGCTGTTCTCTGACGGCAACATGCCCGTGCGCTGGGAAGGACCAAAAGCCTCGTATCACGGCAATATCGATAAGCCTGCGGTGACTTGTACGCCAAACCCGAAACGCACGGACAGCGTACCGACGCTGGCGGCGATGACCGATAAAGCGATCTCTCTGCTGAGCAAGAGCGAAAAAGGGTTCTTCCTGCAGGTAGAAGGTGCGTCGATCGATAAGCAGGATCATGCGGCAAATCCGTGCGGTCAGATTGGCGAAACCGTCGATCTGGACGAAGCGGTGCAGAAGGCGCTCGCGTTCGCGAAAAAAGACGGTAACACCCTGGTGATCGTCACCGCGGACCACGCGCACGCCAGCCAGATCGTTCCGCCAGATACCAAAGCCCCTGGCCTGACGCAGTCGCTGAACACCAAAGATGGTGCCGTCATGGTGATGAGCTACGGTAACTCTGAAGAAGAGTCCATGGAGCACACGGGCACCCAGCTGCGTATTGCCGCCTACGGCCCGCACGCGGCCAACGTGGTAGGCCTGACCGATCAAACGGATCTGTTCTACACCATGAAGGCGGCGCTGGGCCTTAAATAATAAAATCCCGGCGGAAATCACATCTGCCGGGTGGTTTTTTTCCTGTCACGAACCAGACTTACAGGGAATGTTCACAAAAGGATGGTGCAATGAAAACAACATTACTGGTTACTCTGCTCTCCGGCCTGTTCCTGGTCGCATCGGCGAACGCGGAAGAGAAAACGTTAACGCCGCAGCAGCAGCGTATGACCACCTGTAATCAACAGGCGACGTCTCAGAGTCTTAAGGGCGATGCTCGTAAGACCTATATGAGCGACTGCCTCAAAAACGGCGCCTCGAAGCCGGCTGAAAAAAGCCTCACGCCTCAGCAGCAAAAGATGCGCGAGTGTAATGCCAAGGCAACCGAGCAGTCCCTTAAAGGGGATGACCGCAGCAAGTTCATGAGTGCCTGCCTGAAGAAAAAAGTGTAGTTCGAACGGGTGAGCGGCATCGGCGGCTCACCCGAAATTTCATACTTTCCCCGCAGACCCCCTCTCTATAATTTGGGAAAATGTTTCAGAATATTCCCAAAAATGATGAATGATGAAACGTATTACAACAAAAAGCGCATTCGGGAAGAGTGGAATTTAACCCTTTCTCAGGATGACCCTCACCGTGCCGGCATTCAGTTTGCCCGGCGGGTTCGGCTGGCGCGCGCCGTGGGGCTGGCAGCGATGTTTTTCCCGGTTGCGGGAATGCTGGTCACCCATTTTTTACCCGGAGGCTGGTGGCTTTTACTGGTCGGTTGGGCGTTCGTATGGCCCCATTTCGCCTGGCAGTTATCCTGCCGGGCCGCGTCACCTCAACAGCAGGAAGTGTTCAATCTTAAGATCGATGCCATCATTGCCGGGCTCTGGATCGGCGTGATGGGGATGAGCGCGTTACCCTCGGCAGCGCTGGTGATGATGGTAGGTATGAATATGATGGGCTCCGGGGGCTGTCGCCTGTTTATCCCGGGGATCCTGTTGACTCTGCTCTCCGCGCTGGTGACGCTGCCGCTTGTCGGGAGCGTGGCTGTTTTCAGGCCCGACCCGGTAGAGTGGGGCCTAACGCTGCCCGTACTGGTGCTTTATCCCATGCTGTTTGCCTGGCTCAGCCACCGCACCGCCGTCAGGCTTGCAGAGCACAAGCAGCGGCTGGAAATGATGAGCACCCGTGACGGCATGACCGGGGTCTTTAATCGCCGCCACTGGGAAATGCTGCTGCGAAATGAATTTGAGCATTGCCGCCGCGACCACTGCACCGCCACGATTTTGCTGATTGATATCGACCACTTTAAAAACATCAACGACACCTGGGGGCACGCTGTGGGCGACGAGGCGATCATCGCCATTACGCGTCAGCTCCAGCGGTCAGTACGGTCAGGCGATGCTATAGGCCGGTTTGGTGGGGATGAGTTTGCGGTGATTATGTCGCAGACCGCGGCGGAAAGCGCCATCGCGGTGATGTCGCGGTTGCATGAGCGGCTGGAAAAACTGACGTTACCGTGCGCACCAAAAGAAGCGCTGCGCATCAGCGTAGGCGTTGCCCCCTGGGGGCCGCAGTTTGGACATTATCGGGAGTGGCTGAAGGCGGCTGACGTGGCGCTGTACAGGGCGAAAAATGCCGGGCGCGGCCGCACCGAAGTAGCCGCCTGACGCCCGGTCAGAAATCAGGATTTACTCAGCTTCTCTGATTTTTCCATGCATTTTGCCATTGCCTCAATGACGGCCGAGCGGAACCCGCGCTCCTCCAGCACCCGCACCGCTTCAATGGTGGTACCGCCAGGGGAGCAGACCATATCTTTCAGTTCACCCGGGTGTTTGCCGGTCTCCAGCACCATTTTGGCGGAGCCCATGACGGCCTGCGCGGCGAACTTATACGCCTGGGCGCGCGGCATTCCGCCAAGCACGGCGGCATCGGCCATCGCTTCTAAAAACATGAAGACATACGCAGGTGCTGATCCACTGACGCCGACCACTGGATGGATCATCGATTCGGCAATCACTTCTGCTTCGCCGAAGCAGCGGAAAATGTTCAGTACATCAGCCACTTCTTCTGAGGTCACCAGCGCGTTAGGCGTGACGGAGGTCATGCCGGCGTTGACCAGCGAAGGGGTGTTGGGCATCGCGCGGACGATTTTGCGGTCATGACCGAGCGCGCGCGCCAGCTGATCGAGGGTGACGCCCGCGGCAATCGACACCACCAGCGTCTCTTTATTCAGGCTGGAGGTGATATCGCTCAGTACTTTGATCATGATGTTCGGCTTGACGGCGCCAAAGACGATATCGGCGACCTGGGCCACTTCCTGCGCGCTTTCGGCGGCGTTGATCCCGTACTGATCGCGCAACGCGGCGACCTTGTCCGGTGACGGGGTATAGACCCAAATCTGACCCGGCAGCACCTGCCCGCTGGCGATCAGGCCGCCCAGGATGGCTTTGCCCATGTTACCGCAGCCGATAAACCCGATTTTCTTGTCCATCACGATTCTCCGTCATTATGCGTTGTTTTCTCTGATTGATAGCTTAACAACGAAATGCAGGCGACAATAGTCGGCAGAGTTATTATGGGGAGACAATATGGCGATTTGGGTTGATGCGGACGCGTGTCCGAATGTGATTAAAGAGATTTTATTTCGCGCCGCCGAGCGCGTTCAGATGCCGCTGACGCTGGTGGCGAACCAGAATATTCGCGTACCGCCTTCGCGGTTCATCCGCTCTTTGCGCGTGCCGGCCGGGTTCGACGTGGCGGATAACGAAATTGTCCGCCTGTGCAGCGTGGAGGATCTGGTGATCACGGCGGATATTCCGCTGGCTGCCGAAGTGCTGGAAAAAGGGGCCGCGGCGCTCAATCCGCGCGGAGAGCGATACTCGCCGTCGACCATTCGCGAGAAGCTCACCATGCGGGATTTTATGGATACGATGCGGGCCAGCGGCGTGCAGACCGGGGGACCAGACAGCCTGTCACAGCGCGATCGTCAGCAGTTTGCTGCCGAACTGGATAAATGGCTGCTGGAAGTAAAGCGCCGCACAGCGTAATGATAATTATTGTCAATTTGTGGTACAGTGTGGCTTCCACAGGGTTGTCATCCCGTACCGCTTTGCAGTAAAGTAATCGCAACATCTTCTGCAATTATTTCTTTACACTCTTCAGCCATCCGGCATCAAGGGGAACACCTGGCTATGACCCAACCCATCTTTTTAGTTGGCCCCCGCGGCTGTGGGAAAACCACCGTTGGCCTGGAGCTGGCACGCGTGTGTCATCGCCAGTTTGTGGATACCGACCACTGGCTGCAAACCGAGGCCGGAAAAACCATCGCTGAGATTGTTGAGCAAGAGGGATGGGAGAGCTTTCGCGCGCGCGAAACGGCCGCGCTGAAAGCGGTCACCACCCCGTCTGCCGTGATCGCGACCGGGGGTGGCATTGTTCTGGCGGAGTGTAATCGTCACTTTATGCGCGAAAAGGGGATTGTGATATACCTTAGCGCGCCGGTGTCGGCCCTGGTTGGGCGTCTGGAAGCCTTTCCGGAAGAGGGACAACGCCCTGCGCTGACCTCCAGGCCGCTGAACGAAGAGGTGAGTGAAGTGCTGGCGGAACGCGATGCGTTATACCGCGAAGCGGCTCACCACGTGGTGGATGCGTCAGCCTCTCCTGAAGACGTTGTGATTCAGATTATTACCGCCCTGCGTTTGGCTTGTGCCAGCTAAGCGGCGTCTATACTTATAGCTCAGACATAAAAAAAGGATGAGCTATGCCAACCAGACCTCCCTATCCGCGTGAAGCGCGCATTGTTACTGTTGAAAAAGGCCATACGGGTCATACCGTGACCTGGTATCAACTGCGTGCCGATCACCCCAAGCCGGACTCGCTGATCAGTGAACACGAGACTGAACAGGAAGCGCTGGATGCGAAACGGCGCTATGAAGATCCCGATATAACCTGAATGTTTTCCTAAACGCTCCAGGATCGTGCCTGAATCACACTTTTTACTCATCGTGAAAGTTAAGCAGGAGTTAATATTTAGTTATTACAAGTAACTCTGGTATCGGCAGGCGATCTTTACATTTCGATGTCGGGATCACCTGCTACGCTTGGTGCTGTTTTGTTGAAAAAACGAACTGTGCAGCGTAGTGAGCCTGTACCTGTGTGCACGATGTTGGAGTAATGGAAGGCGATAAAGATGAAGGCAACGTTGGCGATCCTCACCATTGGTGTGGTCCCTGTAAGCGAAGTGTTACCGCTCTTAACCGAGCATGTATCTGAACAACAGATAACGCATCTTAGCCTGTTGGGGAAGATGAGTCGGGAAGAGGTCATGGAGGACTACGCTGTCGAGGCGGGGGAGGATCCCCTGGCGACGTTATTAAGTGACGGTAAACTGGCGCACGTTTCACGCCAGAAAATCGAGCGCTCGCTGCAGGGCGTGATAGAAGTGCTCGATAATCAAGGTTATGACGTTATTTTGCTGATGAGCACGGCTCCCATTAAGGGGCTGATGGCGCGCAATGCGATTTTACTGGAACCGATGAGGATCATTCCGCCGCTGGTGGCCTCCATCGTGGATGGTCATCAGGTGGGGGTGATTGTCCCCATCGAGGAACTCATGGATAACCAGGAGGCAAAATGGCACGTGCTGGAAAAAGTGCCTTTGTACGCACTGGCCAATCCGTTCTGGGACAGTGAGGCCAAACTCATTGCTGCCGGGAAGGAACTGCTGGAGAGAGGGGCCGATGTCCTGATTCTGGACTGCCTGGGTTTCCACCAGCATCATCGTGATTTACTGCAAAAAGCGCTGGATGTCCCGGTGCTGTTATCCAACGTTCTGATGGCTCGCCTGGCCTCGGAACTGCTCGTGTAATGATTTTGCGTGACAGGTGATGAGCATGGCCCCTATAGTGAATTTTTATCTAAAAATATAAGGGCCAGTTCATGCTTCAGAGTAACGAATACTTTTCCGGTAAAGTGAAATCCATTGGTTTTACCAGCAGCAGCACTGGCCGCGCCAGCGTTGGCGTAATGGCAGAAGGGGAATACACCTTTGGCACGGCGGAAGCGGAAGAAATGACGGTCGTCAGCGGTGCGCTGAACGTCCTGCTGCCGGGCGAAACGGAATGGAAAGTTTACGCTGCCGGGCAAGTTTTCAACGTCCCTGGCCACAGCGAATTTCATTTGCAGGTGGCTGAGCCCACCTCTTATCTGTGCCGCTACCTGAAATAAAAAATTAGCCGGGTGGCGCTAACGCTTACCCGGCCTACGTTTTGCCCGTTATCGCTGCGCTTCGCCGCCGAGACCTTCCACCAGATTCTGAATCAACGCGGCCAGCTCGCCGGTCATCAGGATGAAATCCGCGTCAAAACGCTGGGCGTAATCTTCTCTGTCGATATCTTCGTTCTGATCGCGCAGCTCGTCGCAGAACTTCAGACGCTTCACGGAGCCGTCGTCGCACATCACGAACTGGATGCGCTGCTGCCAGTCGAGCGCCAGCTTGGTGACCACTTTACCCGCTTCGATGTGTACGGCGATCTCGTCGCTGACCAGATCCTGCTTCTTCGCGCGGATCACGCCGCCATCTTCCAGCAGGGCTTTCAGCTCGGCTTCATCAAGGATCTGGAAGCCCTGGGCCGCAGCGCCGCTGCGTACCCATTCGGTCAGCGTCAGCTCGATCGGCGTTTCCAGCGCCAGCGGAACGACCGGTAAAGATCCGATGCTTTTGCGCAGCAGGGCCAGCGTATCTTCTGCTTTCTTGGCGCTGGCGCAGTCCACCATGATCAGCCCGTTGACGGTGTCGATCCACATCATGGTCTGGCTGAAGCGGCTAAAGGCGCGCGGCAGCAGGGAGTGCAGTACTTCGTCCTTCAGCGAATCTTTTTCGGTTTTTTTCAGCTTGCGGCCCTGTTCGGCTTCCAGCTTAAAAATTTTCGCCTCGAGCGCCTGCTTAACCACCGGCGTCGGCAGGATTTTCTCTTCTTTACGGGCACAGACGATAATTTGACCCGTGCTGCTGGCGTGGGTCAGTGCATCGCTTTGTGAACCCATTGGCGGAACCCAACCGGTTTTTGCCATATCCTGGCTACCGCAAGGGGAAAAGGTATAAGCGGCTAACTGTTTTTCCATCTCTTCTGCACGCAGCGAAACGTCGCGGCTGAGACGGTAAACCATCAAATTTTTGAACCACAGCATGATAATTTCCACGGCCTTGTCGTTAAATCAGCGGGCATGATAACGAATTGTCGCATCGCTTGCATTGCTAATCGGGATGCGTGCTTCTACTCTGTTGATAATCAAAATAATGAGGAGAGTCTTGTGCGTATTGGGATCGATTTGGGTGGCACCAAAACAGAAGTTATCGCACTGAGCGAGCAGGGGCAGCAGCTGTTTCGCCATCGTCTGCCAACGCCGCGCGATGATTATCGCCAGACTATCGAGACGATTGCTCAACTGGTTGAGATGGCCGAGCAGGCGACAGGGCAAACCGGGAGCGTAGGGATGGGGATCCCGGGGTCGATCTCGCCGTATACCGGCGTGGTTAAAAATGCCAACTCCACCTGGCTCAACGGTCAGCCGTTCGATAAAGATTTGAGCCAACGTCTGAACCGGGAAGTGCGTCTGGCCAACGACGCTAACTGTCTGGCGGTCTCCGAGGCCATCGACGGCGCGGCGGCAGGTGCCCAGACCGTGTTTGCCGTGATCGTCGGTACCGGCTGCGGTGCGGGCGTGGCGTTTGGCGGACGCGCCCATATCGGCGGTAACGGCACCGCGGGTGAGTGGGGTCACAACCCGCTGCCGTGGATGGATGAAGACGAGCTTAAATACCGCGCTGAAGTGCCGTGCTACTGCGGAAAGCAGGGCTGTATTGAGACGTTTATCTCCGGTACCGGTTTTGCGACCGACTACCATCGCCTGAGCGGCCAGCAGCTTAAGGGAAATGAGATTATGCGTCTGGTCGAAGCACAGGATCCGGTGGCGGAGCTGGCGCTGAGCCGCTACGAAATGCGGCTGGCGAAATCGCTGGCCCACGTGGTGAATATTCTCGATCCAGACGTGATTGTGCTCGGCGGCGGCATGAGCAACGTCGACCGGCTGTACGCCACGGTACCGAACCTGGTGAAGCAGTGGGTCTTCGGCGGCGAGTGTGAAACCCCGATCCGCAAAGCTGTCCACGGTGACTCCAGCGGCGTGCGCGGCGCGGCGTGGCTGTGGCCGGAATAAAAGCAAATAGTGTTTATTCCCTCTCCCTGTGGGAGAGGGCAAGGGTGAGGGGCACCAGAACGCACCGTTCCACCCTTCACCCCACCGCAAATTCCTTATCCAGCCTGCTATACCCCAGCCCGTTAATTTTCTTCACCTTGATCTGCACCGGAATACGCTCTTTCATCGCCTCTACGTGGCTGATCACGCCGATGGTTTTCCCGGTGGCGTTCAGTGCGTCGAGCGCATCCAGCGCGGTATCCAGCGTTTCACTGTCGAGCGTGCCGAACCCTTCATCCAGGAACAGGGAATCGATCCGCGTTTTATGACTCACAAGATCGGAAAGCGCCAGCGCCAGCGCCAGGCTGACCAGGAAGCTCTCGCCGCCTGAGAGCGTGCGGGTATCGCGAACCGCATCCGCCTGCCACGTATCCACCACTTCCAGCTCCAGCGCGTCGCTGGCCTTACGCTGCAATAAATAACGCCCGTGTAGACGGTTAAGCTGCTGGTTAGCAAGCCAGACAAGATTGTCCAGCGTCAGCCCCTGGGCGAACTTGCGGAACTTGTCGCCGGTGCTCGAGCCGATCAGCGCGTTCAGGTACCCCCAGTCGTCTGCCTGGCGCGCGGCCTCTTCAATTTCCTGCATCAACGCCAGCTGGTGCTGCCGGTTATCGCTGTCCTGCTTAAGCTGCTGACGGATCTCACCCTGATGTGTGGTGTTCTCGCGAAGCCGTTGCGCCAGCTGCTGCAGCTGGCTTTGCAGCGCAGGAGCATCTTCGTTGAGCCCTTCCGGCCGCAGCGCCAGATGAGACTGCAGCTGTTGGTTCGCTTGCCCGCACAGCGCCGCAGCCTGCTGTATCTGGTTTTCCAGCGACTGCTTCAGCTGTTCGAGATGGCGAATGGCATCGTCATCCAGCAGGGCGGCAAGAAACGCGTCCTGGTCGGCAAAGCAGCTCGCCGAGAGCGCCGCGGTGAACTGCGTCTGCGACTGCTGCAGGCGCTCTTGCTCCAGCGCTTCCTGCTGCTGCTGCGCGGTGAGCTGGCTTTGCAGCGACACGCATTCGTCGTGGATGGCGCGCCAGTTATCAGGGATAACCGGTTCGGCGTCTTCGCTGTTCGTTGCCGGAAGCGCGTCGAGCAGCGGCTTCAGGGCGTTTATGCGTTCCTGAAGCACGCCGTGCTGCGCTTGCTTCTCCTGCCACTGCGCGAATTCAGCTTCACGGGCCTGAAGCCAGGCGGCTTCCTGACCCTCTTCAGGTGCGTTAAGTGAGAGCGCGAGCAGGGCATGTTCTAGCGCCTGGCGCGTGGCCGCCAGCTGCTGCTGATACTGCCGCTCCTGCGCTTCCTGTTCGTTCAACTGGTTCTGCAGGGTCAGCCGCTGGCTGAGCTGATAAAGCTGGCGCTCGTACTGTTCCTGTTCGTTCAGCCATGGCGCGATATCATCCTGAATATTCAACGCAATGTTCAGGGACGTGCAGGCCGCCATCCACTCTTTAGTGAGCGCTTGCTCTTCCTGAGAAAGCGTCTGCGCGTCGTCTGTTTCACGCTGGATCTGCTGAGTCAGGGCATTAACCTGTCCCAGCACCAGCAGGCCTTCCTCTTTAAGCGCGGCGACCTCTTTTTCCAGGGCATCACGGCGGCGCTGGTTATCCGTCAGCTCAAGCGACTGATATTGCTCAACGGCCGGATGTTCGCAGGAACCGCACAGCGGACAGGGTTTACCCGCCTCAAGCTGCGAACGGTAATGCTCCAGCTTCTTGATTGTTGCTTCGGTTTCGCACAGGGCTTTCAGGTCGAGATAGTGCTGGTTTTTTTCTTTGTACTGCTGGCGGCGCAGCGTCAGCGTTTCATTGAGTTTATTTTGTTCGGCCTGCGCCTTCTGCACGCTTTCACCGCTCTGACGCAGGCGCTTTTGCAGCGGCTGATAGCGGGCATGCAGCGACGTCAGCTGCTGGCGCAGCGTGCGTGACCGGGACTGCTGCTCCATGGCTACGCTGACTTCGTCCGCCGTTAGCGTCAGCGCATTTTCCGGCATCGCAACCAGCCTGTTGCGTAATTCACTTATCCGCGCCGCAAGCGAGGCTAACTGCGTTTTATCGCGGTTAAGCTGCGAGAACTGGGCACGCCATCCGGCGATCTCCTGCCCCAGCAGGCGATAACGCTCGTGCTCCGCCAGCCACTGCGCCAGCGCCGTCAGTTCGGTCTGAAGCTGCTCGTGGTTACGCAGGGCGGTATTGCGAATACGCGAACGCAGCGCGGTTCTGGCTTGTAAGCGAGTATTTACTTCGATAATACGCTGCTGCGTTTGCGTCAGGCGTGCGGTTTGTTCCTGCTGATGCTCCCAAAGCGGTCGAAGCTGGGCGGCGGGCAGAGCAAGCTGGAGTTTTGCCAGCTCAGGTGCTGCGTCCGCCAGCGCCTGTTGCGCATGCTGCTGGAGCGCGTTGACGCGCTGTTGCTCTCTTACGAGCTCTTCATGGCGCGTAAGCCACTGAAAATCTTTCTGTTGGCTTTGCTGCTGTTCCAGCAGGATTTTCTCTTCGTCAGTAAGTGCCTGCAAACTTTGCTGTAACTGCTGCTGTTGCTCTTCACTCAACAGCACGACGCCCGCCGCCTGCGCCTCGCATTTTTCAAGCACGCTGCGGGCGGCTTTGTGTTTTTCAAACACCATGGCGGAAATCTGGCCGTAGATCTCGGTGCCGGTCAGCTCTTCCAGTAGCTCGGCACGATCGCTCGGTTTGGCGTTGAGGAAGGCAGCAAACTGCCCCTGTGAGAGCAGCATCGAGCGGGTAAAGCGGCCATAGTCCAGCCCGGTGAGCGCGGCGGTTTGCTCCAGTTTATCCGTCACTTTGTCGGCCAGGATTTTGCCATCTTCGCAGCGCGCCAGCTCAACGCGCGGTGCCTGCAGGTTCCCGTCAGACTGGTTGCGCGCCCGGTTCTGGCTCCAGAAGGCGCGGTAGGCGATGCCTTTTACCTCGAACTCCACTTCCGCCAGGCACTCGGCGGTGTCGCGCGTCATCAGATCGTTTTGCGCCTGGGAGACCTTATTCAGGCGCGGCGTTTCGTGATAAAGCGCCAGACAGATGGCGTCGAGCAGGGTAGTTTTACCTGCCCCGGTCGCGCCGGTGATGGCAAACAGCCCGTTGCTGGCAAACGGCTCAGCGGTAAAGTCAATTTTCCACTCGCCCTTGAGGGAGTTGATATTTTTCAGGCGCAGGCTCAGAATTTTCACGCGTTTTCTTCCTCATCATTGAGCGCGTGCAGGGTATGGCTGAACAGTTCGCTGAGCCTTGCGCGCTTCGTGTCGTCGATTTCCTCCTGCGAGAGCCTGCGTTCAAACACCTCTTCAACCCGAAGCTCACTGAGCGTTTCGCGTTGAGCGCTTAACAGAATTTTCTCGCGCTGCTCGCGGCTGCGGCGCACCAGTAACACCTCTACCGGTAAGTCTTCGGTCAGTGCCTGGATTTTTCGCTGCATATCGTGCAGGTAGTCGTCGGTGGTGATTTCGATATCCAGCCAGACGGGGGGATCTTGCTCGACGCCGCGCCACTGCTCCAGCTGGGCGGTAATGGCGTCGAGATCGCCCTTCAGCACCGCCAGCGGCTGGGTGACGGGTACCTCCAGTGTTTCGACGGCGCTGAGTTTGCCCTCGCTAAAACTCACCAGATGCACGGATTTGGCTTTGCCCGTTTCGTCAAAGCTGAGCGAAACAGGTGAGCCACAGTAGCGGATATGCTCGCAGCCGCCGATGACCTGAGCGCGGTGGATGTGGCCGAGCGCGATGTAGTCGGCTGGCGGGAAGTTTTGCGCCGGAAAGGCATCCAGCGTGCCGATATAGATGTCACGCACGGCGTCACTTTTACTGGCCCCGACCGTGGTGAGATGCCCGGTTGCAATCACCGGAATCGGCTGGTCACCCCGCAGTGCACAGGCTTCGGCGTGCTGCTGGTGGTAATAGTCGGTGATGGCCTGTAATAAATGCTGCTGCTTTTCCGCACCCGACAGCCCCGCCTGGCTTTGCACGATGTCGCGCGGACGTAAAAACGGTATCGGACACAGCACCGCCCCCGGCGACCCGTCGCGTTTTTTCAGGATCTGCGGGGCGTGCCCGGCGCTGGCGACGACGGTGGTATTGAGAAACGCCAGGATGTCGCGGGATTCATTCAGCGTTGCGACGGAATCGTGGTTGCCGGCGACAATCACCAGATGACACCCTGTTTGCTGCAAATTCACCACGAAGCGGTTGTACAGCTCGCGCGCGTAGCTCGGCGGCGAGCCGGTATCAAAAATATCTCCCGCCACGATAATCGCGTCCACCTCATGCGTCCGGGCCTTTTCCAGCAGCCAGCCCAGGAACGCTTCATGTTCAGCCGCACGGCTTTTGCTGTAAAAATTTTGACCCAGATGCCAGTCCGAGGTGTGAAGTATGCGCATAGCTGATCCGTGGCAAAAAAGAGAAAGCAGGATTATAAACGTTCAGAGAAGGGAAAATAACCGCTGTAATAAAACAACGGTTTGCCCGTTAACGTGGTACTGTTTTTCATAAATCTGTCATAAATCTGACGCATAATGGCGCCGAATTACAAACTTGTAACGTAAATAAGATAAGACAGGGCAAAGTATGGCGAGACGTATTCTGGTCGTAGAAGATGAAGCTCCAATTCGTGAAATGGTGTGCTTCGTGCTCGAGCAAAACGGCTTCCAGCCGGTTGAAGCGGAAGATTATGACAGCGCAGTGAACCAGCTGAATGAACCCTGGCCCGATCTGATTCTGTTGGACTGGATGTTGCCCGGCGGCTCCGGACTGCAGTTTATCAAACACCTGAAACGTGAAGCGCTGACCCGCGATATCCCGGTTGTGATGCTCACGGCGCGCGGAGAAGAAGAGGATCGCGTGCGCGGTCTGGAGACCGGTGCGGACGATTACATTACTAAACCGTTCTCCCCAAAAGAGCTGGTGGCTCGCATTAAAGCCGTGATGCGCCGTATTTCGCCGATGGCGGTGGAAGAGGTGATCGAAATGCAGGGGCTGAGCCTTGATCCTACTTCTCACCGTGTGATGACCGGTGAAAATCCCCTCGACATGGGGCCTACCGAATTTAAACTCCTGCACTTCTTTATGACCCACCCGGAGCGCGTTTACAGCCGCGAGCAGTTGCTGAATAACGTCTGGGGAACTAACGTGTATGTCGAAGACCGGACGGTTGATGTACATATTCGCCGCCTGCGAAAAGCACTGGAATTGAGCGGCCACGATCGCATGGTGCAGACGGTCCGCGGCACGGGTTATCGTTTTTCTACCCGTTTCTGAACAATGACAGGAGTATGACGCGTGCTGGAACGTCTGTCATGGAAAAGGCTCGTCTTTGAACTGATCTTATGCTGTATTCCGGCCTTCATTCTGGGGGCCTTTCTTGGACACCTGCCGTGGTTTCTGCTGGCGTCGGTCACCGGGCTGTTGATCTGGCATTTCTGGAATCTGCTGCGCCTCTCCTGGTGGCTGTGGGTTGACCGAAGCATGACGCCGCCGCCGGGAAGCGGCAGCTGGGAGCCGCTGCTTTACGGTCTGCATCAGATGCAGATGCGTAATAAAAAGCGTCGCCGCGAGCTGGGAAGCCTGATTAAGCGTTTTCGCAGCGGTGCAGAGTCGCTGCCGGATGCCGTGATCCTGACCACCGAAGAAGGGACGATCTTCTGGTGTAACGGCCTGGCGCAGCAGCTGCTGGGCCTGCGCTGGCCGGATGACAATGGCCAGAATATCCTCAACCTTCTGCGCTATCCCGAGTTCACGCTGTATCTGAAAAAGCGTGATTTCACCCGTCCGCACAATCTGAAGCTCAATAATGGCCGCCATCTGGAAATACGCGTGATGCCCTACAGCGATAAGCAGTGGCTGATGGTGGCGCGCGATGTTACCCAGATGCACCAGCTGGAAGGGGCGCGTCGCAACTTCTTCGCCAACGTCAGCCACGAACTGCGAACCCCGTTGACCGTGCTGCAGGGCTACCTGGAGATGATGCAGGAGCAAACGCTGGAAGGTGCGCCGCGTGAAAAAGCGCTGCACACCATGCGCGAGCAAACGCACCGGATGGAAGGCCTGGTGAAGCAGCTGCTGACGCTCTCGAAGATTGAAGCGGCGCCAACGCTCGCGCTAAATGACACCATTGATGTCCCGATGATGCTGCGGGTCGTGGAGCGTGAAGCGCAGACGTTAAGCCACAAAAAGCATCACCTGACCTTTGACGTCGACAACACGCTGAAGGTGCTGGGCAGCGAAGATGAGCTGCGCAGCGCCATTTCCAACCTGGTGTATAACGCGGTGAATCATACGCCGGAGGGGACGGATATCGTGGTGCGCTGGCACCATACCCCAACGGGGGCCGAGTTTAGCGTGGAGGACAACGGGCCGGGGATTGCGCCGGAGCATATTCCGCGTCTGACCGAGCGCTTCTACCGTGTGGATAAAGCGCGATCGCGCCAGACGGGCGGAAGCGGCCTGGGGCTGGCAATTGTGAAACACGCGGTGAATCACCATGAAAGCCGTCTCGATATTCAGAGTACGCTGGGTAAAGGAACCCGCTTCAGTTTCGTTATTCCGGAACGATTAATTGCCAAAAAGATCGCCTGACGGCGGGCGTGTCATTTTACCTTTCCACGGGGCAGCCATCGCTGGCCCGTTTGCTTTGCAGTCAAGCGAAACGCGGATGAATTTTATACGGCTGGCTGTTTTTTGTTCGCATGATTAGCCATGGGTTTTTCTTATAAACAGCGTATTGTGCTGGTGCGTGTTTTCATGCTGGCATATTGTTCTGGTTTTGCGATTCCACCTTGCCTTTAAACGTTATAAGCGTTTAAATTGCGCCCCAGATACTGTCAGACCGACTGTATTTGCGTGGTAAATCGAAAAACTATTCTTCTCCACGCCAGGACGGGAGCATTTCCCGCTGAAATTGAGCAAATTTTCGGCTGTATCGTCCCGTGAGGGATATCGAAAATCTCAATGTTTTCAACACCACATCCACAGGCAGTAAGGTTTTATGACCCATCACTTAAAATCGCGTGACATCATCGCGCTGGGCTTTATGACATTTGCGCTGTTCGTTGGCGCAGGCAACATCATTTTCCCTCCAATGGTTGGCTTACAGGCGGGTGAACACGTCTGGACCGCCGCGTTTGGTTTCCTGATTACTGCCGTGGGTCTGCCGGTGCTGACCGTCATCGCGCTGGCGAAAGTCGGCGGCGGTGTTGATAGCCTCAGCACCCCGATTGGCAAAGTGGCGGGCGTTCTGCTGGCAACCGTCTGCTATCTCGCCGTTGGCCCGCTGTTTGCGACCCCGCGTACGGCAACCGTGTCCTTCGAAGTGGGTATTGCTCCCCTGACCGGTGACGGCGCGATGCCGCTGTTTATCTACAGCCTGATCTACTTCGCGATCGTGATTCTGGTTTCCCTCTATCCGGGCAAGCTGCTGGATACCGTGGGTAACTTCCTGGCTCCGCTGAAAATTGTGGCGCTGATTGTTCTGGCGGTAGCGGCCATCGTCTGGCCCGCCGGCCCGATTAGCGACGCGATGGACGCCTATAAAAATGCCGCGTTCTCTAACGGCTTCGTGAACGGCTACCTGACGATGGATACGCTAGGCGCGATGGTGTTTGGTATCGTTATCGTTAACGCCGCGCGTTCCCGCGGTGTGACCGAAGCGCGTCTGCTGACCCGCTACACCATCTGGGCCGGCCTGATGGCTGGTGTGGGGCTGACCCTGCTGTATCTGGCGCTGTTCCGTCTGGGTTCTGATAGCGCCATGCTGGTTGAGCAGAACGCCAACGGTGCGGCTATCCTTCACGCCTACGTGCAGCACACCTTCGGCGGTGCGGGCAGTATGCTGCTGGCAGCGCTGATCTTCCTAGCCTGTCTGGTTACCGCGGTTGGCCTGACCTGCGCCTGCGCAGAGTTCTTTGCACAGTATCTGCCGCTTTCTTACCGCACCCTGGTGTTTATCCTCGGTATCTTCTCCATGGCGGTGTCTAACCTCGGTCTGAGCCACCTGATTCAGGTCTCTATTCCGGTGTTGACGGCGATTTATCCGCCGTGCATCGTACTGGTAGTGCTGAGCTTTACTCGTCCGTGGTGGAACAACTCTTCACGAATTATTGCGCCAGCCATGTTTATCAGCCTGATTTTTGGTATCCTTGACGGGATTAAAGCATCAGCTTTCGCGCACATACTGCCGGCATGGACACAGCGTCTGCCGCTGTCCGAGCAGGGTCTGGCCTGGTTGATGCCTACCGTTGTTGCACTGGTTCTGGCGATTATCTGGGACCGTGCTGCAGGGCGTCAGGTCGCATCGAACGCTCATTAATCAACGGCAACAAACTGTTTAACCACGGGGCTTAAGGCCCCGTGGTTTTTTGTTTTTTTCGTGTTGAATGGCAAGATTTAAATGGAAAGCACTAACAAACTTAAACGTGGATTGAGCACGCGCCACATCCGCTTTATGGCGCTGGGCTCTGCTATCGGCACCGGTCTTTTTTATGGCTCGGCAGATGCCATCAAAATGGCCGGTCCTAGCGTTCTGCTGGCGTACATTATCGGCGGCGTGGCGGCGTATATCATCATGCGCGCCCTCGGCGAAATGTCGGTTCACAACCCCTCCGCCAGCTCATTCTCCCGCTACGCGCAGGAAAACCTCGGCCCGCTGGCCGGGTTTATCACCGGCTGGACCTACTGCTTCGAAATCCTGATTGTTGCGATTGCCGACGTGACGGCGTTTGGCATCTACATGGGCGTCTGGTTCCCGGCGGTACCGCACTGGATTTGGGTGCTGAGCGTGGTGCTGATCATTTGCGCCGTCAACCTGATGAGCGTGAAGGTGTTCGGCGAGCTGGAGTTCTGGTTCTCCTTCTTCAAGGTCGCGACCATCATCATCATGATTGTGGCCGGTTTCGGGATTATTATCTGGGGGATTGGCAACGGCGGGCAGCCGACCGGGATCCACAACCTCTGGAGCAACGGCGGCTTCTTCAGCAACGGCTGGCTCGGGATGGTGATGTCGCTGCAGATGGTGATGTTCGCCTACGGCGGTATCGAGATTATCGGTATCACCGCCGGGGAAGCGAAAGATCCGGAGAAATCCATTCCGCGCGCCATCAACTCTGTGCCGATGCGTATTCTGGTGTTCTACGTGGGTACGCTGTTCGTGATCATGTCCATTTACCCGTGGAATCAGGTAGGCACCAACGGTAGCCCGTTTGTCCTGACCTTCCAGCATATGGGCATTGCGTTTGCGGCCAGCATTCTGAACTTTGTGGTGCTGACCGCGTCGCTTTCGGCGATTAACAGTGACGTCTTTGGCGTAGGCCGTATGCTGCACGGCATGGCGGAGCAGGGCAGTGCGCCGAAGGTGTTCGCCAAAACCTCACGCCGCGGCACGCCGTGGGTGACCGTCGTGGTGATGACCGTGGCGCTGCTGTTCTCGGTTTACCTGAACTACATCATGCCGGAGAACGTCTTCCTGGTGATTGCATCCCTGGCGACCTTCGCAACCGTCTGGGTGTGGATCATGATCCTGCTGTCGCAGATTGCCTTCCGCCGTCGCCTGTCGCCGGATGAGGCGAAAGCGCTGAAGTTCAAAGTACCGGGCGGCGTTGCGACGACCGTCGTGGGGCTGATCTTCCTGGTGTTTATCATTGGCCTGATTGGCTACCATCCGGACACCCGCATTTCACTGTACGTGGGCTGCGCGTGGATTGTGCTGCTGCTGGTGGGCTGGGTGTTTAAATGCCGCCGCGACCGTCAGCTGGCGGAAGCGCAGTAATCTTTTTTTCTCCCTCTCCTTGTGGGAGAGGGTTGGGGTGAGGGCATCAGGCTGCACTGGTGCCTCCTCCCCCGTCCTCCTCCCCCAATAAATCCCATCATGGTGAGCTATCCTTAACCACCCTGTGGCAAGGTGACGTCAATTTCATCAAAGGGGATTCGTGATGTTAAACGCCTGGCACCTTCCGGTTGCCCCATTTGTTAAGCAAAACAAAGACAACCTTGTGATTACGCTCTGGCTGGCGGGGGAAAATCAGCCTGAACGCGTGACGCTCCGCGCCGAAATCGATAACGAAGAGACCGGGTTGAAAATGCACAAGCTGCGCAGCCAGCCGCAGCCTGGCATCACGGCCTGGCGGGCGAATATCGACCTGCGCAGCGGGCAGCCGCGCCGCCGTTACAGCTTTAAGCTTTTATGGAACAACCGCCAGCTGTGGTTTACCCCGCAGGGATTTAATCGTTTCCCGCCCGCACGGCTGGAACAGTTTGCGGTCGATTACCCGGATAACGGCCCGCAGTGGGTTAACGATCAGGTCTTTTACCAGATTTTCCCGGACCGTTTTGCGCGCAGCGAAAAGCGCACTGCCGACCAGGATAAGATCTATCACCACCATGCGGCGGGTCATGACATTATTCTGAAAGCGTGGGACGAGCCATTAACCGCGCAGGCGGGCGGATCGACCTTCTACGGCGGCGATCTCGACGGCATCAGCGAAAAGCTGCCGTACCTGAAAAAACTCGGCGTGACGGCGCTGTATCTCAACCCGGTGTTTAAAGCCCCGAGCGTACACAAATACGATACCGAAGATTATCGCCACGTTGACGCGCAGTTTGGCGGTGACGAGGCGCTGCTGCGCCTGCGTAGGAACACCCAAAACGAAGGCATGCGCCTGATTCTGGACGGCGTGTTCAACCACAGCGGAGATTCGCATACGTGGTTTGACCGGCATAACCAGTCGATGGACGGGGCATGTCATAACCCGGACTCGCCGCAGCGCGACTGGTACAGCTTTAACGAGGAGGGGCGTGCGCTGGACTGGCTGGGTTACCCAAGCCTGCCGAAGCTGGATTTCCAGTCGCCGTCTCTGGTGAACGAGATTTACGGCGGGGAAGACAGCATCGTGCGCCACTGGCTGAAGGCACCATGGAATATGGACGGCTGGCGCCTGGACGTGGTGCATATGCTCGGTGAAGCGGGCGGAGCGCGGAATAACCTTCAGCACGTCGCCGGGATCACGCGCTCGGCGAAAGCGGCTCAGCCGGAGGCGTTCGTTTTTGGCGAGCACTTTGGTGACGCGCGCCAGTGGCTGCAGAACGATGCGGAAGATGCGGCGATGAACTATCGCGGCTTTACCTTCCCGCTGTGGGGATTCCTCGCCAACACCGATATCTCCTTCGATCCAAATCATATCGACGCGGAAACCTGCATGGCGTGGATGGAGAACTACCGCGCCGGGCTGTCGCATCAGCAGCAGCTGCGGATGTTTAACCAGCTCGATAGTCACGACACCGCGCGCTTGAAATCCCTGCTCGGCAAGGATGTCGCGCGTCTGCCGCTGGCGGTGACCTGGCTCTTTACCTGGCCGGGCGTGCCGTGTATCTACTACGGAGACGAGGTGGGGCTGGACGGCAACAACGATCCGTTCTGCCGCAAAACTTTCCCCTGGGAGCCAGCGAAACAGGACAAGGTGCTGTTCAGCCTGTATCAGCGCCTGGCGAAGCTGCGTAAGCAGAGTCTCGCCCTGCGCTATGGCGGCTGTCAGGTGGTGTACGCCCACGATAACGTGGTGGTGTTTGCTCGCATCTATAACCAGCAGCGCGTGCTGGTGGCGATAAACCGGGGCGAGGCCTGCGAAGTGGTACTGGATGATTCGCCGCTGCTGAAGGTGGCAGCGTGGAAGAGTAAAGAGGGCAAGGCGACGATTCAGGACGGCGTGCTGGCGCTGCCTGCGATATCCGCGACGATCTGGTTCGGCAGCTAATGCGCTAATGTTTCCACCTTTTAAGATGGCGCAAATGCAACGATTTGTGTCAATCTTAACAGATCGTTTACGGTGAAGGTGGAAACATGGACGAGCTTTACATCCTTGGCTGTTTATTCCTGGTTTTTGCGCTGCTGGTTGCGCCCGTGCTTGCGGTTATCGGGTTTAACCGAAGTACGGCAGCGCGGCAGGAGATAGCCCTGCTGCGCCAGCGCATAGAGGCGCTTGAGCAGCGCGGCGTGCCTCAGAACGCGTCGGAACCGGTGCAGACCGCCGCGCCGGAGGCAATTACCGCGCCAGTGGTGGAGGACGCTCCCGCGCCTGTCGACCCCTGGCGACCCGATATTCCCGCAGCGGTGGCAGAACCCGCTCTGGCGCCTGCGCCAGCGGCAAAACAGCCTTCAGCCTTTGGCGGCATCCTGACGTCGCTTGCGCGCTGGTTCATGCAGGGCAATCCGCTGGCGAAGCTTGGCATTCTGCTGCTCTTCCTCGGCCTCTCTTTTCTGCTGCGCTATACCGTCGAACATTCCCTGTTCCCGCTTGAGCTGCGCCTCGTGGCAACGGCGCTGTTTGCCGTTGTTCTGCTGGCGATTGGGTGGCGGGTGCGGCACAGGCAGCGCGTCTATGCGCTGATCCTCCAGGGCGGGGCGACCGGCGTGCTCTACCTGACGGTGTTTGGTGCATTCCGGCTCTGGCAAATGTTGCCGATGACGCTGGCCTTTACGCTGCTGGTAGTGATTTGCGCGGCAAGTGTCGGGCTGGCAGTGCTGCAGAAGGCGCTGAGTCTTGCCATGCTGGCGAGCCTTGGCGGATATCTCGCGCCGCTGCTCTTATCTACTGGGGGCGGTAGCTTTGTCGCACTTTTCTCTTTCTATCTTCTGCTGTCCATCGGCATTCTCGCGATCAGCATCTGGCAGCACTGGCGCGAGCTGAACCTGCTCGGGCTGCTGTTTACGTTCGGCGTGGGCGGCCTGTGGGGGCTGAATGACTACCAGCCTGAAGACTATTGGATCTGCCAGCTGTTCCTGATTGCCAATACGCTGATATTCGGCGTGCTGAGCGTGGCGCTGTCGCTGCGGGCGCAGGAGAAAGGGAAGCAGATTATCGACGGCGTGCTGCTGTTCGCCCCGCCGCTGATCGGCTTCGGGATGCAGTACGGCATGACCCGACACTGGGAATATGGCCCGGCGCTGAGCGCGCTGGGATACGGAGCATTTTATCTCACCCTCGCATACCTCGCGCTGCGTCGCTATCACTCCCTCGGACGACCGCTGGTCATGGCGGCGCTGGCGATCGGCGGCGGGTTTGCCACGCTCGCCATTCCGCTGGCGCTGTCGGCGCGCTGGACGGCGATGGCCTGGGCGCTGGAGGGGCTGGGGATTCTCTGGCTGGGCGTGCAGCAGCATCAGCGTCGCATGAGCTATAGCGGGACGGCGCTGCTGGTGCTGGCGCTCGGCAGCGCGCTGTGGGCACAAACGGACGGCGTTACGGCGCTGAGCCTGTTCCTCATCTTCGCCATCCTCAGCCTTTGCTGGCTGGCTGCGGCCTGGCTGTGGCGGACTCTCTTCCTGCCGGTCAGCTGGGCGCTGCTGGCAGGCGGGCTGCTGTTCTGGATAGTGGCGCAGCTGGGCGCGTCGCAGCTGGTACTGACGAAGGAATTACCGATTCTGGCGGGCGTGCTGGCGCTGACGGCGGCGTCGGTCTGGGGCTGGCGGCAGGTGGCTGCTCGCCTGACGTGGCGGGAGCTGAACGCCAGCAAATGGCTGCTGTGGCCGGTTATGCTGCTGATGGTGGGTTATCAGCTCTGGCATCAGCAGATCGTTACCGCCGGCTGGTCAAACCTGGCCTGGTGCGTTGCGCTTCCTGCCGCGCTAATGCTGTTGCGGCGCGATGGTGAAAGACTCCTGCCGCGCATCGCGATGGGGCTGCATTTGTCGCTGTTCTGGATGATTTTGCTGGCGCTGGCCGCGGAGCTTTACTGGTTTGCCCGGTCTCTGCCGTGGGGAATGGCGGCCTGGGGAAGCGGATTAGCGATGGCCGCAGGTGGCGGGATTATTATGGCACTTTCTGCAGCCGTACGGCGTCGCGTGTGGCCGTTCCGGGAGTGGCCTGCGCTCTATGCGTGTCTGGCACCGATCCCTGTCGTCGTGGCGCTGCTGGTATTGCTGGTGGTGACCAATTTCCAGGACGGCGTGGTCTATCGTCAGACCTGGCTGCCGCTGGTGAACCCGCTCGAGGAAGGTGCTGCGTTCGCGTTGCTGGGGCTGGTGGTCTTTTATCGGGTGGTGGATCGCTACTACCCGTCATGGCTTGCGCAAGCGCGCCCGTGGCCTGCCGTCGCGATTATGGCGTTTGGCTTCTGGTGGCTAAACGGTGTGCTGATGCGCGCCCTGGCCTGGTACGGCGACGTGGCCTGGAATATGGCATCGCTGTGGGATTCGCGGCTGATCCAGACAAGCTTTGCCCTGTTCTGGATGTTGAGCGCGCTGGTGGTCATGATCCATGCCACCCGCAGGGCTTCCCGGCAGGAGTGGCTTTGCGGTGCCGCGCTGCTGGGTGTGGTGATGGTGAAACTGATGCTGGTGGACAGCGCGGGCGGAGGCGGTCTGTCGCGCGCGGTGGCGTTTATCGGCGTGGCGATACTGGTACTGATAGTGGGCTATTTCTCGCCGCTACCGCCAAAAACAGGAGATGAAAAATGAAATGGATGAAAGCGGTTGCGTGTACCGCGCTACTGGCGCTTTCCGGCCCGGCGTTCTGCGACGAAATACCAACGGAATCGCCCCGTGACTATGCCTTTGGTCGTTCACTCGACACGTCCGTTCCTTCCCGGTGGTATCGGGTAATGCTGCCGCTTGCCGTCTATGAGCAAAGCACGTCGCCGGATCTGCACGATGTCCGCGTCTTTAACCAGTCGGGTGAGCCGGTTCCCTTTAGCCTGATCGCCGCTACGCGCCCGCAGGCGACAGCGCAATCCACGGCGCTGCGCCTCTTTCCGCTTGACGCCTCGCCGCTCGCGGCTGGCTCAGACGCCGGTGACAGCGATAAGATCCGGCTCCGTTCCCGAAACGGCATTGAGATTGTGCTGGAGGGGCAAAAAGCCGCCGCCGTCGGGCAACATTACCTGCTGACCCTGCCGGAGCAGACGACGGGTGAGCTGGCTATATCCCAGCTGCAGCTCCTCTGGAATACCCATGAGACGCCGTGGCAGGGAACGGCGTCGGTCTATTACAGCGAGGATCTCAAGCGGTGGTATACCCTGCGCGAGGATATGCCGCTGCTGGACGTCGTCAGCGGTCAGGATCGTCTTAAGCTCGATCGGCTCGATACCGATACGGTTTTATCTCCCGATGCGAATCGCTATCTCATGGTGGTGCTGAATACGCAGAGCCAGGGGGTAACGTTGACCGGCGTAAACGCAATCAGCGCACCTGCCCAGGCGGCCCCGGAAGAGATTAGTCTTGAAGGGGAAGGTGAGCAGCTATCGACAAGTGAAGCTCAGTGGCGCTGGGCGCGCCCGCAGCCGCTGAGTGCTGTCAGCATCTCGCTGAACGGCGATGGCGTCCTTCCCGTGGAGATAGCGTGGCGGAGTACCGAAAAAGAGGCATGGCACCCCCTGAAGAAAGAAGTGATTTACCGTCTGGAGGGGAAAACGTCCGGACCGGTTTCGCTTAGCGGGGGCCCGGTGCAGGCAGTGAAAATCACGACGCTGAATGCGCGTCTGCCAGAATACCTGCCGAGCGTTACGGGGCATCGCGACCGCTATGATCTTGTGTTCAACGCGCAGGGGAAAGCGCCGTACGTCCTCGCATGGGGCAACGGTGCCGCAAAGCCTGCCAGCGTGGAGCCTGACATGCTGATCCCAGCCGACCTGAGCAAGACCTATGATATGGCGAACCTGCCGCAGGTCGATATTGTGGATGATGTCGCGTTGGGCGGCGAGGGGCGGCTGAACGCCACCTCTGCAGCTGAGCGGGCGAGCTGGATGAACGCCCTGCTGGTATGGGGCGTACTGATTGCGGGCATGATCCTGCTTGCGGGCATGGCCTGGCGCATCTGGCGAGAGACGCAGCGTAAGGCATAAAAAAAGGCCCGCATAAGCGGGCCTTTTTCGTAAACCGTGCCGATTACAGGCTGGATACGTTCTCAGACAGGTATTTAGCTACGCCGTCTGGGGAAGCAGCCATACCTTCTTTACCTTTTTCCCACTGAGCCGGGCACACTTCGCCGTGCTCTTCGTGGAACTGCAGCGCGTCAACCATGCGCAGCATTTCGTCGATGTTACGGCCCAGCGGCAGATCGTTCACAACCTGGTGACGAACGATGCCGTTCGCGTCGATCAGGAAGGAACCGCGCAGCGCAACGCCAGCGTCCGGATGTTCGATACCGTAAGCCTGCTGGATTTCGCGTTTGATGTCCGCAACCATTGCGTATTTCACCGCACCGATGCCGCCTTTGTCGACAGGGGTGTTACGCCATGCGTTGTGTACAAACTCAGAGTCGAAGGAGACGCCAACAACTTCCACGCCACGCTTCTGGAATTCTTCATAACGTTTGTCGAATGCGATCAGCTCAGACGGGCAAACGAAAGTGAAGTCCATTGGCCAGAAGAACAGAACGGTCGCTTTACCGTTGGTGTGCTGTTTGAAGTTGAAGTTTTCAACGATTTCACCGTTGCCCAGAACTGCTGCAGCTGTAAAATCCGGAGCCGGACGAGTTACCAGAACCATATGATTCTCCTGTAGATACTAAGGTTATTTGGAACGCAACGCGAGACAGTATAGAGAGTGTGCATGGATAAGACAAAGAGGTGGTGACAATCGTTCCGCCAGCTTTTACCTATCAATGTGAATTCTGTTACAGCTGTTTGTTTTTCGCCTGCACCATCATGCGCGGGTAAAACTGCCAGAAGCGGGTCTCCAGCGCATCGTAATGTTTATCCAGGTCATACCAGGAATCCCGCAGCGCATCCAGGCGCGGGCGACGGCTCGCCATCCCATTCAACACGTTCTGAATGAAGTCCATCTCACGATAGCGCTCCAGCCAGCGTTCTGACCACAGGTAGTTATTCAGATTCACAAAGCGCGGCGGCGAGTCGGGCAGAATGATCGACACCTGCTGATGGGCATAACGCACAAATTCCGGCAGGGATAGCTCCGGCGAGAGCTGTGCCCAGTGGCGCGACAGGAAGTGATCCCACATCACGTCGAGGGTAATCGGCGCAACGCGGCGCGTTTCCGGCCGAAACCACGCTTTGGCTTCCGTCACTTCCGGCAGCTTATCCGTCAGCACGTCGATGCGGCGGTGCATAAAAATCCCGTCGACAACCTCAGGGGAGTAGTCTTCTGCGGGATTACCGCGTACGAAATCGGCCAGCAAATTGCCCGAGAGGGAGCTGTCAGCAAGGTGCGCGAGATGCAGGTGAGCGAGAAAATTCATGCGTTTTATTTGTCCGGGGGCGGCTAGTTGTTGCAGCAAAAGGGTGTGAGCACTAGACTATGCCGCCTGTTTTTAAGTCACGAGTATACGTCATGCGCGTCGCCGATTTCTCCTTTGAACTACCTGAATCCCTGATTGCTCACTATCCCATGCCTGAGCGCAGCAGCTGTCGCTTACTGTCACTGGATGGGCCAACGGGCGAGCTGACGCACGGTACTTTCACCGATTTGCTCGACAAGCTCAACCCTGGCGATCTGCTGGTCTTTAACAATACCCGCGTGATCCCGGCGCGCCTGTTCGGCCGTAAAGCCAGCGGCGGCAAGATTGAAGTGCTGGTCGAACGTATGCTCGATGATAAACGTATTCTGGCACATATTCGCGCATCTAAGGCGCCAAAGCCGGGCGCGGAGCTGCTGCTGGGCGATGATGAGAGCATCAAGGCGACCATGACCGCGCGCCACGACGCGCTGTTCGAGGTGGAGTTCAACGACGAACGCACGGTGCTCGATATCCTGAACGCCATCGGCCACATGCCGCTGCCGCCGTATATTGAGCGTCCGGACGACGAGGCCGACCGCGAGCTGTATCAGACCGTCTACAGCCAGAAGCCTGGCGCCGTCGCTGCGCCGACCGCGGGCCTGCATTTTGATGAGCCGCTGCTGGAGAAACTGCGCGCGAAGGGCGTGGAGATGGCGTTCGTGACGCTGCACGTCGGCGCGGGTACCTTCCAGCCGGTGCGCGTGGACAGCATTGAAGATCACATCATGCACTCTGAGTATGCTGAAGTGCCTCAGGACGTGGTGGACGCGGTGCTGGCGGCGAAAGCGCGCGGCAGCCGCGTCGTGGCGGTTGGTACGACGTCCGTGCGCTCACTCGAGAGCGCCGCGCAGGCGGCTAAAAACGGACTTATCGAGCCATTCTTTGGCGATACGCAGATCTTTATCTACCCGGGCTATCAGTACAAAGTGATTGACGCGCTGGTGACCAACTTCCATCTGCCTGAATCGACGCTGATTATGCTGGTTTCCGCGTTTGCCGGTTATCAGCACACTATGGCGGCCTACAAGTCTGCGGTAGAACAAAAATATCGCTTTTTTAGCTACGGGGACGCGATGTTTATCACGTACAATCCGCAGGCTTTGAATGAGCGTGTCGGGGAATAAGTCCGCGGCACCGTGTTACAACGTTGGACTGTTTTTCTGACGTCGGAGAAAAAATGAAATTTGAACTCGATACCACCGACGGTCGCGCGCGTCGCGGTCGCCTGGTGTTTGATCGCGGCGTGGTGGAAACCCCCGCGTTTATGCCAGTGGGCACGTACGGCACCGTAAAAGGGATGACGCCGGAAGAAGTAGAAGCCACGGGCGCACAGATTATCCTCGGCAACACCTTCCACCTTTGGCTGCGTCCGGGTCAGGAGATCATGAAGCTCCACGGCGATCTGCACGATTTCATGCAGTGGAAAGGCCCAATCCTGACCGACTCCGGCGGCTTCCAGGTCTTCAGCCTGGGCGATATCCGCAAGATCACCGAGCAGGGCGTTCACTTCCGTAACCCGATCAACGGCGATCCGATTTTCCTCGATCCGGAAAAATCGATGGAGATTCAGTACGATCTCGGCTCTGACATCGTAATGATCTTCGACGAATGTACGCCATACCCGGCCGACTGGGATTACGCCAAGCGTTCAATGGAGATGTCTCTGCGCTGGGCGAAGCGTAGCCGTGACCGCTTTGACTCCCTGCAGAACAAAAATGCGCTGTTCGGCATTATCCAGGGTAGCGTTTACGAAGATTTACGCGATATCTCTGTTAAAGGTCTGGTAGAGATAGGTTTTGATGGCTACGCTGTCGGCGGTTTGGCTGTGGGTGAGCCGAAGGAAGACATGCACCGCATTCTGGAGCATGTCTGCCCGCAAATCCCGGCGGATAAACCACGATACCTGATGGGCGTGGGTAAACCGGAAGATCTGGTTGAAGGCGTACGCCGCGGCATTGATATGTTCGACTGCGTCATGCCAACCCGCAACGCGCGTAACGGCCATTTGTTCGTTACCGATGGCGTGGTGAAAATCCGTAACGCGAAGCATAAGAGTGACACCAGCCCGCTCGATTCCGAGTGCGATTGCTATACCTGTCGCAATTATTCTCGCGCGTATCTGCATCATCTCGATCGTTGCAACGAGATTTTGGGCGCGCGTCTCAATACCATTCATAATCTTCGTTATTATCAGCGCTTAATGGCTGGTTTACGTAAGGCTATCGAAGAGGGTAAATTAGAGAGCTTCGTGACCGATTTCTACCAACGTCAGGGGCGGGATGTTCCACCGTTGAACGTTGATTAATTTTAATAATGAGGGAATTTGAATGAGCTTTTTTATTTCTGATGCGGTAGCGGCAACAGGTGCTCCAGCGCAGGGCAGCCCGATGTCTCTGATTCTGATGCTGGTTGTGTTCGGTCTGATCTTCTACTTCATGATCCTGCGTCCACAGCAGAAGCGCACCAAAGAGCACAAAAACCTGATGAACTCCATTGCGAAAGGCGATGAAGTGCTGACTAACGGTGGTCTGGTCGGTCGCGTAACCAAAGTGGCTGAAAACGGCTACATTGCTATCGCCCTGAACGACACCACTGAAGTGGTCATCAAACGTGACTTCGTAGCTGCCGTTCTGCCGAAAGGCACCATGAAGGCGCTGTAATCCCAACTTTTCCCAAAGGGAACTGCCGTGTTAAACCGTTATCCTTTGTGGAAGTACATCATGCTGGTCGTCGTGATTCTCGTCGGCCTGCTGTACGCGCTTCCCAACCTGTATGGTGAGGATCCGGCTGTTCAAATCACTGGCGCGCGCGGTGTCGCCGCCAGTGAGCAAACGCTGATCCAGGTCCAGAAAACGTTACAAGAAGAAAAAATTACCGCTAAGTCTGTGGCTCTGGAAGAGGGCGCAATTCTTGCTCGCTTCGACACCACCGACACGCAGCTCCGCGCTCGCGAAGCGCTGATGGGCGTGCTGGGTGACAAATACGTCGTGGCGCTTAACCTTGCCCCTGCAACCCCGCGTTGGCTGGCTGCGATGAAAGCAGAGCCAATGAAACTCGGTCTTGACCTGCGTGGCGGCGTTCACTTCCTGATGGAAGTGGATATGGATACCGCGCTCGGCAAGCTGCAGGAACAGAATATCGACAGCCTGCGCAGCGATCTGCGTGATAAAGGCATCGCTTACACCACCGTGCGTAAAGAAGATAACTACGGCATGAGCATCACGTTCCGCGACAGCGCGGCGCGCGATCAGGCTGTAGATTATCTGACTCAACGTCACCGTGACCTGGTGATCTCCTCGCAGGGCAGCAACCAGCTGCGTGCGGTTATGACCGATGCGCGCCTGAAAGAAGCGCGTGAATATGCCGTTCAGCAGAACATCAACATTCTGCGTAACCGTGTAAACCAACTGGGTGTGGCCGAGCCGCTGGTACAGCGTCAGGGTGCTGACCGTATCGTGGTTGAACTGCCGGGTATTCAGGACACCGCGCGTGCGAAAGAGATTCTGGGTGCGACCGCAACCCTGGAATTCCGTCTGGTGAATACCAACGTTGACCAGTCTGCTGCCGCTTCTGGCCGTATTCCGGGTGACTCCGAAGTGAAACAGACCCGCGAAGGTCAGCCAGTTGTGCTGTACAAACGCGTGATTCTGACCGGTGATCACATCACCGACTCCACGTCGAGCCAGGACGAATACAACCAGCCGCAGGTTAACATCTCGCTCGATAGCGCGGGTGGTAACATCATGTCTAACTTCACCAAGGACAACATCGGTAAACCGATGGCAACCCTGTTCGTGGAGTACAAAGACAGCGGTAAGAAAGATGCAAACGGTCGTGCTGTGCTGGTGAAAGAGGAAGAGGTGATTAACATCGCCAATATCCAGTCTCGTCTGGGTAACAGCTTCCGTATCACCGGCATCAACAACCCGAACGAAGCGCGTCAGCTCTCCCTGCTGCTGCGTGCCGGTGCGCTGATTGCGCCAATTCAGATTGTTGAAGAACGTACCATTGGTCCAACTCTGGGTATGCAAAACATCCAGCAGGGCCTGGAAGCGTGTCTGGCCGGTCTGGTGGTCTCTATTCTGTTCATGATCTTCTTCTATAAGAAGTTTGGTCTGATTGCGACCTCTGCGCTGATTGCGAACCTGGTGCTGATTATCGGCATCATGTCCCTGCTGCCGGGGGCGACGCTGACCATGCCGGGTATTGCGGGTATCGTTCTGACCCTTGCGGTGGCGGTCGACGCCAACGTACTGATTAACGAACGTATCAAAGAAGAGTTGAGCAACGGTCGTTCTGTTCAGCAGGCGATTGACGAAGGTTATAAAGGCGCGTTCAGCTCTATCTTCGATGCGAACGTAACAACACTGATCAAGGTTCTTATCCTGTATGCAGTGGGTACCGGCGCTATCAAAGGCTTTGCGATTACAACCGGTATCGGTGTCGCAACGTCAATGTTTACCGCTATTGTCGGCACCCGTGCCATCGTGAACCTGCTGTACGGCGGCAAGCGCGTCAAAAAGCTGTCTATCTGAGGAGTGCGTTGTGGCACAGGAATATACTGTTGAACAATTGAACCACGGCCGTAAAGTCTGGGACTTTATGCGCTGGGACTACTGGGCCTTCGGCATTTCAGGTTTCCTGCTGATTCTGTCCATCGTCATTATGGGCGTGAAAGGCTTTAACTGGGGGCTCGATTTTACCGGTGGTACGGTAATTGAGATCTCCCTGGAAAAACCGGTCGATATGGACCAGATGCGCGAATCGCTGCAGAAAGCGGGCTTTGAAGAGCCGCTGCTGCAGAACTTCGGCAGCAGCCGCGACATCATGGTACGTATGCCGCCGGTGCACGATGCCAACGGCAGCCAGGAGCTGGGCAGTAAGGTTGTTAGCGTGATTAACGAAACAACCAGCCAGAACGCGGCGGTTAAGCGTATTGAGTTCGTCGGCCCAAGCGTAGGTGCTGACCTGGCGCAGACCGGTGCGATGGCGCTGCTGGTGGCGCTGATCTCCATCCTGGTGTACGTCGGTTTCCGCTTTGAGTGGCGACTGGCGGCCGGTGTGGTTATCGCCCTGGCGCACGACGTGGTGATCACCATGGGCATACTGTCGCTGTTCCACATTGAGATTGACCTGACGATCGTGGCATCACTGATGTCCGTTATCGGTTACTCGCTGAACGACAGTATCGTGGTATCTGACCGTATTCGTGAAAACTTCCGTAAGATCCGTCGCGGTACGCCGTACGAAATCTTTAACGTGTCGTTGACCCAGACGCTGCACCGTACCTTGATCACCTCCGGTACTACCCTGATGGTGATCCTGATGCTGTTCCTCTTCGGTGGTCCGGTACTGGAAGGCTTCTCGCTGACCATGCTGATTGGTGTCACCATCGGTACGGCGTCGTCTATCTACGTTGCGTCCGCCCTGGCACTGAAACTCGGCATGAAGCGCGAGCACCTGCTCCAGCAGAAAGTCGAGAAAGAAGGGGCGGATCAGCCGTCCATTCTGCCGTAAGGCGACGTTTAGCGCGTTATCGAAATCCCGGTTGGTTGACCGGGATTTTTTTTATCTGCTCCTGACAAACACTCCTGACAGTATGCTGTCAGGAGCCCTGTCGTAGACTCCTTCTGAACCCAAACAACAGGCAGGAGGATGTATGAAAAGCGTCATTAACTGGTTTGAAATTCCGGTCTCGGATATGGATCGCGCCATCAAATTTTATGAGCCCGTGATGCAGCTTGCGCTGCGTCGCGAGAAAATGGACTGTGCGGAGCTGGCCGTTTTCCCGCATGAGGATCCGGGTACCGGAGGCGCACTGGCAAAATTTGACGGCGTTACACCGTCTTTGCAGGGCGCTATTATTTACCTGCATACTGACAATCTGGCGGCCACGCTCGATCGCATCGCCTCTGCGGGCGGCGAGTGCGTGTTTGGCCCGCTGGAACTGCCGCATGGCATTGGCACTATCGCCTTGTTTACCGACAGCGAGGGCAACCGCGTCGGGCTCCATCAACCTGCCTGAGAGCGGACAAAGTTATGACCCGACGCGCTGACCGTTTGTTTCAGATTGTGCAGATCCTGCGGGGCAGGCGTCTGACAACGGCAGCGCATCTCGCGGACCGGCTTGGCGTGTCCGAGCGTACGGTATATCGCGATATCCGCGACCTGTCGCTTTCCGGCGTGCCGGTGGAAGGTGAGGCGGGAAGTGGATATCGGCTGATGTCGGGCTTTGACCTGCCGCCGCTGATGCTGACAAATAAGGAGTCCGAGGCGCTGATCGTCGCGATTCGCCTGCTCAAAACCTGGGGTGGGGAATCGCTGTCGCGCGAGCTGGAGTCGGCTCAGGAGAAGGTGCTGGCGATTCTGCCCGAGGAGAGCCGCCGAAAGGCGGAGCAGACGCGGATCTACGCCCCGGACTTTTGCATGCAAAGCCACTCCCGCAGCGATTTTGACATGATTCATCAGGCGATTTCCGCCCAGCGCGTGCTGGCGCTGCATTACCGTGATGAAGCCGGACAGCTGTCTAAACGTGAGGTTCAGCCGCTGGGGCTATTCTTCTGGGGAGAGCGCTGGCTGCTGGCTGCGTGGTGTGAACGGCGCGATGACTATCGCTGTTTCCGGCTCGACCGATGCCTCAATATTGTGGCTACGGAGAGGCGTTTTAGCGAGAGCGCGGACAGGTCTCTGGCGGATTTTTTGCGGAAGGTGAAGCAGTAAAAGGCCGGGTGGCGGCTACGCCTTACCCGGCCTACATTTGGGTCGTAGGCCCGGTAAGCGTAGCGCCACCGGGCGAAACCCACACTGATTAGAAGTTGTAACCTACAACCAGGTAACCACCCCAACCGGTAGAACGGACGTTTTCTTTCATCCAATTCAGGTCGGCGTCGTCGTTCCACTGACCGCCGTTGTGCCAATAACGCGCCACTACAGAGTAGTGCCAGTGATCGTAGTTCAGCGCCAGGATGTGGCTGGAGGCGATGGAGTCGTTAGTACGCTGTTTAATACCGTTCTCTGCGTAACCGCTCTTATCTCCCAGTTCTGAACCCCAGTCGAAGTTGGTGAAGCCGATGTAGCTCAGGTTACCGCCCCACAGCTGAGTGATTGGTACAAAGTATTTCACTTTGAAACGGTAGCCATCCCACTCATTCTGGTTTTCTGCACCGTAGTTCTGCCACTGGTATTTCGCGTAAACGTTCAGGGACAGGCTCATTGGCAGGCCGGTGTCAACATCGGTACCTAGACCCATATACCAGGTGCTCTGACGACCAGACTCGTTGCGGCCCATGTCGTAGATATAGTTGTTCGCGAAGTACCACTCTTTGAACGGACCGAAGCTGAGGTCGGTGCCGGTCAGCTTGTCGATGGAGAAGCGCGGCTCGATCTCCATGAACAGCGGAGAACCGTGGTTCCAGATACCTTTTGCCTGAGAGTTACCGCCGAAGAAGACCGGTGCATCCATGTAGCCGTAGAAATCAAACCAGTCTTTCTTGGCGAATGCTTCGTACTCCAGGTAGGTATCGTTGCGGATCTGTGGTCCGAAACGGGTGTGGTAGCTGCCGACTACGTTAACGCTCTGGTGCCACCAGTCGGAGAGGTATTGTGGTTTATCGTTTTCCGCTGCGTTAACAGTGAAAGAGGAAGAAAGTGCCAGCACGGCGCCAGCTGCGAGTAATGTTTTTTTCATAATCATGCCACTGATTGAAATTCCCTTTCGGGAGTGAAAAATGCGCGAATTGCGTTTCTAAATATTTCGTGTTTCTGCGGTGCCTATTATAGGAATCCCTGCTCACAAAAATATGTGTTGTTTCACATATCTCTCACACGCGTAATCGATTGCGTTCACGTTTGCGTACTTTAAACGGGCGGGATTGTAGCGGCAATCATTTATGTTGCCAATCCATACGAAATGTAAATGTTAGCGGAGTGACATTGCGCTCCGCTAAAAAGGAGGGGATTAGTGCGCGGCGGGTTGAATGTCGTGAATGCGGATAAAGCCTAACTGTTCCGGCGTAACGCCGCTTAACTGAAGCGGAATATCCACATCGCTTGGTGCTAAAACACTGGCCGGGGCGGTGAAGAGCTGATTCTTCACGTTCACCTCCTGGTAATTCTCCGTTGTGCCCTGGATCTGGCCCCACTCGACGGTGCCGCTGAAGGCCGGAAGCGGATCGTTGGACTCTCCCTGGATGCGTAATGTTGCGCGAGTACCATCTGCGTTCGCCGCCACATTCACCAGAGACATTTTTAGCGTGCCGATCTGACTATTGAGACGCGCAGGCGTATTCGCGCCCGGCAGCAGATAAACCCCGCTGCTGGATTTGGCATTCAGCGCGTTTTGCTGGGTGATTTTCACCGTTTCTTTGTTCAGCTTGTCCATCGCCGTATTGAGCGTATTGACGCTCTGTTTCAACTGACGGACTTCGGTTTGCTGTGCACAGCCGCTAAGGGTGAAGAGGCTCCCCACCAGCAATATTTTCAGGTAACGTCTTGTCATTGCGTTTATTTCCTTGAAATAACGGATCGCCTTAATGGTAGCCAGCATCATCATGTGAGATATAGATCCTTTGTCTCAAAAAGCTCTTCCTTTGTTGTCAGGCCAGATCAGGGTAAAATGAAAATTAGTTAACCAGATAACAGGGATACCGTATGCATTGCCCATTCTGCTCCGCTGTGGATACCAAAGTCATCGACTCTCGTCTTGTGGGCGAAGGGTCATCCGTACGCCGTCGTCGGCAGTGTCTGGTGTGCAACGAGCGTTTCACGACCTTTGAGGTTGCAGAGCTGGTAATGCCGCGCGTGGTAAAAAGTAACGACGTGCGCGAGCCGTTTAACGAAGAGAAACTGCGCAGCGGGATGCTGAAGGCCCTCGAAAAACGTCCCGTCAGCGCGGACGACGTGGAGATGGCGTTAAACCACATAAAATCTTACCTTCGTGGTTTGGGTGAGCGTGAAGTGCCAAGCAAAATGATCGGCAACCTGGTGATGGAGCAGTTGAAAAAGCTCGATAAGGTCGCCTATATCCGCTTCGCCTCGGTCTACCGCAGCTTCGAAGACATCAAAGAGTTTGGCGAAGAGATCGCCCGCTTACAGGATTAAGCTCATGCAGGATGAGATTTACATGGCGCGAGCCATGAAGCTGGCGCAGCGCGGCCGTTTTACTACCCATCCCAACCCGAACGTCGGGTGCGTTATCGTCAACGATGGCGAGATTGTAGGAGAGGGGTTTCACTATCGGGCGGGCGAACCGCATGCCGAGGTTCATGCGTTGCGCATGGCCGGTGAGAAGGCGCGCGGTGCCACAGCCTACGTCACGCTGGAGCCCTGCAGCCATCACGGGCGTACGCCGCCGTGCTGTGAAGCGTTGATCGCGGCGGGTGTTTCACGCGTGGTCGCATCGATGCAGGACCCAAATCCGCAGGTGGCTGGACGCGGTCTGTATCGCCTGCAGCAGGAAGGCATTGACGTCAGCCATGGTCTAATGATGCAGGACGCGGAAGCGCTTAACAAAGGTTTCCTGAAGCGCATGCGCACGGGGTTCCCGTATATTCAGCTCAAGCTGGGCGCCTCGCTGGACGGCCGTACGGCAATGGCAAACGGTGAAAGCCAGTGGATCACTTCTCCACAGGCAAGGCGCGATGTGCAACGTCTGCGTGCGCAAAGCCATGCTATTCTCACCAGCAGTGAAACCGTTCTGGCTGACGATCCGGCCATGACCGTGCGCTGGGACGAGCTGAATGCCGATACCCAGGCCCTGTACCCGCAGGAGAACCTGCGTCAGCCGCTGCGTATTGTCATTGATAGCCAGAACCGCCTGACGCCGGAGCACCGCATCGTCCAGCAGCCGGGGGAAACCTGGATTGCCCGCACCAAAGAAGATACGCGCGAATGGCCGGAAGGCGTGCGCAGCATTCTGGTGCCGGAGCATAACGGCCATCTGGATCTGGTGGTGCTGATGATGCTGCTCGGCAAGCAGCAGGTGAACAGCATCTGGGTAGAGGCGGGGCCAACGCTTGCCGGTGCGCTCTTACAGGCCGGGCTGGTGGATGAACTGCTTGTTTACGTTGCGCCTAAACTGTTAGGCCACGACGCGCGCGGCCTGTTTGTGCTGCCCGGCCTTGAAAAACTGGCCGACGCACCGCAACTCACATTTAGCGAGATTCGTCCGGTAGGTCCGGATGTCTGCCTCCACTTAACGACAGCGTAATTGCTCCTGAAATAGGGAAGCAGTGCGCAAAGTATTATGATAAAATCCGCCCCCCTGCGGGGCCAAATGAACCCGTAAAGGAAGAGTATGAACATTATTGAAGCTGCTGTAGCTACCCCGGACGCTCGCGTCGCCATCACCATTGCGCGTTTCAACAACTTCATCAACGACAGCCTGCTGGAAGGTGCGATTGACGCCCTGAAACGTATCGGTCAGGTTAAAGATGACAACATTACCGTTGTTTGGGTTCCAGGCGCTTACGAACTGCCACTGGCGGCAGGCGCGCTGGCGAAAACCGGTAAATATGACGCGGTGATTGCGCTGGGTACCGTTATTCGTGGCGGCACTGCGCACTTCGAATACGTTGCGGGCGGTGCAAGCAACGGCCTGGCACACGTTGCGCAGGATGCTGAAATTCCTGTCGCATTCGGCGTGCTGACCACCGAAAGTATTGAACAAGCCATCGAACGTGCTGGCACCAAAGCCGGTAACAAAGGTGCAGAAGCTGCACTGACCGCGCTTGAAATGATTAATGTATTGAAAGCCATCAAGGCCTGATTTTTTTGTAAGGGGAATTCCGTGAAACCTGCTGCTCGTCGCCGCGCCCGTGAATGTGCCGTCCAGGCACTTTACTCCTGGCAGTTGTCCCAGAACGACATCGCTGATGTTGAATACCAGTTCCTGTCAGAACAGGACGTGAAAGACGTTGACGTTCTGTACTTCCGTGAACTGCTGTCGGGAGTGGCGACTAATAGCGCGTATCTCGATGGTCTGATGAAGCCATACCTGTCCCGTCTGCTCGAAGAGCTGGGCCAGGTAGAAAAAGCAGTGTTGCGTATTGCGCTGTTTGAGCTGTCTAAACGTGATGATGTGCCGTACAAAGTGGCCATCAACGAAGCGATCGAACTGGCGAAAACCTTCGGCGCTGAAGACAGCCACAAGTTTGTAAACGGCGTACTTGATAAAGCAGCACCTGCGATCCGTCCCCACAAAAAGTGATCCGCAAACCGGAGTCCTGCATTGCCTGACGGGCGGTGCGGCTCCGGTTTTTTCTTTTATTTGCTGAGGCATAACGTATGGCATGCGGCGAATTCTCCCTGATTGCCCGTTATTTCGACCGTGTCAGAACCTCTCGTCTTGATGTTGAAACCGGCATCGGCGATGACTGTGCACTTCTCAATATTCCCGAAAAACAGACGCTGGCCATCAGCACCGACACTCTGGTGTGCGGCCGACATTTCTTACCGGATATCGATCCTGCCGATCTGGCGTATAAGGCGCTGGCGGTTAACGTCAGCGATCTGGCGGCGATGGGGGCCGATCCCGCGTGGTTAACCCTGGCGCTGACGCTGCCAGAGGTAGACGAAGCCTGGCTTGAAGCTTTCAGCGATGCGCTGTTTGAGCAGCTTAACTACTACGATATGCAGCTGATTGGCGGTGATACAACTGCCGGGCCGCTGTCGATGACGCTGGCGATCCACGGCTATGTGCCGCTCGGCCGCGCGCTGAAGCGCTCGGGTGCAAAACCCGGCGACTGGATCTACGTCACCGGTACGCCGGGCGACAGTGCGGCAGGGCTGGCGATTCTCCAGGATCGCTTAACCGTAAAGGATGCCGACGATGCGGCGTATCTGGTGAAACGCCATCTGCGCCCGACGCCGCGTATTCTGCACGGCCAGGCGCTGCGCGAGCGCGCGAGCTCTGCTATCGACCTCTCTGACGGGCTGATCTCAGACCTTGGCCATATTTTAAAGGCCAGCGGCGTCGGTGCGCGCGTTGATCTGGATCTGTTCCCGCTGTCAGAGGAACTGCTTCGTCATGTCGAACCTGAGCAGGCGCTGCGCTGGGCGCTGTCCGGTGGCGAAGATTACGAGCTGTGCTTTACCGTTCCGGAGCTGAACCGTGGAACGCTCGACGTGGCGTTAGCGCATCTTGGTGCGAAATTCACCTGCATAGGTCAGATCATGCCGGAGAGTGAAGGGCTGAAGTTTGTGAAAGACGGTGCGCCGGTTACGCTGGACTGGAAAGGGTACGATCACTTTGCGTGAGTTTGTACGCTTTGTATTGCCGGGTGGCGGCTCCGCCTTACCCGGCCTACAAAAGATGGGGCTTATTTAAACCCCACCACCGGATGCTGCTGATACGGCGTCTCCAGCTCGGCAACCTGTTCGGGCGTCAGCGTGATATCCACCGCGTTTAACAGTTCGTCCAACTGCTCTTCCCGGGACGTGCCGATAATGGGAGCCGCGACGCCGCGCTTGCCCAGCAGCCACGCCAGCGCTACCTGGGCGCGGGTTGCGCCGGTATCATCGGCAATCCCGGCCAGGCGTTCGGCAATCAGTGCATCGCTGGCCTCTGTTCCTTCATAGAGATTTTTTCCCACTTCATCCGAGACCAGACGGGCCGTAGTTTCGCCCCACGGACGGGTCAGGCGGCCGCGCGCCAGCGGGCTCCACGGGATGACCGCCACGCCCTCCTGGTGGCACAGCGGCAGCATCTCGCGCTCTTCTTCGCGGTAGATCAGATTGTAGTGATCCTGCATGGTGACAAAGCCCGCCCAGCCGTGTTGGGCCTGGAGATCCAGCGCCTGGGCAAACTGCGACGCGTGCATAGACGACGCGCCGATGTAGCGCGCTTTACCGGCTTTGACCACGTCGTTGAGCGCCTCAAGCGTCTCCTCGATCGGCGTGTTGTAATCCCAGCGGTGAATTTGCAGCAGGTCGACGTAATCCATGTTCAGGCGTCTGAGGCTGTCATCAATGGAGCGTAGGATCTGCGCGCGAGAAAGGCCCTGCGGCAGGTCACCCACCGGGTAGTAGACCTTGGTGGCAACGACGATGTCATCCCGACGGGCAAAATCGCGCAGGGCGCGGCCGACAATCTCCTCGCTGCTACCGTCGGAGTAGCTGTTGGCGGTGTCAAAGAAGTTAATGCCGCCTTCGATGGCGCGTTTGATAATCGGACGGCTGCTCTCTTCCGGCAGCGTCCAGGCATGGTTTCCCCGATCGGGCTCGCCAAAGGTCATGCAGCCCAGACAAAGTCGGGATACCTTAAGGTCCGTTTTTCCTAATGTTGTGTATTGCACGGTTCCGCTCCTGCTGTTTAAACACCAGGTTTAAGCATAGCAGGAGCGGAAAAGGTGAGGGATCAGTCCAGCCAGGCGCGGATTTTAGCTTCGATACCGGCAGCGTCCAGGCCAATCGCCGCGCGGGCTTCGTCCTGGGTACCTTGCGGAATGAAATGATCCGGCAGGCCGAGGTTCAGCACTGGCACGGCTTTACGATTTGCCATCAGTACCTCGTTCACGCCGCTACCCGCACCGCCCATGATGGCGTTTTCTTCCAGCGTCACCAGCACGTCGTGGGCCTCAGCCATACTCAGGATCAGAGATTCGTCGAGCGGCTTCACAAAGCGCATATCCACCAGCGTGGCATTCAGCGTTTCAGCCACTTTCGCGGCCTCGGGCATCAACGTGCCGAAGTTCAGGATCGCCACTTTTTCACCGCGACGCTTAACCACTCCTTTACCAAGCGGCAGTTTTTCCAGCGGCTGAAGCTCAACGCCTACGGCATTGCCGCGCGGGTAGCGAACGGCGCTTGGGCCATCCTGATAGTGGTAGCCGGTAAACAGCATCTGACGACATTCGTTCTCGTCGCTTGGCGTCATGACAACCATATCCGGAATGCAGCGCAGGAACGACAGGTCAAACGCGCCCTGGTGCGTCTGACCATCGGCACCGACGATGCCCGCACGATCGATAGCAAACAGCACCGGCAGCTTCTGAATCGCCACGTCGTGGATCACCTGATCGTAGGCGCGCTGCAGGAAGGTGGAATAGATAGCGACAACCGGCTTGTAGCCGCCGATCGCCAGGCCCGCTGCAAACGTCACCGCGTGCTGCTCGGCAATGGCGACGTCAAAATACTGGTCCGGGTATTTTCGGGAGAATTCGACCATGCCGGAGCCTTCGCGCATGGCCGGGGTAATCGCCATCAGCTTGTTGTCTTTTGCGGCGGTTTCGCACAGCCAGTCGCCGAAGATTTTTGAATAGCTCGGCATGCCGCCGCTGCTTTTTGGCAGACAGCCGCTGGACGGGTCAAATTTAGGCACCGCGTGGAAGGTGATCGGATCTTTTTCCGCCGGTTCGTAGCCACGCCCTTTTTTGGTCATGATGTGCAGGAACTGCGGGCCTTTCAGGTCGCGCATGTTCTTGAGCGTGGTCACCAGACCCAGCACGTCGTGACCGTCAACCGGCCCAATATAGTTAAAGCCCAGTTCTTCAAACAGGGTGCCCGGCACGACCATGCCTTTGATGTGCTCTTCGGTACGCTTGAGCAGCTCTTTGATCGGCGGTACGCCGGAGAAGACCTTTTTACCGCCTTCACGCAGCGAGGAGTAAAGCTTGCCGGAGAGCAGCTGCGCCAGATGGTTGTTTAGCGCGCCGACGTTTTCGGAAATCGACATTTCGTTATCGTTGAGGATAACCAGCATGTCCGGCTTGATGTCGCCCGCGTGGTTCATGGCTTCGAAGGCCATACCGGCGGTGATTGCGCCGTCGCCAATCACGCAGACGGTGCGGCGCTGCTTGTTCTCTTTCTCGGCGGCAACGGCAATACCGATGCCCGCCGAAATGGAGGTAGAGGAGTGGCCGACGCTCAGCACGTCGTACTCGCTCTCACCGCGCCACGGGAACGGGTGCAAGCCGCCTTTCTGACGAATTGTGCCAATTTTATCGCGACGTCCGGTCAGAATTTTGTGCGGATAGGCCTGGTGACCCACGTCCCAGATGAGCTGATCGAACGGCGTGTTATAGACGTAGTGCAGCGCCACGGTCAGCTCTACCGTGCCAAGCCCGGAGGCGAAATGGCCGCTGGAGCGGCTTACGCTGTCGAGCAGGTAGCGACGCAGCTCGTCGCACAGCTTCGGCAGGCTCTCTTTCGGCAACAGACGTAACTCCTGGGTGGAGTCAACTAACGCCAGTGTCGGGTATTTGGCAATATCAAAACTCATCAAAGGCTCATCGAGATATATAGTTTATTTATCACGCTGGATTATATAGTCCGCTAGCGCTTCCAGTGCCGAGGTATCCAGCGATTGCGCAGCCAGTTCATTCAGCGACTGGCGGGCATCGTCAATCAGATCCCGGGCTTTACGTTGGGCTTGCTCAAGGCCCAGCAGGGCGGGGTAGGTACTTTTGCCAAGCTGCTGGTCCGCACCCTGACGTTTACCCAATGTTGCAGTATCGCCCACCACATCCAGAATGTCATCCTGAACCTGGAATGCCAGACCGATACTTTCTGCGTATCTGTCCAGAATCGGCAGGGCTTTGCGCCCTTGTTCACCCGCGCTCAGCGCGCCCAGGCGAACGGCGGAACGAATCAGTGCCCCGGTTTTATGGCGATGAATACGCTCCAGCTGTTCCAGATTAACCTGACGTCCTTCCGCTTCAAGATCCAGCGCCTGTCCGCCGCACATGCCGGCCACGCCGCTGGCCATTGCCAGCTCGGAGATCATCGCCAGACGGTCGCGGTCAGCCACTTCCGCCATTGGCGCGTCGCTCAGAATCGAGAACGCCAGCGTTTGCAGGGCATCACCCGCCAGGATGGCATTCGCCTCACCAAACTTGATATGGCAGGTGGGTTTACCCCGACGCAAATCGTCGTCGTCCATGGCCGGGAGATCGTCGTGGATCAGCGAGTAGGCGTGGATGCACTCAACGGCGGCTGCCGGAGCGTCCAGCGTGCTATCGCTGATGCCAAACATATTGCCGGTGGCATACACCAGGAACGGGCGCAGGCGCTTTCCACCCAAGAGTGCGCCATAGTGCATGGCTTCAACCAGTGGAGTGTTCTGAAAAGGCTGTGGCGCAATAAAACGGCGCAGGGCGTCGTTGGCGCGTACGACACGCGCCTGAAGCTCGTTGGCAAAATCCATTTACTCGGCGTCCGGTGTGAAAGGCGTGGTTTTCCCGTCTTCGCTGTCGGAAAGCAGGATCTGCACGCGCTGCTCGGCCTGCTGCAGCTTGACCTGCCCCTGGCGCGCCAGCTGCACGCCACGCTCGAATTCGTTGAGCGCCTCTTCCAGCGGGAGATCGCCGCTCTCAAGACGGGTAACAATTTGCTCCAGTTCACTCAGCGCAGTTTCAAAACTGGCCGGTGCGTCGTTCTTCTTCGGCATAGTGAATTGACTCTTATATTCTTCGCCCCGACATGGTAACGGACTCGGGCGGATAAGCAAATAACGCGCAATGTGCACAGGAGCGGCGCGATGGTGGTATACTTGCGCGCCTGGATGCAGCCACGGGTGTGGGCTGCTGTACTCTTTTCCATTACAAGCCTTAACAGGCTTGCCTAAGAAACATTGCCGCCATGAAGTTTATCATTAAATTGTTCCCTGAAATCACCATCAAAAGCCAATCTGTGCGTTTGCGCTTTATTAAAATTCTCACCGGGAACATTCGTAACGTATTAAAGCACTACGACGAAACCCTCGCCGTGGTACGCCACTGGGACCACGTTGAGGTCCGTGCGAAAGACGAAAACAAACGTCAGGATATTCGCGACGCGCTGACCCGTATTCCGGGGATCCACCATATCCTGGAAGTGGAAGATGTTCCGTTCAGCGATATGCATGACATCTTCGAGAAAGCGCTGGTCCAGTACCGTGACCAGATCGAAGGCAAAACCTTCTGCGTGCGCGTCAAGCGTCGCGGTAAGCACGAATTCAGCTCCATTGAAGTGGAACGTTATGTCGGCGGCGGTTTAAACCAGCACGTTGAAACGGCGCGCGTACGTCTGACCAACCCGGACGTGACGGTGAACCTGGAGATCGAAAACGATCGCCTGCTGCTGGTGAAAGGGCGCTATGAAGGTATCGGCGGCTTCCCTATCGGCACCCAGGAAGACGTATTATCCCTGATCTCTGGCGGCTTCGACTCCGGCGTCTCCAGCTATATGTTGATGCGTCGCGGCTGCCGTGTGCACTACTGCTTCTTCAACCTGGGCGGTGCGGCGCACGAAATCGGCGTTCGTCAGGTGGCGCATTACCTGTGGAACCGCTTCGGCAGCTCCCACCGCGTGCGTTTCGTGGCAATCAATTTCGAACCTGTGGTCGGCGAAATCCTCGAGAAAGTGGACGACGGTCAGATGGGCGTCATCCTTAAGCGCATGATGGTGCGTGCGGCGTCCAAAGTGGCTGAACGCTACGGCGTGCAGGCGCTGGTCACCGGCGAAGCGCTGGGCCAGGTCTCCAGCCAGACGCTGACCAACCTGCGTCTGATCGACAACGTATCTGATACGCTGATCCTGCGTCCGCTCATCTCCCATGACAAAGAGCACATCATCGATCTGGCGCGCGAAATCGGCACCGAAGATTTTGCCCGCACCATGCCGGAATACTGCGGCGTGATCTCTAAAAGCCCAACGGTGAAAGCGGTGAAGGCGAAGATCGAAGCGGAAGAAGAGAACTTCGATTTCAGCATTCTGGATAAAGTGGTGGAAGAAGCGTCCAACATTGATATCCGCGAGATTGCCCAGCAGACCGAGCAGGAAGTGGTTGAAGTGGAGACCGTGAGCGGTTTCGGCGCGAACGATGCGATTCTGGATATTCGCTCCATTGACGAGCAGGATGACAAGCCGCTGCAGGTGGAAGGCGTCGAAGTGGTTTCTCTGCCGTTCTACAAGCTGAGCACCAAGTTTGGCGATCTCGACCAGAGCAAAACGTATCTGCTGTGGTGTGAGCGTGGAGTGATGAGTCGCCTGCAGGCGCTGTATCTGCGCGAGCAGGGCTTTGCGAATGTGAAGGTGTATCGTCCGTAGTTTCTCGCCCGGTGGCGCTTCGCTTACCGGGCCTACGGTACCGTGCATTTGTAGGCTGGGTAAGGCGTAGCCGCCACCCGGCTTTTTTTATGCACTACTCTTCATAGTAATTATAAATCCCCGCAGGCATCACCAGCGATGATGCCACTTCGTAGGCCTTCTCGCGCCCGACCAGCAGGTCAATAATCTTTAAGCCAAAATCAATCGCAGTGCCAGGCCCCTGGCTGGTCAACAGGTTTACGCGCGGGTCCCAGACGACGCGTTTGTCCACCCAATGTTCTTCCGGGATCGTATCCTTCAGCCCCGGGAAGCCGGTCATATTGCCGACGGGGAAGATATCGTGCGGAACCAGAACCGTTCCCGCGGCGGCGCAGATAGCCGCGACGATACGGCCTGACAGATGGAACTGACGCACGGTCTCGACCAGCAGCGGGCTGTCGCGAAAACATTCCGCGCCTTTTAGGCCGCCGGGCAGCACGATGATGTCGTAATCTCCGTCTGCCACCTGAACAAGCGGCGCGTCTGCCAGGATTTTCACCCCGCGTGAACAGGTGATTGCAAGATTGCCGTCGCTGGCGACGCTGGCGGTGGTGATCTTAATGCCGCCGCGCACCATCAAATCAATGGTGGTGACCGCTTCCATCTCTTCGCTACCAGGGGCGAGGCAGATCAGTGCTGACGCGCTCATATTCACTCTCCTTACGTTTAACCAGGTCATACAGACGGGCGTTTTCCGGCACGGAAATGCCGTGTGCGCGGGCGCGTTTTAGCAGATAGCCGGTAATGTAGTCGACCTCCGTGTGGCGTAATGCCCGAACATCCTGCAGCATTGAGGAGATGTTTTCTGCTGTACTCTCAATGACCTGCTCGACATAGCAGCGCAAATCGTCTGCCGAGGTATGCAGCCCTTCCCGCTCAACGACCGCCGCGACTTCCGCACACAAAATGGCAACGTCCTGCGGATGATTTTTCAGCTCCCCGTTCGGGCAGTTCCACAGCGCCGTCAGCGGATTGATCACGCAGTTTACCGCAAGCTTACGCCACAGCTGAGGGCGGATGTTGTTGTGCCATGCGACGTCCGGCAAGACCTTTTGCAGAACATCGGCAAGATAGCTGTAGTCGCCATCCTGTGGTCTGGCAGGACCCATGTGCGTCACGCCGCTGGCGACATGCACAATGATGTTGCCGTCGCGACGGGCAGCGTGCGTGGTCGTCGCCATCAGCAGGGGCTGCGGGACGCTTTTCAGCTCATCGAGGGTACCCATGCCGTTATGCAGCAGCAGTATGGGCGAAGTGGGGGGGAGCTGCGCGGCCAGTGTCTTTACCGCGTCTGAGACCTGCCAGGCCTTGAGCGTCACCAGTAAAAGGTCGCTTTGCGCCAGGAAATCAGGATCGTTGGCGGTGAGAGATTCGTTAAAGATGCTTCCGTCTTCACCAATCAGGTTTACACTGCAGTAGGGTTGGGGCACTCGCAGCCAGCCCTGAACCTCATGTCCGTGCTTGCACAGCGCGGTCAGCCACAGCTGACCAAGCGCTCCGCATCCGAGCACCGTAATTTTCATTGTTCCTCCTCACCTGCAACTGCGCCAGGTGTTACAGCTTAATTATACAGCTAAGCTTCTGTTGAGTTATGCCTCGTAGCGGGTATTATGCAACGCAACAAAAGTGAAGGGAGAAGAAAAGATGCCATCTTTCGATATTGTTTCCGAAGTTGATATCCAGGAAGTTCGCAACGGCGTTGAGAACGCAACCCGCGAAGTTGAGTCACGTTTCGATTTTCGTGGCGTTGAGGCGTCGTTTGAGCTGAACGATGCAAATAAGACCATTAAGGTGCTGAGCGAGTCTGATTTCCAGGTGAATCAGCTGCTCGATATTCTGCGCGCCAAGCTGTTAAAGCGCGGCATCGAAGGGACGTCTCTCGATGTGCCGGAAGAGTTCGTGCACAGCGGTAAGAACTGGTTTGTAGAAGCCAAGCTGAAGCAGGGTATTGAGAGCGCGGTGCAGAAGAAAATCGTTAAGCTCATCAAAGACAGCAAGCTGAAGGTGCAGGCGCAGATCCAGGGTGAAGAAATTCGCGTGACCGGTAAGTCCCGCGACGATCTCCAGTCCGTAATGGCGCTGGTGCGCGGCGGCGATTTGGGACAACCGTTCCAGTTTAAAAACTTCCGCGATTAATATAAAAAGCCCGGTTAAACCGGGCTTTTTATCACGCCTTGAGCGCCTGCTCGACTTCGAAGCGGTTAGTCATTTTACTGTCTATCTTGACGTAAGCGCTGCGCTCTTCCGGGACAATGAGCACGTCCGTCACGCCCTCTTTTTCTTCCAGACGCTGCTTAAGCGCATCGCTAATTTCCACATCATCCGGGATTTCTATCCGCAGGCTGCTCACGTAGCGCGGCTCTTTCATGGTGCTGGCGACCAGCAGCCAGACTGTCGCTAACAGCGCACCGGCGAGAAACACGGTTTGTGAATCAAACAGGCCGTCCACCCAGCCGCCGAGCGAGCCGCCGATCGCCACGCCGAGAAACTGGCTGGTGGAGTAAATACCCATTGCCGTACCTTTGTAACCGGCGGGCGACTCTTTGCTGATAAGCGACGGCAGCAGCGCTTCCATCAGGTTAAAGGCCAGGAAGAACAGCTGCACGCCGGCAATCAGCTCCCAGAAGTGCGGACCGGCACCCCAGAGCACGATTTCGGCAATCAGCAGGACCGCCACGCAGCCCACGAAGACGCGCTTCATTTTGCGCTTCACTTCTGCGTAGATGATGAACGGCACGACGGAGACAAACGAAATCAGCATCGTGACCAGATAGATTTTCCAGTGCTCAGCCGCCGGGAAACCCGCTGCCGCAAGCTGGCCGGGCAGGGCGACAAAGGTCGACATCAGCAGGATGTGCAGACACATAATGCCAAAGTTCAGCTTCAGAAGGCGCGGCTCGACAATCACTTTGCTGAAGCAGCCTTTTACCATCCCGGATTCACGGTTGAGGACGTGGTTTTTGCTGTCCGGCACGACCCACAGGGTTAACGCAATACCAATGGTTGCCAGCACGGCAATCATCCAGAACAGGGCGTGCAGACCCAACGTGTGCGTAATGATGGGGCCAAGCACCATCGCAATCGCAAACGTTACGCCAAAGCTCACGCCGATGAACGCCATTGCTTTGGTGCGGTTTTGCTCGCGGGTTAAGTCGGACAGCAGCGCCATCACCGCGGCGGCAATCGCGCCGGAGCCCTGCAGGGCGCGGCCAAGAATAATCCCCCAGATGGAGTGGGAGAGGGCGGCAATTACGCTTCCGAGCACAAAGACCAGCAGCCCGCCGACGATCAGCGGCTTTCTGCCCACCCGGTCAGAGAGCAGGCCAAAAGGGATCTGGAAAACCGCCTGCGCCAGGCCGTAGATGCCGATCGCGAGTCCAATCAGCGCCTCGCTGGCCCCCTGCAGCGCCATACCGTACGTGGTCAGAACAGGCAGGACCATAAACATGCCAAGCATCCGTAGCGAGAAGACAGTCCCTAAGCCCCAGGTCGCGCGTAGCTCGCCTGGCGTCATTTTATAATCGTTCATTACCACCTCAGTTCAAAAGCAGGCCATAGTGTAGTGCGGGGAAGGGGCGGGGTAAATAAAGGGTTATTTAACAAATATTACATGCGTTATTAGTAGATTCAGCGAATAAAAAAGGGTGCCGAAGCACCCCCTTTATTGACCTGTTTTGGCTTACCAGACGTAAGTCAGCAGGTTATGTGAATCCGGCACCATGAAGTCTACGGACATCATCACGGACAGCGAGGTGATGGCCACAATTGAGAACACAAACAGTTTGCGCGCCCAGACTTTGTCATCTTCCACTTTGTAACCGCGCAGCGCCATACCGAGCCACCAGACGCTCACCGCAGCCGCTACCGCCAGATATTTATATCCAGCGTAACCACCCAGAGAGAGCATCAGCGTTGCCACGGCAAAGGCGATGATGTACAGCGTGATGTGGTTCTTGGCAACCGAAATGCCCTTCACGACCGGCAGAACCGGGATGTTCGCTGCCTGATAATCCTTAAAGCGGAAAATCGCGATGGCATAGGAGTGCGGCATCTGCCACAGGCTAAAGATAGCCAGCAGGATCAGCGCACCGCTGTCGAACTCGTTCGTGACCGCACAGTAGCCAATCACCGGCGGCGCAGCGCCGGAGAGAGAACCAATCAGCGTGCCGTAGACGGAGTGGCGTTTCATATACAGGCTGTAGACGCCCACATACACCACGAACCCCATCACCCCCAGCCAGCAGGCCAGTGGGTTAGCACCAAACCACAGCAGCATAAAGCCAGCAATACCCAGCAAGGTGGCGTACACCAGCGAGACGGAAGGGGCGATCAGGCCTTTCACCAGCACCCGATTTTTGGTCCTTTCCATCTTCTTGTCGATATCCATGTCGATGTAGTTGTTAAATACACAACCGGACGCAACAACCAGTGACACACCGACCAGCGTGTAGATAAAGAGGGTGTAATCAATGCTGCCCTTAGAGGCCAGCAGGAACCCTCCGATCACGGAGATCAGGTTGCCAAAGATGATGCCTGGTTTCGTTACTTGCAGGTATTGCTTAAACATACTCGCCGCTCTTAGTGAACCATCATGTTGTAGTTGAGGTTCCACATAATCCAGATGGAACCGACTACCAGGATAGCGATGATAATCACGGTAAAGATAAAGGCGGTCATATTCCAGCCTTCATCGGACTTGGTGTTCATGTGCAGGAAGCAAACCAGATGCACCAGAATCTGAATCACAGCGGTTACCAGGATTGCACCCAGGATAACCGGCTTAGACGCAGAACCGCTCATCACCATCCAGAACGGGATCACCGTCAGGATGATCGACAGGATAAAACCTGTCATGTAGGTTTTTACGCTGCCGTGGGAAGCGCCATGATCGTTAGAATGACTCATTACATCGCCCCCATCAGATAGACAACAGAGAACACACAGATCCACACCACGTCCAGGAAGTGCCAGAACAGGCTCAGGCACAGGATACGGGTACGGTTAGTACTGGTCAGGCCGCGACGGGAGATCTGGAACATCAGGACTGCCATCCAGATCAGACCGGAGGTCACGTGCAGACCGTGAGTGCCGACCAGCGCGAAGAACGCGGACAGGAAGCCACTGCGATCCGGGCCGAAGCCTTCCATGATCAGGTGATGGAATTCATAGATTTCCATCCCGATAAATCCAGCACCAAACAACCAGGTCAACGCCAGCCAGGAAACAACCTGGCTCTTGTTGTTTTTGTACATGGCGATAGCCGCCATGCCGTAGGTGATGGAGCTGAATAACAGCAGTGCGGTTTCAACCAGAACGAACGGCAGTTCAAAGATGTCCTTGCCGGTCGGGCCGCCCGCTGTGCCGTTCACCAGAACGGCATAGGTTGCGAACAGACAGCAGAACAGAATGCAGTCGCTCATTAGGTAGATCCAGAAACCGAAGACTTTGGTCGGTCCTGTATCGTGGTGCGCATGCTCATGCGCGTGGGCAGTTGAGTGCGCCAGAGTATCAGTTGCCATTTTTCAGCCCCGCTTTAGAAATCTCGTCGAAATGCTGATTTTCCAGCTTCTCAACTTCACGGACTGGTACGTAGTAGTCCACGTCCTCGTCAAAGCTCTTCACAATCCAGCTGATTACGATGCCGGCGAAGCCAACAATCGCCATCCACCAGATGTGCCAGATCATTGCGAAACCAAATACCGTTGCGAAGGCGGCAATCACGATGCCCGCACCGCTGTTTTTCGGCATGTGGATCTCTTCGTAATGAGCAGGTTGCTTGTACGCTTCACCTTTCTCTTTCATTTCCCAGAATGCGTCACGTTCATGAACCTGCGGCACAATGGCGAAGTTATAGAAAGGAGGTGGAGAAGAGGTCGCCCACTCCAGCGTACGGCCACCCCATGGGTCACCGGTCAGGTCACGGTTCTGATCGCGGTCGCGAATAGACACGTAGAACTGAATCAGCTGAGACGCGATACCACAGGCAATCAGCACGGCACCGCCCGCTGCAACCATCAGCATTGGGTGGAACTGCGGATCGATCTGCTGGCTCAGGCGACGGGTCATACCCATGAAGCCCAGCACGTACAGCGGCATAAATGTTACGAAGAAGCCGATGATCCAGAACCAGAACGCGCGTTTACCCCATTTTTCGTTCAGCGTGAAGCCGAACGCTTTTGGCCACCAGTAGGTTACGCCAGCGAAGCAGCCGAAGACCACGCCACCGATGATAACGTTATGGAAGTGCGCAATCAGGAACAGGCTGTTGTGCAGAACGAAGTCAGCGCCCGGTACCGCCAGCAGTACGCCGGTCATCCCACCTACGGAGAAGGTTACGATGAAGCCGATGGTCCACAGCATCGCTGAGTGGAACACGATACGGCCCTGGTACATGGTGAACAGCCAGTTGAAGATCTTCACCCCGGTAGGGATGGCGATAATCATGGTTGTGATACCGAAGAAGGCGTTTACGTTCGCGCCCGCACCCATGGTGAAGAAGTGGTGCAGCCAAACGATGAACGACAGAACGGTAATACACACGGTTGCCCACACCAGAGAGGTGTAACCAAACAGACGTTTACGCGAGAAGGTTGCCGCGATTTCGGAGAACACACCGAACACAGGCAGAACCAGAATGTACACTTCCGGGTGACCCCAGGCCCAAATCAGGTTGATGTACATCATCATGTTGCCACCCATATCATTCGTGAAGAAATGGGTGCCCAGATAGCGATCCAGGGTCAGCAGCGCGATGGTGACGGTCAGAATTGGAAAGGAGGCAATAATCAGGATGTTGGCGCACAGAGATGCCCAGGTAAATACCGGCATCTTGAACATGGTCATGCCAGGGGCACGCATCTTGATAATGGTCACGAAGAAGTTGATACCGGTCAGGGTAGTACCGACACCGGAGAGCTGAAGCGCCCAAATCCAGTAGTCGACGCCAACGCCCGGACTGTACTCAATTCCTGACAGCGGTGGGTAAGCCAGCCAGCCGGTCTGCGCGAATTCGCCCACGCCCAGTGACAGGTTAACCAGGATAACGCCGACAACCGTGAACCAGAAGCTCAGGTTGTTCAGGAACGGGAACGCCACGTCGCGCGCGCCGATTTGCAGCGGAACGACAACGTTCATCAGACCGATAACCAGCGGCATCGCCACGAAGAAGATCATGATAACGCCGTGGGCGGTAAAGATCTGATCGTAGTGGTGCGGCGGCAGGAAGCCGGCTTCACCCGCCGAAGCGAGTGCCTGCTGGCTACGCATCATGATCGCATCCGCAAAGCCACGAATTAACATGACGATACCGACGATGCAGTACATGATACCGAGTTTTTTGTGGTCAACCGAAGTCAGCCACTCGTTCCACAGGTAGCTCCACTTACCGAAGTAAGTGATCAGGGCCAGTAAGGCCGCGCCACCAATGATAATTGCAGCCACCGTAACCACGATAATCGGTTCATGGTAGGGCACTGCATCCAGTGTCAATTTTCCGAACATTTTCTTCCTCGGCCCCTTAGTGAGCGGTTTCCGCGTGGCTCATGTCCATGCCTTCCATACCTTCGTGCGCGCTGTGCTCGCCTTCTGGCTGGGTCATGTCCATGCTCTTGCCGTGATCCATAAATTTGCCAATAACATCTTTGAACAAATCAGGTTTCACATTAGAGAAGTACTCCACCTTGTTGTATTCGCTTGGTGCAGCCACTTTTTCGAACGCCGCCATGTCAGACATGGTGTTTGGAGACTGCTTCGCTTTTTCAACCCACTGGTCGAAAGCGGCACGGTCTGGCGTCGCAATAGCTTTGAACTTCATACCTGAGAAGCCCGGGCCGCTATAGCTGGCGGAGATACCATCATAGGTGCCTGCTTCATTCGCGATCAGATGCAGGTTGGTCTGCATACCGGCCATCGCGTAAATCTGGCTACCCAGACGTGGGATGAAGAAGGAGTTCATTACGGAGTTGGAGGTCACTTTGAACTGAACCGGAGTGTTCGCCGGGAAGGCGATTTCATTCACGGTAGCAATACCCTGCTCTGGATAGATGAAGAACCATTTCCAGTCCATGGAGACCACTTCAATGGTAATAGGTTTCTCATCGTGAACCAGCGGTTTGCTTGGCTCAAGTGCGTGAGTGGTTTTCCAGGTCAGCACGGCAAGGAACAGGATGATCAGAATAGGTACCGTCCAGACCACAGCTTCAACTTTATTGGAGTGTGACCAGTTAGGGCTATACTTCGCATCTTTATTGCTCGCACGATACTTCCAGGCGAAACCAACAGCCATCAAAATGGCAGGAATAACCACAATCAACATCAGGCCAAAAGCCGTCAATATCAGTGAACGTTGTTCCAGTCCAATCTGTCCTTTGGGGTCTAGTAGTGCAGAATCACAGCCACTGAGTAATACAGTGCCCGCGAATAATGACAACCATCCCAAACTTTTATTGTATTTCCCGAGTCTCATTTAACGACCTCAATTCCACGGAGTCTGGTGGCGTTTAAAGTGTGCGGGCATTTTACGGGAAGGTTACATTACTGTAAACATCATTAGGCCTGTGTCAGGAAGGTGTTACCGGGTTCTGCCGCACGTGTCACAAGTGTTGCAAATTATGTCGGTTTTTATGACCGAAGCCGCACGGGATGGGCTTTATAACGAAAGGACCCCTAAGCATACCCTAAAAGGGGCAATTGGTATAACCATTGTTGAAAATAAACAAAAAATTAACAATTAATTATCAATAAAAAGACATATAAAAAACGAAAAATCAAACTCTCGTATGCTGAATCGTTTAATGAAAAATAGCGTTTTGGAATAGGAGCCAATAATTTCCAAATCCTATCCCGCACAAAACAACAAATATTTTTTTTGCGCCTGGCGGCTATTTCGTCGTTATAATTTCGGTTAGTGATTACAACGGGAAATAACCTTTCGCATTTTTCTTCAGGTCATCTGCGTTTTACGCAACGCCATGAAATCAAGCAGACCTCCGATCAGGATCCCGGCGATAGCCAGCAGGGCGCCTGCGTCCAGCAGAAGGGCTTCGAAAGGGAGTGCCAGAGAGGTGCTGGCATTGATAATAAGCACCACGAGCCAGAGCGCCAGAGCAATGCAGCCCGCCATTAACAGACGTAACGCAAAACGGTAGGCGCGGTGATATTCGGTGCGCGGCATAAAGTGTTCTGTTCGCTGGGTATATTCCAGCGTCTGACGGCAGACCAGCAGCAATAAAATTCCCGGCACGGCAGCTACGACCGAGAAGAGATAAAATGTTGGCCAGCCGTGGGCTTCCACGAACCAGCCGGCAATCGGGCCAACGTACACCCGGCCAACGGCTGAGAGCGCCGAGAGCAGAGCGAACTGGGTGGCTGAAAACGACTTATTGCACAGGGTCATCAGCAGGGCGACAAACGCCGCAGTGCCCATGCCGCCGCAGAGGTTTTCGAAGAATACCGCTGTGGCCATGCTGATCGTATGTTTGTCGGTAATCGACAGCAGCCAGTAGCCTGCGTTAGAGGCACCCTGAAGGATGCCGAAAATTAGCAGCGCGCGAAACAGCGTCAGACGCTGCATCAGCACGCCGCCATAAAGCGCGCCGACGATGGTCGCAAACAGCCCAAGCGTTTTATTCACCACGCCTACTTCACCGGCGTCAAAACCGACGCCGCGGATCAGGAAGGTGGTGGTCAGGCTCATGGCGAAAGCATCGCCCAGCTTATAAAGGACGATAAGCAACAGGATCAGCCAGGCGTTGTTGCGGCCAAAAAAGTCACGCAGCGGTTCGGCGACGGCCTGCTCCAGCGAGCGGGGTACCGGAATAACGTCACTCGGTTCGGGCGCGAACAGCGTCGCGATAATGCAGGGGACAAGCAGGGCGGCCATCAGCCAGTACATACCCTGCCAGCCGAGGTACCTGTCGGCGAGCCACAGCGCCAGCCCGCCGGAAACCAGCATCCCGAGGCGATAGCCCAGCACGCTGATTGCTGCACCAGCACCGCGCTCTTCCGCAGGTAACACGTCCGTCTTCCAGGCGTCGAACACGATATCCTGAGAGGCGGAACAGAAAGCAATCACTACCGCAAGCGCGGCCATCCATCGAAGCTGGGTGGTGGGTTCAAGAAATCCCATCGCCGCGATGGCCAGCAGCAGCAGGATCTGCGTCATTACTAACCAGCCGCGTCGACGCCCGAGGAAAGGCGGCGTGTAGCGATCCATGACCGGAGACCACAGGAACTTAAAGACATAGGCCTGGCCGACAAGCGAGAAGAAACCAATGGTTTTAAGATCGATGTTCTCAACCGTCATCCACGCCTGAAGCGTGCCGGAAGTGAGCGCGAGGGGTAAACCTGAGGCGAAGCCGAGGATCAGCAGAATCGCTGATTTCGGTTGCTGGAAAATGCGTAAGTAATGGCTGGACATGTTCTTATAAAACTGACCCGGTGATACACCGGGTCAGCGAGCGGGATTAACGCGCGTTCTGCTTGATGAAGTCGTGAATGCTGGTGTCCTGCGCCATATCGGCGATGGTATCGGTCAGCACGCTGTTAACGGCGTTAGCAATGTTCTGGTTGGAGGCCTGGAACGCACCTTCAACAGAATAGCTGGCGCGGTAGTTTTTGGTCATCTTGTTGCCATTCTTCGCGGTGGCAATGATGGCGATATCCGCTTTGGTCGCGATGTTGTAGCGCACGTTGCCCTGAGACACGTCAGCGTACAGGTTGTTCACGATGATCTGCAGATCGACCGCGCCGCTTGGGCCAATCATATACCCGCGAGCGGTCATCTGTTTCTCCAGCACTTCCTGCAACAGGAAGCGCAGGTCGCGGGACGCGGTGAGGGTAACCTGCTGGTTATCGCGGGTCACTTTAGCCAGCGCTTGATCCTGACGCTGATCGGCGCCGTTAATGCTCACGGTGACGCCCATCAGGCTTGGGTCCTGCTGAGGCAGGGTGATTTTTGGTGAGACATCAATAGTGGTTGGCGGGGTAGCGCAGCCTGCCAGCATAAAAAGGGCTACCAACGGAAAGAAGAGTTTTTTTAACATTTTCGGGTTCTCAACGAATCGTAAGCATATAAAGAGAAAAATTGTCGCCATCATAACATCGCCAACGGCAAGGGGAAGTGGTCAACGCATGTAAATTCATCGCCTTGTCCGAAAACTGACCAGTTCACCGTTTTTCTCAAACCGTGTATGACAAAACGTATGAGTCTCACAGTGAACTTCATTCGTTTGAATGAGAAAATCAGACGAAAGCTAAATATTTGTTGTCAAGGTGTAATGGAAACGGTAAAAGCGGCTAACATTTAAAGGGATGGGTGACATCCTGGCGTTGTCGGAGGAGTAATTTCATGATGATACGTGAGCATATAGAAGATAAATTAAGGGCAGCGTTCAACCCTGTGTTCCTCGAAGTCGTCGACGAAAGCTATCGTCATAACGTGCCGGCAGGTTCTGAAAGCCACTTTAAAGTGGTTCTGGTTAGCGATCGCTTCACGGGAGAACGTTTCCTGAATCGACACCGCTTGATCTACAGCACCTTGACGGAAGAACTCTCCACGACCGTGCATGCGCTGGCGCTGCATACCTACACCATTAAGGAATGGGAAGGTCTGCAGGATACGGTTTTCGCATCGCCACCTTGTCGCGGTGCAGGCACTATCGCCTGATAAATCGGATTTGCAACGGCTGGAGCTTTTCCAGTATGTTGCTTAGAGATTTCCTCAAAACGGCCTCCGGGCCGTTTTGTTTTGTCTACGTTTTGAGCGGATGGTGCGATTTTAAGGCTAAAAATAGCCTTAAAGTGTGAAAAAAGCCGCAGCAACATGCCCCAACCGTTCTCGACTCACCTAAGTGATGCCGCTATAATGCCGCGTCTTATTGAATGTCTTCGGGATGATTCTGGCGACAGGGAATGTGAATCTGCACTAAGAGAGCATCCCGGTATAACAGACAGATTCAGAGTTGACCGAGCACTGTGATTTTTTTGAGGTAACAAGATGCAAGTTTCAGTTGAAACCACTCAAGGCCTTGGCCGCCGTGTAACGATTACTATCGCTGCTGACAGCATCGAAACTGCTGTGAAAAGCGAGCTGGTCAACGTAGCAAAAAAAGTACGTATTGACGGCTTCCGCAAGGGCAAAGTACCAATGAATGTTGTTGCTCAGCGTTATGGCGCTTCCGTGCGTCAGGATGTGCTGGGTGAACTGATGAGCCGCAACTTTATCGATGCGATCATCAAAGAAAAAATCAATCCGGCCGGCGCGCCGAACTACGTTCCAGGCGAATACAAACTGGGCGAAGACTTCACCTACTCCGTAGAGTTCGAAGTGTACCCGGAAGTTGAGCTGAAAGGTCTGGAATCTATCGAAGTTGAAAAACCAGTTGTTTCCGTGACTGACGAAGATGTTGACGGCATGCTGGAAACCCTGCGCAAGCAGCAGGCGAACTGGAAAGAGAAAGAAGGCGCTGTTGACGCTGAAGACCGTGTCACCATCGACTTCACCGGTTCTGTAGACGGCGAAGAGTTCGAAGGCGGTAAAGCCTCTGACTTCGTACTGGCAATGGGCCAGGGGCGTATGATCCCAGGCTTCGAAGACGGTATCAAAGGCCACAAGGCTGGCGAAGAGTTCACCATCGACGTGACCTTCCCGGAAGAATACCACGCTGAAAACCTGAAAGGGAAAGCAGCGAAGTTCGCTATCAACCTGAAGAAAGTTGAAGAGCGCGAACTGCCAGAACTGACTGAAGAATTCATCAAGCGTTTCGGCGTGGAAGATGGTTCCGTAGCGGGTCTGCGTACCGAAGTGCGTAAGAACATGGAACGCGAACTGAACGGCGCGGTGCGTAACCGTGTGAAATCTCAGGCGATCGAAGGTCTGGTTAAAGCCAACGAAATCGACGTTCCAGCTGCCCTGATCGACAGCGAAATCGACGTTCTGCGCCGTCAGGCTGCACAGCGTTTCGGTGGCAACCAGCAGCAAGCGATGGAACTGCCACGCGAGCTGTTCGAAGAGCAAGCGAAACGCCGCGTTGTTGTTGGCCTGCTGCTGGGCGAAGTGATTCGTACCCACGAGCTGAAAGCTGACGAAGAACGTGTGAAAGGCCTGATCGAAGAGATGGCTTCTGCATACGAAGATCCATCAGAAGTGATCGAGTTCTACGGTAAGAACAAAGAGCTGATGGACAACATGCGCAACGTTGCCCTGGAAGAGCAGGCTGTTGAAGCGGTACTGGCGAAAGCGAAAGTGACCGAAAAAGCGACCTCTTTCAACGAACTGATGAACCAGCAGGCGTAATTTCGCCCCAACGGTTTAAAGTTTGAACAGAAAACCCGTTGCCTTGCGGCAACGGGTTTTTTTTATCGCAGCTATAGCCCAGGAAGAGTGCTAAAACGCCCTTTCGGTGTTAGCGTAACAACAAAAGGTTGTTATGCTTGAAATAGGGCACTGTAAACCCCATAAGTACGTAATCACGATGAATGAGACTGGCTGATAATCCGTCCGTAAGGTTACAATCAGTACAGCAGGTGTTTTCAATTTTGATCCAGGAGACGGAAATGTCATACAGTGGCGAACGAGATAACTTTGCACCCCATATGGCTCTGGTGCCAATGGTTATTGAACAGACCTCACGTGGTGAGCGTTCTTTTGATATCTATTCCCGTCTGCTCAAGGAACGCGTTATCTTTCTGACTGGCCAGGTGGAAGACCATATGGCTAACCTGATCGTGGCGCAGATGCTGTTTCTGGAAGCGGAAAACCCGGAAAAAGACATTTACCTGTACATTAACTCCCCGGGTGGCGTGATTACAGCAGGGATGTCCATTTATGACACCATGCAATTCATCAAACCTGATGTAAGCACTATCTGTATGGGTCAGGCTGCATCTATGGGCGCGTTCCTGTTAACAGCAGGAGCGAAGGGTAAGCGTTTCTGCTTGCCAAATTCCCGCGTGATGATTCACCAGCCGCTGGGCGGTTATCAGGGGCAGGCGACGGATATCGAAATCCACGCCCGCGAAATTCTGAAAGTAAAAGCGCGCATGAATGAACTTATGGCGCAGCATACGGGTCAACCACTCGAGCAGATCGAGCGCGATACCGAGCGCGATCGCTTCCTCTCTGCTCCAGAGGCAGTTGAGTACGGCTTAGTCGACTCCGTGTTGACCCATCGTAATTGATGCCCGCGACGCGAGTGTGCCGCTATACTAAGGTAGGGCGGCACGCTGCTCATTGCAGCTTGCGTCTTAGAATGGCATTTGCGTCGTCATGTGCGGCACAAAGAACTTAAAAAGAGGTTTGGACTCATGACAGATAAACGCAAAGATGGTTCGGGCAAACTGCTGTACTGCTCTTTTTGCGGCAAAAGCCAGCATGAAGTGCGTAAACTGATTGCCGGGCCGTCCGTGTATATCTGCGACGAATGTGTCGATTTATGTAACGACATTATTCGCGAAGAGATTAAAGAAGTCGCACCGCACCGTGAGCGCAGCGCGCTGCCAACGCCGCATGAAATTCGTCATCACCTTGACGACTACGTCATCGGACAGGAGCAGGCCAAGAAAGTGCTGGCGGTAGCGGTCTATAACCACTACAAACGTCTGCGTAACGGCGACACCAGCAATGGCGTAGAACTGGGTAAAAGTAACATTCTGCTGATCGGCCCAACCGGTTCCGGTAAAACGCTGCTGGCTGAAACCCTGGCGCGTCTGCTCGATGTTCCGTTCACGATGGCGGATGCCACCACCCTGACCGAGGCCGGTTACGTGGGTGAGGACGTTGAAAACATCATTCAGAAACTGCTGCAGAAGTGCGATTACGACGTACAGAAAGCCCAGCGCGGGATTGTTTACATCGATGAGATCGACAAGATCTCCCGTAAATCAGACAACCCGTCCATCACCCGTGACGTATCGGGTGAAGGCGTACAGCAGGCACTACTGAAACTGATTGAAGGTACGGTTGCCGCCGTTCCGCCACAGGGTGGTCGTAAACATCCGCAGCAGGAGTTCCTGCAGGTTGATACCTCCAAGATCCTGTTCATCTGTGGTGGTGCGTTTGCTGGTCTGGATAAAGTCATCTCCCACCGTGTTGAAACCGGCTCCGGCATTGGTTTTGGCGCAACGGTGAAATCGACGTCCGAAAAACCAAACGAAGGCGAGCTGCTGTCTCAGGTTGAACCGGAAGATCTGATCAAATTCGGTCTGATCCCTGAGTTCATCGGCCGTCTGCCGGTTGTGGCAACGCTGAATGAGCTGAGTGAAGACGCGCTGATCCAGATCCTGAAAGAACCGAAAAATGCGCTGACCAAGCAGTATCAGGCGCTGTTCAATCTTGAAGGCGTTGACCTGGAATTCCGCGACGAAGCGCTGGATGCTATTGCCAAGAAAGCGATGGTCCGTAAAACCGGTGCTCGTGGTCTGCGTTCAATTGTTGAAGCAGCACTGCTCGACACCATGTACGATCTGCCGTCGATGGAAGATGTTGAGAAAGTGGTGATTGACGAGTCCGTTATTAGCGGTCAAACCAAGCCGCTGCTGATTTACGGCAAACCGGAAGCGCAGCAGGCATCTGGCGAATAATTCACCAAACCATACAAGCAGTTAATCAAAAAGGGGGGATTTTATCTCCCCTTTACTTTTTCCGTATTCATAGCGTTGAATGTGTGGGAAACATCCCCATATACTGGATACATGTTAATGGTTATGTGAAGCACAGTGACATGACCAGCTTACCTGGCGGACACTAACTAAGAGAGAGCTCTATGAATCCTGAGCGTTCTGAACGCATTGAAATCCCCGTATTGCCGTTGCGCGATGTGGTGGTTTATCCGCACATGGTCATACCCTTATTTGTAGGGCGGGAAAAATCTATCCGTTGCCTTGAAGCCGCCATGGATCATGATAAAAAAATCATGCTGGTGGCGCAGAAAGAAGCATCAACGGATGAGCCGGGTGTAAACGATCTTTTCACCGTCGGGACCGTGGCCTCTATTTTGCAGATGCTGAAGCTGCCTGACGGCACCGTGAAGGTGCTGGTAGAAGGCCTGCAGCGTGCGCGTATTACCACTCTGTCAGACGACGGCGAACACTTCTCTGCCAAGGCAGAGTACCTTGATTCGCCTGAGCTTGATGAGCGCGAGCAGGAAGTACTGGTTCGCACCGCGATTAGCCAGTTTGAAGGCTACATCAAGCTGAACAAGAAAATCCCACCAGAAGTGCTGACGTCGCTGAACAGCATCGACGATCCTGCGCGCCTGGCGGACACCATCGCTGCCCATATGCCGCTGAAGCTGGCTGACAAGCAGTCCGTGCTGGAAATGTCCGACGTTAACGAGCGTCTGGAATACCTGATGGCGATGATGGAGTCTGAAATCGATCTGCTGCAGGTTGAGAAGCGCATTCGCAACCGCGTGAAAAAGCAGATGGAGAAATCTCAGCGTGAGTACTATCTGAATGAGCAAATGAAGGCCATTCAGAAAGAACTAGGCGAGATGGACGACGCGCCGGACGAAAACGAAGCCCTGAAGCGTAAGATCGACGCGGCGAAGATGCCGAAAGAGGCGAAAGAGAAGGCCGAAGCAGAACTGCAGAAGCTGAAAATGATGTCTCCAATGTCGGCTGAAGCGACCGTTGTACGCGGCTACATTGAGTGGATGGTGCAGGTTCCGTGGAACGCCCGCAGCAAGGTCAAAAAAGATCTGCGTCAGGCACAGGAAATCCTGGATACCGACCACTACGGCCTGGAACGCGTGAAAGACCGCATTCTTGAGTACCTCGCGGTACAAAGCCGTGTAAACAAAATTAAAGGCCCAATTCTGTGCCTGGTAGGACCGCCGGGGGTGGGTAAAACCTCTCTGGGTCAGTCCATCGCCAAAGCGACCGGACGTAAGTATATCCGTATGGCGCTGGGTGGCGTGCGCGATGAAGCGGAAATCCGGGGTCACCGCCGTACCTACATCGGTTCTATGCCGGGTAAACTGATCCAGAAGATGGCGAAAGTGGGAGTTAAAAACCCGCTGTTCCTGCTCGATGAGATCGACAAAATGTCGTCGGACATGCGTGGCGACCCTGCATCTGCACTGTTGGAAGTGCTTGATCCAGAACAGAACGTGGCGTTCAGCGATCACTACCTGGAAGTGGACTACGACCTGAGCGATGTGATGTTCGTAGCGACCTCCAACTCCATGAACATTCCGGCCCCGCTGCTGGACCGTATGGAAGTGATCCGTCTCTCGGGCTATACCGAAGACGAGAAGCTGAATATTGCTAAGCAGCACCTGCTGCCGAAACAGATTGAGCGTAACGCGCTGAAAGCCAATGAGCTGACCGTTGAGGACAGCGCGATTATCGGCATCATTCGTTACTACACCCGTGAAGCGGGCGTGCGTAGCCTTGAGCGTGAAATCTCGAAGCTGTGTCGTAAAGCGGTGAAACAGCTGCTGCTGGATAAGAGCCTGAAACACATTGTGATTAACGGCGACAATCTGCATGCCTATCTCGGCGTTCAGCGCTTCGACTACGGCCGCGCGGACAACGAAAACCGCGTTGGTCAGGTGACCGGACTCGCATGGACGGAAGTGGGCGGCGATCTGCTGACCATCGAAACCGCCTGTGTACCGGGTAAAGGCAAACTGACCTACACCGGCTCGCTGGGTGAAGTGATGCAGGAATCTATCCAGGCTGCGCTGACCGTGGTGCGTGCGCGTGCGGAGAAACTGGGAATTAACCCTGATTTCTACGAAAAACGCGACATCCACGTGCACGTACCTGAAGGGGCGACGCCAAAAGATGGTCCAAGCGCGGGTATTGCCATGTGTACCGCTCTGGTTTCCTGCCTGACCGGGAACCCTGTGCGTGCCGATGTGGCAATGACCGGTGAAATTACGCTGCGTGGCCAGGTTCTGCCGATTGGTGGTTTAAAAGAAAAACTGCTGGCGGCACACCGCGGTGGGATCAAAACCGTATTGATCCCTTACGAAAACAAACGCGATCTGGAAGAGATTCCGGACAACGTGATTGCCGATCTGCAGATCCATCCTGTTAAGCGAATTGAGGAAGTTCTCAGTCTCGCTTTGCAGAATGAACCCTCCGGAATGCAGGTTGTAACCGCAAAATAGTGACCTCGCGCAAAGAGCGTCAATAAAAACAAGGCTGGTAAGTGATTTCGCACTTGCCAGCCTTTTTTTGTATAGCTAATTTAGATTGCTGATTAGGTCAGCCATCAACAACGGGTGTTGTAAGGTCATGGCAGGCCTGATATAACTGCTGCGCGGTCGCGTTGTGAAGGATTCAGGCGCGATATAAATTATAAAGAGAGGAAGAGAACAGTGAATAAATCTCAACTGATTGACAAAATTGCTGCTGGTGCTGATATTTCTAAAGCTGCAGCTGGACGTGCGTTAGATGCATTAATTGCTTCTGTTACTGAATCTCTGCAGGCTGGGGACGACGTTGCACTGGTAGGCTTCGGTACTTTTGCTGTTAAAGAGCGTGCTGCCCGTACTGGCCGCAACCCTCAGACCGGTAAAGAGATCACCATTGCTGCTGCTAAAGTGCCGGGTTTCCGTGCAGGTAAAGCGCTGAAAGACGCAGTAAACTGATTGCTTTCCCGTTTCAGGGAAGCCGGAAAGTACAAGGGCGCATCATTTGATGTGCCTTTTTTGTTTGTCCAGACCTGATTTGTGCGAGTTTATGCGAGTTGTGGGCTGACAATCGCCCCGTTTTCTTGTCACAATACGCCTTCACGCGCGACGGGCAGGATTTTCCGTCAGCGTCAGGTAACCAGTCACCTACAGCGGAGTGTTGTTACACCATGATGGACAGCTTACGCACGGCTGCTAACAGTCTCGTGCTCAAGATTATTTTCGGTATCATTATCGTGTCGTTCATATTGACCGGCGTGAGCAGTTACCTTATTGGCGGTGGCGCAAACTACGCCGCAAAAGTGAATGGCCAGGAGATCAGCCGCGGTCAGTTCGAGAATGCTTTTGCCGGTGAACGTAACCGTATGCAGCAACAGCTGGGCGACCAATTCTCTGAACTGGCGGCGAACGAAGGGTACATGAAGACTCTGCGCCAACAGACGTTGAACCGTCTTATCGACGAAGCGCTGCTCGATCAGTATGCCAAAAAACTCGGCCTTGGCATTAGTGATGAGCAGGTAAAAAAAGCCATCTTCTCCACCCAGGCCTTCCAGTCTAACGGTAAATTCGACAACGCGCGTTACAACAGTATCGTCAACCAGATGGGGATGACGGCCGATCAGTACGCTCAGGCGCTGCGTAACCAGCTGACCACCCAGCAGCTCATCAATGCTGTCGTGGGCACCGATTTCATGCTCAAAGGTGAAACGGACGAACTGGCCGCGCTGGTGGCACAGCAGCGTGTTGTACGCGAAGCGACCATTGATGTTAACGCCCTGGCGGCGAAACAGCAGGTGAGCGACGCTGACGTTAACGCCTGGTACGAACAGAACAAGAATTCTTTTGTTTCTCCAGAGCAGTTCCGCGTGAGCTACATCAAGCTGGATGCGGCCGCGCTGCAGGAAAACGCGTCTGATGCAGAGATCCAGTCTTACTACGATCAGCATCAGGATCAGTTCACTCAGCCCCAGCGTAACCGCTACAGCGTGATTCAGACGAAAACCGAGGCTGATGCTAAAGCGGCGCTGGATGAGCTGAACAAAGGCGCTGATTTCGCGACCGTTGCGAAAGCGAAATCCACCGACATTATCTCGGCGAAAAACGGCGGTGATATGGGCTGGCTGGAAGACGCGACCACGCCTGACGAGCTGAAAAATGCCGGTCTGAAAGAGAAAGGCCAGCTTTCTGGCGTCATTAAGTCTTCCGTCGGTTTCCTGGTCGTGCGTCTGGACGACATCACCGCGGCGAAAACCAAGCCGCTGGCTGACGTCCGCGATGATATCGCAGCGAAAGTGAAACAGGAAAAAGCGCTGGATGCCTACTACGCGCTGCAGCAGAAGGTTAGCGATGCTGCCAGCAACGACAACGAATCTCTGGCAGGTGCAGAGCAGGCGGCGGGCGTGAAGGCGGTTGAAACTGGCTGGTTTGGTCGTGACAACCTGCCGGAAGAGCTGAACTTCAAACCGGTTTCCGATGCCATCTTCAACGGTGGTCTGGTGGGCGAGAACGGCACGCCGGGCAGTAACTCTGACATCATTACCGTCGACGGCGATCGTGCGTTTGTGTTGCGCGTCAGCGAGCATAAGCCAGAAGCGGTCAAACCGCTGGCGGAAGTGAAGGATCAGGTCATCGCTCAGGTTAAGCACAACAAAGCTGAACAGCAGGCGAAACTGGATGCTGAGAAGATTCTGTCCGATCTGAAAGCGGGTAAAGAAGACGCGCTGAAAGCGGCTGGCCTGAGCTTCGGTGAAGCGAAAACGCTGAGCCGTACCGGTCAGGACCCTATCAGCCAGGCCGCGTTTGGTCTGACTCTGCCTGCGAAGGACAAGCCAAGCTTCGGTACCACTACCGATGCGCAGGGTAACGTCGTTCTGCTGGCGCTGGATGAAGTGAAAGCCGGCACCTTACCAGAAGCGCAGAAGAAAGCGATGGTTCAGGGAATTACCCAGAACAATGCCCAGATTGCCTTCGAAGCCATGATGAGCAACCTGCGTAAAGAAGCCAAAATCAAGCTGGGTGATGTAATGACTCAGCAGCAGTAATTACGTGTCTGCTCGCAGATTTTCGTAACGCTCTGCAAAAACTAAAGGCCGCTTTCGCGGCCTTTTCCATTTCTGCAATCTGCTGTTTGTGCCGGTTTGAACTGGCGGCTATCGTGACGTGGCTGTCAACAAACAAGGAGATAACAGCATGAAATGTGGAATCAAAGCACTGTTAATTACGCTGGCTATTGCCACCACCGGGATGAGCGCGGGCGCGATGGCGTCGGCTCCCGCCGCCAAATCACAAACTACCCAGAGCAAGTCCGACGCGGCAGCGCCGGTGCAAGGGCAAACCAAAGCGATTGACGCCGGTAAAAATGCGGATGATGACGGTACGCGGGTCAGTATCAATTCTGCCTCTGCGGAAGATCTGGCCCGCGCGATGAATGGTGTCGGCCTGAAAAAAGCACAGGCCATCGTCAGCTACCGCGAAGAGTATGGTCCTTTCAAAACGGTCGACGATCTCAAACAGGTGCCGGGCATGGGCAGCGCGCTGGTTGAGCGCAACCTCTCACACCTGACATTGTAATTACGCAATTTCTTGCACTGCGGCAAAATTTTGCCAGGATAAAGAGGTCATACCAGTTATGACCTCTCATCCTACAATAACAGTAAAGGCTATTGCGCTATGCAGACAAAAATCAAAGTACGCGGTTTTCATCTCGACGTTTATCAGCATGTGAACAATGCCCGCTATCTTGAGTTTCTTGAAGAAGCCCGCTGGGACGGGCTGGAAAATAGCGAAAGCTTTCAGTGGCTGACCGCGCACAACATCGCGTTCGTGGTCGTCAATATCAATATCAACTACCGCCGTCCGGCCGTGCTGGGCGATGTGCTCACGGTGACAAGCCAGGTGCAGCAAATCAATGGCAAAAGCGGGGTGTTAAGCCAGGTGGTGACGCTCGATCCAGAAGGGCAGGTGGTGGCTGATGCGCTGATCACCTTTGTCTGTATCGATCTGAAAACGCAGAAAGCGCTGCCGCTGGAAGGGGAGTTGCGTGAAAAGCTGGAGTTGATGATCGCGTAAGACTTGTTAAGGCGTACTCGTGCTGTCGACACCCGTTTTGCGACAGCACGGTCAAGTAGCCCTATTTTAGGCCGGTCTTTTTCTGCATCGCGGCCATCACGCCGGCTTTATCGGCAAGATAGTGGTTCAGTCCGTTAGCGCGAAGATTACAGGCCGCGCACTGGCCGCAACCGTCGCCTTTGATACCGTTATAGCAGGTGAGCGTTTCGCTGCGAACCAGGTCCAGCTTGCCCCAGTAATCCGCCAGCGCCCAGGTTTCGGCTTTATCCAGCCACATGAGCGGAGTTTCAAAGCGCGTCTCTTTCGCCATCCCCAGATTGACGGCGTGGTTTAGCGCTTTCACGAACTCATCACGACAGTCCGGGTAGCCGGAGAAATCGGTCTCGCAAACGCCCGTGATCACCGCTTCGGCTTTTACCTGGTAGGCGTAGATCGCCGTCAGGGTCAGGAAGAGGATATTACGGCCCGGCACGAAGGTATTCGGAATGCCGCTGGCATCAGGTTCGTAGTCCGGGACGGGAATACTGTCGCGTGTGAGGCTGCTCACGGCCAGTTCATTTAACAGCGTAACGTCCAGCACCTTGTGCGCGCGTGCACCCAGTTTCAGGGCAAGTTCACGGGCAACGTCGATTTCAGCGCGGTGGCGCTGACCATAATCGAAAGTGACACAGTGAACTTCATCGTACTGATGAAGGGCCTGAACCAGGCAGGTAGTAGAGTCTTGTCCTCCGCTGAACACGACGACGGCACGTTTCATAAATCATCTCGACTGTTACGGTAAAAACGTTATGTTACCGTCTGCCTGTGGCGGCGACCAGCTTCTTCACGATTTAGGGGCGGGCAGCCAGGCTTCGGTAAAGTCAAACCAGCCGCGGGTATTGAGGCGTATACCATTCACGCCAGGCGGAGCACTGATTTGGTATTGATAATTAAAGAGTGGTGTCAGCACCGCACTTTCCATTAACCGGTTAAAGATGGCTTGCAGTCCCGCGTGTCTATCCCGAGCCTCTGCCTGCGTCTGTACCGCATCCAGCGTCGCTTGCAAATGGGCGTAAGCCGGTGCGCTAAGAACGTGCGGCCAGAGGGCATCGCAGCGCAGCCACTGTTCCAGCGTATATTCTGGCGCTTCGCCAATAAGCCTGTCGCCCATCATGATGTCTGCATCGGCAAGCTCCAGGCATCCGTCCCACGTCTTGGCGTCGTGAAAGATGACGGTCAGTTCACACCCCTGTAGCGCCAGGTATGTCTTCAACTGGCTGGCCATAGTGTGAAGCTCAACAGGTAGATGATAAACCAGCGTCAATGCTTCAGGGAGGGTTACGCCCGATAAATCAGGCCATTCGGGGATGGTCCACCCGGGAAGCAGCTCCTGGGTGGGCGTGATGAGCCCTTCGTTTAGCGGAAGTGTGTGAAGAAGCCTGGAGAGATGAATGATATTGATAAGCCGCTTTGCCTGGATCTCACTCAGGCGCGCGCTCTGTTTAAGCGTGAGGTAGCAGAACCCCAGGCTGGTGCTGCTGCTTACCAGCCGCAGACTTTCCAGCTCGTCGGCCTCGCCGATCGCGATTTGCACCGGGTGACGACAGCTGGTGCCCAGGCTGTAATCAAAAAGCTGGGGAGTGATCCAGTATTCGATGGCTTTGAGCAGCGGATGGCTCAGGTGATACTGCTCATGGCTTTCCAGACGAACCAGGTCGGGCTCAAAAGCGGCCAGCCGAAAGGGGCCACTGCCAACCGCAGGATGGTCGGGATGCGCCAGACGGCTACAGTAGGTTGCCAGCCTGTGCGGCAGCCAGTAGTCCGGTTGATGCAGCGTAAACGTCAGACACTGAGGATGCGTTGTTTCAATACATAAGACGCTCTGAAACAGAGTGCGCAGGGCAGGAAGCGTCAACAGCGCTGTCAGACTTCGCTGGAGTTGTGCCGTTTCTATTTTATCGCCGTTATGCCAGTGCAGGGTGGAGCGAATGTAGAAATGCCAGCGCATGCCGTCAGCAGAGACATCCCAGTGATGCGCCAGATCGCCCGTGGGTTCACTGCTGTTACCGTTAAAACGCGTCAGGCCTGAGAACACCTGTCCTGCCAGATGCTGCTCCGCCCGACCAGGTAAGAACCCCGGCTGCAGCGGCTCCAGGGAGCGATAGTAAGGAATGCGCAGCGTCGGCGTATCGTTTTGCCACTGCCCGCCCAAAAAAGGATGCAGTAATGACCGCAGCGCTTCAGGGGCAAGCTGGGCCAGTTCCAGCGCGTTATGCTGCTGCCCGCTCTTCAGCGCCTCCTCCATCATCGCATTGCGCAGTGACTCCGGCGCGACATGGAACGTCAGCTCACCGCGCTTACCGCGGCCAGACTGCGCTCGCCAGCTCAGCCAGCCCGCCTCCTGGGCCTGACGCAGCAACGTTCGGACATGCCGCTCGCTGCAAAAACAGCGGGCAGCCAGCTCGCTGATAGTGACCTGTTGCGTTGCACCCAGGGAAGGCTGCCAGAGGCGGTGATACTGATTGAGTCGATTGAGCTGGCGCATAAGAAACCCGGAACAATAATTTTCATCTATTCACTATTACTTCCGTATATCTCACACGATACTGATGCACAAGTTAACCGCATCACATTTCGGGAGTAATCATGGCTCGGCTCGCTGCATTTGATATGGACGGTACGCTGTTAATGCCGGATCACCGTTTAGGGGAAAAAACCCTGAACACGCTGAAGCGCCTGCGCGAGCGTGATGTCACCCTGACGTTTGCCACCGGGCGTCATGTGCTGGAGATGCGCCATTTGCTGGGGGCGTTCTCCCTCGACGCTTTTCTGATCACCGGCAACGGGACGCGAATTCACTCCGTAGAAGGAGATGTGCTGCACCGGCAGGATCTCAACCCGGAAGTCGCGGATATCGTGCTGCACAGCAACTGGGACACGCAGGCCAGCGTCCACGTCTTTAACGATCGCGGCTGGTTTACCGGAAGCGAAATCCCGGAATTATTGCACGCGCATGTATACAGCGGCTTCAGGTACCAGCTTATCGATCTGCGTCGGATCCCCGCCCATGCGGTCACTAAGATCTGTTTCTGTGGCGATCACGACGATCTGTGTCGCTTACGGATTCAGCTGAATGAGGCGCTAGGCGACCGGGCGCATCTGACCTTCTCGGCGGTTGATTGTCTGGAAGTGCTGCCGGTGGGCTGTAACAAAGGTTCCGCTCTGGCGGTTCTGAGCGACCACCTGGGCTTAACGCTCCAGGAGTGTATGGCGTTTGGTGATGCCATGAACGACCGCGAAATGCTGGGTAGCGTAGGTCGCGGTCTGATCATGGGGAATGCGATGGCGCAGCTGAAAGCAGAACTTCCCCATCTGCCGGTTATTGGCCACTGCCGCAATGAAGCAGTGTCTCATTTTTTGACTCATTGGCTGGACAACAACAATCTCCCGTATTCCCCCGAATAGTGAGACCCTTCCAGCAAGCCAGACTTCGGTCTGGCTTTTTTTATTTCACCAGTTCTGCAATCTGCGCTTTCCACGGGGCGATATCGCCGATGTTGGCCTGCACCCACTCCGCATTGTAGTAGGTCTCGAGATAACGCTCGCCGCTGTCGCACAGCAGCGTGACGATGGAACCGGTGCGGCCCTCTTCACGCATGCGCGCGGCAAGCTGCAGTGCGCCCCACATATTTGTTCCCGTCGAGGCGCCCACTTTGCGGCCCAGCTGCGTTTCCAGCCAGTGCGCCGTTGCCACGCTTGCGGCATCCGCCACGCGCATCATCTCGTCCACCACGTCGGGGATGAAAGAGGGCTCCACGCGCGGGCGGCCAATCCCTTCAATTTTACTGCCCACCGGGCTGCGCAGGCCGGCATCGCGATTTTGCCAGTAGTCGAGGAACACGGAGTTTTGCGGGTCAACCACCATCAGCTGGGTATCGTAACCCTGACAGCGGATGTAGCGTCCGATCGTGGCTGACGTGCCGCCGGTACCGGCGCTCATGACGATATAGGACGGAACCGGATGTGGTTCGTGGGTCATCTGGCGGAAAATACTGTCGGCAATGTTGTTATTCCCGCGCCAGTCCGTCGCGCGCTCGGCGAAGGTGAACTGGTCCATATAGTGGCCGTTCAGCTCGCGGGCCAGCATTTCAGAAGCGGCGTAGATTTCGCAGGCGCTTTCCACAAAGTGGCAGCGTCCGCCGTAAAATTCGATCTGTTCGATTTTGCGTTTTGCGGTGCAGGACGGCATCACCGCGATAAACGGCAGGCCCAGCAGGCGGGCAAAATAGGCTTCGGACACCGCCGTTGAACCGGACGAAGATTCAATGATAGTGGTGCCTTCTTTAATCCAGCCGTTACATAAACCGTATAAAAACAGCGAGCGCGCCAGGCGATGCTTCAGGCTGCCGGTAGGATGGGTGCTTTCATCTTTCAGATAGAGCTGAATGCCGTCAAATCCCGGCAGGGAAAGGCGAATCAGGTGCGTATCCGCCGAGCGCTGATAGTCGGCATTGATTTCGCTGATCGCATGTTTAACCCAGGTGCTATTCATCGTCGTTATCCGTTTGTCATTTTGTGCCTAGCATAGCGAAAAGCACAGAAAAAATTGTTGCTATCTGGCCTTTAAAATAGAATGAAGGGAGAAAAATTTTCTCTGAGAGGTGGGTATGCTAGATAAAATTGACCGCAAGCTCCTTTCATTGCTGCAAAATGACTGTACCCTCTCTTTGCAGGCGCTGGCAGATGCCGTTAATCTGACCACCACCCCGTGCTGGAAGCGTCTTAAGAAGCTGGAAGATGACGGCATTCTTCTGGGACGCGTCGCGCTGTTAGATCCCGAAAAGCTGGGGCTTGGGTTGACGGCATTTGTGCTGATAAAAACTCAGCATCACAGCAGCGAGTGGTATTGCCGCTTCGTCACCCAGGTGTCTGAGATGCCCGAAGTGCTCGGTTTCTGGCGCATGGCCGGCGAGTACGATTATCTGATGCGCGTCCAGGTGGCCGACATGAAGCGCTATGATGACTTCTACAAGCGGCTGGTGAACAGCGTCCCGGGGTTATCGGACGTCACCTCAAGCTTCGCCATGGAACAGATTAAATACACCACAGCATTACCTATTGAATAACTTCGTAAAATACCTTCAGGAACAAACCGCGTGCGATTATTTGCCCAATTAAGCTGGTACTTTCGTCGGGAGTGGCAACGCTACCTCGGTGCAGTCGCCCTGCTTATTATCATTGCCATCCTGCAGCTGATCCCGCCGAAAGTGGTGGGCTACGTCGTGGATGGCGTCACCGAACAGCATTACACCACCGCACGGGTGTTGATGTGGGTCGGCACGCTGGTGCTGACGGCAGTCATTGTTTATCTGCTGCGCTACGTCTGGCGCGTGCTGCTGTTTGGTGCGTCCTATCAGCTGGCCGTTGAGCTACGTGAAGATTTTTACCGCCAGCTGAGCCGACAGCATCCCGAATTTTATCTGCGCCATCGCACCGGGGATCTCATCGCCCGCGCGACGAACGACGTCGATCGCGTGGTCTTTGCCGCCGGGGAAGGGGTGCTGACGCTGGTGGACTCGCTGGTGATGGGCTGTGCGGTGCTGATCGTGATGTCCACGCAGATCAGCTGGCAGTTGACCCTGCTGGCCCTGCTGCCGATGCCGCTCATGGCGCTGGCGATCAATCGCTATGGTGAACAGCTACACGAGCGTTTTAAGCTGGCGCAGGCGGCGTTTTCGTCGCTGAACGATCGCACCCAGGAGAGCATGACCAGCATCCGCATGATCAAAGCGTTTGGTCTGGAAGATCGGCAGTCTGCGCTGTTTGCCGCCGATGCGGCAGACACGGGGGCGAAAAACATGCGCGTCGCGCGTATCGACGCCCGTTTCGACCCGACGATTTATATCGCAATCGGCATGGCAAATATGTTGGCCATTGGCGGCGGAAGCTGGATGGTTGTGCAGGGCGCGCTTACCCTGGGGCAATTGACAAGCTTTGCGATGTATCTGGGTCTCATGATCTGGCCGATGCTGGCGCTGGCCTGGATGTTTAACATCGTGGAGCGCGGCAGCGCCGCCTACAGCCGTATTCGCGCCATGCTGGCCGAAGCGCCGGTGGTCAATGACGGCAGCGAAGTCGTACCGGAAGGACGCGGCGTCATGCATGTCGACGTCCGCAAGTTTGTCTATCCACAAACGGAGCATCCGGTGCTGGAGAACGTCAGCTTTACGCTTCAGCCGGGCCAGATGCTGGGCATCTGCGGCCCGACGGGATCCGGTAAAAGTACCGTGCTCTCTCTGCTCCAGCGCCACTTTGACGTCACCGAGGGCGATATTCGTTTCCATGATATCCCCCTGACGAATCTGCTGCTGGACGAGTGGCGTGGTCGCCTGGCGGTCGTCAGCCAGACGCCGTTTTTATTTTCGGACACCGTGGCGAACAACATCGCCCTTGGCCGCCCTGGGGCGACGCAGGAAGAGATTGAACACGTGGCGCGTCTGGCCAGCGTTCATGATGATATTTTGCGTCTGCCGCAGGGGTACGAGACGGAAGTCGGGGAACGCGGCGTCATGCTGTCCGGCGGGCAAAAACAGCGTATCTCCATTGCCCGCGCGCTGCTGCTGAATGCTGAAATCCTGATTCTGGATGATGCACTTTCCGCCGTGGACGGCCGTACCGAGCATCAAATTCTGCATAACCTGCGCCAGTGGGGCGACGGACGCACGGTCATTATCAGCGCCCACCGTTTGTCTGCGCTAACCGAAGCCAGCGAAATTCTGGTCTTGCAGCACGGGCACATTGCCCAGCGCGGGCAGCATGAAACGCTTGCCGAGCAGCCGGGCTGGTATCGCGATATGTACCGCTATCAACAGCTTGAGGCGGCGCTGGACGATGCGCCGGAAGAAGATGAGGAGGCCGCCAATGCGTAAGCTCGGAACGATGTGGCCGACGCTCAAACGTCTGCTGGCCTACGGCTCGCCGTGGCGTAAACCGCTCTCCGTTGCCGTGCTTTTACTCTGGATTGCGGCGATTGCTGAAGTGAGCGGTCCTTTGCTCATTAGCTACTTCATCGACAATATGGTCGCCAAAAGCTATCTGCCCCTGGGGCTGGTGGCGGGGTTAGGCGTGGCCTACGTTGGCCTTCAGCTGGCGGCGGCAGGGCTGCACTATGCTCAGTCGCTGCTGTTTAACCGTGCTGCCGTGGGCGTTGTTCAGCAACTGCGTACGGATGTGATGGACGCGGCGCTTCGCCAGCCGCTCAGCGAGTTTGATATCCAGCCGGTCGGGCAGGTGATCTCGCGCGTGACCAACGATACCGAGGTGATCCGCGATCTGTACGTCACCGTTGTGGCGACCGTATTGCGCAGCGCGGCACTGATTGGCGCGATGCTGGTTGCGATGTTCAGCCTTGACTGGCGCATGGCGCTGGTGGCGATCACCATCTTCCCGGCGGTGCTGATCGTCATGGTGATTTACCAGCGTTACAGCACGCCGATTGTGCGCCGGGTTCGCGCCTATCTGGCCGACATCAACGATGGCTTCAACGAAGTGATTAACGGCATGAGCGTCATCCAGCAGTTCCGCCAGCAGGCCCGCTTTGGCGAACGCATGGGGGAAGCCAGCCGTTCGCACTATATGGCGCGTATGCAGACGCTGCGGCTGGACGGTTTCCTGCTGCGTCCGCTGCTGAGCCTTTTCTCGGCGCTGGTGCTTTGCGGGCTGCTGATGCTCTTTGGGCTGAGCTCAAACGGTACGATTGAGGTGGGCGTGCTATACGCCTTTATTAGCTATCTGGGACGCCTTAACGAGCCGTTGATCGAGCTCACCACCCAGCAATCGATGCTGCAGCAGGCGGTGGTCGCCGGTGAGCGCGTGTTTGAGCTGATGGACAGGCCGCGTCAGGCCTACGGCAATGACGAGCAACCTCTGCAAAGCGGGACTATCGCCTTTGATAACGTATCGTTTGCCTATCGCGAAGATCGGCTGGTGCTTCAGGACATCACGCTTGACGTTCCGTCGCGCGGTTTCGTGGCGCTGGTGGGGCATACCGGCAGCGGTAAGAGCACACTTGCCAGCCTGTTGATGGGCTATTACCCGGTCACGCGCGGCGAAATCCGCCTCGACGGGCGCCCGCTCGCGTCTCTCAGCCACACCGTGTTGCGTAAAGGCGTCGCGATGGTGCAACAGGATCCGGTCGTGCTGGCCGATACCTTCTACGCCAACGTGACTCTGGGACGAGACTACACCCAGGAACAGGTCTGGGACGTGCTGGAAAAAGTGCAGCTGGCAGAGCTTGCGCGCGGGTTTAGCGATGGGATAAATACCAGACTGGGCGAGCAGGGGAATAATCTCTCTGTCGGGCAAAAGCAGCTCCTGGCGCTGGCGCGGGTGCTGATTGAAACGCCGCAGATCCTGATTCTGGATGAAGCCACTGCCAGTATTGACTCCGGCACCGAGCAGGCCATCCAGCAGGCACTCTCCGCCGTACGCGACCATACGACGCTGGTGGTGATTGCCCACCGTCTTTCCACCATCGTCGATGCCGATACCATTCTGGTGCTACATCGCGGACAGGCCGTTGAGAGTGGTACCCACCGTGAACTGCTGGAAGCAAAAGGGCGCTACTGGCAGATGTACCAGCTGCAGCTGGTGGGCGAAGAGCTGGCGGCCAGCGTGCGCGATGAAGAGTCGCTTAGCGCCTGATGCACCAAAAAGAGGCGGCGCGCTAACAGTCATTCCTGTTGGTGCAAAACTGAAACGCACCATGCACCGGCATGGTGCGTTTTTTTTCATCAGTTCGATTATCAAGGCCGTGTAATGCTCTGTGCGCCGCCGTTCCTCCTCGTTTTCATTTCTGGCACATCCCTTGCAATACCTTCAGCGTAAGCTACGGCCATTACCGAATTCTGACTGGAGGGGATCTATGAAGCTGGTTACGGTTGTAATCAAACCATTCAAACTCGAAGACGTGCGTGAAGCGTTGTCTTCAATGGGTATTCAGGGACTGACTGTCACCGAAGTGAAAGGCTTTGGTCGTCAGAAGGGGCATGCCGAGCTTTATCGCGGGGCGGAATACAGCGTTAACTTTCTGCCAAAAGTAAAAATTGATGTCGCGATTGCTGACGATCAGCTTGATGAAGTCATTGATGTCATTAGCAAAGCGGCCTATACCGGCAAAATTGGCGACGGCAAAATTTTCGTTGCCGAACTGCAGCGCGTCATTCGCATCCGTACCGGCGAATCTGACGAAGCGGCATTGTAAATAACGCCTGGCACACAGTGATAGGGATCGAGAAAATGAAGATAGCAACACTTAAAACGGGTCTGGGTTCGCTGGCGCTGCTGCCGGGCCTGGCGCTGGCTGCTGCCCCTGCGGTGGCTGATAAAGCCGATAACGCCTTTATGATGATCAGCACCGCGCTGGTGCTTTTCATGTCCATTCCGGGCATTGCGCTGTTCTACGGCGGCCTGATCCGTGGCAAAAACGTTCTCTCCATGCTGACGCAGGTTGCCGTGACGTTTGCGCTGGTCTGCGTGCTGTGGGTGGTTTACGGTTACTCGCTGGCGTTCGGTACGGGCAACGCGTTTTTTGGTAACTTCGACTGGGTGATGCTGAAAAATATTGAGCTGACCGCGCTGATGGGCAGCTTCTATCAGTATATTCACGTGGCGTTCCAGGGCTCCTTCGCCTGTATTACCGTCGGGCTTATTGTGGGCGCGCTGGCGGAGCGTATTCGTTTCTCTGCCGTTCTGATCTTCGTAGTGGTCTGGATGACGCTCTCCTATGTGCCGATTGCGCACATGGTCTGGGGCGGTGGTCTGCTGGCAACGCACGGTGCGCTGGACTTCGCGGGCGGTACCGTTGTACACATTAACGCCGCGGTCGCGGGTCTGGTGGGCGCTTATCTGATTGGCAAACGCGTGGGCTTCGGTAAAGAGGCGTTCAAACCGCACAACCTGCCGATGGTCTTTACCGGTACTGCGATCCTCTACTTTGGCTGGTTTGGCTTCAACGCCGGCTCAGCAAGTGCGGCCAACGAAATCGCCGCGCTGGCGTTCGTGAACACCGTTGTAGCCACGGCGGGTGCAATCCTCTCTTGGGTGTTTGGCGAGTGGGCGGTACGCGGGAAACCTTCTCTGCTGGGTGCCTGTTCAGGTGCGATTGCCGGTCTGGTTGGTATCACCCCTGCGTGTGGTTATGTCGGTGTCGGCGGTGCGCTGCTGGTCGGCCTGGTGTCCGGTCTGGCGGGTCTGTGGGGCGTGACCGCACTGAAACGAGTTCTGCGCGTGGATGACCCTTGCGATGTGTTCGGCGTGCACGGCGTGTGCGGGATTGTCGGCTGTATCATGACCGGTATCTTCGCGGCGAAATCGCTCGGTGGCGTGGGCTACGCAGAAGGCGTCACTATGGTTCATCAGGTGCTAGTGCAGCTGGAAAGCATCGCTATCACCGTGGTGTGGTCTGCGGTCGTCGCTTTCATCGGCTACAAGCTGGCGGACATGACGGTCGGTTTGCGCGTACCGGAAGAGCAGGAGCGCGAAGGTCTGGATGTGAACAGCCACGGCGAGAATGCGTATAACGCATGATCTGAGTGTCTTGCCGGGTGGCGGCTTCGCCTTACCCGGCCTACAACAGCACAAAACGTAGGCCCGGTAAGCGTCGCGCCACCGGGCTTTTTACATCAACCTCTGTTACGCATTACCCCTTCCTGCACCGTCGAAGCGACCAGCACGCCGTCCTGAGTATAAAATTCTCCACGCACAAATCCGCGTGCGCTCGACGCTGACGTGCTCTCCACGCTGTAAAGCAGCCACTCATTCATGTTGAACGGACGGTGGAACCACATGGAGTGATCGATCGTCGCGACCTGCATCCCTTTTTCCAGGAAACCAACGCCGTGCGGCTGCAGCGCCACCGGCAGGAAGTTGAAGTCAGACGCATAGCCCAGCAGATACTGATGGACGCGGAAATCTTCCGGCACGGTCCCGTTGGCACGGATCCAAACCTGGCGTTTCGGCTCGGCGGTATGGCCTTTCATCGGGTTGTGGAACTCAACCGGGCGGATCTCCAGTGGCTTATCGCAGAGAAACTTCTCTTTGACCTGAGGGGGAAGCAGATGCGCCAGCGCGCGAGCAATATCCGTCTCTGATTTTAAAGAGTCAGGTGACGGAGCCGGGGGCATCACTTTCTGATGCTCGTAGCCCGGCTCCGGCGCCTGGAAAGAGGCCGTCATGTAAAAGATCGGCTTGCCGCTCTGAATGGCCGCTACGCGGCGCGCGCTGAAACTGTTGCCGTCTCGCAGAACTTCAACGTCATACACAATCGGTTTTGCGCTATCGCCAGGGCGTAAGAAGTAGCTGTGGAATGAATGCACCAGACGGTCTGCCGGGACAGTCTCCTTTGCTGCGTACAGTGCTTGTCCGACGACTTGCCCCCCGAATACCTGGCGCAAGCCGAGATCTTCGCTCTGTCCGCGAAAGAGTCCTTCCTCAATTTTTTCCAGATTTAGTAATGTCAGCAGATTGTTCAGTGCCTGACTCATAGTTGTCCTCAATAAACGCCGCAGCGAAAGATAGGCAGAGTATAACGCAGAAATGAAAGTGGTCCGATGGGTAGAATAATCTGAATATCGGCACGTTTTCAGGCATAAATCGGTGATCTGTGCCACACTTGAATACGTTATGTGATTGAAACGACATCGGATGGGATCGATCCCGCTGGTGCATTGATAAGGAGACTTCAATGAAACTCGTGCCCATGCTTAGTGGTGTAGCTATTGCGGTGGCGTTGTCCGCCTGTGCCGGTAAAAGCGCCCAGGTGCCGGTTCCAGCTGCAGATCCGAACGGGATTAACACCCTTTCACAGCAGTCCATTCAGCAGCCTAACGTTTCCGGTACAATCTGGATCAAGCAGAGAGTCGCTCTGCCACCGGACGCGGTACTAACGGTAACGCTGTCTGATGCTTCCCTGGCCGACGCGCCGTCTAAAGTCGTGGCCCAGCGTGCGGTCCGTACAGAAGGTAAGCAGGCGCCATTTAGCTTCGTGTTGCCGTATAACCCGTCGGACGTGCAGCCTAACGCCCGTATTCTGCTGAGTGCAGCGGTAACCATCAACGGTAAGCTGGTCTTTATCACCGATACGGTTCAGGAAGCAATCAACAACGGTGGGACAAAAATCGACCTGAACCTGGTGCCGGTGCAGCAGACCGAAGTACCGGTCGCACCGCAGACCAATCAGCCGTCTCTGCCAACCCCACCGACTCAGATGTAATTCCTGCATTTCCCCTCTCCTCCGGGAGAGGGGTCAATATATCCAGCGAAACTTCTGCAAATCAATCTGACCCGACCCTGTCACCTGGACACCCTCTGAAAGTAACGCCTGACGCTGACGCTGAAGATCCGGCCCGGTGAGCGAAATGTTCCCATGACGATTCACCACGCGATGCCAGGGCAACGTACTGCCTTCCGGTAGCCGTTTCAGGACGCCTCCAACCTGTCGCGCCGCGCGCGGGGAACCGGCCAGGCGCGCAACATCACCATAGGTAGTGACATAGCCTTCCGGGATTGAGGCCACGATTTGCCATACGCGCTGTGGAAAGGAGTCGTGTTCGTCCATACCTTCACCTGTGGGGGGAGTTTCTGGAACGCTATGGTAAACGAAGATCTTCATGATTGCTGCGCCTGTTTGCGCAAGAAACCAGCATCCGGTTCCTGGTCACTTGCAATTGGGCTTTAGCACAGGGATAATGCGCCAGCGCGTTGGTTATCAACGCTCTCAATGGGGGCTCTGTTGGTTCTCCCGCAACGCTACTCTGTTCACCAGGTCAGGTCCGGAAGGAAGCAGCCAGGGCAGACGACGTGTGTGCCGGGATGTAGCTGGCAGGGCCCCCACCCATTTGTGCTCCCAATAACTCCTGTTTTCAGTGTTTACCTGGTGCGGCGCAAGTGGCGTATCAATGCCTGCTGGATGTGAGCAGCTTGATGCTGTCGATCACGAGATGCGGTTTCCCACTAACCGTATATTTTTTCATTTATGAGTACTCAGAAATGGATAATTCTCTCAGACGTTTGTCACCTTTATTGAAAAGTGCCGTAGGAACGCCAGGTAAAGCAGGAAACTTTCAGCGCGACGTGATTATCGTGCAATACCTGTTTAATCTCATTAAGCCTATCATCCAGTATGACATCCCAGAAGATGGGATTATTTCCCCGACATTGATCAGAACCATCAGCCAGTTTCAGTCCATTCATTTGCGTTTCCAGCATCCCGATGGGGTTATTGAGCCAGAAGGGAAGACTTTCCGTGGATTAGTTGCTGCTGCGATGAAATATCCCCTTGCGTCTCAACAATCGTCTTTCACGTCTTCATTTTTTAGGCAACCTTCTGCCAATGAAAATAGCGTCCGTCAGCTGGTTAACGATTATCTGAGAAAAGAGCGCTACAACGTAGCAGATGAACCCCTTGAGCGAAGCAAGCTGATGGCACCTGGTATTGATGGGGCTGTATCGCTGACGGAACAGGACTTTACTGAAGCCTGGGAAAATCTTAATCGTCGGGTAGAACTGAATATCATCAAAGCTTTTTCTATTGTGGAGTCGGGCGGACGATCTGGGTTTAATGCTTTAAATCTACCGATTATTGCGTATGAAGGGCATATTTTCCGAAAATACACCAAAAGGAAATACGATCAAACCCACCTTTTTTGTCTTATAAATATGTAAAGAAAGCGGATCCGGAATGGCAAAAAAACAATATCTACCAGCTTTCTGCATGGAATACCCTGGCGAAGGCTTACGCACTTGATGCCGAAGCTGCGATAAAATCGTGTTCATGGGGGATGTTCCAGATTATGGGGTTTAATTACGAATCGTGCGGTTATAAAGATCTCGGTACATTTTTAAAAGATATGAAGTCAAATGCCGGTAAGCAATTAAATGCTTTTTTACATTTGTGCAATAAGAACAGCTCACTACTGTCGGCAATGGTAAATAAGGACTTTTATAATATGGCATTTAACTATAACGGAAGCGATTTCGGTGATTATGACGTTAAAATTCGCAGAACTTATGAAAGCCTGGAGAAGGGGCGGAGATGAAAATTAAAATGATGCGCATAGTTTGCGGTTTTTCAGTCTTAATGGCGGCGTTTTCTTCGTATGCCACGACGCTACAGTCTGGCGTATATGAAGGTTTGTTACTCGCCGTCTCTCCGACGGGCAATATCACCGGGTATTACTCTGAATCGGCTGAAGACAGCGTAAAACGTACCTGCACTTTCTTTCTGACAGGCCATGTTTCAGCGCAACAGCCAGACACCATCACTTCATGGTCTTCATCTGTGCTCGCGGGCCATATTGCCGCGAATACCGCGGGTGTCACATTAGCCATTCCTGATGGGCAAAACCATGCTGGGTGTATGAATGTGCTGATGCCTGAAATTGCGACAGGTCTGGAACTGGAGAGGACGCGGCAGACACAGTGGCAAACGCTGATGAAGGTAAGCAGCCCGCGGGCTTATCTGAGCTCCACGCCTGATGCCGCGACCCGGCGTAAAGCCTGGATCGTTAAAGGAGACGTAGTAGGGGTAATACAAACCCAGGCTGGCTGGGCAGAGGTAGAGTTTGTCGCCCGTAGCGGAAAAACGACGCACGGCTGGGTGAATAGCAATGACGTTCAGCCGTTAACGCCTCCTGCATCCTGATCGATTTATTTCTCACCCTGAATTCAATATTGCCGGGCGATGCTTTCGCATCGGCAATCTCATTAAGCTAATCCGTAACGCTATTTTCCCCGCATGACCGCACCCTATGACACTGAAAATAAGAGTATAGCTAGCCGTCAAGGGCCCACCCATTTGTGCGACAGATATTCCGCTCCCGCTCTCACGGTAGATGAGATCGAACATGCCCGTCGTATGGCCCTGGCAGGTAAAATTGAAGCGTTCACACAATTTGTGAACTCTTGCCGGAGCGTGATCAAAAACTATGAGCCGCCAGTGTTCAAGTACACAGGGGAAAATGTGGTCGCTTTATCTTCTTGTACGGCGGTATCTTTAAGGACTGCGGTTAGTCGTCTGTATTATGGTTATGTTAAAAAACTGTCCATGGGTGAAACCCCGTCCTGAGTCTCAGAAACTCCCTGGAAAAGCTGGCAGACTAATTTAGCGAAGGAAGCAGCCGTCGGCCTTTTGGTGGTATGACCCCGTAAAAAAACATGGTTCAGGGACTGTGGCGGATCCGACAGTGGTGACTTTGATCCCGTTCAGGAAGGTGATTTCTCCGTCGTCCCCTCCTTCGTTCATCAAAAATGAGCAAGGAGATTCCCATGAAAAAATCCTCCCGAATGTCTATTGTCCATTCTCATGCTGCGGGCGTTGATATTGGCGCTGAATTTCACGTTGTCGCCGTACCGCCTGACGCTGACGCCGAGCCAGTCAGGACTTTTCAAAGTTTCACCGGCGACCTTCATCGGATGTCTGACTGGCTCAAAACCTGTCACATTACGACCATCGCCATGGAGTCCACCGGCGTTTACTGGTTGCCTGCTTTTGAGATCCTTGAAGCCGCGGGTTTCAATGTGATCCTCGTAAATGCCAGAGACGCAAAAAATGTTCCTGGTCGCAAGACTGATGTCAACGACGCCCAGTGGTTGCAGAAACTGCATTCATTTGGTCTTCTCCGGGCCAGCTTCAGACCTGAACACGACATTTCTGTACTCAGGTCTTATTTGAGGCAACGGGAACGCCTGACTGAATACCGGGCTGCACATATCCAGCATATGCAGAAGGCGTTGATGCAGATGAATGTGCAATTACATCATGCCGTATCGGATATCACTGGCGTTACCGGTCTTTCAATCGTCAGAGCCATTGTCAGTGGTGAGCGCGATCCTTCAATGTTGATCCAGTATCGTGATGTCAGATGTAAGAAGACGCCAGAAGTGCTTCAGCAGGCCCTGACAGGGAACTGGCAGCCTGAGCATCTTTTTGCACTTGAACAGTCGGTTGCATTTTTCGATTTTTACCAGGAAAAGATCCGCGAGTGTGATGATCAAATCGAAACTTCATTATTGCAGCTCAGTATCGGAATTAAAGAGCCTGAGGGAGTATTGCCCTCCGCCAGACATCGTACAAAGCAACCCAATCAACTTTCCTTTGATGTCAGACCGTTACTCTGGAAAATTACTGGGGCAGATCTGACACAGATACATGGGTTTGGACCTTATCTGGCACTAAAATTCGTTGCCGAATGCGGTACTGACATGAATCGCTGGCCGGATGCGAGCCATTTTACCTCGTGGCTATGTTTGTCCCCGGGAAATAAGATCTCCGGTGGAAAAGTGTTGTCCTCGAAAACGAGACGTTCATCCAGTCGAATTGCTGCTGCACTCAGGCTGGCAGCCACAACAATTGGCCGGAGCGATACCGCGTTGGGCGCTTTTTATCGTCGATTATCATCCCGTATAGGGAAAGCGAAAGCAGTCACTGCAACGGCAAGAAAACTGGCAATACTGTTCTACAATGCCCTGAAATATGGTCAGAAATATGTCGATCCTGGCGCGGATTATTATGAAGAACGCTACCGTAGTCGCGTACTCGATGGACTTAAACGAAGAGCAAAATCACTGGGTTACTCTCTCCAGCAAGACCCTGAATTATGCGTGTGAATCGGGAGTTTCTCAGGAAGCCGTAAAAGATGAACAGCCAGAAGACCTATTTACAGTCAAAGGCAGCAATACGAACCTCCAACCACTGATTGAAGAGGTTGGGCGATCCTACATGGTAGTGGAAAATGTGGCTTAGATGGAGTTTGGTCAAAAGCCATACAAAGCCGGGTCAGCCCCGGTTTTTTGTGTCTGTCGCATGAGAAAACGGCTTGCCAGTGTATACTTTGGGTGATACAAAATCATTGCCCCACCGCTTTTTAGTGCATTGAAATACATAGGTTTTATTGGAAAAGCTTAGCTGGCAGGGCCCCTACCCATTTCCGCCCTCATAAAATCTTCCTGCTTTCACCTCTCACTTTTGACTGCTATCCCACAATAATATTATGCCTATATCGTGTAATATATATTTCATCGCGCTGAAATATTATTGTCATAAACCTGTAATAATAGACTGTCATTTTATAATTGGATGTCTATTTTCTTCCATAACTCGAAAAAATTTATATCTGGATAACATTGTTAACTTCGTGTATTAAATAAAGTACTTATTCCGAAGGGAAGTGACAAACATGGCTACAGCGGTATTAAACGTTAAGATTGATGACGCGCTAAAAGAAAGGCTTCGCCACTATGCGGAACTCAATAACGAGAATTTAAGCGTGACAACAGAGAAACTGCTGCTGCTGGCATTCGAAGCAGTAGAAGAGGCGGGAGTATCGGAAGAGGATATTGATAATCAGCATACGGAAGAAGAGAGTGTTTCTCCTTTTACTCCTAAAGAAATCAAGGCTCTACGTAAACTTCTGAAGAAGAGAAAATGAAACAACAACTGTCAACTGCCAGTGACTACAACGAGGCCTGCGATCTGTTGCGTTCAGGCTACGTGAAGCATGTACGTCTTGGCTGGAATGTTGGAAGCGATGAGTTCTTTCGTATTGCGTCTGACTGGTGTGATACCGGTGCAAAAATAAAGAAAGACGGTGATAATTTCGTTATTTCACTAAAAGGCTTTCCTATTCCTCCTCAGCATTAAACACTGACCAGTGAAAACTGCTGACTGCATATATTACAGTCAGCAGTTTTTATTTTATGATCTGCTTCAAATATTTTAATATTAGATTACGCTGCGTTTTAACGATGGCACGTTTTTATTCAGGGTGAGCCATAACGGTTTGATCCTCAGTAACGCCTGCTCAAGCTCTGTCGATTCCAGCGAGAAGGGCATACGTAAATAGCGGTCAAACGCCCCCGATAAACCAAATCGCGTCCCGGTTCCAAGGTTAATTCCGATTATTTCTGCCCGTGCGGCAAGCTGTGTCGCCAGCATGCCCGGTAGCTCTATCCAGTAGGAGAGCCCGCCTTCCGCCTCGTGGAATTTCCACTCCGGAAAATGTTCTCGCAGCAGGTCACCGCATCGATCGCGCCGTTCCGCTAGCATCTTCCGGCGTGCGGGCAGAAACGTCTCGCTGTTGTTAATGAGCCACTGCATTGCCAGCTGTTCCAGCAGCGGCGAGCCTAAATCCAGCGTATCCCGCGTCTGGGCAAGCGTGGCGATGGTGCGCGATGAGGCGCGGATCCAGCCTAGACGCAGCCCTCCCCAGAAGCTTTTGCCGGCGGAGCCTAAAGTGATGACGGTGGCCTGCGGGTTGAAGGCAGCCAGCGGTGGCGGGGGAGGCGCATCAAACCAGAGATCCACCATCGTTTCATCCACCACCAGCGCCGTGCGGGTTTGGGCTGCAATATCCGTGATGGCCTGACGGGTGGCAATATCCATACAGCGCCCGGTCGGATTATGAAAATCCGGCATCAGGTACGCCAGGCGCGGCGCGGTTTGGGCAAGCGTGGCGGCGAAGCCATCCGTATCCCAGCCGGTTTCCGGCAGCGACACCCCCACGGGCCGACACTGCGCGCCCTGAATGGCGGCAATCGCCAGCGGATAGGTGGGGTGATCGACCACGACGCGATCCCCGGGCCCGGTCATCATCCGCAGGACCAGCGCGAAGCCGCTGACGGCGCCATTGACCACCATCACTTCGTCCGCGCGGGTGGGAAGACCACGCGCGGTATAGCGTGCAGCGATGGCTTCCCGCAGCGTCGGCAGCCCTAGCTGATCGTAGCCCGTCAGCGAGAGATGCTGGGTAATGGCCGTGAGCGCATGGGTATACGCCTGATGGATCTCCGGCCCGGCATTGAGGGCGGCAGTGGAGAGATCCAGTGCCGCGCTCGCCGCGGAAAGAGTGGGAACGGCGCGCGTATCCGGGAGGATCACGCGTGACCCGCTGCCGTGGCGGCTTTCAAGATATCCCTCTTCACGCAGGTGGGCGAGCGCGCTGCTGACGGTGGTACGGCTCACGTCCAGCGCCGCGGCCAGCTCACGCTCGCCCGGCAGCCGCGTATTCAGTGCCAGCCGTCCGTCAAGGATTAATAAACGCAGCGCGTCGGCCAGCTGTCGCCAGAGCGGGGTTCGGGATGAGGCTTGTTGCCAGTGGCCTAAAAGGCGTACCAGAGACTGACTTCCGAAGCGGCGTGATGACATATGCAGTCCACTATTTGAAAACTGGACATTAATCATAGTGCCATTTTAGGTCAGGATGAAAGCCTGGTTCACTGGAGAAGATAAAAATGGTACGTCGTCTGCTACAACTCTATGTCGGTTTAGGACTGTATGGCCTGTCCACCGCGATGTTTATTCGTTCCGATTTGGGCGTCGACCCCTGGGATGTATTTCACCTTGGGGTGGGGTTACAGCTGGGAATGACTATCGGAACGGTGATTATTGTGACCGGCGCTGCGTTGCTGCTGCTGTGGATCCCGCTGCGCCAGATGCCGGGGCTTGGCACGATCAGTAACGTGATTTGTATCGGTCTGGCGGCGGACGCCAGCATGGCGCTTATCCCGGAACTGGAATCGTTACCCGTTCGAATCGCTTTCCTGGTGTCGGGCATCGTGATGAACGCGATTGCGACCAGCATGTACATCGGGGCCGGTTTCGGGCCAGGCCCGCGCGACGGTCTGATGACCGGCATTCACGCCCGGCTGGGGTGGTCCATTCGTAGCGTGCGCACCTCAATTGAAGTGTCCGTCCTGCTGATTGGGTGCGTGCTTGGCGGCACCTTTGGCGTGGGAACCGTACTTTATGCCCTGACCATTGGCCCGCTTATCCAGCTCTGTCTGCCCTGGTTTCGCCAAAAGCCGCGCATTGCGGAAATACCTCAGCCGGAGCGGGTTGTTTAATTTTGCGAAGCGCTCACATGTTTTAACGGCGTCGCTGTGCCACAATAATGGGCCCCGACTCACGCGATGCCACAATGCATGAAAGCTATCACTCTCTACGATGTCGCCCTCCTTGCGGGGGTTTCTTATCAGACCGTTTCCCGCGTCATTAACGACGCGGAGCATGTTTCTGCCCGCACGCGGGAAAAGGTGCAGCAGGCGATGGCGGAGCTGCACTACGTGCCTAACCTGCGCGCACAGCAGCTGGCGGGTAAACGCACCCGCACGCTGGGACTTATCACCACCGATCTGGCCCTGCATGCGCCCTCGCAAATTGTGTCGGCGGTAAAATCCCGCGCGGCGGAACAGGGGGCAAGTGTTCTTATCTCCATGGTTGAACAGCCGCAGCACTGTCAGGTCGCGCTTCAGGCGCTGCTGGCGCAGCGGGTGGACGCGCTGCTGGTGAATGTTCCGCTTGACGATCTGCTCGCCGAAGAACTCAGGGCACTGGCGTCGCCCGTCCCGGTGCTGTTCCTCGATGTGGCACCTTCAGCGCGGGTAAACAGCCTCGTGTTTAACGCGGAGCAGGGGGCGCGTCTGGGCGTTGAGCATCTGCTTTCGCTGGGGCATCGACATATTGCTCTGCTGAGCGGGCCGGAAAGCTCGGTCTCTGCTCGGGCGCGTCTGGCGGGGTGGAAAGCCGCTCTGGCCCGCGCGTGGCATGAAGCCGTTGAGGTGGCTTACGGTGACTGGAGCGCCGCCAGCGGCTATGAGAAAGGGCATGTCCTTCTGTCGGGGACGATATTACCGGATGCCATTCTGGTGGCTAACGATCAGATGGCGCTCGGGGTAATGCGCGCCTGCGCGGAAAAAGGGATCGCTATTCCTGGCCAGATGTCGGTGGTCGGGTTTGACGATACGGCCGACAGCGCCTGGTTTTCCCCGCCGCTGACGACCATTCGTCAGGCGTTTCGCGATGCGGGTGAACGCAGCGTGGAATGGCTGCTGGCCCCCACCGGGGAGGAGGCGTGCTGGCAGGTTCAACTACCGGTGACGCTGGTTACCCGTCATTCAAGCGCACGCCGCAACCCGAAGCAGGCTGAACGCGAGGATCTGGCGGAGCAGCTTAGAAGCCTGGCACTCCTTGCCGAGCAGATTGCCCGCAAATAAAACTTTGTGATCTGACTCGCTACCCGGCGAATGGGCGCTTTACCATCGCAGAGTGCCAGGGCATGTTAACCAAAATTGTGAGCGCTTCGCAAAGAGGTTACTATGTCCACCACTTCACCGCTGACCCTCAGCGCCATTCTGGCCCGTCGGGACTGGGAAAACCCCGGCGTCACCCAGTGGAACCGCCTGGCCGCACATGCGCCGTTACACAGCTGGCGCAATGAATCTTCCGCCAGAGATGACGCCGGAACCACCAGCAGGCGCACTCTTAATGGGATGTGGCGATTTAGCTACTTTTCTGCTCCCGAGCAGGTTCCTGAGGCATGGGGCACCGAAGATTGCGCGGATGCCGTCGCGATGCCCGTACCGTCGAACTGGCAGATGCAGGGGTTTGACACGCCCATCTACACCAATGTCACCTATCCCATCCCCGTTAACCCACCTTTTGTGCCGCAGGAAAATCCGACAGGTTGTTACTCGCTCACATTTGAAATGAATGACGCCTGGCTTCAGAGCGGGCAAACACGCATCATCTTTGACGGTGTGAACTCGGCGTTCCATCTCTGGTGCAACGGGAAGTGGATAGGCTATTCCCAGGACAGTCGGCTGCCCGCCGAATTTGACCTCTCGGCGGCATTACGCCCCGGGCAGAACCGCCTGGCGGTCATGGTATTGCGCTGGTGCGACGGCAGCTATCTTGAAGATCAGGACATGTGGCGCATGAGCGGCATTTTCCGCGATGTGACTTTGCTGCATAAACCCGATACCCGGATTGCCGATTATCACGTGGTGACGGACCTGAATAAGGAGCTGGACCGCGCGGTGCTGAAGGTTGATGTCGCGCTGGCAGGCGCTGGCTTTGCAGACTGCGAGGTGGTTTTTACCCTGTGGCGCGCGGAGGAAAAATGCGCCTGCGTTTCCCGGCGTCCAGGGTCAGCCATCGTCGACGAGCGCGGCAGCTGGGCAGAGCGCTTAACGGCGGCGATGCCCGTTGAACAGCCCGCGCTCTGGAGCGCTGAAACGCCAGAACTGTATCGCCTGACGATTGCGCTTATCAACCCGCAGGGTGAAGTGCTTGAGATTGAGGCATGCGACGTGGGCTTCCGCCGCGTTGATATCAGCAATGGCCTGCTGAAGCTCAACGGTAAACCGCTGCTGATCCGCGGGGTTAACCGGCACGAGCATCACCCGGAAAACGGCCAGGTGATGGACGAAGCGACCATGCGCCGCGATATCGAAATCATGAAGCAGCACAACTTCAACGCCGTGCGCTGCTCGCACTACCCGAACCATCCGCTGTGGTACCGGCTTTGCGACCGCTACGGGCTGTACGTTGTTGATGAAGCCAACATCGAAACCCACGGTATGGTGCCGATGAGCCGCCTTGCAGACGATCCGCGCTGGCTGCCCGCTATGAGCGAACGCGTGACCCGCATGGTGCAGCGCGATCGTAATCATCCCTCAATAATCATTTGGTCGCTGGGCAATGAGTCCGGGCACGGCGCAAACCACGACGCACTGTATCGCTGGGTGAAATCTACGGATCCGACGCGTCCGGTGCAGTATGAAGGCGGCGGCGCGAATACGGCGGCTACCGATATTGTTTGTCCGATGTATGCCCGTGTCGATCAGGATCAGCCCTTCCCGGCAGTGCCTAAATGGTCAATCAAAAAATGGATCGGTATGCCGGACGAAACGCGTCCGCTGATCCTCTGTGAATATGCTCACGCGATGGGGAATAGCTTTGGCGGGTTCGCGAAATACTGGCAGGCGTTTCGCAGCCACCCTCGCCTGCAGGGGGGATTTGTCTGGGACTGGGTCGATCAGGCCCTGACGAAACAGGACGAAGCTGGCAACGCGTTCTGGGCCTACGGGGGAGACTTTGGCGATAAGCCGAACGATCGGCAGTTCTGCCTCAATGGCCTGGTATTCCCCGATCGCACGCCGCACCCGGCGCTGTACGAGGCGCAGCGCGCCCAGCAGTTCTTTACATTTACGCGGGTCAGCACCTCGCCGCTGGTGATTGAGGTGCAAAGCGGCTACCTGTTCCGCCACACCGATAACGAAGTGCTGAGCTGGACGGTTGCCCGGGACGGGGACGTGCTGGCCGAGGGCGAGGTGACGCTCTCGATGTCGCCTGAAGGCACCCAGCGTCTGGAGATCGACCTGCCGGAGCTGAAAGCCGGGCCGGGTGAGGTCTGGCTGAACGTAGAAGTACGCCAGCCGCGGGCAACGCCGTGGTCACCGGCTGACCATCGCTGCGCGTGGGAGCAGTGGCCGCTGCCGGCTCCACTCTTTATTGCTCCGCCAGCTCCGGTGGGCGAGCCGCCGGTCTTGACGCAAAACGATCGCGTTCAGGAGATCTCCCATCGTCAACAGCGCTGGCAATTCGATCGCGCAACCGGAAATCTGACTCAATGGTGGCGAAATGGCGTTGAAACGCTGCTTTCACCTCTGACGGATAACGTCAGCCGCGCGCCGCTGGACAACGACATTGGCGTAAGTGAAGCGACGAAGATCGATCCGAACGCCTGGGTTGAACGCTGGAAAGCGGCGGGCATGTACGATCTCACCTCGCGCGTTCTGCACTGTGAGGCAGAGCAGCACGCAGACGAGGTGGTTGTCACAACCCAGCACGTCCTTGAGTATCGCGGCAAAGCCCTGTTTATGAGCCGTAAAGTCTGGAGGGTGGACGAGCGAGGCGTTCTGCATGTCGATATTCAGGTCGATATTGCATCTGATATCCCGGAGCCTGCGCGCGTTGGCCTGAGCGTTCATCTTGCCGAAACGCCGGAAAACGTCTCCTGGCTGGGACTGGGGCCGCATGAAAACTATCCGGACAGAAAGCTGGCGGCACGGCAGGGGCGCTGGACATTACCCCTGGCGGAGATGCACACGCCGTATATCTTCCCGACGGAAAATGGTTTGCGCTGTGATACGCGGGAGCTGACGCTGGGAACGCATCAGCTAAATGGCCAGTTCCACTTCTCGGTGAGCCGCTATAGCCAGCAGCAGCTGCGGGAGACAACCCATCATCATCTGCTGCGGGAAGAGCCGGGATGCTGGCTTAACCTCGATGCGTTCCATATGGGCGTGGGCGGCGACGATTCCTGGAGTCCCAGCGTTGCACCGGAATTCATTCTGCAGACACGTCAGCTTCGCTATACCTTCAGCTGGCAGCAGAACCCTTAACTGACCCTGGAGAGGCGGCCACAGAGCGTGGCCGCATGCTTACGCCAGAATGCCGCTCAGGCCATGCAGGCTCATGTAAATTCCTACCACGGTAATCAGCGCAGCGGAGATCCACGGTGCCTTACGGGAGAATTCGCTAAACCCGGGCCAGCGTTTGGTCGCGTGCTTGAGGCTTAAGGCGGCAATCGCGCCGGAAGCGACCAGCGTTAACGCCAGACCAATACTGAAGCTGAACACCAGCGTCGCGCCGAGGGCGAAATGCTTCAGCTGCAGGCAGATCAGCAGCACGGTGATGGACGCCGGGCAGGGGATAAGTCCGCCGGTCAGGCCAAACATCACAATCTGTCCGGTGGTGACATTTTGACCGCTGAAGCGGCGGTTAATATCCTGCGCGTGAGCGCGCTGGTGGGCGTCCTGCCACTCTTCTTCAATCAGCGTGTGTTCGTGGTGATGATGATCATGATGGTGGTCATGTTCATGTTCATGTTCATGTTCATGGTCGTGGTGGTGATGGCTATCATGGTCGTGATGATGATCGCGCGGCTGGCTCTCTTTCCAGGTTCGCCACGCCATCCACAGGGCGATCGCAACGATCAGCACCCCGGAGATCAGCTGGAACCAGGGTTCGGACGTATGCGCATCCCAGCCCCGACCAAACCATAATCCCGCCATCGCAACGAGCCAGACCACCGCCGTATGGGAGAGCGTTGCCGCCAGGCCAAGCAGTACCGCCTGTTTCAGCGTGCCGCGGATGGCAACAATAAAGGCTGCCATCATTGTTTTTGAATGGCCTGGTTCCAGGCCATGCAGCGCACCGAGCAGGATAGCGCTGGGAACAAACAGCCAGGCATTGCCCTGCTGAAGAAGTGAAGCAAAATCGGTCATGGGAAATTCCGGAGTGGAAAGCGTGCGGAGATACTACTCCCCCCCAGTAGCGTAATACTACCCCCCAGTAGAAAAATACTCAGGGGGAGTAGAGCGTGATATGCTTTAAAAGCTAAAAAATTAGGGATACAGAGATGTCACATACCGTTAGAGACAAGAAGATGTTACTGACTCGCCTGAAGAAAATTCAGGGGCAAAGCACCGCGCTGGAAAAAATGCTTAACAGCGATCACGAATGCGCCGAGGTGTTACAGCAGCTGGCGGCAATCCGCGGGGCGGTCAATGGCATGATGATGCAGGTGATCGAAGGACATTTAACCGATCACGTGGTGAAAGAGCCTGAAGAAGCGCAGCGTGAAGCCGATCTTGGCGTGGTGTTGCGGGTGATCAAATCCTATCTCAAGTAGCGTGCGTGCCGAGGTTATTTTCTGCCCAAAGAATAAATTCCGTTTTTGGCAGTGCCTTGCTGTAGTACCACCCCTGCCCGTACTGCACGCCGTGACGGTGTAGCCAGGCGAGCTGCCCTGCGGTCTCGATGCCCTCCGCCACCATCGCCAGCTTCAACGACTTTGCTATTTCAATGATGTGCGGCGTCACGTTTTTATACTCCAGCGCATCGACGAACGATTTATCAATTTTTAGCGTGTCGACGTCCAGATCCTGCAGATAGCTCAGGCTGGAATAGCCCGTGCCAAAATCATCAATATAGACAGGGTGCCCCGAGCGGCGAAATGCGGCGATAGCCGGCGCGCTGATTTTGGGATCGGCAAAGCCGCGCTCGGTGAGCTCAAGGGCGATTTGTCGGGGTTGTATTTGCCACTTATTCAGTAGCTGACTCAGTAAAGGTGGCAGGATGCCGGAGGTTAAATCGGCAGGGGCGAGGTTAATGGAGATATGCTGATCGGGATGGCGTTGCAGCCAGTGGCCCATATCTTCAAACACCTTTTCGATGACTAACTGCGTCAGCTGTGAGATGAGCCCCGTTTGCTCGGCAAGGGGGACAAAAATATCCGGCGATAGGCTGCTTCCGTCTGGCTGTGGCCAGCGCGTCAGCGCTTCTGCGCCCACAATTTTTCCGCTACTGAGCGCCACGATGGGCTGATAGTGAACCACAAAATCCCGGCTGTTAATGGCGTCAAGCAGGCGATTGCGCGGCGACTGGATACGACGCAGGATCCGCAGGACAAACAGCGCGGCGAGCAGACTTATTAACATGCCGAACGGTAACCAGAAAAGAAGCTGCCGGTGCCAGGTTTCAGCCAGCGGTTTGAGCGTTGCCCATGCGACGACGGTAAATCCAAGCTCAGGTACAGACTTCATGACGTACATTGAACCGTTGTACTGCACGCTTTTGACATCCCGCTCCTGAACCATGTCGCGGATGTGAGAATTGAGCTTACTGCTGCTGGCGAATATGCGGTGTGTTGTAGTGCCTACCAGGGCGGCATCAATCGCTATCTCGCCGAAAGGGATAACGTCCACCAGCGAGGCAGGATCGACCATGACAAGGTAGTGGCCTTTTCCCAGCACTGCCATGTAGCGGTTAAACCCAAGATCGTTTTGCGTGGTCAGCCATGCGCTGTAACCATCTTCGGTAATGCGCATCGGTGGGGGGAAAGGGGGAGCATGACTGGTTTGCTCGAGGGAGGAGCAGAGCGGCTGAAGGTTATCGATATAAATCACTTCCTGAACATATCGCCACGAGAAAGCGACCCGGCGCATCTCTCTTAACTGCAACGGGCTACACGGCACCCCTTCAAAGGCCTGCAGGTGATCGAGTGCTTCTTTTGCCTGATCCACAACTCTGTCGGTTCTTACCAACACGCGTGACGCATAGTTATCCAGCGCATTGGCAAACTTATCTTCCGCCTGGCGATGGGCCAGCCAGATGCTCAGGCAAATGGGAACCAGCACAGAAAAGATAAGTATGCCAGTCACCAGACTGACCAGATGTCGGGTTTTCATGCTGTCGTGTCCTTCCTCGTATACCCGTTCCTAGGCATTGAGTTCCTTGCCTGAAGAGAAAGATTTTACCGCGAAATGATATAGTTATAGCACGTGGGCAGCCAGGTTTTCATTTTATCTCAGGCAAACGAGAAAATATCGCCCGGCGAGAGGGGGTTGTTTTTTCGAACTGGCCTGGATATTATTTTGTTATGTTATAACAAAACACAAAGGATTTACGATGAAGCCTGATATCCATCCAGCCTATCGCACCGTGGTATTCCACGACACCAGCGCTAATGAATACTTCAAGGTTGGCTCAACCATTAAGACCGACCGCGAAATTGAACTCGACGGTGAAACGTATCCGTACATCACCATTGAGGTTTCTTCAAAATCGCACCCGTTTTATACCGGCAAGCAGAAAACGTTCTCCACGGACGGTAGCGCCGCGCGCTTCCGCAAGCGTTTTGGCGGTTTTCTCAATGCGAAGCGGGGCTAACCATGCAGGTACTTAACTCATTACGCAGTGCAAAGCAGCGTCACCCGGATTGCCAGATAGTCAAACGCAAGGGACGCTTATACGTGATTTGCAAATCTAATCCGCGCTTTAAGGCGGTTCAGGGACGTAAAAAAAGACGCTAGACGCGCGTTTCTCGCCAGCTTTCCAGGGATCTTTTCTGTTTGCCATCGGCAGTAAAATTGTCGGTGGCAAGCCAGCTTTCAAAGGCGCTCGCCAGCGCCGGCCACTCTTTGTCGAGAATAGAAAACCAGTCGGTATCCCGGTTACGGCCTTTTATGACCAGCGCCTGGCGAAAGCGCCCCTCAAACTGAAAGCCCAGACGCAGCGCTGCTTTACGGGAAGGCTCGTTCAGGCTATTGCACTTCCATTCATAACGTCGGTAGCCCAGGGTATCGAACACGTACCGCATCAGCAGATATTGCGCCTCTGTCGACCCTGGCGTGCGGCTTAACAGAGGAGAGAAGTGAACGTGCCCCACTTCCACGACCCCGTTTTTAGGATCGATCCGCATCAGGGACAGCGTCCCGACAGGAGACTCGGTCTGGTTATCCATAACGGTAAAGTGGATGGGATCGGATAACTCACTTACGCTCGCCACCCAGTTGGCAAACTCTTCTGCGGTGGCATCAGGTTCACGAAGTAGCCACGTCCAGCTGCGGGTATCTTCGGCCAGGGAATAGGCGGAGAACAACGCGTGGGCATGCTCCACGCGCAGCGGCTCAAGCCGACAATAGTGACCCTGAAGGACTACCCGGGACGGGTGTTGACGAGGTTGCCAGTCGATAAGGGCTTCGCCTACAGGCTGTCCAAACTCATTGAATGTATTCATCTTTATTCCATGTCGTTGAAAAGAACTCCAGATTAGTGAATTACTGGTTCCTTAAAAAGAACCACCAGGATATATTTTTCTGGTACCACAAGGAGGAAAGATGAATATACCGGGTGATGAGCTTTACACTTTGCTCCATGCTGCGCTGAAAAAGCGTGAGCAAGAGACGCTCCAGCGCACGCTCTATCATGCTTTGCGGGATGCGATACTGTGCGGCAGGCTTCAGTCCGGCAGCCAGCTGCCCGGTTCGCGAACGCTGGCGCAGCAGATCTCGGTTTCCCGAAACACCGTCAATGCGGCGCTGGACCAGCTCACGCTCGAAGGTTATTTGCTGCGAAACCGTCAGGGGACACGGGTGGGGCAATTCGCTCATCGTACGATTGCCCGAACGCTGCCGGATCCTGACGTCAGGCTGACAAAACGTGTCGCCCTGCTGCCCGCCCCTGTGCCGCGCGATACCCCTGTGATGGCGTTCACGCCGGGAACGCCTGCCATTAACTATTTCCCCTTGCCGCTGTGGCGGCGATTGTACGATCGCGTTCTGCGCGAGGAGGGAAGTGCCCTGTTAGGCTATGGTGACCCGGCCGGTGAACCGTCTCTTCGGGCAGCGATTGCCCGGCATCTCGCCTTGTCCCGTGGTATCGACTGCGACGCCAGCCAGATTGTGCTCACCGAAGGTGCACTTGAGGGGGTCAATCTCTGCACGATGCTGTTAAGCGAGCCTGGCGATGTCGCCTGGGTAGAAAACCCTGGCTATAGCGGGGCAAAGAGTGCGTTTGTTAAAACCGGCCTGGCGATGACGGGAATACCGGTTGATGACGAGGGAATGTGCTGGGAAGGGCTGGATGCGCCTGCCCCCTCAATGATCTTTACATCGCCTTCGCATCAGTTCCCTTACGGGAGCGTGCTCAGCGCGCGGCGGCGGCTGGCGCTGCTTGACCTGGCCCGGCAGCACAACGCGTGGATCATTGAAGATGATTACGACAGCGAGTTCCGTTATGCCGGTGAGCCCGTACCGGCGATGCTGGGAATGGTCAACAATGCGCCCGTTGTGTATCTGGGGACGTTCAGTAAAACGCTGTTTCCGTCACTTCGCATGGGGTTCATGGTGTTACCGCCAGCGCTGGCTAAGGCGGTTCGTCCGGCCATCGGCTCGCTGTTGCGGGGTGGGCATCGTGCCGAACAGCGCACCCTGGCGCTGTTCATTGAAGAAGGTCATTACGCCCGCCACCTTGCCGCCATGCGTCGGCTGTACCGTAAACGCTACCGCCAGCTGCGGGAGGTGCTGGGCGCCGAGCTTCATACTCCGCACCGCATTCTGGCAGGCGAAGGTGGGATGCATCTGACGCTGGCGATAGACGGTATTGACGACCAGAGGCTGGTGGCGAAGGCGAGAGCGTTTCAGCTGGCACCCGCTGCACTGAGCGGGTATTACCTGGAGGCGAAGCAGGGGCAAACCGGGCTGGTTTTAGGTTACGGTAATACCTCTGCTTCTCAGTTTGCGCCGGGGATCCGAAGTCTGCAGGCGTTAATTACGCAGCAGCAGGGCGAGAAAGGGTAAAGACATCATAGAATGAGAGCTGTCCTTTGGTGGAGACCATTTTCTGCAGCTTCTCTTTTTGCCCGGCTTCAACTGCCGGAGAGTGCATGATGTTTTCGATCAGCTCCTCTGGCACGTAACGCGTGTTGTACCATTCGCCGTTATAGCAGACCCGAAAATCGAGCACGTCGATATCTTCGTAACGGTAGCGCGGATTCACGTCGAAAAAGAAAAAGGCGTTAAAGACGACAAACAGTACAACCAGCAGCCAGACGGAGTCCACCAGCGTTTCGGACTTCAGCATAACAATAAGCGTCGCCAGCCAGGCGGCATACATGGCGACAAACAGGCCAGGATGTTTGCGAATAAAGCTAATGCTAAAGCGCGGGCGATTATCGCGCTTTTCGCGGAGGTTAAGATCGTCGATGGTGGCGGTAAGCAGGCGCTGTATCTCGGTCATTTTTTGCCTTCATGAGAGTTGACAATACAGGGTGTCTGCCAATTTTAGGGGAGCCATCAGGCTGAAAAAAGTAACAGTCTGGCGCTAAAAGACTATAACAGTTGACTCCCCGCGACTTCACAGCGTTTTGATAATTTTTGCCGGGTTGCCGCCAACCACGACGTTAGCCGGGACGTCTTTCGTCACGACCGCGCCGGAGGCCACCACCACATTATCACCAATGGTGACGCCAGGGTTAATGACCGCCCGGCCACCAATCCAGACGTTATTTCCAATATTGACGGGTTTTCCAAACTCCACGCCGCTGTTTCGTTCCTCCGCATCCAGCGGGTGGGTTGCCGTATAAATTTGAACACCCGGCGCGAGCATACAGTTATCGCCAATATGAACAGGGCAGACATCCAGCATCACGCAGTCGAAGTTAGCGTAAAAGTTTTTGCCCAGATAAATGTTATATCCGTAGTCGCAGCGGAAGCTCGGCTCTATATAAGCGCCTGCGCTTTGTCCGAGAAGTTCCGCCAGAATGTTCTGGCGTTCTGTTTTTTCATCAGGCGCAGTGTGGTTATAGCGGTAAACCAGATGGCGGGCCCGCAGTCGGTCAGCCCGTAATGTCTCATCGCCGGGGCGATAATGTTCACCGGCAATCATTTTCTGTTTTTCTAAGCTCACTGGAAACCTCTCTGGATGTTATTACCGCAGATTAATCGGAACTGGCCAGAAGGGGAACGTTCCCGGAAAGCCGATGTGACCATCGTCACAACATTGCTGTTGTTGAACGCGTTTTACACGGAGACCTGGCTTACGCACAGGGGGCATAACGGGATAGGTAAAACTCAGAACGAGGCGTAGAACTCTACAGACACCCTTCAAAGATTAACGGACAAATTTCCACACAGAAGTAGGGATTTTGTCATACAGCTTATTCATTGTTAGTTCAGCAAGACGATGGTCAGCGGCTGAATAAAATACCGCCAGTTCATTATCAGAAAGCTCGTATTTATTCTTTTCAATGACGCGTTCAAGCGTGTCAATTGACTGACAACGTCGTAAGCGCATCAAATAATCGATCTTTGTGAGTGGTTTATCAGACATAAATTCACCTTAGTAATTGTAATAATTTTAACAGGAAAGACTCACCGGGTTAGCTCTGCTCACGTTGACGAAACAGCGGAATAGCCGATTTCCCGATTTACGCCATTTTTGCAAATCCTGAGCGTTAATGCCGTAACTACTGAACAACATAAAGGTGTCGTCCAGGTATTCATCAATTTGCTCGATGAGCTTATTATCTTCATTGTACTTAATTTTATAATTAAGTGCGAAGGTTGCGATATGCTCTATCAGCTCATTCAACTGTAAATTGATGGCAGACGTTGGGTCGTTTACCCAGCCATGGTTACTTTCATCAAGATTGGCAAGGCAGTCATGGTACAAGGATTCGCAGAGAAATTTCAACTGCGCGATATCATGCCTTTTTGGCGAGTACTCGTCCATAGCGCATCCCCTTCTGAGTGATTTCTTACTCACCGAACATCATTGTCGGGATGGATACAACTGACTTAGCTACATGAGTGCTGTGTTCCTGATAACCTAACTATAAGCCACTCCTTCCTGGATTTCACCGCGCTATTACGAAAAATTACAAATAAAACCGCAGGCTGAGAGCTTGAACACAAATGGTCGTCCTGGACTCAACGTTTTTATCCAAATTAACGACGGTGCTTTATCGCTTCCTTACGTTTCATTGGCTTAGCAAAAATGCTGAGAAAAGTTTAGATTCAGACTTATCTTTGTAAGAACTTCTTATTAGGAATATTCCTAATACTTTAAGCGGGGAAATGAAATTAAAAAAATCCCGATTTCACCGATTAAGTTATCAGTTAATTATGATATGTCTATTTAAGATGGCAGAAAATAAATTGAACCACAATAAGCGTAATTTATGATTTTTTCTGAAAATGAAAAAGGCCGCTAATGCGGCCTTTTTATCATGTGAAACCGGTATCAGTGAGGTTCTACCGAATGACTGTGTTCAACATCTTCATTCTTTCGGCTAAAGCGGCGGCGAACCACCACGAAGAACACCGGTACGAAGAAGATGGCCAATACGGTCGCGGTAACCATACCGCCCATCACACCAGTACCTACTGCGTTCTGCGCACCGGAGCCCGCTCCGGAACTGATAACCAGCGGCAGTACGCCGAGGATAAACGCCAGTGACGTCATCAGGATCGGGCGCAGACGCATACGAACCGCCTCAAGCGTCGCCTCAATAAGACCTTTGCCTTCTTTCTCCATCAGATCTTTGGCGAATTCAACGATAAGTATCGCGTTCTTCGCCGACAAGCCAATGGTTGTCAGCAGGCCTACCTGGAAGTAAACGTCGTTGGTCAACCCACGGAACGTCGCCGCAAGCAGCGCACCGATAACCCCGAGTGGAACCACCAGCATAACGGAGAACGGAATCGACCAGCTCTCGTACAGTGCCGCCAGACACAGGAAGACCACAATCAGTGAAATGGCGTACAGAGCAGGGGCCTGGTTACCGGACAGACGTTCCTGATAGGACATACCGGTCCAGTCATAGCCGATACCCGCAGGCAGTTTGCTCGCCAGCTCTTCCATCAGGTTCATGGCTTCACCGGTGCTTCGGCCCGGTGCGGCCTGACCCAGGATCTCCATAGACGGCAGACCGTTATAGCGTTCCAGACGCGGTGAACCGTATTCCCAGCGTGACGTTGAGAACGCCGAGAACGGAACCATCTGACCATTGCTGCCGCGCACGAACCAGCTGTTGATATCGTTCGGCAACATACGGTACTGCGCCTCTGACATCACGTACACTTTCTTCACACGACCGCGATCGATGAAGTCGTTAACGTAGCTACCGCCCCAGGCTGCGCCCAGCGTGGTGTTGATGTCACTGATGGATACGCCCAGCGCCTGAGCTTTTTCCTGATCGATGTCGATTTTGTACTGCGGCGTATCTTCCAGGCCGTTTGGACGTACGCCGACCAGCAGGTCAGGGTGTTTAGCGACTTCACCAAACAGCTGGTTACGCGCCTGCGTCAGTTTCTCGTGACCCAGACCGCCCTGGTCGATCAGCTGGAAGTCGAAACCGGTTGCGGTACCCAGTTCAACAATCGCTGGCAGGTTAAAGGCGAATACCATCGCATCTTTAATCTGCGAGAAGGTGCCCATTGCACGGCCGGTGATGGCTTCAACCTTGTTCTCTTTGCCCGGACGTTCAGACCAGTCCTTCAGAGAGACGAAGGCAATACCGGTGTTCTGACCGCGACCCGCAAAGCCAAAGCCGTTAACCGCAAACACGGATTCAACGTTGGCTTTCTCTTTGGTGAGGTAGTAATCGGTCATCTCATCCAGCACTTTCTGGGTACGCTCTTGCGACGCACCCGCCGGAAGCTGAGCCATACTCAGGAACACGCCCTGATCTTCGTCCGGCAGGAAGGAGCTTGGCAGACGAACAAACAGGTAGGCCATGCCCACCACGATGATGATATAGAGCAGCAGGTAACGACCGGTGCTGCGCAGGATGTTACCTACGCTATCGGTGTAGTGGTGCGTGCTTTTATCGAACATGCGGTTAAACCAGCCGAAGAACCCTTTGTGCTCGCCGTGACCGCCTTTCTGAATCGGCTTCAGCATGGTGGCACACAGGGCAGGGGTCAGGATCAACGCCACCAGCACCGACAGCGCCATCGCGGAAACGATGGTAATGGAGAACTGACGGTAAATCGCACCGGTAGAGCCCCCGAAGAAGGCCATCGGAATGAATACCGCAGACAGCACCATCGCGATACCAACCAGCGCGCCCTGGATCTGACCCATCGATTTACGGGTCGCTTCCTTCGGCGGTAGACCTTCTTCTGCCATGACACGCTCGACGTTCTCGACCACCACGATGGCGTCATCTACCAGCAGGCCGATGGCGAGCACCATCCCGAACATCGTCAGGGTGTTTATCGAGTAGCCAAATATCGACAGGATCGCAAAGGTCCCGAGCAGAACAACCGGCACGGCAATCGTTGGGATAAGCGTCGCGCGGAAATTTTGCAGGAACAGGTACATAACCAGGAAGACGAGGATGATCGCCTCAACCAGCGTCTTAACCACTTCGTGAATCGAAATTTTGACGAACGGCGTGGTGTCGTACGGGTAAACGATTTTCAGACCTGACGGGAAGAACGGCTCCATCTTCTTCAGCTCTGCGCGGATCGCCGTGGCGGTATCCAGGGCGTTAGCGCCTGTCGCCAGTTTGATACCCAGACCGGAAGCCGGCTTGCCGTTAAACTTCGCGATGATGTCGTAGTTCTCACCGCCCAGCTCAACTTTCGCCACGTCGCGCAGGCGAACCTGCGAACCGTCCTGATTCACCTTCAGCAGAATTTTGCTGAATTCATCGGCAGAGGTCAGACGGGTCTGCGCGATGATCGAGGCGTTAAGCTGCTGGCCCTTCACCGGCGGCGTACCGCCTAACTGACCGGCCGCTACCTGGGCGTTCTGCGCTTTAATCGCACTGATCACGTCAACCGGGGTCAGCTGGTAGTTGTTTAGCTTGTTCGGATCCATCCAGATACGCATCGCGTACTGGGAACCGAACAGCTGCACGTCACCCACACCGGAAGTACGGCTGATGGCGTCCTTCATGTTGGCGCCCACGTAGTCGGAAATATCCTCCTGCGTCATGGTGCCGTTGGTGTTGATAACCCCGACAACCATCAGGAAGCTGCTGGACGATTTCTCGACGCTCACGCCCTGCTGTTGTACTTCCTGCGGCAGCAAAGGCATCGCCAGCTGCAGTTTGTTCTGCACCTGAACCTGCGCAATGTCAGCATCCGTACCTGACTGGAAGGTCAGGGTGATCTGCACCGTACCGGTAGAGTCACTGTTTGAGGACATGTACATCAGGTTATCGATACCGTTCATGTTCTGTTCGATAACCTGGGTGACGGTATCCTGCACCGTTTTCGCATCAGCCCCCGGGTAGGTTGCGGAAATTGTCACCGCCGGTGGCGCAATCGTTGGATATTGCGCGACAGGCAGCTTCAGGATCGCAAGTCCCCCGGCCAGCATGATGATAATGGCGATCACCCATGCAAATATGGGGCGATCGATAAAGAAATTAGGCATGTCTTAACGGCTCCTGTTTAAGTTAAGACTTGGTTTGTTCTGACTGGCCAGCGGCCGAAGCTTGTTGTTTATCGTCAGATTTCACTTCCTGTGCTTTAACCTGCGCGCCAGGACGAACTTTTTGCAAACCAGAAACAATTACGCGATCGCCATCTTTCAGACCTTCCGTCACCAGCCATTTATCGCCAATCGCCTGGGTGGCGGTGATATTGCGCGTTTCGACTTTGTCATCAGCCCCAACAACCAGCGCGCTCGCATCGCCGCGTGGCGTACGGGTCACACCCTGCTGTGGAACCAGAAGTGCGGTTGGATTTGTTCCTTCCTCCAGACGTGCGCGAACGAACATACCTGGCAGCAGATTTTTGTCAGGGTTCGGGAAAATCGCACGTAAGGTGATGGAACCGGTGGTCTGGTCGACCGTCACATCAGAGAATTCCAGGGTACCTTCCTGCGGGAACTTGATACCGTCGTTGGTAATCAGCTCCACCTTGGCTTTGCCGTTTTCCTGTTTCAGGGTGCCGTTAGCCAGCTCCTGTTTCAGGCGCAGGAAATCGTTGCTGGACTGCGTCACGTCAACGTAGATCGGATCGAGCTGCTGCACGGTCGCCAGCGCAGTGGTCTGACCGTTCTGCACCAGAGCCCCTTCCGTGACGGAAGACTTACCAATACGACCGCTAATCGGGGAGGTCACTTTGGTATAGGCCAGGTTAATGCGCGCGGTTTCGACGGCCGCTTTGGCTGCCACCACGGCTGCGTTAGCCTGCTGTGCATCTGCCAGGGCGGTATCGTAATCCTGTTGGCTGATGTACTTAGTGCCGAGCAGTTTTTGGTAGCGGTTCAACGTCAGCTGAGCAATTTTGGCCGCGGCCTGTGCTTTCGCCAGGTCTCCCTTCGCACTTTCATAAGAAGCCTGATAGGTTGCGGGATCAATCTGATACAGAGACTCACCGGCCTTCACATCACCGCCTTCGGTGAAGTTACGCTTCAGGATAATGCCGCTAACCTGAGGACGCACTTCCGCAATGCGGTAAGCATTTGTACGGCCTGGTAATTCGGTGGTGATTTGTAGAGGTTCAGATTTGAGCGTAACAACGCCTACTTCTGGCGCCTGCTGAGCTCCTTGTTGAGCCGGTTTGTCGTCACATCCTGTTAGCGCTAAGCTGCCTGAGAGCATCAGAACGACCGCCAGAGGCGTTAACCCTCTGTTTTTGTTCATATGTAAACCTCGAGTGTCCGATTTCAAATTGATCAAGGGTCCTGAGTCTAAAACCCATTGCTGCGTTTATATTATCGTCATGCTATGGTACATACATTCACAAATGTATGTAAATCTGACTCCTGTAAATTCACCCACCTATGGCACGAAAAACTAAACAACAAGCGCTGGAAACCCGACAACACATTCTGGATGTGGCAATACGTTTGTTCTCGCAGCAGGGTGTTTCATCCACCTCGCTGGCGCAGATTGCTCAGGCTGCCGGTGTGACGCGAGGAGCGATTTACTGGCATTTTAAAGATAAGTCAGATCTGTTCAGTGAAATCTGGGAGCTTTCAGAGTCCAGCATTAGCGATCTCGAGAGTGAGTATCGGGCAAAATTCCCTGACGATCCACTCTCAGTATTGAGAGAAATATTAGTATATATCCTTGAAGCAACGGTAGTTGAAGAACGTCGCAGATTGATGATGGAGATTATTTTTCATAAATGCGAGTTCGTGGGCGAGATGGCGGTTGTGCAGCAGGCACAGCGCAGCCTAAGCCTGGAGAGCTATGACCGTATTGAACAGAACCTGAACCTGTGTATGCAGGCAAAACTATTACCGGCCAATCTCTTGACCCGACGGGCGGCAATCCTGATGCGCAGCTACATTTCCGGTCTGATGGAAAACTGGCTTTTCGCGCCGCAATCCTTTGACCTTAAAGAGGAAGCCCGCAGCTACGTGGCGATTTTACTGGAAATGCTACAGCTCTGCCCCACGCTGCGCAGCGACGCGCCTTCGCTAACGGCCTGATCCCTTTCCAGGATTTATCTCAGAGGATAACGTTCGCGCTATTCTGCTTTCGGCGAGCGTGATATTCTTCACGCCGGACTATTTTCGGTCATCTTCTGACATCATTCACAACTATGCTGCCCATCAATCGCTCGCAACATCCTGTTTTTGCATTGCTCTTTGCGATGCTGTTTTTCTTCGCCACGGCGCCGCTGACCTGGGCCCGCGCCGATAACAGCAACGATATTCCCTCGCGCGGCGATGTTCAGTCGCAGCTCGACACGCTGAACAAACAAAAAGATCTCTCCCCTCAGGAGAAACTCGTCCAGCAGGATCTGACGGAAACGCTGGAAACGCTGGATAAAATTGAACGCATAAAAGCAGAAACCGTCCAGCTTCGCCAGAAGGTGGCGCAGGCACCTGAAAACATGCGTAAGGCCACCGAAGCGCTGAATGCCCTCAGCGATGTGGATAACGACGACGAGACGCGCAAGACGCTCTCGACGCTCTCCTTACGTCAGCTCGAGTCCCGCGTGGCTCAACTGCTCGACGACCTGCAAACCGCACAGTCGGATCTCGCAACGTATAACAGCCAGCTTGTCTCTCTGCAGACCCAGCCCGAGCGCGTGCAAAACGCGATGTACGCCGCGTCTCAGCAGCTGCAGCAAATCCGCAACCGCCTCAACGGCACGACGGTAGGCGAAGGCACGCTGCGCCCGACGCAGAATACCCTGCTGCTGGTGCAGCAGACGTTGCTCAATGCGCAAATCGAACAGCAGCGTAAAAGCCTGGAAGGGAATACGGTGCTGCAGGACACCCTGCAGAAACAGCGCGATTACGTCACCGCGAATATTAATCGCCTCGAACACCAGCTTCAGCTGCTGCAGGAAGCGGTTAACAGCAAGCGCCTGACGCTAACGGAAAAAACCGCCCAGGAGGCCGTATCGCCTGACGAAACCGCCCGCATTCAGGCGAATCCGCTGGTGAAACAGGAGCTCGAGGCCAACCACCAGCTTAGCCAGCGCCTGATACTGGCAACGGAAAACGGCAACTCGCTGGTTCAGCAAAATATCAAAGTGAAGAACTGGCTGGATCGCGCCCTGCAGGCTGAACGCAACATCAAAGAGCAGATCGCGGTCCTGAAGGGCAGCCTCCTGCTGTCGCGTATTCTCTACCAGCAGCAGCAGACGCTTCCGTCCGCCGACGAGCTGGAGGACATGACCAACCGCATTGCGGATTTACGTCTGGAACAGTTTGACGTCAACCAGCAGCGCGATGCCCTTTTTCAGAGCGATACCTTTGTCGCCAAAATTGAAGAGGGGCATTCCAGCGACGTGAACCCGGAAGTGCACGACGCGCTGCTCCAGGTTGTGGATATGCGTCGCGAACTGCTGGACCAGCTCAACAAACAGCTGGGCAACCAGCTGATGATGGCCATAAACCTGCAGATCAACCAGCAGCAGCTGGTGAGCGTCTCGAAAAGTCTACAGGAAATCCTGACCCAGCAGATTTTCTGGGTGAACAGCAACAAGCCGATGGACTGGGACTGGGTCAAATCCTTCCCTGAGACGCTGAAAACGCAGATCAAGAGCATGAAGATCACCGTAAACTGGGAGAAAGCCTGGCCTGCGGTAATGATTGCTTTCCTGGCCGGTTTACCGCTGCTGCTGATTGCCGGCCTGATCCGCTGGCGTCTGGGCTGGCTGAAAAAATACCAGGCGAAGCTGGCCTCCGAAGTAGGACAGCTGCGCAACGATAGCCAGCTCCATACGCCAAAAGCGATTCTGATCGATCTCATCCGCGCCCTGCCGGTGTGTCTGATTATTCTGGCCGTGGGCCTGATTCTGCTCACCATGCAGCTCAACGTCAGCGATCTGCTGTGGGCGTTCAGTAAAAAACTGGCGCTGTTCTGGCTGGTGTTTGGCGTGTGCTGGAAGGTGCTGGAAAAAGACGGCGTGGCGGTGCGTCATTTCAACATGCCTGCGCAGCTGACCAGCCACTGGCGTCGGCAGATTGTGCGCATCAGCCTCGCGCTTCTGCCGCTGCACTTCTGGTCGGTTGTCTCTGAACTTTCCCCGCTGCATCTGATGGATGATGTGCTGGGCCAGCTGGTGATCCTGCTGAACCTGCTGCTGATTGCGATCCTGATGTGGCCGATGTGCCGTGACAGCTGGCGTGATAAAGAGTCCCACAATATTCGCCTGGTCACCGTGACGGTGCTGGCGATCATTCCGCTGGCGCTGATGGTGCTGACGGCAACGGGCTACTTCTATACCACGCTGCGCCTGTCCGGGCGCTGGATTGAAACGGTCTATCTGGTGATCGTCTGGAACCTGCTTTATCAGACCGTGCTGCGCGGCCTGAGCGTGGCGGCCCGCCGCATTGCCTATCGCCGCGCCATCGCGCGTCGTCAGCATCAGGTGAAAGAGGGGGCGGAAGGCGCGGAGCCACAGGAAGAGCCGACCATCGCGCTGGAGCAGGTTAACCAGCAGACGCTGCGTATTACCATGCTGGTGATGATCGCCCTGTTTGCCGTGATGTTCTGGGCTATCTGGTCCGATCTTATTACCGTTTTCGCCTATCTCGACAGTATTACCCTCTGGCAATACAACGGTACCGAAGCGGGCGCTGCGGTCATGAAAAGCGTGACCATGGGCAGCCTGCTGTTTGCGCTGGTGTCGTCGGTGGTCGCCTGGGCTCTGATCCGCAACCTGCCAGGCCTGCTTGAAGTGCTGCTCCTGTCACGTCTGAATCTCCGCCAGGGGGCGTCCTACGCCATTACCACGATCCTCAACTACGTGATCATTATTGTTGGGGCGATGACGGTCTTTGGCTCGCTTGGCGTCTCGTGGGATAAACTGCAGTGGCTGGCGGCCGCCCTCTCGGTCGGTCTTGGTTTTGGCCTGCAGGAGATCTTCGGTAACTTCGTGTCCGGCCTGATCATTCTGTTTGAACGTCCGGTACGTATCGGCGATACCGTCACCATCGGCACGTTCTCGGGAACGGTCAGCAAGATCCGCATTCGTGCGACCACCATCACCGACTTCGATCGCAAAGAGGTGATCATCCCGAACAAAGCGTTCGTGACCGAGCGTCTGATCAACTGGTCGCTCTCGGATACGGTGACGCGCGTGGTGATCCGCCTGGGCGTGGCCTATGGATCGGATCTGGATAAGGTGAAAGAGGTGCTGCTGAAGGCGGCGTCTGAACATCCGAAAGTGATGCACGATCCGGCTCCGGCGGTCTTCTTCACCACCTTTGGGCCGAGTACGCTGGATCACGAGCTGCGTTTATACGTGCGTGAACTGCGCGACCGCAGCTACACGGTGGATGAGCTTAATCGCTCTATCGATCGTCTGTGTCGTGAAAACGATATTAATATCGCCTTCAACCAGCTTGAGGTTCACCTGCGTAACGAGAAAGGTGATGAGCATACGGAAGTGAAGCGCGACATTAAGGGCGACGACCCGACTCCGGCTTAATCTATTTTCCCTCTCCCACAGGGAGAGGGTTAGGGTGAGGGGGAAGTTTCCCCTCAAAATCCCGCCGTACAATCTCAAGTGCCTTAAGCACCGTCCCGGCGGGGATCTCATGATTCTCCAGCAGCATAATCAAATCGACGGCCAGCTTGACCTCATCGGGTGCATTTTCCAGTGACATGGGTGTGGCTCCTGTTAACGGGTCAAACGTTCAATGACGCGCTCAATTTCATCCAGCGCCTGACGGCAGCGGACGATGCGTCCTTCCAGCGCGCTAATCTCGCGCATCAATAGCTGCTGCTCTTCCAGCGTTTCGCTGTTGTTCAGCCGCGTCTCGCGCTCGCGCTTCATTTCAAACAGCCGGCGCTCAAACTCCTGGTTTTCCAGCCGCTTGCGCTGCCATTTACCGAGCCCCGGCGAGGCGCTGTCCCAGGCGCGCAGCGGCCAGGCGGCGATTTCGCGATGCAGAGCGGTGATCTGCTCTGTGAGATGCTCCGCAAGCCACGCCAACTGTTCCTGCTGTTCACTCTCAACCGCATGGCGAAGCTCGTCGAGGTTGGTCTGCGTTTCTGCCAGATAATCCTGAATGACGGTGCTGCGGGTACGAAAAAGCTTCCGGTCAAAGCGCGGTTTCAGCGTGGCGTGGCCCATCAGCGGTGTAGCCTGCTCCCGCAGAGCAATGAGCTGATTTTGCAGCCTCTCAAGAAGCAGTGCTGTTTTCAAGGCGCTCTCCAGTGGTAAAGTAGCCGTTCAGTTTGATAACGATTCGCATTATGAAGCGTACTATTTTAATCATCATTGGCTGGCTCGCGGTAGTGCTTGGCACGCTGGGCGTGTTTTTACCCTTGCTGCCGACCACGCCGTTTATCCTGCTGGCGGCCTGGTGCTTCGCCCGCTCGTCGCCGCGTTTTCACCACTGGCTGCTCTATCGCTCATGGTTTGGCGGCTATCTGCGGCACTGGCAAAAACACCGGGCCATGCCGCCCGGCGCGAAGCCCCGCGCGATCGTGATGATCCTCATCACCTTCGCTATTTCACTATGGCTGGTGAAAATGATGTGGGTACGTATTCTTCTGCTGGCGATCCTCTCCTGCCTGCTTATCTTCATGTGGCGGATCCCCGTGGTTGATGAAAAGCAACAAAAGCACTGAAGCCTCATCATGGCTGTTGCAATTATCACGCGCAGCCAGTAAATTCGACCGTTTTCGAGCACAGGTGCGCCTGGTCAAAGGTTAAACAATTGTTGCCTTGGCCGACTCGTTGCGCGCTGTGAGTAACACTGTTTCATTTAGGCAAAACCGATGACCGCAACTGCACAGCAGCTTGAATATCTGAAAAACAGCATCAAAAGCATCCAGGACTATCCAAAGCCTGGCATTCTTTTCCGTGATGTCACCAGCTTGCTGGAAGACCCGAAAGCGTACGCGCTCAGCATTGAACTGCTGGTCGAGCGTTATAAAAACGCCGGGATCACCAAAGTAGTAGGTACCGAAGCCCGTGGCTTCCTGTTTGGCGCACCGGTTGCGCTGGCAATGGGCGTGGGTTTTGTGCCGGTGCGTAAGCCGCGCAAGCTGCCGCGTGAAACCATCGCAGAAAGCTACGAGCTGGAGTACGGCACCGATCAGCTGGAGATCCACGTTGATGCGATCAAGCCTGGCGACAAGGTGCTGGTGGTCGACGATCTGCTGGCAACCGGCGGTACCATTGAAGCGACCGTGAAGCTGATCCGTCGTCTGGGTGGGGAAGTGACCGACGCGGCCTTCATCATCAACCTGTTCGATCTCGGCGGTGAACAGCGCCTGGAAAAACAGGGCATCACCAGCTACAGCCTGGTGCCTTTCCCGGGTCATTAATCCCGGTTTTCACAACCTCGCTCAATGGGTGAGGTTGTGATAGCATTCCCCTCCATAAATTCACCTTCCAGCGTTGCAGAGCCTGCCCATGAGTTATCAGGTGTTAGCCCGTAAATGGCGACCACAAACCTTTGCTGACGTTGTCGGTCAGGAACATGTGCTGACGGCCCTGGCGAACGGCTTGTCGCTAGGTCGCATCCATCACGCCTATCTTTTTTCCGGCACCCGCGGCGTCGGTAAGACCTCTATTGCCCGTTTGCTGGCAAAAGGTCTCAACTGCGAAACCGGGATCACCGCCACGCCGTGCGGCGTGTGTGATAACTGCCGCGAGATCGAGCAGGGGCGTTTTGTCGATCTGATCGAGATCGACGCCGCCTCGCGCACCAAAGTGGAAGATACCCGCGATCTGCTCGATAACGTGCAGTACGCCCCGGCGCGCGGCCGCTTCAAGGTCTACCTGATCGATGAAGTGCACATGCTGTCGCGCCACAGCTTTAACGCCCTGCTGAAAACGCTGGAAGAGCCGCCCGCGCACGTGAAGTTCCTGCTGGCGACCACCGATCCGCAAAAGCTGCCTGTCACCATCCTGTCGCGCTGCCTGCAGTTCCACCTGAAGGCGCTGGACGTTGAGCAGATCCGCGCGCAGCTTGAGCACATTCTTGATGAAGAGAAAATTGTCCACGAACCGCGCGCCCTGCAGCTGCTGGCCCGCGCGGCGGACGGCAGCCTGCGTGATGCGCTCAGCCTGACCGACCAGGCGATTGCCAGCGGTGACGGCAAGCTCTCCACCGAGGCGGTCAGCACCATGCTCGGCACGCTGGATGACGATCAGGCGCTGTCGCTTATCGAAGCGATGATCGCCGCCAACGGCGAACGCGTGATGTCGCTGGTGAATGCCGCCGCTGCCCGGGGTATTGAATGGGAAGGACTGCTGGTTGAGATGCTCAGCCTGCTGCACCGCGTGGCGATGCTGCAGCTTTCTCCGTCCGCCATCGGTGCGGATATGGCTACCATTGAACAGCGGATGCGTGAGCTCGCGCGCACCGTGCCGCCTGCCGACGTGCAGCTGTATTACCAGACGCTGCTGATTGGCCGCAAAGAGTTACCGTTCGCGCCGGACCCGAGGATGGGCGTTGAAATGACGCTGCTGCGCGCGCTGGCGTTTCATCCGCGTATGCCATTGCCGGAGCCGGAAGTGCCGCGGCAGTCTTTCGCGCCGGTCGCCCCTACGGCGGTGATGTCGCCGCAGCAGGTCCCACCGCAGACGACACCGCCGCCGCAGCAAAACGTGCCGCTGTCGGATGCCACCAGTTCGGTGCTTGCCGCACGCAGCCAGCTACAGCGTGCGCAAGGAGTAACCAAACCAAAAAAGAGTGAACCGGCAGCGCCAGGAAGAGCGCGGCCGGTGAACAACGCCGCGCTTGAACGACTGGCCTCGGTAACGGAGCGCGTACAGTCGCGTCCGGCACCGTCCTCGCTCGAGCAGAAAGCCCCGGTGAAAGAAGAGGCTTACCGCTGGAAGGCAACCACCATCACCGAAGCGGTGAAGGAAGAGGTCGCCACGCCGAAAGCGCTGAAAAAGGCGCTGGAGCATGAAAAAACGCCGGAGCTTTCCGCGAAGCTTGCCGAAGAGTCCATCGCGCGCGACGCCTGGGCCGCCGAGGTCAGTAAGCTCCAGCTGCCGAAGCTGGTCGAGCAGGTCGCGCTGAACGCCTGGAAAGAGCAGGACGGCAATCAGGTACGTCTGCACCTGCGTCCAGGCCAACGGCACCTCAATTCCCCTGGCGCGCAAAAGGCGCTGGCCGAGGCGCTCGCCGCATTACAGGGTGCGCCGGTTGAATTGACTATCATTGAAGATGATAATCCGGCAGTGAAAACGCCGCTCGAGTGGCGCCAGGCCATTTATGAAGAGAAGCTCGCGCAGGCGCGCGAGGCGATTATTGCGGATAACAACATTCAGACTCTGCGCCGTTTCTTCGACGCCGATCTGGATGAAGAGAGTATTCGCCCCATTTGATCGTGAGTCTGACTTACGGTTGTAATCCCTTAAATGTGAAAGAAGAGAGAAGCCTATGTTTGGTGGAAAAGGCGGTCTGGGTGGCCTGATGAAGCAGGCTCAGCAGATGCAGGAAAAAATGCAGAAGATGCAGGAAGAGATCGCTCAGCTGGAAGTCACGGGTGAGTCCGGAGCCGGTCTGGTCAAGGTGACCATCAACGGTGCGCACAACTGCCGTCGCGTTGAAATCGACCCGAGCCTGCTCGAAGACGACAAAGAGATGCTGGAAGATCTGGTTGCAGCCGCGTTTAACGATGCAGCTCGCCGTATCGACGAAACCCAGAAAGAGAAAATGGCCTCCGTTTCCAGCGGCATGCAGCTGCCGCCTGGCTTCAAGATGCCATTCTGATGCAAACCAGTCCGCTGCTCACGCAGTTAATGGAAGCACTGCGCTGCCTGCCGGGCGTTGGCCCGAAGTCGGCGCAGCGCATGGCGTTTACGCTATTGCAGCGCGACCGCAGCGGCGGGATGCGCCTGGCGCAGGCTTTAACCCGCGCCATGTCAGAAATTGGTCACTGTGCGGATTGCCGTACCTTTACCGAGCAGGACGTGTGTAACATCTGCACGAACCCGCGTCGTCAGGAAAACGGCCAGATTTGCGTGGTGGAGAGTCCGGCGGACATCTACGCCATCGAACAAACCGGGCAGTTTTCCGGGCGCTATTTCGTGCTGATGGGGCATCTCTCCCCGCTGGACGGTATTGGCCCGGACGATATCGGTCTTGACCGCCTTGAACAGCGTCTTGAGTCCGAAACGATCAAAGAGGTGATCCTCGCCACTAACCCCACGGTGGAAGGGGAGGCAACCGCCAACTACATCGCCGAGCTGTGCTCGCAGTATGGCGTTGACGCCAGCCGCATCGCCCACGGCGTGCCGGTCGGCGGCGAGCTGGAGATGGTGGACGGCACCACGCTGTCACACTCTCTGGCCGGGCGTCACAAGATTATTTTCTGACCAAACGGAGGCTGCGCGCGCGGCCTCCGCTTGAAAATTTCCCCCCGTATCCCCATCTCTCACTCAACGTTTTAAAACCCCATTAAATGGCATTGTTGAGGTCGACATAGATGAAAGGACAAGAAACCCGTGGTTTCCAGTCAGAAGTAAAACAGCTTCTGCATCTGATGATCCATTCCCTGTATTCCAACAAAGAAATTTTCCTGCGTGAGCTGATTTCCAACGCCTCGGATGCGGCGGACAAGCTGCGCTTCCGCGCGCTGTCTAACCCGGATCTGTACGAAGGCGACGGCGAGCTGCGCGTGCGCGTCTCGTTCAATAAAGAGAACCGCACCCTGACCATCGCTGATAACGGCATCGGGATGAACCGCGACGAGGTGATCGACCACCTCGGGACCATCGCGAAATCCGGCACTAAGGCGTTCCTGGAGTCCATGGGCTCAGACCAGGCGAAAGATAGCCAGCTGATCGGCCAGTTCGGCGTCGGTTTCTACTCGGCGTTCATCGTGGCGGATAAAGTCACCGTGCGCACCCGCGCGGCGGGCGACAGCGCTGAAAACGGCGTGCTGTGGGAATCCAAAGGGGAAGGCGAATACACCGTTGATGACATCACTAAAGCGGACCGCGGCACCGAAATCACCCTGCACCTGCGTGAAGGCGAAGATGATTTCCTGAACGACTGGCGCGTGCGCTCCATCATCAGCAAATATTCCGACCATATCGCCCTGCCGGTTGAGATTGAAAAACAGGAAGAGAAGGACGGTGAAACCATCGTTTCCTGGGAGAAAATCAATAAGGCGCAGGCGCTGTGGACGCGCAACAAGGCTGAAATTAAGGACGACGAGTACAACGAATTCTACAAGCACATCGCCCACGATTTTACCGACCCGCTGACCTGGAGCCACAACCGTGTGGAAGGCAAGCAGGAGTACACCAGCCTGCTGTACATCCCGGCACAGGCGCCGTGGGACATGTGGAACCGCGATCACAAGCACGGCCTGAAGCTGTACGTGCAGCGCGTCTTCATCATGGACGATGCCGAGCAGTTTATGCCGAACTACCTGCGCTTCGTGCGTGGTCTGATAGATTCCAACGACCTGCCGCTGAACGTCTCCCGTGAAATTCTGCAGGACAGCGCCGTCACCCGTAACCTGCGCAACGCCCTGACCAAACGTGCGCTGCAGATGCTGGAAAAACTGGCGAAAGACGATGCGGAAAAATATCAGACCTTCTGGAAACAGTTCGGTCTGGTGCTGAAAGAAGGCCCGGCTGAAGACATGGCGAACGTTGAAACCATCGCCAAACTGCTGCGCTTCGCCTCTACGCACACCGACTCCTCCGCTCAGACCGTGTCGCTGGAAGAGTACGTCTCCCGCATGAAAGAAGGGCAGGAGAAGATCTACTACATCACCGCCGACAGCTACGCCGCGGCGAAGAGCAGCCCGCACCTGGAGCTGCTGCGTAAGAAAGGCATCGAAGTGCTGCTGCTTTCCGACCGCATCGACGAGTGGATGATGAACTACCTGACCGAGTTCGACGGTAAGGCGTTCCAGTCCGTTGCCAAAGCCGATGAGTCCATCGACAAGCTGGCAGATGAAGTGGATGAAAATGCGAAAGAAGCCGAGAAGGCGCTGGAGCCGTTCGTTGAGCGCGTGAAAACCTTGCTGGGCGACCGCGTGAAAGAGGTGCGTTTCACTCACCGTCTGACCGACACCCCGGCCATCGTCACGACCGATGCCGACGAAATGAGCACCCAGATGGCGAAGCTGTTCGCGGCGGCGGGCCAGGCGGTACCGGAAGTGAAATATATCTTTGAGCTTAATCCGGATCATCCGCTGGTGAAACGCGCGGCGGATACCCAGGACGACGCCCGCTTTGCCGAGTGGGTTGAACTCCTGCTGGATCAGTCCCTGCTGGCCGAACGCGGCACGCTGGAAGATCCTAACCTGTTCATTAAACGTGTGAATGCGCTGCTGCTGGCGTAACTGACCACGCCTCCCCTGGTCTTCTCCCTCTCCCTGTGGGAGTGGGCCGGGGTGAGGGCACCAGACCGCACTATCCCAAATTATCTCCCCCCATTAACCGTTTCAGCCTTCCTGCCTTCCTTGAGCGATGCCCGTTCTGGTGGTATTGTTTAGCGCTTTTGAAAAATTGAAACGACTTTTGAGGGGATTTTCGCAATGCGTATTATTCTGCTTGGCGCTCCGGGCGCGGGTAAAGGAACTCAGGCTCAGTTCATCATGGAGAAATACGGTATTCCGCAAATCTCCACCGGTGATATGCTGCGCGCCGCTGTTAAATCTGGCTCCGAGCTGGGTAAACAGGCGAAAGACATCATGGACGCAGGCAAGCTGGTGACCGACGAGCTGGTGATTGCTCTGGTTAAAGAGCGCATTGCTCAGGAAGACTGCCGCAACGGCTTCCTGCTGGACGGCTTCCCACGCACCATTCCTCAGGCTGACGCCATGAAAGAAGCGGGCATCAACGTGGACTTCGTTCTGGAGTTCGACGTACCGGACGAGCTGATCGTTGACCGTATCGTTGGCCGTCGCGTACACGCTGCTTCTGGCCGCGTTTACCACATCAAATTCAACCCGCCTAAGGTTGAAGGCAAAGACGACGTGACTGGCGAAGAGCTGACCACCCGTAAAGACGATCAGGAAGAGACCGTGCGTAAACGCCTGGTGGAATACCATCAGATGACCGCGCCGCTGATCGGCTACTACACCAAAGAAGCGCAGGCGGGTAACACCAAATACGCCAAAGTTGACGGCACCAAAGCCGTGGCTGACGTACGTGCAGAGCTGGAAAAAATCCTCGGCTAATCGCGCGCCTCTCACCCGGTCTCCCGGGTGAGAAATATTCTCATCTTACCTATTACAGCAATGGGTTTCGTTTAAACGCATTTCCGCTACAATTGACAACCTATCAAATGGTTAAGAGGCGTGAATGAGTCAGGCGAAAACCGGCATCCTGCTTGCCAATCTGGGCACTCCAGAAGCACCTACATCAGACGCGGTAAAACGCTACCTGCGACAATTTTTAAGCGACACGCGCGTCGTGGATTTCCCCAGACTGCTGTGGTGGCCGCTGCTGCGTGGCGTCATTCTGCCGATTCGTTCTCCGCGCGTCGCCAAACTTTATCAGTCCGTCTGGATGGAAGAGGGCTCGCCTCTGATGGTCTACAGCCGTCGCCAGGAAAAAGCGCTGGCCGCCCGCCTGCCGGATATGCCCGTCGCGCTTGGCATGAGCTACGGAAAACCGTCCCTCGAAAGCGCGGTGGAATCACTGCTGGCGCAGGGCGTGGACCATATCGTCGTGCTGGCGCTCTACCCGCAGTACTCCTGCTCGACCGTGGCCGCCGTCTGGGACGAGCTGGCCCGCATTCTGGCGACCCGCCGCCGCATTCCGGGCGTGACCTTTATTCGCGACTACGCGGATAACGATCTCTACATCAAGGCGCTTGCCAACAGCGCGCGCGCGTCGTTTGAAAAGCACGGCGAGCCTGATCTGCTGCTGCTCTCCTATCACGGGATCCCGCAGCGCTTCGCCAATGAAGGGGATGATTACCCGCAGCGCTGCCGCGATACCACGCGCGAACTGGTCTCCGCCCTTGGCCTGCCGCCTGAGAAGGTGATGATGACTTTCCAGTCGCGCTTCGGCCGCGAGCCGTGGCTGACGCCGTACACCGATGAAACCCTCAAAATGCTCGGCGAGAAGGGCGTGAAGCATATTCAGGTGATGTCGCCGGGCTTCTCGGCCGACTGTCTGGAAACGCTGGAGGAGATTGCGGTGCAAAACCGGGAATTTTTCCTGGAGGCTGGTGGCGAAAAGTACGAGTACATTCCGGCGCTTAACGACTCGCCTGAGCACATCGACATGATGGTCTCGCTGGTAACGAACGGTCGCTAATCGCACTTCGGGCCGGGTTTGTGCTACCATTCCCGGCCCATATTCTTCGTACAGTTCAGACCATGAAATTTCCCGGTAAACGCAAATCCAAACACTACTTCCCCGTCGATGCCCGCGATCCGCTCCTGCAGCAAATCCAGCCAGAAAATGAAACCAGCGCGGCCTGGGTCGTCGGTATCGACCAGACGCTGGTGGACATTGAAGCGAAAGTGGATGATGCGTTTGTCGCCCGTTATGGTCTGAGTGCCGGCCACTCGCTGGTCATTGAAGACGACGTTGCCGAAGCCTTGTATCAGGAGCTGGTGCGCGAACACCTGATTACCCACCAGTTCGCCGGCGGTACCATCGGCAATACCATGCACAACTACTCCGTGCTGGCAGACGACCGTTCGGTGCTGCTCGGCGTGATGTGCAGCAACATTGAAATCGGCGGCTATGCCTACCGCTATCTCTGCAACACCTCCAGCCGCACCGATTTGAACTACCTGCAGGGCGTCGACGGCCCGATTGGCCGCTGCTTTACCCTGATCGGTGAATCCGGCGAGCGCACCTTTGCCATCAGCCCGGGTCATATGAACAAGCTGCGCGCCGAGAGTATTCCGGAAGAGGTGATTGCGGGGGCCTCGGCGCTGGTGCTGACTTCCTATCTGGTGCGCTGTAAGCCGGGCGAGCCGATGCCGGAAGCGACCATGAAGGCGATTGAGTACGCGAAGAAGTACGACGTGCCGGTCGTTCTGACGCTGGGTACTAAATTCGTTATCGCCGATAATCCTGAATGGTGGCAGGCGTTCCTGAAAGAGCACGTCTCGATTCTGGCGATGAACGAAGAAGAGGCCGAAGCGCTGACCGGCGAAAGCGATCCGCTGCTGGCGTCTGACAAAGCGCTGGACTGGGTGGATCTGGTGCTCTGCACCGCGGGCCCGGTTGGGCTGTATATGGCAGGCTTCACGGAAGAAGAGAGCAAACGCAAAACCCAGCACCCGCTGCTGCCCGGCGCGATTGCCGAGTTTAACCAGTACGAGTTCAGCCGCGGCATGCGTTATAAAGATTGCATTAACCCGCTGCGCATCTACTCGCACATCGCCCCTTACATGGGCGGACCGGAGAAGATCATGAACACCAACGGTGCGGGCGACGGTGCGCTGGCCGCGCTGCTGCACGACATTACCGCCAATGCCTACCACAAAACCAACGTGCCGAATTCCAGCAAGCATAAGTTCAGCTGGCTGACCTATTCGTCGCTGGCGCAGGTATGCAAGTACGCCAACCGCGTAAGCTATCAGGTGCTGAACCAGCACTCACCGCGCTTAACGCGTGGCCTGCCTGAACGGGAAGACAGCCTCGAAGAGGCTTATTGGGACAGGTAAAATCAAAACGGCAACCCAGGTTGCCGTTTTTAGTGTTTATTCCCTCTCCCTGTGGGAGAGGGCAAGGGTGAGGGGACCAGATCGCACCAAACTTACCCCGTCACCGCCTCTTCAACCGGTGGTTTCTCCAGCAGCGTCAGCATGGTGTTAGCAATCTCGCGCTCGCCCATCACCACTTTATCTGCACCGCGCTCGGTAATGTACTCCACCTCGTCGTCATAGTGCGCCCGGGCGATAATCTCAATCGTTGGGCACTTCGCGCGCGCGGAGGCCACAATCTCACCCGCTTCATAGCCGTTGGGTATGGTCAGCAGCAGCCAGCGGGCGCAGTCCAGATGCGCCAGATTCATGATCTCTTCGTTCGCCGCGTTGCCCAGTACCGCACGAATACCGCGCTCGCGAAGCTCGTCGACGCGGGTGCGTGAGGTTTCAATCACCACCAGCGGAATGCCCTGCGCCATCAGCTTCTCGCCGAGGAGGCTGCCCACGCGGCCAAAGCCGACCAGCAGGGCATGATTGCAAATATCAACCGGGATCTGCTTCTCTTCTTCAATGGCTTCTTCAAGCGTCTGCTCTTCCAGCGTTTCGGTTTTATCGAGGTATTTTTCCAGCAGGGCAAACAGCACCGGGTTCAGCATAATCGACAGGATCGCCCCCGCCAGCACCAGGTTTTGTCCCGCCTGCGGCAGCAGGTTCAGGGCCATGCCCAGACCGGCCAGAATAAAGGCGAACTCACCGATCTGCGCCAGGCTGGCGGCAATGGTCAGCGCCGTCCGCGGGGAGTGGCCAAACATCCGCACCAGGAAGAAGGCGGCAAGCGACTTACCAAAAATAATGATCGCCAGCGTGCCCAGCACGGCCAGCGGCTGCTGGATCAGCACCAGCGGATCGAACAGCATCCCGACGGAGACGAAGAACAGCACGGCAAAGGCGTCGCGCAGCGGCAGGGTGTCGTGTGCGGCGCGGTGGCTCAGCTCGGATTCGTTCAGCACCATCCCGGCAAAGAACGCGCCCAGCGCGAAGGAGACGTCAAACAGCTCAACGGCGCCAAAGGCGATACCGAGCGCCAGCGCCAGCACGGAGAGGGTAAACAGCTCGCGGGATCCGGTAGCCGCGCTGCGGGACATGATCCACGGCACCAGACGGCGACCCACCAGCATCATGATGGCGATAAACGCCACCACCTTCCCGATGGTGATGCTCATATCCAGCGCCAGCGAGGCGAAGCCGATATTGTCTTTTTCCATCATGCCGGCGACGGCGGGCAGCAGCACCAGCGTCAGGACCATCACCAGATCTTCCACAATCAGCCAGCCTATCGCGATCTGCCCGCGCTGGCTGTCTATCAGCTGTCTCTCCTCAAGCGCGCGCAGCAGCACCACGGTACTGGCGGTTGAGAGACACAGCCCAAATACGATGCCGGTCATCAGCGACCAGCCCAGCACGGCCGAAAGCGCCATCCCAAGCAGCGTCGCCACCCCTATCTGGGCGATCGCTCCCGGTATGGCAATCGACTTTACCGCCATCAAATCCTTCAGGGAGAAGTGCAGGCCGACGCCGAACATCAGCAGAATCACGCCCAATTCCGCCAGCTCAGGGGCCAGTTTGGTATCCGCAACAAAACCTGGGGTAAATGGTCCCGCCAGCACACCTGCCAGCAGATAACCGACAAGAGGAGAAATACGCAGTTTATTGGCAATCATGCCGAGGATAAAAGCGAGCACAAGTCCACCAACAATGGTGGTGATAAGCGGTGTGGCGTGGTGCATTCCGTCTCCTTTCGTTGTGGGTGTTCCTTTTTGGTGAAAAACCAAAAAACCGAGTAATAGTTTATGACAATTTTTACCCTTATGTTTATGAATAATTGTTGAAGTTTGAATAAAACAGCAATACGCACGTAAAAAAGCGCATTTTGATAAATTCAGCGAGTGGAGAAAGAAGAAACCCTTATGGCATCAGGGTGTCAGGCAGCCAAAGTCAAACTTTGGCTGCCCGTAATTTACGCTTTGTGGCGGTTATCAGGCAGGAATATGGTCAACATCCCAAGAAGTGGCAGGAAAGCGCAGATTTTATAAACCAGGAAGATGCTGGTGTGATCCGCAATCATCCCTAAAACCGCTGCCCCAAGCCCCCCCATGCCGAAAGCGAAACCGAAAAACAGTCCGGAAACCATACCGATACGTCCGGGCAGCAGCTCCTGGGCATAGACCAGAATGGCGGAAAACGCGGAGGCGAGGATAAAACCAATAATCACGGTTAAAATGCCCGTCCATTCAAGACTGGCGTACGGCAAAATGAGGGTAAAGGGCGCCACGCCGAGGATAGAGCCCCAAATGACATATTTCCGCCCGATCTTATCACCCACGGGCCCGCCAATGACCGTACCGGCCGCAACGGCAAACAGGAAGGCAAAGAGGTGGATCTGCGCGTTTTGTACCGATAATCCGAATTTTTGCATCAGATAAAAGGTGTAATAGCTGCTGATGCTCGCCATATAGAAGTATTTCGAGAAAATCAGCACCAGCAGGACGGAAACCGCCAGGATAACCTTATTGCGCGGCAGGGGATTGATAACCTTCGCTTTAGGTTTTCCTTTATTCACGCGATGCTGAGCGGCATACCAGCGGCTAATCTGTGCCAGCACGATAATCGCCAGCAGCGCGGCCAGCACAAACCACGCCACGTTGCCTTTACCGTACGGGGCAATAATCACCGCGGCCAGCAGCGGGCCGAGAGAGCTACCAAAATTACCGCCCACCTGGAAAAGTGACTGCGCCAGGCCATGACGACCGCCGGACGCCATGCGCGCCACGCGGGAAGACTCCGGATGGAACACGGACGAGCCGGTGCCTACCAGCGCGGCGGCAATCAGCACGGCTTCAAAACTCCCGGCCATGGCCAGCAGCACCAGCCCGCTTAAGGTAAAGCACATGCCAACCGGCAGCGACCACGGCATCGGGTATTTATCCGTCCAGTAGCCCACCACCGGCTGCAGCAGCGAGGAAGCCAGCTGGAAGGTCAGGGTGATCATCCCGATCTGCACGAAGGTTAACGAAAATTCGGACTGCAGCAGCGGGTAAATTGCCAGAATCAACGACTGGATCATATCGTTGAGCAGGTGCGAGAGACTGATTGCGCCTAAGACTTTAAAGGAGGTGCGCGACGCCGGCGCGCCCGGAACGGGCTGAGTTGATTCACTGATTGCCATAGAGAGAAGTACCACGTCTTTAGTTATTAGAGGTGCAGGGTGTAATTATTATCCGACTAACATACCCGCCCGGGACATTTGAAGAAAGTCGCAATTCTGAAAACTTATTTGTCTATTCTTATTAGTCACTGTAATTTCTGCCTTTGTCTATTGGTCAGGGAGAGAGAAGATGAAGTTAATGAAGCGGGGCGTCGCGCTGGCGCTCATCGCGGCGTGGGGGCTGGTAAGCCTGCCCGCGCAGGCGTATGAAAAAGACAAAACCTATAAAATCACCATTCTGCATACCAACGACCACCACGGCCATTTCTGGCGCAGTGAATACGGCGAATATGGCCTGTCGGCACAAAAAACGCTGGTGGATGGAATACGTAAAGAGGTGGCGGCCCAGGGGGGCAGCGTGCTGTTGCTCTCAGGCGGCGATATCAATACCGGCGTGCCGGAATCCGACCTGCAGGACGCCGAGCCCGACTTTCGCGGCATGAATCTGATTGGCTACGACGCGATGGCCGTCGGTAACCATGAGTTTGATAATCCGCTCAGCGTGCTGCGTCAGCAGGAGAAATGGGCCAAATTCCCGTTCCTCTCCGCTAATATTTACCAGAAAAGCACCGGCGAGCGCCTGTTTAAGCCGTGGGCGCTGTTTAAGCGTCAGGATCTGAAGATCGCGGTCATCGGCTTAACCACCGACGACACGGCGAAAATTGGCAATCCTGAGTTTTTTACCGATATCGAATTCCGTAAACCGGCAGACGAAGCGAAGCTGGTGATTCAGGAGCTGCAGCAAAACGAAAAGCCGGACGTGATTATCGCCACCACGCACATGGGGCACTATGACAACGGCGAGCATGGCTCCAATGCGCCGGGCGACGTAGAGATGGCGCGCAGCCTGCCTGCGGGCTCGCTGGCGATGATTGTGGGTGGTCACTCACAGGATCCGGTTTGTATGGCATCCGAGAACAAAAAGCAGGTGGACTATGTCCCGGGCACGCCTTGTGCGCCAGACCGTCAGAACGGTATCTGGATTGTGCAGGCGCACGAGTGGGGCAAATACGTGGGCAGGGCGGACTTTGAGTTCCGTAACGGCGAGATGAAGCTGGTTCATTATCAGCTTATCCCGGTCAACCTGAAGAAGAAGGTCACTTACCCTGACGGGAAAAGCGAGCGCGTACTTTACACGCCAGAAATCGCTGAAAACCAGCAGATGCTCTCCCTGCTGACGCCGTTCCAGAACAAAGGCAAGGCGCAGCTGGACGTGAAAATCGGCACGCTGAACGGGCGTCTGGAGGGGGACCGCAGTAAAGTTCGCTTCGTGCAGACCAACATGGGTCACCTGGTGCTGGCGGCGCAAATGGCGCGCACCGGGGCTGATTTTGGGGTGATGAGCGGCGGCGGTATTCGAGATTCCATCGAAGGTGGAAACATCACCTATAAAGACGTTCTGAAGGTGCAGCCGTTCGGCAACGTGGTGGTTTATGCTGACATGAGCGGGAAAGAGGTTGTTGAGTACCTGACCGCCGTGGCGCAGATGAAGCCGGATTCCGGGGCCTATCCACAGTTTGCCAACGTGAGCTTCGTAGCGAAAGACGGCAAGCTTAACGACCTGAAGATCAAAGGCGAACCGGTTGACCCGGCGAAAACCTACCGTCTGGCGACGTTAAGCTTTAACGCCACCGGCGGCGACGGCTATCCGCATATTGATAATAAGCCGGGATACGTGAATACCGGCTTTATCGATGCGGAAGTGCTGAAGCAGTATATCGAGCAGAATTCGCCGATTGACGTGAATGCGTATGAGCCGAAAGGTGAGGTGAGCTGGCAGTAGTGCGGGGGTTTTGTGCCGGGTGGCGGCTTCGCCTTACCCGGCCTGCATTCGAATCGTACGCCCGGTAAGCGCAGCGCCACCGGGCAATTTACTCAATCCCGGCGGGCAATATCCGCAAACTTCGCGTCCAGCATTTTTGCCAGATCGCCCGCCGCCAGCTCAATGTCCAGCCCGCGTTTGCCACCGGAGATAAAGATGGTGTCAAATTCCTGTGAAGGAGCATCGATCAGCGTCGGCAGGCGTTTTTTCTGTCCGAGCGGACTGATCCCGCCCACCAGGTAGCCCGTGGTGCGTTGCGCCACCATGGGATCCGCCATATCCACCTTCTTCGCCCCCAGCGCTTTGGCGACCTTCTTCAGATCCAGCTGTCCTGCCACGGGAGTCACCGCGACGGCGAGGTGCTTCATATCGCCGTTCACCGCCACCAGCAGCGTTTTATAAACCTGGTCAGCGTTCAGCCCCAGCTTGCGCACCACTTCATCACCAAAGTTGGTTTCATTCGGATCGTGATCGTAGGTGTGGATCCGGAAAGAAATGTTGTTTTTTTCGAGTAATTTAACGGCGGGAGTCATAGCTATCCTTCTTACGACAGACAATTCATGCAGCCAGCATACGCCTGACGTTTGTCTAAAAAATAGCACCATCTTGCGCAATAGTGTTGGCAGTGATGGTCACTTTGAGCGACAATCGGCTCAGCCGAAGGTCACTTCGGTATAATAAAAACGATGAAATTCCTCTTTGACGGGCCAATAGAGATATTGGCCATTTTTTTATTTCAGCAACGACGGCAAATTCCCTTCGCCGTATAAATGTAACGCCCCAACCGCCACCACGTATTCCCCCGCTGGCAGAGCATGCAGCGTCTCTCGCCAGGCTTTGTTACGCGCATTCATCAGCACATCATACAGCGATTCACTGAACGTCGACGGTAGCGCCAGCCTGCCGTCCGCGGGCGGTGCATCCAGCCACCAGCCAATCATGGTCTGCAGCAGGCGTGCGTTGGTGTGCCAGTGGGTGAGGGTATCATCCAGCAGCATCAGACCGTCGTCGGGAAGCTCTCGCAGGAGCGCAATCTGGCTGTCCGTACCTTCCAGTTCGATGATCGGCATACGGCGCGCCCGCGCCACGTTCAGCAGCTGGTAATCAATGCCGTAATCACCCCGCAGCCCCAGACGCTGGGCCTGCGTGGCCTGTAATACCATTGCGATTTGCCACAGCGGCAGGGTGTCAATCATGGAGAGCGATACGCCGGTTTCCTCGGCGACGCGCGTCAGTTCCGCGAGCTGGGCCTCATTCAGACGTTCCGCCAGCGGGAGATCGCTTTCAAGCCCGGCAAACGGTGACTCATGGCCCGAGATGTCCGCCTCGACGACCAGCGCGTCGGCGCGCTTCAGGCGCTTTATCAGACCGGGCGGCAGAGGTGACATACCCTGCGTGCCCATATGGATACTGCCGACCAGGTGCAGGTGTTGCCCGCCGGGAAGCGAGATATCCAGACCGGGCCAGGCGTAACGGCGAGGGAAAAGGGCGCGAAACGATGTTTTTATACGATGAAACAGACCCATACGCGCTCCATAAACGGAAAGGTTCATGCTAGCGCGTACGGGTACAAGGTTCAATCCTTCGGTTTAAACCGCAACAGCCGGTTGGCGTTGCTGACCACGGTGATGGAGGAGAGCGCCATCGCCGCGCCCGCGACCACCGGGTTCAGCAGCGTGCCGGTCAGCGGCCACAAAATACCGGCCGCGATTGGGATCCCGAGGGTGTTATAGACGAACGCCCCCAGCAGGTTCTGCTTCATGTTGCGCAGCGTGGCTTTTGAAATGGCCAGCGCGTCGGCAACGCCCATCAGGCTGTGGCGCATCAGCGTGATGGCTGCGGTTTCGATGGCGACATCGCTCCCGCCGCCCATTGCGATCCCCACGTCCGCCTGGGCCAGCGCCGGGGCATCGTTAATGCCGTCGCCGACCATCGCCACCTCACGACCCTGGCTTTGCAGTTTCTTGATGGCGTCCGCTTTGCCGTCCGGCAGTACGCCTGCAATGACCTCATCAATACCGGCCTCTTTCGCGATGGCGTTGGCGGTGGTGGGGTTATCCCCGGTCAGCATCACCAGACGGTAGCCCGCACGGTGCAGGCGCTGTAAGGCATCCACGCTGTCCTGGCGAAGCGGATCGCGCACGGCCAGCAGCGCGGCGGCTTTGCCATCCACCGCCAGCAGAACCGGGGTGGCGCCCTGTGACGCCTGCGCCTTCAGCTCGTTTTCCAGCGCGGCGGTATCAATACCGTTTTCATTGAGCAACGCCTGATTGCCCAGCAGCAGCGCGTGGCCTTCTGCTTCACCGCTCACGCCGAGCCCGCGCAGGGTGCGGAAATTGCTCACATGCGGCAGGGCAGACGCATTGGCTTTATCGAGAATGGCGCGCGCCAGCGGATGGCTTGAGCCTTGCTCCAGCGCGGCGGCAAGCCGCAGCGCCTCTTCTTCGGTAATGCCAGCGGTCGTAACGGCGACCACCTGTGGTTTACCTTCGGTCAGCGTGCCGGTTTTATCAAACACCAGCGTGTCCAGGGTGCTGGCCCGCTGCAGCGCGTCCGCGTCCCGCACCAGTACGCCAAATTCGGCCGCGCGGCCTACGCCGGAGATAATCGACATCGGCGTCGCGAGGCCCAGGGCGCACGGACAGGCGATGATCAGCACCGTGGTGGCGATTACCAGGATATACACAATCTGCGGCGCCGGGCCGAAGACATACCAGATCGCCGCGCTCAGCAGGGCAATACCGACCACCACCGGCACAAAAATGGCCGAGATTTTGTCAGCAAGCTGGCCTATCTCCGGCTTGCTGCTTTGCGCCTGGCGCACCATGCGGATAATACGCGACAGCGTGGTGTGGCTGCCGACGGCACTGGCGGTGAACAGCACGCTGCCGTCCTGCACCACCGTACCGGCATGCACGGCGTCGCCATCGGATTTCTGCTGGGGAATAGGCTCCCCGGTCAGCATCGCTTCATCCAGCCAGGCTTCGCCCTGGGTTATCTTACCGTCAACGGGAACGCGGTCCCCCGTGGTCAGACGCAGCGTCATGCCGGGCTGAACCTCAGCCAATGGAACGCTCTTTTCCCCCTCGTCCGTGACCACGCGGGCCGTCGGCGGGGTTAAATCAAGCAATCTTTCCAGCGCTTTCGAGGAGCGCTGGCGGGCGCGGGCTTCCAGCATATGGCCCAGGTTAATCAGGCCGATAATCATCGCGCTCGCTTCATAGTAGAGATGGCGCGCCTCCATCGGGAACCACTGGGGCCAGACGTTCACGCTCATCGAATAGAGCCACGCCGCGCCGGTACCGAGCGCCACCAGCGTATCCATCGTCGCGGTGCGGTTTTTCAGGCTCTTCCAGGCGCTGGTATAGAAATGTCCGCCTGCGAACACCATCACCGCAAGGGTAATCAAACCAATCACCAGCCACAGCGTGCGGTTGTCGTCGGTGACCATCATGTTGTCGCCGAGCATGCCCCACACCATCACCGGAATACCGACCAGCAGGGCGACAATCGCCTGCCAGCGGAAGCGCTTCATGGTGGCGATAGCCGTTTCCTGCTGGCGCTCGCGACGCTCGGCATCGTCTTCGATGGCCTCCGCGCCGTAGCCCGCTTTCTCAACGGCCTGCACTAATTCTGCGGCGGAGGCACTGCCTATCACCAGCGCAGTACGCTCCGCAAGATTGACCCGTGCCTGGGCGACGCCCGGTACCGCCTGCAGGGCGTTTTGTACCCGGGAGACGCAGCTGGCGCAGCTCATGCCGTTGATCAGCAGCTGTTGGCTGTCATCAATATCATCCGCTGCCGGAAGCTCAGGAGTGGCCGCTGTCAGTGCTTCCGACGGGGATGATGACTCTGCCAGCGGTTTAGCCTTTGGGTGGCTTAACTCCGCCCCGTAACCGGCCTGCTTGATGGTATCGATCAGCGCATCCACGCTGGCGCTGCCGGTGACGGCGGCATGATCGATAGTCACGTCAGCGCTTTCCACATCAGGGCGCTGTTCCAGGCTTTCTTTAACGCGTTTGACGCAGTGGCCGCAGGAGAGGCCGTCCAGCGTCAGGTCTATAGTGTGAGACATAACAAAACTCCCGTATAATATATTGGTCAGTTGTTGACCGGAGTAACGCTTTTCGCTAACTGTTATGAAGGTTAAACCTTCCATCAAGGGGAAGGTCAAGGGGGAAATGTGAATATCAGTGACGTGGCAAAAAAAACCGGCTTAACCAGCAAAGCGATCCGCTTTTATGAAGAGAAGGGGCTGGTCACGCCGCCGCTGCGCAGTGAAAACGGCTACCGCAGCTACACGCAGCTGCATCTGGATGAGCTGACGCTGCTTCGCCAGGCAAGACAGGTTGGGTTTAATCTGGAAGAATGCGGCGAGCTGGTTAACCTGTTCAACGATCCGAAGCGTCACAGCGCCGACGTGAAAAAACGCACGCTGGAAAAAGTGGCCGAAATTGAACGCCACATCGTCGAGCTGCAGGCGATGCGCGAACAGCTGCTGCAGCTCGCGGACTCCTGTCCGGGGGATGACAGCGCCGACTGCCCGATTATCGATAATCTTGCCGGCTGCTGCCACCGTAAAACCCACGCTTAGCAGGCTTTCACCCGCAGGGTAATGCCTTCCACGGCAATGACCTCCACCCGCGTGCCGGCGCTGAGGTCATCGTCGGCCACCACCGGCCACGAGCTGTCGCCCACCCGCATGTGCCCGCGTCCGTTCACCAGCGCGGTGTCGAGCGTAAAACGCTTGCCGACAATCTGCTGTCCGCGCTGGTTAAGGTGGGCGTCGACCGGTTTCTGCTCTTTGACCCGCCGGTTAAGCCAGCGCCACCACAGCCAGGCGGCCACCAGCGTCAGCGCGGCGAACAGCGCGCCCTGCCACGCCCAGTCCAGGGGAAGGATCCAGACCAGAAGACCCGTAATGACGGCGGCAACACCGCTCCAGAGCAGGTAGCCGTTGCCGCCCAGCATCTCCGCCGCCAGCAATAAGCCGCCGAGGCTTAGCCAGAAGGCGTGAGGATGTGCAACAATCAGCTCAATCATTTTTTACGCTCGTTTCCGCTGTCCTTGATCAGTTCGGCTATGCCCGCGATAGAGCCCATCAGGCTGCTGGCGTCCAGCGGCATCATCACCACTTTGCTGTTGTTCGCGGAGCCGATCTCTTTCAGCGCGTCGGTATATTTTTGCGCCACAAAGTAGTTCACGGCCTGGATATCACCGGCGGCAATCGCCTCGGACACCATCTGGGTGGCGCGAGCTTCCGCTTCGGCTGAACGTTCACGCGCTTCCGCCTGTAAAAACGCGGACTGACGGTCGCCTTCTGCTTTCAGGATCTGCGACTGTTTTTCCCCTTCCGCTTTGAGGATCTCCGCCTGGCGTACCCCTTCGGCTTCCAGAATGTAGGCGCGCTTGGTTCGCTCGGCCTTCATCTGGGCGTTCATGGAGGCGATCAGCTCCGCCGGTGGGCGCACGTCGCGGATCTCGATGCGGGTGACTTTGATCCCCCACGGGTTGGTGGCCTCATCGACAATGTGCAGCAGGCGGGTGTTAATGCTGTCGCGCTGGGAAAGCATCTCGTCCAGCTCCATCGAGCCGAGCACGGTACGGATGTTGGTCATCGTCAGGTTGACGATCGCCAGCTCCAGGTTGCTGACTTCATAGGCCGCCTTCGGCGCGTCAATCACCTGAATAAAGCAGACGGCGTCGATGGTGACGTTGGCGTTATCCTTGGAGATCACTTCCTGGGACGGAATATCCAGAACCTGCTCCATCATGTTGATCTTGCGACCAATTCTGTCCATGAACGGAACAATCAGGCTTAAGCCTGGCTGGAGGGTATTGGTGTAGCGACCGAAACGCTCGACGGTCCACTGATAGCCCTGAGGGACAATTTTGACGCCTGCGCCCACGATAACCAGCGCAACGAAAATAAGGACAGGAACAACGATAAGCATAAAAACCTCCTGTTTTGCATGCTGTGACGAGTGAAAGTGTGCGTTTATTGCTCGTAAGTATAGGTAAAGTCAGAGATGAATCCATCACCCGCTTCGGCAATGGCTTTCGATAATCCCTGGTAGTAATTCTCCAGCCCCAGCGCTTCGATACGCTGGATCTGTTCGCGAATGGGGGCGCAGAACAGAACGGCATTTCCCGCCTCAACGCGTTTGTTATTCGGTGGAAGGTCGCCCGCGATAGCTTTAAACCAGGTTCTGATACCCTGCTTTAAATTATGCGGCGCTTTTGCCAGGTTATCCATGCCCGTCAGGACCTGCAGGGTAGGGAACTCATCGGCCAGCACGGCGGTTTTCATGCGCGCAAAGAACTGGCTGAACAGCTCGAACGATCCCAGATCGGTGACGCGGGGCTTGGTGGTTTTTCCGTTTTTATTGCCGATTTTTCCTGCCGCTGACGCCGCGGCCGGAACCGCATTCACCTTTTCCAGCTCCAGCCCGAATAACAAATTACAGTGCGCACGGCGCGCTTTCAGCGGATAGGACATCAGGACCTCAATGAACCGGGTGGCTTTCACATCCGCAAGATCGTGGTTGATAAGCCACTGGGTGCGTGAAAATTCCGCCGGAGAGACGAACCAGTCCGGCACCTCATTGAAGCGTTTTGATTTGCCTTGACCATCAAATTCAAGGAAGTGTGTTCCGTTGTCGAAGGCGAAATAGCAATTTTTGAAGCTGCCGATCGTGGTGTTCACGATGAGCGCCTTCTTAACAAAGTCCACCACCTCTGCACCTATCACAAACCGCGTGAGCTCCGACGATTTGATGACTTCCATTAATGTTTCGACATCAGGAACACCAGGCTTCAGGGAGGGAAACTCATAAAAGATATGTGCCATGCTGCATACTTCCTGTAGTGATGGTGGTGACAATTTATAAACAAAAAGTTTAACACTTGCTTCAACGTGAGGCTATTCGCGCTGTGCGGGCGAAAGGATTATGCTACAGGCGGTTATTACACGAAGCGGTTAACGGAAGCGCAATGAACAATAAAAAAAACCTTTTGCATCTCAGGGACGTCGGGTTTCGAGTCGGGGAAAACACGATCCTGCAGCACGTCGGGTTTAGCCTGTCGCCGGGCGAGTTTAAATTAATCACGGGTCCCTCAGGCTGTGGGAAAAGCACGCTGCTGAAAATTGTGGCGTCACTCCTCAGCCCGACGGAGGGAGCCATTCTGTTTGGAGGCGAGGATATCGCGTCGCTTTCCCCGGAAAGCTATCGCCAGCAGGTCTCGTACTGCGTGCAAACGCCCGTGCTTTTTGGCGATACGGTTTACGACAACCTGATTTTCCCGTGGCAGATTCGCAATAAAACGCCGGAGCCGGAACAGTTTATCAACGATCTGGCCCGCTTTGGCCTGGCGCAGGACACGCTGACCAAATCCATCAACGCGCTGTCGGGCGGCGAAAAGCAGCGGGTCTCGCTGATCCGCAACCTGCAGTTTTTACCGAAGGTGTTGTTGCTGGACGAAATCACCAGCGCGCTCGATGACGTCAACAAGCGCAACGTTAACGAGATTATTCATCGTTACGCCCGGGAGCAGAACATTGCCGTGCTGTGGGTGACGCACGACGCTAACGAAATAACCCATGCGGATGACGTGATTACGCTCCAGCCGCACGGCGGAAAAATGCAGGAGGCGAACCGTGGGTGAACATAATATTACCAACGAATCTCTGGCCTTTTCGATGGTGCTGGTGCTGATTGCGATTGTGGTTAGCTACCGGGAAAAGCTGGGGCTGGAAAAAGATATCGTGTGGAGTATCTGCCGCGCGGTGGTTCAGCTCATCATCGTCGGCTATGTGCTGAAGTATATCTTCAACGTTAACCACGCGGTGCTGACGCTGCTGATGGTGCTCTTTATCTGCTTTAACGCGGCGTGGAATGCGCAAAAGCGCAGTAAATACATCGATAAGGCGTTTGTTTCGTCGTTTATCGCGATTACCACCGGAACGGCGCTCACGCTGGCGGTGCTGGTACTTTCCGGCTCGATTGAGTTTACGCCGATGCAGGTTATCCCTATCTCGGGGATGATTGCGGGGAACGCGATGGTGGCCGTTGGGCTCTGTTACAACAATCTCGGCCAGCGTTTCAGCAGCGAACAGCAGCAGCTGCAGGAGAAACTAAGCCTGGGGGCGACGCCAAAAGTGGCCTCGGCGCGGCTGATTCGCGAGAGCATTCGCTCATCGCTGATCCCGACCGTGGATTCCGCCAAAACGGTGGGGCTGGTGAGCCTGCCGGGCATGATGTCGGGGCTGATTTTTGCCGGTATCGATCCGGTAAAAGCGATTAAGTATCAGATCATGGTGACGTTTATGCTGCTTTCCACGGCAAGCCTGTCGACCATCATTGCCTGCTACCTGACCTATCGGAAGTTCTACAACGCGCGCCACCAGCTGGTGGTGACGCAGTTGAAAAAGATGGGGTAATATCGGCTTTTCCAGGCCCGGTAAGGCGAAGCCGCCACCGGGCTTTTTTTATCAGTACAGCAGCGCGTACAGCTGACGACGATACTTCGACGCCAGCGCGTCTCCGGTGCCCAGCGCGGCCAGGATCTCCTGGAACATCTTGCGCGCCTGACCGTCCGCGGCGGCTAAATCTTTTTGCAGATGGCTGAACAGCAGCTCAAGCGCTTCTTCGTTACGCCCCACCTGATGCAGCTGCAGCGCCAGCTGGCTTGCCAGCGCGGCATCGGCCGGGTTGTCGGCAACCTGCTGCTGCAGCTGCTGAATTTCAGGGGTGTCCGCCGCCTGCTTCAGCAGCTCAATTTGTGCAACTAGCCCCTGATAGCGGGTGTCCTGATCCTGGAGCGGAACCGTCTTGAGTACGGCTTCCGCGTCTTCTGAGCGGTGCAGGGCGATCTGCGTTTCCGCCAGCAGCAGGCCAATCTGGCTGTTCTGATTCGACAGCTGCCACGCCTCTTTGAGCAGCGGCAGCGCTTCGTCGTATTTGCCTTCCTGCATCAGCGCCATGCCTTCCTGCGCTTTCAGCTCTTCTTCGCGCGGCAGCACTTTATCCAGCAGGGCGCGAATCGCCTCTTCCGGCTGCGGCCCCTGGAAACCGTCAACAGGCTGGCCGTTCTGGAACAGATAGACGGTAGGAATGGCGCGCAGACCAAACTGAGACGCGACCATCGGCTCGGCGTCGCAGTCCAGCTTCGCGAGAATGAACTGACCGTTGTACTGGGCGGCAAGGCTTTCCAGCACCGGCGTCAGCTGCAGGCAGTGTTGGCTGCGTTCAGACCAGAAGTAGAACAGGACCGGTTTGGTCATCGACTGTTCAAGAGTCTGTTGCAGGTTAGCTTCTGTGATATTGACGATATTCTGTACGGACATGCGGCTTTCTCTTTTGTCGGTTTGTTCTTTACATGGGGATGAGCGTCGTCGCTTCAACTCAACCGTGCAAAATTTTGTCCATTATCCGGCCCGGCAGCAGGCGCTTTAACCAGCCTACGGCGTGGGTGACCAGCGTTACCGGATAGCGCATTTTGGGATGTTCACTCTCAAAAGCATGGCGCACTTTGGCTACCACCGCCTCTGGCCCGAGGGTAAAACGCGCGGCGATGCCGGGGTTCTCGACCGGTTTATCCGCCTGGGTCTGGTTCACGTTTTCGGTAAAGCGGGTGCGGATCGGGCCGGGCTCAATCAGGCTGACCTTAATGCCGCTGTGGCGTAACTCCATGCGCAGGGCGTCGGACCAGGCCTCCAGCGCATATTTGCTGGCGGCGTAGGCGCCGCGGCCCGGGGTGGAAATCAGTCCCATCACCGACGACGTCATCACGATGCGCCCTTCACCGTGCGGCAGCATCGCGGGGAGCAGACGCATGGTGAGCTGATGCACGCCGAAGAAGTTGGTCGAAAACTGCTTCTCCAGCGTTTCGCGGGAGAGGGTGTCCAGCGGGCCATACACGCCGTAGCCGGCATTATTAAACAGCCCGTACAGACGATTAGCGGTCAGTGCGATCACCTCATCGGCGGCGCGTTCAACGCTTTCCGGCGAGTCCATATCCAGCAGCACGCCGGTAAAGCCCAGGCCGTTCATGCGTTCGACGTCGTCAGGTTTGCGACAGGCCGCCAGAACCCGAAACCCCTGGCGCTTCAGTTCGAGCGCGCTTTCCAGGCCGATTCCACTGGAACATCCTGTAATTAAGACCGATTTTTGCATAACTTTACCTGTCAGGATCTCCGCTTAATCAGGAGTCATGTTTAACTAAAGGAGCCAGCCGCGTTGCCATCCAGTCGGCAATAAACGGCTGCGCATCGCGATTGGGGTGGATCCCGTCGTCTTGCATCCACTGGGGTTTGAGATAGACCTCTTCCATGAAAAATGGCAGCAGCGGAATATCAAACTCTTTGGCAAGCTTAGGGTAGATCGCGCTAAAGGCCTCATTATACCGACGACCGTAGTTGGCGGGCAGGCGAATTTGCATCAGCAGCGGCTGGGCGTTTGCCGCCTTGATGTCCTGCAAAATGGTACGCAGCGTTTGCTCGGTTTGCTGAGGCTGGAAACCGCGCAATCCATCATTACCGCCAAGCTCAACCAGCACCCAGCGCGGCTTATGCTGTTTGAGCAGCGCAGGCAGGCGCGATAAACCCTGCTGCGAGGTATCGCCGCTGATGCTGGCGTTGATTACAGACGTTTTGCTCTGCCATTTGTCATTGAGCAGGGCGGGCCAGGCCGCGCTGGCCGCCATGCGATAGCCTGCGCTCAGGCTGTCGCCGAGAACCAGTAACGTGTCCGCTGCCGCCGCGCGGAAGGTCATCAGAATCAAAAACAGGAAGGGCAAATGCCAGCGGAAAACAGTGTTGAAGTTCATCATCTTAAGAAGTCCGTCGGTCAGGGGGAGCACGAGCTTTCCATCCTTACCGGAGTTGAACTCGTTGTCAAACGCGCTGAAACCATCGCGCTGATTGGCGAATCCGGTTCCGGCAAGTCCACGCTGCTGGCGATTTTAGCCGGTCTGGACGACGGCAGCAGCGGCGAGGTCCACCTTGTCGGGCAGCCGCTGCATCAGCTCGATGAAGAGGCGCGGGCCGCGCTGCGCGCGCGTCACGTTGGTTTTGTCTTTCAGTCCTTTATGCTGATCCCGACCCTGAACGCGCTGGAAAACGTCGAGCTCCCGGCGCTGCTGCGCGGTGAAAATAGCCGTGAAAGTCGCGCTCACGCGAAGGCGCTGCTGGAACAGCTCGGTCTGGGTAAACGTCTCGACCATCTTCCCGCCCAGCTTTCCGGCGGTGAACAGCAGCGCGTGGCGCTGGCCCGCGCGTTTAACGGCCGCCCTGAGGTGCTCTTTGCCGATGAGCCTACCGGCAACCTTGACCGTAAAACCGGGGACCGGATTGCCGACCTGCTGTTTTCGCTCAACCGCGAGCACGGCACTACGCTTATCCTCGTGACCCACGATCCGCAGCTCGCGGCGCGCTGCGACCGTCGCCTGCGGCTGGTGAACGGCGTTCTGCAGGAGGAAGCATGATTACCCGCTGGTTCTGGCGCGAGTGGCGCTCGCCCTCGCTGCTGATTGTCTGGCTGGCGCTCAGCCTGGCGGTGGCCTGCGTGCTGGCGCTCGGCAGCGTCAGTGACCGCATGGAAAAAGGGCTCAGCCAGCAGAGCCGGGAGTTTATGGCGGGAGACAGGGCGCTGGAAAGCTCCCGCCCCGTGCCGTCGGGCTGGATTGAAGCAGCGCGCAAAGAAGGGCTGAAGGTGGGGGAACAAATCACCTTCCAGACCATGACCTTCGCGGGCGACACGCCGCAGCTGGCGAGCGTCAAGGCCGTCGATGATATCTACCCGATGTACGGTGACTTACAGACCAGCCCGCCGGGATTAAAGCCGACGCCCGGTACGGTGCTGCTGGCATCGCGTCTGATGGCGCTGCTGAACCTGAAACCTGGAGACAGTATCGACGTCGGCGACGCCACGCTGAAAATCGCCGGGGAAGTGGTGCAGGAGCCTGACTCTGGGTTTAACCCGTTCCAGCTTGCGCCGCGCCTGCTGATGAACACCGCTGATGTCGCGGCCACCCATGCGGTACAGCCGGGCAGCCGCGTCACCTGGCGCTATAAGTTTGGCGGCACGCCCGCCCAGCTTGCCGCGTATGAAAAATGGCTACTGCCGCAGCTCAAACCAGAGCACCGTTGGTTCGGGCTGGAGCAGGACGAGGGGGCGCTCGGTAAATCGCTGGAGCGCTCTCAGCAGTTCCTGCTGTTGTCGGCCCTGTTGACCCTGCTGCTGGCGGTGGCGGCGGTGGCCGTGGCGATGGGGCACTACTGCCGCAGCCGCTACGACCTGGTGGCGATCCTCAAAACCCTGGGGGCGGGCCGGGCGCAGCTGCGCAAGCTGATCGTCGGCCAGTGGCTGATGCTGCTGATCCTGTCGGCGCTGACCGGCGGAATAATGGGGCTGCTGTTTGAAAAACTGCTGATGGTGATGCTAAAACCGGTGCTCCCGGCCGCATTGCCGCCGGCCAGCCTCTGGCCGTGGCTGTGGGCGTTGAGCGCGATGACGGTGATCTCGGTGCTGGTGGGGCTCCGGCCTTACCGCCTGCTGCTCGCCACGCAGCCGCTGCGCGTGCTTCGCAACGATGTGGTGGCGAACGTCTGGCCGCTGAAGTTCTACCTACCGATGATTATTGCGGTGGCGGTGGGGCTGCTGGCGTGGCTGATGGGCGGCAGCACGCTGCTGTGGGCGGTGCTGGCCGGGGCGGTTGTGCTGGCGCTGCTGTGCGGCGTGCTGGGCTGGATACTGCTTAACCTCCTGAAAAGGGTGACGGTAAAATCCCTGCCCGTGCGCCTGGCGATCAACCGTCTGCTGCACCAGCCCTGGTCTACGCTCAGCCAGCTGTCGGCGTTCTCGCTGTCGTTTATGCTGCTGGCACTGCTGCTGGTGCTGCGCGGCGATCTGCTCGATCGCTGGCAGCAGCAGCTTCCGCCGGAAAGCCCGAACTATTTCCTGATCAATATCGCCCCTGAGCAGGTTACACCGCTGAAGGGCTTCCTGGCGGAGCATCACATCATCCCCGAGTCGTTCTATCCCATCGTTCGCGCGCGTCTGACGCAGATCAACGGGCAGCCAACGGAGGGGAACAAGGACGAGTCGCTGAACCGCGAGCTGAACCTGACCTGGCAGGAGAAACGCCCTGACCACAACCCGATAACCGCCGGCACCTGGCCGCCAAAAGCGGGGGAGGTGTCGATGGAGGAGGGGCTGGCGACGCGCCTGAACGTGAAGCTGGGGGACAGCGTCACCTTTACCGGCGATACCCAGGATTTTACCGCGAAGGTCACCAGCCTGCGTAAAGTGGACTGGGAAAGCCTGCGGCCCAACTTCTTCTTTATCTTCCCGCCGGGGGCGCTGGACGGGCAGCCGCAGAGCTGGCTGACCAGCTTCCGCTGGGAAAACGGCAACGGTATGCTGACCCAGCTCAACCGGGAGTTTCCGACGGTCAGCCTGCTGGATATCGGCGCGATCCTCAAACAGGTGGGGCAGGTGTTGGAGCAGGTGAGCCGTGCGCTGGAGGTCATGGTGGTGCTGGTAACGATCTGCGGCGTGCTGTTGCTGCTGGCCCAGGTGCAGGTGGGCATGCGCCAGCGCCATCAGGAGCTGGTGGTTTACCGCACGCTGGGGGCCGGAAAGCGGCTGCTGCGAATGACGCTCTGGAGCGAGTTTGCGCTGCTGGGGCTGGTGGCCGGTCTGGTGGCCGCCATTGGCGCAGAGACGGCGCTGGCGGTGCTGCAGACAAAGGTCTTCGACTTCCCTTGGGAGCCTGACTGGCGTCTTTGGTTGATCCTGCCTCTGTGCGGCGCGGGGCTGCTTTCCCTCTGCGGAGGCTGGCTCGGCACGCGGCTGCTAAAGGGCAAAGCCCTGTTCCGTCAGTTTGCCAGTTGATTTATCACTGTGATAATTACGCGTCGGTTTTTAATTCCGGCGCGTAGTATTAAAATGGCACAAAGTGATAATACCCACTCATTTAGTAGCACAAAACATTAAAAAACCGACCACACGGCCCGATTATTTCCAGTTAATATTCACCCGCTAAATATTTAGCAGCGTGTCTATTAAGGGAAAAATAATGACTATAAAAAAATCAGCGCTGGCGGCAACGATCGGCGCGGCAGTGGCATTGACTACCTTCGCTTCTCAGGCGGAAATCACGGTTCTTAAGCAGGATCCTCAGGCGGGTAACCCGCTGAGCCGCCTGAATTTCACCGTTGGCGGCAGCATTCGTCCTCAGTTCCAGAACATGACCGGCGACGACGGTAAAAACAGCTACAAGCGTAACGGTTTTGACGGCGGTACCCGCTTCCGTTTCGCTGCAGATTACTACCTGTTTGATGATATCAGCTGGGTAAGCTACTACGAGCTGGGCGTGAACTTCCCTGCAATGTTCAACTGGGATAACCACTACAGCGAGAGCGATCACGACACGACGCGTCGTATGCTCTACACCGGTCTCAAGAGCGACACCTGGGGTACGCTGACCTTCGGTCAACAGAACAGCGTTTACTATGATGTGGTGGGCGCGAAAACCGATGTCTGGGACTACGACATGATTGGTCAGGCGCCGGGTAACGGGATCAAAGGCGATTACGACGGTTCTTACCGTTCACGTAAAATGCTGAAATATAAGAAAACCGTGGGCGATGCTGACATTTATGCATCCTACCTGTTTGAAGACAGTGAATACCTGCCGGGCAACGGCCTGCGCTACAAGCGTAAAGGCGGCGGCTCGCTGGGCCTGGATTACCACCTGACTACCGACCTGACCTGGGGCGCCGCGTGGAACTACACCCGCGCCGACATGCGTAACCCGGACAACGGCGACAGCAAAACCTACGACCAGAACATTCTCGGTACCGCGCTGAGCTGGACCCCGGACAACTGGACCTTCTCCGCAGGCGGCGGCTGGTATCAGAACTTCCTGACCACCAAAAAAGTGTCTGTTAACGATTACTTTGCGGGCGACGCGTGGGGTATTGAGTACTTCGCCGGTTATAAATTCCCAGTCGGTCAGTACGCGGTTAAATCCATCCAGCCTTACTTCATGGGTGATCGCATTGAGTACGTGAACGGCCGTAACTACCAGCGCATCGACAACGGCGTGGGTATCAGCTTCCAGCTGGATTACGGTTTCCGCGTGGATTACGAACACGTGTTCACTTCCAGCACCGACAACCTGGGCGATATGAACCTGGTGCGTCTGCGTTACGACTTCTAAGCCGTCTGTTCCCCGGTGGCGCTGCGCTTACCGGGGCTACAAATGCACGTGTAGGCCGGGTGAGGCGTAGCCACCACCCGGCTTTTTTCAGCGATTAAGCCAGTCAGCGACCTCGCCGTACGTCCCGCGATAGACAATCTTCTCCACCTTTTTCTCCAGCTGATAGCCGTACATCGGGTCGTAATAGTCGTTCAGCAGCGGCGCAAGCCAGCTGAAGTGCGCGTCCGTGCGGCCAGATCGTTGCTGTTCCAACAGCGCGGAATCTAGCAGCGCGGTGAATTCCGCATACCGCTGCAGCCCCAGACGGCGGCGAATGGCGAACAGGCCGTGATGCAGGTACTCGCTGTATTCTTTCCATCCCGCTTCTTCACCGTAGGCCGCAGAAAAATCCGCCCACATATGGTCGAAATACTCTTCGCGCAGCCGTTCAAGACGGATCTCAAACGGATCCTCGACCACCACGATAGGGGCTTCAACCATGCGGTCGCGCAGGCACTCCGGCAGGTGGTTGGAGCCAATCATCCGGCCTTCGTCTTCCAGCACCCAGCGTGCGGCGTCTTTTTTCAGGAGCTCAGCCGCAAGGTGGTTTTCAAAGCTGGCCTGGGAAAGCTGCGGCGTGAGCGTGCGGCCAAACGACGAACCGCGATGGTGCGCCAGCCCTTCCAGATCGATACCCTGCGCGTGCTGCTTCACCAGCAGGGTTTTACCGTTCCCGGTACAGCCGCCAATAAGCACCATCGGCTTTTGCGACTGCTCAATGGTCACCTGAATCGCCGTCTGGCGCAGGGCCTTATAGCCGCCGCGGATCAGCGGGTAGTCGATACCCGCCTCTTTCAGCCAGGCCTGCGAGATATGCGAGCGCTGGCCGCCGCGCGCGCAGCAGAGAAAACCCTCAGGATGGGCAAGACTGGCTTCCCGCCAGGCGTTGATGCGTGCTTCACGCGTGTTGCCGTTCACCAGGCGATGGCCGAGCGCCAGCGCGGCCTCGGGGCCCTGGCGTTTATAGCAGGTGCCGACGGCCGCGCGCTCGTCGTCGTTCATTAAAGGCAGGTTGATCGCCGCAGGCATCGCGCCCTGGGCAAATTCGATCGGCGCGCGAACGTCGATTAAAGGGGTATCAGACGCGAGGATCGCGCGATAGTCCGTTCCATCGTTCATGGTTATTCCAGAAGAAAACTCAGCAGCAATGGGCGGGGATTTTACGCCGGGGAAGGGGAAGGTCAACTCCCCGGCGCAGATGTCTTACTTGAGCTTTGACTGTGCCCAGACAATACCGCTCGCGTATTCCGACGGCAGGAGAGGGATCATGGCTTCCAGGGTGGCGCTCAGGCGGCCCGTGTCGCTGTCGTTCAGGTTCAGGTGACCGACCTTACGACCCTCGCGAACCTCTTTGTCATACCAGTGCAGATGCACGAGCGGCAGCTTCAGCCAGTCGTAGTTCAGATCGGTGCCGATCAGGTTGATCATCACCGACGGGCTATTGACCACCGGCTGCGGCAGCGGCAGGTTGGTGATGGCGCGCAGGTGCAGTTCGAACTGGCTGATGGACGCGCCATTTTGCGTCCAGTGGCCGCTGTTGTGCACGCGCGGTGCCAGCTCGTTGATTAGCAGACCAGACGGCGTCACAAAACACTCCATCGCCATGACGCCCACGTAGCCCAGCTCGTGCATGATGGCAGAGAGCATCTCTTCCGCCTGCGCCTGCTGGTCAGCATTGGCGTGCGGGAAGGCGACGCTGGTGCGCAGAATGCCGTCCTGATGCAGGTTATGCGTCAGCGGATAAAACACCGTGCGGCCGTCATGCCCGCGCGCGCCAACCAGCGAGACTTCACCGCTGAAGTTAATGCCCTGCTCAACGATGCATTCGCCGTAGCAGTCGTCCGGCAGCTCGGCGGTGTCGTTTGCGCGCAGGCGCCACTGGCCGCGGCCATCGTAGCCGCCCACGCGGCGCTTCACGATCGCCAGCTCGCCCAGCATGGCGAAGACGTCGTTCCACTCGCTTTTATCGGACAGGAGCTGCCACGGTGCGGTCGGCAGACCGAGCTTGTCGAACAGCTGCTTTTGCGTCAGACGGTCGGCAATGATTGGGAACACGTCGCGGTTAACAAAGGCGTTGTGAAGCGCCAGCTCGCGGGTCAGAGCGGTCTCCGGCCAGCGTTCGATCTCGGCGGTGATCACGCTCTGGTGGAATGGGACGGCTTCCGGCTCGGCGTCCAGCCCGACGGGCCAGACGGCAATCCCCAGCGGTTCACCGGCCTGACGCAGCATGCGGCCTAACTGGCCATTACCGAGGACGCAAACCTGCTTCATGCCGCACCCCGCGGGTCTGGATTGTCCAGCACTTCGTCGGTCTGGGCTTTACGCCACTCCGCCAGACGCTGATGCAACGCTTTATCGTGTGTCGCCAGGATCTGCGCAGCCAGCAGGGCGGCATTGGCGGCACCCGCTTTACCAATCGCCAGCGTGCCGACAGGAATACCGCGCGGCATCTGGACGATGGAGTAGAGGCTATCCACACCGCTTAACGCGGCGCTTTGTACCGGGACGCCCAGAACCGGTACCAAGGTTTTGGCGGCAATCATGCCCGGCAGATGTGCTGCGCCGCCCGCGCCGGCAATGATCACCTCATAACCGTTCTCTTCGGCGCTTTCTGCGAAGCTGAACAGTTTGTCCGGCGTACGGTGCGCGGAGACCACTTCAACGTGGTGCGGAACATTCAGGATTTCAAAGATTTCGGCGGCGAACTGCATGGTAGCCCAGTCGCTTTTGGACCCCATCACGATGGCGACACGCGCCGGATTATTGCGGGAAGACATGCGTCTTAAAACTCCTGTGGTGCGAAACACACTGCTTTCGAGGGCACAGAGAATAGCATGTTATACGGGCAAGGAAAACGGTTGCGCGGTTAAATCTTGAACCATTGTTGCCGTCAATTCATAACAAAACAGACCGCATTCTGGCGGTCTGTTTTCGTCGATGGGCAATCATTATTTCGTCAGTTCTGCGGTCATATAGACGCGGTTGTCGACCTTCGCGCTGGTGATTTTGTAAGACGCACCCTGTTCAGCAGCCTGTGCAGCGATTTTCGCTTCTGCGCGGTCAAGGGTAGAGGCAGTTGCGCTCACGCTTTGAGCGAAAGAACCGAAAGAAGCCAGAGAAAGAGCAGCAACTGCAACGAAAGTTTTGATGGATTTCATGGTCGTATTCCTTAAGTATTTTGTCTGGGATAGGGCGTTTTCCCTGATGTGATAAATAGTAGACCGACCACGGACTGATTAAAATCGAAACAATTTGCCGATATTGTTCAAAAAAATAGAATGATTTTTGAGGGGTTAAAACGGGAAAGCGATCAGCTCGACGCCCTCTGGCGTGACTTTGACCATGGAGCCTTCGGTGTGCCAGGCACCCAACACCACGCGATGGGCCGGTTCGCCGTTGGCGATAAGGGAATGGACGTCTGGACGATGGGTATGACCGTGGATCAACCACTGAACGTCATGCTTTTCCATCACGCTTACCACGGCCTGCGGATTCACGTCCATGATGGTCATGGATTTGCTGCTGTTGGCGGCTTTGCTGCCTGCACGCATTCTGGCAGCGATACGGTTGCGGATAAACAGCGGCAGGGCAAGGAACACCTTCTGGATCCACGGGGTGTGGACCTTGGCGCGAAACGCCAGGTAGCCGGTATCGTCGGTGCAGAGCGTGTCGCCGTGCATGATCAGGACCTTGCGGCCATAGAGATTGAGTACCCGTTCTTCCGGCAGCAGCGTCATGCCGCTTTCGCGGGCGTAGCGCTTGCCGATCAGGAAATCACGATTGCCGTGAATGAAGTAGCAGGGGACGCCGGAATCTACCAGCGCGTGAATGGCGGCTGCCATTTCACGGTGCAGCGGGTTAGGGTCGTCGTCGCCAATCCAGGCTTCAAACAGGTCGCCCAGGATGTACAGCGCATCGGCGCTTTTCGCTTCACCGCGTAAAAAACGCAGAAAACCGGCGGTAATCGCCGGTTCTTCTGTTTGCAGATGCAGATCTGCAATAAAGAGTGTCGCCACGAATTACTCGCTGACGGTCACGCTTGTAATCACAACGTCTTCTTTAGGAACGTCCTGGTGCATACCGCTGCGGCCAGTAGCGACGGCTTTGATCTTGTCAACCACGTCCATACCTTCAACCACTTCTGCGAATACGCAGTAGCCCCAACCCTGCAGGCTTTCGCCGGAGAAGTTCAGGAAGTCGTTGTCAGCCACGTTAATGAAGAACTGCGCGGTAGCAGAGTGAGGCGCTTGAGTACGCGCCATCGCCAGCGTGCCGCGGGTGTTTTTCAGGCCGTTGTTCGCTTCGTTCTTGATCGGCTCTTTAGTGGCTTTCTGGTTCATGCCAGGTTCGAAACCGCCGCCCTGGATCATAAAACCGTTGATCACGCGGTGGAAAATGGTGTTGTTGTAGAAACCTTCGCGGCAGTAGTCCAGGAAGTTTTTAACTGTTTCAGGCGCTTTGTCATCAAAGGTTTTGATTACGATATCGCCATGATTAGTGTGGAAAGTAACCATTTTTGCATCCTGTTCCGTTATTGTGGTACGTCGACCCGCCTTCGGGTCATCTATAGGGGCTTGTTATAGCATAACCACAGGATGCGATCACCTTGCATTGTGTGCTGCTTCGGGTTTGAATTACGGGTAGAATAGCCGGTTTTCAACCACACACGTGTTTACATGGAATCTTCGATGTTAAAAATCTTTAATACAATGACGCGCCAAAAAGAGGAATTTAAACCTATCCATGCCGGGGAAGTTGGCATGTACGTGTGTGGTATTACGGTTTACGATCTCTGTCACATTGGCCATGGCCGTACCTTTGTCGCCTTCGACGTGGTGTCTCGCTACCTGCGTTTTCTGGGGTACAACCTGAAATACGTGCGCAACATCACCGACATCGACGATAAGATCATCAAGCGCGCCAATGAAAACGGCGAAAGCTTTGTCGCGCTGGTGGATCGCATGATCGCTGAGATGCACAAAGACTTCGACGCCCTGAATATTCTGCGTCCGGACAGCGAGCCGCGCGCGACCCACCATATTCACGAAATCATCGAGATCACCGAAAAGCTGATCGCCCGCGGTCATGCCTACGTTGCGGACAACGGCGACGTCATGTTCTCCGTGCCGACGGACCCAACCTACGGTGCGCTTTCCCGTCAGGATCTGGATCAGCTGCAGGCCGGGGCGCGCGTTGACGTAGTTGACGTGAAGCGTAACCCGATGGACTTCGTACTGTGGAAAATGTCCAAAGAGGGCGAGCCAAGCTGGCCATCCCCGTGGGGAGAGGGCCGTCCGGGCTGGCACATTGAATGTTCCGCGATGAACTGCAAGCAGCTGGGCAAGCACTTCGACATTCACGGCGGCGGTTCGGATCTGATGTTCCCGCACCATGAAAATGAAATCGCGCAGTCCACCTGCGCCCACGGCGGCGAGTACGTTAACTACTGGATGCACTCCGGGATGGTAATGGTTGACCGCGAGAAGATGTCTAAATCGCTGGGTAACTTCTTCACCGTGCGCGACGTGCTGAAGTACTACGACGCGGAAACCGTGCGCTACTTCCTGATGTCCGGCCACTATCGCAGCCAGCTGAACTACAGCGAAGAGAACCTGAAACAGGCACGCTCGGCGCTGGAGCGTCTGTATACCGCGCTGCGCGGTACCGACAGGTCTGTTCCTGCTGCTGGCGGCGAAGCGTTCGAAGCCCGCTTTGTTGAGGTGATGAACGACGACTTCAACACCCCGGAAGCGTACTCCGTGCTGTTCGACATGGCGCGCGAAGTAAACCGCCTGAAGTCAGAAGATATGGCCGCGGCGAATGCGCTGGCGTCCCATCTGCGTAAGCTCTCTTCCGTGCTTGGCCTGCTGGAGCAGGAGCCGGACGCGTTCCTGCAGAGCGGTGCGCAGGCAGATGACGGTGAAGTGGCGGAAATTGAAGCGTTGATCAAAGCGCGTCTGGAAGCGCGTCAGGCGAAAGACTGGGCGGCGGCAGATGCGGCGCGCAATCGTCTGACCGAGATGGGAATCATTCTGGAAGATGGCCCGCAGGGAACGACCTGGCGTCGTAAGTAAGTCTGTAACGCCCGGTGGCGCTCACGCTTGCCGGGCCTACAGGCAAAAGTAGGCCGGGTAAGTCGTAGCCGCCACCCGGCTTTTTTTTTACCTTCTTTTCCACCACAACATTCCCATCAGCACCACCCCCGGCAGCCACACCCACAGCAGTTCCGAGATAATGACCTCATGCCCGTACGGCGTGGTATAGCGCGACAGCGCAAACGGCGCCACCTTAATCACCTGCCACGGCGCAAAGAAGCGTTCATCAGACCACGGCCACAGCCAGCCGACGCCTTTCCCGCCCGTGGTAATCGAATCCAGCAGGCTGTGCGACAGCAGTGACACGGTTAAAAACAGCCAGCATCGCGTCAGGCTGGTTCTGAACCAACGTCGTCCAGTCAGCACGCAAAGTATCGGCACTACAAAGGCAAACAGCAGGGAGTGGGTAAAGCCGCGGTGGCCGAAAACATTGCCGTACGCGACGCCAAATTTAAATGCCAGCACGTCGGCATCCGGAAGCATGGCGAGGATAATCCCGGCAAACAGCAGGCGGGGAGGAATCACTTTGGTTCCCAGGCCTAAGCCCAGGCAAAGCGGAACAGCAGCGTGCGTAATAACGGTAGGCATTGTAATTATCCATGGTAAATCATGGAAATATAGCAGTCATCCCGCGCTAAAAAACCTGTGCGAAATTCTGAATTTACGCCGACTCGCGAGCGATAAGCTGCCCGGAGAGCGTAATTCGCTGGGTTTGCAGCGTCGGCTCCTTCAGCGTGCGGATAATCAGCCCGGCCGCCTGACGCCCCGTCTCTTCGCTGGCGGACGAGACGTAGGTAAACGAGGGTGAGGTGAGGTTAACGTGGAGCATATCTTCGAAACCGACCAGCGCGACCTGCTGCGTCAGAAACACATCTTTACCCACCGTACGCCCGACCTGATGAATACCGGAGATGGAGCCGATCATGGCATCCGGCGAGTGGCAGAGCAGGGCGGTGATGGTGTTGTTTTTTTCCAGCAGCTGGCGGGTGGCGAAACCCGCGGCCAGCGTGTCATCGCTGCAGGCCGGAGAGTATTCATCGCGCCAGACCAGCCCGTTTTGCGCCATCGCGCTGCGAAAACCGAGCAGGCGCTGTTCGCGGATAAGGCAGCCTTCGCGTCCGCCAATGTAGGCAATATTGCGGTGACCGCGCTCGATAAGATAACGCACCGCCAGACTGGCCGCCTGTCGGTTATCGCGCATCACCAGATTGCATTTTTCATCCAGCAGCGACTGCGAGACCACCACCAGCGGCAGCGGGCAGCGGCGAATCTGTTCCGGCAGGGTAGACGTGCGGGTATCCGAGGCCAGATAGATAACTCCGGCGACGCCCTGCTGCTTAAACGACAGCAGGCAGCGCTCAAGATGGTCATGGTCGTTCTGGGGCTGACCGAGAAAAACCATATACCCCTGTTTTTCGAGATCCTGAACGATGCTCGCCATCACCTTGATGGAGAAACTGTCGCTAAAGTCACGGAGGATCAGGCCAATCAGGTTGGACGTATTGGCGCGGAGGTTGGCAGCGGCAACGTTATGAACATAGCCCAGCGTATTGATGGCAGCGTTGACCTTCTCGATCGTTGCCTCTGAGATTTTCCCTTTCTGGCGCAGCACCAGCGAGACGGTTGAGACCGACACGCCCGCGTGCTTTGCGACATCAATAATGCTGACTTTCTTCAAAACCGCTCCCTGAAATTTACCGATTATCAGCCAGATAAAACACGTCTCCCAGCGTACAGGAGACGTGTCGTTCAGGCATCTTATTATTTGCCGATCATGGTGGACATGGTCTGGGCGATAAACTGTGCTCTGGCACCGAAAATCACCTGAATACCGTTGTCGCCGACAAACACCACGCCGCGCGCGCCGAGTCCGTTCAGACCGTCTTTATCCACCACCTCGCTTTTTGTCACTTCCAGGCGAAGACGGGTGATACAGGCGCCGACGGAGTCGATGTTATGCGCCCCGCCCAGCAGGGTGATGATCTCTGTCGCGAGTTCGGAATCCGATTTCTCATCCGCGTTAGCGGTCACTTCAGTGCGGCCCGGCGTTTTCACGTCGAAACGACGGATCACAAAGCGGAACGTGAAGTAATAAATCAGGCCCATTGGAATGCCGATGATAATGGCGCTCAGGAAGTGGGTCTGGTAGCCGTTAAAGGACGGCAGGATCCCGAATGACAGATAGTCGATAAAGCCCGCGGAGAACGACTTGGCGATATGCGCATGCAGCAGGTACATGGTCATGTAGGCCAGGCCCGCCATGATGGCGTTAAAGACGTACAGGATCGGCGCCACGAAGATAAAGGTAAACTCAACCGGTTCGGTGATCCCCGTCAGGAAGCAGGTCAGCGCCGCGGAGAACAGAATACCGGCCGCGATTTTCTTATTCTTCGTATGGGCTTCGTGATACATCGCCAGGCATGCCGCAGGCAGCGCGAACAGCATCAGCGGGAATTCACCCTGCATGAACTTACCAGCGTTCTGGTAGGTGTCGCTGCTGAAGGATTTCACCCCTTCTTCCAGCATCTTGAACCAGATGGTCTGGTCGCCGTGGATCACCTGGCCTGCCTGGGTGGTGTAATCCCCAAACGAATACCAGAAGGACGGATACCAGATATGGTGCAGACCTAGCGGGATCAGCGCGCGCTCTACCAGACCGAAGATAAAGGTCGACGCCGCCTGATTATCACCGTTCACCACCACGGAGAGCGCGTCGATACCGGCCTGAATATGCTGCCAGACGTATGGCAGCAGCAGCCCCATCAGGAACGAGAGGAACGCCGTTGCAATCGCCACGAAGCGCTTGCCGGAGAAGAAGCCGAGGAACTCCGGCAGCTGCATGGTGTGGAAGCGGTTATAGCACCAGGCCGCGAGAATACCGCAGATTAGGCCGCCGAAGACGCCCATCTGCAGCGTCGGAATGCCCACCACCATGGCGTATTTCCCGCCCTGGGAGGCCATTTCCGGCGTGATGCTCAGCACGGTGCTGATGGTGATATTCGTGACAAACACCGAAACGGCCGCAGACAGCGCCGCAATACCGGATTCTGACGCCAGACCCACGGCGGAGCCAATGGCAAACAGCATCGGCAGGTTATCAAAAATAACCCCGCCCGCGTTCATCATCAGCGGCAGATGGAACTTATCGCCGAAGGCCAGCAGCAGGCCCGCAGCGGGAAGCAGTGAAATTGGCAGCATTAAGGCGCGACCAATCATCGATAACTTAGACAGCGATTTAACAAACCCTGATATCAGACTCATGCTGATTTCCCCCGAGTAGCGCTTTTTTTGGCGCTGTTATTGTAAGTAGAACGTTTTAGTAGAACGTTCTACTTATCGTGGGCAAAGAGTGAAAAACGCGCAACTGAATTTTCACTTTTCAACAGATGAAATAGTGATTATTTGAAGTGGATCGATAAATAACCGCGATGGGGGGGAGGGGATTTTATATCCCCTCTCCCAGTGGGAGAGGGTTAGGGTGAGGGCATCAAACGGCTCAGGCCGTAACGGTTACGCTTTGCCCTTCAAAGCTCACGGTCTGGCCCGCGACAATCTTGCAGCGCTTGCGCGTTTCTACCACGCCGTCGACTTTTACCAGCCCGTCGGCGATAACGATTTTCGCCTGTGCGCCGCTTTCGCTCCAGCCTTCCAGCTTGAGCAGGTCGCACAGCTCAACGTGCGGATGTTTACCTAATGAAAAAGTCGCCATCTTACGCGTCCTCTACGTCGTGATATTCTTCGCACGCCTGCAGCGTATTCTGAATCAGCGTTGCTACGGTCATCGGGCCTACGCCGCCCGGTACTGGGGTAATGTAAGACGCGCGCGCGGCGGCATCTTCATACACCACGTCGCCGACCACTTTGCCGTTTTCCAGACGGTTAATTCCGACGTCCACGACAATCGCACCCTCTTTAATCCACTCGCCAGGAATAAAGCCTGGCTTGCCGACCGCAACGATCAGCAGATCGGCGTTCTCAACGTGGTGGCGCAGGTTTTTAGTGAAGCGGTGGGTGACGGTGGTGGTGCAGCCGGCCAGCAGCAGCTCCATGCTCATCGGACGGCCCACGATGTTGGACGCGCCGATGACCACGGCATTCAGACCGTAGGTGTCGATATTATAACGCTCAAGCAGCGTCACGATACCGCGCGGCGTGCACGGGCGCAGACGCGGCGCACGCTGGCACAGGCGGCCAACGTTGTACGGGTGGAAACCGTCCACGTCTTTATCCGGTGCGATACGCTCCAGCACCTTCACGTTGTCGATACCGGCGGGTAGCGGCAGCTGAACCAGAATACCGTCGATTTCTTTATCGGCGTTCAGGGTGTCAATAAGTTCCAGCAGTTCTGCTTCGCTGGTGGTTTCCGGCAAATCGTAAGAGCGGGAGACGAAGCCCACCTCTTCACACGCTTTGCGCTTGCTGCCGACATAAATTTGCGATGCCGGGTTGCTGCCAACCAGCACAACGGCCAGCCCGGGGGCGCGTTTTCCGGCAGCTTTACGCGCCTTCACTTTTTCCGCGACCTCAGAGCGCACCTGCTGCGCAATCGTTTTACCGTCAATAATCTTTGCTGCCATCAGAGAGAAGATTCCGTCTGTAACGTTTGAAAGGGGGGATCGCGTGTATTTTGTCAGAAGCGAGCGTCGCTGTCAGTCACCCTTTACGCGTTTTTATCAGCGTGACGCAAAAACCCTTCTTAAGGGATGGTCAATTTCTTAGGCGGGATTAGGATGTGACCTGGCGAAATGGCAGCGTTTTGACATATTTAAAAACCGCGTCCTGAGCTACTTTGTCTCCTCCGAAATAAGCTTTCAATTCATCAATTGAACGTATTTCTTATTCCCGATTATTCGCGGGAAGGGTTATTTACATTTTAAAGGAATAGACATGAAACTCAGCAACATTGCTTCTACTGTTATTGCAACTTTGGCCCTGGTTGCGGGTGCCGCAAATGCAGCGGATCCTGCTGCGCCGGTTTCCGTAAATGGCGGTACCGTACATTTTAAAGGTGAGCTGGTTAATGCTGCTTGTTCAGTAAATACTGATTCTTCCGAGCAGACCGTTAATCTGGGTCAGTATCGTACCGCGAAATTCACCAAAGTGGGCGACACCACCTCTAATATCCCATTCAACATTGAACTGAACGATTGCGATCCGCTGGTTGCCAAAACTGCAGCCGTTGCGTTTACCGGTCAGATCGACCCAACCGACAAAACCCTGCTGGCCGTCACCTCCGGTAACAACGACAACACCGCGAAAGGCGTGGGTATCGAGATCCTCGACAGCAAATCCAGCGTTCTGACCCCAGACGGCGCGACCTTCTCTGCTGCGCAGACGCTGATCGAAGGGACCAACACCCTGAAGTTCACCGCGCGTTACAAATCAACGGCTGCCACCACTGAGCCAGGTCAGGCGAACGCTGACGCCACCTTCGTAATGAAATACGAGTAATTCCTCCGCACAGGGATGTTCAGGCCTCAGGGACGAGGCCCGTCATACGCTAATGCCAGGAACGAAGGATGACAAGGACTGGAACACTACTGCTGTTAACCCTTGCGATGGCTTGCCCGGCATCGGCGCATACCGTGGTGATCGAAGGCGGCAAGGTTCATCTCAGAGGTGAACTGGTGAACGGCGGCTGCGCCGTGGCGCCCGACAGCCAGAATATGCGCATCGACATGGGCCAGTACCGAACCAATTCATTTTCCGGCGTGGGCAGTTTTTCCACGGTGAATGTGCCTTTCACCGTACGGCTGCTGGACTGCAGCGTTGATGTTTCGCGCACCGTGGGGATCCAGTTTCAGGGCGTCACACCCGCAGAGGATCCGCAGGTCTTTCTGGCGACATCGCGGCCGGGTGAAACACCCGTCAGCAGCGGCGTCGGGCTGGCGCTCTTTGACGAACAGCAACGTCAGATAATCCCAAACGCTACGGCCGTCAGCTGGCTGCCTGTCGATACCCGCGAGCTCGCGTTCCATTTTAGCGCCCGCTATCGGGCTATTTCCGAACATCTCGAGCCAGGCAAAATTCAGTCGGATGTCTGGTTTACGTTGATTTATCCGTAACACCTGCGAACACATTATTAAAGGTACGGTTGTGATGAATACCCTAATTAAACCAGGACTTTTTTTATCGTTTATTTTGATGATGGTTTCTGCATGCGCAAATGCATCCGGCGGTATTGCACTGGGGGCCACGCGCGTTATTTATCCGGCAGAGGCGAAGCAAACGTCGCTGGCGATCACCAACAGCAACAAACAGGAACGTTATTTAATTAACGCGTGGATCGAAAATGCGAGCGGGCAAAAAGAAAAAACGTTTGCCGTCACTCCGCCCCTGTTTGTTAGCGAGCCGAACAGCGAAAACACGCTGCGTATTATTTACGCCGGGCCGGCGCTGCCTGCCGATCGCGAATCGCTCTTTTACATGAACGTGAAGGCGATCCCGTCGGTGAACAAAGCGAAAACGGAAAACAATAACGTGTTGCAGCTGGCTATCCTTTCACGCATCAAGCTGTTTGTGCGCCCGAACAACCTGGCGATGCAGCCGGAAGAGGCGCTTTCCCAGCTGCGGTTTGAGCGCACGGGCAACCATCTCAAAGTCAGCAACGCGTCGCCGTATTATATCACGCTCGTTAATCTGAAGCTGGGCGGGCAGACGCTGGACAACCTGATGGTTGCGCCGAAAAGTTCGTCTCAGCAGGTGCTGCCAGCCGGTGCCAGCGGTACGCTTTCCTGGCAGAGCGTGAATGACTACGGTGCCATCACCCCGGCGCGTAGCGTCAACCTGTGAGCAGAGTCAGGGCGATGAAAAACCACCAGGGACGTTACTGCCCGGTTGCGCTGGCGCTGATGGCTGCGCTCTGGCCGCAGGCTGGCTGGAGCGAAAGTTATTTCAACCCGGCCTTTTTGTCCGACGATACCGCCAGCGTGGCGGATTTGTCGCGTTTTGAACAGGGACACCAGCAGGCACCCGGCGTTTATCGCGTGGATATCTGGCGTAACGATGAGTTTATCGGTACCCAGGACGTGCGTTTTGAGCAGGCAGAGAACACGCCGCCGGTGGCGGGCGGTTTGTCGGCGTGCATTACGCGCGCGATGCTCGATCGCTTTGGCGTCAACGTCGCGGCGTTTCCCGAGCTGGCTAAGGTGCAGGGCGAGACCTGCGTTCCGCTGACCACGGCCATACCCGGCAGCGAAACGGTATTCAACTTTGCCTCGCAGCGTCTGGACGTCAGCCTGCCGCAGGTGGCTTTGCAAAACAGCGCCCGGGGCTATATTCCGCCTGAACAGTGGGATGAAGGTATCCCCGCCGCACTGGTGAACTACAGCTTCTCCGGTAACCGGGGAAGCGAAGACGACAGCTATTACCTCAACCTGCAAAGCGGATTGAACTATGGCGCCTGGCGTTTACGTAACAACGGCGCATGGCGGTACACGGAGAATAACGGGCAGCGGCACAGCGAGTGGCAGAATATTGGCACCTGGGCGCAGCGCACCGTCATCCCGCTGAAAAGTGAACTGGTGCTGGGCGACAGCAATACCGGGAATGACGTCTTCGACAGCATGGGTTTTCGCGGCGGGCGGCTTTTCTCGTCTGACAGCATGTACCCGGACAGCCTGCAGGGCTACGCGCCGACCGTGCGCGGGATCGCCCGTACGCCCGCCAAAGTGGTCGTTCGACAGAATGGCTACGTTATCTATCAAAGCTATGTGCAGCCGGGCGCATTCGCCATCACCGATCTTAACCCCACCTCCTCAAGCGGTGACCTGGAAGTCACGGTCGAAGAGAAAGACGGCACCCAGCAGCGCTATACCGTGCCGTACTCCACCGTGCCGCTTCTGCAGCGTGAAGGGCGCTGGAAGTATGACCTCGTGGCGGGGGATTACCGCAGCGGTAACAGCGATCAGGATACGCCATTCTTCACCCAGGGAACCCTGATTACCGGTCTCGCCAACGGTTACACGCTCTACGGCGGAACTCAGCTGGCATCGCGCTATACCGCGGTGGCCGTCGGGGCCGGAAAAAACCTGGGCGACTGGGGCGCGGTCTCGCTCGATATCACCCACGCCCGCAGCCAGCTCGCGGACGACAGCAAGCATGAAGGGCAGTCTCTGCGCTTCCTCTACGCGAAATCCCTTAACGGCTTCGGCACCAACTTCCAGCTGCTGGGCTACCGCTACTCCACAAAAGGGTTTTACACCCTTGACGATGTGGCCTGGCGCTCAATGGAGGGCTATCAGTATGCCGATAGCAAGAACGATAACGATGTGCCGGACGTGCAGAGTTATCACAACCTGACGTGGAATAAAAAAGGTCGCTTCCAGCTCAACGTTTCTCAGTCGCTGGGGGACTATGGCTCGGTCTATATCTCCGGTAGCGAGCAGACCTACTGGGGAACAGACGAGACGAATCTCTGGTACCAGCTGGGCTACGCGGGAGGCATGAAGGGGATCAACTACTCCGTCTCGTGGTCGTGGAACAAATCCGTCGGGATCGACGGCACCGACCGCATCGCGTCGTTTAACGTCTCCGTGCCGTTCAGTATCTTTACCCGTCAGGGCTATCGCCGGGACAGCGCGATTGACCGCGCCTACGCTACGGCATCCGCCAGCCGGAACAGCGATGGCGACACTAGCTGGCAAACCGGCGTCAGCGGCACGCTGCTGGAAGACCGCAACCTGAACTACAGCGTGACCCAGGGACACACCAGCACCAACGGCTCAAGCGGAAGCGCCAGCGCCAACTGGCAGGCGACCTACGGCACATTGGGCGTCGGCTACAACTACAGCGACGATCAGCACGATCTCAACTGGCAGCTCTCCGGCGGGGTGGTCGGCCACGCCGATGGCGTGACCTTCAGCCAGCCGTTGGGGGACACCAACGTGCTGATCAAAGCTCCGGGGGCATCTGGCGTCAGCGTGGAAAACCAGACCGGCGTGAGAACCGACTGGCGTGGTTACGCGGTGATGCCGTATGCCACTGTCTACCGCTACAACCGTGTGGCGCTGGATACCAACACCATGAGCAACAACACCGATATCGAAAACAACGTGAGCAGCGTGGTGCCGACCAAAGGCGCGCTGGTGCGCGCCAGCTTTGATACCCGCATCGGCGTGCGCGCCCTGCTGACGGTGATGCGCGGCAACCAGCCGGTGCCGTTCGGCGCGGTGGTTCGCGAAAACCGAAGCGGCGTGACCAGCATGGTGGGGGATGACGGGCAAATTTACCTGAGCGGGCTGCCGCTGGAAGGCGAACTGCTGATCCAGTGGGGCGACGGGGCGCAGTCCCAGTGTCGCGCGCCTTATAGCTTGCCTGAAAAGAGCCTGCAACAGGCAATCACACTTAAGGGGATCGGCTGTGATTAAAACTCAAATCTTTGCTTTGTCGCTTCTGGCGTTACTGCCTGCGACAAACGCATTAGCGACCGTGTGCGTCAATGAAAAAGGCGTGCCGACGGAAGTGCATTACGATCTGACGGATAAATTCAACAGCTCGAATAACCAGATCGGACAGGTCGTGACGCTCAGCGAGAAGTCGCAGTGGGTAGGGGTCAATGCCGTCTGCCCGAAGGGCACCGTCGGGAATACCACCAAGCGTAGCTATGTGACCGATTATCAGGTAACGGGAACGAGCGATGGCTATCAGTATCTGAAGCTGAACGACTATCTGGACGGGGCCATGAAAATCACGGACAGCTATGCTGGCGTGTTTTATCCGCCTAAAAGCTATATCCAGATGGGGAGCCATCCTAACGTCTCCAAAAACAAACCGTTTGGCGTTCAGGACTCCAGCCTTGTCTTCCGCCTTAAGGTGACCCGGCGTTTTATTAACATGGTCGTTATCCCGCGCGCCACCATGTTCCGCGTCTACGTCACCACCACCTCCTCGGATCCGCTCACCACGCCGGTCTATACCATTAGCTACAGCGGAACCATTCAGGTGCCGCAAAGCTGCGCCATTAATGCCGGTAACGTGGTGGAATTTGATTTCGGCGACATTGGCGCCTCCCTGTTCAGCAAGGCGGGCGTAGGTAACAAACCGGAGGGCGTCTCATCGCAGAGTAAAACCATCGCCATTAAATGCACCAACGTAGAGGCGAACGCCATGCTGACGATGCGCGTCGAGGCGGAAAAAGTCTCTGATAATGTGCTGGTGTCGGATAACCCGGATGTGGGATTCATCATTGCTAATCAGAGCGGGGCGCCGCTGACGCCTAACAACCTGACAAGTAAAATTCCGTTCCGCCTTGACGACAGCGCGCAGGCGCAGGTGGGGATCCGAGTCTGGCCGGTGAGCGTGACGGGCAATAAGCCTGCGGAAGGGCGCTTCACCTCGCGCGGGTATTTGCGCGTGGATTACGATTAAGGAGCCGATATGCGAAACGGGATCCGTTTAATCACCGTGGCGCTCTTTGCGCTTTGCACACAGGCCCAGGCGGACACCGCGTTGGGTGAGATCAACATTCGGCTCTACGGCAATATTGTCGATTTTACCTGCGTCGCTGAAGGCAGCGACAGCGACAAGACCGTCACGCTGGGGACCTGGCCCACCAAACAGCTCAGCACCACCGGGAGCCGCACGCAGCCCATGCCGTTTACGCTGAAGCTGACCGGCTGTCCGCCGGGCTCGGCGTCCATCACGTTTTCGGGTAAAGCCGACGGGAGCAATAGCGGCCTGCTGGCGCTGAATGACGCCAGTACTGCAAGTCGTGTCGCGGTAGAGATCAGGGATGCGGATAAAACGCGCCTGGCTCTCCAGCAGGCCAGCCAGCCGGTCTCGGTTGATGCACAGGGGAATGCGATACTGTCGTTTTATGCCAATTATATTGCCACCGCAGATAACCCTCAGCCCGGACGAGCCGATGCGGATGCCACCTTTATGATTAACTATAATTAGCACTGACCGCACTCCCTGCAGCTCAGATAAGCTGCAGGGAGTGAATTCAGGTTAAAGCAGTTCGTGCGCTTTGGCGTAATCAATTAATTCCACGATGCTTTGCACACCCAGCTTGGAATAAATATTGGATTTATGCGCGCTAATGGTTTTGTTGCTTAATAGTAGCTGTTCAGCAATTTCCTTATTGGATAATCCATTCGCCAGATATCGTAATACCGTGACCTCGCGATTCGATAATGGCATATCTACTGCCATCCCTTTCCCTGAACCCAAATGGTTTATAAAGTTCAGCGTTTCTGACGGGAAAAAGGAATAGCCCATCAGGATCATTTCTACGGCGTTGTAGATCTCACCCAAATCTTTACGCTTACTGACGAAGCCATTTGCCCCGGCGCGAATGGCGCGACCCGCGTAAAATAACTCTGATTTAGACGAGAGAAACAGAACCTTAATGTCTTTGTTTAAGTTTCTGATTCTCTTAAGCAAAGCGAAAGCATCCGTGCCCGTGAGTTCAATGTCAAGGATCACCAGATCGATAGGGTGATTGCGGATACAGTCAAGAACTTCATGGCTATCGCCAGACTTGAGCTTGACTGTGATATTCTTATTTTTCTGTAGCAGGACTTCTATCGACATTCTGACGATAGGATGTTCGTCCATAATGATAACGGATGCCGGTTTCATTTTTAATGCCTCAGATTGTTAAAAGCGTTATGCAGAGTTTGTAAAACTCTCGAAATGCCGGAAGGATATAATGTGCAGATCCCTATACCGTAGTATTTCCCTGGAAAGAGCGAAAGCATCCTTGTTTACGTAATGAAAAGAACTATGCCTCAGCGCGGTCATCTCATTAGGCTGGTGTTGGCAAAAAGGTTTTTCTTATTCAGATTTGATACGCATCTTATTATACAGGGTAAGTTTTTTCCGAAAACCCTGTAAATTAATATCCGCTTATGGGTTTGTATTATCTTCTGGATCTGAATCGCTATTTTTTTAAATTTAGCGGAAATATCCTGTTATCTCATTTACCGCATATTTTCATCTTTATGTAATAACAAAAAATAACAGATATCTCTTTATGTTGATTAATTGTTAACGAAAATACCCATCATTTAGGGGGACTAACCCACGCTGATGAGCTCAACAATTGCCCTCGCAGGCCGCCAGTCCTTCATCTGAAAGCGCGCTGGTTGATTAGAAGGTCCGCATCTCCTGCACAGGAGAACATGCTATCCGCTTTGCTTTTTCCTCCCGGACGTTGTCGCTAAGCTGCTTGTTTTTACATCATTATCATCTTGTTAACGCTATCTGCATTCACTTAACGGATGGAGTAAAGTGCTGCCGTTTGTTCATTCTGTGGCATTTCACAATGTTCGCGTCCTTAAATTAGGAATAGTTATAAATTCGATTTAATTGTTAAAAATTAACATTTATGCAACGCAAGTGGTAAGTAAATTCCTAAACAGCTTTAGGAAATAAGGGGTTAGGACGTGAGTGAAAATGTGCAGTCTGAGAGGTTATTAAGAAGATGCAGTAATTCCTGACGATGGCTCAGCCCGAGCTTCACCAGAATGCAGCTGAGACGATAGATAATACGGCTATAGGGACGATTCTGCATAAGGGCAATCTGACGTAATGTCTTGCCCCGGGAAAGCTCCTGCAGGATGGGCCATTCGTTGCGCGAAAACCAGTCTTTCTCCGTACCCTGCGGAGGGAGGGTATCCAGCAGGCTCTGCTGGAGCGCAGCGGCATTCAGCTGGCGTTCGAGAACATGAAAGGGACCTGCCGCTTTGCAGAAGAGGCGGGTGTCGTAATTATCGGCCCTGACCAACAGCCAGGGCGTCAGGAACGGAGGAAACAGACTATGCCGTCTCAACTGATCCAGTTTCTCCAGAAGCCCCGTGGACCGGCTTTCAATATCCACGACCAGACGGGCTGAGGGCCACTGCGTCTGAGCGATGAGGGCATCGTCCAGCGTGGCGTAGTCGCAGCAGCTGCTCAGGGGAAATTGCCCGTTGAGAAAACCGGTGCGCAGGTAGTGATCCTCAGTCACCAGAAGGATAAAAGGGGCGTCTGTTTTGCGGGGCTGGCTGATGGACTGGCTCAAGAATTCGAGCCGGTCGAAAAAGGGGGGAGCAAAAGGTGAGCGCGTAAATCCCAGTGCATCACTTCCTGTACGCCGCCGCCGGTAACGGCGCACTGTCATTCGCATGGTCTCCCTCCTGGAAATGGCTTTCTAATCCTCCGGCCATGTCCAGGACGGCCAGTAATACCCCTGGCCGAGATCTGCGCCTGCCTGCAGTGCACAGGTACGATCGCGTTCAGTCTCAATACCTTCAATAAGCACTTTCCCGGCAAGCTGAAAGCAAAGGGAAACCAGTTGCCTCAACTCAGGGGTGTCGCGTAAACGCCAGAATGCTTCCTTATCTATTTTGATGCCGTTTAACGGGAGTCGAAAGGATAAAAACGACTGCACTAAGACGTCATCGATGTCGTCCAGCCAGATTGCGTGCCCTCGTCTGCTCAACTGATGGAGATTCTGAACCACGAACTGCTTCTGTGCGACGGAAAGCGCCAAAATGGACGCGGGGTCGACAAACTCAATATTGAGCGGCACGCAGGATAATCTTATAAGTCGCTGAAAAGACGTGGGCTCTGTCAGAACGGTTATCGGCAGATTAATAAAAAGGTTATGACCGTGCGGCGTATTTTTTAACGCGGCAAGCTGCGCTTCAAGCAGCGTTATCGACCAGTCTGCGGACCGATCGCAAAAAAAGTCCTCACTGTGCCGCGTGTCGGCCAGAACGCTAAGGACCTCGACGCCAACCTGACGTAAGGAGGTAAGGGCGACGATGGGCTCAAGCTTAATGCCGACGATGTCCTGAGATATGTACTGTAACCGGGGGGGCGTATCGATCAGGTTTTGCGCTGTCACTCCATTGTCCTGTTGTCTGTCAGCCTCCAGGCGGCCGGGATACCTGACTCTAGTGTGACGAGCTGACGTTCGGGAAAACAGCAGGCGTTACTTAAATGCAACTAAGCCTTTTCGCAGCGCTAAATTTTACGGTGAAACAGGACAAAATGTTGAGAAAATAGCCGTATTTACAATCGGCTAGCGGTAATTGACTCTGAAAACGGAAAAGGCATTGACTCACCTGCCATTGACCGTATAATTCTTCGCGTTTCACCACCGCGAAGTACACACTTCTCAGTGCGCCCTTAGCTCAGTTGGATAGAGCAACGGCCTTCTAAGCCGTAGGTCGTAGGTTCGAATCCTACAGGGCGTGCCATTTAATTTCATAGAGTTACGCCTCCTTCACATCCTCCTGATTTCCATTGTGGGACATATTTGGGACATCACCCCTAAAACTTACCGGTCATGAAGGACATTTATGTGGTATCTACTCGCAACTTCGCTTGCCGCACTCTCTCTTAATAAAAGCCTGGCTTACCTGATGCTGGGATTAACGGCATTTCTCGGCTGGAAACAGAGTATTCTTGACGCCCCGGCGCTGCTGGTTATTGCATCAATCGTTGTTGGCTGGTCTGTTGTTGAATGGCTACGTAATAAAAATAATAAATACACATATCTGGTCGAAGGCCTGTGCGTGGTCATCGCCGTTGCCCTGGTTATGCATGTGCTCCCGGGCTTCCATAATCCCAAAGTGCTGGATGCTGTCGTCGTTGGTCCGCAAAGCATACCGTTCAGTATGTACTTTAATATGGACAAGGCGGTGGTGCCGTTCTTTTTAATTACGTGCATGCCAACGCTATTCGTAGCAAAACCCCTCTATAAAATTGGCAAGCTCGGCTGGGGAATATTGGTACTTGCGGTACCCGCGCTGTTACTTCTGGCTGTGGCGTTGGGCGGGCTGAGAATTGAGCCACATGCGCCAGAATGGTTCGCGCAATTTGCCCTTGCGAATATTTTCTTCGTCTCTTTGGCCGAGGAAGCTCTGTTCAGAGGCTACCTTCAGCAGCGCTTGTCCCGGATCGTTCATCCTGTTGTAGCGCTGTTGATTGCCTCAGTCATCTTTGGGCTGATGCATTATAGCGGCGGTTTACTGCTGATTATTTTTGCCAGCCTCTCCGGCATTATTTACGGCCTGGCGTGGATGTGGAGCGGCAGGCTCTGGGTTGCAACGTTATTCCATTTTGGGCTGAACGGCGTGCATTTATTGTTCTTCACCTATCCTGCGTATGCCCCTCATGCGGTTATGTGATGCTTTTTAAATGAGTAGCCTTATAAATTTAGCTACCTCCGGATAAGCATACAAAGCCCCGCAATATCGGGGCTTTTATATCTGCCGGGCGCATGAATAACAGATTTACCTTCGCGTCATAATAAATAGAAGGCTAATTAATTTATTATAGGCAGGCTTAAGGTTTTCTTAATCTAATAATTATCTCTCATTAAAATTTGGATTTTTATCATTCTAAAATCTGCTAAAAAGAAATTTTACACTTTTACGACTAAACTCGATTGATACTAATTATCATTAGCGTTGTTGTATGCTTTAATCCTGTCCCACAAAGCTATGAGTGGTTACTCCCGTTGGTCTATTAAGGATATGTTCATGAATTCTCGCCTGCTGTCCTGCTTCTCGCTTGCCTTGTTGTCTTCCTCCCTTTTCCTTTCCGCACAAGCGGTTGCCGCCGATAACAACGAAGGTATCGTTGTTTATAACGCGCAGCACGAAAACCTGGTGAAGTCGTGGGTTGACGGTTTTACTAAAGAAACCGGTATTAAAGTCACTCTACGTAATGGTGATGACAGCGAGCTGGGTAACCAGCTGGTGCAGGAGGGCAGCGCGTCGCCGGCAGACGTATTCCTGACGGAGAACTCGCCGTCCATGGTGCTGGTGGATAATGCAAACCTGTTTGCGCCGCTGGATCCAGACACCCTGAAGCAGGTACCGGCGGAATATCGTCCTGCGCACGGCCGCTGGATCGGCATTGCCGCCCGCAGCACGGTATTTGTGTATAACCCGGCAAAACTCAGCGAACAGCAGCTGCCTAAGTCGCTGATGGATCTGGCGAAACCCGAGTGGAAAGGCCGCTGGGCGGCATCTCCTTCAGGCGCGGATTTCCAGGCCATCGTGAGCGCGATGCTGGCCCTGAAGGGCGAGAAGGCCACCCTGGAATGGCTTAAAGCGATGAAAGCCAATTTCGTTGCCTATAAAGGCAACAGCACCGTGATGAAGGCAGTCAATGCCGGCCAGATTGATGGCGGCGTGATTTATCACTACTACCGCTTTGTCGACCAGTCCAAAACCGGTGAAAACAGCAAAAACACTCAGCTCTACTACTTCAAACACCAGGATCCGGGCGCGTTCGTAAGCCTTTCCGGCGGTGGCGTGCTGGCGTCCAGCAAACACAAAGCGCAGGCGCAGGCCTTCATCAAGTACATTACCGGCAAAGAAGGTCAGGAAAGTCTGCGTACCAACAACGCCTTTGAGTATGCAGTGGGCGTGAACGCGGCCTCCAACCCGAAACTGGTTCCGCTGAAAGATCTTGATGCACCGAAAGTTGAACCTTCAACGCTCAACAGTAAAAAAGTTATCGAGCTGATGACGCAAGCCGGTCTGCTGTGATCCTGAGAGTGAAGTGAACGTCTTATGTCTGGTCTGAGTCTCGACATCGGAAAAAACAGAGTGCAGGAGCCTGTCCGCAGGCGTCCTGCACTGCCGATGGTTGCGTTAGCTGTGTTGTTTTCATTAATGGCGCTTCTGCCTTTGGGTTTTATCATTGCCATTGGCATTGAGACCGGCTGGGAAACCATTAAGGCGCTGGTGTTTCGCCCGCGTGTGGCTGAGCTGCTCGGCAACACGCTGTGGCTGACGGCCCTGGCGGTTCCGCTGTGTATCGTGACGGGCGTGGTGATAGCCTGGCTCACAGAGCGCACGCAGCTTGCCGGACGGGGCATCTGGTCCGCGCTGGCGGTCGCTCCGCTGGCCATTCCGGCGTTTGTGCAAAGCTATGCCTGGGTGAGCGTTGTCCCGTCCATGCATGGGCTTTCCGCGGGCGTGTTCCTCTCGGTTCTTGCGTACTATCCGTTTATCTATATGCCGGTTGCGGCGGTGCTGCGTCGCCTTGATCCGACGCTTGAAGATGTCGCCGCGTCGCTCGGCACGCCGCCGTGGAAGGTCTTTTTCCGTGTGGTGCTGCCCCAGCTCAAGCTGGCTATCTGCGGCGGCGCGCTGCTGGTGGCGCTGCACCTGCTGGCGGAATATGGCCTGTACGTGATGATCCGCTTTGATACCTTCACCACGGCCATTTATGACCAGTTTCAGTCTACCTTCAGCGGCCCGGCGGCAAACATGCTGGCGGGCGTGCTGGCCTTGTGCTGCCTGGCTATATTAATGCTGGAAGGCGTGACGCGTGGAAAAGCCCGCTACGCGCGAATTGGCGCCGGGGCCGCGCGCGAGCAGAAACGCTGGCCGCTGAAGCCTGCGGCGGCCGCGCTGGGTCAGCTGTTTTTCATCGTGCTGATCGTGCTGGCGCTGGGCGTGCCGTTAATTGTTCTATGTCGCTGGGTTTGGCTCGGCGGCGCGCAAAACTGGATGAGTGCCGATCTCTGGCACTCCCTGCGCCAGACGCTGATGCTCGGCGTGGGCGGCGCACTTCTCACGACCGTGTGCGTGATCCCCATCGCGTGGCTCGGTATCCGCTATCCACACCGCATCTTCCGGATGCTGGAAGGGTGCATCTATATCACCAGTTCGCTGCCGGGCATAGTCACGGCGCTGGCGCTGGTCACCGTCACTATTCATTACGCCCGTCCCATTTACCAGACGGAAATTACCCTGTTCCTGGCCTACCTGCTGATGTTTATGCCCCGTGCGCTCATCAACCTGCGGGCGGGGATTGCTCAGGCGCCGGTTGAGCTGGAAAACGTGGCGCGCAGCCTGGGCAGCACGCCCGCGAAGGCGCTCTGGAGCGTCACGATGCGGCTGGCCGCGCCGGGTGCGGCAGCGGGGGCCGCGCTGGTTTTCCTCGGCGTCAGCAACGAGTTGACCGCCACGCTGCTGCTCTCTCCGCTGGGCACGCGCACGCTCTCCACCGGATTCTGGGCGCTAACCAGTGAAATTGACTATGTTGCCGCCGCCCCTTACGCGATGCTGATGATCCTGATTTCACTCCCGCTGACCGCCATTCTCTATATGCAGTCGAAGAAAATTGCAGGGCTATGACATGCTTGAATTAACCGCCATTTCTAAATCGTTTTCTGATGTGCAGGTGCTCGACAGCTTAAACCTGAGCGTTGCGCCGGGGAGCAGGACGGCGATTGTCGGGCCGTCCGGGTCGGGGAAAACCACGCTGCTGCGTATTCTTGCCGGGTTCGAAACGCCCGACACCGGACGTATTGTCATGCAGGGGAGAACGCTGTTTGATGAAAACAACTTTGTTCCCGCCCACCTGCGCCGGATCGGTTTTGTACCTCAGGAAGGGGCGCTTTTCCCCCACCTTAATGTGGCAGACAACATTGCCTGGGGGCTGGACGGTACCCGCCACGAGAAGCGCCAGCGCGTTGAGGCGCTGATGGAGATGGTCTCTCTGGACAGGCAGCTCGCAACGCACTGGCCCCATGAGATTTCCGGCGGACAGCAGCAGCGCGTGGCGCTTGCCCGTGCGCTGGCCCTGCGTCCTTCACTGATGCTGCTGGATGAACCTTTCTCGGCGCTGGACACCGGCCTGCGCGCCATGACCCGTAAAGCCACGGCCGATCTGCTGGCCGAAGCGGGCGTGGCCTCGATTCTGGTCACCCACGATCAGAACGAAGCGTTGTCCTTTGCCACGCAGGTCGCGGTCATGCGCTCCGGGCGCTTCACGCAGGTCGGGACGCCTTATGAGGTGTACACCCGTCCGGTTGACGAAGAGACGGCGCTGTTTCTTGGCGATGCGCTGATCCTGCCTGCGCAGCTCACCGCGGGCTACGCCCTGTGCGCCCTGGGTGAGGTGCCCACGGACAACGCGCAGGCTACAGGGCAGGGCAGAGTGATGCTGCGCCCGGAACAGCTGAGCGTGACGGCATGTGCCTCCCATGAAAGCCCAATCTCGATTCTTGATGTGGACTTCACCGGCCAGCTGTCGACGCTCACCCTTGGGCTCGCCGGGCAGCACGAGCCCGTGACCCTGAAGACCGTCAGCCAGCCAGGATGGAACCCTGGCACGACGGTACGCATTGATATTGCTGGCACCGCACGTGTATTCGAATATTCTTAATATTCGTTAGTAATTTCATGCAACGGGTTGTTATAAAAGATTTTTCCCGAAGGTATGGCATTCTCTGAGATTCTCTACCATGCTCATAAAACCTCACCGCAATGCGTGAGGTTTTTCGTAGTTGCTGATTAATCTCAAGGAAAAAGGTTATGAAAAAGACGACTGCTATTTTGTTGGGAACGGCGTTACTGTTTACAACCAATGCTTTTGCTGCACAGCTACTCACTAAAAGCGAGTTCAAAAAAGTTGCATCTCAATATAAAAAAATCGGTACGGTAAACACCTCGAATGAAGTATCGGTGGATGATGCAAAAAAAGAACTGATTGAGAAAGCCGATAAGAAAGGCGCGGATGTCCTGGTGCTCACTTCAGGGAACACCAACAATAAAATTCACGGTACGGCCAATATCTACAAGAAAAAATAACGTCATTGCAGCCACCCCGAAACGGGGTGGTTGTTCACCCTCTTTTCTCGCCATACCTCCTCATGAACGCGGTTACACTTGCTAATGCATTTATAATGCGTATAGTTCTCATTTGCATTTCAGCAAACACATTCTAAGGCCCGACAACGGGTCATTTTTGCGCGCACTTTCAAATGAGTTAACGATGAACAACACCAACATACACAAAACGCTGCTGGCGCTCGCCGTTGGCGCAATAACACATTCCGCCTTCGCGGCTGACGATCAAAAAGAAGATACCCTCATCGTGCAGGCTAAGCCTGCCAGCGAGTTCAAACCCGGTGGCGACCAGCTGGTACCGGCCTTCCTTGACGGACAGGTGGCGAACGGCGGACGCATGGGAATGCTGGGCCAGCAGAACGCCATGGACGTGCCGTTCAACATCATCAGCTACACCTCAAAGCTGGTGGAAGATCAGCAGGCGAAAACCATTGCTGACGTGGTCGCTAACGACGCGGGCGTGCAGTTCGTTCAGGGGTATGGCAACAGCGCGGAAACCTACCGCATCCGCGGCCTGAAGTTTGACGGTGACGACATGACCTTTGGCGGTCTGTCCGGCGTGCTGCCGCGGCAGGTAGTAGATACCCAGATGGTCGATCGCATCGAGATCTTCAAAGGGGCCAACTCGCTGATGAACGGCGCGGCGAGCTCCGGCGTGGGCGGGATGATCAACCTTGAGCCCAAACACGCGGGCGAACTCCCGCAGGCGAAAGTGGGCATCGACTATACCTCTGATTCCCAGATTGGCACCACGCTGGATGCGGGCCGTCGCTACGGCGACAGCGACCAGTTTGGCGCGCGGGTGAACCTGGTCCATCGCGAAGGGGAAACCGGCATACCGAATGACCGCCGCCGCACCACGCTGCTCTCTACCGGCCTGGATTACAGCGGTGACCGCTTCCGCACCTCGCTGGATCTCGGCTATCAGAAGAAAACCTTCCACGGCAGCCCGATCAGCGTCAATATCTCCGCGGTGGATTTCGTACCCGAGCCGCCGAAAAACGATCGCAACTTCTCTCAGAAGTGGGCCTACAGCGACATCGAAAACGAGTTCGGGATGTGGCGCAGCGAGTACGACATCACCGACGGCTGGACCGCCTACACCGGCCTGGGCGCGCAGCACGCGCACGAGGAAGGGATCTACAGCGCGCCGAAGCTGGTCGATAAAAGCGGTAAGGCAACGGCCAGCCGCCTTGATACCAACCGTATCAGCGATTCCGTCAGCGGCATGGCGGGCATTCGCGGTAACTTTGATACCGGTTTTATCTCGCACAAGGTCAATGTCGGCTATTCGGCGATGACCAAAAACGAAAAAATCGCGTGGAAAATGTCGGCTGCGAAGGATAACCCGACCACCAACATCTACCACAATACCGGCGTCGATATGCCGGACAGCAGCAACTTCAACGGCTCCGGCGGAAAGTACAGCGACCCGCTGACCAGCGGACGCACGCGCACACAGGGCTGGCTGCTGAGCGATACGCTGGGCGTACTGGACGACAAACTGCTGTTCACCGCAGGCGCCCGCCACCAGAAGGTGGTCATTCGCGGGTATAACAAAATTACCGGTGCGGAAAACGCGGCGGATGGCTTCGACGGCAGCCGCTGGATGCCAACCTACGGCGTGGTCTACAAGCCGTGGGAGACGCTTTCCCTCTATGCCAACCATACCGAAGCGCTGCAGCCGGGCAAAACCGCGCCTAATACCGCCACCAACTACGGCCAGAGCACCGGTATCGTTCACTCTAAGCAGAATGAAGTGGGCGTGAAGGCGGACTTTGGCCGCGTAGGCGGCTCGCTTGCGCTGTTCGAAATCAAAATGCCGTCGGCGATCCTCGACGACAGCGGTCACTACGGCCTTGACGCTGAACAGCGTAACCGTGGCGTGGAGCTGAACGTCTTCGGCGAGCCAATGCTGGGGATGCGTCTGAACGCCAGCGCTACCTGGCTGCAGGCTGAGCTAACCAAAACCAAAAACGGCGTAAATCAGGGTAACGATGCGATCGGTATTCCGAACTTTTACGCCGTGCTGGGCGCAGAGTACGACATTAAGCCGATTGACGGCCTGACTGCCACCGCCCGCGTGAATCACTCCGGCGCGCAATATGCTGACCTTGCAAACACCAAAAAGCTGGACAGCTACACCACGCTGGATCTGGGGATGCGCTATCGCTTCGCGGTGAACCACAATGCAAACCAGATGACCGTGCGCGCGGGCATCGACAACGTGACCAATGAAAACTACTGGGCCAGCGTGGACGATTCCGGTACCTATATTACGCAGGGCGAACCGCGCACCTTTAAGGTCTCGGTTGGCTACGAATTCTAAGCGTTCCATCTCGTTATCCGGGGCAGGGATGCCCCAATCCCTTGCTACCTCCAGCATGAAGTGTTAAAACGTGCCCCTTCTAAAAAAGAGACAGGGGTAGGACGTGAAAGACGCGTCATCCGCTTCAGGCCATGGTAGCGCCGAAGCCTCGTCGGATCAGAATCCGACGCTGCAACGTGGGTTGCAAAATCGACATATTCAGTTAATTGCCCTTGGCGGCGCAATCGGTACCGGGCTGTTTCTCGGCATAGGCCCCGCTATTCAGATGGCTGGCCCGGCGGTTCTGCTGGGTTATGGTATCGCCGGGATTATTGCCTTCCTGATCATGCGCCAGCTTGGCGAGATGGTCGTTGAAGAGCCGGTTTCAGGCTCCTTCGCGCACTTTGCTTATAAATACTGGGGCCCGTTTGCCGGCTTCCTGTCCGGCTGGAACTACTGGGTAATGTTCGTGCTGGTGGGGATGGCGGAGTTAACCGCCGCAGGCATCTATATGCAGTACTGGCTGCCGGATGTCCCGACGTGGGTCTGGGCGGCGGCCTTCTTCATCATTATTAACGCCGTTAACCTCGTCAACGTCCGCCTGTATGGCGAAACCGAATTCTGGTTTGCGCTGATCAAGGTGCTGGCGATTATCGGCATGATCGGCTTTGGCCTGTGGCTGCTGTTCTCTGGCCACGGCGGCGAGCGCGCCACGATCGACAACCTGTGGCAGCACGGCGGCTTCCTCGCCACCGGCTGGAAAGGGCTGATTCTCTCCCTGGCGGTGATCATGTTCTCCTTCGGTGGGCTGGAGCTAATTGGCATTACCGCCGCCGAAGCGCGCGACCCGCATAAAAGCATTCCCAAAGCGGTTAACCAGGTGGTGTATCGGATCCTGCTGTTCTACATCGGCTCGCTGGTGGTCTTGCTGGCCCTCTATCCGTGGGTGGAAGTGAAGTCCGACAGCAGCCCGTTCGTGATGATTTTCCACGATCTGAACAGCAACGTGGTCGCCTCGGCGCTGAACTTCGTCATTCTGGTGGCGTCGCTGTCGGTCTATAACAGCGGCGTTTACTCCAACAGCCGTATGCTGTTTGGCCTCTCCGTACAGGGCAACGCACCGCGCTTTTTAACCCGCGTTAGCCGTCGCGGCGTGCCGGTGAACTCTTTGTTGCTGTCAGGGGCCATCACGTCGCTGGTGGTGCTGATCAACTACCTCCTGCCGAAAGAGGCCTTCGGCCTGCTGATGGCGCTGGTTGTCGCCACGCTGCTGCTGAACTGGATCATGATCTGCCTGGCGCACCTGCGCTTTCGCGCCGCGATGCGCCGCAAGGGACGCGAAACGCAGTTCAAAGCGCTCCTTTACCCGGCGGGGAACTACATCTGTATCGCTTTCCTGGGGCTGATTCTGGTGCTGATGTGCACCATGGATGAGATGCGCCTGTCCGCGATGCTGCTGCCGGTGTGGGTTATATTCCTGTTTGTGGCGTTTAAGCTATCCCGAAAAAAGTGATCTGCTTTTCACCCTCTCCCCGTGGGAGAGGGCCGGGGTGAGGGCACCAGACCGCACCTGCCTTCACGCCCGGTGTCCGAAACTGATTATCTGACGATGACCCCCGACAGGGAGCGAATATCATTCCCCGTCGGCGACTGGTGAATACGCAAACCAAATTCATCCACCACCGCGAAAATATGGTCGAAGATGTCGGCCTGTATCTCCTCATATTCTGCCCAGACCACCGTATTGGTAAAGGCATATATTTCAATCGGCAAGCCATTCGCGTCAGGCGCCAACTGACGCACCATCAGCGTCATATCTTTGCGAATGCGCGGGTGGTTGCGAAGATATTCGTTCAGGTAGGCGCGGAAGGTGCCGATATTGGTCATCTTGCGAAGGTTTAATACCGATTCTCCTTCACCGTTCTTCTGATTCCACAGGTTTATTTCCTCATGTCGAGCGGCCAGATAGGGCTTAAGCAGTTTCGCCTGAATAAGTTTCTGCTGTTCCTGCTCGTCGAGAAAATGAATGCTGGTGGTATCAATGTTCAGGCTGCGCTTAATGCGTCGACCGCCGGAGGCCGACATGCCGCTCCAGTTGATAAAGGCGTCGGAGACCAGCGCCCACGTCGGAATGGTCGTAATCGTATTATCGAAATTTCGCACCTTAACGGTGGTCAGGCCGATGTCCGTCACCGTGCCGTTGGCACCGTATTTCGGCATCTCCAGCCAGTCGCCGAGCTTGAGCATGTCGTTGGCGGAAAGCTGAATCCCCGCCACAAGTCCGAGTATCGGGTCTTTAAACACCAGCATCAGAACGGCAGCCATGGCGCCCAGACCGCTGATCAGAATCGCCGGGGACTGGCCGATGAGCAGGGAGATAATCAATATCCCCACCAGGATGGCGCTCACCAGCTTGATGCCCTGGAAGATCCCCTTCAGCGGCAGCTGTGATGCGGTGGCCATTTTCTGCGACAGATTAAAAATCACGTCCAGCAGCGAGAAGAAGGAGAGCAGGGCATACACCATGACCCACAGCTTTGCGCATGTCGTGAGAATTTCCGCCGCTTCGCTGCCTTTTTGCAGCCACAGTACCGCCTGAACGTTGACGATTATCCCCTGAAGGGTGAAGGCCAGACGGTGAAATAATTTATTCTGGGTGATGATCTGCAGCCACAAATGGCTGCTGGCCTGCGCGCGTTTTTCGAAAGCGCGAAGCACCACTTTGTGCAGAATAAAATGAACGATGATGGCGGTAAGAAAAATAATACCAAAGATAATCACTAAAGAGGTGGTGTGATTAATTTCAATGCCTAACTCTTCAACCTGAGCAATTAATTCCTGCATAACGTCTCCTGTATTGATGCAGCCCCATAATGGCGGCTGCGGATCTATTATGCAAATTCACGGGCTTATTTGGTGGCCTGGCAGACCTTTACCACCGGCAGGCACAGGCGATGGCGGATGCGCAGCGTCGCCAGGGCAAGCACCACCATCATCGCCGTTTCCACCATCAGGAAGACGTTCACCGCCTGGGTGTAATCCCCGTGATGGTTCTGCAGCGCGTGGAGCAAAATCGCGCCGAAAATGGCCGGGCCAAGCCCCAGCGCGGCCTGCTGCAGGGTACTGAGAATGGCGCTCGCGGCCCCGGCATCGTCAGGCTGAATATCGCGCATCCCGATGCGGTAGAAACTGTTCACGATCAGCGCCTGACCGTAGCCCACCAGTCCGGTGGCGGGTGCCAGCGTCAGGGGGGTATTTTCCACGCCCCAAATGCGGAACGTGGCGATCAGAGCCAGCAGGCCGATAATCTGGATTGCCAGACCCGTCAGCAGAATAGTGCTGGTGCTGTAGCGGGCAATCAGCCGCGGCGCGAACCAGGCCGAAACAAAGTAGGTCACGCCAAGGGCGATAAAACTGTTTCCGGACTGCCATGGGGCCATCCCCAGACCGGTTTGCATGGTGAGCGCCATACAGAACATAAACCCGGACCAGACGCTGAAAAAGAGCATCGCAATCAGAATGCCAAAGCGAACGCTGCGAAGCTGCAGCAGGCGCGGCGGGATCAGCGGGTGGGCATTCTCACGCTCCTTTTTGCGCGCATTCAGCGCCGTCAGCCAGCCCAGCGGAATAATGGCGAGAAGCATAACCTTCAGCGGCCACGACCAGTGCCACTGTGGGCCGAGCGCCATCGGGAACAGCAGGCAGCAAAGAATGATCGCCAGCAGCACGGTTCCGGTCCAGTCGATGCGTGACGGCGTCTCGCGACGGGTTTCGGGTACGAAATGGCGACTTAGCGCCAGCACCACCAGACAGATCGGCACGTTGATAAAGAAGGCGTTACGCCAGCCCAGCCCGGCGATATCCGCCGACACCAGCCAGCCGCCGCCCATCTGGCCGACGATAAACGCAATCCCACCGATGCCGCCAAACAGGCTGATGGCTTTTGCGTGGGCGGTACCTTTCAGCGTCACGTGCAGCGTGACAAGAATTTGCGGCATGATGAGTGCGGCACCCGCGCCCTGAACGATGCGCGCGGCCAGCAGCTGTTCAATGTTCCCCGCTATTCCGCAGAGCAGCGAGGCCAGGCCAAAGCTCGCCACACCCCACATGAACAGACGGCGACGGCCAAAATTATCCCCCAGCTTGCTGCCGAGCGCGAGGCAGACGGCAAAGGCCACGCCGTAGAGCGCGACGATCAGCTCCAGCTCGGTGGCGGTAGCGTGCAGTGAATGGGTAATGGCGTCCAGCGCCACGTTGGTGATTGAGGTATCAATCATCGGCAGCATCTGGCCGGTTAACAGCAATATCAGGCCAGCGCGACCCGGTGAAACAACTGACGTATTCATGGTAACTCCATTGCGTCATTCAGCAGATGGTCGTAGCATCTACCATCAGATAAACGGGTACCAGTTCTTGCTTATACTGGTACTGGCACTACCATGCAGGGGGATTTATGGCGCTGATGTCTGAACCTGTCGTCTCACTTCAGGATGACACCCGAAAACAGCTCGGGGCATTTTTACGCGCCCGGCGTGAAAGCCTCGATCCGCAGCGTCTCGGCCTGCCGCGCAGCGGTCGTCGCCGCACGCCGGGTCTGCGCCGGGAAGAGGTGGCGATGCTCGCTGACGTGGGCGTGACCTGGTACACCTGGCTTGAGCAGGGCAGGGACGTCAATCCGTCCAGCGCGGTGATGGCGGCCGTGGCAAAAGCGCTGCAATGTACCCCAACTGAAGCCCGGCACCTGTTTGTATTAGCCGGTTTACCGCCGGGTGAAGCGCCGCAGGCGGTCTGCTGCGAGGGCATCAGCGAAGGCACGCGCCGCCTGCTGGATACGCTGATGCCGAAACCCGCCAGCATTCAGAAACCGAACTTCGATATCGTGGCGTGGAACGACAGCTTCGGGCATCTGATGGGCGTCGATTTCAATGACATCCCTCCCGAAGATCGCAACTGTATTTATCTGTTCCTCACCCATCCGGCGTGGCGCGCCCGCCTCGGCAGACGCGACGACGTGCTGCCCATCTTTGTCTCCTATTTCCGGGCGGCGATGGCCGAACACCGGGGCGATCCTCTGTGGGAGGCCAAACTGGCGCGCTTCTTTGCGGTGTCCGAAGAGTTTAAAACCCTGTGGCACCAGCGCAACGACGTGCGCGGCGTGGAGAACCAGCTCAAGCTGTTTACCCATCCCGAGCTGGGGGATTTTACGCTGCAGCAGATGTACTGGTATTCCGCGCCGCGAAACGGCTCGCGGTTGCTGGTGTATCTGCCGGTGGATGAGGCCGGGGAGCGGGCGATGGCGTGGCTGGCGGCGCAGGGGAAATAAGTTTTTTGCGAGACGGTTTCAGGGAATAAGAGCCGAATCTGCTAAGTGGAGGAGACCGGTGTAATGTTGGGTTTAGCTTAAACCCATCGACTGAATCGACATCATTTCGACGAGGTGTTAAGTCGTCTATACTCTCGCAATGAGCAACCACCATGTTGCCACTGATGATTGATTCCGCAGATTTCAGCCAAAAATTAGGCCTTATCTCCCGAAACGTCGAACATACCGAAGCGTTTCTTGCGCGGGGTACGGTGGATTTTCATCTGCCCGGATTTATGCTGCCGGTGGGATATCGCCTGATAAAATCGCGCTACGGTAATGAATATCGTCTCGTCACCATCGACGACGGAAAACCCTATACGGCGTATGCCGTTAGGTTGACGTTTCATAAAGAAATTACCTTTCCCCACGGGGCTGCGACACAGGTTATGGTCTGGCGTACGCCACGCGCTGTCCATCAGCGGGTAATCAGTGGATTACCCCAATCCTTCTTCCAGTGGGTGCTAAGCGAATACGACATTGTGGTTTCTGACAGCGAGCAAACCGGTGACGGACAGTGGTTTTGGTTACGCATGATCGACTGGGCGTTCAGCATGAATTATCGGATAAGCGTGGCGGACGGTACGGTAGGGGAAGAGTGGCACTTAACACCGGTGAGTTCATATGCCGAACTGGAGGAGCGCTGGATTGCGTTTGCCTGGAGATACGATCGCGACGTGCATCCACATCCCAGGTTAGACATCAGTAAAGCGTAACGGGCCGCACAGAGCGGCCCGTGTTGATCAGCACTCGGTCACAATCGTGCTCAGCGGCAGGCGAGATTTTGGCAGCGTGGCGTTGAAATCTTCAACGCTGTGATGCCCAACCGGCACCACCACCAGGCTGGTGAAGCCCTTCTCTTTCAGGCCAAACTCTTCGTCGAGGATCCCGGCGTCGAAACCTTCAATCGGTACTGCGTCCAGGCCCAGCGCAGCAACGCCCAGCAGGAAGTTACCGACGTTCAGGTAAACCTGCTTCGCCATCCACTGGTCGTCATCTTTCAGATCCACGCGGTGCATGTCGGCGAAGTAGGTGCGGCCCTTATGGTTCGCGGCTTTAGCTTCCGGCGTGTTGAAACGGCCATCGGCCTCTTCCTGGTCGACAACGCGCTCCAGCCATGCATCGTCCATCGCGGTTTTCGCGCAGAACACCACCACGTGAGAGGCATCCAGCATTTTGCGTTCGTTGAACACATAGGTGCCCGCAGCGGATTTCGCCACGCGCGCTTTTCCTTCCTCGGTGCTGGCCACGATGAAGTGCCACGGCTGGGAGTTGGTGCTTGACGGGCTGTACTGCAGCAGGGTTTTGATTTTTTCCGCTTCTTCAGCGGTCAGTTTTTTGCTTGCGTCGAACGCCTTGGTGGAGTGGCGTTTCAGCGCAACAGAAATGATATCCATAACAACTCCTGATGATGAAATTCGCCCGCGTGCGGGCGCGAAAGGAGAGCAGATTACAGCGGGACGCGGAAAAAGATAAGGGCAATTCGAGCGCTTAATCTGTTCGTCTCAGACGAACAATCAGACCGGCCGGATCCACTTCTGGTCTTTTTTCGGCAGTTTATCCACCACCAGATGCCAGGAATCATTAATGAGATCGGTAACCAGTTCCGGCGTCACGTCTTCAGTGCCGTAAAGGGAAATCCAGTGCTTTTTGTTGAGGTGATAGCCCGGTTCAACGCCGCGATAAATCTGCTGATTTAACAGCGATTTTTCCGGGTCTGACTTCAGGCTGACGTGCGGCCGCCCGTGTGCGACGGCCACAATCATGAAAATTTTTCCACCCACTTTAAACACGTCAAACTCCGGCCCAAACGGCCAGCAGTGTTCGGTGAACGGCAGCTCCAGCGCCACGCGTTTTGCGTGCTCCTGCAACGTTTTACTGTCCATCGCTCTCTTCCTGGGCAAGCCCGCGCCACATCACCTCAAAGCCGAGCGCTTTAAACTCAACGGCGCGGGACGGATCGCGGGTGGCAAATTCCATCGTGGATTCGGCCAGCGATAAGAAAAGCGCATCGCCAAACGTTTTAAATTCATCAGACATAAACACCTGACGCACCGAGCGGCGGCAGAGTTCATGCAGCTCCGGGAACATCTCTTTCACCGCCTGTTCCGTTTCGGTGCTCAGCTTTTCACTGACGCCAATCTGGCGGATCGCCGCATGCGCAACGGGGTTACGAATACCCCAGTCCACATAGCTGTTCCAGATATTGCGGGTATGTTCTTTAGGCAGCGTGATGGTGCGATCGAGGTTCGCGAGCATGGTCTGGCAGAGATCTTGCTTCAGGTGCAGATAGAGGGCATTCAGCAGATCGTCTTTCGTAGCAAAGTAGCGGAACAGGGTGCCTTCGGCGACGCCCGCCTTACGGGCAATGAGCGCCGTTGAGGCGGCAATACCTGACTGTGCAAACGCCACCGTTGCGGCTTCCAGTAAGGCCTGTTTTTTATCTTCACTCTTCGGACGTGCCACTAAATTTTTCCTCCTGTCAATTATAAAAACCCTGATTGAAACACGTGCTTTGACACGCTGCAACGCGGAATGTCAAAGATCGAAAACGTCTTGACGACTTTATCATCATATCTATAATGAGTGCTTACTCACTCATAATCAAGTTTACCCTGCGCACGCTATCGGATGGGGCGCGTTTTCGGGTCAGGATATGAAAAAACCTCTCTTCATCTGCGTGGTGTTAATCATGATTATTGCTTCAGCCGCGAGTTTACCGTTTGTTCTGAATGCCGGATTCGGCCAGCCGCCGCAGTGTGAAAGGCTCACTGAAGTGGAGGCCTCCCCACAGTATCGCGAGGGGAAATTCCACAACACGCTGCCGACGCCGGGTTATAACGGTGACAAAAATATGCTGGTCGCGATGTGGGAGTTTCTGACCAAAAAAACCGAAAACGCCCGCCCGACCCGGCCGCTGCCGCTGGTGAAAACCGATCTTGCGAGCCTGCCGCTGGAGCAGGACACACTGGTGTGGCTCGGTCACTCATCGTGGTATCTGCAGCTCGCGGGTAAACGCATCCTGATTGACCCGGTTCTTGGCAACTATGCCGCGCCGTTCTCGTTCCTCAATAAGGCCTTTGCCGGCGAGTATCCGTGGCGCGCTGAACGCATGCCGGAGATCGACCTGCTGATTATTTCGCACGATCACTACGATCATCTGGATTACGCCACCATCCGGGCGCTAATGCCGAAGGTAAAGCGCGTGGTGACGCCGCTGGGCGTAGGATCCCACCTGCGCTACTGGGGGATGAAGTCCGAGATTATTGACGAGCGCGACTGGAACCAGTCGGTAAGCATCAGCGATGAATTGACGGTGCACGTTCTGCCAGCGCGTCACTTCTCCGGTCGCGGCATCAAACGCGATCGCACATTGTGGGGCAGCTTCATGTTCGTTACGCCAGAGCAGAATGTTTACTACAGCGGGGATTCCGGTTACGGCCCGCACTTCAAGGCCATCGGTGAACAGTTTGGCGAAGTGGACGTCGCCATCATGGAGAACGGCCAGTACGACCAGGACTGGAAGTACATCCACATGCTGCCGGAGGAAACGGCGCAGGCCTCGGCGGATTTGAACGCGAAAGCCGTGGTGCCGGGGCATAACGGACGCTTCGTGCTGGCGAAACACGCCTGGAACGATCCGCTGATCCAGCTGGCAAAAGCCAGCAAGGATAAAAATTATCGGTTGCTGACGCCGGAACTGGGCGAGCCCGTCCGGGTGAATGACGCCACGCAAACCTTTCGCGCGTGGTGGGAATAATGTTTAAGCGAGAAGCAGAGGGGGACAGCAGTATGACCATTTCCGCTCAAGTCATCGACACTATCGTCGAATGGATCGACGACAATCTGCACCAGCCATTACGTATAGAAGAGATTGCCCGCCACGCGGGCTACTCGAAGTGGCACCTGCAGCGGCTGTTTATGCAGTACAAAGGGGAGAGCCTGGGGCGTTATATCCGTGAACGTAAGCTGCTGCTGGCGGCGCGCGATCTGCGTGAATCCGACGCCCGGGTGTACGACATCTGCCTGCGTTACGGGTTTGACTCGCAGCAGACGTTTACCCGTATCTTCACCCGCACGTTCAACCAGCCTCCTGGTGCGTACCGCAAGGAGAACCACAGTCAGCCGCACTGAGCTGTTTTCCGCCCTGGCGGGTCAGGAAAATTGCCATCACAGGCCGGGTAAGGCGAAGTCGCCACCCGGCTTTTTTATTGGCTTACGACGCCAGGGAAAACCAGCGTCGCCAGACGAAACGCAGCACGAAGAATTCAATCGCCCCGAGCAGTAAAAACCACACGCAGAACAGAATGGTGTAAAGCTGGTTCAGATCGACCATGTGAAAGGTCTGAACCAGCTTCTGCGCCAGCACCAGCCCAAGCGAAGGCGCCGGGAGCAGCAGGCACGAAAGCAGGGCCAGTAATAAAATGCCGCCTGCGGTGAGCAGCGATTCTAGCGGGTGTTTCATCGTAATGTTAATCGTCAGTTAAAAATGTCATTGTCCGGCATTCTGTAACGTAAAGCAATATCAGCCCCGCTGACCTTTTTGAATAAAACAAAGACATTATTACTGCGCACAAATAACAACATACGACCCGGCGTTTATATTAATATCGCGTTATGTAAATAAACGTCCGCATCAGGAAAATAATTTTACAAATGTATAGGTGCTATAACCAATTAACGTGGCAATAACAATGGCCGCGATAACGTATAACACCAGTCTGCGCCCGCGATAAATACCCCACATGGTTCCCCCTCGTTTAGTTTTGGTTTAGAAATATTTTGTAAAAATCAGATCATCGAAATAGTTTTAATCAGTTTTGAATAACCGAGAAGTCATTATATTGCGGTAGATCAATTTTACCCGCAAGACTTTAAAATGAATTTATTTAAGCCCGAAAGGAATTCAGGCTTCTGTTCACCGGAAATTGAAGGAAAAATACGATGACTGAAAAAAAATTGACTCCTAACGTGCCGCCTTCCGGCGGGCTGGCATACCAGCAGACCGTAGAGCAGGCTCTTGCACATGCGCAGAGCCAGGCAAGCGGTCTGGACCGTGCAGAGGCGCAGGCGCGTCTGCAAAAAACAGGTCCGAACGCGCTGCCGGAGAAAAAAGGCAAGCCTGTCTGGCTGCGTTTCTTAGCCCATTTTAATGATGTGCTGATTTATGTCCTGCTGGCCGCCGCCGTATTAACGGCAGTAATGGGCCACTGGGTTGATACGCTGGTTATTTTGGGCGTCGCGGTAATCAATGCCCTAATTGGTCATATTCAGGAAAGCAACGCGGAAAAATCCCTGAAGAGTATTCGTAATATGCTCGCCAGCGAGGCGCGCGTTATTCGTAACGGCAGTCACGAAACAATCCCCACAACTGAAATCGTCCCGGGCGATATTATTGTATTACGCGCGGGGGATCGTATTCCGGCGGATATGCGTTTAATCGAAGCGCATAATTTACGCGTGGAAGAGGCGATTCTGACCGGTGAATCGACCGTGGTGGATAAACACGTTAATCCACTTAGCGGGGAATTACCGCTGGGCGATCGCACCAACATGGTCTTCTCCGGGACGACCGTCAGCGCGGGCGGCGGTATCGGTGTGGTCACCGCGACCGGTAAAGATACGGAACTCGGCCACATCAACCAGATGATGGCGGGTATCGAAAAGCACCGTACGCCGCTGCTGGTGCAGATGGACAAGCTGGGTAAAGCGATTTTCGTGATTATTCTGGCGATGATGGCCGCGCTGTTTGTCTTCAGCCTGGCGTTCCGCGAGATCCCGATGGGCGAGCTCCTGCTCTCCCTGATTAGCCTGGCGGTGGCCTCCGTACCGGAAGGTCTGCCGGCCATTATCTCCATCATCCTTTCGCTGGGCGTGCAGGCGATGGCGCGCAAGCGGGCGATTATCCGCAAGCTGCCGACGGTTGAAACGCTCGGCGCGATGACCGTGGTCTGCTCGGATAAAACCGGCACCCTGACCATGAACGAGATGACGGTTAAAGCGATCATCACCGCCGACGCCTGCTACCGCGTGGACGGCAACAGCTACGAGCCGGTAGGCAACATCTATCTGGAAGGTAGCGACGAGCCGGTCCACATCCAGCCGGGCACCGTGCTGGAGCAGTACCTGCGTACCATCGACCTGTGTAACGACAGCCAGCTGATTCAGGACGAGCGCGGCCTGTGGGGCATCACCGGTGGGCCGACCGAGGGCGCGCTGAAGGTGCTGGCGGCGAAGGCCAGCCTTGAGCCGGTAATGACCACGCTGGTTAACAAGATCCCGTTCGACTCGCAGTACAAGTACATGAGCACCCACTACCAGATTGGCAGCGAGGAGCAGATCCTGATCACCGGCGCGCCGGACGTGATTTTTGCCCTGTGTTCGCAGCAGCAGACCCGTCACGGTGCGGAACCCTTCAACCGCACGTACTGGGAAAGTGAGATGGAGCGCTATGCGCGTCAGGGGCTGCGCATGGTCGCCGCGGCGTTCAAGCCGGCGAACGGCGAGCAGGAACTGACGCACGATGACCTGAGCCACGGCCTGATCTTCCTCGGCATCGCCGGGATGATGGATCCGCCGCGTCCGGAAGCGATTGACGCGATTAACGCCTGCCAGCAGGCGGGGATCCGCGTGAAGATGATCACCGGGGATCACCCGCAGACGGCGATGAGCATCGGCCAGATGCTGGGGATCGCCAACAGCGAGCAGGCGGTCACCGGCTACGAGCTGGAGAAGTTGGACGACGCCGCGCTGGCGGAAGCCGCGGTGAAGTATGACATCTTCGCCCGCACCAGCCCGGAGCATAAGCTGCGCCTGGTGAAAGCGCTGCAGGACAAAGGCGAAATCGTTGGCATGACCGGCGACGGCGTAAACGACGCCCCGGCGCTGCGTCAGGCGGACGTGGGCATCGCGATGGGCATCAAGGGCACGGAAGTGACCAAAGAGGCGGCGGATATGGTCCTGACGGACGATAACTTCGCCACCATCGCCAGCGCGGTGAAAGAGGGGCGTCGCGTTTACGACAACCTGAAGAAGACCATCCTGTTCATCATGCCGACCAACCTGGCGCAGGGGCTGCTGATTGTGATTGCGCTGCTGGCGGGGAACATTATTCCGCTGACGCCGGTGCTGATTCTGTGGATGAACATGGCCACCTCAGCCACGCTCTCCTTCGGCCTGGCCTTCGAAGCTGCCGAGCGCAACATCATGCGCCGCCCGCCGCGTCAGACCGGGCAGCACGTGATGGATGCCTACGCCGTCTGGCGCGTGGCTTTCGTCGGTACCATGATTGCCATCGCCGCCTTTGCGCTGGAAGCCTGGCTGGCTCCGCGCGGCCACAGCGCGGAGTTCATCCGCACCGTGCTGCTGCAGATGCTGGTCTGCGCCCAGTGGGTATACATGATTAACTGCCGCAACACCGAAGGGTTCTCCCTCAACCGTGGTCTGCTGGCAAACAAAGGGATCTGGCTGGTGACGGGCGTGCTGTTCCTGCTCCAGGCGGCGATTATCTACCTGCCGTTTATGCAGATGCTGTTCGGCACCGAAGCCCTGCCGCTGCGCTACTGGTTTGTGACCCTGGCCGTTGCAGGCGTAATGTTCTTCGTCGTCGAAATCGAGAAGCGACTGACCCGCAGGTTCCGTAAGTCTGCATAACTAAAACCTTACCCCTCACCCTAACCCTCTCCCCACAGGGGAGAGGGGGCAGTCTGGTACTCTCCCTTGGGCTCGGTTTTCTCCCTCGCCCCTGTGGGGCGAGGGCCGGGGTGAGGGGAGACAACGCTGAGGTACTCCCATGAAACTTCCACTCCTGTTCGCACTTCTTGTCAGTACCCTGCAACCCGTCTTCGCCGCTGCGATCCCCGTTCGGGTCGCCACCGTGGAGCAAACCGCCCACGCCGCCGAGCGCCAGATCCCGGGCCGCATCGAAGCCATCCACACCGTTGAGCTACGGGCGCGTACGGAAGGCATGATTACCAAAATTCACTTCCGCGACGGGCAGTACGTGAAAAAAGGCGACGTGCTGTTTGAGCTGGACGACGCCGAGCCGCGCGCTGCCCTGCGCCTGGCGCAGGCCGAAGTGAAAAGCACCGAAGCCACGCTGCGCCAGGCGCAGCAGCAGCTTTCCCGCTTTGAAAGTCTCGGCAGCAGCAACGCCATCAGCCGTCACGACGTGGACAACGCCCGCATGCAGCGCGACGTCGCCAGTGCCGCTCTCGAGCAGGCGAAGGCCCGGCTCGAAGCCCGCAACGTCACCCTGGGCTACACCCGAATCACCTCGCCAATTGACGGCCGCGTGGGCCACAGCAGCTTTCACGTGGGTAGCCTGGTCAACCCGGCGAGCGGCGTTTTGGTGGAGGTGGTGCAGCTTGACCCGATCCGTATCGCCTTTGCGCTGGAAGAGGGGGCATTTTCCACCAAAGCCGGACAGCATGCGGATATCAACGCCATGAAGCGTGCCTGGCAGGCGCTGATCGACAGCAACGGACAGCGCGTCAGCGGCGAGCTGACGTCAGTGGATAACCGCATTGACCCGCGTACCGCCAGCGTGATGCTGCGCGCCGAGTTTGCTAACCCGCGCCATCAGCTGCTGCCCGGCGGCAATGTGAACGTGTTTTTGCGTCCGGCAAGCGAGCAGCCGGTGCTGACCCTGCCTGCCGCAGCGGTGCAGCAGAACGGCGACGGGTTCTTTGCCTGGGTGGTAAATGCCGACGGCAAAGCCGAAATGCGCCCGCTGAAGGTCGCCGGACAGATCGGCCAGCAGTTCCGGATTTTATCCGGCGTGAAGTTCGGTGAGCGAGCGATTACTGACGGTGCGCAGCGCGTGCAGCCCGGCGCTGCCGTCCAGATACTGAATTAAGGAGCCCTCATGCTGACGTTTTTCATCAAACGCCCGCGCTTCGCGATGGTGATTGCGCTGGTCATTACCCTGCTGGGGGCCATCGCGCTGAGGATTATCCCGGTGGAGCAGTATCCGCAGATTACGCCGCCGGTGGTGAATGTTTCTGCCAGCTGGCCGGGCGCCAGTTCGGCCGACGTGGCGGAGGCCATCGCCACGCCGCTGGAGACCCAGCTGAACGGCGTGGATCATATGCTCTACATGGAGTCCACCAGTTCGGACGAAGGCACTTACAGCCTGAACATCACCTTTGCGGCGGGCACCGATCCGGATCTCGTCGCCATCGACGTGCAAAACCGCGTGGCGCAGGCCGTGGCGCAGCTGCCGACCGAGGCGCAGCAAAATGGCGTGCAGGTGCGCAAGCGCGCCACTAACCTGATGATGGGGGTAAGTCTTTACTCACCGAACAACACCCACACGCCGCTGTTCGTCAGCAACTACGCCAGCACCCAGGTGCGCGAGGCGCTGTCGCGTCTGCCCGGCGTGGGGCAGGTGCAGATGTTCGGCGCGCGCGACTACAGCATGCGCATCTGGCTGCGCCCGGATCGCATGAACGCCCTGAACGTCACCACCGACGACGTGGCGCAGGCGCTGCGCGAGCAGAACGTGCAGGGGGCGGCGGGCCAGGTGGGCACGCCGCCGGTATTCAACGGCCAGCAGCAGACCCTGACCATCAACGGGCTGGGGCGCTTAAGCCAGGCCGACGACTTTGCCGACATCATCATCCGCTCGGGCGAGATGGGCCAGCTGGTGCGCCTGAAGGACGTCGCCACCATCGAGCTCGGCTCGCGCAGCTACAGCTCCAGCGCGCAGCTGAACGGGCACGACTCCGCCTATTTGGGTATCTACCCGACGCCGTCCGCCAACGCCCTGCGCGTGGCCGACGCGGTGCGCGGGGAGCTGGAGCGCCTCTCGACGCGCTTCCCGGACGACCTGGTCTATGAGGTGAAATTCGACACCACCACCTTTGTCGCCGCCACCATTAAAGAGATCGGCGCCTCGCTGGCGCTCACGATGCTGGCGGTGGTGGTGGTCGTTTCCCTGTTCCTGCAAAGCTGGCGCGCGACGCTGATTGTCGCGCTTGCCATTCCGGTGTCGCTGGTGGGCACCTTTGCGGTGCTCTACGCGCTCGGCTACTCCGCCAATACGCTGAGCCTGTTCGCCATCATTCTGGCGCTGACCATGGTGGTAGATGACGCCATCGTGGTGGTGGAAAGCGTCGAAACGCTGATGGCGGAAGGGCAGAGCCGCACGGCGGCGACCGCGCTGGCGCTGCGCCAGATTGCCGGGCCGGTCATCGCGACGACGCTGGTGCTGCTGGCGGTATTTGTGCCGGTGGCGCTGCTGCCGGGGATTGTCGGCGAACTCTACCGCCAGTTCGCGGTGACGCTCTCCACCGCCGTGACGCTCTCAAGCCTGGTGGCGCTGACCCTGACGCCCGCCCTGTGCGCGATGCTGCTGCGTCCGCGCCCGGAGAAACCGGCGGCCATTTATCGCGCCTTCAACCGCGGGCTGGACGCGACACGCGGTTTCTACACCCGCCTCGTGCATGTCTTAAACCTGCGTCCGTGGCTGGCGCTGCTGGCCACCGCAGGCGCGGCGGCAGTCGTGCTGTTCAGCTTTATGTCGATGCCAAAAGGCTTCCTGCCGCAGGAGGACCAGGGCTACTTCTTCGCCAGCGTTCAGCTGCCGGAAGCGGCTTCGCTGGAGCGCACCGAAGCGGTGATGACCACCGCGCGGGAGCTGATCGCCCAAAATCCGGCGGTGGAGGACGTCATTCAGGTCTCCGGATTTAACATCCTCAACGGCACCAGCGCCTCCAACGGCGGGTTTATCTCCATCATGCTGAAGGACTGGAGCGAGCGTCCGCCGCTGGAGGAGGTGATGGGCACCCTGCAGCGCCAGCTGCTGGCCCTGCCGGAAGCCACCATCATGACCTTCGCGCCGCCGACGCTGCCGGGGCTGGGCAACGCCTCCGGCTTCGACCTGCGCATCCAGGCGCAGGCGGGGCAGAGCCCGGCAGAGCTGGAGCGCGTGACGCGTGAAGTGCTGGCGAAAGCCAACCAGCATCCGCAGCTGAGCCGCGTGTTCACCACCTGGAGCAGCAACGTGCCGCAGCTGACGCTGACCGTTGACCGCGAGCGCGCCGCGCGCCTCGACGTGCCGGTGTCGCGCATCTTCAGCAGCCTGCAAACCGCCTTTGGCGGCACGCGCGCCGGGGATTTCAGCGTCAACAACCGCGTCTACCACGTAGTGATGCAGAACGAGATGCAGTGGCGCGAGCGCGCCGAGCAGATCGGCGAGCTGTTCGTGCGCAGCAACAGCGGCGAGCGGGTGCGCCTGAGCAACCTCGTCACCATTACGCCGACCGTCGGCGCGCCGTTCCTGCAGCAGTACAACCAGTTCCCGTCCGTGTCGGTGAGCGGCTCGGCGGCGGAAGGAGTGAGCAGCAGCACCGCGATGGCGGCGATGGGCGAGATTCTGGCGGAAAGCCTGCCGGCCGGATACGACTACGCCTGGAGCGGCATGTCGTACCAGGAGCAGCAGACCGGCAATCAGGCGATATGGATTGTGCTGGCGGCGGTGGTGATGGCGTGGCTGTTCCTCGTTGCCCAGTACGAGAGCTGGACGCTCCCGGCGAGCGTGATGCTCTCGGTGCTTTTCGCCATCGGCGGGGCGCTGGTCTGGCTGTGGTTGGCGGGCTACGCCAACGACGTGTACGTGCAGATTGGTCTGGTGCTGTTGATAGCCCTTGCCGCCAAGAACGCGATCCTGATCGTGGAGTTCGCCCGCGCGCGGCGCATGGACGGAATGGCGATTGTCGATGCCGCGCGGGAAGGGGCATCGCGCCGCTTCCGCGCGGTGATGATGACCGCCGTGTCGTTCATTATCGGCGTATTGCCGATGATGCTGGCGACCGGGGCGGGTGCCCAGAGCCGCCGCATCATCGGCACCACGGTGTTCAGCGGCATGCTGGTGGCGACCGTGGTGGGGATCCTGTTTATCCCCGCGCTGTTCGTGCTGTTCCAGCGCCTGCGCGAGTGGGGCCACGGACTTACGGACTCGTCGCCCACAGCTCGCAGTGCTTCTGAACCAGAGAAATCAGCGAGCCACCGTCGGCGATAAACTCCCGCATGCGCTGCGCCTCGCTCTTGCCCTGCTTTAACAGCAGGGCAATTTCATTGATTGCGCTCGTCGCGCCGAGCTTATCGGCAGACGGCGCCACCTGCTCCAGCAGCCAGGCGATGTCTTCCGCCACGGTTTTTTGCTCACCGGTATGCACGTCCGTCAGGATCCCCTCCAGCCCGTAGCGACACGCCTGAAAACGGTTAAAGCGGTAGAGCAGAAAATCCCGTTCCTGATGCTTATACGGCCGCGCGGTCAGCAGCCAGTGGGACGTGGCCTGAATCAGCCCGGCGATGTTAATCGCGTGGCCGAGCGTCAGCGGCGTATCCATCACCCGCACCTCCACGGTGCCAAAATGCGGGCTGGGGCGAATATCCCAGTGCAGATCTTTGATGCTGTCGATCATGCTGGTGGAGCTCAGGCGGCGGAACAGCCCCTCGAACTCCTGCCAGCTGTTGACCCACGGCATCTGTCCGTTATCCGGGAACCCGGAGAAGATATTGAGCCGCGACGAGGAGAACTTCGTGTCGGTGCCTTGCATGTACGGCGAGGCGGCCGCCAGGGCAATAAAGTGCGGCACAAAGCGCGACAGGCCGTGCAGGAGGTAAATGGCGTCATCCCCGGTCCGGCAGCCGACGTGAACGTGCTGACCGAATACCGTCGCCTGCAAAATCAGATAGCCAAAGCGCTCCAGCGTGACGTTATAACGCTCGTCGTCGCACACCTCCTGGCGCTGCCATTTCTGGAACGGGTGCGTCCCGCCGCCGCAGATCTGGATATGCTGCTCCGCCGCCGCGAGCAGGATGCTCTGCTGCATCACCGAGAACTGCGCCGCTGCCTGGTCGATGGTCTGACACACGCCGGTGGCGATTTCGAGCATGCTTTCGGTGATATCGTGTTTGACTTCACCGCCTTTGATGTCGTCTTTGACGGCGGCGATGAGCGCGGAGGAGTCCTGGCTGAGATCGTAGCCCGGCGGGTTAACCACCTGCAGTTCGAGCTCGATGCCAAGGGTGAACGGTTCAGAGGATTTGAAATCGGGTAAAGGCATGGCGCACTCCGTTGTCTGTGAATGTTGAGTATAGACAACGGGTGTGGCGCGCTCGTCTCAGGGTGGTATAACTGATAGCAGGCTTAGCAAAAGGGGAGTGACTCATGTCTGACTATCCAACCATTGCGCTGATAGGACCCGGTGCGATTGGCACCACCATTGCCGCGGTACTGCATGACGCTGGCCGCACGCCGCTACTCTGCGGACGCACCGCGCATCCGGAATTACGCCTGCGTCACGATGAGGGTGAAACGGTGGTGCCTGGCCCGGTATTAACCGATCCGACGGCCATTACGCGCCCCGTTGACCTCGTGTTTATCGCGGTGAAAACGACGCAAAATGCCGACAGCGCCGGTTGGCTGCGCGCGCTGTGCGATGAAAACACCGTGGTCTGCGCCCTGCAAAACGGCGTGGAGCAAAAAGCCCAGCTTGAGCCGTGCGTTAACGGCGCGACGGTGCTGCCGTCGGTGGTCTGGTTCCCGGCCCAGCGCGAGCCGGATGCCTCCGTCTGGCTGCGCGCCAAACCGCGCCTGACGCTGCCGGACGTGCCGCAGGCGCAGCGGCTGGTGGAGGCGCTTCGCGGTACGCGATGTGCGGTTGAGCTTTCGGCTGATTTCGCCACCGTCGCGTGGCGCAAGCTGCTGCAAAACGCGGTCGCCGGGCTGATGGTGCTTTCTAACCGCCGCGCCGGGATGTTCAGGCGCGAGGATATCAGCGAGCTTGCGCTGGCCTACCTGCGCGAGGGGCTGAGCGTCGCCCGCGCCGAAGGGGCGAAGCTGAACGATGACGTAGCGCAGGAGATCCTGGCGAACTTCCAGCGCGCGCCTGAGGACCTCGGCACGTCGATTCTCGCTGACCGTCAGGCGGATCGTCCGATGGAGTGGGATATCCGCAACGGCGTGATCCAGCGCTACGGCCGCAAACACGGGATTGCGGTGCCCATCAGCGACGTGGTGGTGCCGCTGCTGGCGGCAGGGAGCGAGGGGCCGGGCTAACGGCCGCTGTTTTTCCGTTCGGAAAAGTAGTGGGCGGGCGTGCTGCCCATCGCTTTTCGGAACATGGTGATAAACGCATTCACGGATTCGTACCCGAGCGTTGTCGCCACGTTCTGGACGGGCACGCCGCTTGCCAGCTCACGCAGGGCAATAATCAAATGCAGCTGCTGGCGCCATCGCCCGAAGCTCAGCCCGGTTTCGCGCTGCATCAGGCGGGCAAACGAGCGCTCGCTGAGGGCGAGCCGTTTCGCCCACTCCTTCAGGGTGCTTCTGTCCTCAGGACGGCTGACCAGCGCGTCCGCCATGGCGCGAATTTTCGGATCGGTTGAGACCGGCAGGCTTAGCTTCTGCTGCGGCATGCTGGCGAGCTCGTCAAGAGTGACCCGGGTCAGCCTCGCGACGTGGCCGTCGGCGGGATAATCCACGCTTTCGCGCGTCAGACGATCGACCAGCTCCTTAATCAGCGGCGAGATCGCCAGCGTGCAGCATTTTTCCGGCAGCGCCGCCGCGCCGGGCTCAATAAACAGATAGTTGAGATGCGCGTTCCAGGTTGCTTTGGCGCTGTGCGGGATCCCGCCGGGGATCCAGACGGCGCAGTCCGGCGGCACAATCCAGATATCATTCTCCGCGTAACAGCTGACCGCACCGTATCGGGCAATAATCAGCTGCCCCTTGCGGTGGGTATGCACCGGCACTTCCGCGGCGTAGTCCATGAAGTCCAGATGACGCGCCACCGCCGGGCTGGCGGTAGAGTCGGGGTCATACAGCGTAGTAGCAGGTTGAGGCTTCACGATTATGGCAACATTTAGGTATTTTTTGACAGAATAGAGTATTTAAGCGGGTCTGCAAGCCGGTAATAATCCCGGCATGAATAAAATCTTCTCACTTCACGTGCACATCCCCGCCGCGCTGCGAAACGATGCGGGCGCGCTGATCTATTCCGCGAAGAGTTTTGCCGCGGCGATGCTGGCTTATTACCTCGCGCTGTCGATCGGTCTTGAGCGCCCCTCGTGGGCCATTATTACGGTTTACATCGTGTCGCAGACGTCGGTCGGAGCATCGCTGAGCAGAAGCCTCTACCGGCTGGCCGGTACCGTGGCGGGTGCCAGCGCGACCGTTGTGATTGTGCCTGCCTTCGCGAATACGCCAGTCCTGTGCAGCGTGGTGCTGACGGGCTGGATCGTATTCTGCCTGTGGCTATCCCTGCTGGAACGCACGCCCCGGGCTTACGCGTTTGTGCTGGCAGGCTACACCGCGAGCCTGATTGGTTTTCCGGCGGTGTCCGATCCCGGCGGCATTTTTAACGTCGCCATCGTCCGCGTGCAGGAGATCGCGATTGGGATTTTCTGCGCCGCGCTGATCCACCGCTACGTGCTGCCCGCGCGCGTATCAGGCCAGTTCAACGCTAAATTATCCCAGACGCTACAGGCCGCGCGCGGGCGGGTGGCGGATACCTTAGCGGGCAAACCCGACGCGGCTTCCGGCCCCCTGCATCTGGCCCTGGCGCTGCAGTTCCTGCAGGGCATCAGCCACCATATTCCCTATGATTTTGCCCTTTCAGCTCCGGTGCGGCAGGTCAGAAAAGCGATCCACGACCGGCTGGCGCGGCTGGTTATCGTCAACTGTGAACTGCACGATAGCCTGCCAGCGCTCGAAACCCTGCCCGCCGACGTGCTGGCATTGCTGGGCGACGTTCAGGCCTGGCTGGACGCTGAAGGCGCTGATGCCAGCAGTACGGCAGAGTCGCTGCGGCTCCGCTGTGCGCTTCTCATCGATCGGTATGCCGCGCAGGCGCAGGCGTTTGACGACGCGCTGCAGGTCAGCTTTATCCGCTACCTCTCGGAGGCGGTCGCGCTTCTGCAGCAGTGCGAACGTCTTTCCGGGGCAATCCACCATGCAAAACCCGTATTTGGGGAGATGCAAACCCGCGCGGCGAAAGGCTACGTTTTCCACCGCGATCCTCTTACCGCCGCCCGCACGGCGATGGGGGCTTTTGCCATCATCCTGAGCGGCTGTCTGGTCTGGATCTTCTCGGCGTGGCCGGATGGCGGCACGGCGGTGTCTATTCTGGGGGTCTGCTGCACGCTGTTTGGCAGCTTCGATACCCCGGCGCCGCACATCGTGAAATACATCATTGGCTCGTTCTGGGGCGTGGTCATTAGCCTGTTCTACAGCTTTGCGCTGCTGCCGCTGGTAAGCGATTTCCCGGTGCTGGTGGCGGTGCTTGCCCCGGCGTATCTGCTGGCCGGGTCGCTTCAGGCGCGCCCGCCCACCACGTTTATGGCGATGGGGATCACCCTGACGCTGCCCATTCTGTGCGAGCTGGGGGCGCACTACAGCGGAGACTTCGCCGTTGCGGTCAACACCGCCATCGCGCTCTTTGCCGCGACCGGTTTTGCCGTCATCAGCATGAGCCTGCTGCAAACCGTGCAGGCGGATGGCGCCATCACGCGTCTGCTGAACCTCTGCCAGCGCGACATTCGGCGCAGCGTGAAGGGCACGCTGCGGGTTGATGAAACGCACTGGATCAACCTGATGATGGACCGAACCGCCCTGTTGCTGCCGCGCCTGCAGCGCAGCGCGCGCGCGCCGGAGCAGGCGCTCGATCGGCTATTACACGCGCTGCGTCTGGGGCTGTCGGTCATGCATTTACGCCGCAGTAACACACCGTCCGGCAGGGAGGTTGACGCGCTTTTTCATCGGTTAAACGCCGCGGACCGCAACGCCTTGCGCGAACGCATTGCCGCCCTTATCGAGCGCCATCTGCCTGCGGCAGATGAACACTCGCGCCAGTTTGTCTTCAGACTGGTGGATCTGCACTGTGCATTACGGGGGCCAGACCATGGTTAACGATCTCAATATCGGCGGGGTTTTTATTCCGGGGCTGCTGATGGTCGCCCTCGCGGCGCTGGTCTGCACGCTTAGCCTCGTCGCGCTTTTCTCGCTCAGCAGGCTCTACCGGCGCTTGCCGTTTCGCCCGCTGATGGATGTTTCAACCTGGATTGTCACCTTTTTCCTGCTGATGCAGGGCCTGACCGCGTTGGGGTTATTGTCATGAAATCACTGCTCTCTTTACTGGCTCGCTATGCGCTGACGTTGAACGTCGTCGCGGCGGCCACGCTTCTGGCCTTTATGATGTGGAAACACTACGCGCAAACGCCGTGGACCCGCGACGGCCGCGTGCGGGCGGACGTGGTGCAGATTGCGCCGGACGTCTCCGGGCCCGTCATCAGCGTGGCCGTGCGGGACAATCAGTGGGTGAACCGGGGCGATGTGCTTTACGTCATCGATCCGCGCTGGCTTAAGCTGGCGGTGGTCAGCGCGCAGGCTGATGTGGAATCGAAACGCCATGAGATGCTGATGCGCCAGGACGCGGCCCATCGCCGCACCCTGATTAAAAACGCCATCTCGAGCGAGGATTTGCAGCAAACCGGCAGCGCGGCGAACGTCGCGGCGGCCAATTATCACGGCGCGCTGGCCGCGCTGGATCTGGCAGAGCTGAATCTGGCGCACGCCACAGTGCGTGCGCCGGTCTCGGGGTACGTCACGCACCTGCGGCTTCGCCCCGGCGACTACGCGACGGCGGGGGAGACGAAGGTCGCCATCGTCGATGCGCACAGCTTCTGGGTGGTGGGGTACTTTGAGGAGACCAAGCTGCGCCATATTCGCGTCGGGGATGCCGCGCAGGTGGTGCTGATGGGCTACGAGCCGGTCATCACGGGTCACGTGGAGAGCATCGGGCATGGGATCGGGGACAGCAACGATGAGGCGGGCGGGCTGGGCCTGCCCGACGTCGAGCCCACCTTTAGCTGGGTGCGGCTGGCGCAGCGCGTACCGGTGCGCATTCATATCGACAGGCTGCCGGAGGGCGTTGAGCTGGTGGCGGGGCTGTCGGCGAGCGTGGCGGTGGGGCAATAATCTGGGGATAGTCAGCCTTAAACACATATGCGAAACTTACCGCTTCTGAAAAAATGTGGTGGGACCCGCTCAATGTCAGAACAACATTCGCAGTGCCTGTTCAGTGAAGGACAGATCACCTTTCCTGAGGGTTATCAGGATCGTACCGTCAACGTATTCGCGCCGCCTGCAGCGGATTCGCCGGCGTTCAACATCTCCCGCGATGCCCTCAATCCCGGCGAAGCGCTTGCCGCGTATATCGATCGCCAGCTCGCCCTGATGGCAAAACACATCAAGGCCTGGAAGCAGGGTGAGCGCAGCGCCGCTACGCTTGGCGACAACCTTTCACAGGGTGAAATTGTCCATGCCAGCTACCTGCGCGACGGGAAACGCATCTGGCAGCAGCAGGCCGTCTTTAATACCAACAGCGATAAAGTCCTGGTCTTCACCATGACCTGCACCCGCGCGCCGGGCGATGCTGACGGCGCGCTGTTTGGCGAACTTCTCAGGAGCTTCCGCTTCCACCATTAACACCAGGGACCGTTGTTATGTTTGAAGCAGCACGCGTTGGTGATGATATCGGCCACTCCGGTGCGCTGGCCGGGATGATTGCCGGAACGATTGTCGGTGGCCTGATTGCCGCCGCCGGGGGCATTCTGGCGGGGGCCATGTTTATTGCCGGTCTCGGCGCATCCTGTCTTGGCGTGGGCGTCCTGCTCGTCGGCGCCAGCCTGGCCGTGGGGTATTATACCGGGGAGCTGGCGACCGCCGCCCGGGACAGCATCGCGGACGCCGGGGCATCCAGCATGACGAAGAAAGGCGTCATCACCTCCGGCTCGCCGAACGTGTTTATCAACGGTAAACCCGCCGCGCTTGCCACCGATAGCATCGTCGACTGTTCTGACGATGGCTCGCAGCAGATGGCCGAAGGCTCTAAGCGCGTCTCCATTAACAGCCAGCCTGCGTCCCGCATCGGGGATCGCACCACCTGCGACGCGAAGGTGATGACCGGCTCGGACAACGTCTTCATCGGCGGCGATCCGCAGCAAACCCTGCCCATTCAGTCTGAAGTGCCCGAGTGGCTCTATAAAGTCTCCGATCTTACCCTGCTGTTCGCCGGGCTTCTCGGCGGCTGGGGCGGCGCCGCTGGCAAAGTCGGGGCGCTCTCTAAGCTGCTGGGCAAAATCCCCGGTATCAACAAGCTGGCCCGTATCGCCTGCCGCGCCGGCACGCTGATGACCGGCGTAGCGGCCGCGGGGATCATCGCCCGTCCGGTGGATATCGTCAGCGGACAGAAGTTTCTCAGCGGGGATGATGAGCTCGATTTCGTTCTGCCGTCACGCTTGCCGGTGCGCTGGCAGCGCTACTGGCGCAGCGGCAACCCCGGCGACAGCGTGCTGGGCCGCGGCTGGAGCCTGTTCTGGGAAAGCCGCCTGGAGCCGTATCAGGACGGCCTGGTGTGGCGCGCGCCGTCCGGCGATTACGTCGCCTTCCCGAAGGTCCCGAAAGGTCTGCGCAGCTACTGCGAAAGCGAAAAAAACTGGCTTGAACATCACCAGGACGACAGCTGGTCGGTGTATGACGTCAGCGGCGAGCGCTGGCACTATGCGCCGCTGCGGGAGGATGCCCCGTCGCTGCTCCAGCGCATCTCAGAACCCTGCGGCAACGATATCCTCTTCGAGTGGAACGCGGATAATACCCTGCATGCCCTGACCGACAGCGCGGGCCAGCGCGTGGTCTGCCGCTACGACCGCGACAGGCTCACCGGCGCCTGGCTGGATGACGAGATCTGCCTGGTCAGTTACGCTTATGATGAACAGCGCCAGCTGGTCTCCGTGACCGGCCGGGGCGGTAGCGTGCGCCGACGCTTCCGCTGGCAGGACGGGCTGATGAGCGCCCACGAGGACGCCAACGGCCTGCTGAGCGAATACCGCTGGCGGGAGATTGACGGCCTGCCGCGTGTGGTCGGTTTTCGCCACAGCGGCGGCGAACAGCTGACGTTCGAATACGATTTTGATAACGGCACCCGCCGCGCGACCCGCGAAGACGGCGCGCAGGCGCACTGGCTGGTGGATGACGACGACAACGTCGCGCGCTTCACGGATTACGACGGCCGCCAGACGACGTTTGTTTACCGCGACGGCGAGCTCTGCGACGTCATTCTGCCGGGCGGCGCAATGCGCCGCAGCACGTGGGACAAATACGGCCGCATGACCAGCGAGACGGACCCGGCGGGCCGCCGCACGGAGTATCACTGGCATCGCCTGACCGACCGCATCACCCGCACGGTCTACCCGGACGGTACCTCATCGCAGGCCATGTACGACCTTCGCGGTCGCCTGCTGTCGGAAACCGACCCGGCCGGTAGCACTACCGCGTATCGCTATCCCGATGATGAAGAAAACCTGCCGGAGAGCATCACCGACGCCATCGGCGGCGTGGTGCGCCTGGTCTGGAACCACCAGGGGCTGCTGACGCAGCGCACCGACTGCTCCGGCAGCGTGACCCGCTTTACCTACGACCGATTCGGGCAGCTGGTTGCCAGTGAGGATGCGGAAGGGAACATCACGCGCCGGGAGTGGAACAACGCCGGGCTGCTGAGCGCCGTGATCCATCCGGACGGCAGCCGAGAGTCGCTGGTGTGGAACGAACGCGGCCAGCTCACGGGCTGGCGCGACCCGCTGGAAAGCGAGGTGAGCTGGGCCTATAACGCGCTCGGCCTCCCGGTCAGCCTTACCGACCGTATTGGCCGCGTGCGCCAGTGGCGCTACGACCCGCGCGGTAACCTGCTGCGCCTTGATAATGGCAACGGGGCGGAATACCGCTTCACCTACGACGCCGTGGGCCGCCCGCTCAGCGAAACGCGCCCTGACGAGACCGTGCGCCATATGGAATGGGATGCGCGAGGGTTCCTCTGCGCGCTCGAAGAAAACGGCCGACCTGCCGCCGACGGCGGTATTGCCCGCCGCGTCCAGCAGTTCAGCTATGACGACAGCGGGCTGCTGATCGGGCGCACTCAGCGCCACGCGGAGTACCGCTACGTCCGCGACCTGAGCGGCCAGATCACCCGCATCCGCCGCACGCCAACCGCCGAAGGCGTTGCCCTGGGTATCGAAAGCGATGAGATTGCTTACCGCCACGATGCCGCCGGGCGCGTGCTGAGCGAGTCCGGCATTAACGGCGCGGTGGGCTACGAGTGGGATGCCCTGAGCAACCTGACCGGCCTGACGCTGCCCGGCGAGCAAAAGCTAGCCTGGCTACACTACGGCTCCGGCCACGTCAGTGCCATCCGCTTCGGGCAGCAGCTGGTGACCGAGTTCACCCGCGACCGCCTGCACCGCGAGGTGCGCCGCACCCAGGGCGCGCGCGAGCAGCTCCGCCAGTATGACAGCCTTGGCAGACGTACCCTGCAGCGCAGTGAGCTAAGTACGGACGTGACCCTGCCGGAGCAGGCGATACTGGAACGCCTGTATCGCTACACCGCACGCGGTGAGCTTTCTGGCGTCAGCGACACCCTGCGCGGTGAGGTGGATTACGGCTACGACGCCGAAGGGCGTCTGCTGAAGCACTACGAGGCCCGACAGGGGCACAGCCGCGCGCAGTTCAGCTACGACGCTGCGGATAACCTCGCCGCCAATGACGATGCGGTACCGGTCACGGATAACCGCCTGCAGCACTGGCAGGCGCTGTTTATGAAATACGACCACTGGGGCAACCTGGTCAGCCGCCGCACCGGGCTGTATGAACAGCATTATGCGTATGACGCCGAGAACCGTCTGGTGTCAGCCCGGGGAACCGGGCCGGAAGGACGGTTTGAGGCGCGCTATCACTACGACGCGCTGGGCCGCCGTACCCGCAAAATCGTCACTACGACGCACGGCACCACAGAAACGCGCTTCCTGTGGCAGGGCTACCGCCTGCTGCAGGAGCTGCAGGAGAGCGGGCTGTGCAGCACCTATGTTTACGATCCGAATGAGGCCTGGAGCCCGCTGGCGCGGGTGGATCACCTTCGAGACCAGCGCAGCGGTGAGATTTACTGGTTCAACACCGACCTGAACGGCGCGCCGCTGGAAATAACCGACGAGCGCGGCGCGGTGCGCTGGAGCGGCCAGTACGGCAGCTTTGGCGAAGTGCGCCATCAGAGCGAAGGGTTCTCACGGCTTGTGAATCGCTCGGCAATGGCACACCAGCCGCTTCGCTATGCCGGGCAGTACGCTGACGGTGAAACGGGACTGCACTATAACCTGTTCCGCTACTACGACCCGCAGGTCGGGCGGTTTATTGTGCAGGATCCGATTGGGCTGAATGGTGGGTGGAACCTTTATCAATATGCGCCGAATCCGTTGGGGTGGATTGATCCGCTGGGTTTAATAAACGAATTTGGAATCGCAGGCTATGGAAGTCCCGTCCATGCAAAAGACGGTTTAACTGCACATGAGTTATTACAAAATGCTTGGCTAAGAAATAATGGCATAATAAAAGGTAGAATGTCTGGTATTGCAACTACCAACCCAGCGATAGCTTTGCAAGAAAACGCTATGCATAAAACCATATCCAAATTACAGGCCAAATATGGATTGCATAATCCTAATGTACTAAAAAACCAGTCCGCATTGCAGAATATCAACAGGAATACTGCAATTACTCGAAGAGGTATTTACGAAGACTTGGTGAATAACAGAGGTTGGGAACGTCAAAACGCTAAGAAATTTGCCACTGAAACGGCAATGAAACTTAGAGAAGAGTCTATTGGGTTTGCCAGAAAAAATGGGTTGACAAAATGTTAAAATCTAATCTTATCGCTAAAATAAGTACCCTGCCTGATGCTAATGTCATTGGGCGGATTGGTGGAAATATCCCTGAATTCTTTTTAGATAAACTAGGTGATATTCAGGGGCATAAATTTTATTTGACAGTTCAGAATCCTGATGATGGACATGAGTATATTACGATACTTATTCCTGAAGAATATGATGATATGATTGATAACAATATTTACCCAAATTGTTCAGTAAAAGTTTTTACACATACGTTTTCTGATGAAAGCAATAATGATGCATTTACGATAAAACACATTAATAAGGCAGTTATTGTTGGGTATGATAAGGTTGAAAGTGAAGAGTTTGACTTTATCACTAAAACCGAAGATGCAAGGTTAATACAATCGGAAGATTATTATTTTGATGCTTTGCAAAAAGATGGTTATGCATTTTTCATGCAGATAGATGAAGATTATTATCCAGATGCATTGCTTGATGGTGATTACATCTTTGGTTACGGTGCTTTGTATTTGTATAAAAACATATCTGGCGGGAATATCGTAGCTGGTTTTTGGCAGTACTCGTAAAGATAAGTGATTAATAAAAGCCGGATTAATATTAATTATTTCGGCTTATATAATACAGATGATGTTTTTATTCGGAATGCATTTACTTCCTTATTTTTTAATTGCTTTTATAAAATTTTTCTAATTTAATTAGTTATTACTGAGGCCTGTATTTATGGATGCGTCTGATACTATTGTGAATGAGATTGAAAAAGCATTAAAACAACTTATTGTCATTTGCAATAAATACTCGCTGTCAGGGAGTTTCAGCACCGTCAATGATCTGGACAATGCCTTTCCGTCCAATTTACCTCGTTCGACAGAGGTGGAATTTTTATATAAAAATTATAATCCTGAAAAGTTAAAAATTGAAACAGGCTTCACGCCAATTAAAATTCACTCTGTCAGTGAGCTCTCGAAGGCTCAAAATGGTTATGAGTACTTACTAAAAAATTACCTTGTTATTGGTGATGATTTAGGTGGAGGTAAACCTATAATTGCGGTTGTCGATGAAGGGAATACCCCTATTTATGCAAGTTATGATGTAATTGAACCATTTAAAATAGCTGGTAGTCTCTCTGGATTTATATTTTCATTGGCTGAGCTTATTGATTTGGTATATGGTCACTACGATATCTTTGATATAGCAGATGATAATGACGAAGTAAACGATTATTTTATTTATGAGTTGCGGAAAAGAATTGTGCCTCTTATCGGTTATGAAAATTTCAATGCATTCTATGATTATTTTTATGGCTAGGATACATGTTATTTGATGGAAAAATATGAGGTAATGATTATACTGATCGTCTAGTAGATGATCCGCTTGGATATTTCTAACTACATTAGATGAGTTAGCTCTTCTACCAACGGGATATCGGGGCCATGCTCAATCAGATACTCCACCAACCCAAGAGCATCCCCGTAAACTTGATGCTACGGGCTAGAGCCCAAGAAAGGGAACTCGATTGTCAACTCGTTTGCCGCTTTGATGGTTGCTGTATAATTCATTCTCCAGATTGGAAACATTATATATGGTGGTTGGCGGGTTGAGAATGTGGAAACTGTCATGGACCGCAGTTTGCATATGCTCGAGATAACGGCGCTCATTTAATGAATGCGAACACAATAAGAGGTGATTGTGTAAGATACGTCTGCTTTGTGCCAGAAGCGGACATGTCTTCAGATATTTTTATGGTGAAAAAAACATAGCCATCAATTATTCTTCAATCTCAACAATCAGAGTAGATTTTCATTCTCAAAGAAAATTTCATCAGAAAAAATGCTTTATCACAGTGCCAAAAGAGGATAATCTATTTCTAATGCAATTATCAGTCAAATATTGGGACAATTTTCAATCAGAGGAAATATGCCACAATTCAGTTTTGTATCAAATGATGTTGTTATGACTTACGGCGGTGATAAAGGAGAACAAATAATTTGGGTTTGGGAGAGTCTGAATGATTTTCAAACAGTATGCATTTCACGCATTTTTAACTTCCAACCCCAGGACTTGAGAAACCCACCGTCAACCGTTCAGGATTTTAATAATTACGAATATTCCTTTAATTTTGGCACACTTAATAATGAATACATAACAGTTCCGGGACGGATTTTAAGCATTAATCGGGATATCCTTATACATAAGTCCATCAAACTTGAGAGGAAAGTATTTGCGTCAGAACGCAACGTCTCCATTTTTGGCCGGCTTTCAAAACTACTCGATCACACTAATCCCATCATCATCGGCGGAGACAAGCCGGAGGCTATACCAACAAGCGTATTCCAGGAGTTGCAAAGTAAATTCCCCAACACAGTGGAACTGGATCGCTATGCTAATGCAAGGGTTCACGCTATTCTCGCAGGTTATCTTGATGGTATGAAAGATGCTCGCGAACGGTATGAAAATTACTTAAACAGAAAAACAGTGATCAGAAAAACCGACAAACTGGATTTAGACGTTTTAAATAAGCTCGAAATTGAAAAATATGTACTCATACGAGACGTCATCCACGATGCGTTGAATAACAAAACTAATTTGTCTGAAGATGACTGGCAGAGCCTGATGATACCCTTCATCACATTACTTTTTCCAAAATATATCAAGGTCCTCGAGAAGGTTAAAATTTTCGACTACTACTCTAATCCTCCGGCTAAAACAAATCGGTTTATAGACATTGCACTGGTGGATGCAAACGGCAACCTTGATATCATCGAAGTGAAAAAGCCGTTTGATGATAAGATCCTTCGCAAGACACCCTACCGCGACAACTATATTCCTACATCAGAACTTAGCGGCGGTATCATGCAGGCTGAAAAGTATATTTTTCATTTATCTAAATGGGGTGTTAAGGGCGAAAAAGAACTTACGAATGCCTACAAGAATTCTCTTCCAGCGGGAATGTGTATTCGTATATCTAACCCAAAAGCCATCATCATTGTCGGGCGCGATCAGATAGCCAACGGTAACATGACCGACGGCCAGTTGCTTGATTTTGAGATAATCAAACGTAAGTACGCCAACATGATAGACATACTGACGTACGACGACCTGTTGCGTCGACTTAATAACACGATTGAAGCACTGAAAGGTTGAATGCCCCCTGAGGTTCATACCAACAACGGGGAGCAGGTCACTTCCTCTTGTTTGATTGACATACAATAACGTCTGCTTTTCGCTCACAGCGGAACTTCAACGTCACGTGTTTATCTGCTGAGTGCCAAAAGCGGACCAGTGACGGCCGGTCTAGCCTTTAGTCTTCCCAATAAAAGTAAAAATTACTGCCAAAACATCCCGTAGAGAACATGAGTTAAATTTCTGACAACTAGCGAACAAAGAGACCAGGTTTTTTCCGTGAGTGTTTTTGAAGCATCAGTATAACTGCTTGAAAAAAAGGCACCTCGGCATTAAGTTGAAGTGCGTGAAAATCAGGAAAGAAGGCAATAAGAATTCCTCTTGCGAGCGTTTTGCCTTCTATCAAATTGTTAAATGTGAGGTAAACATGAGTACAACGATATTCTATTCATGGCAAAGTGATCTAGATGCAAAGCTAAATCGCTTTTTTATCCGAGACAGCCTTAAAGCTGCATTAAAAATGTTGAGACATGAGCCTGAGTATGGTGAGTCGGTTCGACTTGACAGTGATACATCCGGTGTCCCTGGAACTCCTGACATAGCTTCAACCATTTTTGAGAAAATAGATAACAGCTCAGTCTTTGTCGCAGACATAAGTTACTGTGCTAGCGATGATGCTACGGGTAAAAAATTCCCCAACTCTAATGTAATGATTGAATTAGGGTACGCACTAGCAAAAATTAGTGACATCGGTGTTCTTAATGTTATGAACACAGCTTACGGTAAGCCAGATAATCTTCCGTTTGATTTAAAGCATAAGAGATGGCCGATTCAGTACGAACTAACCAATGAAATTTATGCTGACAAAGAAAAAAAAGAAAAAGTAAAAGAAAGGCTAACCAAAGAACTTTACGAATTTATTAAAATCATAATTGACATTAGAACAGTTGATTCTGAACAACCTAAAAGAGGTGATACTCCTTCGCTCTCATATATCGAAAAATGCATAACAAACTCTGACCCGGCACAGGGGTGGGATGTAAGTTCAGTTCAATCTAAAACAGTTGCCGTTTATAGAAATGATGTAAATTTGCGGATTGAAGTTGATTGGTCTGAAGAGGGGACACAATGTGAAGACTTTAGAGAGCCATGGGCAAATTGTTACCCAGACAGTCGAGCATCGGGTTATTGGGTAGATATCTACTACGGTGTAAGTCACATAATATCGATGAGAAGTATACTGGTTTCAGTTGATGGTGCCCGAGCAACCCTACCTATTCCAAGGCAAAAGGGAGTTTCTGGACAAATTACTGAAGTACTTCCTTTAGACTATAAATATGCCCAGATATTTGACTCATTAGGCACTTTAGATGAATACATGTGGCAATCTAAACTTACTCTAGCGCAATAAAGCATTTAACAAGCGCAGGCACTGGGACAAAATTTTCTCTGCGTTCCAAATTGTGCCTGTCCACAATTCGCTCAGGCTGTGTGAAAACTCCTCCCCAGAACTGAAGTGCGCGCATCTACGCAAAATCTGGAATTACTCGACTGTTATCTGAGGGAAAATTTACGTATGAGCGCAGTTTTCAGCCCTGTTTTCCGCAGATTAAGCGACTAAGACAGTTTTCACACAGCCTGCTCTCAATGCTGACCTGACAACCAATTGGTTGGTCCGTTCCGTGCCAGGAGCGGACAGTATGCATATCGACGGGGCAGGTCAAAACAAATGCTATATGTAGTCTAACTGCCTATTATCCACTTTATGCTAAGCTCCGCCCCACATTAAAAATTTAAAAATCAATAAGTTATGTTTTTTTGGGGTGTTTCTTAAACAATTCTGATAGCAAGATTAGATACCTATTATCGTTCAAAAAAATCCTTGGATGTGATAAAACATCTAGAACTCGAATGTTCCAAAGATAAACTCGCATGAAAGATCATTTTTATGCTTATTTAATATAATCGAAGAAATAATTGAGGTAGTGAAATGTCTGACTATTGTTTCTATACACATGACGCCTTAGCTTTAGCAGAACGAGTAAACATAAAAGAACTAATCGATGATTTCGCTGAAAGGTACAAAAAGCAGACTTATGTTTTGTGCAAGCCTTTATCAAAAGAAGATGCATCATATGAATACAATGATGCCTTAGCTATTTTCGCCAGTGGAATGAAACCATGTTTAATAAATGCAGGGCATGATGAAGATAAATTTAATTATTACCTTGATGATTTTTTGGAAGATGTGTCATTTCTAGCCGAAAAATTCAAGTATAGGGAAAAAATAGGAAGGAAAAGAGACTGGGAAAAATATTTCCAGATAGTTGAACCTGAAAATTTAGATTTATCTTCATACCTAGTTGATAAAGTGCTAGCGAGACGTGTTGATCTTATTACATCATTAATTGTTGGTAGTATTAATGATGTATCTAAGATAAAGTTAGAAACAGATAACCTACTTGATAGTGTCAAATCTAAAATCATCCTCTTCGATACAGATCAAACTAGTTTTGTATTTAAAACAGGCGCTGAGAAAAAATACGTAATCCAAGGTTTAGCTGGTTCAGGAAAAACCGAGTTATTACTACATAAAATCAAAGAGATTTTTGCAAATGATTCAGAATCAAGAATAGCATTTACTTGTTTTAACAAAATTCTAGCATCCACCATGAAAAGCAGAATTCCTGAATTTTTCGATTTCATGAGGGTTGAACGGCAAATTGAGTGGAATACGAAACTTTTCTGTTTCCAGTCTTGGGGGAGTGGAAAGGATCCATACTCAGGAATGTATCGGTATATTTGTCATTTTTATAACATACCATTTGGAACTTATGGCTCAGGATCTTTAGATTATCACAGTCAAAAAGCAGTTGATTTTCTATCGAAACAAGATGTGATTGATAAAGCATTTGATTATGTCTTCATAGATGAAAGTCAGGATTTCCCTGCTAGTTTTTTACAACTATGTGAACTGGTAACCGCCAAAAAGGTATTTATCGCAGGTGATGTGTTTCAGAATATATTCAGGCCGATTGATGATGACGTCAGTACAGCCAATATGGTGTTAAAAAAGTGCTATAGAACTGATCCTAAAAATTTAATGTTCTCCCATGCATTAGGTATGGGATTATTTGAAAAACCTGTACTGAGATGGCTGAAGCCCGAAGAATGGGATGCTTGTGGTTATAATTATAATGATAATGATAATGATGGAAGAGCACATCTGACACGTGATCCCTTACGACGATTTGAGGATATACCAAATAACTACCCAAGTACTTCAATGCATTTATTAGAGGGTGACACTGAAATCTCTGATGAAATTATTTCTATGATTCAAAGCATCAGGGATAGATATCCTACAACCGAGCAAGGTGACATCGCCGTTATTTTTATCGATAAGGCTAATTATATTTACGATGAGATATCAACATTAAGATTTAAAATAAAAAAACAATACGGCTGGGACTCCAATGTATCTTTTGAGACAAAAAACAGACTAACTGACAAGCTATTTATATCGAATATAAATAATGCTAAAGGACTGGAATTTCCTTTCGTTATTTGTTTTGCAAAACAATTACAATGTTATCCTGGTTTCAGAAATGCTCTTTACACAATGATGGCTAGGTCATTTTTAGAAAGCCATTTACTACTTAGCAATGATACAGATTCAAATGTATTTAATGCTGTATCAACAGGTTTAGAAAAGTTGATATCAGATAACGAATTAAATGTCAGAATACCAACAGCTGAAGAAATTGAAAAACAGAAAGATCTGTTTATTCTAGCAGAGGGGATTTCTATTGAGAAATCTGTTAAACTTTACTGCGAGTCACGGAAAGCCACGCCTCGATTGGTTGCTAAAATTATCAGCACGGTATCTTCAATGTTAGAAGGGATAGATGATTATTCAGAAGAATATTTATTATCAATAATTGAGGCTGAATATATTAGGAATAAAAAACTATGAGTGTTTATTTATTCGCTAACATACCTAATTATCATCTTGCTGGCTTTGTGCCGGTAAGAGATTCTTATGACAATTTTCTTAATGTGCTGACTTTTATAGAGACAGTCAGTAGTTGTGGACATTGCCGCATAGAAAACGAAGCTGATTCGCAGTTTGCAATATTTACAGGCAACACTACTCGCATTTTAATTAAAAAAGAATTTGGTTATTATACTATGTTTCTGCCGTTTCAGATAATCGACTATGGGGGAAATATTAGTTTCAATTATGATGAATGTAACATGCCAGTAACTTCTCTTTTTATCTCTATAATGAGAAGTTGTGTCGAAGCTTGCCGTGATTACGGATATTCACATGAGGATATTTTAGAAAATATCATGGTGAATTATAATACAGACATCAGGGCGGCTGTAAATTATTGTGATATATTCACGACTTTGATAACTGAAGATCATGGGTATTTTAGATTCGATGATGATGAAGCAAATGAAAATGGTCGAGTTCATCCAAGATATCATTTTGACTTCTATTATAAGAACACGTCCTCGATAAAGGTTGGAATAGATAGAAATATCAACTTTGATTTTTTTAAAAATTTGTTTGATCGTGAAGCCGAAAGGCCGTATGTCATTTAACCGTTTGAAAGCATAAGTCGTTGTAATTATTTCAAACACATTAAACAATGTTGCTTTTCAGGCCCAGTTTACTGGGCCTTATTGTTAAATTGTTCAGATTGGATTTTCATGATTATATTCATTTACTCAACGTAGCAGACTCGCATACTCCAATCATATACAGCTCATCTTTCTAATATATGATAAAGTTGATCCCATGTATTTTTATTAAATTTGAGAGGCTGAACTTCACTGATGTCAATCTTTTTAAATCGCAATAACAGCAATGGGAATAATGTACTAGTAGCTTGCAGTCTAATCCAAAATATCATTTAAGTCGTCTATGTTTTTTCTCATTTCAGAAATGCGCTCCTCTGACTGAAATGGTACGGGTTTTAGCATTCCAGAAATTTCTTTCGTTGTATCCCAAGTACCATAGTCAATACACTTAATGGTTTTTTTATCAGACGTCATACCATAGTTTCTTGCATGCGGATCGTCTATCTCAACTGGCACCTGAGCACAGGATTTCAGGGCGGGATCTAATTGTGTACATAATTTTTCCATAATTAGAAATTTCCCTGACTTACTAATACTTAGAACCTTTGCGATACAGTCGGTCACCCTAGAAAGTCCGTTTATAATGCTAGTAGAGTAAAAAGTTGCTTCATTTTCATTATGACTATTCATCCCGGGCTTGGCTTCTTTTAATACTAAATCACTGCTCCCCTTGACCTCAAATACACATCTTGCATGGCCACAATCAATACGATCACCTTTGATCGCTTCATATTCATGATCGGCTGACCTACATGCTGGAATCATAGTTATCCTTAAAAATTCAAAGCACACTTAAAGTGCCTGTTCTGTTTGTATAGCTGATTTTAATGCCGGGTTAGTAAACTCTCAATCAACTGATAAAGATTATGTACTTCCGCTTCTCGCTCTTAACGGACATTCAACAGACAGCATTGTACTTTGCGTATGGCCGAAATCCTGCTTTTACCCAGCAGAACCCCGGCCTCCCATCACCCGCCTCAGTGCGCCGTTATATAAGGTTCCTTCACAAACTCCGCCAGTAGCCAGACCATATCATGCAATAGCCCGACGAGTTCTTTCGCCACGTTCGCAGACAATGTTTCGCCCATCACCGCCAGCGTTAACGCCACGGCATAGTCCACTTGCAGCGTCGTCTCCTGCCAGCAGTCCGGCACGCAGGAGGTAATCTTTTCCCCTGCGATCAATTGTTCAACAAGATACGAAGGCAGTTCGGCATCGCAGCATTCACGCAGCCGCTTCAGCACAGCCAGCAATCGCTTGCAGAGCGTGGCAAACGTCACCGCGTCGTCAGTTTCCACCAGCACGCTAATATACGCAGTGCACGCGTCAGCCAGTTCGAAGAGATCCGCAGAATCGGGAAGTTGCAGGTGGAGAAGGTGGTAAACAGCGTTTTCTTCAGTAAGCGCGTAAGAAAATCCAGGGATAGTAGCCATAAGGCATCCTCTTTATGCAAAAAATATTAACCGCCCGATGAGTTCCTACGCTCAGAGGGGGTAGCGCTGACGGAGGTAGGAATACCGTGCATAAAGAAAAACGGCCAGCCTTTCGACTGCTCCGTCAGCGCCACCGTGATTCTAACGGGATATGCGCTGTCGCGACAAAAAATATCGCTTTATGCTAACGGGTTCCTACGCCCGGTTACGGATGTGCCGCAACGCAGGCACTTTACGGCGGCGAAAAAAGGAAGGGAAGGGATGCCCATGAATTACATAAGGTTGCTTGCAGGTTTGCGAGGCGGCTTCCAGAAGGGCATTGCCGGATGGCGGTTACGCCTTACCTGGCCTACAAAACCAAACACCAAACCTCCCCGCGACACGAACCGTAGGCCCGCGCAAGCGCAGCGCCGCCGGGCACAGTTTGCACCGCCGTAACTCCTTACGTAGACCTTTTCATTTTGAGCAACACTTCCAATAACGTCTGAGTTGCTCGGGAGGATTTGCTCGCCGCCGAACAAACCACCCCAAACTCACGGTACAGCGAAGGCGTCACGGGCACGACGCACAAACCGCGTAATTCATCCGGCAGAGCGGATTCAGGTATCAGCGCAACGCCCATGCCTTCGCGCACCAGCAGGCAGGCGCTGATCCAGTCCCGGACGGTCACCCGCACTTCAGACAGCTGCAAGCCAGCCTGTTCCATCAGGCTTTTTCCATTGACGGCACAACCGCCTGTAGCGAGTACAAAAGGCTGGTCTGCCAGTTCCTCAAGCGTAATGCCGCGCGCGCGTGCATAACGAGCCTGGTGGTGACTGGCCGGTAGCACCCCGACCCACGCATCTTGTCCCAGGATTGCATCCGCGCGTCCGGGAGTAGGGTTCATTACCACCCCCAGATCAACCGTATCTGCCGCAATCCACTCCTCGACTTCCCGGTCCGTCCCTTCCAGTACAACCACCTCGATTTCAGGATGCAGGCGCTTAAAGTCCCGCAGCAGTCCTGGCAAAAATGTGGATGTCACCGATGGAAAACTGGCAAGACGAATGCGTCCGCCACTCAGCCCCCGGCTCTCATCCGCCAGTAGGCGGATGGCGTCTAGCCGCGCCAGCATACTTCTTGCCTCTTTAACAACCCGCTCGCCCAAGGCCGTCACGCCGATGTGGCGTCGCTCACGCGTGAATACAGCAAATCCTAATGAGGCCTCTAACTGAGCGATCGCCTGGCTGGCACCCGACTGCGTCATACCGACCTCTTCAGCGGCACGGGAAATATTACTGGCATCGGCCACTGCAACCAGCAAGCGCCAGTGTAAAAGATTCATCATGGATATCAGTAGCTCAGCTAATAGCTATTTTATGAATCATTAATTTTACAGTGAGAATGGCTTTAAGCACAGTGTATGTAAATCACACAACCGCTTTAACGGAGAGATTATGAAACTCTATTACGCCCCGGACACTTGTTCACTCTCACCCCATATTGTGCTTCGCGAACTGGCGATTGAGTTTGAACTGATTAAAGTGGACAACAGGAGCAAGCTTACCGCTGACGGGCGCGACTTCCTGACCATTAACCCTAAAGGGTACGTCGCTGCGCTTGAACTGGATGACGGGAAAATCCTGACCGAGGGGCCAGCCATTTTGCAGTACCTGGCAGACCTCAAGCCAGAAAGTGGGCTGGCACCGCGAGCAGACAGCTGGGAGCGGGTGCGGCTTCAGGAATGGCTAAACTTTATCACCAGCGAAATACACGCGGGATCGGCACCTCTTTTTAATCGTGCGCTGCCCGAAGAGGCCAAATCGATTTTTCGTGAGAAGCTGTTCAGGCGGTTCGATTTTCTTCAGGAAACGCTCTCCGCAAGCGCTTATCTGACGGGAGCATCTTTCAGCGTGGCGGATGCCTATCTTTTCACCGTGCTGGGATGGTGCACGTTCTTCTCAATTGAACTCAACGACAGGCCAGCGCTACTGGCGTACAGGGAAAAAATCAGTGCCCGGCCCGCGGTGCAGGCTGCATTACGTGCGGAGGCGAAAGTCTAGTTCTGCGTATTCCGGCGCAGGTATTCATGCCTGAAGCAGGAGGCAAATGAGGATGTGGAGTCAGGATGGGTTAGCATACTGTCACTCTGCATCTGATTGCCTGGCGCTTTTCACGGCATCCTGCTTCCCCGGCTTGCATTGCTGTTTCGTTCCTGGAAGATAAAATTTTCCCGACGCGTCCGGATCTGTTCCGCCCGGACAACCCGCACGGCCCGGAGCTGAGACGGTGCCATTCGAACCGTTTCCTCCATCAGAACCGTTTCCGCCATCCCCACCATTACCGCCATCGGCAGCATTTACAGCGAATGCGCCGAGTATGAGCAAAAATGCAATAACTCGTGTAGTCATCAAAACCTCCATTGTTCAGGGTATTTCAAGGCATCTTGCCAGCCTGGATTCAGCATCTCTCTTCCTTGTCATCCCTTTAGTGTAGCCAGAGTAACAGATGGTTTGCGGCAGACAATTACCAGGAAAACGTAGTACCGAAGCGTGCATCAACATGACCTTTACCGTTCTAAGAACGACAGAGGCTGGCATTGCCGGGTGGCGGCTGCGCTTTACCCGGCCCACAAAAAACCAAAACCCCTATTTTGCCGTCACCCCTCGCTCATCATCGCCAGAAACCGCTTCACCGTCCGCGAACGTTCGAAGCGCCGCCAGCAGAGCGCGATATCGGTATAAAGCTCCGGCGAGCGCAGCGCGTGGTAGGTGACATTCGGCGGTGAAATGGCCGCCATGGATTTGGGCACCAGCGCGAACCCGCCGCCCGCGGAAACCATGCTCAGGGAGGAGGAAAGCTGCGACGACTGCAGCGCGTGCTGCACGTCGATCCCGGCCCGCTCGCAGCAGCCGTGAACCCGGTCGTACAGGCCGGGCGCGACCTCCTGCGGGAAGAGCACCACCGGCGTATCCCGGAGTTGATCCAGCGCCAGATCGCCGCTTCCAGCCAGCGGATGATCGCGATGCAGCGCCACCACCATCGGCTCCCGGTCGAGGATTTTTAACTCGAACGCCTTGCTGCTCTCGCACGGCAGGCGCACGAAGGCGATATCCAGTTCACCCTCCGCCAGCATCGTCGTCAGCGACGACATATTGGCTTCCACCTGGTGAACCTGCACCGCCATATTCTGCACCTGAAACTGGCGAATCAGCGCGAAAATTTTGGGATGAAAAGCGTCGGAGCTGGTGATGCCAATCGACAGGTTTCCGTTCAGCCCGCGCGCGATGCCGCGGGCTTTCTCCAGCGCGGCATCGCTCAGCGCCAGGATCTTGCAGGCGTCCTCATAGAAGGCTTCTCCCGCTTCGGTCAGCTCCACGCCCCGCGTCAGGCGCCTGAACAGCGGCGTGCCCACTTCCTCTTCGAGCCGTTTGATCTGCTGACTCAGAGGAGGCTGTGAAATACCCAGCGCTTCGGCCGCCCTGGTGAAGTGTCGCTCGCGTGCTACCGCGACAAAATACCGCAGATAACGAAGTTCCATATCTAAAACGTCTCAAACCAGCATGGTTTCTATATTGGAACTCTCTGCTGAATCGGGTCAACATTTATTTAACCTTTCTAAATAAAGTTGAAGAGGACGAGCATGATGGTGCATTCATCTGCCTGCGACTGTGAAGCCAGCTTGTGCGAGACCCTGCGCGGGTTCTCCGCCCAGCATCCTGACAGTGTGATCTATCAGACATCGCTAATGAGCGCCCTGTTAAGCGGCGTGTATGAAGGAGAGACCACCATCGCCGATCTGCTGGCACACGGTGATTTTGGTCTGGGCACCTTTAACGAGCTGGACGGCGAAATGATTGCCTTCAGCAGCCAGGTGTACCAGCTGCGCGCCGACGGCAGCGCCCGGGCGGCGAAGCCGGAGCAGAAAACGCCGTTCGCGGTGATGACCTGGTTCCAGCCGCAGTACCGTAAAACCTTCGACGCGCCGGTCAGCCGTCAGCAGATCCACGACGTCATCGACCAGCAGATCCCCTCCGATAACCTGTTCTGCGCGCTGCGCATTGACGGCAACTTCCGCCATGCCCACACCCGCACCGTACCGCGCCAGAAGCCGCCGTACCGCGCGATGACCGACGTGCTGGACGACCAGCCGGTGTTCCGCTTTAACCAGCGCGAAGGGGTGCTGGTCGGGTTCCGCACGCCGCAGCATATGCAGGGGATCAACGTGGCGGGCTACCACGAACACTTCATTACCGACGACCGTCAGGGCGGGGGCCATCTGCTTGACTACCAGCTGGAGAGCGGCGTGCTCACCTTCGGTGAAATTCACAAGCTGATGATTGACCTGCCCGCCGACAGCGCCTTTTTACAGGCCAACCTTCACCCCAGCAATCTGGATGCGGCTATCCGTGCCGTCGAAAACTAACAGGAGAACTACCGTGAACAGTGAGAAACAGTCACGTCAGTGGGCGCACGGCGCCGATTTGGTTGTCGGCCAGCTGGAAGCGCAGGGCGTGAAGCAGGTGTTCGGGATCCCGGGCGCAAAAATCGACAAGGTCTTTGACTCTCTGCTGGACTCCTCCATCGAGATCATCCCGGTGCGTCACGAGGCGAACGCGGCGTTTATGGCGGCGGCGGTAGGGCGGTTGACCGGCAAGGCCGGGGTGGCGCTGGTCACTTCCGGGCCGGGCTGCTCGAACCTGATCACCGGCATTGCTACCGCCAACAGCGAAGGCGACCCGGTGGTGGCGCTGGGCGGGGCGGTGAAGCGGGCGGATAAAGCCAAGCTGGTGCATCAGAGCATGGACACCGTCGCCATGTTCAGCCCGGTCACCAAATACGCCGTGGAGGTGAGTGCGCCGGACGCGATTGCCGAGGTGGTTTCCAACGCGTTTCGCGCCGCCGAGCACGGCAGGCCGGGGGGCGCGTTCGTCAGCCTGCCGCAGGATATCGTCGACCAGCCCGCCACGGGAGCAATTTTGCCTGCTAGCGGTCCCGCGCTGATGGGCCCGGCGCCGGAATCCGCTATCAACGATGTGGCGAAGCTTATCGAAAAGGCCAAAAACCCGGTCATCCTGCTGGGGCTGATGGCGAGCCAGCCCGCCAACAGCGCGGCGCTGCGCACGCTGCTGGAGAAAAGCCGTATTCCGGTCACCAGCACCTATCAGGCCGCCGGGGCGGTGAATCAGGAGCACTTCACCCGCTTCGCCGGACGCGTCGGTCTGTTCAATAACCAGGCGGGCGACAGGCTGCTCCATCTGGCGGACCTGATTATCTGCATCGGCTACAGCCCGGTGGAGTACGAGCCGTCCATGTGGAACAGCGGCGACGCCACGCTGGTGCACATCGACGTGCTGCCTGCCTATGAAGAACGTAACTACGTGCCGGATCTGGAGCTGGTGGGGGACATCGCCGAAACGCTGAATCAGCTCGCGAACCGGATCGACCATAAGCTTGAGCTGAGCCAGCGGGCCTCCGAAATTCTGGTCGACCGCCAGCATCAGCGCGATCTGCTCGATCGTCGCGGCGCCTCGCTTAATCAGTTCGCCCTGCATCCGCTGCGCATCGTGCGGGCCATGCAGGACATCGTGAATAACGACGTGACCCTGACCGTCGACATGGGCAGCTTCCACATCTGGATCGCCCGCTACCTCTACAGCTTCCGGGCGCGTCAGGTGATGATCTCCAACGGCCAGCAGACCATGGGCGTCGCGCTGCCGTGGGCCATTGGCGCGTGGCTGGTCAACCCGGGCCGCAAGGTGGTGTCGGTCTCCGGTGACGGCGGCTTCCTGCAGTCAAGCATGGAGCTGGAAACCGCGGTGCGCCTCAACGCTAACGTGCTGCACATCATCTGGGTGGATAACGGCTACAACATGGTTGCCATTCAGGAAGAGAAAAAATACCAGCGTCTTTCCGGCGTCGAGTTCGGCCCGGTCGATTTCAAAGTCTATGCCGACGCCTTTGGCGCGAAAGGCTTTGCCGTGGAGAGCGCCGACGCGCTCGAACCCACGCTGCGTGCGGCGATGGATGTGGATGGCCCGGCCGTGGTGGCCATTCCCGTTGACTACAGCGATAACCCGCTGCTGATGGGCCAGCTCCATCTCAGCCAGATTTTGTGACTCAACATAAGGACAGAGAAATGCAAAAAGTTGCTCTCGTAACAGGCTCAGGCCAGGGGATTGGTAAAGCGATTGCGCTTCGCCTGGTGAAAGATGGCTTTGCCGTCGCCATCGCCGACTATAACGCGGAAACGGCCAGAGCCGTGGCCGATGAAATCATCCGTAACGGCGGTAACGCCGTCGCCGTGAAGGTGGACGTCTCTGACCGCGAGCAGGTATTTGCGGCGGTAGAGAAAGCCCGCACTGCGCTGGGCGGTTTCCACGTTATCGTTAACAACGCCGGGGTTGCGCCGTCCACGCCAATCGAATCCATCACGCCGGAGATTGTCGACAAGGTCTACAACATCAACGTGAAAGGGGTGATTTGGGGGATCCAGGCGGCGATTGACGCGTTCCGCAAAGAGGGGCACGGCGGCAAGATCATCAACGCCTGCTCCCAGGCGGGCCACACCGGTAACCCGGAGCTGGCCGTCTACAGTTCCAGTAAATTCGCGGTGCGCGGCCTAACCCAGACCGCCGCGCGGGATCTTGCTCCGCTGGGGATCACCGTTAACGCCTACTGCCCGGGCATCGTTAAAACGCCCATGTGGGCAGAGATTGACCGTCAGGTTTCCGAGGCGGCGGGTAAACCGCTCGGCTACGGTACCGAAACCTTTGCCAAACGCATCACGCTTGGCCGCCTGTCCGAACCGGAAGATGTCGCCGCCTGCGTTTCATACCTGGCGGGACCGGATTCCGACTACATGACCGGCCAGTCTCTGCTCATCGATGGCGGGATGGTGTTCAACTAAATTCTAATAAGCTCTGACATGAGTTTTCCCCTGCACCCGTGCAGGGGCTTTTTTTTGTCTCCTCATCCATTGTGCATTACACTGCGCGCTGCAAAACTTTAGTCATTACGATCTGACAGGCGGTAACAGCGATGAACGGTACAATCACAACGTGGTTTAAAGATAAAGGCTTTGGATTTATCAAAGATGAAAACGGCGACAACCGCTATTTTCATGTGATTAAGGTCGCGAACCCCGATCTGATTAAGAAAGATGCCGCGGTGACCTTCGAGCCAACGACCAACAACAAAGGCCTTTCCGCCTACGCGGTGAAGGTGATCCCCGAAAGCAAACATCTCTATATCGCAGGCGAGCGCGTGAAGCTCAGCTCGATCAAGTCCTTCGTGGTGTTCAGCGAAGAAGAGCCTGCCGATACCAAAATCGACAAAGAGAATGCGGTGCTGTCGGTGGGGCTGCTGATGAACAGCATCAAGCCGAAATCTGATAAAAAGCCGGGCGAAATGCGCACGGTGAAGAAGCTGGCGATCACCACCTTCCAGAACACGACGCTGATCTTCACCGAAGATGAGATCGACATTGATGCCACGGTGAAGCTGCTGAAGTAATTGTAGGCCGGGTGGCGGCGATGCCTTACCCGGCCTGGAAAACCCGCGCCGCCGCACGGTTTACCCCATCCTGTGCTCGCCTCTTAACATAGTCTCACGGTCAAACACCTTCTGGATCGCCCCGTGCGCCATAAACGCCGCCCGGTCGGACATATGGGCAATCACGTCCGCGTCGTGGCTCACCAGCAGATAGGTCATCTCGTGCTCGGCCTTAAGACGGTTGAGCAGGTTCAGGATCTCTGCCTGCACCGACATATCCAGCGCCGAGGTCGGCTCGTCCAGCAGCAGAAGCTGCGGGCGCAGCAGCAGCGCGCGGGCAATAGCCACGCGCTGGCGCTGGCCGCCGGAAAGCTGGTGCGGGTAGCGCCTGTCCGCGTCGGCGGAAAGCCCCACCTGCTGCAGCGCATCCGCCACCTTTTCGGCAATCTGCGTTTCGCCGCGGATTTTTAACGGCTCCGACAGGGTGCGCGCAATGGTGTGGTTCGGGTGCAGCGACGCCCACGGATCCTGAAATACCATCTGCACGTTGCGGCGAAGCTCGCCTTCAAAACGTCGTCCTGGCGTTAACGCTTCTCCCAGTAGCGCAATACTGCCGCGCCACTCGCGCTGCAGCCCAGCCAGCACGCGCAGAAGGGTCGATTTGCCGCAGCCGGATTCACCGATCAGGCTGAACGTCTCGCCTCTCTCAATGCTAAAGCTGGCGGCCGAAACCGCCGTTTTTTCCCCAAAGGTGACCTGCACCTGGTTAACCTCAACGAGCGCCATCGCTGGCCTCCTTCCACGGCTGCGAACGGTCGAGCGTCGGCAGCATCTGTCCATAGGTATTGGCGTCTGGACGACAGGTCCACAGGGTTCGCGTGTACGGATGCGTCGCCTGCGGGAGATGGCTTGCCGCCATCTCATCGACCTTTTCGCCCTGATACATCACCAGCACGCGGTCGCAGTGCTCCGCCACCAGCGGCAGATCGTGGCTGATTAACAGCATCGCCATCTGGCGTTCTTCGCACTGCTGCACCAGCAGCTCGAGGATCTGGTTGCGCAGGCGGGCGTCCAGCGCGGAGGTGGGTTCATCGGCAATCAGCACCTGCGGGTTGTTGATCAGCGCAATCGCAATCATCACCCGCTGGCCCATGCCCCCGGAGAGTTCGCCGGGATAGCGCTGGAGGACATGTTCGTTGAGTCCGACGGCGCGGAGGATGTCGTGAATGCGCGCCAGGCGTTCAGCGCGGGGCAGGCGCTGATGCAGGGTCAGCGCCTCATCAAGCTGAGCGGCGACGTTTTTCGCCGGATTCAGCGCGTAGCGCGGGTCCTGCAGGACCATCGCAATCCCGTTACCGCGCAGCGCCTGCCAGCGGCGGGCGTTCAGGGTCAGCAGGTCGTTGCCAAGCACGTTAAGCCGGTTGGCGCTCACGATACCGGGTTTTCGCACCAGACCCATCAGCGCGCGGGCGGACATGGACTTGCCGGAGCCGGATTCCCCCACCAGCGCCAGCCGCTCGTTGCCAAGCGTAAAGCTCAGGTTGTTGACCACGCGCGCGGCGGGGTAGTCGATATTCAGCGCATCGACGATGACGCGGGGTTCAGTCATGCTGTGGCTCCAGTACGTCGCGCAGGCCATCGCCCAGCAGGTTAAACGCCAGGCTGGCAAACAGGATGGCCCCGCCCGGAATGGCGGCAATCCACCACTGGTCGAAAATCACCTGCATGCCGTCGGCAATCATCGCTCCCCATTCGGCCATGGGCGGACGTGCGCCAAGGCCGAGGAAGCCGAGACCGGCGGCGGCCAGAATAATGCCTGCCAGATCCAGCGCCAGCCGCACAATCGCGGACGGCAAACACAGGGGCAGAATATGCCCGACCAGCAGGCGCAGGCCGCGAATGCCCATCATCTCCGCGGCGGCCAGGTAATCGCTGTGGCGCAGACGCTGAATTTCACTCCGCGCCTGACGCGCGTATGCGGGCCAGGTGGTTAAGGCCAGCGCCAGCGCGCCGTTGACCAGCCCCGGGCCAAGCATCGCCACAAACGCGAAGGCGAGGATCAGGCGAGGCATCGACATCACCACGTCGGTAAAACGCATCAGGATGCGCTCCAGCCAGCCGTCGTAGTAGCCGGACAAAATTCCCACCAGCAGCCCGGCGGGCAGGGTAATAACGGTGACTAACGCCACCAGCCCGAGCGCCGGACGGGTGCCGTAAATCAGGCGCGAAAGAAGATCGCGACCGTAGCTGTCTGTGCCCAGCCAGTGCTGGCCGTTCGGTGCCTGCAGGCGCGCGGCGGCGTCCTGCCAGTTCGGGTCAACCGGGGCCAGCCACGGCGCGAACAGGGCAATAACCCCCAGCAGCGCGATGGCTACCAGCCCGCAAAATGCGGCAGGGGAGCGGCGTAGCCGGCGTAAGAAGAGATAAAACGGCATCAGCGCACCCTGGGATCGGTTGCCCGCACGAGCAGGTCGATAAGGTTATTGATCAGGACAAAGCAGACGCCAATCAGCAGCGTGCCGCCCATGACCGCGGTGGTGTCTCCGGCGAACAGGGCGGTGGTGAGATAGCGCCCGATCCCCGGCCATGAGAAGACGGTTTCGGTTAATACCGCGCCCTCCAGCATGCTGGTGTAGGCCAGCGCGATCACCGTCAGCAGGGTGCCGCGAATGTTCGGCAGCACGTGTCGCAGCAGGATGGCCATCTCCCCGGCACCTTTTGCGCGGGCAAGCAGGATGTACTCTTTGTTCATCTCGCTCAGGCAGGCCGAGCGCGTCAGGCGGGTAATGCTTGCCAGCGAGTAATAGGCCAGCAGCAGCACCGGCAGCACCAGGTGGCTGAGGGTGTTGCGGAACGCCTCGCGATCGCCGGAAAGCCAGGTATCTATCAGCGCAAAGCCGGTGCGCTGCTCGACGGTGAACTGCCAGATATCGTCCAGCCTGCCGGGGCCTGCGCTCCACTGCAGCTTCGCGTAGAACAGGGCCAGCATCAGCAGGCCGAGCCAGAAGATCGGCACCGAGTTGCCGAGCAGGGTGAGGGTTCTGATGGCTAAATCGAGCGGCGAACCGGCGTAGCGAGCGCACAGCACTCCGGCAGTCACGCCGAGCACGGCGCCGATGATTAACGCCAGCGTTGCCAGCTCCAGCGTGGCGGGGAAGGCGTGCAGCAGATCCTGCAGCACCGGCTGTCCGGTGGCGCTGGCGGTGCCTAAATCCCCGTGGGCGAGGTTTTGCAGGTAGTGCCAGAACTGCACGGGCAGGGGACGATCCAGCCCAAGCTGGTGGCGAACCTGATCGTACGTCGACTGGCTGGCGTGATCGCCGACGATCTGCAGCACGCGATCGACCGGTGAAAACGCCGAGAGCGCAAACGTGACGAGCAGCAGCCCGAAGAGCGTGAGCAGCAGGGTCAGCAGACCCTGAAGCACGCGGGTGGAAAGATGTGGCATGGGAAATCTCTTCATGCCGGGTGCGGCTTCGCCTTACCCGGCCTACAAAAACCGAGAACACAGGCCGGGTCAGCGCAGCGCCACCCGGCAACAAGGGCTATTTCGTGACGCGATCGTACCAGACCATATCCGCGTTCAGCCCCTGCTGATACCCCTTCACGTTATCGCGCACCACGATCTGGGTTTTGCCCTGATCGACGAACACGTACGGCGAGCTCTGCTGAAGCTGTTCCTGCATTTTCTTGTACAGGTCCAGACGCTTCGCCGGATCCGGCTCGGCAACCGCCGCCAGCGTGGCCTTGTTCAGCTCCGGGATTTTCCAGCCGTTCAGACCGGCCACGGTGCTGGACTTCCCGTCGTTCCACGCGAAGGCGCTGGCGTTTGAGTGCGCGTCGAAGTAGTCCGGGATCCACAGACGAATCGCCGCCTGATGCTGCTTAGCGCGCACGCGGGCATAGACCTGGCTCCCGGCTGCAGGCAGCAGATCCACCTTCACGCCACCCTGCGCAAAGCTCGCCTGCATCGACTGGGCGATGGTAATAAACGGCGGCTTGTTCTCCACGTCCAGCGTGAAGTGCGCGTCCTTAATGCCCGCTTTGGCGAGAATGGCTTTCGCTTTTGCCGGGTCAAACTTAAACGGGTTGTCTTCCAGCGCGCCCGGCAGCCCGACCGGCAGGAAGCTCTGATGAACAAAATACTGGCCTTTCAGCAGATTTTTGGTGATGCCTTCATAATCGACCAGCCAGCGCGAGGCTTCCCAGAACGCCGGGTTGTTCAGAAGCGGGTTGGCGCTGTTGCCTGTGTTAAACACCAGGTAATTCTGCTCCGCAGACGGGATGCTCAGCACCTTCACGCCCGGCTTGCCGTCCAGGGCGCTTATCTGATCTGCACCGAGATCGCGCGCCACGTCCGCATCACCCTGCTGGATCAGCAGGCGGCGCGAAGCCGGATCGGGGACGTTTTTAATGATGATGCTTTTCAGCTTCGGCGCGCCGCCGGGGGCGGAGTCGTTGGCTTCCAGCACGATGGCCTGATGCGGCTGATAGACGCGCATTTTGAACGCGCCGCTGCCCGCCGAGTGCATTTTTAGCCACGCGTTACCGAAGTCATTATCCTTCACGTTCGCCGCGACGAGCTTTTCATCCACGATAGAGGCAATCGGCGTGGAGAGAATATTCAGCGCCACCGACGGGCTCACGTCCGCCGTCCAGTGAAGCTGGAGGGTGTGATCGTCCACCTTCTTCAGCTGGCTGGAGATGTTGCTCGCGTCCCAGCCCAGCACGTTGAGAATAAAGGCCGGGGATTTGTTCAGCGTCACGGCGCGGGTGTAAGAGAAAATTACGTCTTCCGGGCGCAGCGGGTTGCCGGAGGCGAATTTCGCATCGGGCTTGAGCTTGATGGTCAGGGTTTTTGCTGCCGCGTCCGCTTCCCAGCTTTCTGCCAGAATCGGCGTGATTTTTTCCGGATTATCGCGGTCCGGCTGCACCAGACGCTGGTACAGGCTCGGCACGGTCTGGATGCTGGAGAGCTCGTTGGCTTCGGCCGGGTCGAGGCTCACGATATCATCGAGCCCCTGGGCAACCACCAGCGTGTTGGGCGGAGTAGCGGCGTGGACAGCGCCTGAGAGCGCAGCCAGCACCAGTAACGGCAACAGTTTTTTCGTCATAGCGATCCCTGAGAAGAATATATTGTGATTGTTTTATGCTCCGCTACGTTAGGTCGAGTGTGACATTCCGCAAAGTCGAAATTCAGCTTTACTTATGCCTTCCGGGAATATCGCATGCGCTCGGGCTATTAAAACACGTTGCTTTTCGCCTGCTTTTTAACCTGCTATAACAAATGCCTTACCTTTCAGGGAGTCACCGCGTGCTGGGTCATAGCGAAGGTGATGGACGATGAGCTGGCGCCATTTGCCGTCATTGACTTACGCACCGAACGTGCGGCTGGAGTGGAAGTGCGATTCGATGAACGTTGCCTAACGCAGGGCGGCTTGAGGCGTTTCGGTTATAAGTTTTTTATGTAGGGTACAGCGTAAGCGCGCGGCTAATCCGCGGAAATTGCGATTTCAATCAGGTTGGTTTTTCCTGACTGCAGGCCGCGCGTTACCGCTTCGGCGATATCTGCAGCCTCGGTTACCCGGCAGCAGTGGACGCCCATGGCGGTGGCAAGCGACTGAAAATCAATATGCGGGTTCACCAGGTCCATCCCGATAAAACGCCCCAGCCGCGTTGAGCTGTAGTCAGCCTGGCTCTTCATAAAGTTTTTCAGGATGTTGTACTCCCTGTTATTCATGACGATAAAGGTGACCGGCAGATTTTCGTGTGCCGCCGTCCAGAGCGCCTGCGGCGAGTACAGAGAGGCCCCGTCGCCTATCAGGCAGACCACCGGCTCACGCCCGCGTCCCAGTGAATGCCCTACTGAGGCCGGCATCCCCCAGCCCAGTCCGCCGCCGCGCATAAAGTAGTAGCGCTGGTGCTGCTGGTCAGAGATGAACCGGCGGACATGCCTGGCGGTCGCTATCGCCTCATCAACGATGGTGGTACCCGCCGGAATGGATCGGATGACTTCCCAGGCTGCGACCATCGGGGAGATCGCCGGGCGTAGCCGCTCGGCGGCCAGACGTTCCTCCTGCTGCTGCCACTCCTTCTCCCGTTCGTCGCGGGCCGCAACCAGCAGCCGCTGGTGGGCCAGCGTGCTGGCGATCAGTCGCTGCTTAAGCTTTGGCAGCAGTTCATGCAGGGACAGTTTGATATCCCCCATCACTGAAAGGCGAGTGGCATAGGTGCGGCCAAGTTCGTGCATATCCGCCGAAAGCTGATATACCGCGCAGGTTTCCGGAATGGCCTCGCCCTCGCTGTACAAAATGGTGATCAGGCTTCTGCCGCCGATGATAAATACGGCATCGTAGGCGTTGATGATGCTGGCGATTTCGCTGGCGGTGGTGGGCATATTGCCCCGCCAGAGCGCATGCTGCGTAGGGAAGGGCAAATTCAGGGGCCAGGAGGAGCCGTAGACATGGGCGCTGAGCGCTTCAGCAAGCTGGACAATCTCCTGCGTCGAGCCGCTGGAGTGAACTTCATCTCCCGCCACAATCATGATCCTGCCCGGGGTGACTTCGCTGAGCGCCTCCGCCAGCTCGTCTAGCGAGCCCGCGACGGTGTGGTAGTTCACTTTTGAGGCCGTCTGTATCCCGGCGTCGCTCAGCTCTTCCATGACGTTCATCGGGAGTGAAAGCAGGACCGGGCCACCCGGAGGGTAGCTGGCCGCGTGAAACGCACGGCGCACAAGAACCGGGAGCTGATCGGCGCTGGTAACCTCCTGCGCCCATTTCATGACCGGGGAGCCTATGGAAACAATATCGTCATACAGCAGCGGGTCGCGGACGTAGTGCCGCGTGTCCTGCTGTCCGACGGTGACCACCAGCGGGGTTTTCATGATCCGCGAATTAATGAGATTCCCCATGCCGTGCCCCAGACCGCTGGCGGTATGCAAATTGATAAATCCGGTCTTGCCGGAGGCTTTTGCGTAGCCGTCGGCAATGGCCACCACGGTGCTTTCCTGAAGCGCGAGAATATAGTGAATATTTTCATGGCGAAGCAGGGCATCAATGAGCGGAAGTTCGGTTGTTCCGGGGTTGCCAAAAATATATTCCACCCCTTCACTCTCCAGCACTTCAAGAAGAATGTCGGAACCCGATCGCATATTTAAATCTGATAAGGACGTTAATGATTTAATCATAATGACACCTCATTCAGCATTATTTAACGCCGGCTAAAATTCTTCCTGCGTCGGACGAACAACAATTTCATTAATATCAACGTCGCCAGGCTGTTCAATAGCAAATAAAACCGCGCGGGCAATTGCGTCAGCCGGAATAGCCTGCTTGTAAAATTCATGCAGGAACTGTTTGCTTGGGGCATCAGAGCTGCCGAACTGCAGTTCGCTTTCGACGGCACCGGGAGAAATAAGCGTCGTGCGGATGGTTTTACCCGCCTCCTGACGTAAGCCTTCACTCAGCGCGCGGACGGCGAATTTCGTGGCGCTATACACCACGCCGCCAGGGGCCAGCACTTTGATGCCCGCGACGGAGGCAACGTTTATAAAATGCCCGCGGCCCTGACGCTGGAACACCGGGAAAGCCGCGGCGATGCCGTACAGCACCCCTTTCAGATTGGTATCAATCATCTTGTCCCATTCGTCGGTTTTCAGCTCGCTGAGCGGGGCGATAGCCATAAAGCCCGCGTTATTGATCAGCACATCCACGCGCTGGTAGGCGGCAACGGCAGCGTCAATGGCGCGCTGCACCTCTTCCTGACGGGTGACATCGGCCTTTACGGCTATCGCCTGGCCACCCTGCTGGATGATGCGGTCCACCAGGGCATTAATTTTCTCCAGACGACGGGCAACAAGCACCAGTGAAAAAGGTTTATCTGCCAGATGAAGGGCGATGGCCTCACCAATACCGCTGCTGGCGCCGGTGATAACAACAACTTTGTTTGCACTATTATTCATGATCTTATCTCGCTATTGAGTGATGCAAAAAATAAAAGGCAGAGAAGCGTTAATGAATAATGACAAATTCATTAACGCGTTTTTTGATATATTGTGTATCAGGAATAAAAGGATGTTCGTGTAAAACCTAATGGAGTGCGGAAGAGTCTGTCAATGTCGTTTTTTAATAATTAAACTAATTGCAGGGCTAATATTTAATTCTTATAGGTAACCGAGGGTGTTATATAAATGAAATTGGTTAACGATAGCGGCCCTGCGAACAGGGCCTGAGGATTACAATTTGCCACTGTAAAGCACCGGCCCTGTCGGGAGGCCAGTGGGCGAGCCGCCCTCTGGTTCAAGGCTTATGGCTATCATGGCGTCAGGAGGGAGAGTTGTGTTCCTGAGGGTGACGCGTGTCGGTATGTCGTTATGCAGCAGCCCCATGGAGACCGGCGCCTGCCCGCCTGGGATCAGCCAAAGCTGCAGGCTGTGTTGCGCCGCGACGGCCGTCGGCCGAAGTGGGGCAATGCTCAAGTGCTGGCGGCTGGCATCCGCGCTGATGACCCACTCCCCGTGCTGTTGGGCATCGTTGAGGACCATCAGCGGAACGAGTTCCGGGGCTCGGGTGGCATACCAGGCAACGACCGCCAGGGCGGCGAGTGAGGCTGCAACCATCCAGCCGACATAAGGCCGACTTTTGCGTAAAGGCTTTTTAGGCGGCAGATCGAGGGTGATTCTTTTCCACACCGTCTCGGGTGGAGGGACGGGCACAATATGGCTATCCAGCGTGCTGAACATTTCCTGCCAGTACGCGACGCGGGCGGCCAGGGCGGGTTCATGGGCAACCCGTTTCTGGAACTGAAGCCGCGCTCCTCCCCGCAGCGTGCCGAGGGCATACTCTGCTGCCAGCATGTCGTCGCGTTTTTCTGCGTCATTCATAGCCCGACACACTCCCGAAGATGGTCCATTGCCCGACGTATCCAGCTTTTCACCGAGCCAAGAGGCTGCTGGAGCCAGTCGGCAATGTCGCTGTGAGACATTCCCTGATAGTAGGCGAGCGTAATGCTCTGGCGCTGCTCGCTGCTCAAATGTTCGAGACACTGCCTGAGCCGTGCTGCCTGCCCATCGTCGTGCCAGTTATTCTGCTCATCGTTCTCGCAAGGCAAAAGCGCTTCGTTATACGCCGTCTCGCGGTCGGCAGCCCGGGTTTGCCCGCAGCGCAGCCAGTCGATACACCGGTTGCGCACAATATGCGTAAGCCAGGTCATCGGGGAGCTCAGTGCAGCGTTGTAGGTTTCAGCTTTACTCCAGACGGTGATAAAACAGTCGTGAAGGATCTCTTCTGCCCATGCGCGGTCGTGCAGCATGCGCAGCGCGACGGCAAACAGGTGTGGCGATGTGAGTCGATAAAGTTGTTCAAATGCACGGCGATCGCCGTTTGCGACCGCCTGCATTAATTTCAGCTGCTGTTCAGCCAGCGCGTTATCCATATTATTCCCGGAAGGCAACGTCACACTTCCGAAGTATAGACAACTACTTAGGCATCAGGACGGTATCAATCACATTGATCACGCCGTTTTTTTGATGAACGTCATAGGTGCTAATGTTCGCCACATTACCTTTACCATCCTTAAGCTGAATATTGTGCGGGCCGTTGCTCATGATCCACAGCGGCTGACCGTTAACGGTCTTCAGCTCCGCGCGGCCGCCGCCCTGTTTAATTTTCTGCTCCAGCGCTTTCATATCGTAATTACCGGCGACCACGTGATAGGTCAGGATGCTGGTGAGCGTGGCTTTGTTTTCGGGTTTGACCAGGTTCTCGACGGTGCCGGCAGGCAATTTCGCAAACGCCGCATTGGTTGGGGCAAACACGGTGAATGGCCCTTTGCTCTGGAGCGTATCCACCAGCCCGGCCGCTTTGACGGCGGCCACCAGCGTGGTGTGATCTTTCGAGTTCACGGCGTTTTCAACAATATTTTTGCTCGGGTACATTTCCGCTCCGCCCACCATCACGGAGCCTGACGTCATGGCTGCTGATGCGCCTGCACAGAAGAGTAAAGCGCTGGTTACGAATGCAACATGGGTTAGCTTTTTCATCATCTTTCCTCGGATTAGGGAGCAAAGGGGTTGCTCACATATGCATATACGAGGGGAGGAGGGAAACTGGATGCAGGAAAATACAAAAATTTTGGGTGGGAAGATAAACGCCCTCTCCCTTGAGGGAGAGGGCTCGGGTGAGGGGAAATATCCTCAGCGGCGAACCGGCGCCCCGTTGGCCACATAATACGCGGCCGTACTTTTTGCCAGCGGCTCGCGCCCGCGAATGGCGTCGGCAATCTTTTCACCGATCATAATAGTGGTGGCGTTCAGGTTGCCGGTGATGATTTGCGGCATAATCGACGCATCCACCACGCGCAGCCCTTCCAGCCCGTGAACGCGGCCTTCGCCGTCGACCACCGCCATCTCGTCGTAACCCATCTTGCAGGTGCCGCACGGGTGGAACGCGGTTTCGGCGTGGTTACGCACGAACTCGTCCAGCTGCTCGTCGGTCTGGCAGTCAATACCCGGACTGATTTCACGACCGCGGTACTTGTCCAGCGCGGGCTGGTGCATGATCTCGCGGGTGATGCGGATCGCGTCGCGGAACTCCTGCCAGTCCTGCTCGTGGGACATATAGTTGAACAGGATCGCCGGATGCTGGTGCGGATCGCGCGACTTAATGCGCACGTGCCCACGGCTCGGGGAGCGCATGGAGCCAACGTGGCACTGGAAGCCGTGCTCTTTCACCGCGTTCGAGCCGTTGTAGTTAATCGCCACCGGCAGGAAGTGGTACTGAATGTTCGGCCACTCGAACTCCTCGCGGCTGCGGATAAACCCGCCCGCTTCGAAGTGGTTGCTCGCGCCCACGCCGGTGCCGCCAAACAGCCACTCGGCGCCAATCTTCGGCTGGTTCCACCACTGCAGGGCAGGGTAGAGAGAGACCGGCTCTTTGCATTCATACTGGAGGTACATCTCCAGGTGATCCTGCAGATTTTCCCCCACGCCGGGCAGGTCGTGCACCAGCGGGATATCAAACTGCTTCAGCAGGTCAGCATTGCCCACGCCGGAGCGCTGGAGGATCTGCGGGGAGGCAATCGCCCCGGCGCTCAGCAGCACTTCTTTCTTCGCCGTTGCTTTGGACGGAATGGTGCTTTCGCCCTCCAGCCACTCGACGCCCACGGCGCGCTTGCCGTCAAACAGAATGCGATCGGTCATGGCGTGGGTGCGGATGGTCAGATTCGGACGGGGTTTCGCCTGATCCAGATAGCCGCGCGCGGTGCTGGCGCGTCGGCCCTGCGGCGTGACCGTGCGGTCCATCGGGCCGAAGCCTTCCTGCTGATAGCCGTTGAGATCGTCGGTGCGCGGATAGCCCGCCTGCACGCCCGCTTCCACCATCGCCTCAAACAGCGGGTTCACGCCAGGCTTCGAGGTGGTGACGCTCACCGGACCATCGCCGCCGTGGTAGTCGTTCGGCCCCACGTCGCGCGTCTCTGCCTTGCGGTAGTAGGGCAGGCAGTTGAGGTAGCTCCAGTGCTCCAGACCCGGCTCTTTTGCCCAGTGGTCGAGGTCCATCGCGTTACCGCGGATGTAGCACATGCCGTTGATCAGCGACGAGCCGCCCAGCCCTTTGCCGCGCCCGCACTCCATGCGGCGGTTGTTCATGTACGGCTCTGGCTCGGTTTCGTACGCCCAGTTATAGCGCTTGCCCTGCAGCGGGAACGCCAGCGCGGCGGGCATCTGGGTTCGGAAGTCAAAGCGGTAGTCCGGCCCGCCTGCCTCAAGCAGCAGGACGGTAGTGTTCGGATCTTCAGTCAGTCGTGTAGCCAGCACGTTGCCGGCAGATCCGGCCCCGATAATGATGTAGTCAAATTGCAAATAAACCTCCCGGTTAAAATATGGACTGGAATTTACCCATCTCAACCTGGATGGACTTCACCTGGGTGTAGCTCTGCAGCGTTATCACGCCGTTCTCGCGGCCAATGCCGGAGTGCTTGTAGCCGCCGACCGGCATCTCTGCGGCGGATTCACCCCAGGTGTTGATCCAGCAGATACCCGCTTCGAGCTGATGAATGGCGCCGTGGGCGCGGTTCAGGTCTGTCGTGACGATGCCCGCCGCCAGACCGTAGTCGGTATCGTTGGCGCGGCGAATCGCTTCTTCATCGGTGTCATAGGTCAGGATGGACATCACCGGGCCGAAGATCTCTTCGCGCACGATGGTCATTTCGTCAGTGCAGTCGGTGAACACGGTCGGGGCTACCCACGCGCCGTTATCGAAGCCTTCGCCCTTCAGCACGTCGCCGCCGCACAGTACGCGCGCGCCTTCCTCTTTGCCTTTGGCGATGTAGCGCAGCACGCTGTCGCGGTGCGGGAAGCTGACCATCGGACCAAAGTTAGTGGTTTCATCGAACAGATCGCCCGCGCGGATGCGGCCCACGCGCTCAACGATTTTCTGCTCAAACGCGGCTTTGAACTTAGCCGGAACAAACACGCGGGTGCCGTTGGTGCACACCTGGCCGGAGCTGAAGAAGTTGGCCATCATGGCGATGTCCGCCGCGAGATCGAGATCCGCATCGTCAAAAATAATCAGCGGCGATTTGCCGCCCAGCTCCATCGTCACCTCTTTCAGGGACGAGGCCGCCGAGTTGGCCATCACTTTTTTTCCGCTGGCGACGCCGCCGGTAAAGGAGACTTTGGCGATGCCCGGATGCTCGGTCAGGTACTGGCCGGTCTCTGCGCCCACGCCAGGCAGGACGTTAAACACGCCGTCCGGCAGGCCTGCTTCGGTGTAGATCTCTGCAAGCTTCAGGGCGGTGAGCGGGGTCACTTCGCTCGGCTTGAAGATCATTGCGTTGCCCGCCGCCAGCGCCGGGGCGGATTTCCACAGGGCTATCTGGATCGGGTAGTTCCACGCGCCGATGCCCGCCACCACGCCCAGCGGCTCGCGGCGGGTGTAGACGAACGAGGTCTCACGCAGCGGGATCTGGCTGCCTTCCAGCGCCGGGATCAGCCCCGCGTAGTACTCCAGCACGTCCGCGCCGGTGACGATGTCGACGGTTGAGGTTTCGGAATACGCTTTACCGGTGTCGAGGGTTTCCAGCTTCGCCAGCTCGTCGTTGCGCTCGCGCAGGATGTCGACGGCGCGACGCAGGATGCGCGAGCGCTCCATGGCGGTCATCGCCGCCCAGACTTTTTGCCCGCGCGTTGCGCTTTCTACGGCGCGATCGACGTCCTCGCGCCCGGCGGCCTGTACGGTCGCCAGGACTTCACCGTTGGCCGGGTTGATGGTCTCGAAGGTGCGACCGCTGGTGGCCGATGTATAACCACCATTGATATAAAGCTGCTGTTCTGCCATTCGGGACATAAATTCTCCTCGGTTATTCGGTCGGTAAATGCTGGCTGATAAAGTGGCTGGTCAGTGACTGGGCCTGGGTCTTATCCAGCGGTTTGCCACTCAGCGCGGCGCGCAGCCACAGCCCGTCGATCAGCGCCGCCAGCCCGTAGCCCGCCTCCTGGGCCTGTTCGCGCGGAAGCTCGCGGCGGAACTCGTACACCAGGTTCGACAGCAGGCGGCGGCTGCTCACCTGCTGCAGGCGGTAGAGCATCGGCTGGTGCATGCTGCTCGCCCAGAAGGCCAGCCAGGCCTTCATTGCCGCGCCGCTGGTCTGGGTTTCATCAAAATTGCCGCCGACAATCGCCTGCAGACGCTGCTCCGCGCTGCCGTTCGGCAGGGCGTGCAGGCGGCTCAAAACCGCGTCGCGCAGCTGGCCGGTGATGTCGCGCATGGTCGCTTCCAGCAGACCGTTTTTGTCTTTGAAGTAGTGACTGATGATCCCCGTGGAAACGCCCGCCCGACGGGCGATCTGCGCGATCGTCGCGTCATGCATTCCCACTTCATTTATTGCTTCCAGCGTGGCGTCGATAAGCTGCCTGCGCCGGATCGGCTGCATCCCCACTTTGGGCATTGTTGCCACTCCATTCATCAGCGTTGGTTATACATTAAAGCGGTTTTTGATTGGACGTTCAATATAAAATGTGTCTTAATTGTTGCGGATTTGGATTTTAATAGTTACAAAAACAGTGAGGATACTGGATGACAGACCTTTCACAGGACAGAGAAAAAGACAAAATCAACCCGGTCGTTTTTTATACGTCCGCCGGGCTGATTTTGTTGTTTTCCCTGACAACGATCTTCTTTCGTGATTTTTCTGCCGAGTGGATTGGGCGCACCCTGAACTGGGTGTCGAAGACCTTCGGCTGGTACTACCTGCTGGCGGCGACGCTCTATATTGTCTTCGTGGTCTGCATTGCCTGCTCGCGCTTTGGTTCGGTAAAGCTCGGGCCTGAGCAGTCCAAGCCCGAGTTCAGCCTGCTGAGCTGGGCCGCAATGCTGTTTGCCGCGGGCATCGGCATCGACCTGATGTTCTTCTCCGTGGCGGAACCGGTCACGCAGTATATGCAGCCGCCGGAAGGGGCGGGGCAGACGATGGAGGCCGCGCGCCAGGCGATGGTCTGGACGCTGTTCCACTACGGACTGACGGGCTGGTCGATGTACGCCCTGATGGGCATGGCGCTCGGATACTTTAGCTATCGTTATAATTTACCCCTCACCATTCGCTCTGCGCTCTACCCGATCTTCGGTAAAAAGATTAACGGCCCGATTGGCCACAGCGTCGACATTGCGGCGGTGATCGGCACCATCTTCGGCATCGCGACAACGCTCGGGATCGGCGTGGTGCAGCTCAACTACGGGCTGAGCGTGCTGTTTGATATTCCGGACTCGATGGCGGCGAAAGCTGCGCTGATTGCGCTCTCCGTCATTATCGCCACTATTTCGGTGACGTCGGGTGTCGATAAGGGCATCCGCGTGCTCTCCGAGCTGAACGTGGCGCTGGCGCTGGGCCTGATCCTGTTCGTGCTGTTTATGGGGGATACCTCGTTCCTGCTCAATGCCTTAGTGCTGAACGTGGGAGACTACGTGAACCGCTTTATGGGCATGACGCTGAACAGCTTCGCCTTTGACCGCCCGGTGGAGTGGATGAACAACTGGACGCTGTTCTTCTGGGCGTGGTGGGTCGCGTGGTCGCCGTTTGTCGGCCTGTTCCTCGCGCGCATTTCGCGTGGCCGCACTATTCGTCAGTTCGTAATGGGTACGCTGATTATCCCGTTCACCTTTACCCTGCTGTGGCTGTCGATTTTCGGCAACAGCGCGCTGCACGAGATCATCCACGGCAATGCAACCTTCGCGCAGGAAGCGATGGCGCACCCGGAGCGCGGCTTCTATAGCCTGCTGGCACAGTATCCGGCGTTCACCTTTAGCGCCTCCGTGGCGACCATCACCGGCCTGCTGTTTTACGTCACCTCGGCCGATTCCGGCGCGCTGGTGCTGGGCAACTTTACCTCGAAGCTCAAAGACATCAACAGCGACGCGCCGAACTGGCTGCGCATCTTCTGGTCCGTCGCCATTGGCCTGCTGACGCTCGGCATGCTGATGACCAACGGCATCTCGGCGCTGCAGAACACCACGGTGATCATGGGGCTGCCGTTCAGCTTCGTCATCTTCTTTGTCATGGCCGGGCTGTATAAATCGCTCAAGGTGGAAGACTACCGCCGCGTCAGCGCCAGCCGCGACACCGCGCCGCGTCCGATGGGGGCGCAGGACAGGCTGAGCTGGAAGAAACGCCTGTCGCGACTGATGAATTACCCGGGCACGCGCTACACCAAACAGATGATGGAGACCGTCTGCTTCCCTGCGATGGAAGAGGTGGCGCAGGAGCTGAAGCTGCGTGGCGCCTACGTGGAGCTCAAAAATCTGCCGCCGGAGGAGGGCGAGACCCTGGGGCACCTGGACCTGCTGGTGCACATGGGCGACGAGCAGAACTTTGTCTATCAGATCTGGCCGCAGCAGTACTCGGTGCCCGGTTTTACCTACCGGGCGCGCAGCGGGAAGTCGACCTACTACCGGCTGGAGACCTTCCTGCTGGAAGGAAGCCAGGGGAATGATTTGATGGACTACAGCAAGGAGCAGGTGATCACTGACATCCTGGATCAGTATGAACGGCACCTGAACTTTATCCATCTCCACAGGGAAGCGCCGGGTAATAGCGTGATGTTCCCGGATGTTTGAGCCTTGATCTGAAGAACGTATAAAGACATCGCCGCTGTCCTCATGCCGGGTGGCACTGCGCTTACCCGGCCTACAAACCGCTTTACTGTAGGCCTGATAAGCGTTGCGCCATCAGGCTTTTAGCAGTGTCCACACGCTCGTATCATTATTCTGCCAGATGAGGGGGAAGCATTTACCCTCAGGATAGTCTCCAGCCGGGTGCGAAAGCGCCAGCGTGATTGTTTTTTCCGTTAACTCTGTGACTCTCGCCCACTCAAACCCCATAAAAGTCTTCACCTGCGGAAAGAACGCCTTAAACAAACTTTCTTTGGCGCTAAAAGTGAGCGTCAGCGCCAGCGCAAAAGGGTAGCCCGAGTGCGTCAGGCACATCGCTTCCTGTGCATCAATGATACCGTCCTGGATTTCGCGGGCTTCACGGTCTGGAAGAATGGCTTCGCAATCAATACCCACAAGCGCATCTGGATGACTGACGACAACCGCCATCGCCTGCGTGCCGCTGTGGGTGATGCTCCCTGAGACGCCTTCCGGCCAGAGGGGTTCACCGCTGGGGCCGATACCGGGAATTACGCGTTCATTTATCGCACTGAGGGCATGCGCGGCGGCAGTGCGGCCTGCCAGATGCTCGGCTTTTCGTTTGCGTCCGGCGTTTGAAAGCTCTGCGTGATGGGGGAGCCAGAGAAGATCGGCGTCGGTGAAGGTAGTTGGGTCGAAGGTGACGTGGTGGACGGTGTGGCCGGCGAGAATGAACGTGGTGTGGGTTGTGCGCATGTTTTCCCCTCTATCAAAAAATAGTGCGGCCTGATGCCCTCAACCCGGCCCTCTCCCACGGGGAGAGGGAGCAAACACTAAAAACGGCAACTGGGTTGCCGTTTTGTTTTTACCTTAGAAACGCGTATTTACGCTCATGTACCAGGTTCGACCCGGTTCATTATACGTGTAGGCCCCCGCACCGTACATATACGCGCCGGTGGTGGCGTTCCCGGTCGTCTGGGCATTCCCCGCACGCCACTGGCGCTTGTCGAAGACGTTATCCACGCCACCGGTCAGGCTGACGTTTTTCGTCATGTCCCAGGTTGCGCTCAGACCAACGATGCTGTACGGACTGACTTCGTCTTTCTCAGACCCTGTCACAGGCTGACCTTTGTAGTTGTACTTCTTCGGCTGCTGCTTGCCGTACCAGGTAAAGGTCGACTGGAGCGACACGTCCTGATGCACCTGCCAGCTCAGGGTCGAGTTCAGCGTGTACTCTGGAATAATCGACAGACGATCGCCGGTCTCCTTGTTCTTGCTCTGCAGCATGTATGTAATATTGTTGGTCCAGTTAATGGTGTCGCTGACCGGTACGTTCAGGGAGCCTTCCAGGCCCTCGACCACCGCCTTCGGTACGTTTTCCCACTGGTAGATATCCGTCTTCACTTTACCGGACGAGGTGTGACCGATCGGCGCGTAGCCCGCTTCGATCTTGTCGCGGTAGTCGTTACGGAACCAGGTCACGCCCGCCAGCCAGCCGTCGCGTTTCCACTCCAGGCCAATCTCTTTGTTGATGCTGGTTTCGGCCTTCAGGTCGTCGTTACCCATCATGTAGCAGCCCACGCCGTCGGAGCTGGCGTAGCAGCCCTGACCTTTGCTGTAGAGCAGGTAGTTCGGGTTGGTCTGGTACAGGCTCGGCGCTTTGTAGGCGCGGGCGATCCCCATCTTCAGCGTGAAGTCATCCCCCAGACCCTGCGACAGGTTAAGTGACGGGCTCCAGTTGTTGCCGACGATGGTGTGATGGTCGAAGCGCAGGGCAGGGGTCAGCATGGTGCTGTCGGTCAGCTCCATGTTGTTCTCGGCGAACAGCGAGAAAATCTCTGCCGAGGTGTACGGGCTGCGGTCGTTGCTCATGCCCGGAATGATGCCGCCCTGCTGGGTTTGCGTGAAGGAGGTGGAGTCCTTCATACGCTGCTGGTTCCACTCGGTGCCCAGCGTCAGGTTCTGGTTAACGAGGAAATCAATCGGCAGGTTGATTTCGCTGTGCAGCATCACGTCGGCCAGATCGGTGTCGGTGAATTTATTACTGTTGAACAGGCCTTCCAGACCGCCCGCCAGCCCTTCGCCCAGACGGGAGTTGCGGGTGTGCTCGTACTGTGCCCAGTTGCTGGTCGTGATGCCGTTATCCCAGCCGCCGTTCCAGGTCACCGCGAAGTTCTGGCGATAGATACGGTTGGTCTCTTTGCCGTAGTTCTTCTTCACCAGGCCGCTGGAGCTGTTGTCGTTGTTGGTGTTCTGGGTATCACCGGCGTAGAGGTTATTCTGACGGCTGTAGCCCGCCTCAAATTCCAGAGACTGCATCGGCGCAAAGTCCCAGCGCACCACGCCGTTGATGTCTTTATTTTCCACCCCTTCACGGCCCGCGGGCAGCGTGTCGGCGTAGGCACCTGTACGATCTGACTGATGGCCCTGGTTGATGTCCCACGCGTCGGCCTGGGTTTTGTCCAGGTTACCGAACATGCGGAAGCTGAAGTCGCCGCCCAGCGGGCCGCTCAGGCTGAAGTTGGTGCGTTTGGTGGAACCTTCATCCTTGTGCTCAGGCGCATTCAGGTAGGTATTCCAGGAGCCGTGCCACTGGTCATCGAATTTTTTGGTGATGATGTTCACCACGCCGCCTGCCGCGCCGTTGCCATAGCGCGCGGCGGCCGGACCGCGGATCACTTCGATGCGCTCGATCATCTCCGGCGGCACCCAGCCGGTATCGCCGCGCGTATCACGCTCGCCGCGCCAGCCCAGACGGATGGAGTTACGGCTGGTCACCGGCTTGCCGTCGATCAGGATCAGGGTGTTTTCTGGCCCCATGCCGCGGATATCAATCTGACGGTTATTCCCGCGCTGGCCGCTGGTGGAGTTACCGGTCAGGTTAACGCCCGGCATGGTGCGGATGATTTCCGCCACGTCCCGCGCGGGCGGGTTTTTACGTATCTCATCGGCGGTGATGGTCGATACCCCCGGCGCCTGCAGATTCTGCTCGGCGGCGGTGATCACCATCGTGTCTTCGTGCTGCGCAGAGGCGGTGTTGTCGTCTGCCAGAGCGGGCAGCGCGACGCCGTAAATCCCTAAATTGACCAGCAAGGCCAGAGAGTGAATCTTCTTATTCATTGTACGTCCTGCTTTTGTGGTTGTTTTATGAGCGCTTCCCACAGCGCGGGCACTACGCTATTGCAAATGCAAATAGTTATCAATAATATTATCAATAAAATTTGCTCTGAAACAAAAAAGACTGTTAAACATGAGGTTATAAGGGTGACGGCGTTAACAACGGGAAGTGAGGCGTGGTGGCAGTCGAAAAACGGGCCTGAATGGAAGCCGGAAAAGGGAAACTATCGCGTCACGTTCTGGTGGCGTGACCCGGCAGGAACGCAAACAACGTCACCGATCAAACGCGTCTGGCTCTACGTCACCGGCGTGACCGATCATCACCAAAATGCCCGTCCGCAGTCCCTCAAACGCATTCCCGATACCGACGTCTGGCAGTGGCAGGGTGAGTTCAGCCCCGAGTGGCGCGGAAGCTACTGTTTTATCCCTTCTGAAAATGAAAACGATTTTGCCGATACAGTGTTTGAAGGAGAACTGCCAGACCGCTTGGCGCTGCGCGAGGGCTGGCGCAGGCTGCTGCCGCACGCGGTTTCAGACCCGCTGAATCCGCAGAGCTGGCGCGGCGGGCGCGGCCATGCCGTCTCCGCGCTGGAGATGCCTGAAGCGCCGGTTCAGCCGGGCTGGAATCATCCCGATACGCCGTATCAACCTCCGATTTGCATTGAATGGGAAAGCGCGCGCCTGAAAAATCGCCGCCGCATCTGGATTTTCACCACCGGGGACGACAACCTGGAACGCCCGCTGGCGGTGCTGCTCGACGGGCAGTTCTGGGCCGAAAGCATGCCGGTCTGGCCTGCGCTGGCGTCTCTCACCGCCGAGCGCAAATTACCGCCTGCGGTCTACGTCTTAATCGATGTTATCGACATGCAGCATCGCAACCGCGAGCTGCCGTGCAATCCCGATTTCTGGCTGGCGGTGCAGGAAGAACTTCTCCCCCTTGTCCAAAAACGCGCGCCGTTCAGCGACCGCGCCGACCGTACGGTGGTCGCAGGGCAAAGCTTTGGCGGGCTCGCGTCTCTTTATGCAGGCCTCAACTGGCCGCAGCGTTTTGGCTGCGTGCTCAGCCAGTCCGGCTCCTACTGGTGGCCGCACCGCGGCGGGCAGCAGGAAGGGCTGTTAATCGAACAACTTAAAGCCGGTGAAATAACCCCTCGCGGGCTACGCATCATTCTTGAAGCCGGGCGCAACGAGCCGCTCATCTTCCGCGCGAATCAGGCGATTTACGCCGCGATGCAGACGCACCAACCGGTTATCTGGCGTCAGGTTGACGGCGGACATGACGCGCTTTGCTGGCGCGGTGGGCTGACGCAGGGGCTGATGACCCTCTGGCAGCCGCTTATTCACTAACGGAGTCTGTATGGAATTCAGCAATCCTTTCGATAATCCGCAGGGACAGTTCGCTATTTTGCAAAATGACCAGGGGCAGTACAGCCTGTGGCCGCAGCAGTGCGAACTGCCGGCAGGGTGGCGCGTGGTGTGCGAAGCACAGTTTCAGGAGGCGTGCCAGCAGTGGCTGGCGGAACACTGGCAAACGCTTGAGCCGTCTCACTTTGCGGGGGAGAACGCATGAACCGTCTTCCTCTCGTCGCTGCCCAGCCGGGTATCTGGATGGCGGAACAGCTGTCCACGCTGCCAAACGCCTGGAGCGTGGCGCACTACACCGAGCTGAAAGGCGATATTGATGCGCCACTGCTGGCAAAAGCCATTGCCGCAGGCATGATGCAGGCCGATACCCTGCGCATGCGCTTTGCGGAAGAAAACGGTGAGGTGTGGCAGTGGGTGGATGACACCTTCATTCTGCCGGAACCGCCCGTTGTTCGCGTTGATTCCCACGCCGCCGCCGTGGCGCTCATGGAATCCGATCTTAACCAGAACCTGCGCGTCGACAGCGGCCAGCCGCTGGCGTTTCACCAGCTGATTCAGGTCGGTGAAAACCACTGGTACTGGTATCAGCGCTATCATCATCTGGTAGTGGATGGCTTCAGCTTCCCGGCCATTACCCGCCAGATCGCCGCAATTTATGCCGCGTGGAAAAAGGGCGAACCCACGCCGGAATCCCCGTTTACCCCATTTGCAGAGGTGGTGGACGAGTACCAGCGCTATCGCGACAGCGAGGCGTACCGGCGCGACGGCGCGTTCTGGGCCGAGCAGCGCAAACAGCTGCCTTCGCCGGTCTCGCTCTCTTCCGCGCCGCTGCCGGGCCGCGCCGCCACGACCGATATTCTTCGCCTGAAGGTTGACGCCGACGGTCGCGCCTTTAGCCAGTTTGCGCAGTCGGCAGTGCAGACGCAGCGTACTGAACTGGCGCTTGCGCTGGTGGCGCTGTGGCTGGGCCGTCTTACCGGACGCCTGGACTACGCTGCCGGGTTTATCTTTATGCGCCGCATGGGGTCTGCCGCGCTGACCGCGACCGGCCCAGTGCTTAACGTCCTGCCGCTGGCGGTTAATATCAATGCGCAGGAGAGCCTGCCCGCGCTGGCGCTGCGCCTGGCGAACCAGCTGAAAAAAATGCGCCGCCACCAGCGCTACGACGCCGAGCAGATCGTGCGAGACAGCGGGAAAGCGGCGGGCGATGAAGCGCTGTTTGGTCCCGTGCTGAACGTTAAGGTGTTTGATTATCAGCTTGATATCGACGGCGTGGAGGCCATCACCCACACGCTGGCGACCGGACCGGTGAACGATCTGGAGCTGGCGTTGTTCCCGGACGAGCAGGGCGGATTAAGCATTGAGATCCTCGCCAATAAGCAGCGTTACGATGAAGCGACGCTGAAGCGTCACGTCGCTCGCCTGAACGCGATGCTGATTCAGTTTGCGGCCAACCCGGACCTGCGCTGTGGTGAAGTGGAAACCGTTTCTGAACAGGAATACGCGCAGCTTGCGCGCATCAACGATACCGGACTGGCGCTGCCGTCCACCACGCTCGCGGATCTGGTGGCGGAACAAGCGAGCAAAACGCCGGACGCCCCGGCGCTGGCGGATGCGCATAATGAGCTGAACTATAGCCAGATGCGCGAGCAGGTCGTTGCGCTGGCAAACCAGCTGCGCGAGCGCGGCGTGAAGCCGGGCGACAGCGTGGCGGTGGCCCTGCCGCGTTCGGTATTCCTGACGTTAGCACTGCACGGCATTGTGGAGGCGGGCGCCGCGTGGCTGCCGCTCGACACCGGCTACCCGGACGATCGCCTGCGGATGATGCTCGAGGACGCGAAGCCGTCGCTGCTCATTACCACTGACGAACAGCTTCCGCGCTTTAGCGATCTCTCCGTCGAGACGTTTAGTTACAACACGCTATTACCGACCGCGGGTGCTGAGCCGCTGCGGCTGGCGAAGCCGGAGCAGACGGCGTATATCATCTTTACCTCCGGTTCGACCGGGCGTCCGAAAGGGGTCATGGTCGGCCATACCGCTATCGTCAACCGCCTGAAGTGGATGCAGGATCGCTACCCTCTGAACGCGAGCGACGTGGTGGCGCAGAAAACGCCGTGCAGCTTTGACGTGTCGGTGTGGGAGTTCTGGTGGCCGTTTATCGCCGGGGCGAAGCTGGTGATGGCCGAGCCGGACGCGCACCGCGATCCGCAGGCGATGCAGAGCTTCTTCGCCCACTACGGCGTGACCACCACCCACTTCGTGCCGTCGATGCTGGCGGCGTTTGTTGCCTCACTGACGCCGGAAAACGTCGACTGCTGCAAAACGCTTAAGCAGGTGTTCTGTAGCGGCGAAGCGCTGCCGACGGAACTGTGCCGCGAGTGGGAACAGCTGACCCACGTGCCGCTGCACAACCTCTATGGCCCGACGGAAGCGGCGGTAGACGTCAGCTGGTATCCGGCGTATGGCCCTGAGCTGGCGGCAGTTGCAGGCAACAGCGTGCCGATCGGCTTCCCGGTGTGGAACACGGGCCTGCGCATTCTGGATGCCATGATGCGCCCGGTGCCGTTCGGCGTGGCGGGGGATCTTTATCTCACCGGTATTCAGCTGGCGCAGGGGTATCTGGGCCGTCCGGACCTCACCGCCAGCCGCTTTATTGCTGACCCGTTCGCTCCCGGCGAGCGCATGTACCGCACCGGCGACGTTGCCCGCTGGCTGGATAACGGCGCGGTGGAATATCTCGGCCGCAGCGACGATCAGCTAAAAATTCGCGGTCAGCGCATTGAGCTGGGCGAAATCGACCGGGCGATGCTGTCGCTGCCGGACGTGGCCCAGTCCGTGGCGCACGCCTGCGTCTTCAACCAGGCGGCTGCAACGGGTGGCGATGCCCGTCAGCTGGTGGGGTACGTGGTTTCTGGATCCGGTTTACCGCTGGATCGTGACGCGCTGCTGGAATCACTCAAAGCCCAGTTGCCGCCGCATATGGTGCCGGTTGTGCTGCTGCAAATCAGCGCGCTGCCGCTGAGCGCCAACGGCAAGCTTGACCGCAAGGCGCTGCCGCTGCCGGAACTGACCCGCAATACCTCCGGGCGGGCGCCGGAAAGCGAAACCGAAATCGCCGTCGCGCGGGCTTTTACCGCGCTGCTGGGCTGCGAGATCAATGACATCGAGGCGGATTTCTTTGCCCTCGGCGGCCACTCGCTGCTGGCCATGCGTCTAGCGGCGAAGCTTAGCCGCACGTTCAACCGCAAGGTGACGCCGGGGCAAATTATGGTCGCCTCCACGGTGAGCAAGCTTAGCGCGCTGTTGGATTCGGCGATGAGCGACGAGCAGGCGCAGCGTCTGGGGTTTGAAACGCTTCTGCCGCTGCGTGAGAGCGATGGCCCGACGCTGTTCTGCTTCCATCCGGCGTCCGGCTTCGCCTGGCAGTTTAGCGTCCTGGCGCGCTATCTCAGCCCGCGCTGGTCAATCGTCGGCATTCAGTCGCCGCGCCCGGACGGCCCGATGCAGCAGTGCGCGGATCTCAATGGGGTGATCGAACATCATCTGAACACGTTGCGTAAGCAGCAGCCGCAGGGGCCGTATTACCTGTTCGGTTATTCCCTCGGCGGCACGCTGGCGCAGGGTATTGCGGCCCGCCTGCGCGAGCAGGGTGAAGAGGTGTCGTTCCTCGGCCTGCTGGATACCTGGCCGCCGGAAACCCAGAACTGGGCGGAAAAAGAGGCTAACGGTCTCGACCCGGCGGTGCTGGCGGAGATCGAACGCGAGCGTCATGCGTTTATCGCCGCCCAGCAGGGGCAGGGCTCCAGCGAGCTGTTTAACGCCATTGAGGGCAACTACGCCGATGCGGTGCGGTTGCTCACCACGGCGCACAGTTCACGCTTTGACGGTAAAGCGACGCTGTTTGTTGCCGAACGTACGCGAACGATGGATCCGCATACGGCCTGGGTGCCGTGGGTGGGCGAGCTGGAGGTCTACAGCCAGGACTGCGCCCACGTGGATATCATTTCACCACAGGCGTTTGAAAAGATTGGGCCGGTACTGAAGGAAATTTTAGGATAGTGCAAATCCCCGGTGGCGCTGCGCTTACCGGGCCTACGGGAGCTAAATGTAGGCCGGGTAAGGCGTAGCCGCCACTCGGCTATTACCGCCGACCTAACGGCACCACCAGCGGCGTACCCGCCACCGGATCGTCGATTATCATGCAGCGCATGCCGTAGATCCGCTCTATAAGCTCCGGCGTGACAATCTCTTTCGGCGCACCCTGGGCCACAATCTCACCGTCCCGCAAGGCAATCAGGTGCGTGGCGTAGCGGCATGCCTGGTTTAAATCGTGCAGTACCGCCGCCAGGGTGTACCCCTGCGTGCGGTTCAGCTCGCTCAGCAGCTCCAGCAGGTCAATCTGATGGCTGATGTCCAGCCACGTTGTCGGCTCGTCCAGCAGCATGATCGACGTCTCCTGCGCCAGCACCATCGCAATCCACGCTCGCTGACGCTGGCCGCCGGAGAGGGTGTCCACGCTCTGCCGGGCGAGATCGGCGATCCCCGTCGCCTGCATCGCGCGGTTCACCGCCTCGTCGTCCTCTTTACGCCAGCGGGTAAACAGCGGCTGGTGCGGGTAGCGCCCGCGAGAGACCAGCTCCTGCACCGTGATGTCCCCCGGCGTGGTGGCGTTTTGGGCCAGCAGCCCGATGCGGCGTGCCACCTCTTTGCTGGCGAAGCGCTGGATCTGCTCCCCGTCGAGGAATACGCTGCCCTCCACGGGCGTCATCAGTCGGCTCAGCGTGCGCAGCAGGGTCGATTTGCCGCAGCCGTTCGGGCCGATAATCGCGGTGAAGTGGCCGTCCGGAATGGCAACGGTTAAGTCTCGGGCAATGATTTTTTTGCCGTAGCCGAGGGTGAGATGTTCGCCGCGCAAGCGGGTGGTTGTGTCTGTCATTTCTTGCGTGACTCCTGAACGAGCAAGACGATGAGGTAAATCCCGCCGAGGCTGACGGTCACTACGCCCACCGGCAGCTGATAAGGCATAAACAGCTGCTGGGCACAGAGATCGGCGGCCAGCAGCAGCAGCGCGCCGCACAGCGCCGCCTGGGTTAATCCCCAGCGCGCCGTCCCGCTAAGACGTCGCGCGATATGCGGTGCCACGAGGGCGATAAACGAGATTGGCCCGGCGATCGCCGTAGAGGCTGCGGTCAGCAGTACGGCGACCAGCATCAGCATCAGGCGCGAGCGCTCGACACTCACGCCCAGCGCGCAGGCGCTGTCGTCGCCCATTTCCAGCAGCCGCATGCGGCGAACCAGCAGCAGCGCGCCGATAAACATCAGCACAATCAGCGGCGCGGCGGGCCAGGTTTTGCCCCACGTCAGGCCGTTAAGGGAACCTGCGTACCACAGCCCGGCGGAAAGCGCCGTTTCCAGCGAGGCCTGCAGCAGCAGCCAGGTATTGAAGGCCATCAGCATCGCACGTACGCCGATACCGATAATAATCAGCCGGAAGGTGTCGATGCCGTTGCGCCAGGCCAATAGCCAGATAACCAGCGACGTCAGAATGCCGCCCGCCATTGCCGTAAAGGTAATGGCCGTCAGGTGCTGACCGAACAGCACCATCGCTACCAGCACGCCGCTCCAGGCCCCGGTGTTGAGTCCCATCACGTCCGGGCTACCGAGCGGGTTGCGCATCAGCGACTGGAATATCGCACCGCTGACGCCGAGCGCCGCACCTACGAGAATCGCCATCGCCACGCGCGGCAGGCGCCATTCGGTGACAACCATGGTGATATTGCGCGGCGCGCTGCCGAGCAGGGCGTTAAGCACCTGAGAAAAATCGAGCGTCACCGCGCCGCTGCGCAGGCTCCAGACCGCCAGCAGCAGAATGAGGATACTTAGCAGCGAGACGCTGGTGAGTAAACGACGGGACGGGGCCATCATGCGCCACCTCCGCGTCTACGTCGTACCAGGAAGATCAGCACCGGCGCGCCGATAAAGGCGCTGACCACCGAGACGCGCAGTTCGCCCGGCACCAGCAGGCGACCCAGCACGTCGGCAAACAGCAGCAGCGCAGGCGTCGCCAGCAGCGTGACCGGCAGCGACCAGCGGTGATCCGTCCCCATCAGCCAGCGCGACATGTGCGGCATCATCAGGCCGATAAAGGCAATCGGGCCGACCACGGCGGTCGCGCTGCCGCACAGGACGGTGATGGCCAGCAGGCCAATCAGCTGCGTGCGCGCGACGCGGTTGCCTAGAGCGGTAGCGGTGTCGCTGCCGAGGCTCAGGCTGTTCAGCGCCCGGCTTAAAAACAGCGCCACGGCGGCAGCAATAATGACCGGGAACGCCACCACTTTCAGGGTTTCAATGGTGCGGATATCCAGCGAGCCGGCCTGCCAGAAGCGCAGCTGATCGTAGACGTCCGGGTTGAGCAGGGCGATGCCGTTAGATAAGCCTTCCAGCACCGCCGCGAGCGCCACGCCCGCCAGCGTCAGGCGTACCGGACTCAGCTGGCCGCCGCCCTGGCTGCCGGTAAACGCCACTAGCAGCGAGGCGGCCAGCGCGCCGCAGAAAGCCATCGCCAGCTGTTCAGAGGGAGAAGTAAACCCAAACAGCGCCGCGCCGAGGACGATGGCAAAGCTGGCGCCAGAGTTAACGCCGAGAATGCCGGGGTCCGCCAGCGGATTGCGGGTGAGGGTTTGCATCAGGGAACCGGCAAGGCCGAGCGCGCCACCGGCCAGCAGCCCGGCAAGGGTGCGGGGCAGCCGGGCGTCGAGCACGATAGTGCAGTCAGCGCTTTGGCAGGTGCCAGTAAGTGCATCAACGATGACGGACGCGGGAAGCGGCTTCGCGCCGACCAGCAGGCTGAGTGCAGTCGCAAGGATCAACAGCAGCAATAAAACGGGCACGGCAATGGCGCGCACCGAAGAAGAGGAAAACGACATAGCAACATCCATGATTTGATAATGATAGTGATTATCGTTATCTATCTTATTTGGCTATGTTAGCATGTGCACCCATGGAATGGGTAGAATTACACTCAAGGCTTTGTCATGAATCAAAAATCCTGGCTGCTTAACCTCAGCCTGCTCAAAACGCACCCGGCCTATCGCGCCGTGTTTATCGCTCGCTTTATCTCCATTTTATCCCTCGGCCTGCTCGGCGTGGCCGTGCCGGTCCAGATCCAGACCATGACGCACTCCAGCTGGCTGGTGGGGTTATCGGTTACCTTAACCGGCGGGGCGATGTTTATCGGCCTGATGGTTGGCGGCGTGCTGGCGGACCGCTACGAGCGCAAGAAGCTGATCCTGCTGGCGCGCGGCACCTGCGGCGTGGGCTTTATCGGGCTGTGTCTGAACGCCATGCTGCCTGAGCCGTCGCTGATCGCCATTTATGCCCTGGGGCTGTGGGACGGCTTTTTCGCCTCGCTGGGCGTGACGGCGCTGCTGGCGGCCACGCCCGCGCTGGTCGGGCGAGAAAATCTGATGCAGGCGGGGGCGATCACCATGCTCACCGTGCGCCTCGGCTCGGTGATTTCACCGATGGTGGGCGGCCTGCTGCTGGCGACCGGCAACGTGGCGTGGAACTACGGGCTGGCGGCGGCAGGGACCTTTATCACCACGCTGACGCTGCTGCGCCTGCCGCGGCTGCCGCCTCCGCCGCAGCCGCGCGAGCATCCCCTGAAATCGCTGATGGCCGCGATTCGTTTCCTGTTCAGCAACCCGCTGATTGGCGGCATTGCGCTGCTCGGCGGCCTGCTGACCATGGCGAGCGCCGTGCGCGTGCTGTATCCGGCATTAGCGGGAGAGTGGCAGATGAGCGCCTCGGAGATTGGCATTCTCTACGCGGCTATTCCGCTCGGCGCGGCGTGCGGGGCGCTGACCAGCGGCAACCTGGCGCAGAGCGCGCGTCCGGGGCTGATTATGCTGCTTGCCACTCTGGCGTCGTTTATCGCCATCGGCTTCTTTAGCCTGATGCCGGCGTGGGCGCTCGGGGTGTTGTGCCTGGTGATTTTCGGCTGGCTGAGCGCCATCAGTTCGCTGCTGCAGTACACCCTGATCCAGACCCAGACGCCGGAAGGGATGCTCGGGCGCATCAACGGCCTGTGGACGGCGCAGAACGTCACGGGCGATGCGATTGGCGCGGCGATCCTCGGCGGGCTGGGGGCGATAATGACCCCGGCGGCGTCGGCGAGCAGCAGCGGGTTTGCGTTAGCGATGGTTGGCGTGATTTTGTTAGTGGCGTTGGTGAAATTGCGGCGGTTCAGGCAGGAGGTTGTGTTGAACGACGGTGTGGCCTGATGCTCTCACCCTGGCCCTCTCCCACAGGGAGAGGGTGGGAAAATGCCTACTTAAACAATGTATTCAATCTGTCTAACACCAGCATCGCGCTGTAATAATCCAGGCGGAACGTCTCGGTTCCCAATGCCCAAACCCGTTTGTTTTTCACCGACGGCAGATGCGCAAGCAGCGGGTTGGCGTAAATCGCATCCACATCTTTCTGGTCGCCGGCAAACACGAACAGCCCTTCGCCGTTCAGTCCCGTTGCCAGGTTTTCACCGCCCAGCTGGATAATATCGTGCCGCTTGCCCTGGCTTGTTGAGGTCTGCAAACCGGCGGGCAGGTCCGCCAGCGTAAAGCCCAGCTGTTGCAGCAGCTTGCCCTGCGCCGATTCTGCGGTCCACAGGTTGGCGCTGTGCGCGGCGGCGGTGTAGACGATGGCGTTCACCGGCTCCGGCGGCAGCTTCATCTGCTGTTTCACCTGCGCGAGCTGTTTATCAAACGCGGCAATGCGCTCTTCGGCCTGTTTTTCCTGCCCGGTGATGGTGCCCAGTTGCGTCAGCAGTGCCTGCCAGCTCTTGTCGTCGTAGTTGATGATAAGCGTCGGCGCAATGGCGGAGAGCTGATCGTACAGTGCCAGCGCGGAATCACCGCCGGTGGCGCTGATCAAAATCAGATCCGGCATTTGTGCGGCGACCGCTTCAGCGCTCGGTTCGCCAATATACATCCGCGCAACCTGACGCTGTTTCGCAATATCGCCCCACTGGCGCAAAAAGCCCTGCGCATCGGCAACGCGGTTGTTCGGCGTGGTCGCGCCGCTGGCGACGACCGGGGCGTCAATCGCCAGCAGGGAGCCGGTTAAGGTCACGCTGGTAGAGACAATGCGCGTCGGTTTGCTCTCTAGCGTGTGAACGCCGCGGCTGTCAGTCACCTGACGCGGCCAGTCGGCGGCAGCGGCTGAGGTAAGTCCTAAAACAAAAAGTGCCAATAAAAGCAGGGGATTACGGAAAATGGCAGGGAATTTCACAGCGCGGGATCCTGTTTTTGTTGAGGATAATGCTTCTCATTTTCATGGTTGCAGCATCTGGATGCAAGCTTTTGTCGCACAAGTTATTTGCCCGACGGTTGACAGCGGAGCGATGTGGGATTAGGTTAGCCGACGAAAATATAAATGATAATCATTATTGCTTCTTTTATCATTTTAAGGAGGATGATATGGATACGTCCCTGGCTGAGGAAGTTCAGCACGCCGCAACCACGCTGGAATCAGACCGTTTTTTCTTTATGTCGCCTTACCGCAGCTTTACTACGTCCGGCTGCTTTGCCCGCTTCAGTGAACCCGCAGTTGGCGGTGACGATCCGGCGGGTCGCTTCCAGCAAAAATTAGCCCAGGCCTTCCTGAATGCGAAAGCCAGCGGTATCGCTCATCCGGTGATGGTAGGTGCTATCCCGTTCGATACCCGCAAGCCGTCCTCTCTGTTTATTCCCCAACGCTGGCAGACCTTTTCCCGTCCGGCACGTCAGCAGTCTGCACGCTATTTTTCCGGCTCGCAGGCACTGAAGGTGGAACAACGCACCGAGATCCCGCCGCAGCCCGTTTTCGAAGAGATGGTGGCTCGCGCCGCGTCGCTCACCGCCACGCCGCAGGTGAACAAGGTGGTGCTGTCGCGCCTGATTGATATCGCGACCGACAAAAACATGGACAGCGGTGCTCTGATGGAGCGCCTGATCGCCCAGAACCCGGCGAGCTTCAACTTCCACGTGCCGCTGGAAGACGGCGGCGTGCTCCTCGGCGCCAGCCCTGAACTGCTGCTGCGCAAAGAGGGCGCGCACTTTAGTTCGCTGCCGCTGGCAGGCTCGGCGCGTCGTCAGCCCGATGATGTATTAGATCGCGAAGCGGGCAATAAGCTGCTGGCCTCTGAAAAGGATCGGCACGAGCACGACCTCGTGACCCAGGCGATGAAGGCTATTCTGGCACCGCGCAGCCACCATCTCAGCATGCCAGATTCTCCTCAGTTGATTACCACGCCCACGCTGTGGCATCTGGCGACGCCGGTAGAAGGCGAGGCGCGTGAAAACGAAAACGCCCTGACCCTGGCCTGCCTGCTGCACCCGACCCCGGCGCTGAGCGGCTTCCCGCATCAGGCGGCAAAAGAGCTGATTGCCGAGCTAGAGCCGTTCGACCGCGAGCTGTTCGGCGGCATCGTCGGCTGGTGCGACAGCGAAGGCAACGGCGAGTGGGTGGTGACCATCCGCTGCGCGCGTCTGCATAAAAATACCGTTCGCCTGTTTGCCGGCGCGGGCATTGTGCCTGCCTCCTCGCCGGTGGGCGAGTGGCGCGAAACGGGCGTGAAGCTCTCCACCATGCTCAACGTATTTGGTTTGCACTAAGGAAGACTCATGACCATTCCCTTTACCCGCTGGCCTGAGGCATTTGCCCGCCGCTACCGTGAAAAAGGCTACTGGCAGGATCTGCCGTTGACCCACATCCTGACGGATCGCGCGGACAGCGATGCCGTGGCGATAATTGACGGCGAGCGGCACATCACCTACCGCGCGCTGAATCAGGCCGTAAACAACCTGGCCTCAGCCCTTCAGGGGCGTGGGCTGCATCGCGGCGAGACCGCGCTGGTGCAGCTTGGCAACGTGGCCGAGTTCCACATCACCTTCTTCGCGCTGCTGCAAATCGGCGTCGCGCCGGTTAACGCGCTCTTTAGCCACCAGCGCAGCGAGCTGAACGCCTACGCGGCGCAGATCAAACCCGCCGTGCTGATCGCCGATCGCGACCATGCGCTGTTTGCGGGCGATGACTTCCTCAACGCTTTCGTGGATGAACACCGTTCGGTACGCGTCGTGCTCCTGCGCGGCGATAAGGGTGAACATGCCCTGGAAGCGGCGATGGCCCGTCCGGCCGACAACTTCATCCCGAACCCGACGCCCGCCGACGAAGTGGCCTTCTTCCAGCTCTCCGGCGGCAGCACCGGCACGCCGAAGCTGATCCCGCGGACGCACAACGACTACGACTACAGCATCCGCCGCAGCAACGAGATCTGCGGCATTACCGCCGAAACCCGTTACCTGAATGCGCTCCCCGCCGCGCATAACTACGCCATGAGCTCGCCGGGATCGCTGGGCGTCTTCACCGCGGGCGGCTGCGTGGTGCTGGCGAACGATCCGAGCGCTACGCTCTGCTTCCCGCTGATTGAACGGCATCAGATTAACGTCACCTCGCTGGTTCCGCCGGCGGTGAGCCTCTGGCTGCAGGCGATTGCCGACGGCGCGGGCAGCGCGCAGCTCAACTCTCTGAAGCTGTTGCAGGTGGGCGGCGCGCGCCTCTCCGCCACGCTCGCGGCGCGCATTCCGCTTGAAATCGGCTGCCAGCTTCAGCAGGTGTTCGGCATGGCGGAAGGGCTGGTGAACTACACCGCGCTCGACGACGCGCCGGAGCGCATCATCAACACCCAGGGCCGCCCGATGTGCCCGGACGACGAAGTGTGGGTGGCCGACGAGCACGGCAACCCGCTGCCGCGCGGGGAAGTCGGACGCCTGATGACGCGGGGGCCGTATACCTTCCGCGGTTATTTCAACAGCCCGGAACACAATGCCAGCGCCTTTGACGCCGACGGCTTTTATTGCTCCGGGGATCTGATCGCCATCGACGAGCAGGGCTATATCACCGTGCAGGGTCGAGAGAAAGATCAGATCAACCGCGGCGGGGAGAAGATCGCCGCCGAAGAGATCGAGAACCTGCTGCTGCGCCATGAGTCGGTGATCCACGCCGCTCTGGTGAGCATGGAGGACAGCCTGCTGGGCGAGAAGAGCTGCGCGTATCTGGTGGTGAAACAGCCCCTGCGCGCGGTCGAGGTGCGTCGCTTCCTGCGCGAGCAGGGCGTTGCCGAATTCAAGCTGCCGGACCGCGTGGAGAGCGTGGATGCGCTCCCGCTGACGCCGGTCGGCAAAGTCGATAAGAAACAGTTGCGCCTGTGGCTTGCTGAACGCGCCCGGGGCTGAGGAACAGAGTATGGCCATTCCAAAATTAACCGCTTACGCGCTGCCAACCGCCGCAGAGTTGCCGACCAACAAGGTGAACTGGGCGTTTGAGCCCGAGCGCGCGGCGCTGCTGATCCACGATATGCAGGAGTATTTCCTGAACTTCTGGGGCGAAAATAGCGCGATGATGCAGCAGGTAGTAGCGAACATCGCTAAACTGCGCGCATACTGCAAAGAACACAATATCCCGGTTTACTACACCGCGCAGCCAAAAGAGCAAAGCGATGAAGACCGCGCCCTGCTGAACGACATGTGGGGGCCTGGCCTGACCCGCTCGCCGGAGCAGCAGCGCATCGTCGCTGAGCTGACCCCGGACGAAGCGGACACGGTGCTGGTGAAGTGGCGCTACAGCGCGTTTCACCGCTCGCCGCTGGAGCAGATGCTGAAAGAGACGGGCCGCAACCAGCTGCTAATTACCGGCGTGTACGCTCACATCGGCTGCATGACCACCGCCACCGACGCCTTTATGCGCGACATTAAGCCGTTCTTTATTGCCGACGCGCTGGCAGATTTCACCCGTGACGAGCACCTGATGTCCCTGAACTACGTGGCCGGGCGTTCTGGCCGCGTGGTGATGACCGACGAGCTGCTGCCGTCCGTTCCGGCCTCGAAAGCCGCGCTGCGCGAGCTGATCCTTCCGCTGCTGGACGAGTCCGACGAGCCGATGGATGACGAAAACCTGATCGACTACGGCCTGGATTCAGTGCGCATGATGGCGCTGGCCGCCCGCTGGCGCAAAGTGCACGGCGATATCGACTTCGTGATGCTGGCAAAAAATCCCACTCTCGACGCCTGGTGGGCGCTGCTTTCCCGCGAGGTGAAGTAATGGCGGGATTCGATTTTACCGGCAAAACCGTCTGGGTGACGGGCGCGGGGAAGGGGATTGGCTACGCGACCGCACTGGCGTTTGCCGAAGCAGGCGCACAGGTGACCGGGTTCGATCTGGCCTTCCCGCAGGATGACTATCCGTTTGCCACCGAAACGCTGGACGTGGCGGATGCCGCACAGGTACATGAGGTTTGCGGGCGCGCGCTGGCTTCGCTCGAACGGCTGGACGTGCTGGTCAACGCCGCGGGCATTCTGCGCATGGGGGCGACGGACCAGCTCTCGCAGGAGGACTGGCAGCATACCTTCGCGGTCAACGTCGGCGGAGCGTTCAACCTTTTCCAGCAGACGATGGGCCAGTTTCGCCGCCAGCAGGGCGGGGCGATGGTCACCGTGGCGTCCGACGCGGCGCACGCGCCGCGCATCGGCATGAGCGCCTACGGCGCATCGAAAGCGGCGCTGAAAAGCCTGGCCCTGACCGTCGGGCTGGAGCTGGCGGGCAGCGGCGTGCGCTGCAATCTGGTGTCGCCGGGCTCAACGGACACCGATATGCAGCGCACCCTGTGGAAAAGCGACGATGCGGAACAGCAGCGCATCCGCGGCTTCGGCGAGCAGTTTAAGCTCGGCATTCCGCTGGGCAAAATTGCCCGCCCGCAGGAGATAGCTGCGACCGTGCTGTTCCTTGCCTCCGATGCCGCCAGCCACATCACCCTGCAGGATATCGTGGTGGACGGCGGCTCCACGCTGGGGGCATAAATGATCTGGAAACGTCATTTATCGCTTGAAGAACTGAACGCCACCAGCGTGAATACCCTGGTGGCGAACCTGGGCATCGTCTATACCCGCCTCGGGGATGACACGCTGGAAGCGGAGATGCCGGTGGATGCACGAACCCATCAGCCGTTTGGCCTGCTCCACGGCGGTGCCTCGGCGGCGCTGGCGGAAACGCTCGGCTCAATGGCCGGATTTCTGATGACCCGCGACGGGCAGAGCGTGGTGGGAACGGAGCTGAACGCCACGCATCATCGGGCAGTTTCCCACGGCAAGGTTCGCGGCGTGTGTCAGCCGCTGCATCTTGGGCGTTCGAGCCAGAGCTGGGAGATTGTGGTCTTCGACGAGCAGGGGCGGCGGTGCTGCACCTGCCGGTTGAGTACGATGGTGCTGGGCTAGCCCAGGCAGATCAAAGTGATCGGCTTAACACTGTGGTGTAAATCTCTGGTTTGACCACGCATTATTGCGTTTCAAAGTTGTTAAATTTTTCCGGTTGTTCTAGAAACAAAATGTAACATCTCACTGTTTCACAACAACGGACAACAACTATGAACAACTCAGGGAAATACCTTACATGGGCAGGGCTCTCCGTTGTGGGAGCCTTTGCCCTGGGCTATATCGCCCTCAACCGGGGGGAACAGATCAATGCGCTCTGGATCGTCGTCGCCTCGGTCTGCGTTTACCTGATCGCCTATCGTTTTTATGGCCGCTATATCGCGAAGAACGTCCTGGGCGTTGACGCAACGCGCATGACGCCTGCCGTTCGCCATAACGACGGTCTGGACTACGTGCCGACCGATAAGAAAGTGCTGTTCGGTCACCATTTTGCGGCGATTGCCGGGGCAGGCCCGCTGGTGGGGCCGGTGCTGGCGGCGCAAATGGGCTACCTGCCGGGGATGATCTGGATCCTGGCGGGCGTGGTGCTGGCAGGCGCGGTGCAGGACTTTATGGTGCTGTTCGTCTCTACCCGCCGCGACGGACGTTCGCTGGGTGAGCTGGTGAAAGAGGAGATGGGGGCAACCGCCGGGGTGATTGCGCTGGTGGCGACCTTTATGATCATGGTGATCATCCTCGCGGTGCTGGCGATGATCGTGGTGAAAGCGCTGACCCACAGCCCGTGGGGAACGTATACCGTTGCCTTTACCATTCCGCTGGCGCTGTTCATGGGGATCTACATCCGCTACCTGCGTCCGGGTCGGATTGGTGAAGTGTCGGTGATTGGCCTGGTGTTTCTGGTGTTCGCCATTATCTCCGGCGGCTGGGTGGCGGAAAGCCCGACCTGGGCGCCGTTCTTCGACTTTACCGGCGTACAGCTGACCTGGATGCTGGTGGGCTATGGCTTTGTGGCGGCGGTGCTGCCGGTATGGCTGCTGCTGGCGCCGCGTGACTATCTCTCAACGTTCCTGAAAATCGGCACTATTGTCGGGCTGGCGATCGGCATTCTGATTATGCGTCCGACCCTGACCATGCCGGCATTAACCAAATTCATCGACGGTACCGGCCCGGTCTGGACCGGCAATCTCTTCCCGTTCCTGTTTATCACCATCGCCTGCGGTGCGGTGTCGGGCTTCCACGCGCTGATTGCCTCCGGTACCACGCCGAAGATGCTGGCGAATGAAAATCAGGCCTGCCTGATCGGCTACGGCGGTATGCTGATGGAGTCCTTCGTGGCCATTATGGCGCTGGTCTCCGCCTGCATTATCGACCCGGGCGTGTATTTCGCAATGAACAGCCCGATGGCGGTCCTGGCCCCGGCCGGCACCGTTGACGTGGTAGCGTCTGCCGCGCAGGTGGTGAGCGGCTGGGGCTTTGCGATTACCCCTGATACGTTGACGAGCATCGCCAGCGAAGTGGGCGAGCAGTCGATTATCTCCCGTGCAGGCGGCGCGCCGACGCTGGCGGTCGGCATGGCGTATATTCTTCACGGCGCGCTGGGCGGGCTGATGGACGTGTCGTTCTGGTATCACTTCGCTATCCTGTTTGAAGCGCTGTTTATCCTGACGGCGGTGGATGCGGGAACCCGTGCGGCGCGCTTTATGCTGCAGGATCTGCTGGGCGTCATCTCCCCGAACCTGAAGCGGACCGATTCGCTCCCGGCTAACCTGCTGGCGACAGCGCTGTGCGTGCTGGCGTGGGGGTATTTCCTGCATCAGGGCGTGGTCGATCCGCTGGGCGGGATTAACACCCTGTGGCCGCTGTTCGGTATCGCCAACCAGATGCTGGCGGGCATGGCGCTGATGCTCTGCGCGGTGGTGCTGTTCAAGATGAAGCGCCAGCGTTACGCCTGGGTGGCGCTGGTGCCAACCGCGTGGCTGCTTATCTGTACCCTGACGGCGGGCTGGCAGAAAGCCTTCAGCCCGGATAATAAGGTGGGCTTCCTGGCGATTGCCAACAAGTTCCAGACGATGATCGACAGCGGCAAGATCCCGGCACAGTACACCGAATCACAGCTGTCGCAGCTGGTGTTTAACAACCGTCTGGACGCCGGGCTAACCATCTTCTTTATGGTGGTGGTCGTGGTGCTGGCGTTGTATTCTCTCAGGACCGCGCTGGCGGCGTTGAAAGTCGACGCGCCAACGGCGAAAGAGACGCCGTATGAGCCAATGCCTGAAAACCTGGAAGAGATTGTGACCCAGGCGAAAGGGGCGCATTAACCCGTGTGCCGGGTGGCGGCTTCGCCTTACCCGGCCTACATTCCCTGTGAGATCAGAACTATGTTCGACACCCTTTCCAAAGCCGGTAAGTACCTGGGCCAGGCCGCAAAAATGATGATTGGCGTGCCGGACTACGACAACTACGTCGAGCATATGCGCGTCAACCATCCGGACCAGACGCCCATGACCTACGAAGAATTTTTCCGCGACCGCCAGGATGCCCGCTACGGCGGCAAGGGCGGAGCGAAGTGCTGTTAACCCTCTTTCGGTAAATAGAGGCTGATCTGCTCCTGCTTACAGCCGTAGATCGCCGCCAGCTTTTCGCGGGTGCGCTTTTGCGGACGGGAGTCCAGCGCTTCCAGCTGTGACACGGCGGACTGGCTGATGCCGAGTTTCTCCGCCACCTCCTGCTGGGATAGCCCGCGCAGGATACGCCACGCGGCCTGCAGGCTGACGTTCTCGTTATGCATGACGTCGCATACTTCACCAGGTAATCCTACGTCATCATAACAATCGTGTTCGACTTCAATATCCTCTAGATCATCATCGGTTTCGTCGTCAATTTCTGCCATCTGTAAGCACATACGAAAGTATTCATCATAGGGAATAACGACGTACTGCGCTTTTCCGTCATCGTCCTTAATTAGCTGAACAGCCATAGGGGGCTTTCTCCTCGTGAAGGTAGGTCGTTGATGTTCTGCGCTTGACGGCCAAAACATAACAATGGTTATCGGGATCGTCCCGAAGTGTAATCAGAGTGCGGTAATCGCCAACGCGTAGCCGAAAATTATTTTCTGTTGCCGATATTTTTTTGATATCGGGCCGGGGAGCTGAGCGATCGTCCAGCTCAGCAAGTTTTGCTTTGATTCTTCGCTGATATCGGCCATCGATTTTGGAAAACTCTTTCTTTGCATTCTTTGACCAGACAATCTTCATCCGTACCTCCACTGTACGCCCACACAAAATATAAGGAAATAATAAGACTATTAGATAAATTCCGAATTTCTTATGGGGTACTGTAGAGCGGAGAAAAAATACAGGTAAGAGGCAAAACGCAAACCGTCGAGGCGGCTCGAGAAGGCCTCTGCCGGGCAGCAGAGGCTTGCAGAAAAGGTGCGATCAGGCGTTCAACCCGCCGTCCACATCCAGGCCGGTACCGGAGATCTGCCCGGCGGCTGGGCTGGCAAGAAACGTGACCGCCGCCGCGATGTCTTCCGGCTGGCCGTAGTGGCCGACGGCGATCATCTGGCGCTGGGCCTCCGCCTGTTCGCCGTCTTCCGGATTCATATCGCTGTTGGTGGGGCCGGGGTGGACAAGGTTAACGGTAATACCGCGCGGCCCCAGATCGCGCGCCAGGCCGCGGGTGAGGGAGTTTAGGGCAGACTTGGTCATCGAGTAAACGGCAATACCCGGCATCGCCACGCGGTTAGCCAGACAGCTGCCGATGTTGATAATGCGCCCGCCGTCAGACATGTGCACCAGCGCTTCCTGAATGGCGATCACCACGCCGCGAATGTTGACGTTGATGAGCGCGTCAATGTCCGCCAGGGTCATGGACTCCAGCGGGCCGCCGCGCGCGATACCCGCGTTGTTGACCAGAATGTCCAGCCCGCCAAGGGAACGTGCCGCATGGGTGACGGCATCCTGAATCGCCTGCGCGCTGGCGCTGTCGGCCTGCACGGCTTCGCTGTGTCGTCCCAGCGCCTTAATCTCATCGGCGACCGCCTGGGCTTTATCGGCAGATTTTTCATACGTAATAATCACATCCGCACCGGCGCGCGCCAGCGACAGTGCAATAGCCCGACCCAACCCGCGGCTGGCACCGGTAACCAGCGCCTTTTTACCTGTTAAATCGATCTGCATGATGACCTCGTTACGAGAGTGGTAAGAATCATCATTAGGTATAGACGGTCAGGGAGATTAACGGCTGAAGTATTCCACCTTCTCAAACGCCGCGCGCAGAACGTCGGGCGTTAACGTCACCGGCAGATAATGAATTGACTCCACCGGACGCAGGGTGTGGGCAATCACCTTATCCAGCTCCTCTCGGCTGTTAATATCGACCTCCAGCGCGCGAAGCGTGGTCGGCAGGTTAAAACGCCGATACGCCGAGACCAGCTGTGCCAGCACGTCGTCCTGGCCGAGCAGGGCGCTCTGCACCAGAATGCCGTAGGCCACCTTGGTGCCGTGGAGGTATTTTTCCGTCTGCGGCAGCACGGTCAAACCGTTGTGCACCGCATGCGCCGCCGCCACGCGGGTATAGCGTTCGCCCAGACCGCCGACCATCCCGCCGCCTGCAATAATCGCATCCACCACGTCCCGGAACGCCTGCGTCTGTTCACCGCGCTGCTGGTCAGCCAGGGCTTCCTCACTGTGCTCCAGCAGCACGTCGCGGATAGCCAGCGCGCCGTTGATGCCCAGCCGCACGGTCAGCGGCAGCTTTTCAGGCTGCGGGGCGAGCACTACCGCTTCGTACCACTTCGCCAGCGTATCGCCGATGCCCGCCAGCAGATACTCCGCCGGGGCGTTAAGGACGATCTGCGGCTCCACCAGCACCAGGAAGTTGGCGTCGTCGAAGATCTCAAAATGCAGCGCCTGACCGGCATCGTTGTACCAGACGGAGAGCGGGGTCCACGCCGCGCAGGTGGCGGCAATAGTGGGGATGCCCACGAACGGCACTCCTAAGCGGCGCGCCACGGCCTTGACGGCATCGAGCACCGCGCCGCCGCCAACGCCAATCACCACGCTGGCGTCGCTGCCGGATTCATTCACCAGATCGGTGACGTCGCGCTCGCTGCAGTGGCCTTTAAACAGCAGGTGTTTCGCCCCCGGCGCATTAAAGCTCTCCGGCAGGAAAGGGCGCGCGCCTTCGATCGCGCGCTCGCCGTAGATCCACACCGCGCGGGAAAGCTGTTCAGGGGTAAAGAAGTCATTCAGATGCGCAAGGCTTCCGGAATGAGAGAAGTAGTTCGCCGGGCCAGGCACGACGCGGATATCGGTGTTGCTCATGATGGTGTCCTTTTTGGGAAGCGCTAACCCGATGTTATGTCTGGACATCCGGATGGCTAATAATATTTCGCTTTAACTTATGCCTTTTCCGTCGTTGTCAGTCAACCGGAGCTGTGAAAAATTCGATAAATCAGAAGAGTAATGAAGGATTTACGCGGATGGTTTCCAGTCGCCTTGAAATGCGCGGTATCAGCCTGGCCTTTTCCGGCTTTCAGGCGCTGTCGCGCGTGAATTTCACCTTATCCGGCGGCTCCGTACACGCGCTGACCGGCGCCAACGGCGCGGGAAAATCGACGCTGATGGCGGTGCTGTGCGGGACGCACGACCACTATGAGGGCGAGATCAGCATTAACAACCAGCCGGTAAACATCCGCGAACCGCTCGATGCCAAACGGCTGGGGATCCACCTTGTGCAGCAGGAAGTGGACGTGGCCCTGATCCCGGGGTTAAGCATCGCCGAGAACATCATGCTCGACCAGCTGGCGCAGCCGGGGCATCGCTTCAGCTGGCGCGCGATCCGTCAGCAGGCGAGACAGGCGCTGGCGCAGCTGGATGTTTCTCTGGACGTACGCCGTTCCATCGACAGCTGCACGCTTGCCGAAAAGCAGCAGATTTTGCTGGCGCGGGCGCTATCCCACCACTGCCGTTTTTTGATTCTTGATGAGCCCACCGCGCCGCTGGACGCGCACGAGAGCGAGCGCCTGTTTGCGGTAGTCAGACGCTTAAAGCAGCAGGGCATCGGCGTGGTGTTTATCTCCCACCGCATTCACGAGCTGAAGGCCATCTGCGACACCCTGACGGTGCTGCGCGACGGCAAGCTGATTGAGTCCGGACCGATGGCCGATCTTAGCGGAGAAGCGATCGTCGAGAAGATGCTCGGCCACGTGCTGAGCGATATCTATCCGCCCGCGCGGCCACCGCACGGCGAAGAGACGCTCCTGCGGGTAGAAGGTCTGCACGACGACGCGCTGCTGAAAGATATCTCCCTGCACCTGCGCAAGGGCGAAATTCTTGGTATTGCCGGGCTGGCGGGGGCGGGAAAAACCGAACTCTGTAAGGCGCTGTTTGGCGCCAGCAAAAGCCGCGTGGCGCGCGGTGAGCTGAATCAACAGCCCTGGCAGCCGCGCGACCCGGCGGACTCGGTGCTGCGCGGGCTGGCGCTGGTGCCGGAAGAGCGGCGCAAAGAGGGTATTTTTATCGACGAGCCGGTAAGCATGAACCTTGCCGTGTGCGCCGATAACAGCTTCTCGCGCTGGAGCGTGTTCGGTCATCGTCAGGCGTGGCGCTGGGCGGAGGAGGTGATCGCCCGCGTCGGCGTTCGCGCCCGCGGTCCCGGGCAGGTTTTGCGACGTCTCTCCGGCGGTAACCAGCAGAAGGTGGCTATCGGCAAGTGGCTGCGCAATGACGCGAGCGTGCTGATCTTCGACGAGCCGACCAAAGGCGTGGACGTGAAGGCCAAAACCGATCTTTTCCAGCTGATTGACGGCCTGGCGCGCGAGGGCAAAGGGGTAATTTACGCCTCCGGCGAATTTGCCGAGCTGGTCGGGCTGTGCGACCGCATCTGCGTGCTGTGGGACGGGCGCATCGTGGCGGAAATCGCCGGGACCGAGGCCCGTGAAGAGACATTACTTTATTATTCAACCGGAGGAACGGCGTCGTGAGCAAGGTCCTTTCAGTAAACGCGACGGCGTCTGGCCGTCAGCAGATTTTCGATTTTCTCTACAGGTGGGGCATGTTGCTGACCGTCGTCGCGCTGGTGGCCGTCTTTGGCCTGGCGTCGGACAGCTTCCTCGATCCGAACAACATCATCAACATTCTGCGCTCGATTGCCATCGTGACGGTGATTGCCATTGGCGTGTCGATCTCGCTGACCATCGGCGGATTCGATCTCTCCGTGGGGTCTACCGCGTCGCTGGCGAACGCGCTGGTGATTTCCCTTTTCGTCTGGCACGGCTTCGGCACCACCGAGTCGATTCTGATTACCCTCGCGCTCTGCACGCTGGTGGGGCTGTTTAACGCCTTTCTGATCGTCATCCTGCGCATTCCGGACATGCTCGCGACGCTGGCCAGCCTGTTTGTGATCCAGGGCGTGGCGATGACCTACAGCTACGGCGGGTCGATTACCGAAAACATGGTGCTGCCGAGCGGCGATATGGCGGAAGGGACTATTCCGGCGACGTTCAGCCTGCTGGGACAGGTGCCGACCATCGTGATCGTCATGCTGGTGGTGACCGTGCTGGCACAGCTGGGGCTGTCGCTCACCACTCATGGACGCCGGATGTACGCCATTGGCGGTAACCCGGAAGCGGCGCGTCTCTCCGGCATTCGCACCACCCGCTACAAGGTGGCGGCCTACGTGATTGCCTCGCTGCTGGCGGGCCTGGGCGGGATTTTGCTGGCCTCGCGCATTGGCTCGTCGCAGGTGAACGCAGGCGGCGGATATCTGATGGATGCGGTGGCGGCGGCGTGGATTGGCTTCTCGCTGGCCGGGTCCGGCAAGCCGAACGCGCTGGGGACCCTGGTCGGGGCGGTTATTCTCGGCGTGCTGTCGAACGGGCTGGTGATGCTCTCCGTGCCGTATTACGCCATGGACATTATAAAAGGGCTGGTGCTCGCGGTAGCGCTGGCGATTACCTACATACAAAAACGCTGACAACACAACGGGATAAAAAATGAAAAAGATTGCACTCTCTTTGGTGGCATTAGGGTTATTCACCGCTCTGCCTGGCTTCGCGGCCACGCCTGCACCGCTTCCGGCGGCCATTGCCAACCATGACGGCCCGATCCGCATCGCGGTGATCCGTAACCTCGGCTCAGACGACAACACCACACAGTTTATTGCCGGGGCCATTCAGGAAGGGAAGAAGCTTGGCTTTAAGGTCAGCACCTTTTTAAGCAACGGGGACGACGCCAAATTCCAGGACTTCGTGAACCAGGCCATCAGCCAGAAGTACGACGGGATTATCCTGTCTCAGGGCCGCGATCCGTACTCCACCGCGCTGGTGAAGAAGGCGGTGGACGCCGGGATTAAGGTCGCGGTATTTGATACCGCCGTCAACGGCGAGATCCCGGGCGTGACCGTTACCCAGCAGGATGATGCCTCCCTGACGAACCTCTCCTTCGGCCAGCTGGCGAAAGATTTCAACGGCAAGGCCAATATCGTCAAGCTGTGGGTGGCGGGCTTCCCGCCGATGGAGCGTCGCCAGGCGGCCTATAAAGAGCTGCAAAAACAGTATCCGGACATTAAAGAGCTGGAGTCTATCGGTGCGGTCTCTTCCGACGTGCAGGGCGACACCGCCAACAAGGTGGGTGCAATCCTCGCGAAATACCCGAAAGGCAAAATCGATGCCATCTGGGGAACCTGGGACGCCTTCAGCCAGGGCGCGTATAAGGCGCTGAAAGAGAACGGCCGCACCGAGATTAAGCTCTACAGCATCGACATCTCTAACCAGGATCTGCAGCTGATGCGCGAGCCGGGCAGCCCGTGGAAGGTGAGCGTGGCGGTGGATCCGAAGCTGATTGGCGCGACCAACGTGCGTCTGGTGGCGAACAAGATTGCCGGGGAAGCGACGCCAGCGACCTACGATTTTAAGGCAGCCGCCATTCCTCAGGCGCTGCTGACCGCCCAGCCGGGCGCGGTGAACGTGGCGTCGCTGGGCAAAATCATTCCGGGCTGGGGCCAGACGGAAGATTTTATCGCGCCGTGGTTTGCGACGCTGGAAGCGAAAAATAAATGAGCGAGCTCCCTACGCCCGAATACAGCCGCAATATGCGGCTGATTGGCCATAGCGATCAGGGGGGGCGCCCGGACGGCGTGCAGCTGATGGTGCATCGCGGTTTCGCCTATATCGGCCATATGGTGTCGCAGGGCTTTTCGATTGTCGACGTGCGCGACCCGAAAAACCCGAAAGCGGCAGGCTACGTGCCCGCGCCGCCCGGCACCTGGAACGTGCATCTGCAGGCGCATGATGACCTGCTGCTGGTCATCAACGCCCGGGATCTGTTTGCCGATGCCCGCTTTGCCGACGAGAAGGTCTACTACACCCGGCAGGTGGGCGAGACTGTCCGCGACGTGCAGGACAAAGGCTGGAGCGCCGGGCTGCGCGTGTTTGATATCTCCACGCCGGACAGGCCGCGCGAAATCGGTTTTCTGTCGCTGAGCGGTATCGGCATCCACCGCATCTGGTACGTCGGCGGACGCTGGGCGTACGTGTCGGCGCTGATCGACGGCTTTACCGACTACATCTTTTTGACGATCGACCTGGCCGACCCGCGTAAGCCTGAGGTGGCAGGGCGCTGGTGGCTGCCGGGGATGAACCAGGCTGAAGGTGAACAGCCGAACTGGCCGGAAGGGAAACGCTACGCGCTCCACCATGCGATTATTGCCGGCGATACCGCGTACGGCAGCTGGCGCGACGGCGGCCTGACGCTGCTGGACGTGAAGGATCGTACCCGTCCTAAGCTCATTAGCCACCGTAACTGGAGCCCGCCGTTTGGCGGCGGCACGCACACCGCGCTGCCGCTGCCCGACCGCGATCTGCTGGTGGTGCTGGACGAAGCGGTGCTCGATAACCAGGAAGACGGCGAGAAGCTGATCTGGCTGTTTGATATCCGCGAGCCGTCGAATCCGGTCAGTATTTCTACCTTCCCCCAGCCGGATGAAATCGACTACGTGGCGAAAGGGGCGCATTTCGGGCCGCACAACCTGCACGAGAACCGGCCGGGGAGCTTCGTCAGCTCGACGCTGATTTTTGCGACGTATCAGAACGCGGGCGTGCGCGCGTATGACATTTCCAATCCGTATCGACCGGTTGAAACCGGTGCGCTGGTGCCTGCGGCACCGGAGAAAATGATGGATACTCGACCGAATCGCCCGCAGGTGATCCAGTCGTGTGATGTGTTTGTGGATGCGCAGGGAATTATCTACAGCACGGACTATAACGGCGGGCTGTCGGTGATTGAGTATTTGGGGTAAGCGCAGTTTGATGCCCTCACCCCGGCCCTCTCCCGCAGGGAGAGGGAGAAAATCAACTATACTGCCGCACCCGCGCCACCAGATCTTCCGCACTGTCGATGCGGTCGGCAATCACAATCAGCGCTTTACCGAGCGTTATCGCGTGGCGCAGGCATTCGTGTCGCATGGCCTCGTCCTGAATGGTGTCGATATCCGCGACGTGGGAAAGCCCGACGCTGCGGCGAACGAGTTCGGTGCCGCAGAAGCCGATGGCGTCATGCCAGACTTTTTTCAGGAACGCGGAGGCGTAACCCGGCGCGCCGAGCGCGGCGTCGCGCGTTTTCTCGTGTGCCAGCGCCTGGAAGCGTTCCGCGAAGGTGTTCCACAGCTCCTGAATATCGGTCAGGCGCTGCTCGCGCGCGGCGGCGGCATCGCGAATGCCCAGATGCCCCGGCAGGCCGCAGAAGTTCAGCAGCAGGTTGCCGATGGCGGTACCGACGTCAAAGCCAATCGGGCCAAAGTAGCCAAACTCGGCGTCGATGGCCTTCAGGCTGCCGTCCGCCACAAAAATCGACCCGCTGTGAATATCGCCGTGCAGGAGCGCTTCGGCGTGCGAGAAGAAGCGGTGCTTCAGGGAGGCCACGGCCATTTTCAGCTGAGCGTCGTTGCGCAGCGCCGCGACGTCATTTTCCAGCTCGGCCGGGTAGCTGTTGCGCTCGTGGATCTGGTACGGATCGTTGAAGAACAGATCTTCGGTGATCTCGCACATCTCCGGGTTGATGAATTTCGCCACCTGCGCTTTCTTCTCGTGCGGGTGCAGGTAGAAATCGCTGGTGTAGAACAGCGCGTGCGCGAGGTATTCACCCAGCTGACGCGCCGCCAGCGGGTAATAATTATTTTTGATCAGCTCGCCGCGCCAGATGCGATGGCTGGAGAGATCTTCCATCACCATCACTGCCAGCTCCGGATCGAAGTGGTGGATTTTCACGGTGTGCTGCGGGCTGTGCCGGTAGTGCTCGACCAGGGTTTGCGCCTCCAGACGGGCGCGGTCCAGCGTCAGCGGCCAGGACTCGCCGACGCAGCGCACGTAGGGTAGCGCCTGCTTAACGACGATGCGGCTCACGCCCGCGCTGTCGAAAATTTTAAAGACCAGATTGAGGTTGCCGTCGCCAATCTCCTGCGCCTCTACCAGCGATGAAGGATCGTCAAGTCCGCCAAACTGCCTGGCATACTCCACGGCATCCTGAGCGGTAAAGGTACGGTATTGCGACATGGCCTGCTCCTCACGAGTTTTTAAATTAAGACATGTAGACGTCTATACATCTGGATTTCATCCTGACACAATGTGCTACAACAACGCAACAGGGAATTAACGACATGCAGACATTACAGACGACCAGCCTGCGGGTGGCGAATAATCAGCTCTTTATTCTCGACCAGCAGGCCCTCCCGCAGGAGAAACGCTGGCTGGATGCCTCGACCGTAGAGGCGCTGGTTGGGCATATCCACGCCCTGCGCGTGCGCGGCGCGCCGCTGATTGGTCTCTCTGCAAGCCTGCTGCTGGCGCTGCTGGCGGAAAACGGCAAAAACCGTGACGAGCTGGCGATTGCGCTGGAAACCCTGCGCGCGTCCCGCCCGACGGCGGTGAACCTGATGAACAATCTCGACCGCATGAAGATTGCGCTGTGGCAGGAAGAGTATGTTCCGGCGCTGGTGTCGGAGGCGCTGCGCCTGATTGATGAAGATAAACGACTCTGTGATGCCATTGCGAAAGCGGGCAGCGCGCTGGTGAAGCCCGGCAGCCGCCTGCTGACCCACTGCAACACCGGCGGACTGGCAACGGCGGGGGTCGGTACGGCGCTTGGGGTCATTGCTCGCGCGCACCAGGAAGGCAACGTCAGCAACGTCTGGGTCGATGAAACCCGCCCGCTGCTGCAGGGCGGTAGATTGACCGCGTGGGAGCTTGGCGAGCTGGGTGTGCCGTATCAGCTGATTACCGATTCCATGGCCGCCAGCCTGATGGCGAAAGGGCAGGTAGACGCCGTGTGGGTGGGCGCAGACCGCATTGCGGCTAACGGCGACGTGGCGAACAAAATCGGCACCTACTCCCTGGCGGTGCTGGCAAAATTCCACGGCATTCCGTTCTATGTGGCCGCGCCGCAAACGACCCTCGACCCGGAATGCCCGAACGGCGACGCGATCCCGATTGAGCAGCGTGCCGCCAGCGAGGTGACGGGCGTCGCCGGAAGCTTTGGCGCGGTTCAGTGGGCGCCGGAAAACGCGCAGGTCTACAACCCGGCGTTTGACGTTACGCCAGCCTCGCTGATTAGCGGCTGGGTGCTGGATACGGGCGTGGTCACGCCGGAAGAGGTTGCGGAAGGGAAATTTGCCTGAGTCCGGCTATCCTTTAAGGGGCTCCCTTAAGAGGACAACATCGTGACGCTCGATCCTGAAACTGACTTAAAACTGGAGCGCGTGGTGGATGCACCGCGCGACCTGCTTTGGCTCTGCTGGACTACGCCGGAACACATCAAAAACTTCTTCATTCCTGCTCCCCATAAGGTGACCGAATGCGATCTCGACCTGCGCGTGGGCGGGCGGTTCAACACCGTGTTTGAGGTGGACGGTCAGCGGATGGATAACCGGGGCGTCTTCCTGGAAATCGATCCCGGTAAAAAGCTGGTCTTTACCGACGGCTATACCGAAGGCTGGAAACCGGCCGAGAAGCCGTTTATGACGGCGATTTTATTGCTGGAAGATGTCGGGGAGGGGAAAACCCGCTATACGGCGATTGCGCGTCATCCGACGAAGGAGATCCGCGAGCAGCATGATCAGATGGGCTTCCACGAAGGATGGGGGATTGTGCTGGATCAGCTGGTGGGATATGTGAAGGGATTGAAGGTGTAACGCGCTCGGATGCCCTCACCCTTACCCTCTCCCACAGGGAGAGGGAGAAAAGATCATGCCAGGCGTGGATACGCATCCGCAATCGCATCACCGGTAAACTGGGCCACCCAGCCTTCCGGGTTATCGAAAATACGAATGGCGGTAAAGTTCGGCTCTGAGCCCATATCAAACCAGTGCGGCGTGCCCGCGGGGACGGAGATCAGGTCGTTTTTCTCGCACAGCACCTGATACACCTCATCGCCAATGTGCAGGCAGAACAGCCCCGCGCCTTCCACGAAAAAGCGTACCTCATCTTCGCCGTGGGTGTGTTCGTTCAGGAACTTCGCGCGTAGCGCATCTTTCTGCGGATTGTCGGCGCGCAGGCTGATCACGTCCCAGCTCTGGTAACCCTTCTCTGCCACCAGTTTGTCGATCGCATGTTGATACGCCTCGATCACGGCTTCAGGCGCGGGATCGTGTCCTAAATCGCGATCCGCAGCCCAGCGTTCAAACCGCACGCCTTTGGCGTTGAGCTGTTGGGCAATCTCGGCGGCGTCGGTACTGTGCCACTGGTGTTGACTGGCGTCTTTGTCGGAATAAATGGTCAATGCGCTCATGAAGGGATCTGCTCCGGGTTAATCTCGTCAAACTGGTGGACCTGATGGTGGTGGCTTGCGCCGTCATCATCACCGCGAATCAGCTGCAGGGTACGAAAACCTGCCTGTTCAGCCGCATCCAGCTCCTGATGAATATCGGACAGGAACAGGATCTGCGACGGGGCAATGCCCGTTTGCGCCGCGATGTTCTGATAAGACTGCACCTCGCGCTTGGCGCCGATGTGGGTATCGAAATAGCCGCTGAACAGATGAGTAATATCACCTTCGTCGCTGTAGCCAAATAACAGTTTCTGCGCGGCGACGGAGCCAGAGGAATAAACATAGAGATCAATCCCTTGCGCTTTCCACTTTTCCAGCGCAGGCAGCACGTCGGGGTAGAGGTGTCCGGTAAAGTCGCCGTTAACGTAGCCGTCGTGCCAGATGATCCCCTGCAGGGCTTTGAGCGCGGTCGATTTGCGGTCTTCGTCCATAAAGGCAAACAGAGCGTCGATAAGTTCGCCGACGCTGGCGTGCGGGTTATCGATTTCATCACGCAGGTTGTCCAGAATGGATTTGACCGGCTCGGCGTACTGCTGCGCGGTCACGAAGGCCGCCAGCCGCTCACGCGCGTAGGGGAACAAAACGTCATGGACAAAACGAATATCGCTGGTGGTCCCTTCAATATCCGTCACAATCGCGCGAATCATATTCTCTCCAGTTGTCGTAAACGCATTTCGCATTCAAATAAGAATTCTAGCCCTTCCAGATGACGGCGGGCCTCGGCCACGTCGCGTCCCCAGCAGGTTAAGCCATGACCGCGCAGAAGAAAACCATAATTAAGCGGGCGTTCCTCTGCGTAATGGGCGATTCGGGAGGCGAGGGCGTCGATATCCTGGTCGTTATCAAAGATCGGGATAGCCACCGTGTCCATATGCGTGGTCTGCCCGGTGAGGGATTTTTGCATCTCAAAGCCGCTGATGTTGAGCTCGGCTTCTTTGACCAGACGGGACAGCACCGTGGCGTTAACCGTGTGAACGTGAAGGACGGCGTTGGCTTCAGGAAACAGACGATAGATAAGGGTGTGCAGCCCGGTCTCCGCCGACGGTTTACGACCGGACGGGGCGCGATTGGTGGCAATCTCGACCTGCAGGAAGTCATCGGTGGTGAGGCTGCCTTTGTCCTTTCCGGATTCGCTGAGCCAGCACAGATGTTCGTCCTGACGCACCGACATATTGCCGCCGGTGGCGGGCGCCCAGCCTTTGGCGCCAATCCAGCGGCAGGCGTCGACAAGATGTGTAAGTTGCAGGTTGTCTGTCATTTCCTTTTACCCTCGCGGCCAGGAATATTCATATGGTTTAGACGTCTAAGCGTCTTGATTGCCAAAGACTAACATCGTGTTATAGTGGCAGCAACATAAGTATTACAAGCAGGCACAACACAATGAGCAATAACGCATTGATTCCGCAGAGTAAACTTCCCAATCTCGGTACCACCATCTTTACGCAGATGAGCGCTCTGGCGCAGCAGCACAACGCCATTAACCTTTCTCAGGGCTTTCCGGATTTCGACGGCCCGCCCTATCTGCAGGAGCGCCTGGCGTACCACGTGGCGCAGGGGGCGAATCAGTATGCGCCGATGACGGGTGTGCAGGCGCTGCGGGAAGCCATTGCGGATAAAACGGCGGAACTGTATGGCCATAAGCCCGATGCGAACAGCGACATTACGGTGACGGCAGGGGCGACCGAAGCGCTGTATGCGGCCATCACCGCGCTGGTGCGTACGGGCGATGAAGTCATCTGCTTTGATCCGAGCTACGACAGCTATGCGCCTGCGGTTGAACTCTCCGGCGGCGTGGTGAAGCGCGTGGCGCTCCAGCCGCCGCATTTTCGCCCTGACTGGCAGGCGTTTGCTGCGCTGCTGAGCGACAAAACCCGCCTGGTGATCCTGAATACCCCGCACAATCCGTCGGCGACGGTGTGGCAAAAAGCCGATTTTGCCGCGCTGTGGCAGGCTATCGCCGAACGGGAAATTTACGTCCTGAGCGATGAAGTCTACGAGCACATCTGCTTTGCTGAGGAAGGGCATGCCAGCGTGCTGGCCCATCCGCAGCTTCGCGAGCGTGCTATCGCCGTCTCTTCGTTTGGTAAGACCTACCATATGACCGGCTGGAAGGTAGGGTACTGCGTGGCCCCGGCGGCCATCAGCGCTGAGCTGCGCAAAGTGCATCAGTACCTGACGTTTGCCGTGAACACGCCGGCTCAGCTGGCGCTGGCGGATATGCTGCGCGCTGAGCCCGCGCATTACCGCGAGCTGCCGCACTTCTATCGTGAACGTCGGGATCTGTTTGTGACGGCATTAAGCAAAAGCCGTCTGGAAATTTTGCCCTCAGAAGGGACCTATTTCCTGCTCGCCGATTACAGCGCGATTTCCGATCTGGACGACGTGAGTTTCTGCCAGTGGCTGACGAAAGAGGTGGGCGTGGCCGCCATTCCGCTGTCGGTGTTCTGCGCCGATCCCTTCCCGCATAAGCTGATCCGTCTTTGCTTTGCGAAGCAGGAATCGACGCTGCTGGCGGCGGCAGAGCGTCTTAACACGCTCTGATTATTTCACCGTCCAGGCTTCTGAGTAACGGCGGTCTGCAAACAGCTCCAGCAGACCGTTGATTTGCTTGAGGCGCAAGACTTCATCGCCGTCCATTCCCAGCTCCTTGCTTATTCTCTCGTCATTCCAGCCAAGCTGCACCAGCTCGCGAACGATCTCCGACATGGCGTTAATCTGGTGTCGACCCCGCGCCCGGTTGTGACGAATAGTGGCAGCCATACGGTCATGTTTATCCTGTCGGTCCTGGCGCAGGAAGGTGACGGGGAGATACCCCTTGAGCTGATGCTTCAACGCCGCCCGATTTTTACCGATTTCATGGCGATGAAAACCATCCACAATTTCGTAGTGTTGCGGTTCACTTTCTGTCACAACGATAGGTTGGGTGAATCCATCGAGTTCCAGCGACTTACTGAGCAGCCGTTTTTCTGGTGGAGCAACGTTATTGGGGTTGTAATCGTTAGCGGTAATAGCGTCCTGTCTTATCCAGAGGACGCAGTCTATCGGTTGCTCGCGAAACGGACTGTGTTTATGGATCGCCTCACGAAAAGCATTTATTGCGTTAATGCGGTCCTCTTCTGAAAGTGACTGAAGGTACGTTTCCATCTCGGTGATTAGTCTTTGTCGCATAATATGCCCCACTCCTTGCGTTTAGCCTTCACTCTGTCGCTGTAGCGCTGATAATGTTTGGGTTTGTTCGGGCTGAACGATAGCGCCCTGCACCAGTAGTCGTTATTCAGGAGAACTTTGCAAATACGGCGCCATGAGGGAATGTCTTTGGCTCCGATATCACCGTCCTGAGTATCGGGAATATCCTCCATGCCTCTCTTCTGATACCAGTGCAGATAAATGGCGATTTTATTGCGGTAATGCTCAGCCGTATTTTGCGGCATGCTTTCGAGGAGCAACATGGCATATTCGCGCCAGCAGAGGTGTTCGGGTTTCAAAATTTTTCGGTGACCATAAAAATGATTATCGTGTCCGGCGTACATTCCTCCGCTGCGTGCACCGCTCACGCGCTCGCACATGGCCGCCCAGCGATCGGGCTCAACAACGTGGTAGAGCCATAGTCCCTGGCGCTGTTCCGGGCCAAAGGGTTCACAAATACGCATGTAGCGTAGCGGCACGCCAGCCTGAAACATCAGGTCATAAAGTGGGTTATAGCAACAACCTGATTTGGCGAACCAGGTCCATATATCGGCGGTTTTCCAGTCGTAGAGAGGATAGATATACCAGGCATGTCCTCCTGGTGCGACGGTAGTCCAGGGCTTATCGTCGGCAAACCGCTGCTTACGCGCCGATGCGATAGCCAGGAAACGGTTGTAAGACTCATCGGCGCGGATGCCAATCAGTACCGCCGCCGGGCGATTGAGAGAGAACCAGTCGCAGAAACTGCGGACAAAGGTTTCAAACGTCATGCCAGGCTGGTAGAAAGGAAAATAAGCGGGATCGGTTATCGCATCGTCAGGAGGCTGGCGGACCCATTGGGTACCGGGTTCCCAGCATTGCCATTCCGGCTGGAATTGCGACAGTGAATTTTGCGTTGTCAGGGGAAGCGCGACCCACCAGAAATGGTTAATGACATCGCTGTACAATTCACGCATATGTTGCACATGGTTAATGGTATGGGAAAACTGCGCCTCCCAGTCAATAAAGAGCACATCTATTTTGACTTTCATCTGTCGCGCCTGTTGGGCAACCAGATGCAGCATGACGGTGGAGTCTTTTCCACCTGAAAAAGAAACACAGGTTCTGGGAAAATTTTCGAGAGTCCATTTTATTCGCTCCCGAGCAGCAGTAAGAACATCCTGGTTTAAAGGGTATTTATAAATTGACATGCTTATTCTCATCCTGAGGAATAAATACCAGACTGTAGCTTCAATACTAAAGAGAGGGTTATATTAATCAATAATTAATTGAATATATGACGGTTATGTTTCGTAGTTCTATAACGGTGGTGTATGTTTTAACAGTATGTTTCCCATTTGGTGCGAAAACCCCATCAATATCTCACGGTAATGATATTTCTTCAATAAAACTGGCGAATGCCGAGCTATTGAGTGCAGAACGATTATACATCATGTAAATATCAATGCTGGGGAAATGAATGTCTGTTTCCACTTTGCGCAGGTTGAGGGCTGGCCCATATTGTTCGAAGGCCGACGTGGGTACTAAACCTAAGAGATCGGATGAACCGATCATCGACAGAAGGGATATAAAAGAGTCGCTACGATAGACGATATTTCTTTCGAATAACAGGTTATCGACCTTGTTCTGATAGCCTTTGAAGCTGTTCTCACCGTTCAGGCAGGCGGTGAAGTTTTCATTCAGAATTTCTTCACGTGTAGGATTTTCACCGAGACGGGGGTGACCCTCCCGACAAACGAGAACGAAAGGAAGTTTATGGTAGAGGCTACAGGCGACAGAATGACTGTTAGAAGAGGAATACGAGAATATCAAGTCCGCCCTTCTGTAGGCCAGGAGATCTTCCGCTGAATCAGGAGAAAGAAAAACATCATGTAATTCAATCGAATAGTTATGGTTGTTCATGAGCAGTTTTATAGGATCAAGGGTTGCTTTCGTACTCATAAAATGCGGGCAATAAATGACAAAATTCTTCTTCAACCCGCTGCTGTGCATGATATTGATAGTCTGCTCTAGCTGGTTCAGGTTCTGTTCCAGATGATGATGCAAATTGACGCCGACGGTCGTGGGCGTGATCCCTTTTCCGGAACGGATAAACAGAGGATCGTTAAGTTGTCCTCTCAGGCGTTGCAGTGACTGGCTCACGGCAGAGGGCGTGATATACAGCGTCTCGGCGGCTTTACTGATACTAAGGTGTTGGTAAATACACTCAAAAATGACTAACAGATTAAGATCGAATTTTTTAAGATCATAGAGGTTTGCCATGTTCCGTCCTGAGATGCTGCGTTTGCTTTGGTTATCATATAACTGATAACAATAGTTTGAAGCTAACCATTAACAATCCGTTCGGTTAACTTTCGTAGTTTTAAATTAAAATCATCTTAATATATCACGGTGCCAGATTATTGAAATAGCGCTTCGAAGGCGATTAGGATAATTTTATCCTCGAGTAGGGAGTAAACGTATTAAATGACAATTGTCACTTATATATTGTGATGGTTTTATAATAAAAATAAATTTATAACGCTCCGCAATGATGTTCGACATAGCCTATCACAGCCATAGGCAGGAATGCCTCTCTTATGGATTGCTCAATCCCTGCGCGGATGGTGTAATCAAACGGCTGTTACCGCCTTGATATAAAGGGTTGTAGAGCGCAACGCAACGCCAGTTTCGGCTGGCACTGAATGTACCTGCGGGGAATTCAGGTATCAGGGCCGCCCGTTGAGGCGGCCTTTTTACTTTCAGGCTTTCCTGTAAAAGGTTCACCTTGTTGTCTTGTCGACGTTGTAAGGTTTGGCTGATTGATTTGATAAAGCATACGCATTAGCCCCGATGAATAAAGTTGGTTACATTACATCTCAACGAAAACACGGAGGAAGTACAGATGTCTTTGATTAATACCAAAATTAAACCTTTCAAAAACCAGGCGTTCAAAAACGGTGAGTTCATCGAAGTTACCGAGAAAGATACCGAAGGCCGCTGGAGCGTCTTCTTCTTCTATCCGGCTGACTTTACCTTCGTTTGCCCGACTGAACTGGGCGACGTGGCAGACCATTACGAAGAACTGCAGAAGCTGGGCGTAGACGTTTACTCTGTCTCTACCGATACCCACTTCACCCACAAAGCATGGCACAGCAGCTCTGAAACCATCGCGAAAATCAAATACGCGATGATTGGCGACCCGACTGGCGCCCTGACCCGTAACTTCGACAACATGCGTGAAGATGAAGGCCTGGCTGACCGCGCCACCTTCGTTGTTGATCCGCAGGGCATTATCCAGGCTATCGAAGTTACCGCTGAAGGTATCGGCCGTGATGCTTCTGACCTGCTGCGTAAAGTGAAAGCCGCTCAGTACGTGGCTTCTCACCCAGGCGAAGTGTGCCCGGCAAAATGGAAAGAAGGCGAAGCAACGCTGGCTCCATCCTTAGATCTGGTTGGTAAAATCTAAGTTTTGCCCATTCAGTAATCAATGGGCGCACCGCGCCCATTTCATTCCAGCACCATGATGCAAGTTGCATTCAGGCCGCCCGTATAAGGCAGCTTGCATGATGACGTCTTAAGAGAGGGAAGAACAATGCTCGACACAAACATGAAAACCCAGCTCAAGGCCTACCTTGAGAAACTGACCAAACCCGTTGAGCTGATTGCTACGCTTGACGACAGCGCCAAATCGGCAGAGATCAAGGAACTGCTGGCGGAGATCGCCGAGCTGTCGCCGAAAGTGACCTTCAAAGAAGACAACGCGCTGCCGGTCCGTAAGCCCTCTTTCCTGATTACCAACCCAGGCTCCGACCAGGGACCGCGCTTTGCAGGCTCGCCGCTGGGCCACGAATTTACTTCACTGGTGCTGGCGCTGCTGTGGACCGGTGGTCATCCGTCAAAAGAAGCGCAGGCGCTGCTGGAGCAGATCCGCGATATCGACGGCGATTTTGAGTTTGAAACCTATTACTCGCTCTCCTGCCACAACTGCCCGGACGTGGTGCAGGCGCTGAACCTGATGTCGGTCCTGAATTCGCGCATCAAGCACACGGCAATTGACGGCGGTACCTTCCAGAATGAAATCACCGATCGCAACGTGATGGGCGTTCCGGCGGTCTACATGAACGGCAAAGAGTTCGGCCAGGGGCGCATGACGCTGACCGAAATCGTTGCTAAAGTGGATACCGGTGCTGAAAAACGTGCGGCGGAAGCGCTGAACAAACGCGATGCCTACGACGTGCTGATCGTCGGTTCTGGCCCTGCCGGCGCGGCGGCAGCGGTGTACTCCGCGCGTAAAGGTATTCGTACCGGCCTGATGGGCGAACGCTTTGGTGGCCAGGTGCTCGATACCGTGGACATCGAAAACTACATCTCCGTGCCGAAGACCGAAGGCCAGAAGCTGGCGGGTGCGCTGAAGGCGCACGTCAGCGACTATGACGTGGACGTGATCGACAGCCAGAGCGCCAGCAAGCTGGTTCCGGCCGCAGTAGAGGGTGGTTTACACCAGATTGAAACCGCGTCCGGCGCGGTGCTGAAAGCGCGCAGCATTATCATTGCCACCGGTGCGAAATGGCGCAACATGAACGTCCCGGGCGAAGATCAGTACCGCACCAAAGGCGTGACCTACTGTCCGCACTGCGACGGCCCGCTGTTTAAAGGTAAACGCGTGGCGGTGATCGGCGGCGGTAACTCCGGCGTGGAAGCGGCTATCGACCTGGCGGGGATTGTTGAGCACGTTACCCTTCTGGAGTTCGCTCCAGAGATGAAGGCCGACCAGGTTCTGCAGGATAAAGTTCGCAGCCTGAAAAACGTCGACATCGTACTGAACGCGCAGACGACGGAAGTGAAGGGCGACGGCAGCAAAGTGACCGGTCTGGAATATCGCGACCGCGTGAGCGGCGACGTGCATAGCGTTCAGCTGTCAGGGATCTTTGTGCAGATTGGTCTGCTGCCAAACACCACCTGGCTGGAAGGCGCGATTGAGCGCAACCGCATGGGTGAAATCATCATTGATGCGAAGTGTGAAACCAGCGTGAAAGGCGTGTTTGCGGCGGGCGACTGCACCACCGTGCCGTACAAACAGATCATTATCGCCACGGGCGAAGGGGCGAAGGCGTCTCTGAGTTCATTTGACTATCTGATTCGCACCAAAACCGCATAAGAAAAGAAAGTAAGGCTACACCTGCAATAGCGAGAGGCCACCGAAAGGTGGCCTCTTTTTTTATCTGACGACCATCACCGGTATATGGGTGTGGCGGATGACGCTGGAGGCGTTAGAGCCCAGCAGATGCGTGGTTATTGACGGGTTACGCGAACCGATGACCACCACGTCTGCCTTCAGTTCGTTCGCCAGTTCGTTTACCGCATCGCGTACGCTGCCGAATCTGACGTGCGTTTTGATTCGTGAAGGGTCGATGCTGAAGTGGCTGACCATGGTTTGCAGGCGCGTTTCCGCTTCATGCTGCAGATGCTCTTCGAAGCGACGCACGTCGGCGGCAAAGCGGTGCAGGCTCAGGCTGGCGGAGCCTGGCAGTACGTGTAAAAGATGGATAACACCGTCCTGCTGCGCCAGGAACTCCGCATGGCGAACGGCCTTGTCGCTTAGCTCCATCTCAAAAACATCAACCGGCATAATAATTCTCTGATACATACCCGTTTCTCCTAGTTTATAAATGCTGTACTCATTCAACCATAAAATATTAATGGTTTCTGTAAGCGCTCCGTCAGTTTTCTTATCTCACCAGGATAAATCTCAAAAGCCCCGTATTCCAGGGCAGACCTTCAGGGGTAGCTACCCTTATACACTTACCTGAAGCCTTTCGGAGGTCGCATGAAAGCACTTACGTATCACGGTCCGCACCATGTTCGCGTCGAGAATGTCCCCGATCCCATCATCGAACAGCCTGACGATATCATTCTGCGCGTTACGGCCACGGCTATATGCGGCTCCGATTTGCATCTTTATCGCGGAAAGATCCCGAAGGTGCAGCACGGCGACATTTTTGGCCATGAGTTTATGGGGGAAATCGTCGAGTGCGGCGCAGAGGTGAAGAATTTGCAAAAAGGCGATCGCGTGGTGATCCCCTTTGTCATCGCCTGCGGAGACTGTTTCTTCTGTCGTCTGCAGCAATACGCGGCCTGTGAGAATACCAATGCCGGGCAGGGTGCCGCGCTGAACAAAAAGCAAATTCCCGCACCGGCCGCGCTGTTTGGCTATAGCCATCTCTACGGCGGCGTGCCGGGGGGGGCAGGCGGAATATGTCCGCGTGCCAAAAGGCAACGTCGGGCCGTTTAAGGTCCCGCAGCTTCTTTCCGATGATAAAGCGTTATTCCTTTCCGATATTTTGCCCACGGCCTGGCAGGCGGCAAAAAATGCGCAGATTGAAAAAGGCTCAAGCGTAGCGGTTTTCGGTGCTGGGCCGGTGGGGCTACTGACCATTGCCTGCGCGCGACTGCTGGGGGCTGAGCAGATCTTTGTTATCGATCATCATCCGTACCGGTTGCGATTTGCAGAGGCGCGTTACGGCGCAATCCCTATCAACTTTGATGATGATAACGACGCGGCGGAAAAAATCATCGAACAGACCGCGGGCCATCGCGGCGTTGACGCCGTGATTGATGCAGTCGGGTTTGAAGCGAAAGGTAGCACCACTGAAACGATCCTCAGCAATCTTAAAATTGAAGGCAGTAGCGGCAAAGCGTTGCGTCAGTGCATTGCTGCCGTACGGCGCGGTGGGGTGGTCAGCGTACCCGGCGTGTACGCTGGGTTTATTCATGGCTTCCTGTTTGGCGATGCCTTCGATAAGGGGCTGACGTTTAAGATGGGCCAGACGCACGTCCATGCCTGGCTGGGTGAACTGTTACCGCTGATCGAAAAAGGGCTGCTTACCCCGGAAGAGATCGTGACCCATTATCTTCCCCTTGCGGATGCGGAACGCGCCTATAAGGTATTCGAAAAACGGGAGGAAGAGTGCCGGAAGGTGATTCTGGTCCCTGGTGCGGAAACGCCCGAGGCCGCAGAGCAGAAAGTTAAGGGCCTGGTAAATGCTTTCCCGGGTGGGGTTGCATGAGTTCTCGCTTAACTGTGGCGTTCAAGATAAAGCACGGCCGCGACGATAATCGCCACAATAATGAGAAAAATAAGTGTGATAGCCAGTATCTCACTCATGACCGTCCCCGCGGCACCAAAACAGATTAAGCCTGGGTTAAGGGTCTTTTGCGCGATATAAGAAAATGGGGTGAATTTACGGAAAGAGGATGCGGCTGCATCCTCTGTGCAAAGCGGGTGGGCGCTTGTTCAGAAGTGTTTAACGCAGGTAATCGCCCGCAGCTTCTGGCTGGTAGAGCAACGCCAGTACTTCCAGATGGGCAGAGGCGCCGCCCGGCAATTCCCAGTGGATCGTATCCCCCGTACGCAGCCCCAGCAGTGCGGCACCCACAGGGGCCAGAACAGAAAGCTGTGTGCTGCTGTCGGTCATCTGAGCCGGATAAACCAGCGTACGGGTCAGCTCTTCACCGGTGGTCAGGTTGCGGAATTTCACCTGGCTGTTCATAGTGACCACGTCATGCGGCATCGTCTCAGGCGTGCACATCTGTGCCCGGTCGAGCTCCTCATTAAGGGCGTCGGCCACGGGGAGCGAGGCGAACTCCGCTTTTTCCAGCAGCCTGTCGATACGTTCTGCGTCGAGCTCATTGATGATAATGGTAGGTCTGAACATTTTTACTCCATGTCGTTAATGCTGCGTCTAACGCAGAAACTGATCCAAAAGAAAACCCTCGCCGTCTGGCAGCGAGGGTTTAACTCTCCCGATGATACTGGCTGAGCGCGCAAGTTTGAAGTGATGAAGGTCACATTCATGGCCCATATGAATTTTCGCTGAAATTTATTCAGTCTTCATTCCCGGCGGAATACGTTACGCTGAGTGTCCTGTATCCGGGCGTTGCCCACCAACGAGAGAGCACTATGTACTTCTATCAACCGTCCCAGGGGCACGGCCTGCCGCATGACCCGCTAAACGCCATTATTGGTCCACGTCCGATTGGCTGGATCTCCTCCTGCGATAAGGCAGGTCAGCTCAACCTCGCACCGTACAGCTTCTTTAACTGCTTTAACTATCGCCCGCCGATCATCGGTTTTTCCAGCAACGGCTGGAAGGACAGCGTGCGTAATATTAACGAAACAAAAGAGTTTGTCTGGAACCTCGCAACCCGCGATCTTGCCGAAGCCATGAACCAAACCTCTGCCATGCTTCCTCACGATCGGGATGAATTTAGCTTTGCCGGACTCACGCCGGCGACGAGCCAGCTGGTTAACGCGCCCCGCGTCGCGGAAAGCCCGGTGAACTTTGAGTGCCGCCTGTCGCAGTGCATTCAGCTTACCGGTGCCGACGGCACACCGGTCGATACCTGGCTGGTGCTGGGGGAGGTGGTCGGTATCCATATTGCCGAAACGCTGCTGGAAGAGGGGATTTACCAGACGGCGAAAGCGCAGCCCATCCTGCGTGCGGGTGGGCCGACGGCGTATTATGGCATCAGTGATGAAAACCGGTTTGATATGGTGCGCCCGGGCGCGGCTCAGTAGCCGGCTTTATCAATCACGAACTGTTTTCCGCAGTTACCCGGATGTGGCTGCGGGGCAAATGACGCCGCAGAAAGCGGGTTGTTAATGGTGTCCGCCTTAAGCGAAACCTGCATCTCGGTCAGATACGCCGGATTGCCGTTGCAGGTCAGCTTGATCGCTTTGATGTTTTCTTTGCCCCAGCTTTTGGCAACGGCAATGTCAAAGTCGCTGCGATTGACAGTTTTCCCGTAATTATCTGCGAGGAATTTACCAACCGCGCTGTTTTTAACTTCCTGATTCATCCGCACCATCGTGCCGAAATAGGCATCCGGATCGAAACCAAAGCAGACGCCATGTTTGGCGTATTCGTAGCGTTCCAGGCAGGAATTACCGCCTGCACCCGGCATCACGTCGTTGAGCTTTGCGGCAGCGGAAAGCGACAGCCCGGTTTCGGCGGCATCGCATTTGCGGCTGGCCTTCACTTCCGGCATGTTTGGAATGGGGCGCGTGGCGCAGCCAAAACGCATCCATCGACGCTCATCCACCCCGCGTGCGGCGATGGATTTTGGCAGGCCGGGCCATAGTCCGTGAACGGTCAGAAAATCGGCTTTATTATCACGCTCTTTTTGCAGGCGACATTCGTCAGGTTCATTGCGGTTGCGTTCGACCATGCTCTGGCAAAACCCGGTTTGCCAGGACAGAGCCAACACATAGCGATCGAAATCGCCGTACTGTGTTGCCTTCAGCGGTTCCGCCTGTGCGGAGAAGATACAGAGAGCAAGCGCCATTGCGCCAGACGGGACGACGATATCCTTCCTGAACATATGATTTCCTGATCGAATGAGCACGATTAATTTCTGGAAGTTATTAAAGCACAAAAAGCGCCCGCAGGCGCTTTTTGGATATCAGTAATTTAGCTTAGGCCGCGCCGGGAACCAGCACTTCCGTGGCGATAATCACGATAATCAGACCAACCAAAACGGGTACTGAGGTGCGCTTGACGACTTCAAATGGCGAGATTTTCGCCATTCCGGCAACGGCAACGACCACGCCCGACACCGGCGAAATGGTACGGCCCAGGTTTGACGCCTGCAGCATGGGAATGGAGAGATAGGCCGGATTAATGCCGGAGGAGTGAGCCAGTTTCGGGATCATCTCAACGAAAGCGTAGAAAGGGGCATTACCGGAACCGGTGGTCATCGCCGCCAGCATGGTTAGCACCACCAGAACCAGCATCAGGATAATACTGGCCGAGCCGAACGAGGTGGCGATAGAGATCAGGCTCTGGATAAAGCCGATTGTGCTCAGACCCTGGGCAAAAACGCCCGCTGCAACCAGCAGCATCACCACGCCAGCAAAGGCATCCGCCATACCGCGATACGCTACTTCCAGACCCGAGAAGACTTTTTGCGTGTTAAAACCGCGCACAAACTCCAGCGCGGCGGCCAGCAGCATACAGATAACCAGAATGGTGATGATGTGCAGCTGTGGACCCCATTTGCCGTCAAAAATCAGCACTCCGACGATCGGAGTGAACGGCAGAATGGCATAGAGCGCGGGAGCGGTGGTGGTGATTTCACTCACATCCATCATTTCATGGCTGATGTTTTCTTTCTTGTCGAGATAGCGTTGCCAGAAGAAATGCGCGATCCCCATGCCCACTATGGCAACGATTGAGATCGGTAACGTGGTTTTAAAGGCGAAGTCGATGAGTGACATCTCCGCCGCCTTTGCCGCCAGCACAACGTCGCCGGATGTTGGGGAGAGAATAATGGCTGCCGGAGACGCACAAATTGCCGCGGCCGCGCCACGGCTAATGCCCACGTTCACCATAACCGGGAACAGCGTGGCCATCAGCAGTACGCCAAGTCCGGTAGCCGACGAAACGGCCAGCGACATCAGGCAGGCGAGGAAATAGGCCGCGACCATCAGCAGATATGGCGAATTGATGTATTGCAGAGGTTTGGAGGCTAGCTTAACGACCATATCGTTAGCGCCGATGTGGGTCATATAGGCCGCAAAACCACACAGCATCATGATCATCATGCCCAGATCGCCGCCGCGGCTCATGAGCAATATTTTAATGTATTCAACAATATCTGTAGCGCTGTAACCGGTGCTGGTCGCGCTGGCAGGTAACACCTGGTGCCCCATTATTGCGCTGATAATCAGCAGCGTTAAACCGCCGACAAATAATACGCCCGTGGCCGAGTAGCCTTTAATGATGTAGCGTGCGACGCCGACAATGACGACGACTCCAATAAGGAGTTCGAATAGCGTAAGCATGATTTCCCCTGTATCTCTGCTGCAATGAAGCACAAAAAATCAATAAAAAAAAGAAGGATGAAAATGTGCCGAATAATTGGCCTGTTCTTGCTGATTAAAATCAATAAACAGACGACTAGAGAACAGAACAACCGTGTTTTTGCCATGGTTCATACATTTATGTCATGAGGCCCTTGACCGTCAGAAATAGCGCAACATGTCCCAATAATGATAACAAATTGTTAATGCTTTGTGTGGTTTTGCATGTCACTGATTAAGAAGGTTAAAGTATAAGCCCACACTCCGAATGGGTTTATTTGAGCGTGCTGCATGCTTTCTTTAAGAATATTCCCGGAAAGAGGCCGAATAATTAGGAATAACGCCGATGTCGTTAAGACTTGATTCAACTACCTTATGGTAAACTTTGCTTCGAATACTAAGAATGGTAATTGCATTGTGATCGTACGTAATACATTTTTCTCTATTTTGTTGTTTATTTTGGGGCAGTTAACGTTTTCTTCTGTTGCACAGGCAGAAGGCAAAGAGGCGGATAAAGGCTGGTTCTCAACCTTTACGGATAATGTTTCCCAGACATGGACTGCACCTGAACATTATGATCTCTATGTTCCGGCAATAACGTGGCATGCGCGGTTTGCTTATGACAAAGAGAAAACCGATAAATACAACGAGCGTCCATGGGGTGCGGGTTTTGGTCAGTCGCGCTGGGATGAAAAGGGAAACTGGCATGGCATCTATCTGATGGCCTTCAAAGACTCGTTTAATAAATGGGAGCCTATTGGGGGTTATGGTTGGGAGAAAACCTGGCGCCCGCTAGCGGACGAAAACTTCCACGTCGGTTTGGGCTATACCGCCGGGGTCACTGCACGTGACAACTGGAACTACATCCCGATCCCAGTGCTGCTGCCTTTGGCCTCTATTGGCTATGGCCCCGCAACGTTCCAGATGACCTACATTCCGGGTACGTACAACAACGGTAACGTTTACTTCGCCTGGATGCGTTTTCAGTTTTAACTGACAAAACGTTACATGCTGGTGAAAAAACGTGCAGACGTTGATTCATAAGCGATAAAAATCTGTCAGTGAAAATTAACGCGACTTTAGTCACTTTTTATCAAAGAACCGCTGGACAAAAGGTCTCACAATTGATGTACTGATAACCGACACAGCATTTGTGTCGTTTTTTAATGTAAAGGTAATTTTGATGTCTAAGATTAAAGGTAACGTTAAGTGGTTTAATGAGTCCAAAGGATTCGGTTTCATTACTCCTGAAGATGGCAGCAAAGACGTGTTCGTACACTTCTCTGCAATCCAGTCTAATGGTTTCAAAACTCTGGCTGAAGGTCAGCGTGTAGAGTTCGAAATCACTAACGGTGCCAAAGGCCCTTCTGCTGCTAACGTAATCGCTCTGTAATTCAGACGCGTCAGCAAGAATTTCAAAACCCGCTCAACGAGCGGGTTTTTTTCGTGTTGAATCAGCCAAGCAGATACATTTTCAGGAAGCTGGCAACGATCAGCACGCTCAATAACACCATTCCTGCGCTCATCAGACTCTGTTTCATTCTGTCACCCTCGTTCAGTACTGCATTCAGAGTGACAGAGAAAAATTAAGCCAACATTAACGGTTCGGCTGTTAATGCGCGCTTGCGGAAGAAAATAGCCAAAATGCGATCCCAGTCATCGCAAAAGAGCCGAGCATATTGATCGCCATATTCATCAGCGCCCAGCCGATACGGCCTTCCTGAAAGAGAAAAACTGTCTCCGCAGAAAAGGTTGAGAAGGTGGTCAAACCGCCGCAAAATCCGGTGGTAATCAATACCTTCCACATTGGGTCGATATGCGTCATTCGGTTAAACCAGGCCAGCCCCATGCCAATGATAAAAGCACCAATCAGGTTAGCGGCAAGCGTCCCCATGGGAATCGCCTGATGCAGGGGATTAAACCGCATACTCAGAAACCACCGCGCAACGCTACCCGTTCCCCCACCAATAAAAACGGCTAAAAGTAGTTGTAACACGCTAAATACCTGCTATTTGATGTGTAAGAGAAGCGAGTTTAACGCCGTTTATGATAAGGGGACAAATATGTATGTTGCGGTAGGGCAGTTTGTGGTCACGCCTGAGTGGCATAAAAATGCGCTCACGTGCGTCAACCTGATGAAGCAGGCCGGGCAGAAAGGGGCGTCGCTGCTGGTTCTCCCCGAGGCGCTGCTGGCCAGGGATGATAATGACCCGGATTTATCCGTGAAGTCCGCGCAGCCGCTGGACGGCGAATTTTTACAACATTTGCTCGCCCAGAGCGCGGGCAATACGATGACGACAATCTTAACGATCCATGTTCCCTCCACGCAGGGCCGTGCAGTGAATACGCTGGTGGCGATTCGTGACGGGGCCATAGTCGCACATTACGCCAAGCTTCATCTCTATGACGCGTTCAGCATCCAGGAGTCGAGGCTCGTTGACCCCGGAGACAATATCCCACCGCTGCTGGAGATTGACGGATTCAGGATCGGGCTGATGACCTGCTATGACCTGCGTTTTCCCGAGCTGGCGCTGCATCTGGCGCTGCAGGGTGCGGACATGCTGGTGCTGCCTGCCGCGTGGGTCAAAGGGCCGTTAAAAGAGCACCACTGGGCAACGTTGCTTGCGGCACGCGCGCTGGATACCACCTGCTATGTCGTTGCCGCAGGAGAATGTGGCACGAAAAACATCGGGCAAAGCAGGGTGGTTGATCCGCTGGGGGTGACGATAGCCGCCGCCGCTGAAGCCCCGGACCTGCTGGTTGCGGAGATAAAACCAGAGAGAATTGCGCTTGCGCGTCAGCAATTACCCGTTCTTCTTAATCGTCGGTTTGCGCCACCGCAATTATTGTGATGTTTTTTTCAACAATGCTTGATTCACCTTGTTACAGATTGCTATTGTGTGCACGCGCTAAATGACCGTTAATACAATCAGGTTTTGGCGCTGAATGCAGCCTGTTATAAGTAAAGAAGGTATCTATGGGTGAGATTAGTATTACCAAACTGCTGGTGGTTGCCGCACTGGTCGTCCTGCTGTTTGGTACCAAGAAGTTACGCACGCTGGGTGGTGACCTGGGGGCTGCCATCAAAGGCTTTAAGAAAGCGATGAACGATGATGATGCAGCGGCGAAGAAAAGCGCCGAGGATGACGTCCCGGCAGATAAGCTTTCTCACAAAGAGTGACAGCATCGCCCAAGGGCTTGCGAAAAAAAACCGGCTCATGTGGCCGGTTTTTTCGTATTACTGTAAATGAATATTACAGCATTATTTCACTTCTTCGCCTTTAGCCTGCATATCGGCATGGTATGAAGAGCGAACAAATGGGCCGCATGCTGCGTGGGTGAAGCCCATCGCCATCGCTTCGGCTTTCATTTCATCGAACTCGTCCGGGCTCACGTAGCGCTGTACCGGCAGGTGGTGACGGCTTGGCTGGAGATACTGTCCCAGGGTCAACATGGTCACACCGTGGCGGCGAAGATCGCGCATCACCTCGATGATTTCGTCGTTAGTTTCACCCAGACCCACCATCAGACCAGACTTAGTCGGAATATGTGGATGCGCTTCTTTGAAACGCTCCAGCAGTTTCAGAGACCAGTTATAGTCAGCACCCGGGCGTACCTGACGGTAGATACGCGGCACGTTCTCCAGATTGTGGTTAAACACATCTGGCGGCGTAGCGGTGAGGATATCCAGCGCGCGGTCCATACGGCCACGGAAGTCAGGCACCAGCGTCTCGATTTTGATGTTTGGACTTTTCTCGCGAATGGCCGTAATACAGTCGGCGAAGTGCTGAGCACCACCGTCACGCAGGTCGTCACGGTCAACCGACGTGATAACCACATAACGCAGCGCCATGTCGGCGATGGTCTGCGCCAGTTTCTGGGGTTCGTTAGCATCAGGCGCGACTGGACGGCCATGAGCAACATCGCAGAACGGGCAGCGGCGGGTACAGATAGCACCCAGAATCATAAACGTCGCGGTACCGTGATTGAAACATTCAGCAAGGTTCGGGCAAGAGGCTTCTTCACAAACGGAGTGAAGGCCATTCTTGCGCATCGCCGCTTTGATCCCCTGGATACGCGAAGAGTCGGCCGGAAGTTTGATTTTCATCCATTCCGGTTTTCTTAACAGCGCCTCGCGCTCTGTAGCCACGTTTTTAACCGGGATAAGGGCCATTTTATCGGCATCGCGGTATTTAACACCGCGTTCCATCACAATGGGTTTACTCATAGCGTGCGTGTTCCAGTTGCGAATATCGAAGGAAAGCGTTTCATTTCAAGGGAATGTTGTATTTATCAACTATTTTTGAACGAACGACAGGCAGTATATCATTGAAACGGTCGTTAAAGCAGCCTGCCAGATCGCCAATTTGTAAAATAGTTGTTGTTTTGTGCCTTTTGCCCTGCGGGTTGCAGGGACTTGTGCTGGCTAAACCTGTCAGAAGGCCTGACGGATAATGCGGATGACGTTTTCCAGGACCGGATCGCGCAAACTCAGCTTGTTATAATGAAGTGAAATCTCGATAGATTCCGCATTAAGCTGGCTGAGCGGAATGCTTTCCAGCGGCCAGCATTTTCGTAGCAGACTGTACAGGCGTGATGGCATAACGCACAGCATGTCGCTGCTACCGATCAGGGATGCGGTGGTAAACATATTGTAGCTGCTGAAGCTGATCTGTCGTTCAGGGAAAATTTCATCAATGCGCTGACGAAGTGCATGGTTAGACTGCCCTTCGGTCATGAAAGACGAATGGTCGTAGTTGCGAAGGTTTTCGATGGTCAACGGCTCGCTAAGAGCAGGATGCTGCTGGCGGCAAACCAGCACCAGATTATCTGCATAGAGCACATTTTGACCGAGCGCTCTGGCACTGAAGCTGCCGCTTTCTATAATCAGGTCCGTCTGGAACTGGGCAAGTTGAATGTCAGGTTCATTGAGAGGCACATTGCGAAGCAGGAGCTGCGGAGCATGCTCTTTCACGGCCTGAAAGATCGCAGGCATGACCAGTACACCCACAGAAGGGGAACAGCCGATGGTGATGGTTCTTTGCTTATCATAGCTCCCGGTTAAATCCAGTGCGCCCAGAATCGACTCCAGACCCTGGCTGATATACTCATGCAGATGCGTGGCGTAAGCCGTCGGCGTTACCCCCTGGCCCTTACGGATAAATAACGGGTCAGGAAATATAGCGCGCAGCTTTTGGATTGACTGGCTTATTGCTGAAGGCGTGAGATTAAGAATTTTCGCAGCGTTAACGATACCCTTATGGACATATACTGCCTCAAAAATAGTCAATAAATTGAGATCAATATTACGTAAAGTCCGAAAAATTTGCGGCTTGTCTTCGCCACCAGGTTCATTCAGTCGTTTGGCTGGTAAATTATTATACTCCACGCTTTCACTCCGTATACATTCACAATATGAATGATAGTTGAATTTATTTATTATGCTTGTAGAGATTCGTAAAGTGTTGGTTTTGTTTCACTTGTTTATCAAAAGCAAACACTTGTGTGATAATTGCTCACGTTACTTATGCCGTGTTTGCCGTACTTGCTGGAGGCTAAATAATATGTAGCGGTAATATTCGGGCGCTTCGAAAATATAGAATCTGTGGAATATTGTAAAGCGCAAAAACGGTAAATAAACGGTGGCCCGCCAAATTAGCGAGCCATGTTGTATGATATATTAAGCAGCGATATATTCGTGTGGGGGATTGTTAAGTAGTGCTAAAACATTCTTCAAAAGCACGGGACGAATACTGTCTGGCGTAGCGGTTTCAACCCACTGACGCACTTGCGTCATTTCCATGCCGGCGTAGCCGCAGGGGTTTATGCGCTGGAAAGGGGCGAGATCCATATTAATGTTCAATGCCAGGCCGTGGAACGAACAGCCTTTACGAATACGCAGCCCCAGAGAGCAGATTTTCATTTCCCCAACGTACACCCCAGGCGCATCGGCTCGCGGATGCGCATCAATACCATATTCCGCCAGCGTGTTGACGACAGTTTGTTCCAGTAAGGTAACCAGTTCGCGGACGCCCAGCTTTCTGCGCTTCAGGTTGAGCAGGACGTACATCACCTGCTGCCCGGGTCCATGGTAAGTGACCTGACCGCCGCGATCGCTCTGAATAACCGGGATATCTCCCGTCATTAACAAATGTTCTGCTTTACCCGCCTGACCCTGAGTAAATACCGGCAGGTGTTCGACAAGCCAGATCTCATCCGGGGTGCTGTCATCGCGTGAATCGGTGAAGTCATGCATAGCCTGGGAGACAGGCTCATAAGGTTGCAGCCCGAGGTGACGGACCAGAATTTTATCCTGATACAAAACTGCGTCTCCGAAGACGAGGGACAAAAGGTGTGCGGGATTATATCACAGCGGGGAGAGGGGTTACCCGGCAAACCGGGTAACCGCAAAGGGGCTACAGCACCATACGAACAATTTCGATATTGCCGAGTTCTTCGTAAAGCGTTTCAACCTGCTCAATATGTGTCGCAGTGATGGTAATAGAAACCGAGTGGTAGTTGCCCTTGCTGCTTGGTTTTACTGACGGAGAGTAGTCACCGGGCGCATGGCGCTGTACCACTTCAACCACCTGATCAACCAGCTCAGGTTTCGCCAGACCCATTACTTTGTAGGTAAATGAGGTAGGGAATTCAAGCAGTTCGTTAAGTTTGGTTTTCATGTCAGCTCCGGCGTAACGTCAAAAAATAATAACTCCCACGTCAGGTGGGAGTTATCAGGATACTTAGTATATGGGGATCAAAATCACACTTTCAAGTGTTCAATTTTTAACCAAACCAGTGGTGGAACATCAATTTAATGTAATCAATGATTTTGCCGAAGAAATTGCCTTCAGGAATTTCTTGCAGGACCACCAGCGGACGCTGATCGATCGTTTTGCCATCCAGCTGGAAGTTGATCGTGCCCACAACCTGGTTTTTCTGCAGCGGGGCGTGCAGCTCGGTGCTGTTCAGTACGTAGCTGGCTTTCAGATCCTTCATACGACCACGCGGAATGGTCAGATAGAGATCTTTATCAACACCGAGTGAAGCACGGTCGTTGTCGCCGAACCAGACGGGTTCAGACGCAAACTCTTTGCCTGCTTTCAGTGGGTTCACGGTTTCGAAGAAACGGAAGCCCCAGGTCAGCAGCTTCTTGCTTTCTGTTTCACGACCTTTGAAGGTGCGGCCGCCCATCACGGCAGAGATCAGACGCATCTGACCTTCAGTGGCAGAGGCCACCAGGTTGTAGCCCGCTTTGTCGGTGTGGCCAGTTTTGATGCCGTCAACGTTCAGGCTGTTATCCCACAGCAGACCGTTACGGTTGGTCTGACGAATACCGTTGAAGGTGAACTCTTTCTCTTTATAGATAGAGTATTCATTGGGGACATCGCGGATCAGCGCCTGACCAATCAGAGCCATGTCACGCGCGGAGCTGTACTGGCCGTCTGCATCCAGGCCGTGTACGGTCTGGAAATGGCTATTTTTCAGACCCAGCGCGTTCACGTAGCTGTTCATCAGGCCCACGAAGGCGTCCTGGCTACCGGCGGCGAAATCGGCCATTGCCACGCAGGCGTCGTTACCCGACTGCAGGTTGATACCGCGAATCAGCTGGGAAACAGGAACCTGCATACCCGGCTTCAGGAACATCAGAGAGGAACCTTTGAAAACAGGGTTCCCGGTTGCCCACGCATCGTTACCGATGGTGACCAGATCCGATTCTTTGAATTTACCCGCCTTCATCGCCTGGCCGATAACGTAGCTGGTCATCATTTTGGTCAGGCTGGCCGGGTCACGGCGGGCATCGGCATTCTGTTCTGCCAGCACTTTGCCAGAGTTGTAATCGATCAGGATGTAGGATTCCGCGTCGATTTGCGGAACGCCAGGGATCATGGTCTTGATATTCAGGTCATCGGCGTGAGCTGCAGAGAGCGCAGCCGCGCAAAGGGCCGTGGTCAGCGCCATGCGCTGCACAAAACGAGCAGAAAAAGTGGTCTTCATGGTCAGAACTACGACATCCGTGATGGAATTAAAAAAAGTGCCTTACTATAGCAAATGCTATTCAGGCAGGCATCCGACTTTAAGCATGAGTTTGTGAATGCGTTTTACACAAACTGACAATTCGGATACCGCCGGTTAATTATTTTGCAACAGCGATAAATGACTGAAGCTGAGCTTCATTCTGCAAACGCTGCTGCAGGGAGGCGGCCTGCGATTTGCTGGCAAACGGCCCCATCTGAATGCGCCAGACCGCACCGTTCTGCTCAACGCGTCCTGGTACGCCAAACTGCTGGCTCAGACGCTGCTGATACTGTTTGGCCCGGGCCTGATCGCTCACTGCACCGACCTGAACCACATAGCTGCCGCTGGCTGCTGTTGGAGCCGCCACCGCCGCACTTTGCGTGGCCGCGGGCGCCGTTACGGGAGCCGGCTGGGTTGCTGGCGCGGCAACGGGAGCAGGGGCTGGAGTAGGCTCACTGCCTTCCAGCACGCCCGAGGCTAAGGTCGTTGGGGCGCCAAGAAAACCGCTACTCTTTACCGGCGCGCCGGTAGAATCTTCGCTTTGCAGCGTATCATTACTGATCGGGCGGATTTCTCCCCCCGGCTGAGCAGGCTCTGCCGGAGACGAGACGCTTCCCATTCCGCCGTCAAGATTTGGGCGGTCAGGAAGGGCATAGGTCTGTTTTGCGACCGTCGTACACGCGGTTCCCGGCCCGGAGAGCGAACCATCCTGCGCGACGATAATCGGGTCAATACGGACCTTGGTGTTGTTCGAGGTGTTCAGGCGATCGGCAGACGCGCGCGACAGGGAAATCACCCGGTCATTCCCGTACGGGCCGCGGTCGTTGATGCGCACGACGATCATACGGCCGTTCGCCAGGTTGGTGATACGGGCGTAGCTCGGGATAGGCAGCGTCGGATGTGCTGCCGTCAGCTGCATTGGGTCGAACGCTTCCCCGGATGCCGTCAGGTTACTGCCTGGCTCGGCATCATAAATGGCGGCAAAGCCCGCCTGACTGAAACGGGAAGGGTCCTGAACAATTTTATAGCTTTTGCCGTCGCGCTCGTAATCCTGATTGGCACTGGCATTCAGCGGTTCATAAACGGGATCGGCACCGCTGATTTCAACGATCGGGCCATTACACACCGCAGGCTGCGGCGGCGCGACGGTTGCCTGTTGCTGACCATCATCACTTGTGCAGGCCGCAAGTAAACTTGCCGCAATGCAGATCCCCAGCCACTGCTTACGCATTCCGATCCCCTTATTTTTATACGCTTTTTGACAACATTTTTCTGTGGGTATGGATCGACATCACGATACCAAACCCGGCCATCAACACGATCAGTGCCGAGCCTCCGTAACTCACCAGCGGCAGCGGTACGCCTACCACCGGCAGAATACCACTCACCATACCAATATTTACGAAGACATAAACGAATAAAATCAGCATCAACCCGCCAGCCATGACGCGACCAAAGGTGGTTTGCGCGCGTGCTGCAATCCACAATCCACGCATGATCAGCAGTACATAAAGCGCCAGCAATATTAAGATGCCAACCAGTCCCAGTTCTTCCGCCAGTACGGCAAAGATAAAGTCGGTGTGGCGTTCCGGTAAAAATTCCAGCTGAGACTGCGTGCCGTGCAGCCAGCCTTTACCGCGCAGCCCGCCGGAGCCAATCGCAATCTTTGACTGAATAATATGATAGCCCGCGCCCAGCGGATCGGTTTCCGGATCGAGCAGCATCATAACGCGCTGGCGCTGGTAGTCATGCATCAGGAAGAACCACAGGATAGGAATGAAAGCCGCAATCAGCACCACCGCGATACCAATCAGGCGCCAGCTCAGTCCCGACAGGAACAGGACAAACAGGCCGGAGAGGGCAATAAGGATTGAGGTCCCCAGGTCAGGCTGTGCCGCAACCAGCAGCGTTGGCAGGAAAATCAGCACCAGCGCGATAGCGGTATTCTTCAGAGACGGCGGACAGACGTCGCGGTTGATAAAGCGTGCCACCATCAGTGGAACGGCGATTTTGGCAATTTCAGAGGGCTGGAAGCGGACAACGCCCAGATCCAGCCAGCGCTGCGCCCCTTTTGAAATGGCGCCAAACGCATCGACCGCAACCAGCAGAATAATACAGAAGATGTAGAGATAGGGCGCCCAGCCTTCGTAGACGCGCGGCGGGATCTGCGCCATCACCACCATGATAATTAGACCCATGGCGATCTGGCCGATTTTGCGCTCCATCATCCCGATGTCCTGGCCGCTGGCGCTCCAGATAACCAGCGCGCTGTAAACCAGCAGAGCCAGCAGGATCAGCAGCATGGCTGGGTCGATGTGGATTTTGTCCCACAGCGATTTTTTATTTGGATTATCCGTCATGATTATTGGTCCTCCGCCGCAGCGGCGGCCGGGTTTTCAGCCGGCAGTTCGGTGTTGTTATCACCCAGCATGATGTGGTCAAGGATCTGGCGCATGATGGTCCCTACTGCAGGCCCGGCACCGCCGTTCTCGAGAATCATTGCCACCGCGACCTGCGGGTTGTCATAAGGAGCAAACGCCGTCATCAGCTTATGGTCACGCAGACGTTCAGCAATGCGGTGCGCGTTATAGGTTTCATTGGCCTTAAGACCAAACACCTGCGCAGTACCGGACTTCGCCGCCACTTTGTACGGCGTCCCGGCGAAATACTTGTGTGCGGTACCGTTCGGGCGGTTTGCCACGCCGTACATACCGTCTTTCGCAATTTCCCAGAAGCCTGAATGTATGTCACCCACCGGGGCTTCATGCGGCTGGTTCCACGGCACTTTTTTGCCGTCTTCAACCGTACTCTGCAGCAGATGCGGCACTTTCACCACGCCGTCATTGATGAGGATCATCATGGCTTTGTTCATCTGAAGCGGCGTTGCCGTCCAGTAGCCCTGACCGATACCCACCGGAATGGTGTCGCCCTGATACCACGGTTTTTTAAAACGCTTCAGCTTCCATTCGCGCGTCGGCATGTTGCCGGAGCGTTCTTCTGCAAGGTCAACGCCGGTATAGTGTCCGTAGCCGAATTTGCTCATCCATTCTGACAGGCGGTCGATCCCCATGTCATACGCCACCTGATAGAAGAAGGTATCCGCAGACTCCTCCAGCGATTTGGTGACGTTCAGATGACCGTGGCCCCATTTTTTCCAGTCACGATAGCGCTTATCTGAGCCAGGCAGCTGCCACCAGCCTGGGTCAAACAGGCTGGTATTACGGTTGATGACGCCGGCACTCAGCGCAGAAACCGCGACGTACGGTTTAACCGTTGATGCCGGCGGGTAAACCCCTTGCGTTGCACGGTTCACCAGCGGCGTGTTCGGATCGTTCAGCAGACCGGAATAGTCTTTACTGGATATGCCGTCAACGAAGAGGTTCGGGTCATAGCTAGGCATGGAGACCATCGCCAGGATGCCGCCGGTACGAGGATCGGTGACCACAACGGCTGCACGACTGCCCGCCAGCAGGGTTTCAATATACTGCTGAAGCTTGAGGTCGAGCGTCAGATAGACGTCATGCCCCGCCTGAGGCGGCACTTCTTTCAGCTGGCGGATCACGCGGCCACGGTTGTTAACCTCAACCTCTTCATAGCCGGTTTGCCCGTGCAGAACGTCTTCGTAGTAACGTTCGATCCCCAGCTTACCGATATCGTGCGTTGCGGCGTAGTTGGCCAGCTTGCCGTCTTTATCAAGACGGTCAACGTCTTTGTCGTTAATTTTGGAGACGTAGCCAATTACATGCGTCAGGGCGGAGCCGTAGGGATAGTAGCGACGCTTATAGCCCTTCACTTCCACGCCGGGGAAACGGTACTGGTTCACCGCAAAGCGGGCCACCTGAACTTCCGTCAGATTGGTTTTAACCGGAATGGAGGTAAAACGGTGAGAGCGGGCGCGCTCTTTTTTGAAGGCGGCGATATCGTCATCGTTAAGATCAACAACGCTCTTCAGCGCTTCCAGCGTATCCTGAACATTATCGACTTTTTCCGGCATCATCTCGATTTGATAGATGGTGCGGTTTAGCGCCAGCGGGGTGCCGTTACGATCGTAAATAATGCCGCGGCTGGGTGCGATAGGCACCAGCTTAATACGGTTTTCGTTTGAACGCGTCTGGTAGTCGGTAAAGCGGACAATTTGCAGATTATAAAGGTTGGCGATCAGCACGCCGGTAAGCAGCAAAATCCCGGTAAAGGCGACCAGCGCCCGGCGCACAAACAGCGCGGACTCAGCCGTATAGTCGCGAAAAGAATTCTGTAGTTTCATCCGCTGCTTAATCTACCCTGGTCAGTCATTACTCGCGGTGATAGGGGTGGTTGGTAGTAATGCTCCACGCGCGATACAGGCTTTCAGCCACCAGTACCCGAACGAGCGGGTGGGGAAGCGTCAGCGCGGAGAGGGACCAACTTTGTTCAGCCGCCGCTTTGCAGGCAGGGGATAACCCTTCTGGCCCGCCAATCAACAGACTGACGTCACGGCCATCCTGCTTCCAGCGCTCCAGTTCATGCGCCAGCTGCGGCGTATCCCAGGGCTTACCTGGAATATCGAGGGTGACGATGCGGTTCTTGCCTGCGGCAGCCAGCATCAGTTCGCCCTCTTTATCGAGAATACGTTTGATATCAGCGTTCTTGCCGCGCTTACCGGCGGGAATTTCCACCAGCTCGAACGGCATGTCTTTTGGAAAACGACGCAGATATTCAGTAAAACCGGTTTGTACCCAGTCCGGCATTTTGGTGCCGACAGCGACCAGCTGCAACTTCACGCATTAACCCCAGAGTTTTTCCAGCTCATACAGGCGACGGCTCTCGTCCTGCATGACGTGGACAATCACATCGCCGAGGTCGACCACCACCCAGTCAGCCGTCGCTTCACCTTCAACGCCCAGCGGCAACAGCCCTGCTGCACGCGATTCCTGAACCACGTGATCGGCAATCGAAACAACATGACGCGTCGATGTACCGGTGCAGATGATCATGCAGTCGGTAATACTGGATTTACCCTTAACGTCGATAGCGATGATGTCCTGACCTTTCAGGTCATCAATTTTGTCAATAACAAAATCCTGGAGTGCTTTACCCTGCAAGTTTTCCCCCTGGGGTGAATGAGATTGTAAAACTTTGAATTCGTAGCCAGACAGTATACCTGAACTCACGCCTGTGTCGGGACAAATGTCTCCGGTCGGGCTTCAGAAGGCGGGTATCATCCCACCCTCCGCCTGAGATTGCATCGCCATTTTTGTAAAACAATTTCTGTAAAGCAATTATCGGCGGGAAAGTCTGGCAGCGGAGAATAACAGTATGGCTTACCCTGTCAAGGCAGGATAAACAATAAGCCGCTTTTTATGCCTTCCGGCTATTCATCTGCGCTTTTCTGATACAAACCGTGCGCATGGATATAGGCTAACACCGGTGCGGGGAGCAGATCGTCACAGGCTAAACCCTGCTGTAAACGCTCACGAATGAGGGTCGCAGAGATATCGAACCACGGCGTTTCCGCCAGATAGATCTTCCCGGCAGGCTGATTATGAAGATCTTCAACATTATCGGTGAGATGGTCTTCCAGCCACTGCTGGTACTGCGCTTCGCGCATGGTCAGCGGATAGCCCGGACGGCGGCAGACCAGCAGGTGGCTGTTCTCCAGAATAGTTTCATACTGATGCCATGTGGGGAAATTCAGCAGGGAATCCTGGCCGATCATAAACGCCAGCGGCTGGTCTGGCCCTTGTTCGGCGCGCCACTCCTGAAGCGTCTGAGATGTCCAGGAGGGGGTGTCGCGACGCAGCTCACGCTCGTCAAGTCGGAAGAGGGGTTTATCCGCAATGGCAAGGGCAAGCATCTCTTTTCGCTGCTCGCTGGTCGCCTCGGGCTGTGGACGATGGGGCGGGACATTGTTGGGCATAATGGTGACGCGCTGAAGGCCGATCAGATTCGCCAGAATTTCAACCGGCTTCAGATGCCCGTAATGTACCGGGTCGAAGGTGCCGCCATATAAGGCCTGTAAAGAATGCATGCTATCCATCAATAAAAACGTCTGCCAGCGCCTTGTGGCAGAGCAGCAGAGAAAGGCTTTCCAGCTCCGCCCACACCGACTGGCCGTAATCTTGTTTTAACGTGAGCTCTGCGCGCATCAGAAGCTGTACAGCCTGACGAAGCTGTTCATGACTCAGGCGGTTGACGGCCTCGGTGGTCAAAGCCCGGCGATTTTGCCACACGCGGTGTTTATCAAACAGCGAACGCAGCGGCGTATGGGCAGACTGACGCTTGAGCGTAATCAGCAGCAGTAATTCGCGCTGCAGCGTACGCAGCAGAATAACGGGTTCGCTCCCTTCGAGACGCAGCTGTTGCAGAATATGCAGGGCGCGTTTGCTTTTCGCCGACAGCAGCGCGTCCACCCAGTGGAACGGCGTGAAGTGTGCCGCGTCGTTAACGGCCTGCTCGACGCGCGGCAAGGTCAGCTTGCCATCCGGCCAGAGCAGGGAGAGTCTGTCCAGCGCCTGTGCCAGTGCAAGCAGATTGCCTTCATAGCAGTAGCAGAGCAGTTGGTTCGCCGCATCATCCAGCTCAAGGTTGTTCTGCTTCGCTCTCGCTGCGACCCATTTTGGCAGATGCGCCTGTTCAGGCGTCTGACAGGTGACCTGTACCGCGTGGGCTGCGAGTTGGGTGAACCACGCCGCGTTTTCCTGCGCTTTGGTGAGTTTGTTACCGCGCACAATCAGCAGCAGATCGCTGTGAAGCAGGCTGACCAGCGTGGCCAGCTGTTCATTGATGGCCGCGTTAGGGCCGTTCTCCGGCAGCAGGATCTGAATAGTCTGGCGCGACGCAAAAAGGCTCATCGCCTGACAGAGTGAGAAGAGGGCATTCCAGTCGGTGCTGTTATCCAGCTGGACGGTGTGGTGTTCATCGAAGCCCTGAGAAGCGGCCTCATGCCGCACGGCATCCAGGCTTTCCTGAAGTAATAACGGATCGTTTCCAAGAAGCAGATACGCCGCGCGCAGCCCTTCTTTGAGCTGCGCGCGGAGTTGTTCAGGATACAGCCTGATCATCATTTACCCAGAGAGTTAGCAGCAGGAAGCGTGCCAGCAACCGGTTTTTCAACAATGTCAGAGCCTTGTTTGGTAGACGCTGCAATACTTGGCAGTTTACGGATTAGCTGTTCCGCCGCCTTGTCGTACATTTCGTTGATGATAATCTGCTGTTCGGCATCTTTTGCCAGCGCCGTCTGCGGGTTATCGAAGAACGAACGGTACACTTTCGTGCTGATCGGATAGATGTCTTTACCCGGGATCAGGACCGCTGCGCTGACCGTCAGCACCATCTGATATTCAGCTGTACGGCCATCCTGGAAGATAGAAGCGGTATCTCTCGACAGACCTCCTCCTATAATACGCAGAGACGGTACATCCTGGCGCAGCGTTTGTTTCTCAACAAGCTCAACGCCGTTCAGACGCAGCTGATTACGAATTGCCCGGCTGAGTGGGCCATTCGGATCTGATGAGTCGAAAATCATCGTTTTCATCTCAGCAGGCACCGCCGTGGTATTGCGCAGGTGCCATCCGCAGCCAGCGGTGACAAGCACCGCCAGTGATAAGAGTATTGTTGCCAGTTGTCGCACGTTTCCTCCCGCGCTTAGCCAACGACCAGATTGAGCAGTTTACCCGGTACGTAGATCACTTTACGTACGGTAACGCCCTCAAGATATTTTGCGACCAGAGGTTCCTGACCCGCGCGCTCGCGAACCTGTTCTTCGGTTGCATCGACCGCCACGGTAATTTTACCGCGGACTTTACCGTTCACCTGAACCACTACCAGCGTCGTGTTTTCCACCATCGCGGCTTCGTCAGCCTGCGGCCACGGCGCGTTGTCGATATCGCCTTCGCCTTTCAGCTCCTGCCACAGGGTGAAGCTAACGTGTGGAGTGAACGGGTTCAGCATGCGAACAACAGCCAGCAGTGCTTCACGCATTAAGGCGCGATCCTGCTCACCGTCCTGCGGGGCTTTCGCCAGCTTGTTCATCAGTTCCATAATAGCCGCAATTGCGGTATTGAAGGTCTGACGACGACCAATATCATCGGTCACTTTCGCAATCGTTTTATGAACATCGCGACGCAGCGCCTGCTGATCTTCAGTCAGTGCGGCGGCGTTCAGCGCCGGGGCATCACCCAGAGCAGTATGTTCATAAACCAGTTTCCAGACGCGTTTCAGGAAACGGTTAGCGCCTTCAACGCCAGATTCCTGCCACTCCAGAGTCATATCAGCCGGAGAGGCAAACATCATGAACAGACGAACGGTGTCCGCACCGTAGCGCTCAACCATCACCTGTGGGTCGATACCGTTGTTTTTCGACTTGGACATCTTGCTCATGCCGGTATAAACCAGTTCATGGCCTTCGGCGTCTTTCGCCTTCACGATACGGCCTTTCTCGTCGCGCTCGACGATGGCGTCAACCGGAGAAACCCAGTTACGCTCGCCGTTGGCACCGACGTAATAGAATGCATCTGCCAGCACCATGCCCTGACACAGCAGCTGTTTGGCCGGTTCGTCAGAGTTCACCATGCCCGCATCGCGCATCAGCTTGTGGAAGAAGCGGAAGTAAAGCAGGTGCATGATGGCGTGTTCAATGCCGCCGATGTAGATATCTACCGGCAGCCAGTAGTTTGCCGCTTTGGAATCCAGCATGCCTTCCTGATACTGCGGACAGGTGTAGCGAGCATAGTACCAGGATGACTCCATAAAGGTGTCAAAGGTGTCTGTTTCGCGCAGCGCAGGCTGACCGTTGACGGTGGTTTTTGCCCACTCAGGATCGGCTTTGATCGGGCTGGTGATGCCGTCCATGACGACGTCTTCCGGCAGGATCACCGGGAGCTGATCTTCCGGCGTTGGCATCACGGTGCCATCTTCCAGCGTCACCATTGGGATTGGTGCACCCCAGTAACGCTGACGGGAAACACCCCAGTCGCGCAGACGGAAGTTAACCTTACGCTCACCCACGCCCAGAGAGGCCAGCTTATCGGCGATGGCGTTGAAGCCCTCTTCGAAGCTCAGACCGCTGAACTCGCCGGAGTTGAACAAGGTCCCTTTTTCGGTCAGCGCTTGTTCAGACAGGTCTGGTTCTGAACCGTCAGCCGCCAGGATAACAGGCTTGATGGTCAGGCCATATTTGGTGGCAAATTCGTAGTCGCGCTGATCGTGACCCGGAACGGCCATCACGGCGCCCGTGCCGTATTCCATCAGTACGAAGTTGGCGGCCCAGACAGGGATCGCTTCGCCAGTCAGCGGGTGAATGGCTTTAAAGCCGGTATCAACGCCTTTTTTCTCCATCGTTGCCATATCGGCTTCGGCCACTTTGGTGTTGCGGCATTCGTCGATGAAGGTAGACAGTTCCGGATTGTTTTCTGCCGCTTTCTGCGCCAGCGGGTGACCTGCGGCCACGGCCAGGTAGGTCGCGCCCATGAAGGTGTCCGGACGGGTGGTGTAGACGGTCAGGGTCTGGTCGTAGTTCTCAACGTTGAAGGTGATTTCCACGCCTTCGGAACGGCCGATCCAGTTGCGCTGCATGGTCTTAACGGTATCTGGCCAGTGGTCCAGATTATCCAGATCGTTCAGCAGCTCATCAGCGTAAGCGGTGATTTTGATAAACCACTGAGGGATCTCTTTACGCTCAACTTTGGTGTCACAGCGCCAGCAGCAGCCATCAATAACCTGTTCGTTCGCGAGAACGGTCTGGTCGTTCGGGCACCAGTTAACGGCAGAGGTCTTCTTATACACCAGCCCTTTTTTGTACAGCTCGGTGAAGAACTTCTGCTCCCAGCGATAGTATTCTGGGGTACAGGTTGCCAGCTCGCGGCTCCAGTCATAGCCAAAGCCCAGCATTTTGAGCTGGTTTTTCATGTACGCGATGTTGTCGTACGTCCACGGTGCCGGTGCGGTGTTGTTTTTGACCGCTGCGCCTTCCGCAGGAAGACCGAACGCATCCCAGCCGATAGGCTGGAGCACGTTTTTGCCGAGCATGCGCTGGTAACGCGCAATCACATCGCCGATGGTGTAGTTACGCACGTGGCCCATGTGTAGTCGACCAGAAGGATAGGGAAGCATCGACAGGCAGTAATACTTCTCTTTGCTCTCGTCTTCGGTTACTTCAAAGGTGCGCTTCTCGTCCCAGTGTTGCTGGACTTTTGATTCTATCTCTTCCGGGCGGTATTGCTCTTGCATGGCAGCCAGTGGTCCTGTTTTCAATACAGCTACAAATGTAGCCAATGGATGTGGTAATTCAGATCCGCATAGCATAGCCCAAACGCCCGCGTCAAAACAGCCTTTCGCACAAATGCGCTTTGCAGGAATTTACCGGGTCTGTGCTTCACCTGACAAAGCGGCGGTGAAATAAGGTCTATTATTAGAAATAGTTACTTACCCGGGAGGCAAAATGATGAACAAGGTTGCTCAATTTTACCGCGAACTGGTGGCGACACTGACGGAGCGGCTGCGTAACGGCGAGCGCGATATCGACGCGCTGGTGGAGCAGGCGCGTGCCCGTGTGTCGCAAACGGGTGAGTTAACGCGAACCGAAGTGGAAGAGGTGACGCGTGCCGTGCGTCGCGATCTGGAAGAGTTTGCTCGCAGCTACCAGGAGAGCCAGGAGGAGGTCACGGACAGCGTTTTCATGCGGGTGATCAAAGAGAGCCTGTGGCAGGAGCTGGCCGACATCACGGATAAAACGCAGCTGGAGTGGCGTGAAGTCTTTCAGGATTTGAACCACCACGGTGTGTACCACAGCGGTGAGGTGGTCGGGCTGGGAAATCTGGTGTGCGAGAATTGCCACCACCATATTGCGGTCTATACGCCGGACGTGCTGCCGCTGTGTCCGAAATGCGGCCACGATCAGTTCCAGCGTCGGCCGTTTGAGCCCTAGGTAAAGCGCAGGTTTGCGCCCTCTCCCTGTGGGAGAGGGCCGGGGTGAGGGCATCAGGCCGCACTACGCACTATAGTAAGCCAGCCTCTCCGCCAGCAAATCCACAAACGCCTCCCGGTCAATATCCACCATCACCGTAGTATTCGGCTTATTTCCCGTCAGTGAGTAGTAGTCCACCACCGTCATGCCCTGGGTGTATTTCCCCTGCGTTTCGACGCCAACCCATCTGTGAACCGTAGTAAACATCTCCGGTTTTAACAGCCAGGCAATGGTACACGGATCGTGCAGCGGCGCGCCGTGGAAGCCCCACTTCTCGGCTTTGTGATACTCCATAAAGAAGTCGAGCAGCTCAGCCACGGTTGTCGCGACCGGATTACCCACGGCACGGAAGCGCTCAATGTCGTCTGCCATAATCTGTGCGCGATGGGTCACGTCCAGCCCTGCCATCACAACTGGCAAGCCTGACTGGAACACAATCTCCGCCGCTTCCGGGTCGACAAAAATGTTGAATTCTGCAGACGGCGTCCAGTTTCCCAGCCCCATGGCTCCGCCCATGATGACGATACGGGCGATTTTACCGTGCAGTTCAGGATGGCAGTTCAGCAGCAGCGCGACGTTGGTTTGCGGTCCCGTTGCCACCAGCGTGACGGGCTCCGCGCTCTCGCGCAGCACCTTCGCCATCAGCACCACGGCGGTACAGTTTTGCGGCGTAAAGCCCGGCTCCGGCAGTGCCGGACCGTCCAGCCCGCTTTCACCATGCACGTTATCCGCGATAATTAATTCACGCATCAGGGGCTTGAGGGCGCCACCGGCGACGGGAATATCGGTGCGCCCAAGCAGCGTCAGCATGCGCAAAACGTTACGCAGGGTTTTATCCGGCGTCTGGTTTCCGGCGGAAGAGGTGACGGCTTTGACGTCGAGTTCAGGGGAGGCAAGTGCAAGAACGAGCGCGATCGCGTCATCATGACCCGGATCGCAATCGAAAATGATGGGTTGTGCCATAGCGTTCTCCATTTATAGCGTTATTTTGTGACAAGGTTAACGCTGCAATGTGACGCCGAATAGATAAAGAGAGTTAAAGCGTGAAGCAGTGCGCAATCCGCAGATTGCGCACCGGGAAGATTAGTGCAGGATTTTGGCGAGGAAATCTTTCGCACGTTCAGATTTCGGGTTGGCGAAGAACTCCTCTTTCGGAGAATCTTCGACAATTTTCCCTTCGTCCATAAAGATCACGCGGTTGGCCACCTTACGTGCGAAGCCCATTTCGTGGGTCACAACCATCATGGTCATCCCTTCGTGCGCCAGCTCGACCATCACGTCCAGCACTTCGTTGATCATCTCTGGATCGAGCGCCGACGTTGGCTCATCAAACAGCATCGCCACTGGATCCATGCACAGCGCGCGGGCGATCGCCACACGCTGCTGCTGGCCGCCAGAAAGCTGCGCCGGGAACTTATCGGCATGCGCCGAGAGCCCAACGCGTTCCAGGAGCTTAAGGCCTTTCTCGCGCGACGCTTTTTTATCACGCTTAAGCACTTTTACCTGCGCCAGCGTCAGGTTCTCAATAATGGAGAGGTGTGGGAACAGCTCAAAATGCTGGAACACCATGCCAACGTGAGAGCGAAGCTGGGCGAGGTTGGTTTTCTTGTCGTTGACTTTGGTGCCGTTGACGACGATCTCACCCTGCTGGACCGGCTCCAGTCCGTTAACAGTTTTGATCAGCGTCGATTTACCGGAACCGGACGGCCCGCACACCACTACCACATCACCTTTTTTTACCTCGGTGGAGCAGTCGGTCAGCACCTGAAAGTGCCCATACCATTTAGAAACATTTTTCAGGGAAATCATTATACCGTCCTTTTCTTCAGCCAGCTGACCAACAGCGACGCGCTTAAACTAATCACAAAATAGACCGCACCCGCAAAGAGCACCATCTCAACCTGCGTACCATCACGTTCGCCGATGGTTGACGCGGTACGGAAAAAGTCTGCCAGACTCAGAACGTAGACCAGCGAGGTATCCTGGAACAACACGATACCCTGGGTAAGCAGGAGCGGAACCATGGCGCGAAACGCCTGCGGCAGAATAATGAGCTGCATGGACTGCCAGTGCGTCATCCCCAGGGCCAGCGCGGCGCTGGATTGCCCACGGGAGATACTCTGAATGCCCGCTCGGATAATCTCAGAGTAGTAAGCGGCCTCAAACATTGAGAACGCCACCATGGCGGAGATCAGACGGATATCGGTTTTCGGCGACAGCCCCAGCACGTTTTGCAGGAAGCCGGGCACAATCAGGTAAAACCACAACAGCACCATCACCAGCGGGATGGAACGGAACACGTTAACGTAGGCGGTTGCAAACCATGCGAGCGGCTTAAAGCTCGACAGGCGCATGACGGCCAGCAGGGTGCCCCAGACGATACCGACGATGATGGCAATGACGGTGATTTTTAAGGTAATCATCAGTCCATCAAGCAGGTAAGGCATGGATGGAACGACAGAACTCCAGTCAAATTCGTACATTATTTGCCCCCCATGTTGCCCGGCAGGCGAATTTTGCGTTCAACCAGGTTCATCACCAGCATGATGAAAGCGTTAATCAGAACATACGCGAGCGTGATCGCGGTGAAGGATTCCCACGCGTGAGCGGAGTAATCCAGCAGTTTGCCCGCCTGCGCGGCCATATCGACCAGGCCGATAGTCGAGGCGATGGCCGAGTTTTTCACCAGGTTCATCATCTCTGAGGTCATCGGTGGAACGATAACGCGGTAGGCGTTTGGCAGCAGCACGTAGCGGTAGGTTTGGGGCAGCGTCAGGCCCATCGCCAGGCCCGCATTTTTTTGTCCGCGCGGCAATGACTGAATGGCGGCACGCACCTGCTCGCAAACGCGCGCAGCGGTAAACAGCCCCAGACACATCATGGAGGAGACAAAAAACTGCACGTTCGGATCCAGTTCCGACTTGAACCACATGCCAATATTTTCCGGCAGCAGTTCCGGGATAACCAGATACCAGGTAAAGAATTGCACGATCAGCGGAACGTTACGGAACAGTTCCACATACAGGGTGCCAAGTGTTGAAAGAAAGCGGTTAGGGACGGTGCGCAGAATACCGAACAAAGAACCGACAAGAAACGCGATAATCCACGCCGTTATCGATAATGCCACGGTGACCTGAAAGCCGCTCCACAGCCAGCCAAGATAGGTGGTGTTGCCGAACGGGGCTTGTTGCAGGAATATGCCCCAGTTCCAGTCGATTGACATAATAAACTCCAGAAAAAAAAGGGTAGCAGCGCTACCCTCGAAGATTGGTGAGAAGCTCATTTTTCGCGCTGAGTGGGGAACGACCACTCAACGTATAGTCTGTCCATGCTTCCCGACAATCGAGAGGGCAGGAGATCCCGCCCCTGTTGTTCTAATTAGTTAAGAGCCTTGTCATTTGGAGATTTGAACAGCGCTTTCATGTCGTCAGACAGTTCAAAATTCATGTTCAGGTTTTTCGGTGGAATCGGGTTCTTGAACCATTTGTCGAACCATTTTTCCGCTTCGCCGGAGGTCTGCACCTGAGCGATGGTGTCATCGATCAGCTTTTTAAACTGCGGATCGTCTTTACGCAGCATACAGCCGTAGGCTTCTTTCGACTGCGCGGTACCGACGATATCCCAGTTGTCTGGTTTTTTCGCTTTCGCACGCTCGCCCGCCAGCAGGGCGTCATCCATCATAAATGCGACGGCACGACCGCTTTCCAGGGTACGGAAGGAGTCGCCATGGTCTTTCGCGCTGATGATGCGCATGTCCATTTTCTTCTCGTCGTTCAGCTTGTGGAGCAGCACTTCTGACGTGGTACCGGAGGTCACGACAACCGCTTTACCTTTCAGGTCAGCGAAGTCTTTGATCTCACCGCCTTTCTTCGTCAGCAGGCGGGTACCCACGACAAAGATGGTGTCAGAGAAAGCAGCCTGTTTCTGACGCTCCAGGTTGTTAGTGGTGGAGCCACACTCGAAGTCAAAGGTGCCGTTTTGCAGCAGTGGAATACGGTTCTGTGAAGTGATTGGGATCAGCTTCACCTGCAGGTCAGGTTTGTTCAGCTTTTTCTTCACGGCTTCAACGATGGCGTTGGAGTAATCCTGTGAATAGCCCACGACTTTTTGCGTGTTGTCGTAGTAAGAGAACGGGACAGAAGATTCACGGTGGCCGACCACGATAACGCCGTTTTTGGCAATCTTGTCGAGAGTACTGCCTGCTGCAGGCGCATCTTCAGCGTGAACCACGCCTGCAGACATTCCCATAACCAGCATTGCTGTGGCCAGTTTACGTAATTGCATACCCAACTCCTTTTTTATCAGCGCCAGCGACGCATTGATACCCATTGTGATGTTGTTATATCTCGCGCAATGCGAGTGCAGTGTTATGCAAGCTTGTTAACATTTAGTCTGGCTTAATGTAAAGATTTTGCTGCGTTATTGTTTATTTTTGCGAAGCGCGCCGCACCATTCAGAGGCAAATATCTCCCGTTGCACCGTTACGGTGCTGCCGGTGATCTACGCTGGTGCGACAAAGTTGCACGTTAAGCCAAACTGCGTTTACCTGAATAAACAAAGCAATAGGCGTGCCAGTTTTAAGATTTGGGAGGGATTGCCGGGTAAGGCGTAGCCGCCACCCGGCAACAGAAGGGAAGGTTATTTACGACGCTGGCGCAGGCTCATCAGCACCGCGCCAAAGCCGAATAGCGCGGTCAGGATCCACAGCGGCCAGTTGCCGGTGCGCGCATATGGAGTCAGGCCTGTGGTTGGCGTGACATTCGTGGTCAGCACCTCTCGGGTAAACTGCGGGATCATCGCCTGGATTTCACCCTGCGGACCAATCACGGCGGTGATGCCGTTGTTGGTGCTGCGCAGCAGCGGACGCGCCAGCTCCAGAGAGCGCATACGTGCCATCTGGAAGTGCTGCCACGGGCCGATAGACTTACCAAACCAGGCATCGTTGGAGATGGTCAGCAGATAGTCTGTATCAGGGCGGAAGTTATCACGCACCTGCTCGCCGAGGATGATTTCGTAGCAGATAGCCGCCGTCAGGGCTGCGCCGTGCGCGTGCAGCTGAGGCTGTACGTACGGGCCGCGGCTGAAGGAGGACATCGGCAGGTCGAAGAACGGGGCCAGCGGGCGCAGAATCGACTCCAGCGGGACAAATTCACCGAACGGCACCAGATGGTTCTTGTTGTACCGGTCAGTGGAGTGGTAGCTGTATTCGCTGTCTTTTCCGAGCGTAATGATGGTGTTGTAGGTGTCGTAGCGGTTCTGCTGATTCAGACGTGCATCGACAATCCCGGTGATTAGCGTGCTGCCACGCGAGAGCAGCAGGTCGTTCATCATGCTGAGGAACGGCTGCTGGTTGATCTCCAGATCGGGAATGGCAGACTCCGGCCAGATAATCAGCTGCGATTTGCCCATCACCTCTTCGGTGGCGTTGGCGTAGATCTTCAGCGTGTTCAGCAGCTCTTTCTCGTCCCACTTCATGGACTGCGGGATGTTCCCCTGAACCATGGAAACCTGCATGGCGCGCGCGGGCTCAGGCGTGAACCACTGGATATAGCGCAGCGGGAAGGGCAGGGCGAACAGCACCAGCGCCACAACCAGCGGCTTCCAGCCGCGCGTGACCAGCGCCAGGACCAGCAGGCCGCTGACCACCATCAGCAGGAAGTTAATGGCCTCAACGCCCATGACCGGCGCCAGGCCCTTGAGCGGGCCGTCAATCTGACTGTAGCCGAACTGCAGCCACGGGAAGCCGGTCAGCACCCAGCCGCGCAGGAACTCCGTGATTTGCCAGACCACCGGTGCGGCAATGGCGACGCGCAGCCAAGTGGTTTTGGGCCACAGGCGAGAAAGGATGCCGGCGAACAGGCCGGTATAAAGCGAGAGATACGCGGCGAGCAGTACCACCAGGAAGACGTTTACCGGGCCAGGCATACCGCCAAACTGGGCGATGCTGACGTAGACCCAGTTAATACCTGAGCCAAACAGCCCCAGTCCCCAGAAGTAGCCGATAGCGGCAGCCTGTACCGGACGACGGTTCAGGGTCAGACCCTGAAGCCCCATCAGGGAGAGTATGGCCGCGGGCCAGATATCGTAAGGAGAAAAAGCCAGCGTACCGCTGGCTCCGAGTAACAGCGCCAGCAGCAAACGGACGCGCTGGCGTTCAAGCAATGGGGCAAATGCCATTTACATTAATCTTCCAGTTTTGGCACCGGTGAGTCGTCCGGCGTTCTGACGTGAACCTGTATAATACGTCGGCTGTCGGCCATGGCTACTTTGAACTGGTAACCGTCGATGTCAACGGTCTCACCGCGCGCCGGGAGATGACCAAAGGCCTGCATCACCAGCCCGCCAATGGTATCGACCTCTTCATCGCTGAAGTGGGTCCCGAAGGCGTCGTTGAAGTCCTCAATGGAGGCCAGCGCGCGCACGGTCCAGGTGTGGCGGCTGAGCTGACGGAAGTCGATATCCTCTTCTTCGTCGTACTCGTCTTCGATTTCGCCCACGATCAGCTCAAGGATATCCTCGATCGTGACCAGACCGGAGACGCCACCAAATTCATCAATAACAATCGCCATGTGGTAACGCTGAGAGCGAAACTCTTTCAGCATCCGATCCACACGTTTACTTTCCGGCACAACCACGGCCTGGCGTAACACTTTTTCCATGCTGAAGGCTTCGGCATCGCTGCGCATAAACGGCAGCAGATCTTTCGCCATCAAAATCCCTTCGATGTGATCTTTGTCTTCGCTGATGACCGGGAAACGCGAGTGGGCGGATTCGATGATGACATCGAGGCACTCGTCCAGGGTCTGGTTACGTTTCAGGGTGATCATCTGCGAGCGGGGGATCATGATATCGCGAACGCGCTGGTCGGCGATGTCCATAACCCCTTCGAGCATTTCGCGCGTATCTTCATCGATAAGGTCGTTCTGCCCGGAATCACGAATCAGCTCCAGCAGTTCATCACGGTTTTTGGGTTCGCCGTGGAAAAGCTGGTTCAGAATGAGGGAGAAAAATCCCTTTTTACTGGTTGTCGTGTCGCTACTGTGTGAATTGTCGTCGCTCATGGCGTTTGTTAAGGGTTCTCTTGTTAGTTCAACGTATACAGCCACGCGATATCCTTTCGTGGCGGCAGGGGAGTCAGTCAGGTGACGGACTATTCTTTCTCGGCAATGTACGGATCCTCATAGCCCAGAGCAAGCATTATCTCTGTCTCGAGGGACTCCATCTCTTCCGCTTCGTCATCTTCAATGTGATCGTAGCCGAGCAGATGCAGACTGCCGTGTACCACCATATGCGCCCAGTGGGCCTCAAGCGGCTTTTGCTGCTCTTTGGCTTCCTGTTCAACCACCTGACGGCAGATGATCAGATCGCCCAGCAGCGGCATCTCAATGCCCGGAGGCGCTTCGAACGGGAAAGAGAGCACGTTGGTCGGCTTATCTTTCCCGCGATAGGTCAGGTTAAGCTCATGGCTTTCCGCTTCATCCACCAGGCGAATCGTAACTTCTGATTCTTCCTGAAACTGAGGAATAACGGCATCCAGCCATTTCTGAAACTGTGCCTCATCTGGCATGCCGGAATTGTCTTCACAGGCCAGCTGTAAATCGAGGATCACCTGACTCATTTCTGTTCTTGCTCCTGCGCTTCGCGCTTACGTTCTGCGGCCAGTTCGGCCTTACGCTTCTGATCCGCCTCTTCCCAGGCTTCATAGGCGTTAACGATACGCGCGACCACCGGGTGGCGTACCACGTCTTCACTATGGAAGAAGTTAAAGCTGATTTCGTCGACCTCGGCCAGCACTTCAATGGCGTGGCGCAGGCCTGATTTGGTGCTGCGCGGCAGGTCGATCTGGGTGACGTCACCGGTGATGACCGCTTTCGAGTTAAAGCCGATACGCGTCAGGAACATTTTCATCTGTTCGATGGTGGTGTTCTGGCTTTCATCAAGAATGATGAACGCATCGTTCAGCGTACGGCCGCGCATGTAGGCGAGCGGGGCAACTTCGATAACGTTACGCTCAATGAGCTTCTCGACCCTCTCAAAGCCCAGCATTTCGAACAGCGCATCGTATAAAGGACGCAGATACGGGTCGACCTTCTGGCTCAGATCGCCCGGCAGGAAGCCCAGCTTTTCGCCCGCTTCAACGGCCGGACGGGTCAGCAGAATTCGACGGATCTCCTGGCGTTCCAGCGCATCGACCGCCGCGGCAACGGCCAGATAGGTTTTACCCGTGCCCGCCGGCCCCACCCCGAAGGTGATGTCGTGGTCGAGGATATTGGCGATGTACTGTGCCTGGTTTGGCGTACGCGGCTTAATGACGCCACGTTTCGTCTTGATATTGATTGCCTTACCGTAGTCCGGAACGCTTTCCGCGCTTTGCTCAAGCACGCGCGCCTCTTTAATGGCGAGGTGAATTTGTTCCGGTTCGATATCCTGAATTTCGCCGCGCATGGGGGATGTATCCACATACAGGCTACGCAGAATGTCCGCAGCGGCGTTGACGCAGATAGGGCGCCCGGTAAGTTTGAAATGATTATCGCGACGATTGATTTCGATACCGAGACGTCGCTCCAGTTGTTTGATGTTGTCATCAAACGGCCCGCACAGGCTCAGCAGGCGAGCGTTGTCTGCTGGCTCAAGGCTAATTTCACGCGTATCTATGTTCAAACTGTTCCTCTTTAATTGGTTAACTGACCCGCTGCCACACGGCGTAATAAAACGGTCATTACCGAAATTATTCACGCCACAGAATAAAGGCGCAAGCGTTGCGGAAGATATTGGGGACGATGAGAGGAAATACAAGGCCTGCCGGAAGGGCAGGCCAGAAGGATTATGGCTGGTAAATCCCAACGCCAGAATCATTTTCTTTGCGAGTACGAGAGATGACGGATTCCGGTGACTCGGCAATACGCAGGCCCATTTCGTCCTCGGTGCGGACCACTTTCGCGCGCAGCGAGTTGGTCAGCACTTCGATAATCTCGACGTCCACAAACTTACCGATCATATCCGGGGTGCCTTCAAAGTTCACCACGCGATTATTTTCGGTACGACCAGAGAGTTCCATAATGCTCTTGCGGGAGGTGCCTTCCACCAGAATGCGCTGAACGGTGCCGAGCATGCGGCGGCTCCAGGCGTTGGCCTGCTGGTTAATACGCTCCTGCAGAATATACAGACGCTGCTTTTTCTCTTCTTCCGGCACATCGTCAACCATATCGGCCGCCGGTGTCCCTGGACGCGCAGAGAAGATGAAGCTGTAGCTGACGTCAAAATTCACTTCACCGATGAGCTTCATGGTGCGCTCGAAGTCATCAGCGGTTTCGCCAGGGAAGCCGACGATAAAGTCAGAGCTAATCTGGATATCCGGACGCGCTTCACGCAGCTTGCGAATGGTGGACTTATATTCCAGCACCGTATGCGGGCGGCCCATCAGGTTCAGCACGCGGTCAGAGCCGCACTGAATCGGCAGGTGCAGGAAGCTCACCAGTTCTGGCGTATCGCGATAGACGTCAATGATGTCGTCGGTAAACTCCATCGGATGGCTGGTGGTAAAGCGAATGCGGTCGATGCCGTCAATCGCGGCCACCAGGCGCAGCAGCTCGGCAAAGCTGCCGGTCGTGCCGTCGTAGTTCTCACCGCGCCAGGCGTTAACGTTCTGGCCCAGCAGGTTCACTTCGCGCACACCCTGCGCGGCAAGCTGCGCGATTTCAAACAGAATGTCATCTGCCGGGCGGCTGACCTCTTCACCACGGGTGTACGGCACCACGCAGTACGTGCAGTATTTGTTGCAGCCCTCCATGATGGAGACGAAGGCGGTCGGGCCATCGGCACGCGGCTCAGGCAGGCGGTCGAATTTTTCGATTTCCGGGAAGCTGACGTCAACGACCGGGCTACGGTTACCGCGAACCTGATTGATCATCTCCGGCAGGCGGTGGAGGGTCTGAGGACCAAAGACAATATCCACATACGGGGCTCTCTGGCGGATCAGCTTGCCTTCCTGCGACGCGACGCAGCCGCCCACCCCAATGATCAGGTCCGGATTTTTTCGTTTGAGAAGTTTCCAGCGTCCTAATACGTGAAAGACTTTTTCCTGCGCTTTTTCACGAATCGAACAGGTGTTCAGCAGCAGCACGTCCGCTTCTTTCGCATTTTCAGTCAGCTGGTATCCGTGGGTGGTATCCAGCAGATCGGCCATCTTGGATGAATCGTATTCGTTCATCTGACAGCCCCAGGTTTTTATATGGAGTTTTTTAGTCATCGACTTGCTCAGCTCAGGATTGCAAGCCGCGTATTGTAATGCTTTGGTGGGGTTGTGACCAGTATGAAGGTTGTGTGTCTCAGGACCGCAAAAATCCGGTAAACTTAAGGGATTCTCCAATAAGGAAAATTGACCATGACACTCCTACACACCGAAGTTGCCGTTGTCGGCGGCGGTATGGTCGGCGGCGCGCTGGCGCTGGGGCTGGCGAAGCAGGGATTTGAGGTAACGATAATTGAACAGGCTGCTCCCCCGGCCTTCGATCCCGCCAGCAAACCGGATGTGCGCATATCTGCGATCAGCGCGGCGTCCGTCGATCTGCTGCGCGGGCTGGGCGTCTGGGAGGCGGTGCTGGAAATGCGAGCGCACCCCTATAGCCGTCTTGAAACCTGGGAGTGGGAAAATGCCCACGTCGCGTTTGATGCCGCTGAGCTGAAGCTGCCGCGCCTGGGCTATATGGTGGAAAACAACGTGCTCCAGCGGGCGCTCTGGCAGTCGCTGGAGGCGCATCCGCAGGTGACGCTGCGCGTGCCTGCGTCGCTTAAGGCGCTGCATCCTCACGAGAGTGGCTATCTACTGACGCTCGATAGCGGCGATGAGCTGGCCGTGAAGCTGGTTATCGGGGCGGACGGCGCCAACTCGCAGGTCAGACAGATGGCGGGTATCGGGGGGCATGCCTGGCAGTACGAGCAGTCCTGCATGCTGATTACCGTCCAGTGCGAGAATGCGCCGGGCGAGAGTACCTGGCAGCACTTTACCCCGAACGGCCCGCACGCCTTTTTACCGCTGTTCGATAACTGGGCGTCGCTGGTGTGGTACGACAAACCGGCGCGCATTCGCCAGCTGCAGGGGCTTTCAATGGAACAATTGCAGCGGGAAATTCTGCTGCATTTCCCGAGCCGTCTGGGCAACGTCACGCCGGTCGCCGCAGGGGCATTCCCGCTCACGCGTCGTCATGCGTTGCAGTATGCCCGTGAAGGGCTGGCGCTGGTGGGCGATGCGGCACACACCATTCATCCGCTGGCCGGGCAGGGCGTGAACCTGGGATATCGTGACGTCGATGCGTTACTGGATGTGCTGGGCAGCGCCCGCGAACACGCGGAAAACTGGGCCAGCCATCAGGTCCTGAAGCGTTATCAGACGCGACGCATGGCGGATAACTTTATCATGCAGTCGGGAATGGATCTGTTCTATGCCGGGTTCAGCAATGATTTAGCCCCGGTGCGCATTCTGCGTAATATTGGGTTAATGGCAGCGGAGCGTGCCGGTGGTCTGAAGCGTCAGGCGCTGAAATACGCCCTGGGACTTTAATATTTATGCCCTCTCCCCGTGGGAGAGGGCATCAGGCTACTCGATTCTGAACAACAAAAACAAAAAAGCCCGCAGAGCGGGCTTGTTTGTTACTAAGTGGCTGGGGTGCAGGGATTCGAACCCCGGAATGCTGGTATCAGAAACCAGAGCCTTACCGCTTGGCGACACCCCAATTGCGTTAAACAAACTGCTTAACGACTTTTTAAATTGGCTGGGGTACGAGGATTCGAACCTCGGAATGCCGGAATCAGAATCCGGTGCCTTACCGCTTGGCGATACCCCAACAATTTGTCTTGATTACCGAAAAATCGACAATCTTAATTTGGTGGCTACGACGGGATTCGAACCTGTGACCCCATCATTATGAGTGATGTGCTCTAACCAACTGAGCTACGTAGCCAGTACTGCAATCTTCGATGGCTGGGGTACCTGGATTCGAACCAGGGAATGCCGGTATCAAAAACCGGTGCCTTACCGCTTGGCGATACCCCAATACCGCAGAGAACCGCAAAATCGAAGAAATATGGCTGGGGTACCTGGATTCGAACCAGGGAATGCCGGTATCAAAAACCGGTGCCTTACCGCTTGGCGATACCCCATCCGTGCAACGCTTACCCGGGAATGGTGCGGGAGGCGAGACTTGAACTCGCACACCTTGCGGCGCCAGAACCTAAATCTGGTGCGTCTACCAATTTCGCCACTCCCGCAAAAAAGATGGTGGCTACGACGGGATTCGAACCTGTGACCCCATCATTATGAGTGATGTGCTCTAACCAACTGAGCTACGTAGCCATCTTTTTTCGCGTTACCTTATCGGCGTTGCGGGGCGCATTATGCGTATAGACCCTTGCAGCGTCAACACCTTTTTCAACGAAAATAGCCGGAATGTGACTGTTTGGTTAGGTTGCGAACAGCGTGACCGAATATTCGGCAATTATTGGTTATTAATCAGATTTAGGCGGTGAAATGTGAGGCAAAAAAAACAGGCCCCTGAGGGGCCTGATTGCGATCTAGGTGATTATTTGTAGGCTGACTGGTGAACGCCTACCGCGCGTCCTGATGGATCGTTCATGGATTTGAACGATTCATCCCATTCAATCGCTTTGGCAGAAGAGCAGGCGACGGAAGGGCCACCCGGTACGCACTCCGCAGCACTCGGCACCGGGAACAATTCTTCAAAAATTTCACGGTAGAGATACGCTTCTTTCGAGCCCGGCGTGTTGTACGGGAAGCGGAAGCTTGCGGTTTCCAGCTGTTGGTCAGAAACCTGTTTCGCAGCGACCTCTTTCAGGGTGTCGATCCAGCTATAACCTACACCATCGGAGAACTGCTCTTTCTGACGCCATGCCACGCTCGCCGGCAGGTAGGATTCAAAACATTCACGCAGGATATGTTTTTCCATTTTGCCGTTGCCACACATCTTGTCCTGCGGGTTGATGCGCATTGCCACGTCGAGGAATTTCTTATCCAGGAACGGCACGCGCGCTTCTACGCCCCAGGCAGACATTGCTTTGTTGGCACGCGCGCAGTCGAACATGTGCAACGCCTGCAGCTTACGCACGGTCTCTTCATGCAGCTCTTTAGCGTTTGGCGCTTTGTGGAAGTACAGGTAGCCGCCAAACACTTCGTCAGAACCTTCACCGGAGAGCACCATCTTGATGCCCATCGCCTTGATCTTACGCGACATCAGGTACATCGGCGTTGAGGCTCGGATGGTGGTCACGTCATAGGTTTCAATGTGATAGATCACATCGCGGATCGCATCCAGACCTTCCTGCACGGTGAAATGAATTTCGTGGTGCACGGTGCCGAGGTGGTTTGCCACTTCCTGCGCGGCTTTTAGATCCGGTGCCCCTTCCAGACCCACGGCAAAAGAGTGCAGCTGTGGCCACCAGGCTTCTGAGCGCTCCTGATCCTCCACGCGACGAGCCGCAAATTTCTTGGTAATGGCCGAGATCACGGAGGAGTCCAGGCCGCCGGAGAGCAGCACGCCGTAAGGTACGTCTGACATCAGGTGGCTTTTCACGGAATCTTCCAGCGCCTGACGCAGCTCGGCTTTGTCCGTGACGTTGTCTTTTACCGCGTCGTAGTCGAACCAGTCACGCTGGTAATACTGACGGATCTCGCCGTCTTTGCTCCACAGATAGCTGCCTGCCGGGAACTCTTTAATGGTGCGGCAGACCGGCACCAGGGCTTTCATCTCAGAGGCCACGTAGAAGTTGCCGTGCTCATCGTGACCCATGTACAGCGGGATAATACCGATATGGTCACGGCCAATCAGATAAGCGTCTTTTTCGCTGTCGTACAGGGCAAAAGCAAACATACCCTGCAGGTCGTCCAGGAACTCGGGACCTTTCTCCTGATACAGCGCCAGGATCACTTCACAGTCAGAACCGGTCTGGAATGCGTAGCGGTCGCCGTATTCGGCGCGCAGCGCCTGGTGGTTGTAGATCTCACCGTTGACAGCCAGCGCATGCGTTTTTTTCTCGTTATACAGCGGCTGTGCACCGGCGTTGACGTCAACAATAGACAGACGTTCGTGAGCCAGAATTGCTTTGTCACTGGCGTAAACGCCTGACCAGTCCGGGCCGCGATGGCGCATCAGGCGGGACAGTTCGAGTGCCTTTTTACGCAGTTCGCCCGCGTCAGTTTTAATATCCAGTACGCCAAAAATTGAACACATAACCTTCTCCGTTAACCCTGTTGCTTTGTAATGTTGCTTGCTTATGAAAATGCCGCAAAGGGGCAGGGCGCGCAAGCGTTTTACGGGTGAAAACGGAAATAGTGCAATAGTGATTGCGGAATAGTGAAAAAAGAGTACGCCATGAGTTCTTTTATTGATGATTATGCAATGAAATGTGCTTTTTGTTAGATGGAGTTTTATTTGTGAAGGCCATAAATGAAAAACCACGCCCTGAGGCGTGGTTCGGTATCAGATGATGTCAATTTCATCGACGGAGGGGTAAATCCAACTCGGCCGGAACGGCATCGAATCAATGTCATCAAGTTGAGAGACGCCGGACAGGACCAGAATCGTCTCCAGACCCGCCTGGAAACCGGCCAGAATATCGGTGCGCAGGTTGTCGCCGACAATAACGGTTTCTTCAGAGTGGGCCTGCATCTTGTTGAGCGCGGCACGAATGATCCACGGGCTCGGTTTACCGACCACGAACGGCTGACGCCCTGAGATTTTCTCGATACCGGCGCAGAGCGCGCCGCAGGCCGGATAAAAACCACGGCCATGCGTATCCGGGTTGGTGGCGATAAAGCGCGCACCGCTGGCGACAAAGTATGCTGCTTTATGCATCATCTCCCAGTTAAAGGAACGCGTCTCGCCGACAATCACAAAGTCCGGGTTCACGTCAGTGATGGTAAAGCCTGCTTTGTAGAGCTCGTGTATCAGCGCACCTTCACCCACCACGTAGGCTTTCTTTCCTTCCTGACGCTTCAGAAAATCCGCCGTGGCCATCGCCGAGGTATAAAACACGCTGTCCGGGACGTCGACGCCCGCCGTGGCAAAGCGGTTTGCCAGATCCTGACCGGTTTGAGAAGGGTAGTTCGTGAGCAGAACCAGTGGCATTCCTTTGTCGATGATACGGTGAAGAAACTCCGCAGCACCCGGCACGGCAACGTTGTCGTGCATCAGCACACCGTCGATATCACAAATTACGTTCTTAATGGTCATGGATATTCCGACATCAAAAAAAGAAGGCGTTACTATAAGGTTCGATCAGCTTTCCAGCAAATGCTGGAGCAGAATTCCGTTGAGCATGGCGCGTTTGACCAGCGCGAACGCGCCAATCGCCGAGCGATGGTCAAGCTTTGAACGAACCACCGGAAGATTCTGGCGGAATGCTTTCAGCGCCTGGGTGTTAATACAGCCTTCAATCGCAGGGAGCAGAACCTTTTCCGCTTCCACAATTTCACCGGCGATCACCACTTTTTGTGGGTTAAACAGGTTAATGGCGATGGCGATGGTTTTCCCCAGATGACGTCCAACCTGCTCGATCACTTCGCAGGCCAGCGCGTCGCCTTTATTAGCGGCTTTGCAGATGGTGCCTATCTTGCAGTCGTCCAGCGTGACGCGGCTTTGATAACCCTGTTCAAGCAGATGGCGAACGCGCTGCTCGATGGCCGTGTTGGCGGCGATCGTTTCAAGGCAGCCAAAGTTGCCGCAGTGGCAGCGCTCCCCGAGGGGTTCAACCTGAATGTGGCCGATCTCTCCGACGTTACCGTTGCGCCCAATAAAAATCCGGCCGTTAGAGATAATGCCTGCACCCGTACCGCGGTGGACGCGCACCAGAATAGAGTCTTCACAGTCCTGGCTCGCACCAAAGTAGTGCTCTGCCAGCGCCAGAGAGCGGATGTCGTGACCCACAAAGCAGGTCACTTTAAAACGCTTTTCCAGCGCGTCGACCAGCCCCCAGTTTTCAACCTGAATGTGCGGCATATAGCGGATCACGCCGCTTTCCGGGTCGACCAGGCCGGGCAGGATCACGGAGATGGCGATGAGTTCGCGGATCTTGCGCTGACAGCTTTCAATAAACTGCGCGATGGTATTGAGCAGCGCATGTTCCAGCGTCTCTTGGGTGCGTTCCGGAAGAGGGTAGTGTTCTTCCGCAATGGCTTTACTGCTCAGATCGTACAGCGTGAGGGTAGTGTCATGGCGGCCCAGACGGACGCCAATAGCCTGAAAATTGCGGGTTTCGGTAATAATAGAGATGGCGCGGCGGCCCCCGGTGGAGGCCTGCTGATCGACTTCTTTGATCAGACCGCGCTCAATGAGCTGGCGGGTAATTTTTGTCACGCTGGCGGGAGCAAGCTGGCTTTGTTCGGCTATCTGAATCCGCGAGATGGGGCCGTGCTGGTCAATCAGGCGGTATACCGCCGCACTGTTAAGTTGTTTAACGAGATCGACATTACCGATTTGAGCTTGTCCGCCAGGTGTCATACTTTTACTTACTCAGTGACGACCTCGTTACCATTAACGATGGTCTTAATAATTTTATAATCGTGTGTGAATGCCGTCAGGTTTGCAACCATACCTGGTGCAATTCCGCCGAGCTGTTTATCCACGCCCATTGCGCGAGCCGGATACAGGGTTGCCATACGCAGGACTTCATCAAGCGCAATCCCGCAATGTTCTACCAGGTTACGCACCCCTTCAATCATGGTCAAAGAGGAACCGCTCAGCGTACCGTTTTCATCCACACACAGTCCATTGCGGTAGTATATTGTTTTACCGGCAAAAATGAACTGCTCAATATTTGCACCTGCCGGTGCGGTGGCATCCGTCACCAGACAAAGCTTGTCACCTTTCAGCCGCTTAGCGTTGCGAATGTTGGTGTAATCGACGTGTAAGCCGTCAGCAATAATGCCGCAGTAGACGTCTGGCTCATCCAGAATCGCCCCGACCAGACCCGGTTCACGGCCTGTGATATACGGCATGGCGTTGTAAAGGTGAGTTGCGAAAGTAATTCCCGCGCGGAAACCGGCTTTCGCTTCTTTCAGCGTTGCGTTTGAGTGGCCTGCTGAAACGATAATCCCGGCGGCGGCCAGCTTGCTGATTACATCCGTACCCGTCATTTCAGGCGCCAGCGTCACTTTGGTGATCACATCGGCGTTGGCACACATGTAGTCAACCAGCTCTGCATCAGGTTTACGCACGTAGTCCGGGTTATGCGTTCCTTTCTTGACCATATTCAGCCATGGCCCTTCAAGGTGCAGACCCAGCGCCTGGTTAGGATGTTTGGCCAGGTATTCTCGCATCACGCGGATACCCTGCTTCATAAGGTCATCACTGCTGGTGATGAGCGTTGGCAGATAGCTGGTGCAGCCCGATTTCTCGTTGGCTTTCTGCATGATCTCCAGAGTTTCTACCGTCACCGCATCCGCGGTGTCATTGAATTGCACACCGCCGCAGCCGTTGAGCTGCACGTCGATGAAACCGGGGGAGATTACTGCTCCATTGAGTGAGCGCTGTTCAATCTCCGGCGGCAGTTCTGCCAGCGGGCAAACACGTTCAATCAGGCCATCAGCGATAACAATCGCATGGTCATCCAGAATTTCATGGCCGGTATAAATCCGACCGTGGGTTAAAGCGTACATAACTACCCCCGGTTAAAAAAAGCGGCCGCCTCTTGATGAAGAGGCGGTTATTCAATTACAGACCTTTGATGTTCTCAGCTTCTAACTCGTTGAAGTACTTCAGCGTTTTAACCTTCAGCTCCATCGTGGATGGTTCGTCGCAGACGATGACTGATTTCGGATGCAGCTGCAGGCAGCTTATGGTCCACATATGGTTTACGTTGCCTTCAACGGCAGCCTGGAGCGCCTGGGCTTTCACGCTGCCCAGCACCAGAATCATCACTTCTTCAGCATCCAGCAGGGTGCCTACGCCTACGGTCAGGGCGTATTTTGGAACCTGGTTAACATCGCCGTCAAAGAAGCGGGAGTTTGCCACGCGCGTGTCATGGGTCAGCGTTTTAATACGGGTGCGGGAAGCCAGAGATGACGCCGGTTCGTTAAACGCGATGTGACCATCATTACCTACACCACCCATAAACAGGTGGATCTTACCGTAAGAACGGATTTTTTCTTCATACTGACGGCATTCTGCGTCAATATCAGGCGCGTTTCCATTCAGCAGGTTAATATTTTCAGCTGGAATATCAACGTGATCAAAGAAATTACGGTGCATAAAGCTATGGTAGCTTTCCGGGTGGTCTTTCGGTAAGCCAACGTATTCATCCATGTTGAATGTCACAACATGCTTGAAGCTAACCTGGCCTGCTTTATGCATCTCAACCAGCGCCTTGTAGGCAGTCAGCGGTGTGCCGCCTGTCGGAAGTCCAAGAACGAAAGGACGATCGGCAGTTGGTTTAAAGGCGTTGATACGGTTAACGATATGGCGAGCGGCCCATTTACCAACTTGTTCAGCAGTTGCCAGGGGAATCAGTCTCATTGTTCACCTCAAGAGTTAAAGTAGAAGAGTGGGCGGATAGCTATCGGAACCTGATACTTAAGCGTAACCTGGAAACTTTCAGGCCGGATCAATCCGTCTTGATTTTTTGAATGATAAAATAAGTTTTCACTGTTAGCCAGTGCAAGGGAGGGTTAATAACGATATTTGGTGACAAAAATCACAAAAAGTACGCGTTTAATTTGCGATACGAATTAATTTTTCACACACTCACAATGCCAGTGAAGCATCAACTGTATCTATAGTTCGTGACACAATAAAAAACAGAGCTGAGAACATGCCTTAAACGGGGTCTCATAGGGGGAAGAAAGTGAGTATTCTAGGTTATTTACAAAAGGTTGGCCGCGCACTTATGGTGCCGGTCGCCACGCTGCCTGCCGCAGCCATCCTGATGGGTGTCGGCTACTGGATCGACCCCAACGGCTGGGGTAATACCAGCGCGCTGGCGGCGTTCTTTATCAAGTCAGGTTCCGCCATTATCGACAATATGTCCGTGTTGTTCGCGATTGGTGTGGCTTACGGTATGTCCAAAGACAAAGACGGTGCCGCTGCGCTGACCGGTTTTGTCGGTTTCCTCGTCTTAACCACTCTCTGCTCACCTGCAGCAGTGGCCATGATCCAAAAAATTCCGGCGGACCAGGTTCCGGCGGCATTCGGTAAGATCAGCAACCAGTTTGTCGGTATCCTTGTGGGTATCATCTCTGCCGAACTGTATAACCGCTTCAGCAGCGTAGAGCTGCCAAAAGCGCTCTCCTTCTTTAGCGGCCGCCGTCTGGTCCCTATCCTGACCTCGTTTGTGATGATCGTTGTCGCGTTCATCATGATGTACGTCTGGCCGATGATTTTCGACGGTCTGGTGAACTTCGGTGAGCACATCCAGAAACTGGGTTCTGTCGGTGCGGGCGTGTACGCGTTCTTCAACCGTCTGCTGATCCCGGTTGGTCTGCACCACGCGCTGAACTCCGTGTTCTGGTTCGACGTTGCCGGTATTAACGATATCCCTAACTTCCTGGGTGGCGCACAGTCCATCGAAGCAGGTAAAGCGGTTGTCGGTATCACCGGTCGTTACCAGGCGGGCTTCTTCCCGATCATGATGTTTGGTCTACCGGGTGCTGCGCTGGCTATCTACCACTGCGCGCGTCCAGAGAATAAAGCGAAAGTGCTGGGTATCATGATGGCGGGCGCGTTCGCGGCCTTCTTCACCGGTATCACCGAGCCGCTGGAGTTCTCCTTCATGTTCGTGGCGCCGGTTCTGTATGTGATCCACGCCGTGCTGACCGGTATCTCCGTGTTCATCGCTGCCAGCATGCAGTGGATTGCCGGTTTCGGCTTCAGCGCCGGTCTGGTGGATATGGTGCTTTCGTCCCGTAACCCGCTGGCGACCCACTGGTGGATGCTGATCCCGCAAGGTCTGGTGTTCTTCGCGATCTACTACGTAGTGTTCCGTTTCACTATCACCAAATTTAACCTCATGACACCGGGTCGTGAACTGGCCGTGGCCGGTAGCGAAGCGGATGGTCAGGATGTGAACGTGAGCGGTGCTCAGGACCAGGACGTTTCAGGTCTGGCGCGTCAGTACATCGCCGCAGTAGGCGGTTCTGACAACCTGACCGGTATCGATGCCTGTATCACTCGTCTGCGTCTGAACGTCAAAGACTCTTCCCTGGTGAACGAAGCGCTGGCCAAACGTCTGGGCGCGTCCGGTGTTATCCGCCTGAACAAAACCAGCGTGCAGATTATCGTTGGCTTTGTGGCAGAGAAAATTGCTAATGCCATGAAAACTACCGGCCCGGTAGCCGCAGCAGAAGCTTCTGTCGCACCTGCCGCCGCGCCAGCGGCTGCAAAACCGCAGGCGGTACCCAACGCCAAAACGATAGCCGCGCTGGTTTCACCGGTAACCGGTGAAGTCGTTGCGATTGAGCAGGTGCCTGACGAAGCCTTCGCCAGCAAAGCGGTCGGTGACGGTGTGGCGGTGAAACCAACGGACAAAACCGTTGTGTCTCCGGCTGCCGGTACCATCGTGAAAATCTTCAACACCAACCATGCGTTCTGCCTCGAAACCGAAAATGGCGCGGAGATCGTTGTCCATATGGGTATCGATACCGTTGCGCTGAACGGCCAGGGCTTTACTCGTCTGGTGGAAGAGGGCGCTGAAGTGGTGGCTGGGCAGCCGATTCTGGTAATGGATCTGGACTTCCTGAACGCCAACGCGCGCTCCATGATAAGTCCGGTCGTTTGCAGCAACATCGACGACTTCAGCGGCCTGGTCATTCAGGCGAAAGGTCAGGTTGTTGCGGGTCAAACACCGCTGTACGAGATTAAAGGCAAGTAATCGCTCCTGAGTAGAGTCATGCCTTAAGCGGCGGGGGAGATCCTCCGCCGCTTTTTTTTGCAGCAAATGCCCCCATTATTTTCTTCAGAGACGTTTTAAGGGTTGTCACTACGTCCGGCTTATAAGATCATATGCCGTTATACGTTGTTTACGCTTTGAGGAATCCACGATGAGTGAGGCTGAAGCCCGCCCGAGTAACTTTATTCGTCAGATCATCGATGAAGATCTGGCCAGTGGTAAGCACACCACAATTCATACCCGCTTTCCGCCGGAGCCGAACGGCTACCTGCATATCGGGCATGCGAAGTCCATCTGCCTGAACTTTGGCATTGCGCAAGACTACCAGGGACAGTGCAACCTGCGTTTCGATGACACCAACCCAGTAAAAGAAGACATCGAATACGTTGAGTCCATTAAGAACGACGTGCAATGGCTGGGCTTCAACTGGTCTGGCGATATCTGCTACTCCTCTGACTATTTTGATCAGCTGTACACCTATGCGGTAGAGCTTATCAACAAGGGTCTGGCGTATGTCGACGAGCTGTCTGCTGACGAGATCCGTGAGTATCGCGGTACGCTGACCGCACCGGGCAAAAACAGCCCGTTCCGCGACCGCAGCGTGGAAGAGAACCTGGCGCTGTTTGAAAAAATGCGTGCCGGTGGCTTCGAAGAAGGCAAAGCGTGCCTGCGTGCCAAAATCGACATGGCGTCTCCGTTTATCGTGATGCGCGATCCGGTGCTGTACCGCATTAAGTTTGCGGAACACCACCAGACCGGCAACAAGTGGTGCATCTACCCGATGTACGACTTTACCCACTGCATCAGCGATGCGCTGGAAGGCATTACGCACTCCCTGTGTACGCTGGAGTTCCAGGACAACCGTCGTCTGTACGACTGGGTTCTGGATAACATCACCATTCCTGTGCATCCGCGCCAGTACGAGTTCTCTCGCCTGAACCTGGAATACACCGTGATGTCCAAGCGTAAGCTGAACCTGCTGGTGACCGACAAGCACGTTGAGGGCTGGGATGATCCACGTATGCCTACCATTTCTGGTCTGCGTCGTCGTGGTTACACTGCCGCCTCTATTCGTGAGTTCTGCAAACGTATCGGCGTGACCAAGCAGGACAACACCATCGAGATGGCGTCTCTTGAATCATGCATTCGCGAAGATCTCAACGAAAACGCTCCGCGCGCGATGGCGGTTATCGATCCGGTGAAACTGGTTATCGAAAACTATCCGCAGGGTGAAAGCGAGCTGGTCTCCATGCCTAACCATCCGAACAAGCCGGAAATGGGAAGCCGTGACGTGCCGTTCAGCGGCGAGATCTGGATTGACCGCGCTGACTTCCGCGAAGAAGCCAACAAGCAGTACAAGCGTCTGGTGCTGGGTAAAGAAGTGCGTCTGCGTAATGCCTACGTCATCAAAGCCGAGCGCGTTGAGAAAGATGCAGAAGGGAATATCACCACCATCTTCTGTTCTTATGATGCTGAAACGTTGAGCAAAGATCCTGCGGATGGCCGCAAGGTGAAAGGCGTTATCCACTGGGTGAGCGCATCCCACGCGCTGCCGGTAGAAATTCGTCTGTACGATCGTCTGTTCAGCGTGCCTAACCCTGGTGCTGCGGAAGACTTCCTGGCGACCATCAACCCGGAATCTTTGGTGATTAAGCAGGGTTATGCGGAGCCTTCTCTGAAAAACGCTGAAGCAGGCAAAGCGTTCCAGTTCGAACGTGAAGGTTACTTCTGCCTGGACAGCCGTCACAGCACGGCAGAAAAACCGGTATTTAACCGTACCGTAGGTCTGCGTGATACCTGGACGAAGATCGGCGAATAATATTGCTGGTCTGGTCAATGAGAGACAAACGCCGCACTATGCGGCGTTTTTTTATTTAACGATCAGGGTATTAAGCCAGGGCCTAAAAAGGTGTGATAAAAATATCAGGTCAATGAGGTGCTACTTATTTTTCAAAAAAAAGTTTGTGTCATTAGGAAAAACAAAAAGGTTATAAGAAAGGGAAGATGTTTCTCGTCTAGCCACTGAAATAATTGAAAATTCCCCGCCATTCCTCGCCTCCCTGCAAATGTTACAAAGCACTACTGATTATGTGCACTTCGTCATAATCCTGACTTTTGTCCGCTAAAAAGCATTGATAATTCGCGTCGCGAAAAATAATCTAACGACGGTAGTTAATTCGAGGGTATTTAAAACTACCCCTGACCATTTGGTCTTTTTTATTTACGCCGTTTCAGGCGTTTTAATTCGTCAAAGAGGAATAATCTATGCGTACGTTCAGTGGCAAACGTAGTGCGCTGGCGCTGGCTATTGCCGGTGTGACAGCAATGTCGGGCCTGGTGGTGACACCAGAGGCGAAAGCGGCGGGCTTCATCGACGATTCTACCCTCACGGGCGGTATCTATTACTGGCAGCGTGAACGTGACCGTAAAGACGTCACCGAAGACAAATACAAAACCAACCTTTCTCATTCCACCTGGAACGCCAACCTGGACTTCCAGTCAGGCTATGCCGCGGATATGTTCGGTCTGGATATTGCTGCGTTTACCGCGATTGAAATGGCGGAAAACGGCGACAGCGCCCACCCGAACGAAATTGCCTTCTCCTCCAGCAATAAAGCGTATAAAGAAGACTGGTCCGGGGATAAGAGCGGCATCAGCCTGTACAAAGCCGCTGCAAAATTTAAATACGGTCCGGTATGGGCGCGCGGTGGTTATATTCAGCCAACTGGCCAGACCCTGTTAGCACCGCACTGGAGTTTTATGCCGGGTACCTATCAGGGTGCGGAAGCCGGGGCGAACTTTGACTACGGTGATGCGGGTGCGTTGAGCTTCTCCTATATGTGGACCAACGAGTACAAAGCACCCTGGCACATCGAGATGGACAAGTTCTACCAGAACGATAAGAAAACCAAAGTCGATTATCTCCACTCGCTGGGGGCGAAATACGACTTCAAAAACGATCTGGTTCTCGAAGCAGCATTTGGCCAGGCGCAAGGGTATATCGATCAGTACTTTGCCAAGGCCAGCTATAAGTTTGATGTCGCGGGTAGCCCGCTGAGTACCAGCTATCAGTTCTACGGTACGCGCGACAAAGTCAGCAACGGTGGCGTCAATGACATTTATGATGGCACCGCGTGGCTGCAGGCGCTAACCTTCGGCTATAAGGTCGGTCAGGTTGATTTACGTCTGGAAGGAACATGGGTGAAGGCGGAAGGGCAGCAGGGCTACTTCCTGCAGCGTATGACCCCGACCTATGCCTCATCCAACGGTCGTCTTGATATCTGGTGGGATAACCGCTCAGACTTCAACGCCGACGGCGAGAAAGCGGTCTTCTTCGGCGCAATGTACGACCTGAAAAACTGGAACCTGCCTGGCTGGGCGGTGGGCGCTTCTTACGCTTACGCCTGGGATGCAAAACCTGCCGATATGGCAACTCCGGACGCATACTACGATCCCAACTATCGCCTGAAAGAGTCTTCTTACAGCCTCGATGCTATCTATACCCTGCAGGATGGCCGCGCGAAAGGCACAATGTTCAAACTGCACTTCACTCAATATGACAACCACTCCGATATCCCGAGCTACGCGGGCGGTTACGGCAACATCTTCCAGGATGAACGTGACGTGAAATTCATGGTTATCGCACCGTTCACTATCTTCTGATGAATCTTCCGGCGGGTTAGATCCCGCCGGACCGGAGACTGCATATGATGAAAAAAATCGTAATCGTCGCGTTACTGGCATCAGGGCTGGTGGCGTGTGCTCAGAGTGAGGCACCGAAAGAAGATTCCCGGCTGAAGGAGGCCTATAGCGCCTGTATTAATACAGCAGAAGGATCGCCGGAGAAAATTGACGCCTGTCAGAGCGTGCTGAACGTGCTGAAGAAAGAGAAAGCGCATGAGCAGTTTGCGACGCGGGAGAATGTCCGCGTGATGGATTACCAGGCCTGTATCCAGGCGCGTAAAACCGGTAACGATCAGGAAGTGACCAAGCGTTGCGATAAGATCTGGAACGAGATACGCAACAATAATAAATAAGTTGCTTTACGCCCGGTGGCGCTGCGCTTACCGGGCTTTTTTCTGGCAAAAAAAAGCCAACCTTTCGGCTGGCTCAGAGTATGAACACTTGATTATTTTGCGTCGTGCGCGTGGTCATCTTCGCGGCAGTCGCCTTCAGCGCAGTGACCGTAAAGATACAGGCTGTGGTTGGTCAGGCGGATACCGTGACGCGCGGCGATTTCACGCTGGCGCGCTTCGATGGAATCATCGCTGAATTCAATGACCTTGCCGCAGTCGAGGCAGATCAAATGATCGTGGTGCTGCTGCTGGGTCAGTTCGAAAACAGATTTACCGCCTTCGAAATTATGACGGGTGACAATGCCCGCGTCATCAAACTGGTTCAGCACGCGATAGACGGTAGCCAGCCCAATCTCTTCACCCATGTCGATAAGACGTTTATAAAGGTCTTCCGCACTGACATGGTGATTGTCTGGACCCTGAAGCACTTCGAGGATTTTTAACCGAGGAAGCGTAACTTTCAGGCCAGCCTTCTTTAATGCGGTATTGTTGTCAGTCATGCGGAATCTGTCCTGTTGCTAAACGATTCACTTCTGTAGGAAGTGACAGAAAATGCACCTGGGATAATGCGTCTCATTATAGAACTGCCATGGCTAAATGAAAACTGCAAGTCTCAGGCAAAATATGCTTATAAAAATGGGGTATCACCAACAAACTTGCTCGATGGAAAACCACATTTTATCAGGGAGACATTGTACAGGTCTGGGCGAAAAAGTTAAAAGATTGTAGCAATTAATTTAATCGGTTTGACCTGGTGCACGGGCGCAACCGCCGTTGCGCCGCGAGAAAAATCAGGCGTTAAGAATATCGTCCAGGTGCAGCTCTTCACGGATCTGCTTAACCCATTTCTCAACGCGCTCTGCGGTCAGTTCTGGCTGACGGTCTTCGTCGATGGCCAGACCCACGAAATGATCGTCATCGGCCAGGCCTTTAGACGCTTCGAAGTGGTAACCAGCGGTCGGCCAGTGGCCTACGATAACCGCGCCATTCGGCTCAATGATGTCGCGGATGGTACCCAGCGCGTCACAGAAATACTCAGCGTAGTCTTCCTGGTCACCGCAGCCAAACAGGGCAACTAGCTTACCGTTGAAGTCCACTTCTTCCAGCGTCGGGAAGAAATCATCCCAGTCGCACTGGGCTTCACCGTAGTACCAGGTTGGGATACCCAGCAGCAGAATATCATAGCCTTCCAGATCTTCTTTGCTGCTCTTGGCAATGTCATGCACATCAGCAACGTCTTTACCGAGCTGTTTTTGAATGTTTTTTGCGATATTTTCGGTATTGCCGGTATCACTGCCAAAGAAAATGCCGATGATTGCCATGAGTAAAATAACCTCTTGAAACTTAATAGTATGGTGGCGCAATTCGGCCACGGATAAGGGCAATAATAGCAGAACTGGCAACCCTGCGGAAACAGCTATCGCGCAGGACTGCACTCTGTGCTACATGAAAAGGGTAATAAAGGGGATTTTCAGACTTATGCCTGGCTGCGCAACGTCTCAAGCTGGGCGATTAACATCTCTTCAATGAGCTCGCTGCGGCTGATATTTCGCGCGTCAGCCAGCTCGTTCAGCGCATCGACGGCGTCGGCGTTAAGCTTCAGTTCGACACGCTTAAGCCCGCGATTTTTATCGCGTTTAAGCTGATTGCGTTTATTGATACGCAGCTGTTCATCGCGCGAAAGCGGATTCGTCTTCGGTCGTCCCGGGCGACGCTCATTCGCGAACAGATCTAGTGTCGTACGGTCCGTTTGTTCTTTGGCCATGATTCTGAGACTTCGGGGGAAACACGCCGCCCTGCTAATGCCCGGGCGATAAGCGCGCCATCATACATCACCAAAAACGGCACGCCAACGACTGGAAGCCCGCAGCCTTCCAGTCGCTTTCTTTTTAATCAATTTGTCGTATCAGCGAGATAGCGGCGAATGGCGCGCAGCACGGCATCGGGTTTTTCTGCGTGCACCCAGTGTCCGGCACCGGCAATCACGTGGGCGCGAGCCTGCGGGAATTGGGCCAGCAGCGTGTCGCGGTACGCGTCGGTAACGTAAGGAGAGTTACCGCCGCGAATAAAGAGGGTAGGGTGCGGCCAGGCGGGGACGGTTTCCCAGCCCACGATGTTGTTGTACTGGTTCCAGAGCACCGGCACGTTAAAACGCCATTGGCCGTCAACAAACGACTTCAGCAGGAACTGGACTACGCCTTCTTCATCAAGATGCTCACGCATGACGGCAGCCGCCTGTTGGCGAGTCGCGACGCCCGCTTCGGTGACCGCATTGATGGCGGCAAAAATTTCGTCGTGGCGGCGGACGTCGTAATCCACGGGCGCAACATCAATTACAATCAGGCCGTTAATACGCTCCGGGGCCAGTGCCGTCAGGGCCATCACTGCTTTGCCACCCATTGAATGCCCGATGAGGGTCACCTTTTGCAGGTCGTTGGCATCCAGCGTATCCAGCAGATCCTGCGCCATTGCCGCGTAGGTCATCTCGTCGGAACGGCCGGAAAGACCGTGATTGCGCATATCGACCTGTAAAATATCGTGGTCAGTAACCAGATCGCGCGCCAGCACGCCCAGGTTATCCAGGCTGCCAAAAAGCCCGTGAACCAGTACGATGGGAGAATTATTGTTCGGCGATTGTGCAGTTTGCGCTCGGGTATTCAATTTCATGGCAAAGTTCTTTTTTTACGTATGTCAGGTTAGGGTATCATGTTGACCATTCTGCCGCCCGGCTGCAAGGTTCCAGTTTAATCTGACTTTTGCCGCCAACCTGGTTTGACGCTATCCGCTGTTGGGATTTGACCTTATAATCCCAATGACTTGTATTCAGATAAGATATCGCACTGGATTAAGATGAAAACAATCGAAGTTGATGACGAACTCTATCAGTATATTGCCAGCCAGACGCGGCATATCGGGGAGAGCGCGTCCGACATTTTACGGCGCATGCTTAAAATTTCCGCCGCTTCACAGCCTGCTACCCCAGTCACCAAAGATGTCGTGTCTCAGCCAAGCGTTGTTGCACAAGCAAAACCTGCCGTGACGCCGGCAAAAGATAAAGTGCGCGCGATGCGCGAGCTGCTCCTTTCCGATGAATACGCGGAGCAGAAAAAGGCGGTTAACCGCTTTATGCTGGTGCTGTCTACACTTTACTCACTGGATAACAAAGCGTTTGCTGAAGCGACCGAGTCGCTGCACGGTCGTACTCGCGTCTATTTCGCGGGCGACGAGCAGACGCTGCTGCAAAATGGCAATCAAACCAAACCCAAACATGTTCCTGGCACCCCGTACTGGGTGATCACCAATACCAATACGGGCCGCAAGTGCAGCATGATTGAACACATCATGCAGTCCATGCAGTTCCCGGCGGAATTGATTGAAAAGGTTTGCGGTACAATTTAACCCTTGCATCAGAAGGACCCGGTAATGGCAAATCACAGCCGTGCAGGCCAACCTGCACAACAAAGCGATTTGATTAACGTCGCTCAGCTGACCGCGCAGTATTACGTGCTGAAGCCGGTCGTGGGCAACGCAGAACACGCAGTGAAGTTTGGTACATCTGGTCACCGCGGCAGCGCGGCGCGCCACAGCTTTAACGAACCGCACATTCTGGCCATTGCTCAGGCCATTGCGGAAGAGCGCGCTAAAAACGGCGTTACCGGTCCGTGCTACGTGGGGAAAGATACCCATGCCCTGTCTGAACCGGCGTTCATCTCTGTTGTGGAAGTGCTGGCGGCAAACGGTGTCGATGTGATTGTTCAGGAGAACAACGGCTTCACCCCAACGCCTGCGGTCTCTAACGCCATCCTGGTGCACAACAAAAAAGGTGGCGCGCTGGCTGACGGTATCGTTATCACGCCATCCCACAACCCGCCGGAAGACGGTGGTATCAAATATAACCCGCCTAACGGTGGCCCGGCAGATACCAACGTCACCAAAGTGGTGGAGGATCGCGCGAACGCGCTGCTGGCTGATGACCTGAAAGGCGTGAAGCGCATCTCTCTGGATGCGGCCATGGCGTCCGGCCACGTGAAAGAGCTGGATCTGGTTCAGCCGTTCGTGGAAGGCCTGGCGGATATCGTCGATATGGCGGCCATCCAGAAAGCCGGCCTCAAGCTGGGCGTGGATCCGCTGGGCGGCTCCGGTATCGAATACTGGAAACGTATCGCCGAGCACTACAAGCTGGATCTGACCATCGTGAACGATCACGTCGATCAGACCTTCCGCTTTATGCATCTGGACAAAGACGGCGCGATCCGTATGGACTGCTCCTCCGAGTGCGCGATGGCGGGCCTGCTGGCGCTGCGTGATAAATTCGATCTGGCGTTTGCTAACGACCCCGATTATGACCGTCACGGTATCGTCACCCCAGCCGGGCTGATGAACCCGAATCACTATCTTGCGGTCGCAATTAACTATCTGTTCCAGCACCGTCCGCAGTGGGGCAAAGAGGTGGCTGTCGGTAAAACGCTGGTTTCCTCGGCGATGATCGACCGCGTGGTTGAGGCGCTGGGCCGCAAGCTGGTGGAAGTGCCGGTGGGCTTCAAATGGTTTGTTGACGGTCTGCACGACGGCAGCTTCGGCTTCGGCGGTGAAGAGAGTGCGGGCGCATCTTTCCTGCGTTTCGACGGCACGCCATGGTCAACCGATAAAGACGGCATCATCATGTGCCTGCTGGCGGCGGAAATCACCGCGGTCACCGGTAAGAACCCGCAGGAACATTACAACGAGCTGGCGGCACGCTTTGGTGCACCAAGCTATAACCGTATTCAGGCCAGCGCGACGTCAGCCCAGAAAGCGGCCCTCTCCAAACTCTCACCGGAGATGGTCAGCGCAAGCACCCTGGCGGGCGACCCGATCACCGCACGTCTGACGGCGGCACCGGGTAACGGCGCCTCCATTGGTGGACTGAAAGTGATGACCGAAAACGGCTGGTTCGCCGCGCGTCCATCCGGCACGGAAGATGCGTATAAAATCTATTGCGAAAGTTTCCTCGGCGCTGAGCATCGTCAGCAGATTGAGAAAGAAGCGGTAGAGATTGTCAGCGAAGTGCTGAAAAACGCGTAAGTGCGGTTTGGGTGCGGGCTGATGCCCTCATCCTGACCCTCTCCCGAAGGGAGAGGGAGAAAACAATAAAACGGCAACCCTTGGGTTGCCGTTTTGCTTTGACCTAACTGTGCTTGTTCTTCAATTCAAACCGTGGTGACACCAGACCGTACAGCGTCCAGCCCATAAAGGTTACCATTGCCCCGTAGAGCATCGCTTCCTGGCCCGATGAGTAGAGCGCATAGAAGCTGTAAATCGCGCCAATCAGCGCCACGATATTGGCCGCGCGCGCTTTGCGCGGATCCACCTTCGCCACTTTCTGAATGATCACCAGCGCCGCCATCGACAGAATATACGGAATGATATTCGTCACGACAGCCAGGTTGACCAGCACGTTAAACTGGCTGTTCAGCGACGGGCTAATGGTCATCAGCGACAATCCACTCTGGAAGATGACAATCGCCAGCATGCCCTGCACCGGCGCATCGGCTTTGGTCACGCGGGAGAAGATTTTTGGGAAGTACCCTTCATCAGCCGAGGATTTAAACACCTGCGCGATGGTGAACTGCCAGCCAAGGAGTGAACCGCAGCACGACATGACCATCAGACCCATAATCACTTTCCCGACTTCCGGCGTGAACATCTGCGCGAAGGCCAGTCCGAACGGCGCCGTAGAGTTAGCAAGATCCATGTTTGGCACAATCCCGGCAATCACGTTAGTCGAGACGATATAGATCACCGCCGCGCCCAGCGTACCGCCGAGGACCGCAATCGGGACGTTCTTTTCCGGATTATCAACCACTTCTGCGTTCGCGCAGGCGGATTCCAGACCGAGGAAGGCCCAGAGCGTCATGGCGATAGAAGAGCAGACTGCGCTGAAGAACGGCACATGGTGCGGGTTCCAGGAGTTGGCGTACAGGGTCGGGCTGAACCAGAACCAGCCGATGATGCACAGGCCGACAACGGGAATAATTACCCCCCAGACGGTGATGCTGGAGAGCTGTCCGGTGATACGCGCCCCGCCAAAGTTAGCCACGGTGCAGATCCACAGCACGCCGATTGTGGCCAGGCCAATCTGTACCGGGCTGAGCGTCACGCCAAACAGCTCCGTACCGTAGCCCACGGCGGAGATGGCAATCGCCACGTTGGCGATCAGCAGTGACACCCCGTAGGTATAGTTGGCCATAAAGTTGCCAGACTTACCAAAGGCATACTCGGCGTAGCCCCCCATGCCGCCTGACTTGCGGCTGAACATCCCGCACTTGGCAAACGCCCACGCCAGCGCCATTGAGCCTACGGCGGTCACCAGCCAGGAGATGATAGAGATGGTACCCACCTCAGCCAGTTTGGTTGGCAGCATGATAATCCCGGAGCCCATCATGTTCACCATGGTGAGGATAGTTAGCTGCACCACGCCCATCTTATTGGACTTACTCATAATTTCTCTCCTTTCAGCAGCGCGGGCTGAGTGGCGGGTTGTTTGATGACGTTACAGCGAACCTGTTTGCGGCCCTCGCACTCTTCGACGTACACACCCTGCAGCTCCGGCGCGAAGCCCGGCAGCAGGTTGATGCCTTCTTCCAGCGCCGCGAAGTAGCGCAGCACGGAGCCGCCCCAGACCTCCCCAGGGACCACGCACAATACCCCCGGCGGATAAGGAAGGGCGCCTTCCGCGGCGATGCGGCCTTCCGCGTCGCGCAGTGAAACCAGTTCAACTTCACCGCGCAGATAGGCGTAGTTGGCGTCCTGCGGGCTCATCATCACGCGTGGGAAATGGGACTTGCGGAACATCTCTTTCTGCAGCTGCTTCACGTTGTGGCGGGCATACAGGTCATGCATCTCCTGGCAGATCTGGCGCAGGGTGTAATCCGCGTAACGTTCCGGATGCTGTTTGTAGAGAGAAGGCAGGACGTCTTTCAGCGGAACATCGCTCTCGAGCAGTTTTTCGAAGCGCACCAGCTGCGCCACCAGCTGCTGCAGTTTGCCCATATCTTCCGCAGGCGTGAGCAGGAACAGGATCGAGTTGAGATCGCATTTTTCCGGCACGATGCCGTTTTCACGCAGGAAGTTAGCGAGGATAGTGGCGGGCACGCCGAAGTCGTCATACTCCCCGGTGCGGGCGTTAATGCCCGGCGTGGTTAGCAGGAGCTTGCACGGGTCGATAAAGTACTGATGCTCGGCGTAGCCTTCAAAGGCGTGCCAGTTTTCACCCGGTACGAAGTGGAAGAAGCGCAGATCGGTCGCAATTTCCGCCGTGTCCCAGCTTTCCCACGGACGGCCATCCACCGTCTCCGGCACGAAGGGGCGCAGATAATGGCAGTTTTCCAGAATCAGCTTGCGCGCTTCGATACCGTTCACCACGCAGTCCATCCACATGTTGCGGCCGCTCTGGCCTTCATGCATACGGGCGTTAATGTCCAGCGCAGCGAACAGCGGATAAAACGGGCTGGTGGAGGCGTGCATCATAAAGGCATTATTCAGCCGCTTGTGCGGGACATAGCGCTGCTGTCCTTTGATGTGGCTATCTTTCTTGTGGATTTGCGAGGTCTGGGAGAAGCCCGCCTGCTGTTTATGCACGGACTGGGTAACCAAAATCCCCGGGTCGTTTTCGTTCAGCTCCAGCAGCAGCGGAGAGCAGTCGGCCATCATCGGGATAAACTGCTCGTAACCCACCCAGGCGGAGTCAAACAGGATGTAATCACACAGATGCCCAATCTTATCCACCACCTGACGGGCGTTATAGATGGTGCCATCGTAGGTACCCAGCTGGATCACCGCCAGGCGGAACGGACGCGCATCGCGTGCACGGCTCGGCGCCACCTCCGCCACCAGCTCGCGCAGATAACTTTCTTCAAAACAGTGGGCGTCAATGCCGCCGATAAAGCCGTACGGGTTGCGCGCGGTTTCCAGATAGACCGGCGTTGCACCGGCCTGGAGGAGGGCACCGTGATGGTTAGATTTGTGGTTGTTACGGTCGAACAGCACCAGGTCGCCCGGGGTGAGCAGGGCGTTAAGCACCACTTTGTTGGATGACGAGGTGCCATTCAGCACGAAGTAGGTCTTATCGGCATTAAAGACCTTCGCCGCATGTTGCTGCGCAATGCACGGCGCGCCTTCGTGAATCAGCAGATCGCCCATCGCCACGTCGGCGTTACACAGGTCGGAGCGGAAAAGCGTCTCGCCAAAGAAATCAACGAACTGATTGCCGGCAGGATGGCGGCGGAAGAACTGGCCGCCCTGATGGCCCGGGCAGTCAAACGCGCTGTTGCCCTGCTTCACGTAGTCGACCAGGGCGCGGAAAAACGGCGGGCGCAGCTGGGTTTCATACTTTTGGGCCGCTGCTTCCAGCTGGCGTCCATAAAAGTCGTTGCTGGTGTCTGAATACTCAAATACGCCATGAATGCGCGATAAATAGTCTGCCGGAATGAACTCTTCTTTCTGCGTCGCGACAAATACGGGAATGCCAAAACCGGTGGCTTCTATTTCGTCCAGTATGCCGCTGGCAATATCTGTGACCGCCAGAACAATGGCGGCAACATCAATATAATCAGAGGCGCGGATATCTACCAGTTCACGCTGGGTGGTAAAGCAATCAGGACAAGCGCGGCTGGCTGCGATTTTTAAACTTTTCATCTTTCTCTCTTTATTTTAGGTAATAAGCGTCCCTCGATTTCTTGCAAGAAAGAAATCGATAATTTTCCGGAAAAAAAGCAAAGGGTGGCCGCTGATTAAAATCAGTACATTGCTTTTTTGAAGATTGAAATTCAGTCCGCCCGGTGCGGATGAGTCTGAATCAAGATGAATGAGCGCACGAGTTCACAGGCAAATACCTGTAAAATAAGATGTTTCAGGATAACCTGTAAGCGAGTGCGCCAGAAGTCGAAGGACTACCGGGCATTAAAGAGATGAAAGTCAAAGCAGTTTCGGTGGGCAAACATCATGATATGCGTTGTCCGCCTTATATGGGGCATTAAGCGATTGTTGTTTTCCATGTTTCATTTTCCTTTCAGTAATTGAAAGCATGGTCATTTTATCCAGGAAAAAGCGATTAACTGTGAACAAGATCACCGTTAACCGATCAAATCAGAAATAAATATTCGTTTTGGATGAATATCGCAGATCAAAACTCTGATTTGTTGGTGTTGCGTTAACAGGTTGTATTATCAATGTTTTAAATGAGCAAAAATAGCCCGTAAAAATAACGTATGGGTTATTTATGAAATATTGTCTGAGGTATTTCGGTTTTATTTAAAAATAAAATGAATAGTTATTCAAAGCATAAACCGATAACCGATACCGGTTTCAGTTAATAAATGGCGAGGGCGAGCGGGGTCGACTTCGAGTTTCTGACGAAGATGTCCCATATATATGCGTAAATAGTGACTATGCTCCACGGCGTTGGGTCCCCACACCTGACTTAACAACTGGCGCTGGGTGAGAACCTTGCCGTGGTTGTTGAGCAGCACGGCGAGCAGGCGAAACTCAATGGGCGTAAGATGAATTTCCTCTTCGCCGCGCAAAATGCGCCGCGCGGCCAGGTCAACCCGGATATCCCCAAACGCGTAGGTTGGATCGGCAGGCGTGGTGGCGCTGTGGCGACGCAGCGCCACGCGAAGGCGAGCCTGAAGCTCGCCGATACCAAACGGTTTAATCAGATAGTCATCCGCCCCGGCATCCAGCGCGGCGATTTTATCCGTCTCTTCAGTACGGGCGGAGAGCACGAGGATCGGCATCTGGCTCCACTGGCGGACTTCACGAATAAAATCGATGCCGTCGCCGTCCGGGAGTCCAAGATCGAGGATCACCAGGTCCGGCTTGCGGGTGGCGGCCTCAATTAAACCCCGCTGAAGCGTACCCGCATCATGAACGCGCAGACCGTCTCCTTCCAGCGCAGCGCGCAGAAAACGGCTAATGGCGATCTCATCTTCAACAATCAGAACGTTGATCACAAATCCTCTGGTAATTCATTAAGTTCTGGCGGGGTTTCCAGAGGAAGTGTAACACAAAACCGCGCGCCGCCTTCGGGACGATTCACTGCGGAAATGGACCCGCCGTGGACGTCAATGATCGCCTGGCATATTGCCAGCCCCAGCCCCACGCCCGGAATGGCCGACTCCTTATTGCCGCGTGCGAATTTCTCGAAAATAGCCAACTCCTGCCCGGCTGGAATGCCGGGGCCTGTATCCCAGACGTTAAGGCGAAGCGCGCCATCTTCCACTGTCGCATCAACGCCAATTTGAGCACTGGCGCCCGCATATTTGCCGGCATTTTCCAGCAGGTTGATCAGCACCCGTTCAAACAGCGGACCATCGACATGAATTAAGGTCAGGGGCTCGGGCATGTTCAGCGCGATATGTCGCCCGCCCAGACCGGGTTCGAGCATTTTCAGCGCGCTGCCCACCACCTCTTCCAGCGTGAGCCACTCTTTTTTGAGGTTAAAACCGCCCGACTGGATACGCGCCATGTCGAGCAGGTTATTCACCAGGCGCGTGGTATTCAGCACGTGCTGGCGGATCTCGCTGGCCTGAAGGGCATGTTTAGAGCCTTCCGCCGCCAGGTCCAGCGTCAGAATTTCTGACTGGCCGAACAGGACGGTGAGCGGGGTACGCAGATCGTGAGACAGCGCCGCCAGCAGCGAGTTACGAATGCTTTCACGCTCGCTCGCCAGACGGGCCTGTTCCTCGCTGGCGGTGAGGGCCAGCCTCTCCAGCGCGCTGGCCACCAGTAGGGTAAAGGTCTCCAGCAGTCTCTGCTGTTCGGGGATCATCAGCTGGCGCAGGTTGGAAGGCTCCACGATGACCAGCCCCTGATTTTTATCGGCGCTGCGCAGCGGCAGAATTTGATAGGGAACGCCGGGGAGGGTGTCGGTCCCTGCGCCCGCCGGTAAGCCTTTGTCAAAGCTCCAGCGCGCGATGGCTTCGTCCCAGGGCGTCATGCCTGAGGCCGACGTCAGCGGGCGCAGCTTGCCGTGTTCGTCCGGAAGTAAAATCAGGTTGCTGGCATGAAACGTCGAGCGGATAAACTGCTCGCTGGTCTGTACGATATCCAGCGGCGTGCGGCCCACCGCCAGCGATTTCGACATCTCATAGAGATGGCGCGTGCGCTGTTCGCGATAGCGGGCGATACGCGCCTGATAGCGCACGCCCGCCGTCAGATTGCCGATCACCAGCCCGACGGTGAGCATCACGGCAAAGGTGAGGATGTACTGCACGTCCGAGACGGCGAGCGTCCCGCGGGGAGCAATAAAGAACAGATCGAAGCTGATGACGTTAATCACCGTCGCCAGGACCGACGGCCAGCGCCCGTAAAAGAGCGCCACCACCACCACGCCGAGAAGGTAGATCATCACCAGGTTGGCGGCGTCAAACGCAATCAGCCACTGGCTGGCAATCACGGTAATCAGGGCACAGAGCACGACGGCGACAAGACAGCCGCGAAGCTGAATGCGCCATTTATCGCTGAAGGTGCGGCTGTCTGGCGCACGATTGGGTAAGGGTGTAGGTTTGTCGTCCAGCGCCACGATCACCAGATCCAGATCCGGCGCGCGACGGGCCAGCTTGTCGGCAAAGGATTCGCGGCTAAACCAGCGGCGATGCTGACGACGGCCAATGACGATTTTCCCCAGGTTATGCTCGCGCGCGTAGCGCAGAATGGCTTTATCTTCCTGAGGATCGGAAAGGGTGGCGGTTTCCGCACCCAGCTCCTGCGCAAGGCGCAGCGAACTCAGGATCGCGCGACGCTGGTTTTCGGGCAGCGCGTGCAGCTGCGGCGTTTCGACATACACCGCATGCCAGACGCTGCCAAATTTGGCAGCCAGGCGCGCGGCGGTGCGGACAAGCTTTTCATTGCCGCTGCCGTGGCCCACGCACAGCAGGATGGCATCCCGCGTGTGCCAGACGCGTTCCTGGCCCTGCAGGTCGCGCCAGGCGCGCATCTGATCGTCCACCCGGTCGGCGGTTCGGCGCAGGGCCAGCTCGCGCAGGGCTATCAGGTTGCCTTTACGGAAGAAATGTTCGATGGCGCGCTCGGCCTGACCGGCGATATAGACTTTGCCTTCGTGCAGGCGCTGGCGCAAATCATCGGGCGGCAGGTCGACCAGCACCACCTCGTCTGCGGAATCGAAGAAGGGATCGGGCACCGTTTCGCGCACCTGAATGCCGGTCACGCCGCTGACCACGTCGTTCAGGCTTTCGAGATGCTGAACGTTAACCGTCGTGAACACATCGATGCCGGCTTCCAGTAATTCTTCAACGTCCTGCCAGCGTTTAGGGTGGCGCGAGCCTGGCGCATTGCTGTGCGCCAGTTCGTCCATCAGGATAAGGGCAGGACGGCGGGCGAGGGCGGCATCGAGATCGAATTCCGTGACTAACCGACCGCGATGGCTGATGCGGCGGGGCGGCTGGGTTGCCAGCCCCTTCAGCAGTGATGCCGTCTCTTTACGTCCGTGGGTTTCAACCACGCCGATCAGAATATCGAGCCCCTGCGCCCGAAGCCGCTGGGCTTCCGTCAGCATGGCGAAGGTTTTCCCGACGCCCGCGCAGGCGCCGAAGAAAATTTTCAGTTTGCCGCGATGGGCTTCAGCCGTCTGTTCAAGCAGCCTGTCCGGATCCGGGCGCATGGGCTCGTCGGTCATTTAGTTTTTCCTTAGCGCGTCCAGCGCCAGATTCAGCTCAACAATATTTACCACGGGCATGCCGATGAAGCTGACCAGCGGCTTTTGCGTGTGCTCGGCAACCAGCTGGCTCACCTGTTCGACGGTCAGCTGACGGGCGGCGGCGACGCGCGGGATCTGCCATGCCACGGCTGCTGGCGTCAGGCTGTAGTCCAGCCCGCTGGCCGAGGTGGTCACCAGCTCCAGGGGAACGTCACGGCTGGCCTGTGGATTCGCGGCACGCAGGGCAGCCACGCGCTCAGTAACGGCTTTATCAAGCTCGGGGTTGCTGCCCGCCAGGTTACTGCCGCCGGATGCCATCGGATTATACGGGCTTTCGGCAGTGGCGGAAGGGCGTCCCTGGAAGTAGCGGGCATCCGTAAAGTTCTGACCAATCAGGCGAGACCCGCGGTTTTCACCGTTTTGCATAATCAGCGAGCCGTTAGCCTGATCCTTAAACCACCACTGGCCCAGCGCGGTGGTCACCAGCGGGTACAGCCCGCCGGTAATGAGAGACAGCAGAATAAACAGAAGTATAGCGGGGCGTAACATCGTCATTTGATTCACCTTTTAAACCAGGTCGAACAGCGTCAACAGCAGGTCGATAACCTTGATACCGACGAAGGGCACCACCAGCCCGCCCAGGCCGTAAATCCACAGGTTGCGGCGCAGCATGGCGGCCGCCGTGAGCGGCTTATAGCTCACGCCCTTCAGCGCCAGCGGGATCAGGAAGACAATAATCAGGGCGTTAAAGATCACTGCGCTCAGAATGGCCGAGGCCGGAGAATGTAGGTGCATTACGTTCAGGGCGTTTAATTGCGGATAGGTCGCAGCAAACGCGGCCGGAATGATGGCGAAATACTTCGCCACGTCGTTAGCGATACTGAACGTGGTCAGCGAGCCGCGCGTCATCAGCATCTGCTTGCCGATGTGTACCACTTCAATCAGTTTGGTCGGGTTAGAGTCGAGGTCGACCATGTTGCCCGCCTCTTTGGCTGCCTGGGTACCGGAGTTCATCGCCACCGCCACGTCGGCCTGCGCGAGGGCAGGAGCATCGTTGGTCCCGTCACCGGTCATCGCCACCAGACGGCCTTCCGCCTGATACTGACGAATCAGTGCCAGCTTGGCTTCCGGTGTGGCTTCGGAAAGGAAATCATCCACGCCCGCTTCGGCGGCAATCGCCGCGGCGGTAAGACGGTTATCCCCGGTGATCATCACCGTTTTGATCCCCATCTTACGCAGCTGGGCAAAGCGCTCCTTGATGCCGCCTTTGACGATATCCTTCAGCGCAATCACCCCGAGTACGCGCGCGCCTTCGGCCACCACCAGCGGCGTTGCCCCCTGACGGGCCACGCTTTCAACCAGGTTGTCCACTTCCGGTGGGAAGTGACCGTTGTTGGCCTCGATGTGGCGGCGGATCGCGTCAACCGAGCCTTTACGGATCATGCGATCCTGGATGTTGATGCCGCTCATGCGGGTTTGCGCCGTGAAGGGTACGAACGTGGCGTGCAGGCTCTGAACGTCGCGCTGGCGCAGGTTAAAGCGCTGCTTGGCGAGGATCACAATGCTGCGGCCTTCCGGGGTTTCATCAGCAAGCGAGGAGAGCTGCGCGGCATCCGCCAGCGTTTTTTCATCCACGCCCGGGGCGGGTAGGAAATCTGACGCCTGACGGTTACCAAGGGTAATGGTGCCGGTTTTATCCAGCAGCAAGACATCCACGTCACCGGCGGCTTCTACAGCACGCCCGCTGGTGGCGATGACGTTGGCACCGAGCATACGGCTCATGCCGGCCACGCCGATGGCCGACAGCAGGCCGCCGATGGTGGTGGGGATCAGACAAACCAGCAGCGCCACCAGTACCGTGACGGTGACCGCGGTACCGCCATACGCAGAGAACGGCCACAGCGTCGCGGTTGCCAGCAGGAAGACAATGGTCAGGGCCACCAGCAGGATGGTCAGGGCAATCTCGTTTGGCGTTTTACGGCGCTGTGCGCCTTCCACCATGGCGATCATCCGGTCGAGGAAGGTTTCACCCGGGTTAACGCTGCACTGGATCACCAGCCAGTCGGAGAGAATGCGCGTCCCGCCCGTCACGGAGGCGAAATCGCCGCCGGATTCACGGATAACCGGCGCGGATTCCCCGGTGATGGCGCTTTCATCCACCGATGCGCCCCCTTCAATGACTTCGCCGTCGCAAGGGATGATGTCACCGGCTTCAACCAGCACCACATCGCCTTTACGCAGTTCATCTGCCGGAACGTGGTCCATCTGGGAACCGTATTTCGGTTCACGTAACTTGCGCGCGAAGGCGGTTTTTTTCACCCCTTTCAGGCTATTGGCCTGGGCTTTACTCCGGCCTTCCGCCAGCGCTTCCGCAAAGTTGGCGAACAGCACGGTAAACCACAGCCACAGGCTGATGGCGCCGGTAAACATCGCATTTCCCGGCATATGGCCCGTTCCCATGGCAATCGCCAGGGCGGTGGTCAGGACGCTTCCCGCCCAGACGATAAACATCACCGGGTTGTGCCACTGCACGCGCGGGCTCAGCTTTTTCACCGCATCCATGAGCGCCTGGCGAACTAATGACGGTTCGAACAGGGCCAGTTGTTTACGACTCATGACAATTTCTCCGCAAAATCAGCGTAAAGAGAGGTATTCCGCGACCGGGCCTAACGCGAGGGCGGGGATAAAGGTCAGGGCGCCGACCAGCAACACGGTGCCCGTCAGCAGGCCGATAAACAGCGCGCCGTGGGTCGGTAACGTCCCGGTGGTGGTCGGTTGGATTTTTTTATTCACCAGCGATCCGGCAATCGCCATAACCGGCACAATGATCCCGAAGCGGCCCACAAACATGCAGAACGCCAGCAGGCAGTTCCAGAACGGTGAGTTGGCGCTTAGGCCCGCAAAGGCGCTACCGTTGTTGTTGGCGGCCGAGGAGACGGCATACAGCACTTCACTAAAACCGTGAATGCCGGGGTTAAAGATGCCGCTGCGTCCGGCCTCGGTCATCAGCGCCAGCGCGGTGCCGAGCAGCACGAGAGCCGGGGTGACCAGAATCGCCAGCGCGGTTAATTTCATCTCGCGAACGTCGATTTTTTTACCCAGATATTCCGGCGTGCGGCCAATCATCAGACCGGCAATAAACACCGCCAGCAGCACGAACAGCAGCATGCCGTAAAGACCGGAGCCCACGCCGCCAAACACCACCTCGCCAATCTGCATCAGCCACATCGGGATCATGCCGCCCAGCGCCGTAAAGGAATCATGCATGGCATTGACGGCCCCGCACGAAGCTGCCGTGGTGACCACCGCATACAGGCTGCTGGCGAGAATGCCAAAGCGGCTCTCTTTACCTTCCATGTTGATCGCGCTATCGGCACCGAGTGAGAGGAAGTGCGGGTTACCCTGCCATTCGGCCCACATCACCAGCGCAACACAGACCACAAAGATCAGCGACATGGTCCAGAGCAGGGTACGGCCCTGACGGCGATCGTTAACTACGTCACCAAAGGCAAAGCAGAGCGCGGCGGGGATCAGGAAAATTGCCAGCATCTGCACAAAATTAGTCAGGGCGGTCGGGTTTTCAAACGGGTGCGAGGAGTTGGCGTTGAAGAAGCCCCCGCCGTTCGTTCCGAGCATTTTGATGGCTTCCTGCGACGCCACTGGCCCCATCGGCAGGAGCTGTTTTGCGCCTTCCAGCGAGGTATATGGCGCGTAAGGCAGCAGGTTTTGCAGGCTGCCCTGCTGAATGAAGAACAGCGCGATCAGCAGCGCAATCGGCAGCAGGAGCCACAGCGTAATGCGCGTCAGGTCTACCCACGCGTTACCCAGCGTACTCACTTTCTGACGCGCAAACGCACGCGTCAGCGCGAAGATCACCGCAATACCGCTGGCGGCAGAGAGGAAGTTCTGCACGGTTAGCCCGACCATCTGGCTGAAGTAGCTGAGCGTGGTTTCACTAGCATAGGACTGCCAGTTGGTGTTAGTGACAAAACTGACTGCCGTGTTCAGCGCGAGATGCCAGGACAGGCCCGGCAACTGTTGCGGATTCAAAGGCAGGATACCCTGCAGCATCAGCATGGCAAAAAGCGCAATGAGCCCGACGATGTTCAGCAGCAGAATGGCGATCAGATAGTCACGCCAGTTCATTTCCCGATCGTCTATACCCAGTACGCGCCAGATCCCTTTTTCAACGCCTCCCGTGCCGGGCAGGGGAACGTTATTGATTAGCCGTGCCAGCCCCGAGCCCAGTGGCCTTGCCAGAAAGAACAACACCACTAAGAAACTGGCAATAAGCAAAAACGCCTGAGCAGCCATCAGAATGCCTCCGCATTAATCAGGGCATAAACCAGATAACCCAATAACAGGAACACCAGCACGATGCCGGCAATAAGACCTGCACTCACAATCCACCTCCGGGTGACTTTTGTTGTTGTGCTAACGGTAGGATTTCTGGCGCAAAGATTTCGCAAAAATGAGAAGGGCGGGTGTAAAAAAAGTATAAAAATGGCAAAGCCCACAATTTAACTATTGATAAGTAAATCGTTAACTTTTTTGTAACTTAATTACGGCGTGAATGTAAATTTTCGCTAAACGGACGAAAATAAGTGGTCGGATGAGTAGTAAAATTACAAACAAAGCGATATTATTTTAGCCAGGTCACAGATTTTGAATTTTCCGGATAACGTTTCCGGCCAACTATAGGGGAGAAAAATATGGATCTTTATAAAGAGTTTCCGGCTCATATCGTGTTCATGCGCCGCGCTTTCGCCGTAGTGGCTGGCGTGCTGGCTCTGCCGGTGATGCTGTTCTGGAAAGATCGTGCGCGTTTTTATAGCTATCTGCACCGCGTCTGGGCGAAAACCAGCGAGAAGCCGGTGTGGATGGATCAGGCCGAGAAAGCGACCTGCGACTTCTACTAAGATTACACACAGCAATAAAAAAAAACCGCCAACAGCAATGTGGCGGTTTTTTTGTCCCTCCGGATTCGCGGTCCGTTGGGTGGTCTTGCAGCCCCTACCCGGGATTTTTATCATACCCTCCTGTAAGCAGATGGCAATCCCTGTAAGCCTTTATAAAATCCTAATTTTCTTCGAGTATCTTACCTTTGCAGCGGATGTTCATTATGATGCGGCGTCCCTTTCCGCCATCTCGCAAATGGGCATCGGTCCTGGGAAAGGTATTTTTACAGCCGTAAAGCAGTCCGCCTACCCGGGCTTGTGTCCACCGACTTATCACCGGTGGTGAACGGTGGAGCGGTTAGCAGCTGGGACCGCATAATGAAACGCTATTTTTGCATCGCGTTCATTGTCGCCAGCGTACTCGTTGTCAAAAGTGATGAACCGATCGGGTTTGTTGCATTTACCACGATAGCGCAGGACAAGTAGCGTTAAGGCCGCCTCGGGCGGCCTTTTTTATTTCATCCGGTCTACACTTCATGGCAAAGTAGTTCAATGCATGCTTTTTCCTTTTACGGCGTGCCCTTACGGACATAATGTATATTTGCCTGGAGTTTTATGCCCACCCATCTGGTTTGGTTTCGCGCGGACCTGCGCGTACATGACAACTTCGCACTCGCGGCAGCCTGCCGTTCCGATGACGCCAGCGTGCTGGCGCTGTTTATCGCTACGCCCGAACAGTGGCAGCAGCATGATATGGCCCCGCGGCAGGCCGCTTACCTCAAATCGCATCTGAACGATCTGCAACACTCACTTGCTGAAAAAGGTATCCCCCTGATCTACAAAGAGGTCAGTGACTTTGCCGCGCAGCTTAAGATGTTGCGGGAGGTATGTCAGCAGAACGGCGTCACGCATCTTTTTTATAACTACCAGTACGAGCTGAACGAACGGCTGCGGGATCGCCAACTGGAGAACATTCTGGGCGAGGTGGTTTGTGAAGGATTTGATGACAGCGTAATGCTGGCACCGGGCAGCGTCATGACCGGCGGCCACGAAATGTATAAAGTGTTCACGCCGTTTAAAAATGCTTTTGTTAAACGTCTGAAAGAGGCGCTGCCGGAGTGCGTACCCGCACCCGCAGCCAGAGGGGAAGCCATAACCACGCTGCCTGAATTAACGTTTAACTATCCCCAACAGGCATTCGATGAGCTTCTGTTCCCCGCAAACGAGAAGGCCGCTATTGCGAAGCTGCGCCAGTTTTGCAAACAGGGCGCGGGAGAGTACGAGGCGCGCAGGGATTTCCCGGCGATTGAAGGGACAAGCCGCTTATCGGCAAGCCTGGCGCTGGGCGTGCTCTCTCCTCGTCAGTGTCTACACCGTCTTCTGGCCGAGCAGCCGCAGGCAATGGACGGTGGAGCGGGGTCGGTGTGGCTGAACGAACTTATCTGGCGTGAATTTTATCGGCATCTGATGACGTATCATCCCGATCTCTGTAAGCATCGTCCGTTCATTCCCTGGACCGACAACGTAAAATGGCAGCACGATGAGGCACTTTTACAGGCCTGGCAAAAAGGGGAGACGGGCTATCCGATTGTTGATGCTGCCATGCGCCAGCTGAATGAAACCGGGTGGATGCACAACCGCCTGCGAATGATTACCGCCAGCTTTCTGGTGAAGGATCTGCTTATCGACTGGCGTATCGGAGAGCGCTATTTTATCTCTCAGCTGATCGATGGCGATCTCGCCGCGAATAACGGCGGCTGGCAGTGGGCTGCCTCTACGGGCACCGATGCGGCTCCCTATTTCCGGATTTTTAATCCAACCACTCAGGGACAAAAATTTGATGCCAACGGCGACTTTATCCGCCGCTGGTTGCCCGCGCTCAGGAACGTTCCTGCGAAAGCGATCCACGACCCGTGGGCATGGGCGGATAAACAGGGCGTAAAGCTCGATTATCCCCGCCCGATTGTTGACCATAAACAGGCGCGTGTCGCCACGCTGGAAGCGTACGAAGCCGCCAGAAAAGTTTGAGAGCATAAAGATGAAAAACAGCGAACTGGAACGCCTGATTAACGAAAAACTCAATACCGCCTCCTTTAGCGACTACGGTCCTAATGGCCTGCAGGTAGAAGGGCGCGAAACGGTGCAGAAAATTATCACCGGCGTCACGGCAAGCCAGGCGCTGCTGGACGAGGCTGTCCGTCAGGAGGCCGATGCGGTGATTGTCCATCACGGTTACTTCTGGAAAAACGAATCACCGATTATTCGCGGCATGAAGCGCAACCGCCTGAAAACGTTGCTGGCAAATGACATCAACCTGTACGGTTACCACCTGCCGCTGGACGCACATCCGGAGCTTGGTAACAACGTTCAGCTTGCCCGACTGTTGGGGATTACCGTAATGGGCGAAATCGAGCCGCTGGTGCCGTGGGGCGAGCTGGCGATGCCGGTTCCGGGGCTGGAACTGGCTTCCTGGATTGAAGCGCGCCTGGGGCGTCGTCCGCTGTGGAGCGGCGATACCGGTCCGGATACGGTGAAGCGTGTTGCCTGGTGCACCGGAGGCGGGCAGGGCTTTATCGACAGCGCCGCGCGCTTCGGTGTCGATGCCTTTATCACCGGCGAGGTTTCCGAGCAGACCATTCATTCGGCGCGTGAACAGGGGCTGCATTTCTACGCGGCCGGGCATCATGCCACCGAGCGCGGCGGCATTCGCGCCCTCAGCGAGTGGCTGACGGAAAATACCGATCTGGATGTGACCTTTATTGATATTCCTAACCCGGCCTGATGAGAGGTGCCTGAGTGCAGCGAGCGCGTTGTTATCTTCTGGGAGAAACGGCAGTGGTTCTGGAACTCGAGCCGCCGGTGACCCTTGCCACGCAAAAGCGTATCTGGCGGCTAACCCAGCGTCTGGTCGATCTGCCGGATGTGGTTGAAGCCATTCCGGGGATGAATAACATCACGGTGGTGCTGCGTAGTCCGCATACGCTGGCGCTGGATGCCATTGAACGTTTACAGCGCTGGTGGGAAGAGAGCGAGGCGCTGGAGCCGGAATCGCGTGCCATTGAGATCCCGGTCGTTTATGGCGGTACGGGGGGACCGGATCTTGGTGTGGTCGCAGACCACTGCGGACTCACAGAAAAGCAGGTTGTTGAGCTGCACAGCTCGGTTGATTACGTCGTCTGGTTCCTGGGATTCCAGCCCGGATTCCCGTATCTGGGGGGATTATCTCCCCGGTTGCATACGCCGCGCCGCGCTGAGCCGCGCCTGAGCGTACCGGCGGGGACGGTCGCGATTGGTGGCGAGCAGACCGGCGTTTATCCGCTGACATCGCCCGGTGGATGGCAGCTTATCGGGCATACCGCCACCCCGTTATTTGAACCCGGGCTGGAGACGCCGATACTCCTGCGGCCCGGCGACACCCTTCGCTTTATCCCGCAGAAGGAGGGGGTATGTTAACGCTTATTCGCGCCGGGCTTTACACCTCCGTACAGGATGCCGGGCGCTTTGGCATGCGTCAGTCCGGCGTGAGCTATTGTGGCGCGCTGGACCGTCCAGCGCTGGAAATCGCTAACGTGCTGGTGGGCAACCCCGGCAGCACGGCGGCGCTCGAAATTACGCTCGGCCAGTGTGTCATTGAGTTTGGTCAGGAGACCTGGTTCGCGCTCACCGGCGCAGGCTGTGATGCCACGCTGGACGGCAAAGCGGTGTGGACCGGCTGGCGTCTGCGGGCGAAAGCTGGACAGCGTCTGACCTTAAAGCGTCCTCTGCACGGCGTGCGTAGCTATCTTGCGGTGGCTGGCGGCATTGATGTGCCTGACGTGCTGGGCTCATCCAGTACCGATCAGAAAGCCGGGATTGGCGGTCACGAAGGACGGTTGTTGCGCGATGGCGATCGCCTGGCGATTAAGCCCTCTTCGCGTCACTTCTCGACGGCTCAGGGGGTAAAACAACTCCTCTGGGGAAACCAGATCCGCGCCTTACCGGGGCCGGAATATCATGAGTTCGACGAGGCCTCAAAAGAGTCCTTCTGGCGCTCGCCGTGGAAGCTCAGTCCGCAGAGTAACCGTATGGGTTATCGTCTGCAGGGGCAGCCGCTGATCCGGACGACCGACAGAGAACTGCTCTCCCACGGTTTATTGCCAGGGGTTATTCAGGTTCCGGGCAACGGGCAACCGATCGTCTTAATGAACGACGCGCAGACGACGGGGGGCTACCCGCGAATTGCCTGCATCATTGAAGCCGATCGCTACCATCTGGCGCAAATTCCCCTCGGACAGCCGATTCACTTCGTTCAATGTTCGCTGGAGGAGGCGCTAAAGGCGCGGCAGGATCAGCAGCGCTATCTCGAACAGCTGGTGTGGAGGCTCGATGGTAAAGATTGATTTGAATGCCGATCTGGGCGAGGGCGGCAGCGCCGATGCGGCGCTGATGACGCTGGTCTCCTCGATCAATATCGCCTGCGGCTTTCACGCGGGCGATGCGCAAACCATGCTGGAGAGCGTGCGTAACGCCATCAAAAACGGCGTCGCGATTGGCGCTCACCCGAGTTTCCCTGACCGGGAAAACTTTGGCCGCACCGTGATGGACCTGCCGCCTGAGACGGTCTACGCTCAGGTGCTCTACCAGATCGGCGCACTGGAGGCGATGGTGCGCGCTGAGAACGGTGTGCTGCGCCACGTGAAGCCGCACGGCATGCTCTATAACCAGGCGGCAAAAGATCCGGCGCTGGCGGACGCTATAGCCCGTGCGGTGCGGGACTCTAATCCGCAGCTGATTCTGATCGGCCTGGCGGGCAGCGAGCTTATTCGTGCCGGAGAACGGCTGGGGCTGACCACGCGGCAGGAGGTGTTTGCCGATCGGGGATACATGCCTGATGGCAGCCTTGTACCGCGTACGCAGGCCGGTGCGCTGATTACCGATGAAGCGAAAGCGCTGGCCCAGACGCTGGAGATGGTGCGCTACGGGCGAGTGACCGCCGTGGATGGCACAACGGCGCACGTTCAGGCTGATACGGTATGTTTGCACGGCGATGGCGAGCATGCGCTCCAGTTCGCGCGCCGCCTGCGGGCCGCGTTCGCTGAAGAGGGCATTCTTGTCAGCGCAGATTAATCATAAAAGGATAGAAAAATGCCAGAAGGCCCGGAGATCCGCCGCGCGGCGGATAGCCTCGAGGCGGCGATAAAGGGCAAACCGCTGACGGAGGCCTGGTTTGCTTTTCCTCAACTGAAACCGTTTGAATCACAGCTGGTGGGGCAGTCGGTAACGCATATTGAAACGCGCGGCAAAGCATTGCTCACGCATTTTTCCCATAACCTGACGTTATACAGCCATAACCAGCTTTACGGCGTCTGGCGCGTGGTGGAGGCGGGTGAACAGCCGCAGACTACCCGCGTGCTGCGCGTCAGGCTGCAAACGGCCGATAAGGCGATCCTGCTCTATAGCGCCTCTGATATCGAAATGTTAACGCCTGAGCAGGTGCTCACGCACCCGTTCTTACAGCGGGTTGGGCCGGACGTGCTGGATATGCGCCTGACGGCGAGCGATGTGAAGGCCCGGCTGTTATCGCCTGCATTCCGCAACCGGCAGTTTTCCGGCCTGTTTCTTGACCAGGCCTTTCTGGCCGGGCTTGGCAACTACCTGCGGGTGGAAATCCTCTGGGAAGTCGGGCTGGCGCCGCAGCATAAAGCCTCTCAGCTGAGCGATGAACAGCTGGAGGCGCTGTCCCACGCGCTGCTGGACATCCCGCGGCTGTCGTACAACACGCGTGGCGTAGTGGATGAAAACAAGCATCACGGGGCGCTGTTCCGCTTTAAGGTGTTTCATCGGGCGGGGAAAAAGTGCGAGCGGTGCGGCGGGATTATCGACAGGATGATGCTCTCTTCAAGACCCTTTTACTGGTGCCCGCACTGCCAGAAATAAAAGTAAAACGGTAACCCTTGGGTTACCGTTTTTAATGTTTTCACCCTCTCCCTGTGGGAGAGGGCCGGGGTGATGGCATCAGGCCGCACCCAACATCTTTTAGCGCTCCAGGTCAGACTTAAAATCACGCTGCTCGTAGCCGGTATACAGCTGACGAGGACGCGCGATCTTCATACCTTCGCTGTGCATTTCGTTCCAGTGCGCAATCCAGCCTACGGTACGCGCCATAGCGAAGATCACGGTGAACATGGAAGACGGAATGCCCATCGCTTTCAGAATAATGCCAGAGTAGAAATCGACGTTCGGGTAGAGTTTCTTCTCGATGAAGTACGGGTCGTTCAGCGCGATGTGTTCCAGCTCCATCGCCACTTCCAGCAGATCATCTTTGGTACCCAGCTCTTTCAGCACTTCGTGGCAGGTCTCACGCATCACGGTGGCGCGCGGGTCGTAGTTTTTGTAAACACGGTGACCGAAGCCCATCAGGCGGAAGGAGTCATTCTTGTCTTTCGCGCGACGCACGAACTCAGGAATGTGCTCAACGGTGCTGATCTCTTCCAGCATCTTCAGTGCCGCTTCGTTCGCGCCGCCGTGCGCCGGTCCCCACAGGGAGGCGATGCCCGCAGCGATACAGGCGAACGGGTTCGCGCCTGAAGAGCCCGCGGTACGGACGGTAGAGGTAGAGGCGTTCTGTTCGTGGTCAGCGTGCAGGATCAGAATACGGTCCATCGCGCGTTCCAGAACCGGGTTCACTTCGTACTCTTCGCACGGCGTGGAGAACATCATGCGCAGGAAGTTACCCGCGTAGGAGAGGTCGTTGCGCGGATACACAAACGGCTGGCCGATGGAGTATTTGTAGCACATCGCCGCCATGGTAGGCATTTTGGACAGCAGACGGTAAGCGGCGATTTCACGGTGACGCGGGTTATTCACGTCAAGGGAGTCGTGGTAGAACGCTGCAAGCGCACCGGTAATACCGCACATCACCGCCATTGGGTGAGAGTCACGACGGAACGCATGGAACAGACGGGTAATCTGCTCATGGATCATGGTGTGACGGGTCACGGTGGTTTTAAATTCATCGAACTGGGCCTGCGTCGGTTTTTCGCCGTTCAGCAGGATGTAGCACACTTCCAGGTAGTTGGATTCGGTGGCTAACTGATCGATAGGGAAGCCGCGATGGAGCAGGATACCTTCGTCACCGTCAATGAAGGTGATTTTGGATTCGCAAGATGCGGTAGAGGTAAATCCAGGGTCAAAGGTGAACATCCCTTTGGAACCCAGCGTACGGATATCAATAACATCCTGACCGAGCGTGCCTTTTAGCACATCCAGTTCAATAGCAGTGTCACCATTTAGGGTGAGCGTTGCCTTTGTATCAGCCATTTACGGTCTCCTTAGCGCCTTATGCTTAAGACTGCGCTTTACCGGATTTGCTTTCAGCTGTTAATCACCGTTACCAGATTGTTATTTGGCTTACCGCTCAGCTCACGAGGACAAACCAGGGTACAGAGCTATGGCGCCTTGCAGGTAAACGAATGAAATATCAGTGAAACAACAGCAAATCAGCGTTTTTGCAGTCCGAATTATTCAAACCTGTATATCACTAATAACTGTCCTGATAACTTCGGTCAATACCATCACACTGTTACATAACTATTTGTCAGGTGAAAGAGAGACCTCATAACTTTTGCGCATTATATGCCTTTTCTGATGACGTTTGTAACAATATTGTTTAACATTTGTCAAATCAGATGATTAAAAATTAAAAAGATGTTGTTATCGTGACCCTGATCACTGTTCCAGAGAAAACCCGACAAACTGTATGTAGGTTAATTGTAATGATTTTGTGAACGGCCTATACTGCCGCCAGGTCTCCGGAACACCCTGCAATCCCGAGCCACCCAGCGTTGTAACGTGTCGTTTAAGCATCTGGAAGCAGTGTTTTGCATGACGCGCAGTTATAGAAAAGGAACGCTGCTTGACCCGCATCGCAGTCCGGAGGAAGGAAACAATAAGAACAGCATGTGGGCGTTATTCATGATAAGAAATGTGAAAAAACAAAGACCTGTCAATCTGGATCTCAAAACGATCCGGTTCCCCGTAACAGCAATAGCGTCCATTCTGCACCGTGTTTCTGGTGTGATTACGTTTGTGGCGGTCGGTATTCTGCTGTGGTTACTGGGCACCAGCCTCTCTTCCCCTGAAGGATTCCTCCAGGCCTCTGCCATCATGAACAGCTTCTTCGTGAAATTCATCATGTGGGGCATTCTGACCGCGCTGGCGTACCACGTCGTCGTGGGTGTTCGCCATATGCTGATGGACTTTGGCTACCTGGAAGAGACTTTCGAAGCCGGGAAACGCTCCGCTAACATTTCATTTGTGATTACTGTCGTGCTTTCACTTCTCGCAGGAGTTCTCGTATGGTAAGCAACGCCTCCGCATTAGGACGCAACGGCGTACATGACTTCATTCTGGTCCGTGCTACCGCCATCGTTCTCACTCTTTACATCATCTATATGATCGGTTTCTTCGCGACCAGCGGCACGCTGACGTGGGAAATCTGGAGTGGGTTCTTCGGATCCGCCTTCACCAAAGTGTTCACCCTGCTGGCCCTGTTCTCTATCCTTATTCATGCATGGATTGGCATGTGGCAGGTGTTGACCGATTACGTTAAACCGCTGGCGATTCGCCTCCCACTGCAGCTGGCCATTGTGGTTGCACTGGTGGTTTACGTTATTTATGGATTCGTTGTGGTGTGGGGTGTGTAATGAAACTGCCAGTCAGAGAATTTGATGCTGTTGTAATTGGTGCCGGTGGCGCAGGTATGCGTGCCGCACTGCAAATTTCCCAGAGCGGCCAAACCTGTGCGCTGCTCTCTAAAGTTTTCCCGACCCGTTCCCATACTGTGTCCGCGCAGGGCGGTATTACCGTTGCGCTGGGTAACTCCCATGAAGATAACTGGGAATGGCACATGTATGACACGGTAAAAGGTTCCGATTACATCGGCGACCAGGATGCCATCGAATATATGTGTAAAACCGGTCCGGAAGCGATTCTGGAGCTGGACCACATGGGTCTGCCGTTCTCCCGTCTGGAAAATGGCACTATCTATCAGCGTCCATTTGGCGGCCAGTCGAAAAACTTCGGCGGCGAGCAAGCGGCACGCACCGCGGCGGCGGCTGACCGTACCGGTCACGCGCTGCTGCACACCCTGTATCAGCAGAACCTGAAAAATCACACCACCATCTTCTCCGAGTGGTATGCGCTGGATCTGGTGAAAAACGCCGATGGCGCGATTGTTGGCTGTACCGCGCTGTGCATCGAAACCGGTGAAGTGGTTTACTTCAAAGCGCGCGCTACCGTGCTGGCGACCGGCGGTGCAGGCCGTATCTATCAGTCCACCACCAACGCCCACATCAACACCGGTGACGGTGTCGGTATGGCTATCCGAGCGGGCGTGCCGGTGCAGGATATGGAGATGTGGCAGTTCCACCCAACCGGTATCGCCGGTGCAGGCGTTCTGGTAACAGAAGGCTGCCGCGGTGAAGGTGGCTACCTGCTGAACAAACACGGCGAACGCTTCATGGAGCGTTATGCCCCGAATGCGAAAGACCTTGCGGGTCGTGACGTGGTGGCGCGTTCCATCATGATCGAAATCCGTGAAGGCCGCGGCTGCGACGGCCCATGGGGTCCGCACGCGAAGCTGAAACTCGACCATCTGGGTAAAGAAGTTCTGGAGTCCCGTCTGCCGGGCATCCTGGAACTTTCCCGCACCTTCGCGCACGTCGATCCGGTGAAAGAGCCGATTCCGGTTATCCCAACCTGCCACTACATGATGGGTGGTATTCCGACCAAAGTGACCGGTCAGGCGCTGACCGTGAACGAGCAGGGCGAAGACGTGGTCATTCCTGGCCTGTTCGCGGTGGGCGAAATTGCCTGCGTATCCGTACACGGCGCTAACCGTCTGGGCGGCAACTCCCTGCTGGATCTGGTGGTGTTTGGTCGCGCAGTGGGTCTGCATCTGCAGGAATCCATTGCCGAGCAGGGCGCGCTGCGTGACGCAACCGACGACGAAATTGATGCCTCTCTTGAGCGCCTCAACCGCTGGAACGGCAACCGTAACGGCGAAGATCCGGTGGAAATCCGCAAAGCGCTGCAGGAATGCATGCAGCACAACTTCTCGGTATTCCGTGAAGGCGACGCGATGGCCAAAGGTCTTGAGCAGCTGAAAGCGATCCGCGAGCGTCTGAAAAATGCCCGTCTGGACGACACCTCCAGCGAGTTCAACACCCAGCGCGTTGAGTGCCTGGAGCTGGATAACCTGATGGAAACCGCGTTCGCGACCGCGATGTCGGCAAACTTCCGTACCGAAAGCCGTGGCGCCCATAGCCGCTTTGACTTCCCGGAGCGTGATGACGAAAACTGGCTGTGTCATTCCCTGTATCTGCCAGAGTCGGAAACCATGACGCGTCGTAGCGTCAACATGGAACCGAAACTGCGTCCGGCGTTCCCGCCGAAGATTCGTACTTACTAATGCGGAGACAGGATAATGAAACTCGAATTCTCAGTTTATCGTTATAACCCGGATGTTGATGACGCTCCGCGCATGCAGGACTACACCCTGGAAGCGGAAGAAGGTCGCGACATGATGCTGCTGGATGCCTTAATCCAGCTGAAAGAAAAAGATCCAACGCTGTCGTTCCGCCGCTCCTGCCGTGAAGGGGTTTGTGGCTCTGACGGTGTGAACATGAACGGCAAAAATGGCCTGGCCTGCATCACGCCAATATCGGCGTTGCAGCGTCCTGGTCAGAAAATTGTTATCCGTCCTCTGCCAGGCCTGCCGGTCGTGCGTGATTTGGTGGTAGACATGGGGCAATTCTATGCACAATATGAGAAGATTAAGCCTTACTTATTGAATAATGGGCAAAATCCACCGGCTCGTGAGCACTTACAGTCTCCTGAGCAGCGTGAAAAACTCGATGGTCTGTACGAGTGTATTCTCTGCGCATGTTGTTCAACGTCCTGCCCGTCGTTCTGGTGGAACCCGGACAAGTTTATCGGTCCGGCCGGTCTGCTGGCTGCCTATCGCTTCCTGATCGACAGCCGCGACACCGAAACCGACAGCCGTCTGGAAGGACTGAGCGACGCTTTCAGCGTATTCCGCTGCCATAGCATCATGAACTGCGTCAGTGTGTGTCCGAAGGGTCTGAACCCGACGCGCGCCATCGGCCATATTAAGTCGATGCTGCTGCAGCGCAGTGCGTAAGTAGTGAGAGGGGAGCGCTGTTCCCCTCGCCTTACCCCTCTCCCACAGGGAGAGGGCATAGATTGCAGAAACCTTTAAAAACTGCCCTGAAGTCTAGACAGTTTCTAAAGGTTCCTTCGCGGGCCACAAAGAGCTCGCAGGTGAACCCCGGCACGTACACGTGGTGTGCGTGGTAGTTTCTACGGCGAAAGTAAGCATAAAAATGCTTAAGGGATCACGATGCAGAACGGCGCAATGAAAGCCTGGCTGGACTCTTCTTACCTCTCTGGTGCCAACCAGAGCTGGATAGAACAGCTCTATGAAGACTTCTTAACCGATCCTGACTCAGTGGACGCAAACTGGCGTTCCATGTTCCAGCAGTTGCCTGGTACAGGGGTCAAACCGGATCAATTCCATTCCAAAACACGTGATTATTTCCGTCGTCTGGCGAAGGATGCCTCACGTTACTCTTCTGCGATTTCCGACCCTGACACCAATGCGAAGCAGGTTAAAGTCCTGCAGCTTATCAACGCTTATCGCTTCCGTGGTCACCAGCATGCGAATCTCGATCCGCTGGGACTGTGGAAACAAGACCGTGTGGCCGATCTCGATCCGGCGTATCACGATCTGACCGAGGCCGATTTCCAGGAAAGCTTTAACGTAGGTTCCTTTGCCATCGGCAAAGACACGATGAAGCTGGGCGATCTGATTGACGCGCTCAAGCAAACCTACTGCGGCTCCATCGGCGCGGAATACATGCACATTACCTCTACCGAAGAGAAGCGCTGGATCCAGCAGCGCATCGAATCCGTAGCGGGCCACGCGACCTTCTCGGCTGACGAGAAAAAACGCTTCCTCAGCGAACTGACCGCAGCGGAAGGCCTTGAGCGCTATCTGGGCGCGAAGTTCCCGGGCGCAAAACGCTTCTCGCTGGAAGGCGGTGACGCCCTGGTGCCGATGCTGAAAGAGCTGATTCGTCATGCAGGCAAGAGCGGCACCCGTGAAGTGGTGCTGGGCATGGCGCACCGTGGTCGTCTGAACGTGCTGGTCAACGTGCTGGGTAAAAAACCGCAGGACCTGTTCGACGAATTCGCGGGCAAACATAAAGAACACCTCGGCACCGGCGACGTGAAGTACCACATGGGCTTCTCGTCGGATATCGAAACCGAAGGCGGTCTGGTTCACCTGGCGCTGGCGTTTAACCCGTCACACCTGGAAATCGTCAGCCCGGTGGTTATCGGTTCCGTGCGCGCGCGTCTGGATCGTCTGGACGAGCCAAGCAGCAATAAAGTTCTGCCAATTACCATCCACGGTGATGCGGCGGTAACAGGGCAGGGCGTGGTGCAGGAAACCCTGAACATGTCCAAAGCGCGTGGTTATGAAGTGGGCGGTACCGTTCGCATCGTGATCAACAACCAGGTGGGCTTCACCACCTCTAACCCGCTGGACGCGCGTTCTACCCCGTACTGCACCGACATCGGTAAGATGGTGCAGGCGCCGATCTTCCACGTTAACGCGGATGACCCGGAAGCCGTGGCTTTCGTGACCCGTCTGGCTCTGGACTTCCGTAATACCTTCAAACGCGATGTGTTCATTGACCTCTTCTGCTACCGCCGTCACGGCCACAACGAAGCGGATGAGCCAAGTGCAACCCAGCCGCTGATGTATCAGAAAATCAAAAAACACCCGACTCCGCGCAAAATCTATGCTGACAAGCTGGAAGGCGACAAAGTGGCGACGCTGGAAGATGCGACCGAAATGGTCAACCTCTACCGCGACGCGCTGGATGCGGGCGAATGCGTAGTGAAAGAGCTGCGTCCGATGAACATGCACTCCTTTACCTGGTCGCCGTACCTCAACCACGAGTGGGATGAGAGCTACCCGAATAAGGTTGAGATGAAGCGCCTGCAGGAGCTGGCTAAACGCATCAGCACCGTGCCGGACGCTATCGAGATGCAGTCTCGCGTGGCGAAAATTTATGCTGACCGTCAGGCCATGGCGGCAGGCGAGAAGCTGTTCGACTGGGGCGGCGCGGAAACGCTGGCCTACGCAACGCTGGTTGACGAAGGCATTCCTGTTCGTCTGTCCGGCGAAGATGCGGGCCGTGGGACCTTCTTCCACCGTCACGCGGTTGTTCACAACCAGTCCAACGGTTCAACCTACACCCCGCTGCAGCACGTGCACAACGGTCAAGGCCAGTTCAAGGTCTGGGACTCCGTGCTGTCTGAAGAAGCGGTACTGGCCTTCGAATACGGTTATGCCACCGCTGAACCACGCACCCTGACCATCTGGGAAGCGCAGTTCGGTGACTTCGCTAACGGTGCGCAGGTGGTTATCGACCAGTTCATCTCCTCCGGCGAGCAGAAGTGGGGCCGTATGTGTGGTCTGGTAATGCTGCTGCCGCACGGTTATGAAGGTCAGGGGCCGGAGCACTCCTCCGCGCGTCTGGAACGTTATCTGCAGCTCTGCGCCGAGCAGAACATGCAGGTCTGCGTGCCGTCCACCCCGGCGCAGGTCTACCACATGCTGCGTCGTCAGGCGCTGCGCGGTATGCGTCGTCCGCTGGTGGTGATGTCGCCGAAGTCCCTGCTGCGTCACCCGCTGGCTGTGTCGAGCCTGGATGAACTGGCAAATGGCACCTTCCTGCCGGCCATCGGTGAAATTGACGAGCTGGATCCGCAGGCCGTGAAGCGTGTGGTGATGTGTTCTGGTAAGGTTTATTACGACCTGCTGGAACAGCGCCGTAAGAACGATCAGAAAGATGTCGCCATCGTGCGTATCGAACAGCTTTATCCGTTCCCGCACCAGGCGGTGCAGGAAGCGCTGAAACCGTACGCTCACGTTCATGATTTTGTCTGGTGCCAGGAAGAGCCGCTTAACCAGGGCGCATGGTACTGCAGCCAGCATCATTTCCGTGAAGTGATTCCATTTGGGTCAGCCCTGCGTTATGCAGGTCGCCCGGCCTCCGCCTCTCCGGCGGTAGGGTATATGTCCGTTCACCAGAAGCAGCAACAAGATCTGGTCAATGACGCGCTGAACGTCGATTAATTAAAGGATACATAATGAGTAGCGTAGATATTCTTGTTCCCGACCTGCCTGAATCCGTAGCAGATGCGACCGTCGCTACCTGGCACAAAAAACCAGGCGATGCCGTTAAGCGCGATGAAGTGCTGGTAGAAATCGAAACTGACAAAGTGGTACTGGAAGTACCGGCTTCGGCGGATGGCGTTCTGGACGCGGTGCTGGAAGATGAAGGTACTACCGTCACCTCTCGTCAGATCCTGGGTCGCCTGCGTGAAGGCAACAGCGCGGGCAAAGAGTCCAGCGCAAAATCTGAAGAGAAAGCCTCTACGCCAGCGCAGCGCCAGCAGGCTTCTCTGGAAGAGCAGTCTAACGACGCTCTCAGCCCGGCGATCCGTCGCTTGCTGGCGGAACACAGCCTCGACCCGGCAGCCATTAAAGGCACCGGTGTGGGCGGCCGTCTGACCCGTGAAGACATCGACAAGCATCTGGCGAAAGCGCCTGCTCAGGCCGAAGCGAAAGCCCCTGCGGCGGCGCCAGCAGCGCAGCCTGCACTGGGTGCCCGCAGCGAAAAACGCGTGCCGATGACTCGCCTGCGTAAACGCGTAGCCGAGCGTCTGCTGGAAGCGAAAAACTCTACCGCGATGCTGACCACCTTCAACGAAGTGAACATGAAGCCAATCATGGACCTGCGCAAGCAGTACGGTGATGCGTTTGAAAAACGTCACGGTATCCGTCTGGGCTTTATGTCCTTCTACGTGAAGGCGGTAGTTGAAGCGCTGAAACGCTATCCGGAAGTGAACGCGTCCATCGATGGCGATGACGTGGTTTACCACAACTACTTCGACGTCAGCATGGCGGTTTCTACTCCACGCGGCCTGGTAACGCCGGTTCTGCGTGATGTGGATACCCTGGGTATGGCTGACATCGAGAAGAACATTAAAGAGCTGGCCGTGAAAGGCCGCGACGGCAAGCTGACCGTAGATGACCTGACCGGCGGTAACTTCACCATTACCAACGGCGGCGTATTCGGCTCGCTGATGTCTACCCCGATCATTAACCCGCCGCAGAGCGCGATCCTGGGTATGCATGCCATCAAAGATCGCCCTATGGCGGTAGACGGTAAAGTTGAGATCCTGCCAATGATGTACCTGGCGCTCTCTTACGATCACCGCCTGATCGACGGCCGCGAGTCCGTGGGCTTCCTGGTTGCGATTAAAGAGCTGCTGGAAGATCCAACCCGTCTGCTGCTGGACGTCTAGTTTTGCAGTCTTGCCCGGCGGCGTATGGCTGCCGGGCCAATAAAAGCACGACCTAACGATTACCTGAAGGATGGATAGAACACATGAACTTACATGAATATCAGGCCAAACAGCTGTTTGCCCGGTATGGCTTACCGGCTCCGGTGGGTTATGCCTGTACTACCCCGCGTGAAGCAGAAGAAGCCGCATCTAAAATCGGTTCCGGCCCTTGGGTAGTTAAGTGTCAGGTTCACGCTGGTGGCCGTGGTAAAGCGGGCGGTGTGAAGGTTGTTAAGAGCAAAGAAGAGATTCGTGCGTTTGCTGAACATTGGCTCGGCAAGCGTCTGGTAACGTACCAGACAGATGCGAACGGCCAGCCGGTTAACCAGATCCTGGTGGAAGCGGCGACCGATATCGCGAAAGAACTTTATCTGGGCGCGGTTGTTGACCGTAGCTCCCGTCGCGTGGTGTTCATGGCGTCTACCGAAGGCGGCGTGGAAATCGAAAAAGTGGCGGAAGAAACCCCGCACCTGATCCACAAAGTGGCTATCGATCCGCTGGCAGGCCCAATGCCTTACCAGGGTCGCGAGCTGGCGTTCAAGCTGGGCCTGGAAGGTAAACTGGTTCAGCAGTTCACCAAGATCTTCATGGGTCTGGCAACTATCTTCCTGGAGCGCGATCTGGCGCTGATCGAGATCAACCCACTGGTGATCACCACCCAGGGCGATCTGATCTGCCTCGACGGCAAGCTGGGCGCTGACGGCAACGCGCTGTTCCGCCAGCCGGATCTGCGCGAAATGCGCGACCAGTCTCAGGAAGATCCGCGTGAAGCACAGGCTGCGCAGTGGGAACTGAACTACGTGGCGCTGGACGGCAACATCGGCTGCATGGTTAACGGTGCGGGCCTGGCAATGGGCACCATGGACATCGTTAAGCTGCACGGCGGTGAGCCAGCAAACTTCCTCGACGTAGGCGGTGGCGCAACCAAAGAGCGCGTAACCGAAGCGTTCAAAATCATTCTCTCTGACGACAACGTGAAGGCCGTTCTGGTTAACATCTTCGGCGGCATCGTACGTTGCGACCTGATCGCCGACGGTATCATCGGTGCGGTAGAAGAAGTGGGTGTTAACGTTCCGGTGGTTGTGCGTCTGGAAGGTAACAACGCTGAACTCGGCGCGAAAAAACTGGCTGACAGCGGCCTGAATATTATTGCAGCGAAAAGTCTGACGGATGCAGCTCAGCAGGTTGTTGCCGCAGTGGAGGGGAAATAATGTCAGTTTTAATTAATAAAGATACCAAGGTTATCTGCCAGGGCTTCACCGGTAGCCAGGGGACTTTCCACTCCGAACAGGCAATTGCCTACGGTACGCAGATGGTTGGCGGTGTTACGCCAGGTAAAGGCGGCACCACCCACCTGGGCCTGCCGGTGTTTAACACCGTGCGTGAAGCCGTAGAAGCGACGGGCGCCACCGCGACCGTGATCTACGTTCCGGCACCGTTCTGCAAAGACTCTATTCTGGAAGCGATCGACGCAGGCATCAAACTGATCATCACCATCACCGAAGGCATCCCGACGCTGGATATGCTGACCGTGAAGGTGAAGCTGGATGAAGCTGGCGTGCGTATGATTGGCCCGAACTGCCCAGGCGTTATCACCCCGGGCGAATGCAAAATCGGCATCATGCCGGGCCACATTCACAAACCGGGTAAAGTGGGCATCGTGTCCCGTTCCGGTACCCTGACCTATGAAGCGGTTAAGCAGACCACCGACTACGGTTTCGGCCAGTCCACCTGCGTGGGCATCGGCGGTGACCCGATTCCGGGCTCTAACTTCATCGACATCCTGAAGCTGTTCCAGGAAGATCCACAGACCGAAGCGATCGTGATGATCGGTGAGATCGGTGGTAGCGCGGAAGAAGAAGCGGCTGCTTACATCAAAGAACACGTGACCAAGCCAGTTGTGGGCTACATCGCGGGTGTGACTGCGCCGAAAGGCAAGCGTATGGGTCACGCAGGCGCGATCATCGCCGGTGGTAAGGGTACGGCTGATGAGAAATTCGCAGCGCTGGAAGCCGCAGGCGTGAAAACCGTTCGCAGCCTGGCGGATATCGGCGAAGCACTGAAATCCATCATTAAGTAAGTCCTCTCTGCTCCCCGAAAGGGGGGCGTTGCAGTATAAAAATGTCCGTTTCGACATGGTTGGCCGCTGTAAAGCGGCCTTTTTTATTGCCTGCCGGGCGTCATGCAATAGTCACAATTGGGTGTTAATTAGAGAGGATGTAAAAGTAAAATAATTGTTATTTATTTGCCTTTAAGAGAGCAGATGGAAAAAAATAAAAAACGCACTAAAATTTATGTCCTGAATAAATCAGTCATTAAGCGTAACTGAGTTAATAAAAATCACTTCTGTTTATATTCATCCGTCGATTCGATAACCTTAATTGTATTTCATATACATATCTTTAACATGGTTTTTACCATGTTCACCACATCAAAACACAATTAACATTAAGAATTGTTTTTGATTTAAATCAATGTTTAATCCTTGGAAAAAGGCGCTGAAAAGCGCTAAATTGTTCCCGATCAAAATGGCCGAAAAGTGGTAATTTTGCTATAAATTGATCGCCGTCGAAAAACGTAAATGTGATTCAATAAAAACCTGTTTATTGTAAGGGTTTTGCAGCGTATTATATTTGCGGGATCAATTTGAGTTTTTTATTAACGTATTTGTAACCTCACGTCATCGTTTTTATCCTCCCTCAGGGTAATAACGACGACAAGGATGCGAATAATTTGTATTGGGGCATGCGTGTGGATCTCTTTCTGACGGGGTCCACTCTCGGAGTCTTCATGCGATGAGCAAGGAGTCATGATGTTAGATATAGTCGAACTGTCGCGCTTACAGTTTGCCTTGACCGCGATGTACCACTTCCTGTTTGTGCCACTGACGCTCGGTATGGCGTTCCTGCTGGCCATTATGGAAACGGTATACGTTCTCTCCGGCAAACAGATTTATAAAGATATGACCAAGTTCTGGGGCAAGTTGTTTGGTATCAACTTCGCACTGGGCGTGGCAACCGGTTTGACCATGGAGTTCCAGTTCGGGACTAACTGGTCTTACTATTCCCACTATGTAGGGGATATCTTCGGTGCGCCGCTGGCCATTGAAGGTCTGATGGCATTCTTCCTCGAATCCACCTTTGTAGGTCTGTTCTTCTTCGGTTGGGACCGTCTGGGTAAAGTCCAGCATATGGCGGTGACCTGGCTTGTGGCATTAGGTTCGAACCTGTCCGCGCTGTGGATCCTGGTTGCGAACGGCTGGATGCAGAACCCTATCGCGTCTGATTTCAACTTCGAAACCATGCGTATGGAGATGGTCAGCTTTGCCGAGCTGGTCCTGAACCCGGTTGCTCAGGTTAAATTCGTTCACACCGTCGCTTCTGGCTACGTGTGCGGCGCGATGTTTGTGCTGGGCATCAGTTCTTACTATATGCTGCGTGGTCGTGACTTCGCGTTTGCTAAGCGCTCCTTTGCTATCGCTGCAAGCTTCGGTATGGCTGCCATCCTCTCTGTTATCGTTCTGGGTGATGAATCCGGTTACGAAATGGGTGACGTGCAAAAAACCAAACTGGCCGCCATCGAAGCCGAATGGGAAACCCAGCCGGCGCCTGCTGCCTTTACGCTGTTCGGTATTCCCGATCAGGACGCGCAGGAAAACCGCTTTGCCATTCAGATTCCTTACGCGCTGGGTATCATTGCCACTCGTTCTGTTGATAAGCAGGTGACGGGTCTGAAAGAGCTGATGGTTCAGCACGAAGAGCGTATTCGTAACGGTATGAAAGCCTACTCGCTGCTGGAACAGCTGCGTGCTGGCTCTACAGACCAGACCGTCCGCGACCAGTTTAACGACGTGAAGAAAGATCTGGGTTATGGCCTGTTGCTGAAGCGTTATACCCCGAACGTTTCTGATGCGACGGAAGCGCAGATCCAGATGGCAACCAAAGACTCGATTCCACGCGTTGCGCCTCTGTACTTCGCATTCCGTATCATGGTGGGCTGCGGCATCATCATGCTGCTGATCATTGCGGCGTCCTTCTGGTCTGTGATTCGCAACCGCATCGGCGAGAAAAAATGGCTGCTGCGCACCGCGCTTTACGGTATTCCACTGCCGTGGATCGCAATTGAGTCCGGCTGGTTTGTTGCGGAGTATGGCCGTCAGCCATGGGCGATCGGTGAGGTACTGCCAACGGCGGTGGCGAACTCGTCCCTGACCGCAGGCGACCTGATCTTCTCCATGCTGCTGATTTGTGGTCTGTACACCCTGTTCCTGGTGGCTGAACTGTTCCTGATGTTCAAGTTCGCGCGCCTTGGCCCAAGCAGCCTGAAAACCGGTCGCTATCACTACGAGCAGTCCACTGCGACTACTCAGCCGGCACGCTAAGACAGGAGTCATCAAATGATCGATTATGAAGTATTGCGTTTTATCTGGTGGCTGCTGGTCGGCGTTCTGCTGATCGGTTTCGCCGTCACGGATGGTTTCGACATGGGGGTGGGGATGCTCACCCGTTTCCTCGGTCGTAATGACACCGAGCGTCGAATCATGATCAACTCCATCGCCCCGCACTGGGACGGTAACCAGGTGTGGCTGATCACCGCAGGCGGCGCGCTGTTCGCTGCCTGGCCGATGGTCTACGCGGCTGCGTTCTCCGGTTTCTATGTGGCGATGATTCTGGTGCTGGCCTCTTTATTCTTCCGTCCGGTCGGTTTCGACTACCGTTCGAAGATTGAAGATACCCGCTGGCGCAACATGTGGGACTGGGGCATCTTCATCGGTAGCTTCGTTCCACCGCTGGTGATCGGCGTGGCGTTTGGTAACCTGCTGCAGGGCGTACCGTTCCACCTGGACGAATACATGCGTCTTTACTACACCGGTAACTTCTTCCAGCTGCTGAATCCGTTTGGTCTGCTGGCCGGCGTAGTGAGCGTGGCGATGATCATCACTCAGGGCGCAACCTATCTGCAGATGCGTACCGTGGGCGAGTTGCACCTGCGTTCTCGCGCGACGGCTCAGGTTGCTGCGCTGGTAACGCTGGTTTGCTTCGCGCTGGCCGGCGTGTGGGTGGTGTACGGCATTGATGGCTACGTGGTGACCTCTGCAATCAACCACACTGCACCGTCTAACCCGCTGACCAAAGAAGTGGCTCGTCAGGCTGGCGCATGGCTGGTGAACTTCAACAATACCCCTGTGCTGTGGGCGATCCCGGCTCTGGGCGTGCTGTTGCCGCTGCTGACCGTGTTGACGTCTCGTCTGGAGAAAGGCGCTCTGGCGTTCGTGTTCTCATCACTGACCCTGGCGTGCATCATCCTGACGGCGGGTATTGCGATGTTCCCGTTCGTCATGCCATCCAGCACCATGCTGAATGCTAGCCTGACCATGTGGGATGCAACGTCCAGCCATATGACGCTGAACCTGATGACATATGTTGCTTGTGTGTTCGTTCCGATCGTTCTGGCCTACACCATCTGGTGCTACTGGAAAATGTTCGGTCGCATCACGAAAGAACATATCGAAAGCAACACCCACTCTATGTACTAAGTAAGGAGCTGAATATGTGGTATTTCGCATGGATTTTAGGGACGCTTCTTGCCTGTGCATTTGGTGTCATCACTGCCCTGGCGCTTGAGCACGTTGAAGCGACCAAAGCGGGTGAAGAAAAACACTGATGAATATTATCGCGAAACTTTACGCGGTAATGGATAAGCGCCCGTTACGGGCGCTTTCTTTAGTGATGGCATTACTGCTGGCAGGCTGTATCTTCTGGGACCCTTCGCGCTTTGCAGCGAAAACCAGCGAGCTTGAAATCTGGCACGGCTTCCTTATTATGTGGGCGGTGTGCGCAGGTGTGATCCACGGCGTGGGCTTTCGTCCGAAAGCCGTTCACTGGCAGGGAATTTTCTGCCCGCTGATTGCCGATCTGGTGCTTCTCGCCGGTTTGATTTTCTTCTTCTTCTGAATAAGAAATGTCCGTTAACGTTATGGGCTTACCCGAGCCCATAAAAATTTACTCTCCGTTTACTTTCCCCCATTCCCAACCCTCTTTCCCGCGCGTATAGTAGCGAAGTTTAAAAGCTCTAACTTTTGTTGCATTACCGGGATGTAAAGTGAATACAACGCTGTTTCGATGGCCGGTTCGTGTCTATTACGAAGATACCGATGCCGGTGGTGTGGTTTACCACGCCAGCTACGTTGCTTTTTATGAACGGGCACGCACAGAGATGCTGCGCCATCATCACTTTAGTCAACAGGTTCTGTTGGCTGAGCGAGTTGCCTTCGTGGTACGCAAGATGACGCTTGAGTATTTTGCGCCTGCCAGACTCGACGATATGCTCGAAGTCCAAACTGAAATTACATCAATGCGTGGGACCTCACTGGTTTTCACGCAGCGGATAGTCAACGCAGAGAATACCGTACTGAACTCAGCTGAAGTACTGATTGTTTGTGTTGATCCAACCATAATGAAGCCTCGTGCGCTTCCTAAGTCTATTGTCGCGGAGTTTAAGCAGTGACTGACATGAATATCCTTGATTTGTTCCTGAAGGCAAGCCTTCTGGTTAAACTTATCATGTTGATTTTGATTGGTTTTTCAATCGCATCCTGGGCCATCATCATCCAGAGAACGCGTATCCTCAATGCCGCCGGCCGTGAAGCTGAAGCGTTTGAAGATAAGTTCTGGTCGGGTATTGAGCTTTCTCGTCTGTACCAGGAGAGCCAGGGACGCCGTGAAAACCTGACCGGCTCCGAGCAAATTTTCTACAGCGGTTTCAAAGAGTTTGCTCGTCTGCATCGTGCAAACAATCATGCGCCTGAAGCGGTGGTGGAAGGTGCCTCGCGTGCGATGCGTATCTCTATGAACCGTGAACTGGAAAACCTTGAAACGCACATTCCTTTCCTCGGCACTGTCGGCTCCATCAGCCCGTATATCGGTCTGTTTGGTACCGTGTGGGGGATCATGCACGCCTTTATCGCGCTGGGCGCGGTGAAGCAGGCGACGTTGCAGATGGTTGCACCGGGTATCGCTGAAGCACTGATTGCGACCGCTATCGGTCTGTTTGCGGCAATTCCTGCGGTTATGGCTTACAACCGTCTGAACCAGCGCGTGAACAAACTGGAACTGAACTACGACAACTTTATGGAAGAGTTCACTGCGATTCTGCACCGTCAGGCGTTTACCAGCACCGAGAGCAACAAGGGGTAAACCATGGCCAGATCGCGTGGACGAGGTCGTCGCGAGCTCAAGTCCGAAATCAATATCGTTCCACTGCTGGATGTCCTGCTGGTACTGCTGCTGATCTTCATGGCAACAGCGCCAATCATTACCCAGAGCGTGGAAGTGGATCTGCCGGATGCGACAGAATCACAGGCGGTGAGCACCAATGACGATCCTCCGGTTATCATTGAGGTTTCCGGCGTAGGGCAATACAGCGTCGTAGTAGAGAAAGATCGTATGGATCAGCTGCCGCCTGAGCAGGTTATTGCTGAAGCGCAGCGTCGTCTGGAGTCAAATCCGAAAACGGTCTTCTTAATCGGTGGCGCAAAAGACGTACCCTACGATGAAATTATTAAAGCGCTGAACTTGCTACATAGTGCGGGTGTTAAGTCAGTTGGCTTAATGACCCAACCTATTTGATCATCCGCGTAGTTTTTGGGAACCGATAGTGTCAAAGGCAACCGAACAGAACGACAAGCTTAAGCGAGCGATAATCGTCTCCGCAGTGCTGCACGTGATTCTCTTTGCAGCGCTGATCTGGAGTTCGTTCGACGAGCATATTGATGCATCAGCCGGCGGCGGTGGAGGGTCTTCCATTGACGCCGTGATGGTGGATCCCGGTGCGGTAGTACAGAACTATAATCGCGAACAACAGCAGAAGGCGAGTGCCAAACGGGCTGAAGAGCAGCGTGAAAAACAGGCGCAACAGCAGGCGGAAGAACTGCGTGAAAAGCAGGCCGCAGAGCAGGAGCGTCTGAAGCAGCTTGAGAAGGAACGTTTGCAGGCGCAGGAAGCCGCGAAAGCGCAGGCAGAGCAGCAGAAACAAGCCGAAGAGGCCGCGAAGAAAGCACAGGAACAGCAAAAGCAGGCGGAAGAGGCGGCAGCTAAAGCCGCAGCGGACGCGAAAGCACAGGCTGATGCCCAGGCAAAATTAGCGGCAGAAGCGGCGAAGAAAGCCGCTGCTGATGCTCAGAAGAAAGCTGAAGCGGAAGCCGCGAAGAAAGCCGCTGCTGATGCCCAGAAGAAAGCTGAAGCGGAAGCCGCGAAGAAAGCCGCTGCCGATGCTCAGAAGAAAGCCGAAGCGGAAGCCGCGAAGAAAGCCGCTCAGGAAGCAGAGAAGAAAGCTGCTGCCGAGGCTGCGAAGAAAGCGGCTGCTGCTGAGAAAGCGGCTGCAGAAAAAGCCGCGGCAGAAAAAGCTGCAGCCGCCGAAAAAGCCGCTGCGGACAAAAAAGCTGCAGCTGAGAAGGCCGCTGCCGATAAGAAAGCTGCTGCTGAAAAAGCGGCAGCTAAAAAGGCTGCCGCCGCTGAAAAAGCCGCTGCTGCCGCAGGGGTTGACGATCTGCTGGGCGATTTGAGCTCAGGTAAGAATGCACCGAAAACGGGCGGTGGGGCGAAAGGAAACAACGCAGCGCCGACGGGAAGTGGTAACACTAAGAGTAACGGTGCGACAGGGGCTGAAATCAACGGTTATGCCGCGCAGATTAAATCCGCTATTGAAAGCCGATTCTATGATGCGTCTTCCTATACCGGTAAAACGTGTACGTTGCGTATAAAACTGGCTCCGGACGGCATGCTGCTGGATATCAAGTCTGAAGGTGGCGACCCGGCTTTATGTACTGCGGCCCTGGCTGCAGCGCGTCAGGCGAAGATGCCTAAACCGCCGTCTCAGGCTGTTTACGAAGTCTTCAAAAATGCGCCGCTGGACTTCAAACCTTAAGTTACATTTTCCCCGTGCAAACGGGGAAAAATAGACCAGGTTTAGTCACAGGGTTCTGGTAGTTTTGTCTATTTGAGTTTGTTAACATTCTGCTAAATTATCGTGGGTAAGGTTACCCGGATAAGGGAGATATGATGAAGCAGGCATTACGTGTAGCATTTAGTTTTTTAATGCTGTGGGCAGCAGTACTGCACGCAGAAGTACGTATCGAGATCACCCAGGGGGTGGACTCGGCGCGCCCAATCGGTGTTGTTCCGTTCCAGTGGGCAGGTCCTGGCGCTGCGCCTGAAGATGCCGGTGGCATCGTGGCGGCTGACCTGCGTAACAGCGGTAAATTCAACCCGTTAGATCGTTCTCGTCTGCCTCAGCAGCCGGGTAGCGCGCAGGAAGTACAGCCTGCAGCATGGTCTGCGCTGGGTATTGATGCCGTGGTTGTGGGTCAGGTTACGCCTAACCCGGACGGCTCTTACAACGTTGCCTGGCAGCTGGTGGATACCGGCGGTGCACCGGGTACCGTTCTGGCACAGAACTCTTACAAGGTCACTAAGCAATACCTGCGCTATGCTGCACATGCTGCCAGCGATGCGGTATTTGAAAAACTGACCGGCATTAAAGGTGCGTTCCGTACCCGTATCGCGTACGTGGTGCAGACCAACGGTGGTCAGTTCCCGTACGAACTGCGCGTATCTGACTACGACGGCTACAACCAGTTCCTGGTGAAACGTTCTTCACAGCCGCTGATGTCTCCAGCCTGGTCTCCGGACGGTTCTAAACTGGCCTATGTAACCTTCGAAAGCGGCCGCTCAGCGCTGGTTATCCAGACGCTGGCAAACGGTGCTGTTCGTCAGGTAGCGTCGTTCCCACGTCACAACGGTGCGCCTTCGTTCTCTCCGGACGGCTCTAAACTGGCCTTTGCGCTGTCAAAAACCGGTAGCCTGAACCTGTACGTGATGGATATTGGCTCTGGTCAGATCCGTCAGGTTACCGACGGTCGCAGCAACAACACTGAACCTTCATGGTTCCCGGACAGCCAAAACCTGGCGTTTACTTCTGACCAGGCCGGCCGTCCACAAATCTACAAAGTCAACATCAACGGCGGTGCTCCGCAGCGTATTACCTGGGAAGGTTCGCAGAACCAGAACTCAGACGTGAGCAGCGACGGTAAATTTATGGTAATGGTGAGCTCCAACGGTGGGCAGCAGCACATTGCCAAACAAGATCTGGTAGCGGGTGGCGTTCAAGTTCTGTCGTCAACGTTCCTGGATGAAACGCCAAGTCTGGCACCTAACGGCACGATGGTAATCTACAGCTCTTCTCAGGGGATGGGATCTGTGCTGAATCTGGTTTCTACAGATGGGCGTTTCAAAGCGCGTATTCCGGCAACTGATGGACAGGTAAAATCACCTGCCTGGTCGCCGTATCTGTAAATAATAATTAATTGATTACTAAAGGAATCATAGAAATGCAACTGAACAAAGTGCTGAAGGGGCTGATGATCGCTCTGCCTGTAATGGCAATCGCAGCGTGTTCTTCTAACAAGAACGCCAGCAATGACCAGAGCGGCGAAGGCATGATGGGTGCCGGCACCGGTATGGACGCGAACGGCAATGGCAACATGTCTTCTGAAGAGCAAGCGCGTCTTCAGATGCAGCAGCTGCAGCAGAACAACATCGTTTACTTCGATCTGGATAAATACGACATCCGTTCTGACTTCGCTGCGATGCTGGATGCGCACGCTAACTTCCTGCGTAGCAACCCATCTTACAAAGTCACCGTAGAAGGTCATGCGGACGAACGTGGTACCCCAGAGTACAACATCTCCCTGGGTGAACGTCGTGCTAACGCTGTTAAAATGTACCTGCAGGGTAAAGGCGTTTCTGCTGACCAGATCTCCATCGTTTCTTACGGTAAAGAAAAACCTGCAGTACTGGGTCACGACGAAGCGGCTTACTCCAAAAACCGTCGTGCCGTACTGGTTTACTAAGAGAATTGCATGAGCAGTAACTTCAGACATCATCTGTTGAGTCTGTCGTTACTGGTTGGAATAGCGGCCCCCTGGGCCGCTTTTGCTCAGGCACCAATCAGTAGTGTCGGCTCAGGCTCGGTAGAAGACCGGGTCACTCAACTCGAGCGTATTTCTAACGCTCATAGCCAGCTTTTAACCCAACTCCAGCAACAACTTTCCGATAACCAGAATGATATTGACTCTCTCCGCGGTCAGATTCAGGAAAGCCAGTATCAGCTTAACCAGGTTGTGGAACGTCAGAAGCAAATCTTGTTGCAGATAGATAGCCTGAGCAGCGGTGGTGCAGCAGCACAGCCAGCCGCAGGCGATCAGAGCGGTGCTGCGAGGTCTGCGCCAGCGCCATCTGCTGATGCTTCAGCCTCAACAGGCGCGCCTGTACAGAGCGGTGACGCGAATACTGACTACAATGCGGCTATTGCCCTGGTGCAGGATCAATCTCGTCAGGATGACGCGATTGCTGCGTTTCAGAACTTTGTTAAGAAATACCCTGATTCCACTTATCAGCCAAATGCCAATTACTGGCTCGGTCAGTTGAATTACAACAAGGGTAAAAAGGACGATGCGGCGTTTTATTTTGCCTCCGTGGTAAAAAACTACCCGAAATCGCCAAAAGCGCCTGATGCGATGTACAAAGTGGGCGTCATCATGCAGGACAAAGGCGACACTGCGAAAGCCAAAGCGGTTTATCAGCAGGTGGTCTCTAAATTCCCGGGCACCGAAGGTGCTAAGCAGGCGCAAAAACGTCTGAATTCGATGGGATGATTATCGCATGACCAGAAATCGCGTTATTTCTGGTCGTGCAGCATGATTACTAAGCAGTTAAGTGATCTTCATCGAAATTTTTGTTGCGCAGAATTCTTAAATCAGTAATATATGCCGCCGTTGCCACGGGATATCAAACAACGTGAAAACAGCATAAAAGTGGGTCGTTAGCTCAGTTGGTAGAGCAGTTGACTTTTAATCAATTGGTCGCAGGTTCGAATCCTGCACGACCCACCACTAAGTCAGGTGGAAGTAGTAGTAAAACGTGAAGGATAACGTTGCGTCAGCAACGGCCCGTAGGGCGAGGCGAAGCCGAGTCATCCTGCACGACCCACCACTTAACGCAGTTCCGGCAGTACAGAGTGGGTGATTAGCTCAGTTGGTAGAGCATCTCCTTTACACGGAGGGGGTCGGCGGTTCGAGCCCGTCATCACCCACCACTCGGGTCGTTAGCTCAGTTGGTAGAGCAGTTGACTTTTAATCAATTGGTCGCAGGTTCGAATCCTGCACGACCCACCAATTTTATTGGTGCCGAGTGATAATTCAGGCAACACCCGAATGGGTCGTTAGCTCAGTTGGTAGAGCAGTTGACTTTTAATCAATTGGTCGCAGGTTCGAATCCTGCACGACCCACCAGCCTGAATAAATTTGCAGTACATCCCGCAAGGGGTCGTTAGCTCAGTTGGTAGAGCAGTTGACTTTTAATCAATTGGTCGCAGGTTCGAATCCTGCACGACCCACCAGTGTAGAAAGGCGCCCTAAAGGCGCCTTTTTGCTATCTGCGGGACAACAAATGCTCCGCCCATCTATTCCCGGTGACTTTTCACTCCAGATTCGCTATCTTGTTTAGTATACAAAACACAATTGCCACGCGTTTTGCTATGTCAGGCAAATGAAAGGCAATATTGTTAAGCCCGTAAAACGAGAAGCCATAATGAGTGTGATGTTTGATCCTGAAGCCGCAATCTATCCGTTTCCGCCAAAGCCTGTCCCGCTGAGCCAGGACGAAAAGCAGTTCTACCGCGAGAAGATCAAACGTCTTCTTAAAGAGCGCGATGCGGTAATGGTGGCCCATTACTACACCGACCCGGAAATTCAACAGCTGGCTGAAGAGACCGGGGGCTGCATTTCTGACTCACTGGAGATGGCGCGCTTCGGTGCACGACATCCCGCTTCCACGCTGCTGGTTGCCGGTGTGCGTTTTATGGGCGAAACGGCAAAGATCCTGAGCCCGGAAAAAACCATTCTGATGCCCACGCTTAACGCGGAGTGTTCCCTGGATCTCGGCTGTCCGATTGACGAATTCACGGCCTTCTGTGATGCCCATCCTGACCGGACTGTGGTGGTCTACGCTAACACCTCTGCGGCCGTAAAAGCGCGTGCAGACTGGGTGGTCACATCGAGTATCGCCGTTGAACTGATTGAACATCTGGATAGCCTGGGCGAGAAAATTATCTGGGCGCCCGATCGCCATCTCGGCAATTATGTCCAGAAGCAGACGGGTGCTGATGTTCTCTGCTGGCAGGGCGCCTGTATCGTTCATGACGAGTTCAAGACCCAGGCGCTGGCGCGCATGAAGGCGCTTTATCCTGACGCAGCCATTCTTGTTCACCCTGAATCTCCGCAGTCGATCGTCGACATGGCGGATGCCGTGGGTTCCACCAGCCAGCTTATCAACGCTGCCAGAACGTTGCCTCACAAGCAGCTTATCGTGGCGACCGATCGCGGTATCTTCTACAAGATGCAGCAGGCCGTACCGGAGAAAGAGCTTCTTGAAGCGCCAACGGCAGGCGAGGGCGCAACGTGTCGCAGCTGTGCACATTGCCCGTGGATGGCGATGAACGGCCTGAAAGCGATTGCCGAGGGGTTAGAAACCGGTGGTGCGGCGCATGAAATCCATGTGGATGCCGCCCTGCGTGAAGGCGCGTTAATTCCGCTTAACCGCATGCTGGATTTTGCGGCTACACTACGTACTTAATTCAAAACGCCCCGGGGAAAAGATGGATTTTTTTAGCACACATAACATTCTGGTTCATATACCGATTGGTACAGGTGGCTATGACCTGTCATGGATCGAGGCCGTTGGCACGCTGGCGGGATTACTCTGTATCTGGCTGGCAAGCCTGGAGAAGATCAGCAACTACGCGTTCGGGCTGATTAACGTCACGCTGTTTGCGATTATCTTCTTCCAGATCCAGCTGTACGCCAGCCTGCTTTTGCAGCTGTTCTTCTTTGCTGCCAATATTTACGGCTGGTATGCCTGGTCGCGTCAGAACAGCCAGCAGGAGGCCGAGCTGCAGATCCGCTGGCTGCCCCTGCCGAAAGCCATCGCCTGGTTCGTCGCCTGCGTGGTGGCCATTGGCTTAATGACCGTTTACATCAACCCGGTGTTTGCCTTCCTGACCCGCGTTGCCGTTTCGGTCATGTCCGGCCTCGGCATGAACGTAACGATGCCAGAACTCCAGCCGGATGCTTTCCCGTTCTGGGATTCCTGCATGATGGTGCTGTCGATTGCAGCGATGATTCTGATGACCCGTAAATACGTTGAGAACTGGCTGCTGTGGGTCATCATCAACGTGATTAGCGTGGCGATCTTCGCCCTGCAGGGCGTCTATGCGATGTCGCTGGAATATCTGCTGCTGACCTTCATCGCGCTGAACGGCAGCCGGATGTGGATTAACAGCGCGCGCGAGCGAGGCTCTCACGCGCTTTCCGGCTAGTGGTCATGATGATGTGAATGACCGGACTGCGCCTCGTTAAGGTGGCAGTCCGGTCCGCTACAGGGCTGATACTCCATCTGAACGGTGGCATGGCTAATGTCGTAGTGATGTTCCAGGAAGTGCTGGATGCGATCGAGCAGCGCATCGTGGTCATGAGGGGGGATCACCTGGACGTGCAGCGTCATGACCGGTTTCTCTCCCACCAGCCAGACGTGAACATGATGAACGTTGCGTACTTCCGGGACTGAACGGCGCAGGTTGCGCTTCAGCTCGTCGATATCCATGGAAGCTGGCGCCCCTTCAAGCAGTTCATTCACGCTCTCCTTCAGCAGCCGCCAGGCGCTGCGCAAGACTAGACACGACACCAGTATGGACAGAATCGGATCGACAGGCGTCCAGCCGGTGTAGAGGATCACCAGCGCGGCGACAATCGCCCCGACTGAGCCGAGCAAATCACCCATAACATGCAGAGCCGCAGCGCGTACGTTGAGGTTCTTTTCCCCGCCGCCGCGGTGCAAAATCCAGAAGGCCAGAATATTCGCCAACAGTCCTGCTACGGCAATCACCATCATGGTTGCCCCGGCGATCGGCTGCGGGTGTCTGAAGCGCTGTATTGCCTCCCAGACGATAAGAATGGTAATGACCACCAGCGCAATAGCGTTAACAAACGCGGCCAGTGTGGTCAGTCGCAGCCAGCCGAAGGTATGACGCGCATTTGGAGGACGACGCGCAAACTGCACCGCCATCAGGGCGAAGAGCAGGGCGGCGGCATCGGTCAGCATGTGTCCGGCATCAGCCAGAAGCGCCAGAGAGCCGGAAATCAGGCCGCCAATGACCTCGATAACCATAAACGTTGCCGTGACGCCAAAGGCCAGCATCAGTCGTTTAGCGTTGTCGTTGCCGGATGAGTGCGAGTGTGAATGGGAGTGCGCCATGTCTGCTTTCCTGATGTGTTATTGTTTTTAGTGTAGCGTTTTTAATAGGTTACTCCAAAAAGAAAGGAGAGCCTGAGCTCTCCTTTTTCTGACGGTTCATAACAAATTACTGGGTAGTGCCATCGGTTTTGGTATTGGCGTCGCTACCCACTTTGTCGTTAGGGTCCGGGCATTTGCCGTCCTTGCACATTGAGTTCTTATGGACTTCATCTGAACTCATATTGTCATGGTTCATAGTGCCGGAACCGCTACCGTCTGGATGCAGCATGGTGCCGCCGGTGTTGGTGTTGCCGGTATTGATCTGGCTGTTGTCGACATTATTCGGGGCGATATTCTGTTTCGCATCAGGCGCGGGCTGGCCTGCTGCCGCAGCCGCATTGGCGTCACCGTTGCTGTCTGAGGTGCCCGTTTCCGCAGCCAGGACGCTGCCGCTGGCCAGAGTGAGGGTGGCGGTCAGGAAGAGGGTTGCCAGTTTTGTCATTTTCATCATGGTGCTCCTGTTCGTGTCGTTACGCTGGATAACATTCTCCAACAGTGCATCTTTTTCAGAGGCGAAAGATCCCGCCTTACGGACTTACGTCAGTAGGGAATCGCGTTTAAGGGTGTAAAATTGGTTGTTACAGTTAAAAAGCTTAGGTTAGATCTCGTTTTTCGCTATTTTGTGGCAATTTTTAGGCGAATTCCAGGAATTATCTGCGTGAAGTGTAAAACCGTGTTTACACTTCCTGGTCGACAAGATAGATTGAAAGGATTGCTTTCATTACTAAAGATATGGCAGAGCTGGAACGAAGATGAATTATCAGAATGACGATTTACGCATTAAAGAGATCAATGAGTTATTACCTCCTGTAGCGCTCCTTGAGAAATTCCCCGCCACTGAAAATGCCGCAAACACGGTTTCTCATGCTCGTAAAGCGATCCATAAGATCCTGAAAGGTAATGACGATCGTCTTCTGGTGGTGATTGGTCCGTGCTCCATTCACGATCCGGCTGCCGCGAAAGAATACGCCGCCCGTCTGCTCACCCTCCGTGAAGAGCTGAAGGACGAGCTGGAAATCGTCATGCGCGTCTACTTTGAAAAACCGCGCACCACCGTTGGCTGGAAAGGGTTGATTAACGACCCGCACATGGATAACAGCTTCCAGATCAACGACGGCCTGCGCATTGCGCGCAAGCTGCTGCTTGAGATCAACGACAGCGGCCTGCCTGCGGCCGGTGAATTCCTGGACATGATTACGCCACAATACCTTGCGGACCTGATGAGCTGGGGCGCAATTGGTGCGCGCACGACTGAATCTCAGGTCCACCGCGAGCTGGCGTCGGGTCTTTCTTGCCCGGTTGGTTTCAAAAATGGCACTGACGGCACCATTAAGGTGGCTATTGATGCTATCAACGCCGCTGGTGCGCCGCACTGCTTCCTGTCCGTGACCAAATGGGGTCACTCCGCCATCGTTAACACCAGCGGGAACGGTGACTGCCACATCATTCTGCGCGGCGGTAAAGAGCCGAACTACAGCGCGAAACACGTGGCAGAAGTGAAAGTCGGGCTGGAAAAAGCCGGACTGCCGCCGCAGGTGATGATCGATTTCAGCCATGCCAACTCCAGCAAGCAGTTTAAAAAGCAGATGGAAGTGGGTGCAGACGTCTGCCAGCAGATTGCCGGCGGTGAGAAGGCGGTGATTGGGGTGATGATCGAAAGCCATCTGGTTGAAGGTAACCAGAACCTGGAAGGCAGCGAGCCGCTGGTGTACGGCAAAAGCGTGACCGATGCCTGCATCGGCTGGGACGATACCGACGCCATCCTGCGCCAGCTGGCAAATGCGGTAAAAGCGCGCCGCGGCTGAATTCTCAGGCACAAATAAAAAAGCGCGGAAGGCTCCGCGCTTTTTTTATGTCTGGCGAAAATTACTTCGCTTTACCCTGGTTCGCAACAGCCGCTGCTTTCGCCGCGATCTCTTCTGCGTTACCCAGATAGTAGTGTTTGATTGGCTTGAAGTTTTCGTCGAACTCATACACCAGCGGTACGCCGGTTGGGATGTTCAGTTCGAGGATTTCGTCTTCTCCCATGTTGTCCAGGTATTTCACCAGCGCACGCAGAGAGTTACCGTGAGCCGCGATGATCACGCGCTCGCCGCTCTTCAGGCGTGGCAGAATGGTTTCGTTCCAGTAAGGCACAACGCGGTCGATGGTCAGCGCCAGGCTCTCGGTGGTTGGCAGCTCAGCGTCGGTCAGCTTCGCGTAACGTGGGTCGTGGCCCGGGTAGCGCTCGTCATCTTTGGTCAGCTCTGGCGGGGTGATTGCGAAGCCGCGACGCCACTGTTTAACCTGCTCGTCGCCATATTTCTCAGCGGTTTCCGCTTTGTTCAGGCCCTGCAGCGCACCGTAGTGACGTTCGTTCAATTTCCAGGACTTCTCAACCGGCAGCCAGGCCTGATCCAGTTCGTCCAGCACGTTCCACAGGGTGTGGATGGCACGTTTCAGCACAGAGGTGTAAGCAAAATCAAAGCTGAAGCCTTCTTCCTTCAGCAGTTTACCTGCTGCTTTTGCTTCGCTTACGCCTTTCTCGGACAGATCAACGTCGTACCAACCGGTAAAGCGGTTTTCGTTGTTCCACTGGCTTTCGCCGTGACGCACCAGGACCAGCTTAGTAATAGCCATCTCTTACTCCTCAAGCATTTTTAGAATGATAACAATTCTCATTATATTGCCGTGGCCGTGCCAGCAGCAACGCTTAAGCCTAACCATAGCGAAAATAGTCTCTGAGTGTAAGATGCTTGTGAATCCAGGGTTATGATTTTGTCTGCGATCGGCGCTATTTTCAGCAAGGCGTGCAGAAAAAAGCCCTCCGGAGGGAGGGCTGAATATTAATGTGGAATAAAATGGTATTCCGTCACGCTCACGTACTTTTCACCCGGGTGCAGCACGCAGCCTGGCTGCGGCCATTCCGGATGGTTCGGGCTGTCCGGCAGGAACTCGCTCTCCAGCGCCAGGCCTTGCCAGTCGCTGTACTCATCGTGTTCGCGCGCCGTCGTGCCGCCGAGGTAGTTGCCTGAGTAAAACTGCAGGGCTGGGGCAGTGGTATAAACCGTCATCTGCAGCTTGTCATCCGCAGACCAGACCTGCGCGGCAGGCTGCGTCACATCACCTTTGGCCTGCAGCAGGAAAGCGTGATCGTAGCCTTTCACCTTACGCTGATCGTCATCGCTCAGGAAATCCCGGGCGATGGTTTTCGCGCTGCGGAAGTCAAAGCTGGTGCCGCTCACGTCTTTGAGGCCCTGATATGGAATGCCCATCTCGTCAACCGGCAGATACGCATCCGCCAGGATCTGCAGCTTGTGCTCACGCACGTCGCACTGGCTACCATCCAGATTAAAGTACGCGTGATTGGTCAGGTTGACCGGACACGGCCTGTCGACCTTCGCGCGGTATTCAATGGCGATACGGTTGTCATCGGTCAGCGTAAAGCGCGCGGACGCGGTAAGGTTCCCCGGGAAGCCCTGATCGCCATCAGGCGAATCCAGTGAGAACAGCACTTCACCGTCGTTTTGACGAACAATCTTCCAGCGGCGTTTATCAAACCCATCCGGCCCGCCGTGCAGCTGGTTCTCACCCTGGCTAGGAAGCAGGGTGTACTGCTCGCCGTTGAGTTCAAAACGGCTCTTCGCGATGCGGTTAGCATAGCGCCCAACGGACGCGCCCAGATAGGCGGACTGATTGACATACTGCTCAGGCGAGGCGCAGCCGAGCAGGGTTTCGCGCACGCTGCCGTCCGGCATCGGTACGCGGGCAGAAAGAAGGGTAGCACCCCAGTCCATCAGCGTAACGACCATTCCCGCGCTGTTGCGCAGGGTTAACAGGCGATACGGCAGACCATCCGGTGCGAGTGTAGGTGTTTCGTTTAGCACTGTCCGGCTCCTTGTGATGCTTTACAAACATAGAAGGTTTCTTTGATGCCTGTTTTGGCTTCGTACTGCTTCGCCACGGCATCCTGTACGGCAGGAACCAGCTCTTCTGGCACCAGCGCAACGATGCAGCCGCCAAAACCGCCGCCCGTCATGCGCACGCCGCCTTTGTCGCCAATGGTGGCTTTAACGATGTCCACCAGGGTGTCGATCTGCGGAACGGTGATTTCAAAATCTTCGCGCATGGAGGCGTGAGATTCCGCCATCAGCTCACCCATGCGTTTCAGGTCACCTTTCGCCAGCGCGGACGCGGCTTCAACGGTACGGGCATTTTCCGTCAGCACGTGACGAACGCGTTTGGCGACGACCGGATCCAGCTCGTGCGCCACTTTGTTAAATTCATTGAGCGTCACGTCGCGCAGGGCAGGCTGCTGGAAGAAGCGGGCGCCGGTTTCGCACTGCTGGCGGCGGGTGTTGTATTCGCTGCCCACCAGCGTGCGCTTAAAGTTGCTGTTAATGATGACGACAGCCGCGCCTTTTGGCAGGGGAACGGCTTTGGTACCCAGCGAGCGGCAATCAATCAACAGGGCATGCTCTTTTTTGCCGAGCGCGGAGATCAGCTGGTCCATAATGCCGCAGTTACAGCCCACGAACTGGTTTTCTGCTTCCTGACCATTCAGGGCGATTTGCGCGCCGTCCAGCGGCAGATGGTAAAGCTGCTGGAATACGGTGCCGACGGCGACTTCCAGCGACGCAGAGGAGCTTAAGCCCGCACCCTGCGGCACGTTGCCGCTGATAACTAAATCGGCGCCGCCAAAGTTCTTGTCGCGCTTCTGAAGGTGTTTCACCACCCCGCGCACGTAGTTAGACCACTGCTGGCTGTCGTGTGTCACAATTGGGGCATCGAGGGAAAATTCGTCCGTCTCATTACCGTAATCAGCCGCAATCACGCGGACTTTACGGTCGTCGCGTTTCGCACAGCTGATAACGGTCTGGTAATCGATGGCGCACGGCAGCACGAAACCATCGTTATAGTCGGTGTGTTCACCGATCAGGTTAACGCGGCCTGGCGCCTGGATAACGTGGGTGGCAGGGTAGCCAAATTTCTCAGCAAACAGGGATTGTGTTTTATCTTTCAGACTCATTTTTTAGACTCCTGATTCGCGATAGTGGACGTCGCTAACGGCACGCAGACGTTCTGCCGCCTGTTCCGCCGTCAGGTCACGCTGGGTTTCTGCCAGCATTTCGTAGCCCACCATAAATTTACGTACCGTCGCAGAGCGCAGCAGCGGCGGATAGAAATGGGCATGCAATTGCCAGTGCTGATTCTCTTCCCCGTTGAACGGCGCGCCGTGCCAGCCCATGGAGTACGGGAAGGAGCACTGGAACAGATTGTCGTAACGGCTGGTCAGCTTTTTCAGCGCCAGGGCAAGGTCGTCGCGCTGCGCGTCGCTGAGATCGGTAATACGCAGAACATGTGCTTTCGGCAGCAGCAGCGTCTCAAACGGCCACGCGGCCCAGTAAGGCACGACGGCCAGCCAGTGTTCGGTTTCCACCACGGTACGGCTGCCGTCGGCCTGTTCACGCTGCGCGTAATCCACCAGCATCGGCGAGCCGTTTTCCGCGTAATACGCTTTCTGCAGACGGTCTTCACGCTCGGCTTCGTTAGGCAGGAAGCTGTTCGCCCAGACCTGGCCGTGCGGATGGGGATTCGAGCAGCCCATGGCCGCGCCTTTGTTTTCGAACACCTGCACCCACGGATAGCTCTGCCCCAGCTCTGCGGTTTGCGCCTGCCAGGTGCTGACGACCTCTTTCAGCGCGTCCACGCTCAGCTCCGGCAGCGTCTTGCTGTGATCGGGCGAGAAGCAGATCACGCGGCTGGTTCCGCGCGCGCTTTCGCAGCGCATCAGCGGATCGTGGCTTTCAGGCGCGTCCGGCGTGTCGGTCATCAGGGCGGCAAAATCGTTTGTGAACACGAAGGTGCCTTTGTAGTCCGGGTTTTTATCCCCGGTAACGCGCGTGTTGCCTGGACAGAGGAAGCAGTCCGGGTCGTGCTGCGGCAGGGTCTGTTTTGCAGGCGTCTCCTGCGCACCTTGCCAGGGGCGCTTAGCGCGATGCGGAGAAACTAAAATCCATTGCCCGCTCAACGGGTTAAAACGACGATGCGGATGATCGACGGGATTAAATTGCGTCATGACGGATCCTTAGTCCGGATAGCCTTGCGGGTGGCGTGACTGCCAGTGCCAGGTATCCTGTGCCATTTCATCAAGCGTGCGCGTCACACGCCAGTTAAGCTCTTTGTCGGCTTTGGTGGCATCGGCCCAGTAAGCAGGCAGATCGCCCTCGCGACGCGGTGCGAAGTGGTAGTTCACCGGCTTGCCGCAGGCTTTGCTGAAGGCGTTAACCACGTCCAGCACGCTGCTGCCGACTCCGGCGCCGAGGTTGTAAATATGCACGCCCGGTTTGTCAGCCAGCTGCTGCATGGCCGCAACGTGACCGTCGGCCAGATCCATTACGTGGATGTAGTCGCGCACGCCGGTGCCGTCTTCGGTCGGATAGTCATTGCCAAAAATCGCCAGCGAGTCGCGACGGCCAACGGCAACCTGGGCGATATACGGCATCAGGTTGTTTGGGATGCCCTGGGGATCTTCACCCATATCGCCAGACGGATGCGCGCCGACCGGGTTGAAGTAGCGCAGCAGCGCGATGCTCCACTCCGGCTGGGCTTTTTGCAGGTCGGTCAGGATCTGCTCCACCATCAGCTTGCTTTTGCCGTACGGGCTTTGCGGGGTACCGGTCGGGAAGCTTTCAACGTAAGGAATTTTCGGCTGATCGCCGTAGACGGTGGCGGAGGAGCTAAAGATGAAGTTTTTGACGTTCGCCGCGCGCATGGCGGAGATGAGACGCAGAGTGCCGTTGACGTTGTTGTCGTAATACTCGAGCGGCTTCGCAACGGATTCACCGACCGCTTTCAGACCCGCGAAGTGGATCACCGCTTCTATGGCGTGGTCGTGAAGGATCTCGGTCATCAGCGCTTCGTTGCGGATGTCGCCTTCCACAAAAGTCGGTTGTTTACCGCCAAGACGTTCAATCACAGGCAGCACGCTGCGCTTACTGTTGCACAGGTTGTCGAGAATGATGACGTCATGGCCGTTTTGCAGCAGCTGCACGCAGGTATGGCTACCTATGTAACCGCTACCACCTGTTACCAGAACTCGCATATTTCGCTCCATTGGGCTTATGGTATGTAATAACCATAGCATAACAGAGACGCGAAAAGTGTGACATGGGATAAAATAGTGGAATCGTTTACACTCGTTTTCACACTCATTTTTTTCATGACTGAGAGCATTCTAGATCAAAGAGATAGCGATGTATTGATGCAAGTTATCTGAAAAAGAGGAGGGCAGAGCCCTCCGCGGTTAATCAACGTTGCTGAGAAGGTAGCGATAACCCTCACCGTCCGGAACAAACTCCAGGCGATGCGTGATGCAGGCGGGGGCATCTTCGGCATGATGTGAAACGAAAAGCAGCTGCGTTTCACCTTCGCTAATCAGCACGTCCACAAAGCGGCGGATAAGCTGGCGGTTCAACGGGTCGAGTCCCTGCAGCGGTTCGTCGAGGATCAGCAGCGTAGGGTGTTTCACCAGCGCGCGAACGATCAGGGCCAGACGCTGCTGCCCCCACGAAAGACTATGAAACGGCGCGTCAGCCACCCGGTTATCCATGCCCAGAATGTCCAGCCACTGCTGGGCGAGCTTATGTTGTTTGTCCGACACCGCCTGATAAATTCCGATGGAATCAAAATACCCGGAGAGGATCACGTTGCGTACCGTGGTACTGACCCGGTAATCCAGATGCAGGCTGCTGCTGACGTAGCCGATATGCTTTTTGATATCCCAGATGGTTTCTCCGCTGCCGCGACGCCGACCAAACAGCGTGAGGTCGTTGCTGTAGCCCTGCGGATGATCGCCGGTGATCAGGCTCAGCAGCGTCGATTTTCCCGCGCCGTTGGGGCCGACAATCTGCCAGTGCTCGCCCGGATTGACCGTCCAGCTGAGGCGGTTAAGGATCGGGCGATCGTCATAAGAGACCACGCCATCCCGCAGCACGATGCGCGGCTGGTGGGGATCGAGCGCATGGCGGGCCGAAGGAGCGTCAGGTTCCGGAAGGGTAATTCCGTCGAGTTGTTCACTGTGCGCGAGCTGGGCAATCAGCGCCTGCTTGAGCAGCGCTGTTTTTTCTCCGGTTTCGGTCAGGTTACAGTCGGCCAGGACGCCCGCGTGCTGGATAAAGTCCGGAATTTCATCGAAGCGGTTAAGCACCAGCACGAGGGTATATCCCTGCTGATTAAGAGACGCCAGCAGGGCCGCCAGCTGCGCACGGGACTGCACGTCAAGACCGTCGAACGGTTCGTCCAGAATAAGCAGTTCAGGTTGGCTCATCAGCGCCTGACAAAGCAGCGTTTTTCGCGTCTCGCCGGTAGAAAGGTATTTAAAGCGCCGGTCCAGCAGAGGGGTGATACCGAACCGTTCTGCCAGGCGCCGGCAGCGGGCGGGATCCTTCACTTCATCCTGAATAATTTCCGCGGTCGTACGGCCGGTATCTTCTTCGCCTGGGCTGAGCAAATCGGTGTTGTTGCGCTGCCACTCGTCGCTGACCAGCTTTTGCAGTTGTTCAAACGACAGGCGCGTCAGGCGCGTAAAGTCGCTCTGGTATTCGCCCTTGAGGAGGTTGAGCTCTCCGGCCAGCGCGCGGGCCAGCGCGGATTTACCGCTGCCGTTTGTGCCGACAAACGCCCAGCTTTCACCCGCGCGTAGCGTCAAATCAGCAATTGTCAGCGTTCGGGTATCGCTAAGACGAAACGTGCCTTGCGAAATATGCAATGATGACATGGTTTATCCCTGTTTTTGCAGCACCAGATATCAGGGATACGCACTGTCGGTACGATTGTCAATGTGCTCAGCACAAAGTGGCGATAATCACCCGGTCCGCGTTGAAATACGCGGTGACGGCAGCACCTTCTTCTAAGTTGTCCGACTCGCTGAGCGGTACGGTCGCGCAAAGCGGCTGCCCATCTGCCAGGGTCATCAGCACTTCGCACTGCGCTTCACCGCGTTTGATGAGGCTGATGGTGCCCTGCAGCTGGTTATCTGCTCCGATTGCCGCGTCGGGATCGCGCGTGATAGTGACCCACGGCGCTTTCAGCAGCACCAGCACCTCTTTACCTTCATTCAGTTCAAGACGTTCCGCGCTTTGCGCCGTTATGGCGGCCTTCAGACGGGTGGTGCCATCGGCAAGCAGGATCTCAATATGCTGCTGTATCTGCAGATTGTCGCGCGCCGTCACCGTACCAAACCACTGGTTACGGGCGCTGGTTTGTAAAGAGAAGCGGGAAATGGCGGCCAGCAGACTGTCCAGCGGAACGTTATCGTCATCGCTCAACACATCAAACGCTTTTTGCTGGATCTGCGCCAGCAGATCGTAAAGCTGAATAAGGCGCTGGCCATAACGCGTCACGATCGCACCGCCGCCGCCTTTGCCGCCCGTGGCTCTGTCCACCAGCGGGTGTTCGCTCAGGGTGTTCATCTCGTTGATGGCGTCCCAGGCGCTTTTATAGCTGATTCCCGCGTTTTTCGCCCCCTGGCTAATCGAGCCCGTTTGTTCTATTTGTTTAAGCAGGGCGATACGTCGCGGATCGGCGAAAAGCTTTTGCTGAAGTCGTAGAGTGAGGAGAATTTCGGCCTGCATAACAGTGTCCTGGCAAAAAGAGTATTGTGACCCAAATGGTGCAGGGCGCAAAGGGTACCGCACAAAAGGGGATGTTTTTCTCACTATTCAGGGTAGAATGAGTCATTCACAATATCTGGAGAAAACCATGTTAGAGTTGTTGAAAAGTCTGGTATTCGCCGTGATCATGGTACCAGTAGTGATGGCCATCATCCTCGGTGCCATCTACGGCCTGGGTGAAGTGTTCAACGTCTTTTCGAACATTGGTCACAGAGACCAGGCTAAAAAGCAGCATTGATTCCCCTCAAAACGCCCGGCTTGTCCGGGCGTTTTGCTCTCAAGATTTTCCCGTTTTCGCCGATATAATTTAACGCATCACACCGGTTTACCCATTCAGCGGTACGATTAAACGCTGGGATCTCCCTGACGTTATCGTTATATTAATGTGTATATAACGCTACTCACAGGAGTTACAGATGGCACGTTCATGGGTACGCCTTTTTGCAGGGGCAACATTGACGCTTTCCCTTACCGGACACGCGCTGGCGGACGAGGGTAAAATCACGGTCTTTGCGGCGGCGTCGCTGACTAACGCGCTGCAGGATATTGCGGCGGCGTATAAAAAAGAGAAAAACGTCGAGGTGGTCTCCTCTTTTGCCTCTTCCTCGACGCTGGCGCGCCAGATAGAAGCGGGCGCACCGGCGGATCTGTTCATCTCGGCGGATCAGAAGTGGATGGATTACGCGGCGGAGAAGAAATCGATTGATGCGACAACCCGCGAAACGCTGCTGGGGAATAGCCTGGTTGTCGTGGCGCCAAAAGCCAGCGCGCAGGCGGACATCACTATCAACAAACAGACCAACTGGATGAGCCTGCTGAACGGTGGCCGTCTGGCGGTGGGCGACCCGGCGCACGTTCCGGCCGGGATTTATGCCAAAGAAGCGCTGCAAAAGCTGGGCGCATGGGAGACGTTGTCGCCGAAGCTGGCCCCGGCCGAAGACGTGCGTGGCGCGCTGGCGCTGGTGGAACGCAACGAAGCCCCGCTGGGCATTGTGTATGGCTCTGATGCCGTAGCCAGTAAGGGAGTGAAAGTGGTGGCAACGTTCCCGGAAGACTCCCACAAGAAAGTGGAATATCCTGTTGCGATTGTTGATGGACATAAAAATGCGACCGTGACGGCTTTCCGCGATTATCTGAAGGGGCCTGAAGCGTCCGCTATCTTTAAACGTTACGGATTTACGACTCACTGATGATATTGACCGATCCTGAATGGCAGGCTGTTCTGCTGAGCCTTAAAGTCTCTTCCCTGGCGGTTGCGCTGAGTTTGCCCTTTGGGATCTTCTTTGCCTGGCTACTGGTTCGCTGTCAGTTTCCCGGCAAAACGCTGCTCGACAGCGTGCTTCATCTTCCGCTCGTGTTGCCGCCCGTAGTGGTCGGTTACCTGCTGCTGATTTCGATGGGGCGACGCGGTTTTATCGGCGAGAAGCTCTACGACTGGTTTGGGCTGACGTTCGCTTTTAGCTGGCGCGGTGCGGTACTGGCTGCGGCGGTGATGTCATTCCCACTGATGGTGCGGGCGATACGTCTCGCTCTGGAAGGCGTGGACATGAAGCTTGAACAGGCGGCCCGCACGCTGGGCGCCGGGCGCTGGCGCGTCTTTTTCACCATCACGCTTCCGCTGACGCTGCCGGGCATTATTGTCGGCACGGTGCTGGCCTTCGCCCGCTCGCTCGGCGAGTTTGGCGCGACGATCACCTTTGTGTCGAACATACCCGGCGAGACGCGGACGATTCCGTCGGCAATGTATACCCTGATTCAAACGCCGGGCGGTGAAGGCGCGGCGGCGCGGCTGTGTATTATTTCAATTGTGCTGGCGCTGGCATCGCTGATGGTGTCTGAATGGCTGGCGCGGCTCAGCCGCGAGCGGATGGGGAAATAAGCATGCTGGAACTCCATTTTACCCAGACGCTGGGAAACCATACCCTGACGCTTAACGAGACGCTGCCTGCAAGCGGAATCACCGCCATCTTTGGCGTGTCGGGGGCGGGAAAAACGTCGCTGATTAATGCCATCAGCGGCCTGACCCGCCCGCAGTCTGGCCGGATTGTTCTGAATGACCGCGTCCTGAATGACGTGGAGAATAAGGTTTACCTCTCGCCGGATAAACGCCGCATCGGCTATGTTTTCCAGGATGCACGCCTGTTCCCGCACTACAGCGTGCGCGGCAACCTGCGTTACGGCATGGCGAAAAGCATGGCCGGGCAGTTTGATAAGCTGGTGACGCTTTTAGGTATAGAGCCATTGCTCGACAGGCTGCCATCCTCACTCTCCGGTGGAGAAAAACAGCGCGTGGCCATTGGCCGCGCGTTGCTGACCGCACCCGAACTGCTGCTGCTCGACGAACCGTTGGCCTCGCTCGATATTCCGCGTAAACGCGAACTTCTGCCTTATCTACAGCGCCTGACGCGGGAAATTAATATTCCGATGCTCTACGTCAGCCATTCGCTGGATGAGATCCTCCATCTGGCCGACAAAGTGCTGGTGCTGGAAGAGGGCAGCGTCAAGGCCTTCGGCAACCTGGAAGAGGTGTGGGGCAGCAGCGTGATGCACCCCTGGTTGCCCCGGGAACAGCAGAGCAGCATTCTGAAAGTAAGCGTCCTGGAACATCATCCGCACTACGCGATGACGGCGCTGGCGCTGGGCGATCAGCACCTGTGGGTCAATAAGATCGACAAGCCGTTACAGTCCGCGCTGCGCATTCGCATCCAGGCGTCGGACGTCTCGCTGGTGCTGCAGCCGCCGCTGCAAACCAGTATTCGAAATATCCTGCGCGCCAAAGTCGCGGAGTGTTTTGATGATAACGGCCAGGTGGAAGTGAAGCTCGAGGTGGGAAGCCGGACGCTCTGGGCGCGCATCAGCCCGTGGGCCAGGGATGAGTTAGGGATCAAACCCGGACTGTGGCTTTACGCGCAAATTAAGAGCGTCTCGATCACCGCCTGATTACAGCAGGTGGGTATAAATGTACTGCGCGATGCTGTCGGTGGTGTTGTCGCCAATCACCACGTTAGCGCGCGCTTTTACCGCGTCGTCGGCATTGCCCATCGCCACGCCCGTACCGACGGCTTCCAGCATGCTTATGTCGTTGTAGTTGTCGCCGAAGGCGATCGCGTCCTGCATCGACCAGCCTTTTGATTCCACATACTGCGTCAGGCGTTTGCCTTTGCTGTTGCCTTTGCGGGCAATATCCACCTGATCGTGCCAGGACCACTCGCACTCCAGACCCAGCGTCTGTTCCACGTGTTTCGCGAAGGCATTCAGCTTGGTGGTGTCTTCATCCGTCAGGGCGAATTTCCAGATAGCCTCAACGTCCTGGGCCGCCTGACGCAGGGAGGAAACCTGGGTAAAGACGGGACGCTGCGCTTCAGGCAGGGACAACGCCCAGTTGCTGGTGCGCACCACGTGGCCGGTAGGGCGCTCGTAGACCATTGCGTTATCCACATACATCAGGCCGTGAACGGCATGCTCATCCAGCAGATCAATCAGTTGCAGCGCCTGGGGAACCGGCAGCGGGTCGGATTCTAAAACCTTTTTTGCCTGATAATCATACAAATAAGTGCCATTACAACAAATTGCAGGTGTATCTAACGCCAGTGCCTGATAAAAAGGGTGAATGGCAACGTGATGTCGACCCGTTACGATAAGGAGTTGATATCCCGCTTCCTGCGCGCGTTTAAGCGCTTCCAGAGAAGAGGGGAGAAGGGTTTTTTGCGGCGTCAGTAAGGTACCGTCTAAATCCAGAGCAATCACACGCGAGGTCATCTGTTTTTCCGGGTTAATATTGAATTTACGTTTTGATGGGATGGTACACCGAGAGGTGAACGCTTCAAAATTCCTGTCGACAATTCAGCATTCACCGTCAAAAGTTAACTACTTTCATGCGCAGTGAGGAGTGAATATTCATGAAACAAACCGTTTATACCGCCAGTCCTGAAAGCCAGCAGATCCACGTCTGGCGCTTAAATACCGAAGGGACACTCACGCTGGTTCAGGTTGTTGATGTGCCAGGCCAGGTGCAACCGATGGTCATCAGTCCGGATAAACGTTTCTTGTACGTGGGTGTGCGCCCGGAGTTTCGCGTGCTGGCCTATCGCATTTCTCCGGACGACGGTGCGCTGACGTACACTGCTGAAGCCCCGTTGCCGGGCAGCCCAACCCATATCTCTACCGATCGCAAAGGCAACTTTGTCTTCAGCGGCTCGTATAACGCGGGCTGCGTCAGCGTAACGCGTCTGGAAGACGGCATTCCGGTCGAAACCGTGGATGTGGTGGAAGGGCTGGAAGGCTGCCACTCGGCGAATATCTCTCCGGATAACCGCACGCTGTGGGTGCCTGCCCTGAAGCAGGATCGTATCTGCCTGTTCACCCTGAGCGACGATGGTCACCTGGTGGCGCAGAATCCAGCTGAAGTTACGACGGTAGAAGGCGCTGGTCCGCGTCATATGGTCTTCCACCCGAACCAGCAGTATGCCTACGTGGTCAACGAACTGAACAGCTCAGTGGACGTATGGGAACTGAAAGATCCAAACGGTCAGATTGAGTGCGTGCAGACGCTGGACATGATGCCGTCTGATTTCTCCGACACCCGCTGGGCGGCGGATATCCACATTACGCCAGATGGCCGCCATCTGTACGCCTGCGACCGTACCTCCAGCCTGATTACCGTGTTTAGCGTTTCCGAAGATGGCAGCGTGCTGGCGGTTGAAGGCTTCCAGCCGACGGAAACCCAGCCGCGCGGCTTTAATATCGATCACAGCGGCAAATACCTGATTGCGGCGGGGCAGAAATCCCACCATATCGCGCTGTATGAAATTAAAGGCGAGCAGGGGCTGCTGGAAGAGAAAGGGCGTTATGCCGTAGGCCAGGGGCCAATGTGGGTGGTGGTAAACGCTCACTAAGCGGCTGAAAACAAAAAACCTCGCGAATGCGAGGTTTTTTTATCTCTGTGTGCCGGGTAAGGCGAAGCCGCCACCCGGCAAAACAGCTTACTGCTTCGGCTCAGCAACCACTTTGCTACCCAGACCGCGGTTGTTGTATTCCCACATGCGGTTGAAGTTAGCGTCGTTCAGGTTGCGCTGCACGTTCCCTTTATCATCCACCGCACCGGTGTTGCCGGAGAACGGACGTTTGGAGATCGCGGCATCCGCCCACGGTTTCGCCATGTTGAAGCCTTCGTTGATCACGCTGTCGCGGATCACAACCTGACCGTTGGTGGCTGAGTCCACGTCCAGGGAGCGTCCCAGCTGCGCCACGCCGTCACCGGCAGCATTAAAGCGGCTGTTCACGGCCAGGAAGCCGAAGAAGAGGTTCGACTGGGTTGCCGGAGCAAACACGTAACCTTCCTGCTGAGTACGTGAGTTCACCACGCGGAAATCGGTATTATCAAACACCACCGCGCCGCGACCAGACACCAGATCCACGTCACCTTCAACGTAGCTGTTGGTCACAAGGGTACGGGTCAGACGGTTATTCTGCAGGGTGTTCTGCACGCCGCTGTTGGTCACGAAGAAGGTGTTCTGACGGCCCAGAATGTTGACGTTGTTAATCTGCACCTTATCGCCATCGCTACGCAGCGCAACGGCCTGGTGGTTACCGGCGTCAACGCTGTCACCCAGGGTATTCTGAATGGTCAGGTTCTGCAGCTGCAGACCGTTATTCTGAGACCAGAATACCGCCGAGCACATTACGCCAATGGTGGCGGAACGCTTGCTCTGGCAGTTATCAAACATATACCACGCCGGTTTGCCCGGCATATATTTACCGGCCGGGTTCACCAGGTGACGCCAGGTGTTGCTGTCGATTTCGGAATCAATCGCCAGACCAATTTTTACGTCAATCGCCTTTTCGCCCAGACCGTAAAGCGTAATGCTGCCTGGTGCCGCCGGAACATACACGGTGCCTTCATATTCACCAGGCAGGATCGCGATGTACTGGCGAGACGCGCTGTGTTTAGTGATGGCAGCATCAACCGCAGCCTGAATTGAGGTATGCGTTACGCCCTGCGCACTCGCCGGGCCAACCACGAAGTCAGGCTGTTTCGGCAGATTAATAGACGACGGGGTCCACGGCGCAGCGTTAGGATCCATCGCTGAGAAGTAGTGTGCACGGTCGAAGTTCTTCGCTTCATCAGTGGACAAAATCGGGCGGGAGGCGGTACCGGGCGCAACCTGCTCAGAAGGTCGCTGATCCGGTGGTGTTGAACTGCAAGCGGATAAGGTCACGCCAAAGGCGAGTGCTAACGCCAGACGGGAAATCCTGGAAATGTTCAAGGTAGAGCTCCTGGGTATGCAAGTCTTTACGGGACAGACGAAATAGCCTGCTTTTTTATACTAAGTTGAGCGAAACGGGAAGATAAAAAGGGTAAAAGTTCCATTTTTAGCCCGAGAGCGGCAAGTAAGTGATCACAAATAACTAACATTTTCCTTCAAGGCGGTTGACAGTAGACGGTGGATGCAAATAAATGTCTATACAACCCATGACAAGTGGAATGCCCATGCAGCAGATTCATCCCGACGATGTGATATGGCGAAATGCGCGACTGGCTACGATGGTGCCGGACGTATCTGCGCCCTATGGACTGAAAGAGCAACATGCCCTGGTCGTACGGGGTCAAACTATCCTGGCCGTGATCCCTGAATCTGACATTCCGGCCGGACACCGTCACTGCGTCGATCTCCAGGGGCGTCTGGTCACGCCTGGCCTGATTGACTGCCATACCCACCTTGTATTTGGCGGCGATCGCGCGGCGGAGTGGGAGCAGCGTCTTAACGGCGTCTCTTATCAAACCATCAGCGCCCAGGGGGGCGGGATTAACGCTACCGTGACGGCGACCCGCAGCAGCTCGCCCGAAACCCTGCTTAAGCTGGCGCAGCAGCGGCTTCAGCGACTGATGAATGAAGGCGTCACTACGGTTGAAATCAAGTCGGGATACGGTCTAAACCCCGAGGCCGAAGAGAAGATACTGCTGGTCGCGCGCCAGCTGGGCCTCAATAATCCGATCGATATCAGCCCAACGCTGCTGGCGGCTCATGCGGTTCCGCCGGAATACCGACAGGATCCGGACGCGTACCTCACGCTGGTCTGTGAGCAGATATTGCCCACGCTGTGGCAAAAAGAGTTATACGAAGCAGTAGACGTGTTCTGCGAAAACGTCGGCTTTACCTCGTCGCAAACCGAGCGTCTCTTTAAGGCGGCAACCGCGCTCGGTATCCCGGTGAAAGGGCATGTTGAGCAGCTTTCAAATCAGGGCGGTGCGGCGCTGGTCAGCCGGTATAAAGGACTCTCCGCCGATCATATCGAATATCTCGACGACGCAGGCGTTCAGGCGATGGCGCAAAGCGGTACGGTTGCGGTACTGCTCCCCGGCGCGTTCTATTTTCTGCAGGAGCGCCAGCGTCCGCCGGTGGAACAGCTCAGAAAACACGGTGTGCCGATGGCGGTCGCCACCGACTACAACCCCGGCACCAGCCCGTTTGCCAGCCTGCACCTGGCGATGAACATGGCCTGCGTCCAGTTTGGCCTGACCCCTGAAGAAGCCTGGGCTGGCGTCACGCGGCATGCCGCGCAGGCGCTGGGTCGTGGCGCAACCCACGGACAGCTGCGGGCCGGGTTTGTCGCTGATTTTATCGTCTGGGATGCTCATCATCCGGTAGAGATGGTCTACGAGCCGGGACGCAACCCGCTGTATCAACGTATTTTTCGTGGGGAGGCAGTATGAAGCTATGGCGGCCCGTAGCCGAAACGGTCTGGCAGGGGCGCGACGACAGCGCCGAGGCCAGCAACGCAACGCGTATTTTCCAGACGATACGGCAGCAGGGAGCGTTCACGCCGCTGGCATCCGGCATTGCGCTGATAGGCTTTGAATGTGATGCAGGCGTAAAACGCAATCAGGGCAGGCCCGGCGCCGTGCAGGCGCCGGATATACTGCGAAAAGCGCTGGCGAATATGGCCAGCCATCAGGGACACGATCGGCTGGCGGATATGGGCTCGGTTTACATTGAAGGTGACGAGCTTGAGGCGGCACAGCAGGCGTTAAGCGATGCCGTCACGGCCTGTCAGCAGTCCGGGATGCGTACGCTGGTCTTTGGCGGCGGACACGAAACCGCGTGGGCGCACGGTCGCGGCGTGCTGGACGCCTTCCCGGACGAGCGGGTTGTCATTATCAATCTTGATGCCCATCTCGATCTGCGCAAGGCCGACCGGGCGACGTCCGGCACGCCGTTTCGCCAGCTGGCGCACTACTGCGATGAGCGCGGGCGGGAATTTCAGTACGCCTGCTTTGGCGTGAGCCGGGCGGCGAACACGCTGGCGCTGTGGGATGAGGCCGAACGCCTGAACGTCACGCTGGTGGAAGATCTCCATTTCAGGCGCGATGCGCTATCCGCGCTGGAAAAGGTGCTGGCGCAGGCCGATCGTATCTATCTGACAATCGATCTGGACGTCCTGCCCGCCAGCGAAATGCCTGCCGTGTCCGCGCCGGCCGCGTTAGGCATACCGGCGCTGGATCTTCTCCCGGTTATCGAACAAATCTGCCGTAGCGGTAAGCTCCAGGCCGCCGATCTGGTAGAGTTTAACCCGCAGTACGATCGGGACGGGCAGGGCGCAAAGCTTGCCGCCCGTCTGGCCTGGCAAATTGCTCACTGGTGGGCATAACACTATTCAAGGAGTCACGATGTTTTCACGCTCACCCCTGCCGCAGTCGAGCTCTCCCGCACCTTTCTACGAAAAGGTGAAGCAGGCGATCAGCGAAAAAATCGCCACCGGCGTCTGGCGGCCGCACGACCGCATTCCCTCGGAGGCCGATCTGGTGGCGCAGTTTGGCTTTAGCCGGATGACCGTCAACCGCGCGCTGCGCGAGCTGACCGACGAAGGGCTTCTGGTGCGCCTGCAGGGCGTGGGGACGTTTGTGGCGGAACCGAAAGGGCAATCCGCCCTGTTTGAAATCCGCAGTATTGCAGACGAAATTGCCGCGCGTAATCATCAGCACCGCTGTGAGGTGCTGGTGCTCGAAGAGACCCAGGCCAGCGCCGAGCAGGCGGTAGAGCTGAATGTCAAAGAGGGAAGCCGCATCTTCCACTCCGTGATGGTGCATTTCGAAAACGACATTCCGGTGCAGATTGAAGATCGCTGCGTTAACGCTGAGCGGATACCGGACTATCTGAACCAGGATTACACCCAGACCACGCCGCATGCCTATCTCTCGCTCGTCGCACCGCTGACGGAAGGGGAGCACATTGTGGAGGCCGTGCGCGCCACGCCGCAGGAGTGCGAAAGGCTGCGCATTAAAGAGCACGATCCGTGCCTGCTGATCCGCCGCCGTACCTGGTCCTCGTCGCACATCGTGTCGCATGCCCGGCTGCTTTTCCCGGGTAATCGCTACCGGCTGCAGGGCCACTTCATGTCATAAGTTTTATAAGCGTGATCGCTAACGCAATATAACAAAATTGTATCTTTTTTGTTAAATCTGACCTTGTGTGTGCTTGTCTATACAAGTATATCTAAATGCATCATCTGTCCCCTATGAGGAGCACACAATGTCGTCAGGTAAATACCGCCAGCAGGACGTCCGCGCCGCGCGCGGCACCACGCTTACCGCCAAAAGCTGGCTCACCGAAGCCCCGCTGCGCATGTTGATGAACAACCTCGACCCTGAGGTGGCGGAGAACCCCCACGAGCTGGTGGTCTACGGCGGCATAGGCCGCGCCGCGCGCAACTGGGAATGCTATGACGCAATTGTAAAATCCCTGACCGAACTCGAACACGACGAAACCCTGCTGGTACAGTCCGGCAAGCCGGTTGGCGTGTTCAAAACGCATAAAAACGCGCCGCGCGTGCTGATCGCTAACTCTAACCTCGTGCCGCACTGGGCCACCTGGGAACACTTCAACGAACTGGACGCAAAAGGACTGGCGATGTATGGCCAGATGACCGCGGGGAGCTGGATCTACATCGGCAGCCAGGGGATCGTGCAGGGCACCTACGAAACCTTCGTGGAAGCCGGTCGCCAGCACTACAACGGCTCACTGAAAGGCCGCTGGGTATTGACCGCGGGTCTCGGCGGCATGGGCGGCGCGCAGCCGCTGGCCGCCACGCTTGCCGGCGCATGCTCGCTCAACATTGAGTGCCAGCAGAGCCGCATTGATTTCCGTCTGCGCACCCGCTACGTCGATGAGCAGGCAACCGATCTGGACGATGCGCTGGCGCGCATCAAAAAATACACCTCTGAAGGCAAAGCGGTGTCGATTGCCCTGTGCGGCAACGCGGCGGACATTCTTCCTGAACTCGTCGCCCGCGGCGTGCGCCCGGATCTGGTCACCGACCAGACCAGCGCCCATGACCCGCTGCACGGCTATCTGCCAAAAGGCTGGACGTGGGAAGAATATCAGCAAAAAGCGGAAACCGACCCGGAAGGCACGGTGCTTGCCGCGAAACGCTCCATGGCCGAGCACGTCTACGCCATGCTGGCCTTCAGCCAGATGGGCATTCCGACCTTTGACTACGGCAACAACATCCGCCAGATGGCGAAAGAGATGGGCGTGAATAACGCCTTTGACTTCCCGGGCTTCGTTCCTGCCTATATTCGTCCGCTGTTCTGCCGCGGCATCGGTCCGTTCCGCTGGGTTGCCCTGTCCGGTGACCCGGAGGATATCTACAAAACCGACGCCAAAGTGAAGGAGATCGTCGCTGATGACGAACATCTTCACCACTGGCTGGACATGGCCCGCGAGCGCATTAACTTCCAGGGCCTGCCGGCGCGTATCTGCTGGGTAGGGCTGGAGTGGCGTCAAAAACTCGGCCTCGCCTTCAACGAAATGGTGCGCAGCGGTGAAGTCTCCGCGCCGATCGTCATCGGCCGCGACCACCTGGACTCCGGCTCCGTCGCCAGCCCGAACCGCGAAACCGAAGCCATGCGCGACGGCTCGGATGCGGTCTCCGACTGGCCGTTGCTGAACGCTCTGCTGAATACCGCCAGCGGCGCGACCTGGGTGTCGCTGCACCACGGCGGCGGCGTGGGGATGGGCTTCTCCCAGCATTCCGGGATGGTCATCGTCTGCGACGGAACCGATGAAGCCGCCGCGCGTATCGCTCGCGTACTGCACAACGACCCGGCAACCGGCGTGATGCGTCACGCGGATGCGGGTTACGAAATTGCCATTGACTGTGCCAAAGAGCAGGGCCTTAACCTGCCGATGATCCCTGCCACACAAGGAAAGAATTAATGAACGCATTAACACTCACTCCCGGCTCGCTGACGCTCAAGCAGCTGCGTAACGTCTGGCGCAAGCCGGTCACCCTTTCGCTGGATGCAAGTGCCCATGCCGCCATTAACGACAGCGTCGCCTGCGTCGAAGCCATCGTTGCCGAAGGGCGCACCGCCTACGGGATTAACACCGGCTTTGGCCTGCTGGCGCAGACCCGCATCGCGACACACGATCTGGAAAACTTACAGCGTTCGCTGGTGCTGTCACACGCGGCGGGCGTGGGTCAGCCGCTGGATGATGAGATTGTCCGTCTGATGATGGTGCTCAAAATCAACAGCCTGGCGCGCGGTTTCTCCGGCATTCGCCTGAGCGTGATCCAGGCGCTGATGGCGCTGGTTAATGCAGAGGTCTATCCGTGGATCCCGGCGAAGGGCTCCGTCGGGGCCTCCGGCGATCTCGCGCCGCTGGCGCACATGTCGCTGCTGCTGCTGGGTGAAGGCAAAGCGCGCTGGCAGGGCGAGTGGCTTCCGGCGAAAGAGGCGCTGAAAAAAGCCGGCTTAACGCCGATCACGCTGGCGGCGAAAGAGGGGCTGGCGCTGCTGAACGGCACGCAGGCATCGACAGCTTTCGCGCTGCGCGGCCTGTTTGAAGCGGAAGATCTGTTTGCCTCGGCGGTGGTGTGCGGTGCGCTGACCACCGAAGCGGTGCTGGGCTCGCGTCGCCCGTTCGATGCCCGCATCCACGAGGTGCGCGGTCAGCGCGGGCAGATCGATGCCGCCGCGATGTACCGTCAAGTGCTTACCGACACCAGCGAGATCGCGGATTCACACCACAACTGTGAAAAGGTGCAGGATCCCTATTCCCTGCGCTGCCAGCCGCAGGTGATGGGCGCGTGCCTGACGCAGCTGCGCCAGGCGGCGGAGGTGCTGCTGGTGGAGGCCAACGCGGTGTCCGATAACCCGCTGGTGTTCGCCCAGGAAAACGAGGTGGTCTCAGGCGGTAACTTCCACGCCGAGCCGGTGGCAATGGCTGCGGACAACATCGCGCTGGCGATTGCCGAAGTCGGCGCGTTGTCCGAGCGCCGCATCGCGCTGATGATGGATAAACACATGTCCCAGTTGCCACCGTTCCTGGTGCGTAACGGCGGGGTCAACTCGGGCTTTATGATTGCTCAGGTGACGGCCGCAGCGCTGGCAAGCGAGAACAAAGCCCTGTCGCATCCGCACAGCGTGGATAGCCTGCCAACGTCTGCAAACCAGGAAGATCACGTTTCGATGGCACCGGCTGCCGGGCGTCGTCTCTGGGAAATGGCCTCCAACACCCGCGGCGTGCTGGCGGTGGAATGGCTGGCGGCAAGTCAGGGTATCGATCTGCGTGAAGGGCTCAAATCCAGCCCGCTGCTGGAGCAGGCGCGCCAGGTGCTGCGCGAGCACGTATCGCATTACGACGACGACCGCTTCTTTGCGCCGGATATTGATAAGGCGATGCAGCTTCTGGAAGAAGGGCGGCTGGTGGGTCTGCTACCTTCGGTGCTGTGATTTTTTTGCCCGGTGGCGCTGCGCTTACCGGGCCTACGAATGCGAAATCCAGGCCGGGTAAGGCGTAGCCGCCACCCGGCTTTTTTTACGAATACATCGCCGTAATCGACGCGCTCCCCAGGGAATGGAAATGCACGTTAAACCCGACCATCGCGCCGCTCGCGCCTTCATCGACGTCAATCTTCTCCACGTCCAGCGCGTGCACCGTGAAGATGTAGCGGTGGGTTTCCCCTTTTGGTGGCGCCGCGCCGCCGTAGCCCGCTTTACCAAAATCGGTGCGCGTCTGAATCGCGCCCTCAGGCAGGGCAACCAGGTCAGAGCCGGAACCCTGCGGCAGGACGCGCGTGTCGGCAGGCAGGTTCGCCACGATCCAGTGCCACCATCCGGAACCGGTTGGCGCATCCGGGTCGTAGCAGGTCACGACAAAGCTTTTGGTGCCTGCCGGAACCTCGTCCCACGCCAGGTGCGGGGAGATATTATCTCCCTGATACCCCATGCCGTTGAAAACGTGCCGTTCCGGGAGTTTTTCTCCGTCGCGCAGATCTTTACTGATGATTTTCATACGGTTTACCCTTGTTGATCGCTCGTTCAGCAAGTGTAATGCATTGGGTTAAATCATGAAATGCGCGGGAATGTTAACGGCTGTTACAACCGCGTCGGTTAATTTTCGAAGCTGCTCTGGCGTGATGCTGTACGGCGGCATCAGGTAGATAAGCTTGCCGAAAGGCCGCACCCACACGCCCTGGTCCACAAAGAAGCGCTGCAGCGCCGCCATATTCACCGGATGGGTGGTTTCAATCACCCCGATGGCGCCCAGCACGCGCACGTCCGCCACGAAATTCGCGCCCGAGGCGGCGCTCAGCTCCGCTTTCAGCTGCGCTTCTATCGCCGCAACCTGCGTCTGCCACTCGCCGCTCTCCAGAATCGCAAGGCTTTCACTCGCCACGGCACAGGCCAGCGGGTTACCCATAAACGTCGGACCGTGCATAAAGCAGCCCGCTTCACCGTCGCTGATGGTGTCGGCCACCTGGCGGGTCGTGAGCGTGGCGGAGAGCGTCATGGTGCCGCCCGTCAGCGCTTTGCCGAGGCACAGAATATCCGGGGCGATACCCGCATGCTCGCAGGCAAACAGCTTGCCGGTGCGGCCAAAGCCGGTGGCAATCTCATCGGCAATCAGCAGAATGCCCTCGCGGTCGCACATCCTGCGAATACGCCTCAGCCATTCCGGATGGTACATCCGCATTCCGCCCGCGCCTTGCACAATAGGCTCAAGGATCACGGCGGCAATCTCATGACGATGCGCCGCCATCAGCCGCGCGAAGCCGACCATGTCCATCTCGTTCCACTCGCCGTCGAAGCGGCTCTGCGGCGCAGGGGCAAACAGGTTTTCCGGCAGATACCCTTTCCACAGGCTGTGCATGGAGTTCTCCGGATCGCAAACCGACATCGCCCCGAAGGTATCCCCGTGATAGCCGTTGCGGAAGGTGAGTAACCGCTGGCGCGTTTCGCCTCTGGCGTGCCAGTACTGCAGCGCCATTTTCATCGCCACTTCCACCGCCACGGAGCCGGAATCGGCCAGGAAGACGCACTCCAGCGAGTCAGGCGTCATCGCTACCAGACGGCGGCATAAATCCACCGCGGGCTGATGGGTGATCCCGCCAAACATCACGTGCGACATCTGGTCAATCTGGGCCTTCATCGCCGCATTCAGGCGCGGGTGGTTGTACCCGTGAATCGCCGCCCACCACGAAGACATGCCGTCAACGAGCCGCTCGCCGCTGGCGAGGTGCAGCTCGCAGCCGTGGGCGGAGGCAACCGGATAGACGGGAAGGGGGCGGGTGGTGGAGGTGTAAGGGTGCCAGATATGCTGCTTGTCGAAGGCGAGATCGTCCTGGGTCATAATCGACTTGTAAACCATTTTGAAAAGTTTTAGGTTTACGAGTATAAACCGAACCGAAAATTAACAAAACCCTTTGGAGAAGCCCGATGGCTCACCACGCACGCTGGACGATGTCGCAAGTTACTGAATTATTCAACAAACCTTTCCTTGAGCTGATGTTCGAAGCCCAACAGGTGCATCGTCAGCACTTCGATCCCCGCAATGTTCAGGTCAGCACGCTGCTGTCGATCAAGACCGGCGCCTGCCCCGAAGACTGCAAATATTGCCCGCAGAGCGCGCGCTACAAAACCGGTCTGGAGTCAGAGCGCCTGATGGAAGTCGAGCAGGTCCTCGACTCCGCGCGCAAGGCGAAAAACGCCGGCTCGACCCGCTTCTGCATGGGCGCGGCGTGGAAGAACCCGCACGATCGCGACATGCCGTATCTGGAGCAGATGGTGAAGGGCGTGAAGGAGATGGGCCTCGAAGCCTGTATGACGCTCGGTACGCTCAACGAGGAGCAGGCGCAGCGCCTCTCGGCAGCGGGGCTGGATTACTACAACCACAACCTCGACACCTCGCCGGAATTTTACGGCAACATCATCACCACGCGTACCTACCAGGAGCGTCTGGATACGCTGGATAAAGTGCGTGACGCGGGGATTAAGGTCTGCTCCGGCGGCATCGTGGGCTTAGGCGAAACCGTGAAAGACCGCGCGGGCCTGCTGCTGCAGCTGGCGAACCTGCCGACCCCGCCGGAAAGCGTGCCGATCAACATGCTGGTGAAGGTCAAGGGCACGCCGCTGGCGGATAACGAGGACGTGGATGCGTTTGATTTTATCCGCACCATCGCGGTGGCGCGCATCATGATGCCAACGTCTTACGTTCGCCTCTCAGCGGGTCGCGAGCAGATGAACGAGCAGACCCAGGCCATGTGCTTTATGGCCGGAGCCAACTCCATCTTCTACGGCTGCAAGCTGCTGACCACGCCGAACCCGGAAGAGGATAAAGACGTTCAGCTGTTCCGCAAGCTGGGGTTGAACCCGCATCAGACCGAAGTGCTGACGGGCGATAACGAGCAACAGCAGCAGCTGGAGCAGCAGATTTTCAACGCCGACACCGAACAGTTCTACAACGCGGCAGCCGTATGACCTGGCAGGCACGTATCAACTCTGCGCTCGACGACCGTCGGGCGGCAGAGGCATTTCGCGTTCGCAGGGTGGTGGAAAACGGCGCGGGCCGTTTTCTTACCCGTGAAGGCCAGCGGTTCTGCAATTTCTCCAGCAACGACTATCTCGGGCTGAGCCAGCATCCGGCCATTATCCGCGCCTGGCAGAAGGGCGCGGAGCGGTTTGGCGTGGGCAGCGGCGGATCGGGGCACGTCAGCGGGTACACCACGGCGCATCATGCGCTGGAAGAGGCGCTTGCCGACTGGCTGGGCTACCCGCGCGCGCTGCTGTTTATCTCCGGCTTTGCCGCCAATCAGGCGGTTATTACGGCCCTGATGGGGAAGGACGATCGCATTGTTGCCGATCGCTTAAGCCATGCGTCCCTGCTGGAGGCGGCAAATTTAAGCCCGGCTCAGCTGCGGCGTTTTGCCCATAACGATGCGGGACAGCTCGCAGCGCTGCTGGATAAACCCTGCGAAGGACAACAGCTGGCTGTCACCGAAGGAGTGTTCAGCATGGACGGCGACAGCGCGCCGCTTGCCGCGCTGCACGAGGCCGCAAAGCGACAGAATGCCTGGCTGCTGGTGGACGATGCCCACGGCACCGGCGTGATGGGCGACGAAGGGCGTGGAAGCGCGTATCAGCAAAACGTGAAGCCTGAACTGCTGATTGTCACCTTTGGCAAGGGCTTTGGCGTTAGCGGTGCCGCCGTGCTGTGCAGCGAATCCGTCGCCGACTATCTGCTGCAGTTTGCCCGACACCTGATCTACAGCACCAGCATGCCCCCGGCGCAGGCCGTTGCGCTGTCTGCGTCGCTGGCTGTGATACGCGGCGCGGAAGGGGATGAATGTCGCCAGCGGCTGGCAGAGCATGTTGCCCGCTTCCGTCAGGGATTAGCGGCGCTGCCTTTCCACAGTCCCGATTCGCAGAGCGCTATCCAGCCGGTGATTGTCGGAGAAAACGGCCGCGCGCTGGCGCTGGCACAGGCGCTGCGCCAGCGCGGCATGTGGGTCACCGCCATCCGCCCGCCAACCGTCCCACCGGGCACGGCGCGTCTGCGCTTAACCCTGACGGCGGCGCATGAACGACAGGATATTGAGACGTTGCTGGAGGCGCTCCATGATGCCGGTGAATAAGCAGGCCATCGCGGCGGCATTTGGCCGCGCCGCGCAGAGCTATTCGCAGCACGATGAGCTGCAGCGTCTGAGCGCGCAGGGGCTTCTGGCCGCGCTTGGCGAGAACCGTTTTCCACAGGTGCTGGACGCCGGCTGTGGTCCCGGCAGCAACAGCCGCTACTGGCGCGGGGCGGGAAGCCAGGTGACGGCTATCGATCTCTCAGCCCAGATGCTTGAAGAGGCGCGCCAGCAGCAGGCGGCGCATCGCTATCTGCTGGCCGATATCGAGGCGATCCCGCTGGCGGACGCGCAGTTTGATCTGGTCTGGAGCCATCTGGCGGTTCAGTGGTGCAGCAGCCTGCCGCAGGCCTTGCGCGAGCTTTATCGCGTCGCGCGACCGGGCGGGAAGGTGGCGTTTACCACCCTGCTGGAAAGTTCGCTGCCGGAGCTGAATCAGGCCTGGCAGGCAGTCGATGAACAGCCGCACGCTAACCGGTTTTTATCGCATGAGCAGGTGACGCAGGCGCTGGCAGGCTGGCGCGCTCGCAGCGTAGTGCAGACCATCACGCTCAATTTTAGCGATGCGTTCAGCGCCATGCGTTCGCTGAAGGGCATAGGCGCCACGCACCTGCATACCGGACGCGAGAAAAAACCGCTCACCCGCGGTCAGCTGCAGCGCCTTGAGCTGGCCTGGCCGCAGCAGCGGGGTCAATTCCCGCTCTCCTATCAACTTTTTCATGGGATTATCGAACGTGACTGAACGTTATTTTGTCACCGGCACGGACACAGAAGTGGGTAAAACGGTGGCCAGCTCGGCGCTGCTGCAGGCGGCACGGATGCTCGGGAAAAACACCGCCGGATATAAGCCAGTGGCGTCCGGCAGCGAGATGACGGCGGAAGGGTTACGCAACACCGACGCGCTGGCGCTCCAGCGTAACAGCACCCTTGAACTCGCCTATTCCGCGGTGAATCCGTACACCTTTGCCGAGCCGACCTCGCCGCACATTATCAGCGCCGATGAAGGTCGTCCGATTGATTTCGCCGTGCTGTCCGCCGGATTGTGGACGCTGGAAAATCAGGCCGACTGGGTGCTGGTGGAAGGGGCTGGCGGCTGGTTTACGCCGCTTTCGGACACGCAGACGTTTGCCGACTGGGTGCAGGCCGAGCAGCTTCCGGTCATTCTGGTCGTCGGCGTCAAGCTGGGATGCATCAATCACGCCATGTTGACCGCGCAGGCCATACAGCAGGCCGGACTGCGTCTGGCGGGTTGGATAGCCAACGACGTGGTTGCGCCGGGTAAACGACACCTGGAGTATCTGGCGACGCTCAGGCGCGTCCTGCCCGCGCCGTGCCTCGGGGAAATCCCCTGGCTTGCTGACGGCGCGGAAAATGGCGAAACCGGGCGTTATCTCGATCTCAGCGTCTTGCTTCCCGCGACATCCAGTGAGCAATAAGCTCGTCATCCAGTTCGTTAACGTGGCCCTGCGCCACGTTACGCCCGCGATAGAGCATACAGAAACGGTCCGCCACCCGGCGGATAAACGACAGCTGCTGCTCCGCTAATAGCACCGTCATACCCAGCTCCCGATTTAAGCGCACCAGCAGCTGCCCCAGCTTCTGGGCAACGCTGTGCCCCGCGCCGTGCAGGGGTTCATCCAGGATCAGCAGGTGAGGGCGGTTCACCAGCGCATTAGCCAGCGCCAGCTGATACTGGTCGTCCGGAGAGAGCGTGTTGGCACGGGTTTGTCGCACCCCATAGAGCGCCGGAAACAGGTCGTAAACGTCATTTTTTGCGTTCGGGTTAGGTTTCCCCGTCGCGCGCATGGCGATATGCAGGTTCTCCTCAATCGTTAGCTGGGAGAAGATCCGCCTGTCCTGCGAGACATAGCCAATCTCCGGGCCGGAACGCTGTTCTGGCGGCGGGTTTAGCAAATCACGCGGCGGCGCGCCCGCCTCATACCAGATGATGCTGCCGCTTTCGACAGGCACCTTCCCGGCGATGCAATTCATTAGGGTGGTTTTCCCCATGCCCGGCAGGCCAACGACGCCTGTACACATCCCTTGCGGAAAATCTAAATCCACATTCCATAGCGTATGTTGACTTCCGTAAAACTGATTCACAGCACGCAGACTCAACATCTTTCTCTCCTTAAAAATGTGTGTAGGTGAGGCTCGCTGTTGATTCTGCAAAACCCCTGCCATAAAGCGGAAAGTGATTAAAAAAGCGACTTTTTTAGGAATAAGTCACCGGAAAGCGGTTTATAAAAAACCGGATTGCACATTGACGGTGCCGCCGGTGATGAGTTGTGGTGCAGAACCCGAAATGATGAAAATGTGAGCAAGATCCCATCGGTTGGTTATGAATGACGCAACTGTTAATCAGCAAAAAATAGCTATAAAAATTTTTTGTCGCCGTCTCGTGGGAAAATCCGGGAATTTGCAGAGCGCCAGTCTGTATGGGCTGGAAGCAGTTATCCACTATTCCTGTGGATAACCATGTGCATTAGAGTTAGAAAACACGCGATAAGCGAGAGAAGACGCGGCTTACGCCCAAATTGGCGCGAAACGCGGCTTTAGAAAATATCGTTTATTTTTTAATTGCTTAGATAAAAGCAATTCCCGTCATGAAAGTGTCACCCCTTGCCACAAAACTATCATTACCTGGCTTGACAAATGTTAAAAAAGAAAAAGTTCTGGGGATAACCTGACCTGACTGGTGTTTTATGTTGCCACTGTCCAAATTTTGGCCGCTATCGCGCTAATCATTCAGGCGCTATGCTAAATATCCTGACATGCTACTGGTTTTTCATCCAGTGTTTTTTACTGGCATTCCTGGCAACAAGGAGTAAAATTACACACCTGCCGCTTATAACGTCATCAGGTTGTCGCCCATGAGTAAACCGTTCAAATTGAATTCTGCTTTCCGTCCATCAGGCGATCAGCCTGAGGCGATCCGTCGTCTGGAAGAGGGGCTGGAAGATGGGCTGGCGCACCAGACGCTGCTGGGGGTAACCGGCTCGGGTAAAACGTTCACCATCGCCAACGTGATTGCGGATCTCCAGCGCCCAACAATGGTGCTGGCACCCAATAAAACCCTGGCGGCGCAGCTATACGGCGAAATGAAAGAGTTCTTCCCGGAAAACGCGGTGGAGTATTTCGTCTCCTACTACGATTACTACCAGCCTGAAGCCTATGTGCCGAGCTCTGACACCTTCATTGAGAAAGATGCCTCGGTGAACGAACACATCGAGCAGATGCGACTGTCGGCCACTAAGGCGCTTCTTGAGCGTCGTGATGTGGTGGTCGTCGCCTCGGTTTCCGCGATCTACGGTCTGGGCGATCCGGATCTCTATCTCAAGATGATGCTGCACCTGACGCAGGGGATGATCATCGACCAGCGTGCGATTTTGCGTCGTCTGGCGGAGCTGCAGTACACCCGCAACGATCAGGCCTTCCAGCGCGGCACCTTCCGCGTGCGCGGCGAAGTGATCGACATCTTCCCGGCAGAATCGGACGATATGGCGTTACGCGTCGAGCTGTTTGACGAGGAGGTCGAGCGCCTGTCGCTCTTCGACCCGCTGACCGGACACGTTGAGTCAGTGATCCAGCGCTTCACCATCTACCCGAAAACGCACTACGTGACGCCGCGCGAGCGTATCGTACAGGCGATGGAAGAGATCAAAGTGGAGCTGGCGGAACGCCGTAAGGTTCTGCTGGCGAACAATAAGCTGCTCGAAGAGCAGCGCCTGAGCCAGCGTACCCAGTTTGACCTTGAGATGATGAACGAGCTGGGCTACTGCTCCGGCATTGAAAACTACTCGCGCTTCCTCTCCGGGCGCGGGCCCGGCGAGCCGCCGCCGACGCTGTTTGATTACCTTCCGGCCGACGGTTTGCTGGTGATCGACGAATCCCACGTCACGATCCCGCAGATCGGCGGGATGTACCGCGGCGACCGGGCGCGTAAAGAGACGCTGGTGGAGTATGGTTTCCGCCTGCCGTCAGCGCTGGATAACCGTCCGATGAAGTTTGAAGAATTTGAGGCGTTGGCGCCGCAAACCATCTACGTCTCGGCCACGCCGGGCAACTACGAGCTGGAAAAATCCGGCGATGAGGTGGTGGACCAGGTGGTGCGTCCGACTGGATTGCTGGACCCGATTATCGAGGTGCGTCCGGTGGCAACGCAGGTGGACGACCTGCTCTCTGAGATCCGCGCCCGTTCCGCCATTAACGAGCGCGTGCTGGTGACCACGCTCACCAAGCGTATGGCGGAAGACCTCACCGAGTATCTCGAAGAGCACGGCGAGAAGGTGCGTTATCTTCACTCGGATATCGATACCGTGGAGCGCATGGAGATCATCCGCGATCTGCGTCTGGGCGAGTTTGACGTGCTGGTAGGGATCAACCTGCTGCGAGAAGGTCTGGATATGCCGGAGGTCTCGCTGGTGGCGATTCTGGACGCGGATAAAGAGGGCTTCCTGCGTTCCGAGCGTTCGCTGATTCAGACCATTGGCCGCGCCGCGCGTAACGTCAACGGTAAAGCGATTCTGTACGGTGACAAAATTACCCCGTCGATGGCGAAAGCGATTGGCGAGACGGAACGACGCCGCGAGAAACAGCAGCGCTACAACGAAGAACACGGCATTACGCCGCAGGGGCTGAACAAGAAGGTGGTGGATATTCTGGCGTTGGGTCAGAACATTGCCAAAACCAAAGCGAAAGGCCGCGGCAAGGCGCGTTCAGTGGTGGAAGAAGATACCGTCGTGCTGACGCCGAAAGCGCTGCAGCAGAAAATCCACGAGCTGGAAGGGCAGATGATGCAGCACGCGCAGAACCTGGAGTTCGAAGAGGCGGCGCAGATCCGCGACCAGCTTCATCAGCTGCGGGATCTGTTTATCGCGGCATCGTAGGTTGGTTTTGCCCGGTGGCGCAGCGCCACCGGGTTTTATTGTCAGCCCAGCGCCTGAATCGCCTTCTCCAACGCCTCGCGCAGCAGATGGCGATCGTGGCGATATTTGATATCTGAAGCCTCCAGCGGCTCCTGAATCACTACACGATCGCCGATGCCGGACACATCCACCTTCGGCCCAACCACCACGCCGTCAATGATCTTCTTACCGACGTAATGCTCCATCAAGCTGAGTTTATCCGCCAGCGACAGGCTTGCGGCTGCCGGACTCAGCTCACGGCCTAAATTGCCGATGTAAACCATCGGGGCAGGAGTGCGGCGCAGCGCCTGTGCCAGCTCTTTCACCAGCAGAATGGGCATCAGGCTGGTGTAAAAACTGCCCGGACCGATCAGGATAAGATCCGCTTCCCCGATGGCCTCCACCGCTTCTCGCGTGGCGGGCACGCTCGGATAGGTCATCAACTCCGCTGGCGGCAGGAGGAGCTGGTCGATATTCACCTCGCCGTAAACTTCATGCCCTTCGGCGTCGATGGCCATTAAGTCAACCGGTTGTTCAGACATGGGGATCAGGAATGCGTCCACTTTCAGCAGATTACGGATCAAGTTAATGGCTTCCAGAGGCCGTACGCTCAGGTGATCCAATGCCTTTAACATCAGATTTCCAAGGTTATGCCCGGAAAGTTCGCCATTGCCGCCAAAACGGTACTCAAACATCGCCGATGCGACGCTCGGCTCGGTAATTAACTGGTTCAGGCAGTTGCGCATATCTCCCCAGGCAATGCCGCCTTCGGCACGACGAATGCGCCCGGTTGAGCCGCCGTTATCGGTGGTAGTCACTATCCCTGTCAGCCTTGAGCCGAGTGACGATAAAGAGGACATAACCCGGCCTAAGCCGTGTCCTCCGCCAAGAGCGACCACTCGGTCAAGATCCGCAAAAGTGCGATTGCGCATACGTATTCCTTATCACGTTCGATCGCGTAACAGTAACCTAACTACCCCTAAAAGACGATGCCTCACCCGATGCAAAATGACGTATATCAATGTGAAAATGCGGTTTTTAGGTATTCTGTAGCGAAAATGCAGGATTGATTCGCTATATACGTAATTATATAGCGAGAAGCGACAATGGCGCCGTGAGAATTTCCGCGCTACTATCGCCCTAACCACGTTTTCAAAAATGAAAACATACACTCTAGCCCTTGTGCCTGTGTCGAAAGATATGGCGCTCTGGCCGTGGCGAATTTGCCACCAGGGTACAGAAAGAAATGACTGTGCCTCCCGATCTGGAAAGGTGTACATGGCTTCACAACTTACTGATGCTTTCGCGCGTAAGTTTTATTACTTACGTCTGTCGATTACCGATGTGTGCAACTTCCGTTGCACCTACTGCCTGCCCGACGGCTACAAACCGGGCAGCGTTACCAATAACGGCTTTCTCTCCGTGGATGAAGTGCGCCGCGTTACGCGCGCCTTCTCTGAGCTCGGCACCGAAAAAGTTCGCCTTACCGGCGGTGAACCCTCGCTGCGCCGCGATTTCCCCGACATCATTGCCGCCGTGCGTGAAAACGAACGTATCCGCCAGATTGCGGTGACCACCAACGGTTACCGTATGGCGCGCGACGTGGCCACCTGGCGCGATGCGGGCTTAACCGCCATTAACGTCAGCGTGGACAGTCTGGATGCCCGCCAGTTCCACGCCATTACCGGCCAGGATAAATTCCAGCAGGTCATGGACGGTATCGATGCGGCATTTGCGGCCGGCTTCGAAAAAGTCAAAGTCAACACGGTGCTGATGCGTGATGTAAATCATCACCAGCTCGATACCTTCCTGGCGTGGATCAAAACCCGCCCCATTCAGCTGCGTTTTATTGAACTGATGGAAACCGGCGAGGGCAGCGAGCTGTTTCGCCGCCATCACATCTCCGGCATGGTGCTGCGCGACGAGCTGCTGAAACGCGGCTGGATCCACCAGATCCGCCAGCGCAGCGACGGTCCGGCGCAGGTCTTCTGCCATCCTGATTACGAAGGCGAAATTGGGCTTATCATGCCTTACGAGAAAGACTTCTGTGCCAGCTGCAACCGCCTGCGCGTCTCCTCCGTGGGCAAGCTCCATCTCTGCCTGTTCGGCGACGGCGGCGTGGACCTTCGCGATCTGCTGGAAGACGATGCGCAGCAGGACGCGCTTGAAGCACGCATTTCTGAAGCGCTGACGCATAAAAAACAGACCCACTTCCTGCATCAGGGCAATACCGGTATTACTCAGAACCTGTCCTACATCGGCGGGTAATCAGGCTTAAGAAGGAATCAGAAGATGAGTCAGGTAAGCGCAGAATTTATCCCGACACGCATTGCTATTCTTACCGTTTCCGACCGCCGTGGCGAAGAGGATGATACCTCCGGCCACTGGCTGCGCGATGCGGCCCATGACGCAGGACATAACATCGTTGATAAAGCGATCGTGAAGGAGAACCGCTACGCCATTCGCGCGCAGGTCTCTCAGTGGATCGCCAGCGATGAAGTTCAGGTGGTGCTGATCACCGGCGGCACCGGCTTTACCGCAGGCGATCAGGCCCCCGAAGCGCTAATCCCGCTGTTCGACCGCGAGGTGGAAGGCTTCGGCGAAGTGTTCCGCATGCTCTCCTTTGAAGAGATTGGTACCTCCACGCTTCAGTCGCGCGCCGTGGCGGGCGTGGCTAACAAAACCCTGATTTTCGCCATGCCGGGCTCGACCAAAGCCTGCCGCACCGCGTGGGAAAACATCATCGCCCCGCAGCTGGATGCCCGTACCCGTCCGTGTAATTTCCATCCCCATTTAAAGAAATAAGCTATGTCACAACTGACCCACATTAACGCCGCTGGCGAAGCGCATATGGTGGACGTCTCCGCCAAAGCGGAAACGGTGCGCGAGGCGCGCGCGGAAGCGTTCGTCACTATGTTGCCGGAAACCCTGACGATGATTATCGACGGCAGCCATCATAAGGGTGACGTGTTTGCAACCGCGCGCATCGCGGGAATTCAGGCCGCTAAACGCACCTGGGATCTCATTCCGCTGTGCCATCCGCTGATGCTGAGCAAGGTGGAAGTGAACCTGCAGGCGCAGCCGGAGCACAATCGCGTGCGCATTGAGTCACTCTGCCGCTTAACCGGCAAAACCGGCGTGGAGATGGAGGCGCTGACGGCGGCCTCCGTTGCCGCGCTGACCATCTACGACATGTGCAAAGCGGTGCAGAAAGATATGGTGATTGGCCCGGTGCGTCTGCTGGCGAAAAGCGGCGGCAAATCCGGTGATTTTAAGGTGGACAGCCATGATTAAGGTGCTCTTTTTTGCGCAGGTGCGCGAGCTGGTGAATACCGATAGCCTGACGCTGGATGCGTCTTTTGATAACGTTGCTGCCCTGCGCGCGCATCTGGCGGCACAAAGCGACCGCTGGGCGCTGGCGCTCGACGAAGGCAAGCTGCTGGCCGCCGTTAACCAGACGCTGGTGGAATTCACCCATCCGCTGAACGCAGGGGATGAAGTGGCCTTCTTCCCGCCGGTGACAGGGGGCTAAGATGGCTGAAACCCGAATTCTGGTGAGTCATGAGCGTTTTAGCGTAGGGACAGAATACAGCTGGCTGGCGGAACGCGACGAAGACGGTGCGGTCGTGACCTTTACCGGCAAAGTGCGCAATCACAACCTCGGTGATAGCGTGAAGGCGCTGACGCTGGAGCACTATCCCGGCATGACGGAGAAATCGCTGGCGGAGATTGTCGACGAGGCGCGAGGCCGCTGGCCGCTCGGGCGCGTCACGGTAATTCACCGCATCGGCGAGATGTGGCCCGGCGAGGAGATTGTCTTCGTCGGCGTGACCAGCGCCCACCGCGGCAGCGCGTTTGCGGCAGGGGAGTTCATTATGGATTTCCTCAAAACCAAAGCCCCGTTCTGGAAGCGCGAAGCCACGCCGGAAGGGGATCGCTGGGTAGAATCTCGCGACAGCGATAAGCAGGCCGCCAGCCGTTGGTAGTTGGTTTACGTGGATGTGTTACTCTTAACGAGTGTGTCTACTTAATCTTAATCAGGAGTGAATCATGGACCGATTTCCGCGTTCCGATTCAATAGTACAGCAGACCCGTAGCGGCCTGCAGACGTATATGGCTCAGGTGTATGGCTGGATGACGGTTGGCCTGCTGCTTACCGCGTTTATCGCGTGGTATGCAGCGAACACGCCGGAGCTGATGATGTTTATCTTCTCCAGCAAAATCACCTTCTTTGGGCTGATTATCGCGCAGTTGGCGCTGGTGTTTGTGCTTTCTGGTCTGGTGCACAAGCTGAGTGCCGGCATGGCAACGACCCTGTTTATGCTCTATTCGGCGCTAACGGGCCTGACGCTTTCCAGTATTTTCATCGTTTACACCTATTCATCCATCGCCAGCACCTTCGTGGTGACCGGCGGGATGTTTGGTGCGATGAGCCTGTACGGTTACACCACGAAGCGCGATCTGAGCGGCTTCGGCAGCATGCTGTTTATGGGGCTGATCGGGATTGTGCTGGCGTCGCTGGTGAACCTGTGGCTGAAGAGCGAAGCGCTGATGTGGGCTGTGACCTATATCGGGGTGGTACTCTTCGTGGGGTTAACGGCCTATGACACCCAGAAGCTGAAAAACATCGGTGAGCAGATTGACGTGCGCGACAGTTCCAACCTGCGCAAATACTCGATTCTGGGGGCGCTGACGCTGTATCTGGACTTCATCAACCTGTTCCTGATGCTGCTGCGAATTCTTGGCAACCGTCGTTAAGATTGCTTTGCCGGGTGGCGGTGCTGTCTGGTGCCCTCACCCTGACCCTCTCCCACGGGAGAGGGAACAAACACTAAAAACGGCAACAAGGTTGCCGTTTTGCTTTTATTTCGCCAGCGCCTTCTCATTCTTCGCCCGTAACTTCTTCGCCCGGCTCTCCAGAACCAGATAGCAGACCGTTGCCAGCGCCAGCGGCAGGAAGTAATACAGCATGCGGTACGCCAGCAGGGCCGCAATAATCGTTCCCTGAGAGACATGCTCCCCGGCCAGCAGGGCAATAAACACCGCTTCCAGCACGCCGATCCCCGCCGGAATATGCACAATCACCCCGGCAATGCTGCTCACCAGCAGCACGCCCAGCACGAAGAAATAATTTACGTCCTCGCCAATCAGCAGCCAGATAATAGCCCCCATCGCCATCCAGTTGGCGCTGGAGACCGCCATCTGCAGCACCGCAAACTTCCACGAGGGCAGCACCAGCTTTTGCCCCTTGATGGTCATATGGCGGCGTCTGGCAAACGCGCAGGCCCATAGATACACGGCGATGATCAGCAGCAGTACGATGCCCAGAATGCGCAGCGTGGCCTCATCGATATACCAGTGCGCGGGCAGCTGCACCACGCCGATGGTGAAGATCACCCCGCCGAGCAGAATATAGCCCAGCCAGTTGGTGGTGATGCTTAACGAGAAAATGCGTGTGATGGTCCCGCCCGGCAGGCCGAGCCGCGAGTAAAGGCGATAGCGCATGCCAATCCCCCCAACCCAGGTGCTCAGCGTCAGGTTAAAGGCGTAGCAGATAATCGACACCAGCATCACCTGACGTTTGGCCAGCTTGTGGCCGCAGTAGGCGCGACCCAGAAGGTCATAGCAGCCGTACATCAGGTAGCTCACAATGACCAACCCTGCAGCGCCCAGCAGCACCATCCGGTTATAGTTGCGGATAACCTTCCACACCTCTTCCCAGTCAACTTTCTGCGCGTAGACCACCAGCAGAACCGCGACCGCAATAAAAAACAGCCATGTCAGGATCTTTTTTGCCAGCCGCCAGCGTGGATGCGATTTCGACATCAGGGTTTGCCTCCATCTTCCGCTTCTATGCGGTCCTGGGTTTCCATTTCGGGTTGTACCGGCGGGTCCACCTGCGCCAGCTTAGGCGTATGCGCCGGCAGCCAGCCGACCATCGCCGGGAAATGCCGCAGGAAGTGGAACACCACCACGCTGATGCCCAGGTTCCACCAGGTGCGTTTGGGAACCATGGACTCATCCACACGCACGCAGTCATTGACGATTAGCGCCTGCAGGTTATCCCGCAGGGTCTGATTAAACTGACGATCGTGAATGATCAGGTTGGCTTCAAGATTCAGCGACAGGCTCAGCGGATCGAGGTTACTGGAGCCCACGGTGGCCCAGTGATCGTCCATCAGCGCGACTTTGCCGTGCAGCGGCCGACGGCGGTATTCGTAGATCTGTACGCCGCCCTTCACCAGATAGTTATAAAGCAGCCGCGCCCCGACTTTGACGATCGGCATATCCGGTTCGCCCTGCACAATCAGCTTCACGCGTACCCCGCGCCGGGCCGCATTGCGCATGGCGTGCAGCAGGCGATAGCCCGGGAAAAAGTAGGCGTTAGCAATAATCACTTCGCGCTTCGCGTTGGCGAGCATCTTGAGATAATGACGTTCGATATCGTCCCGGTGCTCGCCGTTATCCCGCCAGACGAAAAGGGCCTGCGCTTCGCCTGGCTTCCGGTTCTCTTCCGGGCGATGACGTCGTCGCCACCAGCGGCGAACGGCCTCTTTCCCCGGCAGGTTCTCCAGCTCAAACAGCAAAATGTCCTGCACCACCGGGCCTTCAATGCGAATGGCGTAATCCTGCTTCGCTTCCGGACCGTAGTCGGACATATGCTCCGCGGAGTAGTTAATGCCGCCAACAAACGCCACCGTCTCATCCACCACCACAATTTTGCGGTGCATCCTGCGGAAAAGGTTGGTCCGCATGCCGAAAAGGCGAGGGCCGGGATCGTAGTAGCGGAACACCACCCCCGCGGTGGTCAGTTCGTTGACGAACGCATCGCTGAGGTCCGGCGAGCCATAGCCATCCAGCAGCACTTCAATTTTGACGCCGCGCTGGGCGGCGCGCAGCAGCACGCTGTGCAGCTGCTTGCCGACGTTGTCTTCGAACCAGATAAAGGTTTCGAGGATCACCTTCTGCTGAGCGTTATCAATCGCCTTAAACACGGCCGGGTAATACTCGTCCCCGTTGACCAGCAGCGTGATCCGGTTGCCTTCCTGCCAGGAACATTTCATAGGTGGATCTCCGCGCTGAGCGGCGCATGGTCGGAAAGATGCCGCCAGTTAAGGAGCGCCAGGGCGGTTGGGCTGCTGGCGTGGGCATTTTTCACATAGATGCGGTCAAGCCGCAGAAGCGGGAAACGGACCGGAAACGTGCGCGCAGGCCTGCCGTTGGCGCGCGTAAAAACCTCCTCCAGTCCGGCCTCCACCTTCAGCGGATGGTTTGCCCGCTGTCGCCAGTCGTTGAAGTCGCCCGCAACCACCACCGGTTCACCTTCGGGAAGCGCATTGGTCCATTCGGCCAGCATTTTCAGCTGCGCCTGACGATGGGCTTCGCGCAGGCCAAGATGAACACAGCCCACGTGGATGGGCAGCTCAAGGTCGGGCGGGGTAATGCGGCAGTAGAGCAGGCCGCGTTTTTCGCTCTCCCCGACGGAAACGTCGCGATTTTCATAATGTTCAATGGGATAACGCGACAGCACCGCGTTGCCGTGATGCCCTTCCGGATAGACCGCGTTGCGGCCGTAGGCGTAATCACTCCACATGGTGTCGGCCAGAAATTCATAGTGCGGCGTGTCGGGCCAGTTCTCAAAGTGAAGCGGATGCACTTCATGTGCGCCCATCACCTCCTGCAGGCAGACAATATCCGCGCTGACGGTGCGCACCGCGTCGCGCAGCTCCGGTAAAATGAAGCGGCGGTTAAATGCTGTGAAGCCCTTATGAATGTTTATCGTCAGCACCTTAAGCGAGAAATGCTGCATTTTTTTCGTCATAAGCTCCTTCCTGAGTGACTATCCCAATGAAAATAAAGTGTAGTCGGCGTCACAAAAAGATGCGGTGTTACGGAATTTTCCGTAAAGTGCGGTAGTCTGATTAAGCAGAGAAAAATCCTTCAGGAGAGAAGCCATGAAGTGGCAACAACGTGTTCGTGTCGCAACTGGCCTGAGTTGCTGGCAGATAATGTTGCATTTACTGGTCGTGGCCGTACTGGTGATGGGCTGGATGAGCGGCACGCTGGTGCGCGTTGGCCTGGGGCTATGCGTCCTTTACGGCGTCACCGTGCTGTCGATGCTGTTCTTACAGCGCCACCATGAAGCGCGCTGGCGCGAGGTAGGTGACGTGCTCGAAGAGCTCACCACCACCTGGTACTTTGGTGCGGCGATGATTGTTCTGTGGCTGCTGTCACGCGTGCTGCAAAACAACCTGCTGCTGGCCCTGGCGGGTCTGGCTATCCTCGCAGGGCCTGCGGTGGTCTCGTTGCTGACCAAAGAGAAAAAGCTACGCGATGTTGCGTCTAAACATCGCGTACGCCACTGAGCCCGTCGTGGCCGCTATGACCAGTAGCGGCCACAAACTTCCCCAGACGATATCCAGACTCGCATCCTTCAGATAGATTTGCTTGGTGATGTCCGTAAAGTGTCGAATCGGATTTACCCATGTCAGATCCTGTAGCCATACCGGCATGTTCTCGACGGGAGAAACATAGCCCGAGAGCAAAATCGCGGGCATCATAAAGACGAATACCCCGATAAACGCCTGCTGCTGCGTCGAGCAGAGCGCCGAGATCAGCAGCCCAAACCCCACCAGCGACAGCCCGTAAATCACCATCGTGAAGTAAAACAGCGCCAGCGAACCGGCGAACGGGATCTGATAGGCCCAAATACCGACTCCCAGCACGATGGTGGCCTGGAACGTCGCGACGATCAGCGCCGGCACCGCTTTGCCGACGAAAATTTGCCAGGTGGCGAGCGGGGAGACCAGCAGCTGATCCAGCGTGCCCTGTTCACGCTCGCGGGCGACGGAGAGAGAGGTCACAATCATCACCCCGATGGTGGTGATCATGGCGATTAGCGACGGCACCACGAACCACTTGTAGTCCAGATTAGGGTTATACCAGTTGCGCACCACCAGCTCGCTGTTGTTGAGCTTCGGTTTGCCGTCCATCAGCTCCTGCTGGTAATCCTTCACCACCTGCTGCAGATAGTTGGCGGCTATCTGGGCGCTGTTGGAGTTACGCCCGTCGAGGATCAGCTGCATCGGCGCGGTCTGGAAGGTATCCAGATTACGGGAAAAATCCGCCGGGAACCGCACCAGCAGCAGCGCTTTTTGCGTGTCGATGGTGGGCTGGATCTCCTTCGGGCTTTTCAGCAGCAGGATGTGGGTAAAGGCTTTCGCACGCGCAAAGCGCTGCGTTAGCTCGACGGAGTGTTTGCCGTTGTCTTCGTTGTAAATGGCAATGGTGGCGTTGGTCACCTCCAGCGTGGCGGCAAACGGGAACAGTAAAACCTGGATCAGCACCGGCAACACCAGAATGGCGCGGGTTTGCGGCTCGCGCAGCAGGGATTGCAGCTCTTTGCGTATTAACGTCCATAAACGGTGAAACATGCGCGCTCCTTAATCTAACCGCCGTTTGGTTTTCATCCACGTCAAACCGATAAACATCACCGCCGAAGCCATTAAAAACAGCGTGTTGATAATCAGCACTACCGGAATATTCCCCGCCAGGAACAGGCTTTGCAGCGTGCTCACGAAGTAGCGCGCCGGGATAATGTAGGTCACGGCGCGGATGACGGCAGGCATACTGTCTATCTGGAAGATAAACCCTGAGAGCATTATTGACGGCAGGAAAGCGGCATTCAGCGCTACCTGCGCGGCGTTAAACTGGTTGCGGGTGATGGTGGAGATGAGTAGCCCCATGCCAAGCGTGCTGAGTAAAAACAGGCTGGTGATAAAGAACAGCACGACCAGCGAGCCGCGATACGGCACGCCGAGGATAAAGACTGACACCAGCATACAGAGCAGCATTGCCAGCATGCCGAGGAAGTAGTAGGGAATGAGCTTGCACAGCAGCAGCTCGACGCGCGTCACTTCGGTTGAAAGCAGCGCCTCCATGGTGCCGCGCTCCCACTCGCGGGCGATCACCAGCGAGGTTAGGATCGCGCCAATCACCGTCATGATAATCGTCACCGCGCCCGGAATAATAAAGTGCTGGCTGATGGCGGCGGGGTTAAACCAGTAGCGGGTCTGTACGTCGATCAGCGGTTTAAATTCTTCACCCCGATCTTCCGCCCGCTGCATTTGCCACAGCTGCCAGATCCCCTCCGCGTAGCCCTGCACGAAGTTCGCGGTGTTTGGCTCGCTGCCGTCGGTAATCACCTGGATCGGCGCATCGGTATTTGCCCGCGCCATGTTGGCGGCAAAATTCACCGGAATGACGATCAGACCGCGAATCTTCCCGGCCTGCATCTTCTGGATCAGTTCCTGGCGGCTGTCGCTGATGGTGGCATCAATGTAGGGAGAGCCGGTCATAGCGTGGGTAAAGTCCAGCGCCTCTTTGCTCTGCTGCTCCAGCAAAATCCCGACCCGCAGCTTGCTGGAATCCAGGTTAATGCCGTAGCCAAAGATAAACAGCAGCAGCAGGGGGATCACTACCGCAATCAGCCAGCTGCTGGGGTCACGCACGATCTGCCGCGTCTCTTTAATGCACAGCGCGCGCACCCTGCGCCAGGAAATGGCCTTACTGCGCATGGGCATTCTCCTTATCCCAGTCGTGGATGAGGGTGATGAACGCCTGCTCCATGGTCGGGTCCGGCACCTCATCGTCGGCGGCCTGGTTTTTCAGGTCGTCCGGCGTGCCGTGGGCAATCAGCTTGCCGCGATACACCAGCCCGATGCGGTCGCAGTACTCCGCCTCGTCCATGAAGTGGGTGGTCACCATCACGGTCACGCCTTTTTCCACCATGCTGTTGATATGCAGCCAGAACTCGCGGCGGGTAATGGGATCAACGCCAGACGTGGGTTCATCCAGAAACAGAATATCCGGCTCGTGCATCAGCGAGCAGGCCAGCGCCAGCCGCTGCTTAAAGCCGAGCGGCAGCTCGTCGGTGGCGTGTGAAGCAATGTTGGTTAACCCGAAGGCATCGCTCATGCGGCGGATTTTGTCGTTCTGCGCCCGCCCGCGCAGGCCATACACGCCGGAGAAAAAGCGCAGATTCTGCTCGACCGTCAGGTTGCCATACAGGGAGAACTTCTGCGCCATGTAGCCCAGGTGCTGGCGCGCCTTGCCGGAGCTGACCTTCAGGTCCATATCCAGCACCAGCGCCTTGCCGGACGTCGGCACCAGCAGGCCACACATCATCTTAAAGGTGGTCGATTTTCCCGCGCCGTTAGGCCCGAGCAGGCCAAAAATCTCACCGCGCTTCACGGCAAAATTCACGTTGTCGGTGGCGGCGAAATCCCCGAACTTTTTGGTGAGGGATTTGGCTTCGATCACCGTTTCGCCCGGCGTGCCTTCCACCGTGTGCAGAATCGCCCCAAGCGGCGATTCTGACGTGCCCGCGCCGCCCAGCAGGTCGATAAACGCGTCCTCAAAGCGCGGCGCGGTCTCTTCCATCTCAATCGTCGGCATGCCGGGCGCATGGCGAATATCGTCGACTGTGACCTCTTTTTTGAGGATCACCCGTACCGAGCGGCCCTGAATCATCCCGTCGCTGACCTGCGGCAGTTTGAGCACCCGCTGCAGCAGCCTGCGGTTGGACTCCTGCGGACTGTGCAGCAGAAAGCTGCGCCCGGCCATGCTCTGCGTCAGCGTCGTCGGCTCGCCCTGATAAAGCAGTTCGCCTTCGTTCATCAGCAGCACGTCACGGCACTGCTCCGCTTCGTCGAGGTAGGAGGTGCTCCAGAGGATCAGCATCCCGTCGCCGGCCAGCTCGTGCACCATCTGCCACAGTTCTCGTCGCGAAATCGGGTCCACGCCAACGCCGGGCTCGTCCAGCAGCAGCACCTTTGGCTCGCCGACCAGCGTGCAGGCCAGCCCCAGCTTCTGCTTCATCCCACCGGACAGCTTGCCCGCCAGCCGGTCGGTGAACGGGCCGAGGGAGGTAAACTCCAGCAGGCGGGCGAAGGTTTTCTCCCGGGTTTCGCCGGTGACGCTGCGCAGGTCGGCGTACAGGTTCAGGTTTTCCATCACCGTCAGATCTTCATACAGGCCAAACTTCTGCGGCATATAGCCGAGCATGGCGTGGAGCGCGCCGTCGTCTTTAATCGGATCCAGGCCCAGCACGCTGGCCGAGCCTTCATCCGGCTTCAGCAGTCCGGCCAGCATCCGCATCAGCGTGGTTTTCCCCGCGCCGTCCGGGCCGACCAGCCCGGTCACATAGCCCTTCTGGATAGTGCAGTTCAGCGGCGCGACGGCCGGTTTGTCCATTCCCGCGAAGCGTTTAACCAGATTGTTGAGCTGAATAACCGCGTCATTCATGTCGTTCCCCGTTGTCTACTTTTACGGTGACGGGCATGCCCTGGCGCAGCGCGTCGTCCGCATCGGTCACGATGATGCGCAGGCGATACACCAGGTCGGTACGCAGGTCCGGTGTTTCAACGGTTTTCGGCGTGAATTCGGCGGTAGGGGAGACAAAGCCCACTTTGCCGTGATACGGCTTGTCCGGGCGACCGTCGGTATAGAGCAGCAGCTCGCGGCCCGGCTGCATCTGGCCGAGATTCGGTTCATCAATGTAGGCGCGCACCCAGACCGGGCGGGTCAGGGAGAGCGTTAAGACGGTGCTGCCCGCGCTGAGCATGCTGCCGGGCTCCACGGCGCGGGTCATCAGCGTACCGTCAGACGGTGCGATTAAGGTGGTGTCGTGCAGATCGAGCTCTGCCTGCGCCAGCTGCGCCTGCGCCTGTTCAAGGCTGGCTTTCGCCTGGGCGATATCCTGCGGGCGGTTACCGGTGTGGTACTGGCTTAACTTATCCTGCGCGGATTTTAGCGTTGCCTGCGCCTGGTCGCGGGACGAACGCGCATTTTCCAGATCGTTGGCGGAAATGGTGCGGCTTTTCCACAGCCCCTGCTGGCGCGCGTAGAAGTTCTGCGCGTAGTCATAGGCGGCCTGCGCCTGCTTAACGGCGGCGGCGGCCTGGGCAATCTCTTCGTCGCGATAGCCGGCCAGCATCAGGTCATACTGTGCCTGGGCGACGGACACGCCTGCTTTGGCCTGCAGCAGCGCATTCTCATAGGGCGCTTTGTCCAGCATCCCCAGCGTCTGCCCGCTTTTAATGGCATCGCCTTCGTCCACGCTCAGCGAGGCGAGACGACCGCCTACGCGGAAGCTCATGTTCACCGTGCGAATATCCACGTTACCGTACAGCGTCAGGCCTTTATCCTGATGGCCTTGATACCACAGCCATCCACCGACGCCTGCGGCAAGCAAAACAACGACCACCAGAATGATGGCGACAGGTTTTTTCATGACTTCGGGCTCCTTTGCGTTAAGCCTTGCAGGATCAGATCGAGATGACAGGCGATCACCTCGCCTATCTGCGCGGCTTTATCCTCATCAAATTGTGTCCAGCCGGTGCGTAACAGGATGGTTTCCCTGCCCAGACGGAAGGCCAGAATTTCACCCAACAGGGCGTGGGTATGCAAAATTGTCTCGGTATCACTGGCGTCCCGCCCGGTATAGGCGGCGATCAGCCGGGTCAGGTGGGTATGCATCGGAGCAATGACCCGATCGTGTACCCGCTGGTAGGCGGCAGTGGGGGAGAGCTGCTCGCGGGAGATAAACTTGCTCAGGTTGAGCGTATCGTCGTGCGTCAGCAGGCGGATCATGTTGTTACAGGCATTGAGGATCAGCTGGCGGATGGCCTCGCGATCGGGCGACGGCTGGCCGAGCAGCGCGGTGGCTTCCTCTACGTGTGGGTGAAACTGCGTGCCGATAAAATCGGCAATCCACTCGGCGCAGGCGAGATATAAATCTTCTTTTGAGCCAAAATAGTAGGTAATCGCCGCAATGTTCTGCCCGGCCAGCGCGGCGATATCGCGCGTGGTTGCATGCAGGCCGTACTCACCAAACTGCGCCAGCGCGGCGGCGATAAGCTGGTTTTTGGCCTGTTCACCTTTGGTTGTTGTGGGTGTCGTATTCATGGCGGCATTAAGAATTAATCAATCGATTGATTAAGATTATGCCTGATTCCCGCTAACGTCGAGGGAATGCGGAGGGATATTTTATGCGCCACGTCACAAAAGCTGCTACACTCCGCTCCTTCGCGACATTGTGGTTTTTGTCCTCTCAATTGTTATATCTCCCTGAAAACTACACCTGTGATGGTCGGGGCGGTTCGGAGTTTTTATGTCTTTTGATTCCCTTGGCCTGAACCCGGAAATTCTGCGCGCGATCGCAGAGCAGGGCTACGTTGAGCCAACCCCAATCCAGCAGCAGGCGATCCCCGCCGTTCTTCAGGGACGTGACCTGATGGCCAGCGCCCAGACCGGCACCGGTAAAACCGCGGGCTTTACCCTGCCGCTGTTAGAGCTGCTGGTAAAAAACCAGCCGCACGCCAAAGGCCGTCGTCCGGTTCGTGCCCTGATCCTCACCCCAACCCGCGAGCTGGCCGCGCAGATTGGCGAGAACGTGCGTGACTATAGCCGCTATCTCAACATTCGCTCGCTGGTGGTTTTCGGTGGCGTCAGCATCAACCCGCAGATGATGAAGCTGCGCGGCGGCGTGGACGTGCTCATAGCAACACCGGGTCGTCTGCTGGATCTCGAACACCAGAACGCGGTGAAGCTCGATAGCATTGAAATTCTGGTGCTGGACGAAGCCGACCGCATGCTCGACATGGGCTTCATCCATGATATTCGTCGCGTGCTGGCCAAGCTGCCTGCGCGTCGTCAGAACCTGCTCTTCTCTGCGACCTTCTCCGACGAGATCAAGGCGCTGGCGGAAAAGCTGCTGCATAACCCGCTGGAAGTGGAAGTGGCGCGCCGCAACACCGCCTCCGAGCAGGTGACGCAGCACGTTCACTTTGTGGATAAAAAGCGCAAGCGGGAACTGCTCTCCCAGATGATAGGCCAGGGCAACTGGCAGCAGGTGCTGGTCTTTACCCGCACCAAGCACGGTGCCAACCACCTGGCTGAACAGCTGAACAAAGACGGCATCCGCAGTGCGGCGATCCACGGTAACAAAAGCCAGGGCGCGCGTACCCGTGCGCTGGCGGACTTCAAGTCCGGCGACATCCGCGTGCTGGTGGCCACCGACATCGCTGCCCGTGGCCTCGACATTGAAGAGCTGCCGCACGTGGTGAACTACGAGCTGCCAAACGTGCCGGAAGATTACGTGCACCGTATCGGTCGTACCGGCCGTGCGGCGGCCACCGGTGAAGCGCTCTCTCTGGTTTGCGTGGACGAGCACAAGCTGCTGCGTGACATCGAACGCCTGCTGAAGAAAGAGATCCCGCGCATCGAAACCCCGGGCTATGAAGTGGACCCGTCAATCAAAGCCGAGCCGATTCAGAACGGTCGTCAGGGCGGTCGCGGTCAGGGCGGCGGCGGTCGCGGCCAGCAGCCGCGTCGTGCCGAAGGTGGCGCGCCGAAGTCATCCGGCAAACCGCCGCGTCGTAGCAACGACGGCAAACCGGCCGGCGAAAACCCGTGGCGCAGCGGCGAAGGCAAGCCGGCAGGGGAAGGGCAGCGTCGACGCCGCCCGCGTAAACCTGCTAACCCGCAGTAATATGGAAGCCCGGTCGTAAAGCCGGGCTTTTCTTTTTGCGGCAGAGAAGAGAAAGTGCCACAATAGTGGCTGTTTATACAGTGTTTCAGGTTTTCCGATGGCTTTAACCGCTGCGCTGAAAGCGCAAATTGGCGCATGGTATAAGGCGCTACAACAGCAGATCCCCGACTTTATCCCCCGAGCGCCGCAGCGGCAGATGATTGCCGACGTGGCAAAAACGCTCGCCGGGGACGACGGGCGACATCTGGCGATTGAAGCCCCGACCGGCGTCGGGAAAACCCTGTCGTATCTCATTCCCGGCATCGCGATTGCGCGGGAAGAGGACAAAACGCTGGTGGTCAGCACCGCCAACGTGGCCTTGCAGGACCAGATCTTTAGTAAAGATTTACCGCTGCTGCGCAAAATCATCCCCGACCTGCGGTTTACGGCCGCCTTCGGCCGCGGGCGCTACGTCTGCCCGCGTAACCTGGCAGGGCTTGCCAGCAGCGAGGCGTCGCAACAGGATTTGTTGGCGTTCCTCGACGACGATCTCACGCCAAACAACAAAGCCGAGCAGGAGCTCTGCGCAACGCTGAAAGGCGATCTTGATGGCTATAAGTGGGACGGCCTGCGCGATCACACCGATAAAGCCATCAGCGACGATCTGTGGTGCAGGCTCAGCACCGACAAAGCCAGCTGTCTGAACCGCAACTGTCACTACTACCGCGAATGCCCGTTCTTCGTCGCGCGGCGCGAAATTCAGGAAGCCGAAGTGGTGGTGGCTAACCACGCCCTGGTGATGGCGGCGCTGGAGAGCGAAGCGGTGCTGCCGGAGCCGAAAAACCTGCTGCTGGTACTCGACGAAGGACACCATCTGCCCGACGTGGCGCGCGACGCGCTGGAGATGAGCGCGGAAATTACCGCGCCCTGGTTCCGCCTGCAGCTGGATCTCTTCTGCAAGCTTGTCGCCACCTGCATGGAGCAGTTCCGCCCGAAAACCACGCCGCCGCTGGCGGTACCGGAGCGTCTGAGCGACCACTGTGAAGAGGTTTACAGCCTTATCTCGTCGCTGAACAACATCCTGAATCTTTATCTTCCGGCAACCCAGGAGGCCGAACACCGTTTTGCCATGGGCGAACTGCCGGACGAGGTGATGGAGATCTGCCAGCAGCTGGCGAAGCATCTGGAAAAGCTGCGCGGGCTGGCGGAGATGTTCCTGAACGATCTCAGCGAGAAAACCGGCACCCATGACGTTGTTCGCCTTCACCGTATCCTTCTGCAAATGAACCGTGCGCTGGGGATGTTCGAAGCACAGAGCAAGCTCTGGCGGCTGGCCTCGATGGCGCAGGCGTCGGGCGCGCCGGTCACCAAATGGGCCACCCGTGAAGTGCGGGACGGCCAGGTGCATCTCTTTTTCCACTGCGTGGGCATCCGCGTGGCCGATCAGCTGGAAAAGCTCATCTGGCGCAGCGTGCCGCACGTGGTGGTCACCTCCGCCACGCTGCGCTCCCTGAACAGTTTTTCTCGTTTGCAGGAAATGAGCGGGCTTAAAGAGAAAGCGGGCGATCGTTTTGTCGCGCTGGACTCGCCGTTTAACCACTGCGAGCAGGGGAAGCTGGTGATCCCGCGCATGAATTACGAGCCGCTCATCGACAACGAAGAGCAGCACATTGCGGAAATGGCGGCCTACTTCCGTGAACAGGTTGAGAGCAGGAAATACCCCGGCATGCTGGTGCTGTTTGCCAGCGGACGCGCGATGCAGCGCTTCCTCGAACACGTCACCGATCTGCGTTTATTGCTGCTGGTGCAGGGCGATCAGCCGCGCTACCGGCTGGTGGAAACGCACCGCAAACGCATTGATAACGGCGAGCGCAGCGTGCTGGTGGGATTACAGTCCTTCGCGGAAGGTCTGGATTTGAAGGGCGATTACCTGACGCAGGTGCATATACATAAAATCGCCTTCCCGCCTATCGATAGCCCGGTGGTGATCACCGAAGGGGAGTGGCTGAAAAGCCTCAATCGCTATCCGTTTGAGGTGCAGAGTTTACCTGCGGCATCGTTTAACCTCATTCAGCAGGTCGGGCGTCTGATCCGTAGCCACGGCTGCTGGGGGGAGGTGGTGATTTATGATAAACGCCTGCTCACCAAAAATTACGGCCAACGGCTACTGAACGCGCTGCCGATCTTCCCGATCGAACAGCCAGAGGTGCCCGAGGTAAAAAAACGCCCGGCAAAACCAGCCGCCGGGCGCAAGAAAAGCATCCGTGCTAAGGGGCGCGGTCCTACTGGTAAATGAAGGTCACCTGCACCACGCTGCTGAACGTTCCTGCCGTGACCGGCAATGAGGTGGCGTAATAGCGGGCGGCCAGCGGGAAATCCGCCGTGTGATTGTTCTGGTTGATCAGCACGCTGAAGCTGGCGTCCGGGGCAAGCGAGATCTGGTCCTGCGGGTCGGCAAGCTCCAGCGCCAGTCCTTTCGCGGTTCCGGTGCTGGCGAATTTAGTCGGATGAAGGCTGTCTGGCTGACCGTGAAAGGTGGCCGTGGCCAGCACGGAAGTGGTTGGGCATTTCGACAGGGTTAAGTCGAATGATTTCCATTGTCCGGTATCGCCCACATCCTTAAAATCGCCGGTATTCGCTTTGCCCAGATTGACCGTCAGGTTCTGGCTGGCGCTGTCCACCTGGCAGGCGTTGGCATAAATGTTTCCGCGAACATCGAGTTGAATTTCTTCCGCCAGGCTCTGGCTGGCCACTCCAAGCAGTAAAAGGGTTAATAACGTTTTCATTTGTAGGCTACCGTAATGGTTGCGACGGCATTCGCCGTTCCGGGCGTCACCTCCGAACTGGTTTGTTCGTAAGAGACGCTGAAGGGATATTGCGACTGGATATTGGCATAGGCGGTAAAGGTATTCATATATTGCCCGAAAACAGATATCTGGCCGTTAAAGAGCATTTTCACCCCCACGCCGGTGGCGACGCCGCTTTCCGGCGTTAATTTGATCACGCCGGGAAAATTCGTTTCATAGCCATTAGCGCTGGTGATCATCATTTCCGGCTGTACATCCCGATCGCAGAGCATGCCGATATTGAATACCGACTGGGAGACCAGTGTTCCCGGACCGGTAAAACGGCTCACCGGAAAATCACCCAGCGTGACGGTCAGGGATTTAGGTGACACCGAACAGGTCACTGCTTTTACCTGAACATTGCCTGAGTAAGAGAGGGTATTAGGGTCACCCAGGGCCTCAACGCGTCCCACTGCAAGGTTGAATTGCGTATTGCTCATTGTCAGTGCGCCCGAAGCCACGGTTTCGCTGGTTTTTACCAGTTCCAGCATCACGTCAAAGCTAAAGGGGATGGTAGAGTCGCTGTTTATCGTACCGGAGACCTGGCCTACGGGCATATTCGCCGAACAAATCTGGTCCGCTGCGCCAGTCACGCGCTGTCCTTTATCATTTCTTAGCGAGATGCCGATACCAGCAACGCCTGTTTCATAGACGCCCGGAAGCCCGGGGATCTCTTTGCCGAATCCGTTATAGCACGCGATGATTGGCTGACCCGCATCCGGCGCGTAGTAACAGTTTCCCGATATGTGCACGGTGCGTTCAGTTCCCGGAATGGTCGAACCTACGGGCAGGCTGGTGGAGACCGAAATCGACGTTAATGATAGTAGCGCGGGCAGGCTCGGCGATTGGCAAGAAGCTTTCGCGTGCGGCATAAAGAGTGCTGCCGTCGCCAGAACTAAAAGTAAGAAAAATGATTTTGCTATCTGCATCATGATCGGTCCGGTGTTAATCAGTGACACTGCGCCGCAGCGTTAATAATGTTGGTGTTATCTTTCTCTTGCATCAGGGCGTAATCGGCGACGCAATGCTCGCTCCCCTCCTTGCCCCAGGAAACGAAAAGGCGTCCATGCTGCGGCAGTCCGGTGAGATACACCAGGCCGTCGTTACCGACGATAAATTCACTGCTCTTATCTTCCGTGGTAACCGTTGCGCCGAAGGGCAGCGGTTTGTCTTTCCAGGCCAGCGTCATTAAGACGCGGTTGCCCACGCGTGTATCGAAGCTGGCACGAACTATCGCGCCGCGTGTTGGTGTAACCGTCTGCGAGGCGTGCGTCACGTCGGCATCTTCTGGCAGTGTCTCCGTGTCCAGCGAAATTGGGGTGTGACGCCACGGAGTGACAAACGGCACCAGCGTATAGCCGCGATAGTCCGTTTCCACGCCCGTCTGGTTGGCAACGTGTGTGCCATGCGTGCCCGGCGCTTTAATCAGCACCACGGTTTCTCCCAGGGTCTGACCGAAGGTGATGCCGTCAGAGTGGGCGACAATGCCGCCCTGGATCCCGGCGTTCACGGTGTGCTGATGGCTGTCCTGGCTTACGCCGCCGTGCACTTCACCGTAGGTGCCTTTGTAATCCGCATTCATACTGGTGGCGGTGTTGTTATTGGCGCTGTCCAGCCCCTGCTGCACGTTCCAGCTCAGCTTGTCTCCCTCCAGCGCGGTACCATTCAGCCCCAGGTTGTGGGTGGTGCCGTCTTTACTGTTGTTCAGGCTGTAGTTTGCCCAGGTATTAGGCAGCCAGCGGTCGAGTGGAACCGACACGTTGAGGCCGATTTGTCGGTCATAGCTGATGGATTTACCGTCCTCGTCCGTGTCGTTGCTGTTTTTATTGACGCTGTAGCTCAGGCTATAGCTCACGCCGTGCCAGCTGTTGTTGTAGTTAACGCTCAGGGAGGTCATATCCTGACTCTGGCTCCAGTAACGCTCTTTCACCAGGCTTAGCGTCACCGAACCCCGCTTGTCGCCCAGGGTCTGGTCGATGGTGGCCTCCGCCCGCGAGCGGCGCTGCTGTGGAGCGGACCAGTCGTTTGCACTGGTCCAGGACTCCATGGTGTCCTGCAGGGTATAAAAGCCTTTGCTGTTGTAGCGATAACCCGCCAGCGAAAAGTTAGTGCCGGTCGAGGTAAAATTTTTGCTATAGCGCAGACGAAGGGATTGCCCTTTGCTGGTTTTGCGCTTTTTCAGTAACGCTTTGGCGCGGGTAACGTCCAGGGAGAACGCTCCGAGGTCGCCAAAGTTTTTCCCTGCGCCGAGCGCGGCGGAGTGGTAATGCGAACTCTGTTGCGTACCGCCGTAAACGGTGACGCCGTGTGACAGGCCATAGATGGCGCTGCCCTGGGTGAAAGGGGTCTTCTCAACCTCTTTATCGTATGAACGGTAGCGCCCCGCAGCGACGCTGTACTTCAGGTGTTTTTCCCGCTGCAGCACAGGCACGGAGGCAAACGGCACCACGAAATGACTCTCGCTGCCGTCGGTCTCTTTTACCGTGACGTTCAGATCGCCGCTGCTGCCGGTAGGGTAGAGATCGTTAATCTCAAACGCGCCTGGGGCGACGGTGTTTTGGTAGATAACGTAGCCATTCTGGCGAACCACCACCTGGGCGTTACTGTGCGCCGTACCGCGTACCACCGGGGCATACCCGCGCTCGCTGTCCGGCAGCATGTCGCTTTCGGTAGCCAGCTGTGCGCCAGTGTAAGAGACACTGTCGAAAACGTCGGCCTGGGTGCTGCTCTGTCCCACGGTCAGCTCGCTCTTCAGCCCCACGATATCGCGCTGGGCATAGGTATAGACCGTGTTCAGCTTGCCGTCGTCCTGACCGCCATCCGAATTGTGGTTCCAGGTGCTGTAATTACGCACGCGCCAGGCACCAATGTTAAAACCGGGGCGCAGGTTAATAAACTGGCTGCTGTTGTCCGCTTCCCCTTGCTGGCGAGCGCGGCTTTGGCTGGCGTTAACGCTATAGTTCAGGATGCCCGCGGTGATCCCTTCGTCATACTCTTTCGGATCGATGTAGCCGCGAGGCACCTGGCCCAGAGCCGACTGGGGAATACTCAGCAGTAGTTGCTGGTTTTTGATGCGGAAAGTTGCCGAGGCCGAAGGAATGGCGCTGAGGTCCGCGCATTCCCCTTTTGCCGCCAGCTTTGGATAATCTTTGGTTTTGATGCCCAGACGCGTTAATTCATCCAGACTCAGGCAAGGCTGCAGGGAATCATCTCCCTGGGCATCTTTTTGTAATGTAAAAAGGACGTCACGTGTGTCGATTTTATTGTTATTGACGAACACCGTGACCTGGTATTTACCTGGCGCCTGACCGGGACCTTTTTCATAAACAGAGAGATCGGTCTTTGCCTGTTCTGGATTATCAATATCCAGCAGGGCAGGGTTAAAATAATCATCAGCGTGGGCCTGCAGCGCGCAGCATGTCACCGCTATTCCAAAAAAAGTGGGCAGCATTTCACGCAGTCGACGTAATAGCGGCTTATTTGTGCTGTACATGATTATTCAGGCGTCAACAGATATTAACGAACGGATGCAGACCAGGTTTTACTGATGCTTCCGTAATCGGTAATGACCGACCAGCTTACGGTGTTACCGCTCATATTTGTCGGAAGAGCAAAGCGGGTAGAGGTATTTGGCACAGCCCAGGTCGCTTTTGCCACTTTTTGGCCGTTCAGCGTAACGCTCTGGAAATTCATATAGAAAGGCGTGGGGTTGTTTACTACCAGAGCATTGCCTTCGCGGTGCCATTCCAGTTTGTCAGCAACTTCTTCGGGTTTGCCTTTAATCGATGCAGGGCGATACAGCAATTTAATTCGGGTGTTAATGGCTATTTGTAATGTATTAATGCCCTCTTCATGGCTTGAAGAAGGAATGGCTTTAATATTTAACCAGTACAACGACTCGCGGTCTTCTGGCATATTTCCGCCGGTACGAACCACACGCAACACGTTATCTTCTTTAGCGTTCAGACGGAACAGCGGTGGAGTAATCAGAAATGGCGCTTTACCGCCTTTTTTCAAACCGGTATCCACCCAGGACTGTACCAGATAGTTAATCTCATCCGGATTGGAAATCCCAATCGAAGACTCTTTTTTCTCTCCCTGATAAACCAGTCGAGTGCCATTAATAATCACACCTGCATGGGCTGTTACTGCGGTCAGTAAAAGTGCGCTTAATAAATAACTGTGTCGCATAAATCTGTCTCAATGAAAGAGGAAATATTAGCCTTCGCGTGAAGACGAATATCTCCTCATTGATCGTATCAGTTATAAATAACTGTAAAAGTAGAGGCTGAGTTAGCCTGGCCGGCAGTGATCGATGCCTGAGTCTGAATATAACGCGCGCCAAACTCCAGATTATTTACCGTCGTTCCAGCAGCTAAAGGGTACTGCTTGGAAGGCGTATATAAACTGACAGGCTGTTCGGAAGAATCAACCAGCTGAATCGCCACGCCAGCTGCAGTCGTCGCACCCGGGGTCAAGGACAGCGTGGTGTTATTGTCCGCATCTGGCGTACCACCGAAATTAATGGCTGCAGACGTGACCGTTTCCGGGCAGTCTTTTAACTGAATATCAAATTTCGTTAAGGTGCTGGTAGAGCCTACACCATTAAATGTTGTTTTGGATACTTTGCCCAGAGTAACATTCAGCGGACTGCTTAAGCCGTTAACGACCTGACAGGCGGAATCGATAATTTCACCTGTGAAGTTAATTTGCCCTTCACCGGTGGATGCTGCGAACGAAGATGCAGAGCATCCCAGAGCGGCAGCAATGAATAAACCTAAAGTGACTTTTTTCATATTTAAACCTGTATGTTTCTCCTTTCAACATCTGCATCCCGCATTATTCGAAGTTTTGTCTCAACTACTCACCGCTGGTTATTTAATCAGAAAACTCGGGTCGGGAAAGGTCCTGCGCGGCTTCCAAATAATTCAATTAATTCTTGCAAAATAATTTTTCTCAATAAAACAATTAATTATAAAAATCAGCAGGGCGGCCAAAAAAACTAACGGCGGAGTCATTATCAGGGCTATATTGTTGATAACCTGCTGTAAGGAGAAATGTCGTGGATTATCGTAAAATTATCAAAGAGGTAGGGCGTGGGAAGCATCATGCCCGCGACCTGGACCATGAAACTGCTCGCGCGCTTTACACCCGTATGCTTAACGGCGAGGTTCCGGAGCTTGAGTTGGGCGGTATCCTTATTGCGCTGCGTATTAAAGGCGAAGGTGAAGCGGAGATGCATGGCTTCTATGAAGCCATGCAGGCACAAACGCTGCGCTTAACGCCGCCGGTGGCAAAACCTATGCCGATCGTGATCCCGAGCTACAACGGTGCGCGCAAGCAGGCAAATTTAACTCCGCTGCTCGCTATCTTATTACACAAGCTGGGATTCCCGGTGGTGGTGCACGGCGTAAGCGAAGATCCCACCCGCGTGCTGACGGAGACCATTTTCGGGATGTTGGGGATTGAACCAACGCGTCATGCCGGTCAGGCGCAGGCTAAGCTGGATGGCCACCAGCCTGTTTATATCCCGGTCGGCACGCTCTGCCCGCCGCTGGAGAAGCAGCTTGATATGCGCTGGCGCATGGGCGTGCGCAACAGCGCGCATACGCTGGCAAAACTGGCCACGCCGTTTGGCGAAGATGTCGCCCTGCGTCTCTCCAGCGTCTCGCACCCGGAATACGTGGCACGCGTGGGGCAATTCTTTGAGGCAATTGGCGCAAGGGCGCTGTTGATGCACGGCACGGAAGGCGAGGTTTATGCGAACCCGCAGCGCTGCCCGCAGATCATGCTGATTGATTCTTCAGGTACGCGCGCCATTCTTGAGCGTGGGGAAGAGAATACCGGTGTGATATTGCCTGAGGCAAAAGATCCCCATACTACAGCCCACTGGATTGAGCAGTGCCTTGCCGGAAATGTTCCTGTTCCGCATTCGATTAAGCTGCAAATGGCCTGCTGTTTGCTGACAACCGGCGAAGTGGAATCTGTCCAGGCCGGGCTTGAACGTGTGGCGCAGGCGTTTTAGACAAAAAAAAGCCCGTCCAGTGGCGGACGGGCAAGCAAGGGTAACAACAACAGGGTCAATGAGGGTGGAGCAGCTCACCAGAGGGTATGGCGAGGGGACAGCATTCATTCAGTCGATTACTTGTAGATAACCGCGGTACCGCTCAGCTTGTTATTACCGTTAGCGGAAGTAATGGTGTATCCACTTGCACCAGCAGCAGCGGCTTTTTCAGCCAGTTTGGCTTCCAGGCCGTCCAGCGTGGTGGCGCCATCAGCACTGACCACACCGACTTTATTCATGTTCTGTGCCTGAGCAGAAGAGACAGGCTCGACAGCAAAAGCGCCGAAAGACAGAGCGGACAGGGCAACAGCAGCTACAGCATATTTGATGGTTTTCATAATTAATCTCTCGCAGGTGTTTCTGTTAAGGGGACGATGTTCCGTCGATGTGATAAGTATCACGGTTTTTCTCGAGAGATAAAATCGAAGAGAATTGACGTCGTTGCTCAAAAAAATTGAATGACAAATAACTTATTGAATATTAATAAATTCAAAGCACCGCTTTACACTTCTTGTGGATACGCTTTACAGACGCGAAATGAAGGGCACATTTTGCTACGCGGTTCGCTAAAAATCGTGAGCGTAAAGCTAAGGGCCGGCGCGGTTAACTTAGGTAAAGGAAAGTCAACGTAGCTGGCTGTCTTTTGAACCTCTGCGATTATATCCCGAGTGAGATGAGTTTTTTGAATCTTTATGCTGCTGGCAGGTAATGCAAAGCCTTACTCCGGGAATGGCTTTTCGGCGCGCTTCCGGAATGGGGTCTCCGCATTCTTCACATTCAGTTAGGCTTTCGCCGCGCGGAATTTCACCGCGGGCACGCGCAACCGCATCTTCAATAGTACTGTTGATCTGTTCGTTAACAGCGTCGTCATTTGCCCAGCCGGAAGCCATAGCGCCCTCCTGAAATCGGTTTAAGCTATACGTTCACTATGACGTTAAAAAATGAACAATCAAGGTGAAGGGAGAAGAGAACTGCACCCGTTGGGCAGATGCAGTCTTGTGGAAGAGAAAGATTATTTATAGATGGTCGCGGTGCCGTACATATGGTTGTCACCGCCAGCGGAGTTCACCACGAATCCTTTTGCACCCTCCTGGCGGGCTTTTTCAGCAAGTTTAGCCTGTAGATCGTCAAGGTTACTGGCGCGGCTAACCGAAACGGTGCCCGCAGGACGAAGCTGGCTGGTGTCGGTACTCTGGGTCAGCGACTGAACGGCCATGGCAGAAAATGACGCGGTCGTCAGGGCGGCTGCGATAACAGCAAGGGTCAGGTACTTTTTCATAATCACATCCTCATGAGGAAACAACAGGTGATTCCCCTTAAGTTTAGAAGCCTGACGAGTGTGACTTAGCGCAAATATTTGATGATGATCTGCTTATTTTTTGAACGATATAAGTTGACAATTCGCTGACGGATCATAGACATAAAGGTGCTTGATTTATGGCGAGTTTCTAAGCGCTGCAGAGAAAGATTTACCGTTGAGCCAGCACAGGTTATCTTACGCCGCTGTTTAAAGGAGAATGCCATGACTGTCCAAAAGCCGGGATTACACCCGCGAAATCGCCACCGCAGCCGCTACGACATGAACGCGTTATGCCTGAGCTGCCCGCCGCTGCAGGACTACCTTGTTCAGACCCCAGCGGGTGAGCCCTCGGTCAACTTTGCTGACCCGCAGGCGGTGAAAATGCTGAACAAAGCCCTGCTGGCGCATTTTTACGGTGTGGCTCAATGGGATATTCCGGAAGGCTTTCTCTGTCCACCCGTACCGGGCCGGGCTGATTACATTCACCACCTTGCTGACCTTCTTGCCGAAGGTAATGAGGGTGTTGTTCCACAGCAGGCCACCATTCTGGATATTGGCACCGGGGCAAACCTGATTTACCCGCTGATTGGCGCGCATGAATACCAGTGGCGCTTTACCGGAAGCGAAATCGGTGACGAGGCCTTTGCCAGCGCCCAGGCGATTATCAACGCTAACCCGGGATTAAGCCGCGCCATTCGCCTGCGTCGACAGAAAGATACGGCTTCGATCTTCAACGGCATTATTCACAAAAACGAAAGCTATGACGCCACGATGTGCAATCCACCTTTCCATGATTCGGCGGCATCGGCCCGTGCGGGCAGCGAGCGCAAGCGCCGCAACCTGGGTCAGGCTGAGGATGCCGCGCTGAATTTCGGTGGTCAGCAGCAGGAGCTCTGGTGTGAAGGGGGCGAAGTGGCGTTCATCCTGCGCATGATTGCGGAAAGCAAACAGTTTGGGCGTCAGGTGAAGTGGTTCACGACGCTGGTATCCCGCGGAGATAACCTGCCGCCACTTTACCGCGCCCTGACCGAGGCGGGCGCCGTAAAAGTGGTGAAAAAAGAGATGGCGCAGGGTCAGAAGCAAAGCCGCTTTATCGCCTGGTCGTTTATGGACAATAACAAACGTCGCAAATAGCACTCCGTCGTAGGCCGGGTAAGGCGAAGCCGCCACCCGGCAACCAGGCTACAGCGTCGGCTCCTGCGGAGGGAGCGGCGATGCGGGCGGCGGCAATACCTGATACGTCTGCACGGGCATCCGCACGTTCGCCAGATCGAAGTGTTTTTTCACCATGCTGTCGAGGGCAAAGCGCACCGTCCACTGCTTCAGCGGCTGGGTGGTGAACGACACGCGCAGGGTAAACGCCGTGTTCGTCAGCCCGACAATGCCGGCAAATGACGGCTCGCCAATCACCAGTCCGCGAATATCCTCCATCTGCATCAGCTCTTCTACCGCATCGCGCAGCGCCTGTTTCGCTTTATCGGCATCCTCATGACGATCCACATCGTAGTTCGCCACCACGGAACCAATGCCGCGCACAAAGTTGGCGAAGGTGGTTATCGAGGACCAGGGAATGATGTGGTACGCCCCGGTGTCCTGGCGCACGCCAACTGAACGGATGGACATCCTCTCAACGGTGCCGGTTAACGGCCCGATGGTTACCAGATCGCCCGTGTTCATCCCGTTCTCAAACTGGATAAAGATGCCGGTAATAATATCCTTCACCAGCGTTTGCGACCCGAAGGAGATCGCCAGGCCCAGGGCACCGGCACCGGCCAGCAGCGGGGCGATATTCACCCCGATTTCCGACAGCACAATCATGATGGTGATGGTACTGATAATGACCGCCAGCGCGTTACGGAACAACGTTAACAGCGTTCTTGCCCGAGCGCTGGGCAGGGGACGGCCGTGAATATCCGACACCAGACGGTTCTCGATAAGGCTCGCCAGCAGCGTCCAGCCGACGGCAGAGAAGAACAAAATCAACGCGATGCGAATCAGGATGTCGACCGTTTTCTCACCCGCACCGTTGTGCAGCCAGTTCCAGAAATCAAACAGGCTCCAGGCATTCAGGAGCAGCATGATCGCCACGCAGACGGTGAGGATGCGCGCCACCTTCAGCGATACCGACATCCAGCCGTTTACCCGTTTTTGCAGTTCCGGGTAATTACGCTGTACCTGCGGCGACAGGGTGATGGTTTTCGAGATCCATCGCGAGAGCAGCCCCGACACAAACGCCGCGATCCCGATAATGGCCAGGCTTTTGAACGTCGCCCCCATCATAAATTTCAGGCTATTGCCTGGGTCGAACAGCGAGAAGAAGCACAATACGATGAAGTAGGCGCTTGCCAGCCAGTGCCACACCAGGGCGAAAGCGCGGATAAAGAGGCTAAAGAACGAAAGGGAGCGATCGGCCAGATTCAGCAGGCTTTGGGTAATGGTTTTTTTATTGTGGAAGATAAGATACAGCGACCAGACGGTAATGCAGATCATGATAATGACGTTTGCCAGCGCGCCAAACTGGACGTTTACCTGGTTGGAGATGATCGGCACGGCAACCAGCAGACCATAGCCAATCAGCCCGCTGAGCACGCTCAGACGCAGCGCCCAGTACCTGGCGCTCGCATCGCGAATTGAGAAGGGACGTAGCTCCGGTACGTGCGGACAAAAGAGTAACCGCAGCAGCGCCTTGAAGAACTCGATTAGGGCAAAGGCATTCAGGAAAAGCGACTGCTGAAAGGCGATGGTTTTATTGCCCGCGTTCAGCCTGTCGGCGAGCATCTGGCCTAAAAACAGCGTCAAGGCCAGCAGCAGTAAATCGATGATAAACGCTGAGGCTATCATCAACGGCAGGTGCAGCCAGCTGCTTTTATGCTGATTCTTCCTTCGTCCCCATTGTCCCATTTTGCGGTACAGCGGCCACGCGCACAGGCGCACCAGCCAGTAAAAAAGAAATACCGCACCGGCCAGCATCAGGAACTGCGTGGCCGCGGCGGTAAACGTGTGTGGGTTAAACGGCTTATGCGGCGATCCAATCAGGTTGCGGTAGAGCTGAGCAAAGCGCGAGGAGAGGGCTTCCCCATAGTGGCGGCTTACGTCGGTGACATTTTCCAGCACCGTTTTTTGCTCCTCCACCTGGGGAGGGGTGATGACAGGCACCGGCTCCTGCGGCGGCGTGGCGGCCACTTTCCTCAGCTGGCTGATGAGTTCCTGCCGGGAAGTGTCGTTCTCAAGGACGTCGGCGAGGGCGCTGTAGGCGGCTTTTTTCTGTTCGACATCCGGTTCCGGCGGGGGAGTATTTTGCTGGCTGGCGGTTGTTCCGGTGGTCACGCCGGGGATCGCGACGGCGAACGATGACGCACTAAACAGGCTAATCAACAGTAACAGGATCCACGGCACGGCGTCCTCCGGTGAAAATGTCGAACAAAATGATAAGTATAGAAGTCGGGACGCGGAGGGGGATTTTTGGGAACAATCTGGCGTAAAAAAGCCGGGCATGCCCGGCTTACGTGTAAAGCGAGAGATCAGGATACGTGCTGCAGGAACTCCTGCAAACGCTGACTCGGCGGGTTCGCAATCAATTCCTGCGGGTTACCGTCTTCCGCGATACGGCCTTTATCAATAAAGATCAGGCGGGACGCCACTTTCTCAGCGAAGCCGATTTCGTGGGTCACGATAACCATCGTCATCCCTTCTTCCGCCAGATCCTGCATGACTTTCAGCACCTCGTGGCGCAGCTCCGGGTCGAGTGCGGACGTAGGCTCATCAAACAGCATCATTTTCGGTTTGACCGCCAGGGCGCGGGCAATCGCCACGCGCTGCTGTTGACCACCGGACAGCTCGGAAGGGTAGTGGTGCGCGCGTTCAGCCAGGCCGACTTTCGCCAGCAGATCTTTTGCCAGCGCTTCCGCCGCCGCTTTGTTGGCACCGCGCACGCGCAGTGGGCCAAACATCACGTTCTCCAGCGCCGTCAGGTGCGGGAACAGGTAGAACTGCTGGAACACCATGCCCGCTTCCTGACGAATCAAGCGCTCGTCGACTTTCGGGTCGTTCACTTTCAGGCCGTCGACGATCAGATCGCCGCTGGTGATCTCTTCCAGCTTGTTGATGCAGCGCAGCAGGGTGGATTTACCGGAGCCGGATGGCCCAATAATCACCACCACTTCACCCTGTTTAATGTTCAGATCGATATTGTGCAGCACCTGGGTTGGACCAAAGTGCTTGGAAACGTTTTTAAATTCAATCACAGGATTTTCATCCTTCTTTCAAGACGACGCAGAACGAAGCTCAGAACCAGAGTAATGATCAGGTAGACAACGGCTACCGCACTCCAGATTTCCAGCGCGCGGAAGTTGCCAGCAATGATCTCCTGACCCTGACGGGTCAGCTCGGCCACGCCGATAACAATGAACAGCGACGTATCTTTAATGCTGATGATCCACTGGTTGCCGAGCGGTGGCAGCATGCGACGCAGCGCCAGCGGCAGAATAACGTGGCGGATCGTTTCGCGACGAGAAAGACCTAACGCCAGACCGGCTTCACTGAAACCTTTATGAATCGACAGCACCGCACCGCGGGTGATTTCCGCAATATAGGCACCTGAGTTGATCATAATGGTGACAACGGCTGCGCTGAACGGGTCGATGCGCAGGTCGGTGAATGCCATTGGCAGGGCGAAGTAGATGAACATGACCTGCACAACAATAGGTGTGCCGCGGATCACTTCGATGAAAACCAGTGCGATGTGGTTTGCGATCCAGCCGCCGTAGGTGCGAGCGAAACCGGCGACAAGACCGATAATCAACCCACCAACCAGACCCAGGACCGAAATCCAGAGGGTCATTTTAGCGCCTTCAAGCAAGATAGGAATGGCAGGCCAGATGGCGCTCCAGTCAAACTGCATGATAATTTCCTGTTACTGTTACCGTGTTTCAAAAATAGCAGGGGCGAAAGGTCGCCCCCGAGTGAACGTCATTTTTACGTCTTATTATTTAGGCTCGGTACCGAACCATTTTTTGTAGATTTCGTTATAGGTGCCGTTCTCTTTCAGCGTTTTCAACGCGCCGTTAACTTTCGAGCGCAGGTCGTCGCTGCCTTTCGGGAACGCGATACCGTACTGCTGTGCTTCCAGAGACTCGCCAACGGCTTTGAACTTACCGTTACCGGCTGTTTTGATGAAATACAGGATGTTAGGCGTGTCGTGCAGAACAGCGTCAGCACGGTTGGTGCCGAGTTCCATGTACGCGTTGTCGATGTTCGGGAACTGGCGCAGGTCTTTGGTTTTGATATTTGCTTTCGCGTAATCAACAGAACCGGTGCCGCTCTTCACCGCAACTACTTTGCCGTCGAGATCTTTCACGCTTTTTACGTCGTTATTATCGGCTTTGACCATGACCAGCAGGCCGCTTTTGTAGTAGCCGTCAGAGAAGTCGATCGCTTTTTTACGTTCATCGGTAATGGTGATACCTGCCAGCGCCAGATCAACGTTCTTGGTTTGCAGTGCCGGGATAATGCCGCTGAAGTCCATAGGCTTCAGGGTGTAATCCAGTTTGAGTTCTTTTGCGATAGCGGCCCACAGATCCACATCAAAACCAACGTATTTATCACCCTGTTTGAATTCAAACGGAACGAACGCCGTGTCGGTCGCCACAACCAGTTTGTCGGCAGCCTGAGAGGACACTGCAAAAGCCAGGGTAAGTGCAGCCAGTGAAACTTTTAATACAGACTTCATAGCATTTCCTTTTATATCCACGGGGCGATCCCCTGCGAGAACAGCTGGCACAATGAAAAAATCGTGCCAACTTTACAAGCTATTGTTTTGCAAAGGGGATGATGTCATGCATTGCACAATTAATGGGGCAATGAGGTTTTATTGCACCAAAGTGGAGCACTGTTTTGGTGCGCTTCGTTTGGCTCAACTGACGGGGAGATATTTAGCGTAAATTCTGACGAAAAAACAATCTTCCGTTAACGGTTGTGTGAGGTGATTATTACAATTTTTTCACTTTTGCACTGTCTCAGGCAAAAAACGTGCACCATAGATGTGCAAAACCCTCACCGGAAGGCGAGGGTTGGATAGAAATTTCGTATGAATTATTCGATGTTAGATTCGATGAACCACAGGAATTGATCCAGGTCGCGGGACGCGGCGGTAAAGATATCTGCAGTATCTTCATCTTTGGCTTCGCCAATCGCTTTGCGTACATCGTTTGCCACAATTGCGTAGCGGTCCGCCAGCTCTTTCAGGTGATCCTGAACGGTATGGATATCGAGCGGATAACTCTTCAGAGGCGTTTTGCTGTTGATCACCTGTGTGGTTCCCAGCGCCACGCCGCCTAGCTGAACGGCACGCTCAGCCATCGTATCGAGGTGGGTAACCAGTGCTGTGCGGAAGCCATCCAGCATTTCATGAACGGCAATAAAGTTTGCACCGCGCATATTCCAGTGGGCCTGTTTGGTGATCAGCGAAAGATCGATGAACTGGATCACCTGGCGATTCAGCAACTCAATGGTCGCTTTTTTGTCGCTGTCCGGTACATCGTTACGGGTATAAAGCAGATTAGACGCTTTCGTTTTCACCAGTTTAGCGGTACTCATAATCTCATATCCTCTTGATGTTTATGTCCCAGGTAATTACGGAACTAAGTATAGCACCGGATTTTTTCTCTGCGGTTTGGCTGTGCCTATCGGTTTAATAGCGAGAAGTGGGTTGAGAATTTAATTTATTGAAATTAATGACTAATTTTTAAATTTATACAGATCAATCTTAATTGCTGGATGGGGACGCAAACGTAGAGGGATATTTCGAAAATAGCGCAAAGTGTGTAAGAAATTATAACGTCTGTCTTTCTGGCCTTTATTCTGCATGGCGTGGAAGCCATGCAGAATATATGGCCTTAGCTGATATCCACCTTTTCAACTTTAGGTTCCGGGCGCATAGTGAGCGTAGAGCCCATTGAAGCCGCGATAATCGAGCAGAGCGCCAGCGTCTGGGTCAACGTGAGGGTTTCGCCGAGAAACACCATTCCGGAAATGGCGGCAAGGGCAGGCTCCATGCTCATCAGGGTGCCAAATATGCGTGTCGGCAGACGCGTAAGGGCAATCATCTCCAGAGAATAGGGGAGTGCGGTAGAGAGAATCGCGACTGCCAGCCCGATGGGCATGACGGACCATTGCCAGATAGATACTGTTGCCTGCGCCATGCCGATGGGCACAAATACGATGGCCGCAATCAGAGAACCCAACGCCACCGTTGCCGGACCGTGCTCTTCGCCTGCACGCTGTCCCGTGAGAATATAGACAGCCCAGCAGGCGCCTGCACCCAGCGCCAGCGCGGCGCCCGTCAGATCAATCTCAGCGACACTCTGGCCCAGGGGAAGCAGGAACCATAAGCCCAGAACGGCTAGCACTACCCAGATAAAATCGACCGGACGTCGCGAGGAGAAAAGCGCCACCGCCAGCGGACCGGTAAACTCCAGCGCGACGGCGATCCCCAGCGGTATCGTCTGAATAGAGAGGTAGAACAGATAGTTCATTGCTCCCAGGGAGAGTCCATAAAACAGCAGGGGTAAACGCTGCTCCTTTTTGAAGCGCAGACGCCAGGGTTTGAAAATGACCACCAGTATCGCAGTGCCCAGCACGATACGCAGGGCTGTTACCCCGGGCGCACCGACCAGCGGAAAAAGTGATTTTGCAAGCGAAGCACCGCTTTGAATGGACAACATGGCAATGAGTATCACTGCGACCGGCAACCAGACCGACGATGTGCGGGATAACCCAGGCATCCTTTCTCCTGTCAGCTTATGTCAAATGAGGTAAAGGTTGCAGTGTAAAGGAAATATGCGGCAACGGTTGAGGCGCTGTTGAAAAAAAACCACGTGAAATCCGTAAAATGGTTAAGCGCTGGTGGATTTATCGCCTGTCAGATTAGGAATAATCTGGATGAATGTAACGGCGCAGACGCGCACTATGCGCATTTAGTAGTGAAAATTGCATGTGATTTGAAAGAGATAGCTTAGGCTGGAAACGTTCTGTTACAGGAAAGGTTTCATTAGACATCACGAATCACAAAGAGTTTCGCAAATTTTTTTGATATATTTAAAACTTACGGACTTACTTGAAGCACATTTGAGGTGGTTATGAAAAAAATTGCATGTCTTTCAGCACTGGCCGCTGTACTGGCTGTTTCCGCAGGTACCGCTGTAGCTGCTACTTCTACTGTTACTGGTGGTTACGCTCAGAGCGACTATCAGGGCGTGATGAACAAAGCTAACGGCTTCAACCTGAAGTATCGCTACGAGCAGGATAACAACCCACTGGGCGTGATCGGTTCTTTCACCTACACCGAGAAAGATCGTTCTGAAAACGGCGCATACAACAAAGGCCAGTACTACGGTATCACCGCTGGTCCAGCTTACCGTCTGAATGACTGGGCGAGCATCTACGGTGTTGTAGGTGTTGGCTACGGTAAATTCCAGCAGACTGAAAACCAGAGCGAAAGCCGCACTGCAAGCAACAGCGACTACGGTTTCTCCTATGGCGCAGGCCTGCAGTTCAACCCAATCCAGGACGTTGCTCTGGACTTCTCCTATGAGCAGAGCCGTATCCGCAACGTTGACGTTGGCACCTGGATCGCGGGCGTAGGTTACCGCTTCTAATCACTTCGGTGATTAAATAAAAAATCCGCCCACTGTGGCGGATTTTTTTTGTCTTTTCTCTCCCCCCGTAGGCCAAGGTGAGAGCATCGAACCGCTACTTATTCTTAATATCAAAAATATCCGTACCCAGATGGTTGTAGTCAACTTTCTGTAACTTGAAGTTGGTAACGTACACTGGGGGAGCTTTCTTGTTAGAGACAAACGGGTAAGCCGTTTTTATCTGTTCGGCCGTAATCCCCGTCCACTGCGAGAAGAACTGCAGGAAATCATTTGCCGAACGGCGCGCTTTAATAACGCGATGCGTTTTATCATCACTCGACAGCACCATAAACGGCACCTGGAAGTTCTGCTGGAACTTGTCATCGTGCGCCAGATACTGCACCTCTTTACCACGCTCTTTAAACGCCAGCCCGTGATCCGAGAAATAGACCATAGAGAAGCTGTCGCCCGTATTGCGTAGCTGATCGTACAGCTTGCTCAGCAGATCGTCGGTTTGCGTCATGGTGTAGAGGTAGCACGAGGTCTCTTTGGACTGCACGAACTCCGCGTACTTCCCGCCAGTCCGATCGCAGGCCTGCGGATGCGACCCCATCAGGTGCAGGACGATCAGCTGAGGCTGCGTGCGCGGGGTGGCGAAGACCTGTGCCGTCATTTTCAGCAGCGCTTCGTCTTTGGTGTTTTTGTCGGCTTCAAAATCGCCGTTTTTCAGGAACTGCACTTCGTCAGCCCGTTTGGCGATGCTGGCGATGGCCGTATCGTATTCGCCAATTTGCCCCTGATTGGAGAACCACCAGGTCTGATAACCTGCGCGGTTTGCCAGAGTGACAAAATTATCCTGATACTGCGGTTTACCATCTACCACTCGGTTAAGGGTCAGACCGAGCGATTTCTGCGTTGAGCCGCTGGCCGCGACATAATCGGTAAACAGAGTGCCTTTGACCGAACTCGCAAACGGGGTGTTGTCCCAGTGGCCGCCAAACGCCCCCATTGCATCGCGACGCGCGCTTTCGCCAATCACCACCACATAGGTGTGATATTTCGGCTTAACGGCCAGCACGTTCCAGGTGTCTTTCATATTGGAAAGCTCAGCCATGCGCGCCTGTTCGTCGAGAACCTCTTTATTATTTACAACAACGTCTTTAACGAAGCGGAAAACCGGATAGCCGATATTGATGAGCCTTAACTTACCGTCCCAGGGAATATTCTGGATGGGGGCGACAAACGCCACGGCAATGCTGAACACCAGACAGAGTATTTCGATCTTACCCCAGGATTTTTTCTCGCCCGACTGACGGCGGATGGCAATAACGCCCAACGCGAAGATAAAAAGCCCGACCACATAGCTGTACCACGGGAAGATCGTCAGGATCTCGGTCGACTCTTCCATATTGGTCGAGTGCAGCGCCAGCAGGGTATTAAAGTTTGGCGAGCCGTAAGCCTGACCGAACGGGAAATAGAGTGCAGCAACCAGCGAACAGATCCCGATTACTGTTTTTTGCACGCGCGGGGCGGCTCGCCACAGCACATGCAGAATGCAGGTGAAGGCTACCGCGTAGAGCAGACTAAAGGGATAACCCAGCGCAAAGTTAATCAGTAATGACTGCAAAAAGTAAAAACCCGTCCACGGGCTTAAGGCCCGGCTGCGGGTAACAACGGTATCTATCAGGGTTACATTCATAGGTCACTATCATGGATGAAAACGCCATGTGCTCACCCTGGCGTCAAGGGTCATAACCTGCCTGACAGTGCGTGGAGAGGGAATGAGGGTCCGCTTCAGCGAGCCGCAAATTGTGCAGGGCTGCAAGAAGATAGTGCGAGCGCTAAATAATATCAACAGTTGCTAAGCAGATGTTTTGCGAAGGGGATTGCAAATCCGTAAAAAAGATCGGGAATAAGGCGGCTGAAAGCCAGTTTACAGCGAGAATGTGACGGGAAAATGAAGCGGCGTACCGCAACGCCGCTTAGTTGGAAGTTTTATCGTCCTGATGCGGTTTGTTGTTAAACATATCGCACAGCATGTTCAGCAGCATTAAGCGCACTTTAAAGGGGGAGTGGGTAAACACGGTCATGCACCTCTTGAATTCATTCATAAGACCTCCTGAGTTTTGATCCCTTCGATCCATGAAGGGTGACTGCATTACATACAGATATAGCACAGGCTATATTGTATAGCTATGGCTATTTCGTTAATTTTTTGTGCTTGCAGAGCTATGGTTTACAATGTGCGCTCTCGAAACCGGGCGCTGGAAGCGTCACCCCACTGAGGAAGTACAATGAACCGTCGCGCAGGTCATCCGACAATGAGGAAAACGACGCAACTGGTGAATGTTGAAGAACATGTCGAAGGTTTTCGCCAGGTCCGTGAAGCGCACCGGCGTGAACTGATTGATGATTATGTTGAACTCATTTCCGATCTGATTCGTGAGGTTGGTGAAGCGCGCCAGGTCGATATGGCCGCCAGGCTGGGGGTTTCACAGCCAACTGTCGCTAAAATGTTAAAACGCCTGGCCTCCGTGGGCTTAATTGAAATGATTCCCTGGCGCGGTGTTTTTCTGACGCCGGAGGGGGAGAAACTCGCGCAGGAGAGCCGCGAGCGCCATCAGCTTGTCGAGAATTTTTTACTGGTGCTGGGCGTCAGCCCGGAGATTGCCCGCCGGGATGCGGAAGGCATGGAACACCACGTCAGCGAAGAGACGCTGGTGAAGTTTCGCGAATTTACCCTTAAATATGGTCCCTCCGCTGAATGAAAATCCCTGGACTGCAGGCCCTGGCACGCGATCGTTTCTTCCATCTCTTATTACTCATTGGCGCAGGGTTAAGCCTCTTTGTGCCGTTTACGCCGCAGGCCTGGCCCGCCGCGATTGACTGGCGCACCATCATTACCCTGAGCGGCCTGATGATGCTCACCAAAGGGGTTGAGCTGAGCGGCTACTTTGACGTTCTTGGCCGTAAAATGGTGCGCCGCTTTGCCACCGAACGCAGGCTGTCCCTGTTTATGGTGTTTTCTGCCGCGGTGCTGTCGACGTTTCTGACCAACGATGTGGCGCTGTTTATCATCGTGCCCCTCACGCTTACGCTGCGTAAGCTGTGCGAGATCCCGGTCAGCCGGTTGATCATCTTTGAAGCGCTCGCCGTCAATGCAGGCTCACTTCTGACGCCTATCGGCAATCCGCAAAATATCCTTCTCTGGGGACGTTCCGGGCTGTCGTTCGCCGCCTTTACCTGGCAGATGGCCCCTCTGGCGCTGGTGATGATGTTGTCGCTGCTGGCGGTATGCTGGTTTGCGTTTCCTGATAAAAAACTGCAGTACCACAGCGGCACAACGGGCCCGCAGTGGCAGCCGCGTCTGGTGTGGAGCTGCCTCGGGTTATACATTGTCTTTCTCTTTGCGCTGGAGCTGAAGTATGAGCTGGCGGGCGTCCTGCTCGTTGCCGCAGGCTTTGTCGTCCTGGCGCGTCGCGTTCTGGTCAGCGTGGACTGGACGCTGCTGCTGGTCTTTATGGCGATGTTCATCGACGTGCATCTGCTTATTCAGCTCCCGGTGCTGCAAACCGTTCTGCACAGCGTCAGCAGTCTGCCGCAGGCAGGGCTGTGGCTGACGGCGATTGGCCTGTCGCAGTTTATCAGCAACGTGCCTTCCACCATTCTGCTGCTCAACTATGTTCCGCCGGACACGCTGCTGGCCTGGGCGGTGAACATCGGCGGGTTTGGGCTGCTGCCCGGCTCGCTGGCAAACCTCATTGCCCTGCGTATGGCCAACGATCGTCGTATCTGGTGGCGCTTCCATCTCTGGTCAATCCCGATGCTGGTTTGGGCCGCGGCGATCGGTTTCGGAATATTCCTTCTCATATAGTGCGCAATTTGTCAGTTTTTCCTGGCAAACGTATAGCAACGTCCTAGCTTTAGTGAACGGCATAGTGTGATGCCGCTCACTGACAGGACCGTTGCTGAACTATGGCTGAAGATCAAAACCCGCCTGCTGACGAGCAGGACAAAAACAATAATGAGCGTAAGCGCCCGGGCAAGAAACCGTTAATTATCCTCGGCATTGTCGTCGTGGTAATGGTCGTCGTGGCGCTGGTCTGGTGGTTTTTAACCCGTAACGAAGAGACGACCGACGACGCCTTTACCGACGGCGACGTGGTGACGATTGCCCCGAAAACGGCGGGCTACGTCACCGAGCTGCGCGTACGTGATAACCAGCGCGTGAAAAAGGGCGATCTGCTGGTGGTCATAGATCCGCGAGATACCACCGCGCAGCGCGATCAGGCCCAGGCCCAGCTTGGGCTGGCTATCGCGCAGCTGCATCAGGCCCAGGCGCAGCTGGCGCTTTCAAAAGTCCAGTATCCCGCCCAGCGTGACGAAGCCAAAGCGCAGGTGCTGAAAGCGCAGGCCGATCTGGCTAACGCACAGGCGGAGTACCGTCGCCAGCGCGGCGTCGACCCGCGGGCAACCACCCAGCAAAGCATTGATTCCGCGAACGCTCAGCTGCGTAGCGCCCAGGCAGGGCTGGCCAGCGCCCAGGCGCAGCTGGAAGTGGCAGAGCAGGTACAGCTGCAAATCCGCCAGCAGGAAACCAACGTTGAAGCGCGCGAGCGTCAGGTCGATCAGGCGAAAGCGCAGCTTGAAACGGCCAATCTGAATCTCTCTTACACCGAAGTCCGCGCCCCGTTCGACGGATTTGTCACCAAACGCAACGTGCAGCCCGGCACGCTGGTGCAGGCGGGAACGGCGCTGTTCTCACTGGTTTCGCCGAACGTGTGGGTGGTGGCGAACTTCAAAGAGTCCCAGCTTGAGCGCATGAAGCCGGGCGATAAGGTCACCGTGTCCGTCGACGCGTGGCCGGATATGGAGCTTGAGGGGCACGTAGACAGTATCCAGCAGGGCAGCGGCTCGCGCTTCTCCGCCTTCCCGGCAGAAAATGCTACCGGTAACTTCGTCAAAATTGTGCAGCGCGTGCCGGTCAAAATCGTGATTGATAAAGGCCTCGATCCGAACAAACCGCTGCCGCTGGGGCTGTCGGTTGCACCGAAGGTGACGGTGGAATGACGGATCACAGCCACGACAGCTGGAAGCCCGCCAGCAATCCGTGGGCGGTGGCGATTGTCGTCACCCTGGCGGTGTTTATGGAAATTCTGGACACCACCATCGTCAACGTGGCGCTGCCCCACGTGGCGGGTTCGCTCTCGTCCAGCTATGACGAATCCACCTGGGTGTTAACCAGCTACCTGGTCGCGAACGGCATCGTGCTGCCCATCTCGGCGTTTCTGAGCCGGGTATTCGGCCGCAAACAGTTCTTCCTGATCTGCATCGTCATGTTTACCGTCTGCTCGTTTCTGTGCGGGATTGCCACCGAGCTGTGGCAGATCATCCTGTTCCGCGTGATGCAGGGCTTTTTTGGCGGCGGGCTGCAGCCCACGCAGCAGTCGGTGCTGCTCGACTACTTCAAGCCGGAGGACAGGGGCAAAGCGTTTGGGCTCTCATCCATCGCGATTATCGTTGCACCGGTCCTCGGCCCGACGCTGGGCGGCTGGATCACCGACAACTACTCCTGGCGCTGGGTGTTCTTTATCAATATTCCGGTGGGGATTGTCACGGTGCTGGCGATCTACCAGCTGCTGGAAGATCCGCCGTGGGAGAGCAAATCAAAAGAGAAGCTGACTATCGACTGGACGGGGATCGGCCTGATCGCCCTGGGGCTGGGCTGCCTGCAGGTGATGCTTGACCGGGGGGAAGATGAGGACTGGTTCTACTCGAACTTTATTCGTACCTTCGCGGTGTTAACGCTTATCGGCATTATCGGTGCCATTTACTGGCTGGTGTATGCCAAAAAGCCGGTGGTAGATCTGCACTGCATGAAGGACCGCAACTTTGCCATCTCCAGCCTGCTGATGGCGGGGATGGCGATGATTTTGTACGGCAGTTCCGTGGTGATCCCGCAGCTGGCGCAGCAGGACCTGGGCTATACCGCCACCTGGTCCGGGCTGGTGCTGTCGCCCGGGGCGGTGCTGATTGTGCTGACTATTCCGCTGGTGCTGAAGCTGATGCCGGTTGTACAGACGCGCTGGATTATCGCCTTTGGCTTTACCTGTCTGGCGGTGTCGTTCTTCTGGTCGCGCACGCTGACCCCGGATATCGACTTCGAGACGCTGGTGCTGTTCCGCAGCGCCCAGTCGCTGGGGCTGGGATTCCTGTTTGTGCCCCTGACCACCATTGCCTTTATTTCGATCCCAAGACGGCTGAATGCCGACGCGGCGGCGCTGTTCACCATGTTCCGCAACGTGGCGGGCTCGGTTGGGATCTCGCTGTCGACGGCGGCCATCACCGAACGGTCTCAGGCGCACAGTGCGCATCTTGCGTACCACGCCTCACCCTTTAACGAGCAGTTCCAGCTGGCAATACGCGAAAGCGCCCAGGCAATCCAGAACTTCACCACCCAGGTAGGGGACCCCATCGGGATTGCCACCGGACGCATGTACCAGACCATGATTGAGCAGTCGCGCTTTTTGGCCTACATCGACGTCTTTACCATCCTGAGCGCCGTGGCCTTGTTACTGATTCCGTTTTGTTTGTTGCTCTCGCCGGTTAAGAGCGAGGGGAGTGCAGGAGCACATTGATGATACACAGACGTTTACACCCCCTGATGATAATGATGATGCTGGCAGGCTGCGCCGTCGGGCCGGACTATCAGCCGCCCGCGCCGCCTGCCGTCACGCACTGGAACGATAAGGTCGACAGCACGGTGAAATCGCAAACTACCTCCGCCGCGACAAACCCGCGCTGGTGGAAAACCTTCGGTTCGCCGCAGTTAAATAGCCTGGTTGAGCGCGCCATCGCCGGGAACCTGACGCTGCAGCAGACGGTGCTGCGCATCGCCGGAGCGCGTGAGCAGATTAACCAGGCGGGCGGGGCGTTTTACCCGTCGGTGAACGGCAATCTGCAGGCGACGCGCCAGCAGCTCGGGCTGGAAGGGGAGCTGAAGTCCCACGGCGTGTACGACCAGCTGGATAATGTCGATCCTGAGCTGCGGGGCGCGTTAGGCCCCCTGACGCAGCCGATCAACCTCTACCAGGGCAGCTTCGACGCTCAGTGGGAAATTGACCTGTGGGGCAAGGTACGCCGGCAGGTGGAAGCCGCCGAAGCGCAGCAGAAAGCCGCTATCGAGCAGCGTAACGACGCGCTGGTGTCGCTGGAGGCGGAAGTGGCGCGCGCGTGGCTCCAGCTGCGCGGGGCGCAGAGCATTATCGCCACGCTGAACACCCAGATTAAAAGCGCGCAGCAGACGCTGGATCTGACCGAAAGCCGCCAGCGGGGCGGGCTGTCGCCGCAGATGGATGTAGAAAATGCGCGGGCGCAACTGGGCAACCTGGAGGCGCAGCTGCCGCAGTACCAGGCGCAGGAGCGGCAGGCGATGAACGGTCTGGCGATCCTCCTCGGCAAGCCGCCGGGTGCGCTCGATGCGGAGTTACAAAGCGTGCAGCCGATGCCCGCATTGCCGGATATCGTGCAGACCGGCATTCCGTCTACGCTCGCGCGACGCCGTCCGGACGTGCGCGAAGCTGAGGCGAACCTCCATGCTGCCACGGCGCAAATTGGCGTCTCGGTGGCGGAGCTGTTCCCGAGCTTTACCCTCTCCGGGCAGTTTGGCCTGCGCAACAGCGAAACCAACTGGCTGACCGACTGGAGCAGCCACTTCTACAGCTTTGGCCCGCAGGTCTCCATTCCCATATTCCAGGGCGGGCGGCTGGTCTCCAGCGTCAAGGTGGCGCGCGCGCAGCAGGGGGCGGCGGTGCTGGACTATCGTCAGACGGTGCTCACCGCGCTTGGCGATGTCGAAAATGCGCTGGTGAGCTATCGCACCGACCAGCAGCGTGAGGCGGGCCTGGCGAAAACCATTGATGCCCTGCAAAACGCCTTCGATTTAGCCAGCGACAGCTACCGCCAGGGGATCGCCAGCTTTATCGACGTGCTGGACGCCCAGCGTCAGCTGGCGCAGGCCCAGCAGCAGCGCGCGCAGGCGCAGGTGCAAAGCGCCCTCGATCTGGTGGCGCTCTACAAGGCGCTCGGCGGCGGCTGGGAGCCGTATCAGCAGGTGCAATTACCGGACTACAGCGTCTTTGGCGACGCCCCGCGCGGATAAATATTCAGAGGATTGGGCAAGAAACGGACAGGAACACCACATTCGCGATGGCTGAGGGGCGGGTATAACTATCGTGTACCCCTTAAACGACATGCGAGGATTATCTTATGCGTTATCAAAAACTGGGCAATACTGGACTGTTCGTTTCTGAACTCTGCCTCGGCACCATGACCTTCGGCGGTGAAGGCGGCATGTGGGGCAAGATTGGACAGCTCCAGCAAAGCGAAGCAGAACAGCTGGTGGGCCGCGCGCTGGATGCCGGGATCAACTTTATCGATACCGCGGACGTTTACTCGGAAGGGCGTTCGGAGGAGATCGTCGGCCAGGCGCTGAAAAACCTGAAAATCCCTCGCGAGAACGTGGTGGTCGCGACCAAAGTGTTCGGCGAAACCGGAACGGCAGGGGTGAACTCGCGCGGCAGCTCGCGCTATCACATCATCAGCAGCGTGAAGGAGAGCCTGCGCCGCCTGCAGCTCGATCATATCGATCTCTATCAGCTGCACGGCTTCGACCCGGCCACGCCGATTGAAGAGACACTGTATGCGCTGGATAACCTGGTGCAGCACGGCCACGTGCGCTATATCGGCGTCTCGAACTGGGCGGCGTGGCAGATTGCCAAAGCGCTGGGCATTTCCGAGCGTCTCGGGCTGGCGCGTTTCGCATCCCTCCAGGCGTATTACACCATCGCCGGACGCGATCTTGAGCGCGAGCTGGTGCCGATGATGCAGAGCGAAGGCGTCGGGCTAATGGTCTGGAGCCCGCTGGCAGGCGGCCTGCTGAGCGGAAAATATGGCCGCGACGGGCAGAGCGAAGCCGGTAGCCGCCGTCTGGAGTTTGACTTCCCGCCGGTGAACAAAGAGCGCGCCTTTGACTGCGTGGACGTGATGCGCGTGATTGCCGAAAGCAAGGGCGTCTCCGTCGCGCAAATCGCGCTGGCCTGGCTGCTGCATCAAAAAGCCGTGACCAGCGTGATTATCGGGGCCAAACGCGTCGAACAGCTGGACGACAACATTGCCGCCACCGGGATCCGCTTAAGCGAAGACGAGCTCAAACAGCTGGATGCGGTGAGCGCGCTGCCGCGGGAATACCCTGGCTGGATGCTGGAGCGTCAGGGGGAATATCGCAGCAATCAGCTAGCGCAACAGTAACCTTTTTCATCAGGAGATTTTAAATTTCTTTGCCCATCGTTACAGCAATCGGCGAAAGCGGCTTATTTCACTGAGCATGCTTTTGCCGATTCAACGATGGGCTCTGGCGGAAATCAGCAACCGTCTTTGCAGGTTGCCGCTGGATTTTGCTCAAGAACTCTTACCAGCAGGGCTCGGGGTTCTCTTACTACATCCGTTCCAACTGACAGTACTTTGCCGTCCCGCTCTGCTGAATACTTCGCGACAACATCACCGAATGCATTTCGCTGCAGGGCGACTTCTTGCCCTGCTTTTACCGTATCGCCGGGCTTAACGAATACTTCCGCAAACCCACCCGTGGTCGCTCGTATTGAACTGATAGCATTACCAATATACGTTTTATTGCTGCTGGCGGTTGCGCCGATTTTGCCTTCAATCACCTTATAATGGATCAGTACATTGCGGGCACCTTCTACACCCCGGGCAATCATATCCTGCTGGTAAATCCTCGGCTCTCCCGTCTCGGCCGTTATAGCCGGGATACCATTTTGAATAAAGGTAGTTTCCATTGAGCCGGCTTCACCGGGATCTTTCTTAATTTGATCTGCCGGAAAAAGTTCTGCAATAGTCCGGGCATCCGCATTGCGGTAGTCAGCATAAATGAACAGCGGATAAGCCGTTCCGGTAGACTGGGTGTGATAGTCAATCGCCAGGTCGACATTTCCCTTGTAAACGTTATTCCACATCATCCATGCCTGACGCTCGGCAGGGTTACCCGTTTCTTTTCCCGGATGCACGCGGTTGTAGTCGATCGTCTCACCCCCATCGGTTGAAACGGACCATGTCCGGGAGACCCTTTCAAGTCCAGAACGGTTTGGACCAATAATGCCAATAACGCTGCCGTTCATTTTTGCGGGGTCCAGTTGTTCCATTACTTTTTGTACGATGCGCACTCCGTTTAGCTCATCCCCGTGGACGCCCGCCTGCAGCAGAACTTTCTTCCCGTCCGTTTTCCCTTTTGCCACCATGATGGGTACATACCAGCGCTGTCCCGTTCCTGTCTCAACCCCCTCGAACATGAAGCGATGTTGTCCTGCTGTCAGGTCTGATACATCCAGAGTCGAGATGACCGGCACTCCCTGTACCTTATCACCCGTATACACCGTTGCCGCGTAAGTCATTGAGCATGGCAGCGCTAAGCTGAGAGCGAATGCGATACGGCCAGTAGATATCTTCATGAGCGTCATTTTCCATTTGATAGAGTTAAGATTTTTATTTTCCGGCCTGGGCCGTGGTTCGTGCTCATTAAGTTAATAGTGATTTTATGAGGCCAGCCAGCGGCACGAGCGGGAAATGTGATTTTGCATAGGCTAAGGCACCGGCTTCAATAACAGGGTTTGCGCGATTCATTTCCTGCCCGACGTTTTCTTTCCGACATGTCTCACAAAAAACGATCCTCCGCTTTGATCGACATTCCATCTTCACCTATATGACTAGTCATGAATTTTTAAATGACTAGTCATATAGGGGGAGACCATGAACAATCAGCTGCCGGCAAACTTTTTATGGGGCAACTCGGTATCGAGCATGCAGACGGAAGGTGCCTGGAATGAGGGCGGAAAGGGGATGTCTGTGTACGACATTCGTGAAGCCGGGGAGAATGTCTCCGACTGGAAAGTGGCGACCGACTCCTATCACCGCTACCGGGAGGATTTCGACCTGATGCAGGATCTGGGGATGAACTGCTACCGCTTCCAGATCTCATGGAGCCGCGTCTGCCCGCTGGGTGACGGCCCGTTCAACGACGAAGGCATCGCGTTTTACGACCGCTTTATCGACGATCTCATCGCCCGCGGCATCGAGCCGATGATCTGCCTGTACCACTTCGATATGCCGCTGGCGCTGGCGCAGGAGTACAACGGCTTCAACGACCGCCGCGTGATGGACGCCTTTATCCGCTACGGCAAAAAGATGATTGACTGCTATGGCGATCGCGTAAAGTACTGGCTGACCTTCAACGAGCAGAACATCTTCCATATGCCGGAAGCGTTTCGCATATCCGGCTACATGAAAGGGGAGAAAACCCTGCGCGAGCTGTACGAGCTGCAGCACCACACCATGGTGGCGCACATGTCGCTGACCGAGTACCTGCACCAGACCAAACCGGGCCAGCTGATGGGTGGCATGCTGGCGCACCAGCTGATCTACCCGGCCACCTGCAAACCGCGCGATATTTTCTGCGCCCAGCAGTACGACGAGTTCCTCAACCAGAACCTGCTGCGCGTCTTTGCCGGGCAGGGCTACAGCCCGGCGGTGATGGCGGTGGTGGAGCAGGAGGGCTTTGGCGATATCTACCGCGCTGAAGATTTAGCGCTGCTGGCGCGCACCAAAAACGACTATATGGCCTTCAGCTACTATGCCAGTAAAACGCTGGACAGCGATGCGATCCCGGAAGGCACTCCCGTGAACTATTACCTGCTGCACGGCGAGAAAAACAATCCGTACCTGAAAGCCACCGAGTGGAACTGGCAGATCGACCCGCTCGGTTTTCGCACCATCATTACCCGTTATTATAACGACTGGCGCCTGCCGGTATTCCCGATCGAGAACGGCATTGGGGTGATTGAGTCCTGGGACGGCGTGAACCCGATTGAGGACACCTACCGCATTGACTACCACCGGGCGCATATCAATGCCATGAAAGAGGCGATGTTCGAAGACGGAGCAGAAGTTCTCGGCTACCTCGGCTGGGGCCTGATCGACATTCTCAGCTCTCAGGGTGATATGCGTAAGCGCTACGGCGTGGTCTATGTCAACCGTGAAAACCACGACCTGAAAGACCTGAAGCGCGTGCCGAAGAAGAGCTACGCGTGGTTAAAACAGGTTATCCATACCAACGGACGCGAGATGTAAGCCGTACGCTGCCGGGCCGTTTTTGTGACTGATTGATGGGAAATATCCGCTATGTCTGAAACAAAAATAACACCGCACATGCAGTCTTTTGTCGATAAATTTGTAGAGTTCTCGGCGCGCCTGGCAAACCAGGTGCACCTTCGCTCCCTGCGCGACGCCTTCGCCACGGTGATGCCCATTTTCATCCTCGCCGGTCTGGCGGTGCTGGTGAACAACGTGGTGTTTCCGTGGATTTTTCACGGCGACACGCTCGCGCAGTGTAAGGTGTGGGGCGAGGCGATTATCAACGGCACGCTGAACATCGCCGCGCTGCTGCTAGCCCCGATGATTGCCTTGTCGCTGGCGCGCAACAAAGATTTCGACAATCCGATCTCGGCAGTGGTTATCGCCGTCAGCAGTTTTATCATCATGATGCCGATGCGCTTACAGGTTACGCCCGTTGGCAGCGACGCTGCGGTGAACGTCACGCAGGTGCTGACGTTCGCCAATATCGGCTCCACCGGCATTTTCGCCGGGGTGCTGATTGGGCTGCTCTCAACGGAAGTGTTTATCGCTATTTCGCGCCTGAAGGCGCTGCACATATCGCTCGGGGAAAATGTGCCCCCGGCGGTGAGCAAATCCTTTACCGCGCTGATCCCGACGATCCTCACGCTCTCCCTGTTCGCGGTGCTGGCGGCGATACTGGCAAACGTGCTGCATACGGACCTGATCCATCTCATTACGACCTTTATCCAGCAGCCGCTGCGGCTGATCAACACCAGCCTGCCGGGGACGATTTTTATCTACAGCTTCGGTAACTTCCTGTTCACGCTCGGCATTCATCAGTCAGTCGTTAACAGCGTGGTGCTGGAGCCGTTCCTGCTGATCAACACCAACGAGAACATGCTGGCCTTCGCCAACGGCCAGCCGATCCCGCACATCATCAACAACATCTTCGTGCCGACCTTTGGCATGGTGGGCGGGACGGGCAGCACCATCTCGCTCCTGATTGCCATCTTTATCTTCTCCCGACAAAAGTCGGCGAAGCAGGTGGCGCGTCTGTCGCTGGCGCCGGGCCTGTTTAACATCAACGAACCGGTGATTTTTGGCCTGCCGATTGTGTTTAACCTGCCGCTGATGATCCCGTTTGTGCTGCTGCCCGCCATCGGCATTTACTTCGCCTGGCTCTGTACCACGCTGGGGTTAATGTCGCGCTGCGTGGTGATGATCCCGTGGACCACGCCCCCGATTCTCAGCGCCTGGCTGGCGACGGCAGGGGACTGGCGGGCGGTAGTGGTGCAGTTGGCAATCATCGTATTTGGTGTATTCTTCTACCTGCCTTTCCTCAAAATTGCCGAGCGAGTGGCCTTGAAAAACAGCGGGATAGAAAACTAACTGAAAGGAAGGACGATGGCGGCGAAGTACATCACCATAGCGCGGGAAATCAAGAAACGCATTATCAGCCAGCAGTACGCCGCCAATGAACCGCTCCCGGACCAGTTTGCGCTGGCGGCGGAGTTCAGCACCAGCCGGATGACCATTCAGCAGGCGATGCGCCAGCTGATCGTCGAAGGTCTGGTCTATACCCGTCAGGGCCAGGGCACGTTTATCCGCAAAAACTTCCTCCAGCTCTCGCAGTGGGATCTCTCCGGCAGCGACTACTTCGGCGCGACTAAAACCTGGGAACACCTGGGCAAGGTAACCAGCCAGGTGGTGCATTTTGAGCTGCGCTTCCCGAACGAGAAAGAGCAGGCGTCGCTGATGATCAATGCCGATGCGCCGATCTATGACTTCATTCGCCTGCGTTTGCTGAACGGTGAACCTATGTCGCTGGATTCCACGGTGATGCCGATGAATCTGGTGCCGGGCCTGACGAAAAATCATCTTGAAGGTTCAGTGTTCCAGTACGTGCAGGAGACGCTGGGGCTGAAAATTATGGGGTCGTATCGGGTGGTGCGGGCGCTTAAGCCCAGCGCGCTGGACAGGGAGCATCTGGTCTGCGAGGAAACCGATCCGGTTCTGGAGGTGGAGCAGGTCATTTATCTGGAAGATGGCACAGCGCTGGAGTATGCCCACTGTCACTATCGGTACGACCACGGCGGGATTGTGATCGTGAATAACGGGTAAAAAAAAGCGGGCAACGAGGCCCGCTTTTTTAATGCTTCTCTATCAGTTCAAACGCACCGGCATACCGGAGCGGTTCTGCACGGCCTGGTCAACAATCGCCGTTTCTACGTCAGGCTGAGAAGTCACCGCCTGTACCGCGCTGTTCAGCGTAACAGGGACGACTTCGTTGTTGTTGATCTGGTCTTCGCTGGTGGACAGCGGGTTGTGCACTTCGATGTAGCGGCTGCCGTCTGGCTCAGAGGTCGCTTTCACCGGTTCGTTGATGAACTGCACGCGCGTACCGACCGGCACGTTTTCGAACAGGAATTTAATGTCATCGTTACGCAGGCGCACGCAGCCGTGGCTCACGCGCAGGCCGATACCGAAGTTGGCGTTAGTACCGTGGATAGCGTACAGGCGACCAATGTACAGGGCATACAGACCCATCGGGTTATCCGGGCCTGCCGGTACTACGGCTGGCAGCGGTTCGCCCGCAGCGATGTATTCCGCGTGCATTTTGGCAGTCGGCGTCCAAGTTGGGCCCGCTTTCTTACGCTCGACTTTCGTGGTCCAGTTCATCGGGGTGTCTTTACCCAGCTGGCCGATACCGATTGGCAGCACGATAACGGTGTTGGTGCCTTTCGGGTAGTAATACAGACGCATTTCGGCACTGTTAATCACGATACCTTCATGAACGGTATCCGGCAGGATCAGCTGCTGAGGAATATTCAACACGGTACCCGCTTTTGGCAGATACGGGTCAACGCCCGGGTTTGCTTCCAGCATGTTAGACAGGCCCAGCTGGTACTGCGCCGCGAAATACTCCAGCGGCTGAGAGTTACCTTCTGGTACCGTCACAACCTGGTTCTGGCCTACCAGACGGCTACCGTCTGTTGGCAGGGGATACGTCACCGCAGACGCGGTCTTACAAAAACCTACTACGGCTAACGCCGCCGCAAAAAGCGTTGTTAATTTCATGTTCATGTTGTGCGAGGTATCTAAGCCATTCTGGCGATGAGTTGATAAGTCTGAATCTGTGATGGGAGCGCATTATATGTGCATTCCCGCTAACAGGGAATTCAGATGTGTACGAAATCACATTTTTTTCGATTTTGTTAAAGTTTAGTGGATTGCCGCAACACGGGATCTCAATTCGGAATTGTGGCATAATGCCGTGTTTATCACACTTTTCGCAGGAATCTCCCCGTGTTAGTTACCAGCAACGTCACTATGCAGTTTGGCAGTAAGCCGCTGTTCGAAAACATTTCCGTCAAATTTGGCGGCGGCAACCGTTACGGCCTGATTGGTGCCAACGGTAGCGGAAAATCCACCTTTATGAAGATCCTCGGCGGCGATCTGGAGCCGACCCTCGGCAACGTCTCGCTCGACCCTAACGAGCGTATCGGTAAGCTGCGTCAGGATCAGTTCGCCTTCGAAGAGTTCACCGTGCTCGACACCGTGATCATGGGGCACGCGGAGCTGTGGGAAGTGAAGCAGGAGCGCGATCGCATTTACGCGCTGGCCGAAATGAGCGAAGAAGATGGCTATAAGGTGGCCGATCTGGAAACGCAGTACGGCGAGATGGACGGTTACTCTGCGGAAGCGCGCGCGGGCGAGCTGCTGCTGGGCGTGGGGATCCCTGTTGAACAACATTACGGCCCGATGAGCGAAGTCGCGCCAGGCTGGAAGCTGCGTGTGCTGCTGGCACAGGCGCTGTTCTCTAACCCGGACATCCTGCTGCTCGACGAACCGACGAACAACCTGGACATCGACACCATCCGCTGGCTGGAGCAGACGCTGAACGATCGCGACAGCACCATGATCATCATCTCGCACGACCGTCACTTCCTGAATATGGTCTGTACGCACATGGCGGATCTGGACTACGGCGAGCTGCGCGTGTATCCGGGCAACTACGACGAGTACATGACGGCGGCCACCCAGGCGCGTGAACGTCTGCTGGCGGACAACGCCAAGAAGAAAGCGCAGATTGCCGACCTGCAGTCCTTCGTCAGCCGCTTCAGCGCTAACGCCTCTAAATCGCGTCAGGCAACCTCGCGTGCGCGTCAGATTGATAAAATCAAGCTGGAAGAGGTTAAAGCCTCCAGCCGTCAGAACCCGTTCATCCGCTTCGAGCAGGACAAGAAGCTGTTCCGTAACGCGCTGGAAGTGGAAGCTCTTACCAAAGGCTTCGATGAAGGCCCGCTGTTTAAAAACTTCAACCTGCTGCTGGAAGTGGGCGAGAAGATTGCCATTCTGGGCGCCAACGGCGTGGGTAAATCCACCATGCTGAAAACCCTGGTCGGCGAACTGCAGCCGGACAACGGCACCGTGAAATGGTCCGAAAACGCGCAGATTGGTTACTACGCGCAGGACCATGAATATGAGTTCGAGAATGACCTGACCGTCTTCGACTGGATGAGCCAGTGGAAGCAGGAAGGCGACGACGAGCAGGCGGTGCGCAGCATTCTGGGTCGTCTGCTGTTCAGCCAGGACGACATCAAGAAGCCGGCTAAAGTGCTTTCCGGTGGCGAGAAGGGACGCATGCTGTTCGGCAAGCTGATGATGGAAAAACCAAACATCCTGGTGATGGACGAACCGACTAACCACCTGGATATGGAATCGATCGAATCCCTGAACATGGCGCTGGAGATGTATCAGGGCACCCTGATCTTCGTCTCTCACGACCGTGAGTTCGTCAGCTCCCTGGCGACCCGCGTGATCGAAATTACGCCAGAGCGCGTGGTGGACTTCACCGGTAACTACGAAGATTACCTGCGCAGCAAAGGTATCGACGGCTAAAAAAAAGCCCGGTGGCGCTTCGCTTACCGGGCCGACGGGTGACTTTGTAGGCCGGGTAAGGCGAAGCCGCCACCCGGCAATCTTCAGAGCACCCACTCACTCCTTTCAACCCCGTTCACCCGCAGCGTACGTTTCTCCCCCGCCGGTAACGACACTTTCAGCGCTTTCCACGCTGGACGATAATCCCCGCGCGCGTTCACCTTCAGGTTGATGGTTGCGCCGTCGCACACCATCTCCCAATCCACCCACAGCGCATTGCCGTTCTGGTAGCCCCAGCTTTCACCGTCGTCTTCAAACAGCAGCCCCGAGCTTGTGCCGACGCCTTTAATCGGGAACAGCTTAAGCTCGCGGGTCGTATCTTTTTCGGCACTCACATGCGTGATGCGCTCGCTCAGCGGCAAACCGGCCCCGGCGCGCACCAGCAGCGGCAGTTTTTCCAGCGGCGCATCGAGAACGATGGATTGTCCGCCCGCATACCACGCGTGGGTGTAAAAATCGTACCAGCCCGTTTCGTTATCCGGCAGCCAGACCCGGCGCTCGCGCTGCCCGGCTTCGACGACGCTGGCGACCAGCAGGTCGCGGCCAAGCAGGAAGTCGTCGCACTCTTCGAAGGTCTGCGCATCGCGCTCGTGGTCGAGGAAGGTCGGGCGCAGCATCGGCTCGTCGTCGGCGTGCGCCTGCCAGAGCAGGGTGTAGAGATACGGCAGCAGGCGGTAGCGCAGCTCAATCGCGCCGCGAATGGCAGGCGTGACGCCCGGATACATCCACGGCTCGTTGACGGTGTGGTCATCGTTCCACGAGTGAATGGTAAAGCGCGGGTGCATCACGCCGTTCTGCACCCAGCGCACGAACAGCTCTGCGTCCGGCTTGTCGCCGGAGAAACCGCCGACGTCGTGGCCGACGTTGAACAGCCCGGACAGGCTCATGCCCAGCCCCATGCGGATGTTATAGCGCAGCGTGTCCCAGCTGGTGCGGTTGTCGCCGCTCCAGGTCTGAACGTAGCGCTGCATCCCGGCGCATCCGGAGCGGGAGATGAGATACGGACGTTTTTCTGGCGCAAAGCGCTGCTGCGCTTCCAGCGAGGCGCGCATCATCAGCAGCGGCATGACCGGGCGAATATGCTTGATGGCGATCTCCTTGCCGAATCCAAAGCAGCGGGCTTCTCCGTCCCACACTTCATATTCGTTGTTGTCGTTCCAGGTAGAGTCGATGCCCATCTCCAGCAGCTGCGTAGTGACGCCGTTCTGCCACCACTGCACCGTCTGCGGGTTGGTAAAGTCGAGGTGCGAGCCTTCGTCATCCCAGAAGCTGGAGCGTTCGGGTGCATCGGTTTCCGAATCGCGAATGAACAGGCCGCTCTCCGCCACTTCGCTGTAGCGCGGATGGTCCTGCAGCAGGCACGGCTTGATGTTAGCCGCAAGCTTCAGTCCCGCGTCGTGGAACGCCTGGCTCATTACCTTCGGCTGCGGCACCTTGTCGTAGTTCCAGTTGAAGACGTAGCGCTTGCCGTTGATGGAGGTATAGCCGGAGGAGAGCTGGAACGAGTCGCACGGAATGGCGTGCTCTTCGCACAGGCGGATGAAGTTCATCAGCTGGTTTTGCGCGTCCGGCGCGTCGGTGTAGTGCATGGTCGAACCGCTGTAACCCAGGCTCCATTTCGGTCCGAACAGCGTTTTCCCGGTGAGGCGAACAAAGGCTTTGGTAACGTCCAGCACGCGTTTGCCGGTAAAAATGTAGTAGTCGATATCGCCCGCTTCCGCCTGCCAGCGGCGATAGGCGGTATGGTAGTTGTCGATCTCGTTGCCCAAATCCAGCCAGCAGCTGCTCAGGTTGTCGTAGAACAGGCCGTAGCTCACGTCGTCGCGGCGGGTTATAGTGAAAGGAATATGCTTGTAGAGCGGGTCGGTGCTGGCGGCGTTATAGCCCATGGCGTCGAGGTTGCGCATCTCATAGCGTTTACCGTTGCGCTGCAGATCGCCCGCTTTCTCGCCCAGTCCGTAGAAGCGCTCGTCCTTACGGCGGCTCAGATAGTGCGCCACGCCGTCGCCGTGGGCGTTCAGCAGGTAGGCGCTGGTGGGGCGGTCGTTGACCAGCGGCTGCCACTCGCCCGCGTCATTGCGATAGTGCCACTCCAGCCACAGCGGCTGGTGCACGGTGACGCGCAGCTGTTCGGTTGCCACGGTTAACGTGTCGTCCTGCTGCGTCAGCGCCCAGGTCGGGCAGGTGAAGCCGCTGATATCGTCACGACGGCGCCCTTCCCACGGCACGTCTTTTTCCGGCGCGATGCTCCAGGTGCGGTCCAGCGCCAGCTCGCCTTTGCGTTTGATCAGCACGCGGAACAGGTTCTCTTCCAGCACATACAGGCACAGGCGGTGCTGGTTATCGACCAGCAGTTCCAGATGGTTTGCCGACTGCGTATCAACGGTCCAGTTTTTCAGGGTTTTCATATGCAATACATCCACTATCAGGCGCGCTTGGCGCGACGTTCAGCAATAAATGCTACCAGGAAGACGGCGCCAATCAGGTCAAAGAAGCCCATGGCGATAAAGAGCGGGTTAAAGCCGATTTTGTCGGCGGTCACACCGATTAACAGGGAGAACAGGAAGCTGGCGATCCACGCCGCCGAGCCGCGCATGCCGTTGACGGTCGCCATCTGACCTTTGTCGAACGACTCCACGACCAGGGCGCTCAGCATGCAGGAAATAATCTGGTGCCCGAAACCGCCGATGGAGATCAGCACGATGGTGATATACGGGTCGCGGGTAATGGCCACGATGCCCAGCGAGATCATCAGGAACGCGCCCGTCACGGAGCTGGCGACGACCGAGTTAACGCGTGAGCAGCCGAACATGCGGGTGTACAGACGCGTCAGGTAGCCGCTCGCCACGCTGCCGAGGTCGGCGGCGAGGAACGGCAGCCAGGCAAACATCGCAATCTGCTTCAGGTCCATGCCGTGCTCTTTGGCGAGGTACAGCGGTACCCAGAAGCTCAGCACCGCCCAGGCCGGTTCCGCCATAAAGGCGGGGATGGCGATACCGTAGAAGCGTTTGTTTTTTGAAACGGTTTTCAGCGCGGTCAGGAAGGGCAGCTTCACCGCAGGCGGTTCGTTGTCCTGCTTGATAAACGCCAGCTCGTCCTTGCTCAGGTTCGGGTGCTGCTCCGGGTTGTGGTAGAACGCCCACCACAGGATCACCCACAGCAGCGCCAGCACGCCGGTAAACATAAACGCGCCCTGCCAGCCGAACGAGGCGTGAGCAAAGTAGATGATAGGCGGGGCCAGCATCGCGCCGATGGAGAAGCCCACGCCCGCCCAGCCGGCGGCAACGGGTCGCTCTGATTTCGGGAACCATTCGCCGATGGTTTTGGCGTTCGCCGGGGTAGCGGCGGCCTCAGAGGCACCCATAAAGAAGCGCAGAATGGCCAGGTGCAGCCAGCTTCCGGCACCCGCGTGGAAAATACACATCAGCGCCCAGATCCCGGCGCAAACCATAAAGCCAATCTTCAGGCCAATGACGTCAATCAGCCAGCCGCACAGGGGCTGGAAAATGGTGTAGGCGATCTGGAACGCGCCGACGATCCAGGAGTACTGCTCGGTGGTGATCCCGAGGCTCTCTTTCAGTTCCGGGGCGAGGATCCCGAGCGAGTTTCGGGTGATGTAGTTAACGGTAACGCCAAGTAAGAACAGCACCAGCACGTACCAGCGCAGGTTCTTGATGACGCGACGGGTTTTGCTTGTCGCAACGGTGTTATTGATGTCCTGACTCATTTTACTCTCCACAAGACGGACTGTAAGGGGACGGAGGTTCAGGTGTCACACGGATTTTTATGACTTTGATTTTTATCCGTTTAAAATTCTTAATCTGGTATACAACTAGTATGGAAGTTGTGTGACAAGTTCACCTTAAGGAAGAAAATGAGTGGGCAAAAGTGGATTTTGTGCAAAATTTCTCATAACTGACGAAAAGCCTCTGGCAAGATGGTATTTATGTCAGTTATTGCCTGACGAATACGCTATGAAAATTTTTTCATTTCGCAAATGGAGCCAGATCACAAAATGGACAAAAGGCTAAAAATCACCGAAATCGCGGCCCGCACGCAGCTCTCGATCAGCACCGTGTCGCGGGTGCTGGCGGGAAAAGCGAATACCAGCGAAAAGGCGCGCGCAAAGGTGCTGGCGTGCGCGCGGGAGCTGGGGGTGATGGAGGGTATGGCGGCGGGACGGCTGCTGCTCAATAGCCTGGTGGTTTTTGCCCCTCAGCGTGCGTTCGACGAGCGGTCCGACATCTTTTACTACCGTGTGATCCAGAGCGTGAGTAAAGGCCTTGCATCCCACGATGTGCGCCTGCGCTACTGCGCGCTGGAAGAGAACGATAGCGATGCCCAGCTGTTTCTGGCGCGCATGAACGAGGCGGATACCCAGGCGGCAATCCTTCTTGGCATCGACGACCCGCATATCCACGATCTGGCTGTGGATGTCGGCAAACCCTGCATGCTGATTAACTGCCGTGACCGCCACATGCGCCTGCCTGCCGTCGCGCCGGATCATCGCGCCATTGGCGAGCGGGCGGCGGAATATCTGTTTGAGATGGGACACCGTGAGGTAATGAGCGTGCTGTGCCTGCGCCGCTATACCATGGAGCTTCGCCTGGCGGGGATCCGCGACGCGTGGCAGTCTCACAACCTGAAATTCAGCGACAAGCGCGATCTGCTGGTGGTGCCCAGCTTCAGCGCACGCGAAAGTGAACAGGTAGTCAGCAGCTGGCTCAGTGAAATGCAGGGCAAGGATTTGCCAACCGCATTTTTGGTTGGCGGCGATTTTATGGCGGCGGGCACCATCAGCGCATTGCAAAAAAGAGGATTGCGCGTGCCGCAGGACGTGTCGGTGATGAGCATTGACGGGTTTAACCTGGCGGCAATCCAGGATGTTCCATTAACGGCCGTGCACGTTCCCCGCGATGAGCTGGGAACGGAAGCGGTTTATATGCTCCAGCAGCGGCTCATGCGCCCGGACGCGCCGGTGGGGACGTTACTGCTTAACGGCACGCTGGCCGTGCGGGAATCGGTACGGCGGATACGTCAGGGGAAACGACGCACCGCCGTTGAGCGGGAAGGTCTGTATGACAGTTAAACCATGCCCAGCGCGCGCTTGCCGTGGATGTTGAGATCGTTAACGGTAAAGCGGTCCTGCCAGCTCTTTTCATAATCTTCGCGCGGGAAATCTCCCGGTGACGCGCCGGTTTCGAGCGCTTCCTTGACCTTTTTGGCGTAGGCGAGGTTCTTTTCGCACATCGGCGCAGCAGGAATGTACATCACGTTGCCCCAGCCCTGCTGATTTTCCACCGGCGCGACGGAGTGGATCACATCGCAGTGCCACCACACGGAATCGCCCGCGTCGAGTGCCGGAATACTGCTTAATGCTTCGATGAGCAGCGGGTGCCACTTCTCGGAAACCGGCAGCACGCGCCCCGGCGCTACGCCGCACAGCTCGTCTTCCGGCACGTCGTCCAGCAGCGGGCGCAGCAGAATGTACGCCATCGCTTCCGGGATTGGCACCACGTGCAGCAGCCCCTGACCGGGGATCATGTCCGACAGCGCCGTCCAGCCCTGGAAGGTGCGGAACACCGAGCATTTGGTGGTGTTATCGACGGTGTACTCTTCCACTTCGGTACGGTGCGCGGCGTTCCACGGATCGTACTTATCGACGTTGCCGTCAAACACGTGGGCAAAGACCTGCTGGTAAGCCGGCAGCAGCCAGCGCTCCAGCGCGCCGGAGTCGGTATGGGCGCCGAGTCCTTTCGAGGTGGTTCCCGGCGGACGGCGGCGGATACGGTCCGGGTAAATCACGCTCACATCCGGGTCGAACCACTGCTTGCCGTTGCTCTCGAACGTCCATAAACGGTTCAGGAACGACTGCACCTGCGCCATCTCTTCGCTCTGACGCGCCTGCATTTGCGCCTGCGACCAGTAGATCGGGTAAATCTCCGGACGGGAGGCCGTTAAGGTGCCGAAGAAGTTATCGCCAGGCCCTTTGTACACTTCGTCAAACTTGTTCAGATCGAGGTAGTCGAGCATCGACTGATCCCACGCCAGCGCCTGCTCGCGGGGGAAGTGACCTTTAATCACCGCGCAGCCGCGGCGTTTAACGGCTTCGCGCTGTGCGTTGGTAATCGTGCCGTTTTTCACATCCGCAAACGGAATCACCGGCCAGATGGATTCGCCTTTGTTCTTAAGAGCGTTGATTTCCGCCACGCGGGTGGCAATTTTATCGCTGAGCTTATTGAACACCGCCTGCACGTCGCCGATCTGCGCGCGTAGCTCACGTTTCAACTGACGGATTGCCGCTTTGTGATCCGCCGGCAAAGTTTCACTGGTAAAGGTCATAACTGCCTCGCATCTTTCATTCGAAAGTCAAAGTGTCTACAAGTGATACTTTAAGTTAAAATTAAGTTAATGCAAGTTTAAAAACTTGACGCAAGCCACAGGACGGGAAAAGAGTCAGGCTGCCGGAGCAAGGCTCCGGCGAGGAGAAGATCAGGCGTCGAACGGGGAATGGTTGTCGAGCACGGCCTGAATGACGTTCAGCGCGCCCTGATGGTTGTTGTCGTCGGTGCTGTAGCGGCTGATTTCTTTGATGCTTTCCGCCGCGTTACCCATCGCAAAGGAATATTTTACCAGCTTCAGCATCTCGGCATCATTGCCGCTGTCGCCAATGGCCACGCACTCCTGAGGGGAGATTTTCCAGCGCTTCAGCAGACGGCTGATGCCGTTGGCTTTGTGCAGGCCGGGGATAATCAAATCGACAAACCCAAAGCCGCTGGTGACCGGCTTCATGATGCCGTCCAGGGAGACGTGCAGCTTATCCACCAGATTCGGGATATCGCTATCCGGCAGGTTCAGGGAGAACTTGAACAGCACGTCGTCAATGTCGCGGTAATCGCTGATGCGCTTTAAGCGGTGGTAGTGCTTTGACATCAGCGCCACGAAGGCGTCCGGGGCTTTGTCGCTGACGTAGGCGCTCTCCAGCCCGCAGGCCACGAAGTTCAGCCCTTTGTCTTTCAGCAGTTCGCCAATCACGATCTGCGATTCATGGCGCGTCAGCTCGCCGTGAAAAATCTGTTCTCCGCGGTCGAACACCAGCGCGCCGTTTTCCGCCACGAAGGAGATCCGATCTTTTAGCTCTGGAAAGAAGGAGAGGAGCTGGTAATACTGGTTGCCGCTGGCGACAACGAATTCAATATCGCGGGCTTTAAGCTGTTCAAACTGTGCCTGGAAACGGTCACGATCGTACTGCTTGGCATCATCAAGGAAAGTTCCGTCCATATCGGTGACGATAACTTTAACGGTCATACTGTGCTCCTGGGTCACTGCGTTTTGAAACATTCTAATAACAAGGTGACGGGGAGCACAAATTTAATTTCATTCGAAAGTAAAAGCAAAACGGCAACCGAGGTTGCCGTTTTTAGTGTTTTCTCCCTCACCCCGTGGGAGAGGGTCGGGGTGAGGGCATCAGCGTGCGCATTTCCCCTGAGGGGATACACCGTTACAGCGTATGCTCAGTACGGGCGATAATATCGTCCTGCGCATCCGGCGACAGGGCGGTGAAGAACGCCGAGTAACCCGCGACGCGCACCACCAGGTCACGATACTGGTCAGGGTGTTTCTTCGCCTCCAGCAGCGTTTCGCGGGAGACAATGTTGTACTGAATATGCCAGCCCTTATGCACCTCGAAGAAGGTCCGCAGCAGCACCATCAGCTTCTGGCGATCGCTGTCGTTTTCCAGCGTTGACGGATTCAGCTTCTGGTTCAGCAGCACGCCGCCGAGAATCGCTTCCGTCGGCAGTTTGCCCACCGAGCCAATTACCGCCGTCGGGCCAAGGTGGTCGGTACCGGAAGCCGGGCTAGCCCCTTCCGCCAGCGGCGTGTGTGCCTTACGTCCGTCCGGCGTTGCCATCGTCGCCGCGCCAAACGGCACGTTTGCGGAGATGGACGACGTGCCCGCGTAGTAGTTACCGCCAATCGGGCCGCGGCCGTAGCGAGGGTTGTGGTACTGCTTAAGCTCTTCAATGTAGGTCTGATAAGCACGGGTCAGCAGCATATCCACGCTGTCATCGTCGTTACCGTACTTCGGCGCGCCGTTAATCAGACGTTGACGCAGCTGCTCGTGAGTCAGCCCGTCGAAGCCATCCGCCAGCGCCGCCGCCAGCTGCTGTTGGCCGATAGTGCCCTGTTCGAACACCAGCTTTTTCACCGCTGCCAGGCTGTTGCCGAGGTTGGCGATACCCACCTGCAGGCCGGAGACCCAGTCATACTTCGCGCCGCCCTGCTTGATGCTTTTCGCGCGCTCGATGCAGTCGTCCACCAGCGCCGAGCAGAGAATATCGTGGACGTTCTCTTCCAGCATGGTGTCCACCACGTACTCAATCTCAATGGATTTGCGGGTGTAGTAGCGGATCTGGCTATCCCAGGCTGCCATCACCTCCTCGAAATTATCGAAGTTACCTGCAGAGAGCGCTTTCTCCTGCGGCAGGAATACCTTGCCGCTGGTGGCGTCGCGGCCGCCTTCCAGCGCGGCCAGCATCACGCGGGCGAAGTTGATGAAGCTCATGCCGGTGCAGCGATAGCCCCACTTGCCGCCAACTGCGGTTTCGATACAGCCAATGGCCGCGTAGTCGTAGGCGTCGTCGCGCTCAACGCCGAGCTTGATGAATTCCGGAATGACGATTTCATCGTTGTTGAACGCCGGCATCCCGAAGCCGCAGCGGATCACCTGCACGCACGCATCAAGGAAGTCGTTGCTCATGCCCGCGTGATAGCGCACGCTCAGGTTCGGCTGGGTGGAGCGCAGACGGCCGCAGGATTCCAGAATTGCGTAGGAGAGCGGGTTCACCGCGTCCATCGGCTCACCGTTGACCAGCTTCTGGCCGCCGATGGTGACGTTCTGGTACAGCGGGCTACCGGCAGAGGCTTTGGAGTGCGAGCCAGAGCGGATCTTGTTCACTTCAAGCAATTTCAGCCAGCAGCTGTGCAGCAGTTCAATGGCGTGTTCGCGGTCGAGGCTCTGGTTCAGCTCCACGTCACGGCGGTAGTACGGATAGAGATACTGGTCCATACGCGCAAAGGAAACGGAGTGGCCGTTGGACTCAATCTGCAGGATCAGCTGAATGAAGTAGCACAGCTGCAGCGCCTGCCAGAAGGTTTTCGGCGGCTCGTGGGCAATCACGTCGCAGTTTTCCGCCATTGCCAGCAGCTCGTCGCGGCGGCTTACGCGGGTTTCGGTCGCGGCCATTTCGCGCGCCAGGTCGGCAAAACGTTTGATGTGCAGGCTTACCGCTTCCAGCACGATATCGATCGCCTTCAGGAACTGATCGCCGTGCAGGTCTTCCAGCACCGTCAGGTTGATGCGCGAGCGGCGTTCGGCCACTTTGGCGCGCAGGCCGTCGAGACCTTTCTCCAGCACCAGCGGGAAGTTCACCGCCAGGTGCGCGTCGCCTGAGGTCATGTTGCCTTCGGCTTTGATAATGCCGGTTTCCAGCAGGCCTTTCTGCTCGTCGGTGAACATGCCGTAGCAGCGATCCTGCACCGTCTGGCCGCGCCACCAAGGGCAGATCTCGTGCAGCACACGCTTGTTCTGTTCGCTCACCGCAAAGCCCGCGCCCGGGCGGTCTGCCAGGTCGTCGATCTCTTTCTCAATCCAGGAGACGGTGTATTCCGGGAAGATCGGCGCGGCGCGCACCTCGCTTGCCTGGTTACCGATAATCAGCTCGTCGTGTTTGATCCAGATGGTACGTTCGGCCAGGTGATGCGCCAGCGCCAGAGCGCGACGCACCGGGATCGGCTTGTCCATGTGCTGCTGGTACATTTCGGTGTAATGCTGCGCGCGCTCGGTACAGACCGGCGGCTTGACGATATGCACCAGGGCCGTTTTGTGCGCCTTAATGCGTTCGCTGAGGGTATTGAGATTCAGGGTGGTCATAAGTTTATCCTCGTAAGGTCGCGGTTAACCCTTTCTGGCGGGCGTACTGCTGCGCAAAGTCCAGCAGAGCAGGGTTATCCAGCGGTTTGTCAGGGGCAGAGTAGGGTTGGCCGAGCAGGGTGTATTTGTTCATGCCCAGCGTGTGATACGGCAGAAAATGAATATCGTCGACGCCGAGTTCATCGGCAGCGAAGTTGGTAATGGCGGTTATGGAGGCTTCATCTGCGTTGAAGCCCTGGATGAGCGGTACGCGGATGGTGATGTTCTTCCCTGCGGCGGCCAGGCGTTTCAGGTTATCCAGGATGCGCTTAGCCGAACCGTCCGTCCACTGCTTGAAAAGGTCACCGTCGACATGCTTCAGGTCGGCGAGGAACAGATCGACGTACGGTAATGACGGCTCGATATAGTGCCACGGCACGTGAAGGCAGGTTTCGACGGCGGTGTGGATCCCCTGGTCATGGCTGGCTTTAAACAGGGCGTGCGCCAGATCCGGGTTCATAAACGGCTCGCCGCCGGAGAGGGTGATCCCGCCACCGCTACGGTCGTAGAAGGGCTTGTCGCGCAGTACGGTCGCCATGATCTCCTCGACCTGCCGTTCTTCGCCACAGACGGTCAGCGCCTGCGTCGGGCAGCAGTCGGTGAGAGCGTTAAGCGTCTCTTCACTCAGCTTTTCGCGGTGGATGATCGGGCCATTCAGCGCGCGTTCGATGCAGCCCGGCGCTGCCTGCTGGCACAGGTCGCAGCCGTCCAGGCACAGACGTGCATCAAACAGCACGTCCCGGCTGCGGGAGCGGCTTTCCGGGTTCTGGCACCAGCGACAGCCCAGCGAGCAGCCTTTCAGGAACACCACAGTACGAATACCGGGGCCGTCGTGGGTGGAGTAACGCTGAATATTGAAGATCATGTTTTTGCCTCTCATATTGCATATGAAGATTAAATTACTTTCGAATGAAAGTTATCTTGATACGGGTCAACTCTTCAGCAGGTTTTGTCGTGATAGGGTAAGTGCAGGCTAATTTTGAGGGTGACATCATGGAACTTTATCTCGACACATCTGACGTTGCGGCAGTCAAAAAGCTGGCGCGTATCTTCCCGCTGGCGGGCGTGACCACCAATCCAAGCATCGTAGCTGCCGGTAAAACGCCGCTCGATGAACTGCTGCCCGCGCTGCACGACGCGATGGGCGGCAAAGGCCGTCTGTTCGCACAGGTAATGACGACCTCCGCCGAAGGGATGGTGGAAGACGCGCGTAAGCTTCGCGCCATCATTAACGATCTGGTGGTGAAAGTGCCGGTAACCGCAGAAGGGCTGGCGGCGATCAAGATGCTAAAAGCGGAAGGGATCCCGACGCTGGGCACGGCGGTATACGGTGCTGCGCAGGGGATGTTGTCCGCGCTGGCGGGGGCGGAGTATGTGGCCCCTTACGTTAACCGCGTGGACGCGCAGGGCGGGGACGGGATCCAGACCGTAATTGAGCTGCAACAGCTGCTGACGCTGCACGCACCGCAGTCAAAGGTGCTGGCCGCGAGCTTTAAAACCCCGCGTCAGGCGCTGGACTGCCTGCTGGCAGGGTGCAAGTCCATCACGCTGCCGCTGGACGTGGCGCAGCAGTTTATTGCCTCTCCTGCGGTAGATGCGGCAATTGTGAAGTTTGAGCAGGACTGGCTGGGGGCGTTTGGCAGGACGTCGATTTGACGGGGGCGGCCTGATGCCCTCACCCCAACCCTCTCCCACAGGGAGAGGGAGCAAACACTAAAACGGCAACCTGAAGGTTGCCGTTTGCTTTAACCTCCGCACACCTCACACCCCGGGTTACGCATCAGCTTCATCTCGCGGAACTGGCAGGTTATCGCGTCATACATCACGATTTTCCCCGCTGCCGGCGTGCCGTAATTCGCCAGCACCTTGATCGCTTCCATTGCCTGCAATGAGCCAATCACGCCGACGAGCGGCGCCATCACGCCCGCCTCAACGCAGGTCAGCGCATTCTCGCCAAACAGACGGCTCAGGCAGCGGTAGCAGGGTTCACCCTCGGCGTACGTGAAGACGCTGATTTGCCCCTCCATGCGGATAGCCGCGCCGGAAACCAGCGGCGTTTTATGGGCAAAACAGCCCGCGTTGAGCTGGTTACGGACGGTGACGTTATCGGTGCAGTCCAGGACCAGATCGTGCCGGGAAATCTGCGCGGAGAGCGCGTCGTCATCCAGCATTGCGTCAATCAGCGTGAACCGAACGTGGGGGTTGATGCGCGCCAGCGCAGCCCTTGCGGATTCCACTTTCGGCTGGCCCACCGTCGCGTCGCTGTGCAGCGTCTGGCGCTGCAGGTTGGACACCGACACGGTATCGAAATCCAGCAGCGTCATCCTGCCCACGCCCGCCGCGGCAAGGTATTGCGCGGCGGCGCAGCCCAGCCCGCCCAGCCCGACGACCAGCACGTTTGCCGCCTTGAGCGCTTCCTGGCCTTCGAAGTCAAACCCGCGCAGCACAATCTGGCGGTTGTAGCGCATCATCTCCGGGTCGCTCAGCTCCACCGTCATATCAGCCTCCGAACAGGTGGTTAAAGCGCTCTATCTCAACCCATTCGCCGGCTTCCACGTTGCCGCGCTCGCGCTCCAGCACGATAAAGCAGTTGCCCTGGCTGAAGGAGCTGAAAATGTGTGAGCCCTGGTGCCCGGTTGTACTCACTTCGAGCTCGCCGTCCGCGCTGCGCGCCAGAATACCGCGCTGGAAATCGAGGCGGCCCGGTGATTTTTTCAGGCACGTGGCGGCACGCACGCGCTGGCGTTCAGGCAGCGGGCTGGCGCTGTTGCCGGAAAGCTTCGCCAGCAGCGGGATCGCCAGCTGGTAGAAGGTGAGTGCCGCCGAGACCGGATTACCCGGCAGGCCACAGAACCAGCTGTGTGGAAGCTTGCCAAACGCGAACGGCTTGCCCGGCTTGATCGCCAGCTTCCAGAAGGCGATTTCGCCCAGCTCTTCAAGAAGGGTTTTGGTGTAATCCGCTTCGCCCACGGAGACGCCGCCGGAGCTGATGACCACGTCGGCGGATTTATCCGCCTCGATAAACGCCGCGCGCAGTTTTTCCGGGTCGTCTGGAATGATGCCGAGGTTAATCACCTCGCAGCCCAGTTGCTCCAGCATCAGGTGTACCGCCAGGCGGTTGGTGTCGTAAATCTGGCCGTCCTGCAGCGGCTGGCCCGGAAGCTGCAGCTCGTCGCCGGTGGAGAAGACGGCGACGCGCACTTTGCGGATAACGTCGACTTCCGCGATGCCGAGCGAGGCCAGCACCGGCAGCTCTGCCACCGTCAGCCTTTGCCCGGCGGCAAAAACGGTCGCGCCGAGGGTAATGTCCTCGCCGGTACGGCGGATGTTCTGGCCCGCTTTAACGTTGGCGGTAAAACGCACGCCTTCGTCGGTCTGTTCGGTCTCTTCCTGCATTACCACGGCGTCGCAGGCGGCCGGAACCGGCGCGCCGGTCATGATGCGCACGCAGGTGCCCGCAGGCCATTCACCGCTAAACGGCTGACCCGCAAAGGCTTTGCCCGCCACCGGCAGGGCATTACCCGTCTGGAGATCCGCCAGGCGTACCGCGTAACCGTCCATCGCTGAGTTATCAAACCCCGGCACGTTAAGTGGAGAGACGATATCGCGCGCGGCAATACGGCCAAAACAGCGCACGAGGGGCAGCGTCTCTACGTCATGCAGCGGGGAAACTCGGTCAAGCATCTGCGTGAGTGCCGTCTCAAGCGGCATCAGTCCGGCGGTAAAATCCATGGTGGGCTCCTGCGGAGTAACAACGAAAGCGTCCATTATGGCAGAAAAGTGCGGCTAACTGTATGACCGAAGGGTGCACGCTTTACATCACTGTTACGTCTTTCTATATTCAAAAATCATCTGAAGTTTCGTCGACGATAATGATATTTATAGAAAAAGCCGCAAAACAGGCTAACGGGTGATGCGAATGGTTAATGCGGTAATCGCAATTCATGGTGGCGCCGGGGCAATCACCCGAGCACAGCTCAGTCCCGAGCAGGAAAAGCGCTACATCGACGCGCTGTACGCCATTGTGGAAACGGGCCAGAGAATGCTGGAAGCGGGCGAAAGCGCGCTGGACGTGGTCACCGAGGCGGTGCGCCTGCTGGAAGAGTGCCCGTTATTTAATGCGGGGATCGGTTCGGTCTTTACCCGGAATGAAACGCACGAGCTGGATGCCTGCGTGATGGACGGTATTACCCTGAAAGCGGGCGCCGTGGCGGGCGTCAGTCACCTGCGTAATCCGGTGCTGGCGGCGCGTCTGGTGATGGAAGAGAGTCCGCACGTGCTGCTGACGGGGGCCGGGGCGGAGACCTTTGCCTTCGAACACGGGATGGAGCCGGTATCGCCCGATCTGTTTTCCACGGAAGCGCGCTATCAGCAGTTACTGGAAGCTCGTTCGGCGGGCATGACGCAGCTTGACCATACTGCGCCGCTGGATGAGCGCAGCAAAATGGGCACGGTCGGCGCGGTGGCGCTCGATAAAGCCGGCAACCTCGCGGCGGCGACGTCAACGGGTGGGATGACCAACAAGCTGCCTGGACGCGTCGGCGACAGCCCGCTGCCGGGCGCCGGCTGCTATGCCAATAACGCGACGGCGGCGGTGTCGTGTACCGGCACCGGGGAAGTTTTTATTCGCGCCCTCGCGGCCTACGACATTACCGCGCTGATGGATTACGGCGGCTTAAGCCTGAGCGAGGCCTGCGAGCGCGTGGTGATGGAAAAACTGCCTGCCCTGGGCGGCGTCGGCGGACTCATTGCGGTGGATCGTGAGGGCAACGTGGCCCTGCCGTTCAACAGCGAAGGCATGTATCGCGCCTGGGGCTATGCCGGCGATGAGCCGAGCACGGGGATTTATCGTGAATAAGGGGGCAGCGCGTGCCGCACAGTGAAGAGCTGGACAACCGCGAAGTATTGGCTGTCCATCAGCTGAATATTGCGTTTCAGGAAGAGCGGCAGTTCTTCCCCGCAGTACAGAATTTATCGTTCACGCTCAGGCGCGGCGAGACGCTGGCGATTGTTGGCGAATCCGGTTCCGGGAAATCGGTTACCGCGCTGGCGCTGATGCGCCTGCTGGAACAGACGGGCGGGCAAATCAGCAGCGAGAAAATGCTCCTGCGCCGCCGTAACCGGCAGGTCATTGATTTAAATGAGCTGAGCGGTGCGCAGATGCAGGGCGTGCGCGGGGCGGATATTGCCATGATTTTCCAGGAACCGATGACCTCTCTGAACCCGGTGTTCCCGGTCGGGGAGCAAATTGCCGAGTCCATCCGCCTGCATCAGGGGCTGAGCGGCGATGAAGCGCTCAAAGAGGCCCGACGGATGCTTGAGCTGGTGCGCATTCCGGAGGCGCAGGCCATTCTGGGCCGCTATCCGCATCAGCTTTCCGGCGGCATGCGCCAGCGGGTAATGATTGCCATGGCGCTCTCCTGCCGTCCGGCGGTGCTCATTGCCGACGAGCCGACAACGGCGCTGGACGTGACCATTCAGGCGCAGATCCTGCAGCTCATCAACGTGCTGCAGCAGGAGATGGAGATGGGGGTGATCTTTATCACCCACGATATGGGCGTGGTTGCCGATATCGCCGATCGCGTACTGGTGATGCATAAGGGCTGCGCGGTAGAAACCGGCCCGGTCGAGCAGATTTTTCACGCGCCCGCGCATCCTTACACCAAAGCATTGCTGGCGGCGGTCCCGCGACTGGGGGCGATGAACGGCAGCGATCTGCCGCGCCGTTTTCCGCTGCTTTCCCTCGAGGCGTCTGAGCTGCAGGAGGATGAGCGCGAGCAGGACACCGTGGTGCCGGGCAAGCCCATTCTGGAAGTACGAAATCTGGTCACCCGGTTTCCGCTGCGCAGCGGCGTACTGAACCGGGTGAAGCGCGAAGTGCACGCGGTGGAAAACGTCAGCTTCGACCTCTGGCCGGGCGAAACGCTGGCGCTGGTGGGGGAGTCCGGCTGCGGTAAATCCACGACCGGGCGCGCGCTGCTCCGTCTGGTGGAATCTCAGGAGGGCAGCATTACCTTTAACGGCGAGCGCATTGATACCCTTCCGGACAGCAGGCTGCAGGCGGTGCGGCGGGATATTCAGTTTATTTTTCAGGATCCGTATGCCTCCCTCGATCCGCGCCATACGGTGGGGTATTCGATCATGGAGCCGCTGCGGGTGCATAACCTGCTCGACGGCGAGGCGGCGCAGCGTCGCGTGGCCTGGCTGCTGGAGCGCGTTGGCCTGAAGCCGGAACACGCCTGGCGTTATCCGCACGAGTTTTCCGGCGGGCAGCGGCAGCGTATCTGCATCGCCCGCGCGCTGGCGCTGAACCCGAAAGTGGTGATTGCGGATGAATCCGTCTCGGCGCTGGATGTCTCTATCCGGGCGCAAATCATCAACCTGCTGCTTGATTTACAGCGGGATATGGGTATCGCCTTCCTGTTTATCTCGCACGACATGGCGGTGGTCGAGCGCATCAGCCATCGCGTGGCGGTAATGTTTATGGGGCAGATCGTGGAGATTGGGCCGCGAAGGGCAGTGTTCGAGAACCCGCAGCACCCGTACACCCGCAAGCTTATCGCGGCGGTTCCGGTTGCCGATCCCGCACATCGTCACGGCCAGCGCGTGCTGCTGCAGGATGATATGCCGGGCAATATTCATAAACTCGGCGAGGCCGTGGAGCGCGTGACGCTTCGCGAGGTCGAGCCGGGTCATTTCGTCGCTCCCCCGCGTCAGGACAATGCTTTTTCGCGGTTATAACTTACAACAGGCAGGAGAACACAATGGTTACATTTGTAGCGCGTAGATGGTTGTTAGCCGCGAGCGTGACGGCAGCCCTGGCCGCTGCCCCCGCGTTCGCTGCCAAAGATGTGGTGGTTGCCGTCGGCTCCAATTTCACCACGCTCGATCCGTATGACGCCAACGACACGCTCTCTCAGGCGGTGGCGAAATCGTTCTACCAGGGCCTGTTCGGCCTGGATAAAGAGATGAAGCTCAAAAACATGCTGGCGGAGGGGTACACCGTGTCCGACAACGGGCTGGTCTACACCATCAAGCTCAGAACCGGCGTGAAGTTCCAGGATGGGACAGACTTCAATGCGGAGGCGGTGAAGATTAACCTCGATCGCGCCAGCAATCCTGAAAACAGCCTCAAGCGCTATAACCTTTATAAAAACATCGCCAAAACCGAGGTGGTCGACCCGGCGACGGTAAAAATCACCCTGAAAGAGCCGTTCTCCGCGTTTATCAATATTCTGGCGCATCCGGCAACGGCGATGATTTCCCCTGCTGCGCTGCAGAAATACGGCAAAGAGATCGGTTTCCACCCTGTTGGCACCGGCCCTTACGAACTGCTCACCTGGAACCAGACCGATTTTGTGAAGGTGAAGAAATTCGCCGGATACTGGCAGCAGGGGCTGCCGAAGCTGGACACCATCACCTGGCGTCCGGTGGTGGACAACAACACCCGCGCGGCGATGCTGCAAACCGGCGAGGCGCAGTTTGCCTTCCCGATCCCGTATGAGCAGGCCGCTATTTTGCAGAAAAACAGCAAGCTGGAGCTGGTCGCCAGCCCGTCGATCATGCAGCGCTACATCAGCATGAACGTCACGCAAAAGCCGTTCGATAACCCGAAGGTGCGCGAAGCTATTAACTATGCCATTAACCGTCAGGCGCTGGTGAAGGTCGCTTTTGCGGGCTATGCCACCCCGGCCACCGGCGTGCTGCCGCCGGCTATCGCCTATGCGCAAAGCTATCAGCCGTGGCCGTACGATCCGGCTAAAGCGCGCGAGCTGCTGAAAGAGGCGGGCTTCCCGAACGGTTTTAGCACCACGCTGTGGTCGTCGCATAATCACAGCACCGCCCAGAAGGTGCTGCAGTTTACCCAGCAGCAGCTGGCGCAGGTGGGTATCAAGGTACAGGTCACGGCAATGGATGCCGGACAGCGTGCGGCAGAAGTGGAGGGGAAAGGGCAGAAAGAGAGCGGCGTGCGGATGTTCTACACCGGCTGGTCGGCATCGACTGGTGAAGCCGACTGGGCGCTGTCGCCGCTGTTTGCCTCGCAGAACTGGCCGCCAACCCTGTTCAACACTGCGTTCTACAGCAACCCGCAGGTGGACAAAGACCTGGCCGATGCGCTGAAAACCACTAAACCGGAGGAGAAGGCGCGCCTCTACAAAGACGCGCAGGACATCATCTGGAAAGAGTCACCGTGGGTGCCGCTGGTGGTGGAGAAACTGGTATCAGCCCATAACAAAGCGTTGACCGGGTTCTACATCATGCCGGACACCGGCTTTAGCTTTGACGATGCGGATTTAAAATAAACCTCATGCTGAATTATGTTTGTAAACGCCTGCTGGGGCTTATTCCGACGCTGCTGATTGTGGCGGTGCTGGTGTTTTTGTTTGTCCATATGCTGCCGGGCGATCCGGCGCGTCTGGTTGCCGGGCCCGAAGCGGATGCCACGGTCATTGAGCTGGTGCGTAAACAGCTGGGTCTTGACCAGCCTCTGTATATGCAGTTTCTGCACTATATTGGCAACGTTCTTCAGGGTGACTTTGGTATTTCGATGGTGTCGCGTCGTCCGGTGTCGGAGGAGATCGCCACCCGCTTTATGCCGACGTTCTGGTTGACGATTGCCAGCATGAGCTGGGCAGTCGTGTTTGGGCTTGGCGCCGGTATTGTCGCAGCCGTCTGGCGCAACCGCTGGCCGGACAAGCTCGGCATGGCGCTGGCGGTGACCGGCATCTCCTTCCCGGCGTTCGCGCTGGGGATGCTGCTGATGCAGATCTTCTCCGTTGAGCTGGGCTGGCTGCCCACCGTCGGGGCCGATACCTGGAAGCATTACATCCTGCCTTCCATGACGCTTGGGGCTGCCGTGTCGGCCGTGATGGCCCGCTTTACCCGCGCCTCGTTCGTTGACGTGCTGAGCGAAGATTATATTCGCACCGCGCGGGCGAAAGGGGTCAGCGAGAAGTGGGTCATTCTCAAGCACGGGTTCCGCAACGCGATGATCCCGGTGGTGACGATGATGGGGCTGCAGTTTGGCTTCCTGCTGGGCGGCTCTATCGTGGTGGAAAAAGTCTTCAACTGGCCGGGGCTGGGACGCCTGCTGGTCGATTCCGTCGAGATGCGCGACTACCCGGTGATTCAGGCGGAAGTGCTGCTTTTCTCGCTGGAATTTATTCTTATCAACTTAGTGGTGGACGTGCTCTACGCCGCCATTAACCCGGCCATCAGGTATAAGTAAGATGCGATTATTGAACTGGCGACGTCAGGCCGTTTTAAACGCGATGCCGGGGCTAAAACCGGACCACGTCCACACCCCGTGGTCTGAATTCTGGCGGCGTTTTCGCCGTCAGCCGGTCGCGATGACCGCGGGGCTGTTTGTGCTGCTGCTTATTGCAGTGGCGGTGATTGCGCCGTGGGTGGCGCCATTTGATGCGGAAAACTATTTTGACTATGACCGTCTGAACGACGGACCGTCGATGCTGCACTGGTTCGGCGTGGACTCCCTCGGGCGCGATATCTTTAGCCGCGTGCTGGTCGGGGCGCAAATCTCGCTTGCCGCCGGGGTGTTCGCGGTGCTGATCGGCGCGGCCATCGGTACCGTGCTGGGGCTCGTTGCCGGATATTACGAAGGCTGGTGGGACCGCATCATCATGCGCATCTGCGACGTGCTGTTTGCTTTTCCCGGCATTCTGCTGGCGATTGCGGTGGTGGCGATCATGGGCAGCGGCATGGCCAACGTCATCATTGCGGTCGCGGTGTTTTCGATTCCGGCGTTTGCGCGCCTGGTGCGCGGCAACACGCTGGTGCTGAAACAGCAGACCTTTATAGAATCTGCCCGCAGCATGGGGGCCAGCGACGCCACCATCCTGTTCAGCCATATTCTGCCGGGTACGGTGTCGTCCATCGTGGTCTATTTCACCATGCGTATCGGCGTGTCGATTATCTCGGCGGCCAGCCTGTCGTTTTTAGGGTTGGGTGCTCAGCCTCCAACGCCGGAGTGGGGCGCGATGCTGAACGAGGCGAGGGCGGATATGGTGATTGCACCGCACGTGGCGATCTTCCCGAGCCTGGCGATTTTCCTGACCGTGCTGGCGTTTAACCTGTTAGGTGACGGGCTGCGCGACGCGCTGGATCCGAGGATAAAGGGGTAGTGCAGTGAAATATGCCGGGTGGCGGCTACGCCTTACCCGGCCTACAAAAGAGGAGCAGGAAGATTAAACCCGGCTACCCCACAGGTCATACTCGTCCGCGTTTTCAACCTTCACGCGAATAATATCACCCGGCTTAACGCTGGTTTCGCCGTTCAGGTACACCGCACCGTCGATTTCAGGGGCGTCCGCCTTGCTGCGGCCAATCGCGCCTTCTTCGTCAACTTCGTCGATAATAACCATGATCTCGCGGCCCACTTTTTCCTGCAGACGCTCGGCAGAAATCTGCTGCTGCAGCTGCATGAAGCGGTTCCAGCGTTCTTCTTTCACCTCTTCCGGCACCTGGTCCGCCAGCTCGTTGGCGGTTGCGCCTTCTACCGGGCTGTACTTGAAGCAGCCGACGCGGTCCAGACGCGCTTCTTTCAGGAAGTCGAGCAGCATCTGGAAGTCTTCTTCGGTTTCACTCGGGAAGCCGACGATAAAGGTGGAGCGCAGCGTCAGATCCGGGCAGATCTCACGCCACTGCTTGATGCGGGCCAGCTGGCGGTCAACGGAGCCAGGACGTTTCATCAGCTTCAGGATACGCGGGCTCGCGTGCTGCAGCGGGATGTCCAGGTACGGCAGAATTTTGCCTTCCGCCATCAGTGGGATGACATCGTCAACGTGCGGGTACGGGTAGACGTAGTGCAGGCGCGTCCAGATACCGAGTTTGGACAGCTGCTCGCACAGGCCAACCATGCTGGTTTTCACCGGCTCGCCGTTGTGGAAACCGGAGCGGTGCTTTACGTCCACGCCGTAGGCAGAGGTGTCCTGGGAGATGACCAGCAGCTCCTTCACGCCCGCGTCGGCCAGACGTTTGGCTTCAGCCAGCACTTCGCCAATCGGACGGCTCACCAGATCGCCACGCATGGACGGGATGATGCAGAAGGTGCAGCGATGGTTGCAGCCTTCGGAAATTTTCAGGTACGCGTAGTGGCGCGGCGTCAGCTTCACGCCCTGTTCCGGCACCAGGCTCAGGAACGGGTTATGCTTTGGTTTTGGCACGTAGTGATGAACATGTTGCAGCACCTGCTCGTAGCTGTGCGGGCCGGTGATCTCCAGCACCTTCGGGTGCACTTCGCGGATCTGGTCTTCTTTCGCGCCCAGACAGCCGGTCACGATCACTTTGCCGTTTTCGGTCAGGGCTTCACCGATGGCTTCCAGTGATTCCTGGACCGCGCTGTCGATAAACCCGCAGGTGTTAACGATCACCATATCGGCGTTGTCGTAGCTTGGCACCACGTCATAGCCCTCGGTGCGCAGTTCGGTCAGGATGCGTTCTGAATCCACCAGGTTTTTCGGGCAGCCCAGGGAGACGAAGCCGATTTTCGGCTGGTGCGTAACATTGCTCATAGGTTAAAAATTCATCAATTATGGAGTTATCAGGGCGGGATTTTACAGCGTATCGCGGGGGATTTATACACTCTTTGCAAGGTGGATGCGTCGGGCTGACGTTGTAACATTGTAAATAATGTTAATCAGTTAATAAAAATTGATCCCAGGCATTAAACTGTACAAAAAATGTACTTATCCTGACTATGCACCATGGCTGACAGAGGAGGAAAGAGCATGACCGTTGACAGACTAAAACGCGATCTGCTGAACAAGCTGATCAACGCCCGAATCGACCTGGCCGCGTACCTGCAGTTGAGGAAGGCAAAAGGGTATATGTCAGTCAGCGAAAGCGAACATCTGCGTGATAACCTGTTTGAACTGTGTAATTTCATGCGTGAAAAAGCACCGACCCTGAAGGCGAATTACGGCGAAAGTGAGCTGATCGCGCTGCGCCGCGCCGCTGAGGTGCTCTCCATCGCCGGGGTATGTCTGATGAACGGACGCCACGACTGCCCGAACTTTATCGCCGTAAACGCGGAGAAGCTTGAAAACTGCCTGACAACGCTCTCTCTATGCATCATGTGCCTGAACGAGCACGAGAAGCTTGAACAGCACTGATCCAGGGGGAGGCGACTCCCCCTTCTGCTTAAGCTTTTGTAAAAGTGCTAACGCGCCCGGACGCAGTGGCTAATCTTTATGCCATATGCCGATAAAGGAGTGCGTTATGCCTCGATCCTCGCTGATTTCCCTGCCTGTATTATTCATTCCGTTTTCACTTCTTGCTGCGCCAGAGGCGGTGAAGGTCGAGGTGCTGCAAAACAGACTCGATCACCCCTGGTCCTTGGCGTTCCTGCCGGATAATGACGGGCTGCTGGTGACCCTGAAGGGTGGTCAGCTCAAACGCTGGCAGACCGGAAAAGGGCTCTCCGATCCGATTGTCGGCGTGCCGAAGGTCTGGGCAAACGGTCAGGGAGGGTTGCTGGACGTGGTGCTTGCCCCGGATTTTGAGAAGTCGCGCCGCGTCTGGCTGAGCTACGCCGAGGCCGGGCATGACGGCAAAGCCGGCACGGCGGTAGGCTATGGCCGCCTGAGCGACGACTATTCCCGCATCGAGGGATTCCAGGTGGTGTTCCGCCAGATGCCGAAACTCTCCACCGGTAACCATTTTGGCGGGCGGCTGGTATTCGACGGCAAAGGCTCGCTCTTCATCGGACTCGGCGAGAACAACCAGCGTCCGACGGCGCAGGATCTGGATAAATTGCAGGGTAAAGTGGTGCGCCTCACCGAAGACGGAAAAGTGCCGCCGGATAACCCGTTTGTGAATACCCCCGGCGTGCGACCCGAAATCTGGTCTTACGGCATTCGCAACCCGCAGGGGATGGCGATGAATCCCTGGAGCGACGCGCTGTGGCTGAACGAGCACGGCCCGCGCGGCGGGGATGAGATCAACATTCCGGAGAAAGGAAAAAACTACGGCTGGCCGCTTGCGACGCACGGCATTAACTACAGCGGCCTGAAAATCCCGGAAGCTAAAGGCGAGCACGTTGAGGGAACCGAAAAACCGCTGTTCTTCTGGAAAGTCTCACCCGCGGTGAGCGGCATGGCGTTTTACAACAGCGACGTTTTCCCGCAGTCGAAAAACAAGCTGTTTATCGGCGCGCTGAAGGAGAAGGACGTGATCGTGCTGAGCGTGGACGGCAATAAGGTGACGGAGGACGGGCGCATTCTGGGCGACCGGGACCAGCGTATTCGCGACGTGCGGGTGGGGCCGGATGGGTATCTGTATGTCCTGACCGACGAGACGGACGGGCAACTGTTGAAAGTCAGCCCGTCCGGCGCGTAATCAGGTGACCGGGATCATTACCACGTTGCGGTAAGCCGGGCGATCGCTCAGCTGTTTAAGCCAGCGCTCCAAGTGAGGGCGCGGCGTCCACTTCAGGCCCATATTGGTCAGGTTCCAGACGAACGGCGCCACGGCAATATCGCCCACGCCGAACGCCTCGCCGGAGAACCAGGCGTGCTTCGCCAGCTCGTCATCCATCATCGCAAACAGATTTTCGCAGGCATCCTGGGCGGCGTGAATTGCGGGATAATCGCGTTCGGCTTCCGGCGTGCGGATAAGCCCCATCAGGATCACGCGGTGGGTCGGGGACAGCGTCTGGTTCGCCCAGTCCATCCACTTTTCGCCCTGAGCGCGCCGGGCGGGATTCTCAACCCACAGGCGGCCCTGACCGTACTGCGCGGCGAGGTAACGCACAATGGTGTTGGACTCCCAAAGCGTCGCGTCTGTTTCATCATCGCGCAGCAGCGGCACCAGGCCGTTCGGGTTCATGGCCAGATAGTCGGCCTCTTTGTTTACGCCGAACGACATGCCGGCCATGATTTGATTGAACGGTAAATCCAGCTCCTCGAGCGTCCAGAGCACTTTCTTAACGTTGGTCGAGTTGTTCCTGCCCCAAAGCGTAATCATATTTACTCCTGATGAGATGTGAATCCGTGTCAGCTTTCGCCATGGTGAGATAAACCTAACAATTACGCAACAGAAGACAAAAAAATCGTCTGAATCAAAGCGTATCTGAATGTTATTGCATAAACTTTAATAACTTTACCCTCGTTGGGTTTCTTTAACCGTTTTAGTGCGCTATTACTCATCGCTTCTTGCGACACGGTGATGTGACGTAATTTTTGAATGGACACTCGGGTGGCATTTATGACGCGTAAAATGACTTCTCTGCGCAGCCTTGCGACAGGCTCTGCGCTCCTTTTCCTGTTTGCACCAACTCTCTACGCAGCTGAGCAGGCTGCGCCCGAAGCGCCGCCTGTGGACGCGCGCGCCTGGATCCTGATGGATTATTCCAGCGGTAAAGTGCTGGCGGAAGGGAATGCGGATGAGAAACTCGATCCGGCAAGCCTGACCAAAATCATGACCAGCTATGTGGTCGGCCAGGCGCTGAAAGCGGGCAAGATCAAGCTGGACGATATGGTCACCATCGGGAAGGATGCCTGGGCGACCGGCAACCCGGAGCTGCGGGGATCTTCCGTGATGTTCCTGAAGCCTGGGGATCAGGTCTCCGTTTCCGATCTGAACAAAGGGGTAATTATTCAGTCGGGAAATGATGCGTGCATTGCGCTGGCCGATTATGTTGCCGGCAGCCAGGATTCTTTCATTGGCTTGATGAATGGCTACGCGCAGAAACTGGGCTTAACCAACACCACGTTCAAAACAGTTCACGGTCTGGATTCGCCGGGACAGTTCAGTACCGCGCGCGACATGGCGCTGCTGGGGAAAGCGCTGATCCACGACGTGCCGGATGAATACGCCATCCATAAAGAGAAAGAGTTTACCTTCAATAAAATCCGTCAGCCGAACCGCAACCGCCTGCTGTGGAGCAGCAACGTTAACGTGGACGGAATGAAAACCGGCACCACGGCGGGCGCGGGCTATAACCTGGTGGCCTCCGCGACCCAGGGCGACATGCGCCTGATTTCGGTAGTGCTGGGCACCAAAACCGACCGTATTCGCTTTAATGAGTCAGAAAAACTGCTGACGTGGGGCTTCCGCTTCTATGAAACCGTGACGCCGATTAAACCGGATGCCACGTTCGTCAGCCAGCGCGTCTGGTTTGGTGACAAGAGCGAAGTGAACCTGGGCGCGGGTGAGGCGGGCTCGGTGACCATTCCGCGCGGTCAGCTGAAAAACCTGAAGGCCAGCTACACCCTGACCGATCCGCAGCTCACCGCGCCACTGAAAAAAGGCCAGGTAGTCGGGACGATTGATTTCCAGCTAAACGGTAAATCAATTGAACAGCGTCCGTTAATTGTAATGGAAGCGGTCGAAGAGGGCGGCTTCTTCAGCCGGATGTGGGATTTCGTGATGATGAAATTTCACGGGTGGTTCGGCAGCTGGTTCAGCTAAACCTGATGGGTTTTCTCCCTCTCCCTGTGGGAGAGGGCTGGGGTGCGGGCATCAGACCGCACCCTCTTAATACATCAATTTCACCTGCTGCGCCTTCGCGTGGGCCACAATCTCGTCGTCCGGGCGGCAGTCGCTGACGATGGCGTCGAACTGCGCCAGCTCGCCCATTCTTGCCGAACGGACCTTACCAAACTTGCTGTGATCGACCACCAGAACATGGTACTGCGCGGCGCTTAATGCCCAGTGCTTCACCGGCAGCTCTTCCAGGTTAAAGCAGGTTGCGCCCTGGCGCACGTTGACGCCCGCCGCGGAATAAAACGCGATATCCGGGCAGAGATTGCTGAGCGTGTCCTGCAGGTTGAGCGGCTTAAAGATGGCGTTGCTGGCGTGAAACTCGCCGCCGCACAGGATCACCCGGCACTCGGGTTTCTCCTGAAGCGCCAGAAAGGTGTTCAGGGAGTAGCACACGGCAGTAAAAGGAATGCTGCTGTCGATGGCCTCGATAATCCACGGCGTGGTGGTGCCGCAGTCAAAAAATAGCGTCTGGTGCGGCTGTACCAGCGAGGCTGCAAGCCGGGCGGCTTTGCGTTTCTCTTCCACCAGGCGCGTCTTCTGGTCGCTGATCAGATAATGGCTGGCGCTACGCGGCTCAAGCACAATATACCCGCCCAGCAGCACGACGGGCGCGCTTTCGCTGTTAAGATCCCGACGAATGGTCATCTCTGAGACGCCGAGGAGGTTGGCGGCTTCCTTAAGATGCAGCTTATCGCTGCGCTTCAGCGCCTGTAGCAGCTGAGCAATGCGGTCATCGCGACGTGTTTCCATAGTTCCTCGGGATAAAAAAGTGAACCCCCGCAGGGCGGGGGTTCAAGTGTAACCTGACAGGTTGGGGTTAGTCACGTATCCAGCCTTTGCGGATCGGGATAGCGAAAATGGCGCGATAGAGTGATGACAGCGTGCGGTAGAGCGCTTCACCGAAGAGGCTCCACAGGATAGCCGCGCTCACGCAGCCAATCAGCCCGACCAGGAAGCCGCCCACCATATCCAGCGGCCAGTGGACGCCCAGGTAAACGCGAGACCAGGCGATGGCCACAGCGACCAGCATCAGCACCGCACCAGACCACAGGCGATGCCAGAACAGGAAGGCCAGCGCAAAGGTGAAGATCACCGTACCGTGATCGCTCGGGAACGAGTCATCCGGCGCATGATGCAGGAAGGTATAGCCGACGTGATCGACAAACGGACGATCGTGCGGGAACGCGTGGCCCAGAATGTAGCTCACCAGGACGCTTACGCCGAGAGCCATCGCCACTTTGATTACCAGCTTGCGCTGTGCTTTTACCTGGCTACGAGGCCCCCACAGCCAGAGAATGGCTGCCAGCGCGGGCACGATACCGATCAGGTCTTTTGCCAGAAAGGTGGCAAAGTCGATCATCCACTCGGGCGAGGCCGGTGTGGCGTTGATCAGATAAAACAGCTGATAATTCAGATTCTCTAGCATAGCGTTATCACTCTTTAGCAAACCGGGTGGAAATCAGCCCGTAGACCACCACCTGGGAAAACCAGACCCACCACCCGGCCCACAGGTTGTGAGAGAAAAAATGCGCCCCGCGCATGACCTGACCGAAGCCCATCGCCAGACCTAACACCACGCCCAGCGCGACGAAGCACCAGGCGAGACGCGGACGTTCGCGCCAGAAGGCAAAAAACAGCCCCATCACCATAAAGCCGCTGGAGGCATGACCGCCGGGGAAACAGCGCCCCGGACCGCTGTCAGCAGGAATGGAGCTGAACAGGGGGTAGGACACGGCCTTCCCGCCATATTCCACCAGATCCCACGGACAGCTGTGATGGCTCATGCTTTTCAGCAGGCCCACCACCAGCGCGCCAACGCCCATCAGCAGCGCTGCCGTAACCAGCCTTGCGTTACGCTTGTAGGCGCCGTAAACCAGCGCCACGGCGCCAAAGGCGATGGCAATGTACTTCGCCAGTCGGTGGTTGAGCAGATCCAGCAGGTGGTCTTTCTGCAGCGGAAAGCTCTGCGTCGCCGCGTCATACCAAAAGCCGGTAATCCATCTGTCGAGCGCTTCATTGCGCGATAGCCACGTAAATACCACGGCAAGGGCAATCAGTATGAAAAGCTGATAACCATAAAAGCGGGACGGTAAGCGGTAAAGGCGTTTTGTCTTATTTGTCTGTAACTTAGACAATTCTGAACGGCTGGAGGTAAGTGCCATGATTTGGGGTCGTTGACGAGTAATGGGGCTATCATAAAAGTGTCAACTTAAGGAAACCTTAAACGAAGACGATATGTGCTTTATTTCTGTTTATCCTCGATAAATCACTATCTCGGGCTGCGGCATTTCATTACACTCGTCGCGATTTTGTCATTATAAAGAGATTGCATGTTAAACCGTTCTTCTTCTGGTTCACGTCTGGGTCGTCAGGCGTTGCTTTTCCCTCTGTGTCTGGTGCTCTACGAATTTTCTACCTATATCGGCAACGATATGATCCAGCCCGGTATGCTGGCGGTGGTGGCGCAGTACAACGCCGGAATCGAGTGGGTACCGACCTCCATGACCGCCTATCTGGCCGGCGGCATGTTTTTGCAGTGGCTGTTAGGCCCGCTGTCGGATCGCATTGGCCGCCGTCCGGTGATGCTGACGGGCGTGGTGTGGTTTATCGTCACCTGTCTTGCCACGCTGCTGGCGCAAAACATTGAACAATTTACCTTGCTGCGCTTCCTGCAGGGGGTGAGCCTGTGCTTTATCGGCGCCGTGGGGTATGCCGCCATTCAGGAATCGTTTGAAGAGGCGGTGTGTATCAAAATTACCGCGCTGATGGCGAACGTGGCGCTCATTGCCCCCTTACTCGGGCCGCTGGTGGGTGCCGCGTGGGTGCATATGGCGCCATGGGAAGGGATGTTTGTGCTGTTTGCCGTTCTCGCCGCCATCGCGTTCTTTGGTCTGCACCGGGCGATGCCGGAAACGGCCACCCGCATCGGCGAGAAACTCTCGCTGAAAGAGCTGGGTCGGGACTATAAAGAAGTGCTGAAGAATGGCCGCTTTGTGGCGGGCGCGCTGGCGACCGGGTTCGTTAGCCTGCCGCTGCTGGCGTGGATCGCCCAGTCTCCGGTTATTATCATCAGCGGTGAAAAGCTCAGCAGCTATGAGTATGGTCTGCTGCAGGTGCCGATCTTTGGCGCGCTGATTATCGGGAACCTGGTGCTGGCACGTTTGACGTCACGCCGCACAGTGCGTTCGCTTATTATCATGGGCGGCTGGCCGATTGCGGCAGGGTTGATTCTGGCGGCGGTGGCGACCGTCGCGTCATCACACGCTTATCTGTGGATGACGGCGGGACTGAGCATCTACGCCTTCGGGATTGGCGTGGCCAACGCCGGTCTGGTGCGCCTGACGCTGTTTGCCAGCGAGATGAGTAAAGGCACGGTCTCCGCGGCGATGGGGATGCTGCAGATGCTGATTTTTACCGTCGGTATCGAGGTGAGCAAGCATGCCTACGCGATGGGCGGCAACGGGCTGTTCAGCCTGTTTAACCTCGCCAACGGCGTGCTGTGGGTTGGCCTGATGGTGGTGTTCCTGAAAGACAAGCGCGTCGGAAACGCCCTGCAACCTTAACTGTTTATTCCCTCTCCCTGTGGGAGAGGGGTAGGGTGAGGGCACCAGACCGCACGGTGTTAATTAAACGGTGCCTCTCCATCCAGCACCTTATCAATCACATCCAACACGCCTTCATCGTTATTGTGCGGCGCTTCAAAACGCGCCGCCGCTTTGATATGCGGTCTGGCATTCGCCATCGCAAAGCTGAATCCGGACTGGCGCAGCATCTCCACGTCGTTGCCGCTGTCGCCGAAGGCCACCACTTCGCTATCGTCTATGCCCCAGCGCTTTTGCAGGATCCGCAGGCCGTTAGCTTTGTGCACGCCGGGTATGATCAGGTCGATACTGCCGTGACCGGTGGTGACGGGCACCATGATGTCGCTCAGCTTTTCATGCAGCAGCGCCTGAATACGCGGAATTTCATCGTCAGACACGTTGAGCCCGAACTTGAAGAAAATATCGTTCAGGTTGTCGAAATCGCTGACCATTTCGAGACGGTGATAGTACTTCGCCGCGATACCCTTAAAGCCTTCGTCATAGCACTTCAGCGTGTAGGCGCTGCTCTTCCCGCAGGCGATAATCTCAATGCCGGGAACGTCGCTTAACACGTTCGCAACGGTCTCGAAATGGGCTTTCGACAGCTCACCGTTAAAGACGTCTTCACCCTCACTTACGACCCAGCCGCCGTTTTCGGCGACGAATGAAATTTCATGCGCAATCTCCGGGAAAAAGGAGATCAGCTGGTAGAACTGGTTGCCGCTGGCGACCACGAAGCGAATGCCTTGCGCCTTCATGCGGGCGTACTGCGCCAGAAAGCGCGGGCGATTGTAGGTCTTGGCATCGCTCAGGAATGTGCCATCCATGTCGACGGCGATCAGTTTAACGCTCATATCCCTTCTCCAGTGTCGTTTGATTCGTTTCCGGCTTTGCTACCGAGCGCGCCACCAGCGCCGCGATGATGACCAACCCTAACACCACCAGCATGGCGCTGCGCAGCCCGTAGTGCTCGCCGAGGAAGCCAAGCAGCGGCGGCCCGACCAGGAAGGCGAGATAGCCCGTGGTTGCCACCACGCTGACGCGCGTCGGGGCATCCGGGCCGGTATCGCTGGCGGCTGAAATGGTAAGCGGAAAGCCGAGCGACGCGCCCAGTCCCCAGAGGATCACCGATACCCCGGCAATCCAGTCCACATCGACAAATATGATCATCGCGATACCCAGGCCGCCCAGCAGGGCGCTGGCGCGCACCACCGCCACGCGGCTGTAGCGGTCGATAAACCAGCCGCCGGTGAAGCGCCCGACGGTCATCCCCAGCGTAAACCCGGCGTAGATCAGCGAGCCGGAGGTTGGGCTAAAGCCGTGACCGTCCACCATCAGCAGCGGCAGCCAGTCGTTGGCGGACCCTTCCGCGAACGCCATCGCCAGCACCACCACGCCAATCAGCATCAGCTGATAATCGCGGTAGAAGGGCAGTCCTTTTTCGGCCGAATGCTGTTCATCTGAGGCGTTCTTGCCGGTGCCGTCCGGGATCGCCCGGATGCCGGTCAGAATCGGAATAATGCACACCAGCGCCGCCAGCAGGATATGCAGATTCGCGGTCATGCCGAAGGCCGTCAGCGCCATCCCCACGCCCGCACCGGCCAGCGTGCCGAGGCTATAAAAGCCGTGCATCATCGGCAGCACGGTTTTGTTCATCTCGCGCTCGACCGCCGCCCCTTCAACGTTTATCGCCACTTCCGCCGAACCGAAGCTGCCGCCAAATACCGTCAGCCCCAGCGCAAACAGCACCGGTGAGGCAAACCACAGCGCGACGCTGAGCACGATCATCCCGAATACCGCGAAGCACATGGTGGTGCGGATCACCGCCCGCGTACCGAAGCGCTTCACCAGCCACGCGGAGCAGAGGATGCCGCTCATGGAGCCTATCGACAGGCCAAACAGCACGATACCCATCTCAGCTGTAGAGACGGACAAAATGTCGCGAATGGCGGGGGTGCGCGTGGCCCAGGAGGCCATCAGCAGACCGGGAATAAAGAAGAACATAAACAGCGCCCACATGCGGAGCTGCAGGGCTTTGCGGGAAGAGGTCAGCGTCATTGGGGTAGCACCAGAAGTACAACAATAGCGACAACACTAGCAAGTTTGTGTACATTTGTACACAAACCAGGTGAGGAAATGATGAGCAGACCACCCAACGATCCGCATCGCCGGGAGAAAATCCTGCAGGCGACCCTCGACACCATTGCTGAACACGGTATTCACGCCGTCACGCACCGGAAAATCGCCACCTGCGCGGGCGTGCCGCTGGGGTCGATGACCTACTATTTCGACGGTATGGAGCCGCTGCTGGAGGAGGCCTTCACGTGGTTTACCCGCCAGATGTCGCAGCAGTACCGGGATTTCTTCGCGGGCGTCACCGGGCCGGAAATGGCGTGCGAATCCATTACCACCCTGATCCACAGCTCGCAGGTGACGACGCCGCACAACATGGCGCTGATGTATCAGCTTTACGCTTTTATGCACCGTAGCGCGGCGCTCAAAACGGTGATGCAGGACTGGATGAAGATGAGCCAGACAACGCTCGAGCAGTGGTTCGACCCGGTCACCACCCGCGCGCTGGATGCCTTTATTGAAGGAATGACGCTGCACTACGTGACTGACCGGGCGCCACTATCCCGCGAAGAGATCCGGGCGATGGTGGGGAGAATTGCGGGCGAGGGGAACCCTTAGGTATCACTCGCCCTGCCAGTTTTACCTGCGCTCGATTTTATTTCCGCTGGCGTCCACCACCGCTTCGCCATCTTCCTTCGTAAATGCCCCTTTCTGTGCGTCCGGCAGGATGTCGAGGACGACTTCAGACGGGCGGCACAGGCGAGTGCCCAAGGGCGTGACCACGATTGGACGGTTAATCAGAATCGGGTGTTGCAGCATAAAATCGATAAGCTGGTCGTCGGTGAAGTTATCATCGGCAAGGCCGACCTGTTCGTAGGGCTCCACGTTTTTACGCAGCAGATCCCGCACCGAGATCCCCATATCGGCAATCAGGGTTGTCAGCTTAATGCGCGACGGCGGGGTTTCCAGATAGAGGATAATCTCTGGCTCCGCGCCGCTGTTGCGGATCATCTCCAGCGTGTTGCGCGACGTGCCGCAGGCGGGGTTGTGATAGATAGTGATGTGGCTCATATCAGTGGCTCATTACAGTGTGAAGGAGAGACGTAGCGCCAGCGCGGCGAGCGTCACAAACAGGACCGGCAGCGTCATGATGATGCCCGTCCGGAAATAGTAGCCCCAGCTAATCGTCATGTTTTTCTGCGCCAGCACGTGAAGCCAGAGCAGGGTGGCAAGGCTGCCGATAGGCGTGATTTTCGGCCCCAGATCGCAGCCAATCACGTTGGCGTAAATCATTGCTTCTTTGATCAGTCCTGTCGCCGTACTGCCCTCAATGGAGAGCGCGCCAATCAGCACCGTGGGCATATTGTTCATTATGGATGACAGAAACGCGGTGATGAATCCGGTTCCCAGCGTGGTGGCCCACAGCCCTTGCCCGGCCAGGCTATTCAGTACGCCTGAGAGATATTCCGTCAGCCCGGCATTGCGCAGGCCATACACCACCAGATACATCCCCAGCGAGAAGATGACGATCTGCCACGGTGCGCCGCGCAGCACTTTTCCGGTATTAATTGCATGTCCGCGTTTTGCGACAGCGAATAAAATCAGCGCGCCCGCAGTCGCAATGGCGCTGACCGGAATACCCAGCGGCTCCAGCACAAAGAAACCGACGAGAAGAAGGAGCAGCACGATCCAGCCCGTTCTGAAGGTCGGGAGGTCGTGAATGGCCCGCGCGGGCTCACGCAGTTTCGCCAGGTCATATTCCGGCGGAATTTCCTTGCGGAAGAACAGATGGAGCATGGCCAGCGTTGCGGCAATCGCGGCGATATCAACGGGAATCATTACCGAAGCGTATTCGCTGAACCCCAGCGTGAAGAAGTCTGCGGAGACAATGTTGACCAGGTTCGACACAATCAGCGGCAGGCTGGCGGTATCGGCGATAAAACCTGCCGCCATCACAAACGCCAGCGTGGCCCGCTTGCTGAACCCCAGGGCCAGCAGCATGGCGATAACGATAGGGGTCAGGATCAGCGCCGCACCGTCATTGGCAAACAGCGCCGCCACGGCTGCGCCCAGCAGCACGATATACGTAAACAGCAATCGTCCGCGGCCGTTCCCCCAGCGGGCAACGTGCAGTGCCGCCCACTCGAAAAAGCCGGACTCATCCAGCAGCAGGCTGATAATGATGACGGCGATAAACGTTGCCGTGGCGTTCCAGACGATATTCCACACAACCGGAATATCGTTTACGTGAATCACGCCGCTGGCGAGCGCCAGTACGGCACCAATAGTCGCACTCCAGCCGATGCTGAGCCCTTTGGGCTGCCAGATGACCAGTACCAGCGTAAACAGAAAAATAGCCCCTGCCAGAAACATCTGTTACTCCGTTGTATCTGTTTTTGTGAATATGTTTTGCTTAGCACAAGCCCGGAAGTCGGTTTTTCAGCTTCATGCGCGTCTCTTCCCGCAGGCAGTTCCAGCTGTTGTCGATAATCGTTGCCGCCCACGCGGGCATGTTGGGAGAGAGACGGTAATAAACCCACTTACCCTCGCGACGGTCGATCACCAGCCCGGACTCGCGCAGCAGCGCCATATGGCGGGAGACCTTCGGCTGCGATTCGGCGGTCGCGGCGCAGAGATCGCAGACGCACAGCTCGCCCGCTTCGCGGAGCAGCATGGCGATGGCGAGCCGCGTTTCGTCAGAGAGGGTTTTGAAGAGCTGGAGCGGGTGGAGCATGAGGGTTCCTGTCGGCGTGGCTTTTATATGCGTTTAATCATATATGTTTTAATGGCTGGAGAGAAGGTGAAATTGAGTAAGGGGAATTTCAGGCAACAAAAAACCCATCAACCTTGAACCAAAACGGCGGGGTTGATGGGCTCCACAAATTGGGGACATCAAAGAAAAGCAGTGGCACTAGTTATGACTGCCCCCTGATAAAAAAGTTCTGCGCGTAACAAAAATATTTTCCACCACGCGCATTCTTAGGAGTTATCCGAGTCCGGGCCAGATGATGATAATCAGCGTACCCGCCAGCGTCAGCAGCACGTTAGCGATAGCATACGTGCCCGCATAGCCCAGCGCCGGGATGTTGCTGCGCGCGGTATCGCTGATGATTTCCATAGCAGGCGCACAGGTACGCGCTCCCATCATCGCCCCGAAGAGCAGGGCGCGGTTCATGCGCAGCACGTAGGCGCCGAACAGGAAGCAGATCACCACCGGTACCAGGCTGACGATAAGTCCGGAAACCAACATCTGCCAGCCGACGGCGCCGAGGCTGTGACCAATCCCGCTGCCCGCGCTTAAGCCCACGCCTGCCATAAACACCATCAGACCGAACTCTTTCACCATGTTCAGCGCGCCCTGCGGAATGTAGCCAAAGGTCGGATGGTTCGCTCGCAGGAAGCCCAGCATGATCCCGGCGAACAGCAGCCCGGCGGCGTTACCGATGCCGAAGCTAAAGTTGCTGAACTGGAAGGTGATCATCCCGATCATCAGACCAACGATAAAGAAGGCGCAGAAGGCCAGCAGGTCGGTGACCTGGCTGTGAATGGAGATAAAGCCGATGCGGTCGGCCACGGTTTTCACGCGTCGGGCGTCGCCGCTGACCTGCAGCACGTCGCCTTTGTTGAGCACCACGTTGTCGTCGATAGGCATCTCAATCTGGCTGCGGATCACGCGGTTGAGGAAGCAGCCGTGGTCCGTCAGCTTCAGCTGCGCCAGGCGGCGGCCAACGGCGTTATGGTTTTTCACCACGATCTCTTCGGTGACGATACGCATGTCGAGCAGGTCGCGGTCGAACACCTCTTTGCCGTTACGGAAGCTCGGGTCGAGACGGGCGTGGGCGTCCGGGTAACCCACCAGCGCGATGTCGTCGCCCATCTGCAGCACCGCGTCGCCGTCCGGGTTCGCCAGAATGCCGTTGCGGCGGATACGTTCGATATAGCAGCCCGTCTGGCGATAAATCCCCAGCTCGCGCAGATTTTTGCCGTCTGCCCATGCCACCAGCTCTGGCCCGACGCGATAGGCGCGGATCACCGGGAGATAGACTTTACGTTTGGAATCGGTATCCAGACCGCGCTCGCGGGCGATTTGCTGGGCGCTGGTCTGTAGATCCTGGTGCTGCAGTTTTGGCAGATAGCGTGCGCCAACGATCAGGCTCACCAGACCAATCAGATAGGTCAGGGCATAGCCCAGGCTCAGGTGGTCGAGTGCGGCAGAAAGCTGTGCGCCGGCCATGCCGGAATGACGCAGGGTATCACCGGCACCCACGAGCACGGGAGTGGAGGTCATGGAGCCTGCCAGCATACCGGCCGTTAACCCGATATCCCAGCCAAACAGTTTACCCAGTCCTAACGCGATCAGCAGCGCGCTGCCGACCATCACCAGCGCCAGCATCAGATAATTTTTGCCGTCGCGGAAGAAAATTGAAAAAAAGTTCGGTCCCGCTTCCACGCCAACACAAAAAATAAACAGCATAAAACCTAAGTTGAGCGCGTCCGTGTTAATGCTGAAGTGCTGCTGACCTAATAATAAGGAGACGACTAAAACGCCAATGGAATTACCAAGTTGAACTGAACCCAGGCGCAATTTACCCAGGCAAAGGCCCAGCGCCAGTACCACAAATAATAACAGGATGTAATTCCCATTTAACAAGTCTGCGACGTTTATATTCACGGAGGCTAACTTCTTGTTTACCAGTAAGTTGTTGAATGAAAGGACTATTTGGGCTACTGTTTTCTGGGTCAGGGAAAGGCGTTAACACTCCCTGTTTCCTGCTTTATTCCCTAAAACATTAGCTGGCGTGTAGTTTAATCGCATTAGCTACTGACAGCTACCTATTATCGCATCACCCTGTGCGTACTTTGGCAAGGATTGCCGCATTGCTTTATCTGACCGGGCGTCTACCCGACGAAGCTGTATTTGATAGAGATAAGTCAGGAGGATAGTTTGAACATTAAACGAAACTGGGCGGGGGTGATCAGCTGCTTTTTGCTGTTTACCGTCGTGTGTATGTCGCTCGCTTTTAATCTGAAAGGGGCATTCAGGGCTGCCGGACACCCGGAGCTGGGGCTGCTCTTTTTTACCCTGCCGGGAGCGGCAGCCAGTTTTCTTTCCCGTAAAGGGGAAGTGGTCAAGCCGCTAATTGGCGCCATGCTGGCGGCACCGCTGTGTCTGCTGCTGATGCGTATGCTGTATGTTTCAACGCGAAGTTTCTGGCAGGAGCTGGCGTGGTTGATGAGCGCCGTATTCTGGTGCGCCCTTGGCGCGCTCTGCTACTTATTTGTGCGCAGTCTGCTTCAACGCCGACGGCACCACAAATAAAAACGCCCTCTCGGTGAGGGCGTCCTTTCATTACTGGGCAGCAAACAGGCCCAGGTGCTCTTTGGCGTAAGCTTCGAAGTCCGTGCAGCCGCCGATGTGTTTCTGATCGAGGAAGATCTGCGGTACGGTTTCAACCGGCTTACCGACGGTTTTTTCGAGATCCGCTTTCGTGATGCCTTCCGCGTGGATATCCACGTAGCGGAAGTTGAAGTCATCGCGCTCTTCGGTCAGTTTCTCAGCCAGCTCTTTCGCGCGTACACAGTATGGGCACCCTGGACGACCAAAAATTACTGCAAACATTTCTCTCTCCTCAAAAAACAAGCCTGACGGCGAATGACACGTATAGTGCCCCATAACCTGTCGTCATAAAAGAAGGTTTCGCCTGTCGTTATAATATCTATGAGCTATGTTTCGCCAATTACACCGCGCATATCATTGCCTATACTGGCTGCCATACGTATTAAGCAAGACAAAGAGAGACAAGATGACGCCAACCATAGACCTGCTCCTTTCCCATCGTTCCATTCGCCACTTCACCGATGAGCCGATTACCGATGCGCAGCGCGAAGCGATTATTAACAGCGCAAGGGCGACTTCAAGTTCCAGCTTCCTGCAGTGCAGCTCCATTATCCGCATTACCGACCCGGCCATGCGTGAACAGCTGGTGACGCTGACCGGCGGGCAGAAGCATGTGGCTCAGGCAGCCGAGTTCTGGGTATTCTGCGCCGACTTTAACCGCCACCTGCAGATCTGCCCTGAGGCCGAGCTCGGGCTGGCCGAACAGCTGCTGTTGGGCGTGGTGGATACCGCGCTGATGGCGCAAAACGCCTTTACGGCGGCGGAGTCGCTGGGATTAGGCGGCGTCTACATCGGAGGCCTGCGTAACAACATTCAAAGCGTGACCGACCTGCTGAAGCTGCCAAAACACGTGCTGCCGCTGTTTGGCCTGTGCCTGGGCTGGCCGGCGGATAACCCGGATTTGAAGCCGCGCATTCCTGCGGCGATGCTGGTGCATGAAAACCACTACCAGCCGGTCGATCAGGACGTCCTGAATCAATACGATGAAGAGCTGGCGAACTACTACCTGACGCGCGGCAGCAATAACCGTCGCGACACCTGGACTGACCATATTCGCCGCACCATCATTAAAGAAAATCGCCCGTTTATTCTTGATTATCTGCACAAACAGGGCTGGGCTACGCGATAGTCCATTTATCCTGCGCCTGCCTGCGTATATGATACGCAGGCTTTTTCCATGTCTTCAGAGAGGTGCAGGGTGAAAATTGCCATATTGTCCCGGGATGGAACGCTCTATTCATGTAAGCGTCTTCGAGAAGCGGCGGCGAAACGTGGACATCAGGTTGAGATCCTCGACCCGATGTCCTGCTATATGAACATTGACCCTGCCGCCTCGTCGATTCACTACAAAGGCCGCAAGCTGCCGCACTTTGATGCGGTGATCCCCCGCATCGGCTCCCAGATAACCTTTTACGGCACCGCTGCATTGCGCCAGTTCGAGATGCTGGGCAGCTATCCGCTCAACGAATCCGTCGCCATTTCACGCGCCCGCGACAAGCTGCGCTCGCTGCAGCTGCTCGCGCGCCAGGGGATCGATCTTCCCGTCACCGGGATTGCCCATTCACCGGACGACACCAGCGATCTGATCGACATGGTGGGCGGTGCCCCTTTGGTGATCAAGCTGGTGGAAGGCACACAGGGCATTGGCGTGGTGCTGGCGGAGACGCGTCAGGCAGCGGAGAGCGTGATTGACGCCTTCCGCGGGCTGAATGCCCATATTCTGGTGCAGGAGTACATTGAAGAGGCCAAAGGGCGCGACATCCGGTGTTTCGTGGTGGGAAACGAGGTGGTGGCGGCCATCGAGCGCCAGGCCAAAGAGGGCGATTTCCGCTCTAACCTTCACCGCGGCGGCATTGCCAGAATCGCCGATATCAGCGACCAGGAGCGGGAAATTGCCGTCAAAGCGGCGCAGACTTTGGGGCTGGACGTGGCAGGCGTAGACCTGCTACGGGCGACGCGAGGGCCACTGGTTATGGAAGTGAACGCCTCGCCGGGGCTTGAAGGCGTGGAAAAAACCACAGGGGTCGATATTGCGGGTAAAATGATCTTATGGATCGAGCGTCATGCGACGCCGGGCTACTGTCTGAAAACGGGTGGTTAAATGGATTACCGCGCGCTTTTTAAGTACCCTATGCGAAGTTTTTATTAAAGAGGCTGCAACGCGATGGATTTACAGGTCGTACCTACACTGGATACGTTACGTCAATGGCTTGATGATGCCGGAATTACGTTTTTCGAATGCGATTCCTGCCAGGCGCTGCATCTGCCTCATATGCAGAATTTCGACGGCATTTTCGATGCCAAAATCGATCTGATTAACGACGTGATCCTTTTCTCCGCGCTGGCCGAAGTGAAGCCCTCTGCGCTGCTGGCGCTGGCTTCCGACCTGTCAGCGATTAACGCCAGTTCTTTGACGGTGAAAGCATTTCTCGACATACAGGATGATAATCTGCCAAAACTGGTCGTTTGCCAGTCTTTATTCTCCGGAGCCGGGCTGTCATTCAAGCAGTTCTCATGGTTTATGCGCCTGAGCGAAGAGCAAATTTCGATGGTCATGATGGAAGCCAATGCACACCATCTGCTGTATAGCGCGGAAGATGATGCAGAGAATAATGATGCATCTCCCAATTTTCTTCACTAAGCCTGTCTGACTTTTGCGCAGTCGCTGCCATAGCGGCTGCAGAAGGCCATTTTTTCTGCTGCTTTTAACCTTTCCTTAAAGAATTATTCACCTCCCTGAAGGCCGTTTCGGCTTATCACGTAGACTTAACCTGCATAAAAAATTGATAAAAGGCGTTTTTTCGTCTGGGCTATAGCCGGGGACACGGGCTACAGTTATTCTTGCGATGCTTCAAAAAGCGAGCGGAAGCTGCCGGGTAAAGAGGTTTCTTTTTATTTTGAGCAGAGCGACAAACTATGCATGATTTTTGCATACATTCAGATTGCACAGTTTTAGTTCGTTTGTTAACGAGCTTTCAGAAGGAATAACACTATGATCGCCTTGAATAAAAAATGGTTATCGGGTCTGGTTGCGGGTGCTCTGATGGCCGTCTCTGCCGGCACGCTCGCTGCGGAACAAAAAACGCTGCACGTTTATAACTGGTCTGACTATATTGCGCCGGACACGGTGGCGAATTTTGAAAAAGAGACCGGCATTAAAGTCGTCTACGACGTGTTCGATTCCAACGAAGTGCTGGAAGGAAAACTGATGGCGGGCAGCACCGGGTTTGACCTCGTGGTGCCTTCCGCAAGCTTCCTCGAGCGTCAGCTGACGGCAGGCGTCTTCCAGCCGCTGGATAAGAGCAAGTTACCAAACTGGAAAAATCTCGATCCGGAAGTGCTGAAGCTGGTGGCCAAGCATGATCCGGACAACAAATACGCCATGCCTTACCTGTGGGCGACTACCGGTATCGGCTACAACGTCGATAAAGTCAAAGCCGCGCTGGGCCCGGACGTGAAGCTGGACAGCTGGGACGTGGTGCTGAAGCCGGAAAACCTTGAGAAGCTGAAAAGCTGCGGCGTCTCCTTCCTCGATGCGCCGGAAGAGATTTTCGCAACCGTGCTGAACTACCTGGGCAAAGATCCGAACAGCAATAAAGCCGATGATTACACTGGCCCGGCGACCGATCTGCTGCTGAAGCTGCGTCCAAACATTCGTTACTTCCACTCATCTCAGTACATCAACGACCTGGCGAACGGCGACATCTGCGTCGCGATTGGCTGGGCAGGGGACGTATGGCAGGCGGCGAACCGCGCGAAAGAGGCGAAAAACGGCGTGAACGTCTCCTACTTCATTCCGAAAGAGGGGGCGCTGGCCTTCTTCGACGTCTTCGCGATGCCGGCTGACGCCAAAAACAAAGACGAAGCGTATCAGTTCCTCAACTACCTGATGCGTCCTGAGGTTATCGCCCACATCAGCGACCACGTTTACTATGCGAACGGTAACAAGGCCTCCGTGCCGCTGGTGAGCCAAGAAATCCGTAATAACCCGGCAATCTATCCGCCAGCGGATGTGTTCGCCAAGCTCTTCACCCTGAAAGTCCAGGATCCAAAAATTGACCGCGTGCGTACCCGTGCGTGGACCAAGGTGAAAAGCGGTAAATAACCCTTTGTTACAGGCCGGGCAAGCGAAGTGCCCCCGGCAACAGGTGCACCGTTCTGGTGCGCCTGCACCATGATTTGATTTCTGCCGGAGAGCACCCCGTGAATGACGCGATCCCCCGCCCGCAGGCGAAAGTCCGTAAAGCGCTGACCCCGCTTCTTGAAATTCGTAACCTCACTAAATCTTTCGATGGCCAGCATGCCGTGGACGACGTCAGCCTGACGATTTATAAAGGCGAGATTTTTGCTCTTCTGGGAGCTTCTGGCTGCGGTAAATCGACCCTGCTGCGTATGCTGGCCGGTTTTGAACAGCCCACCGCCGGGCAGATCATGCTCGATGGGGTGGATCTCTCCAGCGTACCGCCGTATCAGCGCCCGATTAACATGATGTTCCAGTCCTACGCGCTGTTCCCGCACATGACGGTGGAGCAGAACATCGCCTTTGGCCTGAAGCAGGACAAGCTGCCGAAGGCCGAAATTACCGCGCGCGTGGCCGAGATGCTGAGCCTGGTACACATGCAGGAGTTCGCCAAGCGTAAGCCGCACCAGCTCTCCGGCGGCCAGCGCCAGCGCGTGGCCCTGGCCCGCAGCCTGGCAAAACGCCCGAAACTGCTGCTGCTCGATGAGCCGATGGGCGCGCTGGATAAAAAGCTGCGCGACCGTATGCAGCTTGAAGTGGTCGATATCCTCGAGCGCGTGGGCGTGACCTGCGTGATGGTCACCCACGACCAGGAAGAGGCCATGACCATGGCCGGACGTATCGCGATCATGAACCGCGGGAAGTTCGTGCAGATTGGCGAGCCGGAAGAGATTTATGAGCATCCAACCACCCGCTACAGCGCGGAGTTCATCGGCTCGGTCAACGTCTTCGAAGGGCTGCTGAAAGATCGTCAGGAAGATGGTCTGGTCATCGAATCGCCGGGGCTGCAGCATCCGCTGAAGGTCGATCCGGATAACTCCGTGGTGGATAACGTGCCGGTCTACGTCGCGCTGCGTCCGGAGAAGATCATGCTCTGTGAGGATCCGCCTGCCGATGGCTATAACTTTGCCGTCGGTGAAGTGGTGCACATTGCCTATCTTGGCGACCTCTCCATCTATCACGTGCGCCTGAAAAGCGGGCAGATGCTCAGCGCGCAGTTACAGAACGAACATCGCTACCGCAAGGGGCAGCCGACCTGGGGCGACGAAGTGCGCCTGTGTTGGGATGCAGACAGTTGCGTTGTGCTGACGGTATAAGGAGCGGCCAATGAGTACACTTGAACCTCCAGCCCGCGCAGGCAAACCGGGCGGTTTTGCCCAGTGGCTGACGCGAATGCAGATGAACCACGGCCGCAAGCTGGTGATCGCCATGCCGTACGTGTGGCTGATCCTGCTGTTCCTGCTGCCGTTCCTGATTGTTTTCAAGATAAGCCTGGCGGAAATGGCGCGGGCGATCCCGCCTTACACCAACCTGCTGGACTGGGCCGACGGGCAGCTGACGCTGACCTTAAACCTGGGTAACTTCCTGCAGCTCACCGACGACCCGCTCTATTTCGAAGCCTATCTGCAGTCGCTGCAGGTGGCGGCCATCTCGACGCTCTGCTGTCTGGTGATGGGCTACCCGCTGGCGTGGGCGGTGGCGCACAGTAAGCCGTCGACCCGCAACATCCTGCTGCTGCTGGTAATCTTACCGTCGTGGACCTCGTTCCTGATCCGCGTTTACGCCTGGATGGGGATCCTGAAAAACAACGGCGTGCTGAACAACTTCCTGATGTGGCTCGGGGTTATCGATCAGCCCCTGACGATCCTGCACACCAACCTCGCGGTCTATATCGGTATTGTGTACGCCTATCTGCCGTTTATGGTGCTGCCGATCTACACGGCGCTGACCCGTATCGACTACTCGCTGGTGGAAGCGTCGCTCGATCTCGGCGCCCGTCCGTTAAAAACCTTCTTCAGCGTCATCGTCCCGCTGACCAAAGGCGGCATTATCGCCGGGTCGATGCTGGTCTTTATCCCGGCGGTGGGGGAGTTTGTGATCCCGGAATTGCTCGGCGGGCCTGACAGCATCATGATTGGTCGCGTGCTGTGGCAGGAGTTCTTCAATAACCGCGACTGGCCGGTGGCGTCAGCGGTGGCGATTATCATGTTACTGCTGCTGATCGTGCCGATCATGTGGTTCCACAAGCATCAGCAGAAACAGATGGGAGATCGCGGATGAACAACTTACCGGTAGTGCGCTCCCCGTGGCGAATCGCGATCCTGGTCATCGGCTTTACCTTCCTGTATGCGCCGATGCTGATGCTGGTGATCTATTCGTTTAACAGCTCCAAGCTGGTGACGGTCTGGGCAGGCTGGTCGACGCGCTGGTACAGCGAGCTGTTCCACGATGATGCAATGATGAGCGCGGTGGGGCTAAGCCTGACCATTGCGGCGCTGGCGGCGACCATGGCGTCAGTGCTGGGCACGATCGCCGCGCTGGTGATGGTGCGTTTCGGGCGTTTTCGCGGTTCGAACGGCTTCGCCTTTATGATTACCGCCCCGCTGGTCATGCCGGACGTGATCACCGGTCTCGCGCTGCTGCTTCTGTTCGTGGCCATGGCGCACGCCATCGGCTGGCCGGCAGATCGCGGCATGCTCACAATCTGGCTGGCGCACGTCACTTTCTGTACGGCCTACGTAGCGGTAGTGATCTCCTCGCGCTTGCGCGAGCTGGATCGCTCCATTGAAGAGGCGGCGATGGATCTTGGCGCGACGCCGCTGAAGGTCTTTTTCATCATCACCCTGCCGATGATTATGCCGGCGGTGATCTCCGGCTGGCTGCTGGCGTTTACCCTGTCGCTCGACGATCTGGTGATCGCCAGCTTTGTTTCCGGCCCGGGGGCGACCACGCTGCCGATGCTGGTCTTCTCCAGCGTGCGTATGGGGGTCAACCCGGAGATCAACGCCCTGGCCTCTATCATCCTCGGCGTGGTCGGAATTGTCGGATTTATCGCCTGGTATTTGATGGCGCGCGCGGAAAAACAGCGCGTGCGCGATATCCAGCGTGCAAGACGCGGCTGAAGGATTTAAAATTTCCAGTGATGTGCCGCGCATGACGCGGCACTGTTTTTCAGGGAAGTAAAACATTGGGATTATTAAAAAAATCACGTATTACGCACGCGCGTCCTAACGTACCTGCGCTGGTTCAGGTGGCGGCGCTCGCCATTATTATGATCCGCTGCCTGGATGTGCTGATGATTCTCAACACCCTGGGCGTGCGCGGCATCGGTGAATTCATTCACCGCAGCGTGCAGACGTGGAATCTGACGCTGGTCTTTTTGAGCAGCCTGGTGCTGGTGTTTATCGAGATCTACTGCGCGTTTTCGCTGGTTAAAGGGCGCAACTGGGCGCGATGGGTCTATCTGCTGACGCAAATTACCGCCGCAAGCTATCTGTGGGCCGCCTCGCTGGGGTATGGCTACCCGGAGCTGTTCAGCATCGCCGGTGAATCCAAACGCGAGATCCTGCGCGCGCTATTTATGCAAAAACTGCCGGACATGCTGGTGCTCTTTCTACTCTTCGTTCCGGCTTCCAGTCGGAGATTCTTCCGCCTGCAATAATGTGTATAATCGCAGCCCTCGTGATTTTTAAGGTTTTCATATGCAGTGCGCACTCTATGACGCCGGACGCTGCCGCTCCTGTCAGTGGATAGAACAGCCGGTCCCTCAACAGCTCACCGCCAAAATGGCTGACCTGCAACAGCTGCTGGCAGAACACGCGGTGGGCGAGTGGTGCGCACCCGTCAGCGGCCCTGAACAGGGTTTTCGCAATAAAGCCAAAATGGTGGTCAGCGGCAGCGTAGAAAAACCGCTGCTTGGGATGCTGCACCGCGACGGCACGCCGGAAGACTTAACCGACTGCCCGCTGTATCCCGACTCGTTTGAGCCTGTCTTTGCCGCACTGAAACCGTTTATCGCGCGGGCGGGCTTAACGCCCTACAGCGTGGCCCGCAAGCGCGGCGAGCTGAAATACCTTCTGCTGACGGAAAGCCAGAAAGACGGCGGCATGATGCTGCGCTTCGTGCTGCGCTCTGAAACCAAGCTGGAGCAGCTGCGCGCGGCGCTGCCGTGGCTGCAGGCGCAGCTTCCGCAGCTGAAGGTCATTACGGCAAACATTCAGCCCGTGCATATGGCAATCATGGAAGGGGAGAAAGAGATTTTCTTCACCGACCAGCACGCGCTGGCCGAAAGCTTCAACGGGGTGCCGCTGTGGATCCGCCCGCAAAGCTTCTTCCAGACCAACCCGACCGTAGCAAGCAGCCTGTACGCCGCCGCCCGCGACTGGGTTCGTGCGTTAAACGTTCACCACATGTGGGATCTCTTCTGCGGCGTGGGCGGGTTTGGCCTGCACTGCGCCACGCCGGAGATGCAGCTCACCGGCATTGAGATCTCTGCCGAAGCGATTGCCTGCGCGAAGCAGTCTGCGTCTGAGCTGGGGTTAACGAATCTGCGCTTCCAGGCGCTCGACTCCACGCAGTTCGCCACCGGCCAGGGCAACGTGCCTGAGCTGGTGCTGGTCAACCCGCCGCGCCGCGGCATCGGCAATGCGCTGTGCGACTACCTGAGCCAGATGGCGCCGGAATACATCATCTATTCCAGCTGCAACGCGCAGACCATGGCAAAAGACATTGCGCAACTACCGGGCTATCGCGTTGAACGCGTTCAGCTTTTTGATATGTTCCCGCACACCGCACACTATGAAGTGCTGACGTTGCTCGTAAAATCTTAAACAAAATGTGAACTCTTCATCCCGGCGAAATCAGGTAAGCTTACGTCATAAGAAATGAATGAAGGCTTACCCATGAAGCAGATCCTGCTGGTGGAAGACGACCACGATATCGCGGCGCTTCTGCGACTCAATTTAGAAGACGAAGGCTACGCCATCACCCACGAACCCGACGGGGGCAAAGCCCTGCAGCGTCTTGAAGCTCAGACGTGGGACGCGGTGATCCTCGACCTGATGCTGCCCAGCGTTGACGGCCTGGAGATTTGCCGCCGCATCCGTCAGATGACGCGCTACCTGCCGGTGATCATCATTAGCGCCCGCAGCAGTGAAACCGACCGCATCACCGGGCTGGAAACCGGCGCCGATGACTATCTGGCAAAACCGTTCTCCGTGCAGGAGCTGATTGCGCGCATCAAAGCGCTGTTCCGTCGCCAGCAGGCGATGGGGCAGGCGCAAACCGACGGTCAAATTCAGGCTCACGGACTGACCATCGATCCGCTGGCGCGCAGCGTGCTGCTTCACGGCCAGGTGGTGGATCTCACCCCGCGCGAGTTCGAACTGCTCTACTTCTTTGCCCGTCATCCCGGCGAGGTGTTCTCCCGTCTGGCGCTGCTGGAGCAGGTCTGGGGCTACCAGCACGAAGGCTATGAGCACACCGTCAACACCCATATCAACCGCCTGCGCATCAAGATTGAGAAGGACGCCGCCGAGCCGGAGATTATTCGCACCGTCTGGGGCAAGGGCTATAAATTTGCGGAGCCAAATCATGATGCGCCGCTTTAGCCTGAGCCAGCGCCTGACGCTGCTGTTCATCCTGCTGATGATGCTCTGCGCCGCCGTTGCCTGTGCGGTACAGCTCTACAGCAGCATGCAGTACGGTAATGCGATGGTGCAGCGTTTGTCTGGCGGGCTGGCGCAGCAGATCGTTCAGCGCGAACCAATTCTGGATGCGCAGGGCAGGGTTGACCGCAGCGCGCTGAAACCGCTGTTTGGCCGGCTGATGACCTTTAATCCGAGCGTTGAGCTGTACGTTATCTCTCCTGACGGTGATATCCTCGCCGATGCCGCACCGCCGGGCCATATTCAGCGGCAAAAAATCGATCTGGCTCCGGTGCAGAGCTTCCTCAGCGGCACCGCCATGCCGGTGCTGGGCGACGATCCGCGCAGTCAAAATCAAAAAGTCTTTAGCGCCACGCCGCTGCGGCAGGATGGCGAGCTAAAAGGCTATCTGTACATTATTTTGCAGGGCGAGGAGTCAAATGCTCTTGCGGAGATGGCCTGGCATAAGGCGCTGTGGAGCACGGTGCTGTGGTCATTGCTGTGGGTCGCGCTGTTTGGCCTGCTGGCCGGTTTACTGGTCTGGTATTGGGTCACGCGTCCGGTCAAACAGCTGACGGTGGAAGTCGCCGGGCTGGAGCAAGACAGCATAAGCGCTATCAGACAGCTGGCGGCACAGACGCCGGACGCGGCGGCAAAAGATGAGGTGGCGATCCTGCGCAACAGTTTTATCGAGCTGGCGCGCAAAATCACCCAGCAGTGGGATCGGCTGGCCGACAGCGATCGCCAGCGCCGGGAGTTTATCGCCAATATTTCGCACGATCTCCGTACGCCGCTGACCTCGCTGCTGGGCTATCTCGAAACCCTGTCGCTCAAATCCGCCACGCTGACGCCGCAGGAGCACCAGCAGTATCTCGCCACCGCGCTGCGCCAGGGACAAAAGGTCCGTCATCTTTCTCAGCAGCTGTTTGAGCTGGCGCGCCTGGAGTACGGCGGTATTAAACCCCAGCGCGAGCGGTTCGCGATGGGAGAGCTGATTTCCGACGTGGCGCAGAAGTTTGAGCTCACCGCCCGCACGCGCGAGGTCAATCTGCATATTGACGTGCCGGGGCCGCTGCCGCTGATAAACGCCGATGTGTCGATGATTGAACGCGTGGTGACCAACCTGCTGGATAACGCGATGCGCCATACGCCTGGCGGCGGGGAGATTCGCCTGGCGGTGTGGCAGGAAAATGAACGGCTGCAGGTTGAAGTCTCCGACAGCGGAGCGGGCGTGGATGCCTCGCTGCGCGACGATTTGTTCCAGCGGCCGTCGGCGCTCAATACTCAGGCGTCGAGAGAGAATCGCGGCGGGTTGGGGCTGCTGATTGTGAAACGGATGCTGGAGCTGCACGGGGGTGGGATCAGGCTGATGGAGTCGGCGAGCGGAGCACGGTTCAGGTTCTTTGTGCCACTCTGAGAAATTCCCGGGTGGCGGCTTCGCCTGACCCGGCCTACAGACTACCACCCCCGTAGGCCGAGCCACCCGGCAAAAAAATCTTACTGCGGGAACCACTGCTCGCTAATTTTCTGGTACGTACCGTCTGCTTTAATCGCCTTCAGCGCGCCGTTCAGTTTTTCCAGCAGGGCTTTGTTATCCGGACGTACCGCGATACCCAGACCCGTGCCGAAGTACTGCGGATCGGTCACTTTCTCGGTTGCGGTGCCCAGCTGCGGATTGGTTTTCAGCCACTCGTTCACCACGGCGGTATCGCCGAAGACGCCGTCGATACGGCCATTTTTCAGGTCGATAATCGCGTTCTGGTAGCTGTCATAGGCCACGGTCTTCACTTCCGGATGTTTGTCCTGGAGGTATTTCTGATGCGTGGTGCCGTTTTCCATCCCGATGCGTTTGCCTTTCAGCTGATCGAATGAGGTATAAGCGCCTTTCTTCGCAATCACCACCGCCGAGTTGGCGTAGTACGGGTCGGTGAACGCGACCTGCTTGCTGCGCTCAGGCGTGATGTCCATCCCGGAGATCACCGCGTCGTATTTTTTGAACTTCAGCGACGGGATCAGGCTGTCAAAAGCATGGTTAGTAAAGGTGCAGTCGGCCTGCATTTGTTTGCACAGCGCTTTCGCCAGATCGATATCGAAACCGACGATCTGGTTGCTGGCATCCAGCGACTCAAACGGCGGATAGGTGGCGGACACGCCGAAATTGATTTTATCAGCTGCGGATGCGCCAGCGGCGAAGGTGGCGAGTAATGCGGCCAGAACTAACTTTTTCATTGTAATGCTCCCGTCTGTCTTATTGATGCGCCGTGTCTGCGGCCTGGATGTACAATGCCAGTTAATGAATTTATATGCAATAAAAATGATTAAGTATTATCTTTATCGCAAAAAAAAACGGATAACCCATCAGGTTACCCGCTTCATGAATACCGTTTTATGCATTTTCGTGGTTAATTTCTGCGCTCAAACGCCAGCGCTTTACGCTCGATCAGGCGCATCATCAGCGTCAGCAGACCGTTCACCACCAGATAGACCACGCCCGCCGCGCCGAACACCATCACGTCATAGGTGCGCCCGTACAGCAGCTGTCCGTGACCCATCACTTCCATCAGGGTGATGGTGTAGGCCAGCGAGGTACTCTTGAATACCAGCACCACTTCGTTGGAATAGGAGGAGAGGGCGCGCTTAAAGGCGTACGGCAGCAGGATCGCCAGCGTGTCTTTCTTGCTCATGCCCAGCGCCCCGCAGGACTGCCACTGGCCTTCCGGGATGGCGCGGATCGCTCCGTAGAACAGCTGGGTGGTATAGGCCGCGCTGTTCAGCGAAAGGGCAATCAGGGCACACAGCCACGGCTCAGAAAGCAGATGCCAGATAACCGGATACTCCTGCAGCGACGGGAACTGGCCCGGGCCGTAGTAAATCAGGAAGATCTGCACCAGCAGCGGCGTACCGGTAAACAGGGTGATGTAGCCGCGCACAATCCACACCAGCACCGGCGTTTTCAGCGTCAGGATGATGGTGAAGATAAGGGCCAGGATCAGCGCCACGATAATGGACGCCACGGTCAGCGTCAGGCTGGTATGCAGCCCTTTCATCAACTCGGGGAAATATTCAAGCATCAGCCTGGTCTCCGTTCAAAGCGCGTCGCTCGCAGGTCAATACGCTTGAGAATGTACTGACTGAGCAACGTGATCACCAGGTAGATCGCCGCCGCCACAATGTACCAGGTAAAGGGCTCCTGAGTACGGGTGGCGATGCTTTTGGTTTGCAGCATTAAATCATTGACGCTAATCAGGCTCACCAGCGCGGTATCCTTCAGCAGCACCAGCCACTGGTTGCCGAGACCCGGCAGGGCATGACGCCACATCTGCGGCATCACCAGACGGAAGAAGATGGCTGATTTCGACAGACCTAACGCCTGACCCGACTCCCATTGACCCTGCGGCACGGCCTTCAGCGCACCGCGGAGGGTTTGCGACGCGTATGCGGAGTAGAGCAGGGAGAGGGCAATCACGCCGCACAGGAACGGGCTGACGTCGAAGTTTTCGATCTGCATCTGCACCGGGATCTGCGCAAAGCCGAGATTAAGGGTGAAGCCGTCCGACAGCGTGAGCAGCAGCTGTGAGGAACCGAAATAGATAAACAGGACTACCAGAATTTCCGGTAGCCCACGCAGCACGGTGACCAGCGCGGAGCCTGTCCAGGCGACGGGGAACCATTTCGCGGATTCCCACACCGCAAAGAACATCGCCAGCACGAGGCCGATAATCAGTGCGCAAACGGCAAGGCCGACGGTCATCCCGGCGGCGCTTGCTAAAGGAAAAATTTCATTCATCAGGAATTACTTCTGGAACCATTTTTTGTAGATGGTTTCGTAGGTGCCGTCTTTCTTCACTTTTTCCAGCGCAGCGTTGAATTTCTGCTGCAGCTCAGTGTTGCCCTGACGAACGGCAATCCCCAGACCGGTACCGAAGTAATCCTTATCGGTCACTTTGTCGCCCACTGGCGCCAGCTTGTCGTTGGCTTTCAGCCACTCGGTCACGACAGCGGTATCGCCAAATACGCCGTCGATACGGCCATTTTGCAGATCCAGCTTCGCGTTCTGGTAGCTGTCATACGGAACGGTGGTGATTTCCGGATGCTTATCCATGATGAATTTCTGGTGCGTGGTGCCGTTCTGCACGCCCACTTTTTTGCCTTTCAACTGATCGACAGAGGTGAATTTACCTTTCTGACCAATGAACAGGGCGGAGTTGTCGTAGTAAGGGGTGGTGAACAGCACCTGCTTTTCACGCTCAGGGGTGATGTCCATACCGGCCATCACGGCATCGATACGGCGGAACTTCAGGCTTGGGATCAGGCTGTCGAACGCCTGGTTGCTGAAGGTACAGGTAGCATCGATCTCTTTACACAGGGCGTTTGCCAGGTCTACGTCGAAGCCCACAATTTTGTTGTTCGCATCAATGGATTCAAACGGAGGGTAAGAGGCTTCCGTGGCAAAACGAATGGTCTGAGCTGCGGAAGCGGAAAGGGTAACGCCAGCAAGCAGCACGGCAAGTAATACTTTTTTCATTATATTTCCCCTGACACAATCAATGAGATAAATAGTTTTTGAAGGCATCGGTTTGCGGGTTAGCGAAGCAGCTCGCATCACCTTGCTCAACGATATACCCGTTTTCCATGTAGACCACACGGCTGGCGGTTTTGCGAGCCACTTCTACTTCGTGGGTGACGATAACCTGCGTAATGTTGGTTTCCGCCAGCTCGCGAATGATGCTGACGATCTGGGCGGTGATTTCCGGATCCAGCGCCGCGGTCGGTTCATCAAACAGCAGTACCGCGGGCTCCATCATCAGCGCACGGGCAATGGCCACACGCTGCTGCTGACCACCGGACAGGTGCAGCGGGTAGCGGTCGCTGTAGGGCTTAAGGCGTAGACGATCCAGCAGCTTTTCAGCACGGGCGATCGCCTGATCCTTGCTTAACCCCAGCACGCGGCACGGGGCTTCAATCAGATTCTGCAGCACGGTCAGGTGCGGCCAGAGATTGTATTGCTGGAAGACCATGCCGACGTTTTGACGCAGCTCGCGAATCGCTTTATCAGACGGCGTCTTCGCGAAATCAAAGTGGTTACCGGCAATCGCCAGCGTACCTGAACGGGGCATTTCAAGCAGATTAAGGACGCGCAGAAGGGAGCTTTTGCCTGCACCGCTTGGGCCAAGCAAAACCAGCGTTTCGCCTTCCGGGCAGTTCAGCGTGATGTCAAACAGCGCCTGGTGTGCGCCGTAGAAGCAGTTAATGCCGTTTAGTTTAATACTCATCGGGGCAGTCTTTACTCATCCAGGCAATCTATAGCAATTGAGGCCGCAGATAGTACCGTTGACAGAATAGTTATGCAATATTTCTGCGTTAAAAGTTAAATATAACCCGTGTTTCCTCTTAAACATAGCACAAAATAGCGAACGGCAAGGTCGGCGAGTATAAATGTCGGCATTCCGCAAGAAATGCCGCACATTTTACGGGGGTTACCAGGTTATATCGGCGGGTTTAGCGATTTTCAATCGACTGGCGCAGCGTGCCTGCCGGGGCATGAACGCTACCGCCCACGTAGCGCACGTCGTCTACCGCCCAGCACTGTCCTTCACGGATCATCAGCACTTCATCCTGCCAGGTTTGGGTTCCCTGCGTCAGCTTCACGCGCAGCGGAATATTGCGGGCATCCGTGTTCGGAATGGTTGACGCGCTCGCCACTTCGGCGCTGTCCGGCAGCGTGGCGCGGCTGGAGAACGGATCGGATTTCAGCAGGGCGTTATGCTGCGGATCGCGGGTGGCATCGTTAAGCAGTTTTGCCAGACCATCGCTCAGATACGGGCGCAGGCCGGTGAGATCGTTGCTGCGGTGCTGAATGCGATAATCATAGAACTGCTGCGCCACGGTGTCCGGACCGCCCTCAATGCAGGGGCCGCTGCGGGTACCGATATCCTTAAAGGCTGGCGTGACCGTGGTGGTACAGGCGCTGAGCACCAGCGCGCAGGGCACTAAAAGTGTTAAAGCTGAATAGCGCATGTTGATTTCCTTATTTATTAACTATCCTTTCAATCATAGCGTAACGAACCGATAATGCTGTGCCTAAGGCATTGAACGCTAAAGAAGGAGAGAAACCATGCAGTTTTCAACAACGCCAACCCTGGAAGGGCAGACCATCACCGAGTACTGCGGCGTGGTCACCGGTGAAGCGATTCTCGGCGCCAATATCTTCCGTGACTTTTTTGCCGGCATCCGCGATATCGTTGGCGGCCGCTCGGGCGCATATGAAAAAGAGCTGCGTAAAGCGCGTGAAATCGCCTTTAAAGAGCTTGGCGAGCAGGCGGAAGCCCTCGGCGCTGATGCGGTCGTGGGGATTGATATCGACTACGAGACGGTCGGGAAAGATGGCAGCATGCTGATGGTGAGCGTAAGCGGTACGGCGGTGAAAACCCTGAGATGAGGCGTTCGTTTGCCGCGCTCCTGCTGGCGCTGCTGCTGGCAGGATGTGCCTCGGAAAAAGGGGTTATCGACAAAGGCGCCTACGAGCTGGATACGCGTCATCAGGCTCAGGCGGCTTATCCGCGCATCAAGGTGCTGGTGATCCACTACACCGCGGATGATTTTGACAGCTCGCTGGCCACGCTGACGGATAAAAACGTCAGCTCTCACTATTTGATCCCTGCCAAGCCTCCCGCACCGGACGGCAAGCCGCGCATCTGGCAGCTGGTACCCGAGAGCGAACTGGCCTGGCATGCGGGCATCAGCTTCTGGCGCGGCACCAACCGCATCAATGATACGTCTGTCGGCATTGAGCTGGAGAACCGTGGCTGGCAAAAGACGTCGGGCGTTAAGCACTTTACCCCTTTTGAGCCAGCGCAGATTGCGGCGCTGGTGCCGCTCGCCAAAGACATTATCACCCGCTACAACATCAAACCTGAAAATGTGGTGGCCCATTCTGATATCGCCCCGCAGCGCAAAGACGATCCCGGCCCGCTGTTCCCATGGCGTCAGCTGGCGCTGCAGGGGATTGGCGCATGGCCCGACCCGGCGCGGGTGGCGTTTTACCTGAACGGCAAGCCGCGAGATGAGCTTGTTGAGCCGAAGGTGCTGCTCGATCTGCTGGCGCGCTACGGCTATGAGGTGACCGATAACATGACGAACGCACAGCAGAAGCGCGTGATCGTCGCGTTTCAGATGCATTTTCGCCCGGCGCGCTGGGACGGCGTAACCGATCGCGAAACGCTGGCAATCGCGGAGGCGCTGTTAGAGCGCTACGGGCAGGGGTAATCCCTCGGGTTACCCGACTCCACTTTTACACGGTCTCCTTTTGGACTAATTTTCTAATCACATTCGCGGCGTAAATGTTTTATAGTTTCCTCAGTCGAAATTACTCGCAAACGTGGTTGACAATCTAATTGCATGGCAGGACACGTGGACTGCGCTGTAATCAGCAAAATGACAAACGGCAACCTTCGGGTTGCCGCTTTTTTTCATCGTAAAAATATCGGGCCCGATCTACCGATGAAGCTTCCCGTGGTCCCGCAGCCACGCCGCGGTGCGCATAATCCCCTCATCCAGCGTCACAATCGGTTTATACCCTAGCTCATTCTCCGCACGCGAAATATCCAGCGTGAAGTCAAAGTTAAGTTTAGAGACGCCGTAATGCGTCAGCGCAGGCTCTTTGGCTGATTTACTGCCAAAGCGCTCCATGCTGCGGGCAATCATATCCAGCATTGGATAGGGAACAGAACGGATACGGCAGTCGATCTGCAACTCGTCAATTAAGCGCTGCACAATGCTGCGCAGCGTGCACGGTTCGCCGTTGGTGATGTTGTAGGCGCGACCGGAGGTAAGCTTATCGCAGTTCGGCTGGCTGGCCAGCCACATGGCGTGAACGGCATTTTCGTAATAGGTCATATCGACCAGCGCATCGCCGCCGCGCGGCAGCAGCACGCTGCCGTAGTGGTGCATCATCTGCGCCAGACGCGGAATAAACACCTTGTCGTGCGGCCCGAACAGGCTCTGCGGACGCAGGACCGTAAAGCGGGTATGCGGGTTTGACTGCGCCAGCAGGTCGATGACCTCTTCGCTGGCCGCCTTGCTGCGGGCAAACTCGCAGGCAAAGCGAGCAGGGCGGAAATCTTCCTGCACGTCACGATGGTGGTGATAGTCGAAATAGAGTGACGGTGACGAGATATGAATAAAGTTACGCACGCCCCAGGCAACGGCCCATTCACCCAGACGGCGGGTAGCCCGCACGTTGGCGAGATCGAAGGCTTCCTGGGTCCCCCACGGGGAGGTAAAACTGGAACAGTGCCACAGCGTGTCGATACCGGCGAGCATCACCTTCGCCTGCGAGGAGACGAGCTCCGTCAGGTCGGCATGGACGAACTCTGCGCCCATTTTTTGCAGCAGTTTACCCATCGCTTCGTTGCGACCGGTAGCCCTGACGCTGATGCCCTTGTTGCGCAGAAATTCGACCGCATTTCGGCCTAAGCCGCTGGTCGCCCCGGTAACCAGTACCTTCATATCAATCCACTGTGTTGAAAAGAATTTCGTGCGCATTCTTTCGTGAATTACGGCGCTATGCAATGGGAAAGGTGAAAGAAAGAGAGTTTTATTTAGATCTTTTCCGTCTTTTGTTCTGCCAGTTGCGCAATGCGTTTCGCCATCCCCCGGAAGATAAACAGGTGGGCAGGGATCATCAACAGCCAGTAGAACAGACCCGGCATTCCGTGCGGATGCCACCAGGCGCGCACGTCCAGTTCACGATAATCCCCTTTGTCTTTCAGGGTAAAGCAGAGCCGGCCCAGCCCCGGGGCCTTCATACCGAACAGCAGCGCCAGCTGTTTTTCCGGCTCGACGATGATCGCCTTCCAGCTGTCGACCGCGTCGCCCACCGCAAGATACGGGCGTGCCGGACGGCCTTTTGCCAGCCGGTGGCCCACCAGCTGGTCCATCGCCCCGCGCGTTTGCCAGAGGATATTACCGAAGAAATACCGTTCTTTGCCGCCAATCTGGTTCACCACTTCCCACAGAGCGGCCAGGCTGGCGTTGGTTTTCACCGTGCAGCCCGCCTGTTTCGGGTAATAGCCGTACTCCGGGCGCCAGCGGGCAAACGCCTGAGCGTCGTAACCCCAGTCGCTGGAGTTCACCAGCTGTTCTTCTTCCTTGAGCGTTTTGCGCACGGCATCGTCAAAGCGGCTCAGCTCCTGGGGAATTAAGGCGCGCAGCTCGCGATCGTCCGCCAGTAAATCGTGCTTCAGCCCCTGTATAAGCGCTTTGGCGGTCGTCGGCGGCACGGAGGTGATCACATTCAAAAACCACACCGAAATCCAGCGGGTCGGGAAGGGGATGGGGATCAGCCAGCGGCGGCGTCCGCTGACGTGCATGAAATGTTCGAACTGCTCCTGATAGCTCAGGACTTCCGGGCCTGCCGCCTCCAGCACGCGGTGTTGCTCCGCCGGGCGATCCAGCAGGGCTATCAGATAATGCAGCAGGTTCTCCAGCGCAATCGGCGTGGTGCGCGAACGCACCCAGCGCGGCGGCGTGAGTACCGGCAGGTTGTAGACCATATCGCGCATCACTTCGAAGGCGGCGGAGCCTGCGCCGACGATGATCCCGGCGCGCAGTTCGGTGACGGGGATATTCGCCCCGCGCAGGGTTTCAGCCGTCAGCTGGCGGGCGCGCAGGTGATCGGACTGCTCGCGTTCAGGCGCCTGGAGCGAGCTTAAAAAAATGACCTGCTTAACCGGGTTTTGCAGCAGCGCATCGCGAACGTTCATCGCCACCTGCCGCTCGTGGGCGATGAAATCCCCGCCTTCGCCCATGCTGTGCACCAGGTAGTAAAGCGTATCGACCCCTTCCAGCAGGGCGGGAAGTTCCTTCGGCCAGTTGAGGTCAACGTTGTGGCAGGTGACGCCAGGCAAACCGAGTTTTTGCAGGCGTTCGGTGTTGCGTGCCGCAGCCAGCACCTGGTGTCCCTGCTGGCTTAACGCCGCGGTGAGATGCTGACCGATGTACCCGCTGGCGCCGAGCACCAGAATGCGTTGCGGCACGTGATGCTCCTTATCGCTGTAAAAACGCCTGCCAGTGTTTAACCACGTCCGCCAGCTGTTCGCGGCTCACGTCGAGATGCATGACCAGGCGCACGACAGGTGAGGCGTTGATCAGCACGCCACGTGATTTCATAAATTCGCCAAGCGCAGCGGCGCGATCCTCGCCCACGCGGACGAACAGCATGTTGGTGTCGTGGCGCATCACGTCGGCGCCAATCTCGCGCAGCTGCGCCGCCATCCACGCGGCGTTGTCGTGATCGTCCTTCAGACGCGCCACGTTGTTTTTCAGGGCATACAGCCCAGCAGCCGCCAGAATACCCGCCTGACGCATCCCGCCGCCGGTCATTTTGCGCCAGCGGTTGGCGCGCTTGATGTAGTCCGTATTGCCAACCAGCAGTGAACCTACAGGCGTGCCCAGTCCTTTTGACAGGCAGATAGTGAACGAGTCGCAGTATTGCGTAATCTCTTTCAGCTCGCAGCCATACTCCACTACGGCGTTAAAGATACGCGCGCCGTCCACGTGCAGGCCGAGTTTACGCTCGCGGGTAAATTCCCACGCCGCCTTCAGGTACTCGCGCGGCAGCACTTTGCCGTTGTGGGTGTTTTCGAGGCTGAGCAGTTTGGTGCGGGCGAAGTGAATATCGTCGGCTTTGATTTTCGCCGCGACTTTATCGAGCGGCAGGGAGCCGTCCGGCGCGGCGTCAATCGGCTGCGGCTGAATGCTGCCGAGCACGGCCGCACCGCCGGCTTCGTAGAGATAGTTATGCGCGCCCTGGCCGACGATATACTCTTCACCTCGCTCGCAGTGGCTGAGCAGCGCGACCAGGTTCGCCTGTGTGCCTGTCGGCATAAACAGGGCGGCCTCCTTGCCGCTCAGTTCTGCCGCATAGCGCTGCAGTTCGTTTACCGTTGGATCGTCACCGTAGACGTCGTCCCCGACCGGAGCGGTCATCATCTCTTCGAGCATGGCCCGACTCGGGCGGGTAACGGTATCACTGCGTAAATCAATCATTTCACATCCCTTTAATTTAAGAGGTCATGCGAAATGTTTTACCTGAGCCAGTTGGTTTTTGCCAGTTCGATCACCTCGTCGCCTCGGCCGCTGATGATTGCGCGCAGCATGTACAGGCTAAAGCCTTTGGCCTGCTCAAGCTTGATCTGCGGCGGGATCGCCAGCTCTTCTTTGGCGACGACGACATCCACCAGCACCGGGCCGTCTATGGAGAAGGCGCGCTGCAGGGCTTCATCCACCTCGGAGGCTTTCTCCACGCGAATACCGGTGATGCCGCAGGCCTCGGCGATGCGCGCGAAGTTGGTGTCGTGCAGCTCGGTACCGTCCGTGAGATAGCCTCCGGCCTTCATCTCCATCGCTACGAAGCCCAGCACGCTGTTGTTAAATACCACGATTTTTAGCGGGAGCTTCATCTGTACTACCGACAGGAAATCCCCCATCAGCATGCTAAACCCGCCGTCGCCGCACATCGCCACCACCTGACGCTCCGGCGCCGTGGCTTTTGCGCCCAGCGCCTGCGGCATGGCGTTGGCCATCGAGCCGTGGTTAAACGAGCCGAGCAGGCGACGCTTGCCGTTCATCTTCAGATAGCGTGCCGCCCAGACGGTTGGCGTGCCCACGTCGCAGGTAAAAATGGCGTCGTCGTCCGCGAAATGGCTGATTTGCTGCGCCAGGTACTGCGGGTGAATGGCTTTGTCGCTTGGTTTTGCGAGGTCGTCCAGCCCCTTGCGGGCATCGCGATAGTCGCTTAGCGCCTTATCAAGGAACTTGCGGTCGGTTTTCTCTTCCAGCAGCGGCAGCAGGGCGGAAAGGGTGGATTTGATATCGCCCACCAGCGCCATATCGACCTTGCTGTGCGCGCCGATGCTGGCCGGGTTGATATCAATCTGAATGATTTTGGCATCCGTCGGGTAGAACGCGCGATACGGGAACTGGGTACCAAGCAGGATCAGCGTGTCGGCGTTCATCATGGTGTGGAAGCCTGAAGAAAAACCGATCAGTCCGGTCATGCCAACATCGTAGGGGTTGTCGTACTCGACGTGCTCTTTGCCGCGCAGGGCGTGGACAATCGGCGCTTTCAGCTTTCCGGCAAATTCCAGCAGCTCCTTGTGCGCGCCAGCGCAGCCGCTGCCGCACATCAGGGCGATATTGCTGGAGTAACGCAGCAGCTGCGCCAGCTTTTTCAGCTCCTCTTCTGCTGGCGTGACGACGGGCTGCGGGGCGTGATACCAGTGAGTGCTTGCCCCTTCTGGCGCAGCCTTGAGGGCCACATCGCCCGGAATAACGACCACAGAAACGCCGCGATTCAGCACGGCTTTACGCATGGCGATCGCCAGCACCTGAGGGATCTGCTCCGGGGATGAAACCAGTTCGCAATAGTGGCTGCATTCACGGAACAGCTCCTGCGGATGCGTCTCCTGAAAATAGCCGCTGCCGATTTCGGACGAGGGGATGTGGGCGGCAATCGCCAGCACCGGCACGTGATTGCGGTGGCAGTCGAAGAGGCCGTTGATCAGGTGCAGGTTACCCGGCCCGCAGGATCCGGCGCAGACGGCCAGTTCACCCGTAAGCTGCGCTTCAGCGCCTGCGGCGAAGGCGGCAACCTCTTCATGGCGGGTCGGCATCCATTCGATGGTCTTCATCTTGTTGAGGCTGTCGCTGAGTCCGTTCAGGGAGTCGCCGGTGACGCCCCAGATACGTTTTACGCCAGCCTGTTCGAGCGTTTTCGCTATATATGCAGCCACGGTTTGTTTCATGGTTGTCCGTCTCCTTTTTGTGATAACGCTTACAAGCTTAGAAGAAAGTCTCCGTATTGCCCGTCGCATCCCCACAATTAAAAGGTGCTTTTCACGCGCAATTATTCGGCATAATCTGGGAGTGTCTCAGTTAAAACAGGAATAATTTCAAATGGTTAAATCATTGTTAATTGCTGTTAATGAAAAGCTATCATGCGACGATCTTGGCAAACTCTTGTTACGACTTGCCGTCGGCGGGCTGATGCTTTTTCATGGTTTGCACAAGCTTTTTGGCGGCGTGGGGTTTATCAGCGGCATGCTGGTGGAAAAAGGGCTGCCGGGATTTATCGCCTACGGCGTGTTGGTTGGCGAAGTCGTGGCACCGATCCTGATTATTGTCGGGCTGTTTACGCGCCCGGCCGCGCTGGTGCTGGCGTTTACGATGATTGTGGCGTGGCTGATGGTGGGAATGGGTGAAACGTTCGCCCTTGATAAGGTTGGGGCATGGGCGATTGAAAGCCTGGTGTACTTCTTTATCGGCTCGCTGGCTGTCGCGTTTTTAGGGGCAGGGCGGTTTGCGCTGGGTAAAGCGCCCGCGTGGCGGTAAAATTGCAGGTCGGGTAAACGCAGTACCGCCCGGCAAAAAAGCCCGGTAGCGCTGACGCTTACCGGGCCTACGAACGAACGTTTATCGTTTATGCAAGGACCAAATCCCCCTGCGGATGGCACGAGCACGCCAGCACGTAACCCTCGGCAATTTCCGCGTCGGACAGCGTCATGGTGCTGGTGACGGTGTACTCACCGGAAACCACTTTGGTTTTACAGCAGCCACACACGCCAGCACGACAGGCAGCCGCTACCGGCACCTTGTTGCTTTCCAGCGCCTCCAGCAGCGTGGTCCCCACGCGGCCAAAGAAGGTCTGGGCAGGCTGCAGTTTGGTGAACCTAACGCCGCTGCTTGCCGCTTCCGCCACCGGCGTGAAGAACTGCTCTTTGAAGAAGCGGGTTACGCCAAGCGCTTTCACTTCTTCTTCCACGATAGCCATGTACGGCGCCGGGCCGCAGGTCATCACCGTTCGGTTCGCAACATCCGGCACGCTTTGCAGCAGCTCGCGGCTCAGGCGACCGGGCACAAAACCGTGAGTTGCGTTGTGCTCAGCCACCAGCGTCACCGGATATTCACGCCACTCCTCGGCGAAAATCACATCTTCCGGGGAACGGACGCTGAAGATCGCCTGCACGTCGGCCTGCGGGCGGTTCTTCGCCAGCCAGCGGCGCATTGACATAATCGGCGTTACGCCACAGCCCGCCGCCAGCAGCAGGAATTTATCGTCAGCTTTGTCGTCACAGGTGAATTCCCCCTGCGCGTCGGACAGCCAGATGTAATCCCCGCGCTTCACGTCCTGCGTCAGCCACTGGGAGCCCGCGCCGTCGTCAATGCGGCGGACGGTGAGCGTAATGTATTCGCTCACGCCCGGCGTCGAGGAGATCGTGTAGGCGCGCAGGGTGTCCGCCGAATTGCGAATGCTGACCAGCGCATACTGGCCTGCACGATATGGATAGTAGTCATGGCACAACAGCGACAGCGTCCACACATCCGGCGTCTCCTGATGGATGTGATGAACCTGCATCCGCCACGGGCATTGTGAGGTTGGCATGGTCATGAATCCCTCCTTACGCGCTCAGCAGCTGCTTCATATCGTCTTCAACGTTGGTCACGGAACGCAGACCGAATTTCTCGTTCAGCACGGCCAGCAGGTCCGGCGTCAGGAAGCCTGGCGCGGTCGGTCCGGTCACGATGTTGGTGACGCCAAGAGAGAGCAGGGTCAGCAGGATGACAATCGCTTTCTGCTCGAACCACGAGAGCACTAGCGACAGCGGCAGGTCGTTCACGCCGCAGCCCAGTTTCTCCGCCAGGGTGACCGCCAGAATGATGGCCGAGTAAGCATCGTTACACTGGCCCGCATCGATCAGGCGCGGCAGACCTTCGATGTCGCCGAAGTCCAGCTTGTTGAAACGGTATTTGCCGCATGCCAGGGTCAGGATCAGGCAGTCTTCCGGCACGCTGGTGGCGAAATCGGTGAAGTAGTTACGCTCGCCGCGCGCGCCGTCGCAGCCGCCGACGAGGAAGATGTGGCGCAGCTTTTCACGGCTGACGAGATCGATCAGCGAATCAGCGGCACCCAGCAGGGTTTCACGACCGAAGCCGACGGTAATAAGGTGCGGAATTTCGCTGTACGGGAAGCCCGCCATCTGCTGCGCCTGGGCGATAACCGGACCGAAATCGTCACCTTCAAGATGGCTCACGCCCGGCCAGCCGACGATGCTGCGGGTCCAGATGCGGTCATCGTACGCGCCGACGGTCGGGTCGATGATGCAGTTAGAGGTCATCACGATAGGGCCAGGGAAGCGGGCGAACTCCACCTGCTGGTTCTGCCAGCCGCTGCCGTAGTTACCGATGAGATGCTTAAATTTACGCAGCTCCGGGTAGCCGTGCGCGGGCAGCATTTCACCGTGGGTATAAACGTTAACGCCGGTGCCTTCGGTTTGCTTCAGCAGGTTGTAGAGATCTTTCAGGTCGTGACCGGAAATCAGGATGCACTTGCCTTCGGTAGCCTTGACGTTGACCTGCGTTGGCGTCGGGTGGCCGTAGGTGCTGGTTTCACCGGCGTCCAGAATGCTCATCACCCTGAAGTTCATCTGGCCGATTTCCATTGAGCACTCAAGCAGGGCATTCATATCGGCAGGCCAGGTGCCCAGCCACGCCATGATTTTGTGGTACTGCGCATAAATCTCATTGTCGTACTGACCCAGAACGTGCGCGTGCTCCATATACGCCGCAGCGCCTTTCAGGCCGTACAGGCACAGCAGGCGCAGGCCGAGAATGTTCTCCCCAATCGCCGCTTTGTCTTTGTTCGGGGTGAATTCTGCCGCCTGGCGCTGGAGGTCGCCGAGATCGTCGCTGACCAGCTGAAGTTCTGACATCGGGTTTTCCACGCGGGCGCTGGCATCCGCCTTCAGACACTGTGCCTTCAGCGCTTCACGCAGGGCAATCGCTTCGCGGGCGTAGCCGACAATGCGCGGAGAGTCGAAGTTAACGTTGGTCAGCGTGGAGAAAAACGCGCGCGGGGCGAAGCTGTCGACGTAGTGGTCGACTATGCCGTATTCGCGGGCTTTGAACGCCCAGGCGGAAAGTCCTTGCAGAGCCGCAATCAGCAGGTCCTGCAGGTCAGATGTTTCTGCGGTTTTGCCGCACATACCCTGTGCGTAGGAGCAGCCGTTGCCTGCCGGGGTACGGATGGTTTGTTCACATTGCACACAAAACATAATCACACCTGTTAAAGTTATATTTGATATACATGTTTAAGGTTATGCTCGTGCCGGAACGGTGAAAAGGGCTTTCTGCTACAAAATAGAGGGAGATTGATTTAGCGCAATTTTGGCGGCAGGAAACCTACCGCCAAAGAAGTATCAGGCTGAGAAAAAGGCCATCAGAACCGGAACCAGCAGGCTTAAAATGAAGCCGTGAACGATAGCCGCGGGCACCATCTCCAGCCCCCCGGAGCGTTGTAATACCGGCAGGGTAAAGTCCATCGACGTCGCACCGCACAGGCCCAGCGCGGTAGAACGACTGCGGCGAACCAGGCTCGGGATCAGCATGATGGCGATCAGCTCTCGCGCCAGATCGTTAAAGAAGGCGGCGCTACCGATCACCGGGCCGAATGATTCAGTAAGCAGAATACCGGAGAGGGAGTACCAGCCAAAACCTGACGCCATCGCCAGGCCGGTTTTCAGCGGCAGATCGAGCACAAAGGCATTAATGACGCCCGCCACCATGGAACTGGCGACAACAATGACGGCAACCATCATTCCCCGACGGTTCAGGACAATTTGCCTCAGGGTCATGCCATTATTTCGCAGCTGAATACCAATCAGGAACAGCAGGAAGATCAGCGTATATTCACTGGCCTCTGTCGCGTGCTGTAAAAAAGCCCAACCGGTCAGCCCAAGAAGAAAGCCGAGCACCACGACGCCGCATAATTTTAATGATTCAAGCGCCATTGCAATTCGTGAAGGAAGCTTTTCCTGATGATGGTGATTTTTCCATGGAATAGTGCGTTCCAGCCACAGCAGTGCGGCAATATTGCACAGCAAAATAACGACTACGGTGACGACAGAATAATGGAGAATTGAGAGTAAATTCGCTGACAGGTTGTCCAGAAATGCCAGGCTAATCCCCATAAAGAAAAGAATCACGTAGACAATCCAGCTGAGGAATCGATTAATGAGCCTTAATGCGGATTCACGATGGAGCGGAATAAGATAGCCCACGATCAAGGGCAACAAAATGATGAGGAGTCCTGAAAACATGAACAGCCGGTCCTTTTTGAGTATCGGTTAAGCGCCAGTGACACTACCCAATAAAGGCTGTTCAGTAAAGCGACAAAAGAAAGCCGGGTAGCGGCTACGCCTTACCCGGCCTACAATTGCACTCTCACGTAGGTCGGGTAAGCGTTAGCGCCACCCGACACCGCGAGCAATTAATCGCGTTTTTCCAGCAGGGTGCGGTACAGCACGCCGCCCAGGATACCACCGATAATTGGCATCACCCAGAACAGCCACAGCTGCTCGAGCGCCCAGCCGCCCTGGAAGATGGCGACGGCGGTACTGCGTGCCGGGTTAACGGAGGTGTTGGTGACCGGAATAGAAATCAGGTGGATAAGCGTCAGCGCCAGACCAATGGCAATCGGGGCAAAACCAGCCGGCGCATGTTTGTCGGTTGCGCCGTGGATCACCAGCAGGAAGCCGGCGGTCAGCACAATTTCAATCACGATGGCAGACAACATGGAGTAGCCGCCCGGAGAATGCTCGCCGAAGCCGTTAGAGGCAAAGCCGCTGGCCGCCGCGTCGAACCCGGCTTTACCGCTGGCAATCACGTACAGAACGCCAGCCGCAATAATACCGCCAACCACCTGCGCCACAATATAACCAATTACCTCTTTCGCCGAAAAACGACCGCCGGCCCATAAACCTAACGTCACGGCCGGGTTAAAATGACCGCCGGAAATATGCCCGACGGCAAACGCCATGGTTAATACGGTTAAACCAAAAGCCAGCGCGACGCCGACAAAACCAATGCCTAATTCCGGGAATGCTGCTGCCAGAACGGCACTACCGCAGCCACCAAATACCAGCCAGAATGTACCAAAGCATTCTGCTGCCAATTTTCTAAACATAACCACCTCAAAAATTTTCCGCACGCTTTCCCGCGCGCGGGATATATCGCCATAAAGGGATGACGACTCGAAGAGCCCGTATTTTAGAAACCAACAACATCCCTTCGCCACTTAAATAAATTCGATTAATTTGATTTAAGGCAATGTGATGTCAATCCTTGTTCAAATCAGCGGTAAATAGAGCATAGACCAATTCTTGTAAGGGTGAATGTTATGCTGTCGTGACAGAGCACCTCCCGCTATACTGCTGATAACTTGAAGGAAAAAGTGATCATTTGTCGGGGGATTTATGCTTCTCGAACGTGTGGAAATTGTCGGGTTTCGCGGTATTAACCGCCTGTCACTGCAGCTGGAGCAAAACAACGTCCTGATCGGCGAGAACGCGTGGGGCAAGTCCAGCCTGCTGGATGCATTGACGCTACTGCTTTCGCCCGAGGACGATCTGTATCACTTTGTTCGCGACGATTTCTGGTTTCCCCCCGGCGACGTGACGGGGCGCGAGAAGCACCTGCACATCATCCTGACGTTCCGCGAATCCGAGCCCGGACGTCACCGCGTGCGTCGCTTCCGCCCGCTGTCACCCTGTTGGGTGCCGTGCGATGACGGTTTTCAACGGATTTTCTACCGGCTGGAAGGTGAGATGGCGGAGAACGAGGGGGTACTCACCCTGCGTGATTTTCTCGATGAGAAAGCTAACCCCATCCCGCTGGACAATATCGACGATCTGGCCCGTCACCTGATCCGTCTGACGCCTGTGTTACGCCTGCGCGATGCGCGTTTTATGCGGCGTATTCGTAACGGTACCGTACCCAATATGCCGGAAGTGGAAGTCACCGCCCGCGAGCTGGATTTTCTGGCAAGAGAGCTGGTGTCGCGTCCGCAGAATCTTACTGATGGTCAAATTCGTCAGGGGTTGTCCGCAATGGTACAGCTTCTGGAGCACTATTTTTCCGAACAGGGAACGTCTGAGTCGCGCCATCGCCTGATGCGCCGCCGCTCTCATGATGAGCAGCGAAGCTGGCGTTATCTCGACATCATTAACCGGATGATCGACCGGCCCGGAGGTCGTACCCATCGGGTGATTCTGCTGGGGCTGTTTTCAACGCTTCTGCAGGCCAAAGGCACCGTTCGTCTTGACCGGGACGCCCGACCGCTGCTGCTGGTGGAAGACCCGGAAACGCGCCTCCATCCCATCATGCTCTCCGTGGCATGGCATCTGCTGAATCTGCTGCCGCTCCAGCGTATTACGACCACCAATTCCGGGGAGCTATTATCGCTGACGCCGGTAGAACACGTCTGTCGCCTGGTGCGTGAATCCTCCCGCGTCTCTGCTTTCCGGCTTGGGCCGGGCGGTTTGAACGCGGAAGACGGGCGGCGCATCGCGTTCCATATTCGCTTTAACCGGGCGTCGTCGCTCTTTGCCCGCTGCTGGCTGCTGGTTGAGGGGGAAACGGAAACCTGGGTCATCAACGAACTGGCGCGCCAGTGCGGCCACCATTTTGATGCGGAAGGCATCAAGGTAATCGAGTTCGCCCAGTCGGGATTAAAGCCGCTGATAAAATTTGCCCGCCGGATGGGTATCGAGTGGCACGTTCTGGTCGACGGCGATGAGGCGGGCAAAAAATATGCCTCGACCGTGCGAAGCCTGCTGAGTAACGAGCGAGAGGAAGAGCGCGACCATTTAACTATGCTGCCCGCCATGGACATGGAACACTTTATGTATCGTCAGGGGTTTGACGACGTATTCCACCGAATTGCCATGGTGCCGGTCGATGTCCCGATGAATATGCGGCGCGTGATCGCCAAAGCTATTCATCGTTCCTCAAAACCGGATTTAGCCATTGAAGTGGCGACGGAGGCGGGGAGGCGGGGCGTGGAGGCGGTACCGACCCTGTTGCGGAAGATGTTCTCCCGCGTGCTGTGGCTGGCTCGCGGGAGAGCGGATTAACGTTGGGTCGCCTGTTTCACCTGCTGAATCAGGCTATCCAGCAGCTCGTAGCGGCGGCGATATTCGGAACGCTTTTTGCTGGCGATCTCTTCCATCGGTTTACGCGGCATGACGAGCGGCAGCATAAAGTTACCGCTGTCCTGCTTTTCACCGCCGATGGAGATCCAGAAACTGTCGTAATCGGCCAACAGTTTCCCCTCTTTTTTCTTGCGGTAGCGCCAGCTGCGGTAAATGTGCGTATCGTTACTGACCGCGACAATTTGCTCTACCGGGAACGCGGCGCCGAGGGTCATGGCGGCCTCGACCAGCAGACGTTTCGGGAACAGGCCATGGCAGGCTTTCGTCGCACCCTGGATCAGCTCATGCGGAACATGCGCTTTTGCGCCCTGCAAACCGCCAATGAACAGCGTCGATTTTCCCTCAAACTGGCAGAGGGTAAAGGTCATCTCCGCCAGCGCCGTATTTTGACCGTCACAGAAAACGAGGGTAGCTTCTCCCTCTTTATCCATAAACGCATCGGCACACAGACGGACGGTAAATTGCTGTTCATCTTTTCCGGTTAAGGTCAGCAGAGTCACGCCCTGCTTTGAAAGGTAACCACTGGTCAGCTTTGCCGGCAGCTGGCGACACATCATCTGATAGTGCCATGACAGCGATTCCAGCGTACGCTGTCTATCCATATTGACCGTCAACCACGGACGATGAAGGCGGCAGGGCAGTCCCGGCTGAACCTGGAGCATTTGCATCAGGTGCGGATGTTCTGCAAGGTCAGACAGCAGGCGAGCGGTGCTGAGCGGTGTCGCCAGTGAACGCAGCATGAACTTACGTCTGTAGGCGGTTTTTTCCCATGCCAGCCCGGGCGCGATCTCACCGAAAGCCAGTTTTTTGAAGAGCTGCCAGCCGGATTTAGGCTGCGGCAGGTTTGAAAGTGATGTGTCGACGATAGAAGACATGGTAGATCCTGATCCTTTTGGAATATCGCTATTTCAACAGGAGAAATGTCAACGTCTCGTAAACAAATTAGGGCGATTTCAGAGAACAGGGGTTTCGTTGAGGAGTCGTTTAGATAGAATCAACATTTATAATTGCCAGAACATTTATTTGGAATATTTATGAATCTCAAGGGAAAACGCAGAACGCTGTTTCTGCTGCTGGCGGTCGTGGTTTTAGTCGGTGGGTACTGGCTATGGCAGGTGCTGAATGCGCCGGTGCCGCAGTATCAGACACTGATTGTTCGCCCGGGCGAACTGCAGCAAAACGTCCTTGCGACGGGCAAGCTTGACGCTTTGCGCAAGGTTGACGTCGGCGCGCAGGTTAGCGGCCAGCTGAAAACGCTGTCGGTTGAGATTGGCGATAAGGTGAAAAAAGGCCAGCTGCTCGGCGTTATCGACCCTGAGCAGGCTGAGAACCAGATCCGCGAGGTGGAAGCCACGCTGATGGAGCTGCGCGCGCAGCGTGCGCAGGCGCTGGCAGAACGTAACCTGGCGCAGGTGACGCTGACCCGACAGCAGGCGCTGGCCAAAACCCAGGCGATTTCGAAGCAGGATTTAGACACGGCCACCACGGAACTGGCGGTGAAACAGGCGCAGATTGGCACGATTGACGCGCAAATCAAGCGCAATCAGGCCTCGCTGGATACGGCAAAAACCAACCTCGACTACACCAAAATCGTCGCGCCCATGGCGGGTGAAGTGACCCAGATCACTACGCTGCAGGGCCAGACGGTGATTGCCGCGCAGCAGGCGCCAAACATTCTGACGCTGGCGGACATGAGCACTATGCTGGTCAAAGCCCAGGTTTCAGAGGCGGATGTTATCCATCTTAAGCCGGGACAGAACGCCTGGTTTACGGTGCTGGGTGATCCGCAGACGCGCTACGAAGGCGTGCTGAAAGACATTCTGCCGACGCCGGAAAAAGTTAACGACGCTATTTTTTACTATGCCCGCTTTGAGGTGCCAAACCCGCAGGGCGTGCTGCGTCTGGACATGACCGCACAGGTGCATATCCAGCTGACCGGCGTGAAGAACGTGCTGACCATTCCGCTCTCCGCGCTCGGCGAATCCGCCGGGGATAGCCGTTATAAAGTGAAAGTGCTGCGCAACGGCGAAACGCGCGAGCGTGAGGTTGTGATAGGCGCGCGCAACGACACCGACGTGGTGGTGGTGAAAGGACTGGAAGAGGGCGAGGAGGTTGTTGTCAGCGAAAGCCTGCCCGGAGCCGCCAAATGACGGCGCTGCTTGAGCTGAAGGACATTCGTCGCAGCTATCCGTCGGGCGACGGCCCGGTGGAGGTGCTGAAGGGCATCTCCCTGCGCGTGGAGGCGGGCGAGATGGTGGCGATTGTCGGGGCATCGGGTTCCGGTAAATCGACGCTGATGAACATTCTCGGCTGTCTGGATAAACCCACCAGCGGCACGTACCGCGTGGCCGGAACGGATGTCTCCACGCTGAACGGTGACGCGCTGGCGAAGCTGCGCCGGGAACATTTCGGCTTTATCTTCCAGCGTTACCATCTGCTTTCTCATCTTAATGCGGCGCAGAACGTTGAAGTTCCGGCGGTCTATGCGGGCGTCGAGCGGAAAAAACGGCTCGAACGCGCGCAGATGCTGCTGACGCGTCTGGGGCTGGCGGAGCGGGTTGAATACCAGCCCTCGCAGCTGTCCGGCGGGCAGCAGCAGCGCGTGAGTATTGCCCGTGCCCTGATGAACGGCGGGCAGGTGATCCTCGCGGATGAGCCGACCGGGGCGCTCGACAGCCATTCCGGCGAAGAGGTGATGGCGATCCTGCACCAGCTTCGCGATCGGGGGCACACCGTCATCATCGTGACCCACGATCCGCAGGTGGCGGCGCAGGCGGAGCGCATAATTGAGATCCGCGACGGCGAGCTGGTCAGCAACCCGCCGCCGCGTGAGTCCAGAGCAGCGGCATCTAAAGAAGCGTTGCCAGCATCAACCGGCTGGGGACAATTTTCCAGCGGCTTTCGTGAAGCGCTGACCATGGCCTGGCTGGCGATGGCGGCCAATAAAATGCGTACCCTGCTGACGATGCTCGGCATCATCATCGGTATTGCCTCGGTGGTGTCGATTGTGGTGGTGGGCGACGCGGCCAAGCAGCTGGTGCTGGCAGATATCCGCGCTATTGGCACCAATACCATTGACGTCTATCCCGGCAAAGACTTCGGGGACGACGAGCCGCAGTATCAGCAGGCGCTGAAATACGACGACCTGGCGGCCATTCAGAAGCAGCCATGGGTCAACTCCGCCACGCCTGCGGTGTCGCAGAACCTGCGCCTGCGCGTGGGCAATGTTGACGTGGCAGCCAACGCGAACGGCGTGAGCGGAGACTACTTCAACGTCTACGGTATGACCTTCAGCGAAGGCGCCACCTTCAACGCCGAGCAGCTGGCGGGCAGGGCGCAGGTGGTGGTGCTGGACGCGAATTCGCGCAGACAGCTCTTCCCCAATAAAGCCAACGTGGTGGGCGAAGTGATCCTGGTCGGCAACATGCCTGCCACGGTTATCGGCGTGGCGGAAGAGAAGCAGTCGATGTTTGGCAGCAGCAAGATCCTGCGCGTCTGGCTGCCCTATACCACCATCTCCGGGCGGATTATGGGGCAGTCCTGGCTCAACTCCATCACCGTGCGCGTGAAGGAGGGCTACGACAGCGCGCTGGCCGAACAGCAGCTTGAGCGGCTGTTAACCCTGCGCCACGGGAAGAAAGATTTCTTCACCTGGAATATGGACGGCCTCTTGAAAACGGCGGAAAAGACCACACGTACTCTTCAGCTGTTCCTCACGCTGGTGGCGGTGATTTCGCTGGTCGTCGGCGGTATCGGGGTGATGAACATCATGCTGGTGTCGGTAACCGAACGTACCCGGGAGATTGGCATCCGCATGGCGGTCGGGGCCCGGGCCAGCGACGTGCTGCAGCAGTTTTTGATTGAAGCCGTGCTGGTGTGTCTGGTCGGCGGTGCGATGGGGATTGCGCTCTCGATGATGATCGCCTTCGCGCTTCAGCTCTTTTTACCCGGCTGGGAGATTGGCTTCTCGCCGGTGGCCATTATTACCGCATTCTTGTGTTCAACCTTTACCGGCATTTTGTTTGGCTGGTTGCCCGCCCGCAACGCGGCGCGGCTGGATCCGGTGGACGCGCTGGCTCGGGAATAACCCGAAAATAAAAATGCCAGCCGATCGGGCTGGCATTTTGACTGCGGGATGTACACAATAAAACAGAGAGCTATGCAACCGTCTCAGCTTCAATGGGGACGATAAGGCTGGCATGATTGCCTTTTGGTCCCTGGTGAACATCGAACCGGACGGACTGCCCGGCTTTGAGCGTTCTGTAACCATCCATCTGAATGGTGGAATAGTGAGCGAAGATATCCTCGCCGCCGCCTTCGGGGCAGATGAAGCCAAACCCTTTGGCGTTGTTGAACCACTTAACAGTACCCATTTCCATGCTTCGACATCCTTCGTAAATCTTATAAGTTAAGATGGAATGAACCGGTGGTGGAGTGGGGGCTGTTCAAAACCTCGCCATCTCACGCTTGTACAATTTAGAGAAACGAAAGAAGTCGTCAAGCGTTTGGCGCTGGAGATGGGACAATAATCAACCAAAGTTTGAAGCAGTTAACGCTATTGCAACAGTTTGTGACAGACATCGCGGATGACAGTAATAGATGATTGTTATCTAACATCTGAGGTAGATTCAAAGTGGTTATGCATAATGGGTAAGACCAACGATTGGCTGGATTTTGACCAGCTGGCGGAAGACAAAGTGCGCGACGCGCTAAAACCGCCATCTATGTATAAAGTTATGTTAATGAACGATGATTACACGCCGATGGAATTTGTTATTGACGTGCTACAAAAGTTCTTTTCTTATGATGTAGAACGTGCAACGCAACTGATGCTTACCGTTCATTATCGTGGCAAAGCTATCTGCGGCATCTTCACAGCCGAAGTGGCGGAAACCAAAGTGGCGATGGTGAACGACTATGCGAGGGAGAACGAGCATCCGTTGCTGTGTACGCTGGAAAAGGCCTGATAAGGCATAAAATTGGGGGAGGTGCCTATGCTCAATCAAGAACTGGAACTCAGTTTAAACATGGCTTTCGCCAGAGCGCGTGAGCACCGACATGAGTTTATGACCGTCGAGCATTTACTGCTCGCACTGCTTAGCAACCCATCTGCCCGCGAAGCGCTGGAAGCCTGCTCCGTGGATCTGGTGGCGCTACGTCAGGAACTCGAAGCCTTCATCGAACAAACCACACCGGTGCTGCCAGCCAGTGAAGAAGAGCGCGACACGCAGCCGACGCTCAGCTTCCAGCGCGTGCTGCAGCGCGCGGTATTCCACGTCCAGTCTTCCGGGCGTAGCGAAGTGACTGGCGCAAACGTCTTAGTCGCCATCTTCAGCGAGCAGGAGTCACAGGCTGCCTATCTGCTGCGCAAACACGAAGTCAGCCGCCTCGACGTGGTTAACTTTATTTCTCACGGAACGCGCAAAGACGAGCCTAACCAGGCATCGGATTCCAGCAATCAGGTCAATAACAATGAAGAGCAAGCAGGCGGGGAGGATCGTATGGAAAACTTCACCACCAACCTTAACCAGCTTGCTCGCGTTGGCGGTATCGACCCGCTGATTGGTCGCGATAAAGAGCTGGAGCGCGCGATCCAGGTGCTGTGCCGTCGCCGCAAGAACAACCCGCTGCTGGTGGGGGAGTCAGGCGTGGGTAAAACCGCGATTGCCGAAGGGCTTGCCTGGCGCATTGTGCAGGGCGACGTGCCGGAAGTGATTGCCGACTGCACCATCTACTCGTTGGATATCGGCTCGCTGCTGGCGGGTACGAAATACCGCGGTGATTTTGAAAAACGCTTCAAGGCGCTGTTGAAACAGCTGGAGCAGGACACCAACAGCATCCTGTTTATCGATGAAATTCACACCATCATCGGGGCAGGTGCGGCCTCCGGTGGCCAGGTGGATGCGGCTAACCTGATCAAACCGCTGCTCTCCAGCGGCAAGATCCGCGTGATTGGCTCCACCACCTACCAGGAGTTCAGCAACATCTTTGAGAAAGACCGTGCGCTGGCGCGCCGCTTCCAGAAAATCGACGTGACCGAACCGTCCGTCGAGGAAACGGTGCAGATCATCAACGGCCTGAAGCCGAAGTACGAAGCGCACCACGACGTGCGTTATACCGCGAAAGCGGTGCGTGCGGCGGTGGAGCTGGCGGTGAAATACATCAACGACCGTCATCTGCCGGATAAGGCGATTGACGTGATTGATGAGGCCGGGGCGCGTGCGCGCCTGATGCCGGCCAGCAAGCGTAAGAAAACCGTTAACGTGGCGGATATTGAGTCCGTGGTGGCCCGCATCGCGCGTATCCCTGAGAAGAGCGTCTCTCAGAGCGATCGCGACACGCTGCGCACCCTCGGTAATCGCCTGAAAATGCTGGTCTTTGGTCAGGATAAAGCCATTGAGGCCTTAACCGAAGCGATCAAGATGGCCCGTGCCGGACTGGGGCATGAGCACAAGCCTGTCGGTTCCTTCCTGTTTGCCGGCCCGACCGGCGTGGGGAAAACCGAGGTAACGGTTCAGCTTTCCAAAGCGCTGGGCATTGAGCTGCTGCGCTTTGATATGTCCGAGTATATGGAGCGTCACACCGTCAGCCGTTTGATTGGTGCGCCTCCGGGCTACGTGGGCTTTGACCAGGGCGGCCTGCTCACCGACGCGGTGATCAAGCACCCGCACGCGGTACTGCTGCTCGATGAAATCGAGAAAGCGCACCCGGACGTGTTCAACATCCTGCTGCAGGTGATGGACAACGGGACGCTGACCGACAACAACGGGCGCAAAGCTGACTTCCGCAACGTGGTGCTGGTAATGACCACTAACGCCGGGGTGCGAGAAACCGAGCGTAAGTCCATCGGCCTGATCCACCAGGATAACAGCACCGATGCGATGGAGGAGATCAAGAAGATCTTCACGCCGGAGTTCCGTAACCGTCTGGACAACATTATCTGGTTCGATCACCTGTCTACCGAGGTGATCCATCAGGTCGTGGATAAGTTCATCGTCGAGCTGCAGGTACAGCTGGATCAGAAAGGCGTGTCGCTGGAAGTGAGCCAGGAGGCTCGAAACTGGCTGGCCGAGAAAGGCTACGACCGTGCGATGGGCGCCCGTCCAATGGCGCGTGTAATTCAGGACAACCTGAAGAAACCGCTGGCGAACGAGCTGTTGTTTGGCTCGCTGGTGGACGGCGGCCAGGTGACCGTGGCGCTGGATCAGGCGAAGAACGAACTGACGTACGATTTCCAGAGTGCGGCGAAGCACAAGCCGGAAGCGGCTCACTGAGTGAGTGGAAGGCTAATGTTAGAAACCGGGCATTTGCCCGGTTTTTTTATTCCTGCTTTTCTCCCTCTCCCAGTGGGAGAGGGTCGGGATGACGGCATCAGGCCGCAGAGGAATTTTGCGAGGCGCTTTCCACTTTTGTTCGACGTTGGTTTCTGGATAAATCCACAGTAATAAAATGGCGGCGAACCTGCAAATCAGGTGTCAGGACTGGCATCCTGTAAGTGTATGAATTGACAATCTTACGTGCACACCTAAACGTATGTTATTGCCTGGAGCCGGTCTATAAGACGTAAAATACGGGCTCACAGAATCAATTTTTGGTTATAAATACAGCCAAGACCCACTAAATGCTGGCTCACAACCCGGGCTCCATAGTTATGACACTGTAATGACCATGGATGGGCTTTCAGCCAGGCACCAAATGCAGTGCAGGGTGCAAGCGTAATCAAAGCAGGTTCCGCTGTACTTTGCTGTCCGGTTAGTAGGCCAATCATCTTGCATCTCTTGCCATTATCCCAGCGCTCCCATACATTCTTCCACCATCCCATTTTCCAGCTGCCAGTCAGGTAAAATGACTTTTCAGAGAGCATGGCGTTTTCAGGCTTTTCAGACACAAACCACAGATTGGTTTTTCCGCGGCGAACCTCTGTTGACCAGGCCGTAATTGCACCGCCACGCAAGACGCACTCATGCGCGAGATAATGATCGGTTACACCCGGGAACCGTCGTTTTAATCGCTGAAAATGACTGTGTATGGTTATGACAGGACGGACTATGCTTCCCCGGTCGTTTCGCTTAAGTTCGGCGCTACCGTACTGAATTTCATCAAACTGACTCCGCGTCAGAAATTGCTTCTCTTGTTCACGAATAAGATCAACATCGCTCGACGGTAATATCGCAGAAGGGTTGGGCTGTGAGCTTTTATAGAGCAACGAATCGCCTGCCTTCCAGTCGCAATAGTTGGTTGTTATTTGAATTATTTTGCCGGAGTCAGCATCGGCACTGATCACAACATACAGTTTTTGCCTCGCAGAATGACCCTGAAACGGTAGAACCATTGTGGTCGTTGACACCCTTGTTAGCGCAGGGAATGAAACATGCAGATCGTGCTCGAACCCGTTAACCGCTTGCGCAAGGACCCTTTGATTTGTCGTTTCACCAGAGTGCACCCCTTGTTCGAGCCGGGAAAGAAGGGTGATATTTTTATCCTGGCATTGAGCATTGTCATAGTGTGGAGTAAACACATAGCGGCAGGTACAACATTGAAGGCGTGGGGTTCTGGCTTTTGTGTATCCATAGTGAATGATGCGAGTTGTAAAACAGCGAGGACAACCTTGTCCTGTATTTCCCAATTTTTGTTGCATGAAGTGTCTGAACCACTCGTCACATTCTTTTTTATTAAACAAGGGCGGAAGGCTGCCACATTTTTGACATTCAAGAGCAGCGTAGCCGAGACGATAAACAGGAACAACATAATCACTCGCATCGGGTATTCCAAGATTAGGGCATGACCAGCTTTTACAAACATTCAGGTCTATTTTTGGAGCGCATTCCATGCATATCACCAACTGATTTTGTGAGTCGATGATTTTCACGCCTCTCTTTTTGATATGCCGTGAGAAAGTTCACAAAATCTGTTTTTTGCTAATCGATAATGAAACTCTTCTTTTAATTAGAGAGTTGAAATATGAAAAAAACAGTAATCGCAGTTTTATTATTGTCGGGATATGCTTCGCTAAGTCCAGCGCAGGACGTTACCGTCATTTATACTAATGATCTACATGCCCATGTTGAGCCTTATAAACTCCCCTATGTTGCAGAGGGAAAAAGAGCTGTGGGTGGCTTTGCAAATATTGCAACATACGTTAAGCAAGAAAAGAAAAACAATAAGGCTACTTTTTATTTCGATGCTGGGGATTATTTTGCCGGCCCGTATATCAGTAGCCTGACAAAAGGGAAGGCAATCATAGATATTATGAATACAATGTCATTTGATGCTGCGTCTGTCGGCAATCATGAGTTCGATCATGGTTGGGATAATACGCTTATACAGCTCAGTCAGGCTAAATTCCCGATACTGTTAGGGAACGTCTTTTATAAAAACAGTAATGTCCTCTTCTGGAATAATCCTTATACCATCATCGAAAAGGATGGCATTAAAATTGGGGTTATTGGGTTGCACGGCGTGTTTGCATTCGATGATACCGTTTCTTCGTCAATGCGTCAGGGGATTGAAGCGCGTGACGAGGTGAAATATCTCCAGCATTATCTGGATGAACTCCGTGGAAAAGTGGATATTACCGTTGCACTTATGCATGAAGGTTTCCCTGCACGCCAGTCCAGTATCGGCAATACAGACGTGAAGCGCGCCCTTGATAAGGATATTCAGACGGCGAAGCAGGTGAAGGGCCTGGATATTCTGATTACCGGACATGCGCATGTTGGAACAGTGGAGCCGCTCAAAGTAGGCAACACGTTGGTACTTTCGACTGACAGTGGGGGGATTGATATCGGTAAGCTGGTTCTCGATGTGGATCTAAAAACGCATCACCATAAAATAAAAAGCTTCGAACTTAAAACCCTGTATGCCGATGAATGGAAACCCGATCCGGCAACTCAGAGCGTTATTGATACCTGGAATAAAAAACTGTCCGAAACGGTTCGCCAAAAAGTTGGTGAGACGCCTGTTACGCTTACGCGCGCCTATGGTGAGTCATCTTCACTTGGAAATTTATTTACCGATGCAATGCTTGCTGCAGCGCCTGATGCGCAGCTGGCGCTCACTAATTCAGGTGGTCTTCGCGCAGACTTGAATGCCGGTCCGATAACCCTTGGCGATGTTATCAGCGCTTTTCCGTTTCCAAATGAGCTAACTGTCATGGATTTGAAAGGGAAATCCTTACGCAATCTTATGGAACACGGAGCGTCACTTACAAATGGTGTTTTGCAGATGTCGAAAGGACTGGAAATGCGATACGACCAACATAAACCTGTTGGGCACCGCGTTGTGCTATTTACGCTTAATGGCAAGCCTATTGTAGATACTGATACCTATCGCGTAGCGACAAATAGTTTCCTTGCCCCTGGGGGCGATGGTTTTACCGCATTTATCGATGGTCAGAACAAACAGGTAAAAGGTGGGTATAACCTTTCTGATGCGGTTATTGATTATCTGGTAAAAGGAAATAAGATCATTCCCCAACAGGTGAAAGAAATGCGTGTAAAAGAAGTTGAACAGTAATACTTAATAACAGGTGAACAACATGGCAATTACCTATCTTGGAATGGATCTCGCGCCTGCAAATAACCAGCTTGCAGTATATCTGAAGTTTAGAATTGATGAAGCGGTAACATATTCCTATACAGTTCTGGGAAGATTAACTAGCGCATCAAGTTTAGATTTTACGTATTCATCAAATGACATTATCTCTCTATCTGAGGTAAAAATTCCGGTTATTGGACTGTACGCAAACTATCTTAATCAAGTGCAGGTTGTTTTTAAAAACCTTAGCGGAGTGGAAATTTTTAATCAAACCATTCAGGTAAGCACACAGGAACAAGTCTATCGCGATGCGACAATATTCCATATCGATATTGAGCAAATGGATCCCACTAAGTTTGCGGCCGTATGGGGAAACAGTTGGTTAATGACCACCAATTGTGATGGTTACGACCAAAATGGCGATCTTCGTTGCTATTATGCTCAGCCCTATCGTAATCAGATGTTAAAAACGCATAATGGTTATTTCTATATCGGCAGTGATGAAGATGAACACTGGTATGGCCGACGTTTTTTTAAAATTGATATTTTAGGCAATGAGATTCTGGAATTTGATTTACGTGACCGCGATGGCAACCGCTATGCTAATACCCACGATCTGATCTGGGATTCAGCCGGTAATCTCTTCATGATTGGTAATGATAACCCGGATCGTTCGACCAATACGATGAGGCAGGATGCATCAATTCTAAAATTTGATGAAAAGACAGGCATGATGCTGTGGGCAAAAAATTATACGCGTGCATTCGATAATACGCAGATCCTGAATAATAGCCCGACAAACGATGCTCACCTTAACTCGCTTTCCTGGATCCCCGAGGGTGAAGCAAACTCTGAAGCGATTGTTGTCCATACTCGCTCTGCAGGCCTGACGTTTGGTATTTCTCCTGCCGATGGTACGATATTATGGAGTATTAATACCGGTGGATTTAACCCTGGTTTCGCAGCGGGGCAGGGCGTTACGCAGATAGAAACTTCCGGTATTACGAATTTTGAAAATGGTGCTCATACCGTATTCGTCACTAAAAATAGCGCTTTTGCTGGGTTAAACAATGAGGCCGAAGGCAAATTCGTTCTTTCGCTATTTGATAATCGCTCCTGCGTTGATAATGAAGGAAACGCGGTTACTCGTGATATTACTCTTGATCCAACGGCTGATGTTTACAAAACCGATCCTGCAAGGGTCATGTTCTATGCTGTTGATCTGGTTGCCAAAACAGCAACTCAGACAGGTAGCATTATCCAGTTACCTTCCTCTCGCGTTCCTCAAATCACTGATTTTATGGGGGCTGCAATCGATTATGGTGACTACTATGGCATCTACACCAACCACGCTCGCTCTTTCTTTATCAGTGATGCGACAGGCCATATTATTGCCACAATCTACGATCTGATTTGTACTCTGGATGGCTATCCCGAGTTCCCAGGAGAGTGCTATCGGGCAAGGTTGTTTGCGAAAGACGAGCTTGATGCTTTGATAAATATAGGTTACCAGGTGGCAAACGGCTGAAAGCATAGCGAGACACAGCCATTTAAGGACATTGCGGCTGCTAATGTCGGTCACTTTCAGTGGCTGGCATTGCTGTCGAACAGACAGCCCTGAGGCTGAATCGAATGGTCAAATAATCGCCTGCAGCACAAAAAAGTAAGGCCGGGAAAATCCCGGCCTTATTTAATATTCATCTGCCATTACAGGCGAAAACAATTAGCGACTACGGAAGACAATGCGGCCTTTGCTCAGGTCGTACGGGGTCAGTTCAACAGTCACTTTGTCGCCCGTCAAAATGCGGATGTAGTTTTTGCGCATTTTACCGGAGATGTGCGCAGTTACCACGTGACCGTTTTCCAGCTCTACGCGAAACATGGTATTAGGCAACGTATCAAGTACGGTACCCTGCATTTCAATATTGTCTTCTTTGGCCATCTAATCCTCTGGGGTATCACTACCAAGTTTTGAACCGGCAAGATAATGCCGAAATTCATCAATTAAGTAAAGAATTGCGCGATTAAAACGCAGCAAAACAGTTTCGGCGCATTGCCCAAGCGTCACGGTACAACCGAACAGGAAGCGCATTCGTAAAGGGGAGACAACAGGATAAACGTCAGGACGTTATCTGAAGCGAGGGTCCCAAACGGCGGCGGGGCAACAGGCAGAAGCTACTCTGCGGCATAATTATAACACCCTCACAAAAAATATGCGGAAAACATTTAGGCATTGGGCATAAAGAGCGTTCTCGGTATCCAGAAGTCGCGGGGGAGCTTCTCCTGACGGCTGACATCCAGATGCTCAATGTACTGGCGTCGCGGGATCTCAACGGCACCGAGAGAGGCCGTGTGCTCGTTGAGCACCTGACAATCGATCAGGCGTCCGCCGCGCTGGGCAAATGCCTGGCAGAAGACAAGCAGCGCCGTTTTCGAGGCGTTAACCGCGCGGGAGAACATCGACTCACCGCAAAACAGCGTGCCCTGCGCCACGCCATACATGCCGCCGACGAGTGCTCCGCCGTCCCACACCTCGATTGAGTGGGCGTAGCCAAGCTCATGAAGCTGGTGGTAGGCGGTAATAATATCGCGGGTTATCCATGTTCCCTCAAAGCGGTCTTCGGCACAGCCTTCAATGACCTGACCAAAGGCGTGATTAAGGGTGACGCGGTACGGTGATTTTGCATGGAAACGCTTCATGCTGCGGCTCAGGTGAAACTGATCTGGCCACAGCACGGCGCGCGGATCGGGAGACCACCATAAAATCGGATCGCCGGGAGAAAACCAGGGGAAGATACCGCGCTGGTATGCCATCAATAGTCGAGCAGGACTGAGGTCACCGCCAAGGGCCAACAGCCCATTGGGCTCACGCAGCGCCCCTTCCGGAGAAGGGAACGCGATGTTATGACGAGAAAGCTGGACCAGGCGCATGACAGCAAAACTCCAGTACGCGAGTGAGGACGCTACAAATATAGTCTACAGACGCTGTTTAAACTGGTAGTAGCGACCCTGTTTCGCCAACAGCTCTGCGTGACTACCTTGCTCAATAATGTGTCCGTTGTCCATCACAATTATCCGATCAAAACTCGCCAGTCCGCGCAGGCGATGCGTGACCATCAGGACGGTTTTACCGGTCATGACATTGGCCAGCAAATCAAGGATTTGGCTCTCGGTCGTGGCGTCAAGCCCTTCGGTGGGCTCGTCAAGCAGCATCAGCGGCGCATTGTGCAGCAGCGCGCGCGCAATTGCCAGACGGCGCAGTTCACCGCCGGAGAGCTGACGGCCGCCTTCGCCCAGCCAGCTGTTCAGCCCGTCGTCCTCAAGCAGTTTTTGCAGCCCGACCTGCTCCAGCACGGCGCGAAGCGTATCATCAGTGGCCTCTGGGGCTGCCAGCAGCAGGTTATCGCGCAGGGTGGCGCTAAACAGATGCACGCGCTGCGGAACGACGCTGACGGTTTTGCGCAGGGCTTGCTCGCTATAATCGATCAGCGACGTGTTATTAAAACGAATCTGACCGCGCTGCGGATCCCAGGCGCGGGTCAGCAGCTGCAGCAGCGTCGATTTACCGCAGCCGGTACGGCCGAGGATCGCAATCCGCTGTCCGGCATTAACAGAAAGGGTGATACCCTCCAGCGCGTTCTGTGCCTGTTTGTCATAGCTGAAGGTGACATCGTCAAGCGTCAGCGCAACTTGCTCAGGTACCGCGGTCTGCCCGGCACTGAACGTAACTTCCGGTTCCTGCTCGGCGATCTGGGTGATGCGCAGGGCAGAGGCGATTACCTGACCCAGGTGCTGGAAGGCGCCCGTCACCGGGGCCAGCGCTTCAAATGCGGCCAGCGCACAGAAAACGAAAAGGGCAATAAGAGGACCCGGCTGTGTATTTCCCCCGATATCGCCGGAAGCCAGCCACAGCATGGCAATCACCGCCACACCGCCGATTAGCATCATTAGCGCCTGAGAAAAGGCCGTCAGTTCCGACTGGCGGCGCTGGGCTTCATGCCAGTTTAGCTCCGTACTTTCCATGCGGGCGCGGTAGCGCTTGCTGGCACCAAAAATGGTCAGCTCTGCCTGGCCCTGAAGCCAGGAGGTCAGCTGCTGACGATAGTCCCCACGCAGACGAGTCAGGTTTTCCCCGGTGGATTTCCCGGCGCGGTAAAACAGCGGCGGCAGAACGATAAGCGTTAACAGCATTATCCCGCCCAGCGTCAGCGCAACGGGAACATCCAGAACAGACAGCCCCAGCGTAACCACCACAATCACCACAAACGCGCCCACGATGGGGGAAATTACGCGCAGATAAAGGTGATCCAGCGTGTCGACATCCGCCACCACGCGGTTAAGCAACTCGCCCTGACGAAAACGCGCCAGCCCGGCAGGGGAGAGGGGCAGCAGTTTGCTGAAGGTGTAGATACGCAGGTGCTGCAGCACGCGGAAGGTGGCGTCGTGGCTCACCAGGCGTTCGAAATAGCGTCCGGCAGTACGGGTGATGGCGGTACCGCGAACCCCTGCCGCCGGAAGCATATAGTTGAAGCTGTATAATCCGGCGAACCCCGCGACGGCCGAGGCCGACAGAAACCAGCCAGAAAGCGTGAGCAGGCCAATGCTGGCGAGCAGCGTGACAATCGCCAGCACAATCCCCAGCGTCAGCATCCATTTATGGCGTTTATAGAGCGCAAGATAAGGCAGCAGAGCGCGCATCAGATATCCTCCTGACGGTTCGCCAGCAGGGCGGCAAATGGTCCCTGGGCGGCAACGAGAGAGGCGTAATCGCCTTGCTCAACAATACGACCGTTCTCCATGACCCAGATCTGGTCCCAGTCGGCAATGCCTTCCAGCTGGTGGGTAACCATCAGCGTGGTTTGCTGCCGGGAGGCAGCGTTCAGGGCCTCCATTACGCGCTGCTCGCTGTGGGCATCCAGGCTTGCTGCGGGCTCGTCCAGCAGCATCAGCTGGCATGGGTTAAGCAGCGCTCGGGCAACGGCCACGCGCTGCGCCTGCCCGACCGACAGCCCGGCGGACTGATCGCCGACCACGGTATCCACCCCTTTCGGCAGCAGAGGCAGAAATTCGCTGACCCAGGCGCGGTCGAGAACCGATTGCAGCTCATCTTCACGCGCGTCCGGGCGGGCCAGAAGCACGTTTTCACGCAGCGTAGAAGCCGGGAGCTGCGGGTTTTGTCCTACCCAACTGAGCTGTTTACGCCAGGCGTCAGGCTCGAGGTTGCGCAGTTCGGTTTTGTTGATCCGCAGTGAACCCGTGTAGGCCATAAAACCGGATAGCGCGTTCAGCAGAGAGCTTTTCCCGGAACCGCTGGTGCCGACGAGCACCACGCGTTGTCCGGCAGGTAAGGTAAAGTTCAGCGGACCGGCGAGGACTTTGCCTTCGGGCGACAGAATGGAAAAGTCCTGCGCTTCAATCGTCACCGGATCTTTAGCATTCAGCGTTACGTCACCCCGCTCCGGGTGGGCCAGCGGCGTTTCCAGAAACGTTTTCAGGCTATCGGCGGCGCCAACCGCCTGCGCTTTGGCGTGATAGAAGGTTCCCAGATCGCGAAGCGGCTGGAAAAATTCCGGCGCCAGGATCAGCGCCAGGAAACCGGCAGAAAGGGTCACCGCCGTGCCGTAATGGCCGAAATCCAGCGCGCCGAGGTAAGAGAAGCCGAAGTAGACCGCCACGAGGGCAATCGACAGCGAGGTGAAGAATTCCAGTACGCCGGAAGATAAGAAGGCGAGGCGTAAGACTTCCATGGTGCGCTGACGGAAGTCCTGTGACGCCAGGCGAATATTTTCGGTTTCCGCTTCACCGCGGCCAAAAATGCGCAATGTCTCCATGCCGCGAAGACGATCGAGGAAATGGCCGCTCAGGCGACCCAATGCCAGGAAGTTACGGCGGTTGGCATCCGCTGCCCCCATCCCGACCAGCGCCATAAACAGTGGGATCAGCGGGGCGGTTCCCATCAGAATCAGCGCCGCCATCCAGTTCACCGGGAAGATAGCGATAACGATCAGCAGCGGAACGAAGACGGCAAGGGCCATCTGCGGCAGATAGCGCGCGTAGTAGTCATGCATATCGTCAATCTGCTCAAGGATCAGCGTCGCCCAGCTACCGGCCGGTTTACCCTGGATCCAGGCGGGCCCGGCTTCCTGAAGACGATCGAGCACCTGACGGCGGATCTCGTAACGGATGTGCTGTCCGGCGTGAAAACCGACGCGCTCACGCAGCCATACCACCCAGGCGCGCAGAACAAAAATCAGGATCAGGACAATAAAGGGCAGCAGGAGCGCTTCGCGCGGGATGTTCTCCATGATCATGTGATTAAGAATGCGGGCCAGCAGCCATGCCTGGGCAACAATCAACAGACCGCTAACGAACCCCAAAAGGCGGGAAATCGTAAGCCAGCGGCGGGAAATAACGCTTTGCTGTTTCAGCCAGCGTGTTAACTCTTGTTGACGGGTTTTTTCCATTGCGTACTTTGCAGGTGACGTTATTAGAAGTTGGGCAGCGCAATGTTACAACGGGGAGACAATAAAGGCGACTTATCGCCGCCTTTATTTACGTTTGTTACTGACTTGTAAAGATTATTTACCTTGTTCAGCCAGTCCATCGAGGTAGCGTTCAGCGTCCAGCGCGGCCATACAGCCGGTGCCCGCAGAAGTAATCGCCTGACGATAAATATGGTCCATCACGTCGCCGGCCGCGAACACACCCGGGATGCTGGTCTGGGTCGCATTACCGTGAATGCCGGACTGCACTTTGATGTAGCCGTTTTCCAGCTCCAGCTGACCGTCGAAGATCGCGGTGTTCGGACTGTGACCGATCGCCACAAACAGGCCCGCCACTTCCAGCGTTTCAACGTTATCAGTGTTCTGGGTATCACGGATACGCAGACCGGCAACGCCCATCTGGTCTCCCGTCACCTCTTCCAGGGTACGGTTGGTATGCAGCACGATGTTGCCACTTGCTACTTTATCCATCAGACGTTTGATCAGGATCTTCTCCGCGCGGAAGGTTTCGCGACGGTGGATCAGGTGCACCTCAGAGGCAATGTTTGCCAGATAGAGCGCTTCTTCCACTGCGGTGTTGCCGCCGCCGATGACCGCGACTTTCTGATTACGGTAGAAGAAACCGTCGCAGGTTGCGCAGGCAGAGACGCCGCGGCCTTTGAACGCTTCTTCGGATGGCAGACCGAGGTAACGGGCAGAAGCACCCGTGGCGATGATCAGCGCGTCGCAGGTGTATTCGCCGCTGTCGCCCGTCAGGCGGAACGGACGGTTCTGCAGATCGACCTTATTGATGTGGTCGAACAGAATTTCGGTTTCGAATTTAGCGGCATGCTCGTGCATACGTTCCATCAGCAGCGGCCCGGTCAGGTCGTTCGGGTCCCCTGGCCAGTTTTCCACTTCGGTGGTGGTGGTCAGCTGACCGCCTTTTTCCATACCGGTAATGAGTACCGGGTGCAGGTTAGCGCGTGCAGCATAGACCGCTGCGGTATATCCCGCAGGTCCAGAACCAAGGATTAGCAGCTTACTGTGTTTGGCCGTGCCCATGAGATCCCCATTGTTGTTGGCAGACATTTGGCTGGATTGTAGGGAATTTGTTGCCGTAAAAAAAGAGCGCAGCAATTTTGATATCAATCTGTGTAATAGCCATGGACGATGAATAGCGCGCGATAACCTCACGCTTTCTCGATAAAAGCGGTCGTTTCTAAGGCAATAAAATGAGGATTAATACCCTGCCGTAATGAATATCCGGCATGTTGTACTAAAAAACGATGTTTTGCTTTGACAATCCCCTGCGCTTTTGCGAAAACATTCAAGGAAGAAAAAAAACCGCGTTAACCGTATGCCGCATAGGCATGCACGTAAATGCCATTTTTACCGGGTCAGTGAAATCTACGCATGGCGTGGACAGACGCCATACGTGATGTCGGTGACAGCCTTCGGGCAACGGTCTTCTTACCAACAGAACCCGAATCCGCATCGCGTCTATTACATAATCAGGCGATGTGATGACTAACGGGTACAGGCTCTGAACAGTGATGTGCACAGGGTCCAGGCAGGAGTAGGGAAGGAATACAGAGAGACAATAATAATGGTAGATAGCAAGAAGCGCCCTGGCAAAGATCTCGACCGTATCGATCGTAACATTCTTAATGAATTGCAAAAGGATGGGCGTATTTCCAACGTCGAGCTTTCAAAACGTGTGGGACTTTCCCCGACGCCGTGCCTTGAGCGTGTGCGCCGACTGGAAAGACAGGGTTTCATTCAGGGCTACACTGCTCTGTTGAACCCGCATTATCTGGATGCCTCACTTCTGGTATTTGTTGAGATTACTCTGAATCGTGGTGCGCCGGATGTGTTTGAACAATTCAACGCCGCTGTACAAAAACTTGAAGAAATTCAAGAGTGTCATCTGGTGTCTGGTGATTTCGACTACCTGTTGAAAACCCGAGTGCCTGATATGTCCGCCTACCGTAAGCTGCTGGGGGAAACCCTGCTGCGTCTGCCAGGCGTGAACGACACCCGTACATATGTGGTGATGGAAGAGGTCAAACAGAGCAATCGTCTGGTTATTAAGACGCGCTAACACGGAACAGGTGCAAAATCAGCTTAGTTTGATTACACTCCTGTTAATCCATACAGCAACAGTGCCGGGGAGTCCCGGCGCTGTTGTCCGTTTTAGCAAAAAGGCAGGATATGCCTGATACCTGGAGAGCCTTTTTTGAGCCAGGAATACACTGAAGACAAAGAAGTCACACTATCGAAGCTAAGCAGCGGACGTCGTCTCCTCGAGGCTTTGCTGATTGTTATCGCCCTTTTTGCCGTCTGGCTGATGGCAGCCTTATTCAGTTTCAATCCTTCAGATCCCAGCTGGTCACAAACTGCATGGCATGAGCCTATCCATAATTTAGGCGGTGTCCCCGGTGCCTGGCTGGCGGATACGCTGCTTTTCATTTTCGGTGTGATGGCCTACACCCTCCCCGTTATTATCATTGGCGGCTGCTGGTTTGCGTGGCGTCATCGTCAGAACGATGATTACATCGACTATTTCGCCGTGTCGCTGCGCCTGATTGGCGCGCTGGCGCTGATCCTTACTTCGTGCGGGCTAGCGGCAATCAATGCGGATGATATCTGGTACTTCGCCTCTGGTGGTGTAATCGGCAGCTTACTCAGTTCTGCGCTACAGCCGATGCTGCACAGCAGCGGCGGCACGCTGGCGCTGCTGTGCATTTGGGCGGCCGGGCTAACGCTGTTTACCGGCTGGTCATGGGTGAGCATTGCCGAGAAAATTGGTAGTTTTATCCTCACCATTCTGACCTTCGCCAGCAACCGTACCCGCCGTGACGATACGTGGGTTGATGAAGACGAGTACGAAGATGAAGAGGAAGATGACGCGCCTGTGCAGCGTCGCGAATCTCGTCGTGCGCGTATTCTGCGCGGCGCGCTGGCGCGTCGTCAGCGTGTTGCTGAGAAATTTGCCAACCCGCTAGGTCGTAAAACCGATGCGGCGCTCTTCTCCGGTAAACGCATGGATGAAGACGAGCAGGTGGCGTATCGCGCTGCGGGTGTCGCAGTCGATCCTGACGATGTGCTCTTCTCTGGCAGCCGGGCCACACCCGGGGACTTTGACGAATACGACCCGCTGTTAAACGGTCATTCGGTCACTGAACCGGTTGCGGCAGCCGCAGCCGCGACAACCGCAGCGCAGGCGTATGCCGCGCCTGTCGACGCCGTGATGCCATCCGCGCCGGTTTCGCCGCCGGAATCCGTTATTCAGCAACCTCAGGTTGACTGGCAGACTGCTCCCGGTGTTCACACGCCGGAGCCCGTTATCGCGCCTGAACCAGAGAGCTATGTCCCTGTGCAGCAGGAGCAGTGGCAGCAGCCATATCAGCCGCCGCAGCCTGCGTATGAACCGCAAGATTACCCTCACTTTGAACAGCCTGTGGCCCAACCGTATCAGGAGTATGTGCCTGAACCGGTTGAACCTGTGCAGCCTCATGTAGCGCCGCAGCCTGAACCTGAAATCGTGGAAGAGGTGAAGCCAGCCCGTCCACCGCTGTACTATTTTGAAGAAGTCGAAGAGCGCCGCGCGCGTGAACGCGAACAGTTGGCCGCCTGGTATCAGCCTGTGCCTGAACCGGTGCAGGAGCCGGTGACGAAAGCGCCTTCTGTCCCAGTTCCACCGGTCGACTCGACACCTGTAGTTGCACCCGTAGCGGAAAGCGTGAAGCAGGCTACCGAGGCCGCTGCCGTGGCTGCACCTGTCTTTAGCCTGGCAACAGGGGGCGCGCCACGTCCTCAGGTGAAGGAGGGGATTGGTCCGCAACTGCCTCGTCCTAACCGCGTTCGCGTACCAACCCGTCGTGAACTTGCCTCTTATGGTATCAAGCTGCCTTCCCAGCGCATGGCGGAAGAGAAAGCGCGCGAGCCTGAGTACGAGGATGACGCCGATGAGATGCAGCAGGACGAGCTGGCCCGCCAGTTCGCCGCGCAGCAGAATCAACGCTACGGTGAAGAATATCAGCACGATGAACCTGTGCCTGAAGACGAAGATGACGCTGCAGAAGCGGAATTAGCGCGCCAGTTCGCCGCCACCCAGCAGCAGCGTTATTCCGGTGAACAACCGGCTGGTGCAAATCCGTTCTCACTGTCTGATTTTGAATTCTCGCCGATGAAGGATCTGGTGGATGATGGCCCGAGCGAGCCTTTATTTACCCCGAGCGTGATGCCGGAAGTTGAGCCTGTGCGCCAGCAGCCAGCACCACAGGCCTATGCACAGCCGCAACAACCTGTTCATCAGCCGTATGCGCAGCCGCAGCAGCCCGTTCAGCAGCCATATGCGCAACCGCAACAACCAGTTCAGCAACCGCAGCCGCCGCAGTTCCAGCAGCCTGCGCCTCAGCAGCAAGAGAGCCTGATTCACCCGCTGCTGATGCGTAACGGTGACAGCCGTCCGCTGCAGCGTCCAAGCACGCCGCTGCCTTCTCTGGATCTGTTAACGCCGCCGCCGTCGGAAGTGGAACCCGTCGATACCTTCGCGCTGGAGCAGATGGCGCGTCTGGTGGAAGCCCGTCTGGCCGACTTCCGTATCAAGGCTGACGTGGTGAACTACTCGCCGGGCCCTGTTATCACCCGTTTTGAACTGAACCTGGCGCCAGGCGTTAAAGCCGCGCGTATTTCTAACCTGTCCCGCGACCTGGCGCGTTCCTTGTCGACCGTTGCGGTACGTGTGGTGGAAGTGATACCGGGCAAACCTTACGTTGGTCTTGAGCTGCCGAACAAGAAACGTCAGACCGTCTACCTGCGTGAAGTGCTGGATAACACCAAATTCCGCGATAACCCATCCCCGCTGACCGTGGTGCTGGGTAAAGATATCGCTGGCGATCCGGTGGTGGCAGACCTCGCAAAAATGCCTCACCTGCTGGTCGCGGGTACTACCGGTTCCGGTAAGTCTGTCGGTGTGAACGCCATGATCCTCAGCATGCTCTATAAAGCGCAGCCGGAAGATGTGCGTTTCATCATGATCGACCCGAAAATGCTCGAACTGTCGGTCTATGAAGGTATTCCTCATCTGCTGACCGAAGTGGTCACCGACATGAAAGACGCCGCCAACGCCCTGCGCTGGAGCGTCAATGAGATGGAGCGTCGCTATAAGCTGATGTCGGCGTTGGGCGTACGTAATCTGGCCGGTTATAACGAGAAAATCGCCCAGGCTGTGCGTATGGGACGTCCGATCCCGGATCCTTACTGGAAGCCGGGTGACAGCATGGATGCCCAGCATCCGGTGCTGGAAAAACTGCCTTATATCGTCGTGCTGGTCGATGAATTCGCTGACCTGATGATGACCGTTGGTAAGAAAGTGGAAGAGTTGATTGCCCGTCTGGCGCAGAAAGCGCGTGCGGCTGGTATTCACCTTGTGCTGGCGACCCAGCGTCCTTCCGTGGACGTTATCACTGGTCTTATCAAAGCGAACATTCCGACGCGTATCGCCTTTACCGTATCAAGTAAAATTGATTCCCGTACCATTCTTGATCAGGGCGGCGCAGAGTCGCTGCTGGGAATGGGGGACATGCTCTATTCCGGCCCGAACTCCACTTCTCCGGTGCGTGTTCACGGTGCGTTTGTCCGCGACGAGGAAGTTCACGCTGTCGTGCAGGACTGGAAAGCGCGCGGTCGTCCACAATATATTGACGGCATTACCAGCGATACGGAAAGCGAAGGCGGCGGCGGTGGCTTCGACGGTGGTGAAGAGCTGGATCCGCTATTCGATCAGGCGGTTAACTTCGTTACCGAAAAACGCAAAGCGTCCATCTCAGGCGTGCAGCGTCAATTCCGCATCGGCTATAACCGCGCAGCGCGTATCATCGAGCAGATGGAAGCGCAGGGCATTGTGAGCGAGCAGGGGCATAACGGTAACCGCGAGGTGCTGGCGCCGCCGCCGTTTGATTAACCTTCAGCGTATGCAAAGAAGGGTAAATCAGCCAAAATTAAGCATTTTCTTCTGTCGCCTGCCTTCGGGCAGGTCCAGAATAGAAGACGGAAATCCCATATCGGGAAGACGTATTTTAAGGAATAACAATGAAAAAAATCGCCATCGCCTGTGCATTACTCACCAGTTTTGTTGCCAGCAGCGTCTGGGCTGATGCAGCCAGCGACCTTAAAAGCCGACTGGATAAAGTAAGCAGCTTCCACGCCAGCTTCACGCAAAAAGTGACGGACGGCAGCGGCAACGCGGTGCAGGAAGGCCAGGGAGATTTGTGGGTAAAACGCCCAAATCTGTTCAACTGGCACATGACCCAGCCGGATGAGAGCATCCTGGTGTCTGACGGTAAAACCTTATGGTTCTACAACCCGTTCGTTGAGCAGGCTACTGCGACCTGGCTGAAAGATGCCACCAGCAATACGCCGTTTATGCTGATTGCCCGTAACCAGGCCAGCGACTGGCAGCAGTACAATATTAAACAGACGGGTGACGAGTTTGTCCTGACGCCGAAAGGCAGCAACGGCAACCTGAAGCAGTTCACCATTAACGTGAGCACCAACGGTACCATTAATCAGTTCGGCGCGGTTGAGCAGGACGATCAGCGCAGCAGCTACCAGCTTAAATCTCAGCAGAACGGTGCCGTTGATGCATCGAAATTCACCTTTACCCCGCCGAAGGGCGTGACGGTGGACGACCAACGCAATAAGTAAGAGGCGTGAGTGGGCAATCTGTCGCTCGATTTTTCAGATAACGCGTTTCAACCTCTGGCCGCCCGTATGCGGCCAGAAAATTTAGCGCAGTACATCGGCCAGCAGCACCTGCTGGCTGCCGGTAAGCCATTGCCACGCGCCATTGAGGCCGGGCATCTTCACTCCATGATTCTCTGGGGGCCCCCTGGCACCGGCAAGACCACGCTTGCAGAAGTGATCGCCCGCTATGCCAACGCGGACGTTGAACGCATCTCGGCGGTGACCTCCGGCGTGAAGGAGATCCGTGAGGCGATCGAGCGTGCGCGGCAGAACCGCAATGCCGGGCGGCGCACCATCCTCTTCGTGGACGAAGTCCACCGCTTCAACAAAAGCCAGCAGGATGCCTTCCTGCCGCATATTGAAGACGGCACGATCTTCTTCATCGGCGCGACCACCGAGAATCCGTCGTTTGAACTGAACTCGGCGCTACTCTCCCGCGCGCGCGTTTATCTGCTCAAATCGCTGACTACCGAGGATATTGAAAAGGTTCTCACCCAGGCGATGGACGACAAAGCGCGCGGCTACGGCGGGCAGGATATCGTTCTGCCCGACGACACGCGTCGTGCGATCGCGGAGCTGGTCAACGGCGATGCGCGTCGGGCGCTGAATACGCTGGAAATGATGGCCGATATGGCCGAAGTCGACGATGCCGGGAAGCGGGTGCTTAAACCGGAATTGCTCACCGAAATTGCCGGGGAACGCAGCGCCCGTTTCGACAATAAAGGCGACCGTTTTTACGACCTGATCTCGGCGCTGCATAAGTCGGTACGCGGCAGCGCGCCGGATGCGGCGCTTTACTGGTACGCGCGCATTATCACTGCGGGCGGCGATCCGCTATATGTCGCGCGCCGCTGTCTGGCGATTGCGTCTGAAGATGTTGGCAATGCCGATCCTCGCGCTATGCAGGTTGCGCTGTCGGCCTGGGACTGCTTCACCCGCGTTGGACCAGCGGAGGGCGAACGTGCCATCGCGCAGGCGATTGTTTATCTGGCCTGCGCGCCGAAAAGCAACGCGGTTTATACCGCGTTTAAAGCGGCGATGTCGGATGCGCGTGAACGTCCGGACTACGATGTTCCGGTTCATTTGCGTAATGCACCGACCAAACTGATGAAAGAGATGGGGTATGGGCAGGAGTACCGCTACGCTCATGATGAACCCAATGCCTACGCCGCAGGGGAGGAATATTTCCCGCAGGAGATGGCACAAACGCGCTATTATCGCCCCACAAACAGAGGTCTTGAAGGCAAGATTGGTGAAAAGCTCACCTGGCTCGCCGGACAGGATCAAAATAGCCCTATAAAACGCTACCGTTAGTTCAATCGTTGCGGTAATGTTGGCGTAGTATCCTTGTGGCCGCAGGCTGTGGTCACATTTTCCTATTTTAATTCGATAAGCACAGGATAAGCATGCTCGATCCCAATCTGCTGCGTAATGAGCCAGACGCAGTCGCTGAAAAACTGGCACGCCGGGGCTTTAAGCTGGATGTAGATAAGCTACGCGCTCTTGAAGAGCGTCGTAAAGTACTGCAGGTACAAACTGAAAATCTGCAGGCAGAGCGTAACTCTCGATCGAAATCCATCGGCCAGGCGAAAGCGCGCGGGGAAGATATTGAGCCATTACGCCTGGAAGTGAACAAACTGGGCGAAGAACTGGATCAGGCGAAAGCTGAGCTGGACGTTCTTCAGGCCGAGATTCGTGATATTGCCCTGGCTATCCCGAATATTCCTGACGACAGCGTGCCTGTCGGCAAAGATGAAAACGACAACGTTGAAGTGAAGCGCTGGGGTACGCCTCGTGAGTTTGACTTCGAAGTACGCGATCACGTGACGCTGGGCGAAATGCACGCGGGCCTGGACTTTGCGGCAGCGGTTAAGCTGACAGGTTCTCGCTTCGTGGTGATGAAAGGCCAGATTGCCCATCTGCACCGCGCGCTGGCGCAGTTCATGCTGGATCTGCACACAGAGCAGCATGGCTACAGCGAAACCTACGTGCCGTATCTGGTCAACCACGATACGCTGTACGGTACGGGCCAGCTGCCGAAATTTGCCGGCGACCTGTTCCATACCCGCCCGCTGGACGAAGAAGCAGACAGCAGCAACTACGCGCTGATCCCAACCGCGGAAGTGCCGCTGACTAACCTCGTGCGTGATGAGATCATCGACGAAGACGATCTGCCGATCAAACTGACGGCACATTCACCGTGCTTCCGTTCTGAAGCCGGTTCTTACGGTCGCGACACGCGCGGTCTGATCCGTATGCACCAGTTCGACAAAGTTGAGATGGTGCAGATCGTTCGTCCAGAAGAATCCATGGACGCGCTGGAAGAGATGACCGGCCACGCGGAGAAGGTGCTGGAGCTGCTGGGTCTGCCGTACCGTCGTATGGCTCTGTGTACCGGTGATATGGGCTTTGGCGCCTGCAAAACCTTCGATCTGGAAGTGTGGGTGCCTGCGCAGAACACCTACCGTGAAATCTCCTCCTGCTCTAACGTCTGGGATTTCCAGGCGCGCCGCATGCAGGCACGCTGCCGCAGCAAATCTGACAAGAAAACCCGTCTGGTACATACCCTGAACGGTTCTGGTCTGGCTGTGGGTCGTACCCTGGTTGCCGTGCTGGAAAACTATCAGCAGGCAGACGGTCGTATCGAGATCCCTGAAGTGCTGCGTCCATACATGAAAGGCCAGCAGTACATCGGTTAATATTTGTCTCAAAACAAAAAAGCGCCTCAGGGCGCTTTTTTTATGCTTATGAATTGATACGACGCAATACCCCCTCCCTCTAAAGTAGTAATACTCCTCCGAATGAAAGTCAGCATAAAACGCTGATAACGAAAATATTCGTTATATATAAAACTACATAGCGGTTTGCGCCGCCTCTCTTTTCTTTGTGAGCAACCAAAGTGAGTCTCTATGAAAATCAACGCGCCTGAAGCATTAATGGCTGCCGAGGTCACTCGCCGTGGTTTGATGAAAACCACGGCCATAGGCGGCCTGGCCGTAGCCAGCAGTGCCTTCACGCTCCCCTTTACCCGACTGGCGTCGGCGGCTGATGCTCTGTCTCCGGCCACTTCCCCGGAAAAAGTGGTGTGGAGTGCCTGTACCGTCAACTGCGGTAGCCGTTGTCCGCTGCGTATGCATGTGGTGGATGGTGAAATTAAATATGTCGAAACCGACAATACCGGGGACGATAACTACGAAGGGTTACATCAGGTCCGTGCCTGCCTGCGCGGTCGCTCCATGCGTCGTCGCGTCTATAATCCTGACCGCCTGAAATACCCGATGAAGCGCGTCGGTAAGCGTGGGGAAGGGAAGTTCGAGCGGATTAGCTGGGATGAAGCCTACGATATCATTGCCACTAACATGCAGCGTTTGATTAAAGAGTACGGCAACGAATCCATCTACCTGAACTACGGTACCGGGACGCTTGGCGGCACGCTGACCCGTTCCTGGCCACCGGGTAAAACGCTGGTGGCGCGCCTGATGAACTGCTGCGGCGGTTATCTCAATCACTATGGTGACTACTCATCGGCGCAGATTGCTGCTGGCCTGAACTACACCTATGGCGGCTGGGCGGACGGAAACAGCCCGTCTGATATCGAAAATAGTAAGCTGGTGGTGCTGTTCGGCAATAACCCGGGTGAAACCCGCATGAGCGGCGGTGGGGTAACCTACTACCTCGAACAGGCCCGCGCCAAATCCAATGCCCGCATGATCATCATCGACCCACGCTACACCGACACCGGCGCCGGACGTGAAGACGAGTGGATTCCCATTCGTCCGGGGACCGACGCGGCGCTGGTCTCCGCCCTGGCGTGGGTGATGATCACTGAGAATCTTGTCGATCAGCCTTTCCTGGATAAATACTGCGTCGGCTATGACGAGAAAACTCTGCCAGCCAGCGCGCCGGCAAACGGTCACTACAAGGCGTATATTCTCGGACAGGGCAGCGACGGCGTGGCGAAAACGCCGGAGTGGGCGTCCACCATCACCGGCATCCCGGCTGAGCGTATCGTTCAGCTGGCGCGTGAAATTGGTTCAGCCAAACCGGCCTATATCAGCCAGGGCTGGGGTCCGCAGCGTCATGCGAACGGCGAAATCGCGACCCGTGCCATCTCCATGCTCTCCATTCTGACCGGCAACGTCGGCATTCACGGCGGTAACACCGGCGCGCGTGAAGGTTCATATGAAGTGCCGTTCGAACGTATGCCGACGCTGGATAACCCGGTTCAGACCAGCATCTCCATGTTTATGTGGACCGATGCGATTGAACGCGGCCCGGAAATGACCGCCCTGCGCGACGGCGTGCGCGGCAAGGACAAGCTGGACGTGCCGATCAAGATGATCTGGAACTATGCCGGTAACTGTCTCATCAACCAACACTCCGAAATCAACCGTACCCATGAAATCCTGCAGGATGATAAGAAGTGCGAGATGATTGTGGTGATCGACTGCCACATGACCTCCTCGGCGAAATATGCCGATATCCTGCTGCCGGACTGCACCGCCTCTGAGCAGATGGATTTCGCACTGGACGCCTCCTGCGGCAACATGTCCTACGTGATCTTCACCGATCAGGCGATCAAACCGCGCTTCGAGTGCAAAACCATTTATGAGATGACCTCTGAGCTGGCGAAACGTCTTGGCGTTGAGCAGCAGTTTACCGAGGGACGTACACAGGAAGGGTGGATGCGCCATCTGCATGAACTCTCCCGTAAGGCGGTCCCTGACCTGCCTGATTTCGATACCTTCCGTAAGCAGGGTATGTACAAACAGCGCGATCCGGAAGGGCACCACGTGGCGTACAAAGCGTTCCGTGAAGATCCGCAGGCGAATCCGCTGACCACGCCGTCGGGCAAAATCGAAATCTACTCCGAAGAGCTGGCAAAAATCGCGTCGACCTGGGAGCTGCCGGAAGGGGATGTTATCGATCCGCTGCCGATCTACACGCCGGGTTTCGAAAACTACAACGATCCGCTGACGGCGAAATTCCCGCTGCAGCTGACCGGTTTCCACTACAAAGCGCGCGTGCACTCCACCTACGGTAACGTCGACGTACTCAAGGCTGCCTGCCGTCAGGAGATGTGGATCAACCCGATGGATGCCAAAGCGCGAGGCATCAGCAATGGCGATCGCGTGCGTATCTTCAACGGTCGCGGCGAGGTGCACATTGAAGCTAAGGTGACGCCGCGCATGATGCCAGGCGTAGTGGCGCTGGGAGAAGGGGCCTGGTACAGCCCTGATGCCAACCGCATCGACCAGGCGGGCAGTATTAACGTACTGACCACGCAGCGTCCGTCGCCGCTGGCGAAGGGCAACCCATCCCACACAAACCTTGTCCAGGTTGAAAAGGTTTAAGGAGTAGCCGATGACAACCCAGTATGGATTTTTTATTGATTCCAGCCGTTGCACCGGGTGCAAAACCTGCGAGCTGGCCTGTAAAGATTACAAAGACCTGACTCCTGACGTCAGCTTCCGCCGCATCTACGAATACGCCGGGGGCGACTGGCAGGAAGATAACGGCGTCTGGCATCAGAACGTCTTTGCCTATTACCTGTCGATTGCCTGCAACCACTGTGAAGATCCGGCCTGCACCAAGGTCTGCCCGAGCGGGGCAATGCACAAGCGTGAAGACGGCTTTGTGGTGGTGGATGAAGATGTCTGTATCGGCTGCCGGTACTGCCACATGGCGTGCCCGTACGGTGCGCCGCAGTACAACGCCGCCAAAGGTCATATGACCAAATGCGACGGTTGCCACACCCGCGTGGCGGATGGCAAAAAGCCGATTTGCGTTGAGTCCTGCCCGCTGCGCGCGCTGGACTTCGGCCCGATTGAAGAGCTGCGTCAAAAACACGGTCAGCTTGCCGCAGTGGCACCGCTGCCGTCTGCGCACTTCACGAAGCCGAGCATTGTGATTAAACCTAACGCCAACAGCCGTCCTACAGGTGACACTACCGGCTACCTGGCAAATCCGAAGGAGGTGTGAGATGGGAAGTGGATGGCATGAATGGCCGCTGATGATCTTCACGGTCTTTGGTCAGTGCGTGGCGGGCGGTTTCATTGTGCTCGCGCTGGCGCTGTTGAAAGGTCGCCTTAATGCTGAACAGCAGCAGCGTTTAGTGTTGAGCATGTTTGGCCTGTGGGTGCTGATGGGGATTGGGTTTATCGCCTCTACGCTTCACCTGGGGTCGCCTATGCGCGCGTTTAACTCCCTGAACCGCGTGGGGGCCTCATCCCTCAGTAACGAGATTGCCAGCGGAGCAATTTTCTTTGCCGTCGGTGGGCTGGGCTGGCTGTTGGCCGCCATGAAAAAATTGCCTGCGGGTCTGCGCAGCCTGTGGCTAATCGTGACCATGGTGTTAGGCGTGGTGTTCGTGTGGATGATGGTGCGCGTCTATAACACCATCGATACCGTTCCAACATGGTACAGCGTCTGGACGCCAATGAGCTTCTTCCTGACGATGTTGATCGGCGGACCGCTGCTGGGCTACCTGCTGCTGCGCGTGGCGGGCGTAGACGGGTGGGCAATGCGTTTGCTGCCCGCAGTTTCTCTGCTGGCGCTGGTAGTGAGTTCGATAGTCGCCCTGATGCAGGGTGCAGAACTGGCAACCATTCACAGCTCTATCCAGCAGGCTTCTGCCCTGGTACCGGACTACGGTGCTCTGATGGCCTGGCGCATCGTTCTGCTGGTCGCCGCGTTGGTATTCTGGATTGCTCCTCAGCTCAAAGGTTATCAGCCCGCGCTGCCGCTGCTGTCACTGGCCTTTGTGCTGGTACTGGCGGGTGAACTGATTGGTCGCGGCGTGTTCTACGGGTTGCATATGACTGTAGGTATGGCTATCGCCAGTTAACGTTGTATTTGGTTATATCAAGCCGGGCCTGAGTGCCCGGCTTTTTCTTTTTTCGATCATGAAATTTTTCGACTGTCGTTTTGTTTTAATTTTGCCCATTAATAAATGAAAACAGAGACATAATTAATATCTATAGCAGGCGTGGCATTAGCAGGATAAGTTTTTTAAATCGACAGGGAACATATTGTGCGAGGCGGCTAAATCAGTGGATTGACTTTGTTTTTGCCAGTGGCATGATGCGCACGAAATCTGAACTTCCTCACGGCTTTTTAATCCATGACCACCTATACCCGGCCAGTGCTGCTGTTGCTCTGTGGCTTGCTTCTGTTGACCCTGGCGATCGCAGTGTTAAATACGCTCGTCCCGCTGTGGCTTGCCCATGAAAACTTACCGACCTGGCAGGTGGGTATGGTCAGCTCGTCCTTTTTTACCGGCAACCTTCTTGGAACCTTGGTGACCGGGAGCCTGATTAAGCGCTTTGGCTTTAACCGCAGCTATTATCTGGCTTCGCTGATTTTCGCTGCCGGGTGTGCGGGGCTGGGCCTGATGGTCGGCTTTTGGAGCTGGATGGCATGGCGCTTTATCGCCGGTGTAGGCTGCGCGATGATTTGGGTAGTCGTTGAAAGTGCGCTGATGTGCAGCGGCACCTCCCGTAATCGTGGACGCCTGCTGGCAGCCTATATGATGGTTTATTACGTCGGCACCGTGCTGGGGCAACTGATGGTCAGCAAGCTGCCAACCGACCTCATGAGCGTTCTGCCGTGGGTAACGGGTATGGTGCTGGCCGCGATCTTGCCTTTGCTCTTCACGCGCATCGTGAACCAGAACAGCGAACACCAGGAAGCAACCCACGTCTGGCCAATGCTCAGACTGCGTCATGCGCGTCTGGGCGTTAACGGCTGCATTATATCGGGGATTGTACTGGGCTCGCTCTATGGTCTGATGCCGCTCTATCTGAATCATCAGGGCGTCAGCGATTCCGGAATTGGCTTCTGGATGGCGGTGATGGTGAGTGCCGGGATCGTCGGGCAGTGGCCGATTGGCCGACTGGCGGACCGCTTCGGTCGTCTGCTGGTGCTGCGCGTTCAGGTTTTCGTGGTCATCATGGGATGTCTTGCCATGCTCAGCAACGCCGCAATGGCGCCTGCGCTGTTTATTCTCGGGGCCGCCGGCTTTACGCTCTATCCGGTGGCAATGGCCTGGGCCTGTGAGAAAGTTGAGCACCACCAGCTGGTGGCAATGAACCAGGCGCTGTTACTGAGCTATACCATCGGCAGCTTATTAGGGCCGACGTTTACCGCGATGCTGATGCAGAATTACTCCGACAATTTACTGTTTATCATGATTGCCAGCGTGTCGTTTATATATCTCTTAATGCTGCTGCGTAAAGCAGGTGAGCATCCAACGCCTGTGGCACATGCCTGATTAAATTAAAGCCTGTCGATGACAGGCTTTTTTGTCCCTGTCACAACTAAGAGTTTTACTTATTGTTTGTTTATTGCGCCAGGCGATAATTCATGTGAGTCCTACCACTATAAGGCAGCAATCATGTCTATTCGTCGTTTTTCCACTACCGCACTTGCCGTAGTGTTGTCTTTAACGTTTGCAACGGCTCCGGTCATGGCTAATCCTGGAAACGGGAATGGCGGTGGTCACGGAAACGGTGGCGGACAAGGTAATGGCGGTAATCATGGTAACGGGAATTCAGGTAACTCCGGCAACCATGGAAATAAGCAAAATAGCGGACAGGATAACCCTGGAAAATCGAATAAGAGCTTCAAAAATAGCAAAGACGTCGGTAATGATGTTGATGCTCGCGTGAGCTTCGATCATGCGCGTCACCTGGCGCTGAATTATGGCTTAACGGGTTATGACTCTCTGCCTCCGGGCATCGCGAAAAACCTGGCGCGCGGTAAGCCGCTTCCTCCTGGCATTGCGAAGAAAACCGTGCCAGCCTCTATGCTGGACCAGCTTCCTTCCTACCCAGGCTATGAATGGCGCGTGGTCGGGGACGACCTGGTCTTAATTGCGCTGAGCACAGCCATTGTGACGTCCGTTATTAACGGTGTATTTAAATAGAATATAAAAAAGGCCCGGTTTTACCGGGCCTTTTCTTTAATACATGACCTTGTGGCCATACTGCTCGAGAATACCTTTCACGCGTTCCATCGTCTCTTTTTTCGGCGGCTTCACGCCATCGAGTTTGTACTCTTCGCCCATGGCCACCCATTTATGTTTACCCAGCTCGTGATAGGGCAGAAGCTCGATTTTCTCGACGTTGCCCATGTCACGGGTGAATTCCCCCAGGCGGTGCGCGGAGTCGTCGTCGTCTGACCAGCCAGGAACAACCACGTAGCGGATCCAGGTTTTGATGCCTTTGTCGGCTATGTATTTGGCAAACTCCAGCGTGCGGTGGTTTGAGACACCAACGAGGTTCTGGTGGATCTCATCGTTCATCTGTTTGAGATCGAGCATCACCAGATCGGTCACTTCAAGCAGTTCATCAATCACCGGATCGTAGCGACGTACAAAGCCATTGGTATCCAGGCAGGTATGTATGCCTTCTTTGTGGCAGGCGCGGAACCAGTCACGGACAAATTCAGCCTGAAGAATGGCTTCACCGCCGGATGCGGTGACGCCGCCACCGGACGCGTTCATAAAGTGGCGGTAGGTCACCACCTCTTTCATCAAGTCTTCAACGGTCACTTCTTTGCCGCCGTGCGTGTCCCAGGTATCGCGGTTATGGCAGTACAGGCAGCGCATCAGGCAGCCCTGGAAAAAGGTGATAAAGCGGATACCCGGGCCATCAACGGTGCCACAGGATTCAAAGGAGTGAATACGACCAATAGTTGACATTGCGGTGATATCTCCATCATCGGCCCGTCCCGGGCCTGTGTATGCACAGCTCAAAGCCGGCTGTGTTAAGTCTGTTTTGGCTGTTATCCATTAAGTATAGATAGCGGACAAAAGAGACTGAGGTGGAGAGGGTGCTAAAAAGGCCCCACTGACGTGGAGCCTTTATTGTACGCTTGTTAACGCGTGATTTCAGTCAATTCCACTTACATGGACTGAGTGAAAGTACGGGTGATAACGTCCTGCTGCTGTTCTTTAGTCAGGGAGTTAAAACGTACTGCGTAGCCAGATACGCGGATGGTCAGCTGAGGATATTTCTCAGGGTGTTCCATCGCGTCGAGCAGCATTTCACGGTTCATTACGTTCACGTTCAGGTGCTGACCACCTTCGATGGACGCTTCGTGGTGGAAGTAACCATCCATCAGACCCGCGAGGTTGGTTTTACGCACTTCGTCGTCTTTACCCAGCGCGTTTGGCACGATAGAGAAGGTGTAAGAGATACCATCTTTCGCGTAAGCAAACGGCAGTTTAGCTACGGAAGTCAGAGAGGCAACAGCACCTTTCTGGTCACGACCGTGCATTGGGTTAGCACCTGGGCCGAATGGCGCGCCAGCACGACGACCGTCTGGGGTGTTACCGGTTTTCTTACCATACACAACGTTAGAGGTGATGGTCAGAACAGACTGAGTCGGGATAGCGTTACGGTAGGTAGTCAGTTTCTGAATTTTCTTCATGAAACGTTCTACCAGGTCAACCGCCATGTCATCAACGCGAGAGTCGTTATTACCAAACTGCGGATATTCGCCTTCGATTTCGAAGTCGATAGCCAGACCGTCTTCGTCACGAATTGGTTTAACTTTCGCATATTTGATTGCAGACAGGGAGTCAGCAGCAACGGACAGACCAGCGATACCACACGCCATGGTGCGGATAACGTCACGGTCGTGCAGCGCCATCAGAGAGGCTTCGTAGCTGTACTTGTCGTGCATGTAGTGGATAACGTTCAGTGCAGTGACGTACTGCTTAGCCAGCCAGTCCATGAAGTGATCCATGCGGTCCATGACTTCGTCGAAGTTCAGAACGTCGCCTTTGATCGGCTCAGATTTAGGACCAACCTGCATTTTCAGTTTTTCATCAACGCCGCCGTTGATAGCGTACAGCATGGTTTTCGCCAGGTTTGCACGCGCACCGAAGAACTGCATTTGTTTACCAACAACCATTGGGCTTACGCAGCAAGCGATAGCGTAATCGTCGTTGTTGAAGTCCGGACGCATCAGGTCATCGTTCTCGTACTGCAGAGAAGAGGTATCGATGGACACTTTAGCCGCGAATTTCTTGAAGTTCAGAGGCAGTTTTTCAGACCACAGAACGGTGATGTTCGGCTCCGGAGAAGGACCCATGGTGTACAGGGTGTTCAGGAAGCGGAAGCTGTTTTTGGTTACCAGAGTACGGCCGTCAACGCCCATACCGCCGATGGATTCAGTTGCCCAGATTGGGTCACCGGAGAACAGCTCATCGTATTCAGGGGTACGCAGGAAGCGAACCATACGCAGTTTCATGACCAGGTGGTCAATCATTTCCTGAGCGTCTTGCTCGGTGATTTTGCCTGCTTTCAGGTCACGTTCGATGTAGGCATCCAGGAAGGTGGATACGCGACCGAAGGACATTGCTGCACCGTTCTGAGACTTAACTGCGGCCAGGTAGCCGAAGTAGGTCCACTGGATAGCTTCCTGAGCGTTGGTAGCAGGACCAGAGATATCGCAGCCATATTTCGCCGCCATCTCTTTGATCTGACCCAGCGCGCGGTGCTGTTCAGCGATTTCTTCACGCAGACGAATAGTCGCTTCCAGGTTTACGCCATTTTCCAGGTCAGACTGCAGGGAAACAAACTGCGCGTACTTGTCTTTCATCAGGAAGTCGATACCGTACAGCGCAACGCGACGGTAGTCACCGATGATACGGCCACGGCCATACGCATCTGGCAGACCAGTCAGAACGCCAGATTTACGGCAGTTCAGAATGTCTTTGGTGTAAACATCGAATACACCCTGGTTGTGGGTTTTACGGTATTCGGTGAAGATTTTTTTCAGCATTGGATCCAGCTCGCGGTTATACGCTTTGCAGGAACCTTCAACCATTTTGATACCACCGAACGGGATGATTGCGCGTTTCAGTGGTGCTTCAGTCTGCAGACCAACGATTTTCTCAAGGGCTTTGTTGATGTAGCCAGCATCGTGAGAAGTGATGGTGGAAGCAACGGAGGTGTCAAAATCAACTGGCGCGTGAGTGCGGTTTTCCAGTTTAACGCCTTCCATTACGCTGTCCCACAGCTTGGTGGTCGCGTCAGTTGCGCCAGCCAGGAAGGATTCGTCACCTTCATACGGGGTATAGTTTTTCTGAATGAAGTCACGTACGTTTACTTCATTCTGCCAGTCACCTTTCGCAAAACCTTCCCAGGCTGTGGCTAACTTTTCATTAAGCTCGGACATGTAACACCTACCTTCTTAAGTGGATTTTTTATTTACTGCCTGAGAAAACCATCAATGATGATCGTCGCCACGCAGGTAAATGACCCAGTATGTCAACCCAACTAACAGACCCCCACCGATAATGTTCCCGATAGTGACAGGGATCAGGTTATCAGTAATGAAATTCATAATAGTCAGGTGTGAGAAACTTTCCGGGGATGAACCAACTGCGGTCCAGAACTCCGGGCTCGCAAAGTCGCGGATGACAATGCCCATTGGGATCATGAACATATTCGCGATACTGTGCTCAAAGCCGCTGGCAACAAACATCGCAACCGGCAGAACCATAATTAAGGCTTTGTCCATCAGGCTACGACCCGAGTAGCTCATCCATACAGCCAGGCAGACCATCAGGTTAGCGAGGATGCCGAGAGCAACGGCTTCGATAAATGTGTGGTGCATTTTGTGGTCGGCGGTTTGCAGGACGTTAAGGCCCCAGCCACCGTTGGCGGTCATGTACTCGCCAGAAAGCCACATCAACAAAACAAAGAGCAGACAGCCAACCAGGTTACCCACGTAGACGTTAAGCCAGTTACGTGCCAGCTGACCCCAGGTAATTCTTCCGCTGGCCTTTGCCACGACAATCAGCACCGTTGAGGTGAAGAGGTCGGCGCCGCAGATGACGCAGAGAATCAGACCCAGTGAGAAACAAATGCCGCCAATCAGTTTGGCCATACCGAAAGGCATTCCGGCAGTACCGGTGGTGGCGGTGATGTAGAAGACGAAAGCGATAGAGATGAATACACCAGCCGTGATCGCCAGATAGAACGTCTTCATCGGGTGTTTCGTTGCTTTATAGACACCCGCTTCTTCGGCAACTTTGGCCATCGCAGCAGGGAGTAAAAGATCAAAAGGGTTGTCAGCTTTCACACTAACTCTCTCTTTATTAAGTCGGCGACGAGATACTAACAAAGCATTATAGAAGAGAAATTGATATAGATCATATCTCGCCTGGCTTATAGGCCCGCAGTGTGTATGGATTTACAGCAAATGCGGAGTAAGTGTTTGATTATCCGTATAAAAATAAATTTTAAAAGTTATGAAAAGAGTTGAATTTTTTCGTTCAGCCACCTCGGATACAGTTAATTAATATGGAGTATTTACCATAAAAAGTAACAGTAAAGCCCAGGTAAATATTATTATATTTACCCATGTTTAACTTTATTATTACAATCAACAGTCATTGCCGAAGAAAATAAAAAACGGGGCAATGAAATTGCCCCGTAATATAGCCCAGACGATTGAATACGCCTACTGCTGGTAATGTTATGTGCGCTTATTTTGACCAGTAAGCGGCTTTTGCTTTCTGCAGTTTTTCGTAGGCCTTCAGCAGCGACTGGTGCGCCGGGAAGGCTTGCAGATCGCTATCAACAGCCTGCAGGCCATAGAACGGCGCTTCAGCGCTCAGGGCCGCGCTGGCTGCTTCTACAGCCTCAGCACCGTACATGCGCACGAAAGCGTTCAGGTATTGCAGCGGTTCGCGATCCTCTTCCTGTGCAAGCAGCAGCAGGGTTTGCAGGCAACGGTAATAGTTGGTGCGCTCGGCAGAGAAGACCGACTGGTTGAATTCCATGGTCCACTCGGTCCAGGCCAGGGCCTGATCCAGGTCGCCACCCGCCAGGGCCAGCATCGCTTTCAGCTCACCAATACGCAGGGTGTACCAGCCGTTGTCTTTACCGGTCGCCAGACCCAGCAGTTCGCGTACGCGGGTGAAGTCGTCGTGGCCTTCCTCGTCCAGTTGGGCGATCAGGTTCAGATAATCTTCTTTCTCCCACTCGCTGCCCGGAAGAGCCAGCAGCGTTTCGCGCAGATGTGCGCCCATGCTGTTATTCGCCAGCCACAGATCTTCTGCAGGGTAGATGTCGGACATGCCGGGAACAATAATGCGGCATGCATAGACGCCCAGGTGCTCGTAGTCGGCAATGTAAACTTCCTGGTCTTCGGCTTTGAAAATCGCCATCAGCGTTGCGAACTCTTCTTCCGTTGTTCCTGCAAAGCTCCAGTCCACGAACGGATAGTCTGCGTCCTGTTTGAACATATCCCAGGAGATCAAACCGCTGGAGTCAATGAAGTGGGTTTCGAGGTTCGTATGTTCAGCCACTTCTTCATCGTCAAACGTTGGCGGTGTGAACACGTCGAGATCTTTCAGGCTACGGCCCTGCAGCAGCTCGGTGACGGTGCGTTCCAGCGCCACGCCGAAGTCAGGGTGCGCGCCAAAGGAGGCGAAACAGGTGCCGTTTGTCGGGTTGAACAGCACGACGCAGATAACCGGGTACTTGCCGCCCAGCGAGCCGTCATAGGCAAAGATTGGGAAACCTTCTGCTTCCAGCTTAGCGATGGATTCCACCACGCCCGGGTAGCGCGCCAGCACGTCGGCCGGAATTTCAGGCAGGCTAATGGATTCGGCAATGATGCGGTTTTTAATGTGGCGTTCAAAGACTTCGGAAAGGCCCTGCACGCGCGCTTCATTGCGGGTGTTACCCGCGGACATACCGTTGGACACATACAGGTTGCCGACGATGTTCATCGGGATATAGACGGTCTGCTCGTCAGACTGACGGGTAAACGGCAGGGCGCAGATCCCACGATCCTCATTGCCAGACTGCAGATCGATCAGCATGCTGGCGGTCAGTTCGTTGTCTGGATCGTAGAAGGCACGCAGGCGTGCGTCGAGAATACCTTCCGGTAGTTCGTCGTCTTCGGTCAGCGGGAACCATTTTTCATTTGGATAGTGAACGAACGGGCCGTTAGCGATGGTCTCGCCCAGCCAGAAGTCAGCGAAGAAATAGTTGGTGGACAGACGCTCAAAATACTCACCCAGCGCAGAGGCCAGTGCCGCTTTTTTTGTCGCGCCTTTACCGTTGGTAAAGCACAGGGCACAGTCTTTATCGCGAATATGCACGGACCAGACGTGAGGCACCGGATTGAGCCAGGAGGCTTCTTCGATGTTAAAACCCAGGTCGGTCAGTTTCTGCTGGAAGCGAGCGATGGAATCTTCCAGAGCGGCATCTTTGCCGGGGATAAACGTTTGAGTCATGGCGTTCACTTTTATCGTACGTAAAGCGCGCAATGATACGGGTTTTGAGTGACGGGTGCTATCTTCGGCGAAAATAAATGGCTGGGCTATGCTTAGTGGCAGTAACTGACTGTTAAGGCATAGAAAAATGAAAGCATTTGATCTCCAGCGGATGGCGTTTGATAAAGTTCCTCCTGAATTTCTGGGCGAAGTGGCGCTCCGCAGCCTGTATACCTTCGTACTTGTCTTCCTGTTTCTTAAAATCACCGGCCGTCGCGGCGTAAGGCAGATGTCGCTCTTTGAGGTGTTGATCATCCTGACGCTGGGTTCAGCGGCGGGGGATGTCGCCTTCTATGATGATGTGCCGATGGTGCCGGTGTTTATCGTTTTTGTTTCACTGGCGCTTCTTTATCGCCTTGTCATGTGGCTGATGTCGAAAAGCGAAAAGCTGGAAGATCTGCTTGAGGGGAAGCCGGTCGTTATCGTCGAGGACGGGCAGTTGGCCTGGGAAAATGTACAAAGCGCCAATATGACCGAGTTCGAGTTCTTTATGGAGCTACGACTGAATAGCGTTGAACAGCTCGGGCAGGTGCGTCTGGCGATCATGGAGACCAACGGGCAGATCAGCGTCTATTACTATTCTGACGACGAGGTGAAGCCGGGACTGTGTATCCTGCCGGATATGCTGATCGAGCGTTTCAGAACCGTACCTGAGTCAGGCGAGTATGCCTGCGTGAGATGTAGCCACGTGCTCGCGATGCAGCCGGGGGATCGTCAATTATGCCCCCGCTGTGCAAATCCGGAATGGACGAAGGTTAGCCGGGCCAAACGCATCACCTGACAGCCATTTTGTCGGTTTTGTGATGGCGAGGCGGCAGATTGTTTTGTGTGACGCGGGGCACATTTCACGGGTCATAAGTTTTAGACATTGCGGCGCGTGTCACTGAATGATAAAACCGATATCCACAGTTATAACTTATGGCTTTTAGCGTGGTGAAGGGAAATGGCTCAAGTCTTTAATTTCAGTTCAGGTCCGGCAATGTTACCGGCAGACGTGCTTAAACAGGCTCAACAGGAACTCTGTGACTGGAACGGTCTCGGTACGTCGGTGATGGAAATCAGCCACCGTGGTAAAGAGTTTATTCAGGTGGCCGAAGAGGCAGAAAAGGATTTTCGCGATCTGCTGAATATTCCCTCGAACTACAAAGTATTGTTCTGCCACGGCGGTGGACGCGGCCAGTTTGCAGGCGTTCCGCTGAATATCCTCGGTGACAAAACGACGGCTGACTACGTTGACGCGGGCTACTGGGCTGCGAGCGCCGTTAAAGAAGCGCATAAATACTGCACGCCGAATGTTATCGACGCCAAAGTGACCGTTGATGGCCTGCGCGCCGTGAAGCCAATGAGCGAGTGGCAGCTTTCTGATAACGCAGCGTATCTGCACTACTGCCCGAACGAAACCATTGACGGGATTGCCATCGACGAGACGCCAAACTTCGGCAGCGATGTCGTGGTTGCCGCCGACTTCTCCTCCACCATTCTGTCTGCGCCAATTGATGTCAGCCGCTACGGCGTTATCTATGCGGGCGCGCAGAAAAATATCGGTCCGGCCGGTTTGACTATCGTCGTCGTGCGTGAAGACCTGCTGGGTAAAGCGCATAAATCCTGCCCGTCGATTCTAGATTACACCGTGCTGAACGATAACGATTCTATGTTCAACACCCCACCAACGTTTGCCTGGTATCTTTCAGGCCTGGTCTTCAAATGGCTGAAGCAAAACGGCGGCGTGGCGCAGATGGACAAGGTGAATCAGCAGAAAGCTGAACTGCTGTATGGCGTGATCGACAAAAGCGATTTCTATCGCAACGATGTGGCGAAAGCTAACCGTTCCCGCATGAACGTGCCGTTCCAGCTGGCGGACAGCAGCCTGGATAAAGTGTTCCTTGAAGAGTCCTTCGCGGCAGGCCTGCATTCGCTCAAAGGTCACCGTGTCGTTGGCGGCATGCGTGCCTCCATCTATAACGCGATGCCGCTGGAAGGCGTTAAAGCTCTGACGGATTTCATGATCGACTTCGAACGTCGCCACGGTTAATAGCGCTGTTTTCACCCCCGTAGCCCTGCTGCGGGGTTTTTATTATGTTGAGTTGAGAGTTAAGTTTTCATGGAATCCCTGACGTTACAACCTATCGCGCGGGTAGATGGCACCATTAATCTGCCTGGTTCAAAAAGTGTCTCGAACCGCGCTCTGCTGCTGGCAGCACTGGCAAACGGCACCACCGTCCTTACAAACCTGCTGGACAGCGATGACGTACGCCATATGCTCAATGCGCTGAAAGCGTTGGGTGTTCATTACATTCTCTCCGACGATCGTACCCGCTGCGAAGTGACCGGCAGCGGCGGCGCGCTGCAGACGGATGAAGAGCTTGAGCTGTTTCTGGGCAATGCGGGTACCGCGATGCGTCCGCTGGCGGCGGCCCTGTGTCTTGGGCGCAACAACATTGTGCTGACCGGCGAACCTCGCATGAAAGAGCGTCCGATTGGCCATCTGGTGGATGCCCTGCGTCAGGGCGGCGCGCAGGTTGAGTATCTGGAGCAGGAAAACTATCCGCCACTGCGTCTGCGCGGTGGTTTTAACGGCGGTCACGTCGAGGTTGACGGCAGCGTCTCCAGCCAGTTCCTGACGGCACTGCTGATGACCGCGCCGCTGGCGCCGCAGGATACGGTTATTACGATTAAAGGCGAGCTGGTCTCCAAACCTTATATTGATATCACGCTGCACCTGATGAAAACCTTCGGTGTCGAGGTTGAAAACCAGTCTTATCAGCGCTTCGTGGTGCGTGGGGCGCAGCAGTACCAGTCTCCGGGCAGCTATCTGGTTGAAGGCGACGCTTCTTCGGCTTCTTACTTCCTGGCTGCGGGTGCGATCAAAGGCGGTACCGTGAAGGTCACCGGTATTGGTCGCAATAGCGTGCAGGGCGACATACGTTTTGCGGACGTGCTGGAAAAAATGGGCGCGGTTGTGACCTGGGGTGATGACTTCATCGCCTGTACGCATGGCGATCTGAATGCCATCGATATGGACATGAACCATATTCCGGATGCGGCGATGACCATTGCCACTGCGGCGCTGTTTGCAAAAGGCACCACCACGCTGCGTAATATCTACAACTGGCGCGTAAAAGAGACTGACCGTCTGTTCGCGATGGCGACCGAGCTGCGTAAGGTCGGCGCTGAGGTGGAAGAGGGCGAAGACTACATTCGCATCACGCCTCCTGCAAAACTGCAGGTTGCCGAGATCGGAACCTACAACGATCACCGTATGGCGATGTGCTTCTCGCTGGTGGCGTTGTCAGACACGCCTGTGACCATCCTTGACCCGAAATGTACGGCGAAAACGTTCCCGGACTACTTCGAACAGCTGGCACGCATTAGCACGCTGGCCTGATAACACCTTGCCGCATCGCCTGATGCGGCATTTCCTTACGCTTCCTGACGAACACTTCCGTTCATTTCTTCTACACTCTGCTTCAATCAATCCGTAATTTGCACGCAAAGGTAACAGTTGCGCACGTTGACGCGTATAATGCGCGGCGTTCATGTAAACGGTATGCCTTATTTAAGGAGAAAAAGATGACGGCAATTGCCCCGGTAATCACCATTGATGGGCCGAGTGGCGCAGGGAAAGGGACTCTGTGCAAAGCGATGGCGGAAGCATTGCAATGGCATCTTTTAGATTCGGGAGCAATCTATCGCGTGCTGGCTCTGGCTGCGCTACATCATCACGTGGACGTGGCGTCAGAAGAAGCGCTGGTTCCGCTGGCCGCGCATCTTGATGTGCGTTTCGTGTCGACCGATGGCAACCTGGAAGTGATCCTTGAAGGGGAAGACGTGAGCGGGGAAATCCGTACTCAGGAAGTGGCGAATGCGGCCTCTCAGGTAGCGGCCTTCCCGCGCGTTCGTGAGGCGTTGTTACGTCGTCAGCGCGCGTTTCGTGAAGCCCCGGGTTTGATCGCGGACGGACGCGATATGGGAACCGTGGTATTCCCTGATGCACCTGTGAAAATTTTCCTTGACGCCTCTTCGGAAGAACGCGCTCAGCGCCGCATGCTTCAGTTGCAGGAAAAGGGGTTTAGTGTTAACTTTGATCGCCTTTTATCCGAGATAAAAGAGCGCGATGACCGCGATCGTAACCGCGCCGTCGCTCCACTTGTTCCAGCAGAAGATGCATTAGTTCTGGATTCAACCAGTTTAACTATTGAGCAAGTGATTGAAAAAGCGCTACAATATGCGCGCCAAAAACTGGCACTCGCGTAATCGCGACCGATTTAGCAGTACCCCCGCTGCAATGGATTGACGGCGGGTATGTGAAACAACCCCATCCGGCACGGAGCCAGGTGGACGTTAATATTAACCTGAAGATTAAACATGACTGAATCTTTTGCTCAACTGTTTGAAGAATCCTTAAAAGAAATCGAAACCCGCCCGGGTTCCATCGTTCGCGGTGTTGTTGTTGCTATCGACAAAGACGTAGTACTGGTTGACGCCGGTCTGAAATCTGAGTCCGCCATTCCGGCAGAGCAGTTCAAAAACGCCCAGGGCGAGCTGGAAATCCAGGTTGGCGACGAAGTTGACGTTGCTCTGGACGCAGTAGAAGACGGCTTCGGTGAAACCCTGCTTTCTCGTGAGAAAGCGAAACGTCACGAAGCTTGGATCACGCTGGAAAAAGCTTACGAAGAAGCTGAAACTGTGGTCGGTGTTATCAACGGCAAAGTTAAAGGTGGCTTCACTGTTGAGCTGAATGGTATTCGTGCGTTCCTGCCAGGTTCTCTGGTAGACGTTCGTCCAGTCCGTGACACCCTGCACCTGGAAGGCAAAGAGCTTGAGTTCAAAGTAATCAAGCTGGACCAGAAGCGTAACAACGTTGTTGTTTCCCGTCGTGCCGTTATCGAATCTGAAAACAGCGCAGAACGCGATCAGCTGCTGGAAAACCTGCAGGAAGGCATGGAAGTCAAAGGTATCGTTAAGAACCTCACTGACTACGGCGCATTCGTTGACCTGGGCGGCGTTGATGGCCTGCTGCACATCACCGACATGGCGTGGAAACGCGTTAAGCACCCAAGCGAAATCGTGAACGTGGGCGACGAAATCACTGTTAAAGTGCTGAAGTTCGACCGCGAGCGTACTCGTGTATCCCTCGGCCTGAAACAGCTGGGCGAAGATCCATGGGTAGCTATCGCTAAGCGTTACCCAGAAGGTACTAAACTGACTGGTCGCGTAACCAACCTGACTGACTACGGCTGCTTCGTTGAAATCGAAGAAGGCGTTGAAGGTCTGGTGCACGTTTCCGAAATGGACTGGACCAACAAAAACATCCACCCATCCAAAGTTGTTAACGTTGGTGACGTAGTGGAAGTGATGGTTCTGGATATCGACGAAGAACGTCGTCGTATCTCCCTGGGCCTGAAACAGTGCAAAAACAACCCATGGCAGCAGTTCGCGGAAACCCACAACAAAGGCGACCGTGTTGAAGGTAAAATCAAGTCTATCACTGACTTCGGTATCTTCATCGGCCTGGACGGCGGCATCGATGGCCTGGTTCACCTGTCTGACATCTCCTGGAACGTTGCAGGCGAAGAAGCAGTTCGTGAATACAAAAAAGGCGACGAAATCGCTGCAGTTGTTCTGCAGGTTGACGCAGAGCGTGAGCGTATCTCCCTGGGCGTTAAACAGCTCGCAGAAGATCCGTTCAACAACTGGGTTGCACTGAACAAGAAAGGCGCAATCGTAAACGGTAAAGTAACTGCAGTTGACGCTAAAGGCGCAACCGTAGAACTGGCTGACGGCGTTGAGGGTTACCTGCGCGCTTCTGAAGCTTCCCGTGACCGCGTTGAAGATGCCACTCTGGTTCTGAACGTAGGCGACGACGTTGAAGCTAAGTTCACCGGTGTTGACCGTAAGAACCGTGCAATCAGCCTGTCTGTTCGTGCTAAAGACGAAGCTGATGAGAAAGATGCAATCGCAACTGTTAACAAACAGGAAGATGCAAACTTCTCTAACAACGCAATGGCTGAAGCTTTCAAAGCAGCTAAAGGCGAGTAATATCAGGTTCTCAGCATCATTTGCGCTGTAACGCATTTACAGCGTGAAGGATGAGGAGCAAACTTGACAGATTGCAGGATTCGTCCTGTAATCAATAACAAAGGGCGGCTACGGCCGCCCTTGTTTAATGAGCTGTTCAGCTAATTGGTTTGAAAGGAACCGGAGGAATCATGACCAAGTCAGAATTGATTGAAAGACTTGCCAGTCAGCAACCGCATATCCCTGCCAAGGCAGTGGAAGATGCCGTAAAAGAGATGCTGGAGCATATGGCCTCCACTCTTGCCCAGGGCGAGCGCATTGAAATCCGCGGTTTCGGTAGTTTTTCTCTGCACTATCGTGCTCCACGTACCGGGCGTAACCCGAAAACTGGCGATAAAGTCGAGCTGGAAGGTAAGTACGTTCCACACTTTAAGCCGGGTAAAGAACTGCGCGATCGCGCCAATATTTACGGTAACTGAGTTTAGCCAGCCGGTTAAACTGGGTTCGAAAGAAAGCACCTGCGGGTGCTTTTTTTGTGTCTGTCGCTTTTATTCTGAAGATGTCCCGCATTTTCAGTTTCGTTTTCTGTAAGCCGATAAAAACAACACAGCGCGCGCTGCAAAACGCATTTTTCTCATCTGACATTTCGCACTGCTTGCATACATACTGCCGCTCTGAAACAGGGAGGTAGCAATGGGAGTTCCCACGCTTAGTATCTGCGCCATTCTGGCGATAGCCCCGTTACTCTGGTTACCTGAACTGCCATCACCTTACACCGTGTGGGTCATGGTGGCTGGCGGGATAGTGCTTGCTGCATGGCAAAACCATCGAGTGAAGTATGCTGGTATTACGCTGTTATTTTGTGCGTGGGGCATTCTGGCCGCGCAGGAGAGCGTCTGGCCGATGCAGCATTTAACCACGGGGGCTGTGCAGGCTGAGGTAGAACTCACATCGACCGACGGCGCTACTCTGCATCAGGGAAACATTCGCAGCATTGATGGCAAGCGCTGGTGGGCTTCAACCGGCGTAACGCTGTATGGCAACTATCTGCCACAGAAAGCGTGTGCCGGTCAGCGCTGGACCATGACGCTCAGGCTCAGGCCTGCCCATGGCGAACTGAACGACGGCGGTTATGATTCTCAGCGCAGCGCCTTTGCCCAACATCAAACGCTGAGTGGGCGCTTCACCCGTGCTGAACTCGTCGATGGGCGCTGCAGCCTGCGAGCGCAATACCTGATGTCACTGCAAAACCGACTTTCTGCTTACCGCTGGGGTGCGGTTATCCTCGGACTTGGGATGGGTGAACGTCTGGATGTTCCCCGGGAAATAAAAGACCTGATGCGTGAAACCGGGACGCTGCATTTGATGGCGATTTCGGGCCTGCATATCGCGCTGGCGGCATCCCTCGTCTGGTTACTTGCACGTGGACTCCAGTTTTTATTACCCAGCCATCGGGTCTACTGGCAAATGCCTCTCCTGGCTGGGTTATGCTTTGCCGCCTTCTATGCCTGGCTTACCGGTCTGCAACCTCCTGCGCTACGAACGGTCATCGCGCTTGCTGTGCTTGCAATGTTGCGGATCGCTGCCCGCCAATGGTCTCCCTGGCAGGTATGGGGATGCTGTATCGCAGCGATCCTGATAAGCGATCCCTTAGCCGTACTTTCGCAGAGTCTTGCCCTGTCTGCATTTGCCGTCGCCGCGCTGATTTTCTGGTTTCAGTGGCTGCCTCTTCCTGACTGGCAACGGGCTCGACGTATACGGCCGCTGCTGAACCTGCTCTCTCTGCAGGTCGGTATGCTGATGCTGCTGATGCCGTTACAGGTTCTGATTTTCCATGGCTTCAGCTTCACCTCACTGGTCGCGAATCTCTTTGCCGTTCCTCTGGTGACGTTTGTCTCCGTACCGCTGATCCTGCTCGGCATGCTGCTTCATCTGCTGCCGCTGGAAGCACTGGAAAGCGTTGTCTGGTTTGCAGCCGATAAGTCACTTGCGGGGCTATTCTGGCTCCTCATGCGCCTGCCTGATGGCTGGCAGAGTGTAGATCAACGCTGGCAGTACATGACACTACTGCCCTGGCTTATCATCATTGGCTGGCGTTTTCGTGCCTGGAAAACCCTTCCCGCCGTTATTTTTGCAGGAAGTGTCTTACTGACATTTCCTCTCTGGAGAACGGAAAAAAGCGAGAGCTGGACGGTACATATGCTGGATGTGGGGCAGGGGCTGGCAATAGTCATTGAACGGCAGGGGAAAGCCATTCTCTATGATACCGGGCTCGCCTGGCCGGGCGGGGACAGCGGACAGCGGTTAATTATCCCGTGGCTTCGCTGGCATCACCTGCGGCCTGAAGGCGTTATTCTCAGTCATGAGCACCTCGACCATGCGGGAGGCCTCGCATCGTTGCAAAAAGCATGGCCTGACCTGTGGGTAAGAAGCCCATTGCGCCTGGCGGGGCATCACCCCTGTTTTCGCGGGGAGAGATGGAGGTGGCAGGGACTCTCCTTCACCGTACACTGGCCCACTGAAAATTACCCGGCTCAGGGAAACAACCATTCCTGCGTGGTAAAAATCGACGACGGTGAGCAGAGTGTTCTGCTAACAGGAGATATTGAAGCGCAGGCGGAACAGGCTATGCTTAGCCATTACTGGCGTTATCTGACCTCTACCCTCATACAGGTGCCCCATCATGGCAGCATTACTTCTTCTTCCTTGCCGCTGGTACAGCGGGTGGAAGGTAGAATCGCCCTGGATTCAGCGGCCCGCTATAACGCATGGCGATTCCCGTCAGCAAAAGTTGTCCGACGCTATCGAAAAGAGGGGTATATCTGGCACGATACCCCTCATTCTGGACAAATATCGGTGACATTCTCGCAACATCACTGGCAAATCCGGCGCTTGCGAGAGCAATTTTTACCCGTTTGGTATCATCAGTGGTTTGGCGCGCCCGTCGATAACGGGTAGAATATGCGGCTATTTCAACGAATGCTGGTTTTTTGAATGCATAACGACAAAGATCTCTCCACGTGGCAAACCTTCCGCCGTCTCTGGCCGATGATTGCGCCCTTTAAAACAGGCCTGATCGTGGCGGGAGTAGCGTTAATCCTCAACGCAGCCAGCGATACTTTTATGCTATCGCTTCTCAAACCGTTACTGGACGACGGTTTTGGTAAAACGGATCGCTCAGTGCTGCTGTGGATGCCTCTGGTGGTTATCGGACTGATGATCTTACGCGGTATCACCAGCTACATCTCCAGCTACTGCATTTCCTGGGTATCCGGGAAAGTGGTGATGACCATGCGCCGTCGCCTGTTCAGCCACATGATGGGCATGCCGGTCTCGTTCTTTGACAAGCAGTCTACCGGGACGCTGCTGTCGCGTATTACCTACGACTCCGAGCAGGTTGCCTCCTCGTCCTCAAGCGCACTGATCACCGTTGTGCGTGAGGGCGCGTCAATCATCGGCCTGTTCGTGATGATGTTCTATTACAGCTGGCAGCTGTCGCTCATCCTTATCGTTCTGGCGCCGGTAGTTTCTATTGCCATCCGCGTCGTCTCAAAGCGCTTCCGCAATATTAGTAAGAATATGCAGAACACGATGGGGCAGGTGACCACTAGCGCGGAACAGATGCTGAAAGGGCATAAGGAAGTGTTGATCTTCGGCGGTCAGGAAGTCGAAACAAAACGCTTTGATAAAGTCAGCAACAAAATGCGTCTTCAGGGGATGAAAATGGTCTCAGCCTCTTCCATCTCTGACCCGATTATTCAGCTGATTGCGTCACTGGCGCTGGCATTCGTCCTGTATGCGGCAAGCTTCCCAAGCGTCATGGAGACGCTGACGGCGGGTACCATCACCGTGGTCTTCTCCTCAATGATTGCCCTGATGCGTCCGCTGAAATCCCTGACAAACGTCAACGCCCAGTTCCAGCGTGGGATGGCGGCCTGTCAGACCCTGTTCAGCATTCTGGATTCCGAGCAGGAAAAAGATGAAGGTAAGCGCGTCATTGAGCGTGCAAACGGCGACGTTGAGTTTCGTAATGTGACCTTTACCTACCCTGGCCGCGAAACACCGGCCCTGCGTAATATCAACCTCTCCATTCCCGCGGGTAAAACCGTGGCTCTGGTAGGCCGTTCCGGCTCGGGTAAATCGACCATTGCCAGTCTGATCACCCGCTTTTACGATATTAACGAAGGTGAGATCCTGTTAGACGGGCATGACCTGCGGGAGTATACCCTTCAGTCGCTGCGTAACCAGGTTGCTCTGGTTTCTCAGAACGTGCATCTGTTTAACGATACGGTCGCCAACAACATCGCTTACGCGCGCACTGATGAGTACAGCCGCGAGCAGATTGAGAACGCCGCGCGTATGGCCTACGCAATGGACTTTATCAATAAGATGGATAACGGCCTGGATACCATCATCGGCGAGAACGGGGTACTGCTCTCCGGTGGTCAGCGTCAGCGTATTGCCATTGCGCGTGCTCTACTGCGCGATAGCCCGATTCTGATTCTGGACGAAGCGACCTCTGCGCTGGATACGGAATCTGAACGTGCTATTCAGTCTGCGCTGGATGAGCTGCAAAAGAACCGTACCTCGCTGGTGATTGCACACCGTCTGTCGACTATCGAGCAGGCTGACGAAATCGTCGTGGTTGAGGACGGTATCATTGTTGAACGCGGAAGCCATGCTGACCTGCTGGAGCACCGCGGCGTTTACGCCCAGCTTCATAAGATGCAGTTTGGCGAATGATTGCACGCATTTGGTCCGGTGAGAACCCGCTGTGGCTGCTGCTTTTGCCGCTATCCTGGCTATACGGCCTGGTAAGCGGCATTATCCGTCTGCTTTACCGTCTGGGGCTGAAGCGTGCCTGGCGCGCGCCGGTGCCGGTTGTGGTTGTCGGTAATCTTACGGCAGGCGGCAACGGTAAAACGCCGGTGGTGATCTGGCTGGTGGAGCAATTGCAAAAACGCGGCATCCGCCCCGGCGTGGTGTCGCGTGGGTATGGTGGTAAAGCGGCGCACTACCCATTGCTGCTGTCGGCGGAAACCACGACCGCAGAAGCGGGTGATGAGCCAGTATTGATTTTCCAGCGTACCGGCGCGCCAGTTGCGGTCTCCCCGGTACGCAGCGACGCCGTGCAGGCTCTGGTTGACGAACACGCGGTGCAAATCATCATTACGGATGATGGTCTGCAACATTACGCCCTGGCGCGTGATAAAGAGATTGTGGTCATCGACGGGGTTCGCCGCTTCGGTAACGGCTGGTGGCTGCCGGCCGGGCCCATGCGCGAACGTGCTTCGCGTCTTAAGTCCGTTGATGCGGTGATTGTGAACGGCGGTGAGGCAAACGCGGGTGAAATCCCCATGCACCTGCAGCCGGGTCTGGCGGTCAACCTGGCGACGGGTGAACGCCGGTCGGTTGCTGAGCTACCTTCACCGGTGGCGATGGCGGGAATTGGTCATCCCCCGCGCTTCTTCGCGACGCTGGAGCAGTGTGGTGCCCGGCTTGAAAAACGCGTTCCGCTGGCCGACCACCAGGCGCTGGTGGAAGGGCAGGTTGACGCCCTGACTGTGCCCGGACAGTCGCTGATCATGACCGAAAAAGATGCGGTAAAATGCCGTGCCTTTGCGAAAGATAACTGGTGGTATCTGCCGGTTGACGCTGAACTCAGCGGCGAGCAGCCGGAACACTTGCTCCAGGAACTGATTGCGTTGGTGCAGTAAAGGCTTACGCGGTTCCGGTGGCGCTTAGACTGACAGGAAAACGCATGTCATTACCGCAACTCTCGCTTTCAGCCGCACGTCATTTACACCTTGCCGCGCAGGGGCTGCTCAAAAAGCCCCGCCGCCGCGCACAGCCTGCCGATATTCTCTCTACCGTCCAGCGCATGTCGCTGCTTCAAATCGACACCATTAACATTGTGGCCCGTAGCCCTTACCTGGTCCTGTTTAGTCGACTGGGGAATTATCCTTCGCAGTGGCTGGATGAAGCGCTAAGCAAGGGGGAGTTAATGGAGTACTGGGCGCACGAAGCCTGTTTTCTGCCCCGCAGCGATTTTGCCCTGGTTCGTCACCGCATGCTCGCGCCGGAAAAGATGGGCTGGAAATACCGACAGGCGTGGATGCAGGAACATGCGGCTGAAATTGAGCAGCTCATCGCGCATATTCAGGAAAACGGTCCCGTCCGCTCTGCCGATTTTGAACACCCTCGCAAGGGCACCAGCGGCTGGTGGGAGTGGAAGCCGCACAAACGTCATCTCGAAGGGCTGTTCACCTCAGGTAAAGTCATGGTGATTGAGCGGCGTAATTTTCAGCGCGTCTACGACCTGACGCATCGCGTGATGCCGCACTGGGACGACGAGCGTGACCTGCTTACCCAGGAGACTGCCGAGGCCATCATGCTGGAGAACAGCGCCCGCAGCCTGGGGATTTTCCGCCCCCAATGGCTGGCAGACTATTACCGCCTTCGCCAGCCCGCGCTGAAACCGCTGCTGGACATCTGGCAACGCGAACAGCGCATCATCCCCGTCACGGCGGATACGCTTGGCGAAATGTGGCTGCATGCGGATCTCCTCCCGCTACTGCCTCTGGCCCAGGAGGGGAAACTTCAGGCAACCCACAGTGCGGTGCTGTCGCCTTTCGACCCGGTCGTCTGGGACAGAAAACGCGCCGAGCAGCTGTTCGATTTTAGCTACCGGCTGGAATGTTATACCCCGGCTCCAAAGCGCCAGTACGGCTATTTTGTTTTACCGCTGCTGCACAAGGAGCAACTGGTCGGGCGTATGGATGCCAAAATGCACCGCAAGACCGGAACGCTTGAAATCATTGCGCTTTATCTGCAAGAAGGCGTAAGGGTGACGGCGAGCCTGGAAAAAGGGTTAACGTCCGCCATTAGCGAATTCGCGCGCTGGCAGGGTGCCCGCGACGTGACGCTGGGCCGGGTACCTGATGGATTGTTTACATCCTGTCGAAGTGGCTGGGAAACAGGCACGCCCTGAAAAGGGAATGTGTTAAGCTTTAGCGATTACCCATACGGAGGAACTATGGATCACCGTTTACTTGAAATTATTGCCTGCCCGGTATGCAACGGCAAACTCTACTACAGCCAGGACAAACAGGAGCTGATCTGCAAGCTGGACAGCCTGGCTTTCCCGCTGCGTGACGGCATTCCGGTACTGCTGGAAAATGAAGCCCGCTCCCTGGTAGCAGAAGAGAGCAAACCATGAGTTTTGTTGTCATTATCCCTGCGCGTTATGCCTCAACGCGTCTGCCGGGTAAACCGCTGGTGGATATCAACGGCAAGCCGATGATTGTGCATGTTCTTGAACGCGCGCGTGAATCCGGTGCCGATCGCGTGATTGTTGCTACCGACCATCCTGACGTCGCCCGTGCGGTTGAGGCAGCAGGCGGTGAGGTATGCATGACCCGCGCCGATCACCAGTCCGGCACCGAACGTCTGGCGGAAGTGGTTGAGAAATGTGGTTTCAGTGATGATACGGTCATCGTAAACGTGCAGGGTGACGAGCCGATGATCCCCGCTGTCATTATCCGTCAGGTGGCCGAAAACCTGGCCCAGCGTCAGGTCGGAATGGCCACGCTGGCGGTACCCATTCACCACGCTGAAGAGGCATTCAATCCGAATGCGGTGAAGGTCGTCATGGATGCGGAAGGCTATGCGCTCTATTTCTCCCGAGCTACGATTCCGTGGGATCGCGATCGCTTTGCGCTTTCTAAAGAGACCATCGGTGATACCTTCCTGCGTCATATTGGGATCTACGGCTATCGCTCCGGCTTTATTCGCCGCTATGTGGCCTGGGCGCCGAGCCCGCTGGAGCATATCGAAATGCTGGAGCAGCTTCGCGTGCTCTGGTACGGCGAGAAAATTCACGTTGCCGTTGCTGAGGAAGTTCCCGGCACGGGCGTAGACACCCCTGAAGATCTTGAGCGCGTTCGAGCCGAATTGCGTTAATCTTACCGGCATCTCTCCGCAGTGAGGGATGCACTCTCCGCTTTATTTTTCACTTTCTTTTTCCTGATTGATCTCTTCCGGGTGACATCTTCATTAAGGACGCTCATTATAAAAGCAGTAGTCTTAATGGGGGTAATCTCATATGGAACAGCTGCGTGCCGAACTTAGCCATCTGCTGGGTGAGAAATTAAGCCGGGTAGAATGCGTGAGTGAAAAGGCCGATACCGCGCTTTGGTCATTGTATGACAGTCAGGGCAACCCAATGCCGCTGATGGCCAGAAGTTTCACCTCGCCGGGAGTAGCCAGGCAGCTTGCATGGAAAATGTCGATGCTGGCGCGGGAGGGGACCGTCCGTATGCCGACGGTGTACGGCGTGATGACCCACGAGGAACACCCCGGCCCGGACGTGCTGCTGATTGAGCGTTTACGCGGTGTGTCCGTTGAAGCGCCTGCGCGCACGCCGGAACGCTGGGAGCAGTTAAAAGACCAGATTGTCGAGGCGCTGCTGGCCTGGCACCGTCAGGATAGCCGCGGGCTTGTTGGTCCGGTCGACAGCACTCAGGAAAACCTGTGGCCGCAGTGGTACCGCCAGCGGGTGGAAGTGCTCTGGGGGACGCTTAACCAGTTCAACAATACCGGTTTAACCATGCAGGACAAACGCATTCTGTTTCGCACCCGCGAGTGCCTACCGGCACTGTTCGACGGTTTTAATGACAACTGCGTTTTGATCCACGGTAATTTCACCCTGCGCAGCATGCTCAAAGATGCCCGCAGCGATCAGCTTCTGGCGATGCTCGGGCCGGGGATCATGCTCTGGGCTCCGCGTGAATATGAGCTCTTCAGGCTCAGCGACAGCGGGGCGGCGGAAGGTTTACTGTGGCATTACCTTCAGCGCGCCCCTGTTGCGGAAGCATTTCTCTGGCGGCGCTGGCTCTACCTGCTCTGGGACGAAGTCGCGCAGCTGGTGAACACCGGACGTTTTAATCGCGCAAACTTCGATCTGGCAACAAAATCACTGTTGCCCTGGCTCGCCTGACGATCCTTTCAGCCACTGCCAGAGGCGTCCAAGCGTCTCATAGCCGACGCGGTCGCTATGCATCAGCCACGCCGGGGAGGGGATAGCCCGCTCCCACGGGTTGAGCGGCGCGTCGACTGCCATCTGGTTTGCCGGCGCGGGAAGCGGGTGCAGGCCTTGCTTCTCAAAGAAAATCATCGCGCGCGGCAGGTGTGAGGCGGAGGTCACCAGTAAGAACGGGGCATCGCCAATTGCCTGCTTCACAGCGGCAGCCTCTTCTTCGGTATCTTTTGGGCTGTCGAGAGTGATTATTGAAGAACGCGGTACGCCGAGCGATTCCGCGACCCTGGCGCCCGCTTCAGCCGTGCTCACCGGGTTCGTTTTGGCCGCCGCGCCGGTGAAGATCATTCTTGATCCCGGATTCGCCAGCCAGAGGCGAATACCTTCGTTCAGCCGCGGCAGGCTGTTGTTGATCAGGTTTGAACTGGGGGCCCAGTCAGGATCCCAGGTATATCCGCCGCCCAGCACCACGATGTACGCCACTTTCTGCTTTCCCTGCCATGTCGGGTACTTGTTTTCGATGGGGCGTAGCAGACCATCCGCGACCGGTTGCAGGCTTAGCAGCAGCAAGACTAACCAGCCGAGCGTGATAAGCGTTTTGCCACTTTTCTGAAAGCGACTGAACCACACCAGCGCCAGCCCCAGCGCGATGATGATGAGCAGCAGCGGAAGGGGAAGCATCATCCCTCCAATGTATTTCTTAAGGGTAAAAAGCATCCTTTTTGGTTCCTTTTTTGACCATATAGCAGGTGATTACCCGTGATATTACACCAGAGAGGTTCATTCTCCGCGCGGGTGTGACAAAATAGCGGTTTTGCAGTTAGCGAGTGGAACTCTCCCAATGCGGGATCGCAATTTTGATGACATCGCGGAAAAGTTTTCGCGCAACATTTATGGCACCACGAAAGGGCAGCTCCGTCAGACGATCCTCTGGCAGGATCTGGACACCATTCTGGCTACGTTCGGTGGTCAAACGTTGCGCGTGCTGGACGCCGGTGGCGGTGAAGGCCAGACGGCCATAAAAATGGCTGAACGCGGTCATCACGTCACGCTTTGCGATCTTTCTGCTGAAATGGTCGCCCGGGCGACGCGTGCGGCAGAAGAGAAAGGTGTGAGCGACAACATGCATTTCATACAATGCGCCGCTCAGGATATCGCACAGCATTTGGAAACCCAGGTTGATCTGATATTGTTTCATGCGGTGCTGGAGTGGGTTGCCGATCCGCAAAGCGTGTTACAAACCCTGTGGTCGATGTTGCGCCCGGGCGGCACGCTGTCGCTGATGTTCTACAATGCTAACGGCTTTCTGATGCACAACATGGTTGCAGGAAACTTCGACTATGTTCAGGTCGGGATGCCCAAAAAGAAAAAGCGCACGCTTTCCCCGGACTATCCGCGCGATCCACAGCAGGTTTATGGCTGGCTGGAAGCGATTGGCTGGCAGATAGTCGGGAAGACGGGCGTCAGGGTGTTTCATGATTATCTGCGTGAAAAACACAAACAGCGTGACTGTTTTGACACCTTAACAGAATTAGAAACGCGGTATTGCCGTCAGGAGCCTTTTATCAGCCTTGGCCGCTATATTCACGTCACCGCGCACAAGCCGCAGATGCAAGGATAACCTATGAGTGAATTTTCCCAGACAGTCCCCGAACTGGTTGCCTGGGCCAGGAAAAACGATTTCTCCATCTCGCTGCCGGTAGACAGACTCTCTTTCCTGCTGGCGGTTGCCACGCTGAACGGCGAACGGCTGGATGGTGAAATGAGCGAGGGTGAACTGGTGGATGCGTTCCGCCATGTCAGTGATGCGTTTGAGCAAACCAGCGAAACCATTAGCGTGCGTGCCAACAACGCAATCAACGATATGGTGCGTCAACGTCTGCTGAACCGCTTTACCAGCGAGCAGGCGGAAGGAAACGCCATCTATCGTCTGACGCCACTGGGCATCGGCATCACCGATTATTATATCCGCCAGCGTGAATTTTCCACGCTGCGTCTTTCCATGCAGCTCTCGATCGTGGCGGGTGAGCTTAAGCGCGCCGCCGACGCAGCGGATGAAAACGGTGACGAATTCCACTGGCACCGTAACGTCTACGCGCCGCTGAAATATTCGGTGGCCGAGATTTTCGACAGTATCGATCTCACCCAGCGCCTGATGGACGAGCAGCAGCAGCAGGTGAAAGACGATATCGCACAGCTGCTGAATAAAGACTGGCGAGCGGCCATCTCCAGCTGTGAACTTCTGCTGTCAGAAACTTCCGGCACGCTGCGTGAGCTCCAGGATACGCTGGAAGCCGCAGGGGATAAGCTTCAGGCGAACCTTCTGCGCATCCAGGATGCGACCCTGGCGCACGACGATCTGCACTTTATTGACCGTCTGGTGTTCGACCTGCAGAGCAAACTCGACCGTATTATCAGCTGGGGCCAGCAGTCGATCGACCTGTGGATCGGCTATGACCGACACGTGCATAAATTTATCCGTACCGCGATCGATATGGATAAAAACCGCGTGTTTGCTCAGCGTCTGCGTCAGTCGGTACAGACCTATTTCGATGCGCCGTGGGCGTTGACCTACGCCAATGCCGATCGTCTGCTGGATATGCGTGACGAAGAGATGGCGCTGCGCGATGAAGAGGTGACCGGTGAACTGCCGCCGGATCTGGAATACGAAGAATTTAACGAAATTCGCGAGCAGCTTGCGGCGATGATCGAAGAACAGCTCGCGGTCTACAAAACCAGACAAGCTCCGCTGGATCTTGGACTCGTGGTGCGCGACTATCTGGCGCAATATCCTCGTGCGCGCCACTTCGACGTTGCCCGCATTGTGGTAGACCAGGCGGTGCGCCTGGGTATCGCGCAAGCAGATTTCACCGGACTGCCGCCGAAGTGGCAGCCAATTAACGATTACGGAGCCAAGGTACAGGCGCATGTCATTGACAAATATTGAACAAGTGATGCCGGTTAAGCTGGCACAGGCGCTGGCGAATCCGTTATTTCCGGCGCTGGACAGCCAGCTGCGTGCCGGTCGTCACATTGGCTTAGACGAGCTGGATAATCACGCCTTTTTGATGGACTTTCAGGAGTACCTGGAAGAGTTTTACGCGCGCTACAACGTGGAGCTTATCCGCGCGCCGGAAGGGTTTTTCTACCTGCGCCCGCGCTCCACGACGCTGATTCCGCGTTCCGTGCTTTCCGAGCTGGATATGATGGTCGGCAAAATTCTTTGCTACCTCTACCTCAGCCCGGAACGTCTGGCGAATGAAGGGATCTTCACCCAGCAGGAACTTTACGACGAGCTGTTGACGCTGGCAGATGAGAGCAAGCTGCTCAAGCTGGTGAACAACCGTTCCACGGGTTCGGATCTTGACCGTCAGAAATTACAGGAAAAGGTTCGCTCTTCCCTGAACCGTCTGCGTCGTCTGGGAATGGTCTGGTTTATGGGCCATGACAGCAGCAAATTCCGCATTACGGAATCTGTCTTCCGCTTCGGCGCCGACGTGCGTGCGGGCGATGACGCGCGTGAAGCGCAGCTTCGCATGATCCGTGACGGTGAAGCGATGCCGGTGGAAAACCATTTGCAGCTCAATGATGAGCATGAAGAGAATCTGCCGGATAGCGGGGAGGAAGAGTAATGATTGAACGCGGTAAATTTCGCTCACTGACGCTGATTAACTGGAACGGCTTCTTTGCCCGAACGTTCGATCTGGATGAGCTGGTCACGACGCTCTCCGGCGGTAACGGGGCGGGTAAATCCACCACCATGGCGGCCTTTGTCACGGCGCTGATCCCTGACCTGACGCTGCTTCACTTCCGTAACACCACCGAAGCGGGGGCAACAAGCGGCTCCCGTGATAAAGGTCTGCACGGTAAGCTGAAGGCCGGCGTCTGTTATTCGGTTCTGGACGTCATTAACTCCCGCCATCAGCGTGTAGTCGTGGGCGTGCGCCTGCAGCAGGTCGCCGGCCGCGACCGTAAAGTGGATATCAAGCCGTTTGCGATTCAGGGCTTGCCGACCTCCGTGCAGCCGACGGCGCTGCTGACGGAAACACTGAACGAACGCCAGGCGCGCGTGCTGACGCTGCAGGAGCTGAAAGATAAGCTTGAAGCGATCGAAGGCGTGCAGTTCAAGCAGTTCAACTCGATTACCGACTACCACTCGCTCATGTTCGATCTGGGCGTGGTGGCGCGTCGTCTGCGTACCGCATCAGACCGTAGCAAATACTACCGCCTGATTGAAGCATCTCTGTACGGCGGTATCTCCAGCGCGATTACCCGCTCCCTGCGCGACTACCTGCTGCCGGAAAACAGCGGGGTGCGTAAGGCCTTCCAGGATATGGAAGCGGCGCTGCGTGAAAACCGCATGACGCTGGAAGCGATTCGCGTTACCCAGTCCGATCGTGACCTGTTTAAACACCTGATCAGCGAAGCCACCAACTACGTGGCGGCGGACTACATGCGCCACGCCAACGAGCGCCGCGTCCATCTCGATCAGGCATTAGAATACCGTCGCGAGCTGTTTACCTCCCGTAAACAGCTGGTGGCCGAGCAGTACAAGCACGTCGAAATGGCGCGCGAACTCGGTGAGCACAACGGTGCCGAGGGCGACCTGGAAGCCGACTACCAGGCCGCCAGCGATCACCTGAACCTGGTGCAAACTGCGCTGCGTCAGCAGGAAAAAATCGAGCGCTATGAAGCGGACCTCGACGAGCTGCAGATCCGTCTCGAAGAGCAAAATGAAGTGGTGGCCGAAGCCGCCGACATGCAGGAAGAGAACGAAGCCCGCGCCGAAGCCGCCGAGCTGGAAGTGGATGAGCTGAAAAGCCAGCTTGCCGATTACCAGCAGGCGCTGGACGTGCAGCAGACGCGCGCGATTCAGTACACCCAGGCACTGCAGGCATTGCAGCGCGCGAAAGAGCTGTGCCATCTGCCTGACCTGACGCCGGAAAGCGCCGACGAGTGGCTGGATACCTTCCAGGCCAAAGAGCAGGAAGCCACCGAAAAACTGCTGTCCCTCGAACAAAAAATGAGCGTCGCGCAAACGGCGCACAGCCAGTTTGAGCAGGCTTATCAGTTAGTCGTTGCGATTAACGGCCCGCTGGCGCGTAGCGAAGCCTGGGACGTTGCCCGTGAGCTGCTGCGCGACGGCGTGAACCAGCGCCATCTGGCCGAGCAGGTTCAGCCGCTGCGTATGCGTCTGAACGAGCTGGAGCAGCGCCTGCGCGAGCAGCAGGAAGCCGAGCGTCTGCTGGCGGAATTCTGCAAGCGTCAGGGAAAAAATTACGATTTTGACGAGCTTGAGGCCCTGCATCAGGAACTTGAGGCGCGTATCGCTGCGCTTTCAGACACGGTCTCCAGCGCCAGCGAACAGCGTATGACTCTGCGTCAGGAGCTGGAGCAGCTTCAGTCCCGTTCGAAGACGCTCCTGGAGCGGGCGCCGGTCTGGCTGGCGGCTCAAAGCAGCCTGAACCAGCTCAGCGAACAGTGCGGCGAGCAGTTCGAATCCAGCCAGGAAGTGACAGAATACCTGCAGCAGCTGCTGGAGCGCGAGCGCGAAGCTATTGTTGAGCGTGATGAAGTGGGCGCGCGCAAGCGTGACGTCGACGAAGAAATTGAGCGCTTAAGCCAGCCGGGCGGGTCAGAAGATCCGCGCCTGAATGCACTCGCCGAGCGTTTTGGCGGCGTGCTGCTGTCCGAGATTTATGATGATGTAGGTCTTGATGATGCCCCGTACTTCTCCGCGCTGTACGGTCCATCCCGCAACGCGATAGTGGTCCCGGATCTGTCGCTGATTTCTGAGCAGCTTGCCGGACTGGAAGATTGTCCGGAAGATCTCTACCTGATCGAAGGGGATCCGCAGTCGTTCGATGACAGCGTATTCAGCGTCGACGAGCTGGAAAAAGCGGTGGTGGTGAAAATCGCCGACCGTCAGTGGCGCTATTCCCGCTTCCCTGAGCTGCCGCTGTTTGGCCGCGCCGCGCGCGAAAGCCGCATCGAAAGCCTGCACGCCGAGCGTGAAACGCTGTCTGAACGTTTTGCGACTCTATCGTTTGACGTGCAGAAAACCCAGCGCCTGCACCAGGCGTTCAGCCGCTTTATCGGCAGCCATCTCGCCGTGGCATTTGACGCGGATCCGGAAGCCGAAATCCGCAAGCTCAATACCCGCCGTGGCGAGCTTGAACGTGCGATTGCCAGCCATGAAAGTGATAACCAGCAGAGTCGCGTTCAGTTTGAACAGGCCAAAGAGGGGGTTGCTGCCCTTAACCGCATTCTGCCGCGTCTGAATCTGCTGGCGGATGACACGCTGGCCGATCGCGTGGACGAGATCCAGGAGCGTCTGGATGAAGCGCAGGAAGCCGCGCGCTTCGTGCAGCAGCACGGCAATCAGCTGGCGAAGCTCGAGCCGGTAGTCTCTGTCCTGCAGAGCGACCCGGAGCAGTTTGAGCAGTTAAAAGAAGATTATGCCTGGTCACAGCAGGTGCAGCGCGAGGCGCGTCAGCAGGCGTTTGCCCTGACGGAGGTGGTGCAGCGTCGCGCCCACTTCGGCTACTCCGATTCGGCGGAAATGCTGAGCGGTAACAGTGACCTGAACGAAAAGCTGCGTCAGCGTCTTGAGCAGGCTGAAGCGGAACGTACTCGCGCCCGCGAAGCAATGCGCAGCCACTCCGCTCAGCTGAACCAGTACAACCAGGTGCTGGCCTCGCTGAAAAGCTCCTTCGACACCAAGAAAGAGCTGTTAAACGATCTGCAGAAAGAGCTTCAGGACATCGGCGTTCGTGCCGACAGCGGGGCAGAAGAGCGTGCGCGTATCCGTCGTGACGAACTGCATTCGCAGCTCAGCAATAACCGTGCGCGTCGTAATCAGCTGGAAAAAGCGCTGACCTTCTGCGAAGCCGAAATGGATAACCTGACCCGTCGCCTGCGCAAGCTGGAACGCGATTATCACGAAATGCGTGAGCAGGTCGTGACCGCCAAGGCGGGCTGGTGCGCGGTGATGCGCATGGTGAAAGATAATAACGTTGAGCGTCGTCTGCACCGTCGTGAGCTGGCATATCTCTCCGCCGATGAGCTGCGTTCCATGTCGGATAAGGCGTTGGGTGCCCTGCGTCTGGCGGTGGCGGATAACGAACACCTGCGCGATGTCCTGCGCATGTCAGAGGATCCGAAACGTCCTGAACGTAAAATCCAGTTCTTCGTGGCGGTTTACCAGCACCTGCGCGAGCGTATTCGCCAGGACATCATCCGTACTGACGATCCGGTCGAAGCCATCGAACAGATGGAAATCGAGCTGGGCCGTCTGACGGAAGAGCTGACCTCCCGCGAGCAGAAGCTGGCAATCAGCTCCCGCAGCGTGGCGAACATTATTCGTAAAACCATTCAGCGCGAGCAGAACCGTATCCGCCAGCTCAACCAGGGGCTGCAGAGCGTGTCGTTTGGTCAGGTGAACAGCGTGCGCCTCAACGTTAACGTGCGTGAAGCGCATGCCACCCTGCTGGAAGTGCTTTCTGAGCAGCACGAGCAGCATCAGGATCTGTTTAACAGTAACCGTCTGACCTTCTCCGAAGCGCTGGCGAAGCTCTATCAGCGCCTGAACCCGCAGATTGATATGGGGCAGCGTACGCCGCAAACCATCGGTGAAGAGCTGCTGGACTACCGTAACTATCTGGAAATGGAAGTTGAGGTAAACCGTGGCTCAGACGGCTGGCTGCGTGCGGAATCCGGAGCGCTCTCTACCGGTGAAGCGATCGGTACCGGTATGTCAATTCTGGTGATGGTGGTACAGAGCTGGGAAGACGAAGCGCGCCGCCTGCGCGGCAAAGACATCTCCCCATGCCGACTGCTGTTCCTTGATGAGGCTGCGCGTCTTGATGCGCGCTCCATTGCCACGCTTTTTGAGCTTTGCGAACGTCTCGATATGCAGCTCATCATTGCGGCACCTGAGAACATCAGTCCCGAAAAAGGGACAACCTACAAGCTGGTGCGTAAAGTGTTCCAGAACAGCGAACACGTTCACGTTGTTGGGCTGCGTGGCTTTGCGCCGCAGCCGCCAGAATCATTGCCTGAAACCACGGCGGACGCTTCCTGAAGCGTCTTCTGACCCGAAGCGGCGCCCTGGCGCCGCTTTTTTTTTTAAACTTAACTTGTGCTTAGGGCTGCGTTATCTTTAAACTTCTTTACATAAGGTAAGGCAACAGCTTAGCCGTCTACCTATAATGAAAGAAAGCCCCAACGTGATGGGCATGTCGTGAAAACAGGGGGCAAGGGATGTTGCTTAAGAAAGAATGTGGTCGTCAGCTGTCGGCGCTAAGTTTATGCCTGGCAGTGATGTTTGCTCCGCTGTTAACCGCCCAGGCCGACGAGCCTGAAATTGTGCCGACTGACAGCTCGGCAACGACGGGCGCGCAGCCAACGTCGTTGTCCCAGCCTCTGGACCAGTCTCCGGCAACGGCTATCATGGCCGGTATTAAGCCGCTGCCGGAAGGCATCGACGCCGAATCGCTCAGCCAGCAGCTGCAGTCGGGGCTGCCGTCCGGGTACGCGCCTGTCTATCTCAATCAGCTCACGCTCCTTTATGCTGCCCGCGATATGAAACCGATGTGGGAAAACCGCGATGCCGTTCGCGCCTTCCAGCAGCAGCTGGCGGAGGTTGCGATTGCAGGGTTTCAGCCGCAGTTTACAAAATGGGTTGAGCTGTTAACCGATCCTGCCGTCACCGGGCAGGCGCGGGACGTGGTGCTTTCCGATGCCATGATGGGCTACCTGCAGTTCGTGGCGGGTATTCCGGTCAACGGCAACCGTTGGCTTTACAGCGATAAGCCGTACAAGCTGGCGACGCCGGCACTGTCGGTGATTAACCAATGGCAGTTAGCGCTGGATAACGGCGAACTGCCGCGCTTTATCGCCAGCCTCGCACCGGCGCACCCACAATATGCCACTCTGCACCAGTCGCTCCTCGCGCTGGTGGGTGACTCGCGCCCATGGCCTCAGATGCGCGGCACCGCGACGCTGCGTCCGGGGCAGTGGAGCAGCGATGTGCCTGCTCTGCGCGAGATCCTGACTCGCTCCGGTCTTCTTGATGGCGGGCCACATATTGCGTTGCCAGGCGACGATCCGCAAAATGCGGCGGTCAGCCCGTCAGCTCCCGTGAAGGAGAAAAAAGCGATTGCCGTCAGCAATAAACCCGCAGCATACGATCGCGAGCTGGTTGCGGCAGTGAAGCAATTCCAGACCGCACAGGGGCTGGGGGCCGATGGCGTCATTGGCCAGACGACGCGAGACTGGCTGAACGTATCGCCTGCGCAGCGGGCAGGGGTGCTGGCGCTCAATATCCAGCGTTTGCGCCTGCTGCCGGGAACACTCTCTACCGGAATTATGGTTAACATTCCGGCTTATTCCCTGGTCTATTATCAGGACGGTAGCGAAAAACTGGCGTCGCGCGTGATTGTCGGACGTCCGGATCGTAAAACACCGATGATGAGCAGCGCGCTGAATAACGTGGTGGTTAACCCACCGTGGAACGTGCCGCCGACGCTGGCGAGAAAAGACATTCTGCCGAAGGTCTGGAACGATCCGGGGTATCTGGAACGTCATGGCTATACGGTGATGCGCGGATGGAACAGTAAAGAGGCCATCGATCCTTATATGGTCGACTGGTCGACAATTACGGCTTCTAATCTGCCGTTCCGTTTCCAGCAGGCACCCGGGGCGCATAACTCTTTAGGGCGCTACAAATTCAATATGCCGAGTTCAGACGCTATCTATCTGCACGATACGCCGAACCACAACCTGTTCCAGAAAGATACTCGCGCGCTGAGTTCTGGCTGCGTACGCGTGAACAAAGCCTCGGAGCTGGCCAATATGCTATTGCAGGATGCGGGCTGGAACGATACGCGCATTTCCGATGCCCTGAAGCAGGGGGATACGCGTTACGTTAATATTCGACACAACATTCCGGTCAATCTCTACTATCTGACGGCGTTTGTTGGCGAAGACGGGCGTACTCAGTACCGTACAGATATTTACAATTATGATCTCACCGCGCGATCCGGCGCACAAATTTTGCCAAAAGCGGAACAATTAATCAGGTAAATGAAGCAGTTCGGGAAAAATGATTGTCGTAAGTTAGGGTGAATAAGGGGCAATATCGCTGTAAGCCGCGTATTCACTGGGGTTGGGCGCCTTGACGTACCCGGTTTTGCCAGTTAAGGTGCCCTTCGTGCGCTAAGCATATTACGATTTCTTTTACCTGTAGACCTGATTATCATGGACAAATTTGACGCTAATCGCCGCAAACTGCTGGCGTTAGGTGGTGTTGCGCTTGGCGCAGCGGCCATCTTGCCGACGCCAGCATTTGCCACCCTCTCGACACCTCGTCCGCGAGTTTTAACGCTCAACAACCTGCATACCGGTGAGTCGCTAAAAGCGGAGTTTTTCGATGGCAGAGGCTATATTCAGGATGAATTAGCAAGACTTAACCATTTTTTCCGTGATTTCCGCGCGAATAAAATAAAAGCCATCGATCCAGGACTGTTTGATCAGCTTTTCCGCCTTCAGGGCCTGCTGGGCACCAGCAAGCCGGTTCAGCTCATTTCTGGCTATCGCTCGATTGATACCAATAATGAACTTCGCGCCCACAGTCGCGGGGTAGCGAAAAAAAGCTATCACACGAAGGGACAGGCAATGGATTTCCATATTGAAGGCGTTTCGTTAGCCAATATTCGCAAAGCTGCGTTATCTATGCGCGCAGGTGGTGTAGGATATTACCCCAGCAGCAACTTTGTGCATATTGATACCGGTCCGGTTCGGCACTGGTAATAACGAAACACAGGAGCAGTATGAACTATCGTATTATTCCGGTTACCGCGTTCTCCCAGAATTGTTCTCTCATCTGGTGCGAACAGACTAAACTGGCCGCGCTTGTCGATCCCGGCGGTGACGCTGAGAAGATCAAGCAGGAAGTCGCCGACAGCGGCGTGACGCTCATGCAGATTTTACTGACGCATGGTCACCTCGACCATGTGGGTGCAGCGGCTGAACTGGCTGAACACTACGGCGTGCCGATAGTCGGTCCGGAAAAAGAAGATGAGTTCTGGCTGCAGGGGTTACCCGCCCAAAGCCGCATGTTTGGCCTGGATGAGTGTCAACCACTGACGCCCGATCGCTGGCTGAACGAAGGAGAGCGCGTTAGCATAGGGAATGTGACTTTACAGGTGTTGCATTGTCCTGGGCATACGCCGGGCCATATCGTCTTCTTTGATGACCAGTCCCGTCTGCTGATTTCCGGCGATGTGATTTTCAAAGGTGGCGTAGGACGCAGCGATTTTCCGCGCGGTGACCACGGTCAACTGATTCAGTCGATTAAACAGAAGTTATTGCCGCTTGGTGATGATGTAACGTTTATCCCTGGACACGGTCCGATGTCGACGCTGGGCTATGAACGGCTCCATAACCCGTTCCTTCAGGATGAAATGCCTGTCTGGTAACCCGAATAAAAAAAGCCTGCATAACGCAGGCTTTTTTATGGGCGCAAATTACAGTACGGCGACAATCGCTTCGCACAGTGGCGCCATGTTGTCAGGCGTCATGCCTGCAACGTTCACGCGGCCAGAGGCCACGGCGTACACGCCGAACTCTTCACGCAGACGCAGAACCTGCTCTTTGGTCAGGCCGCTGAATGAGAACATGCCGTTCTGTTTGATGATAAAGCTGAAGTCGCGATCCGCGCCTTTCTCAGCCAGGGTGTTCACAAACAGCAGGCGCATGCGCTGGATGCGCTGACGCATATCGTTCAGCTCTTGTTCCCAGATAGCGCGCAGCGCATCGTTGCTCAGGATAGTCGCAACGACAGACGCACCGTGTGCCGGTGGGTTAGAGTAGTTAGCGCGGATAACCGATTTCATCTGGCTGAACGCACGATCGACGGTCTCTTCGTTAGCGGCAACCAGCGTACAGGCACCCACGCGCTCATTGTACAGACCGAAGTTCTTGGAATATGAGCTTGCGACAATCAGCTCCTGGTGCACGGCTGCGAACGCGCGCAGGCCTTCGGCATCTTCTTCCAGACCACGGGCGAAGCCCTGGTAGGCAAAATCAAACAGCGGCAGCCAGCCTTTCTCTACGGACAGCTTCGCCAGGTGTTGCCACTGCTCAAGCGTCGGGTCGATACCGGTTGGGTTGTGGCAGCAGCCGTGGAACAGCACCACGTCACCTGCCTGCGCCTCGCTCAGGCTCGCCAGCAGGCCGTCAAAGTCGAGAGAGTGGTTTGCCGCGTCGTAGTAGGCGTATTCACGCACTTCCAGACCCGCAGAGTTAAACACGCTCTTGTGGTTAGGCCAGCTTGGGTTGCTTACCCAAACGCGCTTAACAGAAGTGTTTTTCGCAAGGAAATCCGCCGCCACGCGCAGCGCACCGGTACCGCCTGGGGTCTGTGCTGTGCGGGCACGTTTGTCACTCACAATTGTACTGCCTTTACCGAACAGCAGCTCCTGGGTGCAGCGACCAAATTCAGGGATACCATCAATACCGAGGTAGTTTTTGGTGGTTTCGTTTTCCAGCAGATACTGCTCAGCTTTCTTAACGCTGGTCAGTACCGGAGTTTTGCCGGTTTCATCTTTATATACACCAATACCCAGGTTGATTTTGCCAGGGCGGTCGTCGGCACGAAACAGATCGGCCAGGCCCAGAATCGGGTCGGCAGGAGCGGCGGTAATGTTCTCAAACATGACGAAGTTCCATTGTGATTACAGAAGTGAAATCCGCTATCAGGTTAACGGTAGATTTACAAAATGCCAACCGTTTGCGACGAAAAGCGTGCGGCTTTTCAAAAGTCGCCATTATTTTCTGTCAGGCATAAAAAAACAGGGCCGAAGCCCTGTTCATTAAACATATAACAAAGTGGTGTACTGATTAGAACTGGTAGGTTACGCCAACGGTAGCCTGGTTGTCAGAGCCAACCCAGCTGGTGGACGCATCTTTGTCGTCCAGCAGGTTGAAGCGGTAGTCACCGTACACGTTGAAGTTCTTGTTGAAGTAGTAAGTCGCACCAGTGGTGATGTATTTCGCCAGGTCACGGTCGCCGATGCCGTTCAGGTCTTTACCTTTGGACTGAACGTAAGAAACGGAAGGACGCAGGCCGAAGTCGAACTGGTACTGAGCGATAACTTCGAAGTTCTGAGTCTTGTTAGCAATGTTATAAACATTACCATCATCATTCGGAACATAGTTTTCGCCGCTGTTACCCAGGCGGCTCATGTTGCGAGTCTCTGCATAAACGGTCGCGAGGTAGATGTTGTTTGCGTCGTATTTCGCGCCAACAGCCCAGGATTCAGCTTTATCGCCTTTACCATCTTTTTTCTGCTCAAGCGTACGGTTAGCGGTGCTGTAGGCACCGATCAGACCGAAGCCTTCACCGAACTCGTAACCCAGTGACAGGCCAACGCCGTCGCCGTTTGCTTCATTCAGGTTTTTACGATCGTTTTTACCCTGGTATTGAACGCCAAAGTTCAGACCATCAACCAGACCGAAGAAGTTGTTGTTACGGTAGGTCAGCAGTCCAGTAGAACGGCTGGTCATGTAGTTATCAACATAACCGCCACCCCAGGTTTCGCCAGAGAAGGATGGAGCCATATCGGTGTAGGATTCTACGTCATACACGATACCGTAGTTACGACCGTAGTCCAGAGAACCCGCGTCAGCGATTTTCAGGCCAGCGAAAGCCAGACGAGTTACGTTAGTCTGGTCACCTTCAGCTGCACCGGCGCGTGCACGGTATTCCCACTGGCCGTAACCGGTCAGCTGATCATTGATCTGAGTTTCGCCTTTGAAGCCGATCTGGCCATAAGAGGAGTCAGCGTTTTTGTGTACGCCAGAAGTGGTGAAGCCGTGTTCACCCACAACTTTACCGTAGAAGTCCAGCTTGTTGCCGTTCTTGTTATAGATTTCTGCAGCGTTAGCTGCACCGGCTACCAGCAGGGCAGGGATTACCACTGCCAGAATATTGCGCTTCATCATTATTTATTACCCTCATTGGTTTTTTTATGACACTCGCCACTGCCGTCAATAAATTCTGTCAATGAATATTTCCGGAACTATTGATGAGAGTTAGGTGTCTTTATGTATCTAACAGGCATCTTTCCATTCGCCGAAGCGTTTCGCTAGCCTGAAAGTGCTACAATTCTCAAGATTGAGTAACAGAAAGAAAATATGTGTAACTAAATATTTATTTTTGGGAACTTTGTGAACCACCTCAAACTTCAGAGTGCCCTGGCGAATTAAACAACAGAGCATATCCTATATATATGAATTCCTTATGATTAATTTGGATAAAGGCAATTCATATAAACAGACGCTAAACGACCCGTTTTTTCTTATGACTCCTGAAAGCCTTCTGGATGGCTGTGAAAATGGTTGAAATTTGTGCTATTGCCCGATGGTGAAATAATCGCAATAAGAATAGGGTTTATTTTTTGTGGCTGGATGTTTCGCGGAAACAAAACGTAACAGGTAGTGGTTGTGACGGGGCGAAGGTTTAAAGACGCTGACTTTAAGCTGACGAAAACTGACAATACAGAATAAAATAATGGCCAGCATCTGCTGGCCATTTTAGTCTTTTAGCGATTAGAAGCTGGCGTTACGTGGAGTACGTGGGAACGGAATCACGTCGCGTACGTTCTGAACACCGGTCACGTAGGCAATCAGACGCTCGAAGCCCAGACCAAAACCGGCGTGCGGTACGGTACCGTAACGGCGTAGATCGCGGTACCAGCTGTAATCAGCTGGGTTGAGCCCCATCTCTTCCATACGCGCGTCCAGCACGTCAAGACGCTCTTCACGCTGAGAGCCACCGATGATTTCACCAATGCCCGGCGCCAGGACGTCCATCGCTGCCACGGTTTTACCGTCTTCGTTAAGGCGCATATAGAAGGCCTTAATGTCTTTCGGGTAGTTTTTAACGACAACCGGCGCTTTGAAATGCTTCTCGGCCAGATAGCGCTCGTGCTCAGACGCCAGGTCTACGCCCCAGTAAACCGGGTTCTCGAACTTCTCACCGCATTTCTCGAGGATCGCCACCGCGTCGGTGTAGTCCACCTGCGCAAAGTCGGCTGAGACAAAACGCTCCAGACGCGCTACTGCATCGCTGTCTACGCGTTCTGCAAAGAATTTCATGTCGTCAGGACGCTCTTCCAGCACCGCTTTGAAGACGTACTTGAGCATCGCTTCCGCCAGGCCCGCAACATCGTCCAGGTCGGCGAACGCCACTTCCGGCTCCAGCATCCAGAATTCCGCCAGGTGACGGCTGGTGTTGGAGTTTTCTGCGCGGAAGGTAGGGCCGAAGGTGTAGATCTTAGACAGCGCACAGGCGTACGTTTCGCCGTTGAGCTGACCGGAAACGGTCAGGAAGGCCTCTTTACCAAAGAAGTCTTTGTCATAGTCCACTTTACCTTCCGGCGTGCGCGGCAGGTTTTCGAGATCCAGCGTTGAGACACGGAACATCTCACCGGCACCTTCTGTGTCGGACGCGGTAATCAGCGGGGTCGACACCCAGAAGTAACCCTGTTCATCGAAGAAACGATGCAGCGCCTGCGCCAGCGTATGACGCACGCGCGCCACCGCACCAATCAGGTTGGTACGCGGACGCAGGTGGGCCACTTCACGCAGATATTCGATGCTGTGACGTTTAGCCGCCATCGGATAGGTATCCGGATCTTCAACCCAGCCGGTGACTTCAATGGCAGAAGCCTGAATTTCGAAGCTCTGGCCCTGACCCGGTGATGCTACAACCACGCCGGTGACAATAACGGAACAGCCCGTTGTCAGGTGCAGAACGTCATCATTGTAATTGGGCAGAGAATTATTAATGACGGCCTGTACAGGATCAAAGCAGGAACCGTCATAGACGGCGAGGAAGGAGATGCCAGCTTTAGAATCTCGGCGGGTACGCACCCATCCGCGCACGGTGACTTCCTGGTCAACGGCGACACGGCCCTGGAGTACGTCGGCTACAGGCACAACGCTCATAATATTCTCTCTGTTAATAGTCGGAAAAAATAAACACTTGTCCACCCTTATGGGGGGATATCTATGTTACCTGCCATCCGCTATCAGACAAGTAAATTTCGCAGTCAAAAGAGAAGAATTGAGAAATAAATAAGGGAAGGGAGCCATAAAGGCTCCCATAAGCGCTTAACTGGCTTTTTTAATCAAGGGGAGATCGAACGCTTTGCGCAATGCGCGGACAAACGCTTTGTCATGGCAGATGGTTTTACCCGGACTGTCGGAGAGTTTCGCCACCGGCTTGCCGTTACATTCCACCAGCTTTATCACGATATTCAGAGGTTTTACCTGAGGAATGTCGCAGGTCAACCGGGTACCAATCCCGAAACTCAGGTTCACTCTGGTGTTGAAATGACGATAGAGTTCGACCGCTTTCGCCAGGTCGAGATTATCCGAGAAGACGAGCACTTTGCTCATCGGGTCAATGCCAAGTTTCTCGTAATGGGCAATCGCTTTCTCGCCCCACTCGATCGGATCCCCTGAATCGTGGCGTAACCCCTGATATCGCTCTGCAAATTCAGGTCCAAAGTCGCGAAGGAAGGCATCCATCGTAATGCAGTCGGTGAGGGCGATCCCGAGTTGATTCGGGTACTCCTCAAGCCATGCGGCCAGCGCCGCGCGCTGGCTGTTGGCCAGGTCAGGGCTGATCTGCTGATGCGCCTGGAACCACTCGTGCGCCTGGGTACCCATTGGCGTCAGGTTGAGGCGACGGGCCAGATCGTAGTTACTGGTGCCCACGAACCACGGCTCCTGCTGCAGACGTTTAACGATGGCCTCCTGTACGTCGCGCGAAAAACGGCGCCGCGTACCAAAGTCCATCAGGCGGAAGCGGGACATGTCCAGCCCTGCGGTCAGCGTGGAGAAGGCTGCGAGTTTGTTTTCCAGCGCGGCGACCGCCTGCTCGACGCCTTTTTCCGGCGAACGGTAGCGGTGAGCCAGTTCACTGATCACCGCCAGAAGCGGCACTTCCCACATGATCACTTCCCGCCACGGACCTTCAAGGCGAATATCCAGCTTGCCGTTATCGTTAAGCACGGTGACCTGCTCCGGCTTATAGCGGAAATCGCGCAGCCAGTTCAGGTAGTCGGCTTTGAAGAAAGGCAGGCCAGAAAGCCACTGATATTCCTCGTCCTGCAGCGTCAGATGCTGCATAGCATCGACCTGTTCACGAATGGCGTCTGCGCAGATACCGAGCAAGTCGTCGCCACGACAGCGGAATTCCGCCGCGACGTGAACGTCATAGTAGTGGTGGAAAACGGCTTGCTGCATATGCAGTTTATACGCGTCGGTATCCAGCAACGTATGCAGAACTGGAGAAGCGAATTGAGTCATAGGTGCGCAGTAGCATCCTCTCACAGGAGCGTTTAGTACAATAAACAACTCCGGAGTATACCTTGTTTAGTGATTTATTGAACCCCGATCACAACATAAGCGCGTTTTATGGTCGAGGGCATTTTGTGCCCCGTGTTATACAAATGTAGCAAAAAAAGGTTTTGCCCCTGAAAAGATGAACATTCTGCATAGCGCGATTTGCGCAACAGGAATATATTGAAACGTTACTCGACAAACGATGCATAAGGTTTTCTATGACACAACAGCCACAAGCCAAATACCGCCACGACTACCGTGCGCCGGATTACCTGATTAGCGAAATCGATCTGACTTTTGACCTGGATGCCACAAAAACCGTTGTCACGGCGGTGAGTCAAGTGACGCGCCACAGCGCAACCGCCGTTCCGCTGCGTCTGGATGGCGAAGACCTGACGCTGGTCTCCCTGCATATCAATGATGAAGCCTGGTCGGACTATAAAGAAGAAAACAACCAACTGGTCATCGACAACCTGCCGGAACAGTTTACGCTGCGCATCGTGAATGAAATCAGCCCGGCCGCCAATACCGCGCTGGAAGGGCTTTACCAGTCTGGCGTGGCGCTGTGTACCCAGTGTGAAGCGGAAGGGTTCCGCCACATTACCTGGTATCTCGATCGCCCGGACGTCCTGGCGCGCTTCACCACCAAAATCATCGCCGATAAAACCCTGTATCCCTTCCTGCTCTCCAACGGCAACCGCGTAGGTGAAGGCGAGCTGGAGAATGGCCGTCACTGGGTTCAGTGGCAGGATCCGTTCCCGAAACCGTGCTACCTGTTTGCGCTGGTGGCGGGGGACTTCGACGTGCTGCGTGACACCTTCAAAACGCGCTCAGGCCGCGAGGTGGCGCTGGAGCTGTTCGTAGACCGCGGTAACCTTGACCGCGCGCCGTGGGCGATGACCTCGCTCATCAACTCCATGAAGTGGGACGAAGAGCGCTTCGGCCTCGAATATGACCTCGACATCTATATGATCGTCGCCGTTGATTTCTTCAACATGGGCGCAATGGAGAATAAAGGCCTCAACGTCTTTAACTCCAAATACGTGCTGGCGCGCACCGATACCGCTACCGATAAAGATTATCTCGATATCGAACGCGTCATCGGCCACGAATATTTCCACAACTGGACCGGTAACCGCGTCACCTGTCGCGACTGGTTCCAGCTGAGCCTGAAAGAGGGCCTGACCGTCTTCCGCGATCAGGAGTTCAGCTCCGATCTGGGGTCACGCGCGGTGAACCGCATCAACAACGTGCGAACCATGCGCGGCCTGCAGTTTGCAGAAGATGCCAGCCCAATGGCGCATCCGATCCGCCCGGATAAAGTCATTGAGATGAACAACTTCTACACCCTGACGGTGTACGAAAAAGGCGCAGAAATTATCCGCATGATCCACACCCTGCTGGGGGAAGAGAACTTCCAGAAAGGGATGCAGCTCTACTTCGAGCGTCATGACGGCAGCGCGGCCACCTGCGACGATTTCGTGCAGGCGATGGAAGATGCCTCTAATGTCGATCTTTCCCACTTCCGCCGCTGGTACAGCCAGGCCGGTACGCCAATTGTTACCGTCAAAGACGACTACAATCCGGAAACCGAGCAGTACACGCTGACCATCAGTCAGCGCACGCCGCCGACGGCAGAGCAGGAAGAGAAATACCCGCTGCATATTCCGTTCAGCATTGAGCTGTACGATAACGAAGGCAAAGTCATCCCACTGCAGAAGTGCGGCCACCCGGTACACCACGTATTGAACGTGACCCAGGCCGAGCAGACCTTTATCTTTGATAACGTCTACTTCCAGCCGGTGCCTGCTCTGCTGTGCGAATTCTCCGCGCCGGTGAAGCTGGAGTACAAGTGGAGCGATCAGCAGCTGACGTTCCTGATGCGTCACGCGCGCAACGATTTCTCCCGCTGGGATGCGGCGCAAAGCCTGCTGGCGACCTACATCAAGATCAACGTAAACCGTCACCAGCAGGGCCAGCCGCTGTCGCTGCCTGTGCACGTGGCTGACGCGTTCCGCGCGATCCTGCTGGATGAGAAGATTGACCCGGCGCTCGCCGCTGAAATTCTGACCCTGCCGTCAGCAACGGAAATCGCCGAGTTGTTCGAGATTATCGATCCGATCGCGATCGTGGCGGTGCGTGAAGCGCTGACCCGTACGCTGGCTGCTGAGCTGGCGGACGAGTTCCTCGCCATTTATAACGCCAACAAGCTTGATGCTTATCGCGTTGAGCACGCGGACATTGGTAAACGTTCTCTGCGTAATACCTGTCTGCGCTACCTGGCGTTTGGTGAAACCGAGCTGGCGAACACCCTTGTGAGCAAGCAGTATCATGAAGCGGATAACATGACCGACGCGCTGGCCGCGCTGGGTGCAAGCGTTGCCGCTGAGCTGCCGTGTCGTGATGCGCTGATGCAGGAGTACGACGACAAGTGGCATCAGGATGGCCTGGTGATGGACAAGTGGTTCATCCTGCAGGCGACCAGCCCGGCGGCCGATGCGCTCAGCAACGTGCGCAGCCTTCTGAAGCATCGTTCCTTTACACTGAGCAACCCAAACCGCGTGCGTTCGCTGATTGGCGCGTTTGCCAGCAGCAACCCGGCCGCGTTCCACGCCGAAGACGGCAGCGGTTATCAGTTCATGGTGGAAATGCTGACCGAGCTGAACAGCCGTAACCCGCAGGTGGCGTCGCGCCTGATTGAGCCGCTGATCCGTCTGAAACGCTACGATGCGAAGCGTCAGGCGAAAATGCGTGCCGCGCTTGAGCAGCTGAAAGGGCTGGAAAACCTGTCTGGCGATCTGTACGAGAAGATTGCTAAAGCCTTAGCGTAATAAAAGTTAACCCTCCCTCTCCCTGTGGGAGAGGGCCGGGGTGAGGGCATCAGGCATTAGCCTTAGCTCGCTGTAACTCCGTACCTCCACGCTTCATCACCCGATCCAGCACTTCCGCTTCCAGCTCCGCCAGTCTTGCCGAGCCCACGCGACGAGGCCGCGGAAGATCTACCGCCAGATCCAGACCTATTTTACCATCTTCTATTAACAGCACCCGGTCGGCCATTGCGACGGCTTCGCTCACGTCATGCGTCACCAGCAGTACCGTAAAGCCGTGTGCCTGCCAGAGAGATCCAATCAAATCCTGCATTTCGATTCGCGTCAGGGCGTCGAGCGCGCCCAGCGGTTCATCAAGCAACAGCAGGCCCGGACGATGAATTAACGCGCGCGCCAGCGCCACGCGCTGCTTCTGCCCACCAGAGAGTGCGGCAGGCCATTCATCGGCGCGATTTTCCAGCCCAACGGCGGCCAGCGCCTGGCGGGCTTCATCCCGCCAGTTGCCCTTAAGACCGAGTCCGACATTATCGATAACCGATTTCCACGGCAGCAGGCGCGCATCCTGAAACATCATGCGGGTATCGTCCTGGATATTCGAAAGCGGCGTTGTCCCTGCCAGAATGTCGCCGCCGTTGGGGGCTTCCAGTCCGGCCAGAAGCCGTAGCAGGGTACTCTTTCCGCCGCCGCTGCGCCCGACAACTGCCACAAACTGTCCGGCGGGAATATGCAGATCCAGCCCGTTAAGAATGGTGTTATCGCCGTAGCGTTTGGTGACGCCGTTCAGCAGTAGCGGTGTCCCCTGATTCAGTCGTGCAGTATTCATGCTTTCGCCTCCTGAAGGGTATAGGCCGGGTTCCAGCGCAGCCAGCTGCGCTCCAGCCACTGGGCGCTAACGTCAGCGAGTTTGCCGAGCAGGGCATAAAGGATAATGGCAACCACCACCACGTCCGTTTGCAGGAATTCGCGGGCGTTCATCGCCAGGTAGCCAATCCCGGAGTTGGCCGAGATGGTTTCCGCCACAATCAGCGTTAGCCACATCAGGCCGAGCGCGAAACGCACCCCGACCATAATGGAGGGCAGGGCGCCCGGCAGGATCACGTGAATAAACAGGGAAAAACCGGACAAGCCGTAGCTGCGTGCCATCTCGACCAGACCGCGATCGATATTGCGGATGCCGTGCCAGGTGTTGATGTAAATGGGGAAAAGCGTGCCCAGCGCCACGAGGAAAATCTTGGCGCTCTCATCAATCCCAAACCACAGGATGACCAGCGGGATCAGCGCCAGATGCGGCACGTTGCGCAGCATCTGGATGGAGGTGTCCAGCAGCCGCTCGCCCCAGCGTGAAAGACCGCTGATCAGGCCCAGAACCAGACCGATGCTGCCGCCGATGGAAAACCCGATCGCCGCGCGCCAGGAGCTGATCGCCAGGTGCTGCCACAGCTCACCGCTGACGCTCAGCGACCAGAACGCTTCTACAACACCCTCCGGAGAGGGCAGAATGCGGCTCGACAGCCAGCCGGTGGACGACGCGAGCTGCCAGAGAGCCACAATGCCGACGGGTAAAAACCACGGCGCGGCGCGCAGCAGCCATTTTTGTGAGGTGGCAGACATGGTCGCTCCTTAGCTCTGTGCGGCTTTACGTGGAATGAATTCGTTCGCCACGGCTTCGCCCTGCAGCTGGAGCTGCTGCGGCTGCGGAATTTCCGGAATGGCGACATCCAGGTGCGGGAATAACAGCTCGCCCACCTTGTAGGCCTCTTCCAGGTGCGGATAACCGGAGAGAATGAAGCTGTCGATACCCAGCTCGGCGTATTCGTTGATGCGCGCGGCCACGGTCGGTCCGTCGCCGACCAGCGCCGTGCCCGCACCGCCGCGCACCAGACCAACGCCCGCCCACAGGTTCGGGCTGATCTCCAGATTCTCGCGCTTGCCGTTGTGCAGGGATGCCATCCGGTGCTGCCCGACGGAGTCGGTTTTGGCAAATGCGGCCTGGGCTCTGGCGATCGTTTCATCATCCAGATGCGAGATCAGGCGGTCCGCCGCCTGCCAGGCTTCTTCACTGGTTTCGCGCACAATCACATGCAGGCGAATGCCGAAGCGCACCTTGCGGCCATGGGCGGCCGCCTTAGCGCGGACCTGGGCAATTTTTTCTTTCACCAGCGCAGGCGGTTCGCCCCAGGTCAGATAGAGATCGACCTGTTCTGCCGCCAGATCCTGAGCCACATCCGACGATCCGCCAAAATAGAGCGGCGGGCGCGGCTGCTGCACCGGCGGGAAGTAGAGTTTCGCGTCACGAACGTGGATATGCTTGCCTTTGAAGGTAACGGTTTCACCTTCCAGCAGGCGTCGCCAGACGCGGGTGAACTCGGCGGAAGCTTCATAGCGTTCGGTATGGTCAAGGAACACCCCATCGCCTGCCAGCTCCTGCGGATCGCTGCCCGTCACCAGGTTAAACAGGGCGCGGCCGTTGGATAGTCTGTCCAGCGTTGCCGCCTGACGTGCCGCCACGGTAGGGGAGACGACGCTAGGACGTAACGCAACCAGGAACTTCAGACGCTGGGTGACCGGAATCATTGATGCGGCGACCAGCCAGGCATCTTCACATGAACGTCCGGTCGGGATGAGCACCCCAGTGAAACCGATTCGGTCCGCCGCCTGCGCAATCTGCTGCAGGTAGCCGTGGTCAACCGGGCGCGAGCCCTCTTCTGTACCAAGATAGTGTCCATCACCGTGGGTGGGTAAAAACCAGAAAAGATTCAGACTCATGATTTAGCTCCTTCTTTGCCTGCAGGCTGCCAGATGCGTTCGCGAATAGTGACCTGTTTTGGCACGAGGTGGTTTTGATAGAAAAGGTCAGCCGTTTGTTGCTGAAGTGCGGCGACGTGTGCGTCCACCGGGGTAATGGTGGTCGGCGGACGGTGGTTGAGATAGCTCGCGATCACCGGCTCAGGTAAGCCCATGGTTTTCGCCAGCAGGGAAATGCTCTCCTGACGCTGGGTCTGGGTCAGGGCATCGGCCTGGGTAAAGGTATCCAGCACGCCCTGAATAAATGCGCCGTTCTTTTCCGCATAAGGACGCGCGGCCAGATAGAACGAGCCGGTCTGCTTCAGCGTGGTACCGTCTTTCAGCACGCGAACGCCGCCCTGCAGCAATGCGGCGGAGTAGTACGGGTCCCAGATGGCCCAGGCATCAACGTTCTTCTGCTGGAACGCGGCGCGCGCGTCAGCGGGAGTCAGGTAGACGGGCTGAATGTCGGTGAACTTGAGTCCGGCCTCTTGCAGAGCTCGCAGCAAAAGGTTGTGTGAGCTGGAACCTTTCTGGAAAGCAACTTTATGTCCTCTAAGGTCGGCGACGCTTTTAATGTCGCTGTTTTCAGGCACCAGGATCACCTCGGCCTTCGGCTTGGGCGGCTCAACGCCTACATAGACGAGGTCCGCTCCCGCGGCCTGGGCGAAAATGGGCGGAATATCGCCAGTGCTGCCGAGATCGATACTGCCGACGTTCAGGGCCTCCAGCATCTGCGGGCCGGCAGGGAACTCCACCCAGGAGAATTTAGTATCCGGGAAGCGTTTTTCCAGAAGCTGGTGGCTTTTCGCCAGCACCATGCTGACGCTGCCTTTCTGATACCCGATGCGTAAACTTTCCGGAGCTGTTTCTGCGGCATGGGCCAGCGAGGTAAGGGCCATCAGACCTGCCAGACCGATACGGGTGAACGTTTTAAACATGTGCGACTCCTTGAGGCTGACCAAACGCCGGGGCCTGGATATCTCTGCGGTGAAGGGCATGCCAGAACGTTTCCAGAGCGTTATCGAGGCGGGTTTGCAGGTTGGGCGTAAAGTGTGGTTTGTGTTGATAGTCAATGACCTGCGAGTCATCGGCGAAAACCCCGTGGAGGATCTCCTGCGCTTTCAGCGCGTTCAGTACCGGCTTCAGGGCGTAATCCACGGCCAGTAAATGGGCAACCGTACCGCCCGTTGCCAGCGGCAGCACGACTTTGCCGTCCAGGGCGCGTTCCGGAAGCAGATCGAGCAGGGTTTTCAGCGCGCCGGAAAAAGAGGCTTTATAAATGGGCGTTGCCACTATTAAGCCGTCAGCGCCGTTAAGCTGCTCGATGAGCGTTTTCAGCGCAGGGCTGTCAAAACGGGCATAAAGCAGATCTTCAGGTTCGAAGTTATGCAGGTTCCAGTGGCACACTTCCACATCCAGAGCATTGAGTTTTTCGCGGGCATATTCCAGCAGGGCGCTGGAGCGCGATGGGAATCGTGGACTTCCGGCCAGGGTAATGACGCGCATACTTCCTCCTTATAACTAATTGTTTGCTTTTATCTAACATTCATAACAATTTTCAGGAGTGTGACACCGCACGGTTATTCCACTAAATGATTTATCTGCAATTAAAATGCGAAAAAGTGCATAAGAAATAGACGGGAAGGTAAACGATTGCGTTTTGCGCTGATTTTTTGCCGCAGGTCAATTCCCTTTCGCGCCTGGATCGCCCATAATCCCCTCCCGGTTTGCACACCGGGAATCCAGGAGAGTTCATGTACTACCCCTTCGTTCGTAAAGCCCTTTTCCAGCTCGACCCTGAGCGCGCTCATGAATTTACATTCCAGCAATTACGTCGTATTACCGGAACGCCGCTGGCCGCTCTGGTGCGTCAGAATGTGCCGGTAAAACCTGTGCAGTGCATGGGGCTGACCTTTAAAAATCCGCTAGGTCTGGCGGCCGGTCTGGACAAAAATGGCGAGTGCATTGATGCCCTGGGCGCGATGGGCTTTGGCTCCATTGAAATCGGTACCGTCACCCCGCGCCCGCAGCCGGGAAATGACAAGCCGCGCCTGTTCCGACTGGTGGAAGCCGAAGGGCTGATCAACCGCATGGGCTTTAATAACCTCGGTGTTGATCACCTGGTTGAGAATGTAAAAAAAGCCCATTTTGACGGGATATTAGGCATCAATATCGGCAAAAATAAAGACACGCCGGTAGAGCAGGGTAAAGATGACTATCTGATTTGTATGGAAAAAGTCTACGCCTATGCCGGTTATATTGCGGTGAATATTTCTTCACCCAATACCCCGGGGCTGCGCTCTTTACAATATGGCGAAGCGCTGGACGATCTTCTGAGTGCCATTAAAAATAAACAAAATGAACTTCAGTCGATCCACCATAAATATGTTCCGGTCGCGGTTAAGATCGCCCCGGATCTTTCTCCCGAAGAATTGATCCAGGTTGCCGACAGTTTGGTTCGCCATAATATTGATGGTGTGATTGCAACCAATACCACTCTCGATCGTTCCCTCGTGCAGGGAATGAAAAACTGTGACGAAGCGGGTGGGTTAAGTGGCCGTCCGGTACAATTAAAAAGCACCGAAATTATTCGCGCCCTGTCTGCGGAATTAAAAGGTGGTCTGCCGATTATTGGCGTCGGCGGCATTGACTCCGTGATTGCTGCGCGCGAGAAAATGGCGGCGGGTGCGTCGCTGGTGCAGATCTATTCCGGCTTTATTTTTAAAGGACCGCCGCTGATTAAAGAAATCGTTACTCATATCTAATCTTTTCTCTTAATCAGACAACCAGGGCTTTATTTCCAGCCCTGGTTGTTTTATATTCCGTCACTGTTGCTTATTTAGTCATTATAGTCTTTTATTAATGGTGTTATAAACGAGGCGGCAAACAGGACATTTTTAGTACAGGACGTTTGGGGACGGGAGAGACACATGCGAATTAAACCTGACGATAACTGGCGCTGGTATTTTTGCGACGAGCATGACCGAATGATGCTCGACTTAGCCAATGGCATGTTGTTTCGTTCTCGTTTTGCCCGCCGAATGTTAACCCCGGATGCGTTTTCCCCGTCGGGCTTTTGCGTTGACGATGCAGCGCTTTATTTCTCCTTTGAGGAAAAATGCCGCGATCTGGTGCTCTCTAAAGAGCAGCGCGCCGAGCTGGTATTAAATGCGCTGGTGGCTATCCGTTTCCTGAAACCGCAAATGCCAAAGAGCTGGCATTTTCTGCCCCACGGCATGAACTGGACCCCGGCAACGGGCGATGCGGCGAGCGTAAATCTGAGCGACACTACAGAAGAGGTGAGCCTGCTGGTGGTTGAGCCTGGCGAAAATGCTGCACTCTGTCTGCTGGCGCAGCCCGGCGTAACGATTGCCGGGCGGACGATGCAGCTTGGGGATGCTATTAAGGTCATGAACGACAGGCTGAAGCCCCAGCTTCGCGTGGATGCCTTCAGCCTCGAGCAGGCGGTTTAAGCTTCCAGCTGTACGGACGTTTTCGGTATGCAGCTACAGCAGAGAATTGTGCCGTCACTTCCAATTGCTGATTTTTTCAGCGCACTGACCTCTCCATCCACCAGCCTGATGCGGCAGCATCCGCAAATGCCTGCGCGACAGGAATAGGGGATGCGGATCCCTGCTTGTTCCAGCTGTTCAAGCAAAACCTGTTGGTTATTACCCCGGATCACGTTGCCCTGCCAGTGAATCTCTACCGCAGCGGCGACGTTTGTCTCAACGTCGACAAACTCCTCTTCCTGACCCGAGCCGTAAACCCTTGCTGGCCCACGGGCGAGCACTTCTACCTCATCACCGACGCGGATCGCGCCGCTGGAGCGCGGGATCAGGTTCTGGCCAAAATCGACATCGCCGTTGTCCTGCGCGGTGCGGAATGACTGCAATGTCTTCAACGGTTCGCCGGAAGGGTGCTTCTGGCCTTTCTCCGGGCTTACCGTCGTGAAAATGCAGCGGCTGCACGGCTTCACCACGTCAAAAATGACGCTGCCAATGCGGATCACTTTCCAGGTGTCTTCATCCCAGGCGTCTGCGCCCGTTACTACCAGGTTCGGACGGAACTGTTCCATCTGAACGCTGGCTTTGCAGCGGCCTTGCAAATCACGCAGTGAAGCTTCGTTAGTCAGCAGGAACGGGAAGCCATCGGCGAAGGAGAGGGGAACGGCGTCGTGGCGCTTCACGCGACGCGTCAGTTCAGGCCCAACCCAGCGCAGCTGCACGTCGCGGGAGAAGAAGCCGCTCAGCCAGCGGTTAATCTCATCCGGTGCGATGCGCGCGGTAAAATGATTGCCCCACACTTCCGTCGGCGCATCGACGGGCGCAAAATCAGCAAAGCGAATCACCGCGCTGGAACCGTCCGGCGCGGTAAGGTGCAAACCGTCATGAAGCGGGGAAGGGGTAAAGCGAACCATCTGAGGGAACTGGCGTGCGGTAATGAACGTTCCGTCAGGCTCGGTGACCATAAAAATACGATCGAAGGCAAATCCGCTCATATCGGCCAGCGCGTGAGAGACGCCGATGCCGCGCATGGATTTCACCGGATGAATAAAAAGCCTGGATAACGTCGCCACTGCACACTCCCTCGAATGAAAATAAGCCTTCAACTTTATGACATACACGCCATATTAGCTATAATGCGCGACAATTTTCTAAGAGTAAAAGTGACGATATGAATTCTCTGTTTGCCAGTACGGCCCGTGGGCTGGAAGAGCTGTTAAAAACTGAACTGGAAAGCCTGGGCGCGCAAGAGTGCCAGGTGGTTCAGGGTGGTGTCCATTTTGAGGGTGACACGCGGCTTATTTACCAGAGCCTGATGTGGAGCCGCCTGGCGTCGCGCATCATGCTGCCGATGAAGGAGTGCAAGGTCTATAGCGACCTTGATCTCTATACCGGCGTACAGATGATCGACTGGACAGAGATCTTCACCCCGAATGCTACCTTTGCGGTACATTTCAACGGCGTGAACGACGAGATCCGCAACAGCCAGTACGGTGCCCTGCGCGTAAAAGACGCCATTGTGGACTGCTTTACCCGTAAAAATAAGGAACGTCCTAACGTCGATCGTGAAAACCCCGATCTGCGTATTAACGTCTGGCTGAACGGCGACACGGCGAGTATCTCCCTCGATCTGAGCGGCGCGGGCCTGCACCTGCGCGGCTACCGCGATCGTACCGGCATGGCACCCATCAAAGAGACCCTGGCGGCCGCGATTGTGATGCGCTCCGGCTGGCAGCCGGGCACGCCGCTGCTCGATCCGATGTGCGGTTCCGGTACGTTGCTGATTGAAGCGGCCATGCTGGCCACCGACCGCGCGCCGGGACTGCACCGCGGCCAGTGGGGCTTCAAAGGCTGGGCGCAGCACGATGAAGCGCTCTGGAAAGAGGTCAAAGACGACGCGCAGACCCGCGCACGTAAGGGGCTGGCGGAATATACCTCTCATTTCTACGGCTCCGATAGCGACCCGCGCGTCATTGAGCGCGCGCGCAGCAACGCCCGCCGTGCCGGTATCGGCGAGCTGGTCACCTTCGAAGTAAAAGACGTGGCAAACCTGACCAACCCGCTGCCAAAAGGCCCGTACGGTACCGTGATCAGCAACCCGCCATATGGCGAACGTCTCGACAGTGAACCGGCGCTGATTGCCCTGCACAGCCTGCTGGGCCTTAATATGAAGGACCACTTCGGCGGCTGGAACCTGTCTCTGTTTAGCGCCTCGCCGGAGCTGCTGAGCTGCCTGCAGCTGCGTGCCGATCGCCAGTTTAAGGCGAAAAACGGCCCGCTGGACTGCGTGCAGAAAAACTACCATCTGGCGGAGAAGGCGGCCGACAGCAAGCCGTCCGGCGTGGCGGAAGATTACGCTAACCGTCTGCGCAAGAATCTGAAGAAATTTGAGAAGTGGGCGAAGCAGGAGGGCATTGAATGCTACCGCCTGTATGATGCCGACCTGCCGGAGTACAACGTGGCGGTTGACCGCTACGCGGACTGGGTGGTGATTCAGGAATATGCGCCGCCGAAAACCATTGATGCGCAAAAAGCGCGTCAGCGCATGCTGGACGTCATTGCCGCCACCATCGCCGTGCTGGGTATTGCGCCAAACAAGCTGGTGCTGAAAACGCGTGAACGTCAGAAAGGCAAAAACCAGTATCAGAAGATGGGCGAGAAGGGCGACTTTATCGAAGTGGGCGAATACAACGCGCGCCTGTGGGTCAACCTGACCGACTATCTGGATACCGGTCTGTTCCTCGATCACCGTATCGCCCGCCGCATGCTGGGCCAGATGAGTAAAGGCAAGGACTTCCTGAATCTCTTCTCCTACACCGGCAGCGCCAGCGTGCATGCCGGTCTGGGCGGCGCGCGCAGCACTACCACGGTAGATATGTCCCGCACCTATCTGGAGTGGGCGGAGCGCAACCTGCGCCTTAACGGCTTAACCGGACGTCAGCATCGCCTGATGCAGGCCGACGTGCTGGGCTGGCTGCGCGATACCGATGAGCAGTTCGACCTGATCTTTATCGATCCTCCGACCTTCTCCAACTCCAAGCGTATGGAAGATAGCTTTGACGTTCAACGCGATCACCTGCGCCTGATGACCGACCTGAAGCGCCTGCTGCGCAAAGGCGGCTCCATTATGTTCTCGAACAACAAACGCGGCTTCCGTATGGATCATGACGGCTTAGCAGCCCTGGGACTGAAAGCACAAGAAATCAGCCAAAAAACGCTGTCTCAGGACTTTGCCCGTAACCGTCAAATCCATAACTGCTGGTTTATTACCGCGGTCTGAAAGGAAAAATAAATGTCTTTAATTAGTATGCACGGCGCGTGGCTCTCTTTCAGCGACTCACCGCTTCTCGATAATGCAGAGCTGCACATCGAAGATAACGAGCGCGTCTGTCTGGTGGGCCGTAACGGCGCGGGTAAATCCACGCTGATGAAAATCCTTAACCGTGAACAGGGCCTGGATGACGGACGCATTGTTTACGAACAGGATCTGATCGTCTCCCGCCTCCAGCAGGACCCGCCGCGTCACGTGACCGGCAGCGTTTACGATTTCGTTGCGGAAGGGATCTCCGAACAGGCCGAATACCTGAAGCGCTATCACGAGATTTCGCATCTGGTGATGACCGATCCGAGCGACAAAAACCTCAACGAACTTGCAAAAGTGCAGGAGATGCTCGATCACCACGGTCTGTGGCAGCTTGAAAACCGTATTAATGAAGTGCTGGCACAGCTCGGTCTGGAACCCGATATGGAGCTGTCGGCGCTCTCCGGCGGCTGGCTGCGTAAGGCGGCCCTGGGCCGCGCGCTTGTTAGCGGGCCGAAGGTGCTGCTGCTGGACGAACCGACTAACCACCTGGATATCGAAGCGATCGACTGGCTGGAAGGCTTCCTGAAAACCTTCAGCGGCACCATTATTTTCATCTCACACGACCGTTCGTTTATCCGCAATATGGCGACGCGTATTGTCGATCTCGACCGCGGCAAGCTGGTCACCTATCCCGGCGATTACGACACCTATCTGCTGGAGAAAGAAGAAAACCTGCGCGTGGAAGAGCTGCAGAATGCCGAGTTCGACCGCAAGCTGGCGCAGGAAGAGGTCTGGATCCGCCAGGGCATCAAAGCCCGCCGTACCCGTAACGAAGGCCGCGTGCGCGCCCTGAAGGCGATGCGTCGCGAGCGCAGCGAACGCCGTGAAGTGATGGGCAGCGCCAAAATGCAGGTGGAAGAGGCGTCTCGCTCCGGCAAGATTGTCTTCGAAATGGAAAACGTCAACTACCAGGTTGACGGTAAAGTGCTGGTGAAAGACTTCTCCGCACAGGTCCAGCGCGGCGACAAAATCGCCCTGATTGGCCCGAACGGCTGCGGTAAAACCACGCTGCTGAAGCTGATGCTGGGCCAGCTGCAGGCCGACAGCGGCCGCATTCACTGTGGGACCAAGCTGGAGGTCGCCTACTTCGACCAGCACCGCGCGGAGCTGGATCCGGACCGTACGGTGATGGATAACCTCGCTGAAGGTAAGCAGGAGGTGATGGTAAACGGCAAGCCGCGCCACGTGCTGGGCTACCTGCAGGACTTCCTGTTCCATCCGAAACGCGCCATGACGCCGGTGCGCGCGCTGTCAGGCGGTGAGCGCAACCGTCTTCTGCTGGCGCGCCTGTTCCTGAAGCCAAGTAACCTGCTGATTCTCGATGAACCAACGAATGACCTGGATGTCGAAACGCTGGAACTACTCGAAGAGCTGATCGACGGCTATCAGGGTACCGTGATGCTGGTTAGCCACGATCGTCAGTTCGTTGACAACACCGTGACCGAGTGCTGGATCTTCGAAGGTGAAGGGCGAATTGGTCAATACGTAGGCGGTTATCACGACGCAAAAGGGCAGCAGGCACAGTCGCTGGCGACGAAGCAGTCAAAGTCCAAAATTGGTCCTGAAGCTACTGTAACAAAAGCAGAAACTGTCAAGAAAACCTCGGCTAAACTAAGCTATAACCTGCAGCGCGAACTAGAGGGACTGCCGCAGCGTCTTGAAGAGCTGGAGGCCGCGCTTGAGGATCTGCAAAAACAGGTTGCTGATGCGTCATTCTTTACCCAATCGCATGACTATACTCAGAAAGTACTGTCAGAACTGTCCGCGGCTGAAAAAGCCCTGGAAGAAGCATTTGAGCGCTGGGAGTACCTTGAGTCTCTGAAAAACGGCGCATAAACAGGGATAACATATGTGTGACCAGCACCATGCCGACAGGCATATTTTATGCTCGCAATGCGATATGCTCGTGGCGTTGCCAGAGCTTGGTCACGGACATAAAGCCCTGTGTCCACGTTGCGGTGCGACGTTGACAACCGAGTGGGACGCGCCGCGGCAGCGTCCCACTGCTTACGCTCTTGCAGCACTTTTTATGCTGCTGCTCTCTAATCTCTTCCCCTTCATCTATATGAAGGTGGGTGGGATAACCAGCCAGGTGGATTTGCTTGAGATCCCGGGCGTGATGTTCTCAGAAGATTACGCTAGCCTCGGCACCTTTTTTCTCCTGTTTGTCCAGATAGTCCCGGCTTTTTGCCTGGTCGTAATCCTTTTACTGGTCAACCGCGTCAGGATGCCCGCATCACTGAAAATCCGGCTTGCGCGTATCCTTTTTCAGCTCAAAAGCTGGGGCATGGCCGAGATCTTTCTGGCGGGCATTCTGGTCAGTTTCGTGAAGCTGATGGCGTACGGCGACGTGGGGATCGGCAGCAGCTTTATTCCGTGGTGTCTGTACTGCGTCCTCCAGCTGCGTGCATTCCAGTGCGTTGACAGGCGCTGGGCGTGGGATGATATCGCCCCGGCACCGACGCTTGCGCAGACGGTGAAGGTCGGCGTGCCCGGCATTCGTCAGGGGCTGCGTTCCTGCCCATGCTGTACCGCCGTGCTGCCCGCCGATCTCGACGTTTGTCCGCGCTGCGAAACGAAAGGGCACGTGCGGCGTAAAAATAGTCTTCAGTGGACGATGGCGCTGCTGGTCACGTCCATCATGCTGTATCTGCCTGCTAACATTCTGCCAATCATGATCACCGATTTGCTCGGTGACAAAATGCCCTCAACGATCCTGGCCGGGGTGATACTGCTTTGGGGCGAGGGTTCCTATCCGGTCGCTGGCGTTATCTTTATCGCCAGTATTATGGTGCCAACCTTAAAAATGATCGCCATCGCCTGGCTCTGTTGGGATGCGAAGGGCCATGGGAAGCGCGACAGCGAACGCATGCACCTGATTTATGAAGTGGTCGAGTTTGTTGGACGCTGGTCAATGATAGACGTGTTTGTCATCGCCGTTCTCTCTGCGCTGGTGCGGATGGGCGGTTTGATGAGTATTTATCCCGCGATGGGGGCTTTAATGTTTGCACTGGTCGTGATCATGACCATGTTTGCGGCCATGACCTTCGACCCTCGTTTATCGTGGGATCGTGAGCCTGAATCAAGCCATGAGGAAGAGTAAGAGCATGGAAAATAAGAGTGGAGAGGCGAAAGTGCAGAAGGTCAAAAACTGGTCACCGGTGTGGATTTTTCCCATCGTGACCGCGCTGATCGGTGCATGGATCCTGTTTTATCATTACAGCCATCAGGGACCGGAAGTCACGCTGATAACCACCAATGCCGAGGGGATTGAGGGCGGTAAAACGACCATCAAAAGCCGTAGCGTGGATGTGGGCGTGGTCGAAAGCGCAACCCTGACCGACGATTTAACCCATGTGGAGATTAAGGCGCGCCTTAATGCCGGCATGGAGAAACTGCTGCACGACGATTCCGTTTTCTGGGTCGTTAAACCGCAGGTAGGGCGTGAAGGGATCAGCGGCTTAGGAACGCTGCTTTCGGGCGCCTACATAGAGCTGCAGCCCGGCGCTAAGGGTAACCAGCCTGCCAAATACCAGCTTCTGGATTCACCGCCGCTTGCGCCGCCTGATGCCAAGGGCATCCGCGTGATCCTCGACAGCAAAAAAGCAGGTCAGCTCACGGCCGGCGACCCGGTCCTGTTCCGCGGCTACCGCGTCGGGTCGGTTGAGAAAAGCACGTTCGATCCGCAGAAACGCGCAATTAGCTATCAGCTCTTCATCAATGCGCCAAACGATCGCCTGGTCACCAGCAACGTCCGTTTCTGGAAAGACAGCGGGATCGCGGTGGATCTGACCTCGGCAGGCATGCGCGTTGAAATGGGTTCGCTGACCACGCTGTTTGGCGGCGGCGTGAGTTTTGACGTGCCGGAAGGCCTGGATTTGGGGCAGCCGGTTGCAGAGAACACCGCTTTCCGCCTCTTTGACGATCAAAAAAGCATTCAGGATGCACTCTATACCGATCACGTTGACTTCCTGATGTTCTTCAAAGACTCCGTTCGCGGCCTGCAGCCGGGGGCGCCCGTTGAGTTCCGCGGTATTCGCCTCGGTACGGTTGGGCAAGTGCCGTTCTTCGTCCCGGGTCTGAGCCAGATGCTGGATGATGACTATCGCATTCCGGTGCTGATCCGCATTGAACCAGAGCGTCTGCTTAACCAGATTGGTGAAAACCAGGATATCGCTACCCACATCACCCAACTGATGGAACGCGGTCTTCGCGGGTCGCTGAAAACCGGCAACCTGGTAACCGGCGCGCTGTATGTGGATATGGACTTCTACCCGAAAGCACCGCCGATTACCGGTATCCGTGAATTCGGCGGCTACAAGATCATCCCAACGGTGAGCAGCGGTCTGGCGCAGATCCAGCAGCGTCTGATGGAGACGCTGGACAAGATCAACAATCTGCCACTGAATCCGATGATTGAAGCGGCGACAAACTCGCTAAGCGAAAGCCAGGCAACGATGCGCCGTCTGCAAACCACGCTGGATAACATCAACAAGATCACGGCGAGCCAGAGCATGCAGCAGCTGCCGCAGGACATGCAGAAAACGCTGCGTGAGCTGAACCGCAGTATGCAGGGCTTCCAGCCGGGATCTGCGGCCTATAACAAGATGGTGGCAGATATGCAGCGTCTTGATCAGGTCCTGCGTGAACTGCAGCCGGTGCTGAAAACGCTCAACGAGAAGAGCAATGCGCTGGTGTTCGAAGCGAAAGATAAAAAGGATCCTGAGCCGAAGAGGGCAAAAGAATGAAAAAATGGCTATTGATGGTTGGCGCTCTGCTGTTAACGGCGTGCAGTTCAGGGGGAGATAATAAAAGTTATTATCAGCTGCCTGTGGCAACCCACAGCGGTGGGCAAAGCACGGCGAGTCAGGGAAACCGCCAGCTGTGGGTTGAGCAGGTCGCCGTGCCGGATTATCTGGCAGGAAACGGCGTGGTCTATCAGACCAGCGACGTTAAATACGTGATTGCGACCAACAACCTGTGGGCCAGCCCGCTGGATCAGCAGCTGCGCAACACGCTGGTGGCTAACCTGGGCAGCCAGCTTCCGGGCTGGGTAGTCGCGTCGCAGCCGCTGGGTAACGATCAGGATATGCTGAACGTCACAGTAACGGGCTTCCACGGCCGCTATGACGGTGCGGTGGTGATCAGCGGGGAGTGGTTGCTGAACCATCAGGGGCAGCTGATTAAGCGTCCTTTCCATCTGGAGCTGAAGCAGCAGAAGGATGGCTATGACGAAATGGTGAAAGTCCTGGCTCAGGGTTGGGCGCAGGAGTCGGCCAGTATCGCGAGGGAGATTTCCCGGCTGCCATAAGTAAAATTCATCATTAAAACCGCAGTTGGCCTGTCGCTGATTGCGGTTTTTTTTTCGTTTTCAACTCAGGTTGTTACTTGTGCCACGTCACAATTTTTGTACAAATGAACTTCCATGTAGCTCACAGATATGACACCCGTATGAATTTTGAACATTGACGATGCGACTAATTCGGGGTATTCGTTATCTGTGCCTGTGCAGATAGTGCAGACACTGTTTTCTTTCCACCAGACAAAAGAATGAGGGAAACGAGGCATGAAGAGACAGAAACGAGATCGCCTGGAACGGGCTCATCAACGTGGTTATCAGGCCGGCATCGCTGGACGTTCTAAAGAAATGTGTCCTTATCAGACGATAAATCAAAGGTCACAATGGCTTGGAGGCTGGCGAGAAGCCATCGGCGACAGGGCACTCATAGCCTGATAACGTCTCTTTCAAAAAAGAAACCTCCGCATTGCGGAGGTTTCGCCTTTCCGGGGTTCGAAAAGCACGATCAGAACGCAGAAGTGTCCTGGAACAGGCCAACCTTCAGGTCGCTTGCGCTATAGATCAGACGACCGTCGACCAGTACTTCACCATCTGCCAGGCCCATAATCAGGCGGCGGTTTACGATGCGCTTGAAGTGAATACGATAGGTCACTTTCTTCGCTGTAGGCAGAACCTGGCCAGTGAATTTCACTTCGCCCACGCCCAGTGCGCGGCCTTTACCTTCGCCACCCAGCCAGCCCAGATAGAAGCCAACCAGCTGCCACATGGCATCCAGGCCCAAACAGCCAGGCATTACCGGATCGCCAATAAAGTGGCAACCGAAGAACCACAGGTCCGGGTTGATATCGAGTTCTGCTTCTACGTAACCCTTATCGAAGTTGCCGCCGGTTTCGGTCATTTTCACGACACGGTCCATCATCAGCATGTTCGGGGACGGCAACTGTGGGCCTTTTGCGCCAAACAGTTCGCCGCGACCAGAGGCAAGAAGATCTTCTTTTGTATAGGATTCGCGTTTATCTACCATGTTCTCAGTAAGCCTTATTTTAGTGAAGGACGCAGGATAGCTAACACGTGTACGCTGAACAAGTCCGATCAGTTCGAACTAAACCAGCCCAGCCAGCGTAACGGCCATGGATAACGGTGACGAGCATCCTGCTGTGTTGCCTGAGCAATGCGCTCCTGGATAGTCTGCATCAGGGTGGTTTGCCCTTCGCCATCCCATACCAGGTTTGTCAGTAAGGGTAGTGCATCCTCAATCCCTTCGATGGCCCAGATGGCGAACTGCTCTTGTTCAACCGCATCCAGAATCTCCTGGCTGAGGCTTAAATGGCGTGCGTTGGGAGCAGGAATAATCACACCCTGCTTGCCATTTAAACCGCGCTGCTGGCAGATAGAGAAGAAGCCTTCAATTTTTTCGTTGAGGCCGCCGACAGGCTGAGCACGACCGAATTGGTCCACCGAGCCGGTGATCGCGATGTTCTGATTGATGGGCACTTCCGCCAGGGCGCTGATTAAGGCGCACAGTTCAGCCATAGAGGCGCTATCGCCATCCACTTCGCTGTAGGACTGTTCAAACGTCAGCGAGGCCGAGAAGGGGATCTGCTGCTCAAGCTGCAGCTCAGACATCAAAAACGCCTGCATGATCATCATGCCTTTGGCGTGAATGTTGCCGCCCAGCTCGGCTTTGCGTTCGATGTCGGTAAATTCGCCATCGCCAATATGCACAACGCAGCTGATACGGGACGGTTCCCCGAATGCGCGCGGATGGCCAGGAAATTCAATCACCGACAGGGCGTTGATCTGCCCGACGCGTTCGCCTTCGGTTTCCACCAGAATTTGTTCCAGCAGAATTTCATCCTGCATACGGTCAGCAAGATAGCCTTCTCGCCATTCTCGCTGAGCCAGCATCTGGGTGAGCTGCTCTCCGGTGAACGCACCGTTACCGCTAATCACACCCACTTCACGCAGCTGTTTACCTATCCAGAGCGGGCAGAGTGGCAGCGTTTCCTGGTCACCGGTATAGCGCACCGCTTCGCGTATCAGGCCTGGCCACGCGTCAGCCGCAGGCGTTGGCAGCGCAAAACGTTCTGCAACGGTCATCACCCACTGGCACCACTGCGCCATATCGTCGGCATCGGCAATCTGGATATTATCTTCGTATTCGCTATATACCGCCTGCTCAGCCAGTTCGGGCTCCATTTCCTGGAAGTCCGCCAGCGACTCACGGTCGCCCGTCAGCACGACGGTTAACGACAGCGGCATAGACGGAATCGAGACAGGCAGGGGACGAGACTCATCGTAGCCGACCCAGTCGAAACGCTGCTGATGCACGATGGTTTTCAGACGCATCCACAGCAGCGGCTGCGAGAGCAGGGTACGCAGTGAGATGATGAGAACACCGCCATTTGCGCGATGTACCAGCCCCGGCTGCAGCGAAAGTTCGCCGTTAAACTGGCGCAGACAACCAAAGAGTTGTTCCGCCTCGACCCAGTTAGCGGTAACCACTTCGCCCTTAGCGGCAAAAGCGCCATCGGCCTGCGCCGCAGGTTCGAAAGTGACATCATGTCCCGCAATACGATACTGCCCGCCAAAAACGGCGTTCGCTTCCGGCTTCAGCTGACGCACAGCATCACCGAGCAGCGTCAGGTATTCCGCTTCTTCCGGGGCTTTGAGCAGCATGAAGGGCGCAGTTGCCCAGGGGCTTAACACCTGCTCCAGCGCGTAATGCAAACGGGGCTGCGTATCGCTAAGGATGAATTCGTGTTCTTTTGCGAGATCTGGCTGTGCAAACAGTTCCTGATAACTTTCGGTATCCGGAACAAGGTCACGCCATGCAAGTTTCGTAATGGTCAAAGTTGATGTTTTTTAGTCAGATGTAAAAGCGTGGAGTATACCGTAAGCGGGGGGCTGTACCCAAGCAGGATTGGGGATTTCGACAGGGCGAATGGCTGCATTCACTCACAGGATATGATTTCTTTTCAGCAGATTGCTAAAAAACTGATATTCTGAACAGAGTTACGTGGTAACACTGAGATCGCAATGAAATATCAACAACTGGAAAATCTCGAAAGCGGCTGGAAATGGAAATACCTGGTCAAAAAGCACCGTGAAGGGGAGCTGATCACCTGCTACATCGAAGCCAGCGCTGCGCAAGAAGCCGTGGATATTTTGCTGACCCTCGAAAATGAACCGGTACAGGTTAACGGGTGGATTGAGAAACACATCAATCCTGCGTTGTTAAACCGGATGAAGCAAACTATCCGCGCGCGACGCAAACGGCATTTTAATGCTGAGCATCAGCACACTCGCAAAAAATCAATCGACCTTGAGTTCGTTGTCTGGCAGCGCCTGGCCGGGCTGGCACAACGACGGGGAAAAACGCTGTCGGAAACCATCGTGCAGCTGATTGAGGATGCAGAACATAAAGAGAAGTACGCCAACCAAATGTCGACGCTGAAGAACGACCTTCAGGCTCTGTTGGGTAAAAAGTAGATTTTTTACTTTTCTTCAGACAATAAAAAACCCCGCATGGCGGGGTTTTTTTATAAGACGATAACTTATGCCGCTGGCTGAGTTACAACGTCTTTGATGCCTTTAACTTCGATCTCTACGCGACGATCTGGAGCCAGGCAGTCGATCAGTGCAGCGCGAGCTTTCACGTTGTCACAGGTGTTGCCAGTAACTGGGTTAGATTCGCCCATACCACGTGGGGAGATCTTGTTAGCTGGGATACCTTTAGAGATCAGGTAATCAACAACAGACTGAGCACGTTTCTCAGACAGTTTCTGGTTGTAAGCGTCAGAACCGATACGGTCGGTGAAGCCCAGAACCACTACAGAACCGTCTTTAGGATCCAGGTTGCTCAGCTGGGTGTACAGCTGATCCAGTGCCTGCTGACCTTCTGGTTTCAGAGTCGCTTTGTTGAAGTTGAACAGAACGTCAGACTTCAGAGTGAAGTGCTTGGTCTGTACTTCTGGAGCTGGAGCCGGCGCTGGAGCAACAACTGGTGCTGCTTCTTCCTGCTGGCCGAAACGGTAGGAAACACCTACGCTCAGCATGCCGTTGTCTGGACGAACACCAACGGTGTTGCCGTCGCCGATGTTGTTAACCCACTGGTATTCCAGACGGGTAGCGATGTCACGGGTCATAGCCCACTCAACGCCACCAGCGAATACTGGGGAAACACCGGTGTCATGGTTGTCGCCAGAAATGTTGTTGCTGGAGTCAGCACGCCATACCATGCCGCCCAGACGGGTGTACACGTCCAGATCGTCAGTGATTGGGTAGCCCAGTTTAGCGGTCAGTTGAACGCCCTGTGCTTTGAAAGCGCCGTTGATGGTGTCGCCTTTGTATGGCATACGACCTAACCAGTCGTAACCCATTTCAAAACCAACATACGGGTTAACCTGATAGCCACCGAACGCACCTGCACCAAGCTGGCTCTCGTGAGTTGGGCCATCATTGTTCAGGCTGCTGTTGTACCAGCCAGTGTCGTGGAACTGAGACCAGCCCAGTTTACCACCTGCATACCAGGTATTATCTTTCGGAGCGGCCTGCGCTACGGTAGCGAAGCCAGCCAGTGCCACTGCAATCGCGATAGCTGTCTTTTTCATTTTTTGCGCCTCGTTATCATCCAAAATTCGCCATGAAAGTCTCAAGAGAGAATCACGGTTAAATCCTTCACCGGGGGGCGTGGTCAAATATAAATCTACCGATATCTTCGGCTTAGGCCGAGCACCCCTGGCGATGTAAAGTCTACAACGTAGCTGAAAACTTACAAGTGTGAAGTCCGTCAGGCATATGAAAAAAAAAGTTCCGTATACCGATTATTTAACATTTTTCGAACGAATTTTGTGCAATAAAATTAAGGAGAACCGCACCAGACAAGCCTTGCCGCAATTTTTAGGTCGGGAACTTAAATCCCATCTTGCGGTCAAAAAAAATTCCAGGAAAAATCTTAATTTCGCTCAATGATACAAATTTGAGTGAATTTTTAGCCCAGAAAGTTGTCCTCTGCGGTAAGAATCCGATCGAACCGGACGCATAATGAACCCGATCGCATTCCCTTCTTCAGCGGCTTCAGTCAGACGGAAATGTTCTTCTTCAGTCAATTCTTCCGGTAACCATCCAATCACCACGCTGTAATTCCCTGTGCGTAACGCGCGGATCATCGACTCAACGGTATCGCAAGGCGAGAGTTGATTAATTTGCATGACTTTCGTCAGCGGCAGGCCGGCGGACTGAACCCACTCACGGCTCAGCTTTTGCTGAGGCGTGAGCCAAAGCTGCCAGCGCGATTGCTGACCGAGCTGTTGTAATAACGGCAGTAACAGAAGTTGCGTTAACAAGGGCTGGTCTTCACGATAAACCACTTCACTGATAAGCCCCGTGGAAACACGCTCGATGGAATTCTGCGAGACATTGCCTGCAGCAGAAGAGAGAGAGGTAGCGCGATTTGCATAGCCTGAAGTGTGCATATTCATTCCAGCCCTGTAGTTACTGTATGGATATACAGTAACCCCTGTATGCCCAAAGATCAACCTCATTTTCGGAAAGCGACTCGCAAAATTCATTCAATCTTGATGCTCCTCGAAAAATCATCTTGCTCAACGACGTTAAGTTGCCTATTTTCCTGCTAACGGATCCGCTAGTAAGAAATTTAGTTGTTACTTTATGATTTTGAAGGGAAATATCATGAAAAAGATATCTTATGAACGGATTTATAAATCTCAGGAATACCTCTCCCCGTTGGGCGAGATTCATCACCGCGCGTTGTTTGGCGGCTATACCCTTGCGGTGGATGATGCTGTTTTTGCCATGGTCTCAGATGGCGAGCTTTACCTTCGCGCCTGTGAGGAGAGTGCCAAATACTGTGTAAAAAATGCCTCCTCTTTTTTGACGTTGATGAAGCGAGGCCGTCCGGTGCTGCTCAACTATTATCGTGTTGATGACGGATTATGGCAGGACAGGGAGCGGTTACTTCAGCTCTCCTCGTTTGCGCTCAGTGCGGCAAGAAAAGAGCGTTATCAGCGCCATCAACGAAACCGACTCAAGGATCTGCCAAACCTGACCTTTCAGCTTGAAGTCTTGCTCTTTGAAGCTGGCATCACCAATGAGGAAATGTTGCGGGAGCTTGGTGCAAGGGCGTGCTGGCTAAAGATGCGGGCAAAAAATAAAGCGCTGAGTATTAAAGTTCTCTTCGCGCTGGAAGGGGCTATCGAGGGGCTGCATGAAGCGGCACTCCCGGCAGACATTCGCCGGGAGCTCACGGAGTGGTTTAATGCGTTGACTGAGCCACAGGAGAATCACTCCTCCAGGTAGCGATGTGCTGTTGCAGCCGGCAAATTTCAGGCAGCAGAGCGATAAGCAGGCCTATCTGCTGAAGCACCAGAGGTGCTTTACTGTCGTTTCCCGGGTCTAGATGCGCAATGCGTTGAGCCAGTTCATCCAGCGCCTGTTCAACGCGCGGCTCATCGGCTGGTCGATGATGAAGCGCGTCATCGACATAACAGACGGCGTCATCGAGCAGGTTGAGAATACCCGGGTTGGTGAGTTTCTCACGGTGAGCGCCCAGCGTCGAAATATAGCTGGTGAACGTATGGTTCAGGCAGAGCAGGCGGAACGCGGTCTCACGAATATCCGCCGTGGCGCGAGGCTCCGTCGACATGTTAGAGACTACGGAGGCCAGTTCCGCATCACTGTTGTGCGCGTCGCGGCGGGCTATCCGGTAAGCCAGGCGGTTATCGCGGCCCTGATGATACTGCTCCAGGATCGCGTCAAGGTATCGACAGTTGGCGTTCATCGCCCTGTCTACCACGCGCGGCAAATTTCGGAAACGCCAGTCCGGCCAGATAAAGCTGACCGCGGCCCAGGCAATCGCACAGCCAATCAGGGTATCGATCACTCGGGGCAGGGCGACTTCTAACCCTTCACCCAGCAGGTTAAAGCAGAGCAGCACCAGCAGCGTGATGAACATGGTGGCATGGGCGTACTGCACGTTGCGAAACGCGAAGAACAACACGCCGGTGATCACGATCAGGATCAATTGACCTTCAACGGAGGGCACGAAATAGAGCACCGGAAGGCCAATCGCGACGCCAACCAGCGTGCCGATAATACGCAGCGCAAGACGATGTCGGGTGGCATTATAGTTCGGCTGGCAGACGAACAGGCTGGTCAGCAGGATCCAGTAGCCGTGATGCAGTCCGGTAATCTGGATAAAGGCATACCCCACACACAGCACCAGCGACATTCGCACGGCGTGCCGAAAGAGAGCCGACTCCGGCGTAAAGTTGCGGCTCAGCCGTAGCCACATATCGCTAACGCTGTGTACGCTGTCATCAGCAAGCTGGTTTTCCACCTCACTGCCTGGCAGCGCCATCGCTTGTTCGGACTCAATGGTTGCCAGCTGGGCATCAATCGCACGCAGGTTGTTAAGCAGAAAACCCAGCGCTTTGATGTGTTCCGGTGACGTTCCGCTGGCCTGAACGCGGTCGAGTGCCGCATCAAGATGGCTGAATACGCGTTCAAAGCGGGGGTCATGCTGATAGGGCGTGCGCAGCAGAATGGAGTGCGAGAGCTGTTGGCACGCCTGGGATTGCATGGACAGCAGACGCTGGAAGCGGAACATCACGTCGCTGTAGCGGAACTTCTCGCGCAGGGCGGCATACTGAACGTGCGAGGAGCTGGCGCGTTCATGAATGTCCTGGGCTGCAAAATAGTAGTGAAGCGTCCGTCGTGTTCCGCGCTGACCGCGATCGCCGCGCAGACGGGTAAGCAGGGAAGCTTTTGTCTGATTAAGAGTGGCGACCAGCTGGCCATTTGCCAGGGCCAGATCGTAGAGCGGCGCCTGGCTTTCTTCCTCGATGTCCGGGTCGAACAGCCGGGATTTCAGTTCCAGATAGCGGGCTAGCTGCTCAAAGCTGCGGGCAAGGTTATCCTGCAGCGGGCGAACCGGGAAAATCAGATGACCGGTTAGCGTCAGCAGGTTATACCAGATGGCACCGAGCAACAGCAGAACCGGCTGCTGGTACCACTGGTCGTACAGGGAAACGCCCAGCATGGTGTAGATAGCGATCAGCAATGCACCAAACGCGATGGTGGCATAGCGCTGCCCAAGCCCGCCCAGCAAAATAAACCCGCTGGTTGAGAGCGTAAGGCCCAGGGCAAACAGCCAGGGCCACGGGAAAAGCAGCTCAACGGAAGCTGACGCAATAAAAAAGCAGACAAGCGTAATGACCAGGTTACGTAAGCGCCCGGCCAGACGGTCGTCCAGATCCGCCAGCGCCCCGGCGACCACCCCCAGCGTGAGCGGAATGGTGAGCTTGACATCATTCAGCCACCAGGGCAGGGCAACCGTGCCGCAAAGCGCGATAAATATCCTGACGTTATAAAGCCAGGTGCTGTTCCAGGTATAACGGCGAAGCAGTGGGCTTAGCATAAACGCGGCCAGTCCTTATTTACTGAAAACGACGGCGAGCGTTTGCTTCGCGCGCCGCTCTGGCCACTTCTACCGGAACAACCCTGCGACCAACGGGCCAAAGGGCGATAGCGGCGATCTTAAAGTTTGCGATCCCCACAGGAATACCAATAATCGTGATGCACTGTGCAATACCGGCAAAAATATGCATGATGCACAGCCACCAGCCAAAGAAAATCAGCCACAGAATGTTAAGCAGGGTTCCGCCCGTATTCATCAGGGCGTTTTTGCTCTCCGGATTCAGCTCGTCAACGTGGATGGCTTCATTCCCGTAGGGGATTAAGGAGAGTTTTGTGATTTCCCAGCAGGAACGGGTCAGGGGAAGCGTGAAAATCAGGACGATGCTCACCAGCGTGGCAAAAAGCCAGGAAAGGGTGGTGGCAAAACCGCCCAGCACAAAATTCAACACATTCAGAACGGTACGCATAAACGCTCACTTCCTTTCGATATAATTAACGCCCAATGATTGTAACGTTTTTTTAGGCTGGAGCACCTTAAAACTGGCAGTTAAACTGTCAGGTAAATTATCTCTTCGTGGATTTGGCGGAACATGGAACTGAAAGCAACGTCGCTGGGCAAACGCCTGGCACAACACCCTTACGACAGGGTTGTTCTCCTCAATGCCGGGGTGAAAGTCTCCGGGGAACGCCACGAATACCTTATTCCGTTTAATCAGCTTCTGGCTATTCATTGCAAACGCGGTCTGGTGTGGGGCGAGCTGGAGTTCGTTCTGCCTGACGATAAAGTCGTGCGCCTTCATGGCACCGAGTGGGCGGAAACCCAGCGTTTCCATCATCACCTGAACGCACTCTGGCAGCAGTGGAGCCAGGATATGAGCGTGATTGCCGCCCAGGTGCTGCAGCAGGTGCTGGACGATATCGCCCAGAGCAACGCGCAGCACGCGTGGCTGACCCGTCAGCAGACTGCCGGCCTGCAGCAAAAGATCCGGCAGGCACTCTCGGCGCTGCCGCTCTCCGTGACGCGTCTCGACGAGTTTGACAACTGTCGCGACGCCTGGCGCCAGTGTCAGGCCTGGCTGAATGAAAAGGATAAAAGCCGTCTCGCCCATAACCAGGCCTGGACGGATGCCATGCTTACCCAATACGCCGATTTTTTCAGTACGGTGGAATCTTCACCGCTCAATCCGGCTCAGGCGCGAGCGGTGGTCAACGGCGAGCAGTCGCTGCTGGTGCTGGCGGGAGCCGGTAGCGGTAAAACGTCGGTGCTGGTCGCGCGTGCCGGCTGGCTGCTGACGACCGGGGAAGCGGTCGCCGATCAAATTCTGCTTCTGGCCTTTGGCCGTAAGGCCGCGCAGGAAATGGACGAACGGATCCAGGAGCGCCTGCACACCCGGGATATCACGGCCAGAACATTCCATGCTCTTGCGCTGCATATTATTCAGCAGGGCAGTAAAAAAGTGCCTTCCATCAGTAAGCTGGAAAACGACGCGCAGGCGCGTCAGGCGCTGTTCATCAAAACGTGGCGCCAGCAGTGCAGTGAGAAAAAGGCGCAGGCGAAAGGGTGGCGTCAGTGGCTGGAAGAGGAACTCAACTGGGAGGTGCCTGAGGGCAGCTTCTGGCAGGATGACAAACTGGCGCGTCGGCTGGGTTCGCGACTTGACCGTTGGGTCAGCCTGATGCGAATGCACGGTGGATCGCAGGCAGAGATGATTGAAAGCGCGCCGGAGGCAATCCGCGAGCTGTTTTCGAAGCGGGTCAAGCTGATGGCGCCGCTGCTGAAGGCCTGGAAAACAGCATTGAAAGAAGAAAATGCGGTCGATTTCTCCGGTTTGATCCATCAAGCCATCATCATTCTTGAAAAGGGACGTTTTGTCAGCCCGTGGAAACATATTCTGGTGGATGAGTTCCAGGATATTTCTCCACAGCGTGCGGCTCTGCTCTCGGCGCTGCGGGCACAAAATAAACATACCTCTCTGTTTGCGGTGGGGGATGACTGGCAGGCCATCTATCGCTTCAGCGGGGCACAGCTTTCGCTGACGACCGCATTCCACCACTATTTTGGCGAAGGCGATCGCAGCGATCTGGATACGACCTACCGCTTCAATTCACGGATTGGTGAAATCGCCAACCGCTTTATCCAGCAGAACCCGCATCAGCTGGCAAAACCGCTCAATAGCCTGCGGCCTGGGGATAAAAAAGCAGTGACCCTGCTGGCGGACGATCAGCTGGAACCGCTGCTGGACAAGCTCAGCGGCTACGCTAAGCCCGATGAGCGTATCCTGGTGCTGGCACGCTACCATCACATTAAACCTGAGGCGCTGGAAAAAGCCGCCACCCGCTGGCCGAAACTGCAGCTTGAATTTATGACGATTCATGCCAGCAAAGGGCAGCAGGCCGATTATGTGATCGTGGTGGGGCTGAAAGAGGGGAGCGACGGTTTCCCGGCCCCGGCCCGCGAGTCGGTGATGGAACAGGCCCTGCTGCCGGAGCCGGAAGATTTCCCGGATGCCGAAGAGCGGCGTTTGCTGTATGTGGCAATGACCCGCGCGCGCCATCGCGTGTGGCTGCTGTTCAATAAAGAGGAGCCATCCGTGTTTGTCGATATATTGAAGAGTATAGATGTGCCGGTGGCGCGGAAGCCATAACGCCGCCGGGCAAGGGTGGGTAGGCCGGGTAAGGCGTAGCCGCCACCCGGCAAAAAAAAGCTACTTCAATCTCTCTGAAAGATAACGCTGATAGTCCGGAATAAGGATATCTACCGGTGAGTTAAACTGCGGCGATTCGATGATGAAATCCGCCGTCGAGAGGTTTGTCGCCACTGGAATATTCCACACCGTCGCCAGGCGCAGCAGCGCTTTGACATCCGGATCGTGCGGAACCGCGTTCAGCGGGTCCCAGAAGAAGATCAGCACATCAATTTTCCCTTCGGAAATCTGCGCGCCGACCTGCTGATCGCCGCCCATCGGGCCGCTCAGCATCGCATTCACCTGTAGACCCGTTTCGCGCTGGATCAGGTTACCGGTTGTACCGGTCGCCGACAGGGCGTGTTTTTCCAGCAAAGACTGATGGCGGCGAACCCAGTTAAGCAGCATTTGTTTACAGTGATCGTGCGCCACGAGAGCAATGTGTTTGCGCTCAGGCAGCGTGCGTGTTGTCAGTTCCATAATCATATCCATCAGGTTAACTGACTACACGATGACGGGAACCGTCTGACGCTGCAAGAGAAAGGCGTAAAAAATGTGGCTTATGATGAAGGTTGTTGTTTTGCCCACTGTAAAAAACGGGCCCGCGTGTCGGCATCAGCCTGCTGGAACCAGAATTTAAGGCGTTGTTCCGTCAGGGTCTGGGACTGGGGAGGAATAACGTCCAGTTCGGAGACGCCGGACAAAAGCGTACTGTCGTCCGCCATCATGGTCGCAAACTGCGGAAGAGAGGCGCGTTTACCCGCTTTGTTATAGGTCTGGGTCGCTGCCTCGTAATCCGGGCCTTTCGGTGAGGTCGTCAACGCCAGAATATCCAGCTTCACCGGAATCGGCATCGCATCCCCGTCCAGCAGTTCAACGCGGGGTGAAGCGTCGAAGGCCGCAGACTCTTTCTCCGTTTCAAGGCGAGGCAGAGTGATGTTCACCTGACTGATTTGCCGGGTGTTAAAGCTGACGATCAGCGGCGGCGAGATGTACATCCTTTGCTCGTGATTCGCAAGCCCGATCGATTTTTCCACCCGGAAGACCAGCTGATGCGGCCCGTTATCCAATTCGATGCTGTCCGCACCCCGCAATAACGAGCTGGAGACCTTTTTTCCGTCCAGAACAAGGAGATCAATGTCGGTAGAGAGCCGGAGCGTGGTAGCAAAAACCCAGACCGGCATCACTAACGCAATCAGAGCCGTGGCAATACCGGTTTTCATAGAAGGCTCCCGTCAGAAATCCTGTCGCCGCATTAATGTATCTAAATTTTTCGATAATCACGTTTACTAACATATAGACATATTTCGCCGTTTTGCCCTCATGCATCTGTATGGGATGGATGGTTGAGATGTGCGGTTTGGCGTACACTTTTAAAAAAGCCAGGAGAAAAACCATGAAAGAGAACGATATTGCCGAGATTCTGACATCTACGCGTACCATTGCGCTGGTGGGCGCGAGCGATAAACCCGATCGCCCAAGCTATCGGGTGATGAAATACCTTCTCGATCAGGGCTATCACGTTATCCCGGTCTCGCCAAAAGTGGCGGGGAAAACCTTACTGGGTCAGCAGGGGTATGCCACGCTCGCTGACGTGCCGGAAAAAATTGATATGGTTGATGTCTTCCGAAACTCCGAGGCAGCGTGGGAAGTGGCGCAGGACGCTATCGCCGTAGGGGCGAAAACGCTGTGGATGCAGCTGGGTGTGATTAACGAGCAGGCTGCGGTACTGGCGCGGGATGCGGGGCTGAACGTCGTCATGGACCGCTGTCCGGCGATCGATATCCCCCGTCTGGGGCTGGCGAAGTAATAAAAAAAAGCCCGTTCATCGGGCTTTTTTTACACGCTTAGTTCCGCAGGCGCGGAGCCTGTAACTGTTTGCGGATAGTCTGAGCAAGTTCATCCATAGTGGGTTGCTCCGGATGCTCATCCTGCAGCTCGCTACTCAGCTGCGCTTCGGCGAGGTAGGTGTGGACGGGTTGCCCGTCATCACCTTCCATCACCACATGGTACCAGGGCGCGGCGCGAAGCTCTGCGTTGACCGCCAGCTCGTCTGCTGACGGTTCATCAAGGGAATACTCCGGGTCGATATCCACGACCACACCCAAATACCCGAGCAAAGTGTGGCGGACCTGCTGGCCGATACCGAATTTGCTGGCAATCATAGTCACCTCCCGGGAAATACGACTTACACGTTATGTGCGGGCAATATTTCTCTTTTCAAGTTACATGACGCGACAGGCAAACCCTTTCAGATACAGTCCTTCCGGGTAGGTAGCAATCACGGGATGATCGGCTGCCTGACGGAACTGCTCTATAAATTGTACATCACGGCCAGCATCTATTGCGGCATCGGCGATGATTTTCTGAAATAAATCTGTGGTCATCAGGCCGGAGCAGGAGAAGGTGAGCAGAACCCCGCCCGGGTTCAGCAGCTGGATGGCCAGCATGTTGATATCTTTATACCCACGGCACGCGCCCATCAGCTGGCTTTTGTTTTCCACAAACTTTGGTGGATCCATCACGATGACGTCGAACTTCTCGCCCTGATCGCGATATTTACGCAGCAGCTTGAACACGTCATCGCGTACAAATTCCGCTTTGCTCAGATCCAGCTTGTTCAGCTCGACGTTCTGTTTTGCCACGTCCAGCGCTTCCTGCGAGGTATCCACGCTGACAACCTGGGCACAGCCGCCCATCAGAGCTGAAACGGCAAAACCGCCGGTATAGGAGAAGCAGTTCAGCACGCGTTTGTCGGCAACGTACTGACGCGTAGCCAGACGGCTGTCGCGCTGGTCGAGGTAGTAACCGGTTTTGTGCCCGCCCTGAATATCCACCAGCAGCTTCATGCCGTGCTCTTCAATCGGCAGCAGGGCCGGTGGTAGTTCGCCCGTTACGGGCCCCTGAGTCAGCTCCATGCCTTCTTTTTTGCGCACCGCCACATCGCTGCGGTCGTAAATGGCGCATTCCGGGAACAGCGTTTGCAGCGCGCTGATCAGCGCGGCACGCTGGTATTCCGCTCCGGCGCTCAGGAGCTGCAGTACCAGGAAGTCACCGAAGCGATCGATGGTCACGCCCGGCAGGCCGTCGGACTCACCGGCGATCAGGCGGTAGCTGTCCAGCCCGTCACGTTTTGCCAGCCAGTCGCGCCACTGCTGCGCCTGCTGCAGGCGGCGAACGAAGAAGTCGATGTCAATGGTTTCATCTTTATCAAACGTCCAGACGCGAGCACGGATCTGGGACGCTGGCGAGTAGGCGCCTCGCGCTAACCATTTACCCTGATGGTCAACGATATCAATGGTTTCACCGAGGCTGGCTTTGCCTTCCATACGGGCAACCGCGCCGGAAAAGACCCAGGGATGACGGCGCAGTAATGATTTCTCGCGCCCTTTGGCTAACACTAAACGTACACTCATAATTTGCTGTTCTGTCGATTTCAGGAAATGGCGCGTAGATTACCACATTCAGCAAGGCGCAATCATCTGCGGATGCCGTTGAGCGTTTCGGCACAAAATCAAATCGCTTAGGCACATTGGGGCATTGTTGCGTGCTTTATCTTAGGGCTTCCGGTTCAGCAAAGGAAATACCCATGAAAAAGCACAGTGTAATAGCCATAGCCGCTCTGGCGGCAATGAGTTCTCAGGTTTTAGCGGCAACGCCTTTCGGCATCACCAGCCGGGATATTTCCGGCGAACGGCGGTTAGCGACACAGCAGGTGTTTGAGGGGTTCGGCTGCCACGGTGGAAATACTTCACCACGGCTGGCATGGAAGAATCCCCCTGCCGGTACGAAAAGTTTTGCCGTTACGGTATATGACCCGGATGCACCTACCGGCAGCGGCTGGTGGCACTGGACAGTAGCCAATATCCCGGCGAAGACAATGACGCTGCCCGCTGATGCCGGTAATCCGAACGGCGAGAAATTACCTGCCGGCGCTGTGCAGGGGCGTAATGATTTCGGCTATTCTGGATTCGGCGGCGTATGTCCACCCGCCGGGGATAAGCCTCACCGCTATCAGATTACCGTCTGGGCGCTCGACGTGGATAAACTGCCCGTCGACAACAATGCCAGCGGCGCGCTGGTCGGTTTTATGCTCAATAGTCACGTTCTGGCAAAGGCTCAGTTAACGGCAACCTACAGCAGATAAGGATGGCAGGGTGCAGGAGTTTCATTTTCGACATAAACATCTTACGGCGGGTGAAGTGACTGCCAGCAAAATGCATCGCCTGCACCAGGTTAAACTTTTTTTTCCGGCTATTTGTCATATCACTCACGGCAGTAAGGTGATTGTTCAGGATGATAACCGCCTGGAGGCGACACGGGATGAGCTCATTATTATCCCTGCCAATACGTCGATGGAAATTATCAATCAGCCTGTAAACGGGCTGTTTCACTCGGATTTGCTAATGTTATCGCCGGAAATTGTTGCCGAGTTTAAAGCGCATTACCTGAAATCCTGGCCGCGCACGACGCTGCATTCGCTCTGTGCTCCGCTGAGCGAGGGGCTGGCATTTATGTGGTACAACCTGCTGCACGCCGTGCGTCAGGAGTTACCGGAAGCGCTACAAAAGCATCAGGCCTTCGGTCTGTTGCTGGCCCTGCTGCATGACGGTGTGGCGGGTCCGCTGCTTGTTGAGCGAAACAGTAACCTGACCGAGCAGGTGCGGCAGTTCATTATGCTGTCGCCCGCCAGAGACTGGACTGCGCAGGACGTTGCCAGCCGTCTCGCATTAAGCGTGCCGACGCTGCGCAGGCGGTTGCGTGAAGAGTCGCAGAGTTTTCGCCAGATTGTGGAGGAGGTGAGGATGGCCGTGGCTTTGTCGCAGCTACAGTCAACACGATTACCGATCGGCGAAATCGCATTACAATGTGGTTATCTTTCCAGCTCTCGTTTCACCGCCCGTTTCCGGCAACACTACGGCTGCTTACCGAAAACGCTACGTTAAGGAGAAGAAGAATGTCTAAAGTCTGCACTATTGCCTGGGTTCACGGCGTTGTTCAGGGCGTCGGGTTCCGCTACAGCACCCAGCGCGAAGCTGTTGAGCTTGGGCTAACGGGATACGCGCGCAACATGGACGACGGAAGCGTCGAAGTGGTCGCCTGCGGCGAAGCGGAGCAGGTCGACAAGCTGGTGGCGTGGCTGAAAGCGGGTGGGCCGCGCAGCGCGCGGGTTGATAAGGTCTTAACGGAACCCCATCAACCGGGGCGCGAATACGTAAATTTCGGTATTCGGTATTAAATACACTTCACTGGCTTAGGCAGGCCGGCAATTTTGGTGGCCTGTTTTGCCGGGCCTTTCGGGAACAGACGATACAGATAGCGGCTGTTGCCTTTCTCTTCACCGAACTTATTGGCCATCGCCTTGACCAGCATGCGAATGGCCGGAGAGGTGTTGAATTCAAGATAGAACTCGCGAACAAAACGCACCACTTCCCAGTGTTCTGGAGAGAGGGTTATCCCTTCGTTTTCCGCAATTTTCTCCGCCAGCGGTTCGCTCCACTGGCCACTCTCTTTCAGATAACCGTCGTTATCGGTCTCGATCTCTTTGCCTTCAAAACTCAACATAGTCATTCACGCGTCAGTCAAAAACCGCAGCAGTGTACCAAAAAACAAAGCCCCGCATAAGCGGGGCCAGGTTCACAGCGCTGCGGTTTAATCCCGACTGGCGAAGCCCAGGATGCTCAACAGGCTGACGAAGATGTTATACAGCGACACGTACAGGCTCACGGTGGCGCGGATATAGTTCGTCTCACCGCCGCGAATGATGTTGCTGGTTTCAAACAGGATCGCGCCGGAAGAAATCAGAATAAACACGGCGCTGATCGCCAGGTGCAGGGCAGGCAGCTGCAGGAAGATGTTAGCCACCATGCCCACCAGCACCACAACAACACCCGCCATCAGCATACCGCCGAGGAAGGACATGTCCTTACGGGTGGTCAGCACGTAGGCCGAGCAGCAGAAGAATACCAGCGCGGTACCGCCCAGCGCCATGCCGATAAGGTCGCCCATACCGGCAGACAGATACGCGTTCAGCATCGGTCCCAGGATGTAGCCCAGGAAGCCGGTGAAGGCAAAGGCCGACAGAATACCGACCGGTTTGTCAGCGGTTTTGTAGGTCAGGAACATCAGACCATACATACCCACAAGCGTCAGGATCAGCCCCGGAGACGGCAGCATCAGCAGGGTGCTGGCGGTGGCGGTGATCGCCGAAAACGCCAGCGTCAGGCTGAGCATGAAATAGGTATTGCGCAGCACCTTGTGGGTGCTGAGTAGCGATGTGCGGTCGCGTGAGGAAGTAATTATACGATCCATGAGTCACTCTCTTATGACAGATGTAATTAACGGAAAGAATAGGAAACGGGGCGCCAGTCTCAAAGTGGTTTTACCCATCTTTACTCAGCAGGTTAGCGCTGGAGCTGGTTGTTTCTTCTGCATAAATACATTTCACCAGTATGAACAGCGGTTTGGCGCGATTAATCAGATCAACCTCTTATAGGTTACTGAAAATTATTGCGTTATTACCATAAGGCCGCTAAGAGTTATTTCCGGATCGTCACAAAAACAGACAATAAGGCGAAGGAAATGAAACCACAAACACGCACGCGCTTTACGCTCTCTTTACTTACCGCAGGGATCCTGTGCGCCAGCACGGCTACCTGGGCGGCTAACGTGCCGGCAGGAACGCAGCTGGCCGATAAGCAGGAACTGGTCAGGAACAACGGTAATGAGCCCGCTTCGCTCGACCCGCATAAAGTCGAAAGCGACGTCGAATTCAATATTATCAGTGATTTATTCGACGGGCTGGTCAGCGTTTCCCCGTCGGGTGAAGTTCAGCCCCGGCTGGCGGAAAAATGGGAGAACAAGGACAACACCGTCTGGACGTTCCATCTGCGCCCGGGCATCACCTGGAGCGACGGCACTGCCATCACCGCGGAAGATGTGGTCTGGAGCTGGCAGCGTCTGGTTGATCCTAAAACCGCTTCACCGTATGCCAGCTATCCAGGCAACATGCACATCGTAAATGGTGCGGATATCGCTCAAGGGAAAAAAGCCCCCGATACGCTGGGCGTGAAAGCCATTAACGACACCACGCTGGAAGTGACATTGACTCAGCCTAATGCGGCATTCCTGGCAATGCTGGCGCACCCGTCACTGGTGCCTGTGGATAAAGTGCTGATTGGCCGCTTTGGCGACAAGTGGACCAAGCCTGAACATATCGTCACCAGTGGGGCGTATAAGCTTTCACAGTGGGTGGTCAACGAACGCATTGTGGCGGAGCGCAACCCGCGCTACTGGGATAATGCTCATACCGTGATCAACAAGGTGACGTATCTGCCTATCACCTCCGAAGCCGCGGATGTGAACCGCTATAAAGCGGGTGAAATTGATATCGTGTACACGGTGCCGATCAACCAGTTTGCCCAGCTTAAGAAGACTCTGGGCAGCCAACTGGATGTCTCTCCGCAGCTGGCGACCTATTACTACGAATTCAATACCACCCGACCGCCGTTCAACGACGCCCGGGTGCGCAAGGCGCTGAACATGGCGCTCGATAAAGACATCATTGCCGGGAAAGTGTTAGGGCAGGGGCAGCGCCCGGCGTGGCTCATCAGCCAGCCGGATATCGGCGGCGTTAAGCTTCAGAATCCGGACTACGCCAGCTGGCCGCAGGACAAGCGCATCGCTGAGGCGAAAAAACTGCTCAACGAGGCCGGGTACAACGAAAGCCACCCTCTGAGCTTCAACCTGCTCTATAACACCTCTGAATCGCACCAGCGTATCGCGATTGCGGCCAGTTCCATGTGGAAAAAGAACCTCGGCGTGGAGGCGAAGCTGCAAAATCAGGAGTGGAAAACCATGCTGGATACCATGCACACCCACAACTTTGACGCGGTGCGGTACGCGTGGATTGCCGATTACGACGATGCGGCGACCTTCCTGAACACCTTCCGCACCGGCGACAGCGAAAACACCAGCCAGTACAGCAATCCGGAATACGACCAGGCGCTGGTGAATGCCGCAAAAGCCAAAACAACGGAAGAGCGGGGTAAGTTCTACCAGCAGGCGGAAGATCTGCTGGGTCGTGATGTGCCGGCCATTCCGGTTTATCACTACGTTCGCACGCACCTGGTGAAACCGTGGGTGGGTGGGTTTACGCCGGATAAGCTGGGGTACTATTACACCAAAGACATGTACATCAAAAAACACTAAGCCTGAGCGCGGGAGACTGTGCTGATAAAATCGTCGATGTGTCGTCAGTTCAACCGATTAAACACGTTTTGACTATTTTTACAGCGAACGAGTGCAGCCACTCTTTACAGCACGCGGTGAGGTGTTTATAGTTCGCCTCACTTAGGAAGTGTGGCCGAGCGGTTGAAGGCACCGGTCTTGAAAACCGGCGACCCGAAAGGGTTCCAGAGTTCGAATCTCTGCGCTTCCGCCAGATATAAACCCCAGGTTACTTGTGAACCTGGGGTTTTTGTTTTGGATTCACCGATCCGCCTCACACTTTCAAGACCCCGTTATTTCCCCGCAAAAATCAGGCGCTATTATTCACCCCCGTAAATACCTTTTCATCTCTCATCGAGGCTTTGATGCTGGAGAATGTTTTCATCAGATAATCAGTTTCCCGACCTTTTCAGGACGGACTGGTTATCGCTGCGCTTAAACCTTACGCACGCACCTGCGGGTGTGGGCTCGTTTTTACGCATGATGATTACACAGGTTTTCCAGTATGAATTTATCCCGTCAGGAACAACGTACCTTACACGTTCTCGCCAAAGGTGGGCGTATTGTGCACGTCCGCGACAGTTCCGGCCGCGTTACGTCCGTAGAGTGCTATACCCGTGAAGGGCTGATACTGAGCGACTGCACGCTCAGCGTCTTCAAAAAACTCCGCACCAAAAAGCTAATCCGCTCCGTGAACGGGCAGCCGTACCGGATCAACACCACCGGGCTGAACAACGTTCGCGCCCAGCTGGATAATCGTTAAGCGGAATAAACAACGCCACCCTCGGGTGGCGTTCATGCATTGAATGGAATATCGTGGCGGAATGTAGGCCGGATAAGCGTAGCGCCACCCGGCAATAAACGCGGCGTTATGAGCGGATAAAGGCCAGAATGTCCGCATTGATAGTATCCGCATGGGTGGTATGCATCCCGTGTGGGAAGCCCGGATAAATTTTCAGTACGCTGTTCGCCAGCAGCTTGTCCTGCAGCAGGGCGGCATTCTTATACGGCACGACCTGATCGTCGTCGCCCTGCATCACCAGAACGGGAACCGTGATGGTTTTTAAATCTTCCGTCTGATCGGTTTCAGAAAACGCCTTAATCCCCTCATAGTGGGCCTTGGCGCTGCCGATCATGCCCTGACGCCACCAGTTCTGAATCGTACCCTGTGAAACCTCGGCTCCCTCACGGTTAAAACCGTAGAAAGGACCGCTGGCGACGTCGAGATAAAACTGGGCGCGGTTAGCCGCCAGCGCTTTGCGGAAGCCATCGAAAACCTCGATCGGCGTTCCGCCGGGGTTAGTCTCCGTTTTGACCATGAGAGGCGGAACAGAGCTGACGAGCACCGCTTTGGCAACGCGCCCCTGCGGTTGGCCGTACCGGGCAACATAGCGGGCGACCTGGCCGCCGCCGGTGGAGTGACCGACGTGCACGGCATTACGCAGATCCAGGCTTTCAACCACGGCTGACGCATCGGCCGCATAATGATCCATATCGTGCCCTTCACTCACCTGGTCCGAACGCCCGTGACCGCGGCGATCGATAGCGATAACGCGATAGCCTTCAGCGAGGAAGAAGAGCATCTGGTTATCCCAGTCATCGGCACTCAACGGCCAACCGTGGTGGAAGACAATGGGCTGGGCCTCTTTGGGGCCCCAGTCTTTGTAGTAAATGTTGACGCCGTCTTTCGTGGTTACGAATGCCATACTGCAGACTCCTTTGTTAAAGGCAAAACGATCGCAACCCGGGTGGAGAGCGAATCATTAATGCCTTAATTAAGTTGGCTTTTTTCTATTTCCCGTACCGACAGTACCCCTAAAGTGTAGGTGAAATAGTAAAAGCAGTGGGTTTCATTCCTGTGAAAGGCAGCGTTTTGCTTTCAGGCGGGAGGGGGGAATGGAAAAAGGCTCTGGGGAGATCCTCCAGAGCCTTCAGGGCAGCATTAACTGCAGGGGCGTTTAGCGGTTTTCTTCAATATAGCGGGCCAGGTCAGCCGGGGTTTTCAGCACCGTCGCTACGTCAGTTGGCGGGATCATACAGCCGTAAACGTCCTGCACTTCCAGCACCATATCGACCGCCAGGATGGAGTCGAGAATGTCGGATTCAATCAGTTCATCGTGAAAGCCCACCTTACGGGATAACACTTTTTCGAACAGGGCGAGAATTTCTTGTTCCATAATTTTTCCTGGAGTCATTAATTTGTGCGGGCGTAAGCGTCCAGCAGCTTGCGGTCAATTTTGCCGTTGGGATTCAGCGGCAAAGCGTCTTTTACGATAATTTGTGAAGGCACCATATAGTGCGGAACCACCTTAGAAAGCGACGTTTTGATGGTATCCGGCGCCATATCGGTCACGCAGAACGCGGCAATGCGCAGCACGCTGCCGCAGGATTTCATCAGCGGCAGAACCACCGCTTCGTTGATGCCGGACATGGCCAGCAGGCGGTTTTCAATCTCGTTAATTTCAATACGGTAGCCATTCAGTTTGACCTGGCTATCGTTGCGGCCCTGGCAGTAGATAAGTCCCGCTTCATAGCCCAGATCGCCGGTCCGGTAGCCGCGAAATGCTTCATTTTCCCGACGGAGTAATTTTTCTGCGTTCTCCTGCGGTAGGCCCAGGTAGCCGCGCATGACGTTTTTACCCCAGATAATCAGCTCGCCTTCAGCGGAAATTTCCATTCTGCTCTCTGGCATCATGACCCCCACCGGCAGCACGGCGCTGTCGCTGTTCAGGATCTCATCCGTGATTTCAACCACGGTGGTCGCGATGGTCGCTTCCGTTGGACCATAGGAGTTAATGATTTTTGCCTGCGGGAAGCGGCGGCGAAGCTGTTTAACCAGCGCTTTATTCAACACTTCACCAATGAAGATAAAGACGTTGAGTTCAGGTAAATACTCGCTGTTAAACTGCGGGGAAAGCAGCTGCTGGTAAGCAAAAGAGGGGGTGGAAATCCAGGCGGAGACGGCATTGCTTTTCAGTCGTTCCAGCCAGTTCTCTTTTTGAATGTCTTCTTTGGCGTTCAGCACGATGTGTCCACCCATCGCCAGATTCGCCAGCAAAGGGATCAGGGAGAGGTCAAAACTGAACACCGCGTGGTTCATCAGCACTGGTTTTTCCGGCAGCGAAAAGTCCTGGCTGACCCATTTCATGAAGTGCCATACGCTTTCACGTCCAATCTGCACCCCTTTAGGCTTGCCGGTGCTGCCTGAGGTAAACATGATATAGGCCAAATCCTGCTCCTCCAGCACCTTGCCCGGTTCACCGGTGGCGATAAACTGCCGGGTCGCGACGTCGTAATAGTAAGGGGCGCTGGCCAGATGGCAGATCTCCCGCAGGCGCTCCTGCGGGTAAATGCAGTCCACCGGAATGTACGGAATGTTGTGCAGCAGGCAGCTATAAATCGCCACGGCGAACTCGGCCTGCTGGTGTCCGTACAAGACGACCGGCGTACCGGCAACAGGCTGGCAACGCTGATAGCGCTGCGCCCAGTCCGTCACGGCCGCGGAAAGCTGCAGCCAGCTTAAGGCTTCGTCGCTGCCGCTGATGGCCAGCTGCTGCGGGGAGGCGGGATCGCATAATGCCGCACGCAAGAAATCGTGCATTTCCTGAAGATCGGAGTGATTTTTCATAGAGGTGACATTCCACTAAAGATGTAAAGGGAGCCCGCGGCGCTTCCCAGCGTCAGAATGCGTCCCAAAAATGCAACGGCCGGATACTGCAAGCCGCGGTGTAACGTCGGGCTGCGTTTGGCTGACCACAGCAGCATGTTATGAGCGACAGAAATGCCGCCAAACAGCGCGCCGCTGATGACGTAATGGCGTTCCAGGCCATTCCATGCCCCCATGCAGAACAGGGTGCAAAAAATACCGATATTTTGCGCCAGCGTTTTGTTCTGACGGAAAAAGTTGAACTTCATCAGGTTCATATAAACGGGCATAAAGACCACATCGCGCAGCCATTCAGACAGGCTGATGTGGAAGCGGCGCCAGAAATCCTGCGGGTTCTTTGCCAGAAGCGGCATATTGAAGTTTGCCGGAATGTTGAGTCCAAACAGGCGGCCTGCGCCGATGGCCATATTGCTGTAGCCCGCAAAATCAAAGTACAGATAGGCGCTATAGGCAATCGACATCACCACGCCCACGGTCAGCGTAAACGGCTTATGGCTCCAGGGCTGCACGACGAGTGAATCAACCAGCATCGCAAACAGGAACTTCTGGACAATGCCGGTAATGATTTGCTCCAGCGCCACTAAAAACTGTTCGCGAGTAAGGGCAAAGACGGGCTTGCTGACGTCGCTCATCCATGTCCGCCAGCGGTACATTGGGCCCGCCAGAATAATAAAGGGCATAAACAGATAGCAGAAATAGTGCAGGAAATTCTGCCCTTCTTTTTTACTGCGATAGAGCAGTACGTCTACCGCGCGGAACGTCATAAAAGAGAGGCCGATCATGCCGAGATGATGATTAACGTGCAGTTTCACCAAAAATAAAGGAAGCAGCGTTAACACAATCGCCTGCCAGGTTTTTAACCATCCTTTTTCTTTTAACGCGGCGACAAGGTAAAAACTAAAAAAAACGACCGCGGGAACACGGTAATCACCCTGAAAAATATAGCCCCAGCCTAATGCGGCCAGGACGGATAAGGCCGATAAATACGTCAGGCGATGGCGTAATACGCGATTGACCAGCGCAAACGCCAGGGCGGATGAAAACAAATAGACAAAAAACATTCCTGAGCTATACATCATTCGGCCTCAGAACTTTTGATATTCAAAATGCAGCTGCATACTCATGCTGTCATCGACAGAGGTCCACGCGACGACGGTAATCGCCAGCAGGAGATAAAGGAAAAAAAGACGGATCGCAATTTTCATCATTTAAAACTCTGTGCAATAAAGCGAATCATAGGAACCCAGGCCAGTTCGGAAGGGTGCAAACGATCCCAGTTCCAGCCATTCTGATAAGGCATGGCGTACATATCTAAATAGGGGATCTGGTTCTTTTCCAGAATGGTTTTAATTTGCTTATCAACCGGGCGGAAGGTATCGGTGTTGTAAAGCGCCCAGGGGTTAACCGGGTCGACGATAGCAATCACCTGCACGTGATGTTCTTTCAGCAGCTGGACGGTTTTACTGAAAGCGGCGATTTGCGCAGGCACGACCGGCGTGTCGTCCCACTGTTGCCGCGTACCGTCCTCTTCGTAAATCGTTTTGTCCATCCACAGGGTGGCCGCGCTCTGCTGGCGTTTTTTATTTAACTCGCGGGCATTCGCCAGCTCTTTATCCCAGTCAGGGATAATGCGGGTGGCTGGCTGCGGCGGCCAGGTCTGAACCGTCTGGGGCCTAATGTTGAGCAGCGACAGCCAGTCGTTTTTTATCATGGTACAGACGTTCGCAAACTGGAAGCTCAGCTCCTCCCAGATCAGATCGGGATGCCAGCCAAAGACGTGCATTTGGCCAAAGGTTAAATGGCTTATTTCTTTACTATCAATATGCTTTAAATAATTAACCAGCAGCGGGCGCGCCTGCGGATCCTTCATCAGTGGATTAAAAATAGAGCCGGGGAAATTATCGGCATAAATAGCCGGTGGCAGCCCTTTTGAGTAAAAGCTGTCAGGCGCCAGCAGCAAAACAACTTTACTGTTTGCGTTAAGGCTATTTTTAAAGCGTGAGAATAGTAAAAATTGCGTTTCATCATCGACAAACGCATCGCCATACGCCACGACGGGTTTGTGTAATTGCTTATTAAAGTAATTATATACAGCGTAATGTTCATCTTCTGAGGTGGCAACCTCAGACGCGCCAATGAAGAAAATAGCATTCCCTTCTAAGGCATGAGAAATAGTGGCAATTTTTTCCGCCTGTTCTTTAGGCGTACCCGCCATTGATTTAATCAGCGGCTGGAAGGTGAGCGGTGGATCGAAACTCGTCACCAGCGGGTGAACACAGAGAAACAAAATGGCCAGCGTCGCCATCAGGATATGTAAGCAAAGCGAATTTTTGATTTTCATCATCAACCAGTAACACTGCATGGCAGTAATTTCTAAATCTGTGGCTACTCAGATTTATAACAATTACACAACAAATGACCGTTTATTTTTGTGGCATTCTATACCAGAGGGTTTTAAAACGATGAGCGTTGCTATGTTACGGTATGTACAAGGTCGCGGAGAATGATGTGAAGTCAGCGTTTGGGTGACTTTTTGCGCAGTCAAACGCCTGTGGGGAAAAATAGAAAAATTCCTGCTTTACAAGGCGCTAATAGATGTTTATAGTGCGCCTCACTTTGGAAGCGTGGCCGAGCGGTTGAAGGCACCGGTCTTGAAAACCGGCGACCCGAAAGGGTTCTAGAGTTCGAATCTCTACGCTTCCGCCAAATTCGAAAACCCTGCGATAGCAATATCGCAGGGTTTTTTCGTTTTACAGCCCAATCACCAGCTCCCCGGAATGGCTTCGCGAACAGCACAGCGCCACCTGCTGGTTCGTCGCGCTTTTTTCCGCCTCCGACTGCACGCTATCCCGGTGATCCACCACGCCGTCAATCACCGGCGTCAGGCACGCGCCGCAGATCCCCATTTCGCATGACAGCGGAATGTCTACCCCGTTTTCCTGTAATACCTGGGCGATGGTCTTATCCGCAGGCACCGGCCAGCGCTCACCGGTGGAGGCCAGTTTGACCGTGAAAATCTCCCCGGTTTCACCGCCTGCGGCGGGCGCAACGGGTTGAAACGCCTCGCTGTGAAGTTGGGCGTCATCCCATCCCTTTGCAGTGGCGACCTCACACACTTTTTCCATAAATCCTGCCGGTCCGCATATCCAGGCGTGAAGCCCCGCCTCGGGCGCGGGGAGATGCTCTGCCAGCGTTATGCGCGGGCTGGCGGTATGAATGAGGCACTCGTCGAACCGGGAGAGTTCACGCGTAAACGCCGCGCTTTCGCGGTTTCTGACGTAGTAGTGCAGCGTGAACGGCGTTCCGGTTGCCTTCAGCTGCAGGGCCATCGCATACAGCGGCGTAATGCCAATGCCCGCCGCCAGCAGCAAAACCCGCTCTGCCTGCTGAAGCGGAAACAGGTTGCGCGGGGCCGATATTATCAGCTTCTGCCCGGGACGCAGCGTCTCGTGAACGTAGCGCGACCCGCCGCGCGAGGCGGTTTCACGCCCCACGCAAATAAGATAGCTCTCGTCCCCACATGCTCCGGTCAGTGAATACTGGCGCACCACGCCGCAGGGCAGGTGGACATCAACGTGCGCGCCGGCCTGCCACGCCGGCAGCGCTTCGCCGTTTTCAGCCACCAGCCGGACGGCGAGGCTCTTGTCGCCCTCGCGCCACAGCCCGTCAACAATCACGCTCAGCATATCGGCCTCCGTCATACCAGGAAAAATTCGCCAAAGCCCATCTTCTTCAGCCCCCGACGGTAGGCAATAGAGCTTTTATCTGCGGGAATATGGGCTTCCAGCGTCAGATCCAGCGGCAGGCTTTCCGGGCGCTGGGTTTCGACCATCAGGCGATCCTCTTCAAAAATGCGCAGGTTAAAGGCATGCACATCCTCCACCGGAATATGCAGGTCAAAGTTGCGGGCGATAGGGGCGAACATGCGGGTCACGCGCGATGACACCGGCGACGCGGCGTTCATAATGACCAGTCTCGATTCACCCGGAAAATGAATCGTCAGGGTGGCGGTGAACGGCAGGTGCATCTCAAAATGGCGCAACCACTGGAACCCTTCCGGAGCCTGCACGGGGGAACTGGCGGGATAGTTGCTCACGGAGCTCCAGTAATCCGCCACGAAGCCAAACGGCGTCTCCTGCGGCTGATAGTGGGGCACCAGCGGGTTATTGGGGTCGGCAAAGGTTTCGGTGTGGATCCAGGCAAAGTGCGCCACGTCCAGAAAACCCTCTACCTGACGTCCGGCAAAGCCGTTGACCTCAAACGCCGGGCAGTTAATCTGCTGAAATCCGGCGTCATCCCAGTGCGGCATGGTTGGCAGCGGCGCGGGGTTTTCCGGATCAAACGCCAGGCAGGTCCAGATCAGCCCGAACCGCTCCTCCACGGCGTAGTTAATCAGGTTCAGCTTCGCCGGAACGGGCTGGTCGGGGCTGGAGGGAATACGGTTGCAGCGCCCGTCCTCCCCAAAGCGGAGGCCGTGATAGGGGCAGATAATCCCGTGCTCGTCGTGAAAGCCGAGCGTCAGCGGCACGCCGCGGTGCGGGCAGACGTCACGGGCGACCACGACCTGGTCGTGGATCCGGTAAATCACCAGCTGTTCATCCAGCAGGGTCGCCTTGACCGGCGCCGGGCCGACGTCGCAGGCGCGCGCGACCGGATGCCAGCATTTCGCCAGACGCAGCCAGTCCTCTGGCTCAAACGTACAGTGGGCGGGTGGAGTTGGTTCTCTTTTCATCATTATCCCTCTTGCGTTCAGCCTAACGGGCCGCCCTGAATGGTCTCGCACAGACCGTTGATGATGCGCTCTCCGGTCTCTTCGCTAAGCTCCTGATACCAGGCCTGCGTCAGCGCCATGTCTTTCCCGTGGGTGACGTCGCAGCGTTTACGCGCCTTCAGGACCAGGTCGCGCACCCGGTCGCAGCGCAGCGCCTCGTACTGCCGCAGCGCCAGCGTAATATTATGGTTTTCACGCAGGCACTCCCCCAGCACGACGGCGTCTTCCATCGCCGCACAGCCGCCCTGGCCGATATCCGGCGTGGTGCTGTGCGCGGCGTCGCCGAGCAGCGCGACGTTGCCGCGCACCAGGCTGTCGAACGGCTCAATGTCGTGGATTTCAATGCGGTTGGTGGTTTCAGGATCCAGCGCCGCGATAAGCTTCTGCACCGGCGGCGCCCAGCCGCGGAAGTAGCCCGTGAGATCGGCGCGCAGGGTGGTGCGATCTTCCGCCAGGCTTGCGGGCAGCGGCACGTCAAAAAAGAAGTAGAAGCGTCCGCCGGAGACGGGCATCAGCGACACGCGTTTGCCTTCGCCAACGAAGGTGGTCCACTGGTGCGCCGGGGCAATCTCTTCGTCAATCTTCACCAGCCCGTTCCAGTTTACGTACCCGGCGTATCGGCGCTCCGGGGTAAACCCCAGCACATACGGGCGAACCGCCGAGTGGCTGCCGTCGGCGGCAATCAGAAAATCGCCGGTTGCCGTGGTGCCATCGGTGAAGGTGACGTTCACGCCCGCGTCGTCTTCATGGACGTGTTCCACGCGCTTGCCGAACTGCACCCTGTCGCGCCCCCAGAAGTCCAGCATTTCGCGCTGGAGTTCAGCGCGCGAGACGGGGCAGGGACGCCCGCCGGTACGCTCAACCAGCGGGGCAAGGCTAAAGCGGGTCAGAGTCTCGCCGCGCCGGTAATCCTTGTAGGCCATAAAACGCATCGGCCCGCCCCAGGTCTCGATGATGTCGCCCATGCCGAGGTGCTGCATGCATTTCACGCCGTTAGGCCAGATGGAGATGGCCGCCCCGACGGGCCTTATCTCCTTTACGGCTTCAAACACGGTACAGTCGATGCCCGCTTTCTTCAGCGCCACGGCAGCGCTCAGGCCGCCAATACCCGCGCCAATCACGATTGCTTTCATGCTTCTCTCCTTTTGCAGGGTGTAAAGACATTCAGCAATTTGCGTACCAGGCTGCAGAGTGGCGAAAACGGCGTTGTAAGGGAGACGTTTGCACTGCTAAGGTGCGTAAACGCGGTGGGCGTGCCTTTTTATGAATCAAAAATTTCCAGTTGAGCTATACGGAATCGACTGTTTCACGCCCGCGTTCAGGGTGGCGTGGTTTGTGCAATAGTCTGGAGAAGGATAATAAAGGAGACACTATGATCGCACTGCACGACTTCAATCAGCTTCCTGAGAAAGATGCTCTTACGCTGCTTCAGCCCTGCGTGGCGATACCCGGCTGGGCCGACGCGCTGGCTCTGGGGCGGCCATACGCCAGCCGGGACGAATTACTCAGTACGGCAAACGCGCTGACGCAAAACTGGGACGAAGCGGCGCTGGCGCAGGCCCTGAGCGCCCATCCGCGCATCGGGGAAAAGCCCGCGGGTTCAGCGGCGGAGGCGGCGCTGTCGCGTCAGGAGCAGGGCGCTGTGAACGATCGCGATGGCGCCCTTGCCCAGGCGCTGCGCGAGGGGAATGCCCGCTACGAGGCCCGCTTCGGACGCGTGTTTCTGATCCGCGCGAAGGGCCGCAGCGGCGAGGAGATATTACAGGCCCTGCACGCGCGGCTGGAGAACAGCGACGCGCAGGAAGTCCGCGCCGCGCTGGAACAGCTGTGGGAAATTACGCTGCTTCGGCTGGAAGGAGTTATTAGCGAATGAGCACACTCAGCACCCATATTCTCGATATCTCAACGGGCAAGCCCGCGGAGGGCGTAACGGTTCATCTGCAACAGGACGGGAAGACGCTGGCCACGGGCGTGACCAACGCCCAGGGGCGCATCGCCGCGTTCGTTGCCTCTCTGCCCGCGGGCCGCTATCGGCTGGTGGCGGAGATCGGGGCGTGGTTTAGCGAAACCGGTCGCGACACGCTCTATCCCAGTGCGCAAATTGATTTTGTGACGGGAGAAACGGCAGACGAGCATTTCCATCTGCCGTTTGTGGTTGCCCCCGGCGGATGGTCAACCTACCGGGGCAGTTGACCACACCCGCTCGCCGTTGACCCAGGTCTCGCTGATGTTGCGCTCGTCTCCGAGGGTCATCAGCACAAAAAGCTGCTCGTAGATATCCTGACAGCGGCGATTGCGCAGGCGCTGCAGCGGCGTCACGTCGGGATCGATGACCACAAAATCCGCCTCTTTGCCGGGTGTGAAGTTGCCAATCTTATCGTCCAGCCGGAGGGCGTGCGCGCCGCCCAGCGTGGCGTGGTAAAACGCCTCGCTGGCGCGCAGGCGGTAGCTCTGAAGCTGGCCGACCTTGTAGGCTTCCCCCAGCGTGCGCAGCATGCTGAAGGTCGTGCCCGCCCCAACGTCGGTGCCGATGCCCATCCGCACCCTGTGCTGCCAGCAGGCGGGCAGGCGAAACAGCCCGCTGCCGAGAAACAGGTTAGAGGTGGGGCAAAACGCCACCGCCGAGCCGGTGTCATGCAGGCACTGCCACTCGCTGTGGTGCAAATGGATCGCGTGGGCAAACACGCTGCGCTCGCCGGTCAGGCCGTAGTGGTGATACACGTCCAGATAGCGCTCGTGCTCCGGCCAGAGGTCGCTTACCCAGGCCACTTCGTTGGGGTTTTCGCTCAGGTGGGTCTGCAGCCAGGCGTCCGGGAACTCCTCTCTGAGCAGGCTGACCGCCGCAAGCAGCTCGGGGGATGACGTCGGGGCAAAGCGCGGCGTAATGGCATAGCCCAGCCGTCCCCGGTGGTGCCAGCGCTGGATTAGCGCCCGCGTCTGCCGGTAGCTCTGCTTCGCGTCTTCGCTCAGGTAGTCCGGCACGTGTCTGTCCATCATCACCTTTCCGGCGATAAGGCGCATGTTCAGGCGCAGGGCCTCGGTAAACAGCGCTTCGACCGATTCCGGATGCAGCGTGCAAAACACCAGCGCGGTGGTGGTGCCGTTGCTGACCAGCTGCTGTATGAAAAATTCGGCGATCTCTTTCGCGTAGGCCTCATCGGCAAACTGGCTTTCCACCGGGAAGGTGTAGGTGGTCAGCCACTCCAGCAGCTGTTCGCCAAAGGCGCCGATCATCTCCGTTTGCGGGTAATGGACGTGGGTGTCGACAAAACCGGGCAGCAGCAGCCTGCCGCGCAGGTCGGTGTAGCCCTTGTGGGGGTCAAGATACTGCTCGCCCTCCTGCCACGGCATCTGCGCCAGAATTTTTCCGCTCTGTATAAACAGCAGCCCGTCCTCAAGGTAGCGCGCGTGTTGAGCAATGGCGTCTGCGCCGTCGCAGACCCGGGCAATATCAAAAAATGCACCGCGTATCGCAGTCTGGTATTCCATCATGGTTCCTGCCTTCGTGTTTGCGTAGCGGGGGTGAGAAGGCTCAGCAAGAACGGTGCCAGAATGAAAGGGCCGCAGATAAGCTGCGGCCGGAGGACGAGGGTTACTCTTTTTGCGTTGCCACGCGGGAGCTGAACGACGTCGCGTCCGCCGTCTCACGATCTTCCCGCGCCAGCCAGCGGTAGGTCACGCCGCCGAGGAAGACGCCGATAAACCAGCTGAAGTTCGCCACCTCATGCAGGGCCGGGATAAAGCTAATCACCAGGCCCACGGCAACGGATGGGATCAGCGCGCCAATAGCCTTCGGGTTAAAGCCGTTGCGGTACCAGTATTTACCCTTTGGCGTGTCGTCGAACAGATCGTCAACCGACACCTTGCCGCGCTTAATCAGGTAGAAGTCGGCAATCAGAATGCCGAACAGCGGGCCGATGAACGCCCCGAGCACGTCCAGGGTGTAGTGGATAAGCTCCGGCGAGTTGAACAGGTTCCACGGGGTGAGCAGGATCGAGCCGACGGCGGCAATCATCCCTCCGGTGCGGAAGCTGATTTTCTGCGGCGAGCAGTTAGAGAAATCAAACGCCGGCGAGACGAAGTTTGCCACGATGTTGATCCCTATGGTGGCGGTGATCATCGTCAGCAGGCCAATCGCCACGGCCAGATCGTTGCCCACGCGGCTGACGGTCTCAATCGGGTCGGTGATCATGCGGCCAAACAGCGACTGGGTGCCGGAGACAATGACTACGGTGACGATGGAGAACAGCAGGAAGTTAAACGGCAGGCCCCAGCGGTTGCCGCGGCGGATCTCGCCCATGCTTTTACCGTAGCGGGAGAAGTCGCCAAAGTTGAGCAGCGGGCCGGAGAAGTAGGAGACTACCAGCGCGGTGGCGGTGATCATCTGCCAGGTCTGCTCGCCCGCGCTCAGGGATTTGCTGGCGAGGGTAAAGGATATCCCGTCAAAACCGGTCTTGTATACAATCCAGCCTGCGAGGGCAAGCATCACCACGTAGACCGCCGGACCGGCGATATCAATAAAGCGCTTGATGGCGGTCATGCCGTGCCAGAAGACCATCGCCTGCAGGACCCACATAATAGCGAAGCAGATCCAGCCCAGATGAGACAGGCCCAGGAACGCGCCGGCGGTGAGCGAAGAGAGCGATGGCCAGAACTTCAGCGCCACCAGCATCAGGGCGTTGGCGGCCAGATAGGTCTGAATCCCGTACCACGCAAAAGCGATCAGCCCGCGGATCACCGCCGGAATATTGGCTCCGAAGACGCCGAACGCCTGACGGCTGATCACCGCGTAGGGCACGCCCGCCATCTGGCTCGGTTTGGCCACCAGGTTGGCACACAGCTGCACGATGCAAATCCCGACCAGCAGGCAGAGCAGCACCTGCCAGCTTGCCAGCCCGAGCGTAAAGAAGCTCGCGGCGACAACATAACCCCCCATGCTGTGAACGTCCGACATCCAGAACGAAAAGATGTTGTACCAGCTCCAGTTCTGGTCACGCGTCGGTGCCAGATCCTCATTGCAAAGACGTGGGCTGTAAACCGCACCGGAATCAGCGGCCGTACCTTGCTGTGCGTTTTGACTGTTTGGCATGAAACCTGCTCCTGTGAATGAAAACCCGTTAAGCGGGAGTGCAAACGGTGTTGCAGGATCCAGGCCAAAATAATAAATCTTGTATGCAATATTTTATTTTTATGTATACGATTCGATAACGAAGAGTAAAAGACGGAGTGGTGAATGAACAACATAAACGCCCTGCAGACCGCGCCAGACCTGCATGACAAAGACGAATCGATCTTTCAGGCGCTGATGACCGCGATTGTCGAACATCAGCTGCTGCCGGGGAGCAAATTGCCGGAAGAGGCGCTGGCCGAGGTGTTTGGCGTAAGCCGCACGGGCATCCGCAAGGTGCTTCAACGACTCGCCGCTGTGCAAATGGTCACCCTGACGCCCAAGCGTGGTGCACACGTCGCCAGCCCGACGGTGGAAGAGGCGCGACACATCTTTCGCACCCGCGCGCTGCTGGAGGTCGCTAACCTTCCGGACGTGCTGGCGCACTGCCAGCCGCCGCACCTTGCCGCGCTGGAGACCATTATTCGCCAGGAGCAGCAGGCGCACGAGGCCTATGACGGCCCGGCGGCGATTCGCCACTCCGCCAATTTCCACATTCAGCTGCAGGCCATCTCCGGCAACCAGGTGCTCACTGAGATGGTGACCAGCCTGAGCCAGCGTTCTTCGCTGGTGATTGCCACCTGGGGCGCGCCGTGGCGTCAGGGCTGCCGCTGCAACGATCACGAACAGCTTGTGGATCTGCTGCGCCAGAAGGCGCTTGAGCCATTAAGCGATGCCCTCATGCTCCATTTTGAACATATCGTCGCCAGCCTCTGCTTCGAGCGGGCGGGCGAGTGCCTGCCTGATTTTGCCCGGCTGTTTGCCGGCCACAAGGAGTCGTAATGTCTGTCTGTATACAAGTGATCAACCCCAACACCAGCCTCGCCATGACGGAAACCATCGGCGCGGCGGCCCGCGCGGTGGCGGCGCCGGGGACGGAGATCCTCGCGGTCTGCCCGTGCGCGGGCGTACCGTCCATAGAAGGCCACTTTGATGAGGCCATCGCCGCCGTCGGTGTGCTGGAACAGATCAAAAAAGGCAGGGAACAGGGCGTGTCGGGTCACGTGATTGCCTGCTTTGGCGATCCGGGCCTGCTGGCGGCGCGCGAGCTGGCCCAGGGGCCGGTTATCGGCATTGCCGAAGCCGCGATGCACATGGCGACGCTGGTGGCGACGCGTTTTTCGGTGGTTACCACGCTGCCGCGCACGCTGATTATTGCCCGTCATCTGTTGCACCAGTATGGCTTTCAGGACCATTGCGCGGAGCTGCACGCCATCGACCTTCCGGTGCTCGCGCTGGAGGATGGCAGCGGTCTGGCGCAGGAAAAAGTGCGCGCGCGTTGTATACAGGCGCTGAAAGAGGATGGCTGTGGCGCCATCGTGCTGGGCTGCGGCGGCATGGCGACGCTGGCGCAGGAGCTGACCCGCGAGCTGCGCGTGCCGGTGATCGACGGCGTCAGCGCGGCGGTGAAGATGGTGGAATCGCTGGTGGCGCTGGGGCTGTCGACCAGCAAGCACGGGGATCTGGCATTCCCGGAGAACAAACCGTTAAGCGGGCATTTTCAGGCATTGAATCCATTTTAATTTTTGGGGGTGGCAATGGGGCTTTTTGAACAGGATTATCCGCGGGATTTGCGCGGCTACGCGGGCAACCCGCCGCACGCGCGGTGGCCGAATCAGGCGCGCATCGCCGTGCAGTTTGTGCTCAACTATGAGGAAGGGGCGGAAAACCACGTTCTGCACGGCGATGCCGGATCCGAGCAGTTCCTGTCGGACATTATCGGCGCGGCCAGCTACCCGGATAAGCACATGTCGATGGACTCCCTCTACGAATACGGCAGCCGCGCCGGGTTCTGGCGGATCCACAATGAATTTCAAAAGCGCGGCCTGCCGCTGACGGTCTTTGGCGTGGCGATGGCGCTGGCGCGACACCCGGAGATCGTTGAGGCGATCAAAGCCGCGGATTACGACGTGGTCAGCCACGGCTGGCGCTGGATCCATTATCAAAACATGGACATCAGTCAGGAGCGCGAACACCTGCATAAGGCGGTGCACGTTCTGACCGACCTGTTCGGCAAGCCGCCAGCGGGCTGGTACACCGGGCGCGACAGCCCCAACACGCGCCAGCTGGTGGTGGAGCACGGCGGTTTTGACTACGACAGCGACTACTACGGCGACGATTTGCCCTTCTGGACGGAAGTGGCCTGCAGCGACGGCACCCGCAAGCCGCACCTGATTGTGCCGTATACGCTGGATGCGAACGACATGCGCTTCGCGACCGCGCAGGGGTTTAACACGGCCGAGCAGTTCTATACCTACCTGAAGGACAGTTTTGACGTGCTGTACGAAGAGGGGGAAAGCGCGCCGAAGATGATGTCCATCGGCATGCACTGTCGCCTGCTGGGCAGACCGGGGCGTTTTCGCGCGCTGCAGAAGTTCCTGGATTATGTGCAGCAGCACGAGCGGGTGTGGGTCTGTACCCGCCAGCAGATTGCCGACCACTGGCGGGAGGTGCATCCGTTTCAGAAATAACTGAGCCGTCTTTAGCCGGGTGGCGGCTGCGCCTTACCCGGCCTACGGCTACGACATCAAACTCACCTGCGCCGCCACGATCCGCCACCCGTAGGCAAACCGTACCCACGTCTGCTGCTGGCGGCCAATGCGTTCCGTCCCCGCGCGGGTAAACTCGGTGCTGCACACGGCATAATCCTCCCCAAAGGTGGTAATCACTGTGTGGCGCAGCGTCCGCTGCAATCCGGCGGACGGGCGCGCCGCCCGAAAGGCGCGGATTTCATCAATCCCGTACAGGTTTTCACCCGCTCCGAGACGCACCGTGTTTTTGTCGTGCCAGAACAGCTCGTCCAGCACCGCAACGTTGTTGCTTACCAGCGCGTCCTCATAGCGGTAAAACGCGGCGGTCACCTCGGCAACCACCCACGGGAGGTTAATGTCATCGTGATTCATCATGCTGCTATCTCCGCCGGACGGGCATCGGTGATGCCGCTCTCTTCCAGAACCCGCGCGACGCGCAGGCAGGCCTGCTCGTTAAACGGCGCGGCAATCAGCTGCAGGCCGATGGGCGCACCCTGCGCGGTGCGCAGGGGAACGGTGGTCACCGGCAGGCCCAAAAACGAAATCGGCTGGGTCAGCATCCCCATGCTGGCGCGAATGGGGAGCGGCTGACCGTTGATTTCCATGGTTTGCGCGCCCGCCAGCGTGGCGCTGCGCGGAGTGGCCGGGGCGATCAGCACGTCCGCCTGCGCAAATAAGGTTTTGAACGCCTGCCGGGCGTGCGCGCGAAACCGCTGGGCCTGAATATACCAGGCTGAGGGGATCATCGCCCCGGCGAGCAGCCGTTCGCGAGAGTGCGGCTCAAAACGCGCCGGTTCATGGCGAAGCGCGGGCAGGTACTGATTTCCCCCTTCGGATGCGCTGATGATAAACGCAGCGGAACGCGCCAGCTCGGCGTCAGGGAACTGCAGCTCATCCTGCACGCCGAGCGCTTTCGCTACCCGCGCCACGGCGGCTCTGGCGTCCGTGTCACACCAGGTGGTGAAATAGCCGCCGAGCACCGCGCAGCGCAGGCCATCAAGCCCGCGATCGAGCAGGGGGCGCGTCTGTTCCCGGGAGCACTCGGCCTGAAAACCGTCGCTGGTATCCCGTCCCTGCAGCGCGTCGTACACGGACGCCAGGTCGCACACGCGGCGCGCAAAGGGCCCGATATGATCCAGGCTCGCGACAAACGGATGGCTGCCGGATCGCGACAGGCGGCCAAAGGTGGGCTTCAGGCCATAGATACCGCACAGGGAGGCCGGAACGCGAATCGAGCCGTTGGTGTCGGTGCCGAGCGAAAAGTGCACCAGCCCGGCGGCCACCGCGGCGGCTGAACCGCCGGACGACCCGCCCGCAATGCGCGTCAGGTCGTGCGGGTTACGCGTCGTGCCGTAGTGACTGTTCTCGGTGGTAAAGCCGTAGGCGTAGGCGTCCATATTGACCATCCCGGTCAGCAGCCCGCCCGCGCTGCGCAGCTGGCGCACCGCAAAACTGTCAGCGGCGGCGGCAGGGCGCTGGCTGAACAATTCGGCTCCTGCGAGGGTGGTGTGACCGGCAACGTCGAACAGATTTTTTACCGCGTAGGGCACGCCCGCCAGCGGCGGCAGGGGGCGCTTTTCCCGTCGCAGGGTATCGATATTGTCGGCCTCGGCGAGCATGCGTGCTTCCGTCACGGCGGTCCAGGCGCCGATCTGCGGGTTAACGCGCGCAATCCCCTCCAGCGTCTGTCGGGCGATCTCGCGAGCGCTCAGCTCCCCAGCGCTTAGCGCCTGCTGGATCGCGCTGATACTCATCTCGTGTAGCGTCATGCTTTATACACTCCTGCAATCTCAAGACGGTCGTCGAGCGGCAGCGCCATCAGCGGGGCGGCCATGGTGGCTATGCGGCTGAACTGCAGCTGCAGCTCGGCGCGGCGGGCGTCATCCAGCGTCACGCCGAGTACAGTTTCCATTTGCGCCAGGTATGCCTGCCAGTCGGGTTGGTGTGTCGTCATTTTTTTTCTCCTCAGAATCCGGCGGCCGCGCCGTTGCTGCGCGGGTCAAATGCCCCTTCGAACAGCCCGTTGGGGTGGCGGACAATCGCGCCCGCGTGGCCCATGGCTTCACTAAAGTCAGGGAAAAGCTCCACCTCGTGACCGAGTGCCCGCAGGCGCACGACCGTCTCGGGTGAAAAACGTCCTTCAAGCTTTAAGGTGTCCGAGGTTTGTCCCCAGGTGCGCCCCAGCAGCCAGCGCGGGCGGGAAATGCTCTCCTGTAAAGGCACGCCCTGAATCGCGTAGCGGGTAAAGAGCGCGGCCTGGGTCTGCGGCTGTCCGTCGCCGCCCATCGATCCGTAGACCATCACGCGCCCGTCCTTCAGACGCGCCGCCGCCGGGTTCAGGGTGTGGAACGGCTGTTTGCCCGGCGCGAGGGCCAGAAGATGGGCGGGATCGAGGCTGAAGGATGCGCCCCGGTTCTGCCAGACGATGCCGGTATCGGGCAGGACAACGCCGCTGCCGAACTCGTGATAGATGCTCTGGATAAACGACACGGCAAGCCCGCTGCTGTCCATCACCCCCATCCACACCGTATCGCCGGGGCCTTTTCCGGTTCCCCACGGTGCGGCGTGGCCGTCGTCAACCCTGTTAGCTAGCGCCTGCAGAGCGGCGGGATCCAGCAGATCCTGAATATCGGTTTTCAGCTCGCGCGGGTCGGTGATGTGGGCATCACGCAGGCCAAAGGCCAGCTTGGTGGCTTCAACGATGCGGTGAAGGGTTTCGGCGTCGTCGGCCTCCGCCATGTTCAGGCGGTCGGTGATGCCGAGTATCGCCAGCGAGACCAGCCCCTGCGTCGGCGGAGCGTGGTTAAAGATTTCTCCCTGCTGATGCTGCAGCTTCAGCGGCGCGGTGCGTCGGGCTGCGTGGGCGTGTAAATCGTCCAGCGTAACAGGCAGGCCCAGCGTCTCCATGCCGTGCGCCAGCACGTCCGCCAGCGGGCCGCGATAAAAACTGTCCAGACCGTCTTCCGCCAGGCGCCTCAGGGTTGTAGCCATGGCGGGCTGGTAAAAGCGGCTCCCGGCCTGCGGCGGCTTGCCGTCGACCAGCCAGGTTTCCGCGAAGCCCGGCACATCCTTCAGCTCGTCGAACTTGCTGGCGGCGGCGTGAGCCTGAGAGGCCGTGACCGGCGTGCCGTTCTGCGCGTAGTCAATGGCGTCGGCCAGCAGGCGGGCCAGCGGCAGCGACTTGCCGGTCATCTCACGGGAAACCTTCAGCGCCTCGTCCCAGCCGCTGACCGTGCCGGCGACGGTTAGCGCCGCCTGCGGTCCGCGATGGGGGATCTGCGTGAGCCCGTCGTAGGCGGCCAGCGTCGCGTGCGATCCCGCCGCGCCGCTGGCGTCAATGGCGATGGGGTCGCCTTCCGGCGGTACGATAAGCCAAAAGCCATCGCCGCCCAGCCCGTTCATATGCGGGTAGACCACGGCGATGGTGGCCGCCGCCGCGACCATCGCTTCTATCGCGCTGCCGCCTTCGCGTAGCACCGCCAGCGCGCTCTGGCTGGCGAGGTGGTGGGGCGCAACCGCCATACCGTGTGTGGAGACATTACTTTGCATGAAGAGTCCTCGTAACCCTGAAAGTCACAAGGCGCTGCAAAAGCTGTTCCAGTTCTGAAAGAAAAGTTTCAGTAAACTGGCACGTATAATGAAAGGTAGAATGAAAACCAAAATGTGATGAAACAAAAGTTACAGAGGCGCTATGGAACAACTGGATGAACGTCTGAAAGCACAATACCCGTCGCTGTCGCCGCAGGAGCAGCGGGTGGCGGACTTTATTTTTGATCATTTTGACGATCTCATTAGCTACAACAGCGCCGAGCTGGCGCAGCTGAGCGGGGTGTCGAAAGCCACGGTGAGCCGTCTGTTTAAGCGTCTGGGCTATGAGAAATATAAGGATATGCGTGAAGAGCTGCGCACCCTGCGCCAGAGCGGGATGCCGCTCACCGACAATCGCGATGCGGTGCAGGGCAATACGCTGCTGGCGCGCCACTATAAGCAGGAGATGGCAAACCTGACCCAGTGGGTCAATGCCCTCGATGCGCAGCAGTTTGCCGACGCCATGGCCTGCATGGTCAGGGCGCGCCGCATTGTCATTATCGGCATGCGTAACGCCTATCCGGCGGCGCTGCACCTGCGCCAGCAGCTGCTGCAGGCGCGCGGTCAGGTGCTGGTGCTGCCGCAGCCGGGGCAGAGCCTGAGCGAGGAGCTGGTGGACTTAACGCCGGACGATCTGGTGGTCATGATGGCCTTCCGCCGCCGTCCGCGCATTATCCGCCCTCTGATGCAGCAGCTTCAGAGCAGCGGTATTCCGGTGCTGCTGATGTGCGAGCCGCAGGCCCACAGCCTGTTTCCGTTCGCCAGCTGGCAGCTCTGCGCCCCGCTGGATAGCGTCTCGGCCTATGACAGCTATTCCTCGGTTAACAGTCTGATCAACCTGCTGGCGAACGCCTTCCTGCATGAGATCCTCGATAAAGGCCGTCCGCGCATTCACGAGATTGCCTCCCTCTATCAGCAGCTGGACGAGCTCGAACAACGATAATGGGGCATCAGGCTGGTGCTTTGCATTAAAATGGTGCGTAATGGCGGGGCGAAAATGGAGAGCATTTCCGCCCCGTCCGCATTTTATCAGGCTTTACAAGAATATTTCCCGCTTCGCCTTATCTGGCACATTAGTTGCAAAATCACATTCAAAGAATCTTTTGTTTCATGTTAACGTTACGGGGAAGCACCATGAAAAAATTGTTGATTGCACTGGCCGGGGCAGCATGCCTCTTCACGCAGCTGCCGGCAAAGGCTGACCAGCTACAGGATATCGAGAAGCGCGGTACTATCCGTATTGCCGTTCCGCAGGACTTCCCGCCGTTTGGCTCGGTGGGGACCGATCTGCAGCCCCAGGGGTACGACATCGATATGGCGCGCTATCTCGCCAAACAGATGAAGCTCAAACTGCAGCTGGTGCCGGTGACCAGCGCCAACCGCGTGCCGTACCTGCAAACCGATAAGGTGGACCTGGTCATTTCCAGCCTCGGTAAAAACCCGGAGCGCGAGAAGGTGATCGACTTCAGCCGCGCCTACGCGCCGTTCTTCCTTGGCGTGTTTGGTCCAAAAGGGGCCGAGCTGAAGGACGCCGCCGCGCTGAGCGGAAAAACCATCGGCGTGACGCGCGGGGCGGTGGAGGACATGGTGCTGACTGGACTGGCGCCGAAAGACGCGGACGTGAAGCGCTACGAAGACAATAACACCACGCTCTCCGCTTACCTGTCGGGGCAGGTGCAGTACGTGGCAACCGGTAACCTCGTGGTGGCGGCCATTTCGCGCCAGAACGCGGATAAAGCCCCGGTGCCGAGCTTTATGCTGAAAGATTCGCCGTGCTTTATTGGCCTGAAGAAAAACGAACCGGCCCTGAAGGCAAAAGTGGATGCGCTGATTGAGCAGGGCATCAAGGACGGCACGCTAAACGGCCTGTCTGAGCAATGGCTGAAGGCCCCGCTGCCGGCAAACCTTGGCGCCTGAGCCGATGACTGAGCAACTTGATTTCTCCGCGCTCTGGCCGCACTGGCCAGAGCTGCTTGCAGGGCTGTGGGTCACCGTTCAGCTGACGGTGATGGCGACCGTCGGCGGGCTGGCGATAGGGATTTTCGGGGCGGCGATCCGCAGCGGACGCACGACCTGGTTCAGCCGGATCTGGGGCGGCTACGTGGAGATCATCCGCAACACGCCGTTTGTGGTACAGCTGTTTTTCATTGTCTTCGGCCTGCCAAATCTTGGCCTGAAGATGACGGCGGGTGAAGCGGCGCTGCTGGCCATGGTGGTAAACCTGGGCGCCTACAGCACCGAGATTATCCGCGCGGGCATTCAGGTCACGCCGAAAGGGCAGTGGGAAGCCGGACGCGTGCTGGGGCTCACCCGCCTGCAGACCTTTATTCGCGTGGTGCTGCCGCCCGCGCTGCAGCGCATTTACCCGGCGCTGGTGAGCCAGTGCATCATCGTGATGCTCGGCTCCTCGGTGGTGTCGCAGGTCTCCTATGAAGAGCTGACCTTCGCCGCCAACCTGATCCAGTCCAGAACGTTTTTGAGCTTTGAGGTTTATCTGGTGACAACCGGGATTTACCTGGCGCTGTCGATTACCCTGCGCCAGCTGATGATGGCGGCAGGACGCAAATGGCTGGGGGTGCAGGCATGATGACCACCTTTACCGACTGGGACATTATTCGCAACCTGCTGCTGGCCGGACGCTGGACGGTGCTGCTGTCGCTGGTGGCGTTCGTCGGCGGGGCGGTGGTAACGCTGCCGCTCCTGCTGCTGCGCCTGACGGGCGGGCGCACGGTGAAGCGCATTATCCGCGGCTATATTGAGCTGTTTCAGGGCACGCCGCTGCTGATGCAGCTGTTCCTGGCCTTCTTCGGCGTGGCGCTGTTCGGCATCGACGTCTCGCCGTGGACCGCCGCCTCGCTGGCGCTGACGTTTTACACCAGCGCGTTTCTGCTCGATATCTGGAACGGCTGCATTCGCGCTTTACCGAAGGGGCAGTGGGAAGCGTCGCGCTGCCTGGGGCTGACCTTCGGCCAGACCCTGTTTCGCGTCGTTGCCCCGCAGGCGCTGCGCATCGGCATCGCGCCGACGGTCGGCTTTGCCGTGCAGGTGATCAAAGGCACCGCGCTGGCGTCGATTATCGGCTTTATCGAGCTTACCAAGGCCGGGACGATGCTGACCAACGTGACGTATCAGCCGTTTAAGGTCTTTGCGCTGGTGGCGCTCGGCTACTTTATTCTGTGTTATCCGCTGTCGCGCTACAGCCGCTATCTGGAGACGAAATTCAATGCCTCTCATCACCATTAATCAGGTGCAGAAGTACTACGGCGATAACCACGTGCTCAAGGGCGTCGATCTGGATATCGACATGGGCCAGGTGATCTCCATTATCGGGCGCAGCGGATCGGGCAAAAGCACGCTGCTGCGCTGCATTAACGGTCTGGAAGGCTATCAGGACGGCAGCATCAAGCTGGGCGGCATGACCATTACCGACCGGGATTCCCAGGCGCGTGAAATCAGCCGCTCGGTGGGGATGGTGTTCCAGAGCTTCAACCTGTTCCCGCACATGACGGCGCTGGAAAACGTGATGCTCGCCCCGCGTCGGGTGCTGAAGAAAAGCGCCGCCGAATGCCGCGAGCTGGCGCAGCGCATGCTGGAGAAGGTTGGCCTCGGCGATCGTCTGGATTACTACCCGTCGAGCCTCTCCGGCGGCCAGCAGCAGCGCGTGGCGATTGCCCGCGCGCTGGCCATGTCGCCGAAAGTATTGCTCTGCGACGAGATCACCTCCGCGCTCGACCCGGAGCTGGTGGGCGAAGTGCTCAAAGTGCTGGAGCAGCTGGCGGCCGAGGGGATGACGCTCATACTGGTTACCCATGAAATGAATTTTGCCCGCGAAGTGGGCGACCGCGTGGTGTTTATGCACCAGGGGAAAGTCTGGGAGCAGGGCGACAGCAAAACGCTGTTCGCCAACCCGCAGACCACGGAACTGAAGCAGTTCATCTCCTCCGTGCGCGGCCTCAACTGATAAGGACTTAACAATGGATATCGCACACTTTCCGCAAATCAACCCGCCGCAGCGCCTGCTGATGGGGCCGGGCCCGATCAACGCCGACCCGCGCGTGCTGCGCGCCATGTCGAGCCAGCTGATCGGGCAGTACGATCCGGCCATGACCCACTACATGAACGAGGTGATGGCGCTCTATCGCGGCGTATTCCGCACCGAAAACCGCTGGACGATGCTGGTGGACGGCACCTCCCGCGCGGGAATTGAAGCCATTCTGGTCTCCGCCATCCGCCCGGGAGATAAGGTGCTGGTGCCGGTCTTTGGCCGCTTTGGCCACCTGCTGTGCGAAATTGCCCGCCGCTGCCGCGCGGAGGTGCATACCATCGAGGTGCCGTGGGGCGAGGTGTTTACCCCGGACCAGGTCGAGGATGCGATTAAGCGTATTCGTCCGCGCCTGCTGCTGACCGTGCAGGGCGACACCTCCACCACCATGCTGCAGCCGCTCGCCGAGCTGGGCGCGATCTGCCGCCGCTACGACGTGCTGTTTTACACCGATGCCACCGCGTCGCTCGGCGGTAACGCGCTGGAGACCGATGCCTGGGGGCTGGATGCCGTCTCGGCCGGGATGCAGAAATGCCTCGGCGGCCCGTCTGGCACCTCGCCGATCACCCTGAGCGCGCGCATGGAGGAGGCGATCCGCCGCCGCAAATGCGTTGAGGAAGGCATACGCACCGACGCCCACCGCGACGGCGACGAGGAGATGATCTACTCCAACTACTTCGATCTCGGCATGGTGATGGACTACTGGGGGCCGGAACGTCTTAACCACCACACCGAAGCCACCACCGCGCTGTTTGGCGCCCGCGAGTGCGCGTGTCTGATCCTGCAGGAGGGGCTGGATAACGGCATCGCTCGCCACAGGCTGCACGGCGATGCGCTGCTGAAGGGCATTCAGGCGATGGGGCTGGAGACCTTCGGCGACCTGAAGCACAAGATGAACAACGTGCTGGGCGTGGTGATACCGCAGGGCGTCAACGGTGACCAGGTGCGTAAGCTGATGCTGGAGGATTTCGGGATTGAAATCGGCACCTCGTTTGGCCCGCTGCACGGCAAAGTTTGGCGCATTGGCACCATGGGCTACAACGCACGCAAGGACTGCGTGATGACCACCCTGAGCGCGCTGGAGTCGGTGCTCAACTACCTGAAATTCTCCACCACGCAGGGGGCCGCCATGCAGGCCGCGTGGGACCACTATCGCCGCGAGACGCCGCAATGAGCCCGGCGGCAGAGCGGGTGATGGCGCGCGCCGACGCGCTGGCCGCCATCAGCGAAACCCCGGACGGCCTGACGCGGGTCTATCTCTCCACGCAGCATCTGCAGGCTAACCAGCTGGTCGGAGAGTGGATGCGCCAGGCGGGCATGACCGTCTGGCAGGACAGCGTGGGCAACATCTGTGGACGCTATGAGGGCGCGCAGGAAGGGGCGCAGGCGGTGCTGCTCGGCTCGCATCTTGATACCGTGCGCAATGCCGGGCGCTACGACGGTATGCTCGGCGTGCTTGCCGCCATTGAGGTGGTGGACAGCCTGCACCAGCAGGGTGTGCATCTGGCGCAGGCCATCGAGATTGTCGGCTTTTGCGACGAAGAGGGGACCCGCTTCGGCATTACGCTGTTAGGCAGCCGGGGCATCACCGGCACCTGGCCGCAGGGCTGGCTGGAGAAAGCCGACGCCAGCGGAATCAGCGTGGCGCAGGCGATGACCCTGGTGGGGCTCGATCCTGCCCGCGTGTTGCATGCCGCGCGCCGTCAGGAGGATTTCAGCGCCTATCTGGAACTGCATATTGAGCAGGGGCCGTGCCTCGAGCAGGAGACGCTCGCCCTGGGCGTGGTGCAAGCCATTAACGGCGCGCGTCGTCTGAACTGTCGCTTTACCGGCGAGGCCGGGCACGCGGGAACCGTGCCGATGCACCACCGCAGGGATGCGCTGGCCGCCGCCGCCGAGTGGATGGTCATCATTGAAAACGCTACCCGACAGCAGGGCGGCAACCTGGTGGCGACGGTTGGCGAACTGCGCTGCCTGCCGGGGGCGGTGAATGTGATCCCCGGCGAGGTTCAGCTCTCGCTGGATATTCGCGGCCCGCAGGATGCGCCGCTGGATCGGTTGCTTAACGAGCTGCTGGAGCATGCGCAGGCGATCGCATCGCGCCGCAATCTGGACTTCAGCGCCGAGGAGTTTTACCGCATTGCCGCCACGCCGTGCGATACCCACCTGCAAAACGTGCTGGAGGAGGCGGTCAAATCGGTACAGGGTCGCTCGCTATCGCTACCCAGCGGTGCGGGCCACGATGCGATTGCCATCGCGGAACGCTGGCCGGTCGGCATGCTGTTTGTGCGCTGCAAAGGGGGCGTCAGCCACCATCCGGCGGAATCGGTGATGGCTGAAGATGTCGCCCTGGCGATTGAGGCGTTTTCGCGAGCGGTGATCCAGCTGGCGGACCGCGTTACTCCAGCCCCAGCGTATATTGCGCGATCTTAAAGTAGATAATCAGCCCGGTACCGTCGATAAGCGTCGCAATAAACGGCGCGGAGACGACAGCCGGGTCAATGCCGCAGCGCTTGAGCACCATCGGAATGACGGACGACACAATCGCACTCCAGAGCGTAATGCACACCAGCGTCAGGCTGACGATGAGCGTAATCTCCAGCCCAATCCCCATCATCCAGGCGCGGATACACCCTGCGATACCGAGCGTGGCGGCAATCATCAGCGAGGTGGTCATCTCTTTACGCAGCACGCGGCCAACGTCGCGCAGACGGACTTCTCCCAGCGCCATGGCGCGCACCAGCGTGGAGGTGATCTGCGTCCCGCTGTTGCCGCCCGTGCCGATCAGCAGCGGAATAAAGAACGCCAGCGCGATGGCGGACTCCAGCGCCTCTTCGAAATGCTGGATCACCGAGCTGGTGTAGGCTTCTGCGACAAAAAGCAGCAGCAGCCAGACGGAGCGTTTCTTCCACAGGCTATACGGACTGGTATCCAGATAGGGCTTCTCCAGCGGTAGCGTCGCCCCCTGAAGCTGGGCGTCTTCAGTGACGTCATCTTCCAGCAGATGGGCGATTTCGCGCTCCGTCAGGCAGCCGACGAGCTTGCCGTGGGTGACCACAGGCACCACATCCGCCCCGCCGTGCGCCAGCAGTCCGGCAACGTCGGCACGTTCATCCTCCGGTTTGACCTGCAAAAACTGCGAAATCATCAGCGATTTCACCGGCTGGACCGTGTCGGCGGTTTGCAGCAATTTACGCACGGCAATCATGCCCGCCAGGCGACCATTGTCTTCAATAAAAATATAAGACGGAATATCGTCGTCTTTTAATTTTTCGAAGAATTGCTCGCGCGCCAGCGCCACGCATAATGAAATATCGAGGACAATAAAATCGGTATTCATATATTGCGCGACAGCGCTGTCATTGAATGCCAGGTTTTGGTTGTGAATAGCGTAAGACATAGTGAATTCCCTTTGAATAATAACATCTCTCAGGGGCGAGCAAGACAGGGCATGTCGAAGAGGAGATCCCCACGTCCTGGGTTCAGCACTGTACACCGTATCCCGTGAGGGAAGTTATACTGACAAAGCCTTGATTCGACAGTGCCTGTTTTACCCTGTGCCGGTTCTCTCGAACCTACCAGAGCGATAACGTGTATTTGTACAGGAGCCTCGCCATAACGAGATCGTTGTAAAACGAGGAAAATAATACGCCTGTTTAAATTTACCGCTCAGGAAATTAAATAATGTTTAAGAACGGTTTAGATAAATATTATTAATAAAGCGTTGAGGGTTTATTTAGGTTTATTCATTTTAAATGGAGGATTAAATAATTAACGGAGGAGAGAGAATGGCGTGGCTTGATAATCTGCTGAATCATTTTGCGCTGTATCCGGCACATCTTTTCGCGCTGTTATTTGTGATGGCGCTGAGTAAATCGACTGTGCTGATCTCCTCCGTGCTGCCGCCCGCCTCGGTGATGCTGCTGGCGGGCATTACCGTCAGCCAGGGAAGCATGCATCCTGCGTTGGCATGGCTGGCCGTAGTGATGGGGGCAACGGCGGGATCGGTGCTGAACTACCACTTAGGGCAGCTGATGGGGCACACCCGGCTGGTCGCGCGCTTTACGTCGAAGCATGCCGCTACGTTTTTTCGGGTACAGCATCAGCTGCAAAAGAACGGCGTCATCGCACTGTTTACGTCGCGCTTTCTGGCGGTGCTGCGTTACATCGTGCCGCTGGCAGCGGGTATGCTCAGGCTGAACGCAGTTAAGGTCTACCTCGTCAGCCTGCTTTCCGCCTGCGCGTGGGCGGCGCTGTATGTCGGCGCGGTCACCGGCATCAGCGCCTTTTGAGTTACAGGCTCCCCATTCCGCCGTCCACCAGCAGCTCGGTTCCCACCGTGTAGCTCGACTCGTCGGACGCCAGATAGAGCGCGGCTTTTGCCAGCTCCGCCGTTGAGCCCATTCTGCCGAGCGGCACCAGCTTGATGATTTCCGCCATCATCGCGTTAAGCGCCTCGTCGCTTAAGCCCGTTTTGGTAAACGCCGGGGTCTCCACCGGACCGGGGCTCAGGCCGTTGACGCGTATCCCGCGCGGCAGCAGTTCCGCCGAGAGCGTGCGCGCCAGCGACAGCAGGGCGGCCTTGCTCGCGGCATACACGCTGCTGGTGGGCAGGCCGATGCGCGCGCTCACGGAGCCGCAGAGGATCACCGACGACGGGTTATTCAGCAGCGGTAGCAGCGCCTGAATCAAAAAGAACGGTCCCTTCAGGTTGATGCCCATCAGGCGATCCCAGGTCTCTTCCCGCCACTCTTCCAGCGGCGCGTGCGTTACGTCGCCGGCGTTGAGAAACACCGCGTCCAGGCGCGGCCAGCGGGCGGCGAGGGTTTCCGCCAGGGCTTTTTGCGACGAGATATCGCCCGCATCGGTTGGGATTACCCAGGCCTTATCGCCAAGAATGCGTTCTGCTTCGGCGAGGGTGTCCGGGTTACGCCCGGTCACGGCGACGCGCGCGCCTTCGGCGATAAACGCCTGCGCGGTGGCGAGACCGATGCCACTGGTGCCGCCGGTAATCAGCGTATATTTATCTGTTAAACGACCCATATTCTTCTCCTGAAATGTCACTGGAGAAAGCACTATAGAAACGTTAGTATCGAAAGGAAACCAGGTACCAAATGGATACTAAAGAGGCAAGAGGTGTGCTATGGCAGAAATGCTGGAGGTGTGCTGTGAAAAAAAATCTGAGGCCTATACCTGCCCGATGACGCAGTTTGTGAACCTGATTTCCGGTAAATGGGCGATCCCCATTCTCTATCGCCTGATTGTCTTTAATACGCCCGTACGCTTTGGCGATCTGCTGCGGGCCGCAGCCCCCATCACCCAGAAAGAGCTGACGAAGCAGCTGCGCCTGTTTGAGCAGCGCGGGCTGGTGACGCGGACGGTCTACCCGGAGATCCCGCCGCGCGTGGAGTATCAGATAACCGAGCTGGGGTTAACCCTGCAGGACGCACTCTCCCCGCTGGCCGCCTGGATGAGCGAGTACGGCGACCAGCTTGAGCGTTAGGCTACTGTTTTACGTAGCGCGGTGCCGGAATGCCGGTGCGCGCGCTGTTGAACAGCTCAAGGCGCGCCGCTTCGTAGCGGTCCCACAGGCCAGCGTCATGCATCGGCGGGATGGTGATCGGTTCACCCTGATCCAGACCCGCCAGCGACGCATCCACCATGTTGTCGGTGGTCATCACCGATCCTTCCGGCAGATCGTCCACCGTGACGCCTGAATGGCTCCAGATTTCAGTCGCCGTGGCGGCAGGCAGTACGGCCTGAATGCGCACGTTGCTGTCGGCAAATTCTTCCTGTAACCCACGTGTAAAGCTCAACACCCACGCCTTGGTGGCGCTGTAAAGCGCGCTGCCCGCCCGGACGTGCAGGGCCAGCACGGACGCGATATTGATCAGCGTGCCGCGATTGTTCTGCGCCAGGCGCGGCAGGATGGCGTAGGTCAGACGCATCAGCGCCGTGGTGTTCAGGGTATTGATGGCCTGATGCTGCGCCACCTCGCCCGCGAGGAACGGTGCCATCTGCGCGGTGCCCGCGTTGTTAACGAGCGTATCAATGGCGGTATTGCTGCGCAGCTCTTCTTCCACGGCGCGGATCCCGGCTTCATCGGTGAGATCGGCAACCAGAATATCGACGGCCACGCCATAGCGCGCGCGCAGGTCGGCGGCGAGGATTTTCAGGCGATCCTCGCGACGGGCGACCAGCACCAGGTTAGCGCCGCGCGCGGCAAGGCGGTCAGCATAGACGGCACCGATCCCGGAAGAGGCACCCGTAATCAGGGCTGTGGTGATTTGCGTAGTCATCGTGTGTTACCTCAAAGCAAAGTGGGTTATTTGGTTTCAATATGAAACTGAATAAACTCTCTGCTATTTGGTTCTATAATGCAACCATATTTGCGAGCATTTTGTGCTTTTGCCGTCGGGAACGGTCAGGAGGGGAGTTTAGCCACGATCTCTTCAGGCGTCAGTTCGCGCCCGTCGTCGGCGATAAGCGCCAGTTTACGCAGAGGTTTGCGCTGTTCGGTATCGACCAGCACGCTGCCGCATTCGTTTTCCGCGAACAAAAACTCGTTGCCCCACTGGGAGAGGGCAACCAGCACCGTTTGCAGGGCGCGCCCTTTATCGGTCAGGACATACTCCTGCCAGGCGCTGCCGTCAGACGCGGGCTGAAGCCGGAGGATGCCCTCGTCGACCAGCAGTTTTAGCCGCGTAGTCAGCATATTTTTTGCGATACCGAGGCTTTTCTGGAACTCGCCGAAGCGTTTAATCCCGCGTAGCGCGTCGCGAACAATCAGCAGCGACCACCAGTCGCCTATAATATCCAGCGAACGGGCGACGGGGCAGGTGCTCTCTTCAAGGCGGGTACGTTTCACAGCGAATTCTCCGGTGGGGTGTGGTTTTATTATAAAACTAATCTGCACGCGTCGTAAGCATGTTAATCATCAGTTTGAGAAATGCTTCCCGGAAAATTGTCACGAATCTGTCACACTGAACGCGACATTTTAAAACGAGTGAGGAATTAGGGATGAGAAAAGCACTACTCGCGCTGGCAGTCGCCGGTTCCATTTCAGCAACGTTTGGCGTGCAGGCGCAAGAGACGCCGGAAGGGTATCAGCTGGAGCAAGTTTTAATCATGAGTCGCCATAACCTGCGCGCGCCGCTCGCTAATAACGGCAGCGTGCTGGAGCAGTCCACGCCGAAGCAGTGGCCGGAGTGGGAGGTGCCGGGCGGTCAGCTCACCACCAAAGGTGGCGTGCTGGAAGTCTATATGGGCCATTACATGCGCGAGTGGCTGGCGCAGCAGGGGATGGTGAAGACGGGAGAATGTCCAGCGGCGGATAGCGTTTATGCTTACGCCAACAGCCTGCAGCGTACCGTCGCCACCGCGCAGTTCTTCATTACCGGCGCGTTCCCGGGCTGCGATGTGCCCGTGCACCATCAGGAAAAAATGGGCACCATGGACCCGACGTTCAACCCGGTGATTACCGATAACTCGCCGGAATTCCGCGAAAAAGCGCTCAAGGCGATGGAGACCGAGCGGCAGAAAATGCAGCTTGGCGAAAGCTATAAGCTGCTTGAGCAGATGACTAACTACGCCGATTCGCCGTCCTGCAAAGAGAAAAAAGTCTGCTCTCTGGCGGACGCAAAAGATACCTTCAGCGCCGACTATGAAAAAGAGCCTGGCGTATCCGGGCCGCTGAAGGTGGGTAACTCGCTGGTGGACGCGTTTACGCTGCAGTATTACGAAGGCTTCCCGGCCGACCAGGTGGCCTGGGGAGAAATCAAAACCGACCAGCAGTGGCGCGTGCTGTCGAAGCTGAAGAACGGCTATCAGGACTCGCTGTTTACCTCAACCGAGGTGGCGCAAAACGTAGCGAAGCCGCTGGTGAAATATATCGATAAAACGCTGGTCACCGACCAGGCTAAAGCGCCTAAGATCACCCTGCTGGTGGGACATGACTCGAACATTGCTTCCCTGCTGACGGCCCTGGATTTCAAACCGTATCAGCTGCACGACCAGCAGGAACGCACCCCGATTGGCGGCAAGATTGTCTTCCAGCGCTGGCATGACAAAAATGCCAACCAGGAGCTGATGAAAATTGAGTATGTCTATCAGAGCTCAGAGCAGCTGCGCAACGCCAGCGTGCTGTCGCTGCAGTCGCCTGCACAGCGCGTGACGCTGGAGCTGAAAGGCTGCCCGGTAGATGCGAATGGCTTCTGTCCTGTCGACAAATTCAATGCGGTGATGAATAACGCGGCGAAGTAAAAGAGAACCCCCCGCTGCGGCGGGGGGAAACGCTTAGACGTTTTTACGTTCGATGGTTTGCTCGCCCCAGAAGAGCGAGTCTTTATCCGTTTTTTCGAAGGCGCGCACCAGCACCTCATCGTTACCTTCCTCCCAAATCTGCTCGGCCAGCTTTTCATCGTATTTCGCGACTTCAAAGATAGCTTCGGCAATCTCCGGAGAGGTGTTGCGTAAACTTGCCCATTCGCCCACGTGGTGAGCTTTGGATTCTTGAGTTGGCATGCTTGTCCTCCTGTTGGGTGTTAGCCGTTCAGTTTTTTGGCCAGACCCGCGACGTATTCACCCTGATAGCGGGCGATAGACAGTTCTTCATTGCTTGGCTGACGTGAGCCATCACCACCGGCAATGGTGGTTGCGCCGTACGGCGTACCGCCACGCACCTGGGAAATGTCAAACAGCTCCTGCGCGCCGTAGCCAATCGGCACAATCACCATCCCGTGATGAGCAAGGGTAGTCCAGGTTGAGGTAATCGTCTGCTCCTGACCGCCGCCGGTGCCGGTTGAGCTGAATACGCTGGCGAGTTTGCCGTAGAGCGCGCCGGATGCCCAAAGCCCGCCGGTTTGATCGAGGAAGGTGCGCATCTGGCCTGACATATTGCCGAAGCGGGTCGGGGTGCCGAAGATAATGGCATCATAATCCGCCAGCTCCTGCGGGGTGGCGACCGGGGCGTTTTGCGTTTTCCCCCCGGCTTTCAGGAAGGCTTCCGCCTGCATGGTTTCCGGTACGCGTTTCACCACAACCTCAACGCCGTCAACCCTGTTTGCACCTTCTGCTACCGCGTGAGCCATGGTTTCAATGTGTCCATACATGGAATAATAGAGCACCAGAACTTTTGCCATTTTGCTTCACTCCTCGTTGGTTTCTCTGACAGCGGATCGCTGCGCTCTTTTAAAGATATGCCATCACGGCCAGACTGCAAAAATGAACGCCATTTATTTGATTTATAACAACATGAGTAGAAAAATGGCTTTGTAGCAAAATGATACAACTTTCCCGGTGCGGATTTTTAAAATGATAAGAAAGGCTTATGCATCCCCGCCGCGTCATCTCACCTGAAAGACTGAGATCATGTTGCAGGATATTACCTGTGGCTTGCCGGACAGCCTCAGTCCACTAAGCTTAGTTTCACGCGGCACAGATTGAGGCGTCGTCCTTGCGCCGCGAGGTGAAAGAATCCTCTTTTACTGAATGCAATATGATGTCTAATGTTTCACACTCTGGAGGTTAGAGATGGCAAACCATCGTGGTGGTTCAGGTAATTTCGCTGAAGACCGTGAAAGAGCATCAGAAGCAGGTCGTAAAGGTGGCCAGCACAGCGGGGGCAATTTTAAAAATGACCCTCAGCGCGCATCAGAAGCTGGTAAAAAAGGGGGGAAAAACAGCCACGGCAGCAGTAAGTAATACGCCGGGTTGAACCTCTGCCGCCGGGATCTCCCGGCGGTTTTTTTATTTCTGCAACATTGAACTGTAACCAAAGGCAACGCACACTACAGAATTGTTTTCTCTTTCTGGTGCCGCATGTCTGTCTCACGCTTCAAATTCTCCGTTAAACCGCAGGAAGCCATCCTCATTCTCATCACCATGTTCTGGGGCGGGACGTTTCTGGCCGTTCAGTACGCGGTGACCCTCAGCGATCCGTTCTTTTTTGTTGGCCTGCGCTTTGCGACGGCGGCGCTTGCCGTGGGGCTAATTTCGCTTAAAACGCTGAGGGGGCTGACGCTGAAAGAGCTTAAGGCCGGCGTGGCGATTGGGGTGGCGATAGCGATGGGCTACAGCCTCCAGACGTGGGGATTGCAGACCATCTCCAGCAGCAAATCCGCATTTATCACCGCCATGTATGTGCCCCTGGTGCCGCTGCTGCAGTGGCTGTGCCTGGGTCGGCTGCCGGGGATGATGTCCTGTATTGGCATCGTGCTGGCGTTTATCGGTCTGATTTTGCTGGCCGGGCCGGAAAACAATCTTCTGGCGCTGGGGCCGGGCGAAATCATTACCCTGATTGGGGCGATCGCCATTGCGGCGGAAATTATTCTGATTAGCGCCTGGGCGGGCAAGGTCGACGTCAAACGCGTAACGGTGGTGCAGCTCGCGACGGCGTCTCTGGTGGCCTTTGCGGCGATGGTTCCTGCAGGGGAGTCCGTGCCGCAGATGTCCACCGGTCTGGTAGTGGTCGCACTGGGGCTGGGTATCTTCAGCGCCATTATCCAGGTCACCATGAACTGGGCGCAGCGCAGCGTGTCGCCGACGCGGGCAACGGTGATCTACACCGGTGAGCCGGTCTGGGCAGGCATTTTCGGGCGACTCGCCGGCGAGCGTTTGCCGCTGCTGGCCCTGGTGGGCGCGGCGTTTATTGTCGCCGGGGTGCTGGTGAGCGAGCTGAAGCTCAAGCGGAAGAAAAACGCGCTGCCAGAAGATGACAGCGCGACGTTAAATCACGAATCCTGATGTACCACCTCGCCCTGCGGCGCAGCGGCCATCCGGCGGCTCAGCAGGGCGTTAAGCAGGATCGCGCCGAAGGTGGCCGTACCAATTCCGCCGATCGTAAACCCACCCAGCGTCAGGGCAAAATCGCCCGCGCCCAGCACCAGCGTGACGGCCACCATAATCAGGTTGCCGTTCTGGCTGAGATCGACCCGATGCTGCACCCAGATACGCGCGCCGGCCACGGCGATCAGCCCAAACACCACGATTGAGGCCCCGCCGATGACCGGTGACGGAATGGTGTGGATCAGCGCGCCGAACTTCGGCGAGAAGCCGAGCAGCATCGCCATCACCGCCGCCGCGACAAAGACCAGCGTCGAGTAGACTTTGGTTACCGCCATCACGCCGATGTTTTCGGCATAGGTGGTGACGCCGCTGCCGCCCACGGAACCGGAGAGCATGGTCGCCAGCCCGTCGCCGACGAAAGCGCGGCCCATGTACGGGTCCATACTGCGCCCGGTCATCCCCGCGACCGCCTTCAGGTGACCCAGGTTTTCCGCCACCAGGATCACCGCCACCGGTGCGATAAGCATCATCGCCTGGGTGTTAAAGGTGGGCGAGGTGATTTTCGGCAGGCCGAACCAGGCGGCCTGGTGAAGCAGCGTAAAGTCAACAGGCTTGCCCAGACCAAAAACGTTCGCCAGCACGGCGTAGACCAGACAGGCGAAAATCAAACCTACCAGGATCAGCAGCCGCTGGATCATGCCTCGCGTAAACACCGCCACCAGGCCGATGCACAGCACGGTCACAACCGCCATCCAGCTTTCAAACGGCGAGGCGGAGACGCTTTTCACCGCAATCGGCGCAAGGTTCAGGCCAATCGCCATCACCACCGCGCCGGTGACAACTGGAGGCATCATGCGTTCGATCCACCGCGTGCCGATCTTCATTACCACCAGACCTATCAGGGTATATACCAGACCGCAGGCGATGATGCCGCCGAGGGCCACGCTCAGGTTGGGGTTGATTCCCTGGCCGTTAAACCCGGTGGTGGCGATCACCACGCCGACAAAGGCGGCGCTTGATCCCAGATAGCTGGGCACGCGCCCGCCGGTGACAAAAAAGAACAGCAGGGTACCGATACCCGACATCAGAATAGAGAGGTTGGGATCCAGTCCCATCAGCATCGGCATCAATACCGTGGCGCCAAACATGGCGACCGCGTGCTGGACGCCCATCACCATCGTCTGCCCGAGCGGGAGTCGTTCATCCGGCGCGACCACGCCAGCTTCTGTGGAGGTCGATTTCAACTGCCAGTGGGGAAATCCGAACATGATCTGTCTCCTTAAAGCGGGTTAACAGGCGGGTCGCATAAGCGCGTGGTAGCCGCGGTCAAACCACACCAGGCCTTGCGGCGCGGGGTGGCGAATAATCGAAACGATGTCGCAAAAAAGAATGTCGTGCGTACCGACGCTCACCACCTTGCTGATCCGGCAGTCAAACGAGGCCAGCGCCTCCTCCAGGCGCGGACAGCCCGTGTCGCCCGTTTGCCAGCGGGCGGCGGCGAAGCGTTCTTCCATCGGCGTTTTGCCGCCAAACAGGTTTGAGAGCGGCTCCTGTCCGGCGCTGAGGGTATTGACGCACAGGGTGCGGTTTTCGCTGAACGTCGGCCAGACGGACGCGCCGCGGTTCAGGCACACCAGCAGGGTGGGCGGTGAATCCGTGACGCTGCACACCGCGCTGGCGGTGAAGCCTGCCATCCCCGCCGGGCCGTCGGTGGTGATGATATTCACCGCCGCGCCAACGCAGGCCATAGCATCGCGAAAGGTTTGTTTATCCGGTGTCATCATCATCGCTCCTTACGCCAGCCCGCAGGCATCGTCGAAGGTCAGGCGCGGCAGGCGCCCGTAAAGTTTGCCCGGGTCGCCGTAGCCAATGTTGATCAGCAGGTTGCTTTTAAGCGTCGTGCCGGTGAAAAAAGCCTCGTCGACCTTTTGGCGGTCAAAGCCCGACATCGGGCCGGTATCCAGCCCCAGCGCGCGACAGGCGAAAATCATGTAGGCGGCCTGCAGCGAGCTGTTGCGAAAGGCGGTCTCTTCCGCCAGCGCGGGGCTTGCGGTAAACCAGCTTCGGGCATCGCCGTGCGGGAACAGTTCAGGCAGGCGCTCGTAGAATTCACCGTCCCAGGCGACAATCGCCGTGACCGGAGCGGTAAGCGTTTTCTCCAGGTTGCCGCTGGAGAGCGCCGGGCGCAGCTTCTCTTTTCCCTCAGCGCTTCGCACAAACACAATCCGCGCCGGGGAGCAGTTGGCGGACGTGGGCCCCCATTTCATCAGGTCGTAGATTTCGCGCAGCGTCTCGTCGCTGACGGCAATATCCTGCCAGCCGTTATGGGTGCGGGCGCCGGTGAACAGCGTTTCCAGCGCGGCGGGGGTAATGGCTTCGCTCATTAAAGCTCCTTATAAAGCGGGTTCAGGGCTGTGCAGCAGGCTGGCCAGCCCGTTGAGCAGCAGGGTGTTAAAGGTGTCCGGCTCGGTGACGTTGCAGGCATGCCCGCCCTGGCGCATCACCGCGCTGTGGCCGTGCGGGATCGCAGCCTGCAGTTCAGACGAGCAGACAGAGGGCACCAGCATGTCGTCGGCGGAACAGATGATCTGGACCGGGCAGCGGATGCGCGCCGCATGGCGCCTGAAGTCGGCCTTTTTCAGGGCGCTGAGCCGGCGCAGCAGGTTGGCTTTTCCCTGAAAATGGGCCAGCGCCAGCGCTTCTTCGGCCTCCAGGCGGGGCGCGCGAGCGGCCATCCAGTCTGCCGGGTAGAGAAACAGCGGCTGCGCCTCAACCCACGCCTGTGGGCCACCGTAATGCAGCAGGCGCTCGCGGATCTGAAAGCAGCGGCGGGTGTGGGCGTTGAGGGTCAGCCAGCCGTTGACGCACACCAGCGCGGTGAGGGCGTCGGGCCTGTCGAGGGCCAGCTGCAGGCCGACCAGGGCCCCCAGCGCGTGGCCGACGACGCTGTAGCGTGCAATTCCGGCCTCAGCCAGCGCCTGGTCCAGTTCGTCCGCCATCTCTGCAAGGCTGTACCCTTCCGGCAGGACGTCGGGGTTATTGCCCGTTCCACGCTGGTCATAGCACACCACCTGATATTCCGGCTCCAGCGCGGCCAGCTGTGGCAGCCAGTAGCTGCCGCTGCCGCCGAGCCCGGCAATAAGGACCACCACGGGCGCACCCTCATACGGGGACGGTGAGACGGAAAGTTTCATGCCTGCCTCACTTCGCGATGTGCGCAACGGTGGCGATCTCAACCAGCGCCTCCGGCTTCACCAGACCGCACTGAATGCAGAACCGGGCCGGCTTATCGCCGGGGAAGAACTCGGCGTAGATTTCGTTAATCGCGGCGTAGTTTTTCCAGTCGGTGATAAAGATGCTGTTGAAGGTCACGTCCTCCATCGTGCCACCGGCCGTTTCGATCACGGTTTTGATCGTCTCCAGCACGTGGCGGGTTTGCGCCTTTGGGTCGTTGATAAATACCACGTTGTTGTCTTTATCAAACGGCAGCGTGCCGGAGACGTACACCACGCCGTCGGCAAGGGTGCCGGGGACAAACGGGGCGATGGGCGTGCTGGTGCCCGGCGGGATGATTACGGATTTCGGCATCAGATGTCTCCTCAGGCGATACGGGCGAGCGGGGGATTCAGGGCGTCGCAGAACTCGGCGACGCTGCTGACCCAGCCAAAAAAGGTTTCGATATTGAACAGGGCCGCCTTCTGGGCGAATTCCGGCCCGGCCTGATGGGTCGCGTCTTCCAGCACCACGCCAAAATACTCGAGGAAAAAGCCGTCGCGCAGGGTCGACTCCACGCAGACGTTGGTGGCAATGCCGGTGAAGACCAGGTGGCGAATGCCCCGGCTGCGCAGCAGGCTGTCGAGCGGCGTGTTGAAAAAGCCGCTGTAGCGCGGTTTGGGCAGGACGATATCACCCGCCAGCGGGACCAGCTCATCCACCAGCTGATAGTCCCAGCCGCCTTTCGCCAGCAGCTTGCCCTGCAGTTCGGGCCGTTTACGCATGGTTTTCAGGGCGTTCGACTTGTGGAAGTTGGGCGAGCCGGGGCCGCCGGCCTCGACGTACTGCTCGTCCCAGCCGTTCTGGAACCAGATGATGAGCATGCCCGCGGCGCGCGCGGCGGCGACGGCGGTTTTAATGTTCTCGATAACCGGTCTGGTCGCGGAGACGTCGAAGCCCGCCAGATCAAGATAACCACCGGGGCTGGCGTAGGCGTTTTGCATGTCCACCACGATCAGCGCGCTCTGCTGTGGCGCGAAGGTAATGGCTTCCGGGCGTGCGTTAAGGGTCGTCATTACGCCACCTCCTTCGTGACGGCAGGAACGTGGGCGCGGCACTGCATCAGCGGCTGGATGCGCTCGCCGAAGGTTTCCACGCCGGTGAGGAAGTCATCGAAGGTCAGCAGGACGCCTTCCGCGCCGGGGACGGCCGCCACTTCGTCGAGCATTCTGGCAACGCTGGCGTACGAGCCGACCAGCGTGCCCATGTTGATATTGACGGCGGAGGTCGGGTCGGCCATCTGACGAACGTTGGTATCCGCGCCGGAGCGGGTATCCTTCTGGCTCTGCTCGGTAAGCCAGCTCAGGGCCTCCTCGTCGGCGCCGTCCTTATAGCGCTCCCATTTCGCGCGCGCGGCGTCGTCGGTTTCGTCTGCTATCACCATGAACAGCACGTAGGAGCCCACGTCGCGCCCGGTTTTGTCGGCGGCCTCTTTCATGCGAGCGGCGGTCGGGGCGAAGGCGGCAGGCGTGTTAACGCCTTTACCGAAGCAGAAGTTGAAGTCGGCGTATTTGGCGGAGAATTCCATCCCCGCGTCGCTCTGTCCGGCGCAAATCACCTTCATCGGCACCGACGGCTGCGGGCTGACGCGACAGTCGTTCATGGAGAAGAAGTCACCCTTAAAATCGCTTTTGCCGGTACCCCACAGATCGCGCAGAACCTGTACGTATTCGGTCAGGTAGTCGTAGCGACGCGAGAAGTAATCGTCACCCGGCCAGAGCCCCATCTGCTCGTACTCGGGTTTTTGCCAGCCGGTAACCAGGTTGACGCCAAAGCGTCCGCCTGAGATGGAGTCAATGGTGGAGGCCATGCGCGCGACGATCGCCGGGGGCAGGGTAAGCGTGGCGGCGGTGGCGTAGATCTGGATCCGCGAGGTGACCGCGGCCAGTCCGGCCATCAGGGTGAAGGACTCCAGGTTGTGATCCCAGAATTCGGTTTTGCCGCCAAAGCCGCGCAGCTTGATCATCGAAAGCGCAAAGTCGAAATGGTAGTGCTCCGCTTTCTGCACGATGGCTTTATTGAGCTCAAAGGTCGGCATGTATTGCGGTGCAGTGGTCGAGATAAGCCAGCCGTTGTTGCCGATGGGTACAAATACGCCAATTTTCATCACGAACCTCTCTTCATTACGTCGCAGGTGTAACGGTGTTTTTGCAAAGGCAGTGCCAGTTTTGAAAATGGCTGTGTTATTAATGTGTTAATCAGAAGTTGGTGGATTGATGCAGCTAAATGTGGACTAACTGGTCAAAAACATTGCACAGAAAACAGGCATTCATGCGCGATCGGAGTGCAGGATGTCGTGGTGAGACGGGGGTTTTGCTATGCTGAGGGCAACGCAGAATAAGGAGAGCGGGAATGACACAAGGCGCAGTGAAAACACCAGGTAAACGTTCGCAGGCGGTGAGCGCCAAGAAGCAGGCGATCCTCAGCGCGGCGCTGGAGACGTTTTCGCAGTTTGGCATTCACGGCACGCGCCTGGAGCAGGTGGCGGAGCAGTCCGGGGTATCCAAAACCAATCTGCTCTACTATTACCCATCGAAAGAGGCGCTGTATGTCGCGGTGATGCAGCAGATCCTCGATATCTGGCTGGCGCCGCTGAAAGCGTTTCGCGAAGAGCTGGCCCCGCTGGTAGCGATCAAGGAGTACATTCGCCTGAAGCTGGAGGTGTCGCGCGATTACCCGCAGGCATCAAGGCTGTTTTGTCTTGAGATGCTGCAGGGCGCGCCGCTGTTGCAGGCGGAGCTGACCGGAGATTTAAAACAGCTGGTGGACGACAAGTCGGCCATTATTGCCGGATGGGTTGCCAGCGGAAAGCTGGCCCCGGTCGATCCGCATCATTTGATCTTTATGATTTGGGCCTCCACCCAGCATTACGCTGACTTTGCGGCCCAGGTCGAGGCGGTGACCGGAAAAACGCTCCAGGACGAAGCGTTTTTCCACAGCACCCTGGAAAACGTGCAGCGGATGATTATCGAAGGGATCCGCTTGCGCTAGTTCCCCGGTGGGAGAGGGCAGCTTAAGTCGCCCTCTTCACACTGCATCAGCGAGGCCAGAAACGCTTCGCGCTCCACGGTTTTTTCCGCCAGGCACTGGTTAACAATCATTGGCTGAACGCTCCCGCCTTCCGTACCCGAACCGATAAACGCGCAGTCCGCATCGCGCAGGGTAATCCACGCCTGCTGCGCTTTTTTCAGTAGATCTCGCTGAGGGTCTGCCGCACGCTTAACGGCCGCCTGGTACGTCTGGTTGAGCTTTTTATCGGCAGCCTGGTACTGCTGCGCGCTACAGGTATTCAGTTCAAGCTGGGTGGTCGCTTTGTCGCACTCGTCGGCCAGCGCGCTGGCGCTCAGCAGCAGCGCTGCACTGGCGATAAGATATCGTTTCATATATTCCCCAATAAAATAAGGCTCCGTCTCCGGAGCCTTATTAGCACAGCGTTAACCTATTGTCATCAGACTGGCGTTACCGCCCGCCGCCGCGGTGTTGACGCTGAGCGAGCGCTCCACGTACAGACGCTCCAGCAGCAGGTTGGTTTCCCCGCGCGCAAAGCCCTGCACCGAAACAATCGCCCCGCTGCGGGCCGCAACCTGCTCGCACAGCTCGCGCAGCTGATCGGAATCACCGTGGTAGATCACCGCATCAAACGGCTGGGTCAGCAGGATATCGGCTTTCGCAAAGCGAATGCGGGCCGAGACCACCTTCGGCAGCTGTTTGGCGAGATCGCGATGCAGAGCATCTTCCGGCCACAGCACTTCACAGCCGGTGGCCATGGCGGCGGCCAGCTGTACCAGCGCGTCCTGCTCGTTATCCGCCACGCACAGCACGCGCTCGCGCGGCATCAGCGTCCAGGTGTTGCGCTCGCCGGTTGGTCCCGGAAGCAGACGCTGCGTACCGGCCTGCGCCAGCTCGCCGTACTGCTGTGCGACAGCACGCAGTTCAGGACGTTTTTCCGCCCAGGCGATCAGCGCCTCCAGCGGCTGGGTCAGCACGGCTTTCAGCTGCGCATCCACCGGATACTCCGCATCCTGACGCGCCAGGGTGACGCCCAGCGCGTTCTCCGGACGGTTCGCCAGCAGACGGTACAGGTAGAGCGGACCGCCCGCTTTCGGACCGGTGCCGGAGAGGCCTTCACCGCCGAACGGCTGCACGCCCACGACCGCACCCACCATGTTGCGGTTAACGTACAGGTTGCCCACTTTGGCGCTGCCGGTCACCTGCGCGATGGTCTCGTCGATACGGGTATGCACGCCGAGCGTCAGGCCATAGCCGGAGGCGTTGATCTGCTCAACCAGCTCGTTGAGGTTGTTACGGTTGTAGCGCACCACGTGCAGTACCGGACCGAAGACCTCTTTTTTCAGCTCGTCGAAGCTTGCCAGCTCGATAAGCGTAGGTGGCACAAAGGTGCCGGTCCGCCACTCGCGGGCGTCTTCGCTGTTGTCTCGCACCGCCTGGAACACCGGGCGGCCTTTCGCGCGCATGGTCTGAATGTGGTTTTCGATGTTGGCTTTGGCTTCCGCGTCGATCACCGGCCCGATGTCGGTGGTGAGACGGCCCGGGTTACCCATGCGGCATTCGGCCATCGCGCCGCGCAGCATCTTCAGCGTGTGGTCTGCCACGTCATCCTGCAGGCACAGCACGCGCAGGGCGGAGCAGCGCTGACCGGCGCTGTCGAAGGCGGAGGCCAGTACGTCAACCACCACCTGCTCGGTGAGGGCGGAGGAGTCAACGATCATGGCGTTCATGCCGCCGGTTTCCGCGATGAGCGGCGTAGGACGACCCTGCGCATCCAGACGGGTGGCAATGTTGCGCTGCAGCAGCGAGGCCACTTCGGTCGAGCCGGTAAACATCACGCCGCGCACGCGGTTATCGGAAGTCAGTTTGGCTCCGACCGTTTCACCGCGGCCCGGCAGCAGCTGAACCACGCCCGCCGGTACGCCGGCTTCCAGAAGAATATTGATGCCCTGCGCGGCAATCAGCGGGGTCTGCTCTGCCGGTTTTGCCAGCACGCTGTTGCCTGCGGCCAGGGCGGCGGCAATCTGGCCGGTGAAGATCGCCAGCGGGAAGTTCCACGGGCTGATACAGACGACCGGACCCAGCGGACGGTGGGTTTCGTTATCGAAATCATCGCGCACCTGACCGGCATAGTAGTGCAGGAAGTCGACGGCCTCGCGTACTTCGGCGATGGCGTTGCTGAAGGTTTTACCCGCTTCGCGTACCAGAATGCCGATGAGCGACTGCATCTGATCTTCCATCAGCACCGCCGCGCGTTCCAGAATGGCGGCGCGCTCCTGCGGCGGCGTGGCGAACCAGATAGGGGCGTTATTCACCGCGCTGTCCAGCGCCTGATCCACTTCCGCTTCTGTCGCTTCACGCACGTAACCGACGATATCTTTTGGCTCTGCCGGGTTGATGACCGGCTGCATGTCGCCGTCATCAACGGGCTGCTCCAGCATCGGTTTGGCCTGCCACTTCTGCAGCGCGCTGTTGAGCAGGGCAGAGGAGAGGGACGCCAGACGGTGTTCGTTGGCGAGATCCAGACCCGCCGAGTTGACGCGACCTTTGCCGTACAGCTCGCGCGGCAGGGCAATTTTTGGATGCGGCAGACCAATCTGGCCTTCCTGCGCTGCCATCTTCTCAACGGCCTGTACCGGGTCGGCCACCAGCTCGTCCAGCGGCAGCGTGGTGTCGGCGATGCGGTTAACGAAGGAGGTGTTCGCGCCGTTTTCCAGCAGACGACGAACCAGGTACGCCAGCAGGGTTTCGTGCGTGCCCACCGGAGCATAGATACGGCACGGGCGGTTTAGCTTGCCGTCCGCCACTTTACCTGTGACCTGCTCGTAAAGCGGTTCACCCATGCCGTGCAGGCACTGGAACTCGTACTGGCCTGGATAGTAGTTTTGCCCGGCCAGACTGTAGATCGCCGCCAGGGTGTGGGCGTTATGGGTAGCGAACTGCGGATAGATCAGGTTTGGCACGCCGAGCAGCTTTTTCGCACAGGCGAGGTAAGAGACGTCGGTGTAAACCTTGCGGGTATAGACCGGGTAGCCTTCCAGACCTTCCATCTGGGCGCGTTTGATTTCGCTGTCCCAGTAGGCGCCTTTCACCAGACGGATCATCAGGCGACGGCGGCTGCGGGTGGCAAGGTCAATCAGGTAATCAATGACGAACGGGCAGCGCTTCTGGTAGGCCTGGATAACGAAGCCAATCCCGTTCCAGCCCGCCAGCTCCGGCTCGAAGCACAGTTTTTCCAGCAGGTCGAGGGAGATCTCCAGACGGTCGGCCTCTTCGGCGTCGATGTTAATGCCGATGTCATACTGGCGCGCCAGCAGGGTCAGGGATTTCAGGCGCGGGTAGAGCTCTTCCATCACCCGGTCATACTGCGCGCGGCTGTAGCGCGGGTGCAGGGCGGAGAGCTTTATCGAGATGCCCGGGCCTTCATAAATACCGCGACCGTTGGACGCTTTACCGATGGCGTGGATCGCCTGCTGGTAAGAGACCATGTAGGCCTGCGCGTCGGCGGCGGTCAGGGCCGCTTCACCGAGCATGTCGTACGAATAGCGGAAACCTTTGTCTTCCAGCTTGCGGGCGTTCGCCAGCGCTTCGGCAATGGTTTCTCCGGTCACAAACTGTTCGCCCATCAGACGCATCGCCATGTCCACGCCTTTGCGGATCAGCGGCTCGCCGCTCTTGCCGATGATGCGGTTCAGGGAGCGTGACAGGTTGGCTTCGTTATGGGTCGAAACCAGTTTGCCGGTAAACAGCAGGCCCCAGGTTGCCGCGTTAACGAACAGCGACGGGCTGCGGCCAATGTGCGAATGCCAGTTGCCGTTGCTGATCTTGTCGCGGATCAGCGCGTCGCGGGTGGCTTTATCCGGAATACGCAGCAGTGCTTCCGCCAGGCACATCAGCGCCACGCCTTCCTGAGAGGAGAGGGAGAACTCCTGCAGCAAACCCTGAACCATTCCGGCGCGGCCGGTGGCGGTTTTCTGGTTACGCAGCTTGTCGGCTAACTGATACGCCAGGCTGTGCGCCTGTGCGGCAATGGCGTCAGGCAGGCGAGCCTGCTCCAGCAGCATCGGCACGGCGTCGGTTTCGGCGCGGCGGTAGGCGCCGGTAATGGCGGCGCGGCTGACGGACTGCGGCAGGATCTGCTCGGCGAATTCAAGGAACGGCTGATGGCTTTCGTCGCCAGCGGCCGGCGCCTCTTCGCTTTCATTGGCGGCACCGGCGAGCAGGGCAGGCAGCTCCGGCAGGCCCTCATCGCTCTCGAGTCTTTCGAGATAGTTAAAAATCGCCTGCTTAATTAACCAGTGCGGCGTGCGGTCAATGCGGGTTGCTGCGGTCTTAATCCGTTCGCGGGTCGCGTCATCCAGCTTAACCCCCATGGTGGTCATACCCATGCCAAAGCTCCTGTTGTTCTGTAATAGCGTTCTGTAGATAGCGTGAAATATCCTCCATGTTGCAACTTTGTGCAACCGTGTTAAATGTGACCTGGTTTGCAACCCAGAAAATGAATGGATTGTTAACGAATGGTTAGCTGGAAAAACGTGCTGGCTTTGTCGCGGAAAGCCTGTTTTTATGCGGAAGTTAACACTTTTCAAAGGTGCAACCCGTAAAAGCGTGAGCGAGTGCAACCTATAGGAAACTCGTATCAAACCGGGGATGAAATTGATGTAAATGCAGTGTTAAATCGTTTGTCAGCGGAGGGCGCATACGGCAGGATAGCGCGCCCAACCGAAACACAAGATACCGTCACCTCGTTCCGGTGATCATATAACAAGGCAACCCGGACGGTTGTCGCTCGACACTTTTGGAGAATTTGAATGGCTATTAGCACACCGATGCTGGTGACATTTCTCGTTTATATTTTTGGCATGATCCTGATAGGGTTTTTGGCGTGGCGTTCCACGAAAAACTTTGACGACTACATTCTGGGCGGACGCAGTTTAGGCCCGATGGTGACCGCACTCTCTGCGGGCGCATCGGACATGAGCGGATGGCTGCTGATGGGTCTGCCGGGTGCGATTTTTATCTCCGGTATCTCGGAAAGCTGGATCGCCATCGGTCTGACCGTGGGCGCGTGGATCAACTGGAAGCTGGTGGCAGGCCGTCTGCGCGTGCATACCGAAGCCAATAACAACGCCCTGACGCTGCCGGACTACTTCACCGGACGTTTTGAAGATAACAGCCGCATCCTGCGTATTATCTCTGCGGTGGTTATCCTGCTGTTCTTCACCATCTACTGCGCCTCCGGCATCGTGGCCGGCGCGCGCCTGTTCGAAAGCACCTTCGGCATGAGCTACGAAACCGCTCTGTGGGCCGGTGCCGCTGCGACCATTCTCTATACCTTCGTGGGCGGTTTCCTGGCGGTAAGCTGGACCGACACCGTGCAGGCGAGCCTGATGATCTTCGCCCTGATCCTGACCCCGGTGATTGTGATTTTCACCGTTGGCGGCTTTGGCGAATCGCTGGAAGTGATCAAGCAGAAGAGCATTGAAAACGTCGACATGCTGAAAGGGCTGAACTTCGTGGCCATCGTCTCTCTGATGGGCTGGGGTCTAGGCTACTTCGGTCAGCCGCACATTCTGGCGCGCTTTATGGCGGCGGATTCTCACCACACCATCGTACATGCCCGTCGCATCAGTATGACGTGGATGATCCTGTGTCTGGCGGGTGCGTGCGCTGTTGGCTTCTTCGGTATCGCCTACTTCAGCAACAACCCGGCGCAGGCGGGTGCGGTGAACCAGAACGCCGAACGCGTGTTTATCGAGCTGGCGCAAATTCTGTTTAACCCGTGGATTGCCGGTATTCTGCTCTCCGCGATCCTGGCGGCGGTGATGTCCACCCTGAGCTGCCAGCTGCTGGTCTGCTCCAGTGCGATCACCGAAGACCTCTATAAGGCCTTCCTGCGTAAAAACGCAAGCCAGAAAGAGCTGGTGTGGGTCGGGCGCTTCATGGTGCTGGCGGTTGCGCTGGTGGCGATTGCGCTGGCGGCTAACCCGGAGAACCGCGTGCTGGGTCTTGTTAGCTACGCGTGGGCGGGCTTCGGTGCGGCATTTGGTCCGGTCGTCCTGTTCTCCGTCATGTGGTCCCGTATGACCCGTAACGGCGCGCTGGCGGGGATGATTATCGGTGCGGTGACCGTTATCGTCTGGAAACAGTTCGCCTGGCTGGGCCTGTACGAAATCATTCCTGGCTTCATCTTCGGCAGCATCGGTATCGTGGTGTTTAGCCTGCTGGGTAAAGCGCCGTCTGCCTCCATGCAGAAACGCTTTGCGGAAGCCGACGCGCATTACCACACTGCGCCGCCGTCTAAGCTTCAGGCAGAATAATTTTTCTCGCTGCACAATACAGGCCGGGTGAGCGCAAGCACCACCCGGCTTTTTTCTTGCCAAAATCCGTAATTTCCTGTGATATCCATGTGCTTATAACAATGAGGATAGCGAAGCATGACAATCAAAACAGGGTTAATGGCGGCGGCATTATTGATGCTGGCGGGCTGCAACGCGCCATCGCAGCATGCTGCGGTGGAGACCTGCAAAGCGGATAACCAGATGCAGCAAACCACGCTCTATTTCGGCTTAAACCGTCCTGCCGGGGCGCAGATTACCAGCAACGAGTGGCAGCAGTTTGTTGACCAGGACGTGACGCCACGCTTTCGCGACGGCTTAACGGTGTTTGACGCGCGCGGGCAGTGGCTGGGGAACGACGGGAAAGTGGCGCGCGAACTGAGCAAGGCGCTGATGCTGATCCATGGAAAAGATGCGCAGAGCGAGAAGAACATCGAAGCGTTGCGCGGGATTTATAAATCACGCTTCGCGCAGGAGTCGGTGATGCGCGTCGACCAGCCGGTGTGCGTGCAGTTCTAATAAAAACGGCGGGAAATCCCGCCGTTGCTGTATCGTAGGCCCGTGCAAGCGAAGCGCCGCCGGGCAAAAACACTTACAACACCAGCCCCGCAAAGCTCGCCGACAGTAAACTTACCAGCGTTGCTCCATACACCAGACGCAGACCGAAACGCGACACCACGTTCCCCTGCTGCTCGTTAAGACCCTTAATCGCTCCGGCCACAATGCCGATGGATGCGAAGTTCGCGAACGACACCAGGAAGACGGATAAAATCCCCAGCCCGCGCGGGGACATTTGATGAGCGATTTTTTGCAGCTCAATCATCGCCACAAATTCATTCGCCACCAGCTTGGTCGCCATAATACTGCCCGCGTTCAGGGCGTCACCCAGCGGAATACCCACCAGCCATGCCAGGGGATAAAATACATAGCCCAGGATCTGCTGGAAGCTCATGCCAAATACGCTGGAGAAGAGGGCGTTAACGGCGCTAATAAGCGCGATAAAGCCAATCAGCATGGCCAGAATAATCATCGCCACTTTAAAACCGGCCAGAATATACTCGCCGAGCATTTCGAAGAAGCTCTGCGATTCATGCAGTTTTTCCAGCTTGATATCCGGCTCCGCTTCCGGGCGTGCCGGGTTGATGACCGAAAGAATAATAAAGGTGCTAAACATGTTCAGAATCAGCGCGGCGACGACAAATTTAGCGTCGAGCATGGTCATATACGCGCCGACAATCGACAGGGAGACCGTCGACATCGCCGTGGCTGCCATGGTGAAGAGACGACGGGAAGAGAGGTCCCCCAGCACGCCCTTGTAGGCAATGAAGTTTTCCGACTGGCCGAGAATCAGCGAGCTAACCGCGTTAAAGGATTCCAGCTTACCCATGCCGTTCAGTTTCGACAGCAGCGTACCGATCACCCGAATAAAAATCGGCAGGATCCGCCAGTGCTGAAGAATACCAATCAGCGCGGAAATAAAAATAATTGGGCAAAGCACGCCGAGGAAAATGAACGCCAGCCCTTTTTCACCCATACCGCCAAAGACGAAATTGGTGCCTTCGCCAGCAAATTTGAGCAGTGACTCAAAAAATCCCGAGACGTATTTAATCAGGAATAACCCGCTTTCGGCGTGCAGGAAAAAGAACGCCAGGGCAATTTCAATGACAATCAGCTGTAAAACAAAACGAATGCGAATTTTTCGGCGGTCGAAACTTACCAGCCAGGCGAGCGCGAGAATAATCACCAGCGCCAGCAGGAAATGGACAATTTTAAACATAATTTATTTTCACCAGGTGTTTGAGGCGGATATTTAGCCACAGCCCTGAATCAGCGTAAATGGGCATTTTCGTTATAACTTATAAACTTAACGATAACGTATGTAACTATTATCAGGCTGGGCGTTTACAACTCGTTATCAAAACACCGCACATTTCGCTTGTTTTTCTTTTCGCCGTAATGATAATCACTATCACAAGAATTTACCTTTCTTTGCATCAGTTGACCGCGATAAACATTTAAGGTGTCGGCATGTTTGTTCCATTTCTCATTATGTTACGTGAAGGGCTCGAAGCCGCCCTCATCGTGAGCCTCATCGCCAGTTATCTGAAGCGAACCCAGCGCGGACGCTGGATTGGCGTCATGTGGGTCGGGGTATTCCTTGCCGCGGCGCTCTGCCTGGGCTTAGGTGTCCTCATCAACGAAACCACCGGCGAGTTCCCGCAGAAAGAGCAGGAGCTGTTTGAAGGTATCGTCGCCGTGATTGCGGTGGTGATCCTCACCTGGATGGTGTTCTGGATGCGTAAAGTCTCGCGTAACGTGAAGGTGCAGCTGGAGCAGGCGGTGGATAACGCGCTGCAAAAGGGGAATAACCACGGCTGGGCGCTCATTATGATGGTCTTTTTCGCCGTCGCGCGTGAAGGCCTGGAGTCCGTTTTCTTCCTGCTGGCGGCGTTTCAGCAGGATGTGGGGATCTGGCCGCCGCTCGGGGCCATGCTGGGTCTCGCCACGGCCGTGGTGCTTGGTTTCCTGCTGTACTGGGGCGGTATCCGCCTGAACCTGGGCGCTTTCTTCAAGTGGACCAGCCTGTTTATTCTGCTGGTGGCGGCAGGGCTGGCGGCAGGGGCGATTCGCGCCTTCCATGAAGCGGGCCTGTGGAACCACTTCCAGGACGTCGCGTTCGACCTTAGCAACGTGCTCTCCACGCACTCTCTGACCGGCACTCTGCTCGAAGGTATCTTCGGCTATCAGGAAACGCCGAGCGTCAGCGAAGTGGCGATTTACTTTATCTATCTGGTTCCGGCGCTGGTGCTGTTCGCAATGCCGCCGCGTACCGGCACGCAGGCGTCTCGCGTTACGCCATAATAGTTGATTTAGTTACAACATACTTTTTAAAGGGAAGAGTCATGGCAATTCAGTTCCGTCGTAGTGCGTTATGCGCAGGCATTGCCGCGCTGTTCGCTTCTGCATTCTCCGCCTGGGGCGCGGATGTTCCACAGGTTAAGGTCACCGTCAACGACAAGCAGTGTGAGCCGATGACCCTCACGGTGAACAGCGGAAAAACCCAGTTTATTATTCAGAACCACAGCCAGAAGGCGCTGGAGTGGGAGATCCTTAAAGGCGTTCTGGTGGTGGAAGAGCGTGAAAATATCGCTCCTGGCTTCAGCCAGAAGATGACCGCCAACCTGCAGCCGGGCGAGTATGAGATGACCTGCGGCCTGCTGACCAACCCTAAAGGGAAGCTGATCGTCAAAGGTGAAGCGACGGCCGATGCAGCGAAAGGCGCTGCGGTGCTGAGCCTGGGCGACGCGATTACGGCGTATAAAGCCTATGTCACGAAAGAGACGGCGGACCTGGCGGCGGCAACCAAAGCCTTTACCGATGCGGTGAAGGCCGGTGACATCGAAAAAGCGAAATCCCTCTATGCGCCAACCCGTCAGCACTACGAGCGTATCGAGCCGATCGCCGAGCTGTTCTCTGACCTTGATGGCAGCATCGACGCCCGCGAAGATGATTTCGAGCAGAAGGCCGCCGATCCGAAATTCACCGGTTTCCACCGTCTGGAGAAAGCCCTGTTTGGCGACAATTCCACCAAAGGGATGGAGAAATACGCTGAGCAGCTGAACGGCGACGTGCTGGAGCTGCAAAAGCGCATCAGCGAGCTGGCCTTCCCGCCGTCAAAAGTGGTGGGCGGCGCGGCCGGCCTGATTGAAGAAGTGGCCGCGAGCAAAATCAGCGGCGAAGAAGATCGCTATAGCCATACCGATCTGTGGGACTTCCAGGCCAACGTCGACGGCGCGCAGAAAATCGTTAACCTGCTGCGTCCTCAGCTGCAGAAAGAGAACGGCGAGCTGCTGGGCAAGGTGGATGCCAACTTCAAAAAAGTCGACACCATCCTGGCGAAGTACCGCACCAAAGACGGGTTTGAGACCTACGACAAGCTGACCGACGCCGACCGTAACGCGCTGAAAGGCCCGATTACCGCCCTGGCGGAAGATCTCTCCCTGCTGCGTGGCGTACTGGGTCTGGACTAAGCACGATGAATAAGCATAGCGAGAACGACGTGGTTGAGCCTTCACGTCGTCGGTTGTTAAAAGGGGTAGGGGCGCTGGGGGGGGCGCTTGCTCTGGCTGGCGGGTGTCCGGTAGCGCATGCGGCAAAACCGCAAAGCGCGCCCGGCACGCTGTCACCCAATGCCCGCATGGAGACGCAGCCGTTTTATGGCGAGCATCAGTCGGGCATCCTGACGCCGCAGCAGGCGTCCATGATGCTGGTGGCCTTTGATTCGCTGGCCAGCGATAAAGCCGATCTGGAGCGCCTGTTCCGCCTGCTGACGACGCGCATCGCGTTTCTCACTGCCGGTGGACCGGCGCCCGATACGCCGAACCCGCGTCTGCCGCCAATGGACTCCGGCATTCTGGGGCCGTTTATCGCCCCTGACAACCTGACCATTACCGTTTCGCTGGGGGAATCGCTGTTTGATACACGCTATGGGCTGGCAAAACAGAAGCCGAAAGCACTGCAGAAAATGACGCGTTTCCCGAATGATTCCCTGGATGCCGCCCTCTGCCACGGCGATCTGCTTCTGCAGATTTGCGCCAATACGCAGGACACGGTGATCCACGCCCTGCGCGACATCATCAAGCACACGCCGGATCTGCTGAGCGTGCGCTGGAAGCGGGAAGGGTTTATCTCGGACCACGCCGCCCGCAGCAAGGGGAAAGAGACTCCGGTGAACCTGCTGGGCTTCAAGGACGGCACTGCCAATCCGAACAGCCACGATGGTGCGCTCATGAAGGAGGTGGTGTGGGTCACTGCCGATCAGGGCGAACCGGCATGGGCGGTGGGCGGCAGCTACCAGGCGGTGAGGATTATCCAGTTCCACGTGGAGTTCTGGGACCGCACGCCGCTCAAAGAGCAGCAGACGATCTTCGGCCGCGATAAGCAAAGCGGCGCGCCGCTCGGCATGAAGAACGAGCATGACGTGCCCGACTACGCCAGCGATCCGAATGGCGATGTGATTGCGCTGGACAGCCACATTCGTCTGGCCAATCCGCGCACCAAAGAGACGCAGTCCAGCCTGATGATGCGTCGGGGATACAGCTACTCGCTCGGCGTGACTAACTCCGGTCAGCTCGATATGGGGCTGCTGTTCGTCTGCTACCAGCACGATCTGGAAAAGGGCTTCCTCACCGTGCAGAAGCGCTTAAACGGAGAGGCGCTGGAAGAGTACATTAAACCCATCGGCGGCGGCTATTTCTTTGCCCTGCCGGGCGTGCGCGACAGCAACGTGTATCTCGCGCAGGGTCTTATTGAAGCCTGATAATTGTCCCTGCGACGATTCGCAGGGACATTATTTTTTCATATGACTATCCTCCTGTTATATTTCTGTAATATTTCTATATGAGACTGATTTCAACTGTAGGGACAGTCCTAAAAGTTGCATTCAGGTAAAATAAATGTTGCATTTATGATAACTCCTGATGTACTTAAGATAAGACAGCGGTAGTTCCCGGCAGTGACGCTGAATCACTATGGAGATCGCGAATGGTTGCGTCCTGTACTGGACAAGGTAAACATAACAACCGCAGCACCCGGCGCGGAGGCTCAGACTCCGGCAGCGATTTCCTCACCACTAAATTTTCCCCCCTCCCTCAAGAATCTGATTCGACCGACGTGCAGAACGGTGCGCGTAGCTGTTCCGTATCGTCATCCGATAGAGCAAGCAATGGCTTACAAGGAAGCCAACCCTCTGATGTTCGTGCGCATAATCGTGCCGACGCTGGCGCGTGTGATGAATACCAACAACTCAAGGTGCTATCCATGGGAAGACAAAAAGCAGTGATCAAAGCTCGTCGCGAAGCAAAACGTGTGCTGAGACGGGATTCACGTAGCCATAAACAGCGTGAAGAAGAATCGGTCACCTCGCTTGTGCAGATGAGTGGCGTAGAAGCAATTGGCATGGCCCGAGACAGCCGTGATAATTCTCCAATTGTGGCGCGCAATGAGGCTCAGGCGCACTACCTGAATGCTATCGAGAGTAAACAGCTCATCTTTGCAACCGGTGAAGCCGGATGCGGGAAAACCTGGATCAGTGCAGCCAAAGCGGCGGAAGCGCTGATCCATAAGGACGTGGAAAGAATCATTGTTACCCGTCCGGTACTGCAGGCTGATGAAGATCTCGGCTTCTTGCCCGGTGATATTTCGGAGAAGTTTGCCCCGTACTTCAGGCCCGTCTATGACGTGCTGGTGAAGCGGCTGGGTGCATCCTTCATGCAGTACTGCCTGCGGCCAGAGATTGGCAAGGTGGAAATCGCGCCGTTCGCCTATATGCGCGGACGTACATTTGAAAATGCGGTCGTCATTCTTGACGAGGCTCAGAACGTGACCGCTGCGCAAATGAAGATGTTTTTAACGCGCCTCGGGGAGAACGTGACGGTTATCGTTAACGGCGATATTACCCAGTGTGACCTGCCGTCCGGCGTGAAATCCGGACTGAGCGACGCCATGTCACGTTTTGAGGAAGATGAGATGATTGGGGTGGTACGTTTCACCAAAGAGGACTGCGTGCGATCGGCGCTCTGCCAGCGCACGCTGCAAGCGTATTACTGAGTTTGCTGTTGCGTTCAAGGCCCGGGAAACCGGGCTTTGTTTTTTGTGCGGGCAGCCTGTTCGCTGCGCTCACGGTCTGTCCAACTGGCTGCGCCAGTTGTCGAACCCCGGTCGGGGATTCTCATCCCCCCCTTTTCGGAGAATATAAAAGAAAAAAGCCCGTACTTTCGTACGAGCTCTTATCTCAAATATGGCGGTGAGGGGGGATTGACTCGCTTTGCTCGCCCTGCGGGCAGCCTGTTCGCTGCACTCACAGTCTGTCCAACTGGCTGCGCCAGTTGTCGAACCCCGGTCGGGGATTCTCATCCCCCCTTTTCGGAGAATATAAAAGAAAAAAACCCGTACTTTCGTACGAGCTCTCATCTCAAATATGGCGGTGAGGGGGGGATTCGAACCCCCGATACGTTGCCGTATACACACTTTCCAGGCGTGCTCCTTCAGCCACTCGGACACCTCACCATATTGTTTTGCTGCCTGACCGCTTGGGGGGCAACGGGGCGCTACTATAGGGAGTTGCGCTGACACGGTCAAGCAGATTTTCAGCTTTAGTGCCTGTTCGGTTAAGCAATAATCAGCTCCACGGTTTTTACGCCGTGGAGCAGGGGATAACGCTGTGAATCGAGAACTTGACGGTTCAAGGGGGCGCTGGATCTTGGAGATCGCAGCGGCAGTCCTCCTTTATTACGTTCAGATCTGGCCGAAGTGGCCGGAATTGAAATCACGAATGGCTTCATTGATTTCACTCTTAGTGTTCATCACAAACGGGCCATAGCCCACGATCGGTTCATTCAGCGGCTCGCCGGCCATCAGCAGCACTTTTGCATCGCTGTTCGCCTCCAGGTGCAGTTTGTCACCTTCCTGACTCAATACGACCAGCTGGGCTTCACCCGCCTGAGTTGCACCGTTCACCGTGATGTTGCCTTCAAGCACGACCAGCGCCGTGCTCCAGCCTTCAGGCTGATTGAGCGTCAGATGGCTTCCCTGGTTCAGCGCGATGTCCCAGACGTTAAGCGGCGAGAAGGTGTGCGCCGGGCCTGTCACCGTGTCGTAGCGACCGGCAATAACTCGCAGCGAACCGCTGTTATCCGGCAGCGTCACCACCGGGATGTCGGCTTTCGTGATGCTCTGGTAGCCCGGGGCCGCCATCTTGTCTTTCGCCGGCAGATTGACCCAAAGCTGCATCATTTTCAGTTCCCCGCCTTTCTGCGAGAACGCGCTGGAGTGGAACTCCTCGTGCAAAATGCCTGCCCCTGCGGTCATCCACTGCACGTCGCCAGGGCCAATGACGCCGCCTTTACCCGTGGAGTCGCGATGCTCCACTTCACCGGCATAGACGATAGTGACCGTTTCAAAACCCCGGTGAGGGTGTTGACCCACCCCACGTTTCGCTCCGTCAGCCGGAAAGGTATACGGGCCCGCGTAGTCCAGCAGCAGGAATGGGCTGAGAGGCTTGCCGTGCGTCTGATAAGAAAACATTGAACGGACTGGGAAACCATCTCCAACCCAGTGCTGACGGGGAGCGGTATAAACGCCTGTTACGTTTTTCATGATTAACTCCTGATGTTCTGTTGATGTAATTAGCTTATATTCAGGGTCAATATCCCGGTAGATAGTGAAAATGGCATTCACTGTTCTGAAAATAGAACGATGAGGTTTTATGCAGGATCTCAATGACTTTGTCTGGTTTGTGAAGGTGGTGGACTACGGTGGCTTTGCTGCGGCGGGAAGGGCGCTTGACCTGCCAAAGTCCAGGCTAAGCCGCCGGATAGGGCAGCTGGAAGAGCGTCTCGGCGTGCGACTCATCCATAGAACAACCCGGCATTTTACGGTGACCGAGGTCGGCCAGACGTTCTATCAGCACTGCAAAGCGATGATGGTGGAGGCCGAGGCTGCCGAGGAAGCCGTGGCGGCACTGCAGGCCGAACCGCGCGGTATCGTCAGGATCACGTGCCCGATAACCTTACTGCATGTCCACGTTGGTCCGATGCTGGCAAGATTTATGGCGCGCTACCCCGGGATCAATCTTCAGCTTGAGGCGACTAACCGGCGTGTAGATCTGGTGGGAGAGGGCGTGGATATCGCGATCCGCGTACGCCCGCGTCCGTTTGATGACAGTGACCTGGTGCTAAGGGTGCTGGCTGACAGGGGGCATTGCCTGGTGGCAAGCCCGGCGTTGATTGCCCGTCTGGGGGAACCGTCAATGCCGTCTGAACTCAGCGCCTGGCCTGGATTAAGTATGGGGGAGGGAAAGCACAACCATAAGTGGGCACTTTCCGGACCCGACGGGGCGAAAGCGGAGATCCATTACCATCCCCGTTTGATCAGTACGGATATGCTCGCGCTGCGTGAAGCCGCCATGGCAGGCATTGGCGTGGTGCAGTTGCCGATTTTGATGGTGAAGGATCAGCTTGCGTCCGGTGAGCTGGTTCGGGTGCTTGAGGCATGGGAACCCAGACGGGAAGTGATTCATGCCGTTTATCCTTCAAGACGCGGTTTGCTGCCCTCCGTTAGGGCGCTGGTAGATTTTCTGACCGAAGAGTATGCGAAGATGGTGGAAGACTAGTTTTTTCCAGGTCGGGTAAGCGCAGCGCCACTCGACATGAGTTTCGCACAGAGCCACAAGGTCCGAATCCCCCCTGCATGCGTACAATATGCGAAAAAAAAGCCCGCATTTTCATGCGAGCTCTTCTTTAAATATGGCGGTGAGGGGGGGATTCGAACCCCCGATACGTTGCCGTATACACACTTTCCAGGCGTGCTCCTTCAGCCACTCGGACACCTCACCATATTGTCATCCCGTTGTTGACGGGACGGGCGCTAATGTAAGGAAAAGCCGAACTGCCGTCAACTCACTTTTTCAGTAATTTAGCGCGTTTAGACAAACTTCAGGCAACATGATTCTTAAATGTGCATAAAATGCCTCTTTTATCAGCAACGCGGTTTCCTGATAAATTTGTTATGCTGACAATCCACTTGAAAATGAAAGCAAAACAGCGCAATAAAAGGCAGGAATGACCATGGATATTCTCTTCTATCACCCTACATTTGATAACGCTTACTGGATTGACGCACTTTCGGCGGCGCTGCCCGGCGCACGCGTACGCGAGTGGAAGCGCGGCGATAATGAACATGCTGACTATGCGCTGGTTTGGCATCCTCCGGTAGAAATGCTCCAGGGCCGCAAGCTGAAGGCCGTTTTTGCCCTGGGAGCCGGCGTGGATTCCATTCTGAGCAAACTTAAGGCACACCCTGAAATGCTGCCGGAAGACGTTCCACTGTTTCGCCTGGAAGATACCGGAATGGGCCAGCAGATGCAGGAATATGCCGTGAGCCAGGTTCTGCACTGGTTCCGCCGCTTTGATGACTATCAGGCATTTAAGCAGCAGGCCCGCTGGGAGCCGCTGCCGGATTACCGTCGTGAAGACTTTACCATCGGCATCCTCGGCGCGGGCGTGCTGGGCTCAAAAGTGGCTGAAGCCCTTGCTCCGTGGGGCTTTCCGCTGCGCTGCTGGAGTCGCAGCCGCAAAGATTATCCGGGCGTAGAGAGCTTTGCCGGGACGGATGAACTCCCGGCCTTTCTGAACGGGACGCGCGTGCTCATCAACCTGCTGCCCAATACGGCGGAAACGGTCGGTATCATCAATGAAGCGTTGCTCAATCAGCTCGTCGATCGGAGCTACCTGATGAACCTGGCGCGCGGGGTGCATCTGGTCGAGCTCGATCTGCTGAAGGCGCTGGACAGCGGAAAGCTAAAAGGCGCCATGCTGGATGTCTATAGCCGTGAGCCGCTACCCGCGGAAAGCCCGCTGTGGGCGCACCCGCGCGTCGCGATGACCCCGCACGTGGCCGCCGTGACGCGTCCGGCAGAAGCGGTGGCGTATATATCACATACCATCAGCGAACTGGAAAAGGGTAACCCGGTCACCGGCCAGGTCGACAGACAGCGCGGCTACTGAGATAAACCCGGCGTTCGCCGGGTTTTTGCTAATATTCGCCGCTGATAACTGCTATCCTTTGGAAAAACCGCAGAGGAGAGAGAGATGTATCCCGTTGACCTGCATATGCACACCGTCGCCAGTACCCACGCTTATAGCAACCTCCATGATTATATCGCCCAGGCGAAGCTTAAAGGCATCAAGCTGTTCGCGATCACCGATCATGGCCCGGATATGGCTGATGCGCCGCACTACTGGCATTTTGTGAATATGCGGATCTGGCCACGTCTGGTGGACGGCATTGGGATACTGCGCGGCATTGAGGCAAACATCAAAAATACCGACGGTGAGATCGACTGCACCGGCCCGATGCTGACGTCTCTTGACCTTATCCTCGCCGGCTTCCATGAGCCGGTTTTTGCTCCTCAGGAGAAAGAGACCAATACCGCGGCGATGATTGCCACCATTGCCAGCGGCAATGTGCACATTATCAGCCATCCCGGTAACCCAAAATATCCGATTGATATTCAGGCTGTCGCGCAGGCGGCAGCGAAGCACCGCGTGGCGCTGGAGATTAATAACTCCTCTTTTGTTCACTCGCGTAAGGGCAGTGAAGCCAACTGTCGCGCCGTGGCGGCCGCCGTGCGTGATGCGGGCGGCATGGTGGCGTTGGGCTCAGATTCCCATACCGCGTTCACGCTGGGTGATTTCAGCGAGTGCCTGAAAGTGCTGAATGATGTTAACTTCCCGGAAGCGCAAATCCTGAACGTGACCCCACGCCGCATGCTAGATTTCCTTGAGTCCCGCGGAATGGAGCCGATTGCCGAATTTGCCGATCTTTAATTGTGTAATGGAATAATAAAAATGAACGAGTTTTCCATCCTCTGCCGCGTGCTGGGTACGCTCTATTATCGCCAGCCGCAAGACCCGCTGTTGGTTCCGCTTTTTACGTTGATTCGTGAAGGCAAACTGGCGCAGAACTGGCCGCTGGAACAGGATGATTTACTGGAACGTCTGCAAAAAAGCTGCGACATGCAGCAGATTGCGACGGACTACAATGCGCTGTTTGTCGGCGATGAGTGCCGCGTTTCGCCATACCGCTCAGCCTGGCAGGACGGGGCGACGGAAGCCGAAGTCCGCGCTTTCCTCTCCACCCGCGGTATGCCGCTGAGCGATACGCCGGCGGATCATATCGGTACGCTGCTGCTTGCTGCCTCCTGGATCGAAGACAACGCCGGGGATGATGAGAACGAAGCTATTGAAACCCTGTTCGAAACGTACCTGCTGCCGTGGGTCGGAACATTCCTTGGTAAAGTCGAAGCGCATGCTACCTCGCCATTCTGGAGAACGCTGGCACCGCTCACGCGCGACGCGATCGCGGCGATGTGGGATGAGCTCGAAGAAGAGAATGAAGAGTGATATAGGTCACATAAATTCTGCAATCTTGCATTTCAAATTGCACATAATGTACTTCTGATCGCATTTCTATGGTGCGCTTCTGCTAAGATGCGCGCCATGAACATATTACTTTGTATCGCAATAACGACGGGCATTCTCTCCGGACTTTGGGGATGGGTGGCCGTGTCTCTCGGATTACTCAGCTGGGCCGGATTCCTTGGCTGTACGGCATATTTCGCCTGCCCGCAGGGGGGCGTCAAAGGGCTCTTTATCTCTGGCTGCACCCTGATGAGCGGTGTTATCTGGGCGCTGGTGATCATGAAAGGCAGCGCGCTGGCGCCGCATCTGGAGATGCTGGGATACGTGATGACGGGCGTTGTTGCCTTTTTAATGTGCATCCAGGCTAAGCATCTGCTGCTTTCATTTGTTCCTGGAACCTTTATGGGGGCGTGTGCGACCTTTGCAGGGCAGGGTGACTGGAAGCTGGTGGTCCCCTCCCTGGCGCTGGGGTTGCTGTTTGGCTATGCCATGAAAAACAGCGGTCTTTGGCTGGCGTCGCGGCGGGAAAAAGCGCAAAACGTCACGGCAGTGAGCGAATAAAAAAAGGCGAGATAATCATCTCGCCTTTTTTATGCGCTTCCTGTCAGGATTCCGGAGGGACTGACATATCGCGGTATTTCACCAGTATGGGGTTCTGCACGTCTGCTTTGTTTTGCAGATCCCACAGCCCGCGGTCAATACCGTCGTTGATTAAGAAGATCACGCCGGTTTCAATGGCTGACATCAGACACATCATGACCGGCTCGTTGGAGGTGTAGCCAATTTCACCCTCCAGCAAACGCTGGTAATCGATGAAGCGGAATACCCCTGCCTGAACTTCATAGGACAGTATGGTTTTGCTGGTGTTCACCGAAGAGAGCACTTCGCCTGTACTGACGTTGACCACACGCAGGTTAACGGCAATTTGGTCGAGCTGGTATTGGGTATCCGCGCCGATACCGAAATACCGCGCGCCCGCTCCACCCGATTTAACGTTACTTTCGTAGCCAATAATCGATCCTTCAATCATCACGTTCGCTGCCGCCAGAGATTCCAGAGGCGTACGGTTATTGGCCGCGACGGTACCATTTTCCTGTGCTGCACGAATGATTTTACGTTCATTCAACAGGTTCTGGAGACCCTGACGTTCCAGGGGAATAAACCAGTGCGAATCCTTGAGCGCGGTAACCAGCATCGCGGTGGCGCTTTGCGGCACGGCCGTGGAGAAGTTACTTGCCGGGTAAGGTTTGAATTGCCCGGTTTCATCCTGAATGTTGTATACGGAGACAAATATTTTCCCCGTTGGAGCAGGTAAATGCGTTAAATCACGATAACTCTGGGCCCGAGGCATTAACGTAGGTTTTGCAGCTTCTTTAGGTGGAGCAGTTAAACAACCGCTCAATAAGCACACTGCAACAAAAATCAGGAAGCGCTGCATGATCGTTGTCCTTATTTAGCTATTGTTTAAAAGTCAGTTGAATTACTTTGTAGACCGGAAACCTGAATGGTGGAGATTCTTCCGGTTTTACGATCGGTCACGTTCAACTGAAGCTGTCCGTCAGTGTTGGCGATATCAACGATAAAGTCGTTGGTCACCATCCGGCCGGGTTTACCGGTATTAATGTTGGTCAGTAACCCACCTAAAATCTGCGACTGAATAGCTTGAGTGAAGTTGTCCAGTGCGGACGGGGTATCAATGCTAAAATCCTTTAAGCTGGGATCCTTATAGGAGTTTTGCGCCTGAGCTTCATTCAGCAGGAACGCGCCGTTGTTAGGGTTACCGCCAAAGTTAGGGTTACGGAACTGAAACGTCATGTTTCCGGCCCAGCTTATGGGTGTTATTAGCATTATCGAAACAACTGCATATGCAATACGCATGACAGCCTCCGCATATCGGTTCGCTAGAACTCGTCTTTTGCTAAATCGCTAGTGCTTAATAGGGCTTTATCTATTTGCAGGCGATTAATAGCGTCTTCTGATTGTGCCAGTGCCAGGGCTACGTTTTTATCGAAGTCCATTTTTGTGGGGAATAAAAACGTTTGATAAATAACGTACTGATTAGCCGTTATTGTTATCCAACTTCCCCATCGTGCACTGGGCCGCTCGTTGATCGTTATATTTCCGGTATAAGTACTGTCCCATTTATCACTAAAGGCACGGTAAAAACTGTGCCCGACCGATGAAACAGTGTGGTCTGTTAACAATCCGGGAACTTCGACCTCGACGGCCTTCAGATTCCCGGCAGCGAGCAGGAAACTCGCTGCGGCGATCCAACTCAACGTGCGCTTCATGTGATTAACGCCTGAGGTTATCGTTTGCCCACGAAACAGCCTGAGTTCTGTTTTTCACAGCTATCTTCTTGAAAAGATTATAAAGGTGCGTCTTTACCGTATTTTCGCTGATAAATAACGAACGGGCGATTTCAATATTTGAAGCACCAATGCGTAACTTATTCAGGATCTCTTTCTCACGGTGCGTGAGCAGTGCTGACTCTGAGCTGTTATAACGATAATTTCCCGAGTGCGTGATGAGATAACTGGCAAGCTTTTGCGAAAAATAACACTCTCCGCGCAATATACCTTGCAGACCCTCAACTACCCGGTCTTCTTCTTCTGTGACGTAGAACACGCCATTGATATGCGGCCAGCTTTCAATATCTCTGAAAGGATATTCATCAGGCGTATTCAACAATAGCACACGGATATTGTTGTTTTTCCTGCTTAAAATATCTTGCCAGTAATGGATAAGTTTTTTATCCGCTTCCATCATATCGAAAAGAATGATGCTGCCAGGTGCAATATCATCAAAAGAACGTTGAATATTATGCAATTTCCCGTTCAGTGATAAAGATTGCTTTAAATGTTGTAATAATGCTGTCGCTTGCAGAGAAGGTTTTGTGATCAACAGTAATGTATGACCATGTAAACTATGGACTTCATTATACATGATGAAACCCCACTTTAATTGGCACCTGGCAGCTGTCCTCCTGTTTAAAAGAGGACACCAGAAGTACTGACAGATGTTGCACTGCTGTGTGTAGAATCAGACCATAACCTCCACAGGGAGGTAAATATAAAACCAATTTCGTACATCTAATTTCAATCTAGCTTTTACGAAGTTTAAAGCAAGTGTTAAACATGTAACATAATGTAAAAATCAATATTAATTTGTGAAATTGAGTTGTTTTGAATGGCGAGAATTGATGAGAAAGTTGTACACATAAATAGAGCTGCACAGATTTTAAAAATCATACAAATATTTTTAATTGCATGATTTAAATGGATATTTATTATTTTTATAAAGCAATAATTTTGTATGAGTTACAGGTTTTTACTAAGCCCTCGAATGAGCAGCAGTCTGGCTTAAGAAAAGAGACCTCGTGTCACGTGCTGAGAAAAAATGTTCTCATGCCGTTACGTTTAAACACCCCGGGAGGAGGCTTGGACAGCTTTTATCTTGCTGTACAACCCTTTCGAAAAATGCATTTAATAAAAAATATAAGCTGGCCTGAATAAAGTGGTTTTTGATGTAAATTACGACTTTGTGGTGATCTGAAAAATAAAAATAAGCCGCGCGGGTGAGATATTTAAAATGTTTCAGCGGACATACTCTTCACCGTAACGACGCGTTAACACAAAACGAATCGTTTTTACATGTGACACTGTTATAGAGTTATGGAGTTATTCAATAACCAGGTCCAGGGTGACAACATGAAATACACATCGTTATTTATGATGTTTACATTACTGGGTGCGCCTGGATTTGTAACCGCAGCGAATTCAGATTTAGCAAATGCTGAATATAACTTTGCGGTTAACGAATTAAGTCTTTCATCACTCAATCAGGCAGCCATTATTGGTCAACAGGGTGTTTTCAATGACGCTCAGGTTCGCCAGGAAGGTTCGAAACTATTGTCCATTGTTTCCCAGGATGGGGCAGGCAACAGAGCGAGAGTTGATCAATCAGGGAGTTACAATATAGCCTGGATCGATCAGAGCGGAAACGCGAATGATGCAGGTATTACGCAAGATGGATACGGTAATAGCGCGAAAATTATCCAGAAAGGGTCGGGTAATAGAGCAAATATTACGCAGTACGGTACGCAGAAAACCGCAGTTGTAGTGCAGAAACAGTCGCAAATGGCGATTAACGTTATTCAACATTAGCGCTTTCGCGACGACTTTAATCAATCCGATGGGGGTTTACCATGAAATTTCTCAAAGTGGCAGCGCTTGCAGCAATCGTAGTTTCTGGTAGTGCTATGGCGGGTTCTATTAATCAGGGCGGCTGGGGTCATGGGCATGGTCATGGCGGATACAGTGGTCCAAATTCAACCCTGAATATTTATCAGGACGGTGGCGGTAACTCCGCGGTTGCTCTGCAGACAGACGCCAGAAATTCCGTGCTGAATATTACCCAGAAAGGTGGCGGTAACGGCGCTGACGTTGGTCAGGGTTCTGATGACAGTAAAATCAACCTGACCCAGAAAGGATTCGGCAACAGTGCAACACTTGATCAGTGGAACAGTAAAAAATCTGTTATGAACGTTAGCCAGTCCGGCGGCTTTAACGGCGCACTCGTTGACCAGACTGCCTCTAACTCTACTGTCAACGTTACCCAGATCGGTTTTGGTAACCACGCGACAGCTCATCAGTACTGATACTGAAATCTGTGCTACAAAAAAACAGGGCATCAGCCCTGTTTTTTTTCGGGAGTTCATCATGAATACCTTAATTCTCCTGGCCGCGCTTTCCAGTCAGATCACCTTCAAAACGTCGCAGCAGGAAAATATGACCACCATTATTCCTCAGGTCACTCTTACGCAGTCGTGTGATTGTCAGGTTCAGATTGTTTCTTTACGAGAAGGGCAGGGGGGGCAAAGTTCTTCCCGGCAGCAAAACACACTTTTTATACCCGCTAATCAGACGATTGATTTAATGCGCCTGAGTTTAAATATTAATGCAGGAGACACGGTAAAAATCGTTGTCACCGTTACAGATGGAAAATCGCTTCATTTATCACAACAGTGGTCGCCAGCGGAACGCCCGCTATAAAAATGTATTAAATCAATATGTTGTGAATGTGGCGGGTCTGTGCCGTTGAGCTATGCTGATATCAGGGACCAGGTCGTTATGTTCCGTAACGTGAAACTTCGTTTGCCGTAATAAATGAAGCGCGTTTACCCCTCATGGACGATTTTCATTGAGGAGTACCTATAATGAACAACTATTTTGCTCGACTCGTAGCAGGTCTGGGTCTGGTCGTTTCTGCTTTGAGTATCCCGGCTTATTCGGCCACAGTTGTTGACGGCGGTGTCATACATTTTCGCGGTGCTATCGTCGCCGACCCTTGTGAAGTCACTCCGCAGAAGCAACAATTTGCAATGTCATGTCCAAATAATAACCGTATGCAAACGCGTATGGTCAGCTATGAAGAGGCGCTTAACGGGAAAGTGAGCGACTCAAACCTGGCAACGCTCAATATGAAATACCTTAATCCTGAAAAAACGCTTGCAGTTATTGAAATCCAGTATCGCTAATGCGCGTTCTCTCCGCTCTGCGGTGGAAGAGGATTTTTTCTGATAGTTTTTTCTCCCGGTCACCTCTGCGATACACTTAAGAAAAAGGCGGATTGCAGAGGGGCTTTATGAAACCGCAAATTGAAATTATTCAAGGCGATATTACGACAATGCACGTCGACGTCATCGTCAATGCGGCCAATCCTTCCCTGATGGGGGGAGGCGGTGTGGACGGGGCTATTCACCGTGCTGCCGGACCGCAGCTGCTCGAAGCCTGTAAAACCGTGCGGCAACAGCAGGGCGAATGTCCTCCCGGTCATGCGGTAATTACGCTGGCGGGCAATCTGCCCGCCAGAGCGGTTATTCATGCCGTTGGGCCCGTCTGGCACGGTGGCGATCGGCACGAGGCGAGTATTCTGGAAGAGGCTTACCGGAACTGTCTGCGACTGGCCGCCGACAACGGTTATAAAACGATGGCGTTCCCGGCTATCAGCACCGGCGTGTATGGTTATCCTAAGGCGGCAGCCGCAACGATCGCTGTAGAAACCGTTTACCGCTATCTGTCGTTAAAACCGCTGCCAGAGAAGGTGATTTTTGTCTGTTTTGACGACGACACCACGCATCTTTATCAGCGGCTTCTGACTCAGCGCAAACAAGAGCTGGAAAGCTGAAGCAAACGCGGCGCATCTGGTGCGCCGCGTGGTTTATGAGGCTTTTGCCTGCGGTTTTCCTGAAAAGAGGAAACGCAGGAGCGGGATCCGCAGATGGATTTCGTAAAGTACGATCGCCACCCCTACCACAAAAACCAGCCCGGTAAAGAAGCCCAGCGTGTTGGAGGCGATGTGCGGTGTGATGTAAGCCCCGAAGAAAAGCGTCAACGGATGATGCACCAGATAGATAAACAGTGATGCATTAACGAAGTAAGTCACGCGGCTGGACTTAAAGTTCAGCAAACGATGGCCCAGCGCGAATACCACGTTCACCATCCACAGGCCCAGCAGCATCGTGATCACGCTTTCCGTTTCATACATCCAGGCGTCGCCGCTGCCGTAGCGCTGATTCAGCAGATATGCAGCGAACGCGAAGGTTGCCCCCAGCGCGCACCACGGTGACGGGGTGACAAACAGCGATTTAAGCTTTGGATGAATAAAAGCCAGCGCGCCGATTAAAAAGAACGGAATGTAGAACAGTGACTGCATCACCACGAAATTAAATAACCCGTCGCTCAAAATAGGCGGATAGACGATAAGCAGCGTCCGTCGCACGGCGGCATAAGCGATCCCCAACAGCAAGAATAGCACTGACAGTTTGCCCATCGTAACGTTGGCGAAGAAGGTGTCGGCTTTTGCGCTCAGATGGTGGCGCAGGCGGCTAAAAATCAACAGACTTACCGTTGTGAGCACCACAAGGACCAGCAGGAACCACAGGTGAGACACCAACTCCCAGACCAGCGTATTGTACTTTTCATACAGCGTCAGATTCGGCCAGTTCTCCGCTTTGCCTTTGACGTATTGCAGCATAATGAACTGAGGCAGCGTCAGCAGCGGAATTGCGGTGAGCATGGGGATGCCCACGCGCTCCACGCGTACTTTCCACCATCGCTTAAGCGGGTATCGCAGAAACAGCATGTAAGAAAAATAGCCGGATATGACGAAGAAAACCTGCATACGAAAGGCGTGAATAAAGTCGTTAAACAGCGTCAGCCACCAGGAGGGCATCTGGCTATTCACGTGCCAGGTATGGCTGGAGTAAATCAGTGAAATGTGAAAGGGGATCCCCAATAGCATCAGCCAGGCCCTGATCGAGTCGAGGAAATATTCACGTTCTGTTGGTGTTGTGCTCATATAACGTTGTGCATTCTCAGACTTTTCGTCTTATCCCTAAGACTCATAATGGTTACATTCGAAGCCAACCCTACACCAAGACCGACACCCTGTCTCCAGGATAAGCACGCAAAGTGAATAGCGGGTTCTTTCATTTGCTTAATCCATGAGCCAGCAGCTGAACAAAGCAGTGATAATGTTGTCGGATTGCCTGAGTTTCCATTAAAATGGATCGGATCGATATAAGCACACAAAGGGGGAAGTGCTTACTTATTATGAAACATAAACCACAGATGATGAAAATGCGTTGGTTGGGTGCTGCAGTGGTGTTATCACTGTATACCTCATCGGCACTGGCCTTTAACATCGACGATGTCGCAAAACAGGCAAAATCGATGGCAGGCAAGAGCTACGAAGCGCCGAAAAGTAACTTGCCCTCCGTTTTCCGCGACATGAAGTATGCGGACTATCAGCAGATCCAGTTCAATCACGACAAAGCGTACTGGAGCAATATTAAAACCCCGTTCAAGCTTGAGTTTTATCATCAGGGTATGTACTTCGACACGCCTGTTGCCATCAATGAAGTGACGGCAACAGCGGTACGTAAGATCAAATACAGCCCGGATTACTTTAATTTTGGCAATGTGCAACACGACAAAGATACGGTGAAAGACCTGGGCTTCGCAGGCTTTAAGGTGCTTTACCCGATCAACAGCAAAGATAAAAACGACGAAATCGTCAGTATGCTTGGTGCCAGCTACTTCCGCGTGATTGGCGCGGGGCAGGTATACGGGCTTTCTGCGCGCGGACTGGCTATTGATACCGCGCTACCATCAGGTGAAGAGTTCCCACGTTTCCGTGAGTTCTGGATTGAACGTCCAAAACCAACGGATAAACGTCTGACTATTTACGCGCTGCTGGATTCGCCGCGTGCGACCGGGGCCTATCGCTTTGTGATTATGCCGGGCCGCGACACGGTGGTTGACGTACAGTCTAAGGTTTACCTGCGTGATAAAGTGGGCAAACTGGGCGTTGCGCCGCTGACCAGCATGTTCCTGTTTGGGCCGAACCAGCCGTCACCGGCAACCAACTTCCGCCCGGAACTGCACGACTCCAACGGTCTGTCGATTCATGCCGGTAACGGTGAGTGGATCTGGCGTCCGCTGAATAACCCGAAACATCTGGCGGTGAGCAGCTTCGCGATGGAAAACCCACAAGGTTTTGGCCTGCTGCAGCGTGGTCGTCAGTTCTCCCGTTTTGAAGATTTGGACGATCGCTATGACCAGCGTCCAAGCGCCTGGGTCACGCCAAACGGTGACTGGGGTAAAGGTAAGGTCGAACTGGTAGAAATTCCAACCAACGACGAAACCAACGATAACATCGTTGCTTACTGGACGCCGGATCAGCTGCCGGAAGCCGGTAAAGAGATGAACTTCAAGTACACCATTACCTTCAGCCGCGACGAAGATAAGCTGCATGCGCCGGATAACGCGTATGTGATGCAGACTCGCCGCTCAACGGGTGATGTGAAGCAGTCTAATCTGATTCGTCAGCCTGACGGCACCGTGGCGTTTGTCGTGGACTTCACGGGCCAGGATATGAAGAAACTGGCACCGGATACCGCCGTTGCCGCTCAGGCCAGCATCGGTGATAACGGTGAAATCGTTGAGAATACCGTGCGTTACAACCCGGTAACCAAAGGCTGGCGTCTGACCCTGCGCGTGAAAGTGAAAGATCCGAAACAGACCACTGAAATGCGTGCTGCGCTGGTCAGTAACGATCAGCCGCTGAGTGAAACCTGGAGCTATCAGCTACCTGCCAATGAATAATACATCTGAATATATTGATGCCATGCCGCTGACGGATATCGAAAAAGCGGCACTGCCTAAGAGCGACATCCGCGCGGTTCACACCGCGCTGGATGGTGAACATCGTCAGTTTTCCCGTGATGATGATACGCCGCTTGGGTCAGTCAAGGCGCGTCTGGAGCAGGCCTGGCCGGACTCGCTGGCGGAAGGGCAGTTGATTAAAGACGATGAAGGACGCGATCAGCTTCAGGCGATGCCGAAGGCCACGCGTTCCTCTATGTTCCCCGATCCGTGGCGCACCAACCCGGTGGGTCGCTTCTGGGATCGCCTGCGTGGACGTGATGTGACGCCGCGCTATCTGTCACGCCTGACGAAAGAAGAGCAGGCGTCTGAACAGAAATGGCGTACCGTGGGGACAATCCGTCGCTATATCCTGCTGCTTCTAACGCTTGCGCAGACGGTCGTCGCGACCTGGTATATGAAAACCATCCTGCCGTATCAGGGCTGGGCATTCATAAACCCGACGGACATGATGGGCCAGGATCTCTGGGTCTCCTTCATGCAGCTGCTGCCGTACATCCTGCAGAGCGGCATCCTTCTGCTGTTCGCGGTTCTCTTCTGCTGGGTCTCAGCCGGCTTCTGGACCGCGCTGATGGGCTTCCTGCAGCTGCTGATGGGGCGTGACAAATACAGCATTTCAGCATCAACGGTCGGGAATGAACCCCTCAATCCTGAGCACCGTACCGCGCTGATTATGCCTATCTGTAACGAAGACGTTGACCGCGTATTCGCGGGGCTGCGCGCAACCTGGGAGTCCGTAAAGGCCACCGGCAACGCGGAGCATTTCGACGTTTACATCCTGAGCGACAGCTACAACCCGGATATCTGCGTTGCAGAGCAAAAAGCCTGGATGGAGCTGATTGCGGAAGTGCAGGGCGAAGGCCAGATCTTCTACCGCCGCCGTCGTCGTCGTGTGAAGCGTAAAAGCGGTAACATTGATGACTTCTGCCGTCGCTGGGGTAACCAGTACAGCTACATGGTGGTGCTGGATGCTGACTCCGTCATGAGCGGAGATTGCCTGAGTGGTCTGGTGCGTCTGATGGAAGCCAACCCGAACGCGGGTATTATCCAGTCCTCCCCAAAAGCGTCCGGAATGGACACCCTTTATGCACGCTGCCAGCAGTTCGCAACCCGTGTTTACGGGCCGCTGTTTACGGCGGGTCTGCACTTCTGGCAACTGGGTGAATCGCACTACTGGGGTCACAACGCGATTATCCGCGTGAAGCCGTTCATTGAGCACTGTGCGCTGGCGCCGCTGCCGGGCGAGGGGTCGTTTGCCGGCTCTATTCTGTCGCACGACTTCGTAGAAGCGGCGCTGATGCGTCGTGCTGGCTGGGGCGTCTGGATTGCCTACGACCTGCCGGGATCGTACGAAGAGCTGCCGCCGAACCTGCTGGACGAGCTCAAGCGTGACCGCCGCTGGTGTCATGGTAACCTGATGAACTTCCGCCTGTTCCTTGTTAAAGGGATGCACCCGGTTCACCGTGCGGTGTTCCTGACCGGCGTGATGTCGTATCTCTCCGCACCGCTGTGGTTTATGTTCCTTGCGCTCTCCACCGCGCTGCAGGTTGTCCATGCCCTGACGGAGCCGCAATACTTCCTGCAACCGCGGCAGCTGTTCCCGGTTTGGCCGCAGTGGCGTCCGGAGCTGGCGATCGCGCTGTTTGCCTCGACCATGGTGCTGCTGTTCTTGCCTAAGCTGCTCAGCATCATCCTGATCTGGTGCAAAGGCTCGAAAGAGTACGGCGGTTTCTTCCGCGTGACCCTTTCACTGCTGCTGGAAGTCCTGTTCTCCGTGCTGCTGGCGCCGGTGCGTATGCTGTTCCACACCGTGTTCGTGGTCAGCGCATTCCTGGGCTGGGAGGTGGTCTGGAACTCACCGCAGCGTGATGACGACTCCACGCCGTGGAGCGAAGCCTTTATGCGCCATGGTTCTCAGCTGCTGCTGGGTCTGGTGTGGGCGGCCGGGATGGCGTGGCTGGATCTGCGTTTCCTGTTCTGGCTGGCGCCGATTGTCTTCTCGCTAATCCTGTCGCCGTTTGTCTCCGTGATCTCCAGCCGTTCGACGGTGGGGCTGCGGACCAAACGCTGGAAGCTGTTCCTGATCCCGGAAGAGTATTCCCCGCCGCAGGTGCTGGTGGATACCGATCGTTACCTGGAGCAGAACCGAAATCGCACGCTGGATGACGGCTTCATGCACGCCGTGTTTAACCCGTCATTCAACGCCCTGGCAACGGCTATGGCGACGGCGCGTCACCGCGCAAGCCAGGTGCTGGAGATTGCCCGCGATCGTCACGTAGAGCAGGCGCTTAACGAGACTCCGGAAAAACTCAACCGCGACCGTCGTCTGGTCCTGCTGAGCGACCCGGTCACGATGGCGCGTCTTCACTACCGCGTGTGGTCCGCTCCGGAGAGATACTCTTCGTGGGTAAACTACTATAAGGAACTGAAACTTAACCCGCTGGCGTTGAAGGCGAAGTAAGTTGTTAAGTAGGGCGGGTAAGCGAAGCGCCTCCCGCCAAATAAAATACCGGCTTAATCGCCGGTATTTTTTTAGAGGTTACTCATGAAAATAATCATCGTCGTACTGATGGCATGCCTGCTCAGCGGCTGCGGCAGTATCATCAGTCGCACCATTCCAGGGCAAGGCCACGGGAATCAGTATTACCCTGGCGTGAAATGGGATCTCCGTGATTCCGCATGGCGCTACCTGACCGTGCTCGATCTGCCATTCTCGCTGATTTTCGACACGCTGCTGCTGCCGATTGATGCCGGCCACGGCCCTTACGAATAACCTACATTAACGTTCGTCCCACTCATCGGCTGCGGTTTGACCTTCTTCCGTATCAAGCGGCGGCTCGAGCTGAAACTCACCCTCATCCCACTCGTGCAGGGTGTTCTCTTCCAGCCATTCCTGCCGAAGTTCGATTTCTTCATAGTCGCCGTCAAAGACGGCCTGCGCACCTTCACCACTTAATATCGGCAAACATTCCCCTTCTTCACCTTCATCGGCAAAGAATTCGGCCTGCCACATAATATCCCCATCCTGCAGAACGTATTTCTGGATATTAAGCTGTTGCACGTCAGCATCTTCTTCTTCAACGCCGGGGTTGTCGGCGAGGAACTCTTCACGAGCGGCATCAATAGCTTCTTCCAGCGTGGCGTACATGGTCATTGGTGTCTCCCTGTTTTCCAGAAGGTTTCAGGGAAAGAATAGCTGAATATCCGATTCTGCAAGTATGAATACGAAAATAAGCTGTCAGGCGTTCGTCTTATTCCGTCACCGGCCGTAACGCGCGGGATAAACTAAACCATGAATAAATGGCATTGAACAACACGACGCCCGCCGTCACGATAAAGACGGCGCGAAAACCGAAGCTGGCGGAGACCCCAGCCCCGAGCAGCGGTCCGGTGACGTTACCGATGTCCCGGAACGACTGGTTATAGCTGAAAATACGCCCGGCAATCTGGTTCGTGGAGTTGTAAACCAGCAGGGTCTGTACGGCGGGCAGTAACGCGCCGTCGGCGGCTCCCAGTAAAAAGCGCAGGACGCCCAGCTGCCATGGCGTTTGCACCATCGACATCGGGATAAGCAGCAGGACGGAAATCACCAGCGCGCAGATCAGTATTTTTTCCGGACCCACCCGGTCCCCCAGTTTTCCGAGCCTCGGGGCGCTCAGCAGCGCCGCTACGCCGGGCACGGATGCAATGAGTCCGCTGATGAATGCAATGTTGCTGACGTTACCCGCCAGATCGCGAACGTAAAGCGTCAGAATAGGGGCAATCGACCCGGTAGCCACCTGGATAATCATTGTCGTCACGAACAGGCTCAGCACCAGTCTGGGATTTTTGAGCGAGGTCAGCACTTCCCTGGCGTGGAGCATCTCTTTTTTGGCGACTGGCGTGAAGTTTTCACGAATACAGAGCAAGGTGACGATGAAGCACAGGAACAACACGCTGGCGGTGATAAAGAAAACCGGCCGCAGTCCATAGCTATCGGCCAGGAGTCCGCCGGCCAGTGGCCCCAGCAGGGCACCGCTCACGCCGCCGGTTGAGAGCGTGCCCAGCGCCCAGCCGCTTTTATGGCGGGGAATTTGTGTGGCAATCAGGGCGTTCGCGTTGGGAATAAATCCTCCCAGCAGGCCCAGCAGCGCGCGCAAAATCAGGAACTGCCAGACGTTTTGCGCCACGCCCATCAGCGCCATGATGATGGCCATCCCCAGCGCCGAACGCAGCAGCATGATTTTTCGCCCCTTGCGGTCGGCAAGGCCGCCCCAGAAGGGTGAGGCTATCGCGGAAAACAGGAACGTGATGCTGAATACCAGGCCGGACCACATATTGAGCGCACTGTGGCCCGTCACGCCCAGCTGTTCGACGTAGAGCGGCAGGAAAGGCATAACCAGGCTAAACGCCGCGCCGGTGAGGAAACAGCCAAGCCACGCAACCGTGAGGTTACGCTTCCAGTTTATGGGGGCATCTGAGGGTGACATAACAATCCGCATAATGAGGTGCTGAGCACCTGAAGCATGAAGTAATAAGCCTGCTAATTATGCGCCTGGGTTATGAATGCCGCAATGAGAGGGAGCTTTTAAAGCTAAAACAGCATGCGGCCCTGAGGGCCGCATGAGGATTAATAGCGAGACGGCGTGCCTTGTGGCCGCGTTTTAAAGCGGCGGTGCAACCACATGTACTGCTCGGGCGCCAGCATAATGCACTTCTCCACAACGCAGTTCATCCAGCGCGCGGTAGTTTCCGCATCGTCGAGCGGCGGCGCGAGTTCCGGCTCCAGCATCATCAGCTCGTAGCCTGAACCATCCGGCTTACGGCGGGGAACAAAAGGCACGATGGCGGCTTTGGACATCCGCGCCAGCATCCAGGTTCCGGTCGTTGTGGCGGCCTCTTCAACGGCGAAGAAGGGGACAAATACGCTGGCCTGCGGGCCATAGTCGTGGTCGGGGGCGTACCAGACCACTTCACCGGATTTCAGCGCGCGGATCATTCCCTTCAGATCTTTACGGTCGATCATGCTTTTGTTGGAGCGCATGCGGCCGTTGGTCTGGATTAAATCGATGACCGGGTTATCGTTAGGGCGATAAACGCCAATGCCCGGCGCCTGCATGCCGAACATGCGCGCCCCGATTTCGAGCGTCAGGAAATGGACGCCAATCAGCAGAACGCCCGTCTGGTTGGCCTGAAGCGTATGCACCGGATCCATGCCGGTGCCCGTCACCTCGCTCCAGCGAGCCATGCGTTTGTCCGGCCAGAACCACGCCATGCCGGTTTCCATAAGGCCCATCCCGACGGATTCGAAATTCTTCGCGACCATATCGTGACGCTCTGACTCGCTCATCTGCGGAAAACACAGCTCAAGATTGCGGTACGCGATTCTGGCTCGACGTTTCATAAACAGTTGCGCGAAGCGGCCCAGAAATTTACCCAACCGAAAAATAACAGGGTAGGGAAGCTGTACCAGAAGCCATAAAAAGCCGATGCCAAGCCAGGTCAACCAATAGCGGGGATGCAAAAGGGCGGCAGTAAATTTTGGTAACTGGGTCATGTCTTTCCTGTGTTCAAACGTCCTGTTTTGCTAGTGTCTCATTTTTTGAGACGTAGCCAAAATATCTGCTTTCGAAGCGTGCACGAATACAGCAATTGTTAAGCCTGATTAATCAGGGTGTGTGAAATGTAGCGTAAATTGTGTGGATGTAAATTGGTTTTGTTTGCTATATGATGCCGACCGATTTTTCATTCTCTCTAACGAATCCAGGACTGTACACCATGCCAGTGTTACATAACCGCGTTTCGAATGAGATGTTAAAAGCGCGTATGTTGGCTGAAACCGAACCGCGCACAACCATCTCATTCTATAAATACTTCACGATCGACGATCCGCAGGCGACCCGCGATGCGCTTTATCAGGCGTTCACGGCGCTTAACGTCTTCGGCCGCGTCTACCTTGCCCGTGAAGGCATCAACGCGCAGATTAGCGTACCGGAAAGCAAAGTCAGCGCCTTCCGTGACGTACTTTATCAGTTTGACCCTGCACTCGACGGCTTACGCCTGAACATTGCCCTGGATGATGACGGGAAATCCTTCTGGGTGCTGCGAATGAAGGTGCGTGAACGCATCGTGGCGGACGGTATCGACGATCCTGAGTTTAACCCGTCGGACGTCGGTGAATACCTCAAGGCGGCGGAAGTGAATGCGATGCTGGACGATCCGGATGCCGTATTCATTGATATGCGTAACCACTATGAGTACGAAGTGGGACATTTCGAGAACGCGATGGAAATTCCGGCTGATACCTTCCGCGAGCAATTGCCCAAAGCGGTTGAGATGATGCAGGAGCATAAAGATAAAAAGATCGTTATGTACTGCACCGGCGGTATCCGCTGTGAGAAAGCCAGCGCGTGGATGAAGCACAACGGCTTCAATAAGGTCTGGCACATTGAAGGCGGCATTATCGAGTACGCCCGCCGCGCCCGCGAGCAGGGGTTGCCGGTACGCTTTATCGGGAAAAACTTTGTCTTTGACGAGCGGATGGGTGAGCGTATCTCTGAAGACGTTATTGCCCAGTGCCATCAGTGCGGCGCGCCGTGCGATACCCACACCAACTGCAAAAACGACGGCTGCCATCTGCTGTTCATTCAGTGCCCGGCCTGTGCCGAGAAGTTTAACGGCTGCTGTAGCGAGCTGTGCAGTGAAGAGAGCATCCTGCCGGAAGAAGAGCAGCGTCGCCGTCGCGCAGGACGTGAAAACGGCAACAAGATTTTTAATAAATCACGCGGTCGTCTGAATACCAAACTGGGTATCCCTGACCCGGAATGATAATAACGCCCGGCACGGTGAAAACCTGCCGGGCGAAGTTATTATGATTTCTGCTGTACCCCTTCAACGGAAATAATCAGCTCCACGTCCTGAGACGCCGGGCCTAAATCCGTTGTGATATTAAAATCTTTCAGGTGAATTTTCCCTGCCGCTTCAAAGCCTGCGCGTTTACCGCCCCACGGATCGTCACCCTGGCCCAGTAATTTAGCATCAAGCGTGACCGGTTTGGTTACGCCGTTAAGCGTCAGGTTGCCGGTAATATTCAGCTTATCACCGTCTTTCTTCACCTCAGTAGAAGTGAAGGTCGCCTGCGGGAATTTCGCGACGTTGAGGAACTCCCCACTGCGCAGGTGTTTATCGCGCTCTGCGTGGTTCGTGTCGACGCTGTTCGTATTAATCGTCACATTGACTTTATCGGCCGCGGGATTTTTCTCGTCAAAAGTGAACGTGCCGTCAAAATCCTTAAAGGTGCCGTACAGCCAGCTGTAGCCCAGGTGCTGAATACGGAAATTGACGAAAGCGTGCTGGCCCTCTTTATCAATTTTATAATCCGCCGCCACGGCATTACCGGCGGTGAATAACAGAGAACCCAGGGCGATACCCAGCAGGTGTTTTTTCATTTTATGCTCCAGAGTCAACTGACGAGCGGCCAAGCATGCGCTTTAGCGTATCGTCTTTATCAATAAAATGGTGCTTGAGGGCGGCAAGCCCGTGCAGCACGGAGAGGATCACCACGCTCCAGGCAAGCCAGAGGTGAACTACCCCCGCCGTATCGGCCTGCGCCCCGGCATCGCTAAGCGTTGCCGGAACCTCGAACAGGCCAAAAACGTTAATCGGCTTACCGTCAGCCGTCGAAATGAGATAGCCGCTAATCAGGATGGCAAACAGCAGCGCATAGAGGGCAATATGCGCGGCGACTGCACTAACGCGGGTAAATTTGCTGTGTGACGTTGGCGCGGCGGGCGGCGGGGAGATATGTCGCCAGATCACGCGGAAGACCAGCCCCAGCATCAGCAGGACACCAATACTTTTATGCAACTCTGGCGCCTGGTGATACCAGCCATCGTAATAGCTGAGCGTGACCATCCAGAGCCCAAGTCCAAACATACCGTAGACGGCAAGAGCAAATATCCAGTGCAAACTTATGGATATTATTCCGTAGCGCCGGGAGGAGTTACGCAATTGCATCAGAATGTCCATTTTCATATTAACCGAAAGGTAAAAATGAACGGGAAGAGGTGATATTGCAACTGAAATAATTGTCTATTGATTTTTATTTTATTTATTTCAGCGTTTTTGAACAGGATCAATAAATGTAATTCAATGTCTTCGTGCAAGATGAAATTGAGAGTTTCAGCAAAGCTAAATAAACGTCAATTATTGTCAATCATGGTTTTCAATAAAATACGATGTAAACAAAATCAATAATGGCCAGCAGCGCCCACAGTAAGATATAGAGCATAAAATGCTCGCGAATATTATTCATAAGAAAGTTAACGATCCTGCGCATAACGCCCCAACATGCAGTGTAAATGAAACGGGCTCCGGGACGTCCGGAGCCCGTGGCGGATTATCCGTTAAATCGCGAGAGGGAGAAGGGCGTCAGATCAAACTGCGGCGTGATGCCCTGGGCAAACTGTGCGGCGATCTCGCCCAGCACGGACGCGAACTTAAAGCCATGGCCGCTCAGCCCGGTAATCAGCAGGACGTTGTCATGCCCCGGCAGGGTGTCAATGATAAAGTCTTCATCCGGCGTGTTGTCGTAGGTACAGGCCGCGCCATACAGCAAGCCACCGACGCCTGGAAGAATATTGCGCAGGAACGAGAAGGCCTCTGAACCATCCTGTGGGAAGGCGCCGAAGGGCTTACGCTCGTCAGGAGAGGCGATAGCCTGGCCCCCGTTGTGTTTACCGATTTTCAGCGCGTCTTTCTCGGAAGGGAAACCGTAGAACTGATCGCCATTCGGCAATTCGCCGGTAAAGGCCGGGAATTTATTCTGCGCGCTGTAGCGCCCATCCGACTGGAACCAGGAGAAGACCTTACGCACCGGCTGGACAGGCAGTTCCGGCAGCAGGCGCGTGACCCAGGTTCCTGCGCTGACGAGCAGGCGGGACGCTGAATAGTCGCCGTCAATAGTCGTTACCGTGACGCCATTCTCGTCATGGGTGATAGCCTCTACCGGACAGTTAAACAGCTGCGCGCAGCCGGCTTTCGCGGCAAGATCGATCCAGGTTTTGATCGCTGTTTCACAGTGCAGCACGCCGGAGTGGGCTTCAAAGAGGCCAATGTAATCGTCGGGGACGGTAATTTCAGGCCAGCGCGCGGTAATGCCCGTCGCGTCCAGCTTCTCGACATCAAGATTAAAGGCTTTTGCGCTGCGCTCGACGCTGGCGAGAAAATCAGAATGGGAAGGGCCAAGGTTGATAACGCCGGTACGCTCGAAAATACGCTCTTCGGTCTGCTTCGCCAGCTCGTCCCACAGCGTCTGGGCGCGAAGCACCAGCGGTACATAGCGCTCGCCTTCTCCATACGCATGGCGCATGAGGCGGGTATCGCCATGATGGCTGCCCTCCGAATGAGGAGGAAGATGGGCATCGATCATCAGGACCTTCAGGCCTGCCTGTGTTGCGTAATAACCGGCGGCGGAACCCACGGAGCCGCTACCAATAATGATTAAGTCGTATCTCATATGCATCTCGTAAACTGATGTTTTGTTAGCAGAGTAATTAACAACGCGGGGTTAGACAAGGGAGAAATAAATAAGGCACCGCGAGGGTGCCTGTAGAGAGAAAAGTGGGCATAAGCTTAGTGCCGTTTATACTCATTTTCCTGATAGTCGCCAGATTCTATTTTTGCAATACCTGCTTCTAAAATAGAAATAAACTGACGGGCGACGTCTGTTGTTAGCCACAGCGTCTGTCCAACTTCCGCTTCTTCACGGTTGAGTTGATTCGGGGTCTGGTAGTGCAAACGCAGCATCAGCGCATCGTAGCTATCTACGGTACTGATATCCCAGCCAACCAGTGGATGGGTCTGGATCACTTCACTATTCTTTTCCATTATAACCCCCTTAATGCGTGTTAGAAGACAACGGCTTTGAGGTTCAATGCATGTTTTTCTGAAAGCATCTTCAGTATACCAAGTAATAAGGGTTCCGACGGGAAAAATAAACAGCTGGCAACACATTTTTCTGCTTTTTAGGATTGTTCGAACAATAAAACACCATCTTGTTCACGATTCTTAAAGAAGATGCCGAATTAATTTGAACTTGCAGGATTTACAGACAAAAAAAAGCCGGGGCGACCCGGCAAAAAACACAATGAGGGAGCAGTGTTAATCTGTGATAAACCAGTCGTCAGCGCTTTCCCACGTTTCCTGCAGGATTTCGCTGATGCGATCTTTATCTTCTTTCGCAGCACCAATGACGGAGAGGTTGTTCGCCGCGGCGTAACGCACCGTTACGGCACCCGCGTTATCGGGAAAGGTGTTGTTAATACGGCGGGATAATTCGCCTGCCAGTGCATCAAGCGCGCCGGCAGGCAGAACGGTAGTTTTGGCTATGGTGACTTCAATACGCATAAATGCCCCCTGTGTAATATACTGTTTATTTATACAGGCATATTATCTGTTTGACAACAAGGGGGATTGATTTTTTAACGTTTTACCGTCCAGTTAACGGTTTCGCCCGCCAGGAATGGGATCAGCGTGTCATCCGTCAGGGCAATGGACTCCTCAACGTGGCTCGCTTTCCGCTCCAGCTCGATGAAGGTGTTGTTGACCGGCAGGCCGTAGAAGCGCGGGCCGTAAAGGGAGCAGAATGCTTCGAAATGTTCCAGCGCGTTCATCTCTTCAAATACGGTTGCGTAGCTGGCAAGCGCCGTTGGGGCGTTGAAGCAGCCTGCGCAGCCGCAGCTCGCCTCTTTACGATGGCGGGCGTGAGGTGCGGAGTCGGTACCGAGGAACGCGCGGGAGAACCCGCTGGCGACCAGCTCGCGCAGCGCCTGCTGGTGGATGTTGCGTTTGAGGATAGGCAGACAGTAGAGGTGAGGGCGCACCCCGCCCACCAGCATGTGGTTACGGTTAAACATCAGGTGCTGAGGCGTAATGGTGGCAGCGATAAGATCGTTGCCGTCACGCACGTACTCTGCCGCGTCTTTGGTGGTGATATGCTCAAATACCACCTTTAGCGCGGGCAGGCGCTGGCGCAAAGGCTCCATCACGGTCTCGATAAAACGGGCTTCACGGTCGAAGATATCAATCTCCGCGTGCGTGACTTCACCATGGACCAGCAGCGGCATACCCAGTTTCTGCATGCGTTCCAGAACCGGCATGATGGCATCAATGCTGGTGACGCCGTGGCTGGAGTTGGTGGTGGCATTCGCCGGGTAGAGTTTCGCTGCCGTAAAGACGCCTTCGTTAAACCCACGCTCCACTTCGTTCGGGTCCAGCGAGTCGGTCAGATAGCAGGTCATCAGCGGGGTAAAATCGTGTCCCGCAGGCACGGCATCCAGGATGCGCTGGCGATAGGCTATCGCGGCATCTACGGTGGTGACTGGTGGAACCAGGTTAGGCATGACAATCGCGCGGCCATAAATTTCGCTGGTATAAGGCACGACGGTTTTCAGCATATCGCCATCGCGCAGATGGATATGCCAGTCGTCAGGGCGGCGGATTTTAAGAACCTGGGGTTGTGCAGTCATGGAAGCTCCGGCTTGTCAGGAATCAGTCATAAGGATGGCTGTTTTTGCCGGACACAAATCATAAGCGGAAACGTTTTCGTTTGCACACTTTTCCGTGAAAAAAAAGGGCGCCGCAGCGCCCTTCAGGTTAATCGGTGAAAGGAATGATAATTTCGCCCGGTTTCACCTCTATGCCCTTTGCGTATTTTTTCGCCAGGGCTTCACCCTTGCTTTTGTCTTCACTTAAGACGTACGCGGGCTGCTGGTTAAAATAATTACGCAGCGACTGGTTCAGATAGGGCATCAGGGTTTGCAGAACCGGTGCCATCTTATCCGGAGACACCTGCGCATCGACCACTTCCATCTCCTGCAGGAAAATCGCCCCTTTCTCTTTGTTGAAAACAGGGAGTGCCTTCAGCTTGAGCTTAATGTTGGCTTTCTGATTGCCAAACAGGGAGGACATATCGAGGTCCGCATCACCGGCCAGTGTGACTTTGTTTGGCTCTTCACGTCCGATCTGGCTACTCAGGTTTGTGAGCACGATATGCGCGTCTGCCAGCCCCGGCACGCCAATGTCTTTCGAGAAATTGTTATGCTTTTCCAGCGCCTGATTAATTTCCTGTTCACTGACGGTATATTGCGTGAGCTGGTTACAGCCAACCAGCAGGCCGCTGACAACTAATGCAGCGGCAAAGACAATTTTCTTCATAGTGTTCCTCAACGAAAAATCGGCGCTTCTGTCCTGTTACGCCAGTATGTCAGCGTGAATTGGCAGAAACCAGCAGAAAAAACTGAGAAGTGGGGCGGGAGAGGCTCCCGCCCGAGGGAAAGGCTACGCGCCAGGCTCGAGCATGCCGCTCGCACTGCGTTTCTGGCTGAACTGCCACCACAGGGCGAGTAGCGTCATAAAGCCCACCGCGCCCAGCATCATCCACGGGAGTTCAGGTTGATTTAACGCTTTGCCGGCATCAAACAACCAGCCGCCCCCGGCGTAACCTAATGCCCCGCCGAGCGCCAGCCCCAGGCGGCTGAACCCCATATAGCTGCCGCGCGCACGCGCATCCGCAAGCGAGGCGCTCAGCGTTTCGCGGGCAGGCTCGGCGATGATTGAGCCAATATAGAACGTGCAAATCAGCGTAAACAGCTGCTGGAGAGAGTTCACCAGACCGATCGGCATCATGCTCAGCGTCATCAGGAGCAGCCCGGCCATCAGGCGATGCTCCAGACGAAAATGCCGTTCGCTCCAGCGGGCAATCGGATAAAGCAGCGTTAACGACAGGCAGGCTTCAATGGCGTACATCCATTTTACGGCTGCAGGCGTGCCCGCAATATCGTTAACCATGATCGGCAGCATCAGCATGACCTGTACGGCCAGCATGTAGTAGCCCGTCAGGGTCAACACATAGGTGACAAAACGCCTGTCGCGCAGGACCCGGCCAAGCCCTTCCCGGACCGGCGCTTTGACCGTCGACAGCTTCCAGGCGGGCAGGAACAGGCCATTAAACAGCGCGCACAGAATAAAGAGCACCGCCCCAGCCGCACAGACCAGACGGAAGTCATACTGCAGCAGCCAGCTTCCCAGCAGGGCGCCGATAACCGCCCCGGCACTGTCCTGCATCATCAGAATCGAGAAGAAACGGCCGCGGTGCTGAGGGCGAATCAGCTTCACCACCAGCGCGGTACGTGGCGGATCGAACAGCGTGCCCCCGATGCCGGAGAGAAAGCAGGAGAACCAGAGCAGCCAGGGCTCCTGGGCGACCGCCATCGTGGCAAACCCTGCCGCGCGCAGCAGCATACCGGTAACGATCATCGGTTTAGCGCCAAAGCGGTCGGCAATGGCCCCGCCAAAGACGCCCAGACCCTGCTGGACAAACTGGCGTAGCCCCAGGGCAATGCCGACCATTAATGCCGCCCAGCCCATTTGATCGACAAAGCGGATCGATATAAGGGGAAAAACGACAAAAAAGCCGAGCACGACCAGCATGTTATCGACGAGCAGGAAATATTTACCCAGGCTCCTGGCCTGTGATACGCGGGACATTTTCCCTCCAGGGAAAATAAGATGGTGAGCACGCTAACATTCTGCGTTGTCGCCGCGTTTTTTCCCACCCCCGGGCGTGACAATATTTTTTTATCAAAAGGCTGCTTTGATAGAGAGTTCTCATCGAAAATAGTGAAAAGCGAGAAAAATGGTATGTCACTGTTTTCACAGACGGCGCAGGCGCAGGTATAGTAAAGCTAATGGGTAAGCAGAAGTGACGGGAAGGAGTGGGATCGATGTTTGGCTATCGCAGTAATGTGCCAAAAGTGCGTCTGACAACGGACAGGCTGGTCGTTCGTCTGGTGCATGAGCGTGATGCCTGGCGTCTGGCGGATTATTACGCCGAGAATCGCCAGTTTTTAAAACCATGGGAACCCGTTCGGGATGAGAGCCATTGTTACCCTTCCGGCTGGCAGGCGCGCCTCAGCATGATTACGGAATTTCACAAGCAGGGCAGCGCGTTTTATTTCGCGCTGCTGGATCCCGAAGAGAAAGAGATTATCGGGATCGCCAATTTTTCAAACGTGGTGCGCGGGTCGTTTCACGCCTGCTACCTTGGCTACTCCATCGGCCAGAAATGGCAGGGACAGGGGCTGATGTACGAGGCGTTAACGGTGGCGATCCGCTATATGCAACGCACGCAGCATATCCATCGCATCATGGCGAACTATATGCCGCATAATCAGCGCAGCGGCAATTTGCTGGCGCGTTTAGGGTTCGAGAAAGAGGGTTACGCCAAAGACTATCTGTTGATAGACGGAGAGTGGCGCGACCACGTTCTGACGGCGTTAACCACCCGGGACTGGACCGCAGGTCGTTAAGGAGAAAAGATGAAGTATCAGCTAAACGGTACAGAAGCGCGCGTGATTGGGTGCTTACTCGAAAAACAGGTCACCACGCCGGAGCAGTATCCGCTCTCCGTCAACGCCGTGACCATGGCCTGCAACCAGAAAACCAACCGCGAGCCGGTGATGAACCTCAGCGAGCATGACGTTCAGGACGTGCTGGATGCGCTGGTAAAACGCCACTATTTGCGCACCGTCAGCGGCTTCGGCAACCGCGTGACCAAGTACGAACAGCGCTTTTGTAACTCCGAATTCGGTGACCTGAAGTTGAGCAGCGCGGAAGTGGCGGTCATCACCACGCTGCTGCTGCGCGGGGCGCAGACGCCGGGAGAACTGCGCACGCGCGCTTCCCGTATGCATGAGTTCAGCGATATGCAGGAGGTCGAGCAGACCCTGGAAGGGCTGGCTTCTCGCGAAGACGGCCCGTACGTGGTGCGTCTGGCGCGCGAGCCGGGCAAACGTGAAAGCCGCTATATGCATCTGTTCAGCGGCGACGTCGATGTCGCTACCGTGGAGAGCGACGCGGTATCCTCAGCAGGCACTGACACTCTTGTCGCGCGCGTAGAAGCGCTGGAAGAAGAGGTCGCCGGGCTGAAACAGCGTCTGGATGCCTTGCTGGCACATCTGGGAGACTGACGGTGAAAAAATTACGCGTAGGCGTGGTGGGGCTGGGCGGCATTGCGCAAAAAGCCTGGCTGCCTGTTTTAGGTGCGGCGACGGACTGGACCCTGCAAGGGGCATGGTCACCCACGCGAGAAAAGGCAGAACGTATCTGCGAAACCTGGCGCATTCCGTACGCTGCCTCCCTGCAGGATCTGGCCCGCGAGTGTAATGCGGTTTTTGTGCATACCTCAACGGCAACTCACTATCAGGTGGTGAGCGAGCTGCTCAATGCGGGGGTTCACGTCTGCGTGGATAAACCGCTGGCGGAAAATGTTCCGGACGCGGAACGTCTGATCGAACTGGCGGCGCGCAAAAAACTGACGCTGATGGTGGGCTTCAACCGCCGCTTCGCGCCGCTTTACCAGCAGCTTAAGGCGCAGTCGGGCACGCTTGCCTCGCTGCGAATGGATAAGCACCGTACCGACAGCATTGGGCCAAACGATCTGCGGTTCACCCTTCTGGATGATTACCTGCATGTGGTGGATACGGCGCTGTGGCTGACCAACGGTAATGCGCAGCTGAAAAGCGGCACCCTCGTGACAAACGATCAGGGGCAAATGGTCTACGCTGAACACCACTTTTCCGTTGAGCATCTTCAGATTACCACCAGCATGCACCGTCGGGCGGGTAGCCAGCGTGAATCCGTGCAGGCGGTGACCGACGGCGCGCTGTACGACATTACGGACATGCGCGAGTGGCGGGAAGAGAAGGGCAACGGCGTGGTGACGCTCCCGGCGCCAGGCTGGCAGAGCACCCTCGAGCAGCGCGGTTTCGCAGGATGCGCCCGCCACTTTATCACCTGCGTGCAAAATCAGACGGTTCCTGAAACGTCCGGCGAGCAGGCCATTATGGCGCAGCGCATTGTAGAAAGGCTCTGGCGCGATGCCATGAGTGAATAACTCGCTGTAACATCTGCGGATAGTAATTCGTTGAAATCCGGGTAGACTAAGCGCCGCTTGTAGGCTTTGCCGGGTGGCGCTTACGCTTGCCCGTCCTGGAAATCCGTATGGTTCTGGAAATTCACGTTAATGAACTTATTAAAATCGCTGGCGGCCGTCAGCTCGATGACCATGTTTTCCCGCGTGCTGGGTTTTGCACGCGACGCCATTGTGGCAAGGGTATTTGGTGCAGGGATGGCCACGGACGCCTTTTTCGTCGCCTTCAAATTGCCGAACCTGCTGCGTCGTATTTTTGCTGAAGGGGCGTTTTCCCAGGCATTCGTGCCCATTCTGGCGGAATATAAAAGCAAGCAGGGTGAAGACGCGACGCGCGTCTTTGTTTCTTATGTCTCCGGGTTGCTGACGCTGGCTTTAGCTGTGGTGACCGTACTCGGGATGCTGGCCGCGCCCTGGGTAATTATGGTGACCGCACCCGGGTTTGCCGATACGGCTGACAAATTTGCCCTGACCTCGCAGCTTTTGCGCATTACTTTCCCCTATATTCTGCTCATCTCGCTGGCTTCGCTGGTGGGGGCGATCCTGAATACCTGGAACCGCTTCTCTGTACCGGCGTTTGCGCCGACGTTTCTTAACGTCAGCATGATCGGTTTTGCCCTGTTCGCCGCGCCGCACTTCAACCCGCCGGTGCTGGCGCTGGCCTGGGCGGTCACCGTCGGCGGCGTGCTGCAGCTGGCGTATCAGCTGCCGCATCTGAAAAAAATCGGCATGCTGGTGCTGCCGCGCATCAATCTCAAAGATGCCGGGGCGATGCGCGTGATCAAGCAGATGGGGCCCGCCATTCTCGGCGTCTCAGTCAGCCAGATCTCGCTTATCATCAACACCATCTTTGCCTCTTTCCTCGTGTCCGGTTCGGTTTCCTGGATGTACTACGCCGACCGCCTCATGGAATTTCCGTCCGGGGTGCTGGGCGTGGCGCTGGGGACCATTCTGCTGCCGTCGCTGTCGAAAAGTTTTGCCAGCGGCAACCATGATGAATATTGCCGCCTGATGGACTGGGGATTACGTCTCTGTTTCCTGCTGGCCCTGCCAAGCGCGGTGGCGCTGGGTATTCTGGCTAAACCGTTAACGGTGTCGCTCTTCCAGTACGGAAAATTCACCGCTTTTGATGCTGCCATGACCCAGCGCGCGCTGATTGCCTACTCGGTCGGATTGATGGGGCTGATCGTCGTCAAGGTGCTGGCGCCAGGGTTCTACTCGCGTCAGGACATCAAAACGCCGGTGAAAATTGCTATCGTGACGCTGATTATGACGCAGCTGATGAACCTGGCGTTTATTGGGCCGCTGAAGCATGCGGGCCTGTCATTATCGATTGGTCTGGCGGCCTGTCTGAATGCCGGGCTGTTATACTGGCAGCTGCGCAAGCAGGATATTTTCACGCCGCAGCCGGGCTGGGGGAGTTTCCTGGTGCGTCTGATCGTTGCGGTACTGGTGATGTCTGCCGCGCTGCTTGGCATGATGTACGTGATGCCGGAATGGTCCTTGGGCACCATGCCATACCGTTTGATGCGGCTGATGGCCGTGGTAGGCGTTGGGGTGGTGGCTTATTTTGCCACGCTCGCGGTGCTGGGGTTCAAAGTGAAAGAGTTTGCCCGCCGTACGGCATAAACGCCAAAAGGGGAGTTCACCTTATGGTGCTCCCCGCTGCATGATTTGTCGCTCAGGCGTCAAATCGAAATCTTTTTAACTCCCGCAATACGCGCAGTCGCTGTCTGACCATCCGCACCGTACAGTCCGGTTTCTTTATGCGGTTTCAATACCTCAAGCGCCTGCTGGTTACGCTCAATCTGACCTTCCAGTAGCCAGCCGTTGTGCTGATTAAGATCGCGCAGATGCTGGGTTTTTTCGGTAATGGTTTGCCAGCGCTCAATAATATCGTCATTGGCGCTACGCTTAGGATCCTGCTCAGCGCGGCGCTGCTGCTCCAGATAATCCAGCGTCGCCAGGAGTGAACTCTTATCTTCAGTAATACGCTGCAGCGCACTGCCGTTGATGTGACCGGAAGAGAGATGCTGTTGTTCAGCGTCCATTACCGTTTTCAGGTCGTTAAGAACAACCGTCATTTGATCCAGTATTTCTGACAGTCGACTCATACGGTTAGTTACTCTGTAAGAAACTCTGTGCTTCCTGAATCAGGGCGTCAGCGATTTTGCTGGTGTCCATTTTCAGCTCACCGTTACGAATAGCCGTTTTCAGCGCTTCAACACGTTCCATATTGATATCGTTGCTGCCTGGCTGCATCAGTTTTGCCTGCGCGTCGCTCAGGGTAACGCTGGTGCTGTTGGACGTTGACGGTTTTTCCAGACGCGTTTTCTGCGCAGGAGCGTCATTCGTTTCGCGAGGTTGTACAGCGCTTACCGGCTTCAGGGCTGATGTACGATCAATGCTCATAGTGTTGTCCTCATCGAGGGTTCGCGGCGTTTGCGCCTGATATCATCATTAGTGGAATATTTATCGGCACGCGCAGCGAAATCTTTAAAAAGATTATAGGTTAATCAGAATATTCCCATCAGCATCGACGGTTCCGCTCACCACCTGGCCTGAGGACATTCTGACGCGGGCGTTTTGCGCCACCGCGGCATTGTTTAACGCTTTCCCTTCACTGTTGATGCTAAAGCCATCTCCGTTGGCCACCACCATCACCTGTTGACCCGCTTTTACCCGCCATGCCTGACGCAGCATTGAGAGCTGTATCGGCTGGCCGGGGGCGACATCACGCAGGCTGACGGCGTCCTGTGCCTGGTTCATATCGAGCATGGTGCGTGGCGGCAGCTGATCCAGACGCCCGCGTTTTAACGTCACGCTGTTCGTCTGCAGCACGCTGCCGCGCGCAATGGGCACGGCGGCGACAACATAATTGCCCGTCGCCTGAACTGCAACCTGTAAATAGCGTTTTTCGTTGGCGCAGCGTGCCAGCACGTTCACATTCCCCCAGAGTTTTGTGAACCCTACCACGCTGAAGGACGGCTGGTCACACGTCGGGTACAGATTCGGTGGCGTGCGCACGGCAACGGTCACGTCATCGCTAAAGCCTGCCAGTTTTTCAGCAAAAAAAGCCGTCAGCCGATCCTGTAAGCCATCAGCCTGCACCAGAGGACTAAACAGCAAGAAAGCTGCCACCAGGCCACGTTTTAACGTTTGCATCGCAAGTTCCACCGTTTCCAGAGTTGAATGAATTTTACCTGCAGTGGTTTTGCATCAACGCAATAAATAGCGACGCATTTTGCGCTTATTCCGTCGATAGGGGAGACCGGGTGAGATTTAAGCTGTGAACTGAAATTTTGCCATCAGCGGAGGAGACATGCTCGATAAACTCGACGCCGCGTTACGTTTTCAGCAGGAAGCGCTCAACTTACGCGCCCAGCGGCAGGAGATTTTAGCCGCCAACATCGCTAACGCCGATACCCCAGGGTTTCAGGCGCGCGATATTGATTTTTCCAGTGAACTCAAAAAGGTGATGGAGCGTGGACGTGCCGAAGGAACGGGTGTTGCACTCGCCATGACATCCTCTCGCCATATTCCTGCTCAGGCGATGACCGCGCCAGCGACCGATTTACTTTACCGCATTCCCGATCAGCCCTCACTCGACGGTAACACCGTGGATATGGACCGGGAGCGTACGCAGTTTGCCGATAACAGCCTGAAATACCAGACGGGCCTGACCGTACTCGGCGGACAAATCAAAGGCATGATGAACGTCCTGCAGGGGGGGAACTGATAGATGGCCTTGTTGAATATTTTTGATATTGCCGGTTCGGCGTTAACCGCGCAGTCCAAACGCCTGAACGTGGCCGCCAGTAACCTGGCGAACGCCGACAGCGTAACCGGACCCGACGGCCAGCCTTATCGTGCCAAACAGGTTGTCTTTCAGGTCGATGCGGCGCCAGGCGCGGCGACGGGCGGTGTGAAGGTGTCTGATGTGGTAGAGAGCCAGGCGCCGGACAGGCTGGTGTATGAGCCGGGTAACCCGCTCGCGGATGCCAGCGGATACGTGAAAATGCCAAACGTGGATGTGGTGGGTGAGATGGTGAACTCCATGTCGGCTTCCCGTAGCTACCAGGCCAACGTCGAAGTGCTTAATACCGTGAAGAGCATGATGCTCAAAACACTCACTCTCGGCCAGTAAAGGAGACATGCATGTCCATCGCCGTAAATGTGAATGATCCTACGAACTCGGGTGTTAATAACACGAAGAGTACGACGGGTTCTAACTCCCTGACCGGGAGCAATGCCTCCGATCTTCAGGGCAGCTTTCTGACGCTGCTGGTGGCGCAGCTTAAGAACCAGGATCCCACCAACCCAATGCAGAATAACGAACTGACCACGCAGCTTGCGCAGATCAGCACCGTGAGCGGCATTGAGAAGCTCAACACTACCCTCGGTGCCGTTTCCGGCCAGATTGGCAGCAGCCAGTCTCTGCAGGCAGCGAGCCTGATTGGTCACGGGGTGATGATCCCGGGAACCACGATTCTGGCGGGCACCAGCACCACTGAAGGGAACACCACAACGACCACCACGCCGTTTGGCGTTGAGCTGCAGCAGGCGGCGGAGAAAGTTACCGCAACCATCACCGACAGCAACGGCACGGTCGTGCGCACCATTGATATCGGTGAGCTGAAGGCGGGCGTTCACACCTTTACGTGGGATGGCAGCCTGACCGACGGCACTAAAGCACCAAACGGTTCTTACAAAGTAGCGATCAGCGCCAGCAACGGGACGACCCAGCTGGTGGCGCAGCCGCTGCAGTTCGCGCTGGTCCAGGGCGTGATTAAAGGAAGCGACGGCAACAAACTGGATTTGGGAACCTCTGGTTCCACCACACTCGACGAAGTTCGGCAGATTATCTAAGCCTTAACACTTATCAGGAGTAAGTCATGGCCTTTTCTCAAGCGGTCAGCGGCCTGAATGCTGCGGCCACCAACCTGGACGTCATTGGCAACAACATCGCCAACTCCGCGACCTATGGTTTTAAATCCGGTTCTGCTTCTTTTGCAGACATGTTTGCCGGTTCCAAAGTGGGTCTGGGCGTAAAAGTTGCAGGCATCACTCAGGACTTTAGCGACGGCACCACCACCAACACCGGCCGTGGCCTGGACGTTGCCATCAGCCAGAACGGGTTCTTCCGTATGGTCGATTCTAACGGTTCTGTGTTCTACAGCCGTAACGGCCAGTTCAAACTGGATGAAAACCGTACGCTGGTTAACATGCAGGGCATGCAGCTGACGGGCTACCCGGCAGCAGGAACGCCTCCAACCGTTCAGACCGGTGCGAATCCTCAGGCGATTACTATCCCGAATACCCTGATGGCGGCGAAATCAACCACCACCGCCACGCAGCAGATCAACCTGAACTCAACCGATCCTGTTCAAACCGCCCCCTTCGATGCGACCAACCCGGATACCTATAACAAAAAAGGTACCGTGACCGTATTCGACAGCCAGGGTAACGCCCATAACATGTACGTCTACTACGTTAAGACGGCCAACAATAAATGGGATCTTTACACTCAGGACGGCAGCGTTGCGGGTTCTGCTGCGACGAAAGCGGCGCAGATGAACTTTGATGCGAACGGTAACCTGGCGGGTGTGTATAACTACGACGCAGCGGGCGTGCTGAGCGCAGCGCCAAACGCCACGCCGGCCATTAACATCACCACGGGTTCTGTCAGCGGTGCGACGGCGGCGACCTTCTCCCTGAGTTTCCAGAACTCCATGCAGCAGAACACCGGTGCAAACAGCGTGGTGGCAACCAATCAGAACGGCTACAAGCCTGGCGACCTGGTGAGCTACCAGATCAACGACGATGGCACCGTGGTGGGAAGCTACTCTAACGAACAGTCTCAGGTTCTGGGTCAGATCGTGCTGGCAAACTTCGCCAACAACGAAGGCCTGAAGTCTGAAGGCGACAACGTCTGGTCTGCCACACAGTCTTCCGGCGTGGCGCTGCTGGGCACCGCAGGCACCGGTAACTTCGGCAAGCTGACCAACGGCGCGCTGGAAGCCTCCAACGTGGATATGAGTAAAGAACTGGTGAACATGATCGTCGCGCAGCGTAACTATCAGTCGAACGCGCAGACCATCAAAACCCAGGACCAGATCCTCAACACGCTGGTTAACCTGCGTTAAGCGGCTAACAGGAAAGCGCAATGGATCACGCAATATATACCGCGATGGGCGCGGCAAGTCAGACGCTCAATCAGCAGGCCGTTACCGCCAGCAACCTGGCAAACGCCTCAACGCCGGGCTTTCGCGCCCAGCTTAATGCGCTTCGCGCGGTGCCGGTAGAAGGGCTTTCCCTGCCGACCCGTACGCTGGTGACAGCATCAACCCCTGGCGCCGATATGACGCCAGGGCAGATGGATTACACCTCACGCCCGCTGGACGTTGCCTTGCAGCAGGACGGCTGGCTGGCGGTGCAAACGGCGGACGGCAGCGAAGGCTATACCCGTAACGGCAACATCCAGGTGAGCGCGACGGGCCAGCTGACGATTCAGGGGCATCCGGTGATGGGGGAAGCAGGTCCGCTGACCGTGCCGGAAGGCTCTGAGCTCACTATCGCTGCGGACGGCACCATTTCGGCGCTGAATCCGGGCGACCCGGCCAACACCGTTGCGCCCGTCGGACGTCTGAAGCTGGTGAAGGCGGAAGCCAAAGACGTGCAGCGTGGCGACGACGGCATGTTCCGCCTGACCCAGGCGGCTCAGGCGACGCGTGGCGCCACGTTACAGGCCGATCCGAGCATCCGCGTGATGTCCGGCGTTCTGGAAGGCAGTAACGTCAAGCCGGTCGAAGCCATGACCGACATGATCGCCAGCGCCCGTCGTTTTGAAATGCAGATGAAGATCATCAGCAGCGTGGATGAAAACGCGGGCAAGGCTAACCAACTTCTGGCTATGAGTTAACAGGACTCCTTATGATCAGTTCTTTATGGATCGCGAAAACTGGCCTGGACGCCCAGCAAACCAATATGGACGTGATTGCCAACAACCTGGCAAACGTGAGCACCAATGGTTTCAAGCGCCAGCGCGCCGTTTTCGAAGATTTGCTTTATCAAACCATCCGCCAGCCGGGGGCGCAGTCTTCTGAACAGACGACGCTGCCATCGGGTCTGCAGATCGGTACCGGTGTTCGTCCGGTGGCTACCGAGCGTCTGCACAGCCAGGGCAACCTGTCTCAGACCAACAACAGTAAAGACGTGGCAATCAAAGGCCAGGGCTTCTTCCAGGTGCAGCTGCCTGACGGGACCTCTGCCTATACCCGCGACGGTTCGTTCCAGGTCGATCAGAACGGCCAGCTGGTGACGGCGGGCGGTTTCCAGGTTCAGCCTGCGATTACCATCCCGGCGAACGCCCTGAGCATCACCATCGGACGTGACGGTGTGGTCAGCGTGACCCAGCAGGGACAGGCCGCGCCGGTTCAGGTCGGGCAGCTCAACCTGACCACCTTCATGAACGATACCGGCCTGGAAAGCATTGGTGAGAACCTCTACACCGAAACGCAATCCTCCGGTACGCCGAATGAGAGCACCCCGGGCCTGAACGGCGCGGGTCTGCTGTACCAGGGTTATGTTGAAACGTCCAACGTGAACGTGGCGGAAGAGCTGGTGAATATGATCCAGGTCCAGCGCGCGTATGAAATTAACAGTAAAGCAGTGTCGACGACCGACCAGATGCTGCAGAAACTGACGCAACTCTAAGGTGTAGCCCGGTGCGGTAAACGCCGCGCCGGCTCCCTGTTTTCGAAGATGAAGGCAATGCAAAAAAACGCGGCGTTTCGTTATCCGATACTGACTGTTCTGGCTGTCACCCTTAGCGGGTGTGCTTTGATCCCGTCTAAACCATTGGTCCAGGGTGCGACGACTGCCCAACCCGTTCCTGGCCCCGCGCCAGTGGTAAACGGCTCCATTTTCCAGACCGCGCAGCCGATTAATTACGGCTATCAGCCGCTGTTTGAAGATCGCCGCCCGCGTAACGTCGGCGATACATTGACCATTGTGCTGCAGGAAAACGTCAGCGCGAGCAAGAGCTCGTCGGCGAACGCCAGCCGCGATGGCAAAACCAATTTTGGCTTCGATACCGTGCCACGCTATCTGCAGGGCCTGTTCGGCAATGCCCGTGCGGATGTTGAGGCCTCCGGCGGCAACACCTTTAACGGTAAAGGCGGTGCCAACGCCAGCAACACCTTCAGCGGCACGCTGACGGTCACGGTTGACCAGGTACTGGTTAACGGCAACCTACACGTTGTGGGTGAAAAACAGATCGCCATCAACCAGGGCACTGAATTCATTCGCTTCTCGGGCGTGGTTAACCCTCGCACCATCAGCGGCACCAACACCGTTCCATCTACCCAGGTGGCGGATGCGCGCATTGAGTACGTCGGGAACGGCTATATCAATGAAGCGCAAAATATGGGTTGGCTGCAGCGCTTCTTCCTTAATTTATCGCCAATGTAAGCGAGGTGACCCATGTTTAAATCGATCTTCGCCGTGGCGCTCGCGCTGGTGGCAACATTTGCCCAGGCTGACCGTATTCGCGACCTCACCAGCGTTCAGGGAGTACGTGAAAACTCCCTGATTGGCTATGGCCTGGTGGTTGGTCTGGATGGTACCGGTGACCAGACCACCCAGACGCCGTTCACTACCCAAAGTCTGAACAACATGCTTTCCCAGCTAGGCATTACCGTGCCGGCGGGAACTAACATGCAGCTGAAAAACGTGGCCGCGGTAATGGTCACCGCGTCCTACCCGGCGTTTGCTCGTCAGGGGCAAACCATTGACGTGGTGGTCTCCTCAATGGGTAATGCCAAAAGCCTGCGCGGCGGTACGCTGCTGATGACCCCGCTGAAAGGCGTCGACAGCCAGGTCTATGCACTGGCGCAGGGGAACATTCTGGTTGGCGGTGCGGGCGCTTCCGCAGGCGGGAGCAGCGTGCAGGTGAACCAGCTTAACGGTGGACGTATCACCAACGGGGCGATCATTGAGCGTGAACTGCCGACCCAGTTTGGCGCGGGCAACACCATCAACCTGCAGCTCAATAATGAAGACTTCACCATGGCGCAGCAAATTGCCGATACCATCAACCGCAGCCGCGGCTACGGTAATGCAACGGCACTCGATGCGCGCACCGTGCAGATCCGTACCTCTACCGGCAGCAGCAACCAGGTGCGCATGCTGGCAGATATCCAGAATATGGAAGTGAACGTTCCGGTTCAGGATGCCAAGGTGATCATCAACTCCCGTACCGGCTCGGTGGTCATGAACCGGGAAGTGTCGCTGGACAGCTGTGCCGTAGCGCAGGGCAACCTCTCCGTAACGGTAAACCGCTCCGCGAACGTGAGCCAGCCGAATACGCCATTTGGTGGCGGTCAGACGGTGGTGACGCCGCAAACGCAGATTGATATGCGTCAGAGCGGCGGGTCGCTGCAGAGCGTTCGCTCCAGTGCCAACCTGAACAGCGTGGTGCGAGCCCTGAACGCCCTGGGTGCAACGCCGATGGACCTGATGTCCATTCTGCAATCCATGCAAAGCGCGGGCTGCCTGCGCGCCAAACTGGAAATCATCTAATGCTGACCGATAGCAAACTGTTGACCAGTGCAGCCTGGGATGCCCAGTCGCTCAACGAACTGAAAACCAAAGCAGGAAAAGACCCGGCGGCGAACATCCGCCCGGTCGCCCGCCAGGTGGAAGGGATGTTTGTACAGATGATGCTGAAAAGCATGCGTGAAACCCTGCCGAAAGACGGGATGTTCAGCAGTGATTCAACGCGTCTCTACACCAGCATGTATGACCAGCAGATTGCGCAGCAGATGACCGCCGGTAAAGGCCTCGGCCTGGCTGACATGATTGTGAAACAGACCGAAGCCGCGCAGGGCATTCAGCCTCAGGAACAGACGCAGCAGGTGCCGATGAAGTTCGACCTGGAAACGGTGACCAGTTATCAGAACCAGGCTCTGACGCAAATGGTGCGTAAAGCGATGCCAAAAGCCACGGGCAGCGGCGATGAGCCGCTCTCCGGTGACAGCAAAGACTTCCTGGCGCAGCTTTCTCTGCCTGCGCGTCTTGCCAGCGAACAGAGCGGCGTGCCGCATCACCTGATTCTGGCGCAGGCCGCGCTGGAGTCGGGCTGGGGCCAGCGCCAGATCCGCAAGGAAAACGGCGATCCGAGCTTCAACATCTTCGGCGTGAAGGCCACCTCCAGCTGGAAGGGGCCAACAACGGAGATCACGACCACCGAATACGAGAACGGTGCGGCGGTGAAGGTCAAAGCAAAATTCCGCGTCTACAGCTCTTATCTGGAAGCATTGTCCGACTACGTTGGCCTGCTGAGCCGAAATCCGCGTTATACCGCCGTTACGCAGGCGGCGACGGCGGAGCAGGGCGCTCAGGCCTTACAAAACGCGGGCTACGCGACTGACCCGAACTATGCACGCAAGCTCACCAGCATGATCCAGCAGCTGAAATCCATGGGCGAGAAGGTCAGCAAAGCCTATAGCACAGATATTGAAAATCTGTTCTGAAAGTTCTCAAGTCCCGGTGGAGGTTGCCGATAACCTTCATCAGGACTCGTGTCTGAACGTATAAAAGGAACCCCCATGTCCAGTTTGATTAACAGCGCCATGAGTGGCCTCAGTGCTGCGCAGTCGGCACTCAATACCGTCAGTAATAATATTTCAAGCTATAACGTGGCAGGTTACACCCGCCAGACCACGGTGCTGGGCGCATCTAACAGCACGCTGACCGGCGGTGGCTGGGTGGGTAACGGGGTTTATGTCTCCGGTGTCCAGCGTGAGTATGACGCCTTCATCACCAACCAGCTGCGCGCCGCGCAGACGCAGAGCAGCGGTCTGACGACGCGCTACCAGCAGATGTCAAGAATCGACGATGTGCTCTCTGATACCACCAACTCGCTCTCCACCACCCTGCAGGATTTCTTCAAAAGCCTGCAAACGCTGGTGAGCAACGCGGAAGACCCGGCTGCACGTCAGACGGTGCTGGGTAAAGCGGGTGGTCTGGTCAATCAGTTCAAAACCAACGATCAGTATCTGCGCGATCAGGATACGCAGGTCAATACCGCCATTGGGACCAGCGTGTCTCAGATCAACAACTATGCCAAACAGATTGCGAACCTGAACGATCAGATCTCTCGTCTGACCGGCGTCGGCGCGGGCGCATCGCCTAACGATCTGCTCGACCAGCGCGATCAGCTCGTCAACGAGCTGAACAAAATCGTCGGCGTGGAAGTGTCTGTTCAGGATAGCGGTACGTTTAACATCTCTTTCGGCAACGGTTACAGCCTGGTTCAGGGCAGCAAAGCTAACCAGCTGGCTGCCGTGAAGTCGAGTGCAGATCCGGCTCGTACCACCGTGGCCTATGTCGACGACGTAGCGGGTAATGTCGAGATCCCGGAGAAGATGATTACCACCGGTTCTTTGGGCGGTTTACTGACCTTCCGCACGGAAGATCTTGATAAAGCTCGTAACACCCTGAACCAGATGGCGCTGGCCTTTGCAGATTCAATGAACACGCAGCATGAAGCCGGCTTTGATGCGAACGGTGATGCGGGCGGTAAGCTGTTCAACTTCGGTTCTCCGGCGGTCCTGTCCAGCAGCAAGAACGGCGGTTCGGCGGTTGTTACGGCTTCTGTAGCGGACAGCAAGCAGGTCCAGGCGACAGACTATAAGCTGCAGTTTAACGGCACTGACTGGACGGTTACCCGTACTTCAGACAAAACCAGCTTTACGATGAGCCCGGATGCCAGCGGCAATCTGTCGTTTGATGGCCTTAACGTCAACGTGAGCGGTACGGCAAACACCAAAGACAGCTTTACCGTGAAGCCTGTTTCCAACGTCATCATGAACATGGAACTCGCGATCAGCGACGAGTCCAAGCTGGCGATGGCATCGGTGCAGAACGGCGGCGAGAGTGATAACCGTAACGGCCAAAAACTGCTCGATCTGCAAAACGGCAAAGTGGTGGGGGGAAACAAAACCTTCAACGATGCGTATGCCTCTCTCGTCAGTACCGTCGGTAGCTCAACGGCGTCACTGAAGGTGAGCAGCCAGACGAAAGCCAACGTGGAGACGCAGTTAATCAAGCAGCAGCAGACCATCTCTGGGGTAAACCTCGACGAAGAGTATGGCAATTTGCAGCGTTATCAGCAGTATTACCTGGCGAACGCCCAGGTTCTCCAGACTGCCAGTACGCTCTTCGATGCAATTATCAACATTCGTTAAGGTTGAGGTGAACAATGCGTATTAGCACCCAGATGATGTACGAGCAGAACATGCGTGGGATCACCGATTCCCAGAGCAGATGGCTGAGCTACGGTGAGCAGATGTCCACCGGCAAGCGCGTCAATCGTCCTTCGGACGATCCTATCGCCGCGTCGCAGGCCATCGTTCTGTCACAGTCTCAGTCGCAAAACAGCCAGTTTGCGCTCGCGCGCACCTTTGCTACACAGAAGGTCTCGCTGGAAGATAACGTGTTAACCCAGGTCAACACCGCGATCTCGAGCGTGCGCGAGAAGCTCGTTTATGCGTCGAACGGCACGTTAAGCGATGACGACCGTCTTTCTCTGGCGACCGATATTCAGGGGATCCGCGATCAGCTTATGAACCTGGCCAACACGACGGATGGTAATGGTCGCTTTATCTTTGCGGGATACAAAACCGAGAGCGCACCGTTTGATGCCGCGACCGGGGATTACAAGGGCGGCGCAGAGGCCATCACGCAGCAGGTTGATACGGCGCGAAATATGACCATTAGTCATACCGGCCAGCAAATTTTCGAAAGCATTACCAGTAATGCAGAACAGCTGCCGGGCGGTGGATATGGCCAGACGAACATGTTCAAAATCCTGGATTCTGCCATTGCCTCGCTGAAGACGCCGATTGAAAACGATCCGGCTGCTGCAACGGCGCAAAGCCAGGTGATTGCCAATGCGCAAATCGGCATCAAAAACTCCCAGAACAATGTCCTGACGGTCGTTGCGGATGTGGGAACCAAGATGAATGAGCTGGAAAAACTCGATACGCTGGGTGATGACCGCGCGCTGGGTCAGACCAAGCAGATGAGTGACCTGGTGGATGTCGACTGGAACGAAGCGATTTCCTCTTACACCATGCAGCAGGCGGCCTTGCAGGCGTCTTATAAAGCGTTTAGCGATATGCAGGGCATGTCTCTGTTCCAGCTGAACAAATAACATCTTGACCTCTTGGAACATGTCTTGAAACTGGGCATGTTTTACTGCCCAATCCGCCTGGATTGGGCATTTTTTTTATGCAACTTCTGCTGATGCGGAGGCGACACGTGCGCTTTCAATCAGACGAATTGCCAGTGCAATGACGCCACAGACTGTCGCCAGCGCGACCACACCCGTCCAGCCAGCCAGCGAGTAGATATTGCTGCCTAACGCGGAACCCAGCGCCATTCCGATAAAGACCACCGTAAAGAGCAGGGCGTTGAGACGACCCCGAGCCTGCGGTTCAAGGCTGTATACCAGGTTCTGGTGAGCGACCAGGCTTGACTGCAGACCCAGGTCGAACCCGACGGCAGAGATGGCGATCAGAATCAGCTGTCCATGAACGCCCAGCGCGGGCATCAGGAACATCAGGGCAAATGAGACGGTCACCAGAACGGCACCAAGCTGCGTGACTTTTCCTGCGCCCAGTTTATCCGCCAGACCCCCTGCCAGCGGGGCAGCTAACGCACCGGCGGCACCTGCAATACCAAAACCACCCGCTACGGCACTGCCCAGGTGATAGTGCTCAAGCAGCATGACCGCAAGCGTAGACCAGAAGGCGCTAAAGGCAATCGACAGAAAGCCCTGAGCCAGCGCCGCACGGCGCAGCGCCGGATAGCGACGCCACAGGTGTTCCATTGAGCGCATCAGCGCGGGGTAGCTCAGCGTGGAGTGAATGGCAAAACGGGGAAGCACAAACCACATCATCACGCCGATGAACGCAATGCTCGCCGCCGCCAGCTGGTACATGACGCGCCAGCCAAACGCTTCACCCACCACGCCGCTCACGGTTCTTGATAATAAGATACCCATCAGCAGCCCGGTCATTACCGTGCCCACGGTTTTCCCCTGTTTACCTTCCGGCGCAAGGATGGCCGCGGCAGGGACGATATCCTGTGCCATGGTGGCGGCCATGCCGATGAGCAGGCTTGCCAGCAGCAGAGAGTGGATCTGCCCGGTCAGGCTACAGCCGAGAAGAAACAGCGCCAGCGCCGCACTCTTTATCAGGATTAACGTCCTGCGGTCGTGGCGATCGCCGAGCGGAAGCAGGAACAGGATCCCCAGGGCATATCCCGCCTGGGTGAGCGTCGGGACCATGCCCATTCCTTCGATACTCAGATGAAGGTCTGCGCCCATCAGCGGCAGCAGAGGCTGGGCATAATAGATTGATGCCACGCTGAAACCTGCACCGATCGCCAGCATTAAAATCACCCAGCGGCTCACGGCATGGGCGGCGGTTGTTGTGTTCATAAGAAGTTCCTCATTCGTCGTGTGAGGCTATTTTTTATCAGTACGCCTTGCGACGGTAGCGGGCCCGGTGGTAAAACGCTTATACGTTGAACGTATAAATGAAAAGGCGATGAAAAGATCTGAACGTATAGACAGGGTGGAGCTAATGCGGACGTTTGTTCGCATCGTGGAGGCGGGTTCCCTCTCTGCGGCGGCACGGCAGCTGGCCACCACCCAGGCCACTGTGAGCAGACGGTTACAGTCGCTTGAGACCATGCTGGGCGTACGCCTGATATTGCGCACCACCCACACGACGCGGCTGACGGATGACGGCGAGCGCTGCTATCAGCACGCCCGTCGGGTGATTGACAGCTGGCTGGCGCTGGAAGATGAGGTGGGGCAGACGGAAGATGAGCCGGTAGGCGTGCTGCGGGTGCGAGCTCCCCACGCGTTTGGTCAGGATCAGCTTCTTAAACCCGTAACCGAATTTTTGCAACGCTATCCGCAGCTTTCGATTGAGTGGATGCTCAACGACAGGTCGGCGGATTTCCTCGGTGACAACCTGGACTGTGCTATTCGGGTAGGCGTGGAGGTCGATCCGGCGACCGTATCCGTGCTGCTGGCGGAAGTGCCGCGCTCGGTGGTCGCTTCTCCGGCACTGCTGGCCCGTTTTCCAGCGGTTACCACGCCGGAGGATTTGCAGCAGTTTCCCTGGATAGCCATCAGCTCTTTCTACCAGCGCCACGTGGAGCTATTTCACGATGCTTCGCCCGCCACCGCGCGGATTGCTATTACGCCACGGCTAAGCACCGACAGCCTGTATGTCGCACGTAACACTGCACTCACCGGGCTTGGCGTGGCGGTGGTTTCCAGCTGGACGGTACAGGACGATATTCAGGAAGGGCGGCTGGTGCATTTGCTGCCGGAGTGGCAGCCAGCGGCGTTACCGGTGCATCTGGTTTATCCCTGGTCCCGTTATTATCCGGCACGCTTGCGGCGTTTTCTGGAGTTGATGCGGCAGGTCATGCCGGAGGTGACCGGGATGAGGAAGCCCGTGCAGCAGCCATAAAAAAAGCCGACCCTCAGGTCGGCTTTTTACTTTCAGCGTTGTTTGTCGTTATTCGACAGACTGTGGACGCGTTGCCGGTGCAGTCGCCTGATGCGTTGCACTGTGGCCACCGGCTGCGCCTTTACCTTCGAAGCTGAATGCCGGGCGAACCCAGTCGCTGTGACGCGGTGCTTCAGGCACGTAATCCGGCGCCGGAGCGCGCGTCATTGGTGCTGTCGCCACGTGGGCAGCGGCTGGCGCAGAAACAACCGGCTCAGGTTTCACTTCAGGCGCTTTCGGTTCTTCAACAACCGGTTCAACCTCAATCTCAACGTCCTGAACGATTTCTTCAGCGGTCGTTTCGACGATGGCTTCAGCGGTGTCTTCCACTGCGGCTACAGGTTCAGCTTCTTCAGCGATTTCCTCAGCCACCACGACATCTTCTTCAGCAATAAGCTGCGGTGCGGCATCAACCGGCGCGGCAATCACTTCCGGATGCGTGGTTTCGACTTCAGCTGCCTGAGGGGCTGCAGTTTCAACAACCTGAGGTTCTACCACGGTTGCCGCTTCAGTCACGACCTCTTCTACCGCTGCCGCAGGTGCAATAACCTCTTCGGTTACTGGCTGTTCTTCAACAACCTGCTCCGGACGCGCTACCGGGTAGCGGATCCAGACTTTGCCGGAGGCCATTTCTGGTGAAGCACAGGCAATGGTCAGCGGCATTGGCGACTGAGTTGGGTAACGCTCGTCACGATAGCGACGACGGCGCTGGCCGCTGACGCGCAGATGACGTGGGGAACGACGTGAACGGCGCGGCATGCCGGCGTTATCACGGTTTTCACCGTTATCATCCTGCTCAACGTTGTTATCAACGACCGCTGGCAGGTCAACTTTTGCAAGCTGAGTACCGGCTGCGCTCTCGCGGGTTTCAACCGGGACAATTGCTGACTCTTCGGTTGCTTCGGAGGCGAAACGAACTTTCTGAGCAAGCTGGCGCTGCTTACGACGCGGCATGACCTGAGTACGTTCTTCCTGCTCGCCGTCCTGCTGTTCAACAGGCTCTTCGCGGTTCAGGTTTTTGACTTCCTGCTGTGCCTGACGCTTCTCGTCGTTACGGCGACGGTTGCGTTCACGGCGCGGCTGCTGGTCGTCACGCTGTTTGCTCTTCTCAGACTCATCGCCCGCCTGCTGGCGAATTTCACGATCTTCAACATTCTGCTGTTGTTTCTCGCGACGGTTGCGACGGTTGTCTTCGCGTTGCTCACGGCCTTCGTTATTCTCAGAGCGGTTATCACGGTTGTCACGACGCTCGCTGCGGTCATTGCGCTCGCTACGGTCGTTACGGTCGCGGCGGTTGTTCTGACGCTTACGGCGGTCCTGCTGACGCTCAGGCTTGGCCGCTTTTGGCTCTTCTTTCGGCTGCTCTGGCTGAACTTCCTCACCGGCAAACATCTTCTTAAGCGCGCCGAAGAAGCGGCTCAGCAGACCAGGCTGCGCCGGCTGGGCTTTCGCTGCCGTTGCTTCAGGTTTCTGCGCCGCAGGTTTGGCCGCCGGTTTTTCCAGGGCTGCTTCAGGCGGTGCTTCAGGCATAATGAAGGTCGCTAACGCAGGCTGCTCAGGCAGCTTGCGCTCGGCTGGCTCTTCATCTGAAGGCAGGGCCATCTCTTCTTCGTGCAGCTTCGGCAGCAGGTAGCTGAGCGTTGACGTCTCTTCGCCTTTACGGACACGCAGCACGTGATAGTGCGGGGTTTCCATCTGATCGTTTGGCACGATGATGCAGCGAACGCCACCCTGACGCGCTTCAATGGCACTGACCGCAGCACGTTTTTCGTTCAGCAGGTAAGAGGCAATTGGCACAGGGACAATCGCGTGAACCTCTTTGGTATTCTCTTTCAGCGCTTCTTCTTCAATCAGACGCAGAATCGAGAGGGACAGCGATTCGTTATCACGCACGGTACCGGTGCCGGAGCAGCGTGGGCAGACGTGATGGCTGGACTCACCCAGCGACGGGCTCAGACGCTGACGGGACATCTCCAGCAGGCCAAAGCGTGAGATATGGCTAATCTGAATACGCGCTCTGTCCTGACGCACCGCTTCGCGCAGACGGTTTTCAACCGCACGCTGGTGGCGAACAGGGGTCATGTCGATGAAGTCGATAACAATCAGACCACCCAGGTCGCGCAGGCGGAGCTGGCGGGCGATTTCATCAGCGGCTTCGAGGTTAGTGTTGAAAGCAGTCTCTTCGATATCGCCACCGCGAGTTGCACGCGCGGAGTTGATGTCGATAGCGGTCAGCGCTTCAGTGGTATCGATAACGATAGAACCGCCGGATGGCAGACGTACTTCGCGCTGGAAGGCGGACTCAATCTGGGATTCGATCTGATAGTGGCTGAACAGCGGGATTTCGCCGGTGTACAGTTTAATTTTGCTGGTGAAATCCGGACGACCCAGCGCGGCAATGTGCTGGCGCGCCAGCTCAAGCACTTTCGGGTTATCGATCAGAATCTCACCGATGTCCTGACGCAGGTAGTCACGGAAGGCACGCACGATAACGTTGCTTTCCTGGTGGATCAGGAACGGAGCAGGGCGGCTTTCCGCTGCTTTCTGGATGGCTTCCCAGTGCTTCAGACGGAAGCTCAGGTCCCACTGCAGCGCTTCGGCGGATTTGCCAACGCCTGCGGTACGCACGATAAGCCCCATGCCATCAGGCAGCTCGAGGCTTGCCAGCGCTTCTTTCAGCTCGGTACGGTCATCACCTTCGATACGGCGAGAGATGCCACCCGCACGCGGGTTGTTTGGCATCAGAACCAGATAGCTCCCTGCCAGGCTGATAAAGGTTGTTAGTGCGGCACCTTTGTTGCCGCGCTCTTCTTTATCAATCTGAACGATAACTTCCTGACCTTCACGCAGCACATCTTTGATGTTTGGGCGGCCATGGGCGTTGTAGTTTGCAGGGAAATATTCGCGGGCAATTTCTTTCAGAGGGAGGAAACCATGACGCTCAGCACCGTAATCGACAAATGCAGCTTCAAGGCTTGGTTCAATGCGGGTGATTTTACCTTTGTAAATGTTCGCTTTTTTCTGTTCGTGTCCAGGACTTTCGATATCCAGATCGTACAGGCGCTGCCCATCCACAAGGGCGACACGCAACTCTTCTTGCTGAGTTGCGTTGATTAACATTCTTTTCATCGTAACTTACTCGTTATTCTTACATTGACGACAAAGCTGCGGGCAAGGTGACGCTTTCCGGGGTATGAACCGATGGCCTCGTGTCTGTTCACGTCGCCAACCTCACGGTTGTCGCTCGCTTAAGAGGCGCAGAGTGTCGGTTGCCTGTATTTCATACGGAAACACAGCGCAATTATCAGGGGAATTGCCTGGGTAGAACTCTCCAGAGAACAATCCTTATACCGGGAAGTACTGCAACCCGCAGCCCGCTAACTGCCTGAAAGATCAATACGTCTTACGCCATTGCTGCGTGGATGATCGGTCAGACAAAATTGGTCATTCCGTCAACATCCTTACTTAACCAGGATTTAACACGGAAAACAGCCTCATTATTCCACTGCTCGCCGGGTTATAGCAAGATGACTTTTACCAATTATCACCCGGTTACTCACAGTTTCTTCACTTCAGAATGGCGATTGGTTTAATAACCACCAAATCGGTTGCGCGAAACGGGTAGCAGGCCGGATAAAAGTAAATATAAGCATAGAAAAATGAGTGGCGCTAATGGCTGGCGATATTTAGAATCGCCAACCATGAAAACAGAGACTCCAGCCGTAAAAATGGTTGCCATCGCCGAAGATGAAGCGGGGCAGCGTATCGATAACTTTTTGCGCACCCAGCTAAAAGGGGTGCCAAAGAGCATGATTTACCGCATTCTGCGTAAGGGCGAGGTGCGGGTTAACAAAAAACGCGTGAAGCCCGAGTACAAACTCGAAGCCGGTGACGAAGTGCGTATTCCACCGGTGCGCGTGGCAGAGCGTGAAGAAGAGACCGTATCACCGAAGCTACAGAAAGTGGCGGCCCTGAGTGATGTGATCCTTTATGAAGACGACCACATTCTGGTGCTGAACAAACCGTCAGGGACGGCTGTTCATGGCGGTAGCGGTCTGAGCTTCGGGGTGATTGAAGGGCTGCGAGCCCTGCGCCCGGAAGCGCGCTTCCTTGAACTGGTGCATCGTCTTGACCGCGACACCTCTGGCGTTCTGCTGGTGGCGAAAAAGCGTTCCGCGCTGCGTTCTCTGCATGAACAGCTGCGTGAAAAAGGGATGCAGAAAGACTATCTGGCGCTGGTGCGCGGCCAGTGGCAGTCCCATGTTAAAGTGGTGCAGGCGCCGCTGCTGAAAAATATTCTGCAAAGCGGTGAGCGTATTGTCCGCGTGAGCCAGGAAGGGAAACCGTCTGAGACGCGCTTTAAGGTTGAAGAGCGCTATGAGTTTGCCACGCTGGTGCGCTGCAGTCCGGTCACTGGTCGCACCCACCAGATCCGCGTGCATACGCAGTTTGCAGGGCATCCCATCGCGTTTGATGACCGCTATGGCGACCGCGAGTTTGATAAGCAGCTGGCGGGAACGGGGCTGTCGCGTCTGTTCCTGCATGCGGCAGCGCTGAAGTTTACCCATCCGAATACCGGTGAAGTGATCCGTATTGAAGCGCCGCTGGATGAGCAGCTGAAACGCTGTCTTAAGGTTTTGCGCGGCTGATTTTGCCTTCCTCCCTCTCCCTGTGGGAGAGGGGCGGGTGAGGGCATCAGGCCGCAACGTCCCAGTCACATCGTCAGCGGATTACACTCTTCTCGTCTTAACATCTGACACAGGGCAATTAGCGGTAACCCCACCAGGGTGTTGGGATCCCGACCGTCCAGCTTGTCGAAAAGTGCAATCCCCAATCCTTCACTTTTAAAGCTCCCCGCGCAGTTCAGCGGTCGCTCACGGCGCACATAATCCATAATCTCCTGCTCGCTGAGATGGCGGAAGTGCACGTCGAACGGTTCGCATTCAGTTTGCAGATGACCGGAAGCGGAGTTGTAAAGCGCCAGGCCGGTATAAAAGGTCACGATACTGCCTCGTGCACGCAGAAGCTGCTGGCAGGCGTTCTCCTCCGTATGGGGCTTGCCGGTGATTTCGCCGTCCAGTACGCAAACCTGATCGGAGCCTATAATCAAATGTGCGGGATAACGTGCTGCCAGCGACTGCGCTTTCTCTTTAGCGAGACGCGTCACCAGATGACGCGGTGATTCACCCGGCTGTGGCGTCTCATCAACCTCTGGCGCGGCGCATTCAAACGGGATCCCGAGCTTTTCCAGCAGCATTCGGCGATAGGGAGACGTGGAAGCAAGGACGAGATTTGGCATATTTTTATCACCAGATATAGCGTATCGATGCCAGCCATTTTAAACTACAGGCCGCAATGTGTGCGAATAATTGGCAAAAGGCAGCTCTGGTTGCCTTTTTCTTTGACTCTATGACGTTACAAAGTTAATATGCGCGCCCTATGCAAAAGGTAAAATTACCCCTGACTCTTGATCCGGTTCGTACGGCTCAAAAACGCCTCGATTATGAAGGTATCTATACTTCCGATCAGGCTGAGCGTATTGCCGAATCCGTAGTCAGTGTGGACAGTGATGTAGAATGCTCCATGTCGTTCGCTATCGACAACCAGCGTCTCGCCGTTTTAACCGGTGATGCGAAGGTAACGGTAACGCTCGAGTGTCAGCGTTGCGGGAAACCGTTTGTACAGCATGTTCACACAACGTATTGTTTCAGTCCGGTCCGTTCTGACGAACAGGCTGAAGCACTCCCGGAAGCGTATGAGCCGATTGAGGTTAACGAATTCGGTGAAATCGATCTTCTGGCTCTGGTTGAAGATGAAATCATCCTCACCTTGCCAGTAGTTCCGGTGCATGATTCTGAACACTGTGAAGTGTCCGAGGCGGACATGGTCTTTGGGGAACTGCCTGATGAAGCGCAAAAACCAAACCCATTTGCCGTATTAGCCAGCTTAAAGCGTAAGTAATTGAGGAGTAAGGTCCATGGCCGTACAACAGAATAAACCAACCCGTTCCAAACGTGGCATGCGTCGTTCCCATGACGCGCTGACCGCAGTTACCAGCCTGTCTGTAGACAAGACTTCTGGTGAGAAACACCTGCGTCACCACATCACCGCTGACGGTTTCTACCGCGGCCGCAAGGTTATCACTAAGTAATCACGCGCAAGCGTGATTAGGCTTAGTGAGGATTTCCCCGTGTAAACGGGGAATTTACCGAACCAGGCTGCGACGATACCTTGACACGTCTAACCCTGGCGTTAGATGTCATGGGGGGAGATTTTGGCCCTTCCGTGACAGTGCCTGCAGCATTGCAGGCACTGAATTCTAATTCGCAACTCACACTTCTTTTAGTCGGCAATCCCGACGCAATCACGCCATTACTCGCAAAAGCTGACTTTGAACAACGTTCGCGTCTGCAGATTATTCCTGCGCAGTCAGTTATTGCCAGTGATGCCCGACCCTCGCAGGCTATTCGCAATAGTCGTGGCAGCTCTATGCGGATAGCGCTGGAGTTGGTGAAAGAAGGGCGAGCCCAGGCTTGCGTTAGCGCGGGGAATACCGGCGCGCTGATGGGGCTGTCGAAATTACTGCTCAAACCTATTGAAGGTATTGAGCGCCCGGCGCTGGTGACGGTATTACCGCATCAGCAGAAGGGCAAGACGGTGGTGCTCGATTTAGGCGCTAACGTCGACTGTGATAGTACTATGCTGGCACAGTTTGCCGTGATGGGATCGGTGCTGGCAGAAGAAGTTGTCGGGATCAACACTCCCCGTGTTGCGTTACTGAACATTGGTGAAGAAGAGACCAAAGGCCTGGACAGCATTCGCGAAGCGGCTGAATTGCTCAAACAGGTTCCCTCCATCAACTATATTGGTTATCTCGAAGCCAATGAGTTGTTGACGGGGAAAACGGATGTTCTGGTGTGCGATGGCTTCACCGGAAACGTCACGTTGAAGACCATGGAAGGGGTCGTGCGCATGTTTCTTTCTCTGCTGAAATCTCAGGGAGAAGGCAAAAAAAGCGCCTGGTGGCTCATTTTATTGAAGCGTTGGCTACAAAAGAGCCTGACGCGGCGATTCAGTCACCTCAACCCCGACCAGTATAATGGCGCCTGTCTGTTAGGATTGCGCGGCATCGTGATTAAGAGTCATGGCGCCGCCAATCAGCGAGCATTTGCTGTCGCGATTGAACAGGCAGTGCAGGCGGTGCAGCGACAAGTCCCTCAACGGATTGCCGCTCGCCTGGAATCTGTATTAGCTAAAAGTGACTGAGCGTACATGTATACGAAGATTTTAGGTACCGGCAGCTACCTGCCAAAACAAGTGCGTACCAACGCCGATCTGGAAAAAATGGTAGATACGTCTGACGAGTGGATTGTCACGCGCACAGGTATCCGTGAACGTCGTATTGCCGCGCCAGACGAAACCGTGTCGACCATGGGTTACGAAGCCGCACAGCGTGCTATCGAAATGGCGGGCATTGATAAAGAACAGATTGGTTTGATCGTGGTCGCCACGACGTCTGCCACGCATGCATTCCCAAGTGCAGCGTGCCAGGTGCAAAACATGCTCGGCATTAAAGGCTGTCCGGCGTTTGACGTCGCTGCAGCGTGCGCAGGCTTCACCTATGCGCTGAGCGTTGCCGATCAGTACGTGAAATCCGGTGCCGTTAAATATGCGCTGGTGATCGGTGCTGACGTGCTGGCGCGCACCTGCGATCCAACCGATCGCGGAACGATCATTATTTTTGGTGATGGCGCAGGCGCGGTGCTGCTGGGGCAGTCCGAAGAGCCGGGTATCATCTCTACGCATCTGCATGCTGATGGCAGCTACGGCGAGCTGTTGACTCTGCCTAACGCCGATCGCGTTAATCCGGACAACTCGATTTACCTGACCATGGCAGGGAACGAGGTGTTCAAGGTGGCGGTGACTGAGCTGGCACACATCGTTGATGAAACGCTGGAAGCGAATAACCTTGAGCGTTCCTCGCTCGACTGGCTGGTGCCGCATCAGGCGAACCTGCGCATCATCAGCGCGACCGCGAAAAAGCTGGGCATGTCGATGGATAACGTTGTTGTGACCCTGGATCGTCACGGCAACACTTCTGCGGCGTCGGTACCGTGCGCATTTGATGAAGCGGTACGCGATGGACGAATCAAACGGGGCCAGCTGGTCTTGCTTGAAGCCTTCGGTGGCGGGTTCACCTGGGGTTCCGCGCTGGTTCGTTTCTAGGATAAGGAATAAAAAATGACGCAATTTGCTTTTGTGTTCCCGGGCCAGGGCTCTCAAACCGTTGGGATGTTGTCTGAAATGGCAGCAAACTATCCGGTCATTGAAGAGACTTTCCGTGAAGCTTCTGATGCACTGGGTTATGATTTATGGGCACTGACCCAGCAGGGGCCGGCCGAAGAGCTGAACAAAACCTGGCAGACCCAGCCAGCGCTGCTGACCGCATCTGTTGCGCTGTGGCGCGTCTGGCAGCAGCAGGGCGGTAAAGCGCCAGCGCTGCTCGCAGGCCATAGCCTGGGTGAATACTCTGCGCTGGTGTGCGCCGGCGTGATCGCGTTTGCTGACGCGGTACGTCTGGTGGAACTGCGTGGTAAATTCATGCAGGAAGCGGTGCCGGAAGGCACGGGCGGCATGTCTGCCATTATCGGTCTGGATGATGCTGCAATTGCAAAAGCGTGTGAAGAATCTGCTGAAGGCCAGGTTGTCTCGCCGGTGAACTTCAACTCGCCCGGTCAGGTGGTTATCGCAGGTCATAAAGAAGCGGTTGAACGTGCCGGTGCGGCCTGTAAAGCAGCGGGCGCTAAGCGTGCGCTGCCGCTGCCTGTCAGCGTGCCGTCTCACTGCGCGCTGATGAAGCCTGCTGCCGAGAAGCTGGCGGTTGAGCTGGAAAAAATTACCTTTAACGCACCGACGATTTCTGTCGTGAACAACGTCGATGTGAAATGCGAAACCGCGCCGGAAGCTATCCGTGACGCGCTGGTTCGCCAGCTCTATAGCCCGGTACAGTGGACCAAAACCGTTGAGTTTATGGCCGCACAGGGCGTTGAGCATCTGTATGAAGTCGGCCCAGGTAAAGTCCTCACCGGTCTGACAAAACGTATTGTTGACACCCTGACAGCCTCGGCGATTAACGAGCCGGAAGCGATGTCAGCGGCACTCTCGCAATAAAAGAGGAATACCATGAGTTTTGAAGGAAAAATCGCCCTGGTCACTGGCGCAAGCCGCGGTATCGGGCGTGCAATTGCTGAAACACTGGTTGCGCGCGGCGCGAAGGTGATTGGTACAGCAACCAGCGAGAATGGCGCTCAGGCCATCAGCGAGTATCTGGGTGCAAACGGTAAAGGTCTGGTACTGAATGTGACTGAACCTGCATCTATCGAATCTGTTCTGGAAAATATTCGCGCAGAGTTTGGCGAAGTGGATATTCTGGTAAACAATGCCGGGATCACTCGCGATAACCTGTTAATGCGAATGAAAGACGACGAGTGGAACGATATCATCGAAACCAACCTGTCATCTGTATTCCGTCTGTCAAAAGCGGTAATGCGCGCTATGATGAAAAAGCGTCATGGTCGTATTATCACTGTCGGTTCTGTGGTAGGTACCATGGGAAATGCTGGTCAGGCTAACTACGCTGCGGCGAAAGCAGGTCTGATTGGTTTCAGTAAGTCGCTGGCGCGTGAAGTTGCGTCCCGCGGTATTACGGTAAACGTTGTTGCTCCGGGCTTTATTGAAACGGACATGACGCGTGCGCTGACTGATGAGCAGCGTGCGGGTACGCTGGCGGCAGTTCCGGCGGGTCGTCTTGGCGACCCTAAAGAAATCGCCAGTGCGGTTGCATTTTTAGCCTCTGACGAAGCGGGTTACATCACTGGTGAGACCCTCCACGTCAACGGCGGGATGTATATGGTTTAACCACGATAAAAAAATTTGCGTTATTTGGGTAAAAGGCCTCAAAATAACGTAAAATCGTGGTAAGAACTGCCGGGATTTAGTTGCAAATTTTTCAACATTTTATACACTACGAAAACCATCGCGAAAGCGAGTTTTGATAGGAAATTTAAGAGTATGAGCACTATCGAAGAACGCGTTAAGAAAATTATCGGCGAACAGCTGGGCGTTAAGCAGGAAGAAGTTGTGAACTCCGCTTCCTTCGTTGAAGACCTGGGCGCAGATTCTCTTGACACCGTTGAGCTGGTAATGGCTCTGGAAGAAGAGTTTGATACTGAGATTCCGGACGAAGAAGCTGAGAAGATCACCACCGTTCAGGCTGCCATTGATTACATCAACGGTCACCAGGCGTAAGTGAACATCTCCAGGCGGTCATTCGACCGCCTGAGTTTTATCTTTTTTAGTCCCACGAATCTCTTTTTTTATCCCTCCCTGGAGGACAAACGTGTCTAAGCGTCGTGTAGTTGTGACCGGACTTGGCATGTTGTCTCCTGTCGGCAATACCGTAGAGTCCACCTGGAAAGCTCTCCTTGCCGGTCAGAGCGGCATCAGCCTAATCGACCATTTCGATACTAGCGCCTATGCAACGAAATTTGCTGGCTTAGTAAAGGATTTTAACTGTGAAGAGATCATCTCGCGCAAAGAACAGCGCAAGATGGATGCCTTCATTCAATATGGAATTGTCGCTGGCGTTCAGGCCATGCAGGATTCTGGCCTTGAGATTACGGAAGAGAACGCAACCCGTATCGGCGCCGCTATCGGCTCCGGGATTGGCGGTCTTGGCCTGATCGAGGAAAACCATACATCTCTGATGAATGGCGGCCCGCGTAAGATCAGCCCGTTCTTCGTTCCGTCCACGATTGTTAATATGGTGGCGGGTCACCTGACCATCATGTTCGGCCTGCGTGGGCCAAGCATTTCTATCGCGACCGCCTGTACGTCTGGCGTACATAACATCGGCCAGGCCGCGCGCATTATTGCGTACGGCGATGCAGATGCTATGGTTGCCGGCGGTGCTGAAAAAGCCAGTACCCCGCTGGGTGTTGGCGGTTTCGGCGCAGCCCGTGCGCTGTCTACCCGTAATGATAACCCGCAGGCGGCAAGCCGTCCGTGGGATAAAGACCGTGACGGCTTCGTGCTGGGCGACGGGGCGGGCATGATCGTACTGGAAGAGTACGAACACGCGAAAAAACGCGGTGCGAAAATTTATGCTGAAGTCGTTGGCTTTGGTATGAGCAGCGATGCGTACCACATGACGTCTCCTCCGGAGAACGGTGCAGGTGCTGCGCTGGCGATGGAAAACGCAATCCGTGATGCGGGTATTACCCCGGCTCAGATTGGCTATGTTAACGCGCACGGCACGTCTACTCCTGCAGGCGATAAAGCTGAAGCTCAGGCGGTTAAATCTATCTTCGGCGAGTCTGCCAGCCGCGTACTGGTGAGCTCCACGAAGTCCATGACCGGTCACCTGCTGGGCGCGGCGGGTGCAGTAGAGTCAATCTACTCCATCCTTGCGCTGCGCGATCAGGCTGTTCCGCCAACCATCAACCTGGATAACCCGGATGAAGGTTGCGATCTGGACTTCGTTCCTCACGAAGCGCGTCAGGTTAGCGGTATGGAGTACACCCTGTGTAACTCCTTCGGCTTCGGCGGCACCAACGGTTCTCTGATCTTCAAAAAGATCTGATCCTGACCTCCCGATAGCTTTTAAAAAGGTCCGCTTGCCGGGCCTTTTTTATTAAGGCTAATCTTCTTGTCGGCTGCATGACATCCTGCCAGACTAAACGCCCACGCATAAGGAGCCACCATGTTTTTAATCAATGGCCTTGAGCAGGACACGCTGCCTGCCAGCGACAGGGCGATACAGTTCGGTGATGGTTGCTTTACGACGGCGCGCATTCTGGATGGCGATGTCTGCCTGCTGGAGGCGCATATTCGACGCCTGCAGCATGGCTGTGAAAAGCTAATGATCCCTTTTACGCACTGGGACATGCTGCGTCAGGAAATGTGCCAGCTCGCGTCAAAGAAGCACAGCGGCGTACTCAAGGTTATCATCAGCCGCGGCAGTGGTGGCCGGGGGTATAGCGCTGCATCATGTCTCAACCCAACGCGAATCCTCTCCGTATCTGCTTATCCCGCGCATTACTCTCGCTGGCGAGAAGACGGCGTCACGCTGACGCTGAGCCCGGTGCGACTGGGACGAAACCCGATGCTGGCCGGGCTTAAGCATCTCAATCGCCTGGAGCAGGTGCTCATTCGTACTCATCTTGAACAGACGGACGCCGATGAGGCGCTGGTTCTTGACAGCGAAGGGTTCATTACGGAATGCTGTGCGGCTAATTTACTCTGGCGGCAGGGAGGAGAGGTGTTCACTCCGTCGCTGGAACACGCTGGCGTAAATGGGTTAATGCGTCAGTTTTGTCTGGAACAGCTGGCACGCTCTGGCTTTCGCGTTGTCGAAGTTAGTGCAGGAGAAACCGCGCTAAAGGCCGCAGATGAAGTCATCATCTGCAACGCGCTGATGCCTGTTGTACCCGTCCGTGCGTATGGCCAACAACGCTGGTCCTCGCGCGAGCTGTTTCAGTTTTTAGCCCCGATATGTGAGCAAATCAGATAGTCATGAAAAAAATGTTGCGCTTTGTCCTTATCCTCATCGTCGCGCTGGGCATCGCTGGCGGAGCAGGCGTATGGAAAGTTCGCCAGCTGGCTGACAGCAAGATCCTGGTTAAAGACGAAACGATCTTTACCCTGAAAGCGGGAACCGGCCGTCAGGCGCTTGGGGAACAGCTCTATGGCGACAAGATTATTAATCGTCCACGGGTCTTCCCGTGGTTATTGCGCGTGGAGCCTGAGCTGTCACATTTCAAAGCCGGGACCTATCGCTTTACGCCTGGAATGACCGTCAGAGAGATGCTGCAGCTGCTCGAAAGCGGCAAAGAAGCCCAGTTCCCTCTGCGGTTTGTGGAAGGGATGCGCCTGAGCGATTACCTTAAACAGCTGCGCGATGCGCCGTATATCAAACATACGTTAAAAGACGATAGCTATCAGACGGTAGCAGAAGCGCTGAAGCTTGAGCATCCGGAATGGGTGGAAGGCTGGTTCTGGCCAGACACCTGGATGTACACGGCAGGCACGACCGATGTGGCCATCCTTAAGCGGGCGCACAAAAAAATGGTCGCCGCAGTGGATGCCGCCTGGCAGGGGCGAATGGAAGGATTGCCTTACAGCGATCAGAACCAGTTCGTAACCATGGCCTCGATCATTGAGAAAGAGACCGCCGTTGCCGCCGAGCGCGATCGGGTGGCGTCGGTGTTTATCAACCGTCTGCGTATCGGCATGCGTCTGCAAACCGATCCTACCGTTATCTACGGCATGGGCGAGAGCTACGCCGGCAAGATCTCACGAAAAGATCTGGAGACGCCAACGGCGTATAATACCTACGTGATTAGCGGTTTACCGCCAGGCCCGATTGCCACGCCGAGCGAGGCGTCGCTAAAAGCAGCCGCGCATCCGGCTAAAACACCGTATCTCTATTTTGTGGCTGATGGAAAAGGGGGGCACACCTTTAACACCAACCTTGCCAGCCACAACCGCTCTGTTCAGGACTATCTGAAGGCACTTAAGGAAAAAAATGCGCAGTAAATACATTGTCATTGAGGGACTTGAAGGGGCGGGTAAAACCACTGCCCGCAACGTGGTAGTGGATACGCTCAAATCACTTGGCGTGGCGGACATGGTGTTTACCCGTGAGCCGGGCGGCACGCAGCTGGCTGAAAAGCTGCGCAGCCTGGTGCTGGATATTAAATCCGTCGGCGACGAAGTTATCACTGACAAAGCCGAAGTGCTGATGTTCTACGCGGCGCGCGTGCAGCTGGTTGAGACGGTGATCAAACCCGCCCTGGCCGAGGGTAAGTGGGTGATCGGTGACCGTCACGATCTGTCGACTCAGGCGTATCAGGGCGGCGGACGCGGCATCGACCAGACCATGCTGGCAACGCTGCGTAATGCCGTACTGGGAGATTTTCGCCCCGACCTGACGCTCTATCTGGATGTAACCCCGGAAGTGGGCCTCAAGCGTGCCCGCGCGCGCGGCGAGCTGGACCGCATAGAACAAGAGTCGTTTGATTTCTTTAACCGCACCCGTGCGCGCTATCTTGAACTGGCCGCACAGGACAGCTCAATTTGTACCATCGATGCGACGCAATCCCTGGACGACGTCACGCGTGACATTCAGCAAACCGTGACGCAGTGGGTGCAGGAGCAGCAGGCATGAAATGGTATCCATGGTTGCGCCCGCACTTTGAACAGCTGATCGGCAGCTATCAGGCGGGGCGGGGGCATCATGCGTTACTGATTCAGGCATTGCCGGGAATGGGCGATGACGCGTTGATTTATGCCATCACCCGTTTTCTGATGTGCCAGCAGCCGGAAGGGCATAAGAGCTGCGGCAAATGCCGCGGCTGCCAGCTGATGCAGGCGGGTACACATCCTGACTACTACACCCTTGAGCCTGAGAAGGGTAAAAGCGCGCTGGGTATCGATGCCGTGCGGGAAGTCAGTGAAAAATTGTATGAACACGCGCGGCTGGGCGGCGCTAAAGTGGTCTGGCTTAAAGACGCCACGCAGCTGACCGAGGCGGCCGCTAATGCCCTGCTGAAAACCCTGGAAGAGCCACCGGTGAAAACGTGGTTTTTCCTCTCGTGCCGCGATCCGGGACGATTACTGGCGACGCTGCGTAGCCGCTGTCGTCTTCATCACCTTGCGGTTCCTCAGGAATCGTGGGCGCTGAGCTGGCTGGAACGAGAGGTGACAACGTCACCTGAGAGCGCGCTGTCCGCCTTGCGCCTGAGCAGCGGCGCGCCTGCGGCGGCGCTGGCATTACTGCAGCCTGACGTCTGGTCAGAGCGAGAAACGCTCTGCCGTGCCATCGAAACGGCACTGAATAACCACGACTGGCTAAGTTTACTGCCTGCGCTTAACAGCGATCGGGCCGTTGATCGGCTGCACTGGCTGGCCTCCTTGCTGCTGGATGCGCTCAAAATCCAGCAAGGGGCAACGCTTTTGACCAACCCGGATGCGTGGCCGCTTGTGAATACGCTGGCGAACCGCCTCTCAGGGACGGTTCTTCACGCTATGCTTCATGAAATTTGCCAAAGCCGTGAACAGCTTTTAACCGTAACGGGGCTTAATCGCGAGCTTTTACTGACCGACCAGTTACTGCGTATCGAACATTACCTGCAACCCGGCGTCACACCGCCTGTTTCCCATCTCTGAGAGAGACATTATGTTTTTAGTCGACTCACACTGCCATCTTGATGGCCTGGATTATCAATCCCTGCATGAAAACGTGGATGACGTGCTGGCAAAAGCCGCTGCCCGCGATGTGAAATTTTGCCTTGCGGTGGCGACGACGCTGCCGGGCTATCGCTCCATGCGTGAGCTGGTGGGCGTTCGCGATAACGTGGTGTTCTCCTGCGGCGTGCACCCGCTGAATCAGGACGAGGCCTACGACGTTGAGGATCTTCGCCGCCTGGCAGCAGAAGAGGGCGTGGTGGCGATGGGCGAAACCGGGCTGGACTATTTTTACACGCCGGAAACCAAATCTCGCCAGCAGGAGTCCTTCCGCAACCATATTCGCATTGGCCGTGAACTGAATAAGCCGGTTATCGTCCACACCCGCGATGCACGTGCGGATACGCTGGCGATCCTCCGGGAAGAAAACGTGACGGATTGCGGTGGCGTACTACACTGTTTCACAGAAGACAGAGAAACGGCGGGTAAGCTGCTTGATTTAGGCTTTTATATCTCGTTTTCGGGGATCGTGACGTTCCGTAACGCTGAGCAGCTGCGTGATGCTGCACGTTATGTTCCGCTCGATCGCATTCTGGTGGAGACAGATTCTCCGTACCTGGCACCGGTACCGCATCGCGGTAAAGAGAACCAGCCCGCAATGACCAGAGATGTGGCTGAGTACATGGCCGTTCTGAAGGGCGTCAGTATCGATGAGCTGGCCCGCGTGACGACGGAAAACTTCTCCGCGCTGTTCCATATTGACCCCGCCCGCCTGCAATCTGTCTGATACGCCTGTTTTTTTTAGGCTCGTAATTAATAAGTAAAGCGAGTAAAGTTCACCGCCTCATTTGGGGCGGTGAGGGTGTTTTTAGACACATCCGGACATGCTTTTTGTAAATAACTGAAAGTTTTTCGACCGCCTTAAGCTGAAACGTGATAGCCGTCAAACAAACTCAGAGGGAATTATTTTACTCTGTGTAATAAATAAAGGGCGCTTAGATGTCCTGTCCACGGCACGGTACTCCCCCCGGGCCAATGCGTGAAAGCGTAAAAAAAGCACAAATACTCAGGAGCACTCTCAATTATGTTTAAGAATGCATTTGCTAACCTGCAAAAGGTCGGTAAATCGCTGATGCTGCCAGTATCCGTACTGCCTATCGCAGGTATCCTGCTGGGTGTCGGTTCTGCTAACTTCAGCTGGCTGCCAGCCGTAGTGTCCCACGTGATGGCCGAAGCAGGCGGTTCTGTCTTTGCTAACATGCCACTGATCTTCGCGATCGGTGTGGCTCTGGGCTTCACCAATAACGACGGCGTTTCTGCGCTGGCTGCAGTGGTTGCCTACGGCATCATGGTGAAAACCATGGCTGTTGTTGCGCCGCTGGTTCTGCATTTACCGGCAGAAGAGATCGCCGCGAAACACCTGGCAGACACCGGTGTTCTGGGCGGTATCATCTCCGGTGCGATTGCAGCGTATATGTTTAACCGCTTCTATCGCATCAAGCTGCCTGAGTATCTGGGCTTCTTTGCGGGCAAGCGTTTCGTTCCGATCATTTCTGGTCTGGCAGCGATTTTCACTGGCGTGATCCTGTCCTTCATCTGGCCACCAATCGGCTCTGCTATCCAGACCTTCTCTCAGTGGGCTGCTTACCAGAACCCGGTTGTGGCGTTTGGTATCTACGGCTTCATCGAGCGTTGTCTGGTGCCATTCGGTCTGCACCACATCTGGAACGTTCCTTTCCAGATGCAGATTGGTGAATTCACCAACGCGGCAGGCCAGGTATTCCACGGCGATATCCCACGTTACATGGCGGGCGACCCAACTGCAGGTAAACTGTCTGGTGGCTTCCTGTTCAAAATGTACGGTCTGCCAGCAGCGGCGATTGCTATCTGGCACTCTGCTAAGCCAGAGAACCGTGCAAAAGTGGGCGGTATTATGATCTCCGCAGCGCTGACCTCGTTCCTGACCGGTATCACCGAGCCGATCGAGTTCTCCTTCATGTTCGTTGCGCCGATCCTGTACGTTATCCACGCGATTCTGGCGGGCCTGGCGTTCCCAATCTGTATCCTGCTGGGTATGCGTGACGGTACGTCCTTCTCTCACGGCCTGATCGACTTCATCGTTCTGTCCGGTAACAGCAGCAAACTGTGGCTGTTCCCTATCGTGGGTGCGTGCTATGCCGTTGTTTACTACACCATCTTCCGCGTGCTGATTAAAGCACTGGACCTGAAAACTCCGGGTCGTGAAGATGCGACAGAAGACAGCAAAGCTGGCGCTACCAGCGAAATGGCTCCGGCACTGGTCGCAGCGTTCGGCGGTAAAGAGAACATCACTAACCTGGACGCGTGCATCACTCGTCTGCGTGTGAGCGTTGCCGACGTAGCGAAAGTAGACCAGCCGGGTCTGAAAAAACTGGGCGCAGCGGGCGTAGTTGTTGCAGGTTCTGGTGTACAGGCAATCTTCGGTACCAAATCCGATAACCTGAAAACCGAAATGGATGAGTACATCCGCAGCAACTAAGTTGTGACCTGGGGAGACTAAGGCAGCCGAATGGCTGCCTTTTTTATTTGTGTCTTAAAAAACGCCACTGAGGCACAAGAGCGGTCACTCTTCAGTCAGCTGATGAACATTCAGGAAAGAAATCGAGGGAGGAGGTTGAAAGGACAGGAGAAACTCGCTCATACTCTTGCATTGTGTCACACACCGATCCCGGGAGTGTGTTTACAGCGGACGCATTGCGCCAGATTAAACAAAAAAGGAAAAGGTCATGGCTGAAGAAACGATTTTCAGTAAAATTATCCGCCGCGAAATTCCGTCGGATATCGTCTATCAGGATGAACTAGTGACGGCTTTCCGGGACATTTCCCCTCAGGCCCCGACGCACATCCTTATTATTCCCAATATTCTGATTCCGACTGTAAACGACGTAAAAACCGAGCATGAAGTGGCGTTAGGTCGTATGCTGACGGTGGCCGCGAAAATCGCTGAACAGGAAGGCATTGCACAAGACGGTTATCGTCTGATCATGAACTGCAACCGTCACGGTGGCCAGGAAGTTTATCATATTCACATGCATCTGCTGGGTGGTCGTCCTCTGGGACCGATGCTGGCACATAAAGGTCTTTGACATGCTTAAAGGGCGTATTGCAGCGCTGATAATGACGATGATGATTGTGGGGTGCAGCTCGCGCCCGGCGATCCCCGTGAATGATGAACAGACGCTGGTCATGGAATCCTCCGTGCTTGCCGCGGGCATCACGGCGCAACAGCCCGCGTTGACTATCAGTGAAATCAACTCATCTGCCTCCTCTACGCTCTTTAATGAAAGACATGAGCCCGTGACGGTCCACTACCGTTTTTTCTGGTATGACGTAAGAGGTCTTGAAATGCATCCGCTGGAGGCGCCTCGCAGCGTCACCATTCCGGCCAGGTCGTCGGTAACGCTCTATGGCAGCGCCAACTATCTGGGTGCACATAAGGTGAGACTTTATCTTTATCTCTGAGGGGTGAACCTTGATTAAAAATTTGAGCCGCTATGCGCTCGTGACAGCTTTCGCTCTGTTCCTGGCAGGGTGTGTGACCCGAACTGAACAGCCAGCGCCTGTGGAAGAGGCGAAACCGGGCACTGAACAGCCGACGCCGCCAACGCAGCAGCAGCCAACCGTGCCGTCTGTGCCGTCTATTCCGTCACAGCCAGGCCCGATTGAACATCCGGACCAGACGTCACAACCCACGCCGCGCGTGCGTCATTACGACTGGAACGGCGCAATGCAGCCCATGGTCGGCAAAATGCTGCAGGCACAGGGCGTGACGGCAGGTAGCGTGTTGCTGGTTGATAGCGTGAACAACCGTACCAACGGTTCGCTGAATGCGGGTGAAGCGACGGAAACTCTGCGCAATGCCCTGGCAAACAACGGTAAGTTTACGCTGGTCTCAGCTCAACAGCTCGCGGTAGCCAAACAGCAGCTGGGCCTTTCGCCGCAGGATAGCCTCGGTACCCGCAGCAAGGCGATCGGTATTGCCCGTAACGTTGGCGCACAGTATGTGCTTTACTCTAACGCCACCGGTAACGTGAATACACCAGCCCTGCAGATGCAGCTGATGCTGGTTCAGACAGGCGAAATTATCTGGTCAGGTAAAGGTGCGGTTACGCAACAATGACAGCACGCGTGAAGAGATTCTGACGCGCTATTTTCCTCAGTACCGCCTTATCGCGCCGCAGGCCCATTCCGGGCTTGGCGGCGCGAGTTGCATTATAGCGCAGGGCGAACAACGTCTGGTCTTGCGGCAAAACCATGACCCCGATGCGCCTGCCTCCCATTTCCGTCGTCAGTTTCGCGCCCTGAGGCGTCTACCGTCAGATCTCGTGCCTGCCCCTCGTTTTTTCAGACAGGGCTGGATGGCCGTCGACTATCTGGAAGGTGATGTTAAAAGCGCGCTGCCGGACACGCCTGTGCTCACGGCGATGCTGTATCATCTGCACCAGCAGCCACGTCTGGGATGGCGAATTACGTTATTCCCGCTGCTTGAACACTACTGGCAGCAGGCCCTGCCTGACAGGCGCACCCCAATGTGGCTGGCGCATCTCAAGCGGCTGCATAAAACGGGCGAGCCGCAGCCGATACGGCTCTCGCCGCTGCACATGGATGTTCATGCCGGAAATATTGTGCATACGTCAGCGGGCATCAGGCTTATCGACTGGGAATATGCCGGAGATGGCGATGTGGCGCTGGAGCTGGCGGCCGTCTGGACGGAGAGTGAAGCCGCGCGGCAAATGCTCATCATGGATTACGCCCAGGTGGCACACATTAACGCCGACGCGCTGAAGCGTCAGGTCAAACGCTGGCGGCCCTGGGTCGTCATGTTAATGGCTGGCTGGTTTGAAATCCGCTATCGGCAGTCCAGAGACAAACAATTTATTGCGCTGGCAGACGATGCCTGGCGTCAGTTACAAACTAAAGGATAAGAGAGGTGGATGTGGGTCCAGTCATGTTGGATGTAGAAGGGTTTGAGCTGGATGCGGAGGAGCGTGAAATTCTGGCGCATCCGCTGGTGGGGGGGCTTATCCTGTTTACCCGCAACTATCACGATCCGGCGCAGCTGCGTGAGCTGGTGCGTCAGATCCGCGCCGCGTCGCGCAACCATCTGGTTGTGGCCGTCGATCAGGAAGGCGGACGCGTGCAGCGTTTTCGCGAAGGGTTTACCCGCCTGCCGGCAGCCCAGTCTTTTGCCGCGCTGCTCGGCACGGAAGAGGGCGGGAAACTGGCGCAGGAGGCCGGCTGGCTGATGGCTAGCGAAATGATTGCCATGGATATCGACATCAGTTTTGCCCCGGTTCTGGACGTGGGGCATATCAGTGCCGCCATTGGCGAGCGCTCGTACCATGACGATCCGCGCATTGCGCTTGCCATGGCGACCTGGTTCATCGACGGAATGCACGATGCCGGGATGAAAACCACCGGGAAACACTTCCCGGGCCACGGGGCGGTCACGGCGGACTCGCATAAAGAGACCCCGCGCGATCCGCGCCCGGAAGCGGAGATCCGCGCCAAAGATATGTCGGTGTTCAGGTCGCTTATCACCGACAACAAGCTTGATGCCATCATGCCTGCGCACGTGATTTATAGCGACGTTGACCCGCGTCCTGCCAGCGGCTCTCCGCACTGGCTGAAAACCGTTTTGCGTCAGGAACTGGGCTTCAATGGCGTGATCTTCTCTGACGATTTATCGATGGAAGGGGCGGCGATTATGGGCAGCTACGCTGAACGTGGTCAGGCGTCGCTGGATGCAGGTTGCGATATGATCCTGGTCTGCAATAATCGTAAAGGTGCCGTTAGCGTGCTGGATAACCTGTCGCCGATCAAAGCTGAGCGTGTTACACAATTGTATCATAAAGGTTCATTTAGCCGTCAGGAGCTGATGGATTCGGCGCGCTGGAAGACGGTCAACGCCCGGCTTGAAGACCTGAATGAGCGCTGGCAGGCACATAAAGCCAGCCTGTAAACCCTCCCGGAAGGCGTAGCGTGGTGAGAAGACGATGATCATCTATTTACACGGTTTTGACTCAAACAGCCCTGGTAATCATGAGAAGGTGCTGCAGCTGCAGTTTATCGATCCGGATGTACGGTTGATCAGCTACAGCACGCGCCATCCGAAGCACGATATGCAGCATCTGCTCAAAGAGGTGGACAAGATGTTGCAGCTCAACGTCGACGATCGCCCGTTGATCTGCGGCGTGGGGCTGGGCGGCTACTGGGCGGAGCGCATTGGCTTCCTGTGCGACATCCGTCAGGTGGTATTCAATCCTAACCTGTTCCCGAACGAGAACATGGAAGGCAAAATTGACCGCCCGGAAGAGTATGTCGATATTGCAACCAAGTGCGTGAGTAATTTTCGTGAGAAAAACCGTGACCGCTGTCTGGTGATCCTGTCGCGTAACGATGAGGCGCTCAACAGCCACCGGGCGGCAGAGCTGCTGCATCATTATTACGAAATTGTCTGGGACGAAGAACAGACCCACAAGTTCAAAAACATCTCCCCGCACCTGCAGCGTATCAAAGCATTTAAAACGCTGGGTTAATTCCTTACCTGCAGGCGTCGAAGCCCGGCCGTGAAAGCGTGCCGGGCTTTCTTTTTGACCAAAATTGTCTACTTTTAAGCCATCAAAACTTGATGCATATCAATTTTGGTATGACCAATGCGCCTGACGTGGTATTCTCAATGCACCTGAATGGTTTCAGTGCTGTAACCTGTTGTTAATTAAGGGTTATTTTTATAACTTTTAATTAACAATTGGTTAATAATTTGAGGGGGTCACGTTGACTACGCCATTGAAAAAGATAGTGATTGTAGGCGGTGGTGCTGGCGGGCTGGAGCTGGCGACACAGTTGGGTAAGAAGCTGGGTCGCGGTAAAAAAGCCAAAATCACGCTCGTGGATCGTAACCACAGCCACCTGTGGAAACCGCTGCTGCACGAAGTGGCGACCGGCTCTCTGGACGAGGGCGTGGACGCGCTCAGCTATCTGGCGCACGCGCGCAACCACCATTTCCAGTTCCAGCTGGGCTCGGTGGTTGACATCAACCGTGAAAGCAAAACCATCACCCTGGCAGAGCTGCGCGATGAAAAAGGGGAGCTGCTGGTTCCTGAGCGCAAACTGCCGTATGACACGCTGGTCATGGCGCTGGGCAGTACCTCTAACGACTTCAACACGCCGGGCGTGAAAGAACACTGTATCTTCCTCGATAACCCGCACCAGGCGCGTCGTTTCCATCAGGAAATGCTGAACCTGTTCCTGAAGTACACCAGCAATATGGGTGCGAACGGTAAGGTGAATATCGCCATTGTCGGCGGCGGTGCGACGGGCGTTGAGCTGTCTGCGGAGCTGCACAATGCGGTGAAGCAGCTGCACAGCTACGGTTATAAAGGATTAACGAATGAAGCGCTGAACGTCACGCTGGTCGAAGCCGGTGAACGCATTCTGCCCGCGCTGCCTCCGCGTATTTCCGGTGCGGCGCACAATGAACTCACCAAGCTGGGCGTGCGGGTGTTGACGCAGACCATGGTGACCAGCGCCGACGAAGGCGGCCTGCACACCAAAGACGGCGAGTATATCAAAGCGGATCTGATGGTCTGGGCGGCCGGCATCAAAGCGCCTGACTTTATGAAAGATATCGGCGGCCTGGAAACCAACCGCATCAATCAGCTGGTGACGGAGCCGACGCTGCAAACCACGCGTGACCCTGAAATCTTTGCTATCGGTGACTGCGCCTCCTGCGCGCGTCCTGAAGGTGGATTTGTGCCGCCGCGCGCGCAGGCCGCTCACCAGATGGCAAGCCTGGTCCTGCACAACATTCTGGCGCAGTACAAAGGCAAGCCAATGAAAGCCTATGTCTACAAAGACCATGGTTCTCTGGTGTCTCTGTCAAACTTCTCTACCGTCGGCAGCCTGATGGGTAACCTGATGCGCGGCTCGATGATGGTAGAAGGGCGCATTGCCCGCTTCGTGTATATCTCCCTCTACCGTATGCACCAGATTGCGCTGCACGGCTATTTCAAAACCGGGCTGATGATGCTGGTCGGCAGAATCAACCGCGTGATCCGTCCGCGCTTGAAGCTGCACTAATCTTTCACTCCCTCCGGGCTCTCCGGAGGGAGTTTTTAGCATTTCATGCTGTAGATCACAGATTGAGTGCTTAAGAGTTCTCCTAAATACAATATATCTCCTCTGAACGCCCCTTTTTTGATCCTTTATCTGATTGGCGAAGCCGTGCCTCCATTGCAAAATTGTTACCAATAGCAACAAAGGAGGAAGTCCCGTGAATAAATCAATGTTGGCGGGTATAGGGATTGGCGTCGCGGCTGCGTTAGGTGTGGCTGCCGTTGCCAGTCTCAACGTATTAGATCGCGGCCCGCAGTATGCGCAGGTGGTTTCTGCTACACCGATTAAAGAAACGGTAAAAACGCCTCGTCAGGAGTGCCGTAACGTCTCCGTGACGCATCGTCGTCCGGTGCAGGATGAAAACCGTATCGCCGGTTCTGTTCTGGGCGCGGTAGCGGGTGGCGTGATTGGTCACCAGTTCGGCGGCGGCCGGGGTAAAGATGTGGCGACCGTGGTCGGCGCGCTGGGTGGCGGCTATGCCGGTAACCAGGTTCAGGGCGCGATGCAGGATAACGATACCTACACCACGACTCAGCAGCGCTGCAAAACCGTCTATGACAAGTCGGAAAAAATGCTGGGCTATGACGTGACGTACAAAATTGGCGATCAGCAGGGCAAAATCCGCATGGATAAAGACCCGGGCACGCAAATTCCACTGGATGGAAATGGCCAGCTGGTTCTGAATAACAAAGTGTAAAAAAGATGTTCTCTGAATTTAGCTCCTCATGCGCTCAGGCTGAGGAGCTTTTTTTTGCTTCAGATTTTCAGTAGCTCAGGCCACAGCCGCAGCGTGGTTTCGCTTATATTCTGCAGTTTTTCCAGCGTAGCCCCTTCACGGGCGCTGATCGACATCCCCTGCAAAATACAGCTCAGGTATTGCGCCAGCAGCTGTGGGTTGCACTGGGCAGGGATTTCACCGCGCTGCTGGCGCTGAGCCAGAAATGCGCTAAGCGTCTCCTCCTGCATGGCATGCCGCGATTTCACCGTATTGGCAATCTCTTTAGAGGACGCCGCCAGGGTGGCAGAGGTATTAATCATAAAGCAGCCCGCAGGCGTCTCTTTACTGGTGAAGCAGGTCGCGACGGCGGTGAAATAATCCCGAAGCGCCTGTTCGACGCTTTTCTCTTCACAAAACAGCTGGGCTTCGTGTTTCGCCGCAAATCGCGAAATGTATCTGTCCAGCACCGCCCTGAACAGCCCCTCTTTATTGGTAAATTCGGCATACAGCGTCGGCGCTTTTGCTCCGGTAGCTTCTACCAGATCGGAAAGCGAGGTTGCTTCATACCCATGTTGCCAGAAGAGAGTCATGGCCTTATCAAGCGCTGCATCCCTGTCAAACACTTTTGGTCGGCCACGGCTTTTCTTCGCACAACTCGTGACGTCGGTTGTCATGTGCCGTTGGTCCTCTGTTGGTTTGTTGAATGACCATTATAAAAATAAACGCAAGTCACCACCAGCGCTGAATGCTTAAAAATAAATTAATCATATGAGTATGAAAAATAACGACTTTAAAATTAAGTTAATGGTCATTATAAAATTATGTTGACGCGTGATATGGATCACATTTATGATTTACCTATCGATCGTTAACTAAATGATTAACGACCTCCAAATTCATCTGCTAAAGGTAAACATCATGAAAAACGTAAAAACCCTCATCGCTGCCGCTGTTCTGAGTTCACTCTCTTTCGCAAGCTTTGCTGCTGTACAGGTGCAATCCACCCCTGCTGACCAGCATAAAGTCGGGACGATCTCTGCCTCTGCCGGGACTAACCTGGGTTCCCTGGAAGATCAGCTGGCGCAAAAAGCGCAAGAGATGGGCGCAAAATCTTACCGCATCACCTCTGTGACCGGTCCTAACACCCTGCACGGCACCGCCGTCATCTACAAATAAGCCGGGCATAAACCCTCATTTATGCCACTGCAATAGAAAACGCCCTGCTGAGCAGGGCGTTTTTTTATTTCTGATTTACATCGACTGCTGGGCAACATCGTGATGCCGGGTGACATCGGTCGGCATGCCTGAGCGGGCCTCCATTGCGCGCTCCATCACCTCGCTGTTGGTATTCGCATTCGTTTTGAAGCTTACCATCGCGGCATTCAGGTTAATGGGCAGCGTCTGCGGATCGTCGCCAATGTTTTTCGATAGCGGCTGATGAATTTCAACCAGCCGCACGCCGCCCGGCTCCTCAGAAACCTTAATCGGCGTATTGATAATATTCACTTTGGTACCCGGCGTAACGACGTTAAACAGCGTTTTGATATCGTCATCGCGCAGACGAATGCAGCCGGAGCTGACGCGCATGCCGATGCCAAAGTCCGCATTCGTTCCGTGCAGCAGGTAAACGCCGCCGTAGGCCGCCAGACGGATTGCGTGGTGACCCATCGGGTTATCCGGGCCTGCTGGCACCACGGCCGGAAGATCGATGCCCTGAGCTTTATAACGGGCACGAATATTGGCCGTCGGGGTCCAGGTTGGATTCGCGCGTTTATCCGAGACGGTGGTGACCATCGTCGGCGTCAGGGTGTCGCCGCCCAGCTGACCAATACCAATCGGGTAGACGGTCACCTCATTTTTACCCGGCGGATAATAGTACAGGCGTAGCTCCGCCAGGTTTATCACGATCCCCTCGCGCGGGGCGTCCGGAAGGATAGTCTGTAACGGGATTGTCAATACGCTGCCCGCGCGTGGGACGTACGGGTCGACGCCGGGGTTCGCCTGCAGCAGAGCCAGAAAACCGACATTATATTTTTTGGCAATGGCTTCCAGCGAACCGCCATTATTTTCAACCACATGAAAGCGGTTTTCCCCCACCACCTTGCTGCCGGGCGGAGGGAGGGGCCAGGTATTTGCGCGAGCGGGAAGCGCCACCGCGACGGTGGCTGCCAGCGCAATCAGGGTTAACCAGCGAGTAAAACGCGAAGAGGTCATCATCACCATAATCCATGCAAATGATAAGGTTATTGTTTTATAAGGCGTTACGATAATTATGGCGAATGGGTGTGTCGGGAAGATCGGGTGAAGTGCAAAGAGTTTGTAAATTGTCCCCCGTTAGCGCTGGGCTAACGGGGGAAGGGAGGTCAGGCGATCGCGTTCTCTTCCAGCTGGCGCATAAAGTTACGCACCCAGTCCATGCGGGTTTTGCGCTCCGTCAGCTCCTGGGTAAATTTCAGACGCGTTGGGCCATCCAGACGGAAATGCTGCGGCTGTTTTTGCAGCAGGCCGATCAGCCACATCGGGTTGACGTGGTTCTTCTCCGCGAACTCAATCACGCCGCCTTTTTCGTTGCCTTCGAGCTTACGAATGCCCAGCTTCTGCGCCTGCTGGCGCAGGCGCGCGATATCCAGCAGATTTCGCGCCGCATCGGGCAGCAGACCAAAGCGGTCGATCAGCTCAACCTTAATCTCTTCCAGCTCGTTTTCCGTCTTCGCACTGGCGATGCGCTTGTAGAACGACAGTCGGGTATTCACGTCCGGAATGAAATCGTCCGGCAGCAGGGAAGGCATACGCAACTCGACCTCGGTCTGCTGGCTGGTGAGATCTTCCAGCGACGGCTCGCGACCGGCCTTCAGGGCATCAACCGCGTTCTCAAGCAGCTCCATATAGAGCGAGAAGCCGATGGTCTCCATGGAGCCGCTCTGGTCCTCACCCAGCAGCTCGCCGGCGCCGCGGATCTCGAGATCGTGCGTGGCCAGCGCGAAGCCTGCGCCGAGGTCTTCCAGCGAGGCGATGGCTTCCAGACGCTTTTGCGCGTCGGTGGTCATCGCTTTCGGATGCGGCGTCAGCAGCCAGGCGTAAGCCTGATGGTGCGAACGCCCGACGCGGCCGCGCAGCTGGTGAAGCTGCGCCAGACCAAAGTGATCCGCGCGTTCAATAATGATGGTGTTCGCCGTCGGAATGTCGATCCCCGTTTCGATGATAGTGGTGCACACCAGCACGTTAAAGCGCTGGTGGTGGAAGTCGTTCATCACCCGTTCCAGCTCGCGCTCGCGCATCTGCCCGTGACCGATAGCAATGCGCGCTTCCGGCACCAGCTCCGCCAGCCTGTCGGCCGCTTTCTGGATGTTTTCCACGTCGTTGTACAGGTAATAGACCTGACCCCCGCGCAGGACTTCACGCAGTATTGCCTCACGCACCACCAGATTATCGTACTCGCGGACGAAGGTTTTTACCGCCAGACGGCGCGCCGGCGGCGTGGCAATAATCGACAGATCGCGCATGCCGCTCATCGCCATGTTCAGGGTTCTCGGGATCGGCGTTGCGGTCAGGGTCAGGATGTCGACGTCGGCGCGCATCGCTTTGATGCGCTCTTTATGGCGCACCCCGAAGCGGTGCTCTTCGTCGACGATCAGCAGCCCCAGATCTTTCCACTTCACGTCGCTTTGCAGCAGCTTGTGGGTGCCGATCAGAATATCGATTTTGCCTTCGCTTGCCTGTTCGAGGATCTGCGTCTGTTCTTTGGTGCTGCGAAAACGCGACAGCATCTCGATGCGTACCGGCCAGTTGGCGAAGCGGTCGCGGAAGTTGTCGAAGTGCTGCTGAGCGAGCAGGGTGGTCGGCACCAGCACCGCCACCTGCTTGTTGTTTTCCACCGCAAGGAAGGCGGCGCGCATCGCCACTTCGGTTTTACCGAAGCCGACGTCGCCGCACACTAAACGGTCCATTGCCAGCGGCTGGCACATATCGCTCAGCACGGCGTTAATAGCCTGAGCCTGATCCGGCGTGGTTTCAAACGGGAAGCTGTCGCAGAACAGCTGATACTGTTCCTTATCATGCTTAAAGGCGAATCCCTCTTTGGCCGCGCGCTGGGCGTAGATATCCAGCAGCTCGGCGGCCACGTCGCGCACTTTTTCCGCGGCCTTCTGGCGCGCGCGCGCCCAGGCGTCGCCGCCCAGCTTATGCAGCGGCGCGTTCTCTTCGGCACCGCCCGCGTAGCGGCTGATCAGATGCAGGGACGACACCGGAACATACAGTTTGGCGTCGTTCGCGTAGGTGAGCATCAGGTATTCACCTTTAATACCGCCCGCTTCCAGCGTGGTCATCCCCTGATAGCGTCCAACGCCATGCTCCAGGTGAACAATCGGCTGGCCCGGATGCAGCTCGGCCAGGTTACGGATCAGCGTGTCCGGGTTGATGGTTCGACGGCTGTCCTGACGGCGGCGCGCGACGCGCTCGCCCAGCAGGTCGCTTTCGCAAATCAGCGCCAGGTTGTTGAGCGTGTCGATAAAACCGTGCTCGGCGGCGCCAATCATCAGGTAACGGCCGTTTCCGGTCGCTTCGCTCAGGCGCAGGATGCGCTTCGGCGCCACCTTAATGCGTCCCAGCAGCTCACCCAAAGCTTCGCGGCGGCCTTCACTCTCAACGGAGAACACCACCGGGCCGGTAAAGGACTCCAGGAACTTGCGCAGATTATCCAGCGGGGATTTCTGCTGCGCCTGGACGGCCAGGTCCGGCAGCGTCCGGAAGGCGAGGTTGGTGTTGGCGGCCTTGTCGGCAAGCGAATCGGTTTTCAGCTGCATGCGCGGCCAGCGCTTCAGCTCGGCGTTGAGCTCGTCGGTACGCAGCCACAGCGCTTCCGGCGGCAGCAGCGGACGCATCGGGTCAACGCCCCGGTTTTCAAAGCGGGCGCGGGTTTCGCTTTCAAAGCGGCTGGCGCTGGCGTCGATATCGCCGGTGTTAACAATCAGCGTATTCGCTGGGAAGTAGCTGAACAGGGCAGGCAGCGGCTCGTTAAAGAATAGCGGCTGCCAGTATTCGATCCCGGCAGGCAGCGTGCCTTTGCTGACCTGCTGATAAATATGTTCCGCGTCGCGCTTCACCTCGAACCTATCGCGCCACTGGCTGCGGAACAGTTCGATAGCGGTTTTGTCCGTGGGGAACTCATGCGCGGGCAGTAAATTGATGGACTCCACTTCCTCCAGCGTGCGCTGCGTGTCGGCGTCAAAGACGCGCAGGCTGTCGATTTCATCATCAAAGAAGTCCAGACGATACGGCTGGTCGCTGCCCATCGGGTAAAGGTCGAGCAGCGCGCCGCGGGTCGCGTATTCCCCATGTTCCATGACCTGATCGACGTGGCGATAGCCGGCCCCGTCAAGCTGCGCCCGCAGGGCATCACGGGACAGGCGCTGGCCTTTTTTCATCACCAGCGCGTGGCCGTGCAGGTAGCTGTGCGGACAGACGCGCTGCATCAGGGTGTTCACCGGTACAATCAGCACGCCGCGCTGCATGGTCGGAAGCTGGTAGAGCGTCGACAGGCGCGAGGAGATGATCTCCTGGTGCGGAGAGAAGCTGTCGTACGGCAGCGTTTCCCAGTCGGCCAGGCTGAACACCAGATTATCGGTGAACTGGCGAATTTCATCGTGCAGGCGCAGGGCGTTTTGCATATCCGGGGCAACCAGGATCACCGGCCCTTGATGACGCTCGGCGATTTCCGCCACCAGCGTGGCGCACGCCGCGCCCGTGAGTTCACCCAGCTGGCGCTGGTCGCCCGCTTTGACAGGCAAGGAATAACGATAGTGTTCAGGCATGGCTATGTCAGAGTCTCTTATGGATATACCAACAGTATTGGGGCATATCACTGATACGCAATGTCTTTATTATCCTCGATCGTTTTGCATAAGCAAATCGCAACCGCACGGCAGGGCTAAACGCCCCCGAAACGGGGGCGGAGAGGGCATTAACGCGTTGAGGGGGACAGGGTCAGCGTAGACGGAGGAGAGAAGAAAACGTCGCCAAACAGCGCGGTGGAAATTTTACGCACCCCGAGCCCGGCCAGGGTACAGATCAGCAGGCTGGCAAACGGGTAGACCAGAATTAAGGTGAGTTCAGCCCAGACCGGCCAGTAAGCGGCATTCATCTCGCCAATCAGGAACAGGCTGAAGGCCTCAATTAAGATGCGGTGGGTGGTATAAATCGCAATGGTATTGGAGCCAATCACGTTCAACAGGTTGTCAGGGTGAACGGCATAGCGCTGCTCAAAGCTGTAGAATAGCTTCATAATCAGCACAATCGACAGCAATGAGAGCAGCAGCGGAACGTTAGCAAACCACAGCACCACGGAGACGGCGGCGAAAGCGACGGTTGCCAGCCAGAGGCGGCGCAGGCTGACGCTTTTCATCCACGCCATCAGCGTCGCGCCATACCACGCCCCGAGGCTGTAGTAGATCATGTTGCGGACCACGCTGTTCATTCCCCACCACGGTAGCGGCAGGAAGTTGATCGCGATGCTTGCCAGCGCCAGCAGTCCCAGCATCGGCAGCTTCCAGCGGCTCAGCAGTTTACACAGCGTGAAGTACACGACCAGGGCATACAGATACCACAGGCTGGTACTGGCAGTGAGCATGCCTTGCACAAATCCCGAGAGCGAGTCGGCGTAGGCCGCGTTCGACGAGGTGCCAAGCTCGCGATCGGGCGCCAGCCAGGCATTCAGGTGGGTCAGCGCCTGCCATTGCAGAATCCCCCACAGCGCCAGCACCCAGACAATGCTCCAGATTCGCTTGTCGAGACTGGTTCGCCAGTCCACTTCGTCAATATAACGACGGATCAGATAGCCGGAGATAAAGAAAAAGACCGGCATACGGAAGGGGGCAAGATAGAGATTAAAATAGACCCAGCATTTGGCGAGAAGGCCGGAGAGCGGGTGTTGCAGCCCGATCAGATGCGGATAAAACGTGATAACCGAATGATAGATAACCACCAGGCAGATACACAGCCCTTTTATCTGGTTAATCCATAATGCTTTTTGCTTCATTGTTCGCAACTACCTTATTGCCATAGACGAACGAGCAATTGTTGTTAAACGAAACCGTGCTGTAATGGGTAACAGTCTGTATCAGGAGGTTTTTCGGAAAAGGTGGAGGTTGCGAGGAGCGGTTTCAGATATTAGTATCCTGATTTATCTGAGTTTTTTGGAAAAATGATTACCAAAGCTTACGGTTTCAGTCATTTACGCTTAACGGATTCGCTTATATACTCGTGGGTCTGCTATCAGCAAACAGACGGACTTCATGTATCAACCTGTCGCACTCTTCATAGGCTTACGCTACATGCGTGGGCGCGCCGCGGACCGCTTCGGTCGCTTTGTCTCCTGGCTATCGACTATTGGCATTACGCTTGGCGTGATGGCTCTGGTGACGGTGCTTTCCGTCATGAATGGCTTTGAGCGCGAGCTGCAAAACAACATCCTGGGGCTGATGCCGCAGGCCGTACTCTCATCCACTAACGGCTCGGTTAACCCGCAGCAGCTGCCGGAAAGCGCGGCGAAGTTACAGGGCGTCACGCGCGTAGCGCCGTTGACCACCGGCGACGTGGTGCTGCAAAGCGCCCGCAGCGTGGCGGTCGGCGTGATGCTGGGTATCGACCCGGCGCAAAACGATCCGCTGACGCCGTATCTCGTTAACGTGAAGCAGACCGACCTGGAAGCCGGGAAATATAACGTGATTCTGGGCGAGCAGCTTGCCGGACAGCTTGGCGTTAACCGTGGCGATCAGCTGCGCGTAATGGTCCCTTCTGCCAGCCAGTTTACGCCGATGGGGCGCCTGCCAAGCCAGCGCCTGTTCAACGTGATTGGTACCTTTGCCGCCAACAGCGAAGTCGATGGCTACCAGATGCTGGTTAACATTCAGGACGCGTCACGCCTGATGCGCTACCCGGCAGGAAATATCACCGGCTGGCGCCTGTGGCTCGACGCGCCGCTGAAGGTCGATACTCTCAGCCAGCAAAAACTGCCGGACGGCACCAAATGGCAGGACTGGCGCGAGCGTAAAGGCGAGCTGTTCCAGGCTGTGCGGATGGAGAAAAACATGATGGGGCTGCTGCTGAGCCTGATCGTCGCCGTGGCGGCATTTAACATCATCACCTCGCTGGGTCTGATGGTGATGGAGAAGCAGGGCGAGGTTGCTATCCTGCAAACCCAGGGGCTCACGCCGCGCCAGATCATGGCGGTGTTTATGGTGCAGGGCGCCAGCGCCGGTATCATCGGCGCGCTGCTCGGGGCGGTGCTGGGTGCGCTGCTTGCCAGTCAGCTTAATAACTTAATGCCGATCATCGGCGCCCTGCTCGACGGCGCGGCGCTGCCGGTGGCTATCGAGCCGCTGCAGGTGGTCGGTATTGCGCTGGCCGCGATGGCCATTGCGCTGCTTTCTACGCTTTATCCTTCCTGGCGCGCCGCCGCCACTCAACCCGCTGAGGCTTTACGTTATGAATAAGATCCTGTTGCAATGCGACAACCTGTCCAAACGCTATCAGGAAGGCACTGTGCAAACCGACGTGCTGCACAATGTGAGCTTCAGCGTGGGCGAAGGCGAGATGATGGCGATTGTCGGCAGCTCCGGCTCGGGCAAAAGTACGTTGCTGCATCTGCTGGGCGGGCTGGATACGCCAACCAACGGCGACGTGATTTTCTCCGGCCAGCCGATGAGCAAAATGTCCTCGGCGGCGAAGGCCGAGCTGCGCAACCGCGAGCTGGGCTTTATCTACCAGTTCCACCATCTGCTGCCGGACTTCACGGCGCTGGAAAACGTCGCGATGCCGCTGCTGATTGGCAAAAAGAAACCGGCAGAGATTAACGCTCGCGCCAGCGACATGCTGAAGGCGGTAGGGCTGGGTCATCGCGGTAACCACCGTCCGTCGGAGCTCTCCGGCGGCGAGCGCCAGCGCGTGGCGATTGCCCGTGCGCTGGTCAACAACCCGCGTCTGGTACTGGCGGATGAGCCCACCGGGAACCTGGACGCCCGTAATGCGGACAGTATTTTCCAGCTTCTGGGCGAGCTGAACGCCTCGCAGGGCACCGCGTTTCTGGTCGTAACCCACGATCTGCAGCTGGCAAAACGCATGGGACGTCAGCTTGAGATGCGCGACGGCCATCTGAACGCGGAACTGACCCTGATGGGAGCAGAGTAATGGCGTCACCGTTATCGTTACTCATCGGTTTACGTTTTAGCCGCGGCCGCCGTCGCGGCGGCATGGTGTCGCTGATCTCCGTTATCTCGACCATCGGTATTGCGCTGGGTGTGGCGGTGCTGATTGTGGGCTTAAGCGCCATGAACGGCTTCGAGCGTGAGCTGAATAACCGCATTCTGGCGGTGGTGCCGCACGGGGAGATCGAGCCGGTTAACCAGCCGTGGACGAACTGGAGCGATGCGCTCGCCAAAGTTGAAAAAGTGCCGGGCATCGCCGCGGCCGCGCCCTACATTAACTTTACCGGGCTGGTGGAAAGCGGGGTAAACCTGCGCGCCATTCAGGTGAAAGGGGTGAACCCGGCGCAGGAAGCGCGTCTCAGCGCGCTGCCAAACTATGTGCAGAACGGCGCGTGGGCCAACTTTAAGGCTGGCGAGCAGCAGATCATCATGGGTAAAGGCGTTGCCGATGCTCTGAAGGTGAAGCAGGGCGACTGGGTGTCAATCATGATCCCGAACGCCAGCACCGACCACAAACTGCAGCAGCCAAAACGCGTGCGCCTGCACGTTACCGGTATTCTTCAGCTGAGCGGTCAGCTTGACCACAGCTTTGCGATGGTGCCGATGGAGGATGCGCGGCAGTATCTCGACATGGGCGACAGCGTGACGGGCATTGCCATCAAGGTGAACGACGTCTTTAACGCCAACAAACTGGTGCGTGACGCGGGCAGCGTGACCAATAACTATGTCTACATCAAAAGCTGGATCGGTACTTACGGGTATATGTACCGTGATATCCAGATGATCCGCGCCATCATGTATCTGGCGATGGTGCTGGTGATTGGCGTGGCGTGCTTTAATATCGTTTCGACGCTGGTGATGGCGGTCAAGGACAAGAGCGGCGACATCGCCGTGCTGCGTACGCTGGGGGCGAAAGACGGTCTTATTCGCGCCATCTTCGTCTGGTACGGTTTGCTGGCAGGGCTGTTTGGCAGCCTGTGCGGCGTAGTGATTGGCGTGGTGGTTTCCCTGCAGCTGACGCCGATTATCAACGGGATTGAAAAGCTTATTGGCCACCAGTTCCTGTCGGGTGACATCTATTTTATTGACTTCCTGCCGTCTGAACTGCACTGGCTGGATGTTTTTTATGTGCTGCTTACAGCACTTTTACTGAGTCTGCTGGCAAGCTGGTATCCGGCGCGTCGCGCAAGCCGAATTGATCCGGCGAGGGTATTAAGTGGCCAGTAATTACGTCATGATCTAGCGGCTTTCGGGCCGCCAGGTTAAAAGAGGAATGCGTTATGTATTACGGATTTGATATTGGCGGCACCAAGATTGCGCTCGGCGTGTTTGATAAAAACCTCAAACTGCAGTGGGAAACCCGCGTTCCCACGCCGCGCGAAAGTTATGACGAATTTTTAACCGCCATTGCCGCGCTGGTGGCTCAGGCGGATGAACGCTTTGGGGTCAAAGGCAGCGTCGGCATTGGTATTCCGGGCATGCCCGAAACCGACGACGGCACGCTGTATGCGGCCAACGTGCCTGCCGCTAGCGGTAAACCGCTGCGCGCCGATCTCTCCGTGCTCCTTGAACGCGACGTGCGTTTAGACAACGATGCCAACTGCTTCGCGCTCTCTGAAGCCTGGGATGATGAATTCCGTCAATATTCTCTGGTGATGGGGCTGATCCTCGGTACCGGCGTCGGCGGAGGAATCGTCATCAACGGTAAGCCCATCACCGGCCGCAGCTACATTACCGGCGAGTATGGCCATATCCGCCTGCCGGTGGACGCGCTGGAAGTGGTGGGGCGTGATTTCCCGCTGACACGCTGCGGCTGTGGGCAGCACGGCTGTATTGAGAACTACCTGTCAGGCCGCGGGTTTGCATGGCTTTACGAACACTTCTATCATCAGAAACTTGAGGCCCCTCAAATCATTACCCTGTGGGAGCAAGGGGATGCGCAGGCGCGTGAGCACGTCGAGCGCTATCTGGATCTGCTGGCGGTGTGTCTGGGAAATATTCTCACCATCGTCGACCCGGACCTGCTGGTGATCGGGGGAGGGCTTTCAAACTTTACCGCGATTACGGAACGGTTGTCCGGGCGTTTGCCCCGACATTTATTGCCGGTTGCCCGCGTGCCGCGTATTGAATGCGCGCGACACGGGGACGCAGGAGGCATGCGCGGAGCCGCATTCCTTCATCTCACCGATTAGTTTACGAGGTTTCTATGCTGTCGCGTCGCCAGGGTCGACTCAGCCGTTTTCGCAAAAACAAACGCCGCTTGCGTGAGCGCTTGCGCCAGCGGATCTTTTTCAGAGACAGAATGATGCCAGAAGCGATGGATAAACCCAGAGTGGTGGTGCTGACCGGAGCGGGGATCTCGGCCGAGTCAGGAATTCGAACCTTCCGCGCGGCGGACGGACTGTGGGAAGAGCACCGCGTGGAGGATGTCGCCACGCCGGAAGGCTTTGCCCGCGACCCGGATCTCGTGCAGGCGTTTTACAACGCACGCCGTCGTCAGCTTCAGCAGCCTGACGTCGCGCCGAATGCGGCGCATCTGGCGCTGGCGAAGCTGGAAGAGGCGCTGGGCGATCGTTTTCTGCTGGTGACGCAGAATATCGACAACCTCCACGAACGGGCCGGTAACAAGAACATCATCCACATGCACGGCGAGCTGCTCAAGGTTCGCTGCGCCTGGAGCGGTCAGGTGCTGGACTGGAAAGAGGACGTGCTGCCAGAGGATAAGTGCCACTGCTGTCAGTTCCCGTCGCGCCTGCGTCCTCACGTGGTCTGGTTTGGCGAAATGCCGCTGGGAATGGATGAGATCTACAGCGCGCTGGCGATGGCAGACGTGTTTATCGCCATAGGAACATCCGGCCACGTTTACCCTGCGGCAGGGTTTGTCCACGAAGCGCGACTGCACGGTGCGCATACGGTAGAGCTCAACCTTGAGCCAAGCCAGGTGGGCAGCGAGTTTGAAGAGAAACACTATGGCCTGGCAAGCACGGTCGTCCCGGAGTTTGTCGATAAGCTGCTGAAAGGGCTGTAACGGCAATCGCCTGAAAAGGCACCCGCCCAGCGGGTGCCTTTTTATTTAAGAATGAAAGAACGCCAGCGTCTTCTCCAGCGATTTAGCCTGCTCGTCCAGCGAGAGCGCCGCAGCGGAGATCTGCTGAACCAGAGAGGCGTTCTGCTGGGTGGTGCTGTCCATCTGGTTAACGGCGGTACTGACCTGGCTTATCCCGCGGTTCTGCTCGTCCAGCGCCTGGACAATGTCGTTGATGACCAGATGTACGTGCGACACCGCCTCAATCACCTGTTTCATCATTACGCCGGTTTCATTGACCAGCTCAACGCCTTTGCTGACGCGGCCTGAGGACTCGGCAATCAGCTGGGAAATTTCTTTAGCCGCGTTAGCGCTTCGCTGGGCCAGGTTGCGCACTTCACCTGCGACCACTGCGAAACCGCGCCCCTGTTCGCCCGCGCGCGCCGCTTCAACGGCCGCATTCAGCGCCAGGATATTGGTCTGGAAGGCGATGCCGTCGACGATGCTGTTAATCTCACCGATCTTACGCGCGCTCTCGTCAATCTCTCCGATCACCATCACCACGTCGTTTACCAGCGTTTCGCCATGCCCGGCGAGGCTCGCGGCGCGATCGGTCAGCGTGGTCGCCTTGTGGGCGTTGTCGGCATTATTTTTAACCGTGACCGAAATCTCTTCCATGCTGGCTGCTGTTTCAACAATCGCCGCCGCCTGTTCTTCGGTACGTGAGGCGAGGTCAAGGTTGCCCGCCGAAATTTCGCTGGTGCCGCCGTGCACGGAGTGGCTGGCTTCGCTGATGTTGTCGACGATGCGCTTGAGCTGCGTCTGCATGGTGTGCAGGGCATAAAAAATGCTGTGGGTATCCCCGGAACGAACCGGGATGGTGTTGTTCAGCTCTCCCCGGGCAACGGCCAGGGCGATCCCGGCGGCCTCCGAAGGTTCCCCTCCAACCGGACGGTCAACCTTGCGGGTAAAGATCTGGGCCATCACCAGGCTGACCGCAACGATGCTTAACATCATCATGATGATGGCTTTCAGTAAAAATGCCCGCGCTTCGGCCATCACTTCGCTAACCGGAGTAATAATGGCCAGCTTCCACGGCGTCTGGCTGTTACCGACGGCGATGTCCTGCCAGGTGATGAACACCTCTTCCATCAGCAGCGGATCGTTTACCCGGGTGACGTCATGACCGGCAATCTGACCCGCGTATGGCTTGCCTGCCGCCTGTTTGTCCGGGCTGGACACCACGTTATTACCCGCTGAGAGGAGCAGGGCGTAGCCTGTGCCGTTCCACGGTTTAATCGCGCCGATCGTGGACTGCAGCGTGGCGAGGGAGAAGTCAGAGGTGACCGAACCCAGAAACTGTCCGTCACGCATGATGGGTGCGGCAATCGAGGTGAGCATCACGTCCACGCCGTTGTAGGGGTAAATATAGGGCTCGATGATCACATCTTTATGCCGCTGTTTCGGCAGCAAATAATAATCACCACTGCCGGGTGTTTCGATGTCAGTCAGCAGGTGTAATGCCGGTTTGCCGGTGGCATCGCGGTCGACGTAGCGGGCGTAGCGTCCGGCAGGATCTTCACCGCTCTGACCGGCAAAGGCGGCATCTTTATCGTCGAACGCGTTGGGCTCAAAGGCCATCGACATGGAGAGAAACTGTGGGTGAGCCGAGAGGTAGTGGATAAGCAGCTGGTTCAGGCTCTGGCGGTCGGATACGCCCGCCTCGCGCAGTGCCAGGGCGCTGTTGCCCATATCCCGGGCGGCAGTCAGGGCGGAATCCAGCTGTTTGCTGACCTGTAAAGCCTGTACCTCGGCTATCTGGCGGATATGTTTTTTGGCCAGCACCTCCTGCTGCGCCATCCACTGCCACATCATAAACCCGATCGTTGCCGTAAAGCCCACCGTCACGGTGAGGAAAATGGACAATAGCATCAACGTCTTGACTCTTATTTTTTGTTTTCGGACCATGGCGTCTTTCATTCTCATCTCCCGTAATGTTGTGCATGTCGGGCAGGCACACAGTACTTATCGGATATTTCATCCTCTTTCTGTAGAGCGCCGGATATATTTAATTTAAATTCCAGAATATTTAATCCCGTTAATTAGTGTGGATGCTTTTATTTTGTGCATTCAATCAAAATAGCGCTCGATAATGCTCGTTATCATCGTGTAGAAAGAGGATGCTAATAAATATTAAGTGGTAAAGGAGGATGGGATATGTACGGATTTATTGCGCGACAACCCATTTTTAACCCTGAGATGAAGACGGTGGCCTATGAGCTGCTCTTCAGAGACGGGATGACAAACCGTTTTCCGGATGTGTCGGCGGAATATGCCACCTCCAGAATGATATCCGATCAGTTTTTATGCGTGCCGTCCCAGCGCATCGCCGGGGCTCATACGTCGTTTATTAATTTCCCTTCGCGAATGGTCATAGACCGCAGTGGAGAAGCGCTGGATAAAGAGAGCGTGGTCATTGAGATCCTTGAAGATGCTGTGCCGGGAGCGGAACTGCTGCAGGCCGTCAGGGAGATGAATGCGCATGGTTATCAGTTTGCGCTTGATGATTTCACCCTTGCACCAGAATGGGATGCTTTTTTACCCTATATTTCAATACTGAAATTTGACGTCAGAAATTACACCTTAGCGCAAATTAAACAGTATCTGAAAACGCGTAAACATCTGACCGGTCATATTAAATATCTCGCTGAAAAAATTGAGACTAAAGAGGAATTCAACCAATACAGGGACGAAGGGTTTTCCCTTTTTCAGGGCTATTTTTTCTGCCGCCCGGAGGTCATTAAATATAAACGGCTGTCGCAAAATCAGCTGGCGATTTTTCGACTGCAAATGGAGGTCGGACGCAATAAGCCTGATTTTCGAATTATCGAGTCGTTGATAAAAACCGATCTCACGCTCTCTTATAAAATCATGCGCTATATGAAGCATACGGCGTTTAAGCATGTCGGCGCCTGTAATTTCAGCAAGTTAACCCTGAGCGAGGTGCTCAGGTATCTTGGCGAAAATCAGCTCCGACGGTTTGTTGCCGTCGTGGTCCTCGCCAGTGCGGGCAATGATACCGTCAGCGAGCTTTATCCGCTGAGCATGATGCGCGGCAAGTTCTGCGAGCTGATCGCAGAGACGATGAACGAACCGATTCTGGCTGAAAATGCGTTCATGTGCGGCCTGTTTTCTCTTCTGGATACCCTCCTTGAGCTGCCGATGGCAGAGTTGATGAAGCAAATTGCGGTCCCGCAGAGCGTGAGCAACGCGCTTTGTCATCAGGAAGGACGGTTAGCCGATATGATTAACCTTTGCCGTTACTATGAACAGCAGCAGTGGGACGAAGCGACCAGAGTACGTCAGAGGCTGGGGCTGTCGGATGAAGAAGTGGTTGAGGCGATGCGAAAGGCGACGATCTGGGCAGGAGAGAATGCGGTCAGTTAATCCTTCCTCACGCCGTACAGGCGGCGTGAGGAAGAACGCGATACCGTTACCGGCCCGCTTTTAACTTCTGGTAATACTCTTCGTAGAGGCGGCTGGCGTCGCCGACATCGTTCTGCCATTCGCCTTTGCTGATGGTTTCGACATCCGGATAGAGCGATTTATCGTTAGCCACGTCAGGCTTCAGCAGCTTGCGTGCGGCGAGGTTTGGCGTCGGGTAGCCAATCGTCTCGGCAACCTGTTTCGCCACGTCCGGGCGCAGCAGGAAGTTAATCAGCTTATGCGCCCCTTCAACGTTTTTCGCATTGGCCGGAATAGACAGGCTGTCCATCCAGAAAATCCCACCTTCTTTCGGCCAGACCACCTCAAGCGGCGTACCGGCCTGACGGGCAACATACGCGGAGCCGTTCCAGACCATCCCCAGATTCACTTCGCCTTCCATATACGGGTTTGCCGGGTTATCAGAGTTGAATGCCGCCACGTTAGGCATCAGCTTTTTCAGCTCGGCATACGCCGCTTCAATCTCTTTAGGATCCGTCGTATTGCCCGAGTAGCCCAGCTTGCGCAGTGCCACCTGGAACACTTCGCGTGCGTCGTCGGTCAACAGCAGGCTGCCCTTGTATTCCGGTTTCCACAGATCGGCCCAGCTTGTCACCGATTTCGGATCGACGGCCTCGCTGTTAACGCCAATCGCGGTTGCCCCCCAGATATACGGAATGGAGTAGTCGTTATTCGGGTCGAACGGCTTGTTGAGCATCTCAGGATCGAGGTTTGAAAAATGGGTAAGCTTCGTTTTGTCGATCTTCTGGATCATGCCCTCTTTGCGCATTTTGTCGACAAAGTAGGTGGAAGGAACCACCAGATCGTACGCGCCATCTTTGTAAGTTTTCAGCTTGGCGTACATGGTTTCATTCGACTCGTAGGTCGAGTAGATCACCTTGATGCCCGTCTCCTTTGTGAACTGTTCCAGCAGGCCCGGCGGCACGTACTCGGTCCAGTTGTAGAAGTAGAGCGTTTTGCTGTCATCAGCGTGCGCGGCACCCATGCCGAGCACCAGCGCCGCAGCGGCGAGCATTTTTTTCATTTCATTGTCCCCTGAGATTTTGTTTTATCACGAGCAATAACCTGGCTGGCGATCACCAGAACCAGCGAAAATACCAGCAGAATGGTCGCCAGCGCGTTCACCTCGGGTGAAACGCCGACTTTCACCATCGAATAGATTTTCAACGGCAGAATTTCATAGCTCGGCCCGGTCACGAAGGAGGAGACCACCACGTCATCCATCGACAGGGTAAAGCTCAGCAGCCATCCGGCCGCCACGGCGGGCATCGCCAGCGGCAGGATGATTTTGCGCAGGATTGTCATCTCGCTGGCGCCCAGATCTTTCGCCGCCTCTAGCATGCGCACGTCGAACCCTTTCAGGCGCGCAAAGACGGTCACCACCACAAACGGCAGGCAGAAGGTGATATGGGAAAACAGCAGCGACCAGAAGCCAAGCTGTACGCCCAGCAGCATAAACAGCACCAGCAGCGAAATCGCCATCACGATATCCGGCGACATCATCACCACAAACAGCATGCCGCTGACGAACGGTTTACCGCGAAAGCGGTAGCGGTAGAGCGCCACGGCGGTCAGAGAACCAATTAGCGTGGCAAAGGTGGCGGAGAAGATCGCCATCGTCAGCGAGTGCTGAGCGGCCTGCAGCAGGCTGTCGTTGTTCATCAGCAGGCTGTACCAGCTGGTGGTAAAGCCCTGCCAGTTAATCCCGAAGCGTGAGCTGTTAAACGAGTTCACGATCAAAATAACGATCGGGATATACAGGTAAGCGTAAATGGCGGTCATAAAACCGCCGCGAAGCAGTCGACCGATCATTCGAGTTCCACCTTCTTGTTCAGCAGCCGTGAAGCGCGCCAGTAGACCAGCAGCATCAGACCCATCACCACCGTCAGCGTGATGCTGGTGGCGGACCCGAACGGCCAGTCACGAATGTTCAGGAACTGACTCTTGATCACATTCCCAATCAGCAGGTTTTTCGCGCCACCCATCAGGTCAGAAACGTAGAACAGACCCATGGCCGGAAGCATTACCAGCAAACAGCCCGCGATAATGCCGGGCATGGTCAACGGGATGATAATGCGGGTAAAGGTCTGGAGCTTGTTGGCACCCAGATCTCTTGCCGCTTCCAGCAGCGGTTTATCCAGCTTCTCTATGCTGGAGTAGAGCGGCATCACCATAAACGGCAGCAGGATATAGACCAGGCCGATAATGACCGCGCTCGGGGTAAACATGATGCGGATCGGCGTATCAATCACCCCCAGCCACAGTAGAAACTCATTGAGGTAGCCTTTGGTGCTGAGGAAGATTTTCAGCCCGTAGATGCGGATTAACGAGTTGGTCCAGAATGGAACAATCAGTAAAAACAGCAGCAGGGGCCGCACCTTTTGCGGCAGGCCCGCGAGGAACCATGCGAAGGGATACCCGAGCACCAGGCAGGCAACGGTGGCAATTAGCGCCATATTGAGCGAGTGCAGCAGCACGTCAAAATAGAGCGGATCGAGCAGGCGCGCGTAGTTATCCAGCGTAAAGACCAGCGAAACGAAGTTTGCGTCGTCGCGGGTCAGGAAGCTGGTGGCGATGATCATCAGGTTGGGTAAAAAGACAAACAACACAAGCCAACCGACGATCGTGGCAATCACCACATTCTGGAACTTACTTGTGTTCTTCATCAGCCAGCACAACCTCCCAGCTTTCTACCCAGTTGACAACCATTTTCTGGTCGAGCGAGTGGTCGAAGTCAGGGTCGTCCTCGTTAAAGAACTCGCTGACCATCACCATTTTACCGTTCTCCAGCTCGACGACAGACTCCAGGGTCATCCCTTTGTAGTTGCGCTCGCGGATATAGCCGATTAACCCTTCGGCCTCGGTATTGCCGTGGATTTCATCGACGCGCAGATCTTCCGGGCGCAGCAGAACGTTGAGCTTTTGTCCCTTCTCGACGGGGAAATTCACCGTGATATTGCATTCGCGTCCTTCGACGCTGGCGAGCACGCGCTGGTCGTCCAGACGATCAATCACCGTGGCGTCAAAGATATTGATCTCGCCAATGAAGCTGGCGACAAACAGGTTCTTCGGCTCTTCGTAGATTTCGCGCGGCGTGCCGTCCTGCTCGATTTTGCCGTCGCGCATCACCACGATGCGGTCTGACATGGTCAGGGCTTCTTCCTGATCGTGGGTGACGAAGACAAAGGTAATGCCGAGCTTGCGCTGCAGGGCTTTGAGCTCGTTCTGCATCTGCTTGCGCAGCTTGTAATCCAGCGCGGAGAGGGATTCATCCAGCAGGAGCAGACGCGGCTTGTTAACCACGGCGCGGGCGATGGCCACGCGCTGCTGCTGGCCACCGGAAAGCTGATGGGGTTTACGCTGGGCAAACGTCTCAAGCTGTACCATGCGCAGGGCGTCGGTGACGCGCGGTTCGATCTCATGCGCCGGGGTTTTTTGCATCCGCAGGCCAAACGCCACGTTTTCAAAAACGGTCATGTGCGGGAACAGGGCATAGCTCTGAAAGACGGTATTAACGTGGCGATCTTCGGCAGGAACCCGGGTAATGTCCTGGTTCTCTAGATGGATATGGCCGTTATCGACGCTTTCCAGCCCGGCGATAAGGCGCAGTACGGTTGTTTTGCCGCAGCCGGAGGGGCCAAGCAGCGTCAGAAACTCACCGTCATTGATGGTGAGAGTGAGGTCGGAAATAACGTCTTTGCCATCAAAACTTTTACGAATTCGTTCCAGTTTCACCAGCGGTGAACGGGTTTGTGTATTCAATTTTTGCGCTGTCCCATATAGACGCCTCAGGCAGCAGACTGAAGCGGGGTTTGTGTGTAACCACCTTGGTGACTCGTAATGAGGGCGGACATTCTACGGCAATCCCCGGTAATCGCCAATCCTTGTCACTGATTCATAAGCTACATTTACTAACGCATAACGATATAAACGGAAAATATTCTCGTTTGCGGGATAAAAGTGACCTGACGCAATATTTGCGTTTTGATGCTTATTGATAATGTTGTCACAAAAAGTGAGGGTGACTGCATGGATAAATTACTTGAGCGTTTTTTACAGTACGTTTCGCTGGATACCCAATCTAAGCCGGGTGTTCGCCAGGTGCCGAGCACCGAAGGCCAGTGGAAGCTATTAAACCTGCTGAAAGAGCAGCTTGACGCCATGGGGCTTGTCAACGTCACGTTAAGCGAGAAAGGCACTGTGATGGGAACGCTGCCGGCGAATGTCCCGGGTGACATTCCGGCGATTGGCTTTATCTCCCATGTCGACACCTCTCCTGATTTTAGCGGTAAAAATGTGAACCCGCAGATTGTGGAAAATTACCGCGGCGGCGACATTGCGCTGGGCATTGGCGACGAAGTGCTCTCGCCCGTGATGTTCCCGGTGCTGCATCAGCTGCTGGGCCAGACGCTGATCACCACCGACGGGAAAACCCTGCTGGGGGCGGATGACAAAGCGGGGATCGCGGAAATCATGACGGCGCTGGCGGTGCTGAAGGGCAAAGATATTCCGCACGGCGACATCCGCGTGGCCTTTACGCCGGATGAAGAGGTCGGCAAGGGCGCGAAGCACTTCGACGTGGACGCCTTTAACGCCCAGTGGGCCTACACCGTCGACGGTGGCGGCGTCGGTGAGCTGGAATATGAAAACTTCAATGCCGCGTCCGTCACGATCAAAATTGTCGGCAACAACGTTCATCCCGGTTCGGCGAAAGGCGTCATGGTGAACGCGCTGTCGCTGGCGTCGCGAATTCATGCGGAAGTCCCGGCGGAAGAGAGCCCCGAACAGACCGAGGGGTATGAAGGTTTCTATCACCTGACCAGCATCAAAGGCACCGTGGACAGCGCGCAGATGCACTACATCATCCGCGATTTCGACCGTAAAGCCTTTGAGGCACGCAAGCGTAAGATGATGGAGATCGCCAAGAAGGTGGGTAAGGGCCTGCATCCCGATTGCTACATTGAGCTCATCATCGAAGACAGCTATTACAATATGCGCGAGAAGGTGATGGCGCATCCGCATATTCTCGATATCGCCCAGCAGGCGATGCGCGACTGCGATATTGAACCGACATTAAAACCGATTCGTGGCGGCACCGACGGCTCTCAGCTGTCATTCATGGGGCTACCGTGCCCGAACCTGTTTACCGGTGGCTACAACTACCATGGCAAGCATGAGTTTGTGACGCTGGAAGGAATGGAAAAAGCGGTGAAGGTGATAGTGCGGATAGCGGAGTTGACCGCTAAGCGGTAAGAAAAGCCCGGTGGCGAAGCGCCACCGGGCATTAAGGCGACTCAGTCCTCAAAGAACCAGTACCCGCTGTTAACCAGCGCGGCAAGCATCGCGAGGAAAGACGGGTCTTCCAGCGCATCGCCAAAGGTATCGGCAGTCAGCACCAGATGGCTGGCAATGGATTCGAGCGCTGGACGGTGCGGAGAGTCCAGCTTCTCGCCGTTGACGAATACCTCCTCGCCAATGCGCAGCACGCGCAACCCGCCCAGACGTACCAGCTTGTCGCCCTGCTGGAGCGCATCATAAATCTCGTCAGCCTGATAAGGCGGCTCCGGTGGCGCAACGTCCAGCTCATGACGAGACTGGCTGATAAACTCGCCAAACCACTGACGGAAATGTTCCGGTTCGTTGATCAAATCCAGCATCATGCCGCGCAGCTTATCCAGCTCTGCGGGCAGGATATCGGCCGGATGCTCGCGTGCAGGCACATCGGGGTCGCTGTAACGATAGCTGCCCAGCTCGCGTTGCAGAACGTAGTCGGCAAATCCGCTGATCATCTCGCGGCCGCTTGGCGCGCGGAACCCCACGGAGTAGTTGAGGGAGTTTTCCAGGGAGTAACCCTCGTGAGGGAATCCAGGCGGAATGTAGAGAATATCGCCCGGCTCCAGCTCTTCGTCGATAATCCCTTCAAACGGATCAACCTGCAGCAGGTCCGGATGCGGGCAGTGCTGCTTCATCGGCACTTTTTCGCCCACGCGCCAGCGGCGGCGGCCCGTACCCTGAATGATGAATACGTCGTACTGGTCCAGATGCGGACCCACGCCGCCGCCAGGCACGGAGAAGGAGATCATCAGATCGTCCATGCGCCAGTCGGGCAGGGCGCGGAACGGACGCATTAAGGCGGCAGTCGGCTCGTGCCAGTGGTTGACCGCCTGCACCAGCAGCGACCAGTTGTTTTCACCGAGGTGATCGTAGCTTTCGAAAGGACCGTGGCTAACCTGCCATTTCCCGTCCTGGTGGCTGACCAGACGGCTGTCGACTTCGTTTTCCATGGCCAGACCTGCCAGCTCGTCAGGCGAGATAGGGTCGACAAAATTGCTGAATCCGCGTTTCAGAACCACCGGGCGTTTTTGCCAGTAACGTTCAATAAACTCGGGCCAGTTAAGCGTTAAGTGATAATCCATAATTTTTTTATTCCGCAGGCTCTTACTGACTCGGATTATAACGGAAGCTCAGCCCCCCGGCTGCGAGATCCTCGCATTTTTCACATAACGGGTTAACTATCGCTCAATGTGGGCTGCTGGCGACCAAAAATGACCTCCATTCTGGCGCCGCCCAGCAGGCTCTCGCTGGTTTCGATTTTCCCGTCGTACTGGTCGACAATCTCGCGCGCGACGGCTAATCCTACGCCCTGGCCAGGACGTAGCGTATCGGCGCGCTGACCGCGATCGAACACCACGTCACGCTTATTGCGCGGGATCCCCGGACCATCATCCTCAACGATAATATGCAGCTCGGTTTCCGTCTGGCGCGCAGATACTTCCACGAACTCCAGGCAGTATTTGCAGGCGTTATCCAGCAGGTTACCCATCACTTCCATGAAGTCATTTTTTTCACCCACAAAGCTTATCTCTGGCGAGATATCGAGGCTGATATTCACCCCTTTACGCTGATACACCTTGTTGAGGGCGGACGTGAGGTTATCCAGAAGCGGGGCAACCGGGTGCAGCTCGCGGCTCAGCAGCGCGCTGCCGGAACGCATGCTGGCGCGATGCAGGTAATAGCCAATTTGCTGTGAAATACGGCTGATCTGTTCCAGCATCACCGGCTCAGCATCGTCGACGCTCAGCTTCGAACTGCGCATTGAACGGAGGGTACTTTGCATGACCGCGAGCGGGGTTTTCAGGCTGTGGGTCAGGTCGGTAAGCGTCGTACGGTATTTATCATAGCGTTCGCGTTCGCTTTTCAGCAGGCGGTTGAGGTTTCGCACTAGGCTGGTGAGCTCGCGCGTGGTTTCCGGGTTCAGCTTCTCGCGATGATGTTCCTCCAGCTCGCGAACCTCTTTCGCCAGTGATTCAATGGGGCGCAAGCTCCACCATGCCGCCACCCACAGCAGCGGGATCACCAGCAGGAGATTCGCAGCCAGAACATAGATGAACCAGCTCCAGACCATATAAGAACGCTTCAGCTCGACCGGAATGGTGTCGATCACCACAATGGTCAGCTGCGGCATGTTTAGCGTCGCCGGATAGAGGTTAATCGCGACGGAGTGCGTCATCTCCGTTTCGGCATTGTCGGCGCGGATCTCGTTCAGCTTTTGCTGCAGGGAGCGATCTTCACGGATCAGCGAGCTGGTGGTGTTGAGATCGGCTTCAATTTCATGAAACCCGTTGGTTCTGAGCCAGTCCGGACGAATGCTTTTGACCAGCCATGGGATGTCACGCTGCGCCCACAGTAGCTTGCCCTTTTCGTCATAAATCAGGGCCAGCGTTGGACTCTGCTGGTTGAGGTTTTCCGGCATTTCGACGGTGATTTGATTGTTTTCCCACTTCGCCAGGGTATAAAAAAGATTGCTTTCGCCACGCAGCAGCCGAAAGGTGGTTTTATCAAAGCTGACGCTATAGCCCACCAGGGCGACCATGCCGTAGGAGAGTGACAGCACCAGCACGACGGCGGCCGTTGCCAGTAAGAAACGAACCCGCAGCGAGAGGGGCAGAATGTGGCGCAAAATCACTCTCATTTAGCGTAATTCGAACAGGTAGCCCTGACCACGGACGGTGGTGATCACATCCTGCGGATACTGCGCCTGAATTTTCTTGCGCAAACGGCCCATCAGCACGTCAATGGTATGGCTCTCGCGCAGTTCAGCATCAGGGTAAAGCTGGAGCATTAAGGAATCTTTGCTTACCACTTTGCCGTTGTTACGGATCAGCGTTTCCATAATGGTGTATTCGAAGGCGGTGAGCTTGATCACTTCATCATTGATGGATAATTCCCGGCGGGAGAGATCGACCTGGAAAGGCGGGATGGAGATAACCTGAGACGCCAGACCGCTGTTGCGGCGTAACAGCGCCTGCATGCGCGCCGCCACCTCTTCAATATGAAACGGCTTGGTGACGTAATCATCCGCACCCGCGCTCAGCACTTCGACCTTATCCTGCCAGCCTTCACGGGCGGTCAGAACCAGAACCGGTAGGGAGACATCATGGCTGCGCCAGCGGCGAATCAACGACAGACCGTCTTCGTCAGGCAGCCCTAAATCGACAATGGCGATATCCGGCAGGTGTTCATTGAGATAATAATCGGCTTCTTTTGCGTCTTCAGCATCGTCCACCTGATGTCCCATCTCCTGAAGCTGAACCTTCAGGTGATGACGTAGCAATGCGTTATCCTCAACAACCAGTACGCGCATCATCTCTTCTCCCTAAATAATTGGTATGAATAGTTTAACGCTGATTATGTTGTTTTGGGGATAAACATTGAGTAAACCGGGGAAAAGCATCCCCCTTTTCGGGCGAAAAGGGGGAGAGGGGCGTTACTTTAGCTCGTCAACCATGGTGATGGCGCGGCCAATGTAGTTCGCAGGGGTCATCGCCTTCAGGCGCGTTTTCTCTTCTTCCGGCAGCGCCAGACCGTCGATAAACTGCTTCATGCCTTCGGCGTCAACGCGTTTGCCGCGGGTCAGCTCTTTCAGCTTCTCATACGGTTTTTCGATACCGTAACGGCGCATCACGGTCTGGATTGGCTCCGCCAGAACTTCCCAGTTGTGATCCAGCTCGTCCAGCAGACGGTCACGGTTCACTTCCAGCTTGCTCACGCCTTTCAGGGTGGACTGATACGCGATCAGCGCATAGCCAATACCCACGCCCAGGTTACGCAGTACGGTGGAGTCGGTCAGGTCGCGCTGCCAGCGGGATACCGGCAGTTTGCTCGCCATATGCTGCAGCACGGCGTTCGCCAGGCCCAGGTTGCCTTCTGAGTTTTCGAAGTCGATAGGGTTTACTTTGTGCGGCATGGTGGAAGAGCCGATTTCACCGGCGATGGTTTTCTGCTTGAAGTGGTTCAGGGCGATGTAGCCCCACACGTCACGATCGAAGTCGATCAGGATGGTGTTGAAGCGCGCGATGCAGTCAAACAGTTCGGCGATATAGTCGTGCGGCTCAATCTGGGTGGTGTACGGGTTCCACTGAATGCCCAGAGAGGTCACGAACTCTTCGCTGAACTGGTGCCAGTCCACTTCCGGATAAGCGGCGATGTGGGCGTTATAGTTACCGACCGCGCCGTTGATTTTGCCGAGGATTTCAACCTGTTCCAACTGACGATACTGGCGTTCCATACGATACGCTACGTTGGCCATCTCTTTACCCATCGTGGACGGGGTGGCTGGCTGGCCGTGGGTACGGGAGAGCAGCGGAATGTCGCGGTATTCCACGGACAGCGCTTTCACCGCGTCGATGATTTTACGCCAGTAAGGCAGCACCACCTCTTTGCGCGCGGTGGAGAGCATAAGCGCATGGGACAGGTTGTTGATGTCTTCAGAGGTACAGGCGAAGTGGATGAACTCAGACACGGCGTGCAGCGCAGGAACGCTTTCCACTTTCTCTTTCAGGAAGTACTCAACCGCCTTCACGTCGTGGTTGGTAGTGCGTTCAATGGTTTTAATGCGCGCGGCGTCTTGTTCGCTAAACTCAGCAACGATTTTATCAAGGTAATCGTTTGCCTTTTCGTCAAAAGCAGGAACTTCCTTGATTGCTGCCTGGGCGGCCAGCTTTTGCAGCCAGCGTACTTCAACCTGAACACGGAACTTCAGCAAACCATATTCGCTGAAGATCCCGCGCAGCGCGCTGACTTTATCGCCGTAGCGTCCATCGACAGGGGATACGGCGGTCAGTGAGGATAATTCCATAATTCGCAACTCCGGGAGGTTAACAATGAGCAAGAATTTGTTTTGCCTGAGTGGTCAGGCGATTACGAGAAAACATTAACTGCAGGCGGCCACCACCGACCTGGTGCCACAGCACTGCAGCGCGGATACCTGCCAGCAGGGACGCGCGCACTTTTGCCTGTACCTGCGGGCTTTGCAGCACGGCAGGAGACCCGGTGACCTGAATACGCGGGCCCAGCGGGCTGATGACGTCAACATAAATGCCGGCCATCGCGCTGAGCAGCGTTTCGGACTGCAGATCAAAATGGTCGAGCTGACGCTGTAACCCGGCAATGCGATCGCCCAGGGTATTAAGCGCGCCTTTTGCTGCGCTCAGCTTACGCTCCAGCACCATCAGGCTCAACGTGTAGCGGGTCAGCTCTGCGTTTAATCCCTGACGGCTGCTGGCGTTAAGCACGCCAAGCAGGGTTTCAAGACCGAGACGAAGATTGGTTTCACTGCCGCCGAACACACCCAGGGTCGAGCCGGGGTTAAGATCGATAACGCTGTTCAGTGAAACGTGCAGGGCATCAGCGTCGCAATGACCCTGATGCGCGAGCTGTTGCACCAGACGGGCTGACTGGCAAATTCCCGCCAGCGCCAGGGTGATGTCATAATAGTTCTTCGCCACACGGTCTCCTTTATGTGTGAAATCGTATTAAACAGCAGGCAGCGGCAGGCGCTGTTCAATGATCCCGCCGCCCAGGCAGATCTCACCGCTGTAGAAGACAGCAGACTGACCTGGGGTGACGGCGGCAACCGGCTCGTCGAAGCGCACGTCAATGCGATCGTCATCGAGCGCGGTAACGGTGCAAGGAATATCGGTCTGACGGTAGCGTGTTTTCACCGTGCAGCGCAGCGTGCCTTTCAGCGGCTCACGATCGACCCAGTGCAGCTGTTGCGCGATCAGGCCAACGGACATCAGACGCGGATGGTCGTGACCCTGAGCAACAACCAGAATATTGTTTTCGACATCTTTGTCGACTACGTACCACGGATCTTCGCTACCTTCTTTCGTTCCGCCGATACCCAGGCCTTTACGCTGGCCGAGCGTGTGGTACATCAGCCCCTGATGCTGGCCAATCTCTTCACCGTCGACGGTGACGATCTTACCCGGCTGTGCGGGCAGGTAGCGCCCCAGGAAATCGCGGAATTTACGCTCGCCAATGAAGCAGATGCCGGTAGAGTCTTTTTTCTTCGCGGTGATCAGGTCCAGCTCTTCGGCGATTTTACGCACCTGCGGCTTTTCCAGCTCGCCGACCGGGAACAGGCTCTGGGCGATCTGCTCGTGGCTCAGCGTATAGAGGAAATAGCTTTGATCTTTGTTGCCGTCCAGACCGCGCAGCAGCTGGCTTTTACCATTCACGTCTGCACGACGCACATAGTGGCCGGTCGCGATGTAGTCAGCGCCCAAATCTTCCGCGGCGAATTCCAGGAAGGCCTTAAATTTGATCTCTTTGTTGCACAGAATATCCGGGTTCGGCGTGCGGCCCGCTTTGTACTCTTCCAGGAACAGTTCAAAAACGTTGTCCCAATATTCTGCAGCAAAGTTAACGGTGTGCAGTTCAATGCCGAGCTTATCGCATACGGCCTGCGCGTCGGCAAGATCCGCTGCGGCAGTGCAGTATTCCTCGCCATCATCTTCCTCCCAGTTCTTCATGAACAGGCCCTCCACCTTATAGCCCTGTTGCTGTAACAGGTAGGCGGAAACGGAGGAATCGACACCGCCGGACATGCCGACGATCACTTTTTTCTGGCTGTTATCTGACATGGAATACTCACGACATTGAACTTCAAGGCGGCGTATTCTATCACGCCCCCCCACCATTGGCACCCTCTGTAAACGGCCAGTTAAATGCGCCGATGACATCCAGCGGCAGGCGTGCGCTTGACTGCCAGCAGCGAATGCTTTCCGCAACCAGCGGGGAGCGCAGGTTTGGCGCGTTCAGGATCTCGTCGGCGGTGACCCACAGACAGCGGTCTATATCGTCATCCTGCGGCTCAGTGGCGCACGTTTCGCTAAGCTCAACGGCGAATAAAAAGCGCAGGAACGGGGTGCTGTCGGGCGCAATCCACTGGTGCATACGGATGAAGTGCTGGGGTTCAGCGTGAATGCCTGTCTCTTCCCACAGCTCGCGTTTTGCTGCCTCCAGCAGGGTTTCATTGGCTTCAAGGTGTCCGGCAGGCTGGTTCCACAGCGCTTTGCCGTTAATGCTCTCTTCGACAACCAGGAATTTACCCCGGGCGTGGACCACGCAGGCAACCGTAACATGAGGTTTAAACATCATTTCTCCTTAAGGGGCAGCGTCGCGCCATTCGCCGTTTGCCAGCGTATCCAGGGTGTAGCTGCCCATGGCGTAGCGAATCAGACGCAGGGTAGGGAAGCCGACATGTGCGGTCATGCGGCGAACCTGACGGTTGCGGCCTTCATAAAGGGTGATTTTGAGCCAGCTTGTCGGGATGGATTTGCGTTCACGAATCGGCGGATTGCGCGGCCACAGCCACTCCGGTTCATTCACGCGTTCAATACCTGCGGGCAGGGTTGGGCCGTCGTTCAGCGTGACGCCTTTGCGCAATTTTTCCAGCGTTTGTTCGTCCGGCTCGCCTTCGACCTGGACGAAGTAAATTTTGCCGGTGCGTTTGCCCGGCTGCGTGAGCCTCGCCTGCAGCGCGCCGTCGTTGGTTAAGACCAGCAGGCCTTCGCTGTCGCGGTCCAGACGCCCGGCTGCGTAGACGCCATGAACGGGAATAAAATCCTTCAGCGTGCTGCGCCCGGCTTCATCGGTAAACTGCGGCAAAACATCGTAGGGTTTATTGAACAAAATAACCCGCTTTGGCTGGTTTTCTTGCGGTCTTCTGGCGGCTTGTCGTGAGCTGAATCGCTCAACCCGGTGTTTTGTAAAAGAAGTTTTCTTCATGGTATTTTCAGGCGTTATCAATTGCCGCATTATAGCCTAATAACGAAGACCTTTCATGGCGCAGGACAATCAGGTACTATCGAAGGGCTCATTACAATTTATTAACATAAGATCAGTAACAACCAGAAGCGCTCGAAGGAGAGGTTAATGGAAAGCAAAGTAGTTGTTCCGGCGGAAGGTAAAAAGATCACCCTGCAAAACGGCAAGATTAACGTTCCTCACAATCCGATTATCCCGTTCATTGAAGGTGACGGAATCGGTGTAGACGTTACCCCGGCGATGCTGAAAGTGGTTGATGCCGCTGTTGAGAAAGCCTACAAAGGCGAGCGTAAAATTTCCTGGATGGAAATTTACACCGGTGAGAAATCTACTCAAGTTTATGGCCAGGACGTCTGGCTGCCAGCAGAAACGCTGGACCTGATCCGCGACTACCGCGTTGCTATTAAAGGCCCACTGACGACGCCAGTTGGCGGCGGTATCCGTTCCCTGAACGTGGCACTGCGTCAGGAGCTGGACCTGTACGTGTGTCTGCGTCCGGTTCGTTACTATCAGGGCACCCCAAGCCCGGTTAAGCACCCTGAACTGACCGATATGGTTATCTTCCGCGAAAACTCAGAAGACATCTACGCGGGTATCGAATGGAAAGCGGACTCTGCTGACGCAGAAAAAGTGATTAAATTCCTGCGCGAAGAGATGGGCGTGAAGAAAATTCGCTTCCCTGAGCATTGTGGTATCGGCATCAAGCCATGTTCCGAAGAAGGGACCAAGCGTCTGGTGCGTGCGGCGATTGAATACGCTATCACCAACGACCGGGACTCTGTGACCCTGGTTCACAAAGGCAACATCATGAAGTTCACCGAAGGCGCGTTCAAAGACTGGGGCTACCAGTTGGCGAAAGAAGAGTTCGGCGGTGAGCTGATCGACGGCGGCCCATGGCAGAAGATCAAGAACCCGAACACCGGCAAAGAGATCGTCATTAAAGATGTGATCGCCGATGCGTTCCTGCAGCAGATCCTGCTGCGTCCTGCAGAATACGACGTGATTGCCTGTATGAACCTGAACGGTGACTACATTTCTGACGCCCTGGCAGCGCAGGTTGGCGGTATCGGTATCGCCCCTGGCGCGAACATCGGTGATGAATGCGCCCTGTTCGAAGCGACACACGGTACTGCACCAAAATACGCGGGTCAGGACAAAGTGAACCCAGGCTCTATCATCCTGTCTGCAGAGATGATGCTGCGTCATATGGAATGGTTCGAAGCCGCAGACCTGATCGTTAAAGGTATGGAAGGCGCGATCAACGCGAAAACCGTAACTTACGATTTCGAACGTCTGATGGAAGGCGCTAAGCTGCTGAAATGCTCAGAGTTTGGCGACGCGATTATCGCGAACATGTAATCCAGATTCTGGGTTAAACAAGAGCGGGGGCCTGAGGGTTCCCGTTTTTTTTGCCTCTGCCTGCGGGAGACAACACGATGCTAGCTACTCTTCTTATCGCTGTCGTTGCACTCATCCATCTCTACATTCTTGTGCTGGAAATGTTCCTGTGGAATACCAAAACAGGGCACAAGGCCTTTAATCTGCGTCCTGATTTTGCGCGCGATACCCGCGTACTGGCCGCGAATCAGGGGCTGTATAACGGTTTTCTGGCGGCAGGTCTGCTCTGGAGCCTCTGGCTCGGCGAAAAGGGTATTCAGGTGGCCATCTTCTTCCTGGCCTGCGTGCTGATCGCCGGGCTCTTTGGCGCAGCCACCGCCAGCCGGAAAATTTTGTATGTACAGGCCGTACCCGCTCTCGCGGCGCTGCTTGCGTTGCTCATCTGAAGCAATGCTTTGGTTGAGATAAGGCGTCCGATATACTGATGGCTTCACCCTTACAGGTTAGCGACGAGACAGTTATGAACAACGATATCCCACTGAAATATTATGACATTGCCGATGAGTACGCGACGGAAGCCGCAGAGTCCGTCGCTGAGTCAGAGCTCGACGCGCTGGCACATTATTTCCAGCTGCTGCTTACCCGTTTATCGAATAACGAGGAGATTAGCGAGGAAGCCCAGCAGGAGATGGCCGCTGAGGCCGGGATCCGTGCGGGGCGCATTGATGATATTGCGAACTTCCTCAATCAGTGGGGAAATGAATAGCCTGCTTCAAAAACCGTTATGCTGATGCTTTGCGATACAGCTAAGCATCACGCTATCGGACCACATGCACTTTTTCCGCAGAATATGCGAAGCGGGGGCGTCGATAAACAGCGCGAAAATAACGGTCAGGCAAAAGAGTACCACTGGGAATAGTAAGGATAATTTCACGTTTTTAACCAAAATATGAGTGTGCTTCAGGGTAATCTACCGTCTGATTGTGACGACTATATGTTTTTGCGTAAAAAATTGAAATGCCCGACTGGAAAAAACGGGCACGCCAGTTTTGGATTACGGTGTGACGCCGGTGAGTTGCTTCGCCAGTTCGCTGCGGGTGAGTGCTTTTGAAAAATACCATCCCTGGATCAGGGCATCGGGATATCTGTCCGCAATAAAGCGATATTGAATTTCATTTTCCACGCCCTCGAATACAAGCGTTTTATTCAATCTTGCAAGAGCATCGCTGAAGATAGCGAAGATGTTTTGCTTATAATGCTCGCTGATGCCGTCCACCAGCGACTTATCAATTTTGATTTCATCATATTCAAGCAGCGACAGGCGGGCGAGGTTCGAGTTTTGCACGCCAAAATCATCTATTGATATTTTAACGCCGAGCGATTTGAGCTCCCGACAGAATCCCTCGAGGATATCTGCCGTTGAAACGGCTTTCTCAGAGAGCTCGACCTTCATCAGGGAAAGGGGTAGGTGATTGGCAAAACACGCACGACGCAAAATGGTAATGAACTGTCCATCTTCAATTTCCTTCCGCCCAACGTTGATTGAGACTATCAGCTGGTGTTTTATCGCCAGTGGGGCAATTTCGGAAAGGGATTTTTCGATAATATTACTATAATATTTTTTATACAGACCAATCTTCTTAATTAATGGAATAAACAGCTCCGGAGAGACGTCCCCGTGCTTTTGATCGCGCCATCTCGACAGAACTTCAACACCCACGATTTTTTTATCGTGAATGCGGATAATGGGCTGATAGTTAACGCAGATGGTATTCGTGATGACGGCTTTGATCAGCGTGCGTTCCAGAGAAAAACGATCTTCATAGATTCGGAAGATAAACAACGTAATCGCGATCCAGATCAAACAGAGAATGACCGCAAGAAGCGCAAAGATAAACGGAGGTAACGAGGCCAGCCCAGCGTCATGATGCTTCACGATGACGCACAGGTCCCAGAAGGCGCTGCACTGCGTCAGGGTCAGGGTAAACAACGTCGAATGCAGCCAGCTCTGCTGATTTAGCTCCGGAGCGGCCGAAAAAAAGACTCTGCCGAAGTCTTTCGTGGTAGCACTTAGCGAATAACTTGCGGTAACCGGGCTGAATTTATCGTAAGCATAGCGGGAGGTGAAGATAATAATATTGTTATAAATTGCCGCGTTGCCCGTGAAAAAGTCTTTTCGCGAAAACTGGGCCAGGAGAAAGCCTCTCGGCGTTTTATGCAGTTCTGCAGGAAGTGCAACGGGCGTTGCGAGTTTCCCCCAAAAAGCGGTACAGACTATTTTTCCCTTTTCGATAAAACCAATATCGCCAAAATAAAGATTATTAAGCTTGATTTGTCTGTAGTTATCAAGGCTGGCTTTATCACATCCCTGCGTCGTTATGCTTTTTAGGCCCAGCGCAACGTTTTGGGACAGGTCTTCTGAATAATGTAAAAGGGTTCGGGATATTTCGAGCTGTTTGCTCTTCTGCTGTCCTGTGATGACAGCATTGACGGCATAAAGAGACAGGAAGACCAGAAGCGTTGAAACGATAGCAACGGCAATGCGCTTTTTCATTTTCCAGATATCCAGTCCGCTCCCTGATTTCACAAAGCTTAACACAGCCTGGGCAAGGAACAAGCCTGATAGTCACGTCATGTGAGCAAATTCAGGCAGGTGAACTCATACGAAAGCATCAGTTTTTTAAGACAATTCTCAGCTAAGCTATTTTCATTGTCATAAGCAACGCCGGATTAGCACAGGCTTTTCTTCTAGTACATCCATGCTTGTTTTTTCTATTAAGGAAAACATCATGCGCAACGTGATGATCCCTATTATGAGTGCCCTGTTTCTTTTTCTGAGCGGCATTCTGATTATTAACTGGCAGCTATGGCAGATGGCGAAGCTGAGTAATAGTCATGCCGCGACGGCAAGCACCCAAAAAATAGAAAGTATTCTGGCTGAAGCAGTCAGTGCGGCCAGCACGGCGAAGCGCGTTGCGGAGCAGGGGTGTACCAGTCGCGGACAGCTGGCGTTGGGGACGGAAGCCGCGCTAAAACCGCATCTGCGCGCCATCATGATCCAGCAGCAGGGCAGAATCATCTGTACTTCCCTTCCCGGGAATGGCGTATTGATTATTCACCCTGAGACCTTACCTGCCGAAAAGTTGATGCTGCTACCCGGCAATCGGCTGGTGAACGGCATGCCGGTGCTTGTCTTTCAGATGCCCGTTGCGGGAGGGCGCGTCATGGTCAGCATCAGCGACGCGCATTTGCAGGATGCCATTACGAGCGCATCAAATAGCGTTGGCCTGGGACTGGTTGTCGGCGAAAGAATGTTTACCCGCAGCGGTGATGTGACCGGCTGGAAAGCGGCCTCGTGGGCGGGGTCACTTACGACATCTTCGCAGTTCCCCTTTAGCCTGGCCTGGCAGCCTCCTGCCTTTTTTAGCCTGACGCGGCTACTGCAGCAGGGATGGAGCCTGACACTGCTTATTCTTGCATTATCCGTGGCGGTGGGCATTTTGATCCGCCGTTACAAGGGGAAAAGCACCTCATTCGAAGACGATTTGCGCAAAGCCATTTTGCAGGGGGAGATCGAGCCTTATTATCAGCCGATCGTGAACGGGGATACCGGCGGGTTGTACGGCGTTGAGGTCCTGGCGAGATGGAAACATCCAAAGTCAGGCTTTATCCCGCCGGATGTCTTTATTCCGATTGCCGAACGTAGCGGTTTAATTATCCCGTTAACCAAAGGGTTGATGGCGAAAGTGGTCGCACAGCTTAAACCACTGTTGCCTAAGCTACCGGACGGGTTTCATATCGGGGTGAACATCAGCGCCAGACACATTAATGCACCTTCCTTTATCGGGGACTGTCGCGTCTTCGGGAAGGGGTTTCAGGGTAAAGAGGTCAAACTGGTTCTCGAGGTGACCGAGCGTGAACCGCTGATCGATAATCCTCACCTGGTGGAAAACCTCAACATGCTGCATAACGCCGGTTTTGTTATTGCCCTTGATGATTTTGGTACGGGTTATTCCGGGCTGTCATGCCTTAATGCGCTTGCCATTGATTATATTAAAATTGATAAAAGCTTTGTGAACCGGGTTTCAGAGGAAAAGGACTCAACGATCCTGCTGGACTGCGTCATTGATCTGGCGAAAAAACTCTCATTGCGCATTGTAGCTGAAGGAGTAGAAACAAAAGAGCAACTGGAGTATCTCAACCGTAATGAGATAACCCTGTTACAGGGATATTATTTTGGTAAGCCCGTCTCCTATATCGATTTTATTAAAGTCATTTTATCTAAACCCAGGGAGATCGTAAGTTTGTAAATCAAAATAAAGGCAAGCTTCCGTTGTCTGCTTAAGTGCAATTCATTTTCCTCTTATCCCGAGCTTTGTTACAGTGACAAGAGTTGTCAGCCAGGGATGTCAGGCGTGATAAGGTGGAAAAGCTCGTGCATGTGAAAAATACTTTTTACACAACAACCATTACCGTCATCATTGTTTCATTGATCCTCTCGCTGTCGCTCGCCGTCCAAATAGCCACGTCCAGACAGCAGTCAATCCAGCAAATTAATACCAGCGTTGCTAACCTGAGCCATACCCTTGATGTCTACACCGAGGGGATCATGCGCCAGAGTGAGATGTTAATTACTACCGTTTCCGACATAATCGAAATTTATGGTATGACCCCGCAGCAGGCGACCAATATTCAGCACATGATCAATAATCAGGATAACCTTCTTACCCAGATTAATAATGTGGTTGTTTACAACGCTCAGGGCGATATCTTCACCGCACTGCATGAAAGTTTTACCGGGTCACGCAAAGGCTCGGACAGAGAGTTTTTTATCTATCACAAAGAAAATAAAACTCAGCAGATTTTTATTGGGGAGCCGGTGGTAAGCAGAACCAATGGCAAATGGGTTATCACCATCAGTCGACGCCTTGAAACCGAGAGCGGGGCATTTAACGGAGTGGTGGTGGTGACGCTGGGTATCGAAAATTTTCTGGCACTCTACGGGCAGATTAATATCGGTCACTCGGGCGTCATCGGCTTAACGACGCAATCAGGCGTGCTGCTGGTCCGTTATCCCTTTAAAAATACTTATATCGGCACGATTGTTTCTGATTCACCGCTATTCAGGAAATATCTCAAGGTACAAAATTCGGGGATAGCCAGCTCCATCTCCCGGTTTGATAAAATCGAGCGCATTTATGCCTACGAGAAAAACAGACGCTACGGACTGGTCACCACCGTGGCCGTTAGCATTGATGAAGCACTTGCACCCTGGCGCAAACAGGCCATTCAGCTGGCGGTGCTCATTTTCGTGTTCACGGCGATCCTCATCGTGGCGTCATACTTCCTGTATTCCGACCTGTCCCGAAAAACAAGGGATAACAAAGCGCTGAAGATTATTGCCTCAGAAGATGCGTTGACCGGGCTGTACAACCGCCGCTTCTTTGATGAAAAAATCCTCTCGGAAATCACTATGTGTGCTGAGCATGACGCACCGATTTCGATACTGATCGTGGACGTGGATTACTTCAAAAAATACAACGATAACTATGGTCATCCGGAAGGGGACCGGTGTCTGGCAATCCTCGGAAACAGCCTCAGGGAGAGCCTTACGCGTGATAATCAGATTGTGGCGCGATACGGCGGAGAAGAGTTTGCGCTGATATTGCCGGATACGGATATTCAGGATGCGCTCCGACTGGCGCAGACGATTATTCGCAATGTCTTTTCCCTGCAAATTGCGCATGCTTTTAGCCCCTTCGGACGGGTAACGGTCAGCGTCGGGATTTCTACCGCACGTGCTGTCGACATCGCTGGCAGCCAGCAAAATATCATTATTGCCGCTGACCAGGCGCTCTATCAGGCAAAGCGCGCAGGACGTAACCGTTACGCGTTTGTTGGGGTATGAGCAGAAAAAAAAGCCCACTCAGGAGTGGGCAAGAAAAACTGGAAGCAATGTGAGCAATGTCGTACTGAATACCTGAGTATTTCGCTCAACTATTCAGTGTTGAGAAAGATAATCTTTCTCAACAAAAGATGCAACCCCACAGTTTATGTGGCACGCTCTTTTTGTTGATGAATAATCACTCACTCTCTCATTGTGACGCCTATCACAAATTTCCTTTCTGAAATCCTGTGCTATTCTTTTTTGTGTCGTTGATTTAATGACAAAAACCATACAGAGAGGAAAGTTATGGGAATTTTATCCTGGATTATCTTTGGGCTTATTGCGGGTATTCTGGCGAAGTGGATCATGCCGGGCAAAGATGGCGGTGGGTTTATCGTCACCGTAATACTGGGTATTGTCGGCGCAGTAGTCGGCGGCTGGATCAGTACGCTGTTCGGTTTTGGCAAAGTCGATGGCTTTAACTTCGGCAGTTTCGCCGTCGCGGTGATTGGTGCGCTGGTTGTTCTGTTTATCTACAGAAAAATCAAAAGCTAAGGCTTAAAAGCGTTGAAAAAAGGCTGCCAGATGGCGGCCTTTTTACGTATTGGCGTTTACCACCAGCCAAGCTGGGTGCCGGCAAACGCCGCGATGGCAACGATCAGCATAATGAGGGTCGTTTTTCTCATTTATGCCCCAGGCGCCGCGTAACCACCGACAAAAAACCACGCTAAAAAAATCACCGCCGTTATAAAAATAACGACCGGGAAGAGGATCCCTATTCTCATATCATCACCTGTTTCGGTTTTTGTAACGCCGTAGAGTGTACGGGGTTAATCCATAGTGAGAAAGCGTGTTTTGCTTTTTCCTTTCTTATCCTGATACATCGCGACATCCGCGCCGCGTAATGCGCTGTCAGGATCGGTTGCGGCAGGGTCCACTTCGATAACGCCGAGGCTGGCGCCCGGATAAATAATATGAACGCTGCCCAGCCAGTATTCGCCTGCGATACAGGCGCTGAGGCGCGTTTTGAGCAGCGTAACCTGCGCGTTATCTCCGTCCTCGTGGAGCTGGCTCAGCGATGCGACCAGAAATTCATCACCGCCCAGTCGGCCGATAATATCGTCCTCCTGTTTCTCTTCCGTCAAACGCTTGCCCACTTCTATCAGGAACTGGTCGCCAGCCTCATGGCCGTAACGATCGTTAATCAGTTTGAAATCATTCAGATCGATGAACGCGATGATGGCGTTACGCTTAAGGTGCCGGGCCAGAGAAAACAGCGTGGTCAGATCTTCAAAAATGGCGCGACGGTTGGGTAAACCGGTAAGGGCATCCGTGTAGGAGTGCGCGATGAGGGCCGCATTGGCTTCGCGAAGCTGGGTTACCAGCGACTCTTTCTGAATGGACTGGGCGATCAGCCCGGCGAAGAGCTTCAGAACCTGTTCCCCGCGCTCGCTAAGCGGCTTTCTGGCCGTGCTGGTGGCGCAGAGCGTACCGTAGAGTGAACCATCCGCAAGATGGACAGGTATACTCATGTAGGTCGTAATGCCAAGCGCTTTTGCGGCTTCACACTCGGGCCAACGTTCGGGTACGTCATTGCTGAATAACGTGTCACTGTCCAGCGCACGCTTGCACAGCGTCTCGTCCCATGGGACGCTCAGACCCTCCGGGATCGTCATCTGCTTGCTGTTGCGGGCGTAGAGGATGTGCTGCAGCCGCGCCTCGATATCGACCTTCGTCAGGTAGGTCGACTCCATGTCGGTGACAATCTCCAGCATCTCCAGCAGCTGGCGAACGAGGCTTTCAAGGGACTGCTCGGTGGCAAGGGTTTCTGAAACGCGAGCGAGGATAAGATCCGACATGACGTAGAATGACTCCCAGGCAGAAGACGTCTGCATCTGCATGTTATGCTGAGTTTTTAAGCTTCAGGCATAGTAAAACATGAATACAGAAAATTTAATATATGCAGGAAGCGGGGAGCAGGCGAGAAAAAAAGCCCCGTTGTTGAGACCGGGGCAAAGACATCTTGATTACGGAATGATGTTCTCTGGTCAAATCGAGAACATGCCACACTATAGTGCTGAAAAGTGCAGTTAAAATGGAGAAATCATGGAGAACGCGGCGATGACCCGTTACCCTTAGGGTGTAATGACGTCAAAAGGATCAATGAGATGAGATTTCTGCTTCTGGCGCTGGCGCTTCCCCTGACCGCCTGTACCGCAAAACCCACGCCACCCGATGCGCCAAAACCGCCGCACGCTATTGGTATGGCGAACCCGGCCTCCGTCTACTGCCTGGAGAAAGGCGGGGAACAGATCCCGGTTCAAAGCCCGCAGGGCGTTCGCACCGAGTGCAAATTACCGGGCGGGGAAGTGATCGATGAATGGACGCTCTATCGTCGCGATCGTCCGCAACCCACCAGGTGACAGACGGATACCGCCTGCGATACACTTTTCTTTAGGATTAATCTTAGCCAGTTTCTGGCATTCGTTTCCGCGAGAGAAGTATGTTTCAGCTAAAACCGGGCAGCATGGCGATGATCGTGGGTGCCCGCACGGCGTCAGGCCGTCGCAATATTGGTAAATCTGTTGAGCTATTTGGCCTCTGCCAGCCTGGCCTGCGTTTTGTTAACCCGGTCAACGGCGTGATGACGCAATTACCGGCCACCGCAGATCGCGCGCTTTGGCTGGTGACGGGTGATGTCTACGCCTTTGACAACCAGCACGGCTTTGCGTTTGTACGCGCCGAACATCTGATGCCGCTCACCCCGGATGAAGCGCCGCAAATTCTGGATGAACTGACGATCGGCTGATCACAGATGACGCAGCCAGTCGGCTAAGATCAGGGCGTGATTTTGCTCCGCGTTTTTGGCAGCAAAGAGCAGGGTGACGGTCTGCCTGCGCGCCAGCGTCGCCAGACGCACTCCCTCGTCAGCATGTTTCGCAAGCTCTTCCCGATAGGCCTGACTGAAGGCGGTGAAATCAATGGTTTCGCTATGAAAGGCCTTGCGTAGTTCATTCGAGGGCGTGAGCGCTTTACACCATTCATCATAGACGAGGTCCGTTTTTTTAAGCCCGCGAGGCCAGAGCTTGTCCACCAGCACCCGATAGCCGTCGTCCGGACCTGCCTGTTCGTAAACGCGTTTGCACTGAATCATGATTCCACCCTCCCAATTTAAGGTATTGTGATAACTGCAAAAGATCGGTAGTCTGAGGTTCCTTATGTTATCTGATAATACTCTGGCATAAGGAACCTTTCATGGAACACCTCCCGGTTAAAACGACGCTGCGCATTGCGCTGGTTGGCGATTACAATCCCAATGTTATTGCGCATCAGGCGATCCCGTTGGCCATTGACGACGCCGCCGCAGTCCTTGACCTCACCGCCGATTACGACTGGCTGGCCACCACGGAGCTGACTAGCCCTGAAGATCTGGTGGGCTACGATGCCATCTGGCTGGTTCCTGCCAGCCCCTACAAAAACACCGAGGCCGCTTTTATTGCCGCGCGCTACGCCCGTGAAAACAGCATCCCGTTCCTGGGCACCTGCGGCGGATTCCAGCATGCGCTGATTGAGTATGCCCGAAACGTGCTGGGCTGGGCCGATGCGGCACACGCTGAGACGGATACCGAAGGCACCATGGTGATTGCGCCGCTGACCTGCTCGCTGGTGGAAAAAACCGATGCGATTGAACTGCGCAAAAATACGCTGATCGCCAAAGCATACGGCAAGCCGGAAATTGAAGAGGGGTATCACTGTAACTATGGTGTGTCGCCGGCGTTTGCACAGGCGCTGGAAAGCGGTGATATGCATGTTACGGGCTGGGACGATCAGGGGGAAATTCGCGCCGCGGAGCTGGTTACGCACCCGTTCTTCGTGATTACCTTATTCCAGCACGAGCGTGCCGCGCTCGAAGGGCGTCCGGTCGTGCTGGTGCAGGCGATGCTGCGTGCCGCTCGCGGGTAAAAAAGGCAGACCCGAGGGTCTGCCACACTGTTTAACGGGGCGCGATCTCCCGGTCTCGCCCGGCTAAGATGCCGCAGAGGGCCATTATCACGGCGGCCAGGGCGCAGCCCAGAAGCGGGATTTGCCAGTTTCCCGCGCTATCGTGAATTTTCCCCATCAGCGGGGGACCGCAGGCGGCGAGCAGATAGCCAATCGACTGCGCCATGCCGGACAACGCCGCCGCCTGGTGTGCAGAACTGGCGCGCAGACCGATGAACGTCAGGCCGAGGATCATCGTTGCCCCTGTGCCAAAGCCAAACACCAGCGTCCACATCACCGCCATACCCGGCATAAACCATAATCCCGCCGCGCTTATCGCGCACATCAGCGCCACCGCGCCTGCGATCGCCCGCTGGTCTTTCAGACGGTGGAGGATCAGCGGAACGGCGAGTCCCGGCACGGCCGTAGCCAGCTGCAACAGACCGTGCACCGAGCCAGCCTGCGCTTCGCTGTAGCCGTGGCTCAGCAGTATCGCCGGCAGCCAGCCGATGATGACGTAGTAAATCAGCGAGTTTATCCCCAAAAAGAGCGTGACCTGCCAGGCGAGGGCCGAGCGCCAGATCGCGCGGTTATGCAGCGCGCCTGCGGCTGTTACCGTTGCGACGTGTTTCTGACGCCACTGGGGCAGCCAGAGCAGCAGCGCGACCAGCGGAAACGCCATCAGCATCAGCAGCGCGCCATGCCAGCCGGCGCTACCCTGTGCCAGGGGAACGATCATTGCCGAACCGAACGCCGCCGAGACGCCCATCGTCAGGGAATAGGCGCCGGTGAGCTTCGCCACCTGGCCGGGAAAATCACGCTTAATTAATCCGGGTAACAGCACGTTCCCGAGCGCAATACCGCAGCCGACGATCGCCGTTCCGGTGAAAAGCAAAGCGGCGGAAGGCAGGGAGCGAACGGCAATCCCGACGCAAATCAGCAGCAGGGCGATAAACAGGCTGCGCTCCATGCCGATACGCCGGGCAACGCCCGCGGCGAGCGGCGAGACGAGGGCGAAAGCCAGCAGGGGCAGGGTGGTCAGCAGACCGGTTTGCGCCGTACTTAAGCCATAATCAAGACGAATTGTATCGAGCAGCGGCGCTGCGCCGGTAAAGGTGACGCGAAGCGTAGTGGCAATCATCAGGATGCCTGCAATCAACAGCGCGCCGTGTTTTCCTGAGGTGCGAATAGCAGTAGTCATTATGGTCTCATACGTTCAAGCGAGCGCACACAATACCCATTTTATCAGCGGTTGAAATCAGGCTAAAATGACAGTTTATCGCTAATATCGGACAAACTGATGATTGGTCTGGGACTGGAAGGCTACGATCCTGATAGCCAGTACGATGCGGCCGTCGCATTTCGCATTCAGGTAGTGGCGGAGGAACAGTATATTCCCCGGCATCATCACCGTAAGGGGCAGCTGATTCTTGCCCTCGGCGGCGCAATCACCTGTGAAGTGGAAAATGCGATGCTGATGGTTCCACCTCAGTATGCCGTCTGGATCCCCGGCCAGATGCCGCACAGCAACAGGGCCACGCCGGGCGCGCAGCTCTGCTTTTTGTTTATTGAGCCGGGGGCCGTCAGCCTGCCCGAGCGCTGCTGTACCCTGAAAATCTCCCCCCTGGTGCGGGAGCTGATTTTATCGCTCGCGGAAAAATCTCGTGAACAGCTGCAGCTCGCGGCCACCTCGCGTCTGGTGGACGTTCTGTTTGACGAGCTGCCGCTCCAGCGGCAGGAGCATCTGCAGCTGCCCGTCTCGCCCCATCCTAAAATTCGGCTGATGAGCGAGAAGATGGCGGAAGAGCCTGCCGCCTGGCAGACGCTGGCGCAGTGGGCGAGCCACTTCGCCATGAGCGAACGCAGCCTGGCGCGGCTGGTGGTGAAAGAGACCGGTTTAAGCTTTCGCCGCTGGCGTCACCAGCTGCAGCTGATTGTGGCATTACAGCACCTGATCGTCGGGAAATCGGTACAGCAGGTGGCCCAGTCACTGGGCTATGACTCTACCACCGCGTTTATCACCATGTTCAGAAAGGGACTGGGCCAGACGCCAGCGCGTTATATGGCCAGCCTGACTACGACTTCCCGATAAACAGAGAGACAAGGCCTGCCGCAATGAGCGGGCCGACCGGTACGCCACGAAAGAGCGCCACGCCCAGCACGGTGCCCACCAGCAGACCCGCCACCAGCGAGGGCTGGCTGCTCATCAGCGTAACGCCGCGTCCCCCCAGCCACGAAACAAAAATCCCCACCGCGATCGCCACCAGCGATTTCCAGTTTACAAACGAGTGCAGCAGGGTTGATGCGGGAAGGGTGCCGCTGGCAATCGGCGCCATCACCCCAATGGTTAAGATGATAATCCCGATGGTGAGGCCTTGTTTTTCTATCCACGGGAAAAAGGTATTTAACGGGGTCACGCGCACAATGATCAGCACCAGAATCGAGATGGCGACGGTGGTGTTATGGCTGACAAAGCCGAGCGCGGCCAGTGCCAGAAGTATGAGCAGAGTAGGGTCAAACATAGGGAATCCTTGCCAGAAAAATTGTTCTGTTTACTGTAAGCGCAAACGCGGCAGAGAACAGTTTTAAAAAGATTTTGTCGTTGTCATAACCTTGTCATTTACGCGGATTAAAACGAAAGCAGATATCGCAAAAGGGTCGCCATCATGAACGATCACATGTTTGTTGAAACGCTGATTATCTCCTCATCGTTTTTCGCTATTGCCGTTATTCTCGTCGCCTCCGTGCTGTTTCTGGAACGAAAAGGCTGACAGGGCGTCAGCCATCGCAGTTACGCTTTATGGAAGGTGACGAGCTCAGGACGGGCGATGCGCAGGTAATCCTGGGTATCCATAATCACGGATTTCTCCAGCAGGCCGGCGTTAAACGCGATTTCGTCAAAGCGCTCGAACAGCAGCGGGTCGGCAACCAGCGCCAAATCAGGATGGAAGCTAAAGGGCGGGATTGCGCCGAAAACGCAGGCGGTCAGAGCATCGACTTCCGCCGGGCTGGCGAGGGAGGCTTTTAGCCCGCCAAAATGGCTGGCAAGCTGGCTCAGGTCAGCCTGCAGATCGGCGGCGAGGATCGCCAGAACGTGTTTTTTTACGCCGTTTCCCTTCACCTTGCAGACCAGGGCTTTTGCGCCTTGCCGCAGGTCGGTCCCGCGAATTTCACTTACCGCTTCACATTTCCCGACAGCCTCGTGCTCCATGACGCGAAACCGCGCGCCCTGCTCGGTGAGTAAGGTAATCAGTTGCTGGTGGGTTCCTGCCTCAATAACGTCGTCAGTCATAACGATTTCCCGGTGATAATCCAGTATGCAGCATTCTACATTAGCACGGGATGAGCGGGGTCGAAAGAAAACAGCCAGCGGGCTCGCTGGCTGTTGGGTTATGCGTTGCTGGTAGCAGACTGTTTGTGGAACAATTCGATGATTTTTATTTTATTGTTATATAAGGTTAATTTTTCTTCCCCAAATCATCCCCAAAACAAATCCCCAAAACTCATATAACGCCAGCTTATCATTTGGCACTTTCTAAAAGTTATCTATCTCGCTAAATCACAAGTTTGTTCCACTCCAGACCACGATCATCTCCGTACATTGTGCTCATCGCTTCAGTTTTATGCCCAAGCAAAGTTTTGACATCAATACCCTGTGCTTTATAGATTCTAGATGAAAGCGAACGCTGCTCATGAAATGGGGGCAGGGCAATACAATCCTTTGGCCAGTCAATATTTGCTTTATCTCTCGCTTCTTTGAAATACTTAGATATTGTTTTTTCAGGAACGTGAGAACCAGCTTTACCGTAAGCATGATGTTTCACGTGGTGTATCAGATACGGGCTCACAACTCTGTCTCGACACTTACTTATTACTTCTGCAAGCGTCATGCCAATAGCATCACACCGTAAATTTAAAGGAATAGCTAACTTCATTCCTGTTTTACTTTGGGTTATATGAAGATGATTATCCCATATATCGCTAAACTTCATCGCCACTATGTCGCCAATACGTTGACCCGTCACCAAAGCCAATAGCATGGAATTCTGAGCGCATGGTGGCAATGTTCCCGCACTTTCATAGATTAGCTTCCATTGTTCGATACTGAGCCTGCTTCGCTTGACCTTTGCTATCGGATTTTTAACTGCTAAAGCAGGATTGTAGCCGGGCTCAACCTCACCAGCATGTTGAGCCTCTTTAAATACGTCGTTAAGCACGCTCCTAATCAGCTGACCCATTCGATGTTTACCTTCAGACTTATATTCATCAATAATTTTTGCGATTAACTTCGTGTCAACATCTTTTAGGCGAACGTTAGGAGCTCTGTCAGCCAGAACTTGAGCACATAACCTCCTGGATTTTACGGTCGGTTTTTTTATTTCTCCGTCACGCATCCTTTCCATCTGAATATCTACGTACCTTTTTATCCAGTCTGCGACTCGAATTCCTTTCTCTTTCTTATCTGTCTTCTTAATGGCCATATCGATAAGAGCGAAGGATTGGCGTGTTTCCTGCTCAGATGTTATCCGATTTAACTCCGTAGCAGCAGCTTTGGCTGCCTCTTCATCTGTTCCAAAACCAACAAATGTTCCAGTGACAGGGTGGCGATATTGCCAGTAGATTTTTGATGTACGTTTATCCAACTTGCAATACAGGTTAGGTATTTTAACGTTATGCTTTCTGGGGCGAGCTGCCATTTATTGCTTTCTCCACTAACTGGCGAGCCTTGTCTGATAATGATGATGAAATATCAACATTGCTTACCATGCCAATAAAACGAGCGTCCTCATCTATAACCCAGCGGCGACCTTGCTTTAAAGCTGGTGGGAAAGTTTGCTTGGTCTTGGCTATTTTGTTCAGTGCTGAGTTGCTTAATGGATATTTGAAGCCATTAGGACCCGACGCCCACTCATGAAGTGTTACTAACTGCCCCATACGTTGATCTCCACTTAACCGGCTGCACCCGGCTATCTCTTATAGAAAATGCAAGTTGAGCAACCACCTCGGAGCCCATCATTGCAGGTACGACATCTTTTTGTTTCGGTGTAATAGAGCTGGTGGACCATCTCCTTTGGCATTAGGACCGGCATCGGCACGCGGATAACCAGCTTTTTGAGCCTGTCGATTTCTCCGGTCAGTTCCAGCAGACGGGAGCGGCAATCCTCTGCCTCCTCTCGCCACCAGGCCACGTCTGCTTTAAGGCGGCGCATGCGCCGATGTTTGAGTTTACTGGCCATCGATATTGATCTTGATAGCAAAGACCTTAACCGGGTCGGGCCCGAAGTGCGGATGAGTTATCATCTTCACTTCGTAACCAGCATACGGAACGTCGATGCGTTTGCTCTCGTCGTCGCGCTTAGGATAGCCTCGGGTGATAATCAGGCGGTCGAAGCGTCGAGGTAATTGCTGGTTATGGCCATGTGAGAGCCTTCGGCACCAGTATGGATTTACCAGGCGATACTCTTCGGTTTTCTCACCAGACTTCATCTGGTCGAAGTATTCACCGTTAACAGCTAACTGCAGGTTAGTCATTCCAGGCCTCCAGCTCGTTCTGAATCTCTTCGTCGATTTCATCGTTGCTGGCTTCTTCGTTGAGGTAGTCTCGCGCCTCTTTGAGGTATTGTTCGCGACGTTCGCCATACCAGGCAGAGAACTCCGGAGACCATCCGTTATCGACACCACAAAAATCAACCCTGGCATTTCTTTCGGCCATGCTCTGAACCATGCAGTCAGCGGTTGTCAGCGCAGCATCGCGGATATAACCGCGCAGGTCACGCTTGCGCCACCATGGACTTAACTTTGAATCGCAGACGCCCTTAAACTCAACTTCCCAGCGACGAATGCAACGAGAATTAAGTGATTTGCTCATGACTGTACTCCTTTGCGAAGCTGGGCGGCGAACTCATAGGCGGCATCCGGCAGAGAACGGTAATAAGCCTTAGCCTCAACAAATACCGAGTTTTCTTCACCGCAATAGGCAGCAAACATTTCCGCGCCCTGAGCACGTACTTCAGCTAGGAAAGCGTCGGTGGCCGGGGTTTTGATTTTCTTCGCTGCGGCCTCAATTTTTTCTTTCGTTTCGCTACCAATTTCGCTTGAGCCCAGCTTTCCGATGAAGCCAACAATTTGGTCAGGGAACTGCTTCAGCCCCGCATTCTCCGCAGCCAGCGCAGAAGCATCATTGCGAACCTTACGCAGTTCCAGAACAGCAACCTGAACTGCATAAGCGAACATAGCGGAAGGGCGGTTACAATCGGTCTCAGCATCGCGCTGCATGTTGACTGCAACAGTCATAAGTTCATCCAGCTGTTCGCCGGTCATTGGTTTATTGGCTGTCATGATTATTTTCCTGCTGCAGTTTGTGTTGTTTAACGAAGTGGGCCACAGCTTTTGACTGGCTGGTGACGATCCCATTTAGGATGACGTTTTTGCCGCGATAGATTTGAGCGGTACCGATCTCAATGCCTTCCAGTTTCACGTAGAGCGTTTTGCCTACTACCTCTGTTTCAGGCACTGGCTGTGAAAGGCGGTATGTTTCACGCGCTTCCGCAATCGCTTTGTGCTCGTCCATAATGGCCAGCGCTTCAGCAAGGGCAGCGCCTTCAAGAGTGAATACACCCTCATCACTGATGGTTGCCTGTGCCATAAGCTCAACGAAACGGCGCGCGTTCTTTACGCTGAGTTCCGGAGCGATAGAACTGCGGGTAACTTTCGTTTTCCCCTGGGCAGCCGCTACAGCCTTATCGTGCTGAAGAACTTTTCCGGCCTGTTCGCCATACTCCATAACGCGATCAACCGCGACATCGACTGACACCGCACCGGATTTAACTTCCTGCTGAACGTCATGGTTCGCCTTGCTCAGGAGCAGCAACTTCTCTACCGTGGCCACTGACTTATTGACCAGTTTTGCGATCTCGCTGGTGGTCTGGTTGAAAGCGTTATGAAGCTCCTGAATAACAGCTGCCTGTTCCATATCGGAGAGCGGCAGCTGGTTGTTACTGGTCATGATGCGCGCCAGGCGCTGCACATCGTTACCGTTGAACGGCATGATGTGGATGCGGTCTACTGGCTTGCCAGCTTCAGCACAGCGCGCGTAGCAACGACGGCGACGGTGACCTTCCACAACCCACACACCACCTTCATCACGGGCGATAACTTCCAGCGGTGGAACTGATCCGCCGTTCATCAGATAGTTGAACAGGTCATCATCAGCCTGGCGGGTGCGATCATCGTCTTCACGCTTGTTGAAACCTTCACGAACATGGATATCGGAAAGAGCGATGAACATCCCGGTGTCGGTGCGCTTAATCACACCTGCCTTGGTCATTTGCTTGAATGAGTTAGCCATCAGAGAGAAACCTCGTTATTCAGGGAAATGACGACACGAGGCAGCTCACGGAGTTCTCGCTGAGCTTCCAGCAGGTGCATGTTGGTAGGCGTTTTGGTGTGGCGCTCTTCGATGCGGTCGCACTCTTTGGCCCAACTGGCAACATCTTCACGAAGGGTGGCGTTCTGCTCAGCCAGTTCCTTACGTTGCGCCATCGCTTCACACAGCGCGACGCTGGTATAGTCCAGGCGTGTAGCCAGTTCGTTCATCAGCTGAGCTGACGCAACAGGTAGGAACTTTGCTGCGGTACGAGCTGCATCTACCAGTTGCTCGCGGGTCATACGTGGTTGTAACTCGGCGACGTTCTGTGTGTTCGTCATGGATAGTTTCTCCGTATTATAAGCGCTCTGCACAGCGCTGATTTTTGGTTGCACGAATCCCTCGCCAGATGGCGACAAAAAATAAAGGGGTTTCGTTTTAGTAAGCACCCAACCAGGGCACTTAGTGAAACGGGCGGCTGCCACCGCCAGTTAGCTTCTCCACAATTGGGAGCGCGTTCCCCTGAGGTTGATTTAACGACTGAGGCCTCTCAAGTAACCGGCTGAACGCGCTTTCAATTGTGAAAAGGGGCGGTCGACATTAAGGGATTCAAACTGCCGACCGCCAAGACTACACACAGCATCTGGTACAGCGACTACGGTTTACACAACTGGGAGCGCACTCCGTTCGTTTACTTACCTGTCATCCACAACCGATAGTTGATGGAATGCGCTTTCATGTTGTGTGCCGGGATTCCACCGGCTCCCATCTGTTTTTTAAGCCACTCAGATATCGTCTGGGCTGTCACCTGATCGCCACGCTGGTGAAACGTCTCTGGCTGTCGTACACAACTGGCTTGCACATTCCGGCTACCCGCTGGATCGGGATACTGCCTAAGGAATCCCCGGACCGCTGCGGCACATGTGCCATATACCGTACCGCTAACCTACCGATGGTCTTAAACATCATCACCCCGGCGCACAATGAGTATCACCAATAGTGATTAAATGGTCAACACCTGTAGTGATAAAAATATCACGCCTAGTGTTAACTTGATGATTAGTAAGGTGAAAAAAGATGCAAAAAAAAAGAGCCGATTGGCTCCTTATTCGAAGATAGTTTCAGGCCATTGGGCCTTAACAACTTTGCCTATTATCCTGCAATTCTCATTACATTCAATGGCCTGATAGCGAGGGCTAGGGTTTAGAGGTTCGAGCCAGGGTTTCCCGTCTTCACGAACAAATTTTTTAAAAGTGACCTCTGAATCGTTGAATATACCAGCAACACAGAAATCACCGGGCTCAACGTCTTGTTCTGGATCTATGAGTATGAGCATTCCCTCAGGAAAGCTCGGCTTTACTCCTGGAGGAGCAGTCATTGAATGGCCTGATACCTCAAGCCAAAATGCAGAATCGCTGGCTTTAACAGTGGTTGAAACCCACTCCTTCGCATCGCGTTCTGTGTATGAATTAACTGGGCAAAATGATCCCGCTTGCACTTCGGTTAATAGCGGGTACTCATACACAGAGGATTGATTTCTTCCGTTAGCAATCGCCTCAAACATAGCTGATATCTCAGCTGCAAGGGATGGACTGAAATCATCGACTTTTACCCCGAGAATTTTAGCGAACTGTGCAGCATGAGTAGCGTTGATAGCGTTGGTGCCATTCAGTAACTGAGCGACACCACTTTGCCCCATACCCATTTGTTCAGCCAAAGTCTCCTGTGAGAGCCCCAGCGCTTTTTTCTTGGACTCAAAGATAGCTTTCAGCCTGCTGGCGTCGGCAATTTGTTCGGCGGTCAATGGTTTCTTTTTCATTCTCATAATTTATCACCGCACGGCATAATCACCAATCACCGCTAGTGTTGACTTATTTATCACTAACAGTGATACTCCTTATGTGCAAACCACGAGGAAAACCAATGAAGATTATTCCGCTCTCTGAATATGTTTTGGAAAACGGTCAGGCCAAAACAGCTGAGGCTCTTGGGGTATACCAAAGCGCCATCAGTAAAGCCCTCAAGCGTAATCGCCGGGTAAATATCCTGGTTAACGAAGACGGGAAAATTGAAGCCGAGGAAGTACGACCATTCCCTAACAAAAACAAACCTGCTGATCCTGACGTTGCAGTAACACCGTAACCCAGCATTCAGCATTACGTAACTACCAAAGGAAAAACAACATGGTAGAGCCAAGCCTGAAAGAAGTAGTTAAAGCGATGTGCAAATCGTACCCCGGTGGCCGTGAGGCTATGGCCGGTGCTCTTGGCATGTCAGTAACGCAGTTCAACAACAACCTGTACGAGAAGAACGGTTGCCGCTTCTTTGAAGTGAACGAGCTGGAGGCGATGGAAGACATTTCAAACACGTCTCTCCTGGCTGATTACTTCGCGCAACGTCGCGGCGCTCTGCTGGTGGACGTTCCGCAGCTGGAAGACCTCGATCGCGTAGACCTGTTTACCCGCGCTATGAGAACTGCAGCAGCACGCGGACAGGTTGATCAGATTATCCAGAAAGCCCTGGAAGATGGAGTGATTGAGCCGCATGAAGCTGAAGAGATTCACGAACATCACCGCCGTCACCTGGCTGCGCGTGAAGAAGAAATCCGCGCGATTGTCGCGCTGTTTAGCCGGAATAAATCCCCAAAAAAGTGACGCCAGCGGGCGTGCAGGCCCCTGGCGTCTTGGCGTGTCGTATTCAGTGGAGAAACTAACGCATGAACAGTTTAAACCGATTAAGACCAGCGAAGCAATTCAGATGCCTTCCACTGGTGGGAAAAGACTCCCCGTTCGGCTATGTGGAGAGATTAAACGACCAGCCTGGTGAGAACAACTACCAGCCTGAGAACGCGATGGTAGAGGCTTTTGCTCAGATGAATGAGAAGGGGCGTGAGGAATGGCTGAAGTTAACCGGCGATTCAAAGACCACTACGGCGTCCCGGTCCGTGTCATCAGGTGGGAGCCACAGACTCGACGCGTTATATACCTTCGCGAAGGGTACGATCATGAGTGCTTCAGCCCTCTTGAGCAATTCCAGCGTAAATTTACAGAGTTAAAGGACGACCATGAGCCTGTTGATGCCATCCCGGCCGATAGTGATAAACCCTGACCTTGCATACAGCATTGGCCTTAACGAGGCTATTGCGTTGCAGCAGGTTAACTACTGGCTTAAAGAAACCACCTCCGGACTGGAGCGTGACGGCGTGCGCTGGATTTACAACACCAACGAGCAGTGGCTTGAGCAGTTCCCGTTCTGGTCTGAGTCTACGCTGAAGCGCACATTCACCCGCCTGAAGAACCTCGGCGTGCTCAAAGTTGAGCAACTGAACAAGTCTCAGCGCGACATGACGAACTATTACACGATCAACTACGAAAGCCCGCTTTTAGATGAGGTCAAAGTGACCAAATCGAAGAGTTCAAAATGCACTCTTCCATCATGTCAAAATGAACCGATGGAAGAGGTCAAAGTGGAACGCTCCAACGGGTCAAAACGAACCGCTCTCATCAGGTCAAATTGCACTGATGTTCTTACAGAGAATACAACAGAGAATACTACAGATATTAAAAACCCTATTTGTCCGGTTGCGCCGCAACCAGACGGTGATGTGTTGATCACCGATCAGGCTAAACAGGTTTTAACCCATCTGAACCAGGTGACAAGTTCGCGTTATCAGGTTTCAACAACCTCCCTGCAAAACATTCGTGCCCGAATCGTGGAAGGTTACACCGTTGAAGAGTTATCGCTGGTGGTGGATTACTGCAACGCCAAGTGGAGCGAAGACCTCACGATGTCGGCTTACCTTCGCCCACAGACTCTTTTCCAGCCAACAAAGTTTCCTGGCTACCTGAAATCGGCTAACAGCTGGGCCAAAGCTGGGCGTCCACCTCGCATCAACGGAGAGTGGGCCCGAGAAGATGGTGTTTTCCGTTCCAGCTTCCAGAACACTGATTACAGCAAAGTCCCCAACGGTTTCAGAGGAGCGAACTCATGAGCTTTCTCAAAACAATCCAGCTGTTCGTTGCCAATAACCCTGGACTGACGAACAAGCAGATTGCCGCTGCGCTACCTGATTACGAGTTGCATAGCGTTCAGCGTGCGGTATGCCGCCTGGTCATGCTTAACCGCGCTGAGCGCAAAGGTGTGCGTCCTAACTTCCGTTACTACGCAAAAGCTCCGACAGGACCTATTGGGCCGATCATCCCACGTACGCCGATCGAAAAAGCTAAAGTAATCCCTGAGCCAAAACAGGAAACAGCACCAAACCAAGCTGTCAATGCGATGATGGACAAGGCTAAAGAGTTATCTGACAAGGGACTTTATCTGCGTGCTGCGACCGTTCTGATGGAGGCATTCAATCGCTCAAAGAACGAAACCATGCGAGCCAAAATTCTCAAAGAGCGTAAGCGCTGCCTGAGCATGGCGCCGAGGGTTAAAACCACCGGTGATGGCTGGTGTCTGGCTGGCCGAGCGAGGAACGTCTGATGAAATACTCTCTGATTTACGCTGACCCAGCCTGGGAATACGGCAACACCGTCAGCAACGGCGCGGCTAATAATCACTACGGTACGATGAAGCTTATCGACATGAAGCGTCTTCCGGTCTGGGACCTGGCTGCCGATGATGCTGTTCTGGCTATGTGGTTCACCGGCACGCACACCAAAGAAGCGATTGAACTGGCTGAAGCATGGGGCTTCAAGGTCCGCACGATGAAGGGCTTCACCTGGGTTAAGTTCAACACGCTGGCAGAGCAGCACATCAACAAAGCTCTTCAGGCTGGTGGAGTAGAGGACTTTTACGACTTCCTCGAGCTGCTTAACGAGCAAACCCGCATGAACGGCGGAAACTACACCCGAGCCAATACCGAAGACATGCTGATCGCAACCAGGGGGAATGGACTTGAACGCCAGTGCGCCAGCATCAAACAGGTTATCTACAGCCCGCTTGGTGAGCACAGCCAGAAACCAGCAGAGGCCCGTTTCAGGCTGGAGAAGCTTTACGGTGACGTTCCGCGCATTGAACTCTTCAGCCGCTGTGGTGCGCCTGGCTGGGACCACTGGGGTAATCAGGCTGAGTCAGCTGCAGTTGAATTGATTCCCGGCGTTGCTGTTCCGGTGGCAAATAACCGGGAGCATGCAGCATGAAGAAGCTATCAACCGAGCAGGATAACGCGGTTCGTGATGTTGCTCGTCAATGCAGCACCGCGCTTAAGAAAGCCATCACAGAGAACCCCTCAGCAGGGTGGAACTCAATAGCAACGCCGATCCTGAAGGAATATCACGAGAAGGTTAAGCCTATGGGGGTGAGCCTTATGATGTTCTACAGCATCATCGGGCGGCTTAACGGTCGCTTTGGTCGCTACAAAGGCCGAATTGGGGAGGAGTCATGATCGAATTAACGCCGCGTCAAAGTGAAGTGTATGAAGCTATCAAGGTTCACATTGAAAAGATTGGCTTCCCTCCAACGTTGATAGAGCTTGCTGAACTGATTGGTTGCTCATCGCAGAACGCTGCTGCTGAGCATGTGAAGGCGCTAAAGAAAAAAGGTTACATCTCCATTGCTCCTGGCGTTGCCAGGGGCATTACCGTCGTCAAAACAGAATTGGATGCTGATCCGGTAGCGATCATTAAAGGACTGTTATCCGGTGGAGACAAGGCAAGAGTTAACGCTGTTGAATGGCTGAAAAAGCAGGGAGTGACTGTATGAAACTGGTGCTCCCGTTCCCGCCGAGCGTAAATACCTACTGGCGAGCCCCTAACAAGGGACCGTTAAAAGGCCGCCATCTTATCAGTGAGAAAGGCAGGGCATATCAGAGTGCGGCATGCGCAGCGATTATTGAGCAGCTGCGTTGCCTTCCAAAACCATCATCATCGCCAGCAGCGGTGGAGATCCTTCTCTTTCCGCCAGATGCACGCTGCCGGGACATCGACAATTACAACAAGGCTCTATTTGACGCGCTTACACATGCTGGCATCTGGGAGGATGACAGCCAGGTACAGCGAATGCTGGTGGAGTGGGGCCCTAAAGTTCCGGGTGGCAGGGTTGAAATATCGATCACTAAACATCAACCAGCCGTAGGAGTAATAAGGTGAGAGCAATACTGACACCTGAAGTAGCACCAATGTCGGGAGTTGTGCTGTTCCGCCCAGGAAACGAGCTGCTGTGGCTGTTTCGTCGCGGAAGGGTAGTGATTGAAACGCCTTCCGAAGCAATCCAGCACCTGCCATCTGGCCTGATTCCTGAAGCCCACCAGCCACTGATAGATGATGTCAGTATGAAGGAGCTTTTCCTGAACGAGCGGGTTATTCAGCGTGCTGGTGGGCTTAGCAGTCTTGATGCCTGGCTGGAGCGTAAATTCGAATGTCAGTGGCCCCATAATGACTGGCATTCAAAGGACTTTACTGTAATGCGGCACGCACCTGGAAGCATTCGCCTTTGCTGGGGCTGCGATAACCAGTTGCGTGAACAAACCACTGAAAGACTGGCAGGAATTGCCATGCAGAACCTGGTAAAATGGCTGCTCGAAAGGGTGAATATTATGCTGGGTTTCAGTGCTGACCACACCCTGACGCTTCCGGAGTTCTGCTGGTGGATGGTACGTAACGATCTGGCTGACCTTATTCCTGAACCACTGGCTAACCAGGCACTCAGGATTAAGCCTGAATCTCACAGCTCAGTGATGCGGGAAAGCGACATTGTGCCGTCATTACCGGCTACTGAAATCCTCCAGGAGAAAGTTAAGAAGATAGTCACGGTGAAGGTCGATCCTGAATCACCGGAATCTTTCATGCTGAGGCCAAAGCGCCGCCGCTGGGAGAATGATAAGTACACCCGCTGGGTGAAGTCGCAGCAGTGCAGTTGCTGCAATAACCCAGCAGACGACCCCCACCACCTGATAGGCCACGGGCAGGGTGGAATGGGTACCAAAGCGCACGACCTGTTTGTGATACCGCTGTGCAGAGCGCATCACGATGAGTTGCACGCTGATCCTGTGGCATTTGAAGCGAAATACGGCGACCAATTGGTACTGTTGTTTCGGTTTTTAGATCGTGCGCTTGAAATCGGCGTACTGGTATGAATAGTGGAGAAAACATGCGTGACATTCAGATGGTTTTAGAGCGTTGGGGGGGTTGGGCTGCGAGTGATAGTTCCGGTGTTGATTACTCATCAATAGCCGCTGGTTTCAAAGGACTTCTTCCCTCAACAAGCAAATCCCGCCTGTCATGTACTGATGACGATGCCCTAATTATCGAGGGGTGTTTAGCTCGGCTTCAAAAACGTAAACCGTATGAGCATTCGCTCTTGGTTGCACATTATTTGTATGGCATCTCAAAGCGAAAAATAGCTAAATCGCGAAAGAAGGACGAGAAATTGATACGCATTGAGATACAGATGGCAGAGGGGTTCATAGATGGTTGTTTGTCTATGATAGACGTACGGTTAGATATGGATTGAGAAAAAAGGGCACGGAAGCCCTTTTAAATATATGGTAAAATCAAATTAATCTTACGCCAAGTAAATCCAAACATTATAATTGCCACTGCCAATAATGATAGTGATTGAATTATGAGTATGAACTCTATTTTTTTCTCATTAAATATTAATTGTTCGCTGGCAAACATTGCTACAAGTGAAATCAAGCACGCTGTAATTAAAGTCGCTCCAGCAGCTAATAAATTCGTTATTATACCTTGAAGTATATTGTTGTTTTTTAGAGCCTTCAATACACCATTTGAATTAGCGCTAGCTGCACTGAAAATAGAAATGGTGGCTAGCACAAAACCAAATAATATTCCCGACACAGTAGAGATAACCCCTGCTGATGTAAGGATGTCATTATGTTGCATTTGAGGAACATACTTCATTAAAAAGTATGTCACAAAAATGCTACCTATTATATTCACTATATATCTCAATAGCATAAACTATACCTTCTTAGTGCTTATGTCATACTGGATAAGATATCCTTTATTATCAATCTTAGCAGAAATCATCGCTTGGAGCACATCGCTATCTGTGCCATAGCCGTTAACGGTATAGATGTTTTTTTCCGATATGAGCACCTGCTCAAGAAGACTCTGCTCGGCTGTGTTTTTTGGCTGTGTTACTGCTGCTTTTTTGACAATGCCTGGTATTTTTTCCAATAATTCTTTAATACCATCTTTTACCACATCAGAAAGATATCCTTTGACTTTAACTCTTCCAGAGGCTCTTCCTCTAAGATTGATTTTTAAATGTGTACCACCTAGACCAACCATCATATGTAAGAGTTCTTTCGAAAAAGAACTTTCTAAATTATAACTAGTTGCGTCAAAATTTCGTGGAGCAGCAAGAATAAGATCGCAGCTTCTTAGTGTACTTCCTGTTTCGAGAAGTTCTTTGATACTTTCTTGCTTCCAAATGGCCTGAAAAGAAAAGTTGTTTGCTGGCTGTCCGCTTTGACTATATAGAAGGTATGCAAGATCCGATTCCTTTGGACCAAGATGGTTTTGCGTAAGGACCAAAATGTCGCTTTCATAGTAGTATAAAAAATAAGTACGCTCGACAATGTATTTTTTATCATCCAATGGAATGTTGTGTTCTTTCCAGTGCTCATCTCCTATATAAGGAAGTAGGTACTCTTCTCTTGAACAAGACATATATCCAAAATAATATTTGGCATTTGTGTCTTTATTTATGAATGCGATTTTTAATTTTTTATTTTTATAAATAGTATCGAAATGATTATTAGTTACATTAACGCAAGTGCTGTAAAGGCTATCGATCGCAGCTTTGGCAACAGAATCGCTTCGAATGGTTCCAGAACTGCTTGTATAGAAGCCAATACGTAGTTTTTTTGGTTTTTTTACGGCAACTGCACTCGTCATAACATTCCTTAGAAATCTAATAGTTAACAACTGAACTTTATTATGCTGTGGACCATTAATTTACCAAAAAACTTTTGCGCGGTCCGCATTTTATTATGTAGCATGTTAAGAGTGGTTTCTACGCCACGGACTTAAAACGATATCTAAGCCTCACTTTGTAGAGGCTTAAAGCATTTAAGGGCTGCCTACGGGCGGCCTTTTTTGTTTCCCCTCGTTCTGAGAGGACCCACGGCAATAAGAGGGGGCTAAATGTCCGATCCTGTTTCTGGCACTACGGTAGCGGCTGGTGGTCTGATGGGGGCCAGCATGTTCGGCCTGGCAACCGGCATAGATTACGGAGTGGTGTTTGGCGCATTCGCTGGTGCGGTGTTCTACGTCGCTACGGCGGTTAATATCAGCCGCCTTAAGCTGGTGGGCTACTTCATCACCTCATTCATCTTCGGCGTTATCGGCGCTCCACTGCTTGGCTCTTACTTCTCCAAATGGACGGGGTATAGCGACAGGCCACTTGATGCGCTAGGCGCGGTAATCGTCGCCGCTATTGCTATTAAGCTGCTGACGTTCGTCAACAGTCAGGATTTGGGTAGCCTGTTTGGAATTCTCTCACGTTTACGTGGTGGAGGGGCCAGCAATGGTAACAAGTGATCCGAGTGCGATGGTGAATGCCCTCATCTGTGGGGTGATCGTCCTTGCTCTGATGTTCTACCAGCGCGGCGGGGCGAGACATCGCCCTCTGATATCGCTGATGGCTTATTTCACGGTGCTGGTATACGCCAGCGTTCCTTTCCGTTACCTGTTCGGCCTGTACCATGAATCACACTGGTTCGTGGTACTGGTGAACGTCCTGATATGCGCTGCCGTTCTATGGGCTCGGGGAAATGTAGCGCGCCTGGTTGATGCACTGAGGCACTAATGAACCAATCACAATTTCATAAGGCGGCTGGGTTAAGCGCCGAGTTAGCTGCGCGCTGGTTTCAGCCAGTCAGTGATGCGATGAAAGAGTTCGACATAACCAAACCGGTAGACCAGGCGATGTTCATTGCTCAGGCAGGGCATGAGTCAGCTGGCTTCACGCTGATGGTGGAGAGTTTTAACTATCGGATTGCGGCACTGGCTAATTTCATTCGTGCCGGACGTCTCACAGCAGACCAGGCAAACACGCTTGGCCGCCGTCCTGAAGAGCGGACATTACCGCTTGAGCGCCAGCGCGCCATTGCTAACCTGGTATACAGCAAACGCATGGGGAACAACGCTCCCGGCGACGGCTGGTTATACCGTGGACGAGGGCTTATCCAGATTACTGGCCTCAACAACTACCGTGACTGCGGTAACGGCCTGAGGGTTGATCTGGTTAAGCAGCCTGAGCTATTGGCCGAAGATGTTTATGCAGCCAGAAGCGCGGCGTGGTTCTTCGCCACTAAGGGATGCCTGAAGTATTCCGGCGATCTGATGCAGGTGACGAAGATTATCAACGGCGGCACGAATGGACTTGAAGATCGTCGCGCTCGCTTCGGTCAGGCCAAAACAGTACTGGTGTGAGGTTGATATGGGTTTAGAAACGATTATCGGTATTGCTGCACTGATAATGGCGGCTATCGCTGGTGCTTTTGGCATTGGTCATTCACGCGGCACCAGCAAAGCGGAAGCGAAAGCAGACCAGCAGCGCACCGAAGAAAAGGCCGCAGCCACTGAAGCAGTAGCCGAACGCCGGGTAGAAGCAACGAAAGAGGCCAGTAATGTACAGCAGACTGTTAACCATATGCCTGGCGACGATGTTGATCGTGAGCTGCGCACAAACTGGACCCGTAAAGGTTGAGGTAGTGGACACGGCTTGCGACTGGGTTAAACCCATATACGGAACGGATCACGACATCGATGTTATGGACCGCCAGACGAAGAAAGACATCCTGGCGCATAACAAAGCGTGGCAGGCGAACTGCCAGCAACCAAAAGAAGTGAGGTCCAAGTGATCGCAACCATCGGAACAATTCTTGTTTGGGCTCTGATCGTTATTGCCGGAGCTTCTGGACTGCTATTCGCTTTCATCGGGTTTATGTTTTTTATCAGTTGGCCGAAGTGAAACCGAGCGTTAGTCATTCAAAGCCCACCTGCTGGTGGGCTTCATAAGGCGAGCGTTTAAGCCCGCCATGGAGATTACTTACCTGCGAGATAGTCAAGACCATTGCTGGAGATACGCGTTTTTCCCGCTGTTAATCGATACGCTTTTTCATCAATGTCCCATTCCATATCTGTAATAATTAGCCCTTTTTCTGCCAAATAAAGGAGATGACCATCATATTCAGCTTCTCCACCAACGTCATCTCCGACCGCTAAGAATTTCTCAGGTTCAAGGTAGTACGGATAGACATCAGCTAATGCATTTAAAATAATTTTTAATTTTTGTGTTTCTATTTTCATAATGTATCCCATTGAGTTACCCACTATTTGTGGGTTATTAGATATTGGGGTTTATTAAATAAATGCAATAGCAGAAATTCATTTTAATTGATTTTGATTAGTTCATCTGATTTAAAGCTTGTGAACAAAAGGATAAAATATGCAGGTCACAATAGACGGTGTCCCGTATGCACCCGCCTGCGCAACTTCATCGCAGATTGGCATTGCAATAACGACACACCAGCGGGCTGACGTTCTGAAACGAGCGCTCGAACAGCACATGAATCATCTTCCCGCGGGTGCGCTGGTGGTGGTTGTCGATGACGGTTCAAAGCCTGCAGCGGTAGTTCCTCACGGCGTGCAGCTGCTTCGCCATGAAACATCACTCGGCATTGTTGCTTCGAAGAACGCCAGCCTGTCAGTCCTGATGGATGCCGGGTGTGAGCATCTTTTCCTGTGGGATGATGATGCCTGGCCTATCGCCGATAACTGGCATCTTCCCTACATAGAATCACCCGAGCCGCACCTGGCTTATCAGTTTCTTGATCTGGCTGGTCCGCGAAAGATTAACGATATGACCGTTCTGTACCGGGATGATAAGCATATTGCTTACACCGGGCAGCGTGGCGTGATGTTGTACTACCACCACAGCGCTATAGAGAAGGTTGGCGGGTTCGATCCGGTGTATGGCCGGGGCATGTATGAGCATCCTGATCTGGCGCTTCGGATTTATAACGCTGGCTTAACGTCCTGGGCGTTTGCTGATGTGGTTGGCTCTGAAAAGCTGATTCACTCAATGGACGAGTACGAAGAGGGTGCGCGCAGCATACCGAGGCCTGAACGTGAAGCGCTCGATAAAAAGAACGCTGTGATTTACGGGCAGCGCCGGGATTCAGGATATACAGGCTATGCCGAGTATCGATCTCAGCGCGACGTGGTAATAACAACGCTACTTACCAGCCAACCAGACCCGCAGCGCGGTACGAAAATGGCGGCCGCACCTGACATGCTGGCTAAATGGGCCTCATCACTTCGGAATTGTGGCCGTATCGCGCTGGTGGATGAGCTGCAGACGGCACCTGCAGACGTTGAGCTGTATCGCGTTCCTGACGTGAAGATGAATGTCTACTTCCGGCGCTGGCTGCACATCTGGCAGCACCTGCGAGATCACCCTGAATACCGGTTCGTCTGGTGTACTGATGGTACAGATGTAGAAATGCTCCACACACCGTGGGAAGAGATGCAACCCGGGAATGTTTACGTCGGTTCTGAACCGAAGACCTACGCCGACACCTGGGCAAAGCAGAATCATCCTGAGCGCATCTATCAGGAATTCATTGAAGCGCACCGCAACGATGTGATGCTTAACGCTGGTCTGCTGGGTGGCACCCGCGCTGATGTAATGGCGTTCGCTCACGGCATCATCCGTCTTTATTACCGGATCGAGAGTTATCGCTTCTGGAAGAAAGAGCAGGCTGGCGCCGCGGTGGGTGACATGCTGGCGTTCGGTATTGTCGCGCAGTCATTCGCTGACAGGCTGGTCACCGGCCCTCTGGTACATACCGTTTTCAAAACTGATGGTATCGGTAAGGAGGCCGCATGGTGGAAACACAAGTGAAGTTTGTTGTGGTTGGCCATCACTCTCGCATAGGTCATGCGCAACGACTTGTCGCGCTGCTGGATGCCCATCTGCTTATTGATGACGGTAACCGCGGCGCGAACTGGAATCATCGTCGCGCTATCGAATGGGCTGCTGAGCAACCTTGCCGGGTAGTGGTGTTGGAAGACGACGCGCTTCCTGTGCAGGGCTTCACCGATAAGGTAACTGAATGGCTGGTGCGCTTCCCTGACGACATGCTGAGCTTTTATCTCGGTACCGGCCGACCGCCGCAGTGTCAGAAAGAGATTGCCGGAATGCTGGTGGATGCGGATCGCGTCTGTGGTGACCACATCGTATTAAGCAAGCTGATTCACGGCGTATGTTATAGCCCTCCTCGGGGAAGTTTGGCGCGCATGCTCAGCACATGGAACAAAACGCTGGCAGCTGATTACGCCGTCGGTGAGGCATTCGGTGGCCGGGTGATTTATCCGTGTTACTCGCTGGTGGATCACGCTGACCTCCCGACGGTTGAGCGTCACCCTGACAACGAGCCGAGGACGGAACGCCGCCGCGCATGGAGACTGGCATGAACAAAGATCCCCGCGTATATGGCAGCCGATGGGATAAGGCCCGTCTGCGTTTCCTGCAGCAGCACCCACTATGTGTGATGTGCGAGCAGCAGGGGCGAATTACCCCAGCAACGGTGGTTGACCATATCGAGCCCCACAAACTCAAAGATGCGCTTAAGTCAGGTAACCCGCTGGCCATATCGAAAGCACAGCTCCTGTTCTGGAGTAAAGAGAACTGGCAGCCTCTGTGCAAAGCGCATCATGACTCAACGAAACAGAGAATGGAGAAGAGCGGCGCGGTAATAGGCTGTGATACCAACGGCTACCCGCTCGATCCTGCGTCTCACTGGAGCACGTAATGAAAGACCTCATCATTGAATACCGAGACGGTAAGTTTGTTCAGCTGGCGATTGATGGCGTGGAGATGAAGAACGTGACATCCATTCAGTTCTCGCACGCTGTAGGGCAGGAGGTGCCGACAGTGACTGTCTCAGGGCATGTTGTCTCCGGGCGTGGGAAAGGCACTCAGAAACTCGAACAGGTAGACAAACATTCGGCATAGCGCGGCGGCAAGTCGATTACCTATCATGTGAAATCATTTCAAATGCAATGATATCAAGTGAGAATGAATCGCATCAGGGCAGGGGGGGATCAAATCTTCAAAACCTTTGCCCCAAATGACCGCCGCCAAAGTTTGATTTTAACGCTAACCCGATTTTTTTAGTTTTAAGGTGTTGACATATGGCAGATAAACGAACCCGTTCTGACAGTTCGGCAGCAGCGGTTCAGGCCATGAAAAATGCAGCAGTGGACACCATCGATCCTCCGTCCCATGCAGGTTTGGAAAAAAAAGCCGAACCATTCTGGCATGACAATATCAGATCGAAAGCTCTGGACAGCTGGACGCCAGCCGACCTTCTGGCCGCTGTAGAACTGGCAAATAACCAGCTCTATCTAACCGTTTTACGCAGAGATTTGCGTAAAGAAGAACGCGCGCGCGGTGAAGCGAGAAATGAGGGGCTGATTAAAAACCTCCGCAAACAAATTCCTGATTTGCAGCGAACTATCCTGGCTCAGCGCCGTGACCTGCAGATCCATTCCCACGCAACCAACGGTGAAAGCCGCGACCAGAAGAAACGCAATCAGAATGATCGTGATGCACGAAACACGAAAAACGAGCATCAGGGCCAGGACGACAACCTGATCGCCTTTCCCAAGCACGGATAAAAGACTATGACGCGAGGTGAGCGTGTAATAGCGTTCATTGAGCGCTATTGCATCGTGCCGGAAGGCAAGCTTCTGGGTAAGCCTATGAGGCTTGATCCCTTCCAGAAAGAATTCATCCTGGCGGTTTACGACAATCCAGTCGGAACCGATAAAGCGATACTGAGCATCGCGCGCAAAAACGGAAAGACAGGGCTGATAGCCGGTATCCTGCTGGCGCATCTGGTGGGGCCAGAGGCGGTACAGAATACCCAGATCGTAAGTGGCGCTCTTAGTCGCGAGCAGGCATCCATCGTTTTCAACCTCGCGGTGAAGATGGTGAACCTGAACCCGGACCTGCAGGTGTTAGTGCATATAATTCCCAGTGGCAAAAAGCTAATAGGGTTGCCGTGTAATGTCGAATACAAGGCGCTATCTGCTGAGGGTAAAACCACACACGGCCTTTCCCCGATTCTGGCGATTCTGGACGAAACCGGACAGGTAAGGGGGCCGCAGGATGATTTTATCGACGCGATTACTACAGCCCAGGGTGCGCATGAGAATCCGCTTCTTATCGTTATCAGCACCCAGGCGGCGAACGATGCCGACCTGTTGAGCATCTGGATTGATGATGCGGTCAAATCGAAAGATCCGCACATTGTCTGCCACGTTTACGAAGCGCCAAAAGACGCTGATATCGGTAAGCGGGAATCCTGGCTTGCCGCGAACCCGGCGCTCGGAACCTTCCGTTCCGAAAAAGACATGGCGCGCCAGGCAGAAATGGCCTCGCGAATGCCGAGCTTCGAGAACACATTCCGCAACCTCAACCTGAACCAGCGCGTTTCCACCGTATCACCGTTTATCTCCCGCAGCGTGTGGGAGTTGTGCGGTGGCATGCCGGTTAATACGCCGAGGAAGTGGTACGCGGGGCTGGATCTGTCAGCCAGGAATGACTTAACGGCGCTGGTTATCGCCGGTGAAGCAGAGGATGGCATCTGGGATATCTTCCCGTTCTTCTGGACGCCTCAAAAAACGCTGGAGGCACGGTCCAAAACAGACCGCGCGCCATATGACGTATGGGCCAGAGAGGGGCTTTTGCGTACCACACCCGGCGCATCGGTCGATTACTCATTCGTGGTTGCCGATATCGCTGAAATAATCGGTGATTTCGATCTTACCTCAATGGCCTTCGACCGATGGCGCATTGACCAGTTCAGGAAAGAAGCTGACGACATCGGTCTGAGCCTTCCGCTGGTCGAGTTCGGACAGGGCTTTAAGGATATGGGCCCGGCTGTAGACACCCTTGAGTCACTGATGCTTAACGGGCGCGTGAGGCATGGTATGCACCCGGTGTTAACCATGTGTGCCTGGAACGCGGTGATCGTAAAAGATGCTGCTGGCAACCGTAAGCTGGATAAATCCAAAGCAACGGGCCGTATTGATGGCATGGTCGCAATGACAATGTCCGTTGGTGCTGCTAATGGGGAAGTTACCGAACAGGGTGGTGACTTCGACGATTTCATTTTCCGACCGCTGAGCATGTGATGGAAGAACCTAAATACACGATTGACCTGCGAACCAATAACGGCTGGTGGGCAAGGCTGCAGTCCTGGTTTGTCGGCGGGCGTTTAGTCACCCCAAATCAGGGCTCACAGACGGGGCCTGTTTCGGCCCACGGACACCTGGGCGATTCATCCATTAACGATGAACGGATACTGCAAATTTCGACGGTTTGGCGCTGCGTGAGCCTGATTTCAACGCTCACGGCATGCTTACCTCTTGATGTCTTCGAAACCGACCAGAATGACAACCGCAAAAAAGTGGGGTTGAGCAATCCGCTGGCGCGACTGCTGCGCTACTCACCGAATCAGTACATGACCGCCCAGGAATTCAGGGAGGCCATGACGATGCAGCTCTGTTTCTACGGTAACGCATATGCACTGGTGGACCGCAACAGTGCGGGTGACGTGATCAGCCTTCTCCCGCTTCAGTCTGCCAATATGGATGTGAAACTCGTCGGAAAAAAAGTGGTTTATCGCTATCAACGCGACAGCGAATACGCCGACTTTTCGCAGAGAGAGATTTTTCACCTTAAAGGCTTCGGATTCACCGGGCTGGTCGGCCTGTCACCCATTGCTTTTGCCTGTAAATCGGCGGGTGTGGCAGTTGCGATGGAGGACCAGCAGCGAGATTTCTTTGCCAACGGCGCCAAGTCTCCGCAAATCCTCTCAACCGGCGAAAAAGTGCTAAATGAACAGCAGCGCTCGCAGGTAGAAGAGAACTTCAAAGAGATCGCCGGCGGTCCGGTTAAAAAACGCCTTTGGATTCTGGAAGCGGGCTTTTCCACATCGGCAATTGGCGTAACGCCGCAGGATGCCGAAATGATGGCGTCCCGAAAATTTCAGGTAAGTGAACTGGCGCGATTCTTTGGCGTACCGCCTCACCTTGTCGGCGACGTCGAGAAATCAACGAGCTGGGGATCGGGCATCGAGCAGCAGAATCTCGGCTTCCTGCAGTACACCCTACAGCCCTATATCTCCCGGTGGGAAAACAGCGTTCAGCGGTGGCTTATTCCTGCTAAGGATGTCGGCCGCATTCATGCTGAGCACAACCTCGACGGCCTGCTGAGGGGCGATTCGGCATCCCGCGCTGCCTTTATGAAGGCAATGGGAGAGGCAGGGCTACGCACCATCAACGAGATGCGACGAACAGACAACCTCCCGCCATTGCCGGGTGGCGATGTGGCAATGCGCCAGTCGCAATACGTGCCGATCACCGATTTAGGAACCAACAAAGAGCCCCGTAATAACGGGGCTTAATTTTTATGGGGGCCGTAATGCCTGAGATCGTAAAAACGCTGTCCTTCGACGAGACAGAAATCAAATTCACCGGTGACGGTAAACAGGGGATTTTTGAAGGCTACGCCTCTGTTTTTAATAACACCGATTCCGATGGCGACATCATTCTGCCCGGGGCGTTTAAAAACGCACTGGCGAACCAGACCCGCAAAGTTGCGATGTTTTTCAACCACAAGACGTGGGAGCTGCCGGTTGGTAAATGGGACAGCCTGGCCGAAGACGAAAAAGGCCTGTATGTGCGCGGTCAACTTACCCCAGGGCACAGCGGCGCCGCCGACCTGAAAGCGGCAATGCAGCACGGTACGGTTGAAGGTATGTCGGTTGGCTTTTCCGTTGCGAAAGACGATTACACCATCATTCCAACAGGCCGCATTTTTAAGAATATCCAGGCTCTGCGTGAAATCAGCGTCTGCACTTTCCCCGCCAACGAACAGGCTGGCATCGCAGCCATGAAAAGTGTCGATGGCATTGAAACGATCCGTGATGTGGAGAACTGGCTGAGGGATTCAGTCGGGCTCACCAAATCACAGGCAGTTGGGTTAATAGCCCGGTTTAAGTCAGCGATTCGGAGCGAGTCCGAGGGCGACGGAAACGAAGCACAAATCAACGCTCTGCTTCAGAGCATCAAATCTTTTCCCTCTAATTTAGGTAATTAATTATGTCTGAACTCGCTCTCATTCAAAAAGCAATCGAAGAATCCCAGCAGAAAATGACCCAGCTTTTCGATGCCCAGAAGACGGAAATCGAAAAGACCGGCGTCGTGTCCAAACAGCTGCAGGAAGACCTGGTGAAGGTACAGGAAGAACTGACCAAATCCGGTACCCGCCTCTTCGATCTTGAACAGAAACTGGCTTCTGGTGCTGAAAATCCGGGTGAGAAGAAATCCTTCTCTGAACGTGCTGCTGAAGAGCTCATCAAGTCATGGGACGGTAAACAGGGCACCTTCGACGCGAAGACGTTTAACAAGTCTCTCGGCAGTGACGCTGATTCTGCTGGCTCACTGATCCAGCCGATGCAGATCCCTGGCATCATCATGCCGGGCCTGCGCCGTCTGACTATTCGTGACCTGCTGGCTCAGGGCCGAATTTCCAGCAACGCTCTCGAATACGTGCGTGAAGAGGTGTTTACCAATAACGCCGATGTGGTGGCTGAGAAAGCGCTTAAGCCAGAATCGGATATCACATTCAGCAAGCAGACCGCGAACGTGAAGACCATCGCGCACTGGGTGCAGGCATCACGTCAGGTGATGGACGATGCGCCAATGCTGCAGTCCTACGTTAACAACCGCCTCATGTACGGCCTGGCACTGAAGGAAGAAGGCCAGCTGCTGAACGGCGACGGTACCGGGGATAACCTGGAAGGTCTGAACAAAGTGGCAACCGCCTACGACACCTCGCTGAATGCCACTGGCGACACCCGCGCTGACATTATCGCTCACGCTATTTACCAGGTGACAGAGTCTGAGTTTAGCGCTTCCGGTATCGTCCTGAACCCGCGCGACTGGCACAACATCGCGCTGCTGAAAGACAACGAAGGCCGCTATATCTTCGGTGGTCCTCAGGCGTTTACCAGCAACATCATGTGGGGCCTGCCAGTGGTTCCGACTAAGGCGCAGGCCGCAGGCACCTTTACGGTGGGCGGATTTGATATGGCCTCACAGGTGTGGGATCGCATGGATGCCACCGTGGAAGTCAGCCGTGAAGACCGCGATAACTTCGTGAAAAACATGCTGACCATCCTGTGCGAAGAGCGCCTGGCGCTGGCGCACTATCGCCCGACGGCAATCATCAAGGGCAGTTTCTCTTCTGGCTCATGATGGAGGGGGCGGGGTGACCCGCCCTTTAACGTATGGCGATAGATGTTCTGGATGTAATTGGCCTCCGCCTGTTTAAGCAGCAGATTGAATTTGAGGAAGACGACAGGGACGAGCTGATCACCCTGTACGCTCAGGCAGCTTTTGACTACTGCATACGCTGGTGCGATGAACCAGCATGGAATGTTGCAGCTGATATTCCTGCAGCCGTTAAGGGCGCCGTTCTTCTTGTCTTTGCTGACATGTTTGAACACCGCACCGCGCAAAGCGAAGTACAACTTTATGAGAACGCTGCAGCAGAACGCATGATGTTCATCCATCGCAACTGGCGCGGTAAATCTGAACCTGAGGAGGGCTCCTGATGGAACCTGGACGATTCAGGCACCGGGTAAAAATTCTCACCTTCACGACTTCGCGCGATCCATCTGGTCAGCCGGTTGAAACGTGGACTGGTGGCAACCCGGTCCCGGCTGAGGTAAAGGGGATCAGCGGCAGAGAGCAGCTTTCAGGCGGCGCGGAAACGGCGCAGGCAACCATTCGCGTCTGGATGCGCTTCAGGTCAGAGCTAAACGCCTCTTCTCGTCTTGAAGTGCTCAGCGGCCCGTATAAAGGTCAGGTGCTAAATATCATCGGTCCTCCTGTAGCAAATGCGAACGGCACTCGCCTGGAAATTCTTTGCAAAACGGGAGCTGAAAAATGATTGAGACGAGCCTCGATTTTTCCGGGCTGAATGAAATCGCAAAGGATCTGGAGGCGCTTAGCCGCGCTGAAAACAACAAGGTCCTGCGTGATGCCACGCGCGCTGGCGCCGAAGTGCTTAAGGAAGAAGTGATCGCCCGCGCGCCGGTACGTACCGGGAAACTGAAAAAAAACGTGGTGGTGGTGACCCAAAAAAGCCGCCGCCGCGGGGAAATATCTTCCGGTATTCATATCCGTGGCCGCAACATGCGAACCGGTAATAGCGACAACACCATGAAAGCCAGCGATCCGCGTAATGCGTTTTACTGGCGATTCGTAGAAATGGGTACCGTTAACATGCCGCCGCACCCTTTCATTCGTCCCGCGTTCGATGTTCGCCAGGAGCAGGCGACGGAGGTCGCGATCAGGCGCATGAACCAGGCCATTGACGAGGCATTAAGCAAATGACGGAAGACGATCTCTATCCTCTGCTGGCGCCGCTGGCCGGAGGGCAGGTTTATCCCTACGTTGCGCCGCTCGGCAATGACGGGAAGCCTTCAATCTCGCCGCCCTGGGTAATTTTCTCAATTATTACCGACGTGGCCGCTGACGTTCTCTGCGGTCAGGCTGAATCAGCCGTTTCCGTGCAGGTTGATGTTTATTCCAGCACCATCACTGAAGCGCGCACAATCAGGAATATGGCGCTTGATGCCCTGCAGATGCTGAAGCCGGGAAGTATTGTAAAAACGCCGGGCTATGAGCCTGATCTGCGCTATCACCGGGCAACGCTCGAATTTCAGGTAACCGTTTAACTTTACCCACCATAACAGACCGCTCCGGCGGTATTTTTTTTAACTGGAGAAACCATGACCAGTAAGTATGAAGTCACAAAGGGGATGACCTTTGCCGTCTCCGACGCACCCGTAACCGCCGAGGATTTTAACGCCTCAGGTTTCCCGGGTGCTGGTGTTACCTGGCTGGAAGCAGCCTGTGCAACAAAGGAGATCACCTTCACCGGCGGGCAGAAAGGGGATATCGACGTAACCACGCTGTGCTCAACTGAACAGGAGCAAACCAACGGCCTCGCCGCGCCTGCTGAAATGAGCATTACCCGTAACTGGGTTGGCGATGAAGCAGCACAGGAGGCACTGCAGACCGCTTACGAAAATGACGAACTGCGCGCGCTGCGCGTGGTATTCCCGTCTGGCAACGGTTTCTACGTGCTGGTTGAGGTGCGCCAGAGCTCATGGTCTGCTGCAACCTCTTCCGTTGTTGGCGCTACCTATTCTCTGCGTGTACGCGGCAAACCTAAACGCATCTACGCGTCTGGTTCCTGAGCGGCTTCGGCCGCTTTTTTTTTATCCCTCCGATCATGTAACAAGAGAAAAATGAAATGCCGCAAAAAACATCACAGAATTCATTACGCAACGTGGCGCTTACAGCATCGAAAGCCTACCGCACCAAAGAAGGTATCACGGTCCCTGAATGGGATGGCGCAAAGGTAACGCTGCGTGAACCCTCTGGCGATGCCTGGGTGAAATTCCGGGAGATCGTTAATCCACAGATCGCCGAGGGCGAAGAGGCACCGACGCTGACGGAGGCGGAAAAGTTTCTGCGTAACAAAGAGGCTGATGTGGTTCTGTTTATTGACGTTCTGCTGGATGAAAACGGCGAGCGAGTATTCAGCGATGAGGATCAGGAGCAGGTATCTAAAATTTATGGTCCTGTGCACTCCCGCCTGCTGGCTCAGGCTATCAACCTCGGAATGAGCCAGGAAGAAGCGGGAAAGCCGTAAAGCAGCCGCTGACCTTCTTCCTGATGTCGCTGGCGCTCCGGTTGGGGCGCACTCTCCACGAACTGCGCCAGACCATGACCGCCAGCGAGCTCAAAATGTGGATCGAGTTCGACCGCATCAGTCCGATTGGTGACTGGCGCGCCGATGCTCAGGCGGCGCAGATCTCCGTTGCAATGCTGAACTCTCAGGGCGGGAAATTCACCATTCCTGACGTGATGCTGAAATGGGGTGAGCAGGAAGAAGGCGCTGAAGTCTCTGAACTTGAAGAATGGATGTCCAGTCTTTGATGCCCGCGGCTGTGGGCTTTTTTATGGGTGAAATATGGCAACGCTGCGCGAGCTAATCATCAAAATTTCGGCGAACTCTTCTTCTTTCCAGTCAGAGATCGCCAGAGCGTCCCGCATGGGAACCGATTACTACCGCACTATGGAACAGGGCGGGAAAAAAGCTGCAGCGGCCACGCGTGAAACTCAGCGGTCTTTGGCTGACCTGAATTCTCAGCTTGCAACCGTGCGATCCTCTGCTGCAGGGCTTGCCGGTGCGTGGGCTGGTGCATTTGCCACGCATCAGCTGATTCAGTTTGCCGACACGTGGAACCAGTTGAATGGGCGTCTTCGCCTTGCGTCCTCTTCCAGTGAGGATTACGTGCAATCCCAGCGCGTGCTGATGGAGATTAGCCAGCGCACCGGAACATCACTCGAGGCAAACAGCAACCTGTACAGCAGAATTGCGCAGTCCCTGCGAGATGCCGGTTACGCTTCTGCTGACGTCGCAAAAGTGACGGAAACCGTAGCAACCTCACTGAAGCTGTCTGGCGCCAGTACCGAAGAGGCGAGTTCTGTTATCACCCAGCTTAGCCAGGCACTTGGCTCAGGCGTTTTGCGAGGTGAAGAATTTAACTCCATCATGGAGAACGGTGGCCGCCTGGCGAAACTGCTGGCTGATGGGCTGGGTACCACTGTTGGTGGCCTGCGAAATATGGCCAACAACGGCGAGCTGACGACCAACAAGATCGTCCCGCTGCTGACCAACGTTGAGATCCTCCGTAAAGAATTCGACACCCTTCCTGCATCCATCAGCGGATCTGCACAGAAAGTGCAAAACGCCTTTCTCGCATGGGTTGGCGGGGCGAATGATGCTGTCGGCGCATCATCCACGCTTTCTGGCGTGCTGGATGGTCTGGCGAATAACATCGATGATGTGGCAAATACAGCCGGTCTTCTGGTTGGTGTTGGCCTCGCTCGTTATTTTGGCAACATGGTCGGCAGCGTTGCTCAGTCAACCCGGGCAGTCCTCGCTAATACGGCCGCCGAGGTCGCGCTGGCGCAGGCTCAGGTCCGTGGAGCTCAGGTTAGCGTTGCTGCTGGTCGCCAGGCTGTTTACCGCGCTCAACAGGCGCGTGCAGCGGCGACGAGTATTGAGGCTCAGATTGTCGCTGAGCGTAATCTTGCTGCAGCTCAGGCATCACTAAATACAGCGCTTGCTGGCAGGGCTTCTGCAGTTAACAACCTCACCAATACAGCCTCGGTAATGTCACGGCTGGGTAGTGGGGTGCTGGGTATTCTCGGTGGATGGCCTGGAGTGATTATCGGTGCCGGCGCCGCGATGTATGGCCTTTATCAGCATACCCAGCAGGTGCACCGTGAGGCGGTAGGTTTTGCCAACAACCTTGACGAGATCAACACCAAGCTCCAGCAGATGTCGGTGCTTGGCCTGCGTTCGACCGCGGCTGATGCCCGTACATCTTTACAGGCGCAAAAGCAGGACCTGGCCGACCTCGACTCTCAGATCGCGAAGGTGAAAGACAGCCTTAAGGCGGTTGACCAAATCCAGCAGGACTACAACCGCCATCCGACGCTGACCCTGATCAACACCTTCATGGACCAGGCCGACATCACGGCCAAAAACATCGAGCTGACCGACAAGCTGAACCAGCTGGAGTACCAGCGCGAACAGGCAGCCTCAAAAGTTGAGCAAACGCAGAAGCTGGTAAACAACGCCAGTGACCTGGCCACGCAAAAGGCTATCGAACAGGCTGGTGCCGTCTCAATCCTGAAAGGTGCGTATGACCTGCTTAACCGCTCAATGTCAGCGACCGCTGGCGCCAAGCCGCCGCAATATGCCGGGCCCGTCGTCTCACTGGCGAACGCAACGCCTCAACAGCAAACCGCACTGGAGCGCTCGCGCCGCGATAATGAGCTGGCCAGCTTAAGCGGATTAGAGAAACTCCATCAGCAGCACGTCTACGAAGCAGAAGACCTGAAGCTGACTGGGGCGCTTTATACACAGTACATCTACAACAAGGATCAGGCAGCCAAAAAGGATGCAGCAGCTGCAGAAGCAAAAAAAACCTCCACTGCTGCCTCAAATGCGCAGAGTAAAGCCGAGCGCGAAGCGGCCAGCACCGCCGAACAGTATTCCCGGAAAATGGCCGATCTGAGCGTGGCTATTGACGTGCAACGCGTTCGGGCCACGGAAGGCGAAAAAGCCTCGGAGCTTTACGCTGCATCGCACCAGGCAGGCACTAAATGGACCGACGAGCAGCGCAGGGCGATCCAGGCATCATCAGCAGAGCTGGCAAAATGGACGCAAAAAGCCGACGAGAACGTGCGCAAGCAGCGCGAACAAGCTGATGCCCTGAAGGATTTAACTGAAGCGGCCCGAAAGTTCAGGGATGAGGCGACGCTGACAACCGAAACTGCAGGCATGAGCGATCGCCAGCGCAGCAGGTTCGACGAGACGCAACAGATCGACCGTGTTTTTGCTAAAACGGACGGCGGTACCGAGGCCATCGCGCAGCGCGCCGCAGCCCTCGATGCTCTGGATAAGAAATACAAGGCTATTGCAGCAGCTGAAGCGGATTGGATGTCCGGAGTATCACGCGGCTATGCAAACTGGTTTGATGAAATCAGTAACGTATCCGGCACGGTTTCTGATGGGGTTAAAACCACACTCGACAGCGCGTTTGGTAACGTCACCTCAATGTTAGAAGGCAATAAGGTTAGCTGGAAATCGTGGGGTATTTCTGTCCTGCAGATTATCGAAAAAGTGGCTCTGCAGATGGCGGTGGTTAGCGCGATGGGTGGGGCCTCTTCCGGTTCTGGCATCTTTGGCTCTCTCATCGGCAGTGTAGGCAGCTTCTTCGGGGGCGGGGCGGGAGCATCAGTCAGCACCGGTACGGCGGTTTCCAGTTACGGATCGAACTTCCAGTTTAACGCCAAAGGCGGCGTTTATGACTCTCCATCTCTGAGCGCTTTTAGTAATGGGATCGTCAGAAACCCCACCATGTTCGCTTTCGCAAAAGGCGGGGCCGGAATCATGGGCGAGGCTGGGCCGGAGGCGATCATGCCGCTTACCCGCGCGCCGGATGGTTCTCTCGGCGTTCGTGCGGTCGGAGGTGGCGGCGGTCAGTCTGTATCTTCGGCGCCACAGGTTTATATCACCATCGATGGCAACGGCAACACTCAAACTCAAGCCTCGTCAGGCCTTGAGCAATTTGGTGCCGAGGTCGGGGAATTTGTTGATCGACGTTATAAGCAGAATGTGATGCGTGACATTCGTCCCGGCGGCGACATATGGAACGCAATGAAAGGAACCCGATAATTATGGCCATTGAAACTTTCACCTGGTGCCCACGGATTAACGCGGAGGCTGATACAAGTTTCCGCGTCAGGAAAGCCCAGTTTGGCGATGGATATGAGCAGGTTTCAGGGGATGGATTGAACACCAGAACTCAGCAGTGGACGCTTAACTTCACTGGCAACGAAACCTACATTTCTGCCATTAAGTCTTTTCTCGACAGGCATGAAGGAACGAAAGCCTTTCAGTGGAAGCCGCCGCTCGAGCCTTTGGGTTTGTATCGTTGCGAAACGTATAAACCCACCGGGCTGGGCGCGGGGAAATTCAACCTTGAAGCAACATTCATCCAGGCATTTAAACCATGAGCTTAAACGCAGATTATCAGAAGCTGGAATCCGGAAACGATGTTCGTCTGATTGAGGTGGACGGTTCTTCCTTTGGGCTAACGGACGTTCTCCGCTTTCACAATTACCGCATTCCCCACACAGAAGCGGAAATCATCGCCGCTGGTGGGGATGAGTCCAAGCTTCCGGCGAAACCAATCTGGTGGCAGGGAAATGAATATGCCGCCTGGCCATATCAACTGGAAGGTCTGGAGAAATCAACCAGTGGGAGCAATGCAACGCCATCCCTGACGGTTGCGAACATCGAAAGCTCCATTTCAGCCCTGTGTCTTGCGTATGACGATCTGCTGCAGGCGAAAGTCACTATTCATGACACAAAAGAGAAATATCTCGATGCCAGAAATTTCGCAGACGGCAACCCCACAGCAGACCCGACTCAGGAAAAGCTGCAGGTGTGGTATATCGACGGGAAAACGGGCGAGCTCGCCGGTGAAACCGTTGAATTTGCTCTGTCCAGCCCGATGGACCTGCAGGGGCAAATGATCCCGACGCGACAGCTTCATTCCCTGTGTACCTGGTGCATCCGGAATAAATATCGTACAGGCGACGGCTGCGACTATGCCGGCACCCGCTATTTCGACAAAAACAACAACCCGGTAAGCGATCCGTCGCTGGATGAATGCAACGGCACGCTGACGGCCTGCAAACTCCGATTCGGCGAAAATAACGAACTCTCGTTTGGTGGCTTCCCGGGCACGTCTTTGATCAGGAGTTGATATGCGTCAGAACACCATCGATGCGATTATTGCGCATGCTGCAGCTGAATATCCTCTTGAGTGTTGCGGCGTGGTGGCGCAGAAAAGCCGCGTTGAACGTTATTTCCCGTGCCGGAATCTTGCCGCGGCGCCGGAGGACAATTTTGTCCTTTGCCCCGAAGACTACGCAGCTGCTGAGGACTGGGGAACGGTGATCGCCATCGTTCACAGTCACCCTGACGCCACAACGCAACCGAGCGAACTGGATAAAGCGCAATGCGATGCAACGCTTTTACCCTGGCATATTGTGAGCTGGCCGGAGGGTGATTTACGCACCATCCAGCCGCGCGGAGAACTGCCGCTGCTGGAGCGTCCGTTTGTGCTTGGACACTTCGACTGCTGGGGGCTGGTAATGAGCTATTTCCGGCAAACGCATGGTATCGAGCTCCACGATTACCGTGTGGATTATCCCTGGTGGGAAAGCGACTATCCGGACAACTTCTATCAGGATTGCTGGTATGAGTGCGGATTCCGTGAATTCGATGGGCCACCGAAACCCGGCGATATGGTGATCATGCAGGTCCAGGCCGATAAGTGGAATCACGCGGGAATTCTGCTGGAGGGAAATATGCTGCTGCACCACCTATACGGCCATCTGAGCCAGCGCGTACCGTATGGGGGTTACTGGCAGGAAAGGACGATGAAGATTCTACGTTACAAATCTCTGTGCTAACCTTTTGCAAAACCAAAGGGGATAGGGATATGAAAAAATCATTATTGGCATTTTCGTTGTTAATTTTGGCTGGTTGTTCGACTGAGCCTGTTCTCCCGCAGTATGCAAAAGAAGTGTCAGCACCGAAAGAGTTTCAACAGTCAACAAACACAACTGCCGTAACTATCATTCGCGATAAAGGTTTCGTTGCTGGTGGATGCGCTATAACAACCTATATCAATGGTAAATATTTGGCTGAACTTGATACAGGTGAAAAAGTCACTGCGTACTTAAACCCTGGCGATGTATTGATTGGGGCTGGGTTTGCCGGTAAAGGCCTATGTAATGGTGCACCTAAAAAAGAACGGGAGTTTTCAATAAAAGAAAACACTCCTCGATTTTTAAGGATATTTATCGATCAAAGTGGGAATGTAGATATACTCCCGATGTCGATAAATTAGCGTTGATATTTAACAGGAAAAGGCCACCTTTGGGTGGCTTTTTTATTGGGGTGATTCATGTCAGATGTAATGACTCGCATTGAACTTGGCGGCGTTCTGGGAAAGACTTTTGGTAAAACACATCATCGCTCAATAAGCACAACCAAAGAAGCTTGCAAAGCCTTATCTGCTACGATTAATGGTTTCGAAAAATTCATGAATACAAGTAAGCAAAGAGGGCTTTCTTATGCGGTTTTTTGCGGGAAGAAAAATATTGGCGTTGATGAATTAGGATTTCCTGTCAGTGGTGAGGTTATAAGAATCGTTCCAGTGCCGATTGGAAGTAAAAAAGCAGGTGTATTACAAACTATTTTAGGTGCTGTATTGGTGGCCGTTGGGGTGGTATTAAATTTCACGCCATTTGCTGGAGCTTCACCATTTTTCTATCAGGCTGGTGGAGCTCTGATCCTTGGTGGCGTCGTCCAGATGCTATCACCCCAACCAACCGGATTAGCCAGCAAACAAAGCGCAGATAACCGTGCATCATACGCATTCGGTGGTGTAACAAACACCGCGGCGCAAGGATACCCGGTACCGCTCCTTTATGGTCGCCGGCGGATAGGCGGAGCGATTATTTCTGCCGGAATTTATGTCGAAGATCAGCAGTAGATAACTAACCTTTTTTCTGGCCACCTTCGGGTGGCTTTTTTATGGGCGCAATATGGCTACAGATAAAGTGTTAAAGGGCCGCAAGGGCGGCAGCTCAAGTTCCCGAACCCCTACCGAACAGCCTGATGATCTGCAATCTGTAGCGAAGGCAAAAATCCTTGTTGCGCTTGGGGAAGGGGAGTTTGCAGGGCAGCTAACCGGAAAAGATATCTACCTGGACGGAACGGCCCTGGAAAATGCTGACGGCTCCCAAAACTTCAGCGGCGTGACGTGGGAGTTTCGCGCGGGAACGCAGGCGCAAAAATATATTCAGGGTATTCCCGGTACCGAAAACGAAATCAGCGTGGGAACTGAGGTATCAAGCGCTACAGCATGGACTCGCACCTTTACCAATACGCAGCTTTCAGCAGTTCGCCTGCGTCTGAAATGGCCCTCGCTTTTCAAACAGGAGGACGACGGCGATCTGGTGGGTTACTCGGTCAATTATGCGATTGACCTGCAGACGGACGGCGGCGCGTGGCAGACGGTACTCAATACCAGCGTGACCGGAAAAACGACGTCTGGTTATGAGCGCAGCCATCGTATTGATTTACCGCAGGCTGGCAGCACCTGGACAATCCGTCTGCGTAAGATTACCTCTGACGCCAACAGCGCGAAGATCGGCGACACGATGACGCTGCAGAGCTTCACTGAGGTGATTGACGCCAAGTTACGCTATCCCAACACAGCGCTACTCTACATCGAATTCGATTCCAGCCAGTTTAACGGCTCTATCCCGCAGATCTCCTGCGAGCCTCGCGGGCGTGTTATTCGTGTACCAGATAACTATGACCCCGAAACAAGAACGTACAGCGGGACATGGACCGGTGCGTTTAAGTGGGCATGGACGGATAATCCGGCGTGGATTTTTTACGATCTGGTTGTTTCTGACCGGTTCGGCCTCGGTCACCGTTTGACCGCTGCGAATATCGATAAATGGACGCTGTATCAGGTTGCCCAGTATTGCGATCAGATGGTACCAGACGGCAAAGGGGGCAACGGTACCGAACCACGTTATACCTGCAACGTGTACATCCAGGACCGTAACGACGCCTACACAGTCCTGCGTGATTTTGCTGCTATCTTCCGAGGTATGACCTACTGGGGCGGGGATCAGATTGTTGCCCTGGCTGACATGCCGCGCGATGTTGATTACAGCTACACGCGCGCTAACGTTGTTGGCGGTCGCTTCACCTATTCGAGCAGCACCACGAAAAGCCGCTACACCACTGCGCTGGTATCATGGTCTGATCCCGGTAATGCTTACGCCGACGCGATGGAGCCGGTATTTGAGCAGGCGCTGGTGGCGCGGTACGGTTTCAATCAACTGGAAATGACAGCCATCGGCTGTACCAGGCAGTCTGAAGCAAACCGAAAAGGCCGCTGGGGTATCCTCACCAACAACAAGGATCGCGTTGTTTCGTTTGATGTCGGTCTGGACGGAAACATTCCGCAGCCGGGCTACATCATAGCTGTGGCAGACGAGCTGCTTTCAGGAAAGGTTATGGGTGGCCGTATCAGCGCCGTTAACGGTCGCGTTATCAAACTTGACCGCGTGGCAGATGCGGCAGCAGGTGATCGCCTTATTCTCAACTTACCTTCCGGGGCATCGCAGAGCAGGACCATTCAGGCCGTGAACGGTGAATCAGTCACAGTCACCACGGCATACAGTGAGACGCCTCAGGCCGAAGCTGTTTGGGTGGTGGAATCGGACGAGCTCTACGCGCAGCAGTACCGCGTTGTCAGCGTAACCGATAACGATAATGGCACCTTCTCGATCACCGCCGCATGGCACGATCCGGATAAATATGCCCGTATCGATACTGGCGCAATTATCGACCAGCGGCCAATAAGTGTAATACCTCCTGGTAATCAGTCACCGCCAGCTAACATCGTGATCAGCTCGTTTTCTGTGGTTCAGCAGAATATCAGCGTCGAAACGATGCGCGTCAGCTGGGACCAGGCGCAGAACGCTATCGCCTATGAGGGGCAGTGGCGCCGCAATGACGGAAACTGGGTGAACATGCCGCGCAGCTCCACCACGTCATTTGACGTCCCGGGGATTTATGCGGGGCGCTACCTGGTGCGCGTGCGCGCAATTAATGCCGCTGAAATTTCCTCAGGATGGGGATATTCAGAAGAGAAGACACTGACCGGCAAAGTTGGCAATCCACCTAAGCCAGTAGGATTCACGGCCACGGGCATTAACTGGGGGATTCGTCTTAACTGGGGTTTCCCGGCAAACACCGGCGATACGCTAAAAACGGAAATTCAGTACACTGCCAACAGTGACTTTTCAGATCCACTCTTGCTCTCAGACGTGCCTTATCCATCTGCTGAATACACCCAGCTCGGCCTTAAAGCAGGGCAGGAATTCTGGTACCGCGCGCAGCTGGTTGACAGAACGGGTAACGAGTCAGGGTATACCGACTGGATAAGAGGGATGTCTAACGATAACGCCGATGATTATCTGGGTGATATCGCAGACGATTTTCTAACCTCTGCCGACGGGGAACGCCTCACCGGTGATATCGATACCAACATTGAGGGAATTCTTCAGAACGCCCTGGCGAACCACGGAGCAGTTGAACACCAGTGGGCACAATACGGGGAAGTGCGCGCCGATATTCTTGTTGTTAAAACGACTATTGCTGAGGTGGATAAGGCAATGGCCGAACTGTCAACGCAGGTACAGGCGCAGATAGAGGACGTCACTGCAGCACTGGAGGATAAGCTTACCGCCGTCGTTGATGCCTCCGGCGCTTCGGCGATTTATACCCTCAAAGCAGGCGTGAGGATAAACGGCATCATGTATAACGCCGGGATGTCTATTGCAGTGCTGGCGCAGGCAGGACAGCCGATCGTTACCCGCGTAGGTTTCAACGCGAATCAGTTCGTGCTGATGAGTGGCAGTGGTGATACCCAGTATTCACCGTTCGCCGTGGTAAATGGCCAGGTATTTATCAGCTCAGCGTTTATTCAGGATGGCACGATAACCAATGCCAAAATCGGCAACTTCATACAGTCCAACAATTATGTTGCAGGGTCGCAGGGATGGCGAATTGATAAAAGCGGAACGTTCGAAATTAACGGCGTGGCTGGAGGGGGGAGAATGTTGATATCCAGCACTCTTATTCAGATTTACGACAGCAACAACGTGCTGCGCGTCAGAATGGGGTTATGGTAATGCCACAGGGTTTACAATGTTGGGATAGTGCAGGGCGTATTGCTGTAGATCTAACTGATTATGCAATCAGGTATATAGGGAGCACTTCTGTGACGTTTGCTGCAGGAGAAACGGTTAAAGACGTTTACTTTTCGGGTATAACTCAGGATGGCTCATTTATAACGATTGTAACGACGGGAGTAACTGTGAATGAATATTACTGCCGCGCTTTTAATGGCGGCTTCACTGCATTCTATTTACCGATCACAGGTAGTCCAGCATTCACTTTCACAGTTGAGGTTTATAACTTTCAATGAGCGGATTCGAAGTTTACAACAGTGCCGGAAAGTTGCTCGTTGACTCACAAAACAGGTCCACCCTTTTTTATGATCAGCGCTCGCTGGGCGCTGTTACGGATAAAGGGTTTTACCGCGTGGATAGCCCGTTTGGAGACGGAAGTACGCTGGGTTACACCCAGCAACAATTCTGGAATGACGGAACATTGCGGTGGCTTAAACTGGATGTAAACAAATATGGTTTACCCGGAGCTGAGCTTCTTGAAGACAATGCAGGCAGCATGATCCGCACGACGAGAAACATCGGAATGCAGAGCGGTTACCTGGATGTTTTCGATAGCGCCGGAAACCTCATATGGAGCGCAGCTTCAGCATCGAAAATGCCCAGGGTTGTTGGCTTCTTTGACGTCCCGGCAAACTATGATCTTCAGAACAATACCTTTGTGTTAAACCTGAGCTTTACCCCGTGGATTCTGGTGAATAACTGCCCAGGAAACCTCAGTGATGATGGAGGGGTAACAGGTTACTCAGGCATTGCTCTGAAGTGGACTGGCACGCAGCTGCAGGGCCGATACATCTCAAAAAATCAGCGCAGCTGGAGCCAGACCCTTCAGGGGCGTGGGTTACGAATCCCCATCGCTCAGTTTGTCGGCATTTGATGCAGGTGGAACGCGGGGATAATGCGTAGCGATCATGTTTTGCCTAACCCCCTTCGCTGGCTCGAACCTGTACACAACATCAAAATTATCTGCTTTTTTATAGCAAATATTACTCAGTCGCTTATTAACATGACGGCTAAAAATACCATTGCTGCTATCTGAAATAACGTTAACTTTCCTTTTTACACAGTCGATGTTGACGTGAATATCACCACCAAGTGATAAGCGTGCTGCATCAACTGGGTAATCCATTTTGAAATTATATTCTCTTTCATGGCCAGAGCAGCCAAACATAAAAAATGTAATGGCTGTGAGTAAAAGACGAGTTTTCATGTAATTCCCTTTTGTTGTTATGGGTGAATTTTAATCTAATGATGTGTTTTTTCTCAAACACAAAAGGGTTTTTATCCTCAAAAATTTGACCTCGCTCCGGCGGGGTTTTTTATTGCCCGAAAGGAGCGCATATGTCTGCAGGAACTATCACCCTGACAAATGGGTCCGCTATTGTTGGCGGTACCGGAACCTCATTCGCAACCGAACTCGCAGCAGGTGACTTTGTTGTCTCTACTGTGGGCGGCGTGTCGTATACATTGCCCGTAAAATCGGTAGAGAGTAATGCGCAACTTACGCTGGTCAGCAACTTTACTGGACCTACTCAAGCCGGGGCGGCCTGGTCAGCGGTTCCCCGTGTGGCGCTGAACATGGTTACTGCCGCGCTGGTGGCGCAAAGTGCTGAAGCGCTGCGTGGACTTAATTACGATAAACAGAACTGGCAAAGCATTTTTTCCGGAACCGGAAATGTAACGGTAACCCTGCCGGATGGAACGACATGGACGGGGCCAGCCTGGAATAGCATTACCACATCCCTTTCAGGCAAGGCGGCAAAAGGTGCAAACAGCGACATCACCTCTCTAAGCGGACTCACTACAGCGCTGTCTGTAGCACAGGGCGGCACAGGTTCGACAACCGCATCAGGAGCTCGCACAAACCTCGGTTTAGGAAACAGCGCCACCAGGGATGTTGGAACAGCTGCGGGAACAGTCGCCGCCGGTGATGATTCGCGGCTCGGCACGGTGAACGGGAAGAGCGGGGGAACGCTGACAACATCATCACTTTTTACATCGGCATATTCGCCTAACGCGGGCAATAAAGTAGGAATGCAGTCATTTGACACTGGCACTATTGGAGGTGTTATTGGCAGGAATTCATTCCAGTATTTTAACGATGCCGGGTATATCGGGGCAAGACGTGGTGGCAGCACGAACATCCAGGACATGGCTATAGGGATAGATAAAGCCAACGGTACATGGGTCACATGGATTTTTTCTGAGGGTGGTAACGCCACGGCTAATAACGGATCATGGGTCAATAATTCCGACCGTCGCATTAAAACAAATATCAGGCAGATAGAGTCTCCGCTTGAGAAAATGAAAATGTTACGTGGCTATACATGGGAACGACTGGATAACGCACCTCCGGGCCAGGGATTTATCGCTCAGGAACTGATGGAAGTGATCCCGACAGCGGTTTTCACTGGTGGTAAGACTATCCTTGATGACGGCACAGAGATTGAAGATACGCTATCGGTAGATGTAGCAGGAGCGGCCGCAGCGCTTCACCATGAAGCTATTCTGGCGTTAATGGTTCAAATAGAAGATTTAAAGAAACAGGTCGAAGCGTTGCAGTCTGGAAGCTGAGGAAACCGCCGCCCATTTTTGCATAAGATGGGCGACGGTTGGTTGCTCAGTGTTCATGCCCGAGCAAACGTCGGGAATATTACCCGAGTAAAATTTAAAGGCCAACCTGGCGAACAGTCGGGAACTCAGAAACCAGCCACATATCGGACTCTTCAAACATTTCCTCCAGCATGCGGTTCAGTTTTTCCCGATCGCTTTTGCTGGCATCGCTATTCAAGCCATTTGCCTGCATCGGCTTCACCTTCACTTCGGCATCAGGGAAAATCTGGTGCACCCGCTTCGTCAGCTCGGCCAGAATGATCTCTCTGGCTCCTTCGAGCCCCTCAACATTTCGCTTGTCATAAACCAGCTCAACAAACATCACGATCCTCCTTGCAAACTTGATCTGCAAAACCAAAAATACTACTGTATATACATACAGTCAATAATGAAGTGAGGGTGCTCTTATGCCTCGTCAACCTGATATCCACGCCGCATTTATAGCGTCAATCCAACAGAATCCAAAGGGCTACCTTTGTCTTAATACAGATAAGTTCATAACTGAACTACGTCAAAGAAACTGGCATTTCAGCCAAGCAGACGCTAACGCATGGATTGAGAGATACCAGCCAGATTTTGCTGATAAGACGAAGGACGGTAGTGATAACCGTTACTGGATATTGCGCAACATGGGGAGGGTTTTCTGATGGGATTTCCCTCACCGGCTATGGATTATCAAGAACAGCGGCTAACCATCGATCTGCTATGCGGAATTGATGGGAACTGCAGAGTAATAGAAACGACGTGTGGCTGGGCTGTGATTAACGTTGCACTAAGACCAGAGCAGGGAGATACGGTATTGGTCAGAATGGATAATAGGAACGAGTTTGCAAAGCTTTACGGGTCAGCATTGATAACTGAAGATGGTGAAGCGATAGAAGGCGACGCGCTGGATGATGTAACTGTATATGGCGTACTGACTCACACCCTTAACATTATAGGGGATGACAAGTTACCCACGATATAACCGGATAACCACTAAACCGCCTTCCCCAAAATAAAAACTAAGACAATGAAAATCATGGATAATTTTAAACGTGAAAACTATAGTTAATCAGCCAGTAAAACAAAGCTAACTGGCTGATTAACAAGGGTTAGTTAGAGGTTGTTGAGCTTTGCTTGTGGAACAGCTCCCTGAACACCGGATAAATATCATCCTGGTCACGGATATGCTGCATGGCAAAATTGTCGAACATCGCCTGCAGATGCTCATATTCTCGCCACAGGGTCTGGTGCGCGCGGCGGGTGATTTCGATATAGCTGTAGTAACGCACCACAGGCAGAATTTTCTTCGCCAGAATCTCGTGACACAGCGGTGAGTCGTCGGCCCAGTTATCGCCGTCCGACGCCTGCGCGGCATAAATATTCCACTGCGCCGGGTCGTAGCGCTCTTTGACCACTTCATCCATCAGCTTCAGCGCGCTCGAGACGATGGTCCCCCCGGTTTCCTGAGAGTAGAAGAACTCATGTTCATCCACCTCCTTCGCCTGGGTGTGGTGGCGGATATAGACCACCTCCACGTTCTTATAGGTTCTGCTCAGGAACAGGTAGAGCAGGATATAAAAACGCTTCGCCATATCCTTGGTTGCCTGATCCATCGAGCCGGACACGTCCATCAGACAGAACATCACCGCCTGGCTAGAGGGCTCAGGGCGTTTTTCGTAGTTCTTGTAGCGCAGGTCAAAGGTGTCGATAAACGGTACCCGTTCGATCTTCGCCCTCAGCTCTGCAATCTCTATACGCAGGCGCTCCTCTTCCAGCAGTTGCGCCGGTTCCGTGTTTTCCACCACCTTCAGGCTGCTCTCCAGCTCGCGCAGCTCGCGACGTTTTCCTGCCGTCATGGCCGTACGCCGCGCCAGCGAATTCTGCAGCGAACGTACGACGCTGATGTTGGCGGGCACGCCGTTGGCGGTATAGCCCGCGCGGTGAGTTTTATATTCATTAAGCTGACGATGCTGATTCTTCTTCAGATTCGGCAGCGCCAGGTCTTCGAACAGCAGGTCGAGATATTCATCTTTTGAAATCTGGAAGACAAATTCGTCCTGACCTTCACCGTCCTGGCTGGCCTGTCCCTGACCGCTTCCTGAACCACCTCCGCCGCCCTGAGGGCGCTCAATTCTGTCGTTCTGAACGAAGTGGTCATTACCTGGGTGTACGCGATGGCGCAGGCCGCCTCGCCCCTGATGAAACATCGGTTCGCTGATGTCATCAGTGGGGATGGAGACAGACTCGCCGCTGTCGACGTCGGTCACCGAGCGTTTGTTGATGGCCTCGGAGATAGACTGTTTAATTTGCGCTTTATAACGACGCAAGAAGCGCTGGCGGTTCACCGTGCTCTTGTTTTTGCCGTTAAGACGCCGGTCAATAAACCAGGTCATATACCCCCCGTACTGCATTTGCCAACTTGCATTTTGTAGGCCCGGCAGGCTCTAAGCGCCGCCGGGCACTTGTTTTAAGACGATTTACGCACGCGCAGGTACCATTCGCAGAGCAGGCGCACCTGTTTGCGGGTGTAGCCTTTTTCCATCATACGGTCGACAAAATCGTCGTGTTTTTTCTGTTCATCGGTTGAGGTTTTGGCGTTAAACGAGATCACCGGCAGCAGCTCTTCGGTATTGGAGAACATTTTCTTCTCAATGACCGTGCGCAGCTTCTCGTAGCTGGTCCAGTTTGGATTGCGCCCGTTGTTATGCGCTCTGGCGCGCAGGACGAAGTTCACAATCTCATTACGGAAGTCTTTCGGGTTGCTGATCCCGGCAGGCTTCTCGATTTTTTCCAGCTCCGCGTTCAGGGATTCACGGTCAAAAAGCTGGCCGGTATCCGGGTCGCGGTACTCCTGATCCTGGATCCAGAAGTCAGCGTAGGTGACGTAACGGTCAAAAATGTTCTGCCCGTACTCTGAATAGGATTCAAGGTAGGCCGTCTGGATCTCTTTGCCGATGAACTCGGCGTATTTCGGGATCAGGTAACCTTTCAGGAACTCAAGATAGCGTTCAGCCTGCTCCTGCGGGAACTGTTCGCGTTCGATTTGCTGTTCCAGCACGTAGAACAGGTGAACCGGGTTGGCCGCCACTTCCGCATGGTCGAAGTTAAAGACGCGGGAGAGGATCTTAAACGCGAAACGCGTGGACAGACCGTTCATCCCCTCATCAACCCCGGCATAGTCGCGGTATTCCTGATACGACTTCGCTTTCGGGTCGGTATCTTTCAGGCTCTCACCGTCATAGACGCGCATTTTTGAGTAAATGCTGGAGTTTTCCGGCTCTTTCAGGCGCGAAAGAATGGAGAAGCGTGACAGCGTTTCCAGCGTGCCCGGCGCGCAGGGAGCGTGCACCAGCTCACTGTGGTTAAGCAGTTTCTCGTAAATTTTGATCTCTTCGGAGATCCGCAGGCAGTAAGGCACCTTGACGATGTACACGCGGTCAAGGAAGGCCTCATTGTTTTTGTTATTACGGAAGGTCACCCATTCAGATTCGTTCGAGTGGGCGAGAATAATCCCGTTAAACGGCAGGGCGGAGATACCTTCCGTCCCGTTGTAGTTGCCTTCCTGGGTAGCCGTCAGCAGCGGATGCAGCACTTTAATCGGTGCTTTAAACATCTCGACGAACTCCATGATCCCCTGGTTAGCCCGGCACAGCGCGCCTGAGTAACCGTATGCATCCGGATCGTTTTGCGCGAAGTTTTCCAGCTTGCGGATGTCAACTTTACCCACCAGCGCCGAGATGTCCTGGTTGTTCTCATCACCGGGTTCAGTTTTGGCGATGGCGATCTGTTCAAGGATAGATGGCCAGACCTTCACCACGCGGAATTTGGTGATATCGCCACCAAACTCGTGCAGGCGTTTTGCCGCCCACGGCGACATGATGGTGCCGAGGTAGCGACGCGGAATACCGTATTCTTTATCCAGAATCTGCGCATCTTCCTGCGGATTGAACAGGCACAGCGGATGGTCATTCACCGGGCTGCGCTCGCCGTTGGCGCTCAGCACATAGATAGGCACGCGCTGCATCAGCGACTTCAGGCGTTCCGCCAGCGAGGATTTACCGCCGCCCACGGGGCCGAGTAAATAGAGGATCTGTTTCTTCTCTTCCAGACCCTGAGCGGCATGCTTCAGATAGGAGACAATCTGTTCGATGGCATCTTCCATACCATAGAACTCTTCAAACGCCGGATATCGGGCGACCACCCGATTCGAAAAGAGACGGGAAAGCCGGGGTTCCAGGGCAGTGTCAACCATGTTTGGCTCACCAATAGCCATCAATAGCCGTTCTGCCGCATTGGCATAGGCACTGCGATCTTGCCGACAGATGGTAAGAAACTCCTGCAGTGTGAACTCTTCGTCCTTGGCAGCTTCATAGCGCTGGCGATAGTGATCGAATATATTCATGGCATGCCGTCCTTTCGTTTTTTAGCACAGGATAAGAGCCGTTCGTATGAGTAGTGGAGGCTCCCGGAAGAGAATCTCTCGCACCTCACTGCCAGAGCAGCAACCTGTGTGCCAGGTCAGACGCTAAGAACCGCAGGTGTTCAGGAAAACTCTTCTTAAATTAAAGCGTAGATGGCATTTGCAAAACTTGCATGCCCACAAAATCTACTTTCAATGACATATCAATAACTCATCCAAAAATTTCCACTGTCGTTATAAGACAAATGCACGTTTTTCATTCAGCGGTCATGTAAATGAAAGCGTGTTGTCATCTGAAAAGTTAAAAATAACGGGTTAATCAGACTGATTAGCAGGCAAAAAATTTTGGGATGTACGGGAATGGCGGTTACACTTCACCCGCTGATTATTTGACTACAGGAAAGAATGGATTGTGACCAAACTCAAACTTCTGGCATTAGGCATCCTTGCCGCGACCGCAGTAAGCACCGCACAGGCGGAAAGTCAGTGGACGGTAGGCGCGGGTGTTGGCGTCATTAACAGCCCGTACAAACAGTATGACCGAGATGTTTATCCTGTTCCCGTTATCACTTATGAAGGCGATAACTTCTGGTTCCGCGGGCTCGGCGGCGGCTACTATCTCTGGAACGACAAGGCCGATAAGCTATCCATCATGGCCTACTACGACCCAACGCACTTCAAGCCGGGTGACAGCGACAGCCACGCGCTTCGCCAGCTCGACAAGCGTAAAAGCTCGATGATGGCCGGGCTCTCATACGTGCATAACACCCAGTATGGCTTCCTGCGTACGGCCCTGGCGGGCGACACGCTGGATAACAGCAACGGCTTTATCTGGGACCTGGCGTGGCTGTACCGCTATACCAACGGTGGGCTGACTCTGACGCCGGGTATTGGTGTGCAGTACAACAGCGAGAACTACAACGACTATTACTACGGCGTCTCTAAAAACGAGTCCCGCCGCAGTGGTCTGAAAAGTTATAGTGCAGATGACGGCTGGGATCCTTACCTGGAGCTGACAGCGAGCTACAACTTCCTTGGCGACTGGAGCGTGTACGGTACCGGCCGCTACGAGCGTCTGAGCGACGAAGTGAAGGATAGCCCGATGGTCGATAAGTCCTGGGCAGGCATCTTCTCTGTGGGTGTGAGCTACAAGTTCTGATTGTGCATTAATTTAGTGCAATCTATGCATCAAAACGGGGCGCTTGCGCCCCGTTTGCTTTAGCGTGGTGCAGAGAAATTATCGCTTCACAATGCGAATCGTCTGCCCTAAACGAGACGGCTTTTCTTCACTCGCTTTCTGCGGGGTGGTCACACAGGCTGTTTCCACGCAGACAAACGCTTTATAACCCTCATCCGTCATGTCGGCCATGCTGACGGACAGCGCAGGACCCGGGTTCCAGCCCACCACATCGCTGTGATGATGATGGACCACTTCAATGCCGCGGTTCAGGGCGCCGTCGTGGATCACGCTGCACGCTTCCGGGTGCAGGTAGACGCGGTCGGTACGGTCAGGGAATGCCTGAACGCCGTCGCTCAGTTTGCCTTCTTTCGCGTTATCGACTTTATCGATATAGGTATCGCCCAGGCCGCTCACCTTCACTGCGCTGATATCACCCACGTTGAAATAGGTGTGCAGGGCAGAGGTGGTCTCGAACTCGCCGTGAGCTTCCAGTTCGATTTCGCAGGTTTTACCCAGCTTGAAGCGGGCATACAGGGTGAAATCGTGCGGCCACAGGGCGAGGGTTTCATCATTAGCCTGCAGCTCAAAGGTCAGCACGGCGCCGTTATCGTCTTCGTTGTGCGCTTTCAGGGTCCACTGCTGGTTACGGGCAAAACCGTGAGAAGGCAAACCCTGCTGGGCGGACGGGCCGAACCACGGCCAGCAGATAGGCGCGCCACCGCGGATCGCTGCCCCTTTTTTGAAGGAGGTCGCATCGCTCAGCCACAAACCTTCGGCTTCGCCTTCCGGTTTCCAGGAGAGCAGGTGAGCGCCGTTCAGCGCCACGGACGCTTTAACACGCGGATGGTCAACGACGATGATATCAGCACCGTCAATCTGACGGCGGGAGAGCACAGGGGTAAGCTGTTCGACTACCGGAAGTGCAAAAATTTTATTAATCATTAAGCAATCCTCTGTCTTATAAATAAAAAAAGGCGACCGAAGTCGCCTTTTTGGATCAAGCACTCATCTCAACTTATTTGGAGATGTGAGCGATCAGGTCCAGTACTTTGTTAGAGTAGCCAGTTTCGTTGTCGTACCAGGAAACCAGTTTAACGAAGTTGTCGTTCAGTGCGATACCTGCTTTAGCATCGAACACGGAAGTGCACACTTCGCCGTTGAAGTCGGTAGAAACAACGTCGTCTTCGGTGTAGCCCAGAACGCCTTTCATTGCGCCTTCGGAAGCAGCTTTGATTGCTTTCTTAATTTCTTCATAAGAAGCAGCTTTTTCCAGACGAACGGTCAGGTCAACAACAGATACGTTTGGAGTTGGAACGCGGAACGCCATACCAGTCAGTTTGCCATTCAGTTCTGGCAGTACTTTACCTACAGCTTTAGCAGCACCGGTAGAGGATGGGATGATGTTCTGAGCCGCGCCACGGCCGCCGCGCCAGTCTTTGTGAGACGGGCCATCAACGGTTTTCTGAGTAGCGGTGGTCGCGTGAACAGTAGTCATCAGACCTTCGATGATGCCGAAGTTGTCGTTGATAACTTTAGCCAGTGGTGCCAGGCAGTTGGTGGTGCAGGATGCGTTAGAGACGATATCCTGGCCAGCGTAAGTTTCGAAGTTTGCACCACGAACGAACATTGGGGTGTTGTCTTTGGAAGGACCAGTCAGAACAACTTTCTTCGCACCAGCGGTGATGTGTTTACGCGCAGTTTCGTCGGTCAGGAAGATACCGGTTGCTTCAGCAACAACGTCAACACCGATTTCGTTCCATTTCAGGTTAGCTGGGTCTTTTTCAGCAGTAACGCGGATGGTTTTGCCATTAACAACCAGGTGGCCGTCTTTCACTTCAACGGTGCCGTCGAAACGACCGTGAGTTGAGTCGTACTTCAGCATGTACGCCATGTATTCAGCGTCCAGGAGATCGTTGATACCAACGATTTCGATGTCAGAACGTTTCTGAGCAGCACGGAAAACAATACGGCCGATACGGCCAAAACCGTTGATACCTACTTTGATAGTCATATATTCCACCAGCTATTTGTTAGTGAATAAAAGGTTGCCTGTAAAATTACAAAAACCTTACGCAGCGTCAAGCGGAATCGTGTCAATCATTGCGACAAATCAATCCTGTGACTAACGTTTGTGCGACTGACTCGCCTCACTTTCCCTTTGAGCTTGCACCCATATGGGGGCTGCGCCGGGATTTTAAAGTCCTCGCAGGATAAAAATGTGAACGTGATCACAATTGCCTGACCGCTTATTCGCGACACATAAGTTTAGATCAAAAGTGCACGCAAGGGTGTTAATGTTTTGTTAGAATCCGGGTTGAAAGATGTCTGTTTCTACAGCGAGATGTAAGCATATGTCGAACCAACGTAACCCTGACGATTTGAAAAAAAACCTCACAGAAATGCAGTTTTACGTGACGCAGAATCACGGAACGGAACCGCCGTTCACCGGGCGTTTACTGCACAACAAGCGGGACGGCGTCTACCACTGCCTGGTCTGTGATGCCCCGCTGTTTAATTCACAAACGAAATTTGATTCTGGCTGCGGCTGGCCGAGTTTCTATGAGCCGGTGAGCGATGAGGCAATCCGCTATCTGACCGACTCGTCGCACGGCATGGTGCGTACGGAAATTCGCTGCGGCAACTGCGACGCGCACCTTGGGCACGTTTTCCCGGATGGACCTCAGCCTACCGGCGAGCGTTTCTGCGTAAATTCAGCCTCAATGAGCTTCACCGATGATGAAAACGGTGACCAGATTAAGGGTTGAAAAAACGATTCAGCAAATTATTCCTTTGAAAGGGCGCGAGTGTGAATATTGATGACATGATTAGCGGCATGACGCCGGAGATTTATCAGCGTCTGGTGACCGCCGTGGAGCTTGGAAAATGGCCCGACGGCGTTGCGCTGACGCCGGAGCAAAAAGAGAACAGTTTGCAGCTGGTGATGCTGTGGCAGGCGCGCAACAACACCGACGCACAGCACATGACGATCGACACCAAAGGCCAGATGGTGATGAAGAGCAAGCGCGAGCTGAAAGAGGACTTCGGTATCACGCCGAAGCCGATTGCGACGATTAAAATGCAATAATGGTGCGGGTTGATGCCCTCTCCCACAGGGAGAGGGCGTAAAAGACTATGCCTGCGTTTCCAGCCAGTCTTCGAGCGTATACAGGGTTGCGCCTTCCGCAGCCATATCCATAAACGCCTGAGCGCTATCCTGTGGTTGAATGTTCACCCCGCGGCAGCCGTCGGTGATGACGCTGACGGTGTAGCCAAGCTGAAGCGCATCCAGCACGGTGAACTTCACGCAGTAGTCCGTCGCCAGGCCCAGTACGATCAGCTCCGTGATTTCGTGGTGACGCAACCAGGCGTCCAGCGCCGTTTTCTGGCGATGCCCGTTATCAAAAAACGCGCTATAGCTGTCGATAGCCGGGTTTTCACCTTTATGGAACACCGCATCGATGGCCTTTTGATTCAGAAGCGGATGCAGCGCCGCGCCTTCCGTCTGCTGTACGCAGTGATCCGGCCAGAAAGTTTGCGCCAGCCCGTCGAGTTCACCCTGGGTGAAGGGCTCTACGTTGTGCTGGCTGGCAAAGCTGCCGTGATTTGCCGGGTGCCAGTCCTGGCTTGCGACAACTGCTTCACCGCGAGCTTTGCACCAGTCAATGAGCTTGTTGGCCACGTCAACGGTGCTGTCACCTTCGGCGACCGCCAGCGCACCGCCCGCGCAGAAATCATTTTGCAAATCGACCAGTAGCAGGGCGCGTTGCTTCATGAGACCTCCTTATTCGTCCGGGGTCAGTTCGCCGCGCAGGTTTTGCATCATCGCGCTGCGAATGGACTGAATGTCCAGATCCTGACTCAGTAAATAGTGAAGTTTAGTCAGCGTTGCCTCAACGGTCATATCGAAGCCGCTGATCACACCCGCATGCGCCAGCGCGTTGCCGGTGGCATAGCCCCCCATATTCACTTTACCGGACATACACTGGGTCAGGTTAACGACCACAATTCCGCGCTCGCTGGCTTCCTGAAGCTCTTTCAGAAACTCGCCGTTTTGCGGCGCATTGCCCACGCCATAGGAGCGCAGGATAAGCGCCTTCACCGGCTGGCGCAGGAAGTTACGCACCACGTCCGCAGAGATACCCGGATAAATGGTGACCACGCCAATCGGTTGCGGGGTAATCGGATGCACAATCAGCTCGCCCGCGGTGTTCGGCGCAGGAGGGGTTCCCAGACGACGGATATGAATCCCGGCCTCCAGCAGCGGCTGCAGGTTGGGTGAGGCAAAGGCGTCAAAGCCGTCGGCGTGGGCTTTGGTGGTGCGGTTCCCGCGATACAGACGGTTGTTAAAGAACAGCGACACTTCGTTAATCGGGTAATTCGCCGCCACGTACAGGGAGTTCAGCAGGTTGATCTGCCCGTCCGAGCGCAGCTCCGCCAGCGGAATTTGCGACCCGGTAACGATAACCGGCTTGCTCAGGTTCTCCAGCATGAAGGAGAGCGCCGAGGCGGTAAACGCCATGGTGTCGGTGCCGTGCAGGATCACGAAGCCGTCGTACTGGTCGTAATGGGCTTTAATATCATCCGCGATATGCTGCCAGTCTTCCGGCGTCATGTCGGAGGAGTCCATCAGCGGCTCGTATTCGTGGATGGTAAAGTCAGGCATTTCCGGACGGTGGAATTCGGGCATCAGCGCAAGCTGACGCTGCAGGTGGCCGGAGACGGGGATATAGCCGTTTTCGGAGCGCTGCATACCGATGGTACCGCCAGTGTAGGCTACATAAATCGATTTCTTCTGCATGGTAGTGAGTTCTTGTTCTTCAAAAGAAAAAAATCCCCTCTTCGCGGGAAGAGGGGACGGTTTTAACGGACGTTCGCGCAGGTCAGGCAAAACGCGTAACGACTCTGTGGATCGTTAAAGGCCGCAAGCTTATCGCTTTCTGCCTTCATCGCTTTTGCCGCCGTGGCGACCGGCGCAGGCAGGTAAGCCTGCAGCGCCTCCGGCAGCATGGCACGTACCGAGCCGGACATGCTGTCCATGACCATATCGAAGAACGACGGTTCTTCCTGATAATACTCGATATGCCACTGCTTCAGCTTCGCCAGTTCGGCGGCTTTCTTCACCGCGTCATCGAAGTCACCCAGACTGTCGACCAGACCGTTGCTCTTCGCATCCTGGCCGGTCCAGACGTGGCCCTGTGCAATCTGGTCGATCTGCTCAGGCGTCTTTTTACGCGAGTCCGCGACCAGGGTGATAAAGCGTTTATAGCCGTTCTCAATGCTGAGCTGCATCATCTCAGAAACTTCCGGCGGCAGGGATTTGGTCACCGACACATCCGCCAGCGGAGAGGTTGCTACACCATCGGTATGCACGCCCAGAGAATCCAGGCTGTTTTCCACGGTGTTGATCACCCCGAAGATGCCAATCGAGCCGGTCAGCGTGCTTGGGTTAGCCACGATGTAGTTGGCTGGCGTGGAGATCCAGTAACCTCCGGACGCGGCCATTCCGCCCATTGAGACGACGACCGGCTTGCCTGCGGCGCGGGCCGCGGCCAGTTCAGCACGGATCACCTCTGAGGCGCTGACGCTGCCGCCAGGGCTGTTGACCCGCAGGACAATTACCTTCACTTTCGGATCGAGGCGAGCATCGCGGATTTGCGACGCGGTAGTATCGCCGCCCACGTTCCCCGGGGTCTCCTGACCGTCCATGATCGCACCGTTGGCAAAGACCACCGCGACGCTGTCACCATTCTCATCCGGTTTTTTCGTCGAGTAATCATACATGCTGATGGCGCTGTAATTTTTGTCCTCTTTGCTCCAGCCAAACTGTTTGCTCAGGGATTTTTCAATCTCGGCGCTGGTGCCCAGGGCATCAACCAGTTTGTTATCGAGCGCATATTTTGCGGTATCACCGTCAACCTTACGCAGGCCTTCGAGCACGCCCTGCGCGCCAGGGAACACCTGCTCAGGCGTAATCTGACGGTTAGCGGCAACGGTGCCGAGATAGTTCTGCCACAGCTCGCCAATCCAGCGGCTATCTGCTTCGCGGGCGGCAGGGGACATATCGTCGCGGATAAACGGCTCCACGGCGGATTTATACGTGCCGACGCGGAAGACGTGGGTGGTGACCTTCAGCTTGTCGAGCAGCGATTTATAGTACAGGCCGTTGGTGGCAAAGCCGTGCAGATCGACCGTGCCCTGCGGGGAGAGCCAGATCTTATTGGCAAAGCTCGCCAGATAATATTGCCCCTGGCTGTAGCTGTCGCCCACGGCAATCACCGGCTTGCCGCTGTCGCGGAACTCGCGCAGCGCTTTACCGATGTACTGCATAGACGGCTGATCGCCACCGGCAAAATCTTTCAGATCCAGCACGATGCCGGTGATGTTACGGTCATCTTTGGCCTGACGGATGGTATCGACGATATCGAACAGGGAATTTTCCTGCAGGCGGTCTGATGTTGCGCCAAACAGCTGACGGCTGATTACGCCCAGACGGCTGCTGGCGGAAGGTTTATCAACAATAACCCCGGTGATATCGAGTAACAGCGCCCCGCGAGTCGAATGCTGCGCCTGATTCGCGTTGCTGATGTGCATCCAGATTCCCGCGCAAACCAGAACCAGAAAAATGAAGAAAATGTTCATCACCAGGTTGCGGACGAAGTTGAGCAGTCGCCACGTCCATTTAAAGAAACCGGCAATGATTCGCCAAAGGGTTCGCATGTATTCTCCCTAACCAGAAAATGACTGTTTCCGTCGCCACTGGACGGTAATGTTGGGTTATCGTAATGACCCAACCGCCACTTGTCAGCAGGAATCGCCTGCCAGGCTGTAACAAAATCTGCCGTCGTGTTAATTTTGTGAGTAAATTTCAAGAAAGGAGTTAACCAATGGACGCACTCGAACTGCTTGTTAACCGCCGTAGCGCTTCCCGTCTGGCCGAACCTGCCCCGGCAGGCGAGCAGCTGGAGAACATTCTGCGTGCCGGCATGCGTGCCCCCGATCATGGCACACTGCAGCCGTGGCACTTCTTTGTAATTGAAGGCGAAGGCCGCGATCGTTTCAGCCAGCTGCTGGAGCAGGGTGCGGTGGCCGCCGGGCAGGATGAGAAGGGCATCGACAAGGCGCGCAATGCCCCGTTCCGTGCACCGATGATTATTGCTGTCGTGGCGAAATGCCAGGCCGACCATAAGGTGCCGGTCTGGGAGCAGGAAATGTCCGCGGGCTGTGCGGTAATGGCGATGCAAATGGCCGCCGTCGCGCAGGGCTTCAACGGCATCTGGCGCACCGGGCCGCTGACGGAGAGCGCAGCCGTACGGGAAGGATTCTCCTGTGGCGAACATGACAAAATTGTCGGCTTCCTCTATCTCGGTACTCCGCAGCTTAAAGCCTCCAGCACCATCAGCGTGCCGGACACCACGCCTTTCGTCAGCCGTTTCTGATAACGCGCGCTAAACTGTCTGGATTCTGAGCATCTGCCGCAGAATTCAGACAGTCATACTTACCTCTTTATGGAATGAGCGCTACCATAGCGCGATTGAGATGACAGGAGACGTCCATGAGCGAGCAAACCATTCGTTTAACGCAGTACAGCCACGGAGCCGGTTGCGGTTGTAAAATTTCCCCGAAAGTGCTGGAGACCATCCTGCACAGCGAACAGGCGAAGTTTGTCGACCCGAACCTGCTTGTCGGCAACGAAACGCGTGACGATGCAGCGGTTTATGACTTAGGTAACGGCACCAGCATTATCAGCACCACCGACTTCTTTATGCCGATTGTCGACAACCCGTTCGACTTCGGACGCATTGCGGCCACCAACGCCATCAGCGATATCTTCGCAATGGGCGGTAAGCCGATTATGGCGATCGCCATTCTGGGCTGGCCGATCAACACCATCCCGCCGGAAGTGGCCCGTGAAGTGATTGATGGCGGCCGTTTCGCCTGCCAGCAGGCGGGAATTGCGCTGGCCGGCGGTCACTCTATTGATGCGCCGGAGCCTATCTTCGGCCTGGCCGTTACCGGCGTGGTGCCGACCGAACGCGTGAAGCGCAACAGCACTGCGCAGGCGGGCTGCAAGCTGTTTCTCACCAAGCCGCTGGGCATTGGCGTGCTGACCACCGCCGAGAAAAAATCCCTGCTGAAACCGGAGCACAAAGGGCTGGCAACCGAAGTCATGTGCCAGATGAACCTTGCCGGTGCGGCGTTTGCCAATATCGACGGCGTGAAGGCGATGACCGACGTGACCGGTTTTGGTCTGCTGGGACACCTCTCCGAGGTGTGTCAGGGCGCGGGCGTGCAGGCGCAGGTCTGGTATCAGGACGTGCCGAAGCTGCCGGGCGTGGAAGAGTATATTGCTCAGGGCGCGGTTCCGGGCGGTACCCAGCGTAACTTCGCCAGCTACGGTCACCTGATGGGCGAAATGCCTGAGGAGTGGCGCAACCTGCTGTGCGATCCGCAAACCTCCGGCGGCCTGCTGCTGGCGGTGACGCCGGAATCCGAAGCCGAGGTTCAGGCTACGGCCGCCGAGTTCGGCATTACCCTGACGGCGATCGGCGAGTTGGTGACCGCGCGCGGCGGTCGTCCGATGATTGAGATCCGTTAATTCGATGCGGTTGTTTATTGCCGAAAAGCCGAGCCTGGCCCGTGCCATCGCCGACGTGCTGCCTAAGCCGCATCGCAAAGGCGACGGCTTTATCGAATGCGGTAACGGGCAGGTGGTCACATGGTGTATTGGTCACCTGCTTGAGCAGGCGCAGCCGGATGTCTATGACAGTCGCTACGCCCGCTGGAATTTGAACGATCTGCCCATCGTGCCTGAAAAATGGCGCCTGCAGCCACGACCTTCGGTGACCAAACAGCTCAACGTGATCAAGCGCTTCCTGCATGAAGCCGATGAAATCGTGCACGCGGGTGACCCGGACAGGGAAGGACAGCTGCTGGTGGATGAAGTGCTGGACTATCTTGAGCTGGCGCCGGAAAAGCGCCAGCAGGTGCAGCGCTGCCTGATCAACGACCTCAACCCGCAGGCCGTTGAGCGGGCGATTTCGCGCCTGCGCGCCAACAGCGAATTTATTCCGCTGTGCGTCTCCGCGCTGGCGCGCGCGCGCGCGGACTGGCTGTACGGTATCAACATGACCCGTGCCTACACCATCCTCGGGCGCAACGCGGGCTATCAGGGCGTGCTCTCCGTGGGGCGCGTGCAGACGCCGGTGCTGGGGCTGGTCGTGCGTCGCGATGAAGAGATTGAAAACTTCGTCGCCAAAGATTTCTTTGAGGTGAAAGCGCATATCGTCACGCCTGAAGACGAGCGTTTTACCGCCGTCTGGCAGCCGAGCGATGCCTGCGAATCGTATCAGGATGAAGAGGGGCGTCTGCTGCACCGTCCGCTGGCGGAGCACGTGGTTAACCGCATTACCGGACAGCCCGCTATCGTCACCAGCTATAACGATAAACGGGAATCAGAACCCGCGCCTCTGCCGTTCTCGCTGTCGGCCCTGCAGATTGAGGCCGCGAAGCGCTTTGGCCTCAGCGCGCAGAACGTGCTGGATATCTGCCAGAAGCTCTATGAAACCCACAAGCTGATCACCTATCCGCGTTCGGACAGCCGCTATCTGCCGGAAGAGCACTTTGCCGGTCGTCATTCGGTGATGAACGCCATCAGCGTGCACGCGCCGGATCTGCTCCCGCAGCCGGCGGTGAATCCGGATACCCATAACCGCTGCTGGGACGATAAAAAAGTCGATGCCCACCACGCGATTATCCCGACGGCGCGCGCCAGCAGCGTCAACCTGACGGATAACGAAGCGAAGGTCTACAACCTGATCGCTCGTCAGTACCTGATGCAGTTCTGCCCGGACGCGGTGTTCCGCAAATGCGTGATCGAGCTGGAAATCGCAAAAGGGAAGTTTATCGCCAAAGCCCGTTTCCTCGCGGAAGCAGGCTGGCGTACCCTGCTGGGGAACAAAGAGCGTGACGAGGAGAACGACGGCACGCCGCTGCCCGTCGTCGCTAAAGACGATGAGCTGCTGTGTGAAAAAGGGGAAGTGGTGGAACGCCAGACCCAGCCGCCGCGCCATTTCACCGATGCGACGCTGCTGTCGGCGATGACCGGGATCGCACGGTTCGTGCAGGATAAAGATCTGAAGAAGATCCTGCGCGCCACCGACGGTCTGGGTACGGAAGCGACGCGAGCGGGGATCATCGAGCTGCTCTTTAAGCGCGGTTTTCTTGAGAAGAAGGGGCGCTATATCCATTCGACCGAGCCGGGACGCGCGCTGATTCATTCCCTGCCGGAGCTGGCCGCCAGGCCGGACATGACCGCGCACTGGGAATCGGTGCTGACGCAGATCAGCGAGAAGCAGTGTCGCTATCAGGACTTTATGCAGCCGCTGGTCGGGACGCTTTACCAGCTGATCGATCAGGCGCGCAGCACGCCGGTGAAAACGTTCAGAGGGATGGTTGCACCCGGTGGTGGCGCGAAGAAACCGTTTAAAAAGAAAAAGAGCGCGGCCTGATACACCCGGCCGCACGCTATAAACCTTAAATCACACCCTGCCCAATCATCGCATCCGCTACCTTCACGAATCCGGCGATATTCGCCCCGCGCACGTAGTTGGTTTGCGATGCCTCGCCGCCGTACTCCACGCAGGCATGGTGAATATCCAGCATGATGTGATGCAGGCGGGCATCCACTTTTTCCGCCTTCCAGCCGAGACGCGCGGCGTTTTGCGCCATCTCCAGGCCGGACGTCGCCACGCCGCCCGCGTTAGCGGCCTTGCCCGGTGCAAACAGCACGCCCGCTTCCAGGAACAGATCCGTCGCTTCGATTGTGGTCGGCATGTTCGCCCCTTCGGCTACCGCCTTCACGCCATTGCTAATCAGCGTGCGCGCGGCGTCTGCATCCAGCTCGTTCTGCGTGGCGCACGGCAGGGCGATATCCACCGGCACGCCCCACGGCTGTTTCCCTTCAAGATACGTCAGGCCAAACTCCCGGGCATAATCTGCAAGACGGCCATCGCGGCTGGCTTTAATTTCGCACAGGCGTGCCAGCTTCTCTGCCGTGAAGCCCGCTTCATCCACCACCGTTCCGCTGGAGTCAGAGGCGGTTACCACGCGAGCGCCAAACTGCATCGCTTTCTCAATCGCGTACTGCGCCACGTTACCGGAGCCGGACACCGCGACGCGCATGCCTTCAAAGCCTAAACCGTGGCGCTTGAGCATGGCCTCGGTGAAGTAAACCAGGCCGTACCCGGTCGCTTCCGGGCGGATCAGGCTCCCGCCAAACGACAGCCCCTTACCGGTAAAGACGCAGGCGCTGTTGTTGGAGAGCTTTTTCATCATCCCGGCCATAAAGCCTACTTCACGCCCGCCCACGCCGATATCACCGGCAGGCACGTCGGTGTCAGGACCAAGATGGCGATAGAGTTCGGTCATCAGCGCCTGGCAGAAACGCATGATTTCACCTTCGCTTTTGCCTTTCGGGTCGAAATCGCTGCCGCCTTTCCCGCCGCCCATGGGCAGCGTGGTGAGGGCGTTTTTAAAGGTCTGCTCGAAGCCGAGGAATTTCAGAATCGACAGGTTCACGGACGGATGGAAACGCATGCCGCCCTTAAACGGGCCGATGGCCGAGTTGAACTGTACGCGCCACGCGCGGTTAACCTGCACCTGATTGCGATCGTCAACCCACGTCACGCGGAACTGGATCACGCGCTCTGGCTCGACCAGGCGTTCGAGCAAAGACATCTGGCGATAGCGCGGGTTTTGTTCAAGGAAGGGCCACAGGGTGGTCATCACTTCACGCACGGCCTGCGCGAACTCGCTTTGGTGCGGGTCGCGCTGCTGAACGTGGGCAAGGAAACTTTCCAGAGAGCGTGTCTGATCCATAGATATAAGAACCTCTTATAATAATGTTTGTATATGACTTATGCGATTTGTGTTGTTTTTTTGACTATAACACCCGTACTGCTTTGTCTGGCAAGCAGAAATTTAGGACGAAAGGGAAATTAATGAGAGCGCGGGCGTCATAACCAAAAGCGATGACGAGATAAATTAAAGGTTCCGCGCGGGTTTACCGTTATAGTCATTATCAAGGGAACAACAGGAAGATGTGTCTATGAAACGTTATCTATTAACCGCGTTATGTCTGATCTTCACCGCTGGCGCGCAGGCTGACCGCATTCGTCCGGACGTGGAAGTGAATGTGCCGCCGGAAGTGTTTAGCTCCAGCGGCCAGAATCAAACGGTGCAGCCCTGTAATCAGTGCTGCATCTATCAGAATCAGAACTACTCGGAAGGCGCCGTGGTGAAAGCGGACGGCATTCTGCTGCAGTGCCAGCGCGACGAGCGCGCCATCAGCACGAACCCGCTGGTCTGGCGTCGCGTAAAACAATAAACGCTTCCAGCAGGGGAATATCCGCGGGGGCTAAGGTGTAGCCGAACGCCTCTTCCGGCGTACACCACGCCAGCGCGCTGTGGTAGTGCGCCGTGAGCGCACCGCTAAACGCAGGAACGTGCCAGGCGTGCAGGTTGATTAACCGCTGCGAGACCTCGCGCTGGTGGCTTGCCACGTATTGCGCGGGCAGCGCTTCAATACCCAACTCTTCACGCAGCTCGCGGATAAGCGCCTCGGGCTGGGTTTCACCCGCCTCGACTTTGCCGCCTGCAAATTCCCACATGCCCGGCTGGTCGGCGTGGGCAGGGCGCTGTGCCAGTAAAATTTTGTCGTCTTTTTCGATGATGGCGGCAACGACATCGAGTGTTTTCAGCATGGTCGTCAATAATTGATGGCGAAAAAAGACATATTATCGTGCCCTTTCTCAGAGTCCAGCTATCAGGAGAATCAGGTGAAAGAGACTACCGCCTGGGTTGCCCCTATCGAATCCCTTCCCGCCAGCCTTAAACCCATTGCCGTGATGCAAAAAAAGCATTTTGGCGCCGTGCTAAATCCCACGCGCTGGTGGGGGCGCATGCCGCGTCTGTTCTGGCTGGTGGCGCTGTTCGTCGGTTTTCTGGAGCGTCGTCGCGCGCGCCTGACGCCCGTTCTTCGTTCGCTGCTCATGACGCGGGTATCCCAGCTCTGCCATTGCGCTTTCTGTATTGATGCCAACAGCCTGCGGCTGGCCGAGCGCTGCGGGGCGCTGGATAAGGTGCAGGCCGTGAGCGACTGGCAGGATTCAGCCTTGTTCACGGAGCAGGAGCGCGCGTCGCTGGCCTACGCCGAGGCGGTGACCGCCACCCCGCCCCGGGCGGATGAGGCCATCAGAGCGGCGCTGAAGCGCCACTTTACGGATGACGCCATCACCGAGATGACGGCGCTCATTGCCTTTCAGAATCTCTCCGCCCGCTTTAACGCCGCGCTGGATATTCCGGCGCAGGGGCTGTGCGCCACATTTAACGAGACGCCTCATGCTTGATCGCCATCTTCACCCTCGGATAAAACCCGCTCTGAATTTTATGGTCTCCGTGCTGGACCGACCGGGCATTACGCCCGACGGATTGACCCTGACAGGGTTTGCCATCGGCGTGCTGGCGCTGCCGTTTCTGGCCCTCGGCTGGTATCCGGCGGCGCTGGTCGCCATCGTGCTTAACCGCCTGCTGGACGGGCTGGACGGGGCGCTGGCGCGCCGCAGAGGGCTGAGCGATGCGGGGGGATTTCTCGATATCTCGCTCGATTTTCTTTTCTACGCCCTGGTGCCGTTTGGCTTTGCGCTGGCTGCTCCGGCAGAGAATGCGCTGGCGGCTGCCTGGCTGCTGTTTGCGTTTATCGGGACCGGCAGCAGTTTTCTGGCGTTTGCGACGCTGGCCGCAAAGCACGACATCGACAACCCCGGCTATGCGCACAAGTCGTTTTATTACATCGGTGGGTTAACGGAAGGAACGGAGACCATCGCGCTGTTCGTGCTGTGCTGCCTCTTCCCGGCGCACTTTACGCTGTTCGCGTGGGTATTCGGCGCGCTGTGCTGGCTGACCACCACAACGCGCGTCTGGAGCGGCTATGTTACGCTGAAGTCACTCAACCCTTAGAGAGCGCTCTCTGGCCCGCGCTCTCCGCTGGTGACCGGGTTCTGCGGATGACTGCTCCATTCGTACCAGCCGCCGTCATAGACGGCGACATTCTTCCAGCCCATCGCCCGGGCGTACATAAAGGTTTCGGACGCCCGCCAGCCGGTGCCGCAGTAAAACGCGACGTGCTGTTCCGGCAGAATATTCCAGCGCTTCCACTGGGCGGCGATATCGTCCGCGCTGCGCATGGTGCCATCCGGGTTATGGAAATCCTCCATGTGGGTAGCATCGCTGCCCGCGTGACCCCAGCGGGCACCGGCAATTTCACCTTTTGGCTTGATGTAGCTGTAGCCGCTGGTTTCGCCGATGAACTCCGGCCACGAGCGAATGCTGACCAGGGAGGCATCCTGACGGTGCAGCATGCCGCGCGCCTGTTCCATATCCACCATCAGCTGCGGCTGGCCGGGGATCGGCGCGCCAAAATCGGGGGCGGGTTTGACGGGGCCGGGCACTCCGCCCTGTACCAGCAGTCCCGAATCAGACCATGCCTTCCAGCCGCCGTCCAGAAGACGTACATCTTTCACGCCGGCGTAGAGCATTATCTGGGCCACACGGGCGGCGGCGTAAACGTCGCGACCATACAGAATAACGGTAGTGTCATGGCGGATCCCGTGTTTCTCCAGCATCGCTTTCAGCTTGTCGTCAGAAACTTTATTCCACAGCGGTTCGCTTTCAACCTCGTTAGTATCGATGTAGCCCGCCCCGGGAATATGGCCGAGCAGATAAAATTTAGGCCCCCCCCAGCCGGCTTCTATAATCTTCCAGTCGGCTGATGGTGCCGCGGTGATACGTTCCCCTTGTTGCAGGCGATGGATCCACTCCGGGTAAACCAGCTGTTCAAAGTGCGGCAGACGCTGAAGGCGGCCGGGGGTCTGCAGAGCATCGCTGAGCAGCGAAACGTGGCGATATCCTGCTTTCTCCAGACGGGCTTTCACCGCCAGGTTATCCCTATCGTCACCGTACAGGGCGATGGCCGTCGCAGGGGGCAACTGATGCTGTTTTGCCCAAAGCGCAAGCTGCTCGTCACTCATTGCGCTAAGCCAGGCGGCAGCAAGGTTGAGTGCGGCGGGTTCATGCCCGGAGGGGCCGCTGAGCGTCTGCGGCCAGCCGTTATAAAACGCGCTGGCGCGGGTGTCGACAGGCGTGCCGTGCTGCGCCTGAAGCTGAGACAGCGTGATGGCGTTGGGCATATCAGCCGCCAGAGAGGAAAAAGAAGCGAGGCCGCAGAGCAGGGCCAGCGCGGTCAGTTGAGAAACACGTTTCATCGAATAACCTGACGTCAATAAAAGAGGGGTGCATTGTCGTCTCTCCCGAAACGTAAAACATTGCGTTAGCACATTATTGCCAGCGAGAAATCTCAATCAGCTTGCCGCCGGGCGGAATATCGTCCTCATCGTGCGTGACCAGCACTACTGGAATATTGCGCGCGCGGACGGCGTCAAACACCCATGCCCGAAATGAGGCTCGTAACGCTTTATCGAGGCGCCCGAACGGTTCATCCAGCAGCAGCGCCTGCGGCTCCGCGAGCAGGGCGCGCAGCAGGCTAACCCGGGCGCGCTCCCCACCGGAAAGGGTGGCCGGGTCGCTGGCGTAATGACCGCTCAGCCCCGCGGAATTCAGAGCCTGCTCGACCGCTTCCCGACGCGCGCGTCCGGTGATGCGCTCGGGCAGCGCCAGCAGCAAATTCTGCCCGACGCTGAACTGTTCGAACAGCAGCGCGTCCTGGAAGAGAATACCCAGCCCGCGGGATTCCACGGGGAGACCGTCGCAGCGACGCGCGTCCAGCCACAGTTCGCCCCGCGCCTGGAAATCGTCTGACAGCGCGCCGACCATCCAGGCAAAAAGGGTCGATTTTCCGCTGCCGGACGGCCCCATCAGGGTGACGATCTCCCCGCGGGGCACGCAAAAACTGACCTCGCGGAAAAGCGGTTCGACGGTGAGATTGTTTACCTTCAGCATTAACGTAATCCTTGTCGGTAGCGGCCTACGAGCCGGGACAACAGGGCAGCAAGACCAAACACCGTGCCCGTGACCAGCATTAGTCCCAGCGCCCGGTTAGCGAGGATCGGGATGCTGCCCCCGCTGCTGAGCGCGACGGTTTCGGTGGTCAGGGTGGCGAAACGCCCGGTGCCGAGCCAGAGCGTCGGCATGTATTGCGCCATGCTGACGGAAAAGCCGGTGGCAAAGGCCAGCAGCGCAGGGCGCACCAGCAGGGGACATTTCAGCAGCAAGAATATTTTTCCCCGTCGCCAGCCGAGCGTTCTGGCGGTGAGGATGAGCCGGGGATCGATCCGCCGCCAGGCGGGCTGCAGCACCAGCAGCGTCCACGGCAATACCCACAGGAGGTGGCTCCAGAGCACGGCGGCGTAGTGCCCGTCGATGCCCAGGTGCAACGCAATCGCATACTGACCGGTGACGAGCGGGAGGGCCGGAAGGGCGAGCGGTAACCATACCCACAGCGTGCCACGCTGCGGACCCCATTCCAGCCAGAGCAAGCCGACGACCAGGGCAATCAAGGCTGAAAGCAGACCGAAGGAAAGGCTGCTTCCCACCGGGCCAACGTCATTCCTTTGCGCCAGCATCAACAGCACCACGGCGCACAGCACGCCGCACGCGGGGAGGAACCCGCTCAGTGCTCGCTCAGGCAGGAGGCGCTGAGACCGGGGACGCGTCCCCGCGACTTCCGGAATGGTGCGACGCCATGCTTTCCAGAGGCCGTACCCGAGGGCGGCAAGCGCGGACAGCAGCAGAAGGAGAAGCAGGCACAGCAGCGTCCCTTTTGCCTGCTGCTGCGCGTCGCCCTGGCTCAGCCACTGCCAGGCCAGCACGGCCAGGGTAGGCGGGTTGCCGGGCCCGAGAACGATCGCTACGTCCACGACCGAGAGCGACCACGCCAGCACCGCCAGCATCACCGCCCCGAGAACGGGCGCGATGGCCGGGAGAATCAGCCAACTGAGCGTCTGAAAACGCCCGTAGCCAAAGGTTTGCAGGACGATCTTCTGCTGCGCGAGCCGCTTCTCCGGCAGCACGGCGTAAATCGCCCACAGCACAAACGCGCTCTCTTTGACCGCGAGCGTCAGGCCCAGCCCGGTGCCGTATCGGTCAAACGGCGGCGAACAGACGGTGCAGATCTGATAAAACAGACCGCCCTCGGCAAAAAGCAGTAATGCGCCGGTGGCGAACGCCACATGGGGGATCGCCAGTAGCCATGGCAGGCGGGTAGTGAGACGGCGCCAGCGCTTACCGGGCCATAAAAGGCTGACGAGGAAAAGGGCAATCAGCAACGCCCCCAGCGTGGCGATGAGCGTTGAGACCAGCGTGGCGACGGCCGCCTGCGGGAGTTGCGGATCGTTCACCAGCCGCTGCCAGTTTGTCAACGAAAACGCCGGTGCCAACAGCATGGCGCCTGCGGGCAGGAGCGGTAGATAAATTACCGCCATCGCCAGCCAGACTAGCCCGCTCAGCGGGTGCCGTAACGACGCAGCCATTCCTGCTCCAGCGCGTTCACCCAGGCGGACTGCGGCTCTGCAAGCACCTTCGGCAACTCCTGAGGCGTGTGGGCCAGCAGCTGTTTGGCTTCACCTTCGGGCAGCGTTTTGGCATCCAGCACGCTCGGATCGCCCCAGATGGCCGGGTCGGCCTTGCGGATCTGCGCCTGCGGTGACAGCAGGAAATTAGCGACCACTTTTGCACCCGCGCTGGCGCCGGCATTGGCCGGAATCGCCACAAAATGGACGTTACCTAGCATCCCACTCTGGAAACCAAAGCTGTAGCTGTCGGCAGGCAGTTCGCCGCTCGCTATTTTTTGCTGACCATGGGCCGGGTTAAAGGTCAGGGACAGGTTCAGGCTGCCGCTGGCAAGCAGGGCATCCATCCGTGCAGGGGAAGGGGGGAAATCTTTCCCTTCGCGCCACAGCTGCGGGTGGAGTTTGTCCAGATAATCCCAGAGCGGTGCCGTCACCTCGGCAAAGGTGCTATCGGGAGCCTTTTGCAGCGCGTCCGGGTGAACGGTCAGCGTCAGCAGCAGCTGCTCAAGAAATGCCGTGCCGGTAAAATCGGGCGGGCGCGGATAGCTGATCTTGCCGGGGTGCTGCTGCGCGTAAGCCAGCAGCGCCTGAGGATCCACAGGCGGCGTCGGCATGCTGGCCTTGCGGGCGATAAAGGTCAGCTGCGCGCCGCCCCATGGCGATTCCGCCCCGTCGGTTGGGACGGCAAAATCTTCCGTGACCGGTTTGCGGGTATCAACATAGCGCCAGTTTGGCAGCGTCTGCGCCCATCCGGTTTGCAGCAGGTTCGCCTCTTTCAGCGTGCGGAAGTTTTCGCCGTTAATCCACAGCAGGTCAACCGAGCCGTTGGTCTTACGCCCCGCGGCGGCTTCGGTCTGAATACGTTTTACGGCGTCGGCAGCATCCGCCAGCGGGACGATTTTTAGGGTAATGGCATAGTGCGTTTGCATCTCATCGCTGACCCATTCCAGATAGCGGTTGACCGCCGGATCGCCGCCCCAGGCGTTAAACCAGACGGTCTGGCCTTTAGCCTGTTGCTGAATGGCCTGCCAGCCGTTGGCGGCAAATAGGGGGGCTGCCAGCAGCAGACCGGTCAGAAACGTGCAAAAACGCACACGGCGCATAATGCCTCACTTTTTAGCAGACGGGAGAAAACGGGAAAACAGCCGGCGGGTGACCAGCGGTAATAACCCCAGTAGTGTAAAGGCGAATAGCATGCCCGGCGACAAAATATCGCGCAGCGAAGTCACTTTTCCCAGCTCGCGCCCGGCGTTCAGAAAGATAATCGTGGCGGGCAGCATGGCGACCTGGCTGACCCACCAGTAGCGGCAGACGCCCATGCGGGTCAGCCCCATCAGCAAATTCACCAGAAAAAACGGGAACAGCGGCATCAGGCGCAGGGCAAAAAGAAAGTTCGCGCCGTCGCGTGCCATGCCAGCGTTTACCGTTTTCATCTGCTGAGCAAACCGCTGCTGAACCCAGTCGCGCAGCAGATAACGGCTTGCGAGCATCGCAAGCGTCGCCCCGAGGGTGGAGGCAAACGAGACCAGCACGGTGCCTTCCCACAGGCTAAACAACGCCCCGCCCAGCAGGGTGAGGATCGCCGCGCCGGGAATCGAGAGGGCGGAGACCGCCACATAGATCGCAAAAAAGGTCAGCGCGCTGCGCAGCGGCGCGTGGTCAACATGGGAGAGGAGTGCCTGCTGGTGGGTTTTAATCCCTTCCAGGGAGAGGGTTCCCGGGGAAAGCATGACAAACGTCAACATAAATGCGCCCAGAAGGGCGCACAGGAAGAGTGTTTTTGGAATGTTCACGCGTCATTACAGCTTGAATTTAGCCCACACCGGCGCGTGGTCAGATGGTTTTTCCATGCTGCGGATGTCGTAGTCGATCCCGGTTTCGATGCAGCGCTCGGCCAGCGGCGAACTGGCCAGCAGCAGGTCGATACGCAGGCCGCGGTTGTCGTCAAAGCCTTTTGAGCGGTAGTCAAACCAGGAGAAGCGATCCTGCGTTTCCGGGTTGGCGTTGCGGAACGTGTCCACCAGGCCCCAGCCCAGCAGGCGCTCCATCCACTCACGCTCTTCCGGCAGGAAGGAGCATTTGCCGGTGCGCAGCCAGCGTTTGCGGTTCTCTTCGCCAATACCGATATCGAGATCCGTCGGGCTGATATTCATGTCGCCCATGATCAGCACCGGATTCTCTTTTTTGAGTTCGGTGGTCAGGTAGTCCTGCAGATCCTGATAAAACTTGGCTTTAGCCGGGAATTTTGTTTCATGGTCACGGCTCTCACCCTGCGGGAAATAGCCGTTAATGACCGTGATATTTCCGAGCGCGGAAGGGACTTCCGCCATGATGATGCGGCGCTGCGCTTCTTCACCGTCGCCGGGGAAGCCGCGACGCACGGAAACCGGCGGCGCTTTGGTGAGCAGCGCGACGCCATAGTGACCTTTCTGGCCGTGATAAAAGACGTTGTAGCCGAGTTTCGCCACCTCTTCGAGGGGGAACATGTCGTCGTGAACCTTTGTCTCCTGCAGGCCGATCACATCTGGCTGATGTTGCTCAACGATAGCTTCAAGCTGATGAGGGCGGGCACGCAGGCCGTTGATATTAAAAGAGACAAATTTCATAGTCGCTGCCAGTGCAAGGTGAATAGTGCAGGGATGGTAGCAGAATTTGCGTCAACTGTTACCGGCTTCGGCCAATAACTGCAACAGATAATGCCGGTGGTGCAATATTTGCACCATTCTGACGCGCCTCGCCCTCAAACAGGGCGTAAATGACCGATAAATTTCGCGAGCGATCACAATTCCAGAATTATATTTGGCCTGTGCATACTCTTTCTGATTTTAATGCGGCAAAGCGCCGCTTGTCGTAAAAATATTCACTTTTTATGCACTAAAGGTGAATAACTCCATATTGTAACTTATTGATATTCTGTTACCTCAACCCGTTTATGCAATTTTATCGCTGGCTGGCACGAAGGCTGCAATCTACATTCACAGTGCAAACACTCAATTATTTAACATTCAAATAACCTTTTATTTACCGGATGAGGTCGCTATGTCTCTGTCAATTACGCGTGAAAATTTCGATGAATGGATGATGCCGGTTTACGCTCCGGCGGCTTTTATTCCGGTTCGTGGGGAAGGCTCGCGCCTGTGGGATCAGCAGGGTAAAGAGTATATCGACTTTGCAGGTGGGATTGCGGTCAACGCGCTGGGTCATGCGCACCCGGCGCTGCGTCAGGCGCTCAATGACCAGGCGGCGAAGTTCTGGCATACCGGCAACGGCTTTACCAACGAGCCCGCGCTGCGCCTGGCCAAAAAACTGATCGACGCGACGTTTGCGGAGAAGGTCTTTTTCTGTAACTCGGGGGCGGAAGCCAACGAAGCGGCGCTGAAGCTGGCGCGCAAATATGCGCACGATAAATTTGGTACCCACAAGAGCGGCATCGTGGCGTTTAAAAATGCCTTCCACGGGCGCACGCTCTTTACCGTCAGCGCGGGCGGCCAGCCTTCATACTCGCAGGATTTCGCCCCGCTGCCGCCGGATATCCGTCACGGTATTTATAACGATCTGCAGTCCGCCAGCGAGCTGATTAACGACACCACCTGCGCGGTGATCGTCGAGCCGATGCAGGGCGAGGGCGGCGTGCTTCCGGCGAAAAAGGAATTCCTGCAGGGGCTGCGCGAGCTGTGCGATCGTCATAACGCGGTGCTGATTTTCGACGAAGTGCAGACCGGCGTGGGCCGCACCGGCGAGCTGTATGCCTATATGCACTACGGCGTCACGCCGGACGTGCTTTCGACCGCCAAAGCGCTGGGCGGCGGCTTTCCGATTGGCGCGACGCTGACCACCGATAAATTCGCCAGCGTGATGACCGTCGGCACCCACGGCACCACCTACGGCGGCAACCCGCTGGCCACCGCCGTCGCCGGACAGGTGCTCGACATCATTAACACCCCTGAGGTGCTGAAGGGCGTTAAGCAGCGCCACGACTGGTTTGTTGAGCGTCTGAACGCCATCAACGGCAAAACGGGGCTGTTTAAAGAGATCCGCGGCCTGGGGCTGTTAATCGGCTGCGAGCTCACAGCTGAGTTTGCCGGGAAAGCTAAACTTATTTCACAGGAAGCGGCAAAAGTGGGCGTGATGGTGCTGATTGCCGGTGCCAACGTAGTGCGTTTTGCTCCCGCGCTGATCGTCAGCGAGGAAGAGGTGCAAACCGGTCTGGACCGCTTTGCGCTGGCGTGTGAAAAAGTGAAATCCGGGGTGTCATCATGATGGTCATCCGTCCCGTTGAGCGCGGCGACCTCGCCGGGCTCATGCAGCTTGCCGGTAAGACGGGAGGCGGGCTGACCTCGCTTCCTGCCGATGAAAATACGCTGTCGGCGCGCATTGAGCGCGCCCTGCAAACCTGGCAGGGGACGTTGCCAAAAAGCGAACAGGGGTATGTGTTCGTGCTGGAAGACACCGACACGGGAACCGTGGCCGGGATCTGCGCCATTGAAGTGGCCGTCGGGCTTAACGATCCGTGGTACAACTACCGCGTCGGCACCATGGTTCACGCCTCGAAAGAGCTTAACGTCTATAACGCGCTGCCCACGCTGTTTCTCTGCAATGACCACACGGGCGCCAGCGAGCTTTGCACGCTGTTTCTCGACCCGGCGTGGCGAAAAGAGGGCAACGGCTATCTGCTCTCCAAATCGCGCTTTATGTTTATGGCCGCCTTCCGCGATCGCTTTAACGAAAAAGTGGTTGCGGAGATGCGCGGCGTGATCGACGACACCGGCTACTCACCGTTCTGGGAGAGCCTGGGCGAGCGCTTCTTCTCGATGGAGTTCAGCCGGGCGGACTATCTCTGCGGCACCGGCCAGAAAGCCTTTATTGCCGAACTGATGCCGAAGCATCCTATTTATACCCATTTCCTCAGCCCGGAAGCACAGGCGGTGATCGGCGAAGTGCATCCGCAAACCGCACCCGCCCGCGCGGTGCTGGAGAAAGAAGGCTTCCGCTACCGCAACTATGTCGACATCTTTGACGGCGGGCCTACGCTTGAGTGCGATATCGACCGCGTGCGCGCGATCCGTAAGAGCCGGCTGGTTGAGGTCTCTGAAGGCCAGCCCGCGCCGGGCGACTGGCCGGCGTGCCTGGTGGCGAACGAAAATTATGCCAACTTCCGCGCCATGCTGGTGCGTACCAACCCCAAATGTGAACGTCTGGTGCTGACGGCTGCAGAACTGGATGCCCTGAAATGTAACGCCGGCGATACGGTTCGCCTGGTGCGTCTCTGCCCTGAGGAGAAAACAGCATGACATTATGGATTAACGGTGACTGGGTCACGGGCGAAGGCGAACAGCGCGTAAAGACCAATCCGGTAGGAAAAGAGGCGCTCTGGAAGGGGAATGACGCCAGCGCCGCGCAGGTGGAACAAGCCTGCCATGCCGCCCGCCGCGCGTTTCCGGCGTGGGCAAAACAGCCTTTCGCCGTGCGCCAGGAAATTGTTGAAAAGTTTGCCGGGCTGCTGGAGGCAAACAAGGCCGAACTGACGCGCATCATCGCGTCTGAAACCAGTAAACCGCGCTGGGAAGCGACAACCGAAGTGACGGCGATGATCAACAAAATCGCCATTTCGGTGAAGGCGTACCACACCCGTACCGGCGAACAGCACACCGACATGCCGGACGGCGCGGCCACGCTGCGCCACCGTCCGCACGGCGTGCTGGCGGTGTTTGGTCCGTACAACTTCCCGGGGCATCTGCCGAATGGGCACATTGTGCCCGCGCTGCTGGCGGGCAATACCGTCATCTTCAAACCGAGCGAGCTCACGCCATTAACCGGCGAAGCGGTGGTTAAGCTGTGGGAACAGGCAGGCCTGCCGCCGGGCGTGCTAAACCTGGTGCAGGGCGGACGGGAAACCGGTCAGGCGCTGAGCGCGCTGAGCGATATCGACGGCCTGCTGTTTACCGGCAGCGCCGGGACGGGCTATCAGCTGCACCGCCAGCTGGCGGGGCAGCCGGAAAAAATTCTGGCGCTGGAGATGGGGGGCAACAACCCGCTGATTGTGGAAGACCCGGATGATATTGACGCCGCGGTGCACCTGACGATTCAGTCCGCCTTTATAACCGCCGGACAGCGCTGCACCTGTGCCCGCCGTCTGCTGGTGAAAAGAGGTGCGCAGGGGGATGCTTTCCTGAAACGTCTTGTAGAGGTAAGCGCGCGCCTGGTGCCAGCCGCGTGGGATGCCGATCCGCAGCCGTTTATCGGCGGACTGATTTCCGAACAGGCCGCGCTGAACGTGCTGAAGGCCTGGCAGGACCACGTCGCGCGCGGCGCGAAAACCCTGCTGGAGCCGAAGCTGGTTCAGCCGGGAACCTCGCTGCTGACGCCGGGCATCGTAGAGATGAGTGGCGCGAGCAACGTCCCGGATGAAGAGGTCTTTGGTCCGCTGCTGTGCGTCTGGCGTTACGACGATTTTGATGCGGCGATTGCGATGGCCAATAACACCCGCTACGGCCTGTCGAGCGGGCTGATTTCGCCTCATCGCGAGAAGTTTGATCGGCTGCTGCTGGAAGCGCGCGCCGGGATTGTGAACTGGAATAAACCGCTGACCGGGGCCGCGAGCACCGCGCCGTTCGGCGGCGTGGGCGCATCGGGCAACCATCGCGCCAGCGCGTGGTATGCCGCCGATTACTGTGCCTGGCCGATGGCGAGCCTGGAAACCCCGGCGCTGACGCTGCCGGAGACGCTTAATCCGGGGCTGGACTTTACCGGAGGGGACCGTCATGAAAGCGCGTGAAGTCAACTTTGACGGGCTGGTGGGGCTGACGCACCACTACGCCGGTCTCTCTTTTGGTAATGAAGCCTCGACGAAGCACCGCTTTCAGGTTTCCAACCCGAAGCTGGCGGCAAAACAGGGGCTGCTGAAGATGAAAGCGCTGGCGGATGCCGGTTTCCCGCAGGCGGTGATCCCGCCGCAGGAGCGTCCGAACGTGGCGGTGCTGCGCCAGCTCGGCTTTAGCGGCACCGATGAGCAGGTAGTTGAAAAAGCGGGTACGCAGACGCCGCACCTGCTCTCGGCGGCAAGCTCCGCCTCTTCGATGTGGGTCGCCAACGCGGCAACCGTCGCGCCGTCAGCCGATACGCTGGATGGCAAAGTCCACCTGACGGTGGCGAACCTGAATAACAAGTTTCACCGCGCCACCGAAGCGGAAACCACCGAGCGCGTGCTGCGCGCCATTTTCAACCAGGACGCCCATTTTGCGGTGCATCAGGCCCTGCCGCAGGTGGCGATGTTCGGCGACGAAGGCGCGGCCAACCATAACCGCCTGGGGGGCGATTATGGCGATCCGGGCCTGCAGCTGTTTATCTACGGGCGAGAAGAGGGCAGCCACGCCGCGCCAACCCGTTATCCTGCTCGTCAGACGCTGGCGGCCAGCCAGGCGGTTGCCCGCCTGAATCAGGTTAATCCTTCCCAGGTGTTTTTTGCCCAGCAAAACCCGCATGTGATTGACCAGGGCGTATTCCACAACGACGTGATCGCCGTTTCTAACCGCCAGGTGCTGTTCTGCCACGAGCAGGCGTTTGCCCATCAGGAGAAACTGCTCGCCACGCTGCATGAGCGCGTGCGCGGCTTTACGCCAATTCAGGTGCCCACGGAGGCGGTGAGCGTGCAGGACGCGGTAGAAACGTATCTGTTCAATAGCCAGCTGCTGAGCCGCGATGACGGCAGCATGATGCTGGTTCTGCCGCAGGAGTCCCGGGATCATCAGGGCGTGTGGCGCTATCTGACCGAGCTGGTGAAGGCCGATAACCCCATTTCCGAACTGCGCGTGTTTGACCTGCGCGAAAGCATGGCCAACGGCGGTGGTCCCGCCTGTTTACGTCTGCGCGTGGTCTTGACCCAGGACGAAATGCAGGCGGTGAATCCGGCGGTCATGATGAACGATACGCTCTTTACGCGGCTGAATGACTGGGTCGATCGCTACTATCGCGATCGGTTAACGCAGGCGGATCTGGTTGACCCGCAGCTTCTGCGTGAAGGTCGCGAGGCGCTGGACGCGTTATCGGCAATCCTGCAGCTGGGATCGGTTTACCCGTTCCAGCGCTGAAGGAGTGGATATGGAAAATTTACTGGCGCTGACCCTGGCCGATGAGACACCGGAACAGAAAGAGGGGGAGGGCCCCTCATTTCGCTGGCGGTGGCTGGGCCGCGGGGTGCTTGAGCTGACGCCGACAGCAAAAAGCGATCTCTCGCTGCTGCTTTCAACGGGTATCCACGGGAATGAAACGGCGCCCGTTGAGATTGTCGATCTGCTGCTGCGCGCGCTGTATCGCGATGAGATTACCCTGAAGTGCCGCGTGCTGGTGGTGCTCGGCAATCCGCCTGCGCTGGCGCAAAACAAGCGGTATCTGGTCAGCGATATCAACCGCATGTTCGGCGGGCGCTGGTCGCAGTTTCCGCAGAGTGACGAAACGGCGCGGGCACAGTGGCTGGAGAACATCGTGACCCCGTTTTTTGCCGCTGCGGGACCCGTGCGCTGGCATCTGGATCTGCACACGGCAATTCGCGCGTCCTACCACGTTCGCTTCGGCGTTCTGCCGCAGCGCAATCAGCCGTGGGAGGAAGATTTCCTGGGCTGGCTGGGAGACGCCGGGCTGGAGGCGCTGGTGTTTCACCAGTCGCCGGGCGGAACCTTTACGCACTTCACCTGTGAGCACTTTGGGGCGTTGTCCTGTACGCTGGAGCTGGGGAAAGCGCTGCCGTTTGGGCAAAACGATCTTACCCGCTTTGCGCCAACGCATCTCGCCCTGCGGGCGCTGCTGGGCGGGTTGGCTCCCGAGCCTACGCATCAGACCGTTGAGCGTTACCGGGTCGTACAGCAGATCACGCGCCGCAGCGACGCCTTCCTGCTCCACATGGCCGCACACACACTCAACTTCACCCCGTTCCGCAAAGGGGCGCTGCTGGCCGAGGATGGCGAGGAACGTTACGAGGTGCAGAAAACCACCGAGTATGTTTTATTCCCTAACCCAACCGTCGCGTTTGGCCTGCGGGCCGGGCTGATGCTGGAAAAAATATCCTGAACCTTTCCCCTCTCATCATCCGGGAGGGGAAGTTAAATACCTTTTCTTAGCAATTAAAGCGCGTGAACGTGTTTTGCAGAATATTCCTGGTGAATTGCTTTATTATTCACCTTCACTCCGTTATACTTCTGCAAAATCGCTTTAAAATCATCGTATTGAATATTTTTGGTTGCAACTCTCCACGCTTTATCCTTATTTCCTCCACATTTGGCGAAAATTTGTTTTTTACACTTTCATTGTTTTACCGTTGCTCTGACTAATTGACGATAAACCCCGTAAAGTTAATCTCGTCAACACGGCATAGCGCCGAAGAATAACTGAAAGAAAGGAAATAAATTATGCGTAAGTTTACTGCACTGTTTGTTGCTTCTACCCTGGCTCTGGGCGCTACCAGCATGGCGTTCGCCGCAGATACTGCGACCACTGCACCTGCCGCGCCTGCTGAAGGCAAAATGATGATGCATCATAAAGGTCCGGGTATGCACAACGAGATGATGATGTTTAAGGATCTCAACCTGACGGATGCGCAGAAGCAGCAGATCCGCGACATCAGAAAAGGCGAACGCGACCAGATGAAACGTCCACCGCTTGAAGAGCGTCGCGCGATGCATGACATCATCGCCAGCGACAGCTTCGATAAGGCGAAAGCCGAAGCGCAGATCGACAAAATGGCCGAGGAGCACAAAGCCCGCATGCTGGCTCACATGGAAACCCAGAACAAGATCTACAACATTCTGACCCCTGAACAGAAAAAACAATTTAATGCGAATTTTGAGAAGCGTCTGACAGAACGTCCGGCGATGGAAGGTAAAATGCCAGCACCAACCGAATAATCGGTTCACTCTCTTAAGACCGCCGGGATCCTGTCCACAAAAGCGCAATCGCTGTGGACAGGACCGGCGGTTTTTCTTTCCTGCCCTCTTGTCTGCCGCCGCCAGCGCGGTATGCTCCTGTAGTCGCATCAGAGAATGTTTGTAGAGTCATGGCGTTAGAATTTTTATTAACGTTCCGCTAAGGCCTGCCCGCTCTGCTGCCGATACTGTTTCTGTGAATACCCAACGATAACAAACAAGACAGCAACGATAGCAATATCCTTGCCCTGGCACGGGTTGTGCCATTCAGGAGTGGTGATGGAGTTCTTTGATATCCGTAAGATGCCGGTCAGCCTCTGGCGCAATGGTGCGGGTGAAACGCGTGAGATTTGTTGTTTCCCTCCCGCGACGCGGGATTTTCAATGGCGTGCCAGTATCGCGACTATTGCAAGCAACGGCGAATTTTCCTCGTTTCCAGGCGTTGACCGGGTGATCACGTTACTGGAAGGAGGGGAGGTGACGCTGGATGCCGGTCAGGCATTCTTCCATACCCTCAAGCACCATCAGCCCTACAGCTTTGCCGGCGATCTGCCGGTGAAAGCGCTGCTGTCCGATGGGCGGATGGCGATGGACTTCAACATCATGACCCGGCGCGACTGCTGCCGGGCGAAGGTGCGCGTGGCTGACCGTACCTTTACCACCTTTGGCTCACGCGGGGGCGTGGTATTTGTGTTAACCGGGGCGTGGCAGCTGGGTGATAAATTGCTGACGGCCGATCAGGGCGCCAGCTGGGAGGAGGGTACCCATACGCTGCGTCTGCTGGAGGCTCAGGGCACCTTATTGTTCAGCGAAATCACGTGGCTGCCAGGTCATTGAGCACAATGATCTCAAATTTACCGGCTAATACCGGCTTACAGAGAATTTTATAGCCATCGTGGTCAAATCCGGCGGGCGTGCGCAGCAGGGTTGCCGCGTCGTTGATGTCGTCGACAGCGCCCAGCCAGAGCCAGTTATTGACGATGTGATACTGGGTCATCGCGTCACCCACTTCTTTTAGCGCAACGGCGCTTTCCCAGGGCCAGCACTTCACGCTGATGGCCCCCAGACCGGAGAGGAGCCGGGCGTGGTGCGCCTCAATGCTCTCTTTCCCACAGCAGGCACCGGCGCAGCGCTTCAGCGCGGATCGGAAACAGGCGCGTCCGCGGGTGGTTGCCTCCAGACCTAAAAGGCTGTAGCAAAGCTGCAGCTCGTCCGCCAGCGTCTGCAGCGCCTGGAGCGCGGCGCGTTTATTGGCGAACAGCCCATAGAGATTGGGGGCATGTGAAAAATCGACCTCGCGCGCGTAGACGACCTGCGGCTTGCCATCGTTGATCTGCAGGGAGCAGAGCTGACGGTTGCGGCGCAGGCGCTTATTGAACAGCGGCTGCTGCTCTTTAATCAAACGCGCTTCCAGCAATAGCGCGCCCATTTCTCCGGCCGTCTGGAACCAGGTAATGCGTCGCGACTGGCGCAGCATGGCGGCCTCGTCCGGGGTACGCAGATGGGATAACACCCGACTGCGAATGTTAACGCTCTTGCCAATGTAGAGCGGCAGGGTGTCGCTTTCGCCGTGAAAGATGTACACGCCCGGCTGTTTAGGCAATGCTTCAAGCCAGGGGCGAAGGTGCTCGGGATATTCGTAGATAGCCGCCGCTTCAAACTCAAGACGCGGGGCGGATTGACGCCTGCTCACATACTGCTCCATATACTGTTCAGGTATACAGTGTAGCAGGAGTGTGGTGGTTAAAAAAGAGCCGGGTGGCGGCGACGCCTTACCCGGCCTACAAAACGGGGTTACCGTTTTGCTTTATTTTTTCCAGAAGTCGTCAAACACCGTAATGGGCGTGTGGCGCTTGTGCTCGGTTTTCAGATACCAGCCTTCGATGATTTTCGCGGTACGTTCATCCAGCTTTTTGCCTTCCAGATAATCATCAATGTTGTCATAGGTGACGCCAAGCGCTGCTTCATCCGGCAGGGAAGGGCGATCGTCCTCCAGATCGGCTGTCGGCGCTTTCTTATACAGATGCTCAGGACAGCCCAGCGCGGCAAGCAGCTGCTTGCCCTGACGCTTGTTGAGACGGAAGATAGGGTTAATGTCGGTGCCGCCGTCGCCGTATTTGGTGAAGAAACCGGTGATCGCTTCTGCCGCATGGTCGGTGCCGACCACGACGCCTTTGGTCATCCCTGCGATGCTGTACTGTGCTTTCATACGTTCGCGGGCTTTCTCGTTGCCGCGAACAAAATCGCTCAGCTCAATGCCCGCTTCGCGAAGCGCCTGCTCGCTTGCCAGCACCGAGCCCTTAATATTCACGGTCAGCACGCGGTCAGGCTGAATGAAGGCAATGGCATCCTGGCAATCCTGCTCGTCCGCCTGTACGCCGTAAGGAAGGCGCACAGCGATAAACTGCAGCGTCTCATCGCCCGTCTCTTCGCGAAGCTCTGAAATCGCCATCTGGCAGAGTTTACCGGTCAGGGTAGAATCCTGGCCGCCGCTGATGCCCAGCACCAGGGATTTCAGGAAAGCGTTCTTTTTTAAGTACGATTTTAAAAAATCCACGCTGCGGCGGATCTCTTCATGTGCATCTACCGTAGGCTTCGCGCCCAGTGCCTGAATAATCTCTTGTTGCAGAGCCATCACGCCCTCCATATGCAGTACATAAACAGAATGTGTTAGCTGTTAAAACTAACCCTTTGGGCGAGAAACGACAAGGATCACAGTTTCGAGTGCGCTAATTTGCGCCGATTTAGCAGCTTATCGTTGTTTTATTAGAATTTTCCGAAATTCGTCTGGCGTAACTCACAAAGTTGAACAATAGTACTTTTTATCCCATGCTTAGATAACACGCTGATAAACAAGAGGACGGAATATGAACAAGAACGTAGCAGGAATTCTTAGCGCAGCGGCGGTACTGACTATGCTGGCAGGGTGTACGGCTTACGATCGCACTAAGGATCAGTTTACGCAGCCCGTAGTAAAAGACGTTAAAAAAGGGATGACCCGTTCGCAGGTGGCTGCGATTGCCGGTAAACCTTCTTCTGAAGTGACCATGATTCATGCGAAAGGGACCTGCCAGACCTATATCCTGGGTCAACGTGATGGTAAGGCAGAAACCTACTTTGTCGCCCTGGATGATACCGGCCATGTGATTAACTCCGGCTATCAGACCTGTGCTGAATACGATACCGATCCGCAGGCACCTAAGGCGCAGTAACCCTGCTTGCCTGAGGATGTAAAAAACCGGCCCCCAGGGCCGGTTTTTTTATGCATCAGAAAATCTTATTTCTTTGCGCGAATTATTTGCCCGAAATGTGAAGGGAGTCAACAAGCCAGGTCAATGAGAGACAATTTGAGTCTATCCAGAATTATCCCCTGTCTGTACCATTGCGTATACTCACTCCAACGATAAACAACAGTACGCAAGCTACCTGTCTGCTGGGACAGCGAGTCGAGTGATAGCGCGATGGCAGGTAGTCATACAAGAGGGAAATCACGATGGAAAAGAAACATATCTACCTGTTCTGCTCAGCGGGCATGTCAACCTCGCTTCTGGTTTCAAAGATGCGTGCGCAGGCTGAAAAGTATGAAGTCCCTGTGGTGATTGAAGCGTTCCCCGAGACGCTGGCGGGCGAAAAAGGTCAGAGAGCCGATGTCGTTTTACTGGGACCGCAAATCGCCTATATGTTGCCCGAAATTCAACGACTGTTACCGAATAAACCGGTCGAAGTGATCGACTCGGGGCTGTACGGCAAAATTGATGGTTTAGGTGTTCTTAAAGCTGCTGTGGCAGCCATTAAAAAAGCTGCTAATTAATTTTTATTTTTCCCGTCAAAGAGTTATTTCACACACAATACGCCGTAACATGCGTTACGGCATTTAAGGGTATTTTCCTATGAGTAAAGTCATCGCTTCACTTGAAAAGGTACTCCTTCCTTTTGCTGTTAAAATAGGAAAGCAGCCTCACGTTAATGCCATCAAAAACGGCTTTATTAAATTAATGCCGTTGACGCTGGCCGGGGCCATGTTCGTTTTAATTAACAACGTTTTTCTGAGCTTTGGTGAAGGTTCCTTCTTTTATTCATTAGGAATTCGGTTAGACGCTTCTACTATTGAAACCCTTAATGGTTTTAAAGCCATCGGCGGCAACGTCTATAACGGTACGTTGGGGATTATGTCGCTGATGGCGCCTTTCTTTATTGGGATGGCACTGGCAGAAGAGCGTAAGGTGGATCCGCTGGCCGCCGGGTTATTATCCGTCGCCGCCTTTATGACCGTAACGCCATACAGCGTGGGTGAAGCCTATGCCGTCGGTGCCAACTGGCTGGGCGGGGCCAACATCATCTCCGGTATTGTTATCGGTCTGGTGGTGGCAGAGATGTTCACCTTTATTATCCGCCGCAACTGGGTTATCCGCCTGCCGGATAGCGTACCGGCTTCTGTTTCTCGTTCATTTTCCGCGTTGATTCCGGGCTTCATTATTCTCTCCATCATGGGGATTATCGCCTGGGCGCTCTCCCACTGGGGCACAAACTTCCACCAGATCATCATGGACTCTATCTCTACGCCGCTGGCGTCGATGGGTGGCGTGGTCGGTTGGGCGTATGTGATTTTTACCTCTCTGCTGTGGTTCTTTGGCGTGCATGGTTCACTGGCACTGGCCGCGCTGGACAGCGGAATTATGACCCCATGGGCACTGGAAAACGTTGCGCTTTACCAACAGTACGGCTCCGTTGACGCGGCGCTGGCAGCGGGTAAAACCTTCCATGTGTGGGCGAAGCCGATGCTTGACTCCTATATCTTCCTGGGCGGTACCGGGGCGACCTTGGGTCTGATCATCGCGGTCTTTATTGTCTCTCGCCGTGCTGACTACCGTCAGGTCGCTAAGCTGGCGCTGCCATCAGGCATCTTCCAGATTAACGAACCGATTCTGTTCGGTCTGCCAATCATCATGAACCCGGTAATGTTCATTCCGTTCATCCTGATTCAGCCGCTGCTGGCCGCTATCACCCTGACGGCGTATTACATGGGCATCATCCCACCGGTCACCAACATTGCGCCGTGGACCATGCCGGCGGGTCTGGGCGCCTTCTTCAACACCAACGGCAGCGTCGCGGCCTTCCTGCTGGCGATATTCAACCTCGGAGTTGCCACCCTGCTGTACATGCCGTTCGTGGCGATTGCCAACAAAGCCGCCACCATCATTGATGAAGAAGAGAGCGAAGAGGATATTGCCCTCTCACTGAAATTCTAAGATTGACCGGCGCGGGGAAACCCGCGCCAGCCACAAGGAGCTTAAACATGTTAGATTTGGATAGTATTGTCGCAGACGAAGCCGTTGAGAACGATCTCGAAGAAGTGGTGATGGGGCTTATCATCAACTCCGGGCAGGCCCGCAGCCTGGCCTATGGCGCACTGAAGCAGGCCAAGCAGGGGGATTTCGCCGCGGCAAAAACCATGATGGAACAGTCCCGCACGGCGCTTAACGAAGCGCATCTGGTGCAAACAAAGCTGATTGAAAGCGATCAGGGCGAAGGAAAGATGAAGGTCAGCCTGGTGCTGGTCCACGCGCAGGATCACCTGATGACCTCGATGCTGGCGCGCGAGCTGGTGGCGGAGCTCATTGAGCTTCACGAGAAGATGCAGTAAGTCAGACTGAGTAGCAGGAGGTCAGCACGATGGAAATCAAAACCGCGCTTGAACAGCAGCTGTTTAACGGCAAAAATTTTCACGTGGTTATCTACAACAAAACGGAGAGCGCCAGCGGTCTGCACCAGCATGACTACTACGAGTTCACGATTGTTCTGACCGGTCGCTACTATCAGGAGATCAACGGTAAGCGCGTCCTGCTTGAACGAGGGGATTTCGTCTTCCTGCCGATGGGGTCTTACCACCAGAGCTTTTACGAATTTGGTGCCACCCGCATTCTGAACGTGGGCGTCAGCAGACGTTTCTTCGAGAAGCACTATCTGCCGCTGGTGCCGTTCTGCTTTGTGGCCTCTCAGGTCTATCGGGTCAAAAACGAGTTCATGACCTGGATTGAAACGGTTATCGCCTCGCTTAACTTCCGCGACAATGAATTTGATGAGTTTATTGAAACGGTGACCTTCTACGTGATGAACCGGCTGCGCCACCATCGGGAAGAGCAGCAGGTAACGGATGATATTCCACAGTGGCTGCGCAGCACCGTTGAGCTGATGCACGATAAAGGCCAGTTCAGCGAAAATGCGCTGGAAAATATGGTCTCCCTGTCGGGGAAATCCCAGGAATATCTGACCCGCGCGACGCAGCGCTATTATCGTAAAACGCCCGTGCAAATTATTAATGAAATCCGCATTAATTTTGCTAAAAAACAACTGGAAATTACCAACTATTCTGTCACCGATATTGCATACGAGTCAGGATACAGCAGCCCCAGCCTGTTTATTAAAACCTTTAAGAAATTGACGTCATTCACACCGAACAGTTACCGGAAAAATTTGACGGTAATTAATTAACTGTCGGCGGATTACCCGCCACGAATATTGCTTTAATGGCTTGCCCAAATAGCGGGAAGAGCACGCTATACCTTGCAGGCGATTAACCTGATACGCTAAGGGAGATATTATGCAGAAGAAATTAAAAGTCGTAACCATTGGTGGCGGCAGCAGCTATACCCCGGAATTACTCGAAGGTTTCCTGAAACGTTATCATGAATTACCGGTCAGCGAATTATGGCTGGTAGACGTTGAGGAAGGTCAGGAAAAGCTGAATATTATTTTCGACCTGTGCAAGCGCATGGTGGAAAAAGCGGGCGTGCCTCTGACCGTGCATAAAACCCTCGATCGTCGTCTGGCGCTGAAAGATGCGGATTTCGTGACCACCCAGCTGCGCGTCGGCCAGCTGAAAGCGCGTGAGCTGGACGAACGTATTCCCCTGAGCCATGGCTATCTGGGGCAGGAGACCAACGGCGCGGGCGGCCTTTTTAAAGGCCTGCGTACCATCCCGGTCATTTTCGACATCGTCAAAGACGTGCAGGAGATCTGCCCGAACGCGTGGGTGATTAACTTCACCAACCCGGCCGGGATGGTGACCGAGGCGGTCTATCGGCATACGAACTTCAAACGTTTTATCGGCGTCTGTAATATTCCGATCGGCATGAAGATGTTCATCCGCGACGTGCTGGAGCTGACCGACAGCGACGACCTCTCCATCGATTTGTTCGGCCTGAACCACATGGTGTTCATTAAAGACGTTATCGTGAACGGTAAATCACGGTTTGCCGAACTGCTGGACGGCGTGGCTTCCGGTCGCCTGACGGCGGCATCGGTGAAAAACATCTTTGACCTGCCGTTTAGCGAAGGGTTGATCCGCTCGCTGAATCTGCTGCCTTGCTCGTATTTGCTTTACTACTTCAAGCAGAAAGAGATGCTGGCCATCGAAATGGGCGAGTACTATAAGGGCGGCGCGCGTGCGCAGATCGTTCAGAAGGTCGAGAAGCAGCTGTTCGATTTGTATAAAGATCCGAACCTGAACGTCAAACCGAAAGAGCTGGAGCAGCGCGGCGGGGCCTACTACTCCGATGCGGCGTGCGAAGTGATCAACGCCATCTACAACGACAAGCAGGCGGAGCACTATGTGAATGTGCCGCATCATGGACATATCGACAATATTCCGGCTGACTGGGCGGTTGAGATGACCTGCATCCTGGGGCGCGAGGGTGCTAAACCGCATCCCCGTATCACCCGCTTCGATGACAAGGTCATGGGCCTGATTCATACCATCAAAGGCTTTGAAGTGGCGGCAAGCAATGCGGCGCTAAGCGGCGAACTCAATGACGTGCTGCTGGCGTTGAACCTTAGCCCGCTGGTGCATTCCGACCGCGACGCGGAGCAGCTGGCCAGCGAGATGATCCTGGCGCATGAGAAATGGTTGCCAAACTTTGCCGCTACGATCGAGAAGCTGAAGTTCAAACAGCAATAAGAGGACGCACAATGGAAAACCTGCTGATCGTTAATGCTGATGATTTTGGCCTCTCGAAAGGCCAGAACTACGGCATTATTGAAGCCTGTCGCCGGGGTGTGGTGACCTCTACCACGGCGCTGGTTAATGGTGAGGCGGTTGAACACTCGGCGCAGCTGAGCCGCGAGGTGCCGGAGCTGGGCGTCGGCATGCATTTTGTACTGACGCTCGGGATGCCGCTTTCTCCAATGCCGGGCCTGACGCGCGACGGCCAGCTGGGCAAATGGATTTGGGAACTGGCAGAGCAGGGTGCTCTGCCGCTCGAAGAGATTGCCCGCGAGCTGGAGAGTCAGTTCAACCGCTTTGTTGATGTGTTTGGTAGGGCGCCGACGCACATCGATAGCCATCACCACGTGCATATGATCCCGACGATTTTCCCGATTGTCGCTGATTTCGCAAAGCGCAACGGCGTCGCGATGCGCGTAGATCGGGAGGTGCGCGGATTGCCGGACTGCGCTGTCACCACCACAGAGGGGTTCAGCAGCGCATTTTACGGCGACGAGATTGACGACGCGCTGTTCCTGAAGGTGCTGGATGATTCCGCCGCGCGAGGGGAACGGTCGCTGGAGGTCATGGCGCATCCTGCCTTTGTCGATAACACCGTGCATAAAAGCGCCTACTGCTGGCCGCGCCTGGCGGAGCTGGATGTCCTGACGTCGCCGTCGTTGAAATACGCGATTGCCGAGCGAGGGTATCGTTTGGGGACGTTCGGGGATCTTTGAAATAAAGCCCGGTGGCGGCTTTACCTTACCGGGCCTACAAAACCAATCGAATGTAGGCCGGGTAAGCGCAAGCGCCACCCGGCTTTTTTTACGCCGGTATCTGGTCAATCTTGCTGCTTCGCGACCAGACGCGGTGCGCGGCGAGCAAAACAAACAGCTTCGTCATAAAGGCATCGTCAACGTTATCTCCCTCGACAATGCCGTCCTCACCCTGATCGGCAACCTTCAGCTGCGCCTTAAACTGTCGCGCGTCGCCGGACAGCGCGATCGGCTTCAGGTGCTTATAGGCTTCCAGCAGATAATAGACGGCGTCGCCGTTGGTCAGCAGGCTGGCAATATCCCCGCCCGGCACAATTACCGCATCGACGGTCAGCGATGGCGCACCGGCAAAGGTCGCCGCGACCGGCAGCACAGAACCATCGTCGGCCGTCACTTCACCCATGCGGGAATAGAGCAGTTTGGCATGCACGCCCTGGGTTTTAAGCGCCTGCATAATTCCCAGCACGTCGCTGGCGCGGGTTTTGTCGTTCAGCAGAACGGCGACCACGCGGCCTTTAATCGAGCCGCCCGGCACCGCATACAGGCTCAGAGACGGATCTTTTTTCACCCCGTTAACCTCTTTCGGCGGGGCAAGATTGCGCTGCTCGTCGGTCAGCGTAATGCCCAGGTTATCCGCAACGCTCTGGGCTAGCTGAATATCAATATGCGCCAGCTGATCGACTACCCGCTCGCGGATGTAGGTGCGCACCACTTTGCTCAGCTCAAAGCTGAAGCCGCCGATGATGTGCTGTTGCTCAATCGGCGTCTGGCTGTTCCAGAACAGGCGAGGGTGGGCGTAATATTCGCCGAACGAGGGGCTACGCTCGCGAATTTTGTTGCCATCGATACGCTCCTGGTACGATTCGAAGCCACCGCGTTTCGGCCCGGGAGGGGTTTCACGCGGCCAGTTATCGTTGATGGAGTTCGGCTCATAGTTAGCCGGGTTGGTATCAATATCCTGACGGTGCATCCCGTCGCGCTGGAAGTTATGGTACGGGCAGGTTGGGCGGTTAATCGGAATTTCGTGGAAGTTCGGCCCGCCGAGTCGGCTGATCTGCGTATCGGTATAGGAGAACAGGCGTCCCTGAAGGAGCGGATCGTTGGTGAAGTCCAGCCCCGGCACGATATGCCCCGGGTGGAACGCGGCCTGCTCGTTTTCGGCAAAGAAATTATCCGGGTTGCGGTTGAGCACCATTTTACCTACCAGCTGCACCGGTACCAGCTCTTCCGGGATCAGCTTCGTCGGGTCCAGAAGATCGAAATCGAACTTAAATTCGTCCTCTTCCGGGATGAGCTGCAGACCCAGCTCGTACTCCGGGAAGTCGCCCGCTTCAATGGACTCCCACAGCTCGCGGCGATGGAAGTCCGGATCGCGCCCGGTCAGCTTCTGCGCCTCGTCCCACACCAGCGAGGCTTTACCCGCTACCGGCTTCCAGTGGAAGCGCACAAACGTGGCTTTCCCCTCGGCGTTGATCATCCGGAAGGTGTGGATGCCAAACCCTTCCATGGTGCGGTAGCTGCGTGGAATGCCGCGGTCTGACATCGCCCACATCACGTTGTGCAAGGTTTCAGGCTGCAGGGAGACGTAGTCCCAGAAGGTGTCGTGCGCACTTTGTCCCTGCGGTATGGCCCAGTGGGGCTCCGGTTTTACCGCATGGACAAAGTCAGGAAATTTATGCGCATCCTGAATGAAGAACACCGGGGTGTTGTTGCCGACCAGATCGAAAATCCCCTCTTCGGTATAAAATTTGGTGGCAAAGCCGCGGATATCCCGGACGGTATCTGCCGACCCCGCACCGCCCTGCACGGTGGAGAAACGCACAAACACCGGGGTGATTTTATCCGGGTCGGAGAGGAAATCCGCTTTAGTGATCGCTTTCAGACTCTTATAGGGCTGGAAGTAGCCGTGCGCAGCGGAACCGCGCGCGTGGACGATACGTTCCGGTATCCGCTCGTGGTCGAAGTGGGTAATTTTTTCCCGCAGGATAAAGTCTTCCAGCAGGGTAGGCCCGCGCGCGCCTGCGCGAAGGGAGTTCTGATCGTCAGCAATGCGTACGCCCTGATTGGTGGTGAGCGCAAAACCTTCGCCGCCTTTACGGTGTGGCTCAAGAGATTTCAGCTTCTCGTTTCCCGTATCCGGCGATTTCATGCTTCCCGGTGCGGTAGGCTGTTCTCCCGGCGCGGAAGGGCCAGGCGAGGGGCGGTGAGAGCCGTCAGCAGGGGCGAGAGAGTCCATACCCGGTTGAGATTCTTCAGTGCCATGAATCGGTGATTGATGTGTTTTATCTTTGTTCGACATTGCACGCTTCTCCTTTATCCATTGCTAAAAACCCTATTAAGGATAGAACAATGTCGCGAGATGGCTCGCGAACTAAGAGTTTTCATATGACGTGATTAACGAAAGGAGCCCTCTCACCCACTCGGGGCGCGACGGAAGGCAGCAGGATCGGCTATCATAGAGTTTTCCTGCTTCAAGAATTTGCTTTAGTGAACCAGTCGCTTATGAAACCTCTTCGTCAACAAAACCGCCAGGTAATTAGCTATGTGCCCCGCGTTGAGCCCGCGCCGCCTGACCATGCCCTGAAAGTGGAGGGTTTTCGCGATGTCTGGCTGCTGCGGGGGAAATACGTGGCCTTTGTGCTGATCGGCGAACATTTCCGTCGCTCACCCACCTTTACGGTGCCGGAGTCAGCGCAGCGATGGGCGATGCAGATCCGCCAGGATGAAGAGGTTGAGGAATAACAGCCATAAAAAAACCGCCATCAGGCGGTTTTTTTATTTCAGACGGTGATTAACGGTGCGCCAGCTCGGCGTCGTCTTCACTTTCCAGAATCGTTTTGTCGGTCTGCTTCAGCCACTGGCTGGTCAGCGTGCCGGCGGTCATGGAGCCGCTCACGTTCAGCGCGGTACGACCCATGTCGATCAGCGGTTCAACGGAGATCAGCAGGGCGACCAGCGTCACGGGCAGACCCAGCGCAGGCAGCACAATCAGCGCGGCGAAGGTTGCGCCACCGCCAACACCCGCAACGCCTGCGGAGCTTACGGTAACAATCCCGACCAGCGTGGCGATCCAGACCGGATCAAGTGGGTTGATGCCGACTGTAGGAGCAACCATCACCGCCAGCATCGCCGGGTACAGACCCGCACAGCCGTTCTGACCAATGGTAGCACCAAAGGAGGCAGAGAAGCTGGCGATGGATTCAGGCACGCCCAGACGACGGGTCTGCGCTTCCACGTTCAGCGGGATAGACGCGGCGCTGGAGCGGCTGGTGAAGGCAAAGGTCAGTACCGGCCAGACTTTACGGAAGTACTTCAGCGGGCTGACGCCGTTCACGCCCAGCAAGATGCCGTGCACCACGAACATAATGCCCAGGCCCAGATAAGAGGCGACAACGAAGCTGCCCAGCTTGATGATGTCCTGCAGGTTAGAGCCGGCAACCACTTTGGTCATCAGCGCCAGCACGCCGTACGGGGTCAGCTGCATCACCAGACGTACCAGCTTCATCACCCAGCTTTGCAGGGTATCAATCGCGGTCAGCACGCGTTCGCCTTTAGGCGCGTCGTCTTTCAGCAGCTTCAACGCCGCTACGCCCAGGAACGCGGCGAAAATAACCACGCTGATGATCGAGGTTGGGCTCGCACCGGTCAGGTCAGCAAACGGGTTCTTCGGAATGAAGGAGAGCACCATCTGCGGCACGGTCAGATCAGCCACTTTACCAACGTAGTTGGTTTGAATCGCGGTCAGACGCGCCGTTTCAGCGGTACCCTGAACCAGGCCTTCTGCGGTCAGGCCAAACAGGTTGGTGACCAGCACACCCACCAGCGCGGCAATCAGCGTGGTGAACAGCAGCGTACCTATGGTCAGGAAGCTGATTTTTCCCAGCTGAGTCGCGTTATGCAGGCGGGCAACGGCGCTCAGAATAGAGGCGAACACCAGCGGCATAACGATCATCTGCAGCAGCTGGACATAGCCGTTACCGACGATGTTGAACCACTGAATGGAATCTTTAAGAACTGGATTATCGGAGCCATAAATTGCCTGTAATGCCAGACCAAATACGACACCCATGGCCAGACCAACCAGCACCTTTTTCGCCAGGCTCCACTGTTTGTGGCGCGCCTGCGCGAGAAGCAATAGCAATACAGCGAACACAACGACGTTCGCGATGAGTGGAAAATTCATCCCCGTTCTCCTGATTTATTATCGGGTCGGTTTTTACCGATCCTGTTGGCGGAAGGTTAGCAGAAGTGTGATGTAGCGCTTATATCCAAATGGAATGGGTTATGACAAATGGGATAAATTTGTTGGTTTACTGTTCAATCTGGTGATGAATAAAGCGATTAAACTGAAATTGCAGCGAATTAATCATCTGGGAAGACCAGCGGACTGCACTGTTTTCGGGCAACGTTTGCGGCATCCAGACGGCGTAAGCAAACAGCGCCATGCACAATACCCGCTCAAGCTGGTTACCTTTTTGCGGCGCAAGGATGGGAAAACGGAAACGCCAGCGGCAGGGCCAAAGTAGCGGCACGCCCGCAGGCGTCAGCATATCGGCAAGGATATGGCTTAAATAGCCCAGCACCATCCCCTGGATAGCGTCAGCGGGGACGATCCAGCTTTCGGGCACTTTTAAATAGAACAGCGTCAGCAGGCCAAACACGGCCAGCAGGCTGTGCGTAAACCCCCGGTGGCCGAACGCGCGGGCGATGGGTTTAGACACCCACTTCAGGCGCTGTCCCAGGAAGGACTTGGGGTGGTCGATGTCGGGCAGCAGACAGGTCAATACGGCGGAAGGAACAATATGCCACCAGTCCCCCTGTGCCAGCACGGGGGTAAGTTCAGCGTTTTTGGCAAATACTGCGCACGCGATTGAAAAAAGCAGGTGGCCTTCCGCCGTCATGATAAAACCCACAAAACTGTCAATTCATACAGTATAGGGTTTTTATACAGTAGGCGGAAGAGGTGACGGTGTAACTGTTTGTCACAAACCGGAGGAGGGCGTTAACCGCCCTGCAGATGATGCGCCGTGAGTTCTGCCAGTGAATTTAGCTTCACATCGGCGAGGGCAAACCGGGGATCGTGGCGTCCTTCTTCCGCAGGCACCACAATGGAGCGCATCCGCGCGGCTTTAGAGGCGACCATGCCGTTAACGGAGTCTTCCAGCGCAACGCAGTTGAGGGGATCCAGGCCGAGCTTAGCGGCGCAGTCCAGATAGACCTGCGGGTGCGGCTTGCTGTAAGGCAATTTTTCAGCGGACGCCAGCGCGTCGAAACTGTCGCGCAGTTCAAACATGACGAGCACTTTTTCCAGCATATGCAGCGGTGAAGCCGAGGCCAGTCCGACCTTCAGCCCTTGGGCTTTACACAGCGCGACGGCCTCACGTACGCCGGGCAGCAGCGGCTTGTTCTCTTCCACCAGCGAAATGGCACGGCTGATAATGCGTGCGGTCACCTCGTCTCGCCCCGGTCCAGTCCACGGCTGTTGGGCAAACCACAGGTCAACCACCATGTCGATGCGCAGGCCCAGCGTATCGGGTAGTTCATTACGGCGGCTGATATCCACGCCCAGGCTGGCCATAACGTCCAGTTCGGCGCGATCCCACAGCGGTTCGGAATCGATCAGTAATCCATCCATGTCAAAAATTGCGGCAAGTATTTGGCGCGGTGTCGACATCACAACGTCTCCTTATCCAGGGTGTACGACAGACGATAAGTGCTAAGCACAATCTGCAATTTAGCATATTGCTTTTAAAGAGCGGGCGAAATTGATGACCAGCAGGTAGACTTAGGCACAAATAACGCGTCTTTATGAAGAGGAACTGATGACGTATCAACAAGCTGGACGCATTGCGGTCTTAAAACGTATTGCAGGCTGGGTGATTTTTATTCCTGCCGTCATTTCTACGCTGATTTCTGTACTCAAATTTATGTACGACCACAGCGAAAAACAGCCGGGTATCAATGCGGTAATGCTTGATTTTGCGCATGTTATGATTGAGATGATGCGTTTCAATACGCCATTTTTGAATGTCTTCTGGTTTAACTCACCCACCCCGGATTTTCATCAACAGCTGAATATCGGCTTTTGGGTGATATACGCCCTGATCTTTGTCGCGCTGGCACTGCAGGCCTCTGGGGCGCGAATGAGCCGTCAGACGCGCTTTTTACGCGAAGGCGTTGAGGATCAGTTGATTCTGGAGCAGGCCAAAGGCCCGGAAGGCATGAGTCGGGAGCAGATTGAATCCCGCATTGTTGTGCCGCGTCACACCATTTTCCTGCAAATTTTCCCGCTCTATATTCTTCCCGTGATTATCATTGTGGCGGGATATTTCTTCTTCTCACTGCTCGGTTTTCTGTAAGCGACACGGGTGGCTGCATAGCCACCCGTTCGCGTCTCAGGCGGCAAGCATACGCTCAAGTGCCCGCTGGGCGTTAACCAGGTGTTCTCCACCAAAAAGTATGGCCCGGTTCATCAGCGTATAAAGCTGATACACCGGCTGGCGGTCGAGGAAACCGGGCGGCAGGGGAGAAACCGACTGGTATCCGTCATATATTTGCGGCGGCTGCTCCGGATGAAGCGGCAGCATGGCAAGATCGCACTCTCTGTCACCCCAGTAGCAGGCCGGGTCGAAGATGTAGGGGCCGTTTGGACCCAGCGCGCAGTTATCGGACCATAAGTCGCCGTGAAGCAGAGACGCCTGAGGCTGGTGGGAGGCCAGACGCTGCTGAACATGCTCGACGATGGCATCAATATTGCCAAATTCCAGCCCTTTTTCGGCGGCAAGTTCAAGCTGCCAGCCAATGCGCTGCTCGGCAAAAAAAGTCGACCAGCGACGCTGCCAGGCATTGGGTTGTGGCGTGGTGGAGAGGTCGTTGTCAAAATCGAGCCCAAACTGCGGCTGGTCGCTCCACTGATGGAGGCGCGCTAGCTGCTGGCCAAGAATGAATGCATTATGCGCGTCCAGCGGACGGGCGGGGAGGTACTCCATCACCAGGAAACTGTAATCGCGGTCGCTACCTACGGCCAGAACCTGTGGGACCGTCACCGTTTTACTGCGCGACAACAGCTCCAGCTGATCGGCTTCGGCGGTAAATATCGGAAGCAGCTCTCGTTCATCGCATTTAACGAAAAGATCGCGCCCTGCGTAGCGTAAATGCCACGCGGCGTGGATCTCACCGCCTGGCAGTTCGTTACGCAGTTCAATTTCACCTTCACCCAGCTGCTCACGTAAAAGATGACTGATAGCCTGCCACATGTTCACTCTCCCATGTTGTCTGCCAGATCATAAAGTTAGCGCATAATTGCGGTAAAAAAATACGAACTAACGCACACCTGAGCGGTTTAAATTCATGCAGCGCACTTATTGTTCTTTTTTTCGCCAGCTTTCCCAGGTTTCCACGTTAATTTCGCCAGGCTTGTCGGTCACGCTCTCCACCAGACTGGCGGCCAGCGCTTGAACCTCTTCCTGGCTCAGGGCGCCGATCAGACCAAATGTCAGGGTGCCTAAATCATGAATATTGCCTTCGTCATCCGTCAGCGTGAGGAGAAAATTAGCCCGGGTAAACGCATTGTTGAGCTCATTCAGCTCGGTCAGCGATGCCTCATGAAGGTTGATGGTCACGACGTAGCGTGTGATGTCACCACTGCTCATAATTCACCTCATTGTTATCATGGAAGTTTTCTTAGCATAGTCGATAGTTTGCGTTTGGCGACTCGGTGATGACATTCCCCTCCGTAAAGACGAAGGGGAACAGGCGTTAATTTCGGGACAGGTAATCGACGATTTTTTGCGTATCGGCAAGTGAACAGAGACGCGTGCCCTGGTTGATGGTGGCGGCGCTACCCGCCGCCACGCCGTAGCGTGTCATTTCGAGCAGAGACGCGCCCTGCGCCAGTTTGAGCGTCATCGCGCCCACCATGCTGTCACCCGCGCCAACCGTGCTCTGACTCTTCATCGGCGGCGGAACAACCTGAACGGATGACGATTCATCAACTGCAAGCGCCCCCTGAGGGCCAAGGGAGACGACTACGCGCCGCGCTTTGCCGCTGCGCACCAGCTCCTGCGCGGCGGTGCGAACATCGTCAGGCTGCGTCAGTTCGCGGTTGACCAGCGCGCTTAACTCTTTCTGGTTGGGTTTGACCAACTCCAGATTGCCCGGCACCAGTGCCGCCTGCAGGGCCTCGCCGCTGCTGTCAACGATGCAGCGGATACCGCGTTGCTGTGCAGACTGAATCAGCGCCGTCAATTTTTCCGTGCTGACGCCAGGCGGCAGGCTGCCGCTTACCACCAGCAGCGCGCCGCTTTCTATCGTCAGCACTTTTTCTTCAAGCTGACGGAACTCGTCATCGGTAAGTTTCGCGCCCGGCATGACAAACCGGTACTGTTCGCCGCTGGATCCCACGTGGACATGCAGGTTTTGCCGCGTCCAGTCTTTCGCCTCGACGGTGTCTACGGCCACCTGTTCATCGGCCAGCAGAGAGACCAGGTGTTCACCGGTAGCACCACCTGCGGGAAAAATGGCCGTGGCTTTGCCGCCGAGATGGGTAATGGCGCGTGCCACGTTGATCCCGCCGCCGCCAGGCTCAAAGACCGGGGCGCTACAGCGCAATTTACCTTCCGGGTAAATCTGCGGCGTCAGGGTGGCGGAATCAAGGGAAGGGGAGAGCGTCAGGGTGTAGATAGAAACCATCATTACCTCCTTTTAGCATGGGTTCCTTTTAGTCTGGCACCATTTGTCAGGAAGGCAATGTAAATAACAGTATGATTTTAAATATGAATACTGAATAAAAGTCAGGCCGGAGATATATAAAATAAAACGCTTTTTGAGATCGTTCTTATTCAAAAAATGAAATAAGAAAACATTGCTATGTTATTTGCGGCTTTTTATAATTTGTTACCTTTCTCTGGACGCCTTGTCATTGATCCTCAAGAAAGATTCCGGGACCGTGTGGTCTCTTTTTTTGTTGTACGGACTCCTTAATAAAATGAAGCTTTTAAAGACAGTGCCCGCTGCACTGATGCTGGCGGGTGGCGTGTTTGCGGCTATGAACGCGACCGCCGATGATTCCGTTTTTACTGTCATGGACGATCCATCCACCGCGAAAAAACCGTTTGAAGGTAACCTGAATGCTGGGTACCTGGCACAATCCGGTAACACGAAAAGCTCTTCTCTGACGGCGGACAGTACGCTCACATGGTACGGTAATACTACCGCCTGGTCTCTGTGGGGTAATGCCAGCAACACTTCCGCTAACGACGAACGCTCTTCCGAGAAATATGCGGTAGGCGGACGTAGCCGTTACAACATGACCGACTATGACTATCTGTTTGGTCAGGGGAGCTGGTTAACTGACCGTTACAACGGTTATCGCCAGCGCGATGTCTTCACCGCCGGTTATGGTCGTCAGTTCCTGAACGGACCGGTACACAGCTTCCGTTTTGAATTCGGTCCGGGTGTGCGGTATGACGAATACACCAATGGCGATACCAAAACTCAACCGCTCGGTTACGCTTCCGGTACCTATGCCTGGCAGATGACTGACAACACCAAATTTACCCAGGGTGTTTCTGTATTTGGTGCCGACGATACGACGTTGAACTCTGAGACGGCGCTTAACGTGGCTATCAACGAACACTTTGGTCTGAAACTCGCCTACAACGTGACCTGGAACTCTTCACCACCAGAATCTGCGCCGGATCATACCGACCGCAGAACCACGGTTTCACTGGGTTATAGAATGTAATAAAAGCGGGCCGATGATGATGTCGGCCCGCTTATTGTCTGTGACTTTTTGATGTCCCTTCTGATGACCTGCATTCGCCCCTAGCCCCAAATCATTGCCGCCCAACGGAGTAGCAGCATTACGCCGCAGATGGCAATCAGCACCAGCACCATTTTCCAGTGTTTTACGGCAAATCGTTTTGTTGGCATAACCTAATCCTTGTTCGTTAATATCCACAGTCTACCAAACAGGGCCGAAATATGCCCCTTTTCAGGATCGATTGGGTTATGCCAGCGTAGGGTTTGGCTCAGAACCAGTGGAATCGTTCGGCGAGAATCAACAATAAACCTGTGGCGGAAAGGATGTTCAATATCACAACCGTTCTACTGGATACGTTCATGGTATGCACCTTTGGGTTTAAGGACCTGTTCAAGAGTAGCCCAGCATCTTCGAAATGCGAGCACAGGGGAGAAGCAACCTGCAAATTCGTGCGAAAGTGCCAGCCCATCAATCTGGCCGCAGAGGGTGCAATCTCCTTTCCGTTAGTGTTAACATTACGTCGCTTGCCGTAAATCCGAATTAATCTGAATTCGGCAGGTGAATGATGACGAACCAATTTGACGATTGTTGGTCAGATGGTGTCGTAATCTATTGTCAAATCACGATTATTTTCTTTGTATATGCTCTTATGTGTGGGGCATCACTGCAAATAAGGATATAAAATGCCTGTAATTACTCTTCCTGATGGCAGCCAACGCCATTTCGACCGTGCTGTTAGCCCAATGGATGTTGCCCTGGACATTGGTCCTGGTCTCGCGAAAGCGACTATTGCTGGCCGTGTTAACGGTGAGCTGGTGGATGCCTCCGATCTGATTGAAAACGATGCGACGCTTGCCATCATCACCGCGAAAGACGAAGAAGGTCTGGAGATCATTCGTCACTCCTGCGCGCACCTGTTAGGTCATGCCATCAAACAGCTGTGGCCAAACACCAAAATGGCGATCGGTCCGGTTATCGACAATGGTTTCTACTACGACGTTGACCTTGACCATACTCTGACTCAGGAAGATATCGACGCGCTCGAAAAACGTATGCACGAGCTCGCCGAAACGAACTATGACGTCATCAAGAAGAAAGTCAGCTGGCACGAGGCGCGTGAAACCTTCGTGAAGCGCGGCGAGAGCTATAAAGTCTCTATTCTTGACGAAAATATTTCCCATGATGACAAGCCTGGCTTGTACCATCACGAAGAATACGTCGACATGTGCCGTGGACCGCACGTGCCGAACATGCGCTTCTGTCATCACTTTAAGCTGATGAAGATCGCCGGCGCCTACTGGCGCGGTGACAGCAACAACAAGATGTTGCAGCGTATCTATGGTACCGCGTGGGCCGATAAAAAAGCCCTGAACGCGTACCTGCTGCGCCTGGAAGAGGCGGCGAAGCGTGACCATCGTAAAATCGGCAAGCAGCTTGACCTGTACCACATGCAGGAAGAAGCGCCGGGTATGGTGTTCTGGCATAACGACGGCTGGACCATCTTCCGTGAGCTCGAAACGTTCGTACGCTCCAAGCTGAAAGAGTACCAGTATCAGGAAGTAAAAGGCCCGTTCATGATGGACCGTGTGCTGTGGGAAAAAACCGGCCACTGGGACAACTACAAAGATGCGATGTTCACCACCTCGTCTGAGAACCGTGAATACTGCATCAAGCCAATGAACTGCCCGGGTCACGTTCAGATCTTTAACCAGGGTCTGAAATCCTACCGCGACCTGCCGCTGCGTATGGCGGAGTTCGGTAGCTGCCACCGTAACGAACCATCAGGTGCGCTGCACGGTCTGATGCGTGTTCGTGGCTTTACTCAGGATGATGCGCATATCTTCTGTACTGAAGATCAGGTTCGTGACGAAGTTAACGCCTGTATTCGTATGGTCTACGATATGTACAGCACCTTTGGCTTCGAGAAGATCGTGGTCAAACTCTCAACGCGTCCGGAAAAACGTATCGGCAGCGATGAGACCTGGGATCGCGCAGAAGCGGATCTCGCCGTGGCGCTGGAAGAGAACGGCATTCCGTTCGAATACCAGCTGGGTGAGGGCGCATTCTACGGTCCGAAAATTGAATTTACCCTGTATGACTGCCTCGATCGCGCATGGCAGTGCGGTACTGTACAGCTGGACTTCTCCCTGCCGCAGCGTTTAAGCGCCTCTTATGTTGGCGAAGACAACGAACGTCAGGTACCGGTAATGATTCACCGTGCTATTCTCGGTTCTCTGGAGCGCTTCATCGGCATCCTGACCGAAGAGTTCGCTGGCTTCTTCCCAACCTGGCTTGCGCCAGTGCAGGTCGTGGTGATGAACATTACCGATTCTCAGGCGGATTACGTTAAAGAATTGACGCAGAAACTACAAAATGCGGGCATTCGCGTAAAAGCAGACTTGAGAAATGAGAAGATTGGCTTTAAAATCCGCGAGCACACTTTACGTCGTGTCCCGTATATGTTGGTCTGTGGTGATAAAGAGGTGGAAGCAGGCAAAGTTGCCGTTCGCACCCGCCGTGGTAAAGACCTGGGCAGCCTGGACGTAAGTGAAGTGATTGAGAAGCTGCAACAAGAGATTCGCAGCCGCAGTCTTCAACAACTGGAGGAATAAGGTATTAAAGGCGGAAAACGAGTTCAAACGGCACGTCCGAATCGTATCAATGGCGAGATTCGCGCCCAGGAAGTTCGCTTAACAGATCTTGAAGGTGAACCACTGGGGATTGTGAGTCTGAGAGAAGCGATCGAAAAAGCTGAAGAAGCTGGAGTAGATTTAGTTGAAATCAGCCCTAACGCCGAACCGCCAGTTTGTCGTATCATGGACTACGGCAAGTTCCTTTATGAAAAGAGTAAGTCTTCTAAGGAACAGAAGAAAAAGCAAAAAGTTATCCAGGTTAAGGAAATCAAATTCCGTCCTGGTACCGACGATGGCGATTATCAGGTAAAACTCCGCAGCCTGATTCGCTTTCTGGAAGATGGCGATAAGGCCAAGATCACACTGCGTTTCCGCGGTCGTGAGATGGCCCACCAACAGATTGGTATGGAAGTGCTTAACCGCGTCCGTGACGATCTGAGTGAACTGGCAGTAGTCGAATCCTTCCCTACGAAGATCGAAGGCCGCCAGATGATCATGGTGCTCGCTCCTAAGAAGAAACAGTAAGGCCTTCAAGCAGCAAAATCTGTGGAGCCTTCGGGTTTCATAGGTTTTGTTCGCCTATGTTTCGTTTATTTAACAATGCGAAGTGGAAGTTATTAAGATGCCAAAAATTAAGACCGTACGCGGTGCTGCTAAGCGCTTCAAAAAAACCGGTGGTGGTGGATTTAAGCGTAAGCACGCAAACCTGCGTCATATTCTGACCAAAAAATCTACTAAGCGTAAACGTCACCTGCGTCCAAAAGGCCTCGTTTCTAAAGGCGATCTGGGTCTGGTTATCGCGTGCCTGCCGTACGCATAAGCCGTTAACGTTTAATTTTTTACTAAGAATATAGATACAGGAGAGCACATATGGCTCGCGTAAAACGTGGTGTAATTGCACGTGCACGTCACAAGAAAATTTTGAAACAAGCTAAAGGCTACTACGGTGCGCGTTCACGCGTTTACCGCGTTGCCTTCCAGGCTGTTATCAAAGCAGGTCAGTACGCTTACCGTGACCGTCGTCAGCGTAAGCGTCAGTTCCGTCAACTGTGGATTGCGCGTATCAACGCAGCAGCACGTCAGAACGGTATTTCTTACAGCAAATTCATCAACGGCCTGAAAAAAGCCTCTGTTGAAATCGACCGTAAGATCCTGGCTGACATCGCAGTATTCGACAAAGTAGCGTTCACCGCTCTAGTCGAAAAAGCGAAAGCAGCACTGGCATAAGCCAGTTGAGAGAGGGGGCCTGGCTCCCTCTTTTCATATAACCCTGTAAGAAGATTGACATTTACCCGTGCAGGCTTTTCAATAAGGTCTTAACGGTTTTTACCAGACAAGGTAACGCAAGCATGAATGCTGCTATTTTCCGCTTCTTCTTTTACTTTAGCACCTGATTTCAGGAGGCTAGCGCGTGAAAGATGAAACGAAAAACAGCGCCAGATAAGCCTCCCGATGGAGGCTTTTTTTGTGCCTGAATTTGAGAGAATAACTCCACCAAATCGGTGTCTGCACCGACATAATGAGGAAAATCATGTCACATCTCGCAGAGCTGGTTGCCAGTGCAACAGCCGCCATTAATCAGGCCCCAGATGTTGCCGCGTTAGACAATGTCCGCGTCGAATATCTTGGGAAGAAAGGGCACCTGACCCTTCAGATGACAACCCTGCGTGAGCTGCCGCCAGAAGAACGTCCGGCAGCGGGAGCGGTGATTAACGAAGCCAAGGAGCAGGTACAGCAGGCGCTTAACGCGCGTAAAGCCGAGCTGGAAAGCGCTGTGCTGAATGCGCGTCTGGCTGCCGAGACGATCGACGTCTCTCTGCCGGGTCGCCGCATCGAGAACGGCGGTCTGCACCCGGTTACCCGCACCATCGATCGCATTGAAAGTTTCTTCGGTGAGCTCGGCTTTACCGTGGCGACTGGCCCGGAAATCGAAGATGATTACCACAACTTCGACGCCCTGAACATTCCTGGCCATCATCCGGCACGCGCTGACCACGACACTTTCTGGTTCGACGCAACGCGTCTGCTGCGTACTCAGACCTCCGGCGTTCAGATCCGTACCATGAAGGAGCAGGAACCGCCGATCCGTATTATCGCGCCGGGCCGCGTCTATCGTAACGACTACGATCAGACCCACACCCCAATGTTCCACCAGATGGAAGGCCTGATTGTTGATAAAAACATCAGCTTCACCAACCTGAAGGGCACGCTGCACGATTTCCTGAACAACTTTTTTGAGGAAGATCTGCAGGTTCGTTTCCGTCCGTCCTACTTCCCGTTCACCGAACCGTCTGCGGAAGTTGACGTGATGGGCAAAAACGGCAAGTGGCTGGAAGTGCTGGGCTGCGGCATGGTGCATCCAAACGTGCTGCGCAACGTAGGTATTGATCCGGAAGTCTACTCCGGCTTTGCCTTCGGTATGGGCATGGAGCGTCTGACCATGCTGCGCTACGGCGTGACCGACTTACGTGCATTCTTCGAAAACGATCTGCGTTTCCTCAAACAGTTTAAATAAGGGCAGGACAGAACAATGAAATTCAGTGAACTGTGGTTACGCGAGTGGGTGAACACCACGCTGGACAGCGACGCGCTTTCTAACCAGATCACCATGGCGGGCCTGGAAGTGGACGGCGTTGAGCCGGTTTCCGGCGCATTCAACGGCGTGGTCGTCGGTGAAGTGGTAGAGTGCGGCCAGCACCCTAACGCTGACAAACTGCGCGTGACAAAAGTGAACGTGGGCGGTGACCGTCTGCTGGATATCGTCTGCGGTGCGCCAAACTGCCGTCAGGGCCTGAAGGTGGCCGTGGCGACCGTCGGGGCGGTACTGCCGGGCGATTTCAAAATTAAAGCGGCTAAGCTGCGCGGCGAGCCGTCTGAAGGCATGCTGTGTTCCTTCTCCGAGCTGGGTATTTCCGACGATCACAACGGCATCATCGAGCTGCCGCTGGATGCGCCAGTCGGCACCGATATCCGTGAATACCTGAAGCTTGACGACAACACTATTGAAATCAGCGTCACGCCAAACCGTGCCGACTGCTTAGGTATTATCGGCGTGGCGCGCGACGTGGCCGTGCTGAACCAGACCGAACTGAACGCGCCGGAGATCGCGCCGGTTGAAGCGACCATTAGTGACGTGCTGCCTATTCAGGTTGACGCTGCGGATGCCTGCCCGCGCTACCTCGGTCGCGTGGTGAAAGGCATCAACGTGAAAGCGCCAACTCCGCTGTGGATGAAAGAGAAGCTGCGCCGCTGCGGTATTCGCTCTATCGACGCCGTGGTCGACGTGACCAACTACGTCCTGCTGGAGCTGGGCCAGCCAATGCACGCGTTTGATAAAGATCGTATCGACGGCGGCATCGTTGTGCGCATGGCGAAAGAGGGCGAAACCCTGGTTCTGCTGGACGGCAGCGAAGCGAAACTGAACGCCGACACTTTGGTGATTGCTGACCACAGCAAAGCGCTGGCAATGGGCGGTATTTTCGGAGGCGAGCATTCGGGCGTCAACGACGAGACGCAAAACGTGCTGCTGGAATGCGCGTTCTTCAGCCCGCTCTCCATCACCGGTCGCGCACGCCGTCACGGCCTGCATACCGATGCCTCTCACCGCTACGAGCGCGGCGTTGACCCGGCGCTGCAGTATAAAGCGATGGAACGTGCGACCCGCCTGCTGATCGACATCTGCGGCGGTGAAGCGGGCCCGGTTATCGACGTCACCAACGAAGCGACGCTGCCGAAGCGTGCGACCATCACCCTGCGCCGCAGCAAGCTGGATCGTCTTATTGGTCACCACGTTGCCGATGCGCAGGTGACCGATATCCTGAAGCGTCTGGGCTGTGAAGTAACCGAAGGCCAGGACGAATGGAAAGCCGTTGCGCCGTCATGGCGTTTCGACATGGAAATTGAAGAAGATCTGGTGGAAGAAGTGGCCCGTGTTTATGGCTACAACAACATCCCTGACGAGCCTGTGCAGGCAGGTCTGGTGATGGGCACCCACCGTGAAGCCGACCTGTCCCTGAAGCGTGTGAAAACCATGCTGAACGACAAAGGCTACCAGGAAGTGATCACCTACAGCTTTGTTGATCCAAAACTGCAGCAGCTGATCCATCCGGGCCAGGAAGCGCTGATCCTGCCAAGCCCAATCTCCAGCGAAATGTCCGCGATGCGTCTGTCCCTGTGGACGGGTCTGCTGGGTACTATCGTTTATAACCAGAATCGTCAGCAAAACCGCGTGCGCATTTTCGAAAGCGGTTTGCGCTTTGTACCGGATAATCAGGCAAATTTAGGCATCCGTCAGGATCTCATGCTGGCTGGCGCCATCAGCGGTAACCGCTATGAAGAGCACTGGGACCTGGCAAAAGGGACGGTTGATTTCTACGATATGAAGGGCGATCTGGAAGCGATTCTGGATCTGACCGGTAAATTATCTGAAATTGAATTCCGCGCAGAAGCCATCCCGGCCCTGCATCCGGGCCAGAGCGCTGCCATCTATTTAGACGGCAAACGCGTTGGTTTTATTGGGGTTGTTCACCCTGAGCTGGAGCGTAAACTGGACCTGAACGGCCGTACCATCGTGTTCGAGCTGGAATGGAACCCGGTGGCTGACCGCGTGATTCCTCAGGCTCAGGACGTCTCCCGCTTCCCGGCAAACCGCCGTGATATCGCGGTTGTGGTCGCGGAAAATGTGCCCGCAGCAGATATTTTGGCCGAATGTAAGAAAGTTGGCGTAAATCAGGTAGTTGGCGTAAACTTATTTGACGTGTACCGCGGCAAGGGCGTAGCAGAAGGTTTCAAGAGCCTCGCTATTAGCCTTATCCTTCAGGATACCAGCCGTACACTCGAAGAAGAGGAGATTGCCGCTACCGTCGCCAAATGTGTAGAGGCATTAAAAGAGCGATTCCAGGCATCATTGAGGGATTGAACCTATGGCGCTTACAAAAGCTGAAATGTCAGAATATCTGTTTGATAAGCTTGGGCTTAGCAAACGGGATGCCAAAGAGCTGGTAGAGCTGTTTTTCGAAGAGATCCGTCGTGCTCTGGAAAATGGTGAGCAGGTAAAACTCTCCGGTTTTGGCAATTTTGATTTGCGAGACAAAAACCAACGTCCGGGCCGCAACCCGAAGACGGGGGAAGATATTCCCATTACAGCCCGCCGCGTGGTGACCTTCAGACCCGGCCAGAAGTTAAAAAGCCGTGTCGAAAACGCAACGCCTAAAGCAGAGTAATATGAACTAACTAAAAAGGCCGCCCATGCGGCCTTTTTTCTTTGCGCTCTTCGGCAAACCCGCCGTAAAATCAATTACATCTCACGCTACTAAAACCGTACACATGCTTGATTATGCCCATCACCAGCACCGTTCCGATCGGCGTCACCTGCTTTTGCTGGTGCTGTTGCTCATTGCCTCCGTGGGCGTGAGCCTCTGCGCGGGCGACAGATGGATTGGGCCTGAAAGCTGGTGGGGGCCTGACGGGCAGCTCTTCGTCTGGCAAATTCGCCTGCCGCGGACCGTCGCGGTGGTTCTGGTCGGCGCCGCGCTGGCGCTATGCGGTACCATAATGCAGGCGTTGTTTGATAACCCTCTGGCGGAGCCGGGGCTGCTCGGCGTGTCGAATGGAGCGGGCGTAGGCCTGATAGCGGCGGTAATGCTGGGAGGAGGAGAACTCTCGGGATGGCGTATTAGCCTGAGCGCTATTCTCGGTGCACTGCTGATCACAGCGATCCTTCTTCGTTTCGCCAGACGGCACTTATCGACCAGCCGTCTGCTGCTTGCCGGCGTGGCGCTGGGGATCATCTGTAGCGCGTTGATGACCTGGGCGGTCTACTTCTCAACATCCTTTGACCTGCGACAGCTCATGTACTGGATGATGGGCGGTTTTGGCGGCGTTGACTGGCACCAGGGCTGGCTGATGGCGCTGCTGGTACCGGTCATCGTGTGGGCTGCCCTGCAGGCGCAGCCGCTGAATATGCTCGCGCTGGGTGAAACCTCTGCCCGCCAGCTCGGTATGCCGATTGGATTCTGGCGCAATGTGCTGGTAATAGCCATTGGCTGGCTGGTCGGCGTCAGCGTGGCTCTGGCGGGCGCGATCGGTTTTATCGGGCTGGTGATCCCGCACATTCTGCGTCTGTGTGGCCTCACGGACCACAGAACCCTGCTTCCGGCCTCGGCGGTTGCCGGGGCCGTCACGCTGCTGGTGGCCGACGTCATCGCCCGGCTTGCCCTGACGGCCGCAGAGCTGCCCATTGGCGTGGTGACCGCCACGCTGGGCGCGCCGGTATTTATCTGGCTACTATTAAAAGCTGGACGTTAAATCGACAACCTGAGGAAATGCTATGCAGTCAGATATCCTGAATACTGAAGTGACCACCATTGATGGCGATAAAACCACGCTGGAACGCTACAAAGGCAACGTGCTGCTTATCGTCAACGTGGCGTCCAAATGTGGCCTGACGCCGCAGTACGAGCAGCTGGAAAATATTCAGAAGGCCTGGGAGAAAGACGGTTTTACCGTGCTGGGCTTCCCGTGCAACCAGTTCCTGGGCCAGGAGCCGGGCAGCGAAGAAGAGATTAAAACCTTCTGCAGCACCACCTATGGCGTGACGTTCCCGATGTTCAGCAAAATCGATGTCAATGGCGAAGACCGCCATCCGCTGTATGCGAAGCTGATCGCTGCCGCGCCGAAGGCCGTTGCGCCAGAAGGGAGCGGTTTTTATGAACGCATGGCCAGCAAAGGCCGCGCGCCGCTTTACCCGGACGATATCCTGTGGAATTTTGAAAAATTCCTGATTGGTCGCGATGGCCAGGTCGTTCAGCGTTTTTCGCCCGATATGACACCAGAAGATCCGATCGTCATGGAATCGATCAAGCTGGCGCTGGCGAAATAATGTCTTTGCTGATGCAGCTCATGGACGTTGCCGAGAGGGGACGTCTTGAGCCGATGACCGGCGCCGTCAATGCGGGAGAAATCCTGCATCTTGTCGGGCCGAACGGCGCAGGAAAGAGCACGCTGCTGGCACGGATGGCAGGCATGACTGACGGAGAAGGGCAGATAACGCTGCTTGAGCATACGCTCGCCGACTGGTCACCGGTCTCGCTGGCGCATCGGCGCAGTTACCTCGTGCAGCAGCAGGTGCCGCCCTTTGCGATGCCGGTCTGGCATTATCTGATGCTGCATTTGCACGACAAACAACATACGGCACTGCTGACTGACGTGGCCGCGGCCCTCGGGCTGGAAGATAAACTATCCCGGCACGCCAGCCAGCTTTCCGGCGGAGAGTGGCAGCGGGTGCGACTGGCGGCTGTCATCCTTCAGATCCACCCGGCAGGCAATCCTCACGGGCGGATGCTGCTTCTCGATGAACCCATGAGCGGTCTGGATGTGGCGCAGCAGGCAGCACTGGATACGCTTTTAAGCGCCCTGAGCCGACAAGGCATTGCCGTGGTGATGAGCAGTCATGACCTCAACCACACGCTGCGTCATGCCCACCGGGTGTGGCTACTGTCGCAGGGAAAGATGGTCGCCAGCGGTACGCGGGATCAGGTGCTTACGCCGCCCCATCTTGCCCGCGCATACAACATGTCGTTCCGAAGGCTGGATATAGAGGGACATAAGATGCTGATTTCTACCGGGCAAACGTAACCGTTTCTTGCCTCTTAGCACAATTGCACGCTAAATTACGAAAAGAACAAAAAAAGCAGAGGATTCGTCTGAAAATGCGATTCTGGTTTATCCTGATGGCCGCACTCTTTCTTGCGGGATGCAGTAGCCATCGTGCGCCGCCGCCTAACCCACGGCTTTCAGATTCGATCACCGTCATTGCCAGCCTCAACGACCAGCTGAGCAACTGGCGCGGTACGCCTTATCGCTACGGTGGCATGAGCCGCGGCGGCGTAGATTGCTCCGGCTTCGTTCTGATGACGTTTCGCGACAAGTTTGATTTACAGCTTCCTCGCGAAACGCGCAAGCAGGCCGAAATTGGTACTGAAATTGATAAAGACGATCTACTGCCCGGGGACCTGGTTTTCTTCAAAACCGGCTCGGGTGAAAGTGGTCTGCACGTGGGCATTTATGATACAGACAATCAGTTCATTCACGCCTCGACCAGCCGCGGCGTGATGCGTTCTTCTCTTGATAATGTTTACTGGCGTAAAAATTTCTGGCAGGCACGACGTATATAGTCTTTGTCAGAAACTTCTCTTATGACGGCATGGTAACTAATAAATCATGCCGTTTTTTCTCAAATAAGATGCTTAAAGTTAAATTTATCTAAAATTATCGAATCCTGCATATGTCTGTTTTATCTAAAACTGGCTATTATTTTGCAACCAGGATAAAATTATTTTAGATTCAGGGATAAATCTGAAAATAAATACGGAACTAATGAAATTAATCTTATTAAAATCAAGACAGTGGAATTGTGTCGGCAATTGCTCCAGGATGTCCTCTCTCATCTGTAATGCGGAGCGAGTGCAATGATTATTACGCTAGATAATGCTTACCAGTCTGAACTGCTGCTTCTGCCCGCCCGTAATAGCGCAGGGGAGCTTAAAGGTTTAGAGGTTCTGGTTAACTTTACTGGCGTCGGCAGCGATGTGAGGATCCCCACTGAACTCGTTATCCCTCGGCTTTCAGCAGCTGAAGAGTTAGTGCTTTTTAACGAAAAACTGCAATTGCTTGATACTTGTAAACTGTTTTTTATTCAGCATCAGTTAATTGCATGGATCAATATTACACCTGCAATAGTTGAATTTTTATTAAGTAATGGAAACGCTGTTTCAATTTTTGAGCGTTATCCGTTTCTTGAGTTTACTGTTAATGAGAATTATCCAGGTTTAAATAACGGCAAGGACGATCTGCAGCTGGCGAGAATGGCAATCCATTTCCCGTTGGTGCTGGCAAACTTTGGCGCAGGCGCCGCCTCGCTCAAAGCTGTCTATGATGGATTATTTAAACGGGTTATCCTCGATAAAGGATTCATTCAGCAGCGCGCACCGGAGCTCTCTTTTGAGCCTTTTATGCGCGCCATCCTCTGGCAAATCACACCGCATTGCCAGTCAGTGATCGTCTCGGGCATTGACGATCACAGCCTGTTGCAACGCGTGTTGTCCTTCAATTTTGGCGCCATGCAGGGCGCACTTTGGCCAGCCGTCTCTGCCGAGCACGTTACAACGCTGGTTCAGCAGCGATAACCCTTGCTTTCGCCCGTGTTTAACTCCGGGTAAACCCTCTACACTAAAAGCAGGAGGACCTATGACCCTGTCTTTTACTGCTCAATGGCATGACGAGTTGCCCGGCTTTTACACCGCACTCAAACCAACACCGTTACAAAATTCACGCCTTATCTGGCATAACGATTTGCTGGCAGAAGAACTGGCCATTCCGCCTGAGCTGTTTCAGCGTTCAGAGGGCGCTGGCGTCTGGGGAGGCGAAACGTTACTCGCCGGAATGCAACCACTGGCCCAGGTTTATAGCGGACATCAGTTTGGCGTCTGGGCGGGTCAACTGGGCGACGGCAGGGGGATCCTGCTCGGTGAACAACGGCTTCCCAACGGGGAGACGGTTGACTGGCACCTGAAAGGCGCGGGCCTGACGCCCTATTCGCGAATGGGCGACGGGCGTGCGGTTCTGCGTTCAACGATCCGCGAATGCCTGGGCTCCGAAGCGATGCATGCCCTGGGGATCCCCACCACCCGCGCGCTGTCGATCGTTACCAGCGATACGCCGGTTGTGCGCGAAACCGTGGAAAAGGGCGCAATGCTGATGCGTATCGCGCAAAGCCATCTGCGCTTCGGTCATTTTGAGCACTTTTACTATCGTCGCGAGCCGGAAAAGGTGCGCCAGCTGGCAGACTTTGCCATTCGCCACCACTGGGCGCATCTGATGGACGAGGCGGATAAATACGTGCTCTGGTTCAGGGATGTGGTGGCCCGTACCGCAACCCTGATTGCCCGCTGGCAAACGGTAGGCTTTGCCCATGGCGTGATGAATACGGACAACATGTCGCTTCTCGGGTTGACCTTCGACTACGGCCCGTTTGGTTTCCTGGACGATTATCAGCCGGGGTATATCTGCAACCACTCCGACTATCAGGGGCGCTACAGTTTTGACAATCAGCCCGCGGTGGGCCTGTGGAACCTGCAGCGGCATGCGCAAACCCTGTCGCCGTTTATCGACGTTGATGCCCTGAATGATGCGCTCGACAGCTATCAGGACATATTACTGCGGGAATATGGCACGCTGATGCGCAACAAGCTGGGGCTGGTGACGCAGGAGAGGGGCGATAACGACATCCTCAATGGCCTGTTTGCCCTGATGGCGCGCGAGGGCAGCGATTATACGCGCACCTTCCGGATGCTGGGGCAGACGGAGCAGCACAGCGCCGCCTCGCCGCTGCGCGATGAGTTTATTGACAGACAGGCGTTTGACGACTGGTTTGCATCGTACCGCGCGCGGCTGCAGCAGGAAGAGGTAGATGATGCGACTCGCCAGACGCAGATGAACGCCACGAACCCCGCAATGGTGTTGCGCAACTGGCTGGCGCAGCGGGCGATTGAGCAGGCGGAGCAGGGCGAGTACGACGAGTTACACCGTCTGCACGTGGCGCTGCGCACGCCGTTTGCCGACCGGGATGATGATTACGTCAGCCGCCCGCCTGACTGGGGCAAGCGGCTGGAGGTCAGTTGCTCAAGCTAGAGATTTTTTGCCGGGAGGCGGCTTCGCCTTATCCGGCCTGAACGTCACTGCGCGACCCAGCCGCCATCCATATTCCACGCGGCGCCGCGAACGTTAACGGCGCTGTCGCTGCACAAAAACAGCGCCAGTTCGCCCAGCTGCTCCGGGGTAACAAACTCGCCCGAAGGCTGTTTCTCCGCCAGAAGCTGTTCCCGAGCCTGCTCCGGCGGAATGCCGTCGGCGATACGCTTGTCGATTTGCTGTTGCACCAGCGGCGTCAGTACCCAGCCGGGACAGATCGTATTGGCGGTAATGCCGGTGCGCGCGGTTTCCAGCGCCAGCGATTTCGTAAAGCCCACTACGCCATGCTTGGCAGCCACGTAGGCCGACTTCTCTTTTGACGCGACCAGCCCGTGAACGGAGGCGATATTAATGATGCGCCCCCAGTTTTTCTCGCGCATGGCAGGCAGCGCCAGCCGGCTGGTGTGAAACACCGACGAGAGGTTAATGGCGATAATGTCGTTCCATTTCTCTACCGGAAACGCGTCAACCGGCGCCACGTGCTGTATGCCCGCGTTGTTGACAAGAATGTCCACGCCGCCAAACTGCGATTCGGCATAGCGCATCATGGCTTCAATTTGCAGCACGTCACGCAGGTCCGCATCGTGATAGCCCGGCTTTTTGCCCAGGTGCGCAATAGCTTCTCTTGCTGAGTCGCTATCGCCGAAACCGTTGAGGATAAGCTGCGCCCCGGCCTTCGCCAGTACGCGGGCGATCCCAAGGCCAATGCCGCTGGTCGAGCCGGTGACCAGGGCGGTTTTACCGTTCAGATTCATCTTTCTCTCCTTACACAATGCCGGTCAGATAAAACACGGCAATGACAAAAAGCACTGCCAGACTTTTAATGATAGTGATAGCGAAAATGCCGCCGTAGGCCTGGCGATGGCTCAGGCCTGTAATCGCCAGCAGGGTAATCACCGCGCCGTTATGGGGAAGGGTATCCATCCCCCCGCTCGCCATTGACGCCACGCGGTGCAACACCTCTAGCGGGATATTGGCGGCATGGGCGGCGGCAATAAACGTGTCGGACATAGCGGCGAGTGCAATACTCATCCCGCCGGACGCCGAGCCGGTGATCCCAGCGAGAACGGTCACGCTGATGGCTTCATTCAGCAGCGGATTCGGAATAGCCGCCAGCGCGTGGGATAACACCAGAAAACCGGGCAGGGCGGCGATAACCGCGCCGAAACCGTACTCCGAGGCGGTATTCATCGCCGCAAGAATGGCGCCGCTCACCGCCGTCCGGCTGCCTTCCGCCAGGCGCCCCTGGATATTGCGAAAGCCAAAAATCAGCACCAGCAAAATACCGGCGATCAGCGCCACTTCCACGGCCCAGATGGCGGTGATCTTGCCCACCTCGGTCACAATCGGTTTCGCCAGACCGGGCAGGGTCAGCTCGTGGGTCGTGCCGTACCAGACGGGGATCCAGCGGGTAAACAGCAGGTTCAGTATGCCCACCACCAGCAGCGGGGCGATGGCAATCAGCGGATGCGGAAGGTTAATGTTGTCCGGCGTTTCCGGTTCATTTTTCAGATCCGTGCCGTAACCTTCATTGTTATTGAACGCCTTACGACGCTGGCGCTCCAGCCAGAGCAGGCCAAAGACGATAATAAACAGAGAGCCGATAAGCCCCAGCCACGGTGCGGCCCAGGCGTTGGTACCAAAGAAGCTTGTGGGGATGATGTTCTGGATCTGCGGCGTACCGGGCAGGGCATCCATGGTAAACGAGAAGGCCCCGAGCGCCACGGTGGCCGGGATCAGCCGTTTAGGGATGCCGCTCTGGCGGAACAGTTCGGCGGCAAACGGATAAACCGCAAATGCCACCACGAACAGCGACACGCCGCCGTAGGTTAACAGCGCGCACACCAGAACAATCACCGGGATGGCGTGGCGACGGCCCAGGATCTGAATCGCGGCGGCGACGATGGAGCGCGAGAAGCCGGAAAGCTCAATCAGTTTGCCAAACACCGCCCCCAGCAGGAACACCGGGAAGTAGAGCTTGACGAAGCCCACCATCTTTTCCATGAACAGGCCGGTAAAGGTCGGGCCGACGGCGCCCGGGTCGGTCAGCAGTACGGCACCGAGCGCCGCAATCGGCGCAAACAAAATCACGCTATATCCGCGATAGGCCGCCAGCATCAGCAGCCCCAGCGCCGCCAGGGCAATTAACACGCTCATTACGACTCCTCACTTTAATTATTATTCGGGTACCAACGAGATGCTTAACGTTCAACGGTGAGGGCGATGCCTTGCCCGCCGCCTACGCACAGGGTGACGAGTCCTTTTTTAACATCACGGCGCTGCATTTCGTGCAGCAGCGTCACGAGGATGCGGCAGCCGGAGGCGCCAATCGGATGACCCAGGGCGATAGCGCCACCGTTAACGTTCACCTTTCGCTCATCCCAGCCGAGCTGCTTGCCCACCGCCAGCGCCTGCGCGGCAAAGGCTTCATTGGCTTCAATGAGGTCCACGTCATCGAGCGTCCAGCCCGCTCGTGCCAGCGCGATCTGGCAGGCGCAAACCGGACCGATGCCCATCACCGACGGATCAACGCCCGTCACGGCGTAACTCACGATGCGGCCCAGGATCGGCAGTCCGCTCGCCCGTGCGTTTTCGCCGCTCATCAGCAGCACCGCAGCGGCACCGTCGTTGAGCGTGGAGGCATTTCCGGCCGTGACCGTGCCTTCCTCCTGCAAAAAGGCGGGGCGCAGCTGCGCAAGCTGCTCGGCGGTGGTGCCTGGCCGGGGCTGCTCGTCACGGCTGACAATAAGCGGAGGCTTTTTACCCTGTTTCACCGTCACCGGCGCAATCTCCGGGTCAAAACGACCCGCTTCGGCGGCGGAAGCCGCTTTCTGCTGCGACCGGGCAGCGAAGGCGTCCTGCTCTTCGCGGGAAACGCCAAACTGCCGGGCGACGTTTTCAGCGGTGATCCCCATGTGGTAATCGTTGAACGCATCCCACAGGCCGTCCGTAATCATGCTGTCCTGCAGGCCCGTATGGCCAAAACGCAGCCCTGAACGCGCGCCGTCCAGTAGATAGGGGGCGTTGCTCATGCTCTCCTGACCGCCTGCGATAATCGCGTCCGCGTCGCCGCATCGGATCGCCTGCGCGGCGAGCTGCACCGCTTTCAAGCCCGCGCCGCACACCAGGTTGACCGTAGTCGCCGGCGTGCTGACGGGTAACCCGGCGGCGATGGCCGTCTGACGCGCAGGGTTTTGCCCGCATCCCGCCGTCAGCACCTGGCCGAAAATCACCTCGTCTATCGTCTCTGCTGGAAGACCGCTGCTTTCAAGCAGACGATGAACCGCGACGGCTCCCAGCTCGGCCGCAGAGAGGGGCGCGAGCGATCCGCGAAAACTGCCAATGGGGGTTCGCGTGGCCCCGACAATCATGACCTCTTTCATGGTGAGTCCTCAGCTAAAGCGCATCTCGCGAACGTCGTCCGCCACAATCATTTTTCCGGCCGTCTTAGCCGCTATTTCGTCGATACTGACGCCGGGGGCGTATTCCCGCAGGATGAACGCGCCGTCCTCTATCTCCAGCAACGCGAGGTCGGTTAAGACCCGGCGGATACAGCCCGCCCCCGTGAGCGGCAGCGTGCAGCGCGACAGCAGCTTTGACTCGCCGCTTTTCGACGCGTGGGTCATCACCACAATGATGTTCTGCGCTCCGGCGACGAGATCCATCGCGCCGCCCATACCCTTCACCATCTTTCCGGGGATCATCCACGAGGCGATATTGCCTTCGACATCCACCTCAAACGCGCCCAGCACCGTCAGGTCAACATGGCCGCCACGGATCATGGCAAACGACTGGGCCGAGTCGAAAATGGCCGCGCCTGTCCGTGCGGTCACGGTCTGTTTACCGGCGTTGATCATGTCCGCATCAAGGCTCTGTTCGTCAGGAAACGCGCCCATCCCCAGCAGTCCGTTTTCCGACTGAAGCATCACGTCCATTCCTTCCGGAATGTAGTTCGCCACCAGGGTAGGAATACCGATCCCCAGGTTGACGTAATATCCGTCCCGCAGCTCGCGGGCGACGCGCATGGCCATCTGTTCACGGGTTAACATCGTCACACTCCTTCCGCGCGCAGGGTGCGCTGTTCAATACGTTTTTCAAACTGGCCGACAATCAGCCTGTCGACGTAAATGCCCGGGGTATGAATGGCCGACGGGGGCAGCTCGCCCGGGGGAACAATCTCTTCCACCTCGACGACCGTTATCCGGCCCGCCGTTGCCATCAGCGGATTAAAATTTTGCGCAGTATGCCGGTAGACGACGTTGCCGTACCAGTCCGCTTTCCAGCCCTTGATCAGCGCGAAATCACCGGTAATGGCCTCTTCGAGGATGTAGTGCTTACCGGCAAACTGGCGCACGTCTTTGCCGGTAGCCACGGGCGTGCCGTAGCCGGTGGCCGTGTAAAATGCCGGGATACCCGCACCGCCCGCGCGCACCTTTTCCGCCAGCGTGCCCTGAGGCGTGAGTTCAATCTCCAGTTTGCCGCTCAGCACCTGCTGCTCGAACAGCGCGTTTTCGCCGACGTAAGAAGCCACCACCTTACGCACCTGCCGCGTCTCAAGCAGAAGCCCAAGACCGAAGCCGTCCACGCCGCAGTTGTTTGATACCACCGTCAGATCTTTCACCTGACGGCGTCTGACCTCTGCTATCAGGTTCTCCGGAATACCGCACAGGCCGAAGCCGCCCGCCAGCAAAGTCATTCCGTCCGTCAGCCCATCCAGCGCCTGCGCATAGCTGTCGACGCGCTTATCCAGTCCCGCCATCGTCATTCCTCCTCTTAACCGTGGCGGTATCATTAGGGGCGGCGACTCATTTGTTAATTTTGAATTTGTGACCCACTCATTTGGTTTTTTTATTAATTTCCTGTTAACTAAATTTTTTCAATTAGTTAACAAGGTGAAAAATGAGAATGAGTGTCAAACAGTTACGCGCGTTTTTAGCGGTAGCTCACACTCTCAATTTCGCGCACGCCAGCGAACGGCTGAATCTTTCCCAGCCGGCCCTGAGCCTGACGATTAAAGCGCTGGAGGACGCGCTCGGCGGACCGCTGCTGCAGCGGAGCACGCGCAAGGTCGCGCTGACGCAGGAGGGCGAGACGTTTTTGCCGATGGCGCGCCAGCTGCTTGCCGACTGGGATAACGTCGAAGAGGCGATGCACCAGTGCTTTACCCTTCAGCGCGGTAAAATTTCGGTTGCGGCCATGCCGTCGTTTGCCGCGAATGTCCTGCCCGAGGTGCTAAAAGCGTTTCGCGATCGTCATGCCGGGATTAACGTCACCGTGCATGACGTTATCAACGAGCAGGTGATAGAGATGGTGCGGGAAGGGCGCGTGGAGATGGGCATCGCCTTTGAGCCCGCGCCCACGCACAACCTGCTGTTTACCCCGCTGGGTCTCGACCGCTTTGTTGCCATTGTGCCGAAAGATTCCCCGCTGGCAGGCAAAAAGCGCCTGACATGGGAAGCGCTGCTGACGCTGGATTTCATCACCCTGCAGCGCCCCTCAGCGGTACGTCTGATGATGGAGGAGGAGCTGGCGCGAAGCGGCAGAAAGCTGGACGTCGCGCTGGAGAGCCATCAGCTGGTTACGGTCGGGCGAATGGTCGCGAGCGGGCTGGGCGGCAGCGCCGTCCCGGCGCTCTGCGAGGCCCAGATGACGGCGCTGGGCGCGGTCTGTATTCCGCTGGATAACCCGTCGATTGAAAAGTGCATCGGGGCGATCCATCCCGGGCACACGCAGCTCTCTAAAGCGGCGCATGCCCTGCTGGAAACGCTGAAGGATTTTTATCAGCCGGGTCAGGCGGTGTGACCCGGCTGACCCGCATGTTTCAGAAGCGGGTATCTACTGCTGCAGCCAGCTTTTCCAGCAGCAGCTCGCTGTCTTCCCAGCTCAGGCACGGGTCGGTGATCGACTGGCCGTAAACCATCTGCTGTCCGGCAACGATTTTCTGCGTGCCTTCCTTGATGAAGCTCTCGGCCATAATCCCGGCAACGGCGGTCGAGCCGCTGCGGATCTGCTGGCAGATCTCATCGCAGACGTCCAGCTGGCGGCGATGCTGCTTCTGGCAGTTGCCGTGGCTGAAATCCACTACCAGATGTTCCGGCAGGTCGAATTCGGCCAGCGTTTCACAGGCCGCCGCAATATCTTGTGCATGGTAATTGGGTTTCTTCCCGCCGCGCATAATGATGTGCCCGTAAGGGTTACCGCTGGTCTGGTAGATGGTCATATGACCGCTCTTGTCCGGCGACAGGAACATGTGGCTGGCACGGGCAGCGCGGATGGCATCAACCGCAATACGGGTGTTGCCATCGGTCCCGTTTTTAAAGCCGACCGGGCAGGAGAGGGCGGAGGCCATCTCGCGGTGGATTTGGCTTTCGGTGGTGCGTGCGCCAATTGCGCCCCAGCTGATCAGATCGGCGATAAACTGCCCGGTCACCATATCGAGAAACTCGGTCGCCGTCGGCACGCCCAGCTCGTTGACCTGCAAAAGCAGCTTACGCGCCAGCTCGATGCCGTGGTTCACGCGATAGCTGCCGTTGAGGTCAGGATCGGAGATCAGCCCTTTCCAGCCCACCACGGTCCGCGGTTTTTCAAAGTAAGTGCGCATAACAATCTCAAGGCGGTGCTGATACTTATCCCGCAGGCCCTGAAGCCGTTTTGCATAATCCATCGCGGCATCCAGGTCGTGGATGGAGCAGGGACCAATCACCACCAGAAGACGCTTGTCTTCACCATTGAGGATTTTTTCAATGCGGCGGCGGGAGGCCGTCACGTGTTCCGCAACGGCAGCGGAAACAGGATGCCGCTGGGCCAGTTCAGCCGGCGTGACCAGGCTGTCAATGCGCGCAGTGCGGAGTTCATCGGTTTTATTCATGGAATGTCTCAGAAAATTTTTGCTTCATCGGCAGACTACCGGGAAGTGATGGGCATCACCTTAAACCAATCCCTGCTGATTTCAAGTTCGGGGCGACACCGCCCCGTGGTTGCCGATGATGATACCTGAATCTGAGTTAATGTACTAGCATATTAGTACATGCGGCGGTTTAGCCCCATGATGTCGAGAATTTTGGTGGCAATTTCTTCCACCGAATAGTTGGTGCTGTTCAGCCATGGGATCTGATTTTTGCGGTACAGGGCTTCCACTTCGGAGACCTCCATCCGGCACTGGCGCATGGAGGCGTAGCGGCTGTTCTCGCGGCGCTCTTCGCGGATAGCGGCAAGGCGCTCCGGATTAATGGTCAGCCCGAACAGCTTGTGCTGCAGCGGCTTGAGGGCAGCGGGCAGCACCAGGTTATCCATATCGTCAGCGATAAACGGGTAGTTGGCGGCGCGAATGCCGAACTGCATCGCCAGGTAGAGACTCGTCGGGGTTTTGCCGCAGCGCGACACGCCAAGCAGGATCACCTGCGCCTGGTCGAGATTGCGCAGCGAGATACCGTCGTCGTGCGCGAGGGTGTAATCGATGGCGGCAATACGCGCGTCGTACTTGGTCAGGTTGCCGGGGTTCAGCCCGTGGGTACGGTGGGCGATAGGCGTCGGGTCGAGCTTCAGCTCGCTTTGCAGCGGAGCCACCAGCGCCTGCACGATATCCTGGCAGAAGCCTTCACTCTGCAGAATGATGGAGCGAATCTCGGGGATCACGATGGAGTAGAACACCAGCGGGCGGACGCCGGTCTGCTGGTAAATGGCGTCGATCTGGTCCTTTACCGCTTTGGCGCGACTCTCATTTTCGACAAACGGCAGCGTAATGCTGTTGATCGATACGGGAAACTGCGACATCACCGCGTGTCCCAGCACCTCGGCGGTGATCGCCGTACCATCAGAAATATAAAAAACGTGACGATCGACAGCACTATCCATTTTACCCACCCTGAATATCAGACGTAATTGTCTGAAAGCATAAATTAAAAAAGTAATTTACACAGCAAAGAAGTTATCCTAATTATGAATGAAACACTGTTTTTGATTTTCCTGAAAAGTGGATTTCATTTTTCAAATAGCGACTTTATTTTTGGGGTTTCTGGCTGAATATAGAGGAATCATCGGGTTAATCGTTGATGGGAAAGTATCCGAAAAGTTGAAATTTTAAATTGCTTACACGATTCACCGTTTTTTTAGCGGAAATAAATATGCCAGTATAAAAACGTAGTCAGGTGTTACTTACTCCGATCAAATATCACAAAAGGATTGTTTCGATGTCCAACAATGGCTCGTCACCGCTGGTGCTTTGGTATAACCAACTCGGCATGAATGATGTAGACAGAGTTGGGGGCAAAAATGCCTCCCTGGGTGAAATGATTACAAACCTCTCGGGTATGGGTGTCTCCGTACCGAACGGGTTTGCCACCACCGCCGATGCCTTTAACCTGTTTTTAGACCAGAGCGGTGTTAACCAGCGCATTTACGACCTGCTGGATAAAACGGATATTGATGACGTCACCGAGCTTGCCAAAGCCGGGGCGCAGATCCGCCAGTGGATCATCGACACACCTTTCCAGCCGGAACTGGAAAAAGCCATTCACGACGCGTACAACCAGCTCTCCGCTGACGATGCGCAGGCCTCCTTTGCCGTACGTTCCTCTGCGACCGCAGAAGATATGCCGGACGCCTCATTTGCCGGGCAGCAGGAAACCTTCCTGAACGTCCAGGGTTACGATGCGGTGCTGGTGGCGGTGAAGCACGTGTTTGCTTCCCTGTTCAACGACCGTGCCATCTCCTATCGCGTGCATCAGGGCTACGACCATCGCGGCGTGGCGCTCTCCGCTGGCGTACAGCGCATGGTGCGCTCGGACGTGGGCTCATCCGGCGTGATGTTCTCCATTGATACCGAATCCGGCTTCGACCAGGTGGTGTTTATCACCTCCGCGTGGGGCCTGGGTGAGATGGTCGTGCAGGGTGCGGTAAACCCTGACGAATTCTATGTTCATAAGCCTACGCTGGCCGCTGGCCGTCCGGCGGTAGTGCGCCGCACCATGGGTTCAAAGAAAATCCGCATGATCTATGCCCCGACGCAGGAGCATGGCAAGCAGGTTAAAATTGAAGACGTTCCGCAGGAGCAGCGCGACCGCTTCTCCCTGACCGACGCTGAAGTTCAGGAGCTGGCGAAGCAGGCGGTGCAGATTGAAAAACACTACGGCCGTCCGATGGACATCGAATGGGCGAAAGACGGTAACACCGGCAAGCTGTTTATCGTGCAGGCGCGTCCGGAAACCGTTCGCTCTCGCGGTCAGGTGATGGAGCGTTATACGCTGCACGCCCAGGGCAAAATCGTGGCGGAAGGCCGTGCTATCGGTCACCGCATCGGTGCCGGTCCGGTTAAAGTGATCCACGACATCAGCGAGATGAACCGTATTGAGCCAGGCGACGTGCTGGTGACCGACATGACCGATCCGGACTGGGAACCGATCATGAAGAAAGCGGCGGCTATCGTTACCAACCGCGGCGGTCGTACCTGTCACGCGGCGATCATTGCCCGCGAGCTGGGTATTCCTGCGGTTGTCGGCTGCGGTGATGCCACCGAGCGCATGAAGGACGGCCAGAACGTGACCGTTTCCTGTGCCGAAGGCGATACCGGCTATGTGTATGCCGATATCCTCGACTTCAGCGTGAAGAGCTCCAGCGTGGACACTATGCCGGACCTGCCGCTGAAGATCATGATGAACGTCGGCAACCCGGACCGCGCGTTCGACTTCGCCTGCCTGCCGAACGAAGGTGTAGGTCTGGCGCGCCTGGAATTTATCATCAACCGTATGATCGGCGTCCACCCGCGTGCGCTGCTGGAGTTTGACGACCAGGATCCGAAGCTGCAGAACGAAATCCGCGAGATGATGAAAGGCTACGACTCGCCGAAAGAGTTCTACGTCGGCCGTCTGACCGAAGGGATCGCGACGCTCGGCGCCGCTTTCTATCCGAAACGCGTGATTGTGCGTCTGTCTGACTTTAAGTCTAACGAATACGCCAACCTGGTAGGCGGCGAGCGTTACGAGCCGGAAGAAGAGAACCCGATGCTGGGCTTCCGCGGGGCCGGACGCTACGTGTCCGACAGCTTCCGCGACTGTTTCGCGCTGGAGTGCGAGGCGGTGAAGCGCGTGCGCAACGACATGGGGCTGACCAACGTCGAAATCATGATCCCGTTTGTGCGTACCGTCGATCAGGCGAAAGCCGTTGTTGACGAGCTGGCGCGTCAGGGTCTGAAGCGCGGCGAGAACGGGCTGAAGATCATCATGATGTGCGAAATCCCGTCCAACGCCCTGTTGGCCGAGCAGTTCCTGGAACATTTCGACGGCTTCTCTATCGGCTCGAACGACATGACGCAGCTGACGCTGGGTCTGGACCGTGACTCCGGCGTGGTCTCCGAGCTGTTCGATGAGCGTAACGAGGCGGTGAAGGCGCTGCTTTCTATGTCCATTCGCGCGGCGAAGAAGCAGGGCAAATACGTCGGGATTTGCGGTCAGGGTCCATCCGACCATGAAGACTTTGCCGCCTGGCTGATGGAAGAGGGGATCGATAGCCTGTCCCTGAACCCGGATACCGTGGTGCAAACCTGGCTGAGCCTGGCGGAACTGAACAAGTAACGCCACGCTGACCCGAAAAGGCGAGGATATTATTCCTCGCCTTTTTTATTTCATTTGTTATTTGCTCCCCATCACAAATAAAGTAAAAAACTAAATATCATAATTTGCCTGTTAATTTAGACAATTGTTAGCGCGCAACGCGTTGCTAATACTTGAGCCTTACTGCGCATTTCCCTTCAGATGATGCGCAACTGGTTGAAATACGTTTTAACCTGATAAAAAGGCAAATAACAATGACACTTTCCTCTGTATTGCGTACCAAAGATAAAATAGGCTATGGCTTAGGTGATATGGCCAGCGCGCTGGTCTGGCAAACGGCAACGTTATTTCTCGCTTATTTTTATACGGACGTTTTTGGGCTTCCCGCCGCGATTATGGGCACCATGTTTTTAGTGGTGCGCGTGGTCGATGCGTTTGTCGACCCGTGCATTGGCGCGCTGGTTGACCGCACACAGACGCGTCACGGACGTTTCCGTCCCTGGCTGCTGTGGTTCGCCATCCCGTTTGGCGTAAGCTGCCTCATCACCTTCTATGTACCGGACGTGGGGCCGACGGCAAAAATCGTCTATGCCTGCGCGACCTACGCAATTTTAAGCCTGATTTACTCCGCGATTAACGTGCCTTACTGCGCCATGCCCGGCGCGCTGACGCTGGACCCGCGCGAGCGTCATTCTCTGCAGTCGTGGCGTTTTGGCCTGTCGTTTATCGGCGGGTTGATTGTGACGGTTATTGCCCTGCCGCTGGTCTCATTGTTAGGCCAGGGCAACGTGCAGAAAGGCTATTTCTATGCCATGAGCCTGATGGGGCTGCTGGGCATTGTGCTCTTTTTCTGCTGTTTCCTAATGACCCGCGAGCGCTATTCGCCGCGCAATGATACCTCCGGCTCGATGCTCACCGATTTAAAACTGCTGGCCGGAAACAGCCAGTGGCGCATTGTGTTCCTGTTTAATATTTTGCTGTTAACGGCGGTGGTGACGCGCGGTTCCGCCACGATGTATTACGTGAACTATGTGCTGTTGCGCCCGGATCTGGTTTTTGCCTTTATTGTTTCCGGCATGGTGGCCTCCTTAAGCGGCGCATTATTATCTGAACGACTGCTGGGGAAATTTGACCGCGTGCGCGCCTACCAGTGGACGATTATCTCCTTCGTTATCTTCGGCGCGCTGATTTTCTTCCTGCCTCCTTCACAGGTGTGGCTAATCTTTGGCCTTAACATCGTCTTTAGCTTTATTCAAAACCTTACCACGCCGCTGCAGTGGACCATGTTCTCCGATGTGGTCGACTACGAGGAGCATCGCAGCGGCCGCCGCCTGGACGGGCTGGTCTTCTCCACCGCGCTGTTTGCCATCAAATTCGGCCTGGCGCTGGGCGGCGCGGTGGTCGGCTGGGTGCTTGGCATGGTGGATTACGCGCCGGGACAGGCAACCCAGGCGCCAGGCGTTCTCTCGACCATCAACGCGCTGTTCACCCTTATCCCTTGCGCGCTGTTCCTCTGCATGGTCGCGCTGCTTGCCATCTACAAGCTCAACAGCCGGCTGGTTGATTCCATCGCCCGTGAGCTGGCCAGCAAACGTGAGGTCAGACCCGAAGCGGGGCAGCTCAGCCCGGCAACCCCTTCCGCACTACAGGAGTAAAACATGACAGCTATCTATAAGGACGCGGGACGTCCCGTGCACGAGCGCGTCGCCGATTTACTGGCGCGTATGACCCCGGAAGAGAAGTTCGCCCAGATGCATGCGTACTGGCTGATCCTCGATGAAAACGGTAACCACCGCGAGCGCAGCGATCTCAGCGATGAATTCGCCGGCGTGAGCGAGCAGGCAGCGCTAGGCGAACGGTTAAAGCTGGGCGTCGGGCAGATCACCCGTCCGCTCGGTACCCATATCGTTGATGCGAAAACCGGGGTGCGCGCCGCTAACCGCCTGCAGCGCATGATGATGGAAGAGACGCGCCTCGGCATTCCGGCCTTGTTCCATGAAGAGTGTCTGGTGGGGCTGCTGTGCAAAGACGCTACGCTGTTCCCGTCGTCGCTGAACTACGGTTCGACCTGGGATCCTGAACTGGTACAGCGCGCGGCAGAGCAGATCGGTAAAGAGGCGCGATCCGTCGGCTGTCAGCAGGGGCTGGCGCCGGTGCTGGACGTTTCCCGCGACGTGCGCTGGGGGCGAACCGAAGAGACCTTCGGGGAAGATCCGTGGCTGGTGGGCGTGATGGCGACCGCCTACGTGAAAGGCTTACAGGGCGATAATCGCGACCTGCTGGCGACGCTCAAGCACTACGTGGGCCACTCGTTCAGCGAAGGGGCGCGCAACCACGCGCCGGTACACCTGGGGTTCAGCGAGCTGAATGACACCTTCCTGCTGCCGTTTGAAATGGCGGTGAAGCTGGCCAATGCCGGGTCGGTGATGCCCGCCTATCACGATATCGACAATCAGCCGGGGCACAGCGACAGCTTCCTGCTGACTACCGTCCTGCGCGAACAGTGGGGATTCGACGGGATTATTGTCGCGGACTACGGCGGCATCAGCCTGCTGCACCAGCATCACGGGATTTCCCACGATGCGGCGGAATCCGCCGCGCTGGCGTTCAACGCGGGGCTGGACGTTGAGCTGCCGAAAGACGACTGCGCGCGGCATCTGGCAGACGCCGTTGAGCGCGGGCTGATCTCTATGGCGAAAGTGGATGAGATCGTGGCGCGCGTGCTGACGGAAAAATTCCGTCTGGGGCTGTTTGAAAACCCGTACGCGGATGAGAACGGTATCGATCTGCAAAACGACATGACCCGCCAGGTCGCGCGGGAGGTGGCGACGAAATCGCTCACGCTGCTGGAAAATAACGGTATTTTACCCCTCGGCGGTAAGCCCCGCGTGGCGGTGGTGGGGCCGACGGCAGACGATCCGCTGGCGTTACTCAGCGGCTACAGCTTCCCGGTGCATCTGATCATCAGCGATATGGTTGAAGAGACCTCGCAGGTGACGACCCCGCGCGCGGCCCTGAAACACTACCTCGGCGCGTCGCAGGTCCGTTACGCCAAAGGGTGTCACATTATCGAGAAACGGATGGCGGGTGCGCCGGTCTTCCCGGGCGACAGCGGCGGCAAGCCGATGCAGCAGTCGCCGGTGTCGCAGAGTACCGCCCTGATCCCCGAGGCCGTGGACGCGGCGCAGGAGAGTGACGTGGTGGTGGCCTGCGTGGGCGATCTTGCCGGGCTGTTCCAGAGCGGCACCGTGGGGGAAGGTTCCGATACCGATTCCCTGAACCTGCCGGGCGTGCAGCAACAGCTGCTGGAAGCGCTGGTGGCGACGGGCAAACCGGTGATCGTCGTGATGACCGGCGGGCGCCCGTACAACCTTCAGGGGCTGGAGGATAAGGTCGCGGCGCTGCTGGTGGCGTGGGCGCCGGGGCAGGAAGGGGGCTGGGCGATTGCGGACGTGCTAACGGGACGCGCAGAGCCGCAGGGCCGTCTGGTAGTAAGCGTGCCGAAAAGCGCCGGTGCCATGCCGTATTACTACAATCACAAGCTCAAAAGCGGCGGCACGCCGTTTGCGTTCCATTTCGGTTCACGTTATCCGTTTGGCTTCGGCCTCGGCTGGACGACCTTTAGATGGGGCGCAGCCCGCCTCGCCGAAAGCAGCGTGCCGGTTGACGGCGAGGTGACGCTGAGCGTAGATATTGCCAATACCGGGGAACGCAGCGGCAGCGAGGTGGTGCAGGTTTACGTCAGGGATAAGGTCGCCACCCAGGTACGACCTCTTCAGGAGCTGAAAGCCTTCCAGCGCGTCACGCTCTCGCCGGGCGAATCCGCCACGCTCAGCTTTACGCTACCGGTAGAGATGTTCAACTTTACCCGCCGGGACGGGAAGCGCATCGTTGAGCCGGGCGAGTTTGAACTGCAGGTTGGCGCATCGTCGGCGGATATCCGCGAGGCGGTGACGGTCAATGTGTCCGGGGAAACGCGGGTGCTGCCAGCGGAGTGGCGGATGCTCAGTGCCTGTGAGATTAAGCGCACGTAGTCAGGATAAAAAAAAGCCCATCGTGGGAGATGGGCAAAGACTACACACAGCAATTCGTTGTTTCACTCAGGGGATTTCCATGCTTATAAATCAAGGTGTTGATTTATAACCGTGTGCTAATAGTAGGCATGTCATCTTTGAGCGTCGATCGGATTCGTCTCAATAGTTAAAGAGACGTAAAGATTTCTTGAGGTTAAGAGCAGAATGAGTGCATGAATAGCGGGTCTGACCAGTGAGCAACGAACAAATACTTTAGCAGCGTTAAAGTATTGTGAGGGGGAATGTAGGCCGGGTGCGCGTTAGCGCCACCCGGCATAAAACTTAATGCGTGTTTTTCTCTTCCAGCTCTTCCAGTTCGCTCAGGATCACGTCCGGGTCGGTTCCCGGCGGCGGAATTTCATGCACCCAGGCGGAGAACAGACGCCATGTGACGGCGAGCAGCACCGGGCCAATAAACAGGCCGATCATGCCAAAGGCAATCAGTCCGCCAATGACTCCGGAGAGGATCAGGATCAGCGGCAGGTCTGCACCCATGCGGATGAGGATCGGACGAATGACGTTATCCATGGTGCCGACCACGCAGCTCCAGACCAGCAGCACCGTTCCCCACGTGGTGTCACCCGTCCAGTAGAGCCAGATAATACTAGGGACCAGCACCAGCAGCGGTCCCAGTTGCGCAAGACAGGTCATCAGCATGACAACGGTGAACACGGTGGCGTACGGTACGCCGGAAATCGCCAGACCGATACCGCCCAGCACCGCCTGCACCAGCGCGGTCACCACCACGCCCAGCGCAACCGCGCGCACGGCCTGCGCAGCCAGCAGTACCGCAGCGTCACCGCGTTTGCCCGCCAGGCGGGTGGCGAAGTGACGAACGCCTAATGCCACCTGCTCGCCGCGCCAGTAGAGCAGGGCGCTGAAGAGCAGCATCAGGGTACAGTGCATCATAAAGCGGCCGATATGCGCCGCCTGACCCACAAACCAGGTGGTAGTGGTGCCAATATACGGGCGGACTTTTGCCATTAGCGCGCTGCCGCCCATCTCCAGCAGGCTATGCCAGCCGCTGTAGAGCTTGGCGCCCACCACCGGAATGCTGTTCAGCCAGGCGAGATCCGGCAGCGTCAGGTCACCGCTGCTAATGGCGCGAATAACGGGGCCGCTGGAATCCACCAGGCTATTGACCAGCAGAGCAATCGGAATAATAAACAGCAGGAACAGCAGGAGCGTCATGACCAGCACGGCTAACCCGCGGCGGCCGAACAGCAGCTTCTGCAAGCGCAGCAGCAAAGGCCACGTGGCAACGACAACGGTCGCAGCCCACGCGAAGCCGAGAATAAAGGGTTGAACAATCCACAGACACGCAATAATCATGAGGGCCAGAAACAGCACCGACAGCAAAATTTGCGCAACATCCCTGGGCTGGCGAAGATTGACCATAAATGAAACTTTCCTTAAAAGAACGCCAGTACAACTGGCGGGAACGGAAAACCGCGTCTCTTTAATCATTAATGATCTCAGCGGTTTTTGACAGGCGGATTTTGCCTGTAATTCAGCAGAGATTATAAGAAAAAAATGTGATAAAACTTTTAAGATACACGCAAACGATTTCATACAACTCTAATTAGGGTCGACAGTCATGATCCCACAGATTTCTCAGGCACCTGGCGTCGTTCAGCTGGTGCTTAATTTTTTGCAAGCACTGGAGCAACAGGGTTTTACAGGTGATACCGCCACGAACTATGCCGACAGGCTGACGATGGCGACCGATAACAGTATTTACCAACTTCTTCCCGATGCGGTGGTTTTCCCTCGTTCCACGGCCGACGTCGCGCTGATTGCCCGGCTGGCAACGCAGGAGCGCTTTGCCTCTCTGGTCTTTACGCCGCGCGGCGGCGGCACCGGGACCAACGGTCAGGCGCTGAATCAGGGCATCATTGTTGATATGTCGCGCTATATGAACCGCATCATTGAGATCAACCCGGAAGAGGGGTGGGTGCGGGTCGAAGCGGGCGTTATCAAAGATCAGCTTAACCAGTACCTCAAGCCTTACGGTTACTTTTTTGCCCCGGAGCTTTCCACCAGTAACCGCGCGACCCTCGGCGGGATGATCAACACGGATGCCTCCGGTCAGGGCTCGCTGGTCTACGGCAAAACCTCCGATCACGTGCTGGGCGTGCGTGCCGTTCTTCTGGGCGGCGATATTCTCGATACGCAGCCGATGCCGGTCGAACTCGCGGAAACCCTTGGCAAAGATAACACCGCCAGCGGACGCATCTATCGTACCGTACTGGAGCGCTGCCGCGACAACCGCCAGCTTATTCTCGATAAGTTCCCCAAACTGAACCGCTTCCTGACCGGGTACGACCTGCGTCACGTCTTTAACGACGACCTGACCCAGTTTGATTTAACCCGCGTGCTAACCGGTTCCGAAGGGACGCTGGCGTTTATCACCGAGGCGCGGCTGGATATCACCCGCTTGCCGAAGGTGCGTCGTCTGGTGAACGTCAAATATGACTCCTTCGACTCTGCGCTGCGCAATGCGCCGTTTATGGTGCAAGCTAAAGCGCTCTCGGTGGAGACGGTCGACTCCAAAGTGCTCAACCTGGCCCGGGAAGATATTGTCTGGCACTCCGTCAGCGATCTCATTACCGACGTGCCGGATAAAGAGATGCTCGGCCTCAATATCGTGGAGTTCGCCGGCGACGATGCGGCGCTGATTGAGAGCCAGGTCACCACGCTCTGCCAGCGGCTGGATGAGCTGATTGCGCAGGGCGAAGGCGGCGTGATCGGCTGGCAACTCTGTAACGATCTGGCGGGGATTGAGCGTATCTATGCGATGCGTAAAAAAGCCGTGGGCCTGCTCGGCAATGCGAAAGGGGCGGCGAAGCCGATTCCTTTTGCCGAAGATACCTGTGTGCCGCCTGAGCATCTGGCGGATTATATCGTCGAGTTCCGCGCCCTGCTGGACAGCCACGGCCTGAGCTACGGCATGTTTGGCCACGTCGACGCCGGGGTACTGCACGTGCGTCCGGCGCTGGATATGTGCGACCCGCAGCAGGAGATCCTGATGAAGCAGATCTCCGACGATGTGGTGGCCTTAACCGCCAAATACGGCGGCCTGCTCTGGGGGGAGCACGGGAAAGGGTTCCGCGCGGAATACAGCCCGGCATTCTTCGGCGAACAGCTCTACGCGGAGCTGCGCAAGGTGAAGGCGGCCTTCGACCCGCACAACCGCCTCAACCCGGGCAAAATCTGCCCTCCTGAAGGCGTGGACGCGCCAATGCTGCAGGTGGATGCCGTCAAGCGCGGCACGTATGACAGACAGATCCCGATTGCGGTGCGCTCCTCCTGGCGCGGCGCGATGGAGTGTAACGGCAACGGACTGTGCTTTAACTTTGATGTGAAAAGCCCGATGTGTCCGTCGATGAAAATCACCAGCAACCGCATCCACTCGCCGAAAGGGCGGGCGACGCTGGTGCGGGAATGGCTGCGTCTGCTGGCCGATCGCGGGGTGGATCCGCTCAGGCTGGAGCAGCAGCTCCCGGAAAAACGGGCCAGCCTGCGCTCGCTGATTGAGCGCACCCGCAACAGCTGGCATGCGAATAAGGGCGAGTATGATTTCTCCCATGAGGTGAAAGAGGCGATGTCCGGCTGTCTGGCCTGTAAAGCCTGCTCCACCCAGTGCCCGATTAAAATCGACGTGCCGGAATTCCGCTCGCGCTTCCTGCAGCTGTATCACACCCGCTACCTCCGCCCGGTGCGCGACCATCTGGTGGCAACGGTAGAAAGCTACGCGCCGCTGATGGCGCGCGCGCCGAAGACCTTTAACTTCTTTATCAACCAGCCGCTGGTGCGCAAGCTCTCCGAAAAACATATCGGTATGATCGATCTGCCGCTGCTGTCGGTGCCGTCTCTGCAGCGCCAGCTCGTCGGGCACCGTTCGGCGAACATGACCCTGGAGCAGCTGGAGGCACTCACGCCTGAGCAAAGAGCGAAGGTGGTGCTGGTGGTGCAGGATCCGTTTACCAGCTACTACGATGCGCAGGTGGTCGCGGATTTCATCCGCCTGTCGGAAAAGCTGGGGTATCAGCCGGTGGTTCTGCCGTTCTCACCCAACGGCAAGGCGCAGCACATCAAGGGCTTTCTGACGCGCTTTGCAAAGACCGCGCAGAAAACGGCTGACTTCTTAAACCGCGTGGCGCAACTCGGGATACCGATGGTCGGCGTCGATCCGGCGCTGGTGCTTTGCTATCGCGATGAATACAGGCAGACGCTCGGCGACAAGCGCGGTGATTTCAACGTGATGCTGGTGCACGAGTGGCTGCCGGTGGCGCTGGAAGATAAGGCGGTACAGGATGTCAGCGGGGAACCATGGTATCTGTTCGGACACTGCACGGAAGTCACCGCGCTGCCGGGTGCCCCCGCGCAGTGGGCGTCCGTTTTTGCCCGCTTCGGTGCGAAGCTGGAGAGCGTCAACGTAGGCTGCTGCGGGATGGCCGGCACCTACGGACACGAAGTGAAAAACCACGCCAACTCGCTCGGCATCTATGAGCTGTCCTGGCATCAGGCGATGCAGCGTTTGCCGCGAAACCGCTGTCTGGCGACGGGCTACTCCTGCCGCAGCCAGGTAAAACGGGTAGAAGGTAACGGTGTGCGTCACCCATTGCAGGCTTTACTGGAGATAATTGGATGATCTGGAAACGTGCCGTCACGCTGCAGGCGCTGAACGCCATGGGCGAGGGGAATATGGTGGGGCTGCTGGATATCCAGTTCATCCGCATTGGCGACGATGAGATTGAGGCCACCATGCCGGTCGATAGTCGCACCCACCAACCGTTTGGTTTATTGCACGGCGGGGCCTCCGTCGTGCTGGCCGAAACGCTGGGCTCGGTGGCGGGGTATCTCTGTACCGAAGGGGAGCAGAAGGTTGTCGGACTCGAGGTGAATGCTAACCACATTCGCTCGGTGCGCAGCGGGCGCGTGCGCGGTGTATGCCGCGCGCTGCACGCCGGAAGCCGCCATCAGGTGTGGCAGATCGATATTCTCGATGAGCAGGATCGCCTGTGCTGCTCATCGCGGCTGACCACGGCGGTTGTGTAAAGTTTTCAGATGTTTTGCCTTTGGTCAAAAACTAGCCAGCCCGTTGTGATATACTGGTCAGGTTTTGTACATAAGCGAGGACATCATGGATACTGAAATAACCCCAACACAGCTGGCAATTGAATATTTACGTCGCGATAAGAGCAACCTGTCTCCGGCGCAGTACCTGAAAAAGCTGAAACAGCTTGAGCTGGAATTTACAGATTTGCTGGCGCTCTCTTCGAATGAACTGAAAGAAGAGATCTACTTTGCCTGGCGGTTGGGCGTTCACGTCCATTGAGCACATGAGAATAAAAGGGCCGCGAGTGCGGCCTTTTTTGTGTCTGAAATTCAGTATCGGGCAACTCGTTGTTAAAGGACGGCTACAGTGTCCGGGTCAGATCATTTTCTGCACGGCCATCACCAGCCGGTGAGATTAAAATCTTTCAGGCAATTTCCCCATATTGATTAGCACACCTCTTTCAACTTCGATATAACCCCCTTCTTTTAAAGCTGAAAGAATACGCATGACGCCGCTACGGGACAGGTGGGTTTTATCCCGGATATACCTTTCTGCAGTAATGTTCTGCCTGAATGATTCTTCTTCGTTTGAGAGTGCATAAAGCTGGGCGCGGACAATATTGTATGCGGAAGGTCCGGTTATATCTTCGTAGCTATGAAATAGCTTAACTGCAAGGCCCATCAGGTGATAAGCCAGCGGCTCCCATAGTTCATGATGCTTGATAATGTCATAAACAGTATCCATTTTAAGGGTTACGATCTCACAGTGATTAAAGGTTTTGATGTAACCGAACATCTGAGCGTAATGCAGATTACTGAGACCGAGCAAAGCGGGCGCCTTAACCGTTGCCATGGCTAAATCGTCGTTGCTGCGGTGAATCATGACGCGCCCGTTGAGGAGGATATAACAGAGGCGTTCATCGCCAGCTACAAAATTTAATCGACGTCGGGGGAGCACTTTCTTCAGATTTGCACCCTGTTTTAGATAATCGATCAGCAGTTTTGTGGATGAAGAACAATCGAATATTAACGTCTGGGACATCTCATCAGCCATGTGCACGCCTATCCATTAAACCTGTCAATAGTGATGCGGTTCAGTATAGCGTGGATCCTGCTGAGTCTGTTTCAAGCAGCCCTGCTGCTAAGTATTTCAGCGGCACGGCGGATATGCAGGATGTCACAGCATGAAAAAACAAAGTATTTCGAAATGCTGGAGATAGTGAGAGATGCGGTAACTATTACCGGGTACGCATAGCGCACCCGGCATTTTCCTCAGACGTTCGCCGCACTCATCAGCCGAGACTTCATGGACTGATATGCAGACGCTGCATAGTCCTCCGCCCAACGCTGATCCTCTATCGCCTCCAGCTGCACCGCGCAGTACTTCGTTTCCGGCGTTTTGGAGATGGGATCGAGGTTATCCTGTGTCAGCTCGTTGCAGGCGCCAATCCACCACTGATAGGTCATGTAAACTGCCCCGGCGTTGATACGCTCGCTGATGCTGGCGCGGGTAATCACTTTGCCGCGGCGTGAACGTACCCAGACCAGCTGCCCGTCAGTAATGCCCAGCTTTTCCGCATCGGCAGGGTTCATTTGCACCCGGCCCGGCTCGTCGGCCAGGCTTTGCAGCGCGGCGCAGTTCCCGGTCATGGAGCGACAGGAATAATGTCCCACCTCGCGTACCGTACACAGCACCAGCGGGAAATCCGCGTCCGGAGTTTCTGCCGGCGCGCGCCACGGGGCGGCAAAGAGCTGCCCTTTACCGGTTGGGGTGTCGAACTGATTGTCTTTATACAGGTACGGCGTTCCCGGATGATCCAGCGTCGGGCACGGCCACTGCACGTGGCCCATCTCGCCCATTTTTTCATACGTCACGCCGTAGAAGAGCGGGCACAGCTCGCGCATCTCATCCCAGATCTGCTGGTTGGAGTCATAATGCATCGGGTAGCCCATCTCGGTGGCGAGCAGGCTGATGATTTCCCAGTCGCGCTTCACGTTGCCGCTGGCCTCGATGGCTTTGCCAAAACGCTGGAAGCCGCGATCGGCACAGGTAAAGACGCCGCCGTGCTCACCCCAGGATGTGGCCGGGAGCAGAACGTCCGCCACCTCTGCCGTTTTGGTCATAAAGATGTCCTGAACCACGACAAAGTCGAGCGCCTCAAAACCGCTGCGCACCAGGCCGAGATCGACTTCGGTCTGAAGCGGATCTTCCCCCATGATGTAGTAGGCCTTGACCTTGCCTTCCAGCGCCAGATGGGGCACCTCGGTAATGCGCGTTCCGACCCGATCGTCCATTTTATTGACGTCAATTCCCCAGGCATCGGCAAACTTCTGCCTGACCGCCGGATCGGTCACATCCTGATAGCCCGGGAACATATTCGGCAGAACGCCCATATCGCAGGCGCCCTGAACGTTGTTTTGTCCGCGCACCGGCCCGACGCCGACGGCGGGTCGACCCAGGTTGCCGGTCAGCAGCGCCAGGCTGGAAAGCCCTTTGACCACATCCGCGGCCTGACCAAACTGGGTCACGCCCATCCCCCACATCACGGTGGCGGAAGGGGCCGCCGCGAAGGTGCGCATTGCCTGACGAACGTCGCGGGCGGGAATGCCGGTAAGATGCTCAACCGTCTCTGGCGCATAGTCTTTCACCGTCTGGCGATAGGCCTCAAGCCCCTCGGTAAAGCGCGCCACGTAGCTTTTGTCGTAGAGCTCCTCTTCCAGCAGCACGTAGCCAAAGGCGTTTACCAGCGCCATGTTGCTGCCGTTTTTCAGCTGCAGATGCTGGTCGGCAATGCGCGCCGTTTCAATGCGCCGCGGATCGCAGACGATAATTTTTGCGCCGTTTTCACGCGCTTTCAGCACGCGCCGGGCGACGATGGGGTGGGAGTCCGCGCAGTTATAGCCAAACACCAGCAGGCATTTTGAGTTTTCAATATCGTTGATTGAGTTGCTCATCGCGCCGTTGCCGAGCGTCTCCTGTAAACCGGCCACGGAAGGGCCGTGACAGACGCGCGCACAGCAGTCCACGTTGTTGGTGTTCAGCACCGCGCGGGCAAATTTTTGCATCACATAGTTTGTTTCATTGCCGGTTCCGCGAGAGGATCCGGTGGTCATGATCGACCGCGGCCCGTGCTGCGCTTTAATGCTGCTGAGTTTGTGCGCGGTGTAGCGGATAGCCTCTTGCCAGGTAACGGGAGTGAATGCCTCGCCTTTATGGTAGCGGATCATCGGCTGGGTCAGGCGCGGGGTGAGCAGACGGGTATCGTTGAGGAAGTCCCAGCCGTAAAAGCCTTTCAGACACAGGGTACCCTGGTTTGTGATGCCTTCTGCGGCTTCGGCACGGATGATACGGTTATTTTCAACGACAAGGTTTAATTTACAGCCTGCACCGCAGTAGGGGCAGACGCTGGCGATCTTTTTCATCAATAACAGACCTGTTAAGAAATGAAGCAAAGTTGACTGGAAAACCCAGTCCCGTAAGCAGAGGTAAGCAGGAACCGTGCCAGGTTGGCTTTGCTGGTTTAACAGGGTGTCAAGCGGGGAAGGCGCGTGTCATCGTCAGAACATTCGTCAGTTTTGACGATGACACGAAAGCAGGATGAGTGGCCGTGAAATTACAGGTCGTCCATGGTGTAGCCCACGACAATTTCCAGCGTCTTGCGAATCACATCCGCCTGAACCACGTCGTGAGTGGCTTCCAGCGTCTGAATGAGCCAGAGGATAATCGCTTTATTGGACAGATGACCTTCGGAGGCCAGAACACAGCGTACTGCAGTAGAAAAAACAGCGGACTCTTCAGCAAAACGATCGCCTGCGTGACGGAAGTATTCCGACAGCGCACTGTCTAAAAACGCAGAATGATATTCGGGTTGAAGCTGAATATTTTGTCTCATTTGTTCTCACCGTAGCTGTTAATTGCAGTCAATGTATTTTCTTTGGATCGGACGGTTTTCCACTTCCAAACAACGGCACAATATTGTCCCGGTTATCGTTGAGAGGTCCCTCTCTTTTCGTTCGTCCTTGCGCGGTTCTGCGACGTGTAAAGGCGGTGCTGTTTGAGCCAATTTCGGCAATCACCACCGCAAGTGTCTCCCGCCGCCGGGGATCCTTTTCATGTTCTTTCATGATCCGCAGACGCTGAAGCAATCCTTCGGTTGTTACCGGTCCCCGCTCTTTCAAAAGAGAGAGAACGGCTTCACCGATAAGCGTGTCGATCAGTTTGTCTGCGCTACTGCTCTTCATACCCTTACCGTTCGAAGAGCAGACCAAGCAGCTTGTGGTAATGCTCTTCCTCTTCCGGGCCATCGGCCTTTTCGAGGCGGCTGAGCAATTTTGTACAAAGCGATTTGCGATTCAGATTTCGCCCGTCGCTGAGAATTTCAACAACCACCTGGCCCAGCGTCTCCTGCTGGGTAGGAAGCACGGCTTTTTCGAAGTACTGTGCGATTGCTGCTGCGGAATCTGCGACGTAACCTTTCTGCTGCATGTTTCGCTCCTGTAAAATTTTGTCATCACTAGCGTTACAATTAAGGTATACATAATTTCCAAATCTGTACATTAAAAATGTACAGATTTTTAATATTTCTTCGATATATTTTATAAAGTTATTTATATTCAGTTAGTTACGCTTGGGTGGTGGAGAGGTAATATTACAGGATATATTGTACAAAATGGTCGAGGGCTGTTAAGTTGTACAGCCAGGAAAAACGTTTCTTAAATTGCCGTAAACGGTTGAGATGTAAATTATTTGTCAGGCAATTAATGTGCTATAAATGAACCTTATCCACCTCTTTTGTGGCCAACCCCTAACCCCAGGAATCGCATGCTCACCACCATCATTTACCGCAGTCATATCTGCGAGGACGTTCCAGTGAAAGCGCTGGAAGTCATGGTTGCTGCTGCAAATAGTAAAAACCAGCAATCCAATATCACGGGGATCCTGCTGTTTAATGGCACACATTTTTTTCAGCTGCTTGAAGGGCCAGTGGAACACGTTTCTGCCATCTATGAGCAGATTTGCAACGACCCTCGCCACCACAACGTAGTGGAGCTGATGCGCGATCACGGACCTGTCCGTCGTTTTGGCAACGTGGGCATGGAGCTTTTTGATTTACGCCACTTCGACAGGGACGAGGTGCTGCAAGAGGTGCTCAACAGGGGGACGACGCGCTATCAGCTGACGTACAACGACCGCCCGCTGCAGTTTTTCCGCACCTTTGTCGAGGCTACGGAAAAAGCGAACTATTTTGAACTGCCTCCTGCGGATTCCTGGGAATTCGTGCGCGAAGAGACGCGCTTGTCCGCGCAGCCCGAGGTGGTCGCGAAAGGGGCGGATTGCAGCTTCGCGTTCCAGCCGATAGTCGATCCGTTTATGCAGCAGGTTGTCTCCTGGGAGGCGCTTTTGCGCACCCCGTCCGGCGACTCGCCAGGGGCTTATTTCGCCAGCCTTCCGAATGAGGAAGTGTACGCGTCTGATTTGCAAAGCAAGCAGGTGGCGCTCTCCATGGCCAGCGCGCTGGGGTTACAGGACCAGACGTTATCCCTGAACCTGCTGCCTATGACGCTGGTTAACATTCCCAACGCCGTGGACTTTCTGCTCACCGCGATTGAAGCCAATGGGTTTGTACCCGAGCAAATTGTGGTGGAGTTCACCGAGAGCGAAGCCATTTCCCGATTCGATGAATTCACGGATTCGGTCAGGCAGTTAAAAAGCGCGGGCATCAGCGTGACGATCGATCACTTTGGTGCCGGATTTGCCGGGTTGCAGCTGCTGGCTCAGTTTCAGCCGGACAGAATTAAGATTAATCGCGATCTGGTCGCAAACGTGCACAAAAGTGGTCCCCGACAGGCCATTATCCAGGCGATTATCAAATGCTGTGCCTCGCTTGAGATCCAGTTCTGCGCGGTGGGGGTAGAGAAGGCTGAAGAGTGGATGTGGCTGGAGTCAGCGGGAATATCCCAGTTCCAGGGGCATCTTTTTGCCAGCCCGCGACACGGCGGTATTCCCGCGATTGCGTGGCCGGAGAAAAAGTTCGAATTCTGATAAAGCTGTACACAATCCGGCAGAGTTAACTGTACGAACGGCAAATTTTATACAACAATGTATTAACAGGTGGATGGAAAAGAACCCCGTTCACCGGTTCAAAATGCGGTCTTAGTTATACAAATAGTGTGTACAATCTGATAAGGTTGGTGCAGTTAGGTATGGAAGTTCTGAGCGTGAGGGAGTTAATGGCCTATTACAGTATCGGCGAAGTGGCCGAACGATGCGGTATCAACCCCGTTACGCTGCGTGCCTGGCAGCGCCGTTATGGATTGTTGAAGCCGCAGCGCAGCGAAGGGGGCCATCGTCAGTTTGACGATGAAGATATCCTGCGTATCGAAGAGATCAAACGCCTGATGAAAAGCGGCGTCTCGGTCGGAAAAGTCAAAGCCTTGCTGGAAAACAAAGAAGTTTTGACGCAGGGCAACTGGGTTTCATTCCAGGAAGAGATGATGACCGTTCTGCGTTACGCCAGCCCGGCAAAGCTGCGTGCCAAAATTGGCGAGTTCCGCCGCGATCACGCGATAGACGCGCTGATTGACAATATTATTTCTCCCGTCCGTCAGCGCATGAACCAGGACCAAAATACCGTGCGTCACATGGCAAGCCTGTTAGACGGAGTTCTGATTGAATTCGCGATTGCAAGCCTGGCGGAGTCCCGCAAGAAAGCCGGTAAAGACGCACTGTTGATTGGCTGGGAATGCGATGACCGCACCCACCTGTGGCTGGAAGCCGCGCGCCTGGCGCAGAAGGGCTGGCACATAGACGTCCTGGCGGAACCTATTGATTCGCCGCGCCCTGAACTCTTCCCGGGGCAAAAAATCTTCGTCTGGACGGGGAAATCCCCAACGCCTCGCCAGCAGGAACAGCTCGACCACTGGCGTGAACAGGGGTTTGCTGTCTCATTTCATCACTGAGTGTAAGAGGCCTTGAGGGCCTTTTTTGTTTTTATCACTTTCTGCGCAAAATCTATCTCAAAAATAGGCATTTCCGATGCATATTTTACTTTTCTTCTCTTCGTTATGAATGCCGCGACGAAATGCATTATTAATCAATGCATTGAACAAATACATCCATCCTGACTGCATCCTCTCACAGGGTCTATGCTTAATAAAACCAGGCAAAAAGGGCGCTTTAGCCGAATGCCCCTGCTGACAGAGGGTTGAAGTGATAATCGTTATCACTAACATGGTGTTATGCCCTGATGGCTTATCAGATGAGGTGGACCTATGGAACTGCATTCAGAAACCTTTAATCCTGCCGATTTCGCCTGGCGCGGCTTAACGCTCACGCCAGCGGCGGCGGCACATATTCACGAGCTGGTGGCGAAAAAGCCCGAGATCCTCGGCGTGCGTTTAGGCGTCAAACAGACCGGCTGCGCAGGTTTCGGCTACGTGCTCGACACCGTCACCGAACCCGAGAAAGATGACCTGGTGTTCGAGACTGACGGCGCGAAGCTGTACGTCGCGCTGCAGGCCATGCCGTTTATTGACGGCACCGAAGTGGACTACGTCCGCGAAGGCTTAAACCAGTTATTCAAATTTCATAACCCGAAAGCCCAGAACGAATGCGGCTGTGGCGAAAGCTTTGGGGTATAGGCGGTACTATGTCTCGTAATACTGAAGCAACGAGTGATGTAAATACCTGGAGCGGTGGGCACCTCAACTATAAAGAGGGGTTCTTCACCCAGCTCCAGACAGATGAGCTGGCGAAAGGCATTAACGAAGATGTCGTGCGGGCGATCTCGGCGAAACGTAACGAGCCCGAGTGGATGCTGGAGTTCCGCCTGAGCGCCTTCCGCGCCTGGCTGGAGATGGAAGAGCCGCACTGGCTGAAAGCGCACTACGACAAGCTGAACTATCAGGATTACAGCTACTATTCTGCGCCCTCCTGCGGCAGCTGTGACGATACCTGCGCCTCGCAGCCCGGCGCGGTGCAGCAAACTGGCGCTGAAAACAGCTTCCTCAGCAAAGAGGTGGAAGAGGCCTTTAACCAGCTTGGCGTGCCCGTGCGTGAGGGGAAAGAGGTGGCGGTGGACGCCATTTTCGACTCCGTCTCGGTGGCCACCACCTACCGCGAGAAGCTGGCAGAGCAGGGGATCATTTTCTGCTCCTTCGGCGAAGCGATTCACGATCATCCAGAACTGGTGAAAAAGTACATTGGGACCGTGGTGCCTTCAAACGATAACTTCTTTGCGGCTCTTAACGCGGCGGTGGCCTCGGACGGCACCTTTATCTATGTACCGAAAGGCGTGCGCTGTCCGATGGAGCTTTCCACCTATTTCCGCATCAATGCCGAAAAAACCGGCCAGTTCGAACGCACGATTCTGGTCGCGGATGAAGGCAGCTACGTCAGCTATATCGAAGGGTGCTCCGCCCCGGTTCGCGACAGCTACCAGCTGCACGCGGCGGTGGTGGAGGTCATCATCCATAAAGATGCCGAGGTGAAATACTCCACGGTGCAAAACTGGTTCCCGGGCGACGGCAATACCGGCGGTATCCTGAACTTCGTCACCAAGCGCGCGCTGTGCGAAGGCGAAAACAGCAAGATGTCGTGGACCCAGTCTGAAACCGGCTCGGCCATCACCTGGAAATACCCGAGCTGCATTCTGCGCGGGGATAACTCCATCGGTGAGTTTTACTCCGTGGCGCTGACCAGCGGCCACCAGCAGGCCGATACCGGCACCAAGATGATCCACATTGGTAAAAACACCAGGTCGACCATCATCTCGAAAGGGATCTCTGCCGGGCACAGCCAGAACAGCTATCGCGGGCTGGTGAAAATCATGCCGACGGCCACCAATGCGCGAAACTTTACCCAGTGTGATTCGATGCTGATCGGCGCAGACTGCGGGGCGCACACCTTCCCGTACGTTGAGTGCCGTAACAATACGGCCCAGCTTGAGCACGAGGCGACGACGTCACGCATTGGGGAAGATCAGCTCTTCTACTGCCTGCAGCGCGGGATCAGCGAAGAAGACGCCATCTCGATGATCGTTAACGGCTTCTGTAAGGATGTGTTCTCTGAACTGCCGCTGGAATTTGCCGTTGAAGCCCAGAAACTCCTCGCCATTAGTCTTGAACACAGCGTCGGTTAAGGAAAGCACATGTTAAGCATTAAAGATTTACAGGTCAGCGTAGAAGACAAAGCCATCCTGCGTGGCCTCAATTTTGACGTCAAGCCGGGTGAAGTTCACGCCATCATGGGGCCGAATGGTTCCGGGAAAAGTACGCTTTCCGCGACGCTGGCGGGCCGCGAAGATTATGAGGTAACCCACGGCTCGGTCGAGTTCAACGGCAAAGATCTGCTGGAAATGTCACCGGAAGATCGCGCGGGAGAGGGCATCTTCATGGCCTTCCAGTACCCGGTCGAAATTCCGGGCGTCAGCAACCAGTTCTTCCTGCAGACGGCGCTGAATGCGGTGCGCAAGTATCGCGGCCTGGAGGCGCTCGATCGCTTCGACTTCCAGGATTTAATGGAAGAGAAAATCAAGCTGCTGAAAATGCCGGAAGATTTGCTCACCCGCTCGGTGAACGTCGGTTTTTCCGGCGGCGAGAAAAAGCGTAATGACATTCTGCAGATGGCCGTTCTGGAGCCCGAGCTGTGCATTCTGGATGAGACCGACTCCGGTCTGGACATCGACGCCCTGAAGATTGTCGCTGACGGCGTCAACTCCCTGCGCGACGGCAAGCGTTCATTCATCATCGTCACCCACTATCAGCGCATTCTGGACTACATCAAGCCGGATTACGTTCACGTGCTTTATCAGGGGCGTATTGTCAAATCCGGTGATTTCACGCTGGTTAAACAACTGGAGGAGCAGGGCTATGGCTGGCTTACCGAACAGCAGTAATGCGCTCCAGCAGTGGCACCGGCTGTTTGAAGCCCAGGACGGCACGCGCTCGGCGCAGGCGCAGCAGCATCTGCAGCAGATGCTGCGTCTTGGTCTGCCGACGCGTAAGCATGAGAACTGGAAATATACTCCGCTCGATGGCCTGCTAAACGCCGAGTTTGTGACCCGTCTGGCGGATCTCACCCCGGCGCAGCGTGACGCGCTGGCCGTAAACGTGGATGCCGTGCGCCTGGTTTTTGTCGACGGTGAGTTCCGTCCGGAACTGAGCGACGCCCTTCAGGGGAGCGGATTTGAGATTGAGATAAACGACGATCGCCAGCCACTGAGCGCCCCGGTTCAGCCTGAGGTTTTCCTGCACCTGACCGAGAGCCTGGCCCGCAGCGTGACGCATATCGGCGTGAAGCGTAACCAGCGTCCGGGAAAGCCGCTGCTGCTGATGCACATCACCCAGGGGCTGGGCGGCGACGAAATCAACACCGCGCACTATCGCCATCATCTTGAGCTGGCGGAGGGGGCTGAGGCCACGGTGATTGAACATTACGTCAGCCTCAACGAGACGCGCCATTTTACCGGGTCGCGTCTGACGATGAACGTGGCGGCCAATGCCCAGCTACACCATATCAAGCTGGCGTTTGAGAATGCGCAGAGCCACCACTTTGCCCATAACGACATTGTCCTGGGCCAGGATGCGGCGGCGTACAGCCATAGCTTCCTGCTCGGCGGGTCGGTGCTGCGCCACAATACCAGCACGCAGCTTAACGGTGAAAACACCACGCTGCGTATCAACAGCCTGGCGATGCCGGTTAAATCTGAGGTGTGCGACACGCGCACGTGGCTGGAGCACAACAAAGGCTACTGCAACAGCCGCCAGCTGCACAAAACCATCGTGAGTGATAAAGGGCGAGCGGTGTTTAACGGTCTGATTAACGTGGCGCAGCACGCCATTAAAACCGACGGGCAGATGACCAACAACAATCTGCTGTTGGGCCGACTGGCGGAGGTGAACACCAAACCGCAGCTGGAGATCTACGCCGACGACGTGAAGTGCAGCCACGGTGCGACGGTCGGGCGAATCGACGACGAACAGATGTTCTACCTGCGTTCCCGCGGCATCGGCAAGCAGGCGGCGCAGAAAATGATTATCTATGCGTTTGCCGCCGAACTGACGGAAGCGCTGCACGATGGTCAGTTAAAACAGCAGGTGCTGGCGCGTATCGGTCAGCGTCTGCCTGGAGGCGAAGCATGAGTTTTCCCGTAGAGAAAGTACGGGCAGATTTCCCGGTTCTGACCCGTGAAGTGAACGGTCTTCCTCTGGCCTATATGGACAGCGCGGCCAGCGCGCAGAAGCCGAATCAGGTGGTGGATGCCGAAGCCGAGTTTTATCGCCATGGCTATGCCGCCGTGCATCGCGGTATTCATACCCTGAGCGCCGAGGCGACCCAGCGGATGGAAAACGTACGCACGCAGCTTGCCGCCTTCCTCAATGCACGTTCGCCGGAAGAGCTGGTCTTCGTGCGCGGAACCACCGAAGGAATCAACCTTGTCGCTAACAGCTGGGGCAACGCGCAGGTCCACGCGGGGGATAACATCATCATCACCCAGATGGAGCACCACGCCAATATCGTGCCGTGGCAGATGCTCTGCGAGCGCGTTGGTGCGCAATTGCGGGTCATTCCGCTCAACGTTGACGGGACGCTTCAGCTTGAGCAGCTTGACGTCTTGCTGGATGACCGCACGCGGCTGGTGGCGGTTACCCAGGTCTCCAACGTGCTGGGGACAGAAAACCCGGTGGCAGAGATCGTCGAAAAGGCCCATCAGGCGGGCGCAAAGGTCCTGATTGACGGCGCCCAGGCGGTAATGCACCACGCGGTTGACGTTCAGGCGCTGGACTGTGATTTCTACGTCTTTTCAGGCCACAAGCTCTATGGGCCGACCGGGATAGGCGTGCTGTATGTAAAAGAAGACATTCTGCAGGCGATGCCGCCGTGGGAAGGGGGCGGGTCGATGATCGCCACCGTCAGCCTGACGGAAGGCACGACCTACGCGCGCGCGCCGTGGCGTTTTGAAGCGGGCACGCCCAACACCGGTGGGATTATCGGTCTGGGGGCGGCGGTCTCTTACGTCTCTGCCATCGGTCTTGATGCCATTCAGGAGTATGAACGGCTGCTGATGCACTATGCGCTTGCGGAGCTTGCCAGCGTGCCGGATTTGACCCTCTACGGGCCTGTCGACCGGCAAGGGGTGATCGCGTTCAATCTCGGGAAACACCACGCCTATGACGTGGGCAGTTTCCTTGATAACTACGGCGTGGCTGTCCGCACCGGGCACCACTGCGCCATGCCGCTGATGGCGTTTTACCAGGTGCCGGCAATGTGCCGCGCGTCGCTGGTGATGTACAACACGACGGAAGAGGTCGACAGGCTGGTGGCGGGGCTTAAGCGCATACACCAGCTGCTGGGCTAACGGAGAGGCAAACGATGGCAGAACTGCCGGACAGAGACAAATTGCTGCGCAACTTTGGGCGTTGCGCAAACTGGGAAGAGAAGTACCTTTATATCATCGAGCTGGGGCAGCGTCTGCCGCCGCTCGGTGAAGAGGCGCATAACCCGGAAAATATTATTCAGGGCTGTCAGAGCCAGGTCTGGATTGTGATGACGCAGTCTGATGACGGCACGATAGAATTGCGCGGCGACAGCGATGCCGCCATTGTAAAAGGGCTTATTGCGGTCGTCTTTAGCCTTTATCAGCAGATGTCGGCGCAGGATATTGTCGCGTTCGATGTCCGCCCGTGGTTTGAAAAAATGGCCTTAACCCAACACCTCACCCCGTCCCGTTCTCAGGGACTGGAAGCGATGATTCGCGCCATCCGCGCCAAAGCTTCAATCCTTAGCTAGACTTACAGAACAGCATTCATTCTGTTTCGCGAGGTGGTTCCCGCCTCGCTGGTTTTTCAGCTTTCTGGCGTTCTGTCAGTGAATAAGGAATCTCAGCATGAAGCGCGCGTCTCTCATAACTCTATTACTCCTCAGTTCGCTCGGTGCCCTTAATTCGGCCCGCGCGATGGACTATCCGTTGCCGCCCGCGGGCAGTCGTCTGATTGGGCAAAATCAAACCTACACGATACAGGAAGGGGATAATAAGCTGCAGACCATCGCCCGTCGGTTTAATACGGCGGCGCAGGTGATCCTGGAAACCAACAATACCATTGCGCCGGTTAACCCTGCGCCGGGAACCGTCATTACCATTCCGTCGCAAATGCTGTTGCCGGATACGCCGCGCGAGGGGATTGTGGTGAATCTCGCTGAGCTTCGGCTCTACTATTTCCCGCCGGGGCAAAACATTGTTCAGGTTTTCCCGCTGGGCATTGGTCAGCTGGGGCTGGAAACGCCGGTGACGACCACGCGGGTGAGCCAGAAGATCCCTAATCCCACCTGGACGCCCACGCCGGGCATCAGAGCACGTTCTCTGGAGCAGGGCATCAAATTGCCTCCGGTGGTTCCTGCCGGGCCAAATAACCCCCTGGGACGCTTCGCGCTGCGTTTAGGCGTGGGCAACGGGGAATATCTCATCCACGGCACCAGCGCGCCGGACAGCGTCGGCCTGCGGGTCAGCTCCGGTTGTATGCGGATGAACGCCCCGGATATCAAAGCGCTGTTCGAACAGGTGCGGGTTGGCACGCGGGTACAGATTATTAATGAACCCGTGAAGTTCTCCGTGGAGCCGGACGGTAAACGCTATATTGAGGTCCACCGTCCGCTGGCGCAGGTTGAGGGGGAAAATCCGCAGGTCTCGCCAATTGCCCATTCCGCGGACTTTGCGACTTTTGTTTCTCAGGCGGGAAGCGATAAGGCGCTGATTGAGAAAGCCCTGGCACGTCGTGCGGGCATCCCGGTTATCGTGTCGTCAGGGAGCGGTCCTTCAGCCAGCAATAGCGTATTGTCGGTGCAGAACAGCCGGGTGTCTGCTGCGGTAGCGGAAGATGAAGTGGAGAAGGTGACGCAGTAGCCGTTTGACTCAGGCAAAAAAAATGGCGCACAATGTGCGCCATTTTATTAACAGGTACTATTACTTACGGTATTTAGTAGCCTGGTTGTCCAGACGCTGGTTAGCGCGAGCTGCGTCGTCTTTAGCAGCCTGAACGTCGGAACGCATTGCGTTCACGTCGTTGCTCAGCTGGTCAACTTTAGCGTTCAGAGTCTGAACGTCAGAAGACAGCTGATCGATTTTAGCGTTGCTGGAGCAACCAGCCAGCAGAGTAGAACCCAGGATTACCGCGCCCAGTACCAGTTTAGTACGATTCATTATTAATACCCTCTAGATTGAGTTAATCTCCATGTAGCGTTACAAGTATTACACAAAGTTTTTTGGGTTGAGAATATTTTTTTGATGGGAATACACCTATTTTTGATCGTTCGCTCAAAGAAGCATCGAATCAGCCCTTTTCGGGCAAAAATCTAAGGAAAAAAAGGCATTTATCATCGGATTCATCTTAGATAAATCGCAATTAAATAGAAAAACCCGATTTGCATTTTGAATGACTTTGGCTAATACGAGGAATAAAAAAAGCGCCCGGAGGGCGCTTTTTATCCAAATTAATTGGTTCGGGAATTATTACAGCACGTGAACAGATGCGGTATTGGTTGTGCCGCTTGGTACCAGTGCGCCAGAAACCATGACCACAACGTCACCTTTCTGTGCCAGACCGCGATCCACCAGCTCCAGAGCCACTTCTTTACCCAGACGGTAGAAATCATCCGTAGACGCGATCTCTTTCACCAGGTGAGGGATCACGCCTTTGCTCAGCACCAGCTGACGAGCCGTGGTTTCGTTGGTAGTCAGCGCCAGGATAGTTGCATCCGGGAAGTATTTACGCACCGCGCGAGCTGATTTACCACCCTGGGTGGCAACCACGATCAGTGGTGCTTCCAGTTTCTCAGCCGTTTCTACCGCACCGCGGCAAACCGCTTCGGTGATGCGCAGCTTGCGGCTGTCGTTGTTGTAGTCCAGACGGCTTTTCATTACGCGGTCGGTACGTTCGCAGATGGTAGCCATGATGGTCACCGCTTCCAGCGGGTATTTACCCTTCGCGGATTCGCCGGACAGCATAACGGCATCGGTACCGTCGAGGATGGCGTTTGCCACGTCGCCTGCTTCTGCGCGGGTTGGGCGTGGGTTTTTGATCATGGAGTCCAGCATCTGCGTTGCGGTGATAACCACTTTACGCGCGCGAACACATTTCTCGATCATCATCTTCTGCGCGAAGATCACTTCTTCAACCGGGATTTCTACACCCAGGTCGCCACGTGCAACCATGATGCCGTCAGACGCTTCGAGGATTTCGTCGAAGTTGTTCAGGCCTTCCTGGTTTTCAATTTTGGAGATGATCTGGATCTTCTCGCCGCCGTGCGCTTTCAGGTGCTCACGAATTTCAACTACGTCAGAACGCTTACGGATGAAGGATGCCGCAACAAAGTCAACGCCTTGTTCGCAACCGAAGATCAGGTCCTGTTTGTCTTTTTCAGCCAGCGCTGGCAGTGCGATAGAAACGCCCGGCAGGTTAACGCCTTTGTTTTCGCCCAGGTCGCCGTTGTTCAGTACTTTACAGATAACCTTGTTGCCTTCGATAGCGGTAACTTCCATACCGATCAGACCATCGTCTACCAGCACGGTGTTACCAACGGACAGATCGTTGGTGAAGCCTTCATAGGTCACTGCAACGATTTCGCTGTTGCCGACAACGGATTTGTCGGTGGTGAAGGTGAAGGTCTGGCCAGCTTTCAGAGAGACGTCGTTACCGCCTTCCAGTTTGATAGTACGGATTTCTGGACCTTTGGTATCCAGCAGGATCGCGGCTTTTTTACCGGTCTTGCTCATCACGTTGCGCAAGTTCTGGATACGCTGACCGTGTTCTGCGTAGTCACCGTGGGAGAAGTTCAGACGCATCACGTTCATGCCGGCATCCAGCATTTTGGTCAGCATCTCTTCAGATTCGGTTTTCGGGCCGATAGTACAAACAATTTTCGTCTTTTTCATGACAGTCTTAGTCTTTAAGTTGGGAAGGATATGGAAATCTCGCTCCGGGGGCGCACCGCCGCGGAGTCAAACCTGTGTTGCAAAAGAGTATATGACACGCACTAAGGATAGGAGACATCAAATGAGCGTGCAGAAGAAAGTGTGCCTGAGTGACAGCCCAACGAAGGAGAGGAGATGTTGTACGTTGTTTTTTGTATTCCAAGCGCTGAAACCATTCACCAGGGATTTGGCGCGCATTATACGCTGATTTTAAGATAAAAGGAAAATGGAAACGGTGTTTCAGAAATAATCTGTGCTGTTTCTCATAATATTGTTATCAAGGCGTTAAGCCATGATGACAACTTGTGGCGGCAGGTGATGGACCTGCCGCCATTTGCTTATTTCTGCAGCGCCTGGCTGAGGTCGGCAATCAGGTCTTTCGGATCTTCAATCCCGACTGACAGGCGGATCAGCTGCGGCACAATGCCGTTTGCCAGGCGTTGCTCCAGCGGAATGGAGGCGTGCGTCATGCTGTAAGGCTGGCTCACCAGACTTTCCACGCCGCCCAGGCTTTCTGCGAGGGTGAACAGCTTCAGGTTGCGAATCACCTCGGTGGCGCGTTGCGCATCGCCTTTTACCACAATGGAAATCATCCCACCGGGCAGGGCCATCTGCGTGCGGGCAAGCTGATATTGTGGATGCGATTCCAGGCCGGGATAGAACACCTTTTCGACCAGAGGATGCTGATCCAGCCATTGCGCAATCGCCAGCGCGTTGGTGCTGTGCTTTTCTACCCTCAAAGCGAGCGTGCGAATACCGCGCAGCGTCAGGAAGCTGCTGAACGGATCCAGAACGCCGCCCACCGCGTTTTGCAGATAGCCCAGCCTATCCGCCAGTTCCCTGTTGTCCCCGACAATCGCCAGCCCGGCCACCACGTCAGAGTGGCCGTTCAGATATTTGGTGGCGGAGTGCACCACGATATCGAAACCCGACTCCAGCGGACGGTGGATCACCGGCGACGCGAAGGTGTTATCCGCCACGCTGATGACGTTACGACGACGGGCGATTGCCGCGATGGCCGCCAGATCCGCCAGCTTCAGCAGCGGGTTGGTCGGCGTCTCGACCCACACCATACGCGTATCCGGGCGGATGGCGGCCTCGAGCCCGGCGAGGTCGTCCGGTTTAACCCAGCTGACCTGCAGGCCGGTGCTGCGCTTGCGCACGTTTTCAATCAGGCGGTACGTCCCGCCGTAAACGTCATCAATGGCGACGATATGGCTGTCTTTGTCCAGCAGTTCGAGCACCGTGGAGATGGCCGCCAGGCCGGAGGCGAAGGCGTAGCCGCGCGTGCCGCCTTCCAGTTCGGCGATCGCGGTTTCCAGCGCGTGGCGGGTAGGGTTGCCGCTGCGCGAATACTCATAGCCGGTATGCTCGCCGGGTGACGGTTGCGCAAACGTCGAGGTGGCGTAAATCGGCGGCATGACGGCGCCGTGCTGGTCGTTGAACTCGCCGCTGTGGACGCTCAGGGTAGCCAGGTTTTTCATCATCTGTTCCTTTATTGCTGAAGACGGTTGCGCCAGGCGGTCAGAACGTCGCTGCGCGTAATCAGACCGAGAAAACGGTCGTTGTCATTAATGACGGCCACCAGGCCGCGGTCGAAGATGGCGTGCAGGGCGCTTTCCGGGGCGTGTTTATCAAGAAACTCCACCTGACGCGTCATGGCTGCCGTCACCGGCAGCGCGAAGCGATCGCCGTCGCCGCCGATATGCCGCAGGAGATCCCACTCGTCGATAATGCCGACCACCTTGCCGTCATCCAGCACCGGCAGTTGGGAGATGTCATACAGACGCATGCGTGCCAGAACGGTGGAAAGCGTGTCGTCCGGGGCCGCGGTAACGGTGGCGCCTTCATCGTGGCGCAGGGCGATGTAGTCAGAGAGGTCGCCGGCCTGAGGACGCGTGATGAGCCCCTGCTGTCGCATCCAGTCGTCGTTGAACATCTTCGAAAGATACTTATTGCCGCTGTCGCAGGCGAAGGTCACCACGCGCTTCGGCGTGGTCTGCGCCTGGCAATACTTCAGCGCGGCCGCAAGCAGCGTGCCGCTGGAGGAGCCCGCCAGAATGCCCTCCGTTTTCAGCAGCTCGCGCGCGGTGGTGAAGGCTTCGCGGTCGGTGATGCGCCAGGCGCGATTCACCCCTTCAATGTGGGCCAGCGGAGGAATAAAGTCTTCGCCAATTCCCTCAACCAGCCAGGAGCCCGCGTCGTGGTAGCGTCCGGTTTCCACCTGGTCGGCCAGAACGGATCCGGCCGGGTCTGCCAGGACAAATTCAGTATGCGGAGAGTGCTCGGCGAACCACGCCTGCAGGCCGCCCAGCGTGCCGCCTGAGCCGACGCCCACGACGATGGCGTCGATCCGGCCGTCAAGCTGTTCATACAGTTCCGGCGCCGTGGTTGTGCGGTGCGCCAGCGGGTTGGCTTCGTTGTTGAACTGGTCGATGTAAAACGCGCCGGGCAGCTCACTGGCCAGGCGCTGGGCGTAATCCTGGTAATAGGCCGGGTGGCCCTTATTGACGTCGGAGCGGGTCAGCACCACCTGGGCACCCAGCGCGCGCAGGTGGAAAATCTTCTCGCGGCTCATTTTGTCCGGCACCACCAGAATCAGCGAGTAGCCTTTCTGGGCGGCGATTAGGGCCAGGCCGAGACCGGTATTGCCCGCTGTAGCCTCAATTATCGTGCCGCCAGGCTTCAGTTTACCGGTACGTTCCGCTTCGTTAATCATCGACAGCGCAACGCGATCCTTAATCGAACCGCCCGGGTTCTGGTTTTCCAGCTTCAGAAAGAGCGAGCAGGGACCGGTATCAAGCTTATGCAGCTGGATCAGCGGGGTACGACCAATCAGTTCGGTGACGGAGTGATAAATCGTCATGATGTTTTCCTTTCTGGATGTCATGACGGGATGATAGGGCGGTGAAATTTTCTCAATAAAGAACCATTCACTGCCGTTTAGAACAGAAAGGAATATAAATGCCATTTCTGGATGGCAGGACAGCAAGACGTAAAGTTGTCTGGATGTGAGGATGGCTATATCGGGATAAAATGCTGCAAAAATGACCGTTTTTTGCGCCCGTCCGCCAGCAGATATGCATCCGGCAGATAATCATTGCTGAAATTGGTCTAAATGCTTCCCACCCGGTAAATCCGCTGTTTATTTCGGAAAGTTATAACACATTCTTTTTTGTTCATTTAAAAGCGGGTAACGGCTGTTTACTATCGTTTGGACATCCATACTGCTAAACCGCCACGGGCGGCACGGATAATGAATAAGAATGATTGTACTGAGCAATATTTCGAAAGTTTTTGACAACGGAAAGGTGGCACTCACAGCCGTTGATAACGTCAATTTGACGATAGCACAGGGACAGATATACGGGATCATTGGTTACAGCGGCGCAGGTAAAAGTACGCTTATCCGCCTGCTCAACGGGCTGGAAAAACCGAGCAGCGGCAGCGTAACCATCAACGGGCAGAACATTTCTGCCGCAAAAGGTGAAGCGCTGCGCCAGGCGCGTCTGAAGATCAGCATGGTGTTTCAGCACTTTAACCTGCTGTGGTCGCGCACGGTCAGCGAGAATATTGCGTTCTCGATGCAAATTGCCGGCGTACCGAAAGCCGAAATTAAGGCCCGCGTGGCCGAGCTTATTGAACTCGTTGGCCTGAAAGGCCGCGAGCATGCCTATCCGTCGCAGCTGAGCGGTGGTCAAAAGCAGCGCGTGGGTATTGCGCGTGCGCTGGCTAATCGCCCGGATGTGCTGCTCTGCGATGAAGCCACCTCCGCGCTTGACCCGCAGACCACCGATCAGATCCTCGATCTGCTGCTGGATATTAACCGCCGCTTTAAGCTGACCATCGTGCTGATCACCCACGAGATGCACGTGGTGCGCAAAATCTGCGACCGCGTGGCGGTAATGGAGAACGGTAAGGTGGTAGAAGAGGGAGACGTGCTGAGCGTCTTTACCCATCCGCAGCAGCCGATTACGCAGCAGTTTGTGCGTCAAGTGAGCCAGTACGCTGAAGAAGAAACGTTCAATACCGAACTGGCAAACGATCTGGAAGGGACGGTCATCAGGCTGACCTTTACCGGGCACAGCACGCATAAGCCGATTGTGGGCGAACTGACGCTGCGCTACGGCCTGCCGTTTAACATCCTGCACGGAAAAATGACCCAAACCGCTCACGGCGTGTTTGGTCAACTCTGGGTGCACGTCGTGGCATCTGACGAACAACTGAACAATATCCTCGCCGACCTGCAGCACAGCGATATTGAAGGCGAGGTGATTAAACATGGCTGAGAATCTCTTTCCGCATCTCAAGTGGGATCAGCTCTGGGCGGCGACGCTTGAGACGCTGTACATGACCGCGCTGTCCGGCGTGGCGACCTTTGTGCTGGGCATCGTGCTGGGTCTGGCGCTGTTTTTAACCGCGCGCGGCGGTCTGTTCCATAACCGCACGGTCTACAGCGTGATTTCGATTGTGGTGAACGTGTTCCGCTCGATTCCGTTCATCATTTTGATTGTGCTGCTGATCCCGTTCACCAAGACCGTCGTCGGCACCATTCTTGGCGCCAACGCGGCGCTGCCGGCCCTGATAGTGGGTGCCGCACCGTTCTACGCACGCCTGGTGGAGATCGCCCTGCGTGAAGTGGATAAAGGCGTGATTGAAGCGACGCGCTCGATGGGCGCACGACTGAGCACGCTCGTGTTTCGGGTTTTACTGCCGGAATCATCACCCGCACTGGTATCAGGTATTACGGTGACGCTGATTGCGCTGGTGAGCTACAGCGCAATGGCGGGGGTGATTGGCGCCGGTGGTTTGGGAAATCTGGCTTATCTGGAAGGATTCCAGCGCAACCATGGTGACGTCACGCTGGTGGCAACGGTGACCATTCTGATCATCGTTTTCATTATCCAGTTCTGTGGCGATGTCATTACTTCACTGTTAGATAAACGCTAATAAATACACACAGGAACCACATCATGAAAAAGACACTGACACTGATCGCCGCTGCAACCCTGAGCGCCCTGAGCTTCGCCTCCTGGGCCGACACCCTGACCGTGGGTGCATCCAACACGCCGCATGCGGAAATTCTGGAGCAGGCAAAGCCGATTCTGGCGAAGCAGGGTATCGACCTGGAGATTAAACCGTTCCAGGATTACATTCTGCCGAATACCGCGCTGGCGGGTCATGACATCGACGCGAACTATTTCCAGCATATTCCTTACCTGAACAGCGTGCTGAAAGATCATGCGGGCGATAAGGACTACGATTTTGTCAGTGCGGGCGCGATCCACATTGAGCCAATCGGCATCTACTCCAAAAAATACAAGTCGCTGAAAGACCTGCCGGAAGGCGGCAAGATCATCATGCGTGACGCGGTTTCTGAAGAGGGGCGTATTCTTTCCATCTTCGAGAAAGAGGGCGTGATCAAGCTGAAGCCGGGCATCGATAAAGTGACCGCGCGCATCAGCGACATCGTCGAGAACCCGAAAAAGCTGAAGTTCACGCCTAACGTTGAAGCGTCTCTGCTGCCGCAGATGTACAACAACAACGAAGGCGATGCGGTGGTGATCAACGCCAACTACGCGATTGACGCCGGTCTGGATCCGGTTCACGACCCGATTGCGGTAGAGAGCGGTGAAAACAACCCGTACGCCAACATCATTACCGTACACCGCGGTGACGAGAAGAAGAAAGATATCGTCGCGCTGGTGAACGTGCTGCACTCGAAAGAGATTCAGGACTGGATCCGCACCAAGTACAAAGGCGCGGTTATTCCTGTAAACAACTAATTTACTGATTTTGCTGATGAAGCCCGGCGAGTCTCTCGCCGGGCTTCTTTTTTGTATCCGGCTGGAGAATCATTTAAGCTCAACGTTTAAAAGGCAATGGAGTGATGACGATGGGTAACGTGACCAAAGATGAAGCGCTGTACCAGGAGATGTGCCGGGTGGTCGGAAAGGTGGTGCTCGAGATGCGTGATTTAGGGCAGGAGCCAAAGCATATTGTCATTGCCGGGGTACTGCGTACCGCGCTGGCGAACCAGCGCGTTAAACGCAGTGAATTGACAACCGAAGCAATGGAAACGGTGGTTAAAGCGCTGGCCGGGTAAGGCGCCAGCGCTTCGCAAGCTGCTCGAGCGAGCAGCAGAGCAGGTAGTAAACCACGCCCGTAAAGATAAAAATGGCCGCCGGGTAGATTTGCACCCGGTTGTTGACCTGTCCCGCCACCGTGGTCAGTTCCGGGACGTTCACGATAAACGCCAGCGACGTATCCTTCAGCAGGCTAATAAAAATCCCCACCAGCGACGGCAGAATATTCCTCAGCGCCTGCGGCAGCAGCACGTGCAACAGGGTTTGTTGGGTGCTGAAGCCCTGAGACAGCGCGGCCTCGTACTGCCCGGTCGGCAGTGCGCTCAGCCCGGCCAGCACCGAGTGCATCACGGTGGCCGCCGTAAACCAGGCCAGTGCCAGCGTGACGGTCAGCGCCCCGGGCAGATCGCCCCCGGTGATGAGCGGCAGGAGATACCACATCCAGAAAATTACGAAGATGAGCGGGATACCGCGAATCAGCTCTGCCCATAAAAAGAGGACTTTTCGCACGAGCCCGGTAAAGCGCCAGGCCAGGCACGCGAGCAGTATCCCTCCGGGCAGAGCGATAACCGCAGCGCCTGCTGCCATCATTAACGAAAGCAGTACGCCTCCCGGTTCACCCGTTGCCGCGCGTCCCCACAGCAGATAATCGAGGTTATCGGTGATGACATTAAGTCCGGCAATCATGTTTTTCACTCCCTGCGATGACGACGTTCGGGCGTTTACGTTTCGCCTGTGGCCCAAGGCGTACCAGCACCATCCCCATGACCAGGCCGGTCAGCAGATAGAGCACGGTACCGAGGGTAAACGCCTCCAGCGCGTGCGCGTTATAGCTTTCGATCTGCCTGACCTGATAGGTGAGCTCGGCGAAGCCAATCCCGCTGGCGAGCGAGGAGAGCTTCATCAGATTGAGATACTGGCCCACAACGGGCTGCCAGGCGTTGGCCAGGCCCTGCGGCAGAAGGATGAAGCGAAACAAGCGCCACGCGGAGAATCCCTGGGCGAGCGCCGCCTCCCGCTGCCCGGCGGGCACGGAACGCAATCCTGCTTCCACCTCTTCGATTAAAAACGCCGAGGTAAAAACGCCCAGCCCCCAGGCAGAGCATAAAAATTCGGGCGTAAACCACCAGACGTCGCCGGGCAGAATCGACCAGCTGTGATCGGCGTTGACCGCTTCGCGAAACGCCTGCGGCAGCCCGTTCCAGGCGGCAAAATACCAGAACAGTAGCTGCACCAGCAGCGGGGTATTGCGAAAGAGTGATACCCAGCCGCTGACGATCGCTTTCCCGACGCGTCCCCCGGAAAGGCGCAGGAGCATAAAGAGCAGTGCGAGCAGGCTGGCCAGCACGATCCCCGCCAGCGTCACCCACAGGGTGGTGAGGAATCCGGAGAGTATCCACTGCAGAGGCTGTCCGGTCAGTACCCCCTGCCAGTCGAGCGCGGGCATTACAGATGCTCCTGATGCAGCGGGTTGAGCACCTTTTGCAGGAAGCGCTGCGCGCGCGGATGCGCTGGCTGGCTGAAAAACTGCGCCGGCGGCGCGGTTTCCAGAATTTGCCCGCCGTCGATAAAGACAATCCGGTCGGCAATTTCACGGGCAAACTGCATCTCATGGGTCACCACGATCATCGTGATCCCGCTGTGGGCGAGGGCTTTCATCACGTACAGCACTTCACCAATCATCTCCGGATCCAGCGCGGAGGTGGGTTCATCAAACAGAATGATTTGCGGTGAAGAGGCGAGGGCGCGGGCTATCGCCACGCGCTGCTGCTGCCCGCCGGAAAGCTCTGCCGGGTAATGGTGGGCCTTTTCCAGCATCCCGACTTTCTCCAGCAGGGCCAGCGCACGCTCCTGAGCAGGATGCGGCTTCCAGCCGTGAACGTGCTCCAGTGCCAGGGTGATGTTCTGGCTGGCGGTGAGATGGGCGTAAAGATTGAACTGCTGGAACACAAACCCCACGCGGCTTCGCAGCTGACGCAGCCCGGTACCGGAGAGCTTTCCGGTAGGCTTGTTGTCGACCAGAATCTCCCCGCCGCTCAGGGTTTCAAGCTTGTTGATAAGACGGATCAGGGTGGATTTACCGGAGCCTGAAGGGCCGAGGATGGCAACCACTTCACCGGGCGTGATGGTGAGGTTAATGTCGTTCAAAACCTGATGGTCACCGTAGCGTTTGTCCACATGACGAAACTCGACGCTGGCCTGTTCCAGATGTGAAAAATCCGCGGCACCGGCCGCGGAGTGTGAAAATAAACCTGAGAGCATAATTACCTGGCTTCTATTTTAAAGGCGCGCGGCTGTGGAGCAGGGGTGCCAGGACCAAACCAGACATCATAGATTTTTGCCGCCTGACCGGTCTTCTCGAGATTAACCAGTTCGTCGTTAACGGCCTTCAGCAGCGCCGTTTCACTTTTCTTCACCCCTACGCCAATCTCTTCTTTACTGAGCAGGTCGGGCAGGATTTTGAAGTTGGCTTTGTCCGGCGCCTGCGCCAGCAGGCCGGCCAGAATGGTGCTGTCCTGGGTAATGGCCTGGACGTTGCCATTGCGCAGTGCGGTCAACGCCAGCGGGATGTCGTCATAAGAGAGGACGCGGGACTGTGGGAAACGCTGGTGCAGCGCCTGCTCGCCCGTCGTTCCTTTGACTGCGCCAATGCGCGCCCGGCTATAGTCATCAAGCTTGTCCGGTGATTTTGCCGGAACGAGGAACTGCTGGCCGGTAACGAAGTAAGGCGTAGAAAAATCAATGACCTGTGCGCGTTCCGGGGTGATGGTGATATCCGCCACGATCAGGTCGGCTTTGCCGGACTGCAGCAGCGGAATGCGGTTGGCCGGATTGGTGGCAACCAGTTCAAGCTTCACGCCGAGCGATTTTGCCAGCGCTTTGGCAAAGTCCACGTCATAACCCACGATCTCATGCGTTTTGGCATCAATCGAGCCAAACGGCGGGTTGGCGTCAAACGTGGCCACTTTCACCACCCCTGCTGCCTTAATATCCGCCAGCTGATCGGCCTGTGCCTGCGCTGAAAGCAGGCTCCCCGCCGCCAGTAATCCCAGAACCAGTGTCCGTTTGGTAAACCCTTTCATATTTGCTGCCATAGTCATTCGCCATCCCGTTGTTTTTGTTTTACCCCGTTACGCTCCCATAAGGGAAAGCTATCGCCAAATAAGAAATCGTTCTTTGCTATGAGCAAAAAAGCATTAGTGAACAAGGTGTTAATGAAGCGTGAAAAGGACGGGGTGCTATTTGCAGATCCTGCACATAGACAGTGGATTTTGGTATTTCCCCTGCACGGGATTGGGGTGCTTAACTGAGGTCAGACACGGCGAGAGAGGGTAAGACGATGAAAAAGTGGATCAGCACGTTACGGCGGTTTTTTGCGGCCCGGCCAGCGAATGCGGAGAACAGCGCGCAACGTGTTCTTGAGTCGATACTGCCTGTCGCCAGCCTGTATGGCGTAGACGTTGCCAACATTGACCCGGAGTGGTTCCATGATAAAACGTCACGCTGAACTGCGCCGCACGCGCGAAACCTACTGGAACGAGGTGTGCGTGACGTTTAACGAGTGAAATAAAAAAAGCACCGGTTTCCCGGTGCTTTTTTTATTAGATCTTGCAGGCGTCGCCGCAGTCGTCGTCGGCGACAATCGCCTGCGCTTTTTTGTCTGCATCGTCCAGACGTTCCGCATTACGCTCTTCTGCTTCATCCAGACCGTTAAAGACTAAGTTATCGAGATCAATTTCCATGTTGCACCTGCTCTGTTCAGTTTTCGATACTGGCACAGTATAGGGCAAAAAAAGCCAGCAATGTACCTCGCAGCACATAAGGATAATCCCTGCCATACTCAGTGCTTTATCGCTGAGGAGAGCACATGATTACACTCTGTAAAACCTGTGGAACCGCCTACGATACGCAGCCGGACAGATGCCCAATTTGTGAGGATGAACGCCAGTATGTGCCCATCACTGGGCAGGCGTGGACCGATCTCGATACCGTCAACGCGACGCACAGCAACAAATGGCAGCAGCTGGAGCCGCGATTGTTCGGTATCAAAACGGTCCCGGCGTTTGCGATTAACCAGCGGGCGCTGCTTCTGCAAACGCCGCACGGCAACATTCTCTGGGACTGTATCGCCAACCTCGATGCCGCAACCCAAACCCTCATCGCCTCGCTCGGCGGCATCAGCGCGATTGCGATTTCACACCCGCACTATTACACCACGATGCAGGAGTGGGCTGCGGCGTTTGACGCGCCGGTGTACCTGCACGCCAGCGACAGAGAGTGGGTCATGCGCGACAGCCCTGCCATTCATTTCTGGGAGGGGGATGCGCTGGAGATTTGCCCGTCGGTTACCCTGCTGCGTCTGGGCGGGCATTTTGCCGGGGGGACGGTGCTGCACTGGCAGGAGGGGGACGGGGTATTGCTGGTGGGCGATATTCTGCAGGTCACGCCGGGTAAAGACGCCGTCTCGTTTATGTGGAGCTATCCGAATTATCTCCCGCTGCCGGCCCGAACGGTGGCGTCGGTGGTGAGCCATCTCGAAGGCAAAACCTTTGAACGTCTTTACGGCGCGTTCGAAGGGCAGAACATCCTGGCCAGTGCGGACGAGATCGTGCAGCGGTCGGGCCAGAAATATATTGCTTGTCTGAAGTAAACCACGATGGGTAAACTTTACGAGTGTGATCTCGATCATGCCTAAACTAAAACAGATAAAAGAGACATTGCTATGCAACATATCATTGAAGGTTTTCTCAGCTTTCAAAAAGAGATTTTCCCGCAACGTAAAGAACTCTTCCGCAGTTTAGCGTCCAGCCAGAATCCCAAAGCGCTGTTCATCTCATGCTCCGACAGCCGTCTGGTCCCGGAACTGGTCACCCAGCAAGAGCCTGGACAACTCTTTGTCATTCGTAATGCTGGCAACATTGTGCCGCCGTTCGGACCGGAGCCAGGCGGTGTGTCCGCAACCATCGAATACGCCGTCGTGGCGCTGGGCGTCACGGATATCGTGATTTGCGGTCACTCCAACTGCGGCGCGATGAAGGCGATTGCCGATAACGCGAACCTGGAGCCGATGCCTGCGGTGTCACACTGGCTGCGCTATTCCGACGCGGCAAAAGCCGTGGTTGAGAAGAAAACCTGGGATAAGCCGATCGATAAGGTCAATGCGATGGTGCAGGAAAACGTCTTTGCGCAGCTGAGCAACATCAAGACCCATCCGTCCGTTGCGGTGGGCCTGCGTAATAACTCCATCCGACTGCACGGCTGGGTGTACGATATTGAAAGCGGCGAAATCCTCGCGCTGGATAAAGCGACTAAAAGTTTCGTTTCGCTGTCGGAAAACCCGGAAGTCTTCTTCGAGTAATTACCAACAGCAGGGCATGGAAGCCCTGTCAGATCTCAATATACGGTAACCTTCTCCGCGATCCCGACGCGGGTTTTTCAGCCGCCTTCGCCATCGCTTCTGCAATCTCAGCACATTCTGCCAGCCCCTGAACGAAGGGACGGTCGTGCATCAGCCACGGTATCGCGCCGAAGGCGATGCGTCCGCGCACGGTGTCAGGCGCTTTTAAGGTGTAATCCTCGCCGATATCGTGTATCCGATCTCCCGTTGCTTCCAGCTGTTTTCGCAGCGTCGGGAAGGGCAGATCTTTCGTTTTGAGCGGCTTTTGTCCGCGTGCGTCAATAAATACGTCGAAACGATAGACGGTCTCTTTTGTGGTTATCACCGTTCGATCGCTGCCAACGTCGAGCGTGTAGTCGTCACCGAGCGCGGCCACGCTGATGATGCCGGCTTCGCGAAGTGCGAGCAGCCTGCGGATAGACTGCGGAGGAATGGCGGCATAATTGTCGATAAATACCCGAGCCAGCCCCTGACTGAAGCGTTCACCGTCTTGCTCATCGAGATGGGGGACGATTTCCTGAACCACTTCATGCAGCCGAAGCACGGTATAGCGCCAGGCCACGGTACGGCGTTCCCGTTTGTTGCGTTCAACCTCGTTGAGATTCTCTTCCGCCCAGGTAAAGGGGCCGTGGCGTTTACGATCCTCAAACCAGGCCTCACGAATAGTGTCCGCATTCAGCGTATGCAGAGACATTTTCTCGCACCATGCCGGATCGGCAAGCTGAAGCTCTTTGACCATCAGGGCAAAAATGCGGTCAAGCAGGCCATCCGGTCCTTTGGCTATCTCGCTTTCCACCACGAATTCGGTCAAAACCGACAGCGGTTCGTAAGGAATAGGGCAGTAAAAATCGGCTTCCGGCAGAATGCCCGTCCGGGACATCAGCGTAATGTGTAACCCTTCGCTGCCGTTGTCGAGGATGAATTTACCGTTACTAAACTCACCGTGCTGCATCACCACCGCCATAGCCGCGTCGAGACCGCTCAACGAGGTGCCCATAATGCCCACGCGGCAAGGGGGAATGCTGGCATCCATCAGGCCGGACCACGGGCTTGGGAAGAACGTGCGCGTGGCTTCATCCTCCTCTGGCCAGACGTGGCCGGTGGCGATAACCGCCAGGTCGAATTTATCCGGTAGGGCGCGGTCGTTGACCGAAATCGTCACGCCGGTTGTCGAAGGGTTGATGTCGGTGACCTTCGCTGATTCATGGATCTCAACCTGGAACCCCAGCTTTTTCGCCTCTTTTACGATTGATCGAAAGCTGTCGCGAAAATACTCCCCCAGCAGGATCCTCGGCAGGAACTGCCGATCGTGCAGGCTGGCTTTATCAACCTTAAAACGCGACAGATGGGCGTCGCTCTGTTCCTTGAGCCAGTCGAGGTAGGTCATAAAAATGGGCGGGATTTCAATGCTCGCAATGTTCGCCAGCATCAGCCGGGAATTATCGTCGTCGTTATAGGGCATTCCCACGCCGGCTTCATCGGCCTGTTCGAAAACGGAAACGGAGAGCGGCGTGCTGTTCTTAAGCAGGTGATAAAAGGTGTAAATCCCTGTGGGGCCGGAGCCGATAATCGCGATCTTCTTCATCAACACGTTTCCTGTGTTTTTTTCCATAGGAAAAGCGTAGCAGGAGAACAATGAAGAAAATAAGGGATTAGGAAAATTCAGGATATCAGAAGAGGAGTTGCACCATTTCAGGACTGAAATGGTGCGTCCGAGTGGACTCGAACCACCGACCCCCACCATGTCAAGGTGGTGCTCTAACCAACTGAGCTACGGACGCAGAATGGTGCGTTCAATTGGACTCGAACCAACGACCCCCACCATGTCAAGGTGGTGCTCTAACCAACTGAGCTATGAACGCAACGTGTTGTCGGTGACAACGGGGACGAATATTAGCGGCACAGCATCGAGGTGGCAAGAGGGAAAATGCAATTTTCTCTCTGATTTCACGCGATTGCTGTATTACCGCGCAAAGTGAAGAGAAAGTAGCCGCCAGGCGGCGGCTACTGCGTCGTTAACGTGCAGCGCGTTGCAAAATGACCGTTGATGGCTGGCGCTGCAGGAAGCGCATGCGCATCATCATCATAATCGCCGCCGAGGTCAGGCCGATGATAAAGCCCATCCAGAACCCTGCCGGCCCCATGCGCTCAACCACCAGGTCGGTCAGGGCCAGAATATAGCCACACGGCAGACCCAGCACCCAGTAGGCGATGAAAGTGATAAAGAAGATGGAACGCGTGTCTTTATAGCCGCGCAGCACGCCGCTGCCAATCACCTGAATGGAGTCAGAAATCTGGTAAATCGCGGCCAGCAGCATCAGGTGCGATGCCAGCGTGACGACTTCCGGATTGTCGTTATAGAGCAGAGCGATCTGCTCGCGTAATGCAACGGTAAAGAGCGCAGTACAGATCGCCATGCAGACGCCGACGCCCAGTCCGGTTCGGGCGGCCGTTTGCGCATCGAGCGTTGAGCCCTGGCCCAGGCGGAAGCCTACGCGAATCGTCACCGCCGCCGCCAGCGACATCGGCAGGACGAACATCAGGGAGCTAAAGTTCAGCGCGATCTGGTGCCCGGCGACGTTCACAATGCCCAGCGGGGAGACCAGCAGGGCGACCACGGCAAACAGGGTCACCTCAAAGAACAGCGCGAGGGCAATCGGCAACCCTAACTGCACCAGACGCGTCATGATGTTCCAGTCCGGCGTGCTGAATCTGTGCTCGTTACGAATATCGCGCATGGAGCGGGCGCGCTTCACGAAGGTAAGCATCGAGAAGAACATTACCCAGTAAACGGCGGCCGTCGCCACGCCGCAGCCGACGCCGCCCAGCTCCGGCATCCCGAAATGACCGTAAATAAAGACATAGTTAACGGGAATGTTGACCAGCAGCCCGATAAAGCCCATCACCATGCCGGGCTTGGTTTTCGCCAGGCCTTCACACTGGTTACGCGCCACCTGGAAGAAGAGGTAGCCAGGCGCACCCCAGAGCAGCGCGCGCAAATAACCCACGGCTTTGTCCGCCAGTGCCGGATCAATATTATGCATAGCGCGAATGATATGGCCCGCGTTCCAGAGCACGACCATAATCAGCACCGAGACAAATCCTGCCAGCCAGAAGCCCTGGCGGACCTGATGGGCAATGCGCTCGCGGCGCCCCGAACCATTGAGCTGAGCGATAACAGGGGTGAGTGCGAGCAGCAGACCGTGGCCGAACAGGATGGCCGGAAGCCAGATTGACGTGCCGATAGCAACGGCCGCCATGTCGGTGGCGCTGTAGCCACCTGCCATTACCGTATCCACAAATCCCATTGCGGTCTGGGCCACCTGCGCGACGATCACTGGTATAGCCAGTGCCAATAGCTGGCGCGCTTCATTCATGTACTTCTGCACGTGAACACCTTTATTTTGTAGTTATATGAGAGACTAAAAAAGGCGCCGAAACTGGCAGCAAGAAGAAAATGCAGGGGGGTGCCAGCTATTGTAGCGGGCTTTAGCTATTTATCTAGTGAAAAAATCGCCAGAAAATGCGCTCTGCTGGCAACCTGTTTTTCCAACTGTTATTGTGGAGGGATTAAACGGTGCCACCACCGTCTGGAAAAAACAGGAGTTGTAAGCATGTTTACTGGTATTGTGCAGGGCACTGCCAAAGTGGTGTCCATTGATGAAAAACCTAATTTCCGTACTCATGTTGTTGAGCTGCCGGAATATATGCTTGAGGGCATTGAAACCGGCGCGTCGATTGCCCATAACGGCTGCTGCCTGACCGTTACCGAAATTAACGGCAACCAGATTAGCTTTGATTTAATGAAAGAGACGCTGCGGATCACTAACCTGGGCGAGCTGGTGGTAGGCGATACCATCAACGTTGAGCGCGCGGCGAAGTTCAGCGATGAGATTGGCGGTCATCTTATGTCGGGGCACATCATGACCACCGCCGAAGTGGCGAAAATCGTGACCTCGGAAAATAACCGTCAAATCTGGTTTAAAATGCAGGACCCGTCATTAATGAAATACATTCTCTATAAAGGATTTATTGGCATTGACGGGATTAGCCTGACGGTAGGGGAAGTGACGCCAACGCGTTTTTGCGTGCATTTAATTCCTGAAACGCTGCAGCGCACCACGCTGGGCGCGAAAAAACTGGGGCATCGCGTGAATATCGAAATCGATCCGCAGACCCAGGCTGTGGTTGATACGGTTGAGCGCGTGCTGGCAGCAAAAGAAGCCGCAATAATAAAGACCGCCGAAGAAGAATAAAAAATAACCCCGGATATCCGGGGTTATTTTTTTAGCGTGCGACACGCAGTCCGTGTTCTATCCCACGGCTGAATACCACCTGCCAGAGCTGAATATCCCGTGCGCGAAACGACCCCGCGCAGGCATTCAAATAATAGCTAAACATTCGTTTGAATCGTTCAGAATAGTTGTCCGCAATCTCTGGCCAGGCTTTCTGGAAACGTTCATGCCATGCCATTAAGGTGGTGTCGTAGTCCGCGCCAAAGTTATGCCAGTCTTCCATCACGAAATGGGGTTCACTGGCGTTGGCAATCTGGCGAACGGACGGTAAACAGCCATTCGGAAAGATGTATTTGTTGATCCACGGGTCAACGTTGTTGTCGGTCCGCTTAGAGCCGATGGTGTGCAGCAGGAAGATGCCGTCCGGTTTCAGATTCCGGTCCACCACCTCAAAATAGGTATCGTAGTTTTTTGGCCCCACGTGCTCGAACATGCCGACGGAAACAATCCGGTCAAACTGTTCATTCAGGTCACGGTAGTCCTGCAGCCTGATATCCACATCGAGATCCTGGCAGCGCTCCCGCGCCATTTTTTGCTGTTCCGCTGAGATCGTCACGCCGACCACGCTGACGCCATAATGCTTCGCCATAAAATATGCCAGCCCACCCCAGCCGCAGCCGATATCCAGCACGCGCATGCCGGGCTGTAGCTGCAGCTTCTCGCTAATCAGACGCAGCTTCGCCTGCTGAGCCTCTTCAAGCGTCGAGGCCTCTTTCCAGTAGGCGCAGGAGTATTGCATGAAAGGGTCCAGCATGCGGCTGAACAGGTCATTGCCGAGATCGTAATGCTCTTTGCCGACGATCCAGGCGCGTTTTTTACTTTGCAAGTTAAACAGTCGGGCAGAGGCGACACGCAAAGTGTCTTTCAGATTGCGGGGGAGTTGATTTTCCAGACCGGCACGCAACACGCTGGCAAAAAAGATATCCAGCCGTTCACAATCCCACCAGCCGTCCATATAACTTTCTCCCAGGCCTAACGACCCTTCCCGCAACACGCGTTTAAAAAAGTCGGGATGTTTAACCTGGGGATCGGATGGCGAAGATCCGTTGATAGTGATGCCTGCTCGACCTAACAGTTCACTGACGATCCGGGACCAGTTGTCGTCCGGAACGCTGACTTCTTCTATACACGATGAACTCATAGCTTCTCCATCACCCTGATGTGATCAGAACCTTCAAACAGCGTAGACGCTTTTTTTGGTTTGTGAGAAATCTCACGGTAAATACCGCGAGGCTAGTATCCGACGTAGAACAGAGGAAGGGAGATAACCCTTGCCGAAATGCCTTCCATGGTAAAACGGGAGCACTCCGGCTCCCGTTAACACTTAATATTTATCGTATTTAATCGAACCAAATTTAGTATAGGCTTCAAAATTTGGTGATTCAATAGAAAATTGTTAGCAACCTAATCACTGAAATATAACATGATTTCTGGCGCAATCAGGCATGCGAGGTTTCCACCTGAGCACCGTTATCCTGCTCACGCTGCGCGGAGGCCTGCATGCGATAGCCCAATACCGCCAGCGCTACGGTGAACAGCATCACGCTGGTGGTGGTCAAAAGCGGCGTAGCAATCAGCGCCGAGACCACCAGGCTTGCCAGGAAGCACAAACCCAGCTGCAGGGTGTTCTGCAGCGCGGCGGCGCGGCCTGTTGCCTGCGGGAATGGACGCAGCGCCTGCGCCACAACGATAGGGTAAATCGCCCCGTTCGCAATGGCCATCACGCAGAACGGGATCAAAATTTCGGCCAGACCGGCACCCGGAATAAAGCCAACGGCCCAGGTCCCGATGACGCTCAGCGCATAGAGCACCAGCAGCCATGGCAGCATCTGCTGGCCTTCCCATTTTTGCAGCGCCGCGCGACAGCCGTACCCGCCCACAAGGAACGCGATTGTCTGCGGAACATAGCTCAGGCCGATGGCTGCCGGGCTGTAGCCCATATCGTGCAGAATGAACGGCGAGCCGGTGAGCCATGCGAAGAAGCTTGCCGAGCAGGCGGCATAGATCAGGACATTCCCGCGATACGCTTTGGCGCTCAACAGTGAGGTGAAGGTAATCGGCTTCGCGTCGGCATGCGCCTCTTTTTTATGCGCAGGCTTGAGGGCAAACGCCGGCAGCATCAGCACCAGCGTGATGGCAAACAGCGTGGCAAAAATGGCCTGCCAGTCAAAGTGCGCGAGGATCCAGCTGCCCAGCAGCGGAGCCAGGGCAGGGGAGAGGCCCACCAGCGGCATAATGGTGGCGAAAATACGGTTTGTGCGGTTAGCCGGGTAGTAGTCAGTCACCAGCGCCTGCCAGGTCACGGCCGCGGCACAGACGCCCACGGCCTGAACGAAGCGCAGCACCAGCAGCCAGGTGGCGTCGCGTACCCATAACATCCCCAGGCACCCCACCGCAAAAATGGCCAGACCCAGCAGCAGTACCGGTTTACGACCAAAGCGATCCGAGAGCGGTCCCCAGAGCAGCTGTGCAAAAGCAAAACCGGCGAGGAACAAACTCAGGCTGGCACTGATGGCGGCAGCGGGGGTTTGCAAATCTTCCTGCATCGCGGCAAAAGCCGGCAGGTACATATCGGTGGCCAAAAAGCCCAGCACGCTTAAGCCGCCGAGCCAGACTAAAAAACCGTTCCTGGGTTGCATTATTTTATTCTCCTGAGGAGGCAGGTATACATTGGCGCTGAGTGTAGGGAGTGCAAAGCCGCTTGTGAAACGCTAATATTTGGCGGGTGCATTCAAATTTTTTGCAGGCAGAAAATGTGGTCAGATTATTCTCTTGAAGTGGTCGATGCTGTCGCGCGTAACGGCAGCTTCAGCGGTGCGGCGCAGGAGCTGCACCGCGTCCCTTCGGCCATCAGCTACACGGTGCGTCAACTGGAGGAGTGGCTGGCGGTTCCGCTGTTTGAGCGGCGGCATCGTGACGTGGAATTGACGCCCGCCGGGGCGTGGTTTTTGAAGGAAGGGCGTTCTGTTATCAAAAAAATGCAGATCACCCGCGAACAGTGCCAGCAGATCGCCAACGGCTGGCGGGGACATCTTTCCATCGCGGTGGATAACATCGTGAAGCCGGAACGCACCCGACAGATGATTGTCGATTTCTATCGTCATTTCTCTGACGTTGAGCTGCGGGTCTCGCAGGAGGTGTTCAACGGGGTGTGGGATGCGCTGGCGGACGGCAGGGCGGAGATGGCGATTGGCGCGACGCAGGCGATCCCGGTCGGGGGACGTTACGCCTTTCGCGACATGGGGATGCTGAGCTGGAAATGCGTGGTGGCCAGCGATCATCCTCTGGCAGCGATGGACGGGCCGCTTAGCGACGATACGCTGCGCAACTGGCCCTCGCTGGTGCTGGAGGATACGTCCCGTTCATTGCCCAAGCGTATCACCTGGCTTCTGGACAACCAGCGGCGGGTGGTGGCTCCGGACTGGGAATCGTCGGCGACGTGCCTCAGTGCCGGACTGTGCGTCGCGATGGTGCCCGTTCATTTTGCGCGTCCGCGCATCGATACCGGCGAATGGGTTGAACTGACGCTGGAAAATCCGTTCCCGGACGCGGCCTGCTGCCTGACCTGGCAACAAAATGATGTCTCCCCCGCCATGGCCTGGCTGCTGGATTATCTGGGGGACAGCGAAACGCTGAACCGGGAATGGTTACGGGAGCCAGCGTAGCTGGCCCCGTAAAGGGATTAACGACGGTAGTCGCGGAACGGACCGTCCGCAACGGAACGGCGTTCAATCAGGCGCGGGTGAACTTCAATGGACTGCGACTCTTCGCGCTTGTTGACGATCCTGTCGAGCAGCATATTGAAGGCCGTTTCGCCCAGCGAATCTTTCGGCTGGTGAATGGTGGTCAGCGCTGGGGTGAAGAAGCGCGCGTTACGCACGTTGTCATACCCGATCACGGAAATATCCTGCGGTACGCGCAGACCCAGTTCATCGGCGGCGCAGAGCGCGCCCATGGCCATGATGTCACCCCCGCAGAAAACGGCGGTCGGACGGTGCGGCTGGGAAACGATCTGCTGCATTGCGCGGTAGCCTGATTCCGGCTCAAAGTCGCCCTGCACGATCCAGTTTTCCGGCACGGTGATCAGCGCTTCTTCCATCGCTTTCATAAAACCGGCAAGACGGCCCGCCCCGGTGTTGCGCTCCAGCGGACCCGGGATCACGCCAATCTCGCGGTGACCGCGTTCGATCAGGTAACGGCCGGCCATATAACCGCCTTCAAAGGCATTGTCGATAACGGAGTCGGTGAAATCTGCACGCGCTTCGCCCCAGTCCATTACGACCATGGGGATGTGGCGATACTCTTCGAGCATCGACAGCACGGATTCCGGATACTCGGAACACATTACCAGCAGGCCGTCAACGCGCTTCTGAGCCATCATCGACAGGTAGGCGCGCTGTTTTTCAATGCTGTTCCACGCGTTGCCCAGAATCAGGGTATAGCCTTTCTGGAAGCAGTTTTTTTCAACCGCTTCAATGATCTCGGCAAAATAGGCCGCTTCACTGCTGGTCGCCAGCAATCCAATGGACTTGGTGTGATTAACCTTAAGGCTACGCGCGACCGCACTTGGCGAATAGTGCAGCTCCTTGATCGCTGCCCAGACGGCGTTGCGCGTCTCTTCCGCCACAAAGCGGGTTTTGTTAATTACATGTGATACGGTTGTAGTGGAAACGTTTGCGCGTTTTGCTACGTCTTTAATTGTTGCCATTAAATGTCACTCCAGACCATATCCTAAGCTCCTGAAAAACTTGAAGGTAAACGTTTGCCTTCTCTCACCCTTATCACGCAATCTTGAATTGCGGCACGCCGGGAAAACGACACGGGACGTCAGGAGGGGGTCAATGGCCGGTACGCTAATAAATTTAGCGTGGAATTTTGTCCTATCTTGATGAAAAGGGGAAGAGGTAAAGTGGTTATCAGTATAAATCCAGGAAGATTTTTGACGTAATCTGTGCAAAAATGAGCAAGCTCACTTTTCGTGTGGGGATTAAAAGGAGGAAAATTGATGAGTTCCGATCTTAAGTTTTCGCTGTTCACCACCGTTGTTGTGCTGGCTCTGATTGTTGCGGCCGGTCTGACGGCTGCGCTGCACTGATTTACGCGGAGGGAGAGCCTTCTCCCTCCCGACTCCCCGGATTGTTACTTCTCTGGCAAAAATCTTTTGCCATTTTGTTAACTTCTCATTTTTTGTGATTGATGTCATGCTTTCCGCTTCTTTGTTCTGTGTCACCACATGACACGGTATCCGGAGTTGACGCATGAAAATCAATTTTCCCCTGCTGGCCCTGGCGATTGGCGCTTTTGGGATTGGCACCACTGAATTCTCCCCGATGGGGTTACTGCCCGTCATCGCCCGCGGCGTGGACGTCTCGATCCCTGCGGCAGGCATGTTGATCAGCGCCTACGCTATCGGCGTGATGGTGGGAGCGCCGCTGATGACGCTTCTCCTTTCTCATCGCGCGCGCCGCAATGCGCTGATTTTCCTGATGGCGATTTTCACCCTCGGCAACGTGCTTTCGGCCATTTCGCCGGACTACACCACGCTGATGCTGTCGCGTATTCTGACAAGCCTCAACCACGGCGCGTTCTTTGGGCTGGGGTCGGTCGTGGCGGCAAGCGTGGTGCCAAAACATAAGCAGGCGAGCGCCGTGGCCACCATGTTTATGGGGCTGACCATCGCTAACATCGGCGGTGTTCCTGCTGCAACCTGGCTGGGAGAAGCGATCGGCTGGCGTATGTCTTTCCTGGCGACGGCCGGGCTGGGCGTGGTCGCGATGGTGGCATTGTTCTTCTCCCTGCCGAAAGGCAGCGCCGGAGAACGTCCGGAAGTGCGTAAGGAGCTGGCGGTGCTGATGCGCCCGCAGGTGCTTTCCGCGCTGCTTACCACCGTTCTCGGGGCAGGGGCGATGTTTACCCTCTATACCTATATTTCACCGGTACTGCACGATATCACCCACGCAACGCCTCTCTTTGTGACCGCGATGCTGGTGCTGATTGGCGTGGGCTTCTCGATTGGTAACTATCTCGGCGGGAAATTTGCCGACCGTTCCGTGAGCGGGACGCTGAAGGGCTTCTTAACCCTGCTGATTGTCATCATGATCGCCATTCCGTGGCTGGCGCGTAACGAGTTTGGCGCCGCGATGGCGATGGTCGTCTGGGGTGCAGCAACGTTCGCCGTGGTGCCACCGCTGCAGATGCGCGTGATGCGTGTTGCGCATGAAGCGCCGGGCCTCTCATCCTCGGTCAATATCGGTGCCTTTAACCTGGGCAATGCGCTCGGTGCGGCGGCCGGTGGGGCCGTTATTTCAGGTGGTCTGGGATACAGCTTTGTGCCGGTGATGGGGGCAATCATTGCCGCGCTCGGCCTGCTGTTGGTGATGATGTCGGGTCGTAAACAGCCAGAAGCAGCCTGCGCTGCGGAATAAACCAAAAACGCAGAAGGGCGAACCCTTCTGCGTGTCTTTTACGCGGCGAAGTTCTTCGCCACAAAGTCCCAGTTAACCAGTGCCCAGAAGTGTTCCAGGTAGTTCGGGCGCGCGTTACGGTAATCGATGTAGTAAGCGTGTTCCCATACGTCCACGGTCATCAGCGGCTTCGCGCTGGTGGTCAGCGGGGTGCCCGCGTTAGAGGTGGATACGATAGCCAGTTTGCCATCCGCCTCTTTAACCAGCCACGTCCAGCCTGAACCGAAGTTCTTGATGGCGGCATCGGTGAATTTCGCCTTGAAGTCCGCGAAGCTGCCAAAGGCGGCGTTGATGGCGGTAGCCAGTTCACCGGCAGGTTCACCGCCGGCATTCGGCGCCAGGCAGTGCCAGTAGAAGGTGTGGTTCCACACCTGAGCGGCGTTGTTGAATACGCCACCTTCTGAGCTGCGGACGATCTCTTCCAGCGTTTTGCCTTCAAAATCGGTGCCCTTGATCAGGTTGTTCAGGTTGGTGACGTAAGTCTGGTGATGTTTGCCGTAGTGATATTCCAGGGTTTCCGCAGAAATGTGCGGTGCCAGGGCGTCTTTTGCATACGGTAGTGCAGGTAATTCGAACGACATTGCTTCTCTCCTTATTGTATTTTGCGTTGCCAATAACCACACAGACAACAAGGACAGGATAGCAAATTGAAAGGGTATGCAAAAGAGGAACTTACCCTGCCACGGGTGTGGCAGGGTAGGGGTTAGCGAATGGTTTTCGGCGTCATCACGCGGCGCGCGCCGACGTAGTGGCGTACCCAGTAGTCTTCACTGAGAGAGGTGATCTGAATATCCTGACCGCTACGTGGAGACTGGATGAATTTTCCGTTGCCGACATAGACGCCAACGTGGTCAGCCGTCCCGCGGCCCTGGGTGCGGAAGAACACCAGATCGCCATTTTCCAGCTCACCGCGGTCAACCGGTGAGGCATCGCGCAGGTGGTACATTTCGTTGGCGGTGCGCGGAATGCGGAACTTGACCAGATCTTTATAGGCGTAATAGACGAGGCCGCTGCAGTCAAAACCGGTACGCGGCGAAGTCCCACCCCAGTGATAAGGTTTACCAATCTGCCCCATCAGCTTATTCATCGCGGTTTTTTGCGCTTTCTGTACGCGCACTTTATGCACTTCCGCAATTTTCGTGACCTTCGTGCATTTCGCCTTATGGCCTTTACGCGTGATGCATTTTTCAGTAACGAGGTTAGAGGCGGTTTGCGAAGCTTTACTTTTGGCAGAGTGGGCAGTGCGGGAAGGTTTTGTTTTTGTTTTGCTGGAAGCGGTCTGTTTCGTCTGAGCCGGTGTTTTTTTCTTGTCGTTCTTAGCGGTGGTTTTTTTCTTACGTTCTGTGGCTTTCACCAGATGGTTTTTTTGTACAGCAGAATGCCGCGCCTGCTGAGAGGCGTTTGCCACTGGCGTGAAAGTGAGTGAAGTAAACAGTAAAGCACAGAGCGTGATCGAGATTTTATTTATCCGCGCCACTGGGCAGTCCCCTGATAAATGCAGGTCATCAATAATACCCGCGTGTGATTTACAAAGCCCGTCGATTCTAATCTATAAAAAGCCAGAAAGTTAATAGCATTTTTCAATCTACAATCGTGTTTCGTTAGCAAGTGCAAAAAAATTCATCGTTCTGTCGCACATTTGCCCGCTCCCTAAGCAAAACCCTGAATGCGGCAGGGGTAAACACCATTTGCAATGCAACTTTTCGTGACTCGGGGTAGAATATATAAACGTGACAAAAATGTTATTTTCCGATGCCAGTCTGAACCGCTACAATGTCAGACGAATGCCGTAACAGAAGTTAAAGGAAGCAAGACATGAGCACCACTATTGAAAAAATCCAGCGCCAGATCGCTGAAAACCCGATTCTGCTGTATATGAAAGGTTCTCCGAAGCTGCCAAGCTGCGGCTTCTCCGCACAAGCGGTTCAGGCGCTGTCAGCCTGTGGTGAGCGTTTTGCTTACGTTGATATCCTGCAGAATCCGGACATCCGCGCTGAGCTGCCTAAGTACGCTAACTGGCCGACTTTCCCACAGCTGTGGGTTGACGGCGAACTGGTTGGCGGCTGCGATATCCTGATTGAAATGTATCAGCGCGGCGAACTGCAGCAGCTGATCAAAGAGACGGCGGCGAAGTACAAAACGGAAGAGCCGGACGCAGAGTAATTTTCTGCGCAAATAAAAAAGCGACCAGATAAGGTCGCTTTTTTTTATTCTTCGCTGTCACCCATCGGCAGCGGCCAGCCGCCAAGACGCTTCCAGCGGTTGACGATCTCACAGAACAGCTCTGCGGTGCGCTCCGTATCGTATAGAGCGGAGTGCGCCTGCGTTCCGTCGAACGGAATGCCAGCCGTAATGCAGGCTTTAGATAACACCGTTTGTCCCAGCGCCAGGCCGCTCAATGCGGCGGTGTCGAAGGTGACAAAAGGGTGGAAGGGGTTGCGTTTGAGCGATGCGCGCTCCGCGGCAGCCATGGTAAAGCTGTGATCGAAGGTGGCGTTATGGGCCACCATAATGGCGCGGCTGCAGTTGCTCTCTTTCATGCCTTTACGCACCATTTTAAAAATGGCGTGCAGCGCATCATATTCACTGACGGCACCGCGCAGCGGGTTATGCGGATCGATACCGTTAAACGCCAGCGCTTCCGGCTGTAAGTTTGCCCCTTCGAAAGGTTCAACGTGGAAATGCAGCGTGGTGTCCGGTGTAAGCCAGCCCTGTTCATCCATCTTCAGCGTGATGGCGGCAATTTCGAGCAGCGCATCGGTTTTAGCGTTAAATCCGGCTGTTTCTACATCAATGACAACGGGATAAAAACCACGAAAACGGTCGCACAGACCGCTAAATTGAGCGTTATCGGACATCAGGGTCTCTTACATGGGGAAAAAGCAGAGCGCATTATGGCAAATTTTGCGGGGTGATGCAGTAAAACTACGGGCGCACGTTGCGCCCTGAGGGATCAGTTGCCCAGACCGCGACCGGCGTCTTTGGCTTCAATCAGCTCGATTTTGTAACCGTCCGGATCTTCAACAAACGCAATCACGGTGGTGCCGCCTTTTACCGGGCCCGCTTCGCGCGTAACGTTACCGCCATTTTTGCGAATGCGTTCGCACGCATCGGCCGCGTTATCCACTTCCAGCGCGATATGGCCGTAGGCCGTGCCCAGCTCATAGCTGTCAACGCCCCAGTTGTAGGTCAGCTCGATCACTGCTTCATCCGTTTCCGGGCCGTAACCCACGAACGCCAGCGAGTATTTGTATTCCGGGTTTTCGCTGGTGCGCAGCAGCTTCATGCCCAGGACGTTAGTGTAGAAATCGATAGAACGTTGCAGGTCGCCAACGCGCAGCATGGTGTGAAGTAGGCGCATAATTTCCTCATTAACCAATGGAATAAAAAAGCTTTTTGATCAGAAACGATGTTTTAGTATAGCGGCGAACTGTCGCCGCTATCAATGAACAATGGCGAGATTACAGTGAAGGGTAGTCGGTGTAGCCTTCCGCGCCGCCGCCGTAGAAGCTTTCCGGACGCTGCGGGTTGAGCGCTGCTTTTTTCTGCAGACGAGCAACCAGATCCGGGTTGGCGATGTAGTCACGGCCAAACGCGACGGCATCAATCAGCCCTTTATTAATCAGATCTTCGGCTTTCTCCGGCGTATACGCCCCTGCACCAATGATGACCCCGTGGAAACGTTCGCGCACTTTCTGACGGAAAGCCTCAGTGTATGGCTTGCCGCCGGCCCAGTCCGGCTCGGACATGTGCAGATAAGCGATGCCACGTTTAGCCAGTTCTTCGATCAGGTACAGTGCATCGGCTTCTTCGTTCGGACCGTTGTCGACGTTCTGGAAAGAACCGATTGGGGAAACGCGGATCCCGATACGATCCGGGCTCCACTCCTGACATACGGCATCAACCACTTCCAGTACCAGGCGAGCGCGATTTTCGACGCTGCCGCCGTACTGGTCGGTGCGATGGTTAGACGACGGTGACAGGAACTGGTGCAGCAGGTAGCCGTGCGCGGAGTGCAGCTCAATCAGGTCAAAACCGGCTTCACGAGCGTTGGCCACGGCCTGGCGGAAGTCGTTAACGATACCCGGGATTTCATCCAGCTCCAGGGCACGTGGCATAGAGGTATCCACGCGGATCGCATTACCGTTTTCATCACGCAGGGAAGTGCGGGTATTTGCACTGAGGGCCGAAGCGGAGACCGGAGCCTGGCCGCCAGGCTGAATGCTGCTGTGAGAGATACGACCGGTATGCCACAGCTGGACCGCAATGCGACCCTCTTCAGCGTGAACGCCTGCGGTAATTTTCTGCCATGCGGCGATCTGTTCCGGGCTGTGAAGGCCCGGCGCGCCCGCATAACCCTTCGCCTGAGCAGAAATCTGTGTGGCTTCCGTAATGATCAGGCCAGAGCTTGCGCGCTGACGATAGTATTCGCCCATCAGGGGGGTGGGGATGTCACCCGGCTCAATGCTGCGCAGACGGGTCAGCGGAGCCATAAACACGCGGTTTGGCGCCGTGACGGCACCCACTTTCAATGGGGTAAACAGTTTTTCAGCTGACATAAAGACTCCTGAGTAGACCAGTCGACTAGTAATAAGGTAAATAAAAAGCGCCCGTTATACGCCTGGCGCAGTAATACTGTTTTTCACATGTGCCAGCGCGCTTTCCAGCGGCAGGGCACTGCGCGAAATTTTTGCCTGCAGGTTGGCTCCTAACCAGAGGGAGTAGAGCACCTGAGACTGCATTAAGGGGTCGCCGGAAAAGGCCAGCGTTTTTTCTTCGCGGCCTTTTTCCAGCGCCTGGGCCAGCAGGGCGATTACGCCGCGGGCACCCTTATCCATCGCCGAGCGCATATCTTCGGAAAGATCGCACACTTCGGCAGACAGTTTGACCGTCAGGCATCCGCTGATAATGCCCTGCTGGCAGAACTGGTTCAGCGTTTCCTGATAGTAATTCAGAACACGATCCCGGTAGTTTCCCTCACCCGACGCAAAGTGGGTCGCCAGACGCTGGTGATAGCCAGCATAATGACGCTCCAGCATCGCCACGCCAAAGGCCTCTTTGGACCGGAAGTAGTGATAAAACGACCCCTTCGGTACCTCAGCGGTTTTTAATAACTCGCTCAACCCCATACCGGTAAACCCGCGATGCATGCAAAGCTGCTCGCCGGTTGCCAGTAGATGTTCGCGGGTATCGTGTTCAGTATTTCTGCTCATGGCCGCACTCTAATAGACCGTTCGGTCTAATGCAAGCGAGTTTACTGACGACATGCACTCAGTATATCCAGCTGCGGTTGATAAACCATTGATTTCACGTCCATCATACCCAATACGGTTGAGAACAAATTGTCCTGGGAAACCGCATTTTTTGCTGCCTGGTCACGCAAACACTGTCCGTTGATGCCAAAGTTTTTTGCATAATTCGGTGACAGCCAGAACATAAACGGAATATGAGTTTGCTGCTCCGGCGCCAGCATGTACGGCGTGCCGTGCAGATAAATACCGCTTTCACCCAGTGATTCACCGTGATCCGAAAGGTAAATCAGCGCGGTGTTCATGCTTGCCTGTCGCGCTTTCAGCGCATCAATGGTTTTGCTGACCATGCTGTCGGTATAGAGGATAGTGTTGTCATAGGTGTTTACCAGCGCCTGATGGTCGCAATCCTGAATTTCATTGGTGTCGCAGGTTGGGGTGAATTTCCGGAAATTGTCCGGGTAACGGCGATAGTACGCCGGTCCATGACTCCCCATCAGGTGGATAACCAGCACCGTATCTTGCTTCACGCCATCCAGCACGTTGTCCAGACGGTAGAAGTTCACGTCGTCAATACAGGATTTATCTTTGCAGAACTGATCCAGATTCCACTGCGTCATATCGGTATGGGGGATGCGATCGCAGGCACCTTTACACCCGCCGTCGTTGTCGCGCCACAGTAGATTGATTCCCGCATGCTTCAGCACATCGAGCAGACCTTCCTGATGGTGTGCAAGGTCGGCATCGTACTTGCTGCGCGTCATGCCGGAGAACATGCACGGAACGGAAACCGCGGTTTCAGTGCCGCATGAGGAGGCCTGCGGGAAGTTAATGACATCCTGCTTTTTCAGCTCCGGGTTCGTTTCACGATCGTAACCATTCAGGGAGTAGTTCGCCGCGCGGGAGGCTTCCCCAACAACCAGTACCAGAACGGTTTTCTTTTGTTGACCTGAAATCAACGGTCCTTTATGGGCATCTTCGCCAATCCGTACCAGCGTTTGATCGCCGGCAAACCAGCGCATTTTGCTGTACTTCACCACGGCGCTGACATAGTTGGCCGGGGTCACCATTTTGACGATGCTTTTGTTGTTGCGAAACAGCGAGGCGTAATCTTTATAAAACACGGCGGCAATCAGGATAATTACCAGCAGGGCGCCGAGCATCGCGGCAACCCGCGTCAGCAGGGCATACCACCATTTCCCGGTACGAATGTGGGTAAGAGCCAGCACCACCGAGGGAACAAGGCCTGCGATAACAATCCACAGAATCATCTGCGGGGTCACCAGGGCGGTCGCTTCCTGAGAGTTGGTTTCGAAGACGTTCACAATCATATTCTGATCGATCACCGCGCCGTAGGTGTACATAAAATACGTCGCAGCGGCGCAACCGATGGTTAAAACAATCAGCAGCGGTTTACGGATATACGGGATATTAAGCAGGCTAAAGACAATCACCCAGCCGCAAAACAGCACCAGCGGTACGGAGGCGGCAAAGAGGAAGTCGTGCAGATGAATTGGGCCGATAATGGCCCAGCTGCGCTGGATAAACAGCCCGTTGATTAACGTAAAGAAGAGAGCACAACCCAGAGTAAATTTAATGTCGTTACAGTGTAACTTTTTGATTGACCACATCGATCGGTAAACCTGTTATTGTCATGATGGGCCGAGTATAGAGAGGGAAGATTAGTGAAACCTTAATGCCACAAATCTGTGCTATAGGCCTTGCACGTGGCGCGTTTAGCGTCTTCACTGTAGGTGAGAGTGGCTATCTGGAGGTGAGTGTGGCAGAGCAGCTGGAGTTTTTCCCCATCCAGAGCCCGTGCCGGGGTATTTGTCAGGTGGATGAACGCGGATATTGCCGTGGATGCATGCGTACCCGTGACGAGCGTTTCAACTGGCAAAACTTTAGCGACACGCAAAAGCAGGAGGTACTACGCCTCTGTCGACAGCGCCTTCTGCGCAAAATACGCGCAAACAAAGCGGGTGAGACCGAAGAACCCCAGCAACCTTCACTTTTTTAACACGGTAATTGCGTATACTCATGACATCACGTCCTTGAGGAAAATGTTATGGTTCAGCGAATTACCCTTGCCCCCCAGGGGCCAGAATTCTCCCGTTTTGTGATGGGCTACTGGCGCCTGATGGACTGGAATATGTCTCCGCTCCAGCTGGCGAGCTTTATTGAAGAGCACCTCGATTTAGGCATCACCACGGTCGATCATGCTGATATTTACGGTGGCTACCAGTGCGAGGCCGCGTTCGGCGAGGCGCTTAAGCTGGTTCCGGCACTGCGCGATCGCATGGAAATTGTCACGAAGTGTGGGATTGCCACCACGGCAAAACCTGAACACGCCCTCGGTCATTACATCACCGACAGCGCGCATATCATCAAGAGCGCCGAGCAGTCGCTGGTCAATCTGGCGACCGATCGTATCGACCTGCTGTTAATCCACCGCCCCGACCCGCTGATGGATGCTGACGAGGTGGCCGAAGCTTTCCTGAACCTGCATCAGAGTGGGAAAGTGCGTCATTTCGGCGTTTCTAACTTTACCCCGGCGCAGTTTGCGCTTCTTCAGTCTCGTCTGCCGTTTACCCTGGCCACAAACCAGGTTGAGATCTCCCCGGTTCACCAGCCGCTGCTGCTGGATGGTACCCTCGATCAGCTACAACAGCTGCGCATTCGCCCGATGGCCTGGTCCTGCTTGGGGGGCGGACGCCTGTTTAATGATGATGAATTCCAGCCGCTGTGCAACGAGCTTGAGACGATCGCCCGCGAACTGAACGCGGAAAGCATCGAACAGGTGGTTTACGCGTGGATCCTGCGCCTGCCGTCAAAACCGCTGCCCATTATCGGTTCCGGCAAAATAGAACGCGTGCGTTCTGCACTGGCCGCTGAAGAGCTGCAGATGACCCGCCAGCAGTGGTTCCGCATCCGCAAAGCCGCTCTGGGTTACGACGTGCCATAAACCGCCAGAAGGTGACTTTCCGGTGAAATCTTTGCCCCTGGTATACACTTAAGGGGCAAAAAATAACCCGCGGAGGTCATATGAAGCGTTTTGCTCTGGCACTGATCACGCTGGTTGTTTGCGCAGGGGCGCAGGCAGCCAGCGACGAAGTGGAAATGAATCTCGTCACCCCACAAGGAGTGGGTCAGTCCATCGGGACGGTGAAAATCACGGAAACCGATAAAGGACTGGAGTTTGCCCCCAGCCTCAAAGCACTCCCGCCCGGTGAGCATGGTTTCCATGTTCATGCCAAAGGCAGCTGTCAGCCCGCTTTAAAAGAAGGTAAACCGTCGGCGGCGGAAGCGGCAGGGGGGCACCTCGATCCCCAGCATTCCGGTAAGCATGAAGGCCCGGATGGAATGGGGCATTTAGGCGATCTGCCCGTGCTGGTGGTCAATAACGACGGTAAAGCCACCGAACCCGTCGTCGCGCTGCGTCTGAAAAAGCTGGATGAGGTGAAAGGCAAAGCGCTGATGATCCATGTCGGCGGCGACAATATGTCCGATCGGCCTAAACCGCTTGGCGGCGGAGGGGCACGCTATGCGTGCGGCGTGATCTGATCTCCAATCGTTCCCGGCGGTGGTGCCTGCTCCAGCTGCGACAGCGAGCAGTGCAGCCGCCAGATTATCGAGGCCAAATCACGGGCTGCGGGCAGATGATGCTGTGCAAGCGTATCGCAGATCCGCTGCAGTTCATTCAGCGTGGTTGCCAGCGGGCGCTGCTGAACACCGCGTTCGCTCATCACATCGCGCAGCAGGGATATGCAAACATCACGAACCTGCGACAGCGGGTCGGAACGCGTTTCCCACCCGCGAAGCTGCCAGACCACGTGCGAGCAGTTCAACAGCACCACGCCCCAGCGCAGTAGCCAGCGCCGGGAAAGTGCGTCCTGGCTGCTGTTCAGCTGGCTGACGTGATGATAAACCAGCGATTCATATTCGTTTTCACTCATGTGTGGTTTACGGCTGAGCTGGTCGACAAACCCTCTGCGTAACTCTCGGATATGCCTGCGGCTCTTGCGTGCATCGGAGCCGGGACGCAACACCGCGAATGCCAGCCACGCCAGCCCCACGCCAAGGATCTTTGCCAGGTTGTCATTGAGAAAGTCGGCGTAATCATAAACCGGCGGATTCGTTACGGAGATAAACGAGCCCATAAAGACAATCAGCTGTCCCCAGAGGCCCGCCAGCTTCGGCATCTGCAGCTTCAGAAGCTGCATGGTGGTCAACAGGGGAAACAGGAACAGCAGGAACTGCCAAAGATCGCTTATCTGCACCATCAGGCCAAATTTCACCACGAAGCTGAACAGCGATAGCAGCACCAGCGTGCGCAACAGGAGAGTAAGAGAGTTGAACGGCGATGCCGCGACGGAGTATAGCACGCAGCTGATGGCGGCAAGCGTCAGGGCTGCCGTACCGGACTCCCACTGCGTGGTAATGCTCCATGCTCCCACCAGCATCAGCGCGCAGAAGGTGCGAAAACCGCTCCACAACGCTTCAAGATAGTCGGTATGGCGTGCAAGTGCCGGGCTGCCGGGGACGTTGAACTCCGTCAATGGGGTCGCATTTTCGACGGCCATAATCCAGCGGCTGCTGCGCAGGTACAGACGGCAGAAGTAGTTCAGGCGCTGCCAGAAGGCGCGATGGCGGTAGTCGTACTCATCAACAGGGGCGAGCGGGGCGATGATCTTCGCAACGGTGTAGATGTCCGCATCCGGGCGCGCAAGTGCCGCGAGCAGCGTTTCGATAACGGCACGGGTGTTATCCGGCGGCGTCGGCCAGTTGAGCAGCATCCGGCGCAGGCTGGATATGGCGCTGGTCATGCGCAGCTGCTGATGCAGCAAATAGTTAAGTAGGGTGTTCTGGCGGCGAAAGCGGTAGTGACTCCAGAACGCCTGAATACGCAACAGATTCATCGTCAGAATCTGTCCGATAACCTTTTCATGCGCGAGGCGGATATCGTCGCTGTTATCCGGTTGCCACAGCAGGCTCGCGTGTTCCAGTAGCCGGGTGTGCATGGTTTTTAGCGCAGTGATAAGCGCTGTGCCGTCGGATGTGCTGGGGAGGATCATCATCATGAAGCCGCCGCTGAGGATCCCGACAATCACTTCACAGACGCGCGCCTGGGCGATATTCCACAGCTCGGTGGTGTCGAGCACGTTAACTACCGGAAAGGCGATAATGGCGGCGGTATAGCCCGCCAGCTGAAAAGCGTAGGCGACGTTATTAGTAAAATGGGCGCAGGCCCAGGTACAGCCCCCCAGCCATGCCGCCATACTGAGCAGGAACAGCCACGGATCGTTCAGCGTATGCCCGGCGATAATTAACGCTGCGGTGGCGCCCAGCAGGCTGCCTGCGATACGGCCAAGGCTTTTACTGATCACCCCGCCCACCGTTGGGAAACTAACCACCGCCGCAGACGTCATCGCCCAGTAGGGCGCATCCAGGTTCAGGTAATAGGCGACGGTCAGCGCCAGACACATGGCAATGCCGTTACGTAGGGCGTAGCGCCACTGTGGGCGCGTCGCTTTCATCCACGGCGTGTTTTGCCAGGCGATCCCCTGCAGCTTCATTAACGGGTTCCAATGGAGACTGTGCAGGTGGTGCCGGACACCAGCGTAATGTCCTGCGGTAAACGGTCAAACTCCACGCGAACCGGAACGCGCTGGGCCAGACGCACCCAGGGTACGTTCGGCTTAATATCCGGCACAAGACCTGAATCCGTTTCAACGCTTTGATCGTAAATGGCACGGCCAACGCTGGATACGTGACCCTGTAACCTCTGAGAGCCGCTGTAAAGCGTTATCGTGGCTGGCGAGCCCTCGCGAATATGCCGAAGCTTGGTCTCTTCGAAATAGCCCACGACGTAGAAGGAGTGACTGTCGACGAGGGCGAATATCGGTTGTCCCGTGGTGGCATAATTCCCCACGCGGGCGGAGAGGTTGGTCACCCATCCATCGACAGGTGCTGTAATCACAGTTTGGGTCAGCTGCCACTGCGCCTGCTTCAGCGTCGCCTCCGCCACGTTGACGTTAGCCTGCATTGCCTTCACGTTGATATTGGCGGTATCTAAGTCTTCCGCTGAGATGTAGTTTTGCGACAGGTGACGGCGGCGATTGGCCTCGTTGTTGGCCTTTGCCAGATCCGACTGGGCTTTTGCCAGCTGGGCCTGGGCGTTCAGAATCGCAATGTGGTACGGGGTATCGTCGATACGGAATAAAACGTCCCCCTTTTTGACAAACTGGTTATCCTTAACTAAAAGCGTTGTGATACTTCCCGACACCTGAGGAGTAATGCTGACCTGTTCAGCGCGAACTTTGCCGTCACGCGTCCAGGGCGACTGCATATAAAAATTCCACATCCACCACCCCGCAACCAGCGCGAGGGCAAGGACAAAAAGGGTGGAAAAGTACTTTAGCGTTTTCAAGGACATATTCACCACACAGTCAAAACGGCAAGGCCCAGGCATACGGAAAGGGCAAACAGGGAAAGATCCATCAGCATGGGATGCCAGATTTCACCGGAGTACATCCAGTCGCGAAGCAGACGATGCGCGATGAGCCAGAGCAGAAAACCCACCAGAACGGCCTTAAACAGCGGAGGAAAATAGACTGACGCACCGAAGATCAGGTCCTGAAGGGGCAACCCCTCTGAGCGATGAAAAAACGTCACGGGCAGAAATCCTTTGCAGTGAACAGAATGCCGCGTTGGCTTGTCTTAGTATGATGAAGCATAACAATTCAGTGTAAGTCATACTTTTAAGTTCGATGAATGCAGTATTGCATTTGTTTTGGCAATACAAATGCTGCACACTATTCTAAAATCAGTATAATAACTTAGCAAGCTAATTATAAGGAGATGAAATTGGAATCGCCATTAGGTTCTGATCTGGCAAGGTTGGTACGCGTCTGGCGTGCTCTGATTGACCATCGCCTGAAACCTCTGGAACTCACACAGACGCATTGGGTCACGCTGCACAACATCCATCAGCTGCCGCCCGATCAGTCGCAAATTCAGCTGGCAAAAGCGATAGGGATTGAGCAACCGTCGCTGGTGCGCACGCTTGACCAGCTGGAAGAGAAGGGGTTGATCTCGCGGCAAACCTGCGCCAGCGATCGTCGCGCCAAGCGGATTAAACTCACCGAGAAAGCGGCGCCAATCATCACGGAAATGGAAGCCGTGATCACCAGGACGCGCGGTGAAATCCTGTCAGGCGTTTCACCCGCGGAGCTGGAAATGCTCATCAGCCTTATTGCTCGCCTTGAGCAAAACATCCATGAGCTGCATTCTCGCGACTAATAAACACCAAGGCCTTGCAGCAGCAAGGCCTTTTTTTATTTAAAGACGACCACACGATTACGTCCCGTCTCCTTCGCTTCATACATCGCTTTGTCGGCGTTTTCCACGCACGTTTCTGCGGCTATCGCGGGTGACGTCGCCGTATACACCCCCATGCTGATGGTGACTGGCTCCGGTAGTTGACCGCCGCTGCTGGTGTTATCGAAGCTGCTCAGATTTAACCGTATGCGCTCCGCCACCTGGTGCGCTGCTTCTGATGAGGTGTTGGCCAGCATCAGAACAAACTCCTCACCACCGATACGGGCCGCGATGTCCTGCGGGCGTACGGAATCCATCAGCAGGTTAGCGACAAACTGAAGGACTTTGTCGCCCTGAAGATGCCCGTAGGTGTCGTTGATACGCTTGAAGCGATCGAGATCGCTGACGATGACGGAAACAGGGCGGCTGGGTTTGGCAATATCCAGCGCCTGCTTTAATGTTTCATAAAAATAGCTGCGGTTATAAAGGCGCGTCAGCGGGTCGCGAATTGAGTTCTGGTACGACTGCTGATACTTGACGTGCGAGTCGCGATACAGCCTGAAAACATCGTAGAGCAGAACAAAAATGAGCAGCAGCGTGGCGACAGTCTCAAATAAGCGGGCGCGATACCAGGAGACATCTTCGACATTTCCACCCGCTAACAGCATTGTGAGCGTGACGATATAGCAGACGCACAGAAAATTACCGCCCACCCAGAATAAGTTGCGTATGCGCGTAATAAACATCAGCGTTCCTAATGTCACCACCCAGAGTGCAATTAATGCAATATTAATGAAGTGGCTCCAGAGAACCATAAACTCACGGGTTTCATTATCCACCAGATCAATGGATAAAAATGAAGAGTGACTGGAATACATCCAGGCCAACCCAACTGCAAAGACGGTAAAGAGAAACTCGCCGCCCACAATAAGGATATGCGCCAGTCGTGAAAGAGGACAATTGCGCGTGGTATAGAGTATTGCCGAAACGATTATTAGCACCGCCATTAAAAGATGGCGGAACATATAGAAGATCATCGCATCGTTGTAGTTTACAGCGTTGAACTGATAGAGGTCCAGCCAGGCGGGAAAGCAGGACAACGTTCCGACCATCAGCGATGCCGCCCCGGCAAAGGCAAAAGCGATCGCTACCAGATACAACCGTTTTCGGTCACACCAGTATTTCATTGCCATAAAGAAGGCAATAAACAGGTTAAACACCAGCAAAAAAATGGTGAGCGTAGGGAACAAATGAGACGAGAAGCTAGGTACCCATTCGGCAATTTTCGAAAACAGGGCGTGTAATATGCCAATGACAACAATACAACCCAGACAGAACGAGGTATAACGACCCTTTACGGAACGATGATTAGAAAACATATACGTTTTTAATGGCTTTATAATGAATTAAGGTGAGGTAATTGCGAGAGTTTAATCAATTAGCCTGCTAAATACTTTGCGCAAAAACAATATATGATGTGGTTAAAAATTGGCGGGGTGAATTTATTTTGTAAATATATTTGTGGGAGTGATATATATTGTAAATGGATGTGGTCCGATGACCACATCCATTTTTAATTAACGTGGAGAAACGGTCACCTGGCTTCCGTTGCTTGCCAGAACGACGCGCTGGCCTGCAGAGAAGCGAGTGTTGCCTTGTTTCTGGACAACCATGATAGTGCTGCCATCGTCTTTACGAATTTCCAGCTCTACGCCCTGAGTTTTGTTCATTGCGCCCTGAACGCCCTGGCCAGCTACACCACCTGCAACGGCGCCTGCGGCCGTCGCCAGCGAGCGGCCAGTGCCACCGCCGACGGTATTACCCAGGAAACCACCCAGGACGGCACCGCCGATTGCGCCCATCACGTTGTTTTCATCACCACCCTGGATCTGTACAGGGCGTGCGTTAACAACGGTACCGTAAGTTACGTTCTGAACCTGTTTCGCTTCAGAAGCGCTGTAAACGTCGCCAGAGAGTGAACTGTCATTCACACAGCCAGCCAGAGTTAAACCAATCAGCGAAACGCCCAGTACACGTAAAATCATTTGAATCTCCTGTTCACCAAAAACGCCCGGTTGGGGCATCCGTTATGGCTAAATTATATGGCATAAGGAGCCATAGTTCATATCTTTGCACTAACAATAAGAAAATTGTACTTGAATTTGACTTAACGAGAGATAAACAGGAACCGCCCGCGTTACGCGTCTGACATTGTTAAAAAATATTATCGCCGGATGGCAAAGCTGCGCCGTTTATGGTTGAGTGGGTATCCTTAGCCCACGCAACGTAAGGAAAGCGCATGAAATCGGGTCGCTACATTGGTGTGATGTCAGGCACCAGTCTGGATGGGGTAGATGTCGTTCTGGCCGCCATTGACGAAAACATGGTGGCACAGCAGGCGAGCCTGACCTGGCCAATCCCCATTTCACTGAAAGAGGATATTCTGAGCATTTGTCAGGGGCAGCAGCTGACCCTCTCCCAGCTTGGACAGCTTGATGTTCGCCTGGGGGCGCTGTTTGCGGATGCGGTGTTGGCTTTAATGCAGAAAGAACATCTTCGCCCGCAGGATGTGGTGGCCATCGGGTGTCATGGACAAACGGTCTGGCATGAACCAGGAGGAGATGCCCCGCATACGCTGCAAATCGGTGATAACAACCAGATTGTGGCGAAGACGGGCGTGACGGTGGTTGGCGATTTCCGTCGTCGCGATATCGCCCTTGGCGGACAGGGCGCGCCGCTGGTGCCTGCGTTCCATCAGGCGCTACTGGCGCACCCTTCAGAACGTCGTATGGTGCTCAACATTGGTGGGATCGCCAATCTGTCGATGCTGATCCCGGGGCAGCCGGTGCGCGGCTACGATACCGGCCCGGGCAATATGCTGATGGATGCCTGGATCTGGCGTCAGTGCGGTCAACCTTATGATAAAAACGCGGAGTGGGCGAGCGAGGGTAAGGTGATTATCCCGCTGCTGCAGTCCATGCTGAGCGACCCTTATTTTGCCTTACCGGCACCGAAAAGTACGGGGCGTGAATACTTCAACTTTGGCTGGCTTGAGCGCCAGCTGGCATCATTCCCGGCGCTTGCACCGCAGGATGTCCAGGCGACGCTTGCCGAGCTCACGGCCGTGTCGATTTCCGAACAGGTGCTCCTCAGCGGCGGATGCGAACGCCTGCTGGTGTGCGGCGGGGGAAGCCGTAACCCGCTGGTGATGGCGCGTCTTGCGGGGCTACTGCCGGGTACCGAAGTGTCTACGACCGATGAGGCTGGCATCAGCGGGGATGACATGGAGGCGCTGGCTTTCGCCTGGCTTGCCTGGCGCACCATTGCCGGGCTGCCGGGCAATTTGCCGTCGGTAACCGGTGCTCGCGAGGCGAGCGTTCTTGGGGCGATTTTCCCGGCGAATCCGCGTCATAATCAGAGTTAACTGAAATTCAGCGCGGTGCGTCGCCGTTAGAATGGAACGAAACAGGAGGGCGGACATGCCCTCCAGGACCAGGAAAGTCTTCGGAATACGCCCATGAAAAAACTTCTTCTTATTGCCGCTCCTTTGTTGCTGTCAGGATGCAGCGTCTACAACCAGCTCCTTGAGCGCATGCAGACCGATACGCTGGAGTATCGCTGCGACGAAAAACCGCTGACCGTGAAGCTGAACAATCCACGCCAGGAAGCCAGTTTTGTTTACGACAATAAATTGCTTACGCTGAAGCAGGGCATGTCAGCCTCAGGCGCCCGCTACACTGACGGTATCTATGTCTTCTGGTCGAAAGGCGACAGCGCCACGGTCTACAAACGCGACCGCATTGTGCTGAACAATTGCCAGCTTGAAAATCCTAAGCGTTGAGATTTTTACAGGGGCGGCGCACAATAGCGCCACCCACTCTCAATGTCAGCTAACGCCATGTCAGATAACGACGAACTGCAGCAAATTGCGCATCTGCGCCGTGAATACACCAAAGGCGGCCTGCGTCGCCAGGATCTTCCCGCTGAACCCCTCGTGCTTTTTGAACGCTGGCTGAAACAGGCCTGCGAAGCGAAGCTCGCCGACCCAACGGCCATGGTTGTCGCGACGGTGGATGAAAACGGTCAACCCTATCAGCGCATCGTATTGCTCAAGCATTATGACGAGAAAGGACTGGTGTTCTACACCAACCTTGGCAGCCGCAAAGCGCACCATCTGGAAAACAATCCGCGTATCAGCCTGCTGTTCCCGTGGCACATGCTGGAACGTCAGGTCATGGTGACCGGCAAAGCGGAACGTCTTTCGACGCTGGAAGTGGTGAAGTATTTCCACAGCCGCCCGCGTGACAGCCAGATTGGCGCCTGGGTATCAAAACAGTCGAGCCGCATTTCCGCACGCGGCGTGCTGGAAAGTAAATTCCTGGAGCTGAAGCAGAAGTTCCAGCAGGGTGAAATCCCGCTGCCGAGCTTCTGGGGTGGTTTCCGCATCCCGATAGATCAGATTGAGTTCTGGCAGGGGGGCGAACATCGCCTGCACGACCGCTTTTTATACCAGCGCGAGAATGGCGGCTGGAAAATCGACAGACTGGCACCGTAATCCCCGAAATTTGTTGATTTTAGCGCTAGCGCACGCCGCGCTTGCGCTTTATTCTATGGGTCCTTTCGCATCAGGCGAAAAGTCGTGTACCGGCAAAGGTGCAGTCGTTTATACATGGAGAATTTGATGGCAAGCAGTAACTTGATTAAACAATTGCAAGAGCGGGGCCTCGTGGCCCAGGTGACGGACGAGGAAGCGTTAGCAGAGCGACTGGCGCAAGGCCCGATCGCGCTCTATTGCGGCTTCGATCCCACCGCTGACAGCTTGCATTTGGGGCATCTTGTTCCATTGTTATGCCTGAAACGCTTCCAGATGGCGGGCCATAAGCCTGTTGCCCTGGTGGGCGGCGCGACCGGTCTGATTGGTGACCCAAGCTTTAAAGCCGCTGAGCGTAAACTGAACACCGAAGATACCGTGCAGGAGTGGGTGGATAAGATCCGCAAACAGGTTGCGCCGTTCCTCGACTTCAACTGTGGTGATAACGCCGCGATTGCCGCCAACAACTACGACTGGTTTGGCAGCATGAACGTGCTGACCTTCCTGCGTGACATCGGCAAACACTTCTCTGTTAACCAGATGATTAACAAAGAGGCTGTGAAGCAGCGTCTGAACCGTGACGACCAGGGTATCTCCTTTACCGAGTTCTCCTACAACCTGCTGCAGGGGTATGACTTTGCCTGCCTGAACAAACTGCACGGCGTTTCCCTGCAGATTGGCGGTTCTGACCAGTGGGGCAACATCACCTCCGGTATCGATCTGACCCGTCGTCTGCACCAGAACCAGGTGTTTGGTCTGACCGTTCCGCTGATTACCAAAGCAGACGGCACCAAATTTGGTAAGACTGAGGGCGGCGCGGTATGGCTCGATCCGAAGAAAACCAGTCCGTACAAATTCTACCAGTTCTGGATCAACACGGCGGATGCCGATGTTTATCGCTTCCTGAAGTTCTTCACCTTCATGGATATCGCAGAGATCAACGCGCTGGAAGAAGAAGATAAGAACAGCGGTAAAGCGCCACGCGCGCAGTACGTGCTGGCGGATGAAGTGACCAAACTGGTTCACGGTGAAGAAGGTCTGGCCGCGGCAAAACGCATTACCGCTAGCCTGTTTAACGGCACCCTGAGCGATCTGAGCGAAGCGGACTTTGAACAGCTGGCGCAGGACGGCGTGCCAATGGTTGAGATGGAGAGAGGGGCTGACCTGATGCAGGCGCTGGTGGACTCTGAGCTCCAGCCTTCCCGCGGTCAGGCGCGTAAAACCATCGCGTCTAACGCGATCACCATCAACGGTGAGAAACAGGCCGACCCGGAATACACCTTCGTTGACGGCGATCGTCTGTATGGTCGCTACACGCTGCTGCGTCGCGGCAAGAAAAACTACTGCCTTGTCTGCTGGAAGTAATTAGCAGTCTCCAGGGGCGTGGGAAACCACGCCCCTTTTGTTTTTTCAGGGTTTGGTAAGAAAATAATGAAGAACATCCTCGCCATTCAGTCCCACGTCGTTTTTGGACATGCTGGCAATAGCGCAGCGGAATTCCCGATGCGTCGCCTCGGCGCCAACGTCTGGCCCCTCAATACCGTCCAGTTTTCCAATCACACGCAGTACGGCAAATGGACCGGCTGCGTGATGCCGCCTTCGCACCTTACCGAGGTTGTGCAGGGCATTGCCGATATCGACCAGCTCAAGCGCTGTGATGCCGTACTGAGCGGTTATCTTGGTTCAGCGGAGCAGGGGGAGCATATCCTCGGCATCGTACGCCAGGTGAAAGCCGCAAATCCGTCGGCAAAATACTTCTGCGACCCGGTTATGAGTCATCCGGAAAAAGGCTGCATCGTGGCGCCAGGCGTTGCGGAGTTCCACGTCCGCCACGCTCTGCCCGCCAGCGATATCATTGCGCCAAACCTGGTGGAACTGGAGATCCTCTGCGAGCATCCGGTTAACAGCGTAGAAGAGGCAGTAACTGCATCTCGCGAGCTGATCGCGCAGGGGCCTGAGGTTGTGCTGGTAAAACATCTCGCACGCGCAGGGCTAAGTCAGGATCGCTTTGAGATGCTGCTGGTGACGAAAGACGATGCCTGGCACATCAGCCGTCCGCTGGTGGATTTTGGTAAACGCCAGCCGGTGGGCGTGGGGGATGTGACCAGCGGCCTGCTGCTGGTGAAATTACTTCAGGGGGCAACGCTGCGCGATGCGCTGGAGCATGTGACTGCGGCAGTATACGAAATTATGATGGCGACGAAAGAGATGCAGGAATATGAGCTGCAGGTGGTTGCGGCACAGGATCGTATCGCGAAGCCGGAGCACTATTTCAGCGCAACCCAGCTTTAAACGATACCGGGTGGCGCTGCGCGTGAGGGGCTGTGAATTTTGTAGGCCGGGTAAGCGCAGCGCCACCCGGCAACAGAGGCCGCTCGGTTAGTTCAACCCTTCCGCTTTCAGCGCCGCAGCCACCGCAGGACGCTCTGCCACACGCTTCATATACGATGCAATGTGGTCTAACCCTTCCAGATTCAGCTTAACCGCACGAGCCCAGCGCAGCACGGTGAACAGATACGCATCGGCAATCGTGAAGCGCGACCCGCCAATCCACTGTCCGTCTTTCAGTGATTCGTTAACGTACTGCAGCTTTTTCTCAAGAAGCGCACGCAGGGTCGGCTTAAACTCTTCCGGCGTATCCGGGCGGAACAGGGGGGTAAACCCTTTGTGCAGCTCGGTGGCAATGTAGTTCAGCCATTCCAGCGTCTTATAGCGAGAAATGGTACTGACCGGTGCCAGCAGCTGGCGATCGGGCACGCTATCGGCCAGAAACTGCATAATCGCCACGCCTTCGGTCAGCAGAGTACCGTCATCCAGCAGGAGCGCCGGAACTTGTCCTTTCGGGTTAATGGCAAGAAAGTCATCGCCATTTTCCAGGCGCTTTTTCATCAGATCAACGCCATCCAGCGTGAAATCTTTGCCGCTCTCGCGCAGGGTGATATGGGAAGCAAGAGAGCACGCGCCCGGTTTGTAGAACAGTTTCATCGGTAACTCCTTTTTGCTGAGGTTTCAGCTATGTTAGTGCGCGAACGGCCAAAAAAAAAGCCGCTAATGCATTAGCGGCTTCTGTTCAGTCGTTTCTCAATAATCTTACGCAGTAGCGGTTTTGGTCGCTTCAGCCGTCTTGTCGTCGTCCTGAGTCATACGATTCAGTTTCGGCGCGGTCAGCAGCATCAGCGCAGCGATCACCGCTGTCGCGATACCAATCTGCATGAACACGGTACCGTAGACGTTCAGGGAGACGAGTGGGTCAGTGACGTTTTCAGGCACAGCCATCAGGTTCGCAATTTTACCCGCAATGATTGCCGCACCGGCAGTGGTCAAGAACCAGCTACCCATAATGAAGCCCATCAGACGCTGCGGCACCAGCTGTGCAACCATCGCCAGGCCCAGACCGGAGATCATCAGTTCGCCGATAGACTGCAGCGCGTAGCTCAGGATCAGCCAGTTAACGGAGACGATGCCTGCGTCAGTGGCAAACTTGGTACCCAGCGGCAGCACCAGGAACGCGCCTGAGCACAGTACCATACCGATTGCGAACTTGTGCGGCATTGGCAGACGGTCACCCATCTTGTTATAGATAGCCGCCAGAATCGGGCTACCAATCATGATCCAGAACGGGTTCAGCGCCTGATACTGCTCCGGCTCGAACGCGATGCCCAGAATAGAGTGCTCAACGTTACGAATGGCGAAGAAGTTCAGTGAGGTTGGCATCTGGCTGTACAGCACGAAGAAGATAATCGCTTCCAGCATCAGAATGAACGCCACAATCATCTTACGACGGGCAGCACCCTGCATGGCGAACGCTTCTTTCGCAAAGATAACCACGATACCCAGCGCAACCACGCCCAGAACGGCGCGAGCAATACCCTGGTTGTGCAGTAGCCAGGTGGCGATTGCCGCGAGGACAACAACGCCCACGATAGTCGCCAGCAGTTTGCCCATGTGTACAGGCTCGAAGTCAGGTTTTGAACCGTAGTCTTTCACCCAGCTGCGGCAGAACAGGAAGTTCACAACGGTGATCAGCATACCCACGAAGCTCAGCGCAAACGCCACGCTCCAGCCGAATTTCGCGGCGAGCCATGGGGTTGCCAGCATCGAGAAGAATGAACCGATGTTGATGGACATGTAGTACATGGTAAATGCACCGTCCAGACGCGGGTCATCTTTGCTGTAGCAGGTAGAGAGCAGGGAAGACGGGTTTGCTTTGAACAGACCGTTACCCACGGCGATCGTTGCCATGCCCATATACACGACAGCGGCATCGTGCCCTGACCATGCAACCAGGCCATAGCCAATTGCCAGTACAATCGCGCCCAGCATAATGACGCGCTTAGTACCCAGAACTTTATCACCCAGCCAGCCGCCGATAGCAACCAGACCATAGACAAGGGCACTGAAGGAGGAGAACAGCGTGATGGAATCAGCTTCAGACATACCCAGCTGTTTGACCAGGTAAACCGCCATGATCCCTTGCAGGCCGTAATAACCAAAACGCTCCCATAACTCGATAGAGAAGATGAGATAGAACGCTTTAGGCTGTTTAAAAGCGTTAAGACTCACGCTTTCATCTGTTGGTTTATTGTTTGCAGTAGACACATATACCTCTTTTTTTACATCCCATATTAACGGGGGTGTTCATAGCGTGATGGCCGTAGTCCATACGCCTTATAGTTATATTGGGAGGAGAAACGGCGGGTAATGTTCACTATCCTGCCCCATCTGGCAATACGTTTGTAATAATCTGTTACATATATCTGAAGTGGTATAATCGTCGGTTCATGCAAATGTTATTCAGCGTTAAATTTTATACGATGTATAAAGGTAGTTTTTTCGACTGGCAGAGCCCCGTCAGGACCGGTGTTTGGCGATATGTTCTGCTATTTGCTGCTTCTGGCAGTGATATAGCCCATATTCTGAAAAATAGATGGTCTTATCGTCGGCAAAAAAAGAAGAGTGTCTTGTCAGATAAAGGGTTTAGGCTGATTTTGACAACAAAAATACAACATGAAGTTATCAGGGTGATCGCGATCACAGATGTATAGAAATTTTTGGCTATGAAAAAACTATTAACCTGTTTGAGCGTTAAACAACCGAAGAAGTGACAGGTGAGGGTAAACGAAAGGCGGACAAATAGCGGGCAAAAGAAGGGCTTCTGGTAGCCCTTCTTTTGGTAAGGGATTGTGACATTCAGGGATACACTTTTTCTTTGTATTCGCAGAGATCTTCAATAATACAGGAGCCGCAGCGAGGCTTACGGGCAATACACGTGTAACGACCGTGCAGAATCAGCCAGTGATGGCAATCAACCTTAAACTCAGCCGGAACCACTTTAAGCAGCTTCTCTTCGACCTGCTCGACATTTTTCCCCGGCGCGAAGTTGGTTCGGTTAGAGACGCGAAAAATATGCGTATCTACGGCAATAGTGGGCCAGCCAAACGCGGTGTTGAGCACCACGTTGGCAGTCTTACGCCCCACGCCCGGTAAGGCTTCCAGCGCGGCGCGATCTTCCGGCACTTCCCCTCCATGCTGTTCGAGCAGGATCCGGCAGGTCTTAATGACGTTCTCGGCTTTGCTGTTAAACAGGCCGATGGTTTTGATATACGACTTCACGCCTTCCACGCCCAGCTCCAGCATGGCCTTCGGCGTATTGGCGACCGGATAGAGCAGGGCGGTGGCTTTATTGACGCTCACGTCGGTAGCCTGTGCGGAGAGCAACACGGCGATCAGCAGCTCAAACGGGGAGGTAAAATTCAGCTCCGTCGTCGGGTGCGGGTTCTCGTCCCGCAGACGGGTCAGGATCGCAATGCGCTTTTCTTTATTCATGAAGCCTTCTCGGGTGTCCCTTCCAGAACGCTGCGCTCAGCCGCGCGGCGCTTACGTTTCTCATCAATCAGGTATTTTATCGCCAGCATCATGCCAAGGCCAATAAACGCGCCGGGCGGCAGCATCGCCAGCAGGAATGGCGTATCGGTGTGGAACACTTCAACGCGCAGGGCTTTGGCCCAGCCGCCCAGCAGCGCATCTGCGCCGTCGAACAGCGTACCATTGCCGAGGATTTCGCGCAGAGAGCCCAGCACGAACATGGCGCAGGTGGCGCCCATGCCTATGGAAAAACCGTCCAGCGCCGACATGGCGGGGCTATTTTTCACCGCGAACGCTTCCGCACGCCCAACGACGATACAGTTGGTGACGATAAGAGGAATAAAGATCCCGAGCGACTGGTACAGGCCGAACGCGTAGGCGTTAATCAGCATCTGAACAATACTGACCACCGACGCAATGATCATGACGTAAATCGGAATACGAATTTCCGACGGCGTCCAGCGTCGCAGGGCAGAGATGGAGAGGTTGGTCAGGGTCAATACCAGGGTGGTTGCCAGACCCAGACCGAGCGCGTTGGTGGCGGTGGACGTTACCGCCAGCAGTGGGCACATCCCCAGAAGCTGCACCAGCGCGGAGTTGTTCTTCCACAATCCCTGGACAATAACCTCTTTAACCTGGCTCATGATTACTCCTCACAGACCGGAAGATTGTTGATCTGCGCGGGCAGCGTTTCAGCGTACAGCCCGGCTCGTTTTACGGCATTTACCACCGCGCGTGGGGTGATGGTCGCACCGGTGAACTGGTCGAACTCGCCGCCATCTTTTTTCACCGCAAACGCGGTGTCACCTTCGCCATGGATCGCTTTACCGGCAAAGTACAAAATCCAGTCGCTAAGACGGGTTTCAATTTTATCGCCAAGACCCGGCGTTTCATGGTGTTCCGTTACGCGGGTGCCCAGTATGGTGCCGGAGAAATCGCTGCCCACGAGCAGCTGAATGGCGCCGGAATAGCCGTCAGGCGCGGTCGCTTCCATCACCGCGCCGACCGGTTTATCCCCTTTGCGGGCGATAAAGAGGCGGTGCGGGCCTTTCCCAAGCTGCGGCGCGTCTACCACAAAGCAGCTTTTTTGCAGATCGTTATCGTAGAAATCGGACGGGATCACCTGATCGAACAGCGCCTTTTGCTGCTTCGAGGCCTGTTCTTCGATGGTCGTTTTGGTCAGCGCATTAACCAGTGCCGTTAGCCCCGTCAGGACCGCGGCGAAGACAGCCAGCGTGACGCCGTGTTTTTGCATCGTTTTTAACATGGCGAAACCCCTAGCGATGGCCATACACGCGAGGGCGCGTGTAGTAGTCGATGAGCGGAACGGTAATGTTGGCAAGCAGGACGGCAAAGGCCACACCGTCCGGATACCCGCCAAAGCTGCGGATGAGCCAGACCAGCAGGCCCGCCAGCGCGCCGAAGATCAGGCGGCCGCGGTTAGTCGTTGACGCCGTCACCGGATCCGTCAGGATAAAGAAGGCTCCTAACATAGTGGCACCGGAGAGCAAATGCATCTGCGGGCTGGCCAGTGATTCAGGAGAAAAGACCCATCCCAGCGTGGCGCACACCGCCAGCGTCACGAGGAAGCTGACCGGAATATGCCAGCGGATGGCTTTCTGCTGCAGCAGGAACAGGCCGCCCAGCAGATACGCCAGGTTGACCCACTGCCAGCCCGCGCCCGCCAGCATGCCGCTGTAGATCGCGGACTTCATGATCTGCTCAACGCTGTGCCCGGCATGCAGGGATGTTTTAAAGGTATCGAGAGGCGTCGCCTGGCTGATACCGTCCACGCCCATGCGCAGCGCGTTCATATCCGCACCGAGTGCCGTATGGCCGGTAAAGATGACGTGCAGGGCATCCATAAAGCCCGGAACCGTGGCCGCAATCTCGTGCGGTGGCAGCCAGCTGGTCATCTGCACCGGGAAGGAGATCAGCAGCACCACGTAGCCAATCATCGCCGGGTTAAACGGGTTATGGCCCAGTCCACCATACAGCTGTTTGGCAATGATCACGGCAAACACGGTGCCGAGCACTACCATCCACCACGGGGCAAACGGCGGAATACTGATGGCGAGAAGCAGGCCGGTCAGCAGCGCGGAGTTGTCGGCAAGAATACGGGAGACAGCCGCCTTGCGCAGCTTAAGCACAAGGGCTTCCGCCGCTAAGGCGCTGGCACAGCCCAGGATTATCTGGAACAGGGTTCCCCAGCCGAAAAACCAGCACTGAGCGGCAATGCCCGGCAGCGCCGCCAGGCAGACCAGCATCATAATGCGCGACGTCTGGCGCTGATTGTGGGTGTAAGGGGAGCTTGCGATTCTGAAAACCATTTAATCCTCGTTAACTGCTTGCTGTGCGGCTTTCTTCGCCTGAACGCGCGCGATGGCGGCGGCCACGGCGGCTTTGCGCGGGTCATCGTTGGCGGCCTGCGGCTGCTCTTCCTGCTGCGCCGCCTTACGGGCTTTAGCCCGGGCAATCGCCGCTTCGACGGCGGCTTTACGCGGGTCGACCGGTGCTTCTGTTTCTGCAGCTGGCGTCTGCTGCGCCGCCTTGCGCGCTTTGGCCCGGGCAATCGCCGCTTCGACGGCCGCTTTGCGAGGGTCGACCGCTTCCTGCTCAACCACCACGTTCTGCTCGCCGGCTTTGCGCGCTTTGGCGCGGGCTATTGCCGCTTCAACGGCCGCTTTACGCGGGTCAACCTCGGCATCCGTCTGGACCGTTTGCGCTTTTTCAGCCTGACGAGCGCGAGCCTGGGCTTTGCGAGCTTCACGCGCCGCGATGGCTTCACTGTTGTCAGGCTTCTCGCCGGCCGGGATCACCACAGGCTGCGCAGCTGTCGCTTTTTTCTCACGAACGCGCGCCAGTGCGGCGTTAATGGCATCCTGATCTTTCTCGCCGGGCTGAACCGCGGCCTGCTTATGGCGCTCCTGACGGGCGATTTTTTCGCGCTCCAGTCGCGCCTGGCGCGCTTCGAAACGTGCCTTAGCTTCCGCGGCGCGTTTTTCTTCCATGGAGATAGCATAAATCTCAGCCTTCTCCTGGCGGAAATACTGCACCAGCGGGATGTTGCTTGGGCAGACCCAGGCGCAGGCGCCGCATTCGATGCAGTCGGCTAGGTTATGGGCTTTTGCCTTGTCGTGCAGCTGCCCTTTGCTGTACCAGTACAGCTGTTGCGGCAGCAGATCCGCCGGGCAGGCATCGGCGCAGGCGCTGCAGCGGATGCAGCCTTTCTCTTCCTGCTCTTCGCCCATCTCGGTCGGGGAAGGGGCGAGCAGACAGTTGGTAATTTTCACTACAGGCACATCGAGCCACGGCAGGGTAAAGCCCATCAGCGGGCCTCCCATGATCACCATCTGGTCGCTGCCCGGGCAAAACTCAGCCTGCTCCAGCAGGTGACGCACCGGCGTACCCAGTCGTGCCCAGACGTTGCCCGGACGAGAGACCGATTCCCCGGTCAGCGTTACCACGCGCTCGGTCAGCGGCTCGCCGTCGATCACCGCGCGCTTCACGGCGTACGCGGTGCCGACGTTCTGCATCAGCACGCCGATATCCGAAGAGCGTCCGCCGTGCGGCACCTGCTTACCGGTAAGGATTTGCGTCAGCTGTTTAGCACCGCCAGAGGGGTACTTGGTCGGGATGACGCGCAGGCTGATATCGTGGCTACCGGCCAGCACGGCGCGAAGCATCGAGATAGCCTGAGGTTTATTGTCTTCGATACCGATCAGCACTTCCCGCGGCTGCAGAATGTGCGCCAGGATGCGGATGCCTTCCACCACCTGGGCGGCGCAGTCCTGCATCAGACGATCGTCAGCGGTAATGTACGGTTCGCATTCGGCGGCGTTGATAATCAGCGTCTGAATATTATCGCCACCGCCGCGCAGCTTGACGCCTGTCGGGAAGCCTGCGCCGCCGAGGCCGGCAACGCCGAACTGATGAATACGTTCGATGAGTACTTCGCGGCTCTGGCTGCGGTAATCGCTCCAGCCATCACGGTCGATCCAGCGGTCTTCACCGTCGGCTTCAATAATCACGCTCAGCTCTGAAAGCGCTGACGGATGGGCCACCGTATGGGGTGCGATGGCGACCACCTTACCGGAGGTGGGAGCGTGCACCGGCAGCATACGTCCGCGGCCAAAGGTCAGCGGCTGACCGCGAAGGACCGTATCGCCTTCTTTGACGCACAGCTCACCCTCAGCGCCGATGTGCTGCTTGAGCGGCATAACGAAACGGGTCGCCAGCGGAATTTGACGCAGCGGCGTGCCGCTAGACTGGGTTTTCATCTCCGGTGGGTGAATACCCCCGTCAAAATCCCAAATCTTCTCTTTTCTGAAAGCAGAAAATAACTTAAGCATGTTGTTCCACAGGAATATTGCGAACCGGAATGGTTTGAAGATCCCACTTCCAGCTTTCGGTAGTCGTTTCAACCGGGCGCAGCTCGATACATTGCGTCGGGCAGGGTGCTACGCAGAGGTTACAGCCGGTGCACAGGTCCGCCACCACGGTGTGCATGGCGCGCGTTGCGCCAACAATGGCGTCGACCGGGCAGGCCTGAATACATTTGGTGCAGCCGATGCAGTTGGCCTCGTCGATCACGGCCAGGGCACGGACCGGCTCCTGCACGTCCGCGTCGCCGTCAACGGGCTGCGGGTCAACGTTAAGCAGGGTCGCGATTTTCAGCATCACCGCTTCGCCACCGGGCGCACAGCGGTTAATTTTTTCACCCTGAATCCCTACCGCTTCGGCATAGGGGCGACAGCCCGGGTAGCCGCACTGCCCGCACTGGCTTTGCGGCAGAAGCTCATCAATTTTCTCAACAACGGGATCGTCCTCTACCGCGAAACGGCGGGAGGCGTAGCCCAGGATAAGGCCAAACACCAACCCCAGAACGCTGATAGAGGCGATGGCAATCCAGATAGCATTCATTACAACTTCACCAGACCACTAAAGCCCATAAAGGCCAGAGACATTAAACCTGCGGTCACCAGCGCAATCGCGTTACCGCGGAAGGGGGCGGGGATATCCGCTGCTGCCAGGCGCTCGCGAATAGAGGCAAACAGCACCATGACCAGCGAGAAACCGACGGCCGCAGAAAAGCCATACAGCGCCGACTGCATAAAATTATGGCCAAGGTTGATGTTCAGCAGCGCCACGCCGAGAACGGCGCAGTTGGTAGTGATCAGCGGCAGGAAGATACCCAGCAGGCGATAGAGCGCCGGGCTGGTTTTGCGCACCACCATTTCGGTAAATTGCACTACCACCGCGATAACCAGAATAAAGGCCAGCGTCCGGAGATAGGTTAACCCCAGCGGAATGAGGATCCAGGTATCAATCCACCACGCGCAGATGGACGCCAGCGTCATGACGAAGGTCGTCGCTAGCCCCATGCCCATTGCCGTTTCCAGCTTTTTGGAAACGCCCATAAACGGACACAGGCCAAGGAACTTCACCAGAACGAAGTTGTTAACCAGCACGGTGCCGACAAAGAGCAGTAAGTAATCGGTCATTATTTAGCCTGAAATAAAAAAGCCGCCTATTATCGGACAAACACACGCAGGCGACAACAGGTTATCTGTAGGGTTATTACGGGTTCACGAAGGTGTTTTTCACCCGCGTCGAACGCTTGAAGTAGGGTACCAGCAGCGCCGCGGCCAGCAACGGGAAAAGCAGCTGACGAACGGCCAGCGCGTCTGAAACGGGCGAAAAAGCAAACGCCTTAACCGCCAGCAGGACCGAAACCAGCAGCCAGATAATGTAGTGCTTAGGCACATTCTTACGGCGCTTAAAGAAGGCGATGGTCAGCCACAGCGTGTAGTACCACATCCCGATCGCGAAAACGAATGACACAAACCACAAAGCAATATTCAGCACGTTTTGCGACATCAGGGTCTGGATGGCGTGAGGGGTAATCAGTGCGGTGGTATAAAGCAGCAGCGCAAGTGATGCGCTTAATAAGGCAACCAGCAGCCATGCCAGTGGGGCGATTAACCAGCCTCCAATGCGTTCTCCAGGCGTTGCGGTCATGAACTCTCCCATAATCTGCGCGAAATGTTTTACAGCCAGTTGGCAGGGCGGAGAGTATATAACATTTCGCGCGGATGGCTACTTTCTTATAAAACGTAGCGCCATACGGACTTAGGCACTTCACCCACGTTGAACAAACGACCGCCGGAAACCAGCTCCGCACGGCGATGGTCAGCGGCACGATACATATTAATGATGTCCTGATTATCAGACAGGGTGTAGTTCAGATGGTCAAACAGTTTTTCCAGGCTCTCAAGCGAATTGATCTTGCGAAATTTTAATAAATAGTCCTGAACTGTCATATTAATAAGTTTCCATATAAAAGTGAGTAATACCAGTTAAGGTAATTCGTTCGAATAATAAACGGATTAATAAAGACGTAAACAGCCCACTCAGGTAACGCGACGAAATTAGGAGTTTTCTTTGCTGAAATTCAGGCATCAGACGATGCCTGGAAGAGAAGGTTAACCGTGTTCACCAGGGCTGGCAATAAGTAACTGACATATTATGTCACTCTTTATTGCGGTAACCGGTTACTTGGGTTGGGCGACTGTGACAGGCTCCGGCGGCTGGTAGTTATCGATATGGCTGGCAACACCCAGCAAAATGACCGAAACCCCAAGGACAATCCATCCCGCTAATTCAATGATTCGATTAATAATTGACGTCATGATTCGTAGTTGTACTTTATCCTTAAATACAGGGTGCAAATGTTACAGCGACGTTTCCCCGGCCGCAAGCGCTTTGGGAACGGTTCCCTTAAACAAAATCAGTAGGTTAATACTATGTAACAAAAACAACCCGTACGACCTGCTATTTTAAGTCATATGGCACATTATTAATCTGTGGCAATGCCAGGCTAGCCAGTGTGAAATAAGAACGTCATAAAAGAGGATGGCACTATGAGTGATAATATCCGCGTTGGGCTTATCGGCTACGGGTATGCAAGCAAAACGTTTCATGCGCCTCTGATAGCCGGGACGCCGGGAATGGCGCTGGCAGCGGTAACCAGCAGCGATGCCGCTAAAGTCCATACAGACTGGCCTTCCGTGCCGGTTGTCTCTGAGCCAAAACACCTTTTCAACGATCCGAATATTGATTTAATCGTTATCCCCACGCCGAACGACACCCACTTTCCACTGGCAAAGGCCGCGCTGGAAGCCGGCAAGCACGTGGTTGTCGATAAGCCCTTTACCGTTACGTTGTCTCAGGCGCGCGAGTTGGATGCGCTGGCAAAGAGTCTGGGCAGGTTGCTGTCGGTGTTCCATAACCGCCGCTGGGACAGCGACTTTTTAACGGTAAAAAGGCTTCTCAGTGAGGGCACATTAGGGGAGATCCTCTTTTTTGAATCGCACTTTGACCGCTTCCGTCCGCAGGTACGAAACCGCTGGCGCGAGCAGGCCGGTCCGGGCAGCGGCATCTGGTACGATTTAGCCCCGCATCTGCTGGATCAGGCCGTCAATCTTTTTGGTCTGCCGGTGAGCATGACGGTCGATCTGGCCCAGCTCAGGCCCGGAGCACAGACGACCGATTACTTCCACGCGGTGCTGAGTTACCCGCAGCGGCGGATTGTGCTCCACGGTACGATGGTCGCGGCCGCGGAATCGGCCCGCTATATTATGCACGGCACGCGCGGGAGCTACGTGAAGTTTGGTCTCGACCCGCAGGAAGACCGGCTGAAAAGCGGTGAACGTTTACCGCAGGAAGACTGGGGCTATGATATGCGCGACGGCGTAGTGACGCGGGTGGAAGGCGAGGAGCTGGTCGAGGAGACCTTTCTGACGATACCGGGTAACTATCCGGCCTATTATGCGGGCATCCGCGATGCGCTGAACGGTACGGGCGAAAATCCGGTTCCGGCCAGCCAGGCGATACAGATTATGGAGCTGATTGAGCTGGGTATTGAATCTGCCAAACATCGCGCGACGCTCTGTCTGGCATAATTTTAAATATTTTAGTAGGCCGGGTAAGCGTTAGCGCCACCCGGCAGCGGAGTTAACCGCGAGCCACTTTATCTTTCAGCGCCTGCTTCTCTGCAGGCGTCAGGAAGGCACTCTCCAGCCCGTTGATCTGCGCCTGACGGATCTGCTCGCGGCTCAGACCCGCCTGAGGTGCGGCGATGTTGTACTCATGGATGATATCCACGCCCTGTACCGCCGGATCGTCAGTGTTCAGAGAGGCCAGTACGCCGTGCTCAAGGAACGTTTTCAGCGGGTGCTGCGCCAGCGTTGCCACGGTGCTGGTCTGAATGTTAGACGTCAGGCACGACTCAATCCCGATACGCTGCTCCGCCAGGAAATCCATCAGCGCGCGATCTTCGACCGCCTTCACGCCGTGACCGATACGCTCGGCGCCCAGCTCGCGGATGGCCTGCCAGATGCTTTCCGGGCCAGCCGCTTCACCCGCATGTACGGTAATGTGCCAGCCGGCATCGCGCGCGCGGTTGAAGTGGGAGAGGAACAGGCTGCCCGGGAAGCCCAGCTCGTCACCGGCGAGATCGACGGCGGTGATGGCATCGCGATGGGCCAGCAGCGCCTCCAGCTCCTGCAGGCAGGCGGCTTCACCGAACGTACGGCTCATGATGCCGATCAGGCGAGCCTGAACGTCGAAGGTTTTACATCCTTCGCGCACGCCTTCAATGACGGCTTCCACGACGCCTGCAACGGGCAGGCTGTGGGTCATTGCCATATAGCCCGGCGAGAAGCGCAGCTCGACGTAGTGCAGGCCGTTGCGGGCGGCATCTTCGATGTTCTCAAACGCCACGCGGCGGCAGGCCTCCAGCGACGCCAGCATCTTCACACCCCAGTCGAGTTTGCTCAGGAAGCTGACCAGGTCCGGTTCATTAGAGGTCACCTGTACGTGAGGGATCAGGGACTCAAGGGTCTGAGCAGGAAGCGTTAAATTGAACTGGCGGCCAAGATCGAGGATGGTTTGGGCACGAATGTTACCGTCAAGGTGACGATGAATATCAGTTAAAGGCAGGCGTGTATCAATCATGGTCGCACTCTTTTCTGGTTAAAGTGCGCCATATTATAAAAACAAAACGGGGTAAAAAGCTATTTGCGCAAGGGAATATTCCGTTGCGCAAATTGATTACAGGAGCGTATTAATCCCGGCAATCAGGCGTTGAACCCCTTGCTCAAGCTTGCTTCGCGGGCAGCCCGCATTCAGGCGTACGAAGCCATTTCCCTCTATTCCATAGGTATATCCCGGCATGATGGCGACCTTTTGCTGCTCGATCAGCACTTTTTGCAGCGCCCGATCGTCAATGTTCAGCGGGCGCAGATCGATCCAGGCCAGATAGGTCGCTTCCGGCGGCTGCCAGTTTAGTTTCGGAAAAGCGTGGTTTACTTCCTGCGCGATATACGACAAATTCCCTTCGAGATAACCCCGCAGGGCATCCAGCCACGGCTCCCCCTGCTGATAGGCCGCGATATGGGCCGTAAGCGCCAGCACGGAAGGGGAAGAGAGTCCGTCCCGTCCTTTTAGCGCGCTGAGATAACCGTTACGGCTCTCTTCATCGCCAATCAAGCCGTAAGCGCCCGTAAGAGCTGGAATATTAAAGCTTTTCGAGCCGGAAGTGAGAAGCGCCCATTTCCAGCGCGCCACCGCGATCCACGGCGTGTGACGATGCTCTCCCCACACCATATCCATATGAATTTCATCGCTGATCACCGCCACGTCATAGCGTGCGCACAGTTCCGCCATGTGCGTCAGCTCATCCCGCGTCCAGACCTTACCGGTCGGATTCTGCGGGCTGCACAGCAGCAAAATTTTGTTTTCCGGTTTCGCCAGCGCCGCTTCGAGGGCCGCCATATTGCCCTGCCAGCCTGCCGCCTGCTTTTCCATCTCAACCGCCACAACACGACGCGCGTTACCCTCTATGGCCTTATAAAACGCATCGTATGCCGGGGTGTGTACCACCACGCCGTCGCCGGGGTTTGACCAGAGGCGTATCAGTTCAGAGACCATGTAGATGACGGAGGGGCCATAAACCACGGTTTCCGTATCAATCTGGTTGTTAAAGCGCTGCTGGAACCAGTGCGCGACGGCTGCGAGAAACTCGTCGTTTTTCCAGCGGCTATAGCCAAACACGCCGTGATGAATGCGCTGATGCAGCGCGTCGATTATGCAGGGGGCGGTGGCGAAATCCATATCCGAGATGGTGAAGGGCAGCAGATCGTCCGCGCCAAAACGGTCGGCGACGTAGTCCCACTGCGTACACCAGGTGCCGTGTCGATCCACGACGGTTGAGAAATCAAACATGCTTTAATCCTTAACGTAAAACCCCCTCATGGAGAGGGGGCTGAGGCATCAGGCTTCTACTGTTCGCATCAGGGTAGCCAGCTCATCTTTCACTGACTGTACCTGCGGGCCGATAACCACCTGTAAATTGTGCTGATTTAACTGTACCACGCCGATGGCCCGGTTGGCTTTCAGGGCGTTGGTGTCGACTTTTGACATATCCGCCACCGACAAACGCAGGCGGGTAATGCAGTTATCCAGCGAGGTAATGTTATCTGCACCGCCCAGCGCTGCCAGAATTGCTGGGGTGTTATAGCCGGATTTGCCCACGGTACCGGCTACCGCCTGCTCAACGCTGGTGGCCGTATCGGTATCGCGGCCAGGCGTTTTCAGGTTAAAGCGGGTGATGGCGAAGCGGAAGATGCCGTAGTACACCACGAACCAGATCGCCGCCACGACCGGCACCAGATACCACTTGGTGGAGAGGCCGTGCAGGATCCCGAACACCACGAAGTCGATCACGTTGCCGTCGGTGTTGCCGATGGTAACGCCCAGCACCGCCATCACGGTAAAGCCCAGACCGGTCAGCACCGCGTGAATCAGATACAGCACTGGCGCGACGAACAGGAACAGGAATTCGATTGGCTCGGTGGTACCGCCCACGACGCAGGCGATCACGCCGGAAATCAGCAGGCCTTTTATTTTATGACGGTTTTCCGGGCGCGCGCAGTGATACATCGCCAGCGCGGCACCCGGCAGGCCGCCGAGGAAGGCAGGCATTTTACCCTGAGACAGGAAGCGGGTTGCGCTTTCGGAGAAGCCGTGGGTGGTCGGGCAGCTCAGCTGCGCCTGGAAGATGGTCAGCGCTCCGCTCACATCGTGACCGCACACCTCCATGGTGCCGCCCGCTTCGGTGAAGCGAATCAGAGCCACCAGGATATGCTGCAGGCCAAACGGCAGGAGCAGACGCTCGCCGGTGCCGAAGATCATCGGACCAAAATCTCCCGCGCCGTTGATGATGCGGCCAATACCGTTAATGCCCATCGCAAAGACCGGCCAGATCAGCGGAATGATCAAACCAAACAGACCCATGACCACCAGGGTCACAATCGGCACAAAGCGGGTACCGCCGAAGAAGGCCAGGGCATCCGGCAGACGAATATTGTGGAAGCGCTCGTGAAGCATCCAGATAATCACGCCCGCGATCACTGCACCGAGGATCCCGGTATCAATAGACTGGATACCGATCACGCTTTGAATGTTGTTAGCTTTCAGCACGGCAGCGTCGGTTGTCGGCAGAATGCCTTTCGCGGTCAGCCAGAAGTTAACCGCCAGGTTCATCACCGCGTAACCCACAAAACCGGCAAACGCCGCGACGCCTTTGTTCTCGCGGGCCAGGCCTAGCGGGATAGCGATACAGAACATCACGGGCAGGAAACTAAATGCAAAGGAGCCGACTTTACTCATCCAGATAAAGATCGCCTGCAGCACGGGGGTGCCGAGGAACGGGATCAGCGTAATGACGTCTTTACTGCTGAGTGAACTGCCGATCCCCAGCATGATCCCGCAGAACGAGAGAAGTGCCACGGGCAGCATGAAGGTTTTACCCAGTTGCTGGAAAAATTCCCACAGCGATATTTTTTGTGCTGCTTTCGCCGTCATAAAACGACTCCTTTATTGTTAAAATCAGTTTGTCTGCCTCAATGCTGCGAGAAGATAAAACGTTTTATCAAAGTTTAGTGCGCGCTAAATCACATTCTCAGGCTTTGACTGGTAGTATAAAGATAACGTATTGATAAAACGTTTTACCGATCTCATTTTCAGGGAGTCACGCCAACACATGGCCGTAGCGAAAAAAGTCACCATCAACGATGTCGCGCTGGCGGCGGGGGTTTCCGTCAGCACCGTTTCTCTGGTACTGAGCGGAAAAGGGCGCATCTCTCCCGCGACCGGTCAGCGGGTGAACGAGGCGGTTGAACAGTTGGGCTTTGTGCGTAACCGCCAGGCGTCGGCGCTGCGCGGGGGGCAAAGCGGGGTGATTGGCCTGATCGTTCGTGACCTGACGTCACCTTTCTATGCGGAGTTGACGGCCGGGTTAACCGAAGCGCTTGAAGCGCAGGGGCGGATGGTCTTTCTGCTTCACGGCGGCCGCGAAGCCGATCAGCTGCTTTCCCGGCTCGATATGCTGCTGAACCAGGGGGTGGACGGGGTGATCGTCGCAGGGGCGTCGGGCGTGGGCAGCGAGCTGTGCGAGCGTGCCGCCGAAAAAGGCGTGCCGCTGGTGTTTGCCTCGCGCGCCAGCTACCTCGACGAAGCCGATACGCTGCGTCCGGATAACATGCAGGCCGCGCAAATGCTGACCGAGCATCTTATTCGTCGCGGTCATCAGCGCATTGCCTGGCTGGGCGGGAAAAGCTCGTCCCTGACCCGCGCCGAGCGGGTCGGCGGCTACTGTGCGACGCTGATTAAATACGGCCTGCCGTTCCACAGCGAGTGGGTCGTGGAGTGTGAGTCCAGCCAGAAGATGGCGGCGGAAGCGATAGGCGCGCTGCTGCGAAGCAGCCCGACGATCAGCGCCGTGATTTGCTATAACGATGTGATCGCTATGGGGGCCTGGTTTGGCCTGATCCGCGCCGGGCGTCAGAGCGGCGAGGGCGGGGTGGAAACCTTCTTCGGCCACCAGGTGGCGCTGGGGGCGTTCGCCGACGTCGGTGAAAACGCGCTGGACGATCTGCCGATCGTCTGGGCCACTACCCCCGCGCGGGAGATGGGTTACACCCTGGCGGACAGAATCATGCAGCGTATCGAAAATACGGATGTGCAGGCCGGGCACCAGATTGTGGCGGCGCGCCTGGTGCCGGTAAAATAGTATCAGGCGAGTTGCGTTAGCGGATTGAGCAACAGTTCGGCTTCCAGTGCCTCCACAAATTTTCGTACTTTTGCCGGGATCAGCCTGGAGGTCGGATAAACCGCCCAAACGGCCAGCGATTCCGGCCGGGCATCCTCCAGGACGATCCGCTCGAGTTTACCCTCTCTGAAGGCCGGTTCTACGTACCAGCGAGATAAATTGGCGATGCCCAACCCTCCAAGGCAGGCTTCGAAAATGGCCTCAACAGAGTTCGCGGAGAATCGGCCCGAGACCTTTTGCCTGTAGCGCTGTTCGCCCTGTTCGAATGACCAGTGGACGGTATCTGAGGTGGTCAGACAGCTGTGTGCCGCCAGATCGTTAAACGATTTTGGATAGCCGTGTGCGACCAGATACGCCGGGCTGGCGCAAAGGTCTCGAGGGTTGTGACACAGGCGATGGGCAACCAGCCGGTTATCGCGCAGCGGCGCAATGCGTAACGCCACGTCAATGCCTTTGCCGACAATATCAACCTGTTCGTCGGTGGCGAGTAAATCGACCTGCAGGGCGGGATGCTGCTGCATGAACCGGGTCAGCATAGGAGCAACGATCTTACGGCCAAACCCTGCTGAGGCGGTAATGCGCAGGCGTCCGGTAAGATGCGTCCCCTCGGGAAACAGATCGGCCAGCGCATTATTTTTATCTTCCAGCAGCGCCTGCGCATGCGGCAAAAAAACATCCCCATCGCTGGTGGGTGAGAGGGAACGCGTGGTGCGATGCACCAGCCTGACCCCCAGTTCCGCCTCAAGATTATTAAGAGACCGTGATGCCGCCATAGGGCTCACAGAGAGCCGACGCGCGGCACCCGCCAGGCTACCCGCCTTGACGGCTTCGATAAACACTTCAACGTCTTCCAGTTTCATTGTATCGCTTTTCGTTATGCTGGCCTATCAAAGTACATGTCTACATTATTAATCGTTACGCTGCCATAGTCTCTTCACAACCTGAAAAAATATCAGTCTGGAGTGAAGATGAAAAAGTTGAAAACGGTTCTGGCGTTCAGCGGCCTGCTCTTTGCAAGCACATCATGGGCAGATGCCCCCGCGCAGGTGAAACAGCAGGTCCCCGGTTATTATCGTCTGGCGATAGGGGAATATGAGGTGACGGCGCTGTTCGACGGCTATAACGATCTTTCGCCTTCCCTACTGCACGGGCTCTCAGGCGACAAGGTTCGCGAACTGTTGGCTCAACACAAAATTGATGCCGAACGCATGCCTACCGCCTTCAACGCGTTTTTGGTCAATACCGGTAAACACCTTGTGATGATTGACAGCGGAGGAGGCCACTGCATGTCGGAAACGGCCGGCCAGCTGGTCAGCAATATAAACGCATCAGGGTATCGTCCTGAGCAGGTCGATACCATTTTCCTGACCCACCTGCATCTTGACCACGTGTGCGGCCTGAGCGATGCAGACGGTAAGGCGCTGTTCCCCAATGCCACCGTCTACGTACCGCAGGGGGAGGCCGACTACTGGCTTGACCCTGCAAAAGAAGCGAGCGCGCCGGTTAACGCGAAGGAGTATTTCGCTATCGCCAGGAATGCGCTGTCTGCGTATAAAGCCACCGGTCACCTCAAAACCTTTGTCCCGCCAGCTTCGCCCATCCCGGAAGTCCAGACGGCATATGCCACTGGTCATACGCCTGGCAGTACCGTTTATCGCTTCGCGTCGCAGGGGACGGCTATCAACTTCATTGGGGATTTGATTCATGCTCCTGCCGTCCAGTTCCCGCACCCTGAAGTGTCTATTCGCTTTGATGTCGATCCGAAAAAAGCCATCTCATCCCGGGCGCAGGAGTTTAACGCGCTGGCGAAAGACGGTGAGTGGATGGCCGCAGCGCATCTGCCTTTCCCCGGTATCGGGCATATCACCGCCTGGCAGCAGGGCTTTAGCTGGAACCCGGTAAATTACGGTCCTTATCAACGTGCGGCCAACGTGCCTCTGCTGAAATAAAGTGAGGTGACGAGCATGAAAAGTTACACCGTAACGGCAAACGGTATCCGTCAGTTTGTGGTCGAAGAGGGTGAAGGCGCACCGGTTATTCTCCTGCATGGTTTTCCTGAAACAAACTATGCCTGGCGCTACCAGATACCCGTACTGTCCCGGCACTATCGCGTGATTGCGCCGGATTTACGCGGGTATGGCGAAACGGATAAACCTGCTTCTGGCTATGATAAGCGCAACATGGCGCGGGACATCCGGGAACTGATGCGTGTCCTGGGTTTACAGAAAGTGGTACTGGTGGGGCACGATCGCGGGGCGCGCGTCGCGACGCGGTTTGCAAAAGATTACCCTGAGCTGGTGGATCGACTGGTGGTGATGGATAACGTGCCAACGCGTATTGTGGCGCGCGATCTGAATGCGTCGATTGCGCGTGCATACTGGTTCTTTCTGTTTCATCTTGTGCCAGACCTGCCGGAAGCGCTGATTGCGGGTCGGGAGAATATCTGGCTACGCCACTTTTTCTCGGACTGGACCTACGATCCGTCGACCATCAGCGGCGAGGCGTTTGATACCTATGTTCGGGCGTATCAGGCACCGGGTGCCGTGCGAGGCGCTATGGCTGACTATCGCGCCAACGCAGAGGATGTGGCGCAGGATATGGCAGACGCTGAGGTGAAAATCACCTGCCCGGTAATGTCGCTGTGGGGTAATGATTTTCATGCGGTCGGCAAGCTTTTCGATATGGAAAGCGTCTGGGCCGAAATGGCGGAGAACCTGCGGGCGCATGGTATCGATGAGTGCGGCCACCTTCCGCAGGAGGAGCAGCCAGAGAAAGTAAACGCGCTTCTGCTGGATTTCCTGGCGGGATGGAAAAGCTAGCAGGCAATAAAAACCCCTCATGCGAGGGGTTTTGCTGTTTACTGCTGCGGTGCAGCCGGTTCGGCTGGCGCTGCCGGTTCAGCCGGTTCCGGCATTCCCAGAGTAGGCATACCAAACATGCCGACAAAATCCTCCAGCGGCATTTTGTCGCCGTTGAGCGTGACCTGGCCGTTGGCGTACTGCAGGCTGGTGGAAATCGTGTTGTTTTCCACTTTGGTGATGCGGAACATCTGGCCCATGGCCGCCAGACCCTTCACCTGCTGGTTCGCCAGCTTGCCGGCGTCTTCATCGCCGTAGCCTTCCAGCTTCGCAATCTGGGTCATAAACTCGGTCGCCATATCCATCGGGATGGTCAGCTTGCTGTCGAGCGACTTCACGCTGCGATCCACTTCCTGCGCCAGCGTCTGCGGTTCACCCGTTGCGGTGGCCGGATCTTTCAGGAACAGCGACAGGTTGAAGCTGGTTTCGCCTTTGCTGTTTTTCCAGCTCAGCGGCGCAACGGTGACCACCGGCTCACCTTTCAGCAGGATCGGCAGGTTGTTGAACAGCACCGCCATCGCCTGCTGCTGGTAGACTTCCGGGTTTTGCTGCAGTGCGGCATCGGTCAGCAGCGCCTGGCTCTCTTTGCTGTATTTCTGGCTAAACTCGTGCCACGCCTGACCGTCGATATTGCCGATCTTGAGCGAGAGTTTGCCGGTGCCCAGATCCTGATTCTGCACTTTCAGGCTCTTCAGCGTGTAATCCAGCTGGGTATTGATGCTCTTACCGTCTTTAGAAACGTCGGATTTTCCGTTGACGTCCATGCCTTCCAGCACGGCCATCTCTTTTCCTTCAACAGCAATGGCGACTTTGTCGAGAGACAGTTTCTGATCGCCGATACGCTCCTGGAAATCGGTCATGCGGCTGTTGCCGTCGGCTTTCAGGTTATTGAAGGTGAGCTGAACTTTTTGGTTATATTCGTTCACGGCATTGACCAGGCCGCTTTCCGCTTCACCCGTCAGGGAGAACACGTTTCCATCGCGGTCAGCATCGAGTTTGAAGTGACCGCCGCTGAAGGCGACTTTCTCATTCTCTTTCTCGTAGTTCAGCGCTTTCAGAGCAATATCGGAACTCGTGTCACCGGAATAGCTAATGCGGGTATTAATGTCGAAAGGCGATTCATTCTTCGCCAGGTCAAAAAGCGGTTTGGTGACGTCATTATTCACCAGCACGGTATGGACGGACGCCATCGACGGGATCAGGTTAAAGGACTTCAGCTGCGCCAGCGGCAGGGGACCGTGGCTCACCACCTCGTCCAGCACCACGCTCTGGCCCGGTTTCAGCCAGCCGTTTGCAGCACCGGCAACCGGCTTCACTACCAGCTGCATGCGGCTGGTAAACACGCCGCGATGATAATTCTGGTAGCTCAGTTCCAGACCGGCTTCCGGCGCGCTGCGCTTAATCTCTCCGTTAGCCTGCGCCACCATCTCAGCCAGACGGCCTTCCAACTGTTTCCCGGTAAACCAGGAGGCACCCGTCCAGACCACGCCTAACGCTACAATCACTCCAACCGCTACGACCGATTTTTTCATTGCGACTATCCCTAAAATGAAACCAGGCGGTAAAAACCGCCTGGAGATATTAAGCCTGCAACTAGCTTAGCAAGAGTTGTTAAAAAATTCAGTAAGTGGTTAAAGCTTATTGAAAACGCGCGCCAGACGACCGGTGCCGCTTACGCTAACCGGAGACTCATTGGCTGCAACGAAGGCTGACTCACCGGGCTTAAGCACCAGACGCTGTTCGCCTTTGCGCAGTGTCGCTTCGCCCTCGGCGCAGAACAGGATCGCCGCGCTCTCCTGCGCGATGGTGGTTTCGGCCTGGCTCAGGTCGTGCAGGGAAAAGGCAAAATCTTCAACCGGAATCGGGAAGTCCAGCTCTGCGCCGTTTTTCACCGGCTGAGTCAGCAGCTCCGCGGCAGGTTTCGCCACGAACTTCACGTTGGCTACCAGTTCAGGGATGTCGATGTATTTTGGCGTCAGGCCCGCGCGCAACACGTTATCGGAGTTGGCCATCACCTCCAGCGCCACGCCCTGAAGGTAGGCGTGCGGGGTTTCCGCGAAGAGGAACATCGCTTCACCCGGATTGAGCTTCACCACGTTCAGCAGCAGAGGGGAGAACAGGCCGCTGTCGTCCGGATAGAATTCGGAAATCAGACGGATGGTCTCCCACGGTTCACCTTGCTGGCTGTCCAGGGCGGCTTTCAGCACCGCCAGGGCGTGGGTTTTCTCTTCATCCTGCATATTCAGCAGGCTGGCAAACAGCTGGCTCAGCGCATCGGCGTTCGGGTTTTCAAGGAAATGCGCGATGGCTTTATGGGCACCCGCGACCGGCTGCAGCAGGGAGATAATTTCTGAAAACTCGCGGAACGCGTTCATCGCCAGGAACGGCGTCAGCGCGAACACCAGCTCAGGCTTGTGGTTAGGATCTTTGTAATTACGCTCGGCAGCATCTAACGGAATACCCGCCGCGTTCTCTTTCGCAAACCCGATTTCTGAGGCTTTCTTGTTCGGGTGAACCTGGATGGAGAGCGGCTGGTCAGCGCACAAAACTTTAAACAGGAACGGCAGTTCGCCAAAGCGCTGAGCGACTTTGTCACCCAGCAGCGCGGCTTTATCGGCATTAATCACGTCGCGCAGGCTGCGTACCTGGCCGCTGGCGTCTTCAATTTTTGAGCTGCTCTTCGGGTGCGCACCCATCCACAGTTCCGCCATCGGCAGGTTGTTCGGGTTCGCGATACCGTAGAGATCCGTTAACGCAGTTTTACTTCCCCAGGCGTAGTTTTGCACTGAGTTAATGAGTTTTTGCATTATCAAGCCCTGATTCAATTGTGGAATTAACTCCGGGTATTAAAGCAATAAACCTCATGGAAGTAACCTGTGGATGTAAAAAGTCGTACTAGTCTCAGTTTTTGTTAAAAAATTGTGTAGGATAAGCTGACTCGCTTTTAAGCCGGGCAGCGGAACATCTGCCCTGAATAAACAGACCGAAGCAGTAAGTGAGAGACCAATGTCGAATAAACCCTTCCATTATCAGGATCCTTTCCCCCTCAGTAAGGATCAGACCGAGTATTACCTGTTAACCCGCGATCACGTCTCCGTCTCTGAATTTGAAGGACAAGAGATCCTCAAGGTGGATCCGCAGGCGCTGACGCTGCTGGCGCAGCACGCTTTCCACGACGCCTCGTTTATGCTCCGTCCTGCGCATCAGCAGCAGGTGGCCGATATTCTGAGCGACCCGGAAGCCAGCGAAAACGATAAGTACGTTGCCCTGCAGTTCCTGCGTAACTCCGATATCGCGGCGAAAGGCATTCTGCCAACCTGTCAGGATACCGGCACGGCGATCATCGTCGGTAAAAAAGGGCAGCGCGTCTGGACCGGCGGCGGTGACGAAGCGGCGCTGGCACACGGCGTTTATAACACCTACACCGAAGACAACCTGCGCTATTCGCAAAACGCGGCGCTGGACATGTATAAAGAGGTCAACACCGGCACCAACCTGCCTGCACAGATAGACCTCTACAGCGTCGACGGGGACGAGTACAAATTCCTCTGTATCGCCAAAGGCGGCGGTTCGGCCAACAAAACCTATCTCTATCAGGAAACCAAAGCGCTGCTCACCCCGGGTAAGCTGAAGAACTACCTGGTTGAGAAGATGCGCACCCTCGGCACCGCGGCGTGCCCGCCGTACCATATCGCGTTTGTGATTGGCGGCACGTCGGCTGAAAGCACGCTGAAGACTGTGAAGCTAGCCTCAACCAAATACTACGACGGCCTGCCAACCGAAGGTAACGAGCACGGCCAGGCGTTCCGCGACGTTCAGCTTGAGCAGGAGCTTCTGGAAGAAGCGCGTAACCTGGGTCTTGGCGCGCAGTTTGGCGGCAAATACTTTGCCCACGACGTGCGCGTGATCCGTCTGCCGCGTCACGGTGCTTCCTGTCCGGTCGGGATGGGCGTCTCCTGCTCTGCGGATCGCAACATCAAGGCGAAGATCAACCGCGAAGGCGTGTGGATCGAAAAACTGGAAAACAACCCGGGCAAATATATCCCGGAAGAGCTGCGCAAAGCGGGCGAGGGGGAAGCGGTCCGCGTTGACCTGAACCGTCCGATGAAAGAGATTCTGGCGCAGCTTTCGCAGTATCCGGTCTCGACCCGTCTCTCCCTGAACGGCACGATTATCGTGGGCCGCGACATCGCGCACGCGAAGCTGAAAGAGCGTCTGGACAACGGCGAAGGGCTGCCGCAGTACATTAAAGATCACCCGATCTACTACGCCGGCCCGGCGAAAACGCCTGAAGGCTACGCCTCTGGCTCGTTAGGCCCAACCACGGCGGGCCGTATGGACTCGTACGTTGACCAGCTGCAGGCCAACGGCGGCAGCATGATCATGCTCGCGAAAGGCAACCGCAGCCAGCAGGTGACGGACGCCTGCCACAAGCACGGCGGCTTCTACCTCGGCAGCATCGGCGGCCCGGCTGCGGTTCTGGCGCAGGGCAGCATCAAGAGCCTGGAGTGCGTGGAATACCCGGAACTGGGTATGGAAGCGATCTGGAAAATTGAGGTGGAAGATTTCCCGGCGTTCATCCTCGTGGATGACAAAGGCAACGATTTCTTCAAGCAGATCCAGTCGTCCCAGTGTTCGGCGTGTGTGAAGTAAATCTGTAAATTGCCGGGTGGCGCTGACGCTTACCCGGCCTGGATTCTCGTAGGTCGGGTAAGGCGTAGCCGACACCCGACATCAAAAAGAGCGCACAAAGCGCCATAACGTTTCTCAGAAGTCATCAATACTTATCCCTTAAGCATGTGAGCAATCCCTCTTTTGTTATCAAGGAGAAAGTAATGACCACGGTACGCCATGAGAAAGACTCGATGGGCGCCATCGACGTCCCGGCCGACAAGCTATGGGGCGCGCAAACCCAGCGTTCGCTGGAGCATTTCCGTATCTCGACTGAAAAAATGCCCGTCTCGCTGATTCAGGCGCTGGCGCTCACCAAACGTGCAGCCGCGAAAGTGAACCAGGATTTAGGCCTGCTGACGGCAGACAAAGCGACCGCCATCATCAACGCCGCCGACGAAGTGCTGGCGGGCAAGCATCCCGATGAATTTCCCCTCGCTATCTGGCAGACCGGTTCCGGCACCCAGAGCAATATGAACATGAACGAAGTGCTGGCGAACCGGGCAAGCGAACTGCTGGGCGGCGTGCGCGGCATGGAGCGCAAGGTTCACCCGAACGATGACGTCAACAAAAGCCAGAGTTCTAACGACGTCTTCCCGACGGCCATGCACGTGGCGGCGGTGATTGCTATCCGCGAGCAGCTTATCCCGCAGCTCAACGTCCTGAAGTCTACGCTCAACGAGAAGGCGCAGGCCTTCCGCGACATCGTCAAAATTGGCCGTACGCACCTGCAGGACGCCACGCCGCTGACGCTCGGCCAGGAGATTTCCGGCTGGGTGGCGATGCTGGAACACAACCTGAAGCATATTGAGAACAGCCTGCCGCATCTGGCGGAGCTGGCGCTCGGCGGGACGGCGGTTGGGACCGGGTTGAACACCCATCCGGAGTATGCGGTGCGCGTGGCGGAGGAGCTGGCAAACATCACCGGGCAGCCGTTCGTCACGGCGCCCAACAAGTTCGAGGCGCTGGCGACCTGCGATGCGCTGGTCCACACCCACGGCGCGCTGAAAGGGCTGGCGGCCTCGCTGATGAAAATCGCCAACGACGTGCGCTGGCTGGCCTCGGGCCCGCGCTGCGGCATCGGTGAAATCAGCATTCCGGAAAACGAGCCGGGCAGCTCCATCATGCCGGGTAAAGTCAACCCGACCCAGTGCGAAGCCATGACCATGCTCTGCTGCCAGGTATTGGGCAACGACGTGGCCGTCAACCTGGGCGGTGCGTCCGGCAACTTCGAGCTGAACGTCTATCGCCCGATGGTGATCCACAACGTTCTGCAATCGATTCGTCTGCTGGCGGACGGCATGGAGAGCTTTAACGAACACTGCGCGGTGGGGATCGAGCCAAACCGCGAGCGCATCAGCCAGCTGTTGAACGAATCGCTGATGCTGGTGACCGCGCTCAATACCCATATTGGCTACGACAAAGCCGCCGAGATCGCCAAAAAAGCGCATAAGGAGGGGCTGACGCTGAAAGACTCCGCCCTGGCGCTGGGCTATCTGACGGAGGCGGAGTTCGATGCCTGGGTACGTCCCGAGGCGATGGTTGGCAGCCTGAAATAATCAACTCGCTACGTACAGGTGCAGCCGCGGAATAATCAGCTGAAGCGGCTGCGCCTGAGGTCGGTAACGGTGCTGGACATTTTCAGCATCGTAATTCAGCAATTCACCAATATCCGGCACTATTGCCCCCCGATCGTCATCATAGAGCGCAATCAGCGGCGTTGGGCAGGCATACTGCACCTGTTTTTGCTGGCCGGAATACCAGACGCGGGCGATAGGCTGAACCTTCACCGGGCGCTTAATTTTGAGGCGCGTATCCGCCGGCAGCGAGGCGATGCTGTGGTACTCCTGTTCGAGGCGCTCAATCCACTGCTCACGCGACCACGGCGCGACGGTGCGCGGCGTCTTCAGGCTTTTTTCCAGCTGCGCCAGAATTTCATCCCGGGTGAAGTTTTTAATGATGTGCTTATTCGCCCAGCCGAAGCGCAGCGTGGCGGGATGACGCAGTACCGTTAGCGTGCGATAGGCATTCAGGGTAATTAACCCCGGAAGCTGACGGTGCACCCACTCAAACCGGGCGGCGGGGGTCAGGCCCGACTCTTCGGTAACGATTTTCTCAAATGCCGCTTTCAGGCTGTTTATATGAGTAATCTGGCTTTCCAGCGCTTCGCGCGCTGCGGCATCGGTTTGCAGGCAGATCACGCCGGGCAGCCGCACCGCCGCCTTGCTGCTGCGCTGTTCAGACTGCTGCTGGATAAAAAGATGGCGATAGTGCTTCATCGCCAGCTCCAGTGCGGCCTTGCCGATGTGCTGCTTCACGTCGATGGTGTCCAGCGGATCGTGCTCGGCCCCTTTGACCACCTCGGGCAGGGTAAAGACGCGCGCGGCCAGCAGGCGGCAGGTCTGCAAACGTTCTGTCAGGGTTAGCAGCTCGTGTTCTATTTCCCGGAACGTGCTGTTCAGCCGTTCGATGAGATCGTAGGTCGCCATAAATACTCTCATTAGTTACAACATACTTATCATATAGCACAGCACGCCGGGTCAGGCCAGCGTGCGCTTGAAGTCAGGCAGGGACGGGAAGGGCGATGTTATGGTACACCGGCCAGCTAAAGCAGAAGCGCGCGCCGCCGAGCTCGCTCTCCTCGCAATGCACCGTACCGCCCATGGCCTGGGCGATAGAGTAGACAATGGCCAGCCCCAGGCCACATCCTCCGGTGGCGCGATCGCGGCTGGGATCGAGGCGGACAAACGGTTCAAACACGGTTTCGCGTGCCTCCGGGGCAATCCCCGGTCCGTCATCCTCTACCGTCAGGCTGGCCTGGTTTCCCTGCAAATCCAGCCCAATCTGCAGCGTACTTTCGCTGTAGCGCATGGCGTTGTTCATCAGGTTGTCCAGCACGCGCTCCATCAGGCGCATATCAAGCGCGCCGTAATCACCCGGCGTGACGCGCGTCAACAGCGTGCGCTGCGGGTTTACGCTCTGAACATCGTCAATATGGGTTTGCAGCCACGCGGGCAGATCCGGCGTGCTGAGGTTCAGTTCGTTTTGCGGGCGATCGAGGCGCGCATAGGTCAGCAGCTCTTCAATCAGCGCTTCAAGCTGGCCAATATCGCGGTTCAGGGCCTGAGATTCCGCTTCCGTCAGATTCTCGCTCATCTCCAGACGATAGCGCAGGCGAACCAGCGGCGTGCGCAGCTCATGTGCAATCCCGTCGATCAGCTGCTTCTTACTGGCTATCAGGGCATTAATGTTATCGGCCATCTGGTTAAAGGCCACGCCAAGGCGTTCAAAGCTGGAACCGCTGTCGAAGTGAATGCGTTCGGTGAAATGCCCTTCGCCAAAACGCTGCGCGGCGGATTCCAGTTTCAGCATGTCCTGCCAGTGGGGGCGCATCCAGATAAAGACCGGAAACGCGAGCGAAATGGCGATAAAGGCCATCAGCGCCATGTCCAGCAGACGCATCTGGTGCAGATAATAGAGATAGGGCACCGGCCCGACGGCAAGCACGTAATGGCTGCGAGGAATACGCTGGATAAAGGTGTATTTCTCATCCAGCGCGACGATGTCCCCGTCGCGCAGACGCTGCATGGCGGGTGGGTCCAGATCGAAATCTTTCAACGGCTCGATGCGTAAATCGAATGACAGATTCAGATCCAGCTCTTTCAGGGTTTTCGCCCAGTCGTGTGGCGGGATCTCTCTTAGCTCGCTGCGCATCAGATAGAGCGAGCTTTTCATCAGATCGTCCAGCGACTGCCTGCCAGCACGTTCGGCGGTAAATTTATAAACCAGCCCGACCAGCATGGTCATCACCAGGAAGCAGACAAACAGTAAAAGATAAAACTGCACAAACAGCTTTTTCATTGGATCTCACCGCAAAAACGCTATGTGCAGAATATACATGAAAACCCTTCGAGTTTTTCACGTCTGTCGAGCGTGTTATATGGCTTTCGCGCTGTTTTTTACCTTGGCGATGAGTTTTTCGGTCATCGCCAGTCCTTCAGCAATATGCGTATCAATCACATCCGTCCCGTATTCGCTGATGAGGTCCAGCAGTATTTCGTAAGACTGGATGAGTTCCAGCAGGTCAAAGAGCGCTTTTTGATCGGTTCGTGAGGGGGTGACGTGGTTAAGGGTTGCCTGATTAACAATCCACTCAAGATTCGTTTTTATCGCTTCTACCTGACCGTAGCTATACATATGTCATGGGCTTAAATCCTCACTTCAAGATTTGTTGGAGTGATGTCGTGAAAGCTTCACGGCGAAAATGAGTAAAACGATCGCAAGAGCGGGGCGAGCTGAAGAAAGGAGAGTCGAGAAGGTAATTATGAAATAGTTCGCGTGCTTAGCAAGTAAATTGTTGCGCAAACGTAAAAATAAACGTGCGAAAGAGAAGGCATCGTCGCGCAATGCCTTCATTTATGTCAGGTTATCTTCTCAGGTTTCCCATGCATGTGGGGCAAACAGATAACCCTTATTACGCACGGTTTTAATGCGGTAGGGCTCGGTGGCGTTATCCTGCAGTTTTTTGCGCAGGCGCGAAATCGCCACGTCAACGCTGCGGTCCATTCCGTCATAGCTCACGCCACGCAGGTTTTTCAGCAGCGCGTCACGGTCCATAATCTGTCCGGCATGCGTTGCCAGCTCCCACAGCAGGTCAAAGTCTGCGGTGGAGAGGGCGATAAGCTCGCCGGAGAGCAGCACCTGGCGGTTAATGGGGTCAATAGACAGCGTACCGAAGCGCATCGCTTTGTGCGGCGTCAGAGAAGGCGCGGGCGCTTCGCGTTCGATGCTGGCGTGCTGGCGCAAATGCAGGCGCAGGCGGGCAAGCAGGACGGCAGGCGGTGTGGTTTTCAGAATGTAGTCATTTGCGCCCATCTCCAGCGACAAAATGTGGTTCATATCGCTGTCCAGTGAGGTGAGCAGGACAATAGGGCCCTCCCACCGGGCGCGCAGGTCACGGCAGAGCGTCATGCCGTCTTTGCCTGGCAACATGATATCCAGCAGCACCAGATCCGGGTTTTCACGGACGACCACCTCTTCGGCACGATCGCCGCGAGGTTCAACAATGACGTCCATATCATGTTTACCCAGATAGGCGGCGATCAGCTGCCCGACTTCGGGTTCGTCTTCAACATAAACAATCTTATTCATACAGCGTCTGTTTTCGTGAAAAAAGCCAACATACACCGCGAAACCTTAACCTTCCATTAATCTTTCAAAATTAACGCCGGTTCCGTAATTCTGGCTGTTATTCGCTTTCACTAGCGCAGCGGACGGCCACCGTCCACGGCAAAGGTTCTGCCGGTGACGTAGCAGCTGGTGAGCAGGTAATCCACGAGGTCGATGACCTCTTTCTCGCCGGGGGCGATTTTCATGAGCGACTTATTCAGCGCCTGCTGGCGATACTCTGCATCATCGTTTTCGTTAAACAAAATCATCGCCGGGGCGATGGCATTCACCTTCACCTCGGGGGCGAGCTTGCGGGCAAACGAGCGGGTCATGTTATCCAGCGCGGCTTTACTGGCCGCGTAGGCGATGTGCTTGTCGCTGCCGCGCTCCACTACATAATCGGTGAAGTGAATGATGTCGCCCGCAGCGTGCCCGTGGCCGCGCAGCAGGTCCTGCAGAGCGTGGTTAAGCAGATAAGGGGCATTGACGTGGATCTGCAGCATGGAGGAGAGCGTTTCGCTAAGTGACGTACCGGGTTTTTCGGCACGCCATGCGCTGGCGTTATGGATCACGGCGCGCAGCCCCGTCGTGGTGGCTTTTACCGTTTCCGCGAAAGCCAGAATGCCTTCATCGGTTGAAAAATCAGCCTGAATGCAGACCGCCCCCGCTTTGCGTAACCCTTCAATCGACGGGTATTCCGTACGGTAGCTGACAATGACCGGATGGCGAAGGTTGAGAAAGTGATGGGCGAGGGCGAGGCCGATACGGCGGCCTCCACCGGTAATCAGTATTGGGCGAAGCGGTGCATTTCCCATCGTATTCTCCTTTACAGTTCAACAATGGGAAAGGCGATGCTATCCCATTAACATCCAGGTTGCCGGTAGGGCAGCAACCAGTAACAGTCCAATCAATGCCATCTCACGGCGTTTCAGCGCGTTCTCCAACTGATGCGTGCGGCGGGCATAGATAAACACCAGCAGACCCGGTGCGTACAGCACCACCGACAGCAGCAGATGCATAGGACCGGAAGCATACAACAACCACAGGCCGTAAATACAGGCTCCGACACCCACAACATAATGCGCCGGGCGTGTGGCAATTTTTAACAGATACGCACCCACTAAGAAATAGGGTACCAGAATCATCTCCGAGGCGATGGTCAGCAGGGTGTTATAGTCTGAACCTGTGAGCCAGATCAGCACCAGACAGACCTGAACGCTGATGTTGGTCAGCCAGAGCGATGCCGACGGCGCGCTGTTTTGGTTTTGACGGGCGAAAAGGCGTGGAAACGCTTTGTGCGTCGCGGCCAGGAAAGGAACTTCAGCCGCCATGATGGTCCAGCTCAGGTACGCGCCGCAGACGGAGATGATAAGGCCAGCCGCAATCACCACGTCGCCCCAGGGGCCGAGCATTTTCACCATCAGCCCTGCCATTGACGGGTTACGCATTTCAGCCAGTTCAGGACGCGCCACCACGCCCAGCGACAGCAGCGTTACCAGCAGATAGACCCCGAGCGCAGCGAGTACGGCCAGCAGCGTGGCGCGGCCCACATCGCGTTTATTTCGGGCTCGGGCAGAAACCACGACCGCGCCTTCTACACCGATGAACACCCACAGGGTAATCAGCATCGTGTTTTTCACCTGCTCCCAGACGGGGACGCCCAGCGCAACACCGCTGAAATCAAGCTTAAACACGTCCATACGGAACGCAATGAAGGCCAGAACGATAAACAGGCCGAGCGGAACCAGCTTCGCGAGCGTCGCTACCAGGTTGATGCTGGCGGCCGTTTGTACGCCACGTAACACCAGCCAGTGGACGAACCACAATAACACCGAGGCGCCCACAATAGACTGCCAGGTATTTCCGTCGCCAAAGAGGCGCAGCTCAGGCGTATCGGTAAAGAAACTGAGCGCCGAGAAGACGATTACCAGATAGGAGACGTTGGCGATAACGGCACACAGCCAGTATCCCCACGCGGAACAGAAGCCAATCAGCTCGCCGAAACCTTCACGCGCATAGGTGAAAATGCCGCCGTCCAGATCCGGGCGAATGCGGGTGAGCAGCAGCATAGCGAAGGCCAGCAGCAATATTCCGACACCCGTAATGCCCCAGCCAATGATGAGCGCAGAAGGGCTCGCGACTGCCGCCATATTTTGCGGCAAACTGAATACGCCCGCACCCAGCATTGAGCTTAAAACGAGTGCAGTCAGAGCACTCAGGCCAAGTTTCTTTTCCATTGGCTTCCTGTTATGAAAGGTCAAAATCCAGAATAATTATTTCGCTCAGGCGCATAAAAATGGTGGATCACACTAAGGCGCGGGATTTTACGGAGTGTAACGAAAGCATGCAATGACGTGAGGCAGAAATTCAAAAAAAGTAACAAAAAAGGCGGCATTGCGCCGCCTTTCGTAAACGACTTTTGTTACTTGTACAGATCGGCGCTGATGGTCACGTTGTTACCACGTTCCTGCCACTGGCGGGTGATGTGGTAGTACTTCGCCCCTTTCTTCGCCGCACGCTTCGCGACCTGGTAAGAGACTTCCGTCATGTTGCCGTAGTTGCCGGTAAATTTGATGCTGTCGAACGGCACCATCTGCGCTGCAGTGGCGTTGTTCAACTCTTCAATTTTGGTACCGTCCGGCAGCGTAACGGAGTAACGGCCACCTTTCGTGGACTGCGTTTCAAAGAAACGACCCACTTCAGCGCTTGGGGCCGCCGTCGTTGCGACGCCTGGAATTTCAACTTTCTTCGCGGCTTCGCCACCTTTCGCTATCGCCGCGCGACCCGCTTCTGAATTCGCCGGGATGGCATCCGGGCTTTGCAGAACACGTTTTTTCGCATCTTTTTTATAGATGAACGCGGTAATGCGCTGGTTGCCACCCTGGTTAGCATCGACCTGACGCACGATGTAGAAAGAATAAGCTCCTTTCTCTTTCGCGGCTTTGGTGATGGCATCGTTCACTTCAGGCTGGCTGCGGTAAAAGCCCTGAACGGTGACGGTGTCGTAGGGTTCCAGCTCAATCGCCTGATCTTTCGGCAGTTCAACAACACCGTTGATCACGCGGTTTTTCGGTGCGTCAGCTTTTGGCGCATTGTCTTTGAATAGCGCGATGGTCACGCGCAGGTTACCGCTGTTGCCGTAATCGGACTGGTCAACGACATAAAACGAGGCCGCCCCGTTTTTATCAGCAGCTTTTGATGCAGCGGCGACGGCGTCGCCAATAGAATTATAACGACCCACAATGACCGTATGGTCAAAAGGTTTTAACGCTGCCGCTTGCTCCGGCGTTAACTCTGTTGCGGCATTCGCAGACAGGGCGGTCGCGGAAAGAAGTGCGGACGCCAGGAGTGTGTTCTTAAGCTTCATAAAAATGATCCTTCGCCTTGCGCAAACCATGTACTGGTATTGTTGTTAATTTAAGACGGTCCCGATTATTGCATTTAAAACCCGTCGCTGTCTGCGCCATTTTTCACTGCCTGTGCTCACTGAATCACCTTATTCGATAACATTTAGTGATATGTTGAAAAAACACGCGTTTGACAAGTAAAACTGATAAAGCATATGACTTTTGCAAGTTAATTTAATGTTAATAAGTTGTTCTCTTACGGCGCTATATCATGTTTTTACCGCTTCGCTTGCGCGATTTATCGGTTCCGGCGATGAATTTAAGGTAAATATCACTGTCAGTGACGCCGATCGCTTATTTTTCACAGATAAAGTAAGAAATAGTGTTTTCTGGCGGTAGATCACGGGCGCTATTTTCAGTAGGTTATAGACAGTTTGTTACTGTTTTATTTTCCGGGGTTAATCATATCTCGTCGCTGGTGCGATGGTGAAAATTGATACAAACCGCGGGCATTTATCGATAAACCATCATCAAGAACCGATGGAAGGGAAAACTATGCGTATTGGGGTACCAAAAGAACGGTTAGCCAATGAAACCCGCGTAGCGGCAACACCGAAAACGGTGGAGCAACTGCTTAAGCTGGGTTTTACGGTCGCGGTTGAAAGCGGCGCGGGCAAACTGGCGAGTTTCGATGACGAGGCCTTTATCCAGGCTGGCGCGGAAGTGGTCGACGGTGCTGACGTCTGGCAGTCGCAGGTGATTCTGAAGGTCAACGCACCGGAAGAGGGTGAGATTGCGCTGCTGAATCCGGGGACAACCCTGGTGAGCTTCATCTGGCCTGCGCAAAACCCGGAGCTAATGGAGAAGCTGGCGGCCCGTGGCGTGACCGTAATGGCGATGGACTCCGTGCCGCGCATTTCGCGCGCGCAGTCGCTGGATGCCTTAAGCTCCATGGCAAACATTGCTGGCTACCGCGCCATTGTTGAAGCAGCCCACGAATTTGGTCGCTTCTTTACCGGTCAAATCACCGCCGCGGGTAAAGTCCCTCCGGCGAAAGTCATGGTGATTGGCGCGGGCGTGGCGGGCCTTGCCGCAATCGGTGCGGCAAATAGCCTGGGCGCTATCGTACGCGCCTTTGACACCCGTCCTGAAGTAAAGGAACAGGTCCAGAGTATGGGCGCCGAATTCCTTGAGCTGGACTTCAAGGAAGAAGCCGGCAGCGGCGACGGTTACGCGAAGGTGATGTCCGAAGCCTTTATCAAAGCCGAAATGGAACTCTTCGCCGCTCAGGCGAAAGATGTCGACATTATTGTCACCACCGCGCTTATCCCGGGTAAACCTGCGCCGAAGCTGATTACCCGTGAGATGGTTGATTCCATGAAGCCGGGCAGCGTGATTGTCGACCTGGCCGCCCAAAACGGCGGTAACTGTGAATATACCGTACCGAATCAGGTGACCACGACCGCTAACGGCGTGAAGGTGATCGGCTATACCGATCTGCCGGGCCGTCTGCCAACGCAGTCTTCTCAGCTGTACGGCACTAACCTCGTCAACCTGCTTAAGCTGCTCTGCAAAGAGAAAGACGGCAACGTCACCGTTGATTTCGACGATGTGGTGGTGCGCGGTGTGACCGTGGTCCGTGAAGGTGAAATTACCTGGCCTGCGCCGCCTATTCAGGTATCTGCTCAGCCTCAGGCGGCACCGAAAGCGGCGCCTGAGCCAAAAGAATCTGCTAAACCGGCTTCACCGTGGCGTAAATACGCGATCATGGCGCTGGTGATTATTCTGTTCGGCTGGCTGGCTGACGTCGCGCCAAAAGAGTTCCTCGGCCATTTTACCGTCTTCGCGCTCTCCTGCGTCGTAGGTTACTACGTGGTGTGGAACGTCTCCCATGCGCTGCACACGCCGCTGATGTCGGTAACCAACGCCATCTCCGGGATCATCGTGGTGGGGGCGTTACTGCAGATTGGTCACGGCGGCTGGATCAGCTTCCTGAGCTTTATCGCGGTACTGATCGCCAGTATCAATATTTTCGGTGGTTTCACCGTGACTCAGCGCATGCTGAAAATGTTTCGTAAAGGCTAAGGGGTAGCATATGTCTGGAGGATTAGTGACAGCCGCATACATTGTTGCTGCAATCCTGTTTATTTTCAGTCTGGCGGGGCTTTCCAAACACGAAACGTCTCAGCAGGGGAATAACTTTGGTATCGCCGGGATGGCGATTGCGCTGATTGCCACCATCTTCGGGCCGGATACCGGCAACGTAGCGTGGATCCTGGTGGCGATGATCATCGGTGGCGCGATTGGTATTCGTCTGGCAAAACGCGTTGAAATGACCGAGATGCCGGAGCTGGTTGCCATTCTGCACAGCTTTGTGGGTCTGGCCGCGGTGCTGGTGGGCTTCAACAGCTACCTGTATCACGAACCGGGTCTGGAACCGATTCTGGTCAACATCCACCTGACTGAAGTGTTCCTGGGTATCTTCATCGGTGCGGTGACCTTCACGGGCTCCATTGTCGCGTTCGGTAAACTGCGCGGGAAGATCTCCTCTAAACCGCTGATGCTGCCAAACCGTCATAAGCTGAACCTGGCGGCGCTGGTGGTGTCATTTGTTCTGCTGGTGATCTTCGTGCGTACCGAAAGCGTCGGTCTGCAGGTGCTGGCGTTGCTGGTAATGACCATCATCGCGCTGGCATTCGGCTGGCACCTGGTGGCATCCATCGGTGGTGCGGATATGCCGGTAGTTGTCTCGATGCTGAACTCCTACTCCGGTTGGGCGGCAGCGGCGGCAGGCTTTATGCTGAGCAACGACCTGCTGATCGTCACCGGTGCGCTGGTGGGTTCTTCCGGCGCGATCCTGTCTTATATCATGTGTAAGGCGATGAACCGTTCGTTCATTAGCGTAATCGCCGGTGGTTTCGGGACAGATGGCTCTTCTTCCAGTGCTGATGAAGAAGTGGGTGAGCACCGTGAAATTTCTGCGGAAGATACCGCAGACATGCTGAAAAACTCGCATTCTGTGATCATCACCCCCGGCTACGGCATGGCGGTGGCGCAGGCGCAGTATCCGGTTGCGGAAATCACCGAGAAGCTGCGCGCGCGGGGCATCAAGGTTCGCTTTGGTATTCACCCGGTGGCAGGGCGTCTGCCTGGCCACATGAACGTGCTGCTGGCGGAAGCGAAAGTGCCTTACGACATCGTGCTGGAAATGGATGAGATCAACGATGATTTCGCCGACACCGACACCGTGCTGGTCATTGGTGCCAACGATACCGTTAACCCTGCTGCACAGGACGATCCGGGTAGCCCAATCGCCGGTATGCCGGTTCTGGAAGTGTGGAAGGCGCAGAACGTAATCGTCTTCAAACGTTCTATGAATACCGGTTATGCCGGGGTGCAGAACCCGCTGTTCTTCAAAGAGAATACCCACATGCTGTTTGGCGATGCTAAAGCCAGCGTGGATGCGATTCTGAAAGCGCTGTAAGTTGCGCTGAAACGAAAAAACCGCCGAATTTGGCGGTTTTTTTATTGTCGGGCGGCGTCAGGTGTTAATCGTCTTCCGGATCGTCCAGCTCAACCGGCGTCTGGTACTCATCCGGCTTAATGACCAGCAGGTCGCAGCGCAGATGGTCGATCACCTGTTCGGCGGTATTGCCGAGGAAGGCGGCAGAAATACCGGTCCGGCCGATAGTACCCAGCACCACAATCCCCGCCTGCAGGTGTTCCGCCAGGTCCGGGATCACCTCTTCAGGCAACCCTTTTTCCACGTGGGTCATTTTCTCATCAATGCTGAATTTCTGGCGCAGCGCTTTCATGGCCAGCAGATGCTGACCACGGATCGCGTCGTTGTACACGCTCGGGTCAAATTCAGGTAGCTCAATGGCAATGTTAATAGGGGTGACCGGATAGGCACCTACCAGGTGCACTTCAGTATGATTGACCTGGTCGGCAAGCTGGATGGTCTCCTTCACCAGCTTCTCGTTCAGGGAGTTGTGGTAATCCTCTTCGCTAGCGAGGTTTACCGCCACAACGGCTTTCCCGCCTTCAGGCCACGGCTGGTCTTTAACCATCCAGACCGGGCAAGGGCATTTGCGCAGCAGGTGCCAGTCGGTCGGGGTGAAGATCACGGATTCCAGCTTGTCGTGCTGGTGCGCCATCTTCAGCAGCAGATCGTGCCCACCGGCGACAACTTCCTGGATGATGGCTTCGAAAGGTCGGTTGTGCCAGACCACTTTAATATCAATGGGAACACCCGCTTCCAGGTAATACTTCGCCTGTTCTCGGATCCACGCGGTACGCTGGCTGATGACGCCCTGACGCATAGCGGTTCGCTCGTCAGGCGACAGAAGGGTGGTCATCTCATACGAGAAGTCATAGATCGGCAAAAACGCTTTGATTTTGCCACCAATCCGTTGATGTAAATACACAGCACGTCGTAATGCCGGCTGATCGTCCTGGTTCGGATCGATAGCTACCAGCATGTTTTGATACTTGGCCATACAGGTCTCCTTACTACTGTCACCACAGTCTGTAATTAAAAGAGTAACCTATATATCCTGAATGAAACAGAGGGGAGGTTTTGCCAGATCAATATTTCATGAAAATTTATCAGAGGAAAAGTACCGTCGTCGTCACCGCGATAAACGCAATAAACAGCAGCACCATCACTGCTATCGCAAAGGTCGTGGAGTCCTGGACGTAGGTTTTTTCTTCCCCCTTCATTGGGCCGACAAGCATGATCCAGATGAAGATAAAGGTCACTGAGGCAATCACGACTGAAACGAAAAACAAACTTTCTCTCAATTCATAACCTCAACGAGAACCTTTCGGGCGCTGTGTGGGGGTGTGCTACGGTGAAAAGGTCAGATAAATGACGGGGTAATATGCCAGACCAATGAATCAGGAAAATTTATCGGTCTGGCAGTATACGTATGGCGTTTACGCCACGTTACGGGCGTGCCCGGCAAGAACGGCCAGCGCTTCACCGTTTTCGATAGTGATATATTTACCCTTAACGGCCAGCATCCCGCTTTTCTGGAAACGACCCAGCAGACGGCTGATGGTTTCCACGGTCAGACCCAGGTAGTTGCCGATATCGCCACGCGTCATCGTCAGACGGAATTCACGCGGCGAGAAGCCACGCTCGGCGAAGCGGCGGGAGAGGTTGTAGATAAACGCGGCCAGGCGCTCTTCGGCATTCTTTTTAGAAAGCAGCAGGATCATGTCCTGATCGCCTTTGATCTCACCGCTCATCAGACGCATCATCTGCTGACGCAGGTTAGGCATCTTGCCGGACAGATCGTCCAGGGTTTCAAACGGAATTTCGCAAACCATCGAGGTTTCGAGTGCCTGAGCAAAGCTCGGGTGGTGGCCCGTACCGATGGCATCAAAGCCTACCAGGTCACCCGCCAGATGGAAGCCGGTGATCTGCTCATCGCCCTGTTCGGTGATGGTGTAGCTCTTGATGGTGCCAGAACGGATAGCATAGAGCGATTTCAGTTCGTCTCCCGCTTTAAACAGCGTCTGCCCTTTCTGAATAGGCTTCTTACGCTCGATAATATTATCAAGCTGATCGAGTTCATGCTCATTCAGGGTAAACGGGATACAGAGCTGGCTGATGCTGCAATCCTGGCAATGGATAGCACAACCGCCAGACTGAATGCGTCGTATAATTCGCTTTTCCGGGATCATAGGTTTGCTCAAGCCTTAATTGATATTGGTCAATTTTAACATCTTTTTGGTAAGTACGTAAGCCTGACAAACCCTCAATAAGGACAAGAGACGACAATGCGTCGCCATCTTCTTGAAATTCCACAGCTTGATTATGGATTTTTAGCCTAACCGGTAGAAAATTAAGCACAAAAAGCCTGGGAACTAGAGCAAGAGATACCCTTCGTGACGCAGCAACCACTCTTTTCGCTGCACGCCACCGGCATAGCCTGTCATGGTACCGTTGCGGCCAATGACGCGATGGCAGGGCACCACTATGCTGACCGGGTTAGAGCCGTTAGCGGCACCCACCGCGCGTGCAGCGCCTGCGCGACCTAACTGCTCCGCGAGCTGGCCGTAATGCATGACCTGCCCGCACGGAATCGACCGCAGCGCCTGCCACACTTCGCGCTGAAAAGGCGTGCCAGCCGTGGCGGTCGGCAGAGTATCAATGATGCTGAGATCGCCTTCGAAGTACGCCGCAAGCTTGTCGCTCAGCCCACCCGGGTTGGTTGCGCTGATACGTTCATAACCCTGCAAGCGGTAATGAATATTGAGCAGCTCTTCCATGCGGTCGCTGTGCTCTTCCCACTCAACGGCGCGCAGATTGAACGTCTCATCCGCGATAACCCACAGCGGTCCAAGCGGCGTCGCAATCTTATCTTCGAGTAATCTCAGCATCCTCATTCCTTCAGTTCAGCCTCGGGTATATTCCCGGCCCAATCGGCAGGCCGACAAGATACCATGCCACCAGCATCACCAGCCATACCCCTAAAAAGATAAGCGGGTAGGGTAAAACCAGCGAATAGTAGGTACCCAGTTTGGCCTCGGGTTTATAGCGCTGGAGGAAGCCTAAAAACAGCGGAACAAACGGCGAGACCGGCGCCAGCGGTATCACCGAGGAGTCCGCGATACGGAACAGGATCTGGGCAAACGCCGGGTGAAAACCCAGCATCATAAACATCGGCACGAAGATCGGGGCCAGAATCGACCAGATGGCGGAGCCGCTGGCGATAAACATGCACAGCAGGGATGACAGCAGCGCCAGGCCGACAAACGCCGGTACGCCGCTTAGCCCGGCAGCCTCCAGCGCGTCGGTCAGGCCCACGGCCATAAACTTGCCCATGTTGCTACAGTTAAACATCGCCACAAACTGGGCCAGCGGGAACACCATCACGATAAAACCCGCCATCTCCTTCATCGGCTCGATCATCAGCTGCGGCAGATCGCCCTGGCGGCGGATTTTACCGGTGGCGATACCGTAGGCGAGCGAGACGACAAAGAAAAACAGAATAATCAGCGGCACGATGCCCTGGATAAACGGCGAAGGCAGGACCGTATGTTTAACCGGATCGCGCAGTATGCCGTTTTCCGGCACCACCATCAGCGCCACCGCGGCGATAAAGGTCAGCGAGACAATCCCCGCCACGCGCAGGCCAAAGCTCTGCGTTTCGCTCAGCGTCTCCAGCTTTTCATCACTGCGGCCTTCCCATTTGCCCAGGCGCGGCTCGACGATCTTATCGGTAATCAGCCCGCCGACAATCGTCAGGACAATGACCGAGCTTGCCATAAAGTACCAGTTGTCGATCACGCTGACGTGCATGGCCGCATCAATGGTTTTCGCCGCCTCCGTACTGATGCCCGAGAGCAGCACGTCGGTGGTGACGATCAGCAGATTGGCGGTGAATCCACAGCCCACGCCCGCAATCGCCGACAGCAGGCCCGCCACGGGGTGGCGCCCGACGGCGAGGAAGATCAGCGCCCCCATCGGCGGCATGATCACCAGCGCGGCGTCGGAGGAGATATGGCTAAAGAAGGCGATAAACAGCACCATGTAGCTGGCGTACCGCGCGCTGACGTGAGAAGCCATCTTTACCATCAATGCGGGCAGCAGGCCCACGCGTTCGGCCAGTCCGGCACCCAGCACCAGCGCCAGAATGGCGCCCAGCGGGGCGAAGCCGCTGAAGTTTTTAATCACGTTGGGTAAAAACCAGTGCAGCCCCTCAACGCTGAGCAGGTTTTTCACCGCCACCAGGCTGCCGTCGGCCGGACTGCGCACGCTGACGTCAAAGGCGGAGAGCACGGCAGTGGCGACCATCAAAATCACAATCAGATAGATAAACAGCAGGAAAGGGTGCGGCACTTTATTGCCGATCCTTTCAACCCAGCCATAGAGCTTACCGGATGGGGAATGCGAAGGTATGGATGACATACTCATGGGCGTTCCTCGGGAGTGTTGTTGTGTTATGTTTTTTTATTTTAAAGGTGACGGTGTCACGCCCCGTGGGATCGGACACGCGTACGGTTTTTCTTGTATTTGCTGTTCAAACTCTTCACGGCATTTTTTCAGCAGCGATGCGTCCTGCAGCAGATTGAGCGCGGTTGCGCCCATCACTTTTCCGGCCAGCAGCATGCCTTTGTGGGCAATAGAGGTTCGCCCCTGAGACACCAGCTGCCAGGTGTGCAGCGGCGTGCCGACGGTAAAGCAGGGGCTGAAGCACTGGGCCACCGGCATTTTCCAGCTGACGTCGCCCACGTCGGTTGAACCCGCCAGCACGTTGTCGGTGACGGCGTAAGGCGCGACTTCATCTACCAGCAGCGTCGCCTGATGACGACGGGCAAAGGCTTTACCCGCGTCGCCACCCGTGGCGGCAATATTTTTCAGGCTGTTTTGCAGATCGTTGGGCGTCAGCGTGGCGCGGATCTCGCGGGCAAATTTTCGCTCTTCTTCGGTCCACTGCGGCGTGCCGTAGTGCTGCAGGGCGCGATACATCGCCGCCTCGAGCGTGCGGTTCGGCAGGTAGCTTGAGCAGGCTTTATCAAAGCGACACTCGACGGTGGTTTCGGTCATCATCGCCGCGCCCTGGGCAATTTTCTCGATGCGTTCGTAGATCTGCTGCGCATCGGCCATCTCCGGGGCGCGGATCAGGTACAGCACTTCGGCCTGCGCCTGTACCACGTTGGGGGAAATCCCGCCGGTGTCGGTGATGGCGTAATGGACGCGCGCTTTCTCAATGATGTGTTCGTTGAGGAAGTTGGTGCCGGTGGTCATCAGCGTCACGGCGTCCAGAGCGCTGCGTCCCAAATGGGGGGAGTTGGCCGCGTGCGCCGCCACGCCGTGAAAACGCCAGGCGGCCTGAATATTCGCCAGCGTGCTGACGTTAAACATCCCGGCAAAGGCTTCCGGGTGCCAGGTGACGGCGGCATCGACGTCATCAAACAGCCCTTCGCGCACCATAAAGGTTTTCCCGGAGCCGCCTTCCTCGCCGGGACAGCCGTAAAAACGCACCGTTCCGCTGCCGCCGTGCTGCTCCAGCCAGCTTTTCACCGCCACCGCGCCCGCAAGCGCCGCGGTGCCTAAGAGGTTATGCCCGCAGCCGTGGCCGTTAGCCCCCGGCGTGGCGGTTTGCGCGGTCGCGCAGTGTGCCTGCTGGCTTAACCCGGCCAGCGCGTCGTACTCGCCCAGCAGGGCGATAACCGGTTTTCCGCTGCCGAAGCTGGCGATAAAGGCATTTGGAATACCGCCTGCCTCGCGGGTCAGCGTGAAGCCTTCTGCTTCCAGCTCGCTGGCCAGCCGTTCGGCGGACCAGAACTCTTCAAAGCGGGTTTCGGGACGATCCCAGATCGCGTCGGCAATATCGGCTAACGTCCGACATCGCGTGTCGATCGCATCGGCAATAAAAGCGTAGTTCTCCTGCATTACACACCTCGCGTCCACGGGAAATTAAGCGCAGTTCGCGCCAGCGTTTCGATGGCGACAGGCATCACCTGCTCATCGAAGTCGAATTTTTCGTTGTGATGCCCGGCGCTCAAATCCGTGCCAAACACCATATAGGACGCCATGCCGCCGTTCTGCTGCACGCGGGCCATCATCAGCGTGGCGTCTTCGGAGCCCGCTGGCGCTTTCACCTTATCGATGGCGTGAACAACCCCGGAAACCCGGCTCGCCTGTTCGCGCAGATAATCCACCCACGCCGATGTCGGCGCGCTGGAGGTGGCAGCCCCCATCAGGCGCATCTCCGCGCTCACGCCGTAGAGCGCCGCCGCGCCGGTAATCACCGCCTTCGCGCGTTCAAAGACGTACTGATTAATCGCTTCGCTTTCGCCGCGGGTTTCAACCTTAATCAGCGCATTCGCGGGGACCACGTTGCGCCCGCTGCCCGCCTGCATCACCCCGACGTTCACCCGGGATGCGCCGTCGCTGTGCGGGGCGATGCTGTGCAGGGCGAGGGCGGCCTGCGCGGCGGCGAGCAGGGCGTTACGACCGTCCTCCGGCTTACCGCCCGCGTGCGCGGCCACGCCGGTGAAGCTCACGTCGAACTTGGTGGTGGCCATAAAGTTATCGCTGCCGCAGATTACCGTCCCGGCAGGTACGCCGGTGCCAATATGGATAGCCGTGAAATAGTCCACGTCATCCAGCGCCCCGGCGGCAACCATGGCGCGCGCGCCGCGCGTTCCTTCTTCGGCAGGCTGGAAGATCAGCTTGATGGTGCCGTTGAGCCGGGCTTCATTCTGCTTTAGCACCTGTGCCAGTCCCAGACCAATCGTGGTGTGGCCGTCGTGCGCGCAGGCGTGCATCATGTCCGGATTGCAGGAGGCAAACCCGTCGCGGAACGGGCGATGGCTGTCGTCAAGCGCTTCGCTTAAATCAAGGGCGTCCATGTCGACGCGAAACGCCAGGGTTGGGCCCGGGCGGCCGGTATTCAGGGTGGCGACAATGCCGGTAAACCCGCCTTCAAACGGCGCCAGCCATTTCTCAGGCGCGCCCTGCGCGCGCGCGCGGGCAAACTCTCGCGCCAGGGTTGTGTCATCGGGTAACCCCATCCGGCTTTCGGCATCGACCACGTCGCGGCCCATCGCCAGTGCGTAACCCAGCGAGTCCAGTATTTCCGCGACTTTCGCGGCGGTACGAAACTCTACCCAGCCGGATTCCGCAAAATGGTGAAAATCGCGACGCCACGCGCTCAGCTGCGGCGTTAACGTCTGGATGTACTGCGCCAGTGTGTCCATATCTGTTCCTGTCATCATTAAAATATGTGAACTGCTTCACGCTGTGATAGTTTTTACTTATCACTAACCGATTTTTCACAGTTTCAACCGTTCAGGAATTACCCTCGCACATCGCTTTCCATTAAAGTAGATGACAGTTTCTTTACTCTGATAAACAACGGTTATCGGTTGGGCTATGACATTCCAGATTAAATTTCATCAAATCCGGGCGTTTGTTGAGGTTGCGCGTCAGGGCAGCATTCGCGGTGCCAGCAGGACGCTGAATCTTTCGCAGCCGGCGCTGACCAAATCCATTAAAGAACTGGAGGAGGGCATGGCGGCGCAGCTTTTCGTGCGCAGGAGTAAGGGCGTCGCGTTGACCGAATGCGGTGAGGGCTTTTACCAGCGCGCCAGGTTGATTCTGGAAGAGCTGCGCGCGGCGCAGGATGACATCCGTCAGCGGCAGGGGGAGCTGGCCGGGCAGATCAACATCGGGATGGGGGCCAGCGTTTCACGCACGCTTATGCCCGCCGTTATCACCCGCTTCCATGCGCAGCATCCGCAGGTCAAGGTGAGGATTATGGAAGGGCAGCTGGTGTCGATGATCAATGAATTACGCCAGGGCGAACTGGACTTCACCATCAACACTTATTATCAGGGGCCTTACGACCAGGAGTTTACGTTTGAAAAGCTCTTCGAAAAACCGTTTGCGGTATTTTGTCGTGAAGGTCACCCGGCAATGGGAGCAACGTCAATTAATGAACTCCTGCATTATAACTGGACAATGCCGACGCCGCGGGGAAGTTATTATAAGCAATTAGAGGAGGTATTTAGCGATCGTTCGCAAATACCGCGAATTGGTGTGGTTTGCGAAACATTTTCTTCCTGTATTAGCCTGGTTGCGCAAAGTGACTTTTTAAGCATATTGCCGCAGGAGCTAGGGTGTGACCCGCTGCTGGCGCACCGGCTGGTCATGCTGCCGGTTGTCGAATCGCTTCCTAAAGCAACCTATTATTTAATTCAGCGCCGTGATTCACGTCAGACTCCCCTTGCTGAGTCATTAATTACGCAGTTCAGAAGGGAGGTGAGGAAAATAGTCATCGCCTGAAATGCATATAAAAAAAACAGGATCTGTCCGACATCAAACAGACCCTATAGTACACACAGCAGTGCGTCCTTTCGCCAATCCTGAGTATTATATCCATGAGGCAGGTATATTTAGGTATAACACCTTTTCCGAAAAATGAAAGGCAGGCGAGTAATTGATTTAATGAATTTTTAACATAAATCACGTAATTTAACTTTGCTGAAGTTTTAGTTAAGTGTGGTTTAACTTTCTTTAATAATGACTATATATATTCATCAGGTTAATATTATTGCCACGTATCGCCCTGTAACGGTGATTGAGGCCTGTCTCGGGCGCAGGTATAGTACCGTCCTCAGTTGTAGCCGGAGGATATCCATGAACCCTGACGACAAATCATTTTTTCTTGACGCCATGGAAGATGTCCAGCCACTGAAGCGCTGCGCGGATATTCACTGGCAGCCCAGCCGCAATACGCGGGCGCGCGAGGAGGTGGATAGCGAACAGCTGGATAACTTCCTGACGCTGGATTTTCTCGACGTGCTTCCCCTGGAAGAACCGCTGGCGTTCCAGCGCGAAGGGGTACAGCAGGGCGTTATTGATAAGCTGCGCGCGGGTAAATATGCCCGCCAGGCCAGCTTAAACCTCCTGCGCCAGCCCGCCGAACGCTGCCGTCAGATGCTCTATTCTTTTATTCGTCAGGCCGGACGCGACGGGTTACGCAATCTGATTATCATTCACGGGAAAGGGCGCGAGCAGAACTCGCATCCCAATGTGGTGCGCAGCTATCTGGCGCGCTGGTTAACCGAGTTTGAGGAAGTGCAGGCTTTCTGCGTGGCGCTGCCGCATCACGGCGGCAGCGGGGCATGTTATGTTTCACTGCGAAAATCGGATGAAGCAAAACAGGAAAACTGGGAGCGGCACGCCAAGCGCAGCCGCTAGCAGGCGATCTCCTCGCCCGCCGATGACTCAGAACGTTTCCCAGTTGCTGTCGGTAGAGGCGGTAGTTGTCGCCGGGCGCAGCAGCTGTGGCGTTTTCAGACTGGCCGGGCGCGGGGCGACCGCTTTTTCTTTGCCGTTCAAGCGAAACGCGGCCACCGCCTGGCGCAGCTGCTCGGACTGATCTTCCAGCGCCGCAGCCGCCGTGGCGGACTCCTGCACCAGCGCGGCGTTTTGCTGCGTCACGCTGTCCATCTGCGAAACGGCCAGGCTCACCTGCTCAATACCGCGGCTCTGCTCGTCAGAGGCAGATGAAATCTCACCCATGATATCGGTCACGCGGGTGACGGCGGCGACAATTTCCTTCATGGTGGTGCCGGCCTCGCTAACCTGCTCAGAACCGGTATTCACCCGGCTGACAGAGTTCTCGATAAGCCCTTTGATCTCTTTCGCCGCCTGCGCGCTGCGGCTCGCCAGCGTACGGACTTCGCCTGCAACAACCGCAAAACCACGGCCCTGTTCCCCGGCGCGTGCCGCTTCCACCGCGGCGTTAAGCGCCAGAATGTTGGTCTGGAACGCAATGCTGTCGATCACGCCGGTAATATGCGCAATTTGCTGCGAACTGTCGGCGATTTCGTTCATGGTGCGAACCACGTTATCCACGACGTGACCGCCGCGCGCGGCCGTTTCAGAGGCGTTTTTCGCCAGCAGCGTGGCCTGACGGGCGTTATCGGAGTTCTGTTTAACCGTCGCGGTCAGCTCTTCCATGCTGGCAGCGGTCTCTTCGAGCGAGGCGGCCTGCTGCTCGGTGCGGGCGGAAAGATCGTTGCTCCCCGCGGCAATTTCACCTGCGCCGGTGTAGATGGAATCGGTACTTCCGCGTACGGCGCTGACGGTGGTTACCAGCGACTGCTGCATCTCATGCAGGCCGGCGGCCAGCTGACCCATCTCATTGCGACCCGAGATAGCGATCTCCTGCGTCAGGTCGCCCCCTGCAATGGCGCGAATATGGTTCATAATGGAGTGGAGTGGTTTTAACAGCAGATGTTGTAAACCCTGCCAGATGACCACCAGAACCGCGATCACGGCCAGCAGAATTGCCGCCAGCGTCCACTGCATCTGCGTGAAGCTGCTCTGGTTCTCTTCGGTTGCGGCCTTCAGCAGGGTGTTGTTTTCGGCGCGCCAGCGGTTATAGACCGCTTCCATATCGTCCTGCGCCTGCTGCGCATCCAGATCGCCATAGGCCTGATAGTTGTCGGCGCGCAGATACTCAATCGATAAACGCATGACTTCATGCATCTGGTTCCAGGATTTCTGCATCTCGTCGGTCAATGCCGCCTCCTGGCCCTTAACCTGCGGCAGCTTCTGCCACTCTTTGTTATAGGCTTCGGCTTTTGCCAGCGAGTCGCCTGCGGTGCCAAGCAGTTTGTTGATCGCTGCCAGGGAAGCCGGGTCACGCTGGTTTTTCAGGTAGCGGATCGCCACGCGGGTGACGGTGACGCGCGTTTTCACCAGCGTGTTCACGCTGTCGCTCAGGCTTTCCTGCTGGGCATTGAGCACGCCGGAATTCTGGAAGTTATGGCGATCGTTGCTGACGGCAGAGTAGAACAACCCTCCCGTGACAACTTGCAGCAGACAGAATATGGTGAGAGCAAAGATAATACCGGTAATCACGTGCAAATTTTTCAGCATAGCGGTCGTCCGTTAGAAAGGATGCAGAGGTACACCAATACTATCGTCGTATAGAATTTAAACTTTAATTTAACTCGCGCTTAACTAAGGGCTCCGGTGAGGAACCTGTTGTAAATCCGGATCATTTTTATGAGGAAGGTTAACATGAGCAGCATTGATAAAAGCGGGACGTACGCGCTCGGGACGCGGACGGTTAAAAGACTGGGCTACGGTGCGATGCAGCTCGCCGGGCCGGGCGTCTTTGGCCCACCGAAGGATAAGCAGGCCGCGCTGGACGTGCTGCGCGAGGCGGTGACGGCGGGGGTGAACCATATTGATACCAGTGATTTTTATGGTCCTCATGTCACCAACCAGCTGATCCGCGAGGCGCTTCATCCTTACCGGGACGATCTGACGATCGTCACCAAGATTGGCGCCCGTCGCAACGACAAAGGCGCCTGGCTGCCGGCCTTTTCCGCACAGGAACTGACGCAGGCGGTGCATGACAACCTGCGTAATCTGCAGCTGGACGTGCTGGACGTGGTGAATCTGCGGATCATGTTTAGCGCACACGGGCCTGCGGAAGGGTCGATTGCTGAACCGCTCTCCACCCTGGCAGAATTACAGCGGCAGGGGCTGGTGCGGCATATTGGCCTGAGCAACGTCACGGCCACCCAGGTTGCGGAAGCGCAGAAGATGGTGCCGGTGGTGTGCGTGCAGAACATGTACAACATTGTTAACCGGGGTGATGATGCGCTGGTGGATCTGCTCGCGCAGCAAGGGATCGCGTATGTACCGTTCTTCCCGCTGGGCGGCTTTACGCCGCTGCAATCTTCCGGGCTTAAGGCTGTCGCGGATTCACTGGGCGTCACGGCAATGCAGGTTGCGCTGGCATGGCTGCTGCAGCGTTCTCCGAATATTCTGCTGATCCCGGGCACCTCTTCCGTGGCGCATCTGCGGCAAAACCTCGCGGCGGGGGAACTGCAGCTGCCGCCTGACGCGCTGGAAACATTGAATACGCTGATGGACTGATCGTCACAGGCGCAAAGCCCGACATGCGCTTCCGGGCTTTGCGCGTTTTAAATCTTCTGACACTTCAACGCGTTTGGGTTCGCTTCCGGAAATGACCTTGATCCTTGTCCATAATCCGTAATACTGTATTTATATACAGCATTCGGCGAGAAAGGCATTATGGACACTCTCTTTTCTTATCAACCAAAACAAATCATTGAATTACCTTTGTTTTTAGAACGTGTTGCCTGTGGGTTCCCCAGCCCGGCACAGGATTATGTGGAGGATCGTCTCGATCTTAACCGGCTGGCAGTAAGGCACCCCAGTGCGACCTATTTTATTAAGGTGAGTGGAGACTCCATGATTGGGGCGGGGATCGGCGATGGCGATCTGCTGGTGGTTGACCGCTCGTTAAATGCCGAACACGGAGATATCGTCGTGGCGTCGGTCGCCGGTGAGTTTACGGTGAAGGAGCTACAGACGCGCCCGGTTCTGAGGTTGTTGCCACATAATGTCCGCTATCAGCCGATTACCTTTCAGTCCGAAGAGGAGCTGCAGATCTTCGGCGTCGTCACCCACACGCTTAAAACGCATAGACATGTTCGCGCTGGTTGATGTGAACAGCTTCTATGCCTCCTGCGAGCGGGTCTTCCGCCCCGATCTGGAGGGGAAGCCCATCGTGGTGGTTTCCAATAACGACGGCTGCATTATTTCACTGTCGCGGGAGGCAAAGCAGTTCGGCATAAAAATGGGTGAGCCGTATTTTAAATTCAAACAAAAACTATATCCGTCAAAAGTTTACGTCTTTAGCTCGAATTATGCGCTGTATGCCGATCTCAGCAGTCGGGTAATGCAGACGCTGACCGATCTCGCCCCGGCAATAGAGATTTACTCCATTGATGAGGCGTTCGTGAACGTTTCAGGAGTCAGTCACTGCCTGTCACTGGAAGCGTTTGGTCACCAGATGCGCTCGCAGGTCTTTAAAAATACGGGATTAACCGTTGGCGTCGGTATTGCCCCGACCAAAACGCTGGCGAAGCTGGCCAACTATGCGGCGAAACGGTGGTCCGGCACCGGCGGCGTGGTCGATCTCTCAGGCCGCGAGCGGCAGCGTAAACTGCTGGAAAAGGTTCCGGTAGAGGAGGTGTGGGGGGTAGGCCGACGCATCACGAAAAAGCTCAACGCGATGGGGATCACCACGGCGCTGGAGCTGGCGGAGGCCTCCTCGTGGGTCATTCGCAAACATTTTAACGTGGTGCTGGAGCGTACGGCCCGCGAGCTTCGCGGTGAGCCTTGCCTTGACCTGGAGGAGTTCACCCCCACGAAGCAGCAAATTATCTGTAGCCGTTCGTTTGGACACCGTATTATGCAGTACGAGGAAATGCACCAGGCGATTTGCGCCTACGCGGAACGCGCCGCAGAGAAATTGCGCGGCGAGCATCAATACTGTCGTTTTATCAGCGTGTTTGTGCGCACCAGCCCGCATGCGGACAACGAAATTTATTACGGCAATCAGGCTTCGGTCACCCTGATGACGCCCACCAATGACTCGCGCGATATCATCCGCGCCGCCACGGAAGCGCTGGGGCGGATATGGCTCGACGGGTATCGCTATATGAAGGCCGGGGTCATGCTGGCGGACTTTTTCAGCAGCGGTGTCGCCCAGCTTAACCTGTTTGACGATAATCGCCTGCGCGCCAACAGCGCGGCGCTGATGGAAACGATCGACAGCCTGAATCATTCCGGCAAAGGGAAGATATGGTTTGCCGGGCAGGGTATTGAGAAACCGTGGGCGATGAAGCGGGAAATGTTGTCACCGGCCTATACAACGCGGTACGCCGATTTGCCGGTGGCGAGGTAGAGTATCGTTGCGTTATTTCTTTTGAATCAACCAGGTTGCCGCAGCCGCCAGCACGCCGATCAGCGGCATTTCGCCCGCACCGGCCAGGAAGTTATGACGATCGATCTCACTATTTTTACGGATATCGGTAAGGCGAGTAAGCGCCTCTTTTTCATCCGCGGCGCCGATCTCCTCGAACTGTTTTTCGAACCCCTGGGCGATGAGCTGTGCAGCCGCATCGGTGTTTGCGCTTTCGATTGCTATGAGGTTTGGGCCTTTTTGGAAAAAACAGTACTCCGGCATAAGTGCTCCAGAAAAAGGGGATACGGTAAAAATACTCTATTCCTGGCGGTTGAAAAATGCACGTAATTTACGGGGGGGAATCATCAGCATTTCTTTATTATTTCAGGCAGTAACTGCTCAATCACGCTGACGACCTTTCTGACGCGCTGCGGAATAAAGCGGGCATCAGGATAAACGGCATAGAGGAAGCGATCGGGTAACCGCCAGTCGGGCAGCACCGGTACCAGCGTGCCCACCTGCAGCGCTCTGGCCACGAGCGGTCGCTGCATGCCGCCGATACCCATGCCGGATTCCAGCGCCTGCAGCAGCGCGTCGCTGGTGTTGGCACGGAAAACGGTATTCACGTTGACCTCGACCGTTTCCTCGTCAGAAATCAGGCGCAGGGGGGCATCCTGCGGAATGCCGCTGAACCGCACGTGTGGGAGCGTCGCCAGCTCGCTGACGGCGTGTACCGCCTGAAAATCGGGAGCGGCAAACAGCGCCGCCTCAATACGCCCCAGCACGCGAGCCGCATGCGCCTGCGGAGGCTCGCTGCCCAGCCGTATCGCGATATCCACGCCCTCCGTCACCAGATCGGCAAGGCGGTCATCGAGAGAAATCATCAGCTGCAGTTCGGGATGCAGGCGCTGCAGCGCCAGCAGATGCGGTAAAAAGATCTGACCCAGGCCGCTCGGTAACTGGACATGGACGCGTCCCTGAACGCTATGATCGGCAGGATGTAAACGCCTCTCCGCTTCCCCCATGGCGTCCAGCACGAGTTGCATATCACGCCGGTAACGTTCCCCTTGTTCGGTCAGCTTCATCGTACGCGTCGTACGGTGCAGCAGTACCACACCCAGCGATTCCTCAAGCGCCGCGATCTGTTGACTGACGGCGGACTGCTTAATACCGGTCTGACGGGCAGCCGCTGAAAACGAGCCCGCTTCAGCGACGCGCAGAAAGGTAGAAATGGCATTGAGCTTATTATTCATTTAATGATTTTGCTTATAAGTGCCATCAGTTTCATGGGATATCTCCAGAAAAAATAATATACCACACTGCGTCTGTCACCCTTTCCGGAGAAACACCATGAGTAAGAGGCAGCAACACAACGTCGCCCTGGTCGCGGGCGCCAGCGGCATTGTCGGCAGGCAGCTGGTCAACACGCTCCTGAACCATCAGTGGGAGGTGATTGGCCTCAGCCGTCATGCCGGATCGCATCCTGACGGCATTCCGATGGTCAAGGTCGATTTACTGGATGAACAGGACAGCGCCCGGGCGCTGCGCTCCCTGAACGGTGTCACCCACATCTTTTACAGCGCCTGGGCGAACGCGGCGAACTGGACGGACATGGTTGAGCCGAACGTCACCATGCTGCGCAATCTGGTCAGCACCCTCGAAACAGCGGCACCTTTGCAGACGATAAGCCTGATGCAGGGGTACAAGGTCTACGGCGCGCATCTGGGGCCGTTTAAAACCCCGGCGCGGGAAAGCGATCCCGGCGTGCCGGGGGCCGAGTTTAACGCCGCACAGCTCACGTGGCTCAGCCAGTTTCAGCGGGGAAAACGCTGGCACTGGAATGCCATCAGGCCGGGCGTGGTGGGGAGCGCGGTGCCGGGCAATGCCATGAACCTTGCGCTGAGCATCGCCCTGTACGCCTCCCTGTGCAAGGCGTTGGGTTTACCGCTGCGTTTTCCCGGTTCAGAACAGACCTGGCACAGCATTGTGGATCATACCGACGCCGGGCTGCTGGCCGAGGCCACGCTGTGGGCCGCCGCGTCACCTGCGGCACAGAATCAGGCCTTCAACGTAAACAATGGCGATATCTGGCGCTGGAGCGAGCTGTGGCCGCGCATCGCACGCTGGTTTGAACTGGACTCTGCGCCGCCGGTGAGGCTGTCATTTCATCAGCTGTTTAACGACTATCGCGGCGTATGGCGCGAACTTGCCGAAGAGCGGCTGGTGGAAGCGGATATTCTGCAGCTGAGCGACGGGCGGTTTGCCGATTTTGTCTTTAGCTGGGATTACGACATGTTCGGTGACGGGAGCAAGCTGCGCAGGGCGGGTTTTACGCAAATGCAGGCGACCGATGAGATGTTTTTCAGCCTGTTCGCGCAGATGAGAGCCGCGCGGATTATTCCCTGAGAACACAGGGCGTCCTGATAACCGTCAGGACGCCAGGGGCTTACTCAACCGCTAACATATTGACGATCTCGGCCACGCTTTTCACGCTGTGGATGTTCCCAATCCCCGTGCCGAGCGCGATATAGCCTTCATCGGTGTTATCTTCCAGCATGCCCAGGCGCAGGCCCCGTAATCCTCCCATCGCCTTGCCCAGCGCTTCGTTGCTTGCGCCTGCTTTATCCATCGCCGCCAGTTTTTCCGCCAGCTTGCCGGGTAGAGAGCGGTAGTAATGGGGCACGGTCCGGAAAAGCAGCAGGTCCAGGCCGTTGGCGGCAACAATTTTCTCTTTGACTCCCTGCGGCACGCGGCTTTCTTCGCTGCTGATAAAGACCGAACCGGCAAACACGCCTTCAGCGCCTAACGCATGCGCCGCTCTAGCGGTGCGATTATCGGTAATGCCGCCCGCGGCCATCACCGGAATATGCTTCACGGCGTCGGCAATCAGCGGCACGATGGAAAAGGTCCCCAGCGCCGTCGCGGGCAACGTTCCGCCCTCGTCAAAACCGGTGGCGACGATAATGTCTGCCCCCATCTCTTCAGCCAGAAGGGTGTTTTCCGGCGTGGGATTGATGTCGCGGTAGATAATGGCGATACCTGCCTCTTTTAACTCATTGAACAGCGCGGGAATAATGCTGCCTTCCCCGTAGCCCGTATACACCACGACCCTGACGCCTTCCTCTTTTACCACCTGAAGGATAGGCCCTGTCCAGACGTCATTAACGGCGGTAGGGATCAGGTTCACACCAAACGGTTTTTCGGTCAGCCGTTTGGTTTTTCGAATTTCTTCACGCATTTTTTCGGCGGTCTCTTCCGGCGTGGAAACCGCGGTATCGGCTGTTAACCCAGCGTTGGGCCCCAGCACGCCGAGCCCTCCGGCATTGCTGACCGCAGCGACCAGGCGGGCGTCAGTAAGCCAGGACAATGGCCCCTGAATAACAGGTTTTTCGATACCCAGGATCTGACAAATACGGTTATTTTTCATAGCAGACTCTCCCTTACGTTTGAATGGGGAAGAGTGTAGGGCGCAGTATTGTTAGGAAAAATAGCCAAAAATATTCATCACTGTTATAAGATTAATAACAATAACTTTATCCTGCTCGCGGCAAAAACATCCCTTATGCAAATAAACCTCTTTGAATCTATTCGGATTTTTATTGAAATTGTCGAGTCAGGCAGTCTTACCCAGGCGGCGGAGAATCTGCAGATCCATCGCCCGGCGGTCACCAAAGCGCTGCAGCTTCTTGAGCAACACAGCGGCACGCGGCTCCTGCAGCGCACCACGCGTCGGATTAGCATGACGCCGGATGGAGAAGCCTTTTATCGCCGCAGTAAACCCCTGCTGGCGCAGGCGGACGAATTACTGGAGTCGTTTGGTACGGATCGGGCAATACATGGCCAGCTTAGAGTCGATATGCCGGTCTCGTTTGCAACGCTGCGGGTGATACCCAATCTGCCTGACTTTTATCGTCAGCATCCCGGGATCGACATCATTCTGAGCAGCTCTGACCGCCGTCGGGATATGCTGCGGGATGGACTGGACTGCGTGCTGCGGGTGGGTGAGCTGGAGGACGGCGATTATATTGCGCGTAAAATCGGGAACATCAAAATCACGACCTGCGCCAGCCCGGCCTGGCTGGCAAAACACGGTGTGCCAGAAACGCCGGATGATTTACGCAAGCATCAGGCCATCAACTGGATTAACACCAGCAGCAGACACATTCATCCGTGGACGTTTACCATGCCAGAAGGCGTCGCGGAGATTACCCTACCCGGTAAGCTTGTCGTGGATAACTCCGAGGCCTACATCGCGGCAGGCCTGGCCGGGCTGGGGTTAATGCAGGGGATGAATCTTTTTCTCCAGCCTTACATAGACCGCGGTCTTCTGGTTGAAGTCTTGCCAGGCTATCGCTCGCCGGACCGCAAGCTGTCACTGCTCTATCCACACCGTCACCTCTCCCGCAAGGTGCGGGTTTTTACCGAGTGGCTGGAGAGTCTTGTGTGAAAACGGCCAGCTCGTGGCACAGCGCACCAATTTGTTCCACGGCGTTCAGCAGGCGGGGCGTGGGTTCGTTTGCGCAGTTCAGCCGCAGAAAGTGCGTTAATTCGGCGGCAGGGGAAAACAGGGGGCCAGGGCTGACGCCTATACCCAGCGCCAGCGCGCGACGATGCACCTCCAGCGCGTTGACCTGCGGAGGAAGTTCGACCCACAGCAGGAAACCGGCAGCGGGCACGTTAACGTGTGTACCGGGTGGAAAGCTCGCCTTGACCTGTGCCACGACGGCGCGAACGCCCTCTGCGATCCGCCGCTTCAGCCGCCGCAGGTGACGATCGTAGTCGCCGCTTGCCAGGACGTCGCTCGTCGCCGCTTCCAGCAGCGGCGCACCGGCCCAGTCTCCGGCCATGCGGGCCTGCAAGACCTGCGGGGAGTAGCGTCCGGCGGCAATCCAGCCGATTCGCCATCCCGGCGCAAGCGTTTTAGACAGGGAGCTGCAGTAGATCACATTTCCGCTCTGGTCGAATGCCTTGCAGGCCGGAGGGCGTTGCCCCTCGCCGACCAGGTCACCGTAAACGTCGTCCTCAATCAGAGGAATACCGGCTTCTTCAAGCAGAGAAACCAGTTCCTGCTTGCGCGCGACGGGCATGCTGGCACCCAACGGGTTTTGCACGGTGGGCGAGGCCAGAACGGCCGCGGGGCGGTGGCAGCGGATGGCGTCCGCCAGCGGTTCCAGCAGCAGGCCTTCTGCAGGGTCGGTGGGGACCGCTAAGGCCTTCAGGCCTAAATCCTCCAGCAGCAGGAGCGTACCAAAGTAGGCGGGCTGCTCAATCGCCACCACATCTCCCGGCTGGCATACGGCCCGCAGGGCCAGGCGCAGCGCCTGCGTCGCGCCTGCGGTGATAATGAGATCGTCCGCGCTGAAACGGGCTCCCCACTGCGCAGAGCGCGCGGCAATTTTACTTCGCAAATCCCGCCTTCCCGGAGGCAGGCTGTAGCTCTGTCCATGTGCGTCCAGACGACGGCCCGCAGAGTGTAACGCCCGCTGCAGCGCATCTCCCGGCAGCCACGCGGGATCGGGCAGGGCGGCGCCCAGCGGGATCAGCCGGGCTTCTGCACTGCTGAACAGCGACCGGGCCACGGCGGACATCGTGACGGGGACCGGGCCGGGTGAGGAACGCGCGGGCTCCACGCGCGGAGGGAGGCTGGTCTGGCGGATGTAATAGCCTGAACGCGGACGCGCAACGATCAGCCCTTCAGCCTCAAGGCAGCGAAGGGCCTCCAGCGCCGTCGGAAGGCTAACGCGCTCGCGTTCGGCCAGTTTGCGCGCGGAGATCATCCTGTCACCGGCGCGCAGCGCGCCGGACGTAATGGTAAGACGCAGCATATCCGCAATACGGCGATAGTGAGGAGAGGAGTGGTACGGCGCAGACATGGATAACTGTTCAGGCTAATTTTCGATGAAACTGACTATACAGCCAATGATGTGTGCCATCTATAGTGTCCGGCATGTTCAGGACAAGGAGGCATTATGCACAGCGATAATTTCAACATTTCCACCTATTTCAAGCGCATAAACTACACCGGACCGGCGGCTGCCGATACGGCCACCCTGCATGCGCTGATGCGCCATCAGCTCTTTTCCGTTCCCTTCGAAAATCTGGACGTGCAGGCGGGCAAAATTGTCTCGCTGGCGCCAGACGAGATTGCCGATAAGGTGTTAAAGAAAGGGCGCGGCGGCTACTGCTATGAGGTTAACGGGCTTTTTGCGATGGCGCTGGAGGCGTTAGGGATACCTTACCGCTTCGTGGCGGCGCGCCCGATGTTCTACCCCGCGCGGCGGCCGAAAACCCATATGGCGCTCATCGCCGAGGTGGAGAGCCGCCAGTGGCTTTGCGATCTCGGGTTCGGCAGCTACGGCATCCGCGCGCCAATGGCGCTGGACACGCTTGACGTGGAAATCACCCAGGATTTCGACACGTTTCGCCTGAGCCGCAGCGCGGAGGGAGCGTATTTGCTTGAGGCGAAGGTTGAGGGAGAGTGGGCCCGGCAGTATGGCTTTGATCTCACCCCTCAGGAATGGATTGACTTCGTTCCGGCCAACTACCTTAACTCCACGCACCCGGATGCCATCTTTGTGCAGAAGCGGGTGGTGGTGCAGCACAGCCCGGAGGGACGCCAGATTTTACTGGGCGATATGCTGAAAACCATTACGGCGAACGGCACTGAAACGCGGAAACTGGCGGAGGATGAAATCCGCCATGTCCTGAAAGACCGTTTTGCGCTAACCGCTGCGTAATCTGCCGGTGAACGGTAGGGCCTCAGCGCGGTCCGTTTTCTGCGGCTTTGCGCTGAGCTCCCCGCTGTAACAGCAGGCTAAACGACGCGGGTAACACGGTCAGCGTCACCAGCGTCGCAGCCAGCAGCCCGCCGATAATGGCATAGGCCATTGGGCCCCAGAAAACCTGGTGAGAGATCGGGATCATGCCCAGAATGGCGGCGCAGGCGGTCAGACAGATGGGTCTGGCCCGGTGCTCCGCCGCTGCCATAATTGCGGCATCATTTGCCATCCCCTGAGCCAGATTGCTGTCAACCTCGCTAATCAGTATCACCGCGTTACGTACGATCATCCCCGCGAGGGCGATGACGCCCAGCAGCGCGACAAACCCCATCGGCGTGCCGCCGGGCAGCATAGCCAGCACGATCCCCGGTAAACCAAACGGGGCCATCAGGAGCGCCAGCAGCATCCGGGAGTATCTCCGCAGCTGGAGCATCAGCAGCAACAGCATGATGACCAGCGTCACCGGAAGAACGGTAAAGACGGAGCTGTTCCCCTTATCCGATTCGGCGACCGCGCCGCCTTCTTCAATGCTGTAACCTGCCGGCAGGCTCGCGCGCAGTTTATCCACCGTCGGACGCAGCGCGGCGGATACCGCTTCAGCCTTCAGCCCCGGGGCAAGGTCGGTTTGCACCGTGATAAAGGGCACGCGCTGGCGGCGCCAGATGACCGGATCGTCCACGCCCCAGACCGGCGTCGCGACGGCGCTGAGCGGAATTTTTTTACCGTCATTCCCCTGAATCGTGAGCGAGGAGAGGGTAGCGGTGCTGTGACGTGCATCGTCCGTGGCCCGCAGCACCACGTCGACAAGGCGGTCGTTATCCCTGATGGAGGTGACAACGCTGCCGGACCAGACGGTATTCAGCGTGCGGGCGAGGCTTTCTGACGATATTCCCGCCGCCCTGGCCGCCGTCTGATTCACCTTAAGGGTGATGACCCTTTCAGGCTCTCCGGCCGTCTGGTTAACGTCGCGTGAGAACGAAGACCGGCCAATCGCGTCCGTGAGACGGTTCGCAAACGCCCGGACCTGCAGATAATCTGGCCCGCTCACCCGGTATTTGATGGGCCAGCCGACGGGCGGCCCCAGCTCAAGGGGCGACACGCGCGTGATGATGTCGCTAAATTGCGTCGCCAGGATCGTGTTGAGCTGTGCGTGCAGACGATCCCGCGCCGCAAGATCCTTCGCGACCACAACCATCTGGGCGATATTTTCATTTTCCAGCAGCACGTCCATCGGCAGGTAAAAACGGATGGCGCCTGAGCCAACGTACGTCGAAAAGCGATCGATATTGCTGTTGTCGGCCAGCGCCTTTTCCAGCTTTTCCACCTCTCTGAGCGTTTCCGGCTGCGACGCGTTAGCCGGAAGCGTCAGGCTGACCAGCAGCTCGGGCCGGTCCGAGGCGGGGAAAAACTCGCCCTGCATAAACGTCGTGCCGTACGCTGACAGCCCCAGCGCGGAAAGGGCGAGCAGCACGGTAGCGACCCGGTGACGCAATGCCAGGCGTAAAAGCCGTCCGTACCCGCGCGCGATCCTTCCGGGTTCTGCCGCGTGATGTCTGACTGTTTCCGGCAGCATCCACGTACCCGTTAGCGGCGAAAACAAGATCGCGACAATCCAGGAGCAGAGCAGGGCAATGAGCACCACCGCAAAGAGGGAAAAACAGTATTCACCGGCGCTGGAGGCCGCAAAACCAACGGGAATAAAACCGGCAATCATTACCAGAGTCCCGGTGAGCATCGGGAAGGCCGTCGTTTTGAATGCATGGGTGGCCGCGTGCCGACGGGAATCCCCCGCTTCCAGCCGGGAGACCATCGTTTCGACGGCGATTATGGCGTCATCCACCAGCAGGCCCAGGGCGATGATCAGCGCCCCGAGCGAGATACGCTGAAGGCCAATACCTGCGAGCATCATGCCGGCAAACGTCATGGCGAGCACCAGCGGAATGGCCGTCGCCACCACCAGTCCGGCCCGTAAACCCAGCGAGACAAATGAAACCGCCAGCACGATAACAACGGCTTCGATAAGCACCCGGATAAACCCGCTTACCGCGTCACTCACCACCGCGGACTGATCGGCGACTTTCACCATCTCGATACCGTGCGGCAGCCCGGCGCTGAGGGTCGCCATTCTGGCATTCAGCGCAGCGCCGAAACGCAGCATGTTGCCTGTCGGCGCCATCGACACCGCCAGCCCGATAGCCGGCTTGCCGTTCACCCGGTAGGCCGGAGCCGGTGGCTCGGCGATTTCACGGGTGACGGTGGCAATATCGGTCAGCGGAATATAGCGATTGTTAACGTGCAGCGTGACGGCGCGTAAGCTCTCTTCGGTGGTGAGCGCTCCGCTGACCTTTATCGCCATGTTCTCCTGCCCGGTTCGCATAACGCCAGCCGGGACAACCGCGTTTTGCGCCCGGAGGGCGTCGGCAACTTCCTGAATATCGAGCCCCATACCGGCCAGACGTGCCGGAGAAAAGGCGAGGACCCACTGCTCCTGCTGTTCGCCCAGCAGGGTGGTCTTACCCATATCCGGCAGGGACATGAGCTCGCGACGTATTGTCTCTGCGCGATCCCGCACCTCCCGCAGGGTAAAACCGTCGGGAATAAAGGCATAAATAGTGCCGAACGTGTCGTCAAACTCGTCGTCCACGGCAGGGCCCTGCACCCCGTCAGGCAGGGACGGCGCGATGTCCTGCATTTTTTTGCGAACCTGATACCAGATATCGGGCACGCGTTGCGGGGGCGTATCGTCACGGAGGTTGACGTGGATAACGGTGCGTCCGGCACGGGTTTCACTTTCGAGATAGTCCAGCCAGGGCGTTTCCTGCAGCTTTTTTTCAAGCGTATCGGTCAGCAGGCGGGTGGTATCCGTCACGGAGGCTCCCGGCCACTGCGCGGAGACGACGGCCGTTTTAATGGTGAACGCCGGATCTTCGTTACGCGGCAGCTTCTCATAGCAGAACACGCCCATCGCAATCACCAGCAGCATGAAAAAGCTGACCATCTGCTGGTTCTTAAGCGCCCAGGCGGAGAGGTTAAATTTGGCTTCCGCTCCGGTACTCATGGCTGAACCTCCCCTGGCACCACCGGCTCGCCGGATCGTAATGTGCTCACGCCCGCCGTAATCACCCTGTCGCCGGGCTCAAGGCCGGAGGCAATCATGACGGAGGAGGCCGTATAGCTCGCGGGCACTACCGCGCGCAGCTGCGCCTGCGACCGCGGGGTAATGACAAAAACGGCCGGTTTGTCGCCGACGCGGGTCAGCGCCGACGCGGGAAGGGGGTACCCGTGCGGGGCGGCGGAGGGCAACGTCACGGTGACGCTGGCACCCAGCGCCATGGCCTCCGGCGGGTTTTGCAGGGTCGCTCTGACGCGCCAGGTGCGGGTCTGAGGATCGGCCTGCGGGGTAATATCCCGCAGTACGGCAGAGGCCTGTACCGACGGGTCGCTGAGGAGGGAAACCCGCAATTCTGTCTTATCCAGAGGCGGAATCGCATCCGGAGTAGCAATATCAAACGCCACGTCGCGACCTTCTCCGGTCGCCAGCGTCAGCACGGACTGGCCGTCGCTGACAACCTGCCCCGCTGAGGCGCTCACGGCCGTGATGACGCCCGCTTGTGGCGCGATCAGGCGCGTCCAGCCGAGGCTTTCGCGAGCATTTCGCCAGGCGGCCTCGCTGCTTTTTAAGCGCGCGCGGGCGACAAGCCAGTCCGCACGGGCGCTGTCGAGCTGCGTGCGGGCTATCGCACCCGTTGGCATAAGCTTTTGCATGCGACTGACGTTAATCGCGGCGACCTGAGCAGAGGCTTTGGCACCTTCATAGTCGGCCGCGGCGCTGTCGAGCTGGTTTTTCCCGGTCGTATTATCAAGCGTGGCCAGTAGCTGTCCGGCAGTGATCCGGTCGCCAATATCAACGCTGCGCGTCAGTATCCGGCCTCCGGTACGAAAGCTCAGGGTCGTTTCATCATGGGCATGGATCTCACCGGTTCTTTCCAGCGCGGGAGGGGATTGGGCGGAGCCAACGACGACGTAGCGTACCTTACGCACTGGGTCAGGTTTGTTTTCGTGTTTATCACCGCAGCCGGTCAGCGGAAAAATCGCCAGCGCAAGCAGGGCCAGGGGAAGAAAATGCAGCCAGGAAAGGTTGCGCGCCACGCCGTACAAATGATGCAGGCAGTGGCGGAGGGAGAGAAAAAATTCGTCTGACATAACGCCGCTCCATAAAGGGAATGGCGTTATTAAATGCGCGCTACGTCGAGAAAGATTCGACGTTCTGTCAAGGCTTTATCAAGAGTGGATATTTTCATTACCGGACGGGTGCCAGGGCAAAAAAATGCGCACGGCGAGGCCGCCCGTTTTGGATAATGACGCGCTAATCTCACCCCCATGCGCCTGGCAAATCGCCCGGGCGATGGACAAACCGAGGCCGCTGCCGCCGGAATGCCGCGCGCGGGACTGCTCCTCGCGGCTAAAGCGTTTAAACATTTCCGGTAAGAACTGGGGCGACACGCCCGGCCCGTCATCGGTAAATTCGAGGATGTAATGACCGCTGGCGTAGTGCAGCGCCACCTCAAGGTGGCCGCCATCGCGCCCGTAACGTAGCGCATTTTCCATGAGGATGGTAACGACCTGTCCAAGACGGAACGCATCGCCTCTGAAGGGGCTGGTGCGCGGGTTGCGAAACGTTATCCGAAAATGATGCGCGTCAGCCTCGGGCATGATCCAGGCAGCTCGCTCCTGAATCAGCTCATCGAGGCAAAACGGCTGGTCCTCCAGCACGAGGTTACCCGCGTCGGCGAGCGAGAGAAGGTGAAGCTCATCGGTGAGGCGGTTGAGGTGCTGAAGCTGTTTCATCACCATGCCCAGCTGTGCCGGGCTGGCATCAAACACGCCGTCCAACATGCCCTGCAGACGACCAATGGCGGCCGTCAGGGGCGAGCGCAGCTCGTGCGCCATCGCGACGTGCGAGGCGCGGAGCTCTTTTTCATAGCGGGCGAGTTGCCCCGTCATGGAGTTAAAGTCGGTCGCAAAGCTGACCATTTCCGCCGGTGCATCCTTGATGAGCTCAGCCTGACGGCCAAACTGCCCGTCGGCGACATCCTTTGCCGCATCGCGAAGGCGGCTGAACTGCAGTGCCAGCGGTCGGGCGTGTTTGAGCCCCATCACCACGATAAACGGGATCATCACCAGCACCAGCAGGGCCACCGTAACCCAGTCCGCAGAGGCGATGGAGGGTGTGGAATAGCTCAGGCCCCACCAGGTGTCCACAATCGAGTGGAAGCGGGCCGGATTGGCCTGCGGGTTCTGGCTGAGCGTAAGAAACTCCTGCCGGACCGCCGGTGGCATCCTGCCCATGATCCAGTAGTTCTGGACCGCATAGCGCAGCCACATGCAGGTGGCAATGACGATCACGCTGCCGATAGCCAGCGCCAGGATGCGCGCGCAAATCCAGCGCCACAGAGAGGAGTGCCGGTTTTTTATCATGGCTGTCTGAACCTGTAACCCACGCCGCGAACGTTAATCAACACGCCGGAGATGCCCGCCGCTTCGAGTTTTCTACGCAGGTTATAAATATGGGTGTCCACCACGCGCTCCAGCGCCTCGCTTTCCGGCAGACAGTGTTCCAGCAGGTACTGACGGGAAAAGGGGCGTGCGGGAGAGCGCAGCAGCGTTGCCAGAAGCGAGAATTCCGTTGGCGTAAGATCGAGCATCACGGGCGCGTCGTCGCCGTTGTCTACGCTCGCCACAATGGCGGCGACATCCACCGCCAGCGTTTGCCAGCGGAGGATCTCTTCGTCAGCCTCTTTTTTACTGCTGCGCCGCAGCACCGCCTGCACCCGAGCCACCACTTCGCCCGGATGATAAGGCTTCACAACGTAATCATCGGCACCGTACCGCAGGGCGCCAATGCGATCGGGAGTATCCCCCATGGCCGTGACCATAATCACCGGCACATCGCTTTTACGACGCAGGCCAGCCAGCACTTCGGTGCCGTTAAGCCCCGGCAGCATCACGTCCAGCAGAATGAGGTCTGGCTTCCACCGCTGTGCTATATCCAGCCCGGAATGACCGTCCCCGGTAATGGTCACGTCGTAATTTTCCCGCCGTAAATAGGCTTCGAGCACGCCGGCCGCATCGGCGTCATCTTCAATAATAAGCACTCTTCTGGACAACATCCGTTCACCTTGACCATTTCTTAACACTATCCCGACGATTCATTGATTCAGCCAAATCATACTGCGCCAACATTGTGTGGCCGCCCCCGTATCAGGAGGCGCCAGCGTCCGTATGGAGAGCAGTATGATAGCGATAAATAAAGTCCTGTATATGTCCGTCCCGCTTCTGATGGCCGTGGCTTCCGGCGCGCAGGCGGATGATGGCACCGCGTCCGATTCCCTAACCGTCGGGCTGGGAGGGCAATACGCCCCGCGTTACTCAGGCTCAGACAAGCAGGTGTGGCAGGTGGTTCCTGTGCTGCAGGGACGCAAAGGCGCTTTCTTCGTTGATGCGCAAAAAGGGGTGGGGTATGACCTGCAAAATGACAGCGGCTGGTATTTCGAACACACGCTGGGCTACGACTTCGGAAGGGCTGATAAAAATTCTGGCTGGCGTGAGGGCGCAAACAATCTGAAAGGAATGGGGGACATTGATGCCACCCTGAATACCGGCCTTGCCGTCGGCTGGCAGGCCGCGCCATGGCTGAGTATGGAAGGCAAAACGACGCTGCCGTTAACCGACAGCCAGGGGGCAAGCTATCAGGCCTCCGTTACGCTGATCCCTGTACAAAATAACCAGGACACGATCGCCTTGCAGTCTGCGGCCCTGTTTGGCGACAGCCGTTATCTGAATACCTGGTATGGGGTCAGCGAGCAGCAGAGCCGCCGCACCGGCTATCGCCGCTATGCTGCGCCGGGTGGATTTTACGGCGTCGACACCAGCCTGACCTGGAGCCACCAGTTCGATGCCCACTGGGGGACGGTCCTGAGCGCGGACTATACCTGGCTTGGCGACCATGCCAATGACAGCCCGATAGTGATGCGGCGCAATGAGGGGTCTGCAACCGCCGCTATCACCTGGACATTCTAAATTCGTGGATCACGATGTGAGCGAGGGGGCGAGAGGATTACTTCTTCTTATCCATCATCGCCTTTAAATCGGCAAACGGGTTAAACGTGGCGACGCCCACGTCTTTTTGCGCGTCTTCCCCGGCGACCACGGTGGTGCCGTACCGATCCGCTTCGGTGTATTTCGAATGCTCGTGATCGTGGCAAAACAGGCACAACAGCTCCCAGTTGCTGCCATCTTCCGGGTTGTTGGTATGGTCGTGATCGATATGGTGAACCGTGAGTTCGCGAAGATTGGAATAGACAAACTCGCGCGAGCAGCGTCCACACACCCATGGATAGATTTTTAATGCTTTTTCGCGATAGCCGCTTTCCAGCCGCGCGTAGTTTTTGGGGATCAAAGCCATTGCCGGTTTTACCTGCCATGAAAAGAGTGGGGAAGATTATATCCCATTATGGGGCGGAATGAAGAACCACGCTATTCTGTCAATTTATTTGATGCTTTCCGTTAAATAAACGGCATTTATTCTTATCGGGTAATGCGTAAAGTGGACAGAACGCAACGTATTATCAGGAAAAATGGTTATGAAAAAGATCGGATTTTTATCCTTTGGTCACTGGACGCCTTCGCCGCAGTCGGGCACGCGCTCGGCGGCAGACACGCTGCTGCAGTCCATTGATTTAGCCGTGGCGGCTGAGGAGCTGGGGGCAGACGGCGCCTATTTCCGCGTGCACCACTTCGCCCGACAGCTTAGCTCGCCGTTCCCTCTGCTGGCCGCTATTGGTGCAAAAACGAAAACCATCGAAATCGGCACCGGCGTGATCGACATGCGTTACGAAAACCCGATGTACATGGCCGAGGATGCGGGCGCGGCGGATTTGATTTCCGGCGGTCGCCTGCAGCTCGGCATCAGCCGCGGCTCCCCGGAGCAGGTTATTGATGGCTGGCGTCATTTCGGCTATGTCCCGCAGGAAGGGGAAAACGAGTCGGACATGGCGCGTCGTCATACCGAGGTGCTGCTTGAGGTGCTGCGTGGGGAAGGGTTTGCCAAACCGAACCCGCAGCCAATGTTCCCTAATCCGCCGGGGCTGCTGCGCCTGGAGCCGTATTCTGAAGGGCTGCGCGAGCGTATCTGGTGGGGCGCCGGTTCCAATGCGACGGCCGTATGGGCGGCAAAACTGGGCATGAACCTGCAAAGTTCAACCCTGAAGGACGATGAAACCGGTGAGCCGTTCCATATTCAGCAGGCAAAACAGATCCGCGCGTACCGTCAGGCCTGGAAAGAGGCGGGGCATACGCGTGAGTCGCGGGTGTCGGTCAGCCGCAGTATTTTTGCGCTGATGGACGACCGTGACCGGATGTATTTTGGGGCCAGCCGCAACGACAGCGATAGCGTGGGTTATCTTGATGAGAAAACGCGCGCCATCTTCGGGCGCAGCTATGCCGCGGAGCCGGACAAGCTGGTTGAACAGCTGAAAAAAGACGAGGCGATTGCCGAGGCGGACACGCTCTTACTGACCGTACCGAACCAGCTGGGTGTGGATTATAATGCGCACGTGATTGAGTCTATTCTCAAGCATGTCGCACCGGCAATGGGCTGGCGCGAGTAGTTCCGCTATCAGCCTTGAGATCGTAATGGAAAATCTGGCCCTCTGGTATCGCCGTTTTGGCGAGCCAGAAACCGTTCTGCAACCTGAAACCGCGCCCCCGGGCGCGCTTGCGCCGGGACAGCTCCGCGTGCGGATGCTGTTTTCTCCGGTGAACGCGTCCGATCTTATTCCCATCACCGGCGCCTATCGCCACCGAACCCCGTTACCGGCGATCGCGGGGTATGAAGGTGTTGGGGTTGTCATCGAGGCGCCCGCCTCGTTTAAGCATCTGGTGGGTCAGCGCGTCCTGCCGCTGCGCGGTCAGGGAACCTGGCAGCGCTATGTGGACTGCCCGGCAGAGTATGCGATACCCGTTCCGGACACCGTCGACGCACAGCTGGCCGCGCGGGCCTACATCAACCCGCTGGCGGCGCAGATGATGCTGACCCGCTACCCGCCGCGCGGAAAGCGGGTCTTGCTCACGGCTGCCGGATCGGATTGCGCCATTCTGCTGGGGCAGTGGGCGCGTCAGGCGGGGGCGGAAGCGGTGTACGGCATTCACCGTTCTGCCGTGCATGCTGAACGGCTGGAGGCGATGGGCATCACGCCTGTCGCGCAGCATGACGCAAACAGAATCGGCATCGTCGCCGCCCGTAGCGATATCGTCTACGATGCCACCGGCGGACCGCTTGCGGAAGCGATCCTCAGCGTGATGCCCGAGCAGGGCATGTTTGCCTGCTACGGGCTGCTCTCCGGGCAAGCCTTCACACAGCGGCGGCCTGCGCCGCGCGTGGCGTGGTTCCATATCCGAAACGGTCTGGATGCGCTCGGCGTTGAGGCGTGGCGCGCGGAGTTCGAGCGCATCTGGCGGATGTTGCCCGGCAGTGAGTACAGCGACGTTACGGTGTACCCGCTGGCGGAGTGGCAGAGGGCGCTCAGCGCTTATCGTGAAGGTGGAAGGACCCGCAAGCCCCTCCTGTCGATGGAGGACTGAGCGCTATTTATGGCTCATATCGCTCAGCAGCACGGCGATACTTTGCCCGCCTGCCGTCTGTTCCAGACCAATCTTGACGATGATGGTGAGTGGAACGGAGAGCAGCATCCCAACGGGCCCGAGCAGCCAGCCCCAGAAAATCAGGGACAAAAAGACCACCAGCGTGGAGAGCCCCAGGCCACGACCCATCATGCGTGGCTCAAGAATGTTACCGAACACAAGATTGATGACCAGGTATCCGGCAAGCAGGATCAGCGCGTCATAAAGCCCGCTGAAAACCAGCACCTGGAGGATAGGGGGGATCGCCGCCAGCACGGAGCCAATGTTGGGAATGTAGTTGAGCGCAAACGCCAGCAACCCCCAGACAAACGCAAAGCGAACGTCCAGCGCCAGAAGCATCAACCAGACGACAACGCCCGTCACCAGGCTAATGGCGGTTTTCAGCACCAGATAGCGGGAAACGCTGTCCAGCGCGCGTTGAATCGCCCCCATTCCTTCGACCGGACGGACCATCATCTGCTGCAGCTTTGCTGGCAGCTGCGGCACCTCCAGCAGCATGAAAACCACCGTTAAAAACAGCAGGAAAATGGATGTCATGGCATTGGAAAGCTGCGCCAGCAGGCTGGTGACGATCGTCATCGCCGCGTTGGGGTCGATATATTTCAGCAGTTCTTCAACCGAGACTTCGATACCCGCCCGCTGCAGCCAGGGCTCCAGCTGCAGCAGGGGGATAGCCAGCGAAGAGCGGTATTTTGGCAGCGTTCGCGCCAGTTCATTGAGCGAGGTACCCAGATAAGCCACCAGCAGTACCATCGCCACAATAATGATGCTGATAAGCAGCGTGATGGCCAGCACGCGCGGAATGCGTAGCCGCGTCATGCGCTGCACCAGCGGGTTGAGGATCACCGCAATAAACAGGGCCAGAATAAAGGGCACAATAATGTCGGCGGCGAAGCGCACGCCTGTCAATATGATCACCAGCATGCCCAGCATGATGACAATTTTTAACCCGTTCAGGGTAATGATGGGTTTAGCCATGGTGACTCCGAAATTTTCTTTATATTTATAATAAAGGTGAAAGGCTTTGCAATAAACTAACCAAAATCAAACGGAGTGGGTAAAGAATTGCAAAGACTTTGAGTAAAATCCTGGCTTATGGTACAAATTCGGTGTGTTTAACTACCGAGGACAATTTTCATCCGCAAAGACGAGAAGCAACAACGCGGATAATTGTAATTTTATGGACAATATGTTCAGGACGTACTCTTCAAACAATACTGCTGTATACTCCACTTCTTTCTGCCTGCTTTCTGGTGAGCAACACTGGCGCACCGCACTATAGTCATTTCTTCTGCCTGAGCTGGCGCTAAGCGCTTAGCTGTCTGATTTCAATTCGTATTTTTGGGTTTGCTGCACGCAGCGGGCCACGATGGATTATATTCTCAAGCAGGAGAAAAACATGTTTTACTGGATTTTATTAGCGCTGGCTATTATCGCTGAAATTACCGGCACGCTGTCTATGAAGTGGGCAAGCGTCAGCGATGGCAACACCGGTTTTATTTTGATGCTGGTGATGATTTCACTGTCTTATATTTTCCTCTCGTTTGCAGTGAAAAAAATTGCGCTGGGCGTCGCGTATGCCCTGTGGGAGGGGATCGGTATTTTGTTGATTACGCTGTTCAGCGTGCTGATATTTGACGAAACATTAACAACAATGAAGGTCGCCGGTTTAACGACGCTGGTCGCGGGTATTGTGCTGATTAAGTCCGGTACCCGTAAACCTGGCAAACAGCAGAAGGAGCAGAACCATGCAACAGTTTGAGTGGGTTCATGCTGCCTGGCTGGGGTTCGCCATCGTGCTTGAGATCCTGGCGAACGTTCTGCTGAAATTCTCCGATGGTTTTCGTCGTAAATTCTACGGCCTGATGTCGATTGCGGCGGTTCTGGGGGCGTTCAGCGCGCTGTCCCAGGCGGTAAAAGGTATCGATCTTTCGGTCGCCTATGCGTTGTGGGGCGGTTTTGGTATCGCCGCCACGCTGGCTGCAGGCTGGGTGCTCTTCGGCCAGCGCTTAAATAACAAGGGCTGGATGGGGCTCATCCTGCTGCTTGCCGGCATGATCATGATAAAACTCGCCTGACAGTCCTCAATCCATGATTTACAGGCAGCGAAATTCGCTGCCTGTATTACGCTTAGAAAAGCAAAACATGAAGAGGATGGCTGATGTATCGCACATTAAGCTGGCGCAATATTCCCAATGCGAGAACGTTGTTTGCCATGGTCTTTATGGCGGGCATCGGCTTAATCATCTCCGTCGTCGCACTCCTCTATCTTTCCCTGAATCTTATCAGCACCAAAACCAATGAAATTGATGAACACCGCACGGCGCTTTCCGTGCAGGGGGCTATTCAGACATCGGTTAACCGCGTCTCATCTCTGGTGCTTGACAACGCCGTCTGGGACGATGCTGTGCGGGAAGCCTACCGTCCCACGCTTAATACCGACTGGCTGTACGACACCTGGGGCACCGGCTTTAAAATTAATAACCTCTATGACGGCACCTTCGTGCTGGATGAACATTTCAACGTCCTCTGGGGATCGTTTAAAAGTCAGCCTTTTCAGGAGACGAATCTCGATTTTTTCGGTGAGGGGCTGAAAGCCCTTATTGCTCAGCATGCGCGCGCCTTATCAGGCGATAAAAATATCTATGCCGGGATCAGCAAAACGCGAAGCGGCGTCGCCTTTGTGGGCATTGGGCTGATTCGCCCAATGGTCGGAAGATTACAGGTTACCGACGGAACGCGCCGCTATCTGGTGATTACCCGTCATCTGAACGCCAGAATCTTATCCGACCTGGGGGCGACCTTTCAGATCGATAACCTTCACTTTACGCCAGATAAAGTTAACGAGATGAGTATGCCGCTGCGCAGTTCGGCTGGGGAGCTGCTGGGCTATCTGAACTGGCAGGCGCGGCTTCCGGGGGCGCAGGCCGCCCGGGCGGCATCCTCTGATATCACGCAGATTGTTGTGCTGGCATCGGCCCTGATCCTGCTCTTTATTCTGGTGAGCAGCGTGGGGCTGTACAAGCTTGCGCGAGGAGAAAGCCAGGCACGTCTGGTGGCCAGAACGGACTGGTTAAGCCATCTGCCGAACCGGCGAGCGCTTATCGAGGCGCTGGATCGGGTGAGCTTACGCGGAGATATCGACGTCAAAAGCGTGGTGTTTATCGATCTGGATGGTTTTAAAGATGTGAATGATATCTACGGCCACAGCGTGGGGGACGATCTCATCGTGGCGATTGCGAAAACGCTGAGTGAACGGGTGCCGCCGGGCGGGATGCTGGCCCGCATGGGCGGGGATGAGTTTGCCATGACAATCGGCGGTGATGATGCAGAGGCCCGAGCCACAGCCTTTGCCGTTTCGGTGCTGGATTTCCTCGCCACCCCGGTTCAGCTGGGGGAACGCACCATCCATATCGGGGCCAGCATCGGTATCGCCAGCGGAACTCTGATTGAATGCACCAGCTCAGAACTGTTTCGCCGCGCCGATATTGCCATGTATCACGCCAAAATGAGTGGAAAAGGGCGGATTACCCACTACGATGCGGAGCTGAACAGCGTCCGGGAACGCAAGCTGGCGATTGAAAATCAGATCCGTAGCGGTCTGGAGCGCGATGAGTTTGAGGTCTGGTATCAGCCGATCGTTGACGCCCGCACTCAGACGATGAGCAGCGTCGAAGCGTTGGTCCGCTGGCCGCGTCGCCCGGAAGGGCCGCTGGGCCCGGATACCTTCATCGCCATCGCGGAGACCAGCGGTCTGATTTACAAACTGGGCCAGTTTGTGTTGCAGCGCGCCTGTCAGGATCTCCAGCCATACGGTGACTTAAAGCTTTCCGTTAATATCTCTCCCGCGCAATTTCGCGATCCCGCCTTCGAAGACAAAGTGGCCAGCGTGCTGGAGAGTACCCGTTTCCCGGCCCACCGGCTGCAGCTTGAGGTAACGGAGAGCTATGTGCTGGAAAATCCGGATCGTGCCCGCATGGCAATAGCCAATCTTAAAGCGCTGGGTACCGCGGTGGCGCTGGATGACTTTGGCACCGGCTATTCCAGCATTGGCTATTTGCGGCGTTTTAACTTCGACACCATCAAGATCGATAAATCCCTGGCCGGGCTGGTGGACAACGATGAACAGGCAGCCGCGCTGGTGAGCGGCACGGTGCGGATCGCCAACGCGCTGGGGATGGCGGTGGTCGCCGAAGGGGTGGAAACCGAGAAGCAAATGAAACTGCTGCGGCTGGCTGGCTGCGATCAACTGCAGGGTTTTTGGTTCAGCCAGCCGATGCCGATTGAGTCAATCAGGGCACTGCATCAGGTCAGACGATGCTGATTTATTGCTGTGCCAGCGCTTCCAGCTTGTCGCGAAAACCGGTCACGGACAAGGCCCGGTTATCTGCGCGCCAGCGATCTTTCGCCGCCGGTGCAGAGCTCTGCACGCCAATCAACTGCCAGCCGTTATCTGTTTTCAGCATCAGCGGTGAACCACTGTCACCCGGCAACGTATCGCACTGGTGCGAAAGTACGCTGTTTTGCGCCCAGCCCGTCACAATACAGTCGGTGTGGGTGTAAAGCGTATCCAGATGGTCGACAGGATAGCCGGACTGCGTCACCTTTCGGTCAGCGGCTTTCAGGGCAGCGGTGAGTGCGTCTTTGTCGCCGTCAAATAACGGCAGCGGCGTAATGCCGGAAGGGGGGTAGCGTAAAACGATCAGGCCAAAGTCCCATGCGGCGGCCGCCGGTGGCACGATCCAGCCGTCACCATCCGGCTTCAGGCGTTTGCCGAGAGACGGATCGACACGGCCTTCAATACCGTGGATTTCATAGCGCCAGGTCCCTTTTTGCGACACAAACCGCAAGGCCACCGCTTTATCCGGCTTGCCGTTTGGCGGCGTTAACAGACAGTGGCCTGCCGTCAGGGCAAGCTGAGGGGTGATCAACGTCGCAGTACATAAGTTACCGCTGGCGGTTTCCAGTTGACCTATAGCATCCCAGGGCGCCTGGGTGGGATCGGTGACGCGCGTGCGGTCGTCATGATTGAAAAAAAGCGTCTTGAGCTCTTTCGCGCTAATGGTGTCATCACCGCCATCATCCGCATGTGAGAATCCAGAAAAAAGACCAAACGTTCCCAGTAACAACACAACAGATTTACGCATATCTCACTCTGGTGGGGGGTAATTATGATTATTAAAAGTGAACCCTATGAAAATACTATAGACGGGACAGCGCTAAAGTGGGAGTAAAATCAGCGTGCTACAATCAGGAAAGATAAAAATGGCTGGCAATGAGCGCGCATAAAATAAGCAGGATCAGAATCAGCTCAAACCGATAGCGTCGCAGCATACGCCCTCCGGATAAAAAAAACGGCGCGGAACCTGTCCGGTTCAGCGCCGGTTTACCAACGTGCCCCGAAGGGCACGGTTAAGCTTGTACTCTTACGCAGCTGGCTGTGCAGCTGGTTTAGCAGCTTCGTGTTTTACTGCTTTTTTGTGATGCTTTTTAGCAGCCTGAGCTTTCTGTTCTACAGCCGGTTTGGTCGCTTTTTTGTGGTGCTTTTTAGCAGCCTGAGCTTTCTGCTCTACAGCCGGTTTAGCGGCTTTATGATGTTTCTTGTGATGGACAGTTTTTGCTGGCGCCGCGGTGGTCGTTGCAGCAGGTGCCGCAGCAGCCGGTGCAGCAGTGGTTTCAGCAGCGAACGCAGCAGAAGACAGACCCATAGCAGCGGCAACAACCAGAGCTAATACTTTTTTCATGTTCATACCCTCGAATTTGGTTTTTCATTTAACCCCACTGCGGGGCCGTTGAAATAACTATATCCCTGTAAATTCGGGGTTTCCGTGAGTGATTGGTATCGGCGTGTAACCATATGTACATTGCTGGGGTCCTGCACAGACGGCTCCCTCTCCCATGAGGGGGTACGGGCTGGGGTGAGGGGTAACATACGGCTCTTTTACCTGAGGTCCCTCACCCCCGGCCAAACAGATTACAAATAACGGAAGGTCAGATGCTCGCGGAAGTAACGAATATTCAGATCTTCACCCGTCGCCTGGGTGATTAGCTGCGACGTGCTGAAGCGACTGCCGTGCTGCCAGATGTTCTGGCGCAGCCACTCAAAGAGTGCGGAAAAATCGCCCTCAGCGATGGAGGCCTGCAGACCCGGAAGCGCCGTTTTCGCGGCGTGGAACAGCTGTGCGGCATACATGGCCCCCAGCGTATACGACGGGAAGTAGCCAAAACCGCCGTCGGTCCAGTGAATATCCTGCATACAGCCGTTGCGGTAGTTGTCTTTGGTGGATAACCCGAGCCAGGCCTGCATTTTCTCGTCCCACAGGGCAGGGATATCGTCCACTTCGATCTCGCCGTTGATCAGCGACCGCTCAATCTCATAGCGCAGCACCACGTGTGCCGGGTAGCTCACTTCGTCCGCATCGACGCGGATATAGCCCGGCTTCACGCGCTGGTTCCAGGCAATAAAGTTCTCTTCGCTGAACGCCGCCTGGCTGCCAAAACGAGCGTGCACCGCAGGGAGAAGATGTTTGAGGAAGGCTTCACTGCGGCCCAGCTGCATCTCAAAGAACAGGCTCTGGGATTCGTGGATCGCGGTTGAGCGGGCCAGCGCAATCGGCTGTCCTGCCCACGCGCGCGGCAGGTTTTGTTCGTAGCGCGCGTGTCCGGTTTCGTGGATCACGCCAAACAGCGCGCTGAGCAGTTCATCCTCGTCATAGCGCGTGGTGATGCGCACGTCCTCCGGTACGCCGCCGCAGAACGGGTGCGCGCTTACGTCGAGGCGACCGCCGTTAAAATCGAAGCCGAGCATCTTCATGGCTTCCAGGCCCAGTTCACGCTGTGTTGCCGTCGGGAAAGGCCCCTGAGGAGGAACAAACGATCGCTGAGCCTGCTTTTCCACGACGTTTGCCAGCAGGTCCGGCAGCCAGGACTTCATGTCGCCGAACAGCACGTCCAGACGGGCGCTGGTCATGTCGGGTTCAAATATGTCCAGCAACGCATCGTATGGCGTACAGCCTTTGGCTTCCGCCCGCAGGCGCGCCTCTTCACGGCTGAGTTTAACCACCTCTTTCAGGTTGGCGGAAAAGCCCTGCCAGTCGTTGGCGGGGCGCTGAGTACGCCAGGCGTGTTCACACCTGCTGCCCGCCAGGGATTTGGCTTCCACCAGCGATTCCGGCAGCAGGGTCGCCTGCTGGTAGTGGCGCGTCATTTCGCGCAGGTTGGCCTGTTCGACGTCATTCAGATCTTCTCCTGCCGCCGCCGCTAACAGGTCGCCGACTTTTTTATCGGTCAGGAGCTGGTGCTGCAGGACGCTCATCTCTGCCAGCGCCTCGCCGCGCGCGGCGCTGCCGCCGGGCGGCATCATGGTGAACATGTCCCAGCTGGCGATGGAGGAGAGGTGCGAGAAGCGAGAGAGACGCTGGAAGGTTTTCACAAGTGACTGATAGGCTGATGTTTTTTGCAATTCTTATTTCCTCATGCCGGGGATGTGTTTCAGGGAGCATACAATGAAACCGAGCAAATTCCCCAACATTTCCCACACGGAGGAAATCTGTGCCGATCTCCTCCGTAGAAAACCGTCCCCGGCATTCCGGGATACGGTTTTCGGTGGGCACTCAGGACTTATCGCACATAACCTGTTGCAGGATCGCCAGCGCCTGGTTGAACTGGGCATCCGGAATGGTCAGCGGATAAAGGAAGCGGATCACGTTGCCGTACTGGCCGCAGATCAATAACAGCAGGCCCTGGGCGAGGGCCTTTTGCTGGATCGCCTGCGCGATGGCGGGCGACGGTTCACGGCTCTCGGGATCAAAAAACTCCGCCGCGATCATCGATCCTCTTCCCCTTATCGCCACGAGCGCAGGGAAGGTGCCCTGAATCTCCTCCAGCGTGGCTTTCAGCCGATCGCCAAGCTGACGGGCGCGCGCGCACAGCGACTCGTTGTCGATAATCTTCAGCACCGCGTGCGCGGCGGCCACCGCAAGCGGGTTGCCTGCATAGGTCCCCCCCAGACCGCCGGGAGCCGGCGCGTCCATGATTTCGGCGCGGCCCACCACGCCGGACAGCGGCATTCCGCCTGCCAGGCTTTTAGCCATCGTCATCAGGTCGGGTTTGTCCGCGTAGTGTTCCATCGCAAACAGCTTACCCGTTCGGGCGAAGCCGCTCTGCACTTCGTCGGCAATCATCACGATCCCGTGCTCATCACAGATACGACGGATGGCGGCCACCAGCTCTGGCGGGGCGACGTTGAATCCGCCTTCACCCTGAATGGGTTCAAAAATGATCGCCGCCACCTGTTTCGCCTCAATATCTGCTTTGAACAGGCGTTCTATCGCCGTGATGGCATCCTGCGTCGTGATGCCGTGCAGCTCGGAGGGATACGGCACGTGATAAACCGAGCCCGGGAAGGGGCCAAATCCCAGCTTGTAAGGCGCGACCTTGCCGGTTAAGGCCATGGTCATATAGGTTCGGCCGTGAAAGCCTCCCCCGAAGGCAATCACACCCGGTCTGCCGGTGTGGGCCCGGGCGATTTTAACGGCGTTTTCCACCGCTTCCGCGCCCGTTGTGAAGAACGCCGTTTTGGCCGGGCTCTCCACCGGGGCCAGCTCGTTAAGTTTTTCGGCCAATGAAACGTAGCTTTCATACGGCACAATCTGGTAGGCCGTATGGGTGAACTGGTGAAGCTGTTTTTCCACTGCCGCCACCAGTTCAGGATGACGATGGCCGGTATTCAGTACCGCGATCCCGGCGGCGAAATCAATATAGTCGTTGCCTTCTACGTCGGTAAGCGTGGCATTCTCCGCCGAGCGGGCAAAGAAATTACACATTACGCCAACGCCGCGCGGGGTGGCAGAAAGTCTGCGCTGATGAAATTCCTGGTTACTCATGTCAGATACCCTTTTGTCGAAACGATCATACGCCAAGACGATCGCGCAGGCTGTAATACGCCGCGCCCATCGCCGTGAATGGAATCCGCAGGCTGCGGCCGCCCGGGAAGGGGTAGTGCGGGAGGTTGGCAAACGCATCAAAGCGCTCTGCGTCACCGCGCAACAGTTCCGAAATCAGCCGTCCGGCCAGGTGGGTGCAGGTCACGCCGTGGCCGCTGTAGCCCTGCATGTAATAGATGTTTTTATCCAGACGACCAAACTGCGGCATACGGGACAGGGTCAGCAGGAAGTTGCCCGTCCAGCGGTAGTCGATTTTGACGCCCGCCAGCTGAGGGAAAGTTTTGAGCAGCTTTGGCATCACCAGGCGCTCGACATCGTCCGGATCGCGCGCGCCATACACTACGCCACCGCCGTACAGCAGGCGGTTGTCGGCGGTGAGACGGTAGTAATCCAGCAGGTAGTTACAATCTTCCACGCAGTAGTTATTGGGGATGAGCGTGCGGGCGACCTCTTCCGGCAGCGGGGCGGTGGTCACCACCTGGGTGCCGCAGGGCATGCTGCGTTTTGCCAGTTCCGGTTCGATCTTATCGCCGAGATAGGCATTCCCGGCGACGATCACGTAGCGGGCCGTCACCTGGCCATGCTGCGTGCTCACCACGGCCGGGCTGGTGTGCTGAATGGCGGTCACCGGGGACTGTTCATACACCCGCCCGCCGTTCAGGCGAATGGCGTCCGCTTCGCCGATCGCCAGGTTCAGCGGATGAATATGCCCCCCGCTGCGGTCCAGCAGCGCGCCGGTATAGCGTTCGCTGTCGACCTCCCGGCGGATGGCGCTGACGTCCAGCAGCTCCAGCTGCGTGTTGCCGTAGCGTTCCCAGTTGGCTTTTTGCTCCTCCAGCGTCTCCAGCTGCTTATGGTTAAGCGCCACAAACAGCCCGCCGGGACGATAGTCGCACTGGATTTGATAGCGCTGGATGCGTTCCCGGATGATTTCCCCGCCTTCAAACATCATGCTCCCGAGCATTCTGGCGGCATCGGGCCCGTAGTTTTTCTCGATCACGTCGATATCGCGGCTGTAGGAGTTAACCAGCTGGCCGCCGTTGCGTCCGCTGGCGCCGAAGCCGATGCGCGCCCCTTCAAGGAGCACCACGTCATAGCCCATTTCGGCGAGATGCAGCGCGGAGGAGAGGCCGGTATAGCCGCCGCCCACCACGCACACGTCACAGCTGATCGACTCGTTAAGCGTCGGGAAGGGTTCGTAAGCGTTCGCGCTGGCCGCGTAGTAGCTGGTGGTATGTTCGGTCATGATTGAGGCTCCAGGGCAATCCAGATGGTTTTCAGTTCGGTAAATTTTTCCAGCGCGTGCAGGGACTTATCGCGACCGTTGCCGCTCTGCTTATAGCCGCCAAAGGGAACGGTCATATCACCGTCGTTATAGTTATTGACGAAGACCGAGCCGGCCTTCAGGCGGCGGCTCATGCGGTGCGCGCGGGAAAGATCGCGGGTCCATACCGCTGCGCCAAGCCCGTATTCACTGTCGTTGGCCAGCGTTAAGGCTTCCTCTTCGGATTTAAAACGGGTGACGACCAGCACCGGCCCGAAAATCTCTTCCCGGCACAGCGGGGAGGCGGGGTCGATGTCGACAAAAATGGTTGGACCGACAGCGGAAGGCCATGATTGTTCCCGCCCGTCCAGCAGAAGCGTGCCTTTCCGGGTTCCCTCGCGAATGAACGTGTGGACGGTATCGGCGTGCGCAGCGTCGATGAGCATGCCCATCGTGCTGTCCGGGTCGAGCGGATCGCCCGGCTGCCAGTGACGAGCCTGCGCTTTTAGCCTGGCCAGGAACTCATCGGCGATGCTGTCTTCGAGCAGCAGACGGGTACCGGCGATACAGACTTGCCCCTGGTTATAAAAAATCCCGGCGGCGGTCGCGCTCACGGCCTTGTCCAGGTCCGGACAGTCGGCAAAGATAATGTTGGCGCTTTTGCCGCCCGCCTCCAGCCAGACGCGCTTCATGTTGCTTTCTCCCGCGTCCTTTAACAGCTGCTTGCCGGTACGGGTAGAGCCGGTAAACGTCAGCACCTCGACCTCCGGATGCAATGCCAGCGCCTGGCCCGCTTCGTGGCCGTAACCGCTTATCACGTTCAGCACGCCGTCCGGCAGGCCCGCCTCTTTCGCCAGCCCGGCCAGCCGCAGGGCGGTGAGGGGCGATTTCTCCGACGGTTTCAGTACCACGCTATTACCCGCGATCAGCGCCGGGCCCAGCTTCCAGCAGGCCAGCAGCAGCGGGAAGTTCCAGGGGACGATGGCCGCGACAACCCCGATGGGCTCGCGCACGATCATCGCCAGCTCGCCCGGACCCGTAGGCGCCACTTCGCCGTAGACTTTATCCGCCGCTTCGGCGTACCAGCGAATGGCGCGCGCCGCGCCGGGAATATCGTCGCGCAGGCTGTGGCGGATGGGTTTACCGGTGTCCAGCGTTTCCAGTAAGGCCAGCTCTTCGCTATGGCGATCCATTAAATCGGCGAGCGTATTTAGCACGGCCTTGCGCTGCGCCGGAGACGCCTGCGACCAGTCACCGCGCTCAAATAACTCACGCGCGGCCTGAACCGCGCGGTCCACGTCCGCCTGCTTGCCCCGGGCGACGTTCGCCAGCGTCTGCTGGGTCGCGGGATTGACGGTTGCAAACGTGGTGTTATCGGCGGCGTCACAATAGGCGCCGTTAATAAATAACCGGGTCTCAATGACGCTGTTTTTTGCTTTATCCTGCCAGTAAGTCAGGTGCTGAAAATGCATATTCACTCCTTTCTTTCGCAATCAGATAAATAAAGGCATGGCCGTTTCAGGCAATACGAAGCCGTGGGGCATTCCGGGAATTAACCCGTTAAATGCCGACAGAGATCGTTTTTATATTTCCCGGCGTAAGCGCGCTTACGCCGGGACTGAGTGGTAATTAGAACGTGGTGGGGGTGTGGGCACTGATAATGCGGCAGACGCCTGCCGAGGTGTTGCTGAAGCTGTGCGGTATGCCGGTATTGATGGCATAGCTTTGCCCCGCAACCAGGTGATATTGCTGGCCATTAATGGTCAACAATATTTCACCTTCCAGTATCGTACCGATCTCCTCACCCTGATGTTTGATCCTCTCTCCGGTCGTGGTTCCAGGCTGGTAAGTTTCAAAAATCATCGCCAGCGTACGGTTCGGATTTCCGTTATGAACCAGCTTCATCGAAACCCCCTGACTGCCTATTTCGATAAGGTCTTCCTGATTAATAACCACCTGCGGTTCATCAGGTTTTTCCGGTTCCGAAAAGAATTCCGAGAGCGACAGCCCATAAACTTTCAGCAGCTTCTGTAGCGTACTGATGGCAGGACTGACTTTGTCCTGCTCAATGGTGCTGATGGCACTGTGTGTTAACCCAGACAGTTCGGCGGCACGCCGCTGCGAGAGACCCAGCTGCTGGCGGATCTCAGACAGACGTTTCCCTGGCGCCAGTCCGTCATCGCTCATAGTTGCATTTCCTTTACGGTAGTGGTCAAAGCCGCTGCTTCTCGGCAATGTGGCTTTGACAGGCGGTGATAAAACCTTCAAACAACATACGGGACAGGGCGTACTCGCTGCTGTTCCATTCGGGGTGCCATTGCACGCCGAGGGCAAAAGGGTGGTCATGAACGCTGACCGCCTCGACCAGCCCATCCGTCGAACGGGCCTCCACGCGAAGCCGTGCTCCTAACGTTCGTGCACCTTGCCCGTGTAACGAGTTTACCCAAAATGTGTTACAGCCTGGTATTAATTGAGACAGCAGTCCTCCCTCCTGAACCTGAACTTCATGAGACGGAGCGTATTGTAGCTCAACCGGCAGTTCAGGATCTTCCCGGTGCTCGAGCAGGTCGTTCTGCTCGAACAGGCGGCGATACAGCGTCCCCCCCGTCGCAACAACCAGTTCCTGCAGCCCCCGGCAGATGGCGAAAATGGGGATGCGCCTTTCGAGCGCGGCGGCAATCAGCGCCATACTCAGAAGATCTCGCCCGGGATCGGCGTTAGGCTCATCGCCGTTTTCACCATAAAGGTGCGGCTGCACGTTACTTGGGCTGCCCGGCAGGTAAATCCCGTCCAGGGTGGGCAGCAGAGCGGTGAGCAGCTCTGGCTCAGCCAGCGCATGCGGTAAGGCAATCGGTAAACCCCCCGCGTTAATAATGGCATTCAGGTACTTTTCTTGCAGGGTCTGGGTCTCATGACCCTTAAGCCTGTTTCTACACATCACCACGCCAATAACTGGCTTGTTCATTATATTTTCCATAATCGCCCTCACAAAGTGGACTAAATTTAGGCCATTTTCGCCTGTAAAACGGCCTTTTCGTTCAATATTTTCTCAATCTAGCAACGAGATCTGCCTTTTGCAAACTTAATTTAACATTTGACAAACAATTTATTTGCATACAGATTCGATAGGGTGGACATTATATTTGACAGTCCAGAGCAGCGAACGCAAATCCCAAAAACGGTGGTAAATCATGGAAACCAATATCGTAGAAGTTGAGAACTTTGTTCAGCACACGGATGAGAGGCGGGGCAGCGCCTTTACGCAGGAAGTGAAGCGCTATTTAGAAAAGTATCCTGACACCCAGTTTATTGATGTCCTCCTGACCGACCTGAACGGCTGTTTTCGCGGCAAGCGCATCCCGGTTGCCGGACTGAGCAAACTTGAAAAAGGCTGCTATTTCCCGGCATCGGTTTTCGCCATGGACATTTTGGGTAACGTCGTGGAAGAGGCGGGCCTGGGACAGGAGCTCGGCGAGCCGGACTGTATCTGCGTGCCGGTACCGGGCACCCTGACGCCGTCCGCCGCCGACCCGGAATACATTGGTCAGGTGCAGCTCACCATGGTCGATGAAGATGGCGCTCCCTTTGACGTTGAGCCGCGGAACGTACTCAACCGACTCTGGCAGCAGCTGCGCCAGCGCGGCCTGTTCCCCGTGGTAGCGGTAGAGCTGGAGTTCTATTTACTTGACCGTAAACGCGATGCCGACGGCTATCTGCAGCCACCCTGCGCGCCGGGCACCGACGTGCGCAACACGCAGAGTCAGGTCTACTCGGTTGATAATCTGAACCACTTTGCTGACGTGCTGAACGACATTGACGAACTTGCGCAGCTGCAGCTGATCCCCGCTGACGGGGCAGTGGCTGAGGCCTCTCCGGGCCAGTTTGAGATAAACCTGCACCATACGGAAAACGTGCTCGATGCCTGCGATGATGCGCTGGCGCTAAAACGTCTCGTCAGGCAGATGGCAGAAAAACATAAGATGCACGCCACGTTTATGGCAAAGCCGTATGAAGAACATGCGGGCAGCGGGATGCACATCCATATCAGCATGCAAAACAACCGAGGCGAAAACGTGCTCGCAGACGCCAACGGCGAGGATTCAGCGCTGCTGAAACGCGCGCTGGCCGGGATGATCGACCTGATGCCTGCGTCCATGGCGCTGCTGGCACCGAACGTCAACTCCTACCGCCGTTTCCAGCCGGGAATGTACGTGCCGACGCAGGCGTCATGGGGACACAATAATCGCACCGTTGCCCTGCGTATCCCCTGCGGCGATCGCCATAACCATCGGGTCGAGTACCGGGTAGCGGGCGCTGACGCGAATCCGTATCTGGTGATGGCGGCTATTTTTGCCGGCATTTTACATGGCCTGGATAACGATTTACCGCTGCAGGAAGAAGTGGAAGGAAATGGTCTGGAGCAGGACGGACTGCCGTTCCCGATCCGCCAGAGCGATGCGCTGTGGGAATTTATGCAAAACGATAGCCTGCGCGAGCGGCTGGGCGAACGCTTCTGCCACGTCTATCACGCCTGCAAAAACGATGAATTACTGCAGTTTGAACGCCTGATTACCGAAACGGAAATTGAGTGGATGCTGAAAAACGCCTGATGACGTGCCCCGGTAAGGGGCCGCTTTGTTTCATCTCATACGTAACACCAAACGGCCTGCGCGGAGCCTGGCCTAACTGTTTGCTGGCACGCCAGCTATCTCCCGGGAGTCGCGTTATGGAGCGCAGGCGGCACAGGGATTTTCTTAACGACACTGTGTGACGAGGTAGGAAATGATGCAGATGTTCAACTATCCGCAGGGCGAAGGGGGCCAGTCAGGCGCCTGCTGTGAGTGCGAGCCAGAGACGGTGCGCTGGTACGATCGCGTGTGTTCTTTACAACTTCCCCCTTTGCTAAGCAGGTTTGCGTTAAGGACAGCGCGATTGCAAACCACGGTAAGCATGGGGGGGACGGTTTATGGCGACTAACACCTCTCTTGACTCGCCGGGCATGGCCGGAAGAACCCGGCTGCGCAGTTCCCTCAAGCTCTGGCAGGTGGTCATGATGGGGCTGGCTTATCTCACCCCCATGACCGTGTTTGATACCTTCGGCATTGTGTCCGGTATCAGCAACGGCCACGTGCCCGCCTCGTATCTCCTGGCGCTGGCTGGCGTCATGTTTACCGCCATCAGCTACGGTAAACTGGTACGACAGTTCCCGGAAGCAGGCTCTGCGTATACCTACACGCAGAAATCGATCGGACCCCACTTAGGCTTTATGGTCGGCTGGTCATCGCTGCTGGATTATCTCTTCCTGCCGATGATCAACGTGCTGCTGGCGAAGATCTACCTTTCCGCGTTGTTCCCTGAAGTCCCGCCGTGGGTTTGGGTGGTGGGGTTTGTAACGATCCTGACGCTGGCGAACCTCAAGAGTGTGAATCTGGTCGCCAACTTTAACACCCTGTTTGTGCTGGTGCAGATCGCCATCATGGTGGTGTTTGTCATACTCGTGGTGCACGGTCTGCACAAGGGGGAGGGCGTCGGCACCGTCTGGTCGCTCCAGCCGTTTATCAGCGAGAACGCACATCTGATCCCGATTATTACCGGCGCGACTATCGTCTGCTTCTCTTTCCTCGGCTTTGACGCGGTCACCACGCTGTCGGAAGAGACGCCAAACGCGGCGCGGGTGATCCCTAAAGCGATTTTCCTCACCGCTCTGTATGGCGGGCTGATATTCATTGTTGCCTCGTTTTTCATGCAACTCTTTTTCCCGACGATCGCGCGCTTCAAGAACCCGGACGCCGCGCTGCCGGAAATAGCGCTGTACGTGGGCGGCAAGCTCTTCCAGTCGGTGTTTCTGTGTACCACGTTTGTGAATACGCTCGCTTCAGGCCTGGCCTCGCACGCCAGCGTCTCGCGCTTACTGTATGTGATGGGGCGTGACAACGTGTTTCCGGAGCGGGTGTTTGGCTACGTTCATCCGAAATGGCGTACGCCGGCCCTGAACGTCATTATGGTTGGGATAGTGGCGCTGTCGGCCCTGTACTTCGATCTCGTGACCGCGACGGCGCTGATCAATTTTGGCGCGCTGGTGGCGTTTACGTTTGTTAATCTCTCGGTGTACAACCATTTCTGGCGGCGTAAGGGGCTGAACAAAACGTGGAAAGATCGTTTCCACTATCTCCTGCTGCCGCTCATCGGTGCCGTCACGGTCGGCGTGCTGTGGATAAACCTCGAAGCGACGTCCCTGACGCTTGGCCTCATCTGGGCGGCACTGGGGATCCTTTACCTGACGTGGCTCACGCGCCGTTTCCGCAAACCGCCTCCGCAGTTTGAAGCCGGTAAGATAGAGCAGGCCTGGGATTCCTGAACGTGAAACGGCACCAGTACGCTGGTGCCGTTTTTGTGGATGGCGCGTCTTAACGGACATCAGCCCGCAGGCGTATTATCTCAGACGTTTATGAAGACTTGCGCCAACCAGCAGCGCGGCGCACAGCATCAGCGCGATAAACCCGCCCACGCCGTTCCAGCCGTAGTTATGCCAGAAGACACCGCCGAGCGTCCCGGCGATGCTGGATCCCAGGTAATAGCTAAACAGATACAGCGACGATGCCTGACCTTTGGCGCGACGGGCGCGCGGTCCAATCCAGCTGCTGGCGACCGAATGCGCGGCGAAGAACCCTGCGGAGAAGAGCAGCATGCCGGCAAAAATCAGCCACAGGGAGGAGAAGAGCGTCAGCAACAGGCCGACCAGCATCATCGCCGTGAAGAACAGCATGACCGGGCCGCGGCCATAGCGTGCGGTCATCGCCCCGGCCTTCGGCGAGCTCCAGGTGCCGGTAAGGTACGCCACGGAAAGCAGGCCGACCACCGCCTGGCTCAGATGCCACGGCGAGAGCATCAGGCGGTAGCCAATATAGTTAAACAGCGTGACGAACGAGCCCATCAGCAGGAAGCCGGTCAGGAACAGGCGCGGCAGCCCCTTGTCGCGCCAGTGCAGACGGAAATTGATAAACAGCGTTTTCGGACGCAGCGATGTCGGGCGGAAATGACGCGATTCCGGCAGAATTTTCCAGAACATCAGGGCAGATGCCAGCGCAAAACACCCGATGACTGCCAGCGCAATACGCCAGTTAAAGAAGTCCGTGAATACCCCGCTCAGCAGTCGGCCGCTCATTCCGCCAATCGAGTTCCCGCTGATGTAAAGCCCCATAGAGAAGGCGACAAAGCTCGGGTGGATCTCCTCGCTGAGATAGGTCATCCCGACTGCCGCCACGCCGCTAAGCGAGAGCCCAATCAGCGCGCGCATCACCAGAATACCGTGCCAGCTGGTCATCATGGTCGAGAGTAACGTACAGACCGAGGCCAGCATCAGCGCGGTTACCATCACCGGTTTACGGCCAATGGCGTCGGACAGCGGCCCGGTAAAAAGCAGGCCAATCGCCAGCATGCCGGTAGATATAGAGAGTGACACGCTGCTGCTGGCAGGCGATACGCCAAACTCGTGGGAGAGAACGGGCAGGATCGGCTGTACGCAATAGAGCAGGGCGAAAGTTGCCAGACCGGCGGAAAAGAGCGCCAGCGTGACGCGCATAAATTGGGGTGTACCACGTTTAATGAACTGAACCGGCTGCGATGCTGCGGGTAACTCATTGATATCTCTGGCCGGATCAATATCAATAGTAGTTGTACGACTCACACAGTTTCCTTGCTTAAACATCCCCGTGATTTCTGGTGACGGGTATGACCACCTGATAAGGGTAGGAAAATGTAAATATTCTGTCTAATATATTAATAATCTTAAATGATACTTTAGAAATATGAATATCGAGCTGCGTCATCTCCGCTACTTTGTCGCCGTCGCCGAAGAGCTGCATTTTGGCCGCGCGGCGGCACGGCTAAACATCTCTCAGCCACCGTTAAGCCAGCAGATTCAGATCCTGGAGCAGCAGGTCGGGGCGCGCCTTCTGGCCCGCACCAACCGCAGCGTGAGCCTGACGGCGGCGGGTAAGCAGTTTCTGAACGACAGCCGACAAATTCTGAGCATGGTCGATGACGCCGCCGCCCGGGCAGAACGGCTCTATCTCGGGGAAGCCGGAGAGTTGCGCATCGGGTTTACCTCGTCCGCGCCGTTTATCAGCGCCGTCTCGGAAACCCTGTCGTCATTCCGCCGCCATTTCCCGGATGTTCACATTCAAACGCGCGAGATCAACACCCGCGAGCAGATCGCGCCGCTGAATGAAGGCTCGCTGGATCTGGGGCTGATGCGTAATACCCAGCTGCCGGACTCGCTGGCGTGGGAGGTGATCCTGCGTGAGCCGCTGATGGCCATGATCCCGCACGATCACCCGCTGGCGTCGCGTCCGACGGTTTCGCTGGCTGAGCTGGCAAAAGAGCCGTTTGTCTTTTTTGACCCGCAGGTTGGAACAGGTCTGTATGACGATATTCTGGGGCTGATGCGCCGCTACGATCTTGCCCCGGTCATCACCCAGGAAGTCGGGGAAGCGATGACGATTATCGGCCTGGTCGCCGCCGGGCTGGGCGTCTCTATTCTTCCAGCCTCCTTTAAACGGGTACAACTGCGCGAAATGCGCTGGGTAACCATTGCCGAAGAGGATGCCGTTTCAGAGATGTGGCTGGTCTGGTCAAAACATCGAGAACAGAGCCACGCCGCGCAGCGCTTCAAACAGCAGTTGATGAACGCCTCTGCCGGGCAGCATTTTCAGGCAAAAGTGGGCAAAAATGTGCGGTAAATCACATGGCTAAGTAAATATTTGACGGCAGCCATACAAGTGCTTCACCATAGCCAACAGTTTATTTCGAAGCTCGAAAATAAGGGAGTACGAGGTGGTCGCGGATAGTCAGCCAGGGCATATTGATCAGATTAAGCAGACCAACGCTGGCGCGGTGTATCGCCTGATTGATCAGCTTGGTCCGGTTTCGCGTATCGATCTTTCGCGCCTGGCACAGCTGGCACCTGCCAGTATCACCAAGATAGTCCGCGAGATGCTGGAAGCACACCTGGTTCAGGAGACGGAAATTCAGGAGCCGGGCAGCCGTGGCCGTCCGGCCGTTGGGCTGGTGGTGGAGACGGAGGCCTGGCACTATCTGTCGCTGCGCATCAGCCGGGGGGAGATCTTCCTTGCGCTGCGCGACCTGAGCAGCAAGCTGGTGGTGGAAGACCGTCTTGAACTGCCGCTCAACGCCGAGGAGTCGCTCCTTGAGGCGATAGTCTCGCACATCGATCGCTTCTTTATCCGCCATCAGCAGCGCCTTGAACGCTTAACGGCGATCGCCATCACCATGCCGGGTATTATTGATACCGAAAATGGTATTGTTCACCGCATGCCGTTCTACGACGATGTGAAAGAGATGCCGCTGGGAGAGGTGCTGAAAAACCATACCGGCGTGCCGGTCTATATTCAGCATGACATCAGCGCCTGGACGATGGCGGAAGCGCTGTTCGGCGCGTCCCGGGGCGCGCGGGATGTGATTCAGGTGGTTATCGACCATAACGTCGGCGCGGGGGTGATTACCGACGGACGGCTTCTCCACGCCGGAAGCAGCAGCCTGGTGGAAATCGGACATACCCAGGTCGACCCTTACGGCAAGCGCTGCTACTGCGGGAACCACGGCTGTCTCGAGACCATTGCCAGCGTGGAAAGCGTGCTGGAACTGGCGCAGGTCCGGCTCAGCCAGTCCATGAGCTCCTCGCTGCACGGACAACCCTTAACGGTGGATTCTCTCTGCGCCGCCGCGCGCCAGGGCGATCTGCTGGCGAAGGACATTATTACTGGAGTAGGGAATAACGTTGGCCGCATTCTGGCCATTATGGTGAACCTCTTCAACCCGCAAAAAATCCTCATTGGCTCACCGCTGAGCCAGGCGGCGGAAATCCTCTTCCCGGCGATCTCGGCCTGTATCCATCAGCAGTCGCTTCCTGCCTACAGCAAAAATATTGCGGTAGAAAGCACCCAGTTTTCCAACCAGGGCACGATGGCAGGCGCGGCGCTGGTCAAAGATGCCATGTATAACGGCTCGCTGTTGATCCGCCTGCTACAGGGTTAACTCTTTTCCGCTGATGTAAGAAAAATTGCGCTATCTCAAGCCGGGTAGCGCATGCATCCCGTAGACTTCCTCCACTGAATTATTTACCTGGTTTATATTTTCGAAGCATACCCAAGAGGTGGAGTGAGTCATGCTTAAGCGTTTCTTTGTTACTGGTACAGATACCTCTGTCGGCAAGACCGTCGTATCCCGCGCATTGCTGCAGGCGCTGGCAGCAAGCGGTAAACGCGTGGCAGGGTACAAACCGGTCGCAAAAGGGAGTAAAGAGACGCCAGAGGGATTGCGTAATAAAGACGCCCTAGTGCTGCAAAGCGTCTCGTCACTGGAGTTGCCTTATCACGCGGTCAATCCCATCGCGTTAAGCGAAGAGGAGAGCAGCGTGGCGCACAGCGGCCTGATTAATTATCCCCTGTTGTCCGACGGACTGGCGAACCTGAGCGAGAAGGTTGACCACGTAGTGGTTGAAGGGACGGGCGGCTGGCGCAGCCTGATGAATGATTTGCGCCCGCTGTCTGAATGGGTTGTGCAGGAGCAGCTTCCGGTGGTAATGGTGGTGGGGATCCAGGAAGGGTGCATCAACCACGCGCTGCTGACGGCGCAGGCGATTGCCAATGACGGCCTGCCGCTGATTGGCTGGGTGGCAAACCGCATCAACCCGGGCCTGGCGCACTACGCCGAGATTATTGACGTGCTGAGCACCAAACTGCCTGGCCCATTAGTCGGCGAGCTGCCTTATTTGCCACGCGCCGAGCAGCGCGAGCTAGCGCAGTACATCGATCTCTCTGCCCTCGGTGGCGTGCTGACCGTAGATCGAGTCGTGGCGTAACGTCCGCGACAATACGGACGCCACCACGCAGGCGATCAGCAGGCCGGGCAGTAAAAAATACTGTCCGGTCATTTCACAGACCATCAGTGCCGACATAATGGGCGCATGCGTGGTCGCGGCGAGTAGCGTTGCCATCCCTGCCAGCCCCAGCAAAATAGCCGTTTCAGAACCCGGCAGCCACAGCGCGAAAAACTGCGCGAATAGCATGCCTGTTGCCATGCCGACAAACAGCGTGGGCGTGAACACCCCGCCCGGCGCACCCGATCCGCTGCTCGCCAGTACAGCCAGCAGCTTACAGATGAACACTCCGGCAATCACCGACAGCAGCGGCGGCGCGAGCAGAAAAGCCTGAACCACGCTGTAGCCATTCCCCCACACCTTCGGCGTCAGAAGAGACAGCAGCCCAACGATCGCACCGCCCAGCGCTAATTGCCACGGAGGCGAGAGTTTTAAGTGCAGGAAAAGACCGTGGCTGAATGCCATCAACCCCATTAGCAGCGGTCCGCAAAGCCCTGCCAGCAGCCCCATGGCGACCAGCAGGGCATAATCGGCTGCGGTGAGTGTGCCGCTCAAATGGACCGCGTAGAGCGTGCCGGTACCCGGCGCCAGGAGCTGCGTGGTGAGCAGCGCCACCACCGCCGCGATAATGACGGGGCCGAGCGAGGCCAGCATCAGGGTGCCAAACAGAATCTCCGCAATAAACAGGCTTCCGGCTAATGGAGCATGGTAGGCGCTGGCCATCCCGGCCGCGGCGCCGCAGGCGATCCATAACTTCCATTCGGATTTGGGCGTAAAGCGCCGGGCAAAAAAGGAGGCGGCGAGGGCAGCAAGCAGGATCATCGCCCCTTCACGTCCGATGGCGCTGCCGCTGGCAACGACAAGCAGAGAGGCAAGAGATTTCACCAGGCTGGCGCCGTAGTCAAACTGACCGTCGCCCGTCTCCAGCGCTTCCATGTAATCGGTAGGGGCATGAGGCCGCTGGGCGGTCAGGCGCTGCCATCCCCAGAGCAGCAGCCCGGCAGCCAGCCCGCCCAGCGCGGGCGTCAGCGCGCGCCGCCAGGGTGAGAGCGACGCGGCGGCATTCACCAGGCTGCCGCTGTCGTTGCTGAGAAGCAGCCACTCCAGCAGATACATGCTGTGGCGGAACACCGCAACGGCCAGCGCGGCCAGCACGCCGGTGACGGTTGCAATCAGCAGTCGACGAAACATCGCGCGGATGTCGGGGTAAGTATGAAGACGTTGCATGAGTCGCGAGTAAACGGGAAAGATACGATATTGTGGCGGGAAATCGCAGGGTTAGCAAAAGGTATGCGTGCGGAAAAGCCGGGCGATGCCCGGCCAGAAAGGTTAGCTGTCGGTGTGAATATTCAGCGCCCGGCGCGTACGACCTGAACTCAGATACTCGGCAATATAGTCCTGAGAAATCTCGCCGTTGTAGCGCCCGTCCTCATCCACTATCGGCATCCAGCTGGTGTTGCTTTCATACAGGCGTGAAAGCACCACGCGCAGGTTGTCTTCCGCCTTGCCGGTCATGCGGAACGGATGCAGGATGTCGGCGCAGGTCCCGCTGGCGTTACGCGCTTCGCGACGCTTCACAAAGCCCAGCGGCTTGCCGTGCTCGTCAACCACGGTAATTGCGCGAATATCGTTATCATCCATGGTCGCAAAGGCTTCAGGGAGCGGAGTAGAGCCCCGCACCGTAATGGTCGGCTGCTGGTCGGTGACGTCGCCCGCCGATACCAGCAGCAGGCGCTTCAGGGTGCGGTCCTGACCGACAAACGAGCCGACAAACTCGTTCGCCGGTTTCGCCAGCAGTTCGTCCGGGCTGGCGCACTGCACGATTTTCCCCTGCCGGAACACCGCGATACGGTCGCCGAGCTTGAGGGCTTCGTCGATATCGTGGCTCACCAGCATGACGGTTTTTTTCAGCTTGCGCTGCATCTCCAGGAACTGGTTCTGGATCACCTCGCGGTTAATCGGGTCCACCGCGCCGAAGGGCTCATCCATCAGCAGTACCGGTGGATCCGCCGCCAGGGCGCGGATCACGCCGATGCGCTGCTGCTGGCCGCCGGACATTTCACGCGGATAACGATTCAGGAACTTATGCGGATCCAGCGCCACCATATCCATCAGCTCTTCGGCGCGGGTTTTACAGCGCGCTTTATCCCAGCCCAGCATGCGCGGCACGACGGTAATGTTCTCTTCGATGGTCATGTTAGGGAACAGGCCAATCTGCTGGATCACGTAGCCAATGTTGCGGCGCAGGGTGACGGTGTCCATCCCGCTGGTGTCTTCGCCGTTAATCAGGATCGCCCCGCTGCTTGGGGTAATGAGGCGGTTAATCATCTTCAGGGTGGTGGTCTTCCCGCAGCCGGACGGGCCGAGCAGGACGCACATTTCCCCTTCGGGCACGTTCAGATTGACGTTGTCGACGGCCTTAAAGGTCTGACCGTGCTTCTGTGAAAATTGTTTGGTGAGGTTTTCCAGTTTTATCATTATCGAATCCCCTTTGGAGTCAGAACCACCTGCAGACGGTGCAGCAGCCAGTCGAGCACAATCGCTAAAAGACAAATCATCAGCGCGCCCGCAATCAACATGCGGATATCACTTCCGCCGATGCCGTTGAGCAGCAGCAGGCCCAGACCGCCCGCGCCGATCACCGCGGCAATCGCCATCACGCCGATGTTCATCACCACGGCGGTGCGGATCCCGCCGAAAATCACCGGCAGCGCCATCGGGATTTCGACCCAGCGCAGGCGCTGCCAGAAGGTCATGCCGATGCCGCGTCCGGCTTCACGCAGGCCAGGCGGCAGGCTGTCGAGCGCCGTATGGGTGTTACGCACGATCGGCAGCAGCGAGTAGAGAAACACCGCCGTGATCGCAGGCAGGGCGCCAATTCCCTGACCGATCAGCGAAAACAGCGGGATCATCAGGCCAAACAGCGCAATGGACGGGATGGTCAGCACGATGGTGGCAATCCCCAGCACCGGCGTCGCCAGCCACCTGTGGCGGACAATCAGAATGCCCAGCGGTACGCCGATGATGATGGCTAAACCTACGGCCAGCGCCACCAGCCACAGATGCTGCAGCGTCAGGGTTAACAGGTAGTCCCAGTTGTCCAGAATGTAGTGAATCGTCTCCATAGTGCCTCCTACAGCAGCTGTTTGCTACGCAGGAAATCGCGGGCGACCTGCTGCGGTGACTGATGGTCGATATCCACCTTCTTGTTCAGTTCGGTGATAACGTCGTTGTTGAGCTGGGCAGAGAGGGTGTTGAGCGCCTCTTCCAGGCCCGGATTGGCCTCCAGCGTGTCCTTACGGACTACCGGGGTGACGGCATAGCTCGGGAAGAAGCCTTTATCATCTTCCAGCACCTTGAGGTCGAAGCCCTTCACGCGCCCGTCGGTGGTGTAAATCAGTCCGGCGTCGACGAAGCCGTCGCGCACCGCGTTATAGACCAGACCGGGGTCCATCTGACGGATCTGCGGGCGGTCCAGGTCCATCTTATAGGCGGCCTGAAGCGGCTTCATGCCGTCGCTGCGCCCGGCAAATTCCAGGTCTAAACCCAGCAGCCAGTTTTTGTCCGGGTTGGTTTTACGGATCTGCTCAATCTTAGCCACCATCTCCGACATGGTGTTGATATGTTCCGCCTCGGCGCGCTTGCGCTGCATGGCGAACGCATAGGTGTTGTTCATGTCGGCGGGCTTGAGCCAGACCAGACCGTGCTTCGCGTCCAGACGTTTCACCGTCTCGTAAGACTCCTCTGGCGACATGCGCTTGTTGATGTGGTTAAAGATGATTAATGACGTGCCGGTGTACTCCCAGGTCATGTCAATCTGCTTGTTGATCATCGCGTTACGGGAAATCACCGTGGCGATATTGGTTTGCGGCTGAACCTGGAATCCTTTCTTTTGCAGGTACTGCACGGTCATCGCCGAGAGAATATGCTGCTCGGTAAAGCTCTTGGTTGCCAGAATCAGCGGGGCCGCCATCGCCTGGCTGGTGAACAGCGCCGCGGCACACAGCGCCGTCAGGCCGGAAAACAGTCTCATAAAAGCTCCTTGTTATTGTTATCGGGGGAGATGGGGACTCATCACGCGACCCAGCGCCGCCAGCAGGGTATCGAGGATCAGGGCGAACAGGGCGGTGGCCGCCGCGCCGAGGATCAGGGTCGGGAAATCGTTCAAATAAATGCCGGGGAAAATTAGCTCGCCGTAGCTGCTGGCGCCAATAAGGAACGCCAGCGGCGCGGTACCAACGTTAATGGCGGTCGCAATGCGAATGCCGGAGAGCATCACCGGCCAGGCGGCTGGCAGCTCAACCTGACGCAGACGCTGCCATTTGGTCATCCCGATGCCGTTTGCCGCTTCCAGCAGCGACGGCGGGACCGAGCACAGCCCGGCATAAGTATTACGCACGATCGGCAGCAGCGAGGCGAGGAACAGGGCGATGATGGCGGGCGTATCGCCAATGCCAATCACCACCATCGCCAGGGCCAGCACGGCCAGCGGCGGCAGCGTGTTGCCTACGTTGAAGATTTGCATCACATATTCGGAGATTCCCCGCGCGGCCGGGCGGCTCAGCAGAATACCCGCCGGAATACCCACCAGCAGGGCAAAGAACATTGATGAGAAAACCAGAATCATATGCTGTTGCCCGAGATAGATCAGGTCAACCTTACGCGCCTTGATCGTTTCCAGCCCGATCCCCCAGACGAGGAGGGCGAGAACCACGATAATGGCGCCGACAAACAGCAGCGAACGTTTGAGTAATGGGTGCATTGCGGTGTGTCTCCCTGTGCGCATGCGTTATAGCAACCACCGGTTGCCTGTTGTTATGCCATGTTTCGGCAGGGGTATTTCACCTATAGCAAGCGTTTGGGAAGGGTTCCAGCGAAGGGGTAAAATCAGTAACCCTATGAAAACAGTGACAACCTGGTGTTAAGCCTTATGGCGTAAGGGCTGATTGTGTAGCGGGCAGAATAGTCCTAAAGCGAATCTTTCGATGTGACAACGTCACATCGAAAGAGCTCTTACACCGAAAATATGGCACTACCTTCATAGAGTGGCACGCACTCGTCGAACCCGCGACGAGACGGTGATAATTGATACCACGGCGACAACCGCAAGCATCAACCCCAGCGCCAGCATGGCGTTGAAGCCAATCCATCGGAACAGCAGCAGCCCCGCGATACCGCCCGTAATGAAGGAAAACAGGGTGGTTAAGTGGGTTTTTAGCTGACTTTTTTGTGCCGCCGTATCTTTGGAGTAATCCCTGCGCAGCATCGCCACCATTACGGAGGCCAGGGAAATCCCCGCGTCCGTTAGCGTGCCGGTAATGTGCGTCGATCTTACCCGTCCGCCGGAAAGCTGCGTGGAGGTGGAATTATGAATGCCCATCAGAAAGCAGAGAAAAAGAATAATTTCGCGGTTGCTGTTGAGCGCATGGAAATACATTTCGTAGAAGGAAACGCCGGTCAGTAATATCCCCTCGACAAAAAGGATCTGGCAAAAAACCAGCCTGACGTTATGGATAATACCCCATATGACGATCGTGCGCGCAATAATGGCGCCAGCCACAAATGAGAGAATGATCGAGCCGAAGAAAATAATATCGCTCAGATCGGTAGAGGAAACTTCGCTGGATAACTGTGAGGTGTTGCCGGTCATGTGTGAGGGAAAAAAACCAAATGCCCCAAGGGCGATGGCGTTAAGCAAACCTGCCGAGGTCGCCAGCCAGAGAGCAAGCCGGCGATCCTCCTTATGCGTTCGTTCTTTCTTGAGTCTTATCAGCAAGAATACCTCCGGGTTGAGCTTTGCCTGCCTATTCAGGCTAGCAAAGCGATTCAACGGGCTGTCCAGGATAGAGCTTAATTATTATTCCCTCTGATGACTTTCAGGGTTTCGTAATTAAATAAAACAGCCCCGTTGCGGTATTCATTCAGGCATTAAGTTTTACACCATGCCGTTATTGCCGTGACGCAAAAATGCCGGACGCTGGTTAAGGCGCTCGAACCAGGCCACAATGGCGGGTACGTCTGGCTTATCAAACGGCGTCATTTTCCAGCGATTCACCGACAGCCCAAGCACCACGTCCGCAAGGGTAAACGTCTCGCCCGCCGCAAAAGCCCCGGTGCGCTGCAGCTGGTTTTCCAGAATGGTGATGCAGTGGTTCCACTCCTTGATTCCTGCCGCAATGCGCTCAGGGCCGTTAAAGTCCGGGTTTTTACGCCCCAGGGCCGGGAAGACATAGCGCCAGGCGTTGTTAAATTCAGTGGCCTGCCAGTCCATCCAGCGCTCAACGTTGGCGCAGGCCTGCGGTTCTGCGGGCAGCAGATCGTGACGTTCGGCCTTGCGCGCCAGATAACGGCAGATGGAATTGGACTCCCACAGCACGAAATCGCCATCAATCAGCACCGGCACCATGGCGTTGGGGTTCAGGGCGCGGAAGGCATCCGTTTCCGTCGAGGCGAAACCGCTGCCGTAATCTTCCTGCTGATAGGTTATGCCCGCTTCTTCGCAGGTCCAGAGCACTTTACGAACGTTGATGGAGGTGGTTTTGCCGAGGATGGTGATCATTGCGCAGGTGTCCTTTAGAGGAATGAATTGTCTAAAACAATACACCCGTTGTGCGTCAGAGGCTGGGGCAAAATTTGGTGGGGGCAGCTGAAGGTAGTAGTGCGAAGCATTTTCGGAGAGCACTTCGCAGTCTAAAACTGATTTAAACAGGCTGTTGGCTACAGTGGCTGGTATAGAAACTTATACCGTTTCCATCCGGATCCTGCAGGGAAAAATAATGATGTCCAAATAGCGTTTCCTGCGCAATTTCCTGAGCTGAATATCCCTTTGCGATGAGGCCAGTTCGATACGTTTCAAGTTCCGATCTGGAATGGCCCGCGATCATGAGATCAATTTTTTCTGCAGCAAAATCTGGCCGCTGACCAACGCGGCTGATATGCAGACTCTGCGTTTCAGGCACATCCTTTTCGGTCAACAATAAATGGGTGCCGCCGCGTAACTCAATAATCGCCATGCCCGGAAATTTGTCGAGCGCACGCAGGCCTAGCCCCTGGTAAAATGCATAGCTGGCATCAACATCGTTCACTTTCATCACAAAATGTGCGAGTGCTGCAGAGAGTAATAATTCATTCATTTTCTTGCCTTTCATAGGTTTATCAGGGAATGAACGCATTGCAATCTTGTCGGGCAAGGCTTGCAGTGCTAATGTGACTGGCCAGTCGAAAATATTATCCGACTGATCAGTCGAATTAAGCAAGGGGAAATCGTGACGCGCAAAAAAGAAATCGATCGGGAGCAGGTTTTAGATGCTGCTGAAAGCATCATCCTTGAGTCTGGAGGGCGCGTATTTACGCTGGATGCCGTCGCGGAACGTGCTGGCATCAGTAAAGGCGGCCTTGTGTATACCTTTTCATCAAAGGATGGCCTGATATACGCCGTGCTTGAGCGCGAAGTGACGCGTTTCCAGCAGGCAGTCAGTCAGCGTCTTACAGATACCGCCGCAGGGCCACGAGAATTAATTCTTGCGCACATCGAGGAAGCGCTGGAGGAAGAGGATGCTGTAACACAGATGGCGGCGTTTCTTATTACGGCTCTCGTGCATGCGCCAGGTATGCTGGCGCCCGTTCGCAACCTGTATCGCACACTTCTCGAACCGCTACGCGAGGCTGGAGAGGAGATGGCCGATGTCAGGCACGCGTTTCTCGCTGTAGAAGGCATATTCCTGCTACGCGGACTGGGGCTCGCTGATATCCCGGCAGGCGAAATAAAATCGGTATTGCGTCACGCGCGTGAAATGATTTTGGCGGCGTTGGCACGAACCTGCTGAGACAATACAATAAAAGCACCTGTTCAATAGATGCTTTTATTCAGAAAATATGTCTTAGATTTTGCCCAGCAGAATATTCAACATGCGGCGCAAGGGCTCCGCCGCTCCCCACAATAGCTGATCGCCAACCGTCAGAACCGAATATATTGGATCGTTGTTGAGAGACATTTTCTTGTAACGGCCAATACCAACCTGAAGCGAACCGCTGATATAAGCCGGGGTCAATTTACTGACGCTTTCAACCTTGTTATTGGGCACATAGTTAACCCAGGGATGAGAATGCGTCACTAACGCTGCAAATTCTTCTTCGCTGACGTCACGCCTGAGCTTCATGGTGATTGCGGCGCTGTGGCAGCGTATCACGCCAACACGAATACACAATCCATTTACCGGGATCGCACCAGGAGACAAACCAAGAATTTTGTTTGTTTCGGCTTCACCTTTCCACTCTTCACGGCTATTACCATCCCCTAAATCGCTGTCAATCCACGGTATAATGCTGCCCATTAAAGGCGCGCCGAAATTCTGTATCGGCATGTCAGCGCTGTTAATTAACGCACTGACTTTATTGACTAAAGGCAGCACTGAACCTGATGATGCCAGTTCATCAGAGGACAAATGCTCACTGATCCAGGCACTTTGAACAATTAATTCCCTGACATATTGCGCCCCCGCACCTGATGCAGACTGATAGGTCATAACGCTCATCCATTCGATCAGGTCAGCCTTAATCAACCCTGCCAGCCCCATAAGACTCAGCGTGATGGAACAGTTGCCACCGACAAAAAGTTTAATTCCCTCTTTAACGGCACGATCAATCGTGGGGCGATTGACGGGGTCGAGAATAATGCAGGCTTTCTCATCCATCCGTAGCGCTGAGGCCGCGTCAATCCAGTAGCCTTGCCAGCCACAATTAATCAAAGCAGGATAGATTGCTTTTGTGTAATCACCGCCCTGACAGGTAATGATGATATCCATTTCGGCCAGGTCACTGATGGAATTAGCATCTTTGAGTGTATAGCTGACGCCGCCAATGACTGGACCGGCGGCCCCGGCGCTTGAAGTACTGTAAAAATGCGCTGAGATATCGTCGAAGTCGTTCTCTTCGATCATTCTCTGTAATAAAACAGAACCAACCATTCCTCGCCAACCAACAATACCAACCTGCTTCATTTGTTTAGCCTTATCAACGTTACAAGAATGTTAATTTCCGCAGCAGGTTATATCTCATCCAAACATGAAGATCACTACGAACTGCAGCTAATCCCTTCATTATTAAAATGTTTCATAAGACATCAGCAATATTTATACCTGATGAAGCCATCAGTTAAAAAACGATCGCAGGCATGACGTGCAATGACTGTCAATTAAGAATGAAAGAGCAATTATTAAGAAGCGAATCTCTGGCAAAGGGGGAGCCCGGAATTGGCTGCCGGGCCTGGTGAATAGTTCAAAATTGGTGATGATTGTTCAGACAATCAGGCCGCTTTCACAGCCCTGATTTTTTTCGTGTCAGCCGCATCGGATTCTGTTTTATCCGCTACCGCTGAAGCAGTGAGATCGGGAAGCTTGCTGGTACGCAGAATATGCTGCACGGTCTCTTTCTGCTCGGCGAGATACAGGCCAAGATTTTCAGCCTGCGTTTCATCCATCTGCATTCCGCTTTGCAACAGCCAGTCGGTGAACGCGTCGGCCATATCAAGCAGCTTGTCGTGAGCGTCAGCCTCTTTCTTACTGGCAAATGTCATTTTCTCTTCACCTTTTCTTACGACAACAAATTTTGTTTCAACAGCCATCGTGCACCTCGCTATACTGTGTTTATATACAGTATACCAGCACCGGTTCGATGTTGCAGCAAAATATGCATTACTGGCGAAGCTGCTGCGTTTCGGGGCCACCTATACTGCGCCGCCATGCCCCAGGCGCCTGACCATACTGACGCTTAAAGCTGCGGTTGAAGGACTGTTGGGAGTCAAAGCCCAGCGCGATCGCCACGTTCAGAATCGGTTCGTCGCTGTGGGATAACCGCTCAACCGATTTTTGCAGCTTTTGCGCACGAATATACCCGGCGAGGGGATAGCCCGTATGCTCTTTGAACAGGCGCTGGAGGTGCCATTTCGAGTAGCCGGAACGCCTGGCGACGGTCTCAATGTCCAGGCGACTGTCCAGGTTGTTGTCGATCCAGTCGAGTAAATCATGCATAAATGCGCCAGTGTTCATCTGGTTACCCCCACGCAGCGGATGAAAAAGTATCTTTGTCTGTTGCATTTAAAGGTGGCGCGTTTTTTCAGTAATTGCAAGTTTTATTGTTGCATTTAAATCCCTGACCGAAACGGGTCTTTTCACATCCGCTCAAATAGCACATAAAGTGCAACAATTATTCTTGCACTTAGTTAAGCGCCTTCCTACAATCGCCGCGAATAGTGTATTCGCAACTGTTACAGTTTTGTGGCGATGAACGACACAAATGGCCTGAAGACAGCCCCCGGACAAAGGAAGTGGCGCGGTGCCTCCTGCTGCGTCTTGCCCGGTGGCGACAATTACTGGAATAAAAATAATGAGCCTGCAAAAAACCTGGGGTAACTCTCCTCTGAGCGCGCTGGGGGCAATATTGCTCTCCGTGCTGCTCGTCGGATGCGATAACAGCGTCGCGCAAAATGCCGCGCCACCTGCGCCTGCCGTGAGTGCCGCTGACGTGGTGGTGAAATCGATTAGCCAGTGGGATAGCTTTAACGGCCGGATTGAAGCGGTGGAGAGCGTTCAGCTGCGCCCGCGCGTTTCCGGCTACATTGATAAGGTGAATTACACCGACGGCCAGGAAGTGAAGAAGGGCGAGGTGCTGTTCACTATTGATGACCGTACCTATCGCGCCGCGCTGGAACAGGCGCAGGCGAACCTGGCAAGAGCCAAAACGCAGGCCAGCCTCGCGCAAAGTGAGGCTAACCGTACCGATAAGCTGATCAATACCCATCTGGTCTCCCGGGAAGAGTGGGAGCAGCGTCGCTCGGCTGCCGTTCAGGCGCAGGCCGACATCCGCGCCGCGCAGGCGGCGGTTGACGCAGCCCAGCTCAACCTGGACTTCACCAAAGTGACCGCGCCTATCGACGGTCGCGCCAGCCGGGCGCTGATCACCAGCGGGAACCTGGTGACTGCGGGCGATACCGCCAGCGTCCTCACCACGCTGGTCTCGCAGAAGACGGTGTACGTCTACTTTGACGTGGACGAGTCAACCTATCTTCACTATCAAAATCTGGCCCGCAGCGGGCAGGGGGCGTCCAGCAATCACACGGCGCTGCCGGTTGAGATTGGCCTGACGGGCGAGGAGGGTTATCCCCATCAGGGCAAAGTGGATTTCCTGGATAACCAGCTCACGCCGAGCACCGGGACAATCCGCATGCGCGCGCTGCTGGATAACTCACAACGTCAGTTCACGCCGGGACTGTTTGCCCGCGTACGCCTGCCGGGCAGCGCGGAATTCAAAGCCACGCTGATTGACGACAAGGCGGTGCTGACCGATCAGGATCGTAAATACGTTTATATCGTCGATAAAGAGGGGAAAGCGCAGCGTCGCGACATTACGCCGGGTCGTCTGGCAGACGGTTTACGCATCGTGCGGCAGGGGCTGAATCCTGGCGACAAAGTCATCGTCGAGGGTTTACAGAAAGTGTTTATGCCGGGTATGCCGGTTAACGCCAAAACCGTTGCCATGACCGCCACCAGCGCCCTCAACTGATCCCTTGACCTGAGAATCCAACCCATGGACTTTTCCCGCTTTTTCATCGACAGGCCGATCTTTGCTGCCGTCCTGTCGATTCTGATTTTTATCACAGGGTTAATCGCCATCCCGCTGCTGCCGGTGAGCGAATATCCTGACGTCGTGCCGCCAAGCGTGCAGGTGCGCGCGGAGTACCCGGGCGCTAACCCGAAAGTGATTGCCGAGACCGTGGCGACGCCGCTGGAAGAGGCGATCAACGGCGTTGAGAACATGATGTACATGAAATCCGTCGCGGGCTCGGACGGCGTGCTGGTGACCACCGTCACCTTCCGTCCGGGGACTGACCCCGATCAGGCGCAGGTTCAGGTACAAAACCGCGTCGCGCAGGCCGAGGCGCGTCTGCCGGAAGACGTGCGGCGTCTGGGCATTACCACCCAGAAGCAGTCGCCCACGCTGACGCTGGTGGTGCATCTGTTTTCGCCAAACGGTAAGTACGATTCGCTGTATATGCGCAACTACGCCACGCTGAAGGTGAAGGACGAGCTGGCGCGTCTGCCCGGCGTCGGCCAGATCCAGATTTTCGGCTCAGGCGAATACGCGATGCGCGTGTGGCTGGACCCAAATAAGGTGGCGGCGCGCGGGCTGACCGCTTCGGACGTGGTCACGGCGATGCAGGAGCAAAACGTACAGGTCTCCGCCGGTCAGCTTGGCGCCGAGCCGCTGCCGAAAGAAAGCGATTTCCTGATCTCCATTAACGCCCAGGGGCGTCTGCACACCGAAGAAGAGTTTGGCAATATTGTCCTGAAAACGACGGAGGACGGTACTGTCGTCCGCCTGCGCGACGTGGCGCGGATTGAAATGGGCTCCGGGAGCTATGCTCTGCGTTCCCAGCTTAACAATAAAGATGCGGTCGGGATTGGTATCTTCCAGTCGCCGGGGGCGAACGCCATCGATCTGTCTAACGCGGTGCGCGCGAAAATGGACGAACTGTCGACGCGCTTCCCGGCGGACATGAAGTGGGCGGCACCTTACGATCCGACGGTCTTCGTGCGCGATTCGATCCGTGCGGTGGTGCAGACCCTGCTGGAAGCCGTGGTGCTGGTCGTGCTGGTGGTCATTCTGTTCCTGCAAACCTGGCGCGCGTCGATCATTCCGCTGATCGCGGTGCCGGTATCGGTGGTGGGTACCTTCAGCATTCTTTACCTGCTCGGCTTCTCGCTGAATACCCTCAGCCTGTTCGGGCTGGTGCTCGCCATCGGTATCGTGGTGGACGACGCCATCGTGGTGGTGGAAAACGTCGAGCGAAATATCGAAGAGGGGCTTGCGCCGCTTGCGGCCGCGCACCAGGCGATGCGTGAAGTGTCCGGGCCGATTATCGCGATTGCGCTGGTGCTGTGCGCGGTGTTTGTGCCGATGGCGTTTCTGTCGGGCGTTACCGGTCAGTTCTACAAGCAGTTTGCGGTGACGATCGCGATATCGACGGTGATCTCCGCTATTAACTCGCTGACGCTCTCTCCGGCGCTGGCGGCACTGCTGTTAAAGCCGCACGGCGCGCCGAAAGATTTCCCGACCCGGCTTATCGATCGTCTGTTTGGCTGGATTTTCCGTCCGTTTAACCGCTTTTTCCTCCGCAGCTCAAACGGCTATCAGGGGCTGGTGGGTAAAACGCTGGGACGACGCGGCGCGGTATTCGTGGTTTATCTGCTGCTGCTCTGTGCCGCAGGCGTCATGTTTAAAGCGGTGCCCGGCGGGTTTATTCCTACGCAGGATAAGCTTTACTTGATTGGCGGTGTGAAGATGCCGGAAGGCTCTTCGCTGGCGCGTACCGACGCGGTGATCCGCAAAATGAGCGAAATCGGGATGAATACCGAAGGCGTGGACTATGCGGTCGCGTTTCCGGGGCTGAACGCGCTACAGTTCACCAATACGCCGAATACCGGGACGGTGTTCTTCGGCCTGAAGCCGTTCGATCAGCGTAAACATTCCGCTGCGGAAATTAATGCGGAAATTAATGCGAAAATCGCGCAAATCCAGCAGGGCTTTGGCTTCTCCATTCTGCCGCCGCCGATTTTAGGGCTGGGTCAGGGGTCGGGCTATTCCCTGTACATCCAGGATCGCGGTGGTCTGGGCTATGGCGCGCTGCAAAACGCGGTGAACACCATGTCCGGTGCGATTATGCAGACCCCGGGAATGCATTTCCCGATCTCAACCTACCAGGCTAACGTTCCGCAGCTGGACGTCCAGGTTGACCGCGATAAGGCGAAAGCGCAGGGCGTGTCGCTGACCGATCTTTTCGGGACGCTGCAAACCTATCTGGGGTCGTCGTACGTCAATGACTTCAACCAGTTCGGACGAACCTGGCGCGTGATGGCGCAGGCCGACGGGCAGTTCCGCGACAGCGTGGAAGATATTGCGAATCTGCGCACCCGCAACAGCCAGGGCGAAATGGTGCCGATTGGCAGTATGGTGAAAATCACGACCACCTACGGGCCGGATCCGGTGATTCGCTATAACGGCTATCCGGCGGCGGATTTGATTGGCGATGCCGACCCGCGCGTGCTCTCATCTGCGCAGGCGATGACGCAGCTGGACGCGATGTCTAAGCAGATCCTGCCAAACGGGATGAACATTGAATGGACGGATCTGAGCTTCCAGCAGGCCACTCAGGGCAATACGGCGCTGATCGTCTTCCCGGTGGCGGTGCTGCTGGCGTTCCTGGTGCTGGCGGCGCTGTATGAAAGCTGGACGCTGCCGCTGGCGGTGATCCTCATCGTGCCGATGACCATGCTCTCCGCACTGTTTGGCGTCTGGCTGACCGGGGGCGATAACAACGTCTTCGTGCAGGTGGGGCTGGTGGTGCTGATGGGGCTGGCCTGTAAAAACGCCATTCTTATCGTGGAGTTTGCCCGCGAGCTTGAAATTCAGGGCAAAGGCATCATGGAGGCCGCGCTGGAGGCGTGCCGCCTGCGTTTACGCCCGATTGTGATGACCTCCATCGCCTTTATCGCCGGGACCATTCCGCTGATCCTCGGTCACGGCGCTGGCGCAGAAGTGCGCGGCGTCACGGGGATCACGGTATTCTCCGGCATGCTTGGGGTGACGCTGTTTGGTCTGTTCCTGACGCCGGTGTTCTACGTGACGCTGCGTAAGTTCGTGACGCGTGGGAAAAAAGAGGAAAGGGACGTTTTGCCCGCGTAAGGACGTTGCCGATAATAAAAAACCGCCTTCATAGTGAAGGCGGTTTTTTTTCGCATCAGGTAAAACGTTATGACGTTTTTTGATACTGGGCAATAAGGTCGGGGAGTGGATCCCATCCGCTGCTGTCGGCGTTTTTCACCGCTTCCAGGGCGCTTGCCACGGTATGGCGGGCCAGTACTGCTAACGAAGCCTCTTCGGCTTCTTCAGAAATTGATTTGAAGTACCAGCAGGCGTTGGCGCTGACCACGCAGCGGGCCGGCACGTCAGGGCGGGAGGCCCACAGCTTTTTATCTTCGATAACCGAAAGGTAGATGTCGCGCAGGGTGATCTCTTCCGGCGGGCGACCAAGATGAATGGAGCCGTTACGGCCAAGCGTTGAGACGATAATGCCGTCTCGCGTCAGCGGAACCATCAATTTGCGGATGAAGCTCGGGTTCGCTTCCAGACCGTAGGCCAGAATCGCACTCGTCGAACGTTCACCCAATTGCTCCGCCATCGCTACGCTGAGAACCATCTGCAAAGCTGTCGGGAAGCGGTAATCTAACATTTCTCTGTCCTGGGTTGCGGTGAATCTTGTTCTTTTTGGCACCGCAGAGGTGAATAAGCAATAAACAACAATATAACAAACACGGTAATTTTTTTGAAGCAATCTGCGGCATTTGCGATCAAACCCCCTGTTCTGCTTTAGCTAAACGTGCGGTTCGGGAAGTCTACCGTCACCAGGAGGCCACCTTCTGCAGAGGTTGTCAGGTTTACGCTGCTGTTGTGTTGCTGCGCCACCGCTTTAACGATGGCAAGCCCCAGCCCGCTGCCGCTCTGCACCTGATTAGGATCGCGGAAAAAGCGGTCGAACACGCGCTCCTGCAGCTCGACAGGAATACCCGGGCCCGCATCGGAGACGCGCAGCTGGACGACGCGATCGCCCGCCCGCACGTCGACCTGAATCCGCCCGCCCTCGGGGCTGTACTTCACGGCATTCTCAATGAGATTATCAATCAACGACACCAGGCGTTCCCTGGCGCCGGGAATCCAGACTTCATCCTCGGCAAAGAATTCCAGCTCGATCCTGCGCGCAGACGCTAAGGGTTCCAGCTCGGCCATGCGTTCCTGGACGAGCGTCGTCAGCGGCACGGGCTCCATGACCGTATCAATACTCGCTTCACTGTGCATCATCAGCAGAAGCTGATTGACGAGACGCGCGGCGCGGCTGTTGCTGCGGATCACGCCGGCAAGCAGCTCCTGCTGGCTTTCGCTGATGACCCAGGACTGCAGCGCCTCCACGTTGATGCGCATCGCCGCGAGGGGCGTACGCAGCTCGTGCGCGGCATCCGCGATGAAAACCCGCTCCCTTTCCGCGCTTTCACGCACCCGGGCAAGGAAGTCATTGATCGCGTCCACCATCTGGCGAAGCTCTCTGTGCTTCGGTACGGCTTTTAACGGGGAGAGATCGTCCGGCGTGCGTAACGTAATTTCACTGACCACCTTATTCCACGGACGCATCGCAATGCGGATGGAGAGCCATGCGGGAAACAGCAGAAAAGGGAAACAAACCAGCAGCGGCAGAATGTAGTATCCGCGCGAGTTCAGGTAGATAAAGAAGTTCCAGCCGCTGGCAGGGGTGAAAAGGGTTACCTCCACGTCGGAGTGGGGCGATTTCAGGGTTCGGCTGGTCCAGATGCGACCTTCACTTTGAACGTGCTCCATTTCACCTTGTCGGGTATTTGTTACCCCTGCGGGTGCTCCGTCGGATGAAAAAATAACGGTATTATTTTTGCGAACGATGAGGTTAATCGACAGCAGGGGATCTTCCCCTCCGCCGTAACCTTCACGCAGCGCCTTGCTGAAGGCCTCCAGCACGGCGGTACGGTCCTGCGGGCGTCCGTCCATACGCTCAGCCAGGGTAAAAACGGTTTCGTACGTTTTGCTGCCCGTGATGATAGGAGGGCTACGCAGGTCCTCCCACAGAATGAAGGTTAAAAAAAGACACCACAGCAGGGTAAGCAGCAGCATCTGGGCGATGATAATTCGCCGTACCAGCGTCGGTCGCCTCAGGTGATACCAGACGTTTTGCATCAACCGGTCACCTTCTGTATTGAGACGGTATCAATAACGTACCCGACGCCCCGGACCGTTCGCACATAGCCGTCGCCGATTTTTCGCCGTAAATTTCCCATATGCACGTCGAGCGCGTTGCTGAGGTTCTCTTTGTTGCCGAATATCCTTTCTTCCAGAAACCGCCGGGTCAGCACGCGGTCCGCGCGCAGCATCAACGTTTCCAGCAGCGCGTATTCACTGGCCGTTAAATCGATATGGCGCGCGCTAACCGTCACGCGACGCGTCGGTATATGAAGAGAGAGCCCGCGAATTTCAATCGCCTCATTCTCAAAACCGTAGCTGCGCCGTGCAAGAGCCCTCACTCGCGCCAGCAGCTCGGCGAGAATAAAAGGTTTGACGAGATAGTCGTCCGCGCCGGCATCCAACCCCCGCAGGCGATCCTGCAATGTTCCTCGCGCCGTCAGGATGATGACCGGGATCCCCTTGAGCTGCTGACGCAAACGCGTCATCAGGCTCATGCCATCTCCGTCGGGCAGGCCGAGGTCGAGCAAAATAAGTTCCGGCACGCAGACGTCAAGCTGATGCAGCGCATCCTCTTTACGGCGAACCCATATGACGTCAAACCCTTGATCTGAGAGAGCGATACGTACGCCATTGCCGAGATCCAGGTCGTCTTCGATTAGTAGAATTTTCACATTGGTAACGGTATCAACCGTGAATGAAGAACATCTTAAGAAAAAAACGGTATCAGGAAATCAGCCTGGTTTACAGCACCTGCTTGCGCTTCAGCGTTTCTTCATTTTCGGCTCATAAGAACCTTAGGGTGAGTATTCAAAATGGGCGTTCTGGCGGTTAACCGCATGCATCGTCATCATTTGAATCCATAAGGACTTCCTTAATGAGAAACATCGAACTGCGTCATACGTTCCCTCATTTACTTTCGGGCCGCTGCCTGAAAACCATCGTCCCGGGCGTCGTTCTGGCGTTACTGGCTACGCCTGTACTGGCGGGAGAACAGCGGCAGGGTAACGTCTTAACCCTGGGGGGCGGCGTGGACGTAGGACCACGCTATTCGGGTTCAGATAAAACCCGCGTCTCAGCGGCTCAGGTAGTGGATTATTCCATGGAAAATGGCTTCTTTATCGGCACCACGCGAGGGATCGGTTACGGTAACAACATCGGCAACCTGGATTACAGCGCAGCGCTGAGCTATAGAACGGGCCGTAAAGATAAAGACGTGAGCAGCGATTCGATCGGCTCCGGCAGCGACGAGCTGCGAGGAATGGGGGAGATTAAAGGCTCGGCTATCGTAGTGCCCGGGCTTGAGTACAAGGTGACCGACTGGCTTCACCTGCAGCTGCAGGCTGAGGTACCGGTTTCTGAAAGAGACAACGGTGAAGCGGTACATTTTGGTATTTCCAGCCCGTTCTACACCTCACCAAAAAATGAGGTGGCGCTGGCGCTGACCGGCAGTTGGGGATCGGACAAGTATATGCAGACGTACTACGGGGTAAACGCCGCCCAATCGGCCGCATCGGGTTTTGCCCGACATGACGCCGGGGCCGGGATTTATGCCTGGTCGATGAACCTTGACTGGACCCACAAGCTCACCTCGCGCTGGAGCGTACTTGCCTCAGCGGGTGTGACGCAGCTGACGGGGGATGCAGGGGACAGCCCGATTGTGCAACGCAAAACGTCACCCACGGGGAGTTTGAAGGTGACGTATAGTTTTTAGCGTGTGGTTTTGAGCGTGCACTAGCGGTAATTTAAGCCCCTCCGGTTGAGACGGTGGGGCGGTTCCCCTTACAGACAGTTACAGCACTGCACACATGGTTGACGGATTTATCTAAAGCTCCATTGGGCCGTGATGACAAAAACGGAGGGGATGATAATACCCACATCCATACCAAAATAAGACGTAAAATTATACTGAAATCCATGATATATGTAGGGAGAAAAACCTATCCCTGTTACTTTTTTAAAATCATGGTATGAACCATGGTCGCCACAATCATCGAAAGTATCAAAGAAAAATTCGCCTACATATCCATAGATTCCCTTAAAAACCCAACCGTTATTCCATCCAGCCCAGTCTCTTCTTACGCCGGCGGCCAGACATCTGTCATTAAAGCTGTTTTTCATTGTGCCTAGCACAACACTATATTTCGACGTATCCGAGAATTTCCGCTCCACGGATATAAACTTGTTTTCAAAGTTCTCCGTGTATTGTCCGTGATTATTTGTCAGATGATAAACGTATGAGCCAGTGTTAATTGAATACAGATTTATTTCATCTGCAGAGCAATTCAATGTCGCCAGATAAAAACTTCCGCACCAAAGCCATGCGGAGTATCTTTTCAGGACTATCTGCTTATGTGGAATATTATCCATATTCGCTCGCTTTGGCTAACGTACTGAAATTTTAAAGGGGGATTTTCGATCTGCAGTTGCAAAAATTTTAGCATATATACGGAAACTTGAGATACTCACGTAATGGGGCGGGGGCTGAGATCGCCTTACAGAACATGTTCAGCAAACCATTTCGCCCACACGCTTACAATGCTCAAAATCCGCTTTTTTATAACCCCTTAATTCATAGCCCCAGGTATAATGTCTGCTCAGATAAACGGCAAAGAGGAGGTGACAAGATGCTGACATATATCACCATAGGTACAAATGACCTTCAGCGCTCCGTGGCGTTTTATGACGCTGTTTTTAACGTGCTTGGCTATTCACGTTTGCCTGCCTGGACAGAGAACTGGGCAATGTGGGGAGATGAAAATCATCCGGATGAGGGATTCAGCTTCTGTATTTGCCCTCCTTTTGACGGGCATCCCGCAACGGCGGGAAACGGGACAATGTTCGCATTCCGTGCAGATAACGCGGACCTTGTCAGACGTTTCCATGCAGCAGGACTTCTTGCGGGAGGGAAAAATGAAGGCGCGCCAGGGACACGAACCGCGTACGGCCCCGATTTTTATGTTGCCTATCTTCGCGATCCTGACGGGAATAAGCTGGCATGTGTTTTTCAGCACTATTCGCCGGAATCAGATGAAAATTCAAAGGAACAATAGTTACTCCATGGATGAAATTTTAGGATGTTTAGCGGTGACGAAATCAGCCGTGCGATAAAGCTATATCAATAAAGGTGTCTACAGCAAATTGTGAAAGTAACGCTGTTGTTCCATAGTTGCTGAAGCAGTTTTGAGCGAGGAGTGGACGCTGGCCTTTTATACTCGCCGATCTGTCTGACGTATGTATCATAGATTCATGGGCGCATGACTATGCGCGGAGATTGCACATGCTTATTTATAACGTTTTGGACGTCATATGGCGTTAAGCGTAAGAACGATCGATGGCTGGTATTTCGCGCTAACCTGACCGAGATAGTTTTCTCGACTCTATGACATCGCTATTCCAGACGATATGAGAGAAGGTGAGATTACCAGCGTGCAGCACTGCAGCGTCCGGCCAGGCCAACCCCGGCTAAGGGGTAGTTTATGAACTATGTTTAATACCAGTCAGAAAAGTACGATGGCTGTAGTTTTATCAGGAACTGAGAGGCGGCGGCCTCAGTCCGGAGCATTTGAAAGCCAGAACCTCACTGAGAAGTGTGCCAGCATGACGTGGCAAATATCCCTGTCCGGAGAAGAATGTGTTCGGAAAACTATTGTTAAACTACATGCCAGGTTTACAAAATTTGTTAGCCTACGATAAAAGCTGGCTAAAACATGATGTTAAAGCCGGGTTATCCGTTGCGGCTGTAGCGCTACCCGTTGCGATTGCTTACGCTGAGCTGGCGGGTGTTGGGGCAATTGTAGGGCTCTATTCCTGCGTTTTACCAATGATAGCTTACGCACTGTTTGGCTCTTCACGCCAGCTTATTGTGGGCCCAGATGCAACGACATGCGCGGTGATTGCGGCCGTCGTGTTTCCGCTTTCTGCGGGGAATCCCGAACTACACTGGCAGCTGACAATTATCATGACATTGATGATGGGCGGGTGGTGCCTGCTTGCCAGTAAATTCCGCCTGGGCGCACTTGCCGATCTGCTTTCTCATCCCATTCTTACCGGCCTGCTTAACGGCGTAGCGGTGACGATTATTGTCGGGCAACTAGGCAAGGTGTTGGCGATTAAGCTTGATGAGGCGCAGGTTATTGAAAAAATAATCGCCTTGCCAGGCCGACTTTCAGATAGCCATTTATTAACCGTAGGGATATCCCTTTTTACGTTAATTATTTTAATGGCGATTAAAACGTATCGCAGCCAGTGGCCAGCGCCTTTAATTGCTATTGTGATAACAACGGCGCTGGTATGGGTGACCTCTGCGCAACAGTATGGAATTGCCACGATTGGGGGAGAAGGCTTCCATCCCGGTTTACCCATCGTTAACTGGGGGGCGTTCCAGCCCGGTCCGATGCGTGATTTAGTGATCCCGGCGCTGAACCTGGCGTTGGTCAGTTTTGTCAGCCTGATGCTGACCGCCCGCAGTTTCGCCGCGAAAAATGGCTATGAAATTAATGCTGATGCAGAGTTCCGCGCGCTGGGTATTGCGAACATTATGTCGGGGTTATCTCAGGGGTTTGCTATCAGTGGCGCCGATTCCCGGACCGCGGTTAATGATTCGGTTGGGGGGAAAAGTCAGCTGGTTTCGGTGGTCGCAGCTTTGATCATCGGTATTGTCGTGGTGTTTTTCACTCAGCCATTACAATACATTCCGGTATCTGCGTTAGGTATAGTTCTAATGTATGCCTCGTGGTCATTAATCGATTTACGTGGATTATGGAACCTGAGGCGCAGAAATAAGCAGGCATTTCGTCTGGCCTTTTTCACGTTTGGCTGCGTTTTAATTATCGGCGTTATCCAGGGGATCGGCCTTGCGGTGTTGCTTGGCCTGTTACAGTTCCTTCGTACAGTGTTTCGTCCCTCTGAGCACCTGCTGGGCACTGACGACGATGGAATGATTCACTCATTAGGAAATACGAACGATATTAAAATGGTCCCGGGCGTGCTGATGTATCGATTTAACTCGCCGTTGACCTATTTTAACGTGGCTTATTTTAAACGTCGGGTTTTGAACCTGGTTGATGGGGCTGCCTTACAGCCTAAATGGGTGGTCATTGATGCCGTTGCCTGCTTCACCTATTCAGACATCAGCGTTCTGGCAACCATTAATGAGTTAAAGCGCGATCTGAAAGGTCGACAGATAAAATTAATCCTTGCGGGCAGGAAAACAGAGTTAACCCGCTGGTTTAAAGAGAGTCGGCCAACAATGAATGATGATGACATGATTCTGGCGCCAGACCTCTACCTGGCACTTCGGTTCATTCAAAGTAAAGAGAGTGCGAGTGAATCAGGAGGAGAGGTTTAAACCATCCTGGCTTGCCCGCCATCCGCGAGCAAGCCACACCCCTTAGCGATACAGCGTCTTTTCCGCAACCGGAATAAGCAGCCCGGAGCGCCAGTCCGCGAGCGTCAGCTGCGCAAGCCTACCCAGCGCGGTATAAAACGGATGCCCGGCGTTGTCGACAAATACGGACAGGAAGCGGGTGCTCCATGGCAGCAGGTGCCAGGCCAGAAGCCGATCGCACTCAGCATCGCGACCATTCTCGGCCAGCCACGCTGCCAGCAGCAGCAATGTCCCAAAGTGGTCTTCCGGTTCGTTCTGCTGCATCTCAAACGCGATATTGTTCTCCCGCATCCACTGACGCAGGGCGAGGGTCGAGTCGCCGAACAGCACGGATTCGCGGTCGAGCCAGACGGAGCCCCACGGCGGAGCGGGCAGGGCGTAAGGGCCAATAAACAGCCGTTGCCACGCGTCCGTCAGCGGCTCGTCGGCAGGCGAGGCAAAGGATTCGGCAATGGGCTGCAGCGTTTCCGGCGGCAGAGGCCAGTCCTGAACCCAGTCGCCCGCGGTCAGGGCCTGGACCAGCGGAGCAGCCTGCTCGCTGTCGGGTGCAAAATAAAACAGCGCGCCCAGTACGCGGGCGCTAAACGCGAACGATTCACGCTGTGAGACGTTTTTCATTACATCTTCCTTGCTCGCGCGGATTTCGCCCGCGCGACTGTGTTAAACCAATTTATAGACCATAGAATAAACCACGGTCATGCGCTTCACTTTTTAGACCTTCTCGATCTGCACCAGATTGGTGTGCTGCGGGTTGCCTTTTGCCAGCGGCGACGGGCGGTGCGTGGTCAGCGTGTTGATGCATGAGCCGTGGTCGATACGATCGCCGTTCATGTTGGCGTCGTGCCAGGCACCCTGGCCCATGGCGCTCACGCCGGGCATGATGCGCGGCGTGACTTTCGCTTCAATTCTCACCTCACCGCGATCGTTAAAGACGCGCACCGTATCCCCGTTCTTAATACCGCGTTTTTCAGCATCAACAGGATTAAGCCAGACCTCCTGGCGGCAGGCCGCTTTAAGCACGTCGACGTTACCGTAGCTTGAGTGGGTACGGGCTTTGAAGTGGAAGCCAAACAGCTGCAGCGGGAACCGCGCGCGCTCGGGCGCATCCCAGCCGTCAAAGGTCGAGGCATAGACGGGCAGAGGGCTGATGGTCTCATCTTTTTCAAGCTCCCAGGTGGCCGCAATCTCCGCCAGCTTGCTGGAGTAAATCTCAATCTTGCCCGAAGGCGTTTTCAGCGGATTGGCATCCGGGTTTTCGCGGAACTTTTTATAGGCCACAAAATGTCCGTTCGGATCTTTACGCTTGTAAATGCCCATTTTTTTCAGCTCGTCATAGGACGGCAGCTGAGGGTCTTTTTCGAGCATTTTGGCATACAGATACTGCAGCCACTGCTCCTGCGTGCGTCCTTCGGTAAATTTCTGATGGATATCCGGCCCGAGGCGTTTCGCCACTTCGCTCATGATCCAGTAGATGGGCTTGCGCTCAAACTTCGGCGCAGTCACGGGCTGGAGGAAAATCAGGTAGCCCATATTGCCCGCATAATCGTTAGGAATGATGTCTTCCTGCTCGACGGTCATCAGGTCCGGCAAGATGATATCGGCGTATTTCGCTGACGACGTCATGAAGTTATCGATGACCACAATCATTTCGCACTTGCTTTCATCCTGCAGGATATCGTGGGTTTTATTGATATCGGAGTGCTGGTTGATGATGGTATTGCCCGCGTAGTTCCAGATGAACTTAATCGGCACGTCCAGCTTATCCTTTCCGCGTACGCCGTCGCGCAGGGCGGTCATTTCCGGCCCGCGGGCGATGGCATCCGTCCAGCTGAAGCAGGAGATTTGCGTTTTGACCGGGTTATCCGGCAGCGGCATACGCTCAATGGTGATGGTGTAGGTCGACTCTCGCGCGCCGCTGTTCCCGCCGTTGATCCCCACGTTTCCGGTGAGGATCGGCAGCATCGCGATGGCGCGCGAGGTCAGCTCGCCGTTCGCCTGACGCTGGGGTCCCCAGCCCTGACAGATATAGGCCGGCTTCGCGGAGCCAATTTCCCGGGCAAGCTTAACGATGCGTTCTGCGGGAATGCCGGTGATGCGTGAGGCCCACTCCGGCGTTTTCGCCGTGTGGTCATCGCCCTGGCCGAGAATATATGCTTTGTAGTGACCGTTAGCGGGCGCGCCTTCCGGCAGCGTTTTTTGGTCGTAGCCAACGCAGTATTTGTCCAGGAACGGCTGGTCGACCAGGTTTTCGTCGATTAATACCCAGGCAATACCCGCCACCAGCGCGGCATCGGTTCCAGGACGGATCGGGATCCATTCATCTTCGCGTCCGGCTGCCGTGTCGGTGTAGCGCGGGTCGATAACAATCATGCGCGCGTTGGACCGCTCGCGGGCCTGCTCAAGATAGTATGTAATCCCGCCGCCGCTCATGCGCGTTTCCGCCGGGTTATTGCCGAACATCACCACCAGTTTAGTGTTTTCGATATCCGAGGTGCTGTTGCCGTCGTTGCTGCCATAGGTGTAGGGCATCGCGCAGGCAATTTGCGCCGTGCTGTAGGTGCCGTAGTGGCTCAGGAAACCGCCGTAGCAGTTCATCAGGCGCGCCACCAGCGAAGCGTAAGGGGAAGAGCGGGTGATATTGCCGCCGACAATTCCGGAAGAGTAGTTGATATACACCGCTTCGTTGCCATATTTAGCCACCACGTCTTTCAGGCTGGCGGTGATAGTGTCGAGCGCTTCATCCCACGTGATGCGTTCAAACCTGCCTTCGCCGCGTTTGCCCACGCGCTTCATCGGGTAGTTCAGACGGTCAGGGTGATTGATGCGGCGGCGGATTGAACGTCCGCGCAGGCAGGCGCGCACCTGGTGATCGCCATACACATCCTCGCCGGTGTTGTCCGTTTCGACCCAGTACACTTCGTTGTCACGCACGTGCAGACGCAGCGCACAGCGGCTGCCGCAGTTGACAGAGCAGGCGCCCCACACGACGGTATCTTCAGGGGGCTGGACGGCGCCCTTCACCGCGGCGGCAGCGCTTTTAAGACCAAATGGAAGCGAGATCCCACCAGCGGCAAGCGCCAGAGAACCTATCGCCGTATATTTCACGAGAGTTCGACGGCTAATTCCGCCGTGATTTTCAGCATCGGACATGGCTCACCCCATCATTATAATTGCGTATTATTTTTCCCGAAATGATATCCGGGCTAATGATGGGGTGAGTGTCACTAATTTGGGGAGACTAAATATTAATCCTTATCAAATCAAAGTGGATTGAAGCTCAATTACTGAGGTTCAGCTGCCGCACCGCTGCCAGTGCGGGTGTACAAAATCTTAAACGTGTCGTTAGCGCAGTGGCCCACCACCTGCGTGCCTGGCTGGTCGGCCTGGTCGTTCGGCACGATGTTCAGCGTAAAACCTGACTCAGGCACGCCGTTGTTGACGATCTTCTGCTGAATGTCGCTTTTCACGCGCTCGCAGGAATCCGGTGCCGCCAGCGCGGCCGTCGAGGCACTCATTAACAGCAGGGCGGTAATCCAGGGTAACCGTTTCATCTATAGCTCCTTTTCTCTGTGTGTTGAATTAGTGTAGCAGGGGAGACTTAAGTCTATGTTTTTATCTGTAATTTTCTGATTAATCTTAATGCTGTTACGCGTAGCTGGCTCCCCCGCGCGGCGAGCCGCTATCATTTAATCGAACGGGAATGCTCTGGTGAGACATTCTCAAATATTTCATCAAAAAAACGATGAAACGCATTAAAGCACTCAGCAATCATCTGGCTGGCTTTATTTCTTTCCTCTTCCGTTAAATTCAGGGTATCTACAATCTCATCCTCGCTCCCCATTGAATGTCCAGTCTCATGACTCAAATGTAAATGACCGCAGTATTCCAGCTGTTTATCCGTGCCCTTTGTTATGGATGCCAGCGTATCAAATGTCGCATTGCCGGTTGCCTCCATGACTTCAATTACGATTAAACGCATTTTGGCGCTTTGATTGTGAAGTGTCTGAATTAAATGGTAAGTCAGCTTTCGGCTGTTAATCAGGTTATCAGACCACAGAAAGCTCAGGTGTTCTGTGAGGCTAGCGGCGGAATTTTGCCCGCTGGTCTGCAGATCGTTTAGAAACCAGGGCCAGTGTTCGGCATCCTCCCTGGCATGGGTATTCACTGCCCGTTCCAGCGCATTGGCGGGCGTCGCAAACGGCAAAATATATTTATTAATATCGGCAAAGCTCATGACAAAATGTGAAATATAGGGTAAAAACCTCAGTCGCTCATCAAGCGATAATGCATCGTCATTGAGATAATTAAATAACGGATGATTCAGGAAGTTCGTTTTGTAATATTCAATCTCTTTTGAAATGCCCGTCATAATATATCCTTTAGCGTTGACCGCTCCCCATAAAATATAGCCTGGTTTCCCGTCTGCGTGGGCGAGACCGGTTTTCTCCGCGTTCAGATGATTCGTTTTCACTATCGCGTAAGCCGCTGTATTTGCTAATATGATTGGGAATAATCTCCCTTTACGGAAATGAATGTGAAGATATACGCAGCGATAACGCTACTGGCAGCAACACTGGTGGGGTGCGACAACAGCTCCGCGCCGCTGTCGTTTACGCCCGAGATGGCGAGTTTTTCAAACGAGTTTGATTTTGACCCGCTGCGCGGCCCGGTCAAAGACTTTACCCAGACGCTGTTCAACGAGAAGGGCGAAGTGTCCAAACGGGTCACCGGCACCGTCTCGTCGGAAGGGTGTTTCGATACGCTGGAGCTGCACGACCTGGAGGCCAACACCGGCGTGGCGCTGGTGCTGGATGCCAATTACTATCTTGACGCTGAAACCCAGCAGCGCAAAGTGAAGCTGCAGGGGAAATGCCAGCTGGCCGAACTGCCGTCAGCCGGGATAACGTGGGATACCGACGACAACGGTTTTGTGGTGGCGGCGCACGGCAAAGAGATGGAAGTGAAGTATCGCTACGACGCGGATGGCTACCCGCTGGGCAAAACCACCGTTTCCGGGGATCAGCACCTGTCCGTTCAGTCGACGCCGTCTAAAGATCTTCGCAAAAGAATGGATTACTCGGCCGTGAGCATGTTGAACGACAAGCCGCTGGGTAACGTGAAGCAGAGCTGCGACTACGACCGCCACAATAACCCGGTGAGCTGCGATCTGACGATCACGGACGACAGCGTCAAACCCGCCGTTGAGCGCAAGTACACCATCAAAAATACGATTGAATACTACTGAGAATAAAACCGCGCAGGTTACTGCGCGGTCGGTTTCAGCAGGCTGGCGCCAGACGGTTTATGTCCGGCCAGGTGCTGATGCTGGAAAATGCACATGCGAATGGTATTGCGGTATTCACCGTTAATAAAGAACTCGTGAATCAGCTCGCCTTCCACCATAAAGCCCAGCTTGCGGTAGATATGGATCGCTTTCTCGTTCTCTTTATCCACAATCAGGTAAAGCTTGTAGAGATTCAGAACGTTGAATCCGTAATCCATTGCCAGCTTAGCCGCCCGTGACGCAAGGCCTTTTCCCTGATGCTCAGGGGAGATGATTATCTGGAACTCCGCCCGGCGGTGAACGTGGTTGATCTCAACCAGCTCCACCAGCCCGGCTTTTTCACCTTCACACTCCACCACAAAACGACGTTCACTCTGATCGTGAATGTGTTTATCGTAGAGATCGGACAGCTCGACAAACGCCTCGTAAGGCTCTTCGAACCAGTAGCGCATTACGCTGGCATTGTTGTCGAGCTGGTGCACAAAGCGCAGGTCTTCACGCTCCAGCGGACGGAGTTTGACGTCGCAGGACACCGACATTACGGGGCTACCGTGCGGCCAGTGCGGCGATCCAGGCAGCGCAGGGTGTTTGGCTCCCAGTATGCATTGACGTTTGCACTTTGCTGACACTTATCGCGTGCGTCAAAAGCAACATCTTCTTTGTCCCACTCTTTTTCGGCACGTTTGTTGACCTTCTGGCGAAGGCTACGGGTGTCATTCCATTGTTCTTTGTCCATAGCGGCGTTCTGGCGGCTTTGCGCGCTGTCACCAGACTCAATAATGAGCTTGCTGGTTTCCGCTGTCGCAGAGGCGGCAAAGGCGAACGATGACAGCGCCAGCAGGGCTGTCAGACAAAGGCGTTTGCTTAATGTGGTCATAGCGTTTCCTTTTAAATGGGTGCAGGTAATCAGGTTACCCCGTACAGATTCTACACTAATGCGAAATGACGGCATACCCGCGGGGCAAGTATGGAAAAGTAAAGAGCATCATCAGGTATGATGGTTAAATAAATCCTCACCTGACGTGAAATATGCTTAAAACGACACTGCTTTTTTTTGCCACCGCGCTATGCGAAATCATCGGCTGCTTCCTGCCCTGGCTCTGGCTGAAGAAGGGGGGAAGCGCACTGCTGCTGATCCCTGCGGGCGTCGCGCTTGCCCTGTTTGTCTGGCTGTTAACGCTGCATCCGGCGGCCAGTGGTCGCGTTTACGCGGCTTACGGTGGTGTTTATGTGTGTACAGCGCTGCTGTGGTTGCGCGTCGTGGACGGCGTCAAACTCAGCGCATACGACTGGGCCGGGGCGCTGATTGCCCTGTGCGGTATGCTGATTATTGTGGTGGGATGGGGGCGCGCCTGAGCCCCCGGTTTTTGTGATCGTTAGCTGATTTTATGATCTTTATACTTGTATGGTAGTAGTGTAGTTGCGTAAGTTTCCAGCATCACAACGAGCGATGTAAGGAAAGGAATTATGAAGATTGTCGCGGCTGACGTGTTTGTTACCTGCCCGGGGCGGAACTTTGTCACCCTTAAAATCACCACCGATGAGGGGATTGTCGGTCTCGGTGACGCTACGCTAAACGGGCGCGAGCTCTCCGTTGCCTCATACCTGAAGGATCACCTTTGCCCGCAGCTGATTGGCCGCGATGCGCACCGCATCGAAGACATCTGGCAGTTTTTCTATAAAGGCGCCTACTGGCGTCGCGGCCCGGTTACCATGTCGGCCATCTCCGCCGTAGATATGGCGCTGTGGGATATCAAAGCCAAAGCGGCCAACATGCCGCTCTACCAGCTGCTGGGCGGCGCCTCCCGGGAAGGAGTGATGGTCTATTGCCATACCACCGGCCATACCATTGACGACGTGCTGGAAGATTACGCCCGCCATAAAGAGATGGGCTTCAAGGCGATCCGCGTGCAGTGCGGCGTGCCGGGCATGAAAACCACCTACGGCATGGCCAAAGGGAAGGGGCTGGCCTACGAGCCTGCGACCAAAGGCGACTGGCCGGAAGAACAGCTCTGGTCCACCGAAAAATACCTCGATTTCACGCCGAAGCTGTTCGACGCGGTGCGCAGTAAATTCGGGTTCAATGAGCATCTCCTGCACGACATGCACCACCGCCTGACGCCCATCGAAGCGGCGCGCTTCGGCAAGAGCATCGAAGCATTCCGCATGTTCTGGATGGAGGATCCAACGCCTGCGGAAAACCAGGCCTGCTTCCGTCTGATCCGCCAGCACACCGTCACCCCCATTGCGGTAGGCGAAGTGTTTAACAGCATCTGGGACTGCAAGCAGCTTATCGAAGAGCAGCTTATCGACTATATCCGCACCACCATTACCCACGCGGGCGGCATTACCGGGATGCGTCGCATCGCTGATTTTGCCTCGCTCTATCAGGTGCGTACCGGTTCACACGGTCCGTCGGATCTGTCGCCCGTTTGTCATGCCGCCGCGCTGCATTTCGACCTGTGGGTGCCGAACTTTGGCGTGCAGGAATACATGGGCTACTCCGAACAGATGCTGGAAGTCTTCCCGCACAGCTGGCGCTTTGATAACGGCTATATGCATCCGGGGGATAAGCCGGGGCTGGGCATCGAGTTTGATGAAAAGCTGGCGGCGAAATACCCGTACGATCCGGCCTATCTGCCGGTGGCCCGTCTCGAAGACGGCACGCTGTGGAACTGGTAAGCGAGGAGAGAACGATGAAAAGCGTAGTGATTCAGCAGCCGAACGAACTGGTGATTGAAGAGCGGCCACGCCCGGAGCCAGGCGCAGGCGAAGTGCGCGTGAAAATCACGCTGGCGGGTATCTGCGGGTCGGACAGCCACATCTATCGCGGCCATAATCCTTTTGCGAAATACCCACGCACGATCGGCCACGAGTTCTTTGGCGTGATTGACGCCACAGGCGAGGGCGTTGACGCTGCCCGCCTGGGCCAGCGCGTCTCGGTTGACCCGGTGATCAGCTGCGGGCACTGCTACCCGTGCTCGGTGGGAAAACCGAACGTCTGCACCTCGCTGGTGGTGCTGGGCGTTCACCGTGACGGCGGCTTCAGCGAATATGCGGCAGTACCTGCACAAAATGCCTGGCCCATTCCGGATGACATTCCTGATAAACACGCCGTTATGGTGGAGCCCTTCACCATCGCCGCCAACGTGACGGGGCAGGCCAGTCCCACCGGGCAGGACGTCGCGCTGATTTACGGCGCAGGCCCGATGGGGCTGGTCACCGTGCAGGCGCTGAAAGGCGTCTATCAGGTGAAGCAGGTTATCGTGGTTGACCGCATAGACGAGCGCCTGGCGATGGCCCGGCGCAGCGGCGCGGATTGGGTCTTTAATAACGGTGAGCAGTCGCTGCAGGCCGCGCTGGACGAAAAGGGCATCAAACCGACGTTAATCATTGATGCCGCCTGCCATCCAGCTATTTTGCAGGAAGCGATAACCCTGGCCTCTCCGGCGGCGCGCATCGTGCTGATGGGCTTTTCCAGCGAGCCGAGCCAGATTGTTCAGCAGGGCATCACCGGCAAAGAGCTGGCGATATTCTCCTCCCGCCTCAATGCCAATAAATTCCCGGTCGTCATCGACTGGCTGAAGAAAGGGCTGATCGACCCGGAAAAACTGATCACCCATACCTTTGACTATCACCATGTAACAGAAGCCATCGAACTGTTTGAAAAAGACCAGCGGCAGTGCTGCAAGGTCTTACTCACGTTCGGCCAATAATCAAATACGCGGTTAAGAGCCTGCGGAGACAGGCTCTGGTGGTACGCATCTTACCTTTCAGAGATAGCCATTATGACGCAAGCACAACCTCAAAGAACCACTTCCGATCTGGTGAAAGCCGCCGTTTCCGGCTGGCTGGGCACCGCTCTGGAGTTTATGGACTTTCAGCTTTACTCGCTGGGGGCCGCCCTGGTCTTCCATGAGATCTTCTTCCCCGAACAGTCCGCCGCGATGGCGCTGATCCTGGCGATGGGGACCTACGGCGCAGGCTATATTGCGCGCATCGTCGGCGCCTTTATCTTCGGCAGAATGGGCGACAGCATTGGCCGTAAGAAGGTGCTGTTCATCACCATCACCATGATGGGGATCTGCACCACGCTGATTGGCGTCCTGCCGACCTACGCGCAGATCGGGATTTTTGCCCCCGTGCTGCTGGTGACGCTGCGCATTATTCAGGGCCTGGGCGCCGGGGCTGAGATCTCCGGGGCGGGGACCATGCTGGCGGAGTACGCGCCGAAAGGGAAACGCGGCATCATCTCCTCGCTGGTGGCGATGGGCACGAACTGCGGAACGCTCAGCGCCACGGCGATCTGGGCGGTGATGTTCTTTGTCCTCGATCGTGAAGAGCTGATTGCCTGGGGCTGGCGCGTGCCGTTCCTCGCCAGCGTCGTGGTGATGATCTTCGCCATCTGGCTGCGTATGAATCTCAAGGAGAGCCCGGTCTTTGAGAAAGTAAACGATGCACAAAGCGTGCAGCCGGATACCTCGCTGGGTTCGATGGTGAAAAGCAAATCCTTCTGGCTGGCGACCGGCCTGCGGTTTGGTCAGGCGGGTAATTCGGGTCTGATCCAGACTTTCCTTGCCGGGTATCTGGTCCAGACGCTGCTGTTCGATAAGGCCATCCCGACCGATGCGCTGATGATCAGCTCCATTCTCGGGTTTATCTCCATCCCGCTGCTGGGCTGGCTTTCCGATAAAGTGGGGCGCCGTCTGCCGTATATTATCCTCAACATCTCCGCCATTCTGCTCGCCTACCCGATGCTGTCGATCATCGTCGATAAGAGCTATGCGCCGGGGACGATCATGCTCTCTATCATCGTTATCCATAACTTCGCCGTTCTGGGGCTCTTCGCGCTGGAAAATATCACCATGGCGGAGATGTTTGGCTCGGGAAATCGCTTTACGCGTATGGCCATCTCCAAAGAGGCGGGCGGTCTGGTGGCGGTGGGCTTTGGTCCGGTGCTGGCAGGGATCTTCTGCAATATGACCGGCTCCTGGTGGCCCATTGTTGCCATGCTGGTGGCCTATTCCGCGATTGGACTGGTCTCGGCGATCCTGATGCCGGAAGTGCGCGACCGTGATTTGAGCGCGGCGCATGACGCAGCCGAGTCTGCGCCAGAAGAGAGTGTGGGTTACGGTGCTGTCTCTTCGCGACGCTAGTGGTTTACAGCCTGCGCGACCTGTCACACAACTTTGTTTTTATGTCACACCAGATGAGCAAAAGTTAATATATATCAAAAAATCAAACGGCAGTTTCAGTATGGTTGATGGCAGTTCTCTTTTTACTCCAACTGCCATTCTAGTTGGTATAGTCAGCAGGCGCTGCCGCTTCAAAAAGAGCGGCAGCGATCCACAGCTTTCTAATTAACGAGTCTTAATCATGGAAAACACATTATTAGAGGCCAACGCGACGCTGCCTCAGTACGATCGCGACAGCCTTCAATCACGCATTGTACATTTAGGCTTCGGCGCATTTCACCGGGCGCACCAGGCGGTATACGCCGACATCCTCGCCGCTGAGCACGGCAGCGACTGGGGCTACTGTGAGGTTAACCTGATTGGCGGCGAGCAGCAGATTGCCGATCTGAAGGCCCAGGATAATCTCTATACCGTGGCGGAGATGTCTGCCGATGCGTGGACTTCCCGCGTAGTTGGCGTAGTCAAAAAGGCGCTGCATGCGCAGGTTGACGGGCTGGAGACGGTGCTGGCGGCGATGTGCGAACCGCAGGTGGCGATTGTCTCGCTGACCATCACTGAGAAGGGGTACTGTCACTCACCGGCGACCGGGCAACTGATGCTCGATCATCCGTTTATCGTCGCAGACCTGCAAAACCCGCACCAGCCAAAATCCGCGCCGGGTGTCGTCGTGGAAGCGCTCGCGCGCCGTAAGGCGGCGGGTCTGCCGGCGTTTAGCGTGATGTCCTGCGACAACATGCCGGAGAACGGTCACGTGATGCGCAATGTCACCTGCGCGTACGCCCGAGCGGTAAACGGTGAGCTGGCGGACTGGATCGAATCCCACGTCACCTTCCCGTCAACTATGGTGGATCGCATCGTGCCCGCGGTCACTCCCGATACGCTGGATAAAATCGAACGGCTGACCGGCGTGCGCGATCCGGCGGCGGTGGCCTGTGAACCGTTCCGCCAGTGGGTGATCGAAGATAACTTTGTGGCGGGTCGGCCTGCGTGGGAAAAAGCCGGAGCCGAGCTGGTCTCGGACGTGATCCCGTTTGAAGAGATGAAGCTGCGCATGCTCAACGGCAGCCACTCGTTCCTGGCGTACCTGGGCTATCTGGCGGGCTATCAGCATATCAACGACTGCATGGAAGATAAGAACTACCGCCTCGCCGCGCACGCGCTGATGCTCAACGAGCAGGCGCCCACGCTGAAGGTCAAAGGCGTCGATTTAGGACGCTATGCCGATCTCCTGATTGCCCGCTACAGCAACCCGGCCCTGCGCCATCGGACCTGGCAAATTGCGATGGACGGCAGCCAGAAGCTTCCGCAGCGCATGCTGGATTCCGTGCGCTGGTACCTGGTGCATCAGAAGCCTTTCCCGCTGCTGGCACTGGGCGTGGCAGGGTGGATGCGGTATGTCGGCGGCGTGGACGAGCAGGGTAATGCGATTGACGTGAGCGATCCGCAGCTGGCAGTGATTCAGGCGGCGGTTAAAGGCAGTGCGGAAGGGGAAAGCCGGGTCAAGGCGCTGCTCGGCATCGAGGCCATCTTCGGCAAGGAGTTACCGCGTGAAGCCGTCTTTGTTGACGCGGTGATGAAGGCCTACCTGACGCTGCTGCAAAAGGGAGCGAAAGCGACCGTGGAGCAGTATGTGTCTCATCGGTAATTCAGCACATGCCGCCGTGCGCGGCGGCATGTCTGCGCACCGCTTAGTGCATACCCAGGCGAATCAGCTCAATCGGTTCGAACTTACCTTCGCATCCTTCCACTTCAACCGTTTTGCTGCGGCGCACCTGCGCGGCATCCAGCCCGTCGCTGTGGATCGCTTTAATCACGCCAGTTTTGCCCGTGCCGCTAATCATGACGCGGCTGCCGGTGGTGATTGCATTGCGGTTACGGTCGTATGTCATCATGGTATTTTCTCCTCTCTAACCTCTTCGTTACGGCGTTATTTCAGGGGTGCCGTTCACGGAGCATATAAATACGCCTGTCTGCATCACATGTTTTTGTTTTTGATCAAACTCACACTTTTTTCTTTATTGTGCCGGGCGCTGACGGTTCACTACAGCAATTTACAAAGCAGACCGTTATTTTCATTAAATGATAGTTTCAGCAGGGAAGCGTTGAGGGTTGGTTTATATTCCTGATGCCATTCTGGGTACAGGAAATAACCCTTTCATCGGAATAAGGAGTCAGGCTTATGTATAAGAAGATTTTGATGCCTGTTGATGTGTTTGAAATGGATTTGAGCGACAAAGCGGTTCGCCACGCGGCAAACCTTGCGAAGGCGGAGGGCGCCTCGATTACCCTGGTCAATATTCTGCCGGCCAGCAGCCGATCCCTGCTGCGTGGATTTAACGCCGATATTAAAAAGTTCGAAGAGTATATGACCGAGGAATCCGGTAAGAAGATGAACGCGTTAAAAAGACTTTTCGATATTTCGCCGGAGAAAATTGACAGCCTGGTTCGCTTTGGCAACGTCCGCGATGAAATCATCAGGCTGAGCAAAGAAGGGGAATATGACGCGATCGTCATCGGGTCGAAAAATCCGGGCATCAGCACCCATCTGCTGGGGTCAAATGCGGAATCTATCCTGCGCTACGCCACTATTCCGGTGTTAGTCGTTCGCTAAACCCATCGCCGCGTCCGAAAGGGGCGGCGAATATTACTCTTCGCTAAACCACTCGCTATTTTCCTGACGAATCAGCTGCACGGATTCGCTAATTTCCTGCAGATGCAGCGTCATCGCTTTTTCCACGCCGTCCGGGTCGCGTTTTTCCAGCGCGCTGAAAATATCATGATGCTGTCGAAGCAGCATTTCCGGCGGGGAGACGTGATCGAGGCTCATATAACGCACGCGGTCGATGGTGGCCTTGATGTTTTCGATGGTGTCCCAGGCAAGCTGGCAATCCGCAATCTGCGCCAGTTTCTGGTGGAATTCATCATCAAGCTGGAAGAAATCATTCAGCTGCTTACGGTCAATCGCAATTCGCTGCTGATGCAGGTTTTGCTCCAGCAGGTAACACTGCTTGTCGTTGATGAGCGTTGCGGCACGGCGCGCCACCGCGCATTCAATGGCCTGGCGAACAAAACAGCCGTTGCGCACCTGAGAGAGTGAAATTTTGTTCACGTAGCTGCCGCGCTGCGGGCGGATCTGAATCAGACCGTTTTCAGCAAGCTTAATAAACGCTTCACGCACCGGCTGACGGGAAACGTCAAAACGCACGGACACCTCTTTTTCAGAAAGCGGCGTTCCCGGTGGGATCAGGCAATGGACAATATCACGTCGCAAAATGCGATAGATTTGCTGGTTTACGGGCTGGGTGGGGTTGAGTTGCGATTCAGCGGCCATGAGTTGTCATTTCTCAGAGAGTTAGCCTGAGCATACTACCATTCTTTTATAACCCGAAACAGACCCGGCCCGCAGGCCGGGAAGGGCAGATTTAGCCGCGATGGACGCTCAGCCCGGCAAAACTCTGGCTGACCGGCATCATTTCTACTGTATTGATGTTGACGTGTTTTGGCAGCGTCGCCACCCACCAGACCGTTTCGGTGACATCTTCCGGCGTCAGCGCGTTAGCGTTTTCGTAGGTTTTGTCTGCTTTCGCGTCATCGCCCTTGAAGCGCACGTTGGAAAACTCGGTGCCGCCCACGAGGCCCGGCTCGATGTCGGTGACGCGAATGGCGGTGCCGTGCAGATCGGTCCGCAGGTTAAGGCTGAACTGGCGCACAAACGCTTTCGTCGCGCCGTAGACGTTGCCGCCCGCATAAGGCCAGCTTCCGGCGGTGGAGCCGATATTGATAATGTGGCCGCGATTGCGCTCAACCATGCCCGGCAGCACCGCGCGGGTCATATAGACCAGCCCTTTATTGTTGGTGTCGATCATGTTTTCCCAGTCTTCCACGCTGGCTTTGTGGGCGGGCTCCATGCCCAGCGCCAGACCGGCATTGTTGACCAGCACGTCGATGGCGCGCCATTCTGCTGGCAGATTCGCAATCATCTCTTCGATCGCCGCGCGGTTACGCACGTCCAGCTGCGCGGTCAGAATGCTGTCGCCTAGTTCGTCCTTCAGCTCCTGCAGACGTTCCTGACGGCGGCCGGTCGCGATAACCTTGTGCCCGTTGGCGACGAAGCGACGCGTGATGCTTTCACCAAAACCTGCCGTTGCCCCGGTAACTAAAATAATCATCTCACTGTTCCTCAACGCTTTTTGTGTTGTACTAACATAGCACGGCCGCAGAGGGTGCGTTAAGGCAACATTTGTATGACGGCGTTGCAGGGGATGGCGGCCTGGCCTACTCTGGGAGGATACCCGTACTCAGGAGCGAAAGATGACGGCCACCAATCCCTTTTTTGACATCAGCCTGCTGCCTTACCAGGCCCCCCATTTTGATAAGATCGACGACAGCCACTATCGTCCGGCCTTCGATGAAGCCCTTCGCCAGAAGCGGGCGGACATTGACGCGATTGTCTCTCAGTCCGCTGCGCCTGACTTCACGAACACCGTGCTGGCGCTGGAGAAAAGCGGCGCTTTGCTCGCGCGCGTCAGCAGCGTGTTCTTCGCCATGACTTCCGCGCACACCAATCCGTATTTACAGGAGCTGGAAGAACAGTTCTCCACCGAGCTTGCCGCGCTGGCAAACGATATCTGGCTGAATAACGTGCTGTTCGCCCGCGTGGAAAGCGTCTGGCAGGACCGTGCCGCGCTGGACGCCGAATCCCGTCGTCTGGTCGAGGAGACGTATCAGCGGTTTATTCTGGCCGGTGCGCGTCTGAATGAGACGGAAAAGGCCGAGCTTAAGGCACTGAATACCGAGGCTGCCTCCCTGACCAGCCAGTTTAACCAGCGCCTGCTGGCTGCCGATAAGACGGGTGGGCTGGTGGTGGATTACGCACACCAGCTTGACGGGCTCAGCGCCGGTGAAATCGCGGACGCCGCGCAGGCTGCCGCGGAGCGAGGGCTAAACGATCGCTGGCTGATCCCGCTTCTGAACACCACCCAGCAGCCCGCGCTTTCCGCGCTGCGCAATCGTCAGACCCGCGAAAACCTTTTCAACGCAGGCTGGACGCGCACCCAGAAAGGGGATGAAAACGACACTCGCGAGCTGATCCTTCGTCTGACGGCGCTACGTGCGCGGCAGGCCCGCCTGCTGGGCTTTGAGGATTACGCCAGCTGGAGTATCGCCGATCAGATGGCGAAATCCCCGGCCGCCGCGCTGGAATTTATGCGCGGCATTGTGCCTGCCGCGCGCGCCCGCGCGGAACGCGAGCAGGCCGACATTCAGAAAGTCATTGACGACGAACAGGGCGGTTTCACCGTCCAGGCCTGGGACTGGGCGTTTTATGCCGAGCGCGTGCGCCAGGCAAAATATGCCCTTGATGAGTCGCAGATCAGGCCCTACTTTGCGCTCAATACCGTGCTGCAGGATGGCGTATTCTGGGCCGCCAGCCAGCTGTTTGGCATTCGCTTCGTCGAGCGCTTTGATATCCCGGTGTATCATCCGGACGTCCGCGTATGGGAAATTTTCGACCACACCGGTGAGGGCATGGCGCTGTTTTACGGTGACTTCTTTGCCCGTGATTCCAAACAGGGCGGGGCATGGATGGGGAATTTCGTCGAACAATCCTTCGAGTTTGCTTCTCGTCCGGTTATCTACAATGTCTGTAACTACCAAAAACCGACGAATGGCGGGATCGCGCTTCTCTCGTGGGATGACGTGATCACCCTGTTCCACGAGTTTGGCCATACGCTGCACGGTCTTTTTGCCAGCCAGCGTTTCGCCACGCTTTCCGGCACCAATACGCCGCGTGATTTTGTTGAGTTCCCGTCGCAAATCAACGAGCACTGGGCCAGCCATCCACAGGTGTTTACCCATTATGCGCGCCATTACGAAACCGGGGAGCCGATGCCGGACGCTCTGCGGGAAAGCATGCTCAACGCGACCCATTTCAACAAGGGGTATGACATGACGGAGCTGCTGGCTGCCGCGCTGCTGGACATGAACTGGCACGGCATCGGCGAGGCCGTTTCGGACGTTGAAGGCTTTGAAGCGGCAGCGTTGAAAAAAGAAGGGCTGGATCTGCCCGCCGTACCGCCGCGCTACCGCAGCAGCTATTTTGCCCATATTTTCGGCGGCGGGTACGCGGCGGGGTATTACGCCTACCTGTGGACGCAGATGCTGGCGGATGATGGCTATCAATGGTTTGTCGAGCAGGGCGGCTTAACTCGTGAAAACGGGCAAAAATTCCGCGAGGCGATTTTGTCTCGTGGTAACAGCACGGATCTGGCTGAACTTTATCGCAGCTGGCGCGGGCGCGATCCGAAGATTGAACCGATGCTGGAGAATCGCGGGTTGAGCGAATAGCGACAGTTTCGTCAGAAAAAAGAGCCGGGCTTTACGCCCGGTTTTTTAATTTCATCTTGCTGGTAAATGCTTTAGCAAAAAAGTTTTAACAGGCATTCTTTATAAATAAAAAATGTGAGATTAAAACTCGCTTCTACCGGTATATATAATTTTCCAAGTGTAGTCTGTAAGTGAGTGAATAATTAATACTTTGATCTGGATTGTAAAAATAAAAAATCTTTTAACTGCGAATTTTTAGCTATAAATTTTTATTATTTTGTGCCGATAAATGAAAATGGCATAAGAATCGACGCAGTAGCAGTCAAGAAGGCGAAAGATGACCCTACCTCTGAACAATCCGGGCTTCACGGATACCGAGCCTTCTAAAGGCCTGATAAATAAAACTTTTAGCTATATAGTAACGTTGTTGATAAGTATTTTTATTGCAGCAATAATTTCCCTGCTCATAATAAAAGATAATGTTAATGAAATCAGCGACAAGCACGATGAATTTTTGTTAAGGAAGGCCCTGGATACCCGCCAGGAAAACATGCGAAGTCATTTGAAAGACAATGCCGAGTGGGGAGATGCCTACAAACATCTTCATCTGACCACTGACGTTCACTGGGCATGGGATAAGCAGAATCTGGGTAAGTCCCTGTATGACAACTTTGGCTACGAAGGGGTGTTTGTTCTCTCTCCGGAAGGGAGCACGCGATACAGCGTGGTTGACGGGAAACTGAAGCTTCAGGATCTGGAGCGCTGGTTAGACAAATCAACCAAAGACCGTTTACTGCGTGAGATAAGCATAAAAAATGGATTGCCGGTTTCTGTGCTAACGCTTATCAATTCGGTCCCGGCCATTGTTTCTGCTGAATGGATAACGACCGGCGATGATACGAGCGTGCAACCCTTACCGGGAAAATCTTCGACAATGGTGTTTATAGATAAGTTAACGGCTAAAAAACTCCTCACGATTGGGCAGGATGCCGGCATTCTGAATGTTCGTACCTCACCGGCTACAGTGACTTCTCAAATAAATAATCAGACGGAATTTACCTTAAGCACCCAGAATGGTGATGTGCAAATTATCTGGGACGGTGAAAATCCCGGCCAGGCGTTGATAATTTATTTTTTGCCATTACTCATTCTTTCAGTCGTTCTGACGGTATCAATGACGCTAATATTAATGCGTCATATTATGCACAAGGCGAGAATGCTTGATGAAAATAGCTTTCTCCTTGAGCAGGCGCGATTAAATCTAATTACGAGTGAAAAACGATTCCGGGACGTCAGTGAAACAACCAGCGACTGGTTCTGGGAAACAGATTTATCGTTAAAGATAACATGGCTGTCAGGTCGTTTTACTACAATAACGGGATATGAAAATAGCAAATGGATAGGCCGCAGCCTGGATGAACTCTTTCCGTCGACTAGCGGGTTATCACATGCCTGTGCCAGCCAGCGGGACTTAACTGAGCGCTTTGAATTTAAAAACTGTCCTTATACTCACGCGCATCAAACCACGTCATATTGCACGCTCCTGGCAAAATTTTCTGCTCAGCCTGATGGAACGGTGGTTTTGCGAGGCGCGGCAACCGATGTCTCTCAGGAAGTTGAAGCAACAAAACGTGTGGAGTTTCTGTCACGTCATGATGAATTAACCGGTCTGCCGAACCGCTATCATATTAAGGAATTTCTGGCAGGCCAGCTGGCTAAAGAAGACCTTAACCATTATCCCTTTGCCATGATTTGTCTCGATTTAGACAAGTTTAAACCCGTCAATGATATTTTTGGGCACTCTACTGGGGATGCTCTGCTCGGTGAGGTCGCTTCACGTCTTAAATATTGCGTTCGACGAGGTGATTTTGTCGCACGGCAGGGAGGTGATGAATTTATGATTCTCCTCGGCAACACCAGCCAGCAAGACCAGATTGAAGAGGTGTGTCGCCGTATTGTGCAAGAACTGAACCGACCTTTTTCCATTGAAGGGAATGAGGTAGCGATAGGTGTAAGCATGGGCATTGCACAGGCTCCCCGGGATAGCATCAGCGCAAACGATCTTCTACGCTATGCAGATATTGCGCTGTATCAGGCAAAGCAATCCGGCAGAAACCGATGGGTCTATTATCGCCCGGATATGTCGGAAAAGCTGACCGAACGCAGGAAACTGGAAGTAGAGCTGAAGACCGCGATTCGCGAAGAACAACTCTACCTGGTTTACCAGCCCCGTTATAACCTCCGGTATTCTAAAATAGAGGCCGTCGAAGCGCTGGTACGCTGGCAGCACCCGACTCGGGGGACCATAATGCCCGACCAGTTTATTCCGCTGGCAGAAGAAACCGGGCTTATTATTAGCCTGAGCAACTGGGTCATACGCAAAGCGTGTGCGGAAACGAAAGAAAAATTGCCGGGATTATCGGTATCCGTAAATATTTCTGCTATCGAATTCCAGGCAAGCGATCTTGCTGAAAGGATTAAAGAGCTACTTCGCGAAACAGGGCTTGAATCCAACCGCCTGGAAATAGAAGTGACGGAAAACGTAACGCTTTCCGATCCTGAAAAAACGCTGCAGACCATGAAGTCTCTCAAAAAAATGGGCGTGCGCATTCTGATTGACGATTTCGGAACCGGCTACGCCTCTCTGAGCTATCTGCGGAAGTTTCAATTTGATGGGCTTAAGCTCGACAAGAGCTTTATTTTTACCCTGGGTGACTCGCCGCAGAACCAGTCAGTCGTGGAGAAAATTATCGACCTGGGGAAAGCCTATTCCATGGCGGTAACCGCAGAGGGGGTGGAGACCGTCGAACAGCTCTCTTTTCTTAAAGAAAATAAATGTGATGAGGTTCAGGGCTACCTGCTTGGAAAACCGGTCGCCATTACGGACTTAAATTTAAACGCAAGCAGAGTAAATCTCTAAATCGCGTTTTCACTCAGGGAAGCGTAACTGAAAAACCGGGCTTCTCGCCCGGTTGAGTATTTACATTGCGTGACAGCTAACGGACGCAATAATTTTATTCCCGCCCATATTGCCCATAATCAGTTCGAGTAATTTTCGGTATTCCTCACGGGTAATCACCTCAGCCCGAATTTCGGTTTTTCCCTCAGCCTGCGCCGTGGCGGAATAAATCGCTTTCAGACTTAACGTCAACTCTTTCGCCATATTTACGACGCTTTGCCGCACCGCATCTTCATGCTCGTCAGCACAGGTGATTTTCAGAACATAGCTTTTTTCGCCTTCATGGAGCACGGGCAGCTGATTAATCCGCTGCGCGGCTTCGCGAAGCAATATGTTGGCGCAGAGAATAATTAAGCTGGCCATAGCGGCATTCCAGAACTGGCCTAAACCACATAGCACGCCAATTCCGGCCGAGCACCACAGCGTGGCGGCGGTGTTCAGACCACGAATATTCATTCCTTCACGCATAATGACGCCTGCGCCAAGAAAGCCTATTCCGGAGACGATTTGTGCTGCGATGCGCCCCGGACTATCAGGAGAGGTGGATACCGAGCTTAAGATGAACACTGCCGCGCCCGTGGCAACCAGTGCATTGGTACGAAGTCCGGCCATACGCTGGCGCCACTGTCTTTCCGCGCCAATAATTGCGCCCAGCAGCATCGCTGCGAGCAGATGAGAGATATAAGGGAGCATCAGCCTGTCGCCTGTAAACGTTAATAAATAATAAGCGTCAGTGCTTTGCTAAGCACATCATAACGCCGTTTAAATGCTAAACGTGTCAGGACGACGGTGGCGGAAAGAGTGAATGTGTAAACATGAACATGCGATGCCCCACAAATTGAGTGGTTTTACTATTTCGGGATACAATCGCTTAAAGAGGATTGCTGCCCACCCTTTCAGGTAAGCAGCGAGAAAATTGCGCTAGCTTACCTTCGTATCGACGATAAAATGACTTTCCAACGAAGGTCTCCTGTGAAAATTTATTGCCAGTATAGTCAGGCGAAATAATGAGTAAAGCGAAAAAACAGCCTCCGTTATGAATTGTTTAAGTTCGAAAGGCATATTTTTAAGACGTCATCTGATTTTCAAAAATACCCGGTATACTACATTTCCTTTTTTTCAGGCGATAACAGACAAAGGCAGGAAGTATGTCTCTTCGTTCGCTGCGGGCATTATGCCTGACAAGTTTTTTCATCGCGGATGTCCGCGATGGCCTCGGTCCTTTTCTCGGTATTTTTCTGACCGAACGCCACTGGACCCCTGATGATATCGGCATCCTGATGACGGCCGGTGGTCTGGCGGGATTACTGGCCACGCTGCCGGCGGGATTCATCACCGACACCTCACGCAGCAAGCGGAGCGTGCTGGCGCTGGTGTGCCTGCTCATCACCCTTAGCACGCTCCTGCTCTGGTTTAGCCAGCAGAGCGGCGTTGTCGCCGTGTCGCAAATCGTCACCGGTATCTGTGCGGCGTTTGTCGGGCCGCTGATCGCCGGGATTACGCTGGGTCTGACCGGCCAGAGCGGGTTCAGCGCGCAGATGGGTAGAAACGAAGCGTTCAATCACGGCGGCAACTTTGTTACCGCACTGATTGCAGGCGGCATTGCCTGGTACTGGGGAGTCGGCGGGATTTTTCTGCTGATGACCTGTACCACGCTGTTAACGCTCTGCGCGCTGCTTGCCATTCGCAACCGGGATATTGATAACGACGCGGCGAGAGGACTGTCCTCTTCGGAGAGCCTGCCGGTTCCCGGCTTTGCCGTGCTGATGAAAAACCGGGCGTTGTTTGTGACAGGCCTGACGCTGCTGCTGTTTCATCTGGCGAACGCCGCGCTGCTGCCGATGCTGAGCATGAGGGTGGCCGCGGCACCCGCATCGATCAACCCCGGTTTGTACGCGGCGGGCACCGTTATCATCTCTCAGGCCGTGATGATCCCCGTCGCCATCTGGGTCGCCCACCGAATAGACCGCTACGGCTACTGGCGCTTGATTATGCTGGCGCTGCTGGTGATGCCGGTGCGCGCCGCGCTGGCGGCGTCTACGGACGCGCCGCTCATGATGATCCCGGTACAAATTCTCGACGGGCTGGCCGCAGGGATCCTGGGCGTCGTGGTACCGTCGTTTATCGTTGTGCTGCTGCGCGGTAGCGGGCACGTCAATGCCGGGCAGAGTGTGGTGATGCTGATGCAGGGGATAGGGGCATCCATGAGCCCGGCGTTAACCGGCACGATTGCCGGTCATTACTCATTTGCCACGGCATTCAGTGTCCTGAGCGCGATTGCGCTGGTGGCCGTCCTGCTCTGGTGGCGCGTTGCGCACCGGAGCTGGGAAACGGACAGTACGCCGGGTGGGCCATAGCCGCCACCCGGCGTCACGCTTATGCCAGTTCGTTAGGGCACGCTTCGCCTTTTTCCAGCTGCTGCAGGTTCCCCAGCGTGGTTTCTGAAATGCTGATCAGCGCTTCGGCAGTCAGAAACGCCTGGTGGCCGGTAAACAGCACGTTATGGCAGGCAGAGAGGCGACGGAATACGTCGTCCTGGATCACATCATTCGACTTGTCTTCAAAGAACAGATCGCGTTCGTTCTCATACACGTCCATCCCCAGCGCGCCAATTTTCTGGGTCTTCAGCGCTTCGATAGCGGCCTGCGAATCAACCAGCCCGCCGCGGCTGGTGTTGATGATCATCACGCCATCCTTCATCTGGTCAAATGCCGCCTGGTTAAGCAGGTGGTAGTTCTCCGGCGTCAGCGGGCAGTGCAGGGAGATCACGTCGGACTGCGAGAACAGCGTCGGCAGGTCGACATATTCCACGCCCAGATCCAGCGCTGCGGCGCTCGGGTACGGATCGAACGCCAGCAGACGCATGCCAAAGCCTTTCAGAATGCGCAGGGCAGCCACGCCAATTTTACCGGTGCCGATCACGCCGGCGGTTTTGCCGTACATGGTAAAGCCGGTCAGTCCTTCCAGCGAGAAGTTAGCGTCACGGGTACGCTGATAAGCGCGGTGAATACGACGGTTAAGCGACATCATCATGCCAATCGCATGTTCAGCCACCGCTTCCGGGGAGTACGCCGGAACGCGCACCACCTTCAGACCCAGCTCTTTCGCCGCGTCGAGATCCACGTTGTTAAAGCCCGCACAGCGCAGGGCGATGTACTTCACCCCTTGTCTTTTCAACTCTTCCAGCACCGGGCGACTGCCGTCATCGTTTACGAAAATGCAGACGCCTTCACAGCCGTGCGCCGTTTTGGCGGTTTTTTCGGACAGCAGAAAGTCGAAAAATTCAAGCTCAAACCCGTAAGCCTCGTTAACATGTTGCAGATACTTTTTGTCGTACTGCTTTGTGCTATATACCGCGAGTTTCATAAGACTTTCTCCAGTGATTTTGCATTCACGTTAGCATGATTAAAATTATCTTACAATTTCTAAAATATTATTGAATTCAATAAGTTCTATCAATTATTCTAGAGCATATGTCCACCCTAACTCCATGATATTCATATCCAACGCTTTCTTAAGGGGGTTACACCAGAGACATGTCTGTTAGTTTTAACATTGGGGAGACTCAGTGGTTTACCAATGCCTGAAAACGTGACCAGCGTAATCATTGATATTGCGTAGCTCTTTGAATGTATTAACATCAAAGGTAGTATTATCGTTATTGTTTAAAAATGACAGGGAGACCGAATGTACAACCATAATCGGGAAAAAAGTCATTTCGAGGAGAAAGTTTCTGAGATTGAAAATCTTGCGCAGCGAATTGCCACAAAGCATTTGCTTTATGGTTCCTCTGGCATGTTTTTTGAAACTCAACAACTTGTTGCTCGTTTGAGAAGGGAGATCGAATCGCATTGCTTGACCTGGTCAGGCGGGATTCAAGTTCTTGATGAACAGATACACCATCTTAAGGAACAAGATGACTTACTTACCTTCAATAAGGCAAAATTATTCATCGTTGTTGAAAAAAATCGGACAACAACGACGACTTTAGCGCTTAAACAGATCGGTTTCGTTGCCGGTGGGGCGCAAGTGTATGGCGGCGCTAGTTTATGCGTCGGTTCGCTGGGTCTTGCCTGTGCTGCGTATGGTGCACCTATGATCACTCATGGGCTAAACAACATGTATGAAAATGGATACTATCTTCTCTATCGTGAAGATCGGTCTGGCACGCTAAGAGATGCTTATCGTTACGCAGCAGCGATGCTCGGCTATGGGGATAATGAAGCTGATATTGTATATGGTGTAGTTGATATCTCTTTATCAGCCTATGGCGCGGGCAGGAGAGTACTGGCTCCCAGAGAAAAATCCTGGAGTCTGTTCCGCAACATCGAATCTGATTATATCAGAGGATGGCAAGAGGCTTCTAAAACAGCGATGGCTCTGGATTTAACCAGTGGAAGCGTCACAGGTTGGCAGATGTACCAGATAGCTAAAGAGAATTAATTATGTCAGAACAGTTCGAGTTGTCATTAACCCCACCGATTCTACCTGCCGTGTGCTATTTTATTGTATCTATTGTTATTTTTTGCCTGTTGTACCTCGGAAAACTCAAGGTTAACAGGCTTCGTAAATATCCTCTGTTCATAGCCTATACGCTGTTTGTGATAGCCATTGCAGCCATCCAAATTAACGTTTTTGCCAACGGCTATGAGTTTGTTCGCGGTTTTTTACATATCGATTTTGATCCCTGGCGGTACGATTCGGTGTACTGGGGGTCATTGATATTCGCTATGCTTTACCTGCTGGCAATGCCCAGGAACAGGTATTAGTTTCGCAGTGTTTTCCCTTTTTTACGCCTGAAATGATGCGTAACCCACTGAATATAAAATGTGTTCTTTAGGTTACGCATAGCAAAAAAGTTACCTCATACTATTTCCAGCATCTATCCTTAATCTTGGCGTTAACTTCAACTCAACCGCTAAACATGCGACAATGTTCGCACTGCCGGCTTAATTCTTTCGCTAAATCAGGATATTAACTGCCCATGAAGGGTAAATACAAAGCCGCTCTTGCGCTTTTACTGCTGTTCATACTGTTGCCGCTGACGCTGCTGATGACGCTCGCCCAGTGGGTCCCGACGCTCGCCGGGATCTGGCTGCCCGTGGGGACGCGCATCGCGTTCGAAGAGAGCCCGAAACTAACCCGCCACGCGCTGGTGATCCCCAATCTTCGCTATCTGGTTGAAGACTGCGAAATTGCCCGCATCGATAACGTGACGCTGTCACATCCGAGCCGCTGGAAGCTGGATATCGGCGCGCTGGATTTAAATTCCGTCTGTCTGAGCAAAATTCCTCAGTCAGCGCCTTCAACGGTCGCCCCGAAAACGCTCGCGCAATGGCAGGCAGTATTACCCAATACCTGGCTCACGATTCACCGTCTGACGCTCTCTCCCTGGCAGCAGTGGCAGGGCGAGCTGCGTGCGTCGCTGACCCCGTCCAGTCAGGAGATCGCCTATAAAGGCGAGCAGGTCAGCATTAAAGGCACGCTTCGCGGTCAGACGCTCTCGGTCAGCCAGTTCGATGTACAGCTCCCGGACCAGCCGCAGCCGATTAAGCTGGTGGGCGAATTTACCCTGCCGCTGGTACCGGATGGCGTACCGGTGAAAGGCCACGCGGTCGCGACCTTTAACGTGCCACAGTTGACGTCTCTGGTCGATGCCGATCTGGACTGGGAAGACAATCAGGGACAGCTGGTGGTGATGGCGCGGGACAATCCCGATCCGCTGCTCGACCTGCCGTGGCAGATCACGGCGGAACAGCTGAACATCAGCGACGGGCGCTGGAACTGGGATCTCTCGGGTATGCCGCTGAGCGGGCGGGTGTCCCTTCGCGCCGACAACTGGCAGCAGGGGCTGGAGAAAGCCACCCTGACCGGACGGCTGAATGTGCTTACCCACGGTGATGCGGGGAAAGGGAACGCGGTACTGAATATCGGGCCAGGCAGGCTCAGCATGGAAAACAGCGACATGCCTCTGCACCTGAGCGGCGAGGCAAAGCAAAACGATCTCATTCTTTACGCTAAATTGCCCGCAACGCTGACCGGCAGCCTGTATGAACCGAAGCTGGCCTTTGAGCCGGGCGCGCTGCTCCGCTCGCGCGGGCGCATCATTGACTCACTTGATATCGATGAAATCCGCTGGCCGCTGGCGGGCGTGAAGCTCACCCAGAAGGGGGTGGACGGTCGTTTACAGGCGATTCTGCGCGCCCATGAAAACGAGATGGGCGATTTTGAACTCCACCTGGACGGTCAGGCCAGCGACTTCTTACCCGATAACGGCCTGTGGCAGTGGCGCTACTGGGGTAAAGGCGGTTTTACGCCGATGCATGCCCGCTGGGATGTCGCCGGGAAAGGCGAGTGGCGCGACAATCTTATTGAGCTGACGGCGCTTTCCACCGGTTTTGACAAGCTCCAGTACGGCACGATGGAGGTCAGCAAGCCTCGCCTGGTGCTGGATCAACCGGTGCGCTGGTTACGTGACCCCGAAAAACCGACCTTCAGCGGCGCGCTGTCGCTTAACGCCGGGCAAACCCGTTTCTCCGGCGGCAGCGTGTTGCCGCCATCGGTCCTGACCTTTAGCGTCGACGGCACCGACCCGACTATTTTTCAGTTTAAGGGCGACCTCCACGCGGACAAAATCGGTCCGGTACAGGTAAACGGGCGCTGGGATGGCGTACGCCTGCGCGGGCAGGCCTGGTGGCCGAAACAGTCTCTCACCGTATTCCAGCCGCTGATCCCGCCTGACTGGAAAATGACGCTGCGCGACGGGGAACTGTATGCGCAGGTCGCCTTCTCGGCGGCGGCCGATCAGGGTTTTGAAGCGGGCGGGCACGGCGTGCTGAAATCCGGCAGCGCCTGGATGCCGGATAACCAGATTAACGGCGTCGATTTTTTGCTGCCGTTTCGCTTCAGCGACGGAACCTGGTCTCTGGGCACGCGCGGTCCGGTGACGCTGCGCATCGGTGAAGTGGTAAACCTGGTGACCGCGCGCAACATTACTGCCGATCTACAGGGGGACTATCCCTGGACGGAGGACAATCCGCTGCTGCTCACCAACGTGAAGGTGGAAACCCTCGGCGGGAAGATCACCATGCAGCAGCTGCGGATGCCGCAGCACGATCCGGCCCTGCTGCGGGTGGACAATATCTCTTCGAGCGAGCTGATTAGCGCCGTTAATCCGAAACAGTTTGCCATGTCGGGGCCAGTCAGCGGGGCGCTGCCGTTCTGGCTGGACAATGAAAAATGGATCATTGAAGATGGCTGGCTCACCAACCCGGGCCCAATGACGCTGCGCATCGACAAAGATACGGCCGACGCCATCGTTAAAGATAATATGGTTGCGGGTGCCGCGATTAACTGGCTCCGCTATATGGAAATTTCGCGTTCGTGGACGAGAATCAATTTAGATAATCTGGGTGAATTAACCATGCAGGCGACCATCAAGGGGAACAGCTGGGTGGATGGCAAAAGCAGCTCCGTCAACCTGAACTATACCCATGACGAGAATGTCTTTACCCTCTGGCGTAGCCTGCGCTTTGGGGACAACCTGCAAACCTGGTTTGAGCAACATGCGGCGATACCTGCTCCCCGCAGTTCGACCGGCAAGGAAAGTGAGGAACAACAATGAAAAAGATGGCTGGTGTGCTCACCGTTGCCGTTGCCGCGCTACTGACCGGCTGTACGCCGCGCATTGAAGTCGCTGCGCCAAAGGAGCCGATTACCATCAATATGAATGTCAAAATCGAACATGAGATCCACATTAAGGTCGATAAAGACGTCGAAACCCTGCTGAAATCGCGCAGCGATCTGTTCTGAGGACGCCATGAAACGAGTAGCTCTGATTTTGCTGGCGCTGGGGATGAACGTACAGGCGGCTACGCTCACCCTGAACGATGCCCGGGCGCAGGGGCGCGTGGGGGAAACCCTCAGCGGTTATCTGGCCCCGATTCAACAGGACGCCGAAACGCTGGCGCTGGTCAATCGCATCAACGCGGCGCGCACGGAAAGCTACCAGAAGCTGGCTGACAGCAATAATTTGCCGGTCGATGAAGTGGCCAAAATGGCTGGGCAAAAACTGGTTGCCCGCGCGCAGCCGGGCGAGTACGTGAAGGGTATTAACGGAAAATGGCTCAGAAAGTAGCTAGCGGTAGCGCCTGCGGTATTCACCCGGCGAGACGCCAAAACGCTGCTTAAACGCCGTTGAAAAATGGCTATGGTCGGTAAACCCCCAGCTGTAGCCAATGCCCGCCAGCTTTTCATCATCGCCAGCAGTGCGCAGTACCTGCGCGCAGAGATCCAGGCGACGGTTTTTAATGTACTGCGCGACCACCAGCCCCTTTTCGGCAAACATGCGGTAGAGGCTGCGCACGGACATACCGCTCTCGGCGGCAATCCATTCAGGACGCAGCGATTCAGACTGAATATGGTCGTCAATCAGCGCCACCACATGCTGGAACTGGCGCTCCTTGCGCGGCTGAATGATTTCACGTTGCTGGAAAGCGGGGCGCAGCAGGCAGATCATCGCTTCGAGCGCCGCTTCGCTTTCACGATCGCTCAGGTCGGCATTGCTCATACTCTCCATCAACAGGCGATGGCTCAGCTGTACCGTGGGTAAGGTGCGGGAAAGGGCGGTCGCGCAGCTTATCTCCTGGAAACGACACTGCTGCTCAATAATCTGACGCGGAACCAGGAGCGAAATCTGGCGGGATTTTTCCTGCCAGTTGATTGAACAGGGACGCGACGCGTCAATCAGCGTGATATCACCGGTTTTGAGCAGCGCGCGACGGTCATCCTGCTCAATTTCTGCACTCCCTTCGAGCTGGAACACGGTATAGAACCAGGCATCGTTACTCTGTTTGATCTCCTGACGGGAGCGGAACAGGTTAACGCCACCCGCGGTCACGGTACTGAGCTTCAGGCTGCGCGCATAGCTGGTCTCCAGCTCGCCGTAGAATTTACCCCCGGTGGGCTGCGCGTTAAAACGCCCGCAAACCTGGTTAATTTGCGCCAGCCAATGCTGATACTGTTCCTGCTCGCTTGCACACGCCATCGTTTCTCTCACTGCACCGTCAACGTTTTCGCATTGTTGCATTTGTGTTGCATTTTGTCAGAGCTATGAGGCTGACTATAGGAAAGAACACTCACCGGTAACAGCGATATAAGCGGCAATTATCGCGATTTGCGGAGCCTGTCACAGGTGGCAAAGCGAATGTCACAGAGACAAAAGCGAGAATGCAAAACCCCTCTTAGACTGGATGAACACCCTGCGAAGAATAACGAAGGAGTATCCTATGTCTGAATCACAGGTGGCTATTCAGCCTGCCGTGCAGCAGTTTTTAGACCGACAGCATGGCCTGTGGATTGAAGGGCGTCAGGCCGCGTCGGACAGTGAAAAGCGGCTGAACGTCTACAACCCGGCTACGGGCGAGGTGATTGCCTCGACTGCCGATGCCAGCGTCGATGACGTTGATCGTGCCGTCATGTCCGGCTGGCGCGCCTTTGTGGCCCGCACCTGGGCCGGAAAACTCCCGGCGGAGCGCGAGCGGATCCTGCTCCATTTCGCCGATCTGGTGGAACAGCACAGCGAGGAGTTGGCCCAGCTTGAAACGCTGGAGCAGGGCAAATCCATCAACATTTCCCGTATGTTTGAAGTCGGCTGCACCCTGAACTGGATGCGCTATACCGCCGGGTTGACCACCAAAATTTCGGGTAAGACTCTCGATCTTTCTATCCCGCTGCCGCAGGGTGCCCGCTATCAGGCGTGGACGCGTAAAGAGCCGGTTGGCGTGGTGGCCGGGATTGTGCCATGGAACTTCCCGCTGATGATCGGCATGTGGAAAGTGATGCCAGCGCTGGCAGCTGGCTGCTCTATCGTCATTAAGCCGTCTGAAACCACGCCTCTGACTATGCTGCGCGTGGCAGAACTGGCCAGTGAAGCGGGCATCCCGGATGGGGTGTTCAACGTGGTGACCGGGAGCGGCGCGGTGTGTGGCGCGGCGCTGACCTCTCATCCGCATATCGCGAAGGTGAGCTTCACCGGCTCAACGGCGACGGGTAAGCAAATTGCCCGCGCGGCGGCGGACACGCTAACCGGCGTGACCCTGGAGCTGGGCGGGAAAAACCCGGCAATTGTGCTCAAGGATGCGGACCCCGCGTGGGTGATCGAAGGCCTGATGACCGGCAGCTTCCTGAACCAGGGGCAGGTGTGCGCGGCGAGCTCGCGCATCTACATTGAGGCGCCGCTGTTTGACACGCTGGTCAGCGGGTTTGAACAGACGGTGAAATCCCTGAGCGTCGGGCCAGGCATGTCGCCGGAAGCGTTTATTAACCCGCTGGTGTCGCGCGCGCATTGCGACAAGGTGCAGACCTTCCTCGATGAGGCGAAGTCGCGCCACGCGGAGCTGATCGTCGGTAACCGGGGGCCGGAAGGCAAAGGCTATTACGTTTCACCTACGCTGGTGGTGAACCCGGATGCCTCGCTGCGCCTGACCCGCGAAGAGGTGTTTGGCCCGGTGGTCAACCTGGTGCGCGTCTCCGACGGGGAAGAGGCGCTCCAGCTGGCAAATGACACTGAATATGGCCTGACGGCCAGCGTCTGGACGCAGAATATCAGCAAGGCGCTGGAATATACCGACAGGCTGCAGGCGGGCACCGTCTGGGTGAACAGCCATACGCTGATCGACGCCAACCTGCCGTTCGGCGGCATGAAGCAGTCCGGTACCGGACGCGATTTTGGCCCGGACTGGCTGGACGGCTGGTGTGAAACCAAGTCGGTGTGCGTGCGGTATTAAAAAGCAAGCCGGGTAAGGCGTAGCCGCCACCCGGCTTTTTTTCTACAGCGACCACCGATCCCGACCTGCCTCTTTCGCCCGATACAGCGCCGCATCGGCGCGGGCGATGATCTCGGTGCCCGCTAACCCCTCGGCCATGCTCGCAATCCCCATGCTCACGGTGACATGGTCGCTGACCGTCGAGGCGCCGTGCGGTATGGCTTCCGTACGCAGGCCGTCCTGAATACGCAGGGCTACCTTTTCCGCGATGTTCTCCGGGCAATTAAACAGAATCACCAGAAACTCTTCGCCGCCGTAGCGTGACACCACATCGTCAGGCGTGCGCACGGACTGCTTCAGCACGCGCGCCACGCGCGTCAGACAGTCGTCGCCCGCCTGGTGCCCGTAGGTATCGTTGTAGCGCTTGAAGTAGTCGATATCCAGCATGATCACCGAGAAGGTTTTTTTCTGCTCAACCGCGTTCTCCAGCACCACCTCCATTTTCCGGCGATTGGCGGTTTTGGTTAACGGGTCCTGATGCGCCAGCGCGTCCAGCCGCGAAATAAGCAGCTGATTTTGCTGGTTACGTCGCCAGGCTTCGTCAAACCAGCTCAGCAGAATGAAACGCCCGCAGATCAGGATCAGCGTAAACACGCTCCAGATAACAACGAAGTGTAGGTTGAGGCCATCGTTTCGTATCCAGCTTGCTACCGGCAGGGTGATCCAGAGCGGGAGCACAAATGCGAGCAGCCCTTCAGGGTAGAAATAGAGCGCCGTCAAACCGGCGAGTAACAGAATAACGCACAGCGGCCAGACGTGCGGGAGCAGCAGCTGGGTGATAAACCAGAAGCAGGAGACCGACCAGATAGCGCTACAGATAAACAACACCACGCTGATACCGGCGATACGCCGCCAGGCCATGAGGATCAGCGCGGCCGAGAGGATGATAATACCGAGCATGGAGGCATCAACCATTCTCGTCAGCTGGGGCGAGTGGGGATAAAGGGGATCGCTGGGCTTAAGCAGAACGTGTCGCAGCAGAATCATCACCGCAAAGCTGATATTGACGAAGGCCAGCCACGGCAGGTTCATCGCCAGCCCGTGCATGACCATGGCATGGCGCGTTGGCCAGGTCGCCCGTTCCAGCGACGGTTTTTTTCTTTTTTCCATAAAGCCCTTTCCCGTCCGGGGGATAAATCATGTCGATGAGATATCTGTAACTATAAGCAAGCCAGGACGATCCTCAAACGCCAGGGCAAAAAAAACCGGGCTATTGCCCGGCGGGTGGTTATTTTTCGTCTTTTTTCTTCCCGAGCGTTGGCGTCTCGTCGAAGAAGTTCCACGGCTTAAGCAGGGTATGCACCCATTCCGTTGGCATGATCGGCCACTCTTCCGCGCGCGCCACGTGGGTGGTGCCGGTGGTCATCCAGACCACGTCATCCTGATCGTTCAGCGACTCGTTATCCTTGCTGTACTGCCCAAGGCCCGTGTCGTGGATGGAGCGGTTCGGGAATTTCCCTTCCGGGTAGAGCTCATCCGGATGGTAACGGGTCACCCACAACTGTTTGTCCATAAAGCTCAGGCGATGGTAAATCCACTCGTCCGGTGCAAATTTCGCGCCGGTTGCCACCGGGTGCGTCCCCCCCGCGTAAGGGATAATCTGGTACGAGACCGGGTTGCCCATGCGGTTCTCTTTACTTGTGTTGCTCAGCAGTCGAATCGTGCCCGGGTCGAACTTCTGCGCCGCCTGCTGCTCGGTATCAATATCGTACTGATTAATCTGCATGGTGCTGGTGCGCGGGCCCCCGGCGGTATTCGGCTTCACTTCCGGATCCATCGCCACCAGCTTGTTGTTGATGCCGTCCACGTCCATATCAAGACGGAAGTTGTAGATGTGCTGGTGCGTGGTGCCTACGATGTTGTGGTCGATCAGCGTGCCGTATTTTGTATCGTCTTTGGCGGTGGCATCGTGCATGGTTTTTGCCTGCACGCCTTTCACCGCTTCGATACCCGTCGCGCCGGCGTCAATGCCGATGGTGCCATTTTCATGGAACACCCAGTCGAAGATGTAATCGTAATTGCCCACGGTACTCACCCAGCGCACCACCAGTTCGCGGCGCTCGGTGCTTACGTTAGGCTGGCCCATCTCCTGATGCTTATATTCCGGCCCCGCGTAGCGTTCGAAAATCGCAATCGCGCGCGGGATCTCCATCGGCGAGCCGGTATAGTCCGGGATAGTTTCGTTGAGCATCACCGCGTTGGACGGCACGTCTTTACCGCGCACCAGAGGGGAGGTCAAGGTACCCATGCCGTAGTCGCCGGAATCAAGATAGGCCTTGAAGTACCAGCCCACGTCCGGATCGCCGTAAGGGACGATCATGCCGCCGAGCGACCCCTGATACATAATCTGGCGCTTTTTGCCGTTGTCGTTATACGTGACGGTTGAAATCATCGGACCGACGCGAGAGTCCAGGCTCAGGTGGAAATCCCAGTTCTGCCAGTGCACCATATCGCCGGTAATGGTGTAGTTCTTACCTTCCGGCTCGATGATGTCGAGCGGTTTTTTCGGCGTTTCTATACGATCGCGGCCATCGTAGGGGCGCGGCGTCATAGGGACCGGAACAACGGCGCCTTCTTCAATCTTCTGGATCTTTTTCTGCTCAAGATCGACCACGGCAACCAGGTTCTCAATCGGGTGCGCCCAGTAGTTGCCGTCGCCTACGTCCAGATAGCTCACCACCTTCAGCAGGCGATCTTCCTGCTTCAGGCCGTCTTTACCGTCGAAATAGCCGACGGTCAGCGGCGTGGTAATCACTTTTTTCGGGTCGGTGATGCCGTGTTTTTTAAGCACCTCGGCAAATTCCGTACTCTCGTTAACGATCTGCTGTACCGCGGTGAAATCATCCAGCAGCACCATGCCGTGCGCGTCTTTCACCGGCTCCCAGCGCAGGATTTTTTTATCCTTCAGATCCACCAGGCTTTCGATAACGTGCTTTCCATCGAGCATCACAATCTTTGCCTGACGCGGTGCATCCACCGCCGTACCGTTAAGCACAAAGTCCCACACTTTGGCTTTCTCTGGCTCTGCAAGGGCAATCTGGGTAAAGCGGCTATTAGGCTTAAAGTCCGCCGAGGCTTTCACAATCTCAACGGCCTGCTTAATTTCGTCCGCCGTCAGCGCGTTTAGCGGGTGAGGGCGTTTTTCAACCTGGAAGGTCTGGTCAAGACCGGACTGGAAAACATCGTTGATAAAGGTATCGGAAATAAAGGCTTTCTTGCCTTTCATCACCACCGGCACCTCAAGCCTGAGGGTTTTACCGTTGACGATGGCGGTTTTAGCGCCCGGCTTGACCTTCACTAAGGCACCGTCTTTCGCAATGGTGAACATCTGTGCGTAATCATCCCACTGAACGTCGGCGCCAAAGTCCTGCAGCGTTTTGTCCATCGGGACCATATGCGCCTCACTGCCGTGGGCGAAAACAGGGGATTGCCAGGCGCAACACAGCGCAACGGCCATAGCCAGCGCCGTTCTACGGGCAGAAAAAGAAGAATTGCTTCCCATCGTAGACCTCATCTTGTTGTGTTTATTGTGTTGTGACAGCCTTATCCTGACAGGCGCCTGAGAAAAGCGTTTGCCTGCATCTGCCAGGTTATTTGCCAGTCTTGCCAGGTTAAAAAAAGAGCGGGGATACATCACATGCCGGGCCATTTCCTCTCCCCACAAATGATGTCAGCACAGGCGACCCCCTCTCCCTTGAGGGAGAGGGCTGGGGTGAGGGGGAACATACGGCTGTGGTGGTCATTCCGTTCACTTTATGTTCCTTACTACTCTGTAACGACATGACCGGTGAACGTGCCAGGGTGGCTCAATCGCCACCACCCTGGCGACCCGGGCTCCCGGCGGTAAATCGCCGCTTCGCGGTGCCCTCAGCTTATTCCTTCAGGCTATCGGGTCGGGCATGAGCCTGCATCCCTGCAGGCCACGCCCTCTCGGCGCATCCCTGCGCCTCGCCTCGGCCTTACGGAAACGCTTCGGCGATTTACAGCCGGACCAGGGTATCGCTGTAAGCCATTAATTTTCCTGAAGCAATTTATCGCTTCTGGTTAAAAAAATTACAGGGATTCCTCCCCCTTTGGGGAGAGGGTCAGGGTGAGGGGCGTTAGCTGAAATCTCCCTGCTGGCGCGCCACCAGCGTCAGGATGGAGTAAAGCGCCACGGCCTGGTGGTGCTGGTTGAAGATCTCAACCGCCCATTCCACCACGCCGGTCGGTTTTTCCTCGGCGGTGCGCTGTTTCTTCAGCGTTTTACGCTTGCAGGTCAGACGTACCTGAATGGTATCGCCCGGTTTGACCGGCTCGATAAAGCGCAGGTTTTCCATGCCGTAGTTGGCAATCACCGGCCCGACGCCCGCATCAACGAACAGTCCCGCCGCGGCGGAGATCAGGAAGTAGCCGTGCACCACGCGCTCGCCAAAGATCGACTCTGCCGCGCCGATCTTGTCCATATGGGCGTAGAAGTGATCGCCGCTCAGGCAGGCAAAGTTCACGATGTCCGCTTCCGTGAGGGTGCGGCGCGGCGTCAGCAGGCTGTCGCCCGGCTGTAGCTCCTCAAAGTATTTGCGGAACGGATGCACGCGATCTTCCTGCACCGTTGCGCCACGCACCCACTGCTTGCCGATGGCGGCCAGCATGGTCGGACTGCCCTGAATGGCCGTGCGCTGCAGGTAGTGCTTCACCGCGCGCAGGCCGCCCAGCTCTTCGCCGCCGCCCGCGCGACCCGGGCCGCCGTGCACCAGCTGAGGAAGCGGGGAGCCGTGGCCGGTAGACTCTTTTGATGATTCCTCGTTAAGGATCTGAATACGCCCGTGGGCGCGCGCCGCGCCGAGAATAAACTGGCGGGCAATGTCCAGGTCTGCGGTGACCAGCGTGCCCGCCAGGCTGCCGCCGCCCGCGCGGGCAAGCTGCATTGCGTGGCGCGCGTCGCGATACGGCATCAGCGTCGCAACCGGGCCAAAGGCTTCGGTTGAGTGCACCGCCGGGGTTTCATCCGGCTGCGGGCAGAACAGCAGGGTCGGTGGGAAGAACGCCCCCGCGGCCTGCAAATCCGCTTTGCCGCCCAGACGGATCTGGCAGCCAGCGGCGATCAACTGATCCACTTTCTCCTGCACGTCCGCGCGCTGTTCGGCGTTGACCAGCGCACCCATTTTCACCCCTTCCTGCGCCGGGTCGCCCACCACCACTTTTTCCAGGCGGGCAATCAGCGCCTGGCTCACCGCGTCAATCTGGTTTTGCGGGACGATAATCCGGCGAATGGCCGTACATTTTTGCCCGGCTTTGGCGGTCATCTCGCGGACCACTTCCCGGACGAACAGGGCAAATTCTGGCTGCTCAGGGGTGACGTCTTCCCCCAGCACGCAGCAGTTCAGGGAGTCGGCTTCCATCGTGAACGGAATCGAATTCGCCACGATATTCGGGTGCACGCGAAGGCTTTGCCCGGTGCTGGCGGAGCCTGTAAAGGTCACCACGTCCTGGCTGTCGAGCTGGTCGAGCAGATCGCCCGCGCCGCCGCAGATCAGGCTGATGGCACCGTCCGGCACCAGCCCGCTGTCGACGATGGATTTCACCATCGCCTGCGTCACCTGCGCGGTGGCGGTGGCGGGTTTGATGATGGCGGGCATGCCGGCAAGCCAGGTCGGCGCCAGCTTTTCCAGCATCCCCCAGCAGGGGAAGTTAAAGGCGTTGATGTGCACCGCCACCCCGGATTTTGAGGTCAGGACGTGGCGCGCCGCAAAGCCGCCTTCTTTCGACAGCGGGATTAACTCGTCTTCCGGCCACACGGTGTCATCCGGCAGCTCGCGGCTGCCCAGGCTGGCGTAAGTGAAAAGGGTGCCGATCCCGCCTTCAATGTCCACCCAGCTGTCCGCTTTAGTCGCCCCGGTCTGGGCGGACAGGGCATAAAACGTCTCTTTCTCGCTAAGCAGGTGCTTTGCCACCGCCTTCAGCATGGCTGCGCGTTCGATAAAGGTCATCGAGTGAAGCGCTTCGCCGCCGCGATCAATCGCATAGCGGCGGGCGGCCGCCATATCCAGCCCTTCGCTGGTCACGCTCCACAGCGCTTCGCCACTGATGGCGTGATGAATAGTGCGTTCGCGGCCCCGGCCAGACTGCCAGGAACCGGATAAGAAGCTGGCTAACTGCTGCATCGCTTATCTCCAAATGTTACGTAATTTACTCATTAATAGTTTAATCATGAATCATAAAAATCAAGCGGCGTTTTTAATGAATTGTTAATGATGTGATCTGACTGGATGAATTTCAGAATACGAAGGCCCGCTTATCAAGGCTTTCAGCAAAAGGCTTGCGAGCAGCGTCACAGAATCAGGAAACAATTCTTGGGGTTATATTTAACCTTTGTGTAACTTTTAAAAAACAAAGTGATTCAACATTACGCTTTAATTTGCAAACTAACGAATCATAAAGGTGATGACGTGACGCAAGAACAACGGTTTGAGCAGCGCATAGCGCAGGAGACGGCGATTGAGCCTCAGGACTGGATGCCTGACGCCTACCGTAAGACGTTGATCCGTCAGATTGGCCAGCATGCGCACTCCGAAATTGTCGGCATGCTGCCGGAAGGGAACTGGATCGCCCGCGCCCCGACGCTGCGCCGAAAAGCGATCCTGCTGGCGAAGGTGCAGGACGAAGCCGGACACGGGCTTTACCTCTACAGCGCGGCGGAAACGCTGGGCTGCGCGCGGGAAGACATCTACCAGAAGATGCTCGACGGCAAGATGAAATACTCCTCCATCTTCAACTATCCGACCCTGAGCTGGGCCGATATCGGCGTGATCGGCTGGCTGGTGGACGGCGCGGCCATCGTCAACCAGGTGGCGCTGTGCCGCACTTCCTATGGTCCGTATGCCCGCGCGATGGTGAAAATCTGTAAAGAAGAGAGCTTCCACCAGCGTCAGGGCTTTGAGGCCTGCATGGTGCTGGCGCAGGGCAGCGAGGCCCAGCGCCAGATGCTGCAGGACGCCATCAACCGCTTCTGGTGGCCGGCGCTGATGATGTTCGGGCCAAACGACGACAACTCGCCGAACAGCGCCCGCAGCCTGGCGTGGAAAATCAAGCGCTTCGGCAACGACGAGCTGCGCCAGCGCTTTGTCGACAACACGGTGCCGCAGGTGGAGATGCTGGGCATGACGGTGCCCGATCCCGACCTGCGCTTCGATGACGAGAGCGGTCATTACCGCTTCGGCGAGATCGACTGGCAGGAGTTTGACGAGGTCATTATCGGGCGCGGCATCTGCAACCACGAACGCCTGGCCGCCAAGCGTAAAGCCTGGGAAGAGGGCGCGTGGGTGCGGGAAGCCGCGCTGGCGCACGCCGAAAAACAGCGCGCCCGTCAGGCCGCATAAAGAGGAAATAACCATGAGCAATGTCTACTGGCCGCTATACGAAGTGTTCGTACGCAGCAAACAGGGGTTATCCCACCGTCACGTGGGCAGTCTGCATGCCGCCGACGACCGCATGGCGCTGGAAAATGCGCGCGATGCCTACACCCGGCGCAGCGAAGGGTGCTCTATCTGGGTGGTTAAGGCGAGCGAGATTGTCGCGTCCCAGCCGGAAGAGAGCGGCGAGTTTTTCGACCCGGCGGAAAGCAAGGTCTATCGACATCCGACGTTCTACACCATCCCTGACGGCATCGAGCACATGTGAGGCAAAGAATGAATTCAGTGACTGCCTATGCCCTGCGTCTGGGCGACAACGGTCTGGTGCTTTCCCAGCGTCTCGGCGCCTGGTGCGGCCACGCGCCGGAGCTGGAAATCGACCTCGCGCTCGCCAATATCGGTCTCGACCTGCTGGGCCAGGCGCGCAATTTCCTGACCTATGCCGCGGAGCTGGAAGGCCAGGGCGATGAAGACACGCTGGCGTTTGGTCGCGACGAACGCCAGTTCCGCAACGTCCTGCTGGTGGAGCAGCCGAACGGCAGCTTCGCCGACACGATTGCCCGCCAGTACCTGATGGATGCCTGGAACGTGGCGCTGTACGAACGCCTGACCCAAAGCCGCGACGGCCAGCTTGCCGCCATTGCCGCCAAGGCAATTAAAGAGGCGCGCTACCACCTGCGCTTCAGCCGCGGCTGGCTGGTGCGTCTGGGCGACGGCAGCGAAACGTCCGCGCAAAAAATGCAGCAGGCCATCGACAGCCTGTGGCGTTTTACGGCGGAGCTGTTTGAGGCGGATGACGTTGAGCTGGAATTGATTGACGCCGGTGTGGCGGTTGACCCGCGCCTCCTGCGTCAGCCGTGGGAAAGTGAAGTCTTTGCCGGTCTGAATGAAGCCTGCCTGCAGGTGCCCGCCGAGGTGGCGTACCGCACCGGGGGCAAGAGGGGGCTGCATACCGAACATCTGGGCCCGATGCTGGCGGAAATGCAGTATCTCCAGCGCGCGTATCCCGGTCAGCAGTGGTAAAGGAGAACGCTATGCAACGCCTCGTCGACATCGCGCCCGCGCAAATCCCGCAGATCTGGGCGCTGTTAGGCCAGATCCCCGATCCGGAAGTGCCGGTGTTAACCATCACCGATTTAGGCATGGTGCGCAGCGTAAAGGCGCAGGGGGAAGGCTGGGTCATCGGCTTCACGCCCACCTACTCGGGCTGTCCGGCGACGGAGCACCTGCTGGGGGCGATCCGCGAGGCGATGACCGCGCACGGCTTTACTCCTGTGCACATTGTGCTCCAGCTTGAACCCGCCTGGACCACAGACTGGATGACCGCCGACGCGCGTGAGCGCCTGCGGGCGTACGGTATCAGTCCGCCGGTGGGGCATAGCTGTCACGCACACGCCCCAGCCGAGGTGAGCTGCCCGCGCTGCGCCAGCACCGACACCGCGCTTATCAGTGAATTTGGTTCGACGGCCTGCAAAGCGCTCTATCGCTGCAACACCTGCCGTGAGCCCTTCGACTATTTCAAATGTATTTGAGGCTGCCATGACAACGTTTCATTCATTAACAGTGGCAAAAGTGGAACCCGAAACCCGCGACGCGGTGACCATCACCTTTGCGGTGCCGCAGGCCCTGCAGGAGGCCTACCGCTTCCGTCCCGGCCAGCACCTGACGTTAAAAACGACGCTTGGCGGGGACGAGCTGCGCCGCTGCTACTCCATCTGCCGGAGTACCGCCCCGGGCGAAATCAGCGTGGCAGTCAAAGCCATCGACGGCGGGCGCTTCTCCCGCTATGCCCGGGATGAGATCAAAGCGGGCATGGCGCTGGAGGTGATGGTTCCTCAGGGTCAGTTTGGCTACCAGCCGCGGGCCGAACGCGAAGGCCACTATCTGGCAATTGCGGCAGGCTCCGGGATCACCCCGATGCTGGCGATTATCTCCGCGACGCTTGAGACCGAACCGAACAGCCATTTCACCCTGATCTACGGCAACCGCAGCAGCCAGAGCATGATGTTCCGCCAGGCGCTGGCGGACCTGAAGGACAAATACCCGCAGCGCCTGCAGCTGGTCTCCATCTTCAGCCAGGAACGGCTGGACAGCGATCTGCTCTTTGGACGCATCGACGGGGAAAAACTGCAGGCGCTCGCGAAAACCCTGATCAACTTCCGCCAGTATGACGAGGCCTTTATCTGCGGCCCGTCCGCAATGATGGACGACGCGGAAGCCACGCTGAAGGCGCTGGGGATGCCGGACAAATCCATTCACCTTGAGCGCTTTAACACCTCCGGAATCACCGTTAAGCGCGCGGCGCTCGTGCAGGCAGAAGGGCAGAAAGTGACCGTTCGCCAGGACGGGCGCGACCGTGAAATCACCCTGACGGCGGACGACGAAAGCATTCTGGATGCCGCCCTGCGTCAGGGAGCGGATCTGCCGTATGCCTGCAAGGGCGGCGTGTGCGCCACCTGTAAATGCAAAGTGCTGCGCGGGAAGGTGGACATGGCGACCAACTACAGTCTGGAGCCGGACGAGCTGGCCGCCGGGTATGTGCTGAGCTGCCAGTCTTTACCGTTAACCGCCGACGTGATCGTCGACTTCGACGCGAAGGGGATGGCATGAGCGAGCTGACTGTAACCCGTCATGGCCGCGTGCTGCAGCTGACGCTAAACCGTCCGGCAGCGCGCAACGCCCTCAATAACGCGCTGCTGACCCAGCTTGCTGAGCAGCTTGAGGCCGCGGCTTGTGACATCGAGATTTCCGTCTGCGTGATTTACGGCAGCGAGCGCTGCTTTGCCGCCGGGGCCGATCTCAACGAAATGGCGGAGAAAGACCTGCCTGCCACCCTGAACGATATTCGCCCGCAGCTGTGGGCGCGAATCAACGCTTTTCCTAAACCGCTGATCGCCGCCGTAAATGGCTTCGCGCTGGGCGCGGGCTGCGAGCTGGCGCTGCTGTGCGACGTGGTGATTGCCGGTGACAACGCCCGTTTCGGCCTGCCGGAAATCACGCTTGGCATCATGCCCGGCGCGGGCGGCACCCAGCGCCTTATCCGCAGCGTCGGTAAATCGCTGGCCAGCAAAATGGTGCTGACCGGCGAGAGCATTTCCGCCGGGCTGGCGCTGAACGCCGGGCTGGTGAGCGACGTTTTCCCGGCGGCGCTGACGCTGGAGTATGCCCTGAAGCAGGCGGCCCTGATGGCGCGCCACTCGCCGCTGGCGCTGCAGGCGGCCAAACAGGCGCTGCGCCAGTCCCAGGAGGTGCCGCTCCAGGCCGGTCTGGCCCAGGAGCGCCAGCTGTTTACGCTGCTTTCTGCCACCGAAGACCGCCGGGAAGGCATCAACGCCTTCCTACAAAAACGCACTCCCGACTTTAAAGGACGCTAATTGTGGAATTTATTCTCAGTCATGTAGAACAGGGCGTGATGACCCTTACGCTGAACCGTCCGGAGCGTCTGAACAGCTTTAACGACGTGATGCACCAGCAGCTGGCCGACTGCCTGAAACAGGCCGAGCGCGATGACACTATCCGCTGCCTGCTGATCACCGGGGCAGGACGCGGCTTCTGTGCCGGTCAGGACCTGAACGACCGCAACGTCGACCCCAACGGCCCGGCGCCGGATCTGGGCATGTCCGTCGAAACCTTCTACAACCCGCTGGTGCGCCGCCTGGCAAAGCTGCCGAAGCCGGTCATCTGTGCCGTTAACGGCGTGGCGGCGGGCGCGGGCGCCACGCTGGCGCTCGGGTGCGACATGGTGATTGCGGCGCGCTCCGCCAGCTTTGTGATGGCCTTCAGCAAGCTCGGTCTGGTGCCGGACTGCGGCGGCACCTGGCTGCTGCCGCGCGTGGCCGGACGCGCCCGCGCCATGGGGCTGGCTTTGCTCGGCGACAAGCTCAGCGCCGAACAGGCGCAGGCGTGGGGCATGATCTGGCAGGTGGTGGATGACGAGCAGCTCTCCACCACGGCACAGCAGATGGCCCTGCATTTTGCGTCGCAGCCGACCTTCGGCCTGGGGCTGATCAAGCAGGCGATCAATGCTTCGGAAATCAATACTCTGGACGCTCAGCTCGATCTCGAGCGCGACTATCAGCGCCTGGCCGGGCGCAGCGACGACTACCGCGAGGGCGTTAGCGCCTTCCTTGCGAAGCGCGCGCCGAACTTTACGGGGAAATAAGATGCTGAACATACGTACGGTCGCCGTGATCGGCAGCGGCACGATGGGTGCCGGGATTGCCGAAGTGGCGGCCAGCCACGGGCATCAGGTGCTGCTCTATGACATTTCCAGCGATGCGGTATCCCGCGCTATCGACGGGATCCGCCAGCGTCTGGCCTCCCGTGTGACGCGCGGAAAACTCTCCGCCGATGCCGGGAGCCAGACCCTTGCCCGGCTTGTTCCCGTCACGGAGATCGACGCGCTCTCCGCGGCCGATCTGGTGATTGAAGCGGCCTCCGAGCGGCTGGAGGTGAAAAAGGCGCTGTTTGCCCAGCTGGCTGAGATCTGCCCGCCGCAGACGGTGCTGACCAGCAATACCTCCTCCATCTCCGTCACGGCGATTGCGGCGGACGTCCACCACCCGGAGCGCGTCGCAGGGCTGCATTTCTTTAACCCGGCGCCGGTGATGAAGCTGGTGGAGGTGGTCAGCGGGCTGGGGACCTCCCCGGAAGTGGCCGACGCGCTGTGCGAGCTGGCGCTGAACTGGGGCAAACAGCCCGTTCGCTGCCAGTCAACGCCGGGGTTCATCGTCAACCGCGTCGCGCGTCCGTTTTATTCCGAAGCCTGGCGCGCGCTGGAAGAGCAGGTCGCCCCGCCTGAGGTGATTGATGCCGCCCTGCGCGACGGCGGCGGTTTCCCGATGGGGCCGCTGGAGCTGACCGACATGATTGGCCAGGACGTGAATTTTGCGGTGACCTGCTCGGTATTTAACGCCTTCTGGCAGGAGCGTCGTTTTCTGCCTTCGCTGGTCCAGCAGGAGCTGGTGCTGGCTGGAAGGCTGGGCAAGAAAAGCGGGAAGGGCGTGTACGACTGGCAGGGCGACAAACCTGACGTGCAGTGGGTTGAGTCGGTGAACGACAGCTATAGCCCGATGCGCGTGGAAAAAATACGTGACGGTGTCACAGAAATTGATGATGTGTACCTGATTGAAACGCAGGGAGAGACCGCGCAGGCGCTGGCGCTGCGGCTCAACGGCCCGGTAGTTGTGGTCGACCGGATTGAGCGTGACGTGGCGGTCATTGCCGCCGCCGCCAGCAACCCGCATACCGCGACGCAAAAAGCTATCCGCTACCTGCAGCAGCAGGGACACCGGGTGGTGCGAATTGCCGATTATCCCGGCCTGCTGATCTGGCGAACGCTGGCGATGATTGCCAACGAAGCGCTGGATGCCCTGCAAAAAGGGGTCGCCAGCGAGAAGGATATCGACACGGCCATGCGCCTGGGCGTGAACTACCCGAGCGGGCCGATCGCCTGGGGTGAGCGCCTGGGCTGGCAGCGCCTGCTGACGCTGCTGGAGAACCTGCAGCGTCATTACGGCGAAGAGCGCTATCGCCCCTGTTCACTGCTGCGCCAGCGCGCGCTTCTGGAGAGTAGCTATGAGTCATAACGCCTGGCATAACGCCCGCACCATGTACGAACGGGACGCCTGCGCGCAGGCGATGGGGATGGACATTGTCGAGATGGACGAGGGCTACGCGGTGGTAACCATGACCATCACCCCGCAGATGCTGAACGGCCACAAAACCTGCCACGGCGGGCAGCTGTTTTCGCTGGCGGACACTGCCTTTGCCTACGCCTGCAATAGTCAGGGGCTGGCGGCGGTGGCCTCCGGCTGCTCGATTGATTTCCTGCGTCCGGGCTTCGCCGGGGACACGCTCACCGCCACCGCGCGGGTGAAGCATCAGGGCAAGATGACCGGCGTGTACGACATTGAAATCCAGAACCAACAACAGAAAACCGTCGCCCTTTTTCGCGGAAAATCTCACCGCATCGGCGGCAGCGTGACAGGAGAGGCCTGATGCGTGACGCATTTATTTGTGATGGCGTTCGAACCCCGGTGGGCCGTTACGGCGGCGCGCTTTCCGCTGTTCGAACTGACGATCTCGGTGCCGTTCCGCTGCGCGCGCTGCTGGCCCGCTACCCGCAGCTCGATCTGGGGCGGATTGACGACGTGATTTTCGGCTGCGCCAACCAGGCGGGGGAAGATAACCGCAACGTGGCGCGCATGTCGTCGCTGCTGGCCGGGCTGCCGCAGACGGTATCCGGAACCACCATTAACCGCCTGTGCGGTTCCGGGCTGGACGCGATTGGTTTTGCCGCGCGCACCATTAAGGCGGGCGATGGCGAGCTGCTGATTGCGGGCGGCGTGGAGTCGATGTCGCGCGCGCCGTTTGTGATGGGCAAAGCCACCGCCGCGTTTCAGCGTCAGGCGGAGATCTTTGATACCACCATCGGCTGGCGATTTGTGAATCCGCTCATGCATCAGCAATTCGGAACTGACAGTATGCCGGAAACGGCAGAGAATGTAGCTGAATTGTTAAATATCAGCCGTGCCGATCAGGACGCGTTCGCCCTGCGCAGCCAGCAGCGTACCGCGCTGGCACAGCAGAACGGCATTCTGGCGCAGGAGATCGTGCCGGTGCAGGTGCCGGGTAAAAAAGGTGCGATCACAGCGTTCAGCGTGGATGAACATCCGCGCGCGGACACCACGCTTGAACAGCTTGCCGGGCTGAAAACGCCGTTCCGTAAGAACGGGGTGGTCACGGCGGGGAATGCCTCCGGGGTCAACGACGGCGCTGCGGCGCTGATCGTCGCCAGCGAGAAGATGGCGCTGGCGCAGGGGTTAGTCCCGCGCACGCGGATCGTGGCGATGGCGACGGCAGGCGTGGAGCCACGTCTGATGGGGCTCGGCCCGGTGCCGGCCACCCGCAGGGTGCTGGAGCGCGCCGGACTCAGTATTCACGATATGGACGTCATCGAGCTTAACGAAGCTTTCGCCGCGCAGGCGCTGGGCGTGCTGCGTCAGCTGGGCCTGCCGGACGATGCCGCGCACGTTAACCCGAACGGTGGCGCGATTGCGCTGGGCCACCCGCTGGGCATGAGCGGCGCCAGGCTGGCGCTGGCCGCGAGTAATGAACTGCACCGACGCGGCGGGCGCTACGCGCTGTGTACGATGTGCATCGGTGTGGGTCAGGGCATTGCCATGATCCTTGAGCGTGTTTGAGCATAAAAACAATGTGAGTACCCTACAATGACAAATACAACAAAGCTTGATCCGATTGAAACGGCCTCCCTTGACGAGTTACAGGCGCTGCAGACAGAGCGTCTGAAATGGACGCTGCATCACGCCTACAACAACGTGCCGATGTACAAACGCAAGTTTGACGCCGCGGGCGTTCACCCTGACGATTTCAAAGAGCTGGCGGATATCCGTAAATTCCCGTGCACCACCAAGCAGGACCTGCGGGATAACTATCCGTTCGATACCTTTGCCGTGCCGATGGAGCAGGTGGTGCGCATTCACGCGTCTTCCGGCACCACCGGCAAACCGACTGTTGTCGGCTACACGCAGGGCGACATTGATAACTGGGCCAACCTGGTGGCCCGCTCCCTGCGCGCGGCGGGCGGCAGCGCGAAGGACAAAATTCACGTGGCGTATGGCTACGGCCTGTTTACCGGCGGGCTGGGGGCGCACTACGGCGCAGAGCGTTTAGGCGCGACGGTGATCCCGATGTCCGGCGGCCAGACGGAGAAACAGGCGCAGCTGATCCGTGATTTCCAGCCGGACATGATCATGGTGACGCCATCCTACTGCCTCAACCTGATTGAGGAGCTGGAGCGCCAGATGGGCGGCGATGCCAGCGGCTGTTCCCTGCGCGTGGGCGTCTTCGGCGCCGAGCCGTGGACGCAGGCCATGCGCCGCGAAATTGAAAAACGCTTGGGCATTACGGCGCTGGACATCTATGGCCTCTCCGAGGTGATGGGCCCGGGCGTGGCGATGGAGTGTATCGAAACCGTCGACGGCCCGACCATCTGGGAAGATCATTTCTACCCTGAGATCGTCAACCCGAACGACGGCACGCCGCTGGATGACGGCCAGCAGGGCGAGCTGCTGTTCACCACGCTGACCAAAGAGGCGCTGCCGGTGATCCGCTACCGCACCCGCGACCTGACGCGCCTGCTCCCGGCCACCGCGCGCAGCATGCGCCGTATGGACCGGATCAGCGGCCGCAGCGACGATATGCTGATCATCCGCGGCGTCAACGTCTTCCCGTCGCAGCTGGAAGAGGAGATCGTGAAGTTCGAACATCTTTCGCCGCACTACCAGCTGGAGGTGAACCGTCGCGGACATCTTGATTCACTTTCCGTGAAGGTGGAGCTAAAAGAGAGCAGCCTCACGCTGACCCACGAGCAGCGTTGTCAGGTGTGCCACCAGCTGCGCCACCGCATTAAGTCGATGGTGGGGATTTCCACAGACGTCACGATCGTGAACTGCGGCAGCATCCCGCGCTCGGAGGGAAAAGCCTGCCGGGTGTTTGATTTGCGTAAAGCGGCGGCCAACGGTTAAGTTTCCTCTCACCCCGGCCCTCTTCCAAAGGGAGGGGGTTAGGGTGAAGGGCTATCCCAGAATCCTATGCTATGATTCATCCAGGACAAAAATAACAACAGAATGAATCACATGAATAAACTCGACGCCTTTATCCAGCACGCGGTCAGCTCCGTTCCCGTCAGCGGGACCTCGCTTATCTCCTCGTTATACGGTGACGCGCTTTCCCATCGCGGCGGTGAGATTTGGCTCGGCAGCCTGGCTGCCTTACTGGAAGGCATGGGGTTTGGCGAACGGTTCGTGCGTACCGCGCTGTTTCGCCTCAACAAAGAGGGCTGGCTGGACGTCTCGCGCATCGGACGACGTAGCTTTTACCGCCTGAGCGATAAGGGGCTGCGCCTGACGCGTCGCGCGGAGAATAAGATCTACCGCGCGGAACTGCCCGCCTGGGACGGAAAATGGCTATTGCTGCTCTCCGAGGGGCTGGATAAAACCACCCTGGCCGACGTTAAAAAGCAGCTGATCTGGCAGGGGTTTGGCACGCTGGCGCCGAGCCTGATGGCCTCGCCGTCGCAGCATCTTGCGGACGTGCAGTCCCTGCTTCACGATGCCGGCGTGGCGGAAAACGTGATTTTCTTTGAAGCCCACTCGCCGCTGGCGCTCTCCCGCGCCGCGCTGCGTTCACGCGTGGAAGAGTGCTGGCAGTTAACCGAGCAAAACGCGATGTACGAGTCGTTTATCAGCTCGTTCCGGCCGCTGCTGCCGCTGCTGAAAGAGGCCGCGCCCGAGGAGCTGACGCCGGAACGCTGCTTCCAGATCCAGCTGCTGCTGATTCACTTTTATCGTCGCGTGGTGCTGAAGGATCCGCTACTGCCGGAAGAGTTACTGCCCGCGCACTGGGCGGGGCAAAGCGCCCGACAGCTCTGCATAAATATCTATCAGCGTGTCGCGCCGGGAGCGCTGGCGTTTGTCAGCGAGAAGGGCGAAACCTCCGTCGGCGAACTGCCCGTGCCCGGCACGCTCTACTATCAGCGCTTTGGTGGTCTCACAAGCGCATAAGGAGGGAAGATGCCTGTTTATCAAATTGACGGCCTGACGCCGGTCGTGCCTGACGAGAGCTACGTTCACCCAACGGCGGTGCTGATTGGCGACGTGATTCTGGGCAAAGGCGTTTATGTCGGTCCTAATGCCAGCCTGCGCGGTGATTTTGGCCGTATCGTGGTGAAAGACGGGGCGAACATTCAGGATAATTGCGTGATGCACGGCTTCCCGGAGCAGGACACGGTGGTGGAAGAGGACGGGCATATCGGCCACAGCGCCATTCTTCACGGCTGCGTGATCCGCCGCAATGCGCTGGTGGGCATGAACGCGGTGGTGATGGACGGGGCGGTCATTGGTGAAAACAGCATCGTCGGCGCGGCTGCGTTCGTGAAGGCGAAAGCGGAGATGCCCGCCAACCATTTGATTATCGGCAGCCCGGCCAAAGCGATTCGCGAGCTGAGCGAGCAGGAGCTCGTCTGGAAGCAGCAGGGCACGCGGGAATACCAGGTGCTGGTGGAGCGCTGCAAGCTGACGATGCATCAGGTTGAACCGCTGCGCGAGGTTGAGCCTGAACGGAAGCGGCTGACGTTTGATGAGAATTTAAGGCCGAAGTCTGCGGTGTAGGACGGGAAGTCTGCGCCAGGGCACTAACGGGAAGATGTGACCCCGCCTCATCATGCTATAAATCCTCCGACATAGACTCATCACGATAAAGGACGCAGAGTTATGCTGAGAGGAAAACGCGCTGTTATCACGGGCGGCGGCGGGGGATTTGGTCAGGCGCTTTGCGTCTGGCTGGCGCGAGAGGGCGTTGACGTTGATTTTAGCGCCCGTCGCGAGGAGGATATAGAAAAAACTTGCGCCCTCATAGCGGCTGAAGGGTGGGTGGCAAGAGGGTATCTCTGTGATTTAGCCCAGCCGGAATCCGTTTCTCAGTTCTCTTCGCAAGTCTTACATTCAGACAGGCCAATCGATATTTTAATACTGAATGCTGCTCAGTGGCTGTCAGGAACAATGGACGAACAATCGAGCTCTGAAATCGTCAATACCGTCAGTTCAGGCCTGACAGGTTCAATCCTGCTCACCCAGACGCTGCTTTCAGGATTGCGACGCTCAGACGGCGCAGACATCATTGCGATTATATCCGCATGCGGTATTCCGAACTTTACAGATTCCATTGCCCATCCCGCTTTTTTTGCCAGTAAACACGGGCTAAGCGGCTTTCTAACGAAACTGTCAGCACACTTATCCAAAGAAAATATTCGGGTAACCGGGTTATATCCGCCTGATTTTGAACTGACCGGTTTAGATGCACATGTCGATCGTCAAACAAGAATGGGGGAGCGTCTGGTGAATGGACGGTCCATCTGGGAAACGATGCGTTTTGTGCTGACTCAGCCTCGAAGTTGCCATATTAGTACCATCTACTTTCAGGGGCCGACTCGTGAAGATCTGGCGCATCAGGCCTTAATCTGACTGCGGGCACTCACCGTAATTGCTGATAAACGCGTTCAGGCATCCCATTATTCGCAAAACGGTTGCCAGAGATACTAAGGCTGTCTTTTTTCGCCATATCCATCAACAGCGCGATGCCAATGTAATTACTCCAGTTAAAGGTATTTTGCAGCACCACCACCGCATTGCCTTTTTCTTTGTCATAACCGATAAAGCTGGAGTAGCCGCCGATATAGCCGACCTGATAGGTGATTTTTTCCAGACCGATAAAGTCGGTGGTCCAGGCAATACCCTGTACCCCGTCGGGGCGTTGAATATCGGTATTTCTGACTTCGGCAAAGACGCTGTCCAGCAAGGGATTGTGGGTCGTCGATACGTGATAGCGCGCATAGGCCGCCAGATCTTCGGCGTTGCTGTATAAGCTCGCTGCCGCCACCATGTTGTTGGAAAAATGCCAGTCCGGCGTGAGCTGTCCGCGCGGGATGAATTTCGGCTGATCGCCCGCGTGGCCGAGGGCGCGCTGCGGGTATCCTTTTAGCTGCTGTGGCGTAAAGCTGCTGTTAGCCATTTGCAGCGGATGGAAAATATAGCGCGAGGCTAAACTCTGGATATCTTCGCCTGTTTTGTGTTTCAGGATATAGCCGATCAGCGCGTAGCCGGTATTGGAGTATTGCGGCACTTTATTCTTTGGCGCTTGCCATTCGGCGAGGTAACGCAGCACGTTATCGCTATCCAGCTCGCCGTAGAAATTATCGCCCGTGCTTAAATAGCTGATGAATTTTCCAAGCATCGGAACATCCATATTCTGACGCGGCAGGCCGGAGGTGTGGGTTACCAGTTCAAGCAGGGTGATTTTTTGTGCATCCGCGCTAAGCGGCGTACCCGGCGGTAATAATGTTGCCAGGCTATCGTTCCAGTTCAGTTGCCCTTCATTGACCAGACAAGCCACTACTTCCGCCGTAATCCCTTTGCTGAGCGAGCCGAGTGCAAACAGGGTGTCGGGCCTGACCGGATAACGATTGACCGCATCGGTTACGCCCCAGGTGTAAAACTGCGGTGAGCCGTGATTATGAATGACCGCGACCGTCATTCCCGGAACGGATTTTTGCGCCATGTAGTGACGCACCACGCTGTCAACGTCGCCATCCAGCGAATCATGGGTGAGAAGTTCCTGAGTACCTTCCGGGGAGGACATTTGTGAAAGCGTGCCACAACCGCTGAGGAGTGGGAGAGTAAGCAGAAGCCAGCGAAATTTTTTTGTTATGTTCTGCATACCTGATAGCGAGTGTGGTGGTCATGGCGCGCCAGGAATGTATCACAAATAGCCTGCTTGAATGTAAACTTTCTACACGGTGACGGCCCTGCGGGTGGTCACCATGACTTTTCGGCCAGCTTTGAGGGATATTAGTATGACTCGCTTTTATCAACTTACCGCCACCCGTATGGATGGACAGCTTACCTCTATGGCCGACTATGCCGGAAAGGTGGTTTTGGTCGTGAATACCGCCAGCCAGTGTGGCTTCACGCCGCAATATGCTGGTCTTGAAGTGCTGTACAAGAAGTACGCCGATCGGGGGTTAGTGGTGCTGGGCTTCCCCTGCAACCAGTTCGGTAAACAGGAACCCGGCTGCGCCGACGAAATCTCGAAAACCTGTTACATCAACTACGGCGTGAGTTTCCCGATGTTCGAGAAGGTTGAGGTTAACGGTAGCGCAGCGCATCCGCTGTTTCGTTATCTGAAAAACGAATTACCCGGCGTGCTGGGTGAGCGAATTAAGTGGAACTTTACTAAGTTTCTTATCGGACGCGACGGTAAACCACTGAAGCGCTTTGCTCCGATGACTACCCCAGAGAAAATGGAGGGGGAGATTGTTGAGGCTTTGCGGAGTTAGGTGCTGTGGTGACTGGAGCATTCCACAAATCCAGTGCTAACGAAAATGAATTATATGGAAGCTGGCAACGGACGCCCCTCGATTGTGGAAGATCTTACTGCCTTTCCTTATGACTGCTTTGTGCCAGGAGCAGACGTTGAGGAGAAGATTATTTTGATGCGAAATATTTGCGTAATATTGTTTCTAATAGCGAAAAAACGACAGTCACTCTTTTGGGAGTAATCAACTGGTAAGGCCGATATAAATAAAATTGCCATTTCTCCTGTCGCAGTTCAGGCAGTGGGGGAACAAGTTGACCGCTTGCTAAGTACTCCCTACAGATAAAATCGCTGGATTGTACAACCGTTTTCCCGGCCAATGCAGCCTGAATCTCGGCGTATGGGTCTGTAGTATAAAACTCAATATGACGAGGGACAAAAGTATTCACTGCGTCACTCATAAACTCAAATGATTTTCCCGTCTCAGGATTAATTAAACCACTAAATGGATAACGCTGTCGAAGATCTTCTAAATCAGTTGGTGCTCCCAGGCGAACAATGAGTTCAGGGGACGCAACCAGAATATGTTCAACTTGCCCGATATTTTTAATTATAAAGTTTGGATTAGGTTCTCGCCCTACACGTATACCTATATCGATACGATGCTCGATAGTATCAAGTTTCATCATATCTAAACGCCAGTCGATAAATAACTCAGGATATGGACGTAGAGCAGTCAAAAGTTCATACAAGATTTGTTCATGATTTGGAAATCGAAGTAATGTGATACGAACAATACCCTTCATTTCATTATCATCTTTCGCTGCCTGAAATAGCTTTTCAGAATCTTCCAGCAAGCGCTTCGCTTGGGGTAAAAATAACTCACCGAAACTGGTGAGAAAGATCGAGCGAGTATTGCGTTTGAAAAGAGGTTCACCAAGCTGTTTCTCCAACTCAGCGACTGTTCGGGTTACTACTGATGGTGAAACCGACAGCTTTATGGCTGCTTCGCGGAAGTTCAGGGTTTCAGAGGCAATGATAAAAAACTTTAGAGCATCAAGTTTGTTCATGATTGTTGTGAAAATTGCAATAATGTATTTTGATAATAGCAATTAATTTGCAACTATTCCAGTCATATAATCGAACAATCAAATAAGCAACCTCTCTTACTTTTCAGAATTCAAAAGAGTAAATTATGTCAATTCAACCAGTAGAGTTAAACAAAGCCTATCGTTTATTGCAGCTCGGGCCAACGACGATGATATCGGCTAAAAATAATGGTATTGAAAATGTCATGGCAGCTGCCTGGGTGGGATTAGTAGGCAATAACAAAGTGATGGCTTTTATAGGTCCACAGGCATTTACACGCGGCCTTGTCGAAAAAAGTGGATATTACGTTGTCCAGGTCCCAGTAGTAAATCAGATGGAAATGGTTTTATATGCAGGCGGTCACAGTTATTCTGACACACCCGAAAAAAACAATAAAATCCCACTTTTTTATCAGAAAGAGTTTGATCTGCCTTTAGTTGTAGGTTGCGCTGGCTGGCTAGTCTGTAAGGTTATACCCAATGAAGAAAATGAAAAGCAGCACAACTTGTTCATGGGGGAAATTGTCGGAGCATGGAGTGATGACCGCGTTTTCAGGAATGGGCACTGGATTTTTGATGATGCGTCTGATGAACTACGTACTGTCCATTACGTAGCTGGCGGACAGTTTTACGCCATTGGCAAAGGTACAAAATTTAATTATGGTCCGGGAAAAGACTAATCCTTACTTCTGTATAAATGTAGCCATATAAAATGGCTACATAGAGGTAAGAGCACCAAAATCAACCCACTAAAGATGTCCGCTCTTCGCTCAAAGCAGACATTATCCTCATCCAAGTCTGCATCGCGCCAGGATAAAACCCATTACCCCCGCAGCCACGGCGTAATCGTCAGCCCGGTAAGCAAACCTTCCGGGCTGAGCAGGCGAGTGACGGTTTGCCCCCACGGCTCTATACGGTTAGCCACCAGCAACCGATAGCCTTTTTCGCTCAGAACGCGGGTAGCCGAGTCCAGATCCTGTACCTCGTACTCAATCCATCCCTGTGGTATCGGGTGCTCCGTGGGCCACTGTTCTTCTCCAAAACAGGACGCAGCCGCCTGTGCGAGCGGCCAGACGGCAAAATGCTTCACGCCTTCCAGCTGGCCCTCTTCAGTGAGCAGATATTCGCTGTTCCCCTCCATCGGCCTCAGCGGAAGGCCGAGTGTCTGGACATAAAACGCGGCGCTGGACTCCGTATCCCGCGATATGGGCCCGAACCCGGCGACGAACAAGACATTAATACCCGGTAACGTTTGCAACATATCCACTCCTGAATGAGGTGAAATTCACCCTGAAATTATCTCACGATCGGCTGAAATACGACTCTCAATTCTGGTATCGCATTCACCGTGCCTGAACGTCCACGACGGGTTTAAAATTCAGCGCGATGACGATCAGCAGCACGACTCCTGCACTCATGATTAACCATGCGCTGGTCAGCGAGACCGAACTGTCGCGAACGATCCCTGCAATTAACGGCATAAGCGCGGCAATCATATATCCACCTCCCTGAACTTTAGACAGTAACTTCCCGGCCTGCGCGGGCGTTCGCGCATGATCGAACGTGACGATAAGCGACAGCGGGAAGAGGGCGCCGATCCCAGTGCCAAGCAGCAGCGTGGATAAGACGGGCGTTGTACCCGGCGAAAAGACCAGGCACAGTAATCCCGCCAGCAGCAGCAACAATACGGCGATCAGCGGCACGCGGCGATCGGGGAATTTACCAATCAGCGCGGAGACGACAAACCCGGCGACAACCTCGGTTAACGTCAGCCAGGCCAGCATGTAGCCGCTGCTGCGTGCGGTCCATCCCGCCTGAATATAGAGCGGGGGCAGCCAGGCCAGTACCAGCATATAGGCTCCCGTTCCCACGCCGAAAAAGAGCAACAGTAGTGCCGTACGGGAGGACGAGAGCGTAACGGTTTCGCGTGCTGGTTTTTCCCCCTGAGGATGCTTAACCAGAGTTAACCACATTATCAACGCCAGCAGCGCTAACAGTCCTGCCATAGCCAGTGCGGGCTTGAGCGTGAGCCATGAAAACAGCGGCTCGGCGCTGGCGGCGGCGACTGCAGCTCCGGCCATAATGCCCGTGCTGAATAGCGACATAATCGTGCTGGCAGTTTGCGTATACTCCTTTTTTATCAGGGCAGGCATTAACGCCTGGATAGTGCCTATGCTGGCCCCGCCGAGTAACGCGGTGCACATAAGACTCTCCGGTGAGGCGCTAAAACCGCGTAATAAGCAGGCTACCAGCAGGATGAACAGCCCGAACATAATTCCCCGTACGGCTCCGACTGTGGCCAAAAGCCAGGGACCACACAGGGCAGCCAGTCCCATCATCGCCACCGGCAGGGTGGTCAGCAGGCTAAATTGCGTCGCGGTCAGCCCCGCTTCGCGCTGCAGCACGGAGTACAGTGGTCCAACCGAGGCCAGAATGGGGCGAAGGTTCAGCCCGACGATAAAAGCGATAATGGCGAAGAGTAATGGCGATGTGCGTTTCAACATGGAATCCTTTTCGGGTGTGAATGGCCCGGGCAAATCGCTGCGAGCATTTATCTTAACGTTAAGATAAAATGTGTTTTTGCGTAAGATGTACCGCACAACAGGATAAATTCCCACGCCATCAGGGGTGAAAATGAAAGACCATGTAGACTTCGTTGTCGGCCAGTGGAGCAGCGCCATGCCGGAGCTGGACGCCTCGTCGATGAAAATTTTTGGCCGAATGCTCCGGCTGATGAAGCATCTTGGAAAAGAATGGGCGGAGGCGATGGCGCAGTTTGGCTTTCGCGAGGGCGAGTTTGACGTCCTCGCCACGCTGCGTCGCGCCGGGGAGCCGTACTGCCTTTCGCCCACGCAGCTGTATACATCGCTGTTGATCACCTCAGGGGCGATAACGAACCGGCTCAACCGTCTTGAACAACAAGGGCTTATCAGGCGGATTGCCGATCCCGATGACAAGCGCAGCTCGCTCGTCAGCCTGACGCCGCACGGGCAGGCTCTTATCGAACAGGCGCTGGTCGTGCACACGGAAACGCAGAATGCGCTACTGAGCAACTTGTCGAACGCGCAGCGCGCGCAGCTAGAGTCCCTGCTCAGGGAGCTGCTGCTGACGTTCCCGTCTGAGGAATTGGGCGACAAGTCACCGTGTGCCGATAATACAAAAACTGCATGATTACACCTTACAGAAAGGGAACGTATGTCTTTACCGCCACTGTATGCGCTGCGCGCGTTTGAAGTTGCCGCACGGCTGAACTCCTTCAGCAAAGCGGCTGAAGCCCTGAATATCACGCCGGGTGCGGTCAGCAGGCATGTCCAGACGCTTGAAATGTGGTTCGACTGCGAGCTGTTTAAACGACAGGGACCGAGAGTGGAGGTCAGCGACGCCGGGCGTATTCTGGCCGGTCAGCTTAGCGAAAGTTTCTCGAATATTGAGTGGGCCTGTCGCGCATTCAAAAGTGAAAACCACCTTCTGCGACTCAAAGCGCCAAGCTCCCTGACGATGCGATGGCTTCTGAATGTGCTTAAATCCTTTCGCGAGAACCATGCGAAGCCGAAAATCGAAATTGCCAGCGTCTGGATGGACTTCGACACGGTTGACTTCAGCCGGGAACCTTACGATTGTGCGATCCTCCTCGGTAACGGCTATTTCGGCGAGTCAACGGAGAGCCGGCTGCTGTTCAGCGAATGGCTTATTCCGGTTTGTACGCCGTCTTTGCTGGAGCCTGCCCGGCATCAGCTTGCCCAGTGCGAGCTTATCCATCCCTCACCGGACCGACGAGACTGGCGACGCTGGCTTAAAAGGACGGGCTTATTCCCCGGACTCGACATGAGCGGCGGGATCGTGTTCGACACCCTGGAGCAGGGAAGCCTTGCGGCCATGCACGGACATGGTGTTGCTATAGCCGATCTTCGACTCACGCTGGAAGCCCTGAAAAGCGGGCTGCTCGCATTGCCCTTCAGGGAAGCCATCGCAACCGGTGACGGCTACTATCTTGTCTGGCCCAAAAATTCGCTCAGAGGAGAGAGCATTGAACGGTTGCTGGCCTGGCTTAACCTTAATGCGCCTGTGGTGCCTTCTTTGGATATCGTCTGTCTTGATTTCAATGAAAAGCGGGTTTAATAAATAGCGGAATATTATTGCGAGATATTCCGCATATTGAACGTATTTATGCGTAGGGGATATTTGCCATCTTTTTATATCTATCCGGCAGGGCGCTGTTCAGGTTGAGTAATTTATCCAGTATATAAAGCGCAGGCGTTCCCTTTGCGCGTTCAGCTTCGATCAGCGCAGAGCGCAACAGATTGGCAGCCGATGTCATTTCACGGAAGTACTCCTCAGATTCAGCCGTCTGAACTTCGCCTGACGCGGCGTAATGCACCCTTGGCCAGTCCGCAAAGTCAAGCAACGGAAGGAGACCATCTTCTTTGGGCAAATGCGCTGAAAGCAACTCTTCAGCGTTACCCGGATTGCTTTGGGCGAAAGACAGAAGATGCAGTCGATGCAAGAAAGGCGAAAGCGCTTCTGAACTTTCTTTTTCTGCTGAAAGTAATGTTATTAACTCATGCATATTTGCATCGCCGCTAAATTTACGCGGCGAGATAATATTTATTACAGGGAATAAAACATCGAGAGTCATAGGTGCTCCATACAAGCTTAGTAATATTTTTTTTATCCCAGGGATGAGGGGATGGTATTCAGGGCAATCACTTTTTAAAAACGATAAATAGTGGGAATCAATGTGAGTTTTACTCAACCTCGAATGTTGACACATCACGCTATACTTACGTTCTGTAACCAAACGAGTAGCTGAGGATGGTATGGCTGGCGAAAACCTGTCCAGAATGGGGGCAGCAAAAGTCCAATTGATTGCAGATCAACATGGCAACCAGGTAATAGAAAAATGCCCCGTTAGTGATGTTGAATACGGCTTTTATGAACATGCGGCGGAACCACTCATTGGCGTTGTTGAATCCCCTCGACTGTTGCACGCAGATACCCATCGACGCAGCCTGACGCTCGAATACGTTCCTCATAAGATCTCCCAGGAAGAGGTTGCAGGGGACGACATACTGAAACGACTTTCGCGCCTTCACGATTATCCTGCCGAACCGGGATGGATTTATCACAGCCATACCTGGTCTGAGTCAGCGCTTGAGAAATCCTTATCTCTTTTGGAATTACCCGTCCGCGCCGAGCAGCAGATGCGATGTTTTCAGCAGGCGGGCAGCGTTTTGTTTAGTCAGGAAGGTTTAATTTCTGGTGATACCAATGCGGGCAACTGGGGCAGAAGAGAAAACGGCGATGCGGTGCTCTTCGACTGGGAAAGGTTCGGCACAGGCAGCCCGGCCATTGACCTTGCTCCTCTGGTGAAGGGGATGGGCTCAAAACATAGCATTTCACAGCTTGCCGAGCGCTACTGTGTTTTTGCCACGCATTCGGCCACAGGCAGGTTAGCCAGAGAGATTGCTCTCGCTAAAGCATGGATTGTGACTGAAGTCGTATTACTTCTGCACGAAAGGAAAAAAAGTGATTTTCATCGCTACCTGAGCTGGTACAGAGAACATCTCCCCGGCTGGCTGGATGAGTCCATCACACTGCTTTGAGCACGATATAACAGAGCATGCGAAAACGTTGCAGCGTTTTGTTTCACAAACGCCATAGCTCATCGGCTTTTGAGGATGGTATAACGTCCTGCGGCAATCGGGTTGCCGTCCGCTGATCCCATCCACAAAGGTGTATATGAAACAAATTACTTTCAGTGACCTGCAGCAGCAAAGCGAGCAGGCGGCTAATTCCCCTCGCTTACGCGCGCATCGCAATTTACATCCTGAGCTTAGCGACCCGGTGCAGCGCCTGGCCATTGCAATGGAGCCCGGCACCTATGTTCGTCCCCATCGCCATCCGCACACCTTTGAACTGCTGACGGCGCTGAGCGGTCGCTTTCTGGTGTTGAACTTTGATGACAGCGGTAGCGTGACCCGGCGTGTCGTATTAGGCGAAGAGTGCAAGGTGCTGGAGATGGATGCCGGTACCTGGCATGCCGTTCTGTCGCTGGATAAAGGCGGCGTCATTTTTGAGGTTAAGCACGGGGGGTATCAACCCGTGCCCGAGCACGATACCGCCCCATGGTCACCTCCAGAAAACGAGCCCGGCACCGGGAAGCTGATGAAATGGTACGCACAGGCACAGGTGGGTGATGGTGGGTTTACCCTGTAATTATTCTCTTATGTGCCCGGCGCGCGGAAAGGCGAGCCGGGTAAAGAGATAAGCGATCACCTGAGTCAACTCACAGTACTAAAAAGCCAGTCACGAGCAGTCGACAGCGTCACAAACGGGCCTGACAGAGTGCTGTTGTGATGGGCGATAATATCGCTGGCGGATAAACAGTCATTATCCATTGTGGTATGCGCATCTGAAATCAATACCGTCCTGAAACCCAGCTCCGGTGCGGCACGGCAGGTGGTGTCGACACAAAATTCTGTTTTCATCCCGGCAATGACCAGCTGTTTGATGCCTCTCTGATTAAGTTCACGCAGCAATTTGGTATCCCGAAAACAGCTGGGATAGCGCTTGGTGAAAACAACGTCCTGCTTCTTCACGTCCAGTTCAGGTATCAGCTGTGTTAACGGCCCCTTTTCTGAGAAGGGGGAGTCGTCCGGCCCAATATGGCGGGCAAAAAAGACGGGCGCCTGAGCGTGTCGCGCGTTGGTGATTAACAGACGGATATTGGCCAGAACGGCATCGGCGGAACTGGGGGAAACTGGGCCCCGAAAGAGATTTCCCCGTCCATGTCGGCGGGGATTGAGGTTCTGTTTGTCAGTCGTTCACTACAGATACGCTCGCACCGCCGAATGTTCCGGTGGTGGTGAGGGTGGTTGTTGGCTGAACTGACTGATACATGCAATGACCTTTGTTTATTTCGCTGTTAGCGTAACTATCGCGTACAGTTATAGCGTTGGTAAGAGATTCTCTTCAATACACCAACATCAGTAGGTGCAACATTAGCGTTGCGCCTGGCTGATATTATTTAATACTGTCGAGCCCTTTCAGGAAATCCTCAACCTGTTCAGGCGTCGCCGTGTCTGCCTGGTAAAGGATATCGAGCTTGACGTTCTTCAACCCGCAGAAGCCAAACACGCCTTCGATAATCTGCGTCTGAATCGCCGTCGAATAGCCGTGTTTATCAAATCCGGTCAGATCGCTACCGCCAGAGGCAATCATGCGGACGGGAACATCCCGTAAGTTGCCCACAATCCGGCCGTCTTCGGCCACCTTATACGCCCAGTTCAGGGTTAACACGCGATCGAACCAGCCTTTCAACAGCGCGGGAACCGACCACCAGTACACCGGGAAGACGAATACCAGCATATCCGCGCGCTCGACGCGCTGCTGCTCGCGCAGAATATCATCGGGGAGGGCGCTCGGATCGCCGTGATACAAATCGAGATCGGCGCGGGTCATCGACGGATTAAACCCTTCAGCATGCAGATCGGCGATCTCAGCCTGCGTACCTTCCTCGCGTAATTTCCCGGCAATACGGGCTGCCAGCGTATGGGATAACGAATTGTCGATCGGGTGTGCCGTCACGATCAGCGCGTTTTTAATGGCATGTGTAGCAGACATAATGACCTCCAGATGGGGGAGAAGTAACGCCTATATTACTATTAGTAACTTAGGTGTCAATCCGCCCCCGGCGATCATTTTGTGCTATTCGCGTAGGTCTCCAGCACCCCGGTCATAGCGCCGCTGAGCGTATCTTCCGCCACGTTCCGGGCGAGCACGCCGTTGCCCGCCGCGGTGCTGAGCGCCTCCGCCGCGCCAATAATGGCCGTCAGTACCGCTTCCCCCTGAACGCCTTTTAAGACGATAAAAGGGGAAAGCGCGGTGCGCAGGCAGTCGGCACATTCGGCCACGCATGCTTCCCGAAACGTCTGCAGCGCGCGAGAACCGGACAGCGCCGCGGCGATTGGCCCGGTTTCAGGCCCGGCGGCAATCGCACAGTCGATATAGGCCGCGCTGAAAAAACGGATCGTCTTCTCCAGCGTTTTGCTGTCGACCGCCAGCGTCTCGCGGAATTTCGCGAGCTGCCGATCGCTATAATCCTTGTACAGCGCCATCAGCAACCCTTCACGATCGCCAAAATGGTCGTAGGGGATAGGTTTGGTCACGTTGGCCCGCTCGGCCAGGTAGCCAAGCGTCAGCGCCTCCGTGCCTTGCTGACGCACGATCCCTCGCGCAACCTCCAGCAGCTGCACGCGGCGATCCTCTTTTCTTAAGCGCTTAACAACCATGTTTTCCTCAGAAGTGTTATCTACTCATGGTAGTTTACACGTTTTCAGCAACGTGCTGCACGCGTTGTTCCGCGGGGCGGATCCGGAACCAGATCGCATACATCGCGGGCAGGAAGACGAGCGTAATAATCGTCCCGCCCAGCGTTCCACCGATCAGCGTCCAGGCCAGCGTGCCCCAGAATACCGAATGCGTCAGGGGAATGAACGCCAGCACGGCCGCCATGGCGGTCAGTAAGACCGGGCGTGCGCGCTGGACAGTCGCTTCAACCACCGCCTGGAACGGCTCAAGGCCGTCCTTCTGGTTATGATCGATTTGACCGATCAGGATCAGCGTATTGCGCATCAGAATGCCGGAAAGGGCGATCAGACCGACCAGCGCGTTAATGCCAAACGGCTGATTAAATATCAGCAGGGTCGGCACGACGCCAATCAGCCCCAGCGGCGCGGTTAAGAACACCATCACCATCGCGGAGAGTGAGCGCACCTGCAAAATGATGATCAGCAGCGTCAGGGCTATCATGATCGGGAACAGCGGTAACATCGCCTGCGTCGCTTTGCCCGATTCCTCAATCGAACCCGCCATGTCAATACGGTATCCGGCCGGCAGCGCATCAACGATCGGCTGGAGCTGCTTCATGATGGCGACCGACACGTCCGGTGGCTGAAGATTGTCGGCAATATCGCCCCGCACGGTAATTGTCGGGGTGCGATCGCGACGGCGAAGGACCGGGTCTTCCATGCCGACCTCTATCTTGCCAATTTGAGACAGCGGCACGCGCTGTCCCGCATTGCCGACCAGGGTAAAGCCTTCGATTTTTGCCGGGTCAAGACGGATATCGCCCGCCGCGCGGGCAACGACGTCTACCGATCGAATATCTTCCCGCACGGAGGTGACAGGCACGCCTGAAAGCAGAAACTGAAGCTGATCGGCAACGGCGCTGGAGGTTAAGCCGGTCGCCTGGAGGCGGTTTTGATCGAGAGTGAAATGCAGGACGGGAACGCGTGACCCCCAGTCGGTGTTGACGGTTCGCATCATCGGGCTTGCCTGGAGTACGGCTTTCACCTGTTCGACGATGTCCTGCACCTGTTTGACATCCGGGCCCGACACGCGCCAGGCAACCGGGAAGGGCGAGTAGGGGCCAAACACCAGCTGCGTCACCCGCACGCGGGCTTCGGGCGCAAGACCGCTGGCGACGGCCTCCCTGAGCCTGAACTTAAGCGCCTCGCGTGACGTCTCGCTGTCCGTCAGGATCACGATTTTTGCAAAAGAGGGATCGGGCAGTTCAGGCGCCATTGCCAGATAAAAACGGGGCGACCCCTGACCAATATAGGCCGTGACGATTTTGGCTTCCGGCTGCTGGCCCAGCCACGCTTCTATTTTTGCGGTGGCGGCGCTGGTTTGCGCAATCGAGGTGCCGTAGGGCATCTGTACTTCAACCAGCACTTCCGGGCGATCGGAGGTCGGGAAAAACTGTTTTTTTACCAGCCCCATGCCGAGCACGGCCAGAATGAAAATGGCAACCACGGAGCCGGCCACGCGCCACTTTCTGGCGATAACGCGGCCAAGCAGCTGGCGAAAACGGTTATAGCGGGGCGTGTTATAGATGGCGGCATGACCCCCTTCTACTTTGGGGATCGCCGGCAGGATCTTCACCCCAAGATAGGGCGTGAACACCACCGCGACAAACCACGATGCAATCAGGGCGAGGCCGACAATCCAGAACATATTGCTGGTGTATTCCCCGGCGGTCGACTGGGCAAACCCATTCGGCATAAAGCCAATCGCCGTCACCAGGGTTCCGGCCAGCATGGGCGCGGCGGTATGGCTCCAGGCGTAGGCTGAGGCTTTGATTCTGTCGTAACCTTCCTCCATCTTCACCACCATCATTTCGATGGCGATAATGGCATCATCAACCAGCAGGCCGAGGGCGAGTATCAGGGAGCCCAGCGTGACGCGGTCAAAGTTTATTCCCGCGGCCTCCATCACCACGAAGACGACCGCCAGCGTCAGCGGGACCGCCGCCGCAACGACTACCCCCACGCGCCAGCCCATGCTGACAAAACAAACCACCATGACCACAAGCAGTGCGACAAAGAATTTGATCATGAACTCATCGACCGAGGAGCGGATATTCACGGACTGGTCGGTGACTTTGGTCAGGGTCATGCCAAGCGGCAGGCTATCGTTGATTTTCGCCGTTTCCGCATCCAGCGCTTTACCCAGCGCCAGGCCGTTCCAGCCCTCACGCATGACAACGCCCAGCAGCAGGGCGGGTTCATGCTGATTGCGTATCAGCATCGTCGGGGGATCTTCATAGCCTCGCTCAACCGTTGCCACATCGGACAGCGTGAGCGTTTTGCCCTGAGCGACTAAAGGCGTATCGCGGATTTTCTGCAGTTCATCGAACGCGCCGTCCAGGCGGATAAAAATCTGCGCGCCCCGGGTCTCAATGGCGCCCGCCGCGGCCAGCGCGTTCTGGCCGTTGAGGGCGCTGAAAATATCCTGCGGTGAGAGCCCTATCGTCGCCAGACGGTCGTGGGAGAAAGAGATGTAAATCCGCTCGGCCTGTTCACCAATAATGTTAACTTTCTTCACGCCGGGAACGTGCAGAAGCTGCTGGCGCAGGCCTTCGGCATCGCGTACCAGCTGCCGCTGCGGTTCGCCTTTCGCTTTCAACGCAAAGAGGGCAAAGGTGACATCCGAGAATTCGTCATTGATCATCGGGCCGATGACGCTCGCCGGGAGACGCTGGGATTCATCTCCAAGCTTCTTACGCGCCTGATAGAACTCCTCCTGCACTTCGGCAGGCGGGGTCTTGTCCTGCAGTGACAGGGTGATATACGCCATGCCGGGACGGGTATAGGTTTCGGTACGGTCATACCATTTGAGTTCCTGCAGGCGCTTTTCCAGCGGCTCCGCGACCTGATCCTGGATCTCCTGCGCGGTCGCACCCGGCCAGACGGTTATCACCGTCATTTGCTTCACCGTGAAGGGCGGATCTTCCGCGCGGCCGAGCCCAAAGAAGGCGTAAATTCCGGCAATCGTCACCAGAACGATCAGAAACAGCGTGATGGAACGTTCGCGGACGGCCAGCGCGGACAGGTTGAAGCGGCTTCCGCTCATGGCGTGTTCTCCGCCAGGGCGTTATTGCGTTGTTTCGCGAGCCTGACGACCTCACCTTCGTGCAGAAGATGTGCGCCTAGCGCAACAATCTTCTCACCGGGCTTCACGCCGCCCGTGACCTGCGCCGCATCTTCACCCACGCTCAGCACCCTGACGGGCGTCCATGCGACCTTTGCCGGCTGGGCGGAAATGCGCCAGACGCCGGGACCTTTTCCTGCATCATAGAGTGAAGCCAGCGGGACCTGCATGACCTGACCTTCCGCTTTATTGTCCTGAATGTTCAGCGTAACGGTCGCCCCCAGCGGCGCGTTCGCCAGCAGGCCATCCAGCACGTAGCGGGCTTCATACGTGCGGGTCGCGGCATCGGCCGAGTCAGACAGCAGGCGCAGCGTTGCGGTGACCGGGTGTTTTTCATTGCCATAAAGCGTGGCCTGCGCTTCGCTGCCGACGGCAGGGCGCAATGTTTCCGGAAGCTGCACGAGCGCTTCACGCTGTCCCGCTCTGGCGAGCCTGATCGTCACCTGTCCGGCACTGACGACCTGACCCGGCTCGGCGAGCGTCTCCATGACCACGCCGTCTGAATCCGCCAGCAGGACGGCATATCCCGTGGCGTTTTGCGCCACGTTGGCCTGCGCGCGGGCGGCGCTGAGATCGGCCCTGGCCGTATCGGCTGCCGCTTTGATCTGGTCATACTCCGAGGCAGAAACGGCGCCGGACGCCACAAGTCCGCGATAGCGCGCCTCATCGCTGGTGGCTTTTCTCGCCCGCGCCTGGGCCGCATCCACCGCGCGCTGCTGCGCCTGAGCCTGTAATTTCAGGTCAACCGGATCCAGGCGCAGCAAGGGCTGACCCTGTTTGACGGTCTGGCCCGTATCAACCAGTCGCTCAAGGATTTTGCCCTGAACTCTGAAACCTAAATCGCTTTGCGTTCTTGCGACCACCACGCCCGTGAAGGTGCGGGCGCTATTGTTCGCAAGCTCGACGGATGCGGATCGGACAAGCGGTAGCTTTGTACGCGGATCGTCACTTGCGGAAATATCGCCGCATGCCACCAGGGCAAACGGCAGGAGACAAACGGCAACGCGGGCTGAAGTGAGCCTGAGCATGGGAAACCTTTTCGACGTAACAGGACGGTTTCCGCATTCTCTGACTAGTGACCAAAAATGTCAATGGTCACAAATTAGGGGGCAAGGCTTCTTAAAATGAGTGAAGAGAGAAGCACCGCCGCGGTGGGAGCCATTTCGAGATTGTACTGCAGCTGAACGGGATTAATAAAAGGACACATCACCATGTGGATAGCCTGAGTGACCTCATCCAGCGGCGTTTTTCTTTCAAACTCTCCGGCCTGCCTGCCTTCGATAATGATGCTCTCAATCAGCTTCATCAGGCTTTCTGCATACCGTTCTGTCGACGGCCACTGCTCGCGCGCGGCGACGGCGGCGATGTCGTAAAGCTTACGATCGTGGAAAAACAGCTCGCTTCCGGCCTCGGTGAGCGCCTTAAAAAGACGGCGGAGTTTTTCGCTGGCTGACGGCGCATCCTCAATGGCGGAAAGCACGGCCGACATGATCAGCTCCAGGCGGTTAGCGCAAATCACTTCGCCGATAGCCTGCTTGGAATCGAAGAACTTATAAATGTAGGATTTTGAAAAACCGATAGATTTCGCCAGCTCGGCGACGGTGGTTTTTTCATAGCCGTAATGGCCGAAGTGCTCAAAGGCCGCTTCGACGATTTGCTCTCTGACAGAATGGTCAAGTGGACCACGTATTGATGGGGCGTTCATAGTTTTAGTCATTATGTAAGCTTAGCGTGACGGGCCAGGGTTGGCAACGAGTGACCATTTTGTATTTTGGTTACAGTTGTGCTGCCTTACGCCGTAAAGACGGGACAATCGGCCAGGTGGAGTAAGTGTATCACTGTTTTTTACGTTAATGTTTTTTAAGCCAGTCGAGAAAAAACTGGCTAAACGCCGTGACCTGAAGCGGCTGCAGTTTGCGCTGGGGGTAAACAAGCTGCAGCGCGACATCTTTGCGATCGTATCGGCTAAACCCGGTGAAGCTGTCGGCAAACAGCACCGTGAGCCTTCCGGTTTCAACGTCGTCTTTGACGTCCCACCACGATTTCCCCGCGATGCCCGCTCCGCTGAGCGCCCACTGACGAAGCAATGCTCCGTCGTCGCACACCATGGCGGGCTCAACGCGAACAATGCTTTCCTCACCATTAGTTTCAAAGCGCCATTCGTTCATCACCACGCCCTGCGATTCCAGCGCCAGGCACCGGTGCCGGGCTAAATCGGCAAACGTGGCGGGGACGCCGCGGTCGTTAAGATATTCTCCGGAGGCGACCAGCACCCGACGGTTCGGGCGGATGTTTCTTACGACAAGACTGCTGTCCGGCAGGTTGCCAAAACGCACGCTCATATCCAGCCGGTTAGCGACCAGATCCTCAACGTGTTCTCTTAACGAAATGAAAAATTTAACGTCAGGATGGCGCCGGGAAAAATCAATGACGGCGGGGCTAAGATACTGTCTGCCAAAATCCGAGGGCGCGGAAAGGCGAATATTGCCGCTGAGCACGCCCTCTTTTTGCGTCAGTAACGACTCGGCATGATGCATCTCTTCCAGCACGCGCAGCGCGGCATGGTAAAACTCTTCCCCGGCGCGGGTCAGGGTGAGGGATCGCGTTGAGCGGTGAAACAGGCGCGTCTGGTAACGCTCCTCAATCGCCTTCAGCCTGGCCGTCATGGTCGCGGGGGAAAGCGACAGGCGTCGTCCGGCGGCGGAAAGACTTCCGGCCTCGGCAACTTCCACCAGTAAAGCCATGTCTTCGAGTTTGCCCATTATTCATATTTTCCGAAAAGTGCATCTACTTTTAGCGTAATTATCAAAATCAGATGCGGGCTGTAAAGTGATTTCATCCAAACCATAAGGGATGAAAACATGAAACCTGCTTCACTCTTTGAACGCTACAGGCTGGGTTCGCTGGACCTGAAAAATCGTATCGTCATGGCGCCGATGACCCGCGCGCGCTCCCTTCAGCCGGGCAACATTCCCTCCGCGCTGATGGCGGAGTATTACCAGCAGCGGGCCAGCGCGGGGTTAATCATCACCGAAGCCACGCAGATCTCGCCTCAGGGTCAGGGATACTCCTGGACGCCCGGCATCCATTCACCGGAGCAGGTTTCAGGATGGCAGCTCACGACGGGGGCCGTACATCAGGCGGGCGGGGTCATTTTTTCTCAGCTCTGGCACGTTGGGCGAATGTCGCACGCCAGTTTTCACCAGGACGGTCAGCCCGTCGCCCCGTCAGCGCTGGCCCCGGACGCGCAGGTGTGGGTGGTGAATGAGCGTGGGGAAGGCCAGATGGTTGACTGCCCGCAGCCGAGAACGCTCTCACGCAAGGACATTCAGAACATCGTCGCGGACTATCGCCAGGCCGCTTTGAATGCCGTTCAGGCCGGGTTTGATGGCGTGGAGATCCACGGCGGAAACGGCTATCTGATCGACCAGTTCCTGCGCCAAACCTCCAACAAACGCACGGACGAGTACGGCGGTACGGTGGCTAACCGGATCCGCTTCGCTCAGGACGTGTTAAGCGCGATTGCCGAGGCGATTGGTCACGAACGTACGGGCATCCGTCTTTCGCCGTTTATTACCCAGCGCGGGATGAACGACCCGCAGGTCTCTGAAGCCATACTCTCGCTTGCGGCCTGGTGCGAACAAAAAGGGATTGCGTTTATCCACCTGGCGGAAGCCGACTGGGACGACGCGCCGCAGATTCCTGAGCATTTCCGTCAATCGCTTCGCGAGACCTTCAGCGGAACCCTGATCGTCGCGGGCAACTATGACCTTGCCAAAGCCGAAGAAATTCTGGCGGCGGGCTATGCCGATCTGATTGCCTTCGGACGACCGTTTATTGCCAACCCGGATTTACCTCACCGGCTGGCGCACCGCTTGCCGCTGGCTCAGGTGCGCGACCCCGCCACGCTGTTTGGCGGCACCGCCACGGGCTATACCGATTACTCAACGTACACCCAGCAGGAGGAAATAATATGACCCGTAAAACCTTAATTATCGGCGGCGCTTCCGGCATCGGTTTCGCCGTGGGCAGCCTGCTTGCCGGGCGCGGTGAGGAGATTATTCTTGCGGGACGCGACAGCGCAAAACTGGACGCCGCGCGACAGCGACTGAGCGCTCATGCCGCGTCTGTTAGCACTCTCGTGCTCGATATCAGCCGTGAGGAAGAGCTTGTTGCGCTCAGTGAAACGCTGGGCGAGGTCAATAATATTGTCGTCACGGCGGGATCACAGGCGCCGGGCGGGCTGCTTTCCGGACTGGATCTCCGTGCGGCAAGACAGGCCTTTGATACAAAATTCTGGGGAAGCCTCAATGTCGCCCGCTATCTCAGCGGGAACATCGCTCCCCGAGGAACGCTGACCTTCACCAGCGGGTTTGTGGCGCGCCGCACCGTGGCGGGCGCCCTCGTAAAAACAACGATGAATGCCGCCATTGAGGCTGCGACAAAAGTGCTGGCGAAAGAGCTTTCACCGCTGCGCGTCAACGTCGTCAGTCCGGGGCTGACCGACACGGAAGCGTATGCGGGGATGGACGCCGCCGCGCGGGAAAAAATGCTCGTCGGCGCGGCGGAAACCTTGCCAGCCAAGGCCTGGGGAAGGGCGGAGGACATCGCGCAGGGATATCTTTTCGCCATTGATAATCCCTTTGTGACGGGATCGATTATTGATATTGAGGGCGGGGCGTTAATTAACTGACCCTCATTAATTTGATCCGCAGGGCATCGTCTGCGGGTGACGTAATACTCTATTGAGAAACAACATGAAATATACGACGTGTTTTCGTCCCGCTATCGCGGCACTTATTTTTGCCGGTCTGTCGGGCAATGCTATTTCCTCGCAGGGGGAATGGCTGCAGCCGAAACTGCTTATTGTGGATAACAGTCTGTCACAGGCACAATTAAAGGCGAATGAAACTGCTGCCAGAAAATATGCCACGTTCTGGAACACCGGTAATGAAACTCTGGCGCGTGATGCCCTGGCCGTAAACTTTATTGATAAAACGCCCCCGGAAGGACGTAAGCAAGGTCCCGAGGGCGCTATTCTAGCTTCCAGGGCGTTTCGGACAGCCGTGCCTGATTTGCGTTGTGACGTTGAGCAAATGATTATTTCAGGCGATCGCGTGGTTTCGCATCTACATTTTCACGGCACCTTCACCGGGACATTTGGCAAGCTGAAAGGACAGGGGCAGAAAATAGATTTTATCGCCACCGATATTTATGAAGTCGCTGACGGTAAGATTGCGGCAAACTGGCACATTGAGGACAACCTGACGCTGATGAAACAGCTCGGCGCGCTGTAAAGTCACCACTCCGGGGCGGCCCGGAGTGATGCGAAAATCCTATAAGCCAAGATCGCTCAGCGAAGGGTGATCGTCCGGGCGTCTGCCCAGCGGCCAGTGGAACAGGCGCTCGGATTCTTTTATCGGCATATCGTTTACGCAGGCAAAGCGGCGCTTCATCAGGCCGTCCGGCTCAAACTCCCAGTTTTCATTGCCGTAAGAGCGGAACCAGTTGCCGGAATCATCATGCCATTCATAGGCATAGCGCACCGCGATCCGGTTATCCGTGAATGCCCAGAGCTCTTTAATCAGACGATACTCCAGCTCTCTTTTCCATTTCCGCTCCAGAAACGCCTGGGCTTCTTCACGGTTGGTGGCGAACTCTGCGCGGTTACGCCATTGGGTGTCCAGCGTATAGGCAAGCGCGACTTTCGCCGGATCGCGGCTGTTCCAGCCATCTTCTGCCAGCCTGACTTTTTCGATGGCGCTTTCACGAGTGAAGGGCGGTAAAGGAGGGCGTGTGTTCATGGCGATTACCTCAGTGTGATTTATGTAGACAGGTCTGTCTACTTGCGGTAATCTATGCCTGAAAAATAACGCTGTCAACACTCTTTTTGAGGCTGTCGAAAAAATGAAAACCGAACCCGCAGGTAACGAGACAAAAATCAGCGTCAGAGATAAAATATTACTCACGGCGCACGATCTGTTTTATTCCACTGGCTTCAGGGCGACGGGGGTGGACACGCTGATTAAAGCATCGAAAGTGACTAAGGTGACGTTTTATCGCCATTTTCCGAGTAAGAGCTTGCTTATTCTCGCCTATTTACACTATCGACATGAAATATGGATTAACTGGTTTGAGGCCACGCTTCGTCGACATCTCGTTGAAGGCCAGACGCCTGCGGACGCTCTATCGGCTACCCTCTATGAATGGTTTATTTCGCCCGAGTTCCACGGCTGCGCGTTTATTAACGCCAGCGCGGAAGCCAAATCCGAAGATATTGAAAGCGAAATAAAAGCGATATGCCGCGATCATAAAATCGAAACAAAGAAGATTATTGCGTCGCTGACAAAGATTGCTGATGAGCGCGTCGTCAATGAAATCATGCTGCTCATTGACGGTGCCATTATTCATGCGCAGATGGGCATGGATACAGAAACGATAATAAATGCGTTAAAAAGGGTTTTAGCGGAACTGACCGGCCAGTGAGATTCCGGTGCTTAATCAACTCTTGCACCAGGTCGATTAAGCATCCGCGTTACACTGTTGGAATGGTGCCGCCATCAATCACAAATTCAGTACCTGTGATACTCGCAGCATGCGATGAAGCGAGGAAGACGATGAGGTTGGCAACCTCAATCGGTCGGGCAGGGCGTCCGAGCGGTATTCCATCTAACGCCTTCATAATGATCTGTTTGCCACCTTCGTAGTCTGTTCCTGCTTGCTTTGCCAGTCTCTCCGCCAGTGCCACCGCCGCTTCAGTTTCGATCCAGCCGGGGGCAACGCGCACCACCCGAACACCTTTCGGCGAGACTTCCTTTGAAAGACTTTTACTGTAGGTTGAGAGGGCTGCCTTAGCCGCCGCATAACCCGTTGTTGAATCCGGTAAAGGCAGTTCGCGCTGGATAGACGTCACGTGAATAATCACCCCATTTCCCTGCTCAAGCATTCCGGGAAGCAGGGCGCGATCTAAGCGTACTGCAGGTAACAAATTAAGATTGAGCTCCTGCTGCCACTCGTCTTCGCCAAGTGCAGCAAAGCCGCCGCCGGGTGAGGTTGAACCGCCTGCAACATGGATAATTACGTCGACACCTCCCATCTGTTCCTGCACTGCGGATGCGACTGAGGCACATCCAGCGACCGTAGTAAGATCAGCGGCTACGAAAGTATCCGCGATATTTACGTCTGGATCGTGGCGCGCCGTGGTAAATACCGTTGCACCGAGTTGTTTTAAAAGTCCGACGACTGCTTTGCCGAGCCCTTTCGTGCCAGCGGTAACAAGCACGCGCTTGCCTTTAAAATCAATATCTAATGACATGGACTTTCGCTCCCATTATTTACAGTACAGGTATATTCAACATAGACTGAGTAATTAACAAGTACGCACGAAAAAGTGAGTTACTAAATTATGAGTAAGTTATATAGTCCGGAATCTGCCGCAAGCGGCGTGGAGCAAGTATTACGGTTGCTGGAAGGGCGCTGGAAATTAATTATTCTTTTTCATCTTTTCGACGGAAAAGTGCAGCGCTATTCTGATTTCGAAAAACTGATCCCCGGTATTTCCCAAAAGATGCTGGCGCAGCAACTTCGACAACTCGAGTCCGACGGTATCGTTTCGCGGATGGTTTACCCTCAAGTGCCACCGAAAGTAGAGTATCGCCTCACCGATTGGGGGCAGGCATTATGCCCGGCGCTTGATGCCATGCTGAAATGGGCAGAAAAACGTGAGGCTTACGCAAGCCTGTAAGCCTGGCGGTCAGCACGCTTCAATGGAATAGCGTTATCCGTAACCCATTTGTGCAAAGGAAACGAAAAAATGAGAACACAGAAACGATGCCTTGGCTGCGTAGCTATTGTGGTTGATGACTACGATCGCGCCATTCAGTACTACACCGACAAGCTGGGGTTTACCCTCGTAGAGGATACGCCCCAACCGGGAAAACGCTGGGTAGTCGTCTCACCCAACCCGGAAAGCGACTGCAATATCCTGCTGGCTCGTGCCTCTAACGAGAGGCAGGAAGGTTTTATCGGTAATCAAAGCGGCGGCAGAGTTTTCCTGTTCCTTCAGACGGATGATTTTTGGCGCGATTACCATGCCATGAAGGCAAAAGGCGTTCATTTCTGCGAAGAACCTCGTGAGGAAGAGTACGGTACGGTGGTGGTGTTTGAAGATATTTACGGCAACCGCTGGGATCTTTATCAGACTGCGCAACCGTGAATACCACCGCAAATGATGTGTCATTCGCCTTTTGTCCTGTACGCTTCCCAGCAGAGCGTACTCAAAATTATGGGGATGTCTCTTTAGGGCCAGAGCCCTCGTCCCGCTGTGCCAGCGACAGCGCGCTGGCGCTTGCGGGATCGAACAGCGAGATGCTCTCAATCTGATTGAGTAAAATCACCTTGCGGAATGACATGGCGCTGCGGGGTTCAGAGTCGAGCGTAATGTCATGCTCCGCATACCACCTGCTGTAATTATTCTCGATGCGCAGGTTCATCGTCTTCGCATCCCGGTACCCGCTCAACATCGGGATCAGCACGATATTGGCCGTTTTTTCATACTCCAGCGTCGCGGTGTGGATCATACCCACGTATATCCGCCTCGAGCGGAGCGTGACCTGCGCCAGCTCGCCTTGTTCCATACACTGGTATAGCAGCTGTTCGATACCGCTCGACTGCGCCAGACGTTTGTAGAGCTTTTTCCGGCTTTCGCCGTCCAGCCTGGCGCTGCCTGCCCAGTTAGAGCGGTAGAGGCAAAACAGGATGGCGAACGCCAGCATCACGACAACCGGCGCCTGAATGCCCAAAAAACTCCAGTTCATAAAGTCGATTTGCCAGTCGGTGTATTTCGGTGAGGCAAAGTGAAAAGCGTTATTGGCGGCGGAAAGGGCGAGCAGCAGCAGCCAGAGTAGCCCCGTAGCAATCACCCCCTGCAAAACGAAAATACAGCCGTAAAGTGCAACGAGAAAATAGACGTCCCAGCCGAAGGAACGCTTGATTTTAAAGCGGGTCGACAGGTCGCGGCTGGTGTACCAGTACCCGCAGACCATCAGCACCATAAATATCGCCGTTCCCATATCAGGCCCTCTTCAGCATGTTGACGTGACGCAGAAAATCCTGCCGCACCTCGTTGCTTTTGTAGTTAACGGAGGCGTTCCCGTCCTGGTCGATAATGATGCGATCGCCATCTTCGACGGCTTCAATAATTTCCTGCTGGCTCATCACCTGCAGTAAGGATTCCGGGCTGGAGAAAAGGGAGAGAAAGAAACGTTTCATGTCAGGCATCCTTATGAATAAAAAGGATAAGCCTGGAAGATGACCGCTGAATTTGCCTTAAGGATAACCTGAAAGTGAAAGCCGGGTGGCGGCTACGCCTTACCTGGCCTACAAAAACGTCAAATGATTGAGTTATCAAGTTGTTGATATTTATAAGTAATAAAAAATAATTTTGCACAAACTTGGACAAATAACGTTAATTGTGTAAGTTTTAAGTATGCGATTACGCCACGTTGTTTACAGCCAGGATGTGACCCATGAGCACTTTGCCCTCTGTCGTGAGTCGGTTTATTGAGTACTACGCCGCACTGGATAGCCAGCCGCCGTCCGCGCTGGTCGGGCTTTACCATTCAAACGCCACGCTTGTCGATCCGTTCGGCGAGCATGACGGTATTTTTGCGCTCCAGCGCTATTTCACCCATCTGCTGGCCAACGTCGAAAATTGCCGTTTTTCTATCGATCCGCCGCTGTGCAGTGGGAACCAGTTTGTTGTCACCTGGGTGATGCACTGGTCGCATCCGCGCATTGCCGGAGGTGAGCCGCTCGATCTGCCGGGGTGCTCGGTGGTAGAGACGGAAAACGATCTCATCACGCGCCAGCGCGACTACTACGATGCGGGAGAGATGATCTACGAACATCTCCCGCTGCTGGGCTGGGCGGTACGCGGCGTGAAGCGGAGGGTTAAATCATGAAGACGGTGCTGATTACCGGCGCAAGCTCGGGCATTGGCGCCGGGCTGGCAAAATCCTTTGCCGCTGACGGCTACCATGTGATTGCCTGCGGGCGCGATCCGGCGCGTCTGGAAGCACTGCATCAGACCTGCCCCAATCTCACCGTTCGTCTGTTCGATATGACGGACCGGGACGCCTGTCGCCAGGCGCTGACCGGCAGTTACGCCGATCTGATTATTCTCTGCGCCGGTACCTGCGAATATCTCGACCAGGGCGTGGTGGACGCGGCGCTGGTAGAGCGGGTCATGAACACTAATTTCCTCGGGCCGGTGAACTGCCTTGAGGCGCTACAGCCGCAGCTGGTTGCCGGTAACCGCGTGGTGCTGGTGAGCTCGATGGCCCACTGGCTTCCCTTCCCGCGTGCAGAGGCCTATGGCGCGTCTAAAGCCGCGCTGAGCTGGTTTGCCGAAAGCCTGCGCCTGGACTGGGAGCCAAAAGGCATTGCCGTGACGGTTGTTTCCCCGGGCTTTGTCGATACGCCCCTGACGCAAAAAAACGATTTCGCCATGCCGGGCAGGGTGACCGTCGACGAGGCGGTTAAGGCGATCCGTATCGGGCTGGCGGCCGGGAAAATGCACATCGCGTTTCCGTCCGGGTTTGGCTTCATTTTGCGGCTGCTCTCCGGGCTGCCTGCGTTTCTACAGCGCACGCTGCTGCGCAGGATGGTGCGTTCATGAACATTGCAATTATCGGCAGCGGCATTGCCGGGCTGACCTGCGCCTGGCGCCTGGCCGGGCATCATCAGGTGACCCTGTTTGAAGCGGGATCCACACCGGGCGGCCATACCGCAACGGTTGACGTGACGACGCCCCAGGGCACATACGCGATCGATACCGGTTTTATCGTCTACAACGACCGCACCTATCCGCGCTTTATGGGCCTGCTCAGCGAGCTGGGCATCAGCGGGCAAAAAACGCAGATGAGCTTTTCGGTACACAACCCCGAAACGGGGCTGGAGTACAACGGTCACACCCTGACGTCGCTGTTTGCCCAGCGTCGCAACCTGGTGAATCCGGCGTTCTGGCGTCTGCTCGGCGAGATCGTCCGCTTCAATCGTCTGGCAAAACAGGCGCTGGATGGGGTGGTGGACCCGAACGCCACGCTGCAGACGTTTCTGGACCAGCACGGCTTTACGCCGTTTTTTGCGCGCCACTATATTTTGCCGATGGGAGCCGCCATCTGGTCATCCTCGCTGCAGGAGATGAAGCGCTTCCCGCTGCCGCTTTTCTTACGTTTCTTCCAGAATCACGGGCTGCTGGATATCGCCCATCGCCCGCAGTGGTACGTGGTGCCGGGCGGCTCGCGAGAGTATATCCGTGCGATGCTGGACAAATTAGGCGATCGGCTGACTCTGCATCTCAATTCACCGGTGCAGCGGGTGAGCCGCCACGAGGGCGGGGTTACGCTTCAGCTTGAAAACGGCAGCCATACTTTCGATCGGGTGATTTTTGCCTGCCACTCCGCCAGTGCTCTGGCGATGCTTGAAGATCCCACCTCCGCAGAGCGCGAGGTGCTGGGCGATATTGGCTGGCAGCGCAACGAGGTGGTGTTGCACAGCGACCCGCGCTGGCTGCCGGTGCGGCCGCGCGCGTGGGCGAGCTGGAACTACCGCCTGAGCGCGCAGGAGCAGGCCAGCGCCTGTGTTACCTACAACATGAACATTCTGCAGGGGCTGCCTGCGGGCAGTCCGCTGTTCTGCGTCACCCTGAACCCTGACGCACCGGTAGATGAACGCTTCGTTCTGCAACGCTTCGTTTATGAACATCCGCTGTTTAACCCGCAAAGCTGGCGGGCGCAGGCGCGGCGCGGCGAGATCAACGGTCATAACCGGAGCTGGTACTGCGGGGCCTACTGGTACAACGGTTTTCATGAGGATGGCGTGCGCAGCGCGCTGGATGTGGTCAATGCGATAGCGGCCGGAGAGGGGAACTAAGATGAACAGCTGCCTCTACCACGGCGTATTACGCCACCGCCGCCTCCAGCCGAAAAACCACGAATTCAGCTACAGCGTCTTTATGGCCTGGCTGGATCTCGATGAACTGCCGCTGCTGCCGTCCGTCGGCGTACGGCACAATCGCTTTGCCGCCGCCTCGTTCCACGACTCGGACTATCCGCTCGGCACGCCGCTTAAGGAGAACGTGCTCAGCAGGCTGGAGAGCCTGACCGGAGAACGTCCGGACGGGCGGGTCATGCTCCTGACGCAGCTGCGCTATTTCGGCTTTCATTTCAATCCGGTCAACTTTTACTACTGCTATGACGAGAAGGAGACGCTGCGCTGGGTGCTGGCGGAGGTCCGCAACACGCCGTGGAATGAACGTCATTACTATGCCGTCAACGGACAGAATGCACAGCCCACGGAAAAAGCGTTTCACGTCTCCCCCTTCAATCCAATGGACATGATCTACCACTGGCGCTTTAACGACCCGGATAACACGCTGCATATGCACATTGAAAATCATCAGGAAGCGAAGGTCTTTGACGCCACGCTGGCGCTGCGCCGGGAGCCTTTTACGCGCCCCGCGCTGCGTGGGCTTTTGGTGCGTATCCCGCTCATGACCCTGAAAACTGTTTTTGCCATTTACTGGCAGGCGCTGCGGCTCTGGCTCAAGCGCGTGCCGCTGTATAACCACCCCGTCAGCAGGAGTGAACGCTCATGACCGATCCCGTCTTTGCGTTAGAACCCGATATCCCGCGCAACGTGCGCATCGCGCGCTGGCTGCTTTTTCGTCTGTTAAGCGGTATCCGCGGTGGCTCGCTCACCCTGCGTGAAGGGGCGCAGACCTTCCATTTTGGCGAGACATCCTCCGCGCTGCACGCCGACGTACAAATCCTCACGCCCGGCGTTTACTGGCGAGTTTTAACGGGCGGTAGCCTTGCTGCCGCAGAAGCCTGGATGGACGGCGAATGGGAAACCACGCACCTTACGCCGCTTCTGGAACTGCTGGCGCTCAACGGCGAGGTGCTTGGCCGTCTGGAAAACGGGTTCCGCCTGTTCGGCAGGCCGCTGGAGCGTCTGCGCCACTGGACGCGGCGTAACTCCCGCGCGCAGGCGCGTGAAAATATTGCCGCTCATTACGATCTGGGCAATACCTTCTACGCCCATTTTCTGGATAAAGAGCTGCTCTATTCCAGCGCCTTGTTTACGGAGGACGAGCAGGACCTGACGGCGGCCCAGCAGGCCAAAATGGCGCGCCTGTGTGACCAGTTAATGCTAGAACCGAATGACCACCTGCTGGAGATCGGTACCGGCTGGGGCGCGATGGCGGAATACGCGGCCCGTCGTTATGGCTGTCGGGTGACTACCACCACGCTGTCACAGGAGCAATACGTCTGGGCGACCGAGCGAATTGCGCGCGCCGGACTGCAGGATCGGGTCGAGGTGCTGCTCTGCGACTATCGCGACCTCACCGGACAGTACGACAAGCTGGTCTCGATAGAGATGATTGAAGCCGTCGGTCAGCGCTATCTGCCCACGTTCTTCCGTACCTGCCAGGCGCGGCTGCGCCCGGGAGGACGGATGGCGATTCAGGCCATCACGATTCAGGACCAGCGCTATCGCGACTACAGCAAAAGCGTCGATTTTATCCAGCGCTACATCTTCCCCGGCGGCTTCCTGCCGAGCATCACCGCGATGAACGAGCTGATGACGCGCCACACCGATTTCGTGGTGCGCAATCTTTTCGACATGGGACCGGACTACGCCCGCACGCTGGCCCTCTGGCGGCAGCGCTTTGTCCACGCCTGGCAGGAGATTGAAAAGCTCGGCTTCGATGAGCGGTTTCGCCGTATGTGGCTGTACTACTTTGGCTACTGCGAAGCCGGGTTTAACGCCCGCACCATCAGCGTGGTGCAGCTGACCGCCGAGCGCGTATGAAACGATATCTTCAGGTCTTTCTGCTGGCCGTCGCGTTCGATCTTTACTGGACGCTGGTGGTGCTCTTTCGCGAAAAGGGCCTGATTATCTGGCTCGCGCTGGCGGTTCTGGCGTGCCTGCTTTTGCCGTCTGTATACCGTTTTTACGCCATTGGGCTGGCCGCGGCGGGAAGTTTGCTGGATACGCTCTGGGCGCTGACGGGACTGATTGCCTTTACGGGCGACTCCCTGATGCCGCTATGGATGGTGGCATTGTGGCTGATGTTTGCCACCGTCTGGACGCAGCTTACGCGCACCACCACGTTGCCCGGCTGGCTGCTGACCCTGCTTGCCGCAGTGGGAGGCCCGGTAGCGTACCTGATTGGCGAGCGGCTGGGTGCCATCACGTTTCTGGATCCAACCTTTATCGTCGTCAGCTGGATGGCGCCGGGGTGGCTGGTATTGATGCTGTTTTTCCACCTGCTGATGGGGAGACAAAAATGAAAGCTGCATTTTTGCTGCTTTGTCTGACGCTGGTTGTTCCCGTTGGCCAGGCCGCCGACTGGCTGGCGTGGCGGAAGGTGGGCGACGCCACGCTTACCTGGGGGCCGTTCACGGTCTATACCTCCCAGCTGCGTACTCCGGACGGGCGTTACGGTCGGGAGGACCAGGATCAGGCGCTGATTATTACCTATGCGCGCGACATCGATCGCGATGAACTGGTCGAGGCGACCCGCGACCAGTGGCAGGCGCAGGGTATCCTGGCGCAGGAAGCGCAAAGCGAAGCCTGGCTGCGGATGCTCCAGTCGCTGTGGCCTGATGTCCGACAGGGCTCACAGCTGGCGTTTGTTCTCAACGATAAGCAGGGGCAGTTCTGGTATCGCGATCCGACCCTTCAGAAAACCTTTATTCCCCTGGGACCACGCCAGTCAGAAGCGTTCAGCACCCGCTTTCTGGCCATCTGGCTCGATCCCCGCACGCAATACCCTGAACTGCGTCAGCAGTTAATCGGAGGCCAAAAATGAAACGTTTCCTTATGATGGCGCTGGCATTGACGATGCTTCTGGCGGGCTGTAGCACGGAGGTGACCGAGTACCGCCAGCAGCAGCCGCGGCTGGATATCTTCCACTACTTCCAGGGTAAAACTGAAGCGTGGGGGATGGTGCAGGATCGCAGCGGCAAGCAGATCCGCCGCTTTCACGTTGAGATTGCCGGGGATGTAATTGGCGATACGCTGACGCTCAACGAGCACTTCGTTTATGACGACGGTGAGAAGCAGCAGCGAGTCTGGCATATCCGGCGCCTGGGGAACGATCGCTATGAGGGAACGGCGGGGGATATCGAAGGGGTGGCGACGGGGCAGGCCGCCGGCAACGCGTTCAACTGGCATTACAGCATGAACGTGAAGGCCAACGGGAGCACGTGGCTACTGAACTTTGACGACTGGATGTACCTGCAGGATGAGAACCATCTGTTTAATAAAACCGAGATGAAGAAGCTGGGCGTCACCGTCGCCACGGTAACGCTGTTCTTTACCCGTAAGACATGAGTCTAGTCGCGGGTGCTGTGAATTTTACTGCTCGAGTAGATGAACCAGAGAGCAATACCCAGGCAGACTACCGCCCCCAGACGGCTCGGCGAAAAGGGAATAGCGGCATTACCCAGCCAGCCAAAGTTATCAATCAACATGCTCATGGCGAGCTGGCCGAATATGACCGCCACCGTGGCGACGGCGGTGCCGATGCGCTGCACCGCCACGACCATAATCACAATATAAGGCACGCCAAACATTGCCCCGAGAAGCTGCCATTTCGGCACGTCCAGCAGGCTGACGGCCTGCTTAGGCTCAAAGAAGAAAATCAGCAGGGCGGTCACCAGCGCGCCGACGGAAAAGGTCAGAAACGCGCTTTTGAATACGCCCACGCTGCTGCCAAGCTGGCCGTTAATGGCGGCCTGAATGCTCAGCGTCGCGCCGCCGCATACGGCCAGAAGAATCATAATCAGTGTCATACGTTACCCCTGTGCGACCAGAACCAGTGCCGCAATAATGAACCCCAGTGCAATAATGCGCTTTGCGTTTATCTTCCTGTGCGGCGAACCCAGCAGACCATAGTGGTCAATGATCAGGCTTTTAAAGACCTGGCCGGCCAGAATGCCAATCATGGTCATGGCGATGCCGATGGTGGGTGTCGCCACGGTCAGGATGACCACGTATACCGGACCGAGCACGCCGCCGAGCAGCTGCCAGCCGGGCTGTGCGAAAAACGACGGGCTGTTGCGCGGGCTGAAAAACAGCATCAGCAGAAACGTCAGCGCGGCGCCGACGCCAAAAATGCTGAACGTCGCCCATAAATCCCCGACCTTTCCCCCCAGCGGTCCCAGCAGGCCCGCCTCGACGGAGAGGCCCATCCCGCCAGCAATCACCAGTAAAATCAAAACCAACTGCATTCTTCTTCCTCCGTTTTCAGGCGAAGAAGATTACGTGGGTTGTCCAGTGAGAAAAATGCCATAATGGTGGAAACACCTTTGCGAGAAATGCATTAATGGTTGACGCCAGCAATATCAACATTCGCACGCTGCTGATCTTCATCGACGTGTATGAAGCGCAGAATTTCTCCGTCGTGGCGCGGCGGCAGGGGATATCGGCCTCGCAGATATCGCGCGTGATCCACCAGCTTGAGGATGCGCTCGGGCAGCAGCTTTTCTACCGCAATACGCGGGCCGTCATCCCCACGGAAAGCGGCCATCTTTTTATTCGCTATGCCCGGTCGATGGCGGAAAACCTGGAAGAGGCGCGACGGGAGCTGGACGCGCGTGCGGTGGAACCGTCCGGTGCGATCCGCATTAACGGACCGGTGTTTTTCGGCCAGAAGCACATTGCGCCCGGCCTTCCCGGCCTGTCGGAACGCTATCCCCGCCTGAACGTAGAGCTGACGCTGACCGATGATTTTATCGACCCGCACCGCGATGCCGCCGACGTGATCTTCCGGATTGGCGTGCTAACGGACTCATCTTTTCACGCGCGGGTGTTCGGGCAGCAGGTGTATCATCTGGCCGCGTCGCCAGATTACGTGCGTAGACACGGTGCGCCTGAAGGACCGGACGATCTTAACCGCCATCACTGTCTGGTCTATCGCGGATCGTCAGGGCCTAACCGCTGGCTGTTGCGCAGGGCGGGCGAGGCGTGGACGCATTATCCCGTGACGCCATTGATGACCTCGAATAATGCGGAAGCGCTGCTGGCTGCGGCGCGGGGCGGGATGGGAATTGTACTGTTTCCGGACTGGCTGGTGAGCGAGCCGCTCCAGCGCGGTGAGCTGATTCCGCTCCTGCCCGCGCTGAAGTGTGCCATCAATACGGAACAGCAGGCGATCGCGGCGATCTACCCTGATGCCCGACATCCGCCCCTGAACGTCAGGGCGGTAATTGATTATTACGTTGAGCGTTTTGGTACGCCGCTTTACTGGCAAACGTAAGGGATTACGCGCCAAGCTCTTTGCGGATAATCTCTGCGCCAGCGCTGAGTGCTCTCAGCTTGCCGTTAGCCACCTGACGGGAGAGGGGAGCCATGCCGCAGTTGGTTGACGGATAAAGCTTGTCCGCATCGACAAACTGCAGCGCTTTTCGCAGCGTATCGGCCACTTCCTCCGGCGTTTCAACCGTGTTGGTTGCTACGTCAATCGCGCCAACCATCACTTTTTTGCCGCGGATCAGCTCAAGCAGATCCATCGGCACGCGGGAGTTGTGGCACTCCAGGGAGATGATGTCGATGTTAGAGGTCTGCAGCTTAGGGAAGGCCTCTTCGTACTGGCGCCACTCGGATCCGAGCGTCTTTTTCCAGTCGGTATTGGCCTTGATGCCGTAGCCGTAGCAAATGTGTACCGCGGTCTCGCACTTCAGCCCTTCAATGGCGCGTTCCAGCGCGGCGATGCCCCAGTCATTGACCTCGTCAAAAAAGACGTTAAACGCCGGTTCGTCGAACTGGATAATATCCACGCCCGCGGCCTCTAATTCGCGCGCTTCCTGATTGAGGATTTTGGCGAATTCCCAGGCCAGCTTTTCGCGGCTTTTATAGTGCGCGTCGTAGAGGGTGTCGATCATGGTCATCGGCCCCGGCAGGGCCCATTTGATCGGCTTGTCCGTGAGCTGACGCAGGTACCTGGCATCGTCGACGAAGACCGGTTTCTGGCGCGCAACCGCAGAAACTACGGTCGGCACGCTGGCGTCATAGCGGTTACGAATGCGCACCGTCTGGCGGTTCTCAAAATCCACGCCGCTCAGGTGTTCAATAAAGGTGGTGACGAAGTGCTGGCGGGTCTGTTCCCCGTCGCTGACGATATCGATTCCCGCACGGATCTGCTCATCCAGAGACAGGCGCAGCGCATCCTGCTTGCCCGCCAGCAGTTCCTGATCCTGTAATTTCCAGGGTGACCACAGCGTTTCAGGTTGCGCAAGCCAGGTCGGCTTTGGCAGGCTGCCAGCGGTAGAAGTCGGGAGCAATGTTTTCATAATAAAAGACCTTTTTTAATGTATTAAAGCGTGTAGTTATCAGACCACTGCTCAAGAATGTGTTTGTAAGGCTTAATGAAGTACTCTTCGGTAAATCGACCCTGTTCAATCGCCAGACGGCTTCGCTCTTCCCGGTCATACACAATTTTGGTTAATGAGTGATCCTGCTGGTTCAGATCCGGTCGGTAGCACAGCCCGGCCGCCGAGTTGGCGTTATAAATCTCCGGGCGATAGATCTTCTGGAACGTCTCCATCGTGCTGATGGTGGCGATCAGTTCGAGATCGGTGTAGTCACTCAGCAAATCCCCGGTGAAGAAGAACGCGAACGGTGCCACGCTGTGTTCCGGCATAAAGTAGCGCACGCTCAGGCCCATCTTCGCGAAGTACTGTTCCGTTAGCGACTCGCCGTCCGGCTGATACTCCACGCCCAGCACGGGGTGCTGGTTGCCGGTGCGGCGATAGGTATCTTTGCTGGATACGCTCAGGCAGATCACCGGTCCTTTTTTGAAGTTCTCTTTGTATTCCGGTGAACGCACAAAATGGCGGAAAATATTACCGTGCAGTTCGCCAAACTTTTCCGGAATGCTGAAGTGCTGCTGGTTCTTGTTGTGCTCCAGCAGCAGGACGCTGAAATCATAATCCCGCACGTAAGACGAGAAGTTATTCCCGACGATGCCAGGGATGCGCAGGTTGTTTTTCTTGTCGACAATAGTGGTTTGCAGTATCTCAATAGCCGGGAATGGCTTTTCCGCGCCAATGTTCAAATCGACAGAGATGATTTCAAGCTCAACCGCATAGCGATCGGCGTTTGGGTTATCCCAGCGCGCCAGAGCGTTGAAGCGGTTGTTGATCATCACCAGCGTATTGCGCAGGTTTTCCTGACGTTTTTCCCCGCGCGCCAGGTTGGCAAAGTTGGTGGTCGTACGCGTATTTTCAGACGGGTTGTAATTCTCATCGAAGCAACTGCGCTTAAGGGAATATGTGAAAGCTTTGCTCATTGTGGTTATGCATCCTAAGTTCATGTTGCTAAGAAGTTACCAATGCATAATTTATGCCTGAGCCCGCGGCGCAGGGGAAGTGACTTAATTTCACTGCAACATGAGGGAAGTTCATGATGTTGATCACAAATTCCCACGACTCCCGTTTAGTGCCAGTTGTTTTGCTAAGCAGACCGCTTCTTGCCTGCCGATGTAGGGACCATAGTTGTCAATTACGCGGTAGCCATTTCGCTCATAGAATTTCACCGCACGAGCATTAGCGTGTCGGGTTTCTAGCCAGATTTCGCTATAACCTAAACGCTGTGCCGACGCTTCAAGAAAAGCCAGTAAAACCTTACCAATACCCGGCTCGCTCCTGTCGGAATACATGCGTTTCAGCTCGGCAACCTGTTCGGAAAGTGGTCGTAGTGCGGCACATCCAACGGCATCACCTGTTTCATTCCTGGCGACCAACCACAGGGCGCGTTCGGCCATCATCGAGTCGACGTTAAAATGACGCGTACCGCCATCCCCGGTAATGTTCGCCAGTTCTGATGATAATTTTTCAATCAGACGCAGGGATTCAGAAGAGTGCAGGTCGGCTTTTTGAATCGTTATCATTGGAGTGTTCCATTGTGTTTTATTTTGCAGGCGTCAAATTATCAGACGGTTAAGGTGAACCGTCCTATGTTTTACTTATGTTTCGGCACGCCCTTAATGACGCTATAATCCCCAAAATTTCCAACCGGTTTAGAAACAATCATGACAAAACTCACCTTACAAGAGCAGATGCTGAAAGCGGGCCTGGTCAGCAGCAAGAAAGCGGCGAAAGTGCAGCGCACGGCAAAGAAATCACGCGTTCAGGCGCGTGAGGCTCGGGAAGCGGTAGAAGAGAACAAGAAGGCGCAGATCGAGCGTGACAAGCTGCTGAGCGAGCAGCAGAAGCAGGCCGTGATGGCGAAAGAGTTTAAGGCGCAGGTGAAGCAGCTGATTGAGATGAACCGCATCACCGTGGCGAAAGGCAACATCACCTTTAACTTCACCGACGGTAATCTGATCAAAAAAATCGACGTCGACAAGCAAACCCAGGCTCAGCTGATCAACGGCCGTCTGGCGATTGCCCGTCTGGTGATTAACGCCAGCGGCGACTGCGAATACGCGATTATTCCGGCGGTGGTGGCCGATAAAATTGCCCAGCGCGATGCCGACAGCATCGTGTTAAACAGCGCGCTCAGCCAGGAAGAGCAGGACGAAGACGATCCGTACGCTGACTTCAAAATCCCTGACGATTTGATGTGGTAAAACGCGTTCAGAACGGGGCGGCGTGTCGGGCGTTAACCGGCTCTCCGCTCATGGGATGAATAAAATTCAGCTCGCTGGCATGCAGCATCAGCCGCGGCGTTCCTTCAGCGCCCGGTACGTCAAGACCACCATACAGATCGCAGCCCAGAATCGGGTGCCCCAGCCGCTGGCAGTGAATACGCAGCTGATGGGTTCGCCCGGTCTCCGGAGTAAGTTCAACCCGCGTTAACGGCAGTCCCGTCTCCTGATAAAACCGTTCCACCACCCGATAGCGGGAGCGGGCGGGTTTCCCGGTGATGGCGCAGATCGACATCAGCGGGAACAGCGCCGGGTCTTTGGCAATCGGCGCATCGATTACACCTTCGTCATTTTCCACATGTCCGCAAAGCAGGGCGCTGTAGACTTTCTCCACGCTACGCTGGCTGAACTGCTGGCACAGTGCCGCGTTGATGGTCTTATTGCGCGCAACCACCATCAGCCCGGACGTGCCGAAGTCCAGGCGGTGTACCAGCGTGCAGCCGGGGAAGGTCTGGACCAGACGATAGTGAACGGAATCAAGGTTTTGCGGATTTTTTCCCGAGAGGCTGAGCAGGCCGGAAGGCTTATCGATCAGCAGCAGATGTTCATCCTGCCAGAGGATCTGAATGTCATCGTGACACGGTGGGGCAATAAAAGAATCAATGATCGCAGACATCAGGCCGCCCGGCTGGAGAGTGGGAGCGGATGATAACGAAATGCGGGGGAAAAGAAAAACCCTCCCACCGGGCGGTGAGAGGGTGAAGTCTTACGCTGCAATCAGGCTGTCGATAGCGGCTTTCGCGTCGGTCTGCGCTTTGGTCGCCACTTCAGGACCGTAGGCGATACCTTCAGCGAACACGAAGTTCACGTCAGTGATGCCGATGAAGCCCAGGAACAGGCTCAGGTACGGCGCAACCAGGTCGGTTGGGGTGTCTTTATGGATGCCGCCACGGCTGGTCAGTACGATCGCACGTTTGCCTTTCACCAGACCTTCAGGGCCATTCTCGGTGTAACGGAAGGTTACGCCAGCGCGTGCCACCAGGTCGAAGTAGTTCTTCAGCTGGGTAGGGATGTTGAAGTTGTACATTGGGGCGTTGATGACGATAACGTCGTGCGCCTGCAGCTCGGCAATCAGCTCGTCAGAGAGCGCCAGGGCTTCCTGCTGACGTGGGCTCAGCGGTGCATCGCTTGGGCGCAGCGCGCCAACCAGCTCGCCATCCAGCACAGGAATTGGGTTTGCAGCCAGGTCACGCACGGTGATTTCGTCAGCAGAATGCTGTTCACGCCACTGTTCAACGAAGTAATCAGACAGCTGACCAGACTGAGAGTACCCTGCCAGAATACTGGATTTCAAAACTAATACTTTGCTCATGGGTGATTCCTGTTTTTGCATTTGATTGAAGGGGGTTGCCCCGTTGCTTGTTGACACTCTATTCACAATCCTGCCATAGAGATAGCGCAATATATCGAAGCCTATGTTCGAATTTTTTGAATAAGGCGCGAAAGGCGTCATTGTGGTACTCTATAGCAATCATTAAAAAGAGAATTTATCAGGGCGTGTACTGCCCTTTAACGCTATGACAGAACAACAAAAATTCACCTTCCCGATCCTCCTGCAACAGCTCGATTCTCTGATGCTGCGCGACAAACAGCGTTTCGCCCGCCGTCTGCACGGCGTTAAGAAGGTTAAAAATCCTGATGCTCAGCAGGCCATTTACCAGGAGATGGCGAAAGAGATTGAACAGGCGGCAGGGAAAGTCTTGCTGCGCGAAGCCGCGCGACCGGCGATTACCTACCCGGAAAACCTGCCCGTCAGCCAGAAAAAACAGGACATCCTTGAGGCCGTCCGCGACCACCAGGTGGTGATTGTCGCGGGTGAAACCGGTTCGGGGAAAACCACCCAGCTGCCGAAAATCTGTATGGAGCTGGGCCGCGGGATCAAAGGCCTGATTGGCCACACCCAGCCGCGTCGTCTGGCGGCGCGCACCGTTGCCAACCGTATTGCCGAAGAGCTGCAGACGGAGCCGGGCGGCTGCATCGGCTACAAGGTCCGTTTCAGCGACCACGTGAGCGATAACACCATGGTCAAGCTGATGACCGACGGTATTCTGCTGGCGGAAATCCAGCAGGATCGCCTGCTGATGCAGTACGACACCATCATCATTGACGAAGCGCACGAGCGCAGCCTGAACATCGATTTCCTGCTCGGCTACCTGAAAGAGCTGCTGCCGCGCCGCCCGGATCTGAAAGTTATCATCACCTCCGCGACCATCGACCCGGAACGCTTCTCGAAGCACTTCAACAATGCGCCGATTATCGAGGTGTCAGGTCGCACGTATCCCGTGGAAGTGCGCTATCGCCCGATTGTGGAAGAGGCGGATGATACCGAGCGCGACCAGCTGCAGGCCATCTTCGATGCCGTTGACGAGTTGGGTAACGAAAGCGCGGGCGACATTCTGATCTTCATGAGCGGCGAACGCGAAATCCGCGATACCGCCGATGCGCTCAGCAAGCGCGACCTGCGCCATACCGAGATCCTGCCGCTGTACGCCCGTCTGTCCAACAGCGAGCAGAACCGCGTCTTCCAGCCGCACGGCGGGCGCCGCATCGTCCTGGCGACCAACGTGGCGGAAACCTCGCTGACCGTGCCGGGAATTAAATACGTTATCGACCCGGGCACGGCGCGCATCAGCCGCTACAGCTACCGCACCAAGGTCCAGCGGCTGCCGATTGAGCCGGTCTCCCAGGCGTCCGCTAACCAGCGTAAGGGCCGCTGCGGCCGCGTGTCGGAAGGGATCTGTATTCGTCTCTATTCCGAAGATGATTTCCTGTCGCGCCCGGAGTTTACCGACCCGGAAATTCTGCGCACCAACCTGGCGTCCGTTATCCTGCAGATGACCGCGCTGGGGCTGGGCGACATCGCGGCGTTCCCGTTCGTCGAAGCGCCGGATAAACGCAACATTCAGGACGGCGTGCGTCTGCTGGAAGAGCTCGGGGCGATTACCACCGACGAGCAGGCGACGGTCTACAAGCTGACGCCGCTGGGCCGCCAGCTCAGTCAATTGCCGGTCGACCCGCGTCTGGCGCGCATGGTTCTGGAAGCGCAAAAGCACGGCTGCGTGCGCGAGGCGATGATCATCACCTCTGCGCTCTCCATTCAGGACCCGCGCGAGCGCCCGATGGACAAACAGCAGGCGTCTGACGAAAAGCACCGCCGCTTCCACGACAAAGAGTCCGATTTCCTCGCCTTCGTGAACCTGTGGAACTACCTCGGCGAGCAGCAGAAAGCGCTCTCCTCGAACCAGTTCCGCCGCCAGTGCCGCGTGGATTTCCTCAACTACCTGCGCGTGCGCGAGTGGCAGGATATCTACACCCAGCTGCGCCAGGTGGTGAAAGAGCTGGGCATTCCGGTGAACAGCGAACCGGCGGAGTACCGCGAAATCCATATCGCGCTGCTGACCGGCCTGCTGTCCCACATTGGAATGAAGGACGCCGAGAAGCAGGAGTATACCGGCGCGCGCAACGCCCGTTTCGCCATCTTCCCGGGTTCCGGCCTTTTCAAGAAGCCGCCGAAGTGGACCATGGTCGCGGAGCTGGTGGAAACCAGCCGCCTGTGGGGACGCATTGCGGCCCGTATCGATCCGGAATGGGTGGAGCCGGTGGCGCAGCATCTGCTTAAGCGCTCGTACAGTGAACCGCACTGGGAGCGCGCGCAGGGCGCGGTGATGGCGACCGAGAAAGTGACCGTTTACGGCCTGCCGGTGGTCGCCGCGCGTAAGGTCAACTACAGCCAGATCGATCCGGCCCTGTGCCGCGAGCTGTTTATCCGCCACGCGCTGGTGGAGGGTGACTGGCAGACGCGGCACGCCTTCTTCCGTGAAAACCTGAAGCTGCGCGCCGAAGTGGAAGAGCTGGAGCATAAATCGCGCCGCCGCGACATCCTGGTGGATGATGAAGCGCTGTTCGAGTTTTACGACCAGCGCATCAGCCACGATGTTATCTCTGCCCGCCACTTCGACAGCTGGTGGAAGAAGGCCAGCAAAGAGACGCCGGACCTGCTCAACTTTGAAAAGAGCATGCTGATTAAAGAGGGAGCGGAGTCGGTCAGCAAGCTCGACTACCCGAACTTCTGGCATCAGGGCAACCTCAAGCTGCGTCTGACCTATCAGTTTGAGCCAGGGGCAGACGCGGACGGCGTGACCGTCCACATTCCGCTGCCGCTGTTAAACCAGGTGGACGAGAGCGGGTTCGAGTGGCAAATCCCCGGCCTGCGCCGCGAGCTGGTGATTGCGCTGATCAAATCCCTGCCGAAACCGGTGCGCCGCAACTTTGTGCCTGCGCCAAACTACGCGGAAGCGTTTTTGGGCCGCGTCACGCCGCTGGAGCTGCCGCTGCTGGACGCGCTGGAGCGTGAATTCCGCCGCATGACCGGGACGACCATCGACCGCGACGACTGGAACTGGGATCAGGTGCCCGATCACCTGAAAATCACCTTCCGCGTGGTGGACGATAAAAACAAAAAGCTGCTGGAAGGGCGTTCGCTGAGCGAGCTGAAAGAGGCGCTGAAAGGCAAAGTCCAGGAGACGCTCTCTGCGGTGGCCGACGACGGCATCGAGCAGAGCGGGCTGCATATCTGGAGCTTTGGCCAGCTTCCGGAAAGCTACGAGCAGAAGCGCGGCAACTATAAGGTCAAAGCCTGGCCTGCGCTGGTGGACGAGCGCGACAGCGTGGCGATCAAACTGTTTGATAACCCGCAGGAACAGCAGCAGATGATGTGGCGCGGGCTGCGTCGCCTGCTGCTGCTCAACATCCCGTCGCCGATCAAGTATCTGCACGAGAAGCTGCCGAACAAGGCCAAGCTGGGGCTCTACTTTAACCCGTACGGCAAGGTGCTGGATCTGATTGACGACTGCATCTCCTGCGGCGTGGACAAACTGATCCACGAGGCGGGCGGCCCGGTCTGGACGGAAGAGGGCTTTGCCCAGCTGCATGAAAAGGTGCGTGCGGAGCTGAACGACACCGTGGTGGAGATTGCCAAACAGGTCGAGCAGATCCTCACCACCGTGTTCAATATCAACAAGCGCCTGAAGGGGCGCGTGGATATGACCATGGCGCTGGGGCTGTCGGATGTTAAAGCGCAGATGGCGGGACTGGTGTACCGTGGCTTTGTGACCGGCAACGGCTTCAATCGTCTCGGCGATACGCTGCGCTATCTGCAGGCGATTGAAAAACGGCTGGAGAAGATGGCCATCGATCCGCACCGCGATCGCGCGCAGATGCTGAAAGTGGAGAGCGTCCAGCAGGCGTGGCAGCAGTGGCTCAACAAACTGCCGCCTGCCCGCCGCGACGATGAAGACGTGCAGGCGATCCGCTGGATGATCGAGGAGCTGCGCGTCAGCTTCTTTGCCCAGCAGCTCGGTACGCCGTATCCGATTTCGGATAAGCGTATTCTGCAGGCGATGGAGCAGATTTCCGGTTAAACCCTTGCCGGGTTTTCTCCCTCTCCCTGTGGGAGAGGGTCGGGGTGAGGGCATCAGCCCCGCACAATTTTCACCCGTTCACAATCGCCAGCGTAAACCCATCCCATCCCTTAACCCCCACCGTTTGCAGCGCGGTGGCGGTTAAACGCGGATTATCTCCTGTCATCTCAATAAAACGCCGCACGCCCAGCACGCGCGCGTCGTCGCTTTCCCCGTTGATTACCTCGCCGTCACGCACCACATTATCGCCGATAATTACCGTGCCGGGGCGGGAGTAGTGCAGTGCCCACTCCAGATAGCCGGGATTGTTTGGCTTATCGGCATCAATAAAGATCAGGTCGAACGGCGGAACGTCGCCGAAATTCTCCAGCGAGCTCAGCGCCGGGCCTTCAATTAATTCAATGCGTTCGTTTAACCCCGCAAGCTGAATATTCTCGCGCGCAACGCGGGCATGCGTGGGATCGGCCTCAAGCGTAATCAGCTTACCGTCCGGCGGCAGCGCACGCGCCATCCAGATTGAGCTGTAGGCACCCAGCGTACCGATCTCAAGTATCCGCCGCGCCTGCGTCATGCGCACGAACAGCGCCAGCAGCTGCCCCTGATTGGCCGCTACGTCGTGCTCGGGGAGCCCGGTGCGTTTGTTGTTTTCCAGAACCTGATTCAGTACGTCATCGTCAGGGATAAGAGAAGAAATCATGTAATTATCTACGGCAGACCATTTTTGTTGCATAGATTGACTCCTTGGGTTTTCTTCCTCGCCCTGTGGGAGAGGGCCGGGGTGAAGGGCATCAGCGCCCAAACCGGGTTTACGCGCCATTCCAGCCGCCGCCCAGCGCTCTGTACAAATCAATCTGCGCCAGCAGCAGGTTATTTTTCACCTGCACGACGCTGGTCTGAACCGAGTACAGCGTGCGCTGCGCGTCCAGCACGTCCAGATAGGAGGAGTAGCCGTTGCGATTGCGGTTCTGCGCAATGCGCAGCGTCTCCTGGGCCACCTCCTGCTGGGCAAGCAGCTCCTTCAGCTGTTCCTGATAGCGACTTATCGCATCAAGGCTGTTGTTCACTTCGGCAAACGCGTTACGCACGGTTTTTTCATAGGCGTACAGCGCCTGGTTACGCTGGGACTGAGAAATATCCACCTGCGCATTCAGCGCCTGGCGGTTCAGCAGCGGGGCAAGGATACTACCTCCGACGCTCCAGAGCTGAAGCGGGTTGTCCAGCAGGCCGGAAAGGGTGCGATCCTGAACCGAACCGGTGGCGGTCAGGTTGATCGACGGCAGCAGGCTGGCGCGCGACGCCGCGAGCGAGGCGTCAGCCGCCACCAGCTGGCGTTCGGCCTGGACGATATCCGGCCTGCGGTTCAGGAGCGCAGAAGGCAGCTGTGACGGGAGCTTCAGGGGCGTCAGCGTCTCATAGCGTTCACTGCGAGCCACCGCGCCAGGATTGCTTCCCAGCAGCAGGCTGAGGGCATTCTCCTGCTGCGCAATCTGATGCTGCAACAAGGGAACTTGCGCCCGCGTTGAGCGCAGTTCGGAATCCGACTGCATTAGCTCCAGGCGCGAGCTGTAGCCCGTCTCAAACTGACGTTTCGCGAGGTTAAACGCCTCTTCGCGTGATTTCAGGGTGGATTCGGTCACGCGCAGCTGTTCGTCAAGCGAGAGCAGGGTGACATACCCTGATGCAACGGAAGACGCGACGGTCAAATCCGCGGCCGCGGCGGCGGCTTTTTGCGCCGCCAGCGAGGCCTCGGCGGCTCTGGCCGTGCTGCGGTTGACGTCCCAGATATCCACGTCATAGCTCGCCGTCAGGCTACCTCTGTACAGCGTGCCGTAGACCGGCAGCCCGGTCGCGGCGGACTGCGAACGGGCGCGCGTCCCGGTTACGCCCGCGTCAAGCGAAGGAAACAGGCTCCCGTCAGCTGCATAGACCCGCGCCTGATACTCGTTAATTCGTTCGCGGGCGATCAGCACGTCGCTGTTATTCTTAAGCGCCTGATCCACATAGCGGTTGAGGTGGTTGTCATGAAAATTGCGCCACCAGAGCTGCTCCGCCGGGCTGGCAGGGCCAGAGACGGTGCGCCACTGCGCAGGAATTTGCAGCGTCGGCTGCGCCGGTTTTACGTCGACGGACTGGCATCCGGCCAGCATGACCGCCGCCGCCAGCGCGGCAATCGGACGAAGGATCATTACTTCGCCTCCCGCGTATCAATGGTCACCTGTACCGACATGCCCGGACGCAGCAGGGCGGAGTCCTCAGGCTTACCGAGCACCTCAATGCGCACCGGAATACGCTGGGCGATTTTGACAAAGTTGCCGGTGGCGTTGTCCGGCGTGATGGCGCTGAACTCCACGCCGGTCGCCGGGGAAATACTCTCCACGCGGCCCTGATACGCTTTGTTGTTCAGGGCATCTACGGTGAACTTCACCGGCTGGCCGACGCGCAGCTCTGCGAGCTGAGTCTCTTTAATATTCGCAATGACCCAGTGCTGAGGAGGCACAAGGGTGGTGAGATGGGTTCCGGCGGTCACATACGCCCCGAGACGCACGGCGATCTGGCCGAGCTGGCCGTCGCGCGGGGCGATGATGCGGGTGTTTTGCAGGTCAATCTGCGTCAGCTCAAGCGCCGCTTTTGCGTTTTCGACATCCGCCTCCAGCGCGCCGCGGTTCACAATCACCGTCTGCAGATCCTGACGCGACATCTCAAGGGCGGCTTTCGCCTGGTCGATGTCGGCGCTGCCCTGGGCGGCACTGGCCAGCGCCGCGTCGCGCTCGCGAATGGAAAGCGAGCCGTCAGACGTCAGCTCTTTCACCCGCTTTAAATCCGCCTGGCTTTTCAGGCTCTGGGCGCGGGCATTTTTCAGCGCCGCGTCGTTTTTGGCAATCGTCGCTTCGGCGCTTTTACGCTGCTGCAGGTTGTTATTCAGGGCGGCAATTTTCATCGCCAGCTGCGCCTCGGCTTGATGCACGCGCTGCCGATAGATTCGGTCATCGATCTGCACCAGCAGGTCGCCTTTTTTGACCTGCTCAAAGTCCTGAACCTTGACCTCAGTGATATAGCCGTTTACCTGCGGGCTTATAAACGTCGTCTGACCGCGCACGTAGGCATTATCGGTAAACTGCGCGTGACGGGTGAACGGCGGCAGCTGCCACGCGTAAAGGATCACCAGCACGCCGACGATACCGATGGCGGCGGCGGTGAAAACGGAAACAATGCGCACATTTTTGCGGGTGTTGGCCTGCTCTTTGGCGGCATCCTGCTGACTCATAAACTCTCCAGAACTCTTTCAATTATTTGTTGCCGGTGGCGTTCTTCAGCGCCAGACGGGCAGTGATGCGCAGGCGCAGCAAGCGCCATAAAATCCAGACCAGCGTGGCGGCAGCGATGCTCGCCGTCAGCAGATAAGTATCGTTGTAGGCCAGAATATTCGCCTCCAGCGCGGTGACCGTTTGCAGCTGCGTTATCGCCTGGGTTCCCAGCAGCGCGCTGTCGCCAATCAGGCTTTTGTACATCTGGGTATAAAGCTGAATTCGCTCGTTGACCAGCGGGTTGAGCGTGGTGAGCTGGTCCGCCAGCAGGCTGGAGTGGTATTTCTCGCGCCAGGTCTGGAAGGTGCCGAGGATCGCGGAGCCCAGCAGGCCGCCGAGGTTCTGGCTCATGCCAAACATCACCGAGAAGCTGACCAGGTTGCGTGGGTCGGCGATCACGCCGCCAATGGCGGCCAGCATGGCGGGCGCCAGGAAGAAGGCGCTGCCGAAGCCGAGCAGGAACTGGCTTAGCATCAGCTGATCCGGGCGGGTCAGGTTGTTAGACTGGCTGTCCAGCAGCGAGGCAACAATCATCAGCGCCAGGGAGGTAATAATTGGCCACGCCAGTTTGGTGGGCTTGATGGTCAGACAGCTGGTGACGATCCCGCAGACGATCCCGGCGAAAATAGACCACGCCAGGTGCGTCATCTGCTCGTTCTGTAAGCCCACGTACTGCAGCCAGCCGATGACGCCGGTGTTCTGCTCGGCCAGCACGATACGGATCAGCAGCATAATCAGCCCCAGGCGGACGATGCTGCCGCTCGACAGCCAGCGGGTGTTCAGCAGCGGGTTAGTGCGGTTATGTTCAAAGACGATGGCCGCCACAATCAGCACCAGCGATAGCGCCAGCGACCAGCCAATCCACTGCGCTTCGAACCACCAGTCAAGGCGGCCTAACGAGAGCACGGCGCAGAGCAAGGCCATCCCGGGGGCCATTAAAAAGAAGGTGATAAAATCCTTTTTCTCGAATACCTTGCGCCGGTCGCCCGGCGGCAGTTTTAAGGCTATCACGCAGGCCAGGGAGATCAGCGCCAGCCCCAGCTCGAAGAAATAGAGCCCGCGCCACTCGTCCAGCTGCAGCAGCTCGGTTGAAAACAGGCGCGCCAGCGGGATGGCGAGCGACGACCCGGTGATGCCAATGGTCAGCGCCTTCAGGCGGTGCTTCGCAGGCCAGGCCTGGATCTGGTAATAAATCCCCAGCGAGCTGAGCGCGGCGGCCACCATGCCGTGCGCGGCGCGAACCATCAGCGCCGAGCTGAGATCGTTAACGAACAGGTGGAAAAAGGTGACCAGCACGTACAGCACCAGAAAACCTTCGGTGAAGGCGCGCAAACCGTACTGCTGGCGGAATTTGACCAGTAGCAGGTTAATGGAGATGTTGGTCATCACATAGACCGCGGGCAGCCATGCGATTTCGGTCGACCAGGCGCCGAATGTCCCCTGCAAATTTTGCAAGTTGGCGGTCACCACCGCATTCCCCAGCGCCCCCGTCAGGCAGACCAGCAGGCCCACGACGCCGTAGGCAATGCGTTTTGGCGTACTGTGTTCGGGCGTGGAGGGCGAACCCAGCAGGGCGGGTTTCTCATGTGGCTGCCACTCGCGAGGAGCATAAGGATCGCGTTCGGGCAGGCGCATAACGTCGTTTACCTTAGAAATGATTGGATAATTAGCGGGCTAGCGATTCTACGTCTGCCGCAAATGATAATTCAAGTGAATATGATTTACGCATGTTAATCAAATGGTGAAGGGAAATTTAAGGAAAAAGAGCGGCCCGCAGGACGGGCCGGGAACGGTCAGAGACGTTCGGGCTGCGCCTGGATGAGTGTTGCACGCTTAACGCGGCAGGCGCAGAAAATCGCGATTAAGGAAATGGTTACCGTGACGGCAAGATACCAGGCCACCGGCACCCAGTCGCCGTCATATTTTGCCAGCAGGCCGGTGGCAATCAGCGGGGCGGTACCGCCGGCCAGCGCGGCACCCAGCTGATAGCCGAGCGTAATGCCGGTGTAGCGCACGTTTGCACTAAAAATTTCAGAGCACAGCGTGCCGAGTACCGCCGTGACAGGGGCCCACAGCACGCCAAAGGCGATGACCGTCGCGAGCACGATGCCCCAGGTTGTACCGGTATTGAGCAGCATAAACCACGGTACGATAAACAGGCCAAGCACGAAGACGCTGATTGCGTACATGCGCTGACGGCCTATTTTATCGGAGAGCAGCCCCATCAGCGGGATCATAATGGTCGCCACCAGGGCTCCCAGCGTCACGGCCTCAAGCGCCTGTGATTTTTGATAGGTCAGCGTGCTGGTGGCATAGCTCACTACAAACGTAGAGAAGATGTAGAAGGGGGCGGTTTCAACCACCTTCAGACCGGCGGCGATCAGCACTTCACGCCAGTGATGCTTCAGCGTATCGCGCAGCGGGGCCTTAGCCACCTGACCGGACGCTTTGACTCTCTTAAAATCGGGCGTTTCATCAATATCCTTGCGGATCCACAGGCCGAGCAACACCAGAACCGAACTCAGCAGGAACGGGATACGCCAGCCCCAGGAGAGAAAATCCTCCTCGCTGAACAGAGTCATCAGCGAAACGATAAAGGTTGCCATCAGCATGCCGATGGTGACGCCCGCTTGCGGAATGCTGCCGAAGAAGCCTTTACGTTTTTCTGGCGCGTATTCATAGGCCAGCAGCAGCGCGCCGCCCCATTCACCGCCGATGCCCATCCCCTGAATGATACGCATCAGGATCAGCAGAGCGGGAGCCCACAGGCCAATCATCTCATACGTGGGCAGCAGACCAATCATGACGGTTGCACCTCCCATTAGTGAGAGGGTTAGAACGAGGGTTTTTTTACGTCCGATGCGGTCGCCAATATGGGCGAAAAGTACCCCGCCAATGGGGCGAATAAAAAAGGTTAATGAGAAAGAGAGATACGAGAGAATGAGACCGATCACCGGATCGACCATCGGGAAAAAGATCTTATTGAAGACCAGCGCGGCCGCCGTACCGTAGAGAAAATAGTCAAACCATTCAATGGCGCTCCCGGTAAGGCTGGCGATTAATACCTTTTTATTTTTTCGTAATACCGTCGTCGTACTTTCATGTTCTGTCATGACCTGAAACCCCGCCACGTTGATGATGAGAGAGAGGTGTCACCTGGCGCGCTTCAGGTGCAACCTGTGATGATGAAAAAGGTTATGAAATTGTTAAGCAACTTAGGGTTGGATGTTGTTTTTGGCAAGCGAAGGGGGGATAAAACTGGTCAGATCACGGTGAAATAAGCAGCGCCGGGTGCTTTTACATAACGTCTGCACAATACAATGTTTTGTAAGGCTGGAAATCAAAAGCATAATAGGCAGGTGCAACCCGATGATTTTTGGATGTTTCTGGTTATTTCAGAAAATGATAAATTCGGCGCTTCAACAACGTGAGGAGTTCACCATGGTTCAGCCCCATTTTCCCGTTCTGGCGAATGCCACGCTGGCGGCCATCAATACTGTCGGTGAATGGCTGGCGCAGGATGATCTGAGCGTGACGCGTCAGGCCCCGGAGATAGATGCGGTGATTCTGGCTGGAAACGCGGTGATCCCAACCATTGACGCGGCCTGCCGTATTGCCGCGCAGAGAGAAATCCCGCTCCTGATTAGCGGCGGCATCGGGCATTCGACCACCTTTTTATATGCTGCCATCGCCAGTCATCCGCGTTACCACACCGTACCGGTCGCAGGGCGGGCCGAAGCAAGCATTCTTGCCGACATTGCGCGGGAGTTCTGGCAGATCCCGCAGGGGCATCTGTGGGTTGAGGATCAATCCACCAACTGCGGTGAAAACGCGCGCTTTAGCTGGAACATGCTGAAACAGCGTCATCGAACGACCGGGCGGGTGCTGGTGGTGCAGGATCCGACGATGCAGCGCCGCACGATGGCGACGTTTGCCCGCGTTTGTCGGGATGAGTCCGAGTCACCGGAGTGGACAAGCCATCGCGGGTTTACGCCAACGCTGCAAAACGGAAAAGAGGGCGTGGAATTCGGTGAGGGCAACACCGGGCTGTGGCCCGTTGACCGCTATCTTTCTCTGGTTCTGGGGGAACTGCCGCGCCTGTATGATGACGCCAACGGCTATGGCCCGGCCGGGCGGGATTATATTGCTCACGTTGAATTCCCCGAGGCCGTCATGGACGCATGGAAACAGCTGCAGCAGGATCCGGTCCTGAAGGTGACGCGAAAAATCATCTGAGCACGGAACAATTCCCTCGCCCCAATGGGGAGAGGGTTAGGATGAGGGGAAAAAATCACAGTGCCGCAAACTTATCCAGCGTCCGCACCAGTTGAGTGACGAAACCGTATTCGTTGTCATACCAGGCAACGGCTTTCACCAGCTGAAGTTCTCCCGCCTCTGACACCTCCGTCTGCGTGGCGTCAAACACCGAACCATAGTGCGAGCCAATCACATCTGACGACACAATTTCTTCGTCGGTATACCCAAACGATTTATTGCCCTGCGTCGCCTTTTTCAGCGCGGCGTTGATCTCCTCAACGGTGACTTTCTTGCCCAGAATGGCCACGAGCTCGGTTACCGAACCCGTTTTTACCGGCACGCGCTGCGCGTGGCCCTTAAGTTTGCCGCTGAGCGCAGGGATCACCAGGCCAATGGCTTTGGCGGCACCCGTGGTGTGCGGAATAATGTTCTCTGCCGCCGCCCGGGAGGCGCGAAGGTCTTTCCCGCGCGGGCCATCTACCAGCGCCTGCGTACCGGTATAGGCGTGAATGGTGGTCATGGTGCCCACCTTAATTTCAAACGCATCGTTCAGGGCTTTCGCCAGCGGAGCGAGGCAGTTGGTGGTGCAGGAGGCGACGGAGATGATGGTATCACTGGCGTCAATGGTGTCGTCATTAACGCTGTAGACGATAGTTTTCATGTCACCCGCAGGCGCAGAAATCAGCACTTTCTTCGCGCCGGCGTCCAGGTGCGCCCGTGATTTCTCTTCAGAAGTATAAAAGCCGGTGCACTCCACGACGATATCCACGCCTGCGGCTTTCCACGGAATGTGCTTCGCCTCTTTCTCGGCGTACACCGCAATGGTTTTACCGTCCACAATCAGCGCATCCTCGGTGAAGTCCACGCTCCACGGGAAGCCACCGTAGTTGGAATCATGCCTTAGCAGGTAGGCCAGCACTTTCGGGGAGGTGAGGTCGTTGATGGCGACGACGGTATTACTGTCCTGGGTTTCAAGAAGGCGACGCAGTACAAGGCGCCCAATGCGTCCAAAGCCGTTAATGCCAATTTTACTCATGGTGTTCTCCTGTAAACGTGTCGATGCGACAGTTTGAACTCATCCAGGCTTAGACCATCACGGGCAGGGCGGCAATTGAAGATGCTTCATGCGGGAGGAAGTATTTGAAAAACCATACAGAAAAGTTAATGAATTTTTAAGGAAAGGGGATTATGTTGGCGCGGTAACTGTTTTTAATCGAGAAATCACATGCGCACTAAATATACAAGCCTGCAAATCGGCATCCACTGGCTGGTGTTTCTGTTAATCATCGTCGCCTACTGCGCCATGGAGTTCAGAGGTTTCTTCCCGCGCACCGCGCGCCCGGCGATCAACATGATCCACGTCTCTTGCGGTATCAGTATCCTGGTGCTGATGGTGACGCGTCTTCTGGTTCGCCTGAAGTTCCGCGCGCCACCGATTCAACCGAAGCCAAAAGCGATGGTGACGGGGATGTCCCATCTGTGGCATCTGGTGGTTTATCTGCTGTTTATTGCGCTGCCGCTGATTGGCATTGTGATGATGTATAACCGGGGCAGCGACTGGTTTGCTTTTGGCCTGGCGATGCCGCATGCGGCAGAGTCAAATTTTGACCTGGTTGATGTGCTGAAAGAGTGGCACGAAACGCTGGCAAATCTGGGCTATTTTGTGATTGGCCTGCACGCCGCGGCGGCGCTGATGCACCACTATTTCTGGAAAGATAATACCCTTCTGCGCATGATGCCGAAAAAGCGTTCGTAGTCTTTAACGCTTGCCGGGTGGCGATGCGCCACCCGGCTTGTTTTTTAACCCAGCAAAGCACGCTCTTCGGCAGTTAACGCCAGCCCCTGAGTTGACCCCGTCTCCGACGACTTCACCGCCGCTTCCAGCACGGCCATCACCGCTAATGCCTCAACAGGGTGGGCAGGATTGGCGATTTCCCCGCGTAGCGCATCACGCACGTTAATATAGTACTGTCGCTGATCGCCTTTCGGGGTAGGGATCGTCTGCGGTGCGCCGTCGGCCCCAAAGAACACCATACTGTCGCTGTCTTCGCCCCAGGTTTCACTGCCAGGAGTCACCCCTGCGAGCAGCTGTGCTTCCTGCTGATCGATTCTGGCCTTCACCACGCTGCCCTTGTCCCCGTTGACGGCAAAGCGCGCCGTACCGCCTGCCACCAGCATGCTGGCGTGCAGAATCACCTTATGCTCCGGGTAGTTTAAGACCACGTGCGCCCAGTCGTTAACTTCAGCGCCGTCGCGCAGCGTCGCGATATTCCCCTGAACCGACTGCGGCAGGCCAAAGAGCTGCAGCGTCTGGTCTATAAGATGAGGCCCCAGGTCAAACCACAGGCCACTCCCGGGGACGTTCTGCTCGCGCCAGCGCACGCGCACTTCCGGGCGGAAGCGGTCGATGTGCGATTCAAGGTGTTTAACCTTGCCGAGCGTGCCTTGCTCAATAACCTGCTTAATGCCGAGGAAATCGCTGTCCCAGCGGCGGTTGTGGAAGACGGAGAGCAGCAGCTGCTTTTCCTCCGCCAGCGCAATCAGGTCGCGGGCTTCCTGCATGTCAAGTGTAAAAGGTTTATCCACGACCACGTGTTTACCCGAGTTCAGGGCCAGCGTCGCCAGCGGGGCGTGCGTGGCGTTGGGGGAGGCAATCACTACCAGGTCAACATCAGGATGCTGAATAGCCTCTTCAGGGGTGGAGACCACCTGTACGTCCGGCAGATCGCGTTTTACCTTCTCTTCATCGCGAGAAGAGACAACTGCCAGCTTAAGCCCGTCCACAGACTGGATCAGCGGGGCATGGAAGGTTTTCCCGACAAATCCATACCCGATCAGCGCAATGTTGATTGTTTGAACTTTACTCATGACCTTCTCCACGTTAATTCGCGCACACCGTGACCTGCAATGCGCCAGGGTCCCCAAGCTCAGGCCAGGGACGATCTAAAAAGAGTTGTTGAATGTTGGATAACCCGGAAACCAGATACGGCTCGCAGCGGTTAATTTTCAGATGATCGGCGACAATCCAGTGCACGTGGCTTGCGTCGAGCATTGCGCGTTTAACCTCGGCATCCGCTTCTTTACCGGCGCTCAGACCGAGTTCGGCATGAATGGCGCACGCCCCGAGGATGGCGATATCTGCCCGATAACGGGACAGCAAAGATAACGTGGCGCTTCCGGCAAACAGGCGCTGCTGGTGGTCCCATTTGCCGCCGAGCAGGATCAGCTCAACGTCTTCCCGGTCGCTAAAGTGCTGGGCGATATCCAGCGACGTGGTAATGACGGTGAGCGGCCCCTGAAGAAAGGTGGCGACGGCCATCACCGTGCTCCCGGCATCCAGAAAAAGGGTGGAGCCCGGTGGAACCTGCTGTGCGACCTGCTTACCCAGGCGCTGTTTGGTCTCCGGCAGCAGCGTATTGCGGCCCTGACGGTTCATGGCTGAGAGATTCAACGCGATGGCTCCGCCGTGGTTCTTCTGCGCCAGGCCCTGGTTCTCCAGGTCGGTCAGATCCCGACGAATGGTATCGGCTGAAACCTGCAGCTTTTCGGCCAGCTCGGTGATGCTGGCCTGGCCTTGCTCGCTCAGGATATCCAGAACGTAGCGTTGACGAGCGGTTTTGTGCATGGGGGTACATTCCTGCAAAATGTCGCAATAGTTTGCATAATACAGCATTTTAACGCAGAGAAAAGGGCAATGTCGTTTTGATGTCGGGGAGTGAGGTGATGATTCAGATGCGTGATTATTAAAATTTTATTAAAAAGGTATAAGCAAGCCGTTTTGAATGTTAATCATAATGTTATTGTTATGTTTTATTTAACAGTTTGGGTTATGTAACCACTGCACCATCATTGTCTGGGTTTTAATTCTGTTAAATGGTGATAGTTCGGTTTTTAATTGCTTTAATTAGTTTATTAATGGCATTAAATTTTAATTGGGCCTGTTTGGCTACTTAAATTGACACTTCTTTGAAAATCTTTGTGTCTGACCCGAGCGGAAATTAACGCAAAAATGTGCAGGGAGCAAATTAAGAATTTTCCTTAAATAACAGTCGGTTTATATGTTTCATCTGAAAGGTCATTTTAAGAGTTTTGTCCAGAAACCCCATATTTTTTCTTAATTGTAACACCGCCTTAACATTGAGGGTGTAGTGGCCTATAACACATTTTGTTATGCTGCTAACCACTTTAGGAAATAAGTAAATTCTTAATTTAAATAAGACGCAGGCAGATCTCATCTCCAGAGGAAATGGGTATGGGGGAGTTTTACCTAAAATACGGCAAGGATGCTAAATAAGATATTTGTCTAATTATCTATACCTCTTTTTGGGTAATTGCTTCAGTGTCACTCAGAGTCAGGGAGATAACAATGACGATATTACGAAAGCCTATGTTACGCCGATTTACAGCAGCACTGGCATTCATTTCATTAGCCATAAATACGGCGTACGCCAATAGCAGTCAGGTGGGCATTGCCCCGGTTGCCACGACAACCTTAAAAGAAAGTATTCTTTTTGCTATCGATCGCGATCCGTCTATTAGTCAGCAGGCCGCACAATTGGGTATTGGCCAGGCACAAATAGATGAAGCGCGCAGCGGCTGGATGCCGCAAATATCGTTGAACGGGAGTACAGGGCACAGCCAGACCACCGATTCCAGCGGGTCGCTGAAGAATTCGGCCGCCTGGGGGCTGAGCCTGACGCAGCTGCTGTACGATTTTGGCAAGACTAATAACAGCATCAGCCAGTCTTCCGCCCAGCGCGATAGCTATCGCTATCAGCTGATGGGCACGCTCTCTGACGTGGCGGAAAAAACGGCGCTGAGCTACGTCGAGGTCAAACGCTATGCCGATCTGCTGCAGGCGGCAAAGGAGAACGTTCAGGCGCTGAAAAACGTTGAGCAGCTGGCAAAGCTGCGTGCCGATGCGGGCGTGAGCTCGACCTCCGATGAGCTCCAGACCCGCACGCGTATTGCCGGCATGCAGGCGACGGTCGCGCAGTATCAGGCCGCCTTAAACAGCGCCCGCGCGCGGCTTGCGGTATTAACCGGTATGCAGGCAGAAAACTATTCGCCTGTACCTGCAAACCTCGCGGTTGAACCTGATTCGCTCAACCGCATTGATTACTCGCTGATACCGGCGGTTATGGCCGCGCAAAACATGGAGCGCTCTGCCCAGTACGGCGTGGAAACGGCGAAGTCCCAGCACTGGCCGACGTTAAGCCTGAAGGGTGGGCGCACCCGTTATGAATCGGACAACCGTTCGTACTGGGACGACCAGATCCAGCTCAATATTGACGCACCGCTTTATCAGGGGGGCGCAGTTTCCGCACGAGTGCGGCAGGCTGAAGGAGCACGAGCGATGGCCTCCTCTCAGGTCGATCAGGCGCGTTTTGACGTCCTGCAAAAAGCCTCCGTCGCGCAGGCGGACTGGACCGGCGCACGGGGAAGAATGGAGGCCGGGAAGCAGCAGCTGGAAAATGCCCTGCGCGCCCGGGATGTTTATAAAAATGAGTACACCCTGAGCAAGCGGAGCATTAACGATCTGCTCAGCGTTGAGCAGGATGTCTGGCAGGCTACTTCGGCGAAAATAATCGCTGAGTATGATGGCTGGAGTTCGGCAATTAATTATGCTTCCGCGGTTGATAATTTAATGCCGCTTATTGGAATAGAGAAAAACGCTGCCGCAAAATTACCCGATTTGAGTTAATAAAAGACGCGCAGTGTTGCGCAAAGTAAGACTGAAAATAATGGGTGTTTTTTCCCAGGGATAGCTACATCCATCTGGTGGACATATCCACAGGAATCCGTACACCTGCAAGGAGAAGAATATGAGTAACATAAAAGTTGTTGATGTCATCATTCGCAAAACGGCGGAGAAAACGAAATTAACCGGCGAAGGAAATCTGTCGGTCTCTATTTCATCCCCGAGCGTGATTGAAATCCAGGGTTCTGCTCAGGATGTGGTGCGCTATGTCCGCCAGGGTAAAGACCTCCTCATTTATATGAAAGATGGCAGCGTTATTCGCTGCAATAACTATTTTGTTGAAGATCCTGAAACGCATACTCAGTCAGAGCTGGTATTCAACGATCGTCAGGAACTGACGCATATTTCTTTTGCCGATGCCGGGGACGCGTCAGGCGCTGCGGTGACCGAGTTAACCGCGCAGGCCACACCGATTAGCAGCATTCAACCTTTCCTTGAACAGGAAAGCGTCTTAAGCGACGCGCCGTGGGGCTGGATTGCGGGAGCTGCATTAGGTGGCGGTGCCATCGGGGCGCTGCTGGCAAACGGCGGCGACGGCGAAACTAAGACAAAAGTTATTGATAATACGAAAGAGGTGGAAAGCGCCACGCCAACCTTCCTGCTGTCGGATAAAGCGGGTGACAAGCAGGGCGTGCTGAGCGCAAACGAGATCACGGACGACAGCAACCCAACCTTTAGCGGTACCGGTCAGCCAGGCGCGACCATCCAGGTTAAAGACAGCAGCGGCAGCACCATTGCGAGCACGATGGTCGGCAAAGACGGCACGTGGACGGTAATGTTACCGACCCAGACGGACGGGGAGCACACCTGGTCGGTCGTGCAGATCGACGGCAGTAAAACCACCTCTGCGGGCAGTATCACCGTGACGGTTTCAACCGCCGATGCCGCCATTACGCTTGCCACCACGGCGGGCGATAACGTGCTGAACGCCAGCGAACAATCCGCGGGCTTTACGGTTTCCGGAGCCAGCAAAAACCTGGCGCAGGGTACCTTACTTACCGTAACGCTGAACGGCAAAACCTACGCGGCTGAAGTCGGGGCAGACGGCGCGTGGAGCGTGAACGTGCCTGCAGCAGACGCGCAGGCGCTGGGCGACGGCACCTGGACGATTAACGTCAGCGGCAAAGACGCGGCGGGTAATACCGTGAGCGGCAGCCAGACGATCGGCGTGGATACCACCGCACCAACCCTCTCTGTCGATACCCTCGCGCAGGACAACATCATTAATGCGGCTGAGCACAATCAGCCGCTGACCCTGACCGGTAAAACGAATGCGGAAGCCGGTCAGATCGTCACGGTCACGCTGAACGGTAAAAACTATAACGCTACGGTGGGTAGCGACGGCACCTGGTCCGTCACGCTTGCAGCGAACGACGTGCAGGCGCTCAACGAGGGCAATCACACTCTGACGGTTAACGTTAGCGACAAAGCGGGCAACGGTACGTCCGTGACGGGAGATTTCACGGTTGATACCACTGCGCCGGTCGTCACTATCGATACCGTGGCGGGCGACGATACCCTCAATATCAGCGAGCAGGGGCAGGCGCAGATTATTTCCGGGCAGGCGAGCGGCGCGTCGGCAGGCGATGTGGTCACCGTGACCGTTGGCGGACAGTCTTTCACCGGCGTGGTGCTGGCGGACGGCAGCTGGAGCGTAGGTGTTCCGGCGTCCGTGCTGGGCGCGTTGGGAGAAGGTAACCATACGATTTCAGTTTCCGTGACCGACGCGGCAGGCAACACCGGCAGCGCCACGCACGATATTACGCTGAGCGGAAACCCGCCAGAATTTACGATTGACGCCATCAGCCAGGACAACGTGCTGAATGCTCAGGAAGCAATGCAGCCGCTGAGCCTCACCGGCACCAGCAACCTGCCTGACGGCAGCGCCATCACCGTGACGCTGAACAACGTCAGCTATCAGGCCACCGTTGAAAACGGTATCTGGGCGGTCCAGGTGCCGGTTTCCGACGTGCTGAATCTGGCGAACACCCTTTACACCGTCAGCGTCAGCGGTACCGACAGCGTGGGTAACAGCGGCTCTGCCGGGGCGACGCTGCTGGTGGATACCGTACTTCCGCAGGTCATTATCAACACCTTTGCGGGCGACAACCTGGTCAATAACGCCGAAGCGGGCGTCGATCAAACCCTCAGCGGTCGCGTCACCGGCGCGGCGGCGGGCGATACCGTGTCTGTCACCGTGGGCGGCAAGAGCTACACCGCAACGGTTGGCAGCGACCTGACCTGGAGCGTGAAAATTCCGTCGGCGGATCTTCAGGCCTTCGGCGACGGGGATTTAACCTTTACCGCGTCGGTGACCAACGGGCACGGCAATACCGGCACCAGCGAGCGCGATATCAATATCAATGCTGAACTGCCGGGCCTGCGCGTAAACACCATTTCCGGCGATGACGTCATCAACGCGATCGAACAGCAGCAGGATCTGAGCGTCACCGGCTCCAGCACCCATCTGGCAGCGGGCACGCAGATTATCGTCACCATCAACAACGTTGAGTACGTTACCGCGGTTAACGCCAGCGGCAACTGGCAGATCGGCGTCCCGGCGGCGGACCTGCAGGCCTGGACGGAGGGAGAGGTGACGGTAAGCGTCAGCGCTGAAGATGCCTGGGGCAACACCGTTACGGCTGAACACCCGATTGAACTGGATCTGAACGCCGTGGCGGTCACCATTGATACCGTCTCCGGCGACGATCTGCTGAATGCGGCAGAAAAAGGCGCCGATTTAACAATTTCCGGCCAGACGCAGGGCGTGGAGGCGGGGCAGACCGTGGTGGTGAAATTCGCCGACCAGACCTTCACCGCGCAGGTGCAGCAGGACGGCTCCTGGAGCCTGACCGTGCCCGCCAGCGCCATGGAAACCCTGATTGACGGGCGCGCGCAGGTGAGCGTCAGCGTCACTAACGTCAATGGCAACAGTGCCGACGCGTCGCGCGTGGTCACGGTGGATACGCAGCCGCCGGCGATTACGCTCGATAACCTGACCGCCGATAACATCATCAACGCGGCTGAAGCGCAGCAGGATTTACTGTTAAGCGGTAGCAGCAGTGCGGAACCTGGCCAGACGGTTACCGTGACGCTGAACGGCAAAACGTATCAGACTACGGTCCAGACGGACGGTACCTGGCAGCTGAGCGTCCCGGCGGCTGATGTCGATGCCCTCAACGATGGCATCGTTACCGTGACGGCCACCGTGAGCGACGTGGCGGGCAACACCAGCAGCGCCGACCGCGTGGGTGTGGTGGACGCGACCGTGCCGCAGGTGACCATCAACAGCTTTGTCACCGACACCAACACCGTTAACCAGCTCGCCCATTCACAGGCGCAGGTCCTGAGCGGCTCCGTCACCGGCGCGGCAGCGGGCGATTTGGTGACCATCACCATTAACAGCGTCGATTACACCACCGTGGTGGATGCGGCGGGCAACTGGAGCCTTGGCCTGCCGGCGTCCGTCGTGCAGGGGCTGGCTGACGGCACCTGGACAGTTGACGTCTCCGTGACCGACAGATCCGGCAATACCGGAAGCAGTTCGCTGGATGTGGTGGTGAATACCGTGACGCCCGTCATCGGTATCAACACGCTGGCGGCGGACGACGTGATTAACGCGACCGAGAAAGGCGAAGATCTGCAGATTTCCGGCACCAGCAACCAGCCGGAAGGCACGACTATTACGGTGACCCTGAACGGCATTCAGTACACGGCCACCGCTGACGCCAGCGGCAACTGGAGCGTGACCGTACCGGCGGCAAACGTGCTGGCGCTGGGCGAAGCGAATTACACCGTGACGGCGAACGTCACCGATAGCGTAGGCAATAGCGCCTCAGCCTCACACGATGTGCTGGTAGACAGCTCGCTGCCGGTGGTGACGATTAACACGCTGGCGGGCGACAATATCGTTAACGCGGCGGAAGTGGCGGCAGGGCAAACCCTGTCCGGTAAAGTCACGAACGCGGCGCCAGGTGACACTGTCACGATTAACTTTGGCGGCCAGACATACACGGCTACCGTGCAGGACGATCTGACCTGGAGCCTGCCGTTAAGCGAGAGCCAGTTCACCGCGCTCGGCAACGGGGATCTCACCGTATCGGCCAGCGTCACCAACGCGCACGGCAATACCGGTTCCTCTTCGCTCGACTTCACCATCGACGCCCAGCTTCCGGGACTGCGTATTGATACGGTCGCAGGCGACGACGTGATCAACGTGATTGAACACGCTCAGAACCTGATTGTGTCCGGCACCAGCACCGATCTGGCGGCGGGCAGCGCCGTGACCGTGACCATCAACGGCAAAGCCTATTCCGCAACGGTGCTGGCGGACGGCACCTGGCAGGCAGCGGTACCTGCTGCGGACGTGTCCCAGTGGGCGGATGGCTCGCTGGATATCAAGGCAAGCGCGCAGGATGCTTCTGGCAACCCGGTAACCATCGGGACCGTCGTGGACGTCGATCTCGCGCCGGTCGCCATCACCATCAACAGCGTGACCGACGACAACGTGCTTAACGCGGCGGAAAAAGGCCAGGATCTGGTGCTGTCCGGCACCACTTCCGGTGTTGAAGCGGGCCAGACCGTGACCATCACCTTCGCAGGGAAAACCTACACCACGACGGTGGATGGCAACGGCGACTGGACCTGGACCGTTCCGGCTGCCGATCTGAGCGGCCTGAAAGACGGTGACGCCAGCGTTCAGGTCAGCGTCATCAACGTTAACGGCAACGCCGCGTCTTCGGCGCAGGAGTTCAGCGTCGACACCACCGCGCCGACGGTGACCATCAACACCATCAGCGGCGATAACATGCTGAATGCGGCAGAGGCGGCGCAGGATCTGACCCTGAGCGGGACCTCTACTGCCGAAGCGGGCCAGACGGTCACCGTGACCTTCAACGGCAATCAATACAGCGCGCAGGTGCAGGCGGACGGCAGCTGGACGCTGGACGTGCCTGCGGCGGATCTGGCGGGCATCACCGACGGCAGCGCCGCGGTAACGGCGACCGTGTCCGATAAAGCAGGTAACCCGGCCAGCGCGGGCTCATCGGTGCTGGTCGACACCACCGTACCGCAGATTAGCTTCAACATCGTTGCGGGCGATGACATCATCAATATTGCCGAGCACGGCCAGGCGCTGATCGTCTCCGGTAAGGTGACGGGCGCGCAGGCGGGTGACGCGATCACCGTGACCCTGAATGGTAAAGATTACACCGCCATGCTGGATGCGTCCGGCAGCTGGAGCGTGGGCGTTCCGGCGGCGGACGTGGGCGCGCTGGTCAACGGTGAGCAGACGATTTCTGCGACCCTCACCGACAAAGCCGGTAACAGCACCACCGCGACGCACGAGTTTGACGTCTCCCTGACCGCGCCGGTCATTGCCATCAATACCCTGGCGGCTGACGACGTGATCAACGCGACCGAGAAAGGCCAGGATCTGCAGGTGTCCGGCACCAGCAACCAGCCGGAAGGAACCGCCATTACGGTGACGCTGAACGGCATCAGCTATACGGCCACCGCCGACGCGAGCGGGAACTGGAGCGTGACCGTTCCGGCGGCAAACGTCTCCGCGCTGGGCGAAGCGAGCTACGTGGTGACGGCGAGCGTAACCGACACCGCGGGCAACAGCGCGAGCACCGGTCACAGCGTGCTGGTCGACAGCGCGCTGCCGCAGGTCACCATCAACCCGGTCGCCACGGACGACGTTATTAACGCGGCGGAAGTGGCTGCCGGACAGACCCTGAGCGGGAAAGTGAGCGGCGCGGCGAGCGGTGACACCGTCACGATTTCAATTGGCGGCAATACGTACACCGCGATGGTTCAGGACGATCTGAGCTGGTCGGTCAACGTGCCGTCCACGATCTTAACCGCCATCGGGAACGGCGATCTGACCGTGTCAGCCAGCGTCACCAACGGCCACGGCAACACCGGAACCGGCGAGCGCGAAATCGTGATAGACGCTAACCTGCCTGGCCTGCGGGTCGACACCGTGGCGGGCGACGATGTCATCAACAGCATCGAGCACGCTCAAAACCTGATTATCACCGGCTCCAGCGAAGGCCTGGCAGCGGGCGCGGCGTTAACGGTGACCGTCAATGGTAAAACTTACGCCGCAACCGTGCTGGCGGACGGGACCTGGACGGCGGCCATTCCGGCGGCAGACGTCAGCGCGCTGAATGCGGGCACGGTCACCGTGACCGTGGACGGCCAGAGCGCGGCGGGCAATCCGGTTTCCATCAGCCATGACGTGAAGGTGGATCTGGCGGCAGTCGCCATCAGCATTGACCCGATTGCCTCTGACGACGTGATTAACGCGGCGGAGAAAGGCGCGGACCTGGTGCTGTCCGGCTCCACCACCAACGTGGAAGAAAACCAGACCGTCACCATCATCTTCGGCGGTAAGTCGTACACCGCGACGGTCGATGCCGACGGCAACTGGACGGCTACCGTGCCGTCCGCCGATTTGGGCAGCCTGAAGGACGGCGATGCCAGCGTGCAGGTGAGCGTCACCAACGTGAACGGCAACAGCGCGTCCGCGGGCCGCGAGTACAGCGTGGACGCTACCGCGCCGACGGTGTCTATTGAAATCATCAGCGACAACAACATCATCAATGCGGCCGAAGCGCAGCAGGATCTGGTGATTAACGGCGTCACCAACGCCGAAGCGGGTCAGACCGTCACCGTGACCCTGAACGGCGTGGACTACACCACCACCGTTGAGGCTAACGGCAGCTGGAGCGTGACCGTACCGTCCGCCGATCTGGGCGCGATTGCCGACGGGAACTACACCGTCAGCGCCGCCGTATCGGATAAAGCGGGCAACCCGGCCTCCGCGGATCGCGACGTGCTGGTTGATACCACCGTTCCACAGCTGACCATTCACACCGTTTCCGACGACGACGTGATCAACAGCGCCGAGCATGCGCAGGCCCTGATTGTCACCGGTTCCGTGACCGGCGCGGCGGCGGGCGATGTGGTCACCGTCACCCTCAATGGCAAATCGTACACCGCCACTCTCGACGCCTCCGGCAACTGGAGCGTTGGCGTGCCTGCGGCGGACGTAACCGCGCTGGCCGCCGGGGATTACACCATCACCGCGGCGCTGACCGATAAAGCCGGCAACAGCAACAGCGCCACGCACGGCGTAGAGGTGAACCTGACCGCGCCGGGGCTGACCATTGACACCGTTTCCGGTGACGATGTAATCAACAATACTGAGAAAACCCAGGATCTGACCCTCTCCGGTACGGCTTCCGGCCTGGCGGCAGGCGCGGTGGTGACCGTGATGCTCAACGGCAAAGCGTACAGTGCGCAGGTGGACGATAACGGAAAATGGACCACCACCGTTCCGGCGAGCGAAGTCGGTCAGCTGGGCGAGGCGCTTTACACCGTCACCGCCTCGGCGACGGACGGCGTCGGTAACAGCACCAGCGCGTCGCACACCGTGAACGTGGAGTCCGTTCTTCCGGGCGTGATCGTTAACACCATTGCGGGCGACGACGTCATTAACGCGGCAGAGCTGGCAGCCGGCCAGACCATCAGCGGTAAGGTGGTGAATGCCGAAGCGGGCAACACCGTGACCGTGACCATTGGCGGTAACATCTACACCGCAACGGTGCAGAGCGATCTCACCTGGTCCGTCGATGTGCCTGAATCTGTTCTGACGGCGCTGGGCAACGGCGATTTGACGGTGTCAGCCAGCGTGACCAACGGCGTCGGCAACAGCGGATCCGCTGAGCGCGATATCACGATCGACGCTAACCTGCCGGGCCTGCGCGTGGATATCGTGGCGGGTGACGACGTTATCAACAGCATCGAACACGGGCAGAACCTGATTATCACCGGTTCCAGCGACGGGCTGATGGCAGGCGCGGCGCTGACCGTGACCGTAAACGGCAAGACCTATCCGGCGACCGTGCTGGCGGACGGCACCTGGAGCGCGGCGATCCCGGCCGCGGAAGTGGGTGCGCTGAATGCAGGCACGGTCACCGTAACCGTTGCGGGCCAGAGCAGCGCCGGTAACCCGGTTTCCATCAGCCACGATGTAACGGTGGATCTGGCGAGCGTTGCCATCAGCATTGACGCCATCGCCACCGATGACGTGATTAACGCGGCCGAGAAGGGCGCGGATCTGGTGCTCTCAGGCACTACCTCAAACGTCGAAGAAAACCAGACCGTCACCATCATCTTCGGCGGCAAAAGCTACACCGCGACCGTAGGCGCCGACGGCAAGTGGACGACCACGGTGCCAGCGGCCGATCTGGCGGGTCTGAAAGACGGCGACGCCAGCGTGCAGGTGAGCGTCACCAACGTGAACGGCAACAGCGCCTCGGCGGGCCGCGAGTACAGCGTGGATGCGACCGCACCGTCCGTGACCATCAATACCCTGGCGACGGACGACATTCTCAATGCCACCGAAGCGAAGAGCGATCTGACGGTTTCCGGCACCAGCACCGCCGAAGCGGGCCAGACGGTCACCGTATCGCTGAACGGCAAAGACTACACCACAACCGTCAGCGCGGACGGCAGCTGGACGCTGAACGTTCCGGCGGTCGATCTGGCAGGATTAACCGACGGCAGCGTCACCGTTACCGCATCAGTCAGCGACAAGGCGGGTAACCCGGCGTCCGTGGATCACAACCTGGCGGTAGATATCACCGTCCCGGCGGTGACCATCAATACCGTGGCGGGCGATGACGTGATTAACATCGCAGAACACGGCCAGGCGCAAATCATCAGCGGCACCGCCACCGGCGCGGCTGCGGGCGATAAGGTCACCGTCACCATCGGCGGCCAGACGTACACCACCGTGCTGGACGCGGCGGGGAACTGGAGCGTGGGCGTCCCGGCGAACGTGATTTCCGGCCTCAGCGACGGCACCGTGACCGTCACCGCGTCGGTCACCGACGCGGCGGGCAACACCGGCACCGGCACGCATAGCGTGACCGTCGATACCGGTCTGCCTTCGGTCAGCTTCAACGCCATCAGCGGCGATAACGTGCTGAACGCGGTAGAAAAAGGTCAGGACCTGAGCGTCAGCGGCACCAGCGCCAACCTCGCGGAAGGCACCGTGGTGACCGTGACCCTGAACGGCAAAAACTACGCGGCCACGACGGCGGCAGACGGCACCTGGAGCCTGACGGTTCCGGCGGCGGATCTGGCCGGTCTGGGTCAGGCCAACTACACCCTGAGCGCGAGCGCCACCAACGGCGTGGGCAACAGCGTGAGCAACACCGCGAACCTGCTGGTGGACACCGCGCTGCCAACGGTCACCATCAACACCGTGGCGGGCGATAACGTCATTAACGCGGCGGAAGTGGCGGCCGGCCAGACCCTGAGCGGCACCGTTGCGAATGCCGAAGCGGGCAACACCGTCACCGTGACCATTGGCGGCAACACCTACACCGCGACGGTGCAGAGCGATCTGACCTGGTCCGTCAACGTGCCGTCTGACGTGCTGACCGCGCTGGGTAACGGCAGCCTGAGCGTAACGGCGACCGTCACCAACGGCCACGGCAACACCGGTACCGGCGAGCGCGAAATCGCTATCGACGCTAACCTGCCGGGCCTGCGCGTCGATACCGTGGCGGGCGACAACGTGGTCAACAGCATCGAACATACTCAAAACCTGATCGTCAGCGGATCCAGCGACGGGCTGGCGCCGGGCACGGCGCTGACCGTCACCATCAACGGCAAAGACTATGCGGCCACGGTGCTGGCGGACGGCACCTGGAGTGCGGCTGTTCCGTCTACCGACGTGAGCGCGTGGCCGGAAGGCACCGTCAAAATCAGCGTGACCGGCGACAGCTCAGCGGGTAACCCGATTACCATCAGCCATGATGTGACGGTAGATCTGGCGACCGTTGCCATCAGCATCAATGCGATTGCGACCGACGACGTGATTAACGCGGCGGAGAAGGGCGCGGATCTGGTGCTGTCCGGTGCGACCACCAACGTGGAAGCCGGGCAGACCGTGACCATCAGCCTGAACGGCAAAATCTACACCACCACGGTGGACGACAGCGGCAGCTGGACCTGGACCGTACCGTCTGCGGATCTGGCTGGCCTGAAGGACGGCGATGCCAGCGTGCAGGTGAGCGTCACCAACGTCAACGGCAACAGCGCCTCGGCGGGACGTGAGTACAGCGTGGATGCCACCGCGCCGACCGTCACGATTAACACCCTGGCGACGGACGATATTCTGAATGCCGCCGAAGCGAAGAGCGATCTGACCGTGTCCGGTACCAGCTCTGCAGAAGCTGGCCAGACGGTGACCGTGTCGCTGAACGGCAAAGACTACACCACAGCCGTCAGCGCGGACGGCAGCTGGACTCTCAACGTCCCGGCGGCCGATGTTGCGGCCCTGACGGACGGCAGCGTGACCGTTACCGCATCGGTAAGCGACAAGGCGGGCAACCCGGCGTCGGTTGATCACACTCTGACGGTGGACGTGACCGTTCCTGCGGTGACCATCAATACCGTGGCGGGCGACGACGTCATTAACCTCGCAGAACATAGCCAGGCGCACATCATCAGCGGCACCGCCACCGGCGCGGCAGCGGGCGATAAGGTCACCGTCACCATCGGCGGCCAGACGTACACCACCGTGCTGGACGCGGCGGGGAACTGGAGCGTGGGCGTCCCGGCGAGCGTGATTTCCGGCCTCAGCGACGGCACCGTGACCGTCACCGCGTCGGTTACCGACGCGGCGGGCAACACCGGTACCGGCAGCCATAACGTGACCGTCGATACCGGTCTGCCTTCGGTCAGCTTCAATGCCATCAGCGGTGATAACGTGCTGAACGCGGTAGAAAAAGGTCAGGACCTGAGCGTCAGCGGCACCAGCGCCAACCTGGCGGAAGGCACCGTGGTGACCGTGACCCTGAACGGTAAAAACTACGCGGCCACGACGGCGGCAGACGGCACCTGGAGCCTGACCGTTCCGGCAGCGGATCTGGCGGGTCTGGGCGAAGCGAATTACACCCTGAGCGCGAGCGCCACCAACGGCGTGGGCAACAGCGTGAGCAACACCGCGAACTTGCTGGTGGATACCGCGCTGCCGACCGTCACCATCAACACCGTGGCGGGCGATAACGTCATCAACGCGGCGGAAGTGGCCGCGGGCCAGACCCTCAGCGGCAAGGTAACGAACGCGGAGGCGGGCAATACCGTCACCGTGACCATTGGTGGCAACACCTACACCGCGACGGTACAGAGCGATCTGACCTGGTCCGTGAACGTGCCGGAGTCCGTCCTGACGGCGCTGGGCAACGGTGACCTGACGGTGTCAGCCACCGTCACCAACGGCCATGGCAACACCGGGACCGGCGAGCGGGAAATCGTTATCGACGCCAGCCTGCCGGGCCTGCGCGTTGATACCGTGGCGGGCGACGATGTGATCAATAGCATCGAACATACTCAAAACCTGATCGTCTCCGGCACCAGCGACGGGCTGGCGGCAGGCACAACGCTCACCGTGACCGTCAATGGCAAAACCTATGCGGCCTCCGTGCTGGCGGACGGCTCCTGGAGCGCGGCGATCCCGGCGGCAGACGTCGCGGCCTTCACAGCAGGTACGGTCACCGTGACCGTTGCAGGCCAGAGCGCGGCGGGCAACCCGGTGACCATCAGCCATGACGTGACCGTGGATCTGTCTGCCGTCGCCGTCAGCATCGATGCGATTGCCACCGACGACGTGATTAACGCGGCGGAAAAAGGCGCGGATCTGGTGCTCTCCGGCAGCACTTCGAACGTGGAGGAAAACCAGACCGTTACTGTTACCTTTGGCGGCAAGACTTACACCGCGAAGGTGGATGCCGACGGTAACTGGACGGCCACCGTGCCGTCTGCGGATCTCGCGGGCCTTAAAGACGGCGATGCCAGCGTGCAGGTGAACGTCACCAACGCGCACGGCAACAGCGCGTCGGCGGGGCGTGAGTACAGCGTGGACGCGACTGCGCCAACCGTGACCATTGATACGGTTGCAGGCGATAACGTGATTAACGGCAGCGAAGCGGCTGCGGGCGTTGCCATCTCCGGCACCACTACGGCGGAAGTCGGTCAGACGGTCACCGTGACGCTGGGCGGTAAGAGCTATACCGCGCAGGTGCAGCAGGGCGGCATCTGGAGCGTTAACGTTCCGGGCAGCGACCTCTCCACGCTGGCGGATAACGGCTACACCGTGCAGGTGAGCGTGAGCGACGCCGCGGGTAACCCGGGCAGCGCGGGCAAAACAATTACGCTTGATACCACGCCGCCGACCGTCAGCTTTAACGTTGTCGCGGGCGATGACGTCATTAACAGCGTGGAGCACGGCCAGGCGCAGATCGTCAGCGGGTCGGCAACCGGCGCGAACGTTGGGGATAAAGTGGTTATCACCCTCGGTTCGCACCAGTACACCACCACCGTTGACGCCAGCGGCAACTGGAGCGTGGGCGTTCCGGCCAGCGTGATTTCCGCCCTGACCGACGGCACCGTGACCCTCAGCGCGACCATTACCGACAGCGCGGGTAACAGCAGCACCCAGACCCATGACGTGGTGGTCAACACCGCCTCCGTGGCGCTGACGGTGAACACCCTTAGCGGTGACGACGTGATCAACGCGGCTGAAGCCGGTTCGTCACTGGTGATTAACGGCTCCAGCGCGCAGTTCGCCAGCGGGACCCGGGTCACCGTGACCCTGAACGGCAAGAGCTATACGGCCACCATTCAGAGCGACGGCACCTGGACGACTACCGTACCGGTTGCAGACGTCAGCGCCTTGGCCGATGGCGCCAGCTATCAGGTGTCCGTATCGGCACAGGACAGCGCGGGCAACAGCGCCTCCGCAACGCATACTATCAGCGTGGATACCACTGCGCCGGTGGTGAGCATTGGGACGCTGTCAGTTGACGACATGCTGAACGCCGCGGAAGCGCAGCAGCCGCTGACCGTGCACGGTTCTTCCAGCGCGGAGGCGGGTCAGACCGTTACCGTGACGCTGGGCAGCAAAACCTATACTGCGCTTGTCGGCAGCGATGGCACCTGGACGCTCGACGTGCCGGCAGCCGATCTGGCTGCCCTTAGCCAGGGCGCGCTGACGGTCACCGCCTCGGTCAACGACAAAGCCGGTAACAACGGCCAGACCACGCACACCTTAACGGTAGACACCGTTGCGCCAACCGTGACCATCAGCACCGTGGCCGATGACGATATCGTCAACAGCGCGGAGCAGCTGGCGGGCCAGACGATCCGTGGTACGACCACGGCGGAACAGGGCCAGACGGTGACCGTCTCCTTCAACGGGCACAGCTATCAGGCGACCGTCGGGGCGGACGGATCGTGGTCGGTCTTCGTGCCGGGCCGTGATTTCCTCGGCCTGAGCGACGGGGAGTACACCATCACCGCTTCGGTAAGCGACAAGGCGGGCAACCCGGGCAGCGCAACGCACGACGTGACGCTGAACGGCGATGTCCCAACCATCACCATTAACACCTTTGCGCAGGACGACATCGTCAACGCCGCCGAGCACGGCACGCCGCTGGTCATCAGCGGTACCACCGACGCGCCTGCAGGCCAGACGGTGACCATCACGCTGAACGGTAAAACCTATGCGGCTACCGTCCAGAATGACGGCACCTGGAGCTACACGGTGGGCAGCGCTGACGTGACCGCGCTGGCAGACGGCGGCTCGTACGTGATTAACGCCCTGGTGAGCAACACCATCGGCAACAGCGCCAGCGATAACCATACCGTCACGGTGGATCTCACCGCGCCGTCGATGGGGATGAGTATTGATTCGCTGCAAAACGATACCGGCCTGAGCGCAACGGATTTCATCACCAACGACAGCCAGGTCGTCGTCAACGGCTCGCTGACCGCGCAGCTCGGCAATAACGAGAAGGCGCAGATCAGCCTCGACGGCGGCGTCACCTGGATTGACCTGACCGTGACCGGCACCACCTGGCGCTACGCCGATGGCCGCACCCTGACGGACGGTACGTATCAGTACCAGGTGCGGGTGATTGATAACGCGGGCAACGTGGGGGCAACGGACAGCCAGGACGTGGTGATTGATCTGACGAAGCCTGCGGCAACCACCATTACCGTGGATTCCATTACGCAGGATACCGGCCTGTCCGGCAGCGACTTTATCACCAGCGACAACCAGATCAGCCTGAAAGGCACGCTGGGCGCGGCGCTGGGCAGCGGCGACCACGCGCAGATCAGCCTTGACGGCGGCGTCACCTGGACCGACGTCAGCGTCAGCGGCCTGAGCTGGACGTACGTCGATGGCCGCACGCTGGCCGACGGAGATTACAACTACCAGCTGCGCGTGATTGACGATGCGGGCAACATCAGCGCCACCGCCTCTCAGGTGGTGACCATTGATACCGTTGCGCCGGACGCCAGCAAAACGATCGCCATCGACAGCATCAGCGACGATACCGGCCTGAGCAGCAGCGACTTTATCACTCGCGACACGTCCCTGACGCTGCACGGCTCGCTCGGCGCGACGCTGGCCGACGGCGAATACGCGCAGATCAGCATCGACGGCGGCGTCACCTGGCAGAACGTGATCGTCACCGGCAACAGCTGGTACTACGTGGACGGCCGCACGCTGGGTAACCAGACCTATGACTACTACGTTCGCGTGGTGGATGCGGCCGGTAACGTGGGCGCTAGCGCCCATCAGCAGGTGACCGTCGATACGGTCGCCCCGGATGCGGCGATTACGGTGACCGTGGATAACATCACCGTGGATACCGGCTTCGACAATAACGACTTCCTGACCAGTTCGACCTCGTACACGCTGCACGGAACGCTCGGCGCAGAACTCGGCGCGGGTGAATTCGTGCAGGTGAGCATGGACGGCGGCAGCACCTGGGTATACGCCACCGTAAGCGGCACGCAGTGGAGCTACAGCGACACGCGTACCCTGACCGACGGCAGCCACAACTATCAGGTACGGGTCGTCGATCTGGCGGGGAACGTTGGGGCAACCACCTCGCAGGCGGTGACGGTGGATACCCAGGCGCCGCAGTACGGCGTCACCATCGACAGCATCAGCGAAGATACCGGCCAGTCCGGCAGTGATTTCATCACCATGGACACCACGCTGACCATCAACGGTTCGCTGGGCAGCGCGCTGGCAAGCGACGAGCGCGTACAGATCAGCCTGGACGGCGGGAATACGTGGCTCGATACCACGGTCACCAACCAGCGCTGGAGCTACACCGATACCCGCGATCTGCCTGACGGCGACTACACCTACCAGGTGCGGATTATCGACCAGGCGGGCAACGTGGGTTCGACCGCGTCTCAGGTCGTCACGGTAGACACCACGCCGCCAACCACGGTCGGCACGGTCGTGAGCTATACCGACGGTGAAGGCGAGCGTCAGGGCATCTTTGGCAGCGCGGTGGCAACGGACGATAACTCGCCGCTGATCAACGGGACGCTGAACCGCGCCCCGGACGACGGCGAGATCGTGCAGCTCTACCGTGATGGGGTACTGCTCGGCCAGGTGACCATGAACGGCAGCGCGAGCTGGTCCTTCCAGGACAACGGCCTGAGCGACGGGAATCACACCTACATCGTGCGCGTCACCGACAGGGCCGGTAACTACACGGAATCCGACGGCTTTGTGCTGAACGTCGATACCAGCATTCCGACCACCACTGCAGCGATTACCGCGCAGACCACGTCGGACACTACGCCGATCGTCAGCGGTACCGTCTCCGCTGACCTGGTGAACGGCGAATATCTGGTGGTGACGGTGAACGGCAAAACCTACACCTCCCAGACCGGCGGTGCGGTGGTGGTCGACCCGGATCACAACACCTGGTATCTGCAGATCCCGGACGGCGATGCGCTGAGCGTGGCGAGCTACAGCGTGACCGCGCAGGTGAAGAGCAGCGCGGGTAACGGCAATACCACGGGTACGGCGACCGGCAGCCTGGTGATTGATACCACCTCGGTGAATACCGACTGGGCAACCACGGCGGGGAACAGCAACAACTCCACCATGACTCTCGGCATGAACAGCAGCGGTCTGTGGAATATCATCGCTAACGGCCAGTCTTACTCCAGCAGCGATAGCTCGACCTATGCCGGGAATACGCTGACCAACACCCGTAACTACTACGTGGTGAGCCAGACCGCCGCCGACTTTGACCGTAACGGCACGCAGGACATTTTCGCGACGGAAAATACCTACGCCGGGTCAACGCAGGTGATGTGGACCTACGATGGCAGTACCTATAACGCCAGTCAGCTGGCAATGGGCACTACCATCTGGTACGGCGGCGTGATTGCGTACGATAAAACAGGTGATGGGTATCTGGATCTGGCCTACGGTGACTCCGGCGCGGACTCCATTACGTACCTGATCAACAAGAACGGCGTACTGTCGCCGGATGGGACCAATGGCGGAGCAGGTTTCTGGGGGCAATTCACCACCATGCGTGAAATCTCCGGCGTCGATCTGAACAACGACGGCACGGTAGATATTGTCCAGCACACTAACCGCAGCGGCGCGTACTCGTTAACCGTGATCAACAACAACGGTAACGGCACGCTCTCCATCGGTCAGAACCTGACGAACGTGTTTGTGGCAAACGCTTCAAATACCACCACGGCGGCATCCATGACGTGGGCGGACTTCAACGGCGATGGCTACATGGATCTGTACCTGGGCAGCAGCTACAACAACAACGGCGGGGTGATCTACTACAACGACGGTACCGGGAAGCTCTCGGCCACCAAGAGCGCGGTAGAAGCCTCTAACGCAGCGGCGGGCTATTTGTCTGTGGCGGTGGACTGGAACGGCGACGGACAGATGGACATCGTCAAGCTCAGCACCTACAGCGGCTCGCAAACGGCGACCCTGTTCACCAACAACGGTTACGGCTCTACCTGGACCTCAAGCCAGCTGGCTTCAGGCCTGGCGAACGTCACCGGCGTGGCGGCTGTCGACTACAACTGGGACGGCGCGCAGGACCTGCTGGTTTCTCAGCAGAACGGCAAGGTGGTGCTGGTGCAAAACAGCAAAACCATTGCTGACGGCACCGCGATGCATCTGCACATTGTCGACAGCGAGGGCATCAACGCCTACTACGGCAACACGGTCAATCTGTACAACGCCGCGGGCGTGCTGGTGGCCTCGCAGATCATCAACGCCCAGTCCGGTATCGGTTCGAACGATACCTCTGCGCTGGTGAGCTTCTACGGGCTTGATCCGAATGAAACCTATTCGGCTGAGATCCTGAAGATCACCAACGGCGTGTCGGATAACGTCACCTGGAGCGGTCTGGAGGCAGGCAACGGCAAGGAGGGCTATGTCCTGACGGCCGAAGCCGCCACCGGCGGCCACAGCGGGACTATCACCGGGACCGGGTATAACGACACCTTTATCGCTGAAAACGGCACCTATACCTACAACGGTTCCGGAGGCTGGAATACCCATTCCGACTATGACACCTGGAGCAACACCGGTGGTATGGACGTGGTGGATTACCGCAATGCGACCTCCGGCGTAACCGTTGACCTGCGCCTCTCAACCGCGCAGGACACCGGGTTCGGCACCACGCGTCTGCTGAACATTGAAGGGATTAACGGTTCGGATTTCGACGACGTCATTACCGGCAACAGCGGTGATAACCGGTTCGAAGGTCGCGGCGGAAATGACACCTTCAACATCGGCAGCGGCGGTCACGATACGTTGCTCTACAAGCTGATCAACGCCTCGGATGCAACGGGCGGTAACGGCCACGACGTGGTGAACGGCTTTACGGTCGGGACCTGGGAAGGGACAGCGGACACGGATCGTATTGACCTGCGCGATCTGCTCTCCGGCAGCGGCTATACCGGCACGGGCTCGGCGAGCTATGTGAACGGCGTGGCCACGCTGGACAGCAGCGCGGGCAATATCAGCGATTACATCCGCGTGGTGCAGAACGGCAGCAATACCGAGATCCAGGTTGACCTGGACGGTACGGGCGGCCAGTTCTCGCCGACCACTCTGGTGACCCTGAACGGCGTGCAGACGGATCTGGCGACGCTGCTGGCGAACCATCAGCTGTTAATTGCGTAAAACAACGCCGCGGGGAGCGATCCCCGCGGCCTTTTGGCATTTCTTTACACGAATAGTCATAACCCTATATTTCACAAGATTATTTTGCGGGCTCGTTTAGAAAGCGTTCGTTTTTTAATCATCCCGTAAAGGTATCATTTCAGGGCGGAATTACCGCTCTGGACAGGACGTAGCCTTATGAAGACACATCCACTGTACGAACCCTGGCTGCAGGGCATGCTCATCATCGCGAAGCACTACCGGCTGGATTTTTCCGCGGAGCATGTTCGGGTCACAATTAACCATGAAAGCCAGTCTCCGCGCCAGCTGGTGCTGGAGGAGATGGCGCGCCAGCTTGGGCTGGGGATGCGTGTGGTGGCGGCGGAAGCGGTATCCCTCGATCCGTGGCGTCTGCCGCTGCTGGCGGAATTTACCGGCGGGCAGATTGCGGTGATCAACCGCATGGACAACGAAGGCAACGTCAGCCTGCAGTTCAGCGGCGATGCGGGGCTGGAGACGACGCTGACGCGCGAGGAGATCGGGTCGCGGTTAAAGGGCCTGATGGTACTGCGCCCGCTTGAATCCACGCCGGATGCCCGCGTGGATGACTACATCAAACCGTATGAGAAAAACTGGTTCTGGCAGCTGGCGCTGAAGGACTGGCGACGCTACAGCGACATTATGCTTGTGGCGCTGGTGGCTAACGTGCTGGCGCTCTCAGGCATGGTCTTCTCCATGCAGGTATACGACAGGGTGGTGCCGTCGCAGTCGGAGGCCACGCTGTGGGTGCTGTTTGGCGGCGTGATGATTGCCATCGTGTTCGAATTCATCATGCGTATGCTGCGGGTGCATATTTCTGATGTAGTGGGCAAGCGCGCCGACCTGCGTATCTCTGAACGCGTTTTTGCCCACGCGCTGCGGATTAAAAACGGCGCGCGATCGAAATCAACCGGATCGTTTATCGCGCAGATCCGCGAGCTGGAGTCGGTGCGCGAGCTGATCACTTCCACCACCATTGCGGCGATTTCCGATCTGCCGTTCTTCCTGCTGTTCGTCTTCATTCTGTGGATGATTGGCGGCCCGCTGGTGCTGGTGGTTCTGCTCGCCGTGCCGCTGCTGCTCATCCCGGGCCTGCTGGTACAGCGCCCGCTGGGGAAACTCTCCAGCGAAGGGATGCGCGAATCCGCCATCCGTAACGCGACGCTGGTGGAAGCGGTGCAGGGCATTGAAGACATCAAGCTGATGCGCGCCGAACAGCGTTTCCAGAACCAGTGGAATAACACCAACGACGTCGCCGCCAGCGTCGGCATGAAGCAGCGCTGGCTGACGGGCCTGCTGCTCACCTGGACGCAGGAGGTGCAGTCCATCGTTTATGCGGTAGTGCTGCTGGTGGGGTGTTATCTGGTCATCAGCGGCGATATGACCACCGGTGCGCTGGTCGGGACCTCGATTCTGGCGTCGCGGACCATTGCGCCGCTGTCGCAGATCTCAGGCGTGCTCTCGCGCTGGCAGTCGGCGAAAGTGGCCCGCAAGGGGCTGGACGATCTGATGCAGCGTCCGATTGACGATCCGCAGCACGGCAAGAAGGTGCACAAGGCCCACCTGCGCGGCGACTATTCGCTTGAGGACGTTGGGTTTTACTACGACGAGGAAGAGAAACTCACCGTGCTCAACATCAGCAAGCTGCAGATCCGCGCCGGCGAGCGCGTGGCGGTGCTTGGACGCAATGGTTCCGGGAAAAGCACGCTGTTACAGCTTCTGGCGGGCATGCAGGAGCCGCAGCAGGGCAGCATTCTGCTGGACGATATTGCGCTCAATCACCTCGACCCGGCCGATGTACGTCGGGATATGCAGCTGCTTAGCCAGCAGGCCCGGCTGTTCTTTGGCTCCGTGCGGGACAACATCCTGATGGGGAACCCGCTCGCCACCGATGACGAAATTCATCAGGCGCTGGTTAACAGCGGCGCGCTGGAGTTTGTGCGCAAGCAGAAAATGGGGCTGAACACCGTCATCAACGAGGGCGGAACGGGCCTCTCCGGCGGACAGCGTCAGGCGCTGCTGCTGGCGCGCGCCCTGATCACCTCGCCAAATATCCTGCTGCTGGACGAGCCTACCGCCTGGCTGGACGAAATGAGCGAGAAGCAGTTTATTCAGCATCTTCACAAATGGCTGGGTAAACGCCGGACGCTGGTCGTGGCGACGCATCGCCTGCCGATTCTGGACCTGGTCGACCGCATCATCGTGCTGGAAAACGGCAAGGTGGTGATGGACGGACCGCGCGACGCTATCCTGCACCAGCACGGTATGGCACCGCAAAAAGCAGCACAGCGCACCGTGACCATGAAGCCGGCGGCGGTTGCAGAGGAGGGCGCGGCATGAATGATTTGTCTCGTTTCAATAGCCGGCTGAAGGAGCCTCGCCTGCCGCGCTCTACCCTGGTGGCATGGTCGCTGTTTGCCCTGCTGGCGGTGTTTATCGCCTGGGCAAGCCTGTTCCATCTGGATGAGGTGACCACCGGCAGCGGTAAGGTGATACCGTCTTCGCATGAGCAGGTCATTCAGTCCCTGGAAGGCGGCATTATCCACAGCCTGATGGTGCGCGAAGGCGACATTGTGGAACGCGGCCAGCAGCTCGCGCAGCTTGACCGGACGAAAACCGAGTCGAGCGTGCTGGAGAGCGAGTCTCGTCTGAATGCGGCGCTGGCAACGGCGGCGCGCCTGAAGGCCGAGGTGAACGACACGGAACTCGCGTTTCCGGAAGAGCTGGATGACGACGTTGAGCTGGTCAAACAGGAAACGGCGCTCTACCAGTCCCGTCGTGAAAGCCTCGAAAAAGGACTGGCCGGTTTGCGTCAGGGGGCCGAGCTGGTGCAGCGCGAACTGTCGTTAACCCGTCCGCTGGTGACACAGGGAGCGGCCAGCAAGGTGGAGGTGCTGCGTCTTGAGCGTCAGAAAAATGAGCTTGAGAACAAAATCACCGAGATGAAAAACCAGTATTACGTTCGCGCCCGTGAAGAGCTGGCGAAAGCCAATGCGGAGATTGAAGCCCAGCGTTCGGTGATGAAGGGGCGTGAAGACTCTCTGACCCGGCTGACCTTCAATGCCCCGGTTCGCGGGATCGTGAAGGATATTGACGTCACGACCGTGGGAGGCGTCATCCCGCCGAACGGCAAGCTGATGAGTCTGGTTCCGCTTGACGATCAGATGGTGATTGAAGCGAAAATCTCGCCGCGCGATGTGGCGTTTATTCATCCTGGCCAGAAGGCGCTGGTGAAAGTGACGGCCTATGACTACTCCATTTACGGCGGGCTGGAAGGGGAAGTGACCATGATTTCGCCGGACACCCTGCAGGATGAGGTGAAAAGAGATGTTTACTACTATCGCGTCTATATTCGTACCGACAGTAACCATCTGACCAATAAGCAAGGTCAGGAGTTCCCGGTCTTTCCCGGCATGATTGCCACCGTAGACATTAAAACCGGCAGCAAAACCATTCTGGATTATCTGTTAAAACCGCTGAACAAGGCAAAAGAGGCGTTGCGGGAACGATAGATGAGTGGCGTTCGGAATTCCGAACGCCTGGTGAATTATACGGTTGACGTCATGTTATGAGCGTGGCGTCGCTCTTTAGGTACGACGTTGATGTAATGGGTAACATACGCAAAATATAATCCGGCATAATTTTCAACAAGTTCGAGAAACGCCGGGTATATCGACATTCGACCATCACCACGATCTTTAAGATAACCCGCCTCTTGTGCCGATTTAATAATTCGGTTGACGTGAATGCGCGAAACAAAAAATTCTTTTGCTAGCGTGCTTGCTGAATATTCAATGACGGCACCATGGGCAGATTTGTTTTTCATGGCCTGCAGGTAAAGATAAAGCATAATCATACGCCCGCCATCTTTATCGATAAATAATCCCACTTCTGGCAGCACCTTTCGGAACGTTAATCCCCGAAAAAGATATTCAGCCGCACGGCGAAAAAAGTTGTTTCTCGAAATATCATTATCCAGCAGGTTAACATTAATGTTAAATGCTGGGTAAAGAATGCTGACGGGCAAAAAAGCACCGGACATATAACGCTTAAGTTCATTGAGACCTTTTTCAGTTGGCGCGATTCTCGTTTTACGTCGGTCTTCCGTGCAGCGCCAGGTTCTGATGCGCCCGGTGGTTCTGAGTATCGTAATGATCGCAATAACGCTGTTAGGGCTGGCTATCTTATAGCGAGAACATAACTCTTTAATCTCTGAAACTGACTCGGCCTGATTTCCAAAAATAAAGCAACACATGGAGAGAATAATATTGAATCGTGATTCCTGCAGCATTGTCTTGTAGAACAAAGGTTGTTTTTTGTAGATGGTGTCATTAATTGTGTAGTGCTCTAATATTGCCTCACCGAATCGCGGATTGCTCTTTATAACATCCCTTCGATGTAGCAAGGCCCTGGATGAGATATGATTATCCATAGCATTTTTCTCGTATTTGAATGAACCGATAGATGAAGTATCCAGTCTTCTTTTTCGGAATTTTCATTATACCCTGAGAATGAGATGTTTGTCGGGGTTATTTGAAAAGAAAAGTATATTTAAACCGCGGTGATTAACGCAAAGATGTTCCTGTGAGTTCAACTGATAAATGTTTCGTACCCTGTGGCTGTATTGTAAAATTAATGATTATAAAAGGTGCGGTAAATTTTACGTATTCACAAATGGAAAAGGTGCGTTAGTGCCCAGGAGCAGTTTATGACCCACAAAATTTCTCACAGAAATGGGGCGTGCGATGAACAAAAATTTGTCATTTCAGCCTGCGGTTTTACGTTCCAGGGATATCGTCTGATCCTAAGCCAGTACGAAATAGAGGCTTCGCATCTGCACTTTGAGGGGGATGAGATATCCGAGCGGGATATGGAAAATATCCTTATAAATCAAAATGCTCATATCGTTGTCTTTCTTGGTAAGGGGGTCGTGAATCTCCTGGAAAGCCTGAAGCGTCTGGCATCCGTGCTCAATACACTTCCCGTTATTAGACGCGTCACCCTGTATGGCGACATACCGGATGGCTGGCTGTATCGCACCCTGGGCAGTCTTTTAAATAATAGTTATCAGTTATCATTGATTCGTATAGCCCGCGTTTCAGATATTATAACCTTTATTCATACGCACCATAATGTATTTAAGGACCGTTCGTACTTATTACGCGATCGTTACCGGGATAACTCTTCCCAGGAAAACGTAAAGTGGCTAACAAAAAGAGAGATTGATGTTTTATTAAATTTCTATCGCGGTATGTCAGTAAAAGAAATGTGCGAAAGAATGGGGTTGTCGAATAAAACGGTTTATACCCATCGGAAGGAGGGTGTGCTCAAATTAAACTTAATTAAGCGATGGCTACACGATCCGCATAATTTAAAAGCGGAAAGGCGAATTAAACATCAGCGCCAGAAAACAGAATTCACGGATAAGGAAACAGAAATATTTAATGCGCTACTTAAAAGAGAGATCTTCCCTGCCTATCAGATTATTACCGATCGTGACAAAAAGGGCGTAGGTTTTGAAATACTTATTCGCTGGAATAAAAATGGTAAAATTGTCAAGCCAGCCAGTTTTCTCACGGACATCTCAAATCATGAGATATGGTTAAAAATAACAGCGTTAGTCATCCATGCCGCCGTTTCGGGTATTAATAAGTATAACGGGAAATATTATTTTTCTGTGAACATCCCGCCTCGCCTGGCTTCCGGAAATGCATTGCCTGATATGGCACGCAAAGCCATCGATATGCTGCTCAAACCGCAGTGGGCCGAAAAGCTGGTCTTTGAATTTGCAGAGGATATTGACGTAACGAAGGACAAAAGGATCCCTGAAACCATGCGGCATTTACGTAATACAGGGTGTCGATTGTATCTGGATGACTGCTTCTCAAATCATCAAACCATGTTCCCGGTTCGCCAGGTGCATTTTGATGGACTTAAGCTGGATCGGGACATCGTTGAGCATTTTGTGGCAAACGACAATGACTATAACCTGATTAAAGCGATACAGCTTTATAGCGATATGACCGGAACGGACTGTATTGCCGAGGGGGTTGATAGTGAAGAAAAGTTTGAAAAATTAGTCGCGCTGGGCGTCAAGAACTTTCAGGGGTATTATTTATCGCGGGCCGTGAAAGAGGAAGATCTAGACCGTATGGTAAGATTGTTTAGTTAGGTAAAAATAAAGCCCCGAAGGGGCTTTTGTTATTTTCGACCCAGCAACAGACCGAGAACAATACCGACAGCACCCGCGGCGACGAGGCCGGTGAGGGGATTATTTCTGACCGCTTCTGTTACATCGAAAACGGCATCGCTGGCCTGCGCGGCATATTTTTTAGCTGCACCTTTTACCTGATGCTTTGGTGAATCAACGAATTCACCAAACTGCTGCTGCGCTGAGCCTGCTAGTTCATCAAATTTATTTTTTGCTTTATCTTCAGCAAACTGGGTGTTTTTATCAGTACCGAAATCAGACATTTTTGCCTCCTTTTGTTGATAATTAAAGGATAGCCGCTCTTTGTGGATACGAGAGACGCAAGGCTAAATTCGGCACCTGAAAGGGCGGTTTTCGGATATATCTCTATATCCGGAACCCATTATTTCTCATTGTCATCCTGACCGTAAAACAGTTTCCCGATGCGGATCAGCGGGCGGCCCTGTGACTTACGGTGCAGGTTACTGTCTCTGAGCGAATAAACGCAGCCGCAGTATTCCTGCTGGTAAAACTGTTCCCGCTTGCTGATCTCAATCATGCGTGAAGAGCCGCCCTGTTTGCGCCAGTTATAGTCCCAGTAAACCATACCCGGATAGCGCGCGGCCGCACGCTGGCCGCAGTCGTTTATCTGCTGCATGTTCTTCCAGCGGGAGATCCCGAGCGAGCTGCTGATGACGCTGAATCCATTCTCTGCCGCATAGAGCGCCGTACGCTCGAAACGCATATCGAAGCACATGGTGCAGCGGACGCCGCGCTCGGGTTCCCATTCCATGCCTTTCGCGCGTTCAAACCAGTTATCGGTGTCGTAATCGGCATCAACAAACGGCACGCCGTGTTTTTCCGCAAAGCGTATATTCTCCTCTTTACGAATGAGGTATTCCTTTTGCGGATGGATATTGGGGTTATAGAAGAAAATGGTGTACTCAATGCCCGACGCCTGGATGGCCTCCATCACTTCACCCGAGCAGGGGGCGCAGCAGGAGTGCAGCAGCAGTTTGTCAGCGCCGTTTGGCAAGGTGAGTTGAGGGCGGATAAAAGGGGCTGTCGTCATGGCGTTCTGCACTATGTTTATGAAATTTATGGAAGGGTAGCATAAATTCAGAATCTGTTGAGACGGGATCGACGCAGGAAAGAGCGATCCCGCGGGGCGGGATCTTCTCGGGTATGACGTGCCGCTATTCGGCAAATTTGAGCAACGCTTCTCCGTCAAGACGGTATCGCACCCATTCGGACTGCGGCAGCGCGCCAATGCTCAGATAAAAATCGATGGCGGGCTGGTTCCAGTCCAGCACGCTCCATTCAAGGCGGCCACACTGCCGTTTTACCGCGAGCTGAGCAATATGTTTCAGCAGCGCTCTTCCCGCGCCTTTACCGCGATATTCCGGGGAAACGTAAAGGTCTTCCATATAAATCCCGTTGCGGCCAAGCCAGGTTGAATAGCTGGTGAAGAACACGGCATAGCCGGCGATCTTGCCTTCATACTCCGCGATCAATGCCTCGGTTTTTGTACCTGCGCCAAAGAGCGTTTCCCGGATCTCCTCCGGCGTGGTAACCACTTCTTCCGGGGCTTTTTCATACACCGCCAGCTCGTAAATCATGGCGTAAATGGCCGCCGCATCTTCGGGGCGTGCCTGACGAAGGGTGATGCTCATTGTTTTTCCTGCTTTTTAGCGTGTGTCCTGATTGATGGCGTTAAGCATACGGAGTATTGTCCGAAGAATTAAGTGCAATGAAATCAACATATGATGAATATTATGCATCCGGCCCTGAGACGACTTGATTTAAACCTGCTGCCCGTTTTCGACGCGATCTACCGCCACCGTTCCGTTCGGCTGGCCGCTGACGAGCTGGCGATGAGCACATCCGCGCTCAGCCATGCGCTGTCGCGCCTGCGCGCCAGCTTGAATGACCCGCTGTTTTTCCGCGAAGGGCATCGTATGTCCCCCAGCGTTTATGCCTCTCAGCTCGCACCTTCGATTGCTTCCGCACTCTCGTTCCTTAATCATGAACTGACCCCGCAGGCGGAGTTTGATGCGGCCAGCAGTACGGAGAGCCTGCAGATTGCGATAACGGACTTTACCGCGCTTTGCATTTTTCCGGCTCTGATGCACAGTCTGCAGCTTACTGCCCCTGGGTTGCGCTTTGAATTGCGCTATCTGCCGCACAGTCCGGCGCTGACGGAACTGCTGGCGGGCGAGGTGGATCTCGCGCTGGGGTTCAGCACTCAGGATGATATCCGGCACCCGGAGCTGGAAGAGATCGACTGGTTTGAAGATGAGTATGTGGTCATCAGCAACGCGCGCCGGACGCGTCTCACGCTGGAGGAGTATCTCGCGGCCCGACACCTGGTGGTGACGCCATGGAATGAGAAGCAGGGCGTTCTGGACGTGCGGCTGGAACAACTGGGCTATACCCGACAAATCGCGATCAAAACGCCGTCGATGCTCAGCGCGCCGTTTATCGTTGCGGAGAGCGACCTGCTGATGGCGATCCCCCGTTTTGCCGCTGAGAAGCTGGCTGCGGCAGCGGACCTGAGGATTTTTCCTTTACCGTTTTCGATACGCACGTTTGAGGTGAAAATTTACTCGCATAAACGCTGCGGCCAGCGGGGCGCAACGCGCTGGCTTAAGGAGGAGCTGCAAACGCTGGCGCAGGCGCGTCATTCCGGGCTGTCCGGCTCCCAGGAGAGGATGTCGCTGGGCTGACACTGCAGCGCCTCGCAAAATGAGTAGGGCGCTAAAGTCCAAACGATAAAAAGAGATGCGACCGGAGAGGAAAGTACGATATCGTAACTCTATGATTAAACGCGTAGTTCGCAGGAACACCGTCGCGACAGGACGATAAATGATTGATGACATCCGTTATCTGATAGTGTTTGCAAAGATTGCTGAGGCAGGATCCATTTCGGGTGGGGCGGAAGCGTTAGGGCTTACAACCGCAACGGCAAGCGCGCATTTATCAAAGCTGGAAAAAAATCTTGGCTGCGCGTTACTGTACAGAAATACCCGTAAACTCTCTCTGACTCACGATGGAGCCAATTTGCTGGAAACGGCCAAATCGATGCTGGCGCTGTATGAGCAGGGGGTCATTGAATTTAAGCAGCGTTCGATATCAACGGCGAATAAGCTGACTGTTTCTCTTCCTGCCGTTTTTCTGAAGAGTGCGTTTACTCGCCATCTGGCCGATTTTATAAAACGTCATCCGGGCATTTTACTGAATATCTCTTATAGCGATACGCGCAGAGATATTATTGCCGACGGTATCGATGTGGCATTTCGAATCGGCGAGCTTCCGGACAGTTCTCTTAAAGCGCGCCATCTTTTTGTGCTCCCGCGCCAGGTAGTTGCGTCCCGGGAATTGCTCAGCCATTACCCGACGATTACGCATCCTGATGACCTGGCGAAACTGCCATGGATTGGACTCAATATGAGGCAGAATAACCGGGAATTTCGACATAAAAATGGAGAAGTGGCCGTCGTAACGTATACGCCCACGGTGTATGTAGATAATGTCGAAGCCGCTTATGCCCTTGCCAGACAACAAATTGGTCTCGCAGCACCTCCTCGCTATTTAAGCGAAGAGGATGTTAAGCGCGGAGAAATGCTGGAAATACTTCCTGACTGGTCATTAGAACCGCTGAAAGTCTATGCCGTATGGCCTTCTAATATGTCGACCAGCAGTATTGCCTACAAATTGATTAATGATATTTATAACGCGATTGAGTTTCACGCGTTATAACGGGTTAAAATGCTAAAAAGAGCATGTAACACGCCGTAATAAGCAGCAGTCCGCCCATCAACACGTTAAACGTGCGGAGCTGCCGCGTGCTCCTGAGCAGCACAGATACTTTTTCTCCCATCAATGCCCATGCTGAAAGCGACATATAACAGACTAAAAAATAGACCGTGATAAAGACGAGAGCTGTAACAGGGCTAGAGGGTTCAGAAAACATCGCTGCCCCAGAGGCGCACGCGGTCCATGCTTTGGGGTTGAACCACTGCATGACAAAACCCTGAATAAAACCGGGTGAATCTGTTTTTGTTAATGACATATCGGACCGTGACGACGCTATCTTATAGCCCAGATACATTATAAATAAAGAACCGGCAATATTAAGATACCGGAAAAACACTGGATATTTTTCGATTGCAGCGTAAAAGCCGAAACATATAAAGATGAGTAATAACGTAAACCCTATCGTTGCACCGGAGACAAATGAGAAGGTCTTTCTAAAGCCGTGAACGGCACCAGACGATATAATCACCATATTAACGGGGCCAGGAGAAAATGAAAGCGTCAGTGAAAATATAAACATTGTAAAAAGTACCAGCATTTTATCTCCGTGGGTTGGTTTATCTGCATTAGAGGTACTGCGACTATTAATTCACAACTTTACTCGTCATGTGTCTGAATACTACCTTGTAACGTATGCCAGAATAAGTGGCCTTTATCTAAAGGTGTGTTTGATTTTTTGCACCAATCGCGCAGGCGCGGATGGCCCATTAGTGACAGGGTTTCAGTTGCTATCTCAAGGAGGAACGGCAAACGCTGGCGCTGTTTGCAAGGGAGTTCTATGCCGGGCAAGCTCAGCGCTACCCGGAAAAAGGTGGAAACAAGGGATAGTCAATTTAACGGCAGATAGATATCCGTTTGCAGCGCATGTTCTGGCACCTCGTGAATGAAGTTGAGGTAGTGGAAAAATACCGGGGCATCGCGCAGCGTTTCGCCGCTGGCCGGTAGCCAGTCGCGAAACATCGCCCACACCGTGGCGGAAATGGTATCCAGAGAACCCGTGTGGCGGGCTACGGCGTAACGTCCGCCGTCGATTTCGCCACTGCAAACCCCGAATTCATTTTCTGGTATCGCTTCAGAGATACTGCCGCAGATATCGAAACGAAAGGCGTCTGCGGGTGTGGTTGCCGGGTCATCCAAGGCGATACCAAACGTGCTGCTTTCGTGTACTGGCGATAGGCCCGTGCTTTTACGCCAGGCAATAAATTTCGCCGCGCTGCCATTTACCCGATCCGGGTTGCCACGGTGCTGAAGCATTGCCACTTGGGTCTGTGGGAAATCGACAATCTTAATTTCCATCGTTTTTTGCTCCTGAAAGGTCATTTTCGGTACGCGCTGGTGCCAGTTCAGCCAGTCCGGCTGCTGCCGAAACTGACGCGGGCTTTTTCCAAACGCGTTTCTGAAGGCGCGACTGAACGATTCAGGGCTCTGGAACCCGGCATCGAGCGCAATATCAATCACCTTATCCTGAGGATTAAACGCCAGTCGCAGGACGCATGACGCAGGCGCAGCCACTGAATATAGCGATACAAAGGCTGGCCGCTAAACGCCAGGAACTGCCGGTGAAAATGATAAGGCGAACAGCAGGCTAACGCGCTGATCTTCTCCAGCGTGAGCGGTTCATCGAGATGTTGGGCGATATAGTCGCACACCGTCGTGAAGCGCTCGCGGTAAGCCGTTTTGATTGCATCGTTCATTGCATCCTCCTGATGACCTACTTTGCCTCACCGAACGGCCAAAATCCTGACCGATCTTGCTGATTATGGAGGGGTTATACTGGCGGTATATCGTTGTGCGGCAGCAAACGTTCCGTCGTACCTAAGATACTGCTAAATGATGAATGAAGACTCACTTCCTGTACTTATATTAGGTTTGTCATAATCCAAATTTTCTTAGCTACAAAATTTTATGAGAGGTAATGATGGTAAAGGACTTAAAGCCAGAACAAATCGAAATCATAAACCGTATTGTATTTGAGCAAATCGAAAAGATGCAGGCCAGCGTGGTCAAAATTGTTGCTGAAACGGAGAGAACTACGCACCAGCAGCTGCAGGATAGCGGGATTGATATGATCGATTTTTATCCGGCTAATAAGGATTTTTTGATGATGACTCTCGTTCAACACTTAATAGATCAAGTACATGGCGGCAATATGGTTCTTGCCCAAAAAATGATATCCATGGAAGCAAAACGGCTGAACATCAGCGTACATGTTGAGGCAGAGTAAATAATCTCGAATAAGGAATAAATTAATGGGGCCATGCTTGTGAGCAGACAAATTCTTTGATTATCGCTGAGGCTATCAGCTGCTCGCCGCTGAAGTGCGGCCAGCAGCTGATAGCTTCTTTTTTCAATTCGCTGCATGATTTACGCAAATTTCAGCGCAAAATTCCATAAAGGCTTCGACAGCAGCGGGGGGCAGTCGACGAGATGGCCGCGTGATATACAGCGGATAGGTTTCGCCAGGCCATTCCGGAAAAAGTTCGACCAGCATTCCGTCAGCGATCAATTGCGTGACGCTGAGTGAAAGTACCTGGGCAATGCCAACACCACTTACGCAGGATTGCACCATCAGATCTACATCGGTTGTCGTCAAATGACCATGAGTATCAATAGCCAGTACTTCGCGATCACGACGGAATTCCCACTCAAACGGTTTCCCGCGGCGAGGATCGATATACTGAATGCACTCATGCGTGACTAGTTCTTCAGGATGCTCAGGTCGACCATGCCGTTTCAGATATGCCGATGATGCCACAGTGAGTACGCGCGTCTGAAAGAGCAATTTCGAAGAAATAGTTGAGGGGAGTTGCGGCCCGAAACGCACCGCAACATCTATACCCTCTGTCACAAGATCCCCTACGTCAGGCTGCTGCACTACTGTAAGTTCCAGTTCCGGATGACGTTCGCGCAAAAGAGGCAGTTTCGGGGCCAAAATATAACGAGCGAAGATTGGATTAACGCTGACCCGTAATGATCCTCGTACAGCAATGGCGGCACCGGATACGTAGCTTGCCGCAACTTCAATCCCTTCAAGATGTGGCGAGGCGCGCTCATACAAAGCCCGGCCTTCGTTCGTCAGGTTCATCGTACGCGTCGTACGGTTTAGCAAGCGCACACCGAGCCTCTCTTCAAGACGATCTATCGATCTGCTCACGCCAGAAGCGGACAGTCCCAGCACCTCGCCTGCGCGACTGAAACTACCCGCCTCGACAACTGCGGCCAGCACGCTCAATCCTGACAGTAGCCTTCCGTCAAAACTCATAGAGACTCACCTTTGAATTTATTCAAATATAATTTGCATAAAACTACCTTTATCAAAAATGGTGCGCAACCTATTGTGTCAGCCAATTCGTTGCCAGGCGCTATTTTCCCTGTCCCCGGCTGGGCAAACCTCGCAACGAATGGCATCACTTAACCCTGAGGAATACGAAATGACAACGACGCGCACTCTTTTTAAAGGCGGCATCATCCTTACTTTGGATGCAGATATACCCAACCTCTCCGTGGGCGATGTTCTCGTCCATGGCGACCGTATCGCAGCTGTGGGTCCGGAACTGCAGGCGGATGATGCCCTGGTGATTGATGCAGCTGGCCATATCGTTATGCCCGGCCTGGTGGATGCTCATCACCATATGTGGCTTGGCGTAATGCGCCGCATGATGCCAAATGTCGACGATCTGTTTGATTACATTGATGTGGTCGCAGAGAAACTGGGCAAACATTATCGTCCCCTGGACATGTACCTGAGCACCAGGCTCACGGCACTTGCCTCACTGGATGCCGGTATTACTACCATCATTGATGCCTGCCACAACTCGCGCAGCCCCGAGCATACTGATGCAGCATTAAATGCTCTAAAGGAAAGCGGCATCCGTGCGTTACATATGGTCGGTGCAGCAATGGATAAAGAAGCTTCATCGGCGCATTTGCCTGCCGATTTGGAGCGACTCTCGCGAAGCTGGAATACAAGTGACAGCCTTGTGCACGTTGGTCTGTTTGGTCAGCTCAATCTTGACTGGTGGAAGGTCGCTCGCAAACTCGACATGCGCATTCTGACCGAATTCATCGGCGATCTCGCCAATCTAGGCCCTGAGTTTGCCACGCCGGGCGTACTGGGCACACATAACATCTTCAACCACTGTTCAAGGGTTCCTCAGGATACCTGGAAGCTCCTGGCCGATTCAGGAGTAAACATCACGGTCAATCCACGGTCGGATGCGCTATTTGGCTTCGACGATGAAAGTTTTGCCTACCAGCAGGCTGTCGATCGCGGCTTGACCCCGGCACTGGGCATTGACCTTGATACTGCCTTTGGCAGCGATATGTTCGGGGAAATGCACGCTCTGTTCGGGCAACAGCGATCGGCTATGCGCTACCGTCGCTTCCGTGGTGAGGACAATGTGCCGTCACCCATCACGGCCGAGGAGGTCCTGAAAGCGGCAACGGTTAATGGCGCGCTTGCGGCCGGTTTGGAGGATCAGATTGGCACCCTTACGCCAGGCAAGCAGGCCGACATTATCATGGTTCGCACCAGCGGAGCCGCTGTTTTCCCGGTAACCAACGTAATTGGTACCGTCGTGCAGGCGATAGAGCGGTCTGATGTGGATACCGTGATGGTGGCCGGCCAGCTTCGTAAACGTGCGGGCAAGTTGGTGGATATTGATCTGGCGGCGCTAAGCACAGAGATAACCGCTTCTCGTGATTACCTGCTCAACGCCAGCGGCTATCACATCGATCTTTTTAAAGCATCCTGATGACAGAGCGGCCTGATACACCGGGCCGTTCAACCCACTTAATCATATTTCATAAAGGATAATGACATGGGAGCCCTCGCCATTAAGCGGTTTGCGGAGGATAACACCCCGCGCGTCCTGCTTCCCCGCCCGGCAACGGGCGTTATTGCCGCACTTTTCTTTGGCTATCTGGCAGTCGGACTGCCACTGCCGGTGATTCCATTGTTCATCCATGGTTATCTCGGCTTCAGCAACCTGGTGGTGGGACTGGTGGTCGGCATCCAGTTTCTGGCCACCGTCCTGACCCGCGGCTATGCCGGACGGGTTACGGACCAGCAGGGCGGTAAACGTTCTGCTCTGCAGGGAGCAATCCTTTCAGCGATAGCAGGGGCGCTGTATCTGGTGGCTTCGGTAACGGATTTATCGCCTGCTGCAACCCTTTGCATTGTTATCGCAGGTCGTCTGATGGCCGGTTTTGGCGAAAGTCAGTTCGTGACGGGATGTGTGTCCTGGGCCATTGCCTCAGTTGGCCCTCAGCGCGCCGGTAAGTCCATGTCCTGGACCGGCATCGCGATGTTCGCGGCGCTGTTGATTGGTGCTCCTGTTGGCATGGCGTTATACCAGCATTACAGCCTCGCTATGGCGATGATTGCCTGTATTGCTGCACCGATGTTAGCCGCTCTGGTTGCATTTTGTACCACATCATATATATCGCCTGGAGGTCCGCGACTGCCATTCCATCGCGTAGTAGGGCGCATCTGGCGCGAAGGGCTGGGATTAATGCTGCAGGGCGTTGGGTTGTCAGGACTAACCGCTTTTGCCTCGCTGTACTTTGCGGCACATCACTGGCAGAACGCCGGCCTGGTGATGACTGCGTTTGGTCTGGGTTTTATTTTCGTTCGCCTCGCCCTGGGGCATCTGCCAGACCAAACAGGCGGCTATCGCGTTGCGGTTTGGTCACTGGTGGTTGAAGCGCTTGGCCAGGCAATGTTGTGGTTGGGTTCAAACGAATGGATGGCTCTTGCAGGTGCTCTGGTTACCGGACTGGGCTGTGCACTGGTTTTCCCCGCACTGGGCGTTGAAGCCTTAAAACGTGTTCCACAAGCCAACCGCGGCAGTGCAATGGGCGCATTCGTTGCATTTCTGGATGTCGCTTATGGAATCGCCGGGCCGGTAGCTGGCCTGATCGCCGGTCAGTTTAGTTATGCCGCTGTATATCTGTCTGGTGCGGTCTGTGCGCTGCTGGGGGCGCTGATTGCGAGCGCGTCTCGCATGCAGCAGTCCTGAATAAACATTCGAGCCGGCAGCCTTTGCTGTCGGTTTACTAATCTGGAGAAATTATATGTCACGCATTTTCATCTCCGGTTCGTCCACAGGCCTGGGTCTGATGGCGGCCGAACTGCTGGTTCAGCAAGGACACCAGGTTGTATTGCACGCGCGTAATGCGAACCGTGCAGAAGAGGCCCACCGTGCCTTACCCCAGGCTGAAGCCGTCTTTGTCGGTGACCTGGAGACAATTGAAGGTGCCAGGCAAACGTCATTACGTGTCAACGCCCTGGGACGCGTCGCTGGCGTGATGTGCGTAGTAACAGCCTCGAGCCTGGCTGGGTGCCGACAAAGATGGGGGGGCCGCATGCCCCGGGACCAGGCGCACCTGACCCAGGCCTGGCTTGCCGCCAGCCGTGATACTGAGGCTGACGTTACGGGGAAATATTTCTATCACATGAAGCGCATGACGGCTAATCCGCAGGCGCACGACGTTGCATTGCAGGATCGTCTCATTAATATTTGTACTGAGATTTCAGGTATAGCGCTGCCTGAGTAATACGCAACGTTAACGAAATGCGCATTAACCATAAAAAACAGAGTGTTTACATATCAAGGATAAAATAGGTACCATACCCCCCTATAGTATCAGGAGGGCGTATGCCGCATTCACCCGAAGATAAAAAACGTATTCTTACCCGCGTCCGGCGCATTCGGGGCCAGGTTGATGCCCTTGAACGCGCGCTGGAGTCGGGCGATCCCTGTCTGGCCATCCTGCAGCAAATTGCCGCCGTGCGCGGGGCTGCCAATGGCCTGATGGGCGAAATGGTTGAGATTCACCTAAAAGATGAGCTGGTAGCGGGGGAAACCACGCCGGATCAGCGTGCCGTACGCATGTCGGAAGTCGGCCATTTACTGCGCTCTTATCTAAAATAAATCCACATACCTGACAAGAAGGGAAGACATATGAAATCTCGCGCTGCAGTTGCATTTGGCCCCGGCCAGCCGCTCAAAATCGTTGAAATTGACGTGGCACCGCCAAAGAAAGGTGAAGTGCTGATCAAAATTACCCATACCGGCGTATGTCATACCGATGCGTTTACGCTCTCGGGCGACGACCCGGAAGGCGTTTTCCCGGCGGTACTCGGCCATGAAGGCGGCGGGATTGTGGTGGAAGTGGGCGAGGGCGTGACCAGCCTGAAGCCAGGGGATCATGTGATCCCGCTGTACACCGCGGAATGCGGCGAGTGTAAGTTCTGTAAATCCGGCAAAACTAACCTCTGCCAGGCGGTGCGCGCCACTCAGGGGAAAGGGCTGATGCCGGACGGTACTACCCGTTTCTCGTATAACGGCGAGCCGGTTTATCACTACATGGGCACCAGCACCTTCAGCGAATACACCGTTTGCGCGGAGATCTCGCTGGCGAAGGTGAACCCGCAGGCGCCGCTGGACAAAGTCTGCCTGCTGGGCTGCGGCGTAACCACCGGCATCGGCGCGGTGCACAACACGGCAAAAGTTAAAGAGGGCGATACCGTGGCGGTGTTCGGTCTCGGCGGCATTGGTCTGGCGGTGATTCAGGGGGCGGTTCAGGCGAAAGCCGGTCGTATCATCGCGGTCGACACCAACCCGGAGAAATTCAGGCTGGCAGGTGAAATGGGCGCGACCGATTTCGTGAACCCGAAAGATCACGAGAAGCCGATTCAGGACGTCATCGTTGAGATGACCGACGGCGGCGTGGACTTCAGCTTCGAGTGTATCGGCAACGTCAACGTGATGCGTTCCGCGCTGGAATGCTGCCACAAAGGCTGGGGCGAGAGCATCATTATTGGCGTGGCCGGAGCGGGCCAGGAAATTAAAACCCGTCCATTCCAGCTGGTCACCGGTCGCGTATGGCGCGGTTCCGCGTTTGGCGGCGTGAAGGGGCGTACCCAGCTTCCGGGTATGGTTGAAGATGCGATGGTCGGCAAGATTCAGCTCGATCCGTTCATTACCCACCGCTTACCGCTGGAGCAGATTAACGAGGCGTTCGATTTGATGCACGAAGGAAAATCCATCCGTACCGTTATCCATTTCGGCGACAAGTAACTCTTCTGCCAGCGGTTTTTCGCCGCTGGCATTTCTTTAATAATCTTCTCTAAAGTGTGACCAGTGCGGCGTTTTTAGCCGTAATCTAAATCTCTGCCGTGCCGATGACTATTTAACAGGCGTGTTTTTACGCATCTTACCTACAAGAGAGTCGACGGTCATGGACAACACTACTTCGATGCTGGCGCAGCGCAAGCTGGGCTTCTTGCATCACATCAGGCTGGTTCCGCTGTTTTCCTCCATTCTCGGTGGCATTATTCTTCTGTTTGCCTTGAGCTCGGGTCTGGCAGGGTATTTCCTGCTGCAGGCCGATAACGATCAGCAGGATGTCACATCCGAAATTCAGGTGCGTATGGGGCTGTCGAACAGCTCAAACCATCTTCGAACCGCGCGTATTAATCTGATCCACGCCGGTGCGGCAAGCCGAATCGCGGAGATGGATGCGATGAAGCAGAACATCAGCGAGGCGGAAACACGCATTAAGCAGTCTCAGGATAGCTTTACCGCCTACATGAATCGCGCCGTGCGTACCGCCGAGGGCGCAGCGCTGGATGCGGAGCTTAAGACCCGGTATGACGCCTATATCGCGGGCATGCAGCCGATGGTGAAATTCGCCAAAAACGGCATGTTCGAGGCGATTATCAACCATGAAAACGAAACGGCGCGTCCGCTGGACGACGCTTACAACGCCGTACTGCTGAAGGCAATTAAAATCCGTACCGACCGTGCCAATGCGCTAACGGCGCAGGCGCACAGCCGCACGCAGCTGGGCCTGATGTTTATGGTGGGCGCGTTTGCGCTGGCGCTGGTGCTGACGGCGATGACCTTTGTCGTTCTGCGCCGTACGGTAATCAATCCTTTGCAGCGTGCAGCGAAACGTATCGAGAATATCGCCAAAGGCGACCTGACGATGCCGGACGACGTGGCCGGGCGCAGCGAGATTGGCCGCCTGACGCGCGATCTGCAAACCATGCAGCACTCGCTGGAAAACACCGTGGGCACCGTTCGTCAGGGGGCGGAGGAGATCTACCGCGGCACCAGCGAGATTTCTGCCGGTAACACCGATCTTTCTTCGCGTACCGAACAGCAGGCTGCGGCCATTGAGCAAACCGCCGCAAGCATGGAACAGCTCACCGCGACGGTGAAACAGAACGCTGATAACGCCCATCATGCTAGCAAGCTTGCGGAAGATGCCTCCGGGAAAGCCAGCCGCGGCGGCCAGATGGTCTCCGGCGTGGTCAAAACCATGGGCAATATCTCCACCAGTTCGAAAAAAATCTCCGAGATCACCGCCGTCATCAACAGCATTGCGTTCCAGACCAATATCCTGGCGCTTAACGCGGCGGTAGAAGCGGCGCGGGCGGGCGAGCAGGGGCGCGGGTTTGCCGTGGTAGCAAGCGAAGTCCGAACCCTTGCAAGCCGCAGTGCGAATGCCGCAAAAGAGATCGAAAGCCTGATTAACGAATCGGTCTCGCTGATTGACCAGGGCTCCGGTGAGGTCGTGGCCGCCGGTAACACCATGAATGAAATCGTCGAAGCGGTTAAACGCGTGACCGACATCATGCTGGAGATTGCCGCCGCGTCCGACGAGCAGAGCCGCGGTATTGTCCAGGTGAGCCAGGCGATTTCTGAGATGGATAAAGTGACCCAGCAGAACGCCTCGCTGGTGGAAGAAGCCTCTGCGGCGGCGGCGTCTCTGGAAGAACAGGGCGCGCGTCTGACCGAGGCGGTCGGCGCGTTTCGGTTGAGCAGCAAGACACAGGGGCGTACTCAACCGCAGAACTCCGCAGCGGTAAAACCGGCTGCACTACGTCCGGCGGTTGCAGATAGCGGGGACAACTGGGAGACGTTCTGAGTCGACAGTCGTGTCGGGTGGCGCTTCGCTTACCCGACCTACAAAAACTGACCTACAAAAAAGGGACCTTTCGGTCCCTTTTTCACATCTTATTTCTTATCGGGTAATGCGTACGCGATAACGTAATCACCGCGGTCCGGCGACTGGCGGGCGCCACCGGCGTTAATGATGATGTACTGCTTACCGGTTTTCGGCGACACGTAGGTCATCGGGCCGGACTGGCTGCCAACCGGCAGGCGGTCTTTCCAGATCTCTTTCCCGGTGGCGGTATCAAACGCGCGCAGGTAGAAATCCTGGGTACCGGCAAAGAACAGCAGGCCGGACTGGGTAGAGAGCGACGCGCCCAGGGTCGGCATGCCGATCGGGATTGGCATGTGCATGCGAATGCCCAGCGGGCCGGTATCTTCCACCGTGCCGACAGGAACCTGCCACACCAGCTTGCCGGTTTTCAGGTCAACGGCTGACATGGTGCCAAACGGCGGCTTCTGGCACGGAATGCCCAGCGGCGACAGGAAGCGTTCACGCATCGCGCCGAACGGCGTGCCGTCCATTGGAACTATCCCCATCTCGATGCCGCTGGCATTTTTCGCCACGTTTGCGCGCGGCACCATATAGTTTGCCAGGCCCAGGCGCATATCGTTGACAAACATCAGGCTGTTGTTCGGGTCAACGGAGACGCTGCCCCAGTTCATCCCGCCGAGTGAGCCAGGGAACTGCAGGGAACGGTCGAGACCCGGTGGGGTGAAGACGCCCTGATGACGCATCTCTTTAAACTGAATGCGGCACAGCAGCAGGTCGACAGGCGTCGCGCCCCACATGTCGGATTCGGTCAGCGTCTGGTTGCCAATCATCGGCATGCCGACGGAGTACGGCTGGGTCGGGGAATAGCGTTCACCTTCAACGTTACCCGCCGGGACAGGGCGTTCCTCTACCTTCGCGACCGGCTTACCGGTTTCGCGGTTAAGCATGAAGATCATGCCCTGCTTGCTGGTCTGCACCAGCACAGGCGTGGTGCCGCCCTTACCGTCAGGCAGGTCGTACAGCAGCGGCTGGGAAGGCAGGTCGAAGTCCCACAGGTCGTGGTGGGTAGTCTGGAAATGCCAGCGAACCTGACCGGTGGCCGCGTCGACGGCGACGATGGATGAACTGTACTTATCGTCCAGCGCGGTACGCTCTCCCGCCCAGAAGTCTGGCGTGGCGTTGCCGGTTGGCAGGTAGATCAGGTTCAGTTTGGCGTCGTAGGACATCGCGGACCAGACGTTCGGCGTACCGCGGGTGTAGGTCTGGCCTTCCGGCGGCAGGCCGGTCAGGTTCGGATTACCCGGATCCCACGCCCAGGCCAGCTTACCGGTGTGAACGTCGTAGGCGCGCACCACGCCCGGCGGCTCGCCGGTTGAGTAGTTATCTGCGACGCGACCGCCGACGACGACAACGTTCCCGGCAACCAGCGGCGTCGAGGTTTGCTGATAATATCCGGGCTTAATCTCACCCATGCCGACGCTCAGATCCACGGTGCCATGGTCGCCGAAGTCTTCGCAGACCTTGCCGGTATCCGCGTTGATGGCAATCAGACGGGCATCGGTAGTGGGCAGGAACAGGCGGCGAGGGCATGCCGCAGGCTGTGTTTCTGCCTGTGACGTTGTCACGCTAGAGTGGTCTTCAAAATAGCCCAGACCGCGACAGCGCTGCCAGTTAGGGGCCGTGGCTTTGGAATCGTAGCGCCATTTTTCTTTACCGGAATCCACGTCCAGCGCCAGCACTTTACTGTATGGGGTACAGACGTACAGCGTGTCGCCAATCTGCAGAGGCGTGTTCTGATCTTCCGCACCCGAGCCGTTGCTCTGCGGAATATCGCCGGTGTGCGCAACCCAGGCGACTTTCAGATCGCGGACGTTTTGCTTGTTAATCTGGTCCAGCGCGGCGAAACGGTCGCCGTGGGTGGTATTGCCCCAGTGCTCCCAGTTCTTTTGCTGCTCGCCAGGGGCGACGGGTTTCACCGGAACGGGCTCGTTGGCAGCCACGAGGGTCTGAGGCTTAAACATCCAGCCCAGGCTGGCCAGCATGGCCACCGCGAGCAGGGCCGCGACGCCAAAGGCGGGCGTCTTGTTCGGTGCAGCGTAGTTTGCCGTGCGCAGGAAGGGCCAGACGATGGCGCACAGGAACGCCAGTACGGCAAAGGTAAACAGGCGGGAGAAGAGCGGCCAGAAATCCCAGCCCGCATCGCTTACCGCCCAGAATAGCGAGGCGATAAACGCGATGCCGTAAAGCACAATCCCGCTGGTGCGGTTGAGGAAAATCAGGATCGCGGCAATCACCATTACCACGCCCATTATCAGGAAGTAACTACTTCCGCCCACGGTGGCGAGCTTTAAGCCCAACCCGCCGACGGCCAGACCGATGAGCATCATCAGTCCGGCAAGAAGCCACTGCAGAATACGAGGTATCCCGCGCGGCGCGCTGCCAAATGCCATTTCTGTCTCCTTAGCTCCCCCCGCTGTGTCGGGTATGTACCAGTTGGGTAATAAATGCGGTGGGATTGATGGTTAATACCGGTGAATTCGTTTATATCAAATAATTTGCGAACCATTTGGTGAATTCGCCGCTATGATAAAACTGTTAAATTGTTTTACGCAATTGTTAATGATTTATTCCGCATTATTTGATTAACGCACAGGTCAACCCCCTCGCCCCTAAGGGGAGAGGGGCAGGGCGAGGGGCAAAAAGGTTCTAAACCGGCATTGATTTACGGATGGCGCTCAGCAGCGTCTGCGCACCCGTTGAGAGTGGGGTGTCGACGCGGGTCAGTATGCCGATAGGTTCACCGGGGCCAGGGGAGGTAATCGGCAGCGCGATCAGCGTTGCCTGGCGTAAATCATCTTTTACCGCCCCGGAAGGGACGAACCAGACGTAGTCATAATCCAGCGTAAGCTGGCGTGAAAGCGAGGCTGACAGCGTTTCGATACACCCTGAGGGCAGCGTACACCCCTGCATTTGCAGCAAGGTTTCGGCGGTCTGGCGCGGGACGGTCCCTTTGGGGCACACCACCACCGGCCACTCCATGACGCGGCTTAACGTCACCGTGTCCTGCAGCAGCGGGTGATCGGGACGAACCACCAGCTTCAGGGACTCCAGGAACAGCAGTTCGTAATTGAGACCCCCCATCAGTTCAGGGTCGGACATGCGGCCGATACCGATATCCAGCTCGCCCGATTTCAGCCCCGCGAGCAGCATGGTGTTATTCATGGTGGCAACCTGAATCGTGGTATGCCGTTGCTGCTTGTGGAACTGGCCAATCACCGGCGGAAGAATGCCGAGCGCGGCGGTGGGCAGGGCCCCGACGCGGACGACCTCGCTGGTGTGTTCTTCTTTTCGGTGCAGGGACTGGCCTGCGGTATTGAGCGCATCCAGCACCTTAACGGCGTGCGTAAGGAACTGTTCGCCCACGATGGTAAGCTGCGCCCCCAGCCGACCGCGGTCAAAAAGACGGGCGCCGGTCAGCTGTTCAAGCTCGTTGAGGGTTTTTGAGAGCGCAGGCTGGCTCAGGTTAAGAGTTTCAGCCGCACGCCCCAGCGTTCCCTGTTGAGCGACGGCCACAAATGTATGCAAATGGCGCAAGCGTATGCGCTGACTGAACAGACCATTTTTTTCCATAGGCGATGTTAAAAACAGAGCGATGCGGGTGACAAGTTAAGATATTTAATTTTGATAACCTGATAGCAAAATATTTTTAACATTTGATCTGTTTGAGTTACAACATGTTTTTCGGCGGGGAATAAGAGCGAACGTCCTTGTTCATTTATTGCTCATTGCTGAGGGGAAAGGGTTAAGCGGTTAGATTACGCCGTCACCGCCGTCAGAACACCACACCTGGCCGGACGTAAACGAACATTCATCCGAGGCCAGCGTGACGTACAGCGGGGCGATCTCGACGGGCTGACCCGGACGTCCCAGCGGCGTATCTCCGCCAAACTCCTTCACTTTTTCCATCGGCTGGCCGCCGCTGGACTGCAGCACCGTCCAGTATGGGCCGGGAGCGACCGCGTTGACGCGAATGCCTTTCGGACCCAGCTGCTTGGCTAAGGATTTGGTAAATACCGCCAGACAGGCTTTGGTCTGGGCGTAGTCCAGCAGCACCGGGCTTGGCTTCACGGCCTGAACGGAGGAGGTATTAATGATAACGGACGAGGCCTTCAGGTGCCGCAGGGCCGCCTTCGTGATCCAGAAAGGAGCATAAACGTTGGTTTTAAACGTCGCGTCAAAATCTTCAGTAGTCAGCTCTTCGAGGGATTCACGGAACTGCTGGCGACCGGCGTTGTTGACCAGAATATCCAGCCCGCCCAGCTTCGAGACGGCTTCTTCGACCAGATTCTGGCAGAAGGTTTCGTCCCGGACGTCCCCCGGCAGCGCGACGGCGTTCCGGCCTTCGGCTTTGATCAGGTCGATGACCTCCGCGGCGTCTTTTTCCTCTTCAGGCAGATAGTTAATCGCCACGTCAGCGCCTTCACGGGCATAGGCGATGGCCACTGCGCGACCGATACCCGAGTCACCGCCGGTGATCAGCGCTTTTTTACCGGCCAGGCGGCCATGCCCTTTGTAGCTGGTTTCCCCGTGGTCGGGTACAGGCTGCATTTCGGATGCCAGTCCCGGTGGCGTTTGTGGCTGTTCCGGGAACGGGGGCTGCGGATAAGCGTTCGTACGTTGTTGGGTATCACTCATAGCTGACTCCTTAAGCCAAGGGGTGAGATTTGATGGATAACTGCAGCGTTAACGCTTCGCTGAATTATTTCTGCAAACGATCGACGCGGACGACGGCAGGAGATGATTTTTTATCAAGCGAACCGTTGATGCTGATCATCTGGTCGGGTTTTACCGTTCTGCCATCGAAGACTGCCTGGGGAATAATAACGTCGATTTTTCCGGTTTTATCCTGAAATACAAACTTATCGCCGCTACCGTCAATAAGATTACCGCGCAGTGAAATGGTGGCACCGTCGTGCAGTTGTTTTGCCTGATCGATGGTCATAATACGCGCATCATCGGTTCCGCGATATCCGCTATCCAGCGCATGGGGTGGCGGCGGGGCTTCACCTTTTTGTAACCCGCCGTTATTATCTGCGAAGGCGGCCGGAACCAGAAATATCATAAAAGCGGAAATAAGCGATAATTTCATCGGATATCCTTCATTTTGGGTGTCTTGACTTATTAAGTATTGTTGCTATTCCTTTATGTGGCAAATGTGATAAGTCCTAAAAACATTCGCGTGAGAAATCAAACTTATCGGATAATAAGCGAAACGGTGACGATGGCCATGAAGTGTGAAAATGAAAAGTTGCCCGGGATAGATGAGAGTTTTCGCTTGCTGACGTTTGAATACGCGTTTCGTCAGGTGGGTTTTATTGTTCTGCTGGCTATTATCATCGCGGCTATCGCCGGTCTGTTTTCAAGCGGGTGGGTCAGCGATACGGTCAAAACCAATTCCGCAAAATCACTGACCATAAGCTATGAACGGTTTGGCCGCCGGGAGACGGAGACGCGAATGGAGCTGGCGTTCCCGGTGCAATCAGAGGGTAAGTATGTTCTCAGCATGACCAGCGAGAGCAGCGATGTTTACGAGCCTGGCAGCGTCTGGCCGCAGCCGGACAGCATGTTCAGCCGTGGCAAGACCCTCTATTTCGTCTATAACAACCTGAAAAAGTCAGACCGCTTCGCGGTGTTATTCTTCACCACGCCTTCGAGAGCCGGTAAATGGAACACAACCATCCGTATTAACAGCGAGCCGGAGATAACCTTCTGGCAATTTATTTACCCCTAGGAGGCTGATATGGATATGGTCTTTCGTGCGCTGGCGATTTATCTGTTCCTCGTGGTGGTTTTTAAAGTGGCCGGGCGGCGTGCGCTGCTGCAGATGACTAGCTTCGATCTCATTCTGCTCCTGATAATTAGTGAAGCCACGCAACAGGCGCTTCTGGGACAGGATTTTTCCGTCACCGGCGCGATGATTACGATTACCACCCTGGTGGTGGTGGATATTATTTTTGGCCTTATGAAAAAGTATTTTTCGCCCGTAGAGAATATTCTGGACGGTACTCCCGTTATTCTGGTTGAGAACGGCGTGCCGTTAGCCGATAAATTGAAAAAAGTCGATGTATCCTGTGATGATATTCTGGTGTCGGCGCGTCAAAATAATGGTATTAACGAAATAAGCCAAATTAAATATGCCATACTGGAGCGCAATGGACATATTTCAATCATTCCATTCGAGAAATAAGAGGCGCAAAGATGAGCAATCTTTTTCACGACAACAATTATACCGTGGGTGAACTGACGAAAAAACTGGCGAGCAAATTAACCGATCTCGGGCTTCGCTTAACCACGGCGGAATCCTGTACCGGCGGAAAGCTATCGGTAGCACTTTGTGCCGAAGAGAACACGGCCGATTTTTATGATGTTGGCCTGGTCGTATTCAGCGACGAAGCCAAAGCACGGATCCTCGGCGTTCGTCCTGAGACGCTCGCGCGGTATACCGCGGTCAGTGAGCAGACGGTGACCGAGATGGCCGCCAGCATCCGCGACATCGCCCAGGCTGATATCAGTATCGCCATCAGCGGCTATGCTGGCCCGGAAGGGGGCGACGACGGCACGGCGGCGGGGACGGTCTGCTTTGCGTGGAACATTCGCGGCGAGACGCAAACCCGCACCGTACTGTTTTCCGGAGACTGTCAGGACGTGGTGGAAAAAGCGGTGCATTTTTCGCTGGCCGAGCTGGTGACAGCATTGTCGGACGGGCATAACGGTTGAGTTCACGTGGAGGTTCTATGGCTGTCATAGTAATTACCGGTGGGACGGCGGGCGTGGGAAAAGCCACGGCGCTGCACTTTGCAAAAGCAGGTTACGATGTGGGCCTCATCGCCCGCGATGAAGCAAGCCTGCACTCCACCCAGGAAGAGTTGCGCCGCTTCGGCGTAAATGCACACGCCGTGCAGGCGGACGTCGCCGACAGTCAGGCGGTGGTGGATGCGGCTAACGAGATTGAGTATCGCCTCGGCGCGATTGATGTCTGGGTGAATAATGCCATGGGGGCCGTGCTGGCACCGTTTCGTACCCTTACGCCGGACGAGTTTCGGCGCGTGACTGAGGTGACGTACCTCGGCTACGTGAACGGCACCCGCGCGGCGCTGGAGCTTATGGTTCCGCGCGACAGGGGCGTGATTATCCAGGTAGGGTCCGCGCTGGCCTACCGTTCCATTCCCCTGCAGTCCGCCTACTGCGGGGCCAAAGCGGCGATCCGCGGGTTTACCGATGCGGTGCGTACCGAGCTGATGCATGAAAACAGCCGGGTTCAGCTTTCGATGGTGCAGATGCCGGGGCTTAACACGCCGCAGTTTGAATGGGCAAGGAATAAGTTCGCCTGGGCAATGCGGCCGGTACCGCCGGTGTTCGAGCCTGAAGTCGCCGCCAGCGCCATCTTCAGGGTGGCGCAAAAGCCGGTACGCGAGCTGTGGGTTGGCAGCAGCACCATTCAGTCGATTGTCGGGCAGTTCCTCTTCCCGGGTTTTCTGGACAGGCTGATGGTGAAGAAAGCCTGGGAAGGCCAGATGACCGACGATCTGAACGCGCCGGACCGTCGGGATTATCTCGACCAGCCGGTTAACGACCTGCACAAAATCCATGGCCGTTTCACTGATGAAGCGAAAACCCGCGCGTCGTCCGTGACCTCCGGTATGCCGGGCAAAGTGGCGTTAGGGGGGCTGGCGTTGGCGGGTATTGTGTTGACGCGTTTGCTAACCCGCCGGAAACCATAATCAGCGCAGCGCGCTGCGGTGCGTCCAGAACCAGCGATAGCCGTAGCCGCCAAGGCTGAGCTCAACGGTTTTACCGCAAACCAGCGCGTCATCGTAGCGTTTGTCCGCAAGACAGGCGGTCCAGGTGGCGTTGCGGATCCCCTTCACGGTGAACTGCACCGGCTGGTCACTGAAGTTAACAAAGGTCAGAATGCTGCGTTCTTCGGTCTCGTAATAGATCCCCAGCACCGCGTCACTATCGATCGTGAGGAGCCGAAAGGGCGCAACGGCGATTTCGGGGAACTCCGAGCGGGTATTGGCGATATCAATGATCCGGTGCAGGAGCGAGTTGCGGTGGAGCAGCGAATCGGCGACGTTGATTTTCTGATAGCGATAAGGGCCGCGGTCGATAATCGGCGCGATAAATTTTTTCGGGTCGGCTGCCGAAAAACCGCCGCCTTGCGATCCCGCCCACTGCATCGGGGTGCGCACAGCGTAGCGCTCCTCCAGAGCGAGGTCATCCCCCATGCCGATCTCATCGCCATAGCGCATCACCGGAACGCCGGGCAGGGAAAATAGCACCGCATGGCAGAACGCCAGCCGCTTCAGATCGCCGTTGAGCATCGGCGCCAGGCGGCGGCGGATCCCGCGCTGGTAGACGTTCATCTCCTTATCAGGGGCGAAGGTATCGAGGACAAACTGTTTGTCTTTCTGGCTGATGCCCTCCAGATCCAGCTCGTCGTGATTGCGCAGCCAGTTGGCAAAACAGCATGAATCGGGCGGGACGATCATCTCCTTCACCGCGTTGCGCAGCGGACGGGCGCTTTTGCGGGCCAGGCTGACGTAAAAATACTTGTTGAGCCAGAAATTGAGCACCAGATTCAGGCGGTCATTATTGCCAAAGTAGTCCTGATAGGCCTCCACCTCAACGTCGACCTCACCCAGCAGGATCGCGTCCGGGTTGTGTTGCTCGATAAGACGACGCATATGCTCGAGGATCCACAGGCCCTTTTTTTCATCACCGTTTCCCGCCTGGGTGGTCAGGTGAGATGCGGCATCCAGTCGAAATCCCGACACGCCCAGCTTGAGCCAGAAGAGGATGATGTTCTCAATCTCTTTCAGCACCGCGGGCGAGGTGAGGTTCAGATCCGGTTCGTGGCGATAGAACATGTGCCGGTAGTATTGTCCCGCCTCGTCGTCCCAGCTCCAGATGCTCTTTTCGACGCCGGGAAACATGGGGGGCGTATCGTCCTCGTCGTTATCTGACCAGAGGTAGTAATCCCGGTAGGGTGATGCCGGGTTGCGGCGGGCCTGCTGGAACCAGGGATGCGCGTCGGAGGTGTGCTGGATCAGCAGCTCGATAATGACCTGCATGCCCAGCTCGCGGGCCTGTTCGATAAAGGCGATGATATCGGCCAGCTTTCCGAAGCGGGGATCCACCTGGAGATGGTCGCTGACGTCATAGCCTTCATCAAGAAAGGGCGTGAGGTAAAACGGGGTGATCCAGATAACTGTCGCCCCCATGCGGCGAATGTAGCGCAGCTTGGCCGTTATCCCGGCGATGTCCCCGCAGCCATCGCCGTTCAGGTCATAAAAGAGTGCGGTATCAATCTGGTAAATAATGGCCCGTGTATGCCAGTCCGTCATAGCGTTCCTCAGTGATAGCCTTCAGTATCCGAAACCTTGCCCCGGAACACGTAATAGCTCCAGGCGGTGTATACCAGGATCACCGGAATAATCAGTAACGTCCCGACCAGCATAAACAGCTGGCTGGCAGGCGGAGCTGCGGCCTCCCACAGGGTGATGCGCGGCGGAATAATGTTCGGCCAGAGGCTGATACCCAGCCCGCTGAACCCGAGGAAGATCAGCCCCAGCGTCAGCAGGAAAGGGCGCGCGTGGCTGTCCGGATTGCGGGTCAGGCGCCAGATCAGCACGCTGAAGATCCCGACCAGCAGCGGAACCGGCAGGAACCAGAAGAAGTTGGGCAGGGTAAACCAGCGGTCGGCGACGTACTGCCAGCCGAGCGGCGTCCAGACGCTGACCACCGCGATAACCACCATCAGCGCAAGCAGCACGTGGCGGGTCAGCTCGCGCATGCGCTTTTGCAGCGCGCCTTCGCTTTTCATAATGAGCCAGGTGGTGCCCAGCAGCGTGTAGGCAACGACCAGCCCGATGCCGCAGAAGAGGTTGAAGGGGGTGAGCCAGTCCAGCGCCGAGCCGACATAGCGTCGGCCCTCCACGTCAAAGCCGTTGATCACGGCGCCCACCACCACGCCCTGGCTGAAGGTAGCGAGCAGGGAGCCGCCGGCAAAGGAGTAGTCCCAGAATTTGCGGTGTGAAGGGGTGGCTTTAAATCGGAACTCGAAGGCGACCCCGCGGAAAATGAGGCCGATCAGCATTGCGGTGAGCGGGATCGTCAGCGCATCAATAATGACCGCGTAGGCCAGCGGAAACGCGCCGAAAAGCCCCGCGCCGCCGAGCACCAGCCAGGTCTCGTTGCCGTCCCAGACGGGCGCGACGCTGTTGACCATCACATCGCGCTCTTTCGCATCGCCCACGAAGTTAAACAGCAGGCCAATCCCCAGGTCGAAGCCGTCCATAATGATATACATCAGCGTGGCAAAAACGATGATGGCAAACCAAATCACCGAGATATCGACGCCCATCAGATTCTCTCCTCTTCCGGAACAGACTCCGCGGCTGACAGCGGACGGGCAGGCGTGCCCGAGGTGTTTGACGTCAGCGTATCGACGGGCTGAGGACCTTTCTTAATCAGCCGGATAAGATAAACATAGCCCACGCCAAACACGGATGAGTAGACGACGAAGAACGCCAGCAGGCTGATGCTCATCTGCAGGGTGCTGTGCAGCGATACCGCGTCGATGGTGCGCAGGTAGCCATAGACGACCCACGGCTGACGGCCCACTTCGGTGGTCACCCAGCCGGCGAGCAGCGCCAGCAGCCCGGCAGGCCCCATGCAGAGGGCAAACCAGTGGAACGGACGCGAGTGGTAAAGTCGATGGCGATAGCGCAGCCAGAGGCTGACCAGACCGAGGGTAATCATCAGCAGCCCCATCCCGACCATCACGCGGAACGACCAGAAAACGATGGTCGAGTTTGGGCGATCCTCTTTTGGGAAGTCTTTCAGCGCGGGGACCTGTTTATCCAGACTGTGCGTCAGGATCAGGCTGCCGAGGGCAGGGATCTCCAGACCGTATTTGGTGCGCTCCTCCTCCATATCCGGCAGGCCAAACAGCAGCAGCGGGGTGGCCTCGCCGGGCGGATTTTCCCAGTGCCCCTCAATAGCGGCGATTTTCGCCGGCTGATGCTCAAGCGTGTTCAGGCCGTGCATATCGCCCACCACCGCCTGAATGGGTGCGACCAGCAGCGCCATCCACATCGCCATCGAAAACATGGTGCGAACGGCTGGCGTATCGTTCCCGCGCAGCAGGTGCCAGGCACCCGACGCGCCGACAAACAGCGCGCTGCTCAGGAACGCGGCGATAGCCATATGAATAAGACGGTAAGGGAAGGAGGGGTTAAAAACGATGGCCAGCCAATCCTGCGGAATAACCTGCCCATTTTCGATAGTGAAACCCTGCGGCGTATGCATCCAGCTGTTGGAGGCGAGGATCCAGAAGGTCGACATTAGCGTGCCGAGCGCCACCATGCAGGTCGAAAAGAAGTGCAGCCCCGGGCCGACCTTGTTCCAGCCGAACATCATAACGCCGAGGAATCCGGCCTCCAGGAAGAAGGCGGTTAACACCTCATAGGTCAGAAGCGGGCCGGTAATGCTGCCCGCGAACTGGGAGAACCCGCTCCAGTTGGTGCCAAACTGATACGCCATAACCAGCCCGGAAACGACGCCCATGCCGAAGTTAACGGCAAATATCTTTAGCCAGAAGTGGTATAGCGATCGCCAGACGTCGTTTTTGGTGCGCAGCCACATGCCTTCCAGCACCACCAGATAGCTGGCGAGGCCGATGGTGATCGCGGGAAAAAGGATATGGAACGAGACGGTAAAAGCGAACTGAATTCTGGCCAGATGAAATGCATCGAGTTCGAACATGGTCCGTACCTCTGAGACGATGGGGCACGCGACTTGCCGGGCAGTTCAGGACTGCCCGGCAAACCGATTACGGTTTAGTCTTACCGGCACCCAGCTCGGCACCGGTCAGCGGGTCGGAATGTGGATCGGACTTCGTGCGGGCAGACATCGCCTTAACCAGAGTTGCCTGCTCGGTTGTGAGCGTCACGCTGGCACTGCCATCGCCGCCGTCAACCGCAGGCTGGGGGGACTCAACGTAATCGAAATGTTTATCGCTGTTCCAGCTTCCGCGAACCTCTCCACCTTCAGACATATTGTAGTACTTGTTGGTGAATTCCTCGATTGGCGGCAGTTTTCCCGGCGGGAAATTATTACGGATGGACTGCAGCGCCTTCTCAAAGGAGAGCTGATGCGCCGCCTCACGCGTCATCAGAAACGCCAGCGCGTCCTTAACGCCGGGATCGTCGGTCACGTTGATCAGCCGTTCATAGATGATTTTGGCTCTGGCTTCGGCCGCCACGTTCGAACGCAGATCCGCCGTCGGCTCGCCAATGGTGTCGACGTAGGCCGCCGTCCAGGGCACGCCCGCTGAGTTGGTGAGCGGAGTGCCGCCGCCGTAGAGCAGGGAGGTGATGTGGCTGTCATTCCCGTTTTCGGTCATGGAGCGATACAGCTCGGCCTCATTTTCCACCCCTTCCGCCAGCGCCCCCTTGGCACCTTTATTCAGCATGCCGACCAGGGTGCCGATAATTTCGAGGTGGCTTAACTCCTCGGTTGCGATATCCATCAGCATATCCTTACGGCCCGGATCGTCATCGCTCAACCCTTGCGTAAAGTACCTGCAGGCGGCAGCCAGTTCACCCTGCGGCCCGCCAAATTGTTCCAGTAAAAGGTTGGCAAGGCCGGGATTCGGTTCGGCGACGCGAACCGTATATTGCAGCTGTTTGACGTGTCGAAACATGCTCACTCTCCTGTGGGTTATTTTTTCGCTTCGACACCCGACGCGTCTGAACGCAGCAGGAACTGTTCCGTCGTTTGCGGGATATGACGAATCAGCCAGTCGGCCATTTCGCGCTCTTCGGCGAGGATCGTCTCAATAGCGGGGATTGAAGCGGTATCGCCCGCTTTTTTCGCCGCCGCGAGCAGGGAGGTATAGCAGGCGATTTCAAACTGTTCGAAAACATAGCCGCTGATCGAGCCCTTCACGATTTCGTCGGAAGGGAACATGCCGCCGATGGATTGTCCCAGCGCCGCCATTTTGCTCATCGAGTCTTTTAAGACCGAACGAGAAATATCATTACGGTCGAGGATTTCCTCCAGCAATGTGATTTGCCGTTTTGTCTCATTAATATGTTGCTCAATTCTGGCGCGAACATCAGGATAATTATCGATACGGCTGGCCATGGATTCCAGCATTGATTCGGCTTGCTTTTCCATTGCATGGGCATCGCGTAGCCAGTCATGGTAGTGTTCTACGTGATTCATCATTGTATCCTCATTAGGGGTTCGCTTATTTTATTTGTTCTCACTTTCAGCCGCCTGATCGGCACGTGCGGCACTGTAGCCAGATAAATGGCCGACAATATTGGCATAAATACTGATGATAATGACCCATAGCACGCTGTTCTTCCACCATATTACGGAAGGAATAGCGAGAATGAACCATATTATTGCTGCCGCTAAATGGCACCGTTTAATTGTCCTGGGACTGATGCTCATTTTATTTAACCTGTGTTATAGCGTCATTTCTGCGCTTTTTGGTTAATATTGCCTACGGCCAGGTCGGTGAGTTTCAGGTCGGTCTCTTTTTCTTCTTCCAGCGTTTCGGCAAGAAGCTTAACGGCTTTTTTATAGCCCAGTTGTTCTGCTAATGTGGCAAGGGTACCGTAGCTGGCTATTTCGTAATGCTCGACTTTTTGCGCAGCGGCAATTAAGGCAGCATCACGCACTTCATTTTTTTCGGTGCTTTCGATCACTTCGTTGGCTTCTTCAATTAAGCCTTCCATCGCCACGCACTTCATGCGTTTAATCTTAACTCCTTCTTCCTGTTCGACGATCTGGTCGATACGTTCGATCTGACCCTGCGTCTCCTCCAGGTGCGCGGTAAAGGCTGCGCTCAGCTTCTCGCTGGACGCGGCGCGGGCAAGCTTGCTAAGCGCGCGAGTCAGCTGCTTTTCCGCACTGTAGGTATCGGAGAGAAGATGAATAAATACATCCTCAACGCTTTTCATATTCATAATAATTACGCTCCGGTAAAATAAAGAATGGGTGCTGCGAGCTTTTCAGCCCGCAGCATGCTCTCTGGTTTTATTAAAAGAGTATTAAATAAGATCAGGAGTTATCAGATTTACGGCCTCCGCCGTGACTGCTCTGTCCACCTTTCTTACCCGCTTCAGAAGCGCGTTGCGGATCGTTTTTAAAGTTCCCACCGCTATGCTGGCCACCTTTACGTCCAGCTTCTGATGCTTTTTCACGGTCTTCAGCGAAATTACCGGAACCACCACGATGCTCTGCCATATTAAACCTCATAGTCATATATTGGTTATGCCAGTACGATACGAAAATATTCCGTATCACTCGTCGTTCGAGTAATAACTCTAGTCGCTGTGCGGTATCCGTCAAATGCGTTTTGCTATTTGCGGTTGCGTTATTTTTAAATATTTGTAAATTTACGCTTCGCTTAAAAGGGAAATATGGATAGACAGGAAGGACTTGTAAACAGCCATTCAGATTAATCCTAACTTCGAGCTAAAAATTTGAAAGGTGAGGATAAAAATAATGGCTTACTCGAATTGGTTAATTTGCATTCAGGAGAGACCCCAAAAATACTCCTTTATAGCTAGAAAGCGGAACCCTAAATAATTATAAGTAAAATCCTGGATAAAAGCGTTCAGGTTTAAAGGGCGGTTCCGTTCGGCGCTGTTCAGGGACCAGTAGCACACGGTTTGACCACTGTCGTCTTAAGATCACAATTCAGAAATTCTTCCCCCCGGAAGGAACGGGTTTCTCTACACTCCAGGTAATATTCACTGGAGGCATGACATCATGGCGAACACCATCACGGCTGATGACATTCGGGAACACTTTTCGCAGGCTATGTCGGCGATGTACCAGCAGGAAGTTCCGCAGTACGGCACCTTGCTTGAACTGGTTGCGGACGTAAACCTGACGGTTCTGGAAAATAATCCACTATTACATGAACAACTGGCAAACGCTGATGAGCTTGCGCGCCTGAACGTGGAGCGTCACGGAGCAATTCGCGTTGGCAGTGCGCAAGAACTTTCAACCCTGCGCCGTATGTTTGCCATTATGGGCATGTACCCGGTCAGCTATTACGATCTCTCCCAGGCGGGGGTGCCGGTTCACTCAACGGCGTTTCGCCCGATCGATGATGCGGCGCTGTGCCGTAATCCGTTCCGCATCTTTACGTCGCTGCTGCGCCTTGAGCTGATTGAAAACGTCGCGCTGCGCGAACGTGCGGCGGAAATCCTCTCTCACCGGAACATCTTCACCCCGCGCTGTCTGGCGCTTCTCGATCTGTATGAATCGGAAGGGCAGTTTACTGACGAGCAGGCGCACGAGTTTGTGCAGGAAGCGCTGGAAACCTTCCGCTGGCACCGTCACGCGACGGTCGATCGGGAAACCTATCTTGCGCTGCACAACGAGCACCGGTTGATTGCCGATGTGGTCTGCTTCCCCGGCTGCCACATTAACCACCTCACGCCGCGCACGCTGGATATTGATCGGGTGCAGGAGCTGATGCCGAAGTACGGTATCGAGCCGAAAATTCTGATAGAAGGCCCGCCGCGTCGCGAGGTGCCCGTCCTGCTGCGTCAAACCAGCTTCAAGGCGCTGGAAGAGCCGGTGCTGTTTGCCGGGGAACATAAGGGCACCCACACCGCGCGCTTCGGTGAGATTGAACAGCGCGGCGTGGCGCTGACCCCGAAAGGCCGGGAACTGTACGATAGCCTGCTTGCCCAGGCCGGTACCGGTAAAGATAACCTGACCCATCAGCTGCATCTGCGGGAGATCTTTAGCGCCTTCCCGGACAGCGAACTGTTAATGCGCCGTCAGGAGCTGGCGTATTTCCGCTATCGCCTGACGCCTGCGGGTGAAGCGCATCGCCATGCGTTCCGGCCGGGAGACGATCCGCAACCGCTGATCGAGCGCGGATGGGTGGTTGCCCAGCCGATCACCTACGAAGATTTCCTCCCGGTCAGCGCCGCGGGGATTTTCCAGTCCAATCTCGGGAATGAAACACAGGCCCGCAGCCACGGTAACGCCAGCCGCGATGCGTTTGAAGACGCGCTGGGCTGCCCGGTATATGACGAGTTTACGCTCTACCAGGAGGCTGAAACGCGCAGCAAACAGCGTTGCGGTTTGCTCTGAAATCGTTACTCTGCTGGGGTGTGATGGAAAAAATAAGGTCGTTATGCAAAATCCTTCCGCCCCTGTGGTTGAAACGCGCCAGGGCGCACTTTCTGGTTTAACCGATGAAAATGTCCACGTCTGGTGCGGTATTCCTTATGCTGCACCGCCCGTGGGCGAGTGGCGCTGGCGCTCCCCGCGGCCCCCTGAGCCGTGGGATGGCGTTCGCGAGGCCACCGCCTTTTCGGCCTCAAGCTGGCAAAGCAGCGAATATTGTCAGGAGCTGGGCGGAGGCGATCCCGGTCAGTTCTCGGAAGACTGTCTTTATCTGAACGTCTGGTCCCCCAAAGAGCGCGCCGGGGCGCTTCCGGTTATGGTCTGGCTGCACGGTGGTGGCTTTACCATTGGCGCGGGGGGGTTACCGCCCTATAGCGGTAAAGCGCTGGCTACGCGAGGCGTTGTTGTCGTGACGATCAACTACCGTCTCGGCCATCTCGGCTTTTTCGCCCATCCCGCGCTGGAAGGCGAGGAAGATCGCGTGGTGCATAATTTTGCATTGCTGGATCAGATCGCCGCGCTCGAATGGGTTAGGGACAATATCACCGCATTTGGTGGCGACCCCGCTAACGTGACCCTGTTTGGCGAATCCGCCGGTGCGCGTAGCGTGCTCTCTCTGCTGGCATCGCCCCTGGCGGCTGGCTTGTTCCACAAGGCTATTGTGCAAAGCGGGTACACCTTGCCGGACACGCCGCGCGAGCAGGCGCTGCAAAAAGGGGAGGCGCTGGCCGCCCATTTTGGCCTGGAGAAGGCGACTGCTGAGCAGCTGCGCGCCATTCCGCCCGAGGCGTTCTGGCCGTTAACCGCGCCGCTGAACGTCGCACCCGCGCCCATCGTCGGGGACTGCGTTCTGCCCGAAGCGATGCTGGACGTCTTTTTCGCGGCCCGCCAGCATCCCGTACCGGTAATGATTGGGTCGAACAGCGATGAGGCCAGCGTAATGGCGGTGTTTGGCATCGATCTCGCCGGGCAAATCCAGAAGCTCCGCCGGGAGCGGCGCTTCGGACTGGGGCTGATTAAGCTGCTCTATCCTGGCGTCAAAGGCGATGAAGAGCTGGGCAGGCAGGTGTGCCGCGACATGGCGTTCACCACGATGGGCTACGTCGTGATGCAGGCTCAGCAGCGCGTCGGCGGATTGTGCTGGCGTTACTGGTTTGACTATGTCGCGGAAGCGGAACATGCCACCTATATCAACGGTGCCTGGCACGGCAACGAGGTTCCCTATGTCTTTGATACGTTAGGTCAGGTAGAGCCTTCACGTCAGTACGTCAACGAACGGGATCTGCAGTTTGCTGCCCACGTGGCCGATTACTGGGTGAGCTTTGCGCGTGACGCTGGTCCTCGCGAGATCCTGCCCGGGCCGACGCACTGGCCCGCATGCCGAAAAGGGCGGGACGTTTTATTACGCATTGGCGTGAATAAATATGCAGGTTTCAGGCTTGAAAACCGCTTTATGCGCTCCCGGATGAGCCTCTTCAAACGGGTGATGAAGCACCACGTCAGCCTCGATTAAGCAAACATGCGCGAAACGCCGCCAGTCCATTTTCCTCGCCTGGCGCTTCGCGCAGCACCAGCCGGTAGCTCGCGCCGGTTTTTATGCTGGTTTCATAAGGCCGCATCAGTCTTCCCGCGCGGACATCTTCGGCCACCAGCGTTTCGTCGGCAATGGCAACGCCCAGCCCCTGAATGGCGGCCGTGATGGCGAGATCCATCGTGTCGAAGTGTTGATTTTTGTGCATAGCAAAGCCCGGACCTTCCTGTTTCGTCAGCCACAGCGACCAGTCTGTCTTATCTCTTGTGGGGTGCAGGAACGTCAGCGATCCCAGCGTTGCACCCGCCCGCACCGGGCTTATCACCGGGGTGAGCGCCTCTTCGAACAGCAGGTCGCCTGCGCTCATGTGCGTCCCGAACACGATGGCCGCGTCGTAAGATTCGGTTTTGAAATTGACGTTGTGATCGGTAGTGGTGGTCAGGGCGATCTGCAGATCCGGCTGCTCACGCTCAACCTCCAGCAGGCGCGGCACCAGCCAGCGCATGGCGCAGGTGGGTGCCTTGAGCCGGATCACGGTCTGCTGGCTGCGGGCCTGGTCGGCCACGGTCAGCAATTGTTCAAAAGCAGACTGCAGCTCCGGAAGCAGGGCGCTGCCCTGCGAAGAGAGGCGCAGGCCGCGCGCGTGGCGTTCAAAAAGCGGAAAGCCAAACCACGCTTCAAGGGAGGCTATCTTGCGGCTCACGGCTCCCTGCGTCAGGCAAAGTTCTGCGGCAGCATGGGTCAGATTCAGGTGACGCGCGGTGACTAAAAATGCGTCGATGGCATTGAGCGGGAGCGAACGGCGCGACATGGAAAACCCTCAGCTATGCATTTTTATCATGGCTATTATGACAACAATTCGATTGTCCCGACAACAGAGATGTTGTTTGAATAGTTATGCAATGTCCATGAGAAGGGAAAGAGGATGACTTTACGAACGCCAGTGCAGACGCGCTCCAAACTGCCCGATGTGGGCACCACCATTTTTACCGTTATCGGCCAGCTCTCGGCGCAGCATAACGCGATTAACCTTTCTCAGGGCGCACCGAATTTTTCCTGCGACCCGAAGCTGATTGCGGGCGTCACCCGCGCAATGGAGTCGGGGCATAACCAGTATGCGGCGATGACCGGCCTGCAGCCGCTCAAAGAGCGCATTGCCGATAAAATTGCCACGCTTTACGGCACGCGGTATGACCCGGCCGGCGAGGTCCTGGTGACCGCCAGCGCCAGCGAAGGTCTCTATTCGGCGATTAGCGGGCTGGTGCACCCGGGTGATGAGGTGATTTACTTTGAGCCCTCTTTTGACAGCTACGCGCCGATTGTCCGTCTGCAGGGGGCAACCCCAATTGCCATCAAGCTGACCGTGCCGGATTTTGCCGTCAACTGGGATGAGGTCCGGGCTGCTATCACCCCGCGCACGCGCATGATTATCATCAATACGCCGCACAACCCGAGCGGTCAGGTCTTTTCGGCCAACGATCTGCAGCAGCTGGCGGCGCTGACGCGCAATACCGACATCATTATTTTGTCTGACGAAGTGTATGAACACGTGGTTTTTGACGGTGAGCCGCACCATGGGATGGCTACGCACCCGCAGCTGGCGGAGCGTAGCGTGATTATTTCTTCTTTCGGAAAAACCTATCACGTCACCGGCTGGCGCGTGGGTTACTGTGTTGCACCGGCGGTGCTGATGGACGAGATTTGTAAAGTCCATCAATTTTTAATGTTCTCTGCCGATACGCCAATGCAGCAAGCGTTTGCTGAACATATGGTCGACCCGCAAACCTGGCTGTCGCTGTCGGCGTTTTACCAGCGCAAGCGCGATCTGCTGCAGAGTCTGCTGGCCGATTCGCCGTTCACGCTGCTGCCCAGCGCCGGATCGTTCTTCATGCTGGCGGACTACAGCCAGTTCAGCGACGAGCGCGACAGCGATCTGGTGAAGCGGCTGATCGTTGAGTACGGTGTTGCCACCATTCCGCTGTCGGCGTTTTATGCGGACGGTACGGATAATAAATTGATTCGTCTCTCTTTTGCGAAAGATGAGGCGACGTTACGGGCAGGTGCCCAGGCCCTGTGTCGGGTTAAACCACGCTGAGATAGGCTCTGAGGAGTATGAGATGAAATTACGCGCGTTAGTTGTCGGCATGGGATTGCTGTGTACCTTTTCCTCCTTCGCGGCGTCCGAGCTGCGTTACGGTCTGGAAGCCGAATATCCGCCGTTTGAAAGCCGCAATGCGGCAGGCGAACTGGAAGGGTTTGACGTTGAACTGGGGAACGCCATCTGCAAAGCGGCAGCGCTGAAGTGCAGCTGGGTGGAAACCTCGTTTGATGCGCTGATCCCGGGCCTGGTGGCGAAGAAATTCGACGCCATCAACTCGGCGATGAATATCACCGAGCAGCGCCGCAAGAGCATTGATTTTACCCAGCCTATCTACCGTATTCCGTCGCAGCTGGTCGGCAAGGCCGGTACGGCGGTCGAGGCGACGCCTGAAGGGCTGAAGGGGAAAACCATCGGCGTGCTGCAGGGCTCCATTCAGGAAACCTATGCCAAAGAGCACTGGGAAAAGCAGGGTGTCACCGTGGTGTCTTATAAAGATCAGAATATGGCCTGGGGCGATCTGCTGAATGGCCGTATCGACGCCTCGCTGGTCATGTCCGCGGCCGGGCAGGCAGGTTTCCTCAGCAAGCCGCAGGGGAAAGGGTTTGGCTTCATCGGCAAGCCGGTGTCTGACGACACTATCCTCGGCAGTGGGATCGGCTTTGGGTTGCGTAAAGGTGACGAGGCCACCAAAAAGCAGCTTGACGCCGCAATTGATAAAGTACGTGCCGACGGCACGATCGCCAAACTCGCTGATAAGTACTTCCCGGGTATCGATGTCAGCGGAAAATAACCGCCTCATTGGCCCCGGTGAACGATGTCGCGCCGGGGCATTTTTCTACACATTTTCCAGGCTTTCTTTACACCACTTTCGGGCCGTTCTGGTCGACAGAAAATATTTCTCACTTTGTTCAGATAATCACCGGCCAACAATTGGATTCTTAACCATTTTTGTTTAGGCTGTGCGTTCTTTCTTGCCGTCATTTCGCCGAGCGCGGAACACATTCACACGACCATAAGGACGTTTTTCCAGGCATGAATCGCAGACGTTTTCTAAAAGGCTCGCTGGCAGTGGCAGCCCTGAGCGGCACATCCGGCCTTGCCTCCCTGTTTTCCAAAGCGGCATACGCCGCCGACTCTGACATTGCTGACGGCCAGAGCCGTCGTTTTGACTTCTCCGTACTGCAATCCATGGCGCATGACCTGGCAAAAACCCCGTGGGGTGGCGCGCCGCGCCCGCTGCCGGAGACGCTGGCCACCATGACGCCGCAGGCGTACAACGCCATCCGCTACGATGAAAAACAGTCTCTGTGGAACAACATTGAAGGGCGTCAGCTGGACGTGCAGTTCTTCCATATGGGAATGGGGTTCCGCCGTCGCGTGCGGATGTTCTCGCTGGACCAGTCGACCTCTATGGCGCGTGAGATCCACTTCCGTCCGGAGCTGTTCAGCTACGGTGAAACGGGCGTGGATACCAAACAGCTGCAAGGGCAAAGCGATCTCGGCTTTGCGGGCTTCCGCGCCTTTAAGGCGCCGGAGCTGGCGCGTCGCGATATCGTCTCCTTCCTGGGCGCGAGCTACTTTCGCGCGGTGGATGACACCTACCAGTACGGCCTTTCCGCCCGCGGTCTGGCGGTAGACACCTTTACCGACACGCCGGAAGAGTTCCCGGACTTTACCTCCTTCTGGTTTGAAACCGTCAAGCCAGGCGACACGACCTTTACCGTTTATACGCTGCTCGACAGCCCGAGCATCACGGGTGCCTATAAATTCGTGATCCACTGCGAGAAGAGCCAGGTGATCATGGAGGTGGAAAACCACCTCTACGCGCGTAAGGACATCAAGCAGCTCGGCATTGCGCCGATGACCAGCATGTTCAGCTGCGGTAATAACGAACGCCGCATGTGTGACACCATTCACCCGCAAATTCATGACTCCGACCGCCTGGCGATGTGGCGCGGCAACGGTGAGTGGATTTGTCGTCCGCTGAACAACCCGCAGAAGCTGCAGTTTAATGCCTATATGGACAAAAACCCGAAAGGGTTCGGTCTGCTGCAGCTCGATCGCGATTTCTCCCACTATCAGGACGTGATGGGGTGGTACAACAAGCGTCCAAGCCTGTGGGTGGAACCGCGTAACGACTGGGGGAAAGGCGCGGTTGGCCTGATGGAGATCCCGACCACCGGTGAAACGCTGGATAACGTGGTCTGCTTCTGGCAGCCGGAAAAAGCCGTCAAAGCGGGCGACGAGCTGGACTTCAAGTATCGCCTCTACTGGAGCGCGATGCCGCCTGTGCGCTCCCCGCTGGCCAACGTCTACGCCACCCGCACCGGCATGGGCGGCTTCCCGGAAGGCTGGGCGCCGGGCGAAAACTACCCGAAAGTATGGGCCCGTCGCTTTGCGATAGATTTTGTCGGCGGCGATCTGAAGGCCGCTGCGCCAAAAGGCATCGAGCCGGTGATTACGCTCTCCAGCGGTGAAGCGAAGCAGGTGGAGATCCTCTACGTTGAACCGTTTGACGGCTATCGAATTCTGTTTGACTGGTACCCGACGTCGGATTCGACGGAGCCGGTGGATATGCGTCTGTTCCTGCGCTGCCAGGGCGACGCCATCAGTGAAACCTGGCTGTACCAGTATTTCCCACCGGCGCCGGATAAACGTAACTACGTTGACGACAGGGTAATGCGTTAACGATCGATTCCCTCTCCCTCCGGGAGAGGGTTAGGGTGAGGGGCAATGACCGTAGTAAAATCCGAAATTATCCCGGTATCTGACGCTCTCGAGCTTCGCGCCGTCGAAGAGCGCTATACTGCCGACCTGCACAATCTCGTCGTCAAAAACAGAATCTTTCTGCAAACCGCCTTTGACTGGGCGCAGCACGTAGGCAGCGAAGAGGATACCCGCCGCAACGTGCAGAGTAACCAGATGCTGCACCAGCGCGGCTACGCCAAAATGTTTTTGATCTTTAAGGATGATGCGCTGGTTGGCGTACTGTCGTTCAACACGATTGAACCAACCAACAAGGCCGGGTACATCGGCTACTGGCTGGATGAAGCCCACCAGGGGCAGGGTATTCTCTCCCGGTCACTGCAGGCGTTTATGCGCTACTACGCTGAGCGCGGTGAGATCCGTCGTTTTGTGATCAAATGTCGGGTGGCGAATCAGCACAGCAACAGCGTTGCCGTACGCAACGGTTTTACGCTGGAAGGGTGCTTGCGGGAAGCGGAATACCTGAATGGCCGCTTTGAAGACGTGAATATCTACGGCAGGATTTATACCCTATAACGCACCCAGCAGCGGCGTGCGGGTGATGCGCTGGTCGCCGTTAATCACTTTTTCGCCGCGCAGGTGAATGCTCTCGCCGGCAAATGATTCAATAACCGCATCGCCGGTAATTTCAACCCGATGTTCGATCAGCACATCCCCGCTGATGCGCGCGCGCCCCTGAATCACGACTTTATCATCCAGCATGATCGGCCCGCCGCGCAGCCAGGCCTGACCGCCAATCAGGACGTGATGCTTGATGACGCAGTTTCCCTCGACCACGGCATTCTCCGCAATCTGCGAGCTGTAGCGCACCGTTGGGATGGCATCTTCATCAAAGCCGGCAATCACGCGGGCGTTACCATAGACTTTTGCGCAGTCGCACACCCACACGTTGTTGAGTTCGTTTCCCTCGAGGATCGCGTTGTCGAAGACTTGGGCCCGGTGTTCAACAAAGGCAAAATTAACCATCGCCTCGCCGTAGATTTGCGCCTGGTGCACAATCCTCGACTGGATCACCGTTGCCTTATCGTAGATTTGCAGGATCTGTTCATGGTCCGGCGTAAGCCCTTTGGCAGCAATGACCACGCTGTGGTGCAGCACGCGCGCTTCGCCGTAGATATGACACTCGCCCCGCACGCAGGATTGCTGAATGGTGACGTTGTCACTTATTCGCGCCCCGTGGCTGACCTCTGCGCCGTCCAGCCAGCAGCTGTCACCGATACGGGCATCATGGCTCACGACGCACGGCAGGGTAAGACGCGCGTTGCCGGACACGGTCGCTCCGGCGAACACCACGCTGTTTTCATCGTAGATCCAGCAGTGGCCGTCCTGCGCGAGGGCGCGCTCATCGTCAATCCAGCCGCCTCTCGTCCCGACCGTCACGTCGTTAAAGTCCGCCGTGGCGATAATCTGCCGCAGCGTAGTGGCGTGGGTGGTTTCGCCGTTTTTCCATTGCCAGAGGCGGGTCTCGTCGCTAAGGCGATATTTGTTCATCTTTATTTCTCTGATAAGCGTCTTAACTAAACGTAGCAAATTTTTCGATTTTCGAGCGGCTGGCAACCAGACGGTAAACGCCTTAAAATAGCATCCAGGATGCACTTTCACTTTATGAGAACGCAGGAAAACAATGACCGTCGATGAGAATTACTTCACAGAGAAATATGGCTTAACCCGTACCCATTCAGAGGTGCTGTACAGCGCGGAGATTGTGAAGCCCGGTAAAACGCTGGATCTGGGCTGCGGCAACGGCCGTAACAGCCTCTATCTTGCAGCTAACGGCCACGATGTCACCGCGTGGGACAAGAACCCGATGAGCATCGATAATATCGAGCGCATTAAGGCGGAAGAAGGGATCGATAACCTCCACGCGGCGATTAAAGATCTCAACAACCTGAGTTTTGACGGCGAGTACGATTTCATTCTTTCCACCGTGGTGCTGATGTTCCTGGAGTCAAAAACCATCCCGGGTCTTATCGCTAATATGCAGCGCTGCACCAGGCCTGGCGGCTACAACCTGATTGTTGCCGCGATGGACACGGTGGATTACCCGTGCACCGTCGGCTTCCCGTTTGCGTTCAAGAGCGGTGAGCTGAGCAACTACTATGAAGGCTGGGAGTTGCTCAAATACAACGAAGACGTTGGCGAACTGCACCGCACCGATGAAAATGGTAACCGCATCAGGCTGCGCTTTGCCACGATGCTGGCGCGCAAGCCCGCTTAACGGGCGGCCAGCAGGCAGATCTGCAGGGCCGTGTTGTAAGACGCTTCGAACGACGACAGCGGCAGGAATTCAAACTTCGAGTGGAAGTTATGCGCCCCGGTGAAGAAGTTCGGCGTGAGTAGCCCTTTTGCCGAGAGCGCCGCGCCGTCGGTGCCGCCGCGCATCGGCGTCGGTTTCGGCGTGATGCCGAGCGATTCCATCGCTTCGAACATCAGATCGATAGCGCGCCGGTCTTCACCAATCGCATTGCTGATATTGCTGTAGGTATCTTCAATGCGATAGTCCACTCTGGCCGTCGAATATTGGGCGGCAATCAGTGCGGCCACGTCGGCAATCTGCTGCTTGCGCGCGGCAAAGCTCTCCTTGTCAAAGTCGCGGATATTGGCCTTAAGAACGGCCTCGTTCTGTCCGGCCTGAATGCCGTTAAACCAGATATAGCCTTCACGTCCCTCGGTGCACTCCGGCGTTTGCTGGCGGTCAAAATGGCTGATGTAATCAGTCGCCATCAGCAGGGGATTCACCAGCACGCCTTTGGCGGACATCGGGTGCGCCGTCACGCCGGTAAAGCGGATCTCCGCGGCGGCCGCATTAAAATTCTCGTAAACAATTTCACCCAGCTCGCAGCAGTCGATGGTCCAGGCAAAGTCGACATCGAAGCGCTTAAGATCAAGCGCCTTGGCACCGTTCAGGCCGATCTCTTCGTCAGGCACAAACGCCACGACGATATCCCCGTGCTGATGCTCTGCCGTCAGGTTTTCCAGCACCGTCATGACCACCGTGACCGCCGATTTATTATCCGCGCCCAATACGCTGGTTCCGTCGCTGAAAATAATCTCCTCGTTCGGATAAGCCAGAATTTCAGGGTGCTCGTTAACCCGCAGCCAGATGTCTTTCTCTTTATTCAGACAGAGATCTTCACCGGTAAACGTTAATATTTGTGGATGAATATCCGGTGAAAGTCCCACGTCGACGGTATCAATATGGGTAATAAAGCCGATGCGCGGCGCACCGGGCACGTTGCCTTTTTTTACCGCCGTCACCGTGGCGAATTCATCAATCACAATGTCGTCTAACCCCAGCTGTGCCAGCTCCTGCGCCAGCTCGCGCGCCATGTCATGCTGGCCCGGCGTTGAGGGAAGGGTTTTGACTTTGGGATCGCTCTGGCTGGTGATCGCGAGATAGCGGAAAAAACGGTGCGTTAATTGTCTGGAAAGCGGCGAGCCCATAGTGATTTATTCCTTATTTATTTTTCAGGTGTTTGCCACATCACTTTAATGTTATTTATGAAATGGCAAAAGAATTAATTAGCCGTCGAATTAAAAAAGACAGGAATAAATGATGACAAGCAAACTCACAACTTTCACATTGGCGCTCGCGGCACTCACGGTCAGTTCCGCTGTCGCTGCGAAAACGCTGGTGTATTGCTCCGAAGGATCGCCGGAAAACTTTAATCCTCAGCTATACACCTCGGGAACCAGCGTGGACGCCAGCGCCGTGCCGGTCTATAACCGTCTGGTCGATTTCAAACCCGGCACCACGGAGCTGGTGCCAAGCCTTGCGGAGCGTTGGGAGGTGAGCGACGACGGCAAGGTCTACACCTTCTTTCTGCGTAAGGGCGTTAAGTTCCAGAGCAATAAATCCTTCACGCCAACCCGCGACTTTAACGCCGACGACGTGATCTTCTCGTTTATGCGGCAGAAAGACGTGAATCATCCCTACCACAACGTCTCTAACGGCAGCTACTCCAACTTCGAAAGTCTGGAGTTCGGCAGCCTGATAACCGCGATTGATAAAGTCGATGAGCATACCGTGCGCTTTACCCTGGCGCACCCGGAAGCGCCGTTTGTCGCCGATCTGGCCTGGTATTTTGCCTCAATCCTTTCGGCGGAGTATGCCGACGCGATGCTAAAAGCGGGCACGCCGGAGAAGGTGGATATGGAGCCCATCGGCACCGGGCCGTTTAAGCTGGCGCAGTATCAGAAAGATTCCCGGATCCTTTTCACGGCGTTTGCCGACTACTGGCAGGGGAAATCGAAGCTGGACAGGCTGGTGTTTAGCATCACCCCAGATGCCTCCGTGCGCTTTGCCAAAATTGAGAAGAACGAATGTCAGGTCATGCCCTTCCCAAACCCGGCCGATCTGCCGCGCATGAAGGCCAACAAAGACATTAATCTTATGAGTAAGGCGGGGCTAAATACCGGCTTCCTGGCGTTCAACACGCAGAAGCCGCCGCTGGATAACGTGAAGGTCCGTCAGGCGCTGGCGATGGCCATCAATAAACCAGCCATTATTGATGCGGTGTTCCACGGTACCGGCACCGCTGCGAAGAACCTGCTGCCGCCGGGCGTATGGAGCGCAGACAGCGAGCTTAAGGATTACGACTACGACCCTGAAAAAGCCAAAGCGCTGCTGAAAGAGGCTGGTTTTGCCAGCGGCGTCAGCATCGATTTATGGGCGATGCCGGTGCAGCGTCCCTATAACCCGAATGCGAAACGCATGGCGGAGATGATTCAGGCGGACTGGGCGAAAATAGGCGTGCAGACCAAAATCGTTACCTACGAATGGGGCGAGTATTTGAAACGCGTGAAGGGCGGAGAGCATCAGGCCGCGCTGATGGGCTGGACGACGGCAACGGGCGATCCGGACAACTTCTTCGGCCCGCTATTCACCTGCACCTCGGCAAACGGTGGGTCAAATTCGGCGAAATGGTGCTATAAGCCCTTCGATAAAATTATTGCGGAAGCAAAATCAACCACCGATCGCGATAAACGCGTGGCGCTGTATAAAGAGGCGCAGCAGATGATGCATGACCAGATGCCCACGGTGATGATTGCGCATTCAACCATTTTCGAACCGGTGCGCAAGGAGGTGACGGGCTATGAAATTGACCCGTTTGGCAAACATCTGTTCTGGCAACTGGATATAAATCAGTAATTTTTCACTGCCCGGAACGCCTCCGGGCAGTCTTTTCGCAATTTGTGCTCTCCGCATCATTTTTTGTCACAACAAACCCGCCGGTCTTTTGCTATAACTTCAAATGCATACTTGCAGATAACATGGAAAACTATCATGCGTACTCAAACTTTTTTTAAAGTTGCAGTGCTTACTGGTCTGTTGGCGTTAGCGGGCTGTTCTTCGAAAGTCGCAGCTCCCGAACAATATTCTGGCTTTTTAAAAGACTATTCAGGCTTGCAGCAGACAACGTCTGCGACGGGTAAACCAACGCTGCGTTGGGTTGATCCTTCCTATAACGAAGCTAATTACGACAGTATTCTCTGGACACCGATTACGTATTATCCAACGCCAAAACCAACCACGCAAATTGGGCAAAAAACGCTTGATGAGCTGTTGAACTACACCAATACCAAAATGAAAACGGCGATTGGCACGCGTAAGCCGATTGTGACCACGCCGGGTAAACATAGCCTGATTTTCCGCGGCGCGATTACCGGGGTGAGTTCGCAGAAAGAAGGTCTGCAGTTCTATGAAGTGGTGCCGGTCGCGCTGGTGGTAGCAGGTACGCAGATGGCAACCGGGCATCGCACTATGGATACGCATCTCTTCTTTGAAGGCGAACTGATCGATGCGGCTACCAACAAACCGGTCATGAAGGTGGTGCGCAAAGGCGAAGGTAAAGATCTGAACAACGAAAGTACGCCGATGACCTTTGCAACCCTGAAGCAGGTTGTTGATGACATGGCGACGGACGCCACCATGTTTGATGTGAAAAAGACCGCGAAATAAAATAAAACGGCCTGCGTAATGCAGGCCTTTTTATTTACGCCGTTCGTAAGCGTCTGAACCAGGTTTCTGGTTTGGTAAACATCACCATATTTCCCCCCAGAATCAGCAATAACCCCACGATACCGTTGATATGCCAGACGTATCCTTCATACACCGTAGAGATGGACAGCGCCACCAGCGGGAAGAGTAGCGTACTGTAGGCCGCTTTGCCCGGGCCAATGCGTCCCACCAGCGTGAAGTAGGCGCCAAAGGCAATCACCGAACCAAATACAGCCAGATAGAGCAGCGCGCCAATGTAGCTGATGGTCCACTCTGGCGCGAAGCTATCGCCTCTGAACAGCGCAATGCAGCCCATCACCAGCGTGCCGTAGAGCATCGCCCAGGCGTTGGTGGTCATGGTTTCCAAGCCTCTGCGCTGATGGCGCATGCTGATCATATTGCCCAGCGAGAAACCGTAGGTACCGAGCGCGGAGAGACCAATCCCGGTCAGGAGCGACGCGCTCCAGCCGCTGGCCAGCAGATCGTCCCAGAAGAGAGTGACGATCCCAGTCAGGCCCAGTGCCGCCGCCGTCCAGAAGCGCGCCGGCGGGCGCTGCCCGAAGAAGATAAAGCTGTTGATGGCGTTATAGAGCACGGCCATGGAGAAGATCACCGATTCCAGCCCTGTGTTGATGTGCGAGGCTGCGGCGTAAAAACACCAGAAGTTAAAGCAGAAAACGCAGCATCCCTGGAGTATACAAAAGAGGTGATCCCGCAGCGCCAGCTTGCGCAGGCGGCGCAGGGCGATTAACACCGCCATCATCGTGAGGCTGGCGACGGCGAAGCGCCAGAAAATCGACACCGGCGCCGCGACGGGGCCCTGCTGCAGGAAAATCGCAATCCAGGTGGTTCCCCAGATAATGACCACGAGTCCATATAATAATGCGTTCATAGTTGTCTCTTCTCAAACCGCGGAAGCCCGCAGTATGGCGCTGAAACTCGCGACGGGCTTTCACCGGGTTGCGGGTGACTTGCAAAATCTTGCGCTTTTTTCTTCCGGCGGGACTGGCAACGGGGGGCAACTCTTCTTAGACTGATATTCCCATCAATTATGCGCTAACGGTTATGTCTCACGCTTACGATACCTTTGAAACGCTTTGCCAACAGAATGCAGTCCTGCGGGAAACCGTCTCGCTGAATTCGGGTATTCAGCTGGCAGCGTGGTACAACAAGCACGATACGATAACGGTAAAAAGTAACCATCATACCCTCAGCCTGTACGTGGCGGACGGCTACGAAAGCTATCAAAAAACGCCGGGCGGCTGGAAGAACGGCGGGGGACCGGACCGTTTCTGTCTGATGCCCAAAGAGAGCGAATCAACGTGGGATATCCGCGATGACCTGTCGTTTGTGCATCTCTACTGCACCGACGAACACCTGCGCGACGTGGGGGAAAAAATCTGGGACAAGCGCCCGCTTTCGCTGACCCTGGACGAGCGCATTTTTGGTAGCGATCCGAAGATCACCGCGCTGTATCGCCAGTTTTTGCTCGGCTGTGACTGGCAGCAGCACGCCAACCAGCTCACCCTGAGCACGGCCTCCACGCTGCTGCTGACCCATCTGCTGCAAAACTACTCTAACGTGCAGTGGAAGCTGCCGGTCGTCACCGGAGGGCTATCGCCATTCGTGCTGCGCAACGTGCTGGCCTTTATTGAAGAGAGCTTGGGCCAGCCCCTGACGCTGGCCGAGCTGGCGGCGCAGGCCGCGCTCAGCGAATACCACTTTGCCCGCATGTTCCGCCAGTCGACGGGGCTGGCGCCGCATCAGTACGTGATGCAGAGGCGAATGGATAAAGCTAAGGCCCTCGTCCAGCATACGACGACGCCGCTGACGGAGATCGCGCTTGCCTGCGGGTTCAACTCCGCCAGCCACTTCAGCAACCGCTTTCGCAGCGCGACGGGCATGACGCCTTCGCAGCTACGTGCGGCGAGCGCGTGAAAACAGGGCGTAGCACATCCCGCCCAGCACCAGTCCCCAGAATGCCGAACCGATGCCCAGGATCGTGACGCCGCTTGCGGTCATCAGAAACGTGACGATAGCCGCGTCGCGCTCCGCTTCATGATTCAGCGCCTGATATAAACTCCCGCTGATGGTGCCCAGCAGCGCCAGACCGGCCAGCGTCTGGATCCAGCTGAGCGGCAGAGCGGCCATCAGCCCGGTAATGGAGCCACCGAAAATTCCCGCCAGCAGGTAAAATCCTCCCGCTGCGATGGCCGCCAGCCAGCGTTTATCCGCATCCGGGTGTGCATCCGGGCTTTGACAAATGGCGGCGGTTATAGCCGCAATGCAGATGGAAAAGACGCCAAACGGAGAAAACAGCAGCGCCAGCCCTCCCGTGACGATGATGAGCGGTGAGACCGCCAGCGGGTAACCGGAGGCTTTCATCGTGGCGAACCCCGGCGCGTTTTGCGAAGCCATGGTCACGAGGAAGAAGGGCAAGCCAATACTCACCAGGCTGGTGAAGGTGAAGGCGGGTGCAATAAATTCGGGCATTACCAGAGAAAGGGTGAGTTTATCCGTGACAACGTCACCTGCCGCCCATGCCACAATCCCGCCCACCAGCAGCGTGACCACGATGGCATAGCGCGGCGACAGCGCTTTTGCGATTAGCCACGCCGCAATCATGCTGCCGCACAGCAGAAAGTGCCCCTCAAGATGCGCAAACGCATGGAGGCCAAACTGCAGCAATACCCCTGCCAGCATGGCGGCAGCAAGCGAATGAGGGATCAGCTTCATCAGACGGGCGAAGAGCCCGGTAATGCCGCAGAGCAAAATAAGCGCGTTAGCAAAGATGAACACGCCGATGATTTCTGCCAGCGTGATCCCGCGCAGGCTGGTGGCGAGCAGCGCCGCGCCGGGCGTCGACCAGGCGGTCAGTACGGGCGCTTTGTACCACCATGAAAGCGCCAGCGTGCTGACCCCCATTCCAATTCCCAGCGCGGTCATCCAGCCCGCAATCTGCTGTGCGCTGGCGCCTGCCGCGGCGGCGGCCTGCCAGATGATGGCGGCCGAGCTGGCGTAACCGACCAGAACGGCGACAAATCCAGCCAGTGCGACCGGAATAAAGTGAGAGGAAGGGCGCATGAAAACTCCATTGTGCGTTATAACGTCCGGAGTAAGGTAGCACTGTGCGCTATAGCGTACAAGTGGTATGCTGATCGTCACCAGGAGGGAACATGGATATCACACTACACCTTGCAACAACGCTGAAAACGCTGCGCCAGGCGCGCGGCTGGAGTTTGTCGAAGCTCGCGGACGAGACCGGCGTGTCAAAAGCCATGCTCGGGCAAATCGAGCGCAATGAATCCAGCCCGACGGTGTCGACGCTGTGGAAAATTGCCACCGGGCTGAACGTGCCGTTTTCCGCGTTCATCACCCCAGAGGCGGACCGGCAGGCGGTATTTGACCCCCAGCAGCAGGCGATGGTCGTCAAGCCGCTCTTTCCGTGGGACGAGACGCTCGGGTTTGATTATTTCTCCATCACGCTGGCACCCGGCGCGCTGAGCGAATCCACGCCGCATGAGGCCGGAGTAATTGAACATGTCGTCGTAATAAGCGGCGAGCTGGAGATGAAGCTTGGCGGCAAATGGCAGATGATTTCTGCCGATTCGGGCATCCGTTTCGCAGGCGATAAACCGCACGCCTACCGCAACAGCAGCGACCGGACGGTGCATTTTCACTCCCTGATCCATTATCCCCGCTGACGCTGCGCAAAACTGTTTCGCTGACGCATACTTCTGACTACAATAGCCGCCATTTTGACCATAACGGATAACGACGAAGTATGCGCCTGCAATCCCATCATCTTGAACTTTTAAGCCCGGCCCGCGACGCCGCCATTGCCCGTGAAGCGATCCTTCATGGCGCAGATGCCGTCTACATTGGTGGCCCAGGCTTCGGTGCCCGCCATAACGCCAGTAACAGCCTGAGCGATATTGCTGAACTGGTGCCGTTCGCCCACCGTTTCGGGGCGAAAGTGTTCGTGACCCTGAACACCATTCTTCATGATGATGAGCTGGAGCCTGCGCAACGTCTGATTACCGATCTCTACCAGGCCGGGGTGGATGCCCTGATTGTTCAGGATATGGGCGTGCTGGAGCTGGATATTCCCCCCATTGAACTGCATGCCAGTACCCAGTGTGATATCCGCACGGTAGAGAAGGCGAAGTTTCTCTCTGACGTCGGCTTTTCGCAGATCGTTCTGGCGCGTGAGCTGAACCTGAATCAGATCCGCGATATTCACAAGGCGACAGACGCGACGATTGAATTCTTTATCCACGGCGCGCTGTGCGTCGCCTATTCCGGTCAGTGTAATATTTCCCACGCGCAGACGGGCCGCAGCGCCAATCGCGGCGACTGCTCTCAAGCCTGCCGTCTGCCGTATACCCTGAAAGACGATCAGGGCCGCGTCGTGGCGTTCGAAAAACACCTGCTCTCCATGAAGGATAACGATCAGACGGCCAACCTGGGCGCGCTGATCGACGCGGGCGTGCGTTCCTTCAAGATTGAAGGGCGCTACAAAGATATGAGCTACGTGAAGAACATCACCGCGCACTATCGCCAGATGCTCGACGCCATTATCGAAGATCGCGGTGACCTGGCACGCGCGTCCGCCGGGCGCACCGAGCATTTTTTTGTTCCGTCGACGGACAAAACGTTCCACCGTGGCAGCACGGACTATTTCGTTAATGCCCGTAAAGGGGATATCGGCGCGTTTGACTCACCGAAGTTTATCGGTTTACCGGTGGGTGAAGTGCTGAAAGTGGCGAAAGATCACCTTGATGTCCAGGTAACGGAACCGCTGGCGAACGGCGATGGCCTTAACGTGATGATTAAGCGTGAGGTCGTGGGCTTCCGCGCCAATACGGTCGAGAAAACCGGCGAGAACCGCTACCGCGTCTGGCCGAATGAAATGCCGGACGATCTCTACAAGGCGCGACCAAACGCGGCGCTTAACCGTAACCTCGATCATAACTGGCAGCAGGCGCTGCTGAAAACCTCCAGCGAACGTCGTATCGCGGTGGACATTGAGCTGGGCGGTTGGGAAGAGCAGCTGATTCTGACCATGACCTGTGAAGACGGCATCAGCGTAACGCATACGCTCGATGGCCTGTTCGAGGTGGCAAACAACGCGGAAAAAGCGCTCAACAGCCTGAAGGATGGGGTGGCGAAGCTTGGCCAGACGATTTACTACGCCCGCAACGTTGAGGTCAGTCTGCCGGATGCTCTGTTCGTGCCGAACAGCCTGCTTAACCAGTTCCGTCGTGAAACGGCAGAGATGCTGGATGCCGCGCGCCTGGCGCAGTATCCGCGCGCTAGCCGTAAAGCGGAAGCCGTACCTGCACCCGTATACCCGGAGACACATTTATCCTTCCTGGCCAACGTTTATAACCATAAAGCGCGTGAATTCTATCATCGCCACGGCGTGCAGCTGATCGACGCGGCTTATGAAGCGCATGAAGAGAAGGGCGATGTGCCGGTGATGATCACCAAGCACTGCCTGCGCTTTGCGTTTAACCTTTGCCCTAAGCAGGCGAAAGGGAATATTAAGAGCTGGAAGGCAACCCCCATGCAGCTTGTAAACGGTGATGAAGTTCTGACTCTCAAGTTCGACTGCCGTCCTTGCGAAATGCATGTGATTGGCAAGATGAAAAACCACATCTTCAAAATGCCGCAGCCGGGCAGTATTGTGGCGTCCGTCAGTCCGGACGATCTGATGAAAACTCTGCCTAAACGCAAGGGCAGTTAATTACCGAACGTGGGTATCCGGTTTGCGCGATTTCTGCCACAGGTGGTGTTCGCGCAAACCCTCCGCCGACTCTTCCGCAGCGCTTCGTAACTCATCGCTGTCGGCTTCATGACGAAGCTGATGCGCCACATTCTTGACCCATAAATATTCGTGTCCTTTGTGCCCGGCCATAAGCTGGCCTGAAAAGAGTGCACAGATAAGCATGACGAGAGATAAGCCTTTTTTAATCATGAGATCGCCGCCGAATGACATTGCGGGGTAATCATGCCGATTATTTTTTAGTGTTATTATTTAATAATTCAAACTCGTGAAAAGAGATTGTCAAATATTGTGTGTCCGGAAAATTGTCCAGGACATTTCCTAAAAAGTCATGAATGTTTGTAAATTGCCATTTCTGGTCCATAATCGGATATTTGCATTAAGGATAAATCTTATATAATAGTTAATCTCTGGCTAAGGAACGGGTCGTTAATAAATGAAAAAAATAATTGCGCTTGCGCTTCTGGCGGTTGCTGTTGGGGCCGTTGCAGGGATTCGTTATGCTGGTGATAACAAACCAGAATATATACAATCGGCAGAAATTCGCGTTAGTTCCTATTTGACCAGCGATTATGGAGCCGTAACCTGTAACAGTAAAAAAATTAACGATGTGCGTTGGGAATTAGACTGCACCCAGCAGACGATAGGAAAAACATTCCAGTTTGCGGCGTACCCCTCTGATAAAGCACCTTATGGAGTGGCGCGGTCATTTTATCTTGAAGCCATAAATGATGACGCAAAACAGAGCGCTGAACAGGGCCTTATGCGTTATTTGCAGATCAATACTCATGCAGGTTAATAAGACTGTTTAACCTTCGTTAAGACAACGGGTGTTAGGTTGTATGGGATCCGCAGCCCGGCCATGGAGTGTCGGGACGTAGAGACCAAAATACAAATCTATCCATGCAAGCATTTACCGCCATTTTTTGGCGGTTTTTTTGCGCAGTGTTTACCGTCTTTTTATGATAGCAGTCGATAGTGCGACTGTACCAGACCCGAAGGGAAGCTACGGCTGGATACCAGCGTCAAATCGATATCCTCTGGCAGGGCGCCAAACAGCGATTTTCCCGAACCGAGCAGGACAGGAACGGTTGTGATCACCATATCGGCCACCAGTCCTTCTCGCAGGAACGACTGTATCACCTGCCCACCATCGAGATAGACGCGATGGACGTTCTGCAACGCCAGGTAGTCGAGCACCTCCTTTGGCGTGCGGCCGGAAAACTGCACTTTCCCCTTCAGCGCGTCGGGCACGGGCGTGTCGGCCAGCTGTCTGGAGAGCACCAGCACGGGCCGGTCATAAGGCCATGCATCAAAGGTCAATACTTTCTCATAGCTGCCTCGGCCCATCACTATCCACTCTTTGTCAGCGATGAACGCCGCATAGCCATGATCTTCAGTCGGGTCATCGCGCTGCAGGAGCCAGTCGATATCATCATTGTGTCGGGCGATGTAACCATCAAGACTGGTTGCGATAAAAACGTGTGTAGTGACCATAAGGTTCTCCGTATTCCTGCGAAACCAAAAGACTGACGCCTCAGCGGGCTGTAGCGGAATGAGAAAATTGTTTGCGGTACTGGGCCGGGGAAATCGCGAACTGCTGGCGAAAGTGATGACGCAGCGTCGATGCCTGGCCAAACCCGGTCTGTTCCGCGATGCTGTCGATACTTAAACGACTGCTTTCCAGATAATCTTTCGCCCGCAGCAGGCGCTCATTGAGTAACCAGCGGGCAGGCGTCGTTCCTGTTGCCGCCTCGAAGCGACGAAGAAACGTGCGCTGACTCATACCGACACGACGCGCCAGCGAGTCGACGCTGTGCGGCTCGGTAAGATGCGTATGCAGAAAATCAAACAGCTGGCCGAGGCGCTGGCTTTCCCGCAGCTGCGCCACCGGGCGGCTCAGCTGTTGCGGCTGAGAGCCATCCCGGTGAGGAGGAATGACCAGCCGCCGCGCCACGCTGTTAGCGGTTTCCATTCCATAATCCCTTCGTACAACGTGAAGGCAGAGATCGATCCCCGCCGCGCTGCCTGCAGAAGTCAGGATATCGCCTTCGTCCTGGTAGAGCACATCCTCAACCACGTCGATGTCAGGGTAGCGGGCTTTAAGCGTCTCAATGTAGCGCCAGTGCGTTGTGGCTTTGCACCCGTTGAGCAGCCCCGTAGCGGCCAGCACAAATACGCCCGAACAGATGGACAGCAGCTGGCATCCTCGCGCGCTGGCCTGACGTAATGCGTTGCAGAGCGCGTCCGGAACCGGCGAGTCCAGCCCACGCCAGCCGGGAACCACAATCAGGTCCGCAGACGCAAGCAGGCTTAAATCACCATCGGTGACGATACGGATCCCGCCTGTTGCCCGAAGTTCACCGCTATCCACGCTCGCCACCGCAAAACGATACCATTCATCGCCCAGCTCGGGACGTGGCAGACCGAAGATCTCCACCGCTACGCCAAACTCAAAGGTACACAGGCCGTCATAGGCCAGCACCACCACCTGCGGGCGGGCAATTTGTCTTAAGTTTGTCATCTTTTTGCTGTTTTCTGGCATAAGCGAGCGCATTCACGTGCTGAATTTCTGGATAGAGTAGTGTTAACACAAACGCCAAAGATGAGGAAGGATCATGAGCTATGTTACTGAATTTCCGGCTGCCGAGCCGCAGGAAGCCGTCACCCATTTTCTGCGTCGCCTGAGCGTAGAAACCGACTGCGCCGATGTGCATCACGCCATCGCCAATAATGAGCAGGACTTTGTTTTGCTGCACGTGGTGGGGAGCCCGGAGCAGTTTGCCCGTCGCCATGTGCCGGGCGCTCTGCATATGCCGTGGAGCCAGATGACCGCTGAGCGCATGACCCAATGGCCTGAAGGGACGCTGTTCGTCGTCTACTGCGCGGGGCCGCACTGTAACGGCGCGGACAGAGCCGCGCTGAAGCTGGCGCGTCTCGGGCTGCCGGTCAAAATCATGCTCGGTGGGATCACCGGCTGGGAAGATGAACGCTACGCGTTTGCCAGCAGCGAAACCACTGCCGCGCTGTGAAGATGAATTTTTTTCAACACCCGTGAAATTTTCTCGTTTGCCGGCACCGGGGAGGTATGACATTGTTTTTGGACATTTAGACATCCAGAAGTCTAAAAGTTCAAATAATGAATTATCACTGCGGGCAATTATTGCCGGCAGACTGAGGAGATTTCCATGCAACGACACCACGCCCCGTACCGCGCCGACGTAGTCGGCAGTTTTTTACGTCCGGATGCCATCAAGCAGGCTCGCCTGCAATTTGCCAGCGGCGAGATTGACGCGAGACAGCTTCGCGCGGTGGAGGACGAAGCCATTCGCCACGTCGTTGAGCAGCAGTGCGCGTGCGGCCTGCATGTCGTGACCGACGGTGAGTTTCGCCGTGCCTGGTGGCACTTCGACTTCTTCGACGGTCTGCAGGGCGTTGAGCGTTACGATTCGCAGCAGGGCATCCAGTTTAACGGCGTGCAAACCAAAGCCCACGGCGTGCGCGTCACCGGCAAACTGGGCTTTGGCGAGCACCCGATGCTGGACGATTTCCGCTATCTGAAAAGCATCAGCGGTAACGCCCAGCCAAAAATGACCATTCCCAGCCCGAGCGTGCTGCATTTCCGCGGCGGTCGCAAAGACATTGATGCGACGGTGTATCCGGACCTGAACGTCTATTTCGACGATCTGGCGACCACCTGGCGCGACGCGATTCGCGCATTCTATGATGCAGGCTGCCGTTACCTGCAGCTGGACGATACCGTATGGGCCTACCTCTGTTCGGACGATCAGCGTCGTCAGATCCGCGAGCGCGGCGACGATGCCGATGAGCTTGCACGTATCTATGCCCGCGTCCTGAACAAGGCGCTGGAGGGCAAGCCGGACGATCTGACCATCGGGCTGCACGTCTGCCGCGGCAACTTCCGCTCCACCTGGATTTCCGAAGGCGGCTACGAGCCGGTGGCGGAAGTGCTGTTCGGAACGGTCAACGTTGATGCCTTCTTCCTGGAATACGATAACGACCGCAGCGGGGATTTCGCGCCGTTGCGCTTTGTTCGCCCGGGCAAGCAGCAGGTGGTGCTGGGTCTTATCACCACGAAAAACGGCGAGCTGGAGAACCCGGAGGGAATCAAAGCCCGTCTGGAAGAGGCGGCGAAATACGTGGCGAAAGAGCAAATTTGCCTCAGCCCGCAGTGCGGCTTTGCCTCGACCGAAGAGGGCAACAGCCTGAGCGAAACCCAGCAGTGGGACAAAGTCCGGTTGGTGACGCAGATCGCCAGCGAAGTCTGGTAAAACCTTCCTCCTCAGCGCTGCATTATAAAAGTGCAGCGCTGTGCCATTCTGAGACGTTCTCTTTACATCCTGCGCTCCCCTCCCGGAAATAGCGCTATCTCCATTCTGGCATTCTTTTTGCTCCTGCTTCGCTGACACATTTATTTCCGCGTCCACGCCGTAACGGACGTTTTCGCACAGCGTTCTTTTTCAGGAGTGAAAATATGCACCGTCGTACCTTATTAAAAGCCTTTGCGTTATCCGCGTCCGTCGTGGCGATGGGAATGAGTTTTGGCGTGCAGGCGGCCGATACCATCAAAGTGGGGATCATGCATTCTCTTTCCGGCACGATGGCTATCTCCGAGACCCCGCTTAAAGATGTCGCCCTGATGACCATCGATGAGATCAACGCCAAAGGCGGCGTGCTGGGCAAGAAACTGGAGCCGGTAGTGGTGGATCCGGCCTCAAACTGGCCGCTGTTTGCCGAGAAGGCGCGACAGCTGTTAAGCCAGGATAAAGTGGCGGTGGTATTCGGCTGCTGGACCTCGGTTTCGCGCAAATCCGTACTGCCGGTCTTTGAGGAGCTGAACGGCCTGCTGTTCTATCCGGTGCAGTATGAAGGCGAGGAAATGTCGCCAAACGTGTTCTATACCGGCGCGGCGCCGAACCAGCAGGCCATCCCGGCGGTTGAATACCTGATGAGCGAAGACGGCGGCGCGGCGAAACGCTTCTTCCTGCTGGGTACTGACTACGTTTATCCGCGCACCACCAACAAGATCCTGCGCGCGTTCCTGCATTCGAAAGGGGTGGAGGATAAGGATATCGAAGAGGTTTACACCCCGTTCGGTCATAGCGACTACCAGACCATCGTCGCCAACATCAAAAAATTCTCCGCGGGCGGCAAAACCGCCGTGGTGTCGACCATCAACGGCGACTCCAACGTGCCGTTCTACAAAGAGCTGGCTAACCAGGGGCTGAAGGCGACGGATGTGCCGGTAGTGGCGTTCTCCGTGGGTGAAGAAGAGCTGCGCGGGATCGACACCAAACCGCTGGTGGGCAACCTGGCAGCCTGGAACTACTTTGAGTCCGTGGATAACCCGACCAACCAGGCCTTCGTCGCGGATTACAAAGCCTATGCGAAGGCGCACAAGCTGCCGAACGCCGACACCGTGGTCACCAACGACCCGATGGAGGCGACCTACGTGGGCATTCACATGTGGGCGCAGGCGGTAGAAAAAGCAGGCACAACCGATGTGGACAAAGTCCGTGCGGCGATGGCCGGTCAGTCCTTTAAGGCGCCGTCTGGCTTTACGCTCACCATGGATGCCACCAACCATCATCTGCATAAGCCGGTCATGATCGGTGAAATCGAAGGTAACGGCCAGTTCAACGTGGTGTGGCAGACGGAACAGCCGGTACGCGCCCAGCCGTGGAGCCCGTTCATCGCCGGAAATGACAAAAAGCCCGACCAGCCGATGAAAACCGCCAGCAACTAAGCCATTACCGCAGGGAGAAACGTCATGAACGCCATGCGCATGTTCATCGCTCTTGTATGGCTTTCCGGACTGCTGCCAGGGATGGTGCAGGCATCGGATGCCGATCGTTTTGTTGCCGCCAGCCGCAGCCAGCAGGCGGATTTATTGACGCAGTGGGCCGCCGCGCCGGATGCCGCCAGGCTTCCGCTGCTTCAGTCCCTGCAGAAGGAAAACCTGTATGCCGACAGTCAAAAGCACGCCTTTGCGCAGCGTAACGGGCAAATGGTGTCGCTTGGGAACGCCCGTGCGGCAGAAGCGCCAACCAAAGCCGTTCGTCTGACGAACCGGCTGCGCGTGCTGGCTGCGACCGCCATCGCCACCCATCAGCTGGTAAGTGACAGTGTCACTGAGAGGCGGGCGGCTGCGCGTCAGCTGCAGCGCGATGCCCAGCCCGGTATGCTCGCTTTTCTGGAAAAACGTGTGAGCGATGAAACGGACGCCGTGGCGCGTCAGGCGCTGCTGCTGGCGGTCGCGAACCTCCAGCTGGCAAGCCCGCAGGCAGAGGTGCGCCGCAAGGCCGTCGAACTATTAGGTCAGTCCGACGATCCGGACGTACAGTCCAGGCTCACTCCGTTTACCCAGCCAGACACTGAGCCGGATGGCGGCGTGCGCGCGGCCGCAGAAGAGAGTCTTAGCCAGATCCAGCATCGGCTGATGTGGGGCGATCTGCTGGGCCAGGCGTTTATGGGGCTCTCCCTCGGGTCGGTGCTGCTGCTGGCCGCGCTGGGGCTGGCTATCACCTACGGCCTGCTGGGCGTCATTAATATGGCGCACGGCGAGATGCTGATGCTGGGGGCATATGCCACCTGGATGGTGCAGCAGGCGATGGCCGGGCTTGCGCCCCAGTGGCTGGCGCTCTATCCCGTTATCGCCTTGCCGGTCGCGTTCTGCCTGACGGCGGGCATTGGAATGGTGCTGGAACGCACGGTGATCCGTCATCTGTACGGTCGTCCGCTGGAAACGCTGCTGGCGACGTGGGGGATCAGCCTGATGCTCATCCAGCTGGTGCGTATGACCTTTGGCGCCCAGAACCTGGAGGTGGCGAACCCGGCATGGCTCTCCGGCGGGGTGCAGGTTTTTGCCAACCTGACGCTGCCGTGGAACCGTATTGTGGTGCTGGGCTTCGTGCTGCTGGTGCTGTTCTTTACCTGGCTCATTCTGAATAAAACCCGTCTGGGGCTCAACGTGCGGGCGGTGACGCAGAACCGCAGCATGGCCGCCTGCTGCGGGGTACCGACAGGTCGCGTCGATATGCTGGCGTTCGGGCTTGGCTCCGGGATTGCGGGGTTAGGCGGCGTGGCGTTATCGCAGCTCGGTAACGTCGGGCCGGAGCTGGGCCAGGGCTATATCATCGACTCCTTCCTTGTGGTGGTGCTCGGAGGCGTAGGCCAGCTGGCAGGCAGCGTGGCCGCGGCGTTTGGTCTGGGGATTTTTAATAAAATCCTTGAACCCCAGATGGGGGCGGTGCTGGGCAAGATCGTGATTCTGGTGGCGATCGTGCTATTTATTCAAAAACGCCCGCAGGGGCTGTTTGCGCTGAAAGGGAGGGTGATTGACTGATGAGCCAGCCGCTGACCTTAACGCTGGCGCGCAAAGCGCCGCGCACTACGCAGATTGCAGGCAGCCTGCTGGTGGTGTGCTTGCTGATATTGCCGTTTTTCGCCTTACTGCCTGCGACGCATCCGCTGGCGCTGTCAACCTGGATGCTGACGCTGACTGGCAAGATCCTCTGCTATGCCATCGTTGCGGTGGCGCTGGATCTGGTATGGGGCTACGCCGGGATGCTCTCTCTTGGGCACGGCATCTTTTTCGCCCTGGGCGGCTACGCGATGGGCATGTACCTGATGCGCCAGGCCGCGGGTGACGGTCTGCCCGCGTTTATGTCGTTTCTTTCCTGGAGCGAGCTGCCGTGGTTCTGGTGGGGAACCCAACACTTTGCCTGGGCGCTGGTGCTGATTGTGCTGGTGCCGGGGCTGCTGGCGCTGGTGTTTGGCTGGTTCGCCTTCCGCTCGAAGATCAAAGGGGTCTATTTTTCGATCATGACCCAGGCGCTGACCTATGCCGGGATGCTGTTGTTCTTTCGCAACGAAACCGGCTTTGGCGGCAATAACGGCTTTACCGGCTTCACCACGCTGCTCGGGTTTTCGGTAACGGAAACGACCACCCGTATCGCGCTGTTTCTGGCGACCGTGCTGTTGCTGCTCCTGGCCCTGGGCTGCGGATTTGCGCTGGCGAAGAGCAAGTTTGGCCGCATTCTGACCGCCGTTCGCGACGCCGAAAACCGCCTGACGTTTTGCGGCTACGATCCGCGCGGGTTCAAGCTGCTGGTGTGGACGCTCTCTGCCGTGCTGTGCGGTCTGGCGGGGGCGCTCTATGTCCCGCAGGTGGGCATTATCAACCCGGGCGAAATGTCGCCGACGAACTCGATAGAGGCCGCCATCTGGGTGGCGCTTGGCGGGCGCGGCACGCTGGTGGGGCCGGTGATTGGCGCGGCGCTGGTTAACGGGGCGAAAAGTTTCTTCACCGTCGCGATGCCGGAATACTGGCAGCTGTTTCTGGGGCTGATTTTTATCGCCGTTACGCTGTTTTTACCGCGCGGAGTCTACGGACTGTTTCGTAAGGGAGAAAAATAATGCAGCCAGCCGAAGGGTTATTCACCCGCCAGCTGCCCGGCGATCGCTACCGGGACCAGACTGATCCTGTACTTCAGCTTGAATCCATTAACGTTAATTTTGATGGATTTCAGGCCCTGACCGATCTCTCGCTGAATATCGGCGTAGGCGAACTGCGCTGCGTGATCGGTCCCAACGGGGCCGGTAAAACCACGCTGATGGACGTCATAACCGGCAAAACGCGGCCAAAGAGCGGCAGGGCGATTTACGATCAGTCCATTGACCTGACCGCGCTGGAGCCTGCGGCCATCGCCCGCCAGGGCATCGGGCGTAAATTCCAGAAGCCCACGGTCTTTGAAGCGCTGACGGTGTGGGAAAACCTTGAGATCGCGATGAAAACGGATAAATCCGTCTGGGCGAGCCTGCGGGCAAAACTCAACGGCGCGCAGCTCGACCGGATCGATGAGATGCTGGTTTTACTTCGGCTGACCGCCGAACGTGACCGCCGTGCCGGGCTGCTTTCCCACGGACAAAAGCAGTTTCTGGAGATCGGCATGCTGCTGGTGCAGGACCCGCATCTGCTGCTGCTGGATGAACCCGCAGCCGGAATGACAGACGCGGAAACGGAATACACCGCAGAGCTGTTCAAAACGCTGGCAGGCAAGCATTCCCTGATGGTTGTTGAGCACGATATGGGCTTTGTCGAAACCATCGCCGATCGCGTCACGGTGCTGCATCAGGGGCGCGTGCTGGCGGAAGGTTCACTTCGCGAGGTGCAGGCCAACGAGCAGGTGATTGAGGTCTATCTGGGACGTTAAGGAGCGATGATGTTACAGGTTAATGAACTGAATCAATATTACGGCGGCAGCCATATCCTGCGCGGCGTCAGCTTTGAGGCTGTAACCGGCGAAGTCACCTGCCTGCTGGGGCGCAACGGCGTAGGGAAAACCACGCTGCTGAAGTGTCTGATGGGGCTGATCCCGGCCAAAACCGGGGAGGTTATCTGGCAGGGAAAAACGATCACCCATAGCAAACCGCACCAGCGGGTGCAGTCTGGCGTGGCGTATGTCCCGCAGGGCCGCGAGATTTTCCCGCGCCTGAGCGTAGAGGAAAATCTCCTGATGGGGCTGTCGCGATTTTCCGCACGCGAGGCGAAGCAGGTGCCGGAGGAGATCTGGCAGCTGTTCCCGGTGCTCAAAGAGATGAAGCATCGTCGCGGGGGCGATCTCTCCGGCGGGCAACAGCAGCAGCTGGCGATTGGTCGCGCGCTGGCGAGCCGTCCGCAGCTGCTGATCCTGGATGAACCGACCGAAGGCATACAGCCTTCCGTTATTAAAGAGATCGGCCACGTGATCCGTACTCTGGCAAGCAGAGGCGACATGGCGATCCTGCTGGTGGAGCAGTTTTACGACTTTGCCGCCGAGCTGGCCGACAGCTATCTGCTGATGTCGCGCGGCACGATTATTCAGCGCGGGCGGGGTGAAAACATGGAGCAGGAGGGCGTTCGCGGCCTGGTTGCGATCTGAAATGTTATATTATAACATCCTCATTCTTATAAAACGGAATGAGGATGTTATCTTGGCTGAATATATTGGAAAATTTGCCATGACTCTGGGGGCGCTGCTGGTCAGCGGCCAGCTGTTTGCTCATTCGCACGGCCATCAGATGACCGAAGCGGAACAGAAGGCGGCGAACGGCGTGTTTGAGGATAAGGACGTGAAGGACAGAGCATTGTCTGACTGGGACGGGACCTGGCAGTCGGTCTATCCGTTCCTGCTCGATGGTTCGCTGGATCCGGTCTTTAAGCAGAAAGCGCAGAAGGATAAAAGCAAATCCTTTGATGAGGTCAAAGCCTACTACCGTACGGGTTATGCGACGGACGTGGATGCCATCGGCATCGAAAATAACGTGATGGAATTCCATCAGGGCAAAGCGGTCAGCCGCTGTCAGTATGATTACAGCGGCTACAAAATTCTGACCTACGCGTCAGGTAAGAAAGGCGTTCGCTATCTGTTTGAGTGTAAGGACGCCGCTAGCAAGGCGCCGAAGTTCGTGCAGTTCAGCGACCACACCATCGGGCCGAAAGCCTCTTCGCACTTCCACATTTTCATGGGCAATACCTCCCACGAGGCACTGCTGAAAGAGATGGATAACTGGCCGACCTATTACCCGAATGAGATGTACAAAGAGCAGGTGGTGGAGGAGATGTTGCACCACTGATGCTTTATTGCCGGGTGGCGGCTTTGCCTTACCCGGCCTGCATTCGCTACGCCGCTTTGGGTGACTCGCACCAGGCCTTCACGCTCATCCCACGCAGAATCATCAGCCAGGCCATGACGATGGCGACCATCATGATCGCAAACAAGGACCAGTGCGGCAGATTGGTCAGGATAATACCGGTGATCATCGGGTTTGCCGCCGCGCCGAGCCAGCCCAGCGCCTGGGCGGAGAAATAGCTCGCCTTCATACCCGGTGGGGCAATGTTGTCGATCAGCATGTATTCACCCGGTGCATAGATAATCTCCCCCAGCGTGAAAATGGCGGCAGCGATGCCCCAGTAAACCAGGTTTTCCCCGGAGAGCATAAAGCCGCCCAGCCCCAGGATAAAAAACAGGGTGGCGAGGGTCATCAGCGGGCGAATATTGCTGGCTGAGATCTTGCGGCCCAGCGCATATTGCAGCGTCACCACCACGGCGGCGTTGACGGGCAGCACCACGGCGACCACCTTTTCGGCGAAATCACTGTCCGCATGCGCGGCCAGAACGTATTGCGAAATACAGCTCGCGAACGACCCGCCCACGTACGACGCCAGCAGGCCAGAGAGCGTGTACCAGAACAGCGCGCGGTCTTTCAGCAATACCGACGGCTGCCACGGCGTCTTCTCCTCTGCGGTATCTAACGCCACGCTTTTCTGTACAAAGAAATGGATAAAGCCCAGCGGCAGGGCGGCACAGAAGGCCGCCAGCCAGAACGGCAGCTGCAGGCTGTACATCACCAGCAGGGTGCCAATCGGCGGGCCGATCGTCCAGCCAATGTTCAGGAAGCTGTAGTTAAGCGAGAAGACCCGCGCCTTCTGGCTGGAGGTGAGCACGTCGGAGAACCAGGCTTTCAGCACCGTCGAAAAGACGGAGTAGGCGCAGTTGATCAGCGCAAAGAACAGCACCACCAGCGTGACGTTATTGACCAGCGGGATCGCCACAAAGCCGGCGATAAACGCCACGATCGCGATCAGCATGTAGCGTTTTTTATCAAACTTATCGGCCAGAATGCCAAATCCCAGGCTGAATACCACGCCAATGGTCAGCGCCACGGTCAGGGCATAACCAATATTCTCAACGCTCATGCTGTAGACGCGCGTGAGATAAATGGTCATGAACGGCAGCGTTGCCCCTCTACCGATGGTTAACAACAATGACGATGTCAGCAGCGCTGCGGTTGAGCGCCTGAGAGATGGTTTCATATTCCTGCCCGACAGTTGCTTATGCTTTTATTAGATGTGTGTTAACAGGATTACCATGACATAAGGGGCTTGTATAGCGCCTGATTTATCCCTAAGTGCTTCAGCTGCCTGCCAGAATTAATGATCTTCTCGCAGCGTGCTTTTTTCTGTTACCTTGAAGTGTTAACAAATTATTAATAATTCAGGGGCAGGGTATGACGCGTAAAGACGGGCTGCTGGCTTTGCTGGTGGTCGTAGTATGGGGGCTTAATTTTGTGGTCATTAAGCTGGGGCTGCACAACATGCCGCCGCTGATGCTGGCCGGTTTACGCTTTATGCTGGTCGCTTTTCCGGCCATCTTCTTTGTGGCGCGTCCAAAGATCCCCTTTAAACTGCTGCTGGGCTACGGTCTGACCATTAGCTTTGGCCAGTTCGCGTTTCTCTTTTGCGCCATCAAGTTCGGTATGCCGGCGGGTCTTGCCTCGCTGGTGTTACAGGCGCAGGCGTTCTTTACCATTATTCTCGGGGCGTTTGTGTTTGGCGAGCGCCTGCAGGGCAAACAGCTGGCGGGGATCACCCTGGCGGTGTTCGGCGTGCTGGTGCTGATCGAGGCCAGCCTGAATGGTCAGCATGTGGCGCTGCTCGGGTTTATGCTGACGCTGGCGGCGGGGCTGAGCTGGGCCTGCGGGAATATCTTCAACAAGCTGATCATGCAGCACGAGGCGCGCCCGGCGGTGATGTCGCTGGTGGTCTGGAGTGCGCTGATCCCGGTTATCCCGTTTCTGCTGGCGTCGTGCATTCTGGACGGTCCGGCGGTGATGCTGAACAGCCTTGTCGACATTGATATGACCACGATCCTTTCTCTTGTCTATCTGGCCTTTGTCGCCACCATTGTGGGCTACGGGATCTGGGGATCGCTGCTGGGGCGTTATGAAACCTGGCGCGTCGCGCCGTTATCCCTGCTGGTGCCGGTGGTAGGACTTGCCAGTGCGGCGATATTGCTGGATGAAACGCTGAGCGCGCTGCAGCTGTTTGGCGCCGTGCTGATCATGGCCGGGCTGTATATTAACGTGTTTGGTCTGCGGGTGCGTCGGACGACGCGGGTAAGCGAAAAGGCATAAAAAAAGCCCCGCGTCTGCGGGGCAAAAACGAATCAGAGGCCGTGCTGATTATAGTAAGGCACGCCTAATTCGTCGGATTTGTCGCTACCAGCACCCATGTGGTTGAAATCATAAGGCGACTGGTCATGTGCTGACGGCAAAATCATCGAATCAGGATTATTTTGCTGCGTTGCACGAGGGGTTTGCTCCGCGAAGGTCTGGCTGGAGAACAGCACCAGCAAGGCGAGGGCGGCGGAGGCGATAGCTTTCATGATTTCCTCGGTTACGTCTGTTACAGGCGATAATTAACTACAGTGTTTTAACGGATACAGGTATCGGGATTCGCCCGGCACGCTGGTGATTCGGTACTTATGAGGCGGCACGTCAAAATAGTTTTTGAAAGTACGCGTCAGGGTTTGCTGCGATTCAAAGCCGTAACGCTCCGCCAGATAAAGGATCGGCTCGTTGCTTTCTTTCAGTTTCTGGGCAATTTCCGTCAGCTTGCGGCTGCGAATATATTGACCTAATGAATGGCCGGTCTCTTTTTTGAACATCCGTTGCAGGTGCCATTTGGAGTAACCCGAACGCTCTGACACTTTTTCAAGGGAGAGCGGCGATTCCAGGTTATCCTCGATCCAGTCCAAAATGCTATGAATGGTGATAGCGTCAGTATTGCGTCTGGACATCGTCATACCTCTTTTTTCTGTTTACGGCAGGATTTTCTTCAGCAGAAGCTCAAGGGTTGCCACTTCATCTGCCGTTAAGTTTTTTGTTAGTTCCTGATGCAGTGTTTGTCCTACTAATTGATGACATTTCTCGCACATGGCCGCGCCATCGCTGGTTAGCTTCACCAGTACGCCGCGTTTGTCATTCGGGTTAGGGCTTCGTTCTATCCATCCTTTGCAGACGAGACGATCGAGCATGCGGGTTAACGCACCCAGATCGACAGAGAGCACCTTTTTGAGCTCAACCGGCGTGATACACACTTCGCAGCGAATGGAACACAGCACTTTGAACTGTGTTGCGGTGATATCCAGCGGTGACAGGTAGTCATTGAGCAGGCGATCTTTTTTCTGATTGACCATATGAATAAGACGACCCAGCGGAACAACGTCGTTAAAGATATCACTGGTGCTTTTCACAATGGTTGCCCTGGCAAGTAGTTAGTCACGGCAGATATTATTGCTCAGGCAAGTATAAGTCAACTGAATGAGTCAGCCGATGCCACGAATTGCTAAAACGTTTAATGAACTTTTTTTAAGGTGTTTCAAATCATAGAGATAACTTCCTGTTATCTTTTCAGAAGGAAAATAATCGTTACGTTGCGCCCATGGCTGAATGTCACACTTTCCCCCTATAATTGCTGTGTTAAATATGGATAAGGACGACAACGCACTATGTTGGATTTAATAAAAGCAATCAGCCTTGGGCTGGTGGTCTTGCTGCCGTTGGCTAACCCGTTAACGACGGTAGCGCTGTTCCTCGGGCTGGCAGGGAACATGAACAGCGCCGAGCGCAACCATCAGTCGATGATGGCCTCGGTGTATGTGTTTGCCATCATGATGGTGGCTTATTACGCCGGACAGGTGGTGATGAATACCTTCGGGATTTCCATCCCTGGCCTGCGTATCGCCGGTGGGCTGATTGTGGCCTTCATTGGTTTCCGCATGTTGTTCCCGGCGCAAAAAGCGCATGAGTCGCCGGAAGCGACCAGCAAATCGGAAGAGCTGGAAACCGAACCGAGTGCGAATATCGCCTTTGTGCCGATTGCCATGCCCAGTACGGCGGGGCCGGGTACCATCGCGATGATCATCAGCTCCGCGTCGACGGTGCGCGACAGCGCAACGTTCCCGGACTGGGTGCTGACGGTGGCACCGCCGCTGATTTTTGCGATTATCGGTCTTATCGTGTGGGTGTCGCTGCGCAGCTCCGGCGCTATTATGCGCTGGGTAGGTAAGGGCGGTATCGAGGCGATTTCTCGTCTGATGGGCTTCTTACTGGTCTGTATGGGCGTGCAGTTTATTATTAACGGCGTGCTGGAGATTATTAAGACCTATCATTGATGTGATTGCCGGGTAAGCGCAGCGCTACCCGGCATAAATAAACCTTACCCGTGCTGCCCCTGTTCCTCCAGCGCCACCGGCCACTTACGGAAGATGAGCACTGACCAGATCAGCGCCACCAGTGCCGGAATGGCACCCAGATAGCCAATCGCCGACATCGACACGTGCAGTATGACCTGATTTCCCACCAGCGCACCCGCGCCAATGCCGAGATTGAAAATTCCCGAGAACAGCGACATGGCGACATCCGTTGCATCCGGTGCCAGGGCCAGGACTTTCACCTGCATGCCCAGGCCAATAATCATGATCGCCACGCCCCAAAACAGGCTGAGGATTGCCAGATGGCTTTCGCTGCCCGCGGCAGGCATCAGCAACAGCAGGCAGGCCAGCAGCAGACCAATAGCGCAGCTCACCAGCGTCGAGGCATGCCGGTTACCCAGCTTGCCGAACAGCACGCTGCCAATAATGCCCGCGCCGCCGAGGATCAGCAGTAATACGGTGGCAAAGTTGGCGCTAAAGCCCGCCACCACCTGCACGAACGGTTCAATGTAGCTGTACGCCGTGTAGTGTGCCGTCACGACGATGGCGGTCAGCAGGTAGATACTCAGCAGCGCAGGGCGACGCATCAGCAGCGGCAGGCTTTTCAGCGAGCCGGAATGTTCGCTCGGCAGCGCGGGCAGAAGTTTAATCAGACACACCAGCGTCACCAGCGCGCCCATGCCGATAGCGAAGAAGGTGGTACGCCAGCCGAAGTATTGCCCCACGATGCGGCCAATCGGGAGACCCAGCACCATCGCCAGTGCGGTACCGGTGGCAATCAGGCTCAGCGCCTGGGCGCGTTTACCCGCCGGTGCGAGTCGAATAGCCAGCGAGGCGGTGATCGACCAGAACACCGCATGGGCAAAGGCAATGCCGATGCGGCTAATGACCAGCACCGTAAAATTCCACGCCATAAACGACAGTACGTGGCTTGCAATAAACAAGACAAACAGGCCGATCAACAGCCTGCGTCGCTCCATCTGGCTGGTCAGCAGCATAAACGGCAAGGACATCAGCGCCACTACCCAGGCGTAGATGGTCAACATAATGCCCACCTGAGCCGTTTCCATCTGAAAACTTTCAGCGATGTCAGACAACAGCCCAACCGGCACAAATTCTGTGGTGTTAAAAATGAACGCGGCAATGGCCAGCGTGACCACGCGTAGCCACGCAACCCTGCGGGAAACTGTGTTCGTTGTCATAGGGATGTCGGAGATTCGTTGCTGAAAAGAAGAGGAGACGATCTTAAAACGTTGAACGGCGAAAACTCAACCATTATGTGATGCAGATCTCAAAATTTGCCTTGTGAAAGCGGTAGCCGGGAACGCTGTTTTCATTGAATATAAAAGAACAACACAATAAAAACAGGCGGTAAGACAATGCAGGAGATTGATTTTTATCTGGTCGATGCGTTCAGCAATATCACGTTCGGCGGCAACCCGGCTGCCGTTTGTCCGCTCAAGGAATGGTTGCCCGATGAGACTTTGCTGAAGATGGCGCAGCAGCATAATCAGTCGGAAACGGCTTTTTTCGTCTGCACTAAAGGGGGCATTGAGCTACGCTGGTTTACCACGCTTACAGAGGTCAATCTCTGCGGCCACGCCACCCTTGCCGCTGCGTACGTTCTGTTTAATGAACTGGATTACCCCGACTCGCGGATCCACTTTGACACCACCTCTGGCCGCCTGACGGTAACCCGGGAGGGGGAATGGATGACGCTGGACTTCCCGGCATGTCCAACCCATCAAGAGACACCTCCGCCGGAGATGCTCTCGGCGCTGGGTATCAGCCGCTACGTTGAAGCCCGTAAGGGGCGCGCCTGGCTGATCGTGCTGGAAAATCGCCAGCAGGTCGAGGCGCTTGCGCCACACTTTTCGGCGATGACGCCGGGCGAGCATAAGGTGAGCGTGACGGCGCGCGGCGAGGGGGAATACGATTTTGTCAGCCGCTTTTTCTCCCCCGGCGTTTCCGTTCCGGAAGACCCGGTCACCGGCTCCGCGCACACGATGCTGATCCCGTACTGGGGTGAACAGCTGGGGAAAACAGCCATGCTTGCCCGTCAGGTTTCCGCGCGCGGCGGCGACGTGCGCTGTGAGCTGAAAGGCTCGCGCGTGCTGATGAGCGGACAGGCTTCACTTTATCTGAAAGGCACAGTTTTTCTGCGCTAAATACCCATAACAAGAGAGGAAGAGACAATGCAGGAAATTGATTTTTATCTGGTGGATGCCTTCAGCGACAAAACCTTTGGCGGCAACGCGGCAGCGGTATGTCCTCTGGAAGAGTGGCTGCCTGACGAGACGCTGCTCAAAATGGCGCAGCAGCATAACCAGTCTGAAACCGCCTTTTTCGTGCGCACCGACGGCGGGTTTGAGCTGCGCTGGTTCACCACGCTGGATGAAATTAACCTCTGCGGTCATGCTACGCTGGCCGCATCGCACGTTATTTTCGAATACCTCGACTATCCGCACACTGAAATCACCTTCACCACCCGCTTCGTGGGCGAGCTGACGGTGAAACGCAGCGGCGACTGGCTGACGCTGAACTTCCCGGCGTGGTCAACGGAGGTTGTCGAGAACCCACCTGCGCTGCTGTTTAGCGCGCTGGGCATCACTGAGGCAAAAGAGGTGCGCGTCGGACGTGATTACCTGGTGGTGCTGGAGAGCCAGCAGCAGGTGGAAGCGTTAACGCCGGATATTGGGGCGCTACTTCCGCTGGATAAAATGGTCTGCGTGACGGCGCCGGGAGAAGAATATGACTTCGTCAGCCGCTTCTTCTGCCCGGGCGAAGGGGTGCCGGAAGACCCGGTCACCGGATCTGCCCACAGCATGCTGATCCCTTACTGGAGCGAAAAGCTGGGCAAAACGTCGCTCAATGCCCGCCAGGTGTCACACCGTGGCGGAGATCTGCGCTGCGAGCTGAAGGGCGACCGCGTGCTCATAGGCGGTCAGGCCACCCTGTATCTGAAAGGGCGTGTCTTTTTGCGCTAACAGAGCGGAGCGATAAGTTAATACTATGAAGCACCCTGGCAGGCCTGCGCTATGTTGAAATTTAGCCTCATAAAAAAGCAAGGAGCCTGCCATGTATTCCATTACCTCTGAATCTGCACGTCACCCGGACATCCTCAGTCTGATCGCGGCGCTTGACCGCTATCAGAGCGAACTCTATCCCGCTGAAAGCAATCATCTGCTCGATCTGGCTTCGCTGCCGGAAGCCTCGCTGATCCTGATGGTCATTCGCGACCAGCAGCTTCAGGCCGTTGGCTGTGGCGCTATTGTTCTCAACGGCGACGGAACGGGCGAGATGAAGCGGGTCTATATCGATCCGGCCCATCGCGGGCAGCATCTCGGCGAGACGCTGCTGGCCGCCCTGGAAGATGAGGCCCTGAGCCGTCATTGCCACACGGTACGGCTGGAGACCGGTATTAAACAGCGCGCCGCGGTGCGTCTTTATGAACAGTGCGGATACGATTTACGCCCGGCGTTTGCCCCGTACGTTGACGACCCGCTCAGCCTGTTTATGGAGAAGGCGCTGGTTGAAGACGTTCGTTTAGCAGCGCTATAAAGGCCTCCAGCTGGCGGGTCATCGCCCCGCGTCGCCACACCAGCCAGGTCGTGAGCCACCGCCAGTTTTGCGCCAGCGGCCAGGCTTCAATCTGATGATGCCCGGGCATACTCTCCAGCATTGAGCGCGGCATCAGCGCGATGCCTGCGCCCGCGATAACGCAGGCGAGCATGCCGTGATAGGACTCCATCTCATGAATGCGGCCGGGCGCGGCGCGGTCAGCATGAAACCAGCTCTCCAGGTGTCGACGGTACGAGCAGTTGGCGCGAAAAGCGTAAACGTCGCTGCCGCTAACCTGCGCGGCGCGTGCGACCTCCGCGTGCCCGGCAGGCGTGACCAGCATCATCTCCTCCCGATAAACCGGCATGCCTTCCAGCTCCGGGTGCGACAGCGGCCCGTCGACGAAGGCGGCGCTGAGGGTTCCCTCCAGTACGCCATCGATCATCGTCCCGGATGGCCCGGTAGAAAGGGCAAACTGGATGCGCGGATAGCGCTGGTTAAACTGCGCCAGCGTTTCAGGAATGCGCACCGCGGCGGTACTTTCCAGCGCGCCGAGGGCAAATAACCCCTGCGGCTCATCTCCCGCTACAACCATGCGCGCTTCATCCACCAGGGCGAGGATTTGCTTGCTGTAGCGCAGGAAGTTATGCCCGGCCGGGGATAAACGCAAACGCTGGTTCTCACGAATAAACAGCTCAACGCCAAGATCGGCTTCCAGCTGGCGAATGCGGGTGGTCAGGTTAGACGGCACGCGATGCACCTTCTGCGCCGCCTGGGTGATACTGCCCGTCAGTGCGACGGCGTTAAACATTTCAAGCTGGGTTAAATCCATAATGTTCTCGTTTCGTGAATAAGGTGGTTAGTATTATTCATTTTTAAGAAATAGCAGAGTGAGCCACAATTAATCAACCGAAACACGTGGAGAACAACATGACTTATTCATCTGCTACACATGCCTTCTCTGTCAACCCGGCCACGGGTGAAACCCTCTCAACCTGGCCTTGGGCAACGCCGGAACAGGTTGACCGCGCAATTTCTCAGTCCGACGCGGGCTATCGCCAGTGGCGTCGAGAAAGCGTTGCCCACCGGGCGCAAAAGCTGCGCGATCTCGGCGCAGCGTTGCGACACCGCGCGGAAGAGATGGCGCAGACGATCTCCCGTGAAATGGGCAAACCTATCCTGCAGGCGCGGGCCGAAGTGGCAAAATCCGCGGGTCTGTGCGACTGGTATGCCGAGCACGGCCCGGCGATGCTGCGTGCGGAGCCTACGCTGGTGGAAAACCAGAACGCGGTCATTGAATACCGTCCTCTGGGGCCGATTCTCGCGGTGATGCCGTGGAACTTCCCGCTCTGGCAGGTGCTGCGCGGCGCGGTGCCAATTCTGCTGGCCGGTAACAGCTATCTGCTCAAACACGCCCCCAACGTGCTCGGCTCTGCGGCTCTTATCGCGCAGATCTTTGCGGATGCGGGTTTCCCTGAAGGCGTGTTCGGCTGGGTGAACGCCACCAATGACGGCGTCAGCCAGGCGATTAACGATCGTCGTATTGCGGCGGTGACCGTCACCGGCAGCGTGCGTGCCGGGGCAGCCATTGGTGCTCAGGCGGGGGCCGCGCTGAAAAAATGCGTGCTTGAGCTGGGTGGCTCAGACCCGTTCATCGTCCTCAACGATGCCGACCTGGATCTTGCCGTGAAGGCGGCGGTGGCGGGTCGCTATCAGAATACCGGGCAGGTGTGCGCGGCGGCCAAACGCTTTATTGTGGAAGAGGGTATTGCGAAGAACTTTACACAGCGCTTTGTCGATGCAGTTGCTGCGTTAAAGATGGGCGCGCCGGAAGAAGAAGAGAACTACCTGGGCCCGATGGCGCGGTTTGACCTGCGCGATGAACTGCATCAGCAGGTGCAGGCGACGCTTGCAGAAGGGGCAACGCTGCTGCTGGGCGGAGAGAAGATCGGCGGTGAGGGGAACTATTACGCGCCAACCGTGCTGGCGAACGTTACCCCGTCGATGACGGCGTTCCGCCAGGAGCTGTTTGGGCCGGTCGCGGCCATTACGGTCGCGAAAGACGCGGATCACGCCCTGACGCTTGCCAACGACAGCGACTTTGGCCTGTCTGCGACGGTCTTCACCGCTGACGCAGAGCTTGCGGATAAATTCTCGCGCGAGCTGGAGTGCGGCGGCGTGTTTATCAACGGCTATAGCGCCAGCGATGCGCGCGTGGCCTTCGGTGGCGTGAAGAAAAGCGGCTTTGGACGCGAGCTTTCCCACTTTGGGTTGCACGAGTTCTGTAACGCGCAGACGGTATGGAAGGATCGCGTGTAATCCTCGATTTCGGCCCTCATCGCGAGGGCCGTTGTCATTTATCTGCAATGGTTCTGTCATTTTCATTTCGTAGACTCCATCGCGTCTAACGCCTTGTAAATGAAGCTAATTATGAATCTAACGCAAATTTTTCGCCGTATTGCGCAGCGTCTCACTCCCCGTCACTTTGGCCTGTTGACAGGGATCTTTTGCATTATTGGCCTTTTCTCCGCGCTGCAGCTCTCCTCGTCATTTCTGCTTAACGCCTCCCTGAACGACGCTCAGCGCAACGAGCAGCAAAACCTTCTGGCCTGGCAGCAGCAGAGCAAGCTGGATCAGGCCCGTGTTTCCCTGTTGGCGGCAAGCGATTTGCTTAACCGGTCCGGCGTCTGGTTTATGCAGGATAAAGAGACCGGATCCGACGGGAGCTGGCATAGCCTGATGGATGATGCGCAAAAGGCGCTGACGGTGTCTCAGCAGGCGTGGAAGGCCTGGCTGGCGCTGAATCCGCCGAAAGACGATGCCCTGGTGAATAGCTATAAGCTTTTCTACGGCGCGATCGAAGAGCAGGCTGAAGGTCTGGTCAAAACCAACACTATCGACGCTTTTTTTGCCGTACCTGCTCAGGCGTTTCAGTCTGATTTTAATGACAACTATGCGCGCTATCAGCAGGCAAGCGAGAAGCAGGCCATGCAGGGGCGCCAGAGCCTCATGGCGCAGCTCTCCGGCCTGCAAACGTTGTTCCTGTTTGCGCCTGTGCTGTTACTCGCCATCGCGGTTATCGTGTGGTTCGGCATGTCGAGATGGGTGATTACGCCGCTTCGTCGACTCATCTCGCATATCAACCGGCTGGCAGCAGGGGATCTCTCCGGCACGCCGCCCAACGTCATGCGCTTCAACCGGGAGATAGGGCAGCTCAGCGACAGTATTGCCACGATGCAGCACGGCCTGCAGCAGCTGGTGACACAGGTCAGCCATGCCACCGCCACGATGGTGGAAAACATCGGCTCCCTCGCGGAGGGTAACCAGAAACTGTATCAGCAGTCAGCGCGTCAGGCGAAAGAGCTTGAGGATGTGACGGGGCATATCGCGGCGCTGGAAAGCCACGTTGAAGGCAATACCGGGTATGCCAGACTCGCCAGCTCGCGGGCCGATGAGGCGCGCCAGGCCGCCGTGGGTGGCGACCAGATGATGTTAACCGTAAACGCGTCCATGCAGGCGATCGTCGAGCGATCGTCAGAGATGCGCGGGATCGTGGCGATGATCGACAGCGTGGCGTTTCAGACCAACATCCTGGCGCTCAATGCCGCCATCGAAGCTGCCCATGCAGGAAACCAGGGGCGCGGGTTTGCCGTCGTCGCCCGGGAGGTCGGTCTTTTGGCCAGAAAGAGCAGCCACTCGACGCAGACCATACAGGAGCTGATCAACCGCTCGCTGCAGGGCATTGAAGACGGTTCCCGCGCCGTCACCCTGATGGAAGAGAATCTCCAGCAGGTCACCGGGTTGGTGGGCAATCTAAGTAGTTTGCTTAATGAGATCTCCACCGCCACGCTCAGTCAGGGAGAGAGTATTCACCAGATGACGCGTCAGCTTCAGGCGCTGAATCAGGTCTCCCGTCAGACGGATTTGCTGGTCTCTGACGCCTCGGATGCCTCAGAGCGGCTGCAAAAGCAATCCGATCTTTTATTGCAGGCCGTTTCGCGTTTTCGTCTTAGCGCCTGACGTAATACATAAGCCTCTGTTATACTCGCAGCCCGTTTTAGCCTGAGGGCAAGGAGCAAAGTGTGGCTGCGGTCATCCATAATGAGATGTTGGACGAGATTCTGGCGCAGGTTCGTCCGTTAATTGGAAAGGGGAAGGTTGCCGACTATATTCCGGCCCTTGCCTCGGTAAGCGGGAATAAGCTGGGCATCGCTATCTGTACTATCGACGGACAGCGATTCCAGGCAGGCGATGCCACTGAACGTTTTTCCATTCAGTCCATTTCGAAAGTGCTGAGTCTGGTTGCAGCGATGCGCCAGTACGAAGAAGAAGAGATTTGGCAGCGCGTGGGTAAAGATCCTTCCGGCCAGCCTTTTAACTCGCTGCTTCAGCTCGAAATTGAACAGGGGAAACCGCGAAACCCCTTCATCAATGCCGGGGCGCTGGTGGTCTGCGATATGCTGCAAAGCCGCCTCAGCGCTCCGCGCCAGCGAATGCTTGAGATTGTTCGTCAGCTCTCGGGCGTTGACGATATTGCCTATGATGCGCTGGTAGCGCGCTCGGAGTTTGAACACTCCGCCCGTAACGCGGCTATCGCGTGGCTGATGAAATCCTTCGGTAATTTCCACAACGACGTGGCGACCGTCCTGCAAAACTACTTCCATTACTGCGCCCTGAAAATGAGCTGCGTTGAGCTGGCTCAGACGTTCCTGTTCCTTGCGCATCAGGGTCATGCGCCGCATCTCGATCAGGAAGTGGTTTCTCCTCTACAGGCTCGCCAGGTTAACGCGCTGATGGCCACCAGCGGGATGTATCAAAACGCCGGTGAGTTTGCCTGGCGCGTTGGATTGCCAGCTAAATCGGGCGTTGGCGGCGGAGTCGTGGCGATTGTGCCGCACGAAATGGCGATTGCCGTCTGGAGCCCGGAACTGGATGAAACGGGAAATTCGCTTGCCGGTGTCGCGGTTCTGGAGAAACTGACCCAGCGTCTGGGACGTTCCGTATACTGATGTCCGATCTTGATCCTCTTTTTTCCCGTCTGGCGCGATCGACATTTCGCTCGCGCTTTCGCTTAGGCGATAAGGAACGACAGTACTGCTGGGACAAAGGCCCCGAAACCATTGACCAGCATGCCGCGGATTTTGTCGAAAAGCGCCTTGCGCCTGCACACCCTGCAAACGACGGCAAGCAGACGCCCATGCGCGGACACCCGGTGTTTATCGCCCAGCATGCCACGGCCACCTGTTGTCGGGGCTGTCTGGCAAAATGGCATAACATTCCACAGGGTGTAACGCTCACTGCGCAGCAGCAAAATTATATTGTCGGCGTTATTCATCACTGGCTGGTGTTGCAAATGAACGCCTAAATTTGACGAGTTATGCTCCTGTGTTATTTGTGTTATAGATGCATCCTAAGTTAGTCCCAATCGTGCTGACGACCGCAATAATTGCCATAAGCTTTCATATGGAATGATATTTAATGCGTTCTGCTCTTACTGCCTTCAGGCCGTTCCAGGTTGACACGCCGCTGCGAAATGCATCGACGATCTTTATCCTCACCACCTTATTCTATTTTGTGGGCGCGGAGTTACGGCTCGTTGAGGCCCTCTCTCTGTTCTGGCCGCTGAATGGCGTCATGGCAGGGATCTTCGCCCGCTATGTTTACCTGAATCGCCTGCATTACTATGCGGTATGTTATGTCGCGATGCTGTTGTACGACGCGGTGACGACTAACTGGGGTATCGCTTCACTGGTGATCAACCTGTCTAACATGATCTTTATCGTTGTCGTCGCCGCGCTGATTCAGCGCGACAAGCGGCTAATGAAGAAAACCCCCGATCCGCTTAACGCATTACGCCTGTTTAACTACTGCCTGATTGCCGCGCTGCTTTGTGCCTTGCTCGGCGCGGTGGGGTCGGTTGGGATTGACAGTCACACCTTCTGGCCGCTGTTTGCCGACTGGTTTAGCGAGCAGTTCTCAACCGGCGTGCTTGTTGTGCCTTGTATGCTCACGTTACGCATGCCCGGGCGTGAGCTCAGGTTACGTCTGGAGCAGTTGCTGCCTGTGATTGCGCTGATCGTCTCGGTGGTCGCTTCGGTGGTGATTGGCGGAGCGGGGAGCCTTTCGTTTCCTCTGCCTGCGCTTATCTGGTGTGCGGTTCGTTACTCCTTGCCTGCGACCTGTCTGCTGACGTTTATCACGGGCGCCACTGAAATCATTTTGGTCGCCAACTCGATTATTAACATTGCCGTGGCGACGCCGTTTACCACCCCAATGATGTTTTCAGCCCGGCTGGGGATCGCCACGATGGCGATCTGTCCGGTGATGGTCTCCGTCAGCATGGCGGCGATTAACTCCCTGATCCGTCAGGTTTCCCTGCGGGCGGATTATGACTTCTTAACGCACGTCTATTCGCGTTCCGGGCTTTATGAGGCGTTAAAGAAGGAAGAAACCTACCGGCATACACGTTTTCTGACCGTCATGCTGTTGGATATTGATTATTTCAAAAGCATTAATGATAACTACGGCCACGAGTGCGGAGACCGCGTGCTGGCGTCGTTTGCCCGACAGGTTCAGCAGGTTGTCGGTGAAGACGGCATGGTGGCGCGCATGGGCGGGGAAGAGTTCGCGGTGGTAGTTAATTCAGGCGACGCGCAGCACGGTTTTGAACTGGCTGAACGTATTCGGTCCACCGTGGCCAGCCATCCTTTTACATGGCGTCACCAGACGCTCTATCTGACGGTCAGTATTGGCCTCGGAAGTGGAAAGGCAGAGTCATGGCAGTTGACCGAGGTCTTCAACAAGCTGATGGCTGAGGCGGACGATCATCTCTATCGTTCAAAAAAAGCGGGTCGAAACCGTACCAGCGCCCGGGTGGCGGACGAGCAAATTGCTACGCCTTCCGGGAGTGAAACATAGCTGCGTTAATCGTCATAAGGCATTGACGTGAATAGTAAGCGGCTTAACAGGACGTCAGAACACTGACAATGTCTCTGTTTAAGCTACGCTTTTAGTAACGCTTTACGTCAGGAGACATTATGAAAGCACCTGCAACCCCTGAAAATGAAACGGAACGTCTCAACTCGCTGCGCGAGTCTGGTTTGCTTGAGATTGACAGTTCCCCGGCGTTTGACCGCTTAACGCGTCTGGCAAAACGCTTTTTCCAGGTGCCGCTGGCGATGGTCAATCTTATCGATGAGCATTCGCTGATCGTCAAGTCGGCTGATGGTCAGGCACCGAGCGCCGTTCCGCGTAACATCTCATTCTGTGGACATACGATCCTCACCGAAGCGCCGCTGGTGGTGGGGGACATGCTTCAGGACGATCGCTTTGCGGATAATCCGCTGGTGGCCGGTGAGCCGCGCGTGCGGTTTTACGCGGGCTTCCCGCTGCGCCTGCGTGACGGCGCGAGCGTGGGCTCGCTGTGCCTGATTGATTACGCTCCCCGTGAGTTTTCAGCGTCCGACCTCGCCGTGCTGGGGGACCTGGGCGCGCTGGCGGAAGATGAATTTGCTGCCATCAGTGCGGCGACCACGGATGAATTAACCGGGTTATTCAACCGTCGGGGCTTTAATCAGCTTGTACGTTTCACGCTTTCCGTTGCCCGGCGCCGGGCTGAGCCGCTGACGCTTGGCTGGCTGGATTTGGATCGTTTCAAGGAAATTAACGATCGCTACGGCCATGAAGAGGGAGATAAGGCGCTGAAAGCCATGGCGCAACTGATGCGCAGCTCTTTCCGTGAAGCAGATCTACTGGTGCGTTTTGGCGGGGACGAATTCGCCGTGCTGTTTGCGGATACGGATGAGCAGGGGGCCTGGATTGCCATGCAGTATCTCGCTGAGCAGGTGGAACACTATAACGCCCGCAAGCTGCATCCCTGGTCGCTTCATTTCTCATGGGGGCTTAGCGAATTCGATCATAACGGCAACGACCTGCAGCAGTGGTTAAAAGATGCCGATGAAAAGATGTATGCCATGAAACAGCAGCGCCAGCGCGCCCGGTGACATAACAAAAGCCTATGTTCGATCCGTTTGCGTTAAGAAGATGTTAAATGCACAGTGATGGTATTCAACGTAAGGAAAAACAATGAATACCTCACTGCAAATCAAAAACCTCACCCGAGACGAAATTCTTACCCATATTGATGTGCTGGCCGGGATCCTCGAAAACTGTGTGAACGGCGGGGCATCCGTCAGCTTTATGCTCCCTTATAGCCTGGATAAGGCCCGTATTTTCTGGCGCGGTATTGCCGAAAGCGTAGCGCGAGGCGAGCGGCTGGTGCTTGTCTGCGTCGATGCGCAGGACGGCATCATCGGAACGGTGCAGCTGATCACAGACCAGCCGGAAAACCAGCCGCATCGGGCCGATGTGGCAAAGCTGCTGGTTCATGAGAAAGCGCGCCGGAAAGGGGCCGCGATGGCATTGATGGAAGCGCTGGAAGCTGAGGCCCGGGCCAAAGATATTTCGGTTCTGGTGCTTGATACCTCCACCGGCAGCGGGGCCGAAACCTTCTACCAGCGTGCCGGCTGGCAAAAGGTTGGTGAGATCCCGCGCTACGCGCTGATGCCGGACGGTGCCATGACGGCCACGTCCGTGTTTTATAAGTTCCTGTAAATATTCTGCACAACTACGCGACGTATTGATCAAAACAGGGTTTCTGGTCGTTAAGTTTTGATAAGTTATCGTACCAATCCTATCAGGCTGTATGACTAATCATAAAAGGAACCTCTTGTGAACACGCTCAACCGTCGTGATTTTCCCGGTGCTCAATACCCAGAACGCATCATTCAGTTTGGTGAAGGCAACTTCCTGCGTGCGTTTGTCGACTGGCAAATCGACCTGCTAAATGAACATACCGATCTTAATGCCGGCGTGGTTATCGTCCGTCCTATTCAGAGCGATTTTCCACCGTCGCTGAGCACTCAGGATGGTCTCTATACCACTATCGTTCGTGGCCTGAACGGGCAGGGGGAAGCGGTGAGCGAGAGCCGTCTTATCCGCTCCGTTAACCGTGAAATCAGCGTCTACGAAGACTATGACGCGTTTCTGAAACTGGCTCGCAATCCGGATATGCGGTTTGTTTTCTCGAATACCACCGAAGCGGGTATTAGCTACCACGCAGGTGACAAATTCGACGATGCCCCTGCAGTGAGCTATCCGGCGAAGCTGACGCGACTACTGTTTGAGCGCTTCAGCCACTTTAACGGCGCGCCGGATAAAGGCTGGATCATCATCCCGTGCGAACTGATTGACTACAACGGAGATGCCTTACGTGAACTCGTTCTGCGCTATGCGCAGGAATGGGCGCTGCCTGCGGCCTTTATCCGGTGGCTAAACGATGCCAACTGCTTCTGCTCGACGCTGGTAGACCGTATCGTGACCGGTTACCCGCGCGATGAAGCGGCTGCGCTTGAAGCTGAGCTGGGTTATCACGATCGGTTCCTGGACACGGCTGAACATTTCTATCTGTTCGTTATCCAGGGGCCAGCATCCCTTGCGCACGAGCTTCGTCTGGATAAGTACCCGTTAAACGTGCTAATTGTCGATGACATCAGGCCTTACAAAGAGCGCAAAGTCGCCATCCTGAACGGCGCGCACACGGCGCTGGTACCGGTCGCGTTCCTGGCCGGGCTGGATACGGTAGGCGAGGCGATGAATGATGCCGAGGTCTGCGCGTTCGTCGAAAAAGCGATTTATCAGGAGATTATTCCGCTCCTCGATCTGCCGCGTGACGAGCTGGAAACTTTCGCCAGTGCGGTAACTGGGCGTTTTCGCAACCCCTACATCCGACACCAGCTGCTCTCCATCGCGCTTAACGGCATGACCAAATACCGCACCCGCATCCTGCCGCAGCTGCTGGCAGGGCAGAAGGCGACAGGGCAATTACCAGCACGCCTGACGTATGCTCTGGCCGCACTGATCGCTTTTTATCGCGCGGAGCGTAACGGGGAGAACTATCCGGTGCAGGATGATGCATGCTGGCTGGAACGTTATCAGCAGCTGTGGGCGCAGCACCGCGATCGGCAGCTGAGCACCCGTGAACTGGTGCAGTCGGTGCTCAGCGTGAGTGAGCACTGGGAACAGGATCTGACGCAGGTGAACGGTCTTGTCGACCAGGTGACGCTGGATCTGGATGCCATTCTGCTTAAGGGCATGCGCGCCGCGGCTAAACCGCTTTGTTAATAGATTCACCCGGCTTCGGCCGGGTTTGAATACGACATTATTTAGTTACAACATACTATTGTCTTTGTTTTTAAAAAACACATGCAGCACCGTGCGGTTTTCGTTACTCAGGGGAGAAAATGCAATGTTCCGTTAACATGCTTGCAACGGTGACGGGGATCACGTTTAATAGCCTCGCTCTTTTCTTTCCTGAAACTCACTATGATCGTTCGTCCTAAACAGCACTGGCTACAACTGATTTTTGTCTGGCACGGTTCGGTACTTCCCAAGATCTATACCCGATTGCTGCTCAACTTCCTGCTTTCTATCGCCGTTATCCTTATGCTGCCGTGGTATACCTCGCTGGGGATCAAATTTACCGTGGCGCCATTCAGCATTCTCGGCGTGGCGATCGCTATCTTTCTGGGTTTCAGAAACAACGCCTGTTATTCACGCTACGTCGAGGCGAGGCTGCTCTGGGGGCAGCTGATGATAGCGGCACGCTCGCTGTTTCGCGAGGTAAAAAACACCTTGCCTGACGATAAGCATCTGGGCGAATTTGTCCGCCTGCAGATTGCTTTTGCCAATTGCCTGCGCATGACCCTGCGCCGGGAGCTGAACGCCGAGCAACTCTCTCGCTATCTTGCTGCGGATAATTTACGTCACGTGATGAGCGCCAACTCACCGGCGAACCGTATTTTACTGATCATGGGGGAGTGGCTGGCCGTGCGGCGGCGAAACGGGCAACTCTCAGACATTCTGTTCCATAGCCTGAACAATCGTCTGAACGACATGTCTATCGTCCTTTCCGGCTGCGAGCGCATTGCAACCACGCCGGTACCGTTTGCCTATACGCTGATTTTGCACCGCACGGTATATCTGTTCTGCATCATGCTGCCGTTCGCGCTGGTTGTGGACCTGCACTACATGACGCCCTTCGTTTCGGCGCTGATCTCCTACACCTTTATCTCGCTGGACACCCTTGCGGAAGAACTGGAAGATCCGTTTGGCACCGAAGATAACGACCTGCCGCTGGACGCCATCTGCAATATGATGGAACGCGATCTGCTGCAGATGAACGATGAAGAGAACATCCCGGAAAGGCTGATGCCGGATAAACATTATCAGCTGACCTGACGGGCGTTCCACTCTTCGCGGGTGATTTCCCACAGCTCGGAGTCCAGCATCCCGCTGACGTAGGCTTTCTTTTCCGTCCTGATAAGCCGCATGCCGCTACTGTCTGAAATACGCCGGGAGCGGCTGTTGGCGGCGGCTTTCGGTGCGCGCAATACGGGTTTGTTTAGCGTATTGAACCAGTAATCCGTCGCGGCAATACTGGCTTCGCGCATATATCCGTGCCCCTGAAATTCCGGCGCGAGCCAGAACCCGCGGTTGTTGTCCTCGACGTCGTACAGGCAAATAATGCCCATCAATTCATCCGGCATATCGCGTCGCCGGATGCTCCAGAACCAGGCAATCCCTTTTGCCATATCCGGCAGCGCCACGTTGTTGACATAGTTTTCCGCGCCGTTATCCGGGTAGGGCCAGGGCACGGAGGAGACCATATAACGGACAATCTCCCAGCGCGGATATAGCTTTTGTATCTGGACGGCATCTTCCGCTACCAGCGGTTTCAGCAGTAAGCGTTCTGTCGTGAGCGTCGGTATCGTCATGCGCTGATCTCCCTTTTTAGGCGTTATGCTTTTGTTTGCGTTCTGGTATTTTCATCTATATGACGTTCTGTTTAGTTGCGTTGTAACGTATTTACTACCAAAATTTTGCTCTGCTGAGCGTTCGACTACCATCAGATTAGTTGGGCTAACTTACCTACCCACATAAGGAATAATGTATGGTTTTGCCTGGAATGAATCCTGAGACCAATCTCCCCGGTTATGATTATGCGCGAATGGCAGGTTTAGGGGCTGCAGATTTCGATTTCAAAGCACTGGGTTCCGCCATGGACTGTAATCGCGAATTTGCTCAGGCCGGTATCATTTATTCTGATGGTACTCAACGCTACCTGGTTCGCTCTGGTCAGCGTCATCCTAATGGCCAAAGTGGTATTGTAACCCACGTAATTGTAACGAAAGCGAACTCGCAGCCATCCACCTCCAGCGTAGGTAAATCATTGACTGACGCTGTGACATCGACATCCATGGGTACTGAGCTTGCGTCGACTGTACTATCCTGTGGCGCGATGATCATTACTGGAGGTGTAATGCTTGCAGGCACGGCAGCAACACCTCTTACCGCAGGAGGCAGTGGTGTTTTAGTGGCTATCGGCTACGCTGGTACTCTCGCTACCGGATTACAATGTGTTAACGGTCTTTATCGAATTTATGATCTGGTTGAAAACGGTGGCGGAAATGTTGCATGGCTCGATACGCAAGAATGGTACGTCGCCACCTCCACATCACTGGATGTAATTTCGTTAGCAAGTGCAGGTGGGGCATTAAAAGAAGCCGTTACCACCTGGCGTGCAATGAAATCCATATCTTCCTTGAAAGCCACTGAATGGTTAAAAAGCTATCCTCGTCAGGATCGTGCTCGTTTGACCGAATTGATAATTCGCGCGCAAAACCCCGGTATAAGCAACAAAGAAATCAAGGCTCTTATCCGCGCGGGTCTTTATCCGAAACGCTTTCCAACCGGGCCGGTTCAGGTAGAACTCACTCGACAACTTGGGCAAGTGGTAACAAGTGCCGCAGCATTGGCAGGAAGTGCGGTGAGCGGCGTTATTGCAGCGCCCAGTAACTTACCACGGACCGGTAAATACATTATCGGTACCATTCAGTCACTGGCGGTATTCTGATGAAGTTTTTGAGTTTGTTAACCGGACGGGTTTTCCAGGATCTCCTGCAACATGGTAAAGATATAGAGGAGGCTATTGCTCATCGTGATGCCCGCCTTCTGGATAATTCCACTCCCGAGCTGGAACGGTATTTTTCGCGACCCCTCAGCGAGCTTCCGCGTCAAAATCCTTACCCGGTAGCTATGCTGTTACCTCTGTTTTTAGTGGCGTTTGCGCTAAACCTTTTGCCTTTTCTCAGCACGTTGCAGGGTTTGTCACCTTTACATCATGCATTGAGCTTTTTCTTACCATCATTGACGATGACAGGCGCGCTCATTGTGACAAGCGTACTACTGGCTCGTGGAAAGACGTCGGGATTGTCGGGCTTTATGGCGTTGTTCATCATCCTGCTGATAACGACCCTCGTTCAGGTTCTACATGTCATGCTTTCTCATGATGGAAGCCTCTGGCCACACGTCATTGCATCTTTCGCGCTGTTACTTTGTCGGGTGGTGATGAACGGCAGCGGCTTTGTTCTATTTACGCTCTATTGTCGTACTCAGCGTCTTGCCAGATTGGCACGGGAAATGCGGCTAAAAAGCCGTTAAAGGGGGAGGTTATGACATTACGAAAAGCCACGCCGCAGGAAGCCAAAACACTCTGGAACATTCGCAACCAGGCGATTCGTCACGGCTGTAAAACCAGTTACGATGCCGACGTCATTGCGCGCTGGACGCCGGATCTCATGCCCGAACGCTATCGGCAGATGGTCATTGAATACCCTTTTTACGTGGTGGAAGATGAAAAGGGCGACGTTGCGGCGACCGGCTATCTGGATCTGGATACCCACTGTCTGGAGGCGATATTCACCTTGCCCGCGGCATTCGGTAAAGGCATGGCGACCCGGATTATCGAGGCGCTCAAAAATGAAGCCCGTAGCCGGGGGATAACCCGTCTGAGGCTGGATGCAACCCCTAACGCACAGTCGTTTTATCAGACGCTGGGGTTTATCACGCTGCGCGAAAACTATCATCATTCGCGTATGGCGGGGGCTGATTTACGCTGTTTTGAAATGGCGATCGACTTGTAATGTGAGGAACACATGGCCGTCACGGTAAGACCTCTATGCGAAAACGATTATTCCCAATGGCGACCGCTGTGGGATGGCTATACCCATTTTTATGATTGCTACCTCGAGGAATCCGTCACCGCAGCGACGTGGGAAAGGGCGCTCTCAGCGCATTCACCGATGTTCTGCCGGGTGGTAGAGAAGGGCCAAAAGGTCATCGGTTTCGCGATGTGTATTCTGCATGAAGGAACCTGGTCTACCGCGCCCATCTGCTACCTGGAAGATCTGTTTGTTGATGCCGATGAACGCGGGGCGGGAGCAGGTAAAGCGCTCATTGACGCCCTGATTGAGGAAGGCAAGCGCGAAGGCTGGTCAAAACTGTACTGGGTCACCCGGGAGAACAACCCGGCGCGTAAACTCTATGACAAATACGGTGAGGCTGACGATTACGTCCGCTATCGTCTCTCCCTCTAAGACTCCAGCACCTGTGTTTGTATCACACTGTATCAAGGTCCCGGATACATACACAGGCTTGCAATAAACCCGCTTTCGCACATATCCGCTATACACTGCAGTGTTGTTATATCCCCGTGAATTGTAATCAACCGGAGATACCAACATGTTTAGCAAACTCGCATACTCGACCCTTGCACTGACCATTTCTCTTGGCACCGTGATGTCCTGTCAGGCCGAAGTCACCGGCACGAATGTCGCGGCCGCCTTTGATCATCCGCAGCAAATTAACGCCGGCGATCTTAACGTCGGTTATGTCGACCTCGGCCCGAAAGACGGTCAGCCGGTTATTTTACTGCACGGCTGGCCCTATGATATTCACAGCTACGCCGAGGTTGCACCCGCACTGGCGGCAAAAGGCTATCGGGTGATTGTGCCTTCTCTGCGCGGCTACGGCACCACGCGCTTCCTGTCAGCCAAAACGCCGCGCAACGGCCAGCCTTCAGCCATGGCGAAAGATATTGTGAACCTGATGGACGCCCTGAATATTAAGCAGGCGGTATTTGCAGGATATGACTGGGGTGCCCGAACGGCAGATATCGTTGCGGCGCTGTGGCCCGAGCGCGTTAAGTCACTTGTTTCAGTGAGCGGGTATCTCATCAGCAGCCAGCAGATTGGCAAACAGCCGTTGCCGCCAAAAGCGGAGCAGCAGTGGTGGTATCAGTTCTACTTCGCCACCGCGCGCGGTGCTGAGGGCTATGCGAAAAACACGCATGACTTCGCCCGTTTAATCTGGTCTCAGGCATCGCCTGACTGGAAATTTAGCGATGCTGTCTTTAACGCCAGCGCCAAATCCCTCGACAATCCGGACCACGTCGCCGTGACGCTCAGCAACTATCGCTGGCGCTTAGGGCTGGAAAAAAGTGAGCGCAAATACGACAGCTACGAGCAGAAACTGGCCACGCTGCCGAATATCCCCGTTCCAACGATCACCATCGAAGGTGGGAACAACGGCGCGCCGCATCCTGCACCGCAGGCCTATGCGGGTAAATTTACCGGTAAGTACGAGCACCGCACTTTCGGGGCCACCGTAGGGCACAACCCGCCTCAGGAAGATCCGCAGGATTTTGTTAAGGCCGTCGTTGACGCTGACAAACTCTGAAATGTGCTATTTTCAGTACGTTACCCTTCGGTCTGGAGATTTCGGTGGAGCATATTGATCATATCCTTGTCGTCGATGACGACAGGGATATTCGTGAACTGATTGTCGATTACCTCGCTAAGTCTGGTTATCGCGCGACGGGCGCGGCCAACGGCAAAGAGATGCGCGTCGTGCTGGATAAACAGCATATCGACCTGGTTGTGCTGGATGTCATGATGCCCGGCGATGACGGCCTTACGCTGTGTCGAGAGCTGCGCGTCGGGAAACATAAAGATCTCCCCATCCTGATGCTGACGGCGCGCAACGAGGAGACGGACAGGATCCTGGGTCTGGAGATGGGCGCGGATGACTACGTGGTGAAACCATTTGTCGCCCGCGAGCTGCTGGCGCGTATCAAAGCGATTTTACGGCGTTTTCGCACGATGCCGCCCAATCTACAGGTGACGGAAGCAGGGCGGCTAGTGATGTTTGGTGAATGGCAGCTCGATACCGTCGCTCGCCACTTAATCGATCCGGAAGGGGTAATTGTGGCGCTCAGCGGCGCGGAGTATCGGCTGCTGCGCGTTTTCCTTGACCATCCGCAGCGCGTGCTGACCCGTGACCAGCTGCTCAACCTGACGCAGGGGCGAGACGCCGAGCTGTTTGAACGCTCAATCGACCTGCTGGTTAGCCGGGTTCGCCAGCGTCTCAACGAAGATGCCCGCATGCCCGCCTATATCAAAACCGTGCGCAGCGAAGGCTACGTTTTTACGATGCCAGTGACCATCGAAGAGGTTAACGAATGAGGCTCTGGCCACGCTCGCTGCTGGCCCGTTTGCTGCTCGTCGTGCTGGCCGGTCTGCTGCTGGCTAACGCCCTGAGCCTGACGCTGGTCATGGTTGAACGCATGCACAGCGCACGCACGGTGATGCTCGGTAATCTGGAAAACGATGTCGCAACCAGCGTCGCCATATTAGACCGCTTACCGGCGAGCGAACGTGCCGCCTGGCTGCCGCGGCTTGAACGGGGTAACTATCGTTATATTCTGGGCACAGGGGAACCTGGCGCAGCGCCGACGGATAAGCGTTCGCAAGATGCTATCCGAACCTTAAAAGCGACGCTTGCCGCGCATTACCCGCTTAGCTTTACCGCGGTTCCCGGCGCCATTTCGCATATTCAGGCCCATCTTACGTTACGCGATGGCGCACCGTTGACCATTGACCTGATCCCGCGCATGCCGCCCGTCGCCAGCTGGCTACCGGTCGTTCTCATCCTGCAGCTGCTGGTTCTGGCTGTCTGCTCCTGGATAGCCGTGCGGCAGGTCGTGCGGCCTTTTTCACACTTTACCCGCGCGGTGGATGCGCTGGATCCGGCGGCCAGCACGCCAATGACGGAAAAAGGGCCGCTTGAGGTGCAGCGGGCAGCGCATGCCTTCAACGCCATGCAGGCGCGCATTCAGTCTTATCTCCGGGAACGCGCGCAGATCCTGGCCTCGATTTCTCACGATCTCCAGACGCCCATTACCCGCATGAAGCTCCGCGTCGAAATGGCCGGAGAGCCTGAACTTCGCGACAAACTCCTGAACGATCTTGATAACATGTCTCGTCTGGTGCGGGAGGGCATTGCGTATGCCCGGTCATCGGAATCACTGGAGGAGACGTCGCTTAAGCTGGAGCTGAACGCCTGGATCAACAGCATCGCCTGCGATTACCAGGACATTGGTAAAAACGTGCACTTTCAGGCAGGCGAAGCCCGCTTGCCCATCGTCACGCGGCCGCAGGCGCTTCGCCGGGTGATGACCAATCTGCTGGATAACGCCCTCAAATTCGGCGAGCATGCTGCGATTTCAGTAGACGATTCATCAGACAGCGAGGTCATTATTCACATTGTGGACGACGGACCGGGGATCCCCGAAGCCGAGCTTGAGGCAGTTTTACAGCCGTTTTATCGGGTTGAAACCTCGCGCAACCGCGAGACTGGCGGGACAGGACTCGGACTGGCGATCGCCGCGCAGCTCACCGCTCAGCTGGAAGGAAAGCTCAGGCTGGCGAACCGTAACGGGGGCGGGCTGGACGTCTCCATTACGCTACCGCGCCGTGAGTAAAATTGTACGGCTTTGTATCTCCCTGCCTGGGCGATACAGAGCCAGACAAAACCCTCGCATTTACACATATCCTGAACACATCCGCACGCTGAAATAGCCTCACTGCAGCGTCGCAGGACTTGTATTGTGAGGTATCTATGTTTCTGGTTATCGCTTTTCTGGGTGGGATGATAAGCCTGCTCAGCCCATGTACGCTCCCGGTTATTCCACTTTTGTTCGCCGGTTTCCAGGGCCAGCGTCGGCATATTCTGGCCCTGCTTGCTGGGATGATCGTGATGTTTACCCTGGTGGCGATGGCCGTCACCGTCGCCAGCGAGTGGATCGCAGAGGCAACCATCGTCGGGCGCTGGATCGCGCTCGTCATTCTGGCCACTGCCGCGCTAGCCTTAATTTTTCCGTCTTTCGCCCAGCGTATTGCGGGACCGGCCGTCAGCGCGGGCAATGTTCTCAACAGCCGAAGCGGGCAAACGCGCGGAATGGCATCGGCTTTTCTGGCCGGGCTTGCTGTAGGACTGCTCTGGTCTCCCTGCGCCGGTCCCATTCTGGGTGCGATTTTCGGCATTAACATTGCGGGGCATTCCGCTATTACCACCGGCGCTCTGCTGGCCGCCTATGGCAGCGGATGCGCAATGATGCTGGGATTACTCGTCATTGGAGGCCGCACGCTGATGGCACCTTTAAGGGCAAAATCGGCGCTAATGGAAAAGCTGCGACAGGGTGCAGGCGTTGTGATGTTAGCGACCGTCGCATTTAACGCGACGGGGATGACTTCGCTTCTTAAAGGGGCAAACGGCGTCTCGGACCGTCTTGAAACCGCGCTGTTAAATCTGACGAAACCCACAGCCACGCCAGTGAAGCTTGAGCCGATAGTGATTACAGAGCCCAGCAGTCAGCTGCCTTCGCTCAGCGGTGGAACAGGGTGGGTGAACGGTGACCCTGTCACGTCTGAATCGTTACGCGGGAAGGTTGTACTTATTGATTTCTGGACGTGGGACTGCATTAATTGCCAGCATACGCTCCCCCATGTGCGGGAGTGGGCCACTAAGTACCAACCGCAGGGTCTGGTGGTGATCGGAGTTCACACCCCGGAATACCCCTGGGAAAAACCGCTTTCGTCGGTTAAAAATGCGGTGAATAAATGGCAACTGCCGTATCGGGTGGTCACGGATAACAACTATAAAATCTGGAATGCTTTCGGCAACCAGTACTGGCCAGCGCATTACTTTTTTGATGCCAAAGGGCAGCTGCGCTATACCGCCTTTGGCGAGGGTGACTATGAGCAACAGGAAAAGGTTATCCAGCAGTTGCTCAAAGAAGCTCGGTCATAGCCCGTTCAGGGCTGGCGTTGAGCCACGATAAACAACCGGGGGAAAGCCAGCAGTATCTGCCCGTTTTCCTGGAGCGGATACTGCTCTTCCAGCAGTTCATGGTAGCGTTTCAGGAAACGTTTCTGCTCGCTTTCATTCAGTTCCTGGAGCCAGGGCCGCAGGCCGGTGGCGCTTACCCAGTCAATAATGGCCTGATGAGAGCTCATTTTGTGATAATAGGTCGTCCGCCAGATATCCACGTCACAGCCAGCCTCCGACAGAATATCGTAATAAGCATGTACGCCTGGCAGAGGCTCGCGGCCACGGTCTGGGTAGTCTTGCTCAAGCGCCACTTCACGCATCGCCACATGGGTCGGTTCCAGCCAGTTGTCAGGCATCTGGATCGCCAGTACGCCATTTAGCTTAAGCAGGGAGACAAGATGCGGCAGGAGATCGTAGTGGTCCGGAACCCATTGCAGCGACGCGTTGGCATAAATCAGGCCCAGCGGCTGGCCAGGCTTGTACTGACGGATATCGGCCTCAATAAAGTGGCAGTCAGGTAAGGCTGCGCGCGCTTCCTCAAGCATGGCAGGGGAGTTATCGACCCCGGTAATGTGAGCAGAAGGCCAGCGATGCTTCAACAGCGCCGTGCTGTTTCCTGGTCCACAGCCCAGATCAGCGATGGTAGCGATCTCATCCAGAGGAATTCTGGCGAGCAGTTCTGCAGCTGGACGCGTTCTTTCTGCGCCAAATTGCAGGTAAAGAGAAGGGTTCCAGTCGGTCATCATCAATTCTCCGTTTGGCATGCTTCTGCAAGAATAGCACAGGCAGGCGCCTTCAAAGCGGTACGGGAGAGGTTCAGGGCAGATGAATTCCGCAGTTTCTGTGAAACAAAAGAGAGGAAAAAAATAAGAAAACGGAAATATTACCCCTTAAAGGATTAAGGGGCAATGTTTTTATTGTAATAATTTTATGATTATTGTTTTTTAATATTTTATCGGCAAAGTGCTTCTTATGTTCTGTACCCGAAACTTTAAATATTAGATAATAATCGATGGGTATATCCCTGGTGTTTCATAGGTCTTTGACCTCCTGACCGCTTAGTTTTGCGAGAACTTCGTGGTCAGGTACTTTTTAAGTATAGGGAATATGCGGCACAATGAAAGCTGTCCTAAGAGACAGGTGAAACTAGTTTCAGGTGTTATTATCAGGAACATGAGAATGAATTCTGTCATTGAATTTTTTTTACACGACTACGATGATTTACCACCAGCATTAGCGCGCGAACTCTACAGACTCAGGAGAAAAACTTTTCGGGACCGACTCGACTGGAAGGTGGAATGCGTCGAAGGTATGGAAAAGGATCAATTTGATTCCCATAACACGACATACTTACTGGGTATGTATGATGGGCAGCTGCTATGCGGCGCGCGATTTATTAACGCAACGCAGCCGACAATGATAAGCGAGATCTTTCACAACTATTTCGATAATCCCATTGTTTTTCCAGCAGATGTTCCCTGCTGTGAAGTGAGTCGTTTATTTTTAGATAAAGAAACACGAGACTCCGCAAGCCTTCAGGGCGTGCCCGCCAGTAAAGCATTGTTTCTTGCAATGATTATTTATTGCATTAAGAATAAATATCATGGGATGTACGCAGTAGCCAGCCGTGGTATGTATGCCATATTTCGCCATGCTAACTGGAAAGTTGAGGTTATTCAGCGCGGTGTTTCTGAAAAAGGGGAGGTTATTTACTATATTTACATGCCTGCCAGTATAGGCATTATTGAAGACATTATTAGCAAAGATAAATCCAGTCACTGGCTTCGCGAAATGCTCGAGCATCTACACCATTTATAACCAGTGGCTGAGGCTTACTCCTCCAGTAACCGGAGTTCCGTTCCAAGTTTTATTGCGTGTCTGGCATTATTCACACCGAGTTTTTTCATTATATTGCCCATATGGAATTTAACGGTGCGCTCGGCAATAGACAAAATAACAGCAATTTCTGCGTACGTTTTCCCGGCACTGACCCATTTAAGGATTTGGCGCTCACGTGGCGACAAGAAAACATTCTTTTTCTGCTGATGCTGGCTATACAGATTGAGTGTCTTCTGATGTAACTGGACAAGGAAGCGTAGAAATTGCGGCCGATACTTATCTATGTCAATGCCAGAATGCTTAGGACTGATGACGGATAAGACAACAAGATTATTCAGATAGTCATGCAGAGGAAACGTCTGTCCCTGGTAAATATCATACTGGACACTTTCGTCGAAAATGCGTGTCAGGTTGTAACCATCCGACAGCACGACATCACTTTCCCAGAAAAAATCTTCAACACAGCGCAAAGCCCTAATAATGACAGGGTCAATGAACTGGTATTTTCTTTCAAGGTAGATATTAAACCACTCAGGGCTATTATTGATTATCCTCATCTGTGAAGGATCTTTCTTGTTCATAATAGCGTAGGCAAAGACGATCCCTTTGAAATCCTCAAAAAACGCGTCAAGCTCACTCTGAATTAGCGTATTGATCGTTATGTCGTTGTAATATGTATCCTTCACGTGAGATGCTGCCTCCTGTTCGAATGGAGGAGCAAGTATAATATGCTTCGTTATCCGTAGCGAGTCGCATTTTAATCCAGATAACAGATAAGACAGGCTACCTCAGCGGGCAGCCTTGTGAACGTTTGGCATTTTGAATGGTAAATGCAGATGACTCAGGGAATTGTTGATGATTTTATCGAATTGCGAAATCGTTCACTAAATATAGTAGGCTGCAAAATTTAGGAGGTTTTCCCTTTTCTTACGCGTAACGTACCAGCGTACCGTCTACATACGCCTTTAAATCAGGATGTAAACCAGTAGGTTACAGAATACCTTTAAGGGCAACATGATAAAGCAGCATGATGGTTTTACCGTCGACAATCTTGCCCGTTTCAATGCTGCGTAAAGCCTCTTCAAGCGTCATTTCCAGCACGTCGATATCTTCTCCTTCAGCCTTGATCCCGCCGCCTGCGCTGGTTCTGTCATGTGGTTGGTACTCGGCAAGATAAAAGTAGAGTTTCTCCGTGACGGAGCCTGGGCTCATATAGGCTTCAAAGATTTTCTGCACGCGCGAAACGTGAAATCCGGTCTCTTCTTCCGCTTCTGCTTTAATGCGGCTTTCGGGATCCATGTTGTCCAGCAATCCTGCTGCTGCCTCAATTAAATCGTCTTCATGGCCGTTGATAAAGACAGGGAAGCGGAACTGGCGCGTCAGGATCACCGTCTTTTTCTCACGGTTATAGAGTAGAATCGTCGCGCCGTTGCCACGGTCATAGACTTCCCGATGCTGCCGCTGCCATTCACCATCACGCCGCTGCAGGTCAAAGGTGTATTTTTTGAGGATGTACCAGTTGTCTGACTGGGTTTCACTGTCGATGATGCGCACATCTGCACGTTTTGATTGCACGAATGTCCCTCCTTACGTAGAGTAATGATCATAAACAGCATTATCATGCATGTTCAGGATGAAACATGCAATATCAGGAATTCACGATGCTCACCAGTCAGCGAAAACAATTGATCCTTGAGAAGCTGGGTGCCGAAGGTCAGGTACAGTCAAAAGCGCTCAGCATTCTCTTTGACGTCTCAGAAGATACCATCCGGCGCGATCTGCGCGAGCTGGCGGCAGAAGGGCGTTTGCAGCGTGTTCACGGTGGCGCGCTGCCGTCATCTTCCGCTATTGCTCCGTTTGCCGAACGGCAATCCGTGAAGATGGATGCGAAAAAAAGGGTGGCCCGAAAAGGGGCACAGCTAATTTCATCAGGCCAGGTGGTGATTGTCGACGGTGGCACGACAACCTCCGAGCTGATTACGTTTTTCCCTCCTGACTTGCGCATCACCGTGGTGACGCACAGCCCGAGCATTGCTCTGGGGCTCGTTGATCATCCTTCCATTGAGGTGATTTTGATCGGCGGACGCTTGTATAAACATTCAATTGTTGCGGTCGGCGCTGCGGCCATCGAAGGCATAGCGAATATACATGCGGACCTGTTCTTTATGGGCGTGACCGGCATTCATCCTGACGCGGGGCTGACAACCGGTGATTTCGAAGAGGCATGCATCAAACGTGCATTTTCCGGCAGAGCCGCGGAGACGGTTGTTCTGGCTTCTCCGGAAAAGATCAACACCGCGTCTTCGTTTGTGATTGGCGATGTGTCTTCGGTAAATACCATCGTCGTTGAAGACGGTACAGATAAGGACTGGGTCCGCGCGGTATCGGAAAAGGGCGTATCCGTCGTGCTGACCTCAGATCGTGACCCCCTCTGACAGCCAGCCTTTGACCACGGGCTGGCTGGCGTCCCGGATTAAGCTTCTGGAATGTTCTCAAGCGCGGTATAAACGCTGAGACCATATTTTCGGGCTACTTCAATATCCATATCGGCACCTTTAGACGCACCGGCAATACGATAAATCGCATCACATTTTGCGATGAGCCGGTGAGCAACGGGGTACAGCATCGCTTCGCTGATTTCATCACCCACCGCTATTGAGCCTGCGGCTTTTGCCAGCGGCAACGCAAGCCATTCACCAATGACCGGAATGTGGCCACGCTGGTAAACGGCTAATGCTGCGCTTTCGAGACGCGCCAGATTCTCATCGATTCGTGCCTGAACGCCATCGGTACCGCTGCGATAGGGACCGGCAATTAAAATCAACTGTTGTGTCATAAATACCTCTGTCAGTGTTGTTGCATGAAAATGCACATTTACAGACGAGACTTTACGACATCACTGGCCAGGAATACAGCTTTTCGTGCAGTATCGTGCAGAAAACCGCATGAGTAAATCGTTTTACGGGTTCTGAAAGACCCGTTGAGCTACTCGCTCTCCGGCGTATGGCACACGGCCTCGATGTTATGTCCATCAGGTGAGATGACAAAAGCGGCATAATAATTTTCACCGTACGAACGCAATCCCGGCCCGCCGTTATCACGTCCGCCAGCGCGCAGCGCGGCATGGAAAAAATCATCAACCTGCTGACGCGTATTAGCCACAAACGCCAGATGCAGGGGCGCGGGTTTGTCATTTGTATGGAAAAGGCAAAGTGAAACGTCCCCGGAGCTCATTTCAACACCATACTCCGGCGCGCCTTCATCGATGATTTTTACCCCAAGCGGGCGAAGCGCCTCGAGGAAGAAAGTTTTACTTTTTTCATAATCGCTGACGCCGAATTTCACATGATCGAACATTATCGACTCCTCAAAAGAGATAGAGAAATGAAGAGTATAGAAGGTGAGAGGAGTCGAATACGATAAAAGGCGTGTCAATGTGACAGGTATCTCTCTACATAGCAGACCGTTTCCGCCCAACAAATGTCCAGCGCAGGTAGTCGTAAATCCAGTTAAACAGTAACGTGTACGGCAGGAAAAACAGTACAAGACCGATCTCAACAAAAAATGCCTCAGTCACTGTAAGATTCAGCATAACCATCGCGACAGGAATTAGGGTGATGATGAGTCCCGTTTCAAAACCTACCGCATGGATCGCTCGAATGAGAAACGTCCGTTGAAAGCGGTATTTTTTCTGCAGCGAGTCGAAGAGTTTATTAAAAATAAAATTCCAGACCGTTGCGGTAAGGGCGGATATCACGGACAACGAGCCCGACTGGAGTATCGACACGTTCATCAGCCAGGCAAGAGACAGCGCGATAATAATGTTGGCCATCACTTCAAAAATGACTGCGTGGAAAATTCTCTCTTTAACACTTTTATTTAATTCAATTTCCATTTGCTTAGGGCTGCGTTTTCAAAAGCTGAAGTATATCAGACCTCGTTCAACCCTTTCTAAACGTACAGGTTATGTTAAATGCAGCCCAGGCCCGCTAATGTGGAATGTACAGCTTCAATAAGAGGGGTCTGGGGCTCATGGCCCAAAAAGGAAATCAGTTTTGAATTATCCATTTCTATTGACTGCTCCCAGAGATAACGCATCTCCTGCATTTCATGAAGTGTGGTATTAAAGGGGCTTATCGCCGAGATAAGCCACCAGGGAAACGATTTCACCTTCGCCTGAATACCGGCACGCTCCGCGACGTGCTTTATGGCGGTAGTCATCGCTGTCCCGTCAGGATCCCAATGCCCGCGCATATGGAAACTGGCAAACGGTTCGAGTTCCTCCCGACGCGACAGCAGTGCAACGAGCGTTTCGGCGACATCCGGCAGATAAGCCCACTGGTGGCCTGCGCCGGTTTTCCCTGGGTTTTGAATTATCTTCGGTGGTTGCCCCGGTTTGACCAATCCCTGCGAAAACCAGTTATTGCCGGCATGGGGACCAAAAAAGTCACCTGCACGTAAAATCAGCACCTTTCCGCCACGCTGCGTATAGTCTGCGAGTTCCTGCTCCATTTGCACCCGTATAGCGCCTTTTCGGGTAAACGGATTCTGAGGAGAATCCTCGCGTAAGAGGGGAAAAGCATCCGGGCCGTAGTTATAAATCGTGCCCGGCAGAACGATTAACGCACCGTTTCGCTCCGCTGCATTTATGGTGTTATGCAACATGGGCAAAACCAGCTGTTCCCAGTTTCGATAACCCGGCGGGTTTACGGCATGGACAATAACGCTGCATTCGGACGCCGCTGCCTCAACCTGTTCTGCATTCTGCGCATCACCGCTTATCCACGAAATGCTTTTGTTGCGATCGTCAGTTTTCGGAGCGCTGCGGCGCAATGCATGCACATCCCATTCGTCACGGATCAATTTGCGGGCTATTTCGCCACCGATCCCACCCGTTGCGCCCAGTATCAGTACCTTATTTGTGTTTTTCATCGTTTGACCCTTATTGGATATCTGCTTGACATCATAATGACGACACGGGCTAAATGTAATTGCATAATATCAGCCAGCAGGTATTCATTTTTGTATGAAGCTAAATATCCCGTGGGAATGGTATCGCACCTTTCTGGCCGTGATGAGGGAAGGGTCTTTGTCAGGGGCCGCACGCAGGCTTGCCATTACTCAGCCAACCGCCGGACGCCATATTGCGGCGTTGGAGTCAGCCCTGGGCCTTGTTTTATTTACCCGTTCGCAGACAGGATTACAGGCCACGGATGCAGCCGTTGAGCTGAAGGGCCATGCGCAGGCGATGGAAAATACGGCCATGATGATTGAGCGGTCGGCAGCCAGTTTCAGTTCCGGCGCAACCGGATTACGAGGCATTGTGCGCGTCGCCGCTAGTGAAATCATCGGCACGGAGGTTCTGCCTCCAGTGATCGCACAAATAAAGGAAGAATACCCGCAGATAGTTATTGAACTGGATCTGTCTAATCGCGTTCAGGATTTACTGAACCGGGAAGCGGATATTGTCGTACGCATGGCCACGCCGGTGCAGGAGCAACTGATTGCACGTAGGATGGGCAGGGTTGAAATAGGTCTGCATGCCGCGCCAGCCTATCTGTCACGATGTGGTGCTCCGGAAAGTATTGATGAGTTATTCACCCATACGCTCGTGGGTTTCGATAATACGACTCCCTTTATTTTACAGGCACTTAAACAATATCCACAGCTAAGCCGTGAATTGTTTACCGTGCGGAGCGACAGTGATATTGCACAATTAAACCTCATTCGTGCAGGAGTAGGTATCGGTATGTGCCAGGTACAACTGGCCGATTTTTCTCCGCCGTTACAGAGGGTAATGCCTGATTTCTTTGCATTTCATCTCGACACATGGCTGGTGATGCATGAGGATTTACGCCATAGCCAGACCTGTAAAACGGTGTTTGATTATCTTGCGGAGGGTTTGCAGGCTTATATCAACAGGACAAAACGGTAAATAATAAGGCTGGAAAGAACAGTACCGTCAAGCTGGCGTGCTATCTGCGTTTTAAGGAATGTGAAATGCGTAAGTTCAGTTCAAAGTTCTGATGCGGCAGATGAGCGTATTCAACACGGCCTTTGGTTGAGATGTTGAGCAAAAGCTGGATGCACATACGATGGTCAGCTAAGACGCTTTAATAGTCCATCGGCATCCAGGCTAACGATAACGATGACCACAAAACGCCAGATTTCCCCTTATTTCATATTGGTGCGCATAATGTATATTATGTTAAATTGCATTCATGGTTCTATTCTCCATGGTGCTTTCATGCAGAAATCAGGACGTTGGTGTCCTCCCTTCTCGATAAAATCCACCGTCGATTACAAACCTTTTGTGAGAAAAACTCACATTACCCATCTGGCGTTCCACTCAAGACGCGGGACCGGGTTACGAAAGCTTATCCCATTTCAGTCGGAAATATACGCGGATGTTCGGTCAATCACCTAAGAGGGATATTACTGTGCTGAGAAAGTCTGCCGCTAAGCTTTAATACACCCTGGTATCGTTTACATTTAAGTCAAGCAATATCATTTGATCACCGAGTTAACGCTGCTATTATCTAAGTCTTAGTGTTCTAATCATAAATTTTTTCAATAAATTACCCTGCTAATTAATAGTCCTCACGGAATGAAGGAGCTTCCTCGATGAACTTACCCGGTCAGCAGTCGCCTGACAGCACCCTTCCCTCATATGATCTCTCGCGAAGCCTTGGCCTACAGGCCGGTGCAGATATCGATTTTAAAAAGCTGGCCGCGCAGCTCGACTGCTCGCGTAATTTTTACAATGTCGGCATCATTTTTGATGATGGCAAGCAACGCTGGCTGGTTCGCCCGTCTCGACGCATTGCTGATGTGAATCAGAGCACCGTCAGCCATGTAGTCATCAGTAAAATTCCAGATGCTAAGGAAATCAGTGCAGAAAAAGCTGTGGTTGCGACACTAACTACTCCGTCACTTGCTACGGAAATTACCTCGACCGGTTTTGCCTGTGGCGCGATGATTGTTACGCTTGTCATGGCGTTTGGTGCCGGTGCGGCAGTACCGTTTACCGCTGGCGGGTCTGGTGTGATTGCGGCGATTAGCCTGTCCGGTACGCTGGCTACGGGAGCGCAATGCATGATTGGCGCGGGCCGTCTGCTGGCTATCCATAACGACCATGGTTCCGACGTTGCATGGCTTGACAGCCAGGACTGGTACGTTGCTACCACGACAGTTCTGGATGTTATTTCGCTTGCTGCGGCAGGAACCGCGCTAAGAGGTACTTTAGAAACGTACAAGCTGATGAAAGCGGCGTCTTCAAGTAAAGTTACCGCCTGGTTCCAGAGCCTGAGCCGTGCCGAGCGTAAGCGCATCACGGAAGAGATCATTAAAGCGCAGAATCCAGGTATCTCCAGTGCCGGGGTAAAGGCCGCGATCCGCGCAGGTGTTTATCCGAAACGTTTCCCAAGCGAATCGTTACAAAAATCACTGCAGCGCGAGCTGATGAGTGCGGTCAACAACGCATCGGCCTTTGTGGGGAGCTCACTCACTGGGACTATCCGCAATCCGCAAAATACCGTCCAGTCAGGACGCTATGTGGTTGGTGTGCTGCAATCATTTTTACCTAACTGAACGCTGAGTATTCAAATGTTTAAAGTTTTAACCCGTCGCCTGCAACACTGTAACGAGGTGGCTACCAGCATAAGCAATACCTCCCCGACACAGCTGCAACAGCTAAAGACTCAGTTGGCTGAAGAAATGGGCAAACCTGTGGGTCTACACACCATGGGTATTCCGGCGGCAATCAGTACTCTCGGGGTAATTGTTAGCTTCGCGATTCCTCAGCTGTGGTTGGGCTATGGCGTATTCGCCGCACTCGGCCAGCCAGCCGAACGCGTATTCGTGTGGATTGTGCTGATCGCCCTACTGTTCGCAGGCATCAACGGCGTGACGATGTTTATGATTGGCAAAGGAAGCATGCGCGCCGTGCGGTTACATCTTACGCTGGCGGTGATAAGTCTGGTATTAACGGCAGCCTATCTGCTGGCCGCGCTGAGCGGTAGCGCTGCTCCGGGCGTCAGTCTGGCCGCTGCGATGGTGAGTACCGTCATGCTGGGGCTTAGCGGCAGCTGCATCTTCTCTACCGCTTTCTATAAGATGCTGCTATTTACTCTGCATAACAGAGCCTGGCGCAAACTGATCAGCAAGGCGCGCTAAGCATTCATCACGCAAAAACCCGCCGCTAACGGCGGTTTTTTTATGGTTTTTTAAGCCTGCGCAACCAAATCAACTTATACGCCGCAGGGATAATAAACAGCGATAGCAGCGGAGCCGTGATCATGCCGCCAATCATTGGCGCCGCTATCCGGCTCATGACTTCTGATCCGGCACCGGTTCCCCACAAAATGGGCAGCAGACCGGCAATAATCACCGCAACGGTCATCGCCTTTGGCCGCACGCGCAGCACGGCGCCATGATAAAGGGCGTCATCAAGTCCCTGTACGGTGAAGGTTTCCCGATAGGATAACGTCGGATGCGCTTCAACGGCATGACGCAAATACATCAGCATTACCACCCCAAATTCTGCCGCCACCCCGGCCAGAGCGATAAAGCCGGTGCCGGTTGCCACAGACATATGGAAGCCCTGCCAGTACAGGAACCATATCCCCCCGACCAGGGCGAACGGCAGGCTCATCAGGATCAGCAACGCTTCATCCACGCGACGGAATGCCAGATACAGCAGAATGAAGATGATCATCACCGTCATCGGTACCATTAGCTTCAGTTTCTTGTTGGCGTGCTCGAGCAGTTCGAACTGTCCGGAGAATGACACGCTGGTACCCGGTCTCAGCTTTACGTTCTGACTGATGGCCGTTTTAATGTCGTTCACTACGGACACCATATCCCTGCCACGGGCATCAATATAAATCCAGCTTGCAGGTCGGGCATTCTCCGTTTTTAGCATCGTGGGGCCGGAAACCACGTTGATATCCGCCACATCACCCAGCGTGATCTGCTGTTTCATCGGCGTCAGGATCGGCATCTGCTTCAACGCGTTCGGGCTGTTCCGGTAGTCCTGAGGATAACGAATATTAATCGGGTAGCGGGCGACGCCTTCCACCGTTTCTCCCACCGTCGCGCCGCCGATGGCCGAGGAGACGAACAGCTGCACGTCGCCCACCGTCATCCCGTAGCGGGAGGCTTTTTCGCGGTTGATATCAACGTTAGTGTAGCGCCCGCCTTCCAGACGTTCAGCCAGGGCTGACACCACGCCCGGCACCGTTTTAGCTACCGCTTCAATACTCTGCGCCGTGGCGTCGATATCAGCCAGAACGGTACCTGACACCTTGATGCCAATGGGGCTTTTAATCCCGGTTGAAAGCATATCGATGCGGTTGCGGATGGGCGGAACCCAGAGATTCGCCAGGCCAGGCAAACGAACGGTCTTATCGAGTTCGTCAACGATCTTGTCAATCGTCATTCCGGGTCGCCACTCATTCTCAGGCTTAAGCTGAATGGTGGTTTCCACCATTTCAAGCGGTGCGGAGTCCGTGGCCGTTTCGGCTTTACCGGTCTTGCCGAAGACAGAGGCCACTTCAGGGACGGTTTTTATTAACTTGTCCGTGGTCTGTAACAATGCCGCCGCTTCTGCCGGTGAGACGCCGGGCAACGTCGACGGCATATACAGCAGGTCACCTTCATTTATCTTTGGCAGGAACTCGCCACCCACCTGGCTCAGGGGCCAGATCACCGTGAAGATGGATAAGGTCGCAACCAGCAGGGTGGTTTTAGGCCAGTGGAGCACCCGAATCAGAAGCGGATGATAGGCGTTAATCAACAGTCTGTTCAGAGGATTACGGGTCTCTGCGGGGATTTTACCCCGGATCCAGAATCCCATCAGAATGGGGATCACGATGATGGCCAGCGCGGCCGCCCCTGCCATAGAGTACGTTTTGGTGAAGGCCAGCGGACCAAACAGCCGCCCTTCCTGCCCCTCGAGGGTAAAGATGGGAATGAACGACAAGGTGATGATCAGCAGGCTGATAAACAGCGCGGGGCCAACCTCTACAGAGGCGTTGGTGATGACCTTCCAGCGGGTGACGTTGTCAATCGGCTTCCCCGGGTGGTGGTGATCCCACTCTTCCAGCCGTTTGTGCGCATTTTCAATCATCACGATAGCGGCATCCACCATTGCGCCGACGGCAATGGCAATGCCTCCCAGAGACATGATATTGGCGTTCAGCCCCTGGAAATGCATAACGATGAAGGCAATACACAGGCCAAGCGGCAGAGAGATAATCGCCACCAGCGCTGAGCGAATGTGCCAGAGGAACAGCGCGCAGACGATGGCCACCACGATAAACTCTTCGAGAAGCTTGCCGCTCAGGTTATCAATGGCCCGGTCGATAAGCTGGCTGCGATCGTAAGTAGTCACAATCTCAACGCCTTCCGGCAGGCTGGCCTTCAGCGTTTCCAGCTTGTCTTTCACCGCCGTTATGACCTCGCGCGCGTTTTTACCCGAACGCAGGATCACCACTCCGCCCGCCACTTCACCCTGCCCGTTCAGCTCGGCAATACCACGGCGCATTTCCGGCCCCGTTTGTACGCGGGCAACATCATGCAGGTAAATCGGCACGCCGTTCTCACCGGTTTTCAGGACGATGTGATTGAAATCATCGATGGTCTGCAGATAGCCGCTGGCCCGGACCATATATTCCGCTTCCGCGAGTTCTACGGACGATCCCCCCGCTTCCTGATTAGACGATTCAAGGGCCTGATTAACCTCAGGCAGGCTGACGCCGAACTGCGCCAGCTTTAACGGGTCAACCTGAATCTGATATTGCTTCACCACGCCGCCGACGGAGGCCACCTCGGCCACGTTCGGGATAGTTTTTAGCTCAAACTTCAGGAACCAGTCCTGCAATGATCGCAGCTCGGCGAGATCGTGTTTTCCGCTGCGGTCCACCAGCGCATACTCAAATATCCAGCCTACGCCCGTGGCGTCCGGGCCGATTTCCGAGCTCACGCCGGCAGGGAGTTTGCTCTGAACCTGGTTCAGGTACTCCAGCACGCGCGAACGGGCCCAGTACAAATCGGTGCCATCTTCAAAAATGACGTACACATACGAATCACCAAACTGCGAAAAACCGCGCACTGTCTTTGCGCCGGGAACCGACAGCATGGTGGTGGTGAGTGGATAGGTCACCTGGTTTTCAACAATCTGCGGGGCCTGGCCGGGATAGCGGGTTTTGATAATCACCTGCACGTCAGACAGATCGGGTAAGGCATCGACAGGCGTGTTAATAATCGTCCATGTGCCCCAGACGCTGAGGAACAGCGCCCCCATCATGACCAGGAAACGATTGGCCACTGACCGTCGGATAATCCATTCAATCATCATCGTCTCCTTAATGGCCAGAATGCGCGTCTTCAGTTGTTTCAGCGTGGCGCATGCGGTCCAACGCACCGGTAATATTGGCCTCCGAGTCAATCAGGAACAGACCGCTGACCACCACCGACTCCCCCTCCTCCAGTCCGCTACCAATGCCGGACTGCTGCTGAGATTCATGCAGAACGCGGATCCTTTTCGGTATAAAATTCCCGTTCGTATCAACGGTAATAACGCGCTGCTCTTTGCCGGTATCAATAACGGCCTGAGACGGAATGAGCAGCATTTCCTGACTGTGGGTATTCAGCTTCAGGTAGGCATTCATGCCAGGTTTCAGCAGCTCATCCTTGTTGGAGACCTGCAGGCGCAGCTGCAGCGTACGGGTGGTTTGATCCACGCTCGGCAGAAGGCTCCATTTTTCAACCGGGAAGGATTTATCCGGATAAGCAGGTATCGAAACAGCAAACTGCGAGGTGTCTTTCAGAAGATAAGCAATGGACTCAGGAACCGCCGCACCGATCCAGACCGGATCCATCCCCTGAATTTGTGCCACCACCTTTTCTTTCGAAATATTCATCCCGGTGCGCAGGTCAAATGCCGTAATCACCCCGTCGATCGGCGCCCTGATGGTAAACCGGGTCTGGATCGTGCGGGTCGCACGCAGCCTCTGAATATCCTCATCCGGCATACCCGCCAGCCGAAGCCGTTCCAGAACCCCTTTGATTTGCGTCGGCGTTCCGCCGGTGCCGGATAACAGCAGAAACTCGCTCTGCGCCTCTACCCAGTCCGGAATGGTGATATCAATCAGCGGCGTGCCTTTCTTTACCTTATCGCCCGTCGTCAGCGGGTACACGTTCTCCACGAAGCCTTCCGCGCGCGCCTGCACAATGACAAACTGATAGTCGTTATAGCTAACGTTGGCCGGGATCGTCTGGGCATAATTCAGCGTTCCGCGCGTCACCTTTTGCGTTTTTAACCCCAGATTCTGAACCTGCGTCGGATCGATACGGATACCGCCACTGCTTTTATTCTCGTTTTCATCCGCATATTTCGGTACCAAATCCATATCCATAAATGGTGATTTACCGGGCTTATCGAATTTCACGTCTGGTTTCATCGGGTCATACCAGAAAAGTACCCTTCTTTCAGAGACGCTATTTTCTGTTTTTTCAGATGAATGAAACGCCTGCAAAGCCGTCACCGATATCAGCCCTCCCGCAATAAGGCTGCTGACTATCATGGCAGCATATTTTATTTTGAATGAGGCCATGCCGTTTCTCGCTATTTAATGCTCTTCAGTAAAGAGATATTGCCCTGCTGAACAAATGAAAAATCAACATGACTGCCGACTTTCAATGCATTGATACTCTCGTCAGCCTGAATAAAGGTGAAACGCATGGTCATCGCGGGCCAGCCAATCGCCGGGATCGCTTCATGAGAAATCGTCACTTTTTTGTTCGTCAGATCAATGTCCTTCACGATGCCGGTCGCGGTGATGAGCTGCTCTGAGGTCGCTTCGCTGGTAGAATTCATCCCCTCGTGCTGATGAACCTCAGCCTGGAGACTGGCTGAAAACATAATAATTGCACCAAATACAAGAGCCTTAAGAGAATTGCGCATGCTTATTTTCCTGTTTAATTAAATGAGGTTATTCGACCCAACCGCCGCCCAGCGCGGTGAAGAGATTAATTTCATTAACCTGTCGGGCATAAATAAGGTCGAGAATATTTTGCTGTGTAGCGAACAGAGAACGTTCCGCGTCCAGGACTTCGATATAGCTGACTGCACCGCTGGAATATAACCCGCCTGCACGTTGAAGAGTGATGCGGAGTGAATTAAGGTACCGCTGCTGCGCAGCAAGCTGCTGGTTGATGCTGTCCCGCAGCGCGAGCGCGTCGGCAACCTGTTTGAATGCAGCCTGTATTTTTTGTTCGTAATTCACGACCGACTGCTGCTGGCGAATTTCGGCCAGCTTCAGGTTTGCCTTATTCCTGCCCGCATTAAAAATGGGTATGTCTATTTTAGGGATAAAATTCCACATCCCGCTGCCCGCGGTAAACAGGCTGGATAATTCCGTACTGCCAGTTGAAAGCCCGCTGGTTAATGATATTGACGGGAAAAAGGCGGCACGCGCGGCGCCGATATTCGCATCGGCCGCTTTAAGCTGATACTCCGCTTCCAAAATGTCCGGGCGCTGCAGCAGTATCGCTGAGGAGAGATGAGGCGGCAGTTTTACCGGCGCAACGTCGCTGGCGTTCATGCCGCTCTCGCCCGGGAGCGCGCGATACGTGCCGAGGACCAGCTGCAGGGCATTATTGGCCTGCGCCAGCTCTCCCTCTCTTTTGGCAATCTCTGCCTGCGTGCTTTCGATCTGTCCCCGGGCCTGTTCCAGCGCCAGCACGTTCGTACTGCCCGTCACCAGCTGTTGCTCAACGAACGCATAAGACTGCCGGTAATTTTTCAGCGTTTCCCGCGCGATACGCAGCTGTTTAAACGCCAGCTGCTGGTTGAAATAACTCTGTGAAACGTTAGAGACGAGCAGGATATGCACCGCGCGACGGGCCTCTTCGCTGGCGAAATAGCTTTGTCGGCCGGCCTCGCTCATGTTCTTCAGCTTGCCGAAGAAGTCGAGTTCATAGCTAAGCTCAAAACCCGCGTCGTACTGTTGAGAGGTCGGTTTGTCACTTTTCAACCCACCGCTGTAGGTGATACCCGAGGAGGCATTCAGCTGCGGATAACGATCCGCATCCGTCACGCTGAACTGCGCCCGTGCCTCTTCAACCTTCAGAGCGGCCATTTTTACATCGCGATTATTGTTCAGCGCTTCCGTAATCAGCCCGGCTACCTGCGGGTCGACGAAAAAGTTGCGCCACCCGGTGTCCTGATACCCCACCATCGCGGACGTCAGGCCGTTGCGCGAAAGTGAAAACTGCTGGGGTACCGGTGATGCCGGGCGCTGGTATTCGGGGGCCAGCGAGACGCAGCCCGCCAGGATAAATACCGTACTGATGCTGAGTCGTTTTAACAGGAACATAGCGGTTCAAATGAAGTCCAGAGTATTTTTAGGGCTACTCTACTGAACGCTTCCTGTTTGACGGGTGACGGGATAATGACAATGTTGTCATTTTTAACGTAAGTCATTGTGAACGGTTGCGGGCTCCATAGAATGTCATCAGCAGCCAGTCAGGGGAGCAAGATGAAAATACTGATCGTTGAAGATGAAATGAAAACCGGTGAGTACCTCAGCAAGGGGCTCACTGAAGCGGGGTTTGTCGTGGACCACGCTGTTAATGGCCTCAACGGCTACCATCTCGCCATGACCGCTGAATACGATCTGCTGATTCTGGATATCATGCTGCCCGATGTGAACGGCTGGGACATTGTCCGCATGCTCCGCTCTGCCGGCAAAGGGATGCCCATACTACTTCTGACGGCTCTCGGTACGATTGAACACCGGGTTAAGGGGCTTGAGCTGGGCGCGGATGACTATCTGATTAAGCCTTTCGCCTTTGCCGAGCTGCTCGCCCGGGTCAGGACGCTGTTGAGGCGCGGAAATACGGTGATCGCCGAAAGCCAGCTTCAGGTGGCTGACCTGGCGGTTGATCTTGTGTCGAGAAAGGTCAGCCGTGCCGGAAGTCGCATCCTGTTAACCAGCAAAGAGTTCAGCCTGCTGGAGTTTTTCATGCGCCATCAGGGGGAAGTATTGCCCCGCTCCCTGATTGCCTCCCAGGTATGGGACATGAATTTTGACAGCGACACAAACGCGATTGACGTTGCGGTAAAGCGGCTGCGCGCAAAGATCGATAATGACTTTGAACCGAAGCTGATCCAGACGGTGCGCGGCGTGGGCTATATGCTGGAGGTGCCGGATGCGCGTTAAGCCCCTCCGACGCCCGTTCTCGCTTGCGCTGCGGCTGACCTTTTTTATCAGCCTCTCCACGATACTGGCCTTTTTCGCCTTTACCTGGTTTATGCTGCATTCCGTCGAGAAGCACTTCGCCGAGCAGGATATCAGCGACCTGCAGCAAATCAGCACCGCGATGCACCGCATCCTGCAGTCACCGGCCGATCCTGACCAAAAGAAAATCAGCAAGATCAAAGAGTCGATCGCCAGCTACCGCAACGTGGCCGTCCTGCTTCTGGATCCGCAGGGCAATACCCTGTTCAGCTCGGCGCAAGGAGCGGCACTGCGCCCGGCGATGAACACGGCGAACTTTAGCGAACACCGCCGCGCGCAGGATGTGTTTCTCTGGACGGTTGAAGGCCCGGCCGCCCCCATGCACGGCGGGTCCGACATGAAAATGGAAACGTACCGGATTATCGCCTCCTCAGGCACGGCGACGCTGCAGGGCAAAACGCAGGGCTACGTAATGCTGATCGGGCTCTCCATTAATTTTCATCTGCACTACCTTGAGGCGCTGAAAAAAAACCTTCTGGCGATTGCCGCCGTTATCAGCCTGCTGATTATTCTTGTCATCCGCATCGCCGTGCGCCAGGGACATTTGCCCCTGCGTAACGTCAGTAACGCCATTAAAAACATCACCTCCGAAAATCTTGACGCGCGGCTGGAGCCGTCCCGCGTCCCCGTTGAGCTGGAGCAGCTGGTCATCTCCTTCAACCAGATGATCGAAAAGATTGAAGATGTTTTTACCCGTCAGGCTAACTTTTCCGCCGACATCGCTCACGAAATCAGAACCCCCATCACCAACCTGGTGACGCAAACGGAAATCGCGCTGAGCCAGAACCGTTCTCAAAAGGAGCTGGAGGATGTGTTGTACTCCAGCCTTGAAGAGTACAACCGGATGACCCGCATGGTCAGCGACATGCTGTTCCTGGCACAGGCCGATAATAATCAGCTCATCCCGGATCGAGTGATGTTTGATTTAAGCGCCGAGGTCATGAAGGTGTTTGATTTCTTCGAAGCCTGGGCGGAAGAACGCCACATCGCTCTGAAATTTAACGGGATGCCCTGCCTGATAGAAGGCGATCCGCAGATGTTCAGAAGAGCAATCAATAATCTGCTCTCCAACGCCCTGCGCTATACGCCGGAAGGGAAAACGGTAACGGTCTCCATCAGAACACAGGATAACAACGTTGAGCTGGTAACAGAAAACCCCGGTACGCCGATCCCGCAGGCGCATCTGTCGAAGCTGTTTGACCGTTTTTATCGCGTCGATCCGTCCAGGCAGCGTAAAGGCGAAGGCAGCGGAATTGGGCTTGCCATCGTGAAGTCCATCGTCACGGCGCACAACGGAAAAGTCCGCGTGGAATCGGATGCGGTGTCGACGCGCTTCATCCTCACCGTGCCGGGAAAGGTTGCCTGAGCGCTCAGCGCACGGAACGGCACACCTCCAGCACTTTCTCTCTGAGCCACCGGTGCGCCGGGTCCTGCTCCATGCGCGGGTGCCACATCTGTGACACCGTAATGGTCCTGGTCTTAAAGGGCAGTTCAAAGACGTGTACGCGCTCGGTCATCGCCTGATTGAGCAGGTACAACGCAGGCACCATGGCAATCAGATCGGAGGCCAGCGCCACGGATAACGCCGTCGGAAAGCCGGGCACCACGCTGGCGATCTTGCGTTTCATCCCCCGTTCTGCCAGCGCGTCATCGACAGACCCATGCAACGATCCGTTCGGAGAGGCCACCACATGGCCCCAGGCGATATAATCGTCAAGGCTGACATCATGCCGTAATGACAGCGGATGCCCCTTGCGCACCGCGCCAACAAACCGATCCTGAAAGAGCCTTTGCAGCCGTATTTCAGGCCCCATATTGTTCTGCACGCCAATCTCCAGATCGACAAGCCCCTCGCGCAAATAGCGCGACGTTTTTTCAGGTTTCGGCGAAAAACGAATACAGACGTCGGGCGCCACCTCCGCCACCGCCGCAATAAGTAGTGGCCCAAATGCCACCACAAAACCGTCGTTGGCCCGGATGGTGAACAACCGTTCGAGATTTTCCACCTTCAGCGTGTCGGTGGAGGGCTGCAGAACCGCCCTTGCCTCGTAGACGGCGCTTCTGGCGCGGTCCCGGGTAGCTTCGGCCCAGGTCGTCAGCACCATATGACGACCGGCCCGTACAAGAATAGGATCGCCGGTCACCTCCCGGAGCCTGCTGAGGGTACGGCTCATGGCGGAGGTGCTCAGGTTCAAACGTCGCGCCGCGCCCGCCACGCTGGCTTCTGCCAGCAAAACGTCGAGCGCAACCAGAAGGTTAAAATCAGGATCGGACACGATTGCTCCTCAGATATGGCGTTACGCGCAATGATTAAGTGCAAATGCTGCGTCTTCCGCCCTATATACCGCATGATTATAGTTTCGTCATCACGATTCTTTTTCGGAGTAACGACGATGACGCTCTTTTCAAACCAGCCCGGCGATGAAGGTTTACCCGGGCATGAACGCGCCCGGGTCCTGGCCGCCGTTATGACCACCACGCTGATGGGCGTCTTTGACGGCACCATGATCAACATCGCGCTCCCCTCTATGGCAAGGGCGATGCAGGTCCCCGCGAACGTTGCGGTCTGGTTCGCCAACGGCTATCTGCTGTCAGCGGCGATGACGTTGGCCATCTTCGCGGCGCTGGCGGCGCGCGTGGGCTATCGCCCGATCTTTCTGACCGGGCTTGCCGCCTTTACGCTCACCTCGCTCGGCTGCGCGCTGGCAACAACGCCGGAAATGTTAACCGGGATGCGGATCCTGCAGGGCATCGGCGGGGCGGCGACCCTGAGTATCGCCCCGGCGATCCTGCGTTCGGTTTTTCCTCGCCAACTGCTTGGCCGCATTCTGGGGCTGCACGCCCTGCTTATCGCCTCCAGCACGGCGATTGCTCCTGTGCTCGGAGGAACAATACTGGACGCCCTGAGCTGGCAATGGCTGTTCGCCATTAACCTCATTCCGGGCAGCATCGCCCTGCTGCTGGCATGGCGGGCCTTGCCGCGGGAATCGGCCGTGGACCGAACTCCATTTGACGCGCCGGGCGCTGTTCTCTCCGCCGTCCTGCTAGGTTCCGCGATCATGCTGGCCGACAGCCTTCAGCACGTGGCGCAACAGATTAGCGCGCAGGCCATCTTCTGGGGCGTTCTCGCGCTGGTAAGCGCCTTCGCCTTTACCTGGCGGATCCGGCGTGCGCAACATCCGTTACTGCCGCCGGTGATGTTCAGAAACGGGCGCTTCACCCTCGCCGCGCTGACCTCGCTGGCCTCGTTTGTGAGCCAGGGGATCACGTTTGTCGCGCTGCCGTTCCTGTTTCAGAGCGTATATGGCTACAGCCCTGTAGTTTCCGCGCTGCTGTTCACCCCGTGGCCGATTGGCATCGTGCTGATCGCGCCGCACGCGGGTCGCTGGGCGGATACCATTTCCGCGCCGCTGATCTCGACCCTCGGGCTGATCGTGTTTGTTGGTGGACTGGTCCTGCTGGCGACGTTGCCGGCAAATCCTTCCGTATGGAATATCTGCCTGCGCAGCCTGGTTTGTGGGATTGGGTTTGGCTGCTTCCAGAGTCCCAATAACCGGGAAATGCTCTCTAACGTGGCGCGGGAATATGCCAGCTATGCCTCTGGCGTGCTTTCTATCGTCAGGACATTCGGCCAGTGTCTCGGCGCTGCCGCGGTGGGGGTGCTGATGGCTGTGACGACAGGGTCAGATCATCAAACGCTTGATGAACGGGCCGTGCATCTGGCGCTGTGGATTGCGGTGATTGCCTCAACGGGATCGGTCTTATTTAGCCTGAGCAGGCTGCGCCCTGCGGTTCGGGCATCGGCTTAACAGGCTGCGCCTCACGGCGCAGCGCGTTTATTTACTCCAGCGCCAGCAGCGCAAAGCTCGCCAGCCAGTGCCCGCCGCTGTAGTGGCTGCCGACCACATGCTCAACGCTTGCGGCCAGATGTTTCGTCACCGCCTCGCGCAGCGCCTGCTGCGCCGGATGGTTTGCGGGAAGCGCTTTAGCAATATGCTTCATGCACCAGGCGCGGCTGAGGTTTAATCCGTCGAGATGGGCAATTTTCGGGTCGGTGCGATCGCTCACTTCCGCAGGGTTCATCAGCGCCGTAACGGCACCCACCTCCGGGAGAAACGCGTCAAACCAGGCCGGGAAGTCTTCAGACACTTTGCTCATCAGCAGCGCCTCCGTCAGCGCGCCGGAAATATACTCGTCTCCGCCGGGCTCATAATGAGCCGGATAGCGCGTGTCGGCGAGATAAAACCGCTCCGCCGCTGCCACAATCGCCTGTTCAAGCGCCTTGTCTCCCACTGCGCGACCGTAATCGAGCGCCAGCGCGAGGGCAAACGCGGTGTTGTAGTGCGTCCCGACGCGGATCGGATAGGTGAGCTTGCCGAGGTAATCCACCAGCCGGTTGCGAATGTCCTGAGTTAACGGCTCCAGCATCTGATACCAGCCCGCGGCCTGCGGCAGCGACGACTGTTTCAGCTCCTGGGCCAGCGCAAGCAGCCAGCCGTAGCCATACGGCCGCTCAAACGAGGCGCGGAACGGCGCGGTGAAATAGGCCAGCTCCTTCGCCATGTTCTCTTCGGTTATGTGCTCGTCAAAAAGCGCGACGATCGCGTCCCGGCAAGGTAATTCTGGATAGAGCCGCACGCAGCGCAGCAGCAGCCAGTAGCCGTGCACCGCCGAGTGCCAGTCAAAACAACCGTAGAAAATGGGATGCAGCTCGCGCGGCGGCAGAACGTCACCATCATCATTCAGCAGGTGCATGATGTGGTTCGGGTATTCCTGGCGCAAATAGGTCAAAGGCATGCGGGCAAACGCGTCGGCCTGATGTTGCGTTAATTCCATGACAGCTCCTTAGCGAAACACGAGGAAATACATTAACAACACGTTCACCACCAGCAGGGTTAACGCGGTCGGGATCTGGATCTTGATCACCTGATATTTGTCCTTCAGCTCCAGCAGCGCGGCGGGAACGATATTGAAGTTCGCGGCCATCGGCGTCATCAGCGTGCCGCAATAGCCCGCGTACATGCCAATCGCCAGCAGCGGCGCCGGGTTGCCGTGATGCACGTTGATGAGAAACGGCAAGGCGATACCGGCACTTAACACCGGGAAGGCCGCAAAGGCATTACCCATGATCATGGTAAACAGCGCCATACCCACGCAGTAAATGACCACCAGCATGAAGCGGCTATCCGGGTTTACAAACAGGCTCACCACCTTCTGTACCGAGTCGCCCGTGTTGGCCACCACGAACACGCCGCCGAGCATGGCCAGCATCTGCGGCAGGATCACCGCCCAGCCGATGGTATCGACAAGACGACGAGACTGACGAACGGCATGCAGCGGCGTGCCTTTGGTCAGCCACCAGCCGGTGAGGATCGCCGCGACGCAGGCCACGCACAGCGCCGCCAGGGTGAGCTGTTTCTGATCGAGCAGAAACACGCCGCCGATCGAAACGCCCTTCAGGAATAACGTGCCCAGCACCGTCACCACCGGGATCATCAGCGCGGGCAGGAACAGCCAGTTTTTAAGCCGGTTTGACGACGCGACGCGCTCCTCCTCGGTCGACATTTTATAGTGCCCTTTCCCGACGAGGCCAAAACCCGCCAGCAGCGCGATAACGATAACGCCGCCGCCGATTATCCGGTACGCCAGCGATTTCCCCAGCTCCTGAACCATCAGATCGCCAAACAGAAAGATCCCGCCAAACAAGAACCAGAACAGCGCGGTGGTAAAACGCTTCGGATTAGCGCGATCGCGCAGGGTCATCACAACCAGCAGCATCACGACAAAGCCAATCAGGTAGTACACGCGGTTAATGGTGATAAGCGTCATCATTGCGCAGCCTCCTGCGTACCCTGCTCTGCACGCCAGGCCATCACGTCGCGACGGATGCTTGCATCGAGGCGCAGCAGGCGCGTCATATGAATAACCAATGCCGCAATGGCGGTAGGAATAGCCCACAGGCCGATATGCAGCGGTTCAATGCCCGGAATACCGTTCTCTTTCAGGAACGCGTCGATCAGCAGCACCGCCCCGAAGGCAATAAAGATATCTTCCCCAAAGAAGACCGCGATGTTGTCGCACGCGGCGGCGTGGGCTTTGATTTTGTCGCGGATGTGCTGCGGCAGTTCGCCGTATTCGTTCAGCGCCGCCCCTTCGGCCATCGGCGCCAGCAGCGGGCGCACCGTCTGCGCATGTCCGCCCAGCGACATCAGTCCCAGCGCGGCGGTGCCTTCACGGGCGACAAAGTAAAGCATCAGAATACGCGCCGAGGTGGCGCTGGCGATCTTCGCCACCCAGGCCTGGGCGCGCTCCTTAAGCCCGTAATATTCCAGCAGACCAATCACGGGCAGGATCAGGATGAAGGTGGCCAGCGATCGGCTATTGACGAACTTCTCGCCAAAGGTCTCCAGCAGCATCCCGAAATCCATGCCGACCAGCAGACCCGTCGCCAGCCCCGCCACCACGACTACCAGCAGCGGGTTGAAGCGCAGTGCAAAACCAATAACCACGATCGGTATCCCGATCAGCGGAAGCAGCGTAGTACCGTCCATAACGTTTACCCTATCGAAAGTGAGCGTTGCGCGCCGACGGCTATTTTTTTAATTTGCGGCGAGCGATGTTGTGTTTTGTTGGCAGGCTTCGCAAAACCTGCGCTAAAAAGCTATATCTGAACCTCAAAAACATGTAAACAAATTATCAATAAAATGTTCTTATTTTATCGATGAGTTTACATTTCTGGCTAAGGAACGTTATGACCTCAGAAAAGAGTGCTTCACCCGATCGCGACGATATCAACGATGGCCGGATCGTCTCTTCCCGCCATCTGGTATCCGAGCGCTGCGCGGAGTTATCAGAGCTGGAATATGCGCTGATCATGACCAGCAACGCGTTTAACAAATGGATGGTGCGCTGCATGACGGCTGCCGGCGAGCCCGATATGGGCGCCTTTGACGTTTCGCTGCTGCATCACGTGAACCACCGCGACCGCAAGAAAAAGCTGGCCGATATCTGCTTCGTCCTCAACGTGGAAGATACCCACGTGGTGACCTATGCCCTGAAAAAACTGGTCAAAGCAGGCTACGTGACGAGCCAGAAAGCGGGTAAAGAGCTCTTTTTCTCTACCACCGAGGAAGGGAAAGCGCTGTGCATGAAATACCGGGACGTGCGGGAAGCGTGCCTGATTGCGATCCACGCGGAGAGCGGCATTGCCGGGAAGTCGATTGGCGAGACCGCGCAGCTGTTACGCACGATCTCCTCCCTGTATGACACCGCCGCACGGGCGGCGGCGTCACTGTAATTAAGGACGTCGGAACAGCGTAATGCTCCGTCCGGCCAGCGCATACTCTACGGTTTCGGTGATCGCTGTCCCGGTGGCAGCATCATCCGCCGTAGACAGCTCCAGCACCCATCCCCCTTCGCCAAACTGCGGGATCTGGAACGGCACGGTGCCTTCAAAAGGATTGAACAGCATCAGCACGTCGTGCCAGATACCGTCCTCCTGCCTGAGATCCGGCCTGCTGATGGAGACCCCGAGGGTTGAGCCTTCATCCCACTGCTCGGCCTGCTGTGGGCCGCCCCCGGCATTGAACCAGCGGATCTCCAGCCCGTCGCGCCAGCTTTCACGGCGCAGCAGTGGCTGTTGCGCGCGCAAGGTAATGAGACGACGGGTAAACTCGCGCAGCGCAGCGTCGTTTTCGGAGAGCCCCTTCCAGTCGATCCATGAGATCTCACTGTCCTGGCAGTACCCATTGTTGTTGCCCTTCTGCGTGCGGCCAAACTCGTCCCCCGCCAGCAGCATCGGCGTGCCGTGGGAGAACAGCAGCGTGGTCAGGAAATTACGTTTCTGCCGTTCGCGGGTAGCAATAATATCCGGGTTCTCGGTTGGCCCTTCCTCGCCGTAGTTGTACGAGCGGTTATCGTTATGCCCGTCGTTATTGTCCTCGCCGTTGTCGGCGTTGTGCTTCTCGTTGTACGACACCAGGTCATTCAGCGTAAAGCCGTCGTGGGCGGTGATAAAATTGACGCTGGCCCACGGACGACGTCCGCGCAGATCGTACAGATCGCCGGAACCGAGCAGGCGCGCGGCAAAGTCCGTGGAGACGTTGTCCCCCTTCCAGTACTCGCGAACGGTGTCGCGGTATTTGTCGTTCCACTCACCCCAGCCCGGCGGGAAACCGCCGACCTGATACCCGCCGGGGCCGATATCCCAGGGTTCACCAATCAGCTTCAGTCGGGATAACACCGGATCCTGAGTCACGGCGTCGAAGAAACCGCCGCGCGGGTCAAACCCTTCGGGCTCGCGGCCCAGGATCGTCCCGAGGTCGAAGCGAAAACCGTCGATGTGCATCGATTCCGCCCAGTAGCGCAGGGAATCCATCACCATCTGCAGCACGCGCGGGTGCGAGGTGTTGACCGTGTTTCCCGTCCCGGTGTCGTTGATGTAGTACCGGTGCTGGTCCGGGAGCGTGCGGTAATAGCTGTAGTTATCAATCCCCTTAAACGAGAGCGTCGGTCCAAGCTCGTTCCCTTCCGCCGTGTGGTTGTACACCACGTCCAGAATGACCTCGATGCCCGCGTCATGATATGCGCGCACCATATCGCGAAAGCCCTGGATCCCCGCCGGGCCGTAGTAGCGTGACGCAGGGGCAAAAAAGCCCAGCGTGTTATAGCCCCAGAAGTTCTTCAGGCCGCGGTCGAGCAGGTGCTGATCGTCCGGAAACCAGTGAACCGGCAGCAGCTCCACCGAGGTAATGCCGAGGCTTTTGATATAGTCGACCGAGGCTTTGTGCCCCATCCCCTCAAACGTGCCCCGCAGCTCGGGCGGAATGGCCGGGTTCATCTGGGTAAACCCTTTCACGTGGCTCTCATAGACAACGGTATGCGGCCAGGGCACGTTCGGCCGGCTGTTGTCCTGCCAGTCAAAGGCATTCGGGTCGATGACCCTGCATTTCGGCGTAAACGGCGCGCTGTCGCGGGTATCAAAGCTCAAATCCAGCTCGTCATGCCCCAGCTCATAGCCGAAATGGGCGTCGTTCCAGTCGATGTCACCCATCAGTTCGCGAGCGTAAGGGTCGATAAGCAGCTTATGCGGGTTAAAGCGATGACCATTTTCCGGGTCGTAGGGGCCGTAGACGCGATAGCCGTACAGCGCACCCGGCTTCAGATCGGGCACATAGCCGTGCCAGACCTCATGGGTATACTCCGGCAGCTCCAGCCGGGCGATTTCCGTTTTCCCGGACGGGTCAAACAGACAGAGCTCCACCCGTTCAGCGTGAGCGGAGAACAGCGCGAAGTTGACCCCTTTCCCGTCATAATTCGCACCCAACTGCTGGCCATGACCGGCCCGAATTTCAAACGTTGTATCCTTTGCCATTTTCGTTCTCCACGATTATTCGCAGGTAAGCAGAACCAGTACACATCCCTTTTCTGACGTTAAATCCAGCGTCTCTTGCAGAATGCGGCTCTCACCGCTGAACAGATCCCGATAGCGTTTCCCCGTCAGCTCCTCGGGTATCGCCACCGTGGTATTGACCCACAGCTGATGATTATCGGTGACATCAAAAACCAGACGCGGCACGGCAACAATCAGCGCCTCGTCGTCCTTAACGCGCGCGTAGACAATCAGGTTATCTTCGCGCTCGCCGCTGACCTTAAGCGGCAGCCAGTCGCCGTAGCGGAAAAGCGCGTCGTAGTGCGGTCGAAGCCGCAGCAGCGTGGCGGTAACAAACTGCTTCACCCTGCCGTCCCGCCAGCATGCCGGGTTGTCAAACACCCCGGCATCCGCCGCGCTGAGGCTCTGCACCAGGGCCGGAAAGTCCGGCTCGCGTCGGTTATCCGGGTCGACGAGGCTAAAGTTAAGCGCCTCGCTGCCCTGATAGATATCCGGCACGCCGGGCGCCGTCAGCTTAATCACCGTCTGGCTGAGGCTGTTCATTAACCCGGCGCGGATAAAGGGCTGCATCGCCTCGCTGAAATCATGCAGGAACGGGCTGTTGTCCGGCGAAAGCATGTGCCGCGCGTAGCTCAGCACCACGCTCTCATAGCTCTCGTTGCTGTCAATCCAGTCGGTGCGCTGTTTCGCCTCGCGAAGCGCTTTCTCGAGGAAGCCAAGGAAGCGTTCTTCCAGTGATTTCAGCCCGTCGGCGTCGTCCGGTGACAGCGTGGCGGGCCAGACGCCCGCCAGGGCCTGGTAGATCATCCACGTATCGGCGGCGTTCGGCGCGGTACCGTCATTGAGAAAACGCACCTGGGTCTGGTTCATCTGCCGCCAGCGGGCCAGATTTTCCCCCCAGCGTTCCGGGGCTTCCGTCAGGGTGTAAAGGCGCGCGCGGGCATCCTCCCCGCGCTTGGTATCGTGCGTGGAGGTGCCCAGCAGCGCATCGGGCTGACGGGCCAGACGAATGCGCATCTCCTGGTGGAAGCGGGATAATGAAAACGCGCGCGGCGTCGGGTCGGCGCCCACTTCGTTGAGCGCAAGCTCGAGGTTGTGGCGAAAGAAGAGCGTGTCTTCAACGGACTTCGCCATCAGCGGCCCGGTCAGCTGCTGGAAGCGGGTCCTGAACAGCGCGGCGCTCTCGCGGCAATCTTCCGGCAGATCGCCGGTAAGAATGCGCACGATCAGGCTGAGCGCGGCTTCAGACGTCTCCACGCTGGCGACCACGCGATTAAGCAGCGCCACGTCCGGCGGGGTTAACCCCTCGCGAGTGCCGTAGGTGCGGTAGACCGGAAACGCAATAAGCAACTCGCGCAGCGCGTGGCGGATATCCTCGCGCGGCAGCGCAACCTCATTGCGGCGGGCCAGATCCTCAGCAAGGTTTAGCAGCGTGGTGAATTCACCCTCGAAATTGCGATCGGTCATCAGGCCTTTGGCATCGCGCAGCTCCGCGTGGCGATCGACCGTCACGCCCAGCGTCTCGTCGTGGATTGTCTCCAGGCGCGAGAGGTTATCGTCGTCGACCAGCACTTCCGCCAGCGAGGCAATAAACTCGTAGCCGGTGGTGCCGGATACCGGCCAGTCTGCGGGGAGCTGCTCACCTTTTGCGAGAATTTTTTCGACCGTGATGTAACAGTCGGGCCCGGCGGCCTGACGCAGGCGCTGCAGATAGCCCAGCGGATCCGCCAGACCGTCGACATGGTCAATGCGCAGGCCGTCCACCACGCCCTCGTGGACCAGCTCAAGGATCAGCCGGTGCGTGTCGTCGAAGACCGCATCATCCTCAACCCGAACGCCGACCAGCCCGGTTATCTCAAAGAAGCGCCGCCATGAGAGCTGCTTCGGCGCCTCCCGCCAGGACATAAGCCGCCAGCTTTGCGCGTTGTGCAGTTCGGCAATGCTCTTCTCTTCGCTGTACGTACCCGGGTTGAGCGGATACTCGGCGTCGTAGTACACCAGCGCGGCCTTTTTCGTGACAGGGTCACGTTTTAGGGTGATAGCTCCCTTCTCCAGCTCCGCCTCAAAGGTGTCGCCAAGAAACGGCAGCGTAAGCGGTCGTGACCCGTCGATATCAAAATAGCGGAAATAGCGGCTCTGCTGGCCGTATTCAATCACGTCCCGCCACCAGAGGTTTTCCAGCGAGGTGGACATATGGTTCGGGACAATGTCCAGAATCAGCCCCATGCCGGCCTGCTTAAGCGCCGCGGCCATGCGGTCAAAGCCTTCTCGTCCGCCAATCGCGGGGTCGATTTCATTCGGGTTGGTCACGTCATAGCCGTGGGTAGACCCCGTCGTGGCAGTGAATACGGGCGACGCGTAAAGGTGGCTGATGCCGAGGTCCTTCATATACGGCACCAGCGCCACAACGCGGTCGAAGGTCATGCCGTTACGGAACTGAATTCGGTACGTGGCGGAAGGGATCATAACGGTGCTTCTCCATCAGCAAAGCGAACGACAATACCGTTCGGCGGTAAAACGTCAGTGACTTCCGGCCAGGCAAAGCGCGTCTCCCCCGCCATAGCGGGCAGCGCGACGGGCTTAATGCCGATATTAAGAGCCAGTGAGAGCGTCCCCGACGGGAAGCGCCAGCACACCGCAACCATGCCGGGCGCGGTCTTGAGCACATGGCCCTCAACGGCACCGAGCGGATGCAGAAGCGGAACGATATGGCGATGGCGCAGCGTCAACAGATTGCGCGTGTAGCGTAGCCACGTTTTGCCCTCGTCGGTGGCAATCTTATGCCAGTCGAGCTTTGAGCGAACAAAGGTGTTCACATCGTTCGGATCCGGAACGGTTTCATCGTGCCCGGCATGTCCCGTAAACTCTTTCGCACGCCCTTCCCGCACAGCTTTTGCCAGATCGCCGTGAAAATCGGTGAAGAACAGGAACGGATGCGTTTCACCAAACTCCTCGCCCATAAACAGCAGCGGGATATGCGGGGAAAGCAGCAGCGCGGCAAGCAGCACCCGCGTCTTGTCGGCACCCGCGAGGGAGATAAGCCGCTCGCCCTGGGCGCGATTGCCTGTCTGATCGTGGTTTTGAATAAAATCGACGAAGAACTGCGGCGGCTGCGTGCGGCACTCCACCCCGCGAGATTCTCCGGTTTGCAGAGACACTTCGCCCTGGTAGACAAAGCCTTCCGCCAGCGCCCGGGCGAACTTTTTCTCCGGCTCAAAGGCAAAATCCTGGTAATACGCGTGGGTCTCGCCGGTGGCAAACACGTGGGCAGCGTTGTGGAAGTCATCATTCCACTCGGCGGTAAACAGCGGCGTGTTGCCCTGTTCATCGCGCGGATGCAGGAAAATCACGTTGCGGCTGTCTTCCGTGGTCAGGTGAACGTGGCGGTGCGGGATCGCCTCGCGGATTTTAGCGGCAATCTCCTCCAGAATGTGCGTCTCAGCGCTGTCTTTAATCTGGTCGATGGCGTCAAAGCGCAGGCCGTCCAGACGGTACTCCGTCAGCCAGTAGAGCGGCGCATCGGTGATGTACTGCCTCACCGGCTCGCGCTCGTAGGCGATGCCGTTACCCCACGGCGTCATCCGCTGTGCATCAAAAAACGCGGGCGACAGCAGAGGCAGATAGTTTCCTTCGGGCCCAAAGTGGTTGAGCACGATATCCAGCACCACGGAAAGCCCCAGCCCGTGCGCGGCGTCGATAAACGCGTGGAAATCCTCCGGCGTGCCGTACGCTGAGTGCGGGGCATACAGCAGCACGCCGTCATATCCCCAGCCGCGGGAACCGCCAAACTGGGAGACGGGCATCACTTCAAGCTGGGTAATCCCGAGCTCTGCCAGATACGGCAGCTTGTCGATCGCCGCCCGGAAGGTGCCCTCCGGGGTAAACGTGCCGATGTGCAGTTCGTAAATGATCGTCTCTTCCCACGGCCGCCCTGCCCAGTCGCGGTTGACCGGCTGGTAACGTCGGGGATCGATCACCACCGAGGGGCCGTTAACGTCGCCCTTTTGCGCCCGCGAGGCGGGATCGGGCACCGCCATGCCGTCCTGAAGAACAAACTGATATTCTGCACCGTGCCTGACGCCGGGTACGTCAGCCTGAAACCAGCCGCCGCCGGTTGCCGTCATCGGCACGTCGGTGGCGGCAAGACGTAGCGTAAGTTCTTTCTGTCCTTCTGCCCAGACGCGAAAACGTACAACGTCATCGGAAATAAACTCAGCACCCCACTGCTTTTGAAATGTCCTGAATTCCATTCATTGTCCTCGAATGACCCACATTTTACGCGGAACGAAGTACAAGCTTAGTTCAGGATTAAAAGTGCGTGAGCTCAGCGGATTTAACCGCTTCGTCTATTCTTTATGAAATAACTCACTAACGGGAATACTATGCAGATTCGAAAAGGACTCAATACCGACTTCGCGCGCCTTGAATGCTGTGACTTTTCTTTCACCATTAGCCACATTGCCCGGGAGCCGTTTATCCACTGTGATTTGCATATTGAAGCCGTCGCAGAACCGTGGATAAAAACCTACGAACTCGACATTCAAACCCTTGAAAACCACTGCGTTAATCCGGACGCCATATTTCTTGTGGCGGAAACGGATGACGGTGAATTAGCCGGATTTATTACCGCGTCAGTCGGCTGGAATAAGTTTATTTCAGTGGATTATATTGCCGTCGATCGCACCAGACGCAGAACCGGCGCCGCGCAAAAATTAATGGCCGCCGCGCACGTGTGGGCCCGCAGCGTAAACGCGCCGGGATTACGGCTTGAAACACAAAATGTGAACGTCTCAGCCTGTCTGTTTTACCGCAACTACGGCTTTACCCTGGGCGGATACGATCGTTATCTCTACAACGCCTTACCGGAAAAAGACGAGGTCGCCCTGTTCTGGTATTACATGCTGGTCTAGCGGCGCGGCCTTCATATTTCTGTCATTGAATTTCATTACGCTTTCGGGATTTTAACCACGGTGTTGAGGAAAAAAGCGTGAATTCAATGGCTAAGGCATTACTGCTGGCATTACCGGTTTTGAGTGCAGCGGCAACCGCGACGGCTGCCGGGCGCGACCTGTGCGAACCGAAAGCGTACGAAATGGCGCTGCGCTATCAGCAGAAATCGGCAGAGATTATGGCCCTTCAGCTGCAAACCTATCGGTTTGCCACCGAGCGTTTCAACGAAAAGTTAAAGGATCTGAAAACGCCCGAAAACTACGCCGTGGTAATGGATCTGGATGAAACGGTGCTGGATAACACCCCTCTGCTGGTGCGCGACACCGAGCAGTGTCACGACTATACAAAATGGGACACCTGGAGCGACTGGGAAAAACAGGGAAAACCCGGCTTAATTCCGGGCGCGAAGGCGTTTCTTGACCATGTGAATCAGAGCAACGTCCGTATCTATTACGTCTCGGACCGTATGCAGGAAAATAAAGCCGATACGCTCAGGACGTTAAAAGCCCTGGGACTTCCGCAGGTGTCCGATGAAAGCGTGCTTCTGGACACGGTCAGCAAGGAAGAGCGCCGCCAGAGCATCCTCAAAAAGCAGCAGATCGTGATGCTGTTCGGCGACAGCCTGCCGGACTTCGCCGTGCAGTTTAAAAACAAAAAGCCGAGCGAGCAGCAGCGTGAGCTGGTTGAAGCCAGCGCCGAACGCTTCGGCAACGACTGGATTGTGCTGCCTAATGCCGCTTATGGCTCATGGTCCAAAGCCACGCCGGACAGCTGGAACGTACCGCTGAAAAAATAATGTCTACGGGCCGGGAAAGCTATCGCGCGCCTTCCCGGCCCTTCGGTTTCCTATCCATCCCGTTTATAGGTCCTATCATTTCTGGGCAGGTTCTTATAATTTTACGGAGCAGTAAGATGAGCACTTTCAAAGGAGACTCGTATGCTTACCGTGAAAAAACTTGCTCTTTCCACGCTGATTTCCAGTTCACTGCTTTTTTACCCTGCGCTCCAGGCCGCGGCGGAGACGCCCCAGCACGTCGTTAAACAACCGGCGGGCGGTTACAGCGTGCAGGTCGGCGACGTTCTGGTCACCTCGTTTACCGACGGGACCGTCGCGCAGGATCTGCACAAGCTGCTGCGCCGGACAACGCCGCAAAACATTGATGCGCTGCTCGCGAAAAACTTTCAGACCAACCCGGCTGAGGTCTCCATCAACGCTTTTCTGATTGCGATACCCGGACATAAAATTCTGGTGGATACAGGCTCGGGCCAGCTCTTTGGCCCTGATACCGGCGGACGTCTGGTTGAAAGCCTCGCCACGCAGGGGATAAAACCCGAGGACATCACTGAAGTCCTGCTGACCCACGCCCACTCCGATCATGCCGGTGGTCTGGTGAAGGATGGCAAGGTGGTGTTCAACAACTCGCGCGTTTTCGTTGGCAAACCGGATATCGACTTTTTCTTTAACGACGACAATCAGAAGAAAACCGGCTACGGCAAGAACTACTTTGACGTCGCGCAGAAGACCTTAAAACCCTATCTGGATGCGGGAAAAGTGGTGCCGTTTAGCGGCACATCGGAGATTCTACCGGGGCTGACCGGCACGGTTCATCCCGGCCACACGCCGGGCTCAGCCTTCTACACGCTGACGAGCAAAGGCGAGAAGATCACCTTTGTCGGCGACATCATTCATGCCGCGGCGGTTCAGTTTCCGCAGCCTGCGGTGACCATCACCTACGATGAAGATGAGAACAAAGCGGCAAGCGTTCGCGAGCATGCGTTCGCTGACTTTGTGAAAAACAAGGACCTGGTTGCCGCCCCGCACCTGCCTTTCCCGGGCATCGGCTATGTGACGAAAGGCGAGAAAGGCGGCTATGCCTGGGTCCCTGTGACCTATACCAACCGTGACGCCAGCAGCGCGAAATAGGATGACGCCCATCTCTGATATGGACATAGACCTGATCCTGACGCTGGACGCCCTGCTTCAGGACAGGAATATCACCCATGCGGCCGCGCGGCTGGGCATCAGCCAGCCCGCGCTGTCCGCCCGTCTGGCGCGTCTGCGCACGCTGTTTGGCGAACCGCTGTTTATTCCCTCCCCGCATGGACGCGGGGTATTGCCCACGCCGCGCGCGGAAGCGCTCAGGCCGCAGGTGGCAAGCGTGCTGCGCGGCATCAGCGCGATGTTTGCGCCCACCGCGTTTGATGCGCAAACCAGCAGCCGGACCTTTGTAATCGCGCTGCATGAGAATCCGGCGCTGATGCTCGGCACCGGGCTGCTTAACCAGATTAGAACCTATGCCCCCGGTATCCGCCTGCGCTTCGCCCTGCCGGAGATAGCTGACCTGCCGCAGCAGCTGGAAAACGGCGATGTGGATATCTACATTGGCGTGAGCGCAGGAGCCCATGACGGATGGGTGAGGCGCAAACTCCTTGACGACGCGTTTGCCACCGCCCAGCGTAAAGGCCATCCGCGCGGAACGGGTCCGTTAGATCTGGATAGCTACTGCGCGCTTTCCCATCTGGTGGTGTCGTCGGCGGGAGATCCGTTTACCGGCTATGTCGACCAAACCCTCGCCGGGCTGGGCTACCAGCGACACGTCGCCATGTCCACCCAGAGCTACGCCGTGGCGCCTGCGCTGGTTGCCGGTACCGACCTGGTGTGCACCCTGCCGGAACGGATGCTGAAGCAGTTTGCCAGCACGCTGGATCTCTTTGCACCACCGCTGCCGCTCCAGCCGATTACCATCAACATGTACTGGCACCCGAAAAACAGCCAGGATCCGGCGAATGCCTGGCTGCGCGAACAGCTGCTGCGGGCCGCCGGACGTCAGGTGTGATCGAGCGTTACCAGAAACTTTTTAAGCACCTCTGAGCGAATAATCCGGTGGCAAACCAGGGTGAGTTCGCTCTCCCGCAGCCGGTCGAGTATGTCCACGTAGACGACATTCTCGACGCTCACCGCCTTTGCCGACGCGGGCAGCAGCGCCAGCCCAAACCCCGCCGAAACCAGGCTTATCACCGTGGGCACGTCGGTCGCATTCTGCACGACGTCCGGCTGAAAGCCCGCTCCGCTGCAGGCGTCATAGAAGTACTGCTCCAGCCCCATTCCCTCCGGATCGCGCAGGGAGATCCATTTTTCGTCTTTCACCGACGAAAGCGTCAGGGCGGCGGATCCGGCCAGCGGATGCTGACGATACAGCGCCAGCACCGTTTTCTCCGAGGCAAACGGGCGGCTTTGCAGATCGTCCGGCAGCGACGGCAGCGGCGCGCGGATGATGGCCACATCCAGCTGGTTGCTCTGCACGGCGGCGTAGAGCGTCTGCACGTTTCCGGTCATCAGGGACATGGTAATGGCCGGCCAGCGGCTGTGCATCTGGCGAAGCGCGGCGGGCAGCCTGCCGTCAAACATCGCGCTCGACACGCACCCGAGGTTTAACACACCCTGCTCGCCCCGTGCCGTTTGTCTGGCGTCCAGCACCGCCTGTTCGGTCAGCGAGATGGCGAGCCTGGCCTTTACCAGAAACGCTTCGCCCGCGGGCGTCAGGGTTAAGCGGCGGTTCGCCCGGCTGAAAAGCGTGACGCCTAAACGTTCTTCCAGCGCCTTTATCTGCTGGCTCAGCGCCGGCTGCGCCATGTTCAGACGCTCGGCGGCCCGGTGCATGTGGAGCTCTTCGGCCACGACGATGAAGTGGCGCATCTGACGAAACTGCACGAGACGTCTCCCTGTATTGATATAGATTTACTTATCAATTTAACAGTAATGATGCAATTGATGCTATTGGTCATTGCCATAAAAATGGAGGGATTCAACCGAGGGAGGAAAATATGGAACACAAGGTTAACGATCTCCGCAGCGCCATCGCCTTACTGCAGCGCCACGACGGGCAGTATATTGAAACCGATCGTCCGGTCGACCCCAACGCCGAACTGGCGGGCGTCTATCGCCATATCGGCGCAGGCGGCACGGTCAAACGCCCAACCCGCACGGGCCCGGCGATGATGTTCAACAGCATTAAGGGCTTTCCGCACTCCCGCATCCTGGTGGGCATGCATGCCAGCCGCGAGCGCGCGGCGCTGCTGTTAGGCTGCGAGCCTTCTGAACTGGCAAAGCACGTCGGCCAGGCGGTGAAAAAGCCGGTTGCGCCGGTTGTCGTTCCGGCCGCGCAGGCTCCCTGTCAGGAGCAGGTCTTCTATGCTGACGATCCTGACTTCGATCTGCGCAAGCTGCTTCCGGCCCCGACCAACACGCCGATTGATGCGGGTCCGTTCTTCTGTCTGGGACTGGTGCTGGCAAGCGATCCGGAAGACAGCTCGCTGACGGATGTCACCATTCACCGCCTCTGCGTGCAGGAGCGCGACGAGCTTTCCATGTTCCTTGCCGCCGGGCGCCACATCGAAGTGTTCCGCAAAAAGGCGGAAGATGCCGGAAAACCACTGCCGGTGACGATCAACATGGGTCTCGACCCCGCCATCTATATCGGCGCGTGCTTTGAGGCCCCTACCACGCCGTTTGGCTACAACGAGCTGGGCGTCGCCGGGGCGCTGCGCCAGCAGCCGGTCGAGCTGGTGCAGGGCGTGGCGGTCAAAGAGAAAGCCATCGCGCGGGCGGAAATCATCATCGAAGGTGAACTGCTGCCGGGCGTGCGCGTGAGAGAGGATCAGCACACCAACACCGGCCACGCGATGCCGGAGTTCCCGGGCTACTGCGGCGAGGCGAACCCCTCCCTGCCGGTGATTAAAGTGAAAGCCGTGACCATGCGAAACCACGCGATCCTGCAGACGCTGGTGGGTCCGGGGGAAGAACATACCACGCTGGCCGGACTGCCGACGGAGGCCAGCATCCGCAATGCCGTTGAAGAGGCAATTCCGGGTTTCCTGCAAAACGTCTATGCCCATACCGCGGGCGGCGGCAAGTTCCTCGGGATACTGCAGGTGAAAAAACGCCAGCCGTCAGACGAAGGACGTCAGGGCCAGGCGGCGCTTATCGCCCTGGCCACCTATTCGGAGCTGAAAAACATTATTCTTGTCGACGAAGACGTGGATATTTTCGACAGTGACGACATCCTGTGGGCGATGACGACGCGCATGCAGGGCGATGTCAGCATCACCAATATACCGGGGATCCGCGGCCACCAGCTGGATCCGTCCCAGTCGCCGGATTACAGCACCTCGATTCGCGGAAACGGCATCTCCTGCAAGACGATCTTCGACTGCACGGTGCCGTGGGCGCTGAAGGATCGCTTCGAGCGTGCGCCGTTTATGGAGGTGGATCCGCGTCCGTGGGCGCCGGAGCTGTTTGCTGGCAACGCTAAATAAAAACACCGCGCGTATGGCCCGCGGGTCATACGCTGATTTTCTTTTCAAGCGTGGCGATGTTTTCACCCGTCACGCGTTCCACAGTGAAACGATCGACGCTCAGTAAAATGAGCATCAGCCCCCTGCCGCTCTCCAGCAGCGGCGAGATTTCACAAAAACGGTCTCGCCTGGCGGCCTCAAGCCGCTCCAGCGGGAACGCGTCACCCGCGTCGGTAAAAACAATGCAGACATCGCTGTCGCGGATGTCGAACCGTACGCTGAATGCGCGCGAGGCATCCTCATGCAGCGCGTGGCGGATGATATTCGTCGCCACCTCACAGACGGCGAGATCGAGCGCGAAACGCCACTCGTCATCTACGGGAAGCGCCCTCAGCCGCTCTTCCAGCCAGCCGGCCAGCGGCGTCAGGGAACCGAGCACCGCCGGAAATTCTGCCTGCACCGGCGTCTGCATCTACTGCCCCAGCTGCGCAAGCGCGCTGCTTTTATCCGGATAGATACGGAATATGCGATCCATGCGGGTCAGGGTGAACATATTCATTATCCCGGGGTTCAGGGAGCACAGCGCCATGTCGCCTTTCCCGTTCATCAGCTTAAACAACGACACCAGCATTCCCAGCCCGCTGCTGTCGATGAAATCCACTTTGCTGAAGTCGACAATCAAGGCCTTGCGATCGTCGCCAATTTCCTCCGTCACGGACGCTTTAAACGTCGCGGCAACGGAGGCATCCAGCCGCCGGACTGCGGGCGTGAGAATGTTGGCATGCGGTAGTCGTTCGGTGTTAATAATCATTCTGTTCTCCCTGACGCTCGATCACGAGCAGTGAAACGTCATCGGTTAAGGCGGTCGGTTCATCACGATTTGCGTTGCGCCAGCCGGTCAGGTGGTCACCGAACCGCGGCAGGAGCTGGTCAACCGGAAGTCGGGCATGGTCATGAAGCCAGCGTTCGAGACGCTGCGGGCCAAACTGCTCGCCGCTGACGTTCTCACACTCCGTGATACCGTCACTGAATAAGCATAAGCGATCCCCCGGATTGAGGGTAAACGCGACGTCCTCCCAGCTGAGGTCAGGCATCAGACCCACCGGCGGGCCGCCATCGCCCACGGACGTGACGGCGCTGTCTGCGTTCACAATGACGGGAGTAGGATGCCCGGCCTGACACAACACCCCTCGTCCGCTCTCGGGGTCGATTACCCCGTAGATAATGGTGAAATAGCTGGTAATGTCGCTCTCTTCACTGCAAAAGCGGCTGTTCAGGATCCTGATCACCTCCGCAGGCGACTGAATGCCGCCCCGATCGGTAAACAAAAAACGGTCTACCACCCGACCATGTAAGAACTGGCGCGCCACCGCGAGGGACATCATCGCGGCCCCCACGCCGTGACCGGACACATCCACGCAATAGAACCCAATGTGAGAATCGAGTGGAAAAATATTGAACACATCGCCTGAGACCCACGCAGACGGCATGAAAAGCCAGTCGGAAAAGTAGTTCCCAAAACGTAAGCGGTGCGAAGGCAGCACCGAGTGCTGAACGCGCGCCGCGAGTTCAAGATCCTGTTCAATCTGATGCAACGCTTCACTCAGGCGCTTGTTGTGCGCCGCGAGGGTCGCCTCCAGGGTCAAAATACGGCCCCCGGCGTGGAGCCGCGCCCGCAGTTCATCCTGCTCGACCGGCTTGCTTAAAAAGTCGTCCGCCCCGGCATCAAAGCCCTGCGTTAAATCTCCTGCATTCTCGCGGGCCGTCAAAAGAATGATATACACATAGTGGCCAAACTGACGGTTGCGGATGGTCTGACACAGCGTGAGACCGTCCATTTCCGGCATGTCCCAGTCGCTTATCACCATGCTGATCGGCTGGCTGGACAGTATTTCCAGCGCGGCGACGCCATTTTCCGCCTCGCTCACGATATACCCCCACAGGGTGAGCATTCTGGAGAGTAACCGACGATAAATCAGCGAATCTTCAACGATTAACACGTGCAGCGCCGACATGTATCCCTCCTATAGCGGTAAGAACCAGATGAGGCTCACGGTCCCTTCTCTGAATTTTGCATTCCCGTTTCCGTGCCCCGGATAGCGCGTCCCCGCATAGTTCGCGTACTGGATGGAGAACGAACCCGGCGTATAGCCGGCATAACCGAAGCTGTAGCTGTAATCGCCGTTCCAGGGCTGCTGCTGGCTGCTGTCCGGGAACCAGAATGCCGTCGCGCGAACGAAGAAATGTTGTTTGAAGGTGTAGCCGCAGCCGCCGAGCATAACGTTTTTATTTTTGCGAATGTCATCGCTGCTGAGGTCGTAGTAGCGCGGCACCCAGCTGTACCCGACCTGGCAAATGATGGAGTCCCCTTTATTAATCAGGAGCGTGTTTTCGACCGGTTTCGGTAGCGAAAACTTGTAGGCCAGCGTAAAGGCGCCCTGTTCGAAATAGGTATGTCGTCGGCTACCCGACGTCCAGAAGTGGTTATCGCCGTAGTTGCTGTAAACCAGGCTCACCGTGTTGGCGTGCCAGTCATCGTAGCCGAAGCTGTAGCGAAAATCGGCGGTGTAGCGGCTGGTGTCTCTGACCGGCAGTCGGGACGTGATGTTGGCAAACCAGAAGCTGTAGGGGGAATACTGAAGGCTGAGATTTAGCGTCTGGTTAAACTTTTTCTTTTCCGTGGCGGTGTCTGAACTGTTCGGAATGCTCATCCACTGCTCTTTCAGTCCCGAGCTAAAGCTCAGCGCACCTGAGAATTTCTTGTCGTTACCCGAGAACAGGCGCCCCCAGCGGCTGGTAAAGACGCCAGCCTGAACGGGTTCACCGTTCTTATCGCGCAGGGATTCATTTTCACTGCTTTTCGCCGCCTCCGCGGCGGGTATCGCGGCGAGCAGCACGCCCGCCAGAAGCCATTTTTCGCGCATAACCGCCATCCTTAGTTAGGTATCCAGCGTGCGCCGACGTCGTATTTTGCCATCAGCCACAAAATACCCAGTGCCGCCGCATGCACTAACGTGTTCTCTATCCAGGCGTGACGCCATAAGTCGAAGGTGATGAACTGGCTCACCAGCAGCACCACGTACACATGCAAAATAAAGGTATAAAGCGAGTGCTGGCCGAGCGGGATCAGGAACCATCCCAGCAGGCGGTTGAGCGGCGTCCAGCAATACGTCAGCACCAGGTAGACGGTGACCATCAGGGCGATATCGTTTAACACCCTTACCGGGCCCAGCCCGTTCTTCGCCGCCCAGGTGTGATAAAACGAATTGAAGCTGTCAGGCGGGATGACGTGCATCAGCAGCGCGGGCGGCATAAACGGGTTGGTATGGTTCTGGGCGACAAATCCCAGCACCAGCGACACCATAACCAGCGCCACTACCACCCCTTTCCCCGGCGGCGTCCGGGCGAAAGAGAGCAGTTCGGCTTTATACCAACCGCTGGCCATGCCCAGCACAAAGATGAACTGCCAGGCGAGCAGCGGGAAGGCAAATTCGAATTCCGACGGCGTCAGCCGAAGCGGCCAGCGCTGCCACAGGCCGTACACCAGCAGCGACAGCCCCAGCAGCCACCAGACTTTTCCTTTCTGCAGCATCCCCAAAAATAGCGGGCTGAGTAGCAGCAAAAAGATATACAGCCCCAGAATTTGCGTCTGATGGGGGCCAATCTGCAAATAGAGAATAATGTTGAACCAAGTCTCTTTAATTTGCGGCGTAACAGGATAAAGCGACCAGCTTTCACCCGAAAAACGGTCGGTAAAATGGGTGACCTCGAAAACATTAATATGTGGGATATAGGCCAGGAGAATAAAGGACACTATGATAATGATATTTACACGATATATTTTCCATGCCCTGAGATAAAGCCCCCAGGAAACCGTGAGCAAAACCACTTTTTGCAAACGCGCGCGGTTCAGCATGCCAAGCATAAACCCCGAGAGAATAACAAAACCTTCTGCACCCGTTGTTAACCCAAAACGCTCCCAGGAGAATATATTAAATACCGACATCACCTCCGTATGCGCCACGACCATCATGACGAGGGCAATGCCGCGCATAAAGTCGATTCTCAGGTCCCTGGCACCTGCAACGGCATACCTCCATGTTGTTGATTTAGCGTCATCTTCTTGCGCTACCGACGGCGCAACATGGCTCATAGGGTGTCCTTTGCCTGAAAACGAAAATTAAGGTCTAAATAAAGTAGATAGCCTAAAGGAATAGTAACCGCAATTTATCGTCAGCAGATGAAAGATATTAAGCAGAATTTAAGCTGAATTAACCACCGCTAAATATTAATAAAAACGCGGCTGGACACTTTTATTCGGCGTTCTACACTTATCTTAAATCTTGTTTAATCGCTATTTTCTTACGCTTTTGGGTAACTGTCTGCGCAGCAGAATGGGTCTGCATTTTCACGGAATCAGGAACGCCGGAACTATGGATTTTTATTTTTCCCGTTTTGAACATCGTCGTCCTCCGGAACCGTTAACAACACCGCGCTGGGTAATGATGACCTGGCAGGTGTTGGCGGTCGCGGCGCTTATTCTGGGTGCCAATTATATTTACTGGCGCTGGACCGCCTCCCTGAATACTGACGCATTATGGTATGCCATTCCGCTGGTCCTCGCCGAAACCCTGGCGTGGATTGGCACCGTGCTGTTTACCATCAATTTGTGGAAAGAACAGGATCCTCCTCAAAGTCCGCCGCCCGGCGAAATTAACGAATGTCTGTCGCCTGAGGAGGCCGTTGAGCCCCGTCCCGTAAAGGTGGATTTGTTCATTGCCACCTACTCGGAAGACACCGAGCTGGTCAGGCTGTCCATTCGCGACGCCCTGAAGATGACGTACCCGTTCCCGATTGACTACCGGATCCACGTGCTTGATGACGGCCGCCGCCCGGAGATGAAAGCCGTCTGTGAAGAGGAAGGCGTTAACTATATCACTCGCCAGACCAACATCGGCTTTAAGGCCGGCAACCTGCGCAACGGCCTTGAGCAAACCGACGGCGATTTCATTGTTATCTGCGACGCCGATACCCGGGTATTTCCCACCCTGCTCAGCCATACGCTGGGCTATTTTCGCGATCCGGACGTGGCCTGGGTACAGACGCCGCAGTGGTTCTTCGATCTTCCGGAAGGGGAAAACCTGTCGCGCTGGGGCCAGCGAAAAGCCGGAAAAGTGGGCTACGGTCTGGGCTGGCTGATTCAAAAGTGTGTTGGCCCGGTCACGATAGGCCGCGACCCGTTTTTTAACGATCCGCGCATGTTCTATGACGTGATCCTGCGGCGGCGCAACTGGGCGAACGCGGCTTTTTGCTGTGGCGCGGCGTCCATTCACCGTCGCGAGGCGGTCATGCAGGCCGCGCTGAGAAGCTACGTCTGGTCCGTCGAAGAGGAGATCCATCGTCATACGCGCGACATTCGCGATGAGGAGACCCGGGACGCGCTGCAGAATGCAATGCGTCCGCACGTGGCGTTTGACACCGAGCTTACCCCCTACAAATTCCACGTCTCGGAAGATATTTACACCTCGGTGCTGCTGCACGGTGACGCCGCACGACGCTGGCGCTCGGTTATGCATCCGCGGGTTGAATCGAAGATGCTCTCTCCGCAGGATATGCTCACCTGGATGATCCAGCGCTTTAAGTACGCCGCCGGCTCGCTGGATATTTTGTTTCATGACAACATCTTCAGCCGTCGCCGCTTCAGGCTCTCTCTGCCCCAGACGCTGATGTATGCCACCACCTTCTGGTCATACATGGCCTGCGTATGGAACACGGTGTTTTTGATTTCACCCATTATCTATTTGTTCACCGGCATTCCGCCGGTGTCCGCCTGGTCGACGCCGTTCTATCTGCATTTTCTGCCGTTTTTTATTTTCTCCGAGCTGGCCTTTATGTTCGGCACCTGGGGGATCTCGGCCTGGGACGGCAGGGCCTCATACCTCTCCTTCTTTTCCATGAACCTGCGCGCGCTCAATACGGTGCTGCGGGGCGAACAGATCAAATTTCACGTCACGCCAAAAGAGCGGCAGACGGGCCGTTTTCTCTACCTGGTGAAGCCGCAGATTGCCATCGTGGTACTGACCCTCGCAGGGCTTATCTGGGGCGGTATCCAGGTGGCGCGTGGACAGGTGGACGACCCCTCCGGCTATGTCATCAATATTTTCTGGGGAGGGGTGAACATCGCCGCCATGCTGCCGCTGATTTTCGCGGCCATGTGGACGCCCGCTGAAGAGGATGAGGTCACCCAATGAGGATACGTGATGCCCTGCTGCCCGCGCGCAGCTACCTCACCATTTTGCTCGGCTTCCTGATCGGCTTAGCCATTGTGGTCTGGGTGGAGAAACAGATGCCCACGCGCGTGGAAAGCAGCGGCGGCATCGCGCTCAGTAAAGACTTTCCGCCGCTGCCCACAAAACGGGCGCTGACCTATGACGAAGCCATCTGGGCACGGGTCGCCTGGCAATACTACGTGAATAATACCCAGCCAAACGGGCTGGCGAACGCCAGCGACGGTGAACCCTGGCTGAGCCTCTGGAGCGTGGGAAGCTACCTGTTTGCGACCGCTGCCGCAGAGCAGCTCAATATTATTTCCGCCGATGAGTTTGACGAGAGAGTCAGCACCGCCGTGTTCACGCTGGGGCAACTGCCGCTCAATGACAAAGGTCTCCCCGCCGCCTATTACCATGCGGACACGCTCAAGATTCTGGGCAAGCCTGACGCCTCCGCAATCGGTCTGAGCCGGCTGCTGACGGCATTACAGACCCTGCTGTGGCGCTATCCCCAGCACGCGGCGGCTATCCACGATCTGTTTAGCCTCTGGAACACCGGCGCTCTGATTGAAAATAGCGCTCAAAGTCAGGCAGCCGTGCCGCTCCATCACTGGACGCTGACCGATGATGAACAGCGAGACAGCTTTGGCTACCGTCTCTATGCCAGCCATACGCTGCGCCTGATTGACAGCGCGGCAGGACTCGCGGTGACCAACCCGCCTGAAGGGCAAAAGATGATCGATCTGGATGGCGTAATGGTGCCCGATGAAGGGCTACGTACGCCCTGGGGCAAGCAAACTTCGCTGATTAGTCTCCCCTACCTGTTAACCGGTCTTGAGCTGGGCTTTGATGCGCAGAGCGCTGAAATTGCGTGGCGAATTATGCAGATCCAGCAGCGGCGCCACGGCCTGCGCGCGCCAAAACCGCCGATCAGCACGGATTATGCCGAACCCGCGCCGGATTACGTTAACGATCTGCCGGACAGGCAGCCGGTACAGGCGCGTAACCTGCGCGACGAGGTGCCGGAGAAAGTGGCGATTACCTCCACCCGCACCGCGTTTGCCTGGTATGCCCTTTTCCGCAACAGCTGGAGCGAAGCGCTGCGCCAGCAGGTTCTGGCCCTTCAGGTGCCGGGTAAAGGCTGGCAGCGCGGGTTAAATCTCAACAACAGCGTCAATGCCGTCGTAGACGCCGATACCAATGCCATTGTGCTGGAAAGTCTGTCTTACATCGCGCATGGCCAGATGCTCTGTCTGGCCTGCCTCTACACTTCCCCCTCAGCAGGAGCAACGCCATGAAGCCACGATCCCCGATCCTTTTCCACCTGCTCACGGGAATAACGATCTGCTGGCTGGCCTTATCGACCGTGCGTGCGGACACCGAGCTCCCTGCATCAGGTTACTCCCCGCGCAGCGGCGAGCTGACCGCCCGGGAGATGACCATCGCGAAAAACGCCTGGCAGTATTTCGTCACCAACTATCAGCCCACGACGGGCCTGGTGAATGCGGTCAACAAATATCCCTCCACCACCATGTGGGACAGCGCCTCCTATCTGGCCGCCCTGACGGCGGCGCGCGAGCTCGGGATCGTTGATAAAGCGGAATTTGACCGCCGGATGCTGAAATTCCTCGCCACGTTAAACACCCTGGTACTGTTCCGCAACGAGCTCCCCAACAAGGCCTATAACACCATCAGCGGCCAGAAAGTGGACTACACCAACAAGCCCGGCGAAATTGGCTTCTCGGCGCTGGATATCGGGCGAATGCTGGTCTGGCTGAAAATCATCAAAGAGCGTTATCCGGAATACGGCAACAGCATTGATAACGTGGTGCTGGGCTGGGATTTTAGCCACGCGATCGACCCCTGCGGCACGCTGTACGGGGCCTATCTGGAGAACGGCCAGCCGAAGTACGTTCAGGAAGGGCGGCTGGGCTATGAAGAGTACGGCGCGGCCGGTTTCCAGCTGTGGGGGTTTAATACCTGTAAAGCCAGCCGTCCGCAGCCTTACGAGCTTGCCGAGATCTACTGCGTGCTGGTCCCGTACGATACGCGCGATCCACGCAACACGTCGCAGCATAACTACGTGGTGACAGAATCTTACCTGCTTTACGGGCTGGAGTTCGGCTTTGACAAACCGACCGACCGGGATAACGCCCCGCGCGACTACTCCCTGACGTGGATGAAAAACTTTGCCGACCGCGTTTATCAGGCTCAGGAAAACCGCTATACCATTACCGGCGTCCTCACCGCGCGCTCCGAGCACCAGCTCGATAAGGCCCCTTACTTCGTCTATGACACCGTCTTCAGCGACGGATACAACTGGAACACCATTACCGATAAGGGACAGTTCGTCCCTAACGCTGCCGCGATTTCGCTGAAGGCGGCGCTGGGCATGTGGGTGCTGTGGAACTCCCCCTATACCGACCGCCTGCTGAATACCATTGAGAATGCCAACGAAGAGGGAAAAGGCTACTACGAAGGGCTGTATGAAAACGGCGACGGCCCGATCAAAGAGTTCACCGCGAACAACAACGGCATCATGCTGGAGGCCCTGTTGTTCAAAAAAGAGGGAAAACTGCTGGCCTTCAACACCGACAATCCGAAGAGCAAGGATTTTGCCCCGTCTCTGTGGGATCAAAAGCTGCTCGATCAGTTTGAAGAGAACAACACGCTGCGCAGCCGCCCGTTCCTTACCAGCACACCGGCCGTAAAAAGCTGGTGCGACCGGACCGGCGTCACGCAGCGCACCAAACCCGCCTGCCAGGCCTGCCAGTGCGCGTCATGCAGCGCGGACGAGCCCGTTAAACTGCCTCCGGTGACTGCGCAATGCTTAAAACCTTAGCCAGAGGGCTTGCGGGATTACTCCTTGCAGGCGCGATCGTCTTTGCGCTGTTTGCCCATCAGGGCGCAGGCTGGCGCTGGCTCATCAGTGGCGGCTGGCACTCGAGCGCGCGTATTGCCGCCCTGACGCCGGAAGAGCGGACGTGGGCGGCGATCGCCTGGCGCTATTTCGTCAATAATACCCAGCCGCAAACCGGGCTGGTCAACGGCAGCGACAAACAGCCCCGCGTCACGCTCTGGCAAATGGGCGACACGCTTATCGCCCTGCTGGCGGCCAAAGAGCTGGGGCTGATTGACGACGCCGAATATGACGCTCGCCTGACGCGGCTGATGGGCACCCTTAACCGCCTGATGCTGACCGAGGCCCGGACGCCGGGTCGACTCTATTCCAGCCAGACGGCGACGCCGATCGACTTTAGCGGCAAGCCCGTTAAAAATGGCTGGTCCGCGCGCGATATGGCGCGTCTGATGCTCGCCCTGCGCCTCACCGCAGAGCGGAAACCGCAGTACAGCGAATACCTGGATAAAATCATTCTGCGGTGGAATTTCTGTCCGGTCATCGATCGTGAAGGCGAACTATGGTCATCTTCCCTGCAAAACGGCCAGCCGGTGGTGCGCGAGGAGCTGCGCCTGGGCGAGAGCGAATATGCCGCAACGGCGTTTCAGCTGTGGGGGTTTTCCCCGGAGAAAGCGTTTACGCCCCCGGCGCACCACGTCATCATCGCCCAGCGGCGTCTGGCCGTCGATGCCAGGGATCCGCGCACAACGTGGCAGCCCTCCCTGATCGCCACCCTTCCCTATATGCTGCCGGGCCTGGAGTTTGGCTGGGAGCCCGAAGGCGTTGCGGCCGATCGGCAAAAGCACCTGCGCAAGCAGGCCGAAAACGTCTGGCTGAGCCAGAAGAGCCGCTGGGAGACCGATAAGATCCTGACGGCCAGGGCAGATTTCTCGCTTCCGCAGGCGCCCTGGCATATCCAGGATACGGTCTGGGGAAATGGCTATGCCTGGAACTCTGTCGGTGACGATGGTCGGGACTACACCCGTTTCGCGCAGGTATCGACCAAAGCGGTCTTTGCCCTGTGGGCCCTGTGGGACACCCCGTACACCGACGTGCTGATGGCGGTGACAAAGCATCTTAACGATCCGCAAAAAGGCTGGTACGAAGGCCGCCAGGAAGCCACGGGCGATACTAACGCTGCGCTCACCCTTTCCACCAATGCCACGGTGCTGGAAGCCCTGTTCTTCAAACACAACGCGGGCCCCCTGTTTGACGCCCGCCGGGCTAAAAAAGAGAGCTACTTTACGCGCCGTGTGGCAGATGAATATACGCCCGTCGGGCACTGTCTACCGAGCGAAAACGCCGTAAGGAGGACGCCGTGAAATTTTACCGCGATCTGTTTGAATCCAGCCTGAACCGCGTCTTTCCGGATAATGATAAAAAGGCGTTTTTCCAGACGTTCTATGACGCCTTCGTTCATATGTCGCCCGAGACGGAGCAGCATTTTTCTCGCCTGCCGGATAGCGAGGGTCAGCAGACTCTGTTTAAGAGTTTCTTCGCCATGCTTGCGGTAGACGGCGCGTTAATCGTGCCTGATTTTCTCGAGCGCCTGGCGCGGGAGCAAAGCGACGACGGTCTCCACCTCCCCCCGCGTTTTTTCGCCCTGTGGCGCGAAGCGATGTTGAACACCGTGAGCCTGCGCGATCCGCAGTGCGACGATGAGATCCTGACAGCCTGGGCCATGGCGATCGCGCCCGGGCTGGAATACCTGCGCCGGCAGGCAGAACTGCACTACCGCGCGTAGGAGGATCACGATGAGCGCATTCACGTACGATCTTAACGCTCTGCCGGCGGCCGTCATGATTTATGACCGCGAGGAACGCCTGCAGGCCTGGAATCACAACGTGGCCCTGTTTTATCCGGTCATCACCCCGTGGCTGAAGGCGGGCACAACGCTGGAGTCGCTGGCGGAACGCTTTATCGACGCCGTTTACAACGTCGACCCTGGCCTGCGCCAGACGCTGCGCGAGTCGATCGTGCGCAACTGTCGGCAGGATAAACACTGCGAAGTGCGGCAGGCGGGCCAGCGGCGCATCTTCGTCCAGCATCAGCGGCTTGCGGACGGCGGCATTGTCAGCCTGCACAGCGATATTACCGAGCTGGATGAAGCGCAGCGGGCGCGGCACCAGCTGCATGACGATTTTCTGCTGACGGCGGAATCCATCCATATCGGGATCTGGGACTGGCAGGTTTCCGGCGACACGCTCCAGGTCAACGATACCCTGCTTGCCATGCTGGGCCAGTCGCGCACCCAGTGGCGATATCCGGTGCGTTTTTTACTTAACCAGGTTCACGAGGACGATCGCGCAGCGCTGCGCAAGGCTCTACAGGCTTCGAAGCAGGATCATCGCCCGGTCTTTGAATGTGAAATTCGCGTGCATCACCCTACCGAAGGACTGCGCTGGATGCTGCTCTCCGGCCAGGTGGTCACGCTCTCTATTGAGGGAAACGCCGAGCGCGTGATTGGCACGCTGCAGGATATTACGCGCCGCAAGGAGGCTGAAATTCAGGCGTTCGCCTCGGCCATTGAGGCACAAAAAGCCAACGAGGCAAAAAGCGCGTTCCTGGCGAATATGAGCCATGAAATTCGCACGCCAATGAACGGCATTATTGGCATGACCCAACTGTGCCTGGATACGGCGCTCAGCGCCGATCAGCGCGATTACCTGACGCTGGTGATGAGTTCTGCCCAGTCTTTGCTGCACATCATCAACGATATTCTCGACTTTTCCCGAATCGAAGCTGGCAAAGTGGAGCTGGAGGCGGAGCCCGTCCCGGTCCGCCCCTTTATTCAGTCGCTTATTCGCCCGCACATGCCGGGGGCCAGCGAAAAAGGCATCGAGCTGCTGGTCGATATTGCGCCCGACGTCCCCGACGTGCTGCTGGTCGACGGCGCGCGACTGCGCCAGGTCCTGACCAATCTGCTGGGCAACGCGCTGAAATTTACCCATAAGGGAGAAGTGATCCTCATTGTTGAACCCGGCGATAGCGCGGAACACTGGCGTTTTCGCGTGCGCGACAGCGGCATTGGCATACCTTCAGATAAGCAGAAAGCCATTTTTGAAGCCTTCAGCCAGGCGGATAACTCAACCACCCGACGCTATGGCGGTACGGGGCTCGGGCTAACCATCTCTGCGCGACTGGTCGCGGCGATGGGCGGCGAATTAACGGTGTCCAGCGAGCCGGGGAAAGGCAGCGAATTTTCCTTCGCGCTGCCGCTTGCAACCCAGGCGCCTGGCCCGGAGGAACGCCGGCATAGCCATAGCTTTAACGGGGAGCCCGTGCTGGTGGTTGATGATAACGCGACCAACCTGCAGCTATTGGCCGCCATGCTTAGCCAGATGGGGCTGAAACCCACCTGCGTCAACAACGCCAGCGAGGCCATCAACCGGGTTAAAGCGGGAACGGCATGGCCGCTGATCCTGCTGGACGCGCAGATGCCGGATATGGACGGCGTGTCGCTAGCCCTCGAACTTTCGGTGCTACCGCAGGTTGCTGAGAGCCACATCATCATGCTGAGCTCCATGAGCCGACATTTTGATATCAATATGCTGAAGCGGATCGGTATCCAGAACTACCTGCATAAACCTATCGCCCAGAATGAATTGCATCAGGCGATTGCCGCGGCGTTTGAACGTGCGCCGAAGACGGTGAGTGAAAGCGCGCCCGCGCCCACCGTCGCGCCGGACACTGCGGGGCTCAGGGTCCTGCTTGCGGAAGATAATCTGGTCAACCAGAAGGTCGCCGCGCGCCTGCTCGAGCGGCTCGGCCACATCTGTCAGATCGTCGATAATGGCGTCGCGCTGCTGGAACGCTGGCGCGCGGGCGTGTGGGACGTTTTGCTGATCGATCTTCAGATGCCAGAGATGGACGGTGAGACCGCCATTCGCCTGCTGCGTGAAGAAGAACGCGCCCGGCCCGGACCGGCTCAGCCCACCGTCGCCATGACGGCACACGCCATGCAGGGGGATAAAGAGCGCTGTCTTCAGATGGGTTTCGACGGCTACATTGCCAAACCCATCAGCCAGGAGCGTCTCGCTGAAGAGATTGCTCGCGTGCTCCCGCGCCACGATGCCCCTTCCGACTTCCCGGATGAAGCACGCCTGCTGAAGCAGTGTGCTGACGACCCTGCTCTGGTTCAGGAGCTGCTGGCCCTGTTTGGCGAAGGGCTGGAGGAGGCCATGAAGACCATCACCCTGGCTATCGACAGCGACGATCGTGACGCGCTGCGCCGCGCGGCCCACAAGCTACGGGGAGAAGCCGTCACCCTGGACTTCAGCACGCTCGCACAGCAGCTACAGGTGCTGGAGAGCGAGGCGCACACGCTGGAGGGGCAACAGCTTACGACGCTAAACCAGCAGCTTCAGAAGGAATCGCTGCGCCTGATGGCGTGGCTCAACGCGCGCGGGGTAAACGCATGATTGCTCGCAACTGCGCGCTGCTCGTTGCCCTGTTGACCACCCACACGGTGGCGAACTCTGCGCCGGTCAGCTGGTCTCTTGCTGGAGAATGGCAGGTTCAGGACGCCAATAATAGCGCGCATCCTGCCGCATCAGGCTGGCGCCCGCTTCAGGTCCCAGCCAACTGGTACAGCGCCGGGTACGATCATCAGGGCGCGCTGTGGTACAAGCACGCCTTTTCCCTGCCCGTGCAGCCGCCCGACGTAATGAGCACCCTGGTTTTTGACGGCGTCGATTACCTGGCCGAGGTCACCCTGAACGGCCAGCCGCTCGGCCAGCATGAGGGCTATTTTCAGCGCTTTTCGCTGGATGCCAGCCAGACGTTACAACGTCACAACCGACTGGTGGTCAGGGTGGACAGCCCTTACGAAGATCCCAATAAGGTCTGGCCGCTGCATAAAACGGTTATGAAGGGGATCCTTAACCAGCATGACACGCGTCCCGGCGGGGCCTGGTCGCCGCAAGGACAGGACGCCAACTCGGGCGGCATCTGGGCACCGGTGAGGCTGCATCTTAGCCGGGGCGCTACCCTGGATGAGACCATCCTGCGACCAGACTGGTCACAGGGGCTGACGCACCCCGCGCTGAAAGCAGATATTCGCTATCGCGCGCTCGAATCGGGCCCGGCGACCGTGCGGCTCACCGCCACGCCCACCAATTTCAGCGGCAAGCGCTTCCAGGCTGACTTTCCGGTTACCCTCGAAAGCGGTGCCCATTCCGTGCAGGTGACGCTGCCTATGCCGAAGGCAAAACTGTGGTGGCCCGTCGGTACCGGAAAACCCCACCTGTATACCATTCGCGTGGCATTGCGGGATGAAAACGGCCTGATGGATACGGCGGTCACCCGCACCGGGCTGCGCAAGATCGTCGAGCAGCCCGACAATAAGGGCTGGCTCATTAACGACAAACGCCTTTTCATTAAGGGCAGCAATTACATCGGCTCCCCCTGGCTCAGCACCATGACGCGAGAAAAATACCGTCGCGATCTTCGTCTGGTGGAAGCCATGAACGCCAACGCCATACGCGTGCACGGACACGTTGCCGGACGTGCGCTGTATGACGTGGCCGATGAGATGGGCATGATGATCTGGCAGGATGTTCCGCTGCAGTGGGGCTACAACAACAGTGCGGCTTTCACGGAAAATGCGGTTCGACAGACGCGGGAGATGATCGAACAGTTCGGTAATTCTCCCGCCATTATCGTCTGGGGTGGGCATAACGAACCGCCGTGGAACTCGCCGTGGATGGAAAAACGCTTCCCGGACTGGAATAAAAACCTCAACCGCGAACTCACGCAAAAGGTAGCGGATACGCTTGCCGAAGATACCTCCCGCATCGTGCACCGCTTCTCCGCCGTTGAGGAGCATTACTGGGCGGGCTGGTACTTTGGTACCGTACGCGACCTGCTTGCTCCGGCCAAAACGGGGATCATCACCGAGTTCGGCGCGCAGGCGCTTCCCCGCTTATCGACGCTAAAAACCATCATCCCGGCGGCGTCGCTCTGGCCAAAAACGACCGCCGCTGACGATCCCGGCTGGACCGTCTGGAAATACCATAATTTTCAGCCCTTCCAGACCTTTAAGTTTGCCGGTATTTCGCGTGGGGACAACATTCAGGCGATGATCCGCAATACTCAGGCGTACCAGTCGCAGCTGGTGGCCACGGCGGCAGAGAGCTACCGTCGTCAGCGCTACCAGCCGGTGACGGCCCTGTTCCACTTCATGTTTGTAGAAACCTGGCCCTCCATCAACTGGGGCGTGGTGGACTACCTGCGTAAGCCTAAAGCCGGGTTTTACGCCTTAAAACGCGCCTACCAGCCTGTTTTGCCGTCCATTGAACCCGTCACGGCGCAGTGGCAATCCGGGGCGGCGGCGACCTTGCGTCTGTGGGCCATCAACGACACCTGGAAACCGTGCCGCGAATGCCGTCTGACCTGGCGCATCACCCAGCGCGACAAGGTGCTGGCAAAAGGCACGACGGCGATGACGATCGCAGCAGATTCGGGAACGATGGTTAAAACGCTTACGGCCACGCCCGTGGGCCAGGACGACGTGTCGATTCGGTTTACGATTGAAAACAGCTCGGGAAAAATTATCGGTGAAAATCAGCGCACGGAGTCCGTCATAAAGTGAGCGAGGGGAAAAGGAAAATTGCCGCTTCCCCTGCTTTCTTGTACCCTTTCAGCGTTTACCCCAATCCCCTAAAAATCGAGACATCCGGACGCCTATGACTGCACATATTTCCAAAGATCCTTTGCATGGCGTAACGCTGGAGATGATGGTCAACGCCCTGGTGGCGAAATATGGCTGGAGCGAGTTGGGCGACCGCATCAAAATTAACTGTTTCAGAAAAGACCCCAGCGTTAAATCGAGCCTGAAATTTCTGCGCCGTACCCCATGGGCGCGCGCGGAAGTGGAAGCCCTGTATCTGGACTCTCTCGATGATGAGGGAAATACAGAGCAGGCGGCGCCCGCCTTTAATCCCTGGGCCAACAGTCGGATTATCAAGAGCTAATACGCAAATGACGCGACACGTAAAACGGATCGGTGCGCTGGCTGCCTGCGCGCTTTTACTTGTGAGCTGCTCCTCAAAACCACCCAAATCACTGGTTACCCCTCTTCCCACCGTCAACAAACCGACGCCGCAGGCAAACGAGCCGATGCGCGGGATCTGGCTGGCGACCGTCTCGCGTCTCGACTGGCCGCCGGTGGCCTCGGTGAATGGCCGCAGCGCGGACCAGCGCATCGCGATGCAAAAGCAGGCGCTGATCGCAAAGCTCGACAACCTTAAGCAGCTCGGCATCAACACGGTATTTTTCCAGGTGAAACCGGACAGCACGGCGCTCTGGTCATCTAAAATTTTACCGTGGTCAGATATGCTGACCGGCAACATCGGTGAGTATCCGGGATACGATCCGCTGCAGTTTATGCTTGATGAAGCGCACAGGCGCGGCATGAAGGTCCATGCCTGGTTTAACCCCTATCGCGTATCGACCAACACCAAACCGTCCACCATCGCCGCCCTGAACCGGACGTCATACCAGACGCCGCCCAGCGTTTATGTCCAGCACCCGGAATGGGTCCGCATCTCGGGTGACCGCTTTGTGCTCGACCCGGGCATTCCGGAGGTGCGCGACTGGATAACCAAAGTGGTGACCGAAGTGGTGGCGAACTACCCGGTAGACGGCGTGCAGTTTGATGATTACTTCTATGCCGAATCGCCGGGATCCGCGCTCAATGACGCGCAGAGCTGGCGGCAGTACGGCCAGGGGTTTGCCTCAAAAGCCGACTGGCGTAGACACAATACGCAGCAGCTGATTGTCCAGGTCTCCCGCGCGATCAAGCAGACAAAGCCCAACGTGGAGTTTGGCGTCAGCCCGGCGGGCGTGTGGCGTAACCGCTCCTTTGACCCGGCAGGCTCCGACACCCGCGGCGCCGCGGCCTATGATGAATCCTACGCCGATACGCGTCAGTGGGTGCAGCAGGGCCTGCTGGACTACATCGCGCCGCAGATTTACTGGCCCTTCTCCCGTGATGCCGCGCGCTATGACGTGCTGACCAGATGGTGGGCCGACGTGGTGAAGCCGACCCACACTCGCCTGTATATCGGCATTGCGTTCTACAAGGTGGGCGAGCCGTCGAGAAAAGAGCCGGACTGGACGGTTCAGGGCGGCGTGCCGGAGCTGAAAAAGCAGCTCGATCTCAACGATTCGCTGCCCAACGTCAACGGCACCATCCTGTTCCGGGAAGATTACCTGAACCAGCCGCAGACGCAGCAGGCGGTAAACTACCTCCGCGGACGCTGGGGTAGTTGAGTGACCACCAGGCAGAAACGCCCCGTTTCTGCCTGGTCTTTTACGGCTTCGGCCCGAACATCGCCTCAAGCTGCTGCGCATCCGGCATACCCACCACCTGCTGCAGCTCGTTTTCCGCATTCAGATAATAAATGGCCGGCGTGGCGTTAGCGCCCAGGCTGTCCATCAGCGCCTGGTGCTTCTGCAGGATCTCGACCGTTTCGCGAGAAGCGTCCCCTTCAGGCTTGGGCAGTTTTTTGCCGCCGGAAAGCTCGTATTCGCGCCAGGCCGCAACCGGATCTTTCGCATTCAGAATGGCGGCGGCGTTGCGTCCGCTGTTGGGGTTGAGGAACGCCACCAGCAGCGTATTGAGCTGCACCTTACCGGCCTTCACCCACGGCTGCGCCTCGGACCAGAACTGCTTGCAGTACGGACAGAACGGATCGGCAAACACAAAGACCTTACGCGGGGCGTTATCCGCCCCTTCCTTCAGGGGATGCGCCGCGTTGAGGTTTTTCCACATCTCGCGTCCCATCGGGGCGTAGATCTCTTTCTGGAAGTAGCCCTCGCTGAGGTTCTTCCCTTTGTCATCATAAAGATAGCCTGAGATCACGTGCTTGCCGTCCGGCGTGAGAAAGAGCGTCACGCCCATATCCTGATACTGCCCGAGCCAGGCTGGCGCTCCGCCCGGCGCATCCAGCTTCTTGATGATTTTGATCTGCTGCTGCTCGCTGAACTGCTTCACCACGTCCGGTATGGCTTCAGCCGCCTGTACCAGCCCTGACGTCGCCAGCGCCGAAAGTAACAGTAATTTTTTCATTTCCCTCTCCGGTTTATCGGGGGCATTTCGCCCCCTTCAGGTTAGCGGTTTTTCAGTGCTTCACTGACCATTTCGTCGAACTGTTCGAACGGCACCCAGCCGGGAAGCAGCCCCTCGCCGATAAGCGTGGCGGGCGTGCCCTGGATCCCCATTTTTTCCGCCACAATGAGGCTTCGCCTGATCGTCAGAAAACTCTCCTCATCCGGCGTCGTCACGCTCACGCCCGCCCGCTTTTGCGCCTCCTGAATGCTGGCGTCATCGTGGTACCCCTTTTTCGCCATCAGGGTGTGGTTCAGCTTCATAAACTGCTCAGGATGCGCACGCCAGACGGTTAACGCGTCTCGTGCGGCGGTCAGCGAACTTTCCGAGCGGAAAGGTAAAAACTTAAAGACCACCGCCACGTCCGGATGTTTTTCGACAATCTTCTCCAGGTACGGATCGAATTTTTTACAGTACGGGCAGTTGTAGTCGGTAAACACCACCAGGGTGAGCTTTGGGTTTTTCGCACCGATGCGCGGGGAGTTCGGATCGTTAAACAGGAAATCAGCGATCATCTTTTGCGCACGCTGCTCCTGGTCCGGCGTCAGCGGCTGCGCGGCGAATACCTGAAGCGGGGCCAGCAGGAGCAGCAGCGTAATAAAGAGTTTTTTCATGACACAGTTAGCCTTTTGCGTTGTTCAGGGTGGTGGCCAGGGTGCGCTTGTCCAGCAGCGGCGAGAGGATCTCGCCATCAGGCTGGCCGGGGCCATACACCGCGTTAAACGGAATGGCGTAGCGGTTTCGCTTCGCCAGAAAATCCGCGATAAACGCGGACGGCTGGCTCCAGTCTCCGCGCAGGGCCACCACGTCCGGCTGGCGCAGCGCGGCAATCACGTCCGGCTGGCTGAGCACCCGATGCTCGTTAACTTTGCAGGTCACGCACCAGTCCGCGGAAATATCCACAAACACCCGTTTCCCCTGCGCCAGCGCGTTCTCGATAGCCTTTTCACTGAGCGGCTGCCACGGGATAGTCTGCGCAACGTTTTGTGCCGGAGCGTCAGGCGCCGCGTTAAGCAGACCGCGCACCTGATACCCGCCGAACGCCGACAGCGCGATGACCACCAGCCAGAACAGCGGCGAAGATTTTTGCCCCTTTAGCGCAAACAGCACCAGCGCGAGGGCAGTCAGCCCCAGCATCACGATCTGGCTGACCGCCTCGCCCAGATGCACGCTCAACAGCGTCGCCAGCCAGAGGCTGGAGGCCAGCATCATCAGGCCCAGGATCGTTTTGAGCGTGTTCATCCAGCGGCCGGGTTTTGGCAGCAGCATGGCCGTTTTCGGCACCAGGGCAACGAACAGCCACGGCAGGCTCATGCCCACGCCGAGCATCAGGAAGATCAGCCACAGGGCGTGCAGCGGCGCGCCAAGGGCAAAGGCAACCGCCGTACCGAGGAACGGCGCGGAGCACGGCGTCGCCAGCAGAGTGGCGAACATCCCTTCGCAAAAGCTGCCGCCGATCCCCGATCCTCCTGCCGTCGCCAGCCGTCCTGCGGCACAAGAAGGCAGCAGCATTTCAAATGCTCCAAACAGGTTCTGCGCAAACAGGAAGGTCACGGCGACCATCAGGCCGATAAACCACGGGTTCTGGAACTGAATGCCCCACCCCAGCGACGCTCCGGCCAGCTTCAGCGCGGTGACCATCCCGGCCAGCAGCATAAAGGAGGTGAGGATCCCGGCGCTGGTGGCGAAGAAGCGTAGCCGGATGGTACGCCTGTCCGATCCCGCCTGAAGGATGCTGTTAAGCTTCATGCCCATCACCGGCAGCACGCAGGGCATCAGGTTCAGGATCAGCCCGCCCAGCAGCGCAAAGAGCACCATTTTTCCCGTCCCGCCCGGCGCGGAGGTCTCTTCGGGCGTTGTCCCAACGGTCATGGTGGTTTGCTGCGCCCGATCGCCGTTGGTCAGCACAAACGACAGCCTTTTGCCTGCCAGCGAGGCGGGTTTGTCTCCCCATTCGTCGGTCACGGGTACCGTCACCCGAAGCGCAGTGCCGTCATGTTTAATAACCGGCTCGCCGGGCAGAATATCGCCCTCCAGCGGATCAAAGTAGATCCCCGGATTGTCCCACTTCCCGTCCGTGGTGCCGGTAATCACCAGCTTGTCGCCAGAGAGCCAGGCGGAGAGATCCGTGGATACGCCAGACGTGCCCGGCACGGCGCGCATCGCTTGCTCGAAGGCGCTGCGGAAGCCCTCATCCACCGGCTGGGTAAAATCGAGGTGCAGCAGGTAGTCCGTCAGCAGGCAGACGTTGCTGCACGTAGAGAGCGTTAGCGTCCCGTCGAGCGTGTCGCCCTTCGCTCCGTCGAGCGTAATCGGGATCGTCACCTTATCGTGATAGCCCTGCGTGGTCATGCCGGAGATATCGAAGCGCGACGGCACCGGCCAGGACCAGCTGTCCGTTACGCCTTCCGGCCAGCTAATTTTCGGCGCCACGCCGCCCTCGCCCGGCGATCGCCAGTAGGTTTTCCAGCCGGGCTTTAGCTCAACGGTGAGCAGGCCTTTAACATGCGTTTGTTCCCTCTCCGCCTGAAAGCGGATGCGGGCGTGATCGTTTTGTGGGGAGACCAGCCAGCCGGTGTCTGCCGCATGGGCAATGCCGATGCAGGACAGCCACAGGAAGACGAATCCCCTGAAGAGGTTAACCATGTTGTACTCCGTGAACAGTGAAAAATTATCGTGTGGTGACGATGTTTTTCATTCACGGAAAACGCAGTTTTTCAGGTGTATTCGGGGAGGCGGAGCCTGAACGGGCTGTTGCGCAGGAGCCATTGCCCGCCCGTGCGTAAACAGCTGCAGCAGCGCGAAGAAGATAATAATGGCCGGCAGCGCGCCGTCGAAAAACAGCGGCTGGGCGCAGAGAAGCGAGTGCGCGCCTAGCTGACAGGGCGATGGCCCGGACTGCTCGGTGCTGGTTTGCGTTGGGGCATCTGCACTCAGTGAAATCTGCGGATCCAGTCCCTGTAAAAAATGGTTGAGCATCACCGCGCGCTGCACGAGGCAAAGCGCCATCGCGAGACAGGTGATAATCAAAAGCCATTTTCCGAGGAGCTGACGGTTGCGCATAACATTCCAGAGTGACGAGACGCCCCGATCATAAACGATAGTGATGAATCTACAAGTGCCGGAAGTGTAAGGTTTTGTCTGTCGCCGCTATTCGCCCGTCAGCGCGTCATAGACGTCCCGCAGCCGCGTGCGCAGAAACAGCACCGCCTTGTGCTTGCGGGATAACAGCGCCTGTTCGCTGGCGCCGGTCTCCTCTGCCAGCATTTTAATGCTGTAACCGTGGAGCTCGGTCTTTTCAAACGCCTCGCGCTGCGGCGGAGGAAGTTCAGACAGCGCCTGCCCCAGCTCTTGCCACAGCAGCGTCTTGAGGTACTCCTCTTCCGGCGTGTGCGGTACGCCGAACAGGGTTTCGGCCAGCTCGTCTTCCGGAAAACCGTCGTCGTCATCGCCCGTAAAATAGCCGGAGAGCGATACCTCACGCTTTTTACGCGCCCGGTCGGTCATCTCGTTACGCGCCGCGCGGAACAGCCAGGCGGCGACGTTTTCGACCGGCTGCTCCACTTTCATCAGCTGATACGTCACTTCCTGCAAAATGTCGTCGGCATCATCGCGCACGGAGGTCCGTCCGCGAATGAAGGCTGTCAGCCGGGCGCGGCAGGCATTGAGCGCCGACATCAGCATGGATCCGCCCGCCTCCCCGGCTTTCATCTCGCTCACTCTGCGTCCGGCGCTTTCGGCGTGGCGTCATCGCGCTTATCGTCACGATGGCCGTGCCAGCCGCAGTGCCCGCGACCGTGACGACCAAACCCTTCACGACGCTGCTGAATAAACGCCTCGCGCTGTTCGGGAGTCATGTTCATCCAGCGCTCGTGCATCCGGCGGTGCGCGCCAAACATTCCGGGGCGGAAACCTAACCCGCCAAACAGAATGCGGCTCAGCACCAGAATGCCCAGCGCCTGCCAGAATCCGATGGCCTTCACGCCGAGGATGGCCGGGAGTAAGGCGTTCCACAGGGACATCACCAGCAGGCCGAGCACGATGAAAATCACCGCGCCGATGATTAAGCCCTTACCCATACGGTGGCGACCGAATCCGCGCCCGTGACCCCTGCCGTGCAGTTCAAAATCTCTCATGGTGTTTACCTCGTTTACAGTAACTGATTATGGCTTGTGATGAGGTAGACGGATGAGGAAGAGAAATATTGCTGGGGTGAATATAAAATTTTTTGTGCTGCGGAAACTGGACTCATAGCGGTTAGGGCTGGCGCTCGCTATGAGTCACCTTCAGACCATCATTTTTTGCGAATAATTCGCTTAACGAATGCGATAGCGATGGCGGCCAGTATGATCGACACCAGAGCGAGGAAGATGAGCAAGGACAATAGTGGATTTAACAAGCCACCTAAACTGGTAAAGTCGCTGATACGACCAAGTTGCTCGGACGTGCATACACGCAGAATGATCTCAGGAATAATAAGCAAAAATATAATGACGGTCAGGACATAAACCAAAGCACTCTTGCGCTTTCCCATTTCCGTTGTTGCTCCTTTCTCAATCATGATCAATGATAATAAGATAATGATACTGCAAGGTTATATAAAATGGCACAAAACTATTTGCAACTGAAAATGCAGTCGAATAAACAGTTAGCTATTGCACTAACAAACTCACTTCGAGACATGCATGAAGACCATATGGCAACCCTGGAAAAGGTGAAACAGGGCACACAGCGGCTGGTTAGCTACGGTGCATGCCTGATGCCAGACGAATATTATCGTAACGCTTGCCGTGATACCTGGCGTGAAGACAAACGCTTGGTCCTTGCCTTAGGTGAAATTTACAACCGAAAAGATGTCACTTTAGACATGGTTGAAATCTATTTTAGGAAAACTCTCAATAGACTGGGCGAACAAAAAAGCAAGGACCTGATTGCAAATATCCATAACTTATTGGGAAAAGCCGCCGAACATGCATCGGCTAAAGCCAGCAAGTTAGCCCTCTCCTTTACACTTGCGAATCTGATTATCAACAGCAGGGATTTCAAGCAAAATCACATCAGGCTTGTTAACTCATTCTCGACATGGTTTGTTAATGGTGCCACGCTTTACTCAAAGGCTCAGGTAGCTGCATCTGCAGCTAATCGACTCAAATTTCAGGATCCTCAGTACTACCAGGCGCTTTATAAAGAAAATATTGAGATGTTATATTTCTTAATCGAACCGCAAATGTCTGAAATTATCTACCAGGTAAACTCTGGGGATAATAACGAGCAAGTTATTGGTGACGCTTTGTACGAGATACTCCGGAAATGAAGCAAGCAATCTTATGGCTTTTGAAGTCGTTTTTTTATCTGGTCCCTGCATTGCTTATTGTGATTGGGATATATCTATTTGTACGGTTTGTACCAGGGCATGCTGCTTTACTCAGCTTCGTTTGGGTGCTTGCTATTTCTTTTATTTATGTGAAATACAATAAGTGGTATTAAAACAGTTCTATTAGGTCTACAAGCTGACCTCATGGGGAAGCAACTTAGAAAGTTTCACACACTAAGTTGATAAAAGGCCCCCTCAGGAGCCTCCCCTCATTCAATCAAGCCTGCACCGGCAACCTAAAACTCGAAATACTCCGTGAAAGCTGCTGCGCCTGCTCTTCCAGCGAGGCTGCTGCGGCGGCGGACTGCTGCACCAGCGCGGCGTTCTGCTGGGTCACGCCGTCCATTTCGGTCACCGCCTGCCCGACCTGGCCGATCCCGCGGCTCTGCTCTTCGGAGGCGACGGAGATCTGCTCCATCAGCGTATTCACTTTATTCACCGACGTAATGATCGAGTCAATCACCTCGCCCGAGCGGCTCACCAGCTCCGCACCGTTTTTCACGCTGGATACCGACTGCGCGATCAGGCTTTCGATATCTTTCGCCGCCACCGCGCTTTTCTGCGCCAGAGTGCGCACTTCACTGGCCACGACCGCAAAGCCGCGACCCTGCGTACCGGCGCGCGCCGCTTCAACCGCCGCGTTCAGCGCCAGGATGTTGGTCTGGAAGGCGATGCTGTTAATCACGCTGGTAATGTCTTCGATACGCTTTGAGTTCGCCGCGATGGTATTCATCGTGTCGATGACTTCACGGGTCACCGCTTCACCGGTGTGGGCATTTTTCACCGCGTCCTGCACCAGTTTACCGGCCTGATAAACGTTGTCGGTATTATTCGCCACCGTCGCGCTCAGCTCTTCCATGCTGGCCGCCGTCTGGGTTAACGCCGAAGCCTGCTGTTCGGTGCGTGACGCCAGGTCGATATTTCCGGAGGCAATCTCCTGCGCTGCGTGCGTTACGGTATGGCTCGCATCGCGCACCTGGGCGATTGTCGCCAGCAGCGCCTGACGCATCTGCTCCATCGAGCTCATAAGATGATCGATTTCGTTATGTGCGCTCCCCTTCACCGGCACCGGAATGTCCAGCTTGCCTGCCGCAATCTGGCTGCAGTGTTCGCGCGCCAGGTTGATCGGCGCAAAGACAAAGCGCTTCATCAGCAGGCTGACGGCGATAATCACCACCACAAACAGGCTGGCGATAGCGGCAACGATCGCCAGGCCAGAGACGAAGTTACTGCTCGCATCTTCGTTCAGGCTTTTGGCGTATTTCTGGTGGACGGAAAGCACCTGGTCGAGAACGATCTCGTACTGGCGGTCAAGGCGGGAGACTTCCGGGATCAGCGCGTTGAATTTAGCCACATCGTGCGCCTCGGCGGCGTCGATCAGCGGCGCCAGCCCCTGGTTGCGGTAGTTTTGCCAGCCGTCCTGATAGGCTGTCACCAGCGGCGCTTCATCCGGCAGACGCGGCGACGCCATAAAGGCCGCAAAGGCGTGGTCCGCTTTGGTCAGCGCCTCTTTCACGGCGGTAAGCTTGGCAGCCTCGTCGGCAGTATTACCCGCTTCCACCATCTTCACATACTCCATAACCCTCACGCGTAGCGTACGGCTGTGGTTGATGGGGTCAATAATGGACAACACAACCTGGATCTCTTTGTTGACGTTATCCAGCGAATTATTACTTTTAATGATGAGGCCAACGCTGGTGACGGTGCTGACAACAAAGAAGAAAAGCAGCGAGAACAGGACAATCAGGGACGACTTTTTCAACGACATAAACCAATACCTCAAGGAGAATTATTCCTCATGGTTATCGGCGCTTCCAAAACTTAAATTAATTAAAGTTATTGAAGTATCCAGTCGGGCTATTTCGATGACTTATAGCGCCGCTGCAGGGTGGCAGATAGCTTGCGTTGCAACGGTTCCGGGGTCTCCCCCTCGATCAGTTTGCTAATCAAATCAAAGCAGTGCCACGCCAGCTGTCGGTTATCCTGGCGGATGGTATCCACCGGGATCGTCAGCGAATCGTAGAGATAGTGATCGTCAAAACTGGCTAACCTGATATCGCTTTGCAGCAGGTTATGCTGGCCCATATAGCGCAGCACCCCTTCCAGCAGCCCGCAGGCGGCGGCGAAGAGCGCTTTTGGCGGACGCCCCAGGCGGGCGCAGAGTTCAGCAAACATCTCGTATCCCGAGCTCGGGTGATAGTTGCCGTGAATGATCCACTCGGGGCGCAGCTCCACGCCGGCCTCACGCAGCCCTTGCTTAAACCCTTCCAGACGGTCGCGCGTCGGGGATAAGCGGGGCTGGCCGCCGAGAAAGTAGAACTCATCAGGATGCTGGCGCGCAATGTCGGCCACCAGTTCGGTCGTCGGGGTAATGGAATCGGTGATCACCAGCGGCAGCGCGCTGTCGTTGATGTGGCGGTCAAACAGGACCACCGGCAGCTGCTCGCTGAGCTTATGGTAGTCCGCGTCGTTGAGCATGCTGGAGGCCACAATCAGCCCGTCCACCTGACGCGCCACCATGTTGTTCACCACTACCGTCTCCTGCCCCGGGTTTTCATCGCTGCAGGAGATCAGCAGCTGAACGCCCGCCTCGCGGCACAGCGTTTCCAGCTCGTGAGAAAACACGGCAAAACCGTAGTTGGTGATCTCCGGGACCACCAGACCAACGGTGTGGCTGCGGTTATCGCGCAGTGACCGGGCGTGAATGCTGGGCTGATAGTGGTGCTCTTTTGCAATCGCCAGCACGCGCTCGCGCGTCTCTTCCGCCACGCGAAGCTCTTTGCTGCGCCCGTTCAGGACCAGGCTGGCGGTGGCTTTTGACACGCCCGCCAGCTCCGCGATGTCTTTAATGGTGACGCGTTTTGTTTTTCTCACAACGACTTAGATCCGGCTGCCAAAACCCTCATTCTATCATGCAGGCGCGCAGCGACCAGTAGCGTAATGTGATATCGGACGCACCTTCGAATCGCACCCGGGCCGGATGGGCAGGAAAATAGCGGCTGCTCATCACCCCTTCGCCGTGGTTAATGAAGATTTCGACGCTGGAGCGGTCGCAGAGAACGCGTAAATGAGTGACGTCGCCCTGCCAGTAGCGGGTCAGCGTTTCACCGGTTTTGAGGCTCGCGCGTTCAAGACGTATGCCCTGCTCATCAACCATGAGACGCAGCGCGCCGGCAAAATCGACGCTCACGTGCGCGGCGCTAAGCTCAAACTCCAGACGCGTCGCGTCCAGTTCGGGCGCGTCGCTGGCGCGCCCCTGCCAGCGCTGCTCATCTTCACGCAGCGCCGCCAGCTCGCGCGCCGGGATCTGCCAGAGCCTGCCGTCGCGGTACCGTAATTCGCGCGGGCAGGTCATCTGGTGCATCCAGCCGTGCGCCCGGGTTGGCTGAAGCATCTCTTCCCCGTCCGGTACGCCCATCCAGCCGATCAGAATGCGGCGTCCGTCTTCCGCCAGCGTGGTTTGCGGTGCGTAAAACTCAAACCCCGCGTCCAGCTCGTGCAGCTCGCCGTGATCGAATGTGGGGCTGGCGTAATCAAACGCCCCGCTCATCCAGGTAGCCGGATAGGTATTGAGGTAGCGATACTGCTCGCGCGCCAGCCCCTGCGGACAGCTGATCAGAACATGCGTTCCGTCGAGGTCAAACAGGTCCGGACACTCCCACATATAACCCGCGTCCGTCAGGCCGTTAACCCCGTGACCGGCGATCTCCCCGCAGGACGTCCAGGCGTGCAAATCGGCTGACTTAAAGAGCAACACCTTGCCGCGCTTTTGCACATCCTGCGCGCCGAGCACCATGTACCACTCCCCGTCGTGCTGCCACACCTTCGGGTCGCGCACGTGTCCGGTGTAGCCTTCCGGCAGCGCCAGCACCGGCCCCAGCTTCGTAAACGTTCCGTCCGGCTGCTCCACGGCCAGGCACTGCCAGGCGGTGCGGCTGCCGTCATCGAACTTGACGTTGCCGGTGTAGCACAGTGTCAAAACGCCCTGGTTGTCCACGGCGCTGCCGGAGTAGCAGCCGTTGCGGTCATACTCTTCGTCGGGCATCAGCGCCAGCGGCTCATGCCGCCAGTGCACGAGGTCCGCAGAGCTCCAGTGCCCCCAGCACTTGAAGCGATGCTCGCAGTCCAGCGGGTTCCACTGATAGAACAGGTGGTAGCGGCCGGCAAACCAGATAAACCCGTTCGGGTCGTTCATCAGCCCCGTCACCGGCGCGGCGTGCCATTGCGGATAGTGGCTATCCGCCAGCGCCCGCGGCTGACCTTTCATAACGGCCTGCAGGATCGCAGGCCAGCGGGAAGGTAACGTCATTATTCAGAATCCGTTTTATATTTCAGCAACAGCGAGACGGTAAACGCCACGCCGAAGGCAATCACCATGCCGATAATATAGTTCAGCAGCGAGCTGGCCTGCACGATGGCCATGCCCGGGATGGCGGTCAGCCCGACGGCGGTCATATACACACGCACGGAGACCACCCAGGCACCGCCCACCGCGCCGCCGATCAGCGCGGCGATAAACGGCTTAACGAAGCGCAGGTTAATACCAAAAATGGCCGCTTCGGTGATGCCCAGCATCGCAGAGAACGCCGACGGTAAGGTAATGGCTTTGATTTTGGCATCTTTGGTTTTGAACCACACCGCCAGACAGGCGCCGCCCTGCGCCACGTTCGCCATGGCCCAGATCGGCAGCAGGAAGTTAACGCCAATCGACGGGTTACCCAGCAGCCCTGCTTCGATCGCGTGGAAGCTGTGATGAATACCGGTGATCACAATTACCGAGTAAAGCCCGCCGAACAGTAGCCCGGCCAGCCAGCCCGCGTGTTCAATTAACGTGCTCAGGATAAAGGAGATGCCGTCGCCCAGCGCGCGCCCCGCCGGGCCGATAATCAGCAAGGCGATAAAGCCGGAGATAACCACGGTGAGGAACGGCGTCAGGATCAGGTCTAACGCATCCGGGATCGCGCGGCGCAGGTTTTTCTCGACGATGCTCATAAACCAGACGGCCAGCAGCACCGGGAATACCGTGCCCTGATAGCCAATCATCGCAATCTCAAGACCGAAGAAGTTCATGGTGTGGAAGCCCGACGCCACGCCCCAGGCGTTGGTCAGCGCCGGGTGGGTCAGAATCCCGCCCAGCGTAGCGCCGAGGTACGGGTTACCGCCAAACTCTCGCGCGGCGGTGAAGCCAATCAGAATAGGCAGAATGATAAACGCCGCCGAGCTGCACATGTCCAGCATGATGTAGATGGCGTTATCCGCATTGACCCAGCCGTAGGTTTTCACCATGCCGAGCAGGCCCATCAGCAGACCGGACGCCACAATCGCAGGGATGATTGGCACAAAGATGTTGGAGAGCAGACGGGCAATGCGCTGGAACGGGTTCAGCTTGCGCGCCGCCAGATCTGCGGCTTCCGACTTGCTGGACTCACTTATCCCGGCCGCCTGAATAAACGCGGCATAAACCTTGTTGACCACGCCCGTACCAAAAATCATCTGCATCTGCCCGGCGTTACGGAAGCAGCCTTTTACGCCGTCGACCTTGCCGATGGCCTGCTGATCCGCCAGCGCGTCATCGACCAGCACCAGACGAAGACGCGTAGCGCAGTGCGCCGCGCTGGCGATATTTTCCTTGCCACCGAGCAGCGGGATAAGCTCGCGGGCGATTTGATTAAAATCCATAGATACCTCTGCCTGACTTCTTTTTATGATGTACGAAACGCTCCCGCCAGGCGGGAGCGTGATGGGTTAAAACCAGGTTTCCATCTGGACCCCAAAGTTCCATTCCCCGCCGGCGTTGAAGCCGCTGCTGCCAAAGGCATCATCGCTGGCGTAATGATCCAGTTTGCTGCTCCAGTCCATCCAGGTGGCAAACAGGCGCAGCTCAGGACGGCTGAAGAAATCGCCGATTTTGCTCGCTTTTAAGGTTGGCGCAAAGGTCAGCTTGTAGAAACTGCCGTTGACGGCGTTGCGGTCCTTATAGCCTTCCGGATTTAAATCCATGTACTGATAGCTTCCCTCAAACGCCAGCGCGAAATTCTGGGTGACCTCTTTAATCAGGCGGGTGTTGAGCGTTACCCACTCATAGCTATCGCCCTTGACGTAGCGATCTTTACTGCTCTGCGCCAGAACGGCGGGCGCAACGCTCCAGCCGCCGCCCACAGGCGTGACACCGTAACTTGCGAAGCGCCAGGTATCCGCCTCAGACAGCAACGCGCCGTCGGAGCCGATGCTTTTGACTTCCGCCCCCAGACCGTGACCGTACAGAAGCGCCGTTTTGGCAGTCCCTTCGCGCAGGCCGTAGAAGCTGTCATTATGCAAGCCGACCAGGGCATGAACGCCGGTATTGGCGGCATCCGTTTTGATGAGATCGCCGTTAGTGTCTTTACGGTCGTCGTTATCTTTCGCCCGCAGGCCGCTCACCATCAGCTGGAACGGACCAGCGAAGTGGTTCATGCTGAGGATATAGTTTTGAACGTTGTTGTCGGTCTGCTCCACGCTGCCGAAGTTGCGGCCGTAAATGGAGAAGTTACTGCGCAGCGAATCGTTCCATTTCACGTCATAGACGCCGCCGCCGGTACCGGCCAGGAACACCACGTCGGAATCCAGCCAGTGAATATCAAAGTTGTCCCGGTCGAAGCGTTTACCCGCCCAGAAGGTACTCCCCTTCAGCGCGCCGGTAAAATCAGGCAGGTTGCCCAGCTCCGCGAAGGCCTGACGAATATTGAGATCGCTGGTATCGGCTGACCAGTCGTTATAGGTTCTCTGACCGTCGGCCAGCATCGCCTTGAAGCGCGTGGTCGCCCCGTTATCCAGGGTTTGCTTGTGCTCCAGGTTCAGCTCGACGTAGGTGTCGGCTTCGTTACCCAGACGCCCCACCGCGCCGCCGGTTTCTCCGGCCGGGGTCAGATAAGGGCCGCTTTTGCTGCTGGAGGCGGCATCATTCATCAGCAGGCCCGAGCGGGCGTAGCCGTGGAACTCAAACCCGCCGGTCTGATCCGCCTTCTTCTCCAGCGCGGTGGTGCGCTGCGCCACCGCCTGAGTTGTCGTTTGCGTCTGCTGCTGAGCGGCAACCAGCTGCTGCGTTTTTTGTTCCGCATCGGCGGCGCGTTTTTCAGCCACCTGCGCACGCGTTTCCGCCGCCTGGAGGCGCTGCTCCATCGCGGCAAGACGCGCTTCGATACTTGTCATATCCGTTTGGGCAAAAACAGAGGTACTTCCGGCCAGCATGCCTATCATCACGGCAAGTCTGCGTTTTTTATACATTTTGTCGCATCCCTAAAAGAAGTCATTAAACGTGCTAAATTGCTAAACCGGTTTAGGTTGCTGATACTAAACCTGTGAATTTTGAATCGGCAATCTTTTTTGCTAAACCGTTTTAGTAAGTGTGATCGAGGCGACAATTCAGGCCGCCGGATGGCGGCCAGTGAAGGGAGGAATTACAGTTCGTGCTGCCAGGGCAACGCGGTCATCGCCCCTTTGGCGGTGGTGGCCAGCGCGCCGCAGCGCTGGGCGAGCGCGATAACCGGCGTCAGGTCCTGCCCGGCAGCCAGCCCGTAGAGCAGTCCCGCCACGAAGGCATCGCCCGCGCCGGTGGTATCGACACACTCAACGGGCGTTGCCGGATAGTGCTCCACGGCGCCGTCATGCCAGGCGATGACGCCCTCTTTACCCTGAGTGACCAGCACCAGACGCGCCGGGCAGCGCTGCATCAGCACCTCCAGGCCAACGTTGACCTCCGCGCTGCCGGTGAAAAAGGCCAGCTCTTCTACCGAAAGTTTCACCACGTCGGCGCTTTGCAGGGCCTGCTCCAGGCAGCCATGCAGTGCGTTCTCATCCGGCCAGAGGTCCGGGCGAATATTGGGGTCGAAGCTGACGTAACCGCCCGCTTCACGGATGGCGGCCATTGCCTCAAATGTCGCAGTACGGCTCGGCTCGGCGCTTAGCGCGATGGAGCAGACGTGCAGCCACTCTCCGGCGCTAAACGGTGGCAGATCGGCGGGTTCCAGAAACAGATCGGCGCTCGGGCGCACCATGAACGTAAACGAGCGCTCGCCGTGGTCGTCGAGATCGACCACTACCGTTGAGGTGCGGTGCGCCGGGTCAAGGCGCATCCACGTCACGTCAACCCGCTCGTCAGCGAGCGTTTTCGCCATAAAGCGCCCGAAAGGATCGTCGCCAACCCTGCCGATAAAGGCGCTCTGGCCGCCGAGCCGGACAATACCGACCGCAACGTTTGCCGGTGCGCCGCCGGGACACTGCAGCAATCTGCCTTCTCCATCTGGCAGTAAATCCACTACCGCATCGCCAAGTACCCAGATTTTCTTCATGTGATCCTCTTAGCTAAACTATGTTAAACCGTTTTAGCTATTTAAGCACAGGCCGGGCAAAGGGGAAACAACGGGAGGGAAAATTGGCTTAACGCACCAGATGAGGCCAGTGAATATCACCAACGCCATTTAGCTGCGGCCGGGCAAACAGGAAGCCCTGGAAACGACGGATACCGGCGGATTCAAGCCAGCACCACTCTTCTATTTTCTCAATACCTTCAGCCACCAGGGTGATTTCCAGATCGGAGCAACAGCTGATGATGGAGCGCACGATCGCCTGCTTCGGGCCGCTCAGGTGGATGTTGCTGACAATTTCGCGGTCGATTTTAATCTTGTCCGGCTGGAAGCGGGTCAGCAGCGAAAGCCCGGCATAGCCCGAACCAAAATCATCGATCGCCAGGCCAATCCCCTCGCCGCGAAGCTGCTTGATGGCGCTGTTAAACTGGTTGAACCCGGAGATCATCTCGTTTTCAGTGACTTCAATGACCACCTGCTCCGGCTGAAGGCCATGCTTTTTAATCTGATTGACCAGAAATTCCACGGCGCCGGGGACATTCACCAGCGACATGGGCAGCAGGTTTACCGCGATTTTATGGCTGCCAATGCCCAGCTTTTCCGCCAGCGCAAAGGCATAGGCTTTTGTCTGGAGATCGACTTCGTAGATTCTGTCCGGGTCGACAGTGCTGAAGAAATGCTCCGGGCTGCCGCCGTCGTTGCTACGGATAAGCGCCTCAAGGGAGCTGATCTTCCCTTCCGAGGGCTCGACAATAGGCTGCAGCGCAAACTGGCAGGTTTGCCCGGCAATCAGGCCCAGATGTTCGCCAAAGGGTAGCGTTTCGGTCGAGAGCGTCCATTTGTCCGCGGTGTAGCGTGCCCCCGACGGGGCCGGACGTTTACCGGTTATAAAGGTCTGAATAAATTTGAACACCCGATCGTCGGAGGTCAGATAGCTCTCCAGCTTGCTGTAGCGCAGCACCGACTGCAGCACCTCTTTCGGCGACTGCGTTTGCAGATCAAATAGCAGCATGCCGACGTTTTCGAAGCGTCTGCGCGGACCATAGTCCCGCAGCAGTTCTACCACCCCGCTGTGCCGCTTGTCCTCACGGATGGTATGGAACAGTTTGACCACACTATCTTCGGACCCTTCGAGGATCTGCAGAACGTCGTTCCCTTTAGCCAGGAGGACGCCGGTAATATCCAGTTTTGTGTTGCGGCCCCTGGCGCGCTCCACCAGCTCCCGCAGTTCGGTGGACGGGCGGGATAAATTCAACTGGCTTCGGTAAATCAGAGTCGTCAGCACAAAAATGGGTTCCGATGAGAAAAAGAGGTGCCTTGAAGCTACTATTTAACATACTTAATCAATGCGACCTAACTTATTCACACCACAAAGGAACGTTACTTTCCCCCGTCGCCAATCCGGCTGTCGATCCTCTCCTGCATATAGTCGTAGAACGGGTTCGAGGTGACCCGCATCAGCGCCTCTTTTCCGACGCTCAACACGGACGTTTCTCCCCAGAGCGCAATCGTCCCGAGGCTGATGCCGTAGCGGTTTTTCACTGCAGGTTCACGACCATAAAGATCGTCATCCGGCGGGAACGGCACCGCAACGTGCGACAGGGAATAGACATCCTGCGGCCAGGACTGCGCAAGCGGCACGACCGTCTCCTGCGTGCTGCCTGCTGGAGTGATTTTCGCCACCGTCGAGAAACTGTGCTCGCCGGCATTGGTGATAACAGTGACACTGTAACGCCTTTGCGCAACCGGCAGCAGCGCCGAGGTTGCCGTCCACGACGACGGTTTGAACAGCGGACGGAAGCTGGCTGCCTGATTGATGTCAAACACCACCAGTTCGCTGCCGTTTGCCGGAAGCTGGTCAAACAGGCCGGTCACCACCGCGCGGGTGCTGACCGTAGAATCCATGACCGACTGGAACGCCAGCACCGGCGGCAAATTCGCCAGCCTGTTTTCCCGCGCCTCACGGCCAATCTGCTCCTGCAGGGCCTTCGTCAGCAGCCAAGACTGGCGAGCGGCGTTAACCGGGAAAGAATTGTATTTATACGGATTATATTCCGGCGCAATATTCAGCCAGGCTGCTTTAGCAAACGCCGGCAGCAGCGCCGGTAACCCGGCGAACCCGGCAAAGCGCGCAAAGGACGTCACGCCGATCATCGGTGAGAGCAGGATCACCTGCTGGGGTTTACGCAGCGCAGAAGTGTCAAGCGCATCGAGGGTATATTTCATCGCCAGCGCCCCGCCGTTGGAGTAGCCCACCAGATGCAAAGGCACAGCTTCACCCGCCAGGCGCGTGGCTTCCCGCACCGCAAGACGCGTCGCCGCCAGCCACATCTCCCAGTCAACGTCCGTCAGCGCGCCGGGCGCGGTGCCGTGCCCGGGCAGACGCGGGACCACGGCCACAAAGCCGTGCTGCTGATAGTTCACGGCAAGACGCCTGACGCTGTAAGGCGAATCCGTCAGCCCGTGCAGCAGCACCACCGCGCCGCGTGGCTTTCCGGCCGGCATCAGCACTAAGGAGCAGTTGGCATCGGGGTCAAACTGACCGGGCCACACCAGGCTCTGGCGGTAATAGCGGTTTAACGGGGTTTGTTCCTCGCCCGCTGTTTTCGCCGTCACCGCGTTATCCAGATCGGTGAAAATCGCCCTTTCCCGGGCCTGATACCCGGCAAAGTCGGTGTTGTCCATCTCGCGCGCGGACATTTCATTGGCCCGCCAGGTGTGCCACAGGTGCAGTTCCGGCCCCTGCTGCGAGAGATAGACCCGCACCGCCAGCAGGACGACCAGTACGATCCCCACGATCATTCCTGTTTTCTTTGCAAGCGCGATCAGGCGCACGCTGACTCGCCAGGGCAGATTTGCCATGCCGGGATCCCTTTTATATTCACAGTACATCTATCTTATCAAAAATGTGAACGGACTGACGTATTCACCAAATTCATACCTGCCCGCTCAGCCAGTGCACCAAAAGTGAACTACGCTGCACAAATGTTGATCATTGGTTAACTAAATATTGCATGAAGTTTACTGCGCAGCGGGTTTTCGCCCGCCTGTGAATATGGCACGCGTCATGCATTGTTAACCGGGTAACACAAATTCGACCATTGACAGCCTGTTAACAGCGAGGCGATATGACGACGAAACCTGAGATGCTGAGCCGTATCGAAGCGACGTTCAGCCAGCTCACGCCCAGCGAAAAGCGGGTCGGAAGCTGGCTGCTGGCGCACGCCGCGCAAATCCCGTTTGAAACGGCGGAAAGTGTGGGTCAGGCGAGCGGGACCAGCGGAATTACCGTCGGACGCTTCCTGCGCAAGCTGGGGTACCGCAACCTGGAAGATGCCAAAAAAAGCCTGCGCGATCCGTATCAGCCCTGGGGCATGAACGAGCGGCTCGACTCCTGGCAGCAGCAGCGCCCTCTTTCCAGCCGCCTTCAGCACGCCCTGTCGCTGGAAGTGGATGCCATCACGCAGGTGTACCAGCTGGCGCAAACGGACGCCTTCCGCCAGGTGGTACACCATCTGGCCCACGCGGACGCGGTCTTTGTGCTGGGGATCCAGTCCACGCGCGGGATCGCCAACGCTTTCTTCAGCCACCTTGAATACCTCCGCCCGCGGGTGAGCTACTCCGAAGGGGCATCCGGCAGCTGGGTGGAATCCCTGAACTCGGGGTTCTCGCACCCTTATGTCGTGCTGACAGATACGCGTACCTACTCCGCAATGGCGCGCCAGTACTGCCGCGTCGCGAGCGAGAAAGGCATTCCGCTGGCCTTAATCACCGACATCTGGTGCCCGTGGGCGCGGGATTACCCGATGGATTTGCTGCAGGTGAAAACCGATACCGGTCATTTCTGGGATTCACTTGCCCCCGTAAGCTGCCTGTTCAACCTGCTGCTGTCGGGCGTGGTGGAAGCGCTGGGTGATGCGCTTCCGGCTCGTCTGGCGGTAAACCGACAATTACAACAAGAGTTTGGTCAATTCGAACGCTAAAGGAGCGGAGCTATGCCCGTAGAGAGTGAACTGATTGATGTGGCGAAGACGTTCCCCACGCTGCATATCGATCTGAAATACGCCACCGCCGACAACATCACCGGCCGTCCGATCTATCAGGAGGCGCTGTGCCTGCTGCATACCGATGCCGCTACCGCGCTGGCAAAAGCCATCAGCATTGCCACGCTGGCCGGGCTGAAGCTGGTGGTCTACGACGCCTATCGGCCGCAGCAGGCGCAGGCTCAGCTGTGGGAGGCCTGCCCCAACCCGGAATACGTGGTCGACGTGGCGATTGGCTCCAACCACAGCCGCGGCACGGCCATCGACGTCACCCTGATGGACGAACATAACGCCGTGCTGGATATGGGCGCCGGTTTTGACGAAATGCATGACCGATCGCATCCGTATCACCCCTCCGTGCCGCCGCACGCCCAGCGTAACCGTCTGCTGCTGAACGCCATCATGTTTGGCGGCGGTTTTGTGGGTATCAGCAGCGAATGGTGGCACTTCGAACTGCCGAACGCCGCCAGCTACCCGCTGCTTGACGACCGTTTTGCCTGTTTTCCCCTGACGCACACCTCTCTTTGAACCTGGAGCACTGCCATGAAAACATCGCTTCTCACGACCATCATTGCCGCCACGCTGGCCCTGAGCGCACCGCTGGCGCTGGCTGCCGTCCCGAAAGACATGCTGGTCATCGGTAAAGCCGCCGACCCGCAAACGCTCGATCCGGCCATCACCATTGATAACAACGACTGGACCGTCACCTATCCGTCCTACCAGCGTCTGGTCAAGTACAAGCCAGGCTCTACCGAGGTAGAAGGCGATCTGTCGACGGGCTGGAAAGCTTCCGACGACCAGAAAGAGTGGACCTTCACCCTGGCGGATAACGCCAAATTCTCCGACGGCACGCCGGTTACCGCCGAGGCGGTCAAACTCTCCTTTGAGCGCCTGCTGAAGCTCAGCCAGGGGCCGTCTGAGGCCTTCCCGAAAGATCTGAAAATAGATGCCGTTGATGACCATACGGTGAAGTTCACCCTCAGCCAGCCGTTCGCGCCTTTCCTCTACACCCTGGCAAACGACGGGGCGTCCATCATTAACCCGGCGGTGCTGAAGGCCAATGCCGCAGACGATGCGCGCGGTTTTCTGGCGCAAAACACCGCCGGTTCCGGGCCGTTTATGCTGAAAAGCTGGCAGAAAGGCCAGCAGCTGATCCTGGTCCCTAACCCCCACTGGCAGGGTGAAAAGCCGCACTTTAAGCGCGTATCGGTGAAAATTATCGGTGAGAGCGCCTCGCGCCGACTGCAGCTTTCCCGCGGCGATCTGGACATTGCCGACTCCCTGCCGGTCGATCAGCTCGCAGCGCTGAAGCAGGAAGGTAAAGTCGCCGTCGCGGAATACCCGTCCCTGCGCGTGACTTACCTCTATCTCAACAACGGTAAAGCGCCGCTCAATCAGGTGGATTTACGCCGGGCCATCTCCTGGGCGACGGATTACCAGGGGATGGTGAAAGGCATTCTGAGCGGCAACGGCAAGCAGATGCGCGGCCCGATCCCGGAAGGCATGTGGGGCTTTGACGCCACGGCAATGCAGTACAGCTTTGACGAGGCCAAAGCCAAAGCGGCGCTGGAGAAGGTCAAAGACAAACCCGCCAGCCTGACCTTCCTCTACTCGGACAACGATCCGAACTGGGAGCCTATCGCCCTCTCCACTCAGGCCAGCCTCGGCAAGATCGGCATTAACGTCAAGCTGGAAAAACTGGCCAATGCGACCATGCGCGACCGCGTCGGAAAAGGCGATTACGACATTGCCATCGGCAACTGGAGCCCGGACTTTGCCGACCCGTACATGTTCATGAACTACTGGTTCGAATCGGACAAAAAAGGGCTGCCGGGCAACCGCTCGTTCTATGAGAACAAAGAGGTCGATTCCCTGCTGCAGGCCGCGCTGAAAACCACCGACCAGGCAGAACGCACCAAAGATTACCAGCAGGCACAGAAGGTGGTTATCGACGAGGCGGCCTACGTTTATCTGTTCCAGAAAAACTACCAGCTGGCGATGAACAAAGAGGTCAAAGGGTTCACCTTTAATCCGATGCTCGAGCAGGTGTTCAACATCGCCACCATGAGCAAGTAACCGTTTCGCCGGGGGAAAGCGTATGACGTTCTGGAGCATAGTGCGCCAGCGCTGCTGGGGGTTACTCCTGGTGGTGGCCGGTGTCTGTATTATCACCTTTATTATTTCGCACCTGATCCCCGGCGATCCGGCCCGTCTGCTGGCCGGCGATCGCGCCAGCGACGACATCGTGCAGAACATCCGCCAGCAGTTAGGACTGGACCAGCCCCTGTACGTTCAGTTTGGCCGCTACGTGGACGCCCTGGCCCACGGCGATTTAGGCACGTCCATCCGTACCGGACGCCCGGTCGCGGAAGACCTGAAGGCCTTTTTCCCCGCCACGCTGGAGCTGGCATTTTGTTCTCTGCTGCTGGCGCTGGTCATCGGCGTGCCGCTGGGGATTTTGTCGGCGGTCTACCGCAACCGCTGGCTGGATCACCTGGTGCGTTTAATGGCGATGACTGGCATCTCCACCCCGGCCTTCTGGCTTGGGCTGGGCGTCATCGTGCTGTTCTACGGGCACCTGCAAATCCTGCCGGGCGGCGGGAGGCTGGACGACTGGCTCGACCCGCCGACGCACGTCACCGGCTTTTATCTGCTGGACGCGCTCCTTGAGGGCAACGGCGAGGTCTTTTTCAATGCGCTGCAGCACCTGATTTTACCCTCGCTGACGCTGGCATTTGTCCACCTGGGCATCGTCGCACGCCAGGTCCGTTCGGCGATGCTGGAGCAGCTTAGCGAGGACTACATTCGTACGGCCCGCGCCAGCGGCCTGCCCGGCTGGTATATCGTCCTGCGCTACGCCCTGCCGAATGCGATGATCCCGTCGATTACCGTGCTCGGGCTGGCGCTGGGGGATCTGCTGTACGGCGCCGTGCTGACCGAAACCGTCTTTGCCTGGCCGGGCATGGGGGCCTGGGTGGTGACGTCCATTCAGGCGCTCGATTTCCCTGCCGTGATGGGCTTTGCCGTCGTTGTTTCGCTGGCCTACGTGCTGGTTAATCTGGTGGTCGATCTGCTTTACCTGTGGATTGACCCGCGAATCGGGCGCGGAGGTGCCGAATGATGTTAACGCAGGAAACGCCCGTCCCGGTTAAAACCACCAGACAACGCATCAGCTGGGCAAAGCTGTTCTGGATGCTGCGTCAAAGCCCGCTCACGATCGTTGGTGGCGTCATTATGCTGGTGATGCTTTTCATTATGGTGGCCGCGCCGTGGATCGTGCCGCACGACCCAAACGCGCTGGATCTGACCGCGCGCCTGCAGGCGCCGTCTGCGCAGCACTGGTTTGGTACCGACGAGGTGGGCCGCGATCTGTTCAGCCGCGTGCTGGCGGGCAGCCAGCAGTCCATTACCGCCGGGCTGGCGGTGGTGGTGATTGCGGGCGGCATCGGTTCGCTGCTGGGCTGTCTGTCCGGCGTGCTGGGCGGGCGCGGCGACGCCGTCATCATGCGGGTGATGGACATTATGCTCTCGATACCTTCCCTGGTGCTGACCATGGCGCTGGCCGCCGCGCTCGGGCCGAGCCTGTTTAACGCCATGCTGGCGATTGCGATTGTCCGCATTCCGTTTTACGTCCGTCTGGCACGCGGGCAAACCCTGGTGGTGCGCCAGTTTACCTACGTGCAGGCCGCCCGCACCTTTGGCGCCTCCCGCTGGCATTTGATCCGCTGGCACATCCTGCGCAACGCCCTGCCGCCGCTGATTGTGCAGGCGTCGCTGGACATCGGCAGCGCCATCCTCATGGCCGCCACACTGGGGTTTATTGGCCTGGGGGCGCAGCAGCCGACCGCCGAATGGGGCGCGATGGTGGCCGTCGGCCGTAACTACGTTCTGGACCAGTGGTGGTACTGCGCGTTTCCCGGTGCGGCGATTTTGATAACCGCCGTGGGCTTTAACCTGTTTGGCGACGGTATCCGCGATCTGCTGGATCCGAAATCGGGAGGTAAACAGTGATGACCGATCCGGTACTCAAGATTGAAGACCTGCATCTGAGCTTCCCGATTTTTCGCGGCGAGGTTCACGCGCTGAACCACGTCTCGCTGGAGATCGGCAGGGGTGAAATTGTCGGCGTGGTGGGCGAATCCGGTTCGGGTAAATCGGTGACCGCCATGCTCGCCATGCGTCTGCTGCCGGAAGGCAGCTACCGCATTCATCATGGTCAGGTGAAATTACTCGGCGAAAATGTCCTGACGGCATCCGAGAAACAGCTTCGCCAGTGGCGCGGCGCAAAGGTCGCGATGATTTTTCAGGAGCCCATGACCGCCCTCAACCCGACGCGGCGAATTGGCAAACAGATGGTCGAGGTGATCCGCCAGCATCAGCCGCTTTCCCGGCATGAGGCGCAGCAGAAGGCGATTACCCTGCTGGAAGAGATGCAAATCCCGGATGCGAAAGCGGTCATGGCGCGCTATCCGTTTGAGCTGTCCGGCGGGATGCGCCAGCGGGTGATGATCGCCCTTGCCTTCTCCTGCGAGCCGGAGCTGATTATTGCCGACGAACCGACCACCGCGCTGGACGTCACCGTCCAGCTGCAGGTGCTGCGCCTGCTGAAGCACAAGGCGCGGGCCAGCGGCACCTCGGTGCTGTTTATCAGCCACGATATGGCCGTGGTGTCGCAGCTCTGCGACAGGATGTACGTGATGTATGCGGGCAGCGTGATCGAGAGCGGTGCCACGCAAACGCTGATCCACCAGCCTGTGCATCCCTACTCCATCGGCCTGCTGCAGTGCGCACCGGAGCACGGCCAGCCGCGCGCCCCGCTTCCCGCCATCCCCGGCACGGTCCCCAACCTCAGCCAGCTTCCGCCGGGATGCGCGTTCCGCGAGCGCTGCTTTGCCGCCGGGGCGAAATGCAGCGAAACGCCGCGCTTAGCGTCCACTGGCGCAGAAGGCCAACAGGCCGCCTGCTGGTATCCACAACGGGAGAAAGTCCATGTCTGATGTACTGCTGGAACTGGATAGCGTGCACGTCAATTTTGCAGCGCGGAAAAACTGGCTGGGGCGCGTGACGGAAAAGGTCCATGCGCTTAACGGGCTCGACCTTGAGATCCGTCGGGGAGAAACGCTCGGTATCGTCGGGGAATCGGGCTGCGGGAAAAGCACGCTGGCCCAGCTGCTGATGGGCATGCTTAAGCCCAGCACCGGCGCCTGCCAGCGGGCGCACCATGCGGGCGGCATGCAGATGGTGTTTCAGGATCCGCTCTCCTCGCTCGACCCGCGCCTGCCGGTCTGGCGCATTATCACCGAGCCGGTATGGGTGCAAAAGCGCAGCAGCGAGCGTGAACGCCGTCAGCTGGCTGAAAACCTGGCGCTGCAGGTGGGCATTCGCCCGGAATATCTCGACCGGCTTCCGCACGCCTTCTCCGGCGGGCAGCGCCAGCGCATTGCCATCGCCCGGGCGCTCTCGTCCGATCCGGATATTATCGTGCTTGATGAACCCACCAGCGCGCTGGATATTTCCGTGCAGGCGCAGATCCTCAACCTGCTGGTGACCCTACAACAGCAGCGTAATCTGACCTACGTGTTGATCTCGCATAACGTCTCGGTGGTCAGGCACATGAGCGACCGCGTGGCGGTGATGTACCTTGGGCAGATTGTGGAGCTGGGCAGCGCCGCACAGGTGCTTGGGGAGCCGCGCCATCCTTACACCCGTCTGCTGCTCGATTCGGTTCCCCGCACCGGTGAACCGCTGGATGAGACGCTGGCCTTACGCAAAACGGAGCTTCCCGGCAACCGTCATCTGCCCGAAGGCTGTTTTTTCCGCGACCGATGCCCGATGGCCGCGCAGGGGTGCGAGCGTCCTCAGCCGTTACAGCCCTCTCGCGAGGGCCGTGACGTCCGCTGCTGGCGCAGTCTGGGTTAAATTTGCGCCATCCCGCCGTCCACGAACAGCTCGGTGGCGTTAATAAAGCTGGCCGCGTCGGAGGCCAGAAACGCCACCGCTTTCCCCACCTCGCCCGGCGCGCCTAAACGGCCGAGCGGCACCTGAGCGGCCAGCGCGTCGTACAGACCCTGACGGTGTTCTTCCGGCACCAGATCGCCGAGACCAGGCGTTTTGATCGGGCCCGGGCTAACCACGTTGACGCGGATCCCACGGCCCTGCAAATCCAGCGCCCAAGAGCGGGCAAAGTTGCGCACGGCGGCCTTACTGGCGCTGTAGACGCTAAAGTTTGCCGTCCCCTTAATGGAGACCGTCGAGCCGGTCATAATAATCGACGATCCGGCGGAGAGCAGAGGCAGCGCCTTCTGCACCGTAAACAGCACCCCGCGGACGTTGGTGCCGAAAATCCGGTCAAACTGCTCTTCGGTGATCGCGCCCAGCGGCAGCATATCCCCGCCACCCGCATTGGCGAACAGAATATCGAGGCGGCCTTCTTCTTTGGCTATCCGGGCATAGACCTCGTCCAGATCCGCCAGTTTTGACACGTCCGCGCGAATGCCCACTGCCGTTGAAGCAATTTCTGCGACCGCCGCGTCAAGCTCGGCCTGACGGCGTCCGGTGATGTACACCTTCGCGCCCTGCGCCGCCAGCTCCTGCGCCGTGGCAAGACCAATGCCGGTGCTGCCGCCGGTGACCAGTGCGATTTTTCCTGAGAGAGTCGTGTTCATGTCATTTACCTTTTGGTGGGTTTGCGTTGGACAAACTTTAGCCCTTGCAGGATTAGTGAAAAACCGGCAAAAATGAAAATGACTATTCACATACAGAAATAATAAGAGGTCATCATGGACCAGCTCATGGCGATGCGCGCCTTTACGCGGGTCGTGGAATCCGGAAGCTTTACCCGCGCGGCGGACTCGCTGAATATGCCGATCGCCACCCTGAGCAAGCTGGTCAAATCGCTTGAGGCGCACCTGGATATACGCCTTCTGCACCGCACCACTCGACGGGTGGTCGCGACGCCTGAAGGGATGGAATACTATGAAAAAGCGCTCAGGGTCTTGATAGATATCGAAGACATCGACACCGCGTTTCGCATTTCCCGCGCGACGCCAAAAGGGCATCTGCGGGTTGATATAGGCGGATCCACCGCCCGCGACGTGCTTATCCCCCTGCTGCCGGATTTTATGCGGCGCTACCCGGAGATCCGCATCGACCTTGGGGTAGCCGATCGTCCGGTGGATCTCATCAGCGGTAACGTAGACTGCGTCATCCGCGGCGGGCCGCTGAACGACTCTACCCTCATCGCCCGCCATATTGGCAACGCCGAAATGGTCACCTGCGCGACGCCGGGTTACCTGAAAAACCATGGCGTTCCGGCCTATCCGCAGGAGCTGTGCAACGGCCACAAGCTCATTAGCTACCTCTCGCCCGTCACCGGGCGGGCATTTCCGTTTCGCTTCAGAGAGAACGGCGAGACGCTGGAAATCAACGTTCCGCATTATCTCGGCGTAAATGAAAGTAATGCCCATCTGGCGGCTGCCGCGGCGGGGCTGGGGATCGTTCAGACCTTTGAGTATTCGGCAAACGCGTATTTACGGGCGGGAACGCTGACGGCGATTCTGAGCGACTGGCGCCCTGCCGCCTATCCGTTTCATGTGGTTTACCCTCAGAACCGGCATCTGACGCACCGTCTTAAGGTGTTTATTGCGTGGCTGGCGGAGGTGTTTCCCGCCGCGCTGAAGGGATAGCCGGGCGCAAACCCGGCTGCGGTTTAATTAAGCTTATAGTCCAGCGTAATCTCAGCCTTCAGGAGCTGCGATACCGGACAGCCCGCTTTTGCTTTCTGAATAATGCCATCGAACTGCTGGGGGGCGATGCCTGGAACGGTGACCTTGCTTTTCAGGGCAACCTTTGTGATGGCAAAGCCGCCGTCGGTTTTATCCAGAGAGACGTCCGCCGTGGTATCAATAGAGTCAGCGGTATAGCCCGCTTCACCGAGCATCAGCGACAGCGCCATCGAAAAACAGGCCGCATGTGCCGCGCCAATCAGCTCTTCGGGGTTGGTCCCCTTTTCGCCCTCAAAGCGGGTATTGAAACCGTAAGGCTGTTGATTGAGAACGCCGCTCTCGGTGGAAACCGTCCCTTTACCGCGCTTAATGTCGCCAGACCAGTGTGCCGAACCGTGCTTATGAATAGTCATTCTTGCTCTCCTTTTGGCTTACAAAGGGTTAAGTATAGACTACGCATCTGACCCACTCTGGAACACAGACAATTCCAGGACTTTCACCTGCTGAACCGACAAAAAGGATAATGATATGGCGCTAAAAATCAGCATGGCCGTTGCCCTGACCACACTGGCGGTATCGCTGTCTTCACTGGCGAAAACGCCGGAGAATTTTATCTATACCAGCTCCGGCGAGCTCGACGCGGTGTTTCCGCTCGTTGCGCGAAGCGATGTCGGCGGGGTGCAGATCGTTTACAACTGGCGCTTGCTGGAGCCCGGCAAAGACAACTATGACTTCTCGCGGATAGAACAGGATCTGGCACGCGTTAAAGCCGCCGGAAAAAAACTCTTTATTCAAATCCAGGATCGTTTCTTTGAGGCGGACGCCCGCTACGTGCCGGACTATCTGATGCACGATAAGCAATACGGTGGGGGGATTGCGCCGCAGTTCGATAACCCCGGAGAAGGCAAGCCTGTCGGTTCCGGATGGGTGGCGCGTCAGTGGGATCCCGCCGTGCGCCAGCGCTACCAGGCTTTGCTGGCCGCCATCGCGAAACGCTTTGATGGCGAGGTGTATGGCATAAACCTGCCCGAAACCGCCATCGATCTCGACGAAAAAAATCCGCCCGCCGGGTTTACCTGCGACAGCTATTTCGCTGGAGAAATGGAAAATCTGGCATTTGCGCGAAAGGCTTTTAAGAAATCACACGTGGTGCAATACGTGAACTTCTGGCCGTGCGAGTGGGATAATGACCACAACTACATGGGCCGTCTGTTTACGTATGCCAGCGCCAACAATGTCGGTCTGGGTGGGCCGGACATTGTTCCCAACCGCAAGGCACACATGAAGAATGCCTATCCCTTCTTCCATAAAAATAAACAGACGCTGCCGCTCATCGCCATGGCGGTTCAGGAACCGACCCTGACCTATAAAAATCCTGAGACCGGCAAGCCCTTCACCAAAGCAGAATTTGATCGGTTCGCGGAAAATTATCTCGGGGCGGATATTATTTTCTGGAGCACGTCCTCTCCCTGGCTAAAGGCAAAATAATCACCCGTAAACCCTACTCTTAAGCCAGGTAGCGGGCCAGTTCGTCGAGAAACACGCGCAGCGCGGCAGGCTGATATTCCCGTGACTGATAAATGCCATGGATGGCAAGCGGTTTCGGCTCCAGCGCCTCCAGTATCGGTACCAGCAATCCCTGATCCAGCGCGGCACGCGCCTCGCGCTCCGGCAGCATGGCAATACCGCAGTGCTTGATCGCCGCGTCCATCAACAGTGAAGAGATGCTGGCGCTCAGGTTGCCGCTGACGGCCACGCTCAGGCTTTCCCCTTCTGGCGTCAGGAAGTGCCAGGACTGCCCGGCAAAAAAGCTGTAGTGCAGACAGTTGTGCTGCGCTAATTCTTCAGGGCTGACGGGGGTACCGTGCTGTGCCAGATACGCCGGCGAGGCGCAAAGCACCGAGCGGCACTCCCCCAGCCGGCGGGCAATCATGCCGGGTTCAGGGTTATCGGTAATACGTACGGCGACATCAATGCGCTCTCCCACCAGGCTTATCGGGTGGTTGTTCACGTCCAGCTCAATGCGCAGCTGCGGGTAGCGCGAGAGCAGACCGGGCAGCACCGGCGCAATCAGATGCATTGCGGTAAAGTGCGCGCAGGCCACCCGCAGGGTGCCGGACGGCAGATCTTTTTCCGACTGGCCTTCAATTTCCTGTGAGATCTGCGAGAGCGTCCGCGTTTTTTGCAACACCTTTTCGCCAGCCGCGGTCAGCGTCAGCTTGCGCGTGGAGCGGTTTACCAGCCGCGTGCCCGCCCATTTCTCCATCTGTTCAAGGTATCGGCTGACCATCGGGCGGGAAATACCCAGCGCGCGGGCTGCAGCGCTCAAACTCCCCAGCTCGCATATCCGGTTGTAAACCTGAGCGGCAATAACGCGATCCATATAAGCTCCATTTGCTCGATTTATGAAACTAAGCATGTCTTGTTTCAGGAATTCTGGCAAATGCAAATATCCGTACAATAAAGACATTCCTGAACAACAGAGACAACAGCATGAAATTCACTCACCTTGCCCTGCTTTCCACCCTTTTCACACCCGCTGTTTTTGCCGCGCCGTTGACCATTGACACCTATAACCCGCAGGAGAAAGGCATTTTCGCTGTCTCCTCCACGCTGGTTTCCGGCCCGAAAGAAGCCGTACTGTTTGACGCGCAGTTCAGCGTGAAGGATGGCGAAGCGCTGGTAGAGAAAATTCGCCGCAGCGGTAAAACCCTGAATAAGATTGTGATCACCTCCGGCGATCCGGACTTCTATTTTGGCCTGCAGCCGCTGGTCAAAGCCTTCCCGAACGCCAAAGTGGTGGCCACGCAGCACGTGGTTGACCACATCAAGGCCACCAAAGACGCCAAGCTCGCCTTCTGGGGTCCACAGATGAAAGACGGCGCACCGACCGAGCTGGTCGTCCCGCAGGTGCTCGCCTCCACCACGTTTATGGTTGACGGTGATAAGATCGACATAGAACAGCCTGACAGCTACGCGGCCTATGTGTGGATCCCGTCAGCGAAAACGATCCTCGGCGGCACCGGGGTAGCCTGGGGTATTCACGTCTGGACGGCAGACACCCAGACGGCGGAAAGCCGCAAGCAGTGGCAGGAAACGCTGGTGAACATGGCGGCGCACAAACCCGAGCGCGTGATTCCGGGTCACTATCTGGGTACCCCGCCAGCCGGGACAGGGGCGATTGATTTTACCCGCGACTATCTGCAGCATTTTGAACAGGCGTTATCGGCACATAAAGATTCTGCGGGCGTCATCAGCACCCTGAAAAAACAATATCCAAACCTGGTCGAAGAGAGCTCGCTGGAATTAAGCGCTAAGGTGAATACTGGCGAAATGAAGTGGTAATTTAAATTCTGCTCCTGCTATATTTTCGTGATAGCAGGAGCACCGTTATAATATCCTCTCAACAGCACTTCGATTAACCCCCACATTTCAAAAGCGCATAAAATCATGCACTTATGTCATTTTTATTTCTAAGATGAATCTGAACCACAACCGGGAAAATATTTGCCATTCTGTTTATGAATTAAATTTTTTGCGAGCCGTACCATTAAACAGAAAACGACACGGAGGCAGCATGTTTACTTATTACCCGGCTAATACCGCAGCAGCACAACCTGAACTCGTTAACGCGATTGCGCAGGGTCTTCACGCCGAGCACGGTGCTGTGACTGAAGATGACATTTTGATGGAACTGACCAGGTGGGTGGAATCCACAGATAATGACATCCTCAGTGACATCTACCAGCAGACCATTAACTACGTCGTCAGTGGGCAAAACGCACCCTTGTAAAAACCTGCTAAGCTGGATCTGCAACCTAAGGGGTTACATTTCGTTTGCGTAAGCAAACTGGTCCTTAAAACTATCAACAGGATTGAGGAGTTAACATGAAATCAAACCGTCAGGCACGCCATATTCTGGGACTGAACTACAAGCTTTCGAATCAGCGTAAAGTGGTGATTGAAGGCGACCACGAAACGCAGGTCACGCACGCCACCGGCAGAAAACGCCACGCCGGCAAGTAAGTTTCAGACTGAGATCCAGAACACCATCGGTAATCCCGGTGGTGTTTTTGTTTATGTGTTGCGGTAATTAATATTTAGCTCCTTTATAATACCGTCGGACCGCATCCCATCGCACAGGCCAGAAAGATGACAAACAGCAGTGTCAGGGACGGATCTTCATAAAAAGAGTGAGTGACATGGACAACAAACTGAAAAAACATCGTTCCTTATACATCCCATACGCAGGACCGGTTTTACTCGAATTCCCCCTGCTCAACAAAGGCAGCGCCTTCAGTATGGAAGAGCGCAGCAGCTTTAACCTGCTGGGTTTACTGCCGGAAGTGGTTGAAACCATTGAAGAACAGGCAGAGCGCGCGTGGATCCAGTATCAGGGTTTCAAAACTGAAATCGACAAACACATTTACCTGCGCAACATTCAGGACACCAACGAAACCCTCTTCTATCGCCTGGTGCAGAACCATCTCGAAGAGATGATGCCGGTGATCTACACCCCTACAGTGGGTGCGGCCTGCGAGCGCTTCTCAGAGATCTACCGTCGCTCCCGCGGGGTATTCATCTCCTATCAGAACCGTCACAACATGGACGATATTCTGCAGAACGTGCCGAACCACAATATCAAAGTAATTGTGGTGACCGACGGCGAACGTATTCTCGGCCTCGGCGACCAGGGCATTGGCGGGATGGGGATCCCCATCGGTAAACTCTCTCTCTATACTGCCTGCGGCGGCATCAGCCCGGCGTATACCCTGCCGGTCGTGCTGGACGTCGGCACTAACAACCAGCAGTTGCTAAACGACCCGCTCTATATGGGCTGGCGCCATCCGCGTATTACCGACGACGAGTACTATCAGTTTGTCGACGACTTCATCCAGGCAGTGAAGCACCGCTGGCCGGACGTTCTGCTGCAGTTTGAAGACTTCGCGCAGAAAAACGCGATGCCGCTGCTGAACCGCTATCGCGATGAGATCTGCTCCTTTAACGACGATATCCAGGGCACCGCGGCCGTGACGGTGGGTACGCTTATCGCCGCCAGCCGCGCAGCCGGCAGCCAGCTGAGCTACCAGAAAATCGTCTTCCTGGGCGCAGGCTCTGCGGGCTGCGGTATTGCCGAGCAGATTATCGCCCAGACCCAGCGCGAAGGCTTAAGCGAAGAGCTGGCCCGCTCCCGCGTCTTTATGGTTGACCGTTTCGGCCTGCTGACCGACGGCATGCCGAACCTGCTGCCGTTCCAGACGAAGCTGGTGCAGAAACGCGAAAACCTGAAAAACTGGGATACCGACAACGAAGTCCTTTCCCTGCTGGACGTGGTGCGCAACGTGAAGCCGGATATTCTGATCGGCGTTTCCGGGCAAACCGGTCTCTTCACCGAAGAGATTATTCGCGAGATGCACAAGCACTGCGAGCGCCCTATCGTGATGCCACTTTCCAACCCGACCTCCCGCGTGGAAGCAACGCCGCAGGACATCATTGCCTGGACCGAAGGTAACGCGCTGGTTGCGACCGGCAGTCCGTTCGACCCGGTGGTGTGGAAGGATAAAACCTATCCGATTGCGCAGTGCAACAACTCCTATATCTTCCCGGGCATTGGACTGGGCGTCATCGCCTCCGGCGCGTCCCGCATTACCGATGAGATGCTGATGTCGGCGAGCGAAACCCTCGCGGGCTACTCTCCGCTGGTCAACAACGGTGAAGGGCTGGTGCTGCCGGAGCTGAAGGACATACATAAGGTGTCGCGTGCAATCGCCTTCGCGGTAGGTAAAATGGCGCAGCAGCAGGGCGTGGCGGTGAAAACCTCTGCCGACGCGCTGCAGCAGGCCATCGACGACAACTTCTGGAAGCCTGAATACCGCAGCTATCGCCGTACGTCGATTTAATCCGCTCCGCCCGGTGGCGCTTCGCTTACCGGGCCTACGGGCCGGGTGTTTTCCCTCTCCCTGTGGGAGAGGGTCAGGGTGAGGGCAACAGACCGCACCATCGAATACCCACTAGCCAAACCCCTTTTCCCCCGCTACACTCCATTCATCCATTAACCCACTGAATATATAAGGAGGCCAATTATGCTGTATCGTGAAATTTTCAATGTTTCACATACATTTGGTGATCGCACCAGCTCAAGCGTTATCGGTATCGTGCTGCGATAACTTCTGCTTGAGCGAAGACACCAACCCCTGAAATCCCTTCTCTCGGGCTTACTGAGTTATCGTCAGCGATGTTTGACGAGGCATAAACATGCCTGTAACTCTTGGGTAAGCAACAATGAGCACTTTACTCACTGCACAATCTTTACGCGTTGATACGGCGTTTGGCACGCTCTTCGACTCACTCTCCTTTACGCTGAAAAAAGGCGACCGCATTGGTCTGCTGGGCGACAACGGCTGCGGTAAAAGTACGCTGCTGAAGGTGCTGGACGGCACGGATTCCCCTGCGGCCGGAACGGTAGCGTTGGCCGGGCACTGCCTTATGGCGCGCGTGGAGCAACATCTCCCGGACGCTATTTTTCCGCTGACCATGCTGGATGCCGTCCTGGCCCAGTTGCCCTCAACTGAACGGGACAGCCTGCGCTGGAAAGCCGAAACGCAGCTGGCAGGCATGGGCTTCACGCCGCAGGATATGTTGCTGCAATCCTCCACGCTGAGCGGCGGACAGCACACCCGCCTGCTGCTGGCGCGGGCGCTGATTCACGAGCCGGACCTGCTTCTGCTCGATGAACCCAGCAACCACCTTGATTTGCCGACCATGCTCTGGCTGGAACACTTTCTACAGAACTGGTCGGGTAGCTTTGTGCTGGTCTCGCATGACAGACAGCTGCTGGATGCCGTCACCAACGGCAGCTGGATCCTGCGCGATAAAACGCTGCACTACTTTGCCCTTCCCTGCACGGCTGCACGCAAGGCGCTTGACGCCAAAGATGAAAGCGACGCGCAGCGCCACAAGGCGGAGCAAAAGGAGATCGACCGCGTAACCGCCAGCGCCAAACGTCTGGCGACCTGGGGCAAGGTTTACGACAACGAAGACCTGGCCCGCAAAGCCAAACAGATGGAAAAACAGGTCGAACGGCTCAAAGAGAGCCAGACCGCGCTCACGGCGGGCAGCCCGTGGACGTTAACTCTTCGCGGCGACGCGCTGCGGGCGGACCGTCTACTGGAGATGGAAAACCTCGGCGTCCCGCCCGCGCCTGGGCTACCGCCGCTGTTTAACATCGAAACGGCGCGGCTGAAAAGCGGCGATCGCGTGGCGATTGTTGGTCGTAACGGCTGCGGCAAATCGTCACTGATGAAGCTTATCTGGCGACATTTTACGGATGAACCGGCGGAAAGCGGGCTGAAAATCCATCCGCGCGTGTCGCCTGGCTACTACGACCAGACGCTTCATCAGCTTGCAGACAACGCCACGCTTCTCGACGCGCTGGAGCCTTTCGCACCGGATCCGCAGAATCGCAAAATGGCCCTGATAAGCGCCGGGTTCCCGTGGTCCCGCCACGGGCAGAAAGTCAGCACGCTCAGCGGCGGCGAGCGTTCGCGCCTGCTGTTCGTGGGCCTGACGCTTGCCCGCTACAGCCTGCTGATGCTGGATGAGCCAACTAACCACCTTGACATGGAAGGCAAAGAGGCGCTGGCGCAAACCCTTCAGCAGTTTGAAGGCGGCGTTCTGCTGGTCAGCCATGACCGACAGTTAATTAGCCAAAGCTGCAACCGTTTCTGGCTGATTGAAGAGGAAAAGCTGAGCGAGTGGCACGATGCAGAAGCGGTCTTTGAGCGTCTGCGTGAAAGCGCGGGGCTGGTGACATCCACCGCACCTGCTATCACCGCTTCGGCGGTTCAATCCTCGCCGTATGACGATCTGCTCGAACGGCTGGTCGCACTGGAAACGCTGCTGGAAGACGATCTGGCGCGTAAGCCTAAGCATCAAAAGCCGCAGCTGCAGGCTCAATGGCGTAAAGAGATTAAGGAGATAGAAGCACAGCTGTAAGTCTGCGCCCGGCGAGTCTCTCTCGCCGGGCCAGTATTTTCCCCCTAAATTATTAGAGGAACGCCGTATTCTTATTCTGAAAATGGATTAAATAATGACATTATGTTGCCGTTGCCTTGCATTACAGCGCCAAACCACTAATCCTTGAGGAGTATTACACCTGCTATGCAGATACTCATCATGAACAAGGAGATACACATGAAGGCTGCTGTTGTCACTCAGGATCATCAGGTTAATGTCACCGAAAAAACCTTGCGCCCGCTAAAGCACGGGGAAGCTCTGCTGAAGATGGAGTGCTGTGGCGTATGCCATACCGACCTCCACGTGAAGAACGGTGATTTTGGCGATAAAACCGGGGTTATCCTGGGCCATGAAGGGATTGGTATCGTAAAAGAAGTCGGCCCAGGCGTGAAATCGCTGAAAGTCGGCGACCGCGCAAGCGTGGCCTGGTTCTTTGAAGGCTGCGGGCACTGCGAATATTGTAATACCGGCAACGAAACCCTGTGCCGTGACGTGAAAAACGCCGGTTACTCCGTTGACGGCGGCATGGCGGAAGAGTGCATCGTCACCGCGGATTACGCGGTAAAAGTGCCGGACGGTCTGGATTCGGCGGCGGCCAGCAGCATCACCTGCGCCGGGGTCACCACCTACAAAGCGGTGAAGGTGTCCGAAATCAAACCAGGCCAGTGGATTGCGATTTACGGTCTGGGCGGTCTGGGCAACCTCGCGCTGCAGTACGCCAAAAACGTCTTTAACGCCAAAGTCATCGCCCTTGACGTTAACGACGAACAGCTGAAGCTGGCGGCCAGCATGGGTGCGGATCTCACCATCAACTCCCGCAGCGAAGATGCCGCTAAAATTGTGCAGGAGAAAACCGGCGGCGCGCATGCTGCAGTCGTCACTGCCGTCGCAAAAGCCGCCTTCAACTCGGCGGTAGATGCCGTACGTGCCGGTGGCCGCGTGGTCGCGGTTGGCCTGCCGCCGGAAGCGATGAGCCTGGATATTCCGCGTCTGGTGCTGGACGGTATTCAGGTGGTGGGTTCGCTGGTTGGCACCCGTCAGGATCTGCAGGAAGCGTTCCAGTTCGCCGCTGAAGGCAAGGTCGTGCCGAAAGTCACGATGCGTCCTATCGAGGACATCAACGCCATCTTTAAAGAGATGGAACAGGGCCAGATCCGTGGCCGTATGGTGATTGACCTGCGTTCATAATCACCCACCGTTCAATTACCGCTCCTGACAGGGGCGGTTTTTTTATAGCCATTTTCCGGCAATCCTTATCTTAATTCCTTTGTTCCCTTGTTTTCCCCCGCGCCCGATGATGAATCCGACGCTAACAAGAAGATAACAAAGGAATTCACCATGCAAACCCCATTTCGTCTGCCGCTGCTGACGGCGCTGATTCTGACGACCACCGCAGCGTGGGCAGCAGATGCGCCCGTCAAAGGCGGCACTCTGATTTATCTGGAGCAACAGGCGCATACCAACCTTTACCCGCCTGCCGGCGGCTTCTACCCGAACGGCGGCATTCTGAACCAGATCACCGACAAACTGACGTGGCAGAACCCGAAAACGTTACAGGTGGAGCCCTGGGTAGCCGAAAGCTGGACCACCAACGCCGATAAAACCGAATACACATTTAAGCTGCGTCCCGGCATCACCTTCTCCGACGGCACGCCGCTGGACGCCAACGCCGTAGCGAAGAACTTTGATACCTACGGCTTAGGCAACAAAGCGCAGCGCCTGCCGGTGTCAGAAGTGATCAATAACTACGATCGCAGCGAAGTGGTCGACCCGCTGACCGTGAAGTTCTACTTCAAAAAACCGTCGCCGGGGTTCCTGCAGGGCACCGCCACGATTGGCTCGGGCCTGGTCTCGCTCAGCACGCTGAAGCGCAACTTTGAAGAGCTGGGTGACGCCCGGCATATCATTGGCTCTGGCCCGTTTGTGGTGAAGGACGAGAAGCTGGGTCGCGAAGTGACGCTGGAAGCGCGTAAGGACTACCAGTGGGGACCGAAAAACCTGGCGCAGCAGGGGCCGGCCAATCTGGACGGCATCAAGTTTATCGTGACCCAGGAAGACAGCGTGCGCGTCGGCGCCCTGCTGGCCGGTCAGGCCGACTTTATTCGCCAGGTCCAGGCGTATGACGAAAAGCAGGCGACAGACCAGGGCTATAAAATCTACGCCGCCCCAACGCGCGGGGTGAACGACAGCATCAGCTTCCGCCCGGATAACCCGCTAGTCTCCGATATTCGCGTGCGCCAGGCGCTGCTGCATGCCACCAACGCAAAACAGGTGGTCGAGACCCTCTTCTCGGCCAACTATCCGCAGGCGAAGTCGGTGATTGCCGATTCCGCCGCCGGTTTTGTCGATCTCAGCGACAAATTGACCTTTGACCCGGCAAAAGCCAACCAGCTGCTGGACGAGGCGGGCTGGAAAGCGGGCAGCGACGGGATCCGCGCCAAAGACGGCCAGCGGCTGGCGCTGACGGTGTACGAATCCCTGCCGCAGCCGCAAAACAAAGAGGTGCTGCAGCTGGTTGCCCAGCAGTGGCGACAGGTGGGCGTGGCGCTGAGCGTGAAGGCTGGTGACGCTGGCAGCCGCACGCTGGATAACCTTGATCCGCTGAAAACCCCGTTAACCGTCTCCGAAGTGGGACGCGCCGATCCTGACGTGGTGAAAAGCATGTTCTACCCCGCTAACCGCGACGCGCTGCTGCAAAAAGGCGGCTCCAGCGACAAGGTCAAAAGCTTCCGTGACGACAAGCTGAATGCGCTGCTGGTAAATATCTCCTCAGAGGTCGATCCGCAAAAACGCCTGCAGCTGACCGGCGACGCCCAGCGCTACCTGCTGGATAACGCCTACGTCATTCCAATTTTCGAGGAGCCGCAGGTCTTTGCCGGTGCGCCGTGGCTAAAAGGCGTCAATTTTGAAGCGGTCGGCCGCCCGTCGTTCTACGGCGCGTGGATTGAGAAACACTGAGGAGCTGACGATGCGCCACGCACTTCTTCAACGCTTTGGGCACGGGCTGCTGGTACTGTGGACCGCCTTTACCCTCTCGTTCGTGTTGCTCCAGGTGCTGCCGGGCGACGCGGTGCTGATTAAATTTCAGAACCCGGACCTGGGCTTAAGCCCGGCGCAAATTGAGGAGATGCGAGTGGCCTACGGCGCGGACAGCCCGCTGTGGCAGCAATACGGCCATACGCTGCTGGCGATGCTGCTCGGGGATTTCGGCTATTCGTTACAGGCCGGGGTGCCGGTCAGCGAGCTGATTGCCAGCAATCTGCCGGATACCCTGAGCCTCGCCCTGCCCGCCTTTTTACTCGCGGTTCTGCTGGCGTTTGCGCTGGCCTTTGCGTCGCGTCTGCCGGGTCTGCGCTGGCTGAGCAATACCCTCCAGTCTCTGCCGGTCCTGTTTATCTCCTTACCCACGTTCTGGCTGGGGATTGCCCTCATCCAGCTCTTTTCTTTTCAGCTGCGGCTGATCCCGGTGATTAACCCGACGCCGCTGCAGGGGCTGATCCTGCCGATCGTGACCGTCGCGATCCCGATCTCCGCCCCGCTGGCACAAATCCTGATGCGCAGCCTCGACCAGGTGGCGACGCAGCCGTTTGTTGCCGTAGCCCGGGCCAAAGGGCTGAGTGAAACCGCCGTGCTGTGGCGTCACGTGACCCGCAACGCCCTGCTGCCTGTCCTGAACATTGCCGGGCTGCTGCTGGGCGAGCTGATTGCCGGGGCGCTGATCACCGAAACCGTTTTTGGCCGCAGCGGGCTCGGGCAGCTGACCCAGCAGGCGGTGAATAACCAGGATATTGCCGTACTTCAGGCGGTAGTGATGATTTCCGCCCTCGGTTTTGTCCTGATCAACCTGCTGGTGGACCTGCTTATGCCGCTGCTGGATCCCCGTCTGCAAACTGTTACCGGAGGTGCATCATGAGCCTGGTCGATTACGCTGCCGCCGCGCGAAAACGCGTTCCCGGCTGGCAGGGCGTCGCGTGGCAGCCCGGACTGTGGCTGGCATGGGCGGTAATTATCATTGCGATTTTCGCCGCCGTGGCGCCCGGCCTGTTAACCCACTACAGCCCGATTGAGGGCATCGCCGGAGCGCAACGTCTGGCGCCGCAGGCGGGACACTGGCTCGGCACCGATCAGCTTGGCCGCGATGTTTACACCCGTATTGTGTACGGTGCGTCCCACTCCCTGAGCGCGGCGCTCGCCGCCGTCACGATGGGGCTGGTGGTCGGCACAGGTCTGGGGGTCATCGCCGGAGCGTTCGCCGGACGCGTCGAGTCTTTCCTGATGCGTTTTGTCGACGTGCTGTTGTCCATTCCGTCACTGCTGCTCTCGCTGACGGTTATTATTCTGCTCGGGTTTGGCACCGTTAACGCCGCCATTGCCGTCGGCGTGGCCTCCATTGCCAGCTTCGCCCGCCTCGCGCGCGGTGAAGTGGTGCGCATCCGCCATACGGATTACGTCGAGGCGGCGTTTGGCAGCGGCGGGACGTTCCTGGCGGTGCTGTGGCGACACATCCTGCCCAACGCCTTAACCGCCGTCCTTGCCTTTGCCACGCTGCAGTTTGGTCAGGCTATCCTGGCCCTTTCAACGCTGAGCTTTCTCGGCTACGGCACCCCGCCGCCCGTGCCGGAATGGGGCTTATTGATCGCCGAAGGCCGTAACTATCTCTCTACCGCCTGGTGGTTAACCACCTTCCCCGGCGTGGTCGTCATCGCCGTCGTGCTTGCCACCAACCGTATCAGCCAGCAGTTCAGCGGAGGCCTGAAATGACCGTACTCTCGGTAGAAAACCTGACCATCAGCTACCGTACCGCGCGCCAGTGGCGCGAGGTGGTGCATAACGTCAGCTTTACCCTCAAGCGAGGGGAAATGCTGGCGTTTGTCGGCGAATCCGGATCCGGCAAAACGACCACGGCACAGGCGATCATTGGCCTGCTGGCGGATAACGCCCGTCGCGATGCGGGGAAAATCGTGCTCAACGGCGAGGAGATTAGCCGGTGGTCAGCGAAGCGTCTCGATACCCTGCGCGGGGCGCGAATCAGCCTGGTTCCGCAGGATCCGGGTAATTCACTCAACCCGGTGAAGACGATCGGTGGTCAGGTCGGGGAAATTATTCAGCTGCACCATAAGGTGACTCGCGCCCAACGCGACGAGCTGGTGCTTGCCCTGCTGACAAAGGTCGGCCTGAGCCACCCCGAACAGCGCATGAAGCAGTATCCGCACCAGCTCTCCGGCGGAATGAAACAGCGCGTGTTGATTGCCATCGCGATAGCGCTGCGTCCGGACGTCATCATTGCCGATGAGCCCACCAGCGCGCTGGACGTGACGGTGCAAAAACGCATTCTTGATCTGCTGGATATCCTGCGCCGGGAATCGGGTACTGCCGTTCTGTTTGTCACCCACGATCTGGCGCTGGCCGCTCAGCGCGCGGACAGGCTGCTGGTTTTTCGCCATGGTGAGGTTCAGGAGCACGGCGACACCGCCGACATCGTTCGCACGCCGCAGCACGCCTACACCCGCCAGCTGCTGAGCGATCTCCAGGGCCAGCGCCTGACCATCGACCCGGTAGCCGGCCTGCCGCTCGCGTCACCGGCCATTCGCGCCCGCGCCATCAGCAAACGGTTCTCGCTGGGCAAAGATCATCAGCTTCAGGCGCTGGACCGGGTGACGTTTGACGTCAGGCGCGGCAGCACCCATGCGCTGGTCGGTGAATCCGGCTCGGGGAAGACCACCCTCGCCCGTATTTTGCTGGGTTTTGAACAGGCCGACAGCGGACAGGTCATTATTGATGACATTGATGCCACCGCCCTCAGCCGCGAGGCCCGTCGTCAGCTGCGCCAGAAGATCCAGTTTGTTTACCAGAACCCGTTCGCCTCTCTCGATCCGCGTCAGACGCTGTTTGACATCATCGAAGAGCCCCTGAAGAACTTTTCCCGCCTCGCGAAGGCTGAGCGAAAGGTGCTAGTGGAAACCGTGGCGCAGCGGGTTGCGCTGCCCGTCGAACTCCTGACCCGCACCGCCAGAGAGCTTTCAGGCGGGCAGCGCCAGCGCGTAGCCATCGCCCGGGCGCTGATCCTGGAGCCGACCATTCTGGTGCTGGACGAAGCCACCTCCGCGCTGGACGTCACCGTGCAGGCGCAGATCCTGGCACTGCTTCAGCAGCTGCAGCAGCAGCTGGGATTAACCTATCTGTTCATCACGCACGATCTCTCCACCGTTCGCCGGATCGCCCACAGCGTCACGGTGCTGCGCAGCGGTCAGGTGGTCGAACAGGGCGACGTCGAAACCTTATTCACGTCGCCACAGAACGACTATACCCGCGAGCTGATTGCTGCCATTCCCCATTTTTCACCCGCTACGGAGGAGTTCGCATGACGCGAAAACGCCTGGGATTTTTCACCCGCCTGCTTGACGATGCCACGCCGAAGGAGCGCTATCGTCTGGCAACCGAACAGATCCGCCACGCCGAACGCCACGGTTTTGACAGCGCCTGGATTGCTCAGCACCACTTCCATGAGAATGAAGGCGGCCTGCCGTCGCCGCTGCTGTTTCTGGCCCACGTTGCGGCGCATACCGAAACCATTCGGCTGGGTACGGCCATCATTACCCTGCCGATGGAAAACCCGCTGCGCGTCGCAGAAGATGCCGCGGTGCTGGATTTACTCGCCCATGGACGTCTCGAAGTCGGTTTTGGTTCGGGCGGCACGCCGACCTCTTTCCTGCCGTTCGGACTGACGTTTGAACAGCGCGGCGCGGCCTTTGCCGACCATCTACATGTGATCCAGAGCGCCTGGCGCGGGGATTCGCTCACCCATCCGGATAACCACCTTTACCCGCCTGCACCACAGCTGGCTGACCGGATCTGGATTGCCACCTTTTCCGTCGACGGTGCCGTTCGCGCCGCGCGGGCCGGACACGGTTTAATGCTCTCCCGCACGCAGCCGCGCCCGGCAGACCAGTTGGATTTACCGCTCGACGCGATCCAGAACCCGATTGTGGATGCCTACCTTGAGGCGCTGCCCGCGGGCATCGCACCGCGCATTCTTGCCTCACGTACCGCGTTCGTCGCCGACAGCGATGACTATGCGCTGAAGGTTGCGACGCCGGGCCTCACGAAACAGGCAAAGCAGCATCGCGCTGCCGGACACGCGGTTAAAGGTGACACCGTCACAGATTTTCGTCGCCAGTTCGACGCCCACATCGGTTCGCCCGAGACGGTGCTGCGTTCGCTGCAGGCCGATTCCGTTCTCCGGCGCGCCACGGACATCTCATTCCAGGTCCATTCGGTCGAGCCCACCCATCGCGACACGCTGCGCTCTATCGAACTGATCGCCGAACATATTGCCCCCCACATCCTTTGAGGAGACACCTATGTCATTAAGTCACGACATTCTCGCCGAGCTGGCGGAAATTAAACCCGGTTCCCCTCTGGCAGAGGCGCGCGCCACGCGGGACGCCGCCACGAGACACGCGCAGGGCAGCTACGAAATCTTATTTACCCAGCAGGACAGCGATTTTGCGCTGGACGAACGCTTCGCCGTCGCGGCAAAAGTCGCCAGGTGGCACAACGCGGAGGCGCTGGCCGCACACTATGCGGGGTTTGGCCTGGCGGACCCGACCTCCGACCGTCTGACCCCGGCGCTGAACTTCGCGCGCCTGCTGACCTTCTCTCCCGTTGAAGCTACGCCCACATCGTTAAAGGCGCTGACCCAGGCGGGATGGAGCAAAGAAGGTATCGTGACCCTGGCGCAGCTGATCGCCTTTGTCAGCTTCCAGAGCCGACTGATTGCCGGGCTGCGGCTGCTGAACGACAGGCCAGTCGCCACAAGCGATGCCCCGGTGGCGGCAGGCGTCTGGCACACGACCGCAACCACGGCCACCGGCAAGGCGGCTCCCGTCGCCTTCACCCAGCAGGAACTGGGCTGGGAACCGTGGATCGCCGCCAAACCGCTGGCGGATTTTCGTGATGACGAGGTTGCGATCCTGGCGAAGTTTGGCCACACCGATTCCGACTATTTCCGCCTGCTGGGCCGCAACCTGCCGGTGCTTGAACAGCGCACGCTAACGGATAAAGGGATTTTTTATACGCCGGGAGGATTGCCGCGCGCCGAGCGCGAGCTGGCCGCAACGGTCGCCAGTAAAATTAACGGCTGCATCTACTGCGCATCTGTCCATGCGCGGAAAGCCAGCCAGCTGTCAAAGGATGACGCTGCGGTAGAGGCTCTGCTGGCCGTGCGTCCAGGACAATCCCTGAGCGAGGGACAATCTGCGTGCTGGGAGGCGGAGATCAATTTTGCGGCGGCGCTATCGGTTACGCCTCCTGCCGCCACGCCGCTGCACCTTGCCGCGCTTGAAAAAGAGGGGCTGGACACCTTAGCCCAGCTTGATCTGGTGCAGTCCGCCGCGTTCTTCGCATGGGCGAACCGACTGATGCTGACCCTTGGCGAGCCCTGGCTTGCCTGAATTCGATCAGGCTAGCGCGTGAGCGTTAGCCTGAGCCCGTCTGGCCCGCAGGTAACCGTAGATCAACAGCGCGCTCATGGCCGAGAACGAGAGTATCGCCGCAGGCAGCGTGACGTAGCGCCAGCTAAAGCCGAGGGTAATCATCATCCCGCCAAAATATGCCCCGATCGCGCTGCCGAGATTAAACGCCATCTGCCCGCCCGCAGCACCCAGCATCTCACCGCCCTTCGCATTTTGCAGAAGCAGAATTTGTAGCGGCGCAGAGAGCGCAAACAGCCCGGCACAGCAGATAAAACCCATGACCAGCGAGGCCGTTTTCAGTTCGCCACAGGCAAAAAGCAGCAGCAGCGAGGCGACAATCACCATGTCGGTGGTGGCCGCAATGCGCAGCGGACTAAAACGCCCCGAGAGCTTGCCGCTCAGCAGATTGCCCAACACCATGCCAAGGCCCATCAGCATCATGATGATCGTCATCATGCCTTCGGAAAAGCCAGAAACGTTGACCATAAACGGCTTAACGAAGCTGAACCACGCGAACACACCGGCGTTACCAAACATGGTGGCGGCAAAAATCAGCCAGGGCTCCGGTTTCTTCAGGAACTGGAACTGTTCGGTCAGTTTAATTTCTGATTTGTCATGAATGTCCGGCACCCAGATCAGCACCGAGAGGATCACCAGCGCATCGAACAGGGCTATCAGGAAAAAGGTATAACGCCAGCTGAACTGGTGCCCGAGCCAGGTCCCCAGCGGAACGCCCATCAGGTTGGCCACGGTCATCCCGGCGATCATCCCGGCCACCGCGACCGTCACCTTCCCCGGCGGCGCAATTTTGGAGAGGATTATCGCCCCGACGCCAAAAATGGCGCCGTGCGGGAAACCGGAAATCAAGCGCCCGGTCGCCAGCCAGAAATATGACGTAGAAAACGTAAACAGAGCGTTCCCAACCGCGCACATGGCAACCAGAAACAGCAGCGTAGTTTTTAAGGAGAACCTGCCTGAGAAAAGCGCCACAATCGGGGCGCCAATCACCACGCCGAAGGCGTAAAACGAGATCATATTCCCGGCGGAGGGAATCGAAATACCGGTGTCATGCGCCAGCTCGGTTAACACGCCCATAATGCCAAATTCGGCCATGCCCAGGCCAAATGTGCCAAGCGCCAGCGAAAATATTGTCTTTTTCATGCCTCAACCACGGGTTAATCACTCGCAGCGGGCATTATTGAATAATCTTGTATGGTGAGCCAGTTCAAATCAGCTGGCTGGCAGGTTAATCCATTAATTCAGGAGTTTTCTCCAACCGCGACACGGGGCAATGGAAAACAAAAAGCCCCGGCAGGCGTCAGGGCTTTAAAGGGTTTAAGGTCTGGTTTTTACGGTGTGCTTTCTGCCGCTGCTTTAGCGCGTGTAATCGCGCCAGCATTGAAAATTGGGTGCTCGTGATTGTTCGTTACGTCACGAACGCGGTAAATTTTCCATGCATCATCTTCACGACGAAGAAATACCTCAAGGTGAATGCTTCTCCCGTTACCCGCCCCTTCAATAACCTGGACTGCTTCACCGTTTAAAAATGGTCTGGCGTTTTCCACTCGTAACGCAGGTATCCATTCACGAGAATAATCTTGGGTATACGTAAAATAGTCAGACTCTATTAACTCTTGTTCAGAGATTTCCTGAATAGTATTAATGCGAACAGTCGTATCAGCAGAAACATATTTACGCAGTTCGTCGGCAGGATAAGGCCTGGCTTCATCGCTGCCGAATACGGAAAGATAGGATTTATAAAATGATTCAGTAGCGTCTTGTGCGCTACGTTCTTGATTGGCAGCCGAACTACATCCCACCAGCAACATAACGAATGATAACAATATCCTTTTCATCAATGCATCCTGTAAATTTTAAAGGATGGTTGCATTTTGCGGTATCCAGGCCCCGGATACATACTTTTTTGAACGAAATCAGAAATCCATTGTGTACCGTCATACATAGTCATGTGGCCTATGCCATTTCCACCAGGGTATGGCTGTATCACGGCCACATCACCAGCAATTAACGTTGAACCGGGCGGCAGCTCACTGAATCCAGCACGTAATAATTCAACCCCATAATCTTTTGCATAATCTGTGTTCGCTACCTTAACACCGCCAGCCAGAATGGCAAGGAGGGTAAACTTAGCACATTCACTATGAGAGCGCCCCAGAGCGTGTGAACGGAGATACGAAACAGTAGCTTATTTATTCCAACTCATTCTTAGTTCCTTTAAGTAAGTGAGAAGGAAATTATTACGTTAACCTTTGATAAGCTGTGGGATTAAAAATGCTGAAATGTAGTATTAATACTAAAACGAATAGCGACGATATGACAGGGGTACTGTGCCGTGGCACATTCGCGAATACCCCTGCCGTATCGCCGGAAAGCAAAAAAACTGTCAGCGGTCTTAATGAATGCGTCCCGTAGGACGCACTATAAGATCACTTACATTGAAAATCCGCATTGTGATCAAGGTTATTATTAGCGTGCTTAGTTACCATCAAGCCTCAGCTCACCCATGCAGCAACATGGGTGCAATCAGCAAAGAGGAATGGCTGATAACCTCTTCATAAGGAAATTTTTTATGCCGCATCATGATGTGAATATTAAGCTAAACACAAGTACTAAAACCTTTGACGACGTTAACGGAGAAATTACTGCAATCAAATTACTTATTGGCTTGATTGCCACAAAACTCACCCAAGATTGCCGCGATAACTTACTTAGCGAGTTAAATTCGTTAGGAAAGCCAGATCTAGCGAAAATGTTGGAGCAGTTTTTTCCCAAGTGAAGCAAAGTAAAGCTTAATTGAAGCAAAGGGACGAGGGGATTCGTAAGAAAAACTCGTCCTTTTACATTTAACACACCGCTATTTTGTTACATTAGACATCTCTCTATCTGCTTGTTTAAATTGCTAATGGTGGGCCTTAACTGGATGTGCCGAACGCACAACCGGGCGCGCTCCGTACACCTGGTACGCGCGCAATAAAAAGCCCCGGCAGGTGCCAGGGCTTGTGAGGTTTATTCTTTACAGGCCGCTTTCAGCAGCAGACTTCACGCGAGTTATTGCACCCGAGTTAAATATGGGATGCTCATAGTTATCGCTTACATCACGGACCCTGTATATCTTCCATTTATCAGCCTCACGCCGAACGAAAACTTCCAGTTCTAACTTCCCGCCGTTTTCCTTACCAATCCAAACTGGCATTACCTCACCACCCAAAAAGGGGTTCGAGGTACCGACAGTGAGCGCCGATATCCACGACGGGTCATAATCCTGCGCGTAAGCGAAGTAATCAGAGCCAAGTAAATCTTGTTCGGGTATCGACTCTATATCGTCCAGTCTCTTGAGCGTGTCTGCAGAGACATATTCGCTCATTTCGGATAGTGGGAATTCTCTGTCACTACTGGTAAGGGTCGGTAGATATGCTGCGTAGAAAGCTCGGACGCGGTCTGAAGCGCTGATATCGGGCTTAACAGTACATGCGGAAAGCAGACACGCAAACAACACCATTGCAGCTCGCATCAATTCTTCCTGTAAATTTTGAAAGACGGTTGAGCCGCGCGATACCCCGGCCCAGGGTACATGCCGTGTTGTCGAAAATCGGAAATCCACTGTGTGCCGTCATACATTGTCATATGTCCGCTTGAGTTTCCGCCCGGATAGGGTTGAATGACAGCAACATCGCCACTTAATAATGTAGAACCCGGAGGAACTTCATGAAATCCCGCTCGCAGTAATGATGGCCCGTAATCTTTTGCGTTTAGCGTTCTCTCCAGCCTGACGCCACCTGCTTTTATTGCTTCCCTGGTAAACATTGCACATTCGTTATGTGAACGACCGAGAGCGCGTGATCGGAGGTGTGAAACAGCAGCTTCTTTATTCCAACTCATTCTTAGTTCCTTTAAGTAAATAAGAACGAAATTATCACGCTAACCATATTTAGCGTGTGGGCTTAAACGTGCTGATTTTTCGCATCCGTGACGTTCTAAAAGGGGAACGGGTGCTAAGCACCTTCGTTAATACCTAAATAACTGCTTGAAAAAGTGTTGCTAAATTAATTACCTAAAAACAATACGTTTAATATCAGGTGGATTACACTTCATAGTGCGGCCTCGCTTTTTCCACGCCGGACAACCTGAGGATGACAATCATGGGAAGCAAAAAGAAAACCCCTGTCGCTGTTGATGTCGTATCGAATGCACCGCTTAAGACCAAAGAGTATGAAAAAGAGCTCCGCCGCCTGCACGTCGAACTGGTTAAGCTCCAGCAGTGGGTCGTCGCCAAAGGGTTAAAAGTGTGTATTGTTTTTGAAGGACGCGATGGTGCAGGCAAAGGCGGCACCATTAAAGCGATCACCGAGCGCGTCAGCCCGCGCGTGTTTCGCGTTGTTGCGCTCCCTGCCCCGACGGAAAAGGAAAAAAGCCAGCTCTACTTCCAGCGCTATGTGCCCCACCTGCCTTCGGCTGGCGAAATCGTGATCTTCGATCGCAGCTGGTATAACCGCGCGGGCGTGGAACGGGTGATGGGGTTCTGCACGGAGGAACAGGCGGAGAAATTTTTGGACGGCGCGCCGGTTATGGAAAAAGCGATGGTCGATGCCGGAATTATCCTGCTGAAGTACTGGCTGGAGGTGACGCCGAAAGAGCAGGAGCGGCGCCTGCGCGACCGTATTAACGATGGTCGTAAAATCTGGAAGCTATCACCGATGGATATTAAATCCTTTAACCTGTGGGATGAGTATACCCTTGCGCGCGACGCCATGTTTGAAGCCACCGATACCGCCTGGGCGCCGTGGTTTGTGGCGCGTTCAGAGGATAAAAAACGCGTGCGCCTGAATATTATTTCGCATCTGCTTTCGCAGATACCGTATAAAGAAATTCACGTCGACAAGGTGGATTTACCGAAGCGCAAAATCGGCAAAGTCAAACCCACAAAATACCCGTTCCGCTATGTGGAAGAGCGGTTCTGATTTAAAAGAATAGGCCCGTGCAAGCGCAGCGCCGCCGGGCAGAGCCGACGGCGCAGGTCTTACTTCAATCCTTCCGTGCTTTCCTGTTTCGCTTCCAGCCGTTCCACATCACGATACCAGCGCGGATGGTGTTTCTGCGCCCAGCGGCGGCTCACCTTCCCTTCAATCATCCCTTTGATTGACCCTTTTACCCAGAACGCCATATACATGTGGATCAGGATGGCATGAATCAGAATGATGGCCGACGTGGCGTGGATCAGCAGCGCGTAGCGAATCACCTGTATCGGGAAATAGTGCGCAAAATACGGTCGCCAGATGATTACCCCGGTCACCAGCAGCACAAAAATCATGCTCATGATGGTCCAGAACATCATCTTTTGCCCGGCATTGTATTTCCCCACCTTCGCGACTTTGTGCTCGTTGCCCTTCAGGACTTCGACGATCCCTTTCACCCACGGGATATCCTGCTTGTCCGGGATGTTATGGTGGACGAAGCGCACGAACATAAACATCAGCACCACGAAAATCAGCACGCCGAAGAACGGGTGCAGAATGCGCCCCATCTGCGGCGTACCGAAGGTTTCGGTCAGCCACTGCAGGGTCGGGAAGAAAAATGAAATCCCCGACACCGCCACCAGGAAGAAGCAGATAACTACCGTCCGGTGACAGGCGCGGTCGACAAACTTTGTGCGCACTATCATTTTCGACTTACTCATGGTGTTCCTCCTCGTCCTCGTCCACCTCTTTGTTTGGTCCGATACCGATGTAGTGATAAATCAGCCCAGCGAAGGTGGCGATAAAGCCCGCCGCGGATAGAGGCTTGAGCGCCCCTTTCCAGAGGTTAATGGAGGTATCGATCGCCGGATCCTTCGGCAGGTTGTGGTACAGCTCGGGCTGGTCGCTATGGTGCAGCACATACATCACGTGCGTACCGCCCACGCCCTGCGGGTTGTAAACGCCCGCATTCTGGTAACCTCGTGCTTTCAGCTTGTCGACCCGCGCCTGCGCCACGTCCAGCATCTCTTTTTTGGTGCCGAAGTGGATTGCCCCGGTCGGACAGCTCTTCACGCAGGCAGGCTCCTGCCCGACGCTGACGCGGTCCACGCACAGGGTACATTTGTATACCCGGTTATCCTCTTTATTGAGTCGCGGGACATTAAACGGACAGCCCGCGATGCAGTACCCGCAGCCGATGCAGTTGTCCTGCTGGAAATCGACTATCCCGTTGGCGTACTGAATAATCGCGCCGGCAGACGGGCACGCCTTCAGGCAGCCCGGATCTTCACAGTGCATGCAGCCGTCTTTGCGGATGAGCCACTCCAGCCTGCCGTTCTGGTCGGTTTCGCTAAAACGCATCACCGTCCAGGATTTGGCGCTCAGATCCGCCGGATTATCGTAGACCCCAACGCAGTGCCCCACCTCGTCGCGGATGTCGTTCCACTCCGAGCACGCCACCTGGCAGGCCTTACAGCCCACGCAGGAGGAGACGTCGATAAGCTTGGCGACCTCTGCCTTGTAGTCCCGCGCGCGGGGCGCGGGCGTTATCGGGTTAGTCGCGGAGCGTTTGATAACGTCTTGTGTTTCCATCGCCATTGAATCGCTCCTTACGCTTTCTCGATGTTGACCAGAAACGCCTTGTACTCCGGCGTTTGCGAGTTGGAATCCCCGACGTTTGGCGTGAGGGTATTGGCGATGTAGCCTTTCTGCGCCACGCCTTCAAAGCCCCAGTGCAGCGGGATACCGACGGTTTCCACCTGCTGGCCGTGCACGTTCAGCGACTGCAGGCGGCGGGTGACCACCGCCACCGCGCGGATAAAGCCGCGCTTGCTGCTCACCTTCACGCGATCGCCGTTGGCAATGCCTTTCGCCTTCGCCAGCGTCTCGCTTATCTCCACAAACTGTTCCGGCTGCGCGATGGCGTTAAGCCGCGCGTGCTTGGTCCAGGTATGGAAATGCTCGGTCAGGCGGTAGGTCGTTCCCACGTACGGGAATTTGTCCTTTTTGCCCAGGCGCAGGACGTCGTCTTCGTAGATACGCACCACCGGGCTGGAGACCACGTTCGGGTGCAGCGGGTTTGTCCCCAGCGGCGTTTCCATCGGCTCGTAATGCTCCGGGAACGGCCCTTCCGCAAGCTTGTTTAGAGCAAACAGACGTCCCAGCCCTTCCGGCTGCATAATAAACGGCCCGGTGTTGCTGCCCGGCGCGGCGGTGCTGTAGTCCGGGATATCGTTCCCCGTCCATTTCGCCCCGTTCCACTGGATCAGCATGCGTTTCGGATCCCACGGCTTACCGTTCACGTCGGCAGATGCGCGGTTGTAGAGCACGCGACGGTTCAGCGGCCACGCCCATGCCCAGCCCAGGGTGTTGCCCAGCCCGGACGGGTCGGCGTTGTCGCGGTTGGCCATCTGGTTGCCCTGCTCCGTCCAGCAGCCGGTGTAGATCCAGCACGACGATGCCGTGGTGCCGTCATCGCGCAGCAGCGCAAAGCTGTTCAGCAGCTGGCCTTTCTTCGCCACCAGGTTGCCGTTGGCGTCGTAGAGATCCGCCAGCGCCACGCCGTTGTTCTCTTTCGCGACCTCTTCGGATTCAGGACGATCGGGCTGCTTGTAGCTCCAGCTCATCTTCAGCAGCGGCTCCGCGCCTTTACCGCCTTCGGTGCGGTACATCTCGCGCAGGCGGTGGTAAATCCCGGCGAGGATCTCGCCGTCGTTACGCGCTTCGCCCGGTGCGTCCTGGCCTTTCCAGTGCCACTGCAGCCAGCGGCCGGAGTTGGCAATGGAGCCGTCCTCTTCCGCAAAGCAGGTGGACGGCAGGCGGAACACTTCGGTCTGAATCGACGCCGGATCGACATCGTTTGATTCCCCGTGGTTCTGCCAGAAGGTGGAGGTCTCGGTCACCAGCGGATCGATAACGACCATGTACTTCAGCTTGCTCAGGCTGCGAACGACTTTGTTTTTGTCCGGGAAAGAGGCTACCGGGTTGAAGCCCTGGCAGATATAGCCCGTGACGTCACCCTTATCCATCATGTTGAAATACTTGATGACGTCATAAGCCTGATCCCACTTCGGCAGCCACTCAAAGCCCCAGTCGTTCTCTTTCTGCGCCGCATCGCCGTAGAAGGATTTCATCAGACTGACGTAGAACTTCGGATAGTTGCTCCAGTAGTTCACCTGGTCCGGCAGCGTCGCTTTTGGCGTATTGGCCTCAAGATACGTTTGCAGATCCGTCTGCTTTTCAGACGGCAGCGTCAGGTAGCCCGGCAGGCTGGTCGAGAGCAGGCCGAGGTCGGTTAAGCCCTGAATATTGGAGTGACCGCGAAGCGCGTTCACGCCGCCACCGGCCATCCCCATATTGCCGAGCAGCAGCTGGATCATCGCCATGGTGCGGATGTTCTGCGCGCCCACGGTGTGCTGCGTCCAGCCCAGCGCGTACAGGAACGTGGTAGTTCTGTCGGCGGCGCTGGTGGAGGCCAGCACTTCACACACCTTCAGGAAGTCCGCTTTCGGCGTGCCGCAGATGTTCTCCACGACGTCCGGCGTATAGCGGGAGACGTGCTGCTTCAGCAGGTTCCACACGCAGCGCGGATGTGTGAGCGTTTCATCGCGCATCGCATAGCCGTTTTCATCGAACTGATAGTTCCAGGACGTTTTATCGTACTCACGTTTTTCGGCGTCATAGCCGCTAAACAGCCCGTCATCGAAGGCAAAATCATCCCGCACCAGCAGGTTCGCGTTGGTGTAGTGCTTAACGTATTCCGCGTTGATTTTGTTGTTTTCGATCAGGTACAGCAGCACGCCGGACAAGAACGTAATGTCCGTACCGGAGCGGATCGGCGCATAGATATCGGCCACCGATGCCGTACGCGTAAAGCGCGGATCGACGACGATAAGCGTCGCATCGTTGTTGTTTTTCGCTTCCATCGCCCAGCGGAACCCCACCGGATGGGCTTCAGCGGCGTTACCGCCCATCACCACCACGACGTTAGCGTTTTTGATATCAACCCAGTGGTTGGTCATCGCACCGCGACCAAATGTTGGAGCAAGACTTGCTACCGTTGGTCCGTGTCAGACGCGCGCCTGGTTGTCTACCGCCAGCATGCCGAGAGAGCGCACAAACTTTTGCGTCAGCATGCCGGTTTCATTACTGGCCGCAGAGGCACACAGCATCCCGGTGGAAAGCCAGCGGTTGACCGTTACGCCCTGCGCGTTCTTTTCAATAAAGTTGGCATCGCGGTCGGCTTTCATTAACGTTGCTATACGGGAGAAGGCCTCATCCCAGGAGATACGCTGCCATTTATCAGAACCCGGCGCGCGGTATTCCGGGTAGCGCAGGCGGTTTTCGCTGTGAACGTAGTCCAGCAGCCCCGCCCCTTTCGGGCATAACGCCCCGCGGCTCACCGGATGATCCGGATCCCCTTCAATGTGGTAAATCGCTTCTCTGGCGTTCTTCGCACCATCGCCCAGGCTATACATTAAAAGCCCACAACCCACGGAGCAGTATGTGCAGGTGTTACGGATCTCTTTCGCGCGCAGCAGCTTATAGTTGCGTGCCTGAGCCAGCGCCATTTTGGGGGCAAATCCCAGCATGGCTGCCGTTGTTCCGGCCATACCGCCCGCGCAGATTTTAAAAAATTGTCTGCGGCTGACGTCCATTGTTGTCCTCGTTATCTGAAAACATTTCGCGCCGCAAACTAACAGCAAAGCCCCTGATTTTTTTGCGTCAAATCAAGGTCCTCTGCCTTCCCCCCCTTAATAGTCACCCCCGGAACATTTCATTACCCCTTTTTGATTAACGGTTTAAGAGAATAATTCACGACAGCATCAGGATGATTGCGATACATTTTCCCTCTGATTTTTATTGCGATGACGAAGTAATGGACAGAAAGAGAGCAACGCTTATTGGGCTGGCGGCGATATTGTTATGGAGCACCATGGTCGGCCTTATTCGCAGCGTGAGTGAGGGACTTGGGCCGGTAGGCGGTGCGGCGATGATCTACACCCTCAGCGGATTACTGTGTCTGGTGACGGTAGGATTTCCTGATCTCAGGCGGTTTTCACTCCGCTATCTTATTGCCGGCAGCGTTTTATTTGTCAGCTACGAAATATGTCTGGCGCTGTCGCTGGGCTATGCCGCAACGCGCGCTCAGGCGATTGAAGTGGGTATGGTGAATTACCTTTGGCCAAGCCTGACGATCGTATTTGCGATTTTGTTCAACGGGCAAAAGTCTACCCTGTGGGTGCTCCCCGGCCTGGTCATTTCGCTGCTGGGCGTCTGCTGGGTATTGGGCGGCGAAGAAGGATTACACCTTGAGGAAATAACCCGCAATGTCGTTTCCAGCCCTCTGAGCTACGCGCTGGCGTTTGCCGGGGCCTTTATCTGGGCCGCCTATTGCACCGTCACCAGCAAATTTGCGAAAGGACAAAACGGTATTACCCTGTTTGTTTTGCTGACCGCGCTAAGCCTGTGGGTGAAATATTTTCTGAGCGATCAGCCCGAGATGGTGTTCACGCTTCCGGTGGTGGTGAAGCTCGTCATGTGCGGGATCGCGCTTGGGTTTGGTTACGCCGCATGGAATATTGGCATTCTGCACGGGAACGTCACGGTTCTGGCTGCCGTATCCTATTTTACCCCCGTGCTCTCTGCCGCGCTTGCCGCCGCGGTGCTAAGCTCTCCCCTTTCATTCTCGTTCTGGCAAGGGGCGCTGATGGTCTGCGCCGGGTCGTTGCTCTGCTGGTACGCAACAAGACAATAGCGCCTCTCCAACGGCCGGGTTAATTTCAACCCGGCAACATAATTAACATAAATTTAAAATGTGATCGCACCTCAGAATATTTATCATAATAATAGAGCGTCTGTTTAAGTTCGGTTTATATTGAGCGCCTTCTGTAAAGCCACCTGAAGCGAGTTGACGTAAACTGACAACCCAGTGAAATTAGTCAGTGATAAATATTAACGCTCTGGATAGCATTACCTGCAATAATTCAGCCCTGGCAGCTTTAATGAAATATACGAAATAGACGTTGAAAAATTAAATCAACCCATTGTTTTTAAAGAGAAGCAGGCGATACCCCCCTGCCAAACCATCGGAAATTGCGAAATTTAACGCAATAGACTAAAACCATCAGAAATTATCTTAAAAGCAATAATCCCACTGACTAAATAACCATTAATCGTATAAATTCCGGCCATATTGTTTGAATAACCGCCTTCTCGCACGATCGAGATCACACTAATTGAAATTATCTCTAATATTTTGAAACTTATTATTGAAATAAGACTACGAGATTCTTAAAAATAGCATGCCATTGACGAACAGCCTCGTTTAGAAATCGTTCACAGTGGTTCAGGAAATACTGAAAAAAAATTATAAGGAATATTTAAGATGAAACTTAAATTAGTTGCAGTGGCAGTCACTTCCATGCTGGCAGCAGGCGTTGTTAACGCTGCCGAAATTTACAACAAAGACGGTAACAAGCTGGATCTGTACGGTAAAGTAACAGGTCTGCACTATTTCTCTGATGACGCTGGCGCAGATGGCGATAAAACCTACATGCGTATCGGCTTCAAGGGCGAAACCCAGGTTAACGATCGGCTGTCCGGCTACGGCCAGTGGGAATACCAGATCCAGGGTAACAAAGACGAAGGCGACAACCAGTCCTGGACCCGTGTGGCGTTTGCAGGTCTGAAGTTCGCGGAAGCAGGCTCCTTTGATTACGGTCGTAACTACGGCGTAATTTACGACGTGACTTCCTGGACCGACGTTCTGCCAGAATTCGGCGGCGACACCTACGGTGCCGACAACTTCCTGCAGTCTCGTGCTAACGGCGTTGCGACCTACCGTAACCAGGACTTCTTTGGTCTGGTTGACGGCCTGAACTTTGCTCTGCAGTACCAGGGCAAAAACGGCAGCGTAAGCGGTGAAAACACCAGCGGCCGCAGCCTGCTGAACCAGAACGGTGACGGCTACGGCGCGTCCCTGACTTACGATCTGGGCGAAGGCTTCAGCGTAGGTGGTGCAATGTCCTCTTCCCGTCGTACCGCTGACCAGAATGCGGCTGGCGTATACGGTGAAGGCGACCGCGCAGAAGTATACAGCGGTGGTGTTAAATACGACGCGAACAACATTTACCTCGCGGCACAGTACTCTCAGACCTATAACGCAACCCGCTTCGGTACCTCTAACGGTAATCGCAGCGACATCTACGGTTTTGCAAACAAGGCGCAAAACTTCGAAGTTGTGGCTCAGTATCAGTTCGACTTTGGCCTGCGTCCATCCATCGCCTACCTGCAGTCTAAAGGGAAAGACATCGAAAACTTCGGCGACCAGGATCTGGTTAAATACATCGATGTTGGCACGACCTACTATTTTAACAAAAACATGTCCACCTACGTGGATTACAAAATCAACCTGCTCGACGACAACCAGTTCACTCGCCAGGCAGGCATCGGTACCGACAACATCGTTGCGCTGGGTCTGACCTACCAGTTCTAAATCTTGTCTGTACAAAAGCCAGCTGCACAAGCTGGCTTTTTTTATCTCCCTCTTTTACCCGCCAGACGACTCCCCACCCGCCGCCCGACGCAGCCAGTTTTGCAGCAGCTTGCCGTCTTCAGTCATCTCTGAGTCAGTACGCACGCAGAGGTAATAGTCGCGCCCGTCATCAATCGGCAGGTCAAATATCTTCACCAGTTCGCCGCTCTCAAGATAAGGCGCAATCAGCGGCTCACGCATTAACGCACACCCCAGACCAGCCTGAACGCCCGCCAGCGTCAGCAGACCATCCTCAAACATCGGACCGCTGCGGCGCACGGGGCGCTTCACCCCCTGTTGTACAAACCACTGCGCCCATGTGCTGCGCTCCTCATCGTGCAGCAGCGGCATTTGCAGCAGTTGCTCGGGCGTGTCGATATGGCCGTGAATGCGCAAAAACGCGCGGCTGCACACCGGGACCATCTGACCGGAAATCAGCTTTTCGCTTTGATAGCCCGCCCACTGCCCGTTGCCAAAACGAATCGACATATCCGACGCGTCGCTCAGATAGTTACGATGGTTGGCATACACCACGTTGATCTCCGTTTGCGGATTGGCGCGCATAAACGCAGGCAAACGTGGGATAAACCACCCCATACCAAAAAGTGGGATCAGGCTGATGGTGACCTGACGCGTTTGCGCCTGCTCCGCCAGGTGCTCCGTCGCCTGGCGCAGCACGTTAAACGCCGCGCGGATAGAGCGGTAATATTCCCGCCCGTGCTGGCTCAGCACCAGCCTGCGCCCCTGACGCTCCGTGAGCGGCATTTGCAGATACCCTTCAAGCACCCTGAGCTGATGGCTAACGGCCGACGGAGAGATGTCTAGCTCCTGCGCGGCCAGCGTGACGCTGCCCAGCCGGGCGATGGCCTCGAACGCACGTACGGCCCGAAGCGGCGGATCGTTTGCCAGTCGGCTTTCTGCATACGCCGCCAGGCTCGCCAATTGTTCTGTTTTATTCATATGTTGATTTCTTTAGGCTTTTCACTCAAAAGCAGGCATTAACTATTTTCTTATAATTCATAAAGATAAAACAATATTTATTTATCATAAGAAATAATAGATGCGTATTTTACAATTTAATTCATTTATTGGATGGTAGCCGCAGAACGAGCACTTTGCGGGTACGGACGTTGGATACACTCATACAACAACTGATCAACGGTGTGATGCTGGGCAGCATCTACGCGCTGATCGCGCTGGGCTATACCATGGTGTATGGCATCTTGCGCATTATTAACTTTGCTCACGGCGATATTCTGATGGTCGGTGCGCTCACCACGCTCTCCGCCATAAACGCCCTGAATACCACCTTTCCACAAATGCCGCTGCTGTTGCAGCTTGGCGTTGCCCTGGTGATTGCCATGGCCGTTTGCGCCCTGCTGGCAATAGCCGTGGAGCGCTTTGCCTACCGTCGACTGCGCAGCGCACCGCGCCTGGCACCGCTGATCTCGGGTATCGGCGTCTCCGTCCTGCTGCAAACCGTGGCGATGATTATCTGGACGCGCAACCCGCTGATGTTCCCGCAGATCCTGCCGATGGACCCTATCGCCGTCACGTCCGGCAGCGGAGCGCACCCGCCCGCCATCGTGACCGTTACCGGTATTGTCACCGTGGCGCTGGCGTTGGCGGTGATGACCGGGCTGTGGCTGCTGGTCGAATACACCCGTCTGGGGCGCGGCATGCGCGCCGTGGCGGAAAACCCGCGCGTGGCCACGCTGATGGGGGTTAACCCAAACGCCATTATTACCCTGACGTTTGCCATTGGCGGCGTGTTCGCCGCGCTGGCAGGCGTAATGATGGCGAGCAACTACGGCAACGCCAGCTTCTCGATGGGCTTTTTGCCCGGGATCAAGGCCTTTACCGCCGCCGTGCTGGGGGGCATTGGCAACATTCGTGGCGCCATGATCGGCGGGATACTGCTCGGCATTATCGAAGCGCTGGGCGCAGGCTACCTGGGTGAACTGACCCACGGCGTATTTGGCAGCAACTATCAGGATGTCTTTGCCTTTATGGTGCTGATCCTGGTGCTGGTCTTCCGTCCGGCTGGCCTGCTGGGCGAGCGCGTGGCGCAAAGGGCGTAAGGAATACCATGACAACACTTCAACTCCAGACTCCGGCGACGACGCGCAAATTCTGTTCAGGCATGGTTCTGTTCTGCCTCGCGCTGCTGGTTGCGCCCGTGGCGGCCACGCAGCTTGGCGGCAACTACTGGGTGCGCGTTATCGACTTCGCCCTGCTCTACATCATGCTGGCTCTGGGGCTCAATATTGTGGTGGGCTATACCGGCCTGCTGGACATGGGCTTTATCGCCTTTTACGCGGTTGGCGCTTATCTCGCTGCGCTGATGGCCTCCCCACATCTGCTGGAGGTGTTTCCTGTTCTCGGCGTCTGGTTCCCGGACGGGCTGCACACCTCGTATCTGCTCATTATTCCGCTGGCTGCGCTCGTCGCTGCAGTCTGCGGGATTTTACTGGGAGCGCCCACGCTGAAGCTACGCGGAGACTACCTGGCGATAGTGACCCTTGGCTTCGGCGAAATTATCCGCATCCTGATGCGCAACCTCGACCGTCCTGTGAACATCACCAACGGCGCAAAGGGCATAACCGGAGTGGATACGCTGAACCTGTTCGGCCTGAAGTTTAGCGGCGTCTACCACTGGTTTGGTTTCAAAGTACCCGCCCTGTGGCTGTGGTACTACCTGCTGATGCTGGTGATTGTGGCGATTATTTTTGTCTGCCTGCGCCTGCAGCATTCCCGTATTGGTCGCGCCTGGCACGCTATCCGCGAGGATGAAGATGTGGCCCGCGCGATGGGCATCAACGTGCGTAACTATAAGCTGCTCGCCTTTGCGATGGGGGCCTCCTTTGGCGGCGTAGCGGGTGCGCTTTTCGGCGCGTTTCAGGGATTTGTCTCGCCGGAATCCTTCACGTTACAGGAATCCATTGCCGTACTGGCGATGGTGGTGCTGGGCGGTATGGGGCACATTCCGGGGGTGATCCTCGGCGCGGTACTGCTTACCGCCCTGCCGGAACTGCTGCGCAGCCAGGCAGCGCCGGTTCAGCAGGCGCTGTTCGGTACGGTGCTGATTGACCCGGAAGTGCTGCGTCAGCTGTTTTACGGTCTGGCACTGGTGCTGGTGATGCTGGTGCGCCCGTCCGGGATCTGGCCGGTACGCCACAAGGAGGCGAAAGCATGAGCCTGTTAACCGTACGCAACATGACAAAACGCTTCGGCGGCCTTACCGCCGTGGATGACGTTTCCATTACCGTGAACAAGGGCGAGATCTACGGCCTGATTGGTCCTAACGGGGCGGGGAAAACCACCTGTTTTAACCTGATCACCGGGCTTTATCCGGCGGACAGCGGCGAATTCTCCATTGCCGATAAGCCCTATTTTCCAAAGCACATTGAGAAAGTCACCGCCGCCGGGATCGCCCGCACGTTTCAGAACGTCAGGCTGTTTAACGAGATGTCGGTGCTGGAAAACGTGATGGTGGGCCGCCACGTGCGCACCCGTAACGGTCTGTGGGCCGCGCTGAGCCGCCACAAACGCGCTCGCGAGGAAGAAAAGCAGACCCGCGAACTGGCCTGGCACTGGCTGGAGTACACCGGCATTGCGCAGTTCGCCCACTCTCGCGCCTGCGATCTGGCCTATGGTCATCAGCGTCGCCTTGAGATCGCCCGCGCGCTGGCAACGGATCCGCTCCTGCTGGCGCTGGACGAGCCCGCCGCCGGGATGAACGCGGCGGAAAAAGTGGCGCTCGGCGAACTGCTCATCCGCATCCGCGATGACGGCAAAACCCTGCTGATGATTGAACATGACGTCAAGCTGGTGATGGGCATCTGCGATCGACTGACGGTGCTTGATTACGGCAAAACGCTCGTCAGCGGCACGCCGGAAAGCGTGCGGCGCGACCCGGCTGTAATCGCCGCCTGGCTTGGAGGTCACGCTCATGTCTGAATTGCTGAAGGTGGAACGTCTGGACGTGCATTACGGCGGCATTCAGGCCGTACGCGATGTCTCCTTTACCCTGCGCGAGGGCGAGCAGGCTACGCTGATCGGCGCGAACGGCGCGGGGAAAAGCTCCACCGTGCGCGCCATTACCGGGCTGGAAAGCTTTAGCGGCAGTATTGAATTCAGCGGTAAAGCGGTGCGTAAACAGAGCCCGGAGGCCCTGCTTCGCGACGGACTGGTGATGGTCCCGGAGGGCCGCGGGATCTTCTCCCGAATGACGGTGCTGGAAAACCTGCAGATGGGTGCCTGGCTCAGGCGTGACACTGTCACCGTCAGGCGCGAGATGAACGAGATCTTCGAGCGCTTCCCGCGCCTGGGCGAGCGCCAGCATCAGCTTGCCGGGCTGCTGTCCGGCGGCGAGCAACAGCTGCTGGCCCTTAACCGCGCCCTGCTCAGCCGCCCGCGGCTGCTAATCCTCGACGAACCCTCGATGGGCCTTGCGCCGAAGATGGTCGAAAACATTTTTGCCGTCATCGCGGGGCTGCGCGAGCGCGGCGTCGCCCTGCTGCTCATCGAACAAAACGCCCGTCTCGCGCTGGAAGTCACCGACAGCGCGTGGGTGATGGACAGCGGCAGCATTGTTCATCATGGCGAATCGAAAGCGCTGCTCGATGACGACCAGATTGCACAGATTTATTTGGGTGAAATACCCGTTTAACAACACCAGCCAACATCAGGGAAATACCATGAAAACAGTAAAAATCAGTGCGCTCAGCGCCGCTATTCTGCTCGGTAGTTTTGCCTCCACGTCCGCGTGGGCCGCCGACGGTGAAACCGTGGTCATCGGTCTGGCGGGGCCGCTGACCGGCCCGTCTGCCCGTATCGGTAAAGATCTGGAGAACGGCGCGCAGCTGGCAATTGACGACATTAACAAGCAGCACCCGACCATCGGCGGCAAAGCGGTGACCTTCAAGCTGCAGTCCGAAGACGATCAGTCTGACCCGCGCACCGCCGTAGCCGTCGCACAGCGTCTGGTGGACAGCGGCGTGGCGGGCGTGGTCGGTCACTGGAACACCGGCACCAGCATTCCAGCGGCCCGCGTTTATCACGATGCGGGCATCGCGCAGGTGGCACCGGTCGCGACAGGTCACGCCTATACCAAACAGGGTTTTGACACCAGCTTCCGCGTGATGGGCCACGACGATGACGGCGGCCAGCTCGCCGGCCAGTACGCGGTAAATACCCTGAAAGCCAAACGCATTGCGGTGATCGATGACCGTACCGCATTCGGTCAGGGTCTGGCAGACCAGTTTATAAAATCGCTTGAAGCGCAGGGCGTGAAGGTTGTCGATCGTCAGTACGTGGATGACAAAACGGTCGATTTCAGCGCCGTGCTGACCGCCATCCGCAGTAAAAACGCCGATCTGATCTTCTTCGGCGGCGTCGACAGCCAGGCCGCACCGCTGGCCCGTCGCATCAAACAGCTGGGCATGAACGCCACGCTGATGGGCGCAGGCGGATTCGTCAGCCAGACGTTCCTCAAGCTGGCGCAGAAAGAAGGCGAAGGTGTGGTGGCGCTGGAGCCGGGTCTGCCCGTTGACCAGATGCCGGGTGGAAAGGCATTCGAACAGGCCTATCAGTCCCGCTACCACACCCATATCGAACTGCACGCCCCGTTCGCCTATGACGCTACCCGCGTGCTGGTTGCGGCAATGGAAAAAGCAGACTCCGTTGAGCCCTCCGACTATCTGCCAGCCCTGCGCGCCATCAGCTATTCCGGCGTCACCGGGCAGATTGCGTTTGATAAAGAGGGCAACCTGAAATCGCCGTCGTTCACGGTCTATAAGGTTGTCGACGGCAAATGGCAGCCGCAGACCGTGCTGGGCGGCGCAAAAGCGAAGTAACGCAGCGAGGCAATGTGATGAGTGATAATAACGAGCTGGGCATTCTCGCCCGCCGCAAAATTGAAGCCGAAATTATTAAGCCAATTTATGAAATCCTGGTGCGCGAGATAGGGAAAGCCCGCGCCCAGGCGGTGATCGGCGAGGCTATTGAGCAGGCCGCAATTGACGCAGGCAAAGCGTTTGCCAGCAAAGAGCCCAACGGCGCGGACGTAAAGAGCTTTATCGCCCTACAGTATCTGTGGGAGAAAGATAATGCCCTGGAGGTCAAGGTGATCGACGCCGACGACCAGCAGTACAACTATAACGTGACCCGCTGTCGCTACGCGGAGATGTATCACGAGATGGGGCTGGGCGAGATTGGTCACCTGCTCTCCTGCGCGCGCGATGAAAAATTCATCGTTGGCTATGCGCCGGACGTGAAGCTGACCCGCACCACCACAATCATGCAGGGCGGTTCGTGCTGTGATTTCCGCTACCGCAGCACTAAGGACAAGACATGATCCGCGTCAACGCCGAAAGGCTGTGGTCAACGCTTGAGATGATGGCGCAGATCGGCGGCACGCCCGCCGGTGGCGTCACCCGTCTGGCATTGAGCGAGGAAGATCGTATTGCGCGCAACCTGCTGCGCGACTGGGCGCTGGATGCCGGTTTTACCTGTGACGTCGACAGCATGGGCAATATGTTTATCCGTCGCGCCGGGAAAAAACCGCAGCTTGCCCCGGTCATGACCGGTTCGCACGTTGATACCCAGCCGCTGGGGGGGAACTACGACGGTGTTTACGGCGTGCTGGCCGGGCTGGAGCTGCTGCGAACCCTTAACGATAATAACGTTGAGACCGAGCGTGACGTTGTGCTGGTGAACTGGACTAACGAAGAAGGCGCGCGCTTTGCGCCAGCCATGCTCTCATCAGGGGTCTGGACGGGACAGTTTAGCGAAGCCTACGCCCATGCCCGCGCGGATATCGACGGTATCACCGTAGGTGAAGCGCTGGAGAGCATCGGCTACCGGGGTGAAGCCCCTGCCCGCGCGTTTCCGGTTCACGCCTGCTACGAACTGCACATCGAACAGGGCCCGATTCTGGAAGATGAAGCCATCGATATCGGGTTAGTCCGCGCGGCCATGGGCCAGCGCTGGTTTACCCTGACGCTGGACGGATTTGCCGCCCACGCGGGCACCACGCCGATGCACAGCCGCCGCGACGCGCTGACCGCCTTCGCCGAGCTGGCGCTGAAGGTGGAAGAGATTGGCTATCGGCATGCACCGGACGGACGTGCGACGATCGGTATGGCGCAGGTTACGCCAAACTCGCGCAACGTCGTGCCGTCTCGCGTGGTATGCAGCGTGGAGTTTCGCCATCCGGCGCAGGCGGCGCTGGAAGCCATGGAGGCAGCGCTGCATAAGGTAGCTGAAAGCCTGAGCCTGCGCGGCGTGTTGGCTCTCGTTGAACGCATTTTTGAATACGCGCCCATCGCGTTTGATGCCGAATGCCTAGCGCGTTCGGAGAAGGCCGTGGCGGAACTGGGCTATTCGTCGAAACCGATGGTCTCCGGTGCAGGACACGACGCCTGCTATGTCAGCAAAATTGCGCCCGCCAGCATGATCTTTATCCCCTGCGTGAAAGGCGTCAGCCACAACGAAGCGGAGAGGATCCTGCCAGAGTGGTCGGAAAAAGGGGCGAATGTGCTGCTGCATAGCGTCCTGTCCGCGGCCCAGGAGAGCTAGAACGGCGCGGAAGCAGCCCTGCTTTCGCGCGACGCTAGACGGCAACGCGGCGGCTGATTTCAACCACCCGATCGCTGGGAAGGTGGTAGTGGTTGATGACGTGCGTGCAGTTGCGCTTCATGAAGGCAAATATGTGCCGTTGCCAGGCCGCCATACCGGCCCCGCCTTCGCCTGCCACAATGGTTTCATGCCCGACATACCAGGTGGCGTCATCGGTGGCAAAAAGCGCGTTAATCTCGCTAACGCCCTGCAGCAAACGCGGGATATCAGGGTGTTCCATAAAGCCATACTGCGCAACGCCGTGCCAGTAGCCCGGCGCGCGCTGTTCCACCCTGATACGCTGCTCTTCCCCGACGTAGGGAACGTTGAGAATATCAATGGTCAGCGACAACACGTCCTGCTGTAGCGCCCGGTTTCGCGCGACGTGCCAGCGCATTACCGGCGGGATATTGTTCTGCGTGCGGGTCAAAAAGACGGCAGATCCCGCCACTCTGGGCACCGTCTTTTGCTGAAGCTGAGCAAAGAACGCGTCCACGCTGACGCCCTTCTCGCCCACCGATGCGGATACCGCCTTAACGCCGCGGTGCCAAATCAGCATCACCGTACAAATCGCTGCGGCCATCAGCAGCGGTATATAGCCGCCTTCCAGGACCTTTATCAGATTGGCAAATAAGAATGTGGCATCAATTACCAGAAAACAGAGGGCGATAACCGCGCTGCTGGCCAGGCTCCAGCGCCACACTTCCCGCATCGCCACAAACAACAGCCCCGTAGTCATCAGCATGGTTAATGACACGGCAATCCCGTACGCCGCTGCAAGCTTATCTGAGGATTTAAAGAACACCACCAGCCCGATGGTTACTACCATCAGCAGCCAGTTGATTATCCCGATATAAATCTGACCGTAGCTTTCTGCCGCCGTCTGCTTGATGCGTAATCGTGGTAGCCAGCCGAGCTGAATCGCCTGACGCGTCATGGAAAACGCGCCGGTAATAATCGCCTGACTGGCGATGATCGTCGCCAGCGCGGCAAGAATGATGAGCGGTACCTGCAAGGCTGGCGGACAGAGCGTATAGAATAGATTTTGTTTGCTGTCGGCACCGGCCAGAATCAGTGCTGACTGACCAGCATAGTTGAGCAGCAGCGAAGGAAAGACGATGCCGTACCAGGCAAGCCAGATGGGCTTTTTGCCAAAATGCCCCATGTCTGCATACAGGGCCTCGGCCCCCGTCACGCAGAGAAATACGCCGCCCAGGACCAGGAAACTGGTGTACCCGTTTGAAAACAAAAACGCGATGCCGTACGCAGGATTGAGGGCCAGCAATACCGAGGGGTGCTGAACGATCCCCCGCACGCCCAGAGCCGCAATCGCCAGAAACCACAGCGCCATCACTGGGCCAAATATCTTCCCTATGCGGGCGGTACCAAAAGGCTGGATCAGGAACAGCGCCAGCAACACCGCCACCGTCAGGGGTAATATGTACGGCTGGGACTCCGGAATGACCATCTCCAGCCCTTCCAGAGCGGAAAGCACGGAGATGGCCGGGGTTATCGCGCCATCTCCGTAAATTAACGCGGCGCCGATGAGGGCAGCAAAAATGACCCAGCGACCGCCTTTGCCTTTTTCCACCAGAAGCGACATCAGGGCCATAATGCCTCCCTCACCATGATTATCAATTCGCATGGCGAAGGCGGCATACTTGATGGAGGTCACCAGGATAAGCGTCCAGGTAATAAGAGAGAGCAGGCCCAGGATGACGCCTGGCGTAGGGTCATGCTCTGAGAGCGAAAGCACCGTCCGGAAGGTATAAAGCGGGCTGGTGCCGATATCACCAAAAACGACGCCCAGCGCGCCCCCCGCAAGCAGGGTTAACCGGGAAAGCGGTTGGGACGCATCACTGCTGTGGCGAGAGCTCATATTTTCCAGCAAGAGTCAGATAATCCTGTAAAAAACATAGCCCATCAGCCCCGCCCGCGCCAACCGCTCGCCCTGTTTTACTGCGCTGTTTACTGCGGATTGACCTTCGCCAGGCTAAACCAGATCCCCACTGCCAGCAACAGCAGCATTCCGCCCGCGCTGCCCAGCGCCACGCTGTGGGACATAATAAACGCGCTTTTCGCCGCCTCAATCACCGGCTCAGCCAGATGCGGCGTCAGGTTCTGCGCCACCTTCATCGCTTCACCAATCGATGACGAGGCTTTGTCGACGAGCGAGGCGTTCAGCCCCTGCGGCAGCTCAATCGACGCCGAGAAGCTGCGGGTCAACAGCAGGCCAAAGATCGCAATCCCCAACCCGGCCCCCAGCTCATAGGACATGGTTTCAATCGCCCCTGCGGCGGCGGCTTTCTCCTTCGGCGCGGCAGCCATAATGGCGGAAGTCGAGGCCAGCAGCGCGCTGGCGGCACTGAAGCCGAGCAGCACCATCAGCCCCCACGCCTGCCACTGCTGCGTGCTGAAGTCGAGCGTCGACAGGCCGATAAAGCTGACGGCGCTAAGCCCCATGCCCCCCGCAGCGACAATGCGTAGCCCCAAACGCCCAACCAGCACGCCCGCGATCGGCCCGCTGAACCCGCTGGCGACCATCACCGGCAGCATAAACATGCCCGCTTCAAACGGCGTAAAGCCGTGAACAAACTGCAGCTCCTGGGCCATCAGCAGCTCAAACCCGACCAGGGCAATCATGGCGGTCATCGCCATCACCACGCCGCTCAGAATGATGCGGTGACAGAACAGGCGCATGTCGATCATCGGCACGCGGGCGCGCAGTTGAATACGCACGAAGATAAACAGCAGCACCGAGCCGGTCACCAGCGCGGAAGCTACCAGCCACGGCGACAGCGCGCCTTTTAGCGCGGTTTTGGCGCTGTAGACCAGCAGTAAAATCGCAACAATCAGCATGATGGCATGGCTGATATTCAGCGGCTGCTCCGGGCGTCCCTGCTGAGGAGGGACAAAACGCGCGGCCAGCGAAACCACCACCAGCACAATCGGCACGTTGATTAAAAACACCGATCCCCAGTAAAAATGCTCCAGCAGCATACCGCCGATCAGCGGGCCAAACGCCGCCCCGCCGGAACCGACCGCCGCCCAGACGCCGAGCGCGATGTTGCGATCTTTCGCGTCGGTAAACAGCGTGCGGATCCCCGCCAGAGTGGCAGGAATGATCATTGCAGCACCGATCGCCAGCGAGGCGCGCGCCGCGATCAGCCATCCTGCTGAAGGGGCAAACGCTGCCGCCAGCGACGACAGGCCAAACAGCGTGCTGCCAATCATGAGCAGTCGTTTAAAACCAATCCGGTCACCCAGGGCGCCCATCGGCAGCACCATACCCGCCATCACCAGCGAGTAGATATCGATGATCCACAATAATTCGTTACCGCTGGCGCCCAGCGTCATGCTCAATGTTGGCGCCGCCACGTGCAGCACCGTCGCGTCAATCGCGACCGGGATATACACCAGCACGATAATCACTAACGCTAACCACTGACGAAACATAAATTTCCTTTTCATTTTAAACCTGGACACATGTCCAGATTGCGATCCTACGTAAAGTTGAACGCGTGTCCAGCTTTTTGTTACACTCGTTTCGTTCCCATTGAGAGTGAGTAACGATGCGATATCTGAGCAAGGATGAACGGCGCGAAGCCATCTTACAGGCCGCCATGCGCGTGGCGCTGGCCGAAGGACTGGCGGCAATGACGGTACGCCGCGTTGCGGCTGAAGCCGGGGTTGCGACCGGACAGGTTCACCATCATTTTACCTCCGGCGGAGAGCTAAAATCGCTGGCCTTCGTACGGTTAATTCGCGAGCTGTTGGATGCGGATGTCGCGGGTAAACAGGCGGGATGGCGGGAGCAGCTTCATGCCATGCTCGGCAGCGATGACGGCAGGTTCGAGCCCTATATTCGCCTGTGGCGCGAAGCGCAGATCCTGGCCAGCCGCGATGCCGATATCAAAGGCGCCTATGTGATGACCATGGAGATGTGGCATCAGGAAACGGTGGCGCTGATCTGTGCGGGAACAGAGGCCGGGGTATTTCGTCCTGGCGATCGGGCGGAAAATATCGCCTGGCGCTTGATTGGTCTGGTATGCGGTCTTGACGGGATGTATATCTTAAACATGCCCGAAATGGATGAAACCGCGTTTAACAATCATCTGGATAAATTAATCACCCTCGAGTTATTTACTCCCCCGTCTCAGAAGTGAAGTTGTCGGGGGCCAACAGCCCCCTCTTTGCGCATTATTTCCCGGCCTGAGGATGTGTATCAAAGCCCGCCATTACCGCCGTTAGCTCCGCCAGGGAAAATCCGTGTTTTGCATCGTCAACGCCCAGTCCAAAGCGTTCCTGCATCAGCTGATAAAGCGCCTCGGCATCCGGCAAATGGATCTGCTCCTCCACATGGCCATTCTGCCAGTGGGTAAAGTTGAAGTTGGTCAGCGTCAGCTTGCCGCCGTCCGGCAGATGGCGACACATCAACAGATGATGACGGAAATGCGACTGCGGCCAGTGCGCCGACCAGAAATTCCCCATCACGTAATCGCTGAAATACTGCGTAGTCAGGTCAAACTGGTACATCGACTGCCAGTGCTCGTGCTGACGGAACTGCAGCACCCAGTCGTTGCCCTCGCTCAGCAGACGGTACAGCCCGTGCGGAGTCTCCTGTTCTTCATTAGCGAGCAGGCGAATCGGCGCCGTCAGCGTCTGGCCGCCAAACCCGACATCGGCTATCCAGCGCTCACCGTTAAGCTCAACCAGCAGCAGGCGATGCGTGCGCGGCGGCATTTGCGGCGGACTCGCTAATACCACGCGTCCCAGCACGCTGCGCACCGTAAATCCGACCTCACGCAATACGCGCTCGAACAGGCCGTTTTGCTCAAAGCAGTAGCCTCCGCGACGTGCGGTGACCAGCTTGTCAACGAGGCACCGATCGTCAAGCTGGATTTCGCGCGGCAGAACGACATCGATATTCTCAAAAGGGATCGCACAGTTGTGATGTAAATGCAGCGCGCGCAGGGTATCGATATCCACCCGTGTCGGCTGCGTACAGCCGATGCGGGCGAAATAGGCGGTCAGGAATGGGGACATGCATCAGTTTCCTTTAATTGTGATGTTCTGTTTATAAACTAATTTTACCCACTCACTTTGATTTACGTGCTTTTTCGCCATAATCATCGGTGTAGATGAGGAGATCCTATGAGCCACTTTCGCCCTGTTGAATTACGTCATGCCAGCCGTCTGCTGAACCACGGCCCTACTGTGCTTATCACCAGTCGGGATGAAAGCCTCGACAGACGTAACGTGATGGCCGCCGCATGGTCAATGCCCGTTGAGTTTGAACCGCCGCGCATCGCGATCGTCGTGGATAAAAGTACCTGGTCACGCGAGCTGATCGAGCGCAGCGGAAAGTTTGGCATCGTCATCCCCGGCGTGGCGGCGGCCAACTGGACATACGCGGTCGGTAGCGTCAGCGGGCGCGATGAAGACAAATTCAACTGCTACGGGATCCCGGTGGTGAACGGTCCTGAGCTTGGCCTGCCGATGATTGAAGAAAAATGTCTGGCGTGGATGGAGTGTCGGTTACTACCCGTCACCTCCGTGGCAGAAAAATACGATACGCTGTTTGGTGAAGTGGTTTCAGCGGCAGCCGATGAACGCGCGTTTGTCGCCGGACGCTGGCAGTTTGACGGGGATAAGCTTAATACCCTGCATCATCTTGGGGCCGGGACGTTTGTGGCGAGCGGGAAAATGGTGAAGGCGCTGGATTGAGAAAACCCTCCCCCAATTGGGAGAGGGTGACCGCATTACTTCGCACGACGCGCAATAATTTCATCCGCAACATTCCGCGGGGCTTCCGCAAAATGATGGAACTCCATCGTATACGTCGCGCGTCCCTGGGACATCGAGCGCAATGTCGTGGCATAGCCAAACATCTCTGCCAGCGGCACGTCAGCGCGAATAATCTGGCTTCCGTACTGCTCCGCCATCCCCTGCACCATACCGCGACGTGAAGAGAGATCGCCCATGATGTTACCGGCGTACTCTTCCGGTGTTTCCACCTCCACATGCATGATCGGCTCAAGGATCACCGGGTCCGCCCTGCGGGCGCCCTCTTTAAAGCCGAGGATCGCCGCCATGCGGAACGCCATCTCCGAGGAGTCAACGTCATGATACGAGCCAAACGTCAGCGTCGCTTTGACGTCTACAACCGGATAGCCGGCCAGCACGCCGCTGTTCATCGCTTCCCGCAGCCCTTTCTCAACGGACGGAATAAACTCGCGCGGAACCACGCCGCCCTTAGTGGCATCTTCAAATTTAAAACCACTTCCAGGCTCCAGCGGCTCCAGGCTCAGCACCACATGGCCGTACTGCCCTTTGCCGCCGGACTGACGGACAAATTTGCCTTCGATATCCTTCACCGTTTTACGCAGGGTTTCACGGTAGGTTACCTGTGGGCGGCCAATGTTCGCCTCGACGCCAAACTCACGCTTCATGCGGTCGACGATGATCTCAAGATGTAGCTCACCCATCCCGGAGATAATGGTCTGGCCGGACTCTTCGTCAGTATGCAGGCGGAAAGACGGATCTTCCGCCGCCAGACGCTGCAGCGCGATCCCCATTTTCTCCTGATCGCCTTTGGTTTTCGGCTCAATCGCCAGCGAAATCACCGGATCCGGGAACTCCATGCGCTCAAGCGTAATGACGGCGTTCGGATCGGTGAGCGTGTCACCGGTGGTCACATCCTTCAGCCCAACGCAGGCCGCGATGTCTCCGGCGCGCAGTTCGTCCACCTCGTGACGATCGTTGGCATGCATCAGCACGATACGCCCGATACGCTCTTTCTTCCCTTTCACCGGGTTATACACCGCGTCGCCTTTACGCAGCACGCCCGAGTACACGCGGATAAAGGTCAGCTGACCAACGTACGGGTCGCTCATCAGCTTGAACGCCAGGGCCGAGAACGGCTCATCATCGCTCGGATGACGCTCCGCGTGCTGCCCTTTTTCATCCACGCCATCAATGGCCGGCACGTCCAGCGGCGACGGCATAAGCTCAATCACCGCATCGAGCATGCGCTGCACGCCTTTATTTTTGAACGCGCTGCCGCACAGCATCGGCTGGATTTCGCCCGAGATAGTGCGAATACGCAACCCTTTGATGATTTCCGCTTCCGTCAGGTCGCCGGTTTCCAGGTACTTATCCATCAGTTCATCGCTGGCTTCCGCAGCCGCAGAGACCATTTTTTCACGCCACTCCTGGGCGGTGCTGACTAAATCATCCGGCACGGGCGCATAGGTAAACACCATGCCCTGCGTCGCATCGTCCCACAGAATAGTGCGCATCTTGATGAGATCCACCACGCCGGTGAAACGATCTTCTGCGCCTACCGGGATGACAATCGGCACCGGATTGGCCTTCAGGCGTTCCTGCATCATCCGCACGACGCGGAAGAAATCGGCACCCGGACGGTCCATTTTGTTAACGAAGGCCAGACGCGGAACGTGATATTTATTGGCCTGACGCCAGACGGTTTCCGACTGAGGCTGCACGCCGCCCACGGAGTCATACACCATCACGGCGCCGTCGAGCACGCGCATGGAACGTTCCACCTCAATGGTGAAATCCACGTGCCCCGGTGTGTCGATGATGTTGATCCGGTGCGGTTCATATCCTCTGTCCATACCCGGCCAGAAGCAGCTGACGGCCGCCGAGGTAATCGTGATCCCGCGCTCTTGCTCCTGCGCCATCCAGTCTGTGGTTGCCGCGCCATCGTGTACTTCACCCAGCTTGTGGCTCATCCCGGTATAAAACAGGATGCGCTCAGTGGTGGTGGTTTTACCGGCATCGATATGCGCGGAGATACCGATGTTGCGATAACGTTCGAGAGGGATGGGTCGGGGCATGATATTTCCTTAAGTCTTATGACTTGTTTGTGACGACCAGGATGGTCGTGCATTCGTTCGTTTGCTATAATAGTCCTATTGTACGAGTATTATCGAACTATTTTTTAATGGTTGACCTATTGTTGATATAGCTCAATCTGACGCCATACGCAGGAAAACGATGATCCCAAACCACCCTGAAACTGAACAAATATTGCTGGAAAATGTGCTGTTTGCCCTCGGCAATCCGCTCCGGCTGTCGATTATTCGCCGGCTCGCCGATGGCAGCGAACTCAGCTGTAACGCGCTGCGTCCGGAAGACGTGGTGAAGTCCACGATGACACACCACTGGCGCGTTCTGCGCGACAGCGGCGTTATCTGGCAGCGCCCGCAGGGGCGGGAGAACATGATTTCGTTGCGAAGAGAGGATCTGGATGCCCGTTTTCCAGGGCTGATGGAGATACTTTTACAGGCCAAATCATAAGGACATGCCTGTTTTTTCCTGAAAAATGCCCCGTACATATTTGAGGGGGGCATTACGTCAGCGAAGGGATTTATCTAACCTGCATACGATATTCAATCATTCCACTTTTCTTCGCAATCCAGTCGTACAATCGTTGCCCGCGATAATTGGCTTCATGCGTATGCCAGTAAAGGTGGCTGGCGTGATGTTTTCTCGCTTCTCTCTGAACATATTCTATTAGCTGTTTGCCAATGTGTTTGCCCCTTACGGCTTCGCAGACGTATAAATCTTCGAGGTAGCAGTAATCGCTCTCAGCCCAGGTCGAGCGGTGAAAAAGATAATGCGCAAAACCCACTATGTCTCCATTACATCGTGCTACCACGCAGAATAGCGGCTCAACGGGGCTGAAAAATCGCTGCCAGGTTCGTTGAGTGACGGCCCCAGAGAGGTCGACATTATAAAATTCCTGGTATTTACTCCACAGTGGCATCCAGCTTTCAAAATCATGTTCTTTAACTGCCTCAATTGTCACGCTCGTATTATTCATATTGCCTCTTTGGTCACCCGTTTATTCGTTTCAGGAAGAGTGTATTCGCTGAATGGCACGTTTTGCCCCGCCAATTTTCATCATGAAGGCAGACCAATTTTTCATCCTGCTACAGGCACTATTGCTTTAGAATCAAGAGACGCAGAGGAAAAGTGGACAACGTAATGTTTAAGCACGCGCAGCTAGAAACGGTTAAGGCATGGATTATCGACCCCGCTAACGGATCGCTACCGCTTCATGAAAGGATCCAGAGAGCAATACGGACGCTAATACTGGAAGGGGTATTATCTCACGGTAAGGCCCTTCCTGCCTCACGCGCTCTGGCGGCTTCTCTCAGCGTTTCCCGGGATACCATAGAAGCGGCCTACTCCAGCCTGCATGCCGAAGGTTTTATTGAGAGACAAACAGGCAGAGGGAGCTTCGTCTCTTCCAGCGCGCGTTTTTTAAAACCTCGTCCCCGGCAGCATCAGCCAACCGCTGAGATACGAAAAGCAAAACTCAGCGTCCGTGGAAAGGTCATCTATGAAAGCGGCGGGATCCGCGAATTTTCCTCCCCTCGCCCCCTTGCGCCCGGCATTCCTGAAACCCGCATGTTTCCCATTTCGATCTGGGAGCGTCTTCAGCGACAGGTGCTGAAGGAGTTTCAGCACCAGGCGTTAGAGCAAAGTCCACCCCAGGGTATAGAGCGCCTGCGACGGGCAATTGCGGAATACGTCAATCTTGAGCGCGGGACGCGCGCGAGGGCGGAACAGGTCATCGTTCTGACAAGTTCTCAACAGGCGCTCGCGCTCTGTTCCCACGCGCTGATGGACGCCGGTGATGGCATTGTCATTGAAGATCCCTCCTATCAAGGGGCACACAAAGCGTTCAACGCTGCAGGGCTTCGCTGTATTCCGGTTCCTCTTGATGAAAAAGGCATCTCGGTTGACGGGCTTAATTCTCTGACCGAGCCAGCCAGGGCGATCTACCTGACGCCTTCTCATCAATACCCTACCGGGGTGACGCTCTCTCTTGACCGACGACTGGCAGTTATTAAATGGGCAAACCGTTACGGAGCCTGGATCATTGAGGATGACTATGACAGTGAGTTTCACTACGAAGGCAAGCCTATGGCCAGTCTTCAGGGGCTTGATACGTACAACCGGACAATTTATATAGGCACGTTCACCAAGTCTCTGTTCCCTGGGCTACGTATTGCCTACACGATCGTCCCCTCAGAACTGATAGAGCCCTTTACCATGGCGAGGACGTTAATGGATGGCCACACCGCCTCAATAACCCAGCTGACGCTGGCTAAATTTCTGGAGGGGGGCCATTTTGGCGCCTATGTTCGTAAGATGCGGAGTATTTACGTTGCTCGTCGAGACGCGCTGGCAAGTATGATGGACGAATATCTCTCCGAATATGTTACCTGTGAAACGCCTGCGGGCGGAATGCAAATGCCTTGTCACCTGAAGCACGGAATATCCGAGAAAGAGATAGCCACCGCCGCCCGCCGCGCGGGTGTTGATATGCTTGGGCTTACCGATTTATATGCAGGTCCCCCCGCGTCCACCGGTTTTTTGATGGGATTTGCAGCTTACACGGAAAGGGAAATAGAAGACGCTGTGAAAAAACTGGCCGCAATTTTCCATCATGTTTGATGCCGTCGACGGGTAAGAGACTGACACTCATTCCGGGCGAGCAAGGCTATAGGCTGGGATCCGCCGGGTTGTTTTGGTGAGCGTATCAAACACCTCGGCGTTGGACGTCACTATCCGCATCCCCGTTTTGCGTAATCTCTGCACATCGGCCGCGATGCGCTGAATGCCAAACCAGAAAAGTCCGTCGAGCGCGGTTACAGACAGCCCGTTTTCCAGCGCCAGCTTGAGGCGTTCCTTTGGGGCTTTAACCTGCTGGGCAATTTGCCGGTAAGGCAGTTCGTTACATCCTGTTGCGTCACTACGATGGATACGCGTTTTCAGCTGATAGGTAAACTCGTCAGGTATGCCGTCCAGATCCCTTTTAAGGCTATAGACGCAGCCAAAGCGCTTGCCGTTAAACAGAACATTTTTCTGACTGAGCTGAAGCTCTTTTCTGACAGCGTCAATCAGCTGGGGCGCGCGGGTGAGGAGCAGCCTGAACGGCAGCTCGAAGCTGGTGACAAAATCCACATTAAGCAGCGCGAGACGCAGACGATCCTCCGCACCGGACTGTTGCTCACGGCACTCCTCCAGCACCTCCGCCCACTGGCGCGTCAGGCGCTCCGGTTCGGCGGCTTCGGTCAGGAGATATTTTTCAATCTGATAATCAACTCTTCCGGTCATCGTGTGGTATCCCGTCGCTGTGGCTGCGGTAATTCTATACAGCGCGGTGAGTTTTATAAAGGACTGAACCGCAGCGACAATCTGTAAATGTCGTTGCGATTCAGTATCCTGACATTTCGGATCAGTGCGCCATAATCCAGCCCATCAGCAGCGTGGCGAAAATCACCGTCGACGCGCCGCCGATGCGGGTGGCGATCTGCGCGAACGGCATGAGCGACATCCGGTTAGACGCGGACAAAATGGCCACGTCCCCCGTTCCGCCCAGCCCGCTGTGGCAGCAGGTCACAATGGCCGCTTCCACAGGATACATATTCAGACGCGACGCAATAACGTAGCCGCTCAGCGCCATCGCAATCACAACCGAACCGCATACCACCACGTATCCCACCGAGAAGACCGACACCACGCTCTCAAGCGGCACGTATAACATCCCGAGGCCGATCATCAGCGGCCAGACCAGCGCAGCCGAGACGAATTTATAGCAGCTATGCGCGCCCTGCTCCATTGAGGCCGGGATCACCCTGAAGTATTTACACAGAACGGCAATCAGGATCATCAGCACCGGGCCGGGAATGTGCACCAGTTTTTCAAACAGTCCGCCGACGATGAAAAACGCGCACACCATCAGTAACCCGCCGCCCATCAGATGAAAATCCGTCTGCTGCGTGCTTTGCGCCCCGGCAAACAGGCTGGCGTCGTCTTTACTCCGCGTGAGCATGCCATTTCCCGAAAGCGCACGACGTTTCGCGCCGAGTCGCGCCAGCGAGCCCGCACAAATAATGGCGAAGATATTCCCAACGACCGCAGCGGGTGCAAGCTGCGCAACGTAGACGTCCGGCGTCTGCCCCAGTATTGCCGAATAGGCCAGGGACAGCGGCAAAATCCCCTCGCCGATCCCGCCGCCAATGATGGGCACAATGATGAAGAAGAAGGTGTGGTAAGGCGTATAACCAAACAGTGAACCCACAATGAGGCCGCTCAGCACGGCCATGCATGTTCCCGCCACCAGCGGAACAAACATGCGCATCATCCCCTGGATCAGCAGCACCCGATTCATCCCCAGAATGCTGCCGACTACCAGGCAGGCGATGACGAAATAGAGCAGATTCGCCTCTTTCATCAGCAGATGCACGGTATCAAGGGTATGTTTCCCGAATACGCCAAAATAGACCAGCACGGAGGGGACCATCAGGCACAGGATCGCCGGGCCGCCGATATCTTTGAGTACCGGGATTTGACGCCCCACTTTGGCAAACGCGAAACCGAGGGTCATGATGACCGCGAGACCACCTATCATATTTTTCGGCAGCAGCCCTGCCCAGGCGGACGTCGCCACAATGGCGGCAATCCCGACGAACAGCATCAACGGGACCGTGCCCACCTCGGTATTGTTGAGCCCAAAGGCGAAACGCGAGGTAGACAGCTCAGAAGTCGGTACAGGATTATCTTTCATATAATCACCTGAAAATTGTGTTCGGATATACAGAGAAAGGAATAAACTGGAGCTATTCCTGATACGAATAAATGTTTTTAAATATAAATAATGACTTAGATGGCCTTTTCTTAAACCAGGCTCAATATGAAATTATCACGAGCCTGCCGGGAGAAATGTGAACAATACGGCCCTTTATCTTTAAATAACTTAATTCATCATTAAGTAACTAAAGTTATTTATGATGACCAGCATCGCTTTCTTGCGCCTTATCAATATTTGACGAAAGTATTAGTTATTCAACTAATGCAATCTTTTTGAAATTAATTAAACCAGAGAGAGTGTGACCCTTGTCACTCCTGCCCTGTTTTCTAAGCGCTAGATTAGCGCTGCAATAAAACACATAAAATACCCTACAGGAAATACTATGCCTTCATTACTATTACAGTCACTGTTTCCGCTCGTCTTTATAATGTTACTTGGATGGCTAAGTGGAAAGCTGGGATATTCCCGGCGTGAAGATGCAAACGTCATGGCAACCGTGGTGATTCGTTTCGCCCTTCCTTTCCATCTTTTTATCGGTGCATTGCATACCGATCCCAATAAAATTAAGAACCTGACCTTTATGGCCGTTTTAGTTGTCGGTTTAATGGGGTCGTATTTACTGACGCTATTTATTTCGCGCTACGTTTTTCGCCACGATATCAAAACCAGCGCCATTCAGTCTCTGGTTTGCGCCTTTCCCGATATGGCCTACTTTGGCGCTCCGGTCCTGGCGGTCTTGATTGGGCCGGAAGGATTTATCGGCGTGCTGATTGGCAATATTATTACCAGCGTTATCATGATCCCTCTGACTATCGTCCTGATTCGTATGGGTGATAAAAACGGTCATGACGGCCTGGAGGCGCTGCACCCGGGGGCGATGATCGTGCAAAACCTCATCAAGGCGGCACGCAATCCTATCGTCTGGATCCCGGTCTCCGGCGTATTGCTCAGTCTGGCCGGCGTGCAAATCCCTGCTATTCTCAGCATGCCTATTGAGATGGTTGGCAAAGTTTCAGGCGGACTGTCCCTGTTTGCCCTCGGCCTGCTGTTTTACGGCGAACGTCCAAAACTGAACGTGCAGACATTTACCAATATCAGTATTAAAAACTTAATTCAGCCAGCAATGATGGCCGCCGCCGGGCTCGCCTTTGGCCTGAGCCATACCTTACTACAGCAGGTCGTAATTATTGGCGCAACACCTTCCGCGATTGCGGCGGGGATGTTTGCGTTGCGCAGCGATACCTATATTGATACCGCATCCTCTTCCATATTAATTGGCACGGCCATCGGGGTCGTGACCGAAGGCATCATGATTTATTTAATCTCTTAATCTGTTTTGTTAAAAAAATTCAGGAGTTAACCATGTCCCGGAAAGAAGTTCTGTACACCCCCTATAACGGTGCCGTATTGCTGGAAAACCCGCTACTAAATAAAGGCCTCGCATTTATTAAAGAAGAGCGTGATAATTTTAATCTGCATGGATTATTGCCGCATAACGTTGAAACCATTGAAGAGCAAACCGAGCGCGCCTGGGTGCAGTTCTGCCATTTTAAAAGCGATATTTCGCGTCATGTTTACCTGCGAAATATTCAGGACACCAATGAAACTCTCTTTTATAACCTCTTGCGTTCGCATCTGAAAGAGACGTTACCGATTATCTATACCCCGACGGTCGGTGAAGCCTGCGAGCATTTCTCCACGATTTATCGACGCGCGCGCGGCCTGTTTATTTCATGGCCTAACCGCCATCGTATTGATGAGATGCTGCAAAGCTTTTCGCGTAACGACGTTCGCGTGATAGTGGTAACGGACGGGGAACGTATTTTAGGGCTTGGCGATCAGGGTATCGGCGGAATGGGCATTCCAATTGGTAAGCTTTCGCTTTATACCGCCTGCGGAGGGATCCACCCGGCCTCCACTCTCCCGATTATGCTGGATGTCGGCACCAATAATCAGCAACATCTCGACGACCCGATGTACATGGGCTGGCGCCACCCGCGCATCAGCGACGACCAGTACGCTGAGTTTATGGATATGTTTGTCAGCACCGTTAAAGCGCGCTGGCCCAACGTTCTCCTGCAGTTTGAAGACTTTGCGCAGAAAAACGCCACGCGACTTCTCCAGCGCTACCGCAACCAGCTGTGCTGTTTCAATGATGACATCCAGGGCACGGCAGCCATCACCGCCGGTACGCTGATGGCTGCGGCCCATGCCGCGGGTACGCGCATTCGCGATCAGCGCGTGGTCTTTTTGGGCAGCGGCTCTGCCGGGTGCGGGATCGCTGAAAAAATTGTGGCGCTGATGGTGGACGACGGCCTGACCGAGTCCGAAGCCCGCAGCCGGATCTTTATGGTCGATCGCTTCGGCCTGCTGACCGACGACATGACAAACCTGCTCGATTTCCAGAAAAACCTGCTTACCGCGCGCGATGCCGTTTGCAGCTGGCAGGTGGACGCGAAGAATATTTCCCTTCTGGACGTGGTGAAGAACGCGCATCCCACGGTGATGATCGGCGTTTCAGGCCAGCCTGGGCTGTTCAGCGAAGAGATCGTCAAAGAGATGCATCGCCATTGTCCGCGCCCCATCATCATGCCGCTCTCGAACCCGACCTCGCGGGCGGAAGCCCAGCCGCAGGACCTTATCGCCTGGACACAGGGTGCCGCGCTGGTGGCCACCGGCAGCCCGTTCGCTCCGGTATTCTGGGAGAATACGCACTACGAGATCGCCCAGTGTAACAACGCCTATATTTTCCCTGGTCTGGGGCTTGGCGTGCTGGCCTGCAACGCGCGCCGGGTGACGGAAGAGATGCTGATGGCAGCAAGCCGCAGCCTGGCCGCACAGTCTCCACTGGTGACCACGGAAAGAGGCGGACTGCTGCCGCCGGTAGATCAGATTGAAACGGTTTCACGCCAGATTGCCGTCGCCGTCGCCCGGGCCGCCATTGAACAAGGCGTGGCGCCGTCTTTAGATGATGAAACCCTGATGGCGCGCATTGAGAAGACCTGGTGGCAGGCAGACTATGCGCCGTACCGCCGTTCTGCGCTGTAGCGCTGGTCATGCCCTCACCGCAGGGTGAGGGCATTGCTGAGGGTTTAGTGCTGTACGCCTGAGCGGTCAGAAAATTCGCTGGCGGAGAGAATATCACCCCGTGTAGCCGCCTGTTTCTGGCGAGCATAACGGTCAGGTACACCTTCAGGTCGCGTTTTGAAGCGACGGTGCAGCCACATATATTGTTCAGGCGCCATGCGTACGGCCTGCTCAATTGCCTTGTTCATCTGCGTCGCCACGGCTTCTTTATCGCCGCCCTGCAACGCCTCACTGATATCTTCCAGAATAATCAGCTCGTAGCCGGTGCCATTCGCCCTGCGCCGCGGCACAAAGGGTATGAGGGCAGGGTTAGCGCTTTTGACCAGCATATAGCTGCCCGCCGTCGTCGCGGCATCCGGCACCGCGAAGAACGGCACAAACACGCTGTTGGTTTTGCCATAGTCGTGGTCCGGGGCGTACCACAAAATTTCATTCTGCTTCAGCGAACGGATCATTCCCTTTAAATCATGGCGATCGAGCATGGTTTTGTTGGAGCGCAGGCGCCCGCGCGTCTGAAGCCAGTCCAGCAGGGCATTATTATTAGGACGATAAACCCCGATACCGGGGTTAAGCATGCCAAATATCCGCGCGCCCAGCTCAAGCGTCAGAAAATGCATTCCCACCAGCACCACGCCCTTTCCTTGCGCTCTGGCTTTCTCCATGTGCTCATAACCCGTTACGGTAAAGCATTTCCGCACTCGCCATGCAGGCCAGAACCACGCCATCCCGGTTTCGATTACCCCCATTCCTACCGATTCAAAATTACGCTGCAGCAATGACTCTCTCTCCACCTTTTTCATCTCCGGGAAACAGAGCTCCAGGTTGCGGCGTGCAATCTCGACGCGGCGCGGAAGCAGGCGCATCGCCAGTCTACCCAGGCCATAACCGATTCTGAACAGAAGCGGATAAGGGAGCAGCATGATGAGCCACAGAGCCGCAATGCCGGCCCAGCTTAGCCAGTAACGGGGATGAAGAAAGGCGAATGAAAAACGGGGTAATTTTGTCATCAGAAAATTATCCTTTAACGTGTCTGTCCTTAATTGATTCTGTTGAAGATCTTTCCTAAGGATGAATAATATGCCAGTCAGAAAAGTTAATTGTAGCGGATAAGACAAAACGCATTTTTATCGATTTTTGCGAAAAACGGGAAATCGAGCCGGGGAGGATTTATTCGCCCCCCGGCAGAAGATCTTACATCGAATACCCGGGCTTCTTAATAAGCTCCTCCAGCTTCGGTCCAATTTCGGTATCCCAGACCTGCGCCTTCCAGTCTTCAGGCGCGATCTGCTTCAACGCCACCGACACGGAACTGTCTTTACTGTTGAAATGGCGAATAATCACGTCGGCAATATCTGCCGCCAGTGCATCTTTTTGTTCGTCGTTCAAATCACGGGGAAAACATTTGATATCTACGTGTGGCATGTGCAGGCTTCCGGTTGTGAATGAGGGTTCCACGTTATCAGATAATTTTGTTTGCCTTTAACACCTTGTGCAGTTCCGGTAGCTGACATACGGCGTCCGCAATCGCCGTGAATTTAGGGGCATTTTCGGCAAACCAGGCGTGACGGGGCCCCCAGGTGCGCGCCACCACAATATACACATCGAGCAGCGTCAGCCGTTCCCCCAGCGCAAACGGGGTAGCCTTAAGCTGGCTTTCGAACCACAAATAGAGGGACTTCCGGTATTCGATGCAGTTTTTCTGCAGCTGTTCGGGCGCATCCGGCACCCAGCGTTCGGGATAGTCTGCATAGGTAAACGTGGGATAGACGTTGGCTACGAACCAGATGAGCAAACGCTGAAACTGCTGACGTTCAGCCTGCCCCACGGGCGGCGCGAGATCGGGACACCGGTCGAGCACCATCAGGGCAATCGCCGCCGTTTCGGTCATGATGGCACCATTTTCCAGCTCCAGCGTCGGCACCTGGCACAGCGGATTGAGCTTGTGCAGCAATTCACGCTGCGGACCGGGCTGGTCAAACCCGTCCACGTTGATAAATTGATAAGGGATATCAGCCAGGGTCAGCATCACCTCACTGATTGCCGAGCCCCAGCCGGGTACGCCATAAAGTTTAATCATGTTGCCCCCTCAGGAGTGAAAATCCTAAGTGTAGAGCACCATTAGTAGGTTATCCCAGGCGGATTGACCTCCGATTGCGTCACCGCTTCGCCCTGCTCGCCCCAGCGCGCCAGCACCTTCTGGTACTCTCCGCGCTCAATCGCACCGTTCAGCGCGGCCTGCAGGGCATAAACCAGTTGATTGCCTTTTTTGGTCGTGGTGGCGACATAAGCTTTCTTCGGCCCTAAACCGACCACGCGGGTTTTGCCGGTGAGCGCCGCTTTGTAAGCTGAAACCGACTGGGGGCCAAAGAACACATCCGCCCTGCCGGACTGGATATAGAGATTGCCCGAGGCATCGTCATGAAGATAGACCGGCAGCGCGGGCGCCCGCCCCGCTTTTTTGTTCTCTTCGTTCCAGCCCAGCAGGATGCGCTCCTGATTGGTGCCGGAGCCAACAATAACCCTTTTCCCGGCCAGATCTGCCGCGCTTTTGATTGACTGAATCTCGCTGGTCGATTTCACCGAAAACGCCAGCGAATCGACGCGGTAGGTCGCAAAATCAAACTTCTCTTTACGCTGTTCGGTCACCGCAATGTTCACCAGCGCCACGTCGTAGCGCCCGGAAGCGATCCCCAGCGGCCAGTCTTCCCACGCCGTCGGCACCAGCTTTAGCTTCAGCCCCAGGCTGCCCGCCAGCAGGCGGGCGATATCCGGATCGCTGCCAATCCGCGTGCGGTTATCGCTGGCCAGCAGCGCCAGCGGCGGGGAGTTCAGCATCGAGACGGCGACCGTCAGCGTACCCGGCTCAACGAATTTATAACCGGCGGGGATCTTCGCCACGGCCTGCCGATCCACCGTCACCGGCAGCGGCTGCTCGTTAGCTTGCAGATCGATGCTGGCGTGGCTCGCCGTCGTAAAAAGTAGCCCCGCCAGAAGTCCGTATTTCATCTGCGCTCCTTACAGCACTTTTGACAGGAACTGGCGCGTTCGCGCGTGTGACGGACGGTTTAACACCTCGTCACTGCTGCCCTGCTCGACAATTTTTCCGTCGACCATAAACACCACCTGATCCGCCACTTCCCGGGCAAAGCCGATCTCGTGAGTGACCACCACCAGCGTAGTGCCGGAGCGCGCCAGTTTTTTGATCACGTCCAGCACTTCCCCCACCAGCTCCGGATCCAGCGCCGAGGTGGGTTCATCAAACAGCATCACGCGTGGACGTAACGCCAGCGCGCGGGCAATGGCAATACGCTGCTGTTGCCCGCCGGAAAGATGCCGGGACCAGGCATCGGCTTTATCCCGCAGCCCGACCACGTCCAGCAGGCTGTACGCTCTTTCCACCGCCTCTTTTTTGCTGAGCTTTTTATGCGCGATGGGCGCCTCAATCAGGTTTTCCAACACCGTGAGGTGCGGAAAGAGGTTGAAGTTCTGAAAAACGTAGCCCACGTTGACGCGCTGTTTGAGGATCTCTTTCTCCTTCAGCTCGTAGAGCTTGTCGCCCTGACGACGGTAGCCAATGTAGTCCCCGTCAATCTGAATAAAGCCTTCGTCGACGCGCTCCAGGTGGTTAATGGTGCGCAGCAGCGTCGATTTGCCCGACCCGGACGGCCCGAGAATGACCGTCACGGAACCGGGCGGGATCTCAAGCGAAACGTTGTCGAGCGCCTTATGGCGACCGAAATACTTGCTGACGCCGGTAATCGAAATATGTCCTTCAGGAGAGGCTTGCATGGACGGGCTCCTGTGCTGGGGTAGTGGTGACAGAACGAGTGCGACGGACGGTACGGTTCTGGTTAACGGCAGAGCGGCGTTCGCTGCGGGCAAGCGCACGTTCAACACCGTACTGGATAGCGGACAGGACGGTGGTGATCGCCAGATACCACGCGGCACCGACCATCAGCAGCGGGATCACCTCCTGCGTGCGGTTGTAGATCATCTGAATGGTATAGAACAGTTCCGGCATCGCCAGGACGTACACCATCGCCGTGCCCTTGGCGAGGCTGATGATTTCATTGAACCCCGACGGCAGGATGGTGCGCAGCGCCTGAGGCAAAATGATGCGCACCGTGCGTCGCCAGGCCGGCAGGCCGAGCGCGGCGGCGGCCTCATACTGTCCGTGATCGACCCCGAGGAATCCGCCGCGAACGATCTCGGCGGTATAGGCGCTCTGCACCAGGGTGAGCCCCACCACGGCGGTAGAGAACTGCCCCAGCACGTTGATGGTTTCAAAACTGCCCCAGGTGATGCCGGTGAACGGCACGCCGAGCGAGAGCGTGTCGTAGAGATAGGAAAAGTTGTACAGGATGATCAGCACGACGATCAGCGGCAGCGAGCGAAACAGCCAGATGTAGGCCCACGCCAGGCTGCTCAGCAGCCAGGAAGAAGAGAGTCTCGCCAGGGCCAGCATGCCGCCAAACACCACGCTCAGCGCGGTACCGATCAGCGTCAGCAACAGGGTCTGCCCGACGCCTTCGAGGATCACCGGGTCGAAGAACCAGCGGGCGAACACCGCCCACGCCCAGCGCGGGTTAAAGGCGACTGACTGAATCACGACCGCCAGGACAAACAGCGCCACCGCGGCGCCGACGGCCCGCAGCGGATAACGCGCCGGGACCACCTTAATGGTTTCAACGTTGCTCATCGTCGTTCCTCATGCGGTTTTACTGAACGCTTCGCGTACCAGCGTTTTAGTGAATCGCAGCCGACCGTCAAACGGCGGCTGGCTGTACTCTTCCGGATCGCGGTTTAGATCGAACTGCGCCTGATAGCCCTGGCTGAGATAGAGCCTGACCGCTTCCGGCTGGCGAAAGCCGGTTGTCAGGTAGATCTGACTGTACCCTGCCAGCACCGCCCTGCGCTCAAGCTCCTGCACCACGCGCCCGGCAAGCCCCTGCTGACGCAGGGTTTTGTCCGTCCAGATGCGTTTGATTTCTGCGGTGCGTTCGTCGAACGGTTTGTACGCGCCGGTGGCAATAATCTTCCCGTCGCGCTCCAGCACGATAAACAGCCCCTGCGGCGCTAAATACCACTCGGTGAGCTCAATTTCCGCATCTTTGGAGAAGTAGTCCCCGTAGCGGGCCGCATATTCCCCGAACAGCCCCTCGATAATGGGCTGAAGCTCGGCATCTTCCGGTGAAACATCACGAAATCGTTCGCTCATCACGCCTCCTTAATCACCCAGGCCCGCCGGGTTCACTTCTGACTGAGGAATGCGCTCAACCCCTTCACCCCAGCGGTTCAGCACTTTGTCGTAATCGCCGTTTTTGATGACGCCGTTCAGCGCGGTTTGCACCGGCTCAACCAGCCCGCTGCCTTTCTTCAGCGTGACCGCGATGTGCGCAGCCTTCGGCCAGCCGCCGTCGACGCTGCCTACCAGTTTGGTTTTCCCGTTCAGCGCCGCTTTCCATGCGCCAATCACGTTCGGACCAAAGTAGGCATCCGCGCGCCCGGACTGCAGCGCCAGGGTTTGGGCGGCATCGTCTTTGGTATAGATCGGGGTAAAGGGCTTCAGTCCTTTCTTCAGATTTTCAGCATTCCATGCCAGCAGGATGGCCTCCTGATTGGTGCCGGAGCCGACGATAATCCGCAGCCCGGCAATGTCTTCCGCCTTCTGCAGCGACGTAATCGGGCTGGTGGATTTCACATAAAAGCCGAGGGAATCCTTCCGGTAGGTGGCGAAATCAAACTTCTCTTTACGCTCTTTGGTGACGGTTATGTTGCTGATGGCCGCATCGTATTTCCCGGACGCCACTCCCAGGGGCCAGTCTTCCCAGGAGGTTGGCACTACGTTCAGCTCCAGCCCGAGGCTGTCGGCGACCAGACGGGCGACGTCAACCTCGCTTCCCAGCAGCGTTTTGTTGTCGTCGGAGAAAACCGTCAGCGGCGGTTGATTGAGGCCCGCCACCGCCACGGTAAATTTCCCCGGCACGGCAAAGCGATAGTCTTTCGGCAGCTGTGCCACCGCATCATTGTTTTTGGCGGTATTAATCGGCGTTTTATTGGCCTCAATGCTCACGCCGGTGCCGTTAATATTGACGTTCTCTGCCCAGACGGCAGGGGTAAAGGCCAGCGCGAGCGCCAGAATAAGCGATGATTTCTGCATAGCGGGGTTCTCTTTTATTGTTGTGTGTACTGGTTTTTCGGTTGGTCTAAGCCAAGGCTTTCGCGCAGCGTGGTGCCCGGGTAGTCGGTACGGAACAGGCCGCGGGCCTGCAGAACAGGTACCACCTGGTCAACAAAGCGCGGGAAGGTGTCCGGCGTGCCGCCCTGAATGATGAAGCCGTCTGCGGCATAGCCTTCGAACCAGGCCTGCAGACCATCGGCTACCTCTTCCGGTGTACCGGAAAAGCGTGGACGCGGCGAAGCGGCTTCAAGGGCCACCTGACGCAGGGTTAAGTTGCGCTCTCGGGCGTTACGCTTAATTTCATCGGTGGTGCTGCGGAAGCTGTTTTTGCCTAAGTCGCCGATATCCGGGAACGGCTCGTCGAGCGGATACTGGCTGAAATCGTGATGTTCAAAATAGCGTCCGAGGTAATTGAGGGCGTCGTTAATCGACACCAGCGCCGCCGTGGTCTGGTACTGATTTTCCACGTCATCGGCGTCTTTACCCACAATCACGCTGACGCCCTGGAAAATATGGAGATCCGAGGCGCGGCGGCCGTTTGTTTCCAGCTGCTGTTTTACGTCCTGATAAAAGGCTTTGGCCTCGTCGAAGGTCTCGTGGTGGGTGAAAATGGCGTCGGCATGTTTCGCCGCCAGTTTTTTCCCGTCGTCCGACGCCCCGGCCTGAAAGACAATCGGGCGCCCCTGCGGCGTGCGGCCAATATTCAGCGGACCGGCGACCTGGAAGAAATCACCGTGGTGATCGAGCGTATGCAGTTTGGCCGGGTCAAAAAATTGACCGCTCTCTTTGTTGCGGATAAACGCGTCGCCTTCCCAGGAATCCCACAGCCCTTTCACCACGTCGAGATACTCATCGGCAATGCGATAGCGCAGCGCGTGTTCGGGGTGTTTTTCGCGGGAAAAGTTCTTCGCCGACCCTTCCAGCGGCGAGGTCACCACGTTCCAGCCCGCGCGGCCGTTACTGAGGTGATCGAGGCTGGCAAACTGGCGCGCCGTGGTGAAGGGCTCGCTGTAGGAGGTGGATAAGGTTCCCACCAGTCCCAGGCGCGAGGTGATGCTGGCCAGTGCGGAAAGCACGGTTAACGGTTCAAAACGATTCAGAAAATGAGGGATCGATTTCTCGTTAATATAGAGACCATCGGCCACAAAGAGAAAATCGAGCTTCCCTTCCTCGGCCTTTAACGCCGTCGCTTTCACGAAGTCGAAATTAATACTGGCGTCGGCGATCGCCGCAGGATGGCGCCACGCGGACATATTTCCGGATGCACCATGCAGAATGGTGCCCAGCCGCAGTTGTCGGGTTGCAGACATATTTACCTCTCCTGAATTAAACGTGTTGCAGGGCTTTTTCCGCAAGCTGAGCAAAATAGCGGGCAGCGGGCTCAATCAGTGCTTCATCAGGGTTGAAGGCCGGGTGATGTAAACCAAACGGGCTGTTGCTGCCAATGCTGACAAACGCGCCGGGAACTGACTGCAAATAGACCGCAAAATCTTCCCCGCCCATATGCAGTTCCGCGTGCCGGGTTTCATATCCGGCGTCACGCGCGACCGAGGTGGCAAAATCAGCCCAGCGCTCATCGTTCACCAGTGCGGTAGGCCCGGCATACCAGGTGATATCAATCTGCGCGCTGAAGGCGCTGGCAAACCCGGCGGCGATTTCACCCACGCGGGCTTTCACATTCTGCTGCACTTCCGTGCGATGGGTGCGCAGCGTGCCTTCCAGCTCGACGCTTTCCGGCAGCACGTTCCAGGTGTTGCCGCCCGCGATGCGGGTCACGCTCAGCACCACCGAATCCAGCGTGTTGACGTTGCGGCTGGCGACGCTTTGCAGCGCCGTCACCAGCTGGCTTGCCAGCACAATGGCGTCGTTGCCTTCGTGAGGACGCGCGGCGTGCGCGCCTTTACCGGTAATGCGGATCACAAAGCGGTCGACGTTGGCATAGAACGGCCCGCCGCGCGTGGCGAACTCACCGACCGGCAGGCCGGGCTCGTTGTGCATGCCGAAGATTGCGCTGACATCGCGCAGGGCACCGGCGCGCACCATGCTCTTCGCACCGCCAAAATTCTCTTCGGCAGGCTGAAACAGGATCCGCACCCGGCCGTTTAGCGAGGCTTCTCGCTCTTTCAGCTTTAACGCGGCGCCAAGGATCACGCTGGTGTGGATATCGTGTCCGCAGGCGTGCATTACGCCTGCACGCTGCGAGCTGAACGGCACGCCGCTGCGCTCTTCAATCGGCAGGGCATCAATATCCGCCCGTAGCGCAATCAGTTTGCTGCCCGAGCCGATTTCCGCCACCAGCCCGGTCGACAGGTCGTAAGGCTGCAGGGTAATCCCGGCATTCGTCAGCCACTGGCGCAGGCGCGTTGTGGTCTCCACTTCCTGGCCGGACAGCTCCGGGTTCTGGTGCAGTTCGCGACGCCAGGCAATCAGCTGTTCGCCAAAGCTCATACGGTGACCTCCTTGTTAAGACGCGCCTCGGCCAGCAGACGCAGCGACGCGACGCGCGTTGCTCCCTCCGCCACCGGCGTGTCGATGATAAATTCGTCAATGCCCCACTGCTGATGCAGCGCGTTGAGCTGTTCCAGAACCGAATCAGCGGTGCCCGCCAGCAGCGACTGCGCGCGACGTGCGATGCGCACCGGCTCGCTGCCCGCCTGGCGCGCAAACGCGTAGGCCTGCTCTTCGCTGGCCACGGTGACACGCTGTCCGTTTGCCAGCTCAACGCCCCACACTTCGACCTTCTGCGCCAGCGCGTCTGCTTCGGCCTGCGTTGGCGCGACGATCGCCTGCACCGCCACAATCACGTCCCGTGCGCTGTGCTTACGCCAGGTCGATACCACCTCGCGCAACAGATCCGGATCGCCGTTCAGGTGCGCGGCAAACACAAAGTTCCAGTCGAGCCCGGCGGCCAGCAGCGCGCTATCGATACTCGCGCCCAGCAGGAAACCCTCAGCAGGCAACGGCGGCAGCGGCGTGGCGCGGACGGCCTCTTCATTTGACTGATGCTCAGGACGGATCCAGCGATCGAGCTGAGCCAGCTGTTCTGCAAAGCTGCCCTTTTCCTGTTGATTCAGGCCCTGCTGCAGCGCGCGGGTTGAGAGCGGTAATCCGCCGGGGGCTTTCCCGACGCCGAGATCGACGCGGCCAGGCGCCAGCGCGGCCAGCACGTTGAAATTCTCAGCGACTTTATAAGGGCTGTAGTGCTGGAGCATCACGCCGCCAGAGCCAACGCGAATGCGCGTGGTCTGCCCGAGGATCCAGGCAATCAGCAGCTCCGGCGAAGGGCTGGCAAGCTGTGGGGTGTTGTGGTGTTCGGCAATCCAGAAGCGGTGATAGCCCAGATTTTCTGCCTGCTGCGCCAGCGCCAGGGTACGCGCCAGCGCATCGGCAGCCGTTTCGTTTTCAGCGATGGGGCTTTTATCCAGAATGCTGATTCGCCATGACATGTTGCGTTCTCGTTTGACTTAACATGTCGACATTATTAAAGGCGCATTTCACCACTGAGAAACAATTAATTTACATTTAGTTTGCCGGAAATCAGATATATAAAACCATGCTAAGAATAAGACTTTAAGGAGGCGATCAGCGTTTCCACCTGCTCACGACGGGTAATGCGGACGAAGCGAATATGGCTGTATTGCGGGTTTTGCAGATCGGCTTCATAGCGCGTGCGGTTATTACGCCAGGTTTTGATCGTCCAGATGATAATGGATTCTCTGCTGAAGAACGCGCGCCGGAAACTCTCTTTATTTCCCGTTCCGGGCCAAAGCTCGTGTTTATGCCAGGCCCGTTTTATTGCTCGGGTGACCGCCTGCCTGAGGGTGCGGGCAAACCCATAATCCACCCACACCACCACGTCTACATTGCGCCATTTCACCGGTCGCGTACGGTTGTAGTTTCCGTCGAGCACCCAGTCTGGCGAAGCCTGTAGCGCCTGCTCCAGCTTTTCCTGAAACTCATCGTCCGGCGTGCCCTGCCAGTCAGCCTGCCAGTAGAGTCTGTCCATCTCGATACAGGGAATAGACAGCGCGGTCGCAATCTGCTTCGCCAGCGTGCTTTTTCCGCTCCCGCTGGTTCCGATGACGTTAATTTTCACCTCAGCCTCACTGTGTTAACGAAAACTGACCAAATGATAGCGTTTTCATCCTGTTAACGAAACGCTATTTCAGCATGACAATTTTTTCAGAGTGACGATCTCCCTCTTGCAGTTTGGGTTATGTCATTTATTTGCATCGCCATCCAAAAATGCCCCTGAAAATATTTTCATTTTTATTACATCCGACAAAATTAACAGATTAAAAATAATGAACGGTGGGTATTTCAGGCTGTCAGAATTTCAGAGAGAATAAGAACAAGACAGTTATAAAAAATAATCACCCTCATCTTGCCGGAGCATTTTCCGGATGTTTTTTATTCTTGCACATCACCATGGAGTTACTCATGAGGCGTAACACTCCCGTTACACAAAACGAGTATTTACTTAACGATGGTTCGACGTTAATGTCGACCACCGATACAAAAAGTCATATTACCTACGCTAATTCCGCTTTTATTGAAGCCAGCGGATATAAAGAAGAGCATCTTTTGGGCGAGCCGCATAACCTCATCCGCCATCCCGACATGCCTGCCGAAGCGTTTGGCGACATGTGGTTTACCCTGCAGCAAGGTGAGACCTGGACCGGGCTGGTGAAGAATCGTCGTCATAATGGCGATCACTACTGGGTGCGAGCAAACGTGACGCCGGTCTGGCAGGGCGGCTCCCTGACGGGCTATATTTCCGTGCGAAATAAACCCACACGCGAGGAGATTGCGGCCAGTGAAAAACTCTATACAAAAGTGCGTAATAACGAATTAAAACATTACCGTTTTTATAAAGGATTGCTGGTTCGACGCGGTTTATTTTCATTTATCTCGCTCTTTAAATGTCTCAGTACCCGTAAACGAATCCATCTTGGTATTGCGACGACGGCGTTACTCTCCTGTCTGGCCGTGTATTTATTTCCTGATAAATTTGTGCAATCGGCAAGTCTGGTGCTGCTGTTTACTTCCCTGGGTTATTATCTTCATGCGCAGATCGCCAGTCCGTTAAAATCCATTGTGCAACAGATGCAGCGCGTGGTTTCAGGACGTAAAACGGACTATTACCATTTTGACAGGATCGATGACATCGGGCTGATGATGCGCCTGGTGAATCAATCAGGTTTGAACCTGAATTCGCTGGTTGACGATGTCGGGGCGCAAATCAGCGGAATTAGCACCATCAGCCAGCAGGTTGCCAAAGAAGGTGCGGCGCTACAGACGCGCTCTGAAGAAACAGCAGACTTTCTGCAGCAAACCGCGTCGGCAGTAGAAGAGATTGCCAGCGCGGTGAAGCAGACGGCTGAAACCGCGAACGAGGCGATCCAGATGGCCGATCGCACCAGCGACAGCGCACACCGCGGTGAAGCGATGATGAAAGAGACCATCGGTATGATGCAGTCCGTGTCGCAGGATAACAGCCAGATCGTTGATATTATCAGCGTTATCGATCGCATTGCCTTCCAGACCAACATTCTTGCGCTGAACGCTGCCGTTGAAGCGGCGCGTGCGGGTGAAGCCGGGCGCGGTTTTGCCGTGGTGGCGGCTGAGGTGCGTAATCTTGCGCAGCACTCCGCGACGGCGGCGAAAGAGATCAAAGCGCTGATCGAGAAAAACGTCGCCAGCGTCAACGCTGGCGTGGAGAAAGTGGAACAGACCGAAACGCAGCTGACGGTTATGATCGACAACGTGCTGCGGGTCTCCTCCCTGATTAAGGAGATCGGCCACGCCACGCAGGAGCAAACCCAGGCGCTGACGCTCATCAACGCATCCATCTCCCGTATCGGCGCAATGACCCACAACAATACGGGGATGGTGGATAACGTCACTCACGCCGCGAATCACCTGACGGAGCGCACGACGCGCCTTAAGCAGGCGATTGCCGTTTTTGGCGGTTAGCCGTTCGGGGTCTGTGAAGCCTGAGATTATTTTTGTGCGTTATCGCAGATCCGTCACCCGCCTGTTACCGTTTCATGTTAACGGCGGGTGCTCTGAGGTAACCCCAATTTATACCATCTGGTAATAATTAAGATATTCTGATGATTAAATAATCAACCTCGCGATTGTTTTGACTAAAAACTCATCACGATTCAGCGTGTTGTGATCCCCGTCTGCTCTGACCACACGATTTCCTTCGACGTGCATCACTTTCGGCACGGTTATATTTTGCGTCGCTTATGAATTGCAGGTAGGATGCCTCGCCATGTTTCGCCTTATCCATACGCAGAATGACTGGGAAGGCGACATGTGTTTGCGCAGAAGCAATCGTTTGTATTGCTCTCTGCCAGGCAGGACTATCACGATAATGGTTCAGACAGGCAAACAGGTAACTCAATGAAAACAAGCAATAAAAGCGCAGCCGATCATCACGCTGCTAAACGTCGCTGGTTGAACTCCCACGAAGAGGGCTACCACAAAGCGATGGGCAACCGTCAGGTTCAAATGATCGCCATCGGCGGCGCTATCGGAACGGGTCTGTTTTTAGGTGCTGGTGCACGCCTGCAGATGGCTGGCCCGGCTCTCGCCCTGGTCTATCTGGTGTGCGGGATCTTCTCTTTCTTCATTCTACGCGCGCTGGGCGAACTGGTACTGCATCGCCCTTCCAGCGGCAGCTTCGTCTCTTATGCCCGTGAATTCCTCGGTGAAAAAGCCGCTTACGTTGCGGGCTGGATGTACTTCGTCAACTGGGCAATGACCGGTATCGTCGATATCACCGCCGTAGCGCTGTATATGCACTACTGGGGCGCGTTTGGCGATGTGCCGCAGTGGGTCTTTGCGCTTGGCGCGCTGGCGATTGTCGGCACCATGAACATGATCGGCGTGAAGTGGTTCGCGGAGATGGAGTTCTGGTTTGCGCTGGTAAAAGTACTGGCCATCGTGGTGTTCCTGGTCGTGGGTACCGTCTTCCTCGGCAGCGGCAAGCCGCTGGACGGCAATGCCACCGGCTTCCACCTGATAACCGATAACGGTGGATTCTTCCCGCACGGTCTGCTGCCTGCGCTGGTGCTGGTTCAGGGCGTCGTGTTCGCCTTCGCCTCCATCGAGCTGGTGGGCACCGCAGCAGGGGAATGTAAAGACCCGCAGACCATGGTGCCAAAAGCCATTAATAGCGTGATCTGGCGTATCGGTCTGTTCTACGTCGGCTCCGTGGTGCTGCTGGTTCTGCTGCTCCCGTGGACTGCCTATCAGGCGGGTCAGAGTCCGTTCGTGACCTTCTTCTCTAAGCTGGGCGTGCCTTACGTTGGCAGCATCATGAACATCGTGGTCCTGACCGCAGCGCTCTCCAGCCTGAACTCCGGTCTTTACTCTACCGGCCGTATCCTGCGCTCCATGTCCATGGGCGGTTCTGCGCCGAAATTCATGTCGAAGATGAGCAAGCAGCACGTGCCGTACGCCGGTATTCTGGCGACGCTGGTAGTGTACGTATTCGGCGTATTCCTGAACTATCTGGTACCGTCTCAGGTATTCGAAATCGTTCTGAACGTGGCGGCACTCGGGATTATCGCGTCCTGGGGCTTTATCGTGGTCTGCCAGATGCGTCTGCGTAAAGCGATTAAAGAAGGCAAAGCCGCTGACGTCAGCTTTAAGCTGCCTGGCGCGCCGGTGACCTCCTGGCTCACCCTGCTCTTCCTGTTCAGCGTGCTGGTGCTGATGGCGTTCGACTACCCGAACGGCACCTACACCATCGCGACCATTCCGCTGCTGGCCGTGCTGCTTATTGCGGGCTGGTTCGGCGTGCGTAAACGCGTTCATGAAATTCACAGCACCGCGCCGGTTCATCCTGATGATGAAAAACACGACGCGCCGCTGGTGGAAGAAACCTCCCGTTAAGCATCCGGTAAGCATTAAAAAGGGAAGGCAAATGCCTTCCCTTTTTTTATCTTACAGCGCGATACGAATGACATCGTCAGGCTGGGTGGCTTCCTGCTGGCGGGTGGATTTTTGCTTCACCGTCACGTACAGGGTTTTGCCATCCGCAGAGAGCGCCAGGCTGTTCGGGTAGACCGGCGTGTCGAACGTTTTAGTCACCTTATACGTTTTCGCATCTATCACGCTCACCTTGCCGGCTTCACGGTGCGTCACATAGGCTTCATTGCGGGCCGGGTTAAACAGGACCGCCAGGGATTCCGGCGCGGCGATTTTCGCGATCACGCTGCCGTCTTTCAGGCTCACCACCAGCACTTCCGGCTGCTTTGAATCAGTCAGGAACGCACGCTGACCGGCTGTGTCGAGGCTCAGGTTCAGATAGAAGTGCTCTTTCCCGTCATCCTGCACTTTTTTACGGCTCAGGATTTTGTTCGTGGCCGTATCAATGGTTAACAGCTCGCCGTCCGCATTCGTGGTGTAAAGACGTTTAGCCTGCGCATCCAGCGCCAGGCCGGTGCTGTAAGTACCGGTCCTGGCAATGGTCTCTTTTAGCTTCAGCGTGGCGCCATCCACCACCCAAATCACGCTCTCTTTACCGACACCTGTGATGTAAATGGTGTTGCTCGCGTCGTCGGCCACCAGCTGGCGCGGCTGCAGCGGTTTGATGGTTTCGCTGCGCTGACGCCCGTCCAGCACCAGTCGCCCTTTTACGTCACCCGTTTTTGCATCAATCGCGGTTACCGCGCCGTTGATCGTATTGCCGAACCACAGCGTTTGAGTCGCCTTGTCAAAGGTGGCACCAAAGGGCTTGAGATCGCTATGGATCGCCTGCGTCACGTCCAGCGTGACCGGATCAAGACGGTAGACAACTCCGCCCTTATCGGTTTTACGGCTTTGCGAAGTCGCCACCCACAGCGCATTCTCCTGCTGGCTGACCGCCATTTCATACGCCCCTTTGCCCACCGCTTTACGCAGCACCTCTTCGGCGGCATGCACCTGGAACGTCCCGGCAAGCAGTAAAGTGGCAGACAGCAGTGACAGGCTCAGACGCGGTGAGCACAGATGACGTAAAGACATAACAATTCCTTTTCTGAAAAGTGGGGTTTGGGCTGACATCACTTCCGGCAGACAACGTCATGGCATTGCCTTTTGATAATGAGAATAGTAATCATTAATCAGTTGAATGTGGAGTTTTTCTTTCCCGCTTCGCCTTCCATTAACGCAATGTGCGGTTATAGTTTTCAAAACTTTTACAAAACCTTTAACATATATGGACATGTTCCATTTGGTTCGTTTACATACCACAACCGGTTTTATTCATGAAAATCATTTCTGCCCGTAAGGCTTCTCTCCCGCTGCTGCTGGTTCCTGTTATTTTTCCGCCGCTCACCGCAATGAGCGCGGAAGAACAAACCATGATCGTCAGCGCCACGCCGCAAACCGTATCGGAACTCGATACACCAGCCGCGGTCAGCGTCGTCAATGGCGATGACATGCGCCAGGCCGCGCCGCGCATCAACCTGTCTGAATCCCTTGGCAGCGTACCCGGGCTGCAAATTCAGAACCGTCAGAACTATGCCCAGGATCTCCAGCTTTCGATGCGCGGATTTGGTGCCCGCTCAACCTTCGGGGTGCGCGGTATCCGTATGTATGTCGACGGTATCCCTGCCACCATGCCGGACGGACAGGGCCAGACCTCCAACATCGATCTTTCCAGCGTGGAGAGCGTTGAAGTGCTGCGCGGCCCCTTCTCAGCCCTGTACGGCAACGCCTCCGGCGGCGTGATTAACATCAACACCCAGACCGGTAAGCAGCCGCCGACCATTGAAGCCAGCAGCTATTACGGCAGCTACGGTACCTGGCGCTACGGCATGAAAGCCACCGGCGCGATGGGTGATGGCACCCACGCGGGCGATGTGGATTACACAGTTTCCACCACCCGTTTCACCACCAAAGGCTACCGCGACCACAGCGGCGCGCGGAAAAACCTCGCTAACGCCAAACTGGGCGTGCGCATTGACGACGTCAGCAAGCTGACGCTGATTTTCAACAGCGTGGACATGAAGGCCAACGATCCGGGCGGGCTGAGCTATCAGGAGTGGCAGAACAATCCGCGTCAGTCTCCGCGCGGCGACCAGTACAACACCCGCAAGACCATCAAGCAGACCCAGGCCGGTATGCGCTACGATCGCCAGCTCAGCGCTCAGGACGACCTGAGCGTGATGATGTACGCCGGCGAGCGTGAAATGACGCAGTACCAGTCGATTCCGTATCAGCCGCAGCTAAAAGCCTCCCATTCCGGCGGTGTGATTGATATGCAGCGCCACTATCAGGGCGTGGATACCCGCTGGACGCATCGCGGCGAGCTGCTGGTACCGGTGACTTTTACCACCGGTCTGAACTACGAAAACCTGAGTGAAGATCGTCGCGGCTATGAGAACTTCGTGATGAGCAACGGCGTGCCGGACTACGGCGTGAAGGGTGATAAGCGTCGAAACGAACGTAACCTGATGTGGAACGTTGACCCTTACCTGCAAACGAGCTGGCAGCTGACGCAGAAACTCTCTGTTGATGCGGGGGTGCGCTACAGTTCGGTCTGGTTTGATTCCAACGATCATTACGTTACGCCGGGCAACGGTGATGACAGCGGTGACGCGAGCTATCACAAATGGCTTCCGGCCGGTTCCGTGAAGTATGCGGTGACGGACGCATGGAACCTCTACGCTGCCGCAGGGCGTGGATTCGAAACGCCAACTATCAACGAACTCTCCTATCGCGCCGATAACCAGGGAGGCCTCAACATTGGGCTGCAGCCGTCCACCAACAATACGTATGAAGTGGGCAGCAAAACCCGAATCGGCAACGGCCTGCTGACGGCGGCGCTGTTCCGCACCGATACGGATGACGAGATCGTGGTGGACTCCAGTTCAGGCGGCCGCACAACCTATAAAAATGCCGGGAAAACCCGTCGTCAGGGTGTGGAAGTTTCCCTCGATCAGCAGTTTGCTGAGAACTGGAAGCTGAAGATGGCGTGGACGTATCTGGATGCCACCTACCGGACTAACGTCTGCAGCGACGCAGACTGTAACGGTAACCGGATGCCGGGTATTGCCCGCAATATGGGTTTCGCTTCGTTTGGCTGGCAGCCGGAGGAAGGCTGGTACGCGGGCACGGACGTGCGTTACATGAGCGATATCATGGCCGACGACGAGAATACGGCGAAAGCGCCGTCGTATACGGTGGTCGGGCTGAACACAGGGTACAAATTCAACTACGGCAGCTGGGGCATGGACGTCTTTGGCCGCGTCGATAACCTGTTCGATAAAGAGTACGCGGGCTCGGTTATTGTCAACGAGTCTAACGGTCGTTATTACGAGCCTGCACCTGGCCGTAACTACGGGGTCGGGCTGTCGGTCTCTTATCGCTTCGAGTAAGCTAAAAGAAAAGTTTATTTGATTAATGAAATAACGCTCCTGATGGCAATAAACCATCAGGAGTTATTCACCGGATAAATAATTAGGTGCGAAATATAGTCGCCCTGCTAAATAATCTCTTAGTTAAAATATTGTCGCTGTAAAAGCAAATTCGCTTCATCAATCACCTTATCAATCGCCTTCTGGCAGGCAACAACATCTCTTCTCTCAAGGGCGGAAAGGAGTTCGTCATAGTGATATGTCGAGGCTTTGATATCGTTAAGCTCCTGATGCAGATAGTTCATACAGGGCCCGATGCGCACCCAGAGCTGCTCAATTAATGCATTAAGCGTAGGCATTTCCGCATACTGATACAGCGTAAACCGGAAGACGCGATTCGCATGCAACGCCTGCTGGACATTCCCGTTGCGCATGGCCTCATGGAAGGCCTCCGACAATTTGCGCAACGCCTCCAGTTTGCTATCAGACATATTCCGACAGGCTGCGGCGACCGCCATTGGCTCAAGCTGTTTTCTTATGGCGTTAATCTCGTTATAGCGCTCCAGCGTAACCTCCGGAACCAGAAATGCCTGCGCGGGCGTAGCGTGTAATGCCCCTGATGACACCAGGCGCAAAAGCGCCTCGCGAACAGGGGTAATACTGGTTCCTAATTTATCGGCAATTTCTTTCGTAATCAGTCGTGCCCCAGGTTTGAGTGAGCCTGTAATTAACGCTCCTTTCAAACTGAGTTCAACTTGCATAGTAAGACTGACCCTTTGGGCTTTTTCTAAGTGATCCAAATCAAGCATGTGGAATTCCTGTAGCTAAAACTTAATGCTATTTTTAAACGCCAGTTTTAATAAAACGGCGCTGGTCCGATATATCCTGTATCGTCATGCCTGGTGGTGGGAAGTACGTAAAAACAGCAAAAAAAGCAAATTTTGTTTTTTTATCGTTTTCGGGCTCATCCGGGATGATGGCGCGAAAAGCTATGTCCAGTAATTAAAGACAATATATCGTATCTTCACAAATAAATATGGCGGGAAACCCCGCCATATTGCTGTTTATTTATTGTCACTCGCGACGCGAATCACGACTTTGCCGAAGTTTCGTCCTTCCAGCAGGCCAATCAGCGCCTCGGGGGCGTTCTCCAGCCCGTCCGTTACCTGTTCGCGATAGTGGATTTTCCCCTCCTGCACCCAGCGCCCCATCTCTTCCTGGAACTCCTTAATGCGGTGCCCGTAATCCTGTCCGATGATAAAGCCCTGCATACGAATGCGTTTCTTCAGGATGGTCGCCATCAGGAGCGGCAGGCGATCCGGCCCCTCGGGCAATCCCGTCGCATTGTAGCCGCTTACCAGACCGCATACCGGCACGCGCGCGGAGGTATTGAGTAACGGCAGCACGGCGTCAAATACTTTTCCGCCAACGTTTTCATAATAGACATCAATTCCTTTCGGGCAGGCGTGCTTCAGTTGGTCGGCAAAATCGGCCGCGTGATGATCCAGACACAGGTCAAACCCGAGAACCTCAACGGCATGGCGGCATTTCTCTGCGCCACCGGCCACACCAACCACCCGACAACCCTTGATTTTGCCGATCTGCCCGACGGTCGCGCCAACCGGACCGGTTGCCGCAGCCACCACCAGCGTTTCACCGGCTTTCGGTTGCCCGATATCCAGCAGCCCCATATAGGCGGTAAAGCCCGGCATACCCAGTATCCCCAGCGACCAGGAAGGATGAGACGGATTTTCGCCCAGCTTCACAAGGCCGCTGCCGTCCGAGAGGTCATACTCCTGCCAGCCGCTGTAGCCCAGCACCCATTCACCCGGTTTGAAATCGGGATGATTTGACTGCTCAACCCGGCTGACCGTTCCCCCCACCATCACCGCACCCAGCTCAACCGGCGGTGAATAGGATGGCGCATCGCTCATGCGCCCCCGCATGTACGGGTCCAGCGACAGCCAGACGGTACGAAGCAAAAGCTGCCCCTCAACAGGGGCTGGAACAGGCTGCGTTTCCAGACGAAAATTTTCCGCCACCGGCGCGCCCTGAGGACGAGAGGCCAGCACCCAGCGGCGATTTTGCGAAACAGATTGATTCATCAGGATCTCCTTCTGGTACAAATGTTATTACAGCCTGGCTCACGATCGGCGTTATCGCATTAGCATTACGAGCCGGACTGGTTAAGCCGTACAACCAGATAGATGCAGGTTTCATTCGTTTCGTTGATGAACCGGCAGTCATTTGGCGGCCCCAGTTCGAGACAGTCGCCGGCGTGCATTTCGTGGCGAGTGTCGCCCTCCTGAAACACCAGCTCACCGGACTGCAGCCAGATAAGCTGACGCGCCAGCGCGTAAGAAGAGGCAGGCATCGGAACATCGCTGCCCGCAGGCAGTTCAACCTGAACAAGGTCGATGGGCAGATCGGTGCGGGGAGAAACATGACGGCGCAGGTAGTGCGTCTGCGGATCGCGCCAGACGGGCTGGTTTGCAAGGCGCAGCAGCTTGCCTTCCTGCATCTCGGCCCGGGCAATCAGCGTGGACATGCTGATGCCAAACGCGCCTGACAGGCGGGCAAGCAAGGTGGCCGTCGGGCTACTGTCCCCGCGTTCAATCTTGTGGATCATGGCGCGGGAGACGCCTGCCCGGTCGGCCAGCTCGCTCAGGGACCATCCGCGAGACTCACGCTCCAGGCGAATTCTTGCGCTAATCCGTTGATTCATCGTGTCTGTTATGGTGTTCATGACGTCATACTATAGTGAATGAAGAGCATTTCAATGGGCTTTTGATAACAAAAAAATATGGCTTATGCCGTAGCGTTCGAGCTATACGATTGTGTAATATCGTAGCCACAACGTAATACTATAGTGAACAACACACAGAGGTTTAATCATGATCGTTCGTCATGCCTGCAAAGAAGACTGCGCTGCGATAGGAGAGATTTACAACCACGCGGTGCTGCATACTGCCGCGATCTGGAACGATAAAACCGTCGATACCGATAACCGAATTGCCTGGTTTGAGGCACGCACTCTCGCGGGTTACCCGGTTCTGGTAAGCGAAGAAGACGGCGTGATTACCGGCTACGCCTCTTTCGGCGACTGGCGCGCCTTCGACGGTTTTCGTCATACGGTTGAGCACTCGGTCTACGTCCACCCGGAACATCAGGGAAAAGGCATTGGCCGCACGCTGATGATCGCGCTGATAAACGAGGCCCGCGCCATCGGTAAACACGTTATGGTGGCCGGGATTGAAGCGCAAAACCATGCCTCGATTCACCTCCACGAAACGCTCGGCTTTGTCATCACGGGGCAGATGCCGCAGGTGGGAACCAAGTTTGGCCGCTGGCTGGACTTAACCTTTATGCAGCTGCAGCTGGACGAGCGCAGCGATCCGGACGCTATCCCATGAATCAGTCACTGACGCTGGCGTTTCTGGTGGCGGCGGGAATTGGTCTGGTGGTGCAAAACACCTTGATGGTGCGTATCACCCAGTCCTCCTCCACCATTCTCATCGCGATGCTGCTGAACTCCCTGGTCGGCATTGTACTGTTTGTCAGCATTCTGCTGCTGAAACAGGGCGTCGCCGGGTTCAGCGAGCTGGCCGCAACGGTTCGCTGGTGGACGCTTATCCCGGGGCTGCTGGGGTCGTTTTTCGTGTTTGCCAGCATCAGCGGATATCAGAACGTTGGCGCGGCGACGACCATCGCCGTGCTGGTAGCAAGCCAGCTGATTGGCGGGCTGGTAATGGACGTGCTGAGGAGCCATGGCATTCCGCTGCGCGCCCTGATTGGCCCGGTGTGCGGTGCGGTGATGCTGGTGGTCGGAGCCTGGCTGGTGGCGCGACGCCAGTTTTAAACGTTACAGTATGGTGCCGCCTTTCGTCAGCTGTTCCTCACGTGCGTCCATCTCCTCTTTATGCTGCTTACCGTGGTGCGAAATCGCGGTGCGCAGACGCTGCTGCTGGGTATAGCGATCTTCACGACTGAGCTCAGCATCATCGCTTAATTCGATCAGCAGCTCGTTCATGTGGGTAATCACGCTCTCTTCGATGGCGGCATCGACGCGGGCGATAACTTCATTTAAATGTGACATTGTCACTCCTTGTTATGTGCCCGGTAAGCGCAGCGCCACCGGGCAAACGATCAGTTCAGCTTTGCCTTAGAGAAATCGCTGCCCATCAGGCTCACGCTGTATCCGGTCACGTTGCTGCGGGTCGCGTAGAACGTTTTCCCGTTTGCCAGTGCGATCCACGGCGCCTGTTGGTAGAAGATCTCCTGCGCCTGGCCGTAGAGTTTCGCGCGCTCGGCCGGGCTGCTGGTCAGCTTCGCTTTTTGCACCAGCGCATCATACCCCTTATCGCACCAGCGCGCGGCGTTTGAGCCGGTTTTAATGCTGTTGCAGCCCAGCAGCACATCGGCGAAGTTGTCCGGGTCGCCGTTATCGGACATCCAGCCAAAAAGCGCGGAGTCATGTTCGCCTTTACGCATTCCGGAGAGATATTCGCCCCACTCGTAGGAGACAATTTTGGCTTTAACGCCGACTTTTGCCCAGTCGCTCTGGATCATCTCTGCGATACGGCGCGAGTTCGGGTTATACGGACGCTGAACCGGCATTGACCACAGCGTGACTTCCGCGCCCTTCTCCAGACCCGCCTGCTTCAGCAGGGCTTTCGCTTTTTCAGGATCGTAGCTGTAGTCCTTCAGGTCTTTATTGAAGCCCAGCATATTTGGCGGGATCGGCGATTTTGCCACCGTGCCCGATCCCATAAAGACCGCATTAACGATGGCCTTCTTGTCGGTCGCGTAGTTAAGCGCCTGACGCACCAGCACGTTATCGAACGGTTTTTTCTCTGTGTTGAACGCCAGATAGCCGACGTTCAGCGCATCGACCGAGTGCAGCGTCAGGTCTTTGTTGTTCTTAATGGCGTCAAACTGAACCGGGGATGGCGCAGGAATAATCTGGCACTCGTTGGTCTGCAGCTTCGCCAGGCGGGTTTCCACGTTTGGCGTAATGGAGAAGATGAGATGCTTCGTCGGCACTTCGCCTTCCCAGTAGTTCGGGTTTGCGACGTAGCGGATCAGCGAATCTACCTTATACTGCTGCAGGACGTACGGCCCGGTACCAATCGGCCAAGTGTCTACGTTTTCAGGCGTGCCTTTTTTCAGCATCGCGTCGGCGTATTCGGCGGAGAGAATGGAGGCGAAATCCATCCCCCAGTCGGCCAGAAACGCGGCGTTGGGTTCGCTGAGGGTGAACTGAACGTGATAATCGTCGACCTTTTTAACGTCCTGGATCAGCTTATCGAGACCCACATCGTTAAAGTATTCGTAGTTGCCCTGCGACACGTTGTGATATGGGTGTTTAGGGTCTTTCTGACGCATGACCGAGAAAATAACGTCATCGGCGTTAAAGTCGCGCGTCGGTTTGAAATATTTATTGCTGTTGAACTTCACCCCTTTGCGCAAGGCAAAGGTATAAGTCTTGCCGTCCGGCGAGATTGTCCAGGACTCTGCCAGCGACGGCACAGGGGTGTTTTTCACCGGGTCGAAATTGATCAGGCGGTTGTACAGTACCTGAGAACTGGCCACAAAAGACGGGCCAGAGCTGGCGATTTGCGGGTTGAAGGACTCGGGGGACGCTTCAGAACAGTAAATAAGGGTGTCGTTGTTTGCCGCCCATGCGGCACCGGCTGGTAACAGCGCGCTCAGCGCAAGAGCGAGCAGTGTTTTCCCTGTAGACATGGTTATAACCCTGACAGTTTTATTATATAGGACAGTAATAACAGCACAGGCGTTTTGACCTGGCAAATAACGAAACACTATCAGGTTATTCTAAAGCCGCGTTTTTTGCTGTTTTAACCGCCAGCGCCCAAAAAGATGATTTGCCTTAAGTTCCATTATTCGTCAAGCACAACCGTCACTTTCTATGCCGCAAGAAATCGGCCCTTTTAGCGTCTCTTCCCCCGTTTGGTTGCTTCCTCATTTCGTTAAAGTAACGGTGTGAAGAAGTATATGGGATCAAATCGTGGCAAAAACTCTTTTACGCAGCGGTAACCTGGATGACTTTCAGGCCGTTGGCGGCGGCGGACAAGCCGTTTTTGAATCAGCGTTACAAATCCGGGAAGCGCTCCGGTTGCGCAAACAACAGGCCATCGTCGACTGTCTGGCGATCCCTCAGGTCAACGACAGCGGTGACCGCGTGGACTGGTATTCTCCCGTTGAAGGGAGCGTAACCAGCTGGAAAGCGGCAGATGAAGATGACCGCTATCGCGCCCTGCGCTATCTGGAAAACACGCTCGCCAGCGTCGAGTCGTTAAGCAAGAAATGCCTCCAGTCCCCCAAAACCGCGCAGCAGCTTTTTGGCTCTCTGCTGTCAAAGGCGTTTCAGTTCCCGGGTGAAAACTTCCTCTTCCTGGTGGACGGAAAGCCTGTCATCAGCTTCTGGGGCTTTGTAAACCTGAACGAAAATGCGCGCGACGATGTTCTCGACTGCCTGCGAGAATCGCTGGTCCCTGAGCCTGCCCCCGTTGTGATTGAAGATCCTGAGCCCGAGCCTGAGCCAGAACCGGTTGTAGCCTTTGAACACGCCGACGAGCCGCTGATCGCCCCTTCCACGGTGGTGCGCATCACGCCGGAAGAGCTGTATGAGCCAAAGCCAGCCCCGGCGGTTGCGCAACCCGCTCAGGAACCAGCTGTGCCGATCGTCGCGAAAAAACGTCGTGTTCCCCTGTGGACGCTGCCGGTTGCTGCCGTGATCGTTGCCGCCATTGCCGCACCGCTGCTGTGGCCAAAACAGTCGCCTTCCGCTGAGCCCGCACCGGTGCCCACACCAGAACCCGTCGAGATTGCGCCAAAGCCGATCAAAGCGGTTGAGCCGCTGGCGATGAAACTGCCGCTGCATCAGGCAGAGGTCCTGGCAAACAAAGAAAAAGAGCCTGCTCCGGCGCCTGCGCCACAGCCTGCCCCGGTGGTGATTGTCGCCATCCCGAAAGATGCCATGGTGATGGAAGCGAATCAGGTGAAAGCGGGATCGACGCGTTTCCTGAACGGTACCTGGCGTGCGGTTCTCGACGTGAAAGATCCGGTCACCGGCAAGCCGCCTTCAATGCGCTATCAGATCCAGAACAATAAAGGCTTCGCCCGGGTTGTCCATGGCGACAACGTCGTCTGCCGCGCGGAGGTCTTCTCCGGGCTGCACAGCAACGGCGAGCTGATGATTAAAAGTCGCGGTACTGCCCGCTGCACCGACGGTTCCCGCTACCCGATGCCGGAAGTTGCCTGTAAAGCAGGCGCCAGCGATATCGCAGAATGTCGCGCCCGTTATGATGCCAATACCGTCGTTCCACTGACGTTCAAGAAAGCAGGTGCCTGATCCTATGCTGGTAAATCTTTGCGACTATAAACAAAGCGTCACGCTTATTGCCAACAGCGGCGTGCAGTTCCTTGATTTCGGTCTGACGCCGCAGGACACCGCCAGCAACGGGCGCTTCGTACGTAAAACCGCGAACGGCCCGCTTTTGCGACTCGATTTCGACCTGGTTAACGGGCGCTATACCCTGCCGGGAACGAACGGCGGGCAGCCTGAAGTGGTTAAGCCGGAAACCACCATCCCGCTGCATCAGTCCCTGGCGGTGCTGGACGGCGTCTGGCTTCCGGTTCCGTTCCTGCGCTTCAACCCGCCGCGAACCTTCGTTGAGGGGCCGGATAACTGGGCGCGCGTTCAGGTGCGCAGGCTGGATACACCCGACACGGCAGGCAATACGCACCGCGTCACTCTCGCCCTTGACAGCCAGATTGCTGACCACGCCACGTCCGCCCTTTCCCCGGTCGAAAACGATATTCTGAACGGGACCCGTTTCGCGCTGGCCTGGCGAGACAAGGAGGTTGAAAGCTTCCTCGACCAGACGTGGATTGACGGCTGGCTGCGCGAGGCATTTACCCAGTATGCCGACGGCGTTGAAAACCGCTCAGAACGCGATCTCCAGCAGGCGATGCGCGGTTTTGAATATCAGGCCCACTGGCTCAACCTGATGACCATGCTCGGTGAACAGCTCACCGTGCCGGAAGTGAAATTTGTAACCCATACGCTCAGCACGCCTGCCATTCCGGTCGATCTGATCCTCGACGTGGGCAATACCCACACCTGTGGCGTCATTATTGAAGACCACGGCGATGCCAACGATGGCCTGCGCCAGACCGCCGAGCTGCAGGTTCGCTCGCTAAGCGAGCCGCAGTTCCTGAATGCGCCGCTGTTCACCAGCCGTCTCGAGTTTTCGGAAGCGCGTTTTGGCAAGCAGCACTTCTCGGTTGAAAGCGGTCGCGAAGATGCCTTTGTCTGGCCGTCCATTGTTCGCGTGGGTGATGAAGCCCGCAAGCTGGCGATGCAGCGCCTGGGGACCGAAGGCAACAGCGGCATCTCGAGCCCGCGTCGCTACCTGTGGGATGAAACGCCGGTCGTGCAGGACTGGCGCTTTAGCCAGATGAACAGCAAGACCCAGCGTGAACCGCTTGCCACCGCGTTTCCGCTGATGAACCTGATGAACGATGACGGCGAGCCGCTCTTCACGCTGCCGCAGGACGAGCGGCTGCCGGTCTTCTCGCCGCAGTACAGCCGCAGTACGCTGATGACCCACATGCTGTGCGAGCTGCTGGCGCAGGCGCTGGGGCAGATCAACAGCGTCGCCACGCGCTTACGTCTGGGATTCCCGGCGTCGCCGCGCCAGCTGCGCACGCTGATCCTGACTCTGCCCTCCGCCATGCCAAAGCAGGAGCGCGAGATCTTCCGTCGCCGCATGTTTGAAGCCATCGCCATCGTCTGGAAAGCGATGGGATGGCACCCGCAGGATGAGGATTTTGTCACCCGCAAACAGCAGGAAAAAAGCGTGGTGCCGGTACCTGAAATCCAGATGGAGTGGGATGAAGCCAGCTGCGGTCAGCTGGTCTGGCTGTATAACGAAGCCATCTCCCGCTTTGGCGGCCAGACCGAAGCCTTCTTCGCCTCTCTTGCTCGTCCGGACCGCGAACCTGAGCCGGGTAGCCAGCCGGGCCGCGCGCTGCGCGTAGCGTCCATCGACATCGGCGGCGGCACAACGGATATGGCGATCACCCATTATCAGCTGGACGACGGTTCCGGCAATAACGTCAAAATCACCCCTCAGCTGCTGTTCCGTGAAGGATTTAAGGTCGCGGGCGACGATACGCTTCTGGACGTGATTCAGCGCTACGTGTTGCCCGCGCTGCAAACGCAGCTGCAGAAATCCGGTATTGCTGATGCCTCGCTGCTGATGGCCTCGCTGTTCGGCGACTCCGGGCGTATTGATACCCAGGCCGTACTCCGCCAGCAGACGGCGCTGCAGCTCTTTATGCCGATTGGCCATGCCATTCTTGCCGCGTGGGAATCGAGCGACGTTGACGATCCGCTGGCCGGTCTGCATGCCACCTTTGGCGATCTCCTGCCGCAGAAGCCGACGCGCAACGTGATGAACTATCTGCAGCAGGCGATCGATCATGCCCTGCCTGCGGGCTCTGACGCTTTCGACCTGTTCGCCGTGCCGCTGCACGTCAGCTTCCGCGAAATGCAGGATGCGATGCTGGCCGGGCAGTTTACGCTGGCCTCCCCGCTGCACGCGGTGTGTGAGGCGATTTCACATTACAGCTGCGATATTCTGCTGATCACCGGACGCCCCGGCTGCCTGCCCGGCGTGCAGGCGCTCATTCGACATCTGCAGCCGGTGCCGGTCAACCGTATCGTCTGGCTGGATAAATACCAGGTACATGAGTGGTATCCGTTCAGCCAGCAGGGGCGCATTGGCAACCCGAAATCGACAGCCGCCGTCGGGGCCATGCTCTGCAGCCTGGCGCTTGACCTGCGCCTGCCGCGCTTCAACTTTAAAGCCGCGGACATTGGCGCGTATTCCACCGTGCGCTATCTGGGCGTGCTGGATAACACCGTCAATACCCTGCGCGAGGAAAACGTCTGGTACCAGGATATCGATCTGGATAAACCCGGCGCGAAGCTTGACGCGCGTCTGCACTTCCCGCTGCGCGGTAACGTGACGCTCGGCTTCCGCCAGCTGGCGAACGCGCGCTGGCCCGCCACGCCGCTCTACACGCTCAGCATCAACTCGGCTGAACTGGCGAAAGCCATTGCCGGTGACGGCGTGCTGAACGTGCGGCTCAGGCTCTGCGGCGGCAGCAAGCAGGAGGGGCCGGAGGCCTTCGAGCTGAGCGATGCCTGGCTGCAGGACGGCACGCCTGTTGCGTCTGACGCATTAACCTTCAAATTGAATACTTTGGCCGATCGCCGACACAGCGGTAGCCACTACTGGATCGACAGCGGGAGCGTATACCTGAAATGACAGCGACGACGACCACCACTCAGGCCTTAATTGGGTGGATTAATGAGACGCGCCTGAACGCCCCTGTGCTGGATAACGATGCCGACGCCCTGCTTGCCCGCATCAACGCGGCGCAGGCCCGGGAGCAGGTCATTGAACGCGCCATGACCCGCCAGAGCAGCGTTGGGCTTTACGGCCATTCGCAGAGCGCGAAAGCGCACCTGCTGTTGTCTCTTTGCGGCAGCGGTAATGGACGCCTGAACGTGACGCCGGGCCAGCGCACCTTTGACTATTTTTCGCATATCAATCCGGGACATGCCCTGACCAACATGGCCGTCCGCTTTACCCGTGAAAACACGGAGGTGGCGGATGAGGCGTTCCCGCTGCGTCTGAGTCTTGTCACCGAGGCCGAGCTGGTACAGCTGTTTATTGCCCGTACGACCCTCCACCCACAGATGCGTGCGGTAGATAAAGCGGTCATTGAGACACGTCTGGAGAAGTGGCGCGGGCTGCGCCAGCCGCAGAGCGTGCCCGGCATCACGGCTCAGGAAGTGGGGACGATTGCCCGCTTCTGGCAAAGCACGGTTCCCGCAGCTAAGCAGCAAATTGATGATGCCCTGTGGCATGAGTTTGCCCAACTGGTACCTTCTCTCGATCTCAGCACGCGAGCCAGCGTCTGGTCGCTGCTCTGGGGCGAGCAGCAGGAGTTGACCCAGCAGTGGTTAAAACTGGCCCATGTGCTGCACCAGACCAGCCATGCCGGCGATCTTGCTGCCCCGCTTAGCCTGCTGGTGGACAGCTTTGGGCTGCCGGGTGAAGGGTTCCTGACGCACGACGGCGCGTTAGACCTTCAGGACGCGCAGGAGACGCTGCTTCATCCGCTGAATAGCGGTGAAATGCTTAACGCCATCAGCATCCCGGTCGACGTGCTGGCATTCCTGACCCGCGAGCTGGTGCTGCCGGTTGAGAACGGGGCTCTGGATAACGTCGATATTATTGATATTCCGGTTTTTGAAGATAACCGTGCCGATCCGCTACGCCAGGCAAAATCCCAGTGGCTTCTTGAACATTACCGTCAACAGCTTCAGCCGGATGTGCTGGTGATTTGCAACGCGACGGCACAGCACGAACAGACGGCCAAAAAAGCAAAAGTGTTAATGAACTGGGTGAAGGAGACGCAGCCTGCTGAAGAATCTGCCCTGCCGGGGCTGGTGTGGGCGATCACCCCGCATGACGCCCGCTTTACTACCCGGCAGAATCTCGATGAAGCCGTACAGCATCTGCTCGGAAAGCCGGGTTTACGCTGGGGCACGCTGCAGGCGCTGGACAGCCACAGCATGCAGCGCGTCATCGAATGGCTGTCTCAGGCCACGTTACCCGCGCAGCGACAGAAGCGTCTCGGCACGCTGAAAAACGCGCTGCGTCAGGAGCTGTCGGCGCTGATGCAAAGCTATCTGGCACCGCTGGTTGAAGAACCGGGGATAAGACGCGCTCAGGCGGAAAACATGGTGCGCATGCTGCAAAGCAGCGCCGCCCGCCACGGCGAACTGCTTGAAGGCATGCTGCCGCCTCTGAAAGCCTTTGAAACGCTGCTCGCCGTTCAGCAGCCTCGCGAGGAGCAGGTTAACGGGCTATTTACGGATACCATTGACCTGTTTGCCGAGAACGCCCAGGAAAGCACTGGCCTGTTCCAGACAAAAGACAAAGCGCGTCTCGCGCACCGAGTCTGGATAAATCATCTGCGCCAGTGGAGCCGCAACGAGGCGACCGCCGCCCGTCTTGGGCTGGATCCTGAGGTGTTACAGCAAATCGCGGATGTGCTGGTCGTCACCAGCTACCGGCTGGATCTGCCTCAACAGCTTCAGCGCATTGTCGAAGCGGATAAAAGTAGCGCGGCACAGCTGCATGCCGTGATGGGCAATTTCGTTGGCTGGCTGGGTTACGACCAGACGCCCGTGGCGACGCGTCCGGCAAGCCGCATCCGCAAGGGCCAGGCCATCTTCGTCACGCCGGTGGTCAGCAGAGCCGAGCCTCGTTTGACGCGCCTGGGAGAACAGCCTGTACATGCGGCCACCGCGTACGTGTACGACTGGCTGGTCGCACTCTATAGCCGCGCGATAGAGAACATTGATTACCAGCACCCGCATGATGTTCAGCCTGACGCACGTCAGGCACTGCGGGCTTTAATAAAGTAGCCGCCCTTCTTGCCGGGTGGCGCTGCGCTTACCCGGCCTACATTTCGCAACGATTATAAATCGCACAATAATCACATCGTCATACATTCGGCTAAGGCCCGCGCCAGCGCAGAGGGGTTTTCCCACGACATCGAGTGCCCCGCCGCAGGGATAATTTTTACCTCAACGCCCTTTTGCTTCAGATTATCCGCATCGTCATCCGGCAGAGAGAGCTCGCCAAAAATCAACGTTACCGGGCAAGGGAGTGACAGGAACTGCGCTTCCCACTCGGGCTCAACGCCCGCCACCAGGCTCGATGCGCCCCGCCAGACGGCATACGGCGCATTACTCTGCAGGCACCCGGCCCACGCCGTTTTTTCTGCGCTAAGCATGGCGTCATAACCCTGCTCCAGAAACTGTTGCTCGGTTTGCGCTGCAATAGACCGGCTGAACATGCCCCCACCCGCGTGGAAATTGGGCTCTGACACCATCAGTCCCTTCACGCGCGACCCCAGCAGCCCCGCCGTTTCGATAGCGATACTGCCGCCCATGCTGTGGCCGTATAACCAGAAGGAATCCAGCTCAAGATGGTCAATCAGTTCCGCGACAACGTGCGCCTGGTCAGTGGTTTTATAGCTGTAGTGCTCAGGCTTATCGCTGTAGCCGCTGCCGGGCAAGTCGATGAGAATCGCTCTGCGCGCGCCAAACAGCGGGTCATGTACGACGCGGGGATATTCGTAGGAAGAGGCGCAGCCCAGCCCGTGAATAAACACCACGGGATCGCCGGTGCCGGGCAGGTCATGCCAGCGCACGGTGCAACCGGCCTGCTGCGAGTAAAAACTGTTCATAAGCACTCCTTTTTATGATGCACTGTGTATTTATACAGCCACCACATCAGGAATGCTATGTTCATCTTTTAAAACTGGAAGCGTGCTTCAGAAAAGCGAGACCAGCAGCGCAACGGGAAAGCTCATTGGCCAGGTTGACCCCACCAGAAAAGCGCTGAGCAGGCGGATACGTTTGCGGTCTTTAGAGAGGAACCAGGTGATTAATGCGCAGATGGAAGCCATGATTGCGTAAAAAACCAACATCTTTTGATACAACGTCATTCTGTATACCAGAGCCGAAAAAATAACCGCACGCAATATGCGTCATATGTTGACACAGATCAAGTTTTTTCGTTACAGAATAACCACTTAAAAATTACGGCTAATGACAATTGAGTATCTTTCGTAACACGTGTGGCGGGCAAGGAGAACGCCTGGCCGCGCATGCGGCCAGGCTGGGAGGATTAGTGTTTTATCATGACATGCCGCACGACCGTATAATCCTCAAGCCCGTAGATCGACATATCCTTCCCGTAGCCCGATAGTTTCATGCCGCCGTGCGGCATTTCGCTCACCAGCATAAAATGGGTATTCACCCAGGTGCAGCCATACTGCAGGCGCGCGCTCAGGCGATGGGCGCGGCCAACGTCTTTGGTCCAGACCGAAGACGCCAGGCCGTATTGCGAGTCGTTTGCCCAGGCCAGCACCTGTGCCTCATCATCAAATTCGGTGACGCTCACCACCGGGCCAAACACCTCGCGCTGCACAATGGCATCTTCCTGTTTGGCCCCCGCCAGCAGGGTTGGCTGGAAGTAGTAGCCCGCCCCCTCTTTTTTGCTGCCCCCGGTCACGACGGTGATGTGGCTCAGGGCTTTGGCCTCATCCACCGCTTTGCACACGCGGGATAAATGCGCCGCCGAACTCAGCGGCCCCAGCTCGGTTGATTCGTCCTCGGGTGCGCCCATTTTCAGGCTCGCAACCGCGGCACCCAGTTTTTCCACCAGCGCGGCGTAAATGCCCTTTTGCGCGTAGATACGACAGGCGGCGGTACAGTCCTGCCCGGCGTTGTAGAAGCCAAACGTCCTCACCCCTTCGACAACCGCATCCAGGTCGGCATCATCAAAGACGATAACCGGCGCTTTACCGCCCAGCTCCATGTGGGTGCGTTTAATGGAGGACGCCGTATGGCCGATGATATGTTCCCCGGTAGCAATTGAACCGGTCAGCGAGACCATACGGACTTTTTCATGTCCGGTAAGCGGATCGCCGACCGTTTTGCCCCGACCAAACAGCACGTTAAGAACGCCCGCCGGGAAGATATCTTTTGCCAGCTCTGCCAGCTTAAGCGCGGTCAGGGGCGTAATCTCAGAGGGCTTAATCACCACGCAGTTCCCTGCCGCCAGCGCGGGTGCCAGTTTCCAGGCTGCCATCATCAGCGGGTAGTTCCACGGTGCAATAGAGGCAACCACGCCCACCGGGTCGCGGCGGATCATCGACGTATGGCCGTCAAGGTACTCTCCGGCGGCCAGCCCGTTAAGGCAGCGGGCGGCCCCGGCAAAGAAACGGAAAACGTCAACCACCGCCGGAATTTCATCACCCAGCGCGCAGTGCAGCGGCTTGCCGCAGTTGAGGGATTCGAGCCGGGCAAACTCCTCGCCGTGGGCTTCAATCGCATCCGCCAGCTTCAGCAGGCTCTCGGCGCGGGTTTTCGGCGTCGTTTGTCCCCACGCCACAAAAGCACGGTCGGCAGCCTGAACCGCCGCGTCGACCTGGGCCGCTGACGCCTCAGCAATCTCCAGCAGCACCTCTCCGGTGGCCGGGTTATAAACCGGCTGTTTCTCACCCTCTCCGGCAACCAGTTCACCGTTTATCAGCAGATGTTTTTGCATAGCATTTTCCTGTTGAATTCACTGTTATTTCCCGCTGCCGGCAATGTTTTCGCCGTCGCGGGTTAGCCACCAGGCTCCCAGAATGGGGATAGTTGTCACCAGCATCACCAGCAGAGCCACGACGTTGGTGACCGGCACGTCGCGCGGACGCCCGAGCTGGTTGAGCAACCACAGCGGTAACGTGCGCTCGTGTCCCGCCGTAAATGTTGTGACGATTATCTCGTCAAACGACAGGGCAAACGCCAGCATACCCCCGGCCAGCAGCGCTGAACCCAGATTGGGCAGCACCACATAGCGGAAGGTTTGCCATCCGTCGGCCCCGAGATCCATCGACGCTTCGACCAGACTCCAGGAGGTGCGCCTGAACCGGGCAATTACGTTGTTAAACACCACCACCACGCAAAAGGTGGCGTGTCCCACCACGATGGTGAAAAAGCCCGGCTCAAGGTCGATCGTTTTGAAGGCCGTCAGCAGCGCCAGGCCGGTGATGATGCCCGGTAACGCAATCGGTAACAGCAGCAGCAGAGAGATCGCATTCTTGCCAAAAAACTCGCTTCGCCACAGCGCCGCTGCAGCAAGCGTGCCAAGCACAAGGGCTATCGCGGTGGAGAGCGCGGCAATTTGAAGTGACAGCGTCACGGATTCGATAATATCGCCGCGCCCCGCCGCCACGCTAAACCACTTCAGCGTCAGCCCCTGCGGCGGAAAGCTAAAGGCAGCGTCTTCGGTGTTAAAGGCATAGGTTGCGATAATCAGCAGCGGGAAGTGCAGGAAGATGACGCCTCCCCACGCTGCCACTTTCAGGAACAGCGGTGCGCGTTCAGAGTGCATCGAATGCTCCCAGACGTTTCACGAACGCCAGATAAAGAGAAATAAGCACGATGGGTACCAGCGTGAACGCGGCGGCCATGGGCATATTGCCAATGGCACCCTGCTGCGAGTAGACCATGTTACCGATGAAGTAGCCCGGCGGCCCCACCAGCTGCGGAACGATGAAATCCCCCAGCGTCAGGGAGAAGGTGAAAATGGACCCCGCCGCAATGCCCGGAATGGCCAGCGGCAGAACGACGTAGCGAAAGGTCTGGCGCGGGCGCGCGCCGAGGTCGGCCGAGGCCTGCAGCAGCGAGGCCGGCAGGCGTTCCAGCGCCGCCTGGACAGGCAGGATCATAAACGGCAGCCAGATGTAAACGAAGACCAGAAACCGTCCCAGCCCGGAGGTGGATAAGGTGTTGCCGCCAATCGCCGGGAGCGTAAGGAGTGAAGTCAGGATCGGTTCCAGCCCCATATGGTTGAGAAACCATTGCGCCACGCCGTCCTTCGCCAGCAGCAGCGTCCAGGCGTAGGCTTTGACGATATAGCTCGCCCACATTGGCAGCATCACGGCGATATAGAAGAAAGCCTTCCACTTGCCGCGGGTGTATCGCGCCATGTACCAGGCCATCGGGAATGCGAGAATGGCGCTGGCAATCGTCACCGCAATCGCCATCGTTAAGGTTCGCAGGATGATGTCGTAGTTAGCCGGGTTGAAAAGCGCCTGAATGTTCGCCAGCGTCAGATCCGGCGTGACCGCCATGGTGAAATCGTCAAAGGTGTAGAAACCTTGCCACAGCAGCGTCAGCAACGATCCTAAATAGACGATGCCAAACCACATGAGCGGCGCGAGCAGAAGCAGGAACAGGCCGAGCGACGGTTTTCGCCAGAACAGCGCCGTCATGCGGCTGAAGCGGCCGTGCGAGGCGGGAGGATGCGCGACACTCATAGACATTTCACCTCTCCTCGTGCAGGCGAATCATCGCCTCGCGTGACCACGACGCCATCACCGCCTGCCCCGGCGCAATGCCGCTCAGCGGCGAGGTTTCACTGAGATTGGCCTGGCTCACCAGCAGTTTGGCGCCATCGGCAAGCTTCAGCTCCAGCCGCGTGGCCGCCCCCTGGTACTGAACGGCCTGCACGATGCCCTGAACCTGAACGTCTCCGCCCTCGTTAAGACGAATATGTTCCGGACGCAGGGAATAGCTACCTTCCATACCGCAAATTTTCTGCGCTAGTCCGGCATCAAAGACGTTGGAAGTGCCCACAAAACTCGCGACAAACGGCGTGCGCGGACGCATGTAGAGATCGCGCGGGGTATCCACCTGCTCGATCCGCCCGTTATTAAACACCGCCACCCGGTCTGACATTGAAAGGGCTTCACCCTGATCGTGGGTGACGAAAATGAAGGTAATGCCGAGTTCCTGCTGAAGTTTCTTCAGCTCGAACTGCATCTGTTCACGCAGTTTGAGATCGAGCGCGCCCAGGGGCTCGTCCAGCAGCAGGACGCGCGGCTCATTGACCAGCGCGCGGGCGATGGCGACACGCTGCCGCTGGCCGCCGGAAAGTTGCGAAGGTTTGCGGGCAACGGCAAAACTCAGGCCCACTTTTTCGAGGGCATCACGGGCCCGCGCATGGCGTTTTTTCTTGTCGATGCCTTTGACCATCAGCCCGTAGGCGACATTGTCGAGGATCGACATATGCGGGAACAGCGCGTAATCCTGAAAGACGGTGTTTACATCCCGCTCCCAGGGAGGCAGTTCGCTCGCCTCTTTGCCGAAGATAGAGATCGTCCCGCCTGACAGCTGTTCAAAACCGGCAATCAGGCGCAGGCAGGTGGTTTTGCCGGAGCCCGAAGGCCCCAGCATGGAGAAAAACTCTCCGTCACGAATCGCAATGGTGACCCCATCCACCGCCCGTACGTCGCCGTACAGACGGGAAACATTGTTAAACTCTACCGCGTACGTCATGTTCTGCTCCCGGGCAATTAACGACCGCCCATGATGGCGATGTAATCCTGCGTCCAGCGGCTGTAAGGTACAAATTTGCCGCCTTCGGCGATGGGGGTTTTCCAGAACATGATTTTGTCGAACTCGTTATAACCGTTTGTTTCACAGCCTTTATCGCCCAGCAGCGTGCTGGCTTTACACCCTTCCGGCACCACGGGCAGGGAGCCAAACCATGCTGCCAGATCGCCCTGCACTTTCGGCGTCAGCGACCAGTTCATCCACTTGTAGGCGCACATCGGGTGTTTTGCCTGCGCGTGCAGCATGGTGGTATCCGCCCAGCCGGTCACCCCCTCTTTCGGGAAGACGGTTGCAATAGGCTGGTTCTCCGCCTTCAGGGCATTCGCCTGATATGGCCAGGCGCTGGAGGCCACGACGCCCTCGTTTTTGAAATCGCTCATCTGGACGGTGGTGTCGTGCCAGTAGCGGTGAATCAGAGCATGCTGGTCGCGAAGCACCTTAAGCACGGCAGCATACTGTGCTTCGGTAAGCTGGTACGGGTCTTTGATACCCAGCTGCGGCTGCGTGGCTTTGACGAACAGCGCGGCATCCGCGATGTAAATCGGGCCGTCATACGCCTGCACGCGTCCCTGATTGGTTTTCCCGTCCGGCAGATCCTGTTTTGTAAAGACCACGCTCCAGCTGTCAGGCGGCGTCGGGAAGGTTTTGGTGTTGTACATCAGCAGGTTTGGCCCCCACTGGTACGGCGTGCCGTAGACTTTCCCGCCGACGTTAAACCATTCCCCTTTCACAATACGTCCGTCGAGGGTTTTCCAGTTGGGGATAAGGTCGGGGTTAATCGGCTGGACGCGTTTGCCCATGATCAGGCGCAGGGAAGCGTCACCTGAGGCGGTGACCAGGTCATATCCCCCTTTCGCCATCAGGCTGACCATTTCATCCGACGTGGCCGCCGTTTTGACGTTGACCGCACACCCGGTCTCTTTTTCAAACTGGGTGACCCAGTCGTAGTTTTTATCCGTCTGTCCGCGTTCGATGTATCCCGGCCAGGCGATAATATCCAGTCGACCTTCCCCGTCGCCGATGGCCTTTGGAGGTTCTGCGGCTTGCGCTGTCATGATAGTCATGCCGAGCGCGCACAGGCTGCTGCGGGCAAATTTTTTGCTCATAAGGGTTACTCCTGTCGCAATGAAATTTAGCGGCAGCCGTGCCGTAAAAATATCTCTCTCATTAAACGTAGACCGCGCAAATGCGCCGCACCGTACGGCTTCAGGAAATTTCATCAAGGTGTGACCGAGGGCGCATTCCCCGTTAACTGGATTATAGACAAGGAGTTAGGCGCGAGAGACGGTATGCAGATTTCCTATGACAGGGCACCGCGAAATATTCACAGTGCCGTCATCAGGATAAGAAATGAATATTTAAAAAACGAAAAAAGGATTATTCCAGCATCGTGCTAATTAATTTGCCTAACTGAATGACCGCCTGCTCTTCTCGCTCTCCCCAGGCCCACGACGTATTAAAACGGAAGAACGGCGTCCATGCGTCAGAAGTGGAAAACATCTTTCCGGGGGCAATGCTGATGTGGTGCGTTAAGGCTTTTTCGCTCAGCAGCCCCGCGTCCAGATGCGCCGGAAGCTCCAGCCATAAAAAGTAACCACTGTCGTTATGATGGATTTTGACGCCGGCAGGCATATGGCGCAAAAGGGACTGCCAGGCCTGCTGCTTTCGCTCGGCGAGCGTACGCCGCAGGCGGCGCAGATGGGCGTCGTAGCGTTTCGTCGCCAGGTAATCAACCAGCGCCAGCTGCACAGGTGAGCTTGTGGAGAGCGTGCTCATCAGCTGCAGCTGCTGAATACGTCGCGCGTGTTTTCCTGCCGCAACCCAGCCGATGCGAAAACCGGCCACCAGACATTTTGAAAAGGACGAGCAGTGCAGCGTCATATCCTGACGATCCCATGCTTTCGCCGGAAGCGGTTTTTCGCGCCCAAAATAGAGCTCGCTGTAGACGTCGTCTTCAATCAGAGGAACGTTGTGCTGCGTTAATAGCGCGACAAGCTGCGCTTTTTTTTCCGCGCTCAGCGTGAAGCCAAGCGGGTTTTGACTGTTGGTCATTATCCAGCAGGCTTTAACCGGATACTCCTTCAGCGCCTGTTCAAGGGCATTCAGGTCAATCCCTTCGCGGACGTCCGTCGCAATCGACAACGCTTTAAGCTTCAGGCGTTCGAGCGCCTGCAGCGCGCCGTAGAAACAGGGGTTTTCGACTATCACCCAGTCGCCCGGCTCGGTCACCGCCTGCAGGCTGAGATTGAGCGCTTCAAGGGCGCCTGCGGTGATCACAATCTCTTCCGGGGAGATGTTCATCCCCTGCTGCGCGTAGCGGCGGGCAATGGCGTGGCGGAGATCGACGTTACCCGGCGGCAGGTTCTCAATCACGCTCATCGCCGTCGCGGTTTTGCTGACGTTCGCCAGCGAGCGGTTGAGCTGCTGCAGCGGGAAAAGCCGTGGGTCGGGAAAGGCGGAGGCAAAAGGGACAACGGACGGGTCGCGGCTGGCCTGTAAGACGTCGAAGATGTAGGTGTTAATATCCACGACTTCGTCACGCATCACCTGGGCAGGTGGAGCAGGCTGATGTGCGGTCGGGCGCGAGGCAACGTAATAGCCCGACTGCGGTCTGGCGACAATGCGCCCCTGACTTTCCAGCATCTGATACGCGTGGCCAACGGTCATAAAACTCATGCCGCTGCTCGCCACCTGCTCTCGCAGAGAAGGCAGCTTATCGCCCGGCAGCCATACGCCGAGCTCTATCTGCGAGATAATTTGTTGCGCCAGACGCTGGTATTTTTTCATCAGATTCTCCTTGTGGCTGACAGTGTATATCAGCAGGAGAAAAAGAGAAGATTTAGCTAACTGTTATAGTTCGGGAAACGAATTACTTGCGGTACTCGGTAACGTGGCTTTGCGCCTGACGCGCAGCGGCCAGGTGATCGAGCGTTATCATCGACGATTTGCAAAAGATGCATTTCGCGCCGAGTGGGTTTTTCTCAGACACATCAAAGACTGAGGTACGGTACTGCGAGCCATGACAGCATGGGCAGCGGAAATGAATATAAGAAGTCATAGGATTCTCCTGTGAACGTAAAAACGTAAATTACTAATGGGCCGATTGGGCATAATGGTTTTAAACAAAACGAATCGGAATGTAGATAAAGACCCAAGAGAGGCTGCGGAGAGGCACAACGTGATGAGAACTGCTTTATAAAACTACGTCAGATATTTATTTGGACTCAAAACCAGAAGACCATTAACGCACGGCGTTGACGACAAAGCAAGCTGTTTTATGTGTAAAATGCATAAAAATACAGTTTTGAACTGTGATGCTCACATTACAGTGGGATATTGATTAAGCCTATAGCTACAACCAAGTACATAACCCCATGAAATATAAATAATTTAAATGCCATTTTTTGCCTAATTGGCTTGCCCGTTCTGGAGTATTAAATTACTCACAAATACCATTGACTTAATGAGAAAGGAGCTTTACATGGCAATCCCAGCATATTTATGGATAAAAGACGATGGCGGAGCGGATATTAAGGGTGCGGTTGATATACAGAATCGGGAAGGAAGCATAGAAGTTAATGGTTTTTCCCACAATCTCAGTCTGCCTACAGATGGTCTTACGGGAAAAATCACCGGTACCCGCAAACATTCATCCATAATCATACAAAAAGACTTTGATTCATCGTCACCGTATCTTTATAAGGCAGTTGCAACCGGTCAAACTCTTAAATCGGCTGAGTTTAGATGGTACAAGATTAATGATGCGGGGCAAGAAGAAGAATACTTCAACATGTTTCTTGAAGGCGTGAAAATCGTCGGTGTCTCACCAATGATGCATGACACAAAAGATCCCACAAAGGAAAAACATAATCACCTCGAGTGCGTAGAATTTCGATATGAAAAAATCACCTGGAAACACTGTGACGGTAACATTATGTTTAGCGACAACTGGAATGAGAGACCGCAAGCATGAGGTACCCAACTTTAGCGGTATCTCCTCATCCATCTTATGATATTTCATCTTTCTCTCCGCCAGGCGTTAATATTATAAATAATATGATGCTGGCAAGATTTCATCGAGGCCCATCAGCACTAACATATGAGTGGTTTTACCAACAGGTCAGGTTACATGGCCCATGGGATTATAAAACAAGAATAGGCCGCCAATACGAGAATTTTGGTAATTTTCACTATGGTGCAGTTGGTACTGCGGCTGGAATATCTGCCTCCATTCTTTTACGTGCTGCAGGCTGGGCGCAGTCAAAGTCAGGGAATGGCAACTCAAATGATGGACACTGGTATGGTTCCCCTCCTTTTGGGGATGACCCGAATGATCAACTCTGGATAAAATGCGGAATAGACTATGCAGCAAGAACGGGGTTTTAAAAAACGCTATATACTCGCACCTGTATTTTTCGCACTCGCCTACGCAGGATGGGTTTTATTTTTCACCAACTTCCCTGTCGAACAAGAATTACATTCAAAAGTGAACGTTAATAAGTGGGCTGTTTTGTACGTCACACAAGCTAATGGAGGAGCCATGACATCCTTTACCTATCATTACTATTTATTAGATGCAAAAAGAAGCGAAGAAGATTTTTTAACGCATATCGATCAGGCCACGCCATTCATGGTGACTAACGATCCTGCGGTGAAAATCGATGTTAAAGACGATGGTGTATATCTGCGTGTTCGAGGTGACGTATACTCTTTCCATAATACGTCTAAACTTGCCAATATCCTTCTGAATGCATCACCATATTGATGGCTATGGCAGCTCATTTATTATTCGTCACATCAGTAAAGGTGCTTACTGGATGTTCAAAAGCGCGAAAACTGTTATAGCAAAATAAGCTGGGTCTGTTTCTGCCCCCTCCCCCAGACGCGGCTTAGAATGGCATCGACATAATTACATCGCGGAGTTTTGCATGTTTGGTTTGGATGCGTTTCACCTTGCGCGGATACAGTTTGCCTTTACCGTATCCTTTCACATTATTTTCCCGGCCATTACCATTGGTCTCGCAAGCTACCTTGCCGTGCTCGAAGGGCTGTGGCTGAAAACAAAAAATCCGGTCTGGCGCTCGCTGTACCATTTCTGGTCGAAGATTTTTGCCGTCAACTTTGGCATGGGCGTGGTCTCCGGGCTGGTGATGGCCTACCAGTTTGGCACCAACTGGAGCGGCTTTTCACAGTTTGCGGGCAGTATTACCGGCCCGCTTCTGACCTACGAAGTGCTTACCGCCTTCTTCCTCGAAGCCGGGTTCCTCGGCGTAATGCTGTTCGGCTGGAACAAGGTCGGACCGGGTCTGCACTTCTTCTCCACCTGCATGGTGGCGCTGGGGACCATTATCTCTACCTTCTGGATCCTCTCTTCAAACAGCTGGATGCAGACCCCGCAGGGCTATGAGATCGTCAACGGTCAGGTGGTGCCGGTGGACTGGTTCGCGGTGGTGTTTAACCCCTCCTTCCCTTACCGCCTGCTGCATATGTCGATAGCCGCGTTCCTGAGCAGCGCCCTGTTTGTGGGCGCATCCGCGGCATGGCATCTGCTGCGTGGGAATAATACCCCCGCCATCCGGGCGATGTTTTCGATGGCGCTGTGGATGACGCTGATTGTCGCCCCCATCCAGGCCATGGTTGGCGATATGCACGGGTTGAACACCTTAAAGCACCAGCCCGCCAAGATAGCCGCGATTGAAGGACACTGGGAAAATCCGCCGGGTGAGCCTACCCCGCTGCTGCTGTTTGGCTGGCCGGATATGGAGCAGGAGCGCACCCGCTTTGGGCTGGAGATCCCGGCGCTGGGGAGTCTCATCCTGACGCACAGTCTGGATAAACAGGTTCCGGCGCTGAAAGAGTTTCCAAAGGAAGACCGCCCGAATTCCACTATCGTCTTCTGGTCGTTCCGCATTATGGCGGGCCTGGGCATGCTGATGTTGCTGCTTGGGGTAACGGCTCTCTGGCTGCGATATAAAAAGCGCGTTTATTCATCGCGCCCTTTCCTGTGGTTTGCGCTGCTGATGGGGCCATCCGGGCTAATTGCCATTCTGGCCGGGTGGATCACCACCGAAGTGGGCCGCCAGCCTTGGGTGGTCTATGGGCTTCAGCGAACGAAGGATGCGGTTTCTGCCCATGGTGATTTGCATATGAGCGTGAGCCTGCTGGCCTTCTTCGTCGTCTATACCTCGGTATTCGGCGTGGGTTACAGCTATATGGTGCGCCTCATCCGAAAAGGCCCGCAGCCGCATGAATCTTTCGCCACCGAGTCCGACGGACGTCCGGTGCGCCCGCTTTCTGCCGTCACAACTGAACATAAGGAGCAGCCATAATGGGTATCGATCTTTCCATTATCTGGTTTGTGATCATCGTTTTCGCCACGCTGATGTATATCGTCATGGACGGTTTTGATCTGGGGATTGGCATTCTGTTCCCGGCAACGCAGAACGCCGACGATCGCGACGTAATGGTCAACAGCGTCGCGCCGGTCTGGGACGGAAATGAAACCTGGCTGGTGCTTGGCGGCGCTGCGCTGTTCGGCGCATTCCCACTTGCCTACGCGGTGATCGTGGATGCCCTCACCATTCCACTGACGTTAATGCTGATCGGACTTATTTTCCGCGGGGTGGCATTTGAATTTCGTTTTAAGGCCACCCCGGCGCACCGTCCGTTCTGGGATAAGGCGTTTATAGGTGGTTCCATTCTGGCGACGTTTACCCAGGGCGTGACGGTGGGCGCCGTCATTAACGGCTTTACCGTCACCGGCCGGGCCTATACCGGCGGCCCCTTTGACTGGTTTACCGCGTTCAACCTGTTTTGCGGCGCCGGGCTGGTGGTGGCCTATGCGCTGTTAGGCTCGACCTGGCTGGTGATGAAAAGCGAAAACGCGCTGCAGCAGCGGATGCGCGAGGTATCGAAAACGCTGTTAATCGTGCTGCTGGCGTTTATTGCCGCCATTAGCCTCTGGACGCCGCTAGCGCAACCGGCCATCGCCGCGCGCTGGTTTACGCTGCCGAATCTGTTTTATCTGCTGCCGGTTCCTGCTCTGGTGGTGATTTTCAGCCTGTACCAGTGGCGCTGCCTGAATAATCCCGCCAGCCATAGCCGTCCGTTTATTCTGACATTGGGGCTGGTATTCCTCGGCTTTAGCGGGCTTGGGATCAGCATCTGGCCGCATATTATTCCACCGTCGATCACCCTTTGGCAGGCCGCCGCACCGACGCAAAGCCAGGGCTTTATGCTGGTCGGCGCGCTGTTGATCATTCCCGTTATTCTGGTCTACACCTTCTGGAGTTACTACGTATTTCGCGGAAAAGTTCAGCATGGGGAGGGTTATCACTGATGCAACAACCGGTCTGGAAAAGATTACTGTGGCTGGCCATTATCTGGGGCGGCAGCGTACTGGCACTGGCTGCTGTCAGCATGCTCTTCCGTATGCTGATGACGGCTGCAGGGTTTAAATCGCATTAACATCATTCCGGGCAACCGCTGCGTTGCCCTGTTCCCCCGCACTTTCAGATAAACCCCATTAACGCATGGCAGCGTATCGTTACACTGGAAAAAGATTCACAGTGTTTATAGTTTGAGAAGAAAAATGAAAAAGCTCATCGCGTTAAGTGTTATCAGTCTTGTTCTTACCGGCTGCGTTAATCCGGGTAAAGCCTCCGTTCAGCCGGAGCAACTTCAGAATCACCGCTTCGTGCTGGAAAACGTGAACGGTAAGGCCGTGAAGACCGCGACAACGCAACCTGAGCTCAGTTTTAGCGCGCTGCCTGATATCAGCCTGGTGAATAACATCAGCGTTTCCGGCCAGATGTGTAACCGTTTCAACGGACAGGGGAAATTGTCCGAAGGCGAGCTTAAGGTTAAAACGCTGGCCATGACGCGCAAGCTTTGTACTGAACCGCAGCTGAATGAGCTGGATCAGGCCATCGGCGACATGCTGCGCAAAGGGGCGCAGGTCGACCTGACTGAGGACCAGTTAACGCTGGCGACAGCCGATAAAACGCTGATGTTTAAGCGTGTAGAATAATCAGTAGTTACCGCAGCTTCCAACGGCAAGCGACTGTTCGCTACAGCGTTTGCCGTTTGGCAAGGCGCACATCCCAATAGCAGAACCATCAAGCTGGCGAGCGACAGACAGCGAACCGCCAACCATTGCGCAGTTAGCCTGACCAGCGCTGGACATCGCCGCTTTCATTCCCGGCGCCACGTGGGCTGCCGTTGCCTGCTGAACGGGTTCACTGCTACATGCCGACAACAATAATGCGGCACACCCTACCAAAAACGCTGAGCGCATGCTTTCTCCCCCATAAATGATGCGAAACCTATGCATAATAGGCATCACAGCCCATGTCGTCGAGAGCGAAAGTGCGTATTTATGCGCTCCGGAAACAATTTCTCGCAATTTTTTCGCCAAAAGTTTGATCTACTCATTGATGGCGAGAATACCAAGGACACAAAAGCGAAAATCGTAAAATCCCCCGTTTGCTAGAATACACAGATAATATTCAGGGTTTGTTGCCGTAATACAGACCCCTATTTTTTGCGCAATGTAAGGGTGTTGTCCTATGCAAACTATTGACGGTAATGGTGCAGTTGCCTCAGTCGCGTTTCGCACCAGTGAAGTTATCGCCATCTACCCGATTACGCCAAGTTCTACCATGGCCGAGCAGGCGGATGCCTGGGCTGGTAACGGGTTAAAAAACGTCTGGGGCGATGTCCCGAGAGTGGTAGAAATGCAGTCTGAAGCCGGTGCGATTGCCACGGTGCACGGCGCGCTGCAAACCGGCGCGCTTTCCACGTCGTTTACCTCATCTCAGGGATTGCTGTTAATGATCCCTACTCTTTACAAACTCGCCGGTCAACTGACCCCCTTCGTTCTGCACGTTGCGGCGCGTACCGTTGCCACTCACGCGCTCTCTATCTTTGGCGATCACTCTGACGTGATGGCGGTACGTCAGACCGGCTGCGCGATGCTGTGCGCCAGCAGCGTTCAGGAAGCCCAGGACTTTGCCTTGATTTCGCATATCGCCACGCTCAAAAGCCGCGTGCCGTTTATTCACTTCTTTGATGGTTTCCGAACCTCTCACGAAATTAACAAAATCGTCCCGCTGGCTGACGAGACAATCCTGAATCTGCTCCCGCAGGCGGACATTGACGCGCACCGTGCCCGGGCCCTTAATCCGGAACACCCGGTTATTCGTGGCACATCGGCAAACCCGGATACCTATTTCCAGTCCCGTGAGGCCACGAACCCGTGGTACAACGCGGTTTACGACCATGTTGAACAGGCTATGAATGACTTTGCCGCCGCGACCGGTCGGGAATATAAACCTTTTGAGTACTACGGCCATCCGCAGGCGGAACGGGTCATTGTGCTGATGGGGTCGGCCATTGGCACCTGCGAGGAAGTTGTTGATGAACTGCTGACGCGCGGCGAAAAAGTTGGCGTGCTTAAGGTGCGGCTCTATCGCCCGTTCTCGGCCAAACATCTGCTTTCGGCTCTGCCTGAAAGCGCGCGCGCTGTGGCGGTGCTCGATCGCACTAAAGAGCCGGGCGCGCAGGCGGAACCGCTGTATCTGGATGTGATGACGGCCCTGGCAGAAGCCTTTAATCAGGGCGAACGTGAAACGCTGCCGCGCGTGATCGGAGGTCGCTATGGGTTATCGTCCAAGGAATTTGGGCCGGACTGCGTGCTGGCGGTATTCAACGAACTTAGCGAAGCGAAGCCCAAGCCGCGCTTTACCGTCGGTATTTATGATGATGTGACGAATCTGTCCCTGTCGCTGCCGGAAAACACCCTGCCCTCGACCGCCAAACTTGAGGCGCTGTTCTATGGTCTGGGCAGCGACGGCAGCGTCTCCGCGACCAAAAACAACATCAAAATCATCGGTAACTCCACGCCGTGGTATGCCCAGGGGTACTTCGTTTACGACTCCAAAAAGGCAGGCGGCCTGACCGTTTCCCACCTGCGCGTGAGCGAACAGCCCATCCGCTCTGCGTATCTTATTTCTCAGGCTGATTTTGTTGGCTGTCACCAGCTGCAGTTTATCGATAAATACCAGATGGCCGAGCGCCTGAAGCCTGGCGGTATTTTCCTCCTGAATACGCCATACAGCGTGGATGAAGTCTGGTCTCGCCTGCCGCGGGAAGTGCAGGCGGTGCTGAACCAGAAAAAAGCCCGTTTCTTTGTGGTGAACGCGGCGAAAATTGCCCGCGAATGTGGCCTGGCCGCGCGCATCAATACCGTTATGCAGATGGCCTTCTTCCATCTGACGAACATCCTGCCGGGCGACAGCGCGCTGGCGGAACTGCAGGGCGCGATTGCCAAAAGCTACAGCAGCAAAGGACAGGAATTAGTCGAGCGTAACTGGCAGGCGCTGGCGCTGGCGCGCGAGTCGCTGTATGAGGTAGCGCTGCAGCCGGTCAATGCCGCAAGCCCGAACCGCCCTCCGGTGGTGTCCGATGCGGCGCCTGATTTCGTTAAGACCGTGACGGCGGCGATGCTGGCCGGTCTGGGTGATGCCCTGCCCGTCTCTGCGCTGCCGCCGGATGGCACCTGGCCGATGGGCACCACGCGCTGGGAAAAACGTAACATCGCCGAAGCGATCCCTATCTGGAAAGAAGAGCTGTGTACCCAGTGCAACCACTGCGTTGCGGCCTGCCCGCACTCTGCCATTCGTGCCAAAGTGGTTTCACCGGAAGAGATGGAATCCGCGCCTGCGAGCCTGCATTCACTGGATGTGAAATCCCGCGATATGCGCGGACAGAAATACGTTCTGCAGGTCGCGCCGGAAGATTGCACCGGCTGTAACCTGTGCGTCGAGGTCTGTCCGGCGAAAGACAGGCAGGATCCGGAGATCAAAGCCATCAATATGATGTCGCGTCTGGAGCATGTTGAAGAGGAGAAGGTCAATTATGACTACTTCCTGAACCTGCCGGAAATCGATCGCAGCAAACTGGAACGCATTGATATTCGCACTTCGCAGCTGATCACGCCGCTGTTTGAATACTCCGGCGCCTGTTCAGGCTGCGGTGAAACGCCGTATATCAAGCTGCTTACCCAGCTGTACGGTGACAGGATGCTGATTGCCAACGCAACCGGCTGTTCGTCTATTTATGGCGGTAACCTGCCCTCCACGCCCTACACCACCGATGCCAACGGTCGCGGTCCGGCATGGGCAAACTCGCTGTTCGAGGACAACGCCGAATTTGGTCTGGGCTTCCGCCTGACCGTTGATCAGCACCGCGCACGCGTGATGCGCCTGCTGGAGCAGTTTGCCGGGCAGCTCCCTGCCGGGCTCAATGACGCGCTTCATGCGGATGCAACGCCAGAAGAACGTCGTGAGCAAGTCGCCGAGCTGCGTCAGGCGCTTCAGGGCGTGGCGGGAGCTGAGCAGCTGCTGACCGACGCGGACGCGCTGGTCGAAAAATCGATCTGGCTGATTGGCGGTGACGGCTGGGCTTACGACATCGGCTTTGGCGGGCTGGATCACGTGCTGAGCCTGACCGAAAACGTCAATATCCTGGTTCTGGATACGCAGTGTTATTCCAACACCGGCGGTCAGGCATCGAAAGCGACACCGTTAGGCGCTGTGACGAAATTCGGCGAACACGGTAAACGCAAGGCGCGCAAAGATCTCGGTGTAAGCATGATGATGTACGGTCACGTTTACGTCGCGCAAATTTCGCTGGGTGCCCAGCTTAACCAGACGGTAAAAGCGATTCAGGAAGCGGAAGCGTATCCTGGCCCATCGCTGATCGTTGCATACAGCCCTTGCGAAGAGCATGGCTACGATCTGGCGCTCAGCCACGACCAGATGCGTCAGCTGACCGCGACGGGCTTCTGGCCGCTGTACCGGTTCGACCCGCGTCGTGCTGATGAGGGTAAATTACCGCTGGCGCTGGATTCGCGTCCGCCGTCAGATGCCCTGGCCGAGACCTTAATGCAGGAACAGCGCTTCCGTCGCCTTAACGCGCAGCAGCCGGAAGTGGCCGAACAGCTCTGGAAAGATGCCGCGGCCGATCTGCAAAAACGTTATGACTTCCTGGCGCAAATGGCGGGTAAAGCCGAAAAACCGACCAGCGACTAGTACCTCTGCCCGGCTTGTCCGGGCATATTTTTGCCATAAAAAAGCCCGGCGCATTCACACCGGGCGAATCCAGATAATCAATGAATATCTATTTTGTTTACTTAATAGTATTCATGTTAATTATGGATGAATGATCTTAAAGGCATATAACGCATCAAGGTTACCTTAATTAACGCCCGATTAATAATTTCAATTTAATATGCTTAACTTTAAATCATTCATCAAGTCAATGACCGTTTCAGTTGATTTATTCGGTTTAGATTTTACTTAGTTCGTAACAATTATATTTTATTACTCTCGCAGCGGAGTGATTTAGCATGAGACAACTTTCTCATTCTGAAAGTTCAACAGTTAATTAAATAAAAACAACCACAATGGAATATCAAAATGCAAAGAAAAGTACTGGCCCTGATGATTCCGGCTCTGTTAATGGCTGGCGCAACTCATGCAGCAGAGATTTATAATAAAGACGGCAACAAATTAGATCTGTACGGAAAAGTAGATGGTCTGCACTATTTCTCCGACGATAAAGGCGCTGACGGGGATCAAACCTACATGCGTCTGGGCTTCAAAGGCGAAACCCAGATCAACGACATGATGACCGGCTACGCGCAGTGGGAATACAACATTCAGGCAAATAACACCGAAGGGTCTGATAATCAGTCCTGGACGCGTCTGGCCTTCGCGGGCGTCAAAGTGGGTGACTACGGCTCCTTCGATTACGGTCGTAACTACGGCGTGCTGTACGATGTGGAAGGCTGGACCGATATGCTGCCTGAGTTCGGCGGCGACTCCTACTCTATAGCCGACAACTTTATGACCAGCCGCGCCAACGGTGTGGCAACCTACCGTAACACCGACTTCTATGGTCTGGTGCAGGGCCTGAACTTTGCGCTGCAGTATCAGGGCAAGAATGAAGACGCCAGCAACAACCAGGAAGGCACCAACAACGGTCGCGACACGCGTCACGAGAACGGCGACGGCTTCGGTATCTCTACCACCTATGACTTCGGCATGGGCATTACTGCAGGTGCGGCGTACACCTCTTCAGACCGTACCAACGAACAGGTCATGAATACCACAGCGGGCGGTGACAAAGCGGATGCGTGGACTGCGGGTCTGAAATATGACGCCAATAACATCTATCTGGCGGCAATGTACTCTGAAACCCGCAATATGACCCCGTATGGTGATAAAACCGATTCCGTTGCGAATAAAACCCAGAACTTTGAAGTGACCGCCCAGTACCAGTTCGACTTTGGCCTGCGTCCGTCCCTTTCCTACCTGCAGTCGAAAGGTAAGGATCTGGGCAACGGTCAGGGCGATCGGGATCTGGTTAAATACGCTGACGTAGGCGCGACCTATTACTTCAATAAAAACATGTCCACCTACGTTGATTACAAAATTAACCTGTTGGATGAAGATGACAGCTTCTACAAAAACAACGGCATCGGCACGGATGACGTCGTAGCGTTAGGTCTGGTTTACCAGTTCTGATTGTCAGAGCCCGCATCATGGTGCGGGCTCGCTTGTTTTTGAAGTAAGTCACAAGAGATAGTGTCAGAAAGGGATTGGTTGAGGGAAAGTTGAAAGAAAGCTGGTTAGACTACGGAGATAGCCCTTTTCCATTAAGGATAACAGCGTTGTTCGGTCGTGTATCTCTTGCCGTTCTTACCCTTTTAGCATTGGTGTGGATGGCGTTAATTTTTGATTTTGGTGATATTGTCGGGCATCTCGGCGCGCTGTTAAACCATCTGGATGGCAGTTGACCGTTTCCCTGGAAACAAAAAGCCACCAGCAGTGTCGGTGGCGGATATACGCATAGGTCGCGTTATTTTTTCACAGGTTGAGGCTTTTTATCGCCTGATTCAGGGGCCTCACGCGGATCGTCTTTTTCAACACAAAGCATAGTTTCTCCTGTATCAGATAACCATTCTCCACTATAGCCAGGCTGATTAAAGAGTGGCCAGGCGGCAATCATGCCTGCTGTTCACCTTTCTCGCGAAAAGTGAGATAGCCAAATACGCCACTTTCTCCATCCATGGGATGGTTAACCCCGTCCATCACCTTCACCTCTGGAAAATCAAATGGTGAAACGTCTTCAAAACAGGCGACATTCACACCATATTCGTTTGGGTTAGAACGCCGCTGATGGAACGTGTAAATCCCGCACACCGAGCAGAAGAAATGCCGTGCCGTTCCCGTGTTAAAGCGGTACTCGGTGAGCTTATCCTCACCTTTGGTCACCGTAATCCCCGACAGCGGCGCAGAAACGACGACAGCGCCTCGCATTCGACAAAAGGAACAGCTGCAGCGCCGCGCGGTGTTGAGACCATCAGTAAGTTCAACGGTGAATGCCACCGCGCCGCAGTGGCACTTCGCATTTCGTCTTTCAGCCATGGGCTATACCCCTTTTCTCACGAGCTCGGCCGCTTTAACGAAAACCTCGTCTTCTACACCATCGCCTTTTTGCCTGCCGAGTCTGACCAGTTCATCCACTATACTGTTGCGATGGATCGGTTTTTGCGCTGAAACCAGCCCAATAACGGCGGCCCCAATCGCCAGCCCCACTAATCCGGTTTGTTCATCTTTGTTTTTCATATTCATGCTCCTGGTACAACAAACAAGGGTAGCAGGAATATGGTAAAACGGAATGCCAGACACATGATCTGTGAATAATATTTAAACAGTTCAAACAGGTACGACTTCTAAAATCGACAGATACGAACGGGTGTCTATTATTTTGTTTAGCTTCAGACGAGTCTTTTCAAACAAGGTCTGATACTCAGACTCAGTTCTTGCACGTCCTCCATCAAAGCTTGTTAACAAAAGAAGGTCAATTTCAAATCGTCCCTGTTCATTATTTTCTTTTTTAATAAGTGGCTCAAAAATTAATAGCCTGGAGTTTTCTTTCATAGCATTTCTGCAGCATTGAAGTATCTGAATGGCCTTTTCATCAGGCCAGTCCATTAAAATGTATTTAAGTAGATAAATGTCTGCTACAGGACAGGCTTCAAAAAAACTGCCCTCTACGGTCTCCCATCGGCGATGATCATTCAACAGATACAGTCGATTCCGCTCAAGCACGTCTGTTTGATCGAAAAGGATCCCCGTCAGGGTCGGGTTTCGACGTAAAACGGCCAGCAATAAATTACCCAGCCCACCGGCGATATCGGCAACGACAGCGTTTTGAGGGAACGAATAGCTATCTGCGATGACTTCATTCTCTACGGATGACATAGAGGCCATACCGGCATGAAAAATGTTGCTGTCAGCCCCACTATCGTCATGCTGCCAGTACTCGTAAAAAGGCTTGCCAAACAATTCATTAAAGACAGGTTTGCCTTGCAATATCTCATCCATTTTTGCCGCTGGCTGCCAGAATGTCTGGTCTGTCAGCATGAGCACTGCTGCACGCAAGGAAAATTCATGCTCAGAACAGAGGAATTGTGCTGATTGGCTAAGGCTGTATTCAGCGTCAGATAATTCGTTGAAAACTCCACGAGAGGACAATAAGCGCATGATCCGATGAAGATAGTCGCCATCGACATTAAGCTCCTCCGCCAGTTGCGTAACGGTTTTTTTTCCTTCAACCAGACGATCTGCGACCCCTAATACCGCGACAGCCCGAAGTGCTGCCTGCCAGACAAAACCCATGCTTTGCTCTAACAAACACATTCCTTCTTTACGGCTTAGTAAATCCAGACTATTACGTTGTGACATTTTCTGCTCCTTACCAATAAAGATGTGTTGAACAACTAAAAAGTTGCTAACAAGCGTAAGTCTGGCAGTGAGCTTTATCCATAATTTCAGCAAGGTTTACTTCTGCTGTTTCGTATTGGTTTGCATACAGTACATTTAAACACGTAAAAAAACAGGGCCACTTACCCTTCATTTTGATTAGTAATGCGCAGAAACTATTACTTTATAAATGATTGTCTTACATCCAAAAAATCCTGTGACAACACAGGCATTCTCTATTTAGAATCTCGGCGTCAGCCCATACTTTGGCGTTTTGATATTTGCAGCCCAAACCTTGATATTGTTTTGCAACAGAATAGTGAAATCTGATTTTAAATGCGTCACCATTCCATTGACGCTGTCCGCATCAACCACAGAAAAATGTTCAATTCTATTTTGCCCTACCTCAACACAATAATATTTTGCGGGCAGCTCCTTACCATTAACATTTAGCGACTGGTTGTTTTCACCACAACGGCCTTCAGTAATAAATGACACCAGCAAGTTAGCGGATTTCCTCCCTGGCTGAGAAACACTCACCATGACCGGGAAACCTTCCGAGGTCTGTGTCATATCATAAAGGACGGCATTTTTCATATACCAGGTATTATATTCCCGCTCCTGAAAAGCAGACCAGGAAGGCGCAGAAAAGACCACCAGCACTGCCAGTATAAGAGATTCTATTTTCATGGGATGTTGTCGTCCGTGTTGTTGCACGTATTATTCAGATTGTGCAAAAAACAGCAACCCCTTAAGAAAAGCCCTACTACTATTGGCAGTAACGGAGGGATTAATACAAAGAAGAATAAGAAGATAAATGGTAAACCACCGCCATCATGGCGATGCTGACCACGACGCTGATGAAAAAGTACGTTTTGAAAGGCTGCTTTTGGGTTTTATGGCGAAAGAGCTGTTGCCCCACAATGGCGCCAGGCCAGCCACCTGTTACGCCAAATACCAGCAAAGTAGCTTCCGGCACCCTGCGCATCCCCTTCCGCGCCGCCATTTTATCGGCGCCATACATGACTATTGTCAGCAGATTGATCAGCAGAAACCAGATTACCAACGGATTCGGAGTCAACAGGCTAGCAATAGCAGCGAAAATCAGTAGTACATAGCAAAAGCGATTGAGAGTCATTGTTCTGGTCACAGGCTGTTAAACGGTTTTCGACGGCATATGATACCCAAAACAGGTAAAGTTTACTTCTTTAAAACAGGGTGAATGCCTGGCGCTTTACTGATTAACATTTAAACTGCATTAATCAGTAAAGCATCCTTTCATTATAATCGTGCAGTTTACATATTTTTCTTAAAAAAATATTCTGAAACGGCTCACTGCAAAAACACATTGTGCGTGCATCCCTTTAACAAAATAAAAACGAATGCAGTGGCTGTGTAAACAGACGGGTAAGAAATATTGATGGAGATCAATTTATAAAACAAGCAGATAATTTTTAGCCGCGTCGTGTCATGCCCAGCGTTTAGCATTACAGTTGAACACAATTAATTTGACCAGATGGTCAATGAATAACAAAATATCACCGTAGTTAAAAAATAATATCTGCATTCCTTTAGGGGGGTGATGTCCCCCCATTTTTCCGATGTGATAAACCTCATTCCACCATTATCTTCACTTTTGGTTTCGACAGAAGGACTTTTACCAGTTCCTTAAACGGCGTGGGTTTGTAGAAGAAGAAACCTTGTAAGAACTTGATGTGGTTATGGGTGAGATAATCAAGTTGCTCTTGTGTTTCAACACCTTCCGCCACAATACTGATTGATAATTTTTTTGCCAGTTCCAGTACCGAATCCAGTATAACGGTTGAGTCCTCACTGGCATTAACCCTGGCAACAAAGCTTTGGTCGATTTTAATGTAATCGATATGCAGATCCTGCAGGTAGGACAGACCAGAATACCCCGTACCAAAATCATCAAGAGCAATGGCAAATCCAATCTCATGTAGCGCATTGAGGGTCTTAACGAGATGGTCATCGATATCGAGAGGTTCACGCTCGGTCACCTCAATGACCAGGTTAAGATCCTGTCGAGTAAAGCTTTGCTTGTAATGGAGACACTCTTCAACGAAGGTGGACGCAACGATATGGGACGCGCTGAAGTTAATACCGACGTGGAACCCTTCTGGCAGCAACGTAGAGATCGAATTCATATGCGATGCAACCTGACGCATTAAGCTCTGAGTTAAGGGAATGATTAAGCCTGATTTCTCCGCGAGAGGAATAAATGAAGCCGGAGAAATAAACCCTGACTGTGGATGCTTCCATCTGGCCAGCACTTCCACACCTCGTAGCGCCCCCTCTTTGCCGCTGACTACGGGCTGGTAATACGGAATAATTTCATTTCTGTATATGGCGGTACGCAGTGACTCTTCCGGTGAAACATCCTTAGAAAGATATCGCTGAAGAATATAAGCAGAAAGAGACGATATTATCAGCAGGAATAACACTACGCCTCCGGCTCGATTGAGTAATCTCTTAATACTAAAAAGAGGTGGAGAATTAAATTGTACCGAGAAAGGAAAAGCTGAGGCCTTGACCGTTAATACCTCTTTCTTCGTATGGTCTACCGTAGTCACATCGCCTGTCAGGCCTAAAAGGGTATTGCCTACTCTTAGAGAATATTCAACGCCGTTTAATGGCATATCCAGCGCATCCCGGATATGGCTATCACTTATACTAACGATGATTCGGCTTCCGGCGTGGGTTGTCTGGTATAAGAGAACCGGAAGACCGTTGACGGTACTCCCCGAAGGAACCAGGAGCAATGATGACTCAGGCAGCACTGAGCTATTGACCAACAATACGCGGTTTCCCGGTAATGAGGAGCACCAGACCGCGTTATTTTTCAGAATAATGATCGTTCTCAGGTGAGGCTGTAATGCTGCCTCGGTACCCAGCCGATATTGCCCTTCTGCATCACACTCATTCTCGGCAAGTTGCATTGCCATCTGAGTCGCATGACGGGCTTCTTTAAGAATAACGTTCATGTTCCGTACGACGTAGCGCGCCTCTGCCAGGCTGTCAGCACGTGCAGAATACCAAACCTGTAAATTGATGATAAAAACGCCGAGCAAAAACATTGTCGTGGCTGCAGCTAAGGGAATAGATGCATGGCGCATTTAGGGTTCTCGATTTGAGTAAAGTTGCCGCTTCAGCGATCCTGAAGTGATTGAATTATCTTCGTCTTAAGCATGGTTGATAAAGAAATAAATACCATATCAGGCGTCAGAAATTTTCTCGAAAGCCAGATGGGGTGGAAACAAAAGGCCGCCGAACGGCAGCCCTGGTGGATAAGTGTTTATTAGTACCGCTTTATTGTATTGATCGGGGTTCTTTCTGACCAGTCAGGTCGCTCGCCAGCCATGATGGCACGCTGTTGCGTTGGCGTCACAGACTGCGTAATTTCTGGCATTGACTTGTATTCGGGTTGCGTAGGTGGATTGAGAACAAGATCGGAACTACAGCCTGATAACAGCAAAACCGCCAGTAGTAATGAATTAAATTTGAACACGTGCCCCCTTCCAATGGGATAAAGTTATAAGAAAAGCATGGTGCTGATTGCATCCTGGTGACACGTTAATGATATACAAAGCCACGCGCCTGGCTGAAGACAGCAGATTCACCACACAGATAACCCCATAAGGTTATATTTAGTCGGGCAATACGCGCAACGCTTTGTTTTCGTACCCACCAGAGCAAAAAGGTGGAAGGGAAGCCGACTACGCTTCTAATATCGAGGGGGGTTATGCTAAAAACGCTACTTCGTTTCTTTTAGTCAAATGTTAAGAAGGAATTTGAATGGTTAAGGTTGAGGAATTAAAAACGAAGTACCCAGGCGCAGCGGCCTGGCAAATGGGTGACAGCCCGGAACTGGCGAGCAAGCTTGCGGACCTGATTAAAAAAGGAATCAAAACGGCCACCTGCGGATCTTTTGCCTCGTACTCGCAGGATGTGTCTGCACCGCGGGTGGGTAGCTACAACATAATCCTTGATGGACAAAACGTCCCGGTCTGTGTGATCAGGCTGGTTTCACAGCGGCTGGTGCGTTTTTGCGATGTTACTGAAGAATTCGCTCGCAAAGAGGGTGAAGGTGATTTAAGCCTTGAATACTGGCAGAAAGAGCATCAGCGATTTTTCGTCTGCGAAGGCCATTTTTCTGAAGATATGGAACTGATCGCAGAAGAATTTGAATTGGTTGATGTGCTGTAAGCGGAGATTAAGTGGCCAGGATAGTACCTTCGCTGAATTCGTTCCGGTAAAAGACAACGTAAGTTCTCCTCGCGCTGGTCCTCATGGGAGTATCAAAACCTGCGATTTGTTTTTATGCCCAGGATGCACAGGGGCACACAGAAAGCCTGCTACGCTTTTCGCGTATCGGCTCCGGATTTAATGAGCTGTAAAACGTGCTGGTATTCGTCGCCGGAATCCGTACCATACGCGGCATACAATGTTTGCCCCTGCTGGCTCCGAAGGTAGTACTCAATGCAAGAGAATCAAGAGATTAACAAAAAAGAGCAATACAACCTCAACAAACTGCAAAAGCGACTGCGCCGTAACGTGGGCGAAGCCATTGCAGACTTCAACATGATTGAAGAAGGCGACCGCATCATGGTTTGCCTGTCAGGGGGTAAAGACAGCTATACCATGCTGGAGATCCTGCGTAATCTCCAGCAAAGTGCGCCGGTAAATTTTTCCCTGGTGGCGGTCAACCTTGACCAGAAACAGCCGGGTTTCCCGGAGCACATTCTGCCGGAATACCTCGAAAAGCTGGGCGTTGAGTACAAAATCGTCGAAGAGAATACCTACGGCATTGTGAAAGAGAAAATCCCGGAGGGGAAAACCACCTGCTCACTCTGCTCTCGCCTGCGCCGCGGCATTCTGTATCGTACCGCGACGGAGCTGGGCGCGACCAAAATTGCGCTGGGCCATCACCGCGACGATATCCTGCAAACGCTGTTCCTGAACATGTTCTACGGCGGCAAGATGAAAGGCATGCCGCCTAAGCTGATGAGCGATGACGGCAAGCACATTGTGATCCGCCCTCTCGCCTACTGCCGCGAAAAAGACATTGAACGTTTTTCTCAGGCGAAAGCGTTCCCGATCATTCCATGTAACCTGTGCGGCTCTCAGCCGAACCTGCAGCGTCAGGTAATTGGTGACATGCTGCGTGACTGGGATAAGCGTTATCCGGGTCGTATCGAAACCATGTTCAGCGCGATGCAGAATGTCGTCCCTTCCCATCTCGCGGATGTGGAGCTGTTCGACTTTAAAGGCATCAACCACGAGTCAGAAGTTGTGAACGGCGGGGACTTGGCGTTCGATCGGGAAGATATTCCCATGCAGCCAGCGGGCTGGCAGCCGGAAGAAGATGACAGTCAGTTTGAAGAGCTGCGTCTGAACGTGCTTGAAGTGAAGTAAACGATTAGCGTCTCAGAAAAACCGTCTGAGACGCTTCATTCTTTATTTCAGCAGACGTACGCGACAGCTTTTACCCTTAATTTTCCCGTTTTGCAGCTGCTTCCATGCCTTATGGGCAACCTTCTGGCGAACCGCGACATAGGCATGCGCCGGATGGACCGCAATCTTACCGATATCCGCCCCGTCCAGCCCCACATCCCCGGTCAGCGCGCCTAATACGTCACCTGGACGCATCTTAGCTTTTTTACCGCCATCAATGCACAGCGTCGCCATTTCAGCCTCCAGCGGCACAAGGCTAACGCCGGCCGGTGCATTCACCCAGTTCAGCTTAATCTGCAGCATCTCAGAAAGAATATTGGCGCGCTGCGCCTCTTCAGGTGCGCAGAAGCTGATGGCCAGTCCGCTGTTTCCCGCGCGCGCGGTACGGCCAATACGGTGCACGTGTACTTCAGGATCCCATGCCAGCTCAAAGTTCACCACCAGCTCAAGCGATTTGATATCCAGACCGCGTGCAGCGACGTCGGTTGCGACAAGAACTCGGGCGCTGCCGTTAGCGAAACGAACCAGCGTCTGATCGCGATCGCGCTGTTCCAGATCGCCATGCAGCGACAATGCGCTCTGACCGGCGGCATTCAGAGCATCACAGACCGCCTGACAGTCTTTTTTGGTATTACAGAACACCACGCAGGATGCAGGCTGATGCTGGCTCAGCAATTTCTGCAGGAGCGGGATTTTACCCTGCTGAGAGGTTTCAAAGAACTGCTGCTCGATGGCGGGCAGCGCATCAACGCTGTCGATTTCAATGGTGAGTGGATTTTTCTGCACGCGACCACTGATGGCGGCGATAGCTTCGGGCCAGGTCGCAGAGAACAGCAGCGTCTGACGATCGGACGGTGCGAAACGGATCACCTCGTCAATCGCATCGCTGAAGCCCATATCCAGCATCCGATCGGCCTCATCCATGACCAGCGTTTGTAACGCATCCAGCGAGACGGTGCCTTTTTGCAGGTGATCCAGCAGGCGTCCGGGCGTGGCGACAATAATGTGCGGCGCATGCTGGAGTGAATCACGCTGGGCGCCGAACGGCTGTCCGCCACAGAGGGTTAAAATCTTGGTGTTGGGCAGGAAACGCGCCAGGCGACGCAGTTCACCCGCGACCTGGTCTGCCAGTTCGCGGGTCGGGCACAGTACCAGAGACTGGGTCTGAAAAAGCGCCGCATCGATATGCTGCAACAGGCCAAGGCCAAATGCCGCCGTTTTCCCGCTGCCCGTTTTCGCCTGTACGCGTACGTCACGGCCCTCGAGGATGGCGGGCAACGCGGCCGCCTGAACAGGCGTCATCGTGAGGTATCCCAACTCGTTGAGGTTAGCGAGTTGGGCGTCGGGCAGGACATTCAGGGTAGAAAAAGCGGTCACAATTGTCTCTCGTGGTGATCTTAGCGGTCAGATGGCGCGTATCCTCGCAGATCTCGCGGTCCGATGCGACAATTTAATCGGTTCTTCATCGGGCGGCGGGTCGGGCATTGGCTGCGGACGCGGTATGGGATCGGGCATGGGCACCGGATCGGTGGGGATGGGATCGGATTGACGTGAATGTTGCAGTAGCAGAGCGTAAAGGATGCTCATCATTCCCTCCAGAATTGGCTGTCATCCCTTTTAGGGTAGACGCTGAGAATCAGGAGGCAAAAAAAAGCCGACTATGAAGTCGGCGTCGTACGAATCAATTGTGCTATGCAGTAATTCAAAAAAGGAAGTAAGACAATATGGAGCGCAACGCCCATCGCTTGACGTTGCATTCACCTGCGGGAGTAATATTGCACCTTACGGGGTAGATGTTTATTGACTTCGCTCAATTAAAAGAGCGTTTTAATCCCGGAAAAAGAGGAAAAAAGCGTAAATTTACAGCCATTTACTACGATGCAACCACCATGCAACACCCCCAATCAAAACAACTAACATCACGCAAAAGGCCGTAAAGCCGTAGCGATAAGCGCCCCCCGGAATACCGCCCAGGTTGACGCCAAACAACCCGGTCAGAAACGTGCTCGGTAAAAACACCATCGCCATCAGGGACATCGTATAGGTTCTTCTCGCCAGAGATTCCTGCATTACCTGCGCGATTTCGTCCGCCATCACCGCCGTTCTGGCAATACAGGAATCTATTTCATCCAGCCCGCGGCCCAGCCTGTCGGCAATATCCTGCATTCTGCGTCGCTGATCGTCATTCATCCAGGCGAGCCTTTCGCTGGCAAGACGCGCATAAACGTCGCGCTGCGGCGTCATATAGCGGCGCATCACAATCAGCTGCTTACGAAGCAAGGCCAGAAAACCGCGCGGCGGGATCTGCTGATCGAGAAGGTTATCTTCCAGGTCGATGATTTTGTCGTGCAGCTCTTCGATGAACTCACTCGCGTGATCGGTAAGCGCGTCGCACACGTCCACCAGCCAGCTGCCGCAGTCGGTTGGCCCGGTGCCCTCTTTCAGATCGTTGACGATGTCATCCAGCGCCAGAACTTTTCGCTGCCGGGTGGACACAATCAGCCCATCGTCCATGTAGACACGCATCGCAACCAGCTGATCCGGGCGTTCATCCGTGCTGCCGTTAATGCAGCGTAGGGTGATCAGCGTCCCGTCACCCATTCGGCTCACGCGGGGCCGCAGGCTTTCACCCGCCAGCGCATCGCGCACGTTATTAGGCAAGAGCGGAGTCGAGGCCAGCCAGTCAGCGCTGTCCGTGTGGGTGTAGTTCAAATGTAACCAGCAGGGATGCGCGCTATCGATCGCATCATTATCTTCCAGCGGTCGCGCACCGCCGCGACCATCCAGCACCCACGCAAAAACTGCGTCAGGAACGTTAAGTTCAGATCCTTTAATGCTTTCCACAGCGCCTCCGCCTTTTTAGCTCTTTCGGTGTCAGTCTAGCCTCCATCAGGGCTTAATCAACAACTATGTTTTCCATCGCGCTGAAATCGCTCAGGAAATGAACATGCTGGCAAGAGGCAAAAAAAAGCCTGGCACGCCAGGCTTTGAGGTTTAATCAGAGAGAGTGTTCTGGCCGGTGGAGGAAGGATGGCGAGCCGCCAGGTAATGAGGAAGAAGGGTTCTGGTCAAGTCTGAAATTGCGCGTTCTGGCCTGCAGCTCAATCACCTGATTACGCAGTACATCAGAGGAGCCGTTGAGTTCCTCTGCCATTGCCACATTACTTTGCGTGACCCGCTCCAGCTCAGATAGCGCCAGCGTGATCTGAGAAATACCTTTCTCCTGCTCAGACGTCGACGCGGAAATTTCGTCCATTAAGCGGCTGACATTCCCTGAACCCGTTACGATTTCATGCATATTTTTCTCTGCCTGTGACACAACGCTGGCTCCCTGCGTGACGTTACTGCTGGTGACTTCAATCAGCGTTTTGATATTCTTCGCGGCCTCTGCGCTGCGGTGTGCCAGGTTTCTTACCTCTTCCGCAACCACAGAAAAACCCTTGCCATGATCGCCCGCCCTTGCCGCCTCAACGGCCGCGTTGAGCGCAAGAATATTCGTCTGGAACGCAATACCGTCAATGAGCGAAATAATCTCCGTCATCTGCTGCGCACATTCGGTAATGGACTGCATATTGCTGGCGACCTGTCCCATCAGCTCACCGCCTTTGCGCGCCTGCAGCGTCGCCACATTTGCCTGCTCGCTCGCCAGACGCGTGTTATCGGCATTGTTTTTGGTGCTCGCGGCCATTTGCTCCATGCTGGCTGCGGTTTGCACTAATGATGCAGACTGCTGCTCGGTTTTCACCGAAAGCTGAGCGCTACGTTGCGAGAGTTGATCCGATAGGGTCATGGCGGTTTGCGATGACGCCCTGATCTCACGTACAAGCGTCGCAATATTACCGGAAAGGCTATTGATCCCGGGGATGAGTCGGCCCGCACAGTTATTGCCAAACTCAGGGATAGATACACCAAGGTTGCCTGCTGTCACCTCTTCAATACTTTTCTTCACCGTATTGATCGGCGTCACAAGATACTTCGTCATGTAGACCCAGAGCAAAAATAGTGCAACGAAATTGATGGCATTAAGCGAAATAAAGAGAGAGGGATTGCTGGAAAATAGAACAACGACACCTGCACTTACCAAAAAAAGAGATAAAAGGAACCCGATAATAAAGGTCCTGACACTAATATTTTTTAGCATGATAATACCCACGTTTTATATTTAAGTCGGCACTTAGACTTATAGCATTGGCCCAGAAGTTTTTCATCGCAAACAACGCTTGTTTTTTGTTTCGCCGTTAGCATCCCGAGATTTACCTTAAGTCAGATTAAAAGAGCGTATTAGTAAAAATGTTCTACTCAGCATGCTGCAATACTGGTTTCCAGCCATCTTAAGCGATAGTATCGCCCGCGGTGAGACGATACGATCGCACTCATATTTAAGGAGCTTTGCTACTGTTATTCGTTCTTGTTTAGCAACGCTTAATACATTAACAAAAAGAATATATTTTATATTCTTGATGAGTTTTAGAGTATTAATATGACTGGTCATTATTCACGATAAATAACTAATATGGTTTGAATGCGCATGTTCGTTGCCCGATAAAGATGTACCCGGCAGGCGAAATCGGTAACCCTCTCAGGCGTGGGATTGCATAATGCTCAATATATCGTGGGACCCTGTGTTAATCGCTATCTCTTATCTGGTGGCGTTTATTGCCTCATTTGTGGCGCTGGACAGCGCCGGAAAGATCCCTCTCTCCAGCCGAAAGGCTGCACTCTTCTGGCGGATTGCCGGTGGGGTCACGCTGGGTATTGGCATCTGGTCGATGCACTTTATCGGCATGCTGTCGATGCAAATGCCCATGATGATGAGCTACGACCTCTGGTTAACCCTTGCGTCACTGGGCGTCGCGGTGATTGCGTCGACAACGGCGCTTAATATTGCCGTCACGGGTAAAAAACTTTCCCCTTTTCGACTGATCTTTGCCACGACGCTCCTGAGCGCTGGCGTGGTGTCTATGCACTATATCGGTATGGCAGCCCTGATGCTGGATGGCAGCATCATCTGGGATCGACGCATTGTGGGGTTATCCGTGGTCATTGCCGTTGTTGCCTCAGGTACGGCGCTGTGGCTGGCTTTCCGACTGCGCGATAAACATAAAGGCGTCTTTATCGATCGAATTATCGCGGCCTTCGTTATGGCTGCCGCGATTTGTGCGATGCATTATACCGGCATGAGCGCCGCGCAGTTTCAGGAAATGGCGCATGCCGTCCCCGGAGGGATCGGCGAGCTGGGTTTATCCATCTGGGTTTCAGTCACCACGCTCTGCCTGCTCGGCGTGATGTTAATCATTTCACTTATCGATTCTCACCGGCGCACCAGCCGGCTGACGGATAATCTGCAGCAGCTCAACCGTCAGCTAGAGCTGCAGGCGCGTTTTGACGCACTCACCGGGCTCGCAAACCGCCACCAGATGGATCTCCGCATGCAGGACTGTCTGCGCAGCGCGCTGCTGAGCAAGAAGCCATTTGCGGTTATTTTCCTGAACGTCGATCACTTCAAACGCGTTAACGATACGTGGGGTCACAGCGTCGGTGATGAGTTATTGATCGCTGTCGCCCAGCGCATCACGGCAAGGCTCACGCGTGAGATGACCCTGGCAAGACTGGGAGGAGACGCCTTTATCCTGCTGGTGCCTGAATGTGATGACGACAAGCTCAGCGCCCTGCTCACCGCGCTGCTCGAAGATGTACGACGCCCTCTGTCGATATGCGGGCATACGTTAAGCACGACGATCAGCGCGGGCGTCAGTCTCTATCCTCAGGATGGCGAAACGCTGCATGAGCTGAAACTCAAGGCGGATGCAGCTTTACACCGCGTCAAGGAAGATGGCCGTAAAGGCTGGGCGATTTACCGGGCCGAGATGTCAACAGCGATCCCGGCGAAACCCGGCTTTCTGCAGGAACTCTCGCAGGCGCTTGAACGGGATCAGTTTGAACTCTGGTATCAGCCAACCTGGCATGCGGGAGAGAAAACGATTCATGGTTTTGAAGCCCTTCTGCGCTGGCGACATCCAGAGCAAGGCGTTGTATTGCCCAATCTGTTTATCCCCTCGCTGGAACAAACAGGCTTAATTATTCCGGTAGGTAACTGGGCCATTGAAGCGGCATGCCGACAGCTTCATTTCTGGACTGAACAAGGGTTCAGCCAGTGGACGTTGTCGCTCAACCTATCCCCCGTTCAGTTCGAACAGCCGGACATTTTCCAGATCATCTCGTCGATGCTGGAAAAATATAACCTGCCTCCGTCCCGACTGATCCTGGAGGTAACGGAAAGCACCGCGCTTAAAAATCTCGACCGCAGCATTGAGTTGCTTAACGCGTTTAATCATGCGGGGATCGTCGTCTCGATTGATGATTTTGGTACGGGCTATTCCAACCTGCTGATGCTTAGCGTGCTTCCCGCAAAAGAACTCAAGATCGACAGAAGCTTTGTCACATCGATGCTGGGGAATGAAAAAAGCTACAAGCTGGTCGAGACCATAATCAGTATCGCCCGGACCATGGAGATGAATGTGGTGGCAGAAGGGATCGAGACGGAAGAACAGGAGGCGGTTCTCACCCGTCTCGGCTGCGATTACCTGCAGGGGTATCTTTTCTCCCGGCCCTTACCTGCCGAACAGGTACCGTGGCTACTGCTGCAGATAAACTCAGACAAACAGATTATCCCCATTAATAAAATTCAAACGGACCCCGCATTTATTTCACAAAAAAATCATGCCTGACGGGGTTAAGTGGAGTATGTTTCAAAGGAGTACACGCGAGTCAATTCTGACATGATTGTCAGGCACATGTTGTCGATGAACAGGAAACGCCTATGTCGCAACCTTGTTTTGATGCGTTGAATGTAATTAAAACACCCGTGTGGCTCGTTTCACCCGTGTCGGAAAAGATCATTTTTGCGAATGTGGCAGCAAGGCAGCTCATGGGGGATAAAACCCTCGAGGACCTGCGCAAAGGGATCTATTCAGCCAGGGCGCAAACCCTCCTGACGATGTATGTACCTGAACTGAAAACAGAGCAGGAGATCGTCGAAATCTGGACGGCTAGCCGGGATGGACAGGACACGCCGTTAAGCTGTCGGCTCTCGCTCGCCCACTACGCTCCCTGGGGAGATGTGATTGTTTTCGAAGGCATCTCCCAACAAATGTTCTCAGGATTGAAGGCAAGCCGTTCCGCCACCTATCGACGGAAAAAACAGGGTTTCTATGCGCGCTTTTTTCTGACCAACAGCGCCCCGATGCTGTTAATCGATCCGGCCCGCGACGGGCAAATCGTCGATGCAAATCTGGCCGCACTCAATTTTTATGGTTACTCACATGATGACATGTGCAGTAAGCATACCTGGGAAATCAATACGCTGGGGCGAGATGTGATGCCCATTATGACTGCGATTGCAGCGCTGCCCGGTGGTCATAAGCCGCTCAATTTTATTCACCGCCTTGCCGATGGAACCACCCGCCACGTTCAGACGTATGCCGGGCCCATTGAGATTTACGGCGACAAGCTGATGCTGTGCATCATCCACGATATCACCGAGCAAAAAAGGCTGGAGCAGGAGCTGGAACATGCCGCGTTACGTGACTCCATGACGGGACTACTCAACCGGCGCCAGTTCTACGCAATTACCGATCAAAGCAACCGTAATAAACTTCCTGCGCAGCAGCAATTTAGCCTGCTGCTGGTGGATACCGACCATTTCAAAAACATTAATGACCTGTTCGGTCATCTGAAAGGCGATGAGGTTCTAATCGCCCTTTCCCGAACGCTGGAAGCCTGTAGTCGGGAGGGCGACATGGTGTTCCGCTGGGGTGGCGAAGAGTTCGTTATCCTGCTGCCGCGTACCTCTCTCGATACCGCCCTGCAGATTGCCGAGTTAATCCGTGCAGCCGTTGCACGCATCACGATTCCGGGCTTGCCACGGTTTACCGTCAGCATTGGGGTGGCGCGGCACAATCAGGGGGAGAGTATTGACGAGCTGTTTAAGCGTGTGGACGATGCCCTGTATCGCGCTAAAAATGACGGACGCAATAAAGTCCTTGCTGCATGAAACTGGAGTATCCGGAAAAGCCCCGCTACAATGCCCACCTCGAATCAATTAGCTTCAGGTGGGTAAAAGCAGCAATGGGAAAAACTGAAATAATACTCACCTTTATTATTTTGCTCCTTATTATATTTGGCTTCTGGTTTATTTTTAGCGGTGAGATCTGGTATCTCGTAGAATTCCTTGAAAATAGCCTTTACCCGACCTTCGACGCACTGTAACGCACGTTTAATCGCTTGTTTCACCTACCGAATATGTCAGGTATCTGCTTGTCTTACTGCCGCGTAAAATATACGGCGTTATCCTCCAACAACGTTGATAACGAATCATTTATTCATTTGCTTATGTTGCCCGTGCTCTGACGGGCTTTTTTATTTCCGGCAATTCAGCCATGCCAGGCTATATCTTAATCATCTTTATTGAAAAAGGTGAGGAATGATGAGCAAGAAGATCCTGATGCTGGTTGGCGATTACGCCGAAGATTACGAAACCATGGTGCCTTTTCAGGCTTTGCAGATGATTGGCCATCAGGTTGATGCGGTCTGCCCCGACAAACCGAAAGGCGACTACATCATGACGGCAATCCATGATTTTGACGGTGCCCAGACCTACAGCGAAAAGCCCGGTCACCGCTTTACCCTCAACGCCGATTTTTCAACCGTAAAGGAGCAGGATTACGACGCGCTGCTCATCCCCGGCGGGAGAGCCCCCGAGTATCTGCGGCTAAATGAGGACGTGTTAAAGCTGGTACAGGCATTTGACGCCGCGCGTAAGCCGATTGCTGCGGTGTGCCACGGCCCGCAGCTGCTTGCTGCCGCGGGCATTCTGAAAGGACGAACCTGTAGCGCCTACCCGGCCTGCGCACCTGAGGTACGTCTCGCGGGTGGACACTACGCCACTATCGGCATCGATCAGGCCCATGTAGACGGTAACCTGGTGACGGCTCCCGCCTGGCCTGCGCATCCGCAGTGGCTGGCGAAGTTTAGTGAGTTGTTAGAATAGCCCACCTCTGCTCCCGCCAGCTCCGCATGGGCGGGAGCGATATCTCAGACGAAGCCAAAAAAATAGTGTGTATGGAGCACTGGTTAGCAGGGAATTATTTATTCATTCTGGCGACGCCATTGCGCTTCTCTCTCTCGCTCCTTTCTTCGAGCTTCTTCTTTTTTACGATACAGCGGTGGATAATAAATATTTCCCCAGTCCCATTTGCCGAACCAGACATTCATCAGGGCGCTAAATACAATGATAAGGACGATATAAAATATAACAAAACCCTCATCACCACCCAGATTAAAAAGATCGCTGGCTAAGGAATGCTGAGCGTGACTGAACCAGTGCGGATGGTAATCAAGTATCATGAAAAACAGGATACCAAAAAGTAAATCGCCAACTTTGAATCTTTCAGTGAATTTACTGCGCCAGGCTGAATCATGTTTTTCATAGTAATTAAGTAAAAACTGATTATTCTCTTCCAGTGCTAAATCAAGGACTTCTCTTGAGGGTACCTTACCCGGGTATCTCTCGTAATCGCTCTGCGGGCGAAGAATATCCGGAAAGATGCTGCTGTATATGATCTCATTCAGCACTTGCCTGAAGAGACTGGCGACAAAGGGCATGAGGGTTGTGGCTATCAGCCCCAGAGCCGCCAGCGCGACGCAGAAGAAACCAAGGTGTTCGGTCCAGCTAATGGCCTGTATGGGCCAGGTCAAAATCCCCTGTCCGCTGTAAGCCAGCAGCGCCAGATCGGCGAAAAGGACAATATAAATAAAGCGTATAATCCACTGCCATTCCCAGATTTTATCCATAATGCCTAAGCCTGCCGGAAAAGAGGGTTTATCTTTCTTTTCTTCCGTCATAATTTATCCCTGCGATTATATGTAAAACAGACATCTTTTCTGGAATAAAGAAACTGGCGCTAAATGCGCCAGTTCTTAATGTACTCTCATTAACGACAGTTACCACATAATCCGGGCTCGTCAGTGCTTCTCAATATACATGGTCCGGCTATACGCCACGTCTTCCGGGTTATTAATCGGATATCCTTTCACCCAGGGCTTAATCAGGCGACCGTTGGTGTACTGATAAATTGGCGCGATAGGTGCTTTCTCCATAAGGATTTTCTCCGCCATGTTGTAGTCCGTATTACGCGCTTTCGCCGTGGTTTCCAGCGTCGCCTGGTGAATAATTTTATCGTAGGCCGGATCGTTATAACGCGAGATATTGCCGCTGTGGGTTGAGGTCAGCAGGGACAGGAAGGTCGAAGGCTCGTTGTAATCACCTACCCATGACGCGCGGATCACATCAAAATTGCCGGTGTTGCGGCTGTCGATATAGGTTTTCCACTCCTGGTTTTGCAGTTTGACATCCACACCAAGATTTTTCTTCCACATGGACGCCACCGCAATGGCGATCTTCTGGTGGTTTTCCGACGTGTTGTACAGCAGGTTCAGCTTCAGCGGACGCTGAGGACCGTAGCCTGCGGCCTGGAGCAAGGTTTTCGCCTGAGCGTTCAGCTCCTGCTGCGACATCTGCTCGAACGGTGAAGGGTCAGGGGTGAAACCCGCCGTCACGTCAGGGGTGAAATGCCAGGCCGGCTTCTCGCCGGTACCTAACACCTTCTCTGCCATAATGCGGCGATCGATAGTCATACTCAGCGCAAGACGCACCCGGGCATCGGCCGTCGGGCCCTTTTGCGTGTTAAACGCATAGTAATAGGTCCCGAGCTGGGGCGGCGTATAAACCTGTCCCGGAATGTCCTTCAGGAGCTTCTGATACATGTTTTTCGGGAACGATTCGGTGATATCGATATCCCCTGCCAGATAGCGCTTAGTGGCGGACGATTCCTGATTAATCGGAATAAAGGTCACTTTTTGCAGGACGGTTTTCGCGTTGTCCCAGTAGTCCGTATTCGGAACGACAACCAGTTTTTCATTCACCACGCGGTCGTTCAGGACGTAGGCACCGTTACCTACCAGAGCGCCCGGACGCGTCCACTCCTTACCGCTTTCAACGTTCGCTTTTTGCACCGGATAGAAGGCGAAGTTCGCCGTCAGGTTGCTAAACCACGGGAGCGGTTTGTCCAGCTGGACGCGTAAGGTTCTGGCATCCACCGCCGTCACTCCCAGGGTAGCTGGCGCCGCTTTGCCATCAATAATGGCCTGCGCGTTGTTGATGCCTGCCAGCGCCGCAAACCAGGCAAACGGAGACGTGGTTTTCGGGTCAACCAGACGCTGCCAGCTGTAGACAAAATCCTGCGCGGTGACGGGCGTACCGTCAGACCATTTCGCGTTATCGCGCAGGGTGAACGTCCAGATACGGTTATCGTTGCTCTGCCAGCGCGTCGCTACCCCTGGGGTCAGTTCCCCTTTCTCGTTCTGATTCACCAGCCCTTCGAAAAGATCGCGAATTACCTGAATCTCGGGTAATCCCACCGCTTTTGCCGGATCGAGCGAAGCGGGTTCGTCTTTAATATGCCTGACCAGCTCCTGTTTTTGCGCCAGTACCGTGCCCTGTGGCACATCAGCAGCGTACGAGAGTGTAGAGAGTCCGCACAGGTACAGTGCAGCACAGAGACGCGAAACAGGATGCTTCATAAGATCCCCTTTAATGAATTCAGGTAACAAGCAGATGCGTAATTATTTGTTTCGAAACAGAGAAATGCAAATACCTTCGTCCGGAATAGTGATTTGAGGCAATTCTCAGCCGTCACGGAAACTATTTGATTAACAGCGGGTTTTGCACAACACTGCCTGTAGAGACTTCTTTATCAGGATTTCGTATGGCAACCACCCGACCGCGAGCGGAGCGCGGCGCCTTTCCGCCGGGCGCCGAGCAATATGGCCGCTCATTTTTAGGCGCATCGCTGATCTGGTTCCCGGCGCCCGATGCCGATCGCAACAGCGGTTTGATCATTGCCGGCACGCACGGAGACGAGAACTCTTCCATCGTCACGCTTTCCTGCGCGCTGAGGACGCTGACGCCTTCGTTGCGACGTCACCATGTGATTCTTGCCGTCAATCCGGACGGCTGTCAGCTGGGATTGCGGGCGAATGCGAGAGGAATCGACCTGAACCGTAATTTCCCGGCGGCAAACTGGCGCGCAGGGGAAACGGTATATCGCTGGAACAGCTCCGCCGAGGAGCGGGACGTGGTGCTGCTAACGGGAGATAAGCCCGGATCGGAGCCGGAAACGCAGGCGCTGTGCCAGCTTATCCATAAAATCCACCCAGCATGGGTTGTCTCCTTCCACGATCCGCTGGCCTGTATTGAAGATCCGCGCCACTCTGAACTGGGCGAGTGGCTGGCGCAGGCTTTCGCCCTGCCGCTCGTCACCAGCGTGGGCTATGAAACCCCTGGTTCCTTTGGTAGCTGGTGCGCTGATTTGAGCCTGCCCTGCATCACCGCTGAATTCCCGCCGATTTCCTCCGACGAAGCCAGCGAAAAATACTTAAAAGCGATGGTGGAGCTTCTGCGCTGGCAGCCTCAGAGATGAAGCACGCCGCTGGTAAAATGAAGCGCCGGTGAAACGTCAACCGCCAGCCAAGTCGGACCATCCAGATCGGCGAAACGGACCTGATTGACCAGCGGCAGCGCCGCGCCGATCGCCCGGGAGGTGCAAAGCATGCACCCCAGCATAAGGGCAAACCCCTGCGCCCTGGCGTCCGCCGCCAGTGCCAGGGCTTCTGTCAGCCCGCCTGCCTTGTCGAGCTTGATATTTACCATGTCATAGCGGCCCTTAAGCTCGCTCAAATTTTCGCGGGTATGGCAGCTTTCATCCGCGCAGACGGGCAACGGATGGATAAAATTCTTCAGCGCCGCATCATCTTTTGCTGGCAGAGGCTGCTCCAGCATCGCCACGCCCAGGTCAGCCAGCAGCTGGCATCGGGCGGCAAGCCCCTCGGGATGCCACGACTCGTTGGCGTCAACAATCAGCGTGGCCGAGGGAACCGCCGAGCGAATGGCAACCATCCGCTCGCTGATCAGGCGATCGTCGAGCTTCACTTTTAACAGCGTGGCCCCGGCGTCATAGAGCGCTTTTGCGCTGGCGGCCATCTGCTCCGGCTCACCAATCACGACCGTTTGCGCCGTCACGATGGACTCCGGCAGCGATTCACCCAGCAAGGACGTCAGCGATTTTTGCTGCTGAGCGGCTTCAAGGCTCCAGAGCGCACAGTCGATAGCGTTACGCGCCGCCCCGGCGGGCAAACGCTGCTGTAACGACTCACGCGTGAGACCTTTTTGCAGGTCAGGCACAAGGGTCATGATCTGCGCCATCACCGACGCAAGGCTTTCTCCGTAGCGCGGGTAAGGCGTACATTCCCCGACGCCTTTAAACCCCTCTTCTTCGACTTCAACCACGACCACGCTGGCTTCACTTCGGCTGCCGCGGGAGATCACAAAGTGGGTATGCAATGGCCAGGCTTCTTCATAGACTTTAACGCTTCTCATCACTGACTCCTTGCGGCCCGGAAAGGCGAAAAATTTGGTTTGCCGTGTTATCCGCTGATGGCATACACTAGCCCCGACGTTAACTATATGTAAACAGGAAGATATCTATGTCACAACTCGTTCATTTCCAGGGCAACCCGGTTGCTGTTGCAGGTTCCATTCCGCAGGCTGGCAGCAAAGCGCAGGCTTTTACTCTGGTGGCTAAAGATCTGTCTGACGTCACACTGGCTCAGTTTGCGGGTAAACGCAAAGTACTGAACATTTTCCCAAGCATTGATACCGGTGTTTGTGCCGCATCCGTGCGTAAATTCAACCAGCTGGCGACTGAAATGGACAACACCGTTGTGCTGTGCATTTCCGCTGACCTGCCGTTTGCCCAGTCCCGTTTCTGCGGTGCCGAAGGCCTGAGCAACGTTATCACCCTCTCCACCCTGCGCAGCGCAGATTTCCTCGAGAAATACGGCGTCAGCATTGCGGAAGGCCCACTGAAAGGTCTGGCAGCACGTGCTGTACTGGTTCTGGACGAAAACGACACTGTCGTCTTCAGCGAACTGGTTAACGAAATCACCACCGAGCCGGACTACACTGCCGCGCTGGACGTGCTGAAAGCATAATAAGTCCTTAGCATTCTATACAACTTATTCTCAACCTCGCTTCGGCGGGGTTTTTTATTATTTCAAAGCTGAATCGTTAAAGCATAAATACTCGCATGTCACATTAATCCTGCAATAACATGAGCAATTTGTAACATGAGCGTGATCAACAACGCATAATAATCGTTAAAATTCCCTATTTTTGGCTGCAGTGAAGCACATCACATTTCCCTTTTTGCCTAAACATTAGATTTGCTTACGAAAGAAAATAATCGTTTCAGCAAAAAGGATTAAATATGAAGATTAAATTCGCTTTTACGCTCCTGGCGGTACTGATTTCTGGCCATGCAGCGGCCAAAACCTGGGTGCTGACAAGCGCTGAAAGCAGCGTAGAAAAAGGAAACTGGAAGATTTCCAGTGATGAGCTGAAAGTTAAAGATCAGACGTTCAGCATTGAGCAAAAAATCTTACACGGCGGCAAGCAGGAAGGCAGTAAAGTCATCATTATTAGCAGTAAAAATGGCCTGACGATTACCCTGAGCCCTACCCGTGGCATGAACCTTCTGCACGTGGAAGGGTTTGGCACCCGACTGGGTTGGAATTCTCCTGTTAAAGAGGTCGTGAACCCGGCTTACATCAATCTTGAAAGCCGCAACGGTCTCGGCTGGCTGGATGGTTTCAACGAAATGATGGTGCGCTGTGGCTACGAGTGGACCGGGCACCCGGTCACCGCGGACGGGCAAATTTACACCCTGCACGGCAGGGCCGGTAATACCCCTGTTTCGCAGGTCGAGGTTGAAATCGCGGATGCCGCCCCGCATGAGATCCGCGTTCGCGGTTTGATCAAAGAGAGCACGTTTAAAAAATCGGATCTGCAAACCATGACCGAACTGCGCTACGTTCCCGGAACCAACCAGTTCAGCCTGCATGATGTTCTGACCAACCATGCGGATTACCCTCATGATTACCAAATCATCTATCACAGCAACTTCGGCACGCCGATCCTTGAAGAAGGCGCCCGTTTCCTTGCGCCGGCGGCAAGCGTGAGCCCATTCAATGACTATGCCAAAGCGGGGGTTAACGACTGGCAAACCTATGCCGGGCCGACAAAAGGCTTTGATGAGATGGTCTTTAATATTAAACCGCTGGCAGACAATAACCACGAAACGCTCGCGGCGGTGGTCAATAAAGCCGGAGATAAAGGCGCGTCAATCCAGTTTGATACCCGCCAGCTGCCCGTGCTGACCTTATGGAAGAACACCGACACGCTGAAGCAGGGCTACGTCACGGGCATAGAACCGGGCACCAGCTACGCCTACCCCGTCACGATTGAACGTGAGCAGAAGCGGGTTAAGCAGCTGCAGCCCGGTGCCAGCGCGCAGTTTGATCTGACCTATACCCTGCTCCACAGCCCGCAGCAGGTGAAAGAGGTTGAAAGCAGGATTGTGTCGATTCAGGGCGAGACAAAAACAGAAATCGTTAACACGCCGATGGCGAAGGAATAAACGTAAAGTAAAAAGCCTCTTTGCAGAGGCTTTTTTGTTATTCGTCACCTTTCTTATGATTCAAACCGTACTCACGCAGCTTGTTCGCGATCGCGGTGTGCGAGACACCAAGGCGTTTTGCCAGCTTGCGGGTGCTGGGATAGCTGCGGTACAGCTGCGTCAGCACTGAGCGTTCAAAACGGCTGGTAATATCATCCAGCGAACCTTCCATCGCCTCTTCCCCTACCGATACCGTTCCGGCGTCGTAATCCGGCAACAGGATATCCTGCGGGCGCAGTTCATACCCTTCAAGCTGGGTCAGGGCGCGATAAACGGCGTTTTTGAGCTGACGAATATTGCCCGGCCAGCCGTAGCGCATGAGCACCGTGCCAAGATCGGCTGACAGCTTCGGACGCGGCACACCCTGCTCGTCGGCAAAGCGGGCGACGAACAGCTCCGTTAGCGGCATGATGTCCTGCGGACAATCGCGCAGCGGCGGAATGTTCAGCGTCAGGACGTTGAGGCGGTAATAGAGATCCTCGCGGAAGATCCCCTTTTGCACCAGTTCAACCAGGTTTTTCTGGGTGGCGCAAATGACGCGCACGTCCACATGCACTTCGTGATCCTCACCGACGCGGCGGAAGGTTCCGTCGTTCAGGAAGCGCAGCAGCTTAGCCTGCATACGTGGCGACATTTCGCCAATTTCGTCCAGCAGCACGGAGCCGCCGTTAGCCTGCTCGAAGAACCCTTTCTTACCTTCCGGCGCGTGACCAAACAGCTCGCTTTCAACGGCATCTTCCGGAATAGAGGCGCAGTTAAGTGCCAGATAAGGCTTAGCCGCGCGCGGACTCGCCAGATGCACCGCATGAGCCAGGAGGTCTTTCCCTGTGCCGGTGTCCCCGGTTATCAGCAGCGGCGCGGTCAGGCTTGCGAGCTTACGCGCCTGATCAACCACATGGCGCATTTTCGGGCTGACGGCAATAATCTGGCTGAACGCGCCAACGTCCTGACTGGAGAGGTTTTGCAGCTGGCGACCCATGCGTAGCGTCGAGCGCAGCATGATCACCGCCCCGGTGAGCATGCGAGTGTTCCCTTCCCCTTTCAGATAGACCGGCGTGATCTCCATCAGGAAATTCTGCCCGTTAATCACCACATGCTCGCTAAGCGTGTTCTGCGGATTGCTGTCCAGCCAGCGCTGGAAGTTAAAGCCGGGGATCAGCTGCGCGGCGTTATGATTGCTGAGCTTCTCCTGGCTCTGCGCGAAAAGCTGGCAGCTCGCGTGGTTAACGCGCTCAACTTTGCTTTTCAAATCCAGGGAGAGGAACGGTTCAGGCATGGCCTCCAGCAGCGCGCTCAGCGCCAGGTGCTCACGTTCAGAAGGCATCCAGGGAATGGTGCGTACATCCGTAACGCCAGCGATACGGCGGATTTCCGCCATCAGGCTGCTGAATGTATTAAATTCAATTTCGGCAAAATTGAGGTAAATTCGCCCGACAGGATCGATCTCAATGCCACGTAAATCAATGCTACGTAAAACAAGAAGATCGAGTAATTCGCGGGTCAGACCGAGACGGTCTTCACAGAAGACTTCAAGACGCATGGGAAATTCACCGTTTTAAGCCAGTAACAGTAAAATGATATGTCAGAACACGGTGATCGGGAAGATGGCTGTCAACAAATATTGACAGCCAGCACGATTAGTGAACAAAACCTCATGGAGCCGGTTTTTTATTGAGCGTCTCTTTGAGCTGGCCGATCAGCTCGCGTCTGAAATCCCCCAGTCGCGGCTTATCGCCGTCAATCCAGGACAGCGGACGGCAGACTTCCATCGCTTTAATCCCCAAACGCGCCGTCAATAATCCTGCGCCAATCCCCTGGGCGGCACGAGCAGATAGACGCGCCGCCAGATCCTGCGACATCCAGTCCATTCCTACTTCGCGCACCAGCTCACTCGCCCCGGCAAACGCGATATTGAGCAGGACCAGCTTAAAAAGCCTGAGCCGACTGTAGTAACCCAGCTCTATGCCGTAGAGATTCGCGATACGGTTGATCAGGCGCAGGTTACGCCAGGCGATGAAGGCCATATCGACCAGCGCCAGCGGGCTGACGGCAATCATCAGGGTGGATTCCGCCGCAGAACGGCTAATCTCGCGCCGCGCCTGGGCATCCAGCACCGGCTGAACCATGTGGGAATATAGCGTCACCACTTCCCGATCGTTCTGGGTTTCATGGATGGCGGCGTACCAGCGCTGAAGCGCCGGGTGCGACTGATCGATTCCGGCCTGGCTGGCCAGCTTTTCACAGAAGGCACGACCTTTGCCGGTGCCGTGACTGTGGAGCAGATCCCGCGCTTCATCACGCTCGTGCGCGCGCTGGCGCAAACGCCAGAGCCGACGCCACTCGGTGGTAACCGACCCGATGCCCGCCCCCACAATCAGCGCGCCCGCGGCACATCCGCCCAGCGCGACCCAGTCCTGAGTTTGCCAGGCATTCATCGTCCACTGCACGCCCTGCCCAACCACGCTTACGCCAAACAGCGCCAGACCGGCGGTGACCATCCTGCGCCACAGGCTTCGTTTTGGACGCAGAGCGGCTTCCACAACCGCCTCCGCCGGACCTTCCTCGACGTCAGGCTCCTCTGTCAGGGCCGGGGAAAAGTTATCGGCCTGCGTGCCGCTGAACGTCTGCGCGGTTTTGAACGCCTCCTGAGGGTCTTGCTCAAGCGTTCCGGTAAAGTCTATGCGCGGTTTTAACGGTTCCGTCATCGCAATTTATCTCCAATCAAAAACTCCAGCGCCGCATCCAGACGGATGTGTGGTAATGGCCTGTCGACACTCATTGCCTGCGGGCGGAAGGCTTCAAACTGGAAGCCCTGGTTCTGCCAGAAGGCCTGACCCGGCAGCCGCGCAGGCACTTCGCCCGGATAGACGGTAAGCGGTTCACCGTCGCTGAGCCGGTTCCCGCGTAATGCCGGTATTTTCTCGCCGTTAAGATCAATCAGCCCGCTTTGTGTCGCCTGCACGGACGCGAGCCCAAGGCAATCCATGCCGATCCCTTCGAAGGCGGCGTTTTGCCAGGCGTCCTGCACCAGCTGCTGCAGCAGCGATACCATATTGGCATGCTGGTCGACCGTGACGTGATCGGCCTTCGTGGCCGCAAAGAGCAGTTTGTCGATCACCGGTGAGAAAAGACGACGGAACAGCGTCCGCTGCCCATAGTGAAAACTTTGCATCAGCTGCGTCAGCGCCAGGCGCATATCGTTGAAGGCCTGCGGCCCGCTGTTGAGAGGCTGCAGGCAATCCACCAGCACAATCTGACGATCAAATCGCAAGAAGTGGTTTTTATAGAATCCCTTGACCACTTTTTCACAGTAGTAATTGTAACGCTCGCGCAGCATCCCGGCGTTAGTGTGCCTGTCGGCCTGCGCCAGCTTCGACTCACCCACCCCATCCACATCCGGCCAGGGGAAGAACTGAAGCGCAGGTGCGCCCGCTAAATCACCCGGCAGAACAAAGCGACCCGGCTGAATGAAGTGCAATCCTTCCTGTTTACACTGGTGCAAATACGCCGTCCAGGCGTCGGCAATGGCCGCAAGACGGTTTTCATCTGCTGGCGCAAGCGGGTCCAGTCCTTCGCAAAGCTGTCGCCATTTGGCCGACCACCCTGCGCGTTGCCCCTGCAACAACCCTGTCATCTGGCGGGACCAGCTGAGGTAATCCTGCGCCAGCATCGGCAGGTCGAGCAGCCATTCGCCGGGATAATCGACGATTTCAAGGTACAACGTGGAGGTATCCTTGAAGTGCCGCATCAGGGATTCATTCGAGCGAAAACGCAGCGCAAGACGAATTTCACTGACCCCTCGCGTCGGGGTCGGCCACGCGGGCGGATCGCCATACAGCTGCGCCAGCCCTTCGTCATAGGTAAAACGAGGAATACCAAAATCGCGCTGAGGGACGCGCTTCACGCCCAGCAGACGTTCTTCCCGCACCGCGCTGAGCAACGGCAGACGCGCCCCGGCATGCAAGTTCAGGAGCTGGTTTACCATCGCGGTGATAAATGCCGTCTTACCGCTGCGGCTCAATCCTGTTACCGCCAGTCGAAGATGACGGTCAACGCCACGGTTAACCAGTGAATTAATTTCGTTTTTAAGTCGCTTCATCGCCGTCCTTCGTTGCCCGGAAGCCTTGAATGCATGGCTTCAGAATACAATAAATGGGGGCAGATCGTTGATTATCAATTCTTATTTATTGCTATTGCCGTTTTCTCTCCAGTAAGATGAACGGCATTGCTGTCAGTCCGGAGTGAGTAAGGTGTATGTCACCCACCATCTATGATATCGCACGGGTTGCGGGCGTATCGAAATCAACAGTTTCCCGCGTTCTGAATAAACAAACGAACATTTCTCCCGAAGCGCGTGAAAAAGTGCTGAAGGCGATTGACGAATTAAATTATCAGCCCAACAAACTGGCCCGTGCCCTGACCTCTTCAGGCTTTGATGCCATCATGGTTATTTCGACCCGTTCAACCAAAACCACTGCCGGTAATCCCTTTTTCTCCGATATCCTTCATGCCATTACGGCAACAGCGGAAGAAGAAGGATTTGACGTTATTTTACAAACCTCAAAAAGCAGTGAGGACGATCTGCTGAAATGCGTGAGTAAAATTAAACAAAAGATGATCAAAGGGATCATTATGCTGAGCTCACCGGCAAATGAATCCTTTTTCACCACGCTGGATGAGTATGGCGTACCGGTAGTGGTTATCGGCAAAGTGGAAGGTGAGTATCAAAATATCTATTCCGTCGACACAGATAATTTCCATGACAGCGCCACGCTGACCGAAACCTTTATTAAAAACGGACGCCGTAAAATTGCCTGTCTGCATGCCCCGCTTGATTATCATGTTTCGATCGATCGCCTTGCGGGCTTTAAAGCCAGCCTGGAAAAGCACCATATTGCCCTTCACCCGGACTGGATCAGGGATGGCGGTTATACCCATGAGAGCGCGCTTACTGCGGCTCTGGAGCTGTTGTCTTCATCCACGCCGCCCGATGCGGTATTTGCTACCGACAGCATGAAGTTGCTCAGCCTCTATCGTGCGGCGGATGAGTTGAATCTGATGATTCCAGAGCAGGTGGTGATAGCCGGATACAGTGACCCGATGCTGTCTCTCATTTTAACGCCCGCACCTGGCGGGTTTGATATCCCCACCCGAAAGCTGGGGGAAGAGAGCTGCGATCTTCTTTTCAGACGTATAGCAGGTCATCCCGCCCCGCAAAAAGTGCTGGTTGATACCCATTTTATACTGGCGGCCTCGCTGCGCTAAAACCAGGGGCAGTTAGCCCCTGGAATACACACGATCAGAAAGCGTAATTTACGCCAACGCCCGCATAGTGGAAGCGGTCGTTTTTACCCTCGTCATGATTTTCCCATTCATAGGCGTATTCAAGCGTCATGGATAAACCGTTATTGAAGTCATAGGCGTACTGCATACCCAGGCGGTTGAAATTATGTCCTTCACGCTCGGGATCGTCCCGCCAGTCCCAGTTCGACCAGCGATCGAGCCCCAGTCGTGTGTAAGGCGTTAAGGTGGTCTGGCCTAACGAAATAGGCAGATAGGCACGAATTTCCTGGGTGGAGAATTCTCCGTTATTACGGGAACCGTCCATGTTGAACCCGCGTTCTAAATAGTAATTCACTTTAGCAGCAAAGGTGTCGTTAATGGTCCAGGTAAAGCCCGTTTCGGTTTCGACGCGGCTGTCTGAATAGCCGGTTTTTTCCAGATCGTTAGCAAACTGATACATGGCAAACCAGCCGCCAAAACGCCAGTCGTCGGTTAATTTTATATCCCAGTCAGGCTGAATTTTGTAGCGCTGCATATTAGCGCTGCCGTCTCTGGCGCCGTGTTCATCCTTAAAGTGATAGCCGTAATTACGGAAGCCTCCGGTCAGACCGAACGTAAAATCATCTGTTCCGATAAAGCGATAGCGTAATTCAAATTCAGGACGATCGAAATAGGTGCCACGGGTCATGCTGCTATAATCAACCGGCCCTTCCTGATACATCGCCAGCGAAATAGTCCAGGCATCCCAGGTCGCATTAAACCACACGGAAGGTTCATATAACCCGTCTTTATCCTCCCCCTGGCCTTCGACGTTTTCTATTTCATACATCGCGCCAATATTAAATTCCCACTTTTTAGCGCTTTCTGTTGCGTGTGCGCAGCTAACCCCTGCGCACAGCACGAGCGCAGCACTTTTTAGTAGAGTACTCATCAAATATTCCCTTTATAAGTAACAAACAAAAAAACCGGAAATGGGTATTTCCGGCGAACACCTTTCTTATCTAATAGCCGCTTCGGTTTCAGCGTCGAAGAAATGGCACTTATTCATATCGAACTGGATGCCGATATTATCCCCAGCGGCATAATCATTCGCAGCGCCAGCACGAACAACCAGCTCATGACCGCCAACGGTGGCGTAGAGCATGAACTCCGCGCCGGTCAGTTCGGCTACGCTGACTTTCGCCTCGATATTTTTACCGCTGCTCTGCAGAGTGAGAATATCTTCCGGGCGGATCCCAAAGACCACGGCTTTGCGCTGATACCCTGCGGCATTCAGTGAAGCGAGCTTGTCTTCCGGGAGCGCCAGACGCAGCGTTTCCGTAACGAAATAGCGGTCGTCGATAGCACCGCGAATGAAGTTCATGGCTGGCGATCCAATAAACCCTGCGACAAACATGTTTGCCGGTTCGTTGTAAACCTGCTTAGGTGCACCGACCTGCTGAATAATGCCGTCTTTTAAGATCACGATGCGGGTCGCCATCGTCATGGCTTCCGTCTGATCGTGGGTCACGTAAATCATGGTGGTGTTAAGCTTCTGATGCAGCTTGCTAATTTCAGCCCGCATCTGCACGCGAAGCTTGGCATCGAGGTTTGAGAGCGGTTCATCCATCAGGAACACGCCCGCCTCACGTACGATCGCCCTGCCTAACGCCACGCGCTGGCGCTGGCCGCCGGACAGCGCGCCGGGTTTACGCTTTAGGTATTCACGTAATCCGAGGATCTGTGCCGCCCAGTTAACGCGCTCTTCGATAACCGCAGGCGCAATTTTTTGCATCTTCAGGCCGAACGCCATGTTGTCGTAGACCGTCATATGCGGATAAAGCGCATAGTTCTGGAATACCATGGCGATATCGCGTGACTTGGCGGGCACATCGTTCATACAAACGCCGTCAATCACCAGTTCGCCAGCGGAGATCTCCTCCAGACCGGCGATCATGCGCAGCGTCGTGGATTTACCGCAGCCTGAAGGCCCGACGAAGACGATGAACTCCTTGTCTTCGATTTCGAGATTGAAATCCTTAACCACGTGGACCTGGTTATCATAGATTTTCTGAATGTTTTTCAGAGACAGTTGAGCCATTGTTAATTCCTTATCAATACGTCCGGGATGCCCAAAACTCGGTAAGGCATTTCCAGGTCAGTTCCCGCGTTGAATGAAGCTGTAGTCCCGCATGGTTCAGGCCAGAACCCACCCCAACCGACAGCATGCCCGCCGCGTTGATCGCCGCTACGCCTGCAGGTGCATCTTCGATGCCCATGGCCTCTTCAGGACGCACATTCAGGCCAGCACAGGCTGCAAGGAAGATCTCCGGATCTGGCTTTGAGCGGCGAATACGGGAAGCATCGGCGCAATAATCGAAGGCCTGATAAATGCCCAGCGCGTGCAGGATCCCAGGGGCATTCAGGGAAACGGAGGCGAGTCCAGTTTTGACGTTCGCTTTACGTATATCCGTCAGCACGTCACGAATACCCGGAAGCAGTGAATCTTCCGTCAGCGACGCCAGAGACTGGACATAAAGCGCGTTTTTTTTCGTCGCCAGCGCGAGGCACTGCTCATCGCTAAACATCCCCTCTTTCCCGCCATGCTTCAGGATGCGCTGAAGGGAATCCATGCGGCTAATTCCCTTCAGCTGTTCATTAAACACTTCGTCGAAGGTGATGCCGATTTCGTCAGCCACTGCACGCCAGGCCAGAAAATGGAGGTGTGCGGTATCGGTGATAACACCGTCCAGATCGAATACAACAGCCTTAAGCGTCATGGCGCCCCTCCGTGGTAGCGGTCCCATTTACAGGTGCAAGAAAATCCTTATAAGCGCATACCTTGCGCACCGATACGCGTAGCGTCTTGCCCCACAGCGTCAGAGTGACAGGTGTCGTCGTTTCAATGGTTAACACCTCATTTTCATAGGTGAAGTGCAGCGTTGCGTTCCGCCAGCGCAGGGGGAAAGCAAGCCTTCGCCAGTGGGCAGGCAGGCTGGGCGCAAGGTGTAGCTCCCCTTCCACAATCTGCATACCTGCAAATCCCTGAATGACGCCGGACCAGATAGCGCCGGTCGCTGCGGCATGAATACCGTCATCGCAGCTGTGTGGATCGTCCCCAAGGTCAATAGCGACGCCATCACGCCAGAAGGCGTAGGCACCTTCGGTGTCACCACAGCGGGCGGTCACAATGCCGTGTATGGCCTTACTCAGCGAAGAGTCATGGATCGTGCGGGGCTCGTAGAAAGCCAGATTGGCGGCACATTGCTGTGGGGTAAACCGCTCCGGCAAGAGGTAGGTAAGCATTACCACATCAGCCTGCTTCAGGATCTGCATGTCGTTTACTTCCGCGCGGGAGTAATCGAGCAGAATGGTCTGCTTCCCTGCTTTTGCTTTATAGCGGCTGAGATCAATGGCTGGTTTCGCCATGAAGGTATCATCCTGCGGGATCACACCGTCTGAATTGGCCTCCGGCAGCCATAAGCGCGTCAGGAACCGCGTGGCATTCTCCGTAAAACGCGCATCTTCACGCCCAAACATCGCCATAAACCGGCGAGCGCAGGCGACGTTGTGCCAGGCCAGATAGTTGGTATACGCGTTGTTATTCACATGCTCGGTATATTCGTCAGGTCCGATGACGTCATGGATTTCGAGGCGACCATTGATTTCCGTGGCGCGGCCCATCCAGAACGCAGCAGTTTCCATCAGCAGCGTCAGGCCTTCATTTCGCATAAAGGCATCATCGTGTGTCGCCTGCCAGTAAGCGACGACGGCCCAGGCAATATCCGCCACGATGTGGTGTTCAGCCAGCGCGGAGGCCACCTTCTGGCGCATGCCGGTTCGGATGTTGATAGCCGCGAACTCCGGCGTTTCCTCTTTGCCGCTCGAGGCGCTCTCCCACGGGAAAAGTGCGCCCGGCCAGCCGTTGCGGCGGGCTTTTTCCCGGGCCCCGGCCAGGTTAAGCCAGCGATAGCGCAGAAGATTGCGGGCCACCTGAGGACGGGTGAAAAGATGGAAAGGCAGCAGGAATATTTCGGTATCCCAGAAGACGTGTCCTTTATACCCCCCGCCGGTCAATCCCTTAGCGGCAATGCTGCTTCGCTCATCATGGGCGGGCGTCATGGCCGTCAAATGCCAGACGGCGTAATCCAGCGCCATCTGATCCTGATGTTCCGTAGAGTCAACCTCCACCCGAGCGTTACGCCAGACCTCTTGCCAGGCACACGCCGAACTCTCAAGCAAGGCGTCGTAGCCTCTTGCCGCACAGACTTTGAGATCGGCCAGCGCGTTGCGGGCGAAAGAGGCCTGCGACAGTGCCTTATCACTGCGATGTGCCACCCAGACGATTTTTTCAAGCGTGACAGTGTCACCCTTCGCAATCGTCAGCGAATGATGAGCGCTGAGACGACGATTTTTTGCGGTGAAACAGCTGTCGCTCTTGGCTGAGAGCTGACAATACGCTGAAACAGCAATCTCAGACGCGCGGTCCTGCGTTTCATACACGCCCTGCATGTATTCCTGATCGAACACTCTGACCGACACTTCATCCAGATGCTGTCTGCCGCTGTTCGTTTGCGTTGCGTCAATGCCGGTTTGCAGCACGGCGTGCGTGACGGCATCGAGCGGCGTTATGGAAAGCTGCATGGCCACTAAGGGCAACTGGTCCAGCGACACAAAACGACGGCTCTCCAGACGATAGCGTTTCCCGTCAGGCGAGCGCCAGACGACGCAGCGACGAAGTTCGCCATTGGCAAACGCCAGCTCGCGCTGCCACTCGAGGATTTCGCCTGACAGGAGCGTGAAATTGACGCCATCCAGCTCAACATCAATACCGATGATATCCGGCAGATTGACCAGCTCAGTGGTCTCGTTGCGACCAGCACGATGATAGAGACCCGCAAGATACATGCCTCTGGTTTGCTGGGTGTAATCTTCTTCGTGCGCAGCGCGGATACCCATGTAGCCATTACCACAGGCCATAATGGAGGCGTATTTATTCAGGCTGTGTGGACAAAAGCCTGGGTCGGTTAATACAGACACGTTTAGCATAACGTCACGCTTTCCCCTGTTTCTGCAGATTCATACAGCGCGGCGACGAGCTGCTGTATAACCAGCCCCTGCTCCGCATCAGCGATCATGACGGGCTCTCCCTGCACATGCCGCACAAAGGCATCCATACTGCGCATATGACGCCGATCGTCAGCCTCTTCACGCTGCGTGAGGGTGACTAAAGTACCGGCTTCGTCGTTGTAGATGTGCGCCGGGAACAGCATGGCGCCCGCCTTTTCACCGCAAAATGCGACGTTCATGATGGATTGTTCACGGATATTGAGCGCAAACGATGTGTCCAGACGCAGAATGCCGCCGTTGCAAAATTCAATGGTGCCAAACAGGGCATCTTCAACGGTAAACTGCGTGGGATCCCACGCGCCAAACTGGCCGCTGCTTTTACGGTTTCCCAGCCTCTGGAAGCTGTGTGCCGTCACCTTTTTTACTGCCGGGAACCCCAGCACGTACATCGCGGCATCGAGCATATGGATGCCAATATCAATCAGCGGCCCACCGCCCTGTAGCGTTTTGTTGGTAAAGACGCCCCAGCCGGGAACCCCGCAGCGGCGTAGCGCCTGCGCAGTGGTGTAATAAATTTCTCCCAGCGCCCCCTTCATCACAGCCTCACGCAGCAGTTGCGTATCGAGAGCAAAGCGATGGTGAAAATCATACGCCAGCACTTTTCCCGCCTTGCGCGCGGCCATGCGCATCCGATCGGCCTCCTGCGGCGTCATAGCAGGTGGTTTTTCACACATCACGTGGCAGCCAGCTTCCAGCGCTGCCATGACGTGCTCGAAATGGAACCGGTTAGGCGAACAGACGCTCACCACATCCGGCTTAACCGCCTCGAGCATGTCTCGCGCATTCTGCCATACCGAGGAAATACCATGACGTTCCGCAAACGCCAGAGCCTGTTCAGGATGGCTGTCCATGACAGCCACCATCTGAACATCACTGCGCGTGGCGTAATACGAGGCATGCACTTTATCCGCGACCTGCCCGGCGCCAATGATGGCGACGCGCAGAGGCGAAGGTGTAGAAGCACTCATCACGCTCGTCATCCTTAGCATTCACGCAAGTAAGTGAGCGAATCCCGGTATGCCTGAGCCGGATCCTCGGCGCGAACACGGCACTCATACACCACGTAACCCTGGTAGTTATCGGCACGCAGCTGATCGAACAGGCTGGCAAAATCGAGGCTACCGCTGCCCGGCTGGTAGCGGTGGTTATCTGCAATGTGCACATGGCCCAGCAGATCGCGGTGCTGATGCAGCGCATCCGTCAGCGAGTCTTCTTCGATGTTCATATGATAGAAATCGCCGATGATCTGCACATGCTTCAGGCCGTTCTCTTCGATGTATCGACGCGCGTCTGCCAGGGTATTAATCATATGATCCTGATAGCGGTTCAGCGGCTCCAGATAGACGGTGGTTCCGGTGCGCGCTGCCACCTCATCCAGCCAGCGCAGCGAAGCACTCACCGCTTTGCGGTCGCCTTCCAGGCTGCGTGGAGAGGTCATCGGCGGCAAACGGAAGGTAAACATTCCCCAGGCTGCAGGCACAATAATGCCCTTGCCGCCCACTTCGGCCAGGGCTTCCAGAATGCGTTCAATCTGGGCTAAACCGTTCAGACGACGCTCTTCGATAAAGTCACCAATCCAGCCATCGTATCCGCCGCAGGCGGTCGTGACCGGCAGGCCGGTGGCCTTAATCGCCGCTTTCACCTCGGCGAGGTTTTCCACCAGCAGCTTGCCGTCAATTTCGTAGCCATCAAAACCCATCGCTTTGATGTACTCGAATTTCTCCATGATATTGACCGGGAAAAAGCCCTGGTTCTGTGTTGCGATTTTCATGATTTGCTCTCCTTAGCTTAAAAAGTGACGCCCATTTTGATGCTCAGTTCCGGATGCTGGTCCACATATTTCATGTAGCTTTCAGCGCTGGTGGTGAAGGTCACGACCGGGTCGATCAGATCTTCACAATTGAGATAACCGTTCATCAGCAGTTCCCAGCAGGTCTCTTCGATACGCTTGCGGCTCCAGCGCGGATAGTCCGGGTTTGGTTCGCTGCAGGCGCGGGAGAAGACAATCTTCGCGTTATTGAAATGCGCCTCGCGGCCGAGGTTAAAGCCTTCAGCGAACGGTTTCGCGAAGGCTACGTAGGAGATGGTGCCGCCGTAGGCGAGCCCGCGCAGCGCGGACTGCAGCGCATCGGCAAAACCACTGGTTTCGATGATCACGTCCGCGCCCTGCTTGCCGGTCAGCTTTTTGATTTCCAGGCCGACATCGGTGCCGATTGGGTTCAGGCAGTGGTCCGCGCCGTGACGACGGGCGATCTCGCAGCGGTGTTCGATTGGATCAACGCCGATAACCACTGACGCACCGGCTTTTTTAGCCAGCTGAATCGCAATCTGCCCGATTGCTCCCAGACCGACCACGACGACAAAGTCGCCCACGCGGACGTTGGCATCACGCACGCCGCTCATGGCGAACTGCGCCGGATCGTAGCAGACGGCGTTCTTCCAGGACGCGCCCTGCGGCATTTTACGCAGCTTATAGTTGTTCACCGCGTTGACGATGACCGTTTCCTGCAACGGGCCGTAGCAGCAGACAAGATCGCCGATCTGGTAATCCGTCACGTCCGCACCGCATTCAATAATGTCGCCAACAACCATGTTACCCAGCTGGAACTTACCGAACTCAATACCGCGCGCTGCGCCCTCTTCACGCGGCGTGAACATCTGCCACTCTGCGTTGAATTCTTCATCAATAAACGGGCTGGCGGCGCGGAAATCCACCACTTCTGTACCGTGTTTCGGCGCGCCAAAACGGGCGCGAATTTTTACTTCATGGACTGCAACCGGACGATCTTCATATTCCACCAGCGCCGCCACGCGTGGCGCTGTCGCAACTAATTTTTTCATGACTGACTCCTTGTTAATATTGGCCGCCTCAGCCCTTCACGCCACCGGCGGTCAAACCACTTTTAATAAACCGTTCAGACAGGGCGTACATGATGACCACCGGAAGCGCCGTCACCAGCGATGCCGCCATCATGCGACCCCAGATATAATCTGGCGTGCTAAAGAGCGTATTCAGCCCGACCGGCAAGGTGAAATTGCCAGAGCTGGACAGGAAAATTGACGCAAACAGGTAGTCGTTCCACGCCACCATAAAGCAGTAGACAAACACCGATACGAGCCCTGAGATCGCAAGCGGGACGGTGATGCGAAAGATGATTTGCAGGCGGTTGAGGCCGTCCATCATCGCGGCTTCTTCGATTTCGTCCGGGATGGTGTCGAAATAGCTGCGCAGCATGAACACCGCTGTCGGCAATGTCTGGGTCACCATGGTGACGATCAGCGCCAGCTCGGTGTCGTAGATCCCGAGGGCAGTGATGATTTTGAACAGCGGCACCACCAGCAAGATCCCGGAGAACATATAGACGGTGTAGAAGCTTGCATTGATCGTCGTGCGTCCTTTAAAACGCAGTTTGGACAAGGCATAAGCGCCCAGCGTGCCGAGAAATACGGCAATCACCGAGGAGGTCAGCGATACCACCATGCTGTTTTTGAAGTAATCCACAAACGGGAAGATCAGCGGGTTAAAGATGTCGATGTAATGCTGCAGCGTCCACTCTTGGGGCAGAATGGTCGGATGGAGCGAGATTGCCTCTTTCGCACTCTTAAACGACGTCATTAGCATCACGAAGAACGGGAACAGCGTGATAACCAGAAACACCGCCAGCCCCAGATAAAAACCAATACGGCTCAGTACGCGTTTATTTGTTGCCATTGAGGTTTACCCTTTTTCTGGTCAGCAGAATCACCGCGAAGATGATCACGAACAGCACGACGGAGATCGCCGCAGCTTTACCCAGGTCATTGAAAGCGAATGCGGTTTTGTAGAGGTAGACGCCCAAAATATCGACCTTAGTAGTCAACAGGTAGACATCCGCAAACATGTAGAACATCCAGATAGTGCGGAGCGTCACCACCGTTGCCAGCACCGGCATAATCGCGGGCAGCGTAACGATTCGAAAACGCTGCCAGGCATTCGCGCCGTCCATTTCCGCCGCTTCATACAGGGATTTATCAATGGTCTGTAAAATCGCCAGGAATGAGATAAACGCGTACGGGAAGTAACGCCAGATGGCGAACAGCACCACCAGCACAAAGCTGCTGCCAGGATTGTCGAACCACAGGGGTGCCAGGTCATACAGATGCAGCAGGTCAACGCCCAGATAGTTCACAATGCCGTAGCCGTTGTTGAACATGTATTTCCATGCAAACACCAGCGAAATGGACGGGGTGACGTAGGACAAAATCACCAGTGAACGTGCCGTTTTCCGCAGACGGAATTCACGGTTAAAGAAGATCGCAACCGCCAGCCCCAACCCCGTGCTGCCGATCACCACCAGCGCGGTGTACCAGAACGTCATCCACAGCGAGTGCCAGAATGCTGCATCACTGAGAATGCGAATGTAATTATCCAGCCCGACAAACACAGCGCTAATGCGCGGGTTAAGCGGCAGACGTAAGAAACTGATTTCAATATTGGAAATCATTGGCCAGGCCACCAGGCCCCCCAGCAAAATCAGGCTGGGGGCCAACAGCAGCATGGCGAAAGGCATATCTGAACGACCAGAAAACAACGTCTTCATAATTTCCTTCCGCAGAGCGCTCCTATCGTTGTGAAATCAGATCGGTCAGACGCTTCTGGCTGTTACTAAGCGTGTTGCTGAGATCTTTTTTCCCCACCGTGACGTTATGCACCATGGAACTGATGATGCCGGACCCGGTAACATCGCCCATGCGTGTGAAGTTTTTGTCCCCCACCGCGCCAAACACCTGCACGTTCGGGAACTGCGCAATCAGTTCGTAAGGCAGTTGTCCAAACGCTTTAATCACATCGTTGTTTTTCCAGGTATCGGTGCCCACCACCAGCTTGTTCACCGGCAGTGCCGCGCCGGGCGACATCATGACCCAGTCGGTTGCGTTTTGAGCCTGCTCCATCCAGGTCACAAATTTCTCAGCCGCCTGAGTCTCATCTTCAGTTTGACCGGTGGTAATCGTCAGCGACGTGACCATGCCGTAAACAGCAGAAGAGGTTTCTGTTGGGACGACGAAGCCCAGATTGGCAGGTTTTCCGTCCTGGAATACCGCCGGAAGGATGTAGGTGGAGTACACCGCCATCGGCGCAGAACCGTTCATGAAGGCATCTTTGATCTCCATGACGTCGTTTGAACCCGGCATGGTGGTCGCGGCCAGATCTTTATAAAACGCCAGGGCTTTTGCCATTTCAGGGGTATCGATGTCGACATTCCCTTTGGCATCAAAAACGTTCGCGCCGCCGGAAAGCGCAAACTGGGAGAATGCCTGCTCCGTCATCACGCTTTCGGCGGTGGGCAGCGCAATGCCGTAATGTTTTTTAGCCGGGTCGTTGAGCCTCTGGCTGGCTTTCAGCAGCTGTTCCCAGTTATGCGGCTCCTGGATACCCGCCGCAGCAAGCGCATCTTTGTGATACCAGACGCCGGATAGCCAGGCGCTGACTGGCACTCCCGTCCAGGCAGAACCGTCTTCCGTACGAACAACACGCAAAATGCCGTCATAGAAGGTGTCCTCGCCTACCGCTTTAATGGCTTCGCCGATAGCTTTGCGATCCAGCAATTGTTCCTTGTCCATAACTTTCGCGTAGTCATGGCTGACTTCGATCACCTCGGGCAGCGCGCCCGTTCTGGCGAGCGTAATGACCTTGGTGTTGTAGGCATCCTCTTCGACCGGCACCTGTTTCACCGTGATACCGGGGTTCTCTTTCTCGAACTTTTCGATAAGATTCGTTATAACCGCCTGGCGCTCCTGCTCGACTGACGAGTGCATAAACTCAATAGTGACAGCAGTCTTTTTGTCGTCCTTGCAGCCTGATAACAAGGCGCACGAAACCAGTGCTGAAATCAGCACGATTTTGGGCATTTTCATTTTTAAGGTCCTTTTTAGTTTTCTTTAATCCACAACACCTGCCATGGATGTAGGGTCAGCGTTTTATCTGTAATAACTTCTCCTGAAATCAAATCCGTTCCGGATTGAATATCGGATTCTACCGTTTGAATGCCATCACTGAAATTAAACAGTGCCGTTATTTTTTCACCACAACCCGCCACGCGAACGATTTTTAAAACATGTTCACCTGACGCACTAAAATAAGCCTGACTGTCAGGGTGGAATGCTTTTTCCGCACGTCGCAGCGCGATTAACTGGCTTAACGCACAGTAGACCTGATAACGCAGACTGCTTTTATCTTCAAGCGCACTATCAATTTGTCCTGCGGTATATTTCTCGCGATTTATCGCACGGTTATATCCCAGGCGTTTAACACCTGCATAATCATTACGGGAGCCGAGAATACTCTGGATATACACAGCAGGTACGCCGGGGAAGCTTAAGAGGACGGCATGCGCCAGAATAAACCGGGCAATGCGTTCGCTATCATGACTTTCTCGCGTACTCAAAGCATCCAGATAGGTCACATTAATTTCATACGGGCTTCGTGTGCCATCCGGGTTATTTTTCCAGTTAACCAACGCACCTTCAGCCTGAAGTTTTTCCACAAGCGAGAGGATTTCCGACTCGGGTAAAATTCCGCGTAACGGATTCAGACCAATCCCGTCATGCGAGGCCAGGAAGTTAAACCAGGTCGTTTTCGTAGAAGGCAACGTCAGCGACGTCGCCCACTGGCTCAGCGTACGGACGTCCTGAGAATGCACCGCGTGCAGCACCAGCGGCGGCAAAGAGAATTGATAAACCATCTGCGCTTCATTTTCACCGTCACCGAAGTAAGCAACGTTATCTTTATGCGGAACATTCGTCTCGGTGATAATCACCGTGCCCGGGGCGACAGCCTCGGTAATGGCGCGGAAAAGCTGGATGAGCTGATGGGTTTGCTTAAGATGAATGCAGGTTGTTCCGGGTATTTTCCACATGAAGCCCACAGCATCCAGACGAATGTATCGCGCCCCTTCAATCAGGTAATGCAGCAGCACGTCGACCATCGCAATCAGTACCTGCGGGGAGGCGAAGTTGAGATCAACCTGGTCCTCGCTGAAGGTAGTCCACAGGTATCGCACGCTGCCATCATGCAGTGTGAAAGGCGTAAGAAGCGGTAAGGCACGCGGACGCGTCACCGCGGATAAATCTGTATCAGGATCGACAGAAATAAAGAAATCGTCATACCCTGGCGTTTGCCTCAGGTAATTAGCGAACCATTTGCTTTTGGCTGACATATGGTTGCATACGAAATCAAACATTAAACTGGCTGACTGTTTTAATTCGGCAACGTCTCGCCATGTTCCGGTTTCAGGTGCAACCTCATGATAATCAATAACAGAAAATCCGTCGTCAGAAGACCATGGATAAAAAGGCAAGAGATGGACATGAGAAAAAGAATGAGAAAGCCATTTGTTATAACAACGTGTAAAAACAGGGAGTGCTTTCTCCCCTTTCGCTGAAAACTGGTCGGCATAGGTTATCAGAACGACATCTTTTTCATCCCAGCCCATTTTACGTTTTTCTGTAATAACAGAGGCGGCCTTTCCGATATTTTCCAGCAGCACATTTAAATGGGCTTCAGAAAACGTTCCCCCGTAAACAAGATTAATGAGTTCTTTAATTTTTGGATTCATTTCATTTTCCATGGTAGCGGTCCCACGAAGTGGCAATCTACTCCCATGAAAAATATCTGTCAACGGACCGGGGAGGTGAAAAAGGTGATTGCAAAGCAGCTCAGCACAATATTGTGAGCTGCCGCAAAGAAAGAACGGGTAAAGAGGAAATGCGGTGAGCTATCGCCAGTCCCTCGCCCGTCAGGGAAAGGACTAGCGCCAGCGGGAATTATTGGGATAAGTAGCGGCGAGAAAGCCGTTTTGCCACCTTTTGCAACAGCGGTTCGAGCGCCACGGCCAGCACCATTCTGATCGGCTTGCGGGCAACGGATTTGATCGCCCAGCCCGCCACGCCTGCCGGGCCGAACCGTAACGCGGTCAGCAGGACCAGTTTACCTGCGATTTTCAGGCCGGGTTTTACCTTCTGACCGGCCTGTTGCCAGTGTTGTTTCATCTCATCTCTCTCTTAAAGCTGACGAAAACGACTTCTCAGCGTAAAGGTATCCGACGTGACATAGCGTTCCATTTCCCGTAACCGCTTCTCACCGGCGGCGAGTTGCGCATCAACCGCATTGAGAAGATCGCTGCTGGTTGGGGCACCCTCCGCAGCCAGCTCTCCTTCCGGCATCGGGTCAAGAACAAACGACAGCACGATATAAGCTACCAGGGTGATAAATGCCAGACCAAAGAAGATCGACAGCACCGTCACCACGCGTACCAGCTTAACCGGGACGTCAAGATAATGAGCCAGCCCGGCACAGACGCCGCGCACCATGCCCTGCTGTGGAATTCGCCACAGCTTTTTGTTCAGATTCAGTCCAGACATTAACGGTCCCTCCAGTTTGGATGTTCAGCATCCAGGATGGCTTCCAGCGCCTGAATGCGTTCGCGCATTTTGTTCGCCTCATCGGAGAGCTGTACCAGACGCTGTTGTTCACTCTGGGAAAGTTCGCCCCGTGAAGAACGGTTGCTATAGTGCAGCCACAGCCAAATCGGCAAAACGAACAGCACGAAAATTGTCAGGGGAATGGCCAGAAAAAGCGCGCTCATGTGTACTCCTTGTCTTACGATGCGGCACGTTCAGGTGCCGCAGGAATTATTATTGGTTGTCTTGCTTCATTTTGGCTTTCAGTGCCGCCAGCTGCTCGCTGATTTCATCATCAGCCTTCAGGTCGGCGAACTGTTGATCCAGCGACTTCTGCTTACCGATGCCGTGGCTTTCGGCTTCAGCTTCCATCTGATCGATACGACGTTCAAACGATTCAAAACGGGCCATCGCTTCATCGAGCTTACCGCTGTCCAGCTGACGACGCACGTCGCGGGAGGAGCTCGCAGCCTGGTGACGCAGGGTCAGCGCCTGCTGACGCGCACGGGTCTCGCTCAGCTTGTTTTCCAGCTCGCCAATCTCTTTCTTCATACGGGTGAGCGTGTCGTCCACCAGCGTCACTTCATGCTCAAGCGTCGCGACCATATCAGCCAGCTTCTGTTTTTCGATCAGCGCCGCACGGGCCAGCTCTTCTTTGTCTTTGCGCAGCGCCAGTTCCGCTTTTTCCTGCCATTCGTTCAGCTGAGCGGTAGCCTGTTCAATGCGACGCGTAAGCTGTTTTTTCTCCGCCAGCGCGCGGGCGGAGGTTGAACGCACTTCAACCAGCGTGTCTTCCATCTCCTGAATCATCAGACGCACCAGCTTCTGCGGATCTTCCGCTTTCTCAAGCAGTGAGTTGATGTTGGCGTTCACGATGTCGGCAAAACGAGAAAAAATACCCATAATCAAATCCTCATAGTTCTGTTATCGGGCTATGCCCTGCTGTACTGATAATACAAACATCATGCCAACTTTTTATCTTATTGATTTCACTGAGCCTGATTGATTTTCATGCAATGAAGGTTTACTCTTTCCTGGTGAATATCGCTAAGGAGTGGTTAATTTCATCATGCCTGGATACAAAGACAATTTACTCGGCGAAGCAAATAGCTTTCTCGAAGTGCTGGAACAGGTCTCTCGCCTGGCGCCGCTTAACAAACCGGTGCTAATCATCGGCGAGCGCGGTACGGGTAAGGAACTCATCGCCAACCGTCTGCACTATTTATCCGGGCGCTGGGACGGCCCCTTCATTTCCCTGAACTGCGCGGCGCTGAATGAAAACCTGCTCGACACCGAGCTCTTCGGCCATGAAGCGGGTGCGTTTACCGGTGCCCAGAAACGCCATCCAGGACGCTTTGAGCGCGCCGACGGCGGTACGCTGTTTCTGGATGAACTGGCAACCGCACCCATGCTGGTGCAGGAAAAACTGCTGCGCGTGATTGAGTACGGCGAGCTGGAGCGCGTCGGCGGTAGCCAGCCGCTGCAGGTGAACGTGCGCCTGGTGTGCGCCACTAACGCCAACCTGCCGGAGATGGTGGCGGAGGAGAAATTCCGCGCCGACCTGCTTGACCGCCTGGCCTTTGACGTCGTTCAGCTTCCTCCGCTGCGCGAGCGCAAAAGCGACATCATGCTGCTGGCAGACCAGTTTGCGATTCAGATGTGCCGCGAGCTCGGACTGCCGCTCTTCCCCGGCTTCAGCGATTATGCTCGGGAGACGCTGCTGGCTTACCACTGGCCGGGAAATATCCGCGAGCTAAAAAACGTCGTGGAGCGTTCCGTCTATCGCCACGGCAGCAGCGAGACCGAGCTGGACAACATCATTATCGATCCTTTTCAGCGCAGCGCGACTCCGCTGCCGGCACCAGCGTCTTCAGGCGATCTCCCCTCTCTGCCTCTCGATTTACGCCAGTTCCAGCACGAACAGGAGAAACAGCTGCTGGAGCACAGCCTTAAGACGGCGAAATATAACCAGAAACGGGCGGCTGAACTGCTGGGTCTGACCTACCATCAGTTAAGGGCATTGCTTAAAAAGCATCAAATGCGCTGACAATATCAGCACTTACCATAGACATTTTTACGAAGCAGGCGTAAGTGCGATACACTTTGCAGATCGAACCTAAAAACCTTAAAAATTATGCGTCTGGTTTTATCGTCCTTTTTTGCACTTGGTCTGTTTAGCAGCCTGGCCTTTGCCGCGCCCGGGCAAACGCCGCAGCCTGACATTCGTGACAGCGGCTTCGTCTATTGCGTAAGCGGCCAGGTGGATACCTTCAACCCGCAAAAAGCGGGCAGCGGCCTGATCGTGGATACCCTTGCCGCGCAGCTTTACGATCGTCTGCTTGACGTCGACCCGTACACCTACCGTCTGGTGCCCGAGCTTGCGGAAAGCTGGGAAGTGCTGGATAACGGCGCAACCTACCGTTTTCACCTGCGCGATGATGTCGCGTTCCAGCGCACGCCGTGGTTTACCCCCTCGCGCAAGCTGAATGCGGATGACGTGGTCTTTACCTTCCAGCGTATCTTCAACCGCAACCACCCGTGGCATAACGTTAACGGCAGCAACTTCCCCTATTTTGACAGCCTGCAGTTTGCCGACACCGTGAAAAGCGTGCGTAAGCTGGACAACCGCACGGTTGAATTCACGCTGACGCGCCCGGATGCCTCCTTCCTCTGGCACCTGGCGACCCACTATGCATCCGTCATGTCGGCCGAATACGCGGCTCAGTTGACGAAAAAAGATCGTCAGGAACTGCTCGATCGCCAGCCGGTCGGCACCGGTCCGTTCCAGCTGACCGAATACCGCGCCGGTCAATATATTCGTCTGCAACGCCATGAACACTTCTGGCGCGGTACGCCGCTGATGCCGCAGGTGGTGGTCGATTTGGGTTCTGGCGGGACGGGGCGTCTGTCGAAACTGCTCACCGGGGAATGTGACGTGCTTGCCTGGCCCGCGGCCAGCCAGCTCACGATTTTGCGCGACGATCCGCGCCTGCGCCTGACGTTACGTCCCGGCATGAATATCGCTTATCTGGCCTTTAACACGGATAAGCCGCCGTTGAATAACCCTGCCGTTCGACACGCTCTGGCGCTGGCGATTAACAACCAGCGCCTGATGCAGTCGATCTACTACGGCACGGCGGAAACCGCCGCCTCAATTTTACCGCGCGCCTCGTGGGCCTACGACGGTGAGGCTAAAATTACGGAATACAATCCGGCAAAAGCGCGTGAACAGCTGAAAGCGCTGGGGGCGGAAAACCTGACGCTGCAGCTTTGGGTGCCAACCAGTTCCCAGGCGTGGAACCCGAGCCCGCTCAAGACCGCCGAACTGCTGCAGGCGGATATGGCGCAGGTGGGCGTCAAAGTGATCATCGTACCGGTTGAGGGCCGTTTCCAGGAGGCGCGCCTGATGGACATGAATCATGATTTAACCCTGACCGGCTGGGCTACCGACAGTAATGACCCGGACAGCTTCTTCCGGCCGCTGCTGAGCTGTGCGGCGATAAACTCGCAGACCAACTACGCCCACTGGTGTAACCGGGAGTTTGACGCCGTGCTGCAAAAAGCGCTGTCTTCCCAACAGCTGGCCTCGCGCATCGACGCCTATGATGAAGCGCAGAAGATCCTGGCCCAGGAACTGCCGGTGCTGCCGCTGGCTTCTTCCCTGCGTCTTCAGGCCTATCGTTATGATATTAAGGGCCTGGTGCTGAGCCCGTTCGGCAACGCCTCGTTCGCCGGCGTATCGCGTGAAAAAGACCAAGAGGTGAAAAAACCATGATTATTTTTACCTTGCGTCGTCTCCTTTTGCTGCTGGTGACGCTCTTTTTCCTGAACTTTGTCGGCTTCAGCCTGAGCTATTTCACGCCCCACGCCCCGCTCCAGGGGTCGTCGCTGTGGGATGCCTGGCTGTTCTGGTTTAACGGGCTGCTGCACTGGGATTTCGGCGTATCCAGCATTAACGGGCAGCTTATTTCCGATCAGCTGAAAGAGGTTTTCCCGGCCACGATGGAGCTGTGCATTCTGGCCTTCGGTTTTGCCCTGATGGTCGGGATCCCCGTAGGCATGCTGGCCGGGATTTATCGCAACAAATGGCAGGATAAGTTTATCAGCGCCCTCGCCCTGCTCGGCTTCTCCATCCCGGTCTTTTGGCTGGCGCTGCTGCTGACGCTTTTCTTCTCGCTGACGATGGGCTGGCTTCCGGTTTCTGGCCGTTTTGATCTGCTCTATACGGTTAAAACGGTGACGGGCTTTGCCATCATCGATGCGTGGCTGTCCGATTCCGTATGGCGCCACGAGATGATCGTCAGCGCCCTGCGCCATATGGTATTGCCGGTGCTGACGCTGGCGGTTGCGCCAACCACCGAAGTGATCCGCCTGATGCGCCTGAGCACCATCGAGGTGTTTGACCAGAACTATGTCAAAGCCGCCGCCACGCGCGGACTGTCGCGCCTGACCATACTGCGCCGCAACGTCCTGCACAACGCGCTGCCGCCGGTTATTCCGCGCCTGGGATTACAGTTTTCCACCATGCTGACGCTGGCCATGATCACCGAGATGGTCTTTAGCTGGCCAGGCCTGGGGCGATGGCTGATTAACGCCATTCGCCAGCAGGATTATGCCGCTATTTCTGCGGGTGTGATGGTGATTGGTTCGCTGGTCATTATTGTTAACGTGTTGTCCGATATTCTGGGTGCCATGGCTAACCCATTGAAGCATAAGGAATGGTATGCCTTACGATAACGTATACAGTGAAAAGCGCACGCCCGGCGTGCTGCGTACCGTGTGGCGTAAATTCTATGGTGACACCACGGCAATGATCGGCCTTTATGGCTGCGCCGGTCTGGTATTGCTGTGCGTCTTTGGCTCGTGGTTTGCGCCGTATGGCATTGACCAGCAGTTCCTCGGCTATCAGCTGCTGCCGCCGTCCTGGTCGCGCTACGGCGAAGTCTCCTTCTTCCTGGGAACGGACGATCTCGGACGTGACGTGTTGAGCCGCCTGCTGAGCGGTGCGGCCCCGACGGTGGGCGGCGCGTTTGTGGTGACGCTCGCGGCAACGATCTGCGGGCTGGCGCTCGGTATTTTTGCGGGCTCCACGCATGGCCTGCGCTCGGCGGTGCTTAACCATATTCTGGATACGCTGCTGTCAATTCCGTCCCTGCTGCTGGCGATCGTTGTGGTTGCCTTTGCCGGTCCGCACCTGTCGCATGCCATGTTCGCCGTCTGGCTGGCTATCCTGCCCCGCATCGTGCGCTCGGTTTACAGCATGGTGCATGACGAGCTGGAAAAAGAGTATGTCGTCGCCGCGCGTCTGGACGGCGCGACAACCTTCAACATTCTGTGGTTTGCCGTACTGCCCAACATCGCCGCCGGGCTGGTCACTGAGATCACCCGCGCCCTGTCGATGGCGATCCTGGACATCGCGGCGCTCGGCTTCCTTGACCTCGGCGCGCAGCTGCCGTCGCCCGAATGGGGGGCGATGCTTGGCGACGCGCTGGAGTTAATTTACGTGGCGCCGTGGACGGTTATGCTGCCGGGTGCGGCCATCATGGTGAGCGTGCTGCTGATCAACCTGCTGGGCGACGGTATTCGCCGTGCAATTAACGCGGGGGTGCAATAATGCCGCTTCTTGATATCCGCAACCTCACCATTGAATTCAAAACCGGTGAAGGCTGGGTTAAAGCCGTCGATCGCATCAGTATTACCCTCGCGGAGGGTGAAATTCGCGGGCTGGTGGGGGAATCCGGCTCAGGAAAAAGCCTGATTGCCAAAGCTATCTGCGGCGTGGCGAAAGACAACTGGCGCGTGACCGCAGACCGTATGCGGTTTGATGATATCGACCTGCTGCGCCTCTCCCCCCGCGAGCGGCGTAAGTTGGTCGGGCACAACGTCTCGATGATTTTCCAGGAGCCGCAGTCCTGTCTCGACCCTTCCGAACGCGTGGGTAAACAGCTGATGCAGAACATTCCCGGCTGGACCTACAAAGGCCGCTGGTGGCAACGCGTTGGCTGGCGCAAGCGTCGCGCCATCGAGCTTTTACACCGCGTCGGGATCAAAGACCACAAAGATGCGATGCGCAGCTTCCCTTATGAGCTGACCGACGGCGAATGTCAGAAAGTGATGATTGCCATCGCGCTGGCCAATCAGCCGCGCTTGCTGATTGCGGATGAACCGACGAACGCGATGGAACCCACCACGCAGGCGCAAATTTTCCGCCTGCTGTCGCGCCTCAACCAGAATAACAACACCACTATTTTGCTGATCAGCCATGACCTGCAAATGCTCAGCAAATGGGCGGATAAAATTGACGTGATGTACTGCGGGCAAACGGTCGAAACCGCGCCGAGTGAAGATCTGATCACCGCGCCGCACCACCCGTATACGCAGGCACTTATCCGCGCCATTCCGGATTTTGGCAGCGCCATGCCGCATAAAAGCCGCCTGAATACCCTGCCGGGGGCGATTCCACTGCTGGAATCTTTGCCGATAGGCTGTCGTCTGGGGCCGCGTTGCCCTTATGCACAGCGTAAATGTATCGAGACGCCACGCCTGACCGGGGCAAAAAATCATCTTTACGCCTGTCATTTCCCGCTGAACATGGAGAGAGAGTGAAATGGTCGAAACCTTACTGGAAGTGCGTAACCTGAGTAAGACCTTTCGCTATCGCACGGGGCTGTTTCATCGTCAAACCGTCGACGCGGTGAAGCCGCTGAGCTTTACGCTGCGTGAAAAACAGACCCTGGCGATCATCGGCGAGAACGGTTCCGGGAAATCCACCCTGGCGAAAATGCTCGCCGGCATGGTTGAACCGACTGCAGGCGAAGTGTTGATTGACGATCATCCTCTGACCTTCGGCGATTACTCTTTCCGCAGCCAGCGCATCCGCATGATCTTTCAGGATCCGTCTACCTCGCTTAACCCACGCCAGCGCATTTCGCAGATCCTCGATTTTCCGCTGCGTCTGAACACTGACCTGGAGCCGGAGGCACGCCGTAAGCGCGTATTCGAAACCCTGCGTATGGTTGGGCTGTTACCGGACCACGAAAGCTACTACCCGCACATGCTGGCACCCGGTCAGAAACAGCGCCTGGGTCTGGCGCGTGCGTTGATTTTGCGGCCAAAAGTGATCGTTGCGGATGAAGCGCTTGCCTCGCTGGATATGTCGATGCGCTCGCAGCTGATTAACCTGATGCTGGAATTGCAGGAAAAACAGGGGATCTCGTATATCTACGTCACCCAGCATCTGGGAATGATGAAACATATCAGCGATCAGGTGATGGTCATGCACCAGGGTGAAGTGGTTGAGCGCGGCAGCACCGCGGATGTGATGGCCTCCCCGCTTCATGAGCTGACGAAACGACTGATTGCGGGTCACTTTGGTGAAGCATTGACCGCCGATGCATGGAGAAAGGACCGCTAAGCGCGACGGCAAACAAAAATCGCCCCACTAAATTAGGGATTAAATAGACTTCATTCGCTATTTAATCCTTTACTCTTTCGTCTCCATCCCTGCTCCATATTTTATGCAATATCAATCAACAGTTCTTCTCCAGAATACCGGGACATTACGGAGGAGAAGAAATGAACACCACTACCTATGTTCTAAAATATACCGAGTATCTCATCAGAAAATGCCGTTCTTTTTTAATGTCGGACCTGCACTTTCATACTATCAGGCTAAAGAAAATATCCGGGAAAAGCCCCGACATTAAATCCCCCACTACGCTGAGTGAAAAAATATGCCATCGTCTGGTCTATGACCATAATAACTTCTACACCATGCTTGCCGATAAACTCGCCGTTCGGGCATACGTTTCCTCCAGAACAACGCGCGTGAAAACGGTGCCATTAATTGGCGTGTATACCCGGGCGTCGCAGATTGATTTTTCAGTACTCCCTGACAAATTCGTCCTTAAGTGCAACCATGACAGCGGCAGCACTATAATATGTACAAACAAAGCGCAATTTAACGTCAGGGAAGCGTGTAAAAAACTGAGTCTCGCGTTAAAGAAAAATCTGTACTACACCACGCGCGAATGGCAGTACAAAAATATTACGCCCAGTATACTCTGCGAGCCGTTTGTCGATCTCTTCGATAATGCTGACAGAAACACAACGCCGGAAATGCTGAGGATCCATTGCTTTCATGGCGTTGCGCACTATGTTGAAGCGGATTTTACGGATGATAACGGCCAGGGTTTTATCAACGTTTACGACAGGCACTGGAACTTACAACCCTTCCAGATGGAATATCCGAATACACCGTTAGCGCCGGGCGAACCGGTCTTGTTCCGAGAGGCGTTGCTGGCATCTCAGGAACTGGCGGATGGCATTGACTACTGCCGCGTTGACCTTATGCTAAAAAAAGATGAAATCTATTTCAGTGAAATAACCTTAAGCCCGAGACGCGGTAAACTGTCGATTACCCCGCAGGAATGGGATGCTAAACTAGGAAAAATATGGCATTTATCGCCGGCAGGCACATTTGACCTGCCGCTCACACTCACGAGTCGGGCCAGGTGAGTTTAAATAAAGAGTGGTTTTGCTTCGATAAGGTATAGGTAACATCGCCACCATGCGCCAGCATGATGGCTTTTACCACCGACAAGCCCAAACCACAGCCTTCCGGGTTCAAATCTCTGGCACCATTATCGCGCTGAAAGGGCTGAAATAAGAAATCATGAAACTCCCTTGGGATGCCAGGTCCCCCGTCCTGAATAAGGATATAATTGCCTTTATCAGAAACGCCATTTTTCACGATGAGTGTGCGCGAGGTTGAATAGTGTAAGGCATTATCAAATAAAACGGTCAGACACTGATTGATGCGTAATGGGTCGAATACGCATTGCTGATCCCTCAGTTCTGTTTTGATGGTAAATGCCTTACGGTTGAACTCGGGCATGAAGGTATCGAGCGCATTCTGTATTGCCCCTTTAAGATCCGTTCTGGACAGGCATAACGAGTATCCCGCCCCGCCATCCGAACTGATAACCCGGAGATCTTCAATCAGACGGGTTAACCCTTCCGTCTGTTTGAGAAGATTATTAAACAGAACCGGGTCCGGGGTAAAAACACCGTCAACCAGCCCCTGAAGCCGTCCACGTAAGATCGTGACCGGGGTTCTCAGCTCGTGCGCAATCGCAGCATTCCAGGATTTCCTCTGTATATCCAGCGTCTGTAATTTTTCCGCCATTTCATTGAAATCCGTCACCAGGTGATTGATCTCACCCAGCCGGGAGCTGGCGCAGAATGCCCGTGCGTCAAGATCGCCCTGTGAAATCTTTTTCAGGCTGGATGCTACCGCGTTTAGCGGGGTGAGTATTCGCGATGAAAGTTTGACCGTGAAAAAGAGTGCGATAATCAGACTGATCGTCGTCGCGGTCCCAATCCACACCCAGTCCCACATCGTCATCTGCTCGTCATCGCCCGCAGCAGGACCGCCCGGGAGGTGATCCAGAATAAAGGAGTAAAAAAACCATGAACCCAGTATGGCGATGGCAATTATCGTAAACGTCAGCAACAGCATATACGTTAAGATCTGACGACTCAGGACAGACTCTTTGTTCATTTCTTTTCCCCAAGCCGGTAACCCAAGCCTCTTATGCTCTCGGGAACGCCATAAAGGCCAGCAAGTTCCAGTTTTTTACGCAACTTGCTCATATGGCTGTCGACCGTTCTGTCGAGCGTATCACCTTCTGGCAGGCACGCATTGAGTAACTCTTCGCGGGAACAGACCTTTCGCGGATATCGTACCAGCCAGGTGAGCAATTTAAATTCGGTCGTCGTTAATACCGGGGAGATAACCTCTTCGCCCACGGTGACTTCCACGTAGAAGTCATCCGGATAGACCGTAATAAAGGGTGTTCTGAGCGGCAGGGAACCCGCCTGCTGAAGCGCGGGTTTTGTCCTGCGCAGCACCGCCTCAACCCGTGCGACAACTTCAGAGGGGTTGAAGGGTTTGATCACGTAATCATCCGCGCCCAGTCTCAGTCCCATGAGCTTATCGACATCCTGATCGAGAGCGGAAACCATAATGACGGGCACAGAACTTTCCTGACGGAGCGTGGTAAGTACGCTCCAGCCGTCACATACGGGCAGATGAATATCCAGCAAGATGAGATCCGGTTTATGCAGGCGATTGAGCGTTATCGCCTGCTCGCCCTGCCTGGCCCTGAGCGTTTTCATTCCCGAACGCTCTAAGTAACTCATCAGTATCTCGGCGATTTCGTCTTCATCTTCAACAACAAGGATCAGCGTATTTTTATTCATATTATCTCCGCGGGTGAAATCCCTTTAAGCACGCTATCAGATATCTTTAGCACAATAAGACACAGCCTCCGCGAAAAAGTGCCATGGTCACGAGAATTTCCCGGTTGATTTAAATGCCCGGTTATTTCTCCACACAACCTACACATTCAGTCAATAAAGACTCGACAATGTCCGTTCAAAATCGCTATTGAGGCATAAGCCTTTGTGCATTGAGCGTTGCAAATTACCACTGTTTCTTAAAGACTTTATGAAGTTGGCTGAAATAATGAACATGGAACTTTCAAAATATTTCTCCCCGAAAAAACTGGGCAGATACTCCCTGTTTCTGCTGCTGTCGTGGGGATTACTTTATACCTGGCTGGTGCTGGTACACAGAATGGATGAGAAAGTCGCCTCGACGCTACCCTCGTCACCCATCATCTATGGCTGTATAGCATTGTCGGTTGTCTCTCTGATAATCCAAAATAAAGCCGGTGCGTTGACTGAGCTGCTTGTCATCGCCTTCTGGCTAATAGTAATTTTTCTTTATCTAATTATTACGTTCACCGTGTTGTTAAACACAATGCCCGACATCGAGGATCTGGTCTTTTACTACGAGTGTTATTTAATCATTTTTTTTGGTGGAGCCCCGCTGTACCTCATTATGAGAATGATTTGAGCCACCGCTCCACACATCCTCCACAAACCGCACATTTCCGCTAAACAGGCGCGCGGTAGGCTCTCCATCACACTATTTTGCACAAAAATAATTCACTAAAAAAGTCTGACACGATTTGCCCATAATGATGAACCGTAATAATAATCTTAGTCCTTCTGAGCCTGCCGGAGTGATGCACTCGCTTAAAAAACTTGCGATCCGGCACCGGAAAAAACTGGTTGTCACCTTCTTCCTGGTGGTGGCTGAAAACGTAACGTTTCTACTTTACCCCGTTCTGGCAGGCATCGCGATAAATGCCATCCTCGCAGGGAAGACGCTTAACGCCGCGCTATATGGCCTGATGGTGCTTTGTATGTGGTTCATCGGCGCGGCCAGACGAAGCGTCGATACCCGCACGTTTGCACGCATTTATGCCGGCCTCGCGGTATCCGTCGTTATGGCACAGCGCAAGTATCAGCTAAACCATTCGGCAATCGCCGCCAGGGTAACGCTCTCGCGTGAGTACGTGGATTTCTTTGAAATGCACCTTCCCCTGCTGATTACGTCGCTGAGTTCACTGTTTGGCGCCGCAATCATGTTGCTGTTTATTGAATTTTGGGCCGGCGTCATGTGCTTTGCGATTGTATTTGTCCTGCTCGGATTTGTCTCCGGATATGCCCGTAAAAATGAATGGCTATTCATGCGCCTGAATAATCGTCTGGAAAAAGAAGTGGATTATGTTCATAAGGCGGGAACGGCCACTCTTCACCGACATTACTCCACGCTTGCGCGTTTACGTATCGCGTTATCTGACCGCGAGGCGTGGGGATATTTGTGGGTTGGCGTACTTGTTGCCGCGCTTTTTACGCTGACCATCGTCTGGATGACGCGCTCAACCGGCATCACCGCCGGACATATTTATTCCGTGATGACCTACATGTGGATGTTCGCGACGAGCCTCGATGACGCGCCGCAGCTTCTTGAGAAATTTTCGCAGCTCAGGGATATCGGTAAACGCGTATCCACTGATGAAGAAATTCACGTAACTGGACGTTAATTTAATGCCTCATTTTTTTATTGAACGCCCCGTTTTCGCCTGGGTAGTGGCGCTGTTTATCGTGCTGACAGGACTCCTGTCTATTCCCCGTTTGCCTGTTGCGCAGTATCCGGCGGTGGCACCGCCGGGGATCATTATTTCCGTCAGTTACCCGGGGGCGAGCCCCGATATCATGAATACGTCGGTGGTATCGTTAATCGAGCGCGAAATCTCTGGAGTCGATAATTTGCTCTATTTCGAATCATCCAGCGACACAACCGGTTCGGCATCAATTACCGTCACGTTTAAACCGGGTACGGACATCAAGCTGGCGCAGATGGACCTGCAGAATCAGATTAAGATTGTCGAGCCTCGTCTCCCTCAGGCGGTAAGACAAAACGGTATTAACGTCGAGGCCGCTAATTCGGGGTTTCTGATGATGGTGGGGCTTAAGTCCACGACAGGTCAATTTGAGGAAGCCGACTTAAGCGACTATTTTGCCCGAAACGTCAGTGAAGAGCTTCGTCGCGTGCCCGGCGTAGGGAAAGTTCAGCTGTTTGGCGGCGAAAAAGCGCTACGAATCTGGTTGGATCCGATGAAGCTCCACACCTACGGCCTTTCGGTGAGCGATGTGCTTACCGCTGTTGGCCAGCAGAATGCCCTCGTTTCGCCCGGCAAAACGGGAGATGAGCCAGCATCTGAAGGACAAGGGGTAACGTATCCCATCACGGTGAAGGGACAACTCTCCTCGGTAGAGGCGTTCAGGAATATTACTCTGAAGTCTGACGCATCCGGCTCCCGTCTGAAATTGTCCGACATTGCACGCATTGAATCTGGCCTGCAAAGCTACGCTTTCGGTATCCGCGAAAATGGGGTTCCTGCAACGGCAGCGGCTATCCAGCTCTCGCCTGGCGCCAACGCAATGAGTACGGCTTCAGGCGTACGCGCGCGCATCGACGAACTTTCCCAGGTGTTACCCGAAGGTATGGCATTTACGGTTCCCTTCGATACCGCCCCGTTTGTGAAACTTTCTATCATGAAGGTTGTTCAGACATTTCTGGAAGCGATGGTCCTCGTCTTCCTGGTTATGCTGCTGTTTCTGCACAAGATACGCTGCACGCTTATCCCGGCGATTGTTGCCCCCGTTGCACTTCTTGGCACCTTCACGGTAATGCTACTGAGCGGATACTCCATCAATATTCTGACGATGTTCGGCATGGTGCTGGCGATAGGGATTATTGTTGATGATGCCATTGTGGTTGTAGAAAACGTTGAACGACTGATGGAGGAAAAAAGCCTTTCCCCGCGTGATGCTACGCGGCAAGCCATGCAGGAAATCACCCCGGCGATTATCGGGATCACGCTGGTGCTCACTGCCGTGTTTATCCCCATGGGGTTTGCTGAAGGATCCGTCGGGATTATCTACCGACAATTTTGTATTTCCATGGCGGTCTCTATACTGCTTTCCGCGTTTCTTGCCCTGACGCTGACGCCTGCCCTGTGCGCAACGTTACTCAAGCCGCATAAGGCAGGAAAGAGCGGAGGCGGACGGTTCGCGGTCGGGTTTAACGCGCGCTTCCGCTCGCTTACCGCCTGTTACGAAGCCGGGCTGGGTGCCGTTCTGAAGCGAACCGGACGTATGCTGCTCCTGTACGTTGCGCTATGTGCTGCGCTGTTTTTGGGGATGTCTTCCTTACCGTCGTCCTTTCTGCCGGACGAAGATCAGGGCTATTTTATGTCTTCAATCCAGCTGCCTTCTGATGCCACCATGCAGCGTACCCTGCACGTGGTTAAAAAATTTGAAGGGGAAATTGCGGCCCGGCCGGATATTGAAAGCAACATTATGATCCTGGGGTTTGGATTTTCAGGTTCAGGACCGAATTCGGCTATGGCCTTCACCACGCTGAAGGACTGGAAATATCGGCAGGGTTCGACGGCCCAGGATGAAGCCGACCATATACAGGCCAGCATGGCGAACGTCTCTGATGCCGTCACGATGAGCCTGCTCCCGCCGGCCATTTCGGATATGGGCACCTCGTCGGGCTTCACCTGGTACGTGCAGGACAGAGCGGGACTGGGCTACGAGGCGTTAAAGCGCGCTGCCGACGCGCTGGTCCTGCAGGCCAATCAGCGTCCTGAACTGAGTGACGTGTATATAGACGGTCTTCCGGAAGGAACAAGCCTTGCGCTACAGGTGGACAGAGAAAAGGCAGAAGCGATGGGCGTTTCATTTGATGAAATCAACCAGACGCTCTCCGTCACCCTGGGCTCAAATTACGTCAATGACTATACGAACAGCGGCCGCGTTCAACAGGTGATTATTCAGGCCGATGCGCCCTACCGAATGCAGCCTGAGCAGATACTGAAATTATCAGTAAAAAACCGGATGGGTCAGATGGTGCCGGTATCTACATTTGCCACGCTTTCCTGGAACGTTGCGCCGCAGCAGTTGACGCGTTATCAGGGATATTCTGCTATTCGCATTACCGGCAATGCGGCGTCGGGAGAGTCCAGCGGCACCGCAATGAAGGTCATGGAAGGCTTATCCAGGAGCCTGCCTCAGGGTATGGCTGGCGAGTGGGCCGGGAGTTCGCTACAGGAGATAAAATCGGAATCTCAGCTTCCGGGCCTTATCGTCCTGTCGATACTGGTCGTATTTATGGTGCTCGCCGCGCTGTATGAGAGCTGGTCTATCCCATTCGCGGTCATGCTGGTCGTTCCACTGGGTCTTATCGGCGCGGTAGTAGCGATGTCTGTCGCCGGCATGACGAATGACGTTTTCTTCAAGGTGGGCCTGATTACGCTCATCGGCCTGTCGGCCAAGAACGCCATTCTGATTGTCGAATTTGCCAGGCAGCTCCATAGTCAGGGGCAGCCCCTGCTGGCGGCAACCGTTCATGCCGCCAGCCAGCGCCTGCGCCCCATTCTGATGACATCGTTAGCCTTCACTCTGGGGGTTGTTCCGTTGATGCTGGCCAGCGGTGCGAGCGACAGTACGCAGCATGCCATCGGTACCGGAGTCTTTGGCGGCATGATTAGCGGCACGCTTCTCGCAATCTTCTTCGTACCGGTTTTCTTTATCGTTATTGTGCGTTTCATCGACAACATCAGAAAAGCGTGAATACCCTTGCGGGATCGCGCTTCCTCGCTGGTTGGATGAGGCGAAGCTGTTGCCGGGTGGTATACTGGACGAATGCTGAAATTTTGAGCCCCCGCGAGTCCGCGGCGCATTCTTCGGAGCAGGCGTCTTCGGAGAACAGCGAGAAATATCGTGACACAAGGGGCTGTGAGTGGGCTATAATTTCGAGCTAATTTCGAATGATTTTGAAATACTGCCTGTAACACTATGAATTACAAGGCAAAATTAGCAATGAATATAAGGATTAAAGCTATGGGTTTTCTTTCCGGTAAGCGCATTCTGGTGACTGGCGTTGCCAGCAAACTGTCCATCGCATACGGCATCGCACAGGCAATGCATCGCGAAGGCGCTGAACTGGCGTTCACCTATCAGAACGACAAGCTGAAAGGCCGTGTTGAAGAGTTTGCCGCGCAGCTGGGTTCCAGCATCGTGCTGGAATGCGACGTTGCACAAGACGAAAGCATCGACGGGATGTTTGCTGAACTGGCAAAAGCATGGCCGAAATTCGACGGTTTCGTTCACTCCATCGGCTTCGCTCCTGGCGACCAGCTGGACGGCGACTACGTAAACGCAGTTACCCGTGATGGCTTTAAAATCGCTCACGACATCAGCTCCTACAGCTTCGTTGCGATGGCGAAATCCTGCCGTGCGATGCTGAACCCGGGCGCAGCCCTGCTGACTCTGTCCTACCTGGGCGCTGAGCGTGCTATCCCTAACTACAACGTTATGGGCCTGGCGAAAGCCTCTCTGGAAGCCAACGTACGCTACATGGCGAACGCAATGGGTCCTGAAGGCGTGCGCGTTAACGCCATCTCTGCAGGTCCTATCCGCACCCTGGCGGCTTCCGGTATTAAAGATTTCCGTAAAATGCTGGCTCACTGCGAAGCGGTTACCCCGATTCGTCGTACCGTTACCATTGAAGATGTGGGTAACTCTGCAGCATTCCTGTGCTCTGACCTTTCCGCGGGTATCTCCGGCGAAGTGGTTCACGTTGACGGCGGCTTCAACATCGCTGCAATGAACGAGCTGGAAATTAAATAAGCTGTGGCTCTCTTCCCGCACGGGAAGAGAGTTTCCCCCCTCCCCTCCCTTCGTTATTCCGTTCTGCTATTTGTTATCACCTAACAATATTTTTCCCTTTATCTGCCTTACGCCAGGATATTGATCGCCATTTTGAGATCAAGGAACGCACATGGAACAACGCCGTTTTTCCGGCAAAGGCCACTGGTATCACGAGACCCAGTCAAACCACGCGCAGACTGATGTTCTGCCCCTGGTGCCCGAAGCCGCTAACGTCGACGATCGTTTTTTGCTCGATTTAGCCTTGCCTGATGAGATTGTCGCCGCCTGTTCTGGCTGGCTTGCTCCTGCCAGAGCCTTATGCCACCAGCTGTTTCCGCTCTCGATTCCCGTGAACCGCCTGCATACGCTCAGCGCCTACGATCGGCTCAGTACCGCGCTAACGGTCGCACAGGCCTGCGGCGTTCAGCGGCTCTGTAACCACTATGCCGCCCTCCTCGCTCCGCTTCCCGGCCCGGACTCCTCGCGCGAAAGCAACCGACGTCTGGCGCAAATTACGCAGTATGCCCGCCAGCTTTCCAGCTCTCCTGATGTGATCGATGATAAAGCCCGCAACCAGCTTGACGAGGTGGGCCTGTCCACGTACGACATCGTGGTAATTAACCAGATTATCGGCTTTATCGGTTTTCAGGCGCGCGTGGTCGCAATTTTTCAGGCCCTGCTGGGACATCCTGTTCGCTGGTTGCCGGGACATCATATTCAGCCGCACACGCTCCCCGCTAGCCACGATGCGTGGACGCCGCTTTTACCTGTCGTTGAGCTGCGCTATGCGAATGCGCATCAGCTTGAGTCCTTGTCCCGCTGGCAGGCTGAACCCGCGCTTGAGGCGTTGACGCCGGTTCTTTGTCATGAGCCGACGCTGCTCGATCTGACCGGCGAAATCCTGTTAAACACTCGCGAAGAGATCCCACTGACTTCCACCGAACTTTCAGCGGCGCTCGAACTGCTGACACGCTCTCCGGACCGCTTCAGCGCCGCGCAGTTTACCCCGATCACGGATCAAGGGCTCACGGGCGAACAAGCCATCACGCTGCTTACCCGGAGTGCGTTTGATGGCTGGCTTAATCGTCTGAAAGTCGCGTTTGGTAAAGAGGAATAACCACACTCATTACCCAAAGACCGCTTGCTGAGACAGTGAGAATCGCGTAAAACTGTCAGCCGCTCAATGGCTACGAAAATAGAACATTATGTTTCAGGACAACCCGCTGCTAGCGCAGCTTAAACAGCAACTGCATTCCCAGACGCCGCGTGCAGAAGGGGTCGTAAAAGCCACGGAAAAGGGCTTTGGCTTCCTTGAGGTTGACGCGCAGAAAAGCTACTTCATTCCGCCTCCGCAGATGAAGAAAGTGATGCATGGCGATCGCGTCATGGCCGTCATTCATACCGAGAAGGACCGCGAGTCTGCCGAGCCGGAAGAACTGATCGAACCGTTCCTGACCCGTTTTGTGGGTAAGGTACAGAGAAAAGACGATCGTCTTTCTATCGTGCCGGATCATCCCCTGCTGAAAGATGCTATTCCCTGCCGCGCCGCCCGTGGCGTTGAGCATGATTTTAAAGAAGGTGACTGGGCCGTAGCAGAAATGCGCCGTCATCCTCTGAAAGGCGATCGCGGTTTTTATGCTGAACTGACCCAGTTCATCACCTTTGGCGCCGACCATTTCGTGCCATGGTGGGTCACGCTGGCACGCCATAATCTTGAAAAAGAAGCGCCGAACGGCGTAGCGACCGAGATGCAGGATGAGGGTCTGACCCGTCGCGATCTCACCGCGCTGGAGTTTGTCACCATCGACAGCGCGAGCACAGAAGATATGGATGACGCGCTGTACGCTGAAGAGAGCGCCGACGGCAAACTGCATCTGACCGTTGCCATTGCCGATCCCACCGCATGGATTGCCGAGGGCAGCAAGCTGGATGACGCGGCGAAAATCCGTGCGTTCACCAACTACCTGCCGGGCTTCAATATTCCGATGCTGCCGCGCGAATTGTCAGACGATCTCTGCTCGCTGCGTCCAAATGAAGTGCGCCCGGTCCTTGCCTGCCGCATGACTATCGCCGCAGATGGCGCGATTGAAGACGATATCGAGTTCTTCGCCGCCACTATCGAGTCGAAAGCCAAGCTGGCCTACGATAACGTCTCCGACTGGCTGGAAAATACCGGTAGCTGGAAACCTGATTCCGACGCCATTGCCGCGCAGATCCGTCTCCTGCATCGCATCTGCCTGAACCGCGGCGAGTGGCGTAAAACTCACGCGCTGGTGTTCAAGGACCGCCCGGATTATCGCTTTGTTCTGGGCGAGAAAGGCGAAGTGCTGGACATCGTGGCCGAACCGCGACGCATTGCAAACCGCATCGTTGAAGAGGCGATGATTTCCGCCAACATCTGTGCCGCACGCGTGCTGCGCGACAAACTGGGCTTTGGCATTTACAACGTTCACACCGGGTTTGACCCGGCGAATACCGAAGCGCTGGCGGCCCTGCTGAAGAATCACGATGTGCACGTTGATCCGGAAGAAGTGCTCACGCTGCCGGGCTTCTGCAAGCTTCGCCGCGAACTGGACGCGCAGCCGTCAGGTTTCCTGGACAGCCGCATTCGTCGCTTCCAGTCCTTCGCTGAAATCAGCACCGAGCCTGGGCCGCACTTTGGTCTTGGCCTTGAAGCTTACGCCACCTGGACATCGCCGATCCGTAAGTATGGCGATATGGTTAACCACCGTCTGCTGAAAGCGATTATCAAAGGTGAAACCATTGCCCGTCCTGAGGAGGACACCACGCAGCAGATGGCCGATCGTCGCCGTCTGAACCGCATGGCGGAACGTGACGTCGGGGACTGGCTGTACGCACGCTTCCTGCAGGATAAAGCAGGTACGGATACCCATTTTGCCGCAGAGATCATCGATATCAGCCGCGGGGGTATGCGCGTCCGTCTGGTCGATAACGGCGCTGTCGCGTTTATTCCTGCGCCATTCCTGCATGCGGTTCGCGACGAAATGGTCTGTAGTCAGGAAAACGGTACCGTGCAAATTAAAGGTGAAACAGTTTACAAAGTCACCGACGTGATTGACGTTAATATCGCCGAAGTTCGCATGGAAACCCGCAGTATTATCGCGCGTCCTGTCGCCTGATAACCGCTTACATTGTCGGTCTTTTCGTTTCGGAAGGGCCGACAATTTTTATTTTAATCCTCGCCACAAAATCATTATTTTTCCTTACTATTTTCAGTATCCCTTCGCCTAAAACCGCCATAATTATCTACAGTAAAAGAGTGTTGTTATATTCGGTTGCATGAATTTTTATACGCTCAGTATCCTTTTTAACCTGACTCGTTTTATTATAAGAAAGCAGGGAAAAACAACAGGTTCACTTCGGTTTTGCCGCTGTTTCTCAACGGAAAAGTCGACAACAAATGAATAATTTGTGCGCTAATGAACAGCTGCGGGAGAAAACATGATGGACGATCTGGAGCAGAATTTGCTGTTTCGCTACATGGGGACTCACAGCCCGTGGTGGCGCTTATCAGCTGACAGCAACGCTCTGCACCTTTCCACCAGCGAAAATGCCGATGTCACTCAGGTCGTGGCGCTGGACGATGAACAGGCCGATCTCATCCGTCATTTAACCGTTATTACCTCCAGCATTTCCATGTCGCTCTCCCTGTACGGAGAAGATGTCCCGGTGCATCTTGTGGGTCGTAAAATTACCCGTAACGAGTGGGCCGGAACCGCTTCCGCCTGGAACGATACGCCCTCCGTGGCACGCGATCTGGCTCAAGGGCTCTCTTTTGCGGAACAGGTTGTCTCTGAGGCCAACTCCGTCATTGTTATTCTCGATCGGCACGGCAATATCCAGCGTTTTAACCGGCTTAGCGAAGAGTATACCGGCCTGAAAGAGCAAGAAGTGATTGGCCAGAACGTGTTTAAGCTGTTTATGAGCCGCAGCGAAGCGGCCGCTTCAAAGCGCAATATTACCGGTTTTTTTCGCAACGGCAGCTCCTACGAAGTCGAACGCTGGATCAAAACGCGTAAAGGGCAGCGGCTGTTTCTGTTCAGAAACAAATTCGTTCACAGCGGCAGCGGTAAAAATGAAATTTTCCTTATCTGTTCCGGGACAGATATTACCGAGGAACGCCGCGCTCAGGAGCGGCTGCGCGTGCTGGCCAATACCGATACCATCACCGGCTTGCCAAACCGCAATGCGATCCACGATCTGATTTCTGACGCCATCGTCAACCGCGGCGACACGCAGGTAGGCGTGGTGTATCTCGATCTGGATAACTTTAAAAAGGTCAACGACGCTTACGGGCATATGTTTGGCGATCAGCTGTTACAGGCTGTCGCCCTCGCCATTTTGAGCTGTCTGGATGAGGAACAGGTGCTGGCGCGACTGGGCGGTGATGAGTTTATCGTCATGGCCACCAATACCTCACAGGGCTCTCTGGAGGCGATGGCGTCGCGCATTTTAACCCGTCTGCGCCAGCCGTTCCGAATCGGTCTGATTGAGATTTATACCGGCTGCTCTCTGGGTATCGCCCTCGCCCCGCAGCATGGTAGCGACCGGGAAAGCGTCATTCGTAACGCCGATACCGCCATGTACACCGCCAAAGAGAACGGCCGGGGCAAGTTCTGCGTCTTCTCACCCGAGATGAACCAGCGCGTATTTGAGTATCTCTGGCTCGATACCAACCTGCGTAAAGCACTGGATAACGATCAGCTTCTAATCCACTATCAGCCCAAAATAACCTGGCGTGGGGAAGTCAGAAGTCTTGAAGCACTGGTCCGCTGGCAATCACCAGAACGCGGTCTGATCCCGCCGCTGGAATTTATCTCTTATGCCGAGGAGTCGGGGCTGATTGTGCCGCTTGGGCGCTGGGTGATGCTCGATGTGGTTCGCCAGGTGGCAAAATGGCGCGATAAGGGAATTAACCTGCGCGTGGCGGTGAACGTCTCTGCACGACAGCTGGCCGACCAGACTATCTTCAGCGACTTAAAGCAGGCGCTGAAGGATCTGAATTTTGAATACTGCCCGGTCGACGTCGAGTTGACCGAAAGCTGTCTTATCGAGAACGAAGAGCTGGCGCTCTCCGTGATCCAGCAGTTCAGCAGACTCGGGGCGCAAATTCATCTGGATGATTTTGGCACCGGCTACTCTTCTCTTTCGCAGCTCGCCCGCTTCCCTATCGACGCCATTAAACTCGATCAATCCTTTGTCAGGGACATTCATAAGCAGTCTATTTCCCAGTCACTGGTGCGCGCTATTGTCGCCGTGGCGCAGGCGTTAAATCTGCAGGTAATTGCCGAAGGTGTGGAAAATGCAAAAGAAGACGCCTTTCTGACCAAGAACGGCGTCAACGAGCGGCAGGGTTTTCTGTTTGCTAAGCCGATGCCCGCTGCCGCATTCGAGCGGTGGCTAAAACGATATCAAGCGCGAAATCAACGTTAACTGGCTTTACGCAGACCCGCCGCGTGATGGCGGTTTTGCAGCGTGACCAGGCGCTCCATGTAGGCGATATCTTTCGGCTCCAGGCAGAAAGCAGCATCCACCCAGTCTTCCGTGATGTCCATCAGTTCACTGCGGGGCAATTGCAGAACGCGGGTACGGGCGCGCAGCATCGCCCTTACGCCGTTCAGTTTTGGCCGGAGCGTATCGATGAAGGTTCGGGTGGAGACATAGCTTTGTCCGGGTTCAAACAGGACTTCCACCAGCCCGTGCTGCTCGTACCATTCAGCCGTATGGGATTCCCCTTTGTAGATGAGTTCCTCCGCCAGCTTCATGCCTGAACGGCGTGCAACCAGGGAATATCCTCCCATACCCGGAAACAGGTTGAAGGCTATCTCCGGGAAACCTAAACGGGCATCGCGCTGAGCCAGGACGAAATGGTGCGCCAGAGCGGCCTCAAAACCACCTCCTAACGCACTGCCCTCGACCATTGCCAGAGTGATGGCTCCCGTATCAAACCCTCGTGAGGCCGCATGGACGCAATCAACGCAGGCGCGCGCGTACGCCCGCAACGCTTCCCGACGTCCGTTCTGAATGCACTCGACGAAGAACTGTAAGTCACCGCCCACATTGTACATCTCCGGAACCAGCGATCCGGTTACCCAAAAATCAACCGCAAAGCCAGACTGGCGAACCAGCCATGAAAAGTTCATGATCTCCTCAATTAACGCATGGTTAAAGCAAGGTCGCGGCTGAGCCCGCAGCATCATCCAGACGGTGTGACGCTCCGCCTCGTAATAACCCGACAGCTGCGTGAACCGTTCAGTGTCGGTAAAAAGTGTACAGGTAGGCTGATTGATAACTGTCATAGTCTAATTCCTCTTATAAAAAAGCGCGTTGCGCGCAGTTTTAGACTAATCCACTCATTAAGCCTGCTACATGAGGGGGAATAAATTTATCACTTACGTTTATGTAATTTAGTTATTGCATTTTTTCCCTTCTCTTTTGACCCTAATTTCTGCATCATTGAAAATATTAACTTTTCGCGCCTGGAGTGAGATTATGTCGACTATTGACGCACAAGCTGTAGCACAACGAATTGATACCGTGCTGGATATCCTGGTGGCAGGCGATTATCACTCTGCTATCCGTAATCTCGAGATCCTGAAGTCTGAACTTCTCGCTCAGAATGGCGCTGACAATACGCCTGAAAACGGACAGCCAAAAGCGCCGTGGGAAGTTTAACCCCACCGTCTCCGACCTCGTTTCGCTTTATTAAATGGATGCTATGAATTCCCGACAACAACTCATTTTGCAGATGGTCATCGATCAGGGACGCGTAAGCGTAGTCGATCTCGCTAAAACCACTGGCGTTTCTGAAGTCACCATCCGTCAGGATCTTAATCTGCTGGAAAAACAGAGCTACCTGCGTCGCGCGCACGGATATGCTGTCCCTCTGGACAGTGATGACGTTGAGACGCGCATGATGAACAACTACGCGCTCAAACGTGAACTGGCTGAATTTGCCGCGTCCCTGGTGAACAACGGCGAGACCGTCTTTATTGAAAACGGCAGCAGTAATGCCCTTCTGGCGCGCACGCTTGCCGATCAAAAAGACGTGACCATCATCACCGTCAGCAGCTATATCGCGCATTTGCTCAAAGAGACGCGCTGCGAGGTGATACTGCTCGGCGGAATTTACCAGAAAAAAAGCGAAAGCATGGTAGGCCCGCTGACCCGTCAGTACGTCCAGCAGGTTCATTTCAGCAAGGCCTTTATTGGGATTGACGGCTGGCAGCCGGAGACAGGTTTTACCGGCCGGGATATGATGCGCTCCGACGTGGTGAATGCCGTGCTGGAAAAAGAGTGTGAAGCCATTGTGCTCACAGACAGCTCTAAATTTGGCGCCGTTCACCCTTACACGATGGGCCCCGTTTCACGCTTTAGCCGTGTGATTACCGACGAGCGGTTGAGCGACGCGCACCGTAATAAACTGGAAGACAGTGGTCTGATCGTCAATATTATTAAAACCAGCGCCTGACTCCCCTCCGCGCCCGAACTTCGGGCGCATACGCCCTTCTTTCTCTGAGATGATTCTTAACCCTGCTTTAAGAGTTTTTACCTGTTTAACCTGCATTAAAGTCGTAAAATTACTGTTAGCGATATAACAGGAAGTGACTATCACCTGCGTGATGAAGTAACGCCTGCGCGACCAGCTTTCACGGGAAAAAGAATTAAGTATTCGATTCGTCTATACTTAATGCGTACATCTTTCCGTGAATCGATAATTCAGGAGAAAGTATTATGACCTTAACCAGCAAAAAATTAGCCGCCGCTGTTCTGGCAATCACTGTAGCAATGTCCCTGAGCGCGTGCTCTAACTGGTCTAAACGCGACCGTAACACCGCTATTGGTGCCGGTGCCGGTGCTCTCGGTGGTGCAGTATTAACGGATGGTAGTACGCTGGGTACATTAGGTGGCGCTGCTGTCGGTGGTATTATCGGTCACCAGGTTGGCAAATAATAATTATCCAAGCCTTCCCCGGTAATGCGATATTTAAACGCATTTCAGGTCTGACATACGCACGTATATAACACGAGCCACGGCATTTGCCGTGGCTCATTTATTTTAGCCGCCTGCCAGTTTGACTTTCATACCTTTGGCTTCCAGCAGAGATTTAATTAAATCACGTTTATCACCCTGGATTTCAATAATGCCGTCTTTCACGGCACCGCCGCAGCCACATTTCTTTTTCAGTTCGGCTGCCAGCGCTGTCAGTTCAGCATCATCAAGGTCAATGCCGGAGATAAGACAAACCCCTTTTCCTTTTCGTCCACTGGTCTGGCGCTGGATCCGAACAATGCCGTCCCCCTTTGGACGTTCCACTTTCGCTTTCGGTTCGTCAATACGCCCGCTATCGGTTGAATAGACCAGGCGGCTGTTGGAATCGGTCATTACGCCCCCTTCTTCAGCGATGCGTTAATAGCCTTAAGCGTCTCAGCCGGGTTTGCAGACTGCGTCACCGGACGCCCAATGACCATGTAGTCAACGCCTGCAGCCAGCGCCTGCTCAGGCGTCATAATGCGGCGCTGATCGCCCACGTCGCTGCCTGCAGGACGGATACCCGGCGTGACGAGTTTAAAATCCTTGCCCAGCGCTGATTTGAAACGTACCGCTTCCTGCGCGGAGCAGACGACGCCATCCAGGCCGCAATGCTGAGTCTGACGCGCGAGACGTTCGGCATGCTCCGCGGGTGACAACGTCACACCCAGGTCGCGTAAGTCATTTTCGTCCATACTGGTCAGCACGGTGACCGCAATCAGCAACGGTGCATCTTTACCGAACGGCAGGAGCGCCTCACGGGCAGCGGTCATCATTCTTGCCCCACCCGACGCGTGGACATTAACCATCCATACGCCCAACTCTGCGGCTGCGGCAACGGCGTGCGCCGTGGTATTCGGGATATCATGGAATTTCAGATCGAGGAAAACGTCAAAGCCGCGCTGCTGCAGATCGCGAACGATTTGCGGTCCAAACAGCGTGAACATCTCTTTGCCAACTTTCAGACGGCAGTCGCGAGGGTCAATGCCGTCGACAAACGCCAGTGCAGCGTCACGCTTATTGTAATCAAGCGCAACAACAACAGGAGAATCCGTAATTACTCGGGAAGTGGAGGATGTAACAGACGTCATGACCAGCCCTTTTCGTCTATGGGCGCGCAGCGGCGCGGAACAGATAAACGGCCAGCATTCTACCTGCCGTCGTCGCAAATTGACAGAATCCATTTATTTCCCTGACAGGCCAGCAAACCGCACGGTGTTGAGAAAGCGTTAAAAGCCACCAGTATGTTGTAACTAAAATAAAGGCTTTTAAAAAATTACTGCCCGTCCAGGCCACGGATTGGCTTGATAGTGGACCAGGCGCGGCAGGAAGGACAGTGCCAGTAGAGCGTATACGCGGTAAAACCACACTTCTGACAACGATAGCGTGGCTTGCTGCGCACCTGCTCGCCAACCATGTCGCGCAGCACCATCAGGCTCTCTTTGGCGCGCCCTTCTTCCGCGTCGTTAAGGTGGTAATCCATCAGCTTATGGAAGACCCGCATGGTCGGATGACGCTGCAGCTGACGCGTAATGTAAACCTGCGCGGTGTCGCTTCCCTCATACTTCTCAACGACGTCTGAGAGCATCAGTTCAGCGGTGGCGCCGGTGTTCTCTTCCACGCAGCGACGCAGGAATGCTACCCACTCTTCCTGCTTATCCAGCTGCTGATAGCAGGTTTGCAGCATTTCCAGCGTTTCACTGACCAGCTCTTTGTCCTGGTCGATCACCCGCAGCAGGCTTTCAACGGCTTTGGCGTAGTCGCCATTCGCCATAAAGACGCGCCCCATCATGATGGAGATTCGCGCGCTGTTGCGGTCCGCGGCGGCACCTTTCTTCAGTAACGCCATGGCTTTGTCCATGTCGTCATTGCCCATCTGCTGAAGCGCAAGCTCACAGTAGAAATGGGCTATCTCAACGCGCTGCTTATCTTTCCCCAGCTTCACCAGACGTTCAGCCGTATCAATGGCTTTCTGCCAGTCGCTGGTGGCCTGATAAATCTGCAGGAGCTGCTGCAGCGCTCCGATGCGGAACTCTGTTTCATCCACCAGCTGGGAGAACATATCTTCAGCACGATCGTACAACCCCGCGGCCATGTAATCCCGCCCCAGCTGTTGCACTGCAAGTAGACGTTGATCGTAGGTCAGAGAGGCGCTTTCCATCAGCGTCTGGTGAATACGAATGGCGCGGTCAACCTCGCCGCGCGAGCGGAACAGGTTTCCAAGGGTGAGATGCGCTTCAACCGTCCCGGTATCCTCTTTCAGCATATCGAGGAACAGGTCTACCGCTTTGTCCTGCTGATTGCTCAGGAGGAAGTTTACCCCCGCAACGTAGTCGCGGGAGAGCCGATTGGCCTCATCCTGTTTTGTTTGTTGCGCACTTCTGCGGCCCATATACCAGCCATAGGCTGCGGCTACAGGCAAAAGCAGAAACAACAACTCCAGCATAGTCGATTATTCCTTCACGACCGGCACGCCAGAGCTTTCCGGGATGTCAGACGCAGGGGCAATGTTATTTTCAAGTCGCTTAATTTTACGTTCAGCGCGCGCAAGCGAAACACGGACTTTCAGCCAGAACAGACCGCAAACCAGCCAGCCAATGGCAAAGCCGGCAGCAAATAAGACCGCCAGCAGGCTCGAGACGCGATACTCACCCTGAGCCAGCAGATAGTTAAACGTCACCTGCTGATCGTTTTGTGCACCCAACGTGACTGAAATGACAAAAATCGCCAATACCAGTAAGAAAATGAGTAAATATTTCACATTACTTCCCGTTATGTGGTTCAAGCGAATAAAGTGTGTTCAATTCACCGCAATCAGCCTTATAAACTACCATTTTAGCGACGAGCGCGAAACGGAAAAAGTGACGCGCAGGTCATGGATCTATGGGCAAAATACGGAATATCAACCGTCAGGCGTCGGTTTGGTCCCTTTCGGCTATTTCTGCTTTCTCTTCTGGCGGTGGCGTTAGCGGGCCGCAGAATCGTTCAGTGAGCCAGGTCGCCAGCACGATCAGCAACCATGAGATGAGCGTGGCGACGACCAGGTCGCGCGGCCAGTGCATCCCCAGCAGCAAGCGGCTTCCCATAACCCCCGTCGCCCAGACCAGTAAAATCGCGATCGTAATCGTTCGACGCCTAGGCCAAAGCAGCCCAACCCCCAGCAACGCCCAGCTGGCCGCAAACATGGTGTGACCCGAAGGAAACGCGAACCCCGTCTCTTTCTGCCAGTGTTTACGCAAGAATTTCGGGATATCCTGCTGTTCCGCAAGCTGTTCTTTTACCAGCGCGCCACGATCTTTACGCTTTAAATTGTAGAACTCATCCACCGGAACATGATGGGTTTTTTCCAGCCAGACGACAAAAGGACGCGGCTCCTGAACGCGATCTTTCACCCAGGACTTCACCCCCTGACCGACAATGATAGCGCCACCGAGGATAGCAAAGAGCATCAGTGCCGCGCGCAGGCGAAAGCGCAGGCACCACAGAAACCAGGCGCACAGGAGTACGTGGGTAATTATTCCCCACGGCTGGGTGACCGTTTCCGTTATCCAGTATAAGGTTTTCAGCCACATGGCATTATGCCCGGGCTGCCACATCCAGCCTGAAAGCCATACGGTCAGAGGCATAATCAGTAAAATGGCCGCACCTGCTGCCGTACGTCTGGCGATTGAAAGCATGTCTTCTCCTTTTTCGCTAAGCGTCACAATCATAACTGAAATTAATCCTTTGGGTGGATATGTCGGATCGTGCGTTTAACGTTCATATAGCATGGTGCCCATTAGGCGAACCTGCTGAGCTTGTGGCAAAATGAACTGATACAGAAAGCAAAACAGGGCAAACGCACGAAACGTGTCAGCCTACTCTGGAGAATCACATGCAGCTTAAACGTGTGGCAGAAGCCAAACTGCCAACCCCCTGGGGCGATTTCCTGATGGTGGGTTTTGAAGAACTGGCAACCGGACAGGATCATGTCGCGCTGGTGTATGGCGACATTTCAGGGCAGACGCCGGTTCTGTCCCGCGTCCATTCAGAGTGTCTCACCGGCGACGCGCTGTTCAGCCTGCGCTGTGATTGTGGTTTCCAGCTGGAAGCCGCCCTGTCTCATATTGCAGAAGAAGGCCGCGGCGTGCTGCTTTATCACCGTCAGGAAGGTCGTAATATAGGCCTGCTAAATAAAATTCGCGCCTACGCGCTTCAGGATCAGGGCTACGATACGGTTGAAGCAAACCATCAGCTCGGCTTTGCCGCTGACGAACGCGACTTCACCTTGTGCGCCGATATGTTCAAGCTGCTGGGCGTGGACGAAGTTCGCCTGCTGACCAATAACCCGAAAAAAGTGGAGATCCTGACCGAAGCGGGGATCAACATCGTCGAGCGTGTACCGCTGATTGTCGGCCGTAACCCGAAAAACGCCCACTACCTTGATACCAAAGCCGCCAAAATGGGCCATCTGCTGAAAGAGTGATGCTAAAAAGCCCGGCACGCGTGCCGGGCTCGTATCATCAATCCAGCATCTTACGAATCACATAATGTAAAATGCCGTCGTTCTGGTAATAGGTCAGCTCGGTTGCCGTATCTATACGGCACCGGCAATCCAGCACCTCGGTTTTCCCGTCTGCACGGGTTAACTTCACCGGCACCGTTTTACCCGGCTGCAGGCTTTGCAGACCGCTAATCTCAATCAGCTCTTCCCCGGTCAGGCCCAGCGTTTTACGCGTCACGCCCTGCGGGAACTCAAGCGGCAGGATCCCCATACCGATCAGATTCGAACGGTGAATACGTTCGAACGATTCGGCGATGACCACGCGAACGCCAAGCAGACGCGGACCTTTCGCCGCCCAGTCGCGGCTGGAGCCGGAACCGTACTCTTTCCCGGCGATCACCGCCAGCGGCGTACCTTCCTGCTGATATTTGACCGCCGCATCATAAATCGACACGACTTCCGTCCCCGGCAGATGACGGGTCATGCCCCCTTCCACGCCTGGTACCATTTCGTTACGAATGCGGATGTTGGCAAAGGTCCCGCGCATCATCACCTCATGGTTGCCGCGACGCGATCCGTAGGAGTTAAAATCGCGACGCTCGACGCCCCGGCTCTGCAGGTAATGGCCCGCCGGGCTATCGGCTTTGATACTCCCCGCAGGAGAGATATGGTCCGTCGTCACGGAATCTCCCAGCATCGCCAGGATGCGCGCGCCGTGGATATCCTTAAGCGGTGCCGGCTCGGCCAGCATCTCATCAAAGAATGGCGACAGACGAATATAGGTCGAGTCATCCTGCCAGCCATAGGTATCCGAACCTGCAATGTTGATGGCTTTCCATTCCGGCGTGCCTTCAAAGACTTCCGCGTATTCTTTACGGAACATCTCGGTAGAAACCTTCTCAACGGCCAGCGCGATTTCACGCGATGATGGCCAAATATCTTTCAGGTAGACAGGGTCATTCTTGCGATCGTGACCAATCGGATCGGTCGCCAGGTTGATATTCATGTTCCCTGCCAGGGCATATGCCACAACCAGCGGCGGCGAGGCGAGCCAGTTGGTTTTCACCAGCGGGTGAATACGCCCTTCAAAGTTTCGGTTACCGGACAGGACCGCGCCTACCGTCAGGTCACCCTGCTTGATCGCCGTTTCAATGGGTTCAGGCAGCGGGCCGGAGTTACCAATACAGGTCGTACAGCCGTAGCCCACGAGGTTAAAGCCCAGTTCGTCAAGGTACGGCGTCAGTTTGGCCTGCGCCAGGTAATCCGATACCACTTTGGAACCCGGTGCCAGCGAGGCCTTGACCCATGGCTGAGGTTTTAGCCCAAGCTCTACCGCCTTTTTAGCCAACAAACCAGCCGCCATTAACACGCTTGGGTTCGAAGTGTTGGTGCAAGAGGTAATGGCTGCAATAACTACCGCGCCATCCGGGAGCTGATACTGATGTCCGTTCAGAACATAGTCTACGGGGCGATGGTCTTTCTGCGCCACGTTCACCTCCAGCGCATTGCTGGCGGCAAAGGCTTTTGGCACGTCACTCAGCGCAACCCGATCCTGCGGACGTTTCGGCCCGGCGAGGCTCGCCTCGACGCTTCCCATATCGAGTTCTAGCGTACTGGTGAAGACCGGTTCATCACCCGGGTTTCGCCACATGCCCTGCGCTTTGGTATAGGCCTCCACCAGCGCGACCTGCTCTTCGCTGCGCCCGCTAAGGCGCATGTATTCCAGCGTGACATCATCAATGGGGAAAAAGCCACAGGTTGCACCGTATTCCGGCGCCATATTGGCAATGGTGGCACGGTCGGCCAGCGGCAGCGAATCCAGACCATCACCGTAGAATTCTACAAACTTGCCCACCACACCATGCTTACGCAGCATCTGAGTGACGGTGAGCACCAGATCGGTGGCGGTAATGCCTTCAGACAGCTTGCCGGTGAGCTTGAAGCCCACCACATCAGGAATAAGCATGGACACCGGCTGGCCGAGCATGGCCGCTTCTGCTTCGATACCGCCGACGCCCCAGCCCAACACGCCCAGACCGTTAATCATAGTGGTATGGGAGTCCGTGCCCACCAGCGTGTCCGGATAGGCGACCCACTCTTTATCCTGCAACTCACTCCAGACGGCTTTCCCCAGATATTCAAGGTTAACCTGGTGACAAATCCCGGTACCCGGCGGGACCACGCTGAACCGGCTGAACGCCTGCTGTCCCCACTTCAGGAATACATACCGCTCGTGGTTACGTTCCATCTCGAGACGCACGTTCTCGCCAAAGGCGTCATCATCGCCAAAGCGGTCAACGGTTACGGAGTGGTCAATGACAAGGTCAACAGGTGAAAGCGGATTCACTTTTGCCGTATCTCCGCCGAGACGCTTAACGGCCTCGCGCATCGCGGCTAAATCAACGACGGCAGGGACACCGGTAAAGTCCTGCATCAGCACCCTGGCCGGGCGATAGGCGATTTCTCTGTCGGCATGGGCATTTTCAAGCCACCCTGCCAGCGCCTTGATATCATCGAGGGTGACAGAGTCACCGTCCTGCCAGCGCAAAAGATTTTCCAGTAAAACTTTCAATGACTTGGGTAAACGCGAAATGTCCCCAAGCGTTCTGGCAGCCAGCGGCAGGCTGTAGTAATGCCAGGTTTTATTTTCTGCCTGTAATGTGTCCTTACTGGCTTCGCGTAGGGTTAACGACATAAGCTCCTCCTTAATCACAGAGATGCCCCGACAATCATCAGGGCCGTAATTAAAGATAACACAAAGATGTCGTAACGTTTTGATAACAACCCAAATTGATAAATTTAGGATTGGTCCCGAACGGGAAAACAAAAAACCCCGCCGTAGCGAGGTTTTACAATTTAGTGGAGGGCCAACCAGATGAGCTGACTCCAGAACAGAATCGACACGGTAAAAACGCCGATCCATGACCAGTATTTGTGAGACGTCATGTTATTCATCATAGGGACACCAGGCATTATTTATAAAAAGTTCCGAGGTTTGTCCTCAGTGCTATATTGCTGATGTGTATTTATTAAAGAGTACAAAAGTGCAGAGTCGATATTCAGACTATTTGCATCATTACGCAATAAACTAAATTATTGTTTTTTGGGTTCGTCTTCTGCGAACACATCAATAAACGCCTGCTGCTGCGGCGTCAGTTTCCAGGACGCGGGTACAACAGTCGCAGGTGCTTTACGCCCTCTGTGGCCGTTGTCACGATGCTGACACATCTGTTTTACCGTTTCTGTACGTACCGTCACTGCCATATTCAACCCCAATATTTCCAGGCCAGGAGAGCAACCACCACCCAAAACAGGGTAGAGACGAGAAAGACCGCCAGCCAGGCTTTACGCTTGAGCGCAGGATCCCTTTGCGGTTCTTCACTTCCTGAAGGCATTGCTAACCTCATACAATCGACATCGCTTATCATTTAGGACCAAACAATTGGTACAATTAATCATCTGTTGAGATAAATCCTAAAGAAACTTTAGCCGAAAAGCCAGTGAATTTACGCACCGGAAGGTATGAAATATTCATTCTTTTGACCAGAAATAAATAATTGAAAAGAAAAATTTGCGAAGGCGTTAATTAGTTTCTACTTTTGTCGTCAATTCGCGACATTATAACCTTACTGATTAAATGGATAATGACATTATATGACAGGGGATACGCAGATGATGATAATTCTAATTTAGCTTTGAGGCGTTATTTCGGTATCTTTCCCTTAGGGAAAGATACCGGGTGTGATTATTTTTCGGGGAGTTTGATGTCTTTAAACATCTCTTCAATATCTTCATTTGTGCGTAATGCAACGGCGGTATCAACAACGTCACGCGTTAAATGAGGGGCAAAGCGCTGAATAAAATCATACATATAGCTGCGCAGGAAGGTGCTACGACGGAAGCCAATCTTAGTGGTGCTATGACTGAAAACATCGTGCGCATCAAGACGCACCAGGTCAGGGTCTGACACCGGGTCCACCGCCATGCTGGCAATAACACCCACCCCCAGACCAAGCCGCACATAGGTCTTAATCACGTCGGCATCCGTCGCGGTAAAGACAATGCGCGGCGTTAACCCTGCCCGGTTAAAGGCCGTATCAAGCTCGGAGCGTCCGGTAAAGCCAAACGTATACGTCACCAGGGGATATTGGGCCAGCTCTTCGATAGTGACCGACCCTTTACCTGCCAGTGGGTGATCGGGGGTCACCACGATAGAACGGTTCCAGTGGTAGCACGGGAGCATCACCAGATCGTCATAGAGGTGAAGCGCTTCGGTGGCGATGGCAAAGTCTGCATTCCCCTTGGAAACGGCTTCAGCGATTTGTGTTGGCGACCCCTGGTGCATATGCAAAGAGACGCGAGGATAACGCTCTATAAAGCCTTTGATGACGCCGGGTAACGCATAGCGCGCCTGAGTATGCGTCGTGGCAATATACAGCGAGCCTTTATCCGGCCAGGTATGCTCCCCCGCCACAGACTTGATCGCATCGACTTTAGAGAGAACTTCCCGCGCAATGCGGATGATTTCCTGCCCCGCAGGCGTCACCTGGGTAAGATGCTTACCGCTGCGGGCAAATATCTGGATACCTAGTTCATCCTCCAGCATACGAACTTGTTTGCTGATGCCCGGTTGCGAGGTATACAACCCCTCGGCGGTAGAAGAGACGTTAAGGTTATGATTCACCACCTCAACGATATAACGAAGCTGCTGTAATTTCATGCCAGACCATCCGATTTAGCGCATGCGGTCAATCGCTTAAGACGATTTAATAATAAGAAACAGGTTAACTATAACCACTATATCATTTATAGCCTGACTGTATAGTACGGAACAAAAAATAATAACAAGGCAATAAAAAAGGGCCGGAAATCCGGCCCTTTCACAGGTAAGTTACGGTTAGGGAAGATTATTTCTTGCCTTCAACCCATTTGCCATCGACAAAGAAGGCTGACCATCCGGTCGCTTTACCCTCTTTCTCTGCCGCAACATACTGCTGCTTGGTTTTACGGCTAAACCGCACCACGGTTTTGTTGCCTTCCGGATCCTGCTGTGGCGCATCGGCCAGATAGCGCAGTTTCTCAGGCAGACGATCGCGGAAGCGATGCAGCTCTTCCACCAGCGGCGCGCGCGTTTCACGCGATTTCGGGAAGGTGTTGGCGGCGAGGAAGACACCCGCAGCGCCGTCGCGCAGCACGAAGTACGCGTCGGATTTCTCACAAGGCAGCTCTGGCAGCGGAACCGGATCTTCCTTCGGCGGAGCCACTTCACCGTTACGCAGAATTTTGCGCGTGTTTTTACACTCGTCGTTGGTACACGCCATGTACTTACCGAAGCGCCCCATTTTCAGGTGCATTTCAGAACCGCACTTCTCGCACTCAACGATCGGGCCATCATAGCCCTTAATGCGGAACTCACCTTCTTCGATCTCATATCCGTCGCAGGTCGGGTTATTACCGCAGACGTGCAGTTTACGCTTAGGATCGATCAGGTAGCTGTCCATCGCCGTGCCGCATTTCTGACAGCGACGCTTGGCGCGCAGCGCGTTGGTTTCTGCATCGTCACCTTCCAGCACGTTGAGCACTTCGTTCTCAGGCACCAGGTTGATGGTGGTTTTGCAGCGCTCTTTTGGCGACAGCGCGTAGCCGGAGCAGCCAAGGAAGACGCCCGTGGTTGCGGTGCGGATCCCCATCTTGCGGCCGCAGGTTGGGCAGTCGATGCTGGTCAGAACCATCTGGTTAGGCAGCATGCCGCCCTCTTCAGGATCTTTCTCCGCTTTTTCAAGCTGGTCGGTAAAGTCGCTGAAGAAGCTGTCGAGTACCTTTTTCCATTCCGCCTGATGGCTGGCAACCTGGTCGAGGCTGTCTTCCATTTGCGCGGTGAAATCGTAGTTCATCAACTCGCGGAAGTTAGCTTCCAGACGGTCGGTGACGATCTCACCCATTTTTTCCGCATAGAAACGGCGGTTTTCAACGCGCACGTAGCCACGGTCCTGAATCGTCGAAATGATGGACGCGTAGGTCGAAGGACGACCAATACCGCGTTTTTCCAGCTCTTTCACCAGGGACGCTTCACTGAAGCGCGCAGGCGGCTTGGTGAAGTGCTGGGCAGGCACGAGGTCAACCAGCGAGAGTGCATCCCCTTTGTTCACTGCCGGCAGCGTTCGGTCTTCATCGCCTTTACGCAGCGCAGGCATCACTTTCGTCCAGCCGTCAAAACGCAGGATACGACCGCGAGCTTTAAGACGGAACTCACCCGCGCCTACGGTCAGCGTGGTGGAGTCGTACTGCGCTGGCGTCATCTGGCACGCCACGAACTGGCGCCAGATCAGCTGATACAGCTTCTGCGCGTCGGCTTCCATATCCTTCAGCGATTCAGCCAGGACAGAGACATCAGAAGGACGAATCGCTTCGTGCGCTTCCTGAGAGTTCTCTTTGCTGGCAAACTGGTTAGCGCTCTCCGGCAGGTATTTCTTACCGAAGTTGTCGCTGATGTAGCCACGCACCATATTGACCGCGTCCTGGCTCAGGTTGGTCGAGTCGGTACGCATGTAGGTGATGTAGCCCGCTTCATACAGACGCTGGGCCATCATCATGGTCTTCTTCACGCCATAACCCAGACGCGTGCTTGCAGCCTGTTGCAGGGTGGAGGTGATAAACGGCGCACCAGGCTTACTGCTGGTCGGTTTGTCTTCACGTTCCAGCACCTGATAGCGTGCCTTTTCAAGCAGCGCCACGGCGGCCATGGTCTGGTCGCGGTTTTCTGGACGGAAAGGCTTATCGTTCTGATGGCTTACCTGCAGCGGCAGAGCGTCACCGCCCGGCGTGGTCACATTGGCGTCAACTTCCCAGAACTCTTCCGGGACGAAGGCTTTAATCTCGCGCTCACGCTCAACGACCAGACGCACGGCGACGGATTGCACACGCCCTGCGGACAGGCCACGGGCAATCTTCTTCCACAGCAGTGGAGAAACCATGTAGCCCACAACGCGGTCCATAAAGCGACGTGCCTGCTGGGCGTTTACACGGTCAATATTCAGTTCGCCCGGCTTCTCAAACGCCTGACGAATCGCATTCTTCGTAATTTCGTTAAACACTACACGGCTGTAGCGTTTGTCATCACCACCAATCACTTCCCGCAGGTGCCACGCAATGGCTTCCCCTTCGCGGTCAAGGTCGGTTGCGAGATAGATGTGGTCTGCTTTTTCAGCAAGCTGCTTCAGCTCGTTAACGACTTTTTCTTTCCCTGGAAGCACTTCATATTGTGCATCCCAGTTATGCCATGGGTTAACACCCATGCGGTTGACAAGCGCGCTACGTTCATCCTTTTTAGGCTTTTTAGCCCCTTTGGTGGAGGTAGAGTCTGCGCTCTTTTTGCTGGCTGAGCCACTGGTCGGCAAATCGCGGATATGACCAACGCTGGACTTAACCACGTAGTCATTACCCAGATACTTATTGATCGTTTTGGCTTTTGCCGGGGACTCAACGATGACGAGAGCTTTACCCATATTCACCTTTACCTAATTTAATTCTTCCAGGAATACGCCGCACGTTGATTTCCCTTCCGCTGACGACGAGCCAATGATATTGCGACTGCGTCAGGAGATATCAACCCCTTTGTCTTACCGGGCGTTAAAGAAAAGACGCCCAGGTGATTGAGTTCTCGGGTATTTTTCTCACATCTCGTGTAATTCGTGACGAATTCCCGGTTGAATGTCAAGCAATTCTGTTGCCAGAATGACGAAAGCGCACACTCTACCTGATAAAATTCGTTACGCAACTTTATTAGCATGCAAAAGCAAATCCCGCCAGCCAGGCCCCTGCAGCTTATCCCCTCACATTACAGGGAAAATTTGCCCCCAAAGCGCCCCCGGCGTAGACTATTGTCACTGTTTAAGGAGTGGATTATGCAGAATACGACCCAACCTATTGACCGAGCCTCTCTGCTTATCGAAGCAAACAAGCTTATCCGTGACCATGAAGATACGCTGGCGGGTATTGAAGCCACCGGCGTAGAACAGCGTAATGGGGTGCTGGTTTTCAGCGGCGAATACTTCCTTGACGAACAGGGGTTGCCGACCCCGAAAAGCACCGCCGTGTTTAACATGTTTAAATATCTGGCGCATACGCTTTCAGAGAAATATCACCTGGTCGATTAATGCAAAACGCGAGGCATGTGCCTCGCGTTTTTGTTTACAACAGGGGTTTTTGTCCGCGCTGTAGCCAGCGCAGCAGCAGGCGGTCCGCGCTTTCTGCCGCACTGTTGGTAAAGCGGTCAAGGAGTCGCTTGCGCTGGGTAAAGCGTACCCCCACCAGTTCCCGGCCTTCCATCAGGTTGAGCAGCAGATCGTCGCTGGTTCCGACTTCATCTACCAGCCCTTTCTCCTGCGCCTGGACGCCATACCAGTGCTCGCCCGTCGCAACCTGCTCAATGTCCAGCGTCGGGCGCATACGGTGTACAAAATCTTTAAAGAGATGATGCGTTTCGTTGAGATCCTCACGGAATTTTTGACGCCCTTCCTCCGTGTTTTCCCCCAGCAGCGTCAGGGTGCGTTTGTACTGACCCGCCGTGTGAAGTTCGATATCAATCTCTTTGTTTTTCAGGAAGCGGTTAAAGTTCGGGATCTGTGCGACCACGCCGATCGAGCCGATAATGGAGAACGGCGCGGCAACAATTTTGTCCGCCACGCAGGCCATCATGTAGCCACCGCTCGCTGCCACTTTATCCACGGCCACGGTCAGCGGGATCTGTTTTTCACGCAGGCGCTGCAGCTGTGAGGCGGCCAGCCCGTAACCGTGAACCACCCCGCCCGGGCTTTCAAGGCGCACGACAACCTGATCCTGCGGTGTCGCCACGGCCAGAACGGCAGTTACCTCCTCCCGCAGAGAAGAAACCTCATGCGCATCCATACTGCCTTTAAAATCGAGCACATAGACCCGTGGCGTGGCCTTATCCTGCGGCGCATTGAGTTTTGCTTTTGCTTTTGCCGCTTTAGCTTCCTGTTTATGCTTTTTCTTCTGCGCTTTCAGCCAGAGTTTCTGTTGATGACTATCAAGCAGCGCCAGAGACATATCATCCTGCATCTCTTTATACTGCTCGCTCAGGCGGGTGATGCGTAACTCCCCACGCTGACGCTTGCGCTGCGTCAGGTTGACAATCAGAACGGCAACTACCGCAATGGCAACCACCACCGTCGCGATTTTGGCCAAAAACAACCCATATTGAGAAAGTAATTCCACGCGTCCCACCTTGATTTAACCACGAATCTTTCACGGCAGTGTACAACAGCCCTGCCCATGCGTCTCGCTCGTGACATTACCTCTGCGAGCCGCCTTCAGGAATCCCCGGGCTGGTCTTTAAATATTTGCAAATTGTTAATTTTACTGTAATGCGTCCTGTAGACTGATTGAATTATCAGGCGAATTCGGGCATAAAGCCGAAAAGTCATCATAAAGGCGCCATTGCGTTACCGGTCGCCTGAGGAGTCACCGTGCATTATCAACCGCAAAAAAATCTGCTGCAAAACCGGATTATTCTTGTCACCGGTGCCAGCGACGGGATTGGTCGCGAGGCGGCCCTGACATATGCCGAATATGGCGCGAACGTCATTCTGATTGGGCGCAACGAAGAAAAACTGAAAAGCGTCGCTCAGGAGATTGAGTCGGTATCTGGTACGCCAGCCCCGTGGTATACCCTCGATTTACTGACCTGCACGCCCGCAGTGTGCCAGGAATTAGCCCTGCGCATTAGCGCTCACTATCCGAGACTCGACGGCGTACTTCATAACGCCGGCTTGTTAGGTGAAGTGCGTCCGATGGATGAACAGGATCCTGATATCTGGCAGCAGGTGATGCAGGTCAACGTCAACGGCACGTTTTTCCTTACGCAGGCATTGCTTCCTTTATTACTCAAATCCGAGTCAGGGTCTCTGGTCTTTACCTCTTCCAGCGTTGGTCGTGAAGGACGTGCAAACTGGGGAGCCTATGCCGTATCCAAATTCGCGACCGAAGGCATGATGCAGGTACTGGCGGAGGAGTATCAAAGTCGCCATCTGCGCGTAAACTGCATTAACCCGGGCGGTACGCGCACCAAAATGCGCGCCAGCGCGTTCCCGAGCGAAGATCCGCAGAAGCTGAAAACCCCGGCAGACATTATGCCGCTCTATCTCTGGCTGATGGGCGACGACAGCCGCCGCAAAACCGGGATGACCTTCGACGCCCAGCCGGGCCGTAAACCAGGAATTTCGCAATGAGTGAAGAACGTCATCAGCAGCGCCAGCAGCGTCTGAAAGAACAGGTCGATGCGCGCGTCGCGGCAGCACAGGACGAGCGAGGGATAGTCATCGTCTTTACCGGCAATGGCAAAGGCAAAACCACCGCCGCGTTTGGCACCGCTACCCGCGCCGTCGGCCACGGGCAGAAGGTCGGCGTTATCCAGTTTATTAAAGGTGAGTGGCCTAACGGCGAGCGTAATCTGCTTGAGCCCCACGGGGTTGAGTTTCAGGTGATGGCGACCGGATTTACGTGGGACACCCAGAATCGTGAAACCGACACCGCCGCCTGTCTGGCCGTCTGGGAGCACGCTAAAAGAATGCTGGCCGATCCTTCACTCAATATGGTTCTGCTGGATGAGATCACCTATATGGTCGCCTACGACTATTTGCCGCTGGAAGACGTGCTTAATGCACTGAAAGACCGTCCCGCCCATCAGACGGTCATCATCACGGGCCGCGGGTGTCATCGGGATATTCTGGAGCTGGCAGATACCGTCAGCGAGCTGCGTCCGGTTAAACATGCGTTTGATGCGGGCATCAAAGCGCAAATTGGGATTGATTACTAAAGAAAAAAGCCCGGTGTCTTCACCGGGCTTTTACATTAACCGTTGTTATTACGGCTGCCAGAGCGGCGGTTGCTGCTCACCTGGCTGTGACGCTTCACCGCACGGCGAATCTGGTTCGCCTTCATGCGGCGACGATCTTTTTCCACCGCCACTTTAGAGGTGGTTTCCGGCGTCAGGCCGACCAGCTCGCGCAGGTAGTTGGTCTGGGTCAGATCCAGTTCGGTATATCCCCCACGCGGCAGGCCTTTTGGCAGCAGGATGTCGCCGTAACGGACACGGATCAGGCGGCTAACCTGCACGCCTACCGCTTCCCAGAGACGACGCACCTCGCGGTTGCGGCCTTCGGTCAGGGTCACGTTGTACCACTGGTTGATGCCTTCCCCACCGGTAAATTTGATGGTTTTGAACGCCGCAGGACCGTCTTCCAGCTGAACGCCACGCGACAGGTCGCGCAGTTTATTCTCGTCAACCTGGCCGAACACACGCACGGCGTATTCACGTTCCACTTCACGGCTTGGGTGCATCAGACGGTTTGCCAGTTCACCATCGGTGGTAAACAGCAGCAGACCGCAGGTATTCACGTCCAGACGACCAACGGCAATCCAGCGAGCGCCACGCAGTTTAGGCAGACGGTCAAACACCGTCGGGCGACCTTCCGGGTCATTGCGGGTACACAGCTCGCCTTCCGGCTTATAATAAGCCAGCACGCGGCAGATCTGCTCAGCGGACTCTTTCACGGAGATAAGATGACCGTCGATACGGATCTTCAGCCCCGGTACGATTTCTACGCGGTCACCCAGCGTGGCGATTTTACCGTCCACACTCACGCGGCCCGCTTCAATAATGGCTTCGATTTCACGGCGTGAACCGTGGCCGGCACGCGCCAGCACTTTCTGTAACTTCTCGCTCATTGAGCTTCCTCAGGTGTCGCCTTCACAGGCGTCGAACAGGCACTAACAAATCTATATAAATCAATGCGTTAGCATATTTTACTGAATGCCATTATACGCGATGTTCACCACGTTGTAACCTACTTTGTTGTACAGCGTGTTCACCACTTAAAACTTTGCCTATGATTAAGTTTTAAACAAAAAAAGGGGCGTAACCGTCACGATCAGACCGTCCGAACAGTGCAAATACACCAGGACATTCGAGGAGGATCAACTCCCTCTTTACTGCTTGTAACGAATTTCAGTTTCACTTAAGTCTAATACTTGTTGCGCATGTGGTTATTGTTTGTAAAATGACCACGATGATTGTTTCCATAACAAGTAGAGGGACTTATGCAGCAATACACCAACGAGATCATGCCTGAACTCCGGGAATCCTCTTCACAGCCACCCTATGACGAGGAGCTTTTGTCACTTTGCGACGACAAAACCCGGAAAGAACTTGAAGAAATAAATGAACAGTATTTAAGCCGCCCGTTAGCTCACATTTTCCGGTTTGCAGTCGTTGGAAGTCTGACCCGTCGCGGCGGGGTCATTCGCCACGCTTCAGGCAGTGCGACTACAGGAGGGCTACAAGTTGCTCGGGTTGGTGACAAGGTTGTATATGCTGATGGCAGCGAGGCCACTATTATTTCCGGTGCTGGCAAGGCCCGAATCATGCAGGGCGCATCCGCTGCACTCGTTGGCAGTATGCTTGATAATGGCGACGAAATAATCTCAACACCACAATCCAGAAGCAGGCTGGTATTCCGTGAAGGTGACACACTCCCGGAAGGATTCCTGACCATGCCAGAGAGTAAGCACTAATGGGAGTCAAAGGTTACTTTCTGTTTAGAGGTGATAAGACTGTTTGCGGCGGAAAAATCCTTGAAGGATGTACCGATCATCAGTTTTTCGATAAAGACATGGCTTGCGAAGGTCATAAAGTGACCTGCGGCAAACATCCTGGATATTACCGTATTTGCGGCGGGCTTGAAGACGACATACATGGTAAAAGGATAGCCGGAACGCTACACAGCTTTAGCTCCTGCCCATGCAAATCGAAATTTGTTCCATCAAACTGGGATGATGATTATGAGCTTGGTGGAGAACCAACAGTAACGCACATCGATCTATCTCATCTCGTCGCGATGCCTGTGCTTCCGGGACCTATTGCAGATCCTAAAACTGATAACTTTGCTGACACCTGCAAGCCAGAAAATAACCCGCTATTGAACGGCGTTTACCTCTGGACTGAAACCACGGACGCAGGACATGCGTTCGTTTCCGTACATCAAGACAATTCGATTTATCTCTATACCTATGGTCGCTACGGCAGAACGGGCCCAGGGAATTTAACTGGTGATGGAATTTTAAACTTTCTGCAAGGTGAAGATGCGAGGGTTTACTATAGAGCAGAGTTGTACCGGATGGGCGCAAGAGCGTTTCGAATAGATGATGCTGATCCGACGAAAACAAGGCAGTTCTTTGAAGATCTTTGGAATAAGGGTGAACCAGCGATTCGCACATCGGAAATGAAAGAAACAACCCAACGCAGAGGCCGCACAATTGATGAGTACGATGTAACAGGAAACAACTGTACCACTCACTCTGTCGAAGGGATTAAGTTTGCTGGTTCAAGGGTATTCGAGCACAACTACACATCTACTACGACGCAGATTCCTATAGAATCCGAAGAAGATTTCACAATCCCTGTCTCATTGCAACGTTATCTTGAGTCAAAAAGTTCTGACTTCTCATCAATGACAGTTGTTGAAATGACAGGCGAGTTTAAAAAAATGTATCCCAACAAGGATAATTTGCCGCGATACCAAGAGTCGCCAAAGGGTAAAGTTCAGCACATTGCAGCCGAAGCAGCGGCTACAGGCGATTCATTATCACAGTATTCCAGCGGTACTTTTGGCGGTGTATTAGGTGGATCTTATGACGTTGACGAATAGGACTAAAACCATTCTCCGATGGGGAGGGATTTGCATTGTCAGCGTAGGTTACTTCCTCGGACTGTTTGTAGCCTCGCAAGCATTCGCGGTTTTCTCTGAAAATCAGACTCTTGTCTCAAATCCTGTTCCATTGAAAGAGTATTACCAAGCGGTTGATTCACTTGGTCAAGCTACAAGCGGTGTTTTTGATGCAGCAATTTATGGTTTCGTGATCAGTGTACCTCTGATCCTACTTATCTTCAAAAAGGTGAGATGACCGCCAAAGGCTGGACTCCACCAGCCTTATTTCCCGTTGGTGAGGTAGTTTTACCAACTTATGCAATCAACCACCTGAAGTAAGTCTCTCAACGGTGGCCTATGCGTGTACCTTGCGGTGATACCTAACGATTGAGTTCTGGAGTGTCCGACGCAGAACTGCACCATTACGGGCAAGACTTTTGTCATTGCCTCTGAAATGAAAGTGTGACGAAGAGCATGGATCACCCTCTTCTGTCCAAACTCATTAAACTTTTGTATGTTGCAATGAGCCATAATGCTGTTCCATTCAAGCCCGATCTGTTCATAGGTCGGCAAATCACCGAAAACAGGATCGGAAGATTTGAGCGATTTAATACGCGCTAAAAGTAACTTTTCTAAGACTGCGTTTAGTGGTATCTGCCGTACAGCCTGATCAGTTTTGCCGCCGTCAATGAAAATATACCTGCGCCGCGTTTCCTCATCTTTTCGAATGTGCTCTTTGCGGATAGCAGCGATTTCGCCCCGGCGTGCTCCGGTATATATCAGAGTCAGAAAATAATCACGTCGCCAATCGGCGCAAGTGTTCAGATGCTTTACAAGGCGCTGCATCTCAGGTTTAGAGTAAGAGCCGCCCTTGTTTTCCGTTACCTCGTATTTGATACCTTCTGTCGGGGCTTTCTCTAAATTGTCCTTTTCATCTTTCAGGAAGTCTTTGAAGAATGAGGAGTAAATCTTGAGATGCTTTTTGACGTTGGCGCTGCTCATCAAATCCTCTTCCGGCACATCAAAATCAATGCACTCTATAAGCGTCATTTCGCAGTAAGGCTTTCTATTTCGACGAGGAAGATTTTCAATAACGGTAATAGTTTGCCGTAGGTGCTGCTTCGTGATCGCTCCGACAGGAAGATCACCGATAACATGCATCAACACATCATAGAAACGCTGGTTTTCGTTGGCGACAGTCGCCGCCCAGCCCTTTCCTTTCTCAGTGGTAAACATTTTCCATGCAACAGAGAGCAGAGGCGTAGCGTTACTTTCAGGCTCAACAGTTGGCACTACAACCTGTTTAGTTACTGGATTCTTCAACCGTTCGGCTTCTGTTAGCTTAGATTGCATCTCATCGACCAAAGTGCGATATCGAACAAGATCACCAGAATAGAAAGCATCGTAGGCTTGCTGGAGCATAGCCTGATGTAAATCAATCTGCCCCGCCACCTCGTAAGCCTGTTCTACATCACTTTGGTCAAAGGAAACCTTCTTCTTAAACAAAGTGGCAAGTAGCATTCGCGCTGTTGAATCATCGCCGCTGTACACCCTATTCAGATGAACATCCGCGCGGCCTTTCGCCTCAGTCACACTGGTAGTCGGAGAGATCGCAGCATCAGAATCAATCTGGCGCTGGAGCCGTCCAAGTTCAGGCATTCGTTTAGCCTCATCAACGCCCATCCGCAACCAATCCAACAGATAAGTATCGAAATCGCGCTGAGTGGCCTCTCTGAAACCGTCAATGTGCATTTTGAACTGTTCGACGGACAGCGAACAATTTTGAACAAAGGGGATGTAAGCACTTAGACGTGACATTGTAACCTCGACCGCTTGCAATGAATCTGTGCCGAGGCTACGACGGAAAAATGTTCCGTCGGGAAGTCGAAAGTTGATGTAGTAGACGTTACCGCGCTTCGTCGTGAATCGAGGATGTCTGTTGTACACTCTGTTCCTCATTGCGTTGACCCTTTTGTTTTACATATCATAAGGTTAACGCCAACGCTTTGATTTAACATGGAAATTTAGCGCCTTCACAGGCGTCGAATCAGGTCAAAAGAGGGCCGAGCCCTGCTTTGATGGCCGCGTAGTATATCTGCTTATACCATTACAAGAAAGGCTTTACGTCACCCACGCCTTCTCGAATCACTTCCGGCGCATCTTCGGTTAAGTCGATCACGGTGGTCGGCTGCTGGCCGAGATAGCCGCCGTGAATAATTAGCTCGACCACCTTTTCCAGACGATCTTTGATCTCTTCCGGATCGGACTCGGTAAACTCGCTGCCGGGCAGCATCAGCGAGGTAGACAGCATCGGTTCGCCGAGGGTTTCCAGCAGCGCCTGCGCTATCGGGTTCGACGGCACGCGCATACCGATAGTCTTACGCTTTTCCTGCAGCAGGCGGCGCGGCACCTCTTTCGTCCCTTTCAGGATGAAGGTGTAGTTGCCCGGCGTATTGTTCTTGATCAGGCGAAACGCCACGTTATCGACGTAAGCATAGGTCGACAGCTCAGAAAGATCGCGGCACATCAGGGTAAAGTTATGGCCGTCCGGCAGCTGGCGAATACGGCAAATACGCTCCATTGCCCCTTTGTCTTCAATTTTGCAGCCCAGCGCGTATCCTGAATCGGTCGGGTAGACAATCACGCCGCCTTTGCGGACGATCTCCACCGCCTGGTTAATCAAACGTGGCTGCGGGTTATCCGGATGGATATAGAAAAACTGACTCATACTTCCCTCTCTTCAATTTGCTGCGGCTGTTCCCAGAGCTGCCAGACCGGCTCAACGCCAGCGGGCAGCCAGAGCTTGCGCCCCAGTTCGATCCAGGCGCAGGGCTGGTGGAAATCAGAACCCTGTGAGCCAAGCAGGCCGAACTGGCGGGCATAGGTCGCGAGCTGCGCGCGCTCGTTGGGGGCCTGCTGGCACTGGGCGACTTCCATCGCCTCGCCACCGCGTTCGGCAAAGTGCGCAAGCAGCCTTTTCAGCCATTTAGCAGAAAGATTATACCGTCCCGGATGGGCCAGCACGGCCTTACCGCCAGAATGATGAATCACATCAATAGCTTGTTTTATTGTACACCACTGTGGCGGAACGTATCCGGTTTTCCCTCGCGCCAGATACTTTTTAAAGACGTCCGCCATGGTCGTCGCTTTACCCGCCTCTACGAGAAAACGGGCGAAATGACCGCGCGTGACCGCCCCGCCGTTCGCCAGCTTTTGGGCACCTTCCAGCGCGCCCGGAATATGTGCCTTTTCCAGACGCTCGCCGATCATCTCTGCGCGCTGGTTGCGGCGCGTTTTTTGTTCTTGCAAAAAGGCAGTAAGTGCCGGATGGTCTATATCGATGTTCAGGCCAACGATATGAATCTCATGGTTTTCCCAGACGGTCGAAATTTCGACGCCGGACACCAGATTGAGCGCCAGCCCGCTGCGGGCGATCTCGGCGCGCGCCGCCGGTATTGCATCCGTCGTATCGTGATCGGTTATCGCCAGCGTACCGACGCGCATTTCAACGGCACGATGAACCAGGGCTTCGGGTGTCAACAGGCCATCAGAGGCCTGAGTATGGCTGTGTAAATCATAAATAATAGCGTAGGTGGTATCGCTCAAAGCACTTCCCATAACAGGTTGGAGACATCCGAAAACGCCATGATACCGACTTATATCGAAATTCTGAAATCAAGGGTTGACAACACGCCATCGAACTAGTTAACTAGTACGCAAGTTCACACGAGAAAGGTATCTGAAAATGACAGCGCATTTCACTCTGCACGGTTGGTGGCGTACTTCCTGATCTTCGGGCAGTGTCACGCGTCTGCGAAATGCAAACAGATACCCAGCCCGCTTCCAAGCGGGCTTTTTTTTGAACAGAAAATGAGAACAATATAATGCAAACAGCCAAACCTCATCTCGAACTGCTGACCTGCGAGGCGGCCTACCGCCACAACCCGACCGCGCTGTTTCATCAGGTGTGCGGGGCACGCCCGGCAACGCTGCTGCTGGAATCTGCGGACATCGACAGCAAGGACGATCTCAAGAGCCTGCTGCTGGTCGACAGCGCGTTGCGCATTACCGCTCTAGGTGACACTGTCACAATTAAGGCTTTGTCAGACAATGGCGCATCGCTGCTGCCGCTGCTGGATGCCGCCCTGCCGTCAGGCATTGAAAACGAACGTCATCCAGAAATGCGCATTCTGCATTTCCCGCCGGTTAGCCAGCTGCTGGATGAAGACGCGCGCCTGTGCTCCCTTTCCGTCTTTGATGCCTTCCGCCTGCTGCAGAACCTGGTCACCGTTCCACACGATGAGCGTGAAGCGATGTTCTTTGGCGGGCTGTTTGCCTACGATCTGGTCGCTGGCTTTGAAGATTTACCGGAAACCGAGCAGGGCAATCGCTGCCCGGACTATTGTTTCTATCTGGCCGAAACCCTGCTGGTGATCGACCATCAGAAACAATACACCCGCATTCAGGCCAGCCTGTTCACGCCTTCGACCGCTGAGAAAAACCGTCTTGAGCATCGCATCGCGCAGCTTCAGCAGCAGATGACGGAAGCGCCGCCTGCGCTTCCGGTGCAGCGAGTGGAAAAAATGACCTGCGATGTGAACCAGACCGACGATCAGTACGGCGCCGTGGTTCGCCAGATGCAAAAAGCGATTCGCGCCGGGGAAATTTTCCAGGTTGTACCGTCCCGCCGCTTCTCGCTGCCCTGCCCGTCTCCGCTGGCAGCCTACGACGTGCTGAAAAAGAGCAACCCGAGCCCGTACATGTTCTTTATGCAGGACAACGAATTCACGCTGTTCGGCGCCTCGCCGGAAAGCTCGCTGAAGTACGACGCCACCAGCCGCCAGATTGAAATTTACCCGATCGCCGGAACCCGTCCGCGCGGACGACGCGCCGATGGCTCGCTGGATCGCGATCTCGACAGCCGCATCGAGCTGGAAATGCGCACCGACCACAAAGAGCTCTCCGAGCATCTTATGCTGGTTGACCTGGCGCGTAACGACCTGGCACGCATTTGCACCCCGGGCAGCCGCTACGTGGCGGATCTGACTAAAGTTGACCGTTATTCGTTCGTAATGCACCTGGTTTCCCGCGTGGTCGGTGAACTGCGTCAGGACCTCGACGTCCTGCACGCCTACCGCGCCTGCATGAATATGGGCACCCTGAGCGGCGCGCCGAAAGTGCGCGCCATGCAGCTGATTGCCGCCGCCGAAGGGCGTCGTCGCGGCAGCTACGGCGGCGCGGTGGGTTACTTCACCGCCCACGGCGACCTCGATACCTGCATCGTGATCCGCTCCGCCTATGTAGAAGAAGGCATTGCCACCGTCCAGGCGGGAGCCGGGATTGTTCTTGATTCCGTTCCGCAGTCTGAAGCTGACGAAACGCGCAGTAAAGCCCGAGCGGTCCTTCGCGCCATTGCTACCGCACACCATGCACAGGAGATTTTCTAATGGCTGACATTCTGCTGCTCGATAATATCGATTCCTTTACCTACAACCTGGCAGATCAGCTGCGTGCGAATGGCCATAACGTCGTTATCTATCGCAACCACGTGCCGGCCCAGACCTTGATTGACCGTCTGGCAACCATGCAAAACCCGGTGCTGATGCTCTCTCCTGGGCCTGGCGCACCGAGCGAAGCGGGCTGTATGCCGGAGCTGCTGACCCGTATGCGCGGCAAGCTGCCGATTATCGGCATCTGCCTCGGCCATCAGGCGATTGTTGAAGCCTACGGCGGCTACGTTGGCCAGGCGGGAGAGATCCTGCACGGTAAAGCGTCCAGCATTGAACATGACGGCCAGGCAATGTTTGCCGGGCTGCCGAATCCGCTCCCGGTCGCGCGCTACCACTCGCTGGTCGGCAGCAACATTCCCGCCGGGCTGACGATCAACGCCTCGTTTGAAGGGATGGTGATGGCGGTGCGTCACGACGCGGATCGCGTCTGCGGGATGCAGTTCCATCCGGAATCCATCCTGACCTCTCACGGTGCTCGCCTGCTGGAACAGACGCTCGACTGGGCGTTACAGAAGCTGGAGCAGACCAACACCCTGCAGCCGATTCTGGAAAAACTGTACCAGGCGCAGACCCTGAGCCAGCAGGAGAGCCACCAGCTCTTCTCCGCCGTGGTTCGCGGCGAGCTGAAGCCTGAGCAGCTGGCGGCCGCGCTGGTGAGCATGAAGGTCCGCGGCGAAAGCCCGCAGGAGATCGCCGGTGCCGCTACGGCCCTGCTGGAAAATGCCGCCCCGTTCCCGCGCCCGGACTATCAGTTTGCCGATATCGTCGGTACCGGCGGTGATGGCAGCAACAGTATCAATATTTCAACCGCCAGCGCCTTCGTAGCGGCAGCGTGTGGTTTAAAGGTCGCGAAGCACGGTAACCGCAGCGTGTCCAGCCGGTCAGGTTCTTCCGATCTGCTCGCCGCATTCGGCATTAATCTCGATATGAACGCCGAACGTTCCCGTGAAGCGCTGGATGACCTGGGCGTCTGCTTCCTGTTTGCGCCGAAGTATCACACCGGTTTCCGCCACGCGATGCCGGTTCGTCAGCAGCTTAAAACCCGCACGCTGTTTAACGTGCTCGGCCCGCTGATCAACCCGGCGCACCCGCCGCTGGCGCTGATCGGTGTCTACAGCCCGGAGCTGGTCCTGCCGATTGCCGAGACGCTGCGCGTGCTGGGTTACCAGCGTGCCGCCGTGGTGCACAGCGGCGGAATGGACGAAGTGTCACTGCATGCGCCGACGCTGGTGGCCGAACTGCGCGACGGTGAAATCCTGAGCTACCAGCTCGAAGCCGATGACTTTGGTTTAACTCCGTATCACCAGGAAGCGCTGGCAGGTGGTACCCCGGAAGAAAACCGTGACATTCTGACGCGCTTATTACAAGGTAAGGGAGAGGTCGCTCATGAGGCCGCCGTTGCCGCCAACGTCGCCATGCTGATGCGTTTGCACGGTGAGGAAGACCTGAAGGCCAACGTTCAAAAAGTTCTGGATGTACTGCGCTCCGGTGCAGCTTACGATCGCGTTACCGCACTTGCGGCAAGAGGGTAAAGAATGCAGACCGTTTTAGCGAAAATCGTTGCCGATAAGGCCATCTGGGTGGAAGCCCGCAAGCAACAGCAGCCGCTTGCCAGTTTTCAGAACGATGTCGTCCCTAGCAGCCGTCGTTTCTATGACGCCCTGCAGGGTGCGCGCACCGCGTTTATTCTTGAGTGCAAAAAAGCGTCCCCGTCCAAAGGCGTTATCCGTGACGATTTCGACCCGGCGCGCATTGCCGGTATTTATAAGCATCATGCCTCAGCCATCTCCGTGCTGACGGATGAGAAATATTTTCAGGGCAGCTTCGATTTTCTGCCGATCGTCAGCGGCATCGCGCCGCAGCCGATCCTGTGCAAAGACTTTATTATCGACCCTTATCAGATTTGGCTGGCGCGCTTTTACCAGGCTGACGCCTGCCTGCTGATGCTCTCGGTGCTTGACGACGAGCAGTACCGCCAGCTCTCTGCCGTCGCGCACAGCCTGAAAATGGGCGTGCTGACCGAAGTGAGCAACGAAGAGGAGCTGGAGCGCGCGATTGCGCTGGAAGCCAAAGTGGTCGGCATTAACAACCGCGATCTGCGTGACCTGTCTATTGACCTGAACCGCACGCGCCAGCTGGCGCCGCGTCTGGGCGCTGGCGTCACGGTGATCAGCGAATCCGGCATTAACAGCTACGCCCAGGTGCGCGAGCTGAGCCACTTCGCCAACGGTTTCCTGATTGGCTCCGCCATGATGGAACATGACGATCTCAATGCGGCAGTGCGTCGCGTGCTGCTGGGTGAAAACAAAGTCTGCGGCTTAACTCGCGAACAGGACGCCCAGGCCGCGTATGAAGCCGGAGCGATTTATGGCGGGCTGATTTTTGTGGATTCCTCTCCTCGCGCGGTTAGCGAAGAGCAGGCGCGTAAGATCATCGCCGCGGCACCGCTCAGCTATGTTGGCGTGTTCCGCAATGCGGATATCGCCGAGGTGGTTGAAAAAGCCGACGCGTTATCCCTGAGCGCGGTGCAGCTGCACGGCGATGAAGATCAGGCCTATGTCGATGCCCTGCGCGACACGCTGGCGCCGCAGGTGCAAATCTGGAAAGCGCAAAGCGTTAGCGATACGTTGCCCCCGCGTAACCTGAACCACGTGGATAAATACGTTCTCGATAACGGCCAGGGCGGAAGCGGCCAGCGTTTTGACTGGTCTCTGTTGAACGGCGAAAAGCTGGACAACGTCCTGCTGGCGGGCGGATTAAGCCCGGACAACTGCGTAGAAGCCGCGAAAACCGGCTGCGCAGGCCTCGATTTCAATTCAGGCGTAGAGTCCCAACCGGGTATCAAAGATGCCAGCAAGCTGGCCTCGGTTTTTAAAACTCTGCGTGCATATTAAGGAAGAGAAGATGACGACATTACTTAACCCGTATTTTGGTGAGTTCGGCGGGATGTACGTCCCGCAAATCCTGATGCCCGCGCTGCGCCAGCTGGAAGAAGCGTTTGTGAGCGCACAGAAGGATCCGGCATTTCAGGCTGAATTTACCGACCTGCTGAAAAACTATGCCGGCCGCCCAACGGCCCTGACCAAATGCCGCAACCTGACGGAAGGCACGAAAACCACGCTGTATCTTAAGCGTGAAGACCTGCTGCACGGCGGCGCGCATAAAACTAATCAGGTGCTGGGCCAGGCGCTGCTTGCGAAGCGTATGGGCAAAACCGAAATCATCGCCGAAACCGGCGCAGGCCAGCACGGCGTGGCCTCGGCGCTCGCCAGCGCCCTGCTCGGCCTGAAATGCCGCATCTATATGGGGGCGAAAGACGTTGAGCGTCAGTCTCCGAACGTCTTCCGTATGCGCCTGATGGGTGCGGAAGTGATCCCGGTGCACAGCGGCTCCGCGACGCTGAAGGATGCCTGTAACGAAGCGCTGCGCGACTGGTCCGGCAGCTATGAAACCGCGCACTATATGCTCGGAACCGCGGCGGGCCCGCACCCGTTCCCGACCATCGTGCGCGAATTCCAGCGCATGATCGGGGAAGAGACCAAAGCGCAGATCCTTGAAAAAGAGGGTCGCCTGCCGGATGCGGTGATCGCCTGCGTCGGCGGCGGGTCAAACGCCATCGGCATGTTCGCAGACTTTATCGACGACACCAGCGTGGGTCTGATTGGCGTTGAGCCTGCCGGTCACGGCATTGAATCAGGTGAACACGGCGCGCCGCTGAAGCATGGCCGCGTGGGGATCTACTTCGGCATGAAATCCCCGATGATGCAGACCGATGAGGGCCAGATTGAAGAGTCTTACTCTATCTCTGCCGGCCTCGACTTCCCTTCCGTCGGGCCGCAGCACGCCTATCTGAACAGTACGGGTCGCGCGGACTATGTCTCCATTACCGATGACGAAGCGCTGGAAGCGTTCAAAACGCTGTGCCGCAGCGAAGGGATCATCCCGGCGCTGGAGTCTTCACACGCTCTGGCCCATGCGCTGAAAATGATGAAAGACAATCCGGAAAAAGAGCAGCTGCTGGTGGTAAACCTTTCCGGACGCGGTGACAAAGATATCTTCACCGTTCACGATATTCTGAAAGCACGAGGGGAAATCTGATGGAACGCTACGATAACGTATTTGCAGAACTGAAATCCCGCCAGGAAGGCGCGTTCGTTCCCTTCGTCACCCTGGGCGACCCGGGCCCAGAACAGTCGCTGAAGATTATCGACACCCTGATTGAGGCCGGTGCCGACGCGCTGGAGCTGGGGATCCCGTTCTCTGACCCGCTGGCGGATGGCCCAACCATTCAGAATGCGACGCTGCGCGCGTTTGCCTCTGGTGTGACGCCAACCCAGTGCTTTGAGATGCTGGCGGCAATTCGCCAGAAGCATCCGACCATTCCCATTGGCCTGCTTATGTACGCCAACCTGGTGTTCAACCGCGGTATCGATGAGTTTTACGCCGAGTGCGCACGCGTAGGCGTCGACTCCGTTCTGGTCGCCGACGTGCCGGTCGAGGAGTCCGCGCCGTTCCGCCAGGCTGCGATGCGTCACAACGTCGCCCCGATTTTCATCTGCCCGCCGAACGCGGATGACACACTGCTGCGCCAGATAGCCTCTTACGGGCGCGGCTACACCTACCTGCTCTCCCGCGCAGGCGTAACCGGTGCCGAGAATAAAGCCGCCCTGCCGCTGCATCATCTTGTGGAAAAGCTGGCCGAGTACCATGCCGCGCCGCCGCTGCAGGGCTTCGGGATCTCTTCTCCGGATCAGGTCACAGCGGCGATTGACGCGAAGGCTGCGGGTGCCATCTCCGGCTCTGCAATTGTGAAGATCATCGAGAAGAACGTGGATAAACCCGAGCAGATGCTGGCCGAGCTGAAAGCGTTTGTGACTGCCATGAAGGCGGCGACGCGTAAAGCCTGACCCCTCCACCGTCTGGCACCCCTGCCAGACGGTTACCCTTTCTTCCCCGCCATCAACAAAGGATTACGTCAAAATTGATCCTTTCGATATTTTCGGTGTGAATGGCTTTTCAAACTGTTATGTAAGCGTATGATCTGGACTCTTTTTTATCTTTAATCCTTCTGAGTTCAGAGGCTTATTCATGTCATGGCAATCCTTCAAACAGACTTACCTGGTTAAGTTCTGGTCACCCGTTCCGGCTGTTATCGCGGCTGGCATTCTCTCTACCTACTATTTCGGCATTACCGGCACCTTCTGGGCCGTGACCGGCGAGTTCACCCGCTGGGGTGGTCAATTGCTGCAGCTCGCTGGCGTGCATACCGAAGAGTGGGGTTACTTTAAACTCATCCATCTGGACGGCACGCCGCTTACCCGCATCGACGGGATGATGATCATCGGCATGTTCGGCGGCTGCTTCGCGGCGGCGCTGTGGGCAAACAACGTTAAGTTGCGTATGCCCAAAAGCCGGATCCGCATTCTTCAGGCAGTTGTCGGCGGTATCATTGCCGGGTTTGGCGCCCGTCTGGCGATGGGCTGTAACCTGGCCGCTTTCTTTACGGGGATTCCTCAGTTTTCGCTTCACGCCTGGTTCTTTGCCGTCGCCACGGCCATCGGCTCTTACTTTGGCGCAAAATTTACCCTGCTGCCGCTGTTTCGCATTCCAGTGAAAATGACCAAAGTCAGCGCAGCGTCTCCGTTAACCCAGAAGCCCTCTCAGGCACGCCGCCGTTTCCGTCTCGGAATGCTGGTCTTTTTCGCTATGGTGGCATGGGCGCTGTGTACGGCTCTGAACCAGCCCAAACTCGGTCTGGCGATGCTGTTCGGCGTGGGTTTTGGTCTGCTCATTGAACGCGCGCAGATCTGCTTCACCTCCGCGTTTCGCGATATGTGGATCACCGGCCGCACGATGATGGCGAAGGCGATTATCGCCGGGATGGCGGTCAGCGCCATCGGCATCTTCAGCTATGTTCAACTGGGCGTCGAACCGAAAATCATGTGGGCCGGTCCTAACGCGGTCATTGGCGGCCTGCTGTTCGGCTTCGGGATCGTGCTGGCCGGCGGGTGTGAAACCGGCTGGATGTACCGTGCCGTCGAAGGTCAGGTGCACTACTGGTGGGTGGGTCTTGGAAATGTGATTGGCTCGACGATCCTGGCGTACTTCTGGGACGATTTGTCCCCGGCGCTTGCCACAAGTTGGGACAAGGTCAACCTGCTGAGCACCTTCGGGCCTCTCGGCGGCCTGCTGGTCACCTACGCCCTGCTGTTGGTGGCTTTTTTACTGGTCGTCGCACAGGAGAAACGTTTCTTCCGCCGTGCGGGCGTTAAAACAGAAACGCAGGAGAATGCAGCATGAAAGAAATCGTGCCTGATTATCGTCTGGATATGGTTGGCGAGCCCTGTCCATATCCGGCGGTGGCTACGCTTGAAGCGCTACCGCAGCTAAAGAAAGGGGAAATTCTGGAGGTGGTGAGCGACTGCCCGCAGTCCATCAACAACATACCGCTGGATGCAAAAAACCACGGTTATACGGTGCTGGATATCCAGCAGGATGGCCCAACCATTCGCTATCTGATTCAAAAATGATCGCTAAGGGCCTCACCAGGGGCCTTTATCGTATTGAATTATAAGACATCTTGATCCACGGCAAAAACGCGATTTTTGACTTAAGTAAAATCTCATTTCCCTTTTGAAGGAGGTTTTCGCGATTTGATGTATTTACGAGCTTTACTGGTTTTCGCCTTATTGATTCCCTTCCATGCGCTGTCCCTGAATTTCTCTTCCACCTTCCTGCGCCTTGATTGTCCGCAAAGAGGACTTGTCGAGGTTATTCTGCACGTCTATGACCATACCCAGGAACGGTGGCGTGGCCATTTTGAAACCGGCGCGGGACATAAACGTGCGGGTGATACCGAAATTATCCCGTTTGCCAATGGCGATATTCTCTTCCATTCCCTGTCCAGCGACGCTTTCAGCTATTTATATGATGGGGAAACGATCCTGAGGCACTGCGTAAAGCTTGATGAGCGGCCGGTTTATCCGTCGTTTTGAAGTGAGCAAAGCAAACTGGCCACCCTGTGGCCAGTTTGACGGGGGATCAGAAACGATAACCCGCAGAGAACATAAACACCCACGGATCCAGTCGCGTGTTGATGCTTTGCTGCTGACCGCCCGCCTTGAAGCGTACGTCCGTATCAATATCCATATACCAGACGGAGGCGTTAATTAACCAGTCGCGGTTAATCAGGTAATCCAGACCGACCTGCCCCGCCATGCCCCACGAATCTTTCAGGCTAAGGTCAGTCAGACCGGCCTCTTTACCGGTATCGTTAAACTTCTCGTCAAAGAAGGTGGTGTAGTTCACACCAGCGCCAATATAAGGGCGCACCTTGCTGCTTGAGTCGCCAAAGTACCATTGCGCCATCAGCGTTGGCGGTAAATGGTGAACCGTTGCAATATCACCGGTTGCGCCCAGACCCACGCGATGACGGAACGGCGTTGCAGCAAGAAGCTCAACACCAACGTTTTCCGTCGCCATATAGGTGAACGTTAACCCTAACTGGGTGTTATTACTGACGTTAAAACCGCCCATACCCAGCACGTTATCCGATCCTTCAGTTGGGCGAACCGTAGCCGAACCGGCACGAATAAAGAATTCGCCTGCTTCATGCGCGTACGCGCCGCCAGAGAGACTGCTTAATACAAGGGCTGCCACCGCTAATTTTTTCATATCCGCTCCATCGTTGTGGTTTTAATCGCGGATGAGAATATACTCACAAAAGGGTAATAAGTGATCTGCCACAGATCACATTAAAACCAGTAACTTAACATTCATTGATCTGGGTTAATTTTTTGTGGCGCGTTCAAAAGCGATAAGTTGTTTCCATGTCAATTTTTGGCATTTCACGGTTACAAAATTTTCCCTTTCCCCCCTCTTGCTCTTCCTCTGGCGGCTGGATAATTTATCGCTCTCACAAATTGATTTGATGCGTTCTTCTTTTGCAGGTGTGCCATGAGTGATATCAACCCGTGCATGACGTGCGGAGCCTGTTGTGCGTATTTTCGAGTCTCTTTCTACTGGGCCGAAGCCAGCGATGGCGGCGGTACCGTTCCGGTTCATCTCACCGAGCCGTTAACCCCCTTTCTGCGCTGCATGAGCGGCACGAACCAAAAGCAGGCTCGCTGTGTGGCGCTACAGGGTGAGCCTGGGGTCTCTACCCGATGTTCCATCTATGAGGATCGCCCCAGCCCGTGCCGGGAATTTGCCATGTCGGGGGAAGATGGCCAGGTCAACGAAGCCTGCAATCGCGCACGCGCACGCGTGGGATTACCGCCGCTTTACAAAGATATGCTTTTCCATACAAGCCTTGATGCTGCCACAGCAGGTGCATCCGGTGTACAATTGCCGGCTAATTAACACCTGCAATACTCAAGGAGAGTGCATGTCTATCACGGCGAAGTCTGTCTACCGTGACACGGGAAACTTTTTCCGCAATCAGTTCATAACCTTTTTACTGATCGCGTTGCTTTGCGCCTTTATCACGGTGGTGCTGGGTCATGCGTTTTCACCGAGTGAAGAACAGATTGCCAGCCTGAGCCAGGGCGACCATCTTGCGGGTAGCGTGGGGTTGTTTGAGCTGGTGCAAAACATGACGCCGGAACAGCAGCAAATCCTGCTGCGCGCCTCTGCCGCGTCCACCTTCTCGGGCCTGATTGGTAATGCAGTTCTGGCGGGCGGCGTTTTGCTGATGATTCAGCTGGTATCGGCGGGTCACCGGGTCAGCGCCTTACGGGCGATTGGTGCCAGCGCGCCGGTCTTACCTAAGCTGTTTATCCTGATCTTTTTCACCACCCTGCTGGTGCAGATGGGGATAATGCTGGTCGTGGTGCCGGGCGTACTGCTGGCTATCGTGCTCTCGTTTGCGCCTGTGATGGTCGTGCAGGATAAGATGGGTATTTTTACCACGATGCGCAGCAGCATCCGACTGGCATGGGCTAATATGCGTCTGGTGGCTCCCGCCGTGATCGGCTGGCTGCTCGCTAAAACGCTCCTGCTGTTGTTTGCGCCGAATTTTGCGGTATTAACGCCGAACGTTGGCGCGGTAGTGGCGAATACGCTGAGCAACCTGATTTCAGCGGTACTGCTGGTCTATCTGTTCCGCCTGTATATGTTAATTCGTCAGTAATCCAGAGGCGGGAGGCATCACTGCCTCCCGCCCCGCTCAGAAGATGGAATCACAGAATGAAGCAGTTTCTTGATTTTTTACCGCTCGTGGTCTTTTTTGCTTTTTATAAGCTGTACGATATTTATGCCGCGACCACTGCGCTGATCGTTGCAACGGCAGTTGTTCTGATCTACAGCTGGGTTCGCTATCGTAAAGTCGAAAAAATGGCGCTGGTCACCTTCGTGCTGGTCGCCGTATTCGGCGGACTGACTCTGTTCTTCCATAACGATGAATTTATCAAGTGGAAAGTGACCGTGATTTACGCCCTGTTTGCGGGCGCATTATTAATCAGCCAGTGGGTGATGAAAAAACCGCTGATCCAACGCATGCTGGGCAAAGAGCTGACGCTGCCTCAGGAAGTCTGGTCCCGTCTGAATATCGCGTGGGCGGTCTTCTTTATTCTCTGCGGTCTCGCTAACATCTATATTGCTTTTTGGCTGCCGCAGAATATTTGGGTCAACTTTAAGGTCTTCGGCCTGACCGCACTGACCCTTATCTTCACGCTGTTAAGCGGCGTATACATTTATCGCCACATGCCGCAGGACGACAAGCACTGATTAATGACTGACCAGAACGTCAGCGACAGGCGTTCTGGTCTATTCTCTCTGCTGTAAAATCATAGTAGCATCCCGCCTGAAGTCTTCCGTTACGAGTTAAAACAATGACAACAACTAACGCCCCGCAGGGCGAACTGGTTTTACGCACACTGGCAATGCCCGCTGACACCAATGCCAATGGCGATATTTTTGGCGGCTGGCTGATGTCGCAGATGGATATGGGCGGCGCAATTCTGGCAAAAGAGATCGCCCACGGGCGCGTGGTGACTGTGCGAGTGGACGGCATGACCTTCCTGCGCCCGGTTGCGGTAGGTGATGTGGTTTGCTGCTATGCGCGCTGCATCAAACGCGGCAATACCTCTATTTCAATTAACATCGAAGTGTGGGTTAAGAAAGTCTCTTCTGAGCCGATTGGGCAGCGTTATAAGGCCACTGAGGCCCTGTTTATTTATGTCGCAGTGGACAGCGAGGGTAAACCTCGTCAACTTCCGCAGGCCTGATCGACAGGCAAAAAAAAGCCTCCTTTCGGAGGCTTTTTTTATTCCATCTGCGCTCCGCCGTTCAGGCGGAAAACGATATTCACAATCAATCCGCTGCCCGGCTTGCCTGGCTCATAACGCCATCTGCGCATTGCAGATTTCACTTCGCGCTCAAACATATTAGAAGGCTGAGCGGACAAGATTTCCACGTTATCCACTCGGCCATCCGCAGTCACGTCAAATTTCACCCTCACGCGGCCTTCAATACGCAAAGCCTGAGCTCGCGCCGGATACTGAGGCTGGTTGCGGCTTACGGCACGCGGGCCCGCTGGCGCACTCACCGTTGGCTTTGATGTCGTTGCCGTATTGTTCATCACCGGACGTGAAGGCGCTGTATTTTCAACCGGCTGGGTCGCACGCGGTTCAACCGGACGTTCCTCACGTTTCGGACGCTCCTCCACCTTCTTCACCGGCTTTGGCTTCGGCTTAGGTTTTGGCTTCGGTTCAGGCTTGTGGATCACCACCGGAGCTTCCTTCGGTGGCTCCGGAACGGGCTCGGGTTCTGGCTCAGGTTCAGCCACCGGCTGTGGTGGTGGAGGGGCAACCTGCGGCGGTTCGAGGTCCGCTGGCGAGACCATCGTCACCGAAATCGGCTGCGCGGGCGCGGGCATTTCAATAACCTGATGAACCGAGGTATACAGCAAACCCGCCACAACAGCACCGTGAATCACGACAGAAAGCAGCGTCGGCCAGGGAAAGCGGCGAGGTAAATCAAGGGTCATCGAAGTCATATTCATCAACGTTAAAAAACCGAACCATGATTTTAAATGCAAATAGCAATCATATTCAATAAGACACTTTGTTCTGGGGCAACTTTAGCGCCTGAGAGGCCAAAAAAGGCGCAGTCAGATCAGGGTATTAACATTGTTTTTATTTTACATTGCAGTCGTTTGCCCTTTCACATAACGTAACTGACACTTTTACCGGTTAAGGAGCTTCGCCGTGTTTTACGTAATTTACTCTGAAGATGTTGCTGATTCGCTCGAAAAACGCCAGTCTGTGCGCCCTGCGCATCTGGCACGTTTGCAGCTGCTCCAGGATGAAGGCCGATTACTGACCGCTGGCCCCATGCCCGCAGTCGACAGCAACGATCCGGGTGCTGCCGGTTTTGCCGGCTCCACGGTTATTGCTGAATTTGAATCCCAGGAAGCCGCTCAGGCCTGGGCTGACGCAGACCCGTACGTTGCAGCGGGTGTGTATGCAAAAGTGACGGTGAGACCGTATAAAAAAGTGTTCTGATACCGAAGCGGCTCCGAAAGGAGCCTTTTTTATGGTGGCGATTACGCGTCACTGTACCGGGTAAACTGCTGTTCTGTAATCAGGCTCCCCCACTGCTCGCCTTCCCACTCCTTTACCAGCGTAAACCCAAACGACTCGTACAGACGCCGGGCGGCGGTCAGCTTATTGAATGTCCAGAGGTGCACAGCAGAAAAACCGGCCCTGTCGCAGAACCGCATCGCTTCATTCAGCAGTTTTTTCCCCACGCCGTGTCCCCGACAGCCATCATCAAGAATAAACCAGCGAAGATGGGCTTCACCCGGAGCCAATTCCTCGCCATCGATCGCCACCGAGCCGACAATTTTGTCGTTGAGTACTGCCAGCCAAATCTGGTTACAGGGCTTCTCCAGTCTTTCACTGAACTCGGCCAGCCCTGAAGCCACTTTGGCCTCGAAGAAGCGACCAAAGTTATGCTCCCGCGAATAATAACTGCCATGCATCTCCGCAATACGGCCAATCATGCCGGGGATGTACCCCTGCACTATCTTCAACTCGTCGGGCTGCATATCGTTACCCCCCTCACGGCATGCCAGCAGCGCGTTGGCATAAAGGGAGAGCCCCTCAGAAATGGTCTGCTGCTGCGCTGGAGCAAGACCCTTTATTGCTGTGACCACGCGCTCGTTGCTGAAGGCATTAATTTTGCTGACCGTCTCGTGACCTTTCGCGGTCAGCCTGAGGCTCTTTGCTCTCGCATCCTCAGTAGAAATGACCTCCTCAAGTTCGCCCGCGGCAATCAGGCGAGCCAGCATCCGGCTGACGCTGGACTTTTCCAGGCCCAGCAGTTGCACCAGCTGACTCGCCGTCATCTCCTTACGCAGAGCAATTTCGACCAGAGTATGGACGGCCGAAGGCGAGTAATTCGTTGAGGCCAGGGTAGACCCCATAAAACCTAACTCTCGCACCATCAGGCGCGAGGAACGTCGAATAACACTGACTACCGGGGTTTCGCTGTGCATGTTATGTCCTCACCATTTAGTTGTACTATACAACTAAATAGTGAGGGATTGTCAAACAGAATAAAAAAGGCTCCCGCAGGAGCCTTTCAAATCATCAATGCAGCGACGCTAATCTCGCCGCAAACCCGACAAACAGCAGCCCTATTAGCCCGTTCCCCAGCTTTGCCAGCTTCTTTTTTGTTTTCAGATAACGCGTGACAAACGCACCGGAGAAAATCAGGAAGCTCATGTACATAAAGCTTATCAACTCCAGCGTCGTCGCAAGGATCAGGAAAGAAGTGCCGGTACTCTTCGCATTCACGTCAATGAACTGAACGAAGAACGATACGTAGAACAGAATCGCTTTGGGGTTGGTCAGGCTTAACACCAGGGAACGTTTCATGATCATACTGGCAGGTTCGGGGCCGCTCTCATGCGCGTTTTTTTGACGGTTTACCACCGACCAGAGCATTTTGCCCCCCAGCCAGAGCAGATAAAAAGCCCCGAGATAGCGCACGATATTAAACAGTACCGGCGTGGTCTGGATTAATGCCGCGACGCCCGCCCAGGCGAGAAACATCAGCACCGCATCGCCAATAAATACGCCCGTAGCGGCGAGATACCCTTTTTTAACACCGTGACCGATCCCGGTTTTTAGCACGAACAGGGTATTCGGTCCTGGCACCAGAACGATAAAAAACGCGCCAACAACATATGTCCAGAAATTCAGTACGCCAAACTCCGCAAACACTTCTCCCTCCTTTTGCTAAACACAACAGGAACAACGCTGCAAATACGCTATCCCCAAAAAATCAGACGCTATAAAATCAGCGGGCACCAGTTACGGTGCCCTCATGTTTCTCAGATATCCTGGACTGCGAACAGCAACGCATTGCGGTGCCGCGTCAATCCACATTTTCTGATGGCGTGAATACGCATATTGCGGCGGGATTGTGCTTCCAGCCAACGAGCCTTGCGACGACTCACCTGTCGCAACATGCGCCAGCGCCCTACTTCTGTTCTACTGCGCTTCATGTCTACAACTCTTAAACTAACTGAGCCGCCATTATAAACCCAACCCGGCAGCAAACCAGCGCTTTTACCTGGCGTTTTTATTTGCCAGATGAATCCTGATGCGTACACTCATAACAATACGCTTTCAAAAGGATTTTTTTACCTATGACAACCTTCTACACCGTGGTGAGTTGGCTGGTCATTCTGGGATACTGGCTGTTAATCGCGGGTGTGACGTTACGCATCCTGATGAAGCGCAGAGCCGTACCCTCTGCCATGGCCTGGCTTCTGATCATTTACATCCTCCCGCTGGTGGGAATTATTGCCTATCTCTCTTTTGGTGAGCTTCATCTGGGTAAACGCCGTGCCGAGCGCGCCCGTGCCATGTGGCCCTCCACCGCGAAGTGGCTGAACGATCTTAAGGCCTGCAAACATATCTTTGCCGAGGAGAACAGCAGCGTCGCCTCCTCACTGTTTAAGCTGTGCGAGCGCCGCCAGGGGATTGGCGGCGTTAAGGGCAATCAACTGCAGCTGCTGACCTCGTCTGACGACGTCATGCAGGCGTTAATCCGCGATATTCAGCTGGCTCGTCATAATATCGAGATGGTTTTTTATATCTGGCAGCCCGGCGGGATGGCTGACCAGGTCGCTGAGTCGCTGATGGCCGCCGCGCGGCGCGGCATTCATTGCCGCCTGATGCTTGACTCCGCGGGTAGCGTGGCATTTTTCCGCAGCCCCTGGGCAGGCATGATGCGTAATGCCGGGATCGAAGTGGTTGAAGCGCTGAAGGTCAATCTCCTTCGCGTGTTTCTGCGCCGGATGGATCTCCGCCAGCATCGCAAAATGATCATGATCGATAACTATATTGCCTACACCGGCAGCATGAACATGGTCGACCCGCGCTTCTTCAAACAGGACTCAGGAGTAGGTCAATGGGTTGATTTGATGGCGCGAATGGAGGGGCCGATTGCCACCTCGATGGGCATCGTTTATTCCTGCGACTGGGAGATTGAAACTGGCAAGCGTATCCTGCCGCCGCCGCCGGACGGCAATATTATGCCGTTTGAAGAGGCCAGCGGTCACACTATTCATACCATTGCTTCCGGGCCGGGCTTCCCGGAGGATTTGATTCATCAGGCGCTGCTGACGGCGACCTACTCGGCGCGTGAATATCTGATCATGACGACGCCCTACTTTGTCCCCAGCGACGACCTCCTGCACGCGATCTGTACAGCCGCGCAGCGCGGTGTCGATGTGAGCATCATTTTGCCGCGCAAAAATGACTCTCTCCTGGTTGGCTGGGCCAGCCGGGCATTCTTTAGCGAACTGCTGGCCGCCGGGGTGAAAATTTACCAGTTTGAAGGCGGATTGCTCCACACCAAAAGCGTGCTCGTCGACGGTGAGCTGAGCCTGGTGGGCACGGTCAACCTGGATATGCGCAGCCTGTGGCTCAACTTTGAAATCACGCTGGTCATTGATGATGCCGGCTTTGGCGGCGATCTCGCGGCGGTGCAGGATGATTATATCTCCCGCTCGCGTCTGCTGGATGCCAGACTGTGGGTAAAACGTCCGCTGTGGCAGAGAATTGCCGAACGACTGTTTTACTTCTTTAGTCCGTTGCTGTAAAACGTGCCCAACGATGTTAAACAGGTAGTCATCATGGAAATGGATCTGAACAATCGCCTGACCGAAGACGAAACGCTCGAGCAGGCCTATGACATTTTTCTCGAACTGGCGGTTGATAACCTCGATCCCGCAGACGTGATCCTTTTTAATCTGCAGTTCGAAGAGCGCGGCGGTGCCGAGCTGTTTGACCCTTCAGAAGACTGGGCTGAGCATGTGGATTTCGACCTGAACCCTGACTTTTTTGCCGAAGTGGTAATTGGGCTGGCAGATGAAGACGGTGGTGAAATTAACGATATTTTCGCTCGCGTCCTGCTGTGTCGAGAGAAAGACCATAAGCTGTGCCATATACTCTGGCGCGAATAATAAAAAAGGCTGCGATTGCAGCCTTTTTTATTTACTCCGGCAATTTATTGCCACAGCGATGACAAAACCGCGCGTCGTGTTCATGTTCACCCTGCTGGCAATGAGGACACTTGCGCTGCTGCTTGCGGCTCTGAAACGCGCTGCTCATGTGCGTGGTAATAAGTCCAGTCGGAATGGCAATCACCGAATAGCCAATCAAAATCAGCACTGACGCCACAATGCGGCCCAGCGGCGTGTGGGGAGTAATATCACCATAACCCACGGTCGTGACGGTCACAATCGCCCAGTAGACGGAGGCATTGAGCGTCGTAAAGCCATATTTGGGACCTTCTATTAAATACATCAGCGCGCCGAAAACAATCATGACGATTGCAATAAACGAGTAGAACAGAATGAGCTGATGCCGTGCGCTGACGATTGCACTCCAGAACACGCGCAATGAGGGCATAAAGCGCAGTAATTTCAGAATACGTAATACGCGAATAACGCGCATCGCTCGCCAGGCAAAGACATAGCTCAGGCTGATTTCCGGCCACAGCCACATGACGTAGAGCGGCAGAATGGTGGCTAAATCAATAAATCCCCAGAAGCTGAAAACATATCGGGCCGGGTTGGGCCAGGCTATTACCCGGAGGAGATATTCAGCGGTAAAAACCAGGGTAATCGCCAGCTCAAGCCAGACAAAGATGTGCCATTCGTCAAACGTCAGGTGATATTGCGTCCCGGCACCCGATTCAATAAAAATGACGACCACGCTGAGAAGCGCAAATAAACCGCAAAGACCTTCGAAGCGTCGTCCGGATACCGTTTCAGGATCGAATAAAAAATGATAAAGCCGCCGACGGGCTGACGTGAATAAACGCGACACGATTACCTCGCAAAAAATAAGGGCTGACATCATGTCAGCCCTTGCGATTATAACGGGTCTACTTTCAGGCAGGAAACCGCATGTCGGAAACTGCCTTCCAGAACTGGACGCGTTTTCGCACATTCCGGCCCGGCCATTGGGCAGCGCGTGCGGAAGACGCAGCCCGACGGCGGGTTAATCGGTGAGGGCAATTCACCTTCCAGCAGCTGGATGGTCTTATTCTTTTCCAGATCCGGATCGGGGATTGGCACAGCGGACATCAGCGCTTTGGTGTAAGGGTGCAGTGGATTGTGGTACACCTCGTCATAGGTACCCAGCTCCACGGCGTGACCCAAATACATCACCAGCACGCGGTCTGAAATGTGTTTCACTACGGCCAGGTCATGCGCGATGAAGATCAGCGACAGCCCCATTTCACGCTGCAGCTTCTGCAGCAGGTTAACTACCTGTGCCTGAATGGACACGTCCAGCGCGGAAACCGGCTCGTCGCAGATAATCAGCTTCGGTTCGAGGATCAGCGCACGGGCGATACCAATACGCTGGCACTGGCCGCCGGAGAATTCGTGCGGGTAGCGGTTGATGAGGTTAGGCAACAGGCCGACTTTCATCATCATCACCTTAACGCGATCGCGCACTTCCTGACGAGACATCTTCGGATGATAGGTCCGCAGCGGCTCGGCAATAATCTCGCCGATGGTCATACGCGGGTTTAACGACGCCAGCGGATCCTGGAAAATCATCTGGATATCGCTGCGCACCTCGCGCCACTCGTCGGGTTTCATGCCCAGCAGATCTTTACCCAGCCAGGCCACTTTGCCGTCGGTCGCTTTTACCAGACCGATAATGGCGCGCGCAAAGGTCGATTTACCGCAGCCGGACTCTCCGACCACGCCCAGGGTTTCCCCTTCGTACAGGCGCAGCGTAACGCCATCCACCGCTTTCAGGGTCTTCGACGGCTGCCAGAACCACTGTTTTCCGTCTTTAATGTCGAAATGCACCTTAAGGTCAGCAATTTCGAGCAGCACGTTGCGTTTTTCATCTAATGCGTTCATACCAGTTCCTCCTGCGGCTTAAAGCAGGCGCGCAGACGGCCTGGTGCAAACTCTTCCAGCGGCGGAGCGCTGTTGCAGATTTCCATCGCGTGCGGGCAGCGCGGCTGGAACGGACAGCCTTTCGGCAGGCGCAGCAGGTTTGGCGGGTTGCCAGGAATGGTGAGCAGGGATTCCCCTTCCGCATCAAGACGCGGCACCGCGTTCAGCAGGCCAATGGAGTACGGGTGAGCTGGCTGATAGAAGACATCGCGCGCTTTGCCATATTCCATCGTTCGCCCGGCGTACATTACCAGCACTTTGTCACAGATGCCCGCCACCACGCCCAGGTCGTGGGTAATCATGATAATCGCCGTGTTGAACTCACGCTTCAGCTCGTTCAACAGGGTCATGATTTGCGCCTGAACGGTAACGTCCAGCGCGGTAGTAGGTTCGTCGGCAATCAGCAGCTTAGGCCGGCAGAGCAGCGCCATCGCAATCATCACGCGCTGACGCATACCGCCAGAGAACTCGTGCGGGAACATGCGCATGCGCTTGCGTGCCTCCGGCATTTTCACCGCATCGAGCATTTTGACCGACTCTTCAAAGGCTTCGGCTTTGCCCAGACCTTTGTGCAGCATCAGGACTTCCATCAGCTGCTCACCAACGCGCATGTACGGGTTCAGCGAAGTCATCGGATCCTGGAAAATCATCGAGATCTGTTCGGCGCGCAGCTTGTTCAGCTCGTGCTCCGGCAGGTTAAGGATTTCACGCCCGTTGAATTTCGCGGAACCCCCAATCACGCCGTTAGCAGCCAGCAGGCCCATTAACGCAAAGGCGGTCTGAGATTTCCCGGAACCGGATTCACCGACGATGCCGAGCGTTTCACCCGCGCGCAGGTTGAAGTTGAGATCGTTCACGGCGGTGACATCCCCGTCCGGAGTCTTAAAGGTGACGCGAAGATCTTTTACGTCCAGCAGAAGGTCGCTCCGCTGCTGCGCCTGTGGCGCGGTTGCCGTTTCAATAATTGTCATGACGGAGCTCCTTAACGGTCTTTCGGGTCGAGGGCATCACGCAGGCCATCGCCGATAAAGTTAAAACAAAACAGGGTAACGACCAGGAAACCCGCCGGATAAAGCAGCAGCCACGGAGACACTTCCATTGAGTTTGCGCCATCGCTCAGCAGCGCGCCCCAGCTGCTCAGCGGCTCTTGTGTACCGAGACCCAGGAAGCTCAGGAAAGATTCAAACAGGATCATGCTTGGCACCAGCAGTGAGGCATAGACCACCACCACACCCAGCACGTTAGGAACGATATGGCGAACCACGATATTACCGGTAGAGACACCGCCTACCTGCGCCGCTTCGATAAACTCTTTGCGTTTGAGGCTCAGCGTCTGGCCGCGGACGATACGCGCCATATCCAGCCAGGAAACCATCCCGATGGCCACGAAGATCAACAGGATATTCTGACCGAAGAAGGTCACCAGCAGGATGACGAAGAACATAAACGGGAAGGAGTTCAGGATTTCCAGCAGACGCATCATCACCGAGTCCACTTTACCGCCAAGGTAGCCGGACAGTGAGCCGTAGAGCGTCCCCACGATCACCGCCACCAGAGCGGCAGCAATACCGACCATCAGAGAGATACGGCCACCGATAGCGACACGCACCAGCAGATCGCGTCCGGATGAATCCGTGCCAAAATAGTGGCCTGATTCCATATCCGGCGCGCTGGACATCATGCCCCAGTCGGTGTCGAAATAGGTAAATTGCGACAGCATCGGCGCCAGGGTCACAAACAGCGCGATGATCACCAGAACCACCAGACTCGCAACCGCCGCGCGGTTGTGCATAAAGCGACGGCGCGCGTCCTGCCAGAGGCTACGACCTTCCACTTCCAGTTTTTCACTGAAGTTTTCCAGCGCCTCGCTGTTTTTCTTACTCAACATCATGGCGTGCTCCAGTTAGTAACGGATTTTCGGGTCGATGACGGCATACAGCACATCAACGATAGCGTTAAAGAGAATGGTCAGCGCACCGACGAGAATAGTCAGGCTCAGTACCAGCGAATAGTCGCGGTTAAGCGCGCCGTTAACAAACAGCTGGCCGATGCCCGGCAGGCCGTAAATTGTTTCGATAACCATCGAGCCGGTAATGATCCCGACGAATGCCGGTCCCATGTAGGAGAGCACGGGCAACAGTGCCGGCTTAAGCGCGTGGCGGAAGATAATCCGACGCATCGGCAGCCCTTTAGCACGCGCGGTACGAATGAAGTTCGAGTGCAGCACTTCGATCATTGAACCACGGGTGATACGCGCGATACTGGCGATGTACGCCAGAGATAATGCCACCATCGGCAAAATCATGAACTTCAATGCCCCGCCGTTCCAGCCGCCGCCAGGCAGCCACTTCAGCGTAATGGCAAATATCATCACCAGTAATGGCGCGACAACGAAGCTAGGTATCACTACCCCGGTCATCGCCACCCCCATTACTGCATAATCCCATTTGGTATTTTGTCTGAGCGCGGCGATAACGCCTGCGGTGACTCCAAAAACGATCGCCAGAATGAATGCCGCAGCACCCAATTTCGCCGAAACCGGGAAGCTGGAGGCCACCAGGTCGTTAACGGAATAGTCTTTATATTTAAATGACGGTCCAAAATCACCGTGGGCCAGCTGCTTCAGGTAATTGAAGTACTGGGTAGAGATAGGATCGTTTAAGTGGTATTTCGCTTCGATATTCGCCATGACTTCAGGCGGCAGCGTACGCTCACCGGTAAATGGACTGCCCGGCGCAAGACGCATCATGAAGAAGGAAATCGTGATGAGAATAAATAGCGTTGGAATCGCTTCAAGACAGCGACGTAGGATAAATTTCAACATTGCCCGTACCTTCTGGCGTGTGCCTATATTATGTGACGTTGGTTAGACACCGTGGGGCGAGCATGCCCGCCCCACTCATTGCCATTAATGCTTGATAATATACAAGTTTTTAACGTAGATATTATCCATCGGGTCTTTACCGGTATATCCACCTACCCAGGGTTTCACCAGACGGGCGTTAACGTAGTAGTAAACCGGAACGATCGCGGAATCTTTATCCAGCTGCTGCTCGGCTTTAGAGTACAGTTCAGTACGCTGTGCTTCGTCAGTGGTTTTCAGCGTGTCGGCGATCAGCTTGTCAAACGCCGGGCTCTTATAGTGCGCGGTGTTGTTTGAGCTGTCACTCAGCATGGTGTTCAGGAAGGAGGTCGGTTCGTTATAGTCCGCACACCAGCCAGCACGCGCCACGTCAAAGGTGCCCTGATGACGGCTGTCGAGGAAGGTCTTCCACTCCTGGTTCTCCAGCTTCACGTTCGCGCCCAGGTTCTTTTTCCAGATCGAGGCGACGGCGATAGCCAGTTTTTTGTGCAGATCGGAGGTGTTGTACAAGAGGCTGAAGGTTAGCGGCTTATCTGCGGTGTAGCCCGCTTCGGCCAGCAGTTTCTTCGCTTCCGCGTTACGCTGTTCCTGAGTCTGTTTGAACCACTCTGGCTCGGTCAGTTTTGCGCCATCGGTGTATGGAGGGGTATAGCTGTACGCCGGCAGATCGCCCTGGTTTTTCACTTTGTTCACGATGATATCGCGATCCAGTGCCAGCTTCAGCGCGGTACGAACGCGTACGTCGGTGAACGGTGCTTTCTGGTTGTTGATTTCATAGTAATAGGTGCACAGGTACGGATCGACGTGAACTTCTTTAGGGATCTCTTTTTTCAGTTTCTGGAACAGTTCAATCGGCATGTTGTTATAGGTCATGTCGATTTCACCGCTGCGGTAGCGGTTAACGTCAGTCACTTCGGACGAAATTGGCAGATAGGTAACCTGATTAATAACGGTTTTAGCGTTGTCCCAATACTGCGGGTTACGCTCAAGCACCATACGCTCGTTGACCACCCAGTCTTTCAGCTTGTAGGCACCGTTAGTCACGATATTGGCAGGCTGGGTCCATTTTTCACCAAATTTTTCCACGGCGGATTTTGGTACCGGAGAGACGGACGGGTGAACCAGCAGCTTATAGAAGTACGGAACAGGTTCGCTCAACGTCACTTCAAAGGTATTGGCATCGATCGCTTTTACGCCCAGGTCGGTAACAGGTTTTTTGCCCGCGATGATGTCATCAATATTGGCAATGTGGCCATATTGCAGGTAGCTCGCATACGGAGAGGCGGTGGTTGGATTCGCCAGACGCTGCCAGCTATAAACGAAATCTTCGGCTGTGACCGGTGTACCGTCGGACCATTTCGCATCTTTACGCAGATGGAAGGTCCAGACTTTGAAATCTTTGTTTTCCCATTTTTCTGCTACACCCGGCGCCGGGTGGCCGTCTACGTCTGTTACCAGCAGGCCTTCGAACAGGTCGCGGTTAACGTTAGACTCAGGAACACCTTCAATTTTGTGCGGGTCGAGAGACTGAACTTCCGCACCGTTGTTACGCACCAGCGTCTGTTTCTCCGCCAGTTGAACACCTGCAGGAACGTCCGCAGCCATTGCAGCGTTGCCCGCGATTAGCGCAGTTAAAATCCCCGCCGCTACCAGATTTTTTTTTGTGATGATGGACATTGTGTTGGTACTCCACTCATTATAATGACTGGCCTTCGCCAGCTGTGTAATCCCCTGTTGGGGCCTGTACAGCGCAGGAGTTTTTTTTGCTGCTGTCAGGTTCTTCTTTTACCGCTTGCTATCACCGACTTTTTTATTACTGACCGCTCGTATGGCCGTCTTGCGTCGATTCTTAACAGGCCTCCCCTGTTTGAGACCTGCGATGGATATCTGAGAAGAGAACCATATGAAAATAATTCTCATCTGCTTGTTTTATGCTGCAAAATATTAGGCCGGAAAGTATCAAATGGCGTAAACGCGCGCCAATACATTTTGCAAATTTGTTAAGCAATTCTCTTTTACGGTGAGTACCGTATCGTTGAGGGCAGCCTTGCCGGATATCGAACATCACTAAAAAAACATGATATTCAATAGGATAGAGAAAATTATCTCTACAAGCGCGTCGCTGCGCTATCATCGAGTGATTTTGTACAAAAATTTAACAACTGGTTATTATTTAGCACATTCATCTAGGGGAATGTTGAAATTACTAATATCATTTCGGTTATCTCTCAGCAAGCCCCAGAGTATCATGTGAGTGAAATAACAGAGCGATCGAAGATTTTCTGTGCAGGCGGGTTTTAAGGGGATTAATAACTTATTGAAATACAAGTAATGAACATTATTAGTAGAATTTATTATGATATGTGAGCATTTCAACTTTAGTTATAGGATTTACTGATAATGACGTAAAAAAACGGAGCCGTTGCTCCGTTCTTTCATACGAAATATCAGTGCAGCAAACCGGGGAAAATGCTTTTAATTCCCGTCACGATAAATTCAATCCCTAACGCCATCAACAGCAGGCCCATGATACGCGTTATGACGTTAATTCCCGTCTGCCCCAACAGGCGTACAAGCCAGGGTGCCATGCGGAACACTCCCCAACAGCAGAGCGCAAAAATAGCAATGGCGACGGAAAAACCAATCAGGTGCATCAGGCTATGGTAACGCGTGCCCCAGACAATGGTTGAACTGATGGCGCCAGGGCCAGCCATGAGCGGTAAGGCCAGCGGCACCACGCCAATACTTTCGCGGATGGCGGTTTCTGACTTCTCCTGCTTGTTCTGTTTATCCTCGCCCAGCTTACCGCTGATCATGGACATAGCGATGGTCACGACCAGGATCCCACCCGCAATGCGGAAAGAATCAATTGAAATCCCGAACAGCTGAAGAATCGTGTCTCCGAGAAAAAGGGAGGTCAACAATATGATAGCGACCGACAGGTTAGCGGTAAGGTTGGTCTTGTTCCTGGCCGCCGCCGTCTGGTAACTCGTCATACTAATGAAGACTGGAATGATCCCCACCGGGTTGACCAGGGCAAACAAACCAATAAAAAATTTAAAATACGTTGGAAAATCAAAGAGCGTTTGGATCACGTTTTGCTCCGCTTATACACATGCCCGGGACTGACAATTTGTCGTGAGAAATCGCGCTGAAGATACCCTTTTTATCAGCATACTTCACTTGAAATCTGTACCAAAACGTTATCATTTCAGGATGTTAAACAGATGTATAATCAATGATAGTGCTGCTTCCAATACTTACTTAATTATTTAACACTGGAAAAATCTCAAAGAAATAACCCTGCTGAAAGGTATCAGCTTGGGGAAAAATTGACACAGATCATGATTTCAGTACTCAGAAGTGAGTAATCTTGGTTACACCCCCAGGGAGGTCACCTGACAAAAAGGGATGATGCTAAGGTAAGGCTCTTTTAGTAAATTAGTGTGCTGACGCAGAAAGTAACTCTTTGTTTTACTTTGTGTTACGCAAGTCGTATCGGCTCTGTCTATACTGTGTGACGTATCGAGCGCTGGTTTACTAAAAGAGTTTAAACATTATCAGGAGAGCATTATGGCTGTTACTAATATCGCTGAACTGAACGCCCTCGTCGAGCGCGTTAAAAAAGCCCAGCGTGAATATGCCAATTTCACCCAAGAACAGGTTGATAAAATCTTCCGCGCGGCCGCACTGGCTGCTGCAGATGCTCGAATCCCTCTCGCTAAAATGGCCGTTGCCGAATCCGGCATGGGTATCGTGGAAGATAAAGTGATTAAAAACCACTTCGCTTCCGAGTATATCTACAACGCCTATAAAGATGAGAAAACCTGTGGCGTGCTGTCCGAAGACGACACCTTCGGTACCATCACCATCGCTGAACCTATCGGCATCATCTGCGGTATCGTTCCGACCACTAACCCAACGTCTACTGCTATCTTCAAATCACTGATTAGCCTGAAGACCCGTAACGCAATCATCTTCTCTCCACATCCACGTGCGAAAGATGCGACTAACAAAGCTGCGGATATCGTCCTTCAGGCGGCGATCGCTGCTGGTGCACCAAAAGATCTGATTGGCTGGATCGACCAACCTTCCGTTGAGCTCTCCAATGCGCTGATGCATCACCCGGACATTAACCTGATCCTGGCGACCGGTGGTCCTGGCATGGTTAAAGCCGCATACAGCTCCGGTAAACCAGCGATCGGTGTTGGCGCCGGTAACACACCTGTTGTTATCGACGAAACCGCTGACATCAAACGTGCCGTTGCGTCTGTACTGATGTCTAAAACCTTCGATAACGGCGTTATCTGTGCATCTGAACAGTCTGTTGTTGTTGTCGATTCCGTGTACGACGCTGTTCGTGAACGTTTCGCCAGCCACGGCGGCTACCTGCTGCAGGGCAAAGAGCTGAAAGCGGTTCAGGACATTATCCTGAAAAATGGCGCATTGAACGCCGCTATCGTAGGTCAGCCGGCTTACAAAATTGCTGAGCTGGCAGGCTTTACCGTTCCGGCAACCACCAAAATCCTGATCGGTGAAGTGAAAGTTGTCGACGAAAGCGAGCCGTTTGCACATGAAAAACTGTCCCCAACGCTTGCCATGTACCGTGCGAAAGATTTCGAAGACGCGGTAGAGAAAGCCGAGAAACTGGTTGCCATGGGCGGTATCGGTCACACGTCTTGTCTGTACACCGACCAGGACAACCAGCCAGAACGCGTTGCTCACTTCGGTCAGATGATGAAAACTGCACGTATCCTGATTAACACCCCTGCTTCTCAGGGTGGTATCGGTGACCTGTACAACTTCAAACTCGCACCTTCCCTGACTCTGGGTTGTGGTTCCTGGGGTGGTAACTCCATCTCTGAAAACGTTGGTCCAAAACACCTGATCAACAAGAAAACCGTTGCTAAGCGAGCTGAAAACATGTTGTGGCACAAACTTCCGAAATCTATCTACTTCCGCCGTGGCTCACTGCCAATCGCGCTGGATGAAGTGATTACTGATGGCCACAAACGTGCGCTCATCGTGACTGACCGTTTCCTGTTCAACAACGGCTACGCTGACCAGATCACCTCTGTGCTGAAAGCGGCCGGCGTTGAAACTGAAGTGTTCTTTGAAGTTGAAGCTGACCCTACCCTGAGCGTTGTGCGTAAAGGTGCTGAGCTGGCTAACTCCTTCAAACCAGATGTGATTATTGCACTGGGTGGTGGTTCCCCAATGGACGCCGCGAAAATCATGTGGGTCATGTACGAGCATCCTGAAACCCACTTCGAAGAACTGGCGCTGCGCTTTATGGATATCCGTAAACGTATCTACAAGTTCCCGAAAATGGGCGTAAAAGCCAAAATGATCGCGGTAACCACTACTTCCGGTACCGGTTCAGAAGTTACACCATTTGCGGTAGTAACAGACGATGCGACAGGTCAGAAATACCCGCTGGCTGACTACGCGCTGACCCCAGACATGGCTATCGTTGATGCAAACCTGGTCATGGAAATGCCTAAGTCACTGTGTGCGTTCGGTGGTCTGGATGCGGTAACTCACGCCCTGGAAGCCTACGTTTCTGTACTGGCATCTGAGTTCTCTGACGGTCAGGCTCTGCAGGCTCTGAAACTGCTGAAAGAAAACCTGCCAGCGTCCTACAATGAAGGGTCTAAAAACCCGGTAGCACGTGAACGCGTTCACAGTGCAGCAACCATCGCAGGTATCGCGTTTGCCAACGCCTTCCTGGGTGTTTGCCACTCAATGGCGCACAAACTGGGCTCACAGTTCCACATTCCTCACGGTCTGGCGAACGCCCTGTTGATCAGCAACGTTATCCGTTATAACGCTAACGACAACCCAACTAAACAGACTGCTTTCAGCCAGTACGACCGTCCACAAGCACGTCGTCGCTATGCTGAAATCGCTGACCACCTTGGTCTGAGCGCACCGGGCGACCGTACTGCTGCGAAGATTGAGAAACTGCTGGCATGGCTGGAAAGCCTGAAAGCTGAGCTGGGTATTCCTAAATCTATCCGTGAAGCAGGCGTTCAGGAAGCTGACTTCCTCGCTCATGTAGATAAGCTGTCTGAAGATGCCTTCGATGACCAGTGTACTGGTGCTAACCCGCGCTACCCACTGATCTCCGAGCTGAAACAGATTCTGCTGGATACCTACTATGGTCGTGAGTTCAAAGAAGGTGATGTTGCCGCTGTGAAAACAGAAGTTCCTGTCATCAAAGCTGACAAGAAAGCGAAGAAAAGCGCTTAATTGACAGCAGCAGATGAAAAACCCGCCTTATTGGCGGGTTTTTTTATGTCTGAATAACAAGACTGACATTATTTTCTGTTGTCGTGCTGAATCGCCGTCAGCGAGCCTACAGACAACGCTTCTTTATAATGCTTACGGCAGACCGAAACATAGCGTTCATTACCGCCTATCACCACCTGCTCACCATCTGCATAAGGTTTACCAGCCTGGTCAAGACGAAGCACCATACTGGCTTTACGACCGCAGAAGCAGATTGTTTTCAATTCAACAAGTTTATCCGACCAGGCGAGTAAGTACTGGCTCCCGGCAAAGAGCTCACCGCGAAAATCCGTGCGCAGACCGTAACAAAGAACGGGGATATCAAGCTCATCGACCACTTCTGACAGGGCATATACCTGTTCACGCGTCAGAAACTGGCTCTCATCGACCAGGACACAGTGAATCGGCTGTGCAGCATGTTCTGCATGAATGTCTTCAAACAGATCGGTTTTCGGGTTAAAAAGCCTCGCAGGCGACGAGAGTCCTATTCTTGAGCTCACCTTCCCTGCACCAAAGCGATCGTCAATTTCAGCCGTATAAACAACGGTACGCATCCCGCGCTCCTGGTAATTGTACGAGGATTGCAGCAACGCGGTGGATTTCCCGGCATTCATTGCCGAATAGTAGAAATAAAGTTGTGCCATTGGCCGTAAAACCCTAATCAATGTGTAATATTCCCGATGAGTCATTGTACCATATTTTGTCTGGTCATCAGCGATGTAGCACACAGGGGAAGCGTTTCAGCGCGGAGTTTACAACCTTCTTTTTATGAAAATAGCCCGTTAAAACATGTAGTAAACACCCTCTCCTCGGCCAATATGTTATATGTTCAGCAAAACATAACACTGCTTTTTATAGTGGAATCCCCGTTCATTAAAATTCACTATTTATTAACTATTTCAGTCTTAACATCACGGAGGGGAACTAATACAAAAGGCTGATATTTCTCCGCCGCAACTATAATTCCTGCGGGAAATGTCACAAAAAAAAGACACAATCGACCGGGTTAAGCAGCTTCCGGTGATAACAACCGAGACTGCCGGGCGGTGAAATTTAAGTTAGCGTAATTAATAATAGCGCCATTATTTAGTATTTTTTGAATTCCTTACATTCCTGGCTATTGCACAACTGAATTTATGGCTCTATTATTAGGTCAACAAACCACCCCCCATTATAAGTTTGAGATTACTACAATGAGCGAAGCACTTAAAATTCTGAACAACATCCGTACTCTTCGTGCGCAGGCAAGAGAATGCACCCTCGAAACGCTTGAAGAAATGCTGGAAAAATTAGAAGTTGTAGTTAATGAACGTCGTGAAGAAGAAAGCGCTGCTGCGGCTGAAATCGAAGAGCGTACTCGTAAACTGCAGCAATATCGTGAAATGCTGATTGCTGATGGTATCGATCCAAATGAATTGCTGAACAGCATGGCTGCCGCTAAAACCGGTACTAAAGCCAAGCGTGCGGCACGTCCTGCTAAATATAGCTACGTTGACGAGAACGGCGAAACTAAAACCTGGACTGGCCAGGGTCGTACTCCTGCTGTAATCAAGAAAGCGATGGATGAGCAGGGTAAACAGCTGGACGACTTCCTGATCAAGGATTAATCGAGCCATATTCAGAAAAATCCCGCATATTGCGGGATTTTTTTTAACCTAAATTTGTCGCATACATCCTCTTACACTCTGTCATAAAGCATTATTTAGCAATTTCATCGACTGTACTTTCAGACAGGTTTTTGGGAGTGTTATGGGCATAAAAAAACCGGTGGGCAATGCCTCACCGGTTTCGAACATTTACAACCGTGGCTTATTTCTTAATACCTACGCTCTCTTTGAGCCAGGTTTTAAATTCTTCACCAAGGGTATTGTGGCGGATACCATATTCAACAAATGCCTGCATATAACCGAGCTTATTACCGCAGTCATGGCTCTTACCTTTCATATGGTAGGCCTCAACGGTCTCTTTCTCGATCAGCATATCGATGGCATCCGTCAGCTGGATCTCATCACCCGCGCCTGGAGGCGTTTTAGCCAGCAGAGGCCAGATTTCAGCACTCAGGACATAGCGACCTACAACGGCAAGGTTTGAAGGCGCTACGTCGGCTTTAGGCTTCTCTACGACACCAACCATTGGCACACTTTCGCCCGGCTCAAGGTTAACGCCTTTGCAGTCAACCACACCGTATGCCGTTACGTCTTCAACAGGCTCAACCATAATCTGGCTACTGCCGGTTTCGTCGAAACGTTTGATCATTTCGGCCAGGTTATCCTGAGAAAGATCGGATTCGTATTCGTCCAGAATTACGTCAGGCAGAATTACCGCTACAGGCTCATCACCTACAACAGGATGCGCGCACATAACAGCGTGGCCCAGACCTTTAGCCAGGCCCTGACGAACCTGCATAATGGTGACGTGTGGAGGGCAAATAGATTGAACTTCTTCTAAGAGCTGACGCTTAACACGCTTTTCCAGCATGGCTTCAAGTTCAAAGCTTGTATCGAAATGGTTTTCGATAGAGTTTTTAGATGAATGCGTAACCAGCACAATTTCAGTGATGCCGGCTGCGATACATTCATTAACGACATACTGGATTAATGGCTTATCAACCAAAGGCAGCATCTCTTTAGGAATCGCCTTAGTTGCTGGTAACATCCTAGTCCCCAATCCCGCTACCGGGATAACGGCCTTTCTGACTTTCGAATTTAGGGCAGCCATTCAAATTCTCCTGAGCTGTTCAAGTTTTGAACTTTTATGCAATAAATAACGCGTTGAGTATATCAGCCTCGCCCCGCAGTCCGGGTCTGAAAAGAACGCGTTGCCGATCAATTAGGACAAATACGCATGAATCTGGGCAGCGATAGTAGCACTCCCCGTAAAACACAGGTAAAGCAATCTTAAAATTAAGATCCAATTGCTTATTCCGTGGACAACATTAAGCGTAGCCGTCCCCCGGCGCCCCAAATTTGGCACTGCCAGGAGGAACAGCGGTGGCTAATTTGATTAAGATAAGCCGTTCCCAATGTCCCAAGCGGCACGCCGTTACTCACCTGAATATGATGTTCACCGGTATTCAGTGAAGCGTTGAGACCTGCTGAGACGAGGATCAGATTTTTTAAACCGCTGTGGTAATAGCCGACCAGCAGCGGGAACTGTCCGGGTAAATTGGCCTGACGAAAAAGCTGGTTTACTTGTTTGAGTAAACTGCCTAACTCCGGTAGCCGTTGTCCCTGATGCGATAACTGTTCCTGCAACAAACCATTAAATAGCGCGCGAAGAAGTAACGCGGCTAATACACCGTTATCCCCTGCCCGGGTGACATCCAGAGAATAAAACGCAAGGTCGGTATCAGATAAAGGTGCGATATCCAGCACCAGTCCGGGCTGGTCAGCCGCCACCAGCTGGCGATAATTTACGCGACAGTGTGAAATAGTTTGCTGTACAGGCGGCTGGAGCTCTTGCAATAGTTTCGCCGCAGCAGGCGGATTACTCACCAGGGCATCCCAGTCCTGGAAAAGACGTTCCTCTTCCTCTACCCGGGAATTAAACATATTGGGATAAAGGCACGCCAGGACCGTTTCACGCAGCCGGTTCAGATCCTTGACCGGTTTAAGCAGAATATCCTGGACGCCAAGACGTAATGCTTTGGCAATATCCGCCATATTCTCTGTGGCCGAGATCACCAGAATCGGCGTCTGGTTACCTTCGTTACGCAGATGTTCAACCAGCTTCAGTCCATTCATGCGCGGCATCGCTATGTCGCAAATCATCAAATCGGGCGTAATGCCGATCATTTTTTCCAGGGCGTCGATGCCATCTTCTGCCAGTGACGTCATTGCGCCCAGCGAGGATAACCACGAATCCAGTAGCGATCGGAAAACGGGCTCGTCTTCAACAATCAAAATGTGTTTTCCGGCCAATGGCTGCGTCATGGTTCCTCCCCTGGCTGACAGTAACTAAATAGTGGCATGCGATCGGCACTATCGCCTGTCAGATTTTGCTGAAGTAGTCAAAAAAAGGTGCTTAACGTGCGGTCTGCACAAAAGGCAACAATTCGTCTATTTTCTTTTCGACGGCTAACGAGCCCGCTGCGATGGCGGCCTCAGCCCGATGGAAATCAAGAGTAGAGATTTGCGGACAGTACGGCTGAATAAGGATATCCGGAGGGTCGCCTGCCATACGGTTACGTTTAAGGCGATTCTCGAGTACCTGTATTGACGTGGTCATGATTTCTATCGCCGTCGGCGCGGTAACCGAGCGTCGCGCGGCCATACGCCCGATTCTGCCGCGCAGGCGCTCGTGCCAGGCAAGTTTCTCGCCCTCAGCATCTTCTCTCTGCAGATTGACCGGCATGAGATCCTGTTGCATCAGGTGGGCATCGTGCTGCAGATCGACGGCAATTACGATATCCGCCCCCATTGCACGGGTCAGAGAGATGGGAACCGGGTTAACGACGCCGCCATCGACAAGCCAGTAACCGTTGTGTGGGACAGGCGCCATGAGCCCCGGCATACTGCAGGAGGCGCGCACGGCAAGATGGATATCCCCTTCGGTTAGCCAAAGTTCGCGTCCTGTACTGAGGTTCGTCGCGACGGCGCCGAAAGGCATCTGACAATCAGTGAAGTCTTCAAGAGGCATAACCTGGCGGAACTGGTTAAAAACGCGTTCGCCGCGCAACAGTCCACCACGCTGCCAGGAGAGGTCCATCAGACGCAGCACGTCCCAGTAGCTGAAGGAACGCACCCAAGTCTCGAGTTCCGTAAGCTTTCCGCACGCGTAAGCGGATCCGACAAGCGATCCGATTGAACATCCTGCGACAATATCTACGTCAATGCCCATCTTGTTTAAGGCATTAATCACGCCGATGTGTGACCATCCCCGGGCTGCACCTGAGCCCAGCGCCAGTCCAATTTTAACCTTTCTCATTAGCCCTGTTTTACTTCCCCTGGATTCCTGACATAGCGTCAACGCAACAGCTCAGTTAACATAGTGCTACCCGAAGCGTTTTACGCCTTTATTTTTTGTTCCAGGAAGAGAATCGTGTCTCAACTCTGCCCTTGTGGTAGCGCTCTGGAGTATAGCCTATGTTGCCAGCGATATCTGTCTGGCGATCAGGTTGCACCAGACCCGTCACACCTCATGCGTTCACGTTACACCGCTTTTGTGATCAAAGACGCAGACTACCTGATTAAAACCTGGCATCCCTCCTGCCACGCTGCCGAATTCAGAAAGGACATCGAAGCCGGCTTCGCGAACACGCAGTGGCTCGGCCTCACCGTCTATGAATCCTCAACTGGCAGTCATGTTGATGAAGGTTACGTCAGCTTTGTAGCCCGTTTTAACGAGAATAATAAACCGGGGGCCATTATCGAACGTTCCCGGTTCTTAAAGGAAAGCGGGCAGTGGTATTATATTGACGGAACGCGCCCACAGTTTGGTCGTAACGATCCTTGCCCGTGTGGTTCAGGTAAAAAATTTAAAAAGTGTTGCGGGCAGTAATGCCCGACAACCCAGACTTCGCAAATACAAACAGGATTTCCCGGCGATGCAATCATTACAACGTAAAGTTCTGCGCACCATCTGTCCCGATCAAAAAGGGCTGATCGCACGAATTACCAACATTTGCTATAAACATGAACTGAATATCGTGCAGAACAACGAGTTCGTTGACCACCGTACCGGCCGCTTCTTTATGCGTACCGAACTGGAAGGTATTTTCAACGACACCACTCTGCTGGCCGATCTGGACAGCGCGCTTCCGGAGGGTTCCGTGCGCGAACTGACCCCAGCCGGTCGACGCCGCATCGTGATCCTGGTGACCAAAGAAGCACACTGTCTTGGCGACCTGCTGATGAAAGCAAACTACGGCGGTCTGGACGTCGAAATTGCTGCCGTTATTGGCAACCACGAGACGCTGCGCACGCTGGTCGAACGCTTTGATATTCCGTTCGAGCTGGTCAGCCACGAAGGCCATACGCGTGAAGAACACGACGATTTGATGGCCCAGGCCATTGAAGCGCATAACCCGGACTACGTGGTGCTGGCGAAATACATGCGCGTGTTAACGCCATCTTTCGTGGCGCGTTTCCCGAACAAGATCATCAACATTCACCACTCGTTCCTGCCGGCCTTTATTGGTGCGCGTCCATACCACCAGGCGTACGAGCGTGGCGTTAAGATTATTGGCGCGACAGCCCACTACGTGAATGACAACCTGGACGAAGGTCCCATCATCATGCAGGACGTGATTCATGTGGATCACACTTACACCGCTGAGGACATGATGCGTGCAGGGCGTGACGTTGAGAAGAATGTGTTAAGCCGCGCGCTGTATCAGGTGCTGGCCCAGCGTGTCTTCGTTTACGGCAACAGAACCATCATTCTTTAATCTTTCGGAAAATGAATTGATTAGCTTTGCGCCTTTACGGATAAAAAGCAGGCAAACAGCTTCATTTCCCTAAAGGAATGCTTTACAGGGGCGTCTCATTTGATATGATGCGCCCCGCTTCCAGCAGGAAGCAGGCCAGTAAAAAAGCATTACCCCGTGGTGGGGTTCCCGAGCGGCCAAAGGGAGCAGACTGTAAATCTGCCGTCATCGACTTCGAAGGTTCGAATCCTTCCCCCACCACCATCACTTTCAAACGACACTTAACATTCTGCTCGCACCGTGCATCATGTATTTCCGCAAGGGGAAGGATGAGAAGCTTCGACTAAGGTTCGATTCGAGCGCAGCTAGAAAGCGTTGCCGCAGGCAACGACCCGAAGGGCGAGGCGCAACGCGCCGAGTAATCCTTCCCCCACCACCATCACTTCCAGCAACATCCCAAGTCATATTAAAACCAAACACTCAACCGAATCCGCCTCTGTAGGCCGGGTAAGGCGCAGCCGCCACCCGGCGAAAAAGGGCTACATCGGCGGCAAACGACGCCTGACCGGTGAACTTTTCACAATCGACGTATTACACTGGGCATGTTCCGCCAGCCCATCCAGCAGCGCATCAAGCTGTTCGATTGACCTCACCACCAGCCTAATCACAAAACAATCTTCCCCGGTCACCTTGTCGCTCTCAATACACTCCGGCATCGCCTGAATGTACTTATCCACCTTATGCAACAGACCCGGTAAGGGGCGAACCCGTACCAGCGCCTGCAGCGTATACCCCAGCGCCGCCAGGTTCACCCGTGCACCATAACCCTCAATCACACCGCGCTCTTCCAGCCTTTTAAGACGTTCTGCCGTGCTGGGAGACGTCAGACCGATACGGCCGCTGAGCACCTTCAACGACATGCGCGCATCCTCAACCAGGCAGGCTAAAATTTGTCGGTCGATATCATCAAGAAGGTAATCCATCGCTTTCACCTAATTTTAAAAAGCCATTACTGCATTTCACCTTATCTCATCCCTGTAAAACCCGACAGCGATTTTCGACAATAACGTCATTACTCAGGAGGTGGATGATGCGTGATTTACATAAAGGCGTCTGGCAAATGAGCCTGGCGATGTTAATTTCCGGCTCTATCGGTGCGTTTGTTTTGCTCAGCGGCCTGCCGGTGACGGAAGTGGTGTTCTGGCGCTGTCTTATCGGGGCAATGGCGCTTTTTATTTTTATCCGGGTGAGTCAAAAGCCCTTTAGCCCCCTCACCCGCACCACGCTGATGCTGGCTATTCTCGGCGGCGTAGCGCTCGTGGTGAACTGGCTGCTGCTCTTCGCGGCCTATGAACGGATCTCGATTGGTCTTTCGACCGTGGTCTATAACACCCAGCCGTTTATGCTGGTCCTGATGGGGATGTTTTTAGGCGAGCGCGTCAGCCTGGTGAAATGGGGCTGGCTGTTCCTCGCCTTTGGCGGCGTGGTGATCCTGCTCTCCAGCGAGCTGACCGGCGCGCATGGCAGTGAATGGCTCGCCGGAATCGGCCTGGCAATGGCCGCGGCCTTCTTTTACGCGCTGACGGCAATCATTGCGCGCAAGCTGAAAACAATCGCGCCGCAGCATATTGCCTTTATCCAGGTGCTGACGGGCGTCGTGATGCTTTTGCCGTTTGCCAGCATGCCGTCATTTACCGGTGATTTTCCCTGGCCTACCCTGCTGACGCTGGGCATCGTCCATACCGGCATTATGTACCAGCTGCTCTACAGCGCAATTCAGAAGCTGCCGACGCCCATAACCGGCTCCCTGTCGTTTATCTATCCGGTGGTGGCGATCGTTGTCGATAATCTGGTGTTCGGACACTCGCTGAACCTGACGCAGCTCGCGGGCGGCGCGCTGATCCTTTTTGCTGCAGCGGGCAACAACCTGGGCTGGGGCGAAAAAAAACCCCGCGAGTGCGGGGTTGGCATCAAAACGGCGAATTAGCGACGGGCGCGCACAATCTGGTATTTGCGCGTCAGGTACTCTACCGGCGCGCTCCAGATGTGGACCAGGCGGGAGAACGGGAACAGCACAAACAGCGTCATTCCCAGCACCAGGTGAACGCGGAAGATAAACGCCACGCCGTCCAGGTGCTCAGACGCTCCGCCGTGGAAGGTCACCACGGACTGCGCCCAGCCGACCAGCTTCATCATTTCGCTGCCGTCCATATGCTGTGCCGAGAACGGAATGGTCAGCAGGCCCAGCGCACACTGCACCATCAGCAGGGAGAGGATCAGAATATCCGCGGCGGTCGTGGTCGCACGCACGCGCGGGCTGAACAGGCGACGTTTCAGCAGCAGCAGGCCACCGACTAAGGTCATCACCCCGCAGGCACCGCCGGCGATCATCGCCATCTTCTGCTTCACCTCAATCGGTAGCCATGCTTCATACATCCAGTGCGGCGTCAGCATCCCCAGGAAGTGACCGGCAAAAATCCCCAAAATACCGATGTGGAACAGGTTAGACGCGACGTGCATCCCTTTGCGATCCAGCATCTGGCTGGAGGCAGCACGCCAGGTGTACTGGCCGTAGTCATAGCGCAGCCAGCTTCCCACCAGGAACACGGTGCCCGCGATATACGGGTAAATGTCAAAGAAGAACATATTCAGGAAGTGCATTAGTGCCGTCCTCCGTTAGAGATATTCAAATATTGCGGGGCAACCGCGCCGGCAAAACGACGCTGGTGAGCGGAGATTTCAGACTCGCCGCAGTTCTGGTCAGCAAAGAATTTCACCTGCTCTTCTTCCCAGACCGCATCCAGCGCTTGCGGGGTATCGTCCCGGGCTTCATCCGCGATTTTCTCCGCCACTTTTTCACTGTCTACAGAGGCGTTCGCCAGCTTCACCAGCAGATCGAACAGCACCGCATAGCGGCTCTCGCGCTGCTGTAGACGCGCGCCGAGCAGCGCAAGAATCGGGGCGATATCCTGCAGACCACCCAGCGCCTCTTCTTTCGGCAGCTGCGCCAGATACTCCAGGTACAGCGGCAGGTGGTCCGGCAGCTCTCGGCTGTCGAGCTGCAGGCCGTGCTGCTCGTACTGGGCCATCAGGTCCACCATCGCCTGACCGCGGTCGCGGGATTCACCGTGAACGTGCTCAAACAGCAGCAGAGACGTCGCACGACCACGGTCAAACAGCTGGCTGTAGTCCGCCTGCGCGTCGAGCAGATCGCGCGCCAGCAGATCGCGGAGGAAAACGCCCAGCTTCTGGGCATCCTCTTTATCCAGGTTTTCAGATGACGCGAGTGCATCAAAGAGTTCCTGTTGATGCTGCGCAAGCGCAGCATCAGGGTACTCGAGCAGACGCGAAACAATGACGAGTTCAATCATTGGTGCGGCTCCGTTTTGCTGGTCACATCCATGGCGTCGATGCGGCGGCTGTTGAACAGGTTGAATTTACTGTCTGACCCGTGGCAACCGTCGCCAAAGGTAAAGCCACACCCGCTTTTCTCCGGGAAGGCCTCGCGAGCCAGCTCGCGGTGGCTGCTTGGCACCACGAAACGATCTTCGTAGTTGGCAATCGCCAGATAGCGGTACATCTCCTGCGCCTGCGCTTCGGTCAGGCCGACCTCTTCCAGCGCGCGGGTATCGTTCACGCCGTCAACGGTTTCCGCACGTTTGAAGTGACGCATTGCCAGCATACGCTTCAGCGCCAGCAGTACCGGCTGGGTATCACCGGCGGTCAGCAGGTTGGCCAGGTACTGAACCGGGATACGCAGGCTTTCCACGTCCGGCAGAATGCCGTTACTGCCCAGTTCGCCCGCGTCAGCCGCAGACTGAATCGGCGACAGCGGCGGCACGTACCAGACCATCGGCAAGGTGCGGTATTCCGGATGCAGCGGCAGGGCCAGCTTCCAGTCCATCGCCATTTTGTACACCGGAGACTGCTGCGCCGCGTCAATCACGCTCTGCGGAATGCCGTCCTTCAGGGCCTGCTCAATGACCTTCGGATCGTTCGGATCGAGGAACACGTCCAGCTGACGCTGATACAGATCTTTCTCGTTCTCGGTGCTCGCGGCGTTTTCAATCGCGTCCGCGTCGTACAGCAGCACGCCGAGGTAGCGAATACGGCCTACGCAGCTTTCGGAACAGACGGTTGGCATCCCGGCTTCAATACGCGGGTAGCAGAAGATGCACTTCTCTGACTTGCCGCTCTTCCAGTTGAAGTAGATCTTTTTGTACGGGCAGCCGGTGATGCACATACGCCAGCCGCGACACTTGTCCTGGTCGATCAGCACGATACCGTCTTCTTCACGCTTGTAGATCGCGCCGCTCGGGCAGGTCGCCACGCACGCCGGGTTGAGGCAGTGCTCGCACAGGCGCGGCAGATACATCATGAAGGTGTTTTCGAACTGGCCGTACATCGCCTTCTGCATATTCTCGAAGTTCTGGTCTTTGGCGCGTTTCTCGAACTCGCCGCCCAGAATCTCTTCCCAGTTTGGACCGCTGGTGATCTTGTCCATGCGCTGACCGGTGATCAGCGAGCGAGGACGGGCAATCGGCTGGTGTTTGCTTTCCGGCGCGTTGTGCAGGTTCTGGTAGTCGTAATCAAACGGCTCGTAGTAATCGTCGATGCCCGGCAGGTGCGGGTTGGCGAAGATTTTTCCCAGAAGCCAAGCGCGGTTGCCCATGCGCGGCTGCAGCTTGCCGTTGATTTTACGGATCCAGCCGCCCTTCCACTTCTCCTGGTTTTCCCAGTCGGTCGGGAAGCCGGTGCCCGGTTTACTTTCCACGTTGTTGAACCAGGCGTATTCCATACCTTCGCGGCTGGTCCAGACGTTTTTACAGGTGACCGAGCAGGTATGGCAGCCGATGCATTTATCCAGATTCAGCACCATGCCGACTTGTGAACGAATTTTCATTTTACGCTCTCCTGTACCTGGTCATTACCTTCGCCGTCTAACCAGTTAATGTTCTTCATCTTACGTACCACCACGAACTCATCGCGGTTCGATCCTACGGTGCCGTAGTAGTTAAAGCCGTAGGCCAGCTGTGCATAACCACCGATCATGTGGGTCGGCTTAGGCGTAATGCGGGTCACGGAGTTGTGGATCCCGCCGCGCTGCTCGGTAATTTCTGACCCCGGCAGGTTAACGATACGTTCCTGCGCGTGGTACATCATGGTCATCCCGGCCGGTACGCGCTGGCTCACCACCGCACGCGCCGTCAGGGCACCGTTGCTGTTGAACACTTCGATCCAGTCGTTATCTTCAATACCCAGGTCTTTGGCGTCCGTTTCGCTCATCCAGACAATCGGACCGCCGCGCGACAGGGTCAGCATCAGCAGGTTGTCGCTGTAGGTGGAGTGGATACCCCACTTCTGATGCGGCGTCAGGAAGTTCAGCGCCTTCTCAGGGTTACCGTTCGATTTCGCGCCCATCACCGCTTTCACGGAGCGGGTGTCGATTGGCGGCCGGTAAACCAGCAGGCTTTCACCGAAGTCACGCATCCACTGGTGATCCTGATACAGCGACTGTCGGCCTGACAGGGTGCGCCACGGGATCAGCTCGTGAACGTTGGTGTAGCCCGCGTTGTAGGACACATGCTCATCTTCCAGGCCTGACCAGGTCGGGCTGGAGATAATCTTGCGCGGCTGGGCCTGAATATCGCGGAAGCGGATTTTCTCTTCCTCTTTATTTGTCGCCAGATGCGTATGGTCGCGACCGGTGAACTCGCTCAGTGCCGCCCAGGCCTTCACCGCAACGTGGCCGTTGGTTTCCGGGGCCAGGGTCAGGATCATCTCCGCCGCATCAATTGCCGTATTGAGCATTGGCTGGCCTTTCGCCGGGCCGTCCGCTTTGGTGTAGTTGAGCTTGCGCAGCAGGTCCATTTCGCTCTGGGTGTTCCAGGCGATGCCTTTCCCGCCGTTACCGATTTTCTCCATCAGTGGGCCGATAGAGGTAAAGCGCTCGTACGTTGCCGGGTAGTCACGTTCAACCGGAATAATGTGCGGCGCGGTCACGCCCGGGATCAGGTCGCATTCGCCTTTTTTCCAGTCCTTCACGTCCAGCGGCTGCGCCAGTTCGGCGGCAGAGTCGTGCTGGATTGGCAGCGTCACCACGTCGGTCTCTTTGGCCAGGTGCCCCACGCAGACTTCGGAGAATTTCTTCGCGATGTCTTTGTAGATCTCCCAGTCGCTTTTCGATTCCCACGCCGGGTCAACGGCGGCAGACAGCGGATGAATAAACGGATGCATGTCCGAGGTATTCATGTCGTCTTTTTCGTACCAGGTCGCGGTTGGCAGCACGATGTCGGAGTACAGGCAGGTGCTGGACAGACGGAAGTCGAGGGTTACCACCAGATCCAGCTTGCCGTCGAGACCGTTATCTTTCCACTCCACCTCTTCCGGCTTCACGCCGCCCTGCTTGCCGAGATCTTTCCCCTGGATACCGTTTTCAGTACCGAGCAGGTACTTCAGCATGTACTCGTGGCCTTTACCGGACGAACCCAGCAGGTTGGAGCGCCAGATGAACAGGTTACGCGGATGGTTTTTACCGTTTTCCGGCTGTTCCGCCGCGAAGCGAATTGAGCCATCCTTCAGGGATTTCACGGTGTAATCCACCGGTGACATACCCGCCTGCTTCGCCGCTTCCGCAATGCGCAGCGGGTTAGTGCCCAGCTGCGGTGCCGACGGCAGCCAGCCCATGCGTTCAGCACGCACGTTGAAGTCAATAAGGTGGCCGCTGTAGCGGGATTTATCCGCCATCGGCGAGAGCAGTTCCTGCGCGGTGACCGTTTCGTAGCGCCACTGGCTGGAGTGGTTATAGAAGTAAGAGGTGCTGTTCATGTGGCGTGCAGGACGCTGCCAGTCGAGGGCAAACGCCAGCGGCTGCCAGCCAGTCTGCGGACGCAGTTTCTCCTGGCCAACGTAGTGCGCCCAGCCGCCGCCGCTCTGACCGACGCAGCCGCAGAAGATCAGCATGTTGATCAGGCCACGGTAGTTCATATCGAGGTGATACCAGTGGTTCAGACCGGCACCGACGATGATCATCGAACGGCCGTGCGTTTTGTCCGCGTTTTCTGCGAACTCGCGTGCGATACGGGTAATGTGTGCGCGAGGAACTCCGGTGATCTGTTCCGCCCAGGCCGGGGTGTAGGCCTTCACGTCGTCATAGCCGGTTGCGCAGTTTTCATCGCCCAGGCCGCGTTCCAGACCGTAGTTCGCCATGGTCAGGTCATAGACGGTGGTGACCAGCGCGGTAGAGCCGTCGGCAAGCTGCAGGCGTTTCACCGGCAGCTTGTGCATCAGTACGTTTTTCAGTTCAACCTTGTTGAAGTGCTCGGAACCTTCGCCGCCGAAGTACGGGAACCCGACCTCGGCGATCTCGTCCTGGCTACCCAGCATGCTGAGGCGCAGCTCAGTCTCTTCGCCGGTGGTGCCGTTACGTTGCTCAAGGTTCCACTTGCCCTTCTCGCCCCAGCGGAAGCCGATAGAGCCGTTTGGCGCCACCAGCTCGCCGTTGCTGTTATAGGCAACGGTTTTCCACTCTGGGTTATTTTCCTGACCCAGCGCGTCCACCAGATCGGCAGCACGCAGCGTACGCCCTGCGGCATAGTAGCCGTCACGCTCTTCCAGCATGACCAGCATTGGCATGTCGGTGTAGCGGCGGACGTAGTCGGTGAAGTACTGGCTTGGCTTATCAAGATGGAATTCGCGCAGCATGACGTGGCCCATCGCCATCGCCATCGCGGCATCGGTACCCTGTTTCGGTGCCAGCCACAGATCGCAGAGCTTGGCGATTTCCGCGTAGTCAGGGGTTACCGCCACGGTTTTGGTGCCTTTGTAACGGACTTCGGTAAAGAAGTGCGCATCCGGCGTACGCGTCTGCGGCACGTTAGAGCCCCAGGCGATGATGTAGCTGGAGTTGTACCAGTCGGCGGATTCCGGCACGTCGGTCTGCTCGCCCCAGGTCTGCGGAGACGCTGGCGGCAGGTCGCAGTACCAGTCGTAGAAGCTCAGGCAGGTACCGCCGATAAGTGACAGATAGCGCGCGCCGGAAGCGTAAGAGACCATCGACATCGCCGGGATCGGCGAAAAGCCCGCCACGCGGTCAGGACCGTAGGTTTTCACGGTGTAGACGTTGGAGGCGGCAATCAGCTCGTTCACTTCTTTCCATGAGGAACGCACAAAGCCGCCGCGGCCTCGGGCCTGCTTGAAGCTTTTCGCTTTATCCGCGTCTTCAATGATGGAGGCCCAGGCATCAACCGGATCGCTGTGCTGCGCTTTCGCTTCACGCCACATTTTCATCAGACGCTTGCGCATCAGCGGATATTTCAGACGGTTAGCGCTGTAGAGATACCAGGAGTAGCTGGCGCCACGCGGGCAGCCACGCGGTTCATGGTTTGGCATATCCGGGCGGGTGCGCGGGTAGTCGGTCTGCTGCATTTCCCAGGTCACCAGACCATTTTTAACGAAAATCTTCCAGCTGCATGAGCCAGTACAGTTCACGCCGTGGGTCGAACGGACGACTTTGTCATGCTGCCAGCGCTGACGGTAACCGTCTTCCCAGTCCCGGTTGGTATCCAGAACCTGGCCGTGCCCATCGGCAAAAGTTTCACCCTTCTGTTTGAAGTAGCGAAACCGGTCCAAAAATTTGCTCATCGGGTATCTCCTGTATGGAGCCTGTGGCTCTCTAAATCGACATTGCTGATTTGCAGCGAAGGTAACGCCCTGAAAGAGGGGGAGAATTGATAACGATCAAGACGAGGAGGGACTCTCAGGCGAGGGGTTACACCGAATACCACCAAAGCGGTATCTTCAAAAAATCCATATCAATATGAAATATAAGGTTAATTTTATTTCATCGTACAAAAAGCCAGTCGAAATTTAACATCTCAGGTATTAAGGGGTAGACCCACCTGCAAAGCGATGGCGATCGCAGTGCCCCCGCAGGCGTATGTCGAAAAAGTCGTGAGTATGTTGTAACTATTACTCAGGATAAAAAAACGCGGCCCGAAGGCCGCGTAAACGGATAATCACACTTACTTATTTTTTTTGGTATTACGGCCATATACCAGCCACGTAATCACGACGCAGGCGATATAGAAGACAAGGAAAACTTTCATGGCGCCAGCCGGAGAGCCGGTCAGATCCAGAGAGATACCGAACGCTTTCGGGATAAAGAAGCCGCCAATCGCGCCGATGGCTGAGATAAAGCCCAGCGCCGCAGCCGTATCCGTCGCCGCTTCGCGCATTGCCTGCTCTTCGCTCCCGCCCTGCGCTTTCACGCGATCCATCGTCAGCTTACGGAAGATCACGGAGATCATCTGGAAGGTGGACGCACTCCCCAGCCCCGCCGTCAGGAACAGCACCATAAACACGCCGAAGAAGGCGATGAAGTTACCGCCCCGCCCGTCGGCCGGCAGCGTGAGGAACAGCAGCGCGCAGAAGACCGCCATCACGATGAAGTTAACCAGCGTCACGCGGGTACCGCCCAGACGGTCAGACACCATGCCGCCCAGCGAGCGAGCAAGGGCGCCAATAAATGGGCCGAAGAAGGCGAATTGCAGGATCTGCACGTCCGGGAACTGCGTTTTCGACAGCATCGCGAAGCCCGCCGAGAAGCCGATAAACGAACCGAAGGTCGCCAGATACAGCAGCGCCATCACCCAGAGGTGTCCACGCTTCAGCACCGGCAGCTGTTCGCTCAGCGACGCCTTCGACGCGGACAGGTCGTTCATAAAGAACCAGGCTGCGAGGGTGAAGACCACCAGGAAAGGTACCCAGATCCAGGCGGCGTTCTGCAGATAGAGGGAAGAACCATCCGCCTGCTCAACGCCACCGCCGCCAAAGGCCGCAAAAATAGAAACAGAGATCGCCAGCGGGGCAATCAGCTGCATCACGCTCACCCCCATATTGCCCAGACCGCCGTTAATACCCAGCGCGCCGCCCTGCTTCGCTTTCGGGAAGAAGAAGCTGATGTTTGCCATGCTGGAGGCGAAGTTCGCACCCGCAAAACCGCACAGCAGGGAGATAATCACGAACACGCTGAACGGCGTAGAGGTATCCTGCACCGCGAAGCCGAGCCAGACGCAGGGGACGATCATGATGCCCGTACTGAATGCCGTCCAGCGACGGCCGCCAAAGACCGGCACCATAAACGCGTAAGGCACACGCAGCAGCGCGCCTGACAGCGACGGCAGCGCGGTCAGCATAAACAGCTGATCGGTCGTAAACGTAAACCCAACTTTCGGCAGATTGACCGCCACCGCGCTAAACAACATCCATACGCAAAACGCCAATAACAAACACGGCACGGAAATCCAAAGATTCCGGCTTGCTACACGATGGCCGCGCTGTTGCCAGAACGCCGGATCCTCTGGACGCCAGTCTGTAATAACGGCACCATTTTCCCTTTCGGGAGCGGATGAGTGACTCATAGACACCTCTGATTCTCGAATGATGCTGCAAACATTAGGGTTTTAGGGCGGCGGTAAGTTGATATAAATCAAAGGAAAAGTGGGAGGATTTGCGGCGCAAAATAAGGTCTCACCCTTAGTGAGTAGGCTAATTCGGTAAAAAAGACGTGGTTTTTCACGGCACTGACGGTTCCTGGCTACTCCCACCTCCTTCCCCCTACTCCGTTGGCAATTTAGGGGTAATCCTTTATTGGTATGGGTATACTCCAGGGTATGCACCAGAATAGCGCCATTCCTGCAAGCAGGCCACGTCAGGAGCACGCCACCTCTATGTTAAAAAGATGTTTATCTCCGCTGACGCTCGTGAATCAGCTAGCCCTGATTGTTTTGCTGTCCACCGCCATCGGCGTGACCGGCATGGCGATCTCCGGCTGGCTGGTACAGGGAGTACAGGGTAATGCGCATGCCATCAACGAGGCAGGCTCGCTACGCATGCAGAGTTATCGCCTGCTGGCGTCGGTCCCCCTGACGCAGGACGATCGGCCTCTGATTGATGAAATGGAGCGCACGGTCTTCAGCCCCGAGCTGGAAAACGCCGCCATCCGCGCCGGTCAGCAGTCCCAGCTTAACGCCCTTCAGGGTTACTGGCACACCCAGCTGCAGCCCGGGCTGAAACAGGCTCGCAGCACGGAAACCGTTGCGCAGGACGTTGCGGGGTTCGTCTCACGTATTGATGCGCTGGTCTCCGCTTTTGACCAGACGACCGAATTACGCATCGACCGGGTGGTGATGGTGCACCGCGCAATGGCGCTGTTTATGGGGCTGCTGCTGATCTTCACCATCGTCTGGCTCCGCGCGCGGCTGCTGAACCCGTGGAAACAGCTGCTGGCGATGGCCCGCGCGGTGACCGCACGCGATTTTACCCAGCGCACGCACATCAGCGGGCGCAACGAGATGGCCATGCTTGGCCAGGCGCTCAACACCATGTCGGCAGAGCTCTCCGAGAGCTACGCGGTACTGGAACAGCGCGTTCAGGAAAAAACGGCGGGACTGGAGCAGAAAAACGAGATCCTCTCCTTCCTGTGGCAAGCCAACCGCCGTCTGCACATGCAGGTGCCGCTATGCGAGCGCCTCTCTCCGGTGCTGAACGGCCTGCAAAATCTGACCCTGCTGCACGACCTTGAGCTGCGCGTCTACGACGTGGAAGACGAAGATAACCATCAGGAATTTACCTGCCAGTCGGATATTTCGTGCGATGACAAAGGCTGCCATCTTTGCCCTCGCGGCCTGCCGCCGCTGACGTCCGGCGGCACCACCCTGAAGTGGCGCCTGACCGACAGCCACACTCAGTACGGTATTCTGCTGGCAACGCTGCCAGCCGGGCGTCACCTGAGCCACGACCAGCAGCAGCTGGTTGATACGCTGGTCGAACAGCTAACGGCCACGCTGGCGCTCGACAGGCATCAGGAAAAGCAGCAGCAGCTGATCGTCATGGAAGAGCGCGCGACCATCGCCCGCGAGCTTCACGACTCGATCGCCCAGTCGCTCTCCTGTATGAAAATGCAGGTGAGCTGCCTGCAGATGCAGGATGCAGAGATGCCGGAAAGCAATAAGCAGCTGCTTAGCCAGATCCGCAACGAGCTGAACACCTCCTGGGTGCAGCTTCGCGAGCTGCTGACCACCTTCCGCCTGCAGCTGACCGAGCCGGGCCTGCGCCCGGCGCTGGAGGCCAGCTGTCACGAATTTAGCGCCCGGCTGGGGTTCCCGGTGAAGCTTGACTACCAGCTGCCGCCGCGGTTTGTCCCCTCCCATCAGGCCATACATTTACTGCAGATCGCCCGTGAAGCGCTGAGCAACGTGCTCAAGCACTCCGGCGCGACGGCGGTAACGGTCACCGTCAGCCAGCACAACAACCAGGTGAAGCTTACGGTTCACGACAACGGCCGCGGCGTGCCGGAAAATGCCGAACGCACTAACCACTATGGTTTAATTATTATGCGAGACCGCGCCCAAAGCCTGCGCGGTGATTGCCAGGTTCGCCGGAGAGAGACGGGCGGCACGGAAGTTGTCGTCACCTTTATTCCCGAGAAACCGCTTACAACTGCTCAAGGAGAAACCCATGACTAATCAGGAACCGGCATCCATCCTGTTGATCGACGACCATCCGATGCTGCGTACTGGCGTAAAACAGCTGGTCAGCATGGCACCCGATATCACCGTGGTTGGCGAAGCCAGCAACGGCGAACAGGGCATTGAGCTTGCCGAATCCCTCGATCCCGATCTGATCCTGCTCGATCTGAATATGCCCGGCATGAACGGTCTGGAGACCCTCGACAAGCTGCGGGAAAAATCGCTTTCCGGGCGCATCGTCGTCTTTAGCGTCTCGAACCATGAAGAGGATGTGGTCACGGCGCTGAAGCGCGGGGCGGATGGTTATCTGCTCAAAGACATGGAGCCGGAAGACTTGCTTAAGGCGCTGCAGCAGGCTGCGGCGGGCGAGATGGTTCTCAGCGAAGCCTTAACGCCGGTGCTGGCCGCCAGCCTGCGCGCCAACCGCGCCACCTCTGACCGCGACGTCAGCCAGCTAACGCCGCGCGAGCGCGACATTCTCAAGCTCATTGCCCAGGGGTTGCCGAATAAAATGATCGCCCGTCGTCTGGACATCACGGAAAGTACGGTCAAAGTGCACGTGAAGCATATGCTGAAGAAAATGAAGCTCAAATCCCGCGTCGAAGCCGCGGTGTGGGTGCATCAGGAACGCATTTTTTAAGGGCTACTCATCCGGCAGCAGCTTCCAGCGCGGATCGTCGTCAGGCAATGCGACCAGCGGCTGCACCACCGCAAGCGCGATCTCATTGGACGAGACGCGCTGGCCTTTCTCATCTTCCACCACCGCCGACAGGTGCCAGCGGTTTGTCGCCCCTTCGCTGTCATCCCAGGCAGGCATAATCACGCTCCAGCCGTTTGTGCTGTTGCTTTTCGCCGGTGACGTCAGGCTCAATGCCTGCGTATCCCCCTGCCAGTGGATCTGACGAATGCCGTGCGTGCTGCGGACCTGGAGCTTCAGCATGACGGTCTCGCCCCCTTTCAGATCCCACGGAGGCGTTGCCAGCCACACGGACAGCGTTTTGCGCTGACGGAACTCCATCACCGGCAGGCTATTGCGCTCCGGCGAGTCGTAGCGGCTTCCGCGCAGGGATCGCGTGGCGGCGACTTCACCGGCGGAAAGCTGTTTCACCAGCGGCACGCCAAAGCGATAGTTGAGCTTCAGCCCGAGGTTATTCTGGCTCTCGCCGCTTTCGCCCTGCTTGTGCCCGGCAGTCAACGTGACCAGCGGGACGGGGGTGTAGTTAAGCCCCAGATTCACCGCTACCGGATTGTGGTAGCCGGTTCCGCTGTTGAAGAGATCGACGTTATCGCCAAAATATTGCTCGAAGCTGACGCTGGTGTTCAGGTGATGGAACCACGGCAGCCAGGCTTTAGCGGTGACGTCATAGCCGCGCGCCATGCGCTGCTCCTGGACGTCAGAGCGCTCGCGCCAGCCGGCTAAGGGCTGATAATAGTTGGCTGACAGGCGCAGATTTTCCCCCCACACTTCCGCGCCCAGCCCGGCACGCTGCAGGTTTTCATCCAGCAGGTTATCGTAAAAAGTGTTGTAACCCAGCAGCCATTTCCCGGCGACCCAGCGCTGGCCGATTCCAGCGTTACTCACCAGGCCATCCGTCTGCTGGGTCAGGCCAAGCTGGCTCCAGCTCAGATAACGGTTGTTATCGTTCCACGGGATAAACCAGCTCCCGCTGCTGCCGTTAAATTTGCCGTCGTTATCCACCAGTAAGTTCACGCTGGCGTTCCCCCAGGGCGAAAGCCAGGACTCAATCTGCTGGTTCACTTCGCCGCTTACCGCGTCGCGCACCTGGCCAAACGCGAACTGACGCGCCTGCTCGCCGGTCGTCAGTCCATTGTCGGTCATGCTGGCTTCACCAAAGGCTTTCGCCATTTCGGCCAGATGCTTCTCCCCCTCGCCGGTTGGCGCCGCCATTCCGAGGTCGGGCAGGTTATCCCCGTCGTTATCAAAGGGATTTTGTGCCTGCTGGATAAAGGAATTCGGCGCACCGTGAACGGCTCCGACCGTAAGAAGGGGGAGTAAAAACAGCAAACGAATGCGGGACGATACAGCCATCAACGTCGTCAATAAGAACCTGTGTTTATGACTAAACTCTTATTATGTTAACGCGATAAGCCCTGAAATGCAGTCCTGGCGGACATTTCAGGATTATCCTGAAACAGCCCTTTCAGCTCCGGCACGCAGGAACCACAGTTCGTACCACAGCGCAGCTTCGCCCCCAGCGCGTTGACGGAATCACACCCTCCGACGATCGCCTCCCGTATCGTATTCTCCCCGACGCTGAAACAGCTGCAGATGATGCGTCCCGGATCCGCTTCCTTCCCGACGCTCTGTCCGTTCAGCAAGGCGTGGCGTTCTGCGAGAAGCACGGGTGGGGATTGAAAAGCGGCTTCAATCACCGTATGCGCCAGCGCCGGTAACGCGGTGCCCTCCCAGAAGCCCAGCATCAGCTGGCCTTCATGCCAGGCCAGCACGCTGCTGCGTTCGCCGGTTTGGGCAACCTGCAGCTGCCAGCCCCGGACGCCGGCGTATTCCATTACCCACGACAGCAAACTTTTATCGCACGCCACCGTCAGACGTGAGGCTTTGCGCCACCAGTAAACCGAAGAAGGCATTTCCGGCCATTCCCGGGCATAGAGTTCCCCCTGCCAGGCAGGCTGCCACGGCAGAATTCTGACCGCGGTTTGTTTACTCTCCGGCTGGCCCGAAACCGGATCGCAGCGCCCTTCCACCAGGGCATTCACCTTTCCCTGGCGGGCAAACTCAGCGTTCCAGTGCATCGGGGCAAACGCCTCGCCTTCCCGTATCCCGTCATTGATTCGTACTCTGACGACCATCACGGCGCGCGGCGAGCTAATTCGCGCCAGCTGGCCGTCGCACAGGGAAAGCCGAACGGCGTCTGCGGGGCAAACCTCAACAAACGGTTCGGCGATATGCTGCATCAGTCTGGCTACGTATCCCGTTCGGGTCATGGTATGCCACTGATCGCGGATGCGCCCCGAGTTAAGAATCAGCGGGTACAACGCGCTGACCGTCGCACCGTGCGACAGAGGATTAACGGGAACAATGTTTCGACGCGGGAAATCCCCTGTCGGCCACTGATAAGGCTCAAGCTGATCCCACTCCTCACGGGTTAGTGCAGCCAGGTCATGAAGATTCAATGCCCGCGCGCCGTCATTTTCAAAGGCCGTCAGCGCCGCATGTTCGCAAAAAATCTCGTGCGGATGTTGCCAGGCAAAGGCCTCGCCGTAGCCCAGCCGCTTCGCCATCTGCGCGACGATCCACCAGTCCGGCTTCGCCTCGCCCGGCGCAGGCAGAAACGCGCGCTGGCGTGAAATGCGCCGCTCGGAATTGGTCACCGTCCCGTCCTTTTCTCCCCAGCCCAAAGCCGGAAAACGGATATGGGCGAACCGGCTGGTGTCGGTATCGTTCATCACTTCAGAGACCATCACCAGCGGGCAGCTCGCCAGCGCCTGACACACCGCGTGGCTGTCCGGCAGCGACACGGCAGGGTTGGTGCCCATGATCCACACCGCCTTCACATCGCCGCGGGCAATAGCGTCAAACAACTCCACCGCCATCAGGCCCGGCGTCTGCGCCAGCCGTTCCGTTCCCCAGAAACGCGCCACCCGCGAAAGATCGTCCGGCTCAAAGTTCATGTGTGCCGCCAGCTGGTTCGCCAGTCCGCCCACCTCCCTTCCGCCCATCGCGTTTGGCTGTCCGGTCAGCGAAAACGGGCCGCAGCCCGGACGGTTGAACTTCCCGCTGGCAAGATGAACGTTAATAATAGCGTTACACTTGTCGCTGCCGCTGGCGGACTGGTTGATACCCATGGTGTAGAGCGTAATTGCGCGAGGCGCGGTGATAAACCAGTCGTAAAAGGTACCAATGTCTTCTGACGGAAGATCGCAAAACGCCGCCACGCGCTCAACGGGCCACTCATCCGTTCCCTGAATCACATTAAGCAGACCGACAAACAGCCCGGCGTCGCTGCCGGGGGCGAGCGCCAGATGCAGGTCAGCAATATCACAGGTGGCGGTTCTGCGGGGATCGATTACCACCACCTTCATCTGCGGATTGCTGTACTTTGCTTGCACCAGCCGCTGATACAGCACCGGATGCGTCCAGGCCGCGTTTGAACCCACCAGCACCACCAGATCGCTGTTTTCCACATCCTCATAGCTGCACGGCACCACGTCTTCGCCAAAGGCGCGCTTGTAGCCCACCACCGCCGAGGACATACAGAGCCGGGAGTTAGTATCGATGTTTGCCGCACCGATAAATCCTTTCATCAGCTTGTTGGCGGCGTAGTAGTCCTCGGTAAGCAATTGTCCGGAGGCGTAAAACGCCACCGCCTGCGGTCCCCATGTGTCGATAATCTCCCGCAGACGCTCCCCCGCCGCGTTCAGCGCCTGCGCCCAGTCCACCTCAAGTCCGTCAACAGCGGGGCGCAGCAATCGCCCCTGTAACCCCGTCGTTTCCCCCAGGGCCGATCCTTTCACGCACAGACGTCCCAGGTTCGCAGGATGGGTTTCATCTCCCCGAACGCTGACCGCTTCACCTTCCACGCTGGCAACTACGCCACAGCCGACCCCGCAGTAGGGGCACGTTGTCCGGGTTTCCGTCATGAAGCCTCCGCACGCATTACCAGGGCGTCGCTGCCAACCCATACCTTGCCGTTTTCAATTTTCACCGGCCAGGCGCGCACCGCGGGTTCGCCGTTCTCTACCTGACAGCCGTCGCGCAGGCGAATGCGCTGCTTATACAGCGGTGAAATCACCACCGGCTCGCCCGCTGCATCGCCAAGAATGCCGCGTGAAAGCACGTTAGCATTACCGCCCGGTTCCCGATCGTCGAGGGCGTAAACGGTTTTGCCAAAACGGAAGAGCGCAATCGGCTTACGTCCAAGCCGCGCGCCGATGCCCGCCTGCTCGGGGATATCGTCGATGCCGCAAATTTCCTGCCAGCGCTTGCTTTCATCCGGCGCGGTGTCGTTCACCGTCGTGCGGAACAGCGCCAGCCGGTTGGGATCGTTAAGCGTTGTTTGCCATTCGCACTGATAGGTTTCCACCACCCGGGCCATCTCCTGCTCCAGCTCGTGGGCGATACCCAGGCTGTCGTTGAGGATCACCTCCCGCAGGTAGTCGAGACCGCCTTCCAGGTTATCCATCCAGGTGCTGGTGCGCTGCAGGCGTTCCGCCGTGCGGATGTAGAACATCAGGAAGCGGTCGACGGTGCGGATTAACGTTTCGTCATCCAGATCGCTGGCGAAGAGATCCGCATGGCGCGGCTTCATCCCGCCGTTGCCGCAGAGATAGAGGTTCCAGCCTTTATCGGTGGCAATCACCCCAACGTCTTTGCTCTGCGCCTCCGCGCACTCGCGGGTGCAGCCGGAGACCGCCATTTTGATTTTGTGCGGCGCGCGCAGCCCCTTGTAGCGGTGCTCAAGCCTGACCGCGAGGCCGGTGGAGTCCTGCACCCCGTAGCGGCACCAGGTTGAACCGACGCAGGATTTCACCGTGCGCAGGGATTTCCCGTAAGCGTGCCCGGTTTCAAACCCGGCCTCGACCAGCGCCTGCCAGATCATAGGCAGCTGTTCAAGAGTGGCGCCGAAAAGGTCGATACGCTGCCCGCCGGTAATTTTGCTGTACAGGCTGTAGCGTTTCGCAATCTGCCCGATGGCGATCAGCCCGTCCGCGGTCACTTCCCCCGCCGGCATGCGCGGCACGATAGAGTAGGTACCGTCTTTCTGGATATTGGCGAAGTAGCGGTCATTGGTGTCCTGCAGCGGCAGGTGTGCCGGTTTCAGCAGATACTCGTTCCAGCACGAGGCAAGCACTGACCCCACCAGCGGCTTACAAATTTCGCACCCGTGTCCCTGTCCGTAGCGGCTGATAAGCTGGTCAAAGGTGCGAATATGGTTGACGCGCACGAGGTGGTAAATCTCCTGGCGCGAGTACGGGAAGTGCTCGCAGATGTCCTTTTTCACCTCCACGCCCTGCTCAGCCAGCTGGAACTCCATCACCTGCTTCACCAGCGCGCTACATCCCCCGCAGCCGGTCGCCGCTTTGGTGCACTGCTTAACGGCGCCGATATCCGTCGCGCCCGCGCTCACCGCCCGGCAGATATCGCCCTTGCTGACGTTATGACATGAACAGATTTGCGCGCTTTCCGGCAGCGCCGCCACGCCAAGCGCTTTCGGCGCGCTGCCTGACGACGCGGGTAAAATCAGCGTTTCCGGCTCTTTTGGCAGGGCTATCCCGTTAAGCATCATCTGCACCAGCGTGGCGTATTCGCTGGCGTCACCCACCAGCACGCCACCGAGCAGCGTTTTGCCGTCGTGGCTGACCACGATTTTCTTATAGATTTGCTGCGGACCGTGCGTCCACTGATAGCTCAGCGCCCCCGGCGTGCGCCCGTGAGCGTCGCCGAACGAGGCGACGTCCACGCCGAGCAGCTTGAGCTTAGTGCTCATATCCGCGCCGGCGAAGGTTTTATCCTCACCCGCCAGCGCGGCGGCGGCCACCCGCGCCATCTGATAGCCGGGCGCGACCAGACCGAAGATTTTCCCTTCCCACAGCGCGCATTCGCCGATGGCCAGCACGTCCGGATCGGAGGTCTGGCAACCGTCGTCAATGCAAATCCCGCCGCGTTCGCCGATAGCCAGCCCGCTGCTGTGCGCCAGCGCGTCCTGGGGACGAATGCCGGCAGAAAAGACCACCATGTCCGTTTCAAGCTGTTCGCCATCGGCAAAGCGCAGCACCAGCCCGCCGTCCGCCGTGGCGATCTCCGTTGTCGCTTTACTGGTGTGAACGCCGACGCCCAGCGCCTCAATTTTCTTGCGCAGCATCATCGCGCCGTCGTTGTCGAGCTGGACCGCCATCAGGTTAGGCGCAAATTCCACCACGTGGGTTTCCAGCCCGAGCTGCTTCAGGGCATTCGCCGCCTCCAGCCCGAGCAGGCCGCCGCCAATCACCACGCCGCGGCGCGAGCCCGCCGCGTGCGCCGCAATGTTGTCCAGGTCGTCAAGGGTGCGGTAGACAAAACAGCCCGGCAAATCGTTGCCCGGCACGGGCGGCACGAACGGGTATGATCCGGTCGCCAGTACCAGCTTGTCCCAGTGGGTTTCGTGCCCGCTGGCGGTACGCACCACGCGCGCGTCGCGATCGATAGCGACGACCTGCTGCGACAGGCGAAGCTCAATGCCGTTGTCGGCAAAGAAATCCCCCTCCACCAGCGAAAGCGACGCCGCGCTGCGGCCGCCAAAATATTCCGACAGATGCACGCGGTCATAGGCGGCATAGCGCTCCTCGCCAAAGACAACGATCTGATACTGCTGATGCAGATTGCGGTTAACGCAGTCTTCGAGGAAATGATGGCCGACCATACCGTGCCCAACCACCACCAGAGTAGGTTTTGTCATAGCATTGTGTCCTGCAACCTGCGGTTGCGTAGTGAAACGATCGAACAGCCAGTCCGCGTGCGCGGGCGCAGCCGTTGCCAGTAAATCGGTAAATGTTGCCGCGCTGCGGCAGTCGCCCATCAGCAGTACGCCAGCCAGCGCCCTCTGATTGATCAGTAAACGACGATAGTGACGGGTCAGCGGATCCCATGCGCTCCAGACCACGTCGCCCTCCCGCTCTGCCGCGCGACCGAGGCTGAACAGCTCCACGCCGGTCACCTTGAGGCGTACGCCGTTGTCAGTCAGGACAAACGGCGCGGTGACGTCCCCCGCCAGCCGCGCGGCAAGGATATCCGCCTGCGCCAGACAGGGGGCGACCAGGCCAAACGTCTGGCCGTCAATTTCGCAGCACTCGCCAATGGCGTAGACGTCCGGCTCGGAGGTTTGCATCTGGTGATCCACCACGATGCCGCGCGCGCAGCGAATGCCGCTGGCCTGCGCCAGCGCGACGCTGGGCTGCACGCCGGTCGCTAGCACCACGCGCGCGGCGGCGATACTGCGTCCGTTAAGCAGCGTCACGCTATCTCCGTTCACCGCTGCGATGCCAGAGACGAGCTCACAGCGCACGCCCCGCGCCGCCAGCGCCTCTTCCAGCAGCATTCCCGCCTGCCGATCCAGCTGCTGCTCCATCAGCCACGGACCGCGATGAACAAGCGTGACCTCGTCACCTGAACGCGCCAGCGCTGCTGCCGCCTCAACCCCGAGCACGCCGCCGCCCAGCACCACCGCAGGACCGACGATCGCCTGAATGGCCCGGGTATCTGCCAGGGTACGGAACGTGAACACATGCGGCGCATCGCAGCCGGGGATTGGCGGAATAAAGGGCGTTGATCCGGTGGCAAACACCAGCGCATCCCAGTCCAGCGTGCGGGCGGCGGTTTGCACTTCCCGCGTGTCCACGTTTACGGCGATCGCCTTTTCGCCCCGCAGCAACGTCACGCCGCGCGCCTGGTACCAGTCGTCATCCTGAAGACAGATGTCTGCAGCCTGCTTTTCACCGCCCAGCACCGGCGAAAGCTGGATGCGGTTATAGGCATGTTCCGGCTCGTCACCGATGACGGTGATAGCGAAACGACCTGCAGCACGCCCGGTGAGCGAGGCAATCAGCCGCGTAGCCGCCATGCCATTTCCGATAATGACCAGTCGCATCAAAGCCCCCTCGCTACGCCGCTTTTGGCTGCTTTTCATAGAGGAAATGAAGGATCTGCTGGCGCATGTGGTGATAGCGGCTGTCGTCCGCCAGCTGCACCCGGTTGCGCGGGCGCGGCAGATCGACGCGCAGGATCTCCCCGACGGTCGCCGCCGGGCCGTTGGTCATCATCAGCACGCGATCGGAGAGCAGCACCGCCTCGTCCACGTCGTGGGTAATGAGCACGATGGTGGTGTTCAGCGCCTGCTGGATCTGCATTACCGAGTCCTGCAGATGAGCGCGCGTCAGCGCATCGAGCGCGCCGAAGGGTTCATCCATCAGCAGCACTTTCGGCTTCATCGCCAGCGCGCGGGCAATACCGACGCGCTGCTTCATGCCGCCGGAGATCTCCCCCGGACGCTTGTGCAGAGCGTGCCCCATCTGCACGCGGTCGAGATTGTGTTCAATCCACTCCCGGCGCTCAGCCTTGCTCATGCTGTGGCGAAACACGTGATCTACCGCCAGGGCCACGTTGTCGAAGCAGGTGAGCCACGGCAGCAGCGAGTGGTTCTGGAACACCACCGCGCGCTCCGGCCCCGGCCCGGCGATTTCGCGGTTGTCACAAATCAGCCCACCTTCGGTCGGCAGGGTAATACCGGCGATGAGGTTCAGCAGCGTCGATTTGCCGCAGCCAGAGTGCCCAATCAGGCTCACGGTTTCGCCCTCGTGGATATCAAAAGAGACGTTCTGCAGCGCCAGAAACTCGCCGCTGGCGGTGGAAAAACGCTGGCTCACGGCCTGGACCTGAATTAATGGTTTCATGTTCGCTCCTTATTTTTCCTGCCAGCTAAAGCGCCGGGCGATCAGCATCAGCCCCTGCTCCAGCAGCAGCCCGACCACGCCAATGATGACGATGGCGATGAGAATGTTTTCGACGTTGAGGTTGTTCCACTCGTTCCAGATCCAGAAGCCGATCCCCAGCCCTCCGGTCAGCATCTCGGCGGCGACAATCACCAGCCAGGCGATGCCGATGGAGAGGCGCACCCCGGTCAGCACCGCGGGCAGCACCGCCGGGAAGAGAATGCGGCGCAGGATGGTCCACTCGGAAAGCTGCAGCACCCGGGCAACGTTGAGGTAGTCCTGCGGAATGCGGCGCACGCCTTCGGCGGTGTTGATCACCATCGGCCAGATAGAGCAGATAAAAATGGTCCAGCTCGACGCGGGCTCCGCTTTCTGGAACAGCAGCAGGCCGATGGGCAGCCAGGCCAGCGGGCTAACCGGGCGTAACAGCGCGATCAGCGGGCCGAACATGCGCGAAAAAAAGGTGAAGCGGCCAATCAGGAAGCCGAGCGGGATCCCGGCGAACGCGGCCAGGCCAAAGCCCACCGCCACGCGCTGTAATGAGGCGAGCACGTTCCAGCCGATGCCCATATCGTTAGGCCCGTCGCGATAAAACGGATCGGCAAACAGAGTAATGGCGGAATCAAGCGTGCTGAGCGGCGTCGGGAAACCTTTGCTGTTAATCGCCGCCAGCTGCCACAGCACGACCAGCAGTCCCAGACCGATTAACGCCGGAATGATGCGTTGAATGATCGCGTTAATCCGACGCGCAAACGTCGGCGTACGGCGGCGAACCTGCACCGGAGGGAGGACAATCACCTCCCCACTCTCTGGCGTATCTGGTGATTTCGTCTTTTGCAGATGCTGCATAATCAGGCCCCTTTACGATGAATGGCGAAACGGCTGGCGTATCCTTCCGGGTCGGTACCGTTCCAGACGGTGCCGTCCATCAATGTGCTGCTGCGTAATGGTGAAGTCGGTGTGGTGATGCCCCCCACCGCCGTGGCGGCATCCTGCCAGACAGCGGTCTGGTTAATGCGCTGTGCAATAGCCGCGTAGTCCGGCGCGGATTTGAGCAAGCCCCAGCGGCGGAACTGGGTTAAGAACCACATACCGTCGGAGAGATATGGGTAGCTGACGGCCCCCTCGTTGAAGAAACGGATCGGGTGCGCGTCCTGCCAGCGCTGGCCCAGGCCGTTGTCGTACTCGCCGAGCATTCGCCCGGTGAGAAACTGTTCCTTGCAGTTGAGCCACGCCCGGCGGGAGAGGATCCGCGCGGTCTCGCGCTTGTTTTCCGGGGAGGCTTCGATCCAGCGTGCGGCCTCCAGCACCGCGCTGACCAGCGCCCGCGCGGTGTGCGGGTTTTTCTCCACCCAGTCGCGACGCGTGCCGAGGATTTTTTCCGGATGGTCGGCCCAGACAGACTGTGACGTCGCGGCGGTAAAGCCGATGCGGTCGTTAATCGCCCGCGCGTTCCACGGCTCGCCGACGCAAAAGCCGACCATGTTGCCAATGCGCATGTTCATCACCATCTGCGGCGGCGGCACCACCACCGTGCGCACGTCGTCAAAGGGGTTAATGCCCGCGCTGGCCAGCCAGTAGTAGAGCCACATGGCGTGCGTCCCGGTCGGGAAGGTGTGCGCGAAGGTGTAGGTGCCGGGCGCCTGCTGACCAATTAGCTTTTTCAGCCCGTCAAGGTCTCGAACGCCCTTCTCCGCCAGATCGCTGGAAAGCGTAATCGCCTGGCCGTTCTGATTAAGCGTCATCAGGTTTGCCATCTGCTGCGGCTTGCCGGCAATGCCCAGCTCCAGGCCGTACAGCAGGCCGTAGAGAATGTGCGCGGCATCAAGCTCGCCCGCCACCAGCTTGTCGCGCACCGCCGCCCAGCTCGCCTCTTTGGTGGGCACGATGGTAATGCCGTATTTTTTATCAAAGCCTTTCAGCGCCGCGATAACCACGGGCGCGCAGTCTGTCAGCGGGATAAACCCGATGCGCACTGTTTCCTGCTCCGGTTTATCCGAGCCTGCCGCCCATGCGGCCTGCATGATACCCGGTAACAGCATTGCGCCACTCGCCAGCATGCTGGCCTGCAAAAAACGCCGTCTCGACAAATCCGCCATGACCACTCCTGAATAAAAACCAAAAAAAGCGCCCACGATGCCGAAGCACCAGTGGACGCCTTTATCCCGAAGACGAATGCACCGCCGTTGGCGCATCGTCAAAAATGGTTAATCTGATAATGCAAAGCGAATGCCAGGTTTTAACACGCGGTTTTCGCGGTGTATCCCGCTTTACCCTCAGGTTTACGCACCTCAATCAGGCACAAAATGCCCGCTAACCGTGCAGCTACTCCTTTGGTATTACCTGCCACAAATTCTTCACCATGAGCAGCGCGCGGGCGATATCCACCATCCTTTGGTTCTTATCCATCGCCATTTTGCGCAGCGCCGTCCAGGCCTGTTCCTCACTCATATTCTGGTGGGTCATCAAAACGCTTTTCGCTTTATCTATGACTTTGCGCTCTTCAAGCGTATCGCGCAGCGACGCAAGCTGGCGCGAGAGCTGTTCTATCTCACGCGCCTGCTGGCGTACCAGGGTGAGCAACGGTTTTTCCGGGTACTGTATCAGCGGATCGTCCTGCTCATCGGCGGGAGGCACGTACTCATCGTTACGGTAAATACGCTCGTCCACCGCCGTCATCAGATCGGCGATGAGCGTCTCCTCCAGCGCGCGCAGATGCTCAAGGCGCGCGGTTTGCAGCGCAAACCAGGCCAGTGCGGTATGGCCGTTATCGGCGGCGGGCTGGCGGGTGCAGGCCACCCTTCGTAGCTGTTCCGTTTCACGATCGGACTGGCAGTTTAAGGCAAAGGTGGCCTGTACCTCAGCGTGGCTGTGCGAGAGAAAGATTTCAAAGCAGGCCTGCTGCCCGTCGATGCGGTCAACCAGCCTCTGGCGAGTCACATCATCGAAAAAACCCTGCGTGAAGCCAATCGCCCCCAGCGCCCGCTCCTGTCCCGCCAGCTCTTTCCCCTGCATCAGGCTATACAGGGCGACAAAACGCCCGGCTATTTGCGGATCGTCAATGCTGTCATTAAGCTGCGGTACGATACTGAGCAGATGGCGAAGCATGCGGGAGTAGTGTTCCATCGCCTGCGGTGCCGTTACCGTTTGCTGAATAACTCCTTCGCGCAGCGCGGGAAGCATATCCAGGCTCAGGAGCGCGCCGCCGATGCGTTCACAGACCGTACTTCCCGGGATCGGCGACTGTTTTTCAAGAATCACATAAAGTGCAGCGAGGTTTTCATCCACCAGCGCCCGGCTGGCTTTGCATTCGGGGGCGTAAAGCTTACCCTGTGAGCAGAGCCAGACGTTGGACGCCCCACGCTCGCACTGTAACATGTGCACCAGTTGGCTAATGCCGTGCACAAGCTCGCCAAGCTGTGCCAGCTTGCTGAGCTGCTCCCGGCGCATCATCTTTGCGCGCTCGAGCCATTCGGCAGCGCCTGGCGAAATGCCAGCCATTAATGTCATGCTTTCTCTCCGGAACAGCGAAACTCGGGAAAGCTAAGCAATATTCGTGCCTTTATAAGAACAGGAGTCAACATGCAAAAGATTGTGATCGTCGCCAACGGTGCGGCCTACGGCAGCGAATCCCTTTTTAATAGCCTGCGCCTGGCGATTGCGCTGCGTGAAAAAGAGAGTGACCTCGCGTTACGACTCTTTTTAATGTCGGACGCGGTCACCGCGGGGCTGAAGGGACAAAAACCGGCAGAAGGCTATAACATTCAGCAGATGCTGGAGATCCTGACCGCGCAAAACGTGCCGGTGAAGCTGTGCAAGACCTGTACCGATGGCCGCGGTATTACCGGTCTGCCGCTGGTTGATGGCGTAGAGATTGGTACGCTGGTTGAGCTGGCCGAGTGGACGCTGTCCGCGGATAAAGTATTAGCTTTTTAATAATAAACCCGTAAAAATATTATTTTCTTATGGACGCGGTTTCAGCATCAAGTTTACCTGCGGGGATGCCGATAGGCATGGAAACAACACAGCAGGTATTTCACTTATGTTCAGATCGATTCGTGCACGCATCATCGCGACGACTGCAGGCTGTCTGGTCGTCGCACTTCTCCTTAATACCGTTATTAACTTCCAGGTCACGCGCCAGGATAACCAGCAGTCCCAGCGCGATATTCTGACCAGCACCAGCGCCAGCCATAACATGGCGATTGCCGACTGGGTAAAAAGCAAGATGGCGGTGATCGCCTCAGCGCAGACCGTTGCGCTGAGTGACGATCCGGTTCCGGTGTTTAAACAGCTTGCGCAGGCGGGTGGCTTCACCAACGTTTATGTTGGTTACGCCAGCAAAACGGCGAAATTCTCTGAACCGGCGGGTGTCCCGGCGGACTATGACCCGACTATCCGCCCGTGGTATCAGCAGGTGGTCAGCACGGACGGTCCGGTCGTCACCGCGCCCTACGTTGACGCGGGGACCGGCAAACTGGTGGTAACCTTCGCCGTGCCGGTAAAAGAGAATGGTACGCTGAAAGCGGTGGTGGCGGGCGATGTGGCGATGGACAGCGTGGTGGCTAACGTGCGCGGGATCCATCCAACACCGGCCAGCAGCGGGTTGCTTCTGAACAGTGACGGCAGCGTGATTGCCGCTAACGATCCGGCGCTCACGCTTAAACCATTCGCTGAGACGATCAAAGGCATTGATTTTGCTGCACTGAAAAGCGGTAATCTCGTCGACGGAACGCTGAACGATGCTGAAAAAACCTTCGTGGCGACAGCCGTGCCGGGTACAAACTGGCTGTTAGTCGTCGCGCTCGACAACGGTGATGCCACCTCCGGCATGCGTTCCCTGCTTAAAGCCTCGGCGATTTCGCTGGTGATCCTGGCACTGCTGAGCGCGGCCATTGTGCATTTCCTGATTGCCCGCCTGCTCAAGCGTTTGTCAGACATTCGCGACGCGATGCACAACATTGCTAACGGGACTAACGATCTGTCCCAGCGCCTGCCGGACAACGGCGAGGACGAGGTTGCGCAGATTGCGCAGGCCTTTAACGCCTTCAGCGATAAGCTGTCGGTGGTGATGGTGCAGCTCCGTGATGCCAGCGAGTCGGTGAAAAACGCCGCTCAGGAGATTGCGGCGGGTAACCAGGATCTTTCCGGACGTACCGAGCAGGCCGCATCCAGCCTGCGCGAGACGGCCAGCGCCGTGGAGCAGATCACCGCCTCCGTGACCCAGTCGAACGAATCGGCGGCAGAAGCGAATGACCAGGCGAGCAAAGCCTCAGCGGCCGCTGCGCGCGGCGGCGAGGTGGTATCCCAGGCGATCAGCACCATGCAGTCCATCGAAGTCGCGTCGGCTAAAATTGGCGATATCACCAGCGTGATTGACGGCATTGCTTTCCAGACCAACATTCTGGCGCTGAACGCCTCCGTCGAGGCGGCGCGTGCGGGTGAGCAGGGACGCGGGTTTGCCGTGGTGGCGGGCGAAGTGCGTAACCTGGCGAGCCGCAGCGCCCAGGCGGCGAAAGAGATCAAATCGCTGATCGATTCCACCACCGACAGCGTCGCCACCGGCTCCCGCTACGTGCACCTGGCCGGGGAAAGCATGGACGAGATCCGCTCCAGCATCGGCAGCGTCTCCGGCATTATGCGCGAAATTTCCATCGCCACCAGCGAGCAGATGAAAGGGATTCATGAGATCAACCACGCGGTGACCCATCTCGACAGAATGGTTCAGCAGAACGCCGAGCTGGTCGTGGAATCCGCCGCCGCTGCGGGTGCCCTGCAGAGCCAGGCGGGCGACCTTGCTGAAACAGCCGGTCATTTCCGCATTTAATTTTCTGGCGGCGCGCGTTTAGCGGGTAAAACGCGCGCCAGCTGAAATTTTGAGGAATTTTGTCATTTTTGTTTAATCGTTATGCCATTTTTTGATCAAAATCAGCATCCCACCCCCTCCCCTTTGGTGTTATGCCATGAGTGAATTGTGAACAACATCACGCTCGGATATGGCTGCAGGGAGAGCGTTGTTTAAGACTACGGGGTAAAAAATGGCACTGGTAAAAACAAGTTTGAAGCTGTTTGGCGGGGATACGGTGGTGGTGCGTTGCTCAGAACGCTGTCGTATTCATCTGATGAGTTCGAAAGCACAAAAACAGTCCCAGGCGGATATTCTCACCGTACAGGATGATAAGGCCTGGCTTACAGTGCCCTACACCGGCACATGGGATGTGCTGATTGACAGCCACAGTCAGTCTCTGGAGCATTCCATCAGCTACGTGGCAGCATAATATTAAACGCCCGGCAAGCCGGGCGTAATATCAGGCAAAACCCGGTCGCAGCGTGCCGTTGAGCGGGTTCCCTTCCAGCAACGCCTTCACCTTCACCACCAGCTCATTCAGACAATCGTCCTGCATGCCGAGGCGGGTCAACTCCTGATCGAGGGAGAAGAGATACTGCGCGTTGGTACCCAGCGGTCCGCTGGCAGCGGCTATTAACGGAGCAATCACCTGCGTGCGGGTATCCGCTTCATACAGCGGATGGCGCGGGTCCATGATAAACACCAGCGCATTGACGGTGCGTCCGTCGTCCAGTTCCAGCTTGCACCAGCTTGGCATGTAGCAGCCGGTGATCATCTCGCGCTTCCAGAGCAGCGTAAGCTCCTCTTCCAGCGTGGCATCCGGCAGGCGATACGCCACGCCAGTGGTGCGCCCGCCCTCTTTCAGTGCAAGCATGCGCCCGGGCTGGCACGCGCTGCCGCGTCCGGCCGTCAGACGCAGGCAAAATGCGCGGTGCCAGCCAGGCAGCGTTCCCGTTGCCGATTCGACAAATTCGAGCGCCGGGTTCCACATCAGGGAACCGTAGCCAAAAATCCATACCGGGCCATCATCCGGGCGGCAGGCAAGCGTGGCAGCGAGCGACGCCGCACGTTGTTCAGCTGACCAGAGAAGCGATTCCTCAATAGCACCAAATGCCGTCTTACAATCTGCCTTCATTAAGAAATCACGCGTTAACACTTTCCACCTCCGCCACTGCATGCTTCCTTGCGACATCTGTAATTCGCCTTCCCGGCCTTAGGTGCTGGTCATTTTGCCAGCAGTGAAATAACGATAAGCAATTAGCGGACCAGTTGCAATACAACGGCAGTTCAACCGCCTGAAAAGTCAAAATGAAGGCAGCGAATTATTTCAGGGCTATTTCTTTTTATGCCATTTATCGTCGTCTCCTTTTTCATATTCATGTTTTACGGCGGCCCAGGCGACTTTGTGGGCCGTCTCTTCACGGCTGGCATCATCCCGGCGATCTTCCTTGTCTTTGTATTGATCCCAGGCGCTGTTAAACGCCTCTTTATAGATATCCTGCGCGTGAGCGGGCAGCACGTTTTGCACGTTATCGGGTAATTCGCGTTTCGTTTTATATGGCATCACTCACCTCTCTTTTGCTTAAAGAGATAAGTGTGGACGACGATATAGCATGGTGCCACCCGGGCTTAATTTATGCATTGATTAAAGCTCTAATTTATTGTTATTTAAAATCTATTTAAGAGATAAAGTAAATTATATGGGTCAGGCGCAAATTTCAATGAAAAGGGTAAAATTAAGTAAAAGATAAAGGGTATTTAACAGAGATCTGTTAGTTTAATGCCCTTAAAAATCTATCTATAATTACAAGCACCTGCATTGATGGAGAAGCACATGACAGCAACACACGAGGCGGTAAAGACCCGCCACAAGGAGACGTCACTCATTTTCCCGGTTCTGGCACTGGCTGTGCTGCTCTTCTGGGGAAGCAGTCAGTCACTGCCAGTGGTGGTTGGTATCAATATTCTTGCCCTGGTCGGCATCTTAACCAGCGCATTTAGCGTCGTTCGCCATGCGGACGTCCTGGCCCACCGTCTGGGCGAGCCGTACGGTTCTTTAATTCTCAGCCTTTCCGTTGTTATTCTCGAAGTCAGCCTGATTTCCGCGCTCATGGCGACCGGCGATGCCGCGCCGACGCTGATGCGCGATACGCTTTACTCGATCATTATGATTGTGACGGGCGGCCTGGTGGGCTTCTCTCTGCTGCTGGGTGGGCGTAAATTCGCGACCCAGTATATGAACCTGTTTGGCATCAAACAGTATCTGATTGCCCTCTTCCCGCTTGCCATTATCGTGCTGGTCTTCCCGATGGCGCTGCCGGGTGCAAACTTCTCCACCGGTCAGGCGCTGCTGGTCGCGCTGATTTCCGCCGCCATGTACGGCGTGTTCCTGTTGATTCAGACCAAAACGCACCAGAGCCTGTTTGTGTATGAGCATGAAGACGACGGCGACGACGATGATCCGCACCACGGTAAGCCGTCGGCCCACAGCAGCGCGTGGCATACGGTTTGGCTGATCGTGCATCTGATTGCGGTGATTGCCGTTACAAAGATGAACGCTAACCCGCTGGAGACGCTGTTAACCGAGCTGAACGCGCCGGTGGCGTTTACCGGCTTCCTGGTGGCGCTGCTGATCCTGTCCCCTGAAGGGCTGGGCGCGCTGAAAGCGGTGTTGAATAATCAGGTGCAGCGCGCAATGAACCTGTTCTTCGGCTCCGTGCTGGCGACGATTTCACTCACCGTACCGGTGGTGACGCTGATTGCCTTTATGACCGGTAACGAGCTGCAGTTTGCGCTGGGTGCGCCGGAGATGATCGTGATGGTAGCATCATTGCTGCTGTGCCAGATTTCGTTCTCCACCGGGCGCACCAACGTGCTGAACGGAGCGGCGCATATGGCGTTGTTTGTTGCGTATCTGATGACGATATTTGCGTAAGAGTGGGCCGGTGCGGGCTGATGCCCCCACCCCAACCCTCTCCGCCAGGGAGAGGGAGGCATAAAAAAACCCGCCGAAGCGGGTTTTTTTATTATTTGCTGGTATCCAGCTCGTCGAAGCTCTTCACCAGATCGTCAATCGCTTTGATCTGTTTCAGGAACGGCTCAAGCTTATCCAGCGGCAGCGCGGATGGACCGTCGCATTTTGCGTTATCCGGATCCGGGTGCGCTTCAATGAACAGGCCAGCCAGGCCGGTTGCCATACCGGCGCGCGCCAGTTCGGTCACCTGAGCACGGCGGCCGCCGGACGCGGCGCCAAACGGCTCGCGGCACTGCAGAGCATGGGTCACGTCGAAAATCACCGGAGACTGGTTAGAGACGTTCTTCATTACGCTGAAGCCCAGCATATCCACGACCAGGTTGTCGTAACCGAAGTTTGCACCACGGTCGCACAGGATGACCTGATCGTTACCACCTTCGATAAACTTATCGACAATGTTACCCATCTGGCACGGGCTGACGAACTGTGGTTTTTTCACGTTGATCACGGCACCGGTTTTCGCCATCGCGGCCACCAGGTCGGTCTGGCGAGCCAGGAATGCCGGGAGCTGAATCACGTCCACCACGTCTGCCACCGGCTGCGCCTGGGAGGCTTCATGCACGTCGGTGATCACTTTCACGCCAAAGGTCTGCTTCAGCTCCTGGAAAATTTTCATACCCTCTTCCAGGCCCGGGCCACGGTAAGAGTTGATGGAGGAGCGGTTGGCTTTGTCAAAAGAGGCTTTAAACACGTACGGGATGCCCAGCTTCTGGGTCACGGTCACGTAGTGTTCGCAGATACGCATGGCGAGATCGCGGGATTCCAGCACGTTCATGCCGCCAAACAGTACGAACGGCAGGTCGTTTGCTACCTTGATATCACCAATGCTAACCACTTTTTGTTTCATAGGATCGCCTTATTCAGGTGTGAATCGGAATTAAGATTAATGCAGTGTAATTTGTTTGTGCGAGATCGCGTTGATCTGCGCACGAATCATTTCGCTAATGGGGTCTTCCGGGCACTGCTCGACGAAATAGCTCAGATCGTTCAGCGCCACGTGCTCGCAGTCGAGCTGGGCATAAATCAGCCCTCTGTCGCGGATTTCGTACGGATCTTCCGGGTTGAACTGCAGCAGTACTTCGCTGGCGCGCAACGCCAGCTCCATCTGACGCTCTTCCATTAACGCGGACTTTAGCGTGTCCAGCAGCTTACGAATGACCTCTGCGTTATCCGCCTCGTCGAGATCTTCGTTGAAGAGTTCAGCCAACGGGCTAATATTGCCTTTCAGCCATACGTCCAGCGTATGTTCATCCAGCGTGTCGCCGTTGAAAGGATTAATGAGCCACATTTCGCCGTCCAGCCACTCAGCACGCAGGATCATCTGCGTCGGGAAAATGACCGGGACCAGCGGAATATCCAGACGGTGCGCGACCCATAGCAAAATAGAGCCCAGCGCCACGGCGCTGCCCTGACGATTTTTTAAGACCTGGTCCAGCCATAATGCGTCAGACAGGCGATACACGCCCCGCGTGTCGCAGAAACCCCATTCGCCGTAGAAAAGCTCCAGCAGCTTCTCTAATTGCCAGTCTTGCGGGCGAGCCTGATTAATCTCTTCACGCGCCAGGCTGACCAGATTCTCCAGCTCATCGTAGACAAACTGCGACGTAAAATCGTCGCGAATCATCTCTGAAATCAGGATCATGCCATCGCAAAGCGGCACTTTATTAAATTCGAAATCGGCTAAGGACCTCATGACTTACCCCAGTAACGGTATTCTTGTGGTGGCGAGTTTAATGATGATGTACAGCACCACCAGACCCAGCAGAAAGGCCATAAACCCGACCTGCTGGCTGCGCGGACGACGACGCCCAAGCGCGATAAAACCCAAAACGATGTAGATGATAACGCCAAACAGCTTTTCAGTCAGCCATGCGCCTTTATCAGTAAATGGCAGATAGCCGGTCTTCCACATAAGCCCGGCACCGGAAAGGAGCAACACCGTGTCGATACAGTGTGGCGCGATACGCACCCAGCGGGCATCCATCAGCGGATTGTTGCTGTAGCGCCACCAGTAACGGACGATGAAAAAGGTGATGGTCAGCGCAACGGAAATCAAGTGGACGGTAATAAGTACGGTAAACAGGCTCATAACCACTGCCCCAGCGTCAGGCGCTCGTTGCCGCCGTAGTCGCGGCAGGTTTCAACAGCGGCGTAGCCTGCTTGCATAAACAGCGCTCGCACGGCTTCCCCCTGCGTCCAGCCATGCTCCACGAGCAGCCAGCCACCGGGAAGTAAATGTTTTCGTGACGTTGTCACAATGTGATCAAGATCGGCTAATCCCGCGTTGGCAGCAACCAGTGCCGTGAGCGGTTCAAAGCGAACATCTCCCTGCGCAAGGTGCGGATCATGTTCGTCGATGTAAGGAGGATTGCTGACAATCATCGCAAATGAACGATTCTCAAGCGCGGCAAACCAGCTGCTTTGCAGCACCGTCACGTTGCTGAGCCCGAGACGTTCCACGTTACGCTGCGCCAGCGCGACCGCATCAGGCATCACGTCCACCGCCGTAACGGTGCAGTCCGGCCGCTCGCTGGCGAGCGCCAGCGCGATGGCCCCGGTACCGGTACCGAGATCGAGAATGCTGCAGGCCTCCGCAGATAAACGCGCCAGCGCCTGCTCAACCAGACACTCGGTGTCCGGACGCGGGATCAGCGTTGCCGCCGAAACGTACAGCGGTAACGACCAGAACTCGCGCTCGCCGACAAGGTGCGCCACCGGCTCGCCGGTTTTACGGCGGGCAAGCAGCGCGGCGAGCTGTGCTTCCTGTTCCGCGGTCAGTTCAGTTTCGCCGAAGGCCAGCAGGTACGTGCGGGCTTTACCCGTCACATGCTCAAGCAAAATTTCGGCATCGCGTTTAGGGCTTTCACTTTCGGAAAGCTCACCGGCAGCCTCACGTAACCAGCGCTGAAAATCCATTATTCCTGCTCGGACAGTGCCGCCAGCTGGTCGGCCTGGTATTCCTGCACGATAGGCTCAATCAGCATGTCCAGCTTGCCTTCCATCACCTCGTCCAGACGGTACAGCGTCAGGTTGATGCGGTGGTCGGTTACGCGCCCCTGCGGGAAGTTGTAGGTGCGGTTTCGGTCGCTGCGATCGCCGCTGCCCAGCAGGTTACGACGCGTGGATGCTTCCGCCTGCTGGCGTTTCGCCATTTCGGCCGCGTGGATACGCGCGCCCAGCACCGACAACGCTTTGGCTTTGTTTTTATGCTGGGAACGCTCGTCCTGACATTCGACAACTATACCGGTTGGCAGGTGGGTAATACGAATGGCGGAATCGGTGGTGTTAACGTGCTGACCGCCCGCGCCAGAGGAGCGGAAAGTATCAATACGCAGGTCCGCCGGATTAATGTCCGGCAGTTCCGCTTCCGGCAGCTCCGGCATCACCGCCACCGTACAGGCAGAGGTGTGAATGCGGCCCTGAGATTCGGTGGCCGGTACGCGCTGCACGCGGTGACCGCCGGATTCAAACTTGAGACGTCCATACACGCCGTCGCCGCTGATCTTGGCGATAACCTCTTTATAGCCACCGTGTTCGCCTTCGTTGGCGCTCATGATCTCCACGCGCCAGCGACGCGACTCGGCGTAGCGGCTGTACATGCGGAACAGATCCCCGGCAAACAGCGCCGCTTCGTCACCGCCGGTACCGGCGCGAACTTCCACAAAGGCGTTACGCTCATCGTCCGGATCTTTCGGCAGCAGAAGCACCTGAAGCTGCTGCTCCATCTCTTCAGAACGCGCTTTCGCATCCTGCAGCTCTTCCTGCGCCATCTCGCGCATTTCAGGATCGTCGAGCATCATCTGCGCGGTTTCGATATCTTCCTGAACCTGTCGCCAGTCGGTAAAGCATTTAGAAACATCACTTAACTGCGCGTATTCACGTGAAAGGGCGCGAAAACGTTCCTGGTCCGCAATGGTCCCGGCATCCCCGAGCAGCGCCTGTACTTCTTCATGGCGCTCGTGCAGAGCTTCCAGTTTAGCGACGATAGAAGGCTTCATAGGCGTAAGTGCACCTTGTCTTAGAAAATGGGTATAGGGCGCTATTCCAGCCCGAGGCTGTTGCGCAGAATAGTCAGGCGTTCATCATCCCCGTCACGGGCGGCCTGCTGAAGAGATTTGGTTGGCGCATGGATAAGGCGGTTGGTCAGTTTCCACGCCAGATCCTGCATAATTGCGTGCGCGTCACCGCCCTGTTCAAGGGCCGCTAACGCTTTGGCAGTCAGGTCATCACGCACCTGCTCCGCCTGTCCGCGATACTCGCGGATGGTCTCGCTGACGCTTTGCGCGCGCAGCCAGGCCATAAACTCACTGGTTTCCTGCTCAACGATGGTTTCCGCCTGAACCGCCGCCGCTTTACGCTGGGCAAGGTTGTGCGAAATGATGCTTTGCAGGTCATCCACGCTGTAGAGGTAGGCGTTAGGCAGCTTGCCCACTTCCGGTTCAACATCGCGCGGGACGGCGATATCCACCAGCAGCATTGGCTGATTGCGACGGGACTTCAGCGCACGCTCCACCATCCCTTTTCCGATAATCGGCAGCGGGCTGGCGGTAGAGCTGATGATAATGTCCGCCTCTTTCAGGCGTTCATCGATGTCGCTCAGGGCAACCACCTCTGCCCCCACTTCATCCGCCAGCACCTGCGCGCGTTCGCGGGTGCGGTTAGCGATGATCATCTTTTTCACTTTATGCTCGCGCAGATGGCGCGCCACAAGTTCGATGGTTTCGCCCGCGCCCACCAGCATCACGGTGACGGTAGAAAGGGATTCAAAGATTTGGCGCGCAAGGGTGCAGGCCGCGAAAGCAACGGAAACCGCACTGGCACCAATGTCGGTTTCGGTTCGCACACGCTTCGCCACGGAGAACGACTTCTGGAACATGCGCTCCAGCTCGCTGGCCTTCAGATGCCCTTTTTGTGAATCGGCAAACGCTTTTTTTACCTGACCGAGAATTTGCGGCTCGCCCAGCACCAGCGAATCCAGACCGCTGGCCACGCGCATCAGATGGCTGACAGCATCGTTGTCCTGATGCCAGTACAGGCTGTTACGCAGCTCGTCTTCGTTGAGATTGTGGTAGTCGCATAGCCAGCGGATCAGTGCTTCGTGCAGGTTGTCCTGCTCTTCCACGCTTAAATAGAGCTCGGTACGGTTGCACGTCGAGAGCACCACGCCACCCTGCACCATCGGCTGTGCAAGCAGGCTGTCCAGCGCCAGGTCAAGCGTATCCGGCGAAAACGTTACGCGTTCTCGCAGCGAAACCGGGGCTGTTTTGTGGTTGATACCGAGTGCTAATAGGGTCATGTTGAGCGGGAGTAGTACCAGCGTTAATAAGGTTAGCAGAACGCATCATACAGGATGCGCGAGATCAATAAAAGAGACAGCCCCCTTTCGGAGTAATAGGTTACACAGCGCTTTGAGATAATTTGAACGTAGACGGTAGCCCCCTTCGACGCTAGCATTAACAGTCATAACTGCAACGTATCTCAAGGATTTGTCCTCATTATGACCCGACTGATTCGCCTGCTGCCGCTGGCAGCACTGGTTCTGACCGCCTGTACCGTCACCCAACCAAAAGGCCCGGGCAAAAGCCCTGATTCACCGCAGTGGCGTCAGCACCAGCAGGACGTCCGTAATTTGAACCAGTACCAGACCCGCGGCGCTTTCGCTTATCTCTCTGACGAACAAAAGGTTTATGCCCGCTTCTTCTGGCAGCAGACGGGGCAGGACAACTACCGCCTGCTGCTGCTGAACCCGCTGGGCAGCACCGAGCTGGAGCTTATCGCGAAACCGGGCGAAGCGCAGATCACCGATAACAAAGGCCAGCACTATACCGCGACCGATGCCGAAGAGATGATTGGCAAGCTGACCGGGATGCCTATCCCGCTCAACAGTCTGCGCCAGTGGATCCTGGGCCTGCCGGGTGACGCCACCGACTACACCTTGGACGACCAGTACCGTCTGAGCCAGGTGAACTACACCCAGAACGGCAAAACCTGGAAAGTGGTGTACAGCGCCTATGACAGTAAGAGTAAACCGTCGCTACCATCGAATATGGAACTGACTCAGGGAAGCCAGCGCATCAAGCTGAAAATGGATAACTGGATCGTTAAATGATGACCCACTGGCCCTCTCCGGCGAAGCTAAACCTGTTTTTATACATTACCGGCCAGCGCGCTGACGGCTATCACACGCTGCAGACGCTGTTTCAGTTTATTGACTATGGCGACACGATCTCCATTGAACAGCGCCAGGACGGGCAGATTTGCCTCCTGACCCCGGTCGAGGGCGTGGCGCATGAGGAGAACCTGATCGTGCGCGCCGCGCGTCTGCTGATGAAAGCCGCAGCGGAATCGGGCCGTCTACCCGCGGGAAGCGGCGCGGAAATCCGTATCGAGAAGCGGCTGCCGATGGGCGGCGGTCTGGGCGGTGGCTCATCCAACGCCGCCACCGTGCTGGTTGCGCTGAACCATCTCTGGGGCTGCGGGCTGTCGAAGGATGAACTGGCAGCACAGGGCTTGACGCTGGGGGCTGATGTCCCGGTGTTTGTGCGCGGTCATGCGGCCTTTGCCGAGGGCGTGGGGGAAATCCTCTCCCCTGTAGAACCGCCGGAAAAATGGTACCTGGTTGCCCATCCTGGCGTAAGCATTCCGACCCCGGTCATCTTTAAAGATCCTGACCTGAAAAGGAATACCCCGGTTCGGTCAATAGAAACGTTATTAAATTGTGAATTCAGCAACGATTGCGAGGATATCGCAAGAAAACGTTTTCGCGAGGTTGATGCGGTGCTTTCCTGGCTGTTAGAATACGCGCCGTCGCGCCTGACTGGTACAGGAGCCTGTGTCTTTGCTGAATTTGACACCGAATCCGCCGCTCGTCAGGTGCTTGAGCAAGCGCCGGTTTGGCTGCATGGTTTTGTAGCACGTGGGATGAACACCTCCCCCCTACAGCAGGCCATTCTGGCGCAGACTGAGTTTCGGTGACAACGTCACCCTGTTCCAGACGTTGCATCGCGCTCTTTAATACACCGCCTGGATAGCCTTTGCCTGGCCCGCACAGTTTACGGCGAACGCTATCCACCACTGGACGCATGCCTGAGGTTCTTCTCGTGCCTGATATGAAGCTTTTTGCTGGTAACGCCACCCCGGAACTAGCACAACGTATTGCCAACCGCCTGTACACTTCCCTCGGCGACGCCGCCGTAGGTCGCTTTAGCGACGGCGAAGTCAGCGTACAAATTAACGAAAATGTACGCGGTGGTGATATTTTCATCATCCAGTCCACCTGTGCTCCAACGAACGACAACCTGATGGAACTGGTTGTTATGGTCGACGCTCTGCGTCGCGCTTCCGCAGGCCGTATCACTGCTGTAATCCCTTACTTCGGCTATGCACGTCAGGACCGTCGCGTCCGTTCCGCGCGTGTGCCAATTACCGCTAAAGTTGTCGCTGACTTCCTGTCAAGCGTCGGCGTTGACCGCGTACTGACCGTTGACCTGCACGCTGAGCAGATCCAGGGCTTCTTCGACGTCCCGGTTGATAACGTATTCGGCAGCCCAATCCTGCTGGAAGACATGCTGCAGCTGAACCTGGATAACCCAATCGTGGTTTCTCCGGACATCGGCGGCGTGGTACGTGCCCGTGCTATCGCTAAGCTGCTGAATGATACCGACATGGCGATCATCGACAAACGTCGTCCGCGCGCTAACGTTTCTCAGGTGATGCACATCATCGGTGACGTGGCTGGCCGCGACTGCGTGCTGGTCGACGACATGATCGATACCGGCGGTACGCTGTGTAAAGCAGCTGAAGCGCTGAAAGAGCGTGGTGCCAAGCGCGTGTTCGCGTACGCGACTCACCCGATCTTCTCCGGTAATGCGGTAAACAACCTGCGCAACTCCGTCATTGACGAAGTTGTAGTATGCGATACCATCCCACTGAGCGACGAGATCAAGGCACTGCCAAACGTGCGTACCCTGACCCTGTCCGGGATGCTGGCCGAAGCGATTCGTCGTATCAGCAACGAAGAATCCATCTCTGCAATGTTCGAACACTAATCGAACACGGCCTAAAAACCCGCTGCGGCGGGTTTTTTTGTCTCCGGGTTTTATTTGTATGATTAATGCCTCCTTCACCTGCCATTCATATGACAGATGATGCGCATACGGATGATAGATAATTGTGAAAAACGTAGCCTCCTCACATGTTCTGCCCTTTCGCGCCCTCATCGACGCCTGCTGGAAAGAGAAGTACACCTCGTCACGCTTTGTCCGTGACCTGATTGCCGGGATCACCGTCGGCATTATCGCCATCCCGCTGGCGATGGCGCTGGCAATTGGCAGCGGCGTTGCGCCGCAGTACGGTCTGTACACCTCGGCCGTTGCCGGGATCGTCATTGCCCTGACGGGCGGCTCGCGCTTCAGCGTATCCGGCCCGACTGCCGCCTTTGTGGTGATCCTCTACCCGGTTTCGCAGCAGTTTGGTCTGGCAGGCCTGCTGGTCGCCACCCTGATGTCCGGCGTCTTTTTGATTCTGTTTGGCCTGGCTCGCTTTGGTCGCCTGATAGAGTACATTCCCCTTTCCGTGACGCTGGGGTTTACCTCGGGGATTGGTATCACCATCGGAACCATGCAGATTAAGGATTTCCTCGGCCTGCAGATGCCCCACGTACCGGAGCACTACCTGCAAAAAGTGGGGGCGCTGTTTATGGCGCTGCCGACTGCTAACCTGGGCGACGCCGCCATCGGGATTGTGACGCTGGGCACGCTGATCGTCTGGCCTCGTCTGGGGATCCGTCTGCCGGGTCACCTGCCCGCGCTGCTGCTGGGCTGCGCGGTGATGGCCATCGTCAATATGTTCGGTGGTCACGTCGCGACTATCGGCTCGCAGTTCCACTATGTTCTGGCGGACGGTTCACAGGGTAGCGGCATTCCGCAACTGCTACCGCAGCTGGTGCTGCCGTGGGACATGCCCGGCTCCAGCTTTACCCTAAGCTGGGATTCCCTGCGCGCCCTGCTTCCCGCTGCGTTCTCGATGGCGATGCTGGGAGCGATTGAATCCCTGCTCTGCGCCGTCGTTCTGGACGGCATGACCGGCACCAAGCACAAAGCTAACAGCGAACTGGTCGGTCAGGGTTTGGGGAACCTCGTCGCGCCGTTCTTTGGCGGTATTACCGCAACGGCAGCCATCGCCCGCTCTGCGGCCAACGTGCGCGCGGGTGCAACGTCACCTGTTTCGGCGGTTATCCACTCCGTGCTGGTGATCCTTGCCCTGCTGATCCTCGCCCCGCTGCTCTCCTGGCTACCGCTGTCCGCCATGGCCGCCCTGCTGCTGATGGTGGCATGGAACATGAGCGAGGCGCATAAGGTCGTGAACCTGCTGCGCCGCGCGCCGAAAGACGACATCATCGTGATGCTGATCTGCATGTCGCTGACCGTGCTGTTCGATATGGTTATCGCCATCAGCGTCGGGATCGTGCTGGCTTCCCTGCTGTTTATGCGCCGTATCGCGCAGATGACGCGCCTTTCCCCGGTTAACGTCGAGGTGCCTGACGACGTGCTGGTGCTGCGCGTGATTGGCCCGCTGTTCTTCGCCGCAGCGGAAGGTCTGTTCAGCGATCTTGAGTCCCGCATCGCGGGCAAACGGGTTGTGGTGCTGAAATGGGATGCCGTACCGGTGCTGGATGCCGGCGGTCTGGATGCCTTCCAGCGCTTTGTGACACGTCTGCCGGAAGGCTGTGAGCTGCGGGTGAGTAATCTGGAATTCCAGCCCCTGCGCACCATGGCGCGTGCGGGTGTCCAGCCTATCCCTGGCCGACTCTCCTTCTATCCTAACCGTGAAGCCGCGCTAGCGGATATGTGAGTTATCTGATGCAGAGAAACGTCTCTGCATCATCACTCCGATCGCCTGCTGGAGCCATGCAAGCACGGTAGGCGTCATCCAGGTTCCTTTCATCAGGTGCGGCTCCTGCTGCATGGCGGCGCGAAACTTTTGCTGAGTTTCCGGGCTGGTGCCCGCGTAGGACTGGAACAATGCCAGCCAGTTTTCAGCCAGCTTTTGCGCCTCCTCCGAGGCAGGATCGATATTTTCCCGCTGCGCCTGATGCAGTTTCGCCACCAGCGGCGGCCACTCCATCATACGGTCAAAATAGTGCTTCCGGGTAAAGGCCATCTCCTCGGCAGAAAGATATTTCTCCCAGATAATCAGCTTCGACTCGGCAAACGCCCGCGTAATGTAATCGGTCATCTCCGGCGTGATGCCGGTCTGCGCCTGCATCTGCGGTTCAACGCTGTGCATCTCGTTCAGCCGGGTGAGAAACTCCGGCTTGCCCGCCGTGTCCTGCTCCAGGCGTTCCATCCAGCGCGTCGCCAGATCCATCGCCCGCGCGTCCGTAGCGGGTATACCGTGTTCCAGCAGCGTGTTGGCCTCTGCAACCAGCCCTGACCAGATAGCCGCCAGCGCATCCTTCTGCACCGCAAACGGCAGCTGCTGTAACTCTTCTTTGCTAAACCAGCGATCGTACATATTCATTAACTCCAGAGTCTGTAGCCAGGATTCCAGATCAGGCGTCGCATCGTCGAGAAGCCCGGCTCGCAGCTCCACCAGCCGGTCGCGCAGCGTATGTATGCTGCGCAGCTGTTTATCCAGCAGCGTGATTTGCGCATCGAGTAACTCGGTTAACGACAGCGACTCCTGCTCCAGGAAATCCCTGATTTCAGCAAGTTCCAGCCCCGCTTTTGCCAGCGCCTGGATCATGTGCAGACGCTGGACATCCGCCAGGTTGTAAAGCCGGTAACCTGCCGCGCTTCTGGCAGAAGGCAGCAACAACCCTGTTTGCTCATAGTGGTGCAATGTCCGCACGGTGATCCCGGCACGTTTCGCCAGCTCACCCACCTGAATCAACATAACTGCTCCTTTTTCTTTGCCAGTGGCGCCACTCTGGAGCCTTACGTTACGTGAGGGTCAACCCCTGATGCAAAAAAAAAACGACTCCCTCGGGAGCCGTTTCGGTGTTCTTTATCGCAGCACTAGCTGTGCTTATGCTGGTCGCGACGACAGCGTTTGTCGTAGTGGCGCACCCACCAGTATTTATCGCACACTTCCTCATGTCCGCTCATGCGTGCCCCGGCGAGCCACAATACCGCACCGAGGAAGATGCTCAGTATCGCGCCATGGGCGAAGTATTGCGGGAGATCAAGCTGCGGCAACTGGTTCAAAATGGAATAACCCACGCCGCCTACCATCACGAACAGCCCCAACCCCATCAGCACGTTACCGAGTAACGAAGCGTTTTTGCGTTTCATGTGTCACCTCCGGAACTTTGGGTTGTCATGGGAAAAGCCCCTAATCCTTGTGTGTAAAGTATAGACAACGCCCCTTTTATGAGTTGCGTGAATGATCACAATTACAGATAACTCCCAAACAAAAGTTTACAAATAAGACTTTGAACAGCTTGAAATTCTAATTGTTCAAATCAGAAATTATTCGTATTTCGCCGAGAAGATCGCAGAATTTTGTCAAGCGGCGCGCCAGACAGTAAACTACGCGCCAGATCTGGAACCCATTAGGAATTGAATCGTGACGATTAAACTGATTGTCGGCCTCGCCAACCCGGGCGCAGAATATGCGGCTACCCGCCATAATGCCGGTGCATGGTACGTCGATTTGCTGGCCGAGCGGTCACGTGCGCCCCTGCGTGAAGAACCTAAATTCTTCGGGTATACCTCACGTATCAACCTTGCAGGCGCGGACGTTCGCCTGCTGGTACCCACCACGTTTATGAACCTGAGCGGTAAAGCCGTGGCGGCGATGGCAACGTTTTATCGCATCAATCCGGATGAAATTCTGGTCGCCCACGATGAGCTGGATCTCCCCCCTGGCATGGCGAAATTCAAGCTTGGCGGCGGCCACGGCGGCCACAACGGTCTTAAAGACATCATCAGCAAGCTGGGCAATAACCCGAATTTCCACCGTTTGCGCGTGGGAATCGGCCATCCGGGCGATAAAAACAAAGTTGTCGGTTTCGTGCTCGGTAAGCCCCCGGTTTCCGAACAGAAACTGATTGACGAGGCGGTAGACGAAGCGGCGCGCTGCACTGAAATCTGGCTGCAAGATGGCTTAACCAAAGCGACAAACCGCCTGCACGCTTTTAAAGCGCAATAATCCGCCCGATACGGCTTTTTTACCGCGCGTCATGCGGGTTACGTGTATAATAGGCGTAGTTATTTACTTTTCATCAATCGGTTATCGTTAACGGATTGATTATCAAGATATTAAGGTGATTTAGAAATGGGATTCAAATGCGGTATCGTCGGTCTGCCAAACGTGGGCAAATCCACCCTGTTTAACGCGCTTACCAAAGCGGGTATCGAAGCGGCGAACTTCCCGTTCTGTACCATCGAACCTAACACCGGCGTTGTGCCAATGCCGGACCCGCGTCTGGACCAGCTCGCGGAAATCGTGAAGCCGCAGCGCATTCTGCCAACCACCATGGAATTCGTGGACATCGCGGGCCTGGTAAAAGGCGCATCCAAAGGTGAAGGCCTGGGCAACCAGTTCCTGACCAATATTCGTGAAACCGAAGCGATCGGCCACGTTGTGCGCTGCTTCGAGAACGACAACATCATCCACGTAAACAACAAAGTGGATCCGGCTGACGACATCGACGTTATCAACACCGAGCTGGCGCTCTCTGACCTCGACACCTGCGAACGCGCGATTCACCGCGTGCAGAAGAAAGCCAAAGGCGGCGACAAGGACGCGAAAGCGGAACTGGCTGCGCTGGAAAAATGTCTGCCACAGCTGGAAAACGCCGGCATGCTGCGCGCGCTGAAAAACCTGACTGACGAAGACAAAGCGGCGATCAAATACCTGAGCTTCCTGACCCTGAAGCCAACCATGTACATCGCCAACGTTAACGAAGACGGTTTCGAGAACAACCCTTACCTCGACAAAGTGCGTGAAATCGCCGCGGCGGAAGGTTCTGTGGTTGTTGCCGTGTGCGCTGCCGTTGAATCCGACATCGCCGAGCTGGACGATGCCGACCGTGAAGAGTTCATGGCCGAGCTGGGTCTGGAAGAGCCGGGCCTGAACCGCGTAATTCGCGCAGGCTATGAGCTGCTGAATCTGCAGACCTACTTCACCGCTGGCGTGAAGGAAGTGCGTGCGTGGACGATCCCTGTAGGTGCGACCGCGCCTCAGGCGGCCGGTAAGATCCACACCGACTTCGAGAAAGGCTTTATTCGTGCGCAGACTATCGCGTTTGAAGACTTTATTACCTACAAGGGTGAGCAAGGCGCGAAAGAAGCAGGCAAGATGCGTGCGGAAGGGAAAGATTACATCGTTAAAGATGGCGATGTGATGAACTTCCTGTTTAACGTTTGATTGGTTTTGAATGAAAAAAATCCACGCTTTGGCGTGGATTTTTTTTCATAAATTACCGATTTTACGCCTTCTTGCGCAGATAGAACTCAAGGTATTTTTTAGGTCTATCCTGAAACGCACGCTCTTTGCCGTAGTTATAAGCATCGTTGAAATATTTATACGCTTCATCGAATTGATTCAACTCGTAACAGACCATGCCGAGGTCGATTGATGGTGCGGTGTCTATATCCGATCCACGTGTGCGCAAAGTCGTCTCTCCCCATTTCTTCGCCTCATCGTAATCCTCAAGATCAAAGTAAGCGCTGTACATGCACGCAGCGATCCAGTTAGCAAATTCCGATTCAAACTTTGGCTCAGGAAGAGCTTGCCAGGCTTTTTGGTATTGCTCTAAAGCTTCGGCGTATTTTTGGTTGTCGTGAAACTCGTTTCCTTTTTCTACAAGAGATGTAACTCTTTTTTCATCGAATTTATAGCATACGTTTTTCATATATTTATTCATTATCATTCGAAAAGAGACCTCCTTGCCTATATAAAAGGGATATAAGCAATAAATGCCTTCAGAAGCATGGAGGTCTCTAAAAGAGTAAGTTTTTATTGTTATTAACCAAAAAAGAAATATTTAAAAGCTTCTGCCTCAACATCCTTAAGCTTGCTTTTTAGCATTAAATCGATATCTTCCAGAAAGTCCTCTCTGAAATTAAAATCATCATCTGTAGCATCACCATCATATTTACTTTGTTCTATCTCAATGGCAGAACAAAAAGCATCCAAAAAGTCGGCTAACGAATTGGAAATAATGAAATTTCTTTTTTGAATACTACCATAAACAGGAGATGTAATATTTTGGGTATCACAAAAAAGAACATCTCCATTTCTTTCAGCAAAGATTATATATTCATCGCGCCAGGTCGTGTCATTTTGAACTCGCCAGCCTGATAACATTTCATTAAGCTCTTGGGGCTCAACAATCTGTATAAAGAAAGTACCATCAAATGTTGGGTGGTCATTTAAAATCAAATGGCTATAAAAAAAACGAATTTCGCCATTTAAATTCACTGGAAAAGAAGTTTCATTTTCATCGTCTGTATAGTCTATCTCTCCCATATTTAAATCATTCATTTTGAATTTGCTAACAAAGTCTTGGACTGCATTTTTTATGTTCATCTTTCCCCCTATAATTGCTTACAAGAGAATCGTGTGGGCGGTAGCGAATCAGATATTCAGGAGTTAACCCCCACGGATCCACCCACCCCAGCGCATTCGGCGCATACTGGTAAAGGTTTATCCCCCCCGCCAGCCCTATCGGGTCCTGCTGCGTAAACCTTCCGCAGTCCGGGTCGTAATACCGGAACAGATTGTAGTGCAGCCCTGTCTCACGGTCCAGGTATTGCCCCTGCATGCGCAGGTTCTGAGAATATCCTGATACCTGCGACTCGCTTTCCCGCAGCAGCTTGCCCCAGGCGCTGTTGACCCCTCCCCAGCGCACCTGCCCTTCGATATCCGTCATCCGCTCCGGCGTGCCGTTCGGCTGGCAGTGGAACCAGAAGATCTCCGGAGCATTAACGCCATCAATACGCGCCAGCGGATCGTAGCTGTCCTGGTCGCTGTAGACGTAGGTCAGCGGCACATCTCCGTGCTGCTCTTGCAGCAGGCGGAACCCTTCCCAGACAAACCGGGTGGTGACCGGCTTGCCGGTTGGCTGTCCGCCCAGCACCTGGCGGCGCGTTTTGCTGATGCGGCGCCCGAGCGGATCGTAGCGGAAGCTGACCTGCGTCTGCGGCTTGTTGCGATCCCGCGGCTGGTTGATGACCTCCGTCAGGCGATGTTCGCCGTCGTAGCGGTAGTGCCAGCGCGTCTGGCCGTTATCCTTCTCCACGGTGCGGCCGTGGATGTCATAGCGCCAGCGAATGCCGTTCAGCTGCGTACGGCGGTTGTGCGTGACCTTCTCAGCAGCCCCTTCCAGCGGGTTACCGGCTGCATCCCAGCGCCACTGCTCCTGTCCGGGCAGCGTGCCGTCCTGAACGAGCAGGCGCCCGGCGCTGTCGTACTGCCAGCGGTACCAGCTGAACGGGTTATCGTCCCGCTCTTCACGCACCAGGTTATTGCGGTAGTCGTAATCCCTGCGGCGGGACCAGCGGCGCGGCGACGGCACCTGGCATTGCAGGTAAAGACGTCCCGGCAATGCGGTTGGCCAAGACGATCGTATTCGCTGCGGGTGGTCAGCAGCCCCTGGGTGCGGCTGGTCTCCCGGTGGAGTTCGTCGCGGGTAAAGTCGGAGACCGACAGCTTATTGAGAACAAGGTGAGCAAGGCGCGAAAGAAGCAGGCAAGATGCGTGCGAATAGGAAAGATTACATCGTTAAAGATGGCGAAGTGATGAACTTCCTGTTTAACGTTTGATTTGTTTTGAATGAAAAAAATCCACGCTTTGGCGTGTTTTTTTTATTGCGGGGTTAAAACACATTGTCCAGGAGTTCGGTTTTCATGCAGGGTTCAAAGGGAATGATTTCAGCAGTCGCAAGTTTTAACCTCTGAAAAGGATCCTCGCGCAAGCGCTCTTCAAGAGAGGCAAGACTCTCACATTTAGCGAGTATGACTCCACCGGTCCTTGGGATCCGTCTACCGGACGTCAGGAAAATCCCCTCTGCATACCCCTTTTTAAGCCACTCCACATGAGCAGGTTTCGCTGCGTCGATTTCTTCGTGTGGTTTTATATAGGTCAAAATGACAATGTAAACCGTGCTCATCCTTTGCCACTCAGTTCAGTTTTAAACCGCTTGTTGGAACTGCTTATGCGGCCCTCTTTGGCTACCGGTTATTGTTATCGTTTTTTGGCGCTTTTGATGTTAATACGCAGGGCCTAATTGAGACAAAGCATTACGCTTCATATCCCAGGAATAAAACCAATCATGCCAGCAGTTTTGCTTTTCTGCATAGCTACAGACCACAACCACTTCCTTTGACAGGTTGAAGGTTAAGTAATAGAAAAATGCGCCTTCAGGAGGTGCTGACCAAAATAGTTTTTCGCCCTGCGCATTGAAGATGGTCAAAACGGTTGGTAATGGCTTTGGCTTGCTTAACGCAAAGACTAACTGGCGTGTTGAGTCGACCATTGCATAGTCTAAAAATGGCATACTAACCTGTATGTTACTTTCGCCACGCGCCCATTGAAGCAGGTCATTTTCTTTAATACAAATGAGATTTTCAATCATTGGTAAACCTCAACTTTTAAAGTTTGATCTGTTTCAAATCACCTTCAAAAAGCCCCACAAGATATACCCGGTATCGGGCTGGCTGCACTTCTTTATACGTTAATACAGTAGAAAACTCTTTCAAACACTTTGTACATGTATTTTTCGAAACATCTAACTGGCTATCGTCGTAGCTATATTTCTTATGTTCACTGACAAGCTTCACACCTCTCATTTTCTTTACCAAAAAGCATTTTACCTCTTCAGTGAGCGTGTCAAAATCATATGAGTTTACGATAGAATAGACTATTACCCCCTCGCATTCAGGGCATGCTATTTTTGCGCCATAATCTATAAAGTCATTATCAGTGCCATCCAGCACTAATATCTTCTTCTTTAGTCGATTAGTTAATTTCAATTTTTATTGAGCCTTTAAGTTATTAATAGAAAAGTAAGGTGAGAAGAAAATGAGGAATTTTATTAATTAATAACATTATTTATGTCAAACATTCCATTCGATATAAATACCACAATCGAAGCTTTTTTCATTAGACTGCACAACAATACTTCCCCATTCATGCACCCAGTGAATTCCATATGGTGGGGTTGTAATTTTAAGTTTAGGGTTCGAGGTTATTTCATTCTCAACCCATGCTGTCAAACGCTGCCGCTCCTCCGATAAATTACTCAGATTAGCCCTTTTATCCCAATCATCTAGAGTTTTATAAAAATTTCCATCCTTACTAGTAAGGAATAATGATGGAGTAAAAGAAAATGCTGAGGGCCTCAGTTCCAAAATGAAAACTTGATCTTTCCATTTAATATTATCGATAGCGAAATAAAAAGGACCTATTTTAGTCAATGGCGAGAAGAACTTGTAAAATGAGGAATTTTTAAAAGTATCAACATCTTTTAATTCGATTGGGTAGTTGTTAATTGCTACAAATCCAGTATGAACATCAAGTTTCATTTCTAACATATCTAAACAACCTTGTCTGGAAGTGACTACGTTATATTCCAAACTATATATATCCCATGATTAAACGACTTTGTCTCATATGAGACTGAAACCCGCCCCCACGCAAAGTTCCACCTAATGATGTCTGTTTCCATGGTATCAGGCGTGTCCAGGTTTAGTGATTCTTTCAGCCAATCAGACAAACTTTTTACTGATTCATTTAGTATGTGAATATTAGTTCGAGCATTCCAATCATTTAATGCTTTATAGTATTGACTGTTTTTATCTACAAGATGAAGCATAAAAGGAAAACCATAGCACACTGGGCGTATAGTAACTTGAAATTCTTTATCGGAAAACACTGCTGAGTCAACAAGGTAGTGATTTGGCATGGTTTTCTTAACGGCTTTGTGCTTTACTAATTCGCGGTATAAATCACACTTACAAAAGCCTTCTTCAGTATCAATTTCCAAAGGCAGATCATCAAGATTTAGTTCACCTGTAATCGGTTTAAATTTTAATTCAATCATTTTGTCCTAATTGACTTTTTATTGCCTGACAAGTTCTTAATAATATAATCGACTCAACATGAGAATATCCATATGAGGAGCATTTTCCGCGTACATATTATATTTATTATAACCATTTACAATGACACCCGCATAACAATAAAGTCTTATTGCCAATGGTGCAATAAGTCAATCCACATTTCTTTTTCCTCAGCGTTAATTTTTATGCCATCACTACTTTGTTTTACATACTGCATGTACGTTTCATAAATTGCTCTTATTATCACCGTTTTTTCAGTGCGAGATCCTTCAATCAAAGTCATTAGTTTTTCTAAATAAATTGATGAATCCACTCTTTCGTTGAAAAAAAACCTCAGATAATCAAGTACTTCATTATATGAATCGTAATTCATGATAGGCATCCCTGATTTCATACACTGGTTTGTTTGGCACATCCAATTCTGGAGATACTCGGATATCTGCGTCTCGCTTTCCAGCAGTAGCTTACGCAGGCTCCGTTCGCCCCTTCCCAGCGCTTCTGCCCTTCGATATCCATTATCCGCTCTGGCGTGCCGTTGGGCTGGCAGTGGAACCAGAAGATCTCTGGGGCATTAACGTCGTCAGCATGTGCCAACGGGTCATCACTGTCTGGTCGCAGTATACTTAGGTCATCGGCACGTCCACGTTCACCTCCTGCAGCAGGCGGTTATGGGTAATTTTCTCAATCGCCCTTCGAACGGATTATCATCAGCGGCGAACAGGTTTTGAATAAAGTTAAAACAAGGAAATCAGCATAATGCGTGATATATAAAATAAAATCTGTAATTAATATATTTCTAATGTCCCTCATAGGGGAGGGTAAGGATTGGGACGACTCAAGAGTCATTTACCCTTCCCCATGCATCAACCTACTCACCTTCCATAAAAAAACTAAAAAAACAAACATAATAAACAACCTGAAAAAATCAATTCCCCGTATAACTATTAGTTAGCAAAAATAAAAGTAAATATCACGTATCAAATCTCCATCCGCTTCATCAACGGTTCTTGTTTTGACTTTATTAAAGTCAGCTAAAATACCTTTCACTGGCACATCAGGCTTTGATATGTCATCATAAAATGCTTCCCGTTGACTTTCCCGAACATATTTTTTTATTAAAAAAACAAGATTCTTTCGTAACTTTTCCACTGTCATTCATTTTACTCCTGAATTTTAATAACACATTCGAAAAAAACAGATCACCTCCTGACACCGATGGTAATAGCATAACCTTAGCAAAATAATACGGGATATTAAGTAAAAACCCACCCAGCCATTTTTATTTAATATTTTACTGCCATATATTGAACAACTGTTTCCATACCTCCTGTTCCTCATGAGTAGGGACTCTATAATCTTGAGTCTTTCGCCTATATTCCATAAAACATGAGTCTATAGCTCGAATAGCCACCATTTTTTCTTTTCGACAATCATCTAAAATAGATTGCATATCCTGCAAACAATTAGAATCAAGAATATATTTTTGAAAAAACAGCTCCAGGAAATCTAACACTTCATTATAAGATTGTAAATTTATCATGGTTCCTCTGGCAGAATATCAATCTTGTCGAAATTAATAACTCTATTTTCAGCATGCAGCTGTTGAACATTACCTTGGCCGTATTCAGGGTATGCCTTAGTAAACGGTTCAAGTGGCGCTCCTGGTCTATCGCCGAACATTCTCGGGGTTCGCACTTGCGGAACACCATTTTCATATAATTGAAGCGTATCAAACTCAGCTCTAAGACGTCCATCACTCCATGATTTATCCAAAGGATCAAGTGGATTCAATTTATCTGCTCCTTTGATCTGGAATGCATCTCTTACTGTGCGGCCGGAGTCTAATTTATCAAAACCAAAATAAGTGACTGGTGCGGATTTGGATTCAAATGTTTTAGGCACCCATGCATTAATAGTACCGTCATCCTCAAGATACCTCATATAGCGATAGGCTGTAGAAGGCATTGTAGCGCTTGGCCCCGCTGGACCGACGTAGAAATCAGGTTTCGTTTTACCGCTACACTCACGGCTCAACCCCCACGGATCCACCCACCCCAGCGCATTCGGCGCATACTGGTAAAGGTTTATCCCCCCCGCCAGCCCTATCGGGTCCTGCTGCGTAAACCGCCCGCAGTCCGGGTCGTAATACCGGAACAGATTGTAGTGCAGCCCTGTCTCACGGTCCAGGTATTGCCCCTGCATGCGCAGGTTCTGAGAATATCCTGATACCTGCGACTCGCTTTCCCGCAGCAGCTTGCCCCAGGCGCTGTTGACCCCTTCCCAGCGCACCTGCCCTTCGACATCCGTCATCCGCTCCGGCGTGCCGTTCGGCTGGCAGTGGAACCAGAAGATCTCCGGAGCATTAACGCCATCAATACGCGCCAGCGGATCGTAGCTGTCCTGATCGCTGTAGACGTAGGTCAGCGGCACATCCCCGTGCACCTCCTGCAGCAGACGGAACCCTTCCCAGACAAACCGGGTGGTGACCGGCTTGCCGGTTGGCTGTCCGCCCAGCATCTGGCGGCGCGTTTTGCTGATGCGTCGCCCGAGCGGATCGTAGCGGAAGCTGACCTGCGTCTGCGGCTTGTTGCGATCCCGCGGCTGGCTGATGACTTCCGTCAGGCGATGTTCACCGTCGTAGCGGTAGTACCAGCGGGTCTGGCCGTTATCTTTTTCCACGGTGCGGCCGTGGATATCATAACGCCAGCGAATGCCGTTCAGCTGCGTCAGGCGGTTGTGCGTGACCTTCTCAACAGATCCTTCGAGCGGGTTACCGGCAGCATCCCAGCGCCACTGCTCCTGTCCGGGCAGCGTGCCGTCCTGAACGAGCAGGCGCCCGGCGCTGTCGTACTGCCAGCGGTACCAGCTGAACGGGTTATCGTCCCGCTCTTCACGCACCAGGTTATTGCGGTAGTCGTAATCCCAGCGGCGGGACCAGCGGCGCGGCGACGGGCGCTGCGCATTGCCGGTAAAGACGTCCCGGCGATGCAGTCGGCCAAGACGATCGTATTCGCTGCGGGTGGTCAGCAGCCCCTGGGTGCGGCTGGTCTCCCGGTGGAGTTCGTCGCGGGTAAAATCAGAGACCGACAGCTTATTGAGCGCAATGCTGAGCAGATGCCCGCTGCCGTAGTAGAACTGCTTCAGCTCGCGGCCATCGGGCAGCGTGACGGAGGTGCGGTTGCCCAGCGTGTCATACTCCCACGCCAGCTCGCCGTGCTCGCCCGCTTCGCGCGTCACGCGACCGAGCGCGTCATACTCAAAGGCAAGCTCCTGCTCTGCCTCGGTGGTCCACGCGTCGGCTGCAAGTGCAGGATGCAGCCCAATCCGGCTTAATAGCCCGGACGGCGTGTAATGGTAGCGGGTCTGCCCCTCCGGCGTGGTGCGGGCGACCAGCTGGCCGCTCGCGCTCCAGGCGAAGACGTGGGTGATGGCCTCCGGATGACCGGCGGCAAAGGTGCGCGCAATCGTGCGCCCGCAGGCATCATAGCGATACTGCGAGGCCACGCCATCGAGCCCCACCTCTTCCAGCAGCAGCGAGTCTGGCCCCCAGCGGAACTGATACGCTTCGCCGTTCTCGTTTTCCAGGGCAATCAGACGCCCGCGGCTGTCCCAGCGGCGTCGCACTTCTTCACCCTGCGTATTACGGGTGGCGGTTAAGCGCCCCGCCTCGTCGTATCTGAACTCACTTTCTTTCCCGTCAGCACCCGCATGCTTCACCGGCAGGCCACGTTCGTTCCATTTGAGCGATTCCATCCAGCCTTCCGGGCGATCGAGCTGCACCGGACGCCCTGCGGCGTCGTAGCGGTAGCGCGTCTCTTCACCGTCGGCGCCAGTCTCAGCCACCAGCCAGCCCAGCGGATGATAGCGATAGCGGGTAATACGCCCGGAACAGTCCGTCGAACGGACAATCTGCCCGGCCTCGTTGTACTCCTGGTAACGGCTGTTGCCAGCGGCATCGACCTCTTCCACGACCTGGCCAAACTCGTCCCGGCGCAGCTGCGTCGTCTGCCCCATCGGGTCTACTACGCGCTTGAGCCCGTGATGTTCGTCGTACCAGAACCGGGTGGCGCTGCCGTCGGCTTCAATAATGGCCGCAGGAAGCGCGCGGTGCTCCAGCCAGGTGGTGGTGCGGGTGTTGCCGTCGGCATCGGTCTCCTGCACCCGGTTGCCCATCTCGTCGTAGACAAAGGTGACGGCGTTGCCGAGCGGATCGATGCGACGCGTGAGAAGCTCGTTTTCGTCCCACTCGTAGCGCCAGTTTTCACCGCGCTCGTCAACGTAGCGGACAATAAGATTCTGCGCGTTCCAGTAGTGACGGCGCGTCTGACCATCGTAGTGCTCGACGGTCGTCAGCCCGGCGGCTAAATCGTAGCTAAAGCGGCACCCGTCGCCGGTGCTGGTACGGTTTTCCACCACGCGCCAGTGGTCGAATTTTTGCCACCGGTATTCGCTCTCCAGACCGCCCGGCATCCGGTGCCAGACCATCAGGCCGTGGTCGTTGTAGCGGTATTCACGCGTCACCACGCCTGAGGCATCCGTCGCGCTCGCCAGCTGGCCGCGCGCGTCGTAGCCCCACTGCATCAGCGGCCAGGTCTGGTTGCCGTCGAAATGGCTGGCTGCGGTCACGCGCTGCGGGAAACGTTCATCTTCATAGCGCAGGGTGACGTCGATTGCCCGCGGCTCGTCATGAATACCAGTCAGCCTGCCGTGCTCGTCCCACTCCGTCAGCAGCGCGTTGCCGTATTCGTCGCTGAGGGAGGCCAGACGCAGGATGGAGGGGTTCGCCCGGGTTGGTTTATACAGACGCCACACCGCGCCGTCATCGTCGGCAATCGCCACGTCGCCGCTCTCGTTGCGGCGGATAATAATGCCTTCGCTGATGCTGTAAAATGCCCGGTCGACCGGCGGCAGCTCGAAGCTCAGCTCGCGCCCGGTTTCGTCGAACCAGGTCGCGTTGTCTTCTTCCAGCACCAGGTAGCTGTCAAAAGTGGTTGCCCAGCCCAGACCAAACAGCCCTTCGCGGGTGGTCAGGCTGTTGTAGCTGCGCTGCCAGCGAAGCGGAAAGCGCCCCGGCAGCGAGAAGTCGAGCTCATCGTCGTCGTTCAGCACCTTCACGCCGGTGGCGGCGTGGACCGGGTGCGAGGAGCCAAACACGGCGTTGACCGCCATATCCGCCAGCATCCCGCCGCCGGCCGCCGCCAGCGCGCAGGGCATGTTTTTCAGGATCTTGCCCGGACGCCCGCGCAGCAGGGAGAGCGCAATCATCCCCAGCGCCAGACCCGGCGTTTTACCGCTTTTGATATCGCGAACCGTGAGCGTGTCCCCGCCGATGATTACGTTCGGGGAAACATCGTCGGACACGGTACCTTCGCAGGTGGTGCGATCTTTCGCACGCACCGCGGGCTGCCCGTTGATGAAGACGCTTTTAGAACCTTCCGCCAGATACTGCGGCCCGGAGTGCTTTTCGCACGCCACCTTGTCTTCTTCCAGCGGGGAGGTTCCGGCAGCGGCAGAGGCCACGCTCGGCTGCCACATTTCGCTGCCAAACTGTCCGGCGGCGGAAAGCAGCATGCCCGCGTAATCGGCAAAGCTGCCCGGCGACTGCGGCTCAGGTGAAGGAGTATCTGCGGGCGTCAGCGTGCCTGCCGCGCGTGCGGCGGGGATTGCGTTGGTGAGAACGTTACTGGAACCGGTCGTGATTTTACCCGCAGGCGACGGCGGGAAAAGCGCATTACCTAACCCCTCAGCGGCGTTGCTGATATCGTCGGTGATCCCCGCGACGTTCGCCAGCACGCCACCGATAATGCCGCTTAACAGACAGCTGGAGCCAATCGCCGCCACGCCTGCAGCTGCTGCCCCGGCCCCCAGCAATGGCGCCGCTACGGTTGCTGCTGCGCCTACCGCCGCGCCGATCACCGCATAGGCGGCACCTTCCGCCACAATGCTGGTGATGTCAGCAAAAATGCTGGAGTGAATAATCTCGTCGCCCTTACGGGCCGCGTTGTTATCGCTCATGCCTTACACATTCCGGTTGTCGTTTAGCGTCAGACTCTGCTTAAGCGCGCTCCAGCGCACCTCGTCCTCTTCGGTAAAGGCTCTGAGTGCCGAGAGGGTAAAAATCATCAATACCGGTTTGCCCGGTGTCTGCACGGCCAGCTGTTTTTGCCACAGGCGCTGCCCGTTACGGTCAAACGTGGTCTCAACTTCCAGCCCGTTAATGTTGCCGTCAGGCCCGGCCTTTACGTTCCTAAATTCGCTCTGGGCGATCTCACCCATCTGAGGTCGCAGTACATCCCACTGGCGGTGGAACTCTTGTTCATAGTCGCTGCCATTGGGGATCACGCCACGGCTGACCACCACGGACAGCCCGCTTTCGTCATCGCGAATAATGTTCATGCTGTTATCCTGCCAGACAGCAGGAAAAAGGGAAAACGAACCTTCCTGGAGGGTGTATTTCATAAGTGAACTCGGGATGATTAATATTGTGAGAAACAAAAAGGCCAATCCATGCTGGCCCTTTGGCTGGCTGTTTTATTATTTACGCCATTGACCTGACTGTTCGACTAAAACCTGGCTGCCTTTGCTGACAACCAATTTCGCGGGCTCATACGTCACGGTATAAACGATCTCGCCATTCTTGTACGTTGAACCGATTATTTTACCTGCGGAATCGTGCAACGTTTTTCCCTTTAAGGAGATCGTACTGTTATCGCTTTTTCGCACTACGAGATAGAGCATCTCGTCACATTCGCTCTCAAAATGACCGCACCTGTTTTTCAGAGAAATAGCGAACTTTTCGGTATCCAGTTTTCGGGTTTCAGCGTGATGAACCGAAGCGGCTTTACGTAACGTATAGCGCTGTGGAGCATAATCATTTCCTTTTTGAGGAGGCGTTACCAGACGCCATTCCATTTCACTCCCCTTTATTTCCAGAACAGCCCGTCCGCCTGCGCCGCCTGCCCAAACCCCGTCAAACGCAGGTCTCGACTGGCTGTTCGTTGCAAACTGCATCGTATTGAACCTGGCGGCCCATTGCTGGATATCAACATTAATACCCGGGCTATTATCAGAGGATTGGTAATGGATTACGTCCGACTCCGGAACCACCCAGGCCGCAAAGATTTTGCCGTCAGGATTGATAACCAGCGCTGACGCGTTCTCCAGATAAAGATCTTTTAGCCAGCCTTCAACAAACAATCCTCCACCTGTGGTGGTATGCGGTTCGCCGAAGACGTCAAAGTTATCAATAAAGGTTTGGTAGTGATTTCCCAGCAGCGTCCTGAGATTGTCTGTCACTTCACTGTCGTTAAGGATGCGACCTACCGTATCGAGCTTATTATATTGCGATAATTCAAGTGCCGATGACGTTTCAACGACGCCTGTCAATAAAGCCGTGAACAATACGACTGCCAGATATTTTTTGGTCATAAATTATTCTTGAGAATCATTTTTGTAATTCATCGTTATTTTTATAACGTTGCCGCCTTTTATCTCAAAAGAGAGCAATTCTTTATCCAATTCGTAGGTAATCCACTGCTCCCCCGCATCATTGTCGACCTGACCGGTACCGTATGCGCTGTTCAGTTCCTTTCTCGTTGAACCCACATGGACACCACGCGGCGTTGCGAATTCTTCGGCAGTCAGCGTAATCTGCGACACGATATAATCATCAACGCTTCGTTCAGCTTTATCCCACCAGAGATTGGAAGTGAATATCTCTACTCCAGCGTTTTGATGCTGAAAGAATTTATATTGGACTCCATCAAAAGGAACCTCACCGGTAAAACTACCTTCCACCGGCACGCCAATTTTACGGGCAATATCAGGCGTCCATCTGTCGCCCAAGGCGACAGGCAGGTCTTTGATCTGTACTGAAAAATCCTGTTTAGTCAGAATGGATGGCTTACCTTGAGCGAAAACCACATTGCTGCCAGGACAGCTAAACATCAGGACCGAACAAAGAAATATTGGCGTATGTTTTTTCACGTTAATCGTCATTTATTAAATGTGTATGGCCATTATCACCCTGAAGAAACCGTCAGGACATGAGTGCAGTATTTCTTAGTCGGCGCTAATGACGACTGAACCCAGACAGTGAGGATTTTTCACGGTGAAGCTGAAGCTCACTTTTTGTCCATTCATATCTTTTCGGGCTGTATAGCTGGTCACTTCGTTCTCCGAACGGCCGCGCGGATAATCAGTTAACCTCAGCTGCGGATAGCGCTTTTTAACGGTATCAAGCGTTATGCATTGACCTGAGGAAGGTGAAAAATTCAGTAAAGGCGCCATGCCGTCGTTTTGTTTGCTTAAACGTAACCCAATTGCGGTTATGTTCGTTCCATCAGCGAGTTTGATATCGTCGGCATTGTAGAAATTGATATATTCATTTTGCCTGGTCATCTTAAACGATAACGGCGCGTTACTAAGGGTTGTAACGGATAACGTCTTAAGCGATGCACTCATCCCGGAAATAAACATCCAAAGATCCTTTTTCTGTGCATCACCTCCAGCCATTCCCGTCGTTAGTAACGCGATAAGCACCGCACCTGCTTTACTCATCTTTGGCCGTAAATTTCGCCTGCACCGCCGCATCAATATCCCCTTTATGCCCCGATCCCGGTGCCGTGGTGCCCGGTTTTGTACCAGAGGTATTCAGATGCAGCTTACCGCCAGTGGTGATATACCCATCCCCTTCCACGAAGAAGTTAAATTCTTTACCGATCAGGTTAATCTTGCCGTTAGCATTCAGCTCAATGGCACTCTCACCGGAGACCAGCCGCAGCTTCGTCCCGGAAGCAATGACGTACTGCTCCACCGCCGCATCCAGCTTGCCTTTCCCCGTCAGGATCTCGGTGCCACCTTTCACGGCCTGAGTCTGATTCGCTTCCACGCGATGCAGTTCATTTTTCTTCACGTAATGGCTGCGCTCGCCGCCGACGCTGTGCGTTTCATCATTTTTAATGCTGGTGTCCATGTTACGCTCGGCCTGGATCCACACCTGCTCTGCACCCGCTTTATCCTCAAAGCGCAGGGCGTTGGCGTTGTCCACGGAACCGTCTTTCGTGCGGCTCATAAAACCCATCTGCGTCGCCGCGGCAGGCAGCGCCCACGGCGGCATGCTCGCGTCGTTGTACACGCGACCGGTAATAATCGGCCGGTCCGGGTCGCCGTTGATAAAGTCCACCACCACCTCATCGCCGACGCGCGGGATCTGCACCCCGCCGTAGCCCTGGCCCGCCCACGCGCTCGACACGCGCACCCAGCAGGAGCTGGTGTCATCGCCCTTCGCCAGGCGGTCCCAGTGGAACTTCACCTTTACGCGGCCGTATTTGTCCGTCCAGATGCTCTCGCCGTTCGGCCCCACCACTTTTGCGGTCTGCGGGCCGTAGGTGCGCGGCCACGCCGTGGTCTGCGCCGGACGGTACACCACCGCCGACGGGATCACCGTGAAATCGGTGCGGTGAATGGTCTCCCCCTCGCCGCTGGCGTAACGGTTCTCTTCAAAGTGATAGCCCGCCGCCGTGACCAGATACTCACCGTTGTCGCTGAAGAACGGCGCGTTGGTTAACGTGAAGGTGTGCCCTGGCGCAATCCCCGCCGCCGTGGCGGTGGCCTGAATCTGCTGATGCTCCACCTGCCAGCGCTCCTGACGAATGCGGGCATAGAACTCCCCGTGCCCTTTGTCCACAAAGCGCCCCGGCCAGTCGTACACGTCAATGCTGCCCGGCGTCGGCGATGCCGGGTTCTGCTGGGCCTGGAACAGCCACGCGTTCGGCTTGCGGAAGTCATAGTCGTCGAGGCTGTAAATCCCCGGCGTCACGCTGTCCTCCAGCGCCCACTGGCTGATGCCCTCTTCATCCGTACTGCCGCCTGACGGCGTCTGGTGGTAAGGAATAACCTCATAGCCGCTGAACGGCTGATGCTGCGTGGCGGCATCGGTCAGCACCAGGGTGTGTTTGTCCGCCTCATGGCGGAAGTGATAGGCAATCCCCTCCAGCTCCATCAGGCGGCTGATGAAGTCCAGGCTCGACTCCTGATACTGCACGCAGTAGTCCCACACCCGGTAGCTGCCGGTGAGTTTATCCTCAACGTTGACCTGATGCTCACCCAGCAGGGTTTTCACAATCTGCGGCACCGTCTGGCCCTGGAAAATACGCAGGTTACGGTCGCGCTTCATCGGCCACAGGTCCGGCTCCACCGTCAGCTGGTACACCGCATAGCGGGTGCCCGTCAGCTCAACGGCGCTGACCGCCACGCGCGTCACCTTGCCGTTAATATAGCGGGACGTCAGCAGATTCTGCGTCGGGATAGCCACCGTGACCGGCTGGCCCAGCAGCTTGCTGCGGTCGATGCGCGCGTCCGTGCCGAGCACGGTCAGCGTCAGCGCGAACGACTCGGACATCGCCTCGCGGCCCGTCAGTTTCCAGAACAGAAGCCCCTCCACCGGGAGCTGAACGGTAATTCGGTTGAGCATAATCTTTATTCCACTATGGACTAATCTCGGTGTTCATTGAGATATTTTTTAAATCGTGCTTATTTAAGCCATAAACCTGAAAACATAAGGACGCTCCCCAGGGAAACTACGCTTTTAGCAACGATAAGTAAGCAAGGCGCAACAACGCGTGTTATAGACGATATTGCTTCATAATTTTCAGCATTGTATTTTTTGTGCCCTCCTGTAATCCCGGAAAAGATCGTACAGAGCAGCACAACGGTAACTTTTAGTCCCCATACGCACAGGAAAGACATGGAAAAGATAATCGAATATTGTTTCGCCGTTGCGACGGAGAATAATGACATTGACAGCGCGAGCCATTTCAATGTAAAGCCAATAACAACCGTAACCGCTAGCACCAGAACGAACATCACACCAGCAAGGAACCATTGTTTTTTGTTGAACAAATCCTTTCCATTCCAGATAAGTGCTAGCGTCCAAATCATAAAAATAAAAAAGAAAAACAAATGCATCATAATATCCCGCATTTACTTATTTTCATATCCTGGCATTGCTGGCATCTAACTAACCTCTTTATATCAGCCTGTACTGCCAAACCAGATGCCATAGAGCATCAAGATACAGCCTAACGAGGCGAGACATTTTGCTACCAGGTGTAATTTGGCCCCATACCGGGCAGACAGAGACGATAGTTTTAAATACATTTCTTTGGTATTATACCGTTTATGAAATCGCATAATACTCTCGAAAATAGCATTCAACATCACAACAAAAAATTTCGACAGTAACATTGCCACCAGGGATGCCGGTAATATTAATGCTATCGCCCGCGCGCTTTCTCTGTCCAGTAACGGGGTTAATTTTGATACGCCAATTAAAATGAGTGTCAATGCAAGCGCACCAACCAACACTGAAATGAATTTAATTCGAAAGTCTCGCCACTCTTTTAGGGTGTAAAGATCTTTCCCGTTCCAGATATAGACTAAGGCGATGAGTATAAAATTATAAAGCCAGTCCATTTCATTATTTCATCTTTTATCCATGCTTTTTGCCAGAGTAAAAAACAGCCACTACTTTTCTTCAGATTTATGACACGGATATCCTTCCGTGCCATAGATGATGAACAATTTCTAAGCGATGTATTCAGGAGCTCTATCGAACAATTCACCTGCCATTGTAGCAATTCGTTCGTATTGAACGAGTTTGTTTTTCCACTCCTTCGGAATACCGGAGCACCCATATAATGCCCCAGCTATTTGTCCCGCCGTGGCCGCAACGCTGTCAGCGTCATCGGCAAGATTGGCAGCCAGCAGAATCGCATCCCGGAAATTATCAGTATTCCATACGGACCACATCGCGGCCTCAAGCGTATCGATTACATAACCACTTGAACGAATCTGATCGCGAGTTTTTTGCTTATATTCACCCGCGTTGATAATCATTACACGTGGCTGTAGCGGCATGACGTGCGGAGAAAAAACAAAATCTTTATTGCTACCGTTAATCATATGCACGAGCAAATAACTTAAATACTGTGTGCTATTTATTGCTTCCGCGGCTCCATGCGTTGCTATACTTTGTTTTTTAGCCTCATAAAACGCTTTACTTAATGACTTTCTAAAAAAAATAGAGACAGGTGCTTGCCTGATGATGGAAGCATTACCTGCAGTTTCTGGTGCTGTATTACCGTTCCACCCGGGACCAACAGTTAAATATTGCTCTAAAGCAAACCGAGTTGTATTTCCTATATCAAAACAGACGCCATTTGAACTATTATAACCATGCTGATACCATTCCAGAAGTTTATTCCTGAAGCATATAGTATCAGCATCACCTTTCTCAAGAAGCGTTTCCGCAAGACATAATGCCATGGATGTATCATCCGTCCATTCACCTGCGCGGAGTCGAAATGGCCCACCACCTATCATATCTTTGACATGTGCTTTGTCACGAGGTAAAAATTCGAGCGTCGTACCTACAGCATCTCCAACAGCAAGACCTATAAGCGCACCGACAGCACGGTCTCGCGATTCCGCTAGTGAGATGTTACATGATGGCGTTAAGTCCCATTGTTTTTGTACATCACTATTCGAGGATGATTCTAAGGGTTTATTATCATAAATATACTGCAGCCTCCGCTGGACGGAAGGATTGCTAATCGGTAAGTATTCGCGATATTTATCCACATATTTTATCAGGGCATGCAAATTGGTATGTAAATCTATCATCCATCACCTAAAATATAGTTACATTCAATATCGTAACCTAAAACTCATCAGGATATTTCATCTTTAGGTTTTGTTGTTTTATTGTGTAATTGGCGTCAACCTCGTGCGGTAGTCTAACCTTTAACCCTCGACGTATTTGATCCACAATAAACCAGGCATCCGACAACCTTTCAAAAAACAACTCATCAGAATTATCAAACTCCTTCGCTGCAAACATACCGAAAGTCATTTTCCATAACTTTGCTTTATCCTTTTCCTTGCCTTCGATTAAGTCCCGTAAAAATATTAATTGTTGTACAATAGAGTCGTACATTTGTAAAATCGGGGCGTGAGAATTACGATTCGTGACGTCTGCATATCTCTTTTGTGCTAAAGTTAATGCTTTATCAACATAACCAAAGGTTGTCATTTCATTCATTGCAGTAGATTCAGTTAAATTGAAATACGACACCTTAGTGCGAGTTGTTTTATCACCTCGCTTCCCCCTATTAATTCTAACTATAAAAAATTATCCTCAGGTGCTCTATCGAATAACTCACCTGCTATTGTGGCGATACGTTCGTGTTGCACGAGTTTATCTTTCCACCCCTGCGGGATACCGGAATAACCATATAATGCTCCCGCTATTTGTCCCGCCGTCGCCGCAACGCTGTCAGCATCATCGGCAAGATTGGCAGCCAGCAGAATCGCATCCCGGAAGTTGTCAGTATTCCATACGGACCACATCGCGGCCTCAAGCGTATCGATAACATAACCACTTGAACGAATCTGATCGCGAGTTTTTTGCTTATACTCACCCGCGTTTATGATCATTACACGCGCGCACAGTGGGAAAATATGAGGCGAAAAAGCTTCTTCTTTTTGATAACCGTTAATTAAATAGTGCAATACCAATCCGAGAAATTGGCATGCGTTAATTGATTCTACCGCGCCATGCGTTGCTCTACTCTGAGCCTGGGATTCGAAGTAAATCGCACGCAGCGATTTTCGACGAAAGATAGATACCGGGGCTTGACGAATAACCCCAGCATTACCAGCAGTGTGTTTCTCTGTATTGCCATACCAGGAAGGTCCGACACGCATATACTGTTCAAGCGCGAATCGCGTCGTATTCCCGATATCGAAGCACCGACCATTACTGCTATTATCTCCGTTAAGATACCATTTCAAGAGATATTTTCTAAGCACATCGGTATGCATTCTTTTTTCTGAAAGATAAGTCTCTGCCAGACATAATGCCATGGACGTATCATCTGTCCATTCACCAGGTTTTAATTGAAAAGGCCCGCCACCAATCATATCCTCTACATGTTCACTGTCTCTTTTCTTAAACTCAAGAGTGGTGCCGACGGCGTCCCCGGCTGCCAAACCGACCAGCGATCCAAGTGCCTTATCACGTGAAACATCTTCAGTTATGGTTAAAGGTAATGTTGCATCCCATGAGTGAGATGAATTCGACGCATCAAGACTAGTGTTTCTTCTTCCATTACGGATATTAATTGGCATGTAGCTACGATAACGATCGGCATAACGATTGATTACCGAGTCTTCACTGTGAAGATCTTCCATTATGCATTCTTTATAAAAGGATTAAACCAGGGAAACTGCGCATGACAGATTATAATCTATCATTCTCTCTTTTTTTCCGTGAAACAGAAGACTTAATTACATTAAAAAATGGAGATAGCAATCAAGTGTATATGATAGTTACAGCAAAAAAGTGTTAACGATACCGGACAATCACATTTAAAAATAAAAAAAACTGCCTATCACTTACGATATCTTTTTTGCCTTTTCAGGTACTCTACGTCTTGCTCATGGGGAAGAATAACCTTCAATCCTTGCCCCATCTGCGAGGCTATATAATTAGCATTGGACAAATGCTGAGCAAGTTCGGCATCGGTAGTATCAAACTCTTTAGACGCAAGCACTCCAAGATTCAATGTGTGTAATTTACTTTTATCTTTTTCAGCACCAGTTAGAATAGATTTAATATAATCCAACTGATTTTTCGCCATAACATATAAAGAAAATGTAGGATTTTGTTCTAATCGATTATTAATTGCATCAATAGCATCATTTATATAATCTAGCGCGGTGTAATTTTCTTTATTCATGAGCCACCTTAAATATATCCTTTTCGCTTGAAAGCATCTGTATTGCCCCACCTTTTGTCTGATAGGGTACATCTTTCACTGACCAAGTATCAAGTGCGGGCAAAGAAGTACTACGTAACATTTCAACTTTTTGTTGTGAAACATACGGTTTTGCTACTTTATCAACAACTTGATCAGTGCCATAAATAGTACCTTTTGGATTGATACCCAACTCTGTTGGCTCAACATCTTCTCGAAGAGCATACCAGTTTCCCTGTCGTCCTCCTGGCACTTGGTTTTGATAGAGTGTTTTATTTCTGTTTATTGTTTCAACACTCACTCTATTTGTATAGTCAATGCCATTATCAAAGTCACGAATCTGTTGCGGAGTGAAGCCCTTAGATTCGAGCCAGTTTCTTGCCAGCTCTTTATTTCCTCTGGCTGTAATATCTCTATTGAGATCGCCCGTGCGTCCAAATTTTTCATTAAGTTCAGCTCTTCGGGCCGAAATATTTGGCTTAACCGGTTCGAGAACAGGCTTACCAGCCCGCCACGCATCAAACCTTGCCCCTCCCTTCATGCCAGCCCCGCCGCCGATAACAGAGCCAATCAGCATCCCCCATTTCTGACCGTCGCTGCCTTCGCCAAACAGCATTCCACCCGCGTAGCTACCCACAGTGCCACCGCCCATCGCACCGAGGGTACTCAGAAGTGCGATTGCCGGACTGGCCAGCACCGCCATGGCTCCGGCACCAACGGCGAGCATCGTCCAGTTAACCCATTCCGGGATTTCAGGACTTATTTCATCGGTCTGAACCTTGCTTCCACCGATAATAACATTACGCGATCCCTGACTAATCTCGGCGCTGCAAGTCAACTTATCGCCTGTGCGAGAGGCGGGAAAGTTATTGATGTAAACTTTTATCGAACCTTCCGCAACCCGTTGCAGGCTACCGCTGTGCTCATCACACTCTCCGGCTGACAGATGAGCGCGGATAGCCTTTCGGCTGTTGATAAAGACATTGGGTGAACCTTCTTTTAGCGTACCGGTGGTATGGCGTGGAGCCCATGACATACTGCCGAGGAGCTCACCCAACCCACCCGCAGCACATGCCCCAGCCGCAACGGCAGAAACAGCAACCAACGCGGTCCCTCCTGTGACGACAACGGCAGCTGCGCCCAGAATTGCCCCACCAACCAATCCTGCGATCATCCAGCCTTTTGAGGCTGTATGAGCAATCTCATCATCTACGCGAGCGGCCAGACATTCGGACATAACTATTCGGCTCGCTGTGCCATCAGATACCCACGTATCCGATCGGGTGTATCAAGTTGGTCAGAACCAGAGACCTGGCGGCATACGGAAAGCTGTGAAAGTAGGTGATGTGATTTGTCTGCGAAAGTCGTCCAGAGCGCGTAACGAAGGGGTTGGCTGTCCGGAACGGGTGCAATACTGAGTGGTTTACCCTGTTTTTCAAAAAGCAAATATTGCCCCTCTTTCGCCCGCTGAAGCGAAAGATGTCCATACAGTTCCTGAATGTTTTCAAAGACACTCAATTCCTTACTCTCACTATCAAGCGCAAAAAATGGCCCCTGGCTGTCGGCAGCGAGCATTTCTCTAGTTTCAGTCTGAGCCGGTTTGTGGAACTTAATACTGCGGATAATTTCCTGATATTGATTATGATAATAATCGCTAAACTCGCCCGGGCAAGTACCGATATAACACACCATCTTTTGGCCGCCAGGATGGTCACCGAGCAAAATAACGGTCTGCCTCTGGAAAATGATCGCATTATCATTTTTGAATTGATAAAAAAGCTCAACCGCCGGGAGACCATCAACAGAGGTCATCTGCGAGGATTCGAGACGAAAGTCGGGCACCGTAATTTCCAGTTCACGTACCAAACGGGTTGCCGCATCATGGACTTTATCTTCGTTTTTAGCACTCGCACGAGAAACAACAAAAGTAAACTCGCTGGCTCCGTTATCACTCAGGGTAAATAAATTCATGGTTCTGTCTTTAAAAACATCGGGTAAGGCAAGGGATGCTTCCTGAAGAATATATTCAGCCATTCGGGTTACTCTTATTTATTGCCATTAATAACAAAAAAACTATCCACTTCCTGCTGGATTTCACCCTGAAGGGATGCGCCAGGCGGATCGATGACATTTTGTCCATCATCAGGGTTCAAATGTAATTCGCCGGAAAGCGTATTAATTTGCGCATTCTCTTTTGCAGTAAAGTTAAAATTATTCCCAATGATATTAACGCTGCCGTCTTTTGATAGCTCGATAGCACTTTCACCACATTCAAGTCTCAGTGTATTACCTGCGGAAAGGATAAAATTGTTAACCACTTTATCGTTTCGACTGTTACCCGTCAGGCATATCACATCGCCTTTAATCCCTGATTTCTGATTTTTCGCTACCCGTAAGGTTTCATCTTCGCCAACAAACTGAGTGCGATTTTTTTCAGTAGAATGCGACTCGTCGTTTTTGACGTTAATATCCAGATTCCGCTCGGCCTGGATCCACACCTGCTCTGCGCCCGCCTTGTCCTCAAAGCGCAGGGCGTTGGCGTTGTCCACGGAACCGTCTTTCGTGCGGCTCATAAAGCCCATCTGCGTCGCCGCAGCCGGTAGCGCCCACGGCGGCATGCTCGCGTCGTTGTACACGCGACCGGTAATAATCGGCCGGTCCGGGTCGCCGTTGATAAAGTCCACCACCACCTCATCGCCGACGCGCGGGATCTGCACCCCGCCGTAGCCCTGGCCCGCCCACGCGCTCGACACGCGCACCCAGCAGGAGCTGGTGTCATCGCCCTTCGCCAGGCGGTCCCAGTGGAACTTCACCTTTACGCGGCCGTATTTGTCCGTCCAGATGCTCTCGCCGTTCGGCCCCACCACTTTTGCGGTCTGCGGGCCGTAGGTGCGCGGCCACGCCGTGGTCTGCGCCGGACGGTAGACCACCGCCGACGGGATCACCGTGAAATCGGTGCGGTGAATAGTTTCACCCTCGCCGCTGGCGTAGCGGTTCTCTTCGAGGTGGTAACCCGCCGCCGTGACCAGATACTCACCGTTGTCGCTGAAGAACGGCGCGTTGGTTAACGTGAAGGTGTGCCCTGGCGCAATCCCCGCCGCCGTGGCGGTGGCCTGAATCTGCTGATGCTCCACCTGCCAGCGCTCCTGACGAATGCGGGCATAGAACTCCCCGTGCCCTTTGTCCACAAAGCGCCCCGGCCAGTCGTACACGTCGATGCTGCCCGGCTTCGGCGATGCCGGGTTCTGCTGGGCCTGGAACAGCCACGCGTTCGGCTTGCGGAAGTCATAGTCGTCGAGGCTGTAAATCCCCGGCGTCACGCTGTCCTCCAGCGCCCACTGGCTGATGCCCTCTTCATCCGTACTGCCGCCTGAAGGCGTCTGGTGGTAAGGAATAACCTCATAGCCGCTGAACGGCTGATGCTGCGTGGCGGCATCGGTCAGCACCAGGGTGTGTTTGTCCGCCTCATGGCGGAAGTGATAGGCAATCCCCTCCAGCTCCATCAGGCGGCTGATGAAGTCCAGGCTCGACTCCTGATACTGCACGCAGTAGTCCCACACCCGGTAGCTGCCGGTGAGTTTATCCTCAACGTTGACCTGATGCTCACCCAGCAGGGTTTTCACAATCTGCGGCACCGTCTGGCCCTGGAAAATACGCAGGTTACGGTCGCGCTTCATCGGCCACAGGTCCGGCTCCACCGTCAGCTGGTACACCGCATAGCGGGTGCCCGTCAGCTCAACGGCGCTGACCGCCACGCGGGTAATTTTGCCGTTAACATAGCGGGACGTCAGCAGGTTCTGCGTCGGGATGGTCACCGTGACCGGCTGGCCCAGCAGCTTGCTGCGGTCGATGCGCGCGTCCGTGCCGAGCACGGTCAGCGTCAGCGCGAACGACTCGGACATCGCCTCGCGGCCCGTCAGTTTCCAGAACAGAAGCCCCTCCACCGGGAGCTGAACGGTAATTCGGTTGAGCATAATCTTTATTCCATCTAGCTTATGCGATTCAGAAAAGAGGTTCGCATCTATGCATGAGCGTCATTTATATATCAAAGTGAATGAGTTTTTTCTCTTTTGCCCATTACGTAAATGAGAGAATATATCTTCAGAAACTCCGATATAACAAACAACCCTAAATTCACCCACACATTTGAAATACCAAACACACTTATCAGAAGTGGGAAAAGAGAAACCGAACATCTGAATGAAATGAGACGAAAGACTTCCTGAATAAGGGCAAACTTAATCGCAACATTTTTTCTCTTAAAAAACATCCAGGCCGAAGCAAAAAGAGAAAGCAACAAAAGCAAATCAAATATAAAAAAGAGGGTTACGATAAAGCTGTAACCGCCTCCTGAAATGACATCTGAGTTCCCTGTGAACGCGATGATATCTGAAATGAAGGGGATCCTGTCCTGGCGAAGTGAATTTATAGCGTAAAGCAAGATAGCCAGTACATCCATACATCCCCAGAAATACCATAATTTACTTTTTAAATTCATAATCCTCTTCTCTGACTCCAGGTATCCATTGCCATGATTTACCACTTACTGCCCAGGCATCATCGCTCTCAAGGTATTTCTGATAAATGGATCGTTGTTCTCCGAATCGTCTAATTACAGATTTTTCAGATATCAACGCGCGTGATACTCCGTCCAGGTCTGCGGGTAGTGCTGTCCAGCGCTGGATTTTATCGCGCGACGTATTCATGTAATCTTTACCGTCCGATCCAAACACCCGTCCCTCGTCCCCCATGCTCGTCAGGCGATTAATCGCCATGATCACAACATTTTTTGTGCCATGATAATCATCTTCCACAGTTTTCCAGTAACCCGGTCCGTAGTAAGCGGTCGATGGAATAAATGAATCACGCGTTGGGGCTGGTTTTCCAAATAGAGCGACATTGTTTCGGTAACGTTCGAGGATGTAACTCACGAAAGCTGAGCTGTACATCTTCTCATCTACACAAAACAACTCTCCTGACTCAGAGATGGAAAAGGGATATATGGCTTTTGTCCGTTGACGGTGGTCTGTTAAAACTACTTCTCCTGAGTCAATTAACCGTTCAATTTTACTAAGATTTTGTGCGTAGAGAGGATCAAACACGGCATTAGGATTAAATTCGAAGCGACGTCGCAACGTTAAACCATCAATGCTGTGAAATGGATTTAAAGCACCGCGCACCACAACAAATTCACGTCCTACGTCGCTCCGCGCATAAACAGGAGAGACAATCTTTTCGAATTCCTTTGGATGAAGCCTCTGGCTTCGAAGATCGTACACTTCCATAGTTTCTCCTGTTTATATTTCTACGGATTCACCAGCCAGGTGCCCGGCCTGGTGATATCCAGCGTCTGGCCACGCGTTCTTCCGTTGCCCTGCAGTTCAATCTTCACCTCACCGGCCGGCAGCTTGAGCGACGCATAACCGTTGGTCGCTGGACGGAGCGCTTTTTGCTCGCCGTTCACTTTCAGCGTTTCGCCATCAAGGATGCGGATATAGACCAACGCACTCGGGCTCTCGACAGGCGGTGGCGTCTGCTGTGCCGTCGCCTGCTCGCTCACCTTCGCCGTTTCCGGCTTCACGTCTGGCGCGTTTGCGACGGTTTCGGTTGGACGCGTCTCGCCCGGTGTCTGTGCAGCCTGCTCAGGGGCATCGTTACCGCCGCTGAACAGCATCGCCCCGGCGATAACCCCTACCAGCACGCCTGCGGCAACCATGCCCGGGATCTTGTAGCGGCGCCAGTCGAGCAGCGAAGCCGGTTTCTCGTCTTCAACCGGAACCAGCATCGTGCCGGGCTTTTTCGCCGTCAGCACGTCGTTGATCCCGGCGACCGGCATCTCTATCAGCGCGGCGAACTCGTCGATTGACTGCGGACGATCCTCCATGTGCAGCGCCAGCGCACGGTCAATGGCCTGCAGCAGCGGAATGGAATAGCCCTGCGGCATGATTTCCACCAGCGGTTTGCAGGTATCCTGAATAGAGCGCACCACGCTGACCGGCGGCGGAGAACCCACAATCAGGGTTCGCAGCACGGCGCCGAGGGCGTAAATATCCGTCCACGGGCCCTGCTCGCTTTCGTTGTCGTCGGTGTACTGCTCAATCGGGGCAAAGCCCGGGCGCAGCATGGTTTCCGTTTCGTCGGAGAGATTACCGATGGTGCGGCGCGCGGAGCCGAAATCAAGCAGCACCGGCAGGCCGTTATCCTGGATCTGAATGTTATCCAGAGAGATGTCGCGGTGCAGGTAGCCTTCGTTGTGGATAGTCTTGATCGCGCCAAACAGCATCGGCAGCGTGCGGCGGATCCAGGCTTCGTTAATCAGCTCCGGCTTTTGTTCGCGCAGGCGCGAAAGCGTGGTGCCGCTGTAAAACAGCGTCCCCATGTAGGCCGTGTCGTTTTGCACCCAGAAGCGCAGGACGTGCAGCAGGTTCGGGTGGTTAAAGCGCGCCAGCAGACGGGCTTCCTGAATGAAGCTGTTCAGGCCTGCGGAAAACGCTTTGCCAAAACGCTCGCTGCGCAGCACCAGGGTCATGTCGTCGCCGCGCACGGCGAGCGAGGAAGGCATAAATTCTTTGATAGCGATAGTGCGTTCGAGCTGGTGATCCCACGCGCGATAGACGATGCCAAAACCCCCGCCGCCGATCACCTCTTTGATTTCAAACTCGTTGAAGCGGTACCCGACCGGGAGCGCGTTTGGGACAGTCCGATTGTTATCATTATCCGTCATCTTTTACAGTTCTCTTGATGATTATTACGCGGCAAACTGACAGTGAAACTCGCCCTGCTCGCAGGTGACGTGCAGACGTCGGTACTGCTCGTCGCTGCGGCTGGCGGTAAGTAAGATCTGGCTCATCTGAGGCAGCAGAGTGTTGGTCAGAATAGCGTCCACCATGCGTCCCCCGGACTCCACCTCGGTACAGCGCTGAACGATCTGTTCCACCACGCTGTCGTCAAACTCAGAAATTATGCTGTGATTCTCTTCCAGACGACGCTGAATGCGCTTGAGCTGCAGGCGAACAATCTGCCCCAGCATCTCGTCGCTGAGCGGGTAGTAAGGCACTACCAGCAGGCGGCCCAGCAGCGCCGGAGGGAAGACCTCCAGCAGCGGCTGGCGCAGCGCGCCGCTTAACGCCTCAGGCTCCGGCATCAGGTCCGGATCGGCGCACATGGCGCTAATCAGCTCGGTGCCGACGTTGGACGTCAGAATAATAATGGTATTGCGGAAATCGATGTGGCGTCCCTCGCCGTCCTCCATCCAGCCTTTATCAAACACCTGGAAAAAGATCTCGTGGACGTCCGGGTGCGCTTTTTCAATTTCGTCCAGCAGCACCACGCTGTAAGGACGGCGGCGCACGGCCTCGGTCAACACGCCGCCTTCACCATACCCTACGTACCCCGGAGGCGCACCTTTTAAGGTGGAAACGGTGTGCGCTTCCTGGAACTCACTCATGTTGATGGTGATGACGTTCTGCTCGCCGCCGTAAAGGGATTCGGCGAGCGCAAGCGCGGTTTCAGTTTTACCGACCCCGGACGGTCCGCAGAGCATAAAAACTCCCACCGGCTTGTTGGGATCGTCCAGCTTCGCCCGCGAGGTTTTCACGCGGCGGGCAATGAGATCCAGACCGTGACGCTGGCCGATAACGCGCTGGTTGAGCGTGTCTGCCAGGTTAAGCACCGCGTCGATCTCGTTTTTCACCATCCGGCCCAGCGGGATCCCGGTCCAGTCGGAGACCACCGCGGCGACCACGTTTTCATCTACAGCCGCAAACAGCAGCGGTTCATCGCCCTGAAGGGCGTTCAGCGCCTGCTGCTGCTCCGCCAGCTGGCTGCGCAGATCGGCGCTATCTTCATCACCCGCCGCGAACAGCGCCGCGCGCAGGCGAATAATTTCCTGCACCAGGCTGCGTTCTTCTTCCCAGCGCAGGGCCAGGGCTTCGCGTTTTGTCTCATACGCGCCGCGTTCTGCGCGTAACGTCGTCACGCGCTCGGCGTCACCGGCCCCCACGCGCGCTTCGCGTTCAGCAATCTCAATTTCCACGTCCAGCGCGGCAAGGTGGCGCAGGCAGTCTTCGAGCTGCGCAGGGGGGGCGCTCTGGCTGACCGCGACGCGGGCGCAGGCGGTGTCGAGCAGGGCCACGGCTTTGTCCGGCAGCTGACGCGCCGGAATGTAGCGATGCGACAGCTTCACCGCCGCACTGACCGCCTCGTCGAGCAGCAGGACCTGATGGTGCGTCTCCAGCGGCGACACGGTGCTGCGCAGCATCAGAATAGCTTTCGCTTCATCCGGCTCGTGCACCTGCACCGTCTGGAAACGACGGGTCAGCGCCGGATCTTTCTCAATGTACTTTTTATATTCTGCCCAGGTAGTTGCGCCGATGGTGCGCAACTGGCCGCGCGCCAGGGCTGGCTTCAGCAGGTTCGCCGCATCGCCGGTCCCCTGCTGGCCGCCTGCGCCAATCAGGGTGTGGATCTCATCGATAAACAGAATAATCGGCGTGGCGCTGGACTGGACTTCGTTAATGAGCGCCTGCAGACGGGCTTCAAACTCACCTTTCATGCCTGCGCCCGCCTGCAGCATGCCGATATCCAGCAGCCACAGCTGAATATTTTGCAGCGGCTCCGGGACGTCGCCGTCGGCGATGCGCAGCGCCAGCCCTTCAACAACGGCGGTTTTGCCGACCCCGGCTTCCCCGGTCAGCAGCGGGTTATTCTGACGGCGACGCATCAGGATATCCACCATCTGGCGGATCTCCTCGTCGCGCCCGACAACCGGGTCAATCTTCCCGTCCCGGGCGCGGGCGGTCAGATCCTGGCCATACTGGGCCAGCGTCCCCTGTGCAGCCGGTACCGCACCCGCCGGTGCGTCGACGGCGGCAGCGGCCTGCTGCGTCTCTTTGCTGTTGGCGCAGATGGTATCGAACTGCTCAATCAGCACCTCGACGTTAAGGCGGGTAAACTGCGCCGAAATGCTTTTCAGCACGTTGGCCAGGTTCCAGGTTTTCAGCATGCCGATCAGCAAATGGCCGCCGCGAATACGGCTGACGCCAAACTTCAGCGAGCCGAAGACCCAGGCGCGCTCCACGGCGCTGTCGATATGCTCGGAGAGATCGGAAACTGAACTGGCGCCACGCGGAAGGACATCCAGCGCGGCCACGATATCGCGCGTCAGCTGCTGTTCGTCGAGGGCAAAGTGGCGGATGACCTGCTGCAGATCGCCATCCTGCTGCTGCATCAGCTGATGCAGCCAGTGCACCAGCTCAACGTACGGGTTACCGCGCAGCTTGCAGAACGCAGTGGCGCTTTCCAGAGAGGTAAATAACAGCGTATCCAGTTTGCCGAAAAGCACGGCACGGCTAATTTCTGACATGTTAGTTTCCATTAACAATGGTTCGGTATACGGAAGGATTACCGCTCTGCGCGATACACCAGATCGCCGCGCGGTACAGGCTGCGGCTGAAGGCCCAGCCAGGTGTTATAGCCTAATCGCCCATTGCTGCCGAGCGTGGTGCCCTGCACCGCGTCTTCGCGCAGGATCACCCGCGTTTCCCATTCAAACTCCACCCCGGCGTACTGACGCACCCAGTCGCGCAGCTCGGTCACCCACGCTTCACCCGGCAGAAAGCGGTTGTACTCCTCCGCGCTCAGCGGGCCAATTTCGATGCGAAACTTGTGCTGCACGTCGCGGACGGCGACGCCGAGAAAGGCCGATTCACCCATGCGCGGCATGCGGCGTCCTGCTCCCAGCTGCGCCTGCTCGCGCGTGGAGAGGGGCATCCACTGCGGCACGTTGCTAACCAGTTTGACCGGCGCCTTAAAATAGCTGCGCAGGATCTTCTCCAGCCCCTCGGGATCCCGCCCGTGGCGGGTCAGGTGCCCGGCGTGGGTAAAGCGCGCGTGCGAGCTCAGGCTGCCTTTGTTCATCTGCCCCGGCTGGCCCATGCCAATCAGCGACGCCAGATAGCCCTCAAAGCGCTTGTTATCAGCACGATCCAGGGAGACGGTAGGCTGCGCATCCGCCCAGGCGCGGTAAAACAGCAGCGCAAGACGGTGATGGAACAGATCGGCAAACGCGCTGAGGCTGGTGTCCTGATGATGATAAATACGCTCGCGGGCGTACTCGGTCATATGGACCGGGAGCGGGCCGTTCGGGCCAAACAGGCCGAAGCTGAGGATAGACACCTCGTGCAGCCCGCTCTCTTCCCGCTGACGTACGTGGGCCAGCGTCGACGGCGCAAAGCTCATCGACGGCTGCTGGCCGATGCGCAGCGGTTCAAATTTCGGCAGCGGCGCGCGTCCCAGCGGGTAGCGCTCGCCGCTCTGGGCATCAATGCGCCTTAACAGCTGAAACAGATCGTAGCGCCAGGGCGTCTCACGGACGCCGTGCCAGAACGCGTCCGGCAGCCTGGTCAGGCGATGCACGCGCAGCGGTGCAGTGGCAGCGTCACTCATATCAGCGCCCTTTTACCCATGCGCGGCGCCCAGTAGCCAATCTCGCCGCGCTGCTGACTTTTCAGGGTGAACTCCGTAAAGCTGTTGATAGACACCAGGCGGGCAAAGAGGCGCTCCATCACGCTACCGAAGAGCCACGGGCTGGCCCCGGAAAAGGCTCGCTCATCCACCGTCAGGGTAATGCCGATCCCGCGGGCGAACACGACCGGGCCGGGTTCAGGCACGCGGCGGTGAACCGGCTCCAGCACGCAGTGGCGCACCCCCTCCACCTGACGCGCAACGGGCGTTTCGGCCAGGTTGGCATAAAGCCCTAACAGCTGGCGCAGCGCGGCCGCCCCCTCTTCGTTTTCGCTGTCCATCAGGCTGAGGTAGTTCATCTGCAGCTGGCTGATAAGCCGCCAGGTGCTGAACCCTTCCGCCAGCGCCGGACGCGGCGGCGTCGGCCCTTTACGCAGGGTGAGGGATTTCACCGGCATGGAGTCCGCCACAATGAACTGCCCGAGTTCCTGCTGCAGCATCAGCGGCAGGTCGCGGCTGGTGCAGAGCACCTCGGCAGAGATATAGCGCAGGTTCTCCTGCCAGGGGGCATGCTGTTCATCCACCAGTGAAACAAACACCTCCGAGCCGATATAGCCGGTACGGGTGCCGTAGCGCAGGGCGTGTTCGGACAGCACGCGCTGTTCGCGTCGCAGCGAAAAATAGGCCCCGTAGTTGCCCGCATCGCCGCTCCAGGTGCTCCAGAATGGACGAAACGTCTGGTCATCGCGCTGGCCGTCCGCGCTGCCATAAATTTTTTTGACCGCGTAAATTTCATAATCCAGCGGACGAATGTTATCGACCACCAGATGGTATTCATGCTGGCCGTCATTCAGCTTCTGACGCGCCGCGACCTTTGGAAACAGGTTGATGACCGGCGTACAGTGCAGCGCCAGATGGCTGGCATCGACCACGCGCTCCAGCTGTTCATCTGACTTATCCAGCAGAATGAAGATGTCGAAGGCTTTTTCGCCTTCACAGCGCTGGATCAGCGTGCTCAGACCGCTCAGGCTGATGAAGCGGAAGCGGGCCGGAAACGCAAAGTACTCCTGCAGCAGGCGATAGCCGTCAAAGTTGCGCAGATCGTCCGGCAGCAGCGCCTGGTCAGGCTCAAAGCCCTCCTGGCGCAGCGCATCTGACGCCAGCAGCTGTCGCTGCGGCTGCGGACTGACCGTCTGACAGACGATCCCGGCGTGGTGCTCCATCACCAGCTCCAGCAGCTTCAGCGCTTCAATGTCCGGACCGCCGAGGAAAAATTCCAGGCGGTCGAAATCCAGGTGCCCGAGGTTTTGCGGGCCGTCGCAGGCAATGCGTATCCGCAGGGCGCTGCCGATCCCCCGCTGGCTCAGTCCCAGCTGCGCCAGCGGCAGATCGGCGGGGACGCCGCCCAGTTCAACCTTATCGATTTTCAGCGGCAGCAGGTTGACCTCGTGCGCCGTGGTATAGCTGCAGGTCACGCCGGTTTTTTTCAGCGCCAGGCTGTCCATCATGGTGCCACGCGGGACAATAAAGCCTTTGCTCAGGTCGCCCCGGCTGCTGTCGGGCTCAATCTCCGCAATCGCCATCGACGGCGTGGGCGCGAGATAGTTAGGCGCGATCATCTCCAGCAGACGCTGGGAGAAGCGCGGAAACTCCGCGTCCATTTTCATCTGCACGCGGGAAGTCAGGAAGGCGAAGCCCTCCATCAGACGTTCGGTATACGGGTCCGCCACTTCGATGCCGCGCATGCCCAGCCGTCCGGCGACTTTAGGGTAGCGTTCGGCAAACTCGGCCCCCATTTCGCGCAGATAGGCCAGCTCGCGGTTGTAATATTCGAGCAGTTTACTTTCCATGATTACCCCGCATCCTTCAGTTCAAAATGGCCGTTTTCCAGATCGACATCGGTACGAAACAGAAACTCCAGCGGGTACGGCACGCACCATAAACGCCCTTTGATCTCGATGGAGAGCACGTTGTGCAGATCCAGCGAGGAGGTATCCGACACGCAGCGAACCTGCAGCCCCTGCGGCAAAATGCGCGGCTCAAAATTAATGATGGCCTCGGTGAGCTTGCGCTGAATATCGTGCCATTCGATGTCCGACATTCTTTTCCCGGCCAGCGGCGCGACGCCGAAGTTGACCACCGAGCGGTTCACGTGCGGCAAGGCGCTCAAATCGCCGGAGGCATCGTGGTTGATGGTGTTAAACAGCCACTGCAGATCGCGCAGGACGTTGCGGCGCAGGGCGGCGTGGGTGATCAGATTGCTGTTGGCCGACTCGCGCTTTTTTTCCGGGTCGTCATCGGTAAGGCGATCGAGCAGCGAGGGCTGCATTTTGTCGCGCGCCCCCACCTTCTCCTGCTTGCTGCGGGCTTGCCAGCCGCTGCGCAGCAGATCGCCTTCGCCAGCGGGATTACTCATCGGCTCCATCCGTCGCAAACGTCACGAGGCTCAAGGACAGCAGCGGGCTTTCGCTTTGCTCGCTCAGCCAGGCTTTCTGGCCCCTGCCTTCGTAAAGGGTACCGTCTTCGTCGAGCGCCTGCCATTCGGTGGTGCGGCCTAATTTGACCGCATCAGCGGCATCGGCAGCAAAAGGATAACGCGCCGGGATCTGACACACCTGCTCCGTACCGTCGGTCAGGCGCACAAGCGCGTGACGCCAGACCAGATCGGTGACGCTGGCAGGCGCCTGGAAACGGATCTCCGCGATAGCGTTAAACGGCAGCCAGAAATAGCGGCCGTTCACTATGGTTTCGCAGACCGGGCCGAGACGGGCATCGCCGTCCATCAGCCAGTCAAAAGCCTGCGTCTCCTCGTTTTCGAGGGTGATGTGACCCGCAGTGGCCTGCGCCTGTTCGAGGGCTTCGAGACGCAGTTCCCGGGCGCGCTCGCCCTTCTCGCTCAGCGCCTCGGCCAGAGTAGTCAGCCACGGCCACTGGGTTTCAGGCATGGCCGGGCGCGCCTGTCCCGCCATCACCTGCGCGCGCTGCAGCTCGCCCTGAATGGACTGCTCCAGCAGCGTGACGGTAGGTTTCGCCTGAGGCTTCAGCGCCAGCCAGCTTTTCAGCTGGGTAAGAGCCCGCGTCCAGTTGCCGCTGAGGGTTAAAAACTGCACAAACGCAGCGCGAAGGTCGGCATCCGCCGGACGGGCTTTGATTTCAGCTTCCAGACGCGCCAGCGCATCGTTGAGCGACTCGCCCGCCAGGTGTTGATAAAGCGTATTCATAGCCATTCCTTAATTCGCCGCGCGCCATGCACCGACGGCCGGATCGCGCAGCTGAGGACGCAGGGTGTCAATCAGAACGATATTCAGCGGAGTACCCGGTGCGACCCAGGCGCTCCACGTTTTTTTCACCGCCGCGATACGCGCCTGCAGTTTTGCGTCATCGCTGGCGATTTCACGGGAAATCTCCACCGCTACGGTGCCGTTGCTCTTCCAGCTGTTCAGGCTGTTATCGTAAGGCAGGATCATCCAGCTCTGGTCGCTGTTTGGGGTGCTGAATACCATGCGCTCTTTGTTGACGGAGGTGATCAGCGCGTTTTCCGGGTCGGCGCTTTGATTTAGGCCGGTCACCGGGAAACCGTGGATGTACGTCACCGCCATCTCTTTCTGTCCGCCGTTGCGGGACTGCGAAACTACGGTGTGTCCGCTCAGCCAGCTGCCGTTGCCGCAGCGGGTGGTGTCAGAATCCGGAATAAAGAGCGCCGGAGCAGAGGCGCCCCCTTCCCAGAAGGTGCGCAGGTGGCAGCCGTCCTGAAGCGTAAACTCCTGCCACGGCGTACGGTCGGCGGCAACGGTGCGGGAAGCCACATTTTGATCTGGCGGCATTAACGTGCCGCTGGCTGTGGCAGCGGTGACGGTTGCGGCAGGCGTGGCCTGCTCCTGTTTCACCACCAGCGCCCAGTCCTGCGCTTTGCCTGCGGTGCCCTGCGCCAGCGTGGTACCTGCCGGATCGTTGAGCGTCCAGCTGAGTTTATTCACTTTGCTGCACTGGTGTTCCAGCAGTGAGCCAAGACGCGGTACAAAGTTCTCCAGCACGGAGACGTCTTTCTTGCCGTTCGCCACAATGCGCAGCGCCACCTCAGGCTTACACCAGCTTTGCGGCGTGTTGTCTTTAATGTTGTCGATCCAGATATCCAGCTTCTGTGCAGGAGACTGCACGATGCGGAAATTCTCAGCCTGCGCGGTGGAGGTGACCGCCAGAAGTGCCAAACCCGATAGCCAAAGTTTCATATCGTTCCTTGTGTGTCTAATCAGTTCCGCAGGGAAGAAATTGTGCTGCGTCAGAGAGGGTGTGCAGCAAAGTGGTGTCCTGAGGGTTGCCCATCCATACCGCCAGGGCAGTATAGTTATCCTGAGCATTCCCTTCCTGTTCACCATTCTTTTGAATGATTTGGTTCATTAAGGTCAGCCACTCCTGCGGCGTATTGACCATATGCAGCGACTGCTTCATTTGCTCTTCGCTGACGCCGTGCCAGAACCCGTCGGTGCAGAGTAAGAATGCATCGCCGTCTTCAACCTGCACCACGTCGCTGTAGCTCGCTTCTGGCCCGCCGTTTTCAATCCCGAGCGCCAGATAGAGCAGGTTGCTGTTCAGGTTGTCGGTCTGGTGTCCGGCATCTTTCATCTGCTGCACCAGGCTGTGGTCGGTGGTCACATGCCACAGCCATCCCCGGCGGAACAGGTACAGGCGGCTGTCTCCGGCATGCGCCCAGTAGGCCAGGCCGTAATCACGGTCAATGAACAGACTGACCAGCGTCGTGCCCATCCGGCGATAGTCCTGAACGGCCTGCTGCTTGCTGAGGATGGTGCGGTTCGCCGTCTGCACGTAGTCGCGGATGTGCTGCGCATTAAGATGTTTGTCGCCATCGAAGCGGGAGATAATGCTGTTGCGTGCCAGCTCTGCAGCTACCTCACCGCCCGGCAGGCCCGCGATGCCGTCGCAGACGACAAAGCAGGCTGAACGTTCCCCTATGGTTTCTCCCGTCTGATCCTGGTTGCTGGCGCGCGTCCCCTGGCGGGAGAGAGAAGCCGTTGCGATATTCATTTGTCTTCCGATCCGCTCTGTGAGTCTTTGTACTGATTCACCTCCATGTCGTACGCATGAAGGAAGGCCTCGCCGAACAGGGTGTGGAAGTCATCCTCAATCTCGCCCGCCGTCTCGCCATAGCTGCGCACAAAATAGTCCCACAGGGCGGCTTTGCGGCTGCCCGGCAGCGCCAGACGTGAGGTCATGCCGTTCTGCTTCGCCTGCTCTTCCAGCTGCTCCGGGTTAAAGGACTGCAGCATCGCGGCAATGATGGCGCGGATGCCGGAGATCATACCCAGCTGGTGCGCCTGCAGATCGATCAGCGCGTCGCGCACGGATTTGGTCGGCGGCATAAAGCCCGGCATCGGGGTGCCGAACATCTGGATCAGCACGGTTTTGCCGGTCGGCAACAGCTTGAACGGGTTGTTGGCATCGTCCAGCACCATGGTCATATCGGCTTTTACGCCGCGCTTGAGGATGGAGCGCGAGGAGAGCAGCGCCACGGTCCCCTGAGAGAACATACCGAGGATCTGTCCCAGCTGACGCATATTTTCACGGTCAAACTGCGGAACGGGCTGCATTTCGCTCAGCCCCATGCCTTCCAGCAGCGCCTCCAGAAGCTCGCCCTGCAGCACTTCGCCCTTCTCACCGCTGTTTGCCGTGGCGGCTGGGGCGGCGGCGTTATTGACCGGGTCGATGCGAAGACGGCCCTTAGGGGCCTGGGCGCTGCTGCGCGCAACGGCCTGCGGCGTAGGCATGGTGAAGCCTGCGTAATCCGGTCGCGCGGGCTCTTCTTCAGCGCGCGGTTCTTCCTGCGGCTCAGGGGCGAACAGCGGAGAATCGGCCAGCACGTCCTCTTCCTGCTCAGGCTCCGGCACTGGCGCAGGCTTTTCGTCGACTATGTCATCCGGATGGGTTAACGGCGCGCCGCCCATCAGCCCGAGCGGGTCGTCATTACGCGCGGCTGGCGCGCTGGCCTTGCCGCCAAACAGGGCCAGCGGATCGAGCTCATCCGTCGCCTCGTCTTCTGGCTTAACGGGGCTCGTCTCGCCCGGCGGCACCAGCGTTGACGGGGTGACGTCGTCAAAAATACTCTCTTTTTTGAACAACGCTTCGTCGCTGAACAGCGTGTCCGGGTCAACGTTCTTACGCTCAAGCCTTGGATCGCTGTCGTTGAACATCGCCAGCGGATCTTCAGCGTTACGCTCCGGGGCCGCTGGCTGGGAGAATGGATCGTGCGATGCAGCTGGCTGCGGTTTTGTACGGTTGCTGGAGATGCTGTCGGAGATGGAGAACTCCTGCATCAGGCTATCCCAGATTTCCGTTGGCACGGCGGTCGGCTCGGCCTTCCCGCGCGGTGCGGTGCTCGCCGGCTTCGGTTGCGGAGCGGGCGCGGACGCGGCTGCCGGACGCGCCTGCTGATGCATGCTGGCGGCCATACGGCTCACTGGCTGCGTATCGTGGATCAGTTCGGTGACTTCGATACGGTAGTCATCAATACCGAGAATGTCGCCATCCTGCAGCTCAACCTGACGCCCTCGCTCCAGCGGAATGTCATTTAATACCACGCGGGTGACGCTGCCACGGTTGGTCACGCGGCATTCGCCCTGGGCGTCAACGTGAACAATGGCCTGCAGACGAGAGATGGTGCGGTCATTGTCCGGCAACACCAGATTGTTATCCGTACCGCGCCCAATGGTGCCGCCCGGGGCGTAAAAATCACAGCTGCTTTGCGGCGGCTGATGACCGGGTTTTGTAGAAATAATCGTGAATCGCATGGCGTATTCCTGCTGGTATGATTAGCGCTCAAACGCTGCCGCTCTCGGGGCGAGAACGGCGGCGTTTGGGGTTAACACATTCTATTCAGTCTGCGTAAGCTTAAACTGGCCTGAAGGACCTTCCTGTAAGGTGAAGCGGGCAGCATAGCGAACAGAATCGTTTTTCCCTGACACTTTCAGAGCAACATCATATTCTCCGGCTTGCCACGCAATCCCCTGCCACTGGTGACACTGTTGGGTCGTTAACGTCACTTCAGGGCTAAACGTTGACGGCGGCGATACCGCTTTCCACTCATTTCCCGCGCGTTTCATTATGGTGGGCGAATGGCTGGTGACAGGCGCGTCTAACCCGGAGTTAGCGGGAATAGCAAAGCAGGGTTCGTTGTTCTTTAGCGTAACCGAAAGCGACTGATATTGTGCAGGATGAGATACACATGCACTCACCGTTAATGCGATTGCTACAACACTGAGTAACTGTTTCATAACCATACCCGCCGGTCTTTAGGATTTTGAATAAACAACGATAATACCTGCAGGTATTTATCCTTCAGGTCGGGGCCGATTATTCCCTCAAACCCAGCAATGTTTCGGAAATCACCCAGGCCGTAATTTATCAAATAATAAAAATCCGAAATGATAGAAGCCTGCTGCTCCATACCAAAGTCCGATAGTTTTTTATCGGGGGGCAGAGAATAATTATAACTTGCTGCCCAACTGAATGCGCCTCGGGTTCGAACATTCATTCCAATCTGATGCTGCAATACATGCACCATTTCGTGAATAAACCAGTGTTTATATCGCGGAACCTCTATTGAGAAGTCATCCCGATAATGCGGCTCGCGAAAATAGAGCTCACCATTGGGGGTCATCGCGACATCTGTCGACTGCATATTAAACGGCAAATAGCTTTTATTATGGACTTTTACTTCTGAATACTTTATTGCGTCACCAAAAACCGAGCGCGCCAGCGCTATTTCGCCAATGGTGAGAGGACGGGCGCCTCCTTCCTGCAAACTTGCCATGCTATCTTCCTTCCCGGTTGATAATGACCGGGGAAACTCCCCGGCCACATACGCAATTACGCTTCTTTGTTTTCTTTGATGTTCCAGCCAGCGCTGCTTTCAGCACCCTTACCACCAGACGTGGTCTGCTCCCAGTACTGCTGTTTCACTTTCGCAGCCTGGAACGCATAGGTCACACCAACGGTATCGCCGTTGTCTGCACCGGTGTACTGAACAGAGGTGACCAGCACATCTTCCAGCGTGATGCGGGAGTATTCCACCTGCTGGCCGCCGGCTTTACAGACGGACAGCTCAACTTTGGTCAGGTGTTTACCGCTGGCGCAGTGTTTCAGGATAGCGGTGGTGGATTTGTCGATCAGCGCGTTAACGTGCAGGTCGTTAAAGTTAACTTTACCAGCACCGCCGCCACCGCCAACGCTCATATTACCTGGCTGGGAAGCACCCCAGGAGAAGGAGGTAATATCAGTCCAGCCGGTGTGGTTAGAATCTTTAGATTCGCCCGTAACACCCTCGACCTTCAGAAACATATCAATAGCCATAATATCTACTCTTCGTGGATGAACAATATTGCTTTCGAAAAAGCACTTATATGGCAAACAGGAAAGCATGGGGCTGAATAAAACCGTCCATATTTTACCTCTGCCTCATATCAAATGACCCGTGTCATTTGACAGTCTTACATTCCCCCTGAATGAACGGAAAGAATGTGAAGTCTTTTACTACTCTGGGTTATCCTGGATCCAGCTACGATCAGGATCGCCAATGATGACTTGCGGAACCAGTTTGTTCAGTTCGTCGCTATGATAAAGACGTAGACAGTTGAAGGTTACACCTTTGACATCGGGTTTTCGCTCTGAATGAAAACCATTAATTTGATTTTTATATTTTTCGATGAGGGCATTCACTTTATCCGTGCCATTTTCAGCATCAAAAGGTATCCACTCAATAAATGCGCTCGCACTTCGGGCCGCATCAGCAGAAAACTGACTGCCTTTATCTGCCACCTGAGCAAGACAGCGCGACAGAACTAAATCTTTTAAAACCTGCCGGTATGTTTGCTGCTGATAAAAATCAGGATAGTTATTTCCAGCACACACATAAAAAGTCATAAATGCGAGGAAAAAACAGAAATGCTTCACCTTATATCCTTTGCCATAGAACCACAGCGCATCAGTCCGACCAAAATACTAACTTTTATCTTTCCATTTTTCTGCGACAACGTATATCCCTATCGCTAATGCATTAAGTCCAGCACATAAGAATCCATGCATTGCGATTCTCGGAACATCTTCCGGCCAGTCAAAGATAAACAGATAGTAGCTGGATACCGCCACAAACAGCATAAATGAAATTATTAGCAATATATAAACGGTTAAATAGCTGATGAATTTTCGTATTAACGCTTTCACAGTCAAATTCATTAGCTATCTCGTACTCACCGAAATGGTGCCGACCCTCCAGGGCCGGCACTCATCATCACGCGTCTTTCGTCTTCAGAGACGGCAGTTTAGATACCAGACGCAGAGAAACGGTCAGACCTTCCAGCTGGTAGTGTGGGCGCAGGAAGAACTTCGCGGCGTAGTATCCCGGGTTGTCCTCAATCTCCTGCACCTGCACTTCCGCAGCCGCCAGCGGTTTACGGGACTTGGTCTCCTGGGAGGAGTTAGCCGGGTCACCGTCGACGTAGTTCATCACCCAGTCGTTCAGCCAGCGCTCCATCTCTTCGCGCTCGCGGAAGGAGCCGATTTTGTCGCGGACGATGCACTTCAGGTAGTGGGCAAAGCGGCAGCAGGCGAACAGGTACGGCAGACGAGAGGCCAGGCGCGCGTTGGCGGTGGCATCCGGGTCGTGGTACTCGGCCGGTTTCTGCAGGGACTGCGCGCCGATGAAGGCAGCAAAGTCGGAGTTTTTGCGGTGAACCAGCGGCATAAAGCCGTTTTTCGCAAGCTCAGCTTCACGACGATCGCTGATGGCGATCTCGGTTGGGCACTTCATGTCCACGCCGCCGTCATCGCTCGGGAAGGTGTGGCACGGCAGATTTTCCACCGCCCCGCCGGACTCCACGCCGCGAATCGAGGTGCACCAGCCGTACTCTTTGAAGGAGCGGTTGATGTTGGCGGCCATCGCATACGCTGCGTTCGCCCACGAGTAGCTGTTGTGGTTCGCGCCGTCGGTCTGCTCTTCAAAGTCAAAGCTGTCGACCGGGTTGGTGCGAATGCCGTACGGCAGGCGCGACAGGAAGCGCGGCATCACCAGACCCAGATAGCGGGCATCTTCGGATTCACGCAGCGAACGCCAGGCGGCGTATTCGGTGTTCTGGAAGATCTTGGTCAGGTCGCGCGGGTTAGCCAGCTCCTGCCAGGACTCCATCTGCATCACGCCCGGTGCGGTACCGGTGATAAACGGACAGTGCGCCGCAGAGCCGATGCGCGCCATTTCCCCCAGCAGCTCAACGTCCTGCGGGCTGTGGTCGAAGTAATAGTCGCCGACGATGCAGCCAAACGGCTCGCCGCCGAACTGACCGTACTCCTGCTCGTAGATTTTTTTGAAGATCGGGCTCTGGTCCCAGCCCACGCCCTTGAAGCGCTTCAGGGTGCGGCCCAGCTCCTGCTTGGAGATGCTCATAAAGCGGATCTTCAGCATCTCGTCAGTTTCAGTGTTGTTCACCAGGTAGCTCAGACCGCGCCAGGCGCTCTCCAGCTTCTGAAACTCTTCGTGGTGAATGATCTGGTTTACCTGCTGCGAAAGCTGCTCGTCGATACCGGCAATCAGGTTCTGAATGGTACGGTAGGTATCGTTCGAGAAGGTGACGGTATTTTCCAGCGCCTGCTGCGCCAGGGTTTTGACCGCGCTTTCTACAGCGGAACGCGCCTGGTCGGTTTTCGGGCGGAACTCTTTGTTCAGCAGCGCGCTGAATTCATCCTGGCTGAACGCCTGACCCGCCTGCTGCTCGTGTTGTTGAGTCTGGTTGCTCATCGATTATTCCTCGCTACCTTTCGCGCTTTCGTCATTTTTCGGCAACTGGCTCAGGGATTTGAGCAGCGTCGGATCCTGCAGAATTTTTGCGATCAGCTCTTCCGCACCGTTTTTACCGTCCATATAGGTCAGCAGGTTGGAAAGCTGGGTACGCGCTTCCAGCAGCTTGTTCAGCGGCTCAACCTTGCGGGCCACCGCATCCGGCAGGAAGTCGTCCATGCTGTCGAAGGTCAGATCCACGTTGAGCTTACCTTCGCCGGTCAGGGTATTATCCACCTGGAACGCCACGCGCGGCTTAAGCGCCTTCATGCGTTCGTCAAAGTTGTCGATGTCGATTTCGAGGAATTTACGCTCGTCGACGGCCGGCAGGTTTTCAACCGGTTTGCCGACCAGATCGGCCATGACGCCCATCACAAACGGCAGCTGAATCTTACGTTCTGCACCGTAGATCTCTACGTCGTACTCGATCTGCACGCGGGGGGCACGGTTACGTGCGATGAATTTCTGCCCACTGTTACTCATTGCCATGATGTTCTCCATCAAAGATGCGCGGTGAAGGTGAAACGGCAGGCTCCATGCCTGTCGTCATAATGCCTGGACGCGTTATTCGCGGCGCCCAAAGATGTTTTCAAGTTGGTTAACGCCGTCTGGCGCCAGGTCGCGAATAATGTCCATAAAGTTGAGTTCTGACAGCCGCTGCACCCGTTCAATCATCAGCGGTGCGGGGTGGCTCGGTTCGTACTGCGCAAAATACTGTTTTGCTTTTTCCAGCATCAGCTGCGCGTCGGCGCGGCTGGTGACCTGCACGCTGCGCCAGTCGGTGACCGGCTGAGCGGGCTGCGCTGCCGACGACGGCTGCTCTGCCTGTGGTTCTGCATGCGCCTCACGGTTCGGCAGCAGCTTGCTGATGTCGGTTACCTGACACGCGCTTGCTACCAGTCCGACGGTTTTAAGCAGCTGCTCCATCTCGGGCACGCCGCTTTCACCGAGATGCCCGGTGAGCAGCTCGCGAATGGCCAGCAGCCGTTCGTTGATGACGATAACCGCTGCGGTCCCCGGCTGGTCGCCGCGGGCCAGCTCGTCAATCAGCCGTGGACGCCCGCCGGGATAGTCCGGGCATTCGGTTTTACTGCCGTCCAGCAGGGCCTGAGCATCCCGGAGCGAAATTTCATCGCCGTTTGAACGCAGCAGCGAGGCGTTACGCACGGCGATGGTGAGGTCGGACTTATCGCTCAGCCCTGCCAGGGCGTTAATGCGGTAGAACGGGTCGGTTTCGCCATACTCTTCCAGCAGCGGATAGAGCGTCTCCCAGTAACGGGCGATCGCCTCCTGCACCAGCAGTAATCCGTCCGCGTAGCCCGCAAGCCCGCGACGGCGGGTCCAGGCATGGGTTAACGCCAGCAGGACGCGAAGATCCTTGGTGCGGGTCAGCAGGCTGGTGGCGTATTTTTCCACCGTGTTCCAGTCAGCTGGTTCTGCCGGAATAATGGTGTCGCCAAACTGCTGTTCCGCTTTCCCAAGACTTGCCTGATTCATGCTCTGGAAGTCGGCGTCGTACTCCAGGTTTTCGCCACAGGGTTTTTCGGGACTTATTGGCGCGAGAAATTCTTCGATATTCATGAGATCCCTGCTTATTCAAACATAGGCGGATAGAGACCGTGACGGCCCGGACGAGCGCCCCCTGCCGGGTCGAACAGCAGGGTGAAAAGCTGCCCGGTAAAGTTACCGCTGTGCACGTGGGTGTACAGCGGGTAGCCGTCGCAGCGGTTGGTCCACCAGTAGCTGGTCTGACGCAGAGGATCAAAACATTCAGCCGCCTGAGGCCAGCCCAGCGTGCTCTGGCCGTCCTCGTCATAGCCAATCACATCAAGTATGTCGGAACGCTTTTGCGGCTCGACCGGCTGCGGCGCCGGAATGGTCATCAGCATTTCGTCGAGCTGCGAGGCGGAAAAACTGTTGCGCACCGCGTGCAGCCCCAGGCGCCCAATCTGCTGATACCAGCTTTCGGCCTGGCTGAGCAGGCTGGTCGACCATTCGGACGGCGCGAAGCTCAGCTGAAGGCAAACAGGATACTGTCGGCCAACGCTGTCGCGGCCGGGCAGCAGACAGCCCATCTGGATCATCTGGCTGCCCAGCATGGGCGGTACCACAAAATTCCAGACTGGCGCTTTCTGAAACTGGCGCTCGCCGCTGCGCTGCTCTTCCTGCTGCCAGGCCAGCAGGCCGACCTGGAACCAGTGTGACCACTGGCGCTGTAAAGTGTCAGGAAAGCGACGCTGCAAAAAATCTCCGGCGCTGGGTAACTTGCCATACCAGCTGTAGCGGTTCATCGCAGGGGTATTCGTCATACGGCTGTCCTTGCGGTTATGGGCATGAGAAACGGGGAAGCTGGAACGGGTTACGAATGCTGTTTGGCGCAAACTCCAGCGTGACCTGATGTCCGTCGACGTTGAAGGTGGCCTGACGGCTCAGGCTACCCGCCCCCGGGCTGGTGCTCGCTTTATCAAAGAAGCGGTTCAGCGCCCAGGAACCGTTGGTCACCAGCGTCGCCGTGCTGCCGTTCGTCAGCCCCAGCTGCATGCGCACCTGGTTGGTGCCGCCCGGCCCCGGCCAGTTCATGATCTGCACGGCCTGCGGGCCGTGGCTGTAGCGCAGCAGCTGGCCGTCAACGTCCAGCGTCAGGTTCAGAATGGAGTTATCCATTCGCACGGTGCGAACCGTCACCTTAAAGGACGGCGTGGTTGTGCCGTTAGCAAAGAAGGCGTCGCGAATCGACTGGGCCTGCTGGAACGGTCTCAGCAGCCCTTCACTGCCCGGCAGCGTTTTACCGTCGATGCCCGGCATAAAGCGCCAGTTTGCCTGGGTGGTGTCCACTTTGCTGGTCAGGTTATCGCGAAAGAAGGTATCCATCAGCCCGGTCCCCGGCGCAAACATGCGCGCGAGATCGTCAGGGGTGACCTCGGTGCTGGCGCTGCGCACCAGCGGGTAGCGACCGGCAATTGCCTGGCGGCAAAAACCGCCCACTTCAACGTTAATCCGCTTCCGTACGTTTTCCAGGTCACGACGCTGGGTATCGCTGCTGGCGCCCACAGCCATGTTGCTGAACATGGTTTGCAGCCCGCCCGGCAGACGACCGGCGCTGGCCTGCAGGCGGCTGATCGCCTCCCCGCCCGGCGCCGGCATGCCGCTGTTGGCCGCATCCTGAACGGCGGTCAGGTAGCGATACAGCTCATCCACCTGCTTGAGAAAATCGTCAAACACGATGGTCTTCCCGCCCTTCTCCAGCGGCTGGGCCAGCTCAATCATCGGCGCGTAGTGGTCGGTCACCAGCTGCTCCGGCGCCTGGGTAACCGCGGCGGCCTGCGTCGGCGCATTGTCATTATTACTGAACAGCGCTTCCAGCGTGCGGGTGGCGCGGTTGCTTTGCGCCTGCGCTTTACCCGCATCTTCCGGCGCTGGCGTATCGCGGGAGAGCGTCAGGACCTGGCTCAGGTTCTGCACCAGACGGCGCAGCGGCGAATTGGCGCCGGAGAGCAGGCGCGCGGTGTTGATGCGCTGGGAAAGATCGGCGCTGTTGTTCAGCTGAATGTCGGCGAGGAAGCGATCCCAGTTTGCGATAAAGTCGCGCATGTAGAGCTGGCGCACGGCGTTGTCGATCTGCTGTTTATCCTCCTGCGCCGTCGCGGCCCCCAGCACCCAGGCGTCGTCCTCGTGCAGAGCGGTGGTTACGCTGTCAATCTGGCCGTTAAAGCTTTTCCAGTAGCCGTCCGGCGTATAGAGCCCCGGTACGCCTTCGCTGACCGGCTTGCCGCTTTTGCGGGAAAATACCAGCTCGCTCTGCGGCCCGCCCAGGTCGGAAAGGGAAACCGGCTTCAGGTTTTCATCATGCTCCAGCAGGCGCTTGAGACGACCGTACACCCGCGTGGAGAGCGGCTGCTGGCCGATCATCGCCCTTTCGCGGGCAACCAGCGATTCGTCCTGCGCGTACGGCGAGGCCTGAATTTTCGGCTCCAGCAGCTGCGTCAGGTGCCATTCAAGCTGCTGCAGCTGCGCCTTCGTGACGTTCTGCGGCAGATTCCGCTGCAGGTTGAGCATCACCCACGAATGCAGGAATTTACCGTCGTAGTGCTTTGGCTGATAGAGCATCTGATAGGCTTTCAGCGCTTCATAGCTGTATTCCACATCGCTGCCGTTGTCGTTACGAAGCCAGGTGGTGATGTGCATGGCAACGGCAGGGAGCAGCATCTGATCCAGCGCTTTCTGATACAGCGACTGCGAGGCGTCGCTGACGTCATCCCCGCGATAGAGTCCCATACGGCGGGATACCGGCGGATCGTTGACATCAAACGCGTCGCTTTTCGGCAGGTCAACCAGACCGTTCAGCAGCGGCAGCAGATCGAACAGGTCACGCTGGGTCTGGTTCTGTAAGGCTTTGCTCTGCTGGTCCAGCAGCGGCACCTTCGCATCCACCTCTTCCAGGTAGGCCTTGTTTTTGGCATAGCTGGTCAGCCACAGACCGCCCAGGATCACCAGCAGGGCCAGCAGCGCCGCGTAGCCGGACCATATCACCGCCCGGTTGCGCAGCTCCCACCAGCGGTTTTCGCCTGCGATCCCGGCTTCCTGGAAGATGACGTTTTGCAGCAGGTTCTTAATGAAGAAACTCTGGCCTTTTGCGCCCGGGATTGGCGCTTCTTTGCTGACTGAATCCCAGTTATCCGCCTCTCCCCCTTCCGGCAGCGACAGCGCGCGGTTCAGTTCGCCCATCACGCGGTCGAACGGCATGCCTTCCTGCGTCCCGCTGGCGAAGTAGATCCCGCGCGGAGAGAACTCGGTTTCGAAGTTGGAGCGGGCGAAGACGGTGCTCAGGTAGTCCGCCAGCAGCGGACGCAGCGCGGCGAACTCCTGCGGGAAGAGATACGCTTCTGCGCGGGTTTTCGCGTCATGCTCTTTCAGCATGGTTTCCGGCAGCCCGGCATCGAGGCGCTGCTGCAGCAGAGAAAACTCCTGCTGGAAGTTGCCCATCAGGTCGTAATCGGCGTGTTTGGTTTGCTCCCACGGCAGCGTAAAGCCCCAGATCTGGTCGCGCTGCGCTTTATCGTAGTCGGCAAACCAGGCGCGGAAGCCTTTAAGCAGGTCGGCCTTGGTCACCATCACGTAGACCGGGAAGCGGATACCCAGCTGTTCATGCAGCTCGGACAGGCGCTGGCGCAGGTTCACCGCCTGCTGGCGGGACGCCTCGGCAGACTGGGTCAGCAGGTCCGAAATGCTGATCGTGACGATGACGCCGTTAATCGGCTGGCGGCGACGGTACTTGCGCAGTAACCCCATGAACTGCAGCCACTCACCGGCATCCTGCGCCTGCTCGCTCTCCTGGGTGGTATAACGACCCGCGGTGTCCAGCAGCACGGCCTCGTTGGTGAACCACCAGTCGCAGTTACGCGTGCCGCCAATACCCCGCAGCGCGGTCTTACCGAAGCGGTCGGCCAGCGGGAACTGCAGCCCGGAGTTGACCAGCGCCGTGGTTTTGCCGGAGCCCGGCGCGCCAATAATGACGTACCACGGCAGCTGATAGAGATATTGCGTGCTGAAGCGCTGCGTCCACTGGGCGCCCTGGCCCGCTTTGCTGAAGTGCGCTTTTTTAAGCATCTGCGCGGCTTCATCAAAGCGGCTGGCGAGGATCTGCTCCTCGCTGTTCAGTCGCTTCTGCGGATCCGCCGCTTCCTGGCTGGCGGTGTTCTCCTTGAGCTTGTCCATCAGCTTGCGGTTCAGCCAGGCATTATAAAGGCGCGGCAGAATATGGCCCTGCGCCCACAGCAGGTAGACCACGGCGATACTGATGATGCGGTTCTGTTCGGATTCGAGCGGTCGGGTGTCCACGATGGACAGCAGAGGGCCAATCATCCAGATCACCGCCGCCAGCGCCGTTACGCCGAGGAAGCTCCACAGAATGCGGTTGGTCAAAATGGAAAGAAGTGTAGTCAGCATTCCTTAGTTTCCTTGCGGCAATCCGTTCAGCTCGGCCTGAGTGTTTTCAGGCGACACCAGCAGAGTAATTTCCACACGGCGGTTTCGGGCGCGGTTTTCAGGCGTCGTGTTTGGCGCCACCGGGTTAATCTCGCCCCGCCCTTCCGCTTTCACGCGGCCAGGCTGAGAGAGGCTTCCCTGCAGCATTTTTTGTACCGAGCGGGCGCGTTCCAGAGAGAGTTCATAGTTGGAGGCAAAGCGCGCGCTGCGGATCGGCACGTTGTCGCTGTAGCCCACCACCAGAATTTTGCCGCTGACGTTATTCATCGCCTGCGCAATGCGGCTGATGACCGGTTCATAGCGGTCGCGCACGACGGTCGAGGCAGAGGCAAACAGCCCGTCGCCTTTCAGGATAACGACGCTGCGATCCGCTTCGTCTTTCACCGCGACGAGGCCAGCCTCGATCTCCGGTTTCAGGAAGCCGCGAAGGTTAAGCACCGCCGGTAGCTGACGGGCCGGTTGCTGAATAGTGGTTTCCGGCAGCTGGGACTGGTAAATCTTCGCCAGCACCGGGTTGGTGCTGTCGCCAAGACGCCAGTTAAGCAAGATATAGAAGAGACAGGCGATAAACCCGGCCAGCGCCACGCAGGCCCACAGGGGAACCATCGGCCGCCAGAGCTTACGCAGCACGGGACGATCTTCCGGATGGGGAGAAAGCGGCGGCGGATAGCTGCCGCGCACGCCGCGGATCATCTGCCACAGCCGCTGCTTGATGGTCTCAAGCTGGGTGCGGCCATTATCCAGAACCCGATAGCGTCCCTCGAAGCCCAGCAGAAGGCAGTAGTTGATCATCTCCAGCAGCAGAATGTGCTCGCGCGGGTTTTGCGACAGGCGCGCCAGCAGCTGGAAGAACTTCTCGCCGCCCCAGGTTTCGTTATGGAACGTCACCAGCAGACCGTTGCTGGACCAGACGCCGCTGCTGCCCCAGGGGGTGAGCGCGGCGGCCTCGTCGAGCGCCGTACACAGGCAGTAACGTGCCCCGACGATCACTTCGTAGGGCAGCCCTGCCTGCTGGCAGCGGACTTCAAAACGGCGAATTTCATCGATCAGGCGCTGGCGTAACGCCACCTGATCGTCATGGGAGACCGAATGACGGATCTGCGGAATCGCATTGAGCAGCGGATTGGCGGCCGCCACCAGCTGATTGTTGCTACTGGCCCCGGTAAACGCGGCATCGCTGCCGGTGTCCTGTCGTTCCTGCATATTAAGCGCTCGCTTTATTATTCTGTCGGGCTACGGATGGCCCAAAACTCCATATCCAGCCCCGGGAACTCCCCTGCAAGGTGCAGGGCGAATGCGCCGGACTTATCCATCTCGTGCCACAGCTCGCTGCCCTTCTCGAGCTCGAAGTAGCTGTAGCCGGCATGCCACGGGATCTGCGGCGGCGCGACCGGCATGGCCCGCAGCATAATGCCCGGCAGCTGAAGCTGAACCAGATCGCGGATTTTCGACACCGGTGCGACCTTCATCTGCGCCGGGAAATGGGTTTGCAGGTGTTCGCCCGGCACGTTGGCTTTTACCGCCAGCACGAAGCCGAACTCACGCACCATGCTGGTTTCAGGCACCGTGGCGATGTTGAGGCCGTGAGAGCGCTCGTTAAGCGGGATCTGAATCGCGTGGTCTTCCATCACCAGCGACAGCCCCTGACGCAGCATCAGCATCAGCTTGCTGAAGCAGTTTGCCAGATCGTCATGATCGTAAATCGGCAGCACGCTTTCGGCGGTCCGCTGCGACGTCCAGGTGGCAAGTTCGGTCGCAAACGGCAGCCAGCTGCGCCAGAGCGTTTCCGGATGCAGCAGCGGGAGGGTTTTTAAATGAGACACCTCGCCCAGATGACGGTTAACCAGCGACAGCAGCGTGAACTCAATCAGTTCAGAGGTATTAAAGCGACCGGGCTGGCGCAAACGACCGCCAATTTGCTGGCTGCGCTGTACCAGCAAGCCGTGCAGATCGTTGATCATGCTGTAGATCTGCGGGCTGTTGTTGGCATTGAGCATCGGCGGGATGTAGCTGTTGTCGAGCCGCACGTGGTTGTCGTTACGTTTCTCCGTCACAAACGCCACGCCGATGGCGGTCCATTCTGCCGTGAGGTCTTTTTCCAGCATCAGGGTCAGACGCAGGCGGCCAAACTGAACGGTGGCATCTCCCACCGACATGGCGTTGTCGTCTTCCACCTCTTGCTCGAAAGCGATAAAGCGCGCCAGCGAGGCTGCCTCTTCGCTAAAGATCACCTCTTCTCTCTCGCCACGACGAACCGGCAGCGCGAGCACCACCTTTTCGTTAGTGAGATTGTCAGGAATTTTCAGCGGTACAGGGCCGTTGCGCCCGTTACGGACCTGGAAAAAGGTGCCGTCCGGCAGCAACCCACTGCAGTAGCTCAGGGCTATGCATCCCTGACGAAGCATCGCTTCATCCAGTTCAACGTCAAGAAAGCCCCAGAGATACGATCGCTGCAGCGCGCCCCATTCACGAACATGGTTGAGCAGATAGCTTTCAGTCCGCTGAAAATGGTGTGGACGCAGGAACATGCCTTCGGTCCAGACAACCTTTTCTGCTTTCGTCATGATGATGTGTTTCCTGTTTAGAAGCGCGTTACTGGCTGATGACCCGAATGCCGTTCACGTCGAGAAAAACGTTGGCCTGGAGTTCATCTGCGGACCATTTCCAGAACTGGTAGATATGATTTTCGCCAGGCACGGGCAGAGGAAGTGAAACGCGCCATTTTTTGCCATCCAGCACCTGATACTCCGCCATCACGCCGATGTAGCGGGCCTCCGGAGAGCTTTGCCCGCTGAGGGTTTTGGACAGCTGTCCCGGCATCAGGAAAAACACGTCGCTGTTCAGCAGATTCGCGCCAAGCGTGGCTGACGCGTTGTTCTGCAGGGAGTAAAAGTCGCTGGACATGAAATCCGCATCGGATTTCAGCAACAGCACCCGGACCTTAAGCGGCGCAGATTCATTGATTTGTGGATGAGCCTGAAACTGCAGATTGTAGCGGGAGGGGTCGCTGTGTGAAGACGACGTACAACCACTGACCAGGGCGAAAACCACCGCGTAAAAGAATAACCACAGCTTATGAAAATTTTTATTATTCATAAAAATGCGCTCATTAAAGCCGTTTAGTTCAGGATCCAGGTACCGTTAGCGCTGTCTTTGCAGGCTTTGCTGTTGCCATCGACATCGACACAGGTCGCTTTTTTACGCGTCTTCGGACGAATAGCCTGTTTACGCACGGCGGCGTCGTACAGGTCGGCCTTGATAACGGCGCGCATCGGGACGTAACCAATCAGCTGCTCGTTACCTTCATCGGCAAGCGCCATCCAGTAGTGTTCAACCTGACCCAGCACCACGTACGTTTTTCCGGTATCAAGAGTGCGGATAACTTTACCGCCGAAGTCAGGACGGCTCATCAGAGAGGCCGGATACATAGCACGATACGGCTCGTTGACCGGCGTGAACTCCGCCGGCGGGGTAACAGCGTGACGGTGGGTTAAGGTGACGCCGTTGACCTGACTGGTCTCGATAGTATCGTCGTTGATCACAGGTTTCTGCGGCGCTTTACAGCCCGCCACCGCCATTACAAACAGAAGTGAAAACAGTACGCGCATTTTCATATGCTTTTCCGTAGCGATATTTCGATGATGAAGATAAGGGGGTGAAGTTTGACTTAAGTGCTATTGTTAAAATAGCCAGGATATTTTCGGGGCGTTACTATTTTAAGGACATAGCTACCGCACGAGCCCTTCAGAATAAGGCCCAGCGTCTTCCTGACATATTTTGACAAACGGTAAGCAAGTTTACATGAGCTTTGCCTCAATTCAATATTTACCGTTGCGTAACTGTTGCTAAATGAAGCAGTCGGAAAATTATAGGATTAATCCTATGAAAAAACCCGACGTAGCCCAAACTCTCTTATTTCCCTACCAAAATACACTGCAACTTAATGTTTTATATAGCAAAAATATAAAATAGAAATACTTTCATTAACGCAATACAGCTATTATCGCCACTACCATAATTAGTAGAATTTGCGTATTGATGAGGTCAGCAGAATATATCAACGATGAATTATTTGTTGCACCAACAGAGTATCTTTAATATCGATCGGACTCTAAGACTTGAATGTGACTATTTCACTTATGTTGCAGGGCGTTAATTTCACGCCTAAAAATAACTTTATATTTCTCGTTATGGCAATTATCCCGTCAGGCCTAAATTTTATCTATTAATCATTAAGCCTGAGTTAACTTTCCTGACCTTATAGCAGCCGAAAATGCTCGCGATAGCCCGCCAGCTGTGAATGTTTTTTATTGTCACCGCTCAAAGGCTTCATTCGAAACTTTATTGGTGCTACATCCTCTCCTGCTCGCCCCATCTATCTTGCTTACCATGCGATAGATAAGATTTATTATTAAAATGATAAAAAATCGTTATAATTTCTTTAAATGCTTCAACACCAGACCCTATAAACAACTGTAATAAAAAGAATTTAAGTTAAAGCATCTTTTCGTACCGCACGCGCGTCGCCATCCGGTCGTCATTGCATTCACTTATCGTTCTTTGCAGCGCTTTTAGGGGTTCAGACGTTGTGTGACCGAACAAATCAGGAGTGGGTATGAACAAGAAAAGACGCTCGGTGCCGGGTATCAGACACTATGACGGTCCTGCCGGCGGCTGGGGCGCATTGAAAGCGACGGCCATTGCAGTACGTACCCAAATGGATACCCTTGATGCCCCCGCGACGCTGCTGCGCACCAACCAGCCTGACGGCTTTGACTGCCCGGGCTGCGCGTGGCCGGATAAAGAACACAAATCGACCTTCCAGTTCTGCGAGAACGGCGCCAAAGCGGTGACCTGGGAAGCCACCAGCAAACGCGTTACCCCCGCGTTTCTGGCCGAAAACAGCGTCTCCTCGCTGCTGGCAAAATCGGACTTTGAGCTGGAAGGTTACGGTCGACTCACGCATCCCCTGCGCTATGACCCGGCAAGCGATACCTTCCGGCCCGTCGCCTGGGACGAGGCGTTTGAACGCATCGGCGAAGTGCTGCGCGGGCTTGAACCGGACCAGGTTGAGTTCTATACCTCCGGGCGGGCCTCTAACGAAGCGGCTTATCTGTTCCAGCTGTTCGCTCGCGAATACGGCACCAACAATTTCCCCGACTGCTCTAATATGTGTCACGAGGCCACCAGCGTCGGTTTGCCGCGTTCGATTGGCATCGGGAAAGGCACCGTCTCGCTGGATGATTTCGACAAGACCGAGCTGGTTATCTCCATCGGTCACAACCCCGGCACGAACCATCCGCGAATGATGGGCACCCTCCATGAGCTGGCCCGCCGCAACGTACCGATTATCGTCTTTAACCCGCTGCGCGAGCGCGCCCTCGAACGTTTCGCCGATCCGCAAAGCGTGATTGAAATGGCAACTTACGGCTCTACGGATATTGCCTCAACCTACTTCCAGGTAAAGGCCGGGGGCGACGCCGCCGCGCTGAAAGGCATAGCTAAACACCTGCTTGAAATGGAGGCCGAACGCGGCGACGTGCTCGATCGCGCGTTTATCGCCGAACATACCCAGGGCATTGAAGATTTCACCGCCGATATCGCACAGACCCGCTGGGACGAGATCGAGCGGGAGTCAGGTCTCAGTCAGGCGGCCCTCAAAACGGTAGCCGAGGCCTATGCGAAATCGAATGCCACCATCATCACCTACGGGATGGGCATTACCCAGCACAATAAAGGCACGGCCAACGTCCGCCTGATCGCTGACCTGCTGCTGCTACGGGGGAATATCGGCAAGCCCGGTGCGGGAATATGTCCTCTGCGCGGTCATTCAAACGTTCAGGGGAACCGTACCGTCGGGATTAGCGAGAAACCATCGCCGGCCTTCCTGAATCGTCTGAAGGACGTGTTCGGCTTTGAGCCGCCGTCTCACCATGGACACGATGCGGTGCAGGCCACGCAGGCCATGATCGACGGCCGCGCGAAGGCGCTCATCTGCCTCGGGGGTAATTTTGCGGTGGCGATGCCCGATCACGAACGTGGTTTTCCGGCGATGGGTAACCTGGATTTGAGCGTGCACGTCGGCACCAAGCTGAACCGTACCCATCTGCTGGTGGGCAAAGAGACCTTTATTTTCCCGTGTCTTGGCCGTACCGAGCTGGATGTTCAGGCTACCGGTCGTCAGTCCATTACCGTCGAAGACTCGATGTCGATGGTCCATGCCTCATCCGGCAAGCTGAAGCCCGCCTCGCCGTTGCTCCGTTCGGAACCCGCTATCGTCGCCGGCATGGCGAAAGCCACGCTGCCGGAAACCCGCGTGGACTGGCTGATGCTGGTTGAGGATTACGACCGCATCCGCGATCTGATCGAGCAGACCATCCCGGGCTTTGAGAACTACAATGCGCGGATCCGCGTTCCCGGCGGCTTCCGCATGCCGCTGCCGCCCACGCAACGCATCTGGCCAACGGCGACGGGAAAAGCGATGTTCTCGGTGTTCGACGGCGTTCACGAGAACGCCAGCGGCGAAGGTGAGCACGTTCTGCGCCTGATCACGCTGCGCAGCCACGACCAGTACAACACCACCATTTACGCTCTGGACGACCGCTACCGCGGCGTGTTTGGCCGCCGCGACGTGTTGTTCATGAACGAGGACGACATGGCGCTGTCAGGCCTGGAACATGGCGACCGCGTGGATATCGAAACCGCCCTCCCCGGCAGCGTTCAGCGTCTGAAAGATATTACCGTGGTGGCGTACAACATCGCGCCGGGCACCGTCGGCGCCTATTATCCGGAGGCCAACGTGCTGGTACCGCTGGATTATCTGGATAAGGACAGCGGTACGCCGTCGTATAAATCCGTTCCGGTTCGCATCACCCTGCGCTCTAAAGAGATCCGCATGCTGTAAGCCGATCGCGCAGAGAAAAAGATGGATATTAAACAGTTAAAATATTTAATCGCGCTCGACGAGACCCGCCATTTTGGCAAGGCGGCCTCGCAGTGCAACATCACCCAGCCGACCCTCTCCATGCGCATCCGCAGCCTGGAAGAGGAGCTGGGGCTGGTGCTGATTGTTCGAGGACAGCGCTTTGAAGGGTTGACGCCGGAGGGTGAACGCATCCTCGCGTGGGCCCGAGCGCTGCTGGCCGCGCACGACGGGCTGCAGGCGGAAGCGGCGCTGTGCAAAGGCCAGGTGGTGGGCGAATTACGTCTCGGGATGGTGCCGCTGGCGAGCGTGGATCCGATGATCTTTATTCGCCTGCTGACCCAAAAATATCCGGAGCTGACCTACAGCCTCTATTCCATGTCCTCCGCGCAGATTGCCGACGGCGTCAGCCGCAATCAGCTTGAGCTGGGAATTTGCTACCTCAACAGCATCGACACCAGCCTGTTCGATATTATCCAGCTACCCAAAACCAAGATGGGCCTGCTGCACGACGTCCGCCATTTCCAGCTCGGCCAGGAGACGTTGACCTGGCGCGATCTGACGGATTTTCCGCTGGGGTTTCTGACTAAAGGGATGCATTACCGGGCGCATATGGAGGCCAGCTTTAAGTCTGCAGGCATCGAACCGGCGTCCGTTTTCGAGAGCGACTCCACGTTTCAGATCATACAGGCGGTGCAAAGCGGCGTATGCTGCGCCGTGATGCCGCTGAATAACGGTCTGGAAGATCTGAACAGTAATTTCAGGATTGTCCCCATCGCCGACGCGAATATTGAGGCCCCTGTCGGCCTGATTATGCGCAGGCAGAAGCCCGTCTCCTCGCTGGCGCTGCGCTGCTTTACCGACGCGCAGGAGATTTATCACGCCAACAATGAGGCGTAGGCCTGGCGCGTCACCACGCTAAAACCGTCAATCAGCACCGCGCCGCACACGGCCCGATATTCCGGCAAACTCACCAGCGCGCGGAGCGCATCGCGAAGGGCATCAAGGGTGTCAGGCGAGGTGTGGTGCGAGGTAATGAGCGGCAGCCCCGGCGTCAGAGGGGTATGGTCAATCACCGCCAGCCCCGTCAGTCTTTCCGGCTCGTGACGCTGCAGCAACGCCCAGGTCACGCAGTCGATGGCCGCGATATCCCCTGCACCGCGTTTCACATCAATCAGCGACTGGCGATGGCTGCCGCTGAAGGACGTTTGCGCGAAAAATGGACCGTTGCTCACCAGGGGAGCGACTATTTTTCGCAGCGCATTGTAGCCGGACTGCGAATCCGGAGAATTACAGACCGCACGACGTCCGCGAAAATCCGCCAGCGTGAGGTGGCGATCCTCCTCGCGCACCACCAGAAAGCTGCGGTACTGGAACCCTTCGCAGCCCGGGGGCGCGTAGTGAAAACAGCCGACCACCTGCACGTCCGGAAGCTGGGTAACCAGCGGATAACCGCAGGTCTGGCTGAGGACAAGCGCAGGCTGTCGCCAGTGGGTCAGCAGATAGGACTCCGGCCAGCCGGGATCGCGATCGACGGACACACCGCGCGCAGCCAGCAGCCCTTTTACCGCCAGCCAGAGCGCAAGGGTGTCGGCGCGATCCACAGCATACATGGGAAACGCCAGCAGGTTACTCATACCCTTCCCCCTGTTGTTTTGCGGGATGAACGGTGACGTCGACGGGTCTCACCCAGAACTGACGCAGCCATTCACCATAGCCCCTGACGAGAAAACCGTGGTTTCGCTGCTGGTACGCCTCCCGGTTTTGCTGGTAGATCGCCTTCAGCCCGTACCAGGGCACGCCCGGCAGATCGTGATGTACTGAATGGTAGTTGAGATTCAAAAACAGTACCCGCCAGAACAGCCCGGCCTCGTTAATGACGGAGCGCGCCAGCGGATCGTCCGCCGCGCGATGCTCGAAAAACGATCGGACCTTGGTCAGCGCCAGCGCCGGATAGCTGACTGCCAGCACGAACCAGAAGGGAGAAAAACCGGTATGCGCCATCCAGGCGAAGAGCACCACCAGCAGCAAAGCGTGCACCAGCCACATCGTCATTGCGCACAGGTGAAGGTGACGAAATGCCGCCGCGGCGCTGCCCAGCGTCTGAAGGATATCCAGCAGCGGTGCCAGCATCAGCCGTCCGGCAAAGGTATTCCGGGCCCTGATAAGCCGTTTCTGCCAGGGAGAAAAGCGCGCCCAGCTCTCGTCGGTAAAATAGTACGACTCCGGGTCATCCACCGGATGGGTCAGGCTATGGTGCCGATGATGGGCGAGATGGGAGTCCCGGTACAGGCCGTACGGATACCAGACCGCCAGCGGGAGCGTGCCAAACAGCTGGTTCAGCCAGGCAAAACGGGTGGGATGCCCGTGGATCAGCTCATGCTGCAGCGACATGTACCAGGCGGTAAACCCGATAAGCAGCAGCGTGGCGGGCAGCAGACCCAGCGTTTGCCAGAACGCCAGCGTGGTAAACCAGCCTGCATAAATAGTGATAATCAGCAGCCACGTGGGCAGTTCGCTTCGCCATAAAAAACCCGATGCGAGGTGGCGGATTTGTTCGCGTTGTTGCGGATGTAAATAGAGGGAGCTTCGTTGACTCATTCCTTCAGACGCCGTTTCGCCAGAGATAATTCTCTGACGATCGGGGAAAACGCCTGAAATAACAAAGAACATTAATCGCTTTGCTTTGCCAGAAACGTGGGGGTCATGCGTTCCTTGACTTATTCTGTAATAAAGGTACTTTTCAGGACATGAAAAAGATCCTGATTATCGTTCCCGACGGCGGCATGCTGTTTGAAGCCGCCGGTATCGCCGACATTCTGATGCAGGCCAACCGGCTGCATCCGGAAGGGCTTGCGCAGCCCCGCTACCGGATTATCATCGCCACCACGCAGCCTCACCAGGTGATCCACGGCCAGTCCGGCCTAAATTTGCTGGCGGACTATCGCCTGCCGGAGCTGGATCCACGTGAACCGCTGGATACCATTATCATCACCGGACGCGGCATGAACGAGCAGGAGAGCACGGCCGTTGTGGACTGGCTGCACCTCGCTGCGCCGCACGCCCGGCGGGTAGCCTCTATCTGCGGCGGCGCGATGCTGCTGGCCCAGACCGGCCTGCTGGACGGTCGCCGCGCGACAACCCACTGGCGGCTGCTGGAGACAATGCAGACACAGTACCCGTCAATCCGAGTCGAAGGCGGCCCGCTGTACATTCAGGACGGCCCCATCTGGACCTCCGGCGGCGTCAGTTCCGGGTTCGATCTGACCCTGGCGCTTGTAGAGGACGATTACGGATTTACCCTCGCCCGCGACGTCGCGCAGGATATGGTGATGTACCTGCGCCGTCCCGGCGGGCAGCTGCAGTTCAGCCGCTACAGCCTTCAGCAGCCCGGCACATCCGGTCCGATAAGCGAACTGCAAACCTGGATCCTGCAGAACCTCACCGCCGATCTGTGCGTGGAAAATCTGGCCGAGAAAGCGGCAATGAGCCCGCGTAACTTCACCCGCGTGTTTACCCGCGACGCGGGAGTCTCTCCCGCCCGCTATGTGACCGAAGCGCGCCTGGCCGCGGCCCGTCAGCTGCTTGAGCAGACCCATGACTCCCTTGAGCGCGTTGCCGAGCAAAGCGGGTTTGGCACCAGCATTAACTTGCGCCGCATCTTTGAGAAACAGCTTCACCTTACGCCCGGCGAGTACCGCCAGCGCTTCCACTGCCGCAAGATGGCGTAATCTGATCCTTTTTTGTCGTTTACGCCAACCTGCCCGACGCCTACAGTGACTCCAGACAACAGAGATAAGGAGTGCATCATGGTTAAGGTCGGTATTAACGGTTTCGGCCGTATCGGACGTAATTTCCTGCGCGCGGCGCTGGGCAACCCGGCTCTGCAGATTGTGGCCATTAACGATCTGACGGACAGTAAAACCCTCGCCCATCTGCTGAAGCATGATTCCCTTCTGGGCACGCTGCCCGCGCCCGTTGAAGCGGGTGACGGCGCGCTGCAGGTAGACGGCCAGCGGATCGCCGTATTTAGCGAACGCGATCCGGCGAATATCCCGTGGCGTGAAGCTGGAGTAGACGTGGTGATTGAGGCCACCGGCTTCTTCACTGAACGGGAGAAAGCGGCGGTGCATATCACCCACGGCGGCGCTAAGCGCGTCATCATTTCCGCTCCCGCGAAAAACGATGATCTGACGATTGTGATGGGCGTCAACCATGAGCAGTACGATCCCGCCAAACACGCGGTGGTAAGCAACGGGAGTTGCACCACTAACGGTCTGGCGCCGGCCGCTCAGGTGCTGCACCAGCAGTTCGGGATTGAGCATGGCCTGATGAACACGACGCACGCCTACACCAACAGCCAGGCGCTGCACGATCAGCCGGAAAAAGATCTGCGCGGCGCTCGCGCGGCGGCGCTGTCGATTGTGCCTTATTCAAGCGGTGCGGCGAAAGCGCTGGGGAAAGTGATCCCTTCCCTTGACGGCAAACTGACCGGGTACTCCCTGCGCGTGCCGGTGCCGGTGGTGTCGATTGTGGATTTAACGGTAACGCTGAGCCGTAACGTAACCGCCGAAGAGGTGAATGACGCGTTCCGCAACGCGGCCGCCAGCGGGCCTCTTAAAGGCATTCTGGGCTATAGCGATGAACCGCTAGTTTCCAGCGACTACCAGGGCGACCCACGCTCCTCAATTATCGACGGGCTTTCCACGCTGGTGATTGGCGGGAACATGGTGAAGATCCTGGCGTGGTATGACAACGAGTGGGGCTTCTCTAACCGCCTGGTGGATCTGGCGGTGCTGATGGATAAGAAAGGGCTGTAAGCCTGATGCCGGGTGGCGCATGCGCCCACCCGGCAAATAATTCAATCCGCTTTCACTTTCACGCCCATAAACACAATCACCATCGCCGTTACTAACAGGAAACCGCTTCCCGCGAACACGCCGCTGGCACCGTTGAGGTCAAAGACCGCCCCGCCCCCGGCCGCACCGGCACTGATTGCCAGTTGAATTGAGGCCACCAGCAGCCCTCCTGCACTTTCGGCTTCATCCGGAACGGTAGTGGCAAGCCAGGTTGACCAGCCCACCGGAACCAGACCAAATGCAAAGCCCCACAGCGCGACAAGCAGCCCGTCCAGCATCGCCAGATGACCAAAGGCGACCATCATGAGCGCGAGAACGCCCATCGCAAACGGCACCAGCGCCAGCGTCAGGCGCAGATTGCGTGCCAGCAGATGCCCTGCAACAGAAGTGCCCACAAAGTTGGCAATACCAAAGCCCAGCAGGATCAGCGAAATGGTCTCCACGCTCGCCTGCCCCACCGTCTCCAGGAACGGACGCAGGTAGGTAAAGAAGGCGAAATGGCCGCTGAAGATCAGGATGGTTGCGAGCATGCCGCCGATCATTCCCGGACGACGCAGCACGCGGAACAGCGTACTCAGGCTGCCGCTGCTCTCCGGCTTCATGGACGGCAGCACCCAGAGCTGCCACAGCAGCGCCAGCATGCTCGGCAGAATGCAGAGTATAAAGACGTTGCGCCAGCCGATCAGGCTGCCCAGATAGCTGCCGAGCGGCGCCGCGACCACCGTGGCAATTGATACGCTGGAGAAGATCACCGCCAGCGCTTTCGGCACTTTATCTGCCGGAACCAGACGCATCGTAGTCGCCGTCGACATCGCCCAGAATCCCCCAATGGCTACCCCCAGCAGCAGACGCCCCATCAGCAGGACGTGCAGGTTGGGCGCAAAGGCCACCAGCAGGCTGGAGATAATTTGCAGCACCGAGAAAAACATCAGCACCCAGCGGCGGTCAATACTTTTGGTGGCAGGGGTAATCAGCAACCCGGTGACCAGCGCCACCAGCGCGGTGGCGGTGACGGCCTGTCCGGCCATTCCCTCGGTCACGCCCAGGCTCGCGGCCATGGGCGTTAACAAACTCGCCGGCAGAAATTCTGCCGTAATCAAACCAAATACTCCCAGCCCCAGTGAATAGACGGCCCGCCAGGCGGGTTTTGCAGGCGCTACCGCCTCGCTCGCCGCGACACATGAACTCATCTGTTGATCTCCCGTTATAAAAATGTGACTACTGTCGCAAAAGAATAGAAGGTTCACCCTGGACGATCTATGACATATAATCTCCACTTATTGATTATTCGTCCGGAGTTGTGCCATGACCGTACAGTCACCCGATCTGATCAGCGAACTTTTACGCGGCATGCGTCTGTCAGGCGTGAAATACCGGCGGATCCAGGCCAGCGCGCCGTTTGGCGTCGCTTTTCATCAGGCGCCCGGCCGGGCACAGTTTCATTTTGTGAGCCACGGTAGCGCCCTGCTGCGCATGGAGAGCGGTGCAACGTTCGAACTGAGCGGTGGCGACGCCCTCTTTATTCCCGGCGGGAATTCCCACGCCCTGCTCTCTGACGAGCAGGCCACCATTACGCCCATCAACGCCTTCCCGAGCGAGCCTATCTGCAGCTCGGTGTGTGCTATCACCTGCGAGCCCTGCCCGGAAAGCGAGAATACCCTCATCTTTAGCGGGTGCATGGATTTTGAGCTGGGCGGGATGCAGCCGCTGATCAAAGCGATGCCGGAAGTGATGATGGTCAGCCGGCTGATGTCCACCTGGCCGGAAATTCATCCGCTGCTGGCGGCGATGGAGCGGGAATCCGCGGCGCGTCAGGCCGGGTATGCCGGGATCCTTGCGCGCCTTGCCGACGTGGTGGCGGCATTAATCGTGCGCGGCTGGGTTGAAGGCGGCTGCGGTAAAGCCACCGGCTGGGTGCAGGTTCTGCGCGACCCGCGCCTGAGCCGTGCCATTTACGCCATGCACCAGCAGCCAGGCCTGAACTGGAGCGTCGCGGATCTGGCAAAAGAAGCAGGCACGTCCCGCTCCGTGTTCGCCGAACGGTTTCTGGCCGCGACGGGAACCACTCCGGCAAAATATCTCAGCGAGCTGAGAATGCGGCTGGCGATTCAGTACATTCGGCATGAAAATCAACCCATTGAAACCGTCGCGCTGCGGCTGGGATACGGCTCCCTGGCGGCCTTCAGCCGGGCATTCAAGCGCATTATTGGACATGCGCCGGGCACGCTGCGGGAAGCCAGCCAGACCGCGGAAGAGGTCTGAAAGACCGGCAATATTTAACGCGAAGCGGGCAATATTCGTCTAAGGTTTTCAGGTGATTGACAACAGCGGTCACGCTGTTTAGTGAAGACAGGAGACGAACTGATGATAAGACCTCGTACACTACGCCCCGCGTTTTTGCCCCTTGCGTTAGGCGGCGCGCTGCTCGGCGTAACGACACTGGGATATGCCGACGATAGCCCCGCAGCCCAGACAACCTCACCCGATATTTTGCTGGGCCCTCTGTTTAACGATGTGCAAAGCGCCAAACTGTTTCCCGATCAGAAAACCTTTGCTGATGCCGTCCCCAAAAGCGACCCGCTGATGATTCTGGCGGACTACCGGATGCAGCACACGCAGTCCAGCTTTGACTTACGCCACTTTGTCGAGATGAACTTTACGCTCCCTGCGGAAGGGGAAAAATATGTTCCGCCTGCTGGACAAAGTTTACGTGAGCACATTGACGATCTCTGGCCCGTGCTGACGCGCACCACCGGTAAAGCCAGCAACAAATGGGATTCCCTTCTGCCGTTACCGAAACCTTACGTTGTGCCCGGCGGACGTTTCCGCGAGGTTTACTACTGGGACAGCTATTTCACCATGCTGGGCCTGGCAGAGAGCGATCATTGGGACAAAATCAGCGACATGGTGGATAACTTTGCCTATGAGATTGACACCTTCGGCCACATTCCCAACGGCAACCGCAGCTATTACCTGAGCCGATCCCAACCGCCGTTCTTCTCGCTGATGGTGGAACTGCTGGCAACGCACGACAGCGATGCGCTGAAGAAGTATCGTCCGCAGATGGAGAAAGAGTATGCCTACTGGATGGACGGCGTCGACGCCCTTCAGCCGGGTCAGGCCAACAAGCGCGTGGTGAAGCTGGACGACGGCGCTGTTCTCAACCGCTACTGGGACGACCGCGATACCCCGCGTCCGGAGTCCTGGCTTGACGATGTGAATACTGCCAAAAGTAACCCTAACCGACCCGCGACCGAGATCTATCGTGATTTACGTTCCGCCGCGGCCTCGGGCTGGGACTTTAGCTCCCGCTGGATGGACGACCCGCAAAAGCTCGGCACCATCCGGACCACCAGCATTGTTCCCGTGGATCTCAACGCCCTGATGTTTAAGATGGAAAAACTGCTGGCGCGGGCAAGCCAGGAGAGCGGCGACGCCGCCAGCGCAAGTAAATACGAAGCGCTGGCTACGGCGCGTCAGAAAGCCATCGAGAGCCACCTGTGGAATGATAAAGAGGGCTGGTACGCGGATTACGATCTGAAGAGCAAGAAGGTACGCAATCAGCTCACCGCCGCAGCCCTGTTCCCGCTTTACGTGAAGGCGGCGGCGCAGGATCGTGCCGATAAAGTCGCCGCGGCAACCTCGTCGCGCCTGTTGAAACCGGGCGGGATAGCGACAACCACCGTAAACAGCGGCCAGCAGTGGGATGCGCCAAACGGCTGGGCCCCCCTGCAATGGGTGGCTGCGGAAGGGCTGCAGAATTACGGGCAAGAGAAGGTCTCGATGGACGTGACCTGGCGCTTCCTGAAGAACGTTCAGCATACTTACGACCGGGAAAAGAAACTGGTTGAAAAGTATGACGTGTCGACCACCGGTACGGGCGGCGGCGGCGGCGAGTATCCGCTGCAGGACGGCTTCGGCTGGAGCAACGGCGTGACGCTGAAAATGCTGGATCGGGTCTGCCCGAAAGAGAAACCTTGCGACAGCGTGCCGGAGAATCGGCCTGCGGCGAATGATGAGGCTGCGCCGGTAAAAGCGACGGCGCAGTAAGGGAGTAATGCCGGGTGCGGCTACGCCTTACCCGGCCTACATTTTGAACTCACAGGGAGTTACCTAGAAGCTGTAACTCGCCCCTAGCTGATACGTCCTGTCACGCCCAATCCAGCAGTTGGTCGCATCGTAGCAGGTCAGCGTCTCTTTGTTGGTGATGTTCTGCGCGCTGGCCTTAAGCGTCAGCCCTGCCAGGGAAGGCAGGATCTCGCCCATCCGATATGAAGCCGCCAGATCGTACTGGGTGGTGCCGCCCAGCTTACCCGTATCGTTAGCCGGAGAGATCTCCATTGGCCCGGTGTAGCGTGCGCCTGCGCCCAGCATCAGCCCTTTCAGCGCGGTGCTCTCAAAGGTGTAATCCCCCCAGAGGTTAAAGGCATTCTCCGGGACCTGCGTCGGACGTTTACCTTTGTACTTGTCATCTTCCCTGTTGATCGCGTGGGTGTACGCATAGTTGGCAATCAGCGTCAGGTTGTCCGTCGGACGGCTAATGGCGGAGAGCTCTGCCCCTTTAGATTCCACTTCCCCGGTCTGACGATAGTTCAGGAAGCCCGGATCGGAGGTGACGACATTTTTCTGACGGATGTTAAACACCGAGGCGGTAAAGGTGGTAGCGTAGTCGGCCAGCAGATATTTTACCCCGCCTTCCACCTGCCTGCCGGTGGTTGGCTTAACGTCTTTCGCCACGAGCGTGCCCTGCGGCGACACCGGCGCAAAACCTTCGGAATAGCTGATAAACGGCGAAATCCCGCTATCGAAGGCGTAAAGCGCGCCCAGGCGTTTGGTGACGCGATCCTGCGACACCCAGGCCTTATCACCGTTTTGCAGGTAGTTGGTGGTGACGGAGCGGTAATCATCGTAGCGCAGGCTGCCAAGCAGGTTGAGACCGCCAAACTCTACCTGATCCTGCAGGTAGTAACCGTTTTGCTGATAGCTGAGGCGGTTTTTCTGGGCGGTATAGAGCCCCAGCGCGCTTTCCTGGATTTGCAAATAGTCAGGATGCCGCATATCGATACCCGGCGTGGCCGACGCGTAGCGGTAGTGGAAGTGGGAGTTCAGCTTCTGGTAGTCAAACCCGGCCAGCAGGTGGTGTTTCCACTCGCCCAGCGCAACGGTTTTGGTCACCTGGTTGTCAATGTTGAAGCTCTGCAGATCTTCATCCGTGGTGTAGGCAAAGCGGTTGAGCTGATAGACCTCGCTTCCCGTCCCCGTTGCATACACGCTGCGCTGATGGGTATCGACATCAAAATAGCGCGCCTTCTGATTAAAGCCCCAGCCGCTGTCAAATTCATGTTCAAAGCTGTAGCCCAGCATCCACTGACGCTGCTTAAACCCGCTCCACTCATCACCGGCGTAGTCGCGCTTGCCCGCGTATTTCGAGCGCAGGTAGGCGAGCGGCAGCGGGTTAGACGGCGTCAGGCTCGGGGTGTTTTGCGCCAGCGCGTCCAGGGTAAGGCGGGTTTTGCTGTCGGGTTGCCAGGCAACGGACGGGGCAACCAGGTAGTTTTCATACCGGGTGGAGTGCGGCTGATCGTCGTTTTCCGTGGCTTTGCCCAGCAGACGGTAGTTCCAGTTGCTGTCGGCAACCTGCCCGGTTGAATCGAGATAGCCCTCTTTCAGATTACGGTTTCCGGTGTTAACGCCGATTTCGGTTCGGGCTTCACGCTGCGGTTTTTTGCTTTGAATATTCACCAGCCCGCCCGGTGAACCGCCGGCGTAAAGTACCGATGAGGGGCCTTTCAGGATATCAACGCTGTCAATCAACAGCGGATCGATTCGCGCTTTGGTATTGCCGGTAACGTTATAGGGCAGCTGCAGCCCGTTGTAGAACTCCTGGTCGACGGTAAAGCCACGAATTTTGTATTCGCTCATGTATGACGTATTCCCCCGCACCTCGGTTGAGACGCCCGGAGCATAGCGCAGGATTTCATTCACGGAATTCGCATGACGCTTTTCAATTTCCGGCGCAGAGACGGTCGTGATGACCTGCGGCGTTTTACTTTCGGCAACGGCCGATTTCGTGGCGCTGTTCGTCCAGGCCGGCAGCGCGCTGCCCTGCTCTGAGCCGGTGACGACAATAGTGGATTCTTCGGCGAATGCCGGAACATGCAGTGCGAGCGTGACGGCGCCTGCCAGGACGCATAGCGTAAAACGTGAGGTATTCATAATGTCGTCTTGTTGTTAGATGCAATACGGAACGACAATTATTATCATTTAGATTAACAAATCAATACGCAGGCAAAAAACGGCCCTCCTCAGAGAGCCGTTTATGTGAATTTATGCTCGTCGCAGTAACCTGAATATGCCCAGCACCACAATGGCACCCACGACAGCGACCAGAAAACTGTGCAGGTCGAAACCACTTATGTTGCCTCCAAAACCAAACATCGTCGCCAGCCAGCCGCCCACAACCGCACCAACGACCCCGAGTACACAGGTCAAAATAAAGCCGCCGCCATCGTTTCCCGGCATGATCAGTTTAGCGATAGCGCCAGCAATAAGACCAAAGATAATCCAGGCGATGATACCCATAGCGATGCCCTCTTGCAGGTTTAACGCATGCGCAGAAAACCTTCTGCACAGCTAACTTAAGTATAGGTCATCGCCGGAAAACCATTTTCATCTCACCGACTTATCTTTGGTTAAACAGGCAAAAAAAACTCACCGGTTTGTATTAAGTTTCATTGCAGATTGCCGATAACGCTAAGACAGTCTGTCATCAATCAAGGAGCCATCCGGCGTGAGTCATTACAGTGAGCAGTTCCTCAAGCAAAATCCGCTGGCTGTATTAGGGGTATTACGCGACCTGCAAAAAGGTGAAGTGCCGCTGCGCATCAGCTGGTCGAATAATCAGTTCATCAGCAAGATCCTTGACGCCTCGCAGGATCGGCTGGTGATTGATTTAGGCAGTCAGGAGTACGAAAACCGCGCGGCGCTGAAAGCGGAGAACATCGCGGTGATGGCCGAAACGCAGGGGGCCAAAGTGGAGTTTGTCCTGTCGCGACTGGAACTCAGCGAATACCAGGGACTTCCGGCTTTTGTGACCCCCCTTCCGACCAATCTCTGGTTTGTTCAACGTCGTGAATATTTCCGCATCAGCGCCCCGCTCCATCCCGCCTATTTTTGTAAGGCCAAAATGCCGGACAAAAAAGAGATCCGCTTTCGCCTCTTCGATCTGTCGCTTGGCGGCATGGGCGCACTGATGGATACGCCGAAACCCGACGGGCTGGTAGAGGGCATGCGGTTTACGCAAATTGAACTGGATATGGGTGGCTGGGGTCGCTTCTATTTCGATGCGCAGCTGATTGCCATCAGCGACCGCACCGTCGTGGACAGCAAAAACGAAACCATCACCACGCCGCGTCTGAGCTTCCGCTTCCTGAACGTCGGGCCAGGCGCAGAGCGTGAGCTTCAGCGTATTATCTATTCCCTGGAGCGGGAGGCGCGGGAACGCGCAAATAAAGTCCTGTGAAGAAATCGGGCAGCGTGACCGCCGCCCGTCTGCGGCATTACATGGCATCCATCGCTTTCTGTACCTTCCAGATATAACGAGGCGCCTGTGGTGCCGGATGATTTTTCGCCACGTGTTCAAAGAATTCGTCTTTGTCCATGCCGTTAATCTCTTCAATCGCCTCTTTTCGGTCAGAAGAGAAGGTTCTGAGCAACGCGCCGGCACCGTTAACGTAAGACACCACCAGCGCGTACTGCATCACCTCCGGATCCTTAATGCCCTTCAGCACGCCATGCTCCATGATGCTCAGATAGGCCGTGCCCATTGAAATGTTGCGTTCCGGGTTCTTCAGCTCGCTGGTCGACGGCTGGCCGCTCCAGCCCATATAGCGGTAAACTTCTTTCCCCGCCGTTGACGCTTTAAGCTGCATCAGGCCCACCGCGTTGGATTTGCTGACGAGGGTGGGATTACCGCCTGACTCCACCGCGATGATCGCCGTGATGAGGCGCGGACTGACGCCCCAGGCCTTCCCGGCTTGCTCACTGATCGGCATCCACTGCATGGCCCGCTTCACCGGCACTTCCGGATTCCAGGGCGGGTTTTGATAATCATGTTTTGAACTACAGCCAGCGAGCAACACAATCAAAAAAGCAAACCATCTCAGTTTCACGTCATCTATCCTTATAGCCGGTCATTGCGGTGCGCCGCTCTTGAAGCAGGCGGCGAATAAGCGGCATGATATAGACAATTAGTTTCTCATTCAGCAAGGATTTGCCATGTCTCAGTTTCATCTCATCGCGCCGTCGGGCTACTGCATTAACCAGGATGCGGCGCAGCGGGGCGTTCAGCGTTTACTGGAGTCGGGCCACCAGGTAGAAAATCAGACAATTATCCCCCGCCGCCAGCAGCGTTTTGCCGGTACCGAAGCGCAGCGGCTGAATGATATCAATAGTCTGGTGAGCCTGACGGGCGAAAACCGGATTGTGCTGGCGGTGCGCGGCGGATATGGTGCGAGCCGGTTACTGGAGAGCATTGACTGGCAGGGGCTGGCACAGCGTCAGCAGCAGGATCCGCTGCTGATCTGCGGCCACAGCGATTTCACCGTCATCCAGCTTGGGCTGCTGGCGCTGCATGACATTATCACCTTCAGCGGCCCAATGCTGGCCGGTAACTTCGGCGCACCGGAGCTGGATGCGTTTACCGTGGAACACTTCTGGCGCGCGCTGCGCAATTCCACCTACAGCGTGGAGTGGCAAGGCAATGGACCGCACTGGGAATGTGAAGGTCAGCTCTGGGGCGGTAACCTGGCGATGCTGGTTTCGCTTATCGGCACGCCGTGGATGCCGCAAATCGAGGACGGCATTCTGGTGCTGGAAGATATCAACGAACATCCGTTCCGCGTCGAGCGCATGCTGTTGCAGCTCTATCATGCCGGTATTCTTGAGCGCCAGTCCGCAATTGTGCTGGGCAGCTTCAGCGGCTCTGCCCCGAATGACTATGACGCGGGTTACTCCCTGGAAACCATGGTTGAGTTCATTCGCTCGCGGCTGGATGTTCCGGTCATCACCGGTCTGGATTTTGGTCATGAGCAGCAAACCGTGACCCTGGCGCTGGGGGCGCACGCCTCCCTGATCCACAATGATTCAGGCAGTCGGCTGACCATCAGCGGCCATCCTGTCATAAAGGCATAAAAAAGCCGTTATACCCCCTTAATAAAACGCTGTTGCCGTCGTTAATATGTTAGGGTTTTAGTAACAGCGTTAACATTGAGGTGGGAGTAAGAGAACATTGGATGCCGCAGCGATAATCAGCCTTTTCATTCTGGGTTCGGTCCTTGTAACCAGCAGTATTTTATTAAGTTCATTTTCATCGCGTCTCGGCATACCTATTCTTGTCATTTTCCTCGCCATCGGCATGCTGGCCGGCATTGATGGTATTGGCGGTATCCCATTCGATAACTACCCTTTCGCCTACATGGTGAGTAACCTTGCTCTGGCGGTGATCCTGCTGGACGGCGGGATGCGCACCCAGGCAAGCTCCTTCCGCGTGGCCTTAGGGCCCGCGCTGTCGCTCGCGACGGTTGGCGTGTTGATTACCTCAGGCCTCACCGGAATGATGGCCGCGTGGCTTTTCCATCTCAACATCATGGAAGGTTTGCTGATTGGGGCGATTGTTGGCTCAACCGATGCGGCAGCGGTGTTTTCCCTGCTCGGCGGAAAAGGGCTTAACGAACGCGTCGGCTCCACGCTTGAGATTGAATCCGGCAGTAACGATCCGATGGCGGTGTTTCTCACCATCACGCTGATTGAGATGATCCAGCAGCACGAGACGGGCCTGAGCTGGATGTTCGTCTGGCATATCCTGCAGCAGTTCGGGCTGGGGATTGTTATTGGCCTGGCGGGGGGATACCTCTTACAGCAGATGATCAACCGCATCTCCCTGCCCGCGGGGCTTTACCCCCTACTGGCGCTGAGCGGCGGCATTCTTATTTTTGCCGTTACCACCGCGCTGGACGGCAGCGGCATTCTCGCCGTCTATCTCTGCGGTTTCCTGATGGGCAACCGACCGATCCGTAACCGTCATGCCATTTTGCAGAACTTCGACGGCCTGGCCTGGCTGGCACAAATTGGCATGTTCCTGGTGCTGGGCCTGCTGGTTACGCCTTCGGACCTGCTGCCGATCGCCGTTCCGGCGCTGCTGCTGTCCGCGTGGATGATCTTCTTCGCCCGTCCGTTGTCGGTATTTGCAGGCCTGCTGCCGTTTCGCGGCTTCAACCTGCGCGAGCGGGTCTTTATCAGTTGGGTGGGCCTGCGCGGCGCGGTACCGATTATTCTTGCGGTCTTCCCGATGATGGCCGGTCTGGATAACGCCCGGCTGTTCTTTAACGTGGCCTTCTTCGTGGTGCTGATTTCGCTGCTGTTCCAGGGAACCTCCCTCGGGTGGGCGGCGAAGAAAGCCAAAGTTGTGGTGCCTCCCGTGGGCTGGCCGGTCTCTCGCGTGGGGCTCGATATTCACCCAGAGAATCCTTGGGAGCAGTTTGTCTATCAGCTGAGCGCTGACAAATGGTGCGTGGGGGCCTCGCTGCGCGATTTGCACATGCCGACTGAAACGCGCATTGCCGCCCTGTTCCGCGATAATGTCCTGCTGCACCCTACCGGCAGCACCCGCCTGCGCGAAGGGGATATTCTCTGCGTGATTGGCCGCGAGCGCGACCTGCCCGCGCTGGGCAAACTGTTCAGTCAGTCGCCTCCGGTGGCGCTGGACCAGCGTTTCTTCGGCGATTTTATTCTGGAAGCCAGCGCCAAGTTTGCCGATGTGGCGCTGATTTACGGCCTGGATGAAGGGCTGGAGTACCGCGACAAGCAGCAAACGCTGGGGGAAATCATTCAGCAACTGCTGGGGGCGGCCCCCGTCGTCGGCGACCAGGTGGAGTTCGCCGGGATGATTTGGACGGTTGCGGAGAAAGAAGATAACGCTGTCAGGAAAGTCGGCGTCAGGCCGATGGAAGATGAAGCGGAGTAGCGGTTTTTTTGCCGGGTGGCGCTAGCGCCACCCGACACTAATGCTCGTTACACCGTCACAACCGGCACTCTCGGTGCCAGCGCGCACATCAATTCGTACCCCACCGTGCCCGCAGCGGCAGCAACGTCATCAATCTTAATTTCGTTACCCCACAGCTCGACCGGTGAACCGATGCCCGCCTGCGGGCATGGCGTCAGGTCAACGGCCAGCATATCCATTGATATGGTGCCCACCGTTCCCGTGCGAACCCCATCGACCCAGACAGGCGTGCCGGTTGGTGCGATGCGCGGGTAGCCGTCGGCATAGCCGCCCGCCACGATGCCAATCCGCTGCTCGCCCTTTGCCCGGTAGCGGCTGCCGTAGCCCACCGTGTCGCCGGCCTTCAGGGTTTGCACGCCAATGATTTCGCTGCGCAGGGTCATCACCGGCTTCAGGCCGCTGTTGGCGATGTCCTGCCACTGGCCCGAGGGTGACGCACCGTAAAGAACGATCCCCGGACGCACCCAGTTGTAGTGCGCCTCAGGATGCCAGAGCGTGGCCGCCGAATTTGACAGCGAGCGCGGGCAGTCCAGCCCTTCTGCCGCCTGCTCAATGCGGACCATGGCATCGGCAATGCCGTCCGGTTTTTCCGCGTCGGCAAAATGGGCCATCAGCGTCATTTCGCCCACGTTTTTCATGGCGCGCAGCTGCTGCCAGACCGTATGCACGCGCTCAGGCTGGAAGCCCAGGCGGTTCATGCCGCTGTTCACCTTGAGGTAAATATCCAGCGGCGCGTGGAGTTTCGCATCCTGAATCGCCTTAATCTGCCAGTTGCTGTGAACGCTGGTGGTCAGCCGATATTTATCCAGCAGCGGCAGATCGTCCGCGTGGAAGAAGCCCTCCAGAAGCAGTATCGGCCCTTTCCAGCCGCGCTCGCGCAGCAGAATGGCCTCTTCCAGGTTCAGGAGCGCAAAGCCGTCGGTGGCGCTCAGGGCGCTCCAGATACGGTCAATACCGTGGCCGTAGGCATTCGCTTTCACCACAGACCAGACGCGCGAACCAGGCGCCGCCCGGCGAACAATTTGCAGATTATCCTTCAGGGCCTGCAGGTTCAGCTGGGCCAGAACAGGACGGGACATGACAACTCCTTAGCTATGCGCGCCGTGCAGGTGCTGTGGACGCGACGGCGTAGACCCCGATTGATAGCGCGCGGCGCTTAAATCGTCAAACGGAATGGCCGGCGTGCGCCCGGAAATCAGGTCGCTCAGCAGCTGGCCCGATCCGCAGGCCATCGTCCAGCCAAGCGTGCCGTGTCCGGTATTGGTCCACAGGTTTTTGAACGGCGTGCGCCCCACGATCGGCGTGCCGTCCGGGGTCATCGGACGCAGGCCGGTCCAGAACGTCGCCTGCTCAACAAAACCTCCTCGCGGGAAGAGATCGCCCACGACCATCTCCAGCGTTTCCCGACGCGGCTTCAGCAGCTCGGTGTTGAAGCCGACGATCTCCGCCATGCCGCCTACGCGGATGCGGTTATCGAAGCGGGTAATGGCGATTTTGTAGGTTTCATCCAGAATGGTCGACACCGGAGCGCCGCTCTCTTCTTTTACCGGAATGGTCAGCGAGTAGCCCTTCAGCGGGTAGACCGGAATATCGAGAATACCTTTCAGCATGGCGGTGGAGTACGAACCAAACGCCATCACGTAGGCATCGGCTTTGATCACCTCCTCGCCGCACTTCACGCCGTAAATTTTTTCCCCTTCCGACAGCAGCTTGTCGACAGAGGTGTTAAAGCGGAATTTCACCCCCGCCTGTTCGCACATTTGCGCCAGACGCTGCGTAAAGAGCTGGCAGTCGCCGGTTTCGTCATTCGGCAGGCGCAGGCCGCCCGTCAGCTTATGCGCAACTTCCGCCAGCGCCGGTTCAACCTGGCCTAGCTGGCTGGCTTCCAGCAGCTGGTAAGGTACACCGGCATCTTCCAGCACGGCGATATCGCGGGTGGCATTTTCGTACTGCTGCTCGGTGCGGAAAAGCTGCAGCGTCCCGCCCTGGCGGCCTTCATACTCAATACCCGTCGACGCGCGCAGCGCTTTCAGGCAGTCGCGGCTGTATTCCGCCAGGCGCACCATGCGTCCTTTGTTCTCCATGTAGTGGCGGGTGTCACAGTTACGCAGCATCTGCCACATCCACTTGAGCTGGAACTGCGTGCCGTCAAGGCTGATGGCCAGAGGCGCGTGGCGCTGGAACATCCATTTAATCGCCTTCAGCGGAACGCCCGGCGCTGCCCACGGTGCCGCATACCCCGGAGAGATTTGCCCGGCGTTCGCCGCGCTGGTTTCAAGCGCAGGACCGGACTCACGATCGATAACGGTGACGTCATGTCCCGCCTGACTTAAATACCAGGCGCTGGTTACCCCAACGACACCACTTCCCAGTATGACAACACGCATAGCCACTCCATTATGTGTAAAAGAACAATCTTCTAATTACAGATTGATAACCTAGTTGAAAATATTATTCAACATACGACTTTTTTATGGTGACTTACCTCACACATCCCCCAGCATCAGGGGATAGTGCTAATTTGGGATCTCCTGCTGCGCGTTATTTTTAACCAGCATAAAATGCTGATGGACACCGTTTTTTTGCCGTATCAAAAACGCGAAATCGCAAAGAAAAAATTTCTGCCCCAGCACGCTTTTTAACACGTTGATCTATGCTTGAAAGGAGGCTCTCCAGACAGAGAGAGCACCCACAACGAGGGCGCGCTAATGGCTACTATTGATTCCCTGAACAAGGACAACACACGTCTGAGCGATGGACCCGACTGGACCTTCGAGCTGCTGGATGTTTACCTCGCCGAGATCGACCGGGTCGCAAAACTGTACCGCCTGGATACCTATCCCCATCAGATTGAAGTCATTACGTCCGAACAAATGATGGACGCCTACTCCAGCGTCGGGATGCCGATTAACTATCCGCACTGGTCTTTTGGTAAGAAATTCATTGAAACGGAGCGGCTGTATAAGCACGGGCAGCAGGGTCTGGCGTATGAGATCGTCATCAACTCCAATCCGTGTATCGCCTATTTAATGGAAGAGAACACCATTACCATGCAGGCGCTGGTGATGGCGCACGCCTGCTACGGGCACAACTCCTTTTTCAAGAATAACTATCTGTTCCGCAGCTGGACGGATGCCAGCTCCATCGTCGATTACCTGATCTTCGCCCGTAAATACATTACCGACTGCGAAGAGCGCTACGGCGTGGACGAAGTGGAAAAACTGCTCGACTCCTGCCACGCGCTGATGAACTACGGCGTGGACCGCTACAAACGTCCGCAGAAAATCTCCCTGCAGGAGGAGAAAGCCCGGCAGAAAAGCCGCGAAGAGTATCTGCAAAGCCAGGTGAACATGCTGTGGCGCACCCTGCCGAAGCGTGAGGAGGAAAAAACGATCGCCGAAGCGCGTCGTTATCCGTCCGAGCCGCAGGAAAACCTGCTCTATTTTATGGAGAAGAACGCCCCGCTGCTAGAGCCGTGGCAGCGTGAGATCCTGCGTATCGTGCGCAAGGTGAGCCAGTATTTTTACCCGCAAAAGCAGACGCAGGTGATGAACGAAGGCTGGGCGACCTTCTGGCACTACACTATCCTCAACCATCTGTACGACGAGGGGAAAGTCACCGAGCGGTTCATGATGGAGTTCCTCCACAGCCATACTAACGTGGTGTTCCAGCCGCCCTACAACAGCCCGTGGTACAGCGGCATTAACCCGTATGCCCTTGGCTTTGCCATGTTCCAGGACATTAAGCGTATCTGCCAGTCGCCGACGGAAGAAGACAAGTACTGGTTCCCGGATATCGCCGGGTCAGACTGGCTGGAAACGCTGCACTTTGCGATGCGCGACTTTAAGGATGAGAGCTTCATCAGCCAGTTTATGTCGCCGAAGATCATGCGTGACTTCCGCTTCTTCACCGTGCTGGACGATGACCGCAACAACTATCTGGAGATTTCAGCAATCCATAACGAAGAGGGATACCGTGAGATCCGCTCTCGCCTTTCCTCCCAGTACAACCTGAGCAACCTTGAACCGAATATTCAGGTATGGAACGTCGATTTGCGCGGTGACCGCTCCCTGACGTTGCGCTATATCCCGCACAATCGCGCGCCGCTGGATAAAGGGCGTAAAGAGGTGCTGAAGCATGTGCATCGCCTGTGGGGATTTGACGTGCAGCTGGAGCAACAGAATGAAGACGGCAGCGTCGAGCTGCTGGAACGTTGCCCGGCGCGGTTGAATACGCTGTAGCGCCACCCGACGAAAAAAAACCTCTCATACGAGAGGTTTTTCTTTTAGCGGGTCTGAATCGCTAAATCACCCGGCAGCGTTTTCTGCATACGGTGCCAGATTTCACCGGAATCGTGACCGTAGCGGCGCACCGTCTCATAAACCTGATCGTGCAGGCCTTCGGTACAGAGCTTGCTCAGCTTATGGTAGAAGCCCAGCGCCAGGCTGCGGGCTTCCGGATTGGCAAAGTAGTGGCGGCCAATGCGGGTATAGAGCCCTTTCATACCGTTGAGGATCAGGCCGTAAACCGGGTTGCCGGAGGCAAACGCCAGGCCGCGAAACACGTTGTAATCGAGGGTGGCAAAGGCATCGGCATGATCTTCCACCTCGTTCGCGCTGGCCAGCACCGCAAGGGCGTCTTCCGGATGCTGACGGAAAGCTGTACGAATAAAGATCGTCGCGATGTTGGTGCGAACGGAGAGCAGATTATCAATGAGCTGCGGCACGCTTTCATGGTCGAGACGCGCCAGCGTTTCAAGAATGTTTAACCCGGATGTTTCCCAGAAGTTGTTTACTTTCGTAGGCTTACCATGCTGGATCGTCAACCAGCCATCGCGCGCCAGCCGCTGAAGCACTTCACGCAGCGTGGTGCGAGTGACGCCAATCAGTTCAGAGAGTTCGCGTTCAGCCGGAAGAATGGACCCCGCAGGGAAACGATTATTCCAGATGCTTTCAATGATGTACTCTTCCGCGAAACCCGCCGGGCTCTGCGCCTTAATGACCATAGTGAGATTTCCATTACACAGCTTTAGCAAATTGGACTCATCATACCAGAGGCAGCCAGTGGCAGGTAGCGCGGCAAAGAGAGAAAAGAGGGATCGCCGTTTCATTTTTGTGAAATTTACAATGCCGCCTCATCCGCCTCCAGGCCGCATTTTTTGCGTATACTGATGTTTTGTCTTACTTGACGGGAAGGACGTCTGTTGTGGAAATTTCTTTTGGGCGCGCGCTGTGGCGCAATTTTTTAGGTCAGTCTCCTGACTGGTATAAGCTGATACTGCTGGTTTTCCTGGTCGTTAATCCCATCATTTTTAGTGTGAATCCCTTTATCGCCGGCTGGCTGCTGGTGGCAGAGTTTATCTTCACCCTGGCCATGGCGCTAAAATGTTATCCCCTGCTGCCGGGCGGATTGCTGGCGTTTGAAGCCGTCGTCATCGGCATGACCAGCGCCGAACATGTCAAAGCAGAGCTGGCGTCAAATCTCGAAGTGCTTCTGCTGCTGATGTTTATGGTGGCGGGCATCTACTTCATGAAACAGCTCCTGCTGTTTATCTTCACGCGCCTGCTGCTCAGCATTCCGTCAAAAATGTTCCTCTCGCTGGCGTTTTGCCTTGCCGCCGCCTTCCTGTCGGCCTTCCTGGACGCGCTGACGGTCGTCGCGGTGGTGATAAGCGTCGCGGTTGGGTTTTACGGTATTTATCACCGCGTGGCCTCCTCTCGTCCGGGTGAAGATTTGCAGGATGACAGTCACGTCGATGCGCATAACCGTGACGTGCTGGAACAGTTCCGCGCGTTTCTGCGCAGCCTGATGATGCACGCTGGGGTCGGTACCGCGCTGGGCGGCGTAATGACCATGGTGGGCGAGCCGCAAAACCTGATCATTGCCAAAGCGGCGGGCTGGCACTTCGGTGATTTCTTCCTGAGAATGGCCCCGGTCAGCGTACCGGTGCTTATCTGCGGCCTGGCGACCTGTCTGCTGGTGGAAAAATTTCGCCTTTTTGGCTATGGGGCCCAACTCCCGGAGCCGGTACGTCAGGAACTGCATAAATTCGATCTGCAGAGCCGACGCCAGCGGACCCGCCAGGAGACGCTGCGCCTGATTGCTCAGGGGATCATCGGCGTCTGGCTTATCGCCGCGCTGGCGCTTCATCTTGCCGAAGTGGGGCTGATAGGCCTGTCAGTCATTATTCTCGCCACCACCTTTACCGGCGTGACGGACGAACATGCCATCGGTAAAGCGTTTACCGAAGCCCTGCCGTTTACCGCCCTGCTGGCGGTGTTCTTTGCGGTCGTGGCGGTGATTATCGACCAGCATCTCTTCGCGCCGATTATTGCCTTTGTATTACAGGCGTCACCGGATGCTCAGCTGTCGCTGTTTTACCTGTTTAACGGCCTGCTCTCGTCAATCTCAGATAACGTCTTTGTCGGGACGGTCTACATCAACGAGGCCAAAGCCGCTATGGAGCAAGGCGTTATCAGCGCCGGACAGTTTGAACTGCTGGCCGTGGCGATCAATACCGGCACCAACCTTCCGTCGGTGGCGACGCCAAACGGCCAGGCCGCCTTCCTGTTCCTGCTGACCTCCGCCCTCGCGCCGCTCATACGTCTATCTTATGGCCGGATGGTGTGGATGGCGCTGCCCTACACGCTGGTGCTCACGATCGTGGGATTGCTTTGCGTCAAAATTACCCTCATTCCCTGTACGCAATGGTTGATACAAGCGGGTATACTTGCGGCGCAGTAAACTATGCATCTCGGGCAGTTCGCTGCCCGTTTGCCTTTTCGCACGATAAACATCCAATTACGTTTTATTTCGCCAGGTACAGGTGGCGTGAAAAACGAATTCGTTTACACTGCGCTTTCTAAGCATGTTCCAGGGAAATGATTATGTTGAGATTTTTAAACCAGTGCTCCCGCGGTCGCGGAGCGTGGTTGTTAATGGCCCTGACCGCCTTTGCGCTGGAAATGGTCGCGCTGTGGTTCCAGCACGTAATGGGACTGAAACCTTGCGTGCTTTGTATTTACGAACGCTGCGCGCTGTTCGGCATTATGGGGGCGGGCCTGGTGGGCGCAATTGCGCCGAAATCGCCGCTTCGCTATGCCGCTATTGCGATCTGGCTCTACAGCGCCTGGAAAGGGATTGAACTCTCCTGGCAGCACACCATGATGCAGCTGCATCCGTCACCGTTTATGACCTGCGATTTTGCCGCCCGCTTCCCGAGCTGGCTGCCGCTGGATAAATGGCTGCCGCAGGTGTTTGTCGCATCCGGTGACTGCTCCGTTCGTCAGTGGGAATTCCTGACGCTGGAGATGCCGCAGTGGCTGGTAGGCATTTTTGCCGCCTACTTCATCGTGGCGCTGCTGGTGCTGATCGCTCAGCCGTTCAAACCGAAGAAACGCGATCTCTTTGGGCGCTAAGTTGCCCGGCGGCACTTCGCTTGCGCGGGCCTACGGTTTTGTAGGTCGGGTAAGCGCAGCGCCACCCGACACAACCGCGCATAATAAAAAACCCGCTTCGGCGGGTTTTTTAATCTCAACGGGTCGGGTGATTCATGATGTGATCTTCCCAGTCCCGCACCTCGGACTCTTTCACCGCAATGTGGCGCACAGAGATACGCTCGCCGTGCATCGCCGCTTTTGAACCGGTTAACAACGGATGCCAGTCAGGCAGACCTTTCCCTTCCGCCAGCAGGCGATACGCGCAGGTATGCGGCAGCCATTCAAACGTCGGAAGATTATCCCGGGTTAACTTTATGCAGTCCGGCTCAAATTCAAACCGGCGCTCATAGTTGCGGCACTGGCAGGTTTTAATGTTTAGCTGCTTGCAGGCAACGTTGGTGAAGTAGATTTCATCCGTATCTTCATCCATCAGCTTGTGCAGGCAGCACTGCCCGCAGCCGTCGCACAATGATTCCCATTCCGCGTCAGTCATGTCGTCGAGAGTTTTGCTTTGCCAGAAAGGGATGTCGTTCATCAGGATGTCCACACGTCAAAAGAAAGCGCACCTTATAACGAGTCTGGCACGTTGTTGCAAGTTTTGCCGCCCTCTTCAGGCGGCAAGATGGGATTACAGCACGCGGGTTTTCAGCGACAGACCGTTAAAACCGACCTCCAGCTCGTCACCGCTCACGAGCGGGCCAACGCCTTCCGGCGTGCCGGTCAGGATCACATCACCCGGTTTCAGGGTAAAGAAGCGGCTCATGTAGGCGATCAGCGGCACAATCTTATGGATCATGTCTGCCGTGGTGCCCTGCTGGCGGATCTCGCCGTTAACCTTCAGGCTGAGTGGGGTATCCTGCGGATCGCCGGTAAATTCGCTCACCGGCACAAACGCCGAGATCGGGCAGGAATTATCAAACCCTTTGGCTTTTTCCCACGGCTGCCCTGCTTTCTTCATTTTTCCCTGCACGTCACGCAGGGTCAGGTCCAGCGCCACGCCGTATCCGGCAATCGCTTTCTGAACATGTTCTTCTGAGGCCTGGCGAAGCGTTGCACCAATCAGCACGGCAAGTTCCACTTCGTGATGCACCGAGCCGAGCCCCTGCGGCAGCGCCAGCGGCTGGCGGATATCGCAAAGCGCCGTTTCAGGCTTAATAAACAGAACCGGCTCTTCTGGCGTCGCGCTGCCCATCTCCTGAATATGTTTTGCATAGTTGCTGCCTACGCAAACCACTTTGCTGACGGGATAATCCAGTAATGCACCTTGCCAGTTATGATGTTGATACATGGTCGACCCCTAAACGGTTGATGTGTTGTGCGCAAAAACAGTTGAGGCTATTTTTTACCGTTCGCCTCAAGATGCTGTTTTAATAAATTCTCGGGTGGCGGTGGAAGCTGTAAATAATAGCCCTGCTCGGCTAAGGCCGTTTTCACTTTATCCAGATCGGCATTAATCAGTTTCTTACGACCATCAAGCGGCAGCAGCATAGCCAGCTGTGGTCGGCCAAAGTTCTTCATTAATTCTTCAGGCACGCGTGAAAAATCGTCTTTCTTTTCGACATAAAGATAGGTCTGGTCACGGCTTGTACTTCTGTAGATCACACAAAACATGTTTTTACTCTGAATTAATGGGTGGTTGCTTGCCTCAATATACTCCTGACTATAACATGCCTGATACTCTTCGGAATATCGCAGCGAGTGGTTGCGGTTAATAGCAAATTGAGTAAGGCCAGGATGTCAAACACGCCCATCGAGCTTAAAGGCAGTAGCTTCACCTTATCAGTGGTACATTTGCATGATGCAAAACCCGAGGTTATTCGTCAGGCGTTAGAAGACAAAATCGCTCAGGCTCCCGCCTTTCTGAAGCACGCCCCTGTTGTGATCAACGTCAGCGGTCTTGAGGCGCCGGTAAACTGGAAACTTCTCCAGCAGGCCGTCTCCTCCACCGGACTGCGTATCGTGGGCATCAGCGGCTGCAAAGATTCTGAGCTGAAAGCGGAAATTGAGCGTGCGGGGCTGCCCCTTCTGAATGAGGGCAAAGAAAAAGCCTCGCGTGCGGCCCCCGTTGCCGTCGAACCCCCCCCTCCTGCGGTGCAAAACGTTACTACCGTCACAAAAACGCGAATGATTGATGTGCCGGTTCGTTCCGGTCAGCGCATTTATGCACCAAACTGTGATCTGATTGTTACAAGCCACGTCAGTGCTGGCGCTGAGCTGATTGCAGATGGCAATATTCACGTATACGGTATGATGCGTGGACGTGCGCTCGCAGGTGCAAGTGGCGATCGAGATGCGCAAATATTTTGTACTCACCTGACGGCGGAACTGGTGTCCATCGCAGGTGAATATTGGCTGAGCGACAAGATCCCAGCCGAATTTTATGGCAAAGCGGCTCGCCTGCTTCTGGCAGACGACGCGTTGACCGTTCAACCGTTGAATTGATCCCTTTTTAACAAGGAATTTCTATGGCACGCATTATTGTTGTTACTTCGGGTAAAGGAGGCGTTGGCAAGACCACCTCCAGCGCGGCCATCGCTACTGGTTTGGCCCAGAAGGGAAAGAAAACCATCGTTATCGACTTCGATATCGGTCTGCGTAACCTCGACCTCATCATGGGATGTGAGCGTCGCGTCGTGTATGACTTTGTGAACGTCATTCAGGGCGATGCCACGCTGAACCAGGCGATGATTAAAGACAAGCGCACCGAGAACCTCTACATTCTCCCGGCATCTCAGACGCGTGACAAAGACGCCCTGACCCGTGAAGGGGTGGAAAAGGTGCTCGACGATCTGAAAAAAATGGATTTCGACTTCATTGTCTGCGACTCCCCTGCCGGCATCGAAACCGGTGCCCTGATGGCGCTCTACTTCGCTGATGAAGCGATCATCACCACCAACCCTGAAGTTTCATCCGTGCGTGACTCAGACCGCATTCTGGGGATCCTCGCCTCTAAATCCCGTCGTGCGGAAAATGGCGAAGACCCGATTAAAGAACACCTGCTGCTCACCCGCTACAATCCGGGCCGCGTGAACAAAGGTGACATGCTGAGCATGGAAGACGTGCTTGAGATCCTGCGCATTAAGCTGGTCGGCGTTATCCCGGAAGATCAGTCCGTGTTACGCGCCTCTAACCAGGGCGAGCCAGTGATCCTTGATACAATGGCAGATGCAGGTAAAGCTTACGCCGATACCGTTGACCGTCTGCTGGGAGAAGAACGTCCTTTCCGCTTCATTGAAGAAGAGAAGAAAGGTTTCCTCAAACGCCTGTTCGGAGGATAAGTTATGGCATTACTGGACTTTTTTCTCTCGCGGAAAAAGAACACCGCCAACATCGCAAAAGAACGTCTGCAAATTATCGTTGCGGAGCGTCGTCGTAGCGACGCCGAGCCTCACTACCTGCCGCAGCTGCGCAAGGACATCCTGGAAGTGATCTGTAAGTACGTGCAGATTGACCCGGAGATGGTGACGGTGCAGCTGGAACAAAAAGACGGGGATATTTCGATTCTGGAGCTGAACGTGACGCTCCCGGAAGCGGAAGAGTCGCGTCCGTAGGTTTGTGATTTCATAGCCCCGGTAAGCGCAGCGCCACCGGGGGAATATGCCGGGTTTATCACCCGGCATATTTTTTATCGCGGATAGCCTTCCAGCAGCGTATTCAGGCGATCGGCCATCAATTCCCCGCGCCATCCCGCCATCATTTCCGGCACGCCATTCTGCGGCTTCAGCTTCCAGTGCCAGTTCAGCAGCTGGTTAATCTGACGACGTGAGGCGAGCAGTTCCGCGCTCAGTTTGCTTTCGGTTGCAACTGCCTGCACCAGCGCTTTGATGTCCTTGAAAGCCTTGCGATAGCCCGGCATGTCCATCAGGTTCAGCAGCGGTTCCGGCAGCGCATCTTCCGGCAGCTCCTGCGCTTTTGCGACCAGCGCCAGCAGGGTTTTACCGTGGAAACGGATCTCGCTGCCCGAAAGCCCAATGCTGTCAAGCTCGCCGAGGCTGCCCGGCATATAGCGCGCCACCGCCCAGAGATGCTCTTCACGGACGACGAAGTTAACGGCCAGGTCGCGCTCGCGTGCTTTATGCAAGCGCCAGTCTGCCAGCAGCTGCAGGCATGCCAGCTGACGCGTTCGCAGCTGCCAGGCGTTGCTGATATCGCGCCATGCCTCTTTCGGATCCACCACTTCCTGACGGCGCTGCTGGGTCATTCGGCACTCGTCCAGCGCAGCAGCGAGCCATCCGGAGGCTTCCGCCTCTTTCATCAGCTGTCCGGCGATCGGCAGCAGGTAAAACACGTCTGCCGCCGCATATTCCAGCTGGCGTGCGGTTAGCGGACGCGCCAGCCAGTCGGTGCGGGATTCACTCTTATCCAGCGTCAGGCCCGTATACTCCTCCACCATGGCGGCAAAACCCCACGACAGCGGACGACCGCTGAACGCCGCGAGGATCTGCGTATCAATCAGCGGCTGAGGCATGATGCCAAAGGTGTTCAGAAAGACTTCCAGATCTTCACTGCCCGCGTGCAGGTATTTCGTCACGGCGGTATCGAGCAGCAGGTCACGCATCGGCGTCCAGTCGGTAATGCCGAGAGGGTCGATCAGCGACACGTGTTTACCGTCGTACATCTGAATCAAACCCAGCTGCGGATAATAGGTTCGGGTACGGACAAACTCGGTATCCAGGGCAATGGCAGGAAAGTCGCGCGTCACTTCGCACAGCGAAGCCAGCTCGTCGTTAGTCGTGATCATCTGGTAATTCAAAACGGATTCTCTTTTGTTTGCGCCCATAAAAAACGCCGGCTTAACCGGCGTCTGGGCGATTAGCGTGAAGCTCAGGCCTTATTGTCTACTTTGGCACGGGCTTCGTCACGTAATTCTCGTCGTAATATCTTCCCGACGTTGGATTTCGGCAACTCGTCGCGGAATTCCACCAGCTTCGGCACTTTATAGCCCGTCAGCTGACGACGACAAAACGTTATCAGCGCTTCCTCGGTGAGAGAAGGATCTTTCTTGACCACAAATATCTTCACCGCTTCACCGCTGCTGCCGGAAGGCACCCCTACTGCTGCCACTTCGAGTACGCCGCTGTGCTGCATAACCACGTCTTCGATCTCATTCGGATAGACGTTGAAGCCGGAGACCAGAATCATATCTTTCTTGCGATCGACAATACGCAGGAAGCCTTCCTCATCCATCACCGCGATGTCACCGGTATGCAGCCAGCCGTCTTTGATGATTTCGTCGGTCGCGTCGGGACGCTGCCAGTAGCCCAGCATCACCTGCGGACCTTTGACGCACAGCTCACCCGGCTCACCCGGCGCAACTTCATTATCGTTATCATCGACCAGTTTCGCTTCAGTGGAAGGAACGGGCAGACCAATGCTTCCGCTGTGATAGTCGATATCATGCGGGTTAACGCTGACCAGCGGCGCGCATTCCGTCAGGCCATAGCCCTCCAGCAGATACTGACCGGTGAGCTTCACCCAGCGCTCGGCAACCGCCTGCTGGACCGGCATGCCGCCGCCCGCAGAGAGGTGCAGCGTGGAGAAGTCCAGCTGCTGGAACTCTTTGTTATTAAGCAGCGCGTTGAAAAGGGTATTTACCCCGGTCATGGCGGTGAACGGGTATTTTGCCAGCTCTTTCACCAGTCCCGGGATATCGCGCGGGTTGGTGATCAGCACGTTTTGACCGCCGAGCTCAATAAACAGCAGGCAGTTCATGGTCAGTGCGAAAATGTGGTACAGCGGCAGCGCCGTAATGACCAGCTCTTTGCCGGGATGCAGCAGCGGCCCGTAGGTTGCGTTGACCTGCTCAAGGTTCGCCAGCATGTTGCGGTGGGTCAACATAGCGCCTTTCGCCACGCCGGTGGTACCGCCGGTATACTGCAGGAAGGCGAGATCTTCTGAGACCACTTCCGGCTTGACGTACTGCATCCGATAGCCCGCATGCAGCGCCCTGCGGAAGGAGATAGCGTCCGGCAGGTGATATTTTGGCACCAGACGCTTGACGTATTTGACGACAAAGTTAACCAGCGTGCCTTTGGCGGTAGAGAGCTGGTCCCCCATGCGCGTCAGGATGACGTGTTTCACCTGGGTTTTGTCGACCACTTTTTCCAGCGTATGGGCAAAGTTGGACACAATGACAATCGCGACCGCGCCGCTGTCGTTAAGCTGATGCTCCAGCTCGCGCGGGGTGTACAGCGGGTTGACGTTGACGACAATCATCCCGGCACGCAGGATACCGAACAGCGCCACCGGGTATTGCAGCAGGTTTGGCATCATCAGCGCGACGCGGTCCCCTTTTTGCAGCCCCAGCCCTTCCTGAAGATACGCCGCAAACGCCCGGCTGCGCTCCTCCAGCTTACGGAACGTCATCACCTCGCCCATATTCACGAATGCGGGCTGGTCCGCGTAGCGCCTTACCGAGTGTTCAAATAATTCCACCAGGGATTGATAACGGTCAGGATTGATCTCAGCAGGAACATCTGCGGGATAACGGTTAAGCCAAACCTTCTTCAATGCATCACCTCTGAAATGAGTGTTCGTCGTCATCACAACCCCGATAATAAACAGTTTGTTAACATTATATTAACTCAGCGTACCAGTTTATTAATTGTTCAGATTTAAGGTTGCGAAGCGCGTCACTCTTTTTTTTCGTTTTATCCGTAAAAAAACAGAGACAGCGGCTGAGCCGCTGTCTCTTTTCTAACAATAACAGTAAGTTACTCAGTAACGATCGTCTGTACCTGTGCAGGTCCCGGGTTATACCAGCCCCAGCCCGGGTAGCCGTAACGATAAGGATGCGGACCCCACATCCACGGATCGATCGGCTGAGGCGGCATGATCACCTGCTGTGCTAACCGCCAGCGCTTATATCCGTTGACCTGCATGGTCATAAATTTATACGGCGTGCTGCCGATTTTGCCCTGTACGGCGCCGGTAATCGGCCCGACAACGGTCACTAGCTGTCCGCGAAAATCGACCGGATCGAGGAAACCACTCACGTCCGCGTAGATACGCCCGCGAGAGGCCTCGCCCAGTACAGGCCGCGCGCCGCTGTCCAGCGGAACGGTTGCGATCTCCAGGCGGGTTTTCCCCTGCTGGTTTTGTACGTCTATCACCTTACCGCCAAAGCGCGCTTCCTGGCCGACGTACAGCTCAGGGGCATTCATCACCCGAACCAGATCCTGCTGTGGCGTCGGGCTGGTGCCCTTAATCGCATCAGGAACGGAAACGCATCCGCTCAGTGCTATGGCAACTGCGCCTGCCATAATAAGGCGTACTACTTTAGTCTGGACCGCCATGATGCGACTCCTTTTTCTCAGTTCCTGTTACTGAGATTCACTCGCGGCCCGGAAGTTTCTTCCACGCAACGGTGTTTCGCAAATAAACCGGCTCCGCGTGTTCAACGGCCACGGTTTTGCCTGCTGCGAGCAGCTGGCTGGCAATCGGAAGCATATCTTCCGCAGCCGGCAGAAGCATGTTGCCGTCCACCAGCGTCAACCCGGTGTCGTTCGCCATCTCAGGCCACGCTGGCCAGCCGGTGCCGACGGTTGCCCACTCGCCTGACAGCTGCTTCAGTCGTTCAGTGACCGCTTCCGGCTTAAGCACGGCTTCCGTCTCTTCACCGTGCCACACGCCCTGCTCGTCGCGGGTGTATTCGGCCCAGTAAACTTCGCCCATGCGGGCATCAATCGCGGCCAGCACGCGCGTTGCCCCGGTCATGCGCCATGCTCCCTGCGCCATGGTGGCGAGGGTAGAGACGCCGATCATCGGCAGTTCGGCGCCCAGCGCCAGCCCCTGCGCAATGCCAATCCCGATACGTACGCCCGTAAAGCTTCCGGGGCCACGGCCAAAGGCCAGCGCGTCGAGGTCGGTTAAAGAGGTGTTGCCCTGGGTTAAAATGGCTTTTACCAGGGGCAGAATGCGTTGGGTGTGTTCCCGGGGGCACTCTTCGAAATGGGCAGAAACAGCACCGTCGTTCAACAGAGCGACAGAGCAAGCCTCTGTCGCGGTATCAATAGCCAGAATTCGCATCAGTCGTCGCGCTCTCGCAAGGGTCAGTCACAAAATGGCGCGCATCTTAGCACACTCCGGGGTAAATTACTCCGCCGTTGGATTTGCCAGGAAACGCACCGCGCGTTTTATGTCCCGCGTCCGCGGCGCGGGCGGCAGGCTTGCAAGGAAGGTTGCCCCGTAAGGACGCATCACCAGCCGGTTATCGCAAATGACCAGCACGCCCCGATCGGTGACGTCACGGATTAGGCGCCCTACCCCTTGCTTAAGGGTAATGACCGCATCCGGGAGCTGAACCTCATCAAACGGATCGCCGCCGCGCAGGCGGCAGTCTTCCATCCTCGCCTTGAGCAGCGGATCGTCCGGGGAGGTAAACGGAAGCTTATCAATGATCACGAGCGAGAGCGTATCGCCGCGCACGTCCACCCCTTCCCAGAAGCTGCTGGTGGCTACCAGCAGGGCATTTCCGGCGCTGACAAACTGCTGGAGCAGCTGACCTTTGCTGGTTTCGCCCTGCAGCAGCACCGGCAGCGTCATGTTGGCGCGGAACTGCTCGGCGAGGTCGCGCATCATAGCGTGAGAGGTGCAGAGCATAAAACAGCGGCCGTTGTTGGCCTCGATCATCGGTTTTAACATCGCGGCCAGATGGCGCGCCGCACCCGGCTGGTTCGGCAGCGGCAGATTACGGGGAACACAGAGCAGCGCCTGCTTTTCGTAATCGAACGGGCTGGGCAGGAGCAAGGATTCCGCCTGCTCAATGCCGAGACGCTCGGTGAAGTGATGCAGATCGTCATTCACCGACAGGGTTGCCGAGGTGAAGATCCAGCTTCCCGGCTTTTGCGCCATCACCTCTTTAAATTTATCCGCCACCGTCAGCGGCGTGAGCGCCAGCGTGAAATGCCGCGAAGTGCATTCATACCAGTAGCTGTACCCCGGCTGATTGATCTCTTTAAGCCGTTTGAGCCGCCCGCGATACAGCGTGGCGCGCTCGAAGGCCGCGTCCAGCAGGGCGGAACGTCCAAGCGACAGTTTCGCCACGTCGTAGCAGAGTTCAAGGGCATCATCGAGCAGCAGCAGCGCGCGCTGGATGTTTTTGTCCGCCAGCAGCTCGCGCAGGTTGCCGCGATAGCCCGGCTCGCCGAGCTGTAAACGGAAATCCTGCGCGCTCTGCGCCAGACGGTCGGCGCACTTCTGCAGCTGCTGGGTATCTTTGAGTTCGGTCCGGTAGGCAATGGTGAAATCTTTCGCCAGATCCTGCAGCTGGCGGCTGGAAAGCGACTGACCAAAGTACTGGCTGGCGATATCCGGAAGCTGGTGGGCCTCGTCGAAGATCATCACGTCCGCCTCCGGAATCAGCTCGCCGAAACCGCTATCCTTGACGACCATATCCGCGAGGAACAGATGGTGGTTCACTACCACCACATCCGCATCCATCGCCGTTTTGCGCGCTTTCACCACGAAGCAGTCTTTATACAGCGGACAGTCGCTGCCGAGACAGTTGTCGTTAGTGCTGGTCACCAGCGGCCAGGCCGGGGAATCTTCCGGCACGCTCGCGCAGGTGCTGATATCGCCCTCTTCCGTCTGGTTCGCCCAGGCGCGAAGAATAATGACGTCGCTCAGGGTTTGCACCGGCAGGTCGCCGCCCGCCAGCGCCTGCTGCTCAAGACGTTCCAGGCAGAGATAATTAGAGCGTCCCTTCAGCAGGGCCAAACGGCCTTTGAATTTCAGCGCCTTGGCCACCGTGGGCAAATCGCGGCTGTAGAGCTGATCCTGCAGCGCCTTCGATCCGGTGGAAATGATCACCTTTTTTTTGGCCCGCAGCGCCGGAGCAAGGTAAGCATACGTTTTACCCGTGCCGGTTCCTGCTTCGACCACCAGCGGCTGAGTCTTATCAATGGCGCGTGCAACGGCATGCGCCATCTGGCGCTGAGGTTCACGGGGTTTGAAGCCGGGAATAGCCTGCGCTAATTGACCTTCAGGGGAAAAATCGTCTGCCACGGTGCTCTCTCACTGTATTTTTGCACAGGGATTATGTCAGCCCATCCTCTCCTGTGCCACCCCAAATAGTGACGACACGAGAACAATATGGCAGTCTTGCCGCCTGACGACGAAAAATAACGAGGAAACGTTTATGACAATTGTGCGCATTGATGCCGAAGCCCGCTGGTCTGATGTGGTTATCCATAACCAGACGCTCTACTACACCGGCGTACCGGCTAACCTGGATGCGGATGCGTTCGAGCAAACGGCTAACACTCTGGCGCAGATTGATGCGGTGCTGGAAAAACAGGGCAGCGACAAATCCCGCATTCTGGATGCGACGATTTTCCTGGCAAACAAAGATGATTTCGCGGCAATGAACAAAGCCTGGGATGCGTGGGTTGTGGCGGGTCACGCGCCTGTACGCTGCACCGTACAGGCCACGCTGATGAAGCCGGAATACAAGGTAGAGATTAAGATTATCGCGGCGGTTTAAGCACGATTACTCTTCATCTTCATCCTCGAAACGCGCCACGATCCGCTCGCCGGTATGCGTGGCGCGCAGTTCTTCCGCCACCTGGGAAATCGCCTGTCCGCTGCTCATCCCCTGGGACATCAGTTCCTGAATTCGCTCAACCGCTTTCTGCTGCTGTTCATGGCTCAGAGAAGGTAAACCTGCAAACATCGTCAACTCCTGCTAAATTATTCGCGCTAATTATTTCACGCTGCCCGGTAGTATGCCACACATGAACATGCGCTTCCCCACTGTTATTACCCTGCCCTGGCGAACAGACGCCGCTGAATACTGGTTTGCCCGCCTGAGCCATCTTCCGTTTGCGATGCTGCTGCACTCCGGTCATGCGGACCACCCCTACAGCCGCTTCGACATTCTGGTGGCCGATCCGCTAAAGACGCTGACAACCGATGACCTGTCCTTAACTGGCGATCCGCTGGCGCAGCTTCAGCAAGCCATTAACGCGCTGGGCTTATCAGCCGCGCCGAACCCGGACTTCCCTTTTCAGGGAGGCGCGCTGGGCCTGTTTGGCTACGATCTGGGTCGCCGTTTCGAAGCGCTGCCCGAGCATGCGCAGGCTGATATTTCCCTGCCCGACATGGCCGTGGGGCTGTACGACTGGGCGTTAATTGTCGATCACCAGAAAAAAACGGTTTCCCTGCTGAGCCATCATGACGTGAAGGCGCGTCTGGCGTGGCTTGAATCGCAGCAGCCTGCACCGGCACAGACGTTCACATTGACCTCCGGCTGGCGCTCAAATATGAGTGCAGCGGAGTATGCCGAAAAATTCGCTCGCGTTCAGGCATACCTGCAAAGCGGTGACTGCTATCAGGTTAACCTCGCCCAGCGTTTCCAGGCGACGTATCAGGGAGACGAGTGGCAGGCGTTTACCCGTCTTAATGCCAGCAACAAGGCGCCGTTTAGCGCGTTTGTGCGTCTGGAACAGGGTGCAATACTCAGTCTGTCACCCGAGCGATTTATTCATCTGGCCGAGGGCACGATTCAAACCCGTCCTATTAAAGGCACCTTGCCGCGTCTTGCCGATCCCGACGCCGATCGCCAGCAGGCGGAAAAACTTGCCGCCTCGCCGAAAGACCGCGCCGAGAACCTGATGATTGTGGACCTGATGCGTAACGACATCGGCCGTGTCGCCGAACCGGGCAGCGTGCGCGTGCCGGAACTGTTTGTCGTCGAGCCTTTCCCGGCAGTGCATCATCTGGTCAGCACCATAACCGCGCGTCTGCCCGCCTCTCGCACCGCCTGCGATCTGCTCCGCGCCGCGTTTCCGGGTGGCTCCATCACCGGCGCGCCAAAGGTGCGGGCGATGGAGATCATTGATGAGCTGGAGCCGCACCGCCGCAACGCCTGGTGCGGCAGCATCGGCTATATCAGCCTGTGCGGCACCATGGATACCAGCATTACCATTCGCACGCTGACGGCCTGCGACGGAAACCTTTACTGTTCGGCCGGGGGCGGTATTGTTGCCGACAGCCAGGTCGACGCGGAATATCAGGAAACCTTTGATAAAGTTAACCGTATCCTGAAACAACTGGAGTAATCACGGGTGGAAAAAGAGAACCTGACGCTGGATGATTTTTTATCTCGATTTCAGCTACTAAGACCACAGGTCAACCGCGAGGCGCTGAATCAGCGTCAGGCGGCCGTGCTGATCCCGGTCGTGCGTCGCGCGCAGCCGGGCCTGCTGCTCACCCAGCGTTCTCCCCATTTACGCAAGCACGCGGGTCAGGTCGCCTTTCCGGGTGGCGCAGTAGACAGCTCCGACGCCTCGCTGATTGCCGCCGCGCTGCGTGAAGCGCAGGAAGAAGTTGCCATTCCGCCTGAGACGGTGGAGATCATTGGCGTGCTGCCGCCCGTAGATAGCGTCACCGGTTTTCAGGTCACGCCGGTGGTAGGTATTATCCCGCCGGACCTGCAGTATCACGCCAGCGTCGATGAAGTCTCTGCAGTGTTTGAAATGCCGCTTGAAGAGGCGCTCCGGCTAAGCCGTTATCATCCGCTGGATATTCATCGACGAGGGCATGACCATCGGGTCTGGTTGTCCTGGTATCAGCATTATTTTGTCTGGGGCATGACGGCGGGCATTATTCGTGAACTGGCGTTGCAAATCGGCCTGAAGCCTTGACTATACTTTACATTCCATCCTTTTTCGCAGGTTTGCGATCCGCGTCGCGCTATTAGCAAAACCCATCGTCAACCATTAGTTTAATTCATGTGAATAGTTAAGCCGAGGTCGGTGTTCCCTCTTACACTATGCGCAGTTATAACATCGTTACTGGAACCCCGGTAACCCTGTCAGGAGTGTGAAAGTGATTAGTATATTCGACATGTTCAAAGTGGGAATTGGCCCTTCGTCTTCCCATACTGTTGGCCCGATGAAGGCCGGTAAACAGTTCGTCGATGATCTGGTCGAAAAAGGATTACTGGAAAGCGTTACCCGTGTCGCCGTGGATGTTTACGGCTCGCTGTCATTAACGGGTAAAGGCCACCACACCGATATCGCCATTATTATGGGTCTGGCAGGCAATATGCCGGATACCGTTGATATTGATGCCATCCCGGCATTCATCCGCGACGTGGAAACACGCGGCCGCCTGCTGCTGGCAAACGGCCAGCAGGAAGTCGATTTCCCGCAGGATGACGGCATGCGTTTCCGTAGCGACAACCTGCCGCTGCATGAAAACGGCATGACCATTCACGCTTACAGCGGTGAAAAAGAGATTTACAGCAAAACGTACTACTCCATCGGCGGTGGCTTCATCGTGGATGAAGAGCATTTTGGCAAAGATAGCGTCGGCGACGTCAGCGTACCGTACCCGTTCAAATCGGCTACCGAGATGCTGGGCTACTGCAAAGAGACCGGTCTTTCACTGTCCGGCATGGTGATGCAGAACGAACTGGCCCTGCACAGCAAGAAAGAGATTGAAGACTATTTTGCCAACGTCTGGCAAACCATGCGCGCCTGTATCGATCGCGGGATGAACACCGAAGGCGTTCTGCCGGGTCCACTGCGCGTGCCGCGTCGTGCCTCCGCCCTGCGCCGTATGCTGGTGACCACGGACAAGTTTTCCAACGACCCGATGAACGTGGTCGACTGGGTAAACATGTTTGCCCTGGCGGTTAACGAAGAAAACGCCGCCGGTGGACGCGTCGTGACGGCGCCAACTAACGGCGCGTGCGGTATCGTTCCGGCAGTGCTGGCGTATTACGATCACTTTATTGAGCCCGTGACGCCTGATATCTACATCCGCTATTTCCTGGCGGCAGGTGCCATCGGTGCGCTGTACAAAATGAATGCCTCCATTTCCGGTGCTGAAGTAGGATGTCAGGGTGAAGTTGGCGTTGCCTGCTCCATGGCGGCGGCGGGCCTGGCAGAGCTGCTGGGCGCAAGCCCTGAGCAGGTCTGCGTGGCGGCTGAAATCGGTATGGAGCATAACCTCGGTCTGACCTGCGATCCGGTCGCGGGCCAGGTGCAGGTGCCGTGCATCGAGCGTAACGCGATTGCCTCGGTGAAAGCCATCAACGCCTCACGTATGGCGATGCGCCGTACCAGCGAACCTCGCGTATCGCTGGATAAGGTGATTGAAACCATGTACGAAACCGGTAAAGACATGAACGCGAAATACCGCGAGACGTCCCGTGGTGGCCTGGCCATTAAGGTGCAGTGCGACTAATACTGCTTTTCGCCCATCTGCAACGGATGGGCGAATTTCCCTCTTCTTTCTCGTCTCCTTCTGCTTTCCCCACTACACTTTCACTGTTGCGTCCGGCTTTTGTGGCTGGTGGCTTATCAGGCGACCGTTCATGCAAACTGCACAAACGATCATTAAAAACTATCGCCGAAAACGCGTTATCGTCTGTGTCACGGTTGCGCTCCTCACGCTCATCCTGACGTTAGGCATTCGCTTTATTTCGCAGCGCAATGTTAACCAACAGCGGATCCTCGATTTTACCAGCCACACCGTTCGCGCCCTTGATAACGTCCTGCTTTCTTTAGAGAACCGCCGCAGCGTGCTGCAGCCCCTGGTGGGGCAGCCCTGCCCGCAGGCGCACCTCGCGCTGCGAAAGCAGGCAGCCATTTTGCAGACGGTACGCTCCATCGCCCTGATTAAAGACGGTATTCTGTACTGCTCGAGTATTTTCGGCAGCCGCAATGTGCCCGTTCGCGACTTCCTGAAAGAATTACCCGCCAGCACAGCGAAGCTGATTTTATCGAGCGACCAGTGGCTGCTTAAGGGTAGCCCGATATTGATCCAGTGGTATCCTGTTTCTCAGGACGGTGAAGCAGGCGTCATCGAGATCATTAATATCGATCTGATCGCCAAAATGATTCTGGAGCCCCAGCGCCCGCTCATCAATGACGTGGCGCTGACCGTAGGCGATCGCTTTCTGCGCTATGGACAACGCGTCAGCGACAGCCTGACGTTTGATAAGGAAGGCTCGCTTTTCCAGCAATCATCAACCCGAAATCCTTTCACCATTACGGTCAGCGGGCCAGGCCCTGGAGAGTTAGCCTTAAAAAGCCTGCCAGCCCAGCTGCCTCTCGGGCTTATGCTGAGCCTGCTGCTGGGCTATCTCGCCTGGCTGGCAACGGCAAACCGGATGAGCTTCACGTGGGAGATCGATATGGGGATTGCGGGCCGGGAATTTGAGCTTTTCTGCCAGCCGCTGGTGAATGCCCGTACCCAGGCGTGCACTGGCGTGGAGATCCTGCTGCGCTGGAATAATCCGCGTCAGGGATGGATCTCTCCGGAAGTGTTTATTCCTCTGGCAGAAGAACATAACCTGATTGTCCCCCTGACCCGCTATGTGATCGCCGAAACGGTGCGCCAGATAGGCTACTTTCCCGCCAGCGCCGGTTTTCACATCGGCCTTAACGTCGCTGCCAGCCATTTCCGTAACGCGGTGTTGATACAGGACCTGAACCGTCTATGGTTCAGCGCCAGTCCGCGCCAGCAGCTGGTGATTGAGCTAACGGAACGGGATGCGCTGCTGGATGCGGATTATCGCATCGTGCGCGAACTGCATCGCAAAGGGGTGAAGCTCGCTATCGACGATTTTGGCACCGGCAACAGCTCTCTCTCCTGGCTTGAAAAGCTGCACCCGGACGTGCTGAAAATTGACCAGTCCTTCACCACCGCCATTGGTACAGACGCCGTGAATTCAACGGTGACGGATATGATTATTGCGCTGGGCCAGCGGCTGAATATTGAACTGGTTGCTGAAGGGGTCGAGACAGAGGAGCAGGCGCGCTATTTGCGCCGCCATGGCGTGCCTGTTCTGCAGGGCTTTTTCTATGCGCGGCCGATGCCGCTACGGGATTTTCCTAAGTGGCTGGCGGGAAGCGCGTCCCCGCCAGCGCATCATAACGGGCACATCGTGCCCTTAATGCCGCTGCGCTAAGCCGGCTTACTCATCTTCGTCGTGGGCAGATTGTTCTTTAACAATACGCACCATATCAACGCGATAGTCGTTGGCTTCAACGATCGTAATGTGCAGCGGCGAAAGCTCGATCACATCTCCGACGCGCGGGATTTGCCCGTTAACCGCGATAACCAGACCGGCAACGGTCGCGATGTCTTCTTCATCGTTGATGACGTTTTCCAGCCCCAGCGTATGCGAGAGCGCGTGCAGGTCGGTGGTACCTTTAACCAGCCAGCCTTCACCGTCGGCAACGATCTCTGGCGTTTCGTCTTCATCCGGGAATTCACCGGCAATCGCTTCCAGCACGTCCAGCGGCGTGACCAGCCCCTGCACCACGCCAAACTCGTTGGTGACGATAACAAAGCTACCGCGAGCGCGGCGCAGCACCCCGAGAAGGTTGATCGGATCCAGCGTTTCCGGTACGACAATCGCAGGCGATGCGGCAGCAACGGCTTCCACGTTGACGCCCTCTTCCAGGGCCACCAGCATCTCTTTCGCCCGCACGACGCCGATGATCTCATCCAGCTCGCCGCGACAAACCGGGAACAGGCTGTGCGGTGAAGAGAGCAGCTGCTGGCGAATTTCATCCACGCTCAGGTTAGCATCGACCCAGCTGATTTCACCGCGCGGCGTCATGATGCCGCGCAGCGAGCGGGAGGCCAGAGAGAGCACGCCGTTAATCATGTAGCGTTCCTGTTCTACAAACGCCCCTTCAGGCACCGGAACCGGGTTGTGGTTTTCGGAATCAGACTGAACGTTCACCTGACGGCGACCGCCCATCAGGCGCAGAATGGCATCTGCGGTACGGGCGCGCAGCGGCTGATTTGACTGCTGCTTAATAAAGTTACGACGCGCAATCTGGTTGAACAGCTCGATCAGGATCGAGAAGCCAATCGCGGCGTACAGGTAGCCTTTTGGAATATGGAAGCCAAAACCTTCCGCCACCAGGCTCAGACCGATCATCAGCAGGAAGCTCAGACACAGCACGACCACCGTCGGATGCTGGTTGACGAAGCGCGTCAGAGGCTTTGAGGCCAGCAGCATGACCGCCATCGCAATGACGACAGCCGCCATCATTACCGGCAGATGATTCACCATGCCGACCGCCGTGATCACCGCATCCAGCGAGAAGACGGCATCAAGCACCACAATCTGCAGCACTACCACCCAGAAGCTGGCATAACCTTTACCGTGCCCATCATCGTGCTGACGGTTTTCCAGCCGCTCGTGTAGCTCCGTCGTCGCTTTGAAAAGCAGGAATATCCCCCCGATCAGCATGATTAAATCACGCCCTGAGAAGGTGTAATCCATGACGGAGAACAGCGGTTTGGTCAACGTGACCATCCAGGAGATGACGGAGAGCAGTCCCAGTCGCATGACCAGCGCCAGCGAGAGACCAATCAGACGCGCTTTATCACGCTGTTTTGGCGGCAGTTTGTCCGCAAGGATGGCGATAAACACCAGGTTATCAATGCCGAGAACAATCTCGAGCACTACCAGCGTGAGCAATCCCACCCAGATTGACGGGTCCATTAAGAATTCCATGACAAGCTCCTGCTAAAGGAATGACGAAACGGTGCCCCACTCAACGTGGGCAAAACAGAGGTAGACAGAGTCGATACGTGGCGAGGATCGCCGGTGAATAAGGCGCGAAATGGCCTGGCAGATGACTGACGTCGGTGACGGTCCATATAGTGGGCTGTAGCCCTATACTCCTGAACAATTAAACGGAGGCTAAACATATCAGAGACAATGTGTTTTTAGCAAAGATTTACGTTCCTTTGCAAAGTTCTGTAACACAGCGGCTTTACTCTACGGATAAATCTCTAACGCGAGGCTAAATTACGGATCTTCATCACATAAATTATTTTTTCACTATCTAAAATAATTCGCGGAAGTCTTAGTTTTTTTGAACTCTAACCCTTATCTGAATCGATTCGGTTCGCCAATACGATTCTCAGTACGGCTGCCTGGCAGGCGTATTAATGATAATAAAAGGAGGTAGCAAGTGACCATTGCTATTGTCATAGGCACACATGGTTGGGCTGCTGAGCAGCTACTCAAAACGGCAGAGATGCTGTTGGGCGAGCAGGAAAACGTCGGCTGGATCGATTTCGTTCCCGGTGAAAACGCCGAGACGCTGATAGAGAAGTACAACGCTCAGCTCGCGAAGCTGGATACCAGCAAAGGCGTGCTGTTTCTCGTTGATACATGGGGCGGCAGCCCGTTCAATGCCGCCAGCCGCATTGTCGTCGATAAAGAGCACTATGAAGTTGTCGCCGGGGTCAATATTCCCATGCTGGTGGAAACCCTCATGGCGCGAGACGACAATCCGTCCTTCGATGAGCTGGTTGCGCTGGCCGTTGAAACCGGTCGCGAAGGGGTAAAAGCCCTGAAAGCACAGCCGGTTGAAAAACCTGCCCCTGCGCCTGCTGCGGCACCAAAAGCAGCTGCACCGGCAAAACCAATGGGCCCGAACGATTACATGGTGATCGGCCTTGCGCGTATTGATGACCGCTTAATCCACGGTCAGGTTGCCACGCGCTGGACCAAAGAGACCAACGTTCGACGCATCATCGTGGTCAGCGACGAAGTGGCCGCCGATACCGTACGTAAAACCCTTCTGACTCAGGTTGCTCCTCCTGGCGTTACCGCGCACGTCGTGGATGTCGCCAAGATGATTCGCGTTTACAACAACCCGAAATACGCGGGCGAACGCGTGATGCTCCTGTTCACTAACCCGACAGACGTTGAGCGCATTGTTGAAGGCGGCGTGAAAATCACCTCCGTGAACATTGGTGGTATGGCATTCCGTCAGGGCAAAACGCAGGTCAACAACGCCATTTCAGTCGATGCGAAAGATATCGAGGCATTCAACAAGCTGAATGCGCGCGGTATTGAACTGGAAGCCCGTAAGGTTTCCACGGATCAAAAACTGAAAATGATGGATTTGATCGGCAAAGTTGGGAAATAAGCCCCCGCCGGTTCTCATATAAAGTTTATGTAATAGGAGAAGTGCAATGGAGATTACCACTCTTCAGATTGTGCTGGTGTTCGTGGTCGCATGTATTGCGGGTATGGAATCCGTACTTGATGAATTTCAGTTCCACCGTCCTCTGGTGGCCTGTACGCTGATTGGGGCCGTTCTGGGTGACATGAAAACCGGTATCATCATCGGTGGTACCCTGGAAATGATCGCCTTGGGCTGGATGAACATCGGTGCGGCGGTTGCGCCCGATGCCGCGCTGGCCTCTATCATTTCTACCGTTCTGGTTATTGCCGGTCACCAGAGTATTGGTGCAGGTATCGCCCTGGCGATCCCGCTGGCAGCCGCAGGCCAGGTGCTGACTATCATCGTTCGTACTATCACCGTTGCCTTCCAGCACGCGGCGGATAAGGCGGCCGAAAACGGCAACCTCACGGCACTGTCGTGGATCCACGTTTCATCCCTGTTCCTGCAGGCGATGCGTATCGCGATCCCGGCGGTTATCGTGGCGATCTCTGTCGGTACCAGCGAAGTGCAGAGCATGCTGAACGCCATTCCTGAAGTGGTCACCGGCGGTCTGAATATCGCGGGCGGTATGATCGTGGTCGTCGGTTATGCGATGGTCATCAACATGATGCGGGCAGGCTACCTGATGCCGTTCTTCTACCTCGGCTTCGTGACCGCTGCCTTCACCAACTTCAACCTGGTTGCACTGGGTGTTATTGGTGCGGTAATGGCGATTCTCTACATCCAGCTCAGCCCGAAATATAACCGCGTCGCGGGTGCCCCAGCGCAGGCTGCTGGTAACAACGATCTCGATAACGAACTGGACTAACAGGTGAGCGAAATGGTTGATATGACAAAAACTACCACCGAGAAAAAACTCACTCCGGGTGATATTCGTGGCGTGTTCATCCGTTCTAACCTGTTTCAGGGTTCATGGAACTTCGAACGTATGCAGGCGCTCGGCTTCTGCTTCTCCATGGTTCCGGCGATCAAACGCCTGTATCCGGAAAACAACGAAGCGCGCCGTCAGGCGATCAAGCGTCACCTGGAATTCTTTAACACTCATCCTTACGTTGCGGCTCCGGTTCTGGGCGTAACGCTGGCGATGGAAGAACAGCGTGCAAACGGCGCAGAGATCGACGATGGTGCCATCAACGGTATTAAAGTCGGCCTGATGGGTCCGCTGGCCGGTGTCGGTGACCCTATCTTCTGGGGTACCGTGCGTCCGGTCTTCGCAGCGCTGGGGGCAGGTATCGCGATGAGCGGCAGCCTGCTTGGCCCACTGCTGTTCTTCATCCTGTTTAACGCCGTGCGTCTGCTGACCCGTTACTACGGTGTGGCCTACGGCTACCGTAAAGGGGTGGACATCGTTAAGGACATGGGCGGCGGCTTCCTGCAGAAACTGACTGAGGGGGCGTCAATCCTGGGCCTGTTTGTCATGGGAGCACTGGTTAACAAGTGGACGCACGTGAACATCCCACTGGTGGTATCGACAATCACCGGTCAGGATGGTCAGACCCGCGTCACCACCGTGCAGACGATTCTGGATCAGCTGATGCCGGGCCTGGTGCCGCTGCTGTTAACCTTCGCCTGCATGTGGCTGCTGCGTAAGAAAGTGAACCCGCTGTGGATTATCGTTGGCTTCTTCATCATCGGTATCGCGGGCTACGCTGTCGGCCTGCTGGGTCTCTAAGTTTCAACGCTATTGGCCGGGGGCTTGCCCCCGGTTTTTTTTATCTGGAGGATGAATGACTGTCACGGACATCGTACTGGTTCTATTTATTGCTGCCCTTCTGGCTTACGCGATCTATGACGAGTTCATCATGCCGCGCCGTCACGGCGAGACGCTGCTCTCCCTTCCCCTTCTGCGACGCGGGCGCGTGGATGCGTTTATCTTCGCGGGTCTCATCGTTATTCTTATTTACAATAACGTCACCAGCCATGGTGCAATATTAACCACATGGTTATTATGTGCGCTGGCATTAATGGCTGTTTATCTGTTCTGGATCCGTACGCCGAAAATCATTTTTAAATCACGCGGATTTTTCTTCGCCAATGTATGGATAGAATATAACCGTATTAAAGAGATGAATTTGTCGGAAGACGGCGTGCTGGTGATGCAATTAGAACAACGCCGCCTGCTTATTCGGGTGAAGAATATTGACGATCTGGAAAAGATATACAATTTACTCCTGAAAACTCAATAGCTTAGATATATAGCAACGGCTATATTCTGCGTTTGTCTTGTGCAAGAAATATAGCCGTTGCTATATCCCATTCGTTAATTTGATCTCTATTTGTTAACGATATCTTCACGCTTAAAGACAAATGAAAATCGTTATCAACAAACGTTTTAAATAATGCCTCCTCATTGTTGTTTTATATTCTCAAAATATGTTAAGGTTGCGCCCGTCGTTGGGGAGTAGCCGATTTCCTGTTTACAGGAAATGTACGTGTCAACATACTCGTTGAAAAACGTGGCGCGTACGGATCGCTTACTGCACATCTTATGTGCATTGGGATCAGGCGAGACCATAGATACATCAACTGCTGTTTACTGGGGGCAGTGATGTGTCATATGGATATCCCCGGTCTGGACGCTGTTATGAATATCTCCGCTACGATCCTCCTCGCTTTTGGCATGTCCATGGACGCATTTGCTGCATCCATCGGAAAAGGCGCCACGCTTCACAAACCTAAATTCTCAGAAGCCCTGCGTACCGGCCTGATTTTTGGTGCGATCGAAACGCTGACCCCGCTTATCGGCTGGGGACTTGGCATGCTCGCCAGCCAGTTCGTGCTGGAGTGGAACCACTGGATTGCCTTCGTCCTGCTGGTGTTCCTCGGAGGCCGAATGGTCATTGAAGGTTTTCGCGGCGGTGATGAAGATGACGAGGAGCCGCAGCAGCGCCACGGATTCTGGCTACTGGTCACCACGGCAATTGCCACCAGCCTTGATGCGATGGCCGTCGGTGTCGGTCTGGCATTCCTGCAGGTCAATATTATCGCCACCGCGCTGGCCATTGGCTGTGCAACCCTGATTATGTCCACGCTGGGCATGATGGTCGGACGGTTTATCGGCCCGTTGTTGGGTAAACGCGCAGAGATCCTGGGCGGGATTGTGCTCATTGGCATTGGTGCCCAGATCCTCTGGGCACACTTCGCCGGTTAATCTTCGCGCTGCCAGACGTGGATGCTGAAATCCGTCTGGCAGTGAAATATTGTGTGTGCAGCTAACGTTCCCCATACTTCCGGTTTTGCCCGCCATGCGAACGGCGTCATCTGCAGCAACGCGGTGGCCTCTTCCCCTGTGAGCGACATATCATACGCCACGGTTTGCTCCTGCTTCAGGCTAAAACCGGCCAGCTGTTCAGAATGAGGGGCATGCAGACGTACTTCGTCGTAGATCAGACCTTTCAGCTCCATCAGATGGCGCGGGCCCGGCGTCACGGTGATAACCCATCCGCCCGGTTTCACCACGCGAGCCAGTTCTTCCGCTTTGCAGGGCGCGTAAATGCGGATAACAGCATCCATGCTGGCATCATCAAACGGCAGTCGGTGGCTGGATGCCACGCAGAACATCACTTCCGCGTAACGCTTTGCCGCCGCACGAATGGCCACTTTCGACACGTCCAGACCGAATGTGTTTAGACCCTTATCACGGGCAACCTCTGCAAATCGTGCGGTGTAGTACCCTTCCCCACAGCCGATATCCAGCACGGCGGTGGCTGAAGCAGGCAGTATGTCATTCACCATATGCGCGACGGCCTCCCGCAGCGGCAGATAGTGCCCGGCATCAAGAAACGCGCGACGCGCCTGCATCATCTCTGCACTGTCGCCTGGATCGCGGGAACGCTTATGCTGCACCGGCAAAAGATTCACATAGCCTTCTTTTGCCATATCAAACTGATGCCCCTGCGGACAGGTATAACTTTTATCTGAGTGCGTCAGGGGCGCGTGGCAAAGAGGACAGCTGAAGGACATGGTGACTCCGGAGCATAATCAAAGGGCGAAGTGTACCGCTATTCGCCCTGGTTATAAACGCCCGGTTAACGCATAACGATCAGGTGATCGGAACCCGCCGGTAGCCCGTCAGGTTTCACATTTTCCAGACGCAGCACGTTACCCATAATTTCACTGAAGACAGGCGCGGAGACGGCCCCGCCGTAGTAGGCGCCATTTTGCGGATCGTTAATGACCACCACCAGGGCAAATCGCGGATCGCTGGCAGGCGCAACGCCGGCAGTATAGGCGACGTATTTATCGACGTACTTCCCGCTATCGTCAATTTTCTTCGCCGTACCGGTTTTCACCGCCACCCGGTAATCACGAACGGCCGCCTTCACGCCCCCGCCGCCGGGCAGCGCGACGCTCTCCATCATGTGCTCCACCTCGTGCGCAATCTCTTCCGGCATGACGCGGTGCCCGATAACGGGTGGATCGATACGCGTAATCGAAAGAGGTCGCTCGAGCCCGAAGCCGCCAATCGTGGCGTAGACGTGAGCCAGCTGGAGCGGCGTTACCATCAGCCCGTAGCCGAAGGCAAAGGTCGCCCGGTCGAGCTGACTCCAGTATTTACGCTGGGGCAGTAGCCCCGCGCTCTCCCCCGTTAAGCCAAGCCCCGTATTCGTACCAAAACCAAAGTTTCGATAGGTATCAATAAGATGCTGGACAGGCATCGCCAGCGAAAGTCGGGACACGCCGGTGTCGCTCGATTTTTGCAGGATCCCGGTCATCGTCAGTTCAGGATAATAGCCCACATCGCGGATACGATGCCCGTCAAGGGTATACGGATGAGTGTCAATCACGCTGTCGGGCTGAACCAGACCCTGCTGCAGGGCCGTCATCAGTACCAGCGGCTTGACGGTCGAACCGGGCTCGAACGTGTCGCTGATCGCGCGGTTGCGAAAATCATTTATCGTCGCACCTTCCCGATTATTGGGATTGAAATCTGGATAGCTCGCCATCGCGAGTATTTCCCCGGTTGGGATATTGATGAGTACCGATGCTCCCGACTCGGCCTTGTTCCAGGCCACGGCATTATCGAGCGCATCTTCAGTAATGGTCTGCAGCCGCTCGTCAATACTCAACTGAATGTTATGCGCTGGCGAGGGTGCCACTTCCGTCAGGTTTTCAACCACGCGACCGTAGCGGTCTTCCCTTACCTGCCGAACTCCGGCCTTGCCGATCAGCTGCGCGTTAAAGCTTTTTTCCACGCCTTCAATGCCCTGCCCGTCAATATTGGTGAAGCCAATCAGGTTCGCTGCCACATGGCCTGCAGGATAAAAACGGCGGGATTCATCACGTAAATTGATGCCGGGCAGATTCAGCTTATCGATCCACTTTGCCTGTGCGGGATCGACCTGGCGGGCAAGATAAATAAAACGCCCCTGCGGGTTGGCGTTAATTCGCGCCGAGAGTGTGCCCAGGGAGAGATGCAGCGCATTTGCCAACGCCTGCCAGCGTTCATCAACGCCAACTCCCCCTTTTGCCAGCACCGTTTTAGGATCGGCCCAGACGGCCCGGACGGGCACGCTCACCGCCAGGGGTCGACCTGCGCGATCCATTATCATGCCGCGCGGCGCATCAATCGTCAGCTGGCGGAGGGATCGCATATCTTCCTGCTTTACCAGATTGTCAGGCTTGATGATTTGCAGCCAGGCAACACGGCCCAGCAAAAAAGCCAGACTACAAAAAATCGCTAAGCAGAGCAGTGCAAAACGCGCCGGCGTGAAATTGCCAGCGGTCGTAATCATTTTCTTCTTCACCTGAACCCCAGGACTGTAAAACAACGCCCTGATTTAACGGGAAAAGATGCGTTATGGGTGGCAAAACAGTGCTACTAACCTCGCAGCTTTGCAACAAGTTACTAACAAGACCGCGAATGGTAATATTTTGAAAGATAAGGGACATAAAAAAGCCCCGCGGTATGCGAGGCTTTATGTCTGAGAGTGAAGTGCTAAGCGCTTCAGTCAGCAGCGGTTCGATCAGATAGCAGTTACGTTAACTGCAGCTGGGCCTTTCTGGCCGTCCTGAATTTCGAACTCAACGTTCTGGCCTTCAGCCAGAGTTTTGAAGCCGTTACCCTGGATTGCAGAGAAGTGTACGAACACGTCTTTGCTGCCGTCAGCAGGAGTAATGAAACCAAAACCTTTAGACTCGTTGAACCACTTAACTTGACCTTTAATCTTTGCCATTTTGCAAAATTCCTTAGAGTGTTTTCTTAGCCCGCAGGCATTAACTGAGATAAAACTGAGACATTACTGCATGAGGCACTAATATAAGGTTCGGCAGAGAAGCGGTATTCAACGACAACGTGTTTACTCAGGACTTCTTTACTGAAAATGCCACACATAAACAGAACTGTACCTCGTTTGACCCAAAACGTGTTATCACACACTATGTTTAATATGGCAAGCCATTTTTAAACATGTCTCGATCCGCCGCACAAATTCGAACAGTGCCTGTCAGGTTTTGCACAATTATGCGCATCATGTACAGACAGCCCTGCTGCGTAACAAAGACCCAGCATTGCTTGCACAACCGCTGTAATCTAAGACTTTTTTAACATAGCTCAATCATTACGAACCGTCCAGCAACCGGGAAAAGAAATCTTACGTCTTGATTGAGTTAGAACAATTTGTGAAAACTTATGCTTAAATCATTGTAACGCGACCAAATTGTTTCAGAGAAAAAACACTGTTAAAAAACCACTTCCGTCTGTATTAAAATGCACCAGTTAATAAACAGCGTTATGCACCAAAATAATGAAATTTTTATGACTCTGCATCAAAAGAAGGCAAGCAAAACGTTTCGATAAAAATAAAACATTCCTGCGAGCGTTTACATCAAGAATATATGCAACAATTTAACGCTTGGTTTATAAGGATAAATATTCACCAATTTTCAGTATCCTGAAAGAATGATTAACTGGTGCTAAATTATCGAGCGCGTTAGTTAACTCCTGCACAGGTTCATCTAGCGCTTCATCTGCCAGTTCAAATACGCCCCAGTGGATGGGAAACGTCAGTGGACAGCCCAGCTGCTGCCACAATGCCACCGCAGATTGCGGATCCATATGATGGACAGCCATGAACCATCGTGGGGCATAGGCACCAATCGGTAAGGCGGCAGCATCTATCTGGCCCAGGCGTTCAGGAATCAACAACAGCTCAGGTGAATAGCCGGTATCACCGCTGAACCAGAAACGGTGATGCCGTCCTTCCATCACCCAGCCGCACCACAAGGAACGATTGCGGTTCCATGGCGTGCGCATGCTCCAGTGCTGTGCCGGTACGGCGGTCAGCGTCATCCCCTGCCAGGTGAAACTCTGCCACCAGTCAAGCTCAACTACGCGCTTTGTTCCCCGACGACGAAACCAGTCTCCCAGACCCAGGGGAACAAAAACACTAACGTCGGGAAAGCGCTTGAGAATTCGGCGAATGGTCGCGTCATCAAGATGATCGTAATGATTATGGGAGATGACGACCGCATCAAGCTGATGAAGTTGCTCGACAGACAGTACGGGAGGCGTTTTGCGCTGTGGTCCCAGGAAAGGGAGCGGAGAAGCGCGCCGTGAAAACACCGGATCGGTAAGGATGATATTACCGTCCAGCTGCAGCAACACGCTCGCGTGTCCGAGCCACCACACCCCATCTCCATGAGGTTGCGTGAGCTCTACAGGTTGCCACCAATGTTGGATAAAATCTTCATAACCCAGCGCAGGTGGTTTCGGTAAACCGGCCTCTTTACGCGCTTTACGCCAACGGTCAATGTCGCCGGGTTGATGTCCGACAGGGAGAATATTACGAAAACCGTTCGGGGTATGATGTTTCAGGGAGGGGTCATACCAGGGGTTTTTCCAGACCACAGCCACCTCCCAGGACAAAAAGATTAACGCTCAGCCACCAGGCGGATAAAGTCATCTTCGTCTTTGTTTTCTTCGACGACCGCGTCTTTCGGCGCGTCTTTCTCTTCCGGTTCGTTAGCCTCACACAGACGACGGAGCAGCGCATTCTGACGTTTTTGCTGATCGAGCAGCGCTTCCAGCAGTTCGATCTGCTCGTTAGTCCGGGAGCTGGCTCGGTTCACGAAAAACCAAATGACCAGACCCACGAGCAGAACAACCAAAGAAATCATCAGGGATGCTATATTCAGCAGCCCTGAATTCAGTAACTCACCCATTTCACCACCTCAATAAAAACGTCTATTTTACCACTGGCGCGAAGGAAGGAAATCACGTTGAGAAAAAATGTCTCTTACCACGGAATAAACTTGTTGATTGCGCAAACGCCGCTAAAAAACTGTACATCCTGATCGCACATCACATTGATCGTCTGCGTCCATAACACCACGCACGCGATCAGCACGATAACCAGAATCACCCAGCGTATTTTTTTCACTCCACACTCCGTCTTAAAACCTGATGCAGCGAGGTTATCACGCTTATCTTAAACAAGGACTAACTATGCCTCTATCACGCTTTTTTTCAGAATCATGCACTTGTTTCATCACGTAAACACATTACGCTAGCATTACGATAACAACGATAAAAGAGGTAATGATGCGCTTTATTGTTCGAACAATTATTGTACTCGCCCTTGTCTGGATTGGCCTTCTGTTATCGGGCTATGGCGTGCTCGTGGGGAGCACCGAAAACGCAGCCGGGTTAGGCATTCAGTGTAAATATTTAACAGCACAAGGAATGAGCACAGCCCAGTATCTGCATACTGACAGCGGGATCGTTGGCTTAACCCACTGCCCTGTACTGCGTAAAACATCCGTCGTGATTGATAATGGCTAATCAGTCTGATTATGATGAAAAAAAACGCCGCATCAGATGCGGCTTTTTTTCCGAAGAGGGATTAAAACGGGTATTCGTGATATCCCATCTGTGCAGAAATTTTACGTGCGGCAGTGTGCAGAATAGCCACATACTCATGCAAACGCTCTTCGGAGAAGCGTAAAGTCGGGAAGGAGATACTTAAGCCCGCAATCACCACGCCAAAGCGGTCAAACACCGGAACGCCGATGCAGCGCAGCCCTTCTTCCTGCTCTTCATTATCTTCGCCATACCCCTGCTCGCGTACGTGATCCAACACCGTTAAAAGCGCGTCTGTGCTGGTAATGGTTCGTGAGGTACTTTGCTTGTATTCCACCCCTTCGAGGATCTGCTTCACTTCCTCACGATCGCGCCACGCCAGCAGAACCTTACCAATCGCGGTACTGTAGAGTGGGTTGCGACGACCAATGCGCGAATACATGCGCAGATTGTACATGGAGTCGATTTTATGGATGTAAACAATGCTGTCTTCATCCAGCGCACCGAGATGGATGGTCTCTTTAGTCAGACGAGAGATTTCGCGCATCTGAATATCAGCGCTGCGGATCAGGTCAACATTTTGTAGCGCGCGGGCACCCAGCTCAAACAGCTTCAGCGTCAGAGAATATTTTTCAGATTCGCCTTCCTGGGCGACATAGCCCAGCGACTTCATGGTTTGCAAAAAGCGATATACGGTGCTTTTAGACATCATCACGCGCTGCGACAACTCTGTAATACCTATTTCACGCTCTTCTCCCAGCGCCTGTAAGATGCCAAACACCTTCAGCACGGAAGAAACAGAATCTGGCTGTTTATCCAAATCCGCAATAGCCATTTACCACCTCATAGAGAGTGTTTTATAAAAATCAGAACCGGTTTTTATTATAAGTTCCCGTCATGTCACCTGCAATCAATCCGCGTTTACTTCGTTACAAATCTGCGACATATCGCGGCTGTAGCAATGCTAAAATAGTTATCCTGAGAATAATTTCACGCTGAGCTTTTTTAATCTTAATGGAAAAGACCCTTTCCGATGGCCTGCCTTTACCCCTGCGGTATGGCGCGATAGCCACCATCATTATCGGTATCTCAATGGCCGTCCTTGACGGCGCAATCGCGAACGTTGCCCTACCAACCATCGCCAGCGACCTGCACGCCTCTCCCGCCAGTTCGATATGGATCGTTAACGCCTATCAGATTGCGATTGTGGTTTCCCTGCTCTCGTTCTCTTTCCTGGGCGATATGTTCGGTTACCGTCGGGTGTATCAGTGCGGTCTGGTGGTTTTCACCTTCACGTCGTTGTTATGCGCCCTTTCAGATTCACTGCATACCCTGACGCTTGCCCGCATTGCGCAAGGTTTTGGCGGCGCGGCGCTCATGAGCGTAAACACGGCGTTGATCCGCTTAATTTATCCGCAACGCCATCTGGGGCGCGGCATGGGGATAAACTCGTTTATTGTCGCCGTCTCTTCCGCCGCCGGACCAACCATTGCGGCGGCGATCCTTTCCGTTGCGTCATGGCAATGGCTGTTCGCCATTAACGTGCCGCTGGGTATTGTCGCCATCTTCTTTGCCCTGCGCTTTCTACCCGCTAACGGTCCCAAAAGCACCATGCCGCGCTTCGACGTGGCGAGTGCGGTGATGAATGCCCTGACCTTTGGCCTGCTGATTACGGCGCTGAGCGGCTTTGCGCAGGGACAGTCCCTGATGCTTACCGGTGTGGAGCTTATCGCCCTGCTGGCGATCGGCTTCTTGTTTGTTCGCCGCCAGCTCACTCTCCCTGTGCCTTTACTGCCCGTTGACCTGCTGCGTATCCCCCTCTTTTCCCTCTCCATTTGCACGTCCGTCTGCTCCTTCTGCGCCCAGATGCTGGCCCTGGTTTCTCTGCCCTTCTTTTTGCAGAGCGTGGTAGGCCGTTCAGAAGTGGAGACCGGCCTGCTGTTAACCCCCTGGCCGCTGGCGACAATGGTGATGGCGCCGCTGGCAGGTTACCTCATTGAACGCGTCCATGCCGGTTTACTGGGAGCATTGGGGCTTGCGGTGATGGCGACAGGCCTTTTCGCGCTGGCTCTGCTACCGTCATCGCCAACCGATCTGGACATCATCTGGCGCATGATCCTGTGCGGCGCAGGGTTTGGCCTGTTCCAGTCCCCTAACAATCACACCATCATCACCTCCGCGCCGCGCCATCGCAGCGGAGGTGCCAGCGGCATGCTGGGAACCGCGCGCCTTCTGGGACAAAGCAGCGGCGCAGCGCTGGTCGCCCTGATGTTTAACCTCGCCGGGCAAAACGGCAACCATGTTGCGCTTCTCTCCGCGGGAGCCCTTGCCTCGCTCGCGGCGGTCGTCAGCGGCCTGCGTGTGACCCAGCCCAGAGTTCAGGCATAAAAAAAGCCGGGCGGAGTGTTCTCCTGCCCGGCTTAGTAGGGTTCTTTGCCTTACTTCAGGTATTCCCCACTGCGCAGCGCTTCAATACGTTTATCCAGCGGCGGGTGAGACATAAACAGCTCGCTCAGCGATTTGGACTTACCGTTAATGCAGAAGGCCATCATGCTGTTCGCTTCCTGCGGCTCATAGCTGGTTTTCAGGCGCTGCAGCGCGGCAATCATCTTCTCACGACCAACCAGCTTCGCCGAGCCGGCATCCGCGTGGAATTCACGGTGGCGGGAGAACCACATGGTGATGATGCTGGCCAGAATACCGAATACCAGCTCCAGAACCATCGAAACGGCGAAGTAGATCAGCGGGTTGCCGTTGCTCTCTTCACCTTCGTCACGGTTTCCGCCCATAAAGCCTGCCGCGATCTGCGCCAGAATACGGGAGATGAAGATCACGAAGGTGTTTACCACGCCCTGAATCAGGGTCATGGTCACCATGTCACCGTTGGCGATATGGCTGATTTCGTGGGCAATAACCGCTTCGGCTTCGTCACGGCTCATGTTCTGCAGCAATCCGGTGCTGACGGCCACCAGCGACGCATCACGACGGGCGCCCGTGGCGAAAGCGTTAATGTCCGGGGCATGGTAAATCGCCACCTGCGGCATGGCGATCCCTGCCTGACGGGATTGCTGAGCCACCGTATTCATTAGCCACTGTTCCATATCGTTACGCGGCTGTTCAATAACCTCACCACCCACCGATTTCAGTGCCATCCACTTCGACATCAGCAGGGAGATGAACGAGCCACCAAAACCAAACAGCAGCGCCATAATCAACAGACCCTGAACGCTGCTCGACTGAATTCCTGTCAGGCTTAGCACGAGCCCGAAAACCACCATAACCGCCAGGTTGGTGAGCAGGAAGAGCGCGATTCGCATCATAATTTTCTTTTTACCTCAGTTTAACAAAACGCACTATGCGATTACCCACATCGTATGGGTATTGCGGCTATTTTCAAGCATCAAACGGGCGTAAGTCACCAGAAAGACACAACTTTACACAATTGGAAATCTGACTGACGGAAGGATGCAGAACAAAAAGAAACAGGCACAATTTCTTGTGCCTGTCAGGAGGTTATTTTGCCGGAGCGGGCTGTACGGCAGGTTTCTCTTTTTCCTGATTCGCCAGGTCGAGAGCGATATGCACCGTCTCGTCCAGATACGGATCCGGCTCCTGGTAATCTTTTGGCAGATCGTCCAGTTTCTTGAGAAGAGGCTTACCTTCGCGCTTGAAGCGATCGTTGATACGCGCCAGGCGAGTTGCGTCGTCTTCGTTGTTCTCTTTCTCACGCTGTGCGTAATTCAGAGAAACAATATTCCGCTTATCTTTCAGGGCATTGAATCGTGCAATATCCTTCATGATGTACTGGAATTCCGGATCCTTCGCGATGCGGTCGTTATGCGCTTTCAGCAGTTCAGGGCCAAACTGGGTCATATCACCCGCCTTCACGTAAGTCGCGGCATTGATGCTGTCCCACGGCAACGCGTTATCTTCAAACTTCTCGCCGGTTTCCGTCTCCTGGGTGCCAGTCGGCATGATGATGTCCGGCGTGACGCCCTTACGCTGCGTACTGCCGCCGTTCACGCGGTAGAATTTCTGAATGGTGTACTGAACCGAGCCCAGCGCAGGCCATTCCGGACGCAGCATCTGATCGTAAATACGATTCAGAGAGCGGTACTGCTGAACGGTGCCTTTCCCGAAGGTTGGCTCACCGACGATCAGCGCGCGGCCATAGTCCTGCATTGCAGCGGCAAAGATCTCAGACGCGGAGGCACTGAAGCGGTCAACCAGGACCACCAGCGGGCCTTTGTAGTAGACCACACCGTCGTTGTCGGCATCTTCACGGACTTTACCGTTGTTATCTCGCACCTGAACCACCGGGCCAGATGGGATGAACAGGCCAGAGAGTGAAACCGCTTCCGTCAGCGCACCGCCGCCGTTACTGCGCAAGTCGATGATGATGCTGCTAACGTTCTGCTTTTCAAGCCTCTGCAGCTGAACTTTCACATCGTCCGTCAGCCCCACGTAGAAGCCAGGAATATCCAGGACACCAACCTTCTCTTTACCCACGGTTTTCACCGACATTTTCACCGCGCGGTCTTCCAGACGGATACGCTCGCGGGTCAGGGTAACGATACGGGTTTTGGTGCCTTTACCGGCAGGCAGAATTTCCAGACGTACCTTGCTGCCTTTCGGACCTTTGATCAGCGCAACCACGTCATCGAGACGCCAGCCGATCACATCGACCATGTTCTGGCCGGTTTGTCCAACCCCCACAATACGATCGCCTACGCTAATCGCTTTGCTTTTGGATGCCGGGCCACCCGCGACCATTGAATTGATCACCGTGTAATCATCGTCCATCTGCAGAACCGCGCCGATACCTTCCAGAGACAGGCTCATTTCGGTATTGAACTGCTCAGTGTTGCGCGGAGAGAGGTAGTTGGTGTGCGGATCGATTTCGTGCGCAAAGGCGGTCATCGCGAGTGAGAAAACATCCTCGCTGTTGGTCTGCGCCAGACGACGAATAGCAAATTTATAACGACGCGTCAGCGTGTCACGGATCTCTTTTTCGTCTTTGCCGGTCAGCTTGAGGCTCAGTTCGTCGTATTTAACTTTGCCGTCCCAAAGCGCATTCAGCTCGGCTTCATCTTTTGGCCAGGGCGCTTTACTGCGATCCAGATTAAAGGTGTCGTTGCCGGTGAAGTCCATTGGACGTTCCAGCACTTTAAGCGCGTACTGATAGCGTTCAAAACGACGCTTTTGCGACAGGTTATAGAGATCGTAGAACAGATCCAGCTTGCCTGAACGCAACTCGTCACCCACCTCGGATTTGCGCTTAGCGAACTGCTCGACATCGCTGGCGAGCAAAACGTTATGGCTGTAATCCAGCAAGTTCAGATAGCGGTCAAAGATTTTGGCCGAAAAGGCCTGATCGAGATCGAACTGACGATAGTGCGAGCGGGTAAAACGTGAGGTCACGCGCTCGCTCACCGTCGCGTGCTGCGTCTCTTCCTTGAGTACCGGAATTTGATCAACACGCGTGATATCGTCCACTGCAAAAGCGTGACCTGTTATAGCAAACAGACCCGCCAGCGCGGTGAGCTTAAAAAAAGTGTTCATGCCAGGCTTGGCCTCCGTTTCAGAACAACAAGTGTTCTGCGCGTACAATCATTGACATACCAGAAGTCAGCTGTACACGAACGCCATCTTTGGTGATTTCCAGTACGGTGGCGTCCATAGCATTGTTACCCGCTTTTACCTTCAGCGCCTGACCCACGCTCAGAGCGTTAATGTCAGAAACCGGCGTATGGCGCGGCTCTTCACGAGGGGCACGCGGGGCTTTTGCTGCTGGTTTGTCTGCACGCGGTTTGCGATCGTTATTATCGTTACGGCGCGGCGCAGGGCGTGGTTTACGCTCACGACGAGGCGCTTCTTCCTGGCCGTTTGCCGCGGCGGCTTCGCGTTTTTTCGCCTGCTGTTCTGCACGTTGTGCCTGAACGCGTGCTTTGGCTTCTTCAAGCTGCTTGCGCGCGTGCTCAACGTGCTGCTCGTCCAGCTCACCGCAAGGGTTGCCGTCGAGGTCCACGCGGGTAGCGCCTGGTTTGATACCGTACAGGTAACGCCAGCTCGAAGTATAAAGACGTAAGGCGGAACGCAGCTGAGTTTTGCTGAGGTTCATTTCCCCTTCAACACGCGCCACCAGATCCTGAAAAATACCGACTTTCAGGGGACGAGCTTCACCTTCCGCGCTGAAGCACTGCGGGAAACGCTCGGCCAGAAATGCGATAACTTCTTTACTGCTATTCAACTTAGGTTGATTTTCCATGAAATTTCCTGATTACAACGGACGTTGCCAACAAGCGCAGGCATGAACAGGCGTCATTATAATGACGCTATCAGTAAATGCTACGTTATCCGTTGATTATCCTGCGACGCTCGCAAAGAATTTTTGATAATCGGTTGCAGCGAGTACGTTTTCCAGATTCGCCACCAGCTCGCGCAGCCCCTGTTCGTCCTCGGTTGTAAAGCGACTGAAGACCGTACTGTCGATATCCAGAACGCCAATAATCTGATTTTTGATCACCAGCGGCAAAACGATTTCAGAATTACTGGCAGCATCACAGGCAATGTGTCCGTCAAACGCATGGACATCTTCCACACGCTGGACCTGATTCTCTGCCACCGCCGTGCCGCATACGCCACGCCCTACCGGAATACGCACGCAGGCCAGTTTGCCCTGGAAAGGACCGAGCACCAGCGTTTCACCTTCCAGAAGGTAAAAGCCGGCCCAGTTTACGTCAGAGAGACGTTCAAACAGCAATGCGCTAGTATTTGCCAGAGTGGCTAAGAAGCTGGTCTCACCCGCCATCAATGCCTTAAAATCGCGGTTCAGATCCGCGTAGAATTCTGTTTTGTTCATTATTCAATCACTTAGTTGTCTTACAAATTTACCGCATAGCCTATTAAAATAAGCATTAAATGCGCTCATGCTCAAGATGAATCCGTTCATGAGTTATTATAACTTTCAACAATACTTATTTGTGCGCAGCTGATGGCCTTAAAAACAACCAAAATTACGCCGACGAGAAAGATAACTGTCCATACGGTAAGCGAAGCTTTGCCTCGTGCACATTATCAGCGTTGCCCCCAGTGCGATACGCTTTTTATGTTGCCGAAGATGAAATCGCACCAAAGTGCCTTTTGTCCTCGCTGCGACGCTAAAATTCGCGATGGTCGCGACTGGTCGTTGACCCGCCTCGCCGCCATGGCCGTCACCATGCTGCTGTTGATGCCCTTCGCCTGGAGCGAACCGCTGCTGAAACTCTACCTGCTTGGCGTGCGCATTGACGCCAACGTGCTGCAGGGTATCTGGCAGATGACCCGTCAGGGCGATCCCATCACCGCCGCCATGGTGCTGTTCTGCACCGTTGGTGCGCCGCTGGTGCTGGTCGCCGCCATTGCCTATCTTTGGTTTGGCAATATTCTCGGCATGAACCTTCGCCCGGTGCTGCTGATGCTGGATAAACTCAAAGAGTGGGTGATGCTGGATATTTATCTGGTCGGCGTGGGCGTTGCGTCAATAAAGGTACAGGACTATGCCTTTTTGCAGCCCGGCATCGGACTCTTTGCCTTCATCTGTCTGGTATTGCTGAGCATCCTGACGCTGATACACCTGAACGTTGAGCAGCTCTGGGAGCGATTTTACCCGCAGCGCCCCGCCACCCGTCCCGATGAAAATCTGCGCGTCTGTCTGGGTTGCCACTATACCGGGTTACCCGACCCGCGCGGACGCTGCCCGCGGTGCCACATTCCATTAAGGCTGCGTCGAAACAACAGCCTGCAAAAATGCTGGGCGGCGCTGATCGCCTCCCTGGTGTTTCTGATCCCCGCCAATATGCTGCCTATTTCCATCATTTACGTGAATGGCGGACGTCAGGAGGATACTATCCTCTCCGGGATTATCTCCCTTGCGCACAGCAATGTCGGGGTGGCGGCGATCGTTTTTATTGCCAGTATTCTGGTTCCCTTTACCAAAGTGGTGGTGATGATTACCCTGCTCATCAGCATTCACTTAAAGTGTGAACAAGGCTTACGAACCCGCATTCTGCTTCTGCGATTCGTCACCTGGATTGGCCGCTGGTCAATGTTAGATTTGTTCGTAATTTCGCTGATGATGTCTCTCATCAATCGCGACCAGTTACTTGCTTTTACAATGGGACCCGCGGCTTTTTATTTCGGCTCTGCGGTGATATTGACTATTCTTGCTGTGGAATGGCTGGATAGCCGCTTACTTTGGGATGCACATGAGTCAGGAAACCCCCGCTTCGCCGACTGAAGCGAGAATTAAAACAAAACGCCGCATTTCGCCATTCTGGTTGCTGCCCGTCATCGCCCTGATGATTGCAGGCTGGCTTATCTGGACGAGCTATGAAGATCGCGGTAGCACCGTCACCATTGATTTCCAGACCGCCGACGGCATCGTCGCCGGGCGAACGCCCGTTCGCTTCCAGGGGGTTGAAGTGGGTACGGTTCAGGACATCTCTCTTGGAAAAGGGCTGAACAAGATTCAGGTGCGGGTCAGTATTAAATCTGACATGCAGGATGCCCTGCGCAGTGAAACGCAGTTCTGGCTGGTGACGCCAAAAGCCTCTCTGGCCGGTGTGTCCGGGCTGGATGCGCTCGTGGGCGGTAACTATATTGGCATGATGCCGGGTAAAGGAGAGCCGCAGGATCACTTTGTTGCCCTGGATACACAGCCGAAGTACCGCCTCAATAACGGCGATTTAATGATCCATCTGCAGGCGCCGGATCTCGGTTCTCTGAACAGTGGCTCACTGGTCTATTTCCGCAAAATCCCGGTTGGCCGTGTGTACGATTACGCGATCAACCCAAATAAACAGGGCGTCACCATTGACGTGCTGATCGAGCGTCGCTTCACCAATCTGGTGAAAAAAGGCAGCCGCTTCTGGAACGTGTCCGGGGTGGACGCGGACCTCAGCCTGAGCGGTGCGAAAGTGAAGCTGGAGAGTCTGGCCGCGCTGGTTAATGGTGCCATTGCCTTTGACTCCCCGGAAAACTCAAGCCCTGCCACCGCTGATGATTCATTTGGATTGTACGCTGACCTGGCGCACAGCCAGCGCGGCGTGATCGTCAAACTCGCCCTGCCCGATGCTAAAGGGCTAAAAGCGGGTTCAACACCGCTGATGTATCAGGGATTGCAGGTTGGTCAGCTCACCAAAATGACGCTCAACCCGGGCGGCTCGGTCACCGGCGAAATGACGGTCGACCCGAGCGTGGTCGATCTCCTGCGCGAGAAAACGCGCATCGAAATGCGCAGTCCAAAGCTCTCTCTGAACGATGCCAGCCTCAGCACGCTGTTGACCGGCAATACGTTTGAGCTCATCCCTGGCGAAGGTGAACCCCGCAATAGCTTCGTGATTGCGCCGGCTGATAAAGCCCTGCTGCAAAAGCCGGGCGTAGTGACGGTCACGCTGAATGCGCCAGAAAGTTACGGTATCGAAGCCGGACAGCCGTTAATTTTACACGGCGTGCAGGTTGGTCAGGTGCTGGAGCGTAAGCTCTCCGCGAATGGCGTGACTTTCTCGGTCGCCATCGATCCGCAATACAGCGACCTGGTGCATGGCGATAGCAAATTCGTGGTGAACAGTCGCGTCGACGTGAAGGTGGGTCTGGACGGCGTGGAGTTCCTCGGCGCCAGCGCCAGCGAATGGGTTAACGGCGGTATCCGCATTTTGCCGGGGAATAAAGGCCCCGTGCGCGACAGCTATCCGCTGTATGCCAACCTGGAGAAAGCGGTTGAAAACAGCCTGAGCGATCTTCCTACCACCACGCTGACCTTAAGCGCCGAGACGCTGCCGGACGTACAGGCGGGTTCCGTGGTGCTGTATCGCAAGTTTGAAGTCGGGGAAGTGATCACCGTTCGACCCCGTGCGGACGCGTTCGATATCGAACTGCATATCAAGCCGGAGTACCGCAAGCTGCTGACGCCAAACAGCGTCTTCTGGGCCGAAGGCGGCGCGAAAGTTCAGCTTAACGGTAACGGGCTAACCGTACAGGCCTCTCCGCTGTCACGCGCGCTGCGGGGGGCGATTAGCTTCGATAACCTCAGCGGTGCGGGCGCGAATCTGCGTAAAGGCGATAAGCGTATTCTCTTCCCATCCGAGACCGCCGCCCGCGCGGTGGGTGGGCAGATTACCCTGCACGCCTTTGATGCCGGCAAGCTGGCGGAAGGCATGCCAATCCGCTATCTGGGCATTGATATCGGGCAGATCCAGAAGCTGACGCTGATCACCTCGCGCAACGAGGTGCAGGCCACTGCCGTGCTCTACCCGGAATATGTGCAGACCTTCGCCCGCACCGGCTCGCGCTTCTCGGTGGTCACGCCGCAGATCTCGGCCGCTGGCGTTGAGCACCTCGACACCATTTTGCAGCCGTACATCAACGTTGAGCCAGGCCAGGGCAATGCCCGCCGTGATTTCGAGCTGCAGGAAGCCACGATCACCGACTCGCGCTACCTTGGCGGCCTGAGCATCGTGGTGGAAGTGCCGGAAGCGGGCTCGCTGAACATCGGCACTCCGGTACTATTCCGCGGTATTGAAGTGGGTACGGTCACGGGCCTGACGCTCGGTACGCTCTCCGACCGCGTGATGGTGGCATTACGTATTAGCGAACGTTACCAGCACCTGGTTCGAAATAACTCGGTATTCTGGCTGGCATCCGGCTATTCGCTGGACTTTGGCCTGACGGGAGGCGTGGTGAAAACCGGCACCTTCAACCAGTTCATTCGCGGCGGTATCGCGTTTGCCACGCCGCCGGGAACGCCGCTGGCGCCAAAAGCGCAGCCGGGTAAACACTTCCTGCTGCTCGAGAGCGAACCAAAAGAGTGGCGCGAATGGGGAACCGCCCTGCCGCGTTAATCTGACAGGCTCCGGTGTCAACGCACCGGAGCCTTTATGCTACACTGCGCACCTGAATTTTTCCCTGTGGTGTGCCCGTGGCTCAAAACTCCGTATTTCTTCCCGAACAATTCCTGGCGCATATGCGCGAGGCGCTTCCTTCTCACCTGTCGTTAGACGATTTTATCGCCGCCTGCCAGCGTCCGTTACGCCGGAGTATTCGCGTCAACACGCTGAAAATCAGCGTCGATGATTTTCTGGCGCTGGTCGCTCCGTACGGCTGGCAGCTTACGCCGGTACCGTGGTGCGCTGAGGGGTTCTGGATAGAACGCGATGACGAAGCTTCACTGCCGCTGGGCAGTACCGCTGAACATCTGAGCGGTCTGTTCTATATTCAGGAAGCCAGCTCGATGCTGCCGGTTGCCGCCCTGTTTGCCGATGGCAATTCGCCAGAGCGCGTAATGGATGTTGCCGCCGCGCCCGGCTCAAAAACCACCCAAATTGCCGCCCGTATGGGTAATCAAGGGGCGATCCTCGCCAACGAGTTTTCCGCCAGCCGCGTGAAGGTGTTGCATGCCAACATCAGCCGCTGCGGTATTCATAATGTTGCCCTGACGCATTTCGACGGACGTGTGTTTGGCGCCGCCCTGCCGGAAGTCTTCGACGCCATTCTGCTGGACGCCCCCTGCTCAGGCGAAGGGGTGGTGCGTAAAGATCCCGATGCGTTAAAAAACTGGTCAGTTGAGAGCAACCTTGAGATCGCGGCCACGCAGCGAGAGCTGATCGACAGCGCATTCCATGCCCTGCGCCCCGGCGGCACGCTGGTTTATTCGACGTGCACCTTAAACCGCGATGAGAACGAAGATGTCTGCCTGTGGCTGCAAGCGCAATATCCGGATGCGGTCGAGTTTCTGCCGCTCGACGATCTGTTCGCCTCAGCACAGGAGGCTGTCACCCCGGAGGGGTTCCTCCATGTTTTCCCGCAGATTTACGACTGCGAAGGGTTCTTTGTGGCGCGTCTGCGTAAAACGCAGGTGGTGGCTCCCCTGCCCGCACCTAAATTCAAGGTCGGTAACTTCCCGTTTTCCCCCCTTAAAGGTCGAGAAACCGCACAGCTTGAAGCCGCCGCTAAAAAAGCGGGACTGGTCTGGGATGAGAGCCTGCGCCCCTGGATGCGTGATAAAGAGATATGGCTGTTCCCGGCACAGATCGAGCCGCTCATCGGAAAGGTCCGTTTTTCCCGAATCGGGATCCGCCTGGCGGAAGTGCATAATAAAGGGTATCGCTGGCAGCATGAGGCCGTAATCGCCCTTGCCGGACGCGACAATACCTTTGCCCTGACGCATCAGGAAGCCGAAGAGTGGTACCGTGGTCGCGATGTCTATCCGGAGAGCACGCCATCAGGCGATGAAGTGATTGTAACGTATCAGGGATACCCGCTGGGCCTGGCAAAAAAGGTCGGCTCAAGGCTGAAAAACAGCTATCCACGCGAGCTGGTTCGGGACGGTCGGCTGTTTACCGGTAACGATCGCACGGATTGATAAAAAGCGCATTTTTTTACTGGCGATTTTGCTCTCTTTGTCTACGATCAAAAATGGGTGGCCACACTGGTCATACCAGATTTTTGACAACCGACCCGGAGAGCACTATGACGAAAACCAGCGTGCGTATTGGCGCTTTTGAGATCGACGACGCAGAGCTGCGCGGCGAAGCACAAGGCGATCGAACGTTAAGTATTCCCTGCAAATCCGACCCGGATTTGTGCATGCAGCTTGATGCATGGGATGCAGACACCAGCGTCCCGGCAATACTTGATGGCGAACATTCAGTCCTTTACCGTGAGCATTACGATAGTAAAACCGATGCCTGGGTCATGCGTCTTGCCTGACCTAAAGAGAACCCGCCCGAAGGCGGGTTATTTATTACTGCAGCTGAGCCAGCGTAAAGTAACCGTCAAATACGGCACCCGTATCAATGTAGTGGAGATTGTCAAAATCATACCTTCTGTCGACGGGCGTATGTCCGAACCAGAAATGATCCGCGCCGCTGATGCCCTCTCCTTTACCCACCATAAACCCCATCAACCGATCGCGGTTCCATAAGACGCGCTGGTCACTGACAGGTTTTTGCCAGCGGTATTCCGCGGCCGGATAATCAGCATGGGCAATCACATTAAGACCGTTCGCACAGGTTATCTCGATGATATGCGGTAAGTCGCGACAGGCGTCAAGCAACGACAGTGCAAGCTGTTGCCGATCGCGTTCAAGATGCGAAAACCACATTCCGCCATTCATCATCCAGAGAGAAAAATCGTTATTATCCAGACCGTCGAGCGCCATTTGCTCATGGTTTCCCCGCACGGCACGAAACCATTTTTCATTAATTAACTGCAGGCATTTAACGCTATCAGGGCCACGATCGATCATATCCCCGACAGAAATAAGTAAATCCTCATACGGATTAAAATGACGGCGTTTAAGTTCATCCATAAGCCACTGGTAGCAACCGTGTATATCGCTGACAACCCAGACGTGACGCCACATTCCACCTTCAATTCGCTGATACATAGCACCTCCTTTAAACAGTATAGCTGCCGCAGAAAAGTCGACGGACAGGCGTGGTCATCACGAAATCAAACAAACGGTAAACCAAACAGAAATAAAGATCCTCGCGCTATTAATCCCCTTTTCCTGGCTCTTTAGAATAAGGGCAGAAAAAAAAGAGGGGTCTTCACGTGTCTAATACGCACCTGCATAACGATGTTTTCTATCCGCATCGCACAAATATTATTTCCGAGCTGGTGAACGGCAAACGCGTTCCGGGGCCGATCTGGCGCAAACGCGAATATCGCCTGAAGTTCCTGTTACGTTCGCTGGTGTTCTGGTCTTCTACACATCGCATGCTGGAAACCCTTTCGGGTCGCGACGATTTTGACAGGCTGCTGGCCTCTCAAATTACATTGCCGAGCAAGACCCACCGGCAGTACCTGATGCGCGGCCTGACGGCTAACGATCGCGCCGACGCTATCGTTAACCATTATTACTGGATTGACAGCCTGAAAGAGAGCGGTCTCGCCCAGGCCCTGACCAGCCCGCAGGAACAAGCCGTTGCGCAGTTCCATGCAAAAGACGGTGTAACCTATACGGTCAATGCTTCCTCTGCGGGGAAAGCCGAGCGCGAAGGCGAAAGCACGCTGTGGCTACGCGACAACGAGGACACGCTGCTGGCCAGCCTGACCTTTAGCGTCGCGCGCAGCAATGGTCAGCAAGTCATGGTGATTGGCGGGCTTCAGGGACCCCGCCGCTGCGTATCGCGAGACGTCATTAAACAGGCCACCCGCGCCTGTCATGGTCTTTTCCCCAAACGGGTGTTGATGGAAGTCCTCTTCCAGCTGGCTGCGCAGTCATCCGTCCGGGCGATTTTTGCCGTCAGCGATGAGGGTCACGTTTTCCGCGCGTTGCGGTATCGCCTGAGCAAAGGTCGCCATTTCCATGCCAGCTACGATGAATTTTGGGCATCGCTGGACGGTAAAAAGCTCTCGGCCTTCTGCTGGCAGCTGCCGCTACAGATGGAGCGTAAATCGCTTGAAGAGATCGCCAGTAAAAAACGTGCCGAATACCGCCGCCGCTTTGAGCTGCTTGATGAAATAGAGGTATCCGTTAAGTCCCACTTTTAGCCTGGCTGGCGTCTTCGCTCACTGCATAGTGGATGCAATCTATTTATAGGATGAATAATAAAGCAGTGTACTATTGCGCAGGGCGAGTGCGCTCAGTTAGCATTGCGCGAAATGATACCGGCGAATGCGTTGGAAAAAGCGCAATGTGGGCGCAAAAATGAGGGACTTCGGTAATGATCTATGACTGCTTCTTATATTACGACGAAGATATGCTTCTCGAAATCAGGCTGAACACGCTAGCGGACGTTGTCGATCGCTTCGTTATCGTTGAGTCAACGCATACCTTTACCGGTAAAAAGAGGCAGCTGCATTTTGACATTAATAAATACCGTCAGTTTAAAGATAAAATTATCTACGTTGTGCATGATAAAGAACCGATTACGAAAGCCGCTGAAGAATCACATCCGGCCCGAGAGGTGATCCCGGGTTTGCCAGAGGGAATGGTAGTGGATGCGTGGGCAAATGAAGCCGCGCAGAGGAATGCCATCATGCAGGGTTTGTCCCATGCCAGCGATGATGATTTGATTTTAGTTTCCGATGTGGACGAGATATTTTCACCTCAGGTAGTAGCATCGATAAACCCCAAAAAGCTCTGCACTACTATTTATCAGAATTTTTATAATTATCAGTTTAACCTGCAGGTTTTTAATACAGATAACACGCCAAGAAAATGTAAATTACCGAGAGCCACCCAGTATAAAAATCTCGTTAACTTCTTTGGCGGTGAACCTGAATCATTCAGGAATCTTAAACGCACCCGAAGTGTTAAAAACTGGTCCTGGCTAAAGTGGAACTGGTTCAAGATTAACAACCGCATCATTGAAAATGGTGGGTGGCATTTCTCATGGGTGATGACACCCGAGCGCATCTCAGAAAAAATGTCGACCATTTCCCATACTGAATACGATCACCCTGAGTTTAACAACCCGGAACACATCATGAAGGTCATTAAAAACGCGGAAGATATCTGGGGGCGGGACAGGACGTTAATCAGGCAAGAGCTAACGGTTGAAAACTTCCCTGAGTACATTGTCCAACACAAAGACAAATTCAGCGCGTTCATTATTTAACTTAAGGGTTGCCCTTTCGAACGTCAGGAGGCGTTTGCTCAGCGGTCGCTCGGCCACAAAATTTTAACAAAGATCCCAAAAAACCCTGGACGCACGCGGTCCTGAGTATGTTATGGTTTAGACAGGATATGGAAAGTTCGAGAAAGTTTCGGATGATGTCGAGTCAGCACCGAAAAATGCTTTAAAAAACATACAGATAAAAAGAGACCGAATACGATTCCTGTATTCGGTCCAGGGAAATGGCTCTTGGGAGAGAGCCGTGCGCTAAAAGTTGGCATTAATGCAGGCTAAGTCGCCTTGCCTTTTAAGAATAGATGACGACGCCAGGTTTTCCAGTCCACAGCTAAAGCGGTCGGAAAAAAAGCGCCAGAGCATCATTAAATGTGAAAAACCGCAGTGCTTTCGCAAGCATCTGCGGTTTTTTATTGGAAACCCGAACGTTAGCAGAGCTTGTCGGCGCGCTCGATAAACGGTGCCAGACTCATTTTTTGTCCCGGATGCGACGGGTCATCGATCTGAATAATGCTAATCGGCTGTCCGCTGCTCTTTCCGCTGGCTACCTGCTGCTCTGCGATATCATTCAGCGGATATTGCACCAGCGTGCTCGGGTTGATCGCATACAGCGCATGGCCCGGACGGCAGGTCAGCATCACCTCTTCGCGATTGAAAGCCCATTTGTCCTTACCCACTTCAAAACGGCTGACGGTGATAACCTGCGGTGCGGCAAGCGCGCTCCCCGTACAGGCCAGCAAGATGAGAGAAAGTACTGTCTTTTTCATATGATATTTAACCTTATCAGAAGGGTTCCCAGGTGGCGAACAGACTGACCGTTGCCAGCACCAGCGCTCCCAGCACCACTTCTGCCTGCGTCATCCTGATAAAAATCTGTTGTGCTCGCCCGCTCTCCGGACGAAACCGTGGCACCAGAAAATACCGATTTGCCAGCGCAATTACCACCATCAACGCCACCAGCGCACATTTGAACAACAAAAACTGTACGTAACCAGCCTGCCAGGGAATATGGACACCCAGTATCATGAGCGCATTGATCGCTCCGCTGAGCAGCACGCCCGTGACGGCGTAATGGCCCACGCGCGAAAAGCGCATCATGGTATAAATGGCGGCATTCTGCCAGCGTCCTTTAGCCAGGCGCATGCAGAACAGCAGAGGCAGTAATCCGCCAAGCCAGGTTGCGGCGCAGATCAGGTGAAAAGCATAATTAAGACGCTGCAACGCCCCCATCGGACCGTCGTTCATTGCCGCGTGCCCTACCCCAGCCAGCAGAATAAGCTGGCCCATCGTAAGCAGCAGCAGCCGCGAACCTTTCAGCGGTGCGAGCCATGCTGCGCCGACCGTGGTCGCAGCGAGTATGATTTGCCACAGCCAGACGCCGCCAAACTGCGTCCTCATTACGCCGTACCAGACCTGCGGGGCAAACACATCTCCCCAGCCGTTACCCATCAGTCCGCCCTGAAGCATAAACATCAGGAGCGCTGCCGCCAGGCTCATTAAGGCCGCCACTTTCTGCTGCAGCTGAAATCGCCGGGACATCAGGCGGTGGAGAGAGGAAGGCGCAAACCAGACGCTGTAAAGCGCGTTGCCAAAAACAAGCATCAGCGCCCCGAAATGGATAAAGCGCAACCCGATATAACACAGCGCCAGCATGCTATTTCACGCTAAAGTGATAGCTGCCTTTGGTTTTATGGCCGTCTACGGAGACGACATGCCAGTCTACCTGGTACGTTCCTGACGTCAGCGTTTGTTCCAGCGGAACGGTGAGTTGCGCCTTGTTCTTTTCGTCGCGCGTGGCGGTTCCCGTTTTGATGACCTGCTTTTGCGCATCCGTTACCACCACACCGCTAAACCCCGGTTCGATGCCTTCTGAAAAATTCAGCGTAAGTGCCTGCGGAGCGCTCACCACGCTGTCCGCTGCCGGGCTCTGCTGTTTAAGATGTGCATGTGCCAGCGCGGAGGGCGCCATCATTGTCGAGGCCACAAAAACCAGTGCGCATACCGCGCGGGAGGCGGAGAAACCCATCGCAATCATTCCTTTTTGTTATGTCTGTATGCTAAAGAATAACGCTGTATAATAAACGAGTCGAGGATCATCCTGCCTCCGCTTGTCATCGTCGTGCAATCGCGGTAACGTTGCCGCCGCAGAAAAAGGAGAAGGTAATGAAGATCAATCTGGCCGCCCTTCCGCAGGACGAGATGGATAAAGTGAATGTCGATCTCGCTGCCGCTGGCGTCGCGTTCAAAGAGCGTTACAACATGCCTGTCGTGGCTGAAGTCGTTGAACGGGAACAACCCGCCCATCTGCGCGACTGGTTTCGCGAAAGATTAATCGCCCACCGTCTCGCCTCGGTTAACCTCTCCCGTTTACCGTACGAACCTAAAGTTAAATAAGCTTAACAGGTCGTTACACTTCCTTACGCGGAATCTGGCAGGATAAGAAAACCCTGATAAATTTAGGTGTATTCTTAAATCCCTGCGACTCAGTGTATAAGGAAGTCACGATGTCACATTGGAACATAGCGGCAGCCCAGTATGGCGGGCTGCATCAGAGTGTGAATGACCATGTTACGCACCACCTGCGCTTCATCGCCGAAGCCGCACGGCAGGGGTGCGATCTGCTGGTCTTCCCTGAACTCTCCTTAACGGGCTCTGGCGCGCCGACGCTACCTCCCCCACCCGATGACGCGCAGCTGGAGCCGCTGCTTAACGCGGCACATTTTTACCAGATTACCGTTATTGCGGGACTCCCCCTGGTTCAGGATGGGCAGAGACAGAAAGGTCTTGTGCTGTTTTCGCCTGCTTGCCATCGCATTTTGCGCTATCCGCAAGGGCGCGGAGCCAGCCTGGTGCCGGGGGACAAGCACCTTAGCATCATTGATGCACATCCCGACTCTCCCAATCTCGATCCCAGAGCAACGCTTGTTACCAGCTGCCAGTCGGTGGGGGATAATCGCTGGCGGCAGTCCATCAGTAACCTGCAGCGCTTCGCGCATAAATATGCTATTGCGGTGCTAATGGCGAATGCCTGCGGCGGCAGCGCGCTATGGGATGATAAAGGCCAGCTGATCGTCCGCGCGGATAAGGGCGAGCTTCTGGTGACCGGCACGCTCGGCGGAGAGGGTTGGCAAGGCGATATCATTCCTTTAGGCTAGGCGTTTTAAGCTCAGGAGTTTTCAATGCTGCGCGTCATCGATACCGAAACTTGCGATCTTCAGGGCGGAATAGTGGAAGTGGCCTCTGTCGACGTGGTTGATGGTAAAATCGTCAACCCAATGAGCCATCTGGTGCGTCCCGATCGCCCCATCAGCCCCCAGGCGATGGCTATCCATCGCATTACAGAATCGATGGTGGCGGATAAGCCCTGGATTGAAGAGATCATTCCGCACTACTACGGTAGCCCGTGGTACGTCGCGCATAACGCCAGCTTTGACCGCCGGGTGCTACCTGAAATGCCGGGCGAATGGATTTGCACAATGAAGCTGGCGCGTCGTCTCTGGCCGGGCATTAAATACAGCAATATGGCGCTGTACAAGTCCCGCAAGCTCAGCGTTCGTACCCCTGAGGGGCTTCACCATCACCGCGCCCTGTATGACTGCTATATCACCGCCGCGTTACTGATTGATATTATGAATATCTCAGGCTGGACACCGGATGATATGGCGACGATCACCGGACGCCCCGCGTTACTGACCACATTTACCTTTGGTAAATATCGCGGGAAGCCGGTGTCTGAGGTAGCGGATAAAGACCCGGGCTATTTGCGCTGGCTGTATAACAACCTCGACAGAATGAGTCCGGAACTGCGCTTAACGCTGAAACATTATCTGGGCGACGCTTAACCCTCCGCACGGCCTGGCAGCGTGTCCTGCGCCAGGCCAATCAGGAAGGCATATTCCAGGGCAACCCCTTCGTACGATTTAAATCGTCCCGATTTCCCGCCGTGTCCGGAGTCCATATCGGTACACAGCAGCAGCAGATTGTCATCGGTTTTCAGCTCCCGCAGCTTTGCCACCCATTTTGCCGGCTCCCAGTACTGCACCTGAGAATCATGCAAACCGGTGGTGACCAGCATGTGCGGGTAGGCTTTCGCCTCCACGTTGTCGTACGGGCTGTACTCTTTCATATAGCGGTAGTACATCTCATCCTGCGGATTTCCCCACTCTTCAAACTCCCCGGTGGTAAGAGGGATTGATTCATCGAGCATGGTCGTGACCACATCGACAAACGGTACCTGCGCGACAATCCCCTTAAAGCGGTCGGGACGCTGGTTGATAACCGCCCCCATCAGCATGCCGCCCGCGCTGCCGCCCATGCCAAAGCAGAGTTGCGGATCGCCATAGCCCTGCTCAATCAGCGCATCGCAGACGTCGAGATAATCATTGAAGGTGTTTTTCTTTTTCAGGAATTTCCCGTCTTCATACCAGTGCTGGCCCAGCTCACCGCCGCCGCGAATATGGGCTATGGCGAAAACAAAACCGCGATCGAGCAGGCTTAACCGGCTGCTGCTGAAATCGGCGTCCATGCTTGAGCCATACGACCCGTAGCCGTAAACCAGGATCGGGTTTTTGCCTTTCTGGAAATGGGCTTGGTGATAGACGAGCGAGACGGGGACCTCAACGCCATCCCGGGCGGTGACCCAGAGGTGCTCGCTGCGGTAGTTTTCAGACTCAAAACCTTTTACCTCGGTCTGTTTAATCACCTGGCGCTGCCCGGTATCCATGTCCAGCTCAAACAGGGTGTACGGTGTGGTCATGGATGAGTAGCCGTAGCGCAGCCGCGATGATTCGGGTTCGGGATTGAATCCAATCCACGTCACATAGGCCGGGTCGTCGAACGCAATCCCGACCACTTCCCGCGTTTTGCGGTTGATTTGCCGGATACTGGTCAGCCCGCGCTGGCGCTCTTCCACCACCAGCCAGTCGGTAAACAGGGTGAACCCTTCCAGCATCACCTGATCACGCGCGGGGATAAGCACCTCCCACTTGCGTTCATCGCGCACTTTGGTTTTATAGAGACCAAAGTTTTTGCCCTCACGATTGGAGCGCAGATAAAAGCTATGCTGGAAGTGATCCAGGCTGTACTCGTGATCCTTGCGGCGCGGCAGGAAACAGAGCGGCTGGGCGTCAGGCAGTTCGGCATCCAGCAGCAGAACTTCCGACGTCGTCGCGCTGGCAAGGAAGATAATCACATAGTGGCGCGAGGAGGTTTTATGCAGGCTGACATAAAACGTTTCGTCTTTCTCTTCATAAACCAGCTCGTCGTCAGCGGAGTCCGTTCCCACGGTATGCCGCCATACCTGATAAGGCAGTAGCGTCGAGGCGTGCTTTTTGACGTAGTAAACCGTCTCGGAATCATTCGCCCAGACAAAATCCGGGGAGACGTTTTCCAGCATTTCCGGATACCAGTTGCCGGTCTCCAGATTGCGAAACCGCAGGCCGTACTGGCGGCGGGAGAGATAATCCTCCGCCAGTGCCATCACCGCATTGTCAGGCGAAATGGACATGCCGCCCAGGGTATAAAACTCGCTGTGTGCAGCGCGCTGGTTGGCATCCAGCAGAATATCCCACTCGTCCCATTCGGCGCTTAACACCGACTGGCGCTGATAGATGGGATACTCATTGCCGGGCTCGTAAATATGGCGATAGCGATAGCCGTTTTTGGTCCAGGGCGCGGAGATATCGCGCTGAGGAATACGCTGCACCATTTCATTCAGCAGCTGGTCCTGAAGCGTCTGCTGGCTGGACATGACCTTGCGGCCATAGTCGTTTTCCTCGTGCAGGTAGTCGAGCACATCTGGCCGGGAGCGCGAATCGTCCCGTAGCCAGTAATAATTGTCTATACGCGTATCGCCATGCGTGGTGATCGCATAAGGTATACGTCGGGCTTTCGGTGGCATGTCATCATTCTTTTTCGTTTTACACCCTATAAGGTTGGCAAAACCCACGCATGATGCAAGCGAAACAGGGTCGCAACGGCGAGAACTATCCCTGTAACGCCTGTTTTTGTTCCCGGATATCCCGCTCAATGCCTTCGCGCACGTCTTGTGGGATCTTTAACGCATCTCCCAGGGCATTAAGGTAGCTCCGCTCCATAAAGTGATCGATATCGATGGCGGCACAGCTGAGGAAATAGAGTTCAAGCGCCTCTTCCTCATTTTTCACGCTTTGTGCCAGACGCTGCGGCTCCAGAGGCTGTTCGATGGCCTGCGCCACCAGCGTTCTGCCCTTCTCTTCAACGCCGGCTTCACGCAGCTGCTGCTCGATCGCCAGTCGTTCCTTATCGTCGATATGTCCGTCACTTTTCGCGGCAAAGACCAGCGCCAGGATCAGCCGTTCGGTACGCAGATCCAGCGGCGAGGTGTGCTCGCCGTAGTGTGGTTCATCACTGTGCGCGGTCCTAACCCTGTCCTTGTATTTGTTCCACAGGACGGTACCCGCAATGGCGCCCCCACCGGCCAGCAGTGCGCCTGTCCCGTACTTTGCCAGCAGCTTGCGCGAGGATTTATTCGCGACCAGCAGGCCTGCCAGTCCGCCTAGCGCCCCGGGTACCAGCAGTTTGCTCAGGTCCCGCTCGCCAGACGATGTTTTCTGCCCTAACAGGGATTGCAATTGATTTAGCCAGCCAGACATGATTTCCCTCACTTAACGGTGAACATGATCCACAGCGTAAGCGAGCAGGCGTCAGGAAATGTCTGGACGGGCTAAAGAAGCGCAAATTTCTTCTCCCCTCACCTGGCCGTGTACAAGACAGACGCAAACGTTTTCGTTTATACTGCCCGCAACTTTTTCAGGGGGATTGTTATGATTCGTTTAGGAACCGCGCTGCGACCTGCGGCGACGCGAGTGATGCTGTTGGGATCGGGCGAGCTGGGCAAAGAAGTCGCCATTGAGTGCCAGCGTTTAGGCGTTGAAGTGATTGCCGTGGATCGTTACGCCGACGCGCCAGCCATGCACGTCGCCCATCGTTCTTATGTGATTAACATGCTGGATGGCGATGCCCTTCGCGAGCTGATTACGCGCGAGAAACCTGATTTTGTCGTGCCGGAAATTGAAGCCATTGCCACCGATACGCTGATCGCGCTTGAGCAGGAAGGCCAGCGCGTGGTGCCCTGCGCGAAAGCCGCAAAGCTGACCATGAACCGCGAAGGCATTCGTCGCCTGGCGGCAGAAGAGCTGGGATTGCCCACGTCGAGCTATCGTTTTGCTGGCGATAAGGCGGCATTCCTGCAGGCCGTTGAGGAGATTGGTTACCCGTGCATCGTTAAGCCGGTGATGAGCTCCTCCGGTAAAGGACAGAGCTTTATTCGCGACAGCAGCACGCTGGAAAAGGCGTGGGAGTACGCCCAGCAGGGCGGCCGCGCCGGCGCCGGTCGCGTCATCGTCGAAGGCGTCGTGAAGTTTGATTTCGAGATCACCCTGCTGACCGTCAGCGCCGTTGACGGCGTCCATTTCTGCGACCCGATTGGCCACCGCCAGGAAGATGGCGATTATCGCGAATCCTGGCAGCCGCAGCAGATGAGCGCCCTGGCGCTGGAACGTGCTCAGGAGATCGCCCGTAAAACCGTCCTGGCGCTGGGCGGCTATGGCCTGTTCGGCGTCGAGCTGTTTGTGTGCGGTGATGAGGTGATTTTCAGCGAAGTCTCCCCTCGCCCGCATGACACCGGCATGGTGACGCTGATTTCGCAGGATCTCTCCGAGTTCGCTCTGCACGTGCGCGCCTTCCTCGGCCTGCCCGTCGGCGGTATCCGTCAGTACGGCCCGGCCGCCTCGGCGGTGATCCTGCCGCAGTTAACCAGCCAGAACGTCACGTTTGATAATGTCGACGGGGCGGTGGGTGCCGGGTTGCAGGTACGTTTGTTCGGCAAGCCTGAGATTGATGGAACCCGGCGTCTTGGCGTGGCGTTAGCCACCGGGGATAACGTTGACGACGCCGTGGCGAGAGCCAAAGCGGCCGCAGCAAGCGTTAAGGTAACGGGATAAAAAAACGGGCCGAAAGGCCCGTTTTTCATGCGACGAGAGACTTACTGCTTCGCGCCTTCTACCGCTTCGCGAGCCAGTTTGGTGATGCGATCCCAGTCGCCCGCTTCCAGCGCATCCGCCGGAACCAGCCATGAGCCACCGATGCACAGGACGCTTTTCAGTGCCAGGTAGTCACGGTAGTTGGCAGGAGAGATGCCGCCCGTCGGGCAGAAGCGTACCTGAGAGAATGGACCCGCAATCGCCTGCAGCGCTTTGGTGCCGCCGTTCGCTTCAGCCGGGAAGAATTTAAACTCTTTCAGACCGTAGTCCATGCCCAGCATCAGTTCGGAGACGGTGCTGATACCCGGGATCAGTGGAATAGTGCCTTCGGTCGCGGCTTTCAGCAGCGACTCGGTCAGCCCCGGGCTAATGGCAAACTGTGCGCCCGCTTCGGTCACTTCAGCCAGCTGTTTTGCGTTCGTCACGGTACCCGCACCGATGATGGCGTCCGGCACTTCTTTGGCAATCGCGCGAATGGCATCCATCGCGCAGGCGGTGCGCAGGGTCACTTCCAGAACGCGAACGCCACCCGCAACCAGCGCTTTCGCCATCGGTACAGCGTGCTCCAGCTTGTTTACCACGATAACCGGCACGACAGGGCCAGTGGTCAGGATTGATTCTGCACTTGTTTTCCAGTTTTTCATCAGAGTTTTCTCTCGCCAGATCGTTAAAATCAAGTCGTCTTAAAACGTAATACAGGTAGCGCCCTGCTCCGCACCGGAGAGTTTCTCACGCAGCGCGCTGAACATTTCGCGTCCGGTCCCCACGCGCGATGCGCTCAGGTCAGGAATATGGGGCTGACGTGCCGCCAGCTCGGCGTCATCGACCAGCAGGGTTAACTCACCTGTCTGACCGTTCACGCGGATCGTGTCACCGTCACGCACTTTCGCCAGTAAACCGCCGTCGTAAGCTTCAGGCGTCACGTGGATGGCTGAAGGCACTTTACCGGATGCCCCTGAGAGGCGTCCATCGGTTACTAAAGCAATTTTGAAACGGCGGTCCAATAATACACCAAGTGGTGGCATAAGTTTATGTAATTCTGGCATCCCGTTAGCTTTAGGCCCCTGGTGACGCACCACCACCACGCAGTCTTTATCAAGCAGGCCGGCGTCAAAGGCAGGTAATACATCGTGCTGGCTTTCAAACACCACCGCCGGCGCTTCGATAACCTGGTTCTCTTCCGGTACGGCAGAGGTTTTCATCACCGCGCGACCGAGGTTACCGCTCAGCACTTTGGTGCCACCGTGAGGAGAGAACGGTTTGTCGATAGTGGCGATAACCTGCGCATCAAGAGACGCGCTCGCCCCATCACGCCAGTCCAGCTCGCCGTTGTTCAGCCACGGCTCCTGGGTGTAGCGCTGCAGGCCAAAGCCAGCCACGGTATTCACGTCTTCATGCAGCAGACCGCCCTTCAGCAGCTCGCGCATCAGCAGCGGTACGCCGCCAGCGGCCTGGAAGTGGTTGATGTCCGCCGGGCCATTCGGGTACAGGCGTGCCATCAGCGGCACCACGGAAGAGATCTCGGAGAAGTCATCCCAGTTAATCAGAATGCCCGCCGCACGCGCCATAGCCACCAGGTGCATGGTGTGGTTGGTTGACCCCCCGGTTGCCAGCAGCGCGACAATCCCGTTGACGATGACTTTTTCATCGACCATTTTACCCATCGGCATCCATTCGTTGCCGTTTCCGGTCAGACGCGTAACCTGACGGGCCGCGGCCTCGGTCAGCGCCTTGCGCAGCGGCGCATCCGGCTGGATAAAGGACGAGCCCGGAAGCTGCATCCCCATAAACTCCACCACCATCTGGTTAGTGTTAGCCGTACCGTAGAACGTACAGGTCCCCGGCGCATGATAGGACGCGGCTTCCGCCTCCAGCAGCGCCTGACGGTCTGCTTTCCCTTCCGCGTACAGCTGGCGGATACGCACTTTTTCTTTGTTCGGCAGGCCGCTTGCCATTGGACCGGACGGCACGAAGATAGCAGGCAGATGCCCAAACGACAGCGCCGCCATCACCAGACCCGGGACAATCTTGTCGCACACGCCGAGATAGAGCGCGCCATCAAACATGTTGTGTGAAAGACCCACCGCCGCGGACATGGCAATCACTTCGCGGCTCAGCAGGGAGAGCTCCATACCGTCCTGACCCTGCGTTACGCCGTCGCACATGGCGGGTACCCCACCCGCGACCTGGCCCACCGCATTCACGCTGTGCAGCGCTTTACGGATGATATCCGGGTAAACCTCATAGGGCTGGTGCGCGGAGAGCATATCGTTATAAGCGGTAATGATGGCGATATTGTTACGCAACATGCTTTTCAGCGACGCTTTATCGTCAGGCTGGCAGGCGGCGAAGCCGTGCGCCAGGTTACCGCAGGCCAGCTGAGATCGGTGGACGGTGTTGCTCTTTGCCTGCTCAATCCGGGCGAGGTAGGCCGAACGGGTCTCTTTCGAGCGCTCAATAATGCGCTGTGTTACGCGTAACAATGTCGGATTCATAAAAGCTCCTCTCATTTATCTGTCCGGGCTCGGGAGTTTACAAAGTCGCTGGCAGTTGTTAACAACGCTGAAACGCTTGCTGTCCGGAGCTCAGGGGCAAAATCACTTCCGGCAGTGTAATAAAAAAAGCTCCGCGGGTGAATCCACACGGAGCTTAAAAGTTGAAAATTGTGCCACTAGCTGTGTTAGATCATGTTACCGGTAAAATAACACTTTCGGGCTAGCGGATTATCTTACTCAAACTCGTTCCAGGAGCGGCCATCGCGGGTGATCATCGCCACCGACGCGACAGGTCCCCAGGTGCCCGCCTGATACGGTTTTGGCGCATCCTGATCGGCAGCCCAGGCTTCGGTGATGGAGTCGACCCATTTCCATGCTTCTTCCACTTCATCGCGGCGCACGAACAGCGCCTGAATACCGCGCATGGTTTCCAGCAGCAGACGCTCGTAAGCATCGGCCAGGTGCGTCTGGTTGAAAGTTTCGGAATAGCTCAGATCCAGCTTGGTGGTCTGCAGGTTGTGTTTATGATCCAGGCCCGGCACTTTGTTCAGGATCTGGATATCCACGCCCTCGTCCGGCTGCAGACGAATGGTCAGTTTATTTTGCGGCAGTTCCTGCCAGGACTCTTTGAACAGGTTCAATTCCGGGTTCTTAAAGTAGACAACCACTTCGGAACATTTGGCCGGCAGACGCTTACCGGTGCGCAGGTAGAACGGAACACCCGCCCAGCGCCAGTCGTCGATATCCACGCGGATCGCCACGAACGTCTCGGTGTTGCTGGACTTGTTCGCGCCCTCTTCTTCCAGGTAGCCTGGCACTTTTTTGCCTTGCGCAAACCCGGCGGTGTACTGGCCGCGAACGGTCTTCTCGCGCACGTTGGAGCGGTCGATGCGGCGCAGCGACTTCAGCACTTTCACTTTGGCGTCGCGGATGCTGTCAGCCGTCAGGTCAGACGGAGGAGACATGGCAATCATGCACAGAATCTGCAGCAGGTGGTTCTGGATCATGTCGCGCATCTGACCGGCCTGGTCAAAGTAACCCCAGCGGCCTTCAATCCCCACCTCTTCCGCCACGGTGATTTCCACGTGGTCGATAGTGCGGTTGTCCCAGTTATTCACAAACAGGGAGTTAGCGAAACGCAGCGCCAGCAGGTTCAGAACCGTCTCTTTACCGAGGTAGTGGTCGATACGGTAGACCTGGCATTCTTCAAAGAACTCGCCCACCTGGTCGTTGATTTCGCGCGAGGTTGCCAGCGACGTACCCAGCGGCTTCTCCATCACGACGCGCGCCGGTTTGGCGTTCAGTTTGGCTTCGCCCAGACCTTTGCAAATGGCGCCGAAGGTGCTTGGCGGCATGGCGAAATAGTTAATGGTGACACGGTTTTTCTGATCCAGCATCGCGCCCAGGCGGGCGAATGCGCTGACGTCATTCACGTCCAGGTTGCAGAAATCGAGGCGTCCACTCAGGGTATCCCACAAACTTTCATCAATTTTTTCTTTCATGAAAGTTTCGAGCGCCTCGCGGACGACTTTGGTATAAGCGTCCTTGTCCCAGTCGGCGCGCCCTACACCCAGGATACGGGTATCCGGATGAATTTGGCCCGCTTTCTCCAGTTGATACAGGGAAGGCAGCAATTTTCGGCGTGCAAGATCGCCTTTCGCGCCGAAAATGACCAGGTCACATGCCTGGGCTGTTTGCGTTACCGCCATGTCATTCTCCTCAGTTGGATCACCTGGTGCTTCTGCCAGGTATCGTTGTAATTTTATTACAATGCACTGTACTGCTTTTACGTCATTCCCGAAACCATTTGCGCTTATCGTCGCGTGCGATACCGCGATTTTTCACCCTTCGGATGATTTCGACGGCTTAATGACGCAACAACCGTCGTTTCTTTGCGCAACAGGGTCATAGCAAAACCCGACACCGATCAAGTAATGAAAAAAAACAACAACATTATCTTGTCGATTGTTACCCTTAATGGAAGCCACAAGGGTAATATCGGCTAAATCGAATCTCGATTTCATCAATTTATGAAATCGTTTACACCCATGAGCGTCCTGTTAACATGAACATGCTGGAAAAAATCCAGTTTCAACTGGAACACCTTAGCAAATCCGAGCGTAAAGTGGCCGAGGTCATTATGGCCTCCCCCGCTCAGACGATTCATTCAAGCATCGCCGCTCTGGCACAGGAAGCGGGTGTTAGCGAACCCACGGTCAATCGCTTTTGCCGCAGTCTGGAAACGCGCGGCTTTCCTGATTTTAAACTGCATCTGGCACAAAGTCTGGCTAACGGCACCCCTTATGTTAATCGTAATGTGGATGAAGACGACAGCGTTGATGCCTATACCACGAAAATTTTTGAGTCGGCCATGGCTTCGCTTGACCACGTCCGTCAGTCTCTGGACATGAGCTCCGTGAATCGCGCGGTGGATTTACTCACCCAGGCCAAGCGAATTGCGTTCTTTGGGCTCGGGTCGTCGGCGGCCGTCGCGCATGACGCCATGAATAAATTTTTCCGCTTTAACGTTCCGGTTATTTATTCCGATGACATTGTGCTGCAACGCATGAGCTGTATGAATTGCAGTGAAGATGACGTCGTGGTACTGATTTCGCATACCGGCCGCACCAAAAGTCAGGTAGAGCTGGCGCAGCTGGCCCGTGAAAACGATGCCATGGTGATTGCCCTCACTACAGCCGGCACGCCGCTGGCGCGTGAGGCAACGCTGGCAATCACCCTCGACGTGCCGGAAGACACAGACATTTATATGCCGATGGTCTCCCGACTGGCCCAGCTCACCGTGATTGACGTGCTTGCGACCGGTTTTACCCTACGTCGCGGGGCAAAATTCCGGGATAACTTGAAGCGGGTCAAGGAAGCGCTGAAGGAATCGCGTTTTGATAAAGAATTGCTTATAAAGAGCGATGTTCCCTGATAGTTGATAACGAATACGTCACGAATAATGACGATGTAACGATTTACGGCATTCGGTCCCCTCGCCGCTGCCTTGCAGCAGATGAAGGCCGATTCAATGTTCACGCAACACCAAAGTTGTTTCAGTCAACGGAGTATTACATGTCCAGAAGGCTTCGCAGAACCAAGATCGTAACCACCTTAGGCCCGGCCACCGATCGCGATAATAATCTCGAAAAAATTATCGCCGCCGGTGCCAACGTGGTGCGTATGAACTTCTCTCACGGTACGCCAGAAGACCATAAATTACGTGCCGATAAAGTGCGTGAAATTGCAGCAAAACTGGGCCGTCATGTTGCTATCCTCGGCGATTTGCAGGGTCCAAAAATCCGTGTATCGACCTTTAAAGAGGGTAAAGTTTTCCTCAATATCGGCGACAAATTCCTGCTTGATGCCAACCTGGGCAAAGGCGAAGGCGATAAAGAGAAAGTTGGTATCGACTATAAAGGCCTGCCGGCTGACGTGGTGCCTGGCGATATCCTGCTGCTCGACGACGGTCGCGTACAGCTGAAAGTGCTGGAAGTTCAGGGCATGAAAGTGTTCACCGAAGTCACCGTTGGCGGCCCGCTCTCCAACAATAAAGGCATCAACAAACTGGGTGGCGGCCTCTCAGCAGAAGCGCTTACCGATAAAGACAAAGCGGACATCGTAACTGCCGCGCTGATCGGCGTTGACTACCTGGCCGTCTCCTTCCCGCGCTGTGGCGAAGATCTTAACTATGCGCGTCGCCTGGCACGTGATGCAGGCTGCGATGCTAAAATCGTCGCTAAAGTTGAACGCGCGGAGGCCGTTTGCGATCAGGATGCCATGGACGATGTGATCCTCGCCTCTGACGTTGTCATGGTTGCGCGTGGTGACCTGGGCGTGGAAATCGGCGACCCTGAGCTGGTCGGTATCCAGAAAGCGCTGATTCGTCGCGCACGTCAGCTGAACCGCGCGGTGATCACCGCCACTCAGATGATGGAATCGATGATCACCAACCCAATGCCAACCCGTGCGGAAGTTATGGACGTGGCCAACGCCGTGCTGGACGGTACGGATGCGGTGATGCTCTCTGCGGAAACCGCTGCGGGCCAGTATCCGGCAGAAACCGTGGCCGCCATGGCGCGAGTCTGCCTGGGCGCTGAAAAGATCCCAAGCATCAACGTCTCTAAACATCGTCTGGACGTGCAGTTCGACAACGTGGAAGAAGCGATTGCGATGTCTGCGATGTACGCGGCAAACCACCTGAAGGGCGTTACCGCGATCATCACCATGACCGAATCTGGCCGCACCGCGCTGATGACCTCTCGTATCAGCTCTGGCCTGCCAATTTTCGCCATGTCCCGTCACGAACGTACCCTGAACCTGACGGCGTTGTACCGCGGCGTGACGCCGGTTCACTTCGACAGCACTAATGATGGCGTAGCTGCAGCGCACGATGCCGTAAACCTGCTGCGCGACAAAGGCTATCTGGTGTCCGGTGATATCGTTATCGTGACCCAGGGCGATGTGATGAGCACCATCGGCTCAACCAACACCACGCGCGTTATGACCGTCGAGTAATAACGTTTGTGTTAAAAAGCCCTCTCCGTCTGGAGAGGGCTTTTTTTATTTCCTCGGATAAAGCTCTTTGCGTTTGTAGGGCTCTGTTTCACCCGGTTTACGCGTTTTAAGCAGCTTCAAAATCCACGTGTACTGTTCGGCATGCGGCCCCACCAGGATCTCCACCTCTTCGTTCATTCGACGCGCGATGGTGTGGTCGTCCGCGGTGAGCAGATCGTCCATCGGCGGACGGACCTCAATACTCAGGCGATGCGTTTTGCCGTCATAGACCGGGAATAGCGGGATCACGCGGGCACGACAGACTTTCATCAGTCGACCAATCGCGGGGAGCGTCGCTTTATAGGTCGCAAAGAAATCGACAAACTCGCTGTGCTCGGGGCCGTGGTCCTGATCCGGCAGATAGTAGCCCCAGTACCCCTGACGTACCGACTGAATGAAGGGCTTAATGCCATCGTTACGCGCATGCAAACGTCCGCCAAAACGACGACGCACCGTGTTCCAGACAAAATCGTAGATTTTATTTCCCTGGTTATGGAACATCGCCGCCATTTTCTGGCCCTGAGACGCCATGAGCATCGCCGGAATATCAACGCCCCAGCCGTGGGGGACAAGGAAAATGACTTTCTCGTCATTGCGGCGCATCTCCTCGATGATGTCCAGCCCTTTCCAGTCAACGCGATCGACGATTTTATCCGGCCCTTTCAGCGCCAGTTCCGCCATCATCGCCATTGCCTGCGGGGCAGTGGTATACATCTCATCAATAATTGCCTCACGTTCGGCGTCGCTTTTCTCAGGAAAACAGTAGTAGAGATTAATCTGCGCGCGGCGGCGAGCGCTCTTGCCTAAACGCCCGGCCAGACGGCCAATTTTCCCCAGAACTGGGTCTCGGACGGAAGCCGGCAGCAACGCCATCCCCGCAAAGGCGTAAACACCAAGCCAGGCGCCCCAGTTGCGCGGATGGCGAAAGGATTTTTCAAACTCAGGAATGTATTCAATATTGTTTTTTTTGGTTTCCATGCTGGATCCAGGGTCTGATGAAGCAAAATTTTATTCAGATAGTGTAGCGAGGCAGTCGTCCCCGCACAAAAGAAAAAGCCGGCGTCAGTGTGCGCCGGCTTTTTTAACAAAAACAGAGGGCTTAGTTTAAGCTCAGCTGCGGTATCACCTCTTTCACCTGCGCCAGATAATCAGTACGATCTTTACCTGTCAGGCCTTCGGTGCGCGGCAGTTTCGCCGTCAGCGGGTTCACTGCCTGTTGGTTGATCCACACTTCATAGTGCAGATGCGGGCCGGTAGAGCGTCCGGTATTGCCGGAAATCGCGATACGGTCACCACGCTTCACCTTCTGGCCCGGTTTGACCAGCAGCTTGCGCAGGTGCATGTAGCGGGTCGTATAAGTACGACCATGCCGTACCGCGACATAATATCCGGCGGCACCGCTACGCTTGGCCACCACCACTTCGCCATCCCCTACCGCCAGTACCGGCGTACCCTGCGGCATGGCAAAATCAACGCCACGGTGCGGCGCGACGCGCCCGGTTACCGGGTTCAGACGACGCGGGTTAAAGTTAGAAGAGACGCGGAACTGTTTTGCCGTCGGGAAGCGCAGGAAGCCTTTCGCAAGGCCCGTACCGCTGCGATCGTAGAACTTACCGTCTTCGGCACGAATCGCGTAATAATCTTTACCCTCAGAGCGCAGTCGGACGCCCAGCAGCTGGCTTTGCTCGCGCTTGCCGTCCAGCATCTCGCGTGACATCAGGACGGAGAACTCATCGCCCTTCTTCAGCTTGCGGAAATCCATCTGCCACTGCATGGCTTTGATCACCGAACTGATTTCAGCGCTGGTCAAGCCTGCATCGCGCGCGCTTGAGACAAAGCTCGCGCCCACGGTGCCTTTCAGAACGCTGTTAACCCAGTCACCCTTCTGCATTTCGCTGGTCATCTTGAAACCGTTTGCAGTGCGATCGTAGGTGCGGGTTTCGCGGCGGGACATTTCCCAGGTCAGACGCTGGAGATCGCCATCCGCCGTTAATGTCCAGGAGAGCTGCTGTCCGATTTTCAGATTACGAAGATCTTTATCCGCAGCCGCCAGCTGGCTGATATTGCCCATGTCGATGCCGTACTGGTTCAGCACGCTGCTCAGCGTGTCACCGGTAGACACTACATATTCGTGGATACCCGCTTCGTTCTCGGTTTTATCGTCCAGTTCATCCTGCGGGATAGCTTCATCTTCCTGAGCCGCCTGGTCGATAGGCTCACTGGCTTCAGGCAGCAAAGAACGGATTTCGCTCTTTTCAAGCTCAATGGTTTTGATGATAGGGGCAGAACTCGGGTGGTACACATAGGGCCGCCAGACGGCGACCGCTAAGGTGAGTACTGTAAGCGACCCCAGCATAACGCGGTGGGGTCGAGGCAGATTGTTAAATGCCAGGGCGACAGAGCGGGCTATCTGTTGCACGTATTCACTTCCTCGTTATTCTCCTTTCAGGCAGCTCGCATACTGGTTCGCCAGTTGGCTGAGGAACTGCGAATAGCTCGCTTTGCTCAACTGGATATTCGTACCTAGCGGGTCAAGGGTTCCCATGCGCACGGATGTTCCCCTGGCCACGGCTTCTACGACCGCTGGCCTGAACTGTGGCTCAGCAAAAACGCATGTCGCTTTCTGCTCAACCAGCTGTGTTCTGATTTCATGTAAACGCTGCGCACCAGGCTGAATTTCAGGGTTGACGGTGAAGTGGCCCAGCGGGGTCAAACCGTAGTGTTTTTCGTAATAGCCGTAGGCGTCATGAAAAACGAAATACCCTTTTCCTTTCAACGGTGCGAGCTCATTACCCACCTGCTTATCGGTTGCGGCTAATTGTGCCTCAAAATCCTTCAGGTTGGCGTCTAGTTTGGCTCGACTTTGCGGCATAAGTTCCACTAATTTGTCATGGATTGCAACCGCTGAAAGCCGCGCTATCTCTGGGGATAACCAAAGATGCATGTTGTACTCGCCGTGATCGTGATCTCCATCACTTTTTTCACCGTCTGCAGCATGGTGGTCATGTTCGTCGCCGTCGTCATCCGCCCCTTTCATGAGCAACGGTTTCACGCCGGGGAGGTCGGCAATCGCGACCTGTTTTTCACCCGCCACCTGTTTTGCTGACTTCTGCATGAACGCTTCCATTTCAGGACCAATCCAGACGACTAAGTCCGCGTTTTGCAAGCGTTTTACATCTGACGGGCGCAGGGAATAGTCATGCTCAGATGCACCATCAGGGAGCAGAACCTGGGTCTCCGTTACGCCGTCTGCAATGGCGGACGCGATGAATCCAAGTGGCTTAAGCGAAGCGACAACCGCAGCGTTAACATCTTGTGCGGTTGTCCCCCAAAGGGCAGCAGATAATGCTGCGAAAAGAAGCGTATTTTTATGTAACATAATGCGACTAATCATCGTAGTGAATGCGTGGAATGTGATATTATAACATTCGTTGACTTCTTCAAGCTTAAAATGACATGACGACATTGGTTTCTCTTGAAAATATTTCGGTCTCATTTGGCCAGCGCCGCGTCCTCTCTGACGTGTCGCTCGATCTGAAGCCCGGCAAAATTCTGACGCTTCTCGGCCCCAATGGCGCAGGTAAATCCACCCTGGTACGCGTGGTGCTGGGTCTGGTCGCACCCGATGAAGGCGTGATTAAGCGCGAGGAAAAATTGCGTATTGGCTATGTACCGCAAAAACTTCATCTCGACGCCACGCTGCCGCTGACGGTCAGCCGTTTCTTGCGTCTGCGCCCCGGCACGCGTAAAGCCGATATTCTCCCGGCACTGAAACGCGTGCAGGCGGGCCATCTTGTCGATGCGCCCCTGCAAAAACTCTCCGGCGGTGAAACTCAGCGTGTTTTACTTGCCCGCGCGCTGCTGAGCAGCCCGCAGCTTCTGGTTCTGGATGAGCCGACTCAGGGTGTGGATGTTAATGGTCAGGTTGCGCTTTATGATTTGATCGACCAGCTACGTCGCGAGCTCGATTGCGCAGTGCTGATGGTGTCTCACGATCTCCATCTGGTGATGGCAAAAACCGACGAAGTGCTGTGCCTCAACCATCATATCTGCTGTTCAGGTACACCTGAAGTCGTCTCCATGCATCCGGAGTTTATCTCCATGTTCGGCCCTCGCGGCGCCGAGCAGCTTGGCATTTATCGTCATCATCATAATCATCGCCATGATTTACAGGGACGAATCGTACTGCGTCGGGGAAATGGACACTCATGATTGAACTGTTACTGCCCGGCTGGCTGGCCGGGATTATGCTTGCCTGCGCCGCGGGCCCGCTCGGCTCGTTTGTGGTATGGCGCAGAATGTCTTACTTCGGTGATACCCTGGCGCATGCATCCCTGCTGGGCGTGGCTTTTGGCCTGCTGCTGAACGTCAACCCGTTCTATGCGGTGATTGTAGTCACGCTGCTGCTGGCGGCCGGTCTGGTCTGGCTGGAAAAACGCCCTCACCTCGCCATCGATACCCTGCTTGGCATCATGGCGCACAGCGCCCTGTCTCTGGGCCTGGTGGTGGTCAGCCTGATGTCGAACATCCGCGTAGATCTGATGGCCTACCTCTTCGGTGACCTGCTGGCCGTGACGCCGGAGGATCTCATCGCTATAGCCATTGGCGTGCTGGTGGTGCTCGCTATTCTGCTCTGGCAGTGGCGGAATTTACTGGCCATGACCGTCAGCCCGGATCTGGCATTTGTCGACGGCGTGAAGCTGCAGCGCGTTAAGCTGCTGCTGATGCTGGTGACGGCGTTAACCATTGGCGTAGCGATGAAGTTTGTCGGCGCGCTGATTATTACGTCCCTGCTGATCATCCCTGCCGCTACGGCGCGTCGTTTTGCCCGTACGCCTGAGCAGATGGCCGGCGTAGCCGTGATCGTCGGGATGATTGCGGTAACGGGTGGACTCACCTTCTCGGCGTTCTATGACACGCCTGCTGGGCCGTCCGTGGTGCTGAGTGCTGCGGTGCTGTTTATCTTCAGTATGATGAAGAAGACCGCACAGTAGTGGGTATGTCCCCGGTGGCGCTTCGCTTACCGGGGCTACAAATTATCGCTGCTTACGGCATTGCCGGTGGCGTAATGCCGAAATGATTCCACGCCCGCACCGTTGCCATACGTCCACGCGGGGTGCGCTGCAGGAAGCCCTGCTGAATCAGATACGGCTCCAGCACATCTTCAATCGTCTCACGCTCTTCACCAATAGCCGCCGCCAGGTTATCCAGCCCGACCGGGCCACCAAAGAACTTGTCCAGCACCGCCAGCAGCAGCTTGCGGTCCATGTAATCAAAACCTTCGGCATCGACGTTCAGCATGTCCAGCGCCTGGGCGGCAATCTCGGCGGAAATCGAACCGTTGTGCTTTACCTCTGCAAAGTCACGCACGCGGCGCAGCAGGCGGTTGGCGATACGCGGCGTACCGCGGGAACGCTTCGCCACTTCAAACGCGCCCTCTTCGCTCATTTCCAGCCCCATATAGCGGGCGCTGCGGCCAACGATGTGCTGGAGATCGGCAACCTGATAAAATTCCAGACGCTGCACGATCCCGAAACGGTCGCGCAGGGGAGAGGTCAACGACCCGGCTCGCGTCGTTGCGCCAATCAGGGTAAACGGCGGCAGATCGATTTTGATGGAGCGCGCGGCCGGACCTTCGCCAATCATGATATCCAGCTGGTAATCTTCCATCGCCGGATAGAGCACCTCTTCTACCACCGGTGAGAGACGGTGGATCTCATCGATAAACAGCACGTCATGCGGTTCGAGGTTGGTCAGCATGGCCGCCAAATCGCCCGCCTTCTCCAGCACCGGGCCGGAGGTGGTGCGCAGGTTAACGCCCATCTCATTGGCGACGATATTCGCCAGCGTGGTTTTGCCTAAACCGGGAGGGCCAAAAATCAGCAGGTGATCGAGCGCATCGCCGCGCAGTTTTGCCGCCTGGATGAAAATCTCCATCTGGGAACGAACCTGCGGCTGGCCAATGTACTCATCAAGCAGTTTTGGGCGAATCGCGCGATCCACCACATCCTCAGCCTGAATAGTGCCTGCCGAAACCAGGCGGTCTGCTTCAATCATCCTTTACCTCACAATGCAGCGCGCAGCGCTTCACGAATCAGGGTTTCACTGCTGGCGTCCGGTTTGGCAATTTTGCTCACCATACGGCTGGCCTCCTGAGGTTTATAGCCCAGCGCCACCAGCGCGGCAACCGCTTCCTGCTCGGCATCATCATCCGTCGCAGGCGCACCTGGAGAGGTCAGTACCAGATCGGCCGCCGGCGTGAAGAGATCGCCATGCAGGCCTTTAAAGCGGTCTTTCATCTCGACAATCAGACGCTCTGCCGTTTTCTTACCGATGCCCGGAAGCTTAATCAGCGCCGCAGGATCTTCGCGCTCAACAGCATTCACAAACTGTGGTGCAGACATGCCGGATAAGATCGCCAGCGCCAGTTTCGGCCCGACGCCGTTGGTTTTAATCAGCTCGCGGAACAGCGTGCGTTCCTGCTTGTTGTTGAAGCCGTACAGCAGCTGAGCATCTTCACGCACCACAAACTGAGTAAAGACAATCGCCTCTTTGCCCGCGTCCGGCAGCTCGTAGAAGCAGGTCATCGGCATATGGACTTCATAGCCCACGCCACCCACTTCCAGCAGCACTAACGGGGGTTGTTTTTCAATGATGATGCCTCTGAGTCTGCCTATCACGTGACGCTCCTGCGTTCTGGAAGAAATTAACTGCCGACATAATAAAAAAAGGCTGGATAAACATCCAGCCTGATTTGTCATTATCGTAACCTGCCTCGCGCCAGATTGAGCCGCGACTCGCTCATTTGCATCGCGTTCTGGCTCACGTGACAGTGGGTAATCGCAATCGCCAGCGCATCCGCGGCATCGGCCTGCGGGTTCGCAGGGAGCTTCAGCAGGGTACGCACCATGTGCTGCACCTGACTTTTCTCCGCGCTACCAATACCCACCACCGTCTGCTTAACCTGACGCGCCGCGTATTCAAATACCGGCAAATCCTGGTTCACGGCAGCGACAATGGCAACGCCACGAGCCTGGCCGAGCTTCAGCGCCGAATCGGCGTTTTTCGCCATGAAGACCTGCTCGATGGCGAAATAGTCCGGCTGAAACTGGGTGATGATCTCCGATACGCCCGCATAAATGAGCTTCAGGCGCGACGGCAGATCGTCAACTTTGGTGCGGATACAGCCGCTGCCCAGGTAGGTTAACTGGCGTCCCACCTGACGGATAACGCCATAACCGGTGACGCGTGAGCCTGGGTCAATCCCGAGAATAATCGACATCACGCGTCTCCTGTAACGGATTTATACGCTCTCATCAGAGAGTCGCTGCAACCTCATCAGAGATTTCACCGTTGTGGTACACTTCCTGCACGTCGTCACAGTCTTCGAGCATGTCGATCAGACGCAGCAGTTTTGGTGCGGTTTCCGCATCCATGTCCGCTTTGGTGGACGGGATCATGGAGACTTCAGCGTTGTCCGCTTTCAGGCCTGCCGCTTCCAGCGCGTCGCGCACGGCACCCATCTCTTCCCATGCGGTATAAACGTCGATAGCACCGTCGTCGAAGGTCACTACGTCTTCCGCACCGGCTTCCAGCGCCGCTTCCATGATCGCATCTTCGTCGCCTTTCTCGAAAGAGATGACGCCTTTTTTGCTGAACAGGTACGCAACGGAACCGTCAGTGCCCAGGTTGCCACCGGTTTTGGTGAACGCGTGGCGCACTTCCGCAACGGTACGGTTACGGTTGTCGGACAGGCACTCAACCATCACCGCCGTACCGCCAGGACCGTAACCTTCATAAATGATGGTTTCCATGTTCGCGTCTTCGTCACCGCCCACGCCACGTGCGATTGCACGGTTCAGGGTGTCACGCGTCATGTTGTTGGACAGCGCTTTATCAACCGCCGCGCGCAGACGCGGGTTAGACGCCGGGTCGCCGCCGCCCAGACGCGCTGCCGTCACCAGCTCGCGAATGATTTTGGTAAAGATCTTACCGCGCTTGGCATCCTGTGCCGCTTTGCGGTGTTTGGTGTTGGCCCACTTACTATGACCTGCCATAAAAATATCCTCAAAGAGCGCGCCTTTTCAGGCAGCGTTAATTACAAATTCTTCAATCGCCTGCCGGTTGCTCCACGACTTGGTCAGCGCGGCAGCATCCGCCGCATTCACCCAGCGGTAGGTCAGGTGTTCGGTAAACACGATCTCCCGTTCATGGGGGAGCGCGAGACAGAACCACGATTCCGTATTGCGCTCGGTACCCGGCGCGTAGCGATGACGTAAATGGCTAAAAATTTCGAACTCCACCGTGCGCTGACAGTCCTTCAGGGTCAGTTGCTCGCGGGCAACGTCAATGGCGACCTCTTCCTTTACTTCACGCGCGGCGGCCTGCGGCGCGGTCTCCCCCTCTTCCAGACTGCCGGTAACCGACTGCCAGAATTCAGGATCATCACGCCGCTGCAACATCAGCACCCGCTTCGTGTCTTCTGCATAAATGACCACCAGGACCGAAACGGGGAGCTTATATGTCATATCAGTTTTTCTCTTCCTTCTTCACCACCTCAATGCCCAGCTCAGCCAGTGCGGCCGGGTTGGCAAAGCTTGGCGCTTCGGTCATCAGACACGCTGCGGCAGTGGTTTTCGGGAAGGCGATAACATCACGGATGTTATCGGTGCCGGTCAGCAGCATGGTCAGACGGTCAAGACCAAAGGCCAGACCCGCGTGCGGAGGCGTACCGTATTTCAGCGCGTCCAGCAGGAAGCCGAATTTCTCGCGCTGCTCCTGCTCGTTGATGCCCAGGATGCCGAACACGGTCTGCTGCATTTCACCGCTGTGAATACGCACGGAACCGCCGCCCACTTCGTAGCCGTTAATGACCATATCGTAGGCGTTGGCGACGGCCTCTTCCGGTGCCGCTTTCAGCTCTGCCGCCGTCATCTCTTTTGGCGAGGTGAACGGGTGGTGCATCGCGGTCAGGCCGCCTTCACCGTCGTCTTCAAACATTGGGAAGTCGATAACCCACAGCGGCGCCCATTTGCTCTCGTCGGTCAGGTTCAGGTCTTTGCCGAGCTTCAGACGCAGCGCGCCCATCGCATCCGCAACAACTTTCTTGTTATCTGCGCCGAAGAAGATCATGTCGCCGTCCTGCGCGCCGGTGCGCTCAAGGATCGCTTCCACGATGTCCGCGTTCAGGAATTTCGCGACCGGGCTGGTGATACCTTCCAGACCTTTCGCACGCTCGGTCACTTTAATATAGGCCAGACCTTTAGCGCCGTAGATCTTGATGAAGTTGCCGTAATCGTCGATCTGCTTACGGCTCAGTGCTGCACCACCCGGTACGCGCAGGGCCGCCACGCGACCTTTCGGATCGTTAGCCGGGCCGGAGAAGACGGCAAACTCAACGGCTTTCACCAGGTCTGCAACGTCCACCAGCTCCATCGGGTTACGCAGGTCTGGTTTGTCAGAGCCATAACGACGCTCGGCTTCCGCGAAGGTCATGATTGGGAAATCGCCCAGCTCAACGCCTTTAACGTCGTTCCACAAGCTACGCACCAGGGCTTCCATCACTTCACGCACCTGCTCAGCGGTCATGAAGGAGGTTTCCACATCGATCTGGGTAAATTCAGGCTGGCGGTCAGCACGCAGGTCTTCGTCGCGGAAGCATTTCACGATCTGATAGTAGCGATCGAAGCCGGACATCATCAGCAGCTGTTTGAACAGCTGTGGAGACTGCGGCAGCGCGTAGAATTTGCCTTTATGAACGCGGGATGGGACCAGGTAATCGCGCGCGCCTTCCGGCGTGGCTTTGGTCAGCATCGGGGTTTCGATATCAAGGAAACCGTGGTCATCCATAAAGCGACGCACCAGGCTGGTGATTTTCGCACGGGTTTTCAGGCGCTGAGCCATTTCCGGGCGACGCAGATCCAGGTAGCGGTATTTCAGACGCGCTTCTTCAGTGTTGACGTGGTTGGAGTCCAGCGGCAGCGCTTCAGCACGGTTAATGATCGTCAGATCGGACGCCAGCACTTCAATGGCACCCGTCGCCATGTCGGCGTTAACGTTTTTCTCGTCACGCGCACGCACGGTGCCGGTGACCTGAATGCAGAACTCATTACGCAGCTCAGAGGCCAGCTTCAACGCATCAGCGCGATCCGGATCGAAGAACACCTGAACGATACCTTCGCGGTCGCGCATATCGATGAAGATAAGGCTACCAAGATCACGACGACGATTGACCCAACCACACAGGGTGACCTGCTGTCCGACGTGGGACTGACGCAGCTGCCCGCAATATTCTGTACGCATGAGATATCCCTTAATTAGCCGCAGGCTAAATGTCGCCTGGTATGCAGGCTACTATGTCGCAGCTTTCTGTATGTCACAACTGGATGAAAAAAGGCGGCTATTATACTGGAAATTCCGCCGGACGATAAGAGCGAACCACGGCCTGGCGGTCGTTTGCTGCACTCTTATTGCGCATTCTCACAAAAATTAACAAAATTATCCGCCCAGGAACAGGCCATCACGTCGTATGGTGTCCGGAAGTGATTCATTTAACGGGAGTAACGATGTTAACACTTGATGCCAGTAAAACCGCGCTTGTCGTGATTGATTTACAGGAAGGCATTTTGCCCTTCGCCGGCGGCCCGCATACCGCGGACGATGTAGTCAGCCGCGCCGCTCGCCTGGCGGAAACCTGTCGTGCCAGCGGTGCCCCGGTTGTCATGGTGCGCGTCGGCTGGTCTGCTGATTACGCCGAAGCGTTAAAACAGCCCGTTGATGCCCAGGCTCCTGCACGCGCCCTGCCGGAAAACTGGTGGACGTACCCGGCCTCACTGGGTAAACGCGACAGCGATATTGAAGTGACCAAACGTCAGTGGGGTGCATTCTACGGCACCGATCTTGAACTGCAGCTCCGCCGTCGCGGCATTGACACCATTATCCTGTGCGGTATTTCCACCAACATCGGCGTGGAGTCGACTGCCCGCAACGCGTGGGAGCTGGGGTTTAATCTGGTGATTGCCGAAGATGCCTGCAGCGCGGCCTCCGCGGAACAGCATCAGGGCAGCATGACCCACATCTTCCCGCGCATCGGCCGCGTGCGCAGCACGGATGAGATTGTCAGCGCGCTATGATGTATGTCGGTTTACCCCAGTGGTCGCACCCGAAATGGGTGCGCCTTGGCATCACCGGCCTTGAGGAATATGCCCGGCACTTCAACTGTGTCGAGGGTAACACCACCCTGTATGCGCTTCCGAAAGCCGAGATTGTTGCACGCTGGCGGGAACAAACGACCGACGACTTCCGCTTCTGCTTCAAGTTTCCGGCGACCATTTCTCACCAGGCCGCGCTGCGCAACTGCGGCGATTTGACCGAAGAATTTTTCGCGCGCATGTCACCGCTGGCAAACCGCATCGGCCAGTACTGGCTGCAGCTTCCGGCCGTCTTTGGCCCGCGCGACCTGCCCGCGCTGTGGACGTTTCTGGACGCCCTGCCCCGGGAGTTTACCTACGGCGTTGAAGTCAGGCATCCTGAGTTTTTTGCTAAGGGCGAAGCGGAAAAAGCGCTCAATCGCGGCCTGCTTGAGCGTTCCGTTAACCGGGTGATCCTCGACAGCCGTCCGGTGCACAGCGCTATCCCGCATAGCGAAGCCATCGTTGAAGCTCAGCGTAAAAAACCGAAAGTGCCGGTCCACGCCATCGTGACCGCACAGAACCCAATGGTCAGGTTTATCGGCAGCGATAACATGCCGCAAAACCAGGCGCTGTTCACCGTCTGGCTGGAAAAACTGGCAGCGTGGGAACACACCACTACGCCGTATCTCTTTTTGCACACGCCGGATATTGCCCAGGCCCCCGAACTGGTCGATGCTCTATGGCAGGCCTTGCAGGCTGCGGTGCCGTCCGTGGGAAGCGCCCCTTCCATCCCACAACAATCTTCTCTTTTCTGATATCACCCCCTATCATAGTGAAGTGCCATCTGCCAAAAACAGGGAGTTTGTATGGTCAGCGCGCTGTATGCGGTGTTAGGTGCATTACTGCTGATTAAGTTTTCATTTGATGTTGTGCGCCTCAGAACGCTCTACCGCGTCTCCTACGGTGACGGCGGGTTTTCAGAGCTACAAAGCGCTATCCGCATTCATGGCAACGCGGTCGAATACATCCCTGCAGCCTTAATCCTGCTGCTGTTTATGGAGATGAATGGCGCAGAAACCTGGATGGTGCACATCTGTGGCCTGCTGCTTATTGCTGGCCGCCTGATGCACTATTACGGCTTTCACCATCGCTTAATCCGCTGGCGTCGTTCCGGCATGAGTGCAACCTGGTGTTCACTTTTGCTGATGGTGCTGGCTAACCTGTGGTATATGCCGTGGGAGTTGGTTTTCTCCCTCCATTAGCGCACAATACGCCACTTTATTTTTCCCGGATTTTTACGTTATGTCAGATCGCGACACGCTTTTTTCCGCGCCTATCGCCAGCCTGGGCGACTGGACCTTCGATGAACGGGTAGCCGAAGTCTTCCCGGATATGATCCAGCGCTCTGTTCCCGGTTATTCCAATATTATCTCTATGATCGGCATGCTGGCTGAGCGCTTCGTTCAACCCGGCACGCAGGTCTATGACCTGGGCTGCTCGCTCGGCGCGGCAACGCTGTCGGTTCGTCGTAACGTTCACCACGAAGGCTGCCGCATTATTGCCGTCGATAACTCCCCGGCCATGGTTGAGCGCTGCCGTCGCCATATTGACGCGTACAAAGCTCCTGTTCCGGTAGACGTGGTGGAAGGTGATATCCGCGAGATTGAGATCAATAACGCGTCTATGGTGGTGCTGAATTTCACGCTTCAGTTCCTGGTACCGGAAGACCGCCAGCTGCTGCTGGACAAAATTTATCAGGGGCTGAATCCTGGCGGCGCGCTGGTGCTCTCTGAGAAATTCAGCTTCGAAGATGCCGAGGTTGGCGAGCTGCTGTTCAATATGCACCACGATTTCAAACGGGCGAACGGCTACAGCGAGCTGGAGATCAGCCAGAAGCGCAGCATGCTCGAAAACGTGATGCTGACGGATTCCGTAGAAACCCATAAAGCGCGTCTGAGCAAAGCCGGTTTTGAGCACAGCGAACTGTGGTTCCAGTGCTTTAACTTTGGTTCGCTGGTAGCGCTGAAAGCGGGGAAACCGGCATGATCGAGTTCAGTAACTTCTATCAGCTGATTGCCAAAAACCAGCTCTCCCACTGGCTGGAAACCTTGCCCGCGCAGATTGCCGCCTGGCAGCGGGACCAGCAGCACGGCCTGTTAAAGCAGTGGTCAAATGCAGTGGAGTTTCTGCCCGAACTGACCCCGCATCGTCTGGACCTTCTGCACAGCGTCACCGCAGAGAGTGAAGAACCGCTTCCGCCTGGGCAGATCAACCGCATCGAAACGCTGATGCGTAACCTGATGCCGTGGCGCAAAGGGCCGTTTTCACTTTACGGCGTGAACATCAATACCGAATGGCGCTCTGACTGGAAATGGGATCGCGTTCTGCCCCACCTTTCCGACCTGACCGGGCGCACCATTCTGGACGTGGGCTGCGGCAGCGGTTACCACATGTGGCGCATGATTGGCGCGGGCGCGCATCTGGCGGTAGGTATTGACCCGATGCAGCTGTTCCTGTGCCAGTTTGAAGCGGTACGTAAGCTGCTGGGTAACGATCAGCGCGCGCACCTGCTGCCGCTGGGCATTGAGCAGCTGCCAGCTCTGAAAGCGTTTGATACCGTGTTCTCCATGGGCGTGCTTTATCACCGTCGTTCCCCGCTTGAACATCTGTGGCAATTGAAAGATCAGCTGGTCAGCGGCGGCGAGCTGGTGCTCGAAACGCTGGTTATTGAAGGCGATGAACACGCCGTTCTGGTGCCGGGCGATCGCTACGCGCAGATGCGCAACGTTTACTTCATCCCTTCCGCGCTGGCGCTAAAGAACTGGCTGGAGAAATGCGGGTTTGTGGATGTGCGGATTGCCGATGTCAGCGTGACCTCAATCGAAGAGCAGCGCCGCACCGACTGGATGATCACCGAATCGCTGGAGCAATTCCTCGACCCAACCGATCACAGCAAAACCATCGAAGGCTATCCGGCCCCGATGCGTGCGGTGTTAATAGCGACTAAGCCGTAGTCTTTTAGTCGGGTGGCGGCTGCGCCTTACCCGGCCTACTCGTAGCACGTTTTCTCCGAAATAGTTCAAGTTGCAGCGAGGCAGCCAACGCAGCTGCGGCTTGAAATATGAAGGAGAAAAAAAGGCCCCTGTGTAATTGGCAGGGGCCTGGTACAAGCAAGCATCATATTGGGCGACATGATGCGCGGTAAAAATCGGTACGTTGCTACACGTGATGGCGCTCAATCAGCGACTTCATTTCCGCAACCGACTCTCCCTCTACGCCATAGCGTGAATACTCATCCGCTTCAGCATCCGTCGACATTGACAATCCTGTATTGCGATAACGCATGGGCGAAGGTATCCATTTCCCCGCGGAGCTGTGCAGCTCTTCTACCCCGGCGTTTAAAAACCGTTCCAGATTGCTGGCGCGGACTCCCGCACCCGCCATTATTATTGGAACACCAGAATGTGCTTTTAGTTCCGTAATTAATTGCAGTCCTTTTTCAGCTGACGCCTGCTGACCCGATGTCAGGATGCGCGCCACGCCAAGTTCTCCAAGCATTTCAAAGGCCTGAAGCGGATCTTTACACATATCAAATGCGCGATGAAAAGTGACGGACATCCCCTGCGCGGCGCTCATAATCTGACGCATACGCGGTATATCGATATTGCCGTCTTCATCCAGCAGCCCGGTCACCAGCCCTGAAAACCCCAGGTCCCGAACGAGGGCGATATCATCAAGCATGGCACTGAACTCGCCCGCCGTGTAACAAAAATCACCGCCGCGCGGACGAATAATTGGGTGAACGGGAATAGTGACGGCCTGACGGGCTGACTTCAACACGCCGTAAGACGGCGTCAACCCACCCTCCTTGGGCGCCGCGCACAGTTCAATGCGGTCAGCCCCGTGCTTTTGCGCGGTCACGGCACACTCCACGCTGTAACAACAAATCTCCAGCAGCGCCATTTAATCCTCCTGAAATTCCACTAAGCGAAACATCATGACACACCGTTCGTTTTCGGTCCCGGCGTGAACTCACATCTCTTATGCTTCACTGGCAACGATCTGCTCAATGGTCCACGGATGAAACTTCACCGTAACCTGTCCGTCAGTAACGGCCAGCGTCGGGTTAGGTAACCGCTCGCGCTCGCCTTTGGGAGAACTGGTCTTCACAAAAATTCCCGGCTGGCTTAAGCCTTCGTCCGCTAACAGGGCCAGCGCGCGCGCGTTTAACGTCTCCGGCTCACCCGGCAGGACAATCTCGATATGTTCCCAGCCTTCGTGCGGATAGCGTTTCTCGCCCGGCCACGGCAGTTCAACCACTCTGAACTGCCAGTGCGCCACGTTCACCGGCTCATGCAGTTTGAACAGGCAAATGGGGCGGCCATTAATGATATTCTCGGACAGTAACTCGCCGCACTGTTCGAACCCGCGACGCCAGCGCTCGGCGGTGGCATTCTGATGACAGCGCAAAGAGATATGATCGGCCTCAAGCGGCGCAATATCCAGACCCAGACGGGTGGCAAGTTCTGTGAACGCCTGGGTGAAGCGCGGTAAATCTGCGGAAATATCATGCAGTTCGTCAATGGATTGCCAGTTCGCCATAAGTCATTCTCTTTTCATGTCGCAAAGCCGCTAATTTACTCTGTTGCCCTGTTTTGACCAACCTCAGAAACCGGCTTTTTGCGACTGCATGATTATGCACACCTTCACTGCCTGGATTCTGAGCAATCTTCAGGCCCCGCACTGCTGACGTCAGAAGGCATTTGCAGTATACTCCCGCCCTAAATTCTTTAACTGGCGCGGGCGGTTGTAAGCCCGCATCAAAAACGTAAGGTATCCAGGTGAATATTCAGGCTCTTCTCTCCGAAAAAGTCAGTCAGGCACTGATTGCCGCAGGTGCCCCTGCGGATTGCGAACCGCAGGTTCGTCAGTCAGCAAAAGTACAGTTTGGCGACTATCAGGCTAATGGCGTGATGGCAGTGGCTAAAAAACTGGGCATGCCGCCGCGACAGCTCGCTGAGCAGGTACTGACGCATCTGGATCTTTCCGGCATTGCCAGCAAAACCGAAATCGCCGGTCCGGGCTTTATCAACATCTTCCTTGAGCCTGCATTCCTGGCAAGCCACGTTGACGCGGCGCTGAAATCCGATCGTCTGGGAGTGTCCCAGCCGGAAGCGCAGACCGTCGTGATCGACTATTCTGCGCCGAACGTGGCGAAAGAGATGCACGTTGGCCACCTGCGCTCCACCATCATCGGTGATGCCGCAGTGCGCACGCTCGAGTTCCTCGGTCACAAGGTGATCCGCGCGAACCACGTGGGCGACTGGGGCACCCAGTTCGGCATGCTGATCGCTTACCTGGAAAAACAGCAGCAGGAAAACGCGGGTGAAATGGCGCTGGCGGACCTGGAAGGATTCTATCGCGAAGCCAAAAAACACTACGACGAAGACGAAGCTTTTGCCGAACGTGCGCGTAGTTACGTGGTTAAACTGCAGGGAGGCGATCAATACTTCCTCGAAATGTGGCGCAAGCTGGTTGACATCACCATGTCCCAGAACCAGCTGACCTATAACCGTCTGAACGTCACCCTGACCCGCGATGACGTAATGGGTGAAAGCCTGTACAACCCAATGCTGCCCGGCATTGTGGCTGACCTGAAAGCGAAAAACCTGGCGGTGGAGAGCGAAGGCGCAACGGTTGTGTTCCTTGATGAGTACAAAAACAAGGAAGGTGAACCGATGGGCGTGATCATCCAGAAAAAGGATGGCGGCTATCTCTACACTACGACCGACATTGCCTGCGCGAAATACCGTTACGAAACGCTGCATGCCGACCGCGTGCTGTACTACATAGACTCCCGTCAGCACCAGCACCTGATGCAGGCGTGGACCATCGTGCGTAAAGCCGGTTACGTGCCGGACAGCGTTCCGCTGGAACACCACATGTTCGGCATGATGCTGGGTAAAGACGGCAAGCCGTTCAAAACCCGCGCGGGCGGAACCGTGAAACTGTCTGACCTGCTGGACGAAGCGCTGGAACGCGCCCGTCGTCTGGTGGCCGAGAAGAACCCGGACATGCCGGCCGACGAGCTGGAAAAACTGGCCAACGCCGTGGGTATCGGTGCGGTGAAATACGCGGATCTCTCCAAGAACCGTACCACCGACTATATCTTCGACTGGGATAACATGCTGGCGTTTGAAGGTAACACGGCGCCATACATGCAGTACGCCTACACCCGCGTGCTCTCGGTATTCCGTAAAGCCAGTATCGACGAAAGCGCGCTGGCGAATACCACCGTGACCATCACGGAAGATCGTGAAGCACAGCTGGCGGCGCGTCTGCTGCAGTTCGAAGAGACGCTGACGATTGTCGCGCGTGACGGCACGCCGCACGTAATGTGTGCTTACCTGTATGACCTGGCGGGTCTGTTCTCCGGCTTCTATGAGCACTGCCCTATTCTGTCTGCGGAAAACGAATCGGTTCGCAACAGCCGCCTGAAGCTGGCGCAGCTAACGGCGAAGACCCTGAAGCTGGGTCTGGATACCCTGGGTATCGAAACCGTAGAACGCATGTAATACAAAAAACCCGGCAATCGCCGGGTTTTGTTTTTGCAGTCCTGGTAATCCAACCGTCAGCGATAGTTCACGATGACGGAATTGCTCTGCACCTTCAGAGCCGGAATCAAACGTCCCCCCCCCGGTACTTCCCAGATGAAACGCAAAGGTTCAATAGCCGGTACGCCGTTGAATGCCTCCGTTGTCCCATTTTCGCCGTCGATTTCGGTACAGCGCGTCTGAGAGCAGAGGCGCACCCGCAAGCCCGCTGGCGTAGGGCCAATCAGCCGATAGTTCCAGACCACAAGGCCCATCTGACCGGAGACCTCTTCTGAAGGCGCCAGCGGGTTAGACGACATAGCAACACCGCGATTGCTGAGGGTCACCCCCATGCTGCTCGCCTGCCAGGTGCCCCCCCCGGCAGCCTGCGCCGCCAGCGGGAAGAGCAACATCCAAAGCCATTTACGCATTATTTTCCTCCAATCGTCGCGGTCATGCGGATATGACGGTTATCCGACAGCTCCAGATTCGACAGCACGACCAGCTGGTTCAGGCTACGACGCAGGAAGCGGGACAGCAGCGGACGCAGCGCGTGGTTCACCAGCAGCACCGGCGGCGCGCCGAGCATCTCCTGACGCGCCAGCGCCTCCTGCGTTTGCGCCAGCAGACGGTCCGCCAGGCCCGGCTCCAGACCGCCTCCGCCCTGCAGAGCCTGCAGCAGCAGACGCTCAAGCGGCGTATCGAGGCCGATCACCTGCACTTCCCCGGTTCCCGGGAACCACTGCTGGGTAATGGCGCGTCCCAGCGCCACGCGCACCACCGCCGTCAGCTCGTGCGGATCGCTTTGTATCGGCGCGTGTTCGGCAAGGGTTTCCAGAATGGTGCGCATATCGCGGATCGGCACCTTCTCGTCGAGCAGGTTTTGCAGCACCTTGTGCAGCGTGGTTAAGGTCAGCACGCCCGGGACCAGATCTTCCGTCAGCTTCGGCATCTCCTGCGTGACGCGGTCCAGCAGCTGCTGCGCTTCCTGACGGCCAAACAGCTCCGCCGAGAATTGCCCAATCAGGTGATTAAGATGGGTCGCCACCACGGTACTGGCTTCAACAACCGTATACCCCTGGATCTGCGCCTGCTCTTTCAGGGCGCTTTCAATCCAGATAGCGGCCAGGCCAAAGGCCGGATCGATAGTTTGCTCGCCCGGCAGCGTGCCTGCGGCGGTGCCGGGGTTAATCGCCAGCCAGCGGCCCGGATAGGCATCACCGCTGCCAATTTCGACACCTTTCATCAGGATACGATAGCGCGCGGGCGGCAGGTCCATATTGTCGCGGATGTGTACCACCGGCGGCAGGAAGCCCATATCCTGCGCGAATTTTTTACGGATACTGCGGATACGGCCGAGCAGCTCGCCGTCCTGCTGGAAATCGACCATCGGGATCAGGCGATACCCGACTTCCATTCCCAGGGAATCTTCCAGCTGAACGTCGTTCCAGGTCGCTTCGACGGCCTGGGTATTCTCCGGCATTTTGACCTGAACAGGTTCAGCTGCCGGTTTGGTTTCACGGCCACGCATCCACCACGCAAGCCCCAGCAGCCCCGCCGTAAACAGCAGGAAGACGAGGTTTGGCATCCCCGGCACCAGGCCGAGCAACCCGAGAACCGCAGCGGCCAGCAGCATCACGCGCGGGTTGCTGAACAGCTGGCCCACCATCTGCTCGCCAACGTCCTGATCGGTGCTCACGCGGGTCACAATCACACCCGCCGCAGTGGAGATAACCAGCGCCGGGATCTGCGCGACCAGACCGTCACCGATAGTCAGCAGCGTATAGCTTTCCGCCGCGTGGCCCATGTCCATCCCATGCTGCAGCACGCCCACCAGCAGGCCGCCGACCACGTTAATCACCATGATCAGAATGCCCGCGATGGCGTCACCGCGCACAAACTTACTCGCACCGTCCATGGAGCCGTAGAAGTCCGCCTCCTGCGTCACCTCCGCACGGCGTTTTTTGGCTTCATCTTCGGCGATAAGACCGGCATTCAGGTCGGCGTCGATCGCCATCTGCTTGCCCGGCATTCCGTCGAGCACAAAGCGCGCACCCACTTCCGCAATACGCCCTGCACCTTTGGTGATGACCATAAAGTTGATGATCACGAGGATGACGAACACCACGATACCGATAGCGAAATTACCGCCCACCAGAAAGTGGCCGAACGCCTCCACCACTTTACCTGCAGCTGCCGCCCCGGTGTGACCTTCCATCAGGATGATACGCGTGGACGCCACGTTCAGCGCCAGTCGCAGCAGGGTGGTAAACAGCAGAATGGTCGGGAACGCGGCGAACTCCAGAGTACGCTGGGTGAACATCGCCACCAGCAGCACCATAATGGAGAGCGCAATATTGAAAGTGAAAAGCAGATCGAGGATGAACGCCGGAAGCGGCAGTACCATCATCGACAGAATTAGCAGGATCAGAATCGGCCCGGCCAGGATCTGCCATTGGGTCGATTTCAGGTTGCCGGGCAGGCGCAACATTGCCACCAGATTAGCCATCAGTGTCCTTCTCGTTCATAAAATCCAGCGCGGCAGGCACCGGAAGGTTCTCAGGTTTCACAGGCCGTTGACCGCCGGCCAGACGCCAGCGCTTCAACTGCCATACCCAGGCCAGCACTTCCGCCACGGCGGCGTAGAGTTGTCCCGGGATCTGTTGTCCAATATCCGCATGGCGGTAAAGGGCACGCGCCAGCGGAGGGGCTTCCAGGATCGGCACGCGGTGTTCCGTGCCGATTTCCCGGATGCGCAGCGCGATCAGCCCTGCCCCTTTCGCCACCACTTTCGGCGCGCTCATTTTGTTTTCGTCATAGCGCAGGGCAACGGAATAGTGCGTCGGGTTGGTGACGATGACGTCGGCCTTCGGCACATCTTCCATCATGCGGCGACGAGCGGCAGCACGCTGCATCTGGCGGATACGCCCCTTCACGTGCGGGTCACCTTCCATCTGCTTATATTCGTCACGGATGTCCTGACGTGACATGCGCAGCTTTTTGAAGTGGGTATAAAGCTGGAAGATCACGTCAAAACCCACCATCGGGATAATGCTGAGCACCACAAGCAGTGCGCAAAGCCCGACAAGATTCAGCGCGTTGCTCATCGCGGTGAGGGGCGATTCGCTGATGAGACGCATCATTTCCGGCCAGTGGTACCAGAGGTAAAACCCCGCGGAACTGCCCATCAGCACCGATTTGAGAATGGCTTTGAGCAGCTCGGCCCCGGTCTGAGCAGAGAACATTTTCGCAATGCCCGGCAGCGGGTTCAGTTTGGAAAATTTCGGCTGCAGCGATTTGGCACTAAAAACCAGACCGCCGAGCATCACCGGCGAGACCAGCGCGACCAGCACGACCCCGGTAATCAGGGGCAACAGCGCGACCATGGCCCCTTTAATCAGTTGAATAATCTGGCTGAGGATCAGATTCGGATCGTTGACCATGCTGTGGTCAAAACGCAAGCCGGTTGACAGCATTCCCGCCAGCTTGCGGGCGAGCGACTCCCCGCCCCACCAGATAATGCACACGCCTACGATAAGGATCAGCAGGGAGGTCAATTCTCGGGATCGGGGGATTTGCCCTTCCTCACGCGCCTTTTCTAGTCGGTGGGGTGTGGGGGCTTCCGTTTTGTCGTCGTTCTCTTCTGCCACAGTGCATGCTCAGCCCATTACGTCACGGGTATCATGCCAGCGCAGCGGAAATCCAATGGCGGGAAAAGCCCGTTTATTCGGGCTCTTTTCGGTGATTTTGTCGCAAACCGCCTCAGGCGGCGTAACCTCCTGAGGCGGAAAGGACTATCAGAAGCCGAGGCTGTCCAGCAGGTCGTCTACCTGATCCTGGCTTGCCACAACGCCTGCCTTGGTGGCGTCGAGCTGTGGACCATTGAGCAGGCTTTCGTTCTCGCGTTTTGGACGGGCTGCCGGTTCCGGAATGTTCTCCAGCAGAACCATCAGCAGCTGGCGCTCAATCTCCTGGATAACATCCATCATGCGCTTGATGACCTGACCGGTCAGGTCCTGGAAATCCTGCGCCATCATAATGTCCAGTAGCTGGGCGTTGGTGAAGCTGGTGTGGCCCGGCACATCGCCAAGATACTGACGAGTATCCGTTACCAGCTCGCGGGCATCAGCCAGCTCGATAGGGTTTTCAAACCACTCGTCCCAGCGTTTGCTCAGGGCTTTCGCCCCCTTTTCCATCGCATCCTGGTGCGGCTGTGATGCTTCAACGCTGTTCAGCGCACGTTCCGCAGCCTGAGCGGTCATTTGCACGACATAGTCCAGACGATCGCGGGCATCAGGAATAGCTTCCGCCGCTTCGGCAATCGCCTGATCCAGACCCAGCTCGCGCAGGCTGTCACGCAGCATGCGCGTCAGGCTGCCGATGCGGACGATGATATCGCTCGGCGAGTGTTCTTCAACGGGTTTCATAGCAGGTTGCAACATTTCCATCACCTCACATGCCGAGTTTCTCGAAGATCTTACCGAGCTTCTCTTCCAGGGTTGCCGCGGTGAATGGCTTCACCACATAGCCGCTTGCGCCCGCCTGTGCAGCGGCAATGATGTTCTCTTTTTTCGCTTCTGCAGTGACCATCAGAACCGGCATAGAGGCCATTCCCGCATCGGCACGAATAGTTTTCAGCAGTTCCAGACCGTCCATGTTTGGCATGTTCCAGTCGGAGATAACAAAACCAAACCCGCCAGCCTGCAGTTTGTTCAGCGCATCAACGCCATCTTCTGCTTCTTCAACGTTGTTGAAGCCCAGCTCTTTCAGCAGGTTGCGTACGATGCGACGCATGGTGGAAAAGTCATCCACAACCAAAAACTTAAGCTCTTTATCCGCCATAAAATAATACTCCTGAGTCAAATACGTATTGCCTGTCCGGCACTGATTTTCGCCAGCATCTGCTGGCTTACCTGGCTAAGATCGACCACTTCGCTCACGCCACCCATATTGATGGCCTCGCGCGGCATGCCGAACACCACACAACTTGCTTCATTCTGCGCAATCGTCCAGGCGCCAGCCTGGTGCATTGCAAGCATTCCGGCGGCACCGTCGTTGCCCATCCCCGTCAGGATCACCCCTACGGCGTTGCGCCCCGCATGTTTCGCCACCGAATGAAACAGCACATCCACCGACGGACGGTGCCGGTTGACCGGCGGTCCGTCATGAATTTTGATTTGATAGTTAGCGCCGCTGCGCGCCAGCTCCATATGCTTGTCGCCCGGCGCGATATAGGCATGCCCCGGGAGCACGCGCTCGCCGTCTTCCGCCTCTTTCACGCTGATCTGGCACAGCTTGTTCAGGCGTTCGGCGAACGAACGGGTAAAGCCAGGCGGCATATGCTGAGTGATCAGAATACCCGGACTTGAAAGCGGCAATGGCTGGAGTACATGACGAATTGCCTCTGTTCCTCCGGTTGACGCCCCAATGACCAGCAGTTTTTCCGAGCTGAGTAATGGACCGGCCTTCAGGGTCGCCGGCGCGGCCATCGGCGTGTGGGCGGCAAGCTTCGCACGCGACGCGGTGCGGATCTTCTCGGCGATCATTTCGCTGTAGGCCAGCATCCCTTCACGAATGCCGAGCTGCGGCTTGGTGACAAAATCCACCGCCCCCAGCTCCAGCGCGCGCAGGGTGATTTCCGATCCTTTCCCGGTCAGGGAGGAGACCATCACCACCGGCATAGGCCGCAGCCGCATTAATTTTTCGAGGAAATCGATGCCATCCATGCGCGGCATCTCGACATCCAGCGTTAGCACATCGGGGTTATATTTTTTAATTAAATCCCGCGCTACCAGCGGATCGGGCGCGGTTGCCACCATCTCCATGTCGCTGTGGCTATTGATAATTTCAGTCATGATCTGACGCATCAGCGCTGAATCATCGACAGACAACACCCTGATTTTACTCATGCTTTTTCCTTACTCAGCGCATATACCGTTTGCCCACGCAGGCTAAACTCACGCACGAGGTTGCTGAAGTTTTCCGAGTGCCCGGCAAACAGTAAACCGTCAGGCTTGAGCAACGGAACAAACCGACGCAGAATGTCCTGTTGCGTCGTTTTATCAAAATAGATCATGACGTTACGGCAAAAAATGGCGTCGAACGGCCCCGGCACGTTGTACTGCTTATCCAGCAGGTTAACGGGCGCGAATTCGACGCAGTTCGCCAGCTCCTGGCGTACGCGCACCAGGCCTTCATGCGGGCCCGTCCCGCGCATGAAATAACGCTGCAGCTGCTGCGGCGACAGCGTTTTCAGTTCATCCTGGCGATAAACACCGTTACGCGCCTTCTCCAGCACTTCAGTATCGATATCGCTGGCGTAGACCTTCCAGCGTCCCGGCGTCATTCCCAGCGTATCGGCAAGGGTGATCGCCAGCGAGTACGGCTCTTCACCCGTCGAGGCGGCCGCACTCCAGACGCGATACTCCCCGGTGCGACGGCGCGCATGCTCGGCCAGAACCGGGAAATGGTGAGCTTCACGGAAAAACGCCGTCAGGTTGGTGGTTAACGAGTTAATAAAAGCCTGCCACTCGGCGCTGTTCTGGTTCGCCTCGAGCATGCTCAGATAGCGGCCAAAATCATCCAGCCCCAGCGTACGCAAGCGCCGCACCAGACGGTTGTAGACCATGTCCCGCTTATGATCCGCAAGCACGATCCCCGCACGCTGGTAGATTAACTGACATATCCGACGAAAATGCGCGTCGGACAGCGCGAGGCGCTGTGTCATCTGCAACAATAATGACGTTTGCCCAGGGGGCATTGGTGATGTCATAGCGCCTTCTTAATTACATTCAGGATACAACTGGCACGGCCTGCGACCGCCCGACTTCTGTTACTGCTTCAACGTGCTCTTTCACATTAAATACCGCGACCAGTCCGGTAAGACGATCCGCCTGGCTGGCCAGCTGATCGGTTGCCGCTGCCGCTTCCTCAACTAACGAGGCGTTCTGTTGCGTCACCTGATCCATCTGGCTGACCGCCTGGGCAACCTGCTCAATGCCGCGACGCTGTTCATCCGACGCCGAGGCAATTTCGCCCATAATGTCGTTAACCCGCGTCACGGAGGTGACGATCTCGTGCATGGTTTTCGCCGCCGTATCCACAAGCGTTGAGCCCTGCTGAACGCGCGAGACCGACTCTTCGATCAGGACCTTGATTTCTTTCGCCGCGTTGGCGCTGCGGCTCGCCAGGTTACGTACTTCCCCCGCCACCACCGCAAACCCGCGCCCTTGCTCACCGGCGCGCGCCGCTTCCACGGCGGCATTCAGCGCCAGAATGTTGGTCTGGAACGCGATACCGTCAATCACGCTGATGATGTCGCCAATTTTCTGCGAGCTGGTGGCAATCTCCTGCATGGTGCTGGCGACATGGGACGCCTGGTCACCGCCTTTCTTCGCCGTCATCGCCGCCTGTTTTGACAGGTCAGACGCCTGACGCGCGTTATCGGCGTTCTGGCTTACCGTTGCCGTCAGCTGCTCCATGCTGGCCGCCGTCTGCGCCAGCGAGGCCGCCTGCTGCTCGGTGCGGGACGACAGATCGTTGTTACCCGCCGCAATCTCAGAGATCCCGGAGTGCATGGCATAACTGCCCTGCCGCACGTCGCTCACCGTTTCCCGCAGCGAACCCTGCATCGCCTTCAGGCTGGCAAAGATCGCCGAAATTTCGTTCTTGCCGAACACCGCCACCGGACGCGCCAGGTCGCCTTTTGCAATACTGTCGAAATGGCTGCTGACGATCGCCAGCGGCTGCACAATCATTCTGCGCGACCAGAGCAGCGCCCCGCCGGTCAGCAACCCTGCCAGAATCACCACCACGGCGAAGATGACGCCCGACATGTGATAGCTTTGACGGCTCTGGTCACCGGCACGCTGTACAGACTGGTTAATATCCTGCTGCCAGGCGTTAAAGCTGCCGTCAAACGCTGCCTGAGACGCCTGGACCGGTGCGGTCATAAAGTCCGACAGCTGGTTGTTCTCAAGCCACGTCGCCTGGTGGTCCAGATCGCTGTACCACTGCTCAAAGTTCGTCTTCATGGCGGCCTTCAGCGCTTTCTCTTTCTCGCTGTCGGCGGCCTGCGCCGTAAAGGCTTTAAACTGTGCGTCAGCCTGTTTCAGGCTGTCGCGCGCGGTTGCCATCAGCGCTTTAATGTCATCCGGCGGATAGCTCAGCGCGGTTAAGGTTCCCGCCTTGTTCAGCGCAGTGCTTGCCTGCAACAGCACGGCACGCGTTTGTGCCAGTGCGGAGCGCTGCTGATTACTCGCCTCAACTTCCTGCAAATTCTGATAGCCATCGCGAAACGCCCAAAAAGACAACCCGTTACTGCCAACCTGCAACACACCGCAAAGGATCAGAATCAAAAACAGTGTGGTCGAGATACGAATACGATTTAACATCCACGCTCCCATCAAGCGGCAAGCAGCCGCGGTTTAATTGTCAGTCAAAATGTTTCCCAGTTTTCATCTTGTCCGGTCGTCGCGGTACGCGTACGGAGTGCAGCCTGTTCAGCGGCTGGCGCGCGGTACGTCGCCTGCGGAGTGACCGTGTTTCCAGCGAGTGAAGCGAGACGAAACGCCGAGACGGCCATCTTCAGACGGCTCGCCTGGTCTTCCAGGGCAGCGGCCGCCGCAGCGGACTCCTGCACCAGCGCGGCGTTTTGCTGTGTCACGCGATCCATTTCCGATACCGCCAGGGCAACCTGGTCGATACCACGACTCTGCTCATCAGACGCAGAGGCGATTTCCCCCATGATGTCCGTCACGCGGGTAACGGCATTCACGATGTCATTCATGGTCTCCCCGGCACTTTCCACCAGCACGGAGCCGGTATCCACGCGGGAGACAGAGTCTTCAATCAGCGACTTGATCTCTTTTGCCGCGTTGGCGCTGCGGCTGGCCAGATTGCGCACTTCCCCGGCCACCACGGCAAAACCGCGTCCCTGTTCGCCCGCTCGCGCCGCTTCCACGGCGGCGTTCAGCGCCAGAATGTTGGTCTGGAAAGCAATGCCGTCGATGACGCTGATGATGTCGGCGATTTTCTTCGAGCTGTCGGCGATTTCGTGCATGGTTTTCACTACGCCATCTACCACGCGTCCGCCGCGCTGCGCCGTCTCGGAGGCGCTTTCTGCCAGCTGAGACGCCTGGCGGGCGTTATCGGCGTTCTGCTTCACGGTCGCGGTGAGCTGCTCCATGCTGGCGGCCGTCTCTTCCAGGGCGGAAGCCTGCTGTTCGGTACGGGATGAGAGATCGTTATTCCCCATCGCAATTTCGCTGGTGCCGGTGTAGATAGCCTCCGACCCGTTACGCACGTTGGCGACGGTTTCGATTAACGAACGCTGCATATGGTCAACGCTGTTTGCCAGCTCGGTGATCTCATTGCGCCCCGAAACGGTCAGCGTTTTAGTCAGATCGCCGCCGGCAATTTCACGAATGTGGTCAATGACGCGCCCAAGAGGATTCAGCAGGATATGGCGAATGCCGTACCAGACCGCGACCAGCACGATGACCAACGCCAGCGCCATTACGGCCATCTGCCATTTCGCAAAGCGGTAGTCATTCTGACTTGCCGTAAAGGCCGAGTGATAGAGATCGCCACTGGCCTTCGCGTATTCCCCCAGCGCCGCGCCGAGTGCGTTTTGCATCCCCTGCGTCGGCTGCGCGAAATAGGCGTCCATATTTCCGCTCTCCAGGAACTGAATGAGCTCTGTCAGACCGGTATGGTAGGCATTGTATTTTTCATCGATGTTCTGGCTCACCTGCTCCATAGCAGGCTGCGGGGCGATCTTTTTGAAGGCGTCGTAATGTTTCGCGGCGTCAGCGAGGGTGGCACGGGCATTTTTCAACAGATCGGTTTTCGCGCTGCTCTGCTGATTGTTAGGGTCCATCATCATGCGCGCGGACGAGCGGCTCAGGTTGATACGCGTTTGCAGCATCAGATCCCACGTCGACGTGAGTTCACTCTGCTGCAGGCGGAGATCGTTCGAGGCCGCGAAACTGTCCTGGTTCTGTTTTAATGACGAGAAAAAAAGCCCGCCGGAGATGAGCTGAAGAAGTGCGAAAATGACCAGCACCATCATGAGCATTGTGACAACGCGGATACGGTTCAACATACAACACCTTCTCATAGATTTATTAACGGTGTTATCGGCACAGCCCACAGGAACTTTACATTTGCGAAAGGGAAAAGCGCGGGGTTAAAACGCCACGTCGACAATAAGCGTGTCGGTGTAGGTTCCGGCAGGAGGCGTGGCCTGACTGGTCAGGACTTTCGCGGTGTAGTTGTAGGTGCGCAGTAAACCGTCGGCACTTACCTGCGACGACGTCGCGCTGGACCAGCGCTCGCTGCCGCTGCCGCCCCAGCGGTTACCGGTGGCTTCCTTATAGATGTCGTAGCTCATGGCGTTACTGCCGCTCACCATGCGCCGCACGTTGTTCAGCGCGTTGGCACCGTTATTAATGCCGATGGTATACGTACTGCCTTTGGTACAGGTGACGGCAATCGCCTGCGAGACGGTAGGGAAACTTTGCACCAGCGGCGCGCTGTTGAAGTTGACGTCCGGCGTGGTCATGGCGCTGCAGTCGTTGGTGACGGTCATATCTAACAGGATGGTGGTTGTCGCGGTACCCGTCTGATTGATTGAGCAAAGGCCGAGTGCGCCCACGGAGCAGACGCTGTAGTTAACGCTGAAGGTTAACTGCACCTGATATGGCCCGGCAGTCACGTTTTGCCCGGCGACGGTGCGGAAATAAAGTGGAATGTTGTACTGCTTTGACCCCAGTAACCCCAGCAAGGTATTCCCGCTCCAGGTATACGATTTACTTATCTGTACCTCGCTGCTGCTCGCGCACCCCGATAGCCCGCACAGCCGGGTGGGGATCACGTCCGTGATGGCCGCATTATCCGTGCGTTTCATGGTGGCCCGACTGTTGCCCGAAACCGATGCCGCGGTGTAGGTCAGCGTTACCGAGTCGCTGGTCAGCAGATTCAACACGGCATCACAGGCCACCACCAGCGTGCCGGTGGTTTGAACTTCCCCGGTTCCGCTGAGCGCGAACGAAGTGACGCTGCCAAACGACGCATTAACCGTACTGACGGTACACGCCGCCCAGCCGCCGCCGGAAAAAAGCAGCAGGATCAACAGCAGCAGGCGCGTCATGGCTCCTCCCGACAAATCAGCGGCCCGTAGGTTTTTAGCTTGTGCTCCGGATTGGCCCCCACGGTCAGAGTGGCCTTGCAACGTTTACCGTCAGGTGCAATCACCTCGAGCGGGTTCACATCGCTGAGATTTTCCAGCCATGCGATGCCGTCATACCCCACCACCGCATTGCTGCGCGAGACCCGTCGCACCTGGCTTCCCACCGGCAGCGCCTGGCCGCGCGCATCATGCAAAATGACGCTTGCCACCCGCTCCTGCTCCATCGGGAAATCGACCAGATAGCCGCTGTGGCGGCGGATCGCTATCCGCCGTTCGGTCTCTTTCAGACGGGTATCCGCCGGCAAATTCAGGGTATCAATCCGGTAGCTTGCCGGATAATACGCCGACACCCCGCTGATCAGCAGGTAGCCGTTATTATTGGTTTTACCGACGGGCTGGTTCTCATAGCTGACGGGCACATCCGGATGGCCGTCGGTACTGATAACCACAAATGCATCGTTGATCTTATTCGCCGCAAACAGCTCGCCGTCCATCAGCACAATTGCGCCCATCGCCTCGCCCCACCAGGTCATGGTGTCCCTTTCGCCATAGCCGCCGCCCTGCAGCTCTATGTTGTTATTGCGCCAGCCCAGCGTAGCCTGTTGATAATCGCTGGATCTTGACTGGTTGGCCCAGGCCATGTTCCAGCTGAAACCGCCGTCAGAAGGCATAGAGTGGTTGTAGTTAATGCGCTGGGTACTGCCGGCATCCGGGGTATTTTCAACGGTGACGGCAGCGCTGTCGCGTGCCCCCAGCGGCACCTGCAGCGACAGCGCGACCGTCCAGTCTCCCCGCTGCTGGTCCCGGCTGCCGGCCAGGTAAATGCTGCTCGCCCCCCACAGGTTGCGGCTCCAGGAGAGATTGAGCAGCTCGGTTTTTTGACTGTCAAAACTCTCCACGCCGATCCAGGCCGCACCAACGTTGCCGTACTGCCCCAGATTGAAGGTCAGCGAATACTGGTCCGTATTACGGCTAAAGCTGGCGATGGGCTTATCGTTTTCGTCATACACCGTCGGCTGGTCGTAGAGGGCCAGATTGCCAAAGCCGCGGTCGCGACGCGTGTGTTGAGTGGCGACGCTAAATTCGCTGGTACTGTACTGGTAACCCCAGTTGATTTGCCCGCCCGCATCCCCGCGCATGCGGCTCTGCGAGTAAGAGGTATTTACCACGCCAAACTGGCCGAGTTTTATTACCGTTCCCGCACCACCCAGCGCCAGCTCCTGCGCCCCTTCTGCATGCCCTTCCAGCGTTAGCCAGTCCGTCACCCCGTAGCGATACGAGCCGCTGCCTGCCGCCGAGCCGTAGTCAAAATTCTTGATACCGTAATTACGCCGCAGGCTGCCGAGCGTCACGGCGCCGTCGCTCAGCCCTTGTTTAAGTAAGTCACTGGTGACGTAAAACGGGAGCGTGGTGCTTACCTGGCGTCCCAGCGCATCCGTTGTGACCAGAACCGCATCCCCGGCGCCGTTGATATAGGGTAAATTAGTCAGGGTGAAGGGGCCGGGCTGAAGCTGGGTCGAACCGGAGCGATAGCCGTTGATAAAAAGATCGACCGAGGTGGGTACCGCGGCTTCCCCTGCGAACTCGGGCAGCGGCCATGTCACCAGGTCAGGTCGCAGGGAGAAATCCCGCCCTACGCTTACGCCCCCCATCCGCACGCTGGAGCTCCAGCTCAGGGCATCGCTGATCACGTCCCCGACGCTCCAGCTCATCGCGTCATCTTCGTGAGTGAACAGCAGGGTCGTATCATAGCGGACATACCCTTCCTGCTGGCCGTCATTACCGGTGAAATTTTCCCGCGCGTAACCGGTGGAGGAAAACGAGCCGTTCTCGTTGAAGTAGCGGAACTCATGCCAGAGCGACGCCTGACCGCCGATATGTTCCGTGTGGTTAGTGTAGAGATCGTAATTCAGCAGCGCCCCGCGGCCAAAGTGCGGTTTGGCCTGCGCCGTTTGCCCACTAAAAGACGTCACGCGGGCCGTCACCCAGTCACGGGGCACGGTCAGCAGCAGGCGCTGCGCGGCGCTGTCATACTCGACCCGAACCTGAGCAAGCGAGGAGAGATTCACCTCTCCGGTGGGAACATGCGCCGGGGGCAGCCCCGCGCGCAGCAAATCGGCGCTTGAGATAAAGAAAGCGCCTTTACGCTGCGTCACGGGCACGACCAGACCGGTATCGTAGTGGTTCAGCACGAGGGCAAGCTGGAAAACCGCTTCATCATTTATCGTCTGCGCCTGGGGAGGTGGCGGCAAACTGTCGTCGCCGGGCTCGGCCAGGGTCGCGGAACTGACGCAAAGCAGTATTATCATCGCCGGCTTCAGTTGACGGGCGTCGACTGCCATTGTGCGTCCCTGGCATTAATCTGTGCGCTCATCCGCTCTGGCTGACGAACGCCAGCGGGTATGGGCCAGCTGCGGGTGCTGCCCGGGAGGACGTAACCCAGTAATCCTTCCGCTACCGTGCGTTTCTGCCCTCCCTGCTCCAGCGTCACCTGGCTCAGCCTGACATGGACATCCCCCCGATTTCTGACCTCCAGCACAGGCTGCCCCTCCGCGCGCGTCACACGCCAGCTCAGGTTTTGGGTTTCCGCCAGCGCGTGATGCGCGCCCTCTTTGATGGTTCGGATCCCCTGTCCATACACGAACAGAGGGATGGAGTAACGCATCTGCAATTTGAGGCCGATGGCGGGTTCGGCTTTTGCATCAGGCTGGGGGATTTCATCTACGATAATGCGGTAAGCCTGTTCGACGCCCGCGGGAACCGCAGCCTGTTTGATAAGGCGAATAAGCTGCTTGCTGCCTGTGCCAATCGTGACGATGGGCGGGCTGGCGACCACGTCCTGCTGAGAGGTATATCGCTCGTGTCCGTCCTCCTGCTTCCAGCGCACGATGCGGACCTGCATCGTCGTGGCGCTGTTTCCCTGGTTCTGGATCCACAGTTCAGTGGCGTTGGCGTCCGCAGCAAGCCACGGGTCGATAGGCCAGAGCAGAATGGTGGCTGCCGCCTGCGCCTGGCCGGCAACCGCCATTCCCAACGCGCCCGCCAGACAAACGGGTCTGAAAAATGGCTTCATCAACACTCTCCCTTTATTACCATGACAAGGTCACGGTGAGCTGATCGGAATAGGTTCCCGCCGGGCTAAACCCGGTCAGTAGCGCCACGCCAAAAAGCGGTAGCGCGATGTTATTGCTGTTGGTATAGGTCACCGGTATCGCCTGGTTGACGCCAATTTCACTGTTTGCGGCCAGCGAGCTGCTGCTGTAGAGCCGGTATGGCACCAGCTCTGTTCCACCGGACCGCTTCATGCGGCGAACGGATGAGTAATTCTGCCCGCCATTAATGCTCATGCTCAGCGACACGCCCGGCGTACAGGCGATAGACAACGCCCCGTTTGGCACAAAGCTGGTGCTGACCGGCGCGCTCTCAACGCCGTTATGGCTGCCAAAATCCAGCGTACCGAGAAGCCCTCCGCTACCGGTGGCCACCGCGCATCCTGGAACAATCGTCGCGCTGACCTTAAAGGACTGGGATGTCACCGCATCCGCTGCGGGCATCATGAACAATCCGGCGATCAGCGCGAAAAAAGGCTGCACGATTCCCTCTGCGCGATTGCGCAGACCAGTAAGAGTTGCCTTCATGGCGGTGCAGGACTAATAAGTGACGCTGACGTTTATCGTGTCGGTGTAGGTGCCCGGGACGACCGTCACGCTGTTACCGCCGCCGGTAATCCGTCCGTAGAGGGTGTAACTGTCCACCCCTCCGGCCGTTGAGGCGATCGGCAGCGCGGCATTATTGGCAATCACGCTGTTAAACCCGCTGTCGCTGTACAGGCTGTATGCCACACCCTGAGCCGCGTTGGCGGTGTTAACCAGATAGCGCGCAGGTGTTCCCGGGGTGCCGACAACGGTGCCGGGGGCGGTAGAGTTGGTGTTGCCGGTGATCGCCACCGTATAGCTGGCGGTTGTACATTGAATGGTGAAGGTGTTTCCGCCGCTGGCGCCGGTTAGCTGCGTGGTCAGAGTGGAAAACGTTGCGGGATGGGTGCCGAAATCCAGTGTCCCGAAGTTAATGCCGTTTTGCGTGGGCGATCCGTTTATCAGACAACCATTCGTGAGCGTCAGCGTCGCCCCGATGGTGCCGCTGCTGGTAACGGCCAGCGCCTGATGGACCGTTGTCGCAGTCAGTAAAGTGCCTGCGCAGATCAAAAGGAGTTTTCTTTTCATTTACCACCCTCCAGAAGACGTCTCCGTTCCCTTGCCACGTTTTATTTTTGTCGTTCAAGATGTTAGCCCCGCTTAATGTTCCTCTGAGGGGGTTATTGAGAATTTAGTTTACGGATATCGCTTCGACCACCTGCCCCACAACGCATAAGCCATATGTCTTATTGACTAAATTTTCACATAAATAACAGAGAGTTAAATTAAATCAGGCAGCAATTTTATTATATCTGAAGAGAATATATCCATTAAAGTGTGACGACGATCACAATATATCGTCTGCACATTAACAACAAAATTAATAAAACTTAAAAAGGAGTTGTATCCCCCTACACTTTGCGTCAATTTATGTGCCGAATAATTTCCTGCGTCGTAATAAAAAATTTATATGTATCGACGCGGGCTACATCTGAAGCGCATAGAGGGTCTTTTTTCGTGGCAAGTGCAAACAAACTCACACTCTTCATCGTGATATTCATGCTGGCGGGTATTCTTTCAGGGGCAGCAATTCATGAGTATGCATCTGCGGATGCCATCAAAGCCTGGTCGGATAATATTACCCTTCTGACCGATATTTTCCTCCGTCTGATCAAAATGGTCATTGCACCGTTGGTCTTTAGTACGCTCACCGTTGGCATTATGAAGCTGGGCGAAACTTCCACCATTGGCCGCGTCGGCGGTAAAGCGATGGTGTGGTTTATCAGCTCATCCGTGCTCTCAATTCTGGTCGGACTGTTTATCGTCACGCTGGAGCATCCGGGAAGCGGTCTGAACCTGACGATCCCTACCGAGGCGGTAGATACCGGTCTGGCCGTTGGAGGCATGACGCTGAAAGCGTTCCTGTCGCACACCATTCCAACCAGTATCGCAGGGGCGATGTCAAACAATGAGATCCTGCAGATTGTGGTGTTCTCGATGTTCTTCGGCATTGGCGGCGCGTCGCTGGGACAGAAATTCAACGCCCCGCTGGTGGCCGCGCTGGATGTGGTTTCCCATATCATGCTGAAGGTAACAGGTTACGTGATGTACGTTGCGCCGCTGGCTATTTTCGCGGCGATTTCCTCCGTCATTGCCACGCAGGGTCTGGGCATTCTGCTGAACTACGCCTCGTTTATTGGTGGCTACTATGTTGCCATTCTTCTTACCTGCATGGTGCTGCTGGCCGTGGGTTACATGGTGCTGAAAAAAGAGGTGTTTCGCCTGGTCAGCATGCTGAAAGACCCTGTTCTGGTGGCGTTTACCACCAGCAGCTCTGAAGCCGCCTATCCTAAAACGCTGGAACAGCTGGAGCGCTTTGGCTGCTCGCGCAACATCGCCTCTTTCGTTCTGCCGATTGGCTACTCCTTCAACCTGGTGGGTTCGATGGTGTACTGCTCATTCGCCTCGATGTTTATCGCGCAGGCATACAACATTCACCTCAGCTTCTCTGAAGTGACGGTGCTGATGCTGACTCTGATGCTGGCGTCGAAAGGGATTGCAGGCGTACCGCGTTCTTCCCTGGTGGTGCTGGCAGCAACCATTCCGAGCTTTAATATTCCGGTGGCGGGTATTCTGCTCCTCATGGGGATCGACCACTTCCTGGATATGGGCCGTTCCGCAATTAACGTTCTGGGGAATGGTATTGCGACCGCGATGCTGTCGCAGAATGAAGGTGCGCGGGAAGCGGACGCTGAAGCTGAGCTGGTAAAGCAGGAAGCGTAAGGTGAAAAAAAGGGTGAAGCCTGATGGCTTCACCCCAGCCCTCACCCTGTGGGTGAGGGAGCAAATACAAAAAACGGCAACCTCGGTTGCCGTTTTGCATTTACTTACGCGACGTGACTCGCGGCGATGTCCAGCAGCGCCATCTCATCGCTGTTCAGCAGCTTCTCAATGTTCACCAGAATCAGCATACGCTCGCCGAGCGCGCCCAGTCCGGTCAGATATTCGGTCGACAGCGTGACCGCAAACTCCGGTGCAGGACGAATTTGGTCAGAGGTCAGAGAAAGCACATCAGATACGCCATCCACCACGATACCTACCACGCGCTGCCCCAGATTCAGAACGATCACCACGGTGTTGTCGTCGTAGTCAACGTCGCCCTGGCTGAACTTCACGCGCAGGTCCACGATTGGCACAATGACGCCACGCAGGTTAGTGACACCTTTAATAAACGCAGGCGTGTTAGCGATGCGGGTAACCTGGTCGTAACCACGGATTTCCTGCACTTTCAGGATATCGATGCCGTACTCCTCATCGCCTAAAGTGAATACCAGGAATTCCTGCCCTGATGGCTCGCCCGCCAGTTTCGTTACATTACTCATACCGGTCATGTTATTACCTTCTACTTAATCAGGCGGCTGTGTACGCCACACGTTGTTCACGATTTAATCCCTGAAGCGCCGACACGTCGACGATCAGCGCCACGCTACCATCACCCAGAATGGTGGCGGCAGAAATACCCGGCACTTTGCGGTAGTTGCTTTCGAGGTTCTTCACCACCACCTGGTGCTGACCAATCAGCTGATCGACCAGCAGCGCGTAGCGGCGGCCCGCGCTTTGCAGGATCACAACGATGCCCTGCGTGGCCTCGGTCTTCGCCCCGTCCACTTCGAACACTTTCCACAGTTCCACCAGCGGCAGGTACTCACCGCGCACTTCGAGGACGCGCTCGCCGCCCGCCAGCGGATGCAGATCTTCTTCACGCGGCTGCAGGGATTCCATCACGGCGTTCAGCGGCAGGATAAAGACTTCGTCCGCCACTTTGACCGACATCCCGTCGAGGATCGCCAGCGTCAGCGGCAGCAGGATGCGAATGGTGGTGCCGGAACCCTGTTTAGACTGGATCTCAACGTGGCCGCCCATCTCCTGGATGTTACGTTTCACCACGTCCATGCCAACGCCGCGTCCGGAGACGTCGGTCACCTGCTCCGCGGTAGAGAAGCCCGGCGCGAAGATCAGCATGCCCACTTCTTCGTCGGTCATGTTTTCATTGACCGCCATCCCCTGCGAAATCGCTTTTGCCAGGATGCGCTCGCGGTTAAGACCCGCGCCGTCGTCGGTCACTTCGATGCAGATGTTTCCGCCCTGGTGTTCCGCAGAGAGGATCAGGTTTCCGACCGGGGATTTACCGGCGGCAATGCGGTTTTCCGGCAGTTCGATCCCGTGGTCGAGGCTGTTACGCACCAGGTGCGTTAACGGGTCAATAATGCGCTCGATCAGGCTCTTATCCAGTTCGGTTGAGCTGCCCATCAGGGTCAGTTCAATTTGTTTGTTCAGCTTGCTGGCAAGGTCGCGGACCAGACGCGGGAAGCGGCTGAAGACATATTCCATCGGCATCATACGGATGGACATGACCGATTCCTGCAGGTCGCGGGCGTTACGCTGCAGCTGACCCATGCTGGTAATCAGGTCGCCGTGCGTGACCGGATCCAGTTCGTTAGAACGTTGCGCCAGCATCGACTGGGTGATCACCAGTTCGCCAACCAGGTTAATCAGCTGGTCAACCTTCTCAACGGCAACGCGGATACTGGTTGACTCGCTGGAGCGAGCGGCAGGTTTCTCACCACGTCCACCGGGTGCCGCAGCCTCTTTTGGTACGGCCTTCAGCGCCGGGGCCGCAGGTGCCACAGCCGGTGCGGCGGCCTGAGCCACAACAGCCACCTCTTCGGCAGCGGCAGGGGCGTCAACCGCAGCAGTTTCGGTTTCGAAGGCAATCTGGTCAGCTTCAATCACGAAGCACAACACCGCTACGATATCGTCCTGGCCAATACCGTCATCAAGCGTCGCGGCCAGGCTGTCTTTGCCTTTTACCACGTTGCTTAACTTCGCCAGGTTGCCCAGCTCTTCTTCCAGCAGGTTAACTTCATTCTCTTTGAGGCGTGACAGCACAACGCGCAGTTTTCCCGCCTGTGCAGCGGCTGGCGCGGCCTCATCGACAGCAACCGCATCGACAACGCTCAGTTTCGCCGCAGGGACAACGGCTGCAGCGACCTCAGCTTTTGCTTCCAGGGCGAGCTGGCGCAGCGCATTGCAGATGTATTCAAAGCTGGCGGCATCAGGCTCTGCCGAACTTTTATAGGCGTCGAGCTGTTCCTGCATAATATCTTTGGTTTCCAAAAACAGGTTGATAATGTCGGTATTGAGCTGCATCTCACCGCGTCGTGCTTCATCAAGCAGGTTTTCCATTAAATGGGTCGTTTCCTGCAGGATGGTAAATCCAAACGTTCCGGCTCCGCCTTTAATAGAGTGCGCCGCACGGAAGATGGCATTGAGCTGCTCGGAGTCCGGTGCTTCAGGCACCAAATCGAGCAAGTGTTGCTCCATATCGGCCAACAATTCGTCGGCTTCATCAAAGAATGTCTGGTAAAAATCGCTAATATCCATGCTCACGCTATCACCTCGGATTGGCTGGTGGCGATGTTGGAACGGCAGCCGAAGGAACGGCCCCAGGCTGTTTTAAATCGTCCAGTGACTCATTCTGACTTTCGGCGTTTTCATGCAGGATGGCCTGCTCCGCCTGCTGGTTCAGCACTAAAAGACTGATACGACGGTTGATGGCATCATCCGGCCCGCGGTCGGAAACGCGCATGGTTGCGGCCATGCCGACTACGCGCAGTACCTTGCCATCATCAAGCCCACCTACCACCAGCTCGCGACGCGAGGCGTTGGCACGATCGGCAGAAAGCTCCCAGTTGCTGTATCCCTTCTCCCCACTGGCGTACGGGAAATCATCCGTGTGTCCTGACAGGCTGATTCGGTTAGGAATGCCGTTCAACACCGGTGCAATGGCACGCAGAATGTCGCGCATATACGGTTCGACTTCCGCACTCCCGGTTTTAAACATGGGGCGGTTCTGGCTGTCGATAATCTGAATACGCAGCCCTTCCTGCACCAGGTCGATCTTCAGATGCGGGCGCAGCGCGCGCAGTTTCGGATCTGCTTCAATCAGCTGATCGAGATCGCCACGCAGTTTCTTCAGGCGCGCCTGCTCCATCTTTCTTTTCAGCTCGTCGATGTTCGGCTCTTTTTTCACCTCACCCTTCTGCTGGGTGTAATCATCGCCGCCGCCCGGGATCGGGCTGTCGCTGTTAGAGATACGCGGCCCGCCGGCTACCGCCGTTGCCAGCGGCGTGCGGAAATATTCGGCAATCTGGATCAGTTCTTTTGGGCTGGAGATGGAGATCAGCCACATCACCAGAAAGAACGCCATCATTGCCGTCATAAAGTCGGCGTACGCAATTTTCCACGAGCCGTGTGCGCCATGCCCGCCGCCCTTGTGCTTGCGTTTTTTTACGATGACGATCGGATGGGACTGGTTTTTCATGCGTCCTCAGTTGTCGTCTGTTGGTTTGGGTTTTTCACCGCACGCACGTGTTCTTCAAGCTCGATAAACGACGGACGCTCGCTGGAGTAAAGCGTTTTACGGCCAAACTCAACCGCGATCGGTGGCGCGTAACCGTTGAGGTTAGAGAGCAGCGTAATCTTCACGCACTGCATCATTTTGGTGGTTTCGGCGCTCTTCTGGCGCAGAACGCTTGCCAGCGGAGAGATGAAGCCGTACGCCAGCAAAATACCGAGGAAGGTTCCCACCATCGCGTGGGCAATCAGCGCACCGAGCTCGGCTGCCGGACGGTCTGCCGAGGCCAGGGCGTGAACCACCCCCATCACCGCTGCAACGATACCGAATGCCGGAAGCGAGTCGCCGACCAGCGCCAGGCTATTGGCTGGCACTTCTGATTCGCTTTCGTGGGTTTCGATCTCTTCGTCCATCAGCGCTTCGATTTCGAAGGTATTCATGTTGCCGCTGATGATCAGTCGCAGATAGTCGACGATGAAATCCAGCATCATGGCGTCAGCAAGAATGCGCGGATAGCTGGCAAAAATTTCGCTCTCTTTCGGGTTTTCGATATCCCGTTCAAGCGAGAACATGCCCTGCTGACGCGACTTCGCCATCAGGCGATAGAGCAGTGCCAGCAGATCCATATACATGCTTTTCGTGTATTTCGAGCGACGGAACAGCAACGGAATTGCTTTCAGCGTGCCCTTAATCGATTTACCGTTGTTACCAACGATAAAAGCCCCTACCCCTGCGCCGCCGATGATAATAAGTTCAGCCGGTTGATAGAGTGCTCCAAGGTGCCCGCCGGTCATCATGTAACCGCCGAAAACTGTACCGAGAACTACCAGGTAACCTAATAAGATAAGCACGACATCATCCTTCCGCTAGTGACTATGGCAAGGATGTCCAGCTCGCAGCGTTGACCGATTGCGGGGTAAAAAAAAGCAGCGGTAATTGCTTACCGCTGCTGGAATCTTTCCCACACGTTCGGGTTAAACAGCCTGTTCGATCTGTTCATCCAGCAGTTGTGGAATAATATCGGCAGCATCCCGGGAAAGTTTACGTCTTTTTACTGCGCGGGATGGAGGCTGACATAAACTACAGGCGAAGCTGCCTGCAGGTTGATGAGCATGGGTAATAAAATTGCCATCGCAGCAGTTGCAGCGCGACAGTTCAAGCATTCCGCTCTCAACAAAACGCACCAGCGTCCATGCGCGGGTCAGCGCCAGCAGAGGGCCTTCTTCCTGCTGTGGGCATTGTTCAAGGTAAAGTTTGTATGCTTTGATCACGGCGTCAACGCCGCTACACAAACCGGTTTTGAGAAGATACTGCCAGGCATTACAGAACATGGAAGCGTGAATATTCTGCTCCCACGTCATAAACCAGTCGGTAGAAAACGGCAGCATGCCTTTCGGCGGGGGACTACCACGTAACTCTTTGTACAGTTTGATGAGACGACCACGGCTCAGCTGAGTCTCGCTTTCCAGCATTTGTAAACGAGCACCCAGTGTAATCAGCTCCATGGCCAACTGTATGTCACGCGCTTCCTGAACAATGCTTTTCTCGCTCATTGCTAGGCCCTTTTCTTACGGGCTACGTCATCAGGCTGGCTGATTTCGTTAAGCAAGCGAGTGGAGAGAAGAATACCGGTATGGATCTGTTGAAGATCGTCCACACGGGACTCCTGCGTCAGACGCGTTATTGTCTGTGAATCATCGAAACGGAACTGGCAAACCAGTTGATTCGTTTCAGCCAGTTTAACCATCTGCGGGAGGGTTAAGCCGCCCAGCATGGTTGCCATTTCTTCGTTAATACCCAGACGAAACATCGCGGACGCCTTGTCCTGACTAATCAAACGCTGCGCGAGCAGTAAATACGACAAATTGATGTCATAGATATGTTTTAGCAACTCGGATGTATGCATTGTTCCCATCCCGAATAACCAACTATTATTTTTATGCGGAAAGACCGCACCCCGTGATGTCGCCGGGAAATCACCCGGTATAAAAAAGAAAAGGCTAAATGCATAGTTGAATTTAGGTTTGTATTCACTGAAACCGTAAGAGAGAAACCGCGAATGCGTCTCTTACATGATTTATCATTTCTTACAAATAACTAAGATTTTTCCTAATTCGACGCAAACTCTACTCGTCAGTTTTGCCACATACAATCCAGCTACCCTCAAATTTAAAAAAAATGTGATCTGCGTCACACAATTTAAGTGAATATGACCCATAAATCCATCAGTATGACTTGTAATTTGCTCGCTTATTAGCCAATTGGAACTATTTTGTATTCTTAAATGACGAATACTCATGCAGATGGCTTAAAAGAACTGGCACGTTACATGCTTGCTCTGTCATGAACCTCTGTCTGAAACATTCACGCCAGTTGACTCTGCGTAAAACATTTTTCTTACCGTGAAAAAACAGAGAGTTATGAGGGCAGTCTCAAAACACTGTTTCACACTGAAATTATTAGAAATGACTTTGTAACGCTTAAGAAGGATTAAACATTGAAAACATGCATTTGTGTGATGTTCGTTAAGTTGTTAATTTTTTTCATTTAGGCGCATTTTTCAGTTATTCTTCTTATAAGAATAATTAATGAATAATTATGATAAGCTTCACACTAATGTCGCATTCAGCTCTTGCAGAAGTGGAGATTTCGCGGTAAAGGTGGTTAAACGCTGTCTTTCAGACATCTAAGGAGTGCGCCATGAGTTACTCCCATCTTCTTGTTTCTGTAGCAGTTTCTCCCGAAAGCCATCAGCTCGTCGCCAGAGCCGTTTCCATTGCCAGGCCCCACAATGCCCGCATCAGCCTTATTACACTGGCCGCAGAGCCTGAGATGTATAATCAGCTGGCTGCCCCCATGCTGGAGGATATTCGTGAGGTTCTGCAGGAAGAAACGCAGCAATTTCTGCGTGAATTAGTGGAAAAGGCACAATATCCGGTTTATGAGACAATTATTGCGACCGGGGAGCTTAACGCCCATATTCTCGACATGTGTCACAAACAAAATATTGATTTAGTGATTTGCGGGAATCATAACCACAGCTTTTTTTCGCGCGCAGCCTGCGCGGCGAAATCTATTGTCGCATCAAGCCAGGTCGATGTTCTGTTAGTGCCGCTTGGGGGGAATTAACCCCCCAGCGGAAAATCAGGCAAGTTTAGGGAAGGTCGCGATCTTTTTTTGCAGATCGCCTTCATGGCTTTGCGGAGCGATGTCCCGGAGATCCTGAATAAAACGCGCCTGCCAGTGGTTAATGTCGTTCTTCCGGATCGTCTCCATCATGTCGGCATGGCGGGAAATACGTTCCGTGAGCGGCATTGTCAGGGCACGATTCAGCGCGTTAGCCACGTCATCCCTGTCGTAAGGGTTAACAATAAGCGCAGACGTGAGCTCATTTGCAGCCCCGGCAAACTGGGAAAGCACCAGAACCCCCGGGTCGGCAGGATCCTGGGCCGCCACATACTCTTTCGCCACCAGGTTCATCCCGTCGCGCAGCGGCGTGACCAGCCCAACGTCCGCATAGCGGAAAACCTTCATCAGGATCTTACGGTCAAAGTGCTGATTCAGGTAAAAGAGCGGCGTCCAGCCCAGCTGGCCGTAGCGGCCATTTATGCGCCCTGCCTCTGTTTCCAGCTGGTGGCGAATATCCTGATAGGCCTGAACCTCACCGCGCGACGTCGGCGCGATCTGGGTATAGCGGATTTTACCGTGGTGCTGCGGATATTTATCCAGCAGCGTTTCATACGCCAGGAAGCGTTCCGGCAGCCCTTTGGAATAATCAAGGCGCTCAACCGAGAAGATATTTTTCACGTGCTTAAGTTCATTCTTAAGCTGCGCAAGCTTCGGCGGCAGCGGACCTGAGGCCTGCTCCGCGATCTCGTCTGGTTCAATTCCTATTGGATACACCTCGGTGTGGAAGGTTTTGCCCCAGGCCGTGTGAGTTTTTCCGCCTTTTGTCACCAGACGGGCTTTCCCTGAGATGGAGTCAAGGAATGCCAGGCGGTCATTTTCCGTCTGGAAGCCAAGCAAATCGTAGTCACACAGCGCCTCCAGCAGCTCTTCATGCGGCGGCAGCGCGGTAAAAATTTCCGGCGTCGGAAAAGGAATGTGCAGGAAGAAGCCAATCCGGTTATTCACCCCCCTCTTTCGCAGCTCTCTCGCGAAGGGTAGCAGGTGATAATCGTGGATCCATAAAATATCGTCTTCTTCTATTAATGGCAGCAGTTTATCCGCCAGCAGTGCATTCACGCGCGAGTAGCCTTCGAAGGATTCACGCTGAAATTTGACCAGGTCAAGACGATAGTGAAACGCGGGCCACAGGACGGCATTCGAGAACTGCGAGTAATACTCGTCATAGTCTTTCTCTTTTAATGCAAATGAAGCCCACGTAATGTTTCCGCGCGTCACCTTTTTAAGCGGCTTCTCTTCTTCACTGATTTCCCCACTCCAGCCAAACCACAGCCCGCCAGCGGCTTTCAAGGCACCTAACACCCCTACCGCCAGGCCACCTGCACTGGCTTTTTTGTCATCAGGCGGTGCGATTCGGTTAGAGACGACGACTAAGCGACCCATAATGGTTTCCCCCTTTGCTTTGCGCTATTTGTTGTTGTTGCTGGTTAGCGATGTCAGATATCCACTGCCAGACGCTGGCGACATCCGCCAGTCGCCATTCGGCAACGGTGTCACCAGGCCCCACCTTGACGGCGATACCTCCGGCCTGATTCACCACGCGAAACCCGGCCTCATCGGTCAGGTCATCCCCTAAGAAAACAGGCGTCCGGCCCTTAAATGGTGCCTCCGCCATAAATGCGGCGATGGCTGAACCTTTATTAATCCCCTTCGGTTTTAACTCGACTACGCATTTGCCCGGCTGCAGCGCCAGCAGTGGATGCGCATCCGCAACCGTATGAGCAAGCGCGAGCACGGCATTTTCGTGCTGCGGCGCCTGACGATAATGCAGGGCAAAGGCCATGCCTTTGGCTTCCAGCTCGGTGCCGGGCAGTACGGCCAGCGCTGCAGAGAGCTGCTTATGCAGCGTTTGCGTGAGTGCGTCGGGGAGTGAAACGATATGCGTGTGATCATGGATGTCGCGGCGCTCCGCTCCGTGTACACCGGCCAGCGGAAAGTGGTAAGGACTGGCGAGCATATCCAGCTCGGCCATTGAGCGCCCTGATATCAATGCCAGTGCTCCCTCGTTCATGAGCGAGAGCTGATGCAAATCCTGTAACACCGCCTCCGGAATAGACACCTGATCGGGGTGCGGTTTTATCCCGGCGAGCGTGCCGTCGAGATCAAAAAAGAAAGCATAATGTCCGGGCAGTACAGGCGGTGCGGTTAACATGTCAGCCACCCTTTTCCTCCTTACGGTTTACGAGAGGTAAACGCCTTTACCTCTTTCATAGCCATGTAAGTATAGACAGTGTGACGTGGCTCGCCATTTGACAACCGCCCCGCCAGTTTTACTGGCGGGGCGGTTCAGGGGTCAACTATGGTTATAAGTTGAGCAATAAAAGACGGAAAAAAGGGTTACACGGTACGCTTCGCTTTTTGCTTGTAACGGTCGAAAATCACCGCTGCCAGCAGGATCAGGCCACGTACCACGTACTGAGAGAACGGCGAAATATTCAGCAGGTTCATGGCGTTCTCCACCGTGCCTAAAATCAGGATACCGGCCACAACATATGAGATTTTTCCGATGCCTCCCTTGAGGGAAACGCCCCCTAAAACGCAGGCCGAAATGACGATCAGCTCATAACCGATAGAGGTCATCGGCTGGCCGCTGGTCATACGCGAAGCAAGAATAATCCCCGCGGCGGCAGAAACCAGCCCTGAGAGCACAAAGATAATAATCTTGGTTCGCGCCACCGGTACCCCTGCCAGGCGTGCCGCCTCTTCATTACCGCCGATCGCCAGCGTGTTACGGCCAAAGGTGGTTCGGTTGAGCAGGAAGCCGAACAGGATCAGGCAGGCCACGGTCAGCCAGATAGGCGCGGGCAGACCCAGCCAGTTGGCGTAACCCAGGGTAAAGAAGCGCTCGTCTTCAATCCCCACGGCTTTACCGTCGGAGATGATGTAGGCCAGCCCGCGGACAATTTGCATTGTCGCAAGCGTGGTTATCAGGGCGTTAATCTTCAGGCGAGCGATAACAAAACCGTTCACCAGACCGCTGATGACGCCGAGCAGCAGTCCGGCCAGGACGCCAATCCACAGGCTCTCCGTCATGTTGATTACCACGGCCGTCGTGACGCCCGCACAGGCAATCACCGACGCCACCGACAGGTCAAAATCGCCGGAGGCCAGACAGAACAGCATACCGCAGGCCACCATCCCGGACATGGAAATAGCCAGCCCCAGCCCCTTCATATTAATGAAGGTGGCAAAATTAGGGACGAAAATAGCACAGGCGAGGAACAGCGCGGCAAAGACGACCAGCATGCCGTACTGATCCCAGATACGCCCAAAACTCAGCGCCGATTTCGATTTCGGCGCCCCGGATGTAGTAACAGAGGACATCATTAACTCCTTACTCAGGCGACAGCCTGGCTGACTTTAGGCATGGCGAGATTCAACGCCTGTTGTTCATTCGCCTGTTCATGAAGTAATTCACCGGCAATTTCGCCTTCACGCATCACCACAATGCGGTCGGCCACGCCAAGCACCTCCGGCAGATCGCTGGAGGCGAAGAGCACCGCCACGCCGCGTTTTGCCAGTTCATAGATCACGTTATAGATCTCGTGTTTTGCCCCCACATCGATACCGCGCGTCGGCTCGTCCAGCAAAATCACCTTCATATCCTCTGACAGCCAGCGGCCTAAAATGGCTTTCTGCTGATTTCCGCCGGAAAGATTCATGATCAGCTGTTCCGGACCCGGCGTTTTGATATTCAGCGAGCGAATATGGTGGTCGGCGTTGCTCGACTCCCAGCTATCGTTTATCAGGCAGCCTGCGCGAATAAACTTGCGGCGAGCGGAAATATTGATGTTGTCGCGTACCGAATGCACCGGAATGATCCCCTCTGCTTTACGGTCTTCCGGGCAGAGCATCATGCCCGCCCCGATCGCGTGGGCCGGTTTCTGAATATCTACCCGTTCGCCGTCAATGGAGACCTGGCCATCGGTAATACGGGTACCGCCGAACAGACCTTTCATCAATTCGCTGCGCCCCGCCCCCACCAGACCAAACAGGCCGACGATTTCACCGCTGCGAACGGATAACGAAATCGGTGTTCTGACGCCCGGCGCTTTGACGTTATCCAGGCGCAGGCGTTCCGGGCCGTACGGGCGCGGCTGCCAGTGATAAATATCGCCCAGATCGCGTCCGACCATTGCCTGAACCAGCTGGTCATGGTTCACCTGCGCCATGTCGGTAAAGGTGCGCACATAGCGTCCATCTTTAAACACGGTGATGGCATCGCTCAGGGCAAAAATCTCTTCCATTCGGTGCGAAACGTACAGGATCGTACGGCCTTCCTGACGCAATTCGCGGATCACGCGGAACAGATTTTCGATTTCACGCTTAGAGAGCGAACTGGTGGGTTCATCAAAGGCAATAATTCTGGCGTTACGCGCCAGCGCCTTGGCAATTTCAACCATCTGCCACTGGCCGATGGAGAGATATTTCAGCGGCGTCTGGGGATCGACGTCCAGACCCAGGTGTTTAAGCTGCAGCCCCGCTTCATAATTGAGTAGCGAACGATTCACCACGCCGCCTTTATGCGGGAGCTGTCCTAGATAGATATTTTCCGCCACGGTCATCTCGGGAATGAGGTGCAGCTCCTGGTAGATGATCGCCACCCCGGCATTGAGCGCCGCCGTGGTATCGGCAAACGCCATCTCTTCGCCGCGAATGGCCAGCGTGCCGGTCGTGGGCGCGTAGTTGCCGCTGAGGATCTTCAACAGCGTGGATTTACCCGCGCCGTTTTCCCCCATCAGGGCGTGAACCTGGCCGGCATAGCAGTCGAAGCTGATATCGGTCAGCGCGTTCACACCGGGGAAGGTTTTCCCGATGCCGCGAAAAGAGAGATACGGATCAGACTGTTGCATAACGTCTCCGTGATTCCTGTAGTGTGTACGTCTGGCCCCTCACGATGTATGAGGGGCGCAATCACAGCGTATTACTTACCGCCCAGTCCTTTTTTCGCCAGCTCCTCTTTGAAGTTGTCGCGGGTGATCAGCACCACGTCGGTCACTTCGGTAAATTTCGGCGGTTCGGCCCCTTTGGTGACCCAGTTGTAGAGCATCTCACTGGATTTGTAGCCGTGAACGTCCGGGCTTGGCAGCAGAGAACCGTAGAAACCGGTAGCCTGCGCTTTGGACAGCTCGCTGACGGCGTCAACGCCGTTGATGCCAATCCCGATCACGTCAGGCGCTTTGAAGCCCTGGCCTTCCGTCGCACGAACCCCGCCCAGCACGGTGTTGTCGTTCATGCCGACCACCAGCCAGTGTTTGACCTCCGGATGCTGGACGAGCATAGAGTTCGCGGCGTCGAAAGCGCCTGGGATATCGTTGGATTTGGTTGGGACCTTATAGATCTGTTTTTCCGGGAAGCCGGCTGCTTTTAGCGCATCCATTGAACCGGTAGTACGACGACGTGCGGTGTCCAGCTCGTCAGCCGTGATAGCCATCACCGCGGTCTCTTTGACATCCCAGCCGCGCTTTTGCATCTCTTTATAGAGCTCCTGGCCCTGGCGTTCGCCAATTTTTGTCGCCGCCATCATGACCAGCGGGACGGTATCCATCGGCTTGCCTTTAGCGTTGACGAACTGATCGTCAACCGCGATGACCTTCATGTCGTAACCGCGCGCCTTCGCCGCAATCGCCGATCCCAGCTTTGGATCAGGGGTACAGATAACGAAACCTTTTGCACCGCTGGCCGCAAGGCTGTCGATGGCGTTCAGGGTTTTTTCGCCGTCAGGCACGGCGATTTTAATGACTTCAAAACCTAAATCTTTCCCGGCTTTATCTGCGAATTTCCACTCAGTCTGGAACCAGGGCTCTTCGGGCTGTTTTACCAAAAAACCGAGTTTTAAATTCTCAGCGATAGCGGATTGTGACATAACGGCAGCCAGACCGATGGCCGCCAGCGCTTTAGTAAATTTGTGCATGGTAAACTCCAGCTTTAGCATTCTTTTCTGTAGGGAATATGTGCGTGCTTCTAATTTAATCGGACTTAAAACAAGGCATTAGCGCTTACCTCGTCATAAGCGTTATTGCTGGTGATAGTTTTAGCGGGAAATTAATCATCCATAAGAGAGCCCCATCACACCGCAGAATTACAGTAATTGCGTACATAAATTCAGCGAAAAATGACATAAAAAAGGCAGGATTTGTCAGACAAATGGAAGGTGGTTAAGCAGAATTATCCATAAGATTAGCTAAGATATCCCTGATGCTCCTCAGCGGGCAAAACGGCGCCTGGCGTTAAATGGGTTTACATGCTGTTTTATCAAGAATGTATAACGCACCCGGAAAAACGTTATTCCGCAGAATTTGATTTAGCGCAATTTTATTGGCACATCATATATTCGAAACGATTAAGCCGTATTTCTCTTTTTCACGGAGCATTATTCCAACTTAATATTTTCGAAAGAGTAACAGTGTGTCACATCAGTAAAAAGCCTTAATATTTAGCCATTTAAGAAGCGCTCACTTCATGGCGAGCTAATTGCTTTTCTGTACTATATTAAGCTTTGTAATGTATGGTAAACACAGCCTAATTAAGAGTTTTCTTAGACCACAGACAAGGGTATGCTTATTTATATCGAACACAGGAAGTGTATTTCGGTCGACTTCGGTCACGGCAGAATGTGTATTTCTGCTCTTTTCTTCATATTTGCCTGGCGCTCAGGTTAAGCAACGGACATCACGTCCCACGGTCAATAAGGATATGAGTATGGCTACCCAAACGATGATGCAAAAACTTAACGCGCAGATGAACCTTGAGTTCTACGCCTCGAATCTGCACCTTCACTTAAGTGCATGGTGTGCCGAGAATAGCCTCACGGGATCTGCCACATTCTTTCGCTCTCAGGCGCAAAGTAACGTCACTCATATGATGCGTGTCTTTAACTTCCTGAAAGCCGCAGGGGCAAATCCTGTCGTTAAAGCTCTTGATGGGATCAACGAGAACTACTCTTGCCTGGAAGAACTGTTTCAGAAAACGCTTGAAGAGTATGAACAACGCTGCAGCACCCTCAGCAAACTGGCCGATGAAGCCAAAGCGCAGCAGGACATTACGACGCTCAGATTCTTACGCGATATGGATAAAGAGCAGCAGCAGGATGGCCTTCTGCTGAAGACGCTGGCGGATGAGATCCATAATGCGCAGCAGGCGGGTTTATGTCCTGAGCAAACCGACCGTCATCTGCTCGACATCGTGGCGGTGCAGCACCACTGAGTTTTTTGGCCTGCTCCCATCCGGAGGAGCAGGCTCCCTTCACGTCTCCAACCTTCTGCTTTTGCTGAAATTTAACAAATCAGATCTGGCTCCCAATGATTAACCACACAACGTGTGATGATTTATTTAGTTACATAATCATTGACGAGGGAGCATCATGATCACCATTGAGTTTGTTGTCATTCTCCTCTGCCTGCTGACGGGTACGCGTTTCGGCGGAATGGGGCTTGGGTTAATCAGCGGTATTGGTCTTTTTATTTTATGTTTTGTCTTTGGTCTGCAGCCGGGTAAACCGCCGGTTGACGTTATGCTGACCATCCTTGCGGTGATTGGCTGTGCCGCTACCCTGCAAACGGCGGGCGGTCTCAACGTCATGATGCAGTTTGCTGAACGTCTTCTGCGCAAACACCCGCAGCACATCACCCTGCTCGCCCCTTTCACCACCTGGATGCTAACCTTTCTGTGCGGCACCGGGCATGTGGTCTACACCATGTTCCCCATCATTGCGGATATCGCCCTGAAAAAAGGGATCCGCCCGGAGCGCCCTATGGCCGTGGCATCGGTCGCGTCGCAGATGGCGATCACGGCCTCCCCCGTTTCCGTTGCCGTCGTGTCGCTGGTCTCCATCCTGGCGGCCCAGCATGGGCTCGGCCACGCGTGGGGGATCCTGGAAATACTTGCCGTCTCGGTTCCCGCTTCACTTTTTGGCGTGGCCATAGCGGCCCTGTGGAGCTTACGCCGCGGGAAAGATTTGGCAGACGACATGGAGTTTCAGGAAAAGCTGAAAGATCCTAAGCAGCGAGAATTTATCTACGGCGGAACGGAGACGTTAATGAATCAACGTTTTCCTAAACAGGCCTACTGGTCCACGTGGATTTTCTTTGCCGGTATTGCCGTGGTCGTTTTGCTGGGGGCATTCCCTGAACTGCGCCCTGCCTTTGAAGTGAAAGGTAAAATGACGGCGCTGTCGATGAACCTTGTCATTCAGATGATGATGTTAATTGCGGGCGCGGTGATGCTGATGGCCTGCAAGGTCAATGCGTCGGCCATTTCCAACGGCGCGGTGTTCAAAGCCGGTATGGTCGCGATCTTCTCGGTGTTCGGCGTGGCGTGGATGAGCGATACCTTTTTTCAGGCACATCTCGAGGAGTTAAAGCTGGCGCTGGAAGGCGTGGTGAAAAGCCACCCGTGGACGTATGCCATTGTACTGTTTCTGGTGTCAAAACTGGTGAACAGCCAGGCGGCGGCGCTGACGGCCGTTGCGCCTATGGGCCTCATGCTGGGCATCGACCCGAAAATGCTGATCGCCTTTTTCCCGGCATCATACGGCTATTTTGTGCTGCCAACCTATCCAAGTGATTTGGCCTGCATCGGCTTTGACCGGTCAGGCACGACCCGCATCGGGAAATTCATAATCAACCACAGCTTCATTTTGCCAGGGCTGATTGGGGTGAGCTGCGCGTGCGCGGCGAGCTACCTGCTGGTCCAGACGTTCTTCTGACAGCATCAAAGGGCGACACGTACCGTCGCCCATTTCCCTGCTTAGTGGGATTCACCCTGCGGCGTGAATCGCAGCTCGATCAGCGCGATGGCTTTCTGGATCGCACGAAGCGTTACCGGATCAGCGGCAGCAGGATGGCTGGCGAAATCGATGTTTTTGAGCTGGGTAGACATCTTCTCGCGCACTTCAACCGGCGCAATCACGTCCAGAACATCAAGGATTTGTTTGATAACCAGCTGACAGGCGACAACGTCAGAGACCAGTTCCTGATCGGCGCTCAGGTTTTGTGACATGGGGCTTTCTCCTTATTTAAAGGCCGCCATATTAGCAAAACACGCCCCCTGACATCTCCCCTTCAACGCCTGCAGGTATAAAAAAACCTGCCGAAGCAGGTTTTTTATCAGAACATGGCGCCCGGCGGCACGTCTTTGAACGTGCGGCAGTAATTGGCCCACATGCTTTTGAGGATTTTGCGCAGTTTCACGATGAGGCTCCATTAACTTGTTATACAACTTTATTGTCAATGTACCTATAATATGACCACTGTCACAAAAATCAATATTTTTGTGACATGCATCACAATTTTATCCGCATGTGGCCTGACAGCGTTAATCCCGGACCCGTTGCAAAGAGTGAGGGCAGATTGTCCGGCTATTCCAGGCATTGCAGCGGGCATCTGCGGGTACGATAACGTATTTCCATCCACTCAGAGCGAACCATGAAAAGAGTCATTGTAGCCGGCACAATCCTGCTGCTCGCGGGGTGTAGTATTAACCGCCAGGCTGAAGTCAGTAGTCTCGATGCCCCAAACGGCATCGTCCGCCTCGACTACGGCCAGGCAGCGCTGCAAAATGCATATTCCGATGAGTATGTGAATAACGGCACGGCGGCAAAAGCGTGTCAGAGCATGGGGTATGCCACCGCCTCAGCCTATGGTCAGCCCATTAAAACCTGTACCCTGACAAGCGGTTCTCTGTGCCTGAACGAGAGCGTGACTATCCAGTACAAATGTATGGGTTACGCCGTTAATCCTAAGTCAAATAATCCGTGGTATTAATCGAAGCTGCCAGCGTGTGCTGGCAGTTTATTTCATTACGAACAAAAATAATTCTCATTAATACATTATAAAAATCGCCAATGCGTTTTATTCCCATTCGTATTTTGAATAAATAAAATAATAATTTTACGTTTTGCAAATAATTAAATAACAAATTATAGTGTCGCTCATTGTGGACCAGAAATAATAATCCGGAGCGTCACCATGCTGAAAACTGAAATGATCGACAAGCTCAACGCACAAATGAATCTTGAGCTTTTTTCATCCCTGCTCTACCAGCAGATGAGCGCCTGGTGCAGCTACCACAGCTTCGAAGGTGCGGCCGCGTTTCTGCGTCGTCACGCTCAGGAAGAGATGACCCACATGCAGCGTCTGTTTGATTATCTGACAGATACGGGCAGCCTGCCGCGCATTGACACCGTGGCCTCACCGTTTGCTGAGTATAATTCTCTCGATGAACTGTTCCGCGCCACCTACGAGCACGAGCAGCTGATCACCCAGAAAATTAACGAATTGGTTCATGCTGCGATGACCAGCCAGGATTATCCAACCTTTAATTTCCTGCAGTGGTACGTCGCTGAACAACACGAAGAAGAGAAGCTGTTTAAATCCGTGCTGGATAAATTATCGCTGGTGGGGAAATCCGGTGAAGGTCTTTACTTTATTGATAAAGAACTTTCCACTCTCGATACTCAGAATTAATTTCAGCGCGGTGCCGGTTTCCGGCACCGCGTTAATTTACCTTCCCTCCCCCGCATCGAAATACCCATTTTATTCCCTGTACGCCCTGTTTACCTTACGCCTGAGCGTCGCCCCACGTCATAGAATTGCCGGCAGCGCAATTCGTAAACTTTTAATTACAGTACTTGTAACGGTGATTTGACGAGTTACGGCTTTTCCCTTACTCTGCGCCGCAGATTTGTCGCGGTTAAGAAGCGTTGTAGAGGAAAGCGTGAAAAACAGAACCCTGGGAAGTATTTTTATCGTCGCCGGAACGACAATTGGCGCAGGAATGCTGGCCATGCCCCTGGCGGCCGCGGGCGTGGGATTTGGCATGACCCTGCTGCTGCTGGGTACGCTCTGGGCGCTGATGTGCTACACCGCCCTGCTGCTGCTTGAGGTTTACCAGCACGTCCCCGCCGACACCGGCCTGGGTTCGCTTGCGGTGCGCTATCTGGGACGCTACGGCCAGTGGATAACCGGCTTTAGCATGATGTTCCTGATGTACGCCCTGACCGCCGCCTATATCAGCGGCGCCGGGGAACTCATCGCCTCCAGCGTCAACGACTGGTTTGGCTCTGACATTACCCCGGCGACGGGGGCTATCTTCTTTGCGCTCATCGGCGGCGGCGTGGTCTGCGTGGGGACATCGCTGGTCGATCTGTTTAACCGCTTTCTGTTCAGCGCCAAAATTCTCTTCCTGATTATCATGCTGGTGCTGCTGGCCCCGCACGTGCACAAGGTCAACCTGCTGACGCTGCCGCTGGAAAAAGGGCTGGCGCTTTCCGCGATCCCGGTCATTTTCACCTCGTTTGGCTTCCACGGTAGCGTGCCGAGCATCGTCAGCTATATGAACGGCGATATCCGCAAGCTGCGCCGCGTCTTTGTTATCGGCAGCGCGATCCCGCTGATCGCCTATATTTTCTGGCAGCTGGTGACGCTGGGCAGCATTGACTCTTCGACCTTTATTGGGCTGATGGCGCAACACGCTGGCCTGAACGGTTTTCTGCTGGCGCTGCGCGAGGTTGTTACCTCCCCGCACGTGGAGCTGGCGGTACACCTGTTTGCCGACCTGGCGCTGGCAACCTCGTTCCTGGGAGTGGCGCTCGGCCTGTTTGATTACCTGGCCGACCTGTTCCAGCGTCGCAATACCGCGGCTGGACGGTTGCAGACGGGGGCCATCACCTTCCTGCCGCCGCTCGCTTTTGCGCTGTTTTACCCACGCGGATTTGTGATGGCGCTGGGCTATGCGGGGGTGGCGCTCTCTATCCTGGCCCTGCTGCTCCCTTCCCTGCTGGCATGGAAGAGCCGCCAGCAGCATCCGCAGCAGGGTTACCGCGTGGCGGGGGGAAAACCGCTGCTGTGCGTGGTGTTTTGCTGTGGGGTGGTGATTATTCTGGTGCAGGTGTTGATTGCAGCCGGGATGCTGCCGGAAGTGGGATAACAAAGGTTTAAGGGGAAACTATCCGCTTTAATAGGGAGAGATTCCCCTTTAATCAATTCCTTATATTACTATTATCATCATCCGGAATGCTGTCGTTAAAATTAATGCTTCATTCATCATCACATCCCCATGTGCTCATAAGCTTTGTCACCATAATACAAGGTAAACAATGTCCCCATCCCAAGGAATAAACCTATTAACAGAACCGCCATTATCGTTATAAACCAGCCGGACAGAGTTTTACCGGCTTCACCAACGCTGGCAATGATTAACATCAGCCCAAAAAACAACATCAGACCGCCAATCCCGCCAGCTTGCCACGGCAACGTATATCTTTTTTCTTCGGGGTAATCGGGTTGGCAGGTCAACCGGGAGGATAGCGCGGCCATGGCAAAATGGTTCTGTGCGGACGCGGCCACAAGCTGATCGCCCTGCCCATAGATAACCGCATCAGCGGCCAGCGCCAGCATCAGCCACTGATAACCGGCAGAGCGCTCACCGAGCGAAGCCTCAAGCTCCAGCCTGTCCGGCACCACTTTGTTCTCGTCCAGCACTTCCAGCAGCGGATACTTCTCTGTGCGGGATAACCCGGTATACCAGAGCAGTTTAGGTTTACTGACCGTTTCCGTCCTCAGATAAACCGGTACCTTGCTTTCAACGTCATTGACACCTGTCATCGGCTGGTAAAGATAAACAGGTTTTTCTCCTTCAGTTTTGACGTAGTCGTTCGTGAAGAGAAGTGCCGTAACATTTTCCATCTGTTTAGATGCTTCTTCGTCAGAATGCAGATCGACGCAGATAAGCAGCCGTTGAACGACGTAGCTTTTCGACAGATTTATCCATTCCGTGACTTGCGTATAGTCCGGGCATTCAGGTAAAAAAGTGATTTTCTTCGTCGCGATCGCAGAACGTTCAAGCACGCGCAGGAGTTCATCGCTAAAGGATTCATCCCCGCCTCGAACCCACACCAGCGCTTCAATCTGCTGGTACCGAGAAAGTTTCCCTGCCATGGGCTCCAGAACGCGGGATACTGCCTGCCCGGCCCTCGTGAAATCGAACGATTCTTCCAGCTCGATTTTCAACGGCATTTTAGCGGCCAGCGGAAACTCTCCCTCAAGTTTCAGCATTCTCAGTGCCAGTTCCTTTGTTGCCTTTGGTGGAGTGAGTACGGACCAGCCAGCAAGGGTAATATTCCCCCGGGCAAAGCTGACAACCTTGTATTCCTGCCGGGCGGCAATCAGCAGCCTCGTTTCCATGTAGTGCCTCATGCCGTGATACACGACAGACCACATCTGAACGAACCCCGTCAGAAAAACAACTGGAATAACAACGGACTGGGCAAGAAAATCGAGATCAACATGTTTATTACCCGGCCAGGTGACTGCCCGAACAGCAATACCGATAATCACGACGATCACATATAGGATAAAAACTGCCAGATAGGGGTAGTCTTCTTTAAATTCGTCCTGTTCAGGATACAACCACCAGTTCATCACACAGCCCCCGCAACAGGTAGCGTGGTCCGGATAGCACAACCACACGCCGCTTTACAGCCGTCCACGACCACGCCGCGGCCGTTCATCGTCCAGGTTGGGTGACAATCGTTAATAGGGAACGTCCCTTTATGCTCCGTACACGTCACTTCATCGCCTTTCAGAGCCACGGGCAGGCCCATAAATTGCGCGCCTGACGCCTTAATCACTTTCCCGCCGCTTACCAGCGGGTCATTGAGTCGAATTACGCCGTTCATCACTTCATTCCTTTTAGTGAGCTTTCATTGATGCCATACTTGCAATACCAACAAGAGGCAAACTAATTAATTGCAATGGCGATGTAACAATATCCACAGCAAGAGTAACAGGGTATAAGAGCGCACCAGCGACAGCTGGGGATGTAGACGTACTTTTCTTGTAAAATGCAATTTTGACTGGCTGATAGAACATTAATACTTTGCTATTATCTTGTTGGGTATTTTTCTTATGAATACTACCAGAAAGGAAACGTACTGTTAGCTCACAATTGTTATTGCTATGGCAAATAAAACCATGCTGTTTCAATGAATTACGGACGCCATCAATTAACGGGGCATTTTTATACAGAATATAGATACTTCCAGAAAACGCATTACCCTTTTGTGAAATCACAAACTGTTCTTCGCCGCGCGCTGTAAGGCTTTTTTTATCAATTGAGTCATCATTTAGAAGACTTACAATTGAATCGCCCCCACTAGATAGTAAATAATCAAAATTTTTACCAATAAAAACCCAACCTTCCTTTTTATTACTGTCAATACCTTTGGAGAAGCCAATAATTTCATCATTGCTATATGATATTGATACGTCCTTTCCATCACCAATTTTCTGGGAAAGCGAGTAGGTCAAACATCCAGATAAACTGGTGCAAGCCACCAGTAAAAACAAAATGTTACATGCTAACACGTTAATGTCATATATTTTAATAAATTTCATATCCTACGTCCTTTTAAGTTAATAACTTTTCCGCCCAGCATCTATATCGCAGCGCATATGGTCCCAGCCGGTGTAGCCTTTTACTTCCGGGACTTTATCGGGGAGGCCCTGATAGTTCGTTTTAAACTGCGCCGTATTCTCTTTCAGACCTTGCTTGGTGATGTAGTCCAGCCCCCAAGCTGGGCCAGGAAATCGAGGTTCCAGCTTGCCGTTTACTTTGCTCCCCATACCATCATCCACGGTATACTCAATCCCTGGACCACCGGGCAGAATACGCGGGTCATCAAACGGTTTTGACGACATATACAGCCGGTGTTTCGTCTGTAAAAAACCCTGATCGTTGACGACTGTGAAAGAAAGAACGTCTTCATAAGGAGGACCATCATCACCATTTGGCTCATTGTGACCGGGTGCAATACCTACAGAATGCCAGGTTTGTCCGTAGTCTTTGGACACCATAAACCCACCAGCGCCCCAGCCTGTTATTGCAATATATCGTTCTGACGGATGGATAAATTTGCGGGTAAATAATCGGTAATACTGGCTGACTGGTTCGGTATGAATACCTCTCTTCGTATCCGTGTACCAGAGTTCACCTTCGCAGTCCCAGCCTTTCAGCTCCAGATAGCGATGATCGTCAAACCGATAAACCACCTGCGTCGGCGGCTCTTTCGCCTGGCAACCCGCTGCTATAAATACAGCTGCAGCTGTCAGACCTGAGCATAATCCTTTCATGCTTTATCGCCCCGCATCCATATCGCACCGCATATGGTCCCAGCCGGTATAACCCTTTATTTCCGGTACCCTGTCAGGAAGATCCTGATAGTTGGCTTCATGACTCATTATTTTTCCAACAAGTCCTTCTCGCGTGAAGTAAATCAATCCCCAAGCCCATCCTGGTGCTTCCGAAGTAATACTGTCTTTTTCCCCATTAGCAAGGCTATAAAAAATACCCGCCCCTCCAGGCAAAATACGCGGGTCATCAAACGGCTTTGATGACATATACAGCCGGTGTTTCGTTTGCAAAAAACCCTGATCGTTGACGACGGTAAAAGAAAGAACATCTTCCTGCTGTGGGGCATTCATTCCATTAAGATCATTTTCACCAGGGGAAAACAGTGCATCATGCCAAGTCTGACCGTAATCTTTCGAAACAAGAAAACCACTTACATCCCAGGTCGGAAGCGCAATGTAACGTTCTGATGGATGCACATATTTTTTGGTAAATATCCGGTAAAACTGGCTGACTGGCTCCGTGTGGATACCCCGCTGTGTATCCGTGTACCAGAGTTCACCCTCGCAGTCCCATCCCTTCAGCTCCAGATAACGATGGTCATCGAACCGGTACACCACCTGCGTCGGCGGCTCTTTCGCCTGGCAACCAACTGCCATAAATACAGCTGCAGCTGTCAGACCTATGCATAATCCTTTCATGCTTTATCGCCCCGCATCCATATCGCACCACATATGGTCCCAGCCGGTATAGCCTTTTACTTCCGGTACTTTATCGGGGAGGTCCTGATAATTGGCCTCACGGCGCATAACCTTTCCTTGTAAACCTTCCTGCGTAAAATAAACCATCCCCCAAGACCACCCTGGGGCATCTGGCGTAATTTCATCCATTTCACCGCTGTCTAAACGATATTTAATCCCCGACCCACCAGGCAAAATGCGCGGGTCATCAAACGGCTTTGACGACATATACAGCCGGTGTTTGGTCTGCAAAAAACCCTGATCGTTGACTACGGTGAAAGAGAGAACATCTTCATAAGGCGCACTATCATCACCATTGGGTTCATTTTCTCCTGGGACAAACTGTGCAAGTTTCCATGTCCGACCATAGTCCTTCGATACCCTGAAACCATCTGTCCCCCAAATAGGTACAGACATATATTTTTCTGAAGGATGAATAAATTTACGCGTGAAGATCCGATAAAACTGAAAATAAACCTGAGAATGTATAGCCCTCTGCGTATCGGTGTACCAGAGTTCACCTTCGCAGTCCCAGCCCTTCAGCTCCAGATAGCGATGGTCACTGAATCGGTAAACCACCTGCGTCGGCGGCTCCTGGGCTTGACAAGCCGCTGCCAGAAAAATAGCTGTGACCGCCAAGCCTGTACATAATCCTTTCATATCTAATCCTTAAGCCAGCTGGCTGTCACTTTTAGGTTTTGGCATTTCCCATTGCAATAATTTTACTTCCTGGAAATCTTCCGGCCTGGCGGTTCCCGTCTCAATATCCATCAGGTTACGTGATCGCGGCCGGATACCGGCATAATCATTTTTCACACCGAAGTCACCCGCAGGCAGCACCTCATCGGGTTTATTCATAAAATCTTTTGTAGAGGCCGTTGGCAATCGACCCGATTTGTAATATTCCCTCGCATATTGATTACCGCTTTGAGGATCACGCCAGTCTGCACGGTGTAACAACCCTTCCCAGAATTTACCGGCTTTGTAGTCAAACGACTTACACTGACCAATTGCAAGGTCGAACGCCATCGCGTGCGATGGTGCAAACTCGCTCATGACAATTGACGAATGCTGGCTGTAGCTTACCGGGTCAACTTTTTTCCATTCTTTTTCAAGTTCTTCACGGGTTTTCAGCCAGGTAATGGACAACACAGGGTAATCTTTTGAACCAGTTACTTCCCCGTGAATAACGGTATGCCCCCGGTCAAGGCTTTCCCCCTTCAGCTCATCTGGTGTTAAAACATGCCCAGGCTTCCAGCTAATACGCTGATAACTGTTAAGCATATACATCGCAGAATCCGTGCGCTTAATGGCACTGGCTTTAGCTGAATAGGATATGTAGGCGTCTGGGCTATCCGGGTCGATATAATACGTATACGGCTTGTCACTCGTTTCAGGGTCATTATCAGGATGGTTATCCTGACCCTGTAGTTTGAAAATAAAGGGCTCTGGCAATTCTTCACCGTTTATCACTACGTCATGGGCTCGGTAGCTGGCATTCGGGAGAAACGAATATTTTGCATCCCCATCTTTTCGTTGTGGCAACGCAAAGGGTTTAGTGTCAGGTGCTTTTCCTACTTCGCCATGCTGATAAAAAACTCGCTGGAACAGGTTAGGAATAACACTGGCTATTTTTTGGGGGATACCACCCCAGCCGAACCCCTGCACATTCTCAAGTGACACAACACCATCGTTCGGGCAGAAGTAGTTGTACACTTTGCCGTTGTTGTTCCGACAATATCGATCATCACCCCGCAGCGGGTTATCTGAAGGTTTACGCAACGTACAGGAGGCTTCCAGGGTCAGTAATTCATCCTCGTCTAATTTTCCTCCCCCTTTCCACTGGGTATACATCAGGCTACAGAAATTTTTGAATGTCTTCTGTCTGGCGGCATCCGTCTGTTGGTATCCGGGCTGAATATTTTCAGCCACGCGGGACTCCAGTGAATAAGGGGAATGATTCAGAATGACGCAGTTCACCGGATTCTGTCCTGCCTGTTTTACCAGCATATTTGCCAGCATGGTGATGATGGTCCCCTGGCTGTGCGCCACGATGTTAATAACATCATGTTTAGTTGCCTCTTCGGTTCGGATTTGTAAAATCAAATCAGCGAGGCGCTGGGCAGCAAAAAACTGATAGATTCGGTGGGGGTTTTCATAGATAGGGTGAGTGTAATCCCCGTCATTCATATGCAGTGATGCAAATCCCGCAGCCGCCAGAGCCACACCACCCGCCCCCGGCCCAAGCATGTCGGGAATATTGGTTGTGGCGTTCGCGAAGGTACCGCCCCCTTTGGCAAAGTTCGCTTCCAGCGCATTACCAAAGTTATCGTTCTGGTACTTAAACGCACCTTTTCCGTCATTACCCAGATCGGCTTTTTTATCAGTATTATCTTCCTGATAGGCATCGTACGGCAGGTGAGCCTGGTCCTTCAGCTTACCCACTTCATCCCGGTACTGCTTCTGATCTGCTTTATAGTCGTCATGCGTAACAGGCTTATACCCCCAGTAAAACGGGATAACCGGTGAACGCCCGGGACGGGTGATTCTGTAGTCCCCCCATTCATGGGTGTAAAAGTCTGTGCGGCCAAGACGTTTACTCAGGCCCGCGATAATGCCCTTCTCCTGGTTCTGGTACGCTTCGCCTACATCATTCACGCCGTGGACCAGAATAACGATCCCCGGCATCGGGCGCGGTACGCCCACACGGCAGGTCTGAGCAACTTCCCCCAAATCCCTGTGTACAGGAATATCCCCTTCTGATATTACCCGTGGCGCATACGGGCTTTTCCTCGCTTCCGTCATTACAGTAACTCCATTTTGTAGGTATCCAGGTCATCGGCATCGAGTAACGATGAATGACCGTTGCTGTCCGTGACACCCTCAACCACGTTTCCGGCCGAGCTGGTCAGCCTGAATTTTTTGTTTGCGAGAATTTGTTCCGGGTCATCTCCGGCGTGCAGCTGGTAGCGGAATTTGAATGCGCCCTTATTGAACGGCGGGACCGTGACCTGCGCGCTTTCCGGACCGTCATACTTCAGGTTGGGTCCTTTAAGTTCGATTCCCGTTGGCGAAAAGATGGTGACCAGCCCGTTCGGACTGACTCGGATCCCGCCGCCGCCACAGACCAGCTGTATGCCCTGTTTGGCACTGCCGTTCAGCTGCCCGGCGGTGCTCGCCATCGTGAAATCTTTCTGCGAGAGCATGTGCATGGCACCACGCTGGGCCTGCGTCGTGATATCCCCGGCACCGGCAATCATCTGGATGCCGAGCTTGCGGACGAACAGCGAGAGTTTTTCCCCCACGGTCAGCGAGAATTTTTTCACCACGTTCACGCTGGCATCCTGACCTGCTGTTGCGATCAGGTCTTTCCCGGCGGACAGCTGCAGGCTCTGCGGGGTGACGTGTGCGGCACCTTTTTCGGCATACGCCAGAATGCCCGGCCCTGTCAGCTGGTTCAGCACCCGGGCCAGCTGGTTTTGCTGATCGGTATCCACATTCCCGGCACCGGCCGTTAAGGCGCTTTGTTGCAGCGTCATCGCCAGCGACAATGCTTTTTCCAGCTGCGCGATGGCGGCCGTCATATCCAGCTGTTGGCCCTGCGCGCGGGGCTGGGCCTCTGTGGTAATGAGTACCCCTTTGGCGGCACGCAGCGCCATCCAGTCATCGGTGCGGGCTTCCACGCCCTGCCCGCGTTTTTTCCCCGTGGCATCGACCAGGTGGCCGACGCTGACCTGTCCCTTGCCGTGCTCCGTGGAAATCTTGATATGTTCCTCACCCCGGCGATCCTCAAGGCGGATTTTGTTCGAGGCGGCCGTGCGGATCACGTTGCGGGTATCGTTGCGGTTTGTGACCAAATCCGGATGGCTGCCGTCATGCATGACGTGCGCGATATACGGCCTGTCCGGGTCGCCGCCTTCAAAGGCGACTACCACCTCCGTCCCGTCCAGCAGCGGGAAGTGAAACCCAAACACATCCCCGCCGTACGGTCTGCCCAGACGCATCAGCGCACTTTCAAAGCCGTCACGTTTTTCATCAAGGTCAAAATCAAACTTCACGCGGTAGCGACCCTGCGCATCGACTCCGGCATACGTGGGATCGCGATTAATGGCCGCTACGCGGCCGGGCACGGTTCCGGCTATCACCGGACGCGGCAGATAGTCCGGACGGTAGCTGTAGCCGTGCAGATAGGGAATGCCCTTCAGGACGGCGCGATAGTGCTCCGCGCGGCTGCCGGAGAACGTCATCGTGGTGACAACGAATCCAGGCTTAAACCCGGCAGGAATATCGCCTGTCAGGTTAAACATCACGCCCGGCAGCAGTTCCGGATCGCTGGTCGTCACCCCCAGCACGCTCTGATTGTTCAGCAGACGCTCATAGCGCAGGCGCGCGTAAAACGTAGCCGTTTCCGCCTCCTGTCCATAAAAGTCGCCTTCACTCAGAAAATGATCGGCGTAGTGGTACTGTTTGCCGCGGGTTATCCCGTCAGGAATGTCGTTGTCGGTAAGAGTTTTATCCGCCTGCGGGGAAAACGGATCGCGATAGTTGTAGGTGCGGACCAGCACGTTTTCGGGAATGAGCTGGTAGCGCTCTTCAAGCTCGGTAACGTACTCTTCATGACTGGTCATGCCCGAATTAGGAACGTATGGCAGCTTTTTATCGCTGAATACGTAGCGACGGCCCCCGTCGCCAAAAATCACCACCGTTTCGGCCGGTACCTTGTCGTGATTTTCAAAGCGAAACCAGATCCCGACTTCGGCCAGCAGGCGGCGGATAAACTGGAGATCGGTTTCTTTCCACTGGATAACCATTTCCCGCAGCGGATAGCTGAAGCCCAGCTGGTCGAAATCGATGTTGTAACCCTGAAAATACCCGCTGTCCTTCATTAACTTCGTGACAAGCTCAGGCACGGTCATGTCCATGTACACGGCCGAACGGTAATTTCGGCCCATCAAGGCCAGTTCATGCTCCAGCACACATTCATACAGCGTTTCATCGGCGGACGACTTCAGACGGGAAAATGACGTGATTACGCCATTTATCTGCCGCACCGGCAGCCAGGGATCCTGATGATGCCAGCCTGCTCTCGGATTCGGGGCACGCAGAATAAACTCGGCCATCTGGTTAAGGACGTCTTTAACCGCGATGTTCGGTGTTGAGCTGGTAAAGCGAATAGTATAACGGTAAGGTTTACTGAGTTCTTCTTCCCCGCTAAACGAGAGAACATCAGATAAAACGGTTTTATTTCTGGGAAAATAAAGTAAATAACGATTCAGTGTATCCTGATATTGAACCGTGTCTGATTGTCCTGCCATCGTCAATTATCCTTTTGAACAACCGATAAGATTAATCAAAATATACGCCCGGAGGCCGAACATTAAAACCTTATTTCACAGGAAGGGATAAAGGATTTAATTTATTCAACGCATAAATAAGCGCAAAATAAACATTCATGAATTAAATGAAAAGATAAACACCAGAAAGATATATGACAATACAAGAATACAACTAAGCACTTCGGGGTGTATAGATCAAAGATATTCGATGAGCAACAATAGACATTCAGCTTATTCTCGGTCTGCTACGCCTTGCCATATAAGGGGCCTCGACGGCCCCTTATATCGTTCACAGGTTAAGAACGTATTACCTTCTACTGGTCTTAAGGTGAACGAACCAAAGCCACAAAAATGTTTCAGTGCAAACAGCAGCTCTTAAACTTCTTCCCGCTGCCGCAAGGACACGGATCGTTACGCCCGACCTTCGTGCCGTTCACAATCGGCTTCTTCGCTTCCGGCTGCTGCGGGTTGTTTACCCAGTAATTATACAGGCGCAGCGCCGCAGGCTGGATGCTCTCGATGCTGGCGATATATTCCTCTTCGGACAGTTCATCCAGCTTGTCGCTGTTCTCTTCCGTCCCGTGCAGCGCAATCACATCAAGATCGGCCTTCAGGGCTTCCGGCAAGGCTGACCAGTCCGTCAGAGCCACACCGCGCATGTAGCCATAGCACCACTCTTCCACCACGGTATAACTCTCACCGTCCACATCGTTATAGCCAAACATCGGTTCGAACTGATCCGGGTATTCGCTCAGACGCTCGGCAATATCGTTCATGTGCTTAAAGCAGAGATCGATAAAACGGTTCATCTCACGATCGTTTTTCCAGCGCGGAATGTACTTCTCGCCCCCCCACACCGCCACCAGCCAGGCATCTGGCTCAACGACAACAGGACCGGAAAGCACTGCGGTAAGCATGCCGTCCAGTTCGGACACGTCAATCACGGACGCGTCATCATGACCGTAAGACATTAACGTCTCTTCAAGCCACGCCATTTCGCTTTCATTCAATGGGCCTTCAGTCATCGCTGATACTCCTGCAAAAAAGGAAACGATCCTAACACATATCTCACCCCTCTCCGGGCTGAAGTTTAGGTCTTTATTGCTGCAAAAACGTGCAAACCGTGACCTTTGCACAACTTATGGGCTTTATTGTTAACGATATGTGATCTCCGCTGTAATTTCTTCTCCTCCCCTAAGGCGGCATAACGCGGCGCTCTATACTCAAACATGTCACATGCCCGTCAATGGGTTAACCATTCTGGCAACGTTTTTGCTTAACGTTCTTCGCGCGTCTCTGCGCAGGGAAATCTCGCCGTAATATGCAGGATGCCGTCTGTATCTTGTTCGTTTAGTGCATTTTGTTCTTGCTCGTGTTTCGGATTGGCTGCGCCGTCGGGCGTTCGGGTTTACGCCGTGGTGCAAAAACCTCTTTGCTAAGGAACATAATAATGTCGCTGAAATTTATCAGAACTCCTCTTTCTCTTGTGTTGGCCGGTTGCCTGGTGACGGCGTTTTCCGCCCGGGCAGATATTGTGATTGGCGTGGCCGGGCCGTTCACGGGTCCGAATGCCACCTATGGCGATCAGTACTGGCACGGCGCAACGCAGGCCGCTGAAGACATTAATGCCGCAGGCGGCATTAATGGCGAGAAGATCAAACTGGTTCAGGGGGATGATGCCTGCGAGCCCAAGCAGGCCGTGGCCGTCGCTAACCGTTTAGTTGACCAGGATAAAGTCAACGCCGTGGTCGGCCATTTCTGCTCCTCTTCCACCATGCCCGCCTCCGAGGTGTATAGCGACGCAGGTATTATTGCGATTACCCCCGGCTCCACTAACCCGCTGATTACCGAACGCGGTATGAGCGACATGTTCCGCATGTGCGGCCGCGACGACCAGCAGGGCCAGGTTGCCAGCGACTTCATCATCGACAAGCTGAAAGCCAAGCGCGTGGTGATTATTCACGACAAAGACACCTATGGTCAGGGTCTGGCTGACGCCACCAAAGCGGCGCTGGCGAAACGCGGGGTTCAGGATGTGATGTACGAAGGGTTATCCCGCGGTGAAAAAGACTTTAACGCGCTGGTCACCAAGATCGGCGCGCAAAAACCGGACGTCGTATTCTTCGGTGGCTGTCACCCGGAAGCCGGTCCGCTGGTTCGCCAGATGCGTGAACAGGGCGTGCAGGCCAAATTCTTCTCCGGTGACTGTATCGTCAACGAGGAGATGGTGACCGCGGCGGGCGGCCCACAGTACACCAACGGCATTTACATGACCTTTGGTAAAGACCCGCGCCTGATCCCGGACGGCAAAGCGGTTATCGAGAAATTCCGCGCCGGTAAATTCGAGCCGGAAGGTTACACCCTTTACTCCTATGCCTCCGTACAGGCCATTGCCGCGGCCTTCAAGGCCACCGGCGGCAAGGACTCTTCCAAAGCCAGCGAGTGGCTAAAGGCCAATTCCGTCGACACGGTGATGGGCAAAAAAGCCTGGGACAGCAAAGGAGACCTGAAGGTCTCTGACTACGTGGTTTACCAGTGGGACGACAAAGGAAAATATAAGGAAGTGCAGTAACGGGACGGAGTCACGCTCAACGTCGGCGGGCCTGCCCGTCGGCGCGTAATAAACATCAGGCTGCGCGGCTCGCGCGGCCTATAAAACGAGCGCGCTAAGATGAGTACATTCTTCCTGCAACAGTTAATCAATGGCTTAACGCTGGGTTCCGTCTACGGCCTGATCGCCATCGGCTATACCATGGTGTACGGCATTATCGGCATGATTAATTTCGCCCACGGCGAAGTGTATATGATTTCCGCCTATCTCTGCGCCATTGGCCTGGCGCTGCTCTCGTTCTTCGGACTGCAGTCCTTCCCGCTGCTGATCCTCGGGACGCTGGTGTTCACGATTGTGGTCACCGGGGTGTACGGCTGGACCATCGAGCGTATCGCCTATAAGCCGCTGCGTAACTCCACGCGCCTGGCGCCGCTGATCTCCGCCATCGGGATGTCGCTTATCCTGCAAAACTACGCGCAGCTGAGCCAGGGCCCGCGCCAGCAAGGGGTGCCGACCATGCTGGACGGCGTGATTCGCCTGCATCTGGGCGACGGGTTCGTGCAGATAACCTACACCAAAGTGTTTATTCTGGTGGCCTCGTTTGCCGGCATGCTGGTGCTCACCTGGATAATCAATCGTACCCGGCTGGGGCGAATGTGCCGCGCGGTCCAGCAGGATCGTAAGATGGCCTCCATTCTGGGGATTAACACCGACCGGATTATTTCGCTTGTCTTTGTTATCGGCGCGGCGATGGCGGGCCTGGCGGGGGTGCTGATCACCATGAACTACGGCACTTTTGATTTCTACGTCGGGTTCGTGATCGGTATAAAAGCCTTTACGGCGGCGGTACTCGGCGGCATCGGCTCCCTCCCTGGCGCCATGCTCGGTGGCCTTATCCTGGGCGTGGCGGAAGCCCAGTTCTCGGGCATGGTGAACTCGGACTATAAAGACGTCTTCTCGTTCGGCCTGCTGGTCATGATCCTTATTTTCCGTCCCCAGGGACTGCTCGGGCGCCCGGTTGTGGCCAAGGTGTGAAGGAGAGAATGATGACATCACACGGCTTTTCACTTAAACGCTGCATGCTGGACGCGATTTTTTCCGGGCTGATTGCGCTGATTATCTTCGGTCCCATTGCGGGCGTGGTGCTGGACGGGTACAGCTTTACCTTCGCCGGGCAGCGCCTGGCCTGGATGGTTGGCACCGTAATGCTCGGACGTTTTCTGTTGAGCGCCTTTTTAGGTACCGCCGCGGGCGCCCGTTTCCAGGCACGCTTCGAAGCCGATAGCGCAGGCGTATATGTCCGGCCACCGGAATACAAAAGCCGCATGCGCTGGATTATTCCTCTGGTGATTGCTCTTGCGATTTGCTTTCCGTTTGTTGCCACTAAATATGTGCTGACCGTCGCCATTCTCGGGCTGATCTACGTGCTTCTCGGTCTGGGGCTGAACATCGTCGTGGGTCTGGCCGGTCTGCTGGATCTGGGATATGTCGCGTTCTACGCGATTGGGGCGTACGGTCTGGCGCTGGGGTACCAGTATCTCGGCTTAGGCTTCTGGAGCATGCTGCCGCTGGCGGCGATCATGGCCGCCGCCGCAGGCGCCCTGCTCGGTTTCCCGGTACTGCGCATGCACGGTGACTATCTGGCCATCGTCACCCTCGGGTTCGGGGAGATTATTCGCCTGATACTGAACAACTGGCTGACCTTCACCGGCGGACCCAACGGCGTGTCGGCCCCTCCCCCCACTTTTTTCGGCCTGGAATTTGGACGACGCGCGAAAGAAGGCGGCGTGCCCTTCCACGAATTTTTCCACCTGACCTACAACCCGAACATGAAGTTTATTTTTATCTACGCGGTGCTGTTCCTGGTGGTGATGCTGGTGCTCTACATTAAGCACCGCCTGACGCGAATGCCGATTGGTCGGGCGTGGGAAGCGCTGCGTGAAGACGAAATTGCCTGCCGCTCAATGGGGCTGAATCATGTTCTGGTTAAGCTTTCCGCCTTTACGCTGGGCGCGTCGACCGCGGGCATTGCCGGGGTGTTCTTCGCCACCTATCAGGGGTTCGTGAATCCTACCTCGTTTACCTTCTTTGAATCGGCACTGATCCTCGCCATTGTGGTGCTGGGCGGTATGGGCTCTACGCTTGGCGTGGTGCTGGCCGCCTTTGTGCTCACGGTAACGCCGGAACTGCTGCGCAGTTTTGCCGAGTACCGCGTCCTGCTGTTTGGCATGCTGATGGTGGTGATGATGATCTGGCGTCCACGCGGTTTGATCCGCATCAACCGCAGCGGGTTTGCCGTGCGTAAGGGCGTCGCACCATGAACGGAACGATACTACGCGTTGAACATCTGATGATGCACTTCGGCGGGATTAAAGCGCTAAACGACGTCAACCTGGACGTGCAGCGTGGCTCCATTACCGCCCTGATTGGGCCAAACGGGGCGGGAAAAACCACCGTGTTTAACTGCCTGACGGGCTTCTACAGAGCCTCCGGCGGCAACATTTTGTTTAATACCCGCCATAAAACGACCAACGTCATTCAGGTCCTCGGGCAAAAATTCCAGCCCGGCGACTGGATTAACCCCGCGCAGCTCGGGCAGCGTCTTTTCTACAAAATGTTCGGCGGAACCCATCTGGTCAACCGTGCCGGGCTGGCGCGCACGTTTCAAAATATCCGTCTTTTTCGCGAGATGTCGGTCGTGGAAAACCTGCTGGTGGCGCAGCATATGCGCGTTAACCGCAATCTGCTTGCCGGGATCCTGAATACGCCGTCCTACCGGCGGGCAGAAAGCGACGCCCTGGACAGAGCCTTCTACTGGCTGGAAGTGGTAGATCTGGTGGAGTACGCCAATCGCCTGGCGGGAGAGATGTCCTACGGCCAGCAGCGGCGACTGGAAATCGCGCGGGCAATGTGTACCGGGCCGGAAATGATCTGTCTGGATGAACCCGCAGCCGGACTGAACCCGGTTGAAACGCATAAGCTGAGCAGCATTATTCGCTTTCTGCGGGATCATCATGACATCACGGTATTGCTGATTGAGCATGATATGGGGATGGTGATGGAGATTTCGGACGACATTATCGTGCTCGACCACGGCGATGTGATTGCCAGAGGAAAACCTGAACAGATCCAGCATGATGAAAAGGTCATTGCCGCCTATCTGGGCACGGACGAAAGCGAGGTCTCCCTATGAGCGAACCGCTGCTGGCATTTCGCGAGGTGGATGTGTTTTACGGCGTCATTCAGGCACTGAAGCAGGTCTCCCTCGAGGTGAATAAGGGGGAAACCGTGGCGCTGATTGGCGCAAACGGCGCGGGAAAATCGACATTGCTGATGTCCATCTTTGGCCAGCCGCGTATTCGCAGCGGGCAGATCCTTTTCGGCGGTGAAGATATCAGCCATAAATCCACCCACTACGTCGCGTCCGGCGGCATTGCGCAGGCGCCGGAAGGCAGACGAATTTTTCCGGATATGACCGTTGAAGAGAATCTGCTGATGGGGACCATCCCCATCGGCAGCCAGTTTGCGGCTGAAGATATGCAAACCATGTTTGACCTTTTCCCTCGCCTGAAAGAGCGGCGCAAGCAGCGCGCGATGACCATGTCCGGTGGCGAACAGCAGATGCTGGCGATCGCCCGGGCGCTGATGAGCCGTCCGAAGCTGCTGCTGCTGGATGAACCGAGCCTCGGTCTGGCGCCGATTGTGGTGAAACAGATCTTCCAGACGCTGCGCGAGCTGGCCCGTAACGGCATGACTATCTTTCTGGTGGAACAGAATGCGCATCACGCGCTGAAGCTCTCTGACCGCGGGTATGTGATGGTAAACGGACAGATCAGGTTGACCGGCAGCGGCGAGGAGCTGCTGGGGAATCAGGAGGTGAGGAAGGCGTATTTGGGCGGGGTGTGATTTGATACCTGCCGAATGCGCTTATACAGTGATGGACCATTTCGGCACATACGGAATAGAAGAACTGGAGGATACCTTAGTCGATATCGCCTCTTTATTTAAATTGCTTCCGGCAATTCTTACAGGTTTGCTAGTAAGGAAAGTAGTAAAACGAATCTAATTTATGAGCCTTCAGGGGTAGCGTCGAAGGATTCTTTTGACCCGGAAACGCAAAACCCCTAATCGTAGGATATCCAACTTTCGGGGTTCACTTCATTTCGGTAGTCACACGATAACGTCGTTAAATAAAACTGTCGTCGTCATTGCTGTAGTCGTCATCTACATCGTCGTTCTGCCAGGCGTCGTTATTATTGCCGAGCGGATCGTTCTGGTTGAGGAAACGGGTGTCAGAGACGTTATTGAAGTCGCCGTATTGATTACCGACAAACGGTTCACCACCGACGGGTATTATCGGTTCTTCGATGATGTTCACTATCTCTTCCGGCCGCGACTGATGGAACATGCTGGTAAGCATCTCGGCCAGCGCGATGCCACCGGCCACGCCAGCGGCTGTCTGGAGCGCGCCAGCCATAAAACCGCCGCCGCGAGTAGCCGGCGCTGGCGCCCGAGAGTAATCCTGCGCCGGCGGCTGTTGCGGCTGGGCATTCCAGCTGTTTTCAGGCTGCGGGTTACTTTTCCCGCCACCAAACAGGCCGCCGAGGAAACTGCCGCCCGTCGAGGGTTTGCTTTTTTGCGCGGCTAATTCGCTTTCCAGCTCCTGAACCCTGGACTGCAGGCGTTTCAACGCCGCTTCCTGAATCAAAATCGATTGCGCCATATAGTAGGGGGCCGCAGGCTGCTGTCTGACGAATTCAGCGATCTGACGCTCCGCATCTGCATCCCGTTGGCTGTTTTGTTGTCCGGCCTGTTTAAGACGCTCGAAAAGGCCGTTGATAAGCTGCTGTTCTTCATATTGCATGACAATAACCTTCCGCTCTCCGGGGTGGATATCAACCAGTTTATCAGCGGCGACAACCTGTGTCTGACGAGTGAAATGTTTGTTTAAGATTGGTTGCAGGTTATCTGAAAATCGCCCTGCTTTCCGGGCTTGATATTAGAGAATTCCGGCTTCCTGGTTTCTGTAGCGCAGGGAATGCTCTCTTTTCCGGTTAGCATGTATTACCTCGGTTATGACTTTATAGACACAGCTCATCGCCACGCTAATTTTGATGATCGTGTGAGGATGGCGAACATGCTCAAACGAGGAATATCGGTTAATCAGGAAGCTCAAAAAATAGTTAACGCCGTTATCAGAGAGTTCATGTCAAAAGTGAACATTGATAATATTCAGGGCATTGCACAAAATTTTACTGGCGTAATGGCTGGTAAATTCATATTCGCTGAGTTAACCGGAGTAAAACTAGGCGCTGCCGTATCGTCACGCATTATGACCTCGTTCGCCGCTGGCGTGGTCATCGGAAGCGCTCTCACGATTGGTGCAGAAACATCGAGAGCTATCTATACGGCTAGAAAGCTTGAAAACCAGAACCCTGTACTCTACTACCGACTTAAGAGTATGGGTGATTTAGATCTTCTGTATTTTCTTGTTGAAGAAAAATTGAAACCTTTTCTTGACGCATGCAGCGTAGCAGATGTAAACAAGCATGAATTTAACGAAGTATGTAAATACTTTTTTGGTGGGTTATGAACACTCAGGACATTATCAAACTAATAGCATCCAGAATTCTGCGCGGGTTGGGGATGGGAATTGCTTCTGCGGGCCTATTGTCCTGTATTTATTTCTTTTCATTTGCAAAAGACGAATCCCGTTTTATCTGGGGTGCAGCGTCTGGTGCTCTCATTGTCCTTGGTTACTTTATATACCGAATCGCGATACTCAAGGTTTTTGACGAACGTTGAAGACCTCAATTGCTCATACTCCAGCAAAAAGCCCACCGATTGGTGGGCTTGATGTTAAAGACTTAGGCTTAACGTCTTCCTGTCATAATAGAATGACGGAAAGGCATCAAATAGGATGAAATCAACCGCAACTTTTCGCGTGGTCCACATTTAAGTGGTGGTCGCTGGGCAGTAGTGCCCTCTTGTTGTGGCGAAGTTGAATGGCGAAAGATAGGCACAAAAAAACCACCTTTCGGTGGTTTCACGACACTGCTTATTGCTTTGATTATTCTTTGTTTCCCATGGTAGCCGGAGTGGGACTTGAACCCACACAGCGCGAACGCCGAGGGATTTTAAATCCCTTGTGTCTACCGATTCCACCATCCGGCCAGGGAAGAAAGTGGAGGCGCGTTCCGGAGTCGAACCGGACTAGACGGATTTGCAATCCGCTACATAACCGCTTTGCTAACGCGCCGTAAAACTTTTCAAACTGACACCCGCTACTGCGCATGTCTTTAATCTGGAGCGGGAAACGAGACTCGAACTCGCGACCCCGACCTTGGCAAGGTCGTGCTCTACCAACTGAGCTATTCCCGCATGTCATCAAGTAAATGTCTAACCACTTGATTTCATTATCGTCCGGCTGACTGTGCCGCCGTTCGATGCGTTGCATTCTACTGATATGACGTTATGAGTCAACGTTATTTTTTGCATCCCCGGATCGTTTGCTGAAAATTACGGCGAAACGATCACTGATCAAGCAAATCCCCTCGGGCAGCGTTCAAATATTGCAGCATTGACCACAGCGTCAGCACTGCCGCTACCCACAGCAGGCCAATTCCCGCCCACTCAACCCAGGCGTTCGGACGCCAGAGCATCCAGACCAGCGCCGCCATCTGCGCCGTCGTTTTCACTTTACCAATCCACGAGACCGCCACGCTGCTGCGTTTTCCCAGCTCCGCCATCCACTCGCGAAGCGCAGAGATAATAATCTCACGGCCAATCATGGTTGCCGCAGGCAGCGTCACCCACCAGGTATGATAGTGCTCGGCCACCAGCACCATGGCAATCGCGACCATCACTTTATCCGCCACCGGATCGAGGAAGGCGCCGAAACGGGTGCTTTGATTCCAGCGGCGCGCCAGATAGCCATCAAACCAGTCTGTTACCGCTGCGATAAGGAAGATCAATGCGCACGCAAAGGGTGCCCAGACAACCGGCAGGTAAAACGCCAGCACAAAGAACGGGATGAGTACAACACGAAAAAGAGTGAGCAACGTAGGGATATTATATTGCATAGTGACGGTAACTATTTGTTGTCAGTAAAATTTAGCTCTATGTTGCTACAGAGCCCTCAATGTTTCAACGAGTAGTAGATCTTTTCTGCCAGCCCTTGCGAAATACCCGGCACTTTTGCAATTTCCTCCATGCTGGCGTTGAGTAATCCTTGCAATCCGCCCATATATTTCAGCAGCATCTGGCGACGTTTTGGCCCCACGCCTTCAATCGTTTCCAGGCTACTGGTATTTTTCACCTTCGCCCGTTTTTTGCGGTGACCGCTGATGGCATGATCGTGTGATTCATCGCGAATATGCTGGATGACGTGAAGCGCCGGCGAATCCGGCGGCAGGCTGAAGCCCTCACCTTCCGGCTCGAAGAAGAGTGTCTCCAGCCCGGCCTTACGATCGGCCCCTTTTGCGACACCCAGCAGCAGCGGATGTTTTTTATCCCAGCTGACATCAAGCGATTCAAATACCGCTTTCGCCTGCCCGAGCTGTCCTTTCCCACCGTCAATCAGGATCACATCCGGGATTTTGCTCTCCTCAATGGCTTTACCATAGCGACGACGCAGAACCTGATTCATCGCCGCATAGTCATCGCCCGGCGTGATGCCGGTGATGTTATAGCGACGATACTCGGCGCGCAGCGGGCCGTTAGCATCGAACACCACGCAGGACGCCACCGTCTGTTCCCCCATCGTATGGCTGATGTCGAAACACTCCATCCGTTTCACTTCCGGCAGCTTCAGCAGCGTTGCCAGGGCCGTTAAACGCTGGTGCACCGTCGACTGCTGCGATAGTTTAGTGGTGAGCGCCGTCGCCGCGTTGGTGCGTGCCAGCTTCAGATAACGCGCACGATCGCCGCGCGGTTTGGTTTGTACATTGACCCGACGCCCCGCCAGCTCAGAGAGCGACTCGCCCAGCAGGGTTTTATCGTCAAGATTAAAATCGAGCAGGATCTCAGAAGGCAGCGTGCGCATCTGGCTCCCCTGCAGATAGAACTGGCCGACAAAGGTTTCCACCACTTCACCCAGTTCGGTACCGCCAGGCACTTTCGGAAAATAGCTGCGGCTGCCGAGCACTTTGCCCTGGCGAATAAACAGCACGTGCACGCAGGCCATCCCGGCGTCAAAGGCTACGCCGATAACGTCGAGATCGTCACCGGTATTCGAGACAAACTGTTTCTCAGTGACTCTGCGCACCGCCTGGATTTGGTCGCGGATCCGTGCGGCCTCTTCGAACTCGAGTGCGGCACTGGCTTTTTCCATCCGCGCGATAAGCTGCGTTAAGACCTGATCGTCTTTTCCTGCTAAGAACAGGCGCACATACTCCACCTGCTGAGCATACTCCTCTTCACTCACCAGCCCGGCTACACACGGCCCCAAGCAGCGACCAATTTGGTACTGCAGGCACGGGCGCGAGCGGTTACGGTAAACGCTGTTTTCACACTGGCGGATTGGGAAGATTTTTTGCAGCAGCGCCAGCGTTTCACGCACGGCATAGCCGTTAGGGAACGGCCCGAAATATTCACCCTTTGCATGTTTCGCACCGCGGTGCATGGCGAGGCGCGGATGGGTGTCGCTGCTCAGAAAAATAAACGGGTAGGATTTATCATCACGCAACAGGACGTTATAGCGCGGCTGGTAGAGCTTAATATAGTTGTGCTCTAACAGCAGCGCTTCTGTCTCCGTGTGCGTGACGGTGACATCAATATTCTGGATGAGTGAGACCAGCGCTTCGGTCTTACGGGAGGCCAGGTTGCTGCGAAAATAGCTGGAGAGACGTTTTTTAAGATCTTTTGCCTTCCCCACGTAGATAACCGTACCGCCAGCGTCATACATGCGATAGACGCCAGGCTGGCTGGTTACGGTTTTCAGAAATGTTATTGAATCGAACACATCACTCACTGACTTAACAACGTCTCCGCATTACACAAACCATGCCGGATGGCCAGATGCGTCAGTTCCACATCACCATGAATGTTCAGTTTACTGAACATACGGTAACGATAGCTGTTGACCGTTTTCGGGCTGAGATTCAGCTGTTCCGAGATCTCATTCACCTTCTGACCTTTAGTGATCATCAGCATAATCTGCAATTCACGCTCGGACAAACTGGCAAACGGTGATTCGGTTTTCTCGGGCTCGATCTGGCTCAGGGCCATCTGCTGTGCGATGTCGGAAGCAATGTAACGCTGTCCGGCATACACGGAACGGATCGCATTGACGACCTCCTGCGGCGCAGCACCTTTACTCAGGTAGCCCGCGGCGCCCGCCTGCATCACTTTCGCGGGCAGTGGGTTTTCGGTATGCACGGTCAGCATGATGACTTTTGTATCAACAAAAGTACGCGCGATTTTGCGTGTTGCTTCAAGACCACCGATACCGGGCATGTTCATATCCATCAGTACCACATCTGCCGAGTTTGTGCGGCACCATTTTACCGCATCTTCGCCACAGCACGCCTCACCGGCAACTTTAATACCTTTAATATCTTCAAGAATGCGTCGTATCCCTGCGCGCACCAGTTCGTGGTCATCAACAAGAAGGACGTTGATCAAAGGAAATGTCTCCAGAATAGGGATAACGCTACTGAGTGATAATTTGGTTTATATTAACGGTTTTCCTCACAAGATTAAAACGTTAAAAAACCGGCTATTCGATTTTGCTCTCGTTTTTGGAAATTAGGCTGTACAGTCCGTGGAAAGAGAGACCATGCAGTCAGGGCTTTTGCAGCTTTTTTTAAGCATCTGTATTCAAAAAGTTACAAAAAACTTGCAGGCTTTTCCTGCAAAAAAACAGATCTCAAATTTTTGTAACAATAATTAACGGCAAGCGAACCGGGCATAAACAATTAATAGCCTTTAACGGCGGTTAAGTTTACCGGTACGTTCTGTTTACGCAATTAAACATCCACGTAAAAGTACAAAAAACAACCACTGCATTTTTTGCTTCAGCTTGTGGTATACTCCGCCGCCTTGACTTTCGTCGTCGCGCTTTAGCGCCGTTTAATAATGAGGAAAATAAATGAGCACACCTGAATTTGCCACTGCGGAGAATAACCAGGAACTGGCACAGGAAGTAAACTGCCTGAAAGCATTGCTAACGTTGATGCTGCAGGCGATGGGCCAGGCTGATGCCGGTCGTGTGATCATTAAAATGGAAAAACAAATCGCGGAGATGGAAGACCAGGCTGAATCTGCGGTATTTGCTAACACCGTTAAGCAAATCAAACAAGCCTACCGCCAGTAACAAAAAACGGCTGGATGCAGTGCATTCAGCCGTTCCCTCGTCTGTCACGCAGAACGTATTATCCTGTCAGATCAGCCCCGTTGCCGCCGCGTAACACGCAATCTGGGTTTTGTTAGGCGCATTGAATTTCTTCTGCATATTTTTCTGATGGAAGTTAACGGTATTCTCTGAGATAGAGAGAATGATCGCTATTTCCGCTGACGTCTTCCCTTCCGCAGTCCATTTCAGAATTTCGCGCTCGCGTTTACTGAATTTCATTTCTGGTGGCATGACCATCTCATCTTCAAAACGCGTCAGAGAGGTTAAAGCCATTTGCACCAGCATTTGCAACCGCAGTTCTATTTCCTCATGGGCAAATGGCCCTTCCTTAAGACTCGTACGAGATACTGACAGGAAGCCAAGCGCGTGGTTAGGCAGCATCAGGCACTGCGTTATTCCCGCGCGTAAACCGTGGTCCTGGGCGCTATGCCATAATTCCTGCGCCTCGGCAAATAATGCGTCTGTCCAGGGTAGATGACCCTGGATGAAATTTTCCGCTTTTAAAACCGGATCGATAGCGAAATAGTTCGCGGAATGATATTGCGCCATCCACGGCTTTGGATAAGTAGTCTGCAAAGAGATTTTAGGGCGCGTAAAGGGCACGGGATGCCGCACGCAGAGCGCGTAATAATCGAATTCCAGCGCCTGAGTTTGCCTCTCTAGCTCCTGATATACCTCATCGGTACTCGTCAATTGCTGAAACCGGAGTGAGCAGTCCCGTCGCCAGTTGAAAAAGTCTGAATCCTTCATACTTACTAAATGAAGCCTCTGAAAAGATAATCATTATTATGGTGAATATAAACTAACACATAAAACTTTTTTCTAACTGCAAAATATCGGCAATAGCCCAATTAACTTTAGTATTCATAAGGTTTATCCGAGCTGGGCGGAATAAAAAATCAAAGGACGGCGCCCGTAGGGAGAATAATTTGCTCCAGCCTAAATTTCTGGAGCAAATTAGTGCATAAATGCTACTGCATGAGGAATTTTTCAAGGAACTGACGGGTTCGCGGCTGTTGAGGATTGGCGAACAGACTTTTCGCCGGCCCCTGCTCAACAATCCGACCCTGATCCATGAAGATGGCTCTGTCAGCAACATCGCGTGCAAAGCTCATTTCATGCGTTACGATCACCATCGTCCTTTTTTCCTGCGCCAGCTGGCGAATGGTGTTCAGCACTTCACCCACCAGTTCAGGATCGAGCGCGGAGGTCGGTTCATCAAACAGGATCACGTCAGGACGCATCGCCAGCGCGCGCGCTATCGCCACGCGCTGCTGTTGGCCGCCCGACAGACGGCGCGGATAGCTGGTCTCTTTTCCCGCCAGCCCGACTTTGGCGAGCAGTTCGCGCGCGCGCGCCGTCGCCTCCTCTTTTGGCTCACCTTTAACGATAACCGGCCCTTCGATAATGTTCTCCAGCACCGTACGGTGCGGGAAGAGATTAAAGTTCTGGAAAACGAAACCGACATGCTGACGCAGGCGGCGAATTAAACCTTTCTGCTGGCTGATTGATTTCCCTGTATCAATCGTTATCTCGCCTACCCGGATGGTGCCGCCTTCCGGCTGTTCAAGCAGGTTAATGCTGCGCAGCAGCGTCGTCTTTCCCGAACCGCTCGGTCCGATAATCGCCACCACTTCCCCCTGCTCTACTTCCAGATCGATCCCGTGGAGCACCGTTTGACCGTGGAATTTTTTCACCAGGTTTTTGACGTCGATAGCACTCATTTTGGATCACGCTCCTGGCGGTTAAGCTGGTTTTCGAAGTAGTTTTGCAGAGCAGACAGTACCGTCGCCATCACCCAGTAAATTAGCGAGGCGGCCAGATACATGGTAAAGACTTCAAGCGTGCGCGAAGTAATAAGCTGTGCCTGACGGAAAAGTTCCGGAACCTGAATCGTTGCTGCCAGGGAAGTATCTTTCACCAGGCTAATAAAGCTGTTGCTGAGCGGCGGTAGCGCCACGCGCGCCGCCTGAGGCAGAATGGCCCGGCGCAGCGTCTGCCATGGCGTCATCCCGATACTGGCCGCCGCTTCCCACTGCCCTTTGTCAATGGAGGAGATGGCCGCACGCAGGGTTTCAGAGGTGTACGCCGCGGTATTGAGAGACAGACCAATCATCGCTGCCGGAATCGGATCCAGCTCGATACCAAACTGCGGCAAGCCGTAGTAGATCATAAAGAGCTGGGCGATGAGCGGCGTACCGCGAAACACGGAGATATAAAAACGCGCCAGCCAGCGCACCGGCAGGATGGGCGACATGCGCATTAAGGCCAGCACAAATCCCAGAACCAGCCCAAAGAACATCCCGCCGATACTGAGCTGTAACGTAAATACCGCACCTTTCAGCAGAAACGGCAGAGAATCAATAACCAGTTGAATACTTTCTTGCATTATTATTTTTCGACCTGATTTTTAGACATGAGGATGGTAGGCAAACAGAGCAGGCGCCCCGCCGGTATGGACAAATAAAATCGGCCCTTCATCCTTAAAGCGTTTCTGCGCAATGCCGTCAATCAGTCCGGCCATCGCTTTGCCGGTATAGACCGGATCGAGCAGTATGCCCTCGAGGCGCGCCAGCAGCTTCACCGCTTCCATGCCCTCTTCGTTAGGCGTACCGTAACCCGGCGCAAAATAGTCATCCCAGAGCAGAATATCGGCCTTTGCCTTCAGCTCCAGCTGCTCTGCGACCGCCTGCTGTAGCGTAACCACTTTTGGCTTTTGATCCGCGACGCTGCGGGACACCGTCACCCCAATAAGCTCGACGTCCGGCAGCAGTTGTTCGAGCCCCACCGCCAGCCCGGCATGCGTGCCCGCGCTTCCGGACGCGACAACCACGGAGGAGAGGCTCACTGCGCCCTCGCACTGCTGCGCAATTTCCAGCGCACTTTCCACATACCCCAGCGCGCCCAGCGCGTTCGAACCGCCGACAGGAATAACGTAGGGGCGGAACCCCTGCGCTTCCAGACGCGTCGCCAGCTCGTCGAGCTGGGCGGCCGGATCGGTCAACGCATCCACCATTTCTACCTGCACATTAAACAGATCCAGCAGCAGACGGTTACCGTTGGTGAGATAGTTTTCTGCCAGCGTGCCAATCGGGTTTTCCAGCAATGCCACGCAGTGGAGCCCAAGCTTTGCCGCCACGGCCGCCGTCTGGCGAACGTGGTTGGACTGGATGGCCCCGGCAGTAATGAGCGTATCCGCGCCTTCGCGCAGGGCGTCAGCAGCCAGAAACTCCAGCTTGCGCAGCTTGTTGCCCCCCATCGCCATCGGCGTCACGTCATCACGCTTAATAAAAATATCGCGCCCTAAATAATCAGAAAATCGCGGCAGGTACTCCAGCGGCGTCGGCGCGCCGATGAACTCCAGGCGGGGAAAGCGCGTTAAATTCTGTAGTGACATGGGTTCTCCGGTAACTCTGACAAAATGTGATATTTTTCATTATGCACGCAGACGCGAAAGAAATAAAAAAGGCGCTTTTAAAAGCGCCTTTTTTTACGGCAGAAACTTATTTCGTGACGTCTGCACCGAACCACTTCTCGGAGAGCGCTTTCAGGCTACCGTCTTTTTGCATGTCAGCAATCGCTGAATCAATCGCTTTAACCAGGTCTTCGTTACCTTTACGAACGGCAACGCCTGATTCCTGACGAGAGAACGCATCACCCGCTACCGCCAGGGTATTGTTGGTTTTCTTCACCAGATCCAGCGCGGCCAGGCGGTCAACCAGAATGGCGTCGATACGGCCCACGCGCAGATCCTGGTATTTCGTCGGGTCATCATCATAGGTGCGGATATCAACGCCCTGCACGTTCTGGCGCAGCCACTCTTCATAGTTAGTACCCAGACCAACACCGACTTTCTTCCCTTTCAGGTCCGCGGCAGTTTTAATTCCGCCTTCGTTGCCTTTCTTCACCAGCGCCTGAATACCGGACACGGTGTACGGCGTAGAGAAGTCATATTTCTTCTTACGCTCGTCAGAAATGGTCACCTGATTGATCACCACATCAATACGTTTGGAATCCAGCGACGCCAGCATACCGTCCCACTTGGTCGGTTTCAGGGACGCTTTCACGCCGAGGTGCTTCGCCAGCTCTTCAGCAAACTCCACTTCAAAACCGGTCAGCTTACCGTCATCGCCCTGGAAGCTGAACGGAGGATAGGTTCCTTCCAGCCCGACCAGCAGCGTACCGCGCTCTTTTACTTTATTCAGCAGGTTTTCTGAGGCGAACGTTTTCACGCTCATGCCCGCAACCAGCGCAACGGCCATAACACCCATCAGCGCCTGACGACCCAGAAGTGCAAATTTCATAAATACCCCGATATAGTGGAATTTTTACGTAGTGTAGAGAAATCGCCTGCAACGTCAAAGGCGACTGCGCTACATCTTATTCTTTTTTAATATATATCAGAAGTTGTTCCGGCGTGGGCTTTCTGCTTTATGGCACCCGGCATTTGTACCTTGTATTGCGCATACTTGCGCAGCGCAATTCGGTAGTTGTTGGTGCTGGTCGCAGGCAGCCACGGCTCAAGATTTTCATCCAGATAACCGGTTTTCAGCAGATCGCGAGAAATATTGTTTACGGTCAGATGTTGCCCAAGGCGGCGCAGGCGAACGACATATTCGCGAACGGTGCCGTGGCTCATCTCCGTTTGTTCAAACAGGAACTGTTTGAAGCCGATAATATCGAAGAAGTCGCTTTGCTCTTTGCAGTGGAGATCCCCACAGAAACGGCAAAGCGCCACCCACTCTTTTTGCTCTTCGAGCCATGCTGCTTCGTCCATCAACGTGTCGAGACGCGAAATCGCAATCTTATTGACGATTTCGCCCCGGCGAACCAGCGTGATACGATCGAGTAACTTGTTACAGTGGGCGCAATGCGTCTGGCTGTGTTTAAAGTCTTTCAGGTAGCGGCTTAAAGGCCGTCTTTTAGATTGCTGCACCGTCATGATAACTCCTGGTTGTCAATACGTTGTGCGGCATTTTTAAGGTGAATCAATCACCTATAACTTACCCAGCTTGGTTCGTAAGCGTTTAATGGCCTGGCTGTGCAGCTGGCTCACCCGCGACTCTCCCACCTCCAGAACAGCGCCAATCTCTTTGAGGTTAAGCTCTTCCTGGTAATAAAGGGTCAATACCAGCTGTTCGCGTTCAGGCAGAGCTTCAATAGCCTCCATGACGCGCTGGCGTAAATTCCCTTCCATTAAATGGTGTAACGGGTTCTCCTGCTGGTGCTCGTCCGTCACCAGCTCGATGCTATCGCCATGCTCTTCGCGCCACTCATCATAAGAGAAGAGTTGGCTATTATTGGTATCGAGCAACATCTGACGATACTCTTCAACAGCAATGCCAAGACGTTCCGCCACTTCGGTTTCCGTTGCGTTACGTCCCAGTTCCTGTTCCAGCTGCCCCATCGCATGCGCCACTTCGCGCGCGTTGCGGCGAACACTGCGCGGCACCCAGTCGCGGCTGCGCAGCTCGTCCAGCATCGCACCACGAATACGCTGAACTGCGTAAGTCGTAAATGCCGTTCCTTGCAGAGCGTCGTATCGGTCAACTGCATTCAATAACCCGATACCGCCCGCCTGTAGCAGATCGTCGAGTTCCACGCTCGCCGGCAAGCGCACCTGGAGGCGCAATGCTTCGTGACGCACCAGCGGGACATAACGCTGCCACAGCGAGTGTTTATCCATTACACCTTCAGCGGTATAGAGTGAATTCACGATAAACAGCCCTGCGTTAGTTGAGTTATCGGCATGATTATCCGATTCTGCAGGGCGTTCAATTGGATGAAAAAGGGGGATAAAGTGAGGTTATTCTGAGGTTGCCCACAACAGGGGCAACTTTTCTGTCTAAATTAACAGTTGTAACAATGAAAGATCGTCGCCCAGTTTGACGCTATCTATATGTTGATGAAAGAGCTTTCCTGCTTCCTGATTATGCTGGCTAAGGGAGTGGAAGCTGTAAATAACATCAATGATATTATCTTGTTCAATTTTCCCCGCCACGAGTGCCTGACCGGCAAGTAACGTTTTAAGGAAATAGAACTCCGCAACGATTAAATAAAGGTTATTCAACATGCTGCGGCCGTTGTTCTGCGGGAAGCCCTGCTCCCACAGTTTGTATTTAAAAAAGTTCTTGAATAAATGGTCATTGGTCGCCAGATAACTGCCCGCCACATCGCGCCAGACGGACTCGATGTTTTCCATGACCTTCTCTGCCGGCACGCTGTCACCCGCAGACTCAAATTGTTGATAAAGCTGGGTAAAATAACGGTTTAATACCGCACCGCCGCGGGCTGTTACTTTCTTCGTGAAGTAGCTCTGGATGAGCGAAATTAACGCGAACTTCAGGCTATAGTTCTGATTAAAGCCGCCTAATTCCGTTTTGATTTTACCGCTCACCAGTTCGTTAACCAGTGAGAAATAGACCGTTTCGAGCGTGCCGATATTCTCTGCGATATTATCGAGCTTTTCCGCCACCATGAGGAATTTCACTACGGCGTAAACCTGTTCTTCAACGCTGACGCCCTCAACGCTGAAAATATTCTGGCAGAAGAGATTGATGACCTTGGCCTTCAAATCAATCATCGGCGCATTATTGACGTCCTGCTGAACAATGACAGATTCCATCAACGACATAGACTCCCGATCGTTCAACAGAAGTCGGGTCACTTCCGGACACGACAGGTTCAGCGATTTTTCGATTTCATTTTTATAGACCCGGCTTGTCCGTGGAAATGTCGAACAGGTTGGGCTTAAGGCCTGGACGCCCATGGCGCCATGAACAGAACAGAGTTTTTCCGTATCCATAAACGGACAGTTTTTACTTTCCGTATGGAAAATCACTTCCCCCCAGTGGTCATAGTTTTTTTTGGTGACTTTTATCGCCGTTTTCGCCGTCTGACGAATCGCGGCATTTTTACTGTTCAGATAGCGATTAACGGAGGATTTATCAAACGCGATGGTCCAGCCCTGGCAACAATGTTCACGGCATTCCCCACCGACACATGAAAAATCTGCGACCAGCTTTGGTTGAGTGACACTGATTTGTTTCACAGGCGGATTCTCAAATAGCAGAGATAAAAAAACCCCGCCGAAGCGGGGTTTCACGCGTAAAATTAACGCAGCAGAGACAGAACGGTCTGTGGAACCTGGTTTGCCTGAGACAGAACAGAAGTACCAGCCTGCTGCAGGATCTGCGCGCGGGACATGTTGGAAACTTCAGTTGCGTAGTCAGCGTCCTGGATACGGGACTGAGCAGCAGACAGGTTGTTAGAGGTGTTGTTCAGGTTGTTGATTGCAGAAGTGAAGCGGTTCTGCACAGCACCCAGACCTGAACGTGCTTTATCAACTTTAGCGATAGCTGCGTCGATGGTGCTCAGGTCGGTAGCGGTCATCGTTTTCAGGTCGATTGCGTTCACGCCCAGGGTAGTGGTGTCAGCTTTAGCACCGCTCAGGTCCAGATCGATGGTGTCGCCATCGTTAACGCCAACCTGAATTTTAACCACGCCAGCTGCACCAGCAGAACCGTCCAGCAGTTTGATGCCGTTGAAATCAGTTTTGCCCGCAACGCGGTTGATTTCAGCCAGACGAGCGGTAACTTCATCCTGCAGAGAAGCCAGGTCAGAGGTGCTGTTGGTGCCGTTGCTTGCCTGAACAGCCAGTTCACGAACGCGCTGCAAGTTGTTGTTGATTTCGTTCAGAGAGCCTTCAGCAGTCTGCGCCATGGAGATACCGTCGTTGGCGTTACGCGCAGCCTGGTTCATACCTTTAATCTGAGCGGTCATGCGGTTTGCAATCGCCTGGCCAGCAGCATCGTCTTTCGCGCTGTTAATACGCAGACCGGAAGACAGACGCTCGATAGCAGTGCCCAGAGAAGACTGAGATTTGTTCAGGTTGTTCTGAGTGGTCAGGGACAACAGGTTAGTATTGATAACTGCCATAATTTTCTTTCCTTCAAAAATTGGGTTTTAGGTCCGGTGCCTAACACTCACAGCGTCTCTCACCGTCAACAAGGTTATCGACGGGTCCCCAAAAGACTTTAGAATCAATTTTGAAAAAATTACAACCAATTGATTATTAAGGGTTTTATTTTTAAAAAATCAATTAAGGTCCAACAGAGCGTTATTATTTATGCTTTTTTAACGCGCAAAGAGATGACTAAAAAGGCACACACTTATTCGTGTTTTCAAAGCGCAGATAATGATCCTAAAGTGCAATCCTTTCATTTACCCCGCCAGGACGTGCCTATTCTTTGGATTATTTTTTTCTCACCATCGTAAACTTTTACGTTAAGAGGCCGATAAGAGTCCTGAACTACTTTCGTATTTTAAGGAAAATATGCATGGCTACTATCAGTAACCTCGGGATAGGTTCTGCAGGACTCGGGGATTTATATAATCAGTTGGATGCAGCAGAAAGAACCAAGCTGACGACGATTACTTCCCAGCAATCAACGTATAACGCACAGTTAAGCGCTTACGGCAAACTGCAGAGCGCCATGACATCGCTGCAGACTGCCACCGCTGCGCTGGGTAAAGCAACCACCTGGAACTCAACGTCCGTTAGCAGCACCAACACGGCCTTTACCGCCACGACAACGGCTGACGCATCTGTCGGTTCCTTTGTTGTAAACGTCAACCAGGTTGCCAAGGCACAGGCACTGACTACCGGCTCCTATGCAAACAACACGGATTTGCTGGGCGATACGACAGGTACGACGCGTAAAATCACCATCACCCAGCCGGGCACGAAAACGCCTTTAGAGGTCACCCTGGCGGATGGCGATACGTCTCTGGCCGGGATCGCGAGCGCCATTAATAAAGCGAACGGCAACGTCACCGCCAGCGTCATTAAAGCGAAAGACGGTGATTATCGCCTGATGCTGTCATCTAAAACCACCGGTACGGATGGTGCGATGACGGTAAGCGTCACTGGCGACGCCAAGCTGCAAAGCGCCATTGGCTACGATTCCGCCACCAAAACGGGCGCGCTGACGGTGAACACCGACGCGCAGAACGCGATTGTGGTAGTGAACAACATCTCCATCGAGCGCCAGTCGAATACCATTACCGATGCCCTGCCTGGCGTGACTTTCTCGCTGAAAGCAGAAAGCAAGGCAGATGAAACATTAGAGGTGACTCGCGCAACGGATGCTAACCAGAAAGCGATCACGGACTGGGTCACGGCGTATAACTCGCTGCAGTCCACCATTAACAGCCTGACGAAATATGTTCCGGTTGATGCTGGCTCCGGCAGCCAGTCAGCCAGCAACGGGGCACTTGTTGGTGATGCGAACGTGCGCGGGATCCAGTCTCAGCTGCGCGGTCTGCTGACCGAAGTGCAGAGCGGCTCGGTACAGATCATGGCCCAGCTGGGGATTACCCAGGACCCGGTAAAAGGTTCTGACGGTACCGTCGGTAACCTGAAAGTCGATACCGATAAGCTGAAAAAAGCGCTGACCGATAACCCGAACGCCGTACAGCAGTATTTTGTCGGTGACGGAAAGAAAACCGGTATGGCCACCCAGATGAACAACACGCTGACCACCATGCTCAGCACCAGTACCGGCAGCGCCGGGGTGATCCAGAACGCGAAAGACGGGATCAACAAAACGCTAAAAACGCTGGGTGAGCGTTACGATGCTATGGAAGCCACTATTGATGCCACCATGGCGCGTTACAAAACCCAGTTCACCAGTCTGGACGTATTAGTCACCAAAATGACCAATACAGCCAACTACCTGACCCAACAGTTCTCACAAAAGTAGTCGTAGCCTTCAGGAGTGGATATGTATAAGACCTCTGGTGTTCAATCCTATCAGCAGATAGGAGTCGAAAGTGCAGTCATGAATGCCAGTCCACACCAGCTGATTGTCATGTTATTCGACGGGGCGCATAGCGCCCTTGTTCGCGCGCGTTTGTTCATGGAAGCCGGACAAATTCGTGAGAAAGGCGAAGCGTTAACGAAAGCCATCAACATCATCGACAACGGTTTAAAAGCAGGACTGAACATGGAGGTTGAGAGCGAGTTGTCCGGTAATCTTGCCTCCTTGTACGAATATATGGTTCGACGTTTGTTGCTGGCAAATGTCAGTAACGACGTAGACGCAATTGTTGAAGTCGAGGGTTTATTAAACAACATTGCGGATGCGTGGAAGCAAATCGGCCCCAATGCGTCCTCTATTTCAGGATAATTTTGATGAATAATCCCAGCGCAGCGCTTAGCCACTGGCAGGCGTTACATGCTCAGAGCATTGCTATGCTCAATCTCGCACATTCTGGTCAATGGGATGCGCTTATCGAGCAGGAAATGCATTACGTTCAACTGGTGGAAAAAATTTCGCAAACGCCCATCATGTCATGCCCTCCGGCTCAGGTTGAGCAAGCGCGTGCGCTGCTGGAAATGATCCTTGAAAATGAGAATGCGCTAAAGGCTCTGCTGAAAGTCCGGATGGACGAACTGCGTAATCTGATTGATCAAACCGGTAAACAGCAATCCATCACGTCTACCTATGGAAAGCTGTCCGGGAATATTCTTTATCCAGAAAGTTTGACCCGCGACACACAACTATGATTTCTTCATCCATACTCCAGAAGTCTGCCAATGGCTTCTGGAGCAAGGATGATGAAAAACCCCACCCTGTTACAATGTTTTCACTGGTACTACCCTGCTGGCGGTGAATTGTGGCGAGAGGTCACGGCGTTAGCTCCCAATCTTAACGAAATCGGCATCAACATGATCTGGCTGCCGCCCGCCTGTAAAGGGGCATCCGGCGGGTATTCTGTCGGCTATGACACCTATGACCTGTTCGACCTTGGCGAGTTTGACCAGAAAGGCAGTATCGCCACGAAATACGGCGACAAAGCACAGCTGCTGGAGGCCATTGATGCCCTCAAGAGCAACGACATTGCCGTGCTGCTGGACGTGGTGGTCAACCACAAAATGGGCGCCGATGAAAAAGAGCCCGTGCGCGTTCAGCGCGTGAACGAGCAGGACCGCACGCAAATCGATGACGAGGTCATCGAGTGTGAAGCCTGGACCCGCTACACCTTCCCTGCCCGCGCCGGGCAGTATTCGCAGTTTATCTGGGACTACAAATGCTTCAGCGGCGTCGACCACATTGAAAACCCCGATGAAGACGGCATCTTTAAAATCGTCAACGACTACACCGGCGAAGGCTGGAACGATCAGGTTGATGATGAGATGGGCAACTTCGATTACCTGATGGGCGAAAATATCGACTTTCGCAACCACGCCGTGACCGAGGAGATCAAATACTGGGCCCGCTGGGTCATGGAACAGACGCGCTGCGACGGTTTTCGTCTGGACGCCGTCAAGCATATTCCCGCCTGGTTCTACAAAGAGTGGATTGAGCACGTCCAGGAAGTTGCCGACCAGCCGCTGTTTATCGTGGCGGAATACTGGTCCCATGAGGTGGATAAACTTCAGGCCTATATTGACCAGGTCGAAGGCAAAACCATGCTGTTTGATGCCCCCCTGCAGATGAAATTCCACGAGGCGTCACGTCAGGGCCGGGATTACGACATGAGCCAAATCTTCACCGGTACCCTGGTGGAAGCCGATCCGTTTCATGCGGTCACCCTCGTCGCGAACCACGATACTCAGCCTCTGCAGGCGCTGGAAGCGCCGGTCGAAGCCTGGTTTAAGCCGCTGGCCTACGCGCTGATCCTGCTGCGGGAAAATGGCGTGCCCAGCGTCTTTTATCCGGATCTCTTCGGCGCCAGCTATGACGACGCGGGAGGTGACGGTGAAACGTACCATATTGATATGCCGGTCATTGAGCAGCTTCACGAGCTGATCCTCGCGCGCCAGCGTTTTGCCCACGGCGTGCAAACGCTGTTTTTCGACCATCCAAACTGCATCGCCTTCAGCCGCAGCGGTACGGAAGACGATCCCGGCTGCGTGGTGGTGCTGTCGAACGGGGACGATGGTGAAAAAGTAATTTGTCTTGGAGAAAACTACGGCAACAAAACGTGGCGGGATTTTCTCGGCAATCGCGAAGAAACCATCACCACGGCGGCGGATGGCGAAGGGACGTTTACATGCAAAGGCGGAAGCGTGAGCGTGTGGGTAATAGAGGAAGCGCTGTAGAACGGGAAACGTGCGGCCTGATGCCCTCACCCCGTCCCTCTCCCACAGGGAGAGGGCGCAAACACCAAAAACGGCAACGATGTTGCCGTTTTGCTTTTACCCTTAGGGCAGCTTACTCTCCAGCGGATTCTTGCTCAGGTAATCGGCACACTCAACCGTTAGGCGATCGACCTTCTGCAGCTCCAGCCCGTCGTACTCAAGCGTCGAGCCATCGCGCTCCAGCGGATAGATATCCAGCTTACGCGTCACGTTGTAATAACTGTCTGAACGCAGCATGATTTTACCCGGCACGGCAATCACGCGCTGCCACTGACGGCAGTCCAGCGTATCGCCCTCCTCCGTCACCACCAGCGTGGCAATCGCCTTCGGACTGACCATGTTGCTCTGCGGCCCTTTCGACTGCCAGTATCCCGCCAGCTGCGCCGGGACAGGATGCTTGATCACGTCTTTATAATTATCGACCTGAACGCACCCGGTCAGTGCCAGCAGCGCGCCAGCAATTGCTATTTTTTTCATCATCTTTCCTGCATTCGAAGAAAAAAATATTGTGGCATTAAAGCGCTGCGGCTGCCAGCGGAGATCGACAGGTCTTAAACCTGCATCCCCATCACTTCCTGATAGGCCGACACCAGCTTATTACGCACCTGGATCCCCATCTGCAGGGAAACCGAGGCTTTTTGCAAATCGGTCATCACATCATTCAACGCCACGCCCGGCTCGCCGAGGGTGAACTTCTCGGCCTGAGTGCGCGCAGCGGTCTGGGTATCACTGATACGGTCAAGAGCGGCATGCAGTTGCCCTGCGAAGCTGATGCTCGGCTGCTGATCTGCCACATTCTGATTACGGGCCGTCATTGCCGTTGCCTGCAGCTGACTGATTACCCCTTCAATGCCCTGTATAGCCATGACTCTCCCCTGGATGGTTTTTTACGCGGTCAAGACTAACAGCTTGTCAATAAGATAATGGCGGTAAATAGCATGAAAAAACCAGGTTATTTGACGCATAGAAAATCACGAATCATCAAATAATGGCAGGGCCATCAATATGGAACTTTTGTCGTGTTTGCCGACCCGGGAGTCAGTTTTGTTTCTCTACACGAATAACGTAAACCACCAGGATTTAAGAGGTGCGCAATGAGTGCAACAGCATCGACAGCGCCGCAGAATAAATCACTCGAGTGGATGAACCGCCTTCGCGCGAATCCTAAAATCCCGTTGATCGTGACAGGCGCTGCCGCAATTGCGATCCTTGTAGCGATGGTCCTGTGGGCGAAAAGCCCTGATTACCGGACGCTCTACAGCAATCTTTCCGATCAGGATGGCGGCGCCATCGTCACCCAGCTTACCCAGATGAACATCCCTTATCGCTTTGCCGATAATGGCGGTGCGCTTGAGGTACCGGCAGATAAGGTGCACGAACTGCGTCTGCGTCTGGCTCAGCAGGGGCTGCCGAAAGGCGGCGCGGTGGGCTTTGAGCTGCTGGATCAGGAAAAATTCGGTATCAGCCAGTTCAGCGAGCAGGTGAACTACCAGCGCGCGCTGGAAGGTGAACTGGCCCGCACCATTGAAACATTAGGCCCGATGAAGAGTGCCCGCGTGCATCTGGCGATGCCTAAGCCTTCCTTATTTGTCCGCGAACAGAAATCACCTTCGGCTTCCGTGACCGTGAACCTCGAACCCGGCCGTGCGCTGGACGAAGGGCAAATCAGCGCGGTGACGCACCTCGTCTCCAGCGCCGTGGCCGGTCTGCCGCCGGGTAACGTGACGCTGGTTGACCAGAGCGGTCACCTGCTGACGCAATCCAATACCGCCGGTCGCGATCTGAATGACGCGCAGCTGAAATATGCCGCCGATGTCGAAAGCCGTCTCCAGCGTCGTATCGAAGCGATCCTTGGCCCGGTAGTGGGCAACAGCAACGTGCACGCGCAGGTAACCGCCCAGATCGACTTCGCGAATAAAGAACAAACTGAAGAACAATACAGCCCGAACGGCGATGCGGCTCAGGCGGTGATGCGTTCGCGCCAGATCAACACCAGCGAGCAGATTGGCGGTGCAAACCCGGGCGGCGTGCCGGGCGCACTGTCTAACCAGCCTGCCCCGGCTAACGCGGCGCCGATCTCTACGCCGCCGGCTAATCAGCAGAACGGTCAGCAGACTAACCAGCAGACCACCTCAACGGCGAATAACAGCGGCCCACGAAACACCAGCCGTAATGAAACCACGAACTACGAAGTGGATAGAACGATTCGCCACACTAAGCTGAACGTGGGCGATATTCAGCGTCTTTCCGTTGCGGTGGTGGTGAACTACAAAACGCTGGCGGATGGCAAACCGTTGCCGTTGACCGCCGAGCAGATGAAGCAGATTGAAAACCTGACCCGCGAAGCGATGGGTTACTCCGAGAAGCGCGGCGATACCCTCAACGTGGTGAACTCACCGTTCAACTCGGTTGACGAGACCGGCGGTGAACTGCCGTTCTGGCAACAGCAGGCGTTTATCGATCAGCTGATGTCCGCAGGACGCTGGCTGCTGGTGCTGATTGTCGCGTGGCTGCTGTGGCGTAAGGGCGTTCGTCCGCAGCTCCAGCGCCGTGCTGAAGCCGAAAAAGCGGCTCGCGAGCAGATGAATGCGCGTCAGGAAACGGAAGAAGCGGTTGAAGTGCGCCTCAGCAAAGATGAACAGATGCAGCAGCGTCGTGCTAACCAGCGCATGGGCGCTGAGGTCATGAGCCAGCGCATTCGCGAAATGTCAGATAACGATCCGCGCGTCGTGGCGCTGGTCATCCGCCAGTGGATGGGTAACGAACATGAGTAATACGCTTACGGGCACCGATAAAAGCGTCATCCTGCTGATGACCATTGGCGAAGATCGCGCGGCAGAGGTGTTTAAACACCTCTCCCAGCGAGAAGTGCAAATTCTCAGTGCGGCCATGGCCAACGTGCGTCAGATCTCCAACAAGCAGCTGACCGAAGTGCTGGCAGAGTTTGAACAGGAAGCCGAACAGTTTGCCGCGCTGAACGTCAACGCCAACGACTACCTCCGTTCCGTGCTGGTCAAGGCGCTGGGCGAAGAGCGTGCCTCCAGCCTGCTGGAAGACATTCTGGAAACCCGCGATACCGCAAGCGGTATCGAAACGCTCAACTTTATGGAACCGCAGAGTGCCGCCGACCTTATTCGCGACGAGCACCCGCAGATTATCGCCACCATCCTTGTCCACCTCAAACGTGGTCAGGCGGCCGATATTCTGGCGCTGTTCGAAGAGCGTCTGCGTCACGATGTGATGCTGCGTATCGCCACCTTCGGCGGCGTCCAGCCGGCCGCACTGGCGGAGCTGACCGAGGTGCTGAACAACCTGCTCGACGGTCAGAACCTCAAGCGCAGCAAAATGGGCGGCGTGAGAACGGCGGCGGAAATCATCAACCTGATGAAAACGCAGCAGGAAGAGGCCGTCATTACGGCGGTTCGCGAATTCGACGGCGAGCTGGCACAGAAAATCATCGACGAGATGTTCCTGTTCGAAAACCTTGTCGAGGTGGACGATCGCAGCATCCAGCGCCTGCTCCAGGAAGTGGATTCCGAGTCGCTGCTTATCGCACTCAAAGGCGCCGAGCAGCCGCTGCGCGAGAAGTTCCTGCGCAACATGTCTCAGCGCGCGGCAGATATCCTGCGCGACGACCTTGCCAACCGCGGCCCGGTTCGTCTGTCTCAGGTGGAAAACGAACAGAAAGCCATTCTGCTTATTGTTCGTCGTCTGGCGGAAACCGGCGAGATGGTGATTGGCAGCGGAGACGACACCTATGTCTAATGAGCTGCCGTGGAAACGCTGGACGCCGGACGATCTGGCTCCTCCCCTCTCCGAGTTCACGCCAGCCGTGATACCGACCGAGGAGCTTGACCCGGACGTCGAGCAGCCCGAGCTGAGCGAAGAAGAGCAGCAAGCTCAAATGCTGGCTCAGCTGCAAATGCAGGCGCACGAGCAGGGTTACAATGCCGGTCTGAACGAAGGCCGGCAGAAAGGCCACGAGCAGGGATATCAGGAAGGTCTGGCGAAAGGGTTAGAGCACGGTATCGATCAGGCGCGCCAGCAGCAGGCGCCGATCCATGCCCGCATGCAGCAGCTGGTCAGCGAGTTCCAGCACACTCTTGACGCGCTGGACAGCGTGATTGCCTCACGACTGATGCAGATGGCGCTGGAAGCCGCGCGTCAGGTGATCGGCCAGACGCCCGTGGTGGATAATACCGCACTTATCAAACAAATTCAGGGTCTGCTTCAGCAGGAGCCGCTGTTCAGCGGGAAACCTCAGCTGCGCGTCCATCCGGACGATCTGCAGCGCGTGGAAGAGAGCCTGGGCGCGACGCTGAACCTGCACGGCTGGCGTCTGCGCGGCGACCCGTCGTTACATCACGGCGGCTGCAAAGTCTCTGCTGATGAAGGCGACCTGGATGCCAGCGTTGCTACCCGCTGGCAGGAACTGTGCCGCCTGGCGGCACCGGGAGTCGTCTGATGACCGCTCGCCTCACCCGCTGGCTCACCACGCTCGACAACTTTGAGACGAAGATGGCGCAACTGCCATCTGTTCGTCGTTATGGGCGACTCACGCGCGCCACCGGGCTGGTTCTCGAAGCCACCGGCCTGCAGCTGCCGCTGGGCGCGACCTGCGTGATTGAGCGTCAGGACGGTCTGGAAACGCGCGAAGTTGAAAGCGAAGTGGTCGGGTTTAACGGCCAGCGCCTGTTCCTGATGCCGCTTGAAGAGGTGGAAGGCATTCTGCCCGGCGCGCGCGTCTACGCCAAAAACATTTCTGGCGATGGGCTGCAAAGTGGGAAACAGCTGCCGCTTGGCCCTGCCCTGCTGGGCCGCGTGCTGGACGGCAGCGGTAAACCGCTCGACGGCCTGCCCTCCCCGGACACCACCGAAACCGGTGCGCTGATCACCCAACCGTTCAACCCCCTGCAGCGTACCCCTATCGAGCATGTGCTTGACACCGGCGTGCGCCCGATTAACGCCCTGCTCACCGTGGGACGTGGACAACGTATGGGCCTGTTCGCCGGGTCTGGCGTGGGTAAATCCGTTCTGCTCGGCATGATGGCGCGCTATACCCAAGCCGATGTGATCGTCGTGGGGCTGATTGGCGAACGTGGTCGTGAAGTAAAAGACTTTATTGAAAACATTCTGGGTGCGGAAGGCCGTGCCCGCTCGGTGGTAATTGCCGCGCCGGCGGACGTGTCGCCGCTGCTGCGTATGCAGGGTGCCGCGTACGCCACCCGCATCGCCGAAGATTTTCGTGACCGCGGCAAGCACGTGCTGCTGATCATGGATTCCCTGACCCGTTACGCGATGGCGCAGCGTGAAATCGCGCTGGCCATCGGTGAGCCACCGGCGACCAAAGGCTACCCGCCTTCGGTCTTCGCCAAACTTCCTGCGCTGGTGGAACGCGCGGGGAACGGCATCAGCGGCGGCGGCTCCATCACCGCGTTCTACACGGTTCTGACGGAAGGCGATGACCAGCAGGACCCGATTGCCGACTCCGCGCGCGCAATTCTTGACGGTCACATTGTGCTGTCGCGTCGTCTGGCCGAAGCCGGGCACTACCCGGCCATCGATATTGAAGCCTCTATCAGCCGCGCAATGACGGCGCTGATAACCGAGAAGCACTACGCTCGCGTGCGTAACTTCAAACAACTGCTTTCCAGCTTCCAGCGCAACCGCGATCTGGTCAGCGTGGGGGCGTATGCCAAAGGCAGCGACCCGATGCTCGACAAGGCGATTAGCCTGTGGCCGCAGCTGGAAGCATTTTTGCAACAAGGCATTTTTGAACGCGCCGACTGGGAAGATTCAATTCAGGCACTTGAGCTGATTTTCCCGCAGGTGTAACACAGGTGGAGGGCGAAGGTCATGGCGCAAAACAGCGCGTTATCAACGCTGAAAGATCTGGCTGAGAAAGAAGTTGATGATGCCGCATTGCAGCTTGGCGCAATGCGACGCGGGTGCCAGCAGGCTGAAGAACAGTTGAAGATGTTAATCGACTATCAGCATGAATATCGCACCAACCTCAATACCGATATGACACAGGGCATTGGAAGCCAGCGCTGGATTAACTATCAGCAGTTTATCCAGACGCTGGAGAAGGCGATAGATCAGCATCGCCAGCAGCTTAACCAGTGGACCCAGAAAGTCGATACCGCGCTGAATTTCTGGCGCGAGAAGAAGCAGCGGCTGCAGGCCTGGCAGACTTTACAGGACCGACAGATCGCGGCAACGACCCTGGCGGAAAACCGTCTGGATCAGAAGAAAATGGATGAGTTTGCCCAGCGCGCATCAATGAGGAAACCGGAATGATCACACTGCAACAACTGCTGATGAGCGACAGCGACCTGTCAGGCGGCACGCAAACAGGGAAAGGCACCGACGGTGCTCAGGACTTTCTCTCTCTGCTGGCGGGCGCCCTGTCGGACGCAACGGGCAAGGGCAAAGATGCGCCGCTGACCCTGGCTGACCTGAAAGCCGCCGGCAGTAAACTGTCAAAAGTGGCCCAGGACGCAAAAGGTGATACCACCCTGCAGGCCAAAATTGCCGACCTGCTCTCGCGCCAGACGGCGCTGAATGGCGATGAAACGTCGCCCGTCACGTCGCTTGATACGCTGGTTTCCGGGCTGGTGCCGCTGTCTAAGGGCGACGCGCTGAAGACGATCAATGCCGCGAACAGCAAAGATGACGGTAAAAGCGAGCTTAGCGAAGAAGAACTGGCCGGATTAAGCGCGCTGATGGCGATGCTGCCTCACCAGCAAACTACAGCCTCTCGCGCGGCAGGCAGTGAGGGCGTTTCCGCCACCTCAACGCTGAGTTCCGCGACGCTTTCGCAAAACGGCGTGGGCCAGCCGTCCCTGAACGCGTCCGCGGGAAGCCACGATAAAGCGCAGAGTTCTACGCCTTATCAGAGCCAGGCGAAAACCAACGAACCCGCTCTGTCGGGCAACGTGCCTGCTACACCGGCCGTGGCCGCAGCAGCAGAGAAGCAGGAGCTCGCCAGTTCGTCCTCCTCATCATCACCAACGGCCACCCTGGCACCGATTATGTCCAGCCATACGACCAGCCAGACGGCCGCTACCGTTGCCACCGCGCCGGTGTTAAGCCAGCCTCTGGGAACCCACGAGTGGCAGCAGTCTCTGAGCCAGCACATCACCCTGTTCACTAAGCAGGGCCAGCAGACGGCAGAGCTGCGCCTGCACCCGGAAGATCTGGGTCAGGTGCAAATTTCGCTTAAGCTGGATGATAACCAGGCGCAGTTACAGATGGTCTCAGCGCACAGCCATGTTCGTGCAGCGCTGGAAGCCGCGCTGCCGGTACTGCGGACCTCACTGGCGGAAAACGGCATTCAGCTTGCACAGAGTAGCGTCAGCAGCGAGAGCTTCGCCGGGCAGCAGCAATCCTCATCCCAGCAGCAGCACCAGGCTTCGCGTTCCGGCAACACCGGCGGTTTTAATGAAGAGAGCGATGAGTTGCTGCCTGTTCCTTCCGCCCTGCAGTCCGCAGCGCGCGGTAACAGTGCCGTAGACATCTTCGCCTAAACGCCAGAGGTAGCGTGATTATCCCCGTCTTTTCCACGCTTTGACGACAGCAGGACACGGGATAATCACCTTATTAAGCTGTACCGAAACAGGAAGCTCGTATCAGATGACTGACTCCGCTATCACCAAAAAAAGTAAGCGTTCCATCTGGATCCCGCTGCTGGTGTTGATCACGCTCGCCGCCTGCGCTACCGCGGGCTATAGTTACTGGCGTATGCAGCAGGAACCGACCACCGCTGCGGCCAAAGCTGAAGCACCTCCTCCGCCGGCTCCAGTGTTCTTCCCGCTGGATACCTTCACCGTCAATCTCGGTGATGCGGATCGCGTGCTTTACGTTGGCATTACGCTGCGCCTGAAAGATGAAGCCACCCGTTCACGTCTGAACGATTACCTTCCTGAAGTGCGTAGCCGTCTGTTGCTGCTGTTCTCTCGTCAGGACGCTTCGGCGCTGGCCACCGATGTGGGTAAGCAAAAGCTGGTCGACGCTATTAAACAAACGCTGGCGACCCCGCTGGTAAACGGCCAACCTAAGCAGGAAGTCACTGACGTTCTGTATACAGCATTCATTCTGCGGTAACGACATGGGCGACAGTATTCTTTCTCAGGCAGAAATCGATGCGCTGCTCAACGGCGACAGCGATAAAAGTGATGATCCGCAACCGGGTATTGGCGGCGATAGCGATATTCGTCCCTATGACCCGAATACCCAGCGTCGCGTGGTACGTGAACGTCTGCAGGCGCTGGAGATCATTAACGAACGTTTTGCACGTCAGTTCCGTATGGGGCTGTTTAACCTGCTGCGTCGTAGCCCGGATATTACGGTCGGTGCGATCCGCATTCAGCCGTACCATGAGTTTGCCCGCAACCTGCCGGTGCCAACCAACCTTAACCTGATTCATCTGAAGCCGCTGCGCGGCACCGGTCTGGTGGTGTTTTCGCCAAGCCTGGTGTTCATCGCGGTGGATAACCTGTTCGGCGGCGACGGGCGTTTCCCGACCAAAGTAGAAGGTCGTGAATTCACCCACACCGAACAGCGCGTTATTAACCGCATGCTGAAGCTGGCGCTGGAATCATACAGCGACGCGTGGAAAGCGATTAACCCGCTGGAAGTGGAGTACGTCCGTTCTGAGATGCAGGTGAAATTTACCAATATCACCACCTCTCCGAACGATATCGTTGTTAACACGCCGTTCCACGTGGAAATCGGTAACCTGACCGGCGAGTTCAACATCTGCCTGCCGTTCAGCATGATCGAACCGCTGCGCGAGCTGCTGGTTAACCCGCCGCTGGAGAACTCCCGCAACGAAGACCAGAACTGGCGTGAAAACCTGGTCCGCCAGGTCCAGCATTCGCAGCTTGAACTGGTGGCGAGCTTCGCCGATATCCCGCTGCGGTTATCTCAGATCCTGAAATTACAACCCGGCGATGTTTTGCCGATAGAAAAACCCGACCGCATTATTGCCCATGTGGATGGTGTCCCCGTGCTGACAAGCCAGTACGGCACGATTAACGGTCAGTATGCGTTACGCGTTGAGCACTTGATCAACCCGATTTTGAATTCGCTGAATGAGGAACAGCCCAAATGAGTGACATGAACAATCCGTCCGATGAAAACAGCGGAGCACTGGACGATCTGTGGGCTGACGCGTTAAACGAGCAAAAAGCGACCCCGGCCAAAAGCGCAGCGGATGCCGTCTTCCAGCAGCTCGGCGGCGGTGACGTCAGCGGCACGCTTCAGGACATCGACCTGATCATGGATATCCCGGTTAAGCTGACCGTTGAGCTGGGACGCACCCGTATGACCATTAAAGAGCTGCTGCGCCTGACGCAGGGTTCCGTGGTGGCCCTTGACGGTCTGGCCGGTGAGCCGCTGGATATCCTGATCAACGGCTATCTGATTGCCCAGGGTGAAGTCGTAGTGGTTGCCGATAAATACGGCGTACGCATCACCGACATCATTACCCCGTCTGAACGTATGCGTCGTCTGAGCCGTTAAGCATGAAAACCCAGGCAACAATATCACAGCCTTCTGCCGTTCCCGGCTCACCTCTGCTCCAGGTGAGCGGGGCGTTGTTCGGTATTATTGCCTTTATTCTTATCGCCGCCTGGCTGGCAAAACGCTTTGGCCTGGCGGGTAAAACCGCCGGTGCCCGCGGCCTGAAGGTTAGCGCCAGCACCACCCTGGGTCCACGCGAACGCGTGGTCATCGTCGAGGTGGACGATGCGCGTCTGGTTCTGGGCGTAACGGCCTCAAACATCAGCGTATTACACAAGCTGCCGCCCGCTCCTGTTGTGGTGGACGAGCGCGCAGAGGCCCCTGCGGATTTTCAGTCCGTCATGAAGAGTTTGCTTAAGCGTTCCGGGAGATCCTGATGCGCCGTTTGTTATCCCTGACGCTTGCGGGCGTTGCCCTGTTTGCTCCCGCGGTCTATGCACAGCTGCCCGGTCTGGTCTCAACCCCTCTCGCGGGTGGTGGGCAAAGCTGGTCACTTCCCGTTCAGACGCTGGTGTTCATCACCTCGCTGACGTTTATTCCGGCCATCCTGCTGATGATGACCAGCTTCACCCGCATCATCATCGTTTTCGGTCTGCTGCGAAACGCGCTGGGCACCCCTTCCGCTCCGCCAAACCAGGTTCTGCTCGGGCTGGCGCTGTTTTTGACCTTTTTCATTATGTCACCGGTGATCGATAAGATTTATACCGACGCCTATCAGCCGTTCAGCGAAGACAAAATCTCCATGCAGGAGGCGCTCGACAAAGGCGCACAGCCGCTGCGGGAATTTATGCTGCGCCAGACGCGCGAAGCCGACCTGGCCCTTTTCGCCCGCCTGTCCAACACCGGCGAGCTGCAGGGACCGGAAGCGGTGCCAATGCGTATTCTGCTGCCCGCCTATGTTACCAGCGAGCTGAAAACCGCGTTCCAGATTGGCTTTACCATTTTTATTCCGTTCCTGATTATCGATCTGGTGATCGCCAGCGTCCTGATGGCGCTCGGGATGATGATGGTGCCGCCCGCGACCATTGCCCTGCCCTTTAAGATCATGCTCTTTGTACTGGTCGACGGCTGGCAGCTGCTGGTCAGCTCGCTGGCGCAGAGTTTCTACAGTTAAGGAACGGCAATGACACCCGAATCGGTCATGATGATGGGCACGGAGGCGATGAAAATCGCGATTGCCGTTGCCGCGCCGCTGCTGCTTGTCGCGCTGGTTACCGGTCTGATTATCAGTATTCTGCAGGCCGCCACCCAGATAAACGAAATGACGCTGTCATTCATCCCGAAAATCATCGCCGTGTTCGTGGCGATCATCGTAGCCGGGCCGTGGATGCTGAACCTGTTGCTGGACTATATGCGCAACCTGTTTACCAACCTGCCGTATATCATCGGCTGACCTGACGATGCTGCACTTCACCAGCGACCAGTGGGTTCAGTGGCTCGGCGTCTACTTCTGGCCGATGCTGCGCATCATGGCGCTGATCTCCACCGCCCCCATTCTCAGCGAGAAATCGATACCCAAACGCGTCAAGGTGGGACTGGGGATTATTATCTCCATTATCGTCGCGCCCTCTCTGCCCCCCGTGGATATTCCGATCTTCTCGGCGAACGCGGTGTGGGTGGCCTTGCAGCAGGTTATGATTGGCGTCGCCGTCGGCTTTACCATGCAGCTGGCCTTTGCCGCCGTGCGTACCGCGGGGGAACTGATTGGCCTGCAGATGGGGTTATCTTTTGCCACGTTTGTCGATCCCGGCAGTCATCTCAACATGCCCGTGCTGGCGCGCATTATCGATCTGCTCGCCATGCTGCTGTTCCTGTCGTTCAACGGCCATCTGTGGCTAATCTCCATGCTGGTGGACACGTTCCATACCCTGCCGATTGGCGAAAACCCGGTGAACAGCAACGCTTTCCTGGCGCTCACCCGAGCGGCGGGGCTGATCTTCCTGAACGGGCTGATGCTGGCGTTACCTATCATCACCCTGCTGCTGACCGTCAACCTGGCTTTAGGTTTACTCAACCGAATGGCGCCGCAGCTTTCGGTGTTTGTCATTGGTTTTCCGCTGACGCTGACGGTCGGAATTTTATTAATGTCATTACTGATGCCACTGATCGCTCCCTTCTGTGAACATTTATTCGGCGAGATATTCAACCTGTTAGCGGATATTGTCAGCGAGCTGCCACGTAAATAATATCCCTCACTGTTGCTATTGTCTTTCTGAGGATATTCCTAAAATAAAATGCGAAAAACATCTTCCAGGATATATCTGACGCGGTTTAATTGTTTCTAACCACCTCACAATACTTAATATTTACTTTACTTTAAGAAGATTCCTGGCAAATTATACGTAACTTTACGGGATAGTGAGTCCGCCTGAAAGTCTTTGTCATGCTCACAGGTTTATTATTTTTTTCCATCCCGTATGGCTGTTTTGAGCTCTCAGGCAGATGGTGAATTATCGTTACGCATTGAGTGAGGGTATGCCATGTCAACGATCATTATGGATTTATGCAGCTACACCCGGCTAGGGTTAACCGGGTACCTGGCAAGCAGAGGGGTAAGAAAGAGAGACATCAACGATGCACACACCGTTGACGAACTCGCAGCCGCTTGTGACAAACTAAAACCAGGCGTGGTGTTTATTAATGAGGACTGTTTCATTCACGATCCAGCCAACAGTCAGCACATTAAGCAAATCATTAATCAGCATCCAAAAACCCTGTTTATTGTTTTTATGGCGATCGCGAATATCCATTTCGATGAGTATTTGTTGGTCCGTAAAAATTTATTGATCAGTTCTAAATCGATTAAACCCGAGTCGCTGGATGACATTTTGGGTGATTATTTGAATAAAGAAGTTAAAAATGTAGGAGCGGTTAACTTACCCACCCTATCATTAAGCAGGACTGAATCAAGTATGCTGCGAATGTGGATGGCGGGACAAGGAACTATTCAGATCTCCGACCAGATGAATATTAAAGCGAAAACCGTTTCGTCACACAAAGGAAATATTAAACGGAAAATTAAAACGCATAATAAGCAAGTGATCTACCATGTGGTACGCCTGACCGATAATGTGACGAACGGGATTTTCGTTAACATGCGTTAGTCGCTTAAGACCCTGTGCACCCTACCTTTGATCTCTGGCCTGGCCAGAGATTTTTGCTTCTGCAGAGGATGTCGGGCCGCGATGTGCTACCCGACGCCATGTTAGTCTGCTTTCTCAACAAAGATACCGTCAGGATGCCCCAGTTCGTTAAAAAACCAAATGCCGAGCGGGTAGTCTTCCAGTGATACCAGGTACATTGTCCCTTCACTAAACTCTTCAATTGCCAGCACCACACCCGGGCGGCGCGGCCCACCGTCCGTTTTAACGGTTACCCGATCGTTGACCTTCATACATTCCTCCTCTGGTTTTGAGCCAGTGTAGAACAAAACGCAAAAACACACATCGCCGCCCGGCGTGAATGGCGTTTTTATACACAGGCTATACTTAACCCTGGACACGTTTGCAGGTTGAAAGAGGAGTCCCGCAATGAAGACCGATAAAGAGTACAGCGACACCATCAAGCGCGAAGTCGAGGTGGATGTCGATGCCCTGCTGGCCGCCATCAATGAGATCAGTGAGTCAGAAGTCCGCCGGTCGGACGACAATTCGGACCGCGTCATTGTCAACGGAAGGGATTATCACACCTATCGTGAGCTGGCGGAGGCCTTCGAGCTCGATATTCACGACTTTAGCGTGTCTGAAGCCAATCGTTAGGGCGAAAAAAATCCCGGTCATGGGGATGACCGGGATCAAAACTTGCTTATGCAAGAAGCACTTGAAAATTCGTTACACCAGGAAATCTGATGTACAAGCCACACTATCCCCAACGAATTTGTCTGACAAGCATATATTCTTATGATGAATATAATATTTTTAACATAATGCTTTTCGCTATGAGCAATAACATACGCCGAATGCGGGTTTGCCAGGGAATACTCTCATTTCTCCTGTTAACAATTCGGTTATTTTTTAGGAATTTTCTTAGATAAGGACGCAGCCGTTACCGGGAGCCACTATGCCTTCACTGCGGGATAACTTGCTGATTTTTTCTGACCTGGACGGCTCGTTGCTGGATATTCATACCTATGAGTGGCAACCCGCCATGCCCTGGCTGGACAAACTGCTGGATAATCAGATTCCGGTCATTCTCTGCAGCAGCAAGACCGCGGCAGAGATGCTGGATATCCAGCAGGATCTTGGGCTTGAAGGCTTGCCTTTTATTGCCGAGAACGGCGCGGTGATTCAGCCTGACGTGCGCTGGGATAAGGTTCAGCGCCAGACCAGAGGGATGACGCACCGGGATATTCGTCCTCGGATCGAGCAGATTCGTCTGCAGACGGGCTTTAAATTCACCACCTTTGACGATGTGGATGAGCACGTTATCAGCGAGTGGACCGGGCTGACGCGCTACCGTTCGTCGCTTGCCCGCAAGCATGAAGCGTCCGTCACGCTCATCTGGCGCGATACCGACGAGAAAATGGTTCAGTTTGAAGAGGAACTGGCGAATATCGGCCTGAAATGCCTGCAGGGTGCGCGGTTCTGGCATATTCTGGACGCCCGCTGCGGCAAAGACGTAGCGGTGAACTGGCTGATTGAACAGTATGGCGAGCAGGACGAGATCGAGCCCACCACGCTGGGGCTCGGCGACGGTCCTAACGATGCGCCGCTGCTCGACAGCGTTGACTTCGCGGTGGTCATCAAGGGGATTAACCGCCAGGGCATCACGCTACGGGATGATAACCCTGCCCGCGTTTATCACACCCAGCAGCCCGGCCCGGCAGGCTGGCGGGAGGGGCTGGATCACTTCCTGTCCTGATTTCGCCACATGACCCGGTTACGCCCGCTCTGCTTGGCCTCATAGAGCCGGACGTCCGCCACGGACTGCAGCTGCTCAAAATCGTAGTTACCCGCTTCATCCGCGCTGCTGACCCCCAGCGACGCGCTGATGCGCAGGGTCGTGCTCTTCTTCACCAGAATCTCCTTACTGTTGATTCGGCAACGAATGCGATCCGCGACGCCTCTCGCCTCCTCCAGACCAATCCCCGGCAGGACGACGCAAAACTCTTCCCCGCCCACACGCCCTGCCACATCATTCTTGCGTAACGCGCTGGCAATCAGTCCTGCCGTGTGGGAGAGCACCTTATCACCGGCCTGATGGCCGAAGCGGTCGTTGATGTTTTTAAAATGGTCGAGATCGATCTGAATCACCGAGAACGGCAGCGACTGCTGGCGACAGGTTTCTGCCAGCATTTTTGCGCGGTCGAACAGCGCGCCGCGATTATTCAGTCGCGTAAGCGGATCGTGCCAGGCCTGCCACTGGAGGGAGTGCTGAAGCGTATACATGTTACTCACCATCCGGCGGATCACCAGCCACGAGATCAACAGCATGGCGGTAAAGAGCGCCCACAGCAGCGCCAGTACGATACTGATGCTACCGAAGTCGTCCTGTACCCCTTCATGCAGAGTGTGGATCCGCAGGACGACGCCATCGAAGTGATCGAGCCGCTCCCAGGTAATAAACCGGCTCCCGAGGCGGATACCGCCGCCGGTATCATGCTCAATCGCCTGGGCAATCTGCGCCGCTTCGCGTTCGTCAAAATGGTTAACCGGGCTTCCCGCGTGGGCTGAGGTGGCGATCATATTTAGCCGGGTATCGTACAGCTGATACTCTCCCTCCGTTCGATCTTCCGTCGCATCGGCCAGCAGACGCTGCATCGTGCTCAATGTAAAGTCCATCGCCACGACGCCGTACCAGTAACGATCGAAATAGATGGGGACGCTGGCGGTGATCGTTCGTTCATCCCCGGTCCAGGATGAAGGCGTGGAGATAAACCAGCGCACGGCGCGGGCGCGGTTGTTACGTTCTGACTGCTGGGTAAACCAGGACTGCGTGACCAGATTATAATAGCGGGCAGTAATATCACCCGCCCGATCCGGCGTATCCGTGGAAAGGAAAAATCCGGCGCGGGAGACGTAGATCACTCGCGCTTCCGTTTGCGCTCTCGACGACGCCAGTCTGAGCAAATAGCCCACTTCGAGCGCGGCAGAAATTTCATGGCTTATGCGTTCAGCGTCCCGATTGAGAAGCGTGGTTTTTTCGACAAAGGCGTCCGAGACCCCGTTAATGGGAAGGGTACGTTTTTTATCAACGGCAAGCTGCCAGGTGGGGAGCATGCGGACGGTATTAAAGCGTGACACCGCATCCTGTAAGACTTCAAAGGCCAGCGGCGTCTCGATTGCGTCATGCATGCCCTGGCGAAATAACAGCAGCCTGTCGATGCTGTTCTGTAACTGCCTGTCCAGAGAACTGGCCACCGTATCCAGATGATTGCGCTGGCTGGAGATGTATGCCTCTTCCAGCACCACCACCTCACGCCAGGTAAGTAGAGTGGAAAATACCAGAACGATCATAAAACAGAGATTAACAATCCGCCCCGGATTGCTACGCTTATGCAGCCATTGCAAAAAAGATTGTCTTACAACAAAGGTATCGCGCTGCACACACACTCCATGATCGCTACCTAACACCCAGTACTTGAGATAAAAACGCCCGGCAAAGCCGGGCGTTATGTGATTAAGCCTTGTCCCGCTTGTGCTGCCCGTCACCCGGCTGAAGCTCATCTTCACGAAATGCTTCCCGCTTGATGCTATAGCCATCGTGCCACCGGCATTCCACCATTCCGCTGGAATACCCGGTGACGATCATACGTGGGCCGCCCTTTTTAGGCTTAACTTCATCACTGACCAAAAAGACCATACCTGCCTCCTGTATCAGGGTGAAACTGTTTCAATTTAGACGAGGAATGGTCTTTTTGCATCCTGCCGCGGGTAACAATTAGTGCGACGTGCCGCGAATTTTCTCAACCAGCTTCACCGCCGCAACGACGATAGCGCCAATGATAAAGCCCAGCACCAGATTCAGCAGGGTGGGCAGAATCGCCGCGATAACGGCCCCCTGCGTGGAGGAGAAATGCTCGATGGCATGGTGCAGGGGCGCAATACCGTGAACCACAATTCCGCCGCCCACGAGGAACATCGCCAGCGTGCCCACCACCGACAAACTCTTCATCAGCCAGGGCGCCAGCACCAGCAGGCTTTTGCCGATGCCTCTTGCTACCGCGCTCGACTTTTCTTCCAGCCAGTAGCCAATATCGTCCAGCTTGACGATTAGTCCCACCAGACCGTACACGCCCACGGTGACCAGAATCGCAATGCCGGAGAGGATCAGCACCTGGTTCAGAAGCGGCGCGTCAGAGACAATCCCCAGCGTAATCGCGACGATTTCCGCAGACAGGATAAAGTCGGTCCGAATGGCGCCCTTGACCTTATCACGCTCGAAGGTTTTCGGATCCTGCGCGGCCAGCGCTTCAAGACGCTGCTGGCGTACCTCCGGCGTATCGCTCTGCTTGCGCGCGCTAAAGGAGTGGAGCACCTTCTCCACACCCTCGAAGCAGAGAAATGCCCCACCGATCATCAGCAACGGCGTGATGGCCCAGGGGATAAAGGCGCTGATCAGCAGCGCCAGCGGCACCAGGATCACCTTATTCAGGAAAGAGCCTTTCGCCACGCCCCACACCACCGGCAGTTCACGGTTTGCCCTCACCCCACTCACCTGCTGGGCGTTCAACGATAAATCATCGCCCAGCACGCCTGCGGTTTTTTTCGCCGCCAGTTTCCCCATCACTGAAATGTCGTCCAGTAAGGTGGCAATATCATCCAGCAATGTTAATAAGCTACTTCCTGCCAAAATCTTAATCCTTCATTTTTTGGTAATTAAGTGAATAGTATGGAGCAAAAGCGCCAACCCGGAAACAGGCACCTTACGTCAACAAAAAATTCACATCTGCCACACAATTAAAGGGCTCGCCAGCGAGATAGTTTTCGCGTTTACTATCAGCGAACTTTTTATTTCGTCGTGAGGGATTATGCGTTTCCGGCAATTGCTACCGCTCATCGGGGCACTCTTTTCGCTGTACATCATCTGGGGGTCAACCTACTTTGTCATTCGCATCGGCGTGGAAAGCTGGCCGCCGCTGATGATGGCGGGCATTCGTTTTCTCTCGGCGGGCATCCTGCTGCTTGCCTTCCTGCTGCTGCGCGGGCATAAGCTTCCCCCGCTGCGTCCGATGCTAAATGCCGCCCTGATCGGCCTGCTGCTGCTGGCTGTGGGGAACGGATTTGTGACGATTGCCGAGCACCAGAACGTACCGTCCGGGATCGCCGCCGTGGTCGTTGCCACCGTACCGCTGTTTACCCTGTGCTTCAGCCGCCTCTTTGGTATCCGCACCCGCAAGCTGGAGTGGCTGGGTATTGGGATTGGCCTTGCCGGCATCATTCTGCTGAATAGCGGCGGTAACCTGAGCGGGAATCCGTGGGGTGCAGTCATCATCCTGATTGGCTCGATGAGCTGGGCGTTTGGTTCCGTGTACGGTTCGCGTATCGAACTGCCTACCGGCATGATGGCGGGCGCAATCGAGATGCTTGCCGCCGGGATTGTACTGCTGCTCGCCTCCATGCTTACGGGAGAAAAGCTGACAACCCTGCCGCCGCTGTCGGGCTTGCTGGCGGTAGGCTACCTGGCGCTGTTCGGCTCTGTCATCGCCATTAACGCCTATATGTTCCTGATCCGCAATGTCTCTCCGGCTGTCGCCACCAGCTACGCCTACGTTAACCCGGTCGTGGCCGTGCTGCTCGGGACAGGTCTGGGGGGAGAAACGCTCTCGCCAGTGGAATGGATTGCATTAGGGATCATTGTGTTTGCCGTCGTGCTGGTCACGCTGGGCAAATATTTGCTGCCGGCAAAACCGGTAGTCACGCCTTGCGAGGCGGAGAAACCGTAAGCAGGTGAATGCCCTGCGTGTCGATCTGCGCGGTCTGGCCGCCGCCGCAGATCCACTCTTCAAGCCGTTCGGTCAGATCGGTATCATTCAGCTTTAATCTGCCTCTCAGCGCACACTCCCAGACAATCAGCACCCGCCAGCCTTGCTCAATAAGCGTCGAGAGGTCCCGCTCGTCGCGCTCGACGTTTTTAGCAATCTTATCCAGCCAGAAATCGGTGCGCGTCGCGGGGACTTTAAACAGGTAGCAGTCGTGATGGTGCCAGAAACAGCCGTGAGTAAAGATGATGCACTGCCAGGCGTCGATGACGAAATCGGGACGCCCCGCCAGGGCGGGATCCTGGACGCGGAAGTCAAACCCCGCCTGCGTCAGCAGCGCGGCCAGGCGCTTTTCAATCGCGGTGTCACGCGTGCCGATGGCACGCATGTTTTTACTGCGCGTCGCCTTATCGTGAACGTCCGTCATTGACGGCCTCACTCTGGCGGAGCGCCACCGCCTGCCTGATGCGCGAGGCCAGCAGCTTTGCGACCGCCGCAAACGCGGGAACGACCACCGAATTACCAAACTGGCGGTACGCCTGGGTATCCGAAACCGGAATGCGGAAACCGTAGCCTTGCGGCGTTTCAAAACCCATCAACCGGGCGCATTCCCGCGGCGTTAAGCGTCGCGGACGGTGACGCTGGTTGTGCGGATCGTCGAAATCTTTTTCACCCAGCGCTTTGTCCCAGCCTCTGTCGATCAGGATTTCCGCGCCGTCTTTGTAGTAGCGAGCAGACAGCGTGCGGGTGACGCTGTGCGGATCGTTAGGGTTTACCATCCCAAAGCCGAAGCCGTTGCCTTTCGCCTGGTGCTTCTTGGCATAGCGGTAGAGGTATTTCCACAGCACCGGAGTCAGGATAAATTTCGCGTCGACGACCGGTTCCAGCAGGTCCGCCACGGTGGGACGCCGCTCGGGATACAGAGAGGGTATATCCCGCAGGGTAAAATCGCCTTTCAGATTGAGATCGCGACGGAAGCCCACCAGCACGATACGTTCGCGATGCTGGGGCAGGAAATGTTTCCCATCAATAATTTTAGGATCGTCCGCGCCCATGTCCTGTGAATCGGCCACGTCATAACCCAGCTCATCCAGGGTTTGCATGATAATGCGGAAGGTTTTCCCGCCGTCGTGGCTTTTTAAATTTTTGACGTTTTCCAGCACAAAGATGGGCGGGCGGCGGGCGTCAATAATGCGCGCCACATCAAAAAAAAGCGTTCCCTGCGTATCGCACGCGAAACCGTGGGCCCGTCCAAGGGCATTCTTTTTGGAGACGCCAGCCAGCGAGAACGGCTGACAAGGGAAGCCTGCCAGCAGCACGTCATGCGCCGGGATCGTCTGACGAATGTGCTCGGCGGCCTGTTCATCGCTCACGCCGCTTTTATGGCTCAGGGTCACATCGCGGATATCCGCGTTGAAATGATGCTCGTTCGGATCGCAGTACCAGTTAGCTTTGTAGGTTCGTACGGCATGTTTGTTCCACTCGCTGGTAAACACGCACTGTCCGCCGATGGCTTCAAAACCGTGCCGGATGCCGCCGATACCGGCAAAAAGATCGATAAAGCGGAAGGCATAGTTCGGGTGCGCGGCAGAAGGACGCGGAAGCAGATTTTGCAGATAACGATACTCGCCTTCACTCAGGCGACGCCCTGCTCGCTCGCTGGTCAGCAGGCGTTTAAGGATCGCCGGGCTCCAGTGGCTCTCGCCGTGCGCCACCAGCAGGCTGGCCAGCGTTTTAGCATCATAGATATCCAACAGCTGGCGCAGTAAGGCCTGCACCGTTGCCGTTGTTTTCTCAGCCTGCGCGGGCGCGGGCTCTGTCACTGATCGATTTTCCTGCATTCTTTTAACCGGAGAATAAAGACTGGGAACAGATTACCACAGTTCAGTTGCGCAAACTGCGACGGAAACGGCTCAGCACCTGGCTATCCAGCCCGAGGCAGTCGCCGTGTAATTCGGCGCTGAGTTTCGCCATAAACTGGATCAGGAAATCGGCATTGTGACGTGCCAGTTCGCGGCCCATGTCCGTTTGCATTGTATCAGGCAATCGCAGCAGCTTGGTCTGAAAATGGTCGAGGGCAAACGCACGGTCGTCGAGGGGACGCGCATCGGCGAAGGGATCGTTAGCATCAAAAAGCGACACGCCCAGCGCGCCCGAGACGGCAAAAACGCGCGCCAGGCCGATAGCGCCTAACGCTTCCAGCCGGTCTGCATCCTGCACAATTTTGGCCTCCATGATCTGCGGCGCAATCCCGGCGCTGAAGCTGTGCGCCTCAATCGCGTGCCCGACGGCGGCAATATGCTCTGGCGGAAAGTCCGGGAAGTCGTGGCGCAGAATGTCGCTCGTCTTAAGCGCCGCGAGCCGTGACGACCGGCTGCGTTCAGGATGGTTTTTCGGCAGGCTGACAATATCGTGAAAATAGCATGCGGTCAGAATCACCAGCGGCTCGACCATGTGGTGAACCATGATTTTTTGCGCCGTCATCCAGACCCGACGAAAATGCGAAATATCATGTGCGGTATCGTCGGTGCTGTGATTCTCCTCGAGCCAGTGCTCAAATCGTTGCTGCCACCGGGCAAGTTCCATCGTCATGTCCTGTCGTCTAAAAGAGAAAGAATTATAACACAGGCAAATTAAACCAATTAAAAAATAGAAATTCGAAATACTTAATAATAATTACACCCTATAAATTCAAGCAACTAATTCACGGGAAAAATAAAGAGAGCAAATGAAATATTTTGCAATATTTAAAAGGTTTTAATTACATTTGTTTTTAGAACTAAATAACACATCCTGGAATAGTATCCACCCTGTAATTGCGGAGAGTGATTACATATATTCATATAAATTATCTTTCAAGGGAATATATAATGAAAAGAAAAGTTTTGGCAATTATTGCACCTGCATTATTAATTGCAGGCATAGCAAATGCGGCTGAAGTTTACAACAGCAATGGCAATAAACTCGACCTGTACGGTAAAGTAGATGGTCTGCATTATTTCTCTGACGACACGGGTTCAGATGGCGACGTAAGCTACGTTCGTCTGGGCTTCAAAGGCGAAACGCAGATCAACGACCTGCTGAGCGGCTATGGCCAGTGGGAATATAATATTAAGGCTAACAAAACAGAGAACTCAGGCAATCAGTCATGGACACGCCTTGGCTTCGCTGGTCTGAAATTTGGTGAATACGGTTCATTCGACTACGGTCGTAACTACGGCGTGGTTTACGATGTTGAAGGCTGGACCGATATGCTGCCTGAGTTCGGCGGAGATTCCTATACCTATACCGATAACTTTATGACCGGCCGTACAAACGGTGTTGCAACCTACCGTAATAATGATTTCTTTGGCCTGGCTCAGGGCCTGGATTTCGCTATTCAGTATCAAGGCAATAACGAAAGCGCCTCTAACGATCAGGAAGGTACCAACAATGGCCGTGATATCCGCAAAGAAAACGGAGACGGTTGGGGTATTTCAACCTCCTACGATTTCGGTATGGGATTCAACGCCGCCGCTGCATATGCTTCATCTGACCGTACCAACGACCAGGTTACCAAAACAACAGCCGGTGGTGACAAGGCTGACGTCTGGACTGTTGGCTTGAAATACGATGCCAACGATATCTATCTGGCAACCATGTATGCAGAAACCCGCAATATGACGCCTTACGGTGACTTCGGCGTTGCTAATAAAACTCAGAACTTTGAAGTGACAGCACAGTATCAGTTTGATTTCGGCCTGCGCCCTGCGATCTCTTTCCTGATGTCTAAAGGTAAGGATCTGAATTCCTTCTACGGAAGTGATAAAGATCTGGTGAAATATGCTGACGTGGGTGCGACCTATTATTTCAACAAAAATATGTCCACCTATGTTGACTACAAAATCAACCTGCTGGATGAAGATGACGATTTCTACAACGCGAATGGCATCAGCACCGATGACATCGTAGCAGTCGGTCTTGTTTATCAGTTCTAATCCCCAAAATACCAAAGGCCGCAATTGCGGCCTTTTTTATTTCTTCATTTTTATTATGGCGCTTCCTGCAGCGCCACCCGAATAAACCCGTTATTCTGCGCCAGCAGTTCATGGGCCTTCCACGCATCCAGCCCTGTGAGCACCATCAATACCGCCGTTTTACAGTGATGGTTACAGCTCTCCAGCGCGGCTTTAGCCTCCGCCCGGGAGCATCCCCCCGCTTCCATCACAATGGCGATTTGGCGTTCGGCCCATTTGGTGTTGCTTGCCTCAAGATCCACGCGCAGGTTGCTGTAAACCCGTCCGGTCCGAACGGCCAGCCCTGTAGCGATCATTGAGAGGATCATTTTCTGCGCAATCCCCGCTTTGGTGTTGATATAGCCTGCGACGACATCGGCACCCAGATCCGGAGCGATAACCATGCTCGCCAGATGCGCGGCTTCACTTTGCGCATCGCCGGTAATGATGGCCACCGGCGAACCCAGCGACCATGCATGGCGCATTGCCCCCCAGACCCACGGCGTTTTTCCGCTGACGGTCACGGCCAGCATCATATCGTGTTCACCAAACTTAATGGCCTGCAGATCGGCAACGCCGCGCTCGTAGCTCCCTTCCCCTTCTTGTGCCGTAACGGCAATCACCGGGGTTTTGCCCGGCGCATACTCATCGGTAACCTGTTGCGCAACGCGCCCAGACGGCCCCGCGCCAACGATGACCAGGCGACCGCCGTGGCTGAGCGCCGCGGCGGCGTTGTCTACCACGCGTGCAATAGTATCTAAACAGGGGGTAATAGCAGCAGAAATGAGTGCATCATCCTGGTGAATGACTTTCAGCATGTCCAGCGTGGACAATCTATCAATATTCATCGTGCTGGCGTGCCGTCTTTCCCTGACCGAACCGGTAAGCATAACGCTCATAAACAGCCTCCTTATTATGAGTACCCATACACTATAAAGTGTTTTATATAGATGACCTGCGAGGAGGGTCACGAAAAGAGGACCAAATCCACGCCTTTACATGGCTTTAAGAAAAGCGCGTCATCGGCGATAATTACCCCCTTTCTTAATCATCGCGGAGTGTTGATGAGCGATTTGCAGCCTTTCCTTCCGACGCGCAAGCGCCCCATGAAACTCAATACGCTGGTCACGCTGATGGTATGCGCGATTATTGCCTCTGTGCTGCTGGTGGTCTTTGCGCTCTACTCAGTACAAATCACTCGGGCGACCCGCGATGATGTTAAAGACACTGCGCTCGGCATTGCCCGCACCCTCGCCGACAGCCCCGAGATACAGCGCGGCCTGATGCAGGCACCGCAGGAGAATATTATTCAGCCTATCGCCCAGGCGGTGACGAAGCGAAACGATCTGCTGTTCACCGTGGTCACCGATATGCGCGGGATCCGCTATTCACACCCGAACGAGGCGCTGCTGGGGCTGCATTTTATCGGCGATGATTTAACCCCTGCGCTGGAAGGCAAAGAGAACGTATCGGTTAACCGGGGCGCGCTCGCCGAAGCGCTGCGCGTTTTTACGCCCGTCTACGACGGCCAGCACGAGCAGATCGGCGTGGTGGTAGTCGGTATCTCCCTGAATAAGGTTGAAGAGCAGATTGCCCGCGGGCGGCTAAACGCCGTCTGGACCATTTTATTCAGTATTTTTATGAGCTCCATGGCAATTTGGGGTCTGGTGCGGGTACTGAAACGCATCCTGTTCGGGCTCGAACCTTACGAAATTTCCGCCCTGTTCGAACAGCGTCAGGCAATGCTGCAGTCGCTTCGCGAAGGGGTTCTGGCCGTCGATATTCACGGGCGCGTGACGATGATCAACCAGACCGCCAGAGAAATATTGCTTCTCCCCTCCGGCAAGCAGACCGAAAACGCCAGCGCGCCCCTGCTGGCCAGCCTGCGTGACGTCTCGAAGACGGGCGTTGCGCGCCAGGATCAGGAGATCAGCTGCAACGGTAGGCTATTGCTGTGCAACATGGTCCCCGTGAAAAGTCAGGATCGGGTGATCGGCGCCATCACCACCTTTCGTGATAAAACGGAAATCAGCCAGCTGATGCAGCGTCTGGACGGCATGGTTAACTACGTCGATGCCCTGCGCGCCCACACCCACGAGTTTATGAATAAACTGCATGTGATACTCGGCCTGCTGAATATTAAGCGCTACGACAAGCTGGAAGAGTACATTCTCCAGACGGCACATCATTACCAGACGGATATCGGTACGATACAGAGCAAGGTAAAATCCCCGGTGGTTGCCGGGTTCCTGCTGGGTAAAATCAACCGGGCGAAAGAAGCGGGCGTCACCCTGACGCTGGCGGATGAAAGCCAGATACCGGATACCGCAAGTGAAGAGCAGGTCGCGGTGCTGATCACCGCGCTGGGCAACCTCATTGAAAACGCGCTCGACGCGATGGAAGGACAGCAGGAGGGCGAGATCGGCCTGCTGCTGCATTATCAGAACGGCTGGCTCAGCTGTGAAGTCAGCGACGATGGCCCCGGCATTGATCCCACTCAGCTGGAGTCTATTTTTACAAAGGGCTTCTCAACAAAAGGTGAAAACCGCGGCGTTGGGCTGTTCCTTGCTCGCCAGCAGATTCAGAACCTTGGCGGCGATATCTCCGTCGAGTCTGAGCCCGGCGTATTTACCCAATTTTTTGTTCACATCCCCTGGGATAGCGAGAGGAAAATCGCGTGATAAATGTGTTAATTGTCGATGATGACGCCATGGTGGCCGACCTCAACCGTCTGTACGTCAACCGCGTTGAAGGCTTTACCTGCTGTGGCGTCGCCTCCACGCTAAACCAGGCCGAGGCCATCATTAATGACCCCAGCCATCCTGTCGATCTGGTGCTGCTGGATGTCTATATGCAGCAGGATAACGGGCTGGATCTGCTGCCCGTCATTCGCGCATCCGGCCGCCCAATCGACGTGATCATGATCACCTCGGCCGCCGACGCCGCCACGATCCAGACCTCCATTCACTACGGCGTGGTGGATTATTTGATCAAGCCGTTCCAGTTCCCGCGCTTTGAAGAGGCGCTGAACGGCTGGAAGGCAAAGCATAGCCTGATGGGGTCGCATCAGTATTACGAGCAGGCGGACGTCGACCGGCTGATCCACGGCGGGGCACCGGAACTGGCGGACAGCAAAAAGCTGCCGAAAGGGTTAACGCCGCAAACGCTTCGCACGATTTGCCAGTGGATTGACGCACACCCGGAGACGGAGTTTTCTACCGACGATCTGGCAAACGCGGTCAATATTTCCCGCGTGTCCTGCCGCAAATATCTGATCTGGCTGGCGCAAATCAATATTCTGTTCACCAGCATTCACTACGGCGCCACCGGGCGTCCGGTGTATCGCTACCGCCTCCAGCCGGAGCAAACGGGCCTGCTCAAGCAATACTGTCAGTAACGCGGTAGGTATCATCCAGCAGGGTAAAGCGGAAGTGGTGTGCTGAAGAGAACACCACTTCTTTTGTTTTGGTCACAAAGATCGCTTCTATGTCGGGACGCGCGCGCAGCGCAGCGCGGCCCTTCTCCACGCCCATGCCGTACATCAGCGTGGTCCAGATATCGCCGTCGATGGAATCTTTTGAAATGATGGTCACGCTGTCCAGTTCGTTATCGAGCGGGTAACCGGTGCGCGGATCGAGAATGTGGTGATAGCGTTTGCCGTCTTGTTCAAAGTAGCGCTCGTAAGTTCCCGACGTGACGACGGACAGGTTCTCTACGGTCATAGTGCCGATCAGCGCGTCACCGGCGAACGGTTTTTTCAGCCCAACGCTCCAGCCCCCTTCCGGGGAGCCTAAGGTCTGAATGTTTCCGCCGAGGTTAATCAGCCCCAGTTCCGCGCCCTCTTTATGCAGGTAATCCCGCACCCTGTCGGCGATATAGCCTTTGGCAATCGCCCCCAGATCGATCTCCATCCCCGCCCGGGTCAGAAACACGCTGCTGCTGGCCTCATCAAGGAGGACATCCTCGGGGCGGGTAATCGCCAGCAGCGAGGCGATTTCATCGGCAGGCGGAACGCTGTCCCCCTGAAAGCCAATTTTCCAGCGCTTCACCAGCGGACCGATCGCCAGGTTAAAGGCGCTGTCCTTGAGCAGGCTTGCCGCTTTTGCACAGCGGATCAGATCAAACACCGGCCGACTGACGGTGACCGGATGCTGGCCCGCCGCATGGTTGATGTCCATCACCTGCGAGTGCGCGCGGTTGACGGTGAGCAGGTCTTCATACTGTTTGATCAGGCGAAACACGCGGGACGCGAGGGCTTCGTCATGGGAGAAGAGCTTCAGGAGGATGGGAGACCCCATCAGGACGGCGGAGTAGCTGTAAACGCGATGGCTATCAGGCATGGCAGGAGTCCTCAGCTGTAGCCCCCGGCTGGCACCGCGCCGCCGGGGAAAATGCCGGATAGCGCTGCGCGTATCCGGCCTGGGAAGCAGGTGCCTTACATCTTTTTCGAACGCAGAGCCGCCTGATGTCCTGCAAGGGTACCAAAAATAATGATATCTGCCACCGCGTTACCGCCGATACGGTTAGCACCGTGGATCCCGCCGACCACTTCACCGGCTGCAAACGCGCCTGGCAGCACGTTGTGGTTGCTATCCAGCACGCAGGTTTCGGTGTTGATGGTCACGCCGCCCATGGTGTGGTGCACGCCCGGTGCAATCTGAATGGCGTAGAATGGCCCTTCATTGATGGGCGCACGCAGCGCGGTGGTACGACCAAAGTCGTCATCGTGCTGTTTTTCAACGAAACCGTTGTAACGTTCCAGGGTCGCCAGGAAAGCGTGGTGATCCATACCGAGCGCTTCCGCCAGGGCTTTAGGCGAGCTGGCGCTGGTCACGAAGCCTTTGGCAATGTACTCATCCGCAGCTTTGTTTTTGGCGCGTACGTGCTCGTCAAAGACGATGTAAGCGTATTTCTCCGGCAGCGCGATGATTGACGCCGAGACTTTATCGCGGGTCGACATTTCGTTGTAGAAGCGTTCCCCTTTCTGATTGACCAGAATCGCCCCGCCCCCGCGGATGGATTCGGAAATCAGGTACGAGGTTTTCTGCTCTACGGTTGGGTGAATTTGAATCTCGCCCATATCGACAGTGCCAGCTCCGATGCGCTCAAGTAGCGCGATACCGCCACCGGTCGCCCCTTTGTGGTTGGTGGTGACGAAACCTTCCAGATCCGGACGGTATTTCACGACCATCTGGCTGTTGGCGCTGAAGCCGCCTGTGGCGACAATCACGCTTTTCGCTGCCACGGTGATGGTTTCATTCTCTTCGGTGGTCAGGCGCACGCCGGTGACTTCACCGTTTTCGAAGATAATGTCGCTGACGGAGGTATCCAACATTACCTCGATGTTGCGTTTGTTGACGTTACGCACCAGGCCGCTAATCAGGTAACCGCCCACCGCAGAACCGTCTTTTGGACGGTGAGTACGGTCAATGCTCATCCCGCCGGTGGTGGTGATGTCGTTCAGCATGATGCCGCGGGTTGCCAGCCACTCAATCGCCTGCGGCGCGTTCTCGACGAAGCGGCGCAGCAGTTCCGGGTTGTTCTTGTTGCCGCCGCCTTTCAGGCTTTCCTGGTAGAACAGCTCTTTGCTGTCCTGAATGCCCTTCACGCGCTGGAAGCGGGTTTCGGCAGCGTTCATACCGGCAGAGGCTTTAATGGTGTTCCCGCCGATGGTCGGCATTTTCTCGACGATCAGCACGCTCGCGCCTTCGTCGTGAGCCTGAATCGCCGCCGCCAGCCCGGCGCCGCCGCTGCCGACAACCACCACGTCCACGCTGCGGGTTTCGTTCGGGTCAACGCCCTCTTCCGCGGCCAGCGCTTTGCTGGATTTCAGCATCGCTTTAGAGACCGCTTTCTTCACCGCTTCACTCTGGCTGGTTGCGCCGGTGATGGCATCCACGTGCGGAGTATTAGCATCCAGAATGCGGGTACGGATCTCTTCAAAGCTGGTGACGAACTCAACGTCTTCGCTCGGGCCGGAGGCCAGCTCGATGTCCGCAATGCGGTCGGTTTCCAGGCTGACGTTAATCACCAGTTCGTTAGCGTCATCCTGCACTTTCTCAGCAAAGGTACCCGGTTTGAATTTTGATTCGCCCATGCTCATGTCGCGGATCATCGCTTCCACCAGCGAGAAGCGCCACAGCGGTTCAGGAATGTTCAGCGCCTCGCGCTGGGTGCTGTCCATAAACAGCTCAAGGCTTTCGCCGGCCGCGATGCGGTCTGTCCAGTCCGGATAAGCGATGGTGGCGCGGCCAACGGCAATCAGGTCGTAGCCGTGTTCAAGCGCTTCATTGGCATCGGCGGCATTCACTACGCCGCCCACGCCCATCACCGGAACCTGCGCCAGCGTTTCAGAACGCATCGCGCAGTATTTTTCGATAAGCGGCGTCGGGTCCTGGGTGTCGACAATGGAAGGACGCAGGGTCGCGCCGACGGAGAAGTGCAGGTAATCCACGCCGCGCGCCGCCAGTTTTTCCAGAAGGTACATGGTGTCTTCAAAGCGGATGCCCGGCACTTCAAGCTCTTCAGGGGAGAAGCGATAGCCAATAATAAAGGCGTCGTCCGCGTACTGGCGCACCATTTTGTGGGTGATATCCAGAACCGCCAGCGGGAACTTCGCGCGGTTATCGCGGCTGCCGCCCCACTCGTCGTCACGCTGGTTAGAGTTTGGCGAATAGAACTGCTGAATCAGATAGGTGTTCGCCCCGTGGATTTCCACGCCGTCGAAGCCGGCCTGGATCGCGCGGCGCACCGCTTCACCAAACTTGCCGATCATGCCTTCGACTTCTTCGCCAGTCAGCGCCACTGGCGTTGCTGCGCCCTCACGCGGCGCGGCAACAGCGCTTGGGCCAACCGGCGTACGGCCACCGATCAGTTTCGGGTCAACCATGCGGCCGCCGTGGTAGATCTGCAGCAGGGCCTTTGACCCTTTGGATTTAATCGCCTCCGCGATTTTCGCCAGCCCGGCAATTTTCTCGTCATTATCAATCCCGATCGCGCCCGGGAAGGCGAGGCCGAGATCGTCAACGAAGCAACACTCCACAATGATGGTGCCGATGCTGCCGGAACGAGCACGATAGTACTCCACCAGTTCGCTGGTAACGGTGCCGTCGTAATAGCCGGTACAGGTGGTCATAGGGGCCATTAACAAACGGTTTTTCAGTTCAGTGCCATTCGGTAATGTGAAGGGGCTAAGAATGCGTTCGTTAGTGCTCATAATAGAAACTCCAAACTTTTAAAAAATTAAGAATTCGTTATCGGAGTGATTTTTTTGTTCGTCGTTATTTGCCGATGTCATGATATTAATATAATGATTTTTTTAGTTTCTAAAGTTATTACGTTAGTTAATAAACTATTTAATCCCTGCAATAACACAAATAACACATTGGTGTTAGCGAATGTAATTTAGTCATTCACAATAATTTAAAATTCGTTAAATAAAAATTGGTAAAACCAATTTCCATATCACATACAAAACCATAAAAAACAAGAATATAAAAAAACAAAGAAAGCATAAATGTTACGAAAATGATAAAGCAAACCAATAAAACAGGTAATACCCACATACGCCTGAGTGGTTATTAATAAAAGCATAAAAATAACGCTGCAATTCTGTTTTTTTGATCGCGATCAATAGTTATGGCATCCAAAGGCGCAATATAAAAACATCATCAATTTTTAATTTAGAGCATCTACAAAAGCGTTAAATTGCTATTACTGAAAATACAAAATTGCACCTTTAATAACTAAAAAAAGCAAAGAAACTTAAGAAAGTGATTTTGTTTTTCAGTTCGACCGAATCTTTGACAACTTAAGACGTGAAACTATGAATACAAAAACTGCTGTAACGCCCCCTGTGGCGAACCAGGCATCAAATGGAAACGCAAAACGTCTGCTGATGATGGCACTGCCCGTCATCGTCGCCGTACTGCTGCTGTTTGTTCCGGTACCGGAAGGACTGCCTCCTTACGCGTGGCACTACTTCGCAATCTTTGTCGGCGTGATCGTCGGTTTGATCTTCGAACCCCTGCCAGGTGCGGTGATCGGTCTGACCGGCGTGGTCGCCATTGCCCTGTGCAGCCAGTGGGTGCTGTTTAGCCCTGAACAGCTGGCCGATCCGAAATTCAAGCTGGCAGGCGCCTCCTTTAAGTGGGCGGTGAGCGGGTTTGGTAACTCTACCGTCTGGCTGATTTTCGGTGCCTTTATGTTCGCCGCAGGCTATGACAAAACCCGCTTCGGCCGCCGTCTGGCGCTGATTCTGGTGAAATACCTCGGCCGTCGCAGCCTGACGCTCGGTTACGCAATTACGTTTGCTGACCTGCTGCTGGCGCCGTTCACCCCGTCCAACACCGCGCGCAGCGGCGGGACCATCTACCCGATCATCGCTAACCTGCCGCCGCTGTACGGTTCAAAACCTAATGACCCAAGCGCGCGTAAGATTGGTTCGTACCTGATGTGGGTGGCGATCACCGCGGCCTGTATCACAAGTTCAATGTTCCTCTCCGCCCTCGCGCCAAACCTGCTGGCCCTGGCGCTGGTGAAAAGTACGGTTGGGATTGATATCTCCTGGGGCACCTGGTTCCTCGCCTTCCTGCCGCTGGGTATTCTGCTGATTCTGACCATGCCGCTGCTGGCCTACTGGTTCTACCCGCCTGAAGTGAAGGTCAACAACGAAGTGCCGCTGTGGGCGACCCGCGAACTGGAAAAACTCGGCAAACTGTCCCGCAATGAAATTCTGCTGCTGGTGTTCGTGTGCTGCGCGCTGCTGATGTGGATCTTCGCCGCCGCGTGGATTGAACCGGCTATGGCTGCCCTGCTCATCGTCGGCCTGATGCTGTGGACCGGCGTGCTGGAGTGGAACGACATCACCGGTAACAAAGCCGCGTGGAACACCTTCGTCTGGTTCGCCACCCTGGTGGCGCTGGCGGACGGTCTCTCCTCTACCGGCTTTATCAGCTGGCTGGGTAAAGAAGGCGGTCTGCTGATGAGCGGTATCTCTCCGGGCGTGGCGACCATCGTCCTGCTGCTGGCGTTCTACCTGCTGCACTACCTGTTTGCCAGCACCACCGCGCACACTACGGCGCTGCTGCCAGCGATGCTGACCATCGCCTCCACCATCCCGGGCATGAATATGGAAGTGTTTGTTCTGCTGATGGTGACCTCGCTGGGTGTGATGGGGATCATCACCCCGTACGGTACTGGCCCAAGCCCGATCTACTACGGTAGCGGCTACCTGCCAACCAAAGACTACTGGCGCCTCGGCACCATCTTCGGTGCCATCTTCCTGGCGGCCCTCCTGCTGATTGGCTATCCGTGGATGTCCATGATGTTCTGATTCCTGACCGCCGGACTTCTCCTCCGGCGGTTTTATTTTTTGTGGAGCAATACGCTATGTCAAACAAACCGTTTATCTACCAGAACCCCTTCCCTCTTTCGCATGACGACACCGAATACTACCTGCTGACCAAAGAGCACGTCTCCGTTACCGAGTTCGAAGGCCAGGAAATCCTGAAGGTGGAGCCGGAAGCCCTGACCCTGCTGGCGCAGCAGGCCTTCCACGACGCCGCGTTTATGCTGCGTCCTTCCCATCAGAAGCAGGTTGCCGCCATTCTCAACGACCCGGAAGCCAGCCAGAACGACAAATACGTTGCCCTGCAGTTCCTGCGTAACTCTGAGATCGCGGCCAAAGGCGTGCTGCCGACCTGCCAGGATACCGGCACCGCGATCGTCATGGGTAAAAAAGGCCAGCGCGTCTGGACCGGCGGCGGTGACGAAGCGGCCCTTAGCCAGGGCGTGTATAACACCTACATTGATGACAACCTGCGCTACTCGCAGAATGCGGCGCTGGATATGTATAAAGAGGTGAACACCGGCACCAACCTGCCGGCGCAGATTGACCTCTACAGCGTGGACGGCGACGAATACAAATTCCTGTGCATGGCAAAAGGCGGCGGTTCTGCCAACAAAACCTATCTCTACCAGGAAACCAAAGCGCTGATCACCCCGGCTAAGCTGAAAAACTACCTGGTTGAGAAGATGCGTACCCTGGGGACAGCAGCCTGCCCGCCGTACCACATTGCCTTTGTTATCGGCGGAACCTCGGCGGAAGCCACGCTGAAAACCGTGAAGCTGGCCTCCACGCGCTACTACGACGCGCTGCCAACGGAAGGCAACGAACACGGCCAGGCGTTCCGCGACGTTCAGCTCGAACAGGAGCTGCTCCAGGAAGCACAGAACCTCGGCCTCGGCGCGCAGTTTGGCGGTAAATACTTCGCCCACGACATCCGCGTGATCCGCCTGGCGCGCCACGGCGCGTCCTGCCCGATTGGCATGGGTGTCTCCTGCTCCGCGGACCGCAACATCAAAGCGAAAATTAACCGCGACGGGATCTGGATTGAGAAGCTGGAGCACAACCCAGGCCAGTACATTCCGGAGTCACTGCGCCAGCAGGGCGAAGGCGACGTGGTCAGCATCGATCTGAACAAGCCGATGAACGAGATCCTGGCGCAGCTTTCCGCACACCCGGTCTCTACCCGCCTGTCGCTGAACGGGACCATCATCGTGGCGCGCGACATCGCCCACGCGAAGCTGAAAGAGCTAATCGACAACGGTGAGGAACTGCCGCAGTACGTCAAAGATCACCCGATCTACTACGCGGGCCCGGCCAAAACGCCGGAAGGCTACGCGTCTGGCTCGCTCGGCCCGACCACGGCGGGACGCATGGATTCATATGTGGACCTGCTGCAGTCCCACGGCGCGAGCATGATCATGCTGGCCAAAGGCAACCGCAGCCAGCAGGTGACGGACGCCTGCCATAAGCACGGCGGCTTCTACCTGGGCAGCATCGGCGGCCCGGCGGCGGTGCTGGCGCAAAACAGCATTAAGAGCCTGGAGTGCGTCGCGTATCCTGAGCTGGGAATGGAGGCCATCTGGAAAATTGAAGTCGAGAACTTCCCGGCGTTTATCCTGGTGGATGACAAAGGCAACGATTTCTTCCAGCAGATCCAGAACCAGCAGTGTAAAGGCTGTTCACAGCGCTGAGTGCTTCCATACGTTCGGCAGGAGCGACAGCGTTTCAGCGATCGTGCTGCGCTTGTCGCTCCCCGGCTTCCAGATGGTGACCATCGTCTGACCAATTCCCTGGCTGCCCACTTCGGTGTGCAGCCTTTTTACGTTTTGCCACTGCCCGGCGTGAAAATGCGTCGGTAAGAATCCCCAGCCGCAGCCGCGCTCCAGCAGACCGCGCAGCATCTCCGGCTCATTGGTAAAGAGGGTATGCCCGGAAATCTGCAGGCGGCGCGCCACCGGCTCGTCCGAGGCGGGGTGCATGACGACCTGAGGTACCAGGGAGAGATCGAGCAGCGACAGAGGCGAAGAACGGTCAGCAAACAGCCCGCTGGCGGCATAAAAATCCATATCGATGGCACCCAGGGCACGCCACTCCATATCATTGCCCACGCTGCGGTTGCGTGCCTGACAGATGGCGAGATCCGCGTCATTGTTCGCCAGCAGCCGTTCCGATTCATCCCGCGAGGCGCAAATAAGGCTCAGGCGGATTTTTCGTACCGCCATTTCAGCAATCACCCCATGCAGAAAGGCTCTGGGCGTAAAAGGATCGTAGACCAGCGTCAGGTCCTGCGTGGCACCGTGCGGCACCTCTCTGGCAAACGCCTCAAAGGCTTTGACCTGCCGCATCAGGAGGTGCGCCTGGCGCTGAAGCTGTTCCCCTTCGGGCGTGAGCCGCAGGGTGCGGCCGTCGCGAATAAACAGCGCGTAGCCCAACCCATCCTCAAGAAAATCAACCAGATCGCGAAGCGTCGTTCGGTCCTTCTTCAGCGCCACCGCGGCTTTACTCAGGCTCCCGTTCTCGGCCACGGCGGTAAATGCCTCGAGCTGTGCAAAAGAATAAATCAGTCCCGCCACGCTACGCTCCCTCTGTTTTTTGGGGGATTTTCCCCCGCTACGCGTTTTTTATTATAGCCCCGGGGTTTTTAAACTGAAGCCGTTCCTAACCTGTAAGAGACGGATATGAAAAACAGAAAAGTAAACCATGCCCTGCTGGCGGGCCTTATCTTCAGCACCCTGATCTCCCCTGCGGCAGTGGCCGCCTGTAAAGGCACCGACCTCAGCGCTTGCCCTGCCCCCTTCGACACCACCCTGCCTGACACCCATAAGATGCTCACCTGGAGTCAGGCCGATCGCGTGGTGGGCTTTCGCAATGACTACCGCAACTACGCCGGGGACGTTTTCCGCCACGGTAGCGCCGTGCCGCTGGAAATGTCGGACAAGCCGCTCACGGACGCACACTATCAGGTCAACGGCAGGCGCTACGGCCTTAAGGACTACCTCCAGCGGCAGAACGTCAGCGGCATGCTGGTGCTGAAGGACGGCAAAATCGCCTGGAAGTATCTTGGAGAGGGCAATACCGACTCGACGCTCTGGACCTCGCGCTCGGTTGGGAAATCGGTGGTATCGGCGCTGGTGGGCGTAGCCCTCAAAGAGGGAAAGATCCACTCGCTTGACGATCGGATCACGCGGTATGAACCCGATCTGAAAGGCACCGCGTGGGACGGCGTGACGCTCAGACAGCTGATCACCCATACGTCCGGCGTGGCCTGGAACGAGGATTACACCAACCCCCACTCCGACTTTGCACAGCTCACCGAGTGCGAGGCGAAGCCGGGTACCTATGACTGCGTGCGCAAGCTGGTGAAGGGGCTGGGCAGAGCGCATCCGGCCGGAGAGAACTGGTCTTACTCTTCGGGCGGTGCCTGGCTGCTAGGTGACGTGCTGGAGCGGGCCACCGGCATGACGCTCGCAGCCTATCTGGAGAAAAGCATCTGGCAGCCTTACGGCATGGCGAGCGACGGCGTGTGGCATGCCTACAGCAAAGGCCAGCACGACGTCGGCGCGCACGGCTTTAACGCCACGCTGGAGGACTGGGGACGCTTTGGGCAATTTATCCTGAACAACGGTACGCTGCCGAACGGTAAGACCATACTGCCGGAAAACTGGATCAGGCAGTCGTCAGAGTGGACGAAGGCCAAAGGCTCGGTCTCAGACGCCCATCCCGAGGGGCTGTACGGCTATCAGTGGTGGAACAATGAAGTGCCCGCCAACGCCACGGGCGTAGAGCCGACGGCACAGGATTCGCTGAAAGGTTCGCTCTGGGCGCTGGGCATTTTCGGGCAGATGATCGTGGTGAACCCAAAGGAAAATCTGGTCATCGTCCAGTGGTCTATCTGGCCGCAGGCGGAACCGTCCTTCAGCGCCCAGCCGCTGGAAGCCTCTCTGATGTTTAGCGCGATTGCCAGGGCGCTGCGCTAAATTGCATCCGCCGGGTAATGAAGCGGTTACCCGGCTCATTCTGAAACGCGCCTCTGCGCCACATCACAAAATCGCAATATCAGAGACTTACAGAATATTGGTGAATAAAAAGCCAACGGCTTGTTAAGTTATTGTTGCCATTAATTGTATTTATTCGTCGGATTATATTCATGCAAGAAATGCATCAGTCGATGCGGCATTTGCGCTTATCTAATTCCTCATCCTGATCCAGTTTTCAGAAACAGACGCGTAAAACGTCAACAATAAAACTGGAGATAACCATGTTTTCCTCAACCTCACCTGCAACCGTACGTTCGAAGGCGGGCGCCATACTTCGCGTCACGTCCGGCAACTTTCTTGAGCAATTCGATTTCTTTCTGTTCGGCTTCTATGCCACCTATATCGCCCACACGTTCTTCCCGGCAAGCAGTGAATTTGCGTCGCTGATGATGACCTTCGCGGTCTTCGGCGCGGGCTTTTTGATGCGTCCCATCGGGGCCATCGTGCTTGGCGCCTATATCGACAAGGTGGGGCGCAGAAAGGGGCTGATCGTCACGCTGTCCATCATGGCGGCGGGGACGTTCCTGATCGTGCTTATCCCCTCTTATCAAAGCATCGGTCTGTGGGCGCCGCTGCTGGTGCTGACGGGCCGTCTGCTGCAGGGCTTTTCCGCCGGCGCGGAGCTTGGAGGCGTGTCGGTCTATCTGGCTGAAATCGCCACGCCGGGCCGCAAGGGTTTTTACACCAGCTGGCAGTCCGGTAGCCAGCAGGTCGCCATTATGGTCGCCGCGGCGATGGGCTTTGCGCTGAATGCCCTGATGGCGGAGAGCGCCATTCGCGAATGGGGCTGGCGCATCCCGTTCCTGTTCGGCTGTTTAATCGTGCCGTTTATCTTCTTCCTGCGCCGCAAGCTGGAAGAGACGGAAGAGTTCAGCGCGCGCCGCCAGCATCTGGAGATGCGTCAGGTCTTTAAAACGCTGCTTGGCAACTGGCAGGTCGTGGTCGCGGGCATGCTGATGGTGGCGATGACCACCACCGCGTTCTATCTGATTACCGTCTACGCACCCACCTTTGGTAAAAAGGTGCTGATGCTGAGCGCGTCGGACAGCCTGCTGGTCACGCTGCTGGTGGCGGTTTCTAACTTCATCTGGCTGCCGGTGGGCGGTGCCCTGTCGGATCGTTTCGGCCGCAAGCCGGTGCTGATTGCCATGACCCTGCTGGCGCTGGCGACCAGCTACCCGGCCCTGACGCTGCTGGCGAGCGCCCCCAGCTTCTCCATGATGCTGAGCGTGCTGCTGTGGCTCTCCTTCCTCTACGGCCTTTATAACGGCGCGATGATCCCGGCCCTGACGGAGATTATGCCTGCCGAAGTGCGCGTGGCGGGCTTCTCGCTGGCTTACAGCCTGGCAACGGCGGTCTTTGGCGGCTTTACCCCGGTGATGTCCACCGCGCTGATTGAATACACCGGTGACAAAGCTTCGCCTGGCTACTGGATGAGCTTCGCCGCGGTGTGTGCCCTGCTGGCCACGCTCTACCTCTACCGCCGCCGTGCGGTATCGCTGCAAAACACCGTCAAGTCACAGGGGGCAGTATGAAACGCACTTATCGCTATACCGCCAGCGCGCTGGTGCTGATGTTCCTGAGCGTCAATGCCTTTGCCCAGGACGTAAAGGTCATGATCTCAGGTGGCTTCAAAGCCGCCCTTGAAAAACTGGCTCCGGAATATGAACGCCAGACCGGGGATAAAATCGTGATCATCCCCGGCCCCTCAATGGGCGCTACGCCGCAGGCCATCCCAAACCGCCTGGCGCGCGGCGAGAAGGCCGACGTGGTGATTATGGTGGGCGATGCGCTGGAGAAGCTCGAAAAAGCCAGCCAGACCCAGCCGGGTTCGCGAACTGAACTCGCGGACTCTCCCGTTGGCATGGTGGTGAAAAAAGGTGCGGATGTCCCTGATATCAGCAGCGAGGCGGATCTGCGTAAAACGCTGCTGCAGGCCAGCTCCATCGCCTACTCTGACAGCGCCAGCGGCAGGTACGTCAGCCAGACGTTGTTCAAAAAGCTGGGGATTGAAAAAGAAGTGGCGGGTAAAGCGACAATGGTCGAGCGTATCCCGGTCGCCTCTGAAGTGGCGAAAGGAAAATACGCCGTGGGCTTCCAGCAGGTTAGCGAGCTGCTGCCCGTTCAGGGCGTCACCTTTATCGGCAAAATCCCGGATAATCTGCAATACATCACGCGCTTCGCGGGTGCAGTTACCCGCCATGCAGAACATCCCGGGGAGGGGAAAGCACTGCTGACCTATCTTGCCTCACCGCCCTCACGCGCCGTCATCGAGAAGACGGGGATGATCCCCGTTACGTCCGGCGATACTGCTCGGTGATCTGCTTTTCCAGTTCAGCCGCGATATAAGACTGGATGCGCCCCCGGCGCCGGATAAGCCCTACGGTGCGTTTGACCTCCGGCGCCACCAGCGGCAGATGCGTCAGCAGCGTGTGCTCTGAGGTCGGCATTGACATGGCGGGAACGGCAGCGATGCCGATCCCCGCCTCAACCATACCGAGCATCGTGGTAACGTGGCGCGTTTCGCAGACGCTGGGCCGCTCGGGAACGATATCCCCCAGCATCCGATCGAGCAGGTTACGGTTACCTGACGTTTTATCGAGAGAGATATAATCCTGCTGATAAAATGCCTGCCACGTCAGGTGACTCTTCTGCGCCAGCGGATGATCCTTTCTGCACGCCGCGACGTAGACATCCTCCACAAGCGGGAAAAATTCGATTTCAGACGGCAGGTTTCCTGCGAAGCAGATACCAAAATCCGCCTGGCTTCGGGCCACGGCGTCAATCACATTCCCCGCGCTGCTGTCGATGAGCTTAATGCGCACGCGCGGATAGCGAGACTGAAAGCGACGGATCATATCAGGCATAAAGTAACAGGCGGCGGAAGGTACCGTGGCAACCGTGATCAGCCCCGTCCGCTCTTCGCTGGCTTTATCGACATCCGCCAGCATTGACTCAACGTTGTCGAGCAGCTGCGCGGAGCGCTCGGCAAAGTTTTGCCCGTATAACGTTAAGGCCACGCGGCGGGTGGTACGATCGAACAGCCGGTTTCCCAGCGCGGCTTCCAGCTTTTCAATCCTGCGGCTCAGCGCCGACTGGGATAAACAGATAGATTCAGCGGCGACACGGAAGTTACCGTATTCCACTAACGCTCTGAAAGCATAAAGATCGTTAAGGTCAAAATTCACGGGCATAGCGTCTGGATGTCCTGTCGGGGAATACGCAACAAAGTCAAAAATAATAGCGTCTTACTGAACCACCGCAACCTGTACGGCGATGAAATAGGTCAGAGGTCGTTGAGATGCAGGCGAACATACCCTGCACGATCGGCAATGGCCTGCCGCTCCTCTTCCTTCATGTCCGCAAGCTGTTTAAAGACAATGCCCAGGCGGGGATTGTTACCCAGACGCGCCTGATTGCGCGCAAAGAAATCCCAGTAAAGGGCATTAAAGGGGCACGCCAGCTCCCCAGTGCGCTGGTTATGTTGATACCGGCACCCCTGACAGTAATTACTCATCTTATGAATATATGACGCGCTCGAGACGTAGGGTTTACTCGCCAGTAACCCGCCATCGCCAAACTGGCTCATGCCGAGGGTGTTGGGCAGCTCCACCCATTCGAAGGCATCAATATAGACCCCCAGATACCATTCATGAACCGCCTGCGGCGACAGGCCGCTGAGCAGGCTAAAGTTGCCGATGACCATCAGGCGCTGGATATGGTGGGCGTAAGCCTCCGTGAGCGACTGCCCAATAGCATGTGACAGGCAGCGCATCTGCGTCCTGCCGGTCCAGAACCAGTCCGGCAGCGGAGCGTGCTGGTCTAAGGCATTCAGCTCCCGATAGCCCGGCATCTGCGACCAGTAGATCCCACGCACGTACTCCCGCCAGCCGAGAATTTGTCGGATAAACCCTTCAACGGCGGGCAGCGGCGCATGGCCCGAACGCCATGCCTGCTGGGCGGCTGCGACCACTTCCCGCGGATTAAGCATTTTAGCGTTCAGCGCGAATGAAATTAACGAGTGGAAAAGAAAAGGTTCCTCCGCGTGCATCGCGTCCTGCCAGGCGCCAAAATGGGGGAGCACGTGAGTGATAAATTCCTCAAGCCTGGCTTTGGCTTCCGAACGGTTAAGCGGCCAGCGAAAATTGTCGGCCTGCGGTTCGCCGAAGGTCTTTACCCCACAGCGTTGGATCTCCGCCCATAAGGCTGAATAATCGTGGCCGGGACGCGAGTCGCCCGGCGCGGGCGGCTCGCCGGACCAGCGCTTGCGATTTTCGGCATCGAAATTCCATTTACCTCCCTCCGGCTCGCCTTCTGATGTCAAAAGAATGCCGTGCTGACGACGCATTTCCCGGTAAAAGTACTCCATTCGCCAGCTTTTGCGTGAAGCAAAGAACGCGCTGACCTGTTCCCGCGTGGTGAAAAAATGCTCGCTGCTGACGCAGGCCGTTTCAACGGAGGCCGTCTTCGCCCACGCCTGCAGCTGCGTATCCAGACGCCATTCGTCAGGCTCCTGCCATATCACCCTACCCGCGCTGTAATGCGCGACAAGCGCGTTGAGATTGTCTTCAAGCGCGCCGCGGTTTGAGCCGTCAGAGAGCCGGACATACCTCATCCGATGCCCCTTCTCCTTTAATGCAGAGGCAAACGCGCGCATGGCGGCGAAGATAGCGATAACTTTCTGGGCGTGATGAAGCACATAGGCGGTTTCGGCCCGGAGTTCCAGCATCACGTAAATGACGTTCGGACTGCAGGTATCAAACCAGCTGTGATGCGGATTAAGCTGATCGCCCAGGATCAGACGCAGCTCGGTCAACGGTGGCTCCTGCGACAGCGCTCGGAACAGTATTTAACCTCATTCCAGCATTTAGCCCATTTCTTGCGCCACGTCATGGGTCGCTGGCAGTGCACACACAGCCGACTGGGCAGGTCCTGCTTGTTACCTTTAAAATCGCTCATCTTTTCAATACCGTACTGATTTCTTCACTGAACCTGTGGATGAAGGCTACGACAGACTTCACAAAATGAAGGTGATGCCCGCAAACCGCTACCCACCGCTACGTACGAATGATAGTTTATTCAGGCTGGAATTGTCGCAGTGCGCGATTTTCTGGCATCTTAACCGAACCTGACTTTCCCATTTTTGTTCAAGTAACGAGTTTGCGAGCAAAGCGATGATAAAGTGGCCCTGGAAAACGAATGAAGCTGGCCGGGATATGGCGCTGCCATGGAATGACGCGCTGACAATCCCTGTTCTGGCTAATCTTAAGCCGGATGAACAAGCGAAACTGGTTCAGCTTGCGGATCGTTTTTTACAGCAAAAACGCCTGGTTCCACTGCAGGGTTTCGAGCTCGATCCGCTTAAAAACGCCCGCATCGCCCTGCTTTTCTGTCTTCCGGTGCTTGAGCTCGGCATTGAGTGGCTGGACGGTTTCCACGAAGTGCTTATCTATCCCGCACCTTTCGTGGTGGATGACGAATGGCAGGACGATATCGGGCTGGTGCACAACCAGCGCGTGGTGCAGTCCGGACAAAGCTGGCAGCAGGGGCCGATTATTCTGAACTGGCTCGACATTCAGGACTCGTTCGACGCCTCCGGTTTTAACCTGATTATCCATGAGGTAGCCCACAAGCTGGATACCCGCAACGGCGATCGCGCCAGCGGCGTTCCATTTATCCCGCTTCGCGAAGTGGCGGGCTGGGAGCACGATCTGCACGCGGCGATGGATAACATCCAGGATGAAATAGACCTGGTCGGCGAAAGCGCGGCCAGCATTGACGCCTATGCGGCAACCGACCCGGCCGAGTGCTTTGCGGTGCTCTCGGAGTATTTCTTCAGCGCGCCCGAGCTCTTCGCGCCCCGTTTCCCGGCGCTGTGGCAGCGTTTCTGCCAGTTTTATCAGCAGGATCCCCTGCAGCGTCTGCGGCAAAATGAGGAGTCTGGCGGCCATTCCTCCCGCCAGATCCATTAAGGTTTTTCAGCAGGGGGACGCTCGGTTGACCGTACCCCTATGCTCAACGCTAAAAACAGCAATGCCATTCCCCATGCGGCTACCGTTAAAGACTGCTCGCCGTAAAAACGCGTCACCACGGGCACCAGCAGCGCGCTGACGCCGTAGCCTAACGTGTGGCTGGTGGCGATAACGCCCGCCCCTTTCCCGGTGGTCAGCCTGTCGTTAAGCAGCAGCTGGTAGCCCGGCGTGGCCATCGCCGCCCCGAGTGACGTGATAACAATCCCCACGTAGAACAGCGCTAAACCGGCGACAGTCATCAGCCCTAGTCCTGCCACCATCAACACCGCCGCGATGCAGAGCAACGTCATCGGGGTGAAATGCTGCGGGCGGACCACCAGAAACTGTGCCGCGAGCGTGGCCAGCGCGGCAAGGCTCAGCAGAAACGCGACATGATGGCTGATCTCCCGGGCGTTGCCGTCCAGCAACGGGCTAAGATGCGGCGACAGGCCAAGCTGCATCAGGCTCACCAGCGCCGCCAGCAGCAGCGCCAGCAGCAGGAACGGCAGCATGGAGGCCTGCAGACGGGTTGCCTGGTGAGCTACCGGCGGCAGCGGCGGATCAGCGACTTCGCGAAGCACCAGCAGCAGAGCGATAAGCGGCGCAACCGCCATCAGCCAGAGCGGCGCCACCGGATTAACGCTGAGCATCAGCGCCGCCAGCGGCGGGCCGAGTAAACGCCCGCAGCTGAGGCCGGAGCTTATCGTCGCCAGCGCGGCCATTCTTTTCTCCAGTCCCGCACGCTGAATTGCCCACGTCTGGGCTGCAGGCACCAGCCCCGAGACCGTCAGTCCGTAGAGCAGGCGCGAGAATATAAGCCCCGCCAGCCCCCAGACCGTATCCAGCCTTCCGGCCGCCATCGCCCAGACCATCAGCGCCATCACTACAAAACTGGCCAGATAGCCGCCCAGCGAGGCGAGCATCACGTACTTACACCCCTTTCGCTCGCTTTGACGCCCCCACCAGGGCGATGCGGGTAAAAAAAGCATGGATCCAAACATCAACAGTCCGGCCCAGACCGAGAGCGACAGCCCGGTCAGGTTCACCAGCTGCGGGAGCATCACCAGCAGGCCGTTTTGCCCGACACCTAATAAACCCGCACATAACGCCAGGGGCCAGTTGGCTTTTGAGGTGACGTTTTCGGTCAATATTTCAGAGTCAGCGCGCATGAGAATGTGAACATAGTGTCAATAAATGTGTGGAAATTATGAAGTTTATGAAAACAAATATTGCAAAAATGGTTGCGACTGTAAACAGAATGAATATCATAACGAGAATTATTATCAATCATGGAATGAGGTACATCTATGCGTGCTCTGCTCCGCGCCGCCGGTACAGACGTTGCAGCCCAGTGTTTTTTAAACGCCCTGTTGCGCGAAACGAAGGACTGGCGCTATCTCCCCGCTACCGATGCGGATGCGCTATCTGAGATCCATATCCCGCTTTCCCAAACCCAGGCGCTTCGGGTACCGGTACGCTATTTCTCTCCCACCCAGCACCATCAATACCGTTTCCCGGCAACGCTGATTCATAGCAAGAGTGATAACGGTGACGCCGTCACATTCTCTCAACTGGTTGATTTAATTATTGAAAAACCGTCCGTAAAAGGCTCGCTGGATGCCGATACGCTGGCGCGTTTTAAGCAGCGCGTTCTCGAAAGCCATGTCCACACCTGGCAGGCGATTGATTTACGCCACGGCTGGGCAACCCTGCGCGATAAGCCGCTGACGTTTGCCGACGCGGAACAGGCGCTGCTGGTCGGCCATGCGTTTCACCCGGCACCGAAGTCGCACGAGCCGTTCAACGAAACCGAGGCGCGTCGCTACCTGCCTGATTTCGCCTCCCGCTTCCCGCTGCGCTGGTTTGCCGTTGAGAGCACACTCGTTGCCGGCGACAGCCTGAACGTCTCCCTGCGTGAACGTCTGCTGCGCTTTGCGGCCCAGAGCGCGCCCGAGCTGCTCGGCCACTTCACCGACACCCGTTGGCTGCTGCCGATGCACCCGTGGCAGGCCGACTATCTGCTGGAGCAGGACTGGTGCCAGCGTCTGGCGGAAGACGGTTCACTGCAGGATCTGGGTGAAGCGGGCGCACAGTGGCTGCCCACCAGCTCGTCACGCTCGCTTTACAGCGAAACCAACAGCGACATGATTAAGTTCTCTCTCAGCGTGCGCCTGACCAACTCCGTGCGCACGCTGTCGGTGAAAGAGGTGAAGCGCGGCATGCGCCTGGCGCGTCTGGCAAAAACGGAACGCTGGCAGGAATTACAGGCGCGCTACCCGACCATGCGCGTGATGCAGGAAGACGGCTGGGCAGGACTGCGCGATGACAACGGCGCTATTCAGGAAGAGAGCCTGATGGCCCTGCGCGTTAATCTGCTGTTCGATACGCCAGACACCCAGACCAACGTGCTGGTGAGCCTGACGCAGGCCGCGCCGGACGGCGGCGACAGCCTGCTGGCCGCAGCGGTGCGCCGTCTGAGCCAGCGTCTTGATTTACCGCTCGCCCAGGCCGCCCGCTGCTGGCTGGACGCCTATTGCGACCGCGTATTAATCCCGCTGTTCAGCGCCGAGGCGGACTACGGCCTGGTCCTGCTGGCGCACCAGCAAAATATCCTCGTTGAGATGCAGCAGGATTTCCCGATCGGACTTATCTACCGCGACTGCCAGGGCAGCGCGTGGACCGAAAGTGCCGACGCGTGGCTGAAAGATGCTGGCGAAACTGAGGTGGAAAACCGCTTCGGCGAGAGCCAGCTGCTGCGCTACTTCCCTTACTACCTGCTGCTGAACTCTACCCTTGCCGTCACCGCCGCCCTCGCTGCCGCCGGTTTCGACAGCGAGGAGAGCCTGATGTCCCGGGTGCGCGACGCGCTGGCGGAACTGCGCCGCACGGCGAAGCAGACCCGCTGCCTCGACTACGTTCTCGACAGCCCGACCTGGAACTGCAAAGGCAACTTCTTCTGCTACCTGCACGATCGCAATGAAAACACCATCGCCGATCCGTCGGTGATCTATTTCGACTTTAGCAACCCGTTTTACAAGGAGAAGGCGTGATGGCCATCGCGAATATTGTCCATTCCGGCTACGGCTTTCGCTGCACCGCAACGGATCGCGCGCTGCCGCTGACGTTGGGTCTCGACGGCAGCGCGGTGCTGGAGCGTCTGAAGAAGCTCCCGGACGGCTGGCTGGTGCAAGCCCTGGATCAGCTGTTTGTTGCCGCCCCCGCGCTGACCGGCATTACGTTGCCGTGGGCGGACTGGCAGGATGAACCCCAGGCTCGGGCGCTGTTTGGCCTGGCCCACGGAGATTATCTGGCGCGCGACGCCTTCTGGCAGCTGCCGCTGTGGCTGAAAGGCGAACGGCCGCAGGCGAGCGGCGGAATGCAGTTTGACGAGAGCCGTCAGCTGTACTTCCCGCTGCGCCCTCGCCGCCCGCAGGGTGAAGTGTATCGCCGTTACGATCCGCAGATTAAGCGCACCCTCAGCTTCCGCGTGGCCGACGTGGCGCTGGACGGCGAGCGTTTTACCCGCTGGATGAACAACCCGCGCGTGAACGCCTTCTGGGAGATGGCGGGCCCGCAGGCCGAGCAGGAAAACTACCTGCGCCGTCAGCTTGACTCGACCTACTGCTACCCGGTTATCGGCTGCTTCGACGACCAGCCGTTTGGCTATTTTGAACTCTACTGGGCGGCGGAAGACCGCATTGGCCGCCACTATCGCTGGCAGCCGTTTGACCGCGGGCTACACATGCTGGTGGGCGAAGAGAACTGGCGCGGCGCGCAGTACATCCGCAGCTGGCTGCGCGGCCTGAGCCACTATCTGTATCTCGATGAACCGCGCACCGCGCGCATCGTCGCCGAGCCGCGCTTCGACAACCAGCGCCTGTTCCGCCATCTGGCCTCTGCCGGTTTCGACACGGTGAAAGAGTTCGACTTCCCGCACAAGCGCTCGCGCCTCATCATGAGCCAGCGTCACCGCTTCTTCAGCGAGGTGGGCCTGTGAACGCGCTCTGGGAGAAAGTGAACCGCGAGATGGTGGCGAAGATCCTCGCCGAGCTGGAGTATGAACGCACCCTGCGCGCCGAGCCAGTTTCGTCTGACGCATGGCGCATCACCATGGGCAACGAGTCCTGGCAGTTTAGCGCCGCGCGCGGGATCTGGGGCTGGCTGCATATCGACCCGAACAGCCTGATCGCCGCCAGCGGTGCCGCCGTGGAGGCGGAGAGCGCGCTGCTGCAGCTGGCGAAGGTGCTGGAGATGAGCGACGCGCAAACGGCGGAGCACATGGAAGATCTCTACGCCACGCTGCGCGGCGATATGCAGCTGCTGCAGGCGCGTGAAGCGCTGGACGCGGACGCGCTGATCCACCTCGACCCGGACGAATTACAGTGTCTGATGCGCGGCCATCCGAAGTTTATTTTCAACAAAGGCCGCCGCGGCTGGGGTCTGGACGCGCTGCGCCAGTACGCGCCGGAGTACCGCGGACGTTTTCGTCTGCACTGGGTTGCCGTTCAGCGGGAGCATCTGGTCTGGAGCAGCGACGTCGATTGCGATATCAGCGCCCTGCTGGCCAGCGCCATGGACAACGCCGAGCGCGCCCGCTTTGACGCCCGCTGGCAGGCGCTGGGTCTCAACGACGGCTGGCTGCCCGTACCGCTGCACCCGTGGCAGTGGCAGCAGAAGATCGCCATTCATTTCCTGGCGCAGCTGGCGCGCGGTGAGATGGTTGAGCTGGGCGAATTTGGCGACGAGTATCTGGCGCAGCAGTCCCTGCGCACGCTCACCAACGCCAGCCGTCGCGCGCCGTATGACATCAAGCTTCCGCTGACTATTTACAACACCTCCTGCTATCGCGGTATTCCGGGCAAATACATTGCCGCCGGGCCGCTGGCCTCGCGCTGGCTGCAGCAGCAGTTCGCCAGCGACGCTACGCTTGCCCGCTCTGGCGCGCAGGTACTGGGCGAACCCGCAGCCGGATACCTGTCGCACCCCGGCTATGCGGCGCTGCCGAAAGCGCCCTATCGCTATCAGGAGATGCTGGGGGTGATCTGGCGCGAGAACCCATCCTGTTATCTTCAGGACGGCGAACAGGCGGTGCTGCTGGCGGCGCTAATGGAAACCGACAACGACGGGCGCCCGCTGATCGACGCGTGGATTAAACGCTCGGGGTTAAGCGCCGAAGCGTGGCTGGAAAAGCTGTTTGAGGCAACGGTGATCCCGTTCTATCACCTGCTCTGCCGCTACGGCGTGGCGCTGATCGCCCACGGGCAGAACGTGACGCTGGTGATGAAGGACTACATTCCCCAACGCATCCTGCTGAAGGATTTCCAGGGCGATATGCGCCTGGTGGACGAGGATTTCCCGCAGGCCCAGAGCCTGCCGGAACAGGTGAAGGCCGTCACGGCGCGCCTGAGCGCGGATTACATCATTCACGATCTGCAAACCGGCAACTTTGTGACGGTGCTGCGTTTTATCTCGCGCCTCACGCTGCAAAGCGGCGTCAGCGAAACGCGTTTCTATCAGATCCTCGCCGGGGTTCTGCACCGCTATATGGCCGCGCACCCCGAGCTTGCGGAACGCTTCGCCAAATTCGATCTCTTCAAGCCGCAGATTATTCGCGTGATCCTCAACCCGGTCAAACTGACCTTCTCCGAACACGACGGCGGCAGCCGCATGCTGCCGAACTACGTCACCGACCTAGACAACCCTCTTTTTCTGGCCTCCAGGGAGTCAGCGCAATGAAAACCTATGATTTCATCGGCATTGGTATCGGCCCTTTTAACCTCAGCGTCGCCGCGCTGGCGGAAGGGCTGGACGGCTTTAGCTCGCTGTTCCTCGAGCGTAAACCGCACTTCTCCTGGCACCCGGGAATGATGGTGCCGGACTGCCACATGCAGACCAGCTTCCTGAAGGATCTGGTCAGCGCCGTTGAGCCGACCAACCGCCACAGCTTCCTGAACTATCTGGTGCAGCGCAAAAAGTTCTACCGCTTCCTGACCACCGAACAGCGCACCGTTTCGCGGGAAGAGTTTGCGGACTACCTGTGCTGGGCGGCAGACAACCTCACCAACCTTGCCTTCAGCCAGCGGGTGCAGCAGGTGAACTTTGATGAGAAAAGCGGCCTGTTTGAGGTGGTGACCCAGCGCGACCGCTTCCTGGCGCGCCACGTCTGCGTGGGGATTGGCAAACAGATCAACCTGCCGGACTGCGTCACGACTCAGGACGATACCTGCTTCCACGCCAGCGAGATGATGCTGCGCACGCCGGACCTTACGGGCAAGCGCGTTACCGTCGTCGGCGGCGGCCAGAGCGGCGCCGACCTGTTCCTGAATATTTTCCGTGGCGAATGGGGCCAGCCGCTGAGCCTGAACTGGGTCTCGCGCCGCAACAACTACAACGCGCTGGATGAAGCCGCCTTTGCTAACGAGTATTTCACGCCGGAGTACGTGGACAGCTTCTCTACGCTCGGTGAAGAGGCGCGTCGTCAGATGCTGCACGAGCAGAAAATGACCTCCGACGGCATCACCACCGAGTCCCTGCTGGCGATTTACCGCGCCATGTACCACCGCTTTGAAGTGCTGCGTGAAAAACCCTGGGCTCACCTGATGCCGTCCCGCTCGGTGACGGCCCTGACGCGCCTGGAAAACGGCCAGCGCCTGAGCATACAGCATCACCTCGACGGCGGACGCGAGCAGCTGGAGAGCGACGTGACGATCTTCGCCACCGGCTATCGCGCCGTGCAGCCTGCGTTCCTCGCGCCGCTGTCTCACCGCCTGCATCTGGATACGGACGAAGCCTTCTGCATCAACAACGATTTCACCCTCGAATGGGACGGCCCGCAGAGCAACCGCCTGTTTGCCGTGAATGCCGGGATGCACCGTCTCGGCATTGCCGAACCCCAGCTCAGCCTGATGGCCTGGCGTGCGGCGCGAATTTTGAATCGCGCGCACGGCGACGAGCCGTTTGAACTGGCTACCACACCTGGCGTTATCCACTGGCGAAGCACCACCAGCCCGGAGAACAGTCAGGTTTTTAAATCCTTAGCAAAAACCACCGAGTACTGACACACACAATCAGGGTCAACATAACAATGAAACGTTCTCATCTTTGGGTTTTAAATCCTTGCTTGCTTGCAATGCTTTCTACCTCTGCGTGGGCGGAAGAACAAAAGGAAGAAAATATCGTTGTCTCCGCCAGCCGCGCGCACCGCAGCGTGGCGGAGATGGCGCAGACTACCTGGGTCATTGAACGGGCTGAAATTGAACAGCAGGTTCAGGGCGGGAAAGAGATTAAAGAGGTGCTGGCACAGCTGATCCCGGGCATGGACGTCAGCAGCCAGGGGCGTACCAACTACGGCATGAACCTGCGCGGCCGCTCCATGATGGTGATGGTGGACGGCGTGCGCCTGAACTCGTCCCGCAGCGACAGCCGCCAGCTGGACTCTATCGATCCGTTCAACATTGACCGTATCGAAGTCATCTCCGGCGCCACGTCACTCTACGGCGGCGGCAGCACCGGTGGCCTGGTGAACATCGTCACCAAAAAGGGCCAGCCGGAGACCGAGGTCGAGTTCCAGACCGGGACAAAGAGCGGCTTTAATAGCCATAACGACCACGATGAGAACGTGTCGGCAGCGGTCAGCGGCGGCAACGATAACGCTTCCGGTCGTCTGTCGGTGTCGTATCAGCGCTACGGCGGCTGGTATGACGGCAACGGCAACGAGGTGATCATCGATAACACCCAGACCGGATTACAGTATTCTGACCGTATTGACGTGATGGGCACAGGCACCATTAACATCGACGATCACCAGCAGCTGCAGCTGACGACCCAGTACTACAAGAGCGAGTCCGACGGTAAGCATGGTCTGTATCTCGGGAAGAACTTCTCGGCGGTCACGGGGGATGCGACCGCGTACAACAAAGGTAATCTGGATTCTGACCGCGTACCGGGTACCGAGCGCCATCTGATCAACCTGCAGTATTCCAATACCGACTTCTGGGGCCAGGATCTTGTTGCGCAGATTTATTATCGCGACGAGAGCCTGACCTACTATCCGTTCCCGACCCTGACCAAAGGCGTGGTGAGCAGCATCGGCGCGTCGCAGCAGAAAACCGATTTTTACGGCGGCAAGCTGACGCTGAACAGCAAGCCGGTGGACGATTTAACGCTGACCTGGGGTGTGGATGCCGACCACGAAACCTTCGACGCCAACCAGCAGTTCTTTAACCTGAGCAAGGCCGCGGCGAGCGGCGGCATGGAGCTGGATAACGCCTACAACGTGGGCCGCTACCCGGGCTACAGCATCACCAACCTCGCCCCGTTCCTGCAGGCCAGCTACGATATTGACGCCATCACCCTGAGCGGCGGCGTGCGCTACCAGTACACCGAGAACAAGGTAGACGATTTTGTCGGTTACACCCAGCAGCAGGCCATCGCCACCGGGAAAGCAGCCTCCGCCGACGCGGTGCCGGGCGGTAAAACCGATTACAACAACTTCCTGTTTAACGCCGGGATCCTCGGTCGCCTGACCGAACAGCAGCAGCTGTGGTTTAACTTCTCCCAGGGCTTCGAAATTCCGGACCTGGCGAAGTACTACGGCTCCGGCACCTATCAGCTCAGCAACGGTCACTATCGCCTGCTGAACAGCGTCAATGTCAACGACTCGACGCTGGACGGTATCAAGGTCAACGCTTATGAGCTGGGCTGGCGCTACACCGGGGATAACCTGCGCACCCAGGTCGCGGCATATTACTCGCTCTCGGATAAAACCATCACCATCAACAAGACGGATATGACCATCAACCTGGAAGACGACAAGCGTCGTATCTACGGGGTGGAAGGTCAGGTGGACTATTTCTTCACAGACAGCGACTGGAGCACGGGCGCGAACTTTAACGCCATCAAGTCAGAAACCCGCGAAAACGGGAAATGGGAGAAGCTGACTGTTGACAGCGCCAGCCCGTCGAAAGCCAGCGCGTGGGTCAACTGGGCGCCGGGCGACTGGACCCTGCGCGTGCAGAGCACGCAGACCTTTGACGTGTCAGACTCCGACGGCAAGAAGATTGATGGCTATAACACGGTCGACTTCCTGGGCAGCTACGCCCTGCCGGTGGGTAAGGTCAGCTTCAGCGTGGAAAACCTGCTGGACAAAGACTACACCACCGCCTGGGGCCAGCGCGCGCCGGGGCTGTATAGCCCAACCTACGGTGCACCGGGTCTGTATACCTATAAAGGCCGTGGACGGACGTTTGGTCTGAACTACTCCGTACTGTTCTAATCCTGCGCGCCGCCTGCGGGCGGCGCATTTCGCTGTGTAATTTCAACGCAAATTTACTATAAAATCAGCGATTTGCTGAAATTGTCGGCAAACGAACAAAAAGCGCGTTTTCACCCTTTGACAAGGCGAACTGAGGTCGCTACTATGCGCCTCGTTCACACGATTCCTCTGTAGTTCAGTCGGTAGAACGGCGGACTGTTAATCCGTATGTCACTGGTTCGAGTCCAGTCAGAGGAGCCAAATTTGAAAAGCCTGCTTTTGAAGCAGGCTTTTTGCTTTTCTGCGTCCGGAAAATTTGTCGGGTGGCGGCTTCGCCTTACCCGGCCCAGGGGACCCTGGGGCACGGTAAGCGCAGCGCCTCCGGGCAATAAACCGCTGCTCTCATCATTTTTCCTCTGTCTTATTTTCGACTGGCGGAAAGACCAGTAATACTCAGGGCAGCCTGGCAATCACCTTAATTTCAAACTGGAACCCGTACAGCCACGTCACGCCGACCCCGGTCAGCGTAGGGTAAGGCGCTTCCCCCCAATATTCTGGCAGGATACTCCAGATTGCGTCGAGGTTTGACTCGGGATCGACGACAAAGAGGGTCACGTCAACCACGTCATCGAACGTGCAGCCCGCAGCCGCGAGGACAGCAATAAGATTATCGAAGGCCAGCCTGACCTGCGCTTTCAGATCGGGCTCAGGCGAACCATCCTCGCGGCTACCCACCTGCCCCGAAACAAACAGGAAACCGTTGGATTTGATGGCCGGTGAATACCGATTGCGCTCATAGAGCGCCTGGCGTCCGAGGGGAAAAACAGCTTCGCGTGTTGTCATGTTTGTACCTTTGAAATAGGGCGAAATCAGCCCGTTGAACATAAAGACACTTTACAGGTGCAGGTTCGGGCAGATAAACAAGCGACTTTGTCCATCATTGTTTGTAATATCCAAACAATCGGTGAAAAGAGAGGACAAGGGATGGATCGTTTCGACGCGATGCGCGCCTTTGCTCGCGTGGTGGAGGCAGGTAGCTTCACAAAGGCTGCCCAAACGCTTCATATGAGCAAAACTACAGTGACGCAGCTCATTCAGCAGCTCGAAGCGCGCCTGCGCGTCAAATTGCTCCATCGCACCACCCGCAGGCTCGGCGTTACTCCTGATGGCGCGGTCTACTACGAGCGCGTCATCCGCCTGCTGGCGGACATGGAAGATGCTGAAAACAGCCTGTCCAGTGCGACGATGACGCCCAGGGGACGCCTGCGGGTAGATGTGCCGACTCCTCTCGCACGCCTGGTGCTGGTGCCCGCGCTACCGGCTTTTCACGCACGCTACCCTGAAATCCAGTTCGACATGGGCGTGAGTGACCGGGTGGTGGATCTGATCGGCGACAACGTGGATTGTGTCGTGCGGGGCGGCGAAATCAACGACCAGTCCCTGATCGCACGCCATGTCGGTGATTTGCAAATCGGTATTTACGTCGCACCGAGCTATGTGGAACGCCTCGGCGCCCCTGCGCACCCGCGAGAGCTGGAAAATACCGACCATCGCATAGTGGGATTCTTATCCTCACGCACCGGTAAGATTGATCCTCTGGTACTGCACGATGAGAGTGAACATATTGAAATCACGGGCAACTATGTACTTGCCGTGGATGATGGCAACGCCTATCTCGAGGCTGGGCTAGCGGGATTGGGCGTGATTGCGCTGCCGGTCTATATGGCGGCAGCACATCAGGCTCGCGGTGCCTTGATTCCGCTATTTGAACGCTGGCGTATTGCTCCAATGCCCCTGTACCTGGCATTTCCGCCGAACCGCCATGTCAACGCCAGACTGCGTGTTTTTATTGACTGGATCGTTGAGTTGATGCAGCAGCATATCCCCACTACTTACAACAAGTGACGACATCCCTGCCCCCTGATTCGGTCAGCGCAGCGCTGCCGGGCAAGCCAGCAGCTATATCTGATAATCAATCGCCACTTCTTCCGGCTCCATGACCTGACGTTTAATCTCATCCACCGACAGCCCGGCATTGCACAGCTCGATAAAGCGCCACACATAGTTGCGCTGCAGCTGCCCGCGCTTCAGGCCAAGCCATACGGTGTTGGCGTCAAACAGATGACGCGTATCAAGACGCACCAGGTTACCGTCTTCGCGTTCTCCGCTGGACTGTTCCGCCACCAGACCAATGCCCAGACCCAGCTCGACGTAGGTTTTGATCACATCAGAATCCTGCGCGCTCAGCACGATGTCCGGCGTTAACCCTTTACGGTTGAAGGCTTCATCAATACGCGAGCGTCCGGTGATCCCCTGGCGGTAGGTAATGAGCGGCCATTTCGCAATGTCTTCCAGCGTCAGGGGAGAGACCTGATTGAGCGGATGATCGACCGGGAGTAATAAGCTGTGGTACCAGCGGAACCAGGGGAACGCCACCAGCAGCGGGTCGTTGCTCAGGCGTTCGCTGGCTATGCCGATATCCGCCCCACCGTTTTGCAGCAGCACTTCAATTTCCTGCGGCGTGCCCTGAATAAGCTCCAGACGGACATCAGGGAAAAGTTCGCGGAACGCTTTAATCACCGGCGGCAGGCTGTAGCGCGCCTGGGTGTGGGTAGTGGCAATAGTGAGCACGCCCGAGGCGTCGTTAGTGAAGAGATCCGCCAGACGACGCACGTTGCTGGCCTCGTTGAGGATCCGCTCTGCGATGGTGAGCAAAGCCTTACCCGGCTCCGTCATGCCGAGCAGCCGCTTGCCGCGACGGATAAAGATCTCTATGCCCAGTTCCTCTTCCAGCTCGCGGATATGGCGGCTGACGCCGGACTGAGAGGTATAAAGCATATTGGCGACCTCGGTCAGGTTGTAGTCCCGCCTGGCCGCCTCACGGATGATTTTAAGTTGCTGGAAATTCACGATTCACTCCGGCGCATCTGACATAGCTCTATTGTTAGAGTCTGTTGCGCTGCAGAACAAATAATAAAAACCAGCATCTTATGCTTTTATGGAATATCAGCTCACGAGCTGGAGTTCACGGTTCTCAAGCGACGGCTTGCTGACCAGCGACATCAAAATCTCTTTTACCGCCTGCGCCTGCGGCGACAGCGAACCGCGTGCAGACATGTTCAGCGACAGCGGCAGGCTCATCGAAGGCGTAGTGATCCGCGCCATCCAGCCGTTCGCCGCGCTGCACAGCGAGCGGGCTGCGGATTCCGGCAGAACCGTCACACCCATTCCGCTGGCAATGGCCGCGGTGAGCGTGGAGATTGAGTCAATTTCACCGATGATTTTGGCCGTCAGGCGGCGCAGGGAGAACGCTTCGTCCACGCGCACGCGCACGGCGCTGTAGTCGCGCGGCAGATAAAGGTTCATCTCTGCCACGGCGGTAAGGTCTACGCTCTGGCCCGGACAGTCGCGGGTGCCCACGAGGTAGAGATCTTCTTTCAGCAGCGGCTGGCTGGTGATCCCGGCGGCCGGGGAGCGATCGTAAAGAACCGCCATATCTAACTGGCCGTTGAGCAGTTTTTCATTCAGTACGGAACCGCTGTTTTCGTGCAGATAGACCAGAACTTCAGGCAGCTCGGCGCGGACGGCCTGCAGCAGCGGCATGGTAATAGAGGACGCGGCCGTTCCCGGCGCCAGGCCGATAGAAACGTGCCCGCTCAGTGTCTGGCCTACGTTGTTCACCGCCAGCTGCGCCTGTTCACACTGACGAAGAATGGTGCGCGCGTGGGTATAGAGGATTTTGCCTGCTTCCGTTGGCGTAACGCCGCGTTTGGTACGAATCAGTAGCTGCTGATCCATCTCGCCTTCCAGAGTAGCCACCTGCTGGCTCAGCGCAGGCTGCGCGATATGCAGCACTTCTGCCGCTTGAGTCAGGCTGCCGATATCGACGATTTTTACGAAGTATTTCAGTCGTCTTAAGTTCATTTTGCCCCCTGTTCGAAATGCTGTGCCGGAACCGGCTGTCGTTGTTGAACAGGTTTTGCAATATGAATGCCACTTTTACCAGGCGGTCTGAATTGGGCGCTAAGCGCCTGAAAATAAGGAAACCTAATCATGGAGGGGGGTTTTATTACCGAAACAGCAGTTTATGATCTGCCCCATTAGGGGTATACCCGCACCATGACGGTGCATTCCGCTGCCAAAAACATCACTTTGCCGATTTTGTCAGCAAACGATCAAAAGGCGTAGATCCACCCTTTGACAAGGCGAACGCAGGTCGATAATATGCGCCCCGTTCACACGATTCCTCTGTAGTTCAGTCGGTAGAACGGCGGACTGTTAATCCGTATGTCACTGGTTCGAGTCCAGTCAGAGGAGCCAAATTTGAAAAGCCTGCTTTTGAAGCAGGCTTTTTGCTTTCCTGCGTCGGGTAAAATTGTCGGGTGGCGGCTTCGCCTTACCCGCCCTACGGGACTCGTGTGTCCCCGCACTATGCCTTTACATGCCAAGCTTCACCGGCATCCCGGACCGCCGTTCCAGTTCGGCTCCTGCCCCCTCGTTTATCAGCTGCGTCCGCTGCGCGGCGGAGATGGGCAGCGGCACTTTCCGGGTCGATTCAAATTCCGCGCGGTTGCGTGATAATGGCTCGTGAACTTCCACCCAGCGGCTGCCGTCCGGCTCGGTGGTGACTTTAACCGGCCTGTCGATAAGCTGCACGCGGGTTCCTACGGGAACGTTATCGAAAAGGTATTTGATGTCGTTATTGCGCAGACGGATACAGCCCTGGCTCACCCGCAGCCCGATGCCGAAATTCGAGTTTGTGCCGTGAATGGCATACAGCCTGCCAATATAAATCGCATACAGGCCCATCGGGTTATCCGGCCCGGCGGGTACGAATGCCGGAAGCGTTTTCCCTTCTGCCGCATAGGCACGACGCGTGTTCGGCGTCGGAGACCAGGTTGGCCCCTCCTGCTTACGCTCAACGGCCGTCACCCAGTTACGCGGAGTTTCGCGTCCGGCCTGACCGATACCGATGGGCAGTACTTCAACGGTATTGCCGCCTGGCGGATAATAGTAGAGACGCATTTCCGCGGCATTCACGATAATGCCCTCGCGGACGGTGTCGGGCAAAATCAGCTGCTGAGGGATCGTCAGCCGGGTGCCGGATTTAGGCAAAAAAGGATCTACGCCCGGGTTCGCTTCCAGCAGATTGCTCAGCCCCTGCCCGTACTGCGCGGCAAAGGCTTCCAGAGGCAGCGTGTTACCTTCAGGAACGGTGATGATAATCGGGGTTCCCACCAGACGACTGCCTTCCGGCGGTAGGGTATAGGTTACGGCAAACGCACCGGGTATAGCGGCACACAGCGCAAGGACGAACCAGGTAAGTCGCATCATAATTTCCTGTGCTCAAAAAAGAGAAAGCCCGGGCTCAGGCAGGCTTTCTCAGTTTACGCTATTACGCTTCGGTTTTGCGCCACCTGCGCGTCAGCACTTTCTCCGCCTCGACAATAAGGAACATCACAAAACCAATCAGCAAGGTGATGACCCAGTAGCGGAACGGCAGCGCTTCGGTGCCAAACAGCATCTGCATGAACGGTGCGTAAATGATAAGAAGCTGTAGCGCCAGCAGTACGCCGCTCACGATCCAAATCCCTTTATTCGCCAGCAGGCCTTTGCTCAGCGAGAAGCCATCATTAACGCGGCAGTTAAGCATGTAGAACCACTGCGCAGTCACCAGGGTTTGCAGCAGCACGGTGCGGATAAATTCCGCCGAATAGCCGCGCGGCTGTAGCCACGCTTCCAGCACGAAGGCGCTAATGGCAATCATCAGACCGACAAACACCACGCGCCAGATGGCATAGCCATCCATCACATGCAGATTCGCCTTACGCGGTGGGCGGTTCATGATGTCCTTCTCACCCGCTTCAAACGCCAGGCCAAACGACAGCGTTGCCGACGTCGCCATGTTCATCCACAGGATCAGGACCGGGGTCAGCGGGATCAGGTTTCCCGCCAGCAGCGCGATGATGATCAGCAGGGCCTGCGCAATGTTGCTCGGGATAACGAACAGAATCGTTTTTTTCAGGTTATCGTAAACCCGACGACCCTCGTGCACCGCACTGGCAATGGTGGCAAAGTTGTCATCCGTTAACACCATGTCGGCGGCTTCCTTGGTGACTTCCGTCCCCTTAATCCCCATGGCGATACCCACATCCGCCCGCTTGAGCGCCGGGGCATCATTTACGCCATCCCCGGTCATGCCCACCACTTCCTGTTTACTTTGCAGGGCCTGCACGAGGCGGAATTTATCCTCCGGGCTGGTTCGGGCGAAAATATCGTACTGTTGCGCGGCGTCGCTCAGCTGACGATCGTCCATTGCCTCCAGCTCGCGTCCGGTGATAGCGCTTGCGGCGTTACCAATCCCCAACATTTGCCCGATGCTCATGGCCGTTTGCGGGTGGTCGCCGGTGATCATTTTCACGCGGATCCCGGCCTGCAGACAGTCGGCAATCGCGGTAATGGCCTCCGGACGCGGCGGATCCATCATTCCTGCAATACCCAGCAGGATCACGCCATCATGGAGGTCCGGGTGATCCAGCTCGCGCTGCCCCTCGCGGGCAGGTTTCCAGGCCGCAGCTACCATACGCAACCCTTCCCGGGCATACTCTTCAATCTTTCCTTCCCAGTAAGGCTGATCGAAAGGCTGCAGTCCGTCATTCGTCTGCTGGTACTGGCAGAGGCGGAACAGGACGTCCGGCGCGCCGGTGATTAAAATCGCCTCTTCTTCGCCCAGCCGGTACAGGGTGGACATGTATTTATACTGCGAATCAAACGGGATTTTACTGCGCATTTCGGTATCAAGCGGTGGAAGCGGAATTTTCGCCGCCAGCACCTTCAGCGCGCCCTCGGTCGGACCGCCGGTGATTTTCCACAGCCCCTGCTCGTCTTTGATCAGCTGGCTGTCATTGCAAAGGTCGATTGTACGCAGGTAGCGTTCCAGCAGGGAACCCTGCGTCACGCTGACGGGCGTCGGGTCATCTACGGGGTGAATATTCCCCACCGGTTCGTAGCTGTCGCCCTCCACGCGATAGGTCGTGTCAGCGGTAATCACCGCTTTGACCGTCATTTCATTCATCGTCAGGGTGCCGGTTTTATCCGAGCAGATGACCGTCATCGCACCCAGCGTTTCCACCGTAGGCAGCTTGCGAATGATGGCCTTGCGTCGCGCCATGGCCTGTACGCCAAGCGAAAGGATGATGGAAATGATGGCCGGCAGGCCTTCCGGCACGGCGGCAACGGCGAGGCTGATAAGCGACAGCACCAGTTCAGAAACCGGCATATCCCGGAACAGGAGGCTAAAGACAAACAGCGCCACCATCATCACCAGGATAGTAATAAAGATGGTTTTACCGAGCTTATCCATCTGCACCATCAGCGGCGTGCGGTGCTTTTCAATGTCGGACATCATCTGATTGATGTGGCCAAGCTCGGTCTCGCCCCCGGTTGCCACCACCACGCCTTTACCGCCGCCGGAGCTAACGGTGGTGCCTGAGTAGAGCAGATTATACCGGTCACCTAACGGCAGTTCCCCGCTTAACGCATCGCTGTTTTTCTCAACAACGGTGGATTCGCCGGTCAGGATGGCCTCCTCCACGCGAAGGTTATGCGCTTCAATCACGCGCAGGTCCGCAGGGATACGATCCCCGGCACGGATCACCACGATATCTCCCGGCACCAGCGCCGTGGTGGGGATCGTTTCATGATTCCCCTGTCGTACCACCACGGCTTCGCTGGAGAGCATATTGCGAATGCTCTGCAACGATTTTTCAGCATTGCTCTCCTGGATATGGCCAATCAGCGCGTTAATGATGGCAACCCCAAGGATCACAAACATGTCTACCCAGTGGCCCATGAAGAGCTTAAGCAACGCGGCCACCAGCAGAACGTAAATTAATACATCGTTAAAATGCGCCAGGAAGCGCAGCCAGGCGGGTTTGCCCTTTTTTTGCGGCAACGCATTCTCACCATGCTGCTGAAGTCGGGCTGATGCCTCAGTGCCGCTAAGTCCTTCCAGAGTGGAGTGGATATTCGACAGGGTTTCGTCAACGGTTTGTTGATAATACGGACGTTCAGGTTTTCCTGTTTTCATCGTTCCTTCCTCAGGTTCTATTCAGAAATCACCTTGCTTTCATGTAATTAACGAATAACGAAAACAGGAACATGGGCGTAACGGACAATACTTGCCGCCTCCGAACCTAACAAATGGGTTTGAATATTGGGATTTCGAGAGCCGACAATAATCGCGCCAGCAGCAAGTTCATCCGCCAGCTTAATAACCTCATCACGAACATTTCCGCTACGAACATGGAGATGAACACGATCTTCCGGCAGATTCAATTTTTTGACCAGGTCAGACAGTTTTTCTTTCGAATTATTAATCATATATTCATCCATCTTGCGCGCATCTGAAATAAAACCGCGCGTCAGTTCGGCTGAAAATTTGGGCATGACGTGCAGTAAATGAATGTCACCCGATGCGCTTTGCGCCAGAAACTGTGCATGCTGCAACGCTTTATCCGCCAGGCTTGTCTCGTAGACATCCACCGGAACGAGAATGTTTTTATACATATCGAGCATCCTTTTTATAACCAACACGAGAGTGAATGAAGCAAAAAAACGCATTAAATGCAGGGGGTTGCCCTTAATGCCAGTTACGGTAAAAAGAGATGGATGATATTAAACGTAGCACAGGAATATCAGGTTTAGCGCTTGCCCACTGATAATGGTTATTTAACATTTATCTTTTCGCAGACTATGCTCATAGTCAGCCACCGCTTCCGGCTCATGGAGGAATTTATGTATGGTTTAAGCCTGATCCGCCTGGGTATGTTTATCGCGCTTGCTATTATCGCCAGCACGGCGATTGGTTTATTTACCTATATGGTCGTCACTGTTCTGGCTGAATAGTGTCACCCCTGTCCAGGTTATGGAATAAATAAAACAGTTATTTATTAGGGGAATACAGTGAACCGCTACCTCTCTCTTTTACCGTTCGTTTTGTTAACGCTCACGGCGTGCGACCCGAAACCCAAGCAAGCATCCCCCCTGCCCAGGATGGTAAAAGTGGCGGAGGTGACGGTTCCCGGTCACGCCCAGCAGCGCGTTTTCCCCGCCCGCATTGAATCGGGCGATGCCACAGACCTTTCCTTCAAGCGCGCAGGCCAAATTGAAGCGCTCGATGTGCGTCAGGGCGCAGTCATCAAGCAGGGTCAACAGCTTGCAAGATTGAATGCCCGTGAAGCCCAGCAACGGGTTAATGACAGACAAACGGCGGCGACGCTGGCCCAGAGGCAATTCGATCGCTTCCAGACGCTGGCGGGCCGCCAGGCGATTTCGAAAGCAGAAATGGACGTGCAGCGCGCGAACCGCGATTCGGCGAATGCGGCGCTACAAATTGCCCGAGAAGAGCTGAATCAGATGACGCTCGTCGCCCCCTTCAGCGGGACGGTGGCCAGCGTACATGTCCGAAACCATCAGGTGGTGTCAGCCGGTCAGCCCATCGCGACGTTAACCCGCACCGACCTGCTGGACGTTGTGTTTAGTATTCCTGAGAACCTGTTTAAGACCTTTGATATTCGCAACGCGCAGTATCGCCCCGTGGTGAGAATTAACGCCATTCCGGATCGGGAATTTACCGCCGTCTACAAAGAGCACTCGGGCAGCAGCGACAGCAATACCCTGACCTGGCAGGTGATACTGACCATGCCGCGACCAGATGATTTTCCCGCCGTCGGTGGCGTAAGCGGTACGGTGACCATCAATTTAACCAACCTCCCTGCTGGCGCAGGCGCTCAGGCGCTGGTCGTACCGGTTGAGGCCGTCTTTAACCCGGACAACAGCCCGCGCAATGAGCCGCACGTCTGGGTCGTGGCAGGAGAAGGCGACGCGCTCCATCTTGAAGACCGCAAGGTCAGCGTAGGTCAAGTGAGTAGCGAAGGCGTAACGATCGTCAGCGGACTTAAAGCGGGCGAACGCGTGGTTGCCGCAGGCGTTGGGGAACTCCATGCTAACCAGCCGGTGCGTATCTGGACGCGTGAACGGGGACTGTAATGGATATTTCTCGTCAATTTATTAATAACCCCGTACGCGTCTGGCTAACGATTCTGCTGCTGGGCATCGGGGGTATTTTCGCCCTGTTAAATATCGGCAGGCTGGAAGACCCCGCTTTTACCATCAAAACCGCAGTGGTGGTCACCCACTACCCCGGCGCATCCGCTCAGCAGGTTGAAGAAGAGGTGACGCTTCCGCTGGAGAATGCCCTTCAGCAGCTGCCTTATCTGGACAACGTGAGCTCTATCTCTTCAAACGGTCTGTCGCAAATCACCGTTAACATCGCGTCACGCTATCACTCGAACGAACTGCCGCAGATTTGGGATGAACTGCGCCGCCGCGTGGGCGATGCCTCGCGTCAGTTCCCGCCCGGCGTCGTCACGCCCTTTGTAAATGACGATTTCGGCGACGTATTCGGCTTCTTCTTCGCCATTTCCGGGGATGAATTCAGTAATCCTGAACTGGTGAGATATGCGGAACAGCTGCGCCGCGAGTTAATTCTGGTTCCCGGGGTTGCGAAGGTCGCCATCGGCGGGGCCATTAGCCAGCAGGTCAACATCGATATCTCTCTGACCAAAATGGCCGCGCGCGGCATTACGCTGAACCAGCTTTCCGCTCTGCTCAGCAGACTTAACGTCGTTTCCAGCGCCGGAGAAATCACTTCCGGCAGCGAATCCATTCGTCTGCACCCGACCGGTGAATTCGAGAATCTTGATGAACTGGCGGATCTCATCATCACGCCTTCCGGCACCGGGGCGGCGACGCGTCTGCGGGACATCGCCACGCTGTCGCGCGGGCTAAACGAATCGCCGGCCAGTATCTACCATGCCAACGGTAAAAAAGCCGTCACCATGGGCGTCTCGTTTATTCCCGGCGTGAATGTGATCGACGTGGGCCACGCGCTGGAGGCGAAGCTAAACCAGATGTCGGCGGAAAAACCGGCAGGCATACAGATAGACCTGTTTTACGATCAGGCAGCCGAAGTGGGCCACTCTGTTAACGGTTTTATTATTAACTTCCTGATGGCGCTGGCGATCGTCATCGGCGTGCTGCTGATCTTTATGGGGGTGCGCAGCGGGATAATCATCGCGGTTTCTCTGGCCCTTAACGTGCTGGGTACGCTGCTGATTATGTATCTGTGTGGCATTGAGCTGCAGCGGATCTCGCTCGGGGCGCTGATTATCGCCCTCAGCATGCTGGTGGATAACGCCATCGTGATTGTCGAAGGGGTGTTGATTGCCCGGCAGCAGGGCTCACCGCTGTTAACCGCCGTTAATAATATTATCCGCCGCTCCGCCCTGCCGCTGCTGGGGGCGACGGTGATCGCCATCCTGGCGTTTGCGCCTATCGGGCTGTCGCAGGATTCCACCGGGGAATACTGTAAATCTCTTTTCCAGGTGCTGCTGATTTCCCTGATGCTGAGCTGGTTCTCGGCGCTCACCCTCACCCCGGTGCTGATTAAGTGGTGGTTGTTTAAAAACGACAGCGCGCCGGACAACGCCGACGAGTCAGATCCTTACGACAAACGTCTCTACCGCCTCTACCAGCGCCTGCTTAACACGCTGCTGCACCATAAGGCACCGACGCTGGTAGTGATGGCCGCCCTGCTGGCCGCGTCTGTCTGGGGGTTTGGCGCGGTGCGGCAAAACTTTTTCCCGTCGTCCAACACGCCGATTTTCTTTGTCGACCTGTGGTTACCCTACGGGACCGATATCAAATGGACCGAGAAAATGACCGGCGATATTGAGAAAACCATCACGGGCCAGCCCGGCGTGGAAACCACCGTCTCTACCATCGGTCAGGGGAGCATGCGCTTTATTCTGACCTACAGCGGACAGCGGCAGTACAGCAACTACGCGCAGATCATGGTGCGCATGGATGACCAGCGCAACATCTCCGCTCTGACGCGCTACGTGGATGAGTACATCGCGCGAAACTACCCGCAGGTCAACGCCAGCACGAAGCGGGTGATGTTTGGACCCTCCGGCGACAGCGCCATTGAAGTGCGTATTAAAGGCCCGGATCCTGACAGGCTGCGCCTGATTGCCAGCCAGGTGGACGATATTCTGGCGCGCGACCCGGCCACGGGGAGCGTCCGAAACGACTGGCAAAACCGCAGCAAAGTGATCCGTCCGCAGTACGTCGCCGCGCTGGGACGCGAGCTTGGCGTGGATAAGCAGGACGTCGACAACGCGCTGGAAATGAATTTCTCCGGCAGCCGAGCGGGGTTGTATCGGGAAGGCAGCGACCTGCTGCCCGTGGTGGTGAGGCCCCCGGAAAGCGAAAGGCTGGATGCCAGCCACCTGAACAACGTGCTGGTGTGGAGCCAGGCGCGGCAGCAGTATATCCCGCTGAGTAACGTCGTCAGCAGCTTCTCGCTGGAGTGGGAAGATCCGCTCATCCTTCGACGCGACCGCTCGCGGGTACTGACGGTTCAGACGGACCCGGACCCGCTGAGCCAGCAAACCTCCGGCGATATTCTCGCCCGCGTCAAGCCGCAAGTGGATGCCCTTACCCTGCCACATGGCTACAGCATCGAGTGGGGAGGCGATGCGGAAAACTCCAGCGAAGCGCAGCAAGGACTATTCACAACGCTGCCCCTCGGGTATCTGGTGATGTTTGTCATAACGGTGCTGATGTTCAGCTCTGTAAAAAATGCCGTCGCAATCTGGCTGACCGTACCGCTGGCGCTGATTGGCGTCACGCCAGGATTTTTAATTACCGGGATTCCCTTTGGCTTTATGGCGCTGATAGGTCTGCTGAGCCTGAGCGGAATGCTCATCCGCAACGGCATCGTGCTGGTGGAAGAGATTGAACAGCAGAAAATGCAAAAGGATCAGCACAGCGCGATCGTTTATGCCGCCACCTCGCGCCTGCGCCCTATCCTGCTCACCGCGTTCACTACCGTACTTGGCCTGGCTCCGCTACTGCTGGATGTTTTCTTCCAGAGCATGGCCGTTGTGATTATGTTTGGACTGGGGTTTGCTACAATCCTGACGCTGCTGGTACTCCCCGTGATCTACGCGTGTTTCCATCGTAAGGACGAAGCCAAACAACAATGAATGCGACAGGGCTGAACATTATCAAGACGCTGGGCTGTATGACGGCGGTGACCTTCTTTACCATCTACAACACCTGGGATCATTATGATTATGACTATCACTGGATCCTGGGGTTTTTAACCTTTATCTCGACGATTGCCACACCGCTGTTTTTTGTGGTGTCGGGCTATCTCGACGGACAATCGCGGCACGGCACGCGCTGGCAGCTGGGTAAAATTAAAAGTCTGGTGATTGTTTTTCTGTTCTGGATAACGATCTACTACCTGTGGGAACCTTATCAGCGCGGGTATTTAATCCAGCCCTGGTTCGTGTTCGCCTTTGTCGTAATTTACACCTTCCACCCGGTGGTTGAGTGGCTTAGCCAGCGAAGAGCGCTGTTCAGCGGCGTAATTGCTGCCCTGCTGTTCTTTTCTTACGGCTACGATCTGCTATCGGCGCTTTATCCTGAAACGCACGTCCTTTCTCTTTCACCGCAGTATCGGCTGTGGACGTGGCTGCTGTTTTATCTGACGGGGCAACTTTTCTGCGACCCTAAAATCGCCGAGTGGATAAGCCGCAAAAATGTAGTCAGGGCGGCGGTTATCGCCATCCCGTTTATCTATCTTTTCACCTGGTTTTACGAGCGCCACTTCTTTTTTGCCCTGTTTAAGGCCGACAGAAACGCCTTTATTCTCACCGGCTCGCAGATCTACATCCTGATTATTGCCCTGGTGATTGCGGCGAACGGCGTGCGCTTTCGCCGCAATGCTGAGTTCAAGGAGTCCATTCTGGCCGCCATCAGCAAAACGATGACCGGCGTATATATTGTGCACTACTCGGTGTTTCATCTGCTGACGGCGCTGATACCGGTGACCTCTCTCGGAATGAAGCTGGCGCTGATTGTGCTTACGTTCGTCACCTCTGTTCTCTTCTCCATGCTGGTATTGTCTAACGCCGTGGCAAAAAAGGTGATCACCCTTTAAAAGCCTAAGCGCAGCCAGGCAAAAAGCACGTTGCCGTTGTTATAGGTTCCAGGAATATAGGTGAACTGGACGGTAACGCGCTTGTAGCCGGCAGAGAACAGCGGGAAGATAAACGGTAGCGGGACATAGTTTGCAAAATCATCTCGCGCCGTGATGCCCGCTGCAGCACCGAGCCCAAGGCGGAAATCTTTGGCATTATCCAGATACCAGCCCTTCTCCCAGCCATAGCCCATCGCGGGCTGCCATTCGTTGTGCGAGTCCTTGAACATCATCGCGAAAAGCGCGCTCCAGTTGCCCTCTTCGTTATAGCGGGAAACGCCCAGGCCACCGCCCCACGGCATTTCGTTGTACTTATCGGTTTTTTCTTTGTCGTACATAAAGCGAGCGTGCCAGCTCAGAAACGGCAGGTACAGATCGTAACGTTGAGGCTGCTCCCAGGTTTGCGAAATATCGTCCGTCAGCGCGTTCCACCAGCCGCTGATACGCTGTTCACCATAGACGTTGGGCTCCGCATGAAGCGGTGCGACGAATAAAAACAGAATCATCCAGAATGCCGAAAAGGTGCGTTGCATCGTTATTCCCTCAGCTTAACTCACGCGCGGTCACTATTACTGTAAACCATTCAGCCTTTAACGGAGCCAGAAGACACAATTATCTCGCTGCAGGCGAAGATGAAATTTATTTATTCAGCACCTTCAGGAAAGATAAAAACGTTTTCTCGGGCGTTTTGTCGCGGTAGTCTCATAGGTTCCGTTTATATGACGGCGCAATGTGAGTGACCTTTTCTTATACCAATAATTAAAAATTAGTACGGACAGGACAACTATGGACTCCACCCTCATCTCCGATCGTCCCAACGAGGAGACCCCTTCGCTCAATCGTGCCCGCCGCGCCGCACTCGGCAGCTTCGCGGGTGCCGTCGTCGACTGGTATGATTTTCTGCTTTACGGCATTACCGCCGCGCTGGTGTTTAACCGCGAGTTTTTTCCTCAGGTCAGCCCCGCGATGGGCACGCTCGCCGCGTTTGCCACCTTCGGCGTCGGCTTTCTGTTTCGCCCGCTGGGCGGTGTGATCTTCGGCCACTTCGGCGACCGCCTGGGCCGCAAGCGCATGCTGATGCTCACCGTCTGGATGATGGGGATCGCCACCGCGCTTATCGGTATTCTCCCTTCGTTTTCCGCCATTGGCTGGTGGGCACCGGTGCTGCTGGTGACATTACGCGCCATTCAGGGCTTTGCCGTTGGCGGCGAATGGGGCGGCGCGGCGCTGCTATCCGTTGAGAGCGCGCCAAAAAATAAGAAAGCGTTTTACAGCAGCGGCGTGCAGGTCGGGTACGGCGTAGGGCTGTTGCTTTCCACAGGGCTGGTGTCGTTAATCAGCCAGCTCACCACCGACGAGCAGTTCCTGAGCTGGGGCTGGCGCATTCCGTTCATCTTCAGCATCGTGCTGGTCATTGCCGCGCTTTGGATCCGTAACGGAATGGAGGAGTCGGCAGAGTTCGAAAAGCAGCAGGAAAAACCGGCCGCTAACAGAAGACTTCCTGTCATGGAAGCCCTTGTCCGGCACCCTGGCGCTTTTCTGAAAATTATCGCCCTGCGCCTGTGCGAGCTGCTGACGATGTATATCGTCACCGCCTTTGCCCTGAACTACTCGACGCAGAATCTCGGCCTGCCCCGTGAACTGTTCCTGAATATTGGCCTGCTGGTCGGCGGGATCAGCTGCCTGACTATCCCCTGCTTCGCCTGGCTGGCTGACCGGTTTGGTCGCCGTCGCGTTTACATCACCGGCGCGCTGATTGGAACCCTCAGCGCCTGGCCGTTCTTTATGGCGCTGGAGGCGCAGTCTGTTTTCTGGATTGTTTTCTTTGCCATCATGCTCGCGAACATCGCTCACGATATGGTGGTCTGCGTGCAGCAGCCGATGTTTACCGAGCTGTTCGGCGCCAGCTACCGCTACAGCGGCGCGGGCGTGGGCTACCAGGTCGCAAGCGTGGTTGGCGGCGGGTTTACGCCGTTTATTGCCGCTGCGCTGGTGACCTTCTCCGGCGGCAACTGGCACAGCGTGGCGATTTATCTTCTGGCCGGTTGCCTGCTGTCGGCGGCAACGGCGCTGCTGATGAAAGAGACGAGCCACCGCTGATCTCACTTTTGTTTCACAGGCGTGTGACATACTATCGGGTAGAGTCGCACACCTGTGGAACAAGGAGACAGAGATGAATAATAAGGGCTCCAGCCTGACCCCGGCTCAGGCGCTGGAAAAACTCGACGCGCTGTATGAACAGTCCGTCAACGCGCTGCGCAGCGCCATCAGCGAATACATCGAAACAGGGAAACTCCCCGACCAAAAGGCCAGAACCGAGGGCCTTTTTGTTTATCCATCGCTCTCTGTGACCTGGGACGGCAGCGCGAGCAGTAATCCCAAAACCCGCGCCTACGCGCGCTTTACCCACTCCGGCTGCTACAGCACCACCGTCACCCGCCCTGCGCTGTTCCGCCCGTATCTTGAAGAACAGCTTACGCTGTTGTATCAGGATTACGGCGCGCACATTTCCGTTGAGCCCTCGCAGCATGAGATCCCTTATCCGTACGTGATTGACGGTTCGGCGTTAACTCTTGACCGCTCCATGAGCGCGGGGCTGACCCGCCACTTCCCGACCACCGAGCTTTCGCAGATTGGCGATGAAACGGCAGACGGGATTTATCACCCGGCCGAATTTTCTCCTCTGTCGCACTTTGACGCCCGCCGGGTCGATTTCTCCCTGGCGCGCCTGCGCCACTACACCGGTACGCCAGTCGAACATTTCCAGCCGTTCGTGCTCTTTACCAACTACACCCGCTACGTTGACGAATTTGTCCGCTGGGGCTGCAGCCAGATCCTCGACCCCGAAAGCCCGTATATCGCGCTCTCCTGCGCGGGTGGTATCTGGATCACCGCGGAGACCGAAGCGCCCGAGCAGGCTATCTCCGATCTGGCGTGGAAAAAACACCAGATGCCCGCCTGGCACCTGATCACCGCCGACGGTCAGGGCATTACGCTGATCAACATCGGCGTCGGCCCGTCAAACGCCAAAACCATCTGCGACCATCTGGCGGTACTGCGCCCCGACGTGTGGCTGATGATTGGTCACTGCGGCGGCCTGCGTGAAAGCCAGCTGATTGGCGACTACGTGCTCGCCCACGCCTATCTGCGCGATGACCACGTGCTTGATGCGGTCCTGCCGCCGGACATCCCAATCCCGAGCATCGCCGAAGTGCAGCGCGCGCTGTACGACGCCACCAAAGAGGTGAGCGGCATGCCGGGTGAAGAGGTCAAACAGCGCCTGCGCACCGGTACGGTCGTCACGACGGATGACCGCAACTGGGAGCTGCGTTACTCAGCCTCCGCGCTGCGCTTCAACCTGAGCCGCGCGGTGGCGATCGATATGGAGAGCGCCACCATCGCCGCGCAGGGATATCGCTTCCGCGTTCCGTACGGCACGCTGCTGTGCGTTTCCGATAAGCCGCTGCACGGCGAAATTAAGCTGCCCGGCCAGGCCAACCGTTTCTATGAAGGGGCTATCTCAGAGCATCTGCAAATCGGCATTCGCGCCATCGACCTGCTTCGGGCGGAAGGTGACAGACTGCATTCGCGCAAGCTGCGCACCTTCAACGAGCCGCCGTTCCGCTAATAACGATAAGGAAAAACAATGTCCAGCACATCACCGCTCTCTGCCCTGCGCCACTGGCTTGAGGCCAGCCATCTCGACGGGATGATCGTCCCGCGCGCGGATGCATGGCAGAGCGAATACTGCGCGCCGTACGACGAAAAGCTGGCCTGGCTGACGGGCTTTGACGGCTCTGCCGGCGTCGCGCTGGTACTGAAGGATAAAGCGCTGCTGTTCGTTGACGGGCGCTATCAGGTCCAGGCCCGCGTTCAGGTGAATCTGGACGAGATTGAAATTCACCACCTGCACAACGAGCCGCTGGCAGACTGGCTGACGGCAAACGTCGAGGCGGGCACTCGCATCGGTTTTGACCCAATGCTGATGACGAATACCGAGTTTACGCAGCTGTCTGCCACACAGTGCGCGCTCGTGCCGCTGAACGCGTCACCGTTTGACGCCTTATGGACCGATCGCCCTGCCGCACCGGCGGGGCTTATCCGTGAAATGCCGGTTGCGATAAGCGGTGAAAGCAGCGAAGACAAACGTCAGCGCGTTGCCGCCGTGCTGGCTGCAAACTATGCCGATTATCTCGCCGTTACCCTGCCGGATAATATCGCCTGGCTGTTAAACGTTCGTGGCGCGGATATCCCATACAGCCCGGTACCGCTCTCCTTTGCCCTTCTTGGACGTGACGGTCACGTTGAGTGGTTTGTTAACGACAACAAGCTCGGCGCCCTGCCTGAATACGTCCGCAGTGCGTTCACCATTGCGCCACAGAAGGCCTTTGTCGAACGCTGCCAGCAGATTGCTGAAGGCAAACGGGTGATGGTGGATGCCGATTCCGCGCCGGTTGCCCTGCGCTTCGCCATTGAACCCCGGGGGGAGATTGTCTGGCGGACCGACCCCATCACCCTGATGAAAGCCACTAAAAACCCGGTAGAACTGGCAGGCTATCGCGAGTGTCATTACCAGGACGGTGCCGCGTGGGTCAACTTCCTCGCCTGGCTGAGCCGCGAAGTGCCGCTGCGCGAGGCGGCAGGAGATCCGCTCACCGAGCTGGAAGTCCAGGCGCAGCAGCTGGCGTTCCGTAAACAGCAGCCGGGGTTCATCGAGCAGAGTTTTGCGACCATCTCCGCCTCTTCGAGCAATGCGGCGATGTGCCACTATCATTCGAGCGAGGCCAGCAATAAGCCCATCGGCCATGACCATTTTTACCTGAACGATTCCGGCGGTCAGTACGTTAATGGCACCACTGACGCCACGCGCACGCTGGCATGGGGTCAGGTCGACCCGGAGCAGCGCCTGCACTACACTGCCGTGCTGAGAGGCTTCCTGTCGCTGATTACCCTGCAGTTCCCTTCCGGGACTCAGGGACATCAGCTGGATGCGTTTGCGCGTCGCCCGCTGTGGGAGATGGGGCTGGATTACGATCACGGTACGGGGCACGGCGTGGGGCACCAGCTGCTGATCCATGAGAACCCGCATCGCATCGCCAAAAAGGTTAACCCGTGGCCGCTGGTAGCGGGCAATATCATAACGATTGAACCGGGATACTATCTGGGCGATAGCCACGGTATTCGTATTGAAAACCAGGTGGAGGTTGTGGAGAGCCGACCGGGATTCTGCAGGTTTGAATCTCTGACGCTGATCCCTATTGATTTAAGCCAGGTCGAGCTGGAACTGTTGAGCGAGCAGGAAAAGCAGTGGCTGGATGCGTATCACCAGCAGGTGCGTGAGGCGCTGTCACCGCTGGTGAACGGCGATGCGCGTTCGTGGCTGGAAGAGGCGACGGCACCGGTTCGCGTGTAATTTCGTGCGGTCTGGTGCCCTCACTCCACCCCTCTCCCACGGGAGAGGGAGTTAACACTAAAAACGGCAACCTGGTTGCCGTTTTGCATTTACCTTGCGCAGAAAAGCAAAAAGCCTGCTTCAAAAGCAGGCTTTTCAAATTTGGCTCCTCTGACTGGACTCGAACCAGTGACATACGGATTAACAGTCCGCCGTTCTACCGACTGAACTACAGAGGAATCGTGTGAACGGGGCGCATATTATCGATGCTCCCCCGGGATGTCAAAGGCAGAATGCATATTTCCGATCGTTTGCCGAATTATTCTCCACTTCGCGCAATTGTCAGGCATTTTTCCGCGGATATTTCCACAGCCAGCGCCCGCTGACCATCCGCCAGTAGAACAGCGCCCCACGTACGGCCCAGTCGAGGAACATCCCCAGCCAGACGCCGACCACTCCCCATCCGAGCATTACCCCGAGCGTATACCCCGCCACAACGCGACATCCCCACATGCCGAGCATCGAAACCCACATCGCAAAGCGGGCGTCGCGCGCCCCCTTCAGCCCGGCGGGCAATACCCATGAGGCCGCCCAGATGGGCATAAAGGCCGCGTTGAGCCAGATGAGGATCTTAACGACCTCTTTAACGTCGTCTTCGTGGGTATAAAACGAGGCCATCAGCCCGGCAAAGGGCGCAGTTCCCCAAGCGATCAGCGTCAGTCCAATGGTCGACAGCCAGAAAACATGCCGCAGCTGCCGCTCCGCCTGGCCTATCTGCCCTTTCCCGAGCCGTTTACCGGTGATGATGGTCGATGCCGACCCCAGCGCGTTACCCGGCAGGTTAATCAGCGAGGCGATGGAAAAAGCGATAAAGTTACCGGCGATCACGTCGGTGCCCATCCCGGCGACAAACATCTGCGTCAGCAATTTCCCGCCGTTAAACAGCACAGATTCAATGCTCGCAGGAATACCGATCCCCATCACTTCCCAGATAATGGCGAAATTAAAGGGGCGGAAATAGCTTTTCAGCGTGAGGCGCAGCGAGGGGGTGATCCCCGCCATCAGTACCCCGATGATGGCTGCCGCACCGATATAGCGTGAAATGGTTAAACCCAGTCCGGCACCGACGAAGCCCAGCCCGTCCCACGAGAACACGCCGTAGATCAGCACGCTGCTGATAATGATATTGAGGATATTCATCCCGCCGTTGATCAGTAGCGGAATTTTGGTGTTGCCCGCCCCGCGCAGCGCGCCGCTGCCAATAAGGGCAATGGCCGCTGCCGGATAGCTTATGACGGTCATCTCCAGGTAGGTCAGCGCCAGGTCTTTAACCTCGTTCGTGGCCTCCCCGGCGACAAAGTCGATAATCTCTTTACCAAAATAGTGGATCACCGCCGCCAGGACGATCGAAAAAATGGTCATGATCATCAGCGACTGGCGGGCCGCCTCGCGTGCACGTTTGGGATCCAGCTTGCCGAGGCTAAAGGCCACCACCACCGTCGTCCCGAGGTCTATGGCGGCAAAGAACGAGATCACCACCATGTTAAAGCTGTCCGCCAGCCCAACTCCAGCCATCGCCTCTTTACCCAGCCAGCTCACCAGAAAGGTGCTCAGAACCCCCATCAGCAGAACGCAGGTATTTTCCAGGAAGATAGGCACAGCAAGAGGGGTGATTTCACGCCAGAACAGGACACGATAGCTTTTACGTTTTGCATACCATGGCGTGCGCGTTATCGCCTGGCGTAAGGAGGCAGTGACGTTCAAAATGGACCTTAGCGAGAAAAGTTGAAACTCCATTTCAAATGATGGGGGACAAATGCTAATCCTGCAAAGTATTTTCCAGAAAAAGATGTGTGGATTTACAACAAACTGACGACAGAATCAGCAATCGGTCGATTTTCCCTAAGATCAGGTTTGACAAAACTTTTTTCGCCGCTAAGATAAGCCTCCACAACGATTCCTCTGTAGTTCAGTCGGTAGAACGGCGGACTGTTAATCCGTATGTCACTGGTTCGAGTCCAGTCAGAGGAGCCAAATTTAAAAAGCCTGCTTTTAAAGCAGGCTTTTTGCTTTGCGGATGAGGGAAAATGAACGCTCTGTTTGTCTACGGCACGCTGCGCCCGGGCCATTCTAATGCGCATATTCTTGAGAACATCGGCGGCGAATGGCTGGCCGGTTCCGTATCCGGCACGTTTTACGAACGCGGCTGGGGCGCTGCGGCGGACTTCCCGGGGATCGTGCTCCGCCCTGATGGTCCCCGCGTCGAAGGCTATCTGTTTATCTCTGATAACCTTGCCGCACACTGGCAAATGCTGGATGAATTTGAAGACGGCTATGACCGGGTTGAGGTCACCGTGACCACCTCTGAAGGCAAGCAGGTTCAGGCCTGGATTTATCAGCTGCAGCCGCGTTCTGAGTCATAAAAAAAGGCTCTCTGTCACCAGAGAGCCTTTTTCACGATTCGCTGCGATTACTCGCTTTTTGCTTCGCCGTTTTTGATTTCGCCCATCACTTTCAGCTTCTTGGAGATGTCGCGACGCTCTTTGGACAGCTCTGCGTTTTTGATGATGTAGTCATCAACGCGGTCTTCATAGTCGCTCTTCATGCTGGCGATGATGCCCTGGATAGCTTCAACGCTCATGCCTGGCTTGATGTAGTCGCTCAGGTTGTCGAGCAGCAGAACACGTTTCTGGTTGTCACGGATCTTCTTCTCAACGTCCTGGATTTCACGCTGCAGTTTGTTTTTGCGGCGGAACAGGCGGACGAATTCCAGAACATCCTGGAACGAAGGCTTGGTAGTTTCCATTTTTACACCCCTGATAATGTGAGATTCGGATTCGTTAAGGCAACCGTTGTAACAATAACCTTACTGACAGCGGCTGCGAATGACAATGAGTATATCGTTTAAAGCTATCATAACCCCAATTGCTGCTGAATCGAAGCAGCAGCCGTCACATACGCCTTTTATTTGCGCAGCGCCCGGCAAATAAGGTGCGATAACAGCTCAAGCTGCCGCGCCAGTTCCATGCTCAGCCAGACGTAGCCATGAATAGGCGTTTCAGCCACGTTATCGCTCTGGCGTTCATTGATTAACTGCTTCAGCTCCGCGACGATCTCATTCAGTCGCTCGCTGTTGGCCAGTATCGGCTGCGGGTTGCCTTCATAAAGCGCATGAGCGATGGTCAACAGCGTTTGCTGCGTCATCTGCTGAGTCTCTTTGAGGGTCTGCGCATTAAGCATCAAAAGATGGCTGGGACGCGAAGCCCAGTGGGCGTTGATTTGCAGTTCAAGCATGCAGACCAGGTTGCGGCTTACCGTCTGGATAGCTTCGAAAATCGATTTTTGAATGCGGGTTTCTTTGCTGGCGGGCGTGATCAGGCCGCGCATTTTAACCACGTCGTTAAGGATGGTTTGCAGGTGCTTTTCCAGCCGCGGGCGCTCGACCAGATTAGGGGAAAAACCGGCCTGATAAACGCGGTTAAAGGCGGTAACGTAGTTAGCCATCTGAATACGCCAGTGCAGAAAAGCCCGCTGCGGCCAGATACCGGTAAAAAGCATGGCCAGCAGTGACCCCAGGATGACATCCCCGCTTCGCCACAGCGCCGTGGTCATATCCCCGGCGGGCGCCCCGACAACCACCGCGAGAGTAATACCAATCAGCAGCGCCTGATAGGGCTTTTTGCCCAACGCCAGCCAGCCGCAGAGGAACATAGCGGCACCGCACCATGCCAGCATCACCGGAAATGAGATGAGCTCCAGCTTCAGCGCAATAAGACCCAGGGCCGAGCCAAGAACAGTCCCGCCAATTCGTTCAAAGGCGCGCGGAACCACGTTCCCCCAAAACGAGATGGGCCCCATCACCACCACCAGCGTGATCAGCGGCCACGTCCCTTCCGGAACGTCCAGCAAACGGACCAGTACAAACGTCAATACGAAAGCCAGCGCGATGCGACACCCGTGCACAACGCGGTAATGTTTATACAACCGAATTTCAAAAGGAGTTAATGATTTGTCGGGACGCACACCCGCTCTCCAGCTACACGGCAAACCACAATTGTACTGTGTTTTCAGCCGGGCGGATCGATCCCGGCTGAAAAACCCTTCATTTAGCAGGCTTAAACCGTTTTATGCTCGACGGCGATATACATTTCGATATCCCAGTAACCGTCCGCATTGCCGTCATTGAGATAGCGTTCGAAGCAGGGCTTTAGCGCCATCTGGTATTTATTGTCCTGCAGCAGGGAATTGAAGAACTGATACCAGGGCGTGGCGAAGTCGTAGTTTTCCACGCGAGCCGTCGCCACGGCATATTCCCCGGCCGCGATTTCCGTCATCATGACGCCTTCGCTGTTTTCCGGAATAACGAAATCGTCCGGTACGGTAACGGCCGTATCACAGCGCAGTTTTTCTGCCGGGACCTCATCCGGGTTATCGTAATAGACCGCCACCCACTCCAGCGGCTCAATGTGACGCCCGTCAACCCACATGACCAGCTGTTCAAAGCCCTGCTTTACCGTGTGTTCCCACGGGCCGACCAAATGAAAACCGGCAATCTTACGTTTCTGTTGCTGCTTGATGCTGTAGTCCATGCTGCCTCCACTTATTACTGTATATTTATACACTATAAAGCTGGATTACTATTATCGGCAAACGAGGAGTGTTTATTATGTGAGCAGACTCGCAACCCTGCCAGTCTGCCCATCAGCGGTTAAAGCGTGTGGTGGAGATAATCGCTCATGCGAGAGAACAGTCCGCCTTTATCAACGGCTTCCAGCGTTACCAACGGCCAGTGGGCTACCACTTTATCGCGGTCATAGAGCTGGATTTCCCCGACCCGCTGATGCGCGGCAATCGGCGCTTCCAGCTCTTTTTTATCCAGCACGTATTTGGCTTTGATGTTCGGCACTTCCGCTTTCGGCAAGGCCAGCCAGAAGTCCTGGTCGGTTCCCAGTTTCACCTGTTCCTTGTCGCCGTACCAGATGCGCTCCGTCCCCACTTTTTTTCCGCTATGCAGGATCTGCACCGTATCGAAATTCTGCTGTCCCCAGTGCAGCAGTTTTCGGGCCTGGTCCTCACGCCCTTTCGGGCTGTCCGCCCCCATCACCACCGCGATTAAACGGCGCTGGCCGTCTACGGCAGACGCAATCAGGTTAAAGCCAGCCCCCGAGGTATGCCCCGTTTTAAGGCCGTCCACGTTCATGGTTTTATCCCACAGCAGGCCGTTACGGTTTTGCTGGGTGATCCCGTTCCAGGTCAGGCTCTTTTCGCTGTACATATGGTAAAACTCAGGCTCGCCGTGGATGATGGCCCGGGAGAGTACGGCCAGGTCATAGGCGGAGCTGTGCTGGCCCGGCGCGTCCAGCCCGTGGACGGTTTCAAAGTGCGTATCGCGCAGGTTCAGCTTCTGCACGTAGTCGTTCATCATCTTCACAAACTGTGGCTGACCGCCCGCCACGTGATCGGCCAGCGCCACGCAGGCGTCATTGCCGGAATCGACGATCAGACCGCGGCTTAAATCACGCACCGAGACGCGATCGCCCTCTTTCAGGAACATCAGCGACGAGCCGTCAAAAACCGGGTTACCTTTTGCCCACGCGTCACGCCCTACGGTGACAATGTCGTCCGGCGTAATGCGGTGGCTATCAATGGCCCGATCAACCACATAGCCCGTCATCAGCTTGGTCAGGCTCGCCGGATTACGTTGTTGATGTTCGTTGCCCGCCGTTAAAATCTGACCAGTCGTGTAGTCCATCAGCACCCATGAGCCAGCCTGAATGGCCGGAGGCTGCGGCGAAAAATCCAGTGGTTCGGCCGCAAAAGCAGATGAGACACTCGAAGCGAGTAAAGAAACAGCAATAAACAGACGGCGTTTCAACGGTATATCCTCAGGTCAGTAAAAATCGATGACCTTTTTACGGGAGTTCTGATGTCGTTACCTGGCTTAATTGCAATGAAATGTGACAGAGCGCAGATTTTTCTCTGAAGCTGGCGCGCAAATTTGCCACGCGGCGGTGCTTTTTATTCGGTCTGACCCGCGCGATCGTTTACCATAGTGACGTCATTTTTTAACAGGATGGTATTACTGGTGTCTGACTCTGCCGCTCGCCCGACTTTTTTGTTCCACGACTACGAAACCTTTGGCACTCACCCGGCGCTGGACCGACCGGCGCAGTTTGCCGCCATCCGTACCGACGACGAATTCAACATTATTGGCGAGCCCGAGGTCTTTTACTGCAAGCCTGCGGATGACTACCTGCCGCAGCCCGGCGCGGTCATGGTTACCGGCATCACCCCTCAGGAAGCGCGGGAGAAAGGCGTTAACGAGGCAGAATTCGCCCGACGCATTCACGATCTGTTTACCGTTCCCAATACCTGCGTGGTTGGTTACAACAACATCCGCTTCGATGACGAAGTTACGCGCAATATCTTCTATCGCAACTTCTACGATCCCTATGCCTGGAGCTGGCAGAACCGCAATTCACGCTGGGATTTGCTCGACATCATGCGCGCCTGCTACGCCCTGCGTCCTGAAGGCATTAACTGGCCGGAAAATGAGGAAGGGCTGACCAGCTTCCGGCTGGAACACCTGACGCGCGCCAACGGTATCGAGCACAGCAACGCCCACGACGCGATGGCGGACGTCTATGCCACCATTGCCATGGCGAAGCTGGTGAAAAGCGCACAGCCCCGGCTGTTTGAGTATCTGCTAAGCCATCGCAGCAAGCAGAAGCTTATGACCCTTATCGACGTACCGCAGATGAAGCCGCTGGTGCATATTTCCGGCATGTTTGGTGCATGGCGCGGCAATACCAGCTGGGTTGCCCCGCTGGCGTGGCATCCGGACAACCGTAATGCCGTCATCATGGTGGACCTGGCGGGCGATATTTCACCCCTGCTGGAGCTCGACAGCGATACCCTGCGCGAACGTTTGTACACGCCGAAGAATGAACTCGGCGATCTGCCCGCGGTGCCGGTCAAACTGGTGCACATAAATAAATGTCCGGTACTCGCTCAGGCGAACACGCTGCGCCCGGAAGATGCAGACAGGCTGGGCATCAACCGTCAGCACTGCCTCGATAACCTGAAAGTGCTGCGCGAAAACCCGCAGGTGCGCGAGAAAGTGGTTGCTATCTTTGCCGAGGCGGAGCCATTCGTGCCGTCTGAAAACGTGGATGCCCAGCTCTATAACGGCTTCTTCAGCGATGCCGATCGCGCGGCCATGAATATCGTTCTGCAAACCGAGCCGCGTAACTTACCGGCGCTTGATATCACCTTCGCCGATAAGCGCATCGAAAAGCTGATGTTTAATTACCGCGCGCGTAATTACCCGGGAACCCTGGATGAAGCTGAGCAGGAACGCTGGCTGCAGCACCGTCGCAACGTATTTACGCCAGAGTATCTGCACAGCTACGCTCAGGAGCTGGAAATGCTTTATGGCCAGCATGAAGGGAATGCTGAGAAACAGGCACTGTTGAAATCTCTGTTCCAGTACGCGCAAGAGATAGTCTGAAAGTCAGAAATAAAAAAACCGGAGGCGATGGTCTCCGGTTTTTTTTGCCCTGCGGCGCTGCGCTTACGCGGGCCTACGGGTTATGTAGGTCGGGTAAGGCGTAGCCGCCACCCGACACAGTCTTACGCGACGTCTTCGTACTGCGGAACCGGGTTACGGAAGCTCTTCGTAACGCAGGCCAGGTAAATCAGGCCGATACCCGCCCAAATCAGGCCAAGCACCATCGAGCTCTCTTCCAGGTTAACCCACAGCGCGCCCACGGTCAGGGCACCGCACATCGGCAGGAACAGATACTGGAAGTGATCTTTCAGCGTTTTGTTACGCTTTTCACGGATCCAGAACTGAGAGATAACCGACAGGTTAACAAAGGTGAACGCCACCAGCGCACCAAAGTTAATCAGCGCCGTAGCCATCACCAGATCAAAGTTAATTGCCAGAAGCGCAATCGCACCGACCAGGATGATGTTCATCGCCGGGGTACGCCAGGTTGGATGCACGTAGCCGAAGAAGCTTTTCGGGAATACGCCATCGCGGCCCATTACGTACATCAGTCGCGCAACGCCTGCATGCGCGGCCATACCGGACGCCAGTACGGTGATGGTGGAGAAGATCAGCGCGCCAACCTGGAACGCTTTACCCGCCACATAGAGCATGATTTCTGGCTGAGACGCATCCGGATCCTTGAAGCGGGAGATATCCGGGAAGTACAGCTGCAGGAAATAGGTCGAGAAAATAAAGATCAGACCGCCAATCAGCGCCGTCAGGAAGATGGCACGCGGGATCACGCGCTCTGCATCCTTCGTTTCCTCGGACAGGTTGCTGATGCCGTCAAAACCGGTAAAGGAGAAGCACAGAATGGTTGCCCCGGTAATCATCGGGATAACATGCGCATCACCAGACCAGAACGGTTTGCTGCTTGCCAGCGTACCAGCGCCTTCGCCGTGGAACACGCCATAGATCACCATGCCAAGAATAACGGCAATCAGGACAACCTGAAGCACAACAATAACGGAGTTAAAGTTGGCAACAGACTTAATGCTACGCAGGTTGAAGGCCGTCATAAAGGCCACCAGCGCCACGACGAACATCCAGGATGGAATCGATGGCACCAGCGCTTCAAAATAGATTTTTGCCAGCAGAATGTTGATCATCGGCGCGAACAGATAGTCGAGCAGCGAAGACCAGCCCACCATAAAGCCAACCGTCGGGCTGATGGATTTCTGTGCATAGGTGTAGGCGGAACCGGCAGACGGATAGCGGCGAACCAGCTTACCGTAGCTCAGCGCGGTAAAGAGGATCGCAATCAGTGCGAAGCCGTAAGCCGTCGGCACATGACCGTCTGTGAGGCCTGATACGATACCGAATGTATCGAACAGCGTCATCGGTTGCATATAGGCCAGGCCCATCATAACAACCGGAATCAACGTAAGCGTTTTACGTAATTCCACGCGAGAGGTGTTTGGAGTTGCGTTATGCGACATAGTTATTCTCCTTTAAGGTGATAACCGCCACGTAAGCGAAAAATTGCCCCATTTGTTTCTTCCTCAGCGACAACAACTGTCGGATTTTAGTAAATATCTATCCGGTACGAAGCCCGGCCTCTTGGTTTTTAGTTTCGTTTCGTACATGCAAAAAAAAATAACCGACGCCTTTTATATCGTCGATTATTCATTTGGTTGCAGCGGCGGCATTTTGCCCCACATCGGATACAAAAGGCAATACTTTGCAACGCAGCGGGTAATTTTCTTTTTGCTAACTGGCTGATTTCTCGACGCTGCCCTGAGCATAAACAGCGGCGATAGCACTATTTGCTAAAATTTCGTCGCGCCACCAGGCACTGGCCAGCCCGGCGGTCTGTTCATTCCAGCCCACCCACACCGACTCATGGCTGTTTTGAGCAAGTACCTGTTTTTCAACAAGCGCACCGCTGTCAATAAACCGCTGCGCCAGATAGCGGGGCAAATAGCCGCAGCCCAGGCCGCTTATTTGCAGCTCCAGCTTGGTTTTAAAGTCGAAAACGGTGATGGCCTCCTGCTCATCAAGCAGCTGCGAGGAGGCCGAACATTCCGGACGAGAGCTGTCCCCCACCACAATCGCGCGGTAGCCTTTAATCACGCGGCGGTTAAGCGGCTCAGGCTCCTGAGCCAGGGGATGATGGGGTGCCACGGCAAATACCTGCTCCAGCACGCCCAGCCGGGCAAAACCAAAATCGCTCAGCTGGGGAGGCTCATGGAGTGCACCGACAAAAATATCCGCTCTGCCCTGGGTTAAAGCATCCCAGGAGCCACCCAGCACGCCGTTGATAAAGATAAGACGGGTCACGCTGTGGTGTTGATAAAAAGCTTCAATCAGCGGCGTCAGGAGAGAAAACGGAAAGGTATCATCCACGCCAATAACCAGCTCGTTTTCCCATCCCTGATGGAGCTTAACGGCCTGTTTTTCCAGCTCGCGAACGGTATGCAGAACTTCGCGGCCTTTTTCCAGCAGCATCTGTCCGGTTCGGGTAAAACGAGCGCGGTGCCCGGAGCGATCGAGGATCTGAATATTGAGATCGCTTTCCAGTTTTTGAACGGTATAGCTCAACGCAGATGGGGTTTTGTAGAGCTTTGCCGACGCAGCGGCAAAGCTCCCCTCTTTTTCCAGTGCATCCAGAATAATAAGAACATCCAGCAGCGGTTTCATGCTCGCCCCCTTCTGGTGTGCGATCGTCTCCGCTGCGGGTCTTATTCCATGGGCATCACCAGCGGATCGGGATACTGATACTCAAACCCCAGCTCATGACAAATGCGATTGCCATCAACAATTTTGCCTTTGCTGTCATCTTTTGCCTCACTAAAGACCGGCGGAGCCAGCCCAAGCTGACGTGCCATCAGCGGGTAAAAGGTGCTGCGCGCCGGATGAGACGGTGCACATATATTATAGATGTGTCCGCCTTTCGGAGCCTGTAAGAGTAGCTCAATCGCGCCAATAACATCCTCAAGATGGACAAGATTCACGCCATGCTGGCCGTCTGGCGCCGTCTTTCCGGCAAAGAAGCGTCCCGGATGGCGTCCAGGCCCCACCAACCCCGCCAGACGAACGATATCAACCTGCGTGCCGGGAAGATTATGCAGCCAGTCTTCCAGCTCTTTCAGTACCTGACCGCTCGCCGTAACGGGACGGCGCTCAGAGTTCTCTTTTACCACACCTTCAGCATCGCCATAGACCGACGTCGAGCTGGTGAAAACAATGCGCGGTACGTGATGCGCCAGCGCGCTGTCGACAATCTCCTGCATCGCCTGCAGATAAAATGATTCGCCCGGGCCGCTGCGCCGCGCGGGTAGCGTAATGACCAGCGCATCGACGTTCATCAGCGTGTCCAGATCGTCCGCATCACACACCAGTTCCGGCTCCAGACGCAGTTCAACGCCATCAATACCGCACATGCGCGCCGCTTCGACCCCATCTCGGGTGGTCTTACTCCCGGTCACCTGCCAGCCTTTCGCGGCTAATGACATCGCCAGCGGCATTCCCAGCCATCCTAAACCGACAATCGCGACCTTTTTCATGCGAATTCTCCTGACTCTCACTCGTCTTTCATAAGGCTACGCCAGCCCGGCAGAACACACAATTCATAGCATCAATATGAAATGAATTAATGATCAAAAAAGCCCTTGCAATATGTCGTACAACTGGTTTAGGTTAAAAGACATCAAATGAATAAGCATTCATCGAGAATTTATATGACACGCGTTCAATTTAAACACCACCATCATCACCATCATCCTGACTAGTCTTTCAGGCGATGTGTGCTGGAAGACGTTTGGATCTTCCAGTGGTGCATGAACGCATGAAAAAGCCCCCGGAAGATCTTCTTCCGGGGGCTTTTTTTTGGACCGAATTCAGACAGGTTAAAACAGGTTAACGAGGAATAAAGAATGTTAGATAACTCACGTTTACGCATAGCTATTCAAAAATCAGGCCGTTTGAGTGACGATTCACGCGAACTGCTGGCCCGCTGCGGGATTAAAATTAACCTGCACACCCAGCGCCTGATTGCTCTGGCTGAAAACATGCCCATCGACATTCTGCGCGTGCGTGATGACGATATTCCCGGCCTGGTCATGGATGGCGTCGTTGACCTCGGCATCATCGGGGAAAACGTGCTGGAAGAAGAGCTGCTGACCCGCCGCGCGCAGGGCGAAGATCCGCGTTACTTCACCCTGCGTCGTCTGGACTTCGGCGGCTGCCGCCTGTCGCTGGCAACGCCGGTTGATGAAGCATGGGACGGTCCGGCCGCGCTGAACGGCAAACGTATTGCCACCTCCTACCCTCACCTGTTAAAGCGTTATCTGGATCAGAAAGGCGTGCAGTTTAAATCCTGCCTGCTGAACGGCTCCGTTGAAGTGGCGCCGCGTGCGGGTCTGGCGGACGCCATCTGTGACCTGGTCTCTACCGGCGCGACGCTGGAAGCGAACGGCCTGCGCGAAGTGGAAGTGATCTACCGCTCCAAAGCGTGCCTGATTCAGCGCGACGGCGAGATGGCGGATGCCAAGCAGCAGCTGATTGACAAGCTGCTGACCCGCATTCAGGGCGTCATTCAGGCGCGTGAGTCCAAGTACATCATGATGCACGCCCCAACCGAGCGCCTGGATGAAGTGATTGCCCTGCTGCCGGGCGCCGAGCGCCCAACCATCCTGCCGCTGGCGGGCGATCAGCAGCGCGTGGCAATGCACATGGTGAGCAGCGAAACCCTGTTCTGGGAAACCATGGAAAAACTGAAGGCGCTGGGCGCAAGCTCCATCCTGGTGCTGCCGATTGAGAAGATGATGGAGTAATGGCCATGAGCTTTAACACAATCATCGACTGGAATACCTGTAGCGACGCACAGCAGAGCGAGCTGCTGATGCGCCCGGCGATTTCCGCCTCTGAAAGCATCTCGCGCACCGTGGCGGAGATCCTGGATAACGTCAAAGCCCGCGGCGATGACGCGCTGCGTGAATACAGTGCAAAGTTTGATAAGACGGAAGTCGGCGCATTACAGGTTACCGAGCAGGAAATGACTGATGCCAGCAATCGTCTGGGAGATGACATCAAGCAGGCGATGGCCGTTGCGGTGAAAAACATTGATACTTTCCACACCGCGCAAAAGCTGCAGACCGTAGATGTGGAAACCCTGCCCGGCGTGCGTTGCCAGCAGGTAACCCGCCCGGTTGCCTCCGTCGGCCTCTATATTCCCGGAGGCTCTGCCCCGCTTTTCTCCACCGTACTGATGCTGGCGACTCCCGCGCGCATTGCCGGGTGTCAGAAAGTGGTACTGTGCTCACCGCCACCGATTGCCGACGAGATCCTGTACGCGGCGAAGCTGTGCGGCGTGCAGGCGGTCTATAAAGTGGGCGGCGCGCAGGCGATTTCAGCCCTGGCGTTCGGCACGGAATCCATTCCCAAGGTCGACAAAATCTTTGGCCCGGGCAATGCGTATGTGACCGAAGCCAAGCGCCAGGTCAGCCAGCGTCTGGACGGCGCGGCCATCGATATGCCTGCCGGCCCGTCTGAAGTGCTGGTGATTGCCGACAGCGGCGCCACGCCAGATTTCGTCGCGTCCGACCTGCTTTCCCAGGCGGAACATGGCCCGGACTCGCAGGTTATCCTGCTGACGCCGGATGCCGATATGGCGAAACGCGTGGGCGAAGCCGTGGAGCGTCAGCTTGCCGACCTGCCCCGCGCCGACACGGCACGCCAGGCGTTAGCGGCCAGCCGCCTGATTGTGGCGCGCGATCTTGAGCAGTGCATTGCTATTTCTAACCAGTACGGCCCGGAGCATCTGATTATTCAGACCCGCAACGCGCGCGATCTGGTCGACAGCATTACCAGCGCGGGCTCGGTGTTCCTCGGCGACTGGTCACCGGAGTCAGCGGGCGATTACGCCTCCGGCACCAACCACGTGCTGCCAACGTACGGCTACACCTCAACCTGTTCCAGCCTCGGCCTGGCGGATTTCCAGAAGCGAATGACCGTGCAGGAACTCTCCCGCGAAGGGTTTGCCTCACTGGCCTCGACCATTGAAACCCTGGCTGCCGCCGAGCGCCTGACCGCCCACAAAAATGCCGTTACGCTGCGCGTTGCAGCCCTGAAGGAGCAAGCATGAACATTGAAGAATTAGCCCGCGAAAATGTCCGTCGCCTGACGCCTTATCAGTCCGCGCGTCGTCTGGGCGGCAAAGGGGATGTCTGGCTGAATGCTAACGAATTCCCGACTGCGGTGCAGTTTGAGCTGTCGCAGCAAACGCTGAACCGCTATCCGGAGTGTCAACCGAAGGCGGTTATTGAAAACTACGCGCAGTACGCGGGCGTGAAGCCAGAGCAGGTGCTGGTCAGCCGCGGCGCGGATGAGGGCATTGAACTGCTGATCCGCGCGTTCTGCGAGCCGGGCAAAGACGCGGTAATGTACTGTCAACCTACCTACGGCATGTACAGCGTCAGCGCGGAAACCTTCGGCGTGGCGTGCCGCAACGTGCAGGCGCTGGAGAACTGGCAGCTGGATCTGCAGGGGATTGCCGACAATCTCGACGGCGTAAAAGTCGTGTTTGTCTGCAGCCCAAACAACCCGACCGGGCAGATTATTAACCCGCAGGATATCCGCACCCTGCTGGAGATGACGCGCGGTAAAGCGCTGGTGGTGGCCGACGAAGCCTACATCGAGTTCTGCCCGCAGGCGACGCTGACGGGCTGGCTGGAAGAGTATCCGCACCTGGTGGTGCTGCGTACGCTGTCAAAGGCTTTCGCCCTCGCAGGCCTGCGCTGCGGATTCACCCTGGCGAATAAAGAGGTCATCGACCTGCTGCTGAAGGTGATCGCCCCGTACCCGCTCTCAACGCCGGTTGCCGATATTGCGGCACAGGCGCTGACGCCTCAGGGGATCAACGCGATGCGCGAGCGCGTGGCGCAAATCCTGGAGGAACGTCAGTATCTGGTGACTGCCCTGAAGGATATCCCGTGCGTGGAGCAGGTGTTCGACTCGGAAACCAACTACATCCTGGTACGCTTCACCGCATCGAGTGCCGTATTTAAATCTTTATGGGATCAGGGCATTATCTTACGAGACCAGAATAAACAACCTTCTCTGAGCGGGTGCCTGCGCATTACCGTCGGCACCCGCGCAGAGAGCCAGCGCGTGATTGACGCCCTGAAAGCGGAGAAAGTATGACCCAGAAGATCCTTTTTATCGATCGTGACGGCACCCTTATTTCGGAGCCACCAGCCGATTTTCAGGTCGATCGATTCGACAAGCTGGCCTTTGAACCGGACGTGATCCCGGTGCTGCTCAAGCTGCAAAAAGCCGGATACAGGCTGGTGATGATCACCAATCAGGATGGTCTGGGTACCGACAGCTTCCCGCAGGCAGACTTTGACGGCCCGCATAATTTAATGATGCAGGTGCTGGCCTCTCAGGGCGTGGTATTTGATGAGGTGCTGATTTGCCCGCACATGCCGGCCGACGAGTGCGACTGCCGTAAGCCAAAGGTGAAGCTGGTTGAGCGCTACCTGGCTGAAGATGCGCTGGATAAAACCAACAGCTATGTTATCGGCGATCGCATCACCGATATTACGCTGGCGGAAAACATGGGCATCGCGGGACTGCGATACGACCGCAACAACCTGAACTGGACGATGATTGGCGAGCAGCTGACAAAACGTGACCGCTACTCGCACGTTGAACGTAACACCAAAGAGACGCAAATTGATGTGAAGGTCTGGCTGGATCGCGAAGGCGGCAGCAAGATCCACACCGGCGTGGGTTTTTTCGACCACATGCTGGACCAGATTGCCACCCACGGCGGTTTCCGCATGGAAATTACGGTAAAAGGCGATCTTTATATTGACGATCACCACACAGTGGAAGATACCGGCCTGGCGCTGGGTGAAGCCCTCAAGCTGGCGCTCGGTGATAAACGCGGCATCAACCGTTTTGGCTTTGTCCTGCCGATGGACGAGTGTCTGGCGCGCTGTGCCATGGACATCTCCGGGCGCCCGCACCTGGAATATAAAGCAGACTTCAATTACCAGCGCGTGGGCGATCTGAGCACCGAAATGGTGGAGCACTTCTTCCGTTCATTGTCCTACACCATGGGCCTGACGCTGCACCTGAAGACCAAAGGCAAGAACGACCACCACCGCGTGGAGAGTCTCTTCAAAGCCTTTGGTCGTACCCTGCGCCAGGCAATTCGCGTGGAAGGTGACGCCCTGCCTTCATCGAAAGGAGTGCTGTAATGAATGTGGTGATTCTGGATACCGGATGCGCCAACCTGAACTCCGTAAAATCGGCCATTGCGCGCCACGGCTACGAGCCGGTGGTTAGCCGTGACCCGGACGTGGTGCTGCGAGCCGACAAACTCTTTTTACCGGGCGTAGGTACCGCGCAGGCTGCAATGGATCAGATTCGCGAACGCGATCTGATCGATCTGATCAAGGCCTGTACCCAGCCGGTGCTGGGCATATGCCTGGGCATGCAGATCCTGGGCCGCCGCAGCGAAGAGAATAACGGCGTTGACCTGCTGGGCATTATTGACGAAGACGTGCCGAAAATGACTGACCACGGTCTGCCTCTGCCGCATATGGGCTGGAACCGCGTGTACCCCAAAGCCGGCGACAGGCTGTTTCGCGGCATCGAAGACGGCGCGTATTTTTACTTCGTGCACAGCTACGCCATGCCGGTGAACGTGAATACGATCGCCCAGTGCACTTACGGCGAGGCGTTTACGGCAGCCGTACAGAAAGACAATTTCTTCGGCGTGCAGTTTCACCCGGAGCGCTCTGGCGCCGCGGGCGCGCAGCTGCTGAAAAACTTCCTGGAGATGTGATGATTATTCCCGCGTTAGATTTAATTGACGGTACGGTTGTCCGTCTGCATCAGGGTGATTACGGGCAGCAGCGAGACTACGGAAACGATCCGCTGCCGCGTCTGCAGGATTATGCCGCCCAGGGTGCGCAGGTACTGCATCTTGTGGATTTGACTGGCGCGAAAGACCCGGCGAAACGCCAGATCCCGCTGCTTAAACAACTTGTTGCGGGTGTTGATGTGCCGGTACAGGTTGGCGGCGGCGTGCGTACGGAAGATGACGTCGCGGCGCTGCTGGACGCTGGCGTGGCCCGCGTGGTGGTAGGTTCAACCGCCGTGAAAGATCCTGAGACGGTGAAGGGCTGGTTCCGCCGCTTTGGCGCCGACGCCCTTGTACTGGCGCTGGACGTGCGTATTGACGAACAGGGCAACAAGCAGGTGGCCGTCAGCGGCTGGCAGGAAAACTCCGGCGTGACGCTGGAAGAGCTGGTTGATATCTATCTGCCCGTTGGCCTGAAGCACGTGTTATGCACTGACATCTCCCGCGACGGCACGCTGGCTGGCTCCAACGTCTCGCTTTATGAAGAGGTTTGTGCGCGTTATCCGCAGATAGCGTTCCAGTCTTCCGGCGGTATCGGTGATATAGGCGACGTAGCCGCGCTGCGCGGTACCGGTGTGCAGGGTGTGATTGTGGGCCGGGCTCTGCTGGAAGGTAAATTTACTGTGACGGAGGCTATTCAATGCTGGCAAAACGGATAATCCCTTGCCTGGACGTACGTGACGGCCAGGTCGTGAAAGGCGTGCAGTTCCGCAACCACGAGATCATTGGCGACATCGTTCCGCTGGCAAAACGCTATGCTGATGAAGGCGCAGACGAGCTGGTGTTCTACGATATTACCGCGTCCAGCGATGGCCGCGTGGTCGACAAAAGCTGGGTGGAACGCGTGGCGGAAGTGATCGACATTCCGTTCTGCGTGGCGGGCGGAATTAAGTCCGCTGACGACGCCGCCAAAATTCTCTCGTTTGGCGCCGACAAGATTTCCATCAACTCCCCTGCCCTGGCCGACCCGGAGCTGATCACCCGCCTTGCCGATCGTTTTGGCGTGCAGTGTATTGTGGTTGGGATCGACACCTGGTATGACGCCGCAACGGGCAAGTATCACGTCAACCAGTACACGGGGGATGAAAGCCGCACGCGCGTGACGCAGTGGGAAACGCTCGACTGGGTGCAGGAAGTGCAAAAGCGTGGCGCTGGCGAGATTGTCCTCAACATGATGAATCAGGATGGCGTGCGTAACGGGTATGACCTCGAACAGCTGAAAAAAGTTCGTGAGGTCTGCCACGTTCCGCTGATTGCCTCCGGCGGCGCGGGCACCATGGAACATTTCCTGGAAGCCTTCCGCGATGCGAACGTGGACGGCGCGCTGGCCGCTTCCGTGTTCCACAAGCAGATTATTAATATTGGTGAGTTAAAAACGTACCTGGCCGACCAGGGCGTGGAGATCAGGGTATGTTAACAGAGCAACAACAGGCGCAGCTGGACTGGGAAAAAACGGACGGATTACTGCCGGTGGTTGTCCAGCATGCCGTCTCAGGCGAAGTGCTGATGCTGGGGTATATGAACCAGGACGCGCTGGCGAAAACGCTCGCCAGCGGCAAAGTGACCTTCTACTCCCGCACGAAACAGCGCCTGTGGACCAAAGGCGAGACCTCGGGTCATTTCCTGAATGCAGTGAGCATTACGCCAGACTGCGATAACGACACCCTGCTGGTGCTGGCAAACCCAATCGGCCCAACCTGCCATAAGGGCACAAGCAGCTGCTTCGGCGAGGCGAGCCACCAGTGGTTGTTCCTGTATAAACTGGAAAAGCTGCTGGCAGAGCGTAAAACGGCTGACCCTGAAAGTTCGTATACCGCAAAGCTGTACGCCAGCGGAACCAAGCGTATTGCGCAGAAGGTAGGTGAAGAAGGCGTTGAAACCGCGCTGGCCGCGACGGTGCATGACCGCGAGGAGCTGACGAATGAAGCGTCGGACCTGATGTATCACCTGCTGGTGCTGCTGCAAGACCAGGAGCTGGATTTGACGGCGGTGATTGAAAATCTTCGCAAACGGCACAAATAAAAAAAACCGGGGAATATCCCCGGTTTTTTTACCTGCAAATCAGGCTTTTGGTTTGTAGTTGCGCAATGCGTTGCGGCCAAGCACCACGCCAGAACCAATCATTCCGCCCAGCAGCACGGCCAGAATTAGAACTATCGCTTTTTTCGGGCTGTCACGACGTACAGGGAGTTCCGGCTTCATGACATAACGGTAAACGTGGATTGTGTCCGGGTTTACGTTCAGATTCTGGATGTCCAGCAGATTTCGTTTGGTCTGATAATAGGCTCTTGGGAAAACCAACGGGAGAGAAGCTTCGTTGTCAATCATTGATTTCAGCCCCTCACTTCCCAGCAGGAACATCGTTTCCTGAGTTACTTCCTGGGTTTGCTGAAGCTGAGGCGAGGTAATTTTCGCCGCTTCTGCGTTCTTCAACGCCTCAGCAATCTGTTTGATACGCAGATCCTTCTGCTCCTGAGCGACCTTCTCCTGGTTTTTCAGAGAATCATTCAGGGTTTTTATCTGCGCTTTGATGTTGTCAGTAAGGTCAGCGGCGAGTTCTTTTGCCGTTTGCTCATCAACCTGCTGAATGTACTGCGCCAGCTGCTTTTGCGCGGCTTCTGCCGATGAACTGGTATACGATACAATTAACGGGAATGGCTGATCTTTAACCTTGGGCTCAATTGTCAGTTTTTCAGGTACAGCCTGGTTTTCGAGCGCCTGCGACAACGCCGAGAATGATGAGCTAAAACGGCCGATAGCACGCGTTTGGTTGTCATTCATTGTAGGTGCGGCGGTACCATAAAGGATATTCAACGCATTAGAATAGCTGGCAATCTGAGCTGCGTCAGGTTGTGCAATAATTGCGCTAGAGGTCCACTTTTCTTTTGCAACGGATAAATATCCAATTGCCAGGGCGATACAAACAACAACAAAGACTGCTATCACCCACTTCCCACGCCACAGCTGGAACACTAAATCAAGTAAATCAATTTGCTCAGGGTCATTGCTTCTGCTGACCTGGCTATTGTTGTTTTGCGTCATACAATCCCTAACTGATAAAAAAAGGGCAAACATAATTAAGTTTGTATAGTTTATCGATTACTGGCGATTTTTCTATAAGAATCCGATGAGTAATATCGGAAAGATGGGTTATGTAACTAACCCCCTTCGCGCTATCATAGACGCCATGTGATGCGTTACGGCATCTAAAGAATAGGGTTTATGAGGGAAGCTATGAAATTTTTGGTCACGGGTGCCGCAGGTTTTATCGGTGCGAATGTCAGTAAACGCCTCCTTGAGGCTGGTCATCAGGTTGTCGGTATCGATAACCTCAATGAATACTACGATGTCAACCTGAAGCTGGCACGCCTGGAACTGTTAAAATCTGAGCGTTTCACCTTTCACAAGCTGGAATTAGCCGACCGGGAAGGTATGGCCACGCTTTTCGCGGCTGAGAGGTTTGACCGTGTGATTCATCTTGCCGCGCAGGCGGGCGTACGCTACTCCCTGGAAAACCCACACGCCTATGCTGATGCCAACCTTATTGGGCATCTCAACGTGCTGGAAGGCTGTCGCCATAACAATGTTCAGCATCTTCTGTATGCCTCGTCGAGCTCCGTATACGGTCTCAACCGCAAGATGCCTTTCTCCACTGACGACTCCGTGGATCATCCGGTCTCGCTCTATGCTGCGACTAAAAAAGCCAACGAGTTGATGTCGCACACCTATTCGCATCTTTACAACTTGCCGACCACCGGGCTGCGCTTCTTTACCGTGTATGGTCCATGGGGCCGTCCGGATATGGCACTGTTTAAATTCACCAAAGCGATGATTGAAGGCAAAAGCATCGACGTTTACAACTACGGCAAGATGAAGCGCGACTTTACTTACATCGACGACATCGCCGAAGCCATTATTCGTCTGCAGGATGTCATTCCTCAGGCCGATGCAGACTGGACCGTTGAGACCGGTTCCCCGGCGACCAGCTCCGCGCCGTATCGCGTTTACAATATTGGTAACAGCTCGCCAGTCGAACTTATGGATTACATTACCGCGTTGGAAGAAGCACTGGGTACAAAAGCAGAGAAAAACATGCTGCCTCTCCAGCCAGGGGATGTTCTGGAGACCAGTGCGGATACCCAGGCTCTTTATGAGGTGATCGGATTTAAACCGCAAACCTCGGTTAAGGATGGAGTGAAAAACTTCGTTAACTGGTACCGCGAATTTTACAAAGTCTGAAAATAAAAAACCCGGCTTATCCGCCGGGTTTTTTATGGAGCAAGAGAATTAGTCGCTACCGAAGAGATCTCGGGAATAGACTTTGTCCGCTACGTCAGCCAGTTCTTCAGCCATGCGGTTTGAAATGATGACATCGGCTTCTTTCTTGAATGCATCCAGGTCGCGGATCACACGAGAATTGAAGAACTGATCGTCCGGCATGGCAGGCTCATAGATGATAACCTCAACCCCTTTGGCTTTAATGCGCTTCATGATCCCCTGAATAGAAGAAGCGCGGAAATTATCGGAACCGCTCTTCATGATCAGACGATATACGCCCACCACTTTGGGTTGACGCGCGAGGATGGAGTCAGAGATGAAATCTTTACGGGTACGGTTCGCATCAACAATCGCCGAAATGAGATTATTCGGCACCGCCTGATAGTTTGCCAGCAGTTGCTTCGTGTCTTTTGGCAGGCAATAGCCACCGTAGCCAAATGACGGGTTGTTATAGTGGTTGCCAATGCGTGGGTCGAGACATACCCCTTCAATAATCTGACGGGTATTCAGTCCGAGGCTCTCTGCGTAGCTGTCCAGTTCATTGAAATAAGCCACTCGCATTGCCAGATAGGTATTCGCGAAGAGCTTGATCGCCTCAGCTTCAGTGGAGTCGGTAAACAGCACCTGAATATCTTTCTTCAGCGCCCCTTCCTGTAGCAACGCAGCAAAACGTTCAGCGCGCTCAGAACGTTCGCCAATAACGATACGCGAAGGGTGCAGGTTATCGTAAAGCGCTCTCCCCTCACGCAGGAATTCCGGCGAGAAGAAGATATTATCAATACCGAATTTTTCTTTAATGGATTTGGTAAAACCGACAGGGATGGTCGATTTAATCACCATCACCGCATCAGGGTTGATCGCGATAACGTCTTTGATTACCGCTTCTACCGTTGAGGTGTTGAAATAGTTGGTTTTAGGATCGTAGTCAGTAGGCGTCGCAATGATGACGTAATCCGCATCGCGGTATGCATCTTCTTTATCTGTCGTGGCGCGGAAATTCAGCGATTTATTGCTGAGATAGTCCTGGATTTCTTTATCCACAATCGGCGATTTCTTCTGATTGAGCATATCCACTTTGGCCTGCACGATATCCAGCGCAACCACTTCATGATTCTGGGCAATCAGAATGCCGTTAGAAAGACCGACATACCCTGTTCCGGAGATTGTTATTTTCATTCGCTAATGACTTCTGTGAGTTAACTGTACTGATGGCCACCAGACCATCGCGATAAACATAACTGTTGGGCTTTGTACCTCCTGGCAAACTGAACTGTCAAGGCAAACCAGGAGTAATCACTACGAGCGGGGCGAGATTCAGACTACTTCGAATAACAGGCGACATTTTTTGCATAAAAAAACCCGGAGACAGGCTCCGGGTTTTGATGACAGCGAGTAAGTTAACTTATTCCATCCATTCGGTATGGAACACGCCTTCTTTATCGGTACGTTTGTAAGTATGCGCTCCGAAGTAGTCACGCTGTGCCTGAATCAGGTTAGCTGGCAGAACAGCCGCACGGTAGCTGTCGTAGTAGGCTACTGCAGCAGAGAAGGTCGGAACCGGGATACCGTTCTGGACAGCGTAGGCAACCACATCACGCAGCGCCTGCTGATATTCGTCAGCAATTTTCTTGAAGTACGGTGCCAGCAGCAGGTTGGCGATACCGGCGTTTTCAGCATAGGCATCGGTGATTTTCTGCAGGAACTGCGCACGAATGATGCAGCCCGCGCGGAAGATCTTCGCGATCTCACCGTAATTCAGATCCCAGTTGTTCTCGTCTGATGCCGCACGCAGCTGAGAGAAGCCCTGCGCGTAAGAGACTATTTTACCCAGGTACAGTGCACGACGCACTTTTTCAATGAATTCGGCTTTATCACCCGCTGGTTTAGCCTGAGGGCCAGACAGCACTTTAGATGCCGCAACGCGCTGGTCTTTCAGGGAAGAGATGTAACGCGCGAAGACGGATTCGGTGATCAGTGACAGCGGTTCGCCCAGATCAAGAGAGCTCTGGCTGGTCCATTTACCGGTGCCTTTGTTAGCTGCTTCGTCCAGAATCACATCAACCAGGTATTTACCTTCTTCATCTTTTTTAGTGAAGATATCTTTGGTGATATCGATCAGGTAGCTGTTCAGTTCGCCTTTGTTCCACTCGGTAAAGGTTTCAGCCAGCTCTTCGTTAGAAAGGTTCAAACCGCCTTTCAGCAGGGAATAAGCTTCAGCAATCAGCTGCATGTCGCCGTATTCGATGCCGTTATGCACCATTTTCACATAGTGACCGGCACCGTCAGGACCGATATAAGTAACACACGGCTCGCCATCTTCTGCAACAGCAGCGATTTTAGTCAGAATAGGCGCAACCAGTTCGTATGCTTCTTTCTGGCCGCCAGGCATGATGGATGGGCCTTTCAGAGCGCCCTCTTCACCACCGGAAACACCGGTACCGATGAAGTTAAAGCCTTCAGCAGAAAGTTCACGATTACGACGAATGGTGTCCTGGAAGAAGGTATTACCGCCATCAATGATGATGTCACCTTTTTCGAGGTAAGGCTTCAGGGAGTCGATAGCTGCATCGGTACCTGCGCCAGCTTTCACCATTAACAGGATACGACGAGGCGTTTCCAGAGACTCAACGAACTCTTTCACCGTATAGAAAGGAACCAGTTTCTTGCCAGGGTTCTCGGCAATGACTTCTTCGGTCTTATCACGGGAGCGGTTGAAAACGGAGACGGTATAACCACGGCTTTCGATGTTCAGCGCCAGGTTGCGCCCCATCACTGCCATACCGACAACGCCGATCTGTTGCTTGGACATTACATACTCCTGTCAGGTGTGGTCACCACGGCTTATGCGCGGCTTGAAATGTGGTTGAGATGTTAACTCAGTATTAGGTGACATGAATAGCTTTTGCTGATCTATGTCACACTGATTGCACAATCCAGGTACAGTCAAGCCGCCAGATATACGCTGGCGGCAGACCCTCACTTCCGGAGCAAAGCCAGAATTTCTTTCGTCTTCTCTTCCATCAGCGCGGTGTCAGCACGGGACTCCACGTTCAGGCGCACCACCGGCTCGGTATTGGACGAGCGCAGGTTAAAGCGCCACTGCGGGAACGCCATGCTGATGCCGTCCGTACGGTCAATTTCCAGCGCGTGGATCGCAAAGTGCTGCTCCACGCGGGCAATCGCCTCGGCCGGCTCCGCCAGCTTGCTGTTGATCTCCCCGCTCGCCGGGAACGCCGCCATACGGTCGCGTACCAGCTCGCCCAGCGTCTGTCCCTTCAGGCACAGCAGCTCGGTCACCAGCAGCCACGGGATCATCCCGCTGTCGCAGTAGGCAAAGTCACGGAAGTAGTGGTGGGCGCTCATCTCGCCGCCGTAGATGGCGTCTTCTTCGCGCATGCGCTCTTTGATGAAGGCGTGACCGGTTTTGGACATCACCGGCGTGCCGCCCGCCGCTGACACCACGTCGACGGTGTTCCAGGAAAGGCGCGGGTCATGAATGATTTTCGCGCCCGGGTTTTTCTCAAGGAACGCTTCCGCCAGCAGGCCGACAATATAGTAGCCCTCGATGAACTGCCCTTTCTCGTCGAACAGGAAGCAGCGGTCGAAGTCACCGTCAAAGGCGATGCCCATGTCCGCACCGTGCTCAATCACCGCGTTGCGGGTGTCGTCGCGGCACTCCGGCAGCAGCGGGTTAGGAATACCGTTCGGGAAGTTGCCGTCCGGGGTGTTGTGCACTTTCACGAAGGTCACCGGCACGTTCAGGGCCTTAAAGCGCGCTTCCAGGGCATCGACAACCGGGCCGGCCGCGCCGTTGCCGGAGTTAATCACCAGCTTCAGCGGCTTCAGGTTTGCCACGTTGATGTAGCCCAGCAGGTGGTCGATGTACTCTTTCTGCAGGTTGATTTTTTTGTAGCTGCCGCGCTTCGCCTCGTTCACCGGCGGGAAATCGTTGGCTTCCGCCAGGCGCTGCACGTCGCGCAGGCCGGTGTCGCCGCTGATAGGACGGGCACCCTTGCGCACCAGCTTCATCCCGTTGTAGTCCATCGGGTTGTGGCTGGCCGTCACTTCGATACCGCCGTCCACGCCCAGGTGGAACGTGGCAAAGTAAATCTCTTCGGTCCCGGAGAGGCCGATGTCCAGCACGTCCACGCCCGCGTCCTGCAGCCCTTTCGCCAGGGCCAGCTTCAGGGATTCGCTGGTCAGACGCACGTCACCGCCCAGCACGATGGTCTGCGGTTTTAAGTATTCGCCGTACGCGCGGCCAATGCGCCACGCGATATCTTCATTCAGCTCTTCGCCCAGCCTGCCGCGAATATCGTAGGCTTTAAAACAAGATAATGTATTCATAGTATATAAATTAAACTCGACCATATCGATCAGCTATCCGAACGATGTCATCGTCCCCAAGGTAAGGACCAGAGCGAACCTCAATAATTTCTAGTGGAATTTTGCCCGGATTTTCAAGGCAATGTTGCGCTCCTACCGGAATATACACCGATTCATTTTCACCTAATAAGAATTGTTTATCCTCTAGAGTAACTTTCGCAGTACCAGCAACGACAACCCAATGCTCCGATCGATGGAAATGTGTTTGAAGGGAGATACCTTCACCTGGATTTACTTCAATTCTTTTAACTTCATACCGCTTACCAGCATCAATAGAATCACATCTCCCCCATGGTCTATAAACTTCTCGATGGATTCTGTATTCACTACGACCGGCCGTTTTCAACTCTTCAACAATTTTTTTAACATCCTGGACGGCATTGTGTTTAGTTACTAAGATGGCATCGTTAGTTTGGACAACAATTAAATCTTCAACGCCAAGCATAGTGACAAGTCCAGATTGTGCATGGACATAATTGTTTGAACTATTGTGAGCTATGACATCACCAATTAAAACATTTCCTCGTTCATCTTTAACACTAATGTCCCATAATGAAGACCATGATCCCACATCACTCCAACCCGCACTCATCGGTACAACAACAGCATTAGCTGTATGTTCCATCACGGCGTAGTCAATAGAAAGATCAGGGCAACGAGAAAAGATATCGTAATCAATGCGGATAAAGCATAGATCCTTGTCAGGCGATTGTATCGCTTTACTACAAGAATCATAAATATCAGGGCAGAATTTATGTAGCTCAGAGAGATATTTCCGAGCACCAAACATAAACATTCCACTGTTCCAATAATATCCGCCGTCAGATAAGAAACCTTCTGCTACTGCCCGTTCTGGTTTTTCAACGAAGGCATTAACTTTGAAGGCACCAGAAACTCCACCACTGCTAATTTCATCACCAGCCTGAATATAACCAAAACCTGTTTCTGGCGAGGAAGGCTCAATACCGAAAGTAACTAAATTACCATCTATAGCATAGGATGTGGAAATCTTAATGGCGTTAATAAAGGCAGTGTTATCTTTAATAATATGATCTGCCGCTAAAATTAATAAAAGCGCATCTTCATTATCAGCAAGATCTTTTAAACACTGAATTGCTGCTAACGCAACTGCAGGAGCAGTATTGCGACCAATGGGTTCAAGAATGATTTCGTTGAGAGCATTTATTTGCCTAAGCTGTTCAGCAACAATAAATCGATGTTCTTCATTACAAATAACTACAGGACATTCAACTTCAAGCTTACTTAGTCGTGAAATTGTTTGCTGAAGCATAGTTTGCTCACCTTCAAGCGTTAAGAACTGCTTGGGATAAGTCAAACGCGAAAGTGGCCACAGGCGCGAACCGCTGCCGCCAGCCATAATTATAGGAATAATTTTCATTAATTATCTCTCAAGAAATCTTTAACCCAGTAATCAACAGAATACTTATTATACAACTCTGCCGTTAATGCTTTATAGTTTTTTTGCAGGAAGTTATGAATTTGATTTTTTGTAACCGAACCATCAATTACAAGTATATTGTCTTCGTTATAAAAATCATAATGACAGATATTCTTATTAGTTGTGATTAGTTTGCGCTTAGCGCCCAATGTTTCTATAGAGCGCATGGTAAGTCCTTGTTGTAACGGGTGAGATATGTCAAGAATACATCTGGAATTAATAACTACCGAAACAACGTCTTTTTTACTCAGAGAACTAAATGAAACATCTTTAAGCGAAACTCTTTTAATTTCACGAGTTATATATTTCTTAAATAAGAAAACGATGTAACTCGGGCAATAGAAAAACACATAACACCTAAAGCCACTACATATTTTTTTTACTTGTTCGTATCTCGATGAATGCACAGTCCCTATAAAAGATATATCGAACTGTGGACTTTCACTCAACTCATCAATCTTATAGACATTTGAATAGAAGAGCGGTTTAAGTTTAATGTTATATAATTCAGCATCATCTGAATCAAAAGTATAAAACGCATCGGAACAGGGTATTAAATCTAGTGCCTGTGGTTTATTTTTAAAAGAATCCCACATATAAACAACTATATTACTGCATTTTTCTCTAAATTTTTTTAGTATTTCAGGCGTAATACATTCAGGGCTAATGATGATCAGAGAGTCCACTGGCTCGGTCAATGTATTAAAAATTTTCAGATAATAACTTTCGATCTTTTTTTTCAAAATGTCGTTGTAACCAAGCCTTATAAGTGCACGAATAAATATATTCGTGGATGGACGTTCATCATGCAGCTCAACATCATAGCCTTGGTTTTCAATTGCTTTCTTTATCTCAATATCATATGAGAAAAATTTTGGGCAGAAAACTAAAGCTTTTTTAGACTCAAACACGAACCCACTCTCCTGATTCTTTATTATATATTTTGATTATTTTTGCAGGAACCCCAGCTATTACGCAATAATCAGGAAAAGTTCCTCGCACTACGGAATTCGCACCAACAATGCACTGTTCACCAAGAATTGTACCAGCCTGAATTGCAACACCCATACCTATGAAACAATTTTTGCCAATGATAGTTTCGCTATATTTGTGGCTCTGCCGTGGAATTGGCACGCCAATTTCTTCATAATTATGATCAATAGAAGTTATATATACATTAGCAGTAATTAATGTTCCCTGCTTGATAACTAATTTAGTCCCAGAAGTGATATGAACATTTTGAGCTAATGAAACATCATCTTCTATAATTATTTCACCATCGCCATGAGTTTCTAACCGACACCCAGGGAAAATACGAACATGTTTTCCAATGGAAACGCGGTTCAGGCCTTTAAAAAAAACTGGAAAGGCAATAAACGTAGGGAATCTAATTTTTTTTAAAAAGAGAGATAAAAATAATGCTGAGAATAACCATTTTATTTTGAAAAACATTTCATCCCCTAAGCTTGACAATTATCAAACGTCTTAAATACTTAATTTTAAAGAAAATATACAAGAGAGCATAAACTAAAAAAGATATATCTCCACGTTTACGAGCCTTGTGTAACATATAACAGGCTCCTTTCTCCATTAACTTCAAGTTCGCTGATAAGCCAGAGTCACCAAAATTATGCTTTCCAGAGCCTGTTAAAACCGTAGATTCAGGGTGGTAATAAAAATTACCTCCACTGGCGCAAATTCGGACCCATAAATCTGCGTCTTCGCTATGTGTCATGTTAGTGTCGTATAGACCACAATCCATTATCACATCTTTGCGTACCAGTGCTGTAGACGTTTGCGGAAAAACTTTAATGAGTAGATCTATTAAACGTGCTTTATACAATGAAGTAATCTTTTTACCATATAAAGAAAGAACTTCTTTGTTGCGAGCGGAACCTATAAAAACGGGTTCAATGCAAGATTCAGTAAGATATTTATATTGTATTTCAAGTTTATTACTAATCCAAACATCATCAGCATCAAGGAAACCAATCCAGTCATGACGCGATTTCTTTATTCCATAATTTCTGGCCCTGGAAACGCCACCATTTTCAGTCGTATATATTGAAATATTTTTCACTCGATGAGCCAAAACATACTCATTCAACACCTGTAGTGTATTATCCACAGAACCATCATTAACAACGATAATTTCAATATTAAAATCGTCAGCAGGTTTTTTTTGTTCAACTACTGACTTGACTGCATTAACAATTGTTTTTGCGCCATTGTATACAGGTATAACTACTGATAAATTCATTTAAAAATATCCTGCCAATACTCTGTTATCTTTTCGTCATTCCATTGCTGTGCTGATTTATAAGCACCAGTACTTAAGCTATCCTGCAACTCGTCTGAATTTATCAATTCAATTAATTTATTTTTGAATAAATCACGATTACCATCTTCTATTAAAAATCCGTTTTCATCATTGATAATATCCATTGGTCCTGAAGGACAATTAAAACTAATAGCGGGCAGACCAAAAGAAATAGCCTCAAGCAACACCATTCCAAAGCCTTCACTACGTGAAGTCAAAACAAAAATTGAAGAGTTATAATATAAATCTGATACATCCCGGACAGCACAACTTAACTTAACATTATCTTCAAGTTTATTGTTGGTGATAAATTTCTCGATATCTGGTTTTAATTCACCATCACCCACTATATGGAGCAACCAACCTTTTGGTAGTTGGTGTATACACTCTCTCCAGATGTCTAGTAAAAGTAAGTGCTGTTTATCGGGTGTTAGTCTTCCCACACATAAAACAGTTCTAACATCATCAGCATGCATTCTATATTTTAGATTAGGTTTATAGTGAGGCGTATACCGCACCGGAAAACCCATTTCCTTATAAAAGGCAAAATCACTTTTAGTTGGTAAACAGTACGCATGACAATGTTTATACGTAGCTTTTCGAATGAATCTATATATTTTATTATAATTATTACGTGCCCCATGTTCACTTATAATTATTTTTCTCGAGTTAACGCCTGCAAGGAGTAGTATTAAATGGACCAAAGGGTGAGTTACATAGACATAGTCGTAGACGTTGGTCGAAAAAAATCTTTTTAGATTAAATATCGTTATCCAAAAATTAGTGCCGACTTGTATTAAACGCCTCCATCTATGATTCATATCAAGATTGAGTTTTTGATTTAAGGTGTGCCGACCAACATTTTTATCGACATGGTAAAAATAATCTTTATTGTCAAAAGTAAGTACATCACACTCATATAGCTCCGAGAGTTTATTAACGAGTGTTGAAATTACTCTTTCAATACCACCAGCAGGAGACATTGATGGTATTATAAATAAAATACTCTTCATTATATCCTTCGAAAGCTCAGATTATTAAATAACAAAATTATGCGCCAGAGTACTACAGTCTGAAAGGCAATAGATATTTCCCATACATCAAATGACAAAAAAGATAAATACATAATGAGGAAAAAAGCAACTATTCTGTAACGTCTATTGAAAACAGGAATTAGCAAGTAAATGCTGACAAGCACTAATGATATTATTATAACGTTAAATATAAAACTAGTTATATCTCCTTTCATGAGAAAGGCTAAAAAACCAGGCATCCCCATAAATATACTGTATCCAGCATCTTGCCCCACGATTGCCAGGTTGAATATATTTGATGGGGAGGTTGTATCAAAGAGTGTTATCCCAAGCAACCTTTCGAGCATTATTCCCAGACTAAAGAAGTCAGAAACTGATTGACTAAAGTAATTATTGTGCAAAATTTCAATCAAAGAGGATGTTGTCGATATCCGACCAATCGCAAGAGACAGTATTTCATTAGAATCGAAAGCCACTCCACGCATTTCATTCCTAAGCGTATATACATAGCTTATTAAGTCAAGTAATGGACCTATAAAAATGAGTGGGAGTAAAAATAAAAAGTTCAGTGTGATTTTATTTATTTTATTGTTAACAATGTAATACGCACCAATACATAAAATACTAATGAATATTCCCTGCAAGGAATGTTGCATGTAAGAAAAGAAGATCACAATCAATACACTTACTAAAAACTTTCGGTGTGATATTGCAGAGAAAGTGAGTAATGGTAGTATCGCTAAAGGGTTTAACTTACTTGCAATTTTTATCATTAAACCGGAAAACCCAGATTGCGCAACCTGCCCAATCTGGTTTGCACCAAAGAGTAAAGTAATGACACCAGTTAGCAATAACAATCTAAAAAATATAACATCGAGGCGTTTATTTTCACAATCATATATATATACATGCCCAGAAATTTTCACCATGTAATATATAAAAAGCAATGGCAGTATGTAAAAAAGGAAAATACTGGATGCTTCAGTGAAATCCAAGTTATAGGAATAACTTCTAAAATCACCTAACAGATATCCAGTATTATAAATAAAATATAGTGACACGATAATTGGTGCAATATATACATACACCATATACTTAGAAATTTTATTCATTCCGCATAATCTCTGCGATTCTTACTTTATAATTTTCAAATTTAAAATCTTCACGAACTATACTTAATACCTCTTCGAATTTATCAAGTAGTTCTCTATTTTGTGCAATTTCCAAGACTGCATCAGCCATTTCCCTTACAGAGTCACAAAGGAAACCAAACTGTCCATATCTTTCAAAATAATGAGCCAACTGTTTATTGCGCATAGCTATTACAGGCATATTAAAGGCAATACAATCAGCAAAAACACCGCTTGATACCAGGTCATATGCCGTGTCAGAAATTGTAGACTGACCAGAAAAAATAAGTGCGACATCTATTTTCTGAACATTACTATAAAATTCATTTTTACTTATCAGCGACTCTTTAAGATATCCTTTGCATAAGTGCTCAACATTTGTACATTTATCATAAATAAACCCTCCATCACTCACCCCTACGGTCATCAACCTGATACAGGTCATATCCATCGAACTTATATAATTCGCAAGCTCATAAATCTTGTCGCTACATTTATTTCCACTTTGGATGCCAAAGCTCCCAAAGTTTATATCCTTTCTGCTTTTTAGCAATTTTTGATGCGTGGATATAGGATGTTGCACATAATAAAATGTTCTGTTTTTGAAAAGCTGCGACAAACTTTCATGTATTGATGAACTAATACAAATGAATTTTACATCACCAAATCTAAAGCCCAACGAAATAAAGAAGCGTCCTAATTTCTGACCAAAACCAGATGGGATTTTTAAATAACCAAGCTCTCCGTGCATAAAAAGAAAAATTTTTGGCCTTATAATTAGGCTCAATGCACTTAATAAGGCGTACTGAAGAGGTGTTGCAGACAGAACAAAGACTGAACTTAATGTTTTAGGTAACTTTAATAAAATGACAGCCAGATGCAATGTTGAATATAGCCAGAGGTATAATTTTGTCCTCAAGATATTAATTTTATTAACTTTAACATCCGAGTTTAATTCGGATATTAGTGTTGCATCATCTGATAACCAAATAGTTGCTTTATTCTCTTCACTAATTGCTTTAATTGTTAAAGAATTAAAAACATAATGCTCTTCTTTCTTTCTGAGCAAATCAATAATTGCGACTTCAGCTCTTGACATTTCTTAGATCCTGATAAACAGTTAGCGGCCATTTCCAGTTATTATAGAGTGACTGTACAAACAATTGAGATAATATCACCCCTAACAACCCTGCCTTTAAGTAATAAGTGGCCACAAAAGAAAGAAAAATAATTGACACCCCCGTTATTATCATGCTTTTAACAAATGGAATCTGGTTTTTTGTTGTTAGATATGAAGTGCATAATGAGTAATTCATTTCTAGTAAACTGCAGATCAAATATAACACTAGCATTTCTGTTGGCAAAAAATGTGTTTGCTGCGTTATATATTTTAGAAGAAAATCACCAAGAAAAACCAAGGAAAAAGCAGAAGCCATATAAATAGCATTAGCTGTCAATAGCGATTTTTTAAATAACCGCTTAACAGATGAATATTTCTGTAATGCCTGTTCAGAAGTCATACGTGGTAAATTAAGACCAAACAACATAGAGGCGACAATCACAATAACCATCGTTACTTGTACCGTCAATCCATAAGCGGCTGCAGCTTTCAAACCAATGAAGCTTGATACTATAAGGATACTACCCCTTACACACAGAAAGTTACCTAATTGAACTATTCCCATGTCTTTAGCACTTTGCCAGACAATTGTTTTTAACTTTTTTGCTGCTTGAAGAGGGATATAATTTTTAATAATGTAATGATCATTGTTGTAGACACACTTGGTTATAATCCATCTATCGATGATTACAGCAATGACAGATCCTATTGCGAGGGATATTAATCCTTGACCACTTACTAACATGGGGATACTAACAGCCAGAAGGACAGACTTCGTTAACACTATAACTTTATTTAAAACAGTTTGATCCCCCCTTCCTTTCAAAATTGAATTATAATATCCAAAATACAATTGAACACATATACTTATACCATAAAGAGTCCAACAACTCATCACATAGAAAAAATCTAGAGTTGTGTGCAAACTATACAAATATATATTCCCAAGTATCACGATCCCTACAAACGCAAGAATGGTTATTTTAAAATAAATTTCCCTCGCCGCTATTATTAAATCATTCAGAAGCTCTTTATTTATCTCTTCATCTTTGCATTCTGGTGTTTTATTATAAGATATATCCTTGGCCCCAGAATATACATAAGATATAAACCTAGAAACTGTAGGTAACAGACCAAATTCTAAAAGCTGTACCAGTCCTGCAAGAGCAACAAAAACATACCATAACCCTATTTCTTCTTGCCCCAAATATCTAAGAATAAAGGGCAATAGTAGTAAACTGGATGCAATGCTCAAGAATTGAGAGAGGTATCCCCATAATACATCCTTTTTTCTAACTACATGTTTCATGATTTAATTTGTAATTCACTTTTGAATAATTGAATCATGTCTGACAAATCAGACAGAACAGATCGAGGTTTGTATTCAGGAATCAATTTTTTTAGTAATGAAATATCTGTAATAGGGAATACCTCTTTTGTCGCATTATTTTCATGCCAATTCACAACGCAATTTGTATTTTGAATAAGCACGCTAGCGATCTGTTCTGATGATATATTAATTCCTGAGGCAATGTTAATTATTTCCCCTTCAGCTTCTTTTTTATTACTCAGCTTTATGACACTTTCCGCTACATCAGTAACTGAGACATAATCTTTTTCATAGTTTTTGTCAACGTACATATCGATGCGTCCGTTGATTATTGCATTACGTGTTATAGAAGGCAAAAACAAGGGACTTTTTAGTGCTACCCCATAAACATTACTTGGGCGCACAATAGTAAATGGCTTACCACTTTTAAAGCATAATTCTTCCGCGACTAATTTTGTTAGATTAAAGAGACGGCGATTATCATCCTGCCTGATTATCAGATCGCTTGTTTCAGAGCTTTCATCCCCATTCATATATAATCTCGTGGAAGAAACATATATTAAGCGGTCAAAGTCAGCATTCTGGAGAAGTTCAGAGAGTAATAAGCAATTAGCAGTCAAGACATCAAATGGTTTTAGTTGGCAATCGCCATTGCCTGCGCAATAAATCAAGGTGCCAAGTTTTTTTGAAAAAATATTTGGATCGTTCCGTTCAGGAATCCACACATCTTTGTGCAAAAAATGTAGATGTCTTACTATTTCACTTCCAATGAAGCCATTCCCGCCAACTACTGTATAAATACTCATTTACTTTCCAAATTTCAATTGCTTACGAACGTCTTCCAATGAAGGAAGCTCCTTATCTTTTAAAGACAAATTTGGCTCAGAAATCGGCCAATTGATATTTATAGAATTATCATTCCAAATAATTCCTCCTTCATCCGTAGGATCATAAAAATCCGTACATTTATACTGAAAATCAGCAATGTCACTCAAAACGCAAAATCCATGGGCAAACCCAGGTGGGATATAAAACTGGAGCCTATTATCACCAGAAAGAATAATCGATTCATACTGCCCAAAAGTTGGGGAGTCTTCACGTAGATCTACCGCTACATCGAAAACTGTACCAGCGGTGACTGTTACCAATTTACCTTGCGGTTTTCTTTTTTGAAAATGTAAACCACGGAGCACATTACCTGTGGAACGGGAGCGATTGTCCTGAACAAAACTCTCTTTAATTCCAGCGTTTTTATAGCGTTGCTCGTGATATGTCTCATAAAAAAAACCACGTTCATCACCAAACACTTTTGGTTCAATTATTAAAAGACCATCTAATTTAGTTTTTATGATATTCATTTATTCAAAATACTCTTACTTGATAAGGCTTAATAAATAATTGCCGTAACCTGTTTTAGAAAGTGAACTCCCTATCGACTTAATATCTTCTTTACTCAGCCAGCCTTGATTATAAGCAATTTCTTCGAGACAAGCGATCTTGAATCCCTGTCGCTTCTCGACAGTTTGCACAAATTGCGAAGCTTCAAGAAGAGAATCATGTGTTCCAGTATCAAGCCATGCAAATCCACGTCCTAATTGCTCAACTTTTAAAGCCCCCTGGTTGAGATATTCTTGGTTAATACTCGTTATTTCTAACTCACCCCTATCAGAAGGTTTCACTTTTTTTGCTATTTCAACTACCTGATTATCATAAAAGTACAGCCCCGTAACGGCCCAATTTGATTTCGGATGCTTCGGTTTTTCTTCGATGGAAATAGCATTGAAGTTATCATCAAATTCGACTACACCGAATCTTTCTGGATCCATTACTTTATAACCGAACACCGTGGCGCCGCTCAAATTATCTACTGCATGCCGCAATTGTTTACCAAATGCCTGTCCAAAAAAGATATTATCCCCCAGGACTAAACATACTTTATCATTCGCAATAAACTCTTCTCCGAGGATGAACGCCTGCGCGAGGCCATCTGGTGAAGGTTGAACTTTATAACTAAGATTAATGCCTAAACGAGCACCATTTCCCAAGAGACGTTTGAAGCTATCACAATCCTCAGGAGTTGTGATAATAAGGATATCCCTAATACCAGCCAACATTAGCACTGAAAGCGGATAATAAATCATTGGCTTGTCATAAATCGGTAATAACTGTTTCGAGGTTCCCAATGTAATTGGATGCAAGCGTGAACCTGAACCACCGGCTAAAATAATGCCTTTCATTTATTGTTATCTCCATATTGTGTTGAAAGCCATGAAGCATATGCTCCACTTTTAACATTACTTACCCACTGCTCATTCGCTAGATACCATTCCACTGTCTTACGAATTCCGCTTTCGAACGTCTCCTCAGGCTTCCAGCCTAGTTCAACACCAATTTTATGCGCATCAATCGCATAGCGACGGTCATGACCCGGTCGGTCAGCCACATACGTAATCTGATCGCGATATGACCCCTCTTTCGGCACAATCTCATCCAACAGATCGCAAATCGTATGGACCACATCCAGGTTCTGCTTCTCGTTATGACCGCCAATGTTGTACGTTTCACCCGGTTTCCCCTGAGTGACAACGGTGTAGAGTGCACGCGCATGATCTTCTACATACAGCCAGTCACGGATTTGGTCGCCTTTGCCGTAAATCGGCAGCGCTTTACCGTCCAGCGCATTCAGAATTACCAGCGGGATCAACTTTTCCGGGAAGTGGTACGGACCGTAGTTATTCGAACAGTTGGTGACAATAGTTGGGAAACCATAGGTACGCAGCCAGGCGCGAACAAGATGGTCGCTTGAGGCTTTTGATGCTGAATACGGGCTGCTGGGCGCATAAGCCGTGGTTTCGGTGAATAGCGGCAGCTTAGTTGATGCCGGATGCTCATCAGGATGCGGCAAATCACCATACACTTCGTCGGTAGAGATATGATGGAAACGAAACGCTTTCTTCGTCTGTTCCTCCAGCGTTGTCCAATACGCACGAGCGGCTTCCAGCAGCACATACGTACCGACAATATTTGTCTCGATAAACGCTGCCGGGCCGGTAATAGAGCGATCGACGTGACTTTCAGCGGCCAGGTGCATCACCGCATCAGGCTTATGCTTTGCGAAGATGCGATCCATAGCGTCTTTATCGCAAATATCCGCTTGCTCAAAGGCATATCGGTCGCTGTCGCTGACTTCACTAAGCGACTCAAGGTTGCCGGCATAGGTCAGCTTGTCCACGTTGACGACATCGTCCTGGGTATTTTTAATAATATGTCGTACAACCGCTGAGCCGATAAAGCCGGCCCCACCCGTCACAAGAATTTTCACGTTATCTGTTCCGTCTAGTATATATGTCTGGATACTGGCGTTCTGTAACCGGAGAATTTATAAAAAGTTCCGGAAATTGAGCACGCTACCGCCCCTGGCTTAACAGCTACCAGTGTACTGAGCGATGTCTGATTAAAAGATACGACTTACCTGGATACAGGCAAAAAACTGGCGTTAATTGTCGTCCTAAACGACCTCAGAAACAAGCACAAATCGCTACAAAGCAGTCCATGAGTAGACTGGATAACTCCATGTAAATATTGAATTTATAAAGAAAAACGGCAGTCATCATTTTGGTTGGATATCAACACACCAAAATAATGACTGCCGCTTGCGCAGGTCGGAGACAGAAGTATCAGTCGTTAGCCAGCAGCTTCTCGATGCGGCTTCTGAACTTCGCCCCTTCCTTCAGATTGCGCAGCCCATAGTTCACGAACGCCTGCATATACCCCATTTTCTTACCGCAGTCATAGCTGTCGCCGGTCATCAGCATGGCATCCACGGACTGTTTTTTCGCCAGCTCGGCAATCGCGTCGGTCAGCTGGATACGGTCCCAGGCACCTGGCTCGGTTTTTTCCAGCTCGGCCCAGATATCGGCGTTGAGAACATAGCGACCCACTGCCATCAGGTCGGAGTCCAGCGTCTGCGGCTGGTCCGGCTTCTCGATGAACTCAACAATGCGACTCACCTGCCCTTCCGTTTCCAGCGGTTCTTTGGTCTGGATGACGGAGTACTCGGAGAGATCGCCTTTCATGCGTTTCGCCAGCACCTGGCTACGTCCGGTTTCATTGAAACGTGCCACCATTGCCGCCAGGTTGTAACGCAGCGGATCGGCAGAAGCGGTATCGATGATGATATCCGGCAGCACGACAATGAATGGGTTATCACCCACAACCGGACGGGCACACAGAATAGAGTGACCCAGCCCCAGCGGCTGCGCCTGACGGACGTTCATGATGGTCACGCCCGGCGGACAAATAGACTGCACTTCCGCCAGCAGCTGGCGCTTAACGCGCTGCTCAAGCAACGCTTCGAGTTCGTAAGAGGTGTCGAAGTGGTTTTCTACCGCATTCTTGGACGAGTGCGTAACCAGGACGATTTCTTTGATCCCTGCAGCAACAATCTCGTCGACAATGTACTGAATCATTGGCTTGTCGACAATCGGCAGCATCTCTTTTGGAATGGCTTTTGTGGCTGGCAGCATATGCATGCCCAGGCCTGCTACCGGAATGACTGCTTTCAAATTAATCATTATTTCTTCCACCTTAAAATGGTTGACGAATTATAGCTCTTAAACCTGTTTTCGCCAGCATGATTTGCCGTAATCCTTAGGCAATCTTACGCCTCAGCATCACAAATTTCTGTAGTTGTAATCTGATTAGATCGCGCTTTTATGCCAGGAATAGTCTCAAAACTGATGTTTGTCGATTATCTGTGCGGAAGCGCAAAGTTCAGCCTTTCCACATTCACTACCTGCTGGTCGACCCGGTCAATATCCACCGAACTCTGCCCCTTCTCATTTACAGCTTTTATGTTCGCCAGCGACAGCAACGTCTCGTCTTTCGCCATAAACTTGCCCCGCACATCCTTGCGCAGGTCGAAGTTGATCTTCAGGGCAGGACCCACGGCGGCTTCCTGCATCACATTGATATTGCGTAAGAAAAGATGCTGCGGTTTGTTGTGCAGTTCCAGCGTTGCACGCTGCATTTCCACATTGGTTATCGCCACAAACGAGGTAGCGTTACCGGATGAAATCTGTATTCCGCGCAATTTATATGCAAGCTGGCGGTTATCGAGGTGAATATTATTGAGCTTGAAGTTCTGCGGGATGGACAAATAATCGCCTTTTATTACCCCATAGCCGATCAACATTCCTGCACTGTTAACCATGTCGACATTATCAATAATGAAATTATCACAGCCATAAATGGCCACAGTGGCGTTGTCTATTCCCGCTTTTTTACTGAAGTCGGGAGTAATATTTTTGGCTTTGATATTACGAATAACAAAATGCTTACCGTTTTCAACGTGCACCAGCTGGCGACAGTTGCTGCCGGTGATGTTGGCTACCACGAAGTTCTTAACGGTTTGCTTTTCCGGGTAATCGTTGTCGTAGGTGCTGCCGGCGAGGCCAATGCCGATGCCCCAGTTGATCTTGCCGTTGGTGCAGTTGATGTTGTCGATAACATGGTCGGAAATCAGAATATTGCGATCGTTGATGGCGACGTTCCACTCGATTGCATCGCCCTGCAGATGGCTAAATTTGCTGTTGGTGATGCGGGCGCCATCCACCTGGTTATGGAAACCCTGGCGCAGAATGGCGTAGTTGGCCTGGCTCACGCTAATGTTATCAATCAGCAGATTGCGCATCACGCTGGGTTTCTTGCCGCCGATATAGATCTGCGTCACCGGGCCAAAACCGCTCATGGCCAGCCCTTTGATAACGCAGTCAGAGCCGCGAACGTCGAGCGTAATGTTCTCCGTGCGACCAGCACCTTCGCCTATCACTTTGCTGCCTTCCTGCAGAACAAAGCGGCCGCGCCCATTGCCGGTTAACGCCCCGCGGATCAGCAAGGTTTTACCGTCGGGAATGAAAATACCCGTATTGATGTTTTCGCAGGTGAGCCCGGCCGGGACCACGACGGTGTCACCATCATTAAACGCCTGCTTAAAAGCGGCGATCCAGTCGTTGTTATTGTACTGATTAACAGAGACCGTTCTGCCGCTTGCCGCCCGCGCAATTCGGGACGACAGCAGCGGCGTGGCCGCCAGAACGGACAGAGAAGAGACAAAGGTGCGTCGGGTAATCTTTTTCAGCATACATCCTCGGCGTTACAACGTTTGCAGCAGGCTCGCTAGCTGGCGGTTAATCACCTGCTGGTTAAAATCGGTTTCCACTTTTTGTCGGGCGTTATGGAGCACGGGCTCCAGCGCCTGCTGGTCAATATCGCTGAAAGCCGCTAATCGGTCCGCAAGGGCCATCGCGTTATTCTCCGGCACCAGCCAGCCGGAATGGTCAGACTTAATCAGCTCCGGGATCCCGCTATGCAGAGTCGATACCACCGGAATACCTACGGCCATCGCCTCCATCAGCGCCACCGGAATGCCTTCCATGTCGCCATCGGCCCCCGTTACGGAAGGCAGCAGAAATACATCTGCCTCATCAAGCATGGCCTTGACCTCGTGGCTCGGCTTGAAGCCGGGCATCTCTACGACATCTTCCAGCTGATACTGTTCGATCAGCGTGCGCAGCCGACGCTCCCACGGCCCAATCCCGAGAATGCGGTAGTGGAAATCCACCCCGCGCGCTTTCAGCTGGCGGCAGGCTTCAATGGCCACATGCAGGCCTTTCTTCTCGGTCAGACGGGCAACGGAGATGATCTGCAGCGGTTTGCCCGGCACCTTCACGGGACGGCGGGTAAAGCGCGTTAAATCCACGCCCATACGCGACACGGCAATTTTCTCTCCCGGGCAGCCCATGTTTTTCAGGCGTCCGGCCCACAGTTCGCTGATGGGCAGCATCATGTCGCCACGCCGGAAAAGCTGCTGGTATTCCGGCGTGTAGTGGTTCAGCACTTCGCGGCTGGAGATGTCGATGCCGTGGAAGATGGTAGCAATTTTACCGTCAATCACGCCCAGTTCGCGCAGCTTCGCGGCGGTGACGCCTGCCGGGCCAAAGTGGGCGATAAACACCTCGGCACGATACGGCTGCGCCGTTTGCCCGCAGATGGCCGACAGGATCAGATTGCGGGATTCCGAACCATAGCGGGAAATATTCAGCGCCCGCCACGTCGACGCGCGGTGGATCCCGCGCAACGTCTGGCTGGCACGGTGGCGTAGCTTGCTCAGCTTCCCGGACGGCTCATCCTGCAGCCAGCGGGTTTTCGCCTCCAGCCCATACTGGGTATACGCCGCATGGGTATTTTTGGTATCGCCCTTTTGCAGGGCGATAATCTCCACGTCATATCCCATATCGATAAACGCGGTGATTTGATTCAGGACAAACGTTTCAGACGACAGCGGAAATTTCAGTAAGAAGAAACCAACCTTCATTTCCCCTCCCGCACGCGGTCAAGTACCGATTTCACCATTCCAATGCCTTTTTCGCGCTCTGCTTTCACCGCAACGGCCAGACGCTCGTTGATCGCAGGCAGCTGGCCTAGCGTGTCGCTCACCATCGCACCGAGCGACCCATCAAGCAGATGACGGATATCCACGGCCATTTCCGGCATACCGAGCTGCTGCATGATGCCTGCTGATTTGTGTTCGTAGTTGATGGCAATGGCCGGCGTGCCAAAGTTCATGGAGATAATGACGGAGTGCAGGCGCGTGCCGACGGTCAGGTCGCAGGCGGAGAGCAGCTTGCCCATCTCCAGGTCGTTCAACTCGTCCATCACCACATGATAGCGGGACGGATCGTTCACCAGGTTGCGCAGGTTCAGCGCCACCATACGATCGTCTTTGTTGTAGCTGTCGATACCGGTGCAGGTAGAAAGCGCCAGCACCTGATAACCGCTGTCCAGCACGCGGTTCACCACGTCGGCGAAGGCTTTCTCATACGCCGCCTGTGTCGTGCCTAAACGTTTATCGAAGGGCGCCAGCTCGCGCAGGGTAATCGCGACGGTTTTCTGTTTCGCCGCCACGTCGAGCCAGTGCTGCACCGCGTAGCTCGGCTGAAAACTGTCGTCCTGGTGATCCACCAGCCAGGCGGTGTCCACGCCGTGCTCAACTTTTGAGGTGTCTATTTCGCTGCGCTTCATCATGTCGAGGCTGACCGACTCGCGCAGGATCAGCGCGTCGCAGTGGCCGAAGACATAGTTTGCCAGCTGGTTAAACTGCGGATCCTGGAATGGCCCCACGCTGTGGCCAATCATAAACAGCGGCTTTTTCGCCATAAAGGTGCAAAGCGCATGCTCAAACTGCGGCACGCCGTAGAGATCGACGAAGAACGAACCGCCAACCTGGATAATAGCGTCATAGCCGGACAGCAGACGAACAAAGTCGGTGAAGCCCTGGGCGATCGCGATGTTGCGCAGCTTGCCGGTATCGGTCACGCGGGAAAGCAGCACCTGGTGCTGGTAGCGACGACGCAGCACTTTCTTCACGCGGCCCATCACGCCCGCGGCGTTGTTGTGCTGTTTCATCTGGCTGTAGAGCGGGTCGCCCATCACGGGGCGGTTCAGTAACCAGGATGAGCTAACCGGATAACGGCTCATCACGTCCACTTCGGTCTCAGGCTTAAGGGTGTTAATTGCATCCAGTAAACCGCGCAGAATGGCGCTGTCGCCACGGTTGCCGCAGGTATGGTTGCCAAGAATTAATAATTTCATAATGGCCTCTTAAATAACTAGCCTGCGCGAAGCAGCGTTTTCATTTTTTCGTTACGGCAAAACTGGCGCTTCATCTCCACCACCAGCGCATTGCGTGACAGCACAATCATCACGCCAAATGCCAGCGCGCCCGCGGCAACCTGCACCGCCAGCAGCGCGGCCAGCGGCAGGTGGCCGCTGAGGATGATGCCCAGGCCGTAGCTCACCGCCAGGGTCGGCAACGAGAGATAGAACGGCAGCCACAGGCTCAGGATGTACTGACGGTAGCTGGAGCCCAGCACCGGCTTGATCATGATGAAGTAGCTCAGAACGGTATTGACGATCTGCACCAGCAGGAAGCCCAGCGTGACGCCGATGGCGCCCGCCATATGCCCGCCGACGATGATCGCCGGAATAAACAGGAAGGTTTTGAACACGTTGAACTTAAAGCTGATGTCCACGCGCGCTTTTGCCATCAGCAGGGAACCAATCGGATTCCCCACGGAGCGCAGGAGCCCCACCACGCACAGCAGCTGCAGGATCGGGATGATGCCGTTCCACTTCTCGCCAAACACCAGCGGCACGAAGTTGCTGGACACCACCATCAGCCCCAGCAGAACCGGGAAGTTGATAATCCCCACCACGGAAAGCAGCTTGTAGAAGTTGACGCGCAGCTTCTCGGTGTCGTCCTGAATCTTGGCAAACGCCGGGAACAGGACGCGGGTGATTATCGGGTTCAGCTTCATCGGCGGCACCACCGCGACGTTGTAGGCCAGGTTGTAGCCCCCCGCCACGCTCGCGCCAAGAATACGCGCCAGCACCAGCGTCGACAGGTTGGTATTCACATAGTTGATGATGCTGTCCGCCGTCAGCCACGCGCCAAAGCGCAGGTTGGACGAGACGGACGCAAGAGAGAAATGAAGCCCGGGACGGTAAATTTTGCGGCCAAAGTAGCCGAACAGCAGCGTACGCACGGCAGAGTTAACCAGGTATCCCAGAATTGCGGTCATCGCCAGCGGCCAGAAATGGGCGCTCACGACGGTAAAGGTAAAGCCCGCCAGCACGGCGCTGGTCTCGATCATGCCGATCTTGTTGAACTCCAGCTCTTTCTGCATCAGCGCGCGGAACTGCTGCCCGTGGGGGATCACCACGAACGCAAACGACAGCGTGCGCATCAGCGGGGCGAGATCCGGGTTGTGCAGCACGCTGGCGATGGTGTCGCTCAGCAGGAACACCAGCACAAACACGAAAATCCCCAGCCCCACGTTCAGCCAGTAGAGCGTGGTCAGCTCCAGATGGCTGATCTCTTTGCGCTGGATAATCGAGTTGGCGATACCAAAATCAGACAGCGTATCGGCCAGCGCGATAATCACCAGCGAGACGGTCAAAAGGCCGAACTGGTGATTATCAATAATGCGCGCCAGCACGGTCATCTGCACCAGACCGAGGCCAATGATGACGATGGTCGCCATCGCTGACCATTTGGCCCCGCTGATGGTTTTTTCACGTAAGCTCATCTTAGTACGCCGCTTTGTTCACGAAACCTTTGAAGATGGTCAGAAAAACAATCTTGATATCGAACCAGATACTCCATTCACGGATGTACTCCAGATCGAATTCGATGCGTTTTTCCATTTTTTCCAGCGTGTCGGTTTCGCCGCGCCAGCCGTTGATCTGCGCCCAACCGGTAATGCCAGGCTTCACCTTATGGCGCAGCATGTAGCCTTCAATCAGCGAGCGGTACTGCTCGTTATGCGCCACCGCGTGCGGACGCGGGCCAACAATCGACATGCCGCCGGTAAAGACGTTGATAAACTGCGGCAGTTCATCCAGCGAGGTACGGCGCAGGAAGTTCCCCACGCGGGTGACGCGCGGATCGTTCTGCGTCGCCTGGGTCACCACCTTGTCGTTTTCCATCACCTTCATGGAGCGGAATTTCCACACCATAATCGGCTTACCGTCCATACCGTAGCGGGTCTGGCGGAAAATAACCGGGCCGGGAGAGCTCAGCTTCACCGCCAGGGCAATGCAGCACAGCACCGGGGAGATGAGCAGTAAAATCAGCGAGGAGAGCACGATATCTTCCACGCGCTTGAGCACGCGGTTAATGCCCGACAGCGGAGTGTCGTACAGCGGTACCACCGGCACGCCGTTCACTTCTTCAATGCGTGAATGAAGGATGTTGAAGGTAAAGACGTCCGGGATGAGGATCACCGAACAGGTAGTGTCCGCCAGCTCGCGCATCAGCTGCTTAATGCGGGATTCGTCTCTCATCTGCATGGCGATGTAGACGTTGTGAATTTTACCGGCTTTCGCGTCTTCAATAAGCTGTTCGTAATTGCCCGCCCAGTCCGACGGCACGCCGCCCGGCTTCGCGTCGTGGTAAATCCCAACCACTTCAAACCCTAACCACGGCTCTTTGCGGAAGCTGTCGAGCAGAACCTTACCAACCGGCAGATCGCCTGCTACGGCAACGAAGCGACGGTTATAGCCGCGGTTACGCAGCCAGCCCGCACCGAAGCGGATCAGGGAGCGGCACACCACCATGCCGACGCTGGATATTAAATACCAGCAGAGATAGGTGACGAGGCGATTATCAAAATCATGGCTGAACGCCACCAGGCCTGCGCTGAAGATCAGGCTGAGGGTCCAGTTCTGCAGCAGCAGCATCAGTTCGGTGGTCATTTTCACGCCGCGCCACGAGCGGTAGAAATCGGTCATTCCGCCGATCATCTGAAACACGACCAGCGCAATCAGGGCCATCAGCAGATGCATGTATAAGAACGGCAGCCCGCCGATCCGACACACCGCCCACAATCCACCGACCATGATGGTGATATCAGAAAAACGCTGCACCATAGAGATTAACGATGCATTCGTTCTCGCTCGTTCGCGTTTTTTTAGATTCGTCATCGTTGTTCCTGTATTCGGTTCCCCCTCCCACCGGGAGGGGCAAGTATTACTGATTCAACAGCGCCAGAATGTCCTTCGTTCGGGCTTCCATCAGCGCGGTGTCAGCACGAGACTCCACGTTCAGGCGCACCACCGGCTCAGTATTGGACGAGCGCAGGTTAAAGCGCCACTGCGGGAACGCCATGCTGATGCCGTCGGTACGGTCAATTTCCAGCGCGTGAATCGCAAAGTGCTGCTCCACGCGCGCAATCGCCCTGGCCGGCTCCGCCAGCTTGCTGTTGATCTCCCCGCTCGCCGGGAACGCCGCCATACGGTCGCGCACCAGCTCGCCCAGCGTCTGTCCCTTCAGGCACAGCAGCTCGGTCACCAGCAGCCACGGGATCATCCCGCTGTCGCAGTAGGCAAAATCACGGAAGTAGTGGTGGGCGCTCATCTCGCCGCCGTAGATGGCGTCTTCTTCGCGCATGCGCTCTTTGATGAAGGCGTGGCCGGTTTTGGACATCACCGGCGTGCCGCCCGCCGCTGACACCACGTCGACGGTGTTCCAGGAAAGGCGCGGGTCATGAATGATTTTCGCGCCCGGGTTTTTCTCAAGGAACGCTTCCGCCAGCAGGCCGACAATGTAGTAGCCCTCGATGAACTGCCCTTTCTCGTCGAACAGGAAGCAGCGGTCGAAGTCACCGTCAAAGGCGATGCCCATGTCCGCGCCGTGCTCAATCACCGCGTTGCGGGTGTCGTCGCGGCACTCCGGCAGCAGCGGGTTAGGAATACCGTTCGGGAAGTTGCCGTCCGGGGTGTTGTGCACCTTGACGAAGGTGACCGGCACGTTCAGGGCCTTAAAGCGCGCTTCCAGGGCATCGACAACCGGGCCGGCCGCGCCGTTGCCGGAGTTAATCACCAGCTTCAGCGGCTTCAGGTTTGCCACGTTGATATAGCCCAGCAGGTGGTCGATGTACTCTTTCTGCAGGTTGATTTTTTTGTAGCTGCCGCGCTTCGCCTCGTTCACCGGCGGGAAATCGTTGGCTTCCGCCAGGCGCTGTACGTCGCGCAGGCCGGTGTCGCCGCTAATCGGGCGGGCGCCCTTGCGCACCAGCTTCATCCCGTTGTAGTCCATCGGGTTGTGGCTGGCCGTCACTTCGATACCGCCGTCCACGCCCAGGTGGAACGTGGCAAAGTAAATCTCTTCGGTTCCGGAAAGGCCGATGTCCAGCACGTCCACGCCCGCATCCTGCAGCCCTTTCGCCAGGGCCAGCTTCAGGGATTCGCTGGTCAGACGCACGTCACCGCCCAGCACGATGGTCTGCGGTTTTAAGTATTCGCCGTACGCGCGGCCAATGCGCCACGCGATGTCTTCATTCAGCTCTTCGCCCAGCCTGCCGCGAATATCGTAGGCTTTAAAACAGGTTAATTTTTCCATGATGACCCCTTTTTCAGGCAACAGTCGGCCCTGACCACTAAATGGCCAAATTGATTTTTTTTGTCATTCGCAGGCCCGGTAAGCGTAACGCTACCGGGCATAATGCAGAGTGCTACACCCGCCCGTAGCGGTCCTGGAAGCGCACGATATCGTCCTCTTCCAGATACGAGCCGGAGCGCACCTCAATTAAGTCGAGAGGAATTTTCCCCGGGTTCTCCAGACAGTGCGTCGCCCCCAGCGGAATATAGATGGACTCGTTTTCGCCCAGAAGTTTGACTTCACCGTCGATAGTGACTTTAGCGGTACCCGCAACCACCACCCAGTGCTCGGCGCGGTGATGGTGCATCTGCACCGACAGCCCCTCGCCCGGCTTCACGGTGATGCGCTTCACCTGATAGCGGTCGCCTGCGTCGATGGAGTCATATTTACCCCACGGACGGTAGACTTCGCGGTGAATGTGGTGCTCGTGGCGTCCATCCGCCTTGATCTTCTCCACCACTTTTTTAACGTCCTGCACGGCGTTACGGTCAGCAATCAGCACCGCGTCTTTGGTCTGGACCACCACCAGATCCTTCACCCCAACCGTGGTGACCAGGCCGGACTCGGCGTAGACGTAGCTGTTTTCCGTTTTGTGGCTAATGACATCGCCGTGGTGGACGTTACCCTCCGGGGTATGGGCGCTGATCTCCCACAGGGAGGACCAGGAGCCCACGTCGCTCCAGCCTGCATCCATCGGTACCACAACGGCGTCCGCCGTGCGTTCCATCACCGCGTAGTCAATCGACTCTTCCGGGCAGGCGAGGAACGCCTCTTCATCCACGCGGATGAAGTCGAGATCCGGGTCCACCACCGCCATCGCTTTCTCGCAGGCGTGCAGAATATCCGGGCGATATTTGCTCAGCTCTTCCAGATAGCGTCCGGCGCGGAACAGGAACATCCCGCTGTTCCAGTAATACTCACCGCTGGCGACATACGCCTGCGCGGTTTCCAGATTCGGTTTTTCAACGAACTGCGCCACGTCAAACGCCACGCTGTCGCCTTCACCCGGCGTCACGTTGCCGCGACGGATGTATCCATAGCCGGTTTCCGGCAGATCCGGCACGATGCCGAAGGTCACCAGCTTGCCGTTTTCAGCGTAAGGAATGGCCGCACGCACCGCGTCGCGGAAGGCCTCTTCCTGCTGGATGACATGGTCTGCCGCCAGCACCAGCATCAGCGGGTCACAGTTCGGGCTGCTGCGTTTTGCCGCCAGCGCCGCCAGGGCGATCGCTGGCGCAGTGTTGCGTCCGGCAGGCTCCAGAATGATGTTTTCTGTAAGTTTGTTCAGCTGACGCAGCTGCTCGGCAACGATAAAACGGTGCTGTTCGTTACAGATCACCACCGGGCTTTCACACTCCACGCCGTGGAGACGGTTCACCGTCGTCTGCAGCATGGTGAGATCCCCTTTCAGGCAGAGGAACTGTTTTGGATAGAGCACGCGGGACAGCGGCCACAACCGGCTACCAGAGCCACCAGCCATCACAACCGGATACAAAGTGGTTTGACTCATGATTTATCCCCGTATATCTGCAATAAATTGGCTCAGCACGTTCTCTTTCTCGAGCGTGCGTTCGGCATATTCACGTGCCACCGTGTTCACTTTTGGCATGGCAAGTGCCAGCTCAATTCCGGTGACCAGCGCCGGAACCGATTCCGGCTCCACGCACACGGCAATCCCCGGATAGCTGTCACACAGCTGGCCTAATTCTGTTTCGGCTTCTGCCGTAATCACCGCGTTACCGCCCACTGCCAGAATGTTGGTCAGCTTGGAAGGCAGCACCGCGTCCGCGGCGCCGCGTTTTTGGACCACCAGATGGCAGTCGCCCATCTTCAGCAGCGCAGGCAATGCCTCGTAAGACTGAAGCGGGAAAAATTTCACGTTGGTCAGGCCGCGTTCCCCGGCCATTTTTTCCAGCCGCGCCTTTCCACCGCCCTGCCCGACAATCACAAACGTCCAAGGATGTTCACTCAGCAGCTGGGCCGCTTCAATCACGCTCTCCAGCCCCTGCTTTTCGCCGATGTTGCCTGAGTAAAGAATGATTTTTTGATCTTCAGGCAAACCGAGCTGCGCGCGCAGCGCCTGAGCGTCTTGCTCAGTCACGTCGCGAAAACGCGCCACTTCGGACCAGTTCGGGAAGAAGATCACCTTCTCCGCCGGGACGCCTTTCTCCTGCGCCTTGTTCATCATCGAGCGCGAGATAGTTGAGACGTAATCCACGTTGTGTAAGCCACTGCGCTCAAAGGCGCTGGCGAGCTTCGCCACCTTTCCACCTTTGCTTTTGCCTGCCATCCCCAGGCCCAGCATGGCGTCCACTTCATAATCCTGAATGTGCAGCAGGGTGCGCGCGCCGGAGAGTTTGCCCAGCAGGCGCATGCCCGGCGTGCAAAACAGCGTCGGCACCACGCCGATAATGCGATCCGGCTTCCAGCGACGCTGCGCCATCAGCGGGAAGAAGCTGCTCAGAGCAAAGCTGCCGAGATGAATCAACCGCTTCAGCGTCGAGGGCTGCTTAGGCACATACAGCGGGCAGCGCCAGACGGTCGCTGCACCCTCTTCGCGACGGTAGCGCCAGCTTGAGTAGCGCTCCCCCACTTTCCATTCCGGGTAGTACGGCGGCGCGGTAATGACCCGCACGTCATGTCCCTGGCTCGCCATCCACTCGACCATCTCGCCGGTGTATTTCCCGATGCCGGTTAATTCCGGCGAGTAGTTGATTCCGTATACGAGGATCTTCATAAGCCCGGCACCCCGGACTGACGTTCAGCGAGGAAATAGGCACGACTGTTGTCATGCACATTGTCGCTCGCCAGCAGCGCCTCTGGCGTCTGCCAGCGGTAGTCGTCGTGCTGAGAATCAGGCAGACGCAGGTCTGCCTCACTCACCTTCAGGCGGAACCCCAGCACGATGTAGTGCGTGGTGAACCCGGTGCCTGAAAAGTTATCGTCATAGAAGTGCTGCCAGACCCCGTAAAACTGGCCCGCTGCCATCGGCAGCTGCAGACCCAGTTCCGCCAGAGTAAGACGCTCAAACGCATCGGCAAGCGTCTCATCCTTCTGCACGCGCCCGCCGGGCACGAACCAGAAGCCCTGTGCAGGACGGTTGGTTCGTTTCCCCAGCAAGAACTCGCCGCGTTCGTTCTCCACAATCAGATCAATTGAGATGAGCGGAGTGGAACGCACTACCGTGGCAAAATCTTCCTGACTTAAAAACATCGTTACCCCCGGAAGCGGTGCTGGTTTTCCAGGAACCACTGGTAGGTACTGGCCAGACCCTGCTCCAGTGACACCTCGTGATACCAGCCCAGCTGATGCAGACGGGTCACGTCCAGCAGCTTGCGCGGCGTGCCGTCCGGTTTCGTGGCGTCAAACACCACGCGGCCTTTGTAGCCCACCACCTGCGCGATGGTCTGCGCCAGCTCGCGAATAGTGCAGTCCACGCCGGTACCGACGTTGATGTGCGACAGCATCGGCTCGGTGTTCTCCTGCCACACCTCGCGATCCAGCTCCATCACGTGAATGCTGGCCGCAGCCATGTCGTCCACGTGCAGGAATTCACGCATCGGCGTACCGCTGCCCCACACCACAACGTCCGGCGCGTTCTCGGCAGTCGCCTCGTGGAAGCGACGCAGCAGCGCCGGGATTACGTGCGAGTTGCTCGGGTGGAAGTTGTCGTGCGGTCCGTACAGGTTGGTCGGCATCACCGAACGATAGTCGCGGTTGTACTGACGGTTGTAGGATTCGCACAGCTTGATCCCGGCAATCTTGGCAATCGCGTACGGCTCGTTGGTGGCTTCCAGCGTGCCCTGCAGCAGCTCGCTTTCGGCGATCGGCTGTTTCGCCATTTTCGGGTAAATACAGGATGAGCCGAGGAACAGCAGCTTGTTCACGTTGTGCAAATGCGCCGCGTGAATGATGTTGCTCTCGATCATCATGTTTTCGTAGATGAAATCCGCCGGGTAAGTGTTGTTGGCAACAATGCCGCCCACCTTCGCCGCCGCCAGATACACCTGTTCAATGCGTTCGTTAGCAAAGAAGTCCTGTACCGCACGGCTGTCGAGCAGGTTTAGCTCGTCGCGGGTGCGGACAATCACTTCGACGTCACCGCGCTGTTCGAGCTGGCGAACAATCGCGGAACCCACCATTCCGCGATGACCGGCGACAAAAATACGTTGTTTTGTCATTCTCAGGACTCCAGCGCGATGGCAACCTCGTAGCCATGAGACTTGAGCAGAGAGTGTTTTTTCGCTGCTTCAAGATCTTTGGCCACCATCTCAGAGACCATCTCCTGCAGAGTGGTTTCTGGTTTCCAGCCCAGCTTCTCGTGCGCTTTGGTTGGGTCGCCCAGCAGGGTTTCTACTTCAGCAGGACGGAAGTAGCGCGGGTCAACCTGCACAATCACGTCGCCAGGCTTCACGCCCGGTGCGTCATGGCCGGTCACGGAAACCACGATGCCCTTCTCTTCCACGCCGGTGCCTTCGAAGCGTAGCTTGATGCCCAGCTGTGCCGCGGCCATTTCAACGAACTGACGAACGGAGTACTGCACGCCGGTCGCGATCACGAAGTCTTCTGGCTGTTCCTGCTGCAGCATCATCCACTGCATTTTCACGTAGTCTTTGGCATGGCCCCAGTCACGCAGGGAATCCATGTTGCCGAGGTGCAGGCAAGACTCCAGACCCTGCGCGATGTTGGCGATAGCGCGGGTGATTTTGCGGGTCACGAAGGTTTCGCCACGACGTGGAGATTCGTGGTTGAACAGAATGCCGTTACAGGCGTACATGCCGTAGGATTCACGGTAGTTCACGGTGATCCAGTAGGCGTACAGTTTTGCCACCGCGTACGGAGAGCGCGGGTAGAATGGCGTGGTCTCTTTCTGTGGGATTTCCTGCACCAGACCGTACAGCTCAGAGGTGGATGCCTGATAGAAACGGGTTTTCTTCTCGAGGCCCAGGAAGCGAATCGCTTCCAGCAGACGCAGCGTGCCCATGGCGTCAACGTCAGCGGTGTACTCCGGGGATTCGAAGGAGACCGCAACGTGGCTCATCGCGCCCAGGTTGTAGACTTCATCCGGCTGCACTTCCTGCAGGATACGGGTCAGGTTGGAGGTATCGGTCAGGTCGCCGTAGTGCAGGTGGAATTTCGGGTTCGCCGCGTGCGGATCCTGATAGATGTGATCCACACGTTCGGTGTTGAAAGAAGACGCACGACGCTTAATACCGTGTACTTCATAACCTTTTTCCAGCAGTAATTCTGCCAGGTAAGAACCATCCTGCCCGGTAACGCCGGTGATGAGAGCGACTTTAGACATGTTTATATTCCTCTACTTATGAATTTAATCAGTTTCAACGCGTTCGCGTATCACCACTGCGGGGTTGCCACGGCAAACTTTATTTGCCGGTAGCGATTTAAAAACGCTGCTGCGGGCACCGACTACCGTGCCATCGCCAACAGATACACCCGGTGCAACAAAAACATCCGTTGCCAGCCAGCATTTTTCGCCAATCACAATAGGCGAGGCGGTAATATCAAAATGCTGACTCATAAAGTCATGGCTTCCGGTACACAAATAACATTTCTGTGAAACCACCGAATTTGCGCCAATCGTAATCTCGCCAAGGGTATATAACACCGCGTCATCCCCTACCCAGGCATAATCCCCGAGCGTTAATTTCCACGGATAGGTAATTTTCACCGAAGGCCGAATGACTACGTTTTTTCCTATTTTTGCGCCAAACAGGCGCAATAAAAATGCTCGCCAGCGGTACAGTATTTGCGGTGACCAGGCAAATAAGGTGGCCTGAACGGCCCACCATAGCTGCACTTTAATACCGCCCGCCCCCCGAAAACCTTTCGGTACGGAGAAACCGTTCAGATCCTGCATTACGTTTCCTTATATTCAGGCTTTGTTATATAAGGCTTTCGTTTTACTCGTGGTGCGCACGCGTAAAAAATAAGACAACTCCGCCCAGAACCCCGGCACGCGTAATATTTTACGCTGTACGTTTTTGGCATCCTGGCACAACTCCAGATTATTCGAGGTTGACACGCCACCCATCGAAAATTCAGATACCAGCCCTTTAATTCGGCGGAACGGGTAACCTGACTTATACAGACTGGCTGCCAGCGCATAATCGGATGACACTTTATACTGCAAATCATAAGGCTGTTTTTTCAGACCTTTTACCGGAAAGAAAATGGCCTGATGGCTGGCGGGCAAACTATGGTAGATATACCAGCCCGGCTTCGCGCTGCGGCACACTTTATGTCCGTCGCCAAAATCAAGCAGCGCATCGCCAATATACATGGCGTCCTCTTTCTGGCGCGCCAGCTGACGGGCAAACAGCGCCACGTCGTCATGGAAAATATCACCCGAATTCAGGAAGATGGCATAACGGCCTTGCGCCATATTGATGCCTTTGTTCATCGCATCGTAGATGCCTTTATCTTTCTCGCTGATGTAGCGTAAGTTGAACTCACCGTTGAGTTTTTCCAGAAACTCCGCCGTGCCATCGTTCGAGCCGCCGTCGACCACAATCCACTCAAAGGTGAGGCTTGGATCGCGCGCCAGGTTGCGCAGCGAGCGCCAGGTTTTTACCACCCCTTCGTAATTACGAAAAGCGACAGTAATGACGCTAAGAAACATAAATCACCTCATTTCGTCATACGTGCGTAATATTAAGCGCTTTGCGCAGAATAAACGGACAGACAATCAAGAAAGCATATTCCGGGCTAAATATTGACCCGGTAAAAAACAGCGACACCGGCGTAAACAGATAAAGCTGAACGCGAAAGTTCTGGTTATCACCAAACGCGTTAATCATCATTTTGAAAACTTTAAACAGATACCACAGCGTCAACAGTACGGCGAACCATGAAAAATAAATAATTAACAGATACAGACCATTGTCTATGGTTTTACCGACATCCGCACCGTTAAAGATTCCGAATGATGCAACATATTCGTAAAGTGAGCCGAATCTTACTACACCATCAATATGGGTTAAGGAATAACCCACCATCACCAGCGGTCCAATGATGCGATAATAGGACGAAGACCCTTCCGTTCCCAAATCACCCAGACGTTCTGAGATGTACGGGAAGGCAAATATCACGCCCACCATAAATACCGTCAGGGAGATAATCGCCAGCGGCAGTTTTTTCTTAATCGCATCTTTGTTCAGGTACTGAAACGCCCATTCCAGCAGGTAAAACAGGATAAATGTCATTACCCCTGAGAACGATCCAGAGAGAACAATTCCTGCAAGAATCATAGCATCGGTCTTAGGCGTTTTGATACCAAACTGTTTGATGCTGAGCCAAATTGAGATTAACGCCAGAGCGAAAAACGCCGGTTCAAAATAGAGGGCCGTGGTACGCTTCCCGCCGAACTTGATGAAGTTCAATACATAGCTGTTGCTGTAAATGAGATATTTCGAAATTATCTCCATCAGGCTGCTGCCGCCGGTAAGAATAATTTGCGCCATCTCCATGGCAGCAAGCATAACAATTAACGCAACGGCAATATAAAAGAACCTGAGGATTTTCCGATAATTGTGCGGAGAAATCGTTTTGAAGCGAATACTCCAGACCATTCCGATAATAATAACGATATAAACAAACAGCATGGTCGAGGTGATGTATTTACTGGCATCCAGCGACTGGCCAAAGATGTAGTTAAACAGCGTCAGGCCCGTGCCCAACCCTAAGGCAATCATCAGCTTCTTAAGGTTGATTTTATCGACATACAGCAAAAGCAGAACGGGCAAGAAGGTGACGATGGTTATCGGAAAGCTTTCGCCGAGCTGGGCAATTTTGACGTTGACCAGCAGGTAGATCAGCGGCAGCAGCAGATAACTACAGATTCTGATAGAACGAGACATATTCCTCCAGCATCTGTTGTCCACTGTAGGCCTTGCGGCTGCGGTTGCGGAACGATTCCAGGTCAGTGCCAAAAACGGCCTGAGCGATCTGCGCCTTCGGCAGCTGAACCAGCGGCAGAACCTCCTGCTCGGCAAAAGTTTTGCCGCCGGATTTTTCCAGCACTTCACGTGCCGCATCGCTGTGGGTGGCAATCACCGGCACGCCGATGGAGAGCGCTTCACAAAGGATCAGCGGATAGTTATCCACGCGTGAACTGAATACCAGCGCATCCATTTCATTAAGCGCGCTCATCAGCTTGCGCTTATCGGTTTCAAACCCGTGGTTCACCACGTTAGCCCCTTCGAACGGGGAAAATTTGCCGAAGGTATGAAGCTCAATTTTGTCACCCAGCGCCATCATGTCGCGCACCAGCTGCTGGTTGGTTTTCCCGTCGTAGCGCAGGTCATGCGCAACGATAGCGATTTTCGGTTTGCCCGCGGTTTCTGCCACCGGCGTCAGCTCGGCGAGAATGGCTTCCGTCGCCACGTCGATGCCGTTGTTAATAATCTGACAGCGCCCTGCCCCGTACAGGCTGTTGAAGGCATCGGCCACGTGCTGGCTCGGGGAGATAAACGTACAGCCGAGCGACAGCATGTCGCGGAAAAGCTGGCGCTTTCCGGCGACCAGCTGATGCGCGCGATCCACCTTCACCGGAGGGTAGTTGCTTAATGTGGGGCACTTCTGGCAGTTATCTTTCCAGCCTTCGCAGCCGTCGGTAAACGCACAGCGTCCGGTTACGCTCCAGTGATCGTGCAGCGTCCAGACGAAGCGGGTGTCGGGCTTGTGGGCCTGCACCTTCTGACAGAACGCCACCACCTCTTCCAGATTCAGCCAGTAGCTGTGCAGCACGTGAAAATGCAGCACAACCGGGCCGGTGGTACGGGTTACCGTGCGGTACAGCGTGTTCAGGTTGCCAAACAGATCGCGGTTAAACAGACGGAACAGCGCAATGTTAGCAATCGAGGTCAGGCGCGGCGTGTGCTTATGTACCTGCGGGAAATTATCGTGGCTAACGCTTTTCTTGCCGCCTTTGCCATAGCCGTAAATAAAACGAGACTGGAGTCCTTTTTGCAGCGCGCGCTGGTGCAGATCCAGCGCCACGCCTGCCGCGCCGCCTTCTGCGAGGCGTACGTTAAATTGCAGAATGTTCATTTAATCACCTTCACGCGGGCTTTTTCTCCCACCACCAGCGCGTTATCCGGAATGCTGTCCAGCACCACGCTGCCAGCACCAATCGTGACGTTATTACCAATCGTAATGTCACCGATGATCACCACGTTCGCGCCCAGCTCGACGTTATTGCCGATAACCGGGCAGGCCAGGCTGTCCGGCCCGCGGTTGCCAATGGTCACCCCATGGCGGATGGTGAAATCATCCCCGGCGACCACGAACTTGTTGATCACCACCGCATAGCCGTGATGGATGGTAAAGCGGCGGCCAATGGTGGCAGCGGCCTGAATTTCATAGCCAAAAAAGCATTCGGTAATGATGCGGTACAGCACCAGCACGGGTGCCGCCCAGATGTTGTTCAGGACATTTTTCTTACGCCACACCGAGCAAAAGTGCGCGATGCGGTACGCCAGAACCATGCAGCACGGACGCAGGCTCCAGCTGTTAGCGCGGCAATCTTCCAGAAACATTATTTCCCCCGAAGTCCATCAGCCAGACGCTTACCGTTACGCACGGACAGCAGCGTCAGCAGCGTGCGCCAGTTCATGCGCTTATTGCGGATCTGATAGAGGGTAAAGAGCTGATATTTACGGCTGGCACGGTCAAACTTGTCCTTATGCTTGCGGTAAAAATGGAAGTAGCCGGAGAATTTCTTCGGCGAGGAGGTGATTTGCATCTCCCCGTGGTTGATGTGCAGGATTTGCGTAGCCTCTTCCACTTTCCACGGCTCGCCGTATTCCACCACCATTCGCAGGAAGATATCGTAATCCTGCGCGGCCTTGAGTTCGGTATCGAACAGGCACTCTTTGAAGCGCCACGCCCAGGTGAATACCTGGTTACCAATAATGTTGCGCTTGTAGAACAGGCGGCGTGAGTACGGTGATTTCGGGTACAGCGGCAGGCTGGCGGGCTGCGAGTAGACCTCGCCCTGGCAGACATAGTCGTTGGCGTACAGGAAAGCGTGCGTAACCAGCTGTTCTTTATGCGACAGGAAAATAGACAGGCGGTTAGGCGTCCATTCGTCGTCGTCGTCGATTCCGGTGAGATACTGCCCTTTGGCCTGCATAATCGCCTGATTACGCACCGCACAGGCGCCGGAGTTGATGGCGTTGTGGGTATAGACCACCCGCGGGTCGTTGAGGTCAGTCACAAACTTTTGCAGCTGTTCATACGAGGAAGAGCAGTCATCAACGATGATCAGCTCCCAGTTATCGTAATCCTGACGTAACACCGACTTGATTGCGCGGATCGCCAGCTGCTGACGATTCCATGTCGGCATATAGATTGAAACTAAAGGGCGTTGTGTGGTCATGATCTTCCCCTGATCCCTCACCCCGCCCCTCTCCCCTCGGGAGAGGGTTAGGGTGAGGGGGATTGTTATTTGCTGTCAGACTTATATTCGTACTCGTAATACCCGTAATCCTGGTACCCGGTCGCGCGGCGGAAGATGGAGTTCAGGATCACCCCTTTCACCTCAATCCCGTTCTGCTCGAAGCGGCTCAGGCTGGTTTCTACCTCTTTCAGGGTGTTCACCGCGTAACGCGCTACCATCAGCGTGGTGCCCGCATGGCGGCCAACGACGGCTGCGTCGGTCACGGCCAGAATCGGCGGCGTATCGATCAGCACCAGGTCGTAGTTTTTGCTCGCCCACTCCACCAGTTCGGTGAAGCGTTCGCTCATCAGCAGTTCAGACGGGTTAGGCGGCACCTGACCGCGTGGGATCAGATCGAATTTCGGCACCGTTGTAGGTTTCGCGCTCTGGCTGATGTCACCTTTACCGAGCAGGATTTCCGACAGACCGTTAACGTTGTTGGTGCCCAGCAGTTCGTGGGTGTAGCCCTTACGCATATCGCAGTCGATCAGCAGCACGCGCTTGTTGGTCTGGCTGACAACGGCCGCCAGGTTGGCGCAGACGAAGGTTTTACCGATTGACGGGCTAACGCCGGTTAACATCAGGACGTTGTTTTTGGCCTGCATCATCGCGAAGTGCAGGCTGGTGCGCAGGCTGCGGATCGCTTCGATAGCAAGGTCTGTTGGGTTACCCACCGCCAGAAGCTGGCTCTGTTTGTAACGCTTAACGCCCTTGATGGTTTTCACGCTGTCACGGGATTTTTGCCACTCAGACAGCGGAATGCTGGCATAGACGTTGATACCGCTCTCTTCCAGCACCTGCGGGCTTTCGATTCCGCGGTTGAACAGCGAACGCAGCAGTACACCGACGATGGAGAGCATCAGGCCGAGAATAATGCTGCCGAGAATAATCAGCGCTTTCTTCGGCTTCAGCACCCCTGGCTGGGTAATCGCCGGGTCGACGATACGCACGTCACCGACGGTACTGGCTTCGGTGATTTTCAGCTCCTGCTGCTTGTTCAGCAACTGCATGTAAACCTGCTGTCCGGACTCCACGTCGCGGGTCAGACGCACGATCTCCTGCTGCGTTTTCGGCATCGCGGTCACGCGGTCATTGAGCTTCGCCTTCTCCTCTTCCAGCGTACGGCGTTTCTCCAGCAGCGTGCGGTAGGCCGGGTGGCGTTTGGTATAAAGCTTGGAAATTTCCGCCTCTTTGAAGGTCAGCTCGTTGAGCTGCGCATCAATGTTGACCATCGAATCAAGGACTGATTTTGCCTCCAGCGGCAGGTCAACGGAGTCTTTATCCTGACGATAAGCGTTCAGCTTGTTCTCGGCTTCATCCAGATGGGCGCGCACTTCCGGAAGCTGTTTTGACAGGAACGCCAGGCTTTTCGCCGCTTCCGCCGACTTACGCTCGACGTTCTGCTCAAGGTAGTTGCGGGTAATGCTGTTCAGGATGTCGCGGATTTGATCCTTATCTTCACCGGTAAAGGTCATGCTCAGCACGCCGGTGTCCTTACCGTTTTCGGTGACGGTCAGGTTGTTTTGCAGATTGTTGATCATCCCCAGCGTGGAGAATTTGGTGACGGTGAATTCACCGCCCTCCTGGGCGTTAATCGCGCTGACCATCATGCTGACGCCGTCTTTGGTCAGCATCTGCCCCACTTCACCGCGGGCGCTAAAACCTGCGTCGCTGGTTAGCTGATACTGTTTCGGGCCAAGCACCGTCAGGGTAAACGTCTGATCGGCAGCCCCTTTCGGCAGCACGAAGTCAGTGACTTTCACCGTGTCATTGCTTCGCCCCATCAGACGGTCCCAGCCGGCACCAAAGACTGGGAAGGTATTTTTGGTGACGGAGATATCGAGCCCGAGATCGTGAACCGTTTTACCCAGCACCAGACGTGACTGGATGAGCTGAATTTCAGCGTCGGATGCCGGCGGCTTGTTCGCCAGCGCGGAGCCGATATCCTGCACCAGCGAGTTGCCGGTATTCTGCTCGATCTGCACCAGCGCGTCGGCGCTGTAGATAGGGGTGGCGAACAGCGTATAAACGACGGCCGCCGCGGCGAATACGGCGGTAATGCCAAGCACCCACCACTTTGCCTCTACAACAGTGCCGACCAGGCGCCCAATATCAATTTCATCACTGCCCGAAGTCGGGGCGGCAGAAGGTCTTGTTTTTTCTGTCATTGTTATCCCTGCTGAACTTTCAGTGCCTGCGCCCACTGTTGGGCAGACTGGTCAAGTAAGGTGTAAACCGCCTCAAAGGCCTCATGGCTTTTGCGATACGGATCGGGGATTTCACGTTCATTGTCCCAGTGACCAAACAGCATCACCTTGCCGCGCATCTCCGGAGCGATATCGCACAGCGCATGAATATGGCGTTTTTCCATCGTCAGGATCAGGTCATACTCCCGGCACATGCGGCCAGTGACCTGGCGGGCCACGTGACCGTCAAGAGAGAGGTGATGATCCCGCGCTACGCTCGTTGCGCGCTCATCGGCACCTTTACCGACCAGTGCACCCAGCCCTGCCGAATCAACGGTTAGTTCGGGCTGGTAGTGTTTCAACAACCGTTCAGCCGTAGGGGAACGGCAAATGTTCCCCACGCATACCACCAGAATTTTGTTAAACATCGCGGATTACCAGGTATGAATGTCGCGCGCCGTATCCGTCATGTAGCGAACGCCACTGATGGTTGGCAGCAACTGGTTGATCAGACGGTTCCAGCGGGCAACCGGCGCGGTGGTGACATACACCACATCGTATGGCTGGAGACGGAACTCCGTCGCCATCACCAGAGAAGTCGCATCGGACATATCCAGCTGGTAGATGTTGGCAATCTTGCCTTTCGCGCTGCCCTCACCTTTCAGCGGACGGATCACGAAGATACCGGTCGCGTTAGAGGTCGTCAGATCGATACCCTCAGCATTGCCCAGCGCTTCGGTCAGCGTCATACCGCTGAAGTCCATCTTGAGGGTGCTCTGTTTCTTCACTTCACCCATCACGAAGACTTTCAGATCGTCATTGCGCGGCACGTAGAGAATGTCGCCCGGATAAAGCAGGCGGTTCTGGGTCAGATCGCCGTTTTGCATCAGCGCCTGCAGCGAAATGCGCTGCTCCTTCCCGTTGTGGGTGAGCACGACGTTGCGCCAGTCGGCGCCGTCGGTTAACCCGCCCGCGGCGTTGATGGCATCCAGTACGGTCAGAGGAACGTTGGTGATGGCCTGCTGGCCGGATTTGTTCACCTGGCCGGAGATATAGGCTTTTTGCGAGCGGAATGCGGCGATATTAACGTCCACCTGCGGATCGGCGATGTACTGCGCTAAGCGGCCGGTAATATCACTACGGATCTCGGCAAGCGTTTTCCCCGCAACATGGACTTTACCAATGTAGGGATAGAACATGGTGCCATCTGACTGCACCCAGTTACCGGTGTCGCTTGAGCTGCGGTACTGGCCCGCAGGCGTGGTCAATTCAGGGTGGTCCCAGACGGTCACGTTGATCACGTCACCCGGCCCCACGCGATACTGGTAGGACGCAATTTCCTGGTCCAGCGACATATTCGGCTGGGCAACATTCGGACGTGGACGTAATTGTTCGACCAGACGAGGCGTAAGTGGATAAACATTCACCATTTTGTCGAGATCAAAATCGGCATCCTGTTGCTTGATCACATCCTTACCCATTGTTGACATATTGCTGCCGGGAAAGACCGTGCAACCACTCATCAAGGTCACAGACACCAATAATGGCATCAATTTCATTTTGGATTTCATCATTGATTATTTATCACTTTGGCAGAGTAATTATCCTGTGCAATTTAAATAAGCTCGAGTCGTATTGGGTTTCAGCATGCAGTTAATCAAATAGAAATATAACTGGCATCAGTCCTAAAAAAAGCTTATTCATCCATTGGCTCTTGACAGAATAATCGAGGCTGATTCACACGCTTTCAGGCACGCTACCGCCCTTGGCTTTCAGTTACCAATCCACTGACTAAACAATGTGTTATGGATAGACACCCTCTTGAGCAAGGTCTTCTGGAAATATATCAGTCGCTTGAAAAACCCGACGAATAATGAATAACCATCCCTGAAGACCGAACATTAATAGCAACACCGAGATTTAACATTTGATGCTGGGAGAATTGTTGCAGCTAACCTAATAGCAGGCAAGGAGACAACTGTCCTAATATCGGTTTTTAAGATTAATATTAAGAGCAAATTTTTGACCTTTTAGGATTTTCTTTATATTGACAAAATGAAAGTAAAAATCATCACCTGCGATATATCCTAAAATGCTTTCCCTGTAATTAAATATACGTATTTCGCTTATTTACAGATTATTGAGAATGCTCTCTTTTTTACCCGTCGTATTAAGAGAAATCTCAGCCCGGCATTGCAATTTCCCCCAGCTTTATCCATGATCGAAGTGTGACATTTGTCATATTACAGAAGGTATTGCTATTACTATGGAATGGATTGCCGATCCCTCAATCTGGGCCGGGCTGGTTACGCTGGTCGTCATCGAGCTGGTGCTCGGGATTGATAATCTGGTCTTTATCGCCATCCTCGCTGAAAAACTGCCTCCTTCCCAGCGCGACCGCGCGCGCGTAACGGGTCTGCTGCTGGCAATGGTGATGCGGCTACTGCTGCTGGCCTCTATCTCCTGGCTGGTGACGCTCACTCAGCCTCTGTTCTCCATTCACGGTCTGAGCTTTAGCGCCCGCGATCTGATCATGCTCTTCGGCGGGTTGTTCCTGCTGTTTAAAGCCACCGTGGAGCTCAACGAGCGGCTGGAGGGCAAAGACAGCGAGAACCCGACCCAGCGCCGCGGGGCGAAATTCTGGCCGGTGGTGGCTCAAATCGTGGTGCTGGATGCGGTCTTCTCCCTTGACTCGGTGATCACCGCCGTCGGGATGGTGGACCACCTTGCGGTGATGATGGCCGCAGTCATTATTGCCATCACGCTGATGGTAATGGCCAGCAAGGCGCTGACCCGCTTCGTGAACAGTCACCCGACCATCGTGATCCTCTGTCTGAGCTTCCTGCTGATGATTGGCTTTAGCCTGGTGGCCGACGGCTTTGGCTTCCATATTCCGAAAGGCTACCTGTATGCCGCCATCGGATTCTCCGTCATGATTGAAGCGCTTAACCAGCTGGCGATATTTAACCGCCGCCGCTTCCTTTCCGCGAATCAGACCCTGCGTCAGCGCACGGCCGACACGGTTATGCGCCTGTTAAGCGGTAAGAAAGAGGATGCCGAGCTGGACGCCGAATCCTCCGCCATGCTGGCCGATCACAGCGACGGGCAGATCTTTAACCCGCAGGAACGGCTGATGATTGAGCGGGTGCTCAATCTCAATCAGCGGACGGTTAGCAGCATCATGACATCGCGACATGACATTGAACATATCGACCTGACGGCCCCGGAAGCGCACGTTCGCGCCCTGCTGGATAAAAACCAGCACACCCGCGTGGTGGTGACCGGCGGTGAAGAGGAAGATGAGCTGCTGGGCGTGGTGCACGTTATTGACCTGCTCCAGCAGCAGCTTCACGGTGAGCCGCTCAATCTCCGCGTCCTGGTCCGCCAGCCGCTGGTATTCCCGGAAGGGCTACCGCTGCTTTCCGCCCTGGAGCAATTCCGTAACGCGCGCACGCACTTTGCCTTTGTAGTAGATGAGTTTGGTTCAGTGGAAGGGCTGGTCACGCTCAGCGACGTGATGGAAACGATCGCCGGTAATCTGCCTAACGAGGTGGATGAGATTGACGCGCGCCACGACATTCAGAAAAACGCAGACGGCTCCTGGACGGCTAACGGCCACATGCCGCTGGAAGACCTGGTGCAATACGTGCCGCTGCCGCTGGATGAAAAACGAGAATATCACACCATTGCCGGCCTGCTGATGGAGTACTTACAGCGTATCCCGCAGCCGGGAGAAGAGGTTCAGGTGGGAGACTATCTGCTCAAAACGCTGCAGATTGAAAACCATCGCGTGCAGAAGGTTCAACTCATTCCGCTGCGGGATGAAGAAGAACTGGATTTTGAGGTATAAAAAAGCCGGGTGGCGCTTCGCTTACCCGGCCTACGATGTTCGGTTTTTGTAGGCCGGGTAAGGCGAAGCCGCCACCCGGCACAACGGACATCACAGCTTATCCAGCAGCTTTTTCACATCCTTGCCGTCCTGTGAATCTTTATTACGATCCGCCCAGCCGCTAAGCCGACGTTTCGCTTCATCCTGCAGATGCTTGCGCAGGATCTGATCCACCTGCAGGCTGTAATTCAGTGCCTGCCATTTGCCGTATACGGTCAGCGGGACCGGCGTCTCTTTAAGGAAGTCGATGAGCTTGCTTTCACCCTGCCAGCCGGAAAGTACCCGAACGTTAAAGCGCGTATCCGCCGTCTCTTTCACCAGATCCAGCTTGCCTTCACCGGTCACTGATAAGAGTGAAGAGGCGCCCTGCATTCCGTCGAGAGTAAGCTGGCCGTTGTCCAGCGTCAGGTCCGCGGTGAAGCTCTCGAGGCGGGTGGCGCTGTCGTAGTTATCCTGGGCTTTTACATCGCTGCTGCGCTCAACCGCCTGCTGCACCAGCTGCTGGAAGTTAAGCCCTTCCATACGGGAATTTTTCAGATCGAGATGCGCCTGCCCCTGCCACTCGCGGCGGAAAGCATCGGCATCAATTTGCGAACCTGAGAAGTCACCCGCGAGCGTCAACTGCCCCGTCAGGGATATCGGGTAGTTAAAAGCCTTCAGGATGGTGCCTATCTCAACATTGTCGAGACGCGGCTGGAATTCGGCGCTGGCAACGTCTTTACGGACATCCAGCGTACCGGGCAGCGAGAGGTTCCCTGCGCCCATCTTACCGCTCAGTTCGGAGATCACCAGCAAACCGTTATGGTTAAACATCTGGCTGCTCACGTCGGTAAAGTCCATGCCTCGCCAGCGCAGGCTATTGGCTTTCAGCAGAATATCCGCCGTGAATCCACGCAGGGCGTTATAGTCGGGCTGATCGAGATTAGACGAGATAACCGGACGTGATACCGGTGCCTGGCTTTGCCCCGTCTGCGTGGCATCGCTGTCCGTGGCGCTGGCTGGCAGAGGCGGCAACAGGTTTTCAAGGTTGAGCCTGTCAAACTGCAGATTCAGCACCCACTTCGGCTTTTCTTCGAGCGTGACGCTCGCCTGCCCCTTCAGGCTACTGTCATTAGCCTGCAGGTTGAGATTATCCAGCTCCAGCTGTTTTTGTTCTTCGCGCCATACGGCCTGCAGCGTTCCCTGCCCGGCGATGCCCTGGGCGGGAAGATCGGCCCCCGTCAGCTGCCAGTTAAGCTGCTGGATATCAGCCGTGAGCTGATGCGGGTAGTCTGACGCATTCACATTCGCATTCAGCGACAGGGTCAAATCACGCTGATCGCGATTCACGCGCCCGCTAAACTCTACCGTCGCAAAGTGGTGAGCATCCTGTTCCATCTGTAGGTTAATGTCGCGAACGGTCACCTGCTCCTGGTGTTCATGCTGGAAAACCAACACGCTATCGGCAACTTTCAGCTTGCCGATATCAAAGGACCAGCCAGTATCGGACGGCTCATCAGGCAGGGTATTCTCGCGCGGCGCGACCGGCGCATTTGCATCACGCACGGCTTCGGTTTGTGGGGTGAGCTGAATCACCGCGCCTTTCAGCATCACCTGCTTAACCTGCAGCTGATGGGAAATGAGCGGGATCAGCGCCACATCAAGGCGCATGTTGTCTGCGGACACCAGCGGCTGGGACGCTCCCGGCGCGGTGAGCGACATGCGGCCAGAGAGAATGCTGAGCTGCGGCCAGACGTGCCAGCGCAGCGGCCCGTCAAGATTCAGTTGATAACCACTGCGTGCCTCGACCTGCCGCACCATGTAAGCGCGGAAATCGTTGGGGTTAACCAGCAGAACCAACGCCGAAAGGCCAGCCACCAGCACCACCAGCAAAATCATCAGCGTTGTCAGAACTCTTCTCATGGCATCCTCAATGGGCTAACGATCAGTCTTTATCAATGCGGCTGGCAACCGCGCCCTGCTGGTCGCGATATTTTGCGTCCTGGCGACGGTTATAAGGACGATCTGCCGGGCCTGACAGCGGTTCAAAACTTAACGCGCCGATCATCATTCCCGGCCGCAGCGCCAGCGGCAATTTACCGGCATTGAAGAATTCCAGCACAATACGCCCCGACCAGCCTGGATCGATACGGTGCGCGGTCACGTGAACCATCAGCCCCAATCTCGCCAGCGAAGAACGGCCATCAAGCCAGCCGACCAGGTCCGCAGGCAGGGTTACAGATTCAAACGTCACCGCCAGGGCCAGTTCACCCGGATGCAGATAGAAAGCTTCGCCCTCGTCGATAACGATTTCGTCACTCATCACACGATCGAGCGCAGCGCTGACTTCGTCCTTCGGCCCGCTGAGGTCAATGAACGGTGCGGTATGGCCGCTAAAGGTGCGGAATTTATTCCCCAACCGTACATCAACGGTCACACCATTGATACGCTCAATGGGTGGACGTGGGGTAATAGACAAACGGCCTTCATCCAGCCAGGCTTCTATATCGCGATCACAAAGACGCATGGCACTTTCTCCTTTCATGCATCGTACCCTGAGACGATAAGCGCTCAGGGTAAAACCAGGTTATCTCTGAACGGTACACAATTCACGCGGCTTATTCAAAAAACTGGCTGATTTTCGCTTTTAAGATATCTATAGCAATGCGGTTTTTACCCCCGCGCGGCACAATGATATCGGCGTATTGTTTGGATGGCTCAATAAACTGCAGGAACATCGGGCGAACCGTTTTCTGGTATTGCGCCATGACGGAGTCCATCGAACGGCCGCGCTCATTCACGTCACGCTTGATGCGGCGCATCAGGCAGATATCCAGCGGAGTATCAACGAAAATCGAGAAGTTCATGGATTCACGCAGGCGGGCGTCGGTCAGAAGCAGGATGCCTTCGAGGATAATGACCTTTTTCGGCTCGATGCGGATGGTTTCCTGGGTGCGGGTGTGTTCTACGTAACTGTAAACGGGCAGTTCAATCGCCTGGCCGCTCTTGAGCGCTTCTAAATGCTGGAACAGCAAGCTGTGATCCATTGCATTTGGGTGGTCATAGTTCGTTTTAACGCGCTCTTCCATCGACAGATGGGATTGATCTTTGTAATAGCTGTCTTCGGGAATGACGCCGATATGCTCATCACCTACTTGTTCACGCAGTTCGCGATAAAGCGTACTGGCAATTAGACTTTTACCTGAAGCCGATGCGCCGGCGATGCCTATAATGACGCACTGATGAGACTTATCAGTCATAAATTTAGCGACCTGATTAACCTGGATGTTAAGGAAGGACGACGCCGGAGCGTCAAACGCGGCAATTATAGGGATTTCGCGGGCGTGATACCAGTCGAATGCACAGGTTCTGCGAGACTGGCTTAAAAGTGACGTATTATTCCCTGAGTGAAATTTAAATGAGCGTTTTTTCAGCGTTTAACCGTTTTTTTTCACGGAGCTTCTATTTAATAAGTCTGTGGTGTCAAATTCTGAGCGGTCACCATATGAATTGTAAATTGTTTGTACTAGCATAAACCAAATTATCAAATTCACGCGTTCGGACATCTTCCCTGACGGCATGGCGTCTCTGGATAAAGCGGTAATGAATAAACAATACCAGCGGGTTTTGGTTACCACCCCACATCCTTTAATACGACTTGTCTGTCTGGGCCTGGTCACCTTTATCTTTACCTTATTTTCGCTGGAGCTCACCCGGTTCGGCACCCTGCTGGCCCCGCTCTGGTTCCCCACCGCCATTATGATGGTGGCGTTTTATCGCCATGCAGGAAAAATGTGGCCGGGAATCGCCCTGGCCTGTTCGTTCGGCAATATTCTGGCCACATGGATGCTGTTTTCGTGGGGATCGATAAACCTCACCTACACCTCAATTAACGTGGTTGAAGCCTTTACCGGTGCGTTATTGCTGCGCAAATTGCTGCCGTGGTACAACCCGCTGCAGAATCTGAATGACTGGATCCGGGTGGCCATCGGCAGCGCCGTGATACCGCCCCTGGTGGGCGGCGTCCTGGTGTCTCTGCTGGCGCCCGGCCCTGAACCAGCGCGTAATTTCTTCGTCTGGGTGTTGTCTGAAGCCATTGGCGCGCTGGCGGTGGTACCACTGGGACTGTTGTTTAAACCGCATTATCTGCTGCGCCACCGTGACCCGCGATTGCTGCTGGAAACCCTGACCACCCTGGCCGTGACGCTGGCCCTCAGTTGGGCAGCCATTACCTGGCTGCCGTGGCCTTTCACCTGCGTTATCGTTTTGCTTATGTGGAGCGCAGTGCGCTTGCCGCGAATGGAAGCATTCATGGTGTTTCTTGTCACCGTGATGGTTGTGTCGCTGATGATTGCCCGGAACCCGGTGGCGCTGACAACCCAACACGTCGGGCCGATGTTGAACGCCCCCTGGCTGCCGTTCCTGATGCTGCTCCTGCCTGCCAACGTGATGACCATGGTGATGTACGCCTTCCGCGCCGAGCGCAAGCACATTACCGAAAGCGAGGAGCGTTTCCGCAATGCGATGGAGTATTCCGCCATCGGTATGGCGCTGGTCAGCATCGAAGGTAAATGGCTACAGGCTAACAAGGCGCTGTGCAATTTCCTCGGTTACAGCCAGACGGAGCTCCAGTCGCTGACCTTCCAGCAGCTCACCTGGCCGGAAGATCTGAATACCGACCTGGAGCAGCTCGAACAGCTGGTCAACGGCGACATCAACACTTACACCCTCGAGAAGCGCTACTACACCCGCGACGGGGAAGTGGTCTGGGCGCTGCTTGCCGTCTCCGTCGTGCGCCATGCCGACGGCTCGCCGCTCTATTTTATCGCCCAGATTGAAGATATTAACGACCTGAAGCAGACCGAGTGGGTCAATAAACGCCTGATGGAGCGCATTACGCTTGCTAACGAAGCGGGCGGCATCGGCATCTGGGAGTGGGATCTCGAGCCAGACATCATCAGCTGGGACAAGCGGATGTTTGAGCTGTATGAAATCCCGCCGCATATCAAGCCTACCTGGCAGCTCTGGCACGATACGATGCTGCCGGAAGATCGTGCCCACGCTGAGAAGGTGCTGCGGGACTCGCTGATATCCCGTCTGCCGTTTAAGCTGGAATTCCGCATCCGCGTGAAGGAAGGCGTGCGCCATATTCGCTCCCTGGCGAACCGGGTGCTCAATAAGCAGGGCGAAGTCGAACGGCTGCTCGGTATCAACATGGACATGACCGAGGTTAAGCAGCTTAACGAGGCGCTTTTCCAGGAAAAAGAGCGGCTACACATCACGCTCGACTCTATCGGTGAAGCGGTGCTGTGCACCGATATCAACATGAACGTCACCTTTATGAACCCGGTCGCTGAGAAAATGAGCGGCTGGCTGCAGACCGAAGCTATCGGCCAGCCGATCCTGAAGGTGTTGCATATCACCTTTGGTGAAAAAGGGCCGCTGATGGAGAATATTCACAGCGGCGATATGTCCCGTTCTGATATCGATCAGGACGTGGTGCTGAACTGCCGTACCGGTGGTAATTTTGATATTCATTACAGCATTACGCCGCTCAGCACGCTGGATGGACAGAATATTGGCTCGGTTATCGTGATTCAGGACGTGACAGAGTCGCGCAAAATGCTGCGCCAGCTGAGCTACAGCGCCTCCCACGATGCCCTGACCCATCTGGCAAACCGGGTCAGCTTCGAAAATCATCTCAAACGACTCCTGCAGACCGTTCGCGAAACGCGACAGCGCCATGCCCTTGTCTTTATCGATCTCGATCGCTTTAAAGCCGTCAACGATACGGCGGGCCATGCGGCGGGCGATGCCCTGCTGCGGGAACTCTCTTCTCTGATGCTGACCATGCTCCGCTCCAGCGACGTGCTGGCGCGCCTGGGCGGGGATGAGTTTGGGTTACTGTTACCGGACTGCAATATTGAAAGCGCGCGCTATATTGCCGGTCGCCTGATTCATGCCATCAACGACTATCACTTTATGTGGGAAGGCCGCCTGCACCGGATCGGCGCCAGCGCAGGTATCACGCTGATTGATGAAAATAACCATCAGGCGTCGGAGGTAATGTCGCAGGCGGATATTGCCTGTTACGCCTCAAAAAACAACGGGCGCGGTACTGTGACGGTTTACGAACCCCAGCAGGAGCGGGATCACAACACTCGCAGCATGATGTCGCTTGATGAACAGTGGCACATGATTAAAGACAATCACCTGATGATGATCGCCCGCAGCGTCGCCTCCCCGCGCATCCCGGAAAGCAGTAATTTCTGGCTGCTTTCGTTACGCCTGTGGACCAGCCAGGGTGAAGTACAGGAGGAGCATGCCTTCCGCTCGGGCCTGGCGGAGCCTGAGCTTTTGCACGCCCTCGACAGACGTATCTTTAGTGAATTTTTCCGTGCCTTCGCCGCTCAGGTGGCCAGTAAAGGCATGGGCGTGGCACTGCCGCTTTCTGAGGCCGGTTTAGCCAGCGTAACGCTGGTCGATGAACTTCTCGAGCTGCTGGATAAAAGCCCCATGCCGGGCCGTCTCCTGCATCTGGTTATCTCTGCCGACGTGGTGTGCAGCCCGGATAAAAACCTGCAACGGGGTCTGCAAAAGCTTCGCCAGGCGGGCTGCCGTGTGATCTTCAGCCAGATAGGACGCGACATGAACGTCTTTACGCACCTGAGCCCGAACATGGCCGACTATCTGATGCTGGACGCAGAGGTGGTCAGCAACGTCTATGGCAACCTGATGGATGAGATGATGGTGACCATTGTTCAGGGCCACGCCCAGCGTCTGGGGATGAAGACCATAGCAGGGCCGTGTAATCAGCCCATCATGATGGATACGCTCTCGGGCATCGGCATTGATTTTATCTATGGCGACACTATCGCCGAGCCGCAGCCATTAGATCTTCTGCTAAACACCAGCTATTTCGCCATCAACTGACGGTGCCCAGCCGTCGGTATACCAGATGTGCAGCAGCGCGTAGGAGCGCCACGGTTTCCAGCGTTCGGCATAACGACGAATTTGCGCGGGCGTCATTCCTGCGAAGCGTTGCTTAATCAGGTAATCATCCGGCAGAAACACATCTTTCGCCTGCCAGCCGCGCAGGGCCAGATAATTTGCGGTCCAGCGCCCTATCCCCGGCCGCTGCTGTAGCGCCTTCATCCCCTCTTCTATATTCACGGGCGGGAAAAGCGGAAACGTTCCGTCGATAACCGACTGCGCCAGATGAATCAGCGACTCCGCGCGTTTTACGGGCATGCCCAACGCTTTCAGCGCCAGCGGGTCCGCTGCCGCCAGCGCCTGCGGCGTGGGGAAGCAGAGATACCCCGGGCAATCCGCCACCGGTTCGCCGCATAACGCCACCACGCGCGACGCCAGCTTCGCCGCCATCGCCACGCTCACGAGCTGCCCGAGGATCGCCCGGACGCCCTGCTCGTACGCATCCATCGATCCCGGCAAACGTAAGCCCGGTCTTGCAGCTCCGAGATCGCCCAGCGTATCCGCTATGTGCTGCGGGTTGCAGGCGAGATCGAACAGGCGTTCTATGCGCTCGAGGCATGCCTGCGCAACCGGAATCAACCCCGGACTGAGCGTCACGGTCAGCGTATGGGCAGCGATATCCGGCGTCACGCGAAATATTCCCTGATGCCCTTCGCAGGCAAAACTGCGCTCGTAGTAGTCGTTTGTGACGGTTTCAATGCCCGTCACCGCACGCGCGCCAAGAAAGCCAAACATCCACTGCCAGTCGTAAGGGGGAAGCCAGTTCAGGGTGTACATCGTCTCTCCTTTTGGGTTCTTCACAGCATAAACGGAAAGGTCCTGTTTCGCCTTGCTTTCATATTCCTGTTGTCGCCATGCGGACATTTCGTTAAAGTCTCGCCCCTTCTCACCGGCATGGGGATTCATCGTGTTTATTGGATTTGACTACGGTACGGCAAACTGCTCGGTTGCGATTATGCAAAACGGGCAGCCACGGCTCCTGAAAATGGAAAAAGAGAGCACGCTGCTGCCGTCAATGCTCTGCGCGCCGACGCGTGAAGCGGTGAGCGAATGGCTGTTCCGCCACCACCAGGTTCCGGCCACGGCGGCGGAGACCCAGGCGCTGCTGCGCCGGGCGGTCAGCTTTAATCGCGAGGAAGACATCGACGTTTCGCCGTCCAGCGTGCAGTTCGGCCTCTCTTCGCTCGGGCACTACATTGAAGACCCCGAAGAAGTCTATTTCGTTAAGTCGCCAAAATCCTTCCTCGGCGCCAGCGGCCTGAAGCCGCAGCAGGTCGCGCTGTTTGAAGACCTGGTGTGCGCGATGATGCTGCATATTCGCAATCAGGCGCAGACGCAGGTCACCGATGCGATTACCCAGGCGGTGATTGGCCGCCCGATCAACTTCCAGGGGCTGGGCGGCGACGAGGCCAACCAGCAGGCGCAGGGGATCCTTGAACGCGCGGCGCACCGCGCAGGCTTCCGCGATGTGGTATTCCAGTATGAACCGGTTGCCGCGGGGCTGGACTTTGAAGCCACGCTGACGGAAGAGAAGCGCGTATTAGTCGTGGATATCGGCGGGGGCACGACGGACTGCTCGCTGCTGCTGATGGGCCCCGAATGGCATAACCGTCGCGATCGTGAAAACAGCCTGCTCGGGCACAGCGGCTGCCGCGTAGGCGGTAACGATCTCGATATCGCGCTGGCATTCAAAAGCCTGATGCCGCTGCTCGGCATGGGCGGTCAGACGGAAAAAGGCATCGCCCTGCCGATCCTGCCGTGGTGGAATGCGATTGCTATCAACGATGTGCCTGCGCAAAGTGATTTTTATAGCACCGCCAACGGCCGCTTCCTTAACGATCTGGTTCGCGATGCCCAGGACGCCAAAAAAGTCGCCCTCCTCTATAAAGTGTGGCGCCAGCGTCTGAGCTACCGCGTGGTGCGTACCGCGGAAGAGAGCAAAATCGCCCTTTCCGACCGCGCCGAGCATGCGGTCTCCCTGCCGTTCATCAGCGACGAACTGGCCACCGCCATTTCGCAGGACGGTCTGGAGACGGCGCTTGCCCAGCCGCTGCAGCGCATTCTGGAACAGGTGCAGCTGGCGCTGGAGAACGGCAAAGAGAAGCCGGACGTGATTTACCTGACCGGGGGTAGCGCCCGTTCGCCGCTGATCAAAAAAGCGCTGGCGGAACAGCTGCCGGGCATTCCGATTGCCGGTGGCGATGACTTTGGCTCCGTTACCGCAGGGCTGGCGCGCTGGGCGCAGGTGATGTTTAGCTAATGTTGTTGCGGTCCGGTCTGATACCCTCTCCCACAGGGAGAGGGACAAAACCGCGGCGCTACTCTCAGACCATTCCTGACAGTCTTCCATATTTCCTCCATTTTTCCGCTGTGTTAGCTGACTAAACTAGTATCATTCCCCGAAGTATTCAGGATGAGAACGTATAACGATGAAAGGCAGTAACAAATCCCGCAGGGCAATCGCCGCTGGCATCATTGTGGTGGTCCTTGCCGCCGCATGGTACTGGCACAGTCAATCCGCGAACTCCGCCGCTCCCGCCGGTGCCACCGGTCAGGCTCAGCGCCCCACGGGCGGAGGGCGTCACGGCATGCGCGGCGGCACCCTGGCGCCGGTTCAGGCGGCGACGGCGGTGAATAAAGCCGTTCCTCGCTATCTCACTGGTCTCGGGACCATTACCGCCGCCAATACCGCCACGGTGCGCAGCCGCGTCGACGGCCAGCTCGTCGCGATCCACTTCCAGGAAGGTCAGCAGGTCAAAGCGGGCGATCTGCTGGCCGAAATTGACCCGAGCCAGTTTAAGGTTGCCCTCGCCCAGGCGCAGGGACAGCTCGCGAAAGACAAAGCCACGCTCGCCAACGCCCGCAGGGATTTAGCGCGCTACCAGCAGCTGGTGAAAACCAACCTCGTGTCTCGTCAGGAGCTTGATACCCAGCAGTCGCTGGTCAGCGAAACGCAGGGCACCATCAAAGCCGACGAGGCCGCCGTGGCCAGCGCCCAGCTGCAGCTGGACTGGAGCCGCATCACCGCGCCGATTGACGGACGCGTCGGCCTGAAGCAGGTCGATATCGGCAACCAAATCTCCAGCGGCGACACCACGGGCATCGTGGTGATCACCCAAACCCACCCGATTGATTTAGTCTTTACCCTGCCGGAAAGCGATATCGCGACCGTCATGCAGGCGCAAAAAGCCGGTAAAGGCCTGGTAGTGGAAGCCTGGGACCGCACCAACAAGCAGAAATTGAGCGAAGGCTCCCTGCTCAGTCTGGATAACCAGATCGACACCACCACCGGCACCATCAAGCTGAAGGCGCGCTTTAATAACCAGGACGATGCCCTCTTCCCGAACCAGTTCGTCAATGCGCGCATGCTGGTCGCGACCGAAGAGAACGCGGTGGTGATCCCCACCGCTGCACTGCAGATGGGTAATGAAGGTAACTTTGTCTGGGTGCTTAACAGCGACAATAAGGTCAGCAAGCATCTGGTAAAAACCGGAATTCAGGACAGCCAGACGGTGGTCATCAGCGCCGGCCTTTCCGCAGGCGACCGCGTGGTCACCGACGGTATTGACCGTCTGACCGAAGGAGCCAAAGTAGAAGTGGTTGAACCGGCGAAACAGGGAGAGAAATCCTGATGCAGGTGCTGCCGCCAGGCTCTACAGGTGGGCCATCACGCCTGTTTATCCTCCGTCCTGTCGCCACCACGCTGCTGATGGTGGCGATCCTGCTCGCCGGGATTATCGGCTATCGCTTCCTGCCCGTATCGGCGCTGCCGGAAGTGGATTACCCAACCATTCAGGTGGTGACGCTCTATCCCGGCGCCAGCCCTGATGTCGTGACGTCCGCCATCACCGCCCCGCTTGAGCGCCAGTTCGGCCAGATGTCGGGGCTAAAACAGATGTCCTCCCAGAGCTCCGGCGGCGCATCCGTCGTGACGCTGCAGTTCCAGCTGACGCTGTCGCTGGACGTCGCCGAGCAGGAGGTGCAGGCGGCCATCAACGCCGCCACCAACCTGCTGCCGTCGGATCTGCCTAACCCGCCGGTCTACAGCAAGGTGAACCCGGCGGATCCGCCGATCATGACGCTGGCCGTCACCTCCTCCGCGATGCCGATGACCCAGGTAGAGGACATGGTCGAAACGCGCGTGGCGCAAAAAATTTCTCAGGTTTCCGGCGTCGGCCTCGTCACCCTGGCGGGTGGACAGCGCCCGGCGGTGCGCGTCAAGCTGAACGCGCAGGCCATCGCCGCGCTGGGGCTCACCAGTGAAACCATCCGCACCGCCATCAGCAACGCCAACGTCAACTCGGCGAAGGGCTCGCTGGACGGCCCAACCCGCGCCGTGACGCTCTCGGCGAACGACCAGATGCAGTCCGCCGACGAATATCGTCAGCTGATTATCGCCTACCAGAACGGCGCGCCGGTGCGTCTGGGCGACGTGGCGACCGTAGAACAAGGTGCGGAAAACAGCTGGCTGGGAGCCTGGGCCAACAGGCAGCAGGCGATCGTGATGAACGTGCAGCGCCAGCCGGGCGCGAACATCATCGAAACCGCCGACAGCATCCGCACCATGCTGCCGCAGCTGATCGAAAGCCTGCCGAAATCGGTCAGCGTGAAGGTGCTTTCCGACCGCACCACGAATATTCGCGCGTCGGTCACCGACACCCAGTTTGAGCTGATGCTGGCAATTGCGCTGGTCGTCATGATCATCTATCTGTTCCTGCGTAACGTTCCGGCAACCATTATTCCCGCCGTCGCCGTGCCGCTCTCGCTGGTCGGCACCTTTGCGGTGATGGTGTTCCTCGATTTTTCGATCAATAACCTGACGCTGATGGCGCTCACCATCGCCACCGGGTTCGTGGTGGATGACGCCATCGTCGTCATCGAGAACATCTCGCGCTATATCGAGAAAGGCGAAAAACCGCTGGCCGCCGCGCTGAAGGGCGCAGGGGAAATCGGCTTTACCATTATCTCGCTGACCTTCTCGCTGATCGCGGTGCTGATCCCGCTGCTGTTTATGGGCGATATCGTCGGGCGGCTGTTCCGCGAGTTTGCCGTGACGCTGGCGGTCGCCATTTTGATCTCCGCCGTGGTGTCGCTGACTCTGACGCCGATGATGTGCGCCCGCATGCTGAGCCACGAGTCCCTGCGCAAGCAAAACCGCTTTTCGCGCGCCTCCGAGCGCATGTTCGAGCGCATTATTGCCGCCTATGGTCGCGTGCTGGCGAAAGTCCTGAACCATCCGTGGGCAACGCTCGGCGTGGCGCTCGGCACGCTGGCGCTCAGCGTGATGCTGTGGATTTTCATTCCGAAAGGCTTCTTCCCGATCCAGGACAACGGCATTATCCAGGGCACGCTTCAGGCCCCGCAGTCGGTCTCCTTCGCCAATATGGCGCAGCGCCAGCAGCAGGTGTCTGAAATCATCATGAAGGATCCGGCGGTCGAGAGCCTGACCTCCTACGTGGGCGTCGACGGCACCAACCCGTCGCTCAACAGCGCGCGTCTGCAGATCAACCTCAAGCCGCTGGATGAACGCGACGATCGCGTCAACGCCGTCATTGAGCGTCTGCAAAACGCAGTCGCGCGCGTGCCGGGCGTTGAGCTTTACCTGCAGCCGATTCAGGATTTGACCATTGATACGCAGGTCAGCCGCACGCAGTACCAGTTCACGCTGCAGGCCACCACGCTGGATGCCCTCAGCACCTGGGTGCCGCAGCTGGTGAACAAGCTTAACACCCTGCCCCAGCTCTCCGATGTTAGCAGCGACTGGCAGGACAAAGGGCTGGCGGCGTACGTTAACGTCAACCGCGATACCGCCAGCCGTCTGGGTATCACCATGGCGGACGTGGACAACGCCCTGTACAACGCCTTCGGTCAGCGCCTGATCTCCACCATCTACACCCAGGCGAACCAGTACCGCGTGGTGCTGGAGCACAACACGGAGAACACGCCCGGCCTGGCGGGGCTGGACTCGGTGCGCCTGACCAGCAAAGACGGCGGCATTGTGCCGCTGAGCGCTATCGCCACGGTGGAAGAACGCTATACCCCGCTGTCGATCAACCATCTGGATCAGTTCCCGTCCACCACCATCTCCTTTAACGTGCCGGACAACTATTCTCTGGGCGAAGCGGTGGAGGCCATTCAGGCGGCGGAAAAAGAGCTCAGCTTCCCGTCCGATATTCAGACCCAGTTCCAGGGCAGCACCCTGGCGTTTCAGGCCGCGCTGGGTAACACCATCTGGCTGATCGTGGCGGCGGTCGTGGCGATGTACATCGTGCTCGGCGTGCTGTATGAAAGCTTTATCCACCCGATCACCATCCTCTCTACCCTGCCGACGGCGGGCGTGGGGGCACTGCTGGCACTGATGCTGGCGGGCAGTGAGCTGGACGTGATTGCCATCATCGGCATCATCCTGCTTATCGGGATCGTGAAGAAAAACGCCATCATGATGATCGACTTCGCCCTGGCCGCCGAGCGCGAGCAGGGCATGTCGCCGCGCGATGCGATTTTCCAGGCCTGCCTGCTGCGTTTCCGTCCGATCCTGATGACCACGCTTGCCGCCCTGCTGGGCGCGCTGCCGCTGATGCTCAGCACCGGCGTCGGCGCGGAGCTCCGTCGTCCGCTGGGTATCGGCATGGTCGGCGGTCTGCTGGTGAGCCAGGTGCTGACCCTCTTCACCACGCCGGTGATCTACCTGCTGTTTGACCGCCTGGCGCTGTGGACCAAAAGCCGCTTCCCGAAACGTGAAGAGGAGGCGTAAGTGAAGTTTTTCGCCCTCTTCATTTATCGCCCGGTGGCGACGATTTTAATCTCGCTCGCCATTACCCTCTGCGGCGTGCTGGGCTTCCGGCTGCTGCCGGTAGCGCCTCTGCCGCAGGTGGATTTCCCGGTGATCATGGTCAGCGCTTCGCTGCCGGGCGCCTCACCGGAAACCATGGCCTCGTCGGTTGCCACGCCGCTGGAGCGTTCGCTCGGGCGAATTGCGGGGGTCAACGAGATGACCTCCAGCAGCTCGCTGGGCAGCACGCGCATCATTCTGGAGTTCAGCTTCGACCGGGATATTAACGGCGCAGCGCGCGACGTGCAGGCGGCCATCAACGCCGCGCAAAGCCTACTGCCGAGCGGGATGCCGAGCCGCCCAACCTACCGCAAGGCCAACCCGTCCGACGCGCCGATCATGATCCTGACGCTGACCTCGGATACGTACTCGCAGGGGCAGCTGTACGACTTTGCATCCACCCAGCTGGCGCAGACAATCTCACAAATTAACGGCGTCGGCGACGTGAGCGTTGGCGGGAGTTCCCTGCCCGCGGTGCGCGTGGGGTTAAACCCGCAGGCGCTGTTTAACCAGGGCGTGTCGCTGGACGACGTGCGCTCCGCCATCAGCAACGCCAACGTGCGTAAACCGCAGGGGGCGATTGAGGACGGCAGCCACCGCTGGCAGATCCACACCAACGACGAGCTGAAAACCGCGGCGGAATATCAGCCGCTCATCATCCACTATAACAACGGCGCGGCGGTGCGCTTAAGCGACGTTGCCAGCGTCACCGATTCGGTGCAGGACGTGCGTAACGCCGGGATGACCAACGCCAAGCCGGCGATTCTGCTGATGATCCGCAAGCTGCCGGAGGCCAACATTATCGAGACGGTGAACAGCATTCGCGCCCGTCTTCCGGACCTGCAGGAGACCATACCGGCGGCGATCGATCTGCAAATTGCCCAGGATCGCTCCCCGACCATTCGCGCCTCGCTGGAAGAGGTCGAGCAAACGCTGGTGATCTCCGTCGCGCTGGTGATCCTGGTGGTCTTTCTGTTCCTGCGCTCCGGCCGCGCGACGCTTATTCCGGCGGTGGCCGTGCCGGTGTCTCTGATTGGTACCTTTGCCGCCATGTACCTGTGCGGGTTTAGCCTCAACAATCTGTCGCTGATGGCCCTGACGATTGCGACGGGCTTCGTGGTGGATGACGCCATCGTGGTGCTGGAGAACATTTCCCGCCATCTGGAAGCGGGCGTGAAGCCGCTGCAGGCCGCGCTGCAGGGCACGCGCGAGGTGGGCTTTACGGTACTCTCCATGAGCCTGTCGCTGGTCGCGGTTTTCCTGCCACTGCTGCTGATGGGCGGGCTGCCGGGCCGGTTGCTGCGCGAGTTTGCCGTCACTCTCTCCGTCGCCATCGGCATTTCGCTGGTCATCTCCTTAACGCTGACGCCAATGATGTGCGGCTGGATGCTCAAGCGCAGCAAACCCCATTCGCAGCCGCGCCGCAAAGGCTTTGGCCGTTTCCTGATGGCACTGCAGGAAGGCTATGGTAAATCGCTGAAGTGGGTGCTGAACCATACGCGTCTTGTCGGCCTGGTGCTGATGGGCACCATTGTGCTCAACGTCTGGATGTATATCACCATCCCGAAAACTTTCTTCCCGGAACAGGACACCGGCGTGCTGATGGGCGGCATTCAGGCGGACCAGAGCATTTCGTTCCAGGCGATGCGCGGCAAGCTGCAGGACTTTATGAAGATCATTCGGGAAGACAAAGCCGTGGATAACGTCACCGGCTTTACCGGCGGGTCACGCGTCAACAGCGGGATGATGTTTATTACCCTGAAACCGCGCGGCGAGCGCAACGAAACCGCCCAGCAGGTGATTGACCGCCTGCGGGTGAAGCTCGCCAAAGAGCCGGGGGCAAACCTGTTTTTGATGGCCGTTCAGGATATCCGCGTCGGCGGGCGACAGGCGAACGCCAGCTATCAGTACACGTTGCTCTCGGACGATTTGGCCGCCCTGCGCGAGTGGGAGCCGAAGATCCGCAAGGCGCTGGCCGCCCTGCCGGAGCTGGCGGACGTCAACTCCGATCAGCAGGACAACGGTGCCGAGATGGCGCTGACCTACGACCGCGAAACCATGTCGCGGCTGGGTATTAATGTTGAAGCCGCCAACAGCCTGCTGAACAACGCCTTCGGCCAGCGCGAGATCTCCACCATCTACCAGCCGATGAACCAGTACAAGGTGGTGATGGAAGTTGACCCGCGCTACACCCAGGACATCAGCGCCCTGGACAAAATGTTTGTGATTAACAACGACGGCAAGGCGATTCCACTCTCCTACTTCGCCAGCTGGCAGCCTGCCAACGCGCCGCTGTCGGTGAACCATCAGGGGCTTTCGGCGGCATCGACCATCTCCTTTAACCTGCCCGCCGGTTCGTCACTGTCTGAGGCCAGCGATGCTATCAACCGCGCGATGACCCAGCTTGGCGTGCCGTCCACCGTGCGCGGCAGCTTTGCCGGCACCGCGCAGGTGTTCCAGGAGACGATGAATTCGCAGGTGATTTTGATTCTGGCCGCCATCGCCACGGTTTATATTGTGCTGGGCGTGCTGTACGAGAGCTACGTTCACCCGCTGACCATTCTCTCGACGCTGCCGTCGGCGGGCGTGGGGGCACTGCTGGCGCTGGAGCTGTTCGGCGCGCCGTTCAGCCTTATCGCGCTCATCGGGATCATGCTGCTGATCGGCATCGTGAAGAAAAACGCCATCATGATGGTGGACTTCGCGCTGGACGCCCAGCGCAACGGCAATCTGTCGCCGGAAGAGGCCATCTTCCAGGCCTGCCTGCTGCGTTTTCGTCCGATCATGATGACCACCCTGGCGGCGCTGTTTGGCGCGCTGCCGCTGGTGATCTCGGGCGGCGACGGCTCAGAGCTGCGCCAGCCGCTGGGGATCACCATTGTCGGCGGCCTGGTGATGAGCCAGCTGCTGACGCTGTACACCACGCCGGTGGTCTATCTGTTCTTCGACCGCCTGCGGCTGCGCTTCTCGCGTAAAAACAGAACCACGGTGACCGAGTAAATGACCGATCTCCCCGCTAACGTTCGCTGGCAGCTATGGATAGTCGCTTTCGGCTTCTTTATGCAGTCGCTGGATACGACCATCGTCAACACCGCCCTCCCCTCCATGGCGAAAAGCCTGGGGGAGAGCCCGCTGCATATGCACATGGTGATTGTCTCCTACGTGCTGACGGTGGCCGTGATGCTGCCCGCCAGCGGCTGGCTGGCCGATAAGGTCGGCGTGCGGAACATCTTCTTTACCGCCATCGTGCTGTTTACCACCGGCTCGCTGTTTTGCGCCCAGGCCAATACCCTCGACCAGCTGGTGACGGCGCGCGTGCTGCAGGGCATCGGCGGGGCGATGATGGTGCCCGTCGGGCGGCTAACGGTGATGAAAATTGTGCCACGCGAGCAGTACATGGCGGCGATGACCTTTGTGACCCTGCCCGGTCAGGTGGGGCCGCTGCTGGGTCCAGCGCTGGGCGGCATTCTGGTGGAGTACGCCTCCTGGCACTGGATCTTCTTAATCAATCTTCCTGTTGGCATCATCGGCGCCATCGCCACCCTGACGCTGATGCCGAACTATAAATTGCAGACCCGGCGCTTTGATTTCTTTGGCTTTATCCTGCTGGCGGCGGGCATGGCTACGCTTACCCTGGCGCTCGACGGGCAAAAAGGGCTGGGGATTTCGCCCCTGACGCTCGGGCTCCTGATCGCGCTCGGCGTTACCGCCATACTGTGGTATCTGCGGCATGCCAGAGGTAACGATAAGGCGCTGTTCAGCCTGAACCTGTTTAAAAACCCTACCTACCGTCTGGGCCTGTCTGGCAGCTTCGCCGGACGCATCGGCAGCGGGATGCTGCCGTTTATGACGCCCGTTTTTCTGCAAATTGGCATGGGCTTTTCGCCGTTCCACGCGGGCCTGATGATGATCCCGATGGTGCTCGGCAGCATGGGGATGAAGCGCGTTGTGGTGCAGGTGGTCAACCGCTTTGGCTATCGACACGTGCTGGTGGCCGCCACGCTGGGGCTGGCGCTGGTCAGCCTGCTGTTTATGGCCGTGGCGCTGATGGGCTGGTACTACGTCCTGCCGCTGGTGCTGTTCTGTCAGGGGATCGTCAACTCCATGCGCTTCTCGTCGATGAATACCCTGACGCTGAAGGACCTGCCTGACGATCTGGCGAGCAGCGGCAATAGCCTGCTGTCGATGATCATGCAGCTCTCAATGAGCGTGGGCGTCACCATTGCCGGCCTGCTGCTCGGCATGTACGGCCAGCACCATCTCAGCGTCGACACGCCGGTGGCGCATCAGGTCTTTTTGTATACCTACCTCAGCATGGCGGTCATCATCGCCCTGCCCGCTTTCATCTTCGCCAGAGTGCCGGATGATACCAGCAAGAACGTCGTGATTAGGCGCGGCAAAAGGAGTGGCTCATGAAATTCTGGCGTCCGGGTATTACCGGCAAGCTCTTTGTAGCGATCTTCGCCACCTGTATCGTCCTGCTGATCACCATGCACTGGGCGGTGCGGGTAAGCTTTGAGCGCGGCTTTATTGATTACATCAAGCATGGCAATGAACAGCGTTTACAGGGCTTAAGCGATGCGCTGAGTGAACAGTACGCCCAACACGGCAACTGGCGTTTTCTGCGCAATAACGACCGCTTTATTTTCCAGATCCTGCGCTCGCTGGAGCACGATACCGGTGACGATCGCCCGGGGCCGGGCATGCCGCCGCACGGCTGGCGCACCCAGTTCTGGGTGATCGACCAGGATATGCGCCCCCTGGTTGGGCCGCGCGCGCCGATACCGCCGGACGGCACCCGGCGGGCAATTAAAGTGAATAACGCCACCGTGGGCTGGGTGATCGCCTCGCCGGTGGAGCGCCTGACGCGCAACACCGACATCAACTTTGACCGCCAGCAGCGCCGCACAAGCTGGCTGATTGTAGCCCTCTCCACGCTGCTCGCCGCGCTCGCCACCTTCCTTCTGGCACGCGGTCTGCTCGCCCCGGTAAAACGGCTGGTGGAGGGTACGCACAAGCTCGCCGCCGGGGATTTCACCACCCGCGTCGATACCCGCAGCCAGGACGAACTGGGCAAGCTGGCGCAGGACTTTAACCAGCTTGCCAGCACGCTGGAGAAAAACCAGCAGATGCGCCGCGACTTTATGGCCGATATCTCGCACGAGCTGCGCACCCCGCTGGCGGTGCTGCGCGGCGAGCTCGAGGCCATTCAGGACGGCGTGCGCCAGTTTACGCCCGAATCGGTGGCATCACTGCAGGCGGAGGTGGGTACGCTCACCAAGCTGGTGGACGATCTCCATCAGCTCTCCATGTCTGACGAAGGCGCGCTGGCCTACCAGAAAGCGCCGGTGGACGTGATTAATATTCTGGAAGTGATCAGCGGCGCGTTCCGAGAGCGGTTTGCCAGCCGCAACCTGAAAATCGACCTCTCCCTGCCGGACAGCGCGGTGGTGTTTGGCGACAAAGACCGACTGATGCAGCTGTTCAATAACCTGCTGGAAAATAGCCTACGCTACACCGACAGCGGCGGAGGGCTGCACATCTCCGGCAGGCAGGAAAACGGGCGCTTTGCCCTCACCTTCGCGGATTCCGCCCCCGGCGTGCAGGACGCGCAGCTGGAAAAACTGTTTGAACGTTTCTACCGTACCGAAGGCTCCCGCAACCGCGCCAGCGGCGGCTCCGGCCTGGGGCTGGCGATTTGCGTTAACATCGTCGAGGCGCATAATGGCACGATCCGCGCAGCCCATTCGCCTTTTGGCGGGGTTAGCATTACAGTAGAGTTACCTCTGGAACGGGATTTATCGAGAGAAGTATGACCGAGTTACCGATTGACGAAAACACGCCGCGCATTTTGATCGTTGAAGACGAACCCAAGCTGGGACAGCTGCTAATCGACTACTTACGCGCGGCCAGCTATGCCCCGTCCCTGATAAGCCACGGCGACCAGGTGCTGCCGTACGTGCGCCAGACTCCGCCGGATCTGATCCTGCTGGATTTAATGCTGCCGGGCGTTGACGGACTGACCCTGTGCCGGGAAATTCGCCGCTTCTCCGACGTGCCGATCGTCATGGTCACCGCTAAAATTGAAGAGATTGACCGCCTGCTGGGGCTCGAAATCGGCGCGGACGACTACATCTGCAAGCCCTACAGCCCGCGCGAGGTGGTAGCCCGCGTGAAGACCATTCTGCGCCGCTGCAGGCCGCAGCGCGAGCTTCAGGTGCTGGACGCTGAAAGCCCGCTGATTGTGGATGAAAGCCGCTTCCAGGCAAGCTGGCGCGGCAAGCTGCTGGACCTGACCCCTGCGGAGTTCCGCCTGCTCAAAACCCTCTCCCACGAGCCGGGCAAAGTCTTCTCCCGCGAACAGCTGCTGAACCACCTGTACGACGATTACCGCGTAGTGACCGACCGCACCATCGACAGCCATATCAAAAACCTGCGCCGCAAGCTGGAAGCGCTGGACGCCGAACAGTCGTTTATTCGCGCGGTGTATGGCGTGGGGTATCGCTGGGAAGCGGATGCGTGCAGGATTGCCTAGTCATCCGCGGGTCAATCCTGGCCGGGTAAGGCGAAGCCGCCACCCGGCACAATAACTTTACCTCCCTGCCCCGCAGCGCTACAATGCCCGCCCTTAAAGTGGGGGATCTCCCCTTACCGCTGCACCAGGTGTACGCGGATCTGACCTGTCATCAGAACGAGAACAAACATGTTTAAACCGGAACTCCTTTCCCCGGCGGGAACGCTGCAAAATATGCGTTACGCTTTCGCCTATGGCGCCGACGCCGTGTATGCGGGCCAGCCGCGCTACTCGCTGCGCGTGCGTAACAACGAATTCAACCACGAGAACCTGCAGCTCGGCATCAACGAAGCGCATGCCCTGGGCAAAAAATTCTACGTGGTGGTCAACATCGCGCCGCACAACGCCAAGCTGAAAACGTTCATCCGTGACCTGAAGCCGGTGGTCGATATGGGGCCGGACGCGCTGATCATGTCGGACCCGGGTTTAATCATGCTGGTTCGGGAGAACTTCCCGGAGATGGATATTCACCTCTCCGTGCAGGCAAACGCCGTCAACTGGGCAACGGTGAAGTTCTGGAAGCAGATGGGGCTGACCCGCGTCATCCTGTCCCGCGAACTGTCTCTGGAAGAGATCGAAGAGATCCGCACTCAGGTGCCGGATATGGAAATCGAAATCTTCGTCCACGGCGCGCTGTGCATGGCCTACTCCGGCCGCTGCCTGCTTTCTGGCTACATCAACAAGCGCGACCCGAACCAGGGCACCTGCACCAACGCCTGCCGCTGGGAATATAACGTCCAGGAAGGCAAAGAGGATGACGTCGGCAACATCGTCCACAAGCACGAGCCTATTCCGGTGACCAACGTTGAGCCGACGCTGGGCATCGGCGCGCCAACCGACAGCGTGTTTATGATTGAAGAAGCCAAACGTCCGGGCGAGTATATGACCGCCTTTGAAGACGAGCACGGCACCTACATCATGAACTCGAAAGATCTGCGCGCCATCGCCCACGTCGAGCGTCTGACGCAGATGGGCGTGCACTCCCTGAAGATTGAAGGCCGCACCAAATCCTATTACTACTGCGCGCGTACCGCGCAGGTGTACCGTAAAGCCATCGACGATGCGGCCGCCGGTAAACCGTTCGATACCAGCCTGCTGGAAACCCTGGAGGGTCTTGCGCACCGCGGCTATACCGAAGGCTTCCTGCGCCGTCATACCCATGACGACTACCAGAACTACGAGCACGGCTACTCCGTTTCCGAGCGCCAGCAGTTTGTCGGTGACTTCACCGGCGAGCGTAAAGGCGCGCTGGCGGCCGTCGCGGTGAAAAACAAGTTCACCAAAGGCGACAGCCTGGAGCTGATGACCCCGCAGGGCAACATGAACTTCACGCTGGAGCATCTGGAAAACGGCAAAGGCGAAGCGATTGAGGTCGCGCCGGGCGACGGGCATACCGTCTGGCTGCCGGTTCCGGAAGAGGTGGAGCTGAAGTTCGCGCTGCTGATGCGTAACTTCAACGGTGAAAGCACCCGAAACCCACACGGCAAATAGTCAATCAGGGAAATTTTTTCGCGCTGGGATAATTCTTAGAATCGGATCACATACCGCTTCGTTCAATACGGGTATTATCCCCCCGCTGAAAAACATAACCCATAAATGCTAGCTGTACCAGGAACCACCTCCTTAGCCTGCGTAATCTCCCTTACGCGGGCTTATTTTTTGCCTTCTATCTCCTCAATCCAGGCAATGAGTTCGTCGATTTGCTTCTCTGAGAACACGGCGATCCCATGCTCAGCGAGCAACGATGCCGCAACCCCCCTCCCCGCTTTATGTATGCCGCGAAACGATCCGTCATAAATAAACTCGCTGCCGCACGTTGGGCTGCCATCGGTTAACAATGCAGCGCTACACCCCGACTCCTGAGCAGCGCGTAGCGCAAGCCAGGCTGCAAGCTGATAATGTGCGGTCACATCCTGCCCGGTATTTTCAATAATTCTGGCTTGCCCGCGCATTACGTCTTTCCCATCAGCAGACATAATCTCTGCCGGAGGACGCGGTACAGGCAGCCCGGCAGCCAATTCAGGACAGTGGATAACCAGACGTTGTTCCTGTTGCCAGCGAGCGAGTTGCGCGTTCATTCTCGCTTTTTCACTTGCGTTATAACGAACCCTGAAGCCCATCAGGCACGCGCTTACCAAAATTTTATTCATCATCACTTTCCTGTGATTAGTCCATATCATCGCTGGAGTGTAACGCGCTTTCGGGCATATTTTGTTCCTTTCATCCTGTTCTTACCCGCTTTTTTCCTCTCTGCTATACACTCTTACTAACGCTAAAAAAGGGAGCAGCGCGGATGGCAACCTATCCAGACAGTTTATTGATTCTCAATGGCAAAAGTGCAGGCAACGATCTGTTGCGTCAGGCAATTCGCGGCTTGCGCGACGACGGCGCGCGCATTCACGTCAGGGTGACGTGGGAAAAAGGCGACGCGGCACGCTATATCAATGAAGCCCTCGGGCTTGGCGTTGAGACCATCATTTCCGGCGGCGGCGATGGCACTATCAATGAGATTGCCTCAGCGCTAATAGACCTGCCCCCGGCAAACCGTCCGGTGATGGGCATTTTACCGCTCGGCACCGCCAATGACTTTGCCACCAGCGCCGGGATCCCGGAGGAGTTAGAGAAGGCGCTCCAGCTGGCGATCCTCGGTAAAGCCACCGCCGTGGATATTGCGCAGGTGAATGATAAAACCTGCTTTATCAATATGGCGACCGGCGGGTTTGGCACGCGCATCACCAGCGAAACGCCGGAAAAACTGAAGGCGGCGCTGGGCGGCGTGTCGTATCTGATCCACGGTCTGATGCGCATGGATACCCTCAAGCCTGACCGCTGCGAAATTCGCGGCGAGGATTTTCAGTGGCAGGGTGACGCGCTGGTCATTGGCATTGGCAACGGGCGTCAGGCGGGCGGCGGTCAGCAGCTGTGCCCGGAGGCGCTGATCAATGACGGTCAGCTACAGCTGAGGATTTTCACGGGCGACGGCCTGCTGCCCGCGCTGTTTACCACGCTGACGCAGCCGGAAGAGAGTCCAAATATCATTGACGGGAAATCGGCGTGGTTTGAGGTAAATGCCCCGCACGGGATGACGTTTAACCTCGACGGAGAGCCGTTAAGCGGAACACAGTTCCGCATTGAGGTGTTGCCCGGCGCGCTGCAGTGTCGGTTGCCGCCGGACTGTGTGCTTTTGCGCTAATGGTATTGCCGGGTGGCGGCTACGCCTTACCCGGCCTACACTTCGCCCTCAGGTCAGGCAATCGTGACTTTGCTGTCCAGATAGACGTCCTGCACCGCATTGATCAGCTTCACGCCGTCGGCCATCGATTTCTTAAACGCCTTACGACCCAGGATCAGCCCCATGCCGCCCGCGCGTTTGTTAATAACCGCCGTACGCACCGCGTCTGACAGGTCAGTATCGCCGCCCGCCGCGCCGCCGGAGTTGATCAGCCCCGCGCGGCCCATATAGCAGTTCGCCAGCTGGTAGCGCACCAGGTCGATCGGGTTATCGCTGGTCAGCTTGCTGTAAACGCGGTCATCGGTGTAGCCAAAGTTTACCGCTTTATAGCCGCCGTTATTCTCGGCCATTTTTTGCTTCACGATGTCAGCGCCAATGGTCGCCGCCAGATGGTTCGCCTGGCCGGTCAGGTCGGCCGACACGTGGTAATCTACGCCGTCTTTTTTGAACGCCGAGTTACGCAGGTACGCCCACAGCACGGTCACCATGCCGAGCTCATGAGCGCGCTCAAACGCCGCAGAGATCTCTTCAATCTGACGACGGGACTGTTCAGAGCCAAAGTAAATCGTCGCCCCAACTGCAACCGCCCCCATATTGAACGCCTGCTCGACGCTGGCGTAGAGCGTCTGGTCATATTCGGTAGGGTAACTCAGGGTTTCGTTGTGGTTCAGCTTCACGAGGAACGGAATGCGGTGGGCATAGCGACGCGAAACCGAAGCCAGCACGCCGTAGGTGGAGGCTACACAGTTACAGCCCGCTTCAATCGCCAGTTCAACAATGTTCTTCGGATCGAAGTAGAGCGGATTCGCCGCAAAGGAGGCGCCCGCCGAGTGCTCAACGCCCTGGTCTACCGGCAGAATCGAGAGATATCCGGTGCCGCCGAGCCGCCCGGTGTTATAGAGCGTCTGCATATTTCGCAGCACGGCAGGGGGACGGTTGTTATCGACCATCACGCGGTCAACGTAATCATGACCAGGCAGGTAAAGCTGGTCGGCTGGAATGGTCATACAACGATGCTGTAAAAGGCTGTCGGCGTCTTTGCCAAGCAACTGCGCAATATCAGTCATGTGATACTCCCGTAAGTCCGACGTCGTGTCGGTGTGTGTTTATCCAGTCCCATTATTTATGGGCAGACTAAGCCTGGTACCGACTTAACAGATTTTCCACCCATTGCATTTTTTTTCAGCACAATCTGCTGGCTCGATTCGTGTACAACAAAACTGTTACATTGATCAAACAATCGCCACAAAGGTATTTAAAAGGTATTATTGAATGGTATGTTAAAGGCGTACCCTTTCTGACATGCAGGATTAAAAAATGAAAACGAAAGTCCAACTGTCATTCATGATGTTTGTTGAATGGTTTATCTGGGGCGCGTGGTTTGTGCCGCTGTGGCTGTGGCTGAGCAAAAGCGGTTTTACCGCCGGGGAAATCGGCTGGTCTTACGCCTGTACCGCCATTGCCGCTATCCTCTCCCCGATTCTTGTCGGATCGCTGACGGACCGCTTCTTCGCCGCGCAGAAAGTACTGGCGGTGCTGATGTTTGCCGGCGCGATTCTGATGTACTTCGCCGCACAGCAAACCCAGTTCAGCACCTTCTTCCCGCTGCTGCTGGTTTACTCCCTGACCTATATGCCCACCATCGCGCTGACCAACAGTATTGCCTTCGCGAACGTGGATGACGTCGAGGCCGATTTCCCGCGTATCCGCGTGATGGGCACTATCGGCTGGATCGCCTCCGGGCTGGCGTGCGGCTTCCTGCCGCAGATGCTGGGCTATAGCGATATTTCCGATACCAATATTCCGCTGCTGATGACGGCCGCCAGCTCCGCCCTGCTCGGCGTCTTTGCCCTGTTCCTGCCGAACACCCCGCCGAAAAGTACCGGCAAGCTGGACTTCAAAGTGATGCTCGGGCTGGACGCGCTGATCCTGCTGCGCGACAGAAACTTCCTCGTGTTCTTCTTCTGCTCGTTCCTGTTCGCCATGCCGCTGGCCTTCTACTACATTTTCGCCAACGGCTATCTCTCCGAAGTGGGAATGAAAAACGCCACCGGCTGGATGACGCTCGGCCAGTTCTCCGAAATCTTCTTTATGCTCGCCCTGCCGTTCTTTACCAAACGCTTTGGTATTAAGAAGGTCTTACTGCTGGGTCTGATTACCGCCGCCATCCGCTACGGGTTCTTCGTATACGGCGGTGCGGAACAGTACTTCACCTACGCCCTGCTGTTCCTCGGGATTCTGCTGCACGGCGTGAGCTACGACTTCTACTACGTCACCGCGTATATCTACGTGGACAAAAAAGCGCCGGTGCACATGCGCACCGCCGCACAGGGCTTGATTACGCTGTGCTGCCAGGGCTTTGGTAGCCTGCTGGGTTACCGCCTGGGCGGCGTGATGATGGAAAAAATGTTCGCATACAAAGAGCCGGTGAATGGGTTGACCTTCAACTGGGCCGGAATGTGGACGTTTGGTGCAATCATGATTGCCGTGATTGCCGTGCTGTTTATGCTGTTTTTCCGCGAATCGGACAAAGAGATCGCCGCAATTGCGGTGGTTGATGGCGATACCGCGCTGACACAAGGGGAAGTTAAATGAAACAAGAACGTGTTCTCGGTGCCCTTTACGGGCAGGCTTTAGGGGATGCGATGGGCATGCCGTCGGAGCTGTGGCCGAGAAAGCGCATCAAGGCGCACTTCGGCTGGATCGACCGCTTTTTACCCGGCCCGGCAGAGAATAATGCGGCCTGCTATTTCAAACAGGCAGAGTTTACCGACGATACCTCAATGGCGCTGTGCCTGGCCGATGCGATCGTTGAGTGCGACGGGGAGATTAACGCGGATGTTATCGGCAAGCATATCCTGAACTGGGCGCTCGATTTCGATGCGTTTAATAAGAACGTGCTCGGCCCAACCTCCAAAATCGCGCTTAACGCAATTCGTGACGGCAAGCCGGTGAGCGAACTGGAAAACAACGGCGTGACCAACGGGGCGGCGATGCGCGCCTCCCCGCTGGGCTGCCTGCTTCCGGCCACGCGTCTGGAACACTTTGTTGAGCAGGTGGCGCTGGCCTCCAGCCCGACCCATAAATCCGACCTCGCCATTGCCGGCGCGGTGGTGATTGCGTGGGCGGTTTCCCGTGCCGTCGACGGCGAAAGCTGGCAGAACATCGTCGATGCCCTGCCGGGTATCGCCCGCTATGCGCAGGAGGCGAAAACCACCACCTTCAGCGCGTCGCTGGCGGCGCGTATTGAGCTGGCGCTTAAGACTGTACGGGAAGCCAACGGCATCGACTCCGCCAGCGAGCAGATTTATCAGCTTGTCGGCGCAGGAACCAGCACCATTGAGTCCGTCCCGGCGGCCATTGCGATGGTCGAACTGGCGGAAACCGAACCGAACCGCTGCGCCATTTTATGCGCCAACCTGGGCGGCGATACCGACACCATTGGTGCCATGGCGACAGCCATCTGCGGCGCGCTCCACGGCGTCCAGGCAATTGACCCGGCGCTGAAGGCCGAGCTCGACGCCGTTAACCGGCTCGATTTCGGCCACTATTGCGAGAAACTGCTGCACTACCGGGAGCAAAGGGAGGGCGTATGAATGCATTTGCCCAACGTCTCGACACCCTGCACGCCACGCGCCCGGTGACGGTGCTGGGCGCAGCGGTGATAGACGTCATCGCCGACGCCTACGCCCTGCCCTGGCGCGGGTGCGATATCGAACTTAAGCAGCAGGGCGTGAATATCGGCGGCTGCGCGCTAAACATTGCCATCGCCCTGAAGCGGCTCGGCATTACGGCGCAAAACGCTCTGCCCGTCGGTCACGGCGTCTGGGCGGATATTATCCGCAACGCCATGGCGAAGCAGGATCTGCACAGCGCCGTGGAGGCCGATACGGGCGACAACGGCTGGTGCCTGGCGCTGGTTGAGCCTGACGGCGAACGTACCTTTATGTCCTTTAGCGGCGTGGAGAACCAGTGGCAGCAGCGCTGGCTGGATGCGCTTTACGTTCCGCAAAACAGCCTGGTTTATTTGTCCGGCTACCAGCTGGCATCGCCGTGCGGCGAGCTGCTGACACGCTGGCTGGAGGGATTACAGGACGTGACGGCATTGATCGATTTCGGCCCCCGCATCGCGGATATCCCCGACGTGCTGATGGAGCGGATTATGACCTGCAGGCCAATCGTGTCGCTCAATCGTCAGGAAGCGGGGCTCGCGGCTGAAAGACTGGGCGTAGAGGCTGACAACCTGGGTGAAGTATGGCAGCAGCGCTTCGGCGCCGCGCTAATCGTGCGCCATGATAAAGACGGTGCTATGTGGTATGACGGTGACGCCTCGGGCGTTGTTCCGGCGTTCCCGGCGACGGTTGTGGACACCATTGGTGCTGGCGACAGCCACGCGGGCGGCACGCTGGCAGGGCTGGCAGCGGGATGGTCGCTGGCAGACGCCGTTCTGCTGGGGAATGCCGTGGCGTCCTGGGTGGTCAGCCACCGCGGCGGCGATTGCGCCCCGACTCGTGAGGAATTACTCCTCGCATACAAAGACGTATAGATCGCTGCGACAGTAGCTGATGCTGTACTCAATCGGACGGTGCTGCTGGTCAAGCGCAACCTGCTTGATCACCAGCACCGGTATTTTTTCATCCATCTTTATGTGCGCCTGAAACTCGCTGTCCGGCATGCGGGCGCTCACCCTTGAGCGGGTGCGCTGCGGGAAGATGTTCTGACTGCGGAAGTAGTCGTACAGCGAAATGCCAATTGCATCCGGATCGGGAATTAACCCGACCGGGACCCAGGACTCTTCAATCGACACCGCATCGTCATCCACATAGCGAATGCGCTTAAGTAAAAAAACCTCGCTGTCCGGGGAGATCGACAGGTGGTTAGCCACCTCTTCCGGGCATTTCACCACACGCTTGTTGACCCACAGCGTATTGGGCTTTTGGCCGCGCAGCACCACCTGCTGCGAGAACCCGCGCGCCTCTTTCAGCGAATATTCAAAGATGTTGTTGATTTGCGTGCCATATCCACGGGAACGCGTCACCACGCCCTCTTCCTCCAGCGCCTGCATTGCCTTTCGCACGGTAATGCGCGACACGCCGGTTAACTGGCTCAGATCGCGCTCGCCGGGCAAAATATTCCCGTGCTCCAGCATGCCGCTTCGCACCGCATTTTTTACCGTTTCGGCAAATTTCAGGTACAGCGGCGTGTTGTCCGGCGCGGCGATCCGTTCATTCAGTTGAGCGATTAACCGGGTATGCGCTTGTTCCATCTCTGTTTTCTCAGGCGTGGTGTTTCCTGCCAGTATACTGGGTTACCACCATGCATGAAAATGATGAACCGGCCCAATACCGTGACCGACTTCCAGAGTATCGGCTTTTGCCAGCGCCGCCGAGAGCCAGGCTTTCGCTTCGCTAACCGTATCGGCCCAGCCTTCATGCCGGGGACGCAGCGCCGCCAGCGCGGCGGAGAGCGTGCAGCCCGTGCCGTGGGTGTTTTTGGTCTGCACGCGCGGCGCGGTAAAACGTACTTCGCCATCGCGGGTAAAGAGCCAGTCCGGGCTTTCAGCGTCATCAAGATGACCGCCCTTCATCAGCACCGCGCCGCAGCCCATCACCAGCAGCGCGTTTCCCTGCGCTTTCATCTCGCGTTCCGTTTGCGCATGCGATGTGCCTAACAGCGCGGCGGCTTCCGGCAGATTGGGCGTGATAAGCGCCACCTGCGGCAGCAGTTTTGTACGCAGCGTCTCCACGGCGGAGGCCGAAAGCAGCGGGTCGCCGCTTTTTGCCAGCATGACGGTATCCAGCACCACGTTTTGCACCTGATAGCGTTTAAGCCGCTCGGCCACCGCTTCCACAATATCCGTCTCGGCCAGCATGCCGATCTTGGTAGTATCGATGCGCACGTCGCTGAACACAGAATCCAGCTGCGCGGCAACAAAATCTGGCTCAATACGGTAGACCGACTGCACGCCGCGCGTGTTTTGCGCCACCAGCGCGGTAATGACCGAGCAGCCGTACGCGCCAAGGGCCGAGAATGTTTTGAGGTCAGCCTGGATACCCGCGCCGCCGCTGGGATCGGTGCCGGCAATGGTCAGGGCGTTAATCCGCTTCATGCCTGCTCCTCCAGCGTATAGAGCGCGTCGAGGAACGCGCTGGCAAAACTGCCCGGGCCACGCGACTGCGCAACCGCGACCGTTCCGGCTCGCTTCATCCATCCGCAGACGGCAGCAATGTTATCCAGCCGGTCACCCGGCAGCGAACAGCTCGCCGCCACAACGGCAGAAAGCGCGCATCCGGTGCCTACCACGCGCGTCATCAGCGGATCGCCGCCGGTAACCGTTCGGGTACGTTGCCCGTCCGTGATGTAATCCACCTCGCCGGTGACGACCACAACGGCATTGGTCTGGCGGGCCAGCGCCTGTGCAGCGGGCACCGCGCTGGCGGCGGTATCGGTCGTATCAACGCCGCGCCCACCCGGGCTCATCCCGGCAAGAGCAAGGATTTCAGAGGCATTGCCGCGAATGGCAGCCGGTTTCAGGGCAAGAATTTGATGGCAAAACCGGGTGCGGAACGTCAGGGCGCCCACGGCAACCGGGTCCAGCGTCCAGGGCTTTCCTGCCGCCACCGCGCTCTCAATCGCCCGCCGCATCGACTGGGCCCGCGGCGAGGTCAGCGTGCCAACGTTGACCAGCAGCGCATCGGCGATCGCAGCAAACTGCTCGGCCTCTTCGGCCTCAATCACCATCGCGGGTGATGCGCCAAGCGCCAGCAGAACGTTGGCCGTAAAGGTCTGTACGACATCATTGGTCATACAATGGGTCAGCGGAGAACGGGTGCGGAAGTGATGTAAAACGTGTAAATCGAGCAGGTCAGGCTGCATGGGTTCGCTCCTGCCTTGCGTGAAGAAGCGATGACCGGGAAGGCATCTGACTTCCCTACGCTGGCATTATCCAGATCAGGTAATACGGGTATTTCTCAGCCTTCAACGAAGAAGGGCACCCCGAGTCAAATAAATCAAAATCAAAAGCTTGCGATTAACGTCCCGTTAATCCCTGTTCTGGATCATGCCAGCGGAAAGCCAAAGACTCAACCATAAAAAATGCTCTGTGTGCCAGCTTATGTCCCAGGTTGTGGCTCATAGTACCAAACACCGAACACAAAAAAGGCCGGGTTTCTCCAGCCTCAACAGCACAATTGAAGATGCCTTCACAAACCTATTTACCTAGATATGCTTTTACCTTAGCGGTGCCATTACCAACAGCTCTAACAGCAGCCCTAAGCTGAGATTCAGTAACATCCAACGCTTGGGTCCAATATGCCACTTCCCAAGATTCACTCAAGCTGATGAAACGTTTATCTTCTGGCTGCCGACGCTGTAAGTTATCTGCCATTTGGTTTGTCCTGAGTATTACAAGCTTATGCCTGCACACTACCTATATGACTTCTCTACCACTTCGTAAACGGTCAGTTATCAAACAATTGACACTGGTCATAAAACCAGTAAAAACTTTTTTTTCCGAGCTTGCTAAGCTTGCCGCTTCGCTTCTATCATAACTACTACATATTGTGTTTATTGATATAACAAATACAATATATCCAAAAATCCATCCCGTGAATAGGTGTTGAAATGGCGAACAATGATAAGCAATCCTCGAAAGATGTAGCTCATCTGGCAGCAGAGACTCTAAACAACCCAAACGCCTCTGCGATTCAGAAAAGTTTAGCGGGTTCGGTGCTATCACAAGCAGGAACAAAAAATCAGACTGGCGCGAACATGGAAGCCAAAGCATCAGCAGCTTTGAAAAACCCACGTTCAAGCGAGGTTATTAAAACCTTAGCTGGTTCGGTTGTTTCTCAATCGAATAAAAAGCGCTAAAAAAGCCGGGATTAACCCGGTTCTCATGTTTTCAGTTTCCGTTGTCGCTGTTCGCTCAAGTAGTACCTAATAGTGCTGTCGAATCCATGCGTATGGATGTGGTCAAGCAGGTTGGAACGACTACACCCCAGCCGACGCGCCAGCGCTGACATGTTGATAATCGCATCATCGCCCTTGCCATCTAGGATCCACTGCATCAGCGGCATGTTGCGAGTAACCATCTATCACTTTGTTACAACTGCTCATTTACTCGCCAGCCCCAAAAACCTACACTTTCATTAAGGATTTCAAAGCAACACAAGGATAAAAATAAATGGCTATTGGTCACTACTTATTCAGGGGCGATAAGACTGTTTGCGGTGGTCGGATTATTGAAGGATGTACCGATCATCAGTTTTTCGATAAAGACATGGCCTGTGAAGGGCATAAAGTGACGTGTGGTAAACATGCGGGTAGATTCCGCATAGTGGGAGGGCTTGAAAACCAAGACATACACGGTAAAAGAGTAGCCGGAACACTGCATAGCCGTAGCTCTTGCCCCTGCAAATCACGTTTTATTCCGTCCATCTTCGACACTTACGAATTTTCTAAAGAACCAGCAAAAGCCGAAACCACCCAATCTCACATCGTTGAATTTCCCGTTCTCCCTGGCCCGATTGCCGCTCCTAAAACTGATAGCTTCGCTGACACCTGTAAACCAACAGATAACCGGCTATTGAAAGGCGTTTACATCTGGACTGAAACAACAAGTGCAGGTCATGCTTTCGTTTCGGTGCATGAGAATAACTCGATCTACCTTTACACCTATGGACGCTATGGACGCACAGACAGAAGCACGCTAACCGGAGATGGGATTTTAGACATCTTCCAAGATGAAGATGCACGGAAGTATTACCGTTACGAACTTTATGAAATGAGTGCTCGTGCATTTCGGATTGATGATGCTGATCCTGAATTAATCCGTAAGTTCTTCGAAAAATTATGGAATAACGGTGTATCACCGATTCAAACACCAAAGATGCAGGACGGCACAATACGTAGAGGCCGCACGATTGATAAGTATGACGTAACTGGGAATAACTGTACTACTCACTCAGTCGAGGGGATCAAGTTTGCTGGTTCAAAGGTATTCGAACACGGTTACACCACCAGGACTACACAGCTACCAATTGAGATAGAAGAAGATTTCACTATCCCGGTATCACTGCAAAGTTACCTTGAAAAAAAGAGTGCAGATTACTCCTCAATGCTCGTCGTCGAGATGACAAGTACGTTCAAGCAGCAGTATCCAAACATTGAGAACAAAAGCCCTCAACCAATTGGGGGAAGTGCAAAAATCCAACAAGTATCGGCTGATTCTGCTGCTGTTGCTGGCTCAATTTCTCCATACTCAGGCGGCACAGTAGGCGGATCGTTGGGAAGTACATACGATGATGAATAAAAAGTTCTGGATCAGGTGGGTTAGCATTGCGCTGATCTGCATAGCGTATTATGTAATCGTGCTGTATTTCGATCTGGTCTTCGCACTTAACTTTTCAGAGACAATGAGCCAAGGCGGGGAGTTTACGCCTTCTCAATTCACGTGGTTTATTAAGGAACTATCGCAAAATCACTCTGATTCAGCGTTGGCCTCCATTGTTGGTTTCGCTGTTTGCGTACCTCTGATTCTGCTCATCTTCAAGAAGGTGAGATGACCGCCAAAGGCTGGAGGTCTCCAGCCTTTTCCCCTTACCCTTTCCCCACTTTTAGATAATAGAAGCATAAAGCCCGTTGGTGGTAAGACAACGCGCGGAGCCGTTAAGATTCCCAACACAAACCGTCAATCACATAAGAAACTGAGGACAAGGGGAACGTATGCAGGTAGCGCCTAGTGATTTCTGAGGCGCTTTTCTCATGTCCTACCACTTGTTGCAAGTGCGCCAGGTTACCAAACCAACCAGCGAAAAAGGTTTAAATCATGGTATGCCGGAAACTATGCACTAATCGCCGCTGCCCATAATCATCAAGGTACGGAATACCAAGCTGATCTCTAATATCTCCTAAAACTTTGCCGATCTTCGGCATGTTCTTACCCGACACAGGAGAGAAGAATATCTTTTTCTATTGGCGGTTCACAAAATCGAGGAACCCCCACTCGATCAGTTTGGGATGTATCGCCACCTGCCTTGTAGCGTTCTCAGTTTTACCCTGTCCTCCTTCAGCGATCAGGAGATAGTGCCGCTGGCTATCTTCATCAAGTTTGATCTGTGATTTCTCCAGCTTGGCGGTCTCCCCTCTTCTGGCTCCCGTGTACGCCAACAGCAAGGTGATCCACTTCTGCCAGCCATCAGGCTGTTTTCGTGCCCATCCCACAAACTTTCTCATTTCTGCTGCACTGCAAGTTCCAAACCTCGCTTTCGACGGTGCGGCGACTACTCCATCAGTCGGAGATTTAACCAGAATATCTTTATTGTCAGTCAGGAAGGTTTTAAACAGCGATTTGTAAATTTTCAAATGCTTGTGGATAACTCAGCGCCAACCAAATCTTCTGACGGAACATCATCACACCCGATGAGTTGATGAACCGTCATCGGCCGATAAGGCTGCACAACACGCCTAGGCAGGTTTTCTACAACTTCCATCACCTGCTTAATGTCCTGCTTTGTAATCGTGGTTACATCAGTTGATGAACCCAAGACAATCAACAGGATCTCCATAAAGCGCTCATTGGCCTGCGAGATTGCCTTCGTCCAGTTCAGGGCCTTCTCTTTTTTGTACATATTCCAAGCGCCAGCCAGTGTTCATTCTGTTGCTTTAAGCGGTTGCAGAAGTCAGAAAGACGTTGACCAAACTGAACCGGGTGAATGGTTCCACGTTTGACTAATGGAATGGATGGAAATGCAAATGACATCAAGAGTTGCGCGTGGCTGTGGCTATCTGTCTCTAACGACCGACAGAAATATTTATGACCCGGCAGGCGAAAGCTGACGTAGTAGATCCCGTTATGGATAATGGTGTGATTGATCGGGGTGTGTCATTTTGTTTGTCTCTGAGAGTGACAACATAAAAAATGAAGAGAAAAAACCATGCAAATCTTTGATTCATATCTTAGATGATCGCCGGGACTACGCTGACATTATCCAGATCAGGTAATACGGGTATTTCTCAGCCTTCACGTGGAAGGGCACCCCGAGTCAAAATGCTTTTAAAACAATGATTTATTAAAATCATTGTTCTCAATCAGTGTAACCGTGGCCACAGGGCAGGCGCAAGGAGTTTTGATTTATCACGGCAGCGTTCGCGTTATGAATCTTCCTAAACACTTTTTCGCTAGCATCTTCAACATAAATATTTTTTCCTGGTATATCCCGGAACAAAAATGAGCTGAGTTCATTTTCATTCGAAGCTGACGAAAGGTTCGATAATAAATAATCGGCAAAAACCCATAAATTTACATAAACTGTTATGTGTATTATTAACCCATTTTAATCAAAACACTTAAATACAATTAATGTATTGGTGTTTTATATCTAATTTGGCTCTCATCCATCATGAATCACTATCTTATTGTATTATAAGATTATTAAGCCGAGCTTTTCTGGAATGACTCGTTTAGCTATTCCTGCTATTTATGATTTAGATCAATAATCAAAATTACACATTCATAGATAGTTACTGCACGTTACGAAATAAGTTATCAAACCAAAATTTTCAACGTTAATTGTGAATTATTTCAGATATAACAAGACGTTGTATCTTCCCGCCAGGATAGCGCCCTTACTTTATTTTTTCTTGTAGTGATGATGAGAGCTTTAAAATGAACTATTTAAATACAACAGCTATCGCTGTTTTTGGTTTTGTGTTTGCTGGTTCAATGAATACTGCAAATGCTGCGGAAGTAAACGTAAACCTTGACGATAACGTCAATAATCCAGGTGCTCACATTCAAATTCAGGGTACCGATAAAACCGCCTACAACCTTGATAACATCGAGGGGAGTAACATTAAGCAAGACGGGCAAATCTATAACCTTCAGGGCGATATTGACAGAGCAAATACAGCTATTAATAAAGCACAAGATACAGCTAACACCGCTCAAGATGGCGTAAATGCTAACACTCAAGCTAACGCTATCCTTAATCAGAAAATCGACGATTACAAAGCAGATCAGACAATCACTGATAACAAACAGAATATATTGATTGATAACACTAATAATAAAGCAGATGCGGCTTTACAAGGCGTTATTACTAACGGTCAAGCAATCATTGATACAAACACAAGAGTAGATAAAGCTGAACTCACCGCTACCAATGCGAACAACAAAGCAGATGCTAACACTCAAGCGCTGGCAGGTAAGGTAGATAAAAGCATTTTCGACGCCGATCAGGATAGACAAGATCACGCCCTTCAGGATGCCTCAGACAAAGCGACTCAGGCATTTAATACGGGCGCTTATGCGCAATCTTTAGCTGTCGATGCACAAACGGTAGCCGCAGCGAATAAAGCTGCTGTTGCTACCGTTCAGTCACGCCAGCAAACACAGGAAGCGACGATTCAGAATCACAGCGCACAATTAGCGAATCATGAATCACGTATTACTGCGTTAGAGAGTCAAAATAACGCTAAGTTCTCTTCTCTGGAGAATCAGCAGAATGAGGATCGCAAGGAATATCGTGCTGGTATCGCTGGCGCTGCTTCTCTTGCTGGTTTGCATTACGTTGATACAGATAACGCGGTTGCCGTCGGTGCTGCCAACTTCAAAGATGCGCAAGGTTATGCAATCGGCTACCGTCATAAGTTCGCTGAGAATGTAGCTGCTACCCTCTCTACATCAGGTACATCCAACGGCAATGAAATTGTTGCGGCGTCCGCATCTTACGGATGGTAATGTTACAGTATTAAAATATAATGCCAGTGAGCTAAAAAAATCGCCCATGAGTTTTAATCAGCTGGCTATAACTCAATACATTGCTGCTCGCAAATAAAATGACAAAGTACATTTTTATCTCCGTTGTTTTGTATCTCACTTTTATTTTATTAGGGATATGGATCGGCTTGATGTTAGGCACCTATATTTATAATTGCAATTACTGAGGCAATAATGAAAAAGTTAATGATGATAGCGGCTGTATTATCTCTTACTGCGTGTTCCTCACCAGCGCAACGGATGGCGGATTGTCAAAGCAAGGGGGTGAGTAAAGACGCTTGTTATATTGCAGAGCAAAACCGCACATCAGCCATTAACGCTGCTGCAGAAAAACAGGCTTTGGAGAATGCTGCTCAACTTGCACAATCAGCACATAAGCATTTTCCTGAAGGCTGCACTCAGGTTATGGATGCTGCTGGTCGTTGTGACAGCAAGACTGCCAAAGCAAGCGGCGATGTTAAACAGTTTTCAGGTGAAGCGGATCGCGTTATGAATAAGCCAATCTCTGATGCTGCTGAATATCTGCTTTCGAAAGGCTGGAAGCCAAATAAGGGTTTATGGCACAAGGGTAGCTATATTATGCAGCTGGTTGTCGAGAAAGAGAGAGTTGTAAACGCACAATTATCAAAAATGTGATCTTAGCACTACGCTCCCTCCTGATAAGATTTACATAGCCCCATTTGTATGGGGCTTTATTTTAGCTCATGACTAAATACAGATTTACTCTAACTGCCACGCCCCGCCATGAATAAGCGATGCTCCTCCCGTCCAGGCAAATAACGCCAGCTCGCGGCATTCGGCATCAGGATAAATACGGCTGCTGAGGCACGCCTCACCTTCGTTAACAAACACTTCCACCGAAGAGCAGTCAAAGAACAGGCGCAGGCTGAGCGCGTCGTTCAGGTTAAGCGCGACGCTTCGGGTACCGCACAGGCCATACTGTGGATAGTGTCGCTCCAGCACCAGGCGCTGCATCTGGGCATCAACATAGAGGCGCAGGCCGTCGCCGAGACGAATGCCGTATTGCTCCGCGCTGCTATTCGTGCAATCCCATTGCAGAATGACTTCCATCGCATCGCAGTGTTCCACCAGCGTCATCTGCTGGTTATTAAGTGTACTTATCGGCCAGGGGAACCACGCCCCGCGCAGGGCTTCAACTTCTCTGGCTGGCCGCATTTGCAGATGGTTATCCGCACTCAGCGTCAGCTCGCGCGGTAAAGAAAGCATACCCGCCCAGCCATCCTGCTGTTCCGGCAGGGGCGATTCCCACATGTCCAGCCAGCCGATAACAATGCGGCGGCCGTCAGGAGTCAGGAAACTTTGCGGCGCATAGAAATCATGCCCGCGATCCATCTCCACAAACTCACCTTCAGGCACAAAGGGCTGACCAGGCTGCCATTCACCTACCAGGTAGCCGCTCTGGAAAAGATTGCGATGATTAAATCCGTCTGCGGTGAGTCCCTGAGGTGAGAACATCAGCACGCGTTTACCGTTGAGGGTAAAAAAGTCCGGACATTCCCACATATAACCCATCTCTTTTTCAGCCACCGCGAGCACGCCCCTGTCCTGCCACTCGCGCAGATCGGCAGAGCGATAAACACGTACCTGGCCCATATCACCCTCCCGCGCACCAACGACCATGTACCACCACGCCCCTTCACGCCATACCTTCGGATCGCGGAAGTGATGCAGCCCGGGCGGTGTATTAATGACTGTCCCGTGCCGCACAAACTGGATGCCGTCACGGCTGGTTGCCAGGCACTGAACCTGGTAGAGATTAGCCTCATCGCCAGGATCGCCGTGGAATTTGTGGCCGGTGTAGATCAGCGCCAGCGTGTCGCCATCCACCACCGCCGAGCCAGAAAAACAGCCGTCCTTGTCGTCAGGTCCTTCCGGTGCCAGCGCAACAGGGAGGTGCTCCCAGTGAACTAAATCCTTGCTGCGCGCATGGCCCCAGTGCATCGGCCCCCACTGGGTCGAATACGGATGATGCTGGTAAAACGCGTGATACCAGCCGTCAAACCACACCAGGCCATTAGGGTCGTTCACCCAGCCAGCTCGCGCAGCGAGGTGGTAACGGGGATACCAGCGCAGGTTAAGCCCTTCGCGTCTGGACTGAAGTTCCTGTTCTGCTTTCGTAATGGAATACGTCATTTCTCTACTCTTTGATCAGATGGTGGAAGGTTGCGGCATGAGCGGGTCAGAAGAGGACTTACCCGAGCGCAACAGGAAGATGGAGATAAACGTGGTGCTGAAGACCAGTAGCCCCATGATGAGATAGGACTGGGCAAAGCCGTATTTCTCATAGCTGTAACCTGCCAGCGGCGACAGCACCGAGGCAATCACCGAGCTTGTACAGGCAAAGCCCACCAGATAGAGGGTGGAAGAGAGTCGCTTATCAAAATGCAGGCTGTTGTATTTAAAGATGGAGACCAGCAAAACGGGCAGCTCAACCGCGTGCAATAGCTTGGTAATGGAGATCAACACCGGTCCCTCAACCAGACCCGATGCCACCATACGCATCGCCATCACCATTCCGGCGAAAATCAGGCCGTTTTTCGCACCGAGGCGATTCACCAGCCACGGGGCGCAAAACATGCCCGCCGCCTCAAGGAAAACCTGGAAGGAGTTGAGATAGCCGTACATGGCGTTTCCTTCCTGCAGCGTCGGGAACTGTGAGGAGAAATAGACCGGGAACTGCTGGTCGTAGACGCCATAAATACAGGTGCCGATAACAAAAAACACCAGCGCCCAGAACCGCGGTAGCGTCAGCAGGCGCAAGGCATCTTCCAGCGTGACCTTACCGCCGGATACCGCCTCCTGCATGGCGTGCGGGGCCGAAGAGACACTTAGGCGCGCCAGCAAAACAAAAAACACCAGCCCGGCGCAGCTCGCGACAGCAAAGTTCAGCTTCGGGTTAATGTTAAACAGGAGCCCGGCAAAAAAGGTTGCCGCCGCCCAGCCCAGCGATCCCCACATCCTCGCCTTGCCGAACTCAAACTGGCTCTGGCGGGCCACGCGCTCGGTATAGGATTCCAGTACACCAATCCCGCCGTTAAACGTCAGCCCAATATAAATCCCGCCGAAAATACTGCCGAGTAACACGTTAATCTGCAGCAGATAACCAAACAGCAGGAAGGCCGGACCGGAAAGTATGAGCAGGCTGGTCAGAAACCAGAGCAGGTTTTTTCGCAGGCCGAGTTTGTCCTGAATGAAGCCGTAGCAGATTTGCGCGCACAGCGCGGAGACGGACAGCACGGCATAGATGACCCCCGTATCCCCTGCCTTTAACCCCACCTCCTGGTGAAGCCAGATAGAGAGCAACGAGCCGGAAGATGACCACGTGACAAAAAAGAAAAACAGTAATGCGCTTAATAAAGGGTAGCTGTGAGAGTGATGCGTTTTCATCATGACATTCTCATGTTGGAGTAATGACGCAATGGTAACGTTAACATTTACGTTTTCTCATGCTGTTTGGCTGAAATTTAAGATGTTAATCACGAAAGTTAACGTTAACATTAAGAGAATGAGATCGCGATCAAATATTCATCACTGAGGTAAACATGACCCGGCCTGGGCATCAGCCTTTCTTTTACATCAGCGACTTAGTTGTATACCCTTTCACGCAGAACATTCACGGAGTAAGACAATGGCTTCCCTGAAGGACGTCGCAAAGCTGGCTAACGTATCGCTGATGACGGTCTCCCGCGCGCTGAACAGCCCGGAGCGCCTTAAGCCGGAAACGCTGGCGCGCGTTCAGCTGGCTATTGAGCAGACCAGCTACGTGCCCGATCTGTCCGCCAAGAAAATACGCGGCGCGCATGCCTCGCCTAAAACCATAGGGGTACTGGCGCTCGATACGGTGACGACGCCGTTCTCGGTGGAGATCACGTTGTCTATTGAAGAAACGGCCAGAATGCACGGCTGGAACAGCTTCGTGATGAATATGTTTACCGATGACAACCCGGACGCCATTGTCGACCTTCTTCTCTCTCATCGGCCTGACGGAATTATCTACACCACCATGGGGCTACGTCAGGTTCCTCTCCCGGCTAAACTCCTCACCCTTCCCTGCGTGCTGGCCAACTGCGAAAGTGACGGCGAAAAGGTTGCCAGCTATATTCCCGATGATGAACAGGGGCAATATACCGCCGTGCGGGCGTTACTCGCGCAGGGTTATCGACGCCCTCTCTGCCTGCATTTGCCTGCGGGGCATCTGGCCACAACCCGACGTCGTCAGGGGCTGGAACGTGCATGCCGTGAAGCGGGGCTCGATCCGGACGGCCTAGCGCACAGCTATATGGCACCCGGCGATGAGCACTACCGCGACATTCCGTCAGTCTTGCTGGCTCACATCCAGAATGGCGTTCCCCGGTTTGACGCGGTTATCTGCGGCAACGATCGTATCGCGTTTATGGTGTATCAGACGCTGCTGGGGCAAGGGCTTCGCATACCGGAAGATGTCGCCGTTATCGGCTATGACAATATGGTGGGCATTGGGGAGCTGTTCCTTCCTCCTCTCACGACGGTACAACTGCCGCACTATGAAATTGGTCGCCTGAGCGCCCTGCATATTATTAACGGTGAAGAGCATCTGGAAACCACGCGCGTAGAAAGCCCATTTTTACTGCGTGATTCCGTTGCGCATGTAACGTAAGCCTGCTTTTTTGCCCATGACGCAAAAACAGGAAGCGTCCCCCCTCTTTTTTGCCGTTCGATGGCACGTTTTGTCACACTCTTTTCTGTGTCTTTACACACCGGGTAAACGGGCCGTAACGCGCTGTTTTTATTTGGCATAAAATGCAATTTTCTTTTTAAAAATGGGGATATTTTCTCCCCACAGCCGCGTGTCACAAAACAGTAAACAAATTAACCATTGAGCCCCGTGGCAAAAGGCTCTATATTGGCGGCGTTTTTTTCAGGCCCCCATCTGTTTTTTAACTTTTTATTCAATCGTGGCTCATAACGAAGCGGCGGTTGTAGGAGTGATATGATGACGGATAAAGTCCGTATTGACACCGTAGATGCCCACAAAAGCAACGAAACCTATCTGGCCCGTCAGGCCGAGTTTGAATCTAACGTCAGGAGTTATCCGCGCAAACTGCCTTTAGCCATCACTAAAGCAGAAGGCGTGTGGATCACCGATGCAGATAATAAAGAATACCTTGACTGTTTAGCAGGCGCGGGGACCCTTGCGCTTGGCCATAACCATCCTGATGTGCTGAAAAGCATCCAAAATGTCATTACCAGCGGCTTGCCGTTACATACCCTGGATCTGACTACGCCTCTGAAAGACGCGTTTTCTGAATACCTGCTCTCTCTGCTGCCTGGTGAGGGCAAAGAGTACTGCCTGCAGTTCACCGGTCCATCCGGTGCTGACGCCGTTGAAGCGGCGCTGAAGCTGGCGAAAAAAGTGACCGGTCGTAGCGGTATCATCAGCTTCTCTGGTGGTTACCACGGCATGACTCACGGCGCACTGTCCGTGACCGGCAACCTGTCTCCGAAAGAAGCGGTTGACGGTATGATGCCAGAAGTCCAGTTCATGCCTTACCCGCACGAATACCGTTGCCCGCTGGGTATCGGTGGTGAAGCGGGCGTGAAAGCGCTGACTTACTACTTCGATAACCTGATCAACGACGTTGAAAGCGGCGTGCGTAAGCCTGCTGCGGTGATCCTGGAAGCCGTTCAGGGCGAAGGCGGCGTGAACCCGGCTCCGGCTGAGTGGCTGCAGCGCATCCGTAAAGTGACTCAGGAACACGGCATTCTGCTGATCCTCGACGAAGTTCAGGCTGGCTTTGCCCGTACCGGTAAATTCTTCGCCTTCGAACACGCGGGCATCGAGCCAGACATCATCGTGATGTCTAAAGCAGTAGGTGGCGGTCTGCCGCTGGCCGTGCTCGGCATCAAAAAGCAGTTCGACGCATGGGCGCCAGGTCACCACACCGGTACCTTCCGCGGCAACCAGCTGGCGATGGCAACCGGTCTGACGACGCTGAAAATCCTGAAAGACCAGAACATCGCAGGCAAGGTGGCGGCACAGGGCGAATGGCTGAAAGGCCAGCTGAAAGAGATGGCGAAACGTTATCCGGTTATCGGTCACGTTCGCGGTCTGGGCATGATGATCGGTATTGAGATCGTTAAGCCGCACGAAGCCGCTGACCACATGGGCTGCTTCCCGGGCGACGGCGAGCTGTCTGCACTGATTCAGAAGAAGTGCTTCGAAGCCGGTCTGATTCTGGAGCGCGGTGGTCGTAACGGTATCGTTCTGCGTCTGCTGCCTTCTCTGCTGATCAGCGATGAAGAGCTGAAGATCTTCCTGGATAAATTTGAGCAGGCACTGCTTGCTGCGGGCGTTCGCCCGGCGTAACCGGAGTTGTTGATTACGATGTCTGATTCAAACCCAATTTTGTTCTCCTCTGCGCAGAGCATTGAAGCTTACCAGCAGGCGATTGAACAAAGCACTCAGGCTGTGATGCAGTGGCTGAAGCAGCCTGAGATGTACCAGGGCAAAACGGTCGCGGAACTGCGCGACCGTATTAAGCTGGATTTCAACCCGAAAGGGCTGGGCAACGAAGCGGCGATTGAACGCGCCGTGGAGTTCTTCCTGAAAGACAGCCTGTCCGTTCATCACCCGCAGTGTGTGGCGCACCTGCACTGCCCAAGCCTGGTCGTAAGCCAGGCGGCGGAAGTGCTGATCAACGCCACTAACCAGAGTATGGACTCCTGGGATCAAAGCCCGTCCGCAACCATCATTGAGATCAAACTGATCGAGTGGCTGCGTACCCGCGTGGGTTATCAGGCTGGCGACGCAGGTGTCTTCACCAGCGGCGGTACCCAGAGCAACCTGATGGGCCTGATGCTGGCGCGCGATGCGTTCTTTGCGCGTCAGGGTCATTCCGTTCAGCAGGACGGTCTGGTGGGCGATCTGCGTAAGATCCGCGTACTGTGCTCAGAAAACGCGCACTTCTCCGTGCAGAAAAACATGGCACTGATGGGCCTGGGCTACCAGTCCGTGGTGCAGGTGAAAACGGACGAATTCTCCCGCATGGATCTGACCGATCTGGCGGCGAAAATTGAACAGTGCAATGCGAACGGCGAGCAGATTCTGGCGATCGTCGCGACGGCAGGTACCACCGATGCCGGTGCTATCGACCCGCTGCGCGCGATTGCAGAACTGGCCGCTAAGCAGAACATCTGGGTACACGTTGATGCAGCCTGGGGCGGCGCGCTGCTGATGTCCGAGCAGTATCGTCACTACCTTGACGGCATTGAGCTGGTGGATTCAGTGACCCTGGACTTCCACAAACAGTTCTTCCAGACCATCAGCTGCGGCGCGTTCCTGCTGAAAGAAGCGCGTCACTATGAGCTGATGCGCTATCAGGCGGCTTACCTGAACTCCGAGTTCGACGAAGAGGCGGGCGTGCCTAACCTGGTGTCCAAATCTCTGCAGACCACCCGTCGTTTCGACGCGCTGAAGCTGTGGATGAGCCTGGAAGCGCTGGGTCAGGAGCAATACGCGGCGATCATCGATCACGGCGTGACCCTGGCGCAGCAGGTTGCGGCCTACGTGAAAGCGCAGCCTGCGCTGGAACTGGTTATGCAGCCGCAGCTGGCAAGCGTTCTGTTCCGCTTCCGCGGTCAGGTGCAGATGGATGACGCGGGCATCGCCCTGCTGAACCAGAAAATTGGTGACGCGCTGCTGGAATCCGGCCGTGCGAACGTCGGTGTGACCGAGCATAACGGCGTGACCTGCCTGAAGCTGACGCTGCTGAACCCAACCGTGACGCTGGAAGATATCAAAATCCTGCTGTCTCTGGTTGAGCGCACCGCGCAGGAAGTTCTGGCTAAGTAACACAAAACCCCTCTTCCGCCGGGAGAGGGGTTATTTTTACAGCCCTGCCCACCACATTCTTAATTTTAATCCCCAGTAGCTCGTCCAGCCCGTTGTGGTACTCACCACGTTCCCCTTCGACACAACCACCAGCGTTGGCGTGACGCTCACCTGCCACTGCTGCGACAAAGCACCGTTTGCATCGTTAATCACCGGCATTTTCAGCTGTTTCTTTTCAACCCAGCGCGCAAGCTTTGCATTGTCACCAGAGCGCATGGCGATACTCACCACGTTCCCGCCCTCGTCTGCCAGTTGATTAACCGAGGGCGTCGTATAACGGCATATGCTGCACCAGGTCGCCCAGACGTAAATCAGCAGCGGGCGCTCCTGGCTGAGCGCCGCGATATCGTGAATGTTGCCGTCGATGCTCTGCATCGGTGTTGCGCTAAAACTGGCGGGGAGCATCGGTTTTCGATATTGATCCACACCCCACACTACGGCCAGCATCAGCAGAACGAATATTATCCCTTCCCGCGCCCAGCGGCGCAGTCGATTGTTTTTGCGGTTATCCATTGTGACCTCGTGTTTTAACGGAGGTCATCTTAGCGGGCATTACACCACTATGCTGTAAAGAAGTGTCGCGTCTGTTTGCTGGTAAAGATCATTTCATCGATGAGGCTTACCAAACGGAAAACGGTTATCAGGTAGGTTCATTTTTGTTACATTTTTTTTCGAACAAGCCATAGTCTGATATTTAAAATAGGCAGGTTGCCGTATTGTTGACAGGCAAAATCAAACTTAAAAACCGTTCAACTGGAGAAAAAATGGCTAAGTGTAAATGGCTGCTTCTGGGTGTCGTGATGTCTCTGGCAAGCGCGGCGAATGCAGCACCACAAGCGGCATCCGGCATCAAGGCCTATGAAGAACAAGAGTTCATCGCTGACTTCACGAAATTCAAAATTGGCGACACGGCGCCGGCGCAGTATCAAACGCCGGAGTACACCATCAAACAGTACCAGCTGCGTAACCTGCCGGCTCCGGATGCCGGAACCCACTGGACCTACATGGGCGAGAACTATGTGCTGATCGGCGATGCGGACGGCAAAATCTACAAAGCCTACAATGGAGATATTTTCTATCACCGCTAATACCATCCTGATTCGCCCCTGGCAGGAAAGCGATCGCCCTTTCCTGCGCACGCTTTTCCTCCACGCCCGGCGTGAAGCCTGGCCATGGCTGGACGGTTCAGACTGGCAGCTTGAAGACTTTGACGCGGTAACGCGTGACGAAGTGATTTGGGTTGCCACGCAGAACGGCCATCGCCTGGGTTTTGCTTCCGTCTGGACGAACGATAATTTCCTGCACAACCTGTTTGTAGATCCGCAGTATCAGAGCATGGGCGTCGGGCATGAGTTGCTTGAACACGTGCAGAAAACGTTTACCAGTACGGGTTCGCTTAAGTGTCTGGTGAAGAATGCGCGGGCTATTGCGTTTTACCAGCGGCACGGCTGGCACATTGAGGCGACGGGTGATTCTCCGGACGGAGAGTACTATCTGATGCATTATCGGCTAGAGTAAGTCAGGTGGCGCTTCGCTTACCTGACCTACAAAACCGTATTTCGTAGGCCGGGTAAGGCGAAGCCGCCACCCGGCAATCCAGCGCTGGGGAATTACACCGCGCGGAACGCGATTTCGCCCGGGATCACTTCGCCCTGCCAGTAAAGCTGCGCCGCAACGCGTCCCGCCAGCTGGCGATACATATCTGCAAATTCGCTGTCCGGACGGCTGACGACCGTCGGTTTTCCGCTGTCCAAATCTTCACGCAGGGTAATGTGCAGCGGCATCTGCCCAAGCAGTTGGGTGTGATACTTCGCGGCCAGTTTTTCTGCGCCACCGGTACCGAAGATAGGTTCGTGGTGACCGCAGTTGCTGCAGATGTGCATGCTCATGTTCTCAACGATACCGAGCACCGGCACTTCCACCTTCTCGAACATTACGATGCCTTTTTTGGCGTCGATCAGCGCGATATCCTGCGGCGTCGTCACCACAACGGCCCCCGTGACCGGAATGTTTTGCGCCAGCGTCAGCTGAATGTCACCGGTGCCCGGCGGCATATCCAGTACCAGATAATCCAGATCCGGCCACATCGTCTCCTGCAGCATCTGCAGCAGCGCTTTGCTGGCCATCGGGCCGCGCCAGACCATGGCGTTATCGTCAGTCACCAGATAACCGATGGAGTTGGTCGCCAGACCGTGAGCCATGATTGGCGCCATGTGGGTGCCGTCCGGCGAGGTTGGACGCTGGTTTTCCGCACCCAGCATGTTCGGAATAGACGGACCGTAGATATCCGCATCCAGAATGCCGACCTTTGCCCCTTCCGCCGCCAGCGCGAGCGCCAGGTTAACGGCGGTAGAGGATTTCCCTACCCCCCCCTTACCCGAGCTGACGGCAATGATATTTTTCACGCCGTTCACGCCAGGCTGGTTTTTCACGCGCTTCAGCGTGGCGATGCTGTGGCTCAGCTTCCAGTCAATCGCCTTCGCGCCGGTAATGCGCAGCAGCTCAGAGCTGGTCTGCTCTTTCAGTGCGTCAAAGGCGCTGGTCCAGACGAACGGCATCTGCAGTTCAATGTGCAGGGTATCGTCCAGCCAGGCAACGTGGTGTAACGCTTTCAGCGTAGTGAGATTGTGCTTCAGGGTTGGATGCTGAAAGTTAGCCAGCGTCCCGGCGACCATTGCTCGTAAGGCTTCCGGTGATTTGGCCTGGGATTGAGAACTCATCCCGACTCCTTTGTTCTTGTGAATAAGACCTTAGATGAACAAGTTTACCTGAAAGGCCGTGGTTTGTGCTTACTTAATAATGCCCCTTTTGGTAATATCGAAAACCCTTTTCACAGTTAAAAGAAGTAATGCCTACTATGACTCAAGTCGCGAAGAAAATTCTGGTAACGTGCGCACTGCCGTACGCCAACGGCTCAATCCACCTCGGCCACATGCTGGAGCATATCCAGGCTGATGTCTGGGTCCGTTACCAGCGAATGCGCGGCCACGAGGTTAATTTCATCTGTGCGGACGATGCCCACGGCACGCCTATCATGCTGAAAGCGCAGCAGCTGGGGATCTCCCCGGAGCAGATGATTGCCGAAATGAGTCAGGAGCATCAGACTGATTTTGCTGGCTTTGACATCAGCTATGACAACTATCACTCCACGCACAGCGACGAAAACCGCGAGCTGTCGGAGCTGATCTACACCCGTCTGAAAGAGAATGGTTTTATCAAAAACCGCACCATCTCTCAGCTGTACGATCCGGAAAAAGGCATGTTCCTGCCGGACCGTTTCGTCAAAGGCACCTGTCCGAAATGTAAATCCCCGGACCAGTACGGCGATAACTGCGAAGTGTGCGGCGCAACCTACAGCCCGACCGAGCTTATCGAGCCGAAATCCGTGGTTTCTGGCGCCACGCCTGTCATGCGTGACTCCGAACATTTCTTCTTCGACCTGCCGTCCTTCAGCGAAATGCTGCAGGCGTGGACCCGCAGCGGCGCGCTGCAGGAGCAGGTGGCGAACAAAATGCAGGAGTGGTTCGAATCTGGCCTGCAGCAGTGGGATATCTCCCGCGATGCGCCGTACTTCGGCTTTGAAATCCCGAACGCGCCGGGCAAATACTTCTACGTCTGGCTGGACGCGCCAATCGGCTACATGGGCTCCTTCAAGAACCTGTGCGACAAGCGTGGCGACACCGTCAGCTTCGACGAATACTGGAAGAAAGATTCCACGGCCGAGCTGTATCACTTCATCGGTAAAGACATCGTTTACTTCCACAGCCTGTTCTGGCCGGCCATGCTGGAAGGCAGCAACTTCCGCAAGCCTACCAACCTGTTCGTGCACGGTTACGTGACGGTCAACGGCGCGAAGATGTCCAAGTCCCGCGGTACGTTCATCAAAGCCAGCACCTGGCTGAACCACTTCGATGCGGACAGCCTGCGCTACTACTACACCGCGAAGCTCTCTTCCCGCATCGACGATATCGACCTGAACCTGGAAGATTTCGTGCAGCGCGTGAACGCGGACATCGTCAACAAGGTGGTGAACCTGGCCTCCCGTAACGCGGGCTTTATCGCCAAACGCTTTGACGGCGTGATGGCGGCTGAACTGGCTGACCCTGCCCTGTACAAAACCTTTACCGACGCGGCAGCTACCATTGGCGACGCGTGGGAAACTCGTGAGTTCGGTAAAGCCGTGCGCGAAATCATGGCGCTGGCCGACCTGGCAAACCGCTATGTGGACGAGCAGGCACCGTGGGTTGTCGCTAAACAGGAAGGTCGCGATGCCGATCTGCAGGCGATCTGCTCTATGGGCATCAACCTGTTCCGCGTGCTGATGACGTACCTGAAGCCGGTTCTGCCACAGCTGGCGGCCCGTGCCGAAGCGTTCCTAAACACCGAACTGACCTGGGATGCCATCCAGCAGCCGCTGCTCGGCCACAAGGTGAACACCTTTAAAGCGCTGTACAACCGCATCGAGATGAAGCAGGTTGAAGCCCTGGTGGAAGCGTCTAAAGAAGAGGTTAAAGCGGCTGCGGCACCGGTTACCGGCCCGCTGGCAGACGATCCGATTCAGGAAACCATTACCTTCGACGATTTCGCTAAAGTCGACCTGCGCGTGGCGCTGATTGAGAACGCGGAGTTCGTGGAAGGCTCTGACAAGCTGCTGCGCCTGACGCTGGATCTGGGCGGCGAGAAGCGTAACGTCTTCTCCGGCATCCGTTCTGCGTATCCGGACCCGCAGGTGCTGATTGGCCGTCAAACCGTGATGGTGGCGAACCTGGCGCCGCGCAAAATGCGCTTCGGCATCTCTGAAGGGATGGTGATGGCCGCAGGCCCTGGCGGGAAAGATATCTTCCTGTTAAGCCCTGACGAAGGCGCGAAGCCTGGCCAGCAGGTGAAATAACAAAAAAGCCGGAGATAATCTCCGGCTTTTTTTATGGTTTAGGATGATGCACCCGGTGGGTCAGCCCGCGCAGGAAATTACGCAGGAACTGGTCGCCGCACTCGCGGTAGTTTTTATGATCCGGCGCGCGCATCATGGCGGTGACTTCCGGCACGGATACGCGGAATTTTTGCTCGGTCATGATCGCCACGATATCGTCCGTTTTCAGCGAGAACGCGATACGCAGCTTTTTCAGCACCGTGTTATTGTTCACGCGACGCTCCAGCGCCAGCTCTGGCGCGGCAGGATCTTTGCCACGCTTATCGTAAATCAGGCCGTTCAGGAAACCCGACAGAATGATATCAGGGCAGCGGACAAAGCCCTCTTCGTCTTCTTTGGTCATCCACGTGTCAAAACTCGCAGACGTGGATTCCATGTCGGACAGCGCAAGAATGCGCACCATGTCGTTATTGTTCGCTTTCAGGGTGTAGCGCAGGCTACGAAGAATATCGTTACTTAGCATAGAGCCTTCGAATGTCGATGATGCAATGGCGCGCAGTGTACCAGCTTTACAGCCCAATCGCCTCTTTCAAACTCTTCAGGTAGCGGCGGCTGACGGGTACCGTTTGCCCGGCACGCAGCACCAGTTCGGCCTGGCCGTTATCTTCCAGGCGGATCTCCTTCAGGTGCGCCATGTTCACCAGATACTGGCGGTGGCAGCGGATCAGCGGCGTGCGGCTCTCGAGCGTGCGCAGGGTCAGCTCGGTAAATCCTTCGTTCCCTTCCGCGCTGGTGACAAACACCCCGCTCAGGCGGCTGCTGACGAACGCCACATCATCCATCTGCAGAAGATAGATCCGGCTGTGCCCGGTGCAGGGGATAAACTTCAGCGGCTGCTGGTTCTCCGGCAGCAGCGTGACGTCCTGTACGGTTCTTTCCTGGCGTAAACGGGTGAGCGTTTTTTCAAGGCGCTTCTCTTCGATCGGCTTGAGCAGATAGTCAAACGCGTGCTCCTCAAAGGCCTTAACGGCATATTCGTCGAACGCCGTCAGAAACACGATGTAGGGACGATGTTCCGGGTCGAGCATGCCGACCATCTCCAGGCCGCTGATGCGGGGCATCTGAATATCAAGGAACAGCACGTCCGGGCGCAGCTTGTGCACCGCGCCGATGGCCTCAATGGCGTTGGCGCACTCACCCACAATCTCAATATCCGGCTGCTCCTGCAGCAGAACGCGCAGGTTTTCCCGTGCCAGCGGCTCGTCATCCACAATCAGCACTCTTAACATGCGTTTTCCTCCAGCGGCAGTCGTACGGTAATACGGGTAAATCGGTCGGGCTCGCAGGCGACGGTAATGCCGCAGTCATCGCCAAAATGGGCGCGCAGGCGTTTATCCACCAGGCTCATCCCTAAACCGCCGGAGGCGGAAGGCTGGTAAAGCCCGGCATTATCTTCAATATCCAGCACCAGATGGTGGTTAAAACGGCTGGCGGCAATGGTTATCTCCCCTGTACCCAGGAGCTGTGACGTGCCGTGCTTAATGGCGTTTTCGACAATAGGCTGCAGGGTAAAAGCCGGGAGGTGCTGATACGCCAGCTCGTCCGGCACGGAGAGCGTCACCTGCAGGCGCGACTGGAAACGCGCCTGCTCAATCTGCAGATAGGCGTTCACGTGCTCAATCTCGTCGGCGAGGGTCACGATCTCAGACGGCCGCTTCAGATTCTTGCGGAAAAAGGTCGACAGAAACTGCACCAGCTGCGCGGCCTGATCGCTGTCGCGGCGGATCACCGCTTTGAGCGTGTTGAGGGCATTAAACAGGAAATGCGGGTTGACCTGGGCATGCAGCAGCTTAATTTCAGACTGCGTCAGCAGGGCTTTCTGCCGCTCATACTGTCCGGCGAGGATTTGTGCGGACAGCAGCTGGGCTATCCCCTCCCCCAGCGTGCGGTTGATCGAGCTGAAAAGACGGTTTTTTGCCTCATACAGCTTGATAGTCCCCATCACCCGCTGATTTTCCCCGCGCAGCGGAATCACCAGCGTGGAGCCCAGCTTGCACTGCGGATGCAGCGAACAGCGATAAGGCACTTCGTTACCGTCGGCATACACCACTTCGCCGGTTTCGATGGCGCGCAGCGTATAGGCTGAGGAGATCGGTTTACCCGGCAGATGGTGATCGTCCCCTGTGCCGGTAAAGGCCAGCAGCCGCTCGCGGTCGGTTATGGCCACCGCGCCGATATCCAGCTCCTTGTAGAGCACCTGCGCGACCTTCATGCTGTTTTCTTCGTTAAACCCCTGGCGCAGGATCCCTTCGGTCGAGGCGGCGACCTTCAGCGCCGTGGCGGAAAAAGCCGAGGTGTACTTCTCAAACATAGCGCGCTTGTCGAGCAGAATGCGCATAAACAGCGCCGCACCCACGGTGTTAGTCACCATCATCGGGGCGGCAATGCTGCTTACCAGGTGCAGCGCATCCTCAAACGGACGGGCAATCAGCAGAATGATCGCCATCTGCGCCATTTCGGCCACAAAGGTAATGGCACCGGCGGTGAGCGGGCTGAAGACTTTATCCGGGCGGCCGCGCTTAATCATATAGCTGTGCACCAGGCCGCCGAGCAGCCCTTCCACGATCGTGGAGATCATGCAGCTCAGGGCCGTCATCCCGCCCATGGAATAGCGATGCAGCCCCCCGGTTAAACCGACAAGGCCACCGACGACGGGACCGCCCAGCAGCCCGCCCATCACCGCGCCAATCGCGCGCGTATTGGCAATAGAATCTTCGATATGAAGACCAAACCAGGTCCCCATAATGCAGAATATGGAAAATACGACGTAACAGAGGAACTTGTGCGGCAGACGAACGGTGACCTGCATCAGCGGGATAAACAGGCGCGTTTTACTCATCAGCCAGGCAATGACAAGAAACACGCACATCTGCTGAAGCAACAGCAGCACCAGATTAAACTCGTACATACTCAAAACCGCACACGCTAAAAACGCGTAACATACACTGATGCGGGGTTACTTTCTTTGAAGCATTCCAAAAAAGCACAAAATCGTGTCCGTTATCACACCTTTTTCTGAATATCGTGCATGCTTCGCATTGTTTGTTCAAAAATCAATCAATCCTTCCTGGTTCGCAAAAGTGGGTCTACAGTTAAGCTGGGAACGCGTAAGCCAGGGGGCGAATATGGCGTTTTACACGATAGGTGAAGTGGCACTCCTTTGTGATATCAATCCCGTTACCCTACGGGCGTGGCAGCGACGGTATGGATTGCTCAAACCGCAAAGGACCGACGGCGGGCATCGCCTTTTTAATGAGGCCGATATTGACCGCATCCGCGAGATTAAGAGCTGGATCGACAACGGGGTGCAGGTCGGCAAAGTGAAGTCTCTGCTGAGCCACGACGACCCGGACACGCAGCACCTCTGGCGCGAACAGCAGGAAACCCTGCTGCGGCTCCTGCAGGCGGGCAATCTTCAGCGCCTGCGCGCATGGATAAAAGAGCAGGGCCGCGACTATCCGGCACAGACGCTGATCTCCCATCTTTTCATCCCGCTCCGTCGACGCCTGCAGTGCCAGCAGTCTACCCTGCAGGCGCTGCTCAGCATGCTCGACGGGGTGCTGATCAACTATATTGCCGTCTGCCTTGCCTCAGCGAAGAACAAAGCCGGAAAAGATGCGCTGGTAGTCGGCTGGAACGTGCACGATACCACCCGCCTGTGGCTGGAAGCGTGGATTGCTACCCAGAAGGGCTGGCGCGTGGATGTTCTGGCACACTCGCTGGCTCAGCTTAAGCCTGAGTTTTTCGACGGCCAGACCCTGCTGGTCTGGTGTGGCGAAGTGCCGTCCGCCACGCAGCAGCAGCTTCTGATGGAATGGCGAGAAAATGGTTACCCGGTTTATTCCCTTGGGCCGGATGAGCCATAACGGCATTTAATGGTTCATTAACAGCTGCGCTTCACCGTATAATTGTTCCGTTAACAACAGGAGCACATGATGAAGGCAACCAAACTGGCCATTATTACCCTTTTTGTCCTGATGGCCGTGAGCGGTATCGGCGGCGTAATGCTGGCAGGGTACTCGTTTATTGTTCGCGGCGGTGTCGGCTGAGGTACAGCGCCAGCCGCTCAAAAAGGCGATCGACGACGATGGCCGCCAGCGCGACCAGCACCGCACCCTGCACAATATAAGCCGTATTAAACCCGCTCAGGCCGATAATGATCGGCGTTCCCAGCGTATTGGCACCGACCGTCGACGCAATGGTCGCCGTCCCGATGTTAACGATGACCGACGTGCGGATCCCGGCAATAATAACCGGCGCCGCAAGCGGCAGTTCAACCTTGCGCAGCCGCTGGCCGCGACTCATCCCCATCCCTTCTGCCACGCTCAGCACTGCCGCCGGTACCGCCGCGAGGCCCGCCAGCGTGCCCTGCAGCACCGGCAATACGCCGTATAGAATCAGCGCAATGATGGCGGGCTGCTGACCAAAGCCCATCACCGGAACCGCTATCGCCAGCACCGCCACGGGGGGAAACGTCTGTCCAATGGCCGCAATCGCCTCCACCAGCGGGCGAAACTCCCGACCCGCAGGCCGCGTGACCGCGATGCCCGCCCCCACGCCCAGCACGATCGCGACAGCGCTTGAGAGCGCAACCAGCCAGAGATGCGCCAGGGCGAGATTAATAAAGCTCTCCTGCTGATACACCGGCCGCGGCAGCCCGGGAAAAAGGCTGTTAAACAGCGCCGCGCTGTGGGGCATCAGAAACAGCAAGGCGATAAAGAGCGCTACCAGCCAGAGGAGCGGATCACGCAGAGCCTTCACGCGTCACCTCCCCGGCCAGCAGATCGCGAAAATGTAAGGTTCCGCACGGCGCCCCCCGGTCATCCGAGACGGGCAATACCTCGCACTGTCGCGCGACAAACGCGGAGAGGGCATCCCGCAGGCTCATCTGCGCCTGTAGCGGTTCGCCGCTCACCGGCACCTCTTCCCGTCGCATATAGTCGCTGACCGTCCGCAGGGAGAGCAGCCTGACGCCCAGCTCGCTGCGGCCAAAAAACTCGCGCACAAAGTCGTTCTTCGGCCAGGTTAACAGCTCAAGCGGCGAGCCCTGCTGCACCACTTCGCCATGATCCATCAGCACCAGATGGTCGGCCAGGCGCAGGGCTTCATCAATATCGTGCGTCACGAGAACGATCGTGCGTCCGAGAATGCGGTGAATGCGGGTCATCTCCGCCTGCAGCGCCCCGCGCGTGACCGGGTCCAGCGCGCCGAAGGGTTCATCCATTAGCAGTACCTGCGGGTTGGCCGCCAGCGCGCGCGCCACGCCCACGCGCTGCTGCTGCCCGCCGGAAAGCTGGTGCGGATAGCGATCGCGCAGCGCGGGCTCTAACCCCAGCAGGGACATCAGTTCATCCACCCGGTCAGCGATTTTTGCCCGCGACCATTTTTCCAGCTGCAGCACGGTGGCGATGTTCTGCGCCACCGTCCAGTGCGGAAACAGGCCGATAGACTGAATGGCATAGCCCATCCGACGGCGCAGCTCCAGCACCGGCAGGCTGCGGATCTCTTCTCCGGCAAAGCGAATCAGCCCGCTGTCATGCTCAACCAGACGGTTGATCATCTTCAGCGTGGTGGATTTTCCCGAGCCCGAGGTGCCAATCAGCACGGAGAACGCCCCCTCGGCAAAGTTCAGGTTCAGATGGCTCGCCGCCGGGCGACCGGCAAAGGTTTTACTGACATCATGAAATTCAATCATTGGCTCTTCTCCCGAGCAGCGCGAGCCATAAGGCAAACAATGCGTCGACGACCACCGCCAGCGCAATCGTGGGCACCACGCCCAATAGCACCAGATCCAGAGCGCTGCTCAGCAGCCCCTGGAACACCAGTGCGCCAAAGCCACCCGCGCCAATCAGCGCCGCAATCACCGCCATGCCGACGGTTTGAACCGCCACCACACGCAGGCTGCGCAGCAGCAGGGGCAGCGCCAGCGGGAGCTGAATCTTCCAGAAACACTGCCGCGCGCTCATTCCCATCGCATGGGCGCTTTCCAGCACGTCAGGTGCGACCTGACCTAAGCCCGCCACCACGCCGCGCACCAGCGGAAGCAGCGCATACAGCACCAGCGCGATAAGCGCGGGCGTTAACCCCGTCCCGGCGACACCGAGCGTTCCGAGCACCGGGAATGACTTCACCAGCCCCGCCAGCGGGGCAATCAGCAGGCCAAACAGCGCAACGGATGGAATGGTCTGGATAACGTTGAGCACGGCAAAAACCCCACCCTGGCGTGAAGGATGGCGATAGCACCACATGCCAAGGGGGATCCCAACCAGAAGCGCCGGAACGAGCGTACCGAAGAGGATCGTCAGGTGCTGCGCGAGGGCATCATCAAACACCTCCTGACGGTTGGCGTACTCTTTTAACAGCGAGAGGTTGTTCAGCTCACCGCTGAACAGCAGGAACAATGGAATACACCATATCTGCGCATTGAGCATCCAGCGCCAGACCGCGCTGGCGATGAGTCGACGAATGGCATCGCTGCAGGCCAGCAGACACAGCGCCAGCCACAGCCACAGGCCGCTGCCGATAGTGGTTCTCGCCAGCGGACTTTCCGCCGATGCCATATGCGTCGCCGCCAGTCCGGCGCTCCAGAACAGCACGATGAAGAGCACTTCAGAGAGGAGCAGCGTCAGCCACTGCGCCGGGCGTCCCTGCCAGATCGACAGGATCACCCACGCGCCCAGCGACGCCGCCAGCCACCCCGGCGTAAACGACCAGACCTGCCAGAGCGCTTTGCCCTCCCCCGACATCAGGCGGTTTGGGGCAACGTTGACAAACGGTAACGCGACCGCCGCGATGGCCACGCAGGCCAGCAGCAGCAGGACGCGGTTATGACATTTTATTGGCACAGCCCTTTCCCGTTACTTCACAAGCCCTTGTTGTTTCAGGAAGTCGGCGGCCACTTTTTTGGCATCCAGCCCCTCGACGGCAATGCTGGCATTCAGCTGCTGCAGCGTTTTTTCATCAAGCTTTTCGAAAACCGGTTTGAGCCATTCGGCAATCTCCGGATAGGCTTTCAGTACCGCCTCACGCACGACCGGGGTCGGAGCGTAAATCGGCTGTACGCCTTTAGGATCGGTCAGGGTTTGCAGGCCGAGCGCCGCCACCGGGCCGTCGGTGCCGTAGGCCATTGCCGCGTTAACGCCGGAGGTTTGCTGCGCCGCCGCTTTGATGGTTACCGCCGTATCCCCGCCCGCCAGCGAGAGCAGCTGAGCCTGGTCGAGCTTGAAGTCGTAGGCTTTTTCGAACGCCGGAAGCGCGTCAGGACGCTCGATAAACTCCGCGGACGCAGCCAGCTTAAAGTCGCCCTTCTCTTTCAGGTAGCGGCTGAGATCCGCCAGAGAAGTCAGCTTCCCTTTCTCCGCCACGTCCTTGCGCACGGCGATAGTCCAGGTGTTGTTGGCCGGTGCCGGGGTCAGCCAGACCAGCTTGTTCTGTTCCGCGTCGAGTTTTTTGACTTTCTCATACCCGGCTTTGGCGTTTTTCCATGCCGGATCGTTTTCATCTTTGAAGAAGAATGCGCCGTTGCCGGTGTATTCCGGGTAGATATCCAGCTCGCCGGATGTAATCGCGCCGCGCACGACGGGCGTGGTGCCGAGCTGGACTTTATTGACCGTTTTCACGCCGTGACTTTCCAGCACCTGCAAAATAATATTGCCGAGCAGCGCGCCTTCGGTATCGATCTTTGAGCCCACTTTTACCGGCTCCGCCGCCTGTAACGGCAGGCTCAGCGCCGCCAGTAACACCGCAGATCCCAACATCCCCTTTGCAATCGTCATTCCGCTATCCTCATTTTTTTGCTGCCTTTTTCAGAGGCTTGAGAGAAAAGCGTAGCTTAAAACGGCGGAATTAACCGTCAAAATGCCTTTTTAGCATAAGGTAAGACGCCTCCCCCGCAGGGGGGGGGGAGGCAAAGGAGGGAAAGGTTACAGCAGCTCGAACTCGCCTTTATTCACGCGGGCGGAGTCCACGCCGATAAAGACGTTAAATTTGCCTGGTTCCGCATCATATTTCATCTGCTGGTTCCAGAACTTCAGCGCATCCACGTCGATCGGGAAGCTGATGGTTTTGGTTTCCCCTGGCTTGAGGTTGACCTTCTCGAAGCCGCGCAGCTGCTTCACCGGACGGCTCATCGACGCGGTAACATCCTGCACGTACATCTGAATCACCGTAGCCCCTTCGCGCTTGCCGGTGTTGGTTACCTCGACGCTGGCGGTAACGTTGCCGTCACGCTTCAGGGTCGGCGCCGACATTTTCACGTCAGAGACCTTGAAGGTGGTGTAGCTCAGGCCGTAACCAAACGGATACAGCGGGCCGTTAGCTTCGTCGAAGTAACGAGACGTGTACTTGTTCGGCTTGTCGGCATTGTACGGACGACCGGTGTTCAGGTGGCTGTAGTAAACCGGGATCTGCCCGACGGAGCGCGGGAAGGACATCGGCAGCTTGCCCGACGGGTTGTAATCACCAAACAGCACGTCGGCGATGGCGTTACCGCCTTCGGTACCGGCGAACCACGTTTCCAGAATGGCGTCAGCCTGCTGGTCTTCTTTCACCAGCGCCAGCGGGCGACCGTTCATCAGCACCAGCACCAGCGGCTTGCCGGTCGCTTTCAGAGCAGCGATCAGATCGCGCTGGCTCTGTGGAATCGTGATATCGGTACGGCTGGAGGCTTCGTGCGCCATACCCTGCGCTTCCCCCACGACCGCGACCACGACGTCAGACTGCTTCGCGGCGTTCACCGCCTCGTCAATCATCTCCTTCGGCGTGCGCGGATCGACCTTCACCGCTTCCTCGTACTGGTTGAGGAAGGTCACGATATCTTTATCGTTGGTGACGTTCGCCCCTTTGGCGTAAACCACTTTGGCGTTTTCACCGACGGCACTCTTGATACCGGTCAGCACGGTCACGGACTGGTCAGCCACGCCCGCGGCAGACCAGCTGCCCATCACGTCGCGCTTGCTGTCGGCCAGCGGGCCCACCACGGCAATGGTGCCGGATTTTTTCAGCGGCAGCGTGTCGAGGCGGTTCTTCAGCAGCACCAGGCTTTCGCGCGCGACATCACGCGCCTCTTTGCGGTGCAGGCGGCTTTCAGCGTTGGTATCTGCCGGGTCAGAGTCTTTCGGGCCCAGATGGCTGTAGGGATCGTTAAACAGCCCCATGTCGTATTTCACGTTCAGCACGTGGCGCGTGGCATCGTCCAGCTCCGCCATCGTCACCTTCCCGCTCTTCACCAGCCCCGGCAGGTATTTGCTGTAGTACTCGTCGCTCATGCTCATGTTGATGCCGGACTTGAGCGCGACGCGCACCGCGTCTTCCGGATCGGAGGCGGTGCCGTGTTTGATCAGCTCTTTAATCGCGCCGTGGTCGGATACGGTGATGCCCTTAAAGCCCCACTGGTCGCGCAGCACGTCTTTCAGCAGCCAGGAATCGGACGTCGCAGGCGTGCCGTTCAGCGAGTTCAACGCTACCATCACCGCGCCGCTGCCCGCATCAAGCCCTGCCTTGTACGGCGGCATGTAGTCGTTGAACAGGCGCTGCGGGCTCATGTCGACGGTGTTGTACTCTTTCCCGCCTTCAACCGCGCCATAGGCCGCAAAGTGTTTGACACTGGTCATCACCGAGTAGCGGTCCGCCGGGCTTTTACCCTGCATCGCTTCCACCATGGTTTTACCCATCGTGGAGGTTAAGTACGTATCTTCACCAAAGCCTTCCGAGCCGCGGCCCCAGCGCGGATCGCGCGAGACGTCCACCATGGGCGCCCAGGTCATGTTCAGGCCGTCGTCCGCCGCTTCATACGCCGACACGCGCCCGACGGTTTTCACCGCGTCGAGGTTAAAGGAAGACGCTAAGCCGAGGCTAATCGGGAAGACGGTACGCTGGCCGTGCACAACGTCATAGGCGAAGAACAGCGGAATCTTCAGGCGGCTGAGATCCATCACCTGATCCTGCATCTTGCGGATATCCTGGCGGGTGACGGTATTAAAGATGGCCCCTACCTGCCCGTCTTTGATCATCTCGCGGATGGCCTCTTTCGGGTTATCCGGGCCGACGCTGATCAGACGCAGCTGGCCGATTTTCTCATCGACCGTCATTTTCTTGAGCAATTCCGTGACAAACGCATCCCGCGCTTCAGGCGTGAGCGGGTGATTGCCAAACAAATCCTCTGCCAGCGCAGGTTGCAGCGCCAGGCTGACGGCGACACCTACAGAACATAGCCATTTCATGTCGTTTTACTCTCTCATCAATAACCGCCGGACGATCTCGGCCATACCGTGCGAAAAGCGCAGTGTGCCACAAACCCTCTGAACGTTGCAGGGTTATTCTCTGATTTTTCTCGTGAATACTCGACCGCTTAACAGTTAATCGCGCTATGCTTTACAGCGAGAAATTTGCCCCACCACAAGGAGTGGAAGATGTCTTCTGTTCGAACTGACGATAACAAAGCATTTATTAACGAACTGTCGCGCCTGGTTGGCTCCTCTCACCTGCTTACCGACCCGGCTAAAACCGCCCGCTACCGCAAGGGCTTCCGCTCCGGTCAGGGCGAGGCGCTGGCGGTGGTTTTCCCCGGCACGCTGCTGGAACTGTGGCGCGTGCTGAGCGCCTGCGTCGCGACCGACAAGATTATTTTAATGCAGGCGGCCAACACCGGCCTGACCGAAGGTTCCACGCCGAACGGCAACGATTACGATCGTGACATCGTGATTATCAGTACCCTGCGTCTCGACAAGCTCCACCTGCTGGATAAGGGCGAGCAGGTGCTCGCGTTCCCCGGCACCACGCTTTACTCCCTCGAAAAAGCGCTTAAGCCGCTGGGCCGCGAACCGCACTCGGTGATTGGCTCCTCCTGCATTGGCGCCTCGGTGGTCGGCGGGATCTGCAATAACTCCGGCGGCTCGCTGGTGCAGCGCGGCCCGGCGTATACCGAGATGTCGCTGTTTGCCCGTATTGACGAAAACGGCAAGCTGACGCTGGTGAACCATCTGGGAATCGATCTCGGCGTGACGCCAGAACAGATCCTCAGCAAGCTTGACGACGATCGCGTGAAGGACGAAGACGTGCAGCACGACGGTCGTCATGCGCACGATCACGACTACGTGACCCGCGTACGGGATATCGACGCCGATACGCCGGCGCGCTACAACGCCGACCCGGACCGCCTGTTTGAATCCTCCGGGTGCGCCGGGAAGCTTGCCGTTTTTGCTGTGCGTCTGGATACCTTCCCGGCAGAGAAAAAGCAGCAGGTATTTTACATCGGTACCAATCAGCCTGAGGTTCTGACGGAAATCCGCCGTCATATTCTGGGCGAATTCAGCAATCTTCCGGTGGCGGGCGAGTACATGCACCGGGACATTTACGACATCGCCGAACGTTACGGCAAAGATACCTTCCTGATGATCGACAAGCTCGGCACCGACAAAATGCCGTTCTTCTTCACCATGAAGGGCCGCACCGATGCGATGCTGGAGAAAGTGTCGCTGTTTAAACCCCACTTCACCGACCGCTTTATGCAGAAGCTGGGCAACGTTTTCCCGGCGCATTTACCGGAGAGAATGAAAACCTGGCGCGACAAGTATGAACATCACCTGCTGCTGAAAATGGCCGGGGACGGGATTGCCGAAGCGCAGTCCTGGCTGACCGAATACTTCAAAACCGCCGAAGGGGATTTCTTTGCCTGTACGCCTGAAGAGGGCAGCAAAGCCTTCCTGCACCGTTTTGCCGCCGCAGGCGCAGCCATCCGTTACCAGGCGGTGCATTCCGAAGAAGTGGAAGATATTCTGGCGCTGGATATCGCCCTGCGACGTAACGACACCGACTGGTTCGAGCATCTCCCGCCGGAAATCGACAGCAAGCTGGTGCACAAGCTCTATTACGGCCACTTTATGTGTTATGTCTTCCATCAGGATTACATTGTCAAAAAAGGGGTCGACGCACACGAACTGAAGGAGCAGATGCTCGCCCTTCTGCGTGAACGCGGCGCACAATATCCTGCGGAACATAACGTCGGACATCTTTATGAAGCCCCTGACGCACTTAAGCAGTTTTATCGCGAGAATGACCCTACAAACAGCATGAATCCCGGCATTGGTAAAACAACGCGGAAGAAATACTGGAAAGAGAGCGCAGACGCGGAGCAGCGCATAACGCAAACGTCTGATTAATTCCTACAGCCAAATTTGAGAGATTGTTAAGCGCTCCTTAATCGTAATAGAGTAACTGCTTATCGCCGGAGAAACGTTTCTCCGGCTTTCTATAACGAGGAGCAGGCACATCATGTCGGCTGTTGATGTTTTATCCGAGACCGAACTGGAAGTGCGCGACGCCCTTCCCGATGATGTGCATGCTATTGCCGCGATCTATGCCTGGCATGTGCTTCACGGGCGCGCGTCGTTTGAAGAAGTCCCCCCCACCATCGACGAAATGCGCCATCGTATGAAAAGCGTGGCTGAGCACGGTTTACCGTGGCTTATCGCGCTGTATCGCGGCATCGTGGTGGGCTACTGCTACGCCACGCCTTACCGTCCACGGCACGCCTACCGTTATACCCTGGAAGAGTCGATATACGTTGATGCCAGCATTACCGGGCGCGGTTTTGGCTCGGCACTGATGGATGCGTTGATTGAACGCTGCGAGCAAGGGCCGTGGCGGCAGATGATTGCCGTGGTGGGAGATGGCAATAATAATGCCGGCTCGTTGCGGCTGCATAAAAAGCACGGCTTCGAGATTGTCGGTCAGCTGCGCAGCGTGGGGTATAAGAAAGGCGACTGGCGGGATACGGTGATTATGCAGCGCCCGCTCAACGATGGTGACTGGACGCTGCCGGAATAAACGCAGTGCGGTCTGGTGCCCTCACCCCGGCCCTCTCCCACAGGGAGAGGGAGAAAACATAAAAAACGGTAACATGCGTTACCGTTTTGCTTTTACCTAATCGTTCTGCGCCGTCGCCATCTGCTCGGCTTTCTGCTTTTTATACGTCAATGCCGCGGCCGGTACAGGCTGCACTTTTCCGGTTTCAATCCAGGTGCGCAGGCGGCTCGCGTCCGCGAAGTGGGTATATTTGCCGAAGGCATCCATCACCACCAGCGCCACCGGCTTACCGTTAAACACGGTGCGCATCACCAGACAGTGCCCTGCCGCGTTGGTAAAGCCGGTTTTCGTTAGCTGAATATTCCAGTTATCGCGGTAAACCAGATGGTTAGTGTTGCGGAACGGCAGCGTATAGGCCGGGTTCGCAAAGGTCGCCATCTCTTCACGGGTGGTACTGAGCTGACCAATCAGCGGATACTGTTTGCTGGCAATCAGCAGTTTCGTCAGATCGCGCGCCGTGGAGACGTTGTTGATCGACAGCCCCGTCGGTTCAACGTAGTGCGTATTGTTCATCCCCAGCGCTTTGGCTTTCGCGTTCATCGCGCGGATAAAAGCGTCGTAGCCGCCCGGATAGTGGTGCGCCAGGCTCGCCGCCGCGCGGTTTTCAGACGACATTAGCGCCAGCAGCAGCATATTTTTACGGCTGATTTCACTATTCAGCCGCACGCGAGAGTAGATCCCTTTCATCTCCGGCGTGTGGCTGATATCTACTTTTAGCTTTTCGTCCAGCGGCAGATGTGCATCAAGCACCACCATCGCGGTCATTAATTTGGTAATTGAGGCGATCGGGCGCACCAGGTCCGGATGGCTGGCATAGATCACCTTATTGGTGTTGAGATCGACAATCATCGCGCTGCCGGACGCAATTTGCGGTTGAGCAGCGGCGGCGCTCACCGCGGGCGTTTTGGCGACGGCCGGCACGGCAGCGGACGCGCCCAGCAGCAGCGCCAGGCTAAGTAAAGAGACTCGGAATTTCTGCATGGTGAGACTTCTGATAATTATTCACGCACGTCATGACGTACACCGCCTGTATCAACGGATAAACACAGGCTGGCTTCGGCATCATAGCGGTCACCGGGCGTTGTCGCCAGCGGATAATCGTGAACAGATGCTGCATTGCTGGCATTTACGCCAGCAATGCAGTGAACTCAGAAGAGACGGTATCCGTAACCCCAAAGAATAACCGTCAGCGCCAGTAGCGCCTCCAGCACCAGCACCCCAATGGCGAGTGTTGAACTGGAAAAACTCAGGCCTTCTTCTTTATTGATATTCAGGAAGGTTGGAACCCCAAGATACAGCAGATACCCGGTGTAAAAGAGGGCAATGGTACCGATCAGCGCGCACAGCCAGACCAGTGGATAGAGCGCAACAATACCGCTTAAGAACAGCGGGGTCGCGACATACCCGGCAAAGACCATACAGTGCGCCAGCGATGGACGCTGCGGATAGTTACGCGCCATCCAGTGTATGACGCGCCCCATAACCGCCACACCCGCCAGCATCAGGCCATAAAAAACGATGGCCAGATAAAGCCCGGTAAACCAGGAAAGCTGAACTACGGTGCCGTCACCGAAGTTCCAGCCGATTTGTGTTGTTCCGATAAAGGCGCATATTACCGGCACCGCAGCCATCAGCAGCACATGGTGCGTGTAATGATGCGAGACCGTTTCGTTCTCACTTTTAATGACATGCATTTCACGATCGGGATGGGAGAAAAGTCCCCAGACATGGTTCATAGCGCCCCCTTGTTGTCGGCCCGTCAGCGATACCTTAAGTATAATGCAGGCTTTAGATTATTTTATGTACAGTGGGAAATTTCCGTTGATTTCCCCGCTGTTGATTCATGGGGTATATGATTAAACGAGGTACGCTGAGGGAGATAACATTTACGTAATGGATATTAACGCACTCATTGAACAATATGGATATGCCGCGCTGGTCATCGGCAGCGTAGCAGAAGGTGAAACCATCACGCTGTTAGGGGGCGTCGCCGCACATCAGGGATTACTGAAGTTCCCGCTGGTCGTTGCCGCGGTCGCGCTGGGTGGAATGATTGGCGATCAGCTGCTCTACTTTCTGGGGCTGCGCTTTGGGCCAACGCTGCTTAAACGCTTCGCAAAGCATCAAAAGAAAATCCGCCGCGCTCAGCGGCTGATTCAACGTCATCCCTATCTGTTCGTCATTGGCACGCGCTTTATGTATGGCTTTCGCATTATCGGGCCGATACTGATTGGTGCCAGTCATCTGCCGCCAAAAATTTTTCTGCCACTCAATATTGTGGGCGCGGTTGCCTGGGCGCTGATCTTTACGACGCTCGGTTACGCAGGGGGCGAAGTGATTGCGCCATGGCTGCATAATCTCGACCAGCACCTGAAGCACTGGGCGTGGTTGATTCTGGTGGTTGTGGCGGTGGTTGGGGTTCGACTGTGGCTGAAGCACCGGGAAAAGACGCGGGATGAGGAGTGAGTGCGGTCTCCTCCCCTCACCCCAGCCCTCTCCCTCAAGGGAGAGGGAGAGGGAGAGGGAGAGGGAGAAAGGTTACTACCCCTCCGGCTTAAACTGCGGGTTCGCCAGCATAAAGCCCCCGTCGACGATAAACGATTGCCCTGTGGTATAGCTGGCGTCGCTGTCGCAAAGCCACGCCACCAAGCTGGCAATCTCTTTGGTGTGGCCCGGTCTTGCCAGCGGGATTTCCGGCATTGAGTCTGCCTTCACTTCGCTGTCGTCCATGTCATTCATCGGCGTGGCAATGGCACCCGGCGCGACGGCATTCACCAGAATATTGTGCTTAACCAGTTCCATCGCCATGGATTTGGTTAACCCGCCGAGCGCGTGTTTTGCCGCCGTGTAGGCGCTCGCCTCCGGCAGCGGCGTGTGCTCATGCACCGAGGTAATGTTCACAATCCGCCCCCCTTCCCCCTGCTTCACCATCTGCCGGGCGGCAATTTGTGAACAGAGAAACGCGCCGTCCACGTCGACGGTGAAAATATTCCGCCAGTCGTCAAACGGCATTTCAAGGAACGGCGCTTTGGTCATCGCACCCGCATTATTGACCAGCACGTCCAGCCGGCCAAAACGCGCAATCAGCGTTTCAATAGCCTCTGCGCCTTGCGGCAGTGTGCTTAAGTCAAGATGGATAGCCTCTGCGCGCTGCCCCTGCGCTTCAACTTCGCGGCAGGTTTCCAGCGCCCCTTTTTCATCCGAATGCCAGGTGACGCCAATATCAAACCCGCGCTCTGCAAGCATCAGCGCCGTGGTTTTACCGATCCCGGAATCCGATGCGGTCACAATAGCTACTCTGGTCATACTCACCTCCTGAAAAACTGCAAAGAGGTAAGTATAGATAATGACCTTTTTTAGCCATGATGATAGCCACCGCCCAGCGCCGAGGTCAGCTGCAGCGTGGCGTCGACATACTGCCCCTTTAACAGTAATCCTTCGAGGTGTTCTTTGAGGGCCGGTATTCTGGCTTCACTAACCCGAGAGCCCGCAACGATCCCCGCGCTGAAACGCGCCTGGGCAAGTGCCACAACACGTGCCGCATCTTTTTCAACCTGCTGCTGGTGGCTGTTCTTCGCCGTCAGCGTTTCGACTTCACTGGCCGTACGTGCCACCTGATTGACGGCTTCGACCACCGCTTTGTTGTAGTTCGCCACCGAGAGATTATTCTGCGCCTGAGCGATATCCAGGCTGGCGTTCAGCCTGCCGCTGTCGAAAATCGGCAGCGTCAGCCCGGCGGTCATGCCCATCTGCTGCGCGGAAGAGCGGAACAGATCGCTCAGGTGCAGGGCATCCTGCTGCAAGAATGCCATCAGGTTCACGTCAGGGTAGAAAGCCGCTCGGGCAGCCTCCACTTCGCTCATAGAGGCTTCGATATACCAGTGCGCCTCCTGAAGATCCGGACGACGTGCCAGCAGTTCATAGCCGAGCGTCGACGGTAACGAGGCTTCCACCGTCGGCAAGGCGTGCCGCGTCAGCGTCACGGAAGAGGCGTTCGTCAGCGCGACCAGGCGCGCCTCAACGGCTTTCATCTTCCCGTTGACTTCTGCCAGCTGCGCTTCGGTTTTGTTGGCGTTGATATCCGTTTCAACGCCCTCCACGGAGGAGGTGATGCCGTGTTGATACAGCTCGCGATCGGCCCCGATAATATTGTCCTGCTCATGTTTGATCTGGGCGAGAACCTCCCCCACGGCGGCCTGCGTTTGCCACTCCCAGTAGAGCCGCGCCACGCTGCTGGCCAGCAGCTGACGCGTCTGCTCCAGTTCCGCTTTTTGCGCATTCACTTTGCCAATCCGGGCCTCGACCCGGGCGCGATTTTTTCCCCAAAGATCGAGATCCCAGCCTGCGGTCAGGCCAAAGGTGCCGTTGGTATACCACGGCCCGGTGGTGCCTGCAGCCGGGTCGGTAAAGGCAAACGGTCCCATCAGCCCTTCGGAGGACATTTTCTGACGTTCCGCATCGGCGGAAAAATTAATCTGCGGACCGTCGGCTGCCATTACGGCTTTGGCCTGGGCTTCGGCAAGCGTAATGCGCTGACGGGCAATCTGCATATCCGGCGCATCGCTTAATGCTTTCGCAATAAGGCCGTTAAGTTCGGGATTGTTATACTCTTTCCACCACTCATTTTTCGGCCAGTCGGTATGACGAAGCTGCGCATTCACCGACGCCGCAGCGGTTTGCGTTTTAATGGGAGATACCGTGGCATGTTCAGGCGCACAGGCTGCCAGAATAAAAACGAAGGGAGCACTCAGAGAAAAAATAAGAGAACGTTTCATGACGCCATAAACTCAAAAAATAAAGGCGCACGTTACGCTCAGTGTCGTTCATTTTTTTAGTAACGCGTGGCAATCCGCAAATTGTCATACATCTTAATACACGGAAATTTATTCCTAAAAATAATGATTAAATTTAATACATTCATGCCAACCATAAATACGCTGCTACACTTATTCAGGACATACATGAGCGGGAGAAGGGAATGAAAATATTACTGTGGGTTATTTTGATTATATTTCTGATAGGTCTCTTAGTGGTTACCGGTGTATTCAAGATGATTTTCTGATTCCTTTGCCCGGCGCATCGCCGGGCAACGTCCTCGATATCAGGCTTTCAGCGAAGCACCTTTCGTAGCAATAACCTCTTTATACCAGTAGAAGCTCTTTTTGCGGCTGCGCGCCAGCGTGCCTTTTCCGCTGTCATCGCGATCGACGTAAATAAAGCCGTAGCGCTTAGAGAGTTCAGCTTTAGACGCGCTCACCAGATCGATTGGCCCCCAGCTGGTATATCCCATCACCTCAACGCCGTCATCAATTGCCTCACGCACCTGTACCAGATGGTCGTTAAGGTAGCTGATGCGATAGTCATCCTGCACCACGCCGTCCGCATCCGGTTTATCCTTCGCCCCGAGGCCATTTTCCACGATAAACAACGGCTTCTGATAGCGATCCCAGAGCACGTTTAACAGGGTACGCAGGCCGATGGGGTCAATCTGCCAGCCCCATTCGGAACTTGCCAGATGCGGGTTTGGCACCATGCTCAGGATGTTGCCGCGCGCCTGCTGGTTGAGAGCTTCATCCGCGGTAACGCAGCCCGTCATGTAGTAGCTGAAGGAGATAAAATCGACGGTCGATTTCAGCGCCTCGCGGTCGGCGTCCGTGACCTCAAGCTGAATACCGCTGTCGCGGAAGAAGCGCTGCATATACCTGGGGTAGGCGCCGCGGCACTGCACGTCGCCAAAGAACTGCCAGGTGCGGTTTTCCTGCAGCGTCTTCAGAACATCTTCCGGCTTGCAGGTCAGCGGATACATCAGGCCGCCCAGCAGCATGTTGCCGATTCTGGCATCAGGAACGATCTCGTGGCAGGCCTTCACCGCCAGCGCGCTGGCAACCAGCTGGTGGTGGATTGCCTGATACACTTCACCTTTGCTGCTGGTTTCCGGCAGGCCCACGCCGGTCATCGGCGCGTGCAGAGACATATTGATCTCGTTAAAGGTAAGCCAGATCTTCACCTTCACTTTGTAGCGCGCGAACACGGTACGGGCATAGCGTTCAAAGAAGCCGATAGTCTGGCGGCTGCCCCACCCGCCGTACTGCTTCACCAGCCCCCACGGCATTTCGTAATGCGACAGCGTCACCAGCGGGGTAATGTTGTGCGCAGCAAGCTCGTCAAACAGCCGGTCGTAAAACGCCAGCCCCGCCTCGTTAGGCTGCTGCTCATCGCCGTTCGGAAAAATGCGGGTCCAGGCAATGGAGACGCGCAGGCAGCTAAAGCCCATCTCAGCGAACAGTTTGATGTCTTCCGGATAGCGATGATAGAAGTCGATGGCAACATCCTTGATGCCGCTGTCACCCGCCACGCGCTCAACCACCGGGCCAAAGACACCGCGCGGCTGAACGTCTGAGGTGGACAGCCCTTTTCCCCCTTCCAGATACGCGCCCTCTACCTGATTCGCGGCAACCGCGCCGCCCCATAAAAAATCGTCCGGGAAAGTTTTCATCACGTTCTCCTGTTATTGATGGCTTACGCTGAGTAACGGCGCACCGGCACTGACGGACGTTGCCGCCACGGTCACCACGTCGCGATACTCATCGCTGTTACTGATAATAATCGGGGTCGCCAGGTCGTATCCGGCATCGATGATCGCCTGTCGGTCAAACTCCAGCAGCAGATCGCCGGGCTGCACTTTGTCACCCACCTTCACGTGGGCGGTAAACGGCCTGCCGTCGAGCTTCACGGTGTCGATACCCACGTGGATTAACACTTCAATCCCGCTGTTGCTAAGCAGGCCAATGGCGTGTTTGGTCTGGAAAAGAGAGGCCACCACGCCGGCAAACGGGGCAACCACTTTGTTATCGGAGGGAATAATCGCGGCACCGCTGCCCAGCAGGCCGCTGGCAAAGGTGGTATCCGGCACCTGGTCGAGCGCCAGAACGGTGCCGGTCATCGGTGCCAGCACATCGTTTTCGCCCGCTGGCGCAACCGCCTCGGGCGCTGAGCGTGCTGGCATACCCGCCGCCAGCGTCAGGCCGCAGCTCAGCACCAGCGCCACCGCGGTGCCGATAATGCCGCCCCACAGCGTGGCGTCCACGCCGCCAGGCGGGATCATCTGGGCGACAGTAAAGATATTGGCGAAGCCGAAAGAGTAAACGTGGGTGTCGCTGAAGCCGACAATCGCCCCGCCGATAGCCCCCGCCACGCAGCCAAAAATAAACGGACGGCGCATCGGCAGGTTTACGCCATACACTGCGGGTTCGGTGATACCGAAAATACCTGCCGTCACGGATGAACCGGCCAGCATTTTCTGACGCGCATCGCGGGTGCGCAGGAAAATGCCCAGCGCCGCCCCCACCTGACCAAACACCGCGGGCAAGAGCATGGGCAGCATGGAGTCATGCCCCAGCACCGCCAGGTTGTTAATCATCAGCGGCACCAGCCCCCAGTGCAGGCCAAAAATAACGCAGACCTGCCATAGCGCGCCCATCGCCGCACCCGCCAGCCACGGCGCCAGAACGTAAATACTCTGATAGCCGTTCGCCAGCAGCTGGCTCAGCCAGGTCGCCAGCGGCCCGATAACGAGGAAAGTCAGCGGCACGGTTACGCCCAGACAGATCAGCGGCGCGAAGAAGTTTTTCATCGAGGAAGGCAGCAGCCTGGTGCTCTGTTTTTCAAGCCAGCAGCTCACCCACGCGGCGAGAATAATCGGGATCACCGACGAGCTATAGTTGAACCAGGTGACAGGGATGCCCAAAAAGGCGTCCGACACCGCGCCCGGCTGCTGGCTGGCGTTAAACGCCGCAATCATTACCGGATGGGTGAGCGCCCCACCGATCACCATGGTAATAAACGGGTTGCCGCCGAACTTTTTCCCGGCGGTATAGCCCAGCACCATCGGGAAGAAGAAGAACAGCGCGTCGCTGGCGGCAAACCAGATTTTATACGTGCCGCTCCCGGTCGTGAGCCAGCCGCATACCACGGCCAGCGCCAGCAGCCCTTTCAGAATACCGGACGCGGCCAGAATGCCGATAAACGGGGTGAAGATCCCGGAGACGATGTCGATCAGGCGGCCCAGCAGGTTCCCCTTTTCACCCTTCTCTTCCACAACAGGGGCGTCATCCGTAAGGCCTGCTTCATTACGGACAGCCTGCCAGACGTCGTGAACGTGGTTGCCAATCACCACCTGAAACTGGCCGCCGCTTTCGACCACCATGATCACGCCCGGATTTTTCTTGAGCCCTTCCGCATCCGCCCGTTGATTGTCTTTCAGTTTGAAGCGAAGCCGGGTTGCACAGTGCGCAAGACTGACGATGTTCTCTTTTCCGCCAACGTGGCCGAGAATATCCTTCGCTAAAGCCTGGTATTCCATCTCGATTTCCTTACATCCGATGCCCGCAGGCACCTGTTGACTGAGTACAAAAAATAAAAAAACCCGAGAACGGCCTTCTGACGAAGGCCGCGCTCAGGTTTTGCCTGCGAAGTGCAGTAACAATCCTGTTTGAGGCTTAACGCCCCTCTTTTCTCACCCGCTCGATATGAATGGCGAGGAACATAATTTCTTCGGTTGTCAGCTCACGCTGATAGCTTTTGTTCAGGTGCTGGGCGATTTTCTCGGCGCATTTCCACGCTTTCGCGTAGTTGTCTTTTACTGCCGTATGCAGCGAGACATCGTCATCTTCTACCACGGTGCGGGTGAGCATCCGCTGGGCAAAAAACTTCAGGTGGGTGACAAAACGCTGATAGCTGAGCGACTCTTCGTCATACTCAAGCTGCAGCTGATACTTCACCAGCTGGAGGATCTCCTGCATCACCCGCGTCACGTGCATCACCTCCGGCATTTCGCTGTTCAGCTGCGCGGTGACCAGATGCAGGGCGATAAAACCGGCCTCATCCTCCTCCAGTTCGACGTTCAGGCGTGTGGCGATAATGGCCCGCGCCTCCTGCCCTAACTCGAACTCCTTCGGATACAGCCGTTTAATATCCCACAGCAGCACGTTTTTGATGGCCAGCCCGTTCTTCTGCCGCTCAATAGCAAAGTAGCAGTGATCGGTGAGGGTGATATACAAGCTCTCCTGCAGCTTGCCCAGCCGCTGCGTCGCCAGCCCGATGATGCGATCGCAGGTGGTCATCACCTCCAGCGGAATTTGACTCAGCAGCTCTCCGAGCCGACGCACCAGTTCATCGCTTTGTAATGCAAACACCTTTTCAACCAACGCGGTATCCAGCGCTTCACCGACGCGCTTCTGAAAGGCCAGCCCACGGCCCATCACCACCTGTTCACGCCCGCGCTCATCCTGAACAACCACCACGTTATTATTGAGTATCTTGGCGATTTTCATCGGAACCCCAGAAACAAAAAAACCTGACCTCCGGCAGATGCCAGAAAATCAGGTTTTGCCTGCCTAAGCAGTAACAATCCAGTTCTGGCACTCTATCAGTTTCATTCGTAGCCTCAATGCGTCACGCGTCAGAAACGTGACGCGGATCGAACTTGCTACGGTGATATCAGAAGGTCACCACCGTTTTCAGCTCGGTGACCCAGGCATCCTGGGTGCGGCTGACCCCGCCGGGATGATGCCAGTACTGAATGCCCGGCTGCAGCTCGAGCCATGACGCCGGACGAAAACGGTAGTAAAACTCACCGTTCAGGGAATGGCCCGGCACCGGGTGATACGCCGGATTGTCATAATCGCTTACGCCGCTCAGGCTGTTCAGGTAACGCTGGTTGCGGGCGTACTGGCTGCTCATATCAATCCAGGTTAAGCCAAAGCCAATCCAATCTTCCGGTCGCGCATCAAACAGCCCGCGGTAGCGCAGCGAGGCGGCGTATACCTGGTGCATGTAGTTACTGCTCTGATCCGCAAGGCTCATGCTGAACGAGGTACTCAACCCGCGATTCGGCTCGTCCTGATGCTGCGTTAGCTGCTGGTTCAGTCCGGCGTACATAAACCAGGTTCGGCTGTGCGTATCGAATCCGTCCGGGTCCGTCGCCCCCGCCCCACCCGATTTGCCGCGATAGAGATCGGTTTGCGGCGCGTTGGTAAACACCACGCCCAGGTTGTACGCGCCCGGCAGGCCGTTAATCAGCGGACGCGCTTCGATTTCAACCGGCAGTAAGATCCCTTTGCTGCCCTTCGTCGACCAGCTCCACGCATGGCTGCGGCTGGCGGCCTGCGGATTCTGCTCCATCACGCCGCCTTTTAAGGTCAGCGTCGGCGTGAGTTTATAGGCAAGCGTGGTGCCCCAGGTGTGCACGTTCCAGTTGTTCCAGGTCAGCGAGTTGGCGGACTTTCCGCCGCACTGGGACAGCAGCTGGAAATCACAGGGGATAATTTGATCGAAGGTTTGCACCTTGTTCATCATCCCTATGCGCCAGGTCAGACGCCGGTTGTCAAAGCTGCGGGCAAAGGTCAGCCAGCCCAGACGGGTAATCGACTGCCCGCCCCAGCTCTCCTGGGTCAGATCGTTGAAGTTGACGCGCGGGTCCTGCACGCGTTTGGTGGTGAGATCGTCATTGTGGTTGCGGTTAACGATGTTTCCCTCGATACGCGCGTCCGGGATACCGGTCCAGCGCTCCAGGTCCTGGTTGAAGGTCAGCGCGAACTGGTCAATATAGGCCACGTGGGAGTCGTGGTTATAGCCACCGCCGCCGTTCCAGCCGATCTCATTCAAATAGCCGAGATTGTACGTAAAGCCGTTATCATTGAGAATTTTACGCACACCGAGCATATTGCCGAGAACCGGCGCCGGTGGAGCCTCAAAACCTAGTACCGTACCGTTCCAGTCTTGCGCCATCGACAGCGGGGATATCGCCAATAAGGCGAGCGCATAGAGTTTATTTTTATATGCCATGATAACAACCTGTGATTGAGTATTGAGTGCGTAACCGGCCGCAGGAAATTTTTCTATTTCCTGTCGATAATTCATTTTTTAAAATCATTAAAAAGCGCTAAGCCAAATGTCTCTCCTGCGTAAACGACAGGCAAAAAAAAACCTAAGCGCTCCACAGCGAAAATGCTGTGAAACGCTTAGGTTTTGCCTGTTAACCAGTAACAATCCTGCGTTGAAAACAGTGGCACCTTAACACCGTCGCGCCACGTTGAAAACCTGAACTGTTTTCTGTTTTAAAAAAGTGTGAGCAATTTAACGCTTATTATTTCGACTGAATTACCCGGGCAATATCAGCCGACGTCTGTAATGTCCGAATCTCCTGAAATAACCCCAGCGCTTCATCGTACTCTTTGCGTAAATAACTCAGCCACTGCTTAATTCGCGCGACGTGATACAAACCGGTATCGCCCTGCTTTTCCAGACGGCTGTATTTTTGCAGCAGCGTGACGACGTCTGCCCACGGCATTCGCGGTTCGTTATATTTCACCACCCGGCTGAGGTTAGGGACGTTCAGGGCGCCGCGACCGATCATTACCGCATCGCAGCCGGTGGCCTGCAGACAGGCCTGCGCGCTCTCGTAGTCCCAGATTTCGCCGTTAGCGATCACCGGAATAGAGAGGCGTTTGCGGATCTCGCCGATCGCATGCCAGTTTATGCGCTCGGCTTTGTAGCCGTCTTCTTTGGTGCGGCCATGCACCACCAGCTCGGTGGCTCCGGCCTGCTGCACCGCATCGGCGATTTCAAACTGCCGCGCGTCGCTGTCCCATCCCAGGCGCACCTTAACCGTCACCGGCAAATGCGCGGGCACGGCCTCGCGCATGGCTTTCGCGCCGCGATAAATCAGCTCAGGATCTTTCAGCAAGGTCGCTCCGCCGCCGCTGCCGTTCACCAGCTTCGACGGACAGCCGCAGTTGAGATCCACCCCGTAAGAGCCCAGCTCAACCGCGCGGGCGGCGTTTTCCGCCAGCCATTCGGGATACTGGCCGAGCAGCTGAATACGCACCAGCGTGCCGGAAGAGGTCCGGCTCTGGTTGTGCAGCTCGGGGCACAGACGGTAGAAGGATTTTACCGGCAACAGCATATCGACTACGCGCAGAAATTCCGTCACGCAGAGATCGTAGTCGTTCACCTCGGTCAGAAGCTCGCGCACGAGGGAGTCGAGCACGCCTTCCATTGGGGCCAGTAAAACACGCATAGCAGTACCTGTGAAAAAAGACGCGCTATAGTAGCCGCTCTCTATATCGCTGGGAAGCGCTTCTGTTCAGGGAGAAAGTCAGCCGGCGTTGCCCCGACAACGGCGCGAAACGCCGCCGCAAATGCCGCCTGCCCTGAAAACCCCAGCATCCAGGCCACCTGCTTAACCGGGTATCCGTTGGCGAGCAGGTCCAGCGAGGCACAAATCCTTGCGCGCTGTCGCCAGGCCCGGAAGCTAAAGCCAGTATCTTTGATAAACGCGCGTGAAAATGTGCGCTCAGACATCGCGGCCCGTTCCGCCAGCCTTTCCAGAGAAAGATCCCAGAGATTGTTGGCAATGATGTCACAGGCAACGCGATGTAAGCGCTCATCCACGGGCATCGGTAATTCGGCCGAGATTTGCTGAGCTTCACTGAGAATATCGAGCAGCAAAACGGCCATGCTGCGCTGAGTGGCTGGCCGGTATTCCGCACTGAACAGCCCGGCAATCAGCTCTTTGAACAACGCTGTCGCCATAATGACGTAAACCTCTTCTTTCCGTTTAAAAGATCCGCATTGCGATATCAGAGCAGGGCTAAACCAGACCGCCCGGAGCTCCGTTGCGGATAACACGCTGTAGGTATGCTCCTGAAAGGGAGGGATCCACAGCGCGCGCTGCGGCGGTATGACCCAACGCTTATTGCCGGTTTCGACCAGCATCACCCCTTTGATGGCAAACAAAAGCTGTCCCTGTGAATGCTGGTGAGGCGGATCCACTTCGCCGCGCGTATAGCTAATAGCCCCTCTGGACCATCCGATGTCATCGTCATGAATTGGCGTTTTATCGATAACGGTTGGCATTTCACATTCCTCCCTTCCACTTATGATGCTGCTTGTACATGTAACCGAAGAGAGACGCAATGCACATTCAATTTATCATTCATGAACATTTCGAAGCGCCGGGCGCCTATGAAATCTGGGGGAAAAGCCGCGGCCATACTCTGAGCTACACCAGAGTTTATCAGGGCGATCCTTTACCCGAGGAGCTGGGGACCACGGACCTGCTTATCATCATGGGAGGCCCGCAGTCCCCCGCTACCACGCCTGAGGAATGTCCCTGGTTCGATGCACAGGCGGAAAAGACACTCATCAGCCGCGCGATAGAGGCAGGTAAAACGGTGATAGGCGTTTGTCTTGGCTCGCAGCTTATCGGCGAAGCGCTGGGGGCAGCGTTTTGCCATAGCCCGGAAAAAGAGATCGGCAAATTTCCCGTCAGGCTCACCGATGCAGGCAAGGCGAACCCGCTGTTTGCGGATTTTGGCCACGAATTGAACGTCGGTCACTGGCATAACGACATGCCAGGGTTGACGCCGCAGGCTAAAGTGCTGGCTTACAGCGAGGGCTGCCCCCGTCAGATCGTGGAATATGGCGAACGGGTTTACGGTTTTCAGTGCCATATGGAGCTGACGCCGGAGGTTGTAGAGTTGCTGATTGAGCATTCGCAGAATGACCTCCGCCGCGCGGGTGAATTCCGTTTTGTCGAAACGGCGGAAAAACTCCGCTCGCATGATTATCGCGAAATGAACCAGGTGCTGTTTTCTTTTCTCGATAAACTGACCGCCTGACGCTGATGCCTTCTCTGGCGCGTTACTTCGCCAGTGCAATTCCTTTCCTCTAAACTATTGCCTGCACCAGTAAGATGATACCGGACGTTCCATTCCGGAATGTCTGGTATGCTCAAAATTCATGATGTGATCCGTGGCACATTTTTAGGTTTAATTGTATGATGAATGCGTTTCAGCAAGGACTATAACCATGAGCAAAACATTGAACATTATCTGGCAATATCTGCGCGCATTCGTCCTGATTTACGCCTGCCTGTATGCCGGGATTTTCATCGCGTCACTGCTGCCCATCACCATTCCCGGCAGCATTATCGGCATGCTGATCCTCTTCGTGTTGCTAGCGCTGCAAATCCTGCCTGCAAAGTGGGTCAATCCCGGCTGCTTCGTCCTCATTCGCTATATGGCGCTGCTTTTCGTGCCTATCGGCGTCGGGGTCATGCAGTATTTTGATTTGCTCAAGGCCCAGTTCGGCCCGATTGTTGTCTCCTGCGCGGTGAGTACGCTGGTGGTTTTCCTGGTCGTGAGCTGGAGTTCGCATCTGGTGCATGGCGAACGTAACGTGATTGGGGAGAAAACAAAAAAATGATGGCCAATATCTGGTGGTCGCTGCCGCTCACCCTCGCAGTATTCTTCGCCGCACGTAAGCTTGCCGCGCGTTTCAAAATGCCGTTGCTGAACCCGCTGCTGGTGGCAATGGTGGTGATTATTCCGTTCCTGCTGCTCACCGGCATCCCTTACGAACGCTACTTTGCCGGCAGCAAAATTTTAAACGACCTGCTGCAGCCCGCCGTTGTGGCGCTGGCCTTTCCTTTATACGAGCAGCTGCACCAGATCCGCGCCCGCTGGAAATCCATCATTACCATCTGCTTTGTCGGCAGCCTGGTGGCGATGATCACCGGTACGTCGGTGGCGCTGTTGATGGGGGCCTCCCCGCAGATTGCCGCCTCTATTCTGCCTAAATCTGTGACCACGCCTATCGCGATGGCGGTTGGCGGTAGCCTCGGCGGTATTCCGGCAATTAGCGCAATGTGCGTTATTTTCGTCGGTATTCTCGGCGCGGTGTTTGGCCACAGCCTGCTGAACGGTATGCGCATTCATACTAAAGCGGCACGAGGTCTGTCGATGGGGACAGCTTCCCACGCCCTGGGCACTGCCCGCTGCGCGGAGCTGGATTATCAGGAAGGGGCGTTTAGCTCGCTGGCGCTGGTGATCTGCGGAATTATCACCTCCCTGCTGGCCCCGTTCATTTTCCCGCTGATTCTGGCGGTGATGGGCTAAAATTTGCGATGCGTCGCGCAAATTTCATTTTGCTTTCATAAGTTGCATACATAATGAGAAGTGGATCACATATAAAGCCCTGGCGGCTCCGTAAACTACCGATCCATTAACCTTTATGAGGCAAACGCCATGCACCCACGTTTTCAAGCTGCTTTCGCCCAGCTTGCAGAGAATTTGCAGTCAGCCCTGGCTCCCGTTCTGGCAGATGCACACTTCCCCGCCCTGCTGACCGCGGAGCAGGTCACGATGCTGAAACAGGCAACGGGACTGGACGAAGACGCGCTGGCTTTCGCACTGCTACCCCTGGCTGCCGCCTGCGCGCGGGCCGATCTCTCCCACTTCAACGTCGGGGCCATTGCGCGCGGCGTCAGCGGTACCTGGTACTTCGGCGGCAACATGGAGTTCCTGGGCGCGACCATGCAGCAAACGGTTCACGCCGAGCAGAGCGCCATCAGCCACGCCTGGCTGCGCGGTGAAAAAGCGCTGAGCGCCATTACCGTTAACTACACTCCGTGCGGCCACTGCCGTCAGTTTATGAACGAGCTGAACAGCGGGCTGCAGCTGCGCATCAATCTGCCGGGCCGCGCGCCGCACATGCTGGGCGATTATCTGCCTGACGCATTTGGTCCGAAAGATCTGGAGATCAAAACGCTGCTGATGGACGATCAGGACCACGGTTACGCCCTGTCCGGCGATGACCTGAGTCAGGCAGCGATTCGCGCGGCGAATAAAAGTCACACGCCATACAGCAAGTCCCCGAGCGGCGTAGCGTTGCAGTGCCGTGATGGCCGAATCTTCACCGGCAGCTATGCGGAAAACGCCGCGTTTAACCCAACGCTGCCGCCGCTTCAGGGCGCGCTTAACCTGCTGAGCCTGAACGGCTATGATTATCCTGACATTCAGCGCGCCATTCTGGCTGAAATTGCCGATGCACCGCTGATCCAGTGGGATGCCACCGCCGCAACGCTAAAAGCGCTGGGCTGTACGACGATTGACCGCGTACTGCTGGCGTAATCCTTCCGGCGGGCAAAAATGCCCGCCCGTTTGCTGAAAAACCCCTCAGTTGAGTCGCTGTTTCTTGCGCTAACCAGGCGGGTAAAGTAGCCTGAGTTAAATTTCACCTTCGGTACGAGCCATCTGCATGTTAAAGCGCGTTTTTTACAGCCTGTCTGTCCTGGTCGGCATACTGCTGTTGATCGTGCTGGGTCTCGACCGCTGGATGAGCTGGAAAACCGCCCCCTACATCTTTGATGACCTGCAGGACCTGCCCTATCGTCAGGTTGGCGTGGTGCTTGGCACCGCCAAGTATTACCGCACCGGCGTAATCAATCAGTATTACCGTTACCGCATCCAGGGCGCGCTGAACGCCTACAACAGCGGCAAGGTGAACTACCTGCTGCTGAGCGGCGATAACGCCCTGCAAAGCTACAATGAACCGGTGACGATGCGTAAGGACCTGATTGCTGCGGGCGTGGATCCGGCCGATATCGTGCTCGACTACGCCGGGTTCCGCACCCTGGACTCCATCGTGCGCACGCGCAAAGTCTTCGACACCAACGACTTCATCATCATCACCCAGCGCTTCCACTGCGAGCGCGCGCTGTTTATTGCCCTGCATATGGGCATTCAGGCGCAGTGTTACGCGGTGCCGTCGCCAAAAGATATGCTGAGCGTGCGCGTGCGCGAGTTCGGCGCCCGCTTTGGTGCCCTGGCCGATCTGTATATCTTCAAACGCGAACCGCGCTTTTTAGGCCCGCTGGTGCCGATTCCGGCGATGCACGAAGTGCCGGAAGACGCGCAGGGTTACCCGGCCGTCACGCCCGAACAGCTGCTTGATATGCAGAAAAAAGAGAAATAGCAGGGCCGCCTTTATACTTTCTTTACGCCGGGCCTGACGCTTTTTATCTCCCCTTTACGTCTGCTCTTTTAAGCTGAGTTCATTGCCGCTACGGCTTCATTGAAGAATGACTATGAACTCGATAATGAATGCGTTTTTCCTCAAAAGTCTCCGCCCCTACTTTAACTTTCCCGGTTTATCACTCCCTGGCGCACTTACTTCTGGTCTCTGGCTGGATGAAAAAATAGACGCCCTGCAGCACAACGTTGCCGTGGAAGTGGCCGATTATCTGGAACGTTACCCGCAAACGAAACATGTTGACGTTTATCTGAACGATATCAACGGCACGATGCGCGGCAAGCGCCTCTCGGTAGAGAGCATGCTGAATCTGGAAAAAGGCTGTTATTTTCCGCTTTCCGTCTACTCAATGGACCAGAAGGGAAAAATCGCCGCCCCGCTTTATGATGAACCCGACCGGCTGTGCGTCCCGGTCGCCGGCTCCCTGCGCCCCTGTCCGCAGGATCCGGAGCACACGGCGCAGATCCTGCTGACGATGAAAGACAGCGACGGTAACCCCTGCCCGCTTGAGCCGCGCGCGATACTGCAGAACGTCGTGGCCCGCTTCCACCAGCACGGCCTTTTCCCGGTCATTGCCCCGGAAATCGAGTTCTATCTGACGGGACAGAGCGAACGCGATCCGCAAAATCAGGGCTGTTTTCACATGGATACCTCGTCGGCGCATGCGGCGCTGTTTGACGAGCTGGAACAGCTGGCCCACCTGCAGCGCATCCCGCTGTCAGGGGTCGTGGCGGAAGCCGAGTCCGGACAGTACGAATTAAACCTGAAGCACAGCCATCGCGTCGTTGAGGTCTGCGATAACGTGCTGGCGCTTCGTCGCCTGACCCGTTACGTTGCTGAAAAGCACGGTCTGCAGGCCAACTTTATGGCTAAGCCTTTCAGCCAGCTGGCCGGCAGCGGTTTGCACTTCCATTTCAGCCTGAACAATCGTCACGGCGAAAACGTCTTTGCTTCCCCGGTGAACGCGCTTAACAGCATGATACGTTTGTGCGTCGCGGGCCAGCTGGCGCTGATGCCCGCCTCCGTCGCCATTCTTGCGCCAGGCGTCAACGCGTTTCGTCGCCTGCGTAAAAGCCTGACGGAACCCGTCTTTAACTCCTGGGGCTATAACACCCGCTCCGCCGCCCTGCGTATTCCCTGCTCGGATGAGAGTAACCGTCGTATCGAGTACCGGCTGGCCGGGGCCGATGCGAATCCGTATCTGGTGGCGGCCACTATCCTGACCGGCATGCTGTACGGGCTGGAACATATCGACGAGGGGGATCTCCCTGAACCGCAGCACGACCAACCGGAACTGCCGCTGTTCCAGCAGGAGGCGATTGAGGCCTTTGCCCGCTGTCAGTATCTCACCGACAGCCTGGGCGATGCCTTTTCCGAACAGTGGGTCGCCTGCAAGCTCTCTGAACTCGACTGGTTTGAGCGCATTGTGACCAGAGAGGAGTCCCATCTGGCATAGAGCATAAAAAAAGCCCGCTCGGTGAGCGGGCCGGATATGGAGAGAGACGATTACTTCTTACGGGCGTACTTCAGTGAATCCAGCGCAACCGCGAAGATAATGATGGCGCCCTTGATGATGTACTGCCAGTACGGGTTCACGCCGATATAGGTCAACCCGTAGTTGATGACGGTGAAAATGATCACACCGGTCACCACGCCCAGTACCGTACCCACACCGCCGCTGAAGGAGACGCCGCCCACCACGCAGGCTGCGATCGCATCCAGCTCATACATGAAGCCGAGGTTGTTGGTTGCAGAGCCGATACGGCCCGCTTCCAGCATCCCACCGAAGGCGTAGAACACGCCGGAAAGGGCATAGATGATGAGCAGGTTCAGAGCTACGTTAACGCCGGAGACTTTCGCCGCTTCCGGGTTACCGCCGATGGCGAAGATGTTTTTGCCGAAGCGCGTTTTGTTCCACAGGATCCAGACGAAGGCCACCGCAATCAGCGCATAGAAGGTGATGTACGACAGGCGGAAGCTGCCAAGCGCAATAAACCCTTGCGTAAAGGTCGAGAAGCCGCTGTCAAAGCCCGAGATTGGCGAAGCGCCGACGAAGTCGTAGTACAGGGAGTTGATACCGTAAACGATGATCATCGTACCCAGGGTGGTGATAAACGGCGTCACGTTCAGGTAGGCGATGATAATTCCGTTGATCAGACCAATCACCGCACCGATGGCGCAGACAATCAGGATCACCACGAAAATCGGCATGGTGGCCATTTCCGGGAAGACCTTGTTAGCGTTTTCCATCGACTGCAGCAGAGTTGCCGCGATAACCGCCGCCAGACCCACCTGGCGACCGGCAGAAAGGTCCGTCCCCTGGGTCACGATCAGGCCCGCCACGCCCAGCGCAATGATAATACGCACGGAGGACTGGGTCAGAATGTTACTCAGGTTCAGCAGGCTTAAGAACGTAGGGTCCTGGAAAATGATGATTGCCAGCAAGACTAAAAGAACAACGTAAATACCGCCTTCTTTCAGGTAAGTGAGAAAACTTTTTTTATTTAACGCACTCATGAGGAGCCCCTGATCTTAAAGGTGCAAAGACGCAAGACGCAAAATTTCGTTTTGCGTTGTCGTTTTGGTGTCAACAATACCGGCGACGAGACCATTGCTCATAACCAGAATACGATCCGTGATCCCTAACAATTCCGGCATTTCGGAAGAAATAATAATGATCCCTTTATTCTTTTTCGCCAGCTCGGCAATCAGCTGATAAATTTCAAACTTCGCGCCGACGTCAATACCGCGGGTAGGTTCATCCAGCATCAGAATTTCTGGCTGGGTTAATAACCAACGGCCGATAATCACTTTCTGCTGGTTACCGCCTGACAGCGAACCAATTTGGGTGCGATGGCCTGGCGTTTTCACGCGCATGGAGTCAATCACCCATTGGGTATCGCTTTTCATGCGGGAGTTATCCAGCAGCCCGACTTTGTTTTTGTAATTGCGAATGTTAGAAATTAACGAGTTAAAGTTAATATCCAGATAAGCATAAATACCGGTCGAACGACGCTCTTCCGTCACCAGCGCGAAACCATTATTAATAGCTTCGTTGGCGTTGTGGTTGTTAATTTTCTTACCGTGCAGCGTAATAGTGCCTTCGGCTTTCTCACGGATACCGAACAGGGTTTCCACGATATCGGTACGTTTTGCCCCGACCAGGCCGGCAATCCCCAGGATTTCACCTTTATGCAGGTCGAAGGAGACATCGCGTATAGACGGCTGACGTAACGAGGTCAGGTTGCGCACTTCCAGAATCACTTCACCCGGCTTGTTTTCTTTGTCAGGGAAGCGCTGGTTCAGGGAACGGCCGACCATCATGGCGATGATCTTGTCCATGTCCAGCCCTTCCAGCGGCTGCGTGGCAATCCACTGACCGTCGCGCAGGATGGTGATCTCATCGCACAGCTGGAAGATCTCTTCCATTTTGTGGGAGATGTACACAATGCCGCAGCCGCGATCTTTTAGCTTACGAATAATGGTAAAAAGGTGGTTAACCTCTTTTTCCGTTAATGACGATGTCGGTTCGTCCATGATGACGATTTTCGCATCATAGGAGAACGCTTTGGCGATTTCGATCATCTGCATCTGGGAGACGGATAATGTTCCCACGCGGGCGCGCGGATCGATATCAATATCCAGCTCGTCGAAAATCGCTTTGGTGTCGCGATACATTTTGTCCTGATCGACAAAGACACCTTTGGTTGGATAACGTCCCAACCACATGTTATCCATAACTGAACGCTGCAGCACCAGGTTTAATTCCTGGTGAACCATCGAGATACCGTTTTCCAGTGCTTCTTTCGCTGAATGGAAATCGATCTCTTTCCCCTGAAAAAGAATGCTGCCAGAATCTTTTTGATAGATCCCAAAAAGACATTTTAATAATGTTGATTTACCCGCACCGTTCTCCCCCATTAAGGCATGAATAGAGTGAGGACGAACTTTTAAATTAACATTATCGAGTGCCTTAACGCCGGGAAATGACTTGTTGATACCGCTCATTTCCAACAGGTATTCACCGGATGACTGAGTTGTTGTGCTGACCATAATTATACCTTGTTGGCCTCGCATATCGCGTTATAAAAGGGCGCAACGAATTGCGCCCAGTGGAGACAGTACCGCTAACTTATTTACCGATAAACTCAGCCAGGTTGGACTGGTCTACGCCCACGTAAGGTACGCGAACGATTTTGTTGTCAATTTTCCAGTTGGTGCCATCTGCCGCGCCTTTGCCATCGGCGAGGTTTTTCGCCAGATCGAAGGTGGCTTTCGCCTGGTTGTTGGCATCGTTCAGCACGGTACCGGCCATCGCACCGGATTTAACCAGCGCCAGCGCTTCTGGCAGTGCATCCACGCCGAATACCGGGATTGAGGATTTGTTGTGTGCTTTCAGCGCTTCTACCGCACCCATTGCCATCGCATCGTTGTTGGCGATAACGACTTCGATTTTGTTGGCATTAGGGCCGGACAGCCATGCGTCCATCTTATCTTTCGCCTGAGCGGTATCCCACATCGCGGTATCTAACGCCAGCTGCTGGGTTTTCAGGCCCTTGTCGTTCAGCTCTTTGATAACGTAGGTAGTACGCGCTTCAGCATCCGGGTGGCCTGGCTCGCCTTTCAGGAGCACGAACTGAATCTGACCGTCTTTATTCAGGTCCCAGTTCGGGTTCGCCGCCCAGTGTTTCGCGATCAAATCGCCCTGAATAATACCTGACTCTTTGGAGTCAGTACCGACGTAATACGCTTTGTCGTAGCTATCCAGCGCCTTACGGGAAGGTTCTTTGTTGAAGAAGACGATCGGCACGTTCTGACCGCGCGCTTTTTCAATGACCGTGCCTGCTGCAGCCGGGTCAACCAGGTTGATGGCCAGGGCTTTCACGCCTTTCGCCAGCAGAACGTCGATCTGGTCGTTCTGTTTGGACTGGTCATTCTGGGAGTCGTTCATCAGCAGCTGAACGTCTGGCGCTGCTTTCGCATCTTTCTCAATCGCTTTACGCACAACAGACATGAAGTTGTCGTCGTATTTATATATGGTCACACCAATACGGGTATCCGCAGCGTGCGCTGCTGCACCAAAAAGCATGCTTGCCATTACAGCAGACAGGGTCAACACCTTCTTATTCATGGTATCTCCGGTTTTTTTATGCAGGGTAGTTCTTGTGAATAACGATCGGCGGGCAGGTGTTAATAAAACGTTACTGACAGCCGAAGTTCACTTATAAAATTTCTCTCTTCCGTGTTCGGTAACGCTCCAGAAATGCGTTTTATTCGTTGTTTGCGGCACATTGGCTATAGTGAAAGTGAATAATCACTGTTACATAGCGTTTCAGCCCCTAAAACGCTGACATCATAGTCAGCGCCTTGTTAAGATACTGTGAATTTACTCACAGATTGAAAACGGTTACATCACCTGATCTAATCAGTTAGTGATCGGAACCACAATTTGCCGGGCCGCGACGGAGTGGCGACGTACTAAAGTCGGCATGAAACAGTGCGTTGCGCCCGGATCCAGCAGCCCTGCCGCTCCCTGTAATGCCAGCTCAGTCGCCAGTTTCGCCATAGAGGCAATGGGGTAGCGCACCGTTGTCAGCTGCGGGTCGGTGTAACGGGCAATCGGGATATCATCAAAACCAATGAGTGATAAATGCTGTGGCACCGCAATGCCGTTATCCTTCAGCGCCGTCAGGGCGCCAGCCGCCATGCTGTCGTTATAGGCAAACACCGCAGACAGCTGCAGATTGCGGCCCAGCAGCTCCACCATTGCCGCCTCACCGCCCTGCATGTCCGGCGTGCCGGTCCCCACCCAGCTCTCGGATGGCGTAATGCCGTGCTCTTTCAGGGCATTTTGCCACCCCTCGCGCCGCAGTTCGTCATCTTCAATTTGATGGCTGGAGGCCAGATAACCGATCCGCTGATGCCCGTTGTTGATGAGCATTTTCGTGGCCATCATGGCGCCGCTGACGTTATCCAGCCCGACGCAGCGGTGGGCATAGCCGGGGACAATGCGGTTGATCAGCACCATGCCCGGGATCTGCTCCATCAATCCGGTTAGCTCTTCATCGCTCAAGGCTTTTGAATGGACAATCAGGGCGTTACAGCGCTGGCGGATCAGCACTTCGATGGCATGGCGCTCTTTTTCCGCCTCATGATAGCTATTACCGATCAGGACATATTTCTGATGCTGCTGTGCCACCATGTCGACCGCTTTCACCAGCGCGCCGAAAAAGGCATCCGAGACATCCATCACCACCACGCCGATGGTGTCGCTGACCTGCGTCGCAAGCGCCTGGGCATTGGCATTTGGCCGGTACCCGAGCTGGGTCACGGCTTTCATTACGGTTTCTCGGGTTTCAGGGCTGACCAGCGCGCTATTGTTGAGCACGCGTGAGACGGTAGCCACAGAAACGCCCGCCTGACGGGCGACGTCACGAATGGTGATCATATTCACCATCCTTCAAAGGATTGCAGCAACTCACAGACACCCCCTGTGTTTAGCAAGGTGGCTATTTTGGCAGCGAGAGAAAGGGGACTACGTGAAGAAGCTCACAGTCATGAAAACGCTTACATCCGTTTTGTTAATGATTGTGATCCAGATCGTTATCTGGATGTGTTTTTCAATGATACCCCTGAAGCATATGCGGTTAACTGACGCCACACCCACTCCAGCGGTCCCTGGCGGAAATAGCGTAGCCAGAGAACAGAAAACGCCAGGTTTACCACCCAGACCGGAATAACAAACGCCAGCAGCGTAAGGCGGTCGAATTTCATAAACAGGCCAAAGCGATAGAAAAGCGTGGTGCATATGAGCGTTTGCAGGAGGTAATTGCTCAACGCCATTCGGCCCACGCAGGCGATAGCGCTGACAATCCACAGGCGGGAAAGCGTTGGCCAGAAGCCATAGATCAGCGCCGCGTAGCCGATGGTCTGGAACGGCGCGCTCAGTTCACGCGGCACCTGGAGCAGAAACGCGCACCAGCGGTAATCCCAGTGAATATGCCACTGCACAATCACCGCCGGGAGGTTAATCAGCACGCCGAGCAGCACCAGACCGGCGCCGGTACGACGATAGTGACGCAGGCTGAATTCTCCTTTCAGCCAGCCGGTGCGCATCAATGACGCGCCCATCAGCATCATGCCCGCCAGCTGCCAGCCGTATTGCGCGCCCAGCGCAAGGAGGTTGTCCCCCAGCATATCCGCACGGTTGCTTATCGCTTCCGTACCGCCTTTCAGCTTCCAGAACTGTTCGTACTGCAGGTTAGCGGCATCCGGGATCCATGAACGGTTTGTCGCCTCGCCGGAGATCATCCCCAGCAATAGCAGGACGCCAAGCCCCATCACATACAGCATCACGCCGGTGTTAAACAGGCTTTTTACGCTGTGCGCATCGCGAATGAGACGCCAGCAGATGAGCCCGACTAACCCATACGCGAGAAGAATATCGCCGTCCCAGAAGAACAGGCCGTGGATAAAGCCGAGGAGAACCAGCAGCGTCAGGCGCGACTGGATCCAGCGCGTACCGCGCTTGAGGAGAAGCTGCAGGCCTGCCCCAAACAGCAGGGCAAAGAGCGTGAGGAATTTGACCTGCGCAAAGAGATCGAGGATCGCCCACGTCCAGGCATCGCTGCGCGTGATGTCGCCATACCACGCAGGATTGAGATAAGCCGCCTTCGGCAAACCGAAGGCGGCGATATTAAGCAGCAGGATACCGAGAATGGCGACGCCGCGAACAAAATCGAGCGTGACGTTTCGCTCCATGGTCCCTGCCCTGTAAGACTTAGTTGTGATGACGTACGGCGCGCAGGAACTCCTGGCGGGTATTCTGGCTTGACTTAAACAGGCCGCCCAGCGAGGTGGTGGTCGTTGCACTGGTCGCATCACGCACGCCGCGCGCCTTCACGCAGTAGTGAACCGCGTCGATAGAGACGGCCACGTTATTGGTGCCCAGCAGCGTTTGCAGCGCGGTCAGGATCTGCTGCGTCAGACGCTCCTGCACCTGCGGACGCTGGGCAAAGAACTGCACGATGCGGTTGATCTTCGACAGGCCAATCACCGTATCTTTGGGGATATACGCCACGGTCGCTTTACCGTCGATGGTCACAAAATGGTGTTCGCAGGTGCTGGTCAGCGTGATATCGCGCACCGTCACCATCTCATCCACTTTCATCTTGTTTTCAATGACGGTGATTTTCGGGAAGTTGGCGTAATCCAGGCCGGAGAAAATTTCGTCGACGTACATTTTCGCGATGCGGTGCGGCGTCTCCATCAGACTGTCGTCACTCAGATCGAGATTCAGCAGCTCCATGATTTCGGTCATATGACCGGCAATCAGACGCTTGCGGGTTTCATTGTCCAAATCCTGTACGGGCGGACGCAGTGGCGTTTCAAGACCGCGCGCAACCAGGGCTTCGTGGACCAGGGCAGCTTCTTTACTGAGTGATGACATTTTGTTCTCCTGCAGGTGTGGCGTCTTTTGCCCTCGTTGTGGCAAAAGTATGCGCTCATTGTGCGTGAGGCGACGCACATAATCCAGTATTCACGACGATAATTATTGCAATTGCTGTTGCCTTTCAGCGTGACGATTCCAGACCAGGGCTCCTCCAACGAACAGCGCCATGCCCGCCAGCCCCAGCGCCGGCTCCAGCCGGTGGGTAAGCCAGGTTGATAACGCCGAGGTGACCGGCCCAATCAACTGACCAATTGCATACCCGGTGGTGAGCAGGCCTGCCATATAGCGCGTGTGGTTTGGTGCCAGCTCGCGGCCGTATAAAAGAGAGAGCTGCACGGCACACAAAAAGCCGCCGCCCACCAGCAGCCCGCCCGTCAGCAGCCCGCCAATCCCCGGCAGCAGCCAGGCCGCCAGCACGCCCGCCCCCTGTAACCACAGTACGATAGCCAGCCTGCGGTTAGCCGTTGAGGTATGGCGTAAAAGAATACTGAGCGCTATCCCCACCACGGCGGCGATACCAAAAATCGGCCAGACGAACTGCGCAAACAGGCTGCCGGGAAAACGCACCGCCGCCATTTGCGACAGGAATGTCGCCGGGAGGATATAGCCAAACCCGGCCAGGCTGTAGCTCCAGACCAGGCGCTTTAAATCCGCCGTCAGCACCAGCGGCTCTGGTGCGGTGCCCGGTCGATGGAGCTGCCCGGATCGCGGCAGGTAGCGCGCCACCAGCGCAATCAGCACCAGCGCCAGCACGCCGTAGATTTGCCATGCCGCCCCGGCCGAAAGGGATTTCGCCTGGATGTAGACGGCGAGCAGCCCGCTCAGGGCAATGCCCGCCCCCGGTCCGGCAAATACGGCAGCGCTCAGGCCCGGTTTACCCAACTGCCCAAGCCGTTCGTTAGTCCAGGCGGCAATCAGTACCATCGACCAGCCGCTCATGCAGCCAATCACAAAACGCAGCAGGCCGTGTACGACGGCGTTATCCGCCGCCGCGGAGAGCAGCGTCAGCGCCACCGCTCCGGTGATGCCAAGCCAGAGGCGCGTTTCCACAAAGCGGTGCGCGCGCATGGCATCCCATGCGCCCACCAGATAGCCCAGATAGTTCATCGCCGCGACCAGACCCGCGCTGGTCAGCGTAAGCTGCCCGGCAGCAATCATCAGCGGCACCTGAGGCGTAAAGGCAAAGCGCCCTATCCCCATCGCCACCACCAGAACGACAAACCCACTGAGCGCAATACGCAGCGCCATGACCGCTCCAATTGTTAAAGAAAAGTAAATTTATGATGCAGCATCTGGCCGTCAGGCGAAAGTGAAAGTTGCTCACAGGTCAATGAAAAGGCTGTATTATGGTTTTTATGAATACGCATTCTCATTAAGGAGCCCTGCATGGAACTGCTCGAAGAGCACCGTTGTTTTGAAGGTCGACAGCAGCGCTGGCGGCATGACTCCACCGTCCTGAACTGTGCGATGACGTTCAGCATTTTCCTGCCGCTGACGGAAAATCCGCCGGTTCTGTTCTGGCTTTCAGGCTTGACCTGCAATGACGAAAACTTCACCACCAAAGCGGGGGCGCAGCGTATTGCTGCCGAGCTGGGTATTGCGCTGGTGATGCCTGACACCAGCCCGCGCGGCGATGATGTGGCCGACGATGCGGGATACGATCTGGGCAAAGGCGCCGGGTTTTATGTCAATGCGACCGAGCAGCCCTGGGCGCGCCATTACCGCATGTATGATTACATTCGCGATGAACTTCCTGCGCTGGTGCAGTCGCAGTTTGCGGTTGGCGAGCGCTGCGCGATCAGCGGCCACTCCATGGGCGGACACGGGGCGCTCATCATGGCGCTGAAAAATCCGGGAAAATACGTCAGCGCGTCGGCATTTGCGCCAATTGTGAACCCAACGCAGGTGCCGTGGGGGCAGAAAGCCTTCACGAACTATCTGGGTGAAGATGAAGCGAAATGGCTGGAATGGGATAGCAGTGCGCTGATGCTGGCCAGTAACTCAGTAAATGCGATTCCGATGCTTATCGATCAGGGCGATGCGGATCAGTTCCTCGCCGGACAGCTGCAGCCTGCGGTGCTGGCAGAAGCGGCACGTCAGAAGGACTGGCCGCTGACGCTGCGCATCCAGCCGGGATACGACCACAGCTATTATTTTATCGCGTCCTTTATTGAGGATCATCTCCGCTTCCATGCGGAGCATTTATTCGGCTAAGTGCAGCCGATTGCCGGGTGGCGGCCTCGCCTTACCCGGCCTACATTCGTGGATTTTGTAGGCCCGGTAAGCGAGGCGCCACCGGGCATCCAGGCTACATCAGAACTTATAATCCACGCCGACAAAGTAGCGACGGCCATCTTCCGTGTAGCTGTAATCGTCGCGGCTCAGATCTTTGTCCAGCAGGTTCTGCACGCCCGCACGCAGCTTCACGCTTTTCGTCGCCTGCCACGCGGCGCCGGTATTCCAGATGACATAGCCACCCGGCGTTGGAGCGCTGCTGGTCAGTGCGCGTTTCTCACCGGTGTAGTTACCCTGAACATAGAACGACCAGTCCTGCGTTGCCTTCCAGTCAACGGTCCCGTTGGCGGTGTGGAACGGCAGATCGGACAGCGGCTTGTTGCCGCCGTTGCTGATATCACGACCGTCGTTGTAGGTGTAGTTCAGCGTCACCTTCCAGTCTTCAGCAACCGGGAACTTAACCTCTGTTTCCACCCCGCGGATGCGCGCCTTGTTAACGTTGTAGTAGCGGAAAATCGGTTCACCGTCCGCATTCAGGCCAACGTAGTTAGGGTAGCCCTGGGCCTGTTTCGCATTGGCCGTACGGCTGATGCTGATGCGGTCATCGACGTTATTCTGGAAGGTGGTGACGCTGGCCTGCACGCCCTCTAACCAGCCCTCTTCCCCGCTGTAGTAGAGACCGAATTCGAAGCTCTCGCTGGTTTCCGGTTTCAGGTCGGGGTTACCAACAATCTCACAGGCACCGCGGCACGAGCCGGTGACCCAGTCCGGGCTCAGCTGCAGCAGTGACGGCGCTTTAAACGCGGTCGCCCAGCCCCCTTTCACCGTTACGGTATCGGTCGCGTTGTAGACCAGATAGGCGCGCGGGCTCCAGTGGTCGCCGTAGGTATCATGGTCATCCATACGGATGCCGGTGGTCAGCGCCAGAGGTTCAAAGATACGCCACTCATCTTCAAGGAACAGGGCATACTGGCTTGTCGACGTACTGCTGCTGGAACCGCCCGTCAGGTTGACAGGATCCTTCAGCTTATCGTGACGCCATTCGCCGCCGAAGGTCAGCAGCTGGTTGATTTCGCCCAGCGGCAGCACGTATTTCCCGTCCACCGCGTTGCTCTCGGAGGTGATCGGATTGCTGTTGCCCGGGTTCTTGTTATCTACCTTTTCGCCGTAAACCTTCAGCTCGCTGTTGCCGACGCCCCAGCGGCCGTTGTGGCTGAGCGAGTAGTTCTGCCGCTCAAGGCGGTTTTTGTCGAGGGAATCCGAGTCACGATCCTGACGGTCGAAGCCGTAGCCCGCCGTAAAGTCGTGGTTTTCAGACGGTGTCCAGGCGAACTCCACATTCGCATCGCGGCTGGTGAAGCCCTCAATGCGCGGCGTTTCACCGCTCGCCGTGGTAGAGGACTTCTGCTGACCGTCTTTCTCACGCTTCGCGAGGCTACCGTAGGCTTTCAGCCCCAGCAGACCGTCCACCAGCGGACCGCTGGTATAGAACTGACCGTTATACGTGTCGCCACGGTCGCGATGTTCCTGAATTGTGGAATCGGCGCTCAGGGTGCCCGTCCATTTCTGGCCGATTTTTTTGGTGATAATGTTCACCACGCCGCCCAGCGCATCGGAACCGTACAGAGAAGACATCGGTCCGCGCACCACTTCGATTCGTTCGATGGCGTCAACCGGCACCCAGTTGAGGTCGAAATCATTATGGCGGAACACCGCGTTACGGGAATTGACGCGCTTGCCGTCGATCAGGATCAGCGTGTAGCTGCTGTCCAGTCCACGGATACTTACCCCTTTACGGTTGTCCCCTTCGCTCGTGAGCTGAACGCCCGGCACCTCCCGTAACACATCTTTCAGGTTCTGAACGGGTTTGCGCTGCAAATCTTCCTGGGTAATCACGCTGATGCTTGCCGGTGCGTCTTTCAGGTTTTGCTCGGTCGCGGAGGCCGTGACAACCATTGTGTCGCCGGATTCCGCTGCGATAACAGGCAGGGCCAGGGACATTGCGGACGCACAAAGTCCTCCCCTGACGAAGGGATTCAACCTAAACATTCCATATCTCCATGAGGTAAATACAACTAAATCAAATCATCATTGCTCACAGCGTCTTCCCTGCCGCCCACATCTGCGGTGGGTCGGTGACACGCTTATTTTTGATAACGATAAAGCAAACGATAATTATTATCAATTAAATTGTTAAGAAATATATCTTTGTTTCAGGATACGGGAATAAAAAAACCCGCTCGAATGAGCGGGTTAAAAGAGAGGAAGTGCGGTTATTGTTTAAATCGTTCCGGGAATTCCATTTCACTGTAGCGAACGAATTTTGTTCCTTTCGTCAGCTTGTAGCCAAACCAGATAACGAGGAACAGCGGAATACCAATGTAGGTCGCCGTGACGGCGCCCCAGTCAATGGTGTCCGCCAGGAACGCTTCATAGTTCTGTCCCAGCGTAATGATCAGACACAGAATGAAGGCGAAAATGGGACCCAGCGGGAAGAACCCTGAGCGATACGGCAGCTGGTTAACGTCATAACCCTGTTTGACGTAGCCACTGCGGAAACGATAGTGGCTAATGGCAATCCCCAGCCAGGCAATAAAGCCCGTCATCCCGGAGGTGTTAAGCAGCCACAGGTACACCGTCTGGTTGCCAAACATAGAGGTCAGGAAGCACAGACCGGCGATCACCGTAGTGGCGTACAGCGCGTTACGCGGTACGCCGCCACGGGACAGCTTCGCGAAAATACGCGGCGCTTTACCGTCGCATGCCAGCGTGTAGAGCATACGGGTGGACGCGTACATCCCGGAGTTACCGGCTGAAAGCACAGCGGTCAGGATAACGGCGTTCATCACTGCCGCGGCAGAAAGCAGACCGGCGTGCTGGAAGACCAGCGTGAACGGGCTAACGCTAATGTCTTTAACGTCATTACGCAGCAGGCTTGGATCGGTGTACGGGATGATGAGGCTGATAATCAGGATCGCGAACACATAGAACAGCAGGATACGCCAGAAGACCTGACGAACCGCGCGCGGAATATTCTTCTCCGGGTTCTCTGACTCACCGGCAGCGATACCAATCAGCTCGGTCCCCTGGAAGGAGAAGCCGACAATCATCGCCACGCCAATCATTGCCGACAGTCCACCGGCAAACGGCGCATCGCCTGTTGTCCAGTTACTCCAGCCCGCAGGTTCTGCGCCTTTGAAAATACCAACGATCATCGCCACACCGACGACGATAAAGATGATGACGGTTGCCACTTTGATCAAAGAGAACCAGTATTCCGCTTCGCCGAAACCGCGCACGGAGATGTAGTTCAGCAGGAAAATAACGGCCAGGAACAGGGCGCTCCAGATCCAGCCCGGCGTATCCGGGAACCACCAGTTCATCACCAGCTGTGCGGCAACGAGGTCAACGGCGATAGTGACCGCCCAGTTGTACCAGTAGTTCCAGCCCAGCGCGAAGCCAAAGCCTTCTTCAACGTATTTTTGACCGTAGGTCGAGAACGAACCGGATACCGGCATGTACGCGGCCAGTTCGCCAAGACTGGTCATCAGGAAGTACACCATCAGGCCAATCAGGATATAAGAGAAAAGTGCCCCACCCGGGCCTGCTGCCGAAATCGTTGCGCCAGAGGCAACGAAAAGACCTGTACCGATGGAGCCGCCAATGGCGATCATCGTCAGGTGACGCGCCTTGAGTTCACGACGTAGCGTGGGCGCTTCTGTGGTTTTAATTTCTGAAACCATATGAAAATGCTGTCCATTTAATAAATGAGGCGCGATTGTAGCAGACGATCCGCGTTCCTTCCGGCAGAAATACTCAGTTATAAGAGAGCTTCATGACTCGGCCAGGATTATAAGTAAAGCATAATTTTTCCCTCTCCCCTTTGGGGTGAGGGGAAGATTACATCTCGCAATACCGCAGAAAACGCTGCAAAGAACTGGAAAGGTGTTTCTGACGATGATGAATGCACCACAGCGTGCGCACCAGTTTCGGGAGCGGGATGGGGATTTCAACCAGCGATCCGGTCTCCAGCTGTTCGGCAATAACGCGCCGGGAAAGACAGCTGATGCCGAGCCCGTGGCGCACCGCGTGCTTGATGGCCTCAGAGTTCCCAAGCTCCATCCCTAACTGGAAATGCGGCAGATGAGAAAGCAGCAGATAATCGACAATTTCACGCGTGCCGGAGCCCTGCTCGCGCAGGATCCACTGCGCCTGCGCCAGGCGCTCCAGCGTCACCTCGCCCTGCAATAACGACGAGGCCGGGGAGGCAAACACCACCAGCTCATCTTCCAGCCAGGGCTCGGCAATAATATCGACGTTATGGCAGGGTCCTTCGATGAGGCCGATATCCACGCGGAAGTCGATCACCGCGTTGATGACGTCCTGGCTGTTCCCTACGCTCATCTCCAGCGGCAGGGTCGGGAAATCCCGGCGGTAGCGGGCAATCACTTCCGGCAGGATGTAGTTCCCGATGGTGCTGCTGGCGTAGACGCGGATCGCACCGTTATCTTCGCGGAACAGCTGCTCGATTTCGATAGCCTGCTCCAGCAGCGCCAGCGCGCGCGGATAAAGAAGACGACCGTGCTCGTTGACCACCAGACGCTTCCCTACCCTGTCAAAAAGCTGAACGCCCAGCTGTCCTTCAAGATCGGTCAACGCCGCGCTGACCGCAGACTGGGAGAGCGCCAGCATTTGTGACGCCTGGGTCGTCGAGCCGCTTTTCAGCACCTCGGCAAATACTTCCAGCTGACGCAGAGTAATGTGCATGGTTGCTTACCACTTATATAGATTGATTATAAGTATATAATCAATTTTATTTTTAAGCCAGGGCGCCGTAACCTTTAGCCAGACAAAGGAGAAGGTTATGTCAGAAATCACCTTACAACATCATCGTACAGTGTGGCACTTCGTGCCGGGTCTAGCGCTCAGCGCCGCAGTAACCGCCGTCGCGCTATGGGGCGGCAGCATCCCGGCCATCGCAGGCGCAGGTTTCAGCGCGCTGACGCTGGCCATTCTGCTGGGCATGGTCGTGGGTAATACCGTTTACCCGCATATCTGGAAATCCTGCGACGGCGGCGTGATCTTTGCCAAGCAGCATCTGCTGCGTCTTGGGATCATTCTTTACGGCTTCCGTCTCACCTTTTCGCAGATTGCGGATGTGGGCGTGAGCGGGATCGCCATCGACGTCCTGACCCTGACCAGCACCTTTTTACTGGCCTGCTTTATCGGCCAGAAAGTGTTTGGCCTGGACAGGCAAACCAGCTGGCTGATCGGTGCCGGGAGCAGTATCTGTGGCGCAGCGGCGGTGCTGGCAACGGAACCCGTCGTTAAAGCCGAAGCCAGCAAGGTGACGGTGGCGGTAGCGACGGTGGTGATCTTCGGTACGCTGGCGATTTTCCTCTACCCGGCCATGTATCCGCTGGTTGCCCACTGGTTTAGCCCGGAAACCTACGGCATCTATATCGGTTCGACCATGCACGAAGTGGCCCAGGTGGTGGCGGCAGGACATGCTATTAACCCTGAAGCCGAAAACGCGGCGGTGATTGCCAAAATGCTGCGCGTGATGATGCTGGCGCCGTTCCTGATTTTCCTTGCTGCACGGGTTAAACAGCTGGCACCGGCGGACAGTAATCAGAAAAGTAAAATCACCATTCCATGGTTTGCGATCCTGTTTATCGTGGTCGCTATCTTTAACTCCTTCCACCTGCTGCCCAAATCGGTAGTGGATATGCTGGTGACGCTGGATACCGTACTGCTGGCGATGGCCATGGCGGCCCTGGGGGTGACCACACACGTCAGCGCGCTGAAAAAAGCCGGTGCGAAACCGCTGCTGATGGCGCTGGTACTCTTCATCTGGCTGATTGTCGGCGGCGGCGCGATTAACCTCGCGGTCCATAGCCTGATGGCATAAACCACTACATCCTTCTCCTGTTAACCCGCTATCATAGGCATTTCGGGTTAACAGGAGTCCCTTTATGAAATATGTTGGAGCGCACGTCAGCGCTGCAGGTGGCCTTGCGAATGCCGCCATTCGTGCCGCCGAAATTGAGGCGACCGCTTTCGCCCTGTTCACCAAAAATCAGCGCCAGTGGCGCGCCGCCCCGCTCACCGCCGAGGTGATTGACGATTTCAAAGCTGCCTGTGAGAAGTACCACTACGGGCCAGGCCAGATCCTTCCCCACGACAGCTATCTCATTAACCTCGGGCACCCGGTTGAAGAGGCGCTGGAAAAATCCCGCGAGGCGTTTCTTGATGAAGTTCAGCGCTGTGAGCAGCTTGGGCTGACGCTGCTGAACTTCCATCCTGGCAGCCATCTTATGCAGATCGATGAAGATGCCTGCCTGGCGCGCATTGCCGAATCCATCAACATCACCTTGGACAAGACCAAAGGCGTCACCGCGGTGATTGAGAATACCGCCGGTCAGGGCAGCAACCTCGGCTTTAAGTTCGAACATCTGGCGGCGATTATCGACGGCGTGGAGGATAAATCCCGCGTTGGCGTGTGCATTGATACCTGCCACGCGTTTGCCGCCGGCTATGACCTGCGCACCACCGAGGCAACGAAAAACACGTTTGATGAGTTCGAGCGCATTGTTGGCTTTAAGTACCTGCGCGGAATGCACCTCAACGATGCGAAAAGCGCCTTTGGCAGCCGCGTTGACCGCCACCACAGCCTGGGCGAAGGCAACATTGGCCACGATGCGTTTCGCTTTATCATGCAGGACGCCCGCTTCGACGGTATTCCGATGGTGCTTGAAACCATTAATCCGGATATCTGGGCAGAAGAGATTGCCTGGCTGAAGGCTCAGCAAACTGCTGAACAGGCGGCATAAAAAAAGCCGGGTGCGTAATGCGACCCGGCTTTTTTATTATTTATCGCTTACGCTGCTTTTGCCACAACTTCCGCTTCCGGACGTTTCAGCACCGCGTAAGAGAGACCCGCCACCAGCGTACCGGCGACGATGGCCAGCAGGTAGCCCAGTACCGGCGTGATGGCGCCAGGGATCAGCAGAACAAACAGACCGCCGTGTGGTGCCATCAGCTTCGCGCCAATCGCCATGGAGATCGCCCCGGTCACTGCACCACCCGCGATACAGCACGGCAGTACACGCATTGGGTCACGGGCCGCGAACGGAATCGCGCCTTCGGTGATGAAGCACAGACCCAGCACCAGCGCAGCTTTACCGCCTTCCTGCTGCGCTTTATCGAACTTACGACGGGCAATAATCGTCGCCAGGCCGAGCGCCAGAGGTGGCACCATACCTGCCGCCATGATCGCTGCCATTGGCGCGTAGGTCTGGGTACTCAGCAGGCCAACACCAAAGGCGTACGCCGCTTTGTTTACCGGACCACCCATGTCGGTACACATCATGCCGCCGAGAATTGCCCCCAGCAGAACCGCGTTCGCGGTACCCATGGTTTGCAGCCAGTGGGTCAGACCCGCCAGGATGCCTGCAACCGGCTTACCAATCAGGTAAATCATCGCCAGACCGACCACCAGGCTGGAAATCAGCGGGATGATCAGAATCGGCTTCAGCGCTTCCATACTCTGCGGCAGCTTGAGCTTCGAGCTGATGAGCTTCGCGACGTAACCGGCCAGGAAGCCCGCGATAATACCGCCGATAAAGCCGGAACCGGTGCTTACGGCCAGCATACCGCCGATAAGACCCGGCGTGAGGCCAGGACGATCGGCGATGGAGAAAGCAATAAAGCCTGCCAGGACGGGTACCATCAGTGCGAAGGCGGAACCGCCACCAATCTGCATTAACGCAGCGGCCAGCGTGCCTTGCTCTTTAAACGCGGTAATACCAAATGCGAACGAGAGCGCGATACACAGACCACCCGCAACCACCATCGGCAGCATGTAAGACACGCCGGTCAGCAGGTGACGATAGGCGCCTGCGGACTCTTTCTTACCTTCCGTCGCGGTCTGGCGCGCGCCGGTTGCCTGATACGGCTTCGCTTCCACCAGCGCTTTATCAAACTCCTGCGCAGTCTTTTTCAGCGCCAGGCCGGTAGACGTGCGGTACATTGGCTTACCGGCAAATTTCGCCAGGTCCACTTCGATATCCGCCGCCACAATCACCAGATCGGCCTCAGCCACTTCTTCAGGGGTGATAGCGTTGCCGGCACCGACGGAGCCGCGCGTTTCAACTTTAACCCACCAGCCGCGTTTTTTCGCTTCGGTTTCAATGGCTTCAGCTGCCATAAAGGTGTGAGCCACGCCCGTCGGACAGGCCGTCACCGCAACAATGCGTTTCGGGCCCGTGACCGCAGCCGGTGCCGTCGCGACGGGCGCGCTGTAAACAGACGCGTGACCTTTCGCTTCGCTCAGGAACAGTTCCGGATGAGCCACCGCGCGATTTATATCGCCCAGCCACACTTTTTTGCCGTTCAGCGCACTGTCAGCCGGGATTTTGTCGCCCAGGACAATGGCCAGTTCGGCATCGCCAGGGTTATCAGTCATCTCGAGATGTGCTTTGTTCGCCGCCGCTCCCAGCAAGGTCTTCGCCATATAGGCGCGAGCCTGTCCGAGACCGGAGTCAATGATCAGCAGCGTTTTCATTATTCCTCTCCTGCTGTTAGTTAAAAGGTTTTAAGTCAACGCGCGCCATCATCGCGGCTAACTGGGTACGATCGGTAATACCGACATTGCTCTGGCTGACGGCCAGGGCAGCAACGGCAGTGGCAAGACGTAAAGTATGTTCACTGGATTCACGCATCAGCAGGCCGTAAATCAGGCCGCCAACCATTGAATCCCCTGCGCCAACGGTACTCACAACTTCCATTGACGGCGGTTTGGCGATCCATTCGCCAGACGCGTTAACCCACAACGCGCCTTCTGCACCAAGCGAGATAACCACGTGAGCGATACCTTGCTCGCGCAGCGCATGGGCAGCGTCAATCACATCTTTTAGTTCTGGCAGCTTACGACCCGCCCAGATTTCCAGCTCGCGGCGATTCGGCTTCACCAGCCACGGCGAGGCTTTGAGACCCGCGACCAGCGCGTCGCGGCTGCTGTCAAAAATAATGCACGGGCACTGGCTGCGAAGGCGCGTCATCCAGTCGGTAAACGCTTCAGGGCTCACGCCGGACGGCAGGCTACCGCTGACGCAGACCATGTCAAACTGACCCAGCCAGGTCAGAGAATCGTTAACAAAACGCTCCCAGTCTGACGGCGTCACTTCGAAGCCAGAGAAGTTCAGATCGGTCACTTCACCGTCTTTCTCAGTCAGCTTAACGTTGATACGGGTACGGCCCTGAACAACCTGAAAACGGTTGGCAATGCCCAGCTCGCTGAACAGCTGCTGGAAACCGTCCTGGTTATCTTTACCGAGGAATCCCCCCACGGTGACGTCGATACCGAGATCCTTGAGCACTTTCGCGACGTTAATCCCTTTGCCCGCAGCATGCAGGCCAGTGGTACGCACGAGGTTGACTTCGCCGCGCTCAATTTCCGGGCAAAATCCTACCAGGTCATAAGCCGGGTTCAGCGTAATAGTCGCAACACGTCTGCTCATTATGCGCCCTCCCCCAGACCCGCCGCGATGGCGTCGCCAATCGCTTTCAGCGCCTGTTCAGCATCAGCACCCTGCGCGGTGAAACGCAGACGGTGACCTTTCTTCACGCCCAGCGCGACAACTTTCATCAGACTACGGCCGTTGGCCGGTTTGCCCGTGCCGTCAAGATTCGCCACGGTGATCTCACTCTCGAATTGTTTAATGGTATTCACCAGCATGGTACCCGGACGGGCATGCAGGCCGTGTTCGTTACGCACCACGAACTCCGCAGTTTGCACGTCATCCGTCAGCACATCATCACTGGTCAGCAGTGCCAGCACGGTGGAGGCATCAGCGTTCAGCAGTTTTTCAGCTTTGTTGTTCAGCAACAGGTCGCCCAGACGCTTCAGCACGGAAACCGGCTGTTCATCAGCCATCGCCACGGTCACCAGCATGGCCGCGCGCTCGCCTTCTACGTCAAACGCGTTGGCCGCGCGGCTCACGGCGATAGCGCTGCGCAGGTTGCCTTCAGCACTGTCGTTCAGCCAGATACCCTGACCCAGATTCAACGGCTTATCGTTAATCACGCGCGTCACAAAGGTGGCATCCGCCGCGCCGGCTTCTTTCAGACGACCGGCGTTCAGCGCCTGCAGCGTCACCAGATCGGAAGCAACCACGTCCAGCGTCAGCGTTTCATTATCCAGTTTCAGCGCTTCGCTCTGTTTTTCGCCCATCAGCAAGGCGCGCAGCTCTTCCGCTGTGGTGGCGGACTTAAGCTGTTCAGCCACCGCGTCATCACTCAGGACATGCGTCAGCTGACGCAGCAGACCTAAGTGTTCATCGCTGCTGGCCGCGATACCGATAGCCACATAGGCCACCTGACCGTCGCCCCAAAGCACGCCCTGCGGGAACTGATAAACCTTAACGCCGGTTTTCAACACCTGATCGCGGGTGTCGGTTGTGCCGTGCGGAATGGCAATGCCATTGCCGAGGAAGGTTGAGGTCTGCTGCTCGCGGGCCAGCATGCCGTTGACATAGCCGTCCGCGACGTTACCCGCCTGCACAAGCGCAGCGGCAACCTGGCGAATAGCCTCTTCTTTATCCCCGGCCTGAGCGCCCGGGTGGATATCCTGAACAGATAACTGGAACATGGTTCTCCACTCCTGCTGAAATTGAATCGTTTCAGCTTTAATGAGAAAAAATGCGCTAGCCTGCTCCGTTTGTTTAAACAAGATAGCGCTGAAACGTTTCAAAAAGTCTTGCGCTTTCTGCAATACCTTGCAAGTAAACTCGTCTTTCTGATGTCAGAATTTAGAGATACAGCACATTTCTTCTTCGTTCAGCTGAATTTTGCTGAAATTCAGCAAGTCAGTTTCAGCTAAGGTCAGCCGATGTGGTTGTAAGATGAAATGCCATTTTGATTTTTCGTGGCATCATTGACCGCGCCCACTGTTTTTTTAGCTGACGGCGTACACTCCGCCCCTCTCTGCTACTCGCTAATTATAAAACATGCATAACACCCCTGCGGCTGCCTCGCCGAAGCCCTTTGATTTAACCTCAGCGGCCTTCCTGATTGTTGCCTTCTTCACGGGCATTGCCGGTGCGTTACAGACGCCGACGCTGAGCCTATTTCTGACAAATGAGGTTCATGTTCGTCCGGCGCTGGTTGGCTTCTTTTTTACCGGAAGCGCCATCATCGGCATCCTGGTCAGCCAGTTTCTGGCGCGACGCTCCGACAGAAAAGGCGATCGTAAAAGCCTGATCGTTTTCTGCTGCCTGCTGGGGGTCATGGCCTGCGTTCTGTTTGCCTGGAACCGCAACTACTTCATTCTGCTCTTCATCGGGGTATTCCTGAGCAGCTTTGGCTCAACGGCGAACCCCCAGCTGTTCGCCCTTGCTCGCGAACACGCGGACCATACCGGACGTGAAGCGGTGATGTTCAGCTCTGTCCTGCGTGCTCAGGTGTCGCTGGCATGGGTGATTGGCCCGCCGCTGGCCTACGCGCTGGCGATGGGTTTTGGCTTTACGGTAATGTACCTGAGTGCCGCTGTCGCGTTTGTGGTATGCGGCGCGCTGGTGTGGTTCTTCCTGCCGTCCATGCGCAAAGAGCCCAAAGTGGCAACGGGCGTGCTGGAAGCGCCGCGCCGTAACCGCCGCGATGCCCTGCTCCTGTTTGTTGTCTGCACGCTGATGTGGGGCACCAATAGCCTGTATATCATCAATATGCCGCTGTTTATTATTGATGAACTGCACCTGTCGGAAAAGCTGGCGGGAATCATGATGGGCACCGCGGCCGGGCTTGAGATCCCGACCATGCTCATTGCGGGCTATTACGCAAAGCGCTTCGGAAAGCGTTTTTTAATGCGCATTGCCGCCTTCGCCGGTCTGCTGTTCTATGTCGGTATGCTGACGGTACATACGCCGGGGCTATTGCTGGCGTTACAGCTGCTGAACGCCATCTATATTGGCATTCTCGCGGGGATAGGCATGCTCTATTTCCAGGATTTGATGCCGGGCCAGGCAGGCTCTGCCACCACCCTTTATACTAATACCACCCGCGTGGGGTGGATTATCGCCGGCTCAATGGCCGGTGTCGTGGCAGAAATCTGGAACTATCACACGGTATTCTGGATTGCGCTGGTGATGTGTACGCTGACGATTGGCTGTCTGGCGAGGATTAAAGACGTTTAAGGTGCGGTGAGCGCCTCAAGCTCAAGAAGGTACGTCATCGCCTGCTCGCGCGTGCTGCCGCACATTTCGGCCGTGGGCTGAAGACCGGAGCAAACTTTCGGTCGCAACGGTGAGCCAAAGATCTTGCAAAGATTATTTTCCGAGAGCTGAACGCAGCGGGTATTGGAAGGCTTGCCGTCCGGCATTCCAGGAATGGGGCTTGAAATGGACGGTGCAGTACAGCACGCGCCACAATCGGGACGGCAATCCATAAATGCTCTCTTTCGCTGACGATGGCCCGCGTAGTCGGGCATCGCGCGCACAGTAACACCTTTTGCGTATTGATAGCAAAAGCCACGAATTCCACTTGCCTGAAAGGCCGCGCGCGAGTAATTTGGCGCGATATTTTTTACCTCCCGTAAACAGGATTACTGCAATGCCAAGAGCGAACGAAATTAAGAAAGGTATGGTGCTGAATTACAACGGCAAACTGCTGATTGTGAAAGATATCGACATTCAGGCACCAAGCGCCCGTGGTGCAGCAACGCTGTATAAAATGCGTTTCGCCGATGTGCGTACCGGCCTCAAAGTGGAAGAACGCTTCAAAGGTGACGATATTGTCGATACCGTGACCCTGACCCGTCGCTATGTTGATTTCTCCTACATCGACGGCAACGAATACGTGTTCATGGACAAAGAAGATTACACCCCGTACATCTTCACTAAAGATCAGATTGAAGAAGAGCTGCTGTTCATTCCTGAAGGCGGTATGCCTGACATGCAGGTTCTGACCTGGGATGGCGTGCTGCTGGCGCTGGAACTGCCTCAGACCGTCGATCTGGAAATCGTTGAAACGGCACCCGGCATCAAAGGCGCATCCGCCAGTGCCCGCAACAAACCGGCTACCCTGACGACCGGCCTGGTGGTGCAGGTGCCGGAATACCTCTCCGCTGGCGAGAAGATCCGCATCCATATCGAAGAAAAACGCTATATGGGTCGCGCTGACTGATTGCGGCGTTTGTCGGATGGCGGCTTCGCCTTACCCGACCTACAAAACAAAAAAACCGGCTCTCAGGCCGGTTTTTTTGTAGGCCCGGTAAGCGTAGCTCCACCGGGCAACAGAGCTTACAGAAGCTCCGGATACTTCGTCATCTTCAGCGCCAGCTCAACTCCACGCACTTCCGCCATCCCTTTAAGACGGCCAATCGCAGAATAGCCTGGGTTGGTTTTCTTACGCAGATCGTCCAGCATCTGGTGGCCGTGGTCTGGACGGAACGGAATAGGACGCACATCGCCAATCTGCTTGCGACGCGCCTCTTCGGCCAGAACGGCGTCTACCACCGCCACCATATTCACATCGCCGCCCAGGTGAGCCGCCTCGTGGAAGGTTTTTGGGTTCTCTTCACGGCAGGTCGCGCGCAGATGCGTAAAATGAATGCGGTCGCCGAAGGTTTCAATCATCCGCACCAGATCGTTATCTGCCCGCACGCCGTAGGAGCCGGTACACATGGTGAAGCCGTTATAGATGCTGTCGACCGTCTCTTTCAGCCACTGCATATCTTCAATTGTGGAAACAATGCGCGGCAGGCCGAGAATGGGACGCGGTGGATCGTCCGGGTGCACGGCCAGGCGAACCCCGACCTCTTCCGCAACCGGCACGATAGCGCGCAGGAAATACGCCATGTTTTCACGCAGCTGGTGCTTATCAATATTGCCGTATTCCGCCAGGCGGGCGCGGAACTGATCCAGCGTATACCCCTCTTCGGCACCCGGCAGGCCCGCAATAATATTACGGGTCAGCTTTTCGATGTCCGCGTCGCTGGCTGCATTGAACCATTCGAGTGCCTGCTGCTGCTCTTCCACGCTGTAATCCGCTTCGGCGCCAGGCCGTTTCAGGATGTGCAGCTCGAACGCTGCAAAGGCAATCTGATCGAAACGCAGCGCTTTTGAGCCGTCCGGCATCTGATATTCGAGGTCGGTTCGCGTCCAGTCGAGGATGGGCATGAAGTTATAGCAAACCGTATCAATACCGCAGGCCGCGAGGTTACGAATGCTCTGCTGATAGTTAGCAATCCAGGTCTGATACTCCCCGGAATGGGTTTTGATATCTTCATGAACAGGAATGCTTTCCACCACAGACCAGGTTAATCCCTTCTCCGCCAGCAGCGCCTGACGCGTCTGTATTTCCTCTACCGGCCAGACCTGACCGTTAGGAATATGATGCAGCGCCGTGACGACACCCGTTGCGCCAGCCTGACGCACATCATCAAGAGAAACCGGATCGTTCGGCCCGTACCAACGCCAGGTTTGTTCCATTGCCTCACCCTCTTAAGTTGTTATACCAATATGCGTTACTGCAATGACGACTACCATACATGTTTGCCGTAAAGGGTCAATACACCGCCACACATTGATTGATCAAACTCACATAACGGGGATATTTACGGCTCACCAATTTTATTTGCTGTCATATAACTTTACACTGGCATTGTTAATTAATGGTTAATCAGGTGTGTATCTCATGAAGACAATTGCCTCTACCGTCCTTCCTGCCGGGGTTCAGCAACCTCGCTACGATCGCCAGTCATTACGCTCCCGCATCGTTCACTTTGGCTTTGGCGCGTTTCACCGTGCGCACCAGGCTTTGTTAACAAATAGGGTGCTGAATGAAAAAGGCGGCGACTGGGGGATTTGTGAGATTAGCCTGTTCAGCGGCGACGCGCTGATGAGCCAGCTGCGCGCGCAGGAGCATCTGTTCACCGTGCTGGAGAAAGGGGCTGAAGGAAATGAGGCGATTATCGTCGGCGCCGTCCATGAGTGCCTGAACGCAAAGCTGGACTCCCTGCCCGCCATTATTGAGAAATTTTGCGAGCCTCAGGTCGCGATTGTATCGCTCACCATCACGGAAAAAGGCTATTGCATCGATCCCGCGACCGGAAAACTCGATCTGAATAACCCCCGGATCGTCCACGACCTTGAAAACCCCTCAGAGCCACATTCTGCCCCAGGGATCCTGGTCGAAGCGCTCCACCGCCGCCGCGAGCGCGGTTTGCCTGCGTTTACCGTGCTCTCCTGCGACAACATCCCGGATAACGGGCACGTGGTCAAAAACGCGGTGCTGGGCATGGCGCAAAAGCGTTCCGCGGCGCTGTCTGAATGGATTGATAGCCACGTGAGCTTCCCGGGAACGATGGTTGACAGAATTGTTCCCGCCGCGACGGAAGCATCGCTTGCGGAAATCACCGACGCGCTCGGCGTTGAAGATCCGTGCGCCATCAGCTGCGAACCGTTTATTCAGTGGGTGGTGGAAGATAATTTTGTCGCAGGCCGTCCCGAGTGGGAAGTGGCGGGTGTCCAGATGGTGCAGGATGTTCTGCCGTGGGAGCAGATGAAATTACGCATGCTCAACGGCAGCCACTCTTTCCTGGCGTATCTGGGGTACCTCGCGGGCTACGCGCATATTAATGAATGCATGGAGGACGCGGCGTTCCGTGAAGCCGCCCGTCGGCTGATGCTGAACGAGCAGGCCCCCACGTTACGGATTAAGGATGTCGATTTCACCGCCTACGCCGATAGCCTAATTGAACGCTTTGCCAACCCGGCCCTCCAGCATCGGACCTGGCAAATCGCGATGGACGGTAGCCAGAAGCTGCCCCAGAGAATGCTTGACGGGACCCGCGTTCATCTTGAGCGAAATACGCCGTGGCCGCTGCTGGCTCTGGGCGTGGCCGGCTGGATACGCTACGTCAGCGGTATCGACGACCGTGGCAATGCGATTGACGTTCGCGATCCCCTCAGCGATAAAATCCGCGCCATCGTCAACACCAGCAGCGACGCCGACCGCGTTAACGCGCTGCTGGGGCTGAGTGAGGTCTTTGGTCACGATCTCGCACAAAACAGCGTCTTTGTGGAGACTGTCCGCCAGGCATACCAGCGCATTATCCGCAACGGCGCACGTCAGGCTGTTATCGAAACGTTAAATATTTAACGATTATTGCGCTTAACGCGAACGGATGAGGCCTCCGTTCGCCCTTCCCCTTCTCACAGGTCACGTTTTTCGCCAGGATAGAGAGAATAGTGTTATAGCATCACAATTCTGATCTGGAGCGCACGTGACCAAAACCAACCTCATCACCGGTTTTCTCGGCAGCGGTAAAACCACCTCAATTCTCCACCTGCTGGCGAATAAAGATCCGGCCGAGAAGTGGGCCGTGCTGGTCAATGAATTTGGCGAGGTGGGCATTGACGGCGCGTTGCTGTCATCCAGCGGCGCGATGATTAAAGAGATCCCCGGCGGATGCATGTGCTGCGTCAATGGCCTGCCTATGCAGGTCGGCCTCAATACCCTGCTGCGTCAGGGCAAACCTGACCGCCTGCTGATTGAACCTACCGGGCTGGGTCACCCTAAGCAAATCCTCGATTTACTGACCGCCCCGGTTTACGAGCCGTGGATCGATTTGCGCGCCACCCTGTGCCTGCTCGATCCGCGTCAGCTTCTGGATGACAAGGCGGTGGCAAATGAGAACTTCCGCGATCAGCTCGCCTCCGCTGACGTTATTGTCGCGAATAAAGCAGATCGCGCCACGGCTGAAAGCCAGGCCGCGCTGGATGCGTGGTGGCAACATTTTGGCGGCAATCGCACGCGGGTGCAGACCACCCAGGGGAATATTGATAGCGCCCTGCTTAACCTGCCTCGTCTGAACCGCACCGAGCTGCCCGCCAGCGCGGAGCATTCGCACAGTCATCCGGTTAAGCAGGGTCTGGCAGCCCTGAGTCTGCCGGAACACCAGCGCTGGCGTCGTAATCTGAATAGCGGCCAGGGATATCAGGCCTGCGGATGGATTTTTGATGCTGAAACCGTTTTTGACACCATCGGGATCCTGGAGTGGGCCCGTCTTGCGCCCGTCGATCGCGTGAAAGGGATCATGCGCACCCCGGACGGACTGGTGCGGATCAACCGCCAGGGCGACGATTTCTTTATTGAAACGCAAAACGTGGCACCGCCTGACAGCCGTATAGAGTTAATTAGTGCGGTTAACGCCGACTGGAATGCCCTCCAGTCCAGTCTGTTGAGGATTCGTTTAAGTTCGGGCGGCTAACGTTGCCCCAGTTTTCACTCTATGCAGAACGTTATGACAACTCGATTTCCCCTGATATTACTGCTTAATGTCGCCGGTCTGGCGCTTTTCCTCTCCTGGTATATCCCGGCAGATCATGGTTTCTGGTTCCCGCTGGATTCTGCCATTTTTCACTTCTTCAATCAGGAGCTGGTGAAGAGCAACGCGTTCCTGTGGCTGGTGGCAATTACCAACAACCGCGCCTTTGACGGCTTCTCGCTGCTGGCGATGGGCTGCCTGATGCTCTCTTTCTGGCTGAAAGAGGACAAAGCCGGGCGTCGGCGTATTCTGATTATCGGTCTGGTGATGCTGCTGTTTGCTGTCGTCATTAACCAGCTGGCCACCGCGATTATTCCGGTTAAGCGTTCCAGCCCAACGCTCTTTTTCACCGATATTTATCGCGTCAGCGAACTGCTGCATATTCCAACAAAAGATGCGTCGAAGGACAGTTTCCCTGGCGATCACGGCATGATGCTGCTTATTTTTTCCGCAATTATGCTTCGCTATTTCGGCAGAAAAGCGTTTGCCATAGCCCTGATTATTTTTGTGGTTTTTGCCTTCCCGCGCGTAATGATTGGCGCTCACTGGTTCACCGATATTGCCGTCGGTTCGCTCTCCGTTGCGCTGATTGCGCTGCCGTGGTGTTTGATGACCCCACTGAGCGACAGGATAATAGCGCTGTTCGATCGCTATCTTCCCGGCAGAGCGCAACAACAATTAAACAAATAACTAACCTAAATTAACGTGAGCTATCAGGGATCGACATGATCCCCGATAGCCTTTCCGCCACGATCTTTTCCCAGCGTCATATTCTTGTCATCACATTCATGATAAAAATGAAGCAATTGCGCGATAAAGCCTCGGATCTGTCCGCATTTTAAGCAATTACGGATTTTTACTTTCTGTATCACATTTTCTTATAAAAAAAAGGCTTTTTTTTCTCGCAATACCCCAGGCAATCGGTTAATCTCGAACTCGTTTTGCCCCATAGAGATAATTATTTCGCTGGCGAATAATTTTGTGCGCTGTACCACAAATGTGACCAGAAAGAATTGTCTCAATGTGAACAGATAATTAGTCTCGTCACGTTTGGCATTTTTATAACGATATTTGTCGTTAAGGACTTCAAGGGAAAATAAACAAAATGGTCAAATCTCAACCGTTTCTGAGATATATCTTACGGGGGATCCCGGCGATAGCAGTCGCGGTACTGTTGTCTGCATGTAGTACATCGAACACCGCAAAGAATATGCATCCTGAGACGCGTGTTGTGGGAATGGAAGATTCCTCGTCACTGCAAGCCTCTCAGGATGAATTTGAAAATATGGTACGTAATCTGGACGTGAAGTCCCGCATTATGGACCAGTATGCTGACTGGAAAGGCGTGCGTTATCGTCTTGGCGGCAGCACAAAAACAGGTATTGATTGTTCCGGTTTTGTACAGCGTACATTCCGCGAGCAATTTGGGTTAGATCTTCCGCGTTCAACCTATGAACAGCAGGAGATGGGCAAGTCGATTTCACGTACCAAACTGCGCACCGGTGATCTAGTCCTGTTCCGTGCCGGTTCTACAGGTCGACATGTTGGCATCTACATTGGTAATGACCAGTTCGTACATGCCTCCACCAGCAGCGGTGTCACCATTTCCAGCATGAATGAACCGTACTGGAAGAAGCGCTACAACGAAGCACGCCGCGTACTGACCCGCAGTTAATATGACTATCGTATCGTTGGTTATCCCTTGGCTGGCGATATGATGAAAAAAAGCACTGCTTCGGCAGTGTTTTTTTTTGCCCGTTACACTGAATACATCCAGCGGCATTTCAGGAATTACGACGTCTATGTTCACCCGCTATTTCTCCAGCAATCGCAAGATACTGATCCTCAGCATCATCACAGGCCTGATCGCCGCCCTGCTCCTGGGTTCGTTGCAATTTTTCTGGAGCTACCACAAGCGGGAAGTCAAATTCGACACCCTGATCCACGATGTGAGCATCTATATGGAGAGCTATTTCGATGAGTTAAAAAATTCTATCGATGTGCTCCAGCCGCTCACGTTAAACAATTGCCACGACGTAAATCAGGAACTCACTTCGCGCGCTGCCTTTAGCGTTAACGTTCGCGCATTCCTGCTGGTCAGAGACAAAATGGCGTTCTGCTCTTCTGCTACGGGTCCGATGAATTCCCCAATGGAGGAGCTGATACCTGAGCTGCACATCGACAAACAGATTGATATGGCGTTGCTTCCCGGCACTCCGATGTTGCCCAACAAGCCCGCCATTGCCATCTGGTACCGTAACCCGCTAGTGAAGGACGGCGGCGTATTTACCTCAGTGAATCTCAACCTGACGCCTTACCTGCTCTACACGGCTCGCCAGGACGAATTTGCCGGCATCGCCATCATCATTGGCGATCATGCGCTGTCAACGCGGTCCAGCATGCTGGTCAACGCGCACGATCTTCATGAAACGCCGGCCCGTACCGCAACGCTGAAAGACGTTCCCCTGACCATAAATCTGTATGCGGACGCCTGGACCAGCGATGAAATTCTTTACGCCCTGTTCTTCGGGCTGGTATGCGGCATTTGTGCCGGTTCGCTCAACTACTATATCCTCAGCATTCGCCTCAACCCGGGTAAAGAGATTTTGAGCGCGATTAAGCGCGGCCAGTTTTATGTAGTCTATCAGCCCGTCGTCGATGCTAAATCGCTCCAGATGACCGGGCTGGAAGTACTGATGCGCTGGAAACACCCGACAATGGGGGAAATTCCGCCCGACGCGTTTATCAATTTTGCCGAAGCGCAGAAGCTCATTGTCCCGCTGACGCTGCATCTTTTTGACCTTATCATTCACGATGCTCCCGTGTTACAAACGCTGTTACCTCCGGGCGCAAAGGTGGGCATCAACATCGCGCCGGGGCATCTGCATGCGGAAAGCTTCAAGGACGATATGCGCACCTTCAAAGCGTTACTGCCGCCAGATTACTTCCAGATCGTGCTGGAAATTACCGAGCGCGATATGCTTAACCATCGGGAAGCCAACAGCCTCTTCGAATGGCTGCATAACGAAGGGTTTGAAATCGCCATTGATGATTTTGGTACCGGCCACAGCGCGCTGATTTACCTTGAGCATTTCACCATGGACTACCTCAAGATAGACCGCGGATTTGTTAATGCGATAGGGACTGAGACGGTAACGTCGCCGGTGCTGGATGCCGTTCTGACGCTGGCAAGACGACTGAATATGTCGACCGTCGCCGAAGGGGTAGAGACACCGGAACAGGCCGCCTGGCTGCGCGAACACGGCGTTAATTTCCTGCAGGGATACTGGATTAGCCGCCCGATGCCGCTGGCGCAGTTCCGCGAATGGCGGCCTGATATTTCGGCCGAGGGTGATTAATTTCACATTGCCCGTGACGTCACTTATTATTCAGCTTAACCGAGCCGGTCTGTAAAGAGGGAGCTGCCGCGAGATGCTTATGCGCTTTATGTTGCTGATGTTGGCATTCACGAGCCTGTCCAGCCAGGCGCAAGCCATCAAAGAAAATATCGCCTTCGCGGTGATTGGCGAGCCGAAATACGCGGTCAATTTTACGCACTTCGATTACGTCAACCCTGCCGCGCCGAAGGGCGGAAAGGTCACGCTTTCCGCCACGGGAACCTTCGACAACTTCAACCGCTTCGCCCTGCGCGGCGTGGCGGCCGCGCGGACGGAATCGCTTTACGATACGCTCTTTGTCACCTCTGATGACGAGCCCGGCAGCTACTATCCGCTTATTGCCGAGAACGTGCGTTACGCCGATAACTTCGCCTGGGCGGAGATCTCCCTTAACCCTCGAGCTCGTTTTCATGACGGTACGCCGGTTAAGGCCAGCGACGTTGCGTTCACCTTTCATAAATTTATGACCGAAGGCGTTCCCCAGTTCCGCATCGTGTATAAAGGCGCGTCGGTCAGAGCCATTGCGCCGCTTACCGTGCGCATCGAGCTGAGCGAACCAAATAAAGAGAACATGCTCAGCCTGTTCTCGCTGCCGGTGATGCCGGAATCGTTCTGGAAAAACCACAAGCTGAGCGACCCGCTTTCCACGCCTCCTCTGGCTGGCGGCCCCTACCGCATCACCGACTGGCGCATGGGGCAATATGTCGTCTATTCCCGCGTCAAAGACTACTGGGCAGCCAATCTGCCGGTAAACCGCGGACGCTGGAACTTCGACACCCTTCGCTATGATTACTACCTTGACGATAACGTGGCGTTTGAAGCGTTCAAAGCGGGGGCCTTCGATTTGCGGGTCGAGAGCAGCGCCAAAAACTGGGCGACCCGCTATATCGGCAAAAATTTCGCCAAAGGCTATATCGTCAAAGACGAGCATAAAAATGAGTCTGCGCAAGACACGCGATGGCTGGCGTTTAATATTCAGCGTCCGGTATTTAATGACCGCCGGGTGCGGGAAGCCATCTCCCTGGCCTTTGATTTTGAGTGGATGAACAAAGCGCTGTTTTACGGGGCTTACAGCCGCGCCAACAGCTATTTCCAGAACACGGAATATGCCGCGCGCGATTACCCGAAAGCCGACGAGTTGATTCTGCTGGCCCCCCTTAAAGCAGAGGTACCGCCAGAGGTGTTTACAACGGTGTTTCAGCCGCCTGCTTCAAACGGTGACGGCTACGACCGCGACAATCTGCTCAAAGCCAGCAAGCTGCTGGATGACGCGGGCTGGCATCTGAAGAATCAAAAACGTGTTGATGCCAAAACGGGAAAGCCTCTCAGCTTTGAGCTGCTGCTCTCGTCCGGGGGCAACGACCAGTGGGTGCTGCCGTTTAAGCACAATCTTGAGCGGCTGGGCGTGACCATGAACATTCGCCAGGTGGATAACGCGCAGATCACCAGCCGCATGCGCAGCCGTGATTACGACATGATGCAGCGCCTGTGGCCCGCCCAACCGTGGCCCAGCTCGGACCTGCAAATCTCCTGGGCCTCCAGCTACATCGACTCCTCCTACAATGCGCCGGGGGTAAAAAGCCCGGCGATTGACGCGCTGATTGCGAAAATCGTGGCGGCGCAGGGGGATAAAGAAAAGCTCCTGCCGCTCGGGCGCGCCCTCGACAGGGTCTTAACCTGGAACTACTACATGCTGCCGATGTGGTATATGGGCGAAGATCGCCTTGCGCGCTGGGATAAGTTCTCCGTGCCTGCCGTGCGCCCTGTCTACTCCCTGGGCTTTGATACCTGGTGGTATGACGTTAACAAAGCCGCCAGACTTCCCGCTGAGCGGCGATAAGGAATCATCATGGGTGCCTATCTTATCCGTCGTCTTCTGCTGGTCATCCCCACCCTGTGGGCCATCATCACGATTAACTTTTTTATCGTGCAAATTGCTCCCGGCGGCCCGGTCGATCAGGCGATTGCCGCCATTGAATTTGGCAACAGCGGCGGCATGCCCGGCGGCGGCGGCGGTGAAGGCATGGGCGCAAGCCATGCGCGAACCGGCGTAGGGAATATCAGTGAAAGCCATTATCGCGGCGGACGCGGGCTGGATCCGGAAGTGATCGCCGAGATCACCCACCGCTACGGCTTTGACAAACCGATTCACGAGCGCTATTTCAAAATGCTCTGGGATTACATCCGCTTTGATTTTGGCGATAGCCTGTTTCGCAGTGCGTCAGTGTTAACGCTGATCAAGCAAAGCCTGCCGGTTTCGATCACGCTGGGGCTGTGGGGAACGCTGATTATCTATCTGGTCTCTATACCGCTTGGGATCCGCAAAGCGGTGTATAACGGTAGCCGCTTCGATATCTGGAGCAGCACGTTCATTATCATCGGCTATGCCATCCCGGCGTTTCTGTTTGCCGTCCTGCTGATCGTCTTTTTTGCCGGGGGAAGTTATTTTGACCTCTTCCCGCTGCGGGGGCTGGTCTCCGCCGATTTCAGTTCCCTGCCGTGGTATCAGAAAATCACCGACTATCTCTGGCATATCACGCTGCCGGTTCTGGCCACGGTCATTGGCGGGTTTGCGGCCCTGACCATGTTGACCAAAAACGCCTTTCTCGATGAAATTCGTAAGCAGTACGTCGTCACGGCGCGCGCCAAGGGCGTGAGCGAGAAGCAGATCATGTGGAAACACGTGTTCCGCAACGCCATGCTGCTGGTAATCGCCGGGTTTCCGGCCACGTTCATCGGCATGTTTTTTACCGGCTCGCTGCTGATAGAGGTCATGTTCTCGCTCAACGGTCTGGGGCTGCTGGGCTATGAGGCTACCGTATCGCGCGATTATCCGGTGATGTTTGGCACACTCTATATTTTCACCCTGATTGGCCTGCTGCTGAATATCATCAGTGATATCAGCTATACGCTGGTCGATCCCCGAATCGATTTTGAGGGCCGCTGATGCCGCGTTTAAGCCCCGTCAATCAGGCCCGCTGGGCCCGTTTTCGCCACAACCGCCGCGGCTACTGGTCGCTGTGGATTTTTGCCGTGCTGTTTGCCTTAAGCATGTGTTCGGAGCTGATCGCCAACGACAAGCCGCTGCTGGTGCATTTTAACGATCGCTGGTACGTGCCGGTCATCGCCAGCTACAGCGAAAGCGACTTTGGCGGCCCGTTTGCGACACGGGCGGAATATCAGGATCCGTGGCTTCGCCAGCAGATTGAGCAGCACGGCTGGGCGCTCTGGGCGCCGGTGCGCTTTGGCGCAAACAGTATAAACTTCGCTACCACGACCCCCTTCCCTTCCCCGCCCTCCGCGCAAAACTGGCTGGGAACGGATGCTAACGGCGGCGACGTGCTGGCACGCATCCTGTACGGCACGCGAATATCGCTTCTCTTTGGGCTGATGCTGACGCTCTTCTCCAGCGTGATGGGCGTTGTGGCGGGCGCCGTTCAGGGTTACTACGGCGGGAAAATTGACCTGTGGGGCCAGCGTATCATCGAAGTCTGGTCTGGTATGCCAACGCTGTTTCTGATCATCCTGCTTTCCAGCGTCGTACAGCCCAACTTCTGGTGGCTATTAGGCATCACCGTCCTGTTCGGCTGGATGGCGCTGGTCGGCGTGGTGCGGGCGGAGTTTCTGCGCACCCGCAATTCCGACTATATCCGCGCGGCGCAGGCGCTTGGCGTTAGCGACCGGAGTATCATCTTCCGCCATATGCTGCCCAACGCCGTGGTGGCAACGCTCACCTTCCTGCCGTTTATTCTGTGCAGCTCCATCACCACCCTCACCTCGCTGGATTTTCTCGGTTTCGGGCTACCGCTGGGTTCCCCGTCGCTTGGCGAACTGCTGCTGCAGGGTAAGAACAACCTCCAGGCGCCGTGGTTAGGCATCGCCGCCTTTCTTTCCGTGGCCGTGCTGCTGTCGCTGCTGATTTTTATTGGCGAAGCCGTGCGGGATGCCTTTGATCCGAACAAGGCGGTATAAGATGACCCAGCCTCTTCTGAGTATTGATAACCTGTCGATTGCTTTTTCAAAGCAGGGTGAGACGCGCACCGTGGTCAACGATTTATCGCTGCAGATCCAGCCAGGGGAAACGCTGGCCCTGGTCGGCGAATCGGGTTCAGGCAAAAGCGTTTCGGCGCTCTCCATCCTGCGGCTGCTGCCTTCTCCGCCGGTGAGCTATCCGCAAGGGGACATTCTTTTTCACGGCCGTTCGCTGCTGCATGCCGACGAACATACCCTGCGCGGCATTCGCGGCAACAAAATCGCGATGATCTTCCAGGAGCCGATGGTTTCACTTAACCCTCTGCACAGCCTCGAAAAACAGCTTTATGAAGTGCTCTCCCTGCACCGAGGGATGCGCAAAGAGGCCGCGCGGGGAGAAATTCTGGATTGTCTTGAACGCACAGGCATACGCAATGCGCCCAAACGGCTGAATGATTTTCCGCATCAGCTCTCCGGCGGCGAACGCCAGCGCGTGATGATCGCCATGGCCCTGCTGACGCGCCCCGAACTGTTGATTGCCGACGAGCCCACAACGGCTCTGGACGTGACGGTACAGGCGCAAATACTGACGCTGCTGCGGGATCTGCGTGACGAGCTGAACATGAGCCTGCTGTTTATCACGCACAACCTGAGCATTGTGAGAAAGCTGGCCGACAGCGTCGCGGTGATGCAGAACGGACGCTGTGTTGAACAGAATACGGCGTCCGCGCTGCTGAGTGCCCCACAGCACCCCTATACGCAGCGCCTGCTCGACAGCGAACCCTCCGGCGACCCGGTTCCTCTCGATGCGGACAGCACGCCGCTGCTGCGCGTTGAGGATCTGTCCGTCTCGTTCCCGATCCGCAAAGGTATTCTGCGCCGCATTGTCGATCGCAACCCGGTGCTGAAAAACCTCCGCTTCTCGCTGCGCCCGGGTGAATCCCTGGGTCTGGTGGGCGAATCCGGCTCGGGTAAAAGCACCACCGGTCTGGCGCTGCTGCGCTTAATCGCCTCGCAGGGGGAAATCCTCTTTGACGATATGCCGCTGCACCGCTGGAACCGCCGCCAGATGCTGCCCGTGCGTCCCCGCATGCAGGTGGTGTTTCAGGATCCCAACTCCTCGCTTAACCCACGGCTCAGCGTGTTACAGATTATCGAAGAGGGTCTGCGCGTCCATCAGCCCGGCCTGAGCGCGCAGCAACGCGAGCAGGAGGTCATGCGGGTCATGACCGAAGTGGGTCTAGATCCCGAGACGCGCCACCGCTACCCTGCGGAATTTTCCGGTGGGCAGCGCCAGCGTATCGCCATTGCCCGCGCGCTGATCCTGAAACCGGAGCTGATTATTCTGGATGAACCGACGTCATCGCTGGACAGGACCGTACAGGCGCAGATCCTGGCGCTGCTGAAAGGGTTACAGGAAAAGCACCGGCTGGCCTATATCTTTATCAGCCATGATTTACAGGTGGTGCGGGCGCTATGCCATCAGGTGATTGTGTTGCGTCAGGGAGAGGTGGTCGAGCAGGGTGATTGCCAGCGCGTATTTAGCGCGCCAACGCAGCGCTACACGCGCCAGCTGTTGTCGTCAGACTAGCGCTCAGAATGGATACTGGCCGGAGAAAGGCTCTGCAATAGCAACGCCAAAATTTTTCAGGCGGCAGGTAGCAGCAAACTCGTCCTGGCTTTTCACAAACAGGCACGGCTCACCTTCGCACTCCAGCACGGAGCTGTCCACTTCGATATCCGTCAGGGCCTGACTGAGACGCTCCATCACCCGCCAGGCATTTTCGTCGCTCGGGCTCAGCAGCTTGAGCGCCACCAGGCAATTTTCACAGCCCGCGACGTTTTGCGGAATCGGTTCAACTTTCGAACCAGCAAAACCCGCCGACCAGCGATAGCTCTGGGGCAAGCGATGGACAATAGAAAGTTGTAATGTATTCACGTTCGTTCCCCGGAAGCAAAATTTACTTCACAATTTATTTACATTTATAGTAACACATCATCGCCAGCCTGCACTATTCAGCACTTTTTTATCGGTATTCAGGCTCGCGTCGGCGCTATATGTACCCGTTTCTGCGATCTAACTCAACCTTTTTGAATACAATGATGTGACTTTTTACACAAATAGATTTTACATAAAATAAACAAACACGGAATAAACGAACGGGGGTTTGGTTGATATGCATCAACAAAAAAGGCCCTTCCGGGCCTTCTCTGCGTTTTAGTGGGCCGCTTTTCGCGGTCGACTGGCGTAAAGATAGAAGAGTATCGAGCTGGTTGCGCAAAAAGCCATCGCCCACAGCATGGGCCATGCCGTCGTAAAGGTGGCCATCGAAAGCAACGCCCCGACGATAGCGCCGATGCCGAAGCGGAACGTCCCTGCCAGAGATGATGCGGTTCCTGCCATGTGCGGAAACTCATCCAGGATCACCGCCATCGCATTGGACGACACCATCGACACGCAGCCAACAAAGGCCGCCACGCCGACCACCAGCGCCCAGAAGCCCACGCCCAGAAACGCGCTCACCACCAGCCAGATCGCCATCACAAACTGGATCCACAGCCCGGCGCGGAACATCTTCAGCGCCCCCACCCGCCGGACAAAGCGGCTGTTGATGATAGTCATGATGAACAGGAAGACGATGTTAAGCGCAAAGTAATAGCCGAAGTGCTGCGGCGAAACGTGGTTCAGCTCTATATAGACAAACGGCCCGGCGCTCAGGAAGGAGAACATTCCGGCGAAGCTGAACCCGCTTGCTAGCATATAGCTGAGCACGCGCTTGTGGCGAAACAGCGAGGCAAAGTTGCCGATGGTGGTACGGATGTGAAACTTCTGGCGGCGCTCGACGGGAAGCGTTTCATTAATAAAGAAGAAGATCATCGCGGAGGCCAGCAGCGCGGCCAGGGCCAGGATCCAGAAAATCACATGCCAGCTGAACCACACCAGCACCGCACCACCGGCCATTGGCGCCACCAGCGGCGCAATCGTCGTCACCAGCATGACAAACGACATCATGCGGGAGAACTCTTCTTTCGGGTAGATATCGCGCATCAGGGCGTTAATCACCACGCTTGCCGCTGCCGCCGCCAGACCATGGAAGAAACGCATGACAATCAGATGATCGATAGTCTGCGCCAGCGCGCAGGCAACCGCAGCGGCCGCAAACACCAGCGTCCCGCCCAGAATGACCGGCTTGCGTCCAAGGCTGTCGGCCATCGGGCCATAAAACAGCTGGCCGAGGGCAAAGCCGAGAATATAGGTGCTGAGCGTCATCTGCGCGCTGCCCGCCGGAACGCCAAACTGCGCGGAAATGACCGGCAGCGCGGGCAGGTACATATCGATAGACAGCGGCATCAGCATGGCCAGCAGGCCAAGAATGAAGACGATTTTGAACGACGAGTGTGGCCTGGTGGTCACAGAGTTCTCCTGAAATTAGTGCGAAGGCAGACCGACGCTGGCGATCTCTTCTTCCGTTAACGGGCGATATTCGCCAGGCGCCAGGTCGGGATCGAGTTCAATCGCACCAATCCGTTCGCGATGCAGGCCAACAACGTGGTTCCCCACCGCGGCAAACATACGTTTCACCTGATGGTAGCGCCCTTCGCTGATGGTCAGGCGGACCTCCGTCGGGGTGATGACTTCGAGCACCGCCGGTTTGGTCAGATCTTTTTCATTATGCAGCTGAACACCTTTCGCGAAGTGCTCTGCCGTGTCATCCGACACCGGTGACTCCAGCGTCACGAGATAGGTTTTCTCGCAGTGGTGGCGTGGAGAGGTGATGCGGTGCGACCACTGACCGTCGTCGGTCATCAGCACCAGCCCGGTGGTGTCGATATCAAGTCGGCCTGCGGCGTGCAGCTTGTGCGCCACCGGCTCGTCGAGGAAATAGAGCACCGTCGGGTGATCCGGATCGTCCGTTGAGCAGACGTAGCCTTCCGGCTTATTGAGCATGAAGTAGCGCGGACCGTGCTGCTGGGCCAGCGGATTGCCGTCATACTCCACCTGATGGTCAGGTTGCAGTTTGAACGCGCTGTCTCTCACAATGTCGCCATCCACGGTAACGCGGCTGGCGCGAATTTCGCGCCCGGCAATAGCGCGGCTTACGCCGAGTTGCTGAGCGATAAACTTATCAAGTCGCATGAAATCTTTTTAGCCTTAATGGTGCAGGAAGTCGGACAACAGGTCCGAAAAAAGAAGCAGTCTGGAACGGTTCAGTATAATGGTCTGGTTGCGCCACTCAAGGGAAAAAGTTTCGTGGCATACTATGTGCGGAATAACGAAACCGAGACTCCATGACTTTTACACTTCGTCCCTATCAGCAGGAAGCCGTTGACGCCACCCTCGCCTGGTTCCGTAAACATCGCGAGCCGGCGGCGATTGTGCTCCCGACCGGTGCAGGCAAAAGCCTGGTCATTGCCGAACTGGCGCGTCTGGCCCGCGGCCGCGTGCTGGTGCTGGCGCACGTTAAAGAGCTCGTCGCGCAAAACCATGCCAAATATTGTGCACTTGGGCTGGAAGCCGATATTTTCGCTGCCGGGCTGAAGCGTAAAGAGAGCCACGGCAAAGTGGTGTTTGGCAGCGTGCAGTCGGTGGCCCGCAATCTGGACCTGTTTCGCAGCGAATTTTCGCTGCTGATTGTCGACGAATGTCACCGCATCAGCGATGACGACGACAGCCAGTATCAGCAAATCCTGTCCCACCTGAAAGAGGTGAATCCTCACCTGCGCCTGTTGGGCCTGACGGCGACCCCGTTTCGCCTGGGGAAAGGCTGGATCTATCGTTACCATTATCACGGCATGGTGCGCGGCGATGACAAGGCCCTGTTTAGCGACTGCATCTACGAGCTTCCTCTGCGCTACATGATTAAACATGGCTACCTGACGCCACCTGAGCGGTTGGATATGCCGGTGGTGCAGTACGATTTCAGCCGACTGCAGGCGCAGAGCAACGGGTTATTCAGCGAAGCGGATCTTAACCAGGAGCTGAAAAAGCAAAAGCGCATTACGCCGCATATCATCAGCCAGATAGAGGAGTTCGCCGCGACGCGCAAAGGGGTGATGATCTTTGCCGCCACCGTTGAGCACGCGCGAGAAATCACCGGGTTACTGCCCCCCGGCGACGCGGCGCTCATCACCGGCGAGACGCCCGGCCCCGAGCGCGATCGCCTGATTGAGGCCTTTAAAGCCCAGCAGTTCCGCTATCTGGTTAACGTATCGGTATTGACCACCGGCTTTGACGCCCCGCACGTCGACCTGATCGCTATTTTGCGTCCGACCGAATCGGTCAGTCTGTATCAGCAAATTGTTGGCCGCGGCCTGCGTCTGGCGCCGGGGAAAACCGACTGCCTGATTCTGGATTATGCCGGTAACCCGCACGATCTCTATACGCCTGAGGTCGGCGCGCCAAAAGGGAAAAGCGACAACGTGCCCGTGCAGGTCTTTTGCCCTGCCTGCGGGTTTGCCAACACATTCTGGGGCAAAACCACCGCCGACGGCACGCTGATCGAGCATTTTGGCCGCCGCTGTCAGGGCTGGTTTGAAGATGATGAAGGGCATCGCGAGCAGTGCGATTTCCGCTTCCGGTTTAAAAACTGCCCGCAGTGCAACGCCGAAAACGACATTGCCGCTCGCCGCTGTCGGGAATGCGACACGGTGCTGGTTGACCCGGACGACATGCTCAAAGCAGCATTAAAGCTGAAAGATGCGCTGGTACTGCGCTGTTCCGGCATGGCGTTGCAGCCCGGCGCCGATGAAAAAGGTGAATGGTTGAAAATCACCTATTACGATGAAGACGGGGCGGACGTCAGCGAGCGCTTCCGGCTCCAGACGCCTGCCCAGCGAACGGCCTTCGAACAGCTGTTTATTCGCCCGCACACCCGCACCCCGGGGGTGCCACTGCGCTGGATCACCGTGGCGGATATCGTGCACCAGCAGGTGTTATTACGCCATCCGGATTTTGTGGTCGCCCGCAAGAAAGGCCAGTTCTGGCAGGTGCGCGAGAAACTCTTTGACTACGAAGGTCGCTTCCGTCGTGCCAATGAATTGCGCGGTTAGCGGGACTTTTCATTGATGTGGGGGGCATTTGAGTATAAAATGCCGCCCGCTTCACATCCGTGAGGCAGAACACTCACCTGCTGCTGGGTCGCCTGTAGTAGGGTTTTAAATACAGAGAGAAATCAATGTTTACTATCGAAGCAGAAGTACGTAACGTGCAGGGTAAGGGTGCGAGCCGCCGCCTGCGTACCGCTAACAAGTTCCCGGCTATCGTTTACGGTGGCGAAGCTGCTCCAGTTGCAATCGAACTGGATCACGACAAACTGTGGAACCTGCAGACCAAAGCTGAATTCTACAGCGAAGTTCTGACCATCGTTGTTGGCGGTAAAGAAGAAAAAGTGAAAGTTCAGGCTGTTCAGCGTCACGCGTTCAAGCCAAAACTGACTCACATCGACTTCGTTCGCGCGTAATCGCAAACCTGTCGAAAAAAACCCCGCTTCTGCGGGGTTTTTTGTGCCTGCTATTTACCGCCCGAGGTGCGGCGCTGAAGCTGATCGCGCAGATTCGGCGGCGTGCCCTTAATGGTCAGCGTATCGGTGGCCGGATCCCAGAAGATACGTTCACCCAGCAGCATCGCATCAAAGTTAATGGTTAACCCACCGCCGCTGCCGGCAAACTTGGTTAACTGACGCAGCGTGCTGCGATCCGCCGGGAAGCTCTCTTCAAGCTCATAGCCCTTTTCTGCGGTAAATTCCTGGAAGCTGACTTCGCTGACGCCCGCCAGCTCTTTTGACAGCGACTCCAGCTCAATCTCTTCCCCTGCCTGCAGCTGTTCGTTGCAGTAGCTGTAAACCTGCTGACGCACCGTCTGGCGCTCAGATTTATCGAGCTGCGCTTCTGCTGTGAAATCGTCAACCGCCTGGAGCAGCCCTTTGTTCTGCGCTTTGGCGTTAAGCCCTTCACTGGCACCGAGGAAGTCCATAAAGAAATCCGCCACTTTGCGGCCCACGCGTCCCTTCAGGAAAGTCAGGTAGCGGGTCGACTCCGGGTTGGTTTCCCACTCGGTCAAATCAATACGCGCCACGATATCCGCATGGTTAATGTCCAGATAATGCGTCGAGCTGATATCCAGCTGCTCGTTCACGCGCATGCTGCTTAAGTTATTCAGCACGGTAACCAGCAGATACTCGACCGCCAGATAGCGGTAGTGGCAGAACAAGACAATCCCGCCGTCGGCGAACGGATATTTAGCCAGCTCGTCGCGCAGACGCCCGGTTGCCGCACGGCTAAACGCCAGGAAATCCTCTTCACCCTGGCGCTGCAGGCGCAGGCTATCGGCCAGTTCGCTGTCTTCGCTGAAAAGACCATAGGCTTTATTTTTGGCGCTGTAGACGCGATGCAGCTCTGCCATCATCTCCACCACGGTCGCCGTGGGTTCCAGTAACGAATCGCGCAGCACCACTTCAAGGGTTTGCTCATCACGCTTGATAAGCTGGTGCAAGGCAATCTGGTTGATTTCCAGACTCATGATAAACTCTCCTTTTAGACCGGGCGGTATTCAACCACCACCAGGACATGTGTGCAACAACAGATAAAAAAGGGGAAAAAAAGCTGTTGCTACGGTAATATGTTGCCCTTTCATCAACAAACTGATTTTGATTTATGCCACAACATTCCCGCTACAGTGATGAACACGTTGAACAACTGCTCAGTGAGCTGGTCAACGTACTGGAAAAACATAAAACGCCGACCGATCTCTCCCTGATGGTTTTGGGAAATATGGTCACCAACCTGATTAACACCAGCGTTGCTCCGGCTCAGCGTCAGGCGATCGCAAAATCTTTCGCCCAGGCTTTACAGTCGTCCGTCAGCAACGACCCGGCCCATTAAGGGATACGAACAACAGTTTATGGTGACGAATCGTCAGCGCTACCGTGAAAAAGTCTCCCAGATGGTCAGCTGGGGGCACTGGTTTGCCCTGTTCAACATTCTGTTGGCGACGGTCATTGGCTGTCGTTATCTGTTTGTCGCAGACTGGCCAACAACGCTAACCGGGCGTGTCTACTCCTGGATAAGCGTTGTCGGTCACTTTAGCTTTTTGGTTTTCGCCACCTATCTGCTGATCCTGTTCCCCCTGACGTTTATCGTCATGTCGCAGCGTCTGATGCGGTTCTTATCCGCCATCCTCGCGACGGTGGGGATGACGCTGCTGCTTATCGACAGTGAAGTGTTCACCCGCTTCCACCTGCATCTTAACCCCATCGTCTGGGAACTGGTGATTAACCCCGACCAGAACGAAACGGCCCGTGACTGGCAGCTGATGTTTATCAGCGTCCCGGTGATCCTGTTGATTGAGATGCTGTTTGCGACGTGGAGCTGGCAAAAGCTCCGCAGCCTGACCCGGCGACGCCATTACGCGAAGCCCGTCGCCGCGCTCTTTTTCGTCTCCTTTATCAGTTCGCACATCATGTATATCTGGGCGGATGCGAACTTCTATCGCCCTATTACCATGCAGCGTGCGAACCTGCCGCTCTCGTACCCGATGACGGCCCGTCGTTTCCTCGAGAAACACGGCCTGCTTGACGCTCAGGAGTACCAGCGCCGTCTTATCGAGCAGGGTAATCCGGAAGCCGTCAGCGTGCAGTATCCTCTGAGCGATCTACGCTATCGCGATATGGGGCGCGGGCAAAACGTCCTGCTGATCACCGTTGATGGCCTGAACTATTCCCGTTACGAGAAGCAGATGCCTGTGCTGGCCGATTTCGCGAGTCAAAACGTCTCGTTTACTCAGCATATGAGCTCCGGTAACACAACCGACGCGGGCATCTTTGGCCTCTTCTATGGCATTTCAGCCGGATACATGGACGGCGTACTCTCTACCCGCACGCCTGCGGCGCTGATCACCGGGCTGAATCAGCAGGGCTATCAGTTAGGGTTGTTCTCATCCGATGGCTTTAACAGCCCGCTCTACCGCCAGGCGCTGCTGTCCGATTTCTCACTGCCAGCGGCACAAAATCAGTCCGATGCGCAGACCGCCGGCCAATGGATAAACTGGCTTCAGCGCTACGCGCAGGAAGATAACCGCTGGTTCTCATGGGTTGCCTTTAACGGCACAACGCTTGCTAACAGCAATAAGAGTGATTTCGCGCGCCGCTACGGCCGCGCGGCGGGTGATGTTGATGCGCAGATTGGCCGCGTGCTTGACGCGCTACGTGAGTCCGGCAAGCTGGATAACACCGTGGTGATCGTGACCGCAGGCCATGGCGTCCCGTTAGGTGACGAGACGAAGAGCATGAGCTGGTCACGCCCGAACCTGCAGGTTCCGCTGGTGATCCACTGGCCTGGCACCCCGGCACAGCGCATCAATATGCTTACCGAGCATAAAGATGTGATGACTACCCTGATGCAACGCCTGCTGCATGTCAGCACGCCAGCGAACGAGTATTCGCAGGGACAGGATCTCTTCAGCGCTGCGCGCCGCCATAACTGGGTCACGGCTGCCGGGAATGACACGCTGGTGGTGACCACACCGAAGCTGACGCTGGTGCTGAACAGTAACGGGAATTATCAGACGTATAATCTGCAGGGTGAACGGTTGAAAGACCAGAAACCGCAGCTGAGCCTGCTGCTGCAGGTCCTGACGGATGAGAAGCGCTTCATCGCTAACTGATTAATAATAAACCAGTTAGCGACAGATTCCCTTGCATTCAAAACGGAATCGAGTAGTATTCTTTTTATGCGTCGGCACGTAGCGCAGCCTGGTAGCGCACCGTCATGGGGTGTCGGGGGTCGGAGGTTCAAATCCTCTCGTGCCGACCAAAAACATACTGAAAACCAGCCTGATGGCTGGTTTTTTTATTTCGCCTCGTCCGGGGTTTTGCGCAGATACACCAGCGTAGCCAGACAAATCACCGCTCCGGCATAAAACGTATATTCCGCGCCAAACGTTTCCCATATCGCGCCGGCTCCCACGCTGGCGATTAATAATCCCACGCCGCTGACCAGACTAAAAATACCGAAAGCAGTGCCGCGCAGATCGGGCGGTGCGGTTTTAGCGATCATTGCCGCCAGTAATCCCTGGGTCATACCCATATGTACTCCCCAAAACGCGACGCCCAGAAGCATTCCAGCCCAGTGGGTGCTCAGCGCCAGCACAATATCTGCCCCAATCAGCATCACCAGGCCCCACTGCAGTAATCGGGTGTGGCTCATCCCGTCCGACAACTTGCCAAACGGATAGGCAGAGAGGAAATAGAGCAGATTCATGGCCACCATCACCAGCGGGATCAGCGCCAGCGGCACCCCCGACTGCTGTGCGCGCAGCACAAGAAATGCTTCACTGAAACGTGCGAGCGTGAAGATGGCTCCCAGGCCAATGACCCACCAGCAGCCTTTCCCGAGACGCCTGAGGTTCTCTTTTTTGATGGGGTTCGTGCGTTTATGTTCGACGGGCGTTTTCGGCTCATGCAGGCCGAAGAAAAGCAGCGCCACGGCGAGCACGCCGGGGATCACCGCGATCCAGAAAATCGTGCGGAAGTCATCGTTCCACAGCAGCATTAATCCTACGGCCAGCAGCGGCCCGAGAAATGCGCCGACGGTGTCCATCGACTGACGCAGCCCAAAGGCCGCGCCGCGAAGTTCCGGCGGCGTAACATCAGCAACCAGCGCATCGCGCGGCGCTCCCCGTATCCCCTTCCCGACCCGGTCGATTAAGCGCGCCCCAAGGATCATGCCGGAAGAAGAGGCGATAGCGAACAACGGTTTACTCAATGCGCCAAGACCGTAGCCCAGAACCGCCAGTCCTTTACGCTTGCCCAGATAGTCACTGATGGCGCCGGAAAACACCTTGATAAACAGCGCCGTAGCTTCAGCCAGACCTTCAATCAAACCAATGAAAATAACGCTGGCGCCCAGCGTCGTCACCATAAACAGCGGCAGCAGGCTGTGGATAATCTCCGAGGAGATATCCATTAACATACTGACGCCGCCCACCACCCAGACTCCTTTCGGGATCCGGCTGAGCGTTGCAAACCGGGATAACATTGCGCATCTCCTGCTTCATGTTGCACTGTCTTGTCCGAAACAGATTATCCTGGAAATGCGAATAAAAATTATTAGACATAAAAAAAGCCACCCCGCAGGATGGCTTCGATATCGCAAATCGGCGTCTAGTGTTTATCACGTCCGCCCAGGAAGAAAATGCCCAGCGGGATGGCCAGCAGAACGGTGAACACCAGGCTGTAGACAAAGATCATCGCCGACTGCAGGACATACATGCTGGTTGTCCAGGCAGAGAGAGGAATGTTGTACTGTTCGATAACGCCAACAATCGTGGCCCGCCCCACGCACGCGGCAGCAATCATAAACACAACCAGCAGCGCCAGGAGGAACTTGCGGCCTTCAGGCGTTTTCAGTTTTGCACGAACCATCTCTCTTCCCTTTTACAGATGAATAACATTAAAGAGGGTCTAAAATAACACAAACGCCTGCCGGACTCCATGCCAGTACAAATCTCTACTTAAGTGGCAAATATGTGGTTTATTTCGCTATCCATATTGAAAATGTAAGTAAATAACACCAATCATTCATAGTTGATATGTTAACCTGTGCAGGATCGTTTTGACATAAAGGAATGACAATGAAAAACGCACCTAAATTTGCCATCGCACTCATCGCCGCCGCATGTGTCAGCACCAGTGCTTTCGCCAGCGAAACCCCTAAAGAGCAGCCGCTGGAAAAAGTCGCCCCGTATCCGAAAGCGGATAAAGGGATGAAGCGTCAGGTGATCCAGCTACCGGCACAGCAGGATGAAGCGAATTTCAAAGTGGAGCTGTTGATTGGCAAGACGCTGGAAGTGGATTGCAACCAGCATCGTCTGGGCGGTCAGCTGGAAAGCAAAACGCTGGAAGGCTGGGGTTATGACTACTACGTCTTTGATAAAGTGACCTCTCCGGTCTCCACCATGATGGCCTGCCCGGACGGCAAGAAAGAGAAGAAATTTGTGACAGCGTATCTGGGCGACAATAGCCTGCTGCGCTACAACAGCAAGTTGCCGATCGTGGTTTATACGCCTGAAAACGTGGAAGTGAAGTATCGCGTGTGGAAGGCTGAAGAGAAGATTGAGCAGGCTGTCGTACGTTGAAATTAAGTCGGGTGGCGGCTTCGCCTTACCAGACCTACAAACAACACCGAACATAGGCCGGGTAGGCGTCAGCGCCCCCCGGCTTTTTTACCTTACAGCGCGATATCCGCAACCGGTTTGTTTTCCGGCTGAGGCTTCAGCTCCGCTTTCGGCGCAGCATCCGCAGCCTGCGGTTTGATGTACTGCAGCTGCAGTACGCGGCTGGTGTATTCCAGCTCCTGCTCCGTCGCGTCCACGTTACCGTTCAGCTTCGTGCCGTAGGATGGAATAATGGTTTTCAGCTTCGCCTGCCATTCCGGACTGGCGACTTTATCTTTAAACACTTTTTCCATCAGGTGCAGCATGATTGGCGCAGCGGTAGACGCACCCGGTGACGCGCCCAGCAGTGCGGCGATTGTGCCATCCTTATCGCTCACCACTTCGGTACCCAGACGCAGCACGCCGCCCTCTTTCGGATCGCGCTTGATAATCTGCACGCGCTGACCCGCCTGCCACAGACGCCAGTCTTCTTTCTTAGCCTGAGGATAGTACTCTTTCAGCGCTTCGAAACGATCGTCGTCAGAGAGCATCACCTGGCTAATCAGGTATTTCACCAGATCGAAGTTATCCAGACCCACGTCCATCATCGGCTTGACGTTAGAGGTGGTGGTTGCGCTCAGCAGATCCCACAGGGAGCCGTTTTTCAGGAATTTAGTGGAGAAGGTCGCGAACGGTCCAAACAGCACCACGCGTTTGCCGTCAAGCATACGGGTATCGATGTGTGGAACGGACATTGGCGGCGCGCCCACGGAAGCCTGACCGTACACTTTTGCCAGATGACGATTCACCACTTCCGGGTTATCGGACACCAGGAACTGACCGCCGACCGGGAAGCCCGCGTAGTCGTCAGCTTCCGGAATACCGGACTCCTGCAGCAGCTTCAGCGCCGCACCGCCCGCACCGATGAAGACAAACTTCGCCTTGATGACGTGTTCAGCTTCATTGTTTTTCAGATCGGCAACGGTCACGCTCCAGCTATTATCCGCGTTGCGCTTGAAACCGCGCACTTCGGTGCTGAGCTGCAGATTGAAGTTCTCTTTTTTCTTCAGAGACGTCACCAGCTGACGGGTAATTTCGCCGTAGTTAACGTCAGTACCAATTTCGGTTCGGGTCGCCGCCACTTTCTGGTTCGGGTCACGACCTTCCATGACCAGCGGAGCCCACTCTTTAATCTGCGCGTGGTCTTCAGAGTATTTCATCCCGCGGAACAGCGTGCTCTGCTGCAGAGCGGCGTAGCGCGCGCGCAGGAAGTTGACGTTCTGCTCGCCCCACACAAAGCTCATGTGCGGCACGGTGTTGATGAAGGAGTGCGGGTCGTGCAGCACGCCGCTGTTGACCTGATGAGACCAGAACTGGCGAGAAACCTGGAACGCTTCGTTGATTTCTACTGCCTTCTCGATACTAATGGAACCGTCCTTTTTCTGCGGCGTATAGTTCAGTTCCATGAGTGCCGAATGGCCGGTACCGGCGTTATTCCAGCCGTTCGAACTCTCCTGCGCCACGCCATCAAGGCGCTCGACCATGGTCATAGACCAGTCCGGCTGCAGTTCTTGCAGATAGGTTCCCAGCGTGGCGCTCATGATCCCGCCACCGATTAAAAGGACGTCCGTTTCCTGCTCTTTTGGTGCGTCAGCTTTCGCCGCCATGGAGACGGTGTTAAGCCCCACGGCCAGAGAAAAGAGCATGGCAGTCATTTTTTTCATAATTTATGCCTTAGTGTAAAAGTGCTTGATGCGTGGAAATTGCAGGTGAAAAAAGCTGCGGGGGCACGGTAACAACTTTTAAATATTGTTTAAAGGTTACGAAATTATTGTAATTGTGAAATTTAATGATGGATTGTTTGTGAGGAATTAGCGATGCGTCTGGTAAAGCGCGGTTTTACTGGCTAGTATGTTGCGTTTTGTGATCGCGCGCACGGAAGCCTGCCCTAACCAGCGAACTGTTATGTCCTTACCCCATTCTGCTGTATCCCCCGAAGAGCGCGTAGCCAACGTGCTGCGTTCCCCTAAGAAGCTGACGCGCGAAACGCTGGCAGGCGTGATTACCGCCCTGGCTCTGATCCCCGAAGTCATCTCGTTTTCGGTGGTCGCGGGCGTTGACCCGAAGGTCAGCCTGATCGCTTCCGTAGTGCTGTGTCTCGCCCTGTCCGTACTCGGTGGTCGTCCGGCTATGGTCACGGCAGCGGCCGGTTCCGTGGCGCTGGTCATTGGCCCGATGGTGCATCAGCACGGCGTGCAGTACATTCTTCCCGCCGTGCTCATGGCTGGCGTGATTCAGATTCTGTTTGGCGTGCTGGGCATGGCAAGGCTGATGCGCTTTATTCCCCAGTCGGTCATGACCGGGTTTGTTAACGCCCTGGGCATTTTGATCTTCTTAGCTCAGGTGCCGCATTTCTGGAGCCGAAGCCCGCTGATTGTGGGCCTGTTCGTGCTGACGCTGCTGATCGTGCTCTGGGTGCCGCGATATATCAAAAGCATCCCTTCCCCGCTGATTGCGATTTTGCTGTTAACCTTGTTTACCGTTTCAACCGGGCAAAGCCTGCCGACCGTGGGCGATGAAGGCTCAATGAGCGGCAGTTTGCCGGGACTTAGTGAACTTCTGGTCCCCCTCAATTTACAGACGCTGAGCATTATCTGGCCGTGCGCGTTGAGCATCGCCTTTGTCGGCCTGCTGGAGTCCCTGCTCACGGCAAAGCTGGTGGATGAACTGACCGCGACACCGTCAAGTAAACGCCGCGAAAGCATTGGATTAGGCGTCGGCAATATTCTGGCCGGATTTTACGGTGGTATTGCAGGCTGCGCGATGATAGGACAAACCATCGTTAACGTGGAGATGGGGAAAGGCCGAAGCCGCATTTCAACCTTCGCTGCGGGCATCGTGCTGCTGATCCTGGTGACGGCGCTCAGCGAGGTGATGGCCAACATCCCGATGGCGGTGCTGGCGGGCATTATGGCGATCGTCGCCGTCAAAACCTTCAGCTGGCACAGCCTTCAGCCCGCCGCGCTGAAAACGGCCCCGATAGCGGAAACGGTCGTCATGCTGGTCACCGTTGCCGCCACGGTATCAACCAGCAATCTGGCAATTGGCGTACTGGGCGGGATTATCGTCATGGCACTCCTCCCCGCCCGCATTAAGCGTCGGCTTAAAGAAGAAAAATCGTCGCCAGTCCAAGGAAAATAAAGAAACCGCCGGTATCGGTGATGGCGGTGATCATCACGCTCGACCCCACCGCGGGGTCGCGCCCCAGTTTGGTCATGGTCAACGGGATAATGACGCCCATCATCGATGCCACCAGCAAATTCAGCACCATCGCCAGCATCATCACTCCGCCTAACGCCATATCGTCATACAGCCACCAGGTGATGCCGCCCATAATGCCGCCCCACACCAGGCCGTTGATCAGCGCCACGCCCATCTCTCTGAAAATCAGAAAGGCGAAGTTGCCGGGCTGAATATTTTCCAGCGCCAGCGCGCGGACGATCATGGTGATGGTCTGGTTTCCGGTGTTGCCGCCAATCCCGGCCACAATCGGCATCAGCGAGGCCAGCGCCACCAGCTGCGAAATAGTGTGTTCAAAGCCGTCAATCACGCGGGAGGCGATAAACGCGGTACACAGGTTAATGGCCAGCCACGCCCAGCGCGTTTTCACCGCCTTGCCGACGGAGGCATGGACGTCATCTTCTGCGCTGATCCCTCCGAGCGCACGCAGATCGTTATCGGTTTCTTCGTAGACCACGTCAACGATCTCGTCGATGGTCAGACGCCCCATCAGTTTGCCGACGGAATCCACGACGGCAGCACTCACGAGGTCGTCACGTTCGAAGGTTCGCGCCGCTTTCTCCGCATCGTCTTCCGGGGAGAAGACCATCGGCTCGTTTTCCATCACCTCGCTCACCTTCCGCTGGGTGCTGTTGAGCAGGATGGTTTTCAGCTCCAGCTCGCCGAGCAGGGTTTTGTCCCGGGAGGTGACAAACAGTTTATCGGTGTTATCCGGCATTTTGCCCAGGCGACGCAGATAGCGCTGTACGGTACCGAGCGTCACGTCCGGTCGCACCGTGATAACGCCGAACTCCATGATCGCGCCGACGCTGTTTTTCTCATAGTGCATCACCTGACGCACGCGCGCCCGCTCCTCCGCAGGCAGTGACGCCAGCAGGCGACCGGTCAGGTTTCGCGGCAGGTGCTGAACGAGGTAAATCTGCTCGTCGATATCCAGCGTTTGCAGAGCGTCAAGAATATCCCGGTCGCTCATCTCGTCAATCAGGTCGTCCCAGACGTTTTCGGAGGCCTCAAGCAGCACCTGTCCGCGCTCGTGATCCTGTACCAGACGCCAGAGGGCGTGACGTTCTTCCGAGGGAAGCGCTTCAAGGGTGTCCGCCAGATCCGGCGGGGGTAAGTGAGCAACCAGCGCACCTACCTCAGCAATATCGTCGGCCAGAGTGCCGACATCATATTGCTCAGCCAGGGTGAGTTTGCCTAATAGCGTAGAAGTGACCGCTTTATCGGTCGTGAGGAGCCAGATGAGTCGCGCGCGCTCCTGGTCACGCTGTCTGGCGCTGTTTTTCTTTAATACCGACATCAATCATAAATCCATTAAATGAGTTGGGGTTAAGCATAGCGCGGGGATATGTAAATAAGAATAAACAACGGGCCGGGATGGAGAAAAAAGCGGCATTACGGCCACGATCTCTCCCCTCTCCCTGTGGGAGAGGGTTTGGGTGAGGGCATCAGGCCGTACGCGCCACCGCGTCACGCGATGCCGCATCGCGCTCTTCACCGGTCAGCTCGCTCAGCCTGCCGTCGCGCATCTCCAGCAGGCGGTCAGCATGAATGAAGTAGTGATCGTCGTGGCTGATGGCGAAAATGGTTTTGCCCATCTCCTGCATCAGCGGCAGCAGCACCTGATAAAATTCGCGGCGGAAATGCGGGTCCTGATCCGCTGCCCACTCGTCGAGCAGGATGATGTCACGCTCTTCCGCCAGCGCCAGCAGCAGCGCCACGCGCTTTTTCTGCCCTTTGGAAAGCTTCAGGTCGAGGATCTTCCCGTCCTGTAACTCCAGCTTGTGCGACATCTGCAGCTGCGCCAGCCATTTTTCCACCAGCGCCGGATTAGCCTGCTGCCCATCCGGCCCCAGCAGCCGATCGAACAGCCAGACGTCGGTGAATACCGCCGAGAAAAGCTTGCGGTAATCTTCGGGTTTCTCCGCGCTCAGCGCCCTGCCGTCAAGCAAAATCTCGCCCGACTGCGGCTGATAAAGCCCGGTGAGCAGCATAGCCAGCGTCGATTTACCGCTGCCGTTGCCGCCAATCAGGAACAACAGCTCGCCGCGGCGGATCGTCAGGTTGATCGGCCCCACGGAGAAGGCGCTGTCCTGATAGCGGAACGTGACGTTACGTAGCTCGAGCGTCTGCCAGTTCGGGAAGGCCTGCGGGCGCGGAAATTCTGCCTGGAACGGCGCGAGATCGAATTTTTTGAGCTTATTAAAGGCCACCTGCGCACTCAGTAAGGTGGGCAACGCGCCGACCGCCGAGAGCAGCGGCGTGCGCAAAAACAGCAGCGTCAGTGAGTATGTTGCCGCTACGTTAGTGTCCGACCAGCCCAGGCTGTTCGCCATCCAGAATACCAGGCCAATGGCACCCAGCATCATAATGTTTGACCAGTTCACCGCGCTCAGGTGGAAGGTATCGGCGCGAATAATGTGATGCCGGTATTCGCGCGCGTCCGGAATATAGAGATTGTTAAAGATATACTCGGCGCGCTCGCGGTTCAGGGTGAGTTCTTTACGCCCTTCCAGTACCGTCTGGTAATCGTTATAGAGCTTATCTTCGGTTTCGCGTAGCACCGCCATATGTTTATAGACGCGCGACACCAGCATAAAACCGCCCCAGATGGTGATGGCGATCCACAGTGCAGTCACCGCCAGCATTTTGGTGGAGAGCCAGGCGAGATAGGCCGCCGAGCCAAAGGTCAGAATGATCCCCTGCACCAGCTCCGGCAGACGAACGAACGCGATGGTAATGGCGCGCACGTCGCTGGTCAGCCCCGCCAGCAGGGAGGCGCTGCCGAGCTGCTCAACGCGCTCTATTTGGGTGTCCAGGATCCGCTTGATAAACTCACTGCGCAAACGAAAAACGAAATGGTGGCCGAGCGCGGTCAGCGCGAGCTGTGAGCCGAGCGTAACCGCCATCAACAGCAGCAAAAGGCCAAGAAACTCCGGCAATACGGAGAGCGAGGTGTCGACCATTTCTATCAACCGCACGTTAATAAATGCGATCAGGCCAATACCCAGCGCGGCGCTGGCAAGGCTTAACGCCATAACGGCGATGAAGGGCCAGCGATACTGACGCCAGACGAGGAGAAGTAGTTGCATGCAGGCAATCCGGACAATAAAAATCAGCCAGCAGTGTAAACTGCCCTGCGCGGACATCAAGAATAATTCTTATTTTAGTTTATTCATCCCCGCCTGACGGAAGGTCAGATTAAAGCGGTACTCACCCGTGAGGGGGTGGACGCCGGGTTTCAACGGCTGAATGCCGTGATAATAAAGCCGCGATTCCCTGCCCCACACCACCACATCGCCATGTTCCAGCATGATGCGTTTGAGCGGATCGTTGCGGCGTAATCCCCCAAACTGGAAGACGGCGGGCAGACCTAACGATACCGAGACGATAGGCGCGCGCAGATCGGGTTCATCCTTATCCTGATGCAGCGAGAGCTTTGCGCCAACGGCATAGCGGTTAATCAGGCAGGCATCGGGCCGAAAATCAGGATACTCGGCTGCCCCGGCGGCCTCATGGCAAAGCGCCTGAAAAACCGCAGGCATCGGAGGCCAGGGCTGGCCGGTCGCAGGATCGTTCGGGGCATACAGATAGCCCCGCTCGTTCGTCGCCCAGCCCAGTTCGCCGCAGTTGGCCATGGCCACCGACATGGTGTAGCCGCCCGGCGTCACCATATGGCGAAACGGTGAAACCGCTGTGACCTCTTCAATTCCGGCAAGCAACGCCTCCGCACGGGAGAGAGCAAAGCGACGCAGGATAACCGCCCCCGGCGCAAGCGGCTCCTGCCAGGGTTCAGCATCCGCAAAAAGATCGAGCATTATCCCTCCTGACGTTTCGCCTCACGTTTCAGTAATAGCGCTTTTCGCGCCGTTCCCCAGCGGTAGCCCGACAGCACGCCGTCGTTGCGAACCACGCGATGACAGGGGATCACAATTGCCAGCGTGTTTGCCGCACAGGCTCCGGCAACGGCGCGTACCGCCCTGGGCTGGCCAATCGCCTGCGCCACCTGCTGGTAACTTGCCGTTTCGCCGCAGGGAATGTTGCGAAGTGCCTGCCAGACGCGCTGCTGGAAAGCGGTTCCACGAATATCCAGCGGCAGCGCAAGCGGTACGTCGCGATTATCAATACTGGCAATGACCTGGTGGATCCGCTGCACAAAGGCGTCATCCAGCGGCGCGTGCGTAGCTTTTGGAAATTGCGTGGCAAGCTCTGCGGTTACTTCAGCATCGGTGTCACCCAGCAGAATCGCGCAGATCCCCCGCTCGCTTTCGGCGACCAGACAGCGTCCCAACGAACAGTCATCGATGGCATACCGCACGGCCACCTCTCCTTTACGGTACTGCTTCGCCGTCATGCCCAATGCATCATTGGCTTTACGATAATAGCTGCTGCTGTCGGGAAATCCCGCCGCCAGCACGGCATCGGTAATTTTGTCTCCCTGCGCAAGCGCGGTGCGCAGGCGCTGACCCCGCGCAGCCTGCTGCCAGGCTTTTGGCGTCATGCCCGTCACCGACTTAAACAGGCGGTGGAAATGGAAAGGACTCATGGCAACCTGCTCCGCCAGCTTCTCAAGGGTTAACGCAGGATCCTGCTCCAGAAGCCGGCAGGCATGTTCCACTTTTGCCAGCTTCTGCGCCTGCGGATCGCGTTTGTCCGGCATGCAGCGCTTGCACGGGCGAAACCCTGCCTGAGCGGCATGATGGGCATCAGGATAAAAACGGACATTTTTACGCAGCGCGTGGCGGGCGCGACATGACGGACGGCAGAAAATACCCGTTGTCTGCACGGCGAAGACAAACTGATCGTCAGCGAGCGGATCGCGGGCCAGTACGGCCTGCCAGCGATCCTCATCGGTAATTAAGGTTGGGTTTTTCATGATCGGCTCCTCGTATAAGCATACATAGAGCGTGCCTGAGCGCCACCGATAAAAAACCCGCAACCTTGCTTTTTAATTTTTGTCGCTGACCAGGAAACTGTTGAACTGCGGCGAGCTCCAGGTTTTAAACCCGTCGCCCTCTTTAACAATCATATAAACCGCCAGCCCTTCCTGACGGACCACCTCTTTAGCTTTTTCCGGGCCGAGAACCATTAACCCGGTATCCCAGGCATCCGCTTCCAGCGCGGTGGGGGCAATGACCGTCACTGAGACCAGATTATGCGTGATGGGGCGCCCGGTCTGCGGATCGATAACATGTGAAATACGCTTCCCGTCAAGCTCGTAATAGTTACGATAGCTTCCGGATGTACTGATGCCATGTCCGTTGATATCCACTATCGCCTGCACGGCATTTTGCCGATCGGTTGGTTTTTGAATCGCTACGCGCCACGGCTTATCGCTGGCGTTCATGCCCCGACTGACCAACGCGCCGCCAACCGAGACCAGATAACGGGAAATCCCTTCCTGCGCCATCAGTGCAGCAAGATGATCCGCCGCATAGCCTTCCCCGACCGTCGACAGGTCGACAAACAGATCGGGGATATCTTTTTGCAGGTACTGCTGCCCGTACTGGTTGATCACCGTCAGATGCTGCAGCCCCGTTCGGGCGCGGGCGTCATCAATGGCCGCCTGTTCAGGCGTCTTCACCGGCTGTTTATTCGGGCCAAATCCCCAGAGGTTCACCAGAGGGCCGACGGTCACATCCATCGCCCCGTTAGTTTTGTAACCCACGCGTATGGATTCAGTCACGATATCGGCCATCGCCTCGCTCACCGGCCACAGAGAGGTACTGGTGGAGAGATTAAAGCGCATCAGCGCCGAGTCATTTTTATAGGTTGAGAGCAGCTGATCGTCGGCGTCCAGCTGCGCCTGAATTTTGCCGCGAAGCTCATCCGTGCGAGTTTTATCGAGGTTCATCACGCTGACGCGCCAGAAGGTTCCCATCGTTTTGCCTTCGAGCACCGTCGCGGCGGGTGCATCGGTTTTCGCCACGGGCGCGGGATCGTCACACGCGGTCAGGAAAAAAAGCATAGCCAGAAAGCTGGCGCGTAAAAAAGTCATGTCCATTCATTATTATCCTCATGCCAGGGCGGCAAGAGTACACCAAAACGGGTGAGTAGTGAGAATCGGGGAAGCACAAAAAGGGGCCATCAGGCCCCTTACGTCACACGATAAAGCGATTAGAACTGGTAAACCAGGCCCAGCGCTACGATATCGTCAGTACCGATACCCGCCTGACGGGTGAATTCATTTTCATCAACCAGGTTGATTTTGTAATCCACATAGGTGGACATGTTTTTGTTGAAGTAGTAAGTCGCACCAACGTCAACATATTTCAGCAGATCCTGATCGCCGTAACCTTCGATGTCTTTGCCTTTAGACTGCAGGTAGGCCACGGATGGACGCAGACCGAAGTCGAACTGGTACTGAGCAACCACTTCGAAGTTCTGCGCTTTGTTAGCAAAACCGTAAGCGGTAGTCGGGCTGTCGCCATTAGAGGTACCGAAACGAGTTGCGTTGTAGGTCTGGGAGTACTGCGCTGCCAGATAGATGTTGTTGGCATCGTATTTCAGGCCGCCAGAATAAACTTCTGCGTTATCACCATGACCGTAAACGCTTGCACCGTTCTGATCGGCGGTACGTTTGGAGGAGGACATTGCGCCACCTACGCTGAAGCCTTCGCCCAGGTTATAGGTCACGGAAGCACCGTAGCCGTCGCCGTTCTGTTTCAGCAGGCTGCGTCCACCCACGTTTTCACCGCTTACGCTGCCGTTTTTACCCTGATACTGCAGAGCAAAGTTCAGACCATCCACCAGACCAAAGAAGTCCTGGTTACGGTAGGTCGCAACGCCGTTAGCACGGGACTGCAGGAAGTTGTCTGCGCCGTAGGTATCGCCACCAAATTCTGGCAGAACGTCAGTCCAGGAGGTTACGTCGTAGATTACGCCGTAGTTACGACCGTAATCGAAAGACCCCGCGTCACCAAATTTAAGACCTGCAAACGCCACACGCGTCCAGGCATCATTTTCGCTTTCGGAGGTGTTGCCCTGGATCTGGTATTCCCACTGGCCGTAGCCGGTCAGCTGATCGTTAACCTGAGTTTCGCCCTTGAAGCCGAGACGCATGTAGGTCTGGTCGCCGTCGGCACCCTTGTCGTCAGAGAAATAGTGCAGACCATCGACTTTACCGTACAGATCTAATTTGTTGCCATCTTTGTTATAAATTTCGGCCGCATTTGCTGCGCCTGCCACCAGGAGTGCTGGTACCAGGAGGGACAGTACTTTAACTTTCATTTTATTAACCCTCTGTTATATGCCTTATAATTGCCACTGCTTACTGGTTAACCCTCATTAACCAGTCGGCAATTTCATTCTCCGCAAAATTACAGAATAATCCAATGCGAATATGATACGAAAACTTTGAAGATGTTTCATTTATCTATCAACATGTTTCAAAATGTAAATATCAAGGAACTTTTACAAAGCACAAATAGCTTAGAAAATTAGCACTTATAATCAAACGAAAAATACAACGCATATAAATCAATAGTTTACAATAAAATCCGTTACAGCACTGAATGACAAAACAAGATCGCACCTAATCTCTAAAATAACTCTCGCTATCATCATTAACTTTATTTATTACCGTCATTCAATTTTGAATGTCTGTTTATCCCTAATTGAGCCGAATGCTTCGCATTCGGTTTTTTTTTACCTTTCTTTACGTAACTTCTCATTTTTTGTGCTACCGATCCGAAATTGTAACGACTATTAACTAATTTCTCACCGGCTATCCTTCTCTGGCACGCAAATGATATAGCGCTTAATTTCTTGTTAATTCGTGCTATTTGCTGGCTTAGCGCACTTATTATTTGTACGCGCACGGCGAGTTTGTACACGTTTATTGCTCCATCCACCGCCGATATTGTCCAGTGAAAAAGTCGCCTCTTCCCGGACAGTGGCGCTGGAAATTCAGTTATTACCCTTTATACTGCCCTATCGCCACAGAGCACGACCACAACGGGTTAAAGATATCAATGAGTCAGACTGAAACCACCGCCCCGAGCAAATTCTCCCTCCTTCCCGGGAGCATCACCCGTTTCTTTCTTCTTTTGATCGTTGTGCTGTTAGTGACCATGGGGGTGATGGTACAAAGCGCGGTTAATGCATGGCTGAAGGATAAGAGCTATCAGGTCGTCGATATCACCCACGCCGTCCATAAGCGCATAGATACCTGGCGCTACGCCACATGGCAGATTTACGACAATATCGCGGCCGCACCTGCCTCCTCGTCCGGAGATGGACTTCAGGAGACGCGGCTTAAGCAGGATGTCTATTACCTCGAAAAACCGCAGCGTAAAACCGAGGCGCTTATTTTTGGCTCTCATGACAGCGCGACGCTTGAGATGACGCAGCGTATTTCGACCTATCTGGATACCCTCTGGGGTGCCGAAACGGTGCCATGGTCGATGTATTATCTGAATGGTCAGGACAACAGCATGATCCTGATCTCTACGCTGCCGTTAAAAGATCTCTCTTCCGGTTTTAAAGAGACCACCGTGGGCAGCATCGTCGATTCCCGCCGGGCAGAGATGCTGCAACAGGCGAATGCGCTGGATGAACGTGAGAGCTTCTCTTCTCTGCGCCGTCTGGCATGGCAAAACGGTCATTATTTTACTCTGCGCACCACGTTCAACCAGCCAGGACATCTGGCGACGGTGGTCGCCTTCGATTTACCGATAAATGATTTAATCCCACCGGACATGCCGCTCGATAGTTTCCGTCTGGAGCCCGACAGCAGCACTCAAAACATGCGTGCGGCATCTGACAAAGAGGCCGCAGAGAGCGTATCGATCTCCTTTAACGGCTCGAAAATCGAAATTGCCTCATCCCTGAACTCGACCGGTATGCGTCTGGTGTGGCAGGTGCCGTTTGGCACGCTGCTGCTGGATACCCTGCAAAATATCCTGCTGCCTCTGCTGCTGAATATCGGTCTGCTGGCGCTGGCCCTGTTTGGGTACAGCACCTTCCGTTTCCAGTCGGGGCGTCAAAGCGACGCCTCTGCGGTTCCTGCCGGCACCAGCAATGAGCTGCGCGTATTACGCGCGCTGAATGAAGAGATTGTTTCCGTGCTGCCGCTTGGGGTCTTAGTTCACGACCAGGAAGCGAATCGTACGGTGATGAGCAACAAAATTGCCGACCATCTGCTGCCGCATCTTAACCTGCAGAATATCACCACCATGGCGGATCAGCACCAGGGGGTGATTCAGGCCACCATCAACAATGAACTGTACGAGATCCGCCAGTTCCGCAGCCAGGTGGCTCCACGCACGCAAATCTTCATCATCCGCGATCAGGATCGCGAAGTGCTGGTGAATAAAAAGCTCAAGCAGGCGCAAAGGCTGTATGAGAAAAACCAGCAGGGGCGCGCCGCATTTATGCAGAACATTGGCGATGCCTTCAAGCAGCCGTTAAAAACGCTGGCGACCCAGGCGGCGGCGTTAAATACGTCAGAAAGCCACCAGCTTGCCTGTCAGGCCGACTCGCTGGTCAGAATGGTTGATGAGATCCAGCTGGCGAACATGCTGGAGAATGATTTCTGGAAGGGAACGCCAAGCCTCTTCTCTATTCAGGCTCTGATTGATGAAGTGGTTCCGGAAGTCCTGCCCGTGATTAAGCGCAAAGGGCTGCAGCTGCTGATCAATAACAATCTCCCGGCAAATGACGAACGCCACGGCGATCGTGAAGCGTTGCGCCGCATACTGTTGATGATTATTCAGTACGCGGTGACCACCACGCAGATTGGCAAGATCACCCTTGAAGTCAGTACGGAAGAGTCGGCAGAAGACCGCCTGACGTTCCGCATCCTGGACACCGGGGAAGGCGTCACCACGAGTGAAATTGATAATCTGCACTTCCCGTTCCTGAATGACACGCAAAGCGATCGCTACGGCAAGGCAAATGCCCTTACCTTCTGGCTATGCGATCAGCTGGCGCGTAAGCTCGGCGGCCATCTCAATATCAAGGCCCGCGAATCTCTCGGCACCCGCTATTCTCTGCACGTGAAAATGGCCGCCAATCCGCAGGAAGAAGATGAAGAACGTCTGCTGGATGATGTCGTGGTGATGGTCGATGTAACGTCGAACGAGATCCGCAATATTGTCGTTCGCCAGTTAGAAAACTGGGGGGCGGCCTGCATCACGCCGGATGAAAGACTTGCAAGTCAAGAATTTGATCTGTTTTTAACTGATAATCCGTCTAATCTTACTGCCTCCGGCTTGCTTTTAAGCGATGATGAGTCAGGCGTGCGGAAAATCGGCCCTGGCCAGCTGCGCGTCAACTTTAATATAAGCAATGCGATGCAGGAAGCTGTACTACAACTAATAGAAGAGCAGCTGGCGCAGGAAGAGATAGCGGAATCCCCGCTTGGCGGTAATGAAAATGCCGAGCTTCACGCCAGCGGATACTATTCACTCTTTGTTGATACAGTACCAGATGATGTTAAGCGGTTGTATACTGAGTCCGCTGCGAATGATTTTGCAGCGCTGGCACAGACAGCACACCGGCTTAAAGGGGTGTTTGCCATGCTTAATCTGGTTCCCGGCAAGCAGTTATGTGAAACGCTGGAACATCTAATTCGTGAGAAAGATGCCTCTGGCATTGAAAAATACATCAGCGACATTGACGCCTACGTCAAAAGCTTGCTGTAGCAAGGTAGCCTTATACATGAACAATATGAACGTAATTATTGCCGATGACCATCCGATTGTACTGTTCGGTATTCGCAAATCACTTGAACAGATCGAGTGGGTGAATGTAGTCGGTGAATTTGAAGACTCTACAGCACTGATCAATAACCTCCCAAAGCTTGATGCGCACGTGCTCATTACCGACCTCTCCATGCCTGGAGACAAATACGGTGATGGGATCACGCTCATCAAATATATTAAACGCCACTTCCCGGATATCTCGATCATTGTTCTGACCATGAACAACAACCCGGCGATCCTGAGCGCGGTACTGGATCTGGACATCGAAGGGATTGTGCTGAAACAGGGCGCTCCGACCGATCTGCCAAAAGCGCTCGCAGCGCTGCAGAAAGGCAAGAAGTTCACGCCTGAAAGCGTTTCTCGTCTGCTGGAAAAAATCAGCGCGGGTGGATACGGTGACAAACGTCTGTCTCCGAAAGAGAGTGAAGTTCTGCGCCTGTTCGCAGAAGGTTTCCTGGTGACCGAGATTGCCAAGAAGCTGAACCGCAGTATTAAAACCATCAGCAGCCAGAAGAAATCAGCGATGATGAAGCTGGGCGTGGACAACGATATTGCACTGCTGAACTATCTCTCCTCCGTCACGCTGAGCGCAACGGACAAGGATTGATCCCGACGGGTGTGCGGCCTGATGCCCTCACCCCATCCCTCTCCCACCGGGAGAAGGGGAAAAACATAAAAGGCCCTTGCGGGCCTTTTTTATATTCTGGTTTTTCTCACGCGCTCCGCGTAAATCGACAAGGTCTGCTTCAGCACGTCCAGCGTCACCGGTTTGGACAGACAGCTGTCCATCCCTGACTCCAGACAGCGCTGCTTCTCTTCCGCCAGCGCGTTCGCCGTTACGCCCACCACCGGCAACGTCAGGCCAAGCTGCCGGATGCGCTGCGTCAGACGGTAGCCGTCCATGTTAGGCATGTTGACGTCACTCAGCACGATATCAATATGATTCTTACTCAGCACGTTCAGCGCATCCACGCCGTCATTGGCGGTTTTGCACTGATAGCCCAGCGATCCAAGCTGGTCAGCCAGCAGGCGACGGTTAATTGGATGGTCATCCACCACCAGAATCATCATATCGTCATTCACCGACGCCAGAGACTCCGGTGACGGCAATCCGCCCGCGCCGTCGCTCTCTTCCAGTTCCACTTTGTAGATGCGCGCCAGCAGGCTCAACAGCTCGTGCGGGGTTGCGACACTGTGTACCCATTCTCCTGGCGCACGCTCAACCGGGATACCGATGTGGCGACGGCAGAAGAGCACTGACCCTCTCCCCTGCCACGGCAGCTCCAGCATCTCGTCGGCGATCAGCACATCGTCCACGTCCGGCGTTTGACCTTCATAGCGGCACACTCTCACTCCGCTGTGGGTAAGCAGCGCCGTCAGATAGTCATTCAGCGAGGCGTTATGCACCGCCAGCCAGCAGCGCTTGTCGCTCAGCCCGTCTACCGTCGCTTTAGCCGGATATTGCGCCGAATAAAGCGGAATGCGAATGGTGAACTGGCTGCCCATGCCGGGCTCGGTATCCACGGAGATATCGCCGTCCATCATGCTGACGAGCTTCTCACAAATCGCCAGCCCCAGTCCGGTTCCCTGGAAGTTACGCTGCACACCGGTACCGACCTGGAAGAACGGGTCGAACAGACGAACCACCTCCTTCGCCGGGATGCCGACCCCCGTGTCGCGCACGCGAATGCTCAGGTAATCTCCTGCCCGGCAGACGTGCAACACAATACAGCCGGTATCGGTGAATTTGATGGCGTTGCTGAGCAGGTTAGAGATGACCTGCTGCAGGCGCATCGGATCGCCGTGCAGCGTCAGCGGCACGTCCGGTTCGATAAAGCAGTAGAGCCCCAGCTGTTTACGCACGACCAGCGGCAGATAGTTGGCGCTGATGTGGTTCATCACCTCGCGCGGTGAGAATTCCCGCGGCTCAATTTTCAGCTGCTCAGACTCAATTTTAGAGAAGTCGAGAATATCGCTAATGATTTTCAGCAGCAGGCTGGAGGAGTTGTTCATCGCCGTCACCAGTCTGTCGACTCCTTTCGGCAATTCCTTCGTCTGCAGCAGATCGAGGTTACCGATAATCCCGTACAGCGGCGTGCGCAGCTCGTGGCTTACGGTCGCAAGGAACATGGATTTCGACTGACTCGCCTGCTCTGCGGCCTGCGCCATCTCCTGTAACGACTCTTCCATTTTCACGCGTGCGGAAACATCCACCAGCACGCAAATCGCCACGTTTTCATTGCGATAGCGGGAGTGCACGAAGCTGATCTGCAGATTGGTGTGCGTACTGGTCAACACGTCGACGAAGTTAACCTGCTGGCCGCAGATAATTTGCGTCAGCCTCTGCCGGTCTTCATGCGTCAGCATGTTCAGGTAGTTATGCGCCAGTTCATTACTCAGGATGTTGGTTCCGTCCTGGGTACGCAGAATACAGATCCCCACCGGCGCCGAGGCGACAATCTTGCGGTTAAACTGCTCGTGTTCCTCGAGCCGCTGGGCGTCGCTTTCTGCGGGAATAAAGATTTTCCGCTCATACATGCGCGCCAGCGTGAACAGCGCGCCCCCCGCCAGCAGGTTCAGCAGAATCGCATTCATGATAAGAATGCGTATCCGCTCAAGCACCATATCCACCGGCAGCGAATAGACGATACTCAGCGACGAAGGCGGCAGGCTCTTCTTCAGGACCAGCTCGCGGAAACCCGAGGTATAGCCAAACCACGACCGCTCCTGCATCCAGTGCGGTTCGACGTTTAGACGGTTATCGGGCCCGGCAAGGGAGATCAGCTGATGACCATTTTCATCCAGAATGGTCACCCCCATGGGCAGGCTGCCCGGGGTGAAGAAGTTCTCCATGCGAATGGTCTGCTCAATCCCCATCAGCGCCTGCAGGCGATTGCCCAGATAGACCGGCGTCAGGGCGTAAAAATACCCCACGCCCGGGCGCGGGCCCTGGCTCACCCAGAAGATGTTATTCCCGCGCTCGTCCTGCGGCGCATTGCGGTATTTCACAATACGTTCATGCAGGCTTTTCAGCGCATCATCACGCTCAACGGGCACATCGCGCAGGCCAAAGTCAGCCATGCAAAGATTCTCGCTGCCAATCAGGAAGACGCGGTTCAGGTCATAGGCGGCGGAGAAATTGTCGCGCCAGTAGCGCATAAACCAGGCAAGGGATTCCAGCGACCCGCGCCAGGTATTGCTCATGGTGGAGCAATCGGAATCCGGGAACAGCGGCTGGAAGTCCGGGACCTCGGTTTTGTCATCACGCCCGCGAAGCGCAAGGATGCCGTTTTCCGCCGTCAGACGATTTTCGGCAATATACTTCAGCTCCTTCATGACGTCAGACGTTCGCTGAATGTAGCGCTGGGCCTGGTCGGAGCTTAAGTTAAACTCCTGGCGGATCTCCGCTTCTTTCTGGTGCAGGGCGTTAACGATGTAAAACACCGAGAACAGGGCCACCAGCAGCCAAAGCAGGAGCGCCAGCGCCCGAAACAGATAGCGAGAGACTTTCAGCGTAGTACGAAAGGAGACGAGGTATTTCAAGGGGGCGAGGCTCCGCCGTCGGGGTCAAAAGAATGTGGTTAAGGTAGCGGTAAACGCGCCAGGTCGCAACGTTGACTTATCTGCTAATGCAAAAGAAAAGGGCCGGAATCCGGCCCTTTTTTGCATCAGGAGACATTACTCGTCAGCGTCATCCGCTACGTCATCGTCGGTGTCGGCTTCCGGCGCGATATCATCATCGCCTTCCGCAACGCTGCCGTCGATGGAGTCGAGCTCTTCGTCATCCACCGGCTCGGCAACGCGCTGCAGACCCACTACGTTTTCATCTTCCGCTGTACGGATGAGGATCACGCCCTGGGTGTTACGACCCACCACGCTGATCTCAGACACGCGGGTACGCACCAGCGTACCGGCATCGGTGATCATCATGATCTGATCCGCATCGTCCACCTGCACCGCGCCGACAACGGAACCGTTGCGCTCGGTCACCTTGATGGAGATAACGCCCTGCGTACCGCGAGACTTGGTTGGGTATTCCCCTTCCGCCGTACGTTTACCGTAACCATTCTGCGTCACGGTCAGGATAGCCCCTTCACCGCGCGGAATAATCAGAGAAACAACGCTGTCTTCGCCAGCCAGCTTGATACCACGAACTCCCGTCGCGGTACGGCCCATTGCACGGACGGCGTCTTCTTTGAAGCGCACCACTTTACCGGCCGCAGAGAACAGCATGACTTCATCAGATCCCGAGGTCAGATCCACGCCAATCAGCTCGTCGCCTTCGTTCAGGTTCACGGCGATAATACCGGCAGAACGCGGACGGCTGAATTCGGTCAGCGCGGTTTTCTTCACGGTACCGCTGGCGGTCGCCATAAAGACGTTCACGCCCTCTTCGTACTCGCGTACCGGCAGAATAGCGGTGATACGTTCGTTCGCTTCCAGCGGCAGCAGGTTAACGATTGGACGACCACGCGCGCCGCGGCTTGCTTCTGGCAGCTGATAGACTTTCATCCAGTACAGACGACCGCGGCTGGAGAAGCAGAGGATCGTGTCGTGGGTGTTCGCCACCAGCAGTCGGTCAATAAAGTCTTCTTCTTTAATACGTGCTGCAGATTTACCTTTACCGCCACGACGCTGTGCTTCGTAGTCCGTTAACGGCTGATACTTCACGTAGCCCTGGTGAGACAGGGTCACAACAACGTCTTCCTGGTTGATCAGGTCTTCGATGTTGATGTCCGCGCTGTTGGCGGTGATTTCGGTGCGGCGCTCGTCGCCGAACTGATCGCGGACCAGCTCCAGCTCTTCGCGGATCACTTCCATCAGGCGCTCTGCGCTGCCCAGAATGTGCAGCAGCTCAGCAATCTGTTCCAGCAGCTCTTTGTATTCGTCGAGCAGTTTTTCATGCTCAAGGCCGGTCAGTTTCTGCAGACGCAGATCCAGAATCGCCTGGGCCTGCTGTTCCGTCAGGTAGTACTGACCGTCACGCACGCCGAATTCAGGTTCCAGCCACTCAGGACGCGCCGCGTCATCGCCCGCACGTTCCAGCATCGCGGCGACGTTGCCCAGATCCCACGGACGGGAAATCAGCGCAGTTTTCGCTTCTGCCGGGGTTGGCGCACGACGGATCAGTTCGATGATCGGGTCGATGTTGGCCAGCGCAACCGCCAGCGCTTCAAGGATGTGCGCACGATCGCGCGCTTTGCGCAGTTCGAAGATGGTACGACGGGTCACCACTTCACGGCGGTGACGGACGAACGCGCTCAGGATCTCTTTCAGGTTCATGATCTTCGGCTGACCATGGTGCAGCGCAACCATGTTGATACCGAAGGAGACCTGAAGCTGAGTCTGGGAGTACAGGTTGTTCAGCACAACCTCACCCACCGCGTCGCGTTTGATCTCAATCACGATGCGCATACCGTCTTTGTCAGACTCATCACGCAGCGCGCTGATGCCTTCAACACGTTTTTCTTTTACCAGCTCGGCGATTTTTTCAATCAGACGCGCTTTGTTCACCTGATACGGGATCTCGTGAACAATAATGGTTTCACGGCCGGTTTTAGCATCCGCTTCCACTTCGGCGCGGGCACGGATGTAAATCTTGCCGCGGCCGGTACGGTACGCTTCTTCAATGCCGCGACGACCGTTGATGATCGCCGCCGTCGGGAAGTCCGGGCCCGGAATGTGTGTCATCAGCCCTTCAATGCTGATGTCTTCATCGTCGATATAGGCCAGACAGCCGTTGATCACTTCCGTGATGTTGTGCGGCGGAATGTTGGTTGCCATACCGACCGCGATACCGGAAGAACCGTTAACCAACAGGTTCGGGATCTTGGTTGGCATCACATCTGGGATGCGCTCGGTGCCGTCGTAGTTATCGACGAAATCAACGGTCTCTTTTTCCAGGTCGGCCATCAGCTCATGAGCGATTTTCGACATACGGATTTCCGTATAACGCATCGCCGCAGCGGAGTCGCCGTCGACTGAACCAAAGTTACCCTGACCATCTACCAGCATGTAGCGCAAGGAGAATGGCTGCGCCATACGAACGATGGTGTCATAAACGGCGGTATCACCATGCGGGTGATATTTACCGATGACGTCACCGACGACGCGGGCAGATTTTTTATAGGCTTTATTCCAGTCATTGCCCAATACGTTCATGGCGTATAGTACGCGACGGTGTACCGGCTTCAGGCCATCGCGGACGTCCGGCAGCGCACGGCCAACAATGACCGACATCGCATAGTCCAGATAGGAGCTCTTCAGCTCTTCCTCGATGTTAACCGGTGTAATTTCTCTCGCAAGGTCGCTCATCTAACCGCTATCCCTCTACTGTATCCCGGATTCAAAGGTCGCAAATTATAACACAGCCGAGGTGATTGAGGTAAACCTATACGCTTTATTCACGGGGATTGCCTGATATACTCCTTTGTCTTGCTAAATAAGGAGTAAAAGCGCCCATGAATGCCGAAAAATCCCCGATGGCTCACAACGTTGACCACGAAGAGATTGCCAAATTTGAAGCGGTGGCGTCCCGCTGGTGGGATCTCGAAGGTGAGTTCAAACCGCTGCATCGCATTAATCCGCTGCGTCTGGGCTATATCGCGGAGCGTTCCGGCGGCCTGTTCGGTAAGAAAGTGCTCGACGTCGGCTGCGGCGGCGGCATCCTCGCGGAAAGCATGGCGCGCGAAGGGGCGAACGTCACGGGCCTGGATATGGGCTTTGAACCTCTGCAGGTTGCCCGTCTTCATGCGCTGGAGTCTGGCATACAGGTAGACTACGTGCAGGAAACCGTGGAAGAACACGCGGCAAAACACGCCCATCAGTACGATGTGGTGACCTGCATGGAGATGCTGGAGCACGTACCCGATCCGCAGTCGGTGGTACATGCCTGTGCAAAACTGGTGAAGCCGGGCGGCCAGGTCTTCTTCTCAACCATCAACCGTAACGGTAAAGCGTGGCTGATGGCCGTCGTTGGCGCGGAGTATGTACTGCGCATGGTGCCGAAAGGGACGCACGACGTGAAGAAATTCATCAAGCCTGCGGAGCTGTTAAGCTGGGTTGACCAGACGTGGCTCAAAGAGCAGCACATCACCGGCCTGCACTACAATCCGCTAACCAATAAATTCAAACTCGCACCGGGCGTTGATGTTAACTATATGTTGCACACAACCGCCAAAAACGACTAACGTCATTCGTTATTCTTATAAAGATTGCGCGACATCATGTTGCGCAATTCTGACCTCCCGTTGAAGAAATCAGCACTCGATCAAATTTTGAATTTTTTTTCTTAATTATTGACATGTCTTCCAGGCCTTACGGTACGAGGACTTAGCCTTTTTTACCCTTTCACAACCTCAATTTAACGCCAAAATCAACCCTTGTGCTGAAAAGATTCGATACTAGAATACTCACCATATAGCGTTTTTCTTATCGCAAACCCCCTACATGTAGTATTTATCCACAGAGTTAGTCACAAGACGGATCTGTGGATAAACGGGGGATATTTTTTATTTCACGGACAGGTAAAACCCACATGAATCAGAGTCTGCTGGTGACAAAGCGCGACGGTACTACCGAGCGTATCAATCTGGACAAAATCCATCGAGTTCTCGACTGGGCAGCAGAAGGACTGAACAACGTATCTATCTCCCAGGTTGAACTGCGCTCCCACATTCAGTTCTACGACGGCATCAAAACGTCTGATATCCACGAAACGATCATTAAAGCAGCGGCAGACCTCATCTCCCGCGAAGCACCGGATTATCAGTACCTGGCTGCACGTCTGGCGATTTTCCACCTGCGTAAAAAAGCCTACGGTCAGTTTGAGCCGCCGAAGCTTTACGATCACGTGGTGAAAATGGTTGAGCTGGGCAAATACGACACGCATCTGCTGGAAGACTATACGGAAGAAGAGTTCGAGCAGATGAACGGGTTTATCGATCACTGGCGCGACATGAACTTCTCCTACGCGGCGGTGAAGCAGCTCGAAGGCAAATACCTGGTTCAGAACCGTGTAACCGGTGAGATCTACGAAAGCGCCCAGTTCCTCTACATTCTGGTGGCTGCCTGTCTGTTCTCTAACTACCCGCGTGATACCCGTCTGGATTACGTGAAGCGTTTCTACGATGCGGTCTCCACGTTCAAGATTTCTCTGCCGACGCCGATCATGTCTGGCGTGCGTACCCCAACCCGTCAGTTCAGCTCCTGCGTACTGATCGAGTGTGGTGACAGCCTGGATTCAATCAACGCCACCTCCAGCGCCATCGTGAAATACGTCTCCCAGCGTGCCGGTATCGGCATCAACGCCGGTCGCATCCGTGCGCTGGGCAGCCCGATTCGCGGCGGTGAAGCGTTCCACACCGGCTGTATCCCGTTCTATAAACACTTCCAGACGGCCGTAAAATCCTGCTCTCAGGGCGGCGTGCGCGGCGGTGCTGCGACCCTGTTCTATCCGATGTGGCACCTGGAAGTGGAAAGCCTGCTGGTTCTGAAAAACAACCGTGGCGTGGAAGGCAACCGCGTGCGTCACATGGACTACGGCGTGCAGATCAACAAGCTGATGTACACCCGTCTGCTGAAAGGCGAAGACATCACCCTATTCAGCCCGTCCGACGTCCCGGGCCTGTATGACGCGTTCTTTGCCGATCAGGACGAGTTCGAGCGTCTGTACACCAAATACGAAAAAGACGACAGCATCCGTAAGCAGCGCGTGAAGGCGGTAGACCTGTTCTCCCTGATGATGCAGGAACGTGCCTCTACCGGCCGTATCTACATCCAGAACGTTGACCACTGCAACACCCACAGCCCGTTCGATCCGGTGGTTGCGCCAGTGCGCCAGTCTAACCTGTGCCTGGAGATCGCCCTGCCGACCAAACCGCTGGAAGACGTGAACGACGAAAACGGCGAAATCGCGCTGTGTACGCTGTCCGCGTTCAACCTGGGCGCGATTAAGAGCCTGGACGAGCTGGAAGAGCTGGCCGTGCTGGCGGTTCGTGCGCTCGACGCCCTTCTGGACTACCAGGATTACCCAATCCCGGCCGCTAAACGCGGTGCGATGGGCCGCCGTACCCTGGGTATCGGCGTGATCAACTTCGCCTACTGGCTGGCGAAAAACGGCAAGCGTTACTCTGACGGCAGCGCCAACAACCTGACGCACCAGACGTTCGAAGCGATTCAGTACTACCTGATGAAAGCGTCCAACGAGCTGGCGAAAGAGCAAGGCGCGTGCCCGTGGTTCAACGAAACCACCTACGCGAAAGGCATTCTGCCAATCGACACCTACAAGAAAGACCTGGATGCGATTGTCAGCGAGCCGCTGCACCTCGACTGGGAAGGCCTGCGCGAGTCCATCAAGACTCACGGCCTGCGTAACTCCACGCTCTCTGCCCTGATGCCGTCTGAGACCTCTTCGCAGATCTCCAATGCCACCAACGGTATTGAGCCGCCGCGCGGCCACGTCAGCATTAAAGCGTCGAAAGACGGCGTGCTGCGTCAGGTGGTACCGGATTACGAGACGCTGGGTGACAACTACGAGCTGCTGTGGGAAATGCCAAACAACGACGGCTACCTGCAGCTGGTGGGTATCATGCAGAAGTTTATCGACCAGTCGATCTCTGCCAATACAAACTATGACCCGACGCGCTTCCCGTCAGGCAAGGTCCCGATGCAGCAGCTGCTGAAAGACCTGCTCACCGCCTACAAATTTGGCGTGAAAACCCTGTACTATCACAACACCCGTGATGGTGCGGAAGACGCGCAGGACGACCTGGTACCGTCAATTCAGGACGATGGCTGCGAAAGCGGCGCATGTAAGATCTAATGAAGGGCGGGGATATCCCCGCCTTTATTTCGTAAGACAGGACACACTCATGGCATATACCACCTTTTCACAGACGAAAAACGACCAGCTCAAAGAGCCGATGTTCTTCGGCCAGCCGGTCAACGTGGCACGCTACGATCAGCAAAAATATGACATCTTCGAAAAGCTGATTGAAAAGCAACTCTCCTTCTTCTGGCGTCCGGAAGAAGTGGACGTATCCCGCGACCGTATTGACTACCAGTCGCTGCCGGATCACGAAAAACATATCTTCATCAGCAACCTGAAGTACCAGACGCTGCTGGACTCTATTCAGGGACGTAGCCCTAACGTGGCGCTGCTGCCGCTGATCTCGATTCCTGAGCTGGAGACCTGGGTGGAAACCTGGGCATTCTCCGAGACCATTCACTCCCGCTCTTACACGCACATTATCCGCAACATCGTGAACGATCCGGCGGTTGTGTTTGACGATATCGTCACCAACGAGCAGATCCAGAAGCGCGCGGAAGGCATTGCTCACTACTACGACGAGCTGATCGAGATGACCAGCTACTGGCACCTGCTGGGCGAAGGCACCCACCACGTGAACGGTAAAACCATCACCGTGAACCTGCGCGCGCTGAAAAAGCAGCTGTACCTGTGCCTGATGAGCGTCAACGCTCTGGAAGCGATCCGCTTCTATGTCAGCTTCGCCTGCTCCTTCGCCTTTGCCGAGCGCAAGCTAATGGAAGGCAACGCCAAAATCATCCGTCTGATTGCCCGTGATGAAGCCCTGCACCTGACCGGCACCCAGCACATGCTGAACCTGCTGCGCAGCGGTACGGACGATCCGGAGATGGCGGAAATCGCTGAAGAGTGCAAGCAGGAGTGCTACGACCTGTTCGTGCTGGCCGCTCAGCAGGAGAAAGAGTGGGCAGACTACCTGTTCCGCGACGGCTCCATGATTGGCCTGAACAAAGACATCCTGTGCCAGTACGTTGAGTACATCACCAACATCCGCATGCAGGCTGTTGGTCTCGACCTTCCGTTCCAGACGCGCTCTAACCCGATTCCGTGGATCAACACCTGGCTGGTGTCCGATAACGTGCAGGTTGCGCCGCAGGAAGTGGAAGTCAGCTCTTATCTGGTCGGTCAGATTGATTCTGAAGTCAACACCGACGACCTGAGCAACTTCCAGCTCTGATGTCACGCGTCACGTTAAGTCTTTCCGGCACTGAGGTACTGTGTCGGGAGGAGCACCCTTCTCTGCTGGTGGCTCTTGAGGCGCATCAGGTAGAAGTAGAGTACCAGTGTCGTTCCGGCTACTGCGGCTCCTGCCGCTGCCGTCTGGTCGCCGGCCAGGTGGACTGGCTGACCGAGCCGCTGGCTTTTATCAATGAAGGGGAAATTTTGCCCTGCTGCTGCCGGGCAAAAGGCGATATAGAGATCGAGATGTAAAAAAGGGCCTTACGGCCCTTTTTTCTATTTTAAGAACGTCACCGCTTTATCCGGGAAATCCGTAAACAGTCCGTCCACGCCCGCCTGCTTATACAACACTTCATAAAGCTGATTCACGTCCGTGGCATATGGCGGCAGCTGGTCTGCACGCACGGTATACGGGTGCACCTGCATCCTGCTGGCGTGCGCCTCTTTCACCATCGCAGTCAGCTTCACATGACCAGGCGTTGAACCTTCCGCCACCAGCATGTGGTAATCCGGCCCGATGCCGTCGGCGTACTGCGCAATCTGCTTCATCGCGCCCGGCTTAAACATCCAGTCGTAGCTGTAGTTAACCCACTTCCCGTCCGGCTGCTTCTCCTGGGTTTCATTCCAGTCGGTATAGGCAATCAGCTGCACCAGGTTGAGGTTCATGCCCATCTTCGGCTCCAGCTCGGTTTTGATGCGCTTCAGCTCGGCGGCATCAAAACACTGCAGGTAGACCTTGTCCCTCTTGCTGGTGTAGCCGTACTGTTTCAGCACCTCCAGCGTCTTCGCGGCAATGTCCTTCCCTTCCTGATGGTGGAACCACGGCGCTTTGATTTCCGGATAGATGCCGATGTTTTTACCGGTTGAGTGGTTCAGCCCCTGAACAAACTCAATCTCTTCCTGGAAGGTATGGATCCGGAAGTCAGATTTGCCCATCGGGAAACGTCCCGGATAGACCTGTACCTTCTTGCCGTTTTCAATCTCGAAGCCTTCGGTAAACTTCAGGGAACGGATCTCCGCCAGCGTGAAGTCGATGGCATAGAAGCGGCCATCTTTGCGCGCGCGGTCCGGGAAACGATCCGCCACGTCCGTCACGCGGTCAAGATAGTGGTCATGCAGGACGACCAGCTGGTCGTCCTTCGTCATCACCAGATCCTGCTCCAGATAATCCGCGCCCTGGGCATAGGCCATCGCTTTCGCCGGGAGCGTATGCTCCGGCAGATAGCCGCTGGCGCCGCGGTGGGCAATAACAATTTTATCCGCCGCCAGCGCGGAGCCTGTCATCAGGCCCGCCAGCAGCAGGCCGGTTGCAAGTTGGGTAAATTTCACCGCTAAGCTCCTTATTGACGACGCGCCAGCACTTCCGCGTGGTGACGTTTCTCACCGATCATCACAACAATCAGCAGCAGTACCGCCAGCACGCTACCGCCTATCATCACCATAAAGCCGCCGTCCCAGCCGAAGAAGTCAACGGTGTAGCCCACGATGGCGCTCGCCGCGACCGAACCGCCCAGGTAGCCGAACAGGCCGGTAAAGCCCGCCGCCGTGCCCGCCGCTTTTTTCGGCGCCAACTCCAGGGCATGCAGACCGATCAGCATCACCGGACCGTAAATCAGGAAGCCGATGACGATCATGCAGGCCATATCTACTGATGGGTTGCCCGGCGGGTTGAGCCAGTACACCACGGTAGCAATGGTCACCAGGGTCATAAAGAACACGCCCGTCGCGCCGCGGTTGCCTTTAAACACCTTGTCCGACATCCAGCCGCAAAGCAGCGTGCCCGGGATCCCGGCATATTCATACAGGAAATAGGCCCAGGAGGATTTATCCAGCGCGAAGTGCTTCACCTCTTTCAGGTAGGTTGGGGACCAGTCGAGGATGCCGTAGCGCAGCAGGTAAACGAACACGTTCGCGACCGCGATGTACCACAGCAGCTTGTTCGGCAGCACATACTTCATGAAGATCTGTTTAGCGGTCAGCTCTTCTTCGTGCTCCTTGCTGTAATCATCCGGATAGTCGTTTTTGTACTCTTCAATCGGCGGCAGGCCGCAGGACTGCGGCGTGTCGCGCATCAGGGCGAAGGCAATAATCGCCACCAGAATGGCGCCAAAGGCAGGCATATAAAGCGCCGCATGCCAGTCGTTGAACCAGGCCATCCCCAGCAGGAACAGCAGAGGCGGAATACCGCCGCCCACGTTATGGGCGCAGTTCCACACCGACACGATGCCTCCGCGCTCTTTCTGCGACCACCAGTGCACCATGGTACGCCCGCACGGCGGCCACCCCATCCCCTGGAACCAGCCGCAGAGGAACAGCAGCACGAACATGATGGCAATGCTGGAGGTAGCCCACGGCACAAAGCCCATGAACAGCATGACCGCGGCCGCCAGGATCAGACCGGCGGGCAGGAACACGCGCGGATTCGAGCGATCCGACACGGAGCCCATGATGAATTTGGAAAAACCGTAGGCGATGGAGATCCCCGACAGCGCGAACCCCAGATCGCCGCGGGAGAAGCCCTGCTCCACCAGATACGGCATGGCGAGCGCGAAGTTTTTACGTACAAGGTAGTACGCCGCGTACCCGAAGAAGATCCCCAGGAAAATTTGCCAGCGCAGACGGCGGTATAGCGGATCAATTTCTGCCTCTGGCAGACGCGCCCTGTGCGGCGCAGGTTTGAAGATACTGAGCATAACAGCCTCCGTGGCCTTGAAATGAATGAGCAGGTGGCTCGCACCTGAATTCCAGAGGCGGGGATGTTAAGAAATCACGGTGATTGTTACTGTGAATCAACGCACAGAATGTTACAGAAATATGACAGAATGCGCAAAAAAGCGCATGAAATCACGTTTCACTTTCGAATTTCGCGCGTTTATGTTCGAAATCAAACAAACCACACAATTGATATGGCTAAATGATAAAAAAACGAACATAGAGGGTAAACAATGACCATTCACGATCCTCGTTACAGCGATGTGATAATCATTGGCGGTGGCGCAACCGGCGCCGGGATCGCACGCGACTGCGCCCTTCGCGGCTTAAGCGTCACGCTGCTGGAGCGCCACGATATCGCCACGGGCGCAACCGGGCGTAACCACGGCCTGCTGCACAGCGGAGCGCGGTATGCGGTTACCGACGGTGAGTCCGCGCGCGAATGTATTGCTGAAAACCAGATCCTCAAGCGTATCGCCCGCCACTGCATTGAGCCAACCAACGGCCTCTTTATTACTCTTCCCGAAGATGATCTCGCCTTTCAGGACACCTTTATTACCGCCTGCACTGCGGCGGGCATTCAGGCTGAGGTAATGGACCCGGCGCTGGCGCGGCGGCTGGAACCGTCGGTTAACCCGGCGCTTATCGGCGCGGTAAAAGTGCCTGACGGCACCGTTGACCCCTTTCGCCTGACGGCCGCCAATATGCTGGACGCCCGCGAGCATGGCGCGCGCATCCTGACCGGGCACGAAGTGACCGGGCTTATCCGCGAGGGAAACCGCATCTGCGGCGTACGGATTGTTGATACGCAATATAACGAACACAGCGAACTGTATGCCGCCGTGGTGGTCAACGCGGCGGGGATCTGGGGGCAGCGCATCGCGGAATACGCGGACCTGTCGGTGCGCATGTTCCCGGCGAAAGGCTCGCTGCTGATCCTCGACCACCGCATCAATAACCACGTAATTAACCGCTGCCGCAAACCGTCAGATGCCGATATTCTGGTGCCGGGTGACACCATCTCATTAATCGGTACGACCTCAACCCACGTGGACTATAGCGAGATTGACTACAACCGCGTAACCGCCGAAGAGGTCGACATCCTGATGCGCGAAGGGGAAAAACTGGCCCCGGTGATGGCGCAGACGCGTATTCTGCGCGCCTACGCAGGCGTGCGTCCGCTGGTCGCCAGCGATAACGATCCGAGCGGGCGTAACGTCAGCCGGGGCATTGTGCTGCTCGATCACGCCGGGCGTGACGGCCTGGACGGGTTTATCACCATCACCGGCGGCAAGCTGATGACCTACCGCCTGATGGCCGAGTGGGCGACCGATGCCGTCTGCCGCAAGCTGGGCAATACCGAACGGTGCGTGACGGCAGAACAACCCCTGCCCGGCTCGCGTCAGTCCACCGAAAAAACGCTGCAAAAAATCATCTCCCTGCCCGCGCCGCTGCGCGGATCCGCTATTTACCGCCACGGCGACAGAACGCCGCAGTGGCTCGGTGAAGGGCGCCTGAGCCGCAGTCTGGTGTGCGAGTGCGAAGCCGTCACCGCCGGTGAGGTGCAGTACGCGGTGGAAAATCTGACGGTTAACAGCCTGCTCGATCTTCGCCGCCGCACCCGCGTCGGAATGGGTACCTGTCAGGGCGAGCTGTGCGCCTGTCGTGCCGCCGGACTGCTGCAGCGCTTTCATACCACCACCGCTACCCAGTCGCTCGATCAGCTCAGCGCGTTTTTAAACGAGCGCTGGAAAGGCATCCAGCCTGTCGCCTGGGGCGATGCCCTGCGCGAAAGCGAATTTACCCGCTGGGTCTACCAGGGGCTTTGCGGTCTTGAGAAGGAGCAACGCGATGAAATTTGATACCGTAATCGTCGGCGGCGGGCTGGCAGGCCTGCTCTGCGGCATCAGGCTCACCAGGCAGGGGCTGCGCTGCGCCATTATCACACGGGGCCAGAGCGCCCTGCACTTCTCGTCGGGCTCGCTGGATCTGGTGGACGAAACGTACCGCGATAAGCTGCCGCCGGAGCACCCCTATCACCTGATTGGCGCGCACAACGTTGACCGCTTTGCGCTGGAAACCGAAGCGCTGCTGGCGGACTGCGGCGCGCGTCTGAAGGGGAGCGCCCGGCTCAATCACCAGCGCGTCACGCCGCTCGGTACCTTACGCTCTGCCTGGCTCAGCCCGGAGGAGGTGCCCGTTGCGCCCTTCAATGCCGCGCGCGTCCGGGTCGTGGGTATTAGCGGTTTTTTGGATTTTCAGCCCCATCTCGCGGCGGCGTCGCTTTGCCGCCAGGGGATCAATGCCGAAACGGCAGAGATAGAACTACCTGAGCTTGATGTCCTGCGCGATAACCCGAGCGAGTTTCGCGCGGTGAATATCGCCCGATTTCTGGATAACGAGGACAAATGGCCGCTGCTGTATGACGCGCTCAGGCCCCTCAGCGACAGCTGTGACGCCCTGCTGATGCCCGCCTGCTTTGGCTTACGCGACAACCGGCTCTGGCGCTGGCTATCGGATCGTCTGCCCTGCTCGCTCGGCCTGCTGCCAACGCTGCCTCCGTCCGTACCCGGCATTCGTCTGCATACCCAGCTCCAGCGCCAGTTTGTCGCACAGGGCGGCGTGTGGATGGCGGGTGATGAGGTGAAAAAAATCACCCTGACCGACGGCGCGGTGAGCGAAATCTGGACGCGCAACCACGACGATATTCCGCTTCGTGCGCGCTATACGGTGCTGGCAAGCGGCAGCTTCTTCAGCAACGGGCTGCTGAGCAGCCGGGAGGGTATCCGGGAAGCTATTATGGGACTGGATGTTCGCCAGCATGCCTCCCGCGCGGACTGGTATCAAAGTGATTTCTTCTCGCCGCAGCCCTGGCAGCAGTTCGGCGTGATTGTCGATAACCACCTGCATCCGCAGCTTGCCGGTAACCCCGTCAGTAATCTCTTTGCCATCGGCTCGCTGCTGGGCGGGTACGATCCTATTGCTCAGGGGTGCGGTGGCGGCGTCTGCGCCGTCACGGCGCTGTATGTGGCAGAGCAGATTAGCCAGCGCACGGAGGCTGAACAATGAACAATACCCGTTTTGAAAGCTGCATCAAATGCACGGTGTGTACCACCGTCTGCCCGGTCAGCGGCGTGAACCCACGCTATCCCGGACCAAAGCAGGCCGGACCGGACGGCGAGCGCCTGCGGCTGAAGGACGGCAAGCTATACGATGAAGCCCTGAAATACTGCATCAACTGCAAACGCTGCGAAGTCGCCTGCCCGTCGGATGTGAAAATCGGCGATATTATCCAGCGCGCCCGGGCGCGCTACAGCACGCAAAAGCCGTCGCTTCGTGACGCAATCCTGAGCCATACCGATCTGATGGGCAGCGTCTCTACGCCGTTTGCCCCGCTGGTGAATGCCGCGACCTCTCTCAAACCGGTGCGCCAGCTGCTGGATGCCACGCTGAAGATAGACCATCACCGCAGCCTGCCGAAATATTCTCACGGAACCTTCCGCCGCTGGTATAAATCCGTCGCGGCGAAACAGGCTCAGTACGCCGAGCAGGTGGCCTTTTTCCACGGCTGCTACGTGAACTACAACCACCCGCAGCTGGGTAAAGATCTGCTGAAGGTGCTGAACGCCATGGGAACGGGCGTTCAGCTACTGAATAAAGAGAAGTGCTGCGGCGTACCGCTGATCGCCAACGGGTTTACCGATAAAGCGCGCAGGCAGGCTCAGAGCAATGTCACCTCCCTGCGCGAAGCGATTGTCGATAAAGGTATTCCGGTGCTGGCGACCTCTTCCACCTGTACCTTTACCCTGCGCGATGAGTACCCGCATCTGCTGGACGTGGACAACACCGGACTACGCGAGCACATCGAGCTGGCGACACGTTTCCTGTGGCGCAAGCTGGACAGCGGGCAGACATTGCCGCTGAGGGAATTACCCCTGAAGGTGGTGTATCACACACCTTGTCATATGGAGAAGATGGGCTGGTCGCTCTATACGCTGGAGCTGCTGCGGTTAATCCCGGGGCTGGAGCTGACGGTGCTGGACTCGCGCTGCTGCGGGATTGCGGGAACCTACGGCTTTAAGCGTGAAAACTACGAAACGTCGCAGGCGATTGGCGCCCCGCTGTTTTGTCAGATTGAGGAGAGCGGCGCGGATATTGTGGTGACGGACTGCGAAACCTGCAAATGGCAGATTGAGATGTCCACCAGCAAGCGCTGCGAACATCCGATTACGCTGCTGGCAAAGGCGCTCGGCTGAACATGGCCGGGGCGAAAGGCCCCGGCACAGGCGTTACTCCACGAACAGCGACTCAACCACGTTAATCCAGCCGTGCTCGCTGGCCACCTCTTTGCCATTCAGCCAGCGGCGCAGCATGTTCAGCGCCATCATGGCGCATACCTCCTGACGCACCGCCAGGCTGTGGCGGGTAATGCTCATTTTCACCCGCAGGGCGTGGGTGCCCTCGGGCGTCGCCAGCGCGAAGTTGAGGTGTTCTTCATCCAGCCCGCCGACGAACAGCGCCAGACCGGCAAAATGCTTCACCCTTCTCTCGGACGCCCAGCGGGCGGTCTGCGCCAGAGTCTCCTGCTGGAACGGCACCACTTCGCTGGCCAGCAGCGGCGCGTTGACGCGCGACAGCTGAAGTGCCAGCAGGCCACCGGTGAACTGCTCGCTTAAGGTCACGCTGAGCTGACGCGCCTGCAGCTGCTTCGCAATCAGCGCGGGCAACCCTTCCGTACCTTCAAAGATCAGGCTTTCGCCAGCCACGCGCTGCACCTCGGGCCACAACGCCAGCATCGCCTCTTTCTGCTCGGCCGGGCCTGTCAGCTTAAGTTCAATGATCGGCATGGAGGAGCGATAGCCCATGGACACGCCAGGCGGCAGCGGAAGGTGATCGAGGCTCTGGGCCAGATCGCTTTCCGAGCGGCCAAAGGTGGTCAGACGCAGGCACAGCGGCGGTTCCGGCAGGGTAAAACGCTGGCGAAGGCGCGGCAGGATCTGCTGCTCGACCATCACTTTAAATTCTGAGGGCACGCCCGGCGTGAAGAACATCAGGCAGCGGTTCAGCTGCATGGCAAATCCACACGCGGTACCCACCGGGTTATCGACCAGCTCGGCGCTGGCGGGAATTTCAGCCTGTTTGCGATTGCTGGGGGCCATGACGCGGCCACGTTCGGAGAAAAAGCGCTCCATCTGCGAGAGCCACGCCTCATGCAGCACCAGCCCTTCGCCTTTTGCGGTCGCGGCGGCCAGCGCGCTGAGATCGTCACTGGTAGGGCCGAGCCCACCGTTCACAATCAGCACGTCACAGTGCTCACTGCGTTCACGCAGAATAGCGACCAGTGACTCAAGATTGTCGCCCACCGTATTGCGGCGCGTTAACGGTAATCCTTGCTCAAAGAAAAGATCGGCAAGCCAGGCAGCATTGGTATCAATAATTTGTCCATGCAGCACTTCGTCGCCGGTGGATAACATCTCCACGTTAATCATTATGTTCTCCCGCTTATTTGGTCAAAACACTATAACGCAAACGCGGGGTGGATAAGAGAGAAACTGGCGCGGCAGAATGCCGCGCCGGAGTGATTAGAAGCCTGCGCTAACGCCCACGTACGGGCCGTCGGCCAGCGCGTTGTCGCGGTTGCCGTCTTTACCGGCCAGGTTCAGATAGCGATAGCCCGCTTCGATGGTAATCGGACGCATGATGGTCCAGCGCGCGCCGGCGTTAGCCTCTTCATAGCTTTCGATACCGCTTGAGAGGGAGTCCGGCGAATAGTAGTACTCACCAAACAGGCCGAAGCTGTCGCCAATTTTCCACTGCAGGCCGCCGCCCACTGCCGCCGCGTACCCTTCGTCACCGTCATTTGGGTTGGTATAGATACCTTTACCGCCGACGGTGGCCAGGAACGGGCCAAGAGGAACGTTGAGACCCAGACCGAGGCTTGCCGCGTCGCCGTCATCATCGTTATGCGTCCAGCCGCCGGTCATCGCCAGACCGGATGTCTCGGTACCCATGCCAAAGCCCAGGTGGGTATAATCCTGACCCGCCGAGCCGTTAATGCTAATGGCGTTAGCCGCCGCAGATACAACCATCAGGCCGAAGCCCAGTAATGCCGCTTTTTTCATTGTCGTGATCCCGCACAATTATTATAAAGGAGTCCCAAAACCGCGAGATTTTAACCGGAGTATCCCGGGGAGCAAGCACTCTGCGTGCGGCAGAACGGTAGATTGTAACTATTTGAAACGGCTATTATCCCTTCAGCGATGCGTTCACCCACTGCTGCAACGCGCGGCGCGAGACTTTAATACCGCCATTTTTGAGTTCGGTCGGCAACAGCAGCCAGCGGACGGGTTGCTCAAAACGCGCCACCTTATCCCTCACCCAGTCAGGTAAACAGGTGATATCCGTTCCCGGCTCACACTCCACCACCGCCACCGGACGCTGCCCAAACTCGGCGTCGTCCAGCGGAACAATAAACACCTGGTTAACCTGCGGGTGCGTGGCGATAACGCGCTCCAGCGATTCCGGCTGGATCCCTTCTCCGCCGCTAAAAAAGAGGTTGTCCATGCGGCCCAGGATCGTCAGACGGCCGTTATGCCATTCGCCGCTATCGCGTGTGGCGAACCATCCCTGGTCGTTGGTCAGCGGAATCAGTTCGCCATCCCGCCAGTAGCCTGAGGCCATGCTTTGTGCCCTGATCCAGACTTCCCCGTTGACCACCTGAACCTCTCTGCCCGGCAGCGCATAGCCCACGTCCGGCTCGCCGTCCGCCTCTTTCGCGCAGACGGTAGAGGCAAACTCGGTCAGGCCGTAGCCGCAGAAGGTGCGTATATCCTGTTCTCGCGCCTGTTCGGTCAATTCAACAGGGATGGCCGCCCCGCCCAGCAGCACCGCTTTCAGTGCAACATGCTGGTGTGCATTAAGCAGACGCCAGAGCTGGGTTGGCACCAGCGAGGCGTGGGTACAGCCGCACAGCGCCTCCGCCAGCGGCTGTTTCTCGCGCACGGTTAACCGCGCGCCGGCCTGCAGCCAGCGCCATAAAATCCCCTGGCCGGAAACGTGAAACAGCGGCAGCGAAAGCAGCCAGTCGTCGTCTTCACCGTAGGGTATCAGCGACAAAACGCCGCGCGCGCTGGCAAGATGGGCCTCGCAGGTATGGACCGCCGCTTTCGGCAGCCCGGTGGAGCCGGAGGTCAGCGTCATGGACGCCAGCCGCGCCGGTTGCCACGCAGTGCAATACGCATCGGCGGTCTCGCGCATGCTCAGGGCAGGAAGACAGTCGTAGCTGCCATCCAGCACCAGCGCAAAGCGCAGCGTCATCTGCGGGAGCAGCACGCCCAGCAGCGGGCGCGGCAGCTGCGGATTCACGGGAAGAATACGCGCTCCGCACTGGAGCAGCGCCAGCCACGCCAGCAGGGTTTGCGGGTGGTTATAGGCCAGCAGCAGCACGCCGTCGCCCTCCTCCACGCCCTGCTGGTGAAACCCCGCCGCAAGGCTGTCGACGCGCGCGCACAGCTGTTGCCAGGTAAACGTCTCGTCGTTCAGCCTCAGGGCAGGCTTATCGGCAGACAGCGCGCGCCAGTGCCGCCACGGCCAGTCGGTAAAACTCATTGCAGCGGCTCCAGCGCCGTAACGTCGAGGCACGGCAGCGCGCTGTCCGGCCACGGGCGGAGAAGCTGAGCCTGCATCAGGTTCAGCGTGTCGAGACCAGGGACCGTGTCAGGCGTTAACCAAGCGGCAATGCGCGCCAGCTGGGTTAGCCCAAGGCTGGACTCAATCGACGAGCTGATGACCGCCGTCAGCCCTAAGGCGTGCGCCGCCGCGACCTGCTCGCGCACTTTCGCCAGGCTGCCGGTCAGCGTTGGTTTAATCACCACCGCGCTGACGCCGGGTTCGGCGACAAATTCAAAATCGGCCTCGCGCAGGCTTTCATCCCAGGCGATGGCAATCCCCGTTTCGCGGGCAAACGCACGCGAATCCTCCCGCGTCTTGCACGGTTCTTCGAGGAAGGCAATGCGGCTGCGGTACGCCGGATTGACGTACTTCGCAAACTGCTGCGCCTTAAGCGGCGTCCAGGCGCGGTTGGCGTCCAGACGCAGATGAAGATCGGGGATCGCTTCCAGCAGCAGGTTGGCGACCATGCCGTCGCGCACCGCCTCATAGAGCCCAACTTTGATTTTCGCGACCTTCTCGCCCGGCATAGCGGAGAGCAGCGCGAAGAGTTCGTCCGGATCGCCCGTGCAGAGCGGTGCCGCGCGGTAATTCCCCGCTTCCGGCAGGCTGCCGTCCAGCTCCGCGAGCGCGCAGCTGATACCAAAAGCTGCGTAAGGCACTTCCGGCAATGCCGGATCCGCGCCCTCACGCCACGCATCTGCCCAGGTCAGCAATACTGACTGCGCGTCTTCCAGCGACTCGAGGCTAAAGCCCGGCAGCGGTGAAATCTCGCCCCAGCCTTCCCGCTCGTCCTGCTGCAGATGCACGAAGAAGCCGTCACGGGTTTTTAACCGCCGCTCACGCAGCACCACGCCCGCGTCCATCGGTATCTGCCAGCGGTAAACCTGCGCGCGACGCATTACGGATTCCGTTTGTATTTGCTGAAGTCCGGCTGGCGTTTTTCGTTAAACGCGTTGCGCCCTTCCTGACCCTCTTCGGTCATGTAGAACAGCATGGTGGCGTTGCCCGCCAGCTCCTGCAGACCCGCCTGACCGTCACAGTCGGCATTGAGCGCGGCCTTCAGGCAGCGAAGCGCCATCGGGCTGTTTTGCAGCATTTCACGGCACCAGCGCACGGTCTCTTTTTCGAGATCGGCAAGCGGCACCACGGTGTTCACCAGGCCCATATCCAGCGCTTCCTGCGCGTTGTACTGACGGCACAGGAACCAGATTTCGCGGGCCTTTTTCTGACCGACGATGCGCGCCATGTAGGAGGCACCCCAGCCGCCATCGAAGGATCCCACTTTCGGGCCCGTCTGGCCGAAGATGGCGTTCTCGGCCGCAATGGTCAGGTCACACATCATGTGCAGCACGTGACCGCCACCGATGGAGTAGCCCGCCACCATCGCCACCACCGGTTTTGGACAGGTGCGGATCTGACGCTGGAAATCGAGGACGTTCAGGTGGTGTGTACCCGCATCGTCCTGGTATCCGCCGTAGTCACCGCGCACTTTCTGATCGCCGCCGGAGCAGAACGCTTTATCGCCTTCGCCGGTCAGGACAATCACGCCGATGTTATCGTCGTAGCGCGCATCCGCCAGGGCCTGAATCATCTCTTTCACGGTCAGCGGACGGAAGGCATTACGCACCTGCGGACGGTTAATGGTGATTTTAGCAATGCCGTCGGTGGATTTGTGGTAACGAATGTCGGTGTAGCCTTCGGAGCAGTCTTGCCATTCAACCGGTGCATAGAGCATGTTTTCATCAGGGTAGATCATAGAGTGTCCTTTATGCGAAGACGCAGTATCTGAGCCAGACTTGCGGTAACCGCATCGGGATTTTCCCGGTGGGCGTTGTGTCCGGCGTTGGGAATTGCATGGCGAACGGCGTTCAGCTCAGCGGCCAGGGCCGCAAACTTCTCATCACGTTCGCCATAGAGATAATCAAAAGAGAAATCGCGCGCGCTCAGGGCAGCACGCAGGTCGGGCTGCACGGCCAGCGACGTTGCCTCGAGCATCAGCGCCAGCGTCGCGCCGCTGTTCTGGCTGCGCAGGGTAATCAGCGCGTCGCGCTGGGCGTCCGTAAGGGAGGCGAAAACGGGCTGTTGGTACCAGTCAGCGAACACTTTCTCCAGCGGTTCGGTACGAAAACGCGTTGCCCAGCGGCGGTCGGATGCCAGCCGCGCATTTCGCGCATCGGCATCCTGCAGGCCCGGATGCCCTCCCTCCACCACCACGCCCTGCAGCCCCTTCGGCTGCTGGCAGGCATGGAACATCGCAATGCGGCCGCCGAGGGAGTACCCGACAAGCCAGAATTTAAGTATGTTGTAACTAAGCAGGGTTCGGGTGAGCAACGCGCTCATCTCGTCAAACCCCTTCACACCCAGATTCCGGGATCCACCGTGCCCCGGCAGATCCAGATATAGCCTGGGATAATCGCTAAGTCCTTCACCGACCCTCTGCCACTCGCGACAGTCACCCGAAAAACCGTGCAAAAAGACCAGCCAGGGATAGCCTGGTTTTCCGGCCTGCAGCACGCCCGAAAGGATCACAGCTGGCTCACCTGCGCCAGCAGGCTTTGCAGGGCCTGCGCACCGTCAGCATCGTTCACCACAAGCTCAATCAGCGTCGCGCCCGGCTGTTTCCATGCGCTGTTTAACGCCGCGTCCAGCTGTTCCCAGCTTTCCGGGCGATGGTATTTCAGGCTAAACATCGCCGCGGCGTGTTCGAACTGCACGTTCTGCGGCATCAGATAGAAACGCTCGCGCTCGCTCTGGGGCGTAGGCAGCAGGGAGAAAATCTGCCCACCGTTGTTGTTGACCACAATCAGCACAAACGGGGCTGACGCCTGACGCAGCAGCGCCAGCGCGTTGAGATCGTAGAGCGCGGAGAGATCGCCCACGATCGCCAGCGTCGATTTCGCGCTGGCGCGCTGCACGCCCGCCGCCGTGGAGATCAGCCCGTCGATGCCGCTGGCACCACGGTTGCTGTATACCGGGTAGCCCGCGGGCAGCTTCGAAAAAGCGTCAATCAGCCGCACGACCAGGCTGTTGCCGACAAACAGCTGCCCCTGCTCGGGCAGGTACTGGCGAATACGGTGCGCCAGCCCGGCTTCGCTAAACGCTTCACAGTGCGCTTTGGTTAGTTCCCACGCCTGGCGCGAAAGGTCCGGAATGGCCACCGCCCAGGGCTTGCGTTTTTCAGCGGGATGGAGCGCCAGCCAGGCGTCGATAGAGCTGACGAGACGACGACCGCGGTGGTGCGCCGGGTCAAGCCGCCCTTCCAGCGCGTCCACCAGCCAGTACTCGTCCGGTGTGCAGGTCGCCTGCCACTGCAGTAACCGTTTGCCGGTCAAGCTAGATCCAAGCTGGACCACAATCTGCGCCTGCGCCAGTTCGGTGACCGCTTTGGCATTACCCAGCCAGAGATCGGCGCACGGCAGCGGCTGACCGGTCTGGGAAAGCACGTCGCCTATCAGCGGCCAGCCCAGGGTTTGCGCCCATTCGGCAACCAGCTTGCCTTCAGAGGCGCTAATGCGCCCGGCGATAACCACGCCGCGCTTCTGCCGCCAGAAGAACCAGTCGCGCTGTTTCGCGCTCTCAAGGTGCGTCTGCTCGCGCAGCCACGGTTTTTCACTCTCCCACCAGTCGCCGAGGGTCTGCTGCCAGTCAAGACCCGTGTCGTCCAGCTCACCGTACAGCGGCTCGGCAAACGGGCAGTTGATATGCAACGCTCCGCGACGCAACGTCTCCATGGCGTGATCGACGGTGGAGACCAGCCAGCTTGCCGGAATATCCAGGGTGGGACGGGGCAGCGAAATCGTCTGCGAAGGATGCGAAGAAAAGAGTCCCGGCTGGCGAATGGCCTGATTGGCGCCGCAGTCGATAAGCTCAGGGGGACGATCGGCCGTCAGTAAGATCAATTTTTCACCGGTTAACCCGGCTTCAATCAGCGCCGGATAGAGGTTCGCCACGGCGGTACCGGAAGTGACAATCACCGCCACGGGTTCTTTGCTGACTTTCGCCAGACCCAGCGCAAGATGGCCGAGGCCGCGCTCATCAAAGTGGGTGTGGTGAATTAACGCCCGGTTTTCGGCTGCCGCCAGCGTCAGCGGCGTTGAGCGAGAACCCGGTGCAATACACACGTGCCTGACGCCGTGGCGCGTCAGGGCTTCAAGGATCACCGCCGCCCAGCGTCGGTTAAAAGAACTTACTGACATGAGATTGTCCGGTATCAAGAATGCGACACAGTATAAATAATAGAAAAAAATGGAATTTTGATATGAATCGGGATTGCGCGAATCTGTATTAATCCCTTAGGAGCAGAGAGCGCAATCCGGCGGCTTTGTTTTCAATCTCCTGCCACTCCTGCTCCGGGTCAGACCCGCTGACGATACCGGCGCCGGCGTAGAGCCGCAGGGAGTCCTCCTGAACGCGCGCGGAGCGCAGCGCCACGCAGAACTCACTCTGCTCGGGGGATAAATACCCGGCCGAACCGGCGTACCATTCGCGGTTAAAGGGTTCAACCTTCTGAATAAACTCGCGCGCAGGCTGTCGGGGTAATCCGGCAACGGCCGCGGTCGGCTGCAACATGAGCAGACACTGCTCGTCATCAGCCTGTTTAAGCTCGGTCCAGATACAGCGGCGCAAATGCTGCACTTTACGCAGACGTACCAACTGGGGGGGCAGTACCTCGAGCGTCTGCGTGGAGTGCTGAAGACGCTGGCAAATATCCTCCACGACCAGCATATTTTCACGCTGGTTTTTATCATCGTTCAGCAGCCACTCGCCGAGACGCTGCGCCTGGCTATCATCGCTATGGCTGGCGACGGTGCCCGCCAGCGCTTCCGTACGCAGCAGCGTGCCGCGCCGCCGCCACAGACGCTCGGGGGTCGAGCCGAGAAACGCGTTGCTGGCGTCGAAAATCATGCAGAAATGGTAGCAATGTAAATTCAGGGCCCGGCTGGCTGCCATCAGCGCGACGGGGTTTACGCGCTGTGTAAAACGAATATCGGTTGCCCGGGCGAGAACCACTTTTTCAAATTCACCGCACGCAATGGTCTCTGTCGCCCTGCGGATAAGCGTCAGCCATTCGGCCTGCTGCGGCAGATGGGTTTCGTGCTCTACCTGAACGGACAGCGGGCGGATAGGCCTTGCAGGACGGAGCTGCTGTAAAAAATCCAGCGCGGCGCGGGCATCTTCCTGAAGAGAATAATTGCTCCACAGCTGCAGGCGCAGCGTGGCGTTGCCGGCGGTACGTCGCCAGAGCAGCCGCGGTAAAAAGAGGCTCCCCTGCTCCGGATTAAAAGCGTTCAGGCCGCAGATACGGGTATCTTGTGCCGCGTTTTGCTCGCGCAAAAACTGCGTGGCTAACGCCAGAGAGGAAAATTGTGTAACAGCCCCCAGCGCAGCCAGCTCTTCATCGCCGTTACGCTGTTGCCAGTAAAACTGCGGATAGCACTGCTGAGCCCCAAGCCAGGCGAGAGGGTCGAAGGCGTCGTTTAACGGGAAAGAGACGTCGAAATGACGTAAGCCGGGTGTTGCGGGTAACGCTTGCGAAAGCTGGGTACGCAATTGCTCCAGCGCGAGAAAAATCGAATTCACGCGAACCTCTCCCTGTTAAAACCTCGTATTATACGGGGTACTGACGATAAATAGCAGTACCCACGTATAGGGAGTGGTTAAGCGGTTTAGCGACGGGCCAGCAGCAGCCCCAGTACCAGCCCTACGGCAGCCCCCACGCCAATACCCTGCCATGGTTTTTCATGCACGTAATCATCGGCACGATACACTGCTTTTTTGGCGCGGTAGTAGTAGGTATCAGACGCATGGCTGACGCGGTTTTTCACTTCATGCAGCGCCTGCTCGGCGCGGGCTTTTAGCTCAATATATTTCTGATCGGCAGGGTCGCCCGAGGAACGTAACACCTCTTCCAGCGTTTCGCTCAGTAAAGCCAGGTCGTCGTCGATACGGGTATCCCAGGATTGAAATGACATATTTTTCTCCATGTTAGTACACCAGTCCGCTAACTATAGCCAACGACTCGCTATTACGCCTGCTTCGCTTCTCGCGCCATGCCGACGTGGGGAATGCCATCTTCATCGTACACATCGGTGACCGGCACGAAACCAAAGTGGCCGTAGAAGGACTGCAGGTGTGCCTGCGCGCCCAGGTATAACGCCTTGTCAGGCCACTGTTTCCGGCACGCATCCAGCGTTTTTTCCATCAGCTGATAGCCCAGCTTTTCGCCGCGCGCCTTACCGCTGATGATGACGCGGCCAATGACGACAGGCTCAAAATCGTCTTCGCTTTTCAGAATCCTCGCATACGCCACCAGCTCGTTATTCCGCCAGCCGAGTATATGGCGGTTCTCGCCAACGAGATCATCGCCGTCGATGTCCTGATACGGGCAGGTCTGTTCAACCACAAAAACTTCGCAGCGCAGTTTCAGCAGGGCGTAAAGTGAATGAACGGTGAGGTCACTATGGTGTAAATCTTGCCACTGGATCATGTCAGTCTCCTTCCTGGGGTTCATCACGTTATACTAAACCCCTCCCCGTTCGGCAAAGGGCTGATTGCGTTATGGAACTGATTTTTCTGGGTACGTCCGCTGGCGTGCCAACCCGCTCACGGAACGTGACGGCGATCCTTCTGGATCTTAAACATCCCACCCGCGGCGGGCTGTGGCTATTTGACTGTGGTGAAGGGACGCAGCATCAGCTGTTACACACCGCTTATCACCCCGGCAAGCTGGATAAAATTTTTATCACCCATCTGCATGGTGACCATCTGTTTGGCCTTCCCGGCCTGCTGTGCAGCCGCTCGATGGCCGGTAACGCCAACCCGCTGACGATTTACGGGCCTGCGGGTATTCGTGAATTTGTTGAAACCACGCTGCGCCTTAGCGGGTCATGGACGGATTATCCGCTGGAGGTCGTTGAAATTAGCGAAGGCCTGGTTTTCGATGACGACGATTATAAGGTGAGCGCTCAGCCGCTCAGTCACCCTGTCGAGTGCTATGGCTATCGCATTGACGCGCATGACAAACCCGGCGCGCTGGACGCCGCCGCGCTGATGGCCGATGGCGTCAAACCCGGGCCGCTGTTCCAGCGCCTGAAGCACGGTGAGACCGTCACGCTGGAGGACGGGCGCGTCATCAACGGCCAGGATTATCTCGCCGCACCGCAGCCCGGCAAAAAGCTGGCGATATTTGGCGACACGGCCCCGTGCCCGGCAGCGCTTCAGCTTGCCCAGGGCGTGGATGTGATGGTGCATGAAGCAACGCTTGAAACAGCGATGGAAGAAAAAGCCAATGGCCGGGGCCATAGCTCTACACGTCAGGCGGCGCAGCTTGCCCGTGACGCGGGCGTCGGGAGACTCATCGTCACCCATGTCAGCTCGCGCTACGACGCGCGGGGCTGTGAAAAGCTGCTGGCAGAGTGCCGCGCGCTGTTCCCGGAATGTGAGCTGGCCGAAGATTTCGCTCAGGTCAGCGTTTAGTCCTTCATTTTTCCCTCAGGATGCCGATAACGATTAAAAGGTCAGCATTTCTCTCGAGGGTAGAATGGATAATTTCCAGAAAGATATTGATGACAGGGCGAATCTGACCCTGTCGAACCGTTTTGAACTGTTGCTGTTCCGTCTTGGCACTTCTCTTAACGAAAATAAATCCGAGCTGTTTGGCATTAACGTTTTTAAGCTGCGTGAAATTGTGCCGATGCCGGAGTTCACGAAACCTGCCGGGATGAAGTCACCGCTGATGGGAATGGTGAATATTCGCGATCAGGTGATCCCGGTGATCGACCTGGCCGCCGTGGCGGGCTGTAAGCCCACCACCGGGCTGAATATCCTGCTGATCACCGAATACGCGCGCAGCGTGCAGGCGTTTGCCGTGGAGTCGGTTGAGAACATCATGCGTCTGGACTGGAAGCAGGTGCACGCGGCGGAAACCGCAGTCAGCGGTCGCTACATCACCAGCATCGCCTGCCTGGATGAGAAAACGGATACCAACGATCTGGCGATGGTGCTGGACGTTGAGCAGATCCTGTACGACATCACTCCGGCCAATCACGATCTGCACGCCACGAATCTGAAGACCACCAAATTCCATATTAAGCCGGGCGCTGTCGCCATCGTTGCGGAAGATTCCAAGGTAGCGCGCTCGATGCTGGAGAAAGGTCTGCAGGCGATGGAGATCCCCGCGCAGCTGCATATCACCGGCAAAGATGCGTGGGAGAAAATTGGCGTACTGGCCGCTCAGGCGCAGGCCGAGGGAGTTCCCATCACCGATAAGATCGCGCTTGTGCTGACCGATCTTGAAATGCCGGAGATGGACGGCTTTACGCTGACGCGCAAAATCAAAACCGACCCGGTATTAAAGGACATTCCGGTGGTGATCCACTCTTCCCTTTCCGGTAACGCCAACGAAGACCATATTCGTAAGGTGAAAGCGGACGGGTATGTGGCGAAGTTTGAGCTAAACGAGCTGTCGTCGGTGATTGAGGAAGTGCTGGACCGCTCGATGAAGAAGATTGACGGGCCGCTTATAAGCAGGAAGCAGCTGGCTTAAGTCTGGTGCGGGCTGGTGCCCTCACCCGGTCCCTCTCCCACAGGGAGAGGGCGAAAACCATAAAAAAACCCGCCGAGGCGGGTTTTTTGTTTTACATCAGCGGCATCGCTCGCTGCACGATATCAATCAGCGGCTGCGGATAGATACCGAAGATCAGCACCAGCAGCGCCGAGATAAGCACTACGATACCACCGGCGCTGTACTGCCAGTTGGTTGGGGCATCACGGTTGAGCTGCTGAGGCGCACTCAGGTACAGGCTCACGGCCACGCGGAGGTAGTAGTAGAGACCAATCGCGGAACCGATCACCACGCCCGCGGTCAGCCACCACAGGTGCGCCTGCACACCGACGGCCAGCACGTAGAATTTACCGATAAAGCCAAGCGTCATCGGGATACCTGCCAGAGAGAGCATCATCACGGTCATCACCGCAGACAGGATCGGACGGTGCCAGAACAGACCACGGTAGGAGAACAGTGAATCGGCATCCGGACCACGGTACGGGCTGGACATCAGGCTCACCACGCCGAAGGCGCCGAGACTGCTGAACAGGTAACCGGCCAGATACACGCCCACGGTTTCCATCGACATCTCGCCGCTCTGCAGCGCAATCAGCGCCACCATCAGGTAGCCCAGATGAGAAATAGACGAGTAGCCCAGCAGACGCTTGATGTTGGTCTGGCTCAGCGCCATCAGGTTACCGAAGATGATGGAGACGAACGCGATAATGCCCAGCACCACGCGAACCGCTTCGCTGTCACCTACCGGCGCGTACAGGAACAGACGCATGACCACACCGAAGATAGCGATTTTGCTCGCCGTCGCCAGGAAGGTCGACACCGGAGCCGGAGCGCCCTGGTATACGTCTGGCGTCCACAGGTGGAACGGCACCAGAGAGAGTTTGAAGCCAAGGCCAACAATCATCATGCCCAGACCCGCCAGCAGCAGCGGCTCATGCAGCATGCCGTCGCCGAGGCTCTTGCCGAGCGCCATGAAGGAGAGATTACCGGACTGTGCGTACAGCAGCGCAATACCAAACAGCAGGAACGAGGATGCAGCAGCAGACAGAATAGTGTACTTGATGCTTGCTTCCAGGGAGCGCTTCTGACGGAAGGCGTAACCAATCAGGCCGAACAGCGGCAGAGATATCAGCTCAATGCCGAGGAACAGCGCGGCCAGGTGGTTCGCATTCGCCAGCAGAATGCCGCCCAGCGCGGCAATCAGAACCAGCAGGTAAAACTCTTCTTTATTGTCGTTGTAGCCTTCGAGCCACGGGTACGCAAAGGTACAGGTTGCCAGGCTTGCCAGCAGCACCAGTCCGGTATACAGCATGGCGTAACCGTCAACGCGCATCAGCGGGGTGACGTCCATCGCCCCACCCTGACCAACAAACCAGAGAGAGACTAACGCGGCGTTCAGGCCGATGACCGACAGCGTGGCATTCAGGAAGTGATTGCGTCGCCACGCAATGGAGAGCATCACAACCACCACCGTCAATCCGACGATCAGCAGCGGTAGCAGCGCGATCAGTTGTTGTGGAGTTATTGTCATGGCGAATTACGGCCTTGTAGTAGAAGCAGAATTAACAAACCACTGCTGGATGTTACCCATCGCGCTGTGCGAGGTATCCAGAATCGGCTGCGGGAAGAAGCCCAGCAGCACCAGCAGTACGACCAGCAGCAGGATGATGAACAGCTCACGCAGCGACATCCCCGGCAGTTCTTGTGCAGCAATTTCGCTCTTCGCTTTACCGAAGTAAGCGCGGTGCAGCATCGCCAGCGAGTATACGGAAGCGAACACCAGACCAAACGTGGAGATCACGGTAATCACCGGTACCACTTTGAAGCTGCCGAACAGAATCATAAATTCGCCGACGAAGTTACCGGTACCCGGCATCCCCAGGGTAGCCACCGCGAAGAACATGGAAAGCGCTGGCAGCCACTTAATTTTGCTCCACAGACCGCCCATCATACGCATGTCGCGGGTATGCAGACGTTCGTACAGCTGACCGCACAGGATGAAGAGGCCGGCTGCAGACAGACCGTGCGCAATCATCTGGATCACCGCGCCCTGGTACGCCAGCTGGCTGCCGGTGTAGATAGCAATCAGCACGAAGCCCATGTGGGAAACGGAGGTGTAGGCAATCAGTCGCTTGATGTCGTACTGGGTGAAAGCCATCCAGGCACCGTAGAAGATACCGATCACACCCAGCCACATGGCAATCGGTGCGAACTCTGCGGAGGCGTTCGGGAACAGCGGCAGAGCGAAACGCAGCAGGCCGTAGGCCGCCGTTTTCAGCAAGATGCCCGCCAGGTCAACGGAACCCGCCGTTGGCGCCTGAGAGTGTGCGTCTGGCAGCCAGCCGTGCAGCGGAACGACCGGCATTTTCACCGCGAACGCGATGAAGAAGCCCAGCATCAGCAGATATTCCACGCCGTGTGACATTGGGGTCTTCAGCAGGTCTTCGTAGTTGAAGGTCCAGGTGCCGGTCGCATTGTGGTGAACAAACACCAGCGCCAGAATGGCAATCAACATCACCAGACCACTCGCCTGGGTATAGATGAAGAACTTGGTTGCCGCCGTGATACGCGTTTTACCGTCGGACGCCTTGTGGCCCCACAGCGCGATCAGGAAGTACATCGGCACCAGCATCATCTCCCAGAAGAAGAAGAACAGGAACATGTCGATGGCAAGGAACACGCCGATTACGCCGCCCAGGATCCACATCAGGTTCAGGTGGAAGAAGCCCTGGTATTTTTCGATTTCTCGCCAGGAGCAAAGTACCGCCAGAACGCCGAGCAGACCGGTCAGGACCACCATCAGCAGTGAGAGACCGTCAATCGCCAGGTGGATCGTAATGCCGAAACGCGGGATCCACGGCAGGATGAACTCAGACTGCCACTGCGGAATGCCCGCAGACTGGGTCAGTGAGTAACCGCCCTGCAACCACAGTTGCAGGCCAAGCGCGAGCGTCAATCCCATGGTGATCAGCGCGATCCAGCGCGGCATCTTCACGCCAAAGCGTTCAGTCTGCCAGCACAGGAAGCCGCCGATGAAGGGAATTAATATTAGCCAGGGTAGTAACATGGCGATTTACATTCCTTTTTAAGGCCCCCAGCAGGGGCCTGATTTTCAACGAATTCGAATAAAATTCACTTAACGATCAACGCAACACCATCAGCAGCGCCAGCACGACAACCGCACCGATGCTCATGGACGCCACATACCAGCGCAGGTAACCGTTCTCGCTGTACAGCAGGCCTTTACCTGCAAAGCGGGAAAGGATCGCCGGGATATTCATCAGGCTGTTCAGCGGGTCGCGCTTCAGCAGCCACGCGATGCCCAGGAACGGCTTAACGAAGATCATGTCGTACAGCCAGTCGAAGCCCCACGCGTTGTACCACCAGGTGCCCAGCAGGCGGCCCGGCGCACTGTTGGCCACGGCAGTGACCAGCGTACGTTTGCCCAGCCACAGCCATGCAGCGATCAGGATGCCCGCGATAGCGACCACACCGGAGGTGATTTCAAGCGTCAGAACGCGACCGTGCTCAAGCTCGGTGGTGTCCGGCAGTACGCCCTGCAGCGGTGGCACAATCATCGCGCCAACGAAGGTGGACAGTACCAGCAGCACAATCAGCGGCAGGTGATGGGTAATCCCCTTCCCTGCGTGAGCGTGAATTTGTTCTTTACCGTGGAATACGATGAAAATCATACGGAAGGTATACAGGGAGGTCATGAACGCGCCGACCAGACCCGCAACCATCAGATTGATATGACCATTCGCCATGGCACCCGCAAGGATTTCGTCCTTACTGAAGAAGCCCGCGGTGATCAGCGGCAGTGCCGCCAGCGCCGCGCCGCCCACCAGGAAGCAGACATAAACCAGCGGAATGGACTTACGCAGTCCGCCCATCTTGAAGATGTTCTGCTCGTGGTGGCAGGCCAGAATCACGGAACCGGATGAGAGGAATAGCAGCGCTTTAAAGAACGCGTGCGTCATCAGGTGGAAAATGGCCGCGTCCCACGCCTGAACGCCCAGCGCCAGGAACATGTAACCAATCTGGCTCATGGTGGAATACGCGAGAACGCGCTTGATATCGGTCTGCACCAGCGCGGCAAAGCCTGCCAGCACCAGCGTGACCGCACCGACGATACCCACCAGATGCAGAATTTCCGGGGTCATCAGGAACAGGCCATGGGTACGCGCAATCAGGTAAACACCGGCGGTAACCATGGTCGCAGCGTGGATCAGCGCGGAGACAGGGGTTGGACCCGCCATCGCGTCGGCCAGCCACGTCTGCAACGGCAGCTGCGCGGATTTACCCACGGCACCACCCAGCAGCATCAGCGTTGCCCACCACAGCATGTTGTTGCCTGCCGCGAAGTGCGCCGGCGCCAGTTCCACCATTTCGCGGAAGTTCAGCGTGCCCAGTTCGTTGTAAAGAATGAACAGCGCGAAAGCGAGGAAGACGTCACCCACGCGGGTCACGACGAACGCTTTCATGGCCGCTGCGCCATTCTTCGGATCGGTATAGTAGAAACCGATCAGCAGGTAAGAACACAGACCTACGCCTTCCCAGCCCAGATACATCAGCAGCAGGTTATCGGCCAGCACCAGAACCACCATGCTGGCGATAAACAGGTTGGTGTAGGCGAAGAAGCGGGAGTAACCCTCTTCACCGCGCATATACCAGGAGGCGAACATGTGGATCAGGAAGCCAACGCCGGTGACCACGGAGAGCATGGTGAGCGAGAGACCATCCAGCACCAGGTTGAAGCCGATGTTGAAATCACCGACCGACATCCAGGTCCACAGCGGTACGCTGAAAGGCTGACGCCCGTTGTTAAAGAAGTCGATACCCGCATACGCTGTCACCAGCGCGGCCAGGCCAACAGAGCCCATGCCGACGGTCGCAGACAGATTCTCAGACCAGCGGCCGCGAGAAAACGCCAGCAGCACGAAGCCAATCAGCGGAAAAATAATGGTTAAGGCAAGCATGTTCATCCACGCAACTCACTTACTGAATCGATGTTCAGATTCTGGCGGCGACGATGGAGCTGCAGCAACAGCGCCAGGCCAATACTCGCTTCGGCAGCCGCGAGGCTGATGGCGAGAATGTACATCACCTGACCATCGGTCTGGCCCCAGTAGCTTCCGGCGACCACGAAGGCCAGCGCGGAGGCGTTAATCATGATTTCCAGCCCGATCAGCATAAACAGCAGATTGCGGCGGATAACCAGACCGGTCAGACCCAGAACGAATAAAATCGCAGCGAGGATCAGTCCATGTGTTAAGGGGATCATGCGCGCTCCTCCGTTTTTCTTTTCGCGCGGTCGTCAGTGCGGTTGCTCAGCACCTCGCCAGCACGCTCTTCGCGGCCAACGTGGAAAGCCACAACCAGACCTGCCAGCAGCAGCATTGAGGCCAGTTCAACCGCCAGAACGTATGGGCCAAAGAGCGTGATACCTACCTCTTTCGCGCCAATCGGCGTGCCGTCGATGCCCTGATCGTTAACACCCAGAATGGCGTAAACGATCACCACCAGCATGATGGCCGACAAAATTGCCGGGCCGATCCACACCTGCGGTTTTAACCACTGACGTTCCTGCTCAATTTCAGAGCCGCCCAGGTTCAGCATCATCACCACGAACACGAAGAGCACCATGATGGCCCCGGCGTAGACGATGATTTCCAGCGCACCGGCGAAGTGCGCGCCCAGTGCGAAGAACACCCCGGAAATGGCCAGCAGCGAGATGATTAAGTACAGCAGCGCATGCACCGGATTGGTGTGCGTGATCACTCGCAGCGTAGCCAGGATGGCGATAAGGCCACAGATATAAAAAGCGAATTCCATTGCCCTCTCCTTACGGTAACAGGCTCTTGACGTCGATAGGCTTAGCTTCGTTCTCTGCTTCACCCTTATCTTTGCCGTCGATTGCCATACCCGCCATCCGGTAGAAGTTATATTCCGGGTATTTGCCCGGACCGGAAATCAGCAGATCCTCTTTCTCGTACACCAGGTCCTGACGCTTGTACTCACCCAGCTCGAAGTCTGGAGTCAGCTGAATCGCCGTGGTTGGGCACGCTTCTTCACACAGACCGCAGAAAATGCAGCGTGAGAAGTTGATGCGGAAGAACTCAGGGTACCAGCGGCCGTCTACCGTCTCGGCTTTCTGCAGAGAGATACAGCCTACCGGACACGCTACCGCACACAGGTTACAGGCAACGCAGCGCTCGGAACCGTCCGGGTCGCGCGTCAGCACGATACGGCCACGGTAGCGCGGCGGCAGATATACCGGCTCTTCCGGGTACATCCGGGTTTCGCGTTTGGCAAACGCGTGCAGGCCGATCATCCAGATACTGCGTACCTGGGTACCGAAGCCTACCAGTAATTCTTTTAAGGTCATGGTCTATTGCCCCTTATGGCTGCTGCCAGAGAATGACAGCGGCCGTTACCAACAAGTTGACGAGCGTCAGCGGCAGGCACACTTTCCAGCCGAAGGACATTACCTGGTCATAACGCGGACGCGGTAACGCTGCGCGAATCAAAATGAACATCATCATGAAGAACGCGGTTTTCAGCGCGAACCAGATGAACGGCGGTAAGAACGGGCCATGCCAGCCACCGAAGAACAGCGTTACCATCAACGCGGAAATGGTGACGATACCGATGTACTCGCCCACGAAGAACAGACCGAATTTCATACCGGAATATTCGATGTGGTAACCGTCGGCCAGTTCCTGTTCGGCTTCTGGCTGGTCAAACGGGTGACGGTGACACACTGCCACGCCCGCGATGGCAAAGGTAATAAACCCAAAGAACTGCGGAATAACGTTCCAGATGTCGGCCTGGTTGTTGACGATGTCGGTCATGTTGAATGAACCAGCCTGCGCCACCACGCCCATCAGGGAGAGACCCAGGAACACTTCGTAGCTCAGCGTCTGCGCGGAAGCACGCATCGCACCCAGCAGCGAGTATTTGTTGTTACTGGACCAGCCTGCGAACAGCACCGCGTAAACCGCGAGGCCTGCCATCATCAGGAAGAACAGAATGCCGATGTTCAGGTCAGCGACCACCCAGGTCGGGCTGACCGGAACGATAGCAAATGCCAGCAGCAGCGAGGTGAAGGCGATCATCGGTGCCAGAGTAAAGATCACGCGGTCAGAGAAGCGCGGGATCCAGTCCTCTTTAAAGAACATCTTGATCATGTCCGCGACCAGCTGGAGTGAACCACCCCAGCCCACGCGGTTCGGTCCGTAACGGTTCTGGAACAGACCGAGCAGACGACGTTCACCAAAGCTCATGAACGCGCCGCAGGTGACCACCACCAGCAGGATAACAATCGCTTTCAGAATGCTCAGCAGGATGTCGATAAGATCCGGCGTTAACCAACTCATGCTTTTGCCTCCTGCAGATTATCAAGACGCGCACCCGCCAGAACCGGCGCGATGCCTGGCATACCCATCGGCAGACCCACCTGCCCTGCTGTCAGACTTTCAGAAATAATCAGCGGCAGGCTGATGGTCTGGCCGTCATAGCTAAAGGCGATGTTTGCACCCGCGTTAACGCCAAGCTTCGCGGCATCAGCCGGGTTAAGCTTGATGTACGGCTGCGGCATACGGGTCTGGAAGACCGGTGAACGCTGGGACAGCTCGTCGCTACCGAACAGGTGGTAGTACGGGGCAATACGCCAGCTACCGTCCTGCGCCTGGAAGCGCGCCGGTACGGTGGTGAAGAAGTCCAGACCGGTTTCGGAGGCTTCAATCAGACGCACGCCCGGATCGCCGTGGCGCAGGGAGCCGCCCACTTCAGCCTGGAACTTGTTCCATGCCTGCGGGGAGTTCCAGCCCGGTGCCCATGCGAACGGGATTTGCGAACGCGGCGCAGACGGCTGGTTGTTCCCTTCCATCGAGAAGGCGAACATGGTGTCTTTATCCTGCGGCTGGCGCGGTTCGTGCACGCTGATGTTGGCACGCATCGCAGTACGGCCACTGTAACGGTGCGGTTCACGTGCCAGTTTCTGGCCGCGAATGCGGAAGCTTGCTTCAGGCGCGGCATCTTTAATGCCTGCCAGCTGAGGCAGTTTTTCGACTACCGCGTCGATAACGTGGTCGAGCTGCGTCCAGTCCACTTCACGGCTCTGCACGGTGCTGTGCAGGGAGTGCAGCCAGCGCCAGCTTTCCAGCATCACGGTGTTGCTGTCGTAGTACGCCGGGTCATAAACCTGGAAGAAACGCTGCGCGCGGCCTTCGTTGTTGATAACGGTACCGTCGCTTTCTGCGAAGCTTGCCGCAGAGAGCACCAGGTGCGCTTTGTCCATAATCGCGGTGCGCTGATGGTCAATCACCATCACCAGCGGCGCTTTGGAGAGCGCAGCGTCAACGCGAGCGGCAGAAGCATGACGATGCAGGTCGTTTTCCAGCACCACCACGGCGTCAGCGGCACCGGATTCCAGTTCGCTTAAGGCTTCTTCCAGCGAACCGCCGCCAATCATGCCCAGACCAATGCTGTTCACCGCACGGGCAATCATGGTCACGCCGACGTCCGCACCACGGCCTTTCAGAGCTTTGGCCACGTTGGCTGCCGCCTGAATGATCTCCGCGCTACCGGCGTTGGTACCGGAAATAATCAGCGGCTTCTTCGCACCTGCCAGTGCCTGAACAATCACGTCGACCTTGTTTTGCAGGTCGCGATCCAGCTCAACGGCCGGTGAGCTGTTGTCCAGCGCGTGGGCAATCGCAAAGCCGAGGCGCGCCTGATCTTCAACCGGTGCGCAGTAGGTCCACGCCGCGATATCGTCCAGACGGGTGTTGTCGACGTTGGTCACAAACAGTGGATGCTTCGCGCGCTGGCCGATGTTCAGGATCGCCGCAATCTGCCAGTCAGCCACTTTCTGCGCCGCTGCCATTTCACGTGCTTTACCCTTCACCGCCTGGCGAACCGCCAGAGCCGCGCGTGCGCCGGTCTGCGTCAGGTCTTCACCCAGCACCAGGACCGCATCATAGGATTCGATTTCGCGCAGCGCAGGGGTATGGATACCGCCTTCACGCAGCACTTTCAGTACCAGCTGCAGACGTTCCTGCTCGCCCTGGGCGATACCGGTATAGAAGTTTTCCGCCCCAACCAGCTCGCGCAGGGCGAAGTTGCTTTCGATGCTGGCGCGCGGAGAGCCGATACCGATCACTTTCTTCGACTGGCGCAGAATGTCTGCCGCGCCCTGCATCGCCTGTTCAGCGTTCAGGGTAATGAAGTCGTCGCCACGGCGTTGAACCGGCTGACGCGGACGGTCCTTCAGGTTCACATAGCCATAGCCGAAACGACCGCGGTCGCACAGGAAGTAGTGGTTAACGGTACCGTTGTAACGGTTTTCGATACGACGCAGTTCGCCGTAGCGCTCACCCGGGCTGGTGTTGCAGCCGAGGGAACACTGCTGGCAGATGCTTGGCGCAAACTGCATGTCCCATTTACGGTTGTAACGCTCGGAGTGGGTTTTATCCGTGAATACGCCGGTCGGGCAGATTTCTACCAGGTTACCGGAGAATTCGCTTTCAAGCGTACCGTCTTCCGGACGACCGAAGTAGACGTTGTCATGCGCGCCATACACGCCCAGATCCTGACCGTCTGCATAGTCTTTGTAGTAACGCACGCAGCGGTAGCAGGCGATGCAGCGGTTCATTTCGTGAGAGATGAACGGCCCCAGATCCTGGTTACGGTGGGTACGCTTGGTAAAGCGATAGCGACGGAAGCTGTGGCCGGTCATCACGGTCATATCCTGAAGGTGGCAGTTACCGCCCTCTTCACAAACCGGACAGTCGTGCGGGTGGTTGGTCATCAACCATTCCACCACGCTCTCGCGGAACTGTTTGGCTTCTTCGTCGTCAATCGAAATAAAAGTGCCTTCGGTGGCTGGCGTCATACAGGACATCACCAGGCGACCACGCGTGTCTTCCGCGTTTTGATATTGCTTCACCGCACACTGGCGGCAAGCACCGACGCTGCCCAGCGCCGGATGCCAGCAAAAGTACGGAATATCGAGGCCAAGAGACAGACAAGCTTCCAGCAGGTTGTCCGCCCCGTTGACTTCGTATTCTTTGCCGTCTACATGAATCGTAGCCATTAGCATGCTTCCAGTTGGCTCGGTCGAAACCGAGCGTTAATCAAAATTCTTGTCGTTACCAGCGCGCTTTAAGCAGGTTCGGCTGAATCCCATTGATGGCATGGGTATTGCTGAACGGCTGCTTGATGCCTGCTTCGAACTCGTCGCGGAAATATTTGATCGCGCTCTGCAGAGGTTCGACGGCACCCGGTGCGTGGGCACAGAAGGTTTTACCCGGGCCTAAGAATCGACACAGTTGCTCAAGCGTCTCGATATCGCCAGGCTGGCCTTCGCCACGTTCGATTGCACGCAGGATCTTCACGCTCCACGGCAGACCATCACGGCACGGTGTACACCAGCCGCAGGACTCACGAGCGAAGAACTCTTCCAGGTTACGCACCAGCGAGACCATGCCGATCTCGTGGTCGACGGCCATCGCCAGCGCCGTACCCAGACGGCTGCCTGCTTTACCAATGCTTTCGAACTCCATCGGCAGGTCAAGGTGGGCTTCGGTCAGGAAGTCTGTCCCTGCCCCACCCGGCTGCCAGGCTTTGAATTTCAGGCCATCACGCATGCCGCCAGCGTAGTCTTCAAGAATTTCACGTGCGGTGGTACCGAACGGCAGCTCCCAGACGCCAGGATTTTTAACGCGACCGGAGAAGCCCATCAGCTTGGTACCGGCATCTTTGCTTGAGGAGATGCCCTGATACCACTCCACGCCGTTGGCGAGGATAGCCGGAACGTTACACAGGGTTTCGACGTTGTTTACGCAGGTCGGTTTACCCCACACGCCGGAGCTTGCCGGGAACGGTGGCTTGGAACGCGGGTTCGCACGGCGACCTTCCAGGGAGTTAATCAGCGCGGTTTCTTCACCACAGATGTAACGCCCGGCACCGGTGTGCACGAACAGTTCGAAGTCAAACCCGGTGCCCAGGATGTTTTTACCCAGCAGGCCCGCTTCGGTGGCTTCGGCAATCGCGCGACGCAGGTTTTCCGCCGCTTCGATGTACTCACCGCGCAGGAAGATGTAGCCACGGTACGCTTTCAGCGCGAACGCGGAAATCAGCATGCCTTCCACCAGCAGGTGCGGCAGCTGCTCCATCAGCAGACGGTCTTTATAGGTACCCGGCTCCATTTCATCGGCGTTACACAGCAGGTAACGGATGTTCATGGATTCGTCTTTTGGCATCAGGCTCCACTTCAGACCGGTGGAGAAGCCCGCGCCGCCGCGGCCTTTCAGGCCAGACTCTTTTACCGCGTTAACGATGTCATCCGGCGCCATGCCGCCCAGGGCTTTACGCGCACCGGCATAGCCGTTTTTGCTCTGATATTCGTCGAGCCATACCGGCTGTTTGTCATCACGCAGACGCCAGGTCAGCGGATGCGTCTCAGCAGTACGAATTACAGTTTTCATTTGTACTGCTCCAGCAGGTCAGGAATCGCTTCCGGCGTCAGATGGCTGTGAGTGTCCTCATCAATCATCATGGTCGGCCCCTTGTCGCAGTTACCCAGGCAGCAGGTTGGCAGCAGAGTAAAGCGTCCATCGAACGTGGTCTGGCCCGGCTTGATATTGAGCTTCTTCTCAATCGCAGCCTGGATGCCCTGATAACCGGTGATGTGGCAGACAACGCTGTCACAGTAGCGGATCACATGGCGGCCAACCGGCTGACGGAAGATCTGGCTGTAGAACGTGGCTACGCCTTCTACGTCACTTGCCGGAATGCCCAGCACTTTCGCGATCTCATAGATCGCCCCATCCGGCACCCAACCACGCTGTTTCTGTACGATTTTCAGCGCTTCAATGGACGCCGCACGCGGGTCTTCGTAGTGGTGCATCTCGTGCTCAATGGCGGCACGTTCTGCTTCACTCAGCTCAAAAGCCTCGGTTTGTGGTTGTTGATTCTCGTGCATAATTAGCGGTCCACATCTGACATAACAAAATCGATACTACCCAGATACACAATCAGGTCGGAGACCAGACTGCCGCGGATGGCGGACGGGATCTGCTGCAGGTGCGCAAAGCTCGGCGTACGCACGCGGGTACGGTAGCTCATGGTGCTGCCGTCACTGGTCAGGTAGTAACTGTTAATACCCTTGGTCGCTTCAATCATCTGGAAGGATTCTTGCGCCGGCATGACCGGCCCCCAGGAAACCTGCAGGAAGTGGGTGATCAGGGTTTCGATATGTTGCAGCGTGCGCTCTTTCGGCGGCGGCGTCGTCAGCGGGTGATCCGCCTTGAACGGGCCTTCCGGCATGTTGTTGAGGCACTGCTCAAGGATGCGCAGACTCTGGCGCAGTTCTTCCACTTTAAGCATCACGCGGGTGTAGCAGTCGGAAACACCGCCGCCCACCGGGACTTCAAAGTCGAAGTTCTCGTAGCCAGAGTAAGGACGGGCTTTACGCACGTCGAAATCAATACCGGTCGCACGCAGACCTGCACCTGTTGTCCCCCACTCCAGCGCTTCTTTCGCGCCGTAGGCAGCAACGCCCTGGGAACGACCTTTCAGGATGGTGTTACGCAGCGCGGCTTTCTCGTAAGACGCCAGACGTTTTGGCATCCAGTCGAGGAATTCACGCAGCAAACGGTCCCAGCCGCGCGGCAGATCGTGTGCCACACCGCCGATGCGGAACCAGGCCGGGTGCATACGGAAACCGGTAATGGCTTCTACCAGATCGTAGATTTTCTGACGGTCGGTAAAGGCGAAGAACACCGGGGTCATCGCGCCGACGTCCTGAATGAACGTGGAGATGTACAGCAGGTGACTGTTGATACGGAACAGTTCTGACAGCATGACGCGAATCACGTTGACGCGATCCGGCGTAACAATACCGGCCAGTTTCTCAACGGCCAGCACGTATGGCATCTCGTTGACGCAGCCGCCGAGGTACTCGATACGGTCGGTATACGGAATGTAGCTGTGCCAGGACTGACGCTCGCCCATCTTCTCAGCACCACGGTGGTGGTAGCCGATGTCCGGAACGCAGTCGACAATCTCTTCGCCATCAAGCTGAAGAATAATACGGAATGCACCGTGCGCAGACGGGTGGTTTGGACCGAGGTTGAGGAACATGAAGTCCTCGTTGTCGGTACCGCGCTTCATGCCCCAGTCTTCCGGTTTGAAGGTCAGCGCTTCCATTTCCAGATCCTGCTTGGCTTTAGTCAGCTCAAACGGATCGAATTCGGTTGCACGTGCCGGGTAGTCTTTACGCAGCGGGTGGCCGGTCCAGGTCTGTGGCATCATGATGCGCGTCAGATGCGGGTGGCCGTCGAAGGTCATGCCGAACATTTCCCAGGTTTCACGCTCATACCAGTTGGCGTTCGGGAAAAGTTTGACGATCGTCGGCAAATGCATGTCGTTTTCAGACAATGCCACCTTGAGCATGATATCCGTATTACGGTCTATTGAGATCAGGTGGTAGAAAACGGAAAAGTCCGCAGCAGGGAGACCCTGGCGGTGGGTACGCAGACGTTCATCCATGCCGTGTAAGTCAAACAGCATGACGTACGGTTTTGGCAATTTCTTGAGGAAATCGACAACTTCCAGCAATTGCTCACGCTTCACCCAAACAACGGGTACCCCGGTGCGGGTAGCCTGAACAGTAAAGGCATCCGGCCCAAAACGGTTGCGCAGTTCGCCAATGACTGGGTCATCCAGATGATCCCGGGTCTGCCAGGCGGCTTCTTGCGCGGTTAAGTCGGTCATATTGTTCACCATTGCAAATGGTCCGTGGTGACTGTTGAGCCTGGCTTCGCGCTATTTGAGTAGTGATATGCGAAGGTGTTCTCCAGGCCTACAGGCGCAATTTAAATTTCGTCAGGCGTGCGCAGATTGGTGACGGCAATACGTTCACCACGTTTACGCTCGCGCTCAGACTGCATGTTCGCGCGATACACACCCTGATCGCCAACAACCCACGACAGTGGGCGACGTTCTTTACCGATAGACTCCTGCAGCAGCATCAATGCCTGCATGTAAGCTTCCGGACGTGGCGGGCAACCCGGGATGTACACATCCACTGGGATAAATTTATCTACGCCCTGTACGACGGAATAGATGTCGTACATACCGCCAGAGTTAGCACATGCCCCCATGGAGATAACCCATTTAGGCTCCAGCATCTGGTCATAAAGACGCTGAATAACAGGTGCCATTTTGGTAAAACACGTACCTGCTACCACCATCAGGTCAGCCTGACGTGGGGAAGCACGCAGTACCTCTGCCCCAAAACGCGCAACGTCATGCACCGCAGTGAATGACGTCACCATTTCAACGTAGCAGCAAGAAAGGCCAAAGTTGTAAGGCCAGATGGAGTTCTTACGACCCCAGTTGACCATATCGTGCATGGCATGTTCGAGTTTGCCCATGTACACGCTTTTATTGACTTCTTGCTCCAGGGGGTCGGTTACGATCTCCTGTTTTTGCAGGGGGTAACGGTCATTCTCACCGTTAGGATCTATGCGGGTGAGCGTATAATCCATCTTATTGCCTCGCTGTTACTGCTGACGATTAGAGATACTGTTTTCCGGGTTGATGTGTTCACGACGTGAACGCGCAGGCGTCCAGTCAAGCGCGCCAATACGCACCAGATAAACCAGACCGGCCAGTAGCACTAAAATGAAAATTGCGGCCTCGACAAAGCCTACCCAACCACTTTCGCGGATGGACGTTGACCATGCGAAAAGGTAAAGCGCTTCCACGTCGAAGATGACGAAGAACATGGCTACCAGATAGAACTTGGCAGACAGGCGTAAGCGAGCGGAACCTACTGAATCAATACCTGATTCGAAAGGTGTGTTTTTGTGCCTTGCACGGGCGCGACCGCCCAGGAACCAGCCGCCGACTAACATCAGGCAGCACAGGCCAATGGCTACAATAAGAAAGATTGCGAATGCCCAGTGATGAGCGATGACTTCAGTGGATGTTGACATACTCATTGCTTACTCATCAAAAGTGATACCAACGACACTGCTCTTGCTGGCAGATGGGCATCACATCGATTCATGGGGAGGAACAAATAACCTTACACTAACTGTCAGAAATGAGACGTAGACAGCAAAATGATGGGGTTTTTTACTCCTTTCTATAACCTATTGTCAACTTTAACAAAGGTTTCTTCACATTAAATTACATCGAGCGATTCTCATTAACATTTGGTGCCCTTTAACCCTGGTGGGTGCATGACTTTCCGTCAAATGTATGTTGTTGAATCGTGTCCGTTTCGGAAGTAAAAAAAATAACCCTCCTATTTTGACAGGATTTGCCAACGATTCCTCCCCCCAAATAGGAGTATTTTCTTGATCTGTGACACGCTTTTGTTAATTCAACCAGGAAAACGGCAACATATTTCCTGTTTTTTTAACATGAGAGGGATATGGATGAAGTTAGAACGGAAAACGGACAATATGTAAGCAAAATCATTTAGCTTATTGATAAATAGAGAGTATCCTGAAAATCCATATGCTATAAGCGGATATTATTGCTAAAAAAAAGCCACTGCATGCGAAAATCACACGAGTGGCTTTTTTTTACACTTACATTTTGTTACCAGAATTTTGAGCTGGCGATCACTCAAAATCCCCTTCAACGATCAGGGAATCATCCCCCCCTTCGGAGGTAACGCGCTCGAACTGCCACGGGTTATGGTAGTTTTCCATCGCGTCGAACACCACCTTTGCCAGCTCGTTATGGCTGGACGAATTGTGGCAGAGCAGATATTCCGTATCCGGCAGCGCAGGCAGGCCATCGGACTTCCCCAGAACGCGCAGATCGGGGCTCATCATCTCTACCGGACGCGCCGTTACACCCAGACCGGCCTTCACGGCTGCACGGACCGCTGGTAACGTGGAAGCCACATACGCCAGACGCCACGGAATGTTGGCCTCATTCAGCGCCGTGAGCACCATATCGCGAAACGGGCTCGGGTCATCCAGTAAGACCAGTGGCACCGGTTCCCCTTTTTGCAGCACGTATTCGGCTGCACAATACCAGTGCGTAGGCGATGTACGCAGCGTCAGGCAATCAAACTGCCCGGGACGATGCGTAGTCACCACCAGGTCGACTTTATTCTCATTTAACATCTCAACCATAAAAGCATTACGCTTTACGCTAACGTCCAGTGCAAGCTTCGGATAAACCGAACTGATACGATTGAGAAGAAACGGCAATATTGTATCCGCTGACTCATCAGATGCGCCTAACGTTAGCACCCCTTGTAGGTTGCTAAACATTAATGACATACATGCTTCATCATTGAAGCGAAGAATTTTCCTGGCATAACCCAGAAGCTGAATACCGTGTTCCGTTAAGAGCTTATTACGCCCATGACGCGCAAAAAGCTCTTTACCAACCAGTTGCTCCAGCCGCTGCATTTGCTGGCTGACGGCGGACTGAGTTCGGCAAACGGCGGCAGCAGCTGCTGCAAAAGTGTTGAGATCGGCGACCGCAACAAACGTTCTCAGCAGATCGAGGTCGAGATTCATTATCGGACGATTTGCATTTATCATATCTATTCACTTTCAGGTTGCTCGTGCGGAGCTGCCCGGGTTGAAGCTGTGTGTAACAGTTAAGCAATTCCCTCTGAAGGTTTTCCCTCGCATCCCGGCCCGGCAGACTGCCTGACAGATAGTTATTGTGCTGCTTTATATCAACAGTCAGAAAGCACGTTTCATGACGTTATTTTTATTCTCTTAAACGTTCAGGATATTTAGATGTTCGCAGGTTTATGTAAATTACATTAAAGGTATAACACCTTTTCTGCCATCTTTATCGCAGCGCTGTCAACGTAGCAGGAGATGTTCGACACATTCCAGCCAGAGATAACTCCAACAATAACAATCAATTAATTCGGAAAATCAGTTACAGATATACAAAAACCGTGTATCTGCCCCCTGCTTTCCTGTAAGACATCTTAACCCAAATCCACTTTATTTATAAGTCTTATTGCAATATTGAGGATTAAAGAAGAATGTTAAGCTTCTAAACTAATTTTATTAAAATTAACTAAAGTTGCATTTTATAGGTTAATAATAAATAAATTTTAATTTAGATTAAGACCATTCATTAATGGCACTTAACATTAATTTCACATGAGTAACTTTTAGCCACATTATGCTTTTACAGGAACATTCCTCAAGCATTCAGGATTTACGAAAAGTCACTCAGGGTGATTGCTACCGTCGTCCGGCTCACCACTTATTTTATTCAGCACAATATACAGGATTTTGAAAAATTAATAGCACATTCGACCCATCCTGGTACCGTAAGTGCAACTTTAAGCCAGTATAAAAGCGAATGTGCAGCGAAAAAGATTTATCAATTTTTTGCTGCCGGCACAAAATCTTCTACTGCACACCCTTCAAAACGAAGCGAGGGGGGAGTACATTATTCCGTGCTGACTTCCACGGCAGGGAGCGGCAATAATAGCGAAAAGGTTAAAGGTTCATGTCCCCTATCGAAAAATCCAGCAAGCTAGATAACGTCTGTTATGACATCCGCGGCCCGGTTCTGAAAGAGGCAAAACGCCTTGAAGAGGAAGGTAACAAGGTTCTGAAACTCAACATTGGTAACCCTGCGCCATTTGGTTTTGAAGCGCCGGATGAAATTCTGGTTGATGTGATCCGCAACCTTCCTACTGCACAAGGCTATTGCGATTCAAAAGGACTTTACTCCGCACGTAAAGCCATCATGCAGCACTACCAGGCACGCGGCATGCGTGATGTTACCGTTGAAGATATTTATATTGGCAACGGCGTCTCCGAACTGATCGTGCAGGCGATGCAGGCGCTGCTGAACAGCGGGGACGAAATGCTGGTTCCCGCACCGGACTATCCGCTGTGGACGGCTGCAGTATCCTTGTCCAGCGGTAAGGCCGTGCACTATCTTTGCGACGAGTCCTCCGACTGGTTCCCGGACCTCGATGATATTCGCGCAAAAATCACGCCCCGCACGCGCGGCATCGTGATCATTAACCCGAACAATCCAACGGGTGCGGTATACTCAAAAGAGCTGCTGATGGAGATCGTCGAGCTCGCCCGCCAGCACAACCTGATCATCTTTGCCGACGAAATTTACGACAAGATCCTGTACGACGCGGCACAGCACCACTCAATCGCAGCGCTGGCCCCGGATCTGCTGACCGTCACCTTTAACGGCCTGTCTAAAACCTACCGCGTGGCCGGTTTCCGTCAGGGCTGGATGGTATTAAACGGTCCGAAAAAGCACGCCAAAGGCTATATTGAAGGGCTGGAGATGCTGGCCTCCATGCGTTTATGTGCCAACGTTCCGGCGCAGCACGCAATCCAGACGGCGCTGGGTGGTTATCAGAGCATTAGCGAGTTCATCGTGCCCGGTGGACGCCTTTACGAACAGCGTAACCGCGCGTGGGAGCTGATCAACGATATCCCGGGCGTCTCCTGCGTGAAGCCGAATGGGGCGCTCTATATGTTCCCGAAAATTGACGCGAAGCGCTTCAATATTCACGATGATCAGAAAATGGTGCTTGATTTCCTGCTGCAGGAAAAAGTGCTGCTGGTCCAGGGCACGGCGTTTAACTGGCCGTGGCCGGATCATGTGCGCATCGTGACGCTGCCGCGCGAAGATGACCTCGAAATGGCCATCAGCCGCTTTGGTCGCTTCCTCTCTGGTTACCATCAGTAATCTTAAAATCAGGCTACTTCGGTAGCCTGATTTGCATCTTCCCTCCCCTCCCCGCACAATGAACGCCTGTCGCAGTGAAGACAAAAGGTATCCTATGAGTCAGAGTCATTTCTTTGCCCACCTCTCCCGCCTGAAACTCATCAACCGCTGGCCGCTGATGCGCAACGTGCGCACAGAGAACGTGTCAGAGCACAGCCTGCAGGTTGCCATGGTCGCTCACGCGCTGGCCGCCATTAAAAACCGCAAATTCAACGGTCAGGTCAATGCAGAGCGCATCGCCCTGCTGGCGATGTACCACGATGCGTCAGAAGTGCTGACCGGCGACCTGCCTACTCCGGTGAAATATTTCAACTCGCAAATTGCGCAGGAATATAAGGCCATCGAGAAGATTGCCCAGCAGAAGCTGATCGACATGGTGCCGGATGAGTTGCGCGACATCTTTGAGCCGCTCATCGATGAGCATCAGTACACGGAAGATGAAAAGTCGCTGGTCAAACAGGCCGACGCGCTCTGCGCCTATCTGAAGTGTCTCGAAGAGTTGTCCGCAGGGAATAACGAATTTTTACTGGCAAAAACGCGCCTGGAAAAAACTCTGGAATCCCGCCGCAGCGAAGAGATGGATTATTTTATGCAGGTGTTCGTACCGAGCTTCCATTTATCGTTGGATGAGATCAGTCAGGATTCGCCGTTGTAATTTTTCGCCGGGTGGCGGCTTCGCCTTACCCGGCCTACGTTTCTGCACTCACGCTTAAAACGGGAACAGGACCGGTATCAATACCACGCACACCACCATCACCAGCACGGTGAACGGCACGCCCAGCTTTACGAAATCGCTGAATCGATAGTTCCCCGGCCCCAGCACCAGCGTGTTTACCGGAGAAGAGACCGGCGTCATAAATGCCGCGGAAGCGGCCATCGCCACCATCATCGCAAACGGGTACGGCGAAACGCCCATGGACTTTGCCATCGCCAGCGCGATAGGCGCCATCAGAACCGCCGTCGCGGTATTCGAGATAAACAGACCGATGGTGGCGCACATGATAAACAGGCAGACCATCATCATGTACGGCCCATACCCGCCGCCGACGTCCATTAAGCCTTTAACGATCAGATCCACGCCACCGGTTTTTTGCAACGCCAGGGCGAAAGGCATCATCCCGACGATGAGAATAATGCTCGGCCAGTGAACGGCTTTATAGGCGCTTTCGGCGTCAATACAGCGGAATTTACCCATCAACAGGCAGGCGATGATTGCCGCGACCGGATTGGGAATTTCATCGGTCAGCATCAGCGCGACCATCAGCACCAGACAAAAAATAGCGTGAGGCGCCTGGCTGTGCGCAGGCGACGCGTCGCTCTCCTCAACAGGCATGTTGAGCACCACAAAATCGCGTCCTTTTTGCCCTAGCTGGCTAATCAGCTTCCAGTTACCGACAACCAGGAAGATATCGCCCAGCAGGATCGGCTCATCCACTACCGCCCCTTCTATTGCTACGCCATCGCGCTTCAGCCCCACGACGTTCAGGCCATAGCGGGTTCGGAACCCCATTTCCCGCACGGTTTTGCCCAACAGCTCCGATTCAGGGATGAGCGATACTTCGGCCATGCCGACATCCAGCGCCTGATCGGAGAAATACTCCCCGCGCAGCACCATCGGCTCCAGCAGCTGTTCGCTGCAGAACTCGCGCAGGTCCACATCAGCGGTGGACATATCAATCAGCAGGACGTCCCGCGCGCGGAATTCCGACACCCCGTTGACGTTGACGATCACCCGACGAAAACGACGCCAGCGCTCTACGCCGATCACGTTCGCGCCATACCGCTCACGCAGCTTCAGGTCATCCAGCCGCTGTCCCACCATCGGCGAGCCGGGGCGAATAGCCAGACGGCGCGCGCGCCCGGTAAGGCGGTACTCTTTAATCAAATCGCGGAAGGTGCGTCGCTTCCATCCTTCTTTATTTTTGTCCTGTCTTTCACCTTTAAGGGCAAAACGGGTCAGCAGCATGTAGACCACGCCCATTACAAGAATAACCAGCCCAAGCGGGGTGACGCTGAAAAAACTGAAGCCCTCAAATCCTTCCCGGATCAGCTCGCTGTTGACGACCAGGTTCGGCGGGGTTGCCACCAACGTCATCATTCCGCTGATCAAACCGGCGAAACTCAGGGGCATCATCAGGCGCGACGGCGAGCTCTGCATCCGCATGGAAACGCTCAGCACCACCGGGATAAAGATGGCGACCACGCCCGTGGAGCTCATAAACGCTCCCAGCCCGGCGACGGTCACCATCAGGTAGATCAACATTTTGGTTTCGCTGCTGCCCGCCACTTTCACTAGCCACGACCCCACAATAGTCGCCACGCCGGTGCGCACCAGCCCATCACCAATAATAAACAGGGCTGCAATCAGGATAACGTTGGGATCGCTAAACCCGGAGAAGGCTTCCGGCAGCGTGAGCGTACCGCTCAGCACAAACGCGACGATGACAAACAGGGCGACGGCGTCCATGCGTACCTTGCCCGTTGCAAAAAGAAGGATGGCGATTAAAAGCAGGCTCAGGACCCAAATCAGTTCACCGTTCACAACATGTCCTTGTCAGTGGGAGATGAGAAATTTTGCCATAAAAAAGCCCCATCAGCGTGGGGCTATATCATGGGTTTACATTTTTAGCGAGACGGTTACAACACCATCAGAGGCTTTCGAAACAGCCAGTGCCGTCAGTGAATCGAGCACCAAATCTGCCTCCTCCAGGCGGGGAGATCCCGCCGGAACGTTAACGGCGATGACGTGGCTCCCTGCGTTCAGCCCGGCCAGTACGCCTGCCGCCGCATCTTCCACCACCACGCACTCTGCCGGGTCGAGGCCCAGCAGTTCAGCGCCCAGTAAAAATGCATCAGGCTCCGGTTTACCCCGCTTCACGCGCTCCGCCGTAATAAACACGTCAGGCGTCGGCAACCCTGCCGCCTTGTGTCGGGCGTGGGCAACCGGTACGGAACCGGAGGTGACGATAGCCCACGGGATCTGCGCCTCGTTCAAATGCTCAAGCAGTTCGCGCGCGCCCGGTAATGCGGTGATGCCGTCAGTATCGGTGGCTTCAATATGCTCCAGGTATTTGAACTCCGCCTGAATTTCGTCCTCAGTGCGTCCGGCCAGGAAGTGCCGTAGCGAGGTGATGGCCTGTTTGCCATGGATAAAATTCAGCACGTCCTGATGGTCGATGCCATGTCTGTCAGCCCAATGGCACCATGAACGCTCAACAACCGGCAGCGAGTCCACCAGCGTACCGTCCAGATCAAACAGAAAACCTCTACACTGCACACGCACCTCCGTCAGGCATTAATGATTTGTTGAATTTCGTTGCTGCTTAAATGGTACTGACGCGGACAGGCATGCCACGCGCTCAGCATGCGCTGATACTTATCCCACATCGGGGTCTGCGCGTTGAAGCCGTGGGTGCCCGCGTCAAAGTGGGTATAACGCCCTTCCGTATTCACCATAAAACGAACATAGCTCAGATAACGCGCTTCCGTTGCGGCATCAAAGCCTAAAAAGGTCACGCGGCGCTCGTCAATCGACTGCCGATCTTTGAGATTCGTCCATGACACGTGCAGAGCGTGATACATCTCCATAATGTCGATCACGATGCGGCAGGTTTCTTCTTTCAGCTCGCCAAACTCGCGGTCCAGTTCACGCATTTGCAAACCAAAGCCGCGTTCGACGATGGTTTGCAGGCGGCTGTAGCGCGCAGCGTTATCGGGATCAAGCATAGTCATCATCTTGTACTGGTTAGACAAAATCAGACGTTGAGCATGGGTCATTTCCATCTTTCGACTCCTGTAGCGCATTGCACTTAAAAAAAAGACACGGTAACTGATTGTTACTGTGCCTTCTTTTCGTCGTCGTTTCGATGATCAATCACAAATCATCGAGGAATGTTTTATCCAGTTGCTTAAAAGCACGCTTTAACGTGTCCGCCAGCGCCTGGTAATCCGGCTTGCCTTCAACCGGGGCGAGCGCCTGCCCGGCCTCTTCAAGCTTACCGCGCACTTCATAAAACCAGTGTAAAATAGAAGGTGGAAGTGGCGTGATGGACCGTTTACCTAACCACCACAGGCCCTGCATCGGCAGGCTTAATGCGAAGAGCGCCGTGGCGACGGCAGGTCCAAGCTGCCCACCCAGCGCAATCTGCCAGCACAGCGTAAAGACAGCGACAGGCGGCATAAAGCGAATCGCATAGCGCGTGGCGCGGATGGTGCGATTCTCAATAAACATCGGCGCAAGGCGCTTTTCCATTGGCCACGTCTTTGCATAATGCTGTCCCCGACGAAACAGACTGAAGAAATTTACGGACGGGTTCTCTGGTGTCGACATGGCTGTACCTCAACTTCACATATAAAAATTAAAATTTTCGTGCAAAACCACAACAAGCTATGACAACGTTCAAAATATTTTGTCATCTCTACCCCGTATCGGGTATCCTGTGCCAGCCTGATAGGGCCATAGACGAGAATCATTAGCTCGTCAAATTATTGCATATTATGCCATTGGCTGAAAATTGTGCAAAATGGCATAAAATCATAGTTATTTCTTCCATCATGCCACAATGTTCGTTTGGCATGATGTTAATCATAAATGTCCGAGTCATCATGCGTTACGCTGTTAGACTCACTGACGTTTTTTTAGCCACGTATCAATAATAGGTACTTCCATGTCGAGTAAGTTAGTACTGGTTCTGAACTGCGGTAGCTCCTCACTGAAATTCGCCATCATCGATGCGCTCAACGGTGACGAATACCTCTCTGGTTTGGCCGAATGTTTCCATCTGCCTGAAGCACGCATCAAGTGGAAGATGGACGGCAGCAAACAAGAAGCGGCTTTAGGTGCAGGCGCCGCTCACAGTGAAGCGCTGAACTTTATCGTTAACACTATTCTGGCACAAAAACCAGAACTGTCTGCTCAGCTGACTGCGATTGGTCACCGTATCGTCCACGGCGGCGAAAAATACACCAGCTCCGTCGTTATCGACGAATCTGTGATCCAGGGCATCAAGGACTCTGCGTCCTTCGCACCGCTGCACAACCCGGCTCACCTGATCGGTATCGCTGAAGCACTGAAATCCTTCCCGAATCTGAAAGACAAAAACGTGGCCGTATTCGATACCGCGTTCCATCAGACCATGCCGGAAGAGTCTTACCTCTATGCCCTGCCATACAGCCTGTACAAAGAACATGGCGTACGTCGTTACGGCGCGCACGGCACCAGCCACTTCTATGTGACTCAGGAAGCCGCAAAAGTGCTGAACAAGCCGGTTGAAGAACTGAACATCATCACCTGCCACCTGGGCAACGGTGGTTCTGTTTCGGCTATCCGCAACGGTAAATGTGTTGATACCTCCATGGGTCTGACCCCGCTGGAAGGTCTGGTGATGGGTACCCGTTCCGGTGACATCGACCCGGCGATCATCTTCCACCTGCACGACACCCTGGGCATGAGCGTTGACCAGATCAACAAAATGCTGACGAAAGAGTCTGGCCTGCTGGGTCTGACCGAAGTCACCAGCGACTGCCGTTACGTTGAAGACAACTACGCAGAGAAAGAAGACGCTAAACGTGCAATGGACGTTTACTGCCACCGTCTGGCGAAGTACATCGGCTCTTACACTGCGCTGATGGAAGGCCGTCTGGACGCGGTTATCTTCACCGGTGGTATCGGTGAGAACGCGGCAATGGTTCGTGAACTGTCCCTGGGCAAACTGGGCGTTCTGGGCTTCGACGTTGATCACGAGCGTAACCTGGCTGCCCGCTTCGGCAAGTCTGGCTTCATCAACAAAGAAGGCACCCGCCCTGCTCTCGTAATCCCAACTAACGAAGAGCTGGTTATTGCGCAAGACGCGCACCGCCTGACTGCCTGATTCCACACCGCCAGCAATGCTGGCGGTGCTGTTTTGTAACCCGCCCAATTGCGGCGGTAACGAAAGAGGATAAACCGTGTCCCGTACTATTATGCTGATCCCTACCGGAACCAGCGTCGGCCTGACCAGCGTCAGCCTTGGCGTTATCCGTGCTATGGAACGCAAAGGCGTTCGTCTGAGCGTCTTTAAGCCAATTGCCCAGCCACGTGCCGGTGGCGATGCGCCAGACCAGACCACCACCATCGTTCGCAAGAACTCCAATCTGCCGGCGGCCGAACCGCTGAAGATGAGCCACGTTGAGTCTCTGCTCTCCAGCAACCAGAAAGACGTGCTGATGGAAGAGATCATCGCCAACTACCATGCTAACGCGCAAGACGCGGAAGTGGTGCTGGTTGAAGGTCTGGTGCCAACCCGCAAACACCAGTTTGCGCAGTCTCTGAACTTCGAAATCGCGAAAACCCTGAACGCAGAGATCGTTTTCGTGATGTCTCAGGGCACTGATACCCCAGAGCAGCTGAACGAGCGTATCGAACTGACGCGCAGCAGCTTCGGCGGCGCGAAAAACACCAACATCACCGGCGTGATCGTCAACAAGCTGAACGCGCCAGTGGATGAGCAGGGCCGTACTCGCCCTGACCTGTCCGAGATCTTCGACGACTCGTCCAAAGCGAAAGTCATCAAAGTTGACCCGGCTAAGCTGCAGGAATCCAGCCCGCTTCCGGTTCTGGGCGCGGTGCCATGGAGCTTCGATCTGATTGCCACCCGTGCAATCGATATGGCGCGCCACCTTAACGCCACCATCGTTAACGAAGGTGACATCAACACTCGCCGCGTGAAGTCAGTAACCTTCTGTGCGCGCAGCATTCCGCACATGCTGGAACACTTCCGCGCAGGTTCCCTGCTGGTGACCTCCGCAGACCGTCCAGACGTGCTGGTTGCAGCGTGCCTGGCCGCGATGAACGGTGTGGAAATCGGTGCGATCCTGCTGACCGGTGCCTACGAGATGGACCCGCGCGTCAGCAAGCTGTGCGAACGCGCGTTCGCCACCGGTCTGCCGGTCTTCATGGTGAACACCAACACCTGGCAGACCTCCCTGAGCCTGCAGAGCTTCAACCTGGAAGTGCCGGTTGATGATCACGAGCGTATCGAGAAAGTTCAGGAATACGTTGCTGGCTACATCAACGCAGACTGGATCGAATCCCTGACCGCGACCTCCGAGCGCAGCCGTCGTCTGTCTCCTCCAGCATTCCGTTACCAGCTGACCGAGCTGGCGCGCAAAGCGGGCAAACGCGTTGTTCTGCCAGAAGGCGATGAACCACGTACCGTTAAAGCAGCGGCTATCTGTGCAGAGCGCGGCATCGCGACCTGTGTGCTGCTGGGTAACCCGGATGAGATTAACCGCGTAGCGGCCTCTCAGGGCGTTGAGCTGGGTGCTGGCATCGAAATCGTTGACCCAGAAGTGGTTCGCGAAAGCTACGTGGCCCGTCTGGTTGAGCTGCGTAAGAGCAAGGGCATGACCGAAGCCGTTGCGCGCGAGCAGCTGGAAGACAACGTAGTGCTGGGCACGCTGATGCTGGAGCAGGACGAAGTTGACGGTCTGGTTTCCGGTGCGGTTCACACCACGGCGAACACCATCCGTCCACCGCTGCAGCTGATCAAAACCGCGCCAGGCAGCTCTCTGGTTTCTTCCGTGTTCTTCATGCTGCTGCCTGAACAGGTTTACGTTTACGGCGACTGCGCGATCAACCCGGATCCAACTGCAGAGCAGCTGGCCGAGATCGCTATCCAGTCCGCGGACTCCGCGACCGCTTTCGGTATCGAGCCGCGCGTGGCGATGCTCTCCTACTCCACCGGCACCTCAGGTGCAGGTAGCGATGTAGAGAAAGTGCGTGAAGCGACCCGTATTGCGCAGGAAAAACGTCCTGATCTGATGATCGACGGCCCGCTGCAGTACGACGCCGCGGTTATGGCTGACGTTGCAAAATCTAAAGCGCCGAACTCGCCGGTTGCAGGCCGCGCTACCGTGTTCATCTTCCCGGATCTGAACACCGGTAACACCACTTACAAAGCGGTACAGCGTTCTGCCGACCTGATCTCCATCGGGCCAATGCTGCAGGGCATGCGTAAACCTGTGAACGACCTGTCTCGTGGCGCACTGGTAGACGATATCGTTTACACCATCGCGCTGACGGCGATCCAGTCTTCGCAGCAGCAGTAATGTTAAAAAGCCCGGTGGCGCTAGCGCTTACCGGGCAAGAAAGGCGACCACTTAACCGGTCGCCTTTTTTATTTACAGCAGCTCGCGCGCCGCCGATACAATGTCATGTGCCGTCAGGCCATACTCTTTCTGCAGAAAATCCTGCGTCCCCACCTGGCCATAACGCTCCTTAACGCCCACCCGCCGCATCGGCACCGGGCAGGTTTCCACCAGCACTTCCGCCACCGCCGACCCGAGGCCGTTGTGAATGCTGTGGTTTTCACAGGTGACGATGCGCCCGGTCTTCTCGGCGTAGTTTTTCACCAGCATCCGGTCGATAGGCTTCAGGGTAAACATGTCGATGACCGCCGCGCTGACGCCCTCCTGCTCAAGCTGGCGCGCGGCTTCCAGCGCTTCCGACACCATGATGCCGTTGGCAATCAGGGTAATATCGGTTCCTTCGCGCAGCACGTTGCCTTTGCCGATTGTGAAGGTTGAGCCAGGCGCATACACGCTCGGTGCCTGCTTACGGATGGTCCGTACCCAGTAAAAGCCGTCGAGATCGATAAGCTGGCGCAGCACGTCCTCGAACATCACCGCGTCGGTCATCTCCAGCACCACCGAATGCGCCAGACCGCGCACGATGCCCATATCCTCAAACGACATATGCGTTCCGCCGTTGTGGCAGGCCGTCACGCCCGCGTCTGAAGCAATCACCTTCACGTTGTTTCGCTGATAGTCCAGAGACATAAACAGCTGGTCAAAACAGCGGCGGCTGGCAAAGGCGGTGAAGGTGTGAACGAACGGCTTGCGTCCGGTAAGCGACAGCCCCGCCGCCGTGCCGATGACGTTGGCCTCCATAATGCCGCAGTTAATCACGTGCTGCGGATAATCGCGCGCTACGCCGTCCATCGCCATCGAGCTCATCAGGTCTGCTTCGAGCGCAATGATGTCGCTTCCGGCCTCAATCTGTTTTGCCACGAAGCCAGCGTAGACCTTACGCATCTCAACGGCGTCTTTCTGTCCTGCCGGTGCAACCTTAATCATGTGAAGCCTCCAGTTGGCGAATCGTTTCGTTGAGGGCCGCTTTGCTCTCCGCGGTCAATCGCAGGTGGTGCGAGTTGCTGAGCTGCTCCAGATACGGCACCCCCTGGCCTTTGATGCTGTCGAGGATGACGACTAACGGACGCGCATCGGCTGCCAGGATCCGCGACGTCACTGCCAGCAGACCCGGAATGTCGTCCCCCTTCACCGTCGCCACGTCAAAGCCAAAGGCGCGGAATTTCCCCTCCAGGTCGAACGCGCTGATGATCTCGTCCAGCTCGCCGTCGAGCTGCTGTTTGTTCCAGTCGACAAATACCGTCAGGTTGTTCAGGCGATGGTGAGCAATAAACTGGAATGCTTCCCAGCACTGCCCCTCGTTCAGCTCGCCGTCGCCGACGATGCAGAAGACCCGATTCGGTCGCCCGGCCAGCCTGTGCGACAGCGCCATACCGCCGGCGATGGAAATCCCCTGTCCCAGCGAACCGGTGGTAGCATCTACGCCGCGCGTTTTCAGGCGGTCCGGGTGGCTCGGCAGGCGCGTGCCGTTCTGGTTCAGCGTGCTCAGCTCTTCCACCGGGAAGTAGCCCTTGATCGCCAGCGTGCTGTAGAGCGCCGGGCCCGCATGGCCTTTCGACAGGACAAAGTAGTCTCGCTCCGGCCAGTCCGGATCCGCCGGGTCGATTTTCATCACCGCGCCGTAGAGCACGGCCAGCGTTTCAACCACCGACATGCTGCCGCCATAGTGTCCAAAGCCCAGCTGCGTCAGCGACTTCAGCGTCTCAAGACGGATCTGACGCGCGAGTTCGGTTATCTCTTTCTCATTCATGATTTGGCTCCGGTGTTTTCCTGCGCGTTACCGCCTGCAGGTTTGTTTTTCGCGAAGATGTTGTACGCCACCAGCAGCGCAAACAGCGCCACGACCAGCCCGGTGATGGCCAGCGGCGACAGGAAGCGCGCCAGGTTGCCGAGCACAATCCCGACCGCGCCGAAGTCGGCGTCCGAGAAGGTGGTGTTGGCAAAACCAATGGCGCCCAGTACCGGCAGCAACAGGACCGGCAGGAAGGTAATCAGCAGGCCGTTGGCAAACGCACCGATCATCGCCCCGCGACGTCCACCGGTGGCGTTACCGAACACGCCCGCCGTTGCGCCGGTGAAGAAGTGCGGCACGACGCCCGGGAGGATCAGCACCCAGCTAAACTGACCGCAGATGAACAACCCCACAATCCCGCCGAGGAAGCTGAACAGGAAGCCAATCAGCACCGCGTTTGGCGCATAGGGGTACACCACCGGGCAGTCCAGCGCAGGACGCGCGTTCGGCACCAGTTTCTCCGAGAAGCCGGTAAAGGCCGGGACGATTTCTGCCAGAATCAGGCGTACGCCCTGCAGGATAATGAACACCCCCGCCGCAAAGGTGATTGCCATGATGATGGCGTAGACGAGGTAGTTCTGGCCGGCGCTGAAGGTAGCCTCGACGTACTCGCGCCCGGCGCTCACCGCCATGATCAGGTAGATAATCATCATGGTCAGGGAAATGGAGATCGAGCTGTCGCGCAGGAAGCTCAGATTCTTCGGCAGGTTCATCTCTTCGGTTGAGCGGGAGCCTTTGCCGACCTTGCTGCCAATCCAGCCCGACAGCACGTAGCCCAGCGTGCCAAAGTGGCCGAAGGCAATCTCATCGTTGCCGGTAATGCGCTTCATGTAGCGCTGCGCAATCGCCGGGAAGAAAGCCATGATCAGGCCGAGGATCAGCGAGCCGGTAAAGACCAGACCCACGCCCTCAAAGCCTGCTACCGTCAGGATCACGCCAATCATGCACGCCATGTAAAACGTGTGGTGCCCGGTCAGGAAGATGTACTTCAGGCGAGTAAAGCGCGCGACGATAATATTTGCCACCATGCCGAAGGCCATAATCAGCGCGGTCGCTGCACCGTATTTTTCCAGCGCAATGGAGACAATCGCTTCATTGTTTGGAATAATGCCCTGAATCGTAAAGGCGTGTTCGAACATACCGCCTAAAGGATTTAATGACCCGACCAGCACGGTGGCACCGCCGCCCAGTACAATAAAGCCCAGAATAGTTTTAATGGTTCCTTTCACCACGTCCGAAAACGCTTTTTTCTGCGCAACCAGACCAATAAGCGCAATTAAACCGACCAGCACCGAAGGGACTTTTAAAATATCAACAACGAAATTCAGCGTTTCAAGGATAAACATATCCACCTCGCCTTATCAGGGTTATTGTCTTTCGAACCAGGCGCGCAGCTGCGCTTCAAGTTCGTTGATGTCGATGATGTTGTTGATCACCACCAGCTGGCTTTCCGGCACGCTGGCGCTGGCCGCAATGTCTTTTGCCATCACGAACAGGTCGGCCGCGCCCGGCGTGGCCGAGGAGAGATCGGAATGTTCAACCTCAGCCTCAATCTCCAGCTTTTTGAGCACCTTTTTTATATTCATTTCGACCATAAAACTGCTGCCCAGGCCAGAACCGCAAATAGCCATGATTTTCATTGTTGTCCCCTTATTTTGAGTAGAGTACGCCCCATCACGCTGACGCATAATGTTGTGAAAAACCGGATTACAGAATTAAATCAGAAGCGGTTAATAATTGTTTTAATTTCCTCCCGCGTATTCGCCTGATGCAGTTTCTCCATATCCTCGTCGCTGGAAAATAATTCCGCGAGTGCGGATATCATTTCAATATGGCTATGTTTGTCCGGTGCCGCGAGCATGATAATCACATCGACAGGGTCAAACTCACCGGCACCAAACGAGACGCCCTGTTTTAGTTTTAATAACGACAACCCCAGTCCTTTGGCGCCTTCCTCCGGCCGCGCATGCGGCATCGCCAGCCCTGGTGCCAGCACATAATAAGGTCCTAACGTGTGGTGCTGCTGGATGATGGCCGTGACGTATTCAGGCTCAATCACCTGCAAATCCAGCAGCGGCTTCGCGCACAGCTCCAGCGCCTGCGGCCAGTTTTCCACGCTATCCTGCAGCGTGATGGTTGTATCATATATCCATTTTTTGAGCACTTTTTACTCCCGCGACACGCTAAAGATGAGCAAACTTTATTCAACACATCGCTGGATGACTGCGATCGGGATCACAAAGATAGCGCTACCAATCGTTAACATGCAGAAATGTGATAGCGCTATCAAATTACATTCACGGCGCTAAATCACAGCAAAAAAAGGGATTTAAGGCGTATACTGCCTGTCACGTGAAGCGAAGGAAATGAAGAACGCGTCTGGTCAGCAGGAAGGTGTATGTCTCTAACCCGAAAACGGCGCAGTACTGGTAAAGTGACACTCGCCGATGTCGCACAGCTTGCCGGTGTGGGCACGATGACCGTGTCCCGTGCACTCCGCACGCCCGAACAGGTTTCCGATAAACTACGAGAAAAAATTGAAGCTGCCGTGCAGGAGCTGGGTTATATGCCTAATCTTGCCGCCAGCGCGCTTGCCTCGGCGTCGTCGTGGACAATAGCCATGGTGGTGCCCAACCTCTCCGAAGCCGGCTGCTCGGAGATGTTCGCCGGGCTACAGCAGGTGCTGCAACCTGCCGGGTATCAGATCATGCTGGCAGAATCCCAGCATCGCCTGGAGCAGGAGGAGAAACTGCTGGAGACGCTGCTGGCGTCGAACATTGCCGCCGCTATCCTGCTCAGCGTTGAACATACCGATACCGTTCGCCACTGGCTGAAAAACGCCTCTATTCCGGTGATGGAGATGGGCGCCATGCGCGCCGACCCGATTGATATGAATATCGGGATTGATAACGTAGCGGCCATGTATGAGCTCACGGAAATGGTGATTAAGCGCGGCTACCAAAATATTGGCCTCCTGTGCGCCAACCAGGAGCAGTGGATTTTCCAGCAGCATCTGCAGGGCTGGTACAAGGCCATGCTTCGCCACCATATGTCGCCGAACCGGGTCATTAACGCGGCGATGCCGCCGAGCTTCTCGACCGGCGCGGCGCAGCTGCCTGAATTCCTGCTGGCGTGGCCGGAGCTGGATGCGCTGGTATGCGTCTCTGACGAGCTGGCCTGCGGCGCGCTATACGAGTGCCAGCGCAGGCGAATCAAAGTGCCGGACGATCTGGCAGTGGTAGGGTTTGGCGATAGCGACGTGAGCCGCGTCTGTCAGCCGCCGCTGACGACGATGGCGGTGCCGCATCGTAAGATTGGAGTTGAAGCCGGGAAAGCACTACTGGAGCGACTGATTGGCGGCGACTGGCGCGATCAAAAGCCCATCGCGTCCAGTCTGTGTCTGAGAGAGAGTTGCTGAAGCTTACTCAGCCTCTTCCTCTTTCTCTGATTTGGTCGATTCGTTTTTGGCGTTGCGGGTCATCCACAGCGCCAGCGCTTTTAATGAATCCGGCGTAAACTCGTCGCAACGCGCGGTAATTTCTTCCGGTGTCATCCAGCAGACTTCACTCACCTCTTCTTCCTGCAGGGCAAACGGGCCGTGAGAAACGCAGCTAAACAGCCCGCCCCAGACGCGACAGTTTTCGTCTTCGAAATAGAACTGACCGTGCTCGGCAAACGGCACACCGGCGATGCCTAACTCTTCTTCTGCTTCGCGACGCGCGGAATCCAGCAGCACTTCATCTGCCTGGACAACACCGCCTGCGGTGGCATCCAGCATACCCGGGAGAAAATCTTTGGTGTTCGTGCGGCGCTGGACCAGAATTTTGCCCATACCGTCATGCACAACGATGTACGTTGCACGGTGACGCAGACGCTCCGCACGCATTTGTTCGCGACTGGCCTGCGCGATCACTTCATTCTCTTCGCTGACAATGTCAACCCACTCTGTACTTGCCAAATGACTCTGCTCCACCATCGGGAAACCTTCTCTTCTAAGCGCTCTTTCGGCGCGTTTGCAGTTGAGGTGTAACTTACGGATTAATCGCTACCTGCGCAATAACTTGCTGATCATTAAGTGCGATAACGCTCAAGGTATTTCCTTCCAGCATGCCGTAGCTCGCAGGATATCCGCCTTTTGGGATGCTGACCGAGCCCGGATTAAAGTGATAAATCTCACCGCGTTTTTCCGCAACCGGAATATGAGTATGACCGTAAACCAGGACATCGCCAGCCGCGAGAGCCGGGAGATTATCCGGGCTGAAAAGATGTCCGTGGGTCAGGAACAGGCGGTGTTGTTCGAGCAGCACCTGCTGCCACGGCGCGGTAATGGGAAAATGCAGCAGCATCTGGTCCACTTCGCTGTCACAGTTGCCGCGAACGGCGATGATGCGCGAGGCATACGGGTTGAGTTTTTCCGCGACCCGCGCAGGGTCATAGCCTTCCGGCAGCGCGTTGCGCGGGCCGTGATTCAGCACGTCGCCCAAAATAATCAGCCACTGTGCACTGCTTTTCTCAAACAGGGAAAGGACACGCTCGGTTGCGGGCAGCGATCCATGGATATCCGACGCAAACATCAGTTTCATCAGTCACTCCTCGGTAAAACAGACTGCCCCCATCATACCTTAAGCGTCTGGGCTTATCAGCCCGCGCGCTTAGCCGAGAGTGCCACATAGCGCTGCACGGAGGCACGCTGCCACTGAAACGCAGCATAATCCACCAGCAGCTGCGGCACCTCATCACCGTTGAGGATCAGGCGGTTTAGCATCAACGCCAGATCGGCGTCGGCAATGCACCACTCGCCAAAAAGATTCGGGTTGCCATGGGCAAGCAGCGAGGTGGCGGTTTCAATCAGTTTCTTCGCGCTTTCTACACCTTCTGCGCTCAGCGCCGGCTTTTTCACCCCGGCAAACACGACGTCCGTCGAGCGTTCGACGCGAATCGGCACCAGATCGCTACGCAGCCACGCCTGGATCTGCCGCGCCCGCGCGCGCTTTTGCAGATCGTGAGGATAGATACGTTCCCACTCCGGGGGGGCGAACCGATCTTCCAGATACTCATCGATCGCCGACGATTCGCTCAGGGCAAAACCGTCAATCTCCAGCACCGGCACGCGTCGGGTCAGGTCGTAACCCTGCCACTGTGGTTTGAGATGTTCACCGCCGTCGAGATCAACGGTCTTCAGCGTAAAGGTGAGCCCTTTTTCGGCCAGCGCAACGTATACGCTCATAACATAGGGAGAAAAGAAATTCGCATCGGACCACAACGTGATGACGGGCTGGTTCATAACATCCTCATAGGCTGATCGGTTTTTACTCAACATATAATCTCTTTGCCTCGCTGTCACTTGATGAAAACTCACGATTTACAACAACCACCTATACTCATTTGTCATGGCACCACTATTCGCATGGACAGGAGTTGAGAATGATCGACCTTTATTACGCCCCTACCCCAAACGGCCATAAGATCACCCTCTTTCTTGAAGAAGCCGAGCTGGATTACAGGATCATTCGCGTGGATATCAGCAAAGGCGAACAGTTCAGCCCTCTCTTTCTGGCTATCTCGCCGAATAATAAAATCCCGGCCATTATTGATAACCAGCCGGCGGACGGGGGCAGACCATTGAGCCTGTTTGAATCCGGTGAAATTTTGCTCTATCTGGCGGAGAAAACCGGCAAGCTGCTGAGCGGCGAACTGCGCGAGCGTCACCATACCCTGCAATGGCTTTTCTGGCAGGCAAGCGGGCTGGGCCCCATGCTGGGACAAAATCATCATTTTACCGCTTACGCCCCGCAGCCTATTCCTTACGCGATAGAACGCTATCAGGTTGAGACTCAACGACTCTATGACGTTCTGAACCGTCGGCTGAAGAAAACGCCGTGGCTCGGGGGCGATCATTACAGTATTGCCGATATCGCCTGCTGGCCGTGGGTGAATACGCATGAAAAACACCGCATTGACCTGGCCGCTTTCCCGGCGGTGAACAACTGGTTTGAGCGCATCCGGACCCGCCCGGCGACCGAGCGGGCGATGCAAAAAATCCAGCAAATTTAACCCGGTATGAGGCTGGGTGCCTGTGAAGCTCTCATGTATTATGGGCAGGAAATACTGACACGGAGAAGACCTGCAATGTCACAGCCAGACGCTATTATTCGCATAAAAAATTTACGCCTGCGTACCTTCATCGGCATCAAAGAGGAAGAGATCGCCAACCGTCAGGATATTGTCATTAACGTGGTAATTCACTACCCCGCAGACAAAGCGCGGGCCAGCGAAGACATCAACGACGCGCTGAACTACCGCACAATCACCAAAAACATCATCCAGTACGTTGAGAATAACCGCTTTTCTCTGCTGGAAAAATTAACTCAGGATGTGCTCGATATCGCACGCGAACATCACTGGGTCACTTATGCTGAAGTTGAGATCGATAAACTTCACGCCCTGCGCTACGCCGATTCCGTCTCCATGACGTTAAGCTGGCGGCGCCAGGCGTAAACCTGGAGGTTGTATGAAGATTTTGCTGACCGGCGGTACAGGCCTGATTGGTCGTCACCTCATTGCGCGTCTGCAGGCCTTGCATCACGACATTACCGTGGTCACGCGCAGCCCGGAGAAAGCGCGCCAGGTGCTGGGGGCAGGTGTTGATATCTGGAAAAATCTGGCCGAGCAGCAAAATCTGGACGGCTTCGACGCCGTCATTAACCTCGCGGGTGAACCCATCGCCGATAAGCGCTGGACGGAAGAGCAAAAACAGCTGTTGTGCAGCAGCCGGTGGAACATCACCGAAAAGCTGGTCGAGCTGATCCGCAATAGCCACACGCCGCCTTCGGTGCTGATTTCGGGTTCCGCAGTGGGCTACTACGGCGATCTTGGCGAGGTGGTTGTAACCGAGGAAGAGCCGCCCCATAACGAGTTTACCCATAAGCTCTGCGCCCAGTGGGAGCGTATCGCCTGCGCGGCGCAGAGCGAGCGGACCCGCGTCTGCCTGCTGCGGACCGGTGTCGTTCTCGCGCCGAAAGGCGGCATTCTGGCTAAGATGCTTCCCCCTTTCCGGCTCGGACTCGGTGGCCCCATCGGTAATGGTCGTCAGTACCTGGCCTGGATCCATATCGACGATATGGTCAACGGGATTCTCTGGCTGCTGGATAACGATCTGCGCGGGCCGTTCAATATGGTTGCGCCGTATCCGGTGCGTAATGAACAGTTTGCCCACGCGCTGGGGCATGCCCTGCACCGTCCGGCAATTTTGCGCGTGCCTGCGACGGTTATTCGCCTGATGATGGGTGAAGCGTCTGTTCTGGTATTAGGCGGGCAGCGGGCACTGCCCAAACGGCTGGAAGCGGCCGGGTTTGCGTTCCGCTGGTATGAATTAGAAGAGGCGCTGGGGGATGTGGTGCGGTGAATATGGTACAGTGACAGGCCGTGTTCCGAAGATATGGCGTAACAATGGCAACCATCACCACACCCCGGCTTTACCTCACCCCTTTCGAACCCACTGACTGGGCCTTCTTCCGCTCGCTACGAGAAGATCGCAGTATCATGCGCTACATGGCCGCCATCGCGCCGGAAAAAGAGACCCGACGCGTGTTTGCCGCGCGACTCGCTGCTGCTCATGTGTTTGTCATTCGCTCCCGGAATGATGATACGCCGCTGGGCGATATCGGCCTGCAAATCAGCGCAGAGAATCGTGAAGAGGCGGATATCGGCTATACGGTTGTACCTGCCGCGCAAGGGAAAGGTATCGCCAGCGAGGCGCTGCGCGCGGTGTGTGATTATGCGTTCAACCAGACCGGCGTGAGAGCGATTAACGCGTATGTCCTGGCGGACAACGGCGGGTCGGTGCGGGTGCTGGAGAAAGTCGGGTTCGTGCGTACGCAGGTGCTGGAAAAGGCGTATGAGATTGACGGCGTGCGCTATGACGACTGGGTGTACAGGTTGGAGTGCGGTGCGGCCTGATGCCCTCACCTCGCCCCTCTCCCACAGGGAGAGGGGAAAGACAAAATCTACTTCAACGACCCCTTCAGGAACTGTTGCAAACGCGGGCTTTGCGGGTTCGCCAGCACTTCGTCCGGGTGCCCCTGCTCTTCAATTTTCCCCTGATGCAGGAAGATAACGTGGTTCGAGACGTTACGGGCGAAGCCCATCTCGTGCGTCACCACCACCATCGTTTTGCCCTCTTCGGCCAGCTTCTGCATGATGCGCAGCACTTCGCCAACGAGTTCGGGGTCCAGCGCGGAGGTCGGTTCGTCGAACAGCAGCACCTCGGGTTCCATCGCCAGCGCGCGTGCGATGGAGACACGCTGCTGCTGACCGCCGGAGAGATGCACCGGGTATTTCATCTGCTGGCGCTCGTCGATGCCCACTTTCGCCAGGTATTTCACCGCGCGCTCGCGAGCTTCATGCTTGCTCAGGCCCAGCACCTGAACCGGCGCTTCCATCACGTTCTCCAGCACCGTCATGTGGCTCCAGAGGTTGAAGTGCTGAAAAACCATCGTCAGGCGGGTACGCAGCAGGCGTAGCTGATTTTTATCCGCAACCTTCAGCTGTCCGTCTTTGTCACGGACCAGGTTAATATTCTGCCCGCTCACCACAATCGAGCCTTCGCTCGGCTTTTCGAGGAAGTTAATGCAGCGCAGGAAGGTACTTTTCCCCGAGCCGGATGAGCCGATGATACTGATTACGTCGCCAGCATTTGCCTGCAGCGACACCCCTTTCAGCACTTCATGTTCGCCGTAGCGTTTGTGCAAATCAATAACGTTTAATTTGTTCTCAGCCATCATCTTTCTCAGTGCGTCGAAGAAGGTTTTATATGCTGCAACCAGCGTTTTTCAGCCTTACGGAACAGGCTAATCAGAACATAAGAGATAATTAAATAGAGCACCGCCGCAATGCCAAACGCGGTAAACGGCTGATAGGTCGCGGAGTTAATATCGCGCGCGATTTTGAGCAGATCCGGCACCGTCGCGGTAAAAGCGAGCGCGGTGGAGTGCAGCATCAAAATCACTTCATTACTGTACGCCGGTAACGCAATACGCAGGGCCGACGGCAGAATGATGCAGCGGTAGAGTTTCACCGACGAGAAGCCGTAGGCCCGCGCAGCTTCTATCTCACCGTATGGAACCGAACGAATCGCCCCCGCGAAAATCTCGGTGGTGTAGGCGCAGGTGTTGAGCGTCAACGCCAGCACCGTACAGTTCAGACCGCTGCGGAAGAACGCATTCAGCATCTCAGTGCCTTTTACGATCTCAAGCGTATACATCCCCGAATAGAACACCAGCAGCTGCACGTACAGCGGCGTACCGCGAAATACGTAGGTGAACAGCCAGATCGGGAACTGGATGAATTTATTGTTCGACACGCGGCCAATGGCGAGAAACACCGCCAGAATACCGCCCATCACCACGGAGGAGATCAGCAGCCAGAGGGTAATCGCCACGCCGGTAAAGCGGTAGCCATCTGTCCACAGCAGCGATTTCCAGTATTCCTGAATAATCTCAATCACAGGTCAGCCCTCTTCACACCCACGGAGTAGCGACGCTCGAGAAGAAGCAGCACACCATTGGAGACGGTCGTAAAGACCAGATAGATCACGCCGCAGACCACCGCAAAGTAGAACGGCTCCCAGGTGCTCTTGCCCGCCAGCTGAGTCGCTTTCACGACGTCTTCCAGACCGAGCAGCGAGACCAGCGCCGTGGCTTTAAGGATAACCTGCCAGTTGTTGCCGATGCCCGGGAGCGCATAGCGCATCATGGCCGGGAACATAATCCGACGAAACGTTTGTGAAGAGGTAAAACCAAATGCGGTTGCCGCCTCAATGTGGCCTTTCGGCACGGCCATGTAGGCGCCGCGGAAGGTTTCGGTGAAGTAGGCGCCGTAGATAAAACCGAGGGTAATAATACCGGCCACCATCGGGTCGATATCAATTTGTCCCATGCCCATCGCGTCCGTTACGCTGTTCAGCGCAATCTGCAGACCGTAAAAGATAAGCAGCATCAGCACCAGATCGGGAACGCCGCGAATAAGCGTGGTGTAGCCTTCAAAAATCAGCGCCAGCGGTTTGTTAGCCGAAAGCTTCGCCCCTGCGCCTGCCAGACCTATCAGCACCGCCAGCACCACGGAGCTGATAGCCAGCTCAAGGGTGACAAGCGCGCCCTGTAAAATAACGCCAGAAAATCCGTACAGCATACCGCGAGCCCTGTCGTATCGTGAGTGGTGGAACCGTGTCTTTTCCCCTCCCGCAGCGGGAGGGGCCGCACGTTATTTGACGGGGCGATTAGCCGCCGTAAACATTAAAATCAAAGTACTTTTTCGCCAGCTTGTCGTAGGTACCGTCAGCACGCATTTCAGCGAACGCTTTGTTCAGCGCCTCACGCAGCTCGTTGTCTTCTTTGCGCAGGCCCATACCGGTGCCCACACCAAACAACTTCACGTCCTTAATGGACGGGCCGCCAAACTTGTAATCTTTACCCACCGGCGTTTTCAGGAAGCCTTCGCTTGCCGCGACTTCATCCTGGAATGCCGCATCAATTCGGCCTGCCGTCAGGTCAGCGTAGATATTTTCCTGGCCCTGATAGGAGACGATTTCAATCCCCTTCGGCGCCCAGTGTTCGTTGCCGTAGGTTTCCTGCGTGGTGCCCTGCAGCACGCCGACGCGTTTGCCTTTTAGCGACTCCAGCGTTGGCTGAATGTCAGAAGCTTTAGCTACCACCAGACGTGAATCGGCCGCATAGAGTTTGTCGGTGAAGGCAATCTCCTGCTGGCGTTTTTCGGTGATGGAGAGCGAGGACATGATTACGTCGATTTTTTTCGCTTTCAGGGACGGGATCAGCGCATCCAGCGGGTTCTCAACGTAGGTACACTGTGCTTTGATGCGTTTGCACAGCTCGTTGGCCAGATCGATGTCAAAACCGACCAGTTCACCCTTTGAATTCTTCGATTCGAACGGCGCATAGGTTGGATCGGTACCAATTCGGATTTTCTGCGGAATGGCTGCGAATGCCGCGGTGGCGCTGGAAAAGGCCAGTACCAGAGATAGTGACAACACGAGTTTTTTCATATTTATCCTCAACAAACTGTCTTCATACGGGATTTTTACGACGACGGGGTGGTGCTAATGTGCCATTAATCCCCTCTGCCAGGCAAAGACTAATGCCCTTCAGGCGGGAATTTTTGCATTATAAATGCGTAAGTATGCACAAAGCGATCCAATACAGTGCATTTAATGCACTGTATTGGGTCAACCGCTCCCGCAACGCACCTCTCCGGTGCGTTACCGCCAGGTGTTATTCACCGTATACGTTGAAGTCGAAGTATTTCTTCGCCAGTTTGTCGTAAGTACCGTCTTTACGCAGCTCTGCAAAGGCTTTGTCGAAGGCGGCTTTCAGCTCGGTATCATCCTTACGCAGGCCAATACCGGTGCCGTCACCAAAGTACTTTTTGTCTTTTACAGACGGGCCAGCAAACGCGAATTCTTTGCCCGCAGGCTGCTTCAGGAAGCCTTCGCTCGCGGCGACTTCATCCTGGAATGCAGCATCCAGACGGCCTGCCGCCAGGTCAGAGTAAATCAGATCCTGGTTCTGGTAAGCCACCACGTCTACGCCCTTCTCACGCCAGTTAGCATTGGCATAGCCTTCCTGCGTCGAGCCCTGAAGCACGCCGACGTGTTTGCCCTTCAGAGAGTCGATGGTGGGCTTAATCGGGGAGCCTTTCGGCGCAATCAGGCGAGAATCCGCGGCGTAGAGCTTGTCAGAGAAGGCAATCTCCTGCTGACGTTTTTCGGTGATGGAGAGAGAAGAGATAATGGCGTCAATTTTCTTGGCTTTCAGCGACGGGATTAACGCGTCAAAGTCGCTGCCCACCCATGTGCATTTCACCGCAATGCGCTTGCACATTTCATTACCCAGATCGATATCAAACCCTACGAAATCACCTTTCGCATCCTTGGAAGAGAATGGCGCGTAGGTTGCGTCTGTACCGATACGAACCGTCTGTGGAAGCGCTGCGTAGCTACCTGCTGCCGCACTTAACCCCACGAGCAAAGACAGAGCCAGAACCGTCTTCTTCATACATTTACCCTCAAGTACCGTGATTTTATTATGTATTGTGTTGTGTGTTGTGTTGCAGGCTTCATCTTGCAGGTCTTATGCCACATTGCCGTCTGGTCAAAACTTCGACGTTAAATATGTTAATAAAACGTTGCGATATTGCCTTAATGGTGAAAGATAGCAGGTCTGCCGAACGAACCGGAAAGAGAAAAAGGGAAAAAACGAATTAAATGTCGAGGATATGATCGCCGTTGCATAATTGCCCTGAAACAGGGCAACTTGTCTTTTCATGCACCTGTTTTGTGCACAGATTCAGGCTCCCTGCCAGCGGCTGAAGAGATCTTCGGGCAGGTCGATGTCAAACTGATCCAGCACGCGGTTAACGGTCTGATTAATCACGTCATTCAGCGAGGTCGGGCGATGATAGAACGCGGGTACCGGCGGCATGATGACAGCCCCCAGCTCCGCAGCCTGCGTCATTAAGCGCAGATGGCCCAGGTGCAGCGGCGTTTCCCGCACGCACAGCACCAGGGGACGCCGCTCCTTCAGCACCACATCCGCCGCGCGCGTCACCAGGGTGTCCGTATAGCTGTTCACAATGCCGGAGAGCGTTTTAATTGAACAGGGCAAGATAACCATGCCGGCCGTTTTAAACGAGCCTGAGGAGATGCTGGCAGCGATATCACGGGCATCGTGAACGACATCCGCCAGCGCCTGAACATCGCGCAGGGAGAGATCGGTTTCCAGAGAGAGGGTCTGCCGCGCCGCCTGGCTCATCACCAGATGGGTTTCGACGTCCGCCACGCTACGCAGAACCTGTAACAAACGTACGCCGTAAATCGCGCCGCTGGCGCCGCTGAGCCCAACAATGAATCGTTTCATGATTTTTGCCCTTACTGATTTCAGGGCAGACTGTGCAGGATTTTGCGGGGAGTTGCAAGTGAGGGCATTCGCCCTCACCTGCCGGAGCATCAACCTTCGTTGTGCATCTCTAAGCTTTCGAGATCGTTCTGCAGCTGGACGGCTTTGGCGTCGTCGTTGCGCAGTGAATCAAGATAGTCGAGGTACTGCTGGTCAACGTCTTTGGTCACGTAAATACCGTTAAACACGGAGCATTCAAACTGCTGAATTTCCGGATTCTCGGCACGCACCGCGTCGATGAGATCGTTCAGATCCTGGAAAATCAGGCCGTCGGCACCGATGATCTGGCGAATTTCATCCACTTCACGACCGTGAGCGATCAGCTCGTTGGCGGTTGGCATATCAATACCGTACACGTTCGGGAAGCGAATCTCCGGCGCAGCAGAGGCCAGGTAGACTTTCTTCGCACCCGCTTCGCGCGCCATCTCGATAATCTGCTCAGAGGTGGTGCCGCGAACGATGGAGTCATCCACCAGCAGAACGTTCTTGTCGCGGAACTCCGCGCGGTTGGCGTTCAGCTTGCGGCGCACGGACTTACGGCGCAGATGCTGCCCCGGCATGATAAACGTGCGGCCAACGTAGCGGTTCTTCACGAAGCCCTGACGGTATGGCTTGTCCAGAATGCGGGCGATCTCCAGCGCGATATCGCAGGAGGTTTCCGGGATAGGAATAACCACGTCGATGTCGAGATCGTCCCACTCGCGGGCAATCTTCTCGCCCAGCTTGGTGCCCATGTTGACGCGCGCGCTGTAGACGGAAATCTTGTCGATGAAGGAATCCGGACGGGCAAAGTAAACGTATTCAAACAGGCACGGGTTGCTGACCGGGTTATCGGCACACTGGCGGGTAAACAGCTGACCCTTCTCGGTGATGTAGACCGCTTCGCCCGGCGCAACGTCGCGCAGGAATTCGAAGCCCAGGGTATCCAGCGCCACGCTTTCAGAGGCAACCATATATTCAGTACGGCCATCGCCAAGGTCGCGCTTACCGAGCACCAGCGGACGAATGCCGTTTGGATCGCGGAAGGCGACCATACCGTGACCGATGATCATCGCAACGCAGGCGTACGCGCCGCGGATCTGACGGTTTGTCGCGGCAATCGCGGCAAAGATGTTGTCTGCTTCCAGCGGGTAGTGACGGAAGTTATCCAGCTCGCTGGCAAACACATTGAGCAGGATTTCAGAATCAGAGGTGGTGTTAATGTGGCGACGTTTCTCTTCGAACAGCTTTTTACGCAGCTCATGTGCGTTCGTCAGGTTGCCGTTATGGGCAAGGGTGATGCCATACGGTGAGTTGACGTAGAAAGGCTGTGCCTCGGAGGCGCTGGAACTGCCAGCAGTAGGATAACGAACGTGACCGATCCCCATATTACCTTGCAGACGCTGCATATGGCGGGCTTCAAACACATCGTTTACCAGGCCATTCGCCTTGCGTAAACGGAAGCAGTTGTTTGCATCAATGGTGATGATACCCGCAGCATCCTGCCCACGGTGCTGAAGCACCGTTAACGCGTCATAAATCGACTGGTTTACCGGCATGAAACCGGCGATACCGACAATACCGCACATTCGTCTTTTCCTCGTTAAGCCACATCTCAGGGTTTATGCCCTGGGCAAAAAACTCGACGAGCTTTGCAGATAGTCAAAGAACCATCTGATGATGAAGCTGAACTCTGGAATGAGCTGCGATTTCTGCCAGTCTTCGCTTTTGGAGAACCCGGTGAAGGTATCCAGGAAGAACAGGATCGCGGCCACAATCAGCACGCCTCGCAACGCTCCGAAACAGATCCCGAGCACCCTGTCCGTTCCTGACAGACCGGTTTTCTCGACCAGCTGACCTATCACGTAATTCACGATAGCGCCGACAATCAGCGTTGCGATAAACAGCACCGCGATGGCAATTCCGTTTCGGACCAGTTCATCTTCAAAGCCCGTGAACCAGACAGACAGGTAAGTGTAGTAATGACTGGCGACAAAGAAAGCACAACCCCAAGTCACCAGCGATAACGCTTCACGAACAAAGCCACGGATCAGGCTAACCAGACAGGAAAAACCAATCACCGCTATGATGGCGTAATCAATCCAGACCATATGTGTCCCACGATTAAACGCCCTGTCATCCAGTTCGGGGCGAATTCTAACAGAAAAAGAAAACGTTTGCGTAGGGATTTCCTTCCCGCGCGTAAATAAAAAAGGCGCTGAAAAAATGTTCAACGCCGTGGCTTATCGCCTCTCTCTTAAAGGAGCAGGTCGTACTTAGTTTGCGCTGTAGCCCATCACCACACCGCTCAGGCCGGAGATCTGCTTCAGCTCACCCAGCGACCCTTTCAGTTTGTCTTTAGACGCTTCTGGCCCCACGAGGATACGGGTAATTTTACCCTGCACCGGCGTGGAAGGTGAAGTGTAAACACGGTATCCCGCACTTCTCAGTTTGCTCACGACCTCGTTGACTTTGTCGGCGTTTTTCAGCGCACCGAGCTGCACCACGTAGGCTTTACCCGTTGGGGCAGCAGCTTCCTGCTGCGCCGGTTTTGCTGGCGGTGGGGTTTCTGACGCCGCGGCGAGCTGTTCTGCCGTTTTATCGCGCTGCGGTTTCGGCTGCGGCTTCTCAACCGGCTTCGGTTTTTCAACCGGTTTAGGCTGCTCTACCGGCACCGGATCGATATCGCTGCTGCTCGCTGCCGCCAGGCGAGACGGATCGAGCGACGGTGCTGCGGCATCGCCCGCGCGCACCTCTTCCGCCGCGCCTTCCGGTGGCTGAGCAGGCAGCGCCTGCGTCGCCGCGGGCAGCATATCCGGCTCATCGCGGTCACCCGGTTTAGGCACCAGCGGAATAGCGGCAAACTCATCCTGATAATGCTTTTTCTGCCCGTCGAGCAGCCCGGGAAGAATAATCACCCCGAGCGCGACCAGCACAATGGTTCCTGTTAAACGGTTCTGAAACTTACTCGCCACCGGTTCTCCCCGCGTCCATCACTTCCATGACATGTGCCACCGTGTGGAATGAACCACACACCAGCACGGTATCTTCTGGTTTAGCATCCGCCATCGCGGCATGCCAGGCCTGAGCCACGCTACTGTAGATTGCGCCTTTGCCGAGATGTTCCATCAACTGCTCGGCCGTCGCGCCGCGCGGCCCTTCCAGAGGAGCACAATACCAGCTATCGACCACACTCTCCATGCAGGCCAGCGTCCCGCCGATATCTTTATCATGAAGCATACCGATAACCGCCAGCACGTGCCCGGTTTTTGGTAACGATTTGAGACGTCCCGCGAGATACGCCGCCGCATGCGGGTTATGCGCCACGTCCAGAATCAGGCGCGGTGACTCGCTGACAATCTGGAAACGCCCGGGCAGAATTGCGCTCTGAATGCCGTTGCGGATTGCCTGCTCGCTCACCACCAATCCGCTGGCGCGCAGTGCCGCCAGCGCGGTGGCCGCGTTCGGCTGCGGAACCTGCGGCAACGGCAAGTTATCCAGTGCCCCCTGCGCGTCGCTAAAGCACCAGGCGTTGTCACGCACTTCATACTGCCAGTCAACGCCGCGGCGCAGCAGACGCGCGCCCTTCTCATTTGCTACGTCTGCAATGGTGTGTGGCATATCCGGCTCGCCGACCACGGCGGGTTTATTTGCACGGAAAATACCGGCCTTCTCGCGGCCAATGCTTTCACGATCCGGACCCAGCCAGTCGATATGATCCAGCGCGATGCTGGTAACCACCGCCACATCTGCATTCACGATATTGGTTGCATCAAGACGTCCGCCGAGGCCAACCTCAAGGATCACCACATCCAGCTGCGCCTGTTTAAACAGCCACAGGGCCGACAGGGTGCCGTATTCAAAATAGGTTAATGAGATCTCGCCGCGCGCGGCTTCAATTTCCGCGAACGACGCCGTATGCGCGGATTCCGGCAGTTCGCGATTTTGCACGCGAACCCGCTCGGTGTAGCGGACCAGGTGTGGAGAGCTATAAACGCCTACCCTGTAACCGGCCGACATCAGGACGGACTCCAGCGTGCGGCAGGTCGTGCCTTTACCGTTGGTCCCTGCGACGGTGAACACGAAAGGTGCCGGTTTGAGCACATCAAGACGCGCGGCAACCTGGCTCACCCGTTCAAGCCCCATATCGATGGTTTTACTGTGCAGGTTTTCCAGATAAGAAAGCCACGCGGCCAGGGGCGACGTGGCTTGGGGAATGCTTTTATTTTCCATAATGCCCGGTTGTCATTAACAGATTAGAAAGCAAAAGGGCAGCGCCAACCGGCCCTGCCCTTTTCAGTTATCAGGCCTCGGGTTCCTGATCCGGTACCACCACGCCTTCGCGCGGCTCATCCGGGTTTGGCGCTGGCAGATTCATCAGCTTCGCCAGGATGCTCGCCAGCTTCAGGCGCATTTCCGGACGGCGGACGATCATGTCGATGGCGCCTTTCTCGATGAGGAACTCACTGCGCTGGAAGCCCGGCGGCAGTTTTTCACGAACGGTCTGCTCGATAACGCGAGGACCCGCAAAGCCGATCAGCGCTTTTGGCTCAGCGACGTTCAGGTCGCCCAGCATCGCGAAGCTCGCGGAGACGCCTCCCATGGTTGGGTCGGTCAGCACGGAGATGTACGGCAGACCGCGCTCCTGCATCTTCGCCAGCGCTGCAGAGGTTTTAGCCATCTGCATCAGGGACATCAGCGCTTCCTGCATACGTGCTCCGCCGGAGGCAGAGAAACAGATCAGCGGACAGTTGTCTTCCAGCGCCTGCTCAACGGCACGCACGAAGCGCGCACCAACCACGGAGCCCATTGAGCCGCCCATAAAGGAGAACTCAAACGCAGCGGCAACAACCGGCATCCCATGCAGGGTGCCTTTCATGACGACCAGCGCGTCTTTCTCGCCGGTCTCTTTCTGTGCGGAGGCCAGACGATCTTTATATTTCTTGGAATCGCGGAACTTCAGCACGTCTTTTGGCTCAAGCTCGCTGCCCAGTTCTACCAGAGAACCTTCGTCCAGCAGGCTATGCAGGCGGTTGCGCGCCGACATACGCATATGGTGGTCACACTTCGGACACACCTCAAGGTTGCGTTCCAGCTCTGCGCGATACAGAACCTGACCGCAGCTATCACACTTCGTCCATACCCCTTCAGGAATGCTCGCTTTGCGCGTTGGGGTAATGTTGCTTTTAATTCGTTCAATCCAGCTCATTGATAACCTTTCTGCCTGAACCTGGTCGTATGCCAGTTTTGCTATAAGAGGCGAATAATGCCATTTTTGCCTCCAACAGACCATGAATGTTGCACATTAAAACATAACAGCCCGAAACTTTGGATAAAAAAGTGGTCGAACCGCCAGCGTGCATTTACTTCGCTTGTTTTGCCGCCGCACGTTTGTGACGAATAATTTCGATAACGCCAGGCAGTACGGAAAGCACAATAATCGCTACAATCAGTAACTTAAGGTTTTCCTGAACCACAGGGAGATCGCCAAACAGGTAGCCTGCGTAGGTAAACAGCAGTACCCACAGCAGCGCCCCCACGACGTTATACATGGCAAAATGACGATAGGACATATGTCCCATTCCCGCCACAAACGGTGCAAATGTGCGCACAATAGGCACAAAACGCGCAAGGATAATGGTTTTACCGCCATGGCGTTCATAAAACGCATGGGTTTTATCTAAATAGCTGCGACGGAAAATTTTCGAATCCGGATTGCTGAAAAGCCGCTCACCGAATACGCGACCAATCGTATAGTTGACCGCATCACCGACAATGGCGGCAATTACCATCAGCACAACCATAAGATGCACGTTCAGGTCATTGGTGGGTAACGCCGATAACGCCCCGGCAACGAACAGCAGTGAATCTCCTGGCAGGAATGGGGTAACGACCAGACCGGTTTCACAAAACAGAATGAGGAACAGAATGGCGTAAACCCAGACGCCGTACTGCGCGACCAGCTCCGCCAGGTGAACATCAATATGCAGAATGAAATCAACCAGAAAACGTATTACGTCCATATTGTCTAAGCCCTTATTGCACCTTTGTTTAGTCCGCTAAAAACAGCGGGCCCATTGGCGGTTTCGGCAGGTCAAATCGTTCCGGATAGTCTACTGAGACCAGATACAATCCTTCCGCTTTCGCCGTGGCTGCCGCAAGCGTTCTGTCCTTCGCTGCCAGCAGGTCTGCAATCCAGCTCTCCGGCTGGTGTCCGGCACCTACTTCCATCAGGCTGCCCACAATATTCCGAACCATATGATGTACAAAGGCATTGGCTTTGATATCCACCACCACATACGCGCCAAAACGGCTGACGTTGATGTGCATGACGTTGCGCCACGGCGTACGGGATTGACACTGCACCGCACGAAACGACGTAAAGTCATTTTCACCAATCAGACACTGCGCCGCGCGATGCATACGTTCTGCGTCGAGCGGTTCATAAAAATGCGTCACGCCCTGGCTTAACACAGCCGGACGCAGGCGCTGATTGTAGATGACGTAGCGGTAACGGCGCGCCGTGGCGCTGAAGCGCGCGTGAAAATCATCCGGCACAGCTTTCACCCAGCGCACCGCAATGTCACCAGGTAAATTCGCATTTACGCCCAGCGTCCAGGCGGCATCCTTACGCACGGCGGTGGTTTCAAAGTGAACCACCTGCCCCGTGCCGTGAACGCCGGCATCCGTACGGCCTGCGCACAGGACGTTAATCGGCTCGTTTGCCACCTGAGAGAGCGCTTTCTCCAGCTTCTCCTGAACGCTGCGCACCTCATTTTGACGCTGCCAGCCATAATATTTACTGCCGTCGTATTCAATACCGAGGGCAATTTTATGAACCGGCGTTTGTTCCACGTCTGACATCAGTACAGGTACTCCTGCACCAGTTTTTCAGCGATCTTGACCGCCATCAGCGCGCCGCCGAAGCGAACGTTGTCGGCAACGGACCAGAACTGGACCTGCTCCGGCATACCGTAGTCGTTACGCACGCAGCCAACGGAAAGATGCGCGCTACCGGTAGCATCGCCTACCTGGGTCGGGAACTCGCTCTCTTCAGAGAGGACGATGTCTTCCCCGCGGCCAAACGCATCGCGCGCCTCTTCTGCAGCCAGCGGACGCAGCGCTTCAAAGCCGACCATCTGCGCATGACCGTAGAAGACCGGGGACTGTACGACGCTTGCGGAGATCATCAGGCCATCGTCCTGCAGAATTTTACGCACCTCATCGACGATACGGCGCTCTTCGCGCACGGAGCCCTCGCGATCCGGCAATAGCGGCAGCATGTTGAACGCCAGCTGGCGGCCAAAGAAATCATCTTCATCAATTGGAATGCCGTTCAGCAGCTTCGCGCTCTGCCCGGCCAGCGCGTCAACGGCCTTTTTGCCGTTTGCGGACGCCGACAGCAGGCTGGTGACGGTAATGCGCGACAGGCCGCCGTCGTCGATCAGCGGTTTCAGTGCAGTCAGCAGCTGGCTGGTCAGGCTGTTGGGGACCGCAATAACGTTACGGTTGCGGTAGTCAGCCAGCACAAACGGGTTCACGTCCGGCACCACCAGCGGCACATCCGGCTCCATGGAGAACAGGCCGCTCAGGTCAATCACCAGGCAGCCTGCGTTGGTCGCCTCTTCAACGTACGCCGCAGTGGCTTCAGCACCTGCAGCGAAAAACGCCAGCTGCGCCTGCGTCCAGTCGAACGCCGCCGCATCCTGAACCATGACGGATTTACTGTTAAAACGCAGATGCTCACCCGCGCTATCGGTACGCGCCAGCGCATAGATATCGCCCACCGGGAACTGACGCTCAGCAAGCGTTTCGAGCAGGGCTTCGCCCACGGCACCCGTGGCACCTAAAATGGCAATGTTCCAGCCTTCAGACATGGTGGTTTACTCCAGAAATAAAAAAGCGTCCCTGTCGGAGTATCCGACAGGGAGCATTAAGAAGACATTAATGCGCCGGGTGATGAACGGCGTTAAACCCCAGCTTGTGCAGCAGCGTCGCCGCCGGGGCGTCGTCGCACATCACATACAGGGAAGACCACTCGCGGCGCTCAACGTAGTTCTTGCGCAGCTTATCAAACTCGCCCGGGATCCCCGCCACTTTACGCAACAGCGCATCATCGCGGCGCACATCATACACCAAATGCACCAGCCTTTTCAGCGTTGCCTGATCGAGCGGGCCGTGGAGAGTAATGCGGCCAAATTCAGGTGCGGGGAGTAAGGTATCCAGCGCCACCTGCTGCGGATGGCCGATAAACGCGCTGTAGGCCTCGAAGACCTGCGTCGTGCCGCGGGCTTTCCCTTCGAGGGTATAACCGGCGATATGCGCGGTGCCCACGTCCACCTTGTTAAGCAGCTCAACGTTGAGGTCCGGCTCCGGCTCCCAGACGTCCAGCACCACGCTGAGATCTTGTCCTTCGTTCAGACACGTCAGCAAGGCGGCGTTATCGACTACCGGACCACGACAGGCATTTATCAGAATAGTGCCAGCCTTCAGACGGCGAATGAGCGCCTCATCGGCAAGATGCAGCGACTTATACGGCCCCTCTTTAAACAGCGGCGTGTGGAACGTCAGCACGTCACACTGTTCAACCAGCTCGTCCAGCGAGCGGAAATCCCCGTCCTCGCCGTTGTCTTTGCGCGGCGGATCGCACAGCAGAGTGCGGATCCCTAACGCTTCCAGGCGCTTTTGCAGGCGCCCGCCGACGTTACCCACGCCGACAATCCCCACGGTGCGGTCTTTCAGCGCAAAACCGTCGCGCTCGGCCAGCATCAGCAGCGAGGAGAAAACGTATTCCACGACTGCAATGGCATTGCAGCCCGGTGCGGCGGAAAAACCGATTCCGGCCTGCTTCAGCCATTTATCATCCACATGATCGGTCCCTGCCGTTGCGGTCCCAACGAACTTAATCGCCTTACCGGCGAGCAACGCCTCATTTACTTTGGTCACCGAGCGCACCATCAGGGCGTCGGCATCGTCCAGTTCGTTGACCGGGATCGGGCGACCAGGAACAGCCTTTACGTTACCCAGGCGGCTAAACAGCTCACGGGCGTAAGGCATATTTTCATCAACGAGGATTTTCACGTCTGAGTACCTGTTTGAGAGGAAGAAAACCTGCCAAGTGTGCCATAATCTGGCCGCCAGGCATATACGTCTGCCAGGTTTACGCTGAGTTTTGACTTTAAGGATTTTTGACGATGCAGCCCATTTCAGGTACGCCGCCACGCCCTCCGGGTGAAGGCCCGGTCACGCCAAACGTTGCCGGTGAACAACCGCTATCCACGCAACAGCGCACCGTGCTGGAGCGACTGATCACGCGCCTGATTGCGCTGACTTCGCAGCAGAACGCGGAAGTCTGGGCCGGGGTAAAGCATGATTTAGGCGTGAGAAACGACGCACCGCTGCAGTCGCGCCATTTCCCGGCGGCCGAACAAAATCTGAACCAGCGTATTACGACCGCGCAGCAGAACCACACCACCCGCCAGATTGTTTCTCAGCTGACGGAGCTGCTGGGTCAGGGAAATAACCGCCAGGCGGTAAGTGATTTTATTCGCCAGCAGTATGGTCAGACCGCGCTGGGCCAGCTGACGCCCGACCAGCTCAAAACCGTGCTGACCCTGCTGCAGAATAACGAGCTGTCTATTCCGCAGCCACAGGTGCGCCCGGCGACCGAGCGTCCTCTGCTGCCCGCCGAGCACAATACGCTCAAGCAGATGGTGACGAAGCTGGCCGCGGCCACCGGCGAGCCGACGAAGCTTATCTGGCAATCCATGCTGGAGCTGTCCGGCGTGAAGGCGGGTGAGTTAATCCCGGCCAAACAGTTTACTCATCTGGTGACCTGGCTTCAGGCGCGCCAGACGCTCAGCACCCAGAGCGCCCCTACCCTGCATACCGTCCAGGCCGCGCTGAAACAGCCGCTTGAGCCGCACGAGTTCGAGGTGATTCGGGATTACGCCCAGCAAAACTGGCAGGCCACGCCGCAGACGGTACTGACCACCGCGCAGGTGCAGGATCTGCTCAACCAGATCTTCGTTCGCCGCGCAGAGCGTGAAGGCGGCGTGCCGGAGGTAAGAAACATTCAGCCGATCTACAGCCCGCTGTTTGCGCCGGTCGTGGAAACCTTCAGAACGCTCTCCGCGCGTCCGGGGTTGATGTTTATTGCGCTACTGATTGCACTGGCGATTTTCTGGCTGGTTGTCTGAGGTTTGGCCCGGTGGCGCTGCGCTTACCGGGCCTACAACGGCTTGAACCGTAGGCCGGGTAAGGCGCAGCCGCCACCCGGCAACAACGACTCACGTTCTGCGAAACGCCACCAGCGTCACCACGATCCCCACCACCGCGGAAACCGCACCGGCCAGGAAGACGGACGGATAGCCAAACGAGGTGGCTAACAGCCCGGCCAGCGGCCCGGTTACCCCGTATGAGATATCCTGAAACGCCGCATAGCCGCCGAGCGCCGTCCCGCGCACCTGCGGAGCCACGCGCTTCACCACTTCTACACCGAGTGCCGGGAAAATCAGAGAACAGCCGCAGCCGGTCAGCGCCGCACCAAGCAGCGCAACGGAAGCCACGGGAGCATTCCACAGCAGCAGCAGACCGATGGTCTCAATCACCAGCGACGCCACCGCCACCTTCACGCCGCCAAAGCGATCCGGCATCCAGCCGAAGAAGACGCGCATTAGCACAAACGCGCCGCCAAAAGCGGTGAGCGTAAAACCGGCCATCGCCCAGCCACGGCTCATAAAATAGAGCGAAACGAACGTCCCAATCACCGCAAAACCCACGCCCTGCAGCGCCAGGCCAAGACCCGGCTGCCAGATTTGGCCGACCACGCTCCACAGGGAAGGTCGCTCGCCTTTGTGCGCGGGCACCTTACGCACCGAGCCGTTAAACGCCCACGCCAGCAGAGGTAAAACCATGGTGGTTGCGGCCAATGCCGCAAATCCAAACTGGCTATTGATAAGCAGCCCAAGCGGCGCACCGGCAGCCAGCGCGCCATAGATGGCCATACCGTTCCAGGACATCACCTTACCGGAACGAGCAGGCCCCACCAGCCCCATTCCCCAGGTCAGGGTGCCGGTCAGCAGCTGGCTTTCACCGAAGCCAAGAATTAAACGGCCCAGTACAAGCAGCGCAAATTTATACGCAGCATCGACCGGCAGTAGAGCCGCCAGCAGCCAGGCGCCGCCCGCTAGCCCGCAGGCAAACATGCCCTGCAGCGCCGAGCGCTTGGCACCGTGCTGATCCGCCAGACGTCCGGCGTACCCGCGGGTTAATACAGTGGCTAAAAACTGAATGCCCACAGCAATGCCGACCATGGTGTTGCCATAGCCCAGTTCCTGATGAACGAAAAGCGGGATCACCGGCAGCGGCAGGCCAACGGTCATATAGGTCAGGAATACCGCAAAGGCGATACGGAACAGCGAGACGTTCGCTGAAGGGGTTGTTTCTGTTTGAGTTACTGCAGTCATGCTTTACTCCGAAATGAAGAGTAAGGCGGGAAAATGCCACGCCCCCTCTACCTGGTTATCAGGATTAAGGCGCGTTGGTTGACGTTAAACGCTTACGCATTATCGTGAGGATAATGTTGAAGGGTGAAGTTTGCCTGTGAGATCAGCCGCTTGTCAATGCATAAAAAAGGGAGCCTATGGCTCCCTTTCGGAATCAAACTTAAAACTTATGCTTTCAGCTTACGCATAACCAGCGTGGCGTTGGTACCACCGAAGCCGAAGCTGTTTGACATGACGGTAGTTAGCGTCGCTTCCGTTGGTTTGGTCACGATGTTCAGGCCGGCAGCCTGCTCGTCCATCTCTTCAATGTTGATGCTTGGCGCGATAAAGCCGTTTTCCAGCATCAGCAGAGAGTAGATCGCTTCCTGCACGCCAGCCGCACCCAGAGAGTGACCGGTCATGGCTTTAGTCGCGGAGATCGCCGGGCTGTTGTCGCCGAAGACTTCACGGATCGCACCGAGCTCTTTCACGTCGCCTACTGGAGTAGAGGTACCGTGGGAGTTCAGGTAGTCGATTGGGGTGTCAACGCCGTGCATCGCCATCTTCATGCAGCGCACCGCGCCTTCGCCGGATGGCGCAACCATGTCGGCACCATCAGACGTCGCACCGTAGCCCACGATCTCAGCGTAGATATGCGCGCCACGTGCCAGGGCATGCTCCAGCTCTTCAACCACAACCATACCGCCGCCGCCCGCGATAACGAAACCGTCGCGGTGCGCATCATAGGTACGGGAGGCTTTATCCGGGGTTTCATTGTACTTGGTGGACAGTGCGCCCATCGCGTCGAATTCACAGGCCATTTCCCAGCCCAGCTCTTCGCCGCCGCCAGCAAATACGATGTCCTGTTTACCCAGCTGGATCTGCTCAACAGCGTTACCGATACAGTGTGCGGAGGTCGCACACGCGGAGCTGATGGAGTAGTTCACACCGTGGATTTTGAACGGGGTCGCCAGGCACGCGGAAACCGCAGAACCCATGGCTTTAGTAACCACGTACGGACCTACCGCTTTCAGACCACGCGGGCTACGCATTGCGTCAGCACCGAATACCTGCGCTTTAGATGAGCCGCCGGAACCGGCAATCAGACCCACGCGCGGGTTGTTCTGATAAACCTCTTCGCTCAGGCCGGAATCTTTGATCGCTTCCTGCATGGAGAGATAAGCATAAATAGAGGCATCGTTCATGAAACGAACCACTTTGCGGTCGATCAAACCGGTGGTGTCCAGTTTGACGTTACCCCATACGTGGCTACGCATACCTGAATCTTTAAACTCTTCAGAGAAAGTGATCCCGGAGCGTCCTTCACGCAGAGATGCCAGGACTTCCTGCTGGTTATTACCGATGCTGGAAACAATGCCCAGGCCAGTAATCACTGCACGTTTCATTCAATACCTCTGTAAGTCGCACTATAGTAAGTTTCGAGTCGCACAATAGCGTACACTTGTACGCCGAACAAGTCCGATCAGACATTTTCTGCGGAAATTTGCACCGATAGACTCACATCGTTAAGATCGTGCCACTGCCTGTCAGACGAGTAACTTACGTGAAACAAAACGCTATACAACCCGCCAACCTCGAATTCAACGCTGAGGGTACACCTGTTTCCCGAGATTTTGATGACGTCTATTTTTCTAATGATAACGGACTCGAAGAAACTCGCTATGTTTTCCTCGACGGAAACCAGCTCAGCACCCGCTTCCCGGCGCACCCGCGGAGCCTGTTTGTGGTCGCGGAAAGTGGATTCGGCACCGGGCTGAATTTTTTAACCCTCTGGCAGGCGTTTAACCAGTTCCACGCTGCTCACCCCGAGGCTACGCTACAAAGATTACATTTCATCAGTTTTGAAAAATTCCCGCTCACCGCGCACGATCTGCGGCTCGCTCATCAGCGCTGGCCAGAGCTTGGTGCCTGGGCGGAGCAGCTTCAGGCGCAGTGGCCACCCCACATCGGCGGCTGCCACCGTCTGATTCTGGACGGCGGACGCGTGACGCTGGATTTATGGCTTGGCGACATCAATGACCTGACCGATACGCTCGATGATTCGATGAATCAGACGGTGGACGCCTGGTTCCTTGACGGCTTTGCCCCCGCCAAAAACCCGGACATGTGGAGCCAGCATCTGTTTAGCGCGATGGCGCGGCTGGCGCGCCCGGGCGCAACGCTTGCCACCTTCACCTCGGCAGGCTTTGTCCGCCGCGGACTACAGGAGGCGGGCTTTACCATGCAGAAAACCAAAGGTTTTGGCCGCAAGCGCGACATGCTGGTCGGCAGAATGGAGCAGACTCTGGATATCCCCGCCAGTGCTCCCTGGTTTGCGCGCCGCGCCAGCGCATCACGTGAGGTGGCGATAGTTGGCGGGGGGATCGCCAGCGCTCTGCTGTCTCTCGCGCTTCTCCACCGCGGCTGGCAGGTCACGCTCTACTGTGCTGACGACGCGCCAGCACGCGGCGCGTCCGGCAACCGCCAGGGGGCGCTCTATCCGCTTTTAAGCGCGCACGACCCGGCCCTGTTCCGTTTTTTCCCGGCAGCGTTTACCTTCGCTCGTCGCCTGTACGATGCCCTGCCGGTGGCGTTTGACCATGACTGGTGCGGCGTGACGCAGCTCGGCTGGGATGAAAAGAGCCAGCAAAAAATCACGCAGATGCTGTCGCTGGGTCTGCCTGACGAGATTGCCCGTGCGGTAAGTGCGCAAGAGGTGGCAGAGACCGCTGGCGTGGAAACCGGGTGTGGGGGCATTCAGTATCCGCTCGGCGGCTGGCTGTGCCCGGCTGAACTGACCGCGGCAGCCATTGCCCTGGCGCAGTCGCGCGGGCTGACGGTGCAGTATGCCTACAAGGTTGAATCGCTGAGCCGGACAGAATGCTGGGATCTGCGTTTTGCTAATGGCAAAGAGGCACGCCATGCCAGCGTTGTGCTGGCAAACGGACATCACATCAGCCAGTTTGCCCAGACGGAGTCGTTGCCGGTTTATCCGGTCGGCGGCCAGGTAAGCCATATTCCTTCCGCGCCTGAACTGAGCAAACTGCGTCAGGTGCTGTGCTATGACGGCTATCTGACGCCGCAAAATCCGTCTAACGGCCACCACTGCATCGGGGCCAGCTATCATCGTGGCGAAACGGATATGCGCTACAGCGAAGCGGATCAGGCCCAGAACCGCCAGCGCCTGATTGACTGCTTCCCGGATGCGGCGTGGGCGAAAGAGGTTGACGTCAGCGAGGGTGACGCGCGCTGCGGCGTGCGCTGCGCCACCCGCGATCATCTGCCGATGGCGGGAAATGTGCCGGACTATGATGCGACGCTTGAGGTTTATCAGGACCTTGCTAATAACCGGGATAAAGCGGTGAGCGCTCCGGTTTATCCGGAACTGTATATACTCGGCGGGCTGGGTTCTCGCGGGCTGTGTTCTGCGCCGCTGCTGGCCGAAGTCTTAGCAGCACAAATGAGCGGAGAGCCGATTCCGCTGGACAGAATTACGCTTGCGGGCCTGAATCCGAATCGATTGTGGGTGCGGAAACTGCTGAAGGGGAAGAAGATTAAATAGGGTGCGTTCCGGGGCCCTCACCCCGCCCCTCTCCCACAGGGAGAGGGTGGTGAAACACTTACTTCGCTTTTGCCTGCTGGAACAGGTTGTCCCACATGCCCAGCACCAGAGACTGGTCGCGCGGAGAGAGTTCCCCGGCCTGAATGGCTTTCTCCAGACTGCGGGTCACTTCTTCGTGAACGGCGTCGGCAGAGTGATCGTCCCCCGCTTCAAGCTCGGCTACCGCGAGCGTCAGGTGACCACGCAGATAACCGCTGGCGAACAGCTCATCATCGCTGGCGTGTTCCACCATGTCATCAATTAACGCCAGAATGCGTGATTCAAATTCTGCGATCATCTTCTTTCCTCTGTTAAAGATCTTCCGGCCAAGGGAAGCATTCCGCCGCGATCGCCGGCGTGTGGTAATAATTCTGTAAGGCCTCGATCAGGCGCGCCGGACGTTCCGGGATGCCTTTCTCAAGATATTCCATCACCTGCGCATGCACGCGGCGCTGGAAGACGATACGGTCTGGCTCGAAGTCGCCTTCGAGGTTGTCACAGCTGACGTTGAACGGGAAACCCGCCGCGACGCAGAACAGCCATTCCAGCGCCTGTGGTTTGACTTCCACATCTTCAAACTGCCCCTGCGTCGCGGCGTCACGTCCGTCCGGGCAGTACCAGTAACCAAAGTCTACCAGCTCGCGCCGCGCTTTTCCGGCGATGCACCAGTGCGAAATCTCGTGCAAGCCGCTGGCGTAAAAGCCGTGGGCAAAGACGATGCGGTTATACGGAACCTCGTCATCTGCAGGAAGATAGATCGGTTCGTCGTCGCCTTTAATCAGACGGGTATTAAAATCGTCAGCAAAACAGCCGTCGAAAATCTCAATCAGCTGTTCGTATTTATGCGTACTGTTCATTAGTGTATCCCCAACCAGGTGAGGATCTCCTGTCCATGGCTGTCATAAAGTAGTTTGGCGCTCATCACGGCCGAGACGATGACGATCATCGGGCGAATCAGTTTTTGCCCTTTGCTTAATACCAGGCGCGAGCCCGCGCGCGCGCCCAGGAACTGCCCTGCCATCATCACAAACCCGGTTGCCCAGATAACCTTGCCACCAATGATAAACAGCAGCAGGCCGCCGACGTTCGAGGTGGCGTTGAGCACTTTGGCATGGGCGGTGGATTTGGCGAGGTTAAACCCGGCCAGCGTCACGAACGCCAGCGCGTAAAACGAGCCTGCCCCCGGGCCGAAGAAACCGTCGTAAAAACCGACGCAGCCCCCGGCAATCAGGGCAAACGGCAGGCCGTGAAGACGACGCTGGCGGTCTTCCTCACCGAGCTTTGGCATCAGCAGGAAGTAGAGACCGATGCAGATAACCAGAACCGGCAGGATCTGGCGCAAAATATCCGACTGCACGTGCTGCACCAGCAGCGCGCCCGACGTGGAACCAATAAAGGTCATCAGGATATTGAGCTTCTGATCGGCCAGGCTCACCACCTTGCGGCGGATAAAATAGAGCGACGCCGAGAGCGAGCCGCCGCAGGCCTGAAGCTTGTTGGTGGCAAGCGCCTGCGCCGGGCTCATGCCCGCCGCCAGCAGCGCGGGTACGGTTAATAACCCGCCGCCGCCCGCAAGGGCATCAATAAAACCGGCCAGCATGGCCACGAAGAACAGCACCACCAGCAGCAGCGGTGACACCATAAACAGATCGACGAAATTATCCATTAAAGTACATGCTCATCCAGTAGCGCCTGGCAGGAAGGCGGCAGCGGAGGCGGTGTCTTCTTCTCAGGCTTAGAGGTTCCAGGTTTTGCCGGTTCAAACCAGCTTTGCAGTTCCGCACCGCAGCCATCGCCTGGCGGAGGTAGCGGCTGATCTTCACATTCCAGGCTATTCGCCGGGCAGCGCAGACGAACGTGCATGTGCGCACGATGCTGGAACCACGGCCGCACTTTGCGCAGCCAGTCACGATCGGTTCCGGCATCCAGACAGAGCTGCTGCTTGATGGCCGGGTTAACGAAAATCCGCGTGACGTCGTTATCTTCTGCCGCCAGCTTGATCATGCTGGATACGTCCCGCGTCCACAGGGACGGCACAACGCGCTTGCCGTCGCTCGCCACCAGATCCAGCGCCTGCGGTTTCAGCAGTTGGGCTGCGGTCCAGCGGGCTTTCGGCAGCTGCAGGAAGATATCCACATCCAGTCCGGTCTGGTGACTGGCGTGTCCACCGTTAAAACGACCGCCGGCAGGCATCCCCATATCGCCGATCAGCATCGTGCCCAGCCCCAGGTTATGAACCTGGTTTCCCAGTCGCTGAATGAACAGCACCAGATCCGGGTGGCCGAAGTAACGACGCTGGTCGGTACGCATCACCTGATAGGTCTCCGATTGCAGCGGAAGTTCCTGCGCGCCCACGATACAGCCGTTGGAAAAAGCGCCGATCGACTGCGCGCTCCCCGCCACCGGATGGGTGATTTTTTGCCACGGTGTGGCGGCCAGACTGGCTCCACTGGCCAGCAGCGCCAGCAGAGCAATTGCGGTTTTTTTCATGTTTACCAGCGTGGAATGGTGGTCGTCACATCCGCATTCTGCGCGCGCTGGCGCAGGAAGTGATCCATCAGCACGATCGCCAGCATCGCTTCTGCGATCGGCACCGCGCGGATCCCCACGCACGGATCGTGACGTCCTTTGGTGATCATCTCAACTTCTTCGCCATCGCGGTTAATCGTGTGGCCCGGCACGGTAATGCTGGAGGTTGGCTTCAGCGCGATGTTGGCAACAATCTGCTGCCCGCTGCTGATCCCGCCCAGGATGCCGCCCGCGTGGTTGCTCTGGAAGCCCGCTTTCGTGATTTCGTCGCGGTTCTGGCTGCCGCGCAGGGATACCACGTCAAAACCGTCGCCAATCTCAACGCCCTTCACCGCGTTGATGCTCATCAGCGCGTGGGCGATGTCGGCGTCGAGACGGTCAAATACCGGCTCGCCCCAGCCTGGCGGGACGCCATCGGCCACCACGGTCACTTTCGCCCCGATGGAGTCGCCCTCTTTTTTCAGGCCGCGCATCAGTTCGTCCAGCGCGTCCAGCTTGTCGGCATCGGCACAGAAGAACGGGTTTTGCTCGACCAGATCCCAGTCTTTGATCGCCAGCGGAATGTCGCCCATCTGGGTCAGACAGCCGCGGATAATGATGCCAAATTTCTGCTGCAGGTATTTTTTGGCAATGGCGCCAGCCGCCACGCGCATTGCGGTTTCACGGGCGGAAGAGCGTCCGCCGCCGCGATAGTCGCGGAACCCGTACTTTTGTTCGTAGGTATAGTCGGCGTGGCCCGGACGGAACACGTCTTTGATGGCGCCGTAGTCCTGGGAGCGCTGATCGGTGTTTTCAATCAGCAGACCAATGCTGGTGCCGGTGGTGCGGCCTTCAAAGACGCCGGAGAGAATTTTGACCTGGTCCGGCTCGCGACGCTGCGTGGTGTAGCGAGAGGTGCCCGGACGACGACGGTCGAGGTCGTGCTGTAAATCGGCTTCGGTCAGTTCGATGCCTGGCGGTACGCCATCAACGATACAGCCCAGCGCCAGCCCGTGTGACTCGCCAAAGGTGGTCACGCGGAATAACTGTCCAATAGTGTTTCCTGCCATCACGGCTCCGATGTTGTTGTTTGTGTTTGAGCGTTGTGAAACGGGCCGAAGCCCGCTGGATTAATCTTTATAGATGCTGAAGTGTTCGCGCGCGTCGAGCAGCTGCGCTTTGGTCAGCATAAAGACGCCGTCACCGCCGTTGTCGAACTCAAGCCAGGTGAACGGCACATCCGGGTACTGCTCTATCAGATGTACCATGCTGTTGCCCACTTCACAAATCAGAACGCCGTCGTCGGTCAGATAATCCGGCGCGCAGGCCAGAATGCGGCGGGTCAGCTTCAGGCCGTCAGAGCCAGAAGCCAGACCCAGCTCCGGCTCGTGGCGGTATTCGTTCGGCAGATCGGACATATCTTCCGCATCGACGTACGGCGGGTTGGTGACGATCAGATCGTACTGCAGCGTCGGCAGATCGCGGAACAGATCGGAGCGAATTGGCGTAACGTGATGGATCAGGCCGTGCTCTTCAATATTGTGTTCGGTCACGGCCAGCGCGTCGGTGGAGATATCGACGGCGTCCACTTCCGCTTCAGGGAAGGCGTACGCGCAGGCAATCGCGATGCAGCCGCTGCCGGTACACATATCGAGAATGTGCTGCGGCTGATGGCCGATCAGGCCTTCAAAGTGGTTGTTAATCAGCTCACCAATCGGCGAGCGCGGCACCAGCACGCGTTCATCGACATAGAACTCGTGGCCGCAGAACCAGGCTTTGTTGGTTAGATAGGCGACCGGAATACGCTCGTTCACGCGACGGATCACGCGCTCAACGATGCGGTGTTTTTCGCTGGAGGTCAGGCGCGCGGTGCGCATGTCTTCCGGGATATCCAGCGGCAGGTAGAGTGACGGCAGCACCAGCTGCACGGCTTCATCCCATGGGTTATCGGTACCGTGACCGTACCAGATATTGGCGGCGCTGAAGCGGCTAACCGACCAGCGCAACATGTCCTGTATGGTATGCAGCTCGTTTACTGCTTCATCGACAAATATTTTATCCACTCTTTCCTCCAGGGCATGCTCGCATAATTTTCGGCGGCTAGTTTGCCATGAAGACGGCGATAAATCAGCAATGACGCGTCGCGCTTGAGGTTAAAAAATGCGTTTAGTCGGGTACACTATCGGAAATACGAGATGAGAATGACGAATGAAAAAGAAAACATCGCTCAGCGAGGAGGATCAGGCGCTCTTCCGACAGCTGATGACCGGGACGCGTAAGATCGCGCAGGACACCATCGTTCATCGCCCGCAGCGTAAAAAAATCAGCGAAGTCCCGGTCAAACGCCTGCTGCAGGAGCAGGCCGATAACAGCCACTATTTTTCAGATGAATTTCAGCCGCTGCTTAATACGCAAGGGGCTGTTAAGTATGTACGCGAAGACGTCAGCCATTTTGAGCTGAAAAAATTACGCCGCGGGGATTATTCGCCGGAGCTGTTTCTCGATCTCCACGGCTTAACGCAGATGCAGGCCAAACAGGAGTTGGGGGCATTGATCGCCGCCTGCCGTCGCGAACATGTTTTTTGCGCCTGCGTAATGCATGGCCACGGTAAACATATTCTCAAGCAACAGACGCCCCTGTGGCTGGCGCAGCACCCGCACGTGATGGCTTTTCATCAGGCACCGAAAGAGTACGGCGGAGATGCCGCGTTGCTGGTGTTGATTGAAGTGGAAGAGTGGCAACCGCCAGAGTTGCCCTGACAGAATGGCGGGAAACACATTGCACCCCGCCATATCGCACGTCACGTCAGATCGCTTTTGCCATCTTCAGGTTGCACGGACTCATTTGCCAGTTGAAGACACCTTTGCCCGTTTCGTCGAGAGAAACATTGGCAATAGCGGATGTCGTGAACATAGGCGGGGTCTCGCCAGGGCAAAGCTCAGATACCAGATAGCCAACCAGTGGCAGGTGGGAAATGACCAGCGCGGAAGCGACACCTTCATTGCACAGCGCCTGAAGATAAGCGCTGACAAGGCCTACATCGCCACACGGGGTGAGTTCAGGGAGAACATCCACGCTGGATGGTAGGTTCATACACTCCCCTACCACGTCCAGCGTCTGTTCTGCACGCAGGAACGGACTCACCAGAACGCGTTCGATGTCCACTTTTTGACCGTTAAGCCAGGTCGCCATCAGACGAGATTCGTCGCAGCCACAGACGGTCAAAGGACGTACTGAGTCACTGGCGGCATCGAGTGCCGCGTCGCCGTGACGCATGATAAAAACTTGCATATTGCACCGCTTTTGTTAACCAGAATCACCGGCGTTAACTACCCGCGATAAATGCTGAGAGGTAGAAAACCCGATGGCCGGGCATTGTGCCTGATCCATTCGGTGAATGAAACGCTGTTTTTTACCTCAATGGCGTAAGTATAGTCAATCTCTGTTTACAAAATCGCCAGAACAGGTTCCTTCACTTCAGGATTTACCCTTCTTTGACCTCAGCTTACGAGGACAGTTTCCCTTGCTGGCCAAAATGTCTGGCCCCTTTCCGCCATCTGCAATAATTGGTCACACGGTGTAAACCGTGGACCATACTGCGAAGCCAGACGCTGCAGGATTGCAACCACTTCACCCGCGCCGAGCGTATCCATGTAACGGAACGGGCCGCCAAGGAACGGCGGAAAACCAATGCCAAATACCGCGCCGATGTCGCCATCGCGCGCGCTTTTGATTACCTGTTCACCAAAGCAGCGCGCCGCTTCATTGAGCATCATCATCACGCAGCGCTCAGCGCACTGAACGGCGGAGAGTTTTCCCTGACCAGAAGTCGTAATAAGTCCATAAACCGAAGGGTCGACCTGTTTCCTGCTTTTACGCCCTTTCGCGCCGTAAAGATAGAAACCGCGTTCATTTTTTCTGCCTTTGCGATCGTCCTTCAAAATCGCAGAAACAATGTTTGCAGGTGGGCTGAAACGATCGCCATATGCGGCTTCCAGCACTGGTATAATTTTAGTGCCGGTGTCTATTCCCACCTCATCCAAAAGTTGGATTGGACCTACGGGGAAACCAAACTTTACCAGCGCCTCGTCGACGTGCTCGATCTTCTCCCCCTCCGTCAGCAACCGCATGGCTTCATTAATATAGGGAGCCAGAATGCGGTTGACGTAGAAGCCGGCCTTATCTGCTACTACGATCGGCGTTTTCCCCTGCTTCTTCGCAAGCTTGACTACCGTGGCGATGGTTTGCGGACTGGTCGTCGCGTGTGGAATAACTTCCACCAGCGGCATTTTTTCGACCGGGCTAAAGAAGTGCAGCCCAATCACCTGCTCCGGACGCGCGGCTTTCGCCGCGATATCGCTAATCGGCAATGACGACGTATTGGAGGCAAAAATGGTATGCGGGGCGCAATGCTGCTCAACGTCTGCCACCATCTGCTGCTTAAGCGCCAGATCTTCAAACACGGCTTCAATCACCAGATCGCGGTGCGCAAAACCGCTGTAATCCGTCGTGCCGGAGATCATCGCCAGGGTTTTATCACGCTCGCTTGCCTTGATATGGCGGCGCTTGACCTTTTGATCAAGGTTCTGCCAGCTGTACTGCAGCGCGTGGTTGATACCCTTCGGATTGATGTCTTTGATTCGTACAGGTAATTTGCCTTTGCTGGCGGTAACAAAAGCGATACCGCCGCCCATGAGCCCCCCACCCAGTACGCCAATGGCACGCAACGGTGCAGGCTCAGCCTCGCTGCCAGGATCTTTTTTCACGTCCGTGCTGGCGAAGAAGATGCTGCGCAACGCCTGTGACTGCGGCGTCATCGCCAGTTCGCCGAAGGCTTTGGCCTCCGCGGCATAGCCGCTGCTGCTTCCCTGCGACAGCCCGGTTTCGATCACGTCCAGGATCCGCTTTGCCGCCGGGTAGTTGCCTTTGGTTTTTTGTTCAGTCTTTTTGCCCACCATGTTGAACAGAAGCGTTCTTCCCAGCGGAGCAGCCAGAACGCGCTCGCGGACCGGCAGAGGTCGTTTTGCCTGACGCCCTTTCAGCGCAAGCTCGACGGCGGCTTCCAGTAAAATAGACTGCGGCACGACGTCATCGACCAGACCGGCTTTCAGCGCCTGACGGGCACGCAGCTGTTTACCGGTTAAGATCATCTCCAGCGCCGTGCTGACGCCCACGAGGCGCGGCAGTCGTTGCGTTCCGCCGGAGCCAGGCAGCAGGCCCAGCTGCACTTCCGGCAGGCCCAGAATGGTTTTTGCATCGTCAGTACAAATCCTGCTGTGACATGCCAGCGCCAGCTCAAGCCCGCCGCCCAGACAGGCGCCGTGGATCGCTGCGATAACCGGGATCGGCAGGCTGTTGATCTCCGACATTACCTGCTGGCCCTGACGCGCCAGCTCTTCGGCTTCCAGTGCGTTTTGCGCCCGGTCGATCATGTTGATATCCGCCCCGGCGATAAAGTTGTCGGGTTTGGCAGAGATAAACACCAGGCCGCGAATGGCTTTGTTTTCGCGGATCTGCTTTAGCATCGCGCGCACCTGAACACCAAATTCGGCCTTCAGGGTATTCATCTTTTCATCAGGCACATCAATAGTGATAACGGCCACGTTATCGAGGCGAACCGTCAGATTAAATGCAGATGGCATATCCATTATTCAGCCTCCAGAACCATTGCTGCGCCAAGGCCACCCGCCGCACAGGCGGTAACGAGGCCAAACCCGCCGCCCCGGCGACGGAGTTCATGTAATGTTTGCGTGATCATTCGCGCACCGGTGGCGGCAAACGGATGACCGTAGGCGATAGAACCACCCAGCACGTTGAACTTACTCTGATCCACTTCGCCTGTGGCATGGGCGCGGCCCAGCACATCGCGCGCGAAACGCTCGCTTGCCAGTAGCTGAACGTTTGCCAGAGTCTGCGCGGCAAACGCTTCATGCATATCAATCAGGGTTAAATTAGCCATCGTCAGCCCCGCGCGCTCCAGCGCCAGCGGCGTCGACCATGCCGGACCTAACAACATGTCTTGCCAGACATCAATGGCGGTGAAGGCATAGCTGCGTAAATAGCCCAGGGGAGTGATGCCCAGCTCTTTCGCGCGGGATTCGGTCATCAGGATCACGGCGGCGGCCCCGTCCGTCAGCGGCGTACTGTTCGCCGCCGTCACCGTGCCGTGCTTGCGGTCAAACGCCGGGCGCAGCTTTGCGTAATCCGCCAGCGTCGAGGTGCCGCGAATATTGTTATCTTCCGCAAGCGGTTCGCGATAGGGCGGAATGTAGGCGGTCATGACCTCGTCGGTCAGCTTGCCTTCCGACCAGGCTTTTGCCGCAAGCTGATGCGAGCGATGCGCCAGCGCATCCTGCTGTTCACGGGTAATGCCGTAGGTTTTCGCCATCTGCTCGGCGGTATCGCCCATGCGCAGGCCAGTGGAGTATTCCGCTACGGCAGGTGGCACGGGCATCAGATCGCGCAGACGTAAACGCGAGAAGAGTTTGAGTTTCTGACCCGTCGTACGGGCTTTGTTGGCATCGACCAGGATACGCGCCAGCTTTTTACTGACCCCAATCGGCAGCACCGAAGAGGAGTCTGCCCCGCCCGCAATCCCGGCGCGGATAGTCCCCGCCATCAGGCTTTCGGCGACGTTCGCCACGGCCTGGAAACTGGTTGCGCAGGCGCGACTGACGCTGTAGGCATCGGTGTGCACATTCATCCCGGTACCAAGGACGATTTCCCGCGCAATGTTGGGGGCTTCAGGCATCTGCACGACCTGACCGAACACCAGCTGTTCGATGACCTCAGGCGGAATTTCGCTGCGAGCCAGCATCTCCCCCACTACCATTTTCCCCAGGTCAACGGCCGGTATGCCATGAAACGCCGTTGCCTGACGCGCAAATGGCGTTCGCAATCCACTGACTATGGCAATGCGATCGCCCTGACGGGTAATTAGCGGTAATGCCTGACTCATAACACTCCCCTGTAAAAAATTTTTCGCAAACATAAAGTGGTCTGACCTGATAATAGTCTTAACCATTTTTTTACATTCAGCCAATCGGGGAAACGAAAAAGTGCGAGCTAAAACACAGAGAAGAAAAAGAAAATGCCCCTGCATGGCAGGGGCATTTGTGCGGTTTGTTGCCGGGTGGCGGCGTTGCCTTACTCGGCCTACACAATCGTAGGCCCATGCAAGCGAAGCGCCGCCGGGCAAAAAGGATTAACGCAGACCCAGCTGGAAAATCAGCGTTTCTGCTTCGCAGGCGAAAACAAAGTCGATGTCCAGCTTCACGCCGCCTTCCACTTCGGTGAAGGTCGACTTGATTTCACACGGATCGGATTCAACATCACGCGCACGCTTGCTCAGCGCGGCCAGGGTCTCTTCCGCTTCGGCACGGTTAGTGAACACACGGCTGTAAGACGCGGTGCAATCGGAGTTGTCCATGATGGTCCCAACATCCATACAGCAGCAAACCGGGGTTTCATCAGCACTGCATTTACTCATAGCTCAATTTCCTCTGTATTCGCGCAGCGCGCGAGATAAACACGATGCTGATATTTTACGCCCCGGCGCGGGCTCTCTCCAGCCGTTAATGGTGCAAAAACGGATAAGTGACCAATATCACACTAAAAAATGATCCAGAACAAAAACCACCCTTTTGGGTGAGTCGCGATGGTCACAATTTTGCCAACCAGATCTCGTTTCGCGAAACATGTTTGAAAATATTAATAAACAAACTTGCAACATTCTGGCTGGTCAGACCTATACTCTGGCCACTGGTCTGATTTGTCTGTCATACCTCAGACCCTACACTTCGCGCTCCTGTTACGGTATGTAACAATTATTGAATAAAAATAACTCAATGAGGTTATGGTCATGAGCCAGAAAACCCTGTTCAACAAGACTGCGCTGGCAGTCGCAGTGGCACTCGTCTCCACTTCCGCCTGGTCAGCGGGCTTTCAGTTAAACGAATTTTCTTCCTCTGGCCTTGGCCGTGCGTATTCCGGGGAAGGCGCTATTGCTGATGATGCGGGTAACGCGAGTCGTAACCCCGCGTTGATCATGATGTTCGATCGTCCGACTTTCTCTGCCGGTGCGGTTTATATCGACCCTGATGTCAACGTTTCTGGTAAGTCGCCTTATACGGGTGCGAGCCTTAAAGCGGACAATATTGCCCCAACAGCATGGATCCCCAACCTGCACTTCGTTGCGCCCATTAACGAACAGTTTGGCTGGGGTGCATCCGTAACGTCTAACTACGGCCTGGCTACCGAGTTCAATAACAACTACCCGGCTGGTGAATACGGCGGTAAAACAGACCTTACTACGCTGAACCTCAACCTGAGCGGTGCGTATCGCCTGAACGATAACTGGAGCTTTGGTCTGGGCTTTGATGCCGTTTACGCCGATGCCAAAATCGAACGTTATTCCGGGGAACAGACTGCGCGCCTGCCTAAAAACAGCAATAAAATTGCCAGTCTTGAAGGTGATGAGTGGGGCTATGGCTGGAACGCCGGTATCCTCTACGAGCTGGACAAAAACAACCGTTGGGGCCTGACCTATCGTTCCGAAGTGAAAATTGACTTCGACGGCGATTACAAGAGCGGCATCCTGACGCCTGTGAACAACCTGGTTCCTGGTGCGGGTACAACCATTCCTTGGGGAACGTCCAACCAGACCGTTCCAGGTTCACTGTCACTGCATTTGCCAGAAATGTGGGAAGTGTCCGGTTACAACCGTGTTGCGCCGCAATGGGCTATCCACTATAGCCTGGCCTATACCAGCTGGAGCCAGTTCCAGGAGCTGAAAGCGACCGGAACCAATGGCCAGACGCTGTTCTATAAGGACGAAAGCTTCCACGACGCCTATCGTATTGCGTTGGGTACCACCTACTACTACGATAAAAACTGGACATTCCGCTCCGGTATCGCATTTGACGACAGCCCGGTTCCGGCAGACAAACGTTCCATTTCCATTCCGGATCAGGACCGTTTCTGGTTAAGCGCGGGCGCGACGTATGCGTTCAACGAGAATGCATCCATCGATGCGGGCGTATCTTATATGCACGGTCAGAAAGTGACGTTCCAGGAAGGCCCTTACGAGTTTACCTCTGAAGGTAAAGCCTGGCTGTTCGGTACGAACTTCAACTACGCGTTCTAATCGCGACAGAATCAAAAAAGGTGAGCATTGCTCACCTTTTTTATTTACTCAGAATCGATATCTTTTAGTTCGTTCTCGATCGCCTTCGCGTTTGGATTCTCTTCCGGCTTCAGCTTACCGCCGTTGGCAATAAAGTCATGATTCTGGAAGTACGCTTCACGTACCATAATGTACGGGTCAGAAGACTGGCGCAGCAGGCCATCAGAGTCGAGCAATTGCGCGCGGGTTTCAATCCCTTCTACCGTCCATTTACCCACCGACAGCGGCCAGGTCAGCCATGACAGAACCGGATACAGCGTATCGACCATATCACCGCCGTCATCACGCACGGTGAAGCTGCCATAGAACGGCAGATGAACGTAAGGGCCGTAACCGACACCATAATGCCCCAGCGTACTACCAAAACGGTGCGGCTGTTCACGCTGAAGTTTCGGGTTCGCCATGCCTGCGACGTCAATAAAGCCGCCCATCCCCAGAATGGAGTTCAGGAAGAAGCGGGTAAAGTGGACCATCCCCTGGTAGGGGTCGCCCTGCAGGAAGTAGTTCACCATTACCGCAGGCTCTTCGAGGTTGCTGGTAAAGTTACTTAACCCGTTACGCGCGGGCTGTGGAACATAATCGCGCCATGCCACTGCCACCGGGCGAACCACATACGGGTCCAGCACGTTGTAGTTTAAGCTATACATGGAGCGGTTAAATCCTTCGAGAGGATCGGAGCGGCCCGTTTGCTCCCCAGAGCTGGCGCAGCCCACAAGCATCGTCGCGCCCAGCGCAAGCGCCGACAGCCGAAGTTTCATAAATATCTCCCTGTTCAGTATGGCTATCGTTGATTGCCATCCGTAACGGAGCCTGATGCTCCGTCTGTAAACGTGCAAGCGATTGTAACAGCACGTTTACCGATGTCTATGAGCACAATTACGGGCAGTAACCAGCGTGACTCTGATCTCAGCATAGCCTGGCTTTTAGAATTCGTTTCGCTGGCAATTTTATAATGCCTTTGAAAGAGATGTATCACCTTTGTTGTCATTGCTGCCAATTTAAGAGCATCCCCACAGGCATCCCGACAAAAGCCGCTACGCTTAACAGAAAGATCAATCTCCGGGAGCATATATGAAAGAAGTGGGCGAAGAAAAAATTGGCGAGAGCAATGAGGAACTTGAAATTGAAAGCGAGGAGAAAGCGCGCGGCGAGAAAATAGAAATTGACGAAGATCGCCTCCCTTCCCGCGCGATGGCCATTCACGAGCATATCCGCCAGGACGGTGAAAAAGAGATGGAGCGCGACGCGATGGCTCTCTTCTGGTCAGCCATCGCTGCAGGGCTCTCAATGGGAGCATCTCTGCTTGCGAAAGGGATATTTCATGTGCAGCTGGAGGGCGTACCCGGCGGTTTTTTACTCGAGAACCTCGGTTATACCTTCGGCTTTATTATCGTCATCATGGCCCGCCAGCAGCTATTTACTGAAAACACGGTGACCGCGGTTCTGCCGGTGATGCAAAACCCCACACTCGGGAATTTCGGTTTATTGATGCGGCTCTGGGGCGTGGTCCTGCTGGGAAATATCATCGGCACGGGCATCGCGGCCTGGGCGTTTGAATATATGCCGATATTTGATGAACCCACACGGGATGCGTTTGTAAAAATCGGCATGGATGTAATGAAAAACACGCCGGTCGAGATGTTCTCGAATGCCATCATCTCCGGCTGGATTATCGCCACGATGGTGTGGATGTTCCCTTCAGCAGGCAGCGCCAAAATTGTCGTGATCATACTGATGACCTGGCTGATTGCGCTGGCGGACACCACGCATATTGTGGTCGGGACCGTTGAAATCCTCTATCTGGTCTTTAACGGTACGCTTCACTGGAGCGATTTCTTCTGGCCGTTTGCCCTTCCGACGCTGGCGGGAAACATCTGCGGCGGAACGTTTATCTTCGCGCTGTTAAGCCACGCCCAAATCCGTAACGACATGTCGAACAAACGCAAAGCTGAGCTTAAGGCACGGGAAAATGATGATAAATCGACAAAAAAATCGACCTGAATGGTGACTCTTTGAGCAGTCAGGCGGCGATGCGCTTAACGCAAAGTGTAAATAAGGCTATACTCGTGCCGCCTCGTCCCCTTAGTTAAATGGATATAACGAGCCCCTCCTAAGGGCTAGTTGCAGGTTCGATTCCTGCAGGGGACACCATGACTACCTCTTAGTAAGTCCAAGAACTTCCATAACTCACTGATTTAAATCCTAATAATTGATATTGCTCGTCTAAAAAGGTGCCATTATTTCTAATGGAATCTAAATATCTTTGCGTATAAGATTGTGTATAACTGAGTTCGATCTTTTTTCTATACACATGCTGCTATCTGACATTCAAATAAAACGAGCAAAACCAAAGGATAAGCCCTATACGTTGAACGATGGCATGGGCTTATCACTACTTATTGACCCCACAGGCAGTAAAGGCTGGCGCTATCGCTACCGTTTTGCAGGAAAGCCCAAGATGATTTCTTTTGGCGTCTACGGTGATGTATCGCTTGCTCAGGCACGTGCTAAACGTGATGAAGCTCGTGCGATGTTGGCCAAAGGGATCAACCCCAGCGAGGCCAGAAAGGCTGAGAAAATTTCGCTGCAGTTTGCACATGAGAATAGTTTTGAATCTGTAGCAAGGGAATGGCATGGTTCAAAAAAAGCCACTTGGTCAGCAGGGTACGCAAAAGAAGTTCTCAACTGCATGGAAAAAGACATTTTCCCTTTTATCGGCCAACGCCCAATCGAACTGATTGAACCGCTGGAGTTGCTTACCGTTCTGCAAAAGATTGAGAAAAGGGGTGCTTTGGAGCAAACCAGTAAGATCCGCCGCCGTTGTGGTGAAGTTTTACGTTATGCCGTCGCCACCGGACGAGCTAAATATAACTTTGCTCCTGACTTGGCTATTGCACTCAACAAGCCTAAAACTCAGCACTTCCCGTTCCTAACTGAAAGTGAATTGCCTGCTTTTGTCAGCGCTCTGGAGAACTACCAAGGCAGTTTAGTAACCAAGTACGCCACACAGCTGCTGATGCTCACTGGTGTGCGAACAATCGAACTACGTACAGCAGAATGGGCTGAATTTGATTTAAAAAATGCATTATGGGAAATACCCAAAGAGCGCATGAAGAAACGCCGACCTCATCAAGTTCCGTTATCTACTCAGGCAATCAACATTCTGGAAAAGCTACAGACTCTTACCGGGAATTACAGCCTCGTTTTTCCTGGCCGTAATGACGTCAGGAAGCCGATGAGTGAAGCAAGCATTAACAAAGTGATAAAACTGCTGGGCTATCATGGTAGGCTAACGGGGCATGGTTTTAGACACACAATGAGCACAATTTTGCATGATCATGGTTTTGAAAGCGCATGGATTGAAATGCAACTCGCGCATGTTGATAAGAACTCTATTCGAGGCACTTACAATCATGCGCAATATTTCAAAGATAGACTTATTATGATCCAGTGGTACTCAGACCATATTTTCCAATAACTATTTATCAATTACATTACGAACATCAATTACTTTTGTATAAATTGAAAAATTACCATATGTTTTAAAACTCTCTAATCCTTTAGAAAAATCACGACTTCTAGAATCAAATACAATCAAAAAACCTACATTAGTATCTTTATTTTCTAAATAATGAATGATCTGCGATTCGCCTGATATCGCATAGGTTGAACTGTATCCAGAACCACACATTTTTAGCTCCACTACGAATTTCAACCCATTTTTAGCAATTAAGTATAAATCAATAAAACCAGCACCAGCTCTATCCTCCTGAACTAACTCTAATTCACCTCCAAACCTAGCGGATAAAAACTGAAGAAGATGATGCTTTGCCACAGTCTCAGGATTCGACACCCACTTATATATTTTTTTATCATCTTTAATCCAATACTGCATTCTGGAAAGGGACGATATAGATGCTGAAAAATCATCAAACGCTGAAGATAGTGAGGACAAAGATATTTCGATGCTGCTTTTGCTATCAAGACCGGTCATCCCAGAACTTAGTTCATCAATGTTATCAATACATTGCACAATATAGTCCCTAATAATTTTATCTTGATCATTCAAACCTGTATCACCTTGTTCACTTACAATTTTAAAGTACTTATATGCTTCTTGATATCGCTTGTTCTCGAACAATGTTTTTGCATACGTGAATGTTAAGTTAGGCAAAGACCCAACTATATCAATCTTATGTTTTAAGAGATCACAAGCCTCATCTAACCGTTTCTCCTGGAGTAAAAAATAAATGAGATTCTGAAATGACTCCATGTCTTTAGAGTCTATATCAATGCTTTCATATAATTTCTCTATTGCTGTAGGCACATATCCATTTTCTGCATACTGTCTAGACATTTCATTTAGAGCCATTGCTTTTGCTTTATAATCTTTCGATTCAATAGCAAACGCTAAAGCTTTATCTAGGATCTCAATATTTTTGCTGAAATCGTAATTCCCATTTAAATACTCCACCATTAAACATCCAAATTTCATATGTGGAGATACCAAATCATCACTCAATACATCGCCAAATTTTAAATCAGAAACTTCATCTGCGGATAAAGAATTCAAAATCCTATTAGTTAAAACAAAACCTTCATCCTTTATTGTTAACTCAAGCTGTTGGTATTCTTCTTGTATTTCATCTGCTGCATCGTTCTCATTAATAAACCTCAATACAATTTCAGCTTTAACAAGACTAGCATGCAGTTTAGGTTCTTCCCCAAGAACCCCTCGCCTCAGAGCACAAGCCATTAATATTGGTTCTTTTGCATCATGATGCCTATTTAAGTTTATTAATATACTTCCCTTCCGTTGTAGCAGAGTAGCTAAATATCCTTTTCCTATATATGAATCAGAAGATTGAAGTTCAATTGCTTTATCAATCAATTCCAGTGCAACAGTGTCGTTTTTACCTTCAACTCGCTCAAGCAGCGTGAAAATAACACTAATAGCCTCTTTTTTATTTCCACTTACAATAAAATTATCAATTGCCTTATTTGAATATAATTCAAAGTCTTCTGTCTGTGTAGCCAATCTTGCCAAATTTCTAAATGCGCAACCAAGAATCATATTATTCTTTGTTTTCTTGATGACTTCTTGTAACACTGCATATGAAGCGTTAAATGAACCCTTTTCATAAAGAACTCGAGACTTTTCAATATATAGTGACATTTCCTCTAACTCACTCATTGATTCATCTTTTAATCGGAGGCAAGTTTCAACATCCTTCTCTAGTTCATCAACCAAGCAAAATTGTGAAGAAAAGGCCACTAAGTACATGCATACACTTTTCAACTGAATATCGTTTAAATGATAGGATAATTCTTTTAAAGCAAAGTAATAATCATCTTTCAACAAATGGAAACATTTCAATGATTCCAATGCTGAAAAATATGCTTCATCATATTCACCTTTCTCGGTAAAGCTCTTTATTTGTTCTGCAGATTCACTTGAAAAATTAGAAAGTGAATTTTTCATTATATCAAAAAGGTTTTTTTTGAATTCACTACTTTCATCAACAACTTGATCACCACCACTTTTTATAGTTCCTACAAGAGTTTTAGAATCAAAATCAAACTCAGCTTTTATCTCGTATTTAATTTCTTTCATACACCCTCTATATTAACAAAAAACGTTAGCAATTAATAAATTGTATATAATCAAAAGAGTATTTTTCTATAATCTACATCATACTAACATAAATATAAAACAGAACAATAACCACACCACAAAAAAAATAAACCGGGCAGAAAAAAACCAATAGCATTATATTTAATAAAAGGATTTGTAGATAAGAAAAACCTATTAATTTGTGTCACATAAACTACTTTCACGACAAAAAAATCGCACTACACCGCACCCGCCTGCGGTTTTCAGATGGCAAAAATTTTTCAGTTGGGATTTTTTACAAATGATAGCGCCAGACCGCGCTACAACTGGGGATTTACAGCGAGCAGGAAACTGAAAAGAGTGAAAAGAATTTCAGCTTTTTTCAGTTTAGCTTCACTCCAACATCGTAACCACTAGAATTAAGCTATTGATATTAAAGACATATAAAATTTTAGGTGAGATTTTTCATGATAACTGACGGCACACCTAAAAGTTAACAAGCTGATTCTTATAGATATTTTTCCTTAAGCAGCTGAAATTTAATGAACCGAAGCCGGGAAAATTTTAGTGACTCCCGGCGTGCCGTTCACTGGTTCTCTTTGGCTGCCAACAGGAGTTCTAACGCTTTTTGTCGCTCGTCCGGTGGCAGGGCATCCATTAGCTCTTTAATCCGTCCCTGGCCGCTCAAAGCGCTGGGACTAATCGTGTGTGAGAAGGAAACGTTCATCACAAACGTATGCCCACACTCTACGTTAGAGCAATAACAGTACACATCTGATAATTTGGGGTGCTTTCGGTTTGTTTTCCTCACCGTTGCCGCAGACATACACTCCGGGCAGTAAATTTTCAACACTCGCATAGCTAAACCTCTGTTGCCTGCCAGAAGAAGGGATTTTGGTTCCTTTCCTCTTGTTCTGAACGTGTAACACTGGTAACACGTGTAAAATCTTTGATTTAATTGAAATTAATCTGTTACCAGTGACCTAAATAAAGAGGTAACGCGTGGTAACACACTGATTTTTGTTACCACTGTTACCAGTGGCTATTTCTGACTGGTAACAGTGGCAAGCCTTGCCGTCACTGCCTGTTACCTCTGTTACCAGTGTTACCTCATAAAAATAAGACTCACGCGATTACTATTCGGGATCAGTGCTACCCAATACTTGCGTATTAAACTGGTACACACGCTTAAGCCCTATTTCTGGAAGGCGAACGCTGTTTTGCGTTCTCCCATCCTCCCCGGCTTTCAGCCAGCCCGCCTCAACACACAATCTGGCCACCTTTCGTGAATCGAACCCTTTACAAATTTCTTTCCAGCCAGATGGCAATACGTAGAAGGTCACAGTGGATTCTGTCACGTTGTCGCCCTTGTCCACTTTCCTGAACCCCATCATCGACAGTGGGCGGTTCCTGTCGTCGTGCCAGTCAGCAAAGCGGCTGAACTGGTTACGTGTCATATAATCCCTGACCTGCTCCAGTGCGGTTTTATCCTCCTGGTTCGCGGTATGCCCACGATCAGCCATCCATGAGGCAAGACAACACTCAGCAGCCCTGAACGCCTCACCTTCAGGCCATCCGGTTATCCCGGCTTGTGTGGCAAGTTCTCCGGCCATAGCAACCAGCGCAAAACGGGTAACAGCACGCCCAACCTGATTTCCTGCATCCGCTGGGGTCAACCTGCGGGTGTAGTCCTTCAGCAGCGCTTTCGCCTGGCTGGTCAGTTCCTGGAGATCGGCTGTCAGACAATGCAGCCAGTCGCGGAAGGGTGAGCCATGATAATGAATAACGGCGTGTTCCAGATGCTCCGCCAGCGCTTTACCACCACTAAAGCCGTGCAGCTCCTCAAATACTCCATGCTTGCCCGAATCACTCGGGATCTGGATCATGCGTACTTCAACCCCGGCGTAGGTTCGCTCTCCGGCACTGGCGGCGTGCTCGACCAGTGACAGCTCCCCCGTGGAAAGAAACAACAAATTCCAGCGGTTTGTTTCCCGTACCGAACCATCAGTTCGGGCACGGGCTTTGCCCTGGCCGTTCGCCAGCATGTAGGCAATATTCCCCGCCTCTCTGCCATCCACCTCGCGGATTTCATCAAGCATCAGTGTGGCATCATTGCGGCGGCTGGCCGTTCCTTCCAGCGCGTTCCCGGTAGCACGCCATGTATGCCAGAAATCCGTACCACCGCACACCGAAGCAGCCACTTTCATGGTCGTGGTTTTACCGTCTGTAGATTCACCTTTCAGGTGATAACCGCCGCCACCTATGCCAACCAGCTTCAGAAGCGGCGCGGCGAATGCCAGGCTTACGGCAAAGGCCAGTCGGGCATTATTGACGCAATAGCGACCTATATTTTCCCGCCATTCTTCCGTGGTGCCCGTAACACGAAAATCACGCCCCTGAACGCTGGAAGTCTGGAGAATGACAGACTGTGACTCTCTGCCGATCACTTCATCCTGAAGAACATAAACGCCGCCATGCCAGCCTGTTTTATTCACGCAGGTCACTTTTCTGTCGGGCTTGCACAGGGAGATGTATTCCATCAGGTGCGCTCTGGCCATCCCGTTGATATTGATATAAGAAAGCCCATTGACCAGCAGTACGCGCCGCAGTTCCTCTCCGCTACCACCCAGCATTTCCATCGGCATTGCCCATTTTCGGCTAATGCCGTTGGTGTCCTCCCATTCCAGCAGACGGCCATAATTACTGCCGTCAGCATCGCTGGTGATAGCAGTCACACGCAGTGGACTGCAAATCTTGATATTGCGGATCTCAGTGTCACCATCTGATTTGTTCACCAGCTTGTCATACCACAAATATTCTTTCGTGAGCCTGAACCCCTGCGGTAATCTGGTTTGCCCTTTTCCGTGCAACGTCATTTCCTCCCGGAAGGCTTCACGCGCCCTTTCCTTCCCGGTTTCCTGGCGATAATCATCCCAGTCGGCTTTATGACGTACCGGAGGCAGCGTTACCCAACCATCTACGGCTTTCGCCGCTTTTTCAGCCCATACCCGGCCAGTGTTCTCTTTCCCGTCAACAAGATCGTTATCTCCAGCCAGGATAATCCGGGTGTCAGGCCATCGAATGCGGATTTGCTCAGCAACCTTTACCAAATTTGTGGCCGCAATAGCTGCAACGATCCAACCTTCAGCCAGGAGGCTGACCGTCAACGCAGTGGCATATCCTTCAGTGATAATGACCTGTTCCGGAGCATCAGACGGAACATCAGCCACGGCAATAAAAGCACCTGCCAGCTGACTGCCGGGTAAAAGACTTTTATCACCATCGGAGTTAATAAGCTGACCGCCTGTAACATTCCCGGTGATGTCAGTTAAAGGCAGCAGCAGCGACCCGGCTGGAAAAGACATCCCCGCCAGATTGATGGCGGCAGTAAGAAGCGGTAAAGAGTAACCCTGTAATCCCTTTCCGGTCAGATAGGCTGATTCACCGTTTTGAGACAGCTTTTTAAGTTTCTGATAGCGGTCTGCCCCGGTCTCTTTTCCCCCCGTCTTTTTCCTGGCTGGCATAGCGGGTTTATCCTGTACTTCAGGCAATGCCAGTATCTCAGAGACCATTCCCGCGACCTCCTTCACTGAGCGCCCAGTCACCAGACGGATTAAATCAAGGCCATCGCCATTGCCGCACTGATTACAGAACCATGTTCCGCGCCCTTCTTTGTCATCAAGACGAAAGCGATCTTTTCCGCCGCAGGCCGGACAGGCACCGTGGCGTCGGGCGGAAGGAACCTTAATCCCTAACGCGGAAAGGATGTGTGGCCAGCGCCCGTTTGCTGCCCCCGAAACCGCAGATACAGACTGAACTTTCATAACAGTACCTCCCCGACTCCCGCAGTGGTAATGCTGAAACCAGGAGGTACTTCTCCATCTGGCGCACCGAAAACGATGTCCCGGTACACTTCACGTAGCTCAGAAACACCAAATGCGGAAAGACGGATATTTTCGGCCATGTAGCCCGGTGCCAGCATTTGTTCCAGAACGTCACACGCCAGACGATGCCCCTCTTCCTGGCCGAATTCGTTAATCCAGGGCGCTTCAATGTGATAAAGAATATTCATGGCTACACGATCAGGTGTCAGCTCGATACGCTCGCCATCCTCGATATACACAGCTTCCCCATTAATCCGCAGCATCAGGGAGATATAGGCGTCAGCAATGCAGGAGCGCAGAAATGCCGCCCGAAATTCTGGTGAGTTGATCCCGATATTAGCGTGCATCGCTTTCTCCTTTCATAGTGCTGGTTTCCTTCACTACGCCTTCCAGCTGTTCTGCAATACATGCCATTAGCGCTGCGGCACCTTCAGCAGAAATCGTTTTCGTTCCGCTCATTACAGGCATTGAAAGAATTTCGGCAAGAAACTCGCTGGCCTGAGCTATTCGTAAAAGACGGCTTTCGCCCACTTCAGACAAGGTGCAACCATGTTTAGTGATAGGTAAATGGTTCATGCGTTCACCTCCCCGAAATTGTTCATCGGAATACGTGCGGCGAAGCTCAGTACAAAATCGGCAACGAGTTTCAGACGTGCAGCTCGCTCGCAGGGTGCAACAGTACGCACAGCGAATGGACGCGCGGCATAGTCAGAACGGCGAACAGCGAGAAATACAAAGGTAAATTGAGGGTGAGGCAAAGCAGGGATCGTAGCCATGGTGGCAATCTCCTTCAGATAGCGGGTAACGCTACCACCGGAGTTCCTACGCTCATGGGTGGTAGCCCAGACGGGGGTAGGAATACCGGCTCTGAAGGATACCGGCCAGCCCGAAAGCTGCCCCGCCTGGACTACCATAATTTGGATGATGTGGCGTAAATAACGAATAAATACGGTTAACCACCACACCATAAAATAAGGGTGAGTCAAAGCTACGACACAAAAAAACACGCTCGGCGCGTGTGGTGTCGCCTTCAGATAACACGGGTTCCTACGCCCGATTGCCGATTTTGCGGCAACGCTGCGAATATAGCCCGAGCATTTAGCATGGTGCAAGAATTTTATAACCGAATCTTGTGTGTTGAACATATAGATAAACCCTGGCATTCTTAAACCGCAGACCGAAGTTTCGGTTTTTCATTATCCTGTTGCTGTGCATAAGACCCGCTTTTAGCGGGTCTTTTTGTTTCTATAGTCTCAGTCAGAAAAAGTCACCGCACTCTCATCAACAGCTGCATAAAGCTCCGGTTCACCCAGCGCATACCCTTCATTACGAAGATAAGAATTAACGTATTCACTTTTCTCATCATCAAACTCAGCCCGGAATGATCGGGTTCGGGACTGGGTATAGATGTGCAGATTATCCAGCGTAGTGACCGCAAGACGTTTTCCCGGCATGAACGGCGGGATAAAAGCAAACCGTCCAGCAACCGAACTGACTGCCATTTGTGCAGCATCCACATCAGCCGGGCGATCAGCTGCGTTGAAGAGCTTAAGACGCTGTTTAGCAGCAAGCTCGGCACCCACGAGAACCACCAGACGCGGATCTTCCCGATAAGGCTCTGCAATCAACTCAGTGATGAGGTGATTAGCGAGCAGATCGAGGTTTTTCCATTCCCCGGTATCTCCAAGGGTTAGAGGGGTGCTTAGAACCTGCTGACCATCTCGATAGTCTTTTGCCAGCGCATGCCAACCGATATTTACATCCTCACCTTTTTTATTGATCTCAGGATCAGTCGTATCGGCAATTGACTCTCCATTAAAACCAACCCGCAACATATCAAGTGCATAAGCCTGACTAAAAAACGCACTGACCGATTTATCAAATTCGCCCTGAACACCTGTATGATAAATATGTGACATATCTAAATAGCTGATTCGTGCACACGTGTCAGTTTCGGACAGAAAAAATTCAGTGCCATTTATCGCTAACATCTTACGGAATCTGCCACCATGAACTCGTCCTGTATGTAACTCGCTGGCTCCAATATTAATGGCATTACCTGAAACAGCATTAACGTCACGCAAAGTGATATTATTGATTAACCAACCAGACTCAAGAATTGAGCTTCGCAAAATATTTTCCGTTGGTTTACTTAATGCAAATCTTCTGTTTGAAGATTCCTGGTAATTTGTGCCAGATACGAATTTACTGTGATAACGGCGTGCAGCGTCCGGCCTTTCGGCTTTGAATGCGTACATGATTTATCCTTTTATTATTTACGAAATATTTTTTTCTTGTGTTCAGAGAGCTGATTAAATTTCACAGCATGTTCTGCATACTCTCGATCGCTTACTACGGAGCGAAGTATGGCATTTTCAGCGCGGTAGTACTCCCGATAGGCCATAGTTCGACTTATCCCACCTCTTTCCAGTTCGTAACGGTCATTTGGGTATGCACAACATTTAAGAATGTGCTCAACAGCATTATCCAGTGCGCATAGAGCATCCAAGATAAATCTCACATCCCGAACTAAAGTCGCATCGTTTAAAACGTTAATAAACTCATCGGGAGAAGTTAACGGTCTGGAAAACGAGTTAATATATCTTTTACTAACGTTCCCCCCGATATGTTCAGCCTCTTCAAGTAACAAACTTCCGAATCCTCTGAAGAGACTTACCCGCGTTTGCTGCTCTTTCTGCCGTAAAAATGCAGAATGGTACTGTCGTTCATAAGCATCACGCGCCCCTTTCACGGCATTTTTGTTTTTTACTTCAGAAACTGTTCTGGAGTTAACATTCAACCCTGCATTTTTTAATGCGTACTCGGCAGTTTTAACCTCTCTTTGTCGGAAGGATAACTCTTCTTCTTCACGGTGACATAGCACCTCAAATCGGCTCAATAGGAGATTAGTTTCTTCGGTAGTCGCCTCTGTATCAGGGATCATTAGACCAGTTAAAGAACATAGTTTCTGTCCTTTAATGCGAAGTTTATTCAAAAAATAAATCTCAACGATTCTTGCGATACATGCAGCATCACTATATCCATCTTTGAATATACTTACCTGATATGCTTCTAATAGTGACGTGCTTTCATTCTTGATTGAGAGTATTTTATTAGCATTCCTTGGGTTAATCATTTTAATACCTCTTATGAGCAATTATCTTTCCTGTTCTGAATATTTTTCTCTATCCAATCATTAATCTCGGCTTCGACCCATGCTACAGATCGAGCACCGATAGACACCTGTCTAGGAAAGTCTTTGCTTTTCATTTTTAAATAAATAGTTGACTTTGGAAGCCCCGTTAAATCAATTACATCCGACATCCGTAAAAGTCTTAATTTTTTATAGGATGGTTCACTGTTAAGCATAAAACTCATAATTACCCCACTCATTAATTACTATTACTTCTTTATTGGTCTCGATTGGATATTTATATACTTACACAGATGAATTTATTCGTAAAGTTAGCCCCATGACAATTCATTCAAAATTATTGAATAATAATAAGTGGTGAATAATATTGAGGAGCACTGAATGTTAACGAGCGACAACCATTGAAAACGGTTGTTAACTACTGACAATCATCAAATTTGACGAATGAATTTGTAACATTTTGTAAAGTGGAGGCTGGAGGCTGGAGGCTGGAGGCTGGAGGCTGGAGGCTGGAGGCTGGAGGCTGGAGGCTGGAGGCTGGAGGCTGGAGGCTGGAGGCTGGAGGCTGGAGGCTGGAGGCTGGAGGCTGGAGGCTGGAGGCTGGAGGCTGGAGGCTGGAGGCTGGAGGCTGGAGGCGTTGCAGAATGCCTCCATCTCGGATGAAAACACAAGCATTTATTGATGTGTATAATTAGGTGTATAACTTCATATAAGACAAATTAAATTAATGATATATTTCAACAACATACATAACAGGTTCTATTTATGCAGGGGACACTTTACCCTCCCGCTTATTTCTGCACATCGCTTCTTCACACCCGCATTCATTGAGCAGAAAAATCCTGTTTGATTTGAGCATAACGCGTTGCCAGCTGTCTTAGACGCAACTCCAGCTGGGTCTTTTCGGCTTCAGGCAGCGCGCTTTCAGCACTATGCTCTGACAGGCGTCGGAGTTGTTCTTCAGCCGGTATGGTTTGGTTAAAGGACTGTATAGCTGAAAAAATCACCGATTTAAGCTCACTTACCGTGATATATTTTCCTTTTTGCTCATCCAGACTACTCAGCCTATGGCTCAGTTGCTGAAGCTTCATCATTCCCTGATACCAGCTGTTCATGGAATCGACAGGCAACGCTGCCGAGTTAAATTTTTGCTTCCACTGCACGGTGAGCGACTTCGCTTCCTCCGGCTGCAAAGTCTGGAGTTGCGCTAACAACTGAAGGCTGTAGGAAATATTCCAGTCTGGTGGCAGCTTATCCAGTCGGGCAAGCTGCTGCTGCGTTTCGGTGATAAACGTGGACGGAATGGTGCCTCGCTGCGCTAACGCGTCTTGCTGAACAGGAGTAAGCACTTCAGGTAACGGCGCCAGCGAGGCAATGGCCTGAGTCGTTAAGGGATCCGGTCTCGACAGAAAGCCCCCTCCCCACGCCACGGCGAGGCTGACCACCAGCACAGAACACATCCCGGCGACAAAGGGTTTCCATGGTCTGACAGACCCGTGCGCAGTCGGACGATCCTTTGTATCCGGCTGATTTTCCTGCTGCACAACGTAGACCCATTTCACTTCGCCAATCGGTTCTGCCCTTTCCTGAGGTAACTCGCGACCGGGCATTATGATCGCATCCAAATCTGATGCGTCATTACCGCTTTCCAGCCGTTCAGCACTTGAACGTATCAACGTTCGTAACGTATCGAACTGGCTAAGGTGTTTGAGTTCGAGACGCTGGAACACCGCGCTCTGGCTGGTAAGCAACGCTTCAGCACTATAAAGCTCACGTAGATGGCTGTTGTTCAATGCAAGCATGCGCATGCGCTGCTGCAGGCGCTGGCTCAGGCCACTAAGGATTTCCAGACGAGCGTGTAGCGTCTTCGGCCAGAAAACGTCCCACTGGCGGCTAATCAGGGCCTCCAGAATTGCCAACCCTTCGTTCAGGCCAGCTAATCCAGACAGGTGAGTACGGGCAAGGGTGTACCAGGCCGCAGTCTGCAACTCCACACCGTTTTGTTCAAACAGAGAGAGACAGAGTTTTTCGACATATTGCCAGTTCACATCCGGGCGAGCAGGATGCGTAAGCTTACTGAGTTCATCGCGAAGGGCGGCGTAATCTGGCAGCGTACGCGGGTCGCCGCCGGTTTTTAACGTTATATGTGTGGTCATCCTGAAGGGCCTGCATATCCGTGTAGTTAATTTCGTCAGTTGAGATGTAAGGCTATTTTGCGATTAAAAATGCAGTGACTAATAAAAGGAATGAATGTTATCGCTATGGCAGCAGCGCTAAAATCAGGCTGTAAAAAATGCCTTCATCAAATAGTTGTCCTGAACGGGATGAGATATCAGGGGGCGTAAAGATCCAGCCATTTACGCTCCCCGCACGCATGAACAGGCGTCCCTGAGAAATCACCTTATCCCCGGAACAGAAAGTCACCTCGACACAACCAGCTACGCCCTGTCCATACAGAAAGATCGGCATAAATCTGACCGCTCGGCTGCCATAATGCAGAACGATACCGGAAATCTCAAAAGCCCCGCCCTCCACCAGCAGATCCGGAACGGATACCGTCAGTGGCTCCACATTCAGTCCCGTATCTGTCAGCCACGCGTTCATCTCATCCTGAAGCTCAGCCATTCGCTGGCGAAACTCTGCAATATCAGCCTGACTCCTGCTGATTGCAGGAACAGGTGCAGGTTGTCTTGCCTGCAACTTCTTCAGGAACTGTGATTTTACGGACATGATGTTATCGGACCTTATATACGGAGAGTGGTGTCGAGATACTGCTGTTGCCTGAGATGCCTTAACAGGACCCGCCCTTCGGGCATAAATTCAGTCCCGTAGCGCACCAGGCCAATCCCTTTAAGTTCAGCGTCAATGGCATAGCGCAGTTCACCGGGGACATTCTGTTCCAGCAGGACAACGGTTATTTTTTTCAGGCGTGGTTCATATTTGAGCAGGACAGCAGACAATGTTCCCATAAGCTCATGGGCCGTTCCCGGCATGCCCTGCAGGATTTTGGTCATGTCCGGAAGGCCGTAGTCAGGCAGATGCGCCAGCGTGCCGGCGCGGCAGTTAAGGATACGCTGCATGTTATCAAGTACCGAGAGGATGACCTGATTTTCCTCACTGACCTGGTTGAGGTTGAGGCCGCCTGTAAAATTTCCGGTCAGCATTTCATACAGCGAAGGCGTGTTATGTCCAAAGGGCATCAGTCGTCCTTAAGCGGTTGCAGCGTCAGAGAGTTATCGCCTGCTTCCAGAATTCGCGGTTTATCCGGATCCAGGTCACTGCGTTTAATAACCTGCTTCCAGGCGTTGTTGTCCATATCCGGATGGCGGAACAGCCCTACCACCGCGACAAACTGCGTCTCTTCTTCCATTGGCATATCAAGGTTTGCATCGCCACCCGGTTTCACCACGACATCACGACTGGCCAGCATGTCGTCTTTCAGGATGGTGGCATCATCCTGAAGCAACTGCTGATATACCACCTTATCAAAGGTTTTGCGGTCTTTGAGCTGATAAACCCTTACCACCACCGGCTGAGACAGCGAGTTACTTTCACGGGAGTCGGTGTTCAGCGCCTCGCGCGCGGTGAAATCCAGATGCAGGATTTTAATTTTTTTATAGAACACTGAATTGAACGCCGATTTGGTACCGTCGGTGACGCTCTGCGTTACCCCACAGCCAGTCAGAGTGAGTGCTATCAGCGGCATCAGCCAGCGCGTAGTCTTAATTAAACTTGTACGTAACACGTCGGTTTCCTTGTTGTGGTTTTGCAGGCTCCAGACCGCTGTAATAACCCAGCTCTGTCGTAAAGGTCTCAGGAAAATCATCCGGAAGGCTATCACCGTCAGCGCCCAGCACGCCGTTCAACCCCAGCCAGAAAGGATTTTCTCCAAGCGGTGGAACGGCCAGCAGACGAACTGAAGTGGTCAGGGTAATTCTAGCTTTAAACCGCCAGCCCAGATATACCCGCAGCATTACCAGGAAATCCAGGTACAACTGACCATCCGGTTTCCAGCCCTGCGCTTCCTGTTCGTTGTCCGTCGCGAGAGCAACCAGCAGTTGGCTGCCGGCATCCATCGCTTCGTCACCCAGAGGCGTATTGCCATCAAGCAGAAACTCTTCGTCACCGTAAAAACCCAGCGGCCTGTCAATCTCCAGAGGCCGGAGGCAATACGGACTCACCTGCACCGTCGTCTCGGGCGCCAGCAGGCGCACCAGTGCCTGCATCCCTTCCTGAGTTTTACCCGGCTGCTGCAAAACCCCCAGCAGAGCCAGAAAGCGCGACACCGGCGTGGCAATATGATTTGCCGTGCCCGGTATCCCCAGCCCCACCAGTCCCAATAACGACTGCGAAATGCTGTCGGTCCCTCCAGGCTCAAACGTGGCCGGATACGAGTATTTACGCCAGACGCGATAAAACTGCGTCAGGATGCGGTGACTGAAAATATCCAGAAAGCCCTGCAGCGCCTCGTGCCCTTCCCGGCGCTGGGTGATGTCATCGAGGTAGGCCGTTGGTAAAGGCGAATCAACGCCGTACATCCCCATAAAGGTTGTGCGGATGAGCGGTGGCCTGCTGTCATCATCCTCGTCATACTCGACAGCCTTCAGCTCGCTCGCCGGGAACCCCATCCCCGGATGCGGCGCAAACCGCACCGGGTCATCCGCCGGATGGCTGGTAGAGCCCATCAGCGGCCTGCCCGGATTACGCTTCTCCAGTAGCTGGCATAAACGATAAAAGTTGATGCGGTGAAGATCGGCCTCCAGCCGCGGGGTCAGCCGGGAATGCGGCGGTTGTGCTTCTCTTCCCATTCCAGGCGCTCTCCGGTCGGTTGCAGAATAATAATCAGGCGGTTAAACAGATAGATATCGGTGTACAGTGCAAAGAAGCGGCTCAGCATCTCGCTGAACAGACAGATATCGCCGCGCCCGGCAAAGCCGTTGCTCTCAAGCGTCACCTCAATCTGCACCCCGCGCACCAGATATCCCTGCTCAAAGCGTTCCGTTTCACTGTGCTTCACATCGATAATCGCCTCCAGACGACGGCGGTTCATCTCGCTGTCAGTCCACTCATACAGCGCCAGCGTGCCGCGCAGCACGTCGGCATTGTCCATCATCGACAGGAAGCCGCTGCCGAGATGGCTCAGCACACGCCAGTGAAAGCGATCCTGTGCCGGGGGATAACAAGGCAGCGTCGGCGCACACAGGTTACGCACGGCGATACTGGCTGAAGTGGTTTTCATCACTGTATCAAGCACGGTACTTTGCAACGCTCTGCGAGGCAGTTGGCCATTGGTGCCGGTTAGCGTCAGCGACAGGCTTTCATCCTCCGGCACCGTGTGGTTATCAAACGCTTCACCCCCCAGGATAAGCCAGGTGTTATGCAGTCCGGAGGGACCTCGGCGCACGCGGGTGTGGTAGTAATATTCCGGGGCTTCATGGCGCATCATTCCGCCTTTGTGACGGAAGCTGGAGAAAGGCACGTAGATATGCTGGCTCGATGACATCACAGAATCGACCGCGTATATCTCGGTATGGCCATCCTGCACGCGCATCGGGCGCAGCATGTATTCGGTCTGCAGGGAGTTGAGCGTCAGCGGGTCAGATTCCAGCGGGAACAGGTTGATCACCGGCACACAGTTCAGGCGCAGATGCTTTTCGGTAAAGCTGAAATCATGCTCCCAGCGTTCTGCCAGCACCACGTCGATTTCAAACCAGGGGAGCTCGGCCGGAAAAGCTACGGTCTCCAGCCCACGCAGCCCCGTGAACATGAATTTCTCACGGAAGGTGAAATACTCCAGCAGCAGCTGATAGCCGCTAAAGCTGCTGCTGCCTTTCGGCCAAAGGTCATCATCATCACCGAAGCCCAGCGCGGTGAAATACCCGTCGAGCGGTCTTCTGTCCATGTCGCCCGGCATCCGCAGCCAGAGGCGCGCCGTGTTCATGGTAAAGACCTCATGCATGGCGCAGGCCAGCGGTGCATCAGCGTTGAAGTAGAACGGGAGCTGGCTGAGATCGACACGGCTCCAGTCGGCGAGATGACTGCAGTTAAAGCGCAGCGTGATGACCGAACGGCCATCTGGATCGGTCGCCAGTCGGGCACTCTCAAGCGACAATGGCTGAAGGGTAATCTCTTTGGTGGTGGTGTACCGGCAACGCGTGCCTTTCTCACCGATCGGCCGCGAGTTCACCTCAAAGCCTTTGACGATGCGCATCTGCTCTTTCATCTCACGCCAGTCAGGGGTGAATTCCACCACCGACATGGACGGAATGGTACGCAGGTAATGCGGCCACAGCAGGCTGACCAGCCCTTCGGTCAGTTCAGGCAGGTCGTCATCGAGCTTTTCACGAAGACGGCCCATCAGGAAGGCAAAGCCCTCGAAAAGCCGCTCCACGTAAGGGTCGCGCGCCCCCGCCTTATCGAGATTGAGCATTGCCGCCTGCTCGGGATGAGCACGGGCAAACTCTTCACCGGCTTCCAGCAGATAGCGCATTTCAGCGTCGTAGTAACGCAGGGTTAAATCATCCATATTTATTTCTGCTCAATAATTGCCGAATGAATAGTATTATTTAAATAAAATTGTGCTGATGATGTTCCGGAGAACAGGAACATCTTATTAATTATCACGCTGCCCACATACCGATGGTGGTAGTACATACTCAGTAGCCATCCCCGGCATCCATCCATCAGGACGGCCGGTGCATTTCACATAGCCTTTACTCTCAAGAGTCGAAGTGTACGCAAACGAAAAGATGACAGAACTGACGATAAAAACACCTACCAGACCAATAAATACTCTGCTTGTTTTTTTACATTTAATAACCGCCTGTTCCTCGCCGTACCGCATAGCCAAATACCAATATATACATGGAAATATCAGAATAATCGGAATCATTAGCAAAGCGGAAACTGTTGGTGAAAATACAATGTCACTTCCAAACCCAAATAACTCACTATATGCATCAATTGCGAACCACAAAGAGCCTATTGAGGAAACACACCAAATAATAAGGTTACCAAAAAATCTATGTTTAGGACTCATAAATCAATCACCTGCGATGTTAGGTCGTCAATGTATGACGCAGATAGACGGATCTTTAACATAGCGGGTTGCAGTTCCTGCCATCCAGCCCGAAGGAACACCATTACAACGGAGATATCCCTTGTTGAGCAATTCTTGGGGGTACAAACAGGAAAATAACACTCCTAATACTACGATAGCAATGCAACTCCACTTCAAATAAGAAACATAATTATCCATTGTTTTGAAAGCAAAATCCTTCCCCTTAACAATCATCAGAATAAAATAAATAAGTGGAAAAATCATCACAACAGGCAAGGCAATTAATGCAATGCTTAACCATGAGAAAACAATGCTATCTTCGAAAGAGAAGTATGACTGAAATATACTATTTCCAAGATAAATACTCAGCACGCATAAGCCGAGGATTATTACTATAGCAAGAAAAGGTCGGATTTTTTCTTCAAACATCAGTACAATCTCCGTTGAATACTCGTCAGATTATCCCGAATATAATTTCGAACCTCCTCAATAATCACATTCTTTCCTCTAATTAACATTTGCTCAGCAAACATTGCCCCAAGATCCAGTAATCCCTGTTCAGCCTCTCTGGCTTTGTTTGCAAATTCTTGTTGTGCTGACTCTATATAGGCTACAACCTTGTCAGTCGCACCAAATTTTTCATCAAGAACATTTAAGGTAATGGCAGCAACACCGCCAACGACGACAACTATTGCTAAGTTTGCAACGATCCATGGAGTTACCAGAACCAGTCCCCCCCCCCAAACGACAGCAGATGCTATACCAATTTTAACTGCATCTGTTGCCAGACTACCAATAAATTCAGCGAAGGAGGTTTCATCATTCATAATGTAATCGATAGTGCGATATGCTGCAGCCACATAAAAAGTTAATCTTGCACCTTCTATGATCGATTTCGCCAGACCATACTTGCCTATGCCTATATCTACAACCTTAGGGTTCTTTGCAGAAAAAACTGGCGCATTTAATATTTTCCTAACCCCTGGGTAGCCACTGATTTTAATCAATTCTGTGCCTTTATGATTCACATATACCGTGGCCTTTATCCCAAAACTACCTAACTGCCCCACCAACATGGATGTTGTGACGACATCCTTTATATTTGTACCATAGTTAACAATTATTTGACCTGGTGTGCTTTCAGTTATCGCAATCCAACCGTATTTCCACGCCCCCCAGGATGACAATATCTCAAACACTTCGGGTAAAGTTAGTAACATGATGTCTTGGTTATTTTTCTTAAACATCATTCTTAACTTTTCATCAGGTAAATCATGTGTGTTTTTTAACACAGGGTAATCAGATACGAATCCCGTTGGCTTTTGCTCACCGGTCAGATAACCAGGCAACTCAGGAGAAGTCTGCGCCGGGGCCGCTGTAAAGCCTGCTGCCGATTCCCCAGCGGAAGCTCCACTGCTCTTCTCGTATGTATCATCCATCATTGATGGAATAAACCTCGCCTTGCAGGGGCAAGTACTATAGCTGTCGAGGGTTCCGGCCATTCGCCGGTCATGAATAGTATCGTTGTCGATGCCGCCGGCTATCTTGAATAGTCCGGCATGCTTCCCGCAGGTCACACTGTCCTGCTCCCGCGCTACAGGTTTATCAAACAGAGTGTGATCCTCTGCGCCCGTGGTGATTTTCCCGCCGCAGGTCGTCTTGTCGCCCTGCACCAGGTAAAAGCCTTCTGCTGCCATATTTTTCCCTTTAGCTGAATTCTGTCCGGGTTATCCGCAAAGCACTGCACTGCTGGCCGGATCGAGCGCAATCAGACCGGACAGAAGCAAATCCATCTCGGGCTGAAGCCGTGATTTATCAGTTTCACTTCGTGTGGCTTTCATGCGCAGCAGTCTGAGGCGACGTGATTTCACTTCAAACAACAGCGCAGGAGTCCACTGTGTGAGGGTGATTGACTGTGCTGCACCATCGAGCTCACCCAGCAAATGCAGCGCCAGTTCATTCTTACCTTTCTGCTCGGCCACACGGGCCATCAGCAAACGCAGCAGCCATTTGTCTTTCGTGGAATCCGCACCCGGGCGCGTCTGGAGCCAGTGGAGTGTGGCGTCCAGACCGTCAGTGTCCGCTTTCTCCAGCGCTTCCGGCTCAAGAGCCAGAATATCGTTATTATCCCCACTGTCGGCACTGACTGGTTCATCCCGCCAGCCGGGCATATCGTCGAGCACGCTCTGATTTATCCAGTTGAGCGTGACCTCATCGGCAAACGGCGTACCGTCGTTAAAGGCCAGCGTTTCAAGACCGGTAAGGCGGCGCAGCAGTCCTTTCAGGTCGGCGGCGATGATATCGGCCAGCACATCTTGCCCTGACTTCACCAGGGCCTGATGGATATACCACTGCAAATCCAGCCAGAGGTGATTGGCGCCACGCGAGAAGGTGCTGTCCGCCTGCTCCAGTATCTCCAGCCAACTCTGCTGCAGGTACAATCGTTTGAGCATGGCCCGCTGGTCAGCTCGCGGAGGTTCGATACGCGTTTTCCCTTCGGCATCCGGCGCAGGGATCGCTCTCAGCGTGTCATGACGTAAGCTTTTCATGAGCCGGTGTGCGGCAAGCCAGCCATCGGGCTGCTCGCGCAGATATCCCGTCAGGGTACGGGCCTGGGCCAGCAAATCCTGACCGGAGGTGATGCGGTTCAGAACCGGCGCATCTGACTCGGTCGCATGCGTAAAGGGCTGTGACTGCGCCTTATTCCCTGCGTTCTGCGGTACCACGGCATCCACACCACCGGCCTTCATCAGGCGAGACTCCAGCCCGCTGTAAAGGGCATTCAGCTCTGGCCGCGATGCTTCCGGCTCGGTCTCCAGACGGGTACTGATGAGCAGCAAGGCCCCGGCTGTACGCTGTGCATCCTCGCGGATGACCTCCGGAAACAGTGACAGACTGTCCAGGACACGGCTACCGGCAAGCCATTCCAGTGCAGCCTTGCGGCTTCGGTCCCGCTGCGGGTGAAGCAGCATGCCGTAGCGCTGCAGTAATCCCGCCAGCAGTTCAAGCCCTTCGGCAAAGCCGGCTTCGCCATCCTGGTGAAGCCGCGCCCAGCAGTAATACGTTGCAACCCGGATGTCTTTGGCCGTGGTGGTCAGTAACTTTTCAGCAAGCGTGCATATCAGTTCGGTATCAATCCCGGAGAGCTTATTAACCTCTTCGCGGATACGCTGAAAATCATCGTCATATCCCGGGTCTTCCCCTGTCGGACTGGCAACGCTTAACGGAGCAAGCCAGGGCTGCCAGTTATCCGTGCGCGCCTGCGCCTGTTCACGCAGTTGAGCATCGTCAGCCTGACAGGCGGTAACCAAATTCTGCAATGTGCTCATTATTCGACGCCCTCCATGTCATTGTTTTCCATATTAGCCATCAGCGCCTGAGCGGTGGCCGCGCTGTCGACACTGAATATCTGATCCGGCAGCGTGAAACCGCGCAGATCCAACAGCGCCAGCGGGCCTTTTCCAAGTTGTGAGCGCAGCACCCACTGCAGGGTGCGACCGTCCGGGGCGGTAAAGCTCATCATCCACTGGCTGCGGTCCAGCTGCTGACGCTTGCTCAAGTCCAGCCAGCGGATAAAGCCCCAGGTCCCGCTGTAATCCCCGAACAGACGCGCACCGGCGTTGACCGTGGTCCATGTCAGCATCGTTCCCGGCTTGTACGTGTCTCCCGGCCAGCGGAAGCTTTGCCACTCGGCCATCTGGTTGAAATAGTGCAGCTTTTGTCCATCAATGGTTAGCTGCGTCTCCACCACCTGCGGCACAGGACGCGCCTGCAGCTCAAAGCTGATGCCCTGGCTGCCATCGGTGAACAGGATGTCTGACAGCTGGCTCAGCTGGTTAATGGCCCGCAGGAAGGCCGGGTTAAAGTTCAGCCCCTGGCTGTTGACCTTATCCGGCACCCACTGGCTGCCCTCTTTGTGCAGCACACCGTTGAGCTCTGTCGACAGGAAGCGCTCTATCCGTCCGCTGTCCTTACGCACAAATTCAGCCAGCATCGGTAAAGAGGCATCACTTTTGCTGGCGGCAAACGGGAAACGTCCGTCAAAGGCAGTTTGCCAGTTCGCGACAACCGAGCGGCTCCATTTGTCATTCAGACTGGCTGCCGACGGCTGAAGCACGGTCTCCCAGGCCTGGGTCAGCGGCTGCACAAACATTGTGCTGCCAAATCCGCTCCACTCCTCGCCAAGACTTGCCGAAATCAGGCTGCCGTATTGCTGAGTGTCGGTGAGGTCCACGCTTTTGCCCTGGAACACGGTCTGCGCCAGGGTCTGCATCATTGCCTGCGGGTCAGAAGCGCTGGCCACCTGCTGCAGCCGCAGACGCACGCGGGTGATGCGGGTCAGATACGTCTGCAGACTCAGGGAGTTGTCCGCCGACATGACGTTGCTGCCCGTGTTTTTACCCAAAAGCTGAAGCAGCGGACCGAAAGTTTCATCCAGTGGTCCCCGGGGACCTGTTGCTGACTGGTCAATTGCGGGTTTGTCTTTTCCACCAACCAGCTCTTTGGCCGATTTGATGAGGGAGTCCGAAAGACCTTCGCTTTGCTGGCCTGTCTGTCCCTGCCAGGCGAGGGTATTCATCAGGGCAATCAGTGGCGACTGGCGGACATCGCTCATCAGCGTCAACTGGTCGGTAACGTCCGCAATATTGTTTGCCGGATTAAGTCGCAGGCTGTTAAGGAAGCTCAGCCAGCTGCCGGCAAAGTCGGTGAAGTAGCGTTGCGTCAAACGCGCTTTCAGAGCTTCCGGCGACAGGTCTGAGGAAACGGCTTTCCGGCTGTCACTCAGCACCCAGTCAATTTCATCGCGGCGCGACGTTGCCGCCTTCTCAATGGCCTGCTGAATGCCCCCTTCCCAGGCCTGGCGGGTAAACATGCCCGGCACCACTTCGTCGGTAGTGAACAGCCGACGCGCATCGGTACCGCTGGTCATATCCTCCAGGGAGACATCGGCGAAGTTACGACGCACTGACTTGAGCATATTTTCATACAGTGTGCTTTCAGCGTTACGACGCCCGATTTGCTGCAGCAGCACCTGTCGACTCTGGCTGACCAGCTGCGCATCCGGTGTGATTTTCCACTGCGGCTGCTCAGGCAGTTCGGTGATGTAGAAGGCCCACAAATCCGGCGCCAGGCTTTGCCACAGGCCGGTTGAAATACCCATTCGTGTCGGCTGCACGGTTTTCAGGGTCTGCGCATAAAACGCGCCGTCAACCTTATCCGGACGGGCCATCATCAGCCAGGCTTTCAGCTGTTCATAGCCCGGCTTCGCCAGTTGTGCACGCTGGTCGCTGTTGGGGGCAGAGTTTGCCAAAGCGCTGAGTTTTTGCGTGAGGGCCGCATTAGCCGGGTCGCGAATCAGGCGGTTATTCGCCACCCCGTACCAGGGCAGCATCGCATCGAGCAATTGCGGAGTATGGTTCAGACCAAAGCGCTGATACCAGGGGGCGCCTTCCTGAATACGGTGCTGCAGGCGGCCGGCGTCATTACGCAGGGTATGCAGAGCCGTGAGCTGGTAATCCGATACGGAAGGATGCTCCACCAGCGCATGCGCCTGCTCGGCAACAGAGACTATCTGCATGCGGTTGACCGCGAACGACAGCAGTGTACCCGCTCCCCAGATACCGATGATGGTCATCAGCGTCCAGGCCAGCGTCTGTTCCCAGGCCATACCGACACGGCGGCCACGCACACGGGTGCAGTCATCAACGATACCCTGCCATGTTGCGGGCAGGGTCAGCGCATGGCGTTGTGATTCGGGGATATATTTCTCAGGTTCGGCTGTCCCCTCAGTAGTATGAACAGGGTAACTGTCCGGCAGGCTGAACATCAGACCACGCAGCGGAACACGCTGCTGAGAGGCAGCCAACCATGGCACCAGTTGTTGAGCCCAGCGGGCGATGCCGCCGTCTTTAAGGTGCTGGCCCAGGCGCAGCAGGAAGTCGTGGCCATTGTTCTCAGCGACCTGACTCACGCCCTGCGTTCGCAGGGCCGGCAGCATCAGCTCAAGCTGGCGGGTAATATCGTCGGGCTTAGCACGCAGTGGGAAACTGGCCCCGACCGGCTGCTCAGTACGTTTTGCCTGCGACCAGGTGCTGTCGCACAGCTGCCACAGCCAGACCGGGGCGGAATAACGGAGCAGTTCGCTGATTTTTTCCAGTCCGCGTAAATTGTTGTCGCTGATTTGTGGGGTCAGATTAAGCGACTGCGGCATGACGCGGACAATACAGTCCAGTGGACGCCCGCGACGCAGTTTACGCAGCGCGGCGTATTTTTCCTTATCGGGCTCAGCAGTCAGACTGCCGCCGTATATCAGAACGGTACGGTTACCTTCAAGCCACTGGTTTTCCTGCAGGCCAGGTACCAGTAGTTCGATTGCCGCCTCATCGCCAGTGATTAACAGCAGACGGGTTTTACGACGCCAGTAAAGGCCAATACGGGAGCGGAGATGTCCCCGGATCTTGTTACACATGACCACCGCAGGGTGAACAGGCGCTTTATCATTTTCCCGCTTCTTTTTCTCATCATCACCGTTGGTGTTGTCGACAAGCTTATTAAACTCCTGTTTGCCGGCATTGCGTACCGCCGCCAGAAGCACTACGGAAACGATAAGGGCGCAGCCTGAAATACATCCGCCGGCAATAAGCCAGTAAATTTGCTGCTGACTTCCGTCTTCAATCCCGGCTATATCCGGATGCTTCCAGACCATGGAAGTCATAACAGCTAACAGCAAAAAGAAAATCAATGCGACAGCAAGATAGCGGCCTTCCGTAGTCTTCGGTGCTAAAGGTAGCTTCACGGATCCATCTCCTGTCGGGAAGCAATCGGGGTAATGAGCGTGCTCCACAGCACATTCTGTGTGGTATCACCGCAGATAATCATCTGTGGTAACTGAGTTTGTCGGGCGATTACGGTAGCGGCAGCGATAGCCAGCCAGGGGGCCGCGGCACCGGCATGTCCCATAGATGTATCGAGCGAAATGACGGCTTCGTCCTCTACAGACTGCACAGGGTGCGCATTCTGGCACGCAATAACTTCTGCACGCTGCTCACCTGTCAGCCCGGCAAGCCATAAATTTTTGACGATATTTTCTTTGAGCGGTACGTTATAGGCAGCCATGTTCATCCCCTCCCTCAGCTCACCGGTTGGAGAAGCATCTGGCCGGTGGAGCAACGCGAGAGGTTCGAGTGCCTCCTGGGTCAGGCGGTTGCCAAGAAGCAGAGTAACGGCTGCTTCAGCAGTATTGTTTGAAACAACCGGATCAATCTGGAGGCCAACAATCAATAACATCGCATCGTCTTTAATGCGGTGATCAAGCCAGTGGTTGACTACCCCCGGCCCATTGCTGTCTGTGTACTCAAGCGCGCAGGTTATGCCACTCTCCTGCCAGGCTTCCTGCCAGATATTTCTGACAACAGGGAAGGACAGAGATGACGAGACATCGAGGATGACAACAAGCGAAGCGTTCTCAGGAAACTGGTGAGCTGGAAGATCGGCAATAAGCTCAGAGAACAAACGTGAGATAATCAATCCAGGAGTATCTTCTGGTTCTGCCGTAATACGGCTCAGCCTCCTGCTTTTTTCGCCTTTCCAGTCCGACTGCGAAATGATAATGCTGTGATTATTGAGCATATCATCAGCGACAGGACGCTGTTCGTCTTCCTGATGGGCTGTAATAAATGTCGTATTCAACACCTGAAGCGCACGACGAGCCCTACGAGTCTCACTCAGGATCCATTGCTCCCGACGCCGGTCAAAACCATTCGCCTTGCTGTCCTGTAATGACCAGACCAACATGCGAAAACCGAAAGTTACAATCCAAACAACAGCGGGCGTACCAATAGCGACCAACCAGAAGTGGTTGTTATCGATGTATCGCCCGAATATACGCATGAAGATCACGCTGATGACCAACATTGCCACCAGGACAGCAAGCCAACGTGTTTTTTTTGGTGTGACCGGTCGTGGATAACATTCAGGGAGATGCTTTAGGGAATAAAACATATTTTCTCAGCCAAATAACTACAATAAAACGTCGAACACTATATTTAACAAACTTTAAATCAGATGCCCCAGCAAATTTTTTGCAAGAGAGCATCTAAGAATAAAACTTATGAAGTTATAATGTTTTGGTCTTTTTACCGGATTTTGACAACTGATATACTTCTTCAATTAAATATTTATTTTTATCCAAAACCAGGTGATATTCAAAATAATCCATATCAGCGGCCGTATCTCCAAATCTGGACGACACCTCTGTTTTAATTATAACCTCTTGACCATTTTTTGTAGTGCTGAGTATTTTTTCTCCATCGGCAATATGCAACGAGTATTGACCATAGACATCATAACCAATCCTGCTTGTAGATTGAGTGCAATACTTATTAAGTAATTTAATGTACTCATCTTTTGCCTGAAAACCAGTATCTTCACTTAGATTTTGCGTAGCTTCTTCATTCCACTGCTCATAGTCACTTATAAAATTAATAACTGTCTGTTGAGGAGTAAAGTTTGGATTTGAACTCATAGCAAATGCAGAAAAGGTCATCGACACAAATAACACGATTAGCAATTTTAAATATTTCATATTTATTCCTTAATGGCAAAATAATCGGCTTCTTGTTCTGTAGAATCGTTAAGCACATACCACGCATGCTTAAACGCAGGCCACCTGACGTCCTCAAACGCCATTCTCCCTGGATTTATTCTCCTTGTAACCTCTTCTGCATCGTTATGAGTCGCACCTTGATCAGCCCAAAAGTTTATACCTAATTTTCCTGAGGCTACAAGTCGCCCATTGCGACTTATATATTTTTGCTTACTGGACCAGTAATAACCTCCGGCATCAAATGCAAAAAATGCATCCTCTACAATCAGATCATTATGGGGTTCAGTAGTGAAATAATTAGAACCTGAACCTTGCCGATATTCACTGTAATGACCATAATTAGCCCTTCCAGTTAGATGAATAGATCCTCGGCCTTTAAATCTAGCACCATCACCAGTCAATGTATTCCCTAACTTATGACCCTGATCCGTGCCCGGGTCGTAGTGTACAGAAAAGTAGTTCGCAGAGCCTAGCTCGACTAAACTATCGAACCGCCCAGTTTCAGCAGCCATCTGACCGAAGAAGTGTGAAATTCTGATTGGTGTATTAATTCCATATTTATTTAGTATTTTGGGGAGAGCCTCATTTATCGCCGCTGGACGTTTAACATCCCCTGCACTGTTCATGCCCTCTCCTGTTAATCGCTTTGTTAGTTCATCAATGGTTAATGGATGTCGACGATCATAAACAGACACAGGTGATTTTTGATACTTTCTCACCAATTTAATAATATCGTTCAGACTGAGCCAACTGCAAAGTCTCATGTGAGCAATAAAATCTACAGGGTTGAAATGCCACAATCTTCCGCAACCGAGAGCTCCTGAATCAAAACACAGCGCTTCTGCGTGTTGCTTGAATTTGCCATAGTCTTCCTCACTCATTAGCGTACGTTCATTTGATTGCTGCGACCCGGGAACCTGCCATATGGCCGTTTTTTCCGGCGTACACTGCTCCCAGGGCAGACCGGTCATCAACCATTTATATCTGGCATCTATTGTGCTTTTTTCCCACTCGAATGGTAAACAGCAGATAAGTCTGTTGCTTTGAGATTCGTACCTGCCTTCTTCCTGCAACTTTCTTATGACCGCCGAATTACACTGACTGTGTGTATCGTTGTCATCATCAACCAGCAACCATCCCGTCCAGTGGGGGAAATCTGCATCGCTAAACTTTTTGACATCGGGAGCGGCAAGATTTACCACCCCTGTTCCACCTGGATACCTAACCGTCATCCATAACGGCGCATCTGCCGGCACCAGCGTTTCATGCTCGGTATTGATTACACGGCCAAAACGAAGCAGCTCAAATCCGGCACTGGGGCTCTCCTTATAATTCCGCATAGCGATTTTATAAAGATTGTATTCATAATCTTCACCATCGGCGTTAACCAGCGGCTCGCCCAGCAGATCATACTTCCCGTCAGTCTGTGTATTCTTCTGTCGGGTCACCATCGTACAGTTGCCATGCGCCAGGGTCATGCTGACATACAGAGGCGCACTGCTGGTATACAGCTCAGAAAGCCCGGTCAGGGAAGTACTGTTATTTGTGGGTGCTTTGTCGTAAAACGTTGTCCCTGCTGGCAGATAAAAATGGATATCACCGTAAACCGCATCAGTGCGACCATCTTTCGAAATATCCAGTTCCTTCGTTTTTCGTCCCACCAGTTTACTGATGTTGTCATCATCGCAGAAAACCTGGAAGTGAAATTCATTCTCCCCGTCAGTCATTCCGCAAGAGCCAATCGGGTCTTTCCGGTAAATTTTGGCATCAGCTTTTATTTCTGCTTCCAGAAACTTCAGATGCATATACAAAGAGTAAAAAACGACCTTACCGTCATCTCCGGAACCAATTTCTGTCTCATGTTTCAGTAAAACATAGCCATCATCCGTCCCCCTTACAGGGGCATACTTTAGTGGGAACTGGTCTCTTTTTTCTGGCGGGGACGGCTTGCGGAACGACACCACGGTTCCCTCAGCAATTGCCCTCACTTTCTCCGGCGTTGTGCCTGAATCCGTATGTGATATATGAATGCCCCCATGCCAGGACTCTGATGCATTGAGAGGATATCCCCGGCGAGCATTGACAGGCATCATCGCTTCAATCCAGTCTGCGTCAGACTGAGTCGCCTCTTTATCTCTCAGAAACGGAGGACTGATAATCATGTTTGACTCCTTGTCAGGAAAAGCTGAAGTTACTGGAAATCTTCACTGAATTTTATTTAGCACATTCTTCAGCGTATTTCTCATCCACAGACAAATTCTCGAGGTCTTTTGTTTTAATTTTGCCTGCAGCTAGTTTTGAACTAAAATTTTTTGAAAAGCAAAAAAAACCATCAGAATAAAAATATACTTCTTCAGTTTTATCTGGTGTATCACCTTCTGACTGATATAAAGCCTCGGTCACATACCATTTAATATTTTTGTTACCTTTAATAATCTGCATTCTATCGATCCCGAGGCATTGTTCAGAATCTTCGGCATATCCAGATTTATAATTCCTGTTTGGCATGAGATATTGATCATTAACTTTGAGCACTACGTTACACCGACTGTATGGCTCATCTTTACCAGGTAGTCCTTCGCGATTAAAAAAAATGGGTAAGCGTTCCCTTTACCTAACTTCTGGAAAATATAATAAGGCGGGAAACCGGTGTCAGGTGCATCAATTTGATATACTTGTGATAGGCCATAAGGTTCTCCATCCTTGAAGGTATAGCTTTTAACTGCCGATGATAAATCTATATCATTCGCAGACGCACCCAATGAAAAAAAATTAATGGCACTAACAAAACCTAACAGTAAAATTGTATTATCCATAATTAACCGCCATCTCACTTGCCCTGTCAGGTGTAATCAATAATGATTTTTACAGTACTACGACCTTTTTGTACTTCAACTGTTTTTTTAGTATATGTGATTACAGTATCATTAGCTTTTAGGTGTTTTATCATCAACAAACCCAAAACTTTACCAATTTATATTCATTGTCTCGAAAAGTGATTCAACTTCATCTATAAAAAAGATCTTATTCTTCTGAGTGTATTTTATTGGAGTAGAACCATACACTGCAGCATAGTTATCTTGTGAGTAAAAATATATATCCCTGACGATGCTGATTGGTTTGTTGTTTTCATCCTCGAAGATAATATCAGATACAACCACCCCCCCTTTATCCTTTGGAGTGAACTTTATTTTAACAATCGGATTCAATGCTTCAATATACTTATCACTCCCACCCTGTTTCACAATATCATGAATTGTGCTCTTTAATTCATCCTTATCATATCCATACGTTTTAGTTGATTCATCCCATGTCAGATAGCTTGCTCCGCCAGTTGGATTTGCCTCTGATGTAAGGATGAATGTATCTTTTATTCCTTTGTATTGAATTGGAACGGGCTTATCACGACATTCGGAATCAGAAGACGCTTGCATAATAGCAGAATAATTAAAACCTCCAGTGTCAAACGTTATCGTCTTACAATAATCAATATTTTTTGCATAAGTACTTGCAACGACTCCCATTGCAAGAATGGCAGCCATGATTTTAATTTTCATATATGCACCTTCAACCTAAAAATTTAACATTATCATTTGGAGAAACACTATCATTTAAAGCGTAAAATGCGTGTTCAAAACAAGGCCATCGGCTACCATCTAGTCCATTACTCCCGCCATTCACACACTTAGTTACTGCCTTAACTTCTGCATAAGTAGTCCCTTGGTCGGCCCAGTAATGTATGCTCAATGGGCCCCAGTTAACTAATTTCTTATTTTGCACCTTCATTCTTTGCTTCTGAATCCAATAGAATCCACCGGCATCACAGCAATAATAGGATGACGAAATTAAAGTTTCTGCACCTGCTGAACTTATGAACTTCTCGCTACTGCCTTTGTATTCACCATACACCCTATAATTAGTCCTGCCTGTTAGCTGTATAATTCCACGGCCTTTAAATCTAATACCATCTCCAATTTGATCGTTACCAAGCTTTTTCGCAAGTTCGTTTTTATTATAATGTTTTGCATCAAATTCAGGTTCATACTTATCAAAGTATGAGTCTTTCCCTTTTTCTTCACATTCGCTAACCCGACCCGTTTCGCAATATATTTGTGATAAAAAGTGAGCCAATCTAATTGTGCTATTTACACCAAAATTTCTCATTGTCAATGCTAAGCTTTTTCTCATTTCTGATGGCCGAATAAATACCCCTGTTGATTTTTCTTTCTTTTGATTCAGGTGTTCAATTACTGTTTTTTCCGTCAACCGCCCTTCTTCTCTTAAAGAAGATTCATTTTTTACGGTTTTTCTGATCGTTCTAATAAAGTCCTGTTCACTTAGCCAATTACATTTCCGGAAAAGACTGATAAATTCAACAGGGTGAAAGTGCCATAATCGACCAGAACTAAACGCTCCGGCATCAAAACACAGCGCTTCTGCGTGCTGTTTGAACTTGCCATAATCTTCCTCATTCATCAGAACGCGGTCCTTTTTTTCCTGCGTCCCCGGGACAGTCCATATGGCCGTTTTTTCCGGCGTACACTGCTCCCAGGGCAGACCGGTCATCAACCATTTATACCTGGCATCTATTGTGCTTTTTTCCCACTCGAATGGTAAACAGCAGATAAGTCTGTTGCTTTGAGATTCGTACCTGCCTTCTTCCTGCAACTTTCTTATGACCGCCGAATTACACTGACTGTGTGTATCGTTGTCATCATCAACCAGCAACCATCCCGTCCAGTGGGGGAAATCTGCATCGCTAAACTTTTTGACATCGGGAGCGGCAAGATTTACCACCCCTGTTCCACCTGGATACCTAACCGTCATCCATAACGGCGCATCTGCCGGCACCAGCGTTTCATGCTCGGTATTGATTACACGGCCAAAACGAAGCAGCTCAAATCCGGCACTGGGGCTCTCCTTATAATTCCGCATAGCGATTTTATAAAGATTGTATTCATAATCTTCACCATCGGCGTTAATCAGCGGCTCTCCCAACAGATCATACTTCCCGTCGATTTGCGGATTTTTTTGCCGGGTCACCATCGTACAGTTACCTTTTACCAGGGTCATGCTGACATACAGAGGCGCATTACTTGTATAGCGTTCAGAAATACCTGTAGTGGAAGTACTGTTGTTCGTTGGAGCTTTATCGTAAAACGTTGTACCTGCTGGCAGATAAAAATGGATGTCTCCATAGACAACATCAGTGCGACCATCTTTCGAAATATCCAGTTCCTTCGTTTTTCGTCCCACCAGTTTACTGATGTTGGCATCATCGCAGAAAATCTGGAAGTGAAATTCATTCTGGCCATCAGTCATTCCGGAAGAGCCAAGTGGGTCTTTCCGGTAAATTTTGGCGTCAGCTTTTATCTCAGCTTCCAGAAACTTCAGATGCATATATAGAGAGTAAAAAACGACCTTACCGTCCTCTCCGGAACCTATTTCTGTCTCATGTTTCAATAAAACATAGCCATCATCCGTTCCTCTGATGGGGGCATACTTCAATGGGAACTGATCTCTTTTATGTGGCGGGGAGGGCTTGTGGAACGATACCACCGTCCCGTCAGCTATTGCCCTCACTTTCTCTGGTCTTGTGCCTGCATCCGTATGCGATATATGGATCCCACCATGCCAGGACTCTGATGCATTCAGAGGATATCCACGGCGTGAATTGACAGGCATCATCGCATCAACCCAGTCTGCGTCAGACTGAGTGGCATCTTTATCTCTCAGAAACGGAGGACTGATAATCATGTGTTGACTCCTTGTCAGGAAAAGCTGAATTTGCTGGAAGGTTCCGTAGTTTCTGGTGCCACATTAGGGAAGTCTTTTGGATCATCGGCCTTATCTTTTCGCCCGTAATGACCGGCTTTGGTCCGGTATTCCCCCTGAGTGGCTGACTCAATACCATTGGCATCAAGCGTGATATAACTTCCGCCTCCGTTAATCGTGACTTTTTTCTTCGCAGTTATATGGATTTCGTCTTCGGTGCTGATGAGATTTAGTTCGCCGCGGGCTATTAGATCCATCAAATCATTCTGCGCCTGTATTTTCACTGGCCCCTGGTTCGCGATGAGCTTGATCCCCAGCTTACGAACAAACACGCTCAGGGCATTACCTACCCCGACGAACAGATTTTTCACCACGCTGACGTCGGCATTTTTACCGGCCGTGGCTATCAGGTTCTGCCCGGCTGATACCTGCAGATGTTGTCCGCTGGTCAGCGCCATTCCATCCGGTGCACTGAGCAGCAGCACTGATTTTTTGAGGTCTGTCAGCTGCTGTTCCAGCAGTTTGATTTGCGCCTGGAGATCGGCCGGGTTCGCGGTTGCCTTCTGCGCATCATCGGAGATAGACGTCATCTGCTCCCGGGCATCACCCAGATTGCTGACCGCAGGCTGCATCTCCAGCACCTGACCCTGCGCTTTCATCTGGCCATCAGCGCTGATAAATATCCCTTTCTGCGCCCGGATGGCACCCCAGCTGTCCGTCCTGAGCTCAAACCCCTCGCCGCGCTGCTGTTTCTCGCTGTCGACCAGGTGGCCGAGGTTCAGCTGGCTCTTGCCGCCATACTCCGTGCTGACCTTGATGTGCTCTTTTCCACGCTCGTCATCGAGGCGGATTTTGTTGTTCGCCGGGGTACGCAGGACGTTGCGTTTGTAGTTCCGGATGGTGACGTGGTCGCCGTGCGCCGAGTCGTGCAGCACGCCGGCAATGTACGGCCGGTCCGGGTTACTGTCCTCAAAGCCAATCGCCACTTCGGTGCCCGCCAGCAGCGGCAGGTGCAGGCCGTAGGTGTCGCCGGCGTACGGGCGCGACTGGCGTACCCACAGGCTCTCGAAGCCGGTTTCCCAGTTATCACGGTCAAACAGCATGCTGACGCGGTAACGACCGTCTTTATCGATATGCCCGTAGGTGTCATTTTCGGTGGTGCTGGTGACGCGGGCCGGGAGCGTACCGGCCATCACCGGGCGTGAGCCAGGTTCCGGGCGGAAACCAAAATCGGTGCTGTCCGGAATGCCGTCAAAATCAACCGCAAAGTCCTTATCGCGGCGGGCATACGTACGCATCGCCGTGATGACCACGCCCTGCGCAAACACATCGGCCACTTCATACCCGCCGGTGACTTTCAGTACCTGACCCGGCGAGAGGGTCGGACAGCTGGTGATGCCCTGCGCCCGGGTCTGACCATTCAGGTAGCGCTCGTGCCGGATGCGGGCATAAAACGCCCCGGACTCGGGTGCCGGATTACGCTCATGCGCGCTGCCCGGCGTCAGGTAGTTATCTCCCCAGTGGTAAGCCTCCCCACAGGTGGTGACATCCCCGCGGGTCGCATCCACCAGGCTATTCATGTCCTGCGTGGCCTGACGGTAGTTGTAGTCCCGGGTGCTGACCTGCTTCTGCACCACGTTGTGGTGGCACTCCATGCCCCAGACCGAATCCACGCCTTTTGAATGCTGGCCCGATGGCGGTACCGACGGCAGCGTCAGACCTTTTTCATACCCCTGCTGGCTGTCGTAAAACTCCACCACGTCAATGTTGAGGCGCGTGTCGGTGGTGAAGCGAAACCAGATACCGACCTCACCCAGCAGGCGGGTGATAAAGTGCAGGTCGTCCTCACCGTACTGCATCACCTGTTCACGACGCGGGTATTCTTTTGACAGCGAGAACAGAAAATCCTGGCCGCGCATACCGTGGCGCTCGCGCAGGATTTTTTCCACGATTTGCGGAACCGAGATGTCCTGGTAAATGGCGTTCTGGTGCGAGCGGTCGAGCAGCACCAGACGTGGCCGGAGCGTCAGGGCGTAGCGGGTTTCATCTTTTGACGTGCTGAGGCGTTCAAAACCGGTCACCACGCCCTGAAGGGTGCGCACCGGCTGCTGCACTTTAATGCCGTAACCCTGGTCTACCGGGGCCTGCAGCGTCAGCGAACCGGGCTTCATCAGCATCGCCTCTCTGGCGATAGCGTGGTCGCTGCTGGTGAATTCAATACGGTAGCGGAACGGCGTGCTAAGAGCCTCATCACCTTCGAAAGACAGCACGTCGAGTTCTGTGTCACATCCCTTCACCGACAGCAGGTGGTGGCTATGGCTGTATCTTAATGGAGGATTATTACTCATGCGTCCACTCCCTGTTTCACATCAAATTCCAGCCCGATCCCTTCTTCCTCACTCCAGCTAAAGCGTAATGACTGTGGTTTCAGTTTTGCGGCCATATGGGTCAACATTTGCTGACTGAGCACCGGCAGAATTTGCTGATTGAGCAGGCTGTCGACGTTACGCGCACCGGTATCTGGCAGCAGGCAGGCTGAAGTCAGGGCATCATAAAGACTTTCATCAATGTGCGTGCTCAGGCCGTAGTGTCGATGCAGACGCTTGCTAACCTGTGAGAGTTTCATTTCCACGATGGTACGCATGGCTGCTTCCGAGAGAGGGCGGTAAATCACGGTCTGGAAGCGGGCCAGCAGCGCCGGCTGGAAGTGATCGCGCAGTATCGGACGCAGCAGCTCGTGAAGATCGCCTTCGCTGGCCTCCGGCTGTTCGTCAAGCAGCTGCATCAGGTGGTCGCTGCCGAGATTCGAGGTCATCAGAATGACGGTGTTGCGGAAGTCGATTTCACGCCCTTCTCCGTCGCGCATAAAGCCGCGGTCAAAGACCTGGTAGAACAGGTTCATCACGTCGCGGTGGGCTTTTTCGACTTCATCGAGCAAAACCACGCTGTACGGACGCTTGCGTACCGCTTCGGTGAGAATACCGCCCTGACCGTAACCCACGTAACCCGGAGGGGAGCCCTTCAGCTGGGAAACCGTATGCGGCTCCTGGTATTCGGAGAGGTTAATCGTAATGAGTGACTTCTCACCGCCGTACATGACATCGGCCAGCGCAAGCGCGGTTTCGGTTTTCCCCACCCCGCTCGGTCCCACCAGCAGGAATACACCCTGCGGGCCATTCTCGGAAGTGAGACCCGTTTTTGCCGCACGCAGACGCTGGGCGATGGCCTCAAGCGCCACATCCTGTCCGACCACACGTTTACCCATTCCATTTTCAAGGGTCAGCAGTTCGGTCTGCTCATCTTTCATCAGCGATGACAGCGGCACGCCTGTCCAGTCTGCAATCACGTTTGCTACCGTGCGTACATCCACATCCACGGAGAGCAGCGGGTTGCTGTGCTGCATGCCGTTCAGTTCCTGCTGCAGCGCGTGCGTCTCGCTTTGACGGGAGATGTCCTGGCGGCTTTCCAGCAGTTGTTCGGTGAGTTTCAGTTCCTGCCCGTACTGTGTTTCAAGCTCATCGAGGGCAACGATAAGAGCGTTCTCTTCCTGCTCAATGACGGTCAGGCGTTCACCATGGCTCTGATTGCCGACAGCAATATCTTCCAGCAGCGCCTGCTTCTCCATTTCAAGAGAGGTAATCTGCGAGCGAATGCAGGTCAGCTGTTCCGGCACCGTGTCGAGGCTCATCCGGACGCGGGCTGCGGCGGTGTCGAGCAGGTCAACCGCCTTGTCCGGCAGCTGGCGGTCCGTCAGATAGCGGCGGGAAAGCGTAACAGCAGCGCGCACCGCATCGTCGGTAATGTGCACGTTATGGTGTTCGGCATAGCGGGATTTCAGACCACGGAGCATCAGGCAGGCGATGTCATCGTCAGGCTCATCGACTTTTACCATCTGGAAACGACGCTCCAGGGCCGCGTCGCGCTCGAAGTATTGTTTGTATTCAGACCAGGTGGTGGCCGCAATGGTACGCAGTTCGCCACGCGCCAGCGCCGGTTTCAGCAGGTTCGCTGCATCGGCGCCCCCCGCCTGGTTGCCCGCGCCGATGATGGTATGCGCTTCATCAATAAATAGCAGGACCGGGGACGGGGATTGCTGCACCGCATCAATGACGTTTTTCAGACGCTGTTCGAACTCGCCTTTCACGCCTGCACCGGCCTGCAGGAGGCCCAGATCAAGGGTACGCAGAGTGACCGCTTTCAGTGATTCAGGCACATTACCCTCGGCAATACGCAATGCCAGACCTTCAACCAGTGCAGTTTTCCCCACGCCCGGCTCGCCGACCAGAATCGGGTTGTTTTTGCGGCGACGAGAGAGGATGTCCACCATCTGGCGTATTTCTGTGTCGCGGCCAAACACAGGATCGATCTTCCCTTCCTTCGCTTTGGCGGTGACGTCGAGGGTGAATTTATCCAGCGCGTTCTGCAGCGCAGGGCTCAGCTCCCCCTCTTTCATTTCCACGCCAGCCGGACGCCCGACAAACTCCACCTCACCACCGTGGCTCTGTGCCAGCTCGGCTTCGTGCTGCATTTCCGGACGTTCATCCGATTGCGCATCCAGCAAAGGTCGCAGGCGCTCCAGCTGGCTCTGACCAAGCGTTAACAACGGCCAAAGGCCGTCACAACGTGCCAGTTTCGGTTTTTCCACCAGGGCCATCAGCAGATGGACGCTGCGAATGTGCTCTTCACCATTGAGTGAGGCCAGTAGCCAGGCTTGCTGCATCAGAGTCTGGATGTCATCAGAGAGCTGGGGCCGATGGCGCACGGAGCGAGGTTGTCTGTCGAACCAGCCGAGCAGATCCTGCCAGATGCCATCCATATCCCACTCGTAGCGGCGTGCCAGCACCGTCAGGTCACCTTCCCCCTGCTCCAGCAGCTTAAGCAGCCAGTGCTCCGGCAGGATTTCGGCATGGGCACGGGTCTGACAGAGCGAAGCTGCGCCTTCCATCGCTCGGGCACAGTAAGGGTTCAGACGACGTAACAGGATGGCTGGATTTTCCATGAGATTCTCTCTTTGTCGGTTCCTGGACACGCTACCGCCCCTCGCTGTTCACCAAAGCGCATAAGGTCAGGCAGGCAGATTTTTTCTTTGCTGAGTGCCCGCATCTCAGGCACTCAGCAAAAAACTGCGGACAGGAAAACCTGCCCGCATCAGGATTACGCCGTGGCGCGTTCGTTCCAGGAATCGGAATGAATGATGTTGCCGTCTTTGTAGGTCCAGGTGATTTTTTCGTAACGCAGTTCAACGCGTTCAAGGTGGTTGTGCTTCTCTTTAGAAGGATCCTTGATGTCATACATTTCAGGATTCACTTTCACTACCTTCACGTTTTCCAGTTTGGTGTTGAAGTACTCCACTTCCTGGCCCGCGTCGTTGATTTTGTACCACTTGAATTCAGCGGATTTCAGGGTCTGACCGGTGGTCACCGCCTTGTACAAGTACGGGCTAGAGGAATCGATTTCCTTCGTGAACAGGAACGGCGTGTGGATACGGGTACCGGTCAGCTTGCCGGTGTTGTTGTCGGTCGGGATGTACAGATTATGTTCCTGAGCGACCACTTCAATGCTGCCTTCACGATCCTGAACGTCAACAGACCCTTTGATGTCCGCGCCGCCGTCGTCCTTCAGCCAAAGATAAACAGGAATTGCCATGGAATTACTCTCCATTGTGTAGTGAAGCGCCATCATCCTGCGATGACGCCGGGTGTTTGCCGGGTATCTGACAGGCGTTCGCCTGCGGTACCAGACTAATTTCGACACGGCGGTTAAGCGCACGCCCTTCCGGGGTGTCGTTGGTTGCGACAGGGCGGCTTTCGCCATAGCCCTGCACCGCAAAACAGCTTTCGGGTACGTCGCCGGTATCCCGCATCCAGCCGCGTACCGCTTCGGCGCGTTTCAGAGACAGCGTCTGGTTAAGTTGCGGATTGCCGGTGTTATCGGTATGCCCTGACACGACAATCAGCCAGCCCGGCTTCGCTTTAATGCCAACCAGTGAATTCACCAGCATTTTGGTAGAGCCGGCTTTCAGCACGAACTTGCCGGTATCGAACAGCGACATACTGTCCAGCCTTACTATTTTCGGAACCGGTTTTGGTGCTGGCTGCGGTTTAGGAGGCGGCGGCACATACGAGCGGATCGCGTCCAGAAGGGGCATCCGTAAACGTTCTCCCTGATAAAGCCCCAGACCCAACCGGGCCGGTACACCGTTACGTGCATAGTCGTCCAGCAGCGCCGCATTCTCGCGAAGGACCGCAACGGCGGTAGCCTTCGGGCCATAATCATCGATGGAGAGGCTGTCGTAACGGGCTATATCGAAGCTCACGCGATGCAGTAGCTGGCGATTGTTCCAGCCACTGCTGAGCAGCGCGGCGATGGCCGCCAGGGTGAAAAGACCAAGGGCGCAGCGCCAGATGCGGGTCCGGGGAGTAAGTCCACTTCCTTCCGGTAACAGCGGCAGGATGAAATCCGGGAAGGGTGATATCACCGTACTGTCCGTCCCTACCGGTTGCCAGCCGGCTACCTGCTGCATGGCAGTATGACGTGATAACCACGCCGTCCAGGCAGAGGACGCAAGGCTTCCGGCAAGAATCGGCCCCATTCCCCACAGCAACGCTGCAGGCACAATGGCCGGAACATCAGGATTCTCATCGATGAATACCGCCTGGACATGCTGATGGAACCAGCTCATCAGGCTATTCATCAGCACCTGCTGCTGCATCACAGGCGCACCACCAGTGGTGACCCACGCGGCGATCGAACAAGGCGCATTCGACTCACGCCAGACAGTGCACCCTTCACCCGGAATAGCGGCCTGCCAGAGCATGTCATCCGTCATCGCACTGCCGATCTGACCATTCAGAATCAATGGCACAGAATGTCCCGTTTCTTTACGCAACTGGCTGATTTGCCAGCGCAAAGCCAGCAGACGACTTGTCAGGGCTTCGCTGTCGACGTGTTTCTGCGGGCAGACACTGACCATCACCGACAGCTGACGCCCCCAGTCCGGACGCTGCCACAGAATCTGACGGGCTACATGTTCCAGATCCTGATGGTCCTCAACGCGGATCCAGCATCCCTGCGTGACCATCAGTACCGGTGACTGTTGCGGCCAGGTCAGAGGCATATCGCCACAAACCAGCACCACGGGTTGACGGTAAGTGGTTTCAGGAAGGTCATCCAGATGCAGGGTGACGTCATGCTCCCTACGAAATCTGGCGATATACCAGAACGCGACGATAACCCCGAACATCGCCAGCAAAACGAGCACTGAAGCCAGCCGGGATACAGGCAGAAAAGCCAGACAGACCACGGCACTCAGCAGGGCGGCCCACAGCGCAAGAACGCGCTGTTGTACAGGACTCATTTTGCGACTCCCGGCAACAGGGTCAGCAGCATCTGATCGAGCCAGCGATCCAGTCCCCACCAGAGCGCGACAATAACAATCACGCTCAGGCCTATGCGCGCGGGCCATGACGCCAGCCAGCCACCCGCCCCGCGCCCCGTGCGGCTTTCTGCCAGAACAGGGTGAGTCTGCGGATAGCTGAACGGCGTAACACGTTCATTGAGAGCGCTGAACAGCTTCTGGCGTTCTGGATCGTTCAGCGAGCGAAAGTTTCCCAGAAATCCGAGCATCATTACACGCTGAAAACAGGTCAGTACGGCATTGTCTGATGCAGGTTCACTCAGCACATCGCGCATCCTGTCACACAAAGTGTCACCCGCGTCCATTGTGCCAAGGAAGTGTCCCTGCAGAGGAATGTCATACCACTGCACACAGGCATCATCCTCTACACCGCGCCCTTTGACCGCCTCATCAAGCAATGCACATTGTGCAGTGAGGATATGCTTACAGCTGGCTTCATCGAGTTCACTCGCTTTCAGTTCACGCTGAACGCGTTCCACATCAGCGATACAGCGTTCCCACAAGACCCGACCTTCTCCTTCCTGAAACTGCGGGCCATGGCGAAGGCTGATTACCTGAAGCCAGGTATCCTGCAGCAGTGCGTCAATATCAACAGACACGACCGCGCCGTGTTTACGTTCACTCATGTTCTCAATACCGCAAAGAGTTCAAGTTCAGGCTCGCCGAGCATGCCCGGGACGTAAAACATACATGTCCCACTCTGGAGCATTTCAGTCGCCAGAGGATGGGAGAGATCGAGACTGAAATACTGATTTTCCAGGCGAAGCGGAATGGCAGCCGGCACATGCCGCAGTGGCACCAGGGGCACCCCCACCCGTGATGAATTGACGATACTCCTGACATGGTCAGGGCTGCCGACCTTACACTGACGTGGGAACTGTTCCTGCAGCTGTGCCACCGGCATCGGTGAACGCACTGAGAGGTAATAATCCGCCCCTTCGCGCAGACGCGGGTCATGCAGGCGAGCCTGCCAGAAGTGCAGCCGTGGGTCATAGTCGAGTGCCAGGGCCACCACCCGTGACGGCAGGCTGGCTTCAAGCAGATCGCCAAGCAAGTCAAACAGCGGTGGAAACACTGCATTGAGTTGCTCATGATGCCAGGCCGGAATGGCGCTCACCTGATGCTCCAGGGAGAAGGTCAGCAGGCTCCCCGCCAGGCGAGAAAGTTCCGGATATAGACGCTCCGGTGGGCTTTGCGGGTATCGCTGAAACTGTCCGAGCACGGGCTCGGCGCTGTTCAGCGCATTTAGCAGCCAGAACAGTGATACATCAGCCACGGCGAAGTCTGCCATACGCTCATTGCTTTCACGCCGCATTGCCATCAGACGGCACAGTCGGGCCCGCAGTTGGGTCATCAGCTGTTCCAGCTGAGTTACCAGCCAACGGCTGCCCTGGAGGGTCAACAACGGAGGGAGAAACGTCTCATCCAGTAACCACATCCCCTGTGAGTCCTGCTGCAGGCGGGCGACCGGACAGGTCAGATAATCGCTGTTGTTCTGATGCGCAAAACGCAGCGTCAGTTCCGGCTGCATCACGGCAATCTGACGAGTGTCTTCCCCAAAGGTATTGCGTACATCCCGCCAGCGCTGACGATATCGCACCGGACGCTCGGCCACCTCATCGGGTTTCAGGCAGTTGCCGCCGTTCGCCCGCAGTAGCGGGAGCGCCAGCACCACCGTCACCTCCTGCGATTCGCTTTCAAGCGACAGTACCGGTGGCAGCGAATCAGCATTGTTTGTATCAATCAGCGTACCGTCCTGAAAACGGACATGCAGATGACGGGCCTGCAGACGTCCAAGCCTGAGAGCTTCCGGCTCGAAGGTAGCATTTATAACCCCCCACGGGCAGGAGAGGCCCAGCCGGGCAATACACTCGGCAGACCAGGCCGCATAAGCGACCTGTTGCTGAAAATGCTGGGGAGCGACCATAATGCCCCTACCCCATAACGGTTGTTCCGTTTTCATCGGCTTCCTGCCTGTTATTACGATTTCGCTTTCGGCATCTGGGAAACCAGCGACAGGTTGACGTCCATCCCTTCCACCTGGAAGTGTGGAATCGCATACAATTTCACGCGGAAGAAGCCTGGGTTATCTTCAATATCTTCCACCACCACTTTTGCATCACGCAGTGGATGAGACGCCTGCAGCTCGTCGCCCGGATCGGTCATTTCTGTCACCAGACTGCGGACCCAGGTGTTCAGTTCCAGCTCCAGTAGTCGACGATCCTTGGTGGTACCGATGTTCTCGCGCTGAATTAGCTTCAGGTAGTGGGCGATACGCGACAGCAGGAAGATGTACGGCAGACGCGCATTGATACGGCTGTTGGCCGTTGCATCAGCGGTGTCATACATCGCCGGTTTCTGAGTGGAGTTTGCTGAGAAGAAGCAGGCGTAGTCGCGGTTTTTGTAGTAGGACAACGGAATAAAGCCCAGATTCGCGAATTCGAATTCACGCGTTTCAGGGATCATCACTTCGCTCGGTATTTTTACCTGATTGCCTGTCCCCAGATCATAAAGATGGATAGGCAGATCCTGAACCGCACCGCCGGCCTGCGGGCCACGGATTTGGACACACCAGCCGTTATTAATAAAGCTACGCACCATGTTGGAAGCGAAGGCAAACGACGCATTCGTCCACAGGTATTTGTCGTGATCCGGACCTTTGACTTCTTCAACATAGTTGAAGCTGCGAACCGGAACGGTATCCGGGCCATACGGTAAACGTCCAAGCACGCGGGGCATCACCAGACCGATGTAGCGAGCGTCGTCCGTATCGCGGAACGATTTCCACTTGATGTACTCTGCGCGGTCAAAATAGTTACCTATATCTTTAATCGCCGCGACGTCTTCCATGGACTCCTTGAGGAAGAATTTCGGGCCTGCTGAGCCGATAAATGGCATATGTGCAGCCGCAGATACTTTAGAGATGTTGCGCAGCAGAGCGACATCCTGCGCTGAAGCATCGAACTCATAAGCGGAAATCAACGCCGCGATCGGCTCGCCGCCAGGGGTATCATATTCATCAATGTAGGTGTGTTTATACAAACCACTCTGGATGACTTCCGGGCTGTCTTCAAAGTCCTGGCGCAGCTCTTCTTTAGACATGCTCAGAAGCTCGATTTTCACGTTCTGGCGAAAATCTGTTTTATCAATCAGCGACTTCACTCCGCGCCACAGGCTCTCAACCGACTGAAACTCTTCATGGTGCATAACGGCGTCCAGCTGGCGGCTTATCTGGTAGTCGAGCTCAGCGATATGGTGATCGATCAGGCTTTTATCCAGTTTTTCGACCTTCGAGCCTGCCTTGGTCAGGCATTCCAGAAAGACCTGCATACCTGCGGTCAGACGCTCGTCTGCGGTCGCATCCGACATCGCCTGCGCATCTTGCCAGATGTCCAGCGCGCTCAGCTCAGAGACAGGGTTCAGATTGATTTTCTCAAACAGTGAGGCGTACACCCCACCCACAGCAGGGCGTTCCAGCACCACGCTTTCCCCGCCAGCAGTATTATTTTGTACAGACATGAGCATTCCTTGATTAATCCGTTAAAACAGCATGATGATTAAGGTTTTTTTGAAGCCAGCGCGGATAACTCATTTCGCAACTCAGCACTAAGCGTCTGGTCAAGAACGATTTTCTCCAGCTCTTTTCGGAAAGTCTGGTTATCCAGCAGGTTGGCCTTCAGATCGCGGAGCAAGTTGCGCATTGCCAGCATCGCCTTCAGCTGTGGAATTTGGGCCGCCACCTGCTCTGGCGTGAAATCTTTCATGCTCTGGAAAGTCAGCTGAATGTTGTCCTCACCGCCATCTTCAGACAGCGTATTTTTAACGGCCAGATTAACTTTTGGGGAATATTCGGAAAGAACGCTATCAAAATTATTTTTGTTGATATTAACTTTTTCACGCTCCGATATTGGTGCAGATTCCTGTCCATTACTGAAATCACCTGTAACAAGCAATTTCAAGGGTAATTCCATTTTCTTGCTTGCTCCGCCAGTATGCAGGTCAAGCTTCAGGTTAATACGTGCCTTAGGCACCTCATTCTGAAAACTGTCAGCCATTTAATCATCCCTCTTTGTTTAGCTATGCCAACTTCACGGTATCGTTCTTGATGCGCAATAATAGAATATTGATCGAAACAAAATCAAATACACAGATCATTTATCCATGACAAGAATTTTCTTAAGAATTTTCCTCTAATACATTATCGCAAATTGCCTAATTAACTCAGAAAAAGAAACTGCTCTTTTCGCACAAATCGAATATTTGTATCGCAGAAGGGATTGCAGCCAGAGAGATGTTAATAAAAACATCTTGTTTTGATTTGCATCACAGCACCACGCCAAAAAACGCTAAAGAACTGCAATATCTTATTGCGGCAAGATTAAAAGGGGAACGTAATCGAGGAAAGAAGGCGACCACTCCATTGACAGCATGAATAATACTTAAGAATTTTCATAAAGAAAATTCTTAAGTATTATATGAAGGGGTAAATAAACGCGTAAATATTAAATTTGGCGAAAATCAACGACGCATTTTTTTCGTTACGCTTTCTTTCTGAACGCTAACGCTACTGCGTTCCGCTGAGGCAGGAAAGGCGCTTTCCATGTGAAAGTCGATAAAATCTGTAAAATCAAGGACCTCTCGGGCTGCCGCTTTTTTAATCAAAAACGAGTAATAGCACATATCGTATAACGGTGCTACATTACGTCGCCCGCCCAAATCAGCAGTGGCCAGGCAACGCCGTAAAGTTCGGTAAAGCCTGCAACCATCACCTTGAAGAACGGTCTTATCGGCACGTCGTATCGCAAACTCTGCGCTACCTTTACAGGCTTCATATAGGTTCTACTATTTTGTCTCAATCCAAATTTCAACGCGCGTTTTTACACCCGCGTTACTGGTTTACATGGTTTGGTCTTGGCGTACTCTGGCTGCTGGTTCAACTTCCATACCCGGTCCTGCGCTTGCTAGGGTCGAAACTGGGCAGCGCTTCCCGCGTTTTCCTGAAACGTCGCGAATCCATCGCGCGTAAAAATATTGAGCTTTGTTTTCCGCAGTACAATGCCGAAGAGCGCGAAAAACTCATTGCTGAAAACTTCAAGTCTATCGGCATGGCGCTGCTTGAAACGGGCATGGCCTGGTTCTGGCCGGATGAGCGTGTCCGCAAGTGGTTTGACGTGGAAGGACTGGATAATCTGAAACGCGCGCAGATGCAAAAACGCGGCGTGATGGTCGTCGGCGTTCACTTTATGTCGCTGGAGTTGGGTGGCCGCGTGATGGGGCTTTGTCAGCCAATGATGGCAACTTACAGACCGCACAATAGCGCTCTGATGGAGTGGGTGCAAACGCGTGGCCGCATGCGTTCCAATAAGGCGATGATCAGTCGTAATAACCTGCGCGGTATGGTCGGCGCTCTCAAGAAAGGAGAGGCCGTCTGGTTTGCACCCGATCAGGATTATGGACGTAAAGGCAGCAGCTTTGCCCCCTTCTTTGCGGTGAAAGACGTTGCGACGACTAACGGTACCTTTGTCATTTCTCGATTATCGGGCGCCTCCATGCTGACCGTGACGATGGTGAGAAAAGCAGATAAATCAGGCTACCGTCTGCACATCTCCCCTGAAATGGCTAACTATCCGGAAAACGAGTGCGAAGCCGCAGCGTTTATCAATAAAGTCATCGAAATTGAAATCATGCGTGCTCCAGAGCAGTATCTGTGGATGCATCGTCGTTTCAAAACACGCCCTCTTGGCGAAGCCTCGCTCTATATTTAAGCTCTTCATGAAGGTTAGTTTCGCTAAGAAACTAACCTTTTCAATCACCTGTCTTCCCGCTGAAAACCCGTCACTCATTGCGTCGCTCAAAGTGAATTTATTGCGTTGTGAAATCAAACTGTCGCCGTTCCACGACACTCGTAAGTAGCGGAAATTATTTAAAAAAATCCCTCTTGTCACCCTTCATTTTTAGGCGTACATTAGCGCCGTCTGGCAACAGGAAAGCACAGAATTCTGAGCTGGAGTCGGCGGCGTAACGGGAAAATTCTCATTTTCGTTTTGACCGGATTTCAGCTCTCTATAATCAGGTGGACTCTGTTTTTAAATGCGTACCACAAGATACGCGGAGCGATGAAACGTGAAATATTTCTTTATGGGCATTTCGGTGATTGTTTTAGTCTGGGCCGGAACCTTTGCCCTGATGATTTAGTGAAGAACATGCAGTCAAAAAAACAGGAGCCATCGGCTCCTGTTTTTTTATGTCATGACGATGCGGGATGTTCTGCGACGCTCTTTGAGGTGAGAAGACCATCGGCCCGGAACATACTCTTGATGCCCCTCACCGCCTGACGAATACGGTCGCTGTTTTCAATCAGGGCAAATCGCACATGGGTGTCGCCATAATCACCGAATCCAATGCCAGGCGAGACACACACCTTTGCATCCTGAAGCAGTTTTTTGGCAAACTCCAGCGATCCCATCGCCGCATACGGTTCCGGAATTTTTGCCCAGACGTACATGGATGCCTTCGGCATTTCCACCATCCAGCCCGCCTCATGCAAGCCTTTTACCAGCACGTCACGGCGGCGCTTATACTGGGCGGCAATCTCGTGAACGCACTGCTGGTCGCCCTCCAGGGCAGCGATAGCCGCGACCTGCAGCGGCGTGAAGGTGCCGTAATCGTGGTAACTCTTAATGCGCGCCAGTGCGCTCACCAGCGTTTTGTTACCCACCATAAAGCCAATACGCCAGCCCGCCATGTTGTAGCTTTTCGACAGGGTAAAGAACTCTACCGCCACGTCACGCGCGCCCGGGACCTGCATAATCGACGGGGCTTTCCAGCCGTCATAGACGATGTCAGCATAGGCTAAATCGTGAACCACCAGCACGTCATAACGCTTAGCCAGCGCAACCACTTTCTCGAAGAAATCAAGCTCCACGCACTGCGCCGTTGGGTTCGACGGGAAGCCGAGGATCATCATCTTCGGTTTCGGATAACTTTCACGAATCGCACGTTCCAGTTCGTTAAAGAAATCGACACCTTCCACCAGCGGCACAGAGCGGACCTGGGCGCCGGCAATCACCGCGCCGTAGATATGGATCGGATAGCTTGGATTAGGCACCAGCACCGTATCGCCATGATCCAGCGTAGCCAGCATCAGGTGTGCCAGCCCCTCTTTCGAGCCGATGGTGACAATCGCTTCACTTTCCGGATCGATATCAACCTGATAGCGATCCTGATACCAGCGCGAGATCGCGCGACGTAACCTGGGAATACCGCGAGAGGTTGAGTAGCCGTGCGTATCCGGGCGCTGGGCAACCGTGCAGAGCTTCTCAACGATATGCGGTGGCGTTGGGCCGTCAGGGTTACCCATGCTGAAATCAATGATGTCTTCGCCGCGCCGACGCGCAGCCATTTTCAGTTCAGCTGTGATATTGAAAACATAAGGGGGGAGACGATCGATACGCGTAAAACGGCGTTCAGGACTGAATTCAGCCATAGATTCCTCAGATTAACGTTAGCGCCCGGACCGTCCGAGCGACGTTGCCACCGATGTGGCATGTTTAGAAAATAACCTGAAAAAAATCATGCTGTCGAGAGGGAAGTGAAAAAAAAGCAATCGCCTGAAAACCGGAACCCTGCTGTGACGAAAAGCGGAAGCCCCTGTTTCAGGGTTGGCTTTCTGATAGCTGTTATTTAACAGGATGATATCAAAACAGTTACCTGACGATACGCAGGCTATAAAAAATCAGGACGTGTCCGTTACCGACAGACAATCCCCTTTAGAAATTATGGTTTTTCCTCATTTGATAAACCTGACGGATAGCTGGTCAATACGCGCCAGGTTTTTTATCATGGTTCTTTCCCGTTTTCCCAGGTCTACTCGTGCACGAAATATTTACTATGCTGCTGGCGGTTTTTGACCGTGCGGCATTAATGCTGATTTGCCTGTTCTTCCTCATTCGCATTCGCCTGTTTCGCGAGCTGTTGCACAAATCCGCACACTCGCCAAAAGAGCTGCTGGCCGTTACCGCTATCTTTTCCCTGTTCGCCCTGTTCAGCACCTGGTCAGGCGTGCCGGTAGAGGGTTCGCTGGTTAACGTGCGCATTATCGCCGTGATGTCCGGCGGAATTTTGTTTGGCCCGTGGGTGGGCGTCATCACCGGCGTGATTGCCGGAACCCATCGCTATCTGATTGATATCGGCGGCGTGACGGCGGTGCCCTGCTTTATCACCAGCATTATCGCCGGGGTGCTATCCGGCTGGATCAGCCGCAAAATCCCGAAAAAACAGCGCTGGCGCGCCGGGATCGTGGCGGGCATGGTGTGCGAAACGCTGACCATGATCCTGGTCGTTATCTGGGCCCCCACCACCGCGCTGGGGCTGGATATCGTCTCGAAAATCGGTATTCCGATGATTCTGGGCAGCGTGTGCATCGGCTTTATCGTGCTGCTGGTGCAAAGCGTTGAAGGCGAAAAAGAAGCAAGCGCCGCACGTCAGGCCAAGCTGGCGCTGGATATCGCCAACAAAACGCTGCCGCTCTTCCGTCACGTTAACGCGGAATCATTGCGTCAGGTCTGCGAGATCATTCGCCACGACATTCATGCTGACGCTGTCGCCATCACCAATATTGACCACGTGCTGGCCTACGTCGGCGTGGGGGAACACAACTATCGCGACAACGATGACACCATTAGCCCGACCACCAGACAGGCGATTAACTACGGTAAAATCATTATTAAAAACAATGATGAAGCCCACCGAACGCCGGAAATCCACTCCATGCTGGTGATCCCGCTGTGGGAGAAAGGCGTCGTGACGGGTACGCTGAAAATTTATTACTGCCACGCGCATCAGATCACCTCGACGCTGCAGGAGATGGCCATCGGCCTGTCGCAGATTATCTCGACTCAGCTGGAGGTTTCGCGGGCAGAACAGCTGCGTGAGATGGCAAATAAGGCAGAGCTTCGCGCGCTGCAGAGCAAAATCAATCCCCATTTCCTGTTTAACGCGCTGAACGCGATCTCCTCGTCCATTCGTCTTAATCCGGACACCGCGCGCCAGCTGATTTTTAATCTGTCGCGCTATCTGCGCTACAACATCGAGCTGAAAGATGACGAGCAGATCGACATCAAAAAAGAGCTGTATCAGATAAAAGACTACATCGCGATTGAGCAGGCGCGCTTTGGCGACAAGCTCACGGTCATTTACGATATTGATGAAGAGGTCAACTGCGTGATCCCGAGCCTGCTTATCCAGCCGCTGGTCGAAAACGCGATTGTTCACGGCATTCAACCCTGTAAAGGCAAAGGGGTGGTCACCATCAGCATCACCGAAAGCGGAAACCGGGTGCGGATTGCCGTGCGCGATACCGGCCACGGAATTGATCCTAAAGTCATTGAGCGCGTCGAGTCTAACGAGATGCCCGGAAATAAAATCGGCCTGCTGAACGTACACCACCGGGTCAAGCTGCTTTACGGCGATGGACTGCACATTCAGCGTCTTGAACCGGGCACCGAAATTGCTTTTTACGTCCCGAATGAGCGCTCTCCGGTCCATTCGACAACATCACTGTTGCCCCAGGTGGAGTAACCCATGAAAGTTATTATTGTCGAAGATGAAATTCTGGCTCAACAGGAGCTAACCTGGCTTATCAACACCCACAGCCAGATGGACATTGTGGGTACGTTTGATGACGGTCTGGACGTGTTGAAGTTTTTGCAGCATAACCGGGTCGACGCCATTTTTCTGGATATCAATATTCCGTCGCTGGATGGCGTATTGCTGGCGCAAAACATCAATCAGTTTGCCCATAAGCCGTTTATTGTGTTCGTTACCGCCTGGAAAGAGCACGCCGTAGAGGCCTTCGAGCTGGAGGCGTTTGACTATATCCTTAAGCCTTACCAGGAATCGCGGATTGTCAGCATGCTGCAAAAGCTGGAGGCCGCATGGCAGCAGCAGACAGCCCCTGCTAACGCCAGCCCAACGGTAAGGGACAACGACACCATCAATCTGGTCAAAGATGAGCGCATCATCGTGACGCCGGTCAATGATATCTACTATGCCGAAGCCCATGAAAAGATGACCTTTGTCTATACGCGGCGGGAATCTTACGTGATGGCGATGAACATCACCGAGTTTTGCAGCAAGCTGCCTGCGTCGCACTTTTTCCGCTGCCACCGCTCGTTCTGCGTGAATTTAAACAAGATCCGCGAGATCGAACCGTGGTTTAACAACACCTATATCTTGCGCCTGAAGGATCTGGATTTTCAGGTGCCGGTGAGCCGCAGCAAGGTGAAAGAGTTCCGCCAGCTTATGCACCTGTAAAGAAAAAGCCCTCTCCCGCGGGAGAGGGCCAAGCATCAGAGAATCTGACCGAGAACCTGACGCAGGTGGGCACCCGACCCCAGCAGGCCCGGGTTATCATGCACGATCAAATAAACCGGGATGTCCTGTACGTAGCTTCTGAATCGCCCTTTATCCTCAAACCCGCCGCGGAAGCCGGAGGCTTTGAAGAACTCCAGGAAGCGCGGCACAATTCCGCCCGCGATATAAACGCCCCCGAAGGTACCCAGCGTCAACGCAAGGTTGCCGCCGAAGCGTCCCATAATCACGCAGAACAGCGACAGGGCACGACGGCAGTCAATGCAGCTGTCCGCCAGCGCGCGTTCGGTAACGTCTTTTGGCTGTAGATTCTCCGGCAGACGACCGTCTGATTTCACAATCGCCCGGTACAGGTTCACCAGTCCCGGACCTGAAAGGACGCGCTCGGCGGAGACGTGGCCGATCTCAGCGCGCAATTCTTCGAGGATAATGCCCTCTTCTTCGCTGTTAGGCGCAAAGTCCACGTGACCACCTTCACCCGGCAGGCTCACCCAGCGCTGAGCGACATGCACCAGATGTGAAACGCCCAGGCCGGTACCGGCCCCGTAGACCGCAATCGGCTTACCCTCGACCGGTTCAGCGCCGCCAAACTGGATCAGATGCTCCGGCTTCAGCATCGGGATCGCCATGGACACCGCGGTGAAGTCATTGATGATTTCAAGATGCGCAAAGCCGAGGTTTTTTCTCATTTCGGCGATGGAGAATGCCCAGGTATGGTTGGTCATGGCGACCCAGTCGCCGGTTATCGGGCAGGCAATTGCGATGCAGCCATCTTCAACGCTCACCTGATGTTCTTCCAGATATACGCGGACAACGGCCTCAAGGCTTGGATAATCCAGCCCGGAATAGGTTTTCGCCCGGGAAATTTCACCACTACTTACATCGCATAATGCGAGGCGCGCGTTCGTGCCGCCCACATCACCTACCAACGCATACTTTGTCATTCTTCAACTGCTCCGCTAAAGTCAAAATAAATCTTTGGGACACTGTAAATTCAAGGCGTGATAACAACAACGACCGGAAGGTGAATGCCCGTGGATTATCGATCTTCGTCACAGAATAACTTTACCGTTTCAGCACCTTTTGCACTATTGCCATAAGGCTTAATGTGCAAAGTAACGTAATACCGTTTTGTACAAGGAAATCATCATGCTCCACCCGCGAGCCAGAACCATGCTATTGCTGGCCATTCCGGCGCTCATCATTGGCGTGGTTTCAAGTCTGGTGCTCATTGTCGTGATGAAAGTCGCGTCGGTGCTGCAAACACTATTATGGAACGCGCTTCCTGCAGGACTGGGCGTCCCCGTTGATTCTCCTGCCTGGATCGTTGGAATGCTGACGTTAACCGGTATAGCGGTGGGTCTGGTGATCCGTTTCAGTCCCGGCCATGCCGGCCCCGATCCGGCACAGGAACCGTTGATTGGTGCCCCGGTTGCGCCCTCGGCGTTGCCAGGGCTAATCATTGCGTTGATTCTGGGCCTTGCCGGCGGCGTCAGTCTGGGTCCTGAGCACCCGATTATGGCCGTGAATATTGGCCTGGCGGTTTTTCTCGGTTCACGCATTTTGCCTCGCGTCGGCGCGCTGGACTGGACCATTCTCGCCTCCGCAGGCACCATCGGGGCGCTTTTCGGCACGCCCGTTGCGGCAGCACTGATCTTTTCGCAGACGCTCAGTAGCAATAACGACGTCCCGCTGTGGGATAAGCTGTTTGCGCCGCTGATGGCCGCAGCAGCCGGGGCGTTGACCACCAGCCTGTTTTTCCATCCCCATTTTTCACTCTCCCTGCCCCACTACGGCCAGATGCAAATCGCTGATATTTTCAGCGGCGCCATCGTCGTCGCCATCGCCATTGCGCTGGGCATGGTGGCAGTGTGGTGCCTTCCACGTCTGCATCGGCTGATGCATAGACTCAAACACCCGGTGTTGATTCTGGGAGCCGGCGGTTTGATCCTCGGTATCTTAGGGGCAATCGGCGGGCCGGTGACGCTGTTCAAAGGTCTGGACGAGATGCAGCAGCTGGCCTTCAGCCAGGTATTTAGCGTCTCCGACTATCTGCTGTTTGCCGTAATCAAGCTGGCAGCGCTGGTGGTGGCGGCCGCCTGCGGTTTCCGCGGTGGACGCATCTTCCCGGCGGTCTTTGTCGGCGTCGCGCTGGGGCTGATGCTGCACGAGCATGTCGATGCGGTCCCTGCGGCGATTACCGTCTCTTGTTCTATTCTGGGGCTGGTTCTGGTGGTCACGCGCGACGCCTGGCTAAGCCTGTTTATGGCGGCTGTAGTCGTACCAGATTCGACGCTTTTCCCTCTGCTTTGTATCGTGATGTTGCCCGCCTGGCTCCTGCTGGCGGGCAAACCGATGATGATGGCCTGGCGAAACGACAAATAATCAGGCGCTATTGCGCGCTTCCAGCGCTTTGGTAATCGCCCCCAGCAGCGGCGGGATATCCGCTTTCGGCAGCATCACCTCAATCAGCGAGAGCCGCTCGTGGTGCGCCACTTTTTCAAGGACGTCCGCCAGCTGCTCCGCTTCACTGACCCGCCAGCACTGGGCCTGAGGATCAAGGCTCAGTGCCTGCGGGATTTGCGTCCAGTTCCATAGCGCAATGTCGTTATAGCGTTGCTCAGGCCCATGGATCGCTCTTTCCACCGTATACCCTTCGTTGTTAAGGACCAGAATGATGGGGTGTTGTTTATCCCGCAGCATCGAGCCGAGCTCCTGGATGGTGAGCTGCGCCGCGCCATCCCCCGTCAGGACAATCACGCGCCGGTTCGGGCAGGCCGTCTGTGCGCCAAATGCCGCCGCCAGCGTGTAACCGATCGATCCCCACAGCGGCTGGACGATAAAATTCACGTCCGCCGGCAGACGAAGGTCGATCGCGCCGAAGGCCGAGGTGCCCTGATCCGCAAGAATGATGTCTCCCGGACGAATAAACGTCTGCAGCGTTTGCCAGAAATTCGCCTGCGTCAGCGAGCCATCCGGCTGCGGGTAGGCCATCAAGTTTTGAGAGGACGGTACGGGCGTACCGTGCACGTGCTGTTTACACAGCTCCACCAGCGTTTCGATTGCCTGAAGCATGGGGATGCCGGTAAACCAGATATCACCAACGCGTGAAGCATGAGGCTGAACTTCTATCGTTTGTGCCGGGGTGAGCTGATGCGTGAAGCCGGCGGTAAGGGTATCGGTAAATCGCGTCCCGATGCACAGCACGATATCAGCCCCTTCAATCGCCTCTTTTACCGCGCCAGCGCTCGCCGATCCGCTGTAGGTGCCGTAAAAACCAGCGTGACGTTCGTCAAATATTCCTTTGCCCATCAGCATGGTGGCATGTGCCATCGGCACGTCTTTAACCCATTTCTGTAGCGCATGCTTCAGGCCATGGCGCAGGACAAGGAAATCGGCCAGCAGCGCAGTACGCTTGCTTCTGGCAAGCTTGTTCTCAGCGGCCTCCCGGAACGCTTTCAGGCAGGCGCTATCGGCATGCGCATGGCGGAGCGTGAGAGCGCTTACAGGAGGCGTGGCGGCCTTTTTTGCCACGTCGGCAGGCAACATCAGATAGCCGGGGCGACGCTCCCGGAGCATAGTGGTTAACACCCGGTCGATTTCATAGCAGGCGTTTTGTTCGGTCAGGATCGCCTGTGCAGCAGTAATCGGCTCGCTCATATGATAAAAATGACGAAACTCACCGTCGCCCAGCGTGTGGTGCAGTAGCTCCCCTCTTTGCTGTGACGCCATACCCGGCGCCCCCACAATATGCAGTACCGGAACATGTTCGGCATAGCTGCCCGCAATGCCGTTCATGGCGCTTAACTCTCCTACGCCAAATGTCGTCAGCAGCGCGGCGAAGCCCTTACATCGGGCATATCCGTCCGCGGCATAAGAGGCGTTTAACTCGTTGGCACAGCCCACCCAGCAGATATCGGGGCTGTCTATCACGTGGTCGAGAAACTGCAGGTTATAGTCGCCCGGCACGCCAAACAGATGATCGGCTCCACAATCTGTAAGACGGTCCAGCAGGTAATCGGCGACGCAGTATGGGGTACGCATGAACAGGTATCCTTCTAATGTTGACCTCACCTTGAGTATTAAATAAGCGTGATGGCTGTCCAGAATTGGCGATAAGAAGGACATGGAAAGAATGCTTTACAAAAAAGGCTGCGCTATGCTGCTTTTTTTCACGTAAATGTAAACGCATACACTGATTTTACACTTCAGCGCCAGAGGTTACGAAAATGGGTTATCAGCCGGACAAAAATCGTTACGGGACAATGGAGTATCGCCGCTGTGGGCAAAGCGGGCTCAGGTTGCCCGCCATCTCGCTCGGGCTGTGGCATAACTTCGGTGATACCACCCTTATCGAAAACAGCCGTCAACTTTTACAGCGTGCGTTCGATCTGGGCATTACGCATTTCGACCTTGCCAACAACTATGGCCCGCCACCGGGATCGGCCGAACGTAATTTCGGCCGTATTTTACAGGAGGACTTCCTGCCCTGGCGCGACGAGCTAATCATCTCAACCAAAGCGGGCTATACCATGTGGGAGGGTCCTTACGGCGACTGGGGGTCACGCAAATACCTGCTGGCAAGCCTCGATCAAAGCCTGAAGAGGATGGGGCTGGAGTATGTGGATATCTTCTATCATCACCGTCCTGACCCGCAGACGCCGCTGCTGGAAACCATGAAAGCGCTTGACCATGCGGTGCGTCAGGGGAAGGCTCTGTATGTTGGATTATCCAACTACCCCGCTGAACTGGCCCGCAAGGCGATTGATATCCTTGACGATCTCGGTACGCCCTGCCTGATCCACCAGCCGAAATATTCCCTGTTTGAGCGTGCGCCGGAAGAAGAATTGCTGGACGTGCTGCAGGAAAAAGGAGTCGGCTGTATTCCCTTCTCGCCGCTGGCCGGTGGGCAACTGACCAACCGCTATCTGAACGGCATTCCCACAGACTCACGCGCGGCAAGCGGCAGTCAGTTCCTTAACCCCGACCAGCTCACCGAAGAGAAGCTGGAGAAGATTAGAAAGCTGAACGCCATGGCGGAAGAGCGCGGCCAGAAGCTGTCCCAGATGGCGCTGGCCTGGGTATCACGTCATGAGAGTGTGACCTCAGTGCTGATTGGGGCGAGTAAAGCGGCTCAAATTGATGACGCCGTGGGGATGCTGGCAAACCGCCATTTCTCTGTGGATGAGTTGGCCCGTATAGACGCGATCCTGAGCAGTTCAATATAAAACCGTTTTTAGCAAAAAGTGCTCTCCCCCAGGAATTCGGAGTTGAGGCGATGATACGAAGCTTTACCAACTCGTAAAATTGCGTTAACAGGCCCACCTAAGGCCCCGATCGTGAAGGAGAAAGAGTATGTTCAGGTCACTGATTCTTGCAGCGGTATTACTGGCTTCGGCGCCGCTGATCGCCACTGCGGGCGAAATCACCCTGTTGCCATCAGTAAAATTACAAATTGGCGATCGTGACGACTACGGCAGATACTGGGACGGCGGCTACTGGCGCGACCGTGACTACTGGCACCGTCATTATGAATGGCGCGGCGATCGCTGGTGGAAACATGATAACGGCAGACACCGCGGCTGGTATAAAGACAACGCGTATGAGCGCGGCTACCGTGAAGGCTGGAACGATCGTGACGACCGTCGCGGCGGCTGGGGTCGCGGGAAAGGTCATGGTCACGGCCATCACCACTAATAAAAAAGGAGCCATGGAGGCTCCTTTTTTTGTTAAAGACCCAGTGCGGTTCCCACCAACAACCACAGGTTCAGCGCAACGACCACCACCACGATGGCCCATCCGGTTCGTTTTACCAGCGTTGAGTTAGCCAGCTCGCCCATCAGAGTTTTGTTGCTGGTAAAGATCAGCAGCGGCACCAGCGCCAGCGCGATACCAAAACTCAGCAGAACCTGGCTCATGACCAGAATTCGCGTTGGGTCGAGACCCATCAGAATCACCACAAATGACGGTAGCATGGTGACGGAGCGACGAACCCACAGCGGAATGTGGAAGCGGACAAACCCCTGCATCACAACCTGGCCTGCCAGCGTGCCCACCACCGTAGAAGAGAGGCCGGCAGCTACCAGGCTGAGACCAAATATCGTGGCGGCAGCATGGCTCAGTAACGGCTCCAGCGTGAGATACGCCTGGTCGAGATCGGCAATACCGGTATGACCGTTAAAGTGGAAAGCCGCGGCTGCAGTCGCCATCATCGCCAGGTTTACAAACCCTGCGATGGTCATAGCGATCGCGACGTCCCACTTGGTAGCGGAGTAACGCTCTTTACGCGTCCCACCGTGGAGATGCTGCGTCAGCGAGGAGTGCAAATAAATCACGTGCGGCATGATGGTCGCCCCGAGCACCCCGGCGGCCAGGAACACCGCTTCCGACGTTGGCAGGCTTGGGATCGCCATCCCTTTACCGAGCTGTGCCAGATTCGGCTGTGAGAAAATCAGCTCGACAATGTAGGCCGCCGCCACAAAAAGCAGCAGACCACCAATCACCTTCTCCAGCGGCTTTTGACCCCGACGCTGCAGCATCAGGATGAGGAAAGTGGCAATCCCGGTCAGCACCGCCCCTTGCAACAGCGACACGCCCAGAATCAGCTTAAAGCCGATCGCTGCACCGATAAACTCAGCGAGGTCAGTGGCCATGGCGATGATTTCAGCCTGAACCCAGTAGAGCCAGACGGCGGGACGCGGGTAATGGTCGCGAATTTGCTCCGCCAGGTTTTTACCCGTCGCAATCCCCAGCTTTGCGGAGAGCATCTGAATCAGCATCGCCATCAGGTTAGCCCAGACGACCACCCACAGCAGCTTATAGCCGAAGCTGGCCCCGGCCTGAATATTGGTCGCAAAGTTTCCTGGATCGATATAGCCAATGGCAGCGATGAACGCAGGTCCCATTAATGCGAACCGCAACTTGCGCGCGGCTCTGCCACTGCTACCCTCTACGCGACTGTTTGTCATTTCTGCCTCTGAAATATAGCCTTTGCTATGTTTAATGCTATCAAAATGAGAATGATTATCAAGATCATTTATAAAGTTTGCAGTGATTTCTCTGATAGCTTTGAACGATAGACGGGCGGGTAAGTGGGGCGATCTAACCGAAACTGAAATCGCGCATGCTTTTGTGAAGACTAGCACACAAACTTAACTTTTCACGCATTTACCTAACATAACAAAAATGTATTGTGGATCACTATTTTTGAGACTCGTCACAGGATGTAACTATAGTGTGTCCTCGATCTCGTTTTCTTTTCGGTTGTTACATAGAATGTGCACGAAAATTAAACCTGCCTCATATTTGGAGCAAATATGGACCGCGTCCTTCATTTTGTCCTGGCACTTGTTGTCGTTACTGCACTTGCATTGCTGGTCAGCACAGACCGCAAAAAAATTCGTATCCGTTATGTTGTTCAACTGCTGGTCATTGAAGTTTTACTTGCGTGGTTCTTCCTGAACTCCAACGTAGGCCTCGGCTTCGTGAAAGGCTTCTCCGAAATGTTCGAAAAACTGCTCGGATTCGCCAACGAAGGGACCAACTTTGTCTTCGGTAAAATGAACGACGAAGGTCTGGCGTTCTTCTTCCTGAAGGTTCTCTGCCCTATCGTCTTCATCTCCGCGCTGATCGGTATTCTGCAGCACATCCGCGTTCTGCCGTTCGTGATTCGTGGAATTGGCTTCCTGTTATCCAAAGTGAACGGTATGGGCAAGCTGGAATCCTTCAACGCCGTCAGTTCCCTGATCCTCGGTCAGTCTGAGAACTTCATCGCGTATAAAGATATTCTCGGCAAGATGTCCCGCAACCGCATGTACACCATGGCGGCAACCGCAATGTCTACCGTTTCCATGTCTATCGTGGGCGCGTATATGACCATGCTGGAACCAAAATACGTGGTTGCTGCGCTGGTTCTGAACATGTTCAGCACCTTTATCGTTCTGTCGCTGATCAACCCGTACCGCGTTGACGCAAGCGAAGAGAACATTCAGATGTCAAACCTGCACGAAGGCCAGAGCTTCTTCGAAATGCTGGGTGAGTACATTCTGGCCGGTTTCAAAGTCGCGATTATCGTTGCCGCCATGCTGATCGGCTTCATTGCGCTGATTTCTGCGCTGAACGCCCTGTTCGCTGCGGTGCTGGGTATCTCCTTCCAGGGGATTCTGGGCTACATCTTCTATCCGGTTGCATGGGTGATGGGTGTTCCGGCTCACGAAGCGCTGCAGGTGGGCAGTATCATGGCAACCAAGCTGGTTTCTAACGAATTCGTTGCAATGATGGATCTGCAGAAAATTGCCAGTACGCTTTCTCCGCGTGCGGAAGGCATTCTCTCCGTGTTCCTGGTCTCCTTCGCGAACTTCTCGTCCATCGGGATTATCGCGGGTGCGATTAAAGGTCTGAACGAAGAACAGGGTAACGTGGTATCTCGCTTCGGCCTGAAACTGGTTTACGGCTCTACGCTGGTGAGCGTCCTGTCAGCGTCCATTGCGGCACTGGTCCTGTAACGTTTACCGTGAAACAAAAACCGGGAGCCAGGCTCCCGGTTTTTTTATGTCCGTAATTCTTCCAGCGGTTTGGGTTTGCCTATCAGGTAGCCCTGCAGGTAATCCACACCGAAGCGGAGCAGCATCTCCCGCTGCGCCGGTGTTTCCACATATTCCGCGACGACGCAGAGCGATTTTGTCTTTGCCAGATTACACATCGACTGCACAATCATTGCATCCATGTCGTCTGTACAAATGTCTTTCACAAAGCAGCCGTCGATTTTAATGATGTCCGCCTGCAGGCGTCTGAGACGCTCATAGTTAGCGTAGCCAGTACCAAAATCATCGATGGCAATACGGAAACCATACTCCCGCAATTGCTGAATATTGTTGATACTCGTGCCTGAATTTGAGAAAGCCTGCTCTTCAGTAATCTCAATCACGACTGCCTGAGGCGCAACGCCGTACCGTTCAAACAGCGCGCAAATCTCGGTCGCCACCTCTTTTTGCATCAGCGTCAGCGGCATCAGGTTGACGGAAAAACGGGCGCCAGCGTGCGTTGCAGGGTTATCGCGCAGCCACACCAGTAATTTTTCCATGACGCACATATCAAACCGGTGGCTGAGGTTGAACTGCGCAATCAGCGGAATAAAGCGGTCAGGGGTAATAATCTCCCCCTCGCTCTCCATTCGCGTCAGGATTTCATAGTACCCGCTCCCGTCCGCCTTCTGGATCGGCTGCGCATACAAATTAAACTGCCCCGCCTCAAGCGCATGCTTAATCCGGGCCAGCATCAGGACACGCTCTGTCGTTTGCCCTGATGCCACCTCAAGACTATTCGTGAGCGCGAGTACGTTTTGCTCTCCGCAGGCCTGTTCTGCCAGCCAGCTTAGCTGCCCCAGCGTGTGATGCAGTTTCTCACCGTCTTCGACCATTCCCCATGACGCGCCAAACTCAATATCCAGCCCGGTGTTGTTCCAGAAAATCTTATTGCTGTTGAGCCGATCGACCATATGCTGGAGACGTTCAGCAATTTCCGGCCCGAGCAAGACCAGCACCAACTCGCTTCCGGGCAGCTGGAAGAGCAGCTCATCTTTTTGCAGGAGCGGCTGAAGCGACGTGGCGATCGTTCGTTTGCAGTGGACCCGCATGATAATCCCGTAGTGGCGGCTCAAAAACTCCAGATTATCCATGCGCAAAATGCACACTTTGGCATCCGGATGAATTTCAAGGTAATCCTCCAGCGCACGAATATTAGGCAGACCGGTAAGAGGATCGGTCAGCGCCCTGTCCTGCCAGCCCCGCTTCAGCCACTCGCTGCGCTGGTAAATGCGAGACATGTAAAGCAAACAGATGGCGAAAGAGATCAGCACGGAGAGGATAAAGGAGAGCGAATGTCCCGATTCCACCCCGTTAAGGAAGTTGTAGTTGTATGTCAGCAGCAGGAGCGCTGAGGTGGCCCACAGCAGAGAAATCAACGCATAGGTCAGGCGGCTTATCGCTAAGGTAAAAAGAATAAATATCAGCGGCATCAAATAGCCCGCAATGACCGGTGACTCAAAAGGACCACATAAAATGACAAGAATGAAGCTTAAAAGCGCTAACCAGACAAAAATATATAATGGATTCTTGTGATAAAACATGGGCTTCACGCTTCGCCGCCAGAAGGTGACGGCATAACGAGGATTAATTATCATTCTTAGCGGGTAATAGAACATCATGGTAAAAATCAGCGCCGCGCATATCAGGCTTTGAATATCCACAACGTTATAAATTACCGTGCCTTCGCCGAAATAGGTCGAAATTGTCACCGGAAAATCAAAGAAATAGCCTGCCATATACATCGACAGCTTAATACCTAATGGCACGACAAAACCGAGCCAGAATATACGAAGCCCGATGTGTTTGTTAGGGATACTGTAGCGCCAGCGCTTGCCCAGCATAAGGCGTAGCAGGCCGCACCCCGCGAATAACGCAAAGGTCTGACAGAACAGTAAAACTGGATATTGTAGCGGCGCTAAATTAATATAGAATAAATTAGTGACAGTAAAACCTAACAGAATGGGAAGAATTGCTCTGCGCCCAAATATCAGAATTACCGCCAGCATAACGCTGAGTGGCAACCATGCTAAATAAACGTCGTGACCATTAACAATTGCGCGTGGAGAAAGATAACGGGAGACAGGTACCGCAATCAGGCAAAGTGCCAGGGCAATCATAAATATCTTTACATTATCATACGTTTTTTTATTCATTAATCAGGGACGTTATTTTCCAGGAGAATCATTGACCGGATAGATAATAGGTTTATTAATTGCGCGAATCAAGTTCAAGTCTATTTATAGACCGGTTTATTGATTACGATTGAGGTGAGGTACAGAAATACCTTCTTTTTGATAACAAAATGCGGTAAAGGGCGTTACAAACAGATAAAAAAAACCCCCGTCATTCGACGAGGGTTTACAATTTTGGTGGAGCTAAGCGGGATCGAACCGCTGACCTCTTGCATGCCATGCAAGCGCTCTCCCAGCTGAGCTATAGCCCCATCGTAAAGCTGTCATGTTGACGGGCGGCATAATATGAATTCCGCTGCGGAGTGTCAACGGCAAAATCAATTCCAGCTATTCAATCGCCGAAAAATCATGCAAATGAATCACTTTGCGAGCCTGCTCGCAGTCAGGAGTTAAGCCTGTCACGTTTTCACGTTAAAGGGTGCTATAAAATGAGCCGCTAATTATCCCCACAGATATTCAGGAAATTGCATGATCAAGGAACGAATGACGCCAGAAGAGTTAGCCCTCCTCACTGGCTATAGCCGACAGACCATCAATAAATGGGTACGCAAAGAGGGTTGGATTACGTCACCAAAGCCAGGCGTCCAGGGCGGGAAAGCGCGTCTGGTACATGTGAACGAAAAAGTCCGTGAATTTATCCGCAGTGCACGTCGGGCAAGCGAAACGTCCGAACTGCCAGAAGGCGTCAGTCATGATAGTTCACTTCACACCCTGCTCCTGACGCTAGCCAATGAAATGACGCCGGAAGAACAGAAGCAGATGACATCGCTATTACTGCGGGAAGGGATCACCGGATTATTGCAACGTTTAGGGATTCGCGATCGGGACTGACATGAAAAGATTACGGAGCAAAATGACCACGGAAGAGCTGGCGGAGAGTTTGGGCGTCGCCAGGCAAACGGTTAATCGTTGGATACGCCAGCAGGGATGGAAAACCGAAGGGCTCAACGGCGTGAAAGGCGGTCGCGCGCGACTCATTCATGTCGATGCGCGCGTGAAGGAACATATTATGAGCCTTCCGGCAATTCGTACCCCTCACGAGGTTTACCATCTCGCGGAGGCTACATCTTCCTACAATACCTCCTCTTCAAACCTGTATCCGGGCATTATTGAGACGCTGGAGAGTATGACTAAGCCGGAGCAGAAGCGTCTGGATGCGTTATTGAAGCGCGAAGGCATACACGGATTTCTTAAGCGTCTGGGTATTGCAGAAGAAGAAGCATAAACAAACGGCAGGTTCCCCTGCCGTTTGTTTTATCTGAGACGTTATTACTGCTGATTTTCTCGTTCAGCGATAAAGTCCAGCGCCTTGTTAATGCGCGCCACGCTGCGTGATTTGCCGATGGCATGAACCGTTACGTCCAGCGCCGGAGACTGACCCGCACCGGTCACCGCAACGCGCAGTGGCATACCGACTTTACCCATGCCGACTTCCAGCTCGTCTGCCGTCGCCTGAATGGCGTGATGCACATTCTCAGCGGTCCATTCGGTGAGCGCAGCCAGCTTGTCACGCACCACTTCCAGCGGCTGACGCGCAACCGGACGGAGATGTTTCTTCGCGGCATCCGCCTCGAACTCAGCAAACTCTTCATAGAAGTAGCGGCAGCTTTCAGCAATTTCTTTCAGAGTTTTGCAGCGCTCGCCGAGCAGTTTCACCAGATCCGCCAGCTCAGGGCCAGTGCGGGTATCAATATTTGCCTGCTCAATGTGCCACTGCAGGTAAGTCGCTACATATTCTGGCTGCATGGTATTGATGTAGTGATGGTTCAGCCACAGGAGCTTGTCGGTATTAAACGCGCTCGCTGATTTGCTGACAGAGCTCAGAGAGAACAGTTCGATCATCTCTTCGCGGCTGAAGATCTCCTGGTCACCGTGAGCCCAGCCCAGACGCACCAGATAGTTCAGCAGCGCTTCTGGCAGATAACCGTCATCGCGATACTGCATGACGCTAACCGCGCCGTGACGTTTAGACAGTTTTTTCCCGTCGTCGCCGTTGATCATGGAGACGTGCGCATAAACAGGCACAGGGGCGTTCAGCGCCTTCAGGATGTTGATCTGACGTGGCGTGTTGTTGATGTGGTCTTCACCACGGACAACGTGAGTAATTTCCATATCCCAGTCGTCAACCACCACGCAGAAGTTGTAGGTTGGGGAACCATCGGTGCGGCGGATGATCAGATCGTCCAGCTCCTGGTTGCTGAATTCGATCGGGCCACGGATCTGGTCGTCAAAGATCACAGACCCCTCTTGCGGGTTAGCAAAACGCACAACGCAAGGCTCATCAGCAGCATGCTCGCTGTGGTCATGGCGGCAGCGGCCGTCATAACGCGGCTTTTCACCATTCGCCATCTGCTCTTCGCGCAGCGCATCCAGACGCTCTTTGGAGCAATAGCACTTATACGCCGTGCCCGCGACCAGCATTTCATCAATGACGGCGTTATAGCGGTCAAAGCGTTTGGTCTGGAAATAAGGGCCTTCGTCCCATTCCAGATTCAGCCAGTTCATCCCATCCATAATGGCTTCAATTGCTTCCGGCGTGGAGCGCTCAAGATCGGTGTCTTCAATACGCAGCACGAACTCACCTTTGTTGTGGCGTGCGAAAAGCCAGGAATAGAGAGCGGTACGTGCACCACCGACGTGCAGATAGCCTGTCGGGCTCGGCGCGAAGCGAGTTTTGATTTTCATGAAATGGCCTTACGTTATAAAGATGCCGGCAATCGGCAAATCCTGGGGAAAAAACGATGGGCAATATTCTATCACTGTGCGGCGATTCCTCAATGTTGATCCCTTTATCGTGACCGAGTTTGCGATTTTTGTTTAGAAATCATGCGCCACAGCCCGTTTCGCGATCGTTTTGCTTAATTTTACGACGAACGAATAAAAACTTTAGAAAATGCGTTGACTCATTTTCAACTCTCCCTATAATGCGACTCCACACAGCGGGGGTGATTAGCTCAGTTGGTAGAGCATCTCCTTTACACGGAGGGGGTCGGCGGTTCGAGCCCGTCATCGCCCACCATTTCGGGTCGTTAGCTCAGTTGGTAGAGCAGTTGACTTTTAATCAATTGGTCGCAGGTTCGAATCCTGCACGACCCACCAATGTAAAAAGGCGCCCTAAAGGCGCCTTTTTGCTATCCGCAGTTTGTCTACTTCCCTGCCTTCAACGTCGCAATCAATACTGATTGTGTATCGATGCAACTCCCTGCCAGATATGGCAGTTTTGCTCAAGCTAATCCCATTGGTGCCGATACCTCTGTTTTATAACGCGAGGAAAAAGTATGACGACCATTCAGGCTTCAACCCAACAGATTCAAACCAGCGGCGCGAGTGGAACTTCGAGCAGTAACGATATCTCTGCGCAAATCACCCGCATTCTCGACAAGATCAAAAAACTGACCCAGCAGTTAAAAGAGCTGTCGAACAGCCCCATCAGCACCGACGAGAAGAAAAAGCAGCAGGAACTTATTCAGACCCAGCTCAAAGTGCTGCAGGCTCAGCTCGCGGCGCTGCAGCGCCAGCAGGCCGAAGAGGCCCAGAAGAAGCAGGAACAAAAACTGGGCAAAGTGGAAGGCGTGAATAGCCCGTCAGACAATAATCAGATTGATATCTACATCTGATCTTCTGATGCGTTAAACAGTGGGTCGCGTATGCGGGCTTCGGTTAATCGTTGTGCCTGGATACGCACCACTTCCCAGATAGCCTGCGCCGCCCCCGAGAGTGAACGATTTTTTCGCCGCACCAGCATCAGCTTTCGCTCGACAACGGGCGTTAATCGCCTGACGGCCAGTCTGCTTCCCTGCGGCAGGGGGAGCGCCAGGGCGGGCAATACGCTGATGCCAATGCCGGCTTCCACCATGGGAAACAGCGTCGCCGGGTGACCAATCTCCTGCACGATTGTTGCCTTTACGCCCTGATTCATCAGCGCGGAATCAATCAACGGACGGCTGCCCGAGGCATAATCCTGTAATACCAGATTCGCGCCCTGCAGGGACTGCCAGCTGACCTCCGGCAACGAGGCCAGCGGATCGTCGTCACGGCAGAGCAGCAAAAAAGGCTCAGAAAGTACGCTTTCGCACGCCAGATCGCTTGCCTGACCGGGATCGATAACAATACCAAAATCGACATCCCCCTGGCGGATGCTCTCCAGCACCCACTGTTGCGGCCTGTCATGCAGCACAAAATCAATGTCCGGGTAGCGATGGCTTCCCTCGGCAATACACTGAGGTATAAGGTGTGCGGATATCGTCTGGCTGGCCGCGACCCGCACGGTACCCGAAAGCTGCTGGCCCAGCCTCCCCACGTCTCTGAGCGTGCTGTTGAGCTCATCCAGCAACCGTTCAAGGCGCAGAGCGAGCTGCTGCCCCGCTTCGGTCAGCACCACTTCGCGCGTGGTTCGGTCAAGTAACCGGACGCCAGTCTGATTTTCCAGTTCTTTCACGCTGTGGCTAACCGCCGACTGGCTCAGGCCAATCATCTCTCCTGCCCGGCTAAAGCTACGAGCCTGCGCCACGGTGACAAAAACACGAAGCTGACGTAGTGAATAATTCATCTTTTTAATTCATGAATGGATGCAATAAATCAATTTTATTTCTCAAATGGAAAAAAGCACAATAGCGACATCTGTTTTCAGGAGTCATTATGAAACTATTTCGTATTGTTGATCCGTTTACGCTCACCCTGGTAGTTACCGTTTTACTGGCCTCTTTCTTCCCCGCTCGCGGCGGTTTCGTCCCGTTTTTTGAAGGGCTGACGACGGCCGCCATCGCGCTACTGTTCTTTATGCACGGCGCAAAGCTCTCCCGCGAAGCCATTATCGCGGGCGGTAGCCACTGGCGACTACACCTGTGGGTGATGTGCAGCACGTTCATTCTGTTCCCGATCCTCGGGGTGCTGTTTGCCTGGTGGGCGCCGGTTAACGTCGACCCGGCGCTTTACACCGGTTTCCTGTATCTCTGTATTCTTCCGGCCACGGTGCAGTCCGCCATTGCCTTTACCTCTCTCGCGGGAGGGAACGTGGCGGCCGCGGTCTGCTCGGCATCGGCATCCAGCCTGCTGGGGATTTTCGTCTCCCCGCTGCTGGTAGGCCTGCTGATGAACATGCACGGTGCGGAAGGTAACCTTGAGCAGGTGGGCAAAATCTGTCTGCAGCTGCTGCTGCCGTTTGTCCTGGGCCATCTCTCCCGACCGTGGACCGGCGCGTTTGTGGCGAAGCATAAAAAATGGATTTCAAAAACCGACCAGACCTCGATTCTGCTGGTGGTTTACTCCGCCTTTAGCGAAGCGGTCGTGAACGGGATCTGGCACAAGGTGGGGGCAGGCTCGCTGCTGTTTATCGTGGTGGTCAGCATCGTCCTGCTGGCGATTGTGATTGCGGTAAACGTCTTTGTGGCACGCAAGTGCGGCTTCAACAAAGCGGATGAAATCACGATTGTGTTCTGCGGTTCGAAGAAGAGCCTGGCGAACGGCATCCCGATGGCCAACATTCTGTTCCCGACCTCGGTGATTGGGATGATGGTGCTGCCGCTGATGATTTTCCACCAGATCCAGCTGATGGTCTGCGCGGTGCTGGCGCGTCGCTACAAGCGCCAGACCGAAAAGCTGGCGCAGGAAGAGACCCGCGCCGCCAAGGCTTAAGGACGTTTCAGGGGCTGCACCAGCTGGGTCAGCCCCTCGGTTTTGATCAATAACGTGATAGCCATCAGCTCGCCCAGTCGCCCTGCCGGAAATTCATCCTTACGGGCAAACCACAGCAGATACTCCTCCGGCAAATCAATCAGCCTGCGGCCCTTGTATTTACCAAACGGCATCTCCGTATTGGCGATCTCAACGAGCTGCTCTTTCTCCACGTTACTCTCCTAACAGACGCATCATTTCCGCTTCGTCGATAACCGCAATGCCGAGCTCCTGGGCTTTCGCCAGCTTCGAACCCGCCGCTTCACCGGCGATCACCAGGTCGGTTTTCTTCGACACGCTGCCCGCCACTTTTGCCCCCAGCGCCACCAGACGTGCTTTGGCATCGTCGCGTGAAAGCTGGCTCAGACTGCCGGTCAGCACCACCGTTTTACCGGCGAACGGGCTGTCGATCTCTTCAGCGTTAACCACCACCGGCGCGGGCCATTTAATGCCCTCTTCCAGCAGTTCGCCGATGACGTTACGGTTGCTCTCTTCGGCGAAGAAGTTAAAGACGTGCGTGGCGACGACAATACCTACGTCCGGGACTTTCTGCAGCTCCTCGATGCTCGCCTTTTCCAGCGCCTCCAGCGTACCAAAGTATGCTGCCAGACCTGCTGCGGTTGCTTCACCCACTTCACGAATGCCCAGCGCGTAGAGGAAACGGGCGAAAGTCGTCTCTTTTGCGGCTTCCAGCGCGGTAACCACATTCTGGGCAGACTTTGGTCCCATGCGGTCCAGACCGGTCAGTTTACCAGAGGTCAACCTGAAGAGGTCCGCTGGCGTGTGGACATACTCTTTCTCAACCAGCTGATCGATAATCTTGTCGCCCATGCCGTCAACGTCCATTGCGCGACGGGAAACGAAGTGCTTCAGTGACTCTTTACGCTGCGCGCCACAGATTAAGCCCCCCGTACAGCGGGCCACCGCTTCACCTTCCACACGCTCAACGTCCGAACCACACACCGGGCAATGGGTTGGGAAGACAACCTCGCGCGTATCATCAGGACGTTCTGACTCCACAACGTTAACCACCTGCGGGATCACGTCCCCTGCGCGGCGAATCACCACTTTGTCACCAATGCGCAGGCCCAGGCGTTCGATTTCATCGGCGTTGTGCAGCGTGGCGTTACTCACCAGCACGCCCGCCACCTGCACCGGTTCCAGACGGGCGACCGGTGTAATAGCCCCCGTTCGACCGACCTGGAACTCCACGTCGCGAACGAAGGTCATCTGCTCCTGGGCAGGGAACTTAAACGCCACCGCCCAGCGCGGCGCGCGCGCCACAAAGCCCAGCTGCTCCTGCAGCGTCAGTGAATTCACCTTGATGACGACGCCATCAATATCAAAACCGAGCGTCGGACGGTCCTCTTCCACCTTGTGGTAGAACGCCAGTACCGCTTCCGGCGAGTCGCAGAGCTGGACGCGATTGCTTACCGGCAGGCCCCACGCTTTAAACTGCAGCAGGCGTCCGAGGTGCGTATTCGGCAACTCGCCGCCCTCTAGAATACCCACACCGTAGCAGAAGAAAGTAAGCGGTCGCTTCGCGGTAATACGTGGGTCGAGCTGGCGCAGCGAGCCCGCCGCCGCATTACGCGGGTTAGCAAACACTTTCCCGCCGGTGCGACGAGCCTCTTCGTTAATTTTCTCGAAGCCCGCCTGCGGCAGGAACACTTCGCCGCGCACTTCCAGACGTGCAGGAATGTTGTCACCCTGCAGCCTCAGAGGGATCGCGCGGATGGTACGCACGTTGGTGGTGATGTCTTCGCCCGTCGTGCCGTCGCCACGCGTCGCGGCACGCACCAGCACGCCGTTTTCATAGAGAAGACTGACCGCCAGGCCATCCAGCTTCAGCTCGCAGCACCAGGTGAGAGAGTCGCTGCTTTTCAGGCGATCCTGCACGCGCTTGTTAAACGCGAGGAAGCTCTCTTCATCGAAGACGTTATCCAGCGACAGCATCGGCACTTCATGACGCACCTGGCTGAAAGCGCCCAGCGGCTCAGCGCCGACGCGCTGGGTGGGGGAATCCGGCGTGATGAGTTCAGGATGCTGCGCCTCTAGTTCGCGCAGCTCGCGCATCAGGCGGTCATACTCCGCATCCGGCACTTCCGGCGCGTCCATAACATGATAGAGGTATTCATGATGGCGAAGCGTGGTTCGCAGTTCAGTGAGTTGTTGTTCGATTGAGTCCATATCGCACCATCAATGAGAAAAAACCCCCGACATGCGGGGGTTGAGGAGGAGTTGAAGTCAACGCGGCGATTACGCGTTAGCTTCCTTAACTTCGCGGATGCGGTCCTGATACTCGCGCAATTTCTGCGGGGTCATCATTCGACGCTGATCGTCGAGCACCACGCCACCGACTTCGTCAGCGATGTGCTGAGCGGACTGCAGCATCAGCTTAAAGTTTTGCAGTTCATCACCGTAGGACGGCACCTGCATAAAGATAGTGACGCCCGGGGTCACGAAATCACCGGTCATTTCCGGATCGAAGGTGCCAGGGTTAACCATGTTGGCCAGGCTGAACAGCGCCGGACCGCTACCGTCAGGGCTCAGGTGGCGATGGAAAATATTCATATCGCCAAACTTGAAGCCTGCCTGTTGAATACTGTTAAGCAGCACATCGCCATTGAGATGGCTACCGTGATGCGCGGCCACGTTCATGATGATCACCGCTTCTTTACGCTGCGGTTTTTCAACAACCGGCTCTGGCTCTGCAACGGGCTCAGGCTCAACGTACGGGGCCGGAGCAGGCTGAGGCGCAGGCTGTACGTGAACAGGCTGCTGCGGTTGTTGTACCGGCTGAGCAGGTTGTTGCTGCACGGGCTGCTGAACCGGTTGCTGTACCGGTTGATGTTGAACCGGTTGCTGTACCGGTTGATGTTGAACCGGCTGTGGCGCAGCAGGCTGCTGATAAACAGGCTGTTGCGGCGGCTGGCGCACCGGCTCTTCCACAGGCTGCGGCGCTGGCTGGCGCGGCTGTGCAGAAGCATACGGCGGTTGATACTGGTGCTGCGAAGGACGAGGCGCTTCATGCTCCCCATGGCCTGCGCCGGGCGCAGTATTGACCCGATGAACACGAACTTCACCCACGCCGTCGTCATCGCTGCCGTCGATGTCATCTTCACTGTCATCGTCGTCACGACTGGACTTCATGCGCTTCAGTGGGCGATCGCGAAACATCGAGGAACGCTCTTTACGGCTGGTCCAGAAACCATGTACCAGTAAAGCGATTATGGCGATCGCGCCAACAATGATTAATATCAGACGCAAATCCTGCATCATTATATTCTCTGTTGTTCTAACACCTTGCCACCACGGCAAACATTTACTCACTAAGAGTATTTGCCGTTTACGTCAAGTGCAAGTGTGTGCAGAGCATTCACAGCATAAAGATGAAGGAAATCGTGCTTTTTGCTGGTTTTTCGAACATTTCCGAACTGGTCATTGCTCCGTAAGTGGATAATATAGGCGGGCAATTCCACTGGTTGTGTAAAAAGGAGTACAGCCTGGCTATGGTTTCAACATCTTCTTCCCCCCCGCGCAGCGGCGTCTGGTATTTTTCTCAGGGCTGGAAACTGGTCTCCCTGCCGGGGATTCGACGCTTCGTCATTCTGCCGCTGTTGATCAACATTATTCTTATGGGCGGCGCGTTCTGGTGGCTGTTTACAAAACTGGTGAGCTGGATCCCGTCGCTGATGAGTTACGTGCCGGACTGGCTGCAGTGGCTTAACTACCTGCTCTGGCCGGTGGCGGTGATCTCCGTGCTGCTGGTGTTTGGCTACTTCTTCTCGACAATTGCAAACTGGATAGCCGCACCGTTTAACGGTCTGCTGGCGGAACAGCTGGAAGCGCGGCTTACCGGTGCGACGCCGCCGGACACAGGGATATGGGGGATCATGAAAGACCTCCCTCGCATTATGAAGCGCGAATGGCAGAAGTTTGCCTGGTACCTGCCCCGCGCGCTCGTGCTGCTTATCCTCTATTTTGTGCCAGGCATTGGCCAGACCGTGGCACCGGTGCTGTGGTTCCTGTTCAGCGCCTGGATGCTGGCCATTCAGTACTGCGACTATCCTTTCGATAACCACAAGGTACCGTTTAAAGAGATGCGCACCGCCCTGCGCAGCCAGAAGGTCGCCAATATGCAGTTTGGCGCACTGACCAGCCTGTTCACCATGATTCCCTTCCTGAATCTGTTCATCATGCCCGTCGCCGTTTGCGGCGCGACGGCGATGTGGGTCGACTGCTACCGTGCTAAGCACGCGTTATGGAAATAATGCAAAAATGTGTAAAGCAGGGGTGGCTTATGCCGCCCCTTATTCCATACTGATCCCCATTATTTCCTTGCAGTATATAGATATGCGAATTCCTTACTTCCCCCTACCTGCTCAACAGGTATGCTGGGTCGGTATCCCAATTTCATACAGTTAAGGACAGGCCATGAGTAAGATTTATGAAGACAACTCGCTGACTATCGGTCATACGCCCCTGGTTCGACTGAACCGTATCGGTAATGGACGCATCCTGGCGAAGGTCGAATCACGTAACCCGAGCTTCAGCGTTAAATGCCGTATCGGTGCAAACATGATTTGGGATGCTGAAAAACGTGGCGTACTGAAGCCTGGCGTTGAGCTGGTGGAACCGACCAGCGGCAACACCGGTATTGCTCTGGCCTATGTTGCTGCTGCGCGCGGCTACAAGCTGACGCTGACTATGCCAGAAACGATGAGCATCGAGCGTCGTAAGCTGCTTAAAGCGCTTGGCGCGAACCTGGTGCTGACCGAAGGCGCGAAGGGCATGAAGGGCGCCATTCAGAAAGCCGAAGAGATTGTGGCCAGCGATCCGGCGAAATATCTGCTGCTGCAGCAGTTCAGCAACCCCGCAAACCCGGAAATTCACGAGAAGACCACCGGTCCGGAAATCTGGGAAGATACCGACGGCCAGGTTGACGTCTTTATCTCCGGTGTGGGTACCGGCGGTACGCTGACCGGCGTGTCACGCTATATTAAAGGCACAAAGGGTAAAAAAGACCTGATCACCGTTGCCGTTGAGCCGACTGACTCACCGGTTATCACCCAGGCCCTGGCCGGTGAAGAGCTCAAACCAGGCCCGCATAAAATCCAGGGTATTGGCGCAGGCTTCATTCCGGGCAACCTGGATTTGAAGCTGATCGATAAAGTGGTCACCATCACTAACGAAGAAGCCATCTCTACCGCGCGTCGCCTGATGGATGAAGAAGGCATTCTGGCGGGTATCTCTTCCGGTGCGGCCGTTGCGGCAGCGCTCAAGCTGCAGGAAGACGAAGCCTTTACCAATAAGAATATTGTGGTTATCCTTCCGTCCTCGGGTGAGCGTTACTTGAGCACCGCACTGTTTGCCGATCTGTTTACCGAAAAAGAGCTGCAACAGTAGTGCCAGCATGTTAATAACGCGTAAAAAAGCACCTTTTCAGGTGCTTTTTTGTGGCCTGCTTCAAACTTTTACCCCTCCTGGCATTGCTTCACCCCGTTGGGTCTGGTATTTAAACCAGCAATTATTTTGATGCGTGAAATTAATCGGTGAATGAAATAGCCTTGCTGAATCGATTTTATGATTTGGTTCAAGTCTTGCTTTCGCTGCATAATGTTTAATGACGATCGAAACGTCAGCGCTAACAATACAGGCTAAAGTTCAGTCGCCAGGCTAGACTTTAGTTCCACAACACTAAACCTATAAGTTGGGGAAATACAATGTTCCAGCAAGAAGTTACCATTACCGCTCCGAACGGTCTGCACACCCGCCCTGCTGCTCAGTTTGTTAAAGAAGCAAAAGGCTTTTCTTCTGAAATCACTGTGACTTCCAACGGCAAAAGCGCGAGCGCAAAAAGCCTGTTCAAACTGCAGACTCTGGGCCTGACTCAGGGCACCGTTGTCACCATCTCTGCGGAAGGTGAAGACGAGCAGAAAGCAGTTGAGCATCTGGTAAAACTGATGGCTGAGCTCGAGTAAGTTTCCGGGTTCTTTTAAATATCAGTCACAAGTAAGGTAGGGTTATGATTTCAGGCATTTTAGCATCCCCGGGTATCGCTTTCGGCAAAGCATTGCTGCTGAAAGAAGACGAGATCGTCATCGACCGGAAAAAAATTTCTGCCGACAAGGTTGATCAGGAAGTTGAACGTTTTCTGAGCGGTCGTGCCAAGGCATCTGCGCAACTGGAAGCAATCAAAACTAAAGCTGGCGAAACTTTCGGTGAAGAAAAAGAAGCCATCTTCGAAGGGCACATCATGCTGCTCGAAGATGAGGAGCTGGAGCAGGAAATCATAGCCCTGATTAAAGATAAAGGCATGACGGCCGACGCGGCTGCGCATGAAGTTATCGAAGGTCAGGCAACTGCCCTGGAAGAACTGGATGATGAATACCTGAAAGAGCGTGCGGCTGACGTACGTGACATCGGTAAGCGCCTGCTGCGCAACATCCTGGGTCTGGCCATTATCGACCTGAGCGCAATTCAGGATGAAGTGATCCTGGTTGCCGCGGACCTCACCCCGTCTGAAACCGCACAGCTGAACCTGAAAAAGGTCCTCGGTTTCATCACCGACGCGGGTGGCCGTACCTCCCACACCTCTATCATGGCGCGCTCTCTGGAACTGCCTGCCATCGTGGGTACCGGTAGCGTCACCTCTCAGGTGAAAAATGGCGACTATCTGATTCTGGATGCCGTAAACAATCTGGTTTACGTCAACCCAACTAATGAAGAGATCGATAAACTGCGCGCGGTTCAGGAGCAGGTTGCGACTGAAAAAGCGGAACTCGCTAAGCTGAAAGACCTGCCAGCTATCACCCTTGACGGCCATCAGGTAGAAGTATGCGCAAACATCGGTACCGTTCGCGACGTTGATGGCGCTGAGCGCAACGGTGCGGAAGGCGTAGGTCTCTATCGTACAGAATTCCTGTTCATGGACCGCGACGCGCTGCCAACGGAAGAAGAGCAGTTTGCTGCCTATAAAGCCGTGGCTGAAGCGTGTGGCTCTCAGGCGGTTATCGTCCGTACTATGGACATTGGTGGCGACAAAGAGCTGCCGTACATGAACTTCCCGAAAGAAGAGAACCCGTTCCTGGGCTGGCGTGCGATTCGTATCGCGATGGATCGTAAAGAGATCCTGCGTGACCAGGTTCGCGCGATCCTGCGTGCCTCTGCTTTCGGTAAACTGCGCATCATGTTCCCGATGATCATCTCTGTTGAAGAAGTGCGTGCACTGAAGAAAGAGATCGAAATTTACAAGCAGGAACTGCGCGACGAAGGTAAAGCGTTTGACGAGTCAATCGAGATCGGCGTAATGGTGGAAACACCTGCGGCGGCGACTATTGCGCGTCATTTAGCCAAAGAAGTTGATTTCTTTAGTATCGGCACCAATGATTTAACGCAGTACACCCTGGCAGTTGACCGTGGTAATGATATGATTTCACATCTCTACCAGCCAATGTCACCGTCCGTACTGAACTTGATCAAGCAAGTTATTGATGCTTCTCATGCAGAAGGTAAATGGACTGGCATGTGTGGTGAGCTTGCAGGCGACGAACGTGCTACACTTCTGTTGCTGGGTATGGGTCTGGACGAATTCTCTATGAGCGCCATTTCCATCCCGCGCATTAAGAAGATTATCCGTAACACGAACTTCGAAGATGCGAAGGTGTTAGCAGAGCAGGCTCTTGCTCAACCGACAACGGACGAGTTAATGACGCTGGTTAACAAGTTCATTGAAGAAAAAACAATCTGCTAATCCACGAGATGCGGCCCAAATTACTGCTTAGGAGAAGATCATGGGTTTGTTCGATAAACTGAAATCTCTGGTTTCTGATGATAAGAAAGACTCCGGAACTATTGAGATTGTTGCTCCGCTCTCCGGCGAGATCGTCAACATCGAAGACGTGCCGGATGTAGTGTTTGCTGAGAAAATCGTTGGTGATGGCATTGCTATCAAACCAACTGGCAACAAAATGGTTGCTCCAGTTGACGGCACCATCGGTAAAATTTTTGAAACCAACCATGCGTTCTCTATCGAATCTGATAGCGGTATCGAACTGTTCGTTCACTTCGGTATCGACACCGTTGAACTGAAAGGCGAAGGCTTCAAACGTATCGCGGAAGAAGGCCAGCGTGTTAAAGTTGGCGACCCGGTGATTGAATTCGATCTGCCACTGCTGGAAGAAAAAGCCAAGTCTACCCTGACGCCGGTTGTTATCTCCAACATGGACGAAATCAAAGAACTGATCAAACTGTCTGGCAGCGTCACCGTGGGTGAAACCCCGGTTATCCGCATCAAGAAGTAATTCTTGCCGCACAGAAAAATGGCGCCTTCGGGCGCCATTTTTGTTTATGCCGGGAGGATAAGCTCGTCGTAGCCTTTCGACTGGGTATAAAGCATCACGTCAGTCACCCGATCGCCGGCCATGCGAATGGCATCTGCAACGGTTTTCCCCTCTACAATTCCGCTCACCAGCTCTGAACAGAACAGGTCGCCCGTCCCTTTCAGATCGGTTTCTACGCGCGGGTGCGCGCTGACGGTCACGCCCTCATTCGTCACCAGTACCACGTGGATGTTTTGCGGGTCGTCTGCGACCGGCGCGCTGGTGATCGCCACCCATTTCAGGCTGTCTGAAAGCAGTCCCTGTGCCGCCGCGATGGCGCTTTCCGGCGTGCGGCACGGTTTGCCGCTTAACACTTCCAGCTCGTAGACGTTTGGCGTAATCCCCTGCGCCAGCGGCAGCAGGTGCTCCCGATACGCCTGCGGGATATCCGGCTTCACGTACATCCCGCTGTCGATATCTCCGATAACCGGGTCGACCAGCACCAGCAGATCAGGATGCTGAGCTTTGACCGCCTTCAGCCACTGCGCCAGCAGGACGATCTGGCTGGCATTTCCCATATAGCCGGTGGTAACCGCCTTAAGCTCGCGCAGGATCTCGCGCTCTTCCAGCGCCTTCAGGTAGCCGCTGAACCACTCATCGGGGATCACGCCACCATAGAAGGTGTCATAGTGTGGCGTGTTGCTGAACAGTACCGTTGGCACGGCGGTGACGTTCAGCCTGTGGGTTCGAATATTAGGAACCGCAATGCTGTTACCCACGCTGCCGTACACCACCTGCGACTGTACCGCGACAATATCAGTTTGCTGCGCCCGGGTATTATCCCGGAATAGAATCATCTCCATGACGCTTAAATCCCCGCCCCCTGCGAATAACTCTCTTCACCAAAGACGCCGGTAGACAGATAGCGATCGCCTCGATCGCAAATAATCGCCACCACCACAGCACCCGGGTTTGCCTGCGCTACCCGAATCGCGCCCGCTACCGCGCCGCCCGAGCTGACGCCGCAGAAGATACCTTCGCGTACGGCCAGCTCACGCATGGTATTTTCCGCCTCGCGCTGGTGAAGATCCAGCACCTGGTCCACAAGCTGCGCATTAAAGATGCCGGGCATATACTCCGCCGGCCAGCGGCGAATGCCCGGAATGCTGCTCCCCTCTTCCGGCTGCAGGCCCACAATGGTGACGGCTTTGTCCTGCTCGCGCAGAAAACGCGATACGCCGGTAATGGTGCCGGTGGTGCCCATGCTGGAGACAAAATGGGTGATTCGCCCGTCGGTTTGCTGCCAGATTTCCGGGCCGGTGGTGGTGTAGTGCGCGTACGGGTTGTCCGGGTTATTAAACTGATCGAGCAGTTTACCTTCGCCGCGCTCGGCCATTTCTAACGCCAGGTCGCGCGCGCCTTCCATCCCCTGCTCTTTGGTCACCAGAATCAGCTCGGCCCCGTAGGCACGCATCGCGGCGCGGCGCTCCTGGCTCATGTTGTCAGGCATCAGCAGCTTCATGCGGTAGCCTTTCAGCGCCGCAATCATCGCCAGGGCGATACCGGTGTTACCGCTGGTGGCTTCAATCAGTACGTCGCCCGGCTTAATCTCGCCGCGCTTTTCAGCCTGGACAATCATCGACAGCGCGGCACGATCTTTTACCGACCCCGCCGGGTTATTGCCTTCGAGTTTGACCCAGATTTCGCTGCCGTTAGCCGGCCCCATGCGCTGAAGTTTGACCAGAGGGGTGTTGCCGATGGTGTGTTCGAGTGTATTCACGTTTTTTACTCAATAAAAAAGCCGGGTGGCGTTTCGCTTACCCGGCCTACAAGACGCAGTGATAACTGTAGGCCCGGTAAGCGCAGCGCCACCGGGCGATAAACATCCTAATAACCTATCAGGCTGACTCCGCCAGAGCAATATCCTCGCGCGTCTCGATGCGCTCCTTCCCGTGATAAATCCGGGCATGCTGCAGCCCGACAAACAGGCGCTCCCCCCGGTGCGGCGGGACGTCGTCGCGCATGACCACGGTCAGCGGCTCGGTATACCAGCCCAGCGGCTGTACCACCAGTTGGGTGTAGTGACCTTTAGGGCTCGCTTCCAGCACCTGCACCGGCAGCGGTGAATCCAGACTGGTTCGGCGGCTCACGTCCACTTCCCACGGACGCAGGAACAGATCGACCGGGCCCTGGTGCGCGGAGGTATAGCCCAGCGGCCAGCGGTGCGCGCCCACGTGGAACTGACCGCCGCGAATAGTGCCCTGCAGACGGTTCACCTCGCCCATAAACTCCAGCACGAAGCGGGTCGCCGGTTCACGCCAGAGCTGCTCCGGTTCGTCAACCTGCTCAATGTTGCCCTGGCTCATGACCACCACGCGATCCGCAACTTCCATCGCCTCTTCCTGATCGTGGGTCACGAAGACGCTGGTGAATTTCAGCTCTTCATGGAGCTGACGCAGCCAGCGGCGCAGCTCTTTACGCACCTGCGCATCCAGCGCGCCGAAAGGCTCATCCAGCAGCAGAATTTGCGGTTCAACGGCCAGCGCGCGAGCCAGCGCCACGCGCTGTTTCTGCCCGCCGGACAGCTGGGCCGGGAAACGATCCGCCAGGTGAGCCAGCTGCACCATCTCCAGCAGTTTGGTCACCTTCGCCTTAATGGTTGCCGCATCCGGGCGCTCGCGACGCGGCAGCACGGTAAGCCCAAACGCGATGTTGTCAAACACGGTCATGTGGCGGAACAGCGCGTAATGCTGGAACACAAAACCCACTTTACGATCGCGGGCGTGCAGGCGGCTCACGTCGGTGCCGTGGAAGCGGATGTGCCCGCTGGTCTGGTGCTCAAGCCCGGCGATAATACGCAGCAGCGTGGTTTTGCCCGAGCCGGACGGCCCCAGCAGCGCCACCATTTGTCCGGAAGGGATATCCAGCGAGATATCATTCAGCACCTGGGTGCGACCAAAAGACTTCTTAATATTGGCAATCTCAATGCTCATGATTTCCCTCCTGATGCTGACGTTTTTCCTGATTTTCTAAACGCCACTGCACCACACTCTTCAAAAACAGGGTCAAAATGGCCATCAGCGTCAATAACGCTGCGGCAGTAAACGAGCCGATGGTGTTGTAGTCCTGCTGCAGCAGTTCAATCTGCAGCGGCAGCGACAGGGTTTCACCCCGGATAGAGCCGGAAACAACGGAAACGGCACCGAACTCGCCAATCGCGCGGGCGTTGGTCAGCACCACGCCATAAAGCAACGCCCAGCGGATATTCGGCAGCGTCACGCGGCGGAACATTTGCCAGCCCGAAGCCCCCAGCAGCACCGCCGCTTCGTCTTCGTTGCTCCCCTGGCTTAACATCACCGGCACCAGCTCGCGCACCACAAACGGGCAGGTCACGAAGATGGTGACCAGCACCATGCCCGGCCAGGCGAACATGATCTGCAGGTTATGCGCATCCAGCCAGCCGCCCAGTGGGCCGTTGGAGCCGTAAAAGAGCAGGTACACCAGGCCCGCCACCACCGGCGACACGGCAAACGGAATATCCAGCAGGGTCAGCAGCAGCTGACGTCCGGGGAAGTTAAAGCGCGTCACCAGCCACGCCAGCAGGGTCCCGAACACCAGGTTCACCGGGACGGTGATCAGGGCAATCAGCACGGTGAGCCAGATGGCATGGAGCATATCCGGGTTCGCCAGGTTTTCCAGCGCGGGCATCAGACCCTTGCTGAACGCCTGAACGAAAATATAAATCGTCGGCACGACGAGAATGAGGGCGGAAACCAGCACGCCCGCCCCAATCAGAAACCATTTACCCCAGTTGATGCGGGGCGCATCGTATCGCTTCAATTGCGTAACTTCCGCCATCAGTGACCTACCACACGTCGACCAAAGCGACTTTGCAGAGTGTTAATCGAGTACAGCAGCAGCAGCGAGGCGGCGAGGATCACCGAAGCAATCGCGCTCGCCGCCGGATAATCAAACTCCTGCAGGCGGATGAAAATCATCAGCGAGGTCACTTCCGTTTTCCAGGCGATGTTCCCGGCGATAAAAATCACCGCGCCGAACTCACCGAGGCTGCGGGTAAACGACAGCGCGACACCTGCCATCAGCGCTGGAGAGAGCTCCGGCAGCACCACCTTGCGGAAGCTCTGCCAGCGCGTGGCGCCCAGCGTTTCCGCCGCTTCTTCGTATTCCGGACCCAACTCTTCCAGCACCGGCTGCACGGTACGTACCACAAACGGGATGCTGGTGAAGGCCATCGCCACCGCGATACCGAGCCAGGTGTAGGTTACTTTGATATCAAATCTCGCCAGCCACTCGCCGTACAGCCCGTTTACAGAGAAGAGCGACGCGAGGGTTAAGCCTGCCACCGCCGTCGGCAGCGCAAACGGCAGATCCATCAGGGCGTCAAGCAGCGTGCGCCCCGGGAAGCGATAGCGGGTCAGGATCCACGCCATCAGCAGGCCAAACACGCCGTTAAAAATGGAGGCGACAAACGCCGACAGCAGCGTCACCTTATAGGCCGCCACCACCTGCGGGTTGGTGACCACGTCCCAGTACTGCGCCCAGCTCATCTGAGCAAGCTGCATCACCAGCGCGCTGAGCGGCAACAGCAGGATCAGGCAGACGAACAGCAGGCTGGTCCCGAGGCTTAAGGTAAAGCCCGGCAGGACGCGTTTTGTCGAGACAGCAAACATTACTTATGCCCCGCCGCCAGCAGTTTGTCTAACTCACCGCCGCTGGCAAAATGCGTTTTCATCACATCAGGCCAGGAGCCAAAATGGTCTTCCACGCGGAACAGCGCGGTCTGCGGGAATTTATCTTTCAGCTTGTTCATCACGTCCGGGTTGTTCACGCGGTAGTAGTAATCGGTAATGATGGTCTGCGCCTGAGGGCTGTAGAGGTAGTTGAGATAGGCTTTTGCCGCTTTCTCGGTACCGTTCGCCTGCACGTTTTTATCCACCCATGCGACCGGGAACTCGGCCAGAATGTTGGTTTTCGGGATAACCACCTCAAAGCCCTGCGCTTCATACTGCTTGCGGATGTTGTTCACTTCCGACTCAAAGCTGATCAGAACATCGCCGAGACCTCGCTCCGCGAAGGTCGTTGTCGCCCCGCGGCCGCCGGTATCAAATACTTCGACGTTTTTCAGGAACTGGGTCATGAACTGCTCGGTTTTGGCTTTATCGTTACCGTCAGCCTTGTCCGCCGCGCCCCACGCGGCTAAATAGGTATAACGCGCGTTACCGGAGGTTTTTGGGTTCGGGAAAATCAGCTTCACGTCGGAACGCACCAGGTCGCTCCAGTCGTGGATATTCTTAGGGTTGCCCTTACGCACCAGGAAGCCCATGGTGGAGTAGAACGGCGAGCTGTTGTTCGGCAGTCGGCTCTGCCAGTCCGCCGGGATGAGCTTGCCTTTGTCGTGCAGGATCTGCACGTCAGTCACCTGGTTGTAGGTCACGACGTCCGCTTTCAGGCCCTGCAAAATCGCCAGCGCCTGCTTGGACGAGCCGGCGTGGGACTGCTTGATGGTGAGCTTATCGCTGTTATTGTCTTTCGCCCACTGCTGTTCGAACGGGGGATTAAGGGCGGCAAACAGCTCGCGGGAGACGTCATACGAACTGTTCAACAGTTCAGTCGCCTGCGCCTGTGCCACCAGCAGTAAACCTGCCAGCGCCAGAGTTCCTTTTTTCAGTACAGTAACGGCCATTGCGCACCCTTATAAATGTGATGACTATCTTATAGTCATAATATTTATAACGGGGATGAAAGGAGTAACGGTTTTATATACCGTTTGGTGATTTAGAAGCAGAAAAGGGAATAAGGGTGAGGCCTGATGCCCTCACCCCGGCCCTCTCCAGCAGGGAGAGGGAGAATGCCATTACAGCGCCAGAAGACGCTCAACGGACGGCGCAAAGTAGTAGCCGCCGGTCACCGGTTTGGTGAAGCGCAGCATGGCGTCGCGCTTGCCGTCGGTATCGCCGAACATGCTCAGCAGCTGCTGCTCGATGTTATACAGGCGCGCGCAATAGGCGCAGAAATAAAGGCCGTGCGTTCCGCTTGCCGTACCGTACGGCAGGCTCTGGCGGACAATCTTCAGCCCTTTGCCGTCTTCTTTGAGGTCAACGCGGGTCAGGTGCGAGGTAACGGGACGGTCGTCGCCGTCGATCTCTTCGTTAGCCTCTTTCGTACGGCCAATCATCATCTCCTGGTCGTGCACGCTCATGCGGTTAAGCTGCTTGAGGTTGTGCTCCCAGCGCTGCACGAACACGTAGCTGCCGCCCGCGTCCACGCCATCTTTGATTACCGCGACTTCACGACGCGTCTCTTCCCCTGCCGGGTTTTCGGTTCCGTCGACAAAGCCGCTCAGATCGCGCTCTTCGACCCAGCGGAAACCGTGAACTTCTTCCTGCACCTCGATGCTGTCGCCAAAGGCCGCCACCGCCGCCTGCGCAACCGAGAAGTTCACGTCGTGACGTAAAGAAAGGATGTGGATCAGCACGTCGTACTGGGTCGCCGGAGCCAGGCCTTTGCCGTAAGGGATGAAGTCTTTCAGCTCTTCCGCCCCTTCCCCGCCGCTCAGCTGACGCCAGACGTTATTGCCAAAGGCGACAACGGCGCCGAGGTGTGCTTCCGGGAATTTGGCCTGGAAGGTCGCCAGTTTATCAATAAACGCTTTGCTGGCCGCACGCAGGGCATCCACGTCCCCTTTAACATTGGCTTCAATCCAAATCGCCGCGCGGCAATGTTCTGGCAAAATGCCACTCTGAACCTGAGACATCGCTCCTCCTGAAATAAAGATGCCACGTCAGCGTGGCATTGATGGCGGGTATTATACCCGGATTTCAGCGAGGCGGTTTGCTCAGGCGCAAATTACTGCTTCCAGAGTATTTTGCTCACTTTCCAGCTCTTAAGCGTGTCGTCAGACGGCATCAGTCCTTCCGGGCCGCTCCAGGTGCCGGTGAAGACATAGCTGATGTGCTGGCTGCCTTCAGCCTTACATTCCACCGCAACCTTGTCGTCAGACGGCACGCTGGCGCAGTTGCCAAAGGCCTGCTTATAAAGATCGCTAAACGGGGTCCCCACCTTCACACCGCTCGCCGTCGGAATATCTTCATCCATCACCGCAATTCGGTTGACCGTGCCTTTATCACCGTTAATCACCAGCGCCAGCTTGTCGCCCTTCAGCGCCTCGTAGTAGCGAACAATATTGCCATTCTCCGTTTTCATGCCGCTGCGCAGGCGGTAATCACTGCTGAGCGCATCCTGGATAGCATTCTGATCCAGCGCCGTCGCGGCGGTAATTTTCCCCACGCCCTGCTCGGTTACTTCCGTTGATGAGCCAAACCAGTTCCACGGATACGCAGCGGACCAGTTAATGGAGGAGAGCGTCGAACAGCCGGTCAATGCCAGCGGGAGAGCGCATAAGAGTAAACGCAGCGATTTCATTGAAACGTCCTTACTTGTTAAATCAACGCTTGTTGGAGTGCGACATCGGCAAAAAGTGCCGGATTAATCATCCTGAGGCGCAAAACAGGCGCGAAGACGCGGGTTGGTCATCAGCCACAGCAGCGCCACAATATCAGCAACCACCAGCGCAACGCCGGAGCCCGTCAGCGGTTCACCGTACCACCAGAGAACCGGCTGCCATAAGAGCAGCGCAGTCTGGGCAAGGATTAGCAGCCAGCGAAGCGTGCGCCAAAAACGAGGGATCAGGTGCCGTCGTCCGCTACACAAAAAAGCCACCACCGCCGGTACGCCCGGCAGTAAGCCGAGCCAGAAAGCATCGTGATCGGGATAAAAAAGATTCAGCAGCGTATCGCCCTGCCCGCGCGACGCGGCGGCCATCACAAACAGCACCCAGGTACGGGCCTGGAGCAGCAGAACGCACCAGAATAAAAAGGGCAGCCTGACGCGGCCCTGCGCGTCATAGTCTGCCGGATGAATCTCAGTACTCTTCATCTTCGATCAGACGCTTTCCCAGATTCAGCACGTCAGAATGCTCGTAGCCCAGACGCTCATACATGCCCAGCACCACATCGTTATCTTCCCGCACCATAATCTGGATTTTCGGGCAGCCGCGAGCGATCAGCTTCTTCTCGAGCCGGTTAAGCAGCGCATTGGCAATGCCGCGACCACGGTATTCCGGATGGACGCCCAGATAATAGGCCGAGCCGCGGTGGCCGTCGTAACCGCCCATTACCGTCCCCACAACCTCACCGTTGACTTCCGCGACCAGAAACAGACTGACGTCGTGATTCACCTTACGTTCGATATCCATTTCCGGATCGTTCCACGGACGCAGCAGATCGCAGCGCTCCCAAAGGGTAATCACCTCTTCGAAATCTTCCTGGCGAAAAACGCGTATCTCCATGGTATTAACCGCCTTTTCGGGTTTAAAAACTGTGATTATGGCGCGAAGCTCGCCTTTAGCCAATAACCGGGGAAAATCTCGCCAAAATTTGGCATAATGTCACTTTGTCACGTATTGAAATGAAAAGTAAAACAATTCTCAACATGGACTGTCGTAACGGGAAACACGATACGATATAACACCAGGACCCCATTTTTTAGTATTCAGGCCGCATGAGCACATTCAAACCATTAAAAGCACTCACATCGCGTCGTCAGGTTCTCAAAGCGGGGCTGGCGGCCTTAACGTTAACGGGTATCGCAAAGCAGGCTCAGGCGAAAGACGAGAGCACGCTTAAAACCAGTAACGGACACAGCAAACCGAAAACCAAAAAGCCGGGCGCGAAGCGTCTGGTGATGCTCGACCCTGGGCACGGCGGCATTGATACCGGCGCCATCGGCAAAAACGGGTCGAAAGAAAAACACGTCGTGCTGGCGATTGCAAAAAATGTGCGGGCGATTTTACGCAGTAACGGCATTGACGCCCGTCTGACGCGCTCTGGCGATACCTTTATTCCGCTGTATGACCGCGTAGAGATCGCCCACCAGCACGGTGCGGATCTGTTTATGTCGATTCACGCGGACGGCTTTACCAACCCTTCTGCGGCAGGTGCCTCGGTATTTGCGCTTTCCAACCGCGGCGCCAGTAGCGCCATGGCGAAATACCTCTCCGACCGCGAAAACCGGGCGGATGAAGTCGCCGGGAAAAAAGCCACCGACAAAGACCACCTGCTACAGCAGGTGCTGTTCGACCTCGTGCAGACGGATACGATCAAAAACAGCCTGACGCTTGGCTCGCACATCCTGAAGAAGATTAAGCCGGTGCATCGCCTGCACAGCAAAGGCACCGAGCAGGCGGCGTTCGTGGTCCTGAAATCACCGTCCATCCCGTCCGTGCTGGTGGAAACCTCCTTCATCACGAACCCGGAAGAGGAGCGACTCCTTGGCACCACGGCATTTCGTCAGAAGATCGCTAACGCTATCGCCTCCGGCATTATCAGTTATTTCAACTGGTTCGATAACCAAAAAGCGCACTCCAGGAAACGTTGATGAAACCCGATGCACAACTGGTCAAAACTTTCCTGCTGCAGCTGCAGGATGAGATTTGCCAGAAACTGGCCGCCGCAGACGGCGGAGAATTTCAGGAAGATACCTGGCAGCGCGAGGCCGGCGGCGGCGGGCGCAGTCGCGTGCTGCGTAACGGCGGCATCTTCGAACAGGCTGGCGTGAATTTTTCCCACGTTCACGGCGACGCCATGCCCGCGTCTGCGACGGCACATCGTCCTGAGCTGGCGGGCCGCAGCTTCGAAGCGATGGGCGTCTCGCTGGTGGTGCACCCGCACAACCCGTTCGTGCCAACCAGCCACGCCAACGTGCGCTTTTTCATTGCGGAAAAGCAGGGGGCCGATCCGGTCTGGTGGTTTGGCGGCGGTTTCGACATGACGCCCTACTACGGCTTCGAAGAGGATGCCGTACACTGGCACACCACCGCGCGGGATCTTTGCCTGCCGTTTGGCGAAGACATTTACCCGAAATATAAAAAGTGGTGCGACGACTACTTTTACCTGAAGCATCGCGACGAGCAGCGCGGCATCGGCGGACTGTTCTTTGACGATCTCAACACGCCTGATTTTGATACCGCGTTCAGCTTTATGCGCGCGGTGGGTGAAGGCTATACCGAGGCCTATCTGCCCATCGTCGAACGCCGTAAAAACACCGACTACGGCGTGCGCGAACGCGAGTTCCAGCTCTACCGCCGCGGGCGCTACGTGGAGTTCAACCTGGTGTGGGATCGCGGGACGCTGTTCGGCCTGCAGACCGGCGGGCGCACGGAGTCGATTCTGATGTCGATGCCGCCGCTGGTGCGCTGGGAGTACTGCTACGAGCCAAAAGAAGGCAGCCCGGAGGCTGCCTTAAAAGAGTTTATTCAGGTTCGGGACTGGGTGTAACCCTCCCCTCACCCCGGCCCTCTCCCAAAGGGAGAGGGTTAGGGTGAGGGTAAAAATTACAGCGGCTGCGTCTGCGCCTCAACCACCGCCAGCGCCACCATGTTCACGATACGACGCACGGAGGCAATCGGCGTTAACACGTGCACCGGCTTCGCCACGCCCATCAGCACCGGTCCTACGGTCACCCCTTCAGAGCTGGAGACGCGCAGCAGGTTATAGCTGATACGCGCCGCTTCCACGTTCGGCATAATCAGGATGTTTGCCGATCCTTTCAGCGGGCTGTCCGGCATACGTTCGTTACGGATGCTCTCCACCAGCGCGGCATCGCCATGCATTTCCCCGTCAATCATCAGCTCCGGCGCACGCTCGCGCACCAGCGCCAGCGTCTCACGCATTTTGCACGCCGCCGCTGATTTGGACGAACCGAAGTTAGAGTGCGACAGCAGTGCCACCTTCGGCTCGATACCGAAGCGGCGCACGGTCTCGGCGGCCATCACGGTGATCTCCGCCAGCTCGTCCGGGCTCGGATCGTCGTTAACATAGGTGTCAGCGATAAAGGTGTTCCCGCTCGGCAACAGCAGGGCGTTCATCGCCCCGGCGGTATGGACGCCGTCGCGATAGCCGAAGATCTCCTGCACCACGCTAAAGTGCTCGTGATAATCCCCGATGGTACCGCAGATCAGCGCATCCGCCTCGCCGCGATGGACCATGATCGCGCCGATCACCGTCGTGTTGCTGATGACGGCTTTCTGCGCCTGCTCCTGGGTGATCCCCCGACGCTTCATGATCGCGTAGTATTCGCTCCAGTACTCTTTGAAGCGCGGATCGGATTCGTTGTTGACGATCTCGAAGTCGACGCCCGGCTTAATCTGCAGGCCCAGCTTCTGGATACGCATTTCAATCACGCTCGGACGACCAATCAGGATCGGTTTCGCCAGGCCTAATGTGATCAGCTCCTGGGTGGCGTGCAGCACGCGCGCCTCTTCCCCTTCCGCTAGCACCACGCGCTTCGCGTCGGCGCGCGCCTGAGAGAAGATCGGCTTCATGAACAGGTTGGTTTTATAGACAAACTCGGTGAGTTTATCGACGTACGCGTCGAAGTCGTGAATCGGACGCGTCGCCACGCCGGAATCCATTGCCGCTTTGGCAACGGCTGGCGCAATTTTAACAATCAGACGCGGGTCGAACGGTTTTGGAATGATGTAGTCCGGGCCAAAGCTCAGATCCTGATCGCCATAGGCTGAGGCAACCACTTCGCTCTGCTCGGCGTGGGCCAGCTCCGCGATGGCGTGAACGGCTGCAAGCTTCATCTCTTCGTTGATCGCCGTTGCGCCGACGTCCAGCGCGCCGCGGAAGATAAACGGGAAGCAAAGCACGTTGTTGACCTGGTTCGGGTAGTCCGATCGGCCGGTACAGATGATGGCGTCTTCACGCACCGCTTTCGCCAGCGGCGGCAGAATTTCCGGTTCCGGGTTGGCCAGGGCCAGGATCATTGGCGCACGCGCCATCTTCTTCACCATCTCCTGGGTCAGCACCTTCGGACCCGAGCAGCCGAGGAAGATATCCGCGCCGTCAATGACGTCCTCAAGCGTGCGCTTGCCGTCGTCTTCTACCGCATACGCCGCTTTGGTTTCCGCCATGTTCGGCTCGCGGTCTTTATAAATAACGCCCTTGGAGTCGCAGACCACAATGTTGTGTTTCTGCATACCCAGCGCCACCAGCAGGTTCATACAGGCGATGGCCGCGGCGCCGGCGCCGGAGACCACCATGCGCACGTCGGAGAGGTTTTTCTCTACCACGCGCAGGCCGTTGAGAATCGCAGCGGTGCTGATAATGGCCGTACCGTGCTGGTCATCATGGAACACGGGAATGTTCATACGCTCGCGCAGCTTCTGCTCGATATAGAAACATTCCGGCGCTTTGATGTCTTCCAGGTTGATCCCGCCGAAAGTCGGCTCCAGCGCGGCCACTACGTTGATGAACTTGTCAGGATCGAGTTCATCCACCTCGATATCGAACACGTCGATACCGGCGAATTTCTTGAACAGCACCCCCTTGCCTTCCATCACCGGCTTACCGGCCAGCGCGCCGATGTTGCCCAGCCCCAGCACCGCCGTGCCGTTAGAGATCACGGCGACAAGGTTGCCGCGCGCGGTGTATTTGTAGGCCGCCAGCGGGTCTTTTTCGATTTCCAGACACGGGGCAGCTACGCCCGGGGAATAGGCCAGTGCCAGATCGCGCTGAGTTGCCAGCGGCTTGGTTGGGGAGACCTGGATTTTGCCCGGGACAGGGAACTCGTGAAAATCGAGGGCACTCTGTTTCAACTGCTCATCCATCTTATTTTTCCTTTCACGTATCGGTCAAAAGGGTGACGTAAGCGATCCTGATGCACACCCTGGTGTGCCGCCTAGTATCGCCTCAGGCCGCCTCCTAAACTTTGAAGGCAGCCAAACTCTCACCATCACACATTAAAAATTGTTATCAATTTATAACAGCCATGTTACCCGTCTCAAAAGCAATGCCTCCCCCGTCTGCTATGCTTTTTTGTTAAGTCCATCATGATTTTTCCAGAAGTGTGAACTAACGCACTCATCTAACTCTTTTATTTCCAAGGAGTAATCATTTATGAACCAGCTAGACGGCATCAAACAATTCACCACGGTGGTGGCAGACAGCGGCGATATCGAGTCGATTCGCCACTATCAGCCGGAGGATGCGACCACCAACCCTTCGCTACTGCTCAAGGCTGCCGGGCTTACCCATTTTAGTCATCTGATTGATGACGCCATTGCCTACGGTAAAAAGCGCGGGAAGACGCAGGAGCAGCAGGTCGCCGAAGCCAGCGACAAGCTGGCGGTTAATTTTGGTGCGGAAATTCTTAAAAGCATCCCGGGCCGCGTCTCGACCGAAGTCGACGCCCGCCTCTCTTTCGATAAAGAAAAGAGCATTAACAAGGCGCGTCGCCTCGTGGAACTGTACGAGGAACAGGGGATAGATAAATCACGCATTCTGATCAAGCTCGCCTCCACCTGGGAAGGCATCCGCGCGGCAGAGGTACTGGAAAAAGAGGGCATCCACTGCAACCTGACGCTGCTGTTCTCCTTTGCACAGGCGCGCGCCTGTGCCGAAGCGGGCGTGTTCCTGGTGTCACCGTTTGTCGGGCGCATCTACGACTGGTACCAGGCGAAACAGCCGATGGATCCGTACGTGGTGGATGAGGATCCGGGCGTGAAATCGGTCCGTAATATCTACGACTACTACAAGCAGCACCGCTACGAAACCATCGTGATGGGTGCCAGCTTCCGCCGTACCGAGCAGATCCTCGCCCTGGCAGGCTGCGACCGCCTGACAATTTCACCCAACCTGCTCCAGGAGCTACAGGACAAAGAAGAAACGGTGATCCGCAAGCTGGTGCCGACCTCCACCGTTCTGCCAAAACCGAAAGCCATGACCGAAGCGGAGTTCCGCTGGGAGCACAACCAGGACGCCATGGCCGTGGAAAAACTGGCGGACGGTATCCGCCAGTTCGCCGTCGACCAGCGCAAACTAGAAGATCTTCTCGCCGCCAAACTTTAACCTTGCCACGGAGTGAACTATGTCCCGTAAAGAGCTAGCCAATGCCATCCGCGCCCTCAGCATGGATGCCGTGCAGAAAGCCAATTCCGGCCACCCCGGCGCGCCGATGGGCATGGCTGATATAGCCGAAGTACTGTGGAACGACTTTCTGAAGCACAACCCCAATGACCCCACCTGGTACGATCGCGACCGCTTTATTCTCTCCAACGGTCACGCCTCAATGCTGCTCTACAGCCTGTTGCACCTTTCCGGCTACGATCTGCCGCTTGAGGAGCTGAAAAACTTCCGCCAGCTGCACTCCAAAACCCCGGGGCACCCGGAGATCGGCTATACGCCGGGCGTGGAGACCACCACCGGGCCGCTCGGCCAGGGGCTGGCAAATGCGGTCGGGCTGGCGATTGCCGAACGCACGCTAGCGGCACAGTTCAACCAGCCGGACCACGAGATTGTCGATCACTACACCTACGTGTTTATGGGTGACGGCTGTCTGATGGAGGGGATCTCCCATGAGGTCTGCTCCCTGGCGGGCACCCTGGGGCTCGGCAAGCTGATCGGGTTCTACGATCACAACGGCATCTCCATCGACGGGGAAACCGAAGGCTGGTTTACCGACGACACGGCAAAACGCTTCGAAGCCTACCACTGGCACGTGGTGCATGAGATCGACGGTCACGACCCTGAGGCAGTGAAAAAAGCGATTCAGGAAGCGCAAAGCGTGAAGGATAAACCGTCCCTGATTATCTGCCGCACCACGATCGGCTTCGGCTCGCCGAACAAGGCGGGTAAAGAAGAGGCGCACGGCGCGGCGCTGGGCGAGGAGGAAGTGGCGCTGACCCGGCAGAAGCTGGGCTGGAAACATCCGCCGTTTGAGATCCCGAAAGAGATCTACCGGGCATGGGATGCACGCGAAGAGGGTGAGAAAGCGCAGCACGCATGGAACGATAAATTTGCCGCCTACAAAAAAGCGCATCCTGAACTGGCGGCCGAGTTTTCCCGCCGCATGAGCGGCGGCCTGCCGGAAGACTGGGACGATAAAACCCAGGCGCTGATTGAAAATCTGCAGTCCAACCCGGCGAAAATCGCCACCCGTAAGGCGTCGCAAAATACCCTGAATGCAATCGGCCCTCTTCTGCCCGAACTGCTCGGCGGATCGGCGGATCTGGCGCCGAGTAACCTGACTATCTGGTCGGGTTCGAAATCGCTGAAAGAGGACATCGCCGGGAATTACATCCATTACGGCGTGCGCGAGTTCGGGATGACCGCGATTGCCAACGGCATCGCCCATCACGGCGGCTTCGTGCCCTACACCGCCACCTTCCTGATGTTCGTCGAGTACGCCCGTAACGCGGCGCGCATGGCAGCGCTGATGAAGGCGCGGCAGATTATGGTCTATACCCACGACTCCATCGGTCTGGGAGAAGACGGCCCCACCCACCAGGCGGTTGAACAGCTGGCGAGCCTGCGCCTGACGCCGAACTTCAGCACGTGGCGTCCCTGCGATCAGGTCGAAGCTGCGGTGGGCTGGAAGCTGGCGGTAGAACGCCACAATGGCCCAACGGCACTGATTCTGTCACGACAGAACCTGGCGCAGATCGAGCGTACTCCGGAGCAGGTGAAAAACATCGCCCGCGGCGGCTACATCCTCAAGGACAGCGGCGGCAAGCCGGACGTGATCCTGATTGCCACCGGCTCCGAGGTGGAAATCACGGTGAAAGCGGCGGAGAAACTGACCGCCGAAGGCCACGCGGTGCGCGTGGTGTCCCTGCCTTCTACGGATATTTTCGATGCCCAGGATGAGGCGTACCGCGAATCGGTACTGCCCTCAAACGTCGCAGCGCGCGTGGCGGTGGAAGCCGGTATTGCCGACTACTGGTACAAATATGTGGGTCTGAAAGGGGCGATTGTCGGCATGAGGGGCTACGGTGAGTCCGCCCCTGCCGACAAGCTGTTCCCGTACTTCGGCTTTACCGTTGAGAACGTGGTTGAGAAGGCGTTAAGCGTGCTGTAGCGCGGTCTGCGTGCCCGGTGGCGCTACGCTTACCGGGCAAAACTAGCGCGTGATCCACAGCGTGGGCCAGGCATCTGGCCCGTTCCAGTTATCACAGCTGGGCTCCTCGGCGTAGCGCACCAGGCGGAATCGCTGTCCGTCAAAACGCCAGCGCGTCTGGACTCCGCAATCGCCCAAACCGCGCCCCAGCGCCAGCGTTGTCAGCTCGCGCGTCTTTTCATCGAAGCTGGCATTCATCAACTCCATTTCGCTCCCGTCGCCTGACGGCGTAAACGGCAGACGCAGCCTGACGCTGCGTGCGGTGAACGGTTTTTTACGTGATACCAGCCACGCCAGATCGACCGTGTTATAGGCCCCCGCCTCGCAGCTGACGATCAGCAGCGCTTTCTCATCGGTTAACGCGGTGACGCGCACTTCACGGCGGTTAGGATCCAGCGAGCACTGGCTGCTGTTCATCCGTCCGGTACCATAGTCCAGCAGGTCGTTCAGTTCGGCGTGGGAGAGTGGCGTCGGGGTCGGATTGACGACCGCCACCTTTTTTAAGGCGGGTGCAGGCGGAACGCTTAACGGCGGATCGTCACCTTTCTTGATCCACGCGGTTTCGCTGCCGACGCGCTTTTGCTGCGCATCAATGAACAGTAGTGCGGCCTTAAGCCCTGTCAGTGAAATGACCTGCTTACCGCCGCGCAGGGTCAGGGCCTTCCCTTCCTGGATATTTTTCAGAAAGGCGGTGATGGTGGCCGCATCGTCCGTTTTCAGATGCCATGGCGTGAGCTGCCAGCGCTGTTTGTCCAGCTTCAGAGGAACGCTATCCAGCAGCAGCCGGGGGGCAATATCTGGCTCTTTGATCGAGGGTGTATCAAGACCGCCAAGATCGATACGCAGAGTGGCATCCGTTTTCGCCCCGGCGCTACGGGTGAGCGTCATGACCAGACCACGGTGTTCACCCGTGTTGCGTGCAAGGCAAAAATTCTGGTTATTGCAGGTTACCTGCCAGTCAGAAAAGGCTTGCTGCGCAGGTGCAGCCTGCACCTGCGGCGCGAGAAGCACACAAAACAGGTAAAACAAAAAGACGCTGTAGCGCATGAATGACACAATCCCGGAACGAAAACGCTTAACTGGGCAGTATCTTCGTGTTCCCGGCGGGGTTGCTCAATCGGATTTATCAGATATACCCGAAAAATGCACTACATCCGCTCGGAAGCATCGTTCATCAACCCGGTCGTATGTAAATACTGCAGTAATATCACTGCCTTACCATCCCTGATTTCGCCTGAACGCATCATCTCCAGCGCCCGGGTAAAAGGAAGCTCCAGCACTTCAATATCTTCATCCTCTACGCCACCGCCCCGGTGCGTGCGCTGGGCGTCGCTGTATTCGGCAATGAAGAAATGCACAATTTCCGTTACGCCGCCCGGAGACATAAACAGCTCGAAGACCTTTTTGACCTCACCCACTTCGAAGCCGGTTTCTTCCACGGCCTCTTTGCGGATACAAACTTCCGGCTCATCGTCATCGAGCAGGCCCGCGCAGGTTTCAATCAAACGTCCATCAGGGTTGCCATTAACCCATGTCGCCACCCTGAACTGACGGATTAGCACCACGCTCTGCTTGTCACGGTTATAGAGCAGAATGGTCGCTCCGTTGCCGCGGTCGTAGACCTCGCGTTTGTGGCGGATAACCTCACCGTTGCTACGTGTAAGATCATAGGTGATGTTACGCAGGACAAAGTAGTTTTCAGAAAGAATTTTGTCTTTGATAACGTCAATTTTCAGGGTCATACGGGCTCCACAACACAATGAGTCGTCCTATACTACGCCGTGAATCCCGCTTTGTCGCCCGCCGGTTTAATGATGTTTTGGCGCGTTAACCCCAAGCCAGTCGAGGATCCCTTGCGCGGCATGGCGTCCTTCCGCCATTGCGGTCACCACCAGATCCGCGCCGCGTACCGCATCGCCCCCGGCGAAGATCTGCGGGTTGGTCGTCTGGTAACGGTAGCGGCTCTCGACAGAGGCCACGATCCGCCCCCTGTCATCCGTTTCGACACCCTGCGCCTGCAGCCACGGCATCGCGTGCGGGTTAAAACCAAACGCCATGATGACCGCATCCGCGGCCATCACAAACTCGCTGCCCGCCACCGGAACCGGTCGCCGCCGTCCCTGCGCATCCGGCTCTCCGAGCTCGGTTCGCAGCATTCGGATACCGTTGACCTTTCCGTTCGGATCCAGCGTCAGCTCAACCGGCTGGACGTTAAATTCAAACGCCGCCCCCTCTTCACTGGCGTTCTTCACCTCTTTCTTCGAGCCCGGCATGTTGGCCTCATCCCGACGATAGGCGCAGGTCACCTTCGCCGCCCCGTGGCGTAACGCGGTTCGGACGCAGTCCATCGCGGTATCGCCCCCACCAAGCACCACCACGTTCAGGCCATGGGCGTCGATGAACGGTTCGCTGGCCGTTGCCTCCAGCCCCATAACATGGCGCGTGTTGCCCACCAGGAAAGGCAGCGCGTCGTAGACACCTGGCGCGTCTTCATGTGGGATACCCGCCTTCATCGAGCGATAGGTTCCCACGCCAATAAACAGGGCGTCGTAATCGTGCTTTAACTGCGACATCGACACGTCCTGGCCCACCTCGCAGTTAAGCTCGAAGCGGATCCCCATCGCGGTAAATATCTCTCTGCGCCGCGCGAGCAGCGATTTGTCCAGCTTGAACGCCGGGATGCCAAAGGTCAGCAATCCGCCAATTTCCGGGTGCCGGTCATAGACCGTCACGCTCACGCCGCGGCGCGCCAGCACGTCGGCGCACGCCAGCCCGGCAGGCCCCGCGCCGACGATCGCGACGCGTTTACCTGACGGCGTGACGGCGGACATATCCGGCCGCCAGCCCATCGCCAGCGCCCGATCGGAGATATAGCGCTCGATGTTGCCGATGGTCACGGATCCTGCCTCTTCACGTATTGTGCAGGCACCCTCGCATAATCGATCCTGCGGGCAGACGCGACCGGTAATTTCAGGTAAACAGTTAGTCTGATGAGAAAGCTCGGCCGCGCCGGCGATATCTCCCGCGTTGAGGCGCTCGATCCATTGCGGAATGTGGTTGTGCAGCGGGCAGGTCCACTCGCAAATGCTATGCTCTCCGCACTTCAGGCAGCGCGACGCCTCGCGGGCGGCCTGTTCGGCCCGGAATGGCAGGTAAATTTCGTTAAAATGGCCCACGCGTTCTGCGGTAGCCAGCTTGTCGGGCTCGCCGCGTGGCACCGTCGCCTGCATCTGCTGCAGTTTGGTGCACGGAGCATCTTCTCCGACGACCTCCGCATGCCAGGGCTGCGCCTCCAGGCAGGCCGTGCGCTGTCGGCGCGATTTCGCCAGGTTATACAGCGCGGCAGGCGTTACCAGAGAGAGGACATCCGCCGGGCAATTTTCGATACAGGCCGGGCCGTGTGGACGCGTCAGACAGAGATCGCATTTATTCGCCGAGGCCTTCACACCGCCGTTGTCGAGCGGGGTGACGATAATCTCCATCGTGCCAAACGGGCAGGCCACCACGCAGGCCTTACAGCCGATGCATTTTTGTTGATTCACCTGTACGCTGTCATCGCATTTGCTGATGGCGCCGTTCGGGCAGCTTTGCGCGCAGGGCGCGTTTTCGCAATGATGACAGGTCACGGGGCGGCTCCTCTCGCCAGCTCTCAGGACCGTGATACGCGGATGAAAATGGCGCTCGCTCACGACATGCTGCTCATCGTTGTGCGCCATCACGCAGGCCACTTCGCAGGCGTGACACCCAATGCACTGCTGGCTGTTAGCCATAATAAAACGATTCATAACCACACCTGTTTTTGGTTCAATAACCTTTCTCTTTATAAGAGTATGGTATTTACGCATCACGGTGCGATCGGGCAACGTTCACATGACTGAAGCGCCCAATTATTTCCAGTGAACCTGTGGCAGATCAATTTTATTCAGAGAGCCGTTCTGTGACCGTTAAACGACCCGTTTCCGGAAGCCTTGCCTGGGCTTTCTTTTCGATCATAGCCCTGTCCGTGCTGACCAGCACCGTCGCGCTGCTGACGCTGGCAAGCAGCCAGCGCGATGCCGAAGCCATTAATATCGCCGGTTCGCTGCGCATGCAGAGCTATCGTCTGGGCTACGAAATGCAGCGCAACAGCCCTTCCCTTGCGGCACATCGCGAGAGCTGGCAACAGACGCTCGGCGCGCCTGCCCTGCAGAAGCTGAACCGCTGGTACGTCCCGGACAATGTGAAAGCACGCTATCAGCAGCTGCATGTGGCCTGGCAGGAGATGGATGCGCGCATCGCCCGCGGCGACAGCGCGTGGTATCAACGCAATATTGAAGATTTTGTCGGCCGCATTGATGCCTTTGTGCTCGCCCTGCAGCACTACACTGAAGATAAAATTCAGACGGTCACCCTGCTCTCGCTGGCTGGCGCACTCGGGATCCTGCTGCTGACGCTGTTTACTCTGCGACGCATCCGCCGCCAGGTGGTGCTACCGCTGAATAACCTAGTGGCGGCCAGCGAACGCATTGAGCGCGGCGAGTTTGCCACGCCTGCGCCGGATAGCGCCCTGCCGAACGAGCTGGGTCAGCTTTCGCGCGCCTTTAACCACATGTCAGCCGAGCTCGATACGCTCTACCGTTCGCTCGAAGCCTCGGTTGCGGAAAAGACGCGGCACCTGCACGAAGCCCACCAGCAGCTCGACATGTTGTTCAAGTGCTCGCAGGCGCTGAATACCGGCCAGATAGACAGCCACTGCTTCCGGCATATCCTGCAGATTGTCCATGACTATACGCAGATGAATTATCTGGAACTGCGCACCAGCGACGACTGGCGGCTGTGTGAAGGGACGGAGGCACATGGCACTCCTCTGCAAAACCTGCCGGTACTGATGCAGGACACGCTCTACGGCGAGCTGCGCTGGCAAAGCGAAGCGGACAGCGTCCCCCTTCCGCTGATGAGAAGCGTGGCGACTATGCTCGGGCGCGGGCTGTACTTTAACCAGGCGCAAAAGCATTACCAGCAGCTGCTGCTGATGGAAGAGCGCGCCACCATTGCCCGCGAGCTGCACGATTCGCTGGCGCAGGTGCTGTCGTATCTGCGCATTCAGCTTGCGCTGCTCAAACGCGCCGTGCCCGAGGAAAATACCCCGGCGCAGACCATCATCACCGACTTCTCCCGCGAGCTGAACAATGCCTGGCAGCAGCTGCGCGAGTTGCTGACCACCTTCCGCCTGACGCTGAACCACGCGAACTTACCCGCGGCGCTGCAGGAGTCCCTCGACGTGCTGCAGAGCCAGACGCAGGCCAAACTGCATCTGGACTGTCGTCTGTCCTCGCTGGCGCTCGATGCGCAAAAGCAGGTGCATTTGCTGCAGATCGTCCGCGAGGCCGTGTTGAATGCCATTAAGCACGCGCAGTCCAGCGAGATCACCGTAAGCTGCGTGACCTCAGTGGACGGGACGCACAGCGTCAGCATTCGTGACAACGGTATTGGGATTGGCGAGGCCAGCGAGCCGCCGGGACATTACGGCCTGAATATTATGCGCGAACGCGCGCAACGGCTCGGTGGGATGCTGCACTTTTCGCAGCCGCAAAACGGCGGCACGCTGGTCAGCGTGACGTTTCCGGCGCCCACGCCGTTAACGGGTAAATAACGGTAAAGAGGGAAGCGCAGGGAAAAGCGCATGATAATTTACATTATCTCCTTTATTTCTCCACGTTTGACCTGGGCCTTACCGCTAAAGTTATGCGGGCAATAAACAATAATGACGTGCAGCAAAACGAGGTCACACTTTCATGGCGAATTTTTTTATCGATCGCCCCATTTTTGCCTGGGTGCTTGCCATCCTGTTGTGTCTGACGGGCGTCCTGGCGATTACTTCACTTCCCGTTGAGCAATACCCCGACCTGGCACCGCCGAACGTGCGCGTCACAGCAAACTACCCCGGCGCGTCGGCACAGACGCTGGAAAATACCGTCACGCAGGTTATCGAGCAGAACATGACGGGTCTGGATAACCTGATGTACATGTCCTCGCAAAGTAGCGCCACGGGACAGGCGACGGTGACCCTGAGCTTCAAGGCGGGCACCGACCCGGACGAAGCGGTGCAGCAGGTCCAAAACCAGCTGCAGTCGGCCATGCGCAAGCTGCCCCAGGCGGTGCAGAACCAGGGTGTAACCGTGCGTAAAACCGGTGATACCAACATATTGACCATCGCGTTTGTCTCGACAGATGGCTCAATGGATAAACAGGACATCGCGGACTACGTCGCCAGTAATATTCAGGATCCCATCAGCCGGATTAACGGCGTCGGAGATATTGACGCCTACGGCTCACAATACTCCATGCGCATCTGGCTCGATCCCAACAAGCTCAACAGCTATCAGATGACGGCGACCGACGTAACGAATGCCATCAAAGCCCAGAACGCCCAGATTGCGGTGGGGCAACTGGGGGGAACGCCTTCCGTTGATAAGCAAGCCCTGAACGCCACCATCAATTCGCAATCCCTGCTGCAGACGCCGGACCAGTTCCGCAACATCACCCTGCGCGTGAATCAGGACGGGTCGGAAGTGCGTCTGGGCGATGTCGCCACGGTGGAAATGGGGGCCGAAAAATACGACTACCTTAGCCGCTTTAACGGCAATCAGGCTTCCGGTTTGGGGATTAAACTGGCCTCCGGCGCGAACGAAATGGCGACAGCAAAACTGGTGTTAGACCGTCTGGACGAGCTTTCACAGTATTTCCCGCACGGGCTGGAGTACAAAGTCGCCTATGAAACCACCTCCTTCGTTAAAGCCTCCATTGAGGACGTGGTGAAGACCCTGCTGGAAGCCATCGCGCTGGTGTTCCTGGTCATGTACCTGTTCCTGCAAAATTTCCGCGCGACGCTGATCCCCACCATTGCAGTCCCCGTGGTGCTGCTTGGGACCTTTGCGGTGCTTTACGCGTTCGGGTATAGCATTAATACCCTGACGATGTTTGCGATGGTGCTGGCAATCGGCCTGCTGGTGGATGATGCCATCGTCGTGGTTGAAAACGTCGAGCGCATCATGAGCGAAGAAGGGCTCTCTCCGCGCCAGGCGACGCGTAAATCCATGGGTCAAATTCAGGGGGCGCTAGTCGGTATCGCGATGGTACTGTCGGCTGTCTTTATCCCGATGGCCTTCTTTGGCGGCACCACCGGGGCGATTTATCGCCAGTTCTCGATCACCATCGTCTCGGCGATGGTGCTCTCCGTGCTGGTCGCGCTGATCCTCACCCCCGCGCTGTGCGCCACCCTGCTGAAACCGCTGCATAAAGGAGAGCATCACGGGCAGAAAGGGTTCTTCGGCTGGTTTAACCGCATGTTCGACCGCAACGCCGCGCGGTATGAATCTGCCGTTGGGCGTGTACTCCACCGCAGCCTGCGCTGGATGATGGTTTACGTCGTGCTGCTGGGCGGGATGGTGTGGCTGTTCCTGCACCTGCCCACCTCGTTCCTGCCGATGGAAGACCGGGGGATGTTTACCACCTCGGTGCAGCTGCCGAGCGGCGCAACGCAGCAGCAGACGCTGAAAGTGGTCCAGAAAGTGGAGCAGTATTTCTTTACTAAAGAGAAAGATAACGTCGTATCCGTCTTCTCTACCGTCGGTTCCGGGCCGGGCGGGAACGGGCAGAACGTCGCCCGCATGTTCGTCCGCCTGAAGGACTGGGACGAGCGCGATACCAGAACGGGAACATCATTTGCCATCATTGAACGCGCGACCAAAGCCTTCGCGCACATCAAAGAGGCGCGCGTCTTTGCCAGCAGCCCGCCGGCAATCAGCGGCCTTGGCAGTTCCGCCGGGTTTGACATGGAGCTGCAGGATCACGCCGGTGCGGGACACACGGCGCTGATGGCGGCACGCGATAAGCTGTTAGCGCTGGCGGGCAACGATCCCGGCCTGACCCGCGTTCGCCATAACGGTCTGGATGACAGCCCGCAGCTTCAGGTGGATATCGATCAGCGTAAGGCGCAGGCGCTGGGCGTATCGATCAACGATATCAACGATACCCTGCAAACGGCGTGGGGCTCGAGCTATGTGAATGACTTTATGGATCGTGGCCGCGTGAAAAAAGTCTATGTCCAGTCCGCCGCGCCGTTCCGCATGCTGCCGGATGATATTAACCGCTGGTTTGTCAGGAATAACGCTGGCGGCATGGTGCCGTTCTCTGCCTTTGCGACTTCGCACTGGGAGAGCGGATCGCCACGCCTGGAGCGCTATAACGGCTACTCTGCGGTTGAAATCGTCGGGGAAGCCGCGCCGGGCGTCAGCACCGGTACCGCCATGGACACTATGGAAAAACTGGTGCAACAGCTGCCCGCCGGTTTTGGTCTGGAGTGGACGGCCATGTCTTACCAGGAGCGCCTCTCCGGGGCACAGGCTCCCGCACTTTACGCACTCTCTCTGCTGGTGGTCTTCCTCTGCCTCGCCGCCCTGTATGAAAGCTGGTCGGTCCCGTTCTCCGTCATGCTGGTCGTGCCCCTTGGCGTCATTGGTGCCCTGCTCGCGACCTGGATGCGCGGTCTGGAGAACGATGTTTACTTCCAGGTGGGTCTGCTCACCGTGATTGGGCTGTCGGCGAAAAACGCCATTCTGATCGTTGAGTTTGCCAACGAGATGAATGCCAAAGGCCACGAGCTGATGGCGGCCACGCTGCACGCCTGCCGTCAGCGCTTACGCCCGATCCTGATGACGTCACTGGCGTTTGTCTTTGGCGTACTGCCGATGGCAACCAGTACGGGAGCAGGCTCCAGCAGCCAGCATGCCGTCGGGACGGGGGTCATGGGCGGCATGATTTCGGCCACCATCCTGGCCATTTATTTCGTTCCGCTATTCTTTGTGCTGGTGCGTCGTCGCTTCCCGCTAAAGGAACGTGCTGAGTAAGTGATTGAAATAAAAAAAGGCGGCTTTATCGGCCGCCTTTTTACTGTGTGATTAATTCACACTATGGTTATTTTACTTATTTTAGTGCTCTTGCAATTCTTACTGAATGTCATTTACGAAGCATGCCTTCGATAAAATCTTTCCAGTTCCCCAGTTCACGTTCAATCATAACTACCTCTCTTATTATTATGCGCATTCTACAAAAACGGGCCATCATTGTGAAGACTATTTAACCAATTGCTGTGATTGTAACCCACGTCCTGCGGGGATTTATGATAAATATGAACGGTGAGACCTCAATTTTTTGTGACGGCCAGCAATATTTTGAAATAACCCTACGGATGGGTGAGTTTTATTTTATTTGCTGAGTTTATTGGGTTTTTAAAGTTTATGGACATCTATGCTTAAATGGTGAAAGAATATTCAGCGCACAGATGTGAGTTGAATTAATATAAAGTGTAAATCCAGACGATTCCTGAATGTGTTATATTCCACTTAAGGATATATCTTCGAATTTACTGAACATTTAATCATCATAAGGTCAAAAGGATTCACCATGGTTGTGATGTACGGCATTAAAAATTGCGACACCATCAAAAAAGCCCGTCGATGGCTGGAAGCGAACGGCGTGGAGTACCGTTTCCACGATTACCGCGCCGATGGGCTTGATGCAGAATTTCTGCATAGCGCTATCCGCGAACTGGGCTGGGAAGCTCTGCTGAACACCCGCGGTACCACATGGCGTAAACTGGACGAATCTCTGCGCGCCAGCATCACCGATGCCGACAGCGCGGCAAAACTGATGATCGAGATGCCGGCAATTATCAAACGCCCATTGCTCTGCGCGCCAGGGCAGCCTATGCTGCTGGGTTTCAGTGAAACCCTTTATTCCGACTTTTTTCGTTGAGGTGTAGTTTATGTCATGCCCGGTCATTGAGCTGACTCAGCAGCTTATTCGCCGTCCTTCCCTTAGCCCGGACGACGCAGGTTGTCAGGCTCTTATGATTGAACGCCTGCGTGCCATCGGTTTTACCATTGAACGCATGGACTTTGGCGATACCCAGAACTTCTGGGCGTGGCGCGGACAGGGCGAAACGCTGGCCTTCGCCGGGCATACTGACGTTGTTCCCGCCGGTGACGCGGATCGCTGGATTAACCCGCCGTTTGAGCCGACCATTCGGGATGGCATGCTGTTTGGTCGCGGCGCGGCAGACATGAAAGGCTCTCTGGCGGCAATGGTCGTGGCGGCAGAGCGCTTTGTGGCGCAGCATCCCAACCACAAAAACCGTCTCGCGTTTTTGGTAACCTCCGACGAAGAAGCCAGCGCGCACAACGGTACCGTGAAGGTTGTTGAAGCGCTGATGGCACGCAACGAGCGTCTCGACTACTGCCTGGTCGGTGAGCCGTCCAGCACCGAAGTGGTGGGTGACGTCGTGAAAAACGGACGCCGTGGCTCGCTGACCTGTAACCTGACCATTCACGGCGTTCAGGGGCACGTTGCGTATCCGCATCTGGCCGATAACCCGGTCCACCGCGCTGCGCCAATGCTGAGCGAGCTGGTGGCGATTGAGTGGGATAAGGGCAACGAGTTCTTCCCGCCGACCAGCATGCAGATTGCGAACGTCAAGGCCGGGACCGGAAGCAATAACGTGATCCCGGGGGATTACTTCGTCCAGTTCAACTTCCGCTTCAGCACGGAACTGACCGATGAAATGATCAAGGCGCGGGTTGTCGCCCTGCTGGAAAAATATCACCTGCGCTACACCGTGGAGTGGTGGCTTTCCGGCCAGCCGTTCCTGACGCAGCGCGGCAAACTGGTGGATGCGGTGGTGAACGCCATCGAGCACTATAATGAAATTAAGCCACAGCTGCTGACAACGGGTGGCACCTCAGACGGACGCTTTATCGCCCGTATGGGTGCTCAGGTTGTCGAACTGGGGCCAGTGAACGCAACCATTCATAAAATAAATGAGTGTGTCAATGCGGCAGATTTGCAACTGCTGGCCCGTATGTATCAACGTATTATGGAGCAACTCGTCGCCTGACGAACGCTCTGAGAGGAATAGCGAATGGATTGGCTTTCAAAGTACTGGTGGGTTCTGGTGTTGGTTTTTCTGGTCGGCGTACTGCTTAACGTGATTAAAGACCTTAAGCGCGTGGACCATAAAAAATTTCTCGCCAACAAACCGGATCTTCCCCCGCACCGTGATTTCAACGACAAGTGGGACGATGACGACGACTGGCCGAAGAAAGACCAGAAGAAGTAACCGGTCTGTATCCCCTCTCCTGTGGAGTGGGGATAACCTCACATAAACTCAACAATATCATCATTATCCGGCTTACCGCCGCTGAGCGCTTCATCAAAGTAGTGCTTCGGTACGGTATAGCGCAAACGATCGAGCGCGAACTGCATGCTGCGGTCGTCAATGGCGTGGCCCAGATCGTCAACGATATCCAGCGTCACATCTCCGCCTTCGCGAATCAACGCTTCCTGCGCGTCAACCGCATGCGAGAGCTCAATCACCCGGTCTTCACCGCCGTGGATTAAGTGGATCGTGGTTTGCGTGGTTGCGCTAGTCGGTAACGTCGCAAAACGGCCGTTAAACGCAATCACCCGTGACACCAGACCCGGGTGCGCCTTTACGCTTTCCAGCGACATGATTGACCCCTGCGAGAAGCCAATCAGCGCGGTCGCCTCGGCACCCACGCCGCTCTGCTGCTGCCAGTAGCGGACAACGTCGATAAAGGTCGGCATGATGGCGTCAATGCGCGCCTGACGGTTCTCTTCCGTCACGCCCTGAACCGAGAACCACTGGCGCCCGTTCGGGCCGCATGGCTCTACGCCACCGATGCTGACAATCAGCGCTTCGGGGAAAACGGGTGCAAACCAGCTGCCAATCTGCCCCATATTGACGGCATTATCGCCAACCCCATGAAACAGAAGCAGTAACTGTTTAGCCGGTTTGTCAGGGCTTTGAACAACAAAATGATCGTGTTTCATGGTGGTCTCCTTAATAGATGACCTGGATTCTACGCCTCCCGACGTGAATGACCATGCCACTTTACTGAAGAAGTCATTGAAAAAATTGCCATTGCAAAATGTCTTCTTTCAACTGATGGCTGCGGGGATAATCAAGGCTTTCAAGCGCTTGCGCGGTTTCACTGCGCAGCTTTGCCAGCAACGCTTTTCGCCCGACGTCTTCCGTTTTTCCTGCCATTTTCCCACGCAGGGCCGGAAGCGGCATGTCCACGGCTAACAGCAGCCGCGTCAGCGCGGCAACCGAGGTTGAAAACGCCCGGTGTGCAAAAGCAAACCCCGCCAGCTCCAGCCAGTCGTCACTATTAAGGGTAGCTTCCCATCGGTCTTCCACGGGGATCTTTTCACCGTTCCAGGCAGACAGGACGCGCATATCCCGGCACAAACGCTGATGTTCCTGCGCGCACAGCCGACGCCCTGCCTCGCTAAGCGGCAGCAGCGCCATCGCCGTGTAGCAGCCGCTGCTGGCTTCACGATGGCTGCCCATCCGCACCAGCACAAAGCCGCACTGCTGCCAGAAATGCCAAAGTTCATCGGTGTAACCAAAGCTCACCGACAGATAATCTTCGCCGCAGGCGCTGCGAACAAGCGCCTGGCCAATCCCTTCCCGCTGACGGCGAGGGTGCACGGCAATGCGGGTCACCCGCCGTCCTCTGAGCGTCGCCGCCAGCGGAGAGCCGCCGTGTGCCGCCAGAGACTGCGCCACCAGGTTCCCGCGCGGACGCCGGAACCCCGCCCACACGGCGCGGCTAAGCTCAGGGGATAGCCCGCCCTCCTCTACCAGCCATAGCGCCCCGGCGATAACCGGGTTCGTTTCGGCAACGGCAAACTGCTGCCCGGGCGCGTCCATCATGCGGCGCAAATCGAGCGGCGAGGTGCGGTAATGCGCCGCGCAGAGGAGCTCATACACGCTCGCGGCAAGCGCCGGGCGGCTTTCCCATGCCGTCGGCGCCAGAGACGTTAAATGCACCTCTCCTTCCGGGCGACGGTCGATCAGCGTATCGTCAAACAGCAGCGCGCTGGCGACGATCCGCTCAAGCGGGCAGCCCGCTGCCCAGCGCACAGGTGTAGATAAGCTGTAGCGCTGCAGCCCGGCAAACCGACCGCAAAATTTAAGCAAAAATCCCCGGCCCGTCCCTTCATAGCCCTGCACCGTGGTGGTTAACAGCACGCGGGGGAAACGGGCAACTAACTTTTCCAGCAGAGGTCCGGGGATCGCAGCGGCTTCATCAACAATCAGCCAGTCTGCCTGGCGTGAAGAGGCAAGCAGCGCGTCCGGGGCCATAAAATGAAAACGCTCTCCGGCAAAGCGGGCGATGATATCCGTTGCCCCCTTCGACGGCGCGGTAACCACGGCGCTGCCAGCAATGCGGCTTAGCAACATTCCTGCCAGGGCTGATTTTCCGCGCCCGCGCGCGGCGGTGACGGCCACGATGCCACCCGACATCCCCTGCAGCACATCCAGGATCTCAGCCTGTTCGCGCTGCGGGGCGCCGCTGGCAGGCTGCCAGTCTGGCGCGTCGGGTAAAGACGGAAGGGATAACGCGCGGCCCTGAAGCCAGACAATCGCGTCGGGATCGGCTGCAATCGCCCGGGAGAAATGGTGGACAAAATGCGGCGTGGCTATTGCTTCCGCGCTGTCGCTCCAGCGCAGTGAATCGCTGTCTGGCAACCCGGCCCACGCGTCGAGCGGCGGAACCCGCAGCACCAGAAGGCTTCCGGCGCTCAGCGTTCCGCTCAGGGCGGCAAACGCGGCGACATCAAACCCGGCGCTGGCGTCAAAAACAGCATGCCGGAACTCGCGTCCCAACAGGCCGCTGATGGCTTTTGAAGGATGTTCGTCAAGCCTTACCCAGTCTCCGGGCAGGGCAGCACGCAGGGCAAGCGCCTGGGTTAACGTCCACTGCGCCTCGCCGCTGAGCACCACCAGCCGACGATGGCCGGTGCGCTCAAGCTCGCGTATCAGCGGTTCAAACGCCAGCATTACATCGCTTTACCGAAGGTATTACACTGCGCCGGGTCGCCGCTGTCGAAGCCGCGTTTGAACCAGCTGTAGCGCTGCTGTGAAGTCCCGTGAGTGAAGCTGTCCGGCACGACGCGCCCCTGGCTCTGTTGCTGAAGACGGTCGTCACCGATAGCCTGAGCGGCGTTTAACGCCTCCTCAAGATCGCCGGATTCCAGAACGCCCTGCTGCTGCATGCTGTGGCCCCAGACGCCCGCGAAGCAGTCCGCCTGCAGCTCCATTTTGACGGACAGTCGGTTAACTTCTGCCTGCGAGGCATTTTGCTGCAGCTGGCGCACCTTAGGCTCAATCCCCAGCAGCTTTTGCACGTGATGGCCGACTTCATGCGCGATCACGTAGCCCTGGGCAAAATCACCGTCAGCGCCAAGCTTGCGTTTCATGTCATCGTAAAAGGAGAGATCGATATAGACGGTGCCGTCCGCCGGGCAGTAGAACGGCCCCATCACGGACTGTCCGGTGCCGCATCCGGTGCGGGTTGCGCCCCGGTACATCACCAGCTTCGGCTGCTGGTAGGTACGCCCCATCTTCTCAAACAGCTGACCCCAGGTGTCTTCCGTTGTGGCGAGGATAACGGAGGTAAATTTGGCCGCTTCATCTTCATTCGGGCTGATGGAGTGCTGAGATTGCTGCTGTTGCAGCGGCTGACCGGTCATCAACCCTGTGAGGTCAACGCCGTAATAACCCGCGACTAAAACCACAATCAGCAGGATGATGCCGCCCTTACCGCTGGGTAACCGGAAGCCGGGTCCCCCCATTGAAGGACCGCCGCCGCCATCACTGCGTCTGTCTTCTACATTGTCACTTTCACGACGCCCTTGCCAGCGCATAACCACCTCTAACTATTCCATTTATAATAGCTATGATCGTAGGCGGTTAACGGCAAGATTACCATAGGAAACAAAGGTAAGACGCCAAAGGATGCGAACATCCTTTGGCAAGTGAGGGAGTTAGTCGAGCTTAACGCCTAAACGGTGAGCAACCGCTTCGTACGCTTCAATCAGGCCACCCAGGCTCTGGCGAAAACGGTCTTTGTCCATTTTATCCAGCGTTTCTTTATCCCACAGGCGGCTACCGTCTGGTGAGAACTCATCGCCCAGCACCACTTCGCCTTTGAACAGACCAAACTCCAGCTTGAAGTCGACGAGGATCAGGCCCGCGTCATCAAACAGTTTTTTCAGCACGTCGTTGGCTTTGTAGGTCAGCTCTTTCATGCGCGCCAGGTTCTCTTTGTTCACCCAGCCGAAGGTTTCGCAGTAGGAATCATTGACCATCGGATCGTGCATGGCATCGTTTTTCAGGAACAGGTCGAACAGCGGTGGATTCAGTTCGATACCTTCTTCAATGCCGAGACGCTTCACCAGGGAGCCCGCCGCACGGTTACGAATAACGCACTCAACCGGAACCATATCCAGTTTTTTCACCAGACATTCCGTATCGGACAGCAACGCTTCCATCTGGGTCGGGATACCCGCTTCGGCCAGTTTGGTCATAATGAAGTGGTTGAACTTGTTGTTCACCATGCCTTTACGATCGAACTGCTCAATGCGTGCGCCATCCCCTGCTGACGTATCATTGCGGAACTCGAGCACCAACAGATCCGGGTTTTCCGTGCTGTATACGGTCTTCGCTTTGCCACGATACAACTCAGCTTGCTTCTGCATCTTCATTACTCCTGGTGTGATGATTTGTGTTCAAAACTGGGGATATTATGCCACGCACACGTTTGCGTGGCACTAAAATAAAAAGGGCTGGATTCACCAGCCCTCGTATTTATTTGCTGAATGCTGCCTGGAAGACAGCGACCAGCGCATCGTTCTGCGACTGGGTCAGCGTGTGACCTTTTGGATCGATAAACTGCAGACTGCTGCGGTTATCTAGGTCGCCTACCTGAATCTTATAGTCACCAGAGGCAAGCAGTGGATCTTTCGCGCCCAGTTCCTGCCATGCGCTGTCGGAGAGCGGCTTATAGGTTGCCGTCATGCTGCCGGTTGAACGCGTGCTGTCGGTCACTTTCATGCCCACTTTTTCCAGCGTCGCTGGCAGACGTTGCCAGGTCTGGTTAAACGGTGCACGCACCACCAGCATTGGCAGGCCGGTATCATCCGCGCCGCTCTGAACATCAAAGGTCACACCGTTACGGCTCTGCGCAGCGTTGGCGGCATCGGTAGCGGTCTTATCCAGACCTGCGGCAATCACGTTCAACATTTCGGTACTGTAACGCTGCAGGGACGCGGCATCCGCAACCGGTTTACCCGCCTGCTCCAGGTTCAACAGCTTAACGTTGACCGCCTGCTGATAACCCTGTGGTTTAACGGAGACTTGATAGCGACCGCGGTACTGCTGGTCTTCATCCAGACGGTTCCATTCGATCCAGTCGGTGGTTAACGTCTGGCTGGCGTCATCGCGTTTATCGATGGTGTAGTTCTTCGACTGAATGACGCTGACAACCTGCGGCCAAAGATTGCTACCGCGCGCGCTCTCAACCATCAGAGACGCCGTATCACCGGTGAACTGGGTACGCGCCCCGCTAACCAGCGCCAGAGGCTGTGCTGGCGGACGAATATCAAGCGCTTTACCGACCAGGCCGCTGCCGTTGGTCACGGGAATATTATAATCGCCGTTCTGAATCGGCAGGATCATACCAGCCGGTGCGTGAAGTTCAGCAAGCGGGGTTGCATCCAGATAGGATTCATCACCGCTCACCTGGCGCTTGTAGCGCGAGTCTGAACTACAGGCAGCGAGCAGCATAACAAGCGAAACACTCGCAACCTTCGCCAGGCGCGACTTCTGTACTGAATAAGCCATCAAATCTCCCTAAACTCTACAGCAAACCGGCATGCTTCAGCGCAGCCCTGACGATATCACGACCGTGGTCGGTGATCGGTGTCATTGGCAGACGCAGCGTATCGGTTGCTACAAGACCCAACTCCTTGCATGCCCATTTCACTGGGATCGGATTGGGTTCGACAAATAATTTATTGTGCAGCGGCATCAGACGCTGATTAATGACGCGCGCTTCATCAAAATGACCTGCTGCTGCCAGTTTGCACATTTCAGCCATGTCGCGCGCCGCAACGTTTGCCGTTACGGAGATCACGCCATGGCCACCGAGCTGCATAAAGTCCAGCGCGGTCGCATCATCACCACTCAACAGGATAAAGTCGTCTGAAACCAGCTCTTTGATCTGATGAACGCGGCTTAAGTTCCCTGTCGCCTCTTTAATACCGATAATATTTTTTACTTCCGAGAGACGACCAACGGTTTCCGGCAGCATATCGCAACCGGTACGGGACGGCACATTATACAGAATTTGTGGCAAGTCAGTATGTTCAGCGATGGCTTTGAAGTGCTGGAACAAACCTTCCTGAGTAGGACGGTTGTAGTAAGGAGTCACCGTCAGACAGCCAACGATGCCGCTGTCGTTAAAACGTTTGGTCAGGCTGATAGCTTCTGCGGTTGCATTAGCCCCTGTGCCCGCGATGACCGGAATACGTCCGTCAGCCAGTTCCAGGGTCAGCATCACCACATCGCCGTGCTCGTCGTGGCTCAGCGTTGCGGATTCACCGGTAGTCCCTACCGAAACGATCGCCGAGGTTCCGTTGGCGACATGGTAATCAATGAGCTTCTTCATGCTTGACCGGCAGACATTACCTTTTTCATCCATCGGTGTAACAAGCGCGACAATACTTCCCGTGAACATGAGCCATCCTCTGTGCGAACAAGAGCCTCAATGTTACGTTTGGAACTGTAATAAAAGCAAGCGACCTGAGGCTCTCAGGCGGTTGTATGCATGTTTTTTTTATGCTTTCCTTAGGAAGACTTAACCATGCAAAGGAAGAACAGGTTTGACAACCTCATCACAACATTACCTGGTTATCACTGCGCTGGGTGCCGACAGGCCGGGTATCGTGAACACCATCACCCGCCACGTAAGCAGCTGCGGCTGTAATATCGAAGACAGCCGTCTGGCGATGCTCGGTGAAGAGTTCACATTTATTATGTTACTTTCCGGGACATGGAACGCCATCACGTTGATTGAATCGACCCTGCCGCTGAAAGGGGCCGAACTGGATTTGCTGATTGTCATGAAGCGCACCACTGCGCGTCCGCGTCCGGCACTGCCTTCTACCGTCTGGGTACAGGTTGAAGTGCCTGATTCTCCGCATCTGATTGAGCGTTTCACGGCGCTTTTTGACAGTCATCAGATGAATATTGCCGAACTGGTTTCCCGTACGCAGACAAGCGATGACCATGGTCTTCCGGTGCTGTTTATTCAAATTACCGCGCACAGCCCTGCCTCACAGGATGCGTCAAATATCGAGCAAGCGTTCAAAGCCCTCTGTACAGAATTAAACGCGCAGGGCAGTATAAGCGTCGTCAATTATTCGCAGCACGAACAGGATGGAGTTGAGTAATGAACCCACTGAAAGCCGGTGACATCGCACCGAAATTTAGCTTACCGGATCAAGACGGCGAGCAAGTAAATTTGACCGACTTCCAGGGACAGCGTGTTCTGGTCTATTTCTACCCGAAAGCCATGACCCCCGGCTGCACCGTACAGGCCTGCGGCTTACGCGACAACATGGACGAGTTGAAAAAAGTCGGCGTGGAAGTGCTGGGTATCAGCACCGATAAACCAGAAAAGCTGTCACGATTTGCTGAAAAAGAGCTGCTGAACTTCACGCTGCTTTCCGATGAAGATCATCAGGTATGCGAGCAGTTCGGCGTCTGGGGCGAGAAGACGTTTATGGGTAAAACCTACGACGGCATCCACCGCATCAGCTTCCTGATTGACGCTGACGGTAAAGTTGAACACGTGTTTGACGACTTCAAAACCAGCAACCACCACGACGTGGTGTTGAACTGGCTGAAACAAAGCGCCTGATAAACAGCAAAACGGCAACCCAGGTTGCCGTTTTTCATGTTTTCTCCCTCTCCCTGTGGGAGAGGGTCGGGGTGAGGGCATCAGGCCGCCCCCCTCTACTTCTCTTCCACCGCCGGCACATCCGGCCACGCGTGGACCACGGCTTTAATCAGCGTTGCCAGCGGAATGGCGAAGAACACGCCCCAGAATCCCCACAGCCCGCCGAAAATCACCACGGATAAGATAATCACCAGAGGATGCAGGTTCACCGCTTCGGAGAACAGCACCGGCACCAGCAGGTTACCGTCCAGGCCCTGAATAATCAGGTACACCGCGAAACAGCTCCAGAACTCAGTCCCCAGCCCAAACTGGAACAGCGCGACCCCAACAACCGGAATGGTCACCACAAACGCGCCTATGTACGGGATCAGAACCGACAGCCCCACCAGCACCGCCAGCAGCAGCGAGTAGTTCAGGCCGAAAATCAGGAAGCCAATCCAGGTCGCTACCCCCACGACAATCATCTCCAGCACCTTGCCGCGAATGTAGTTGGTGATCTGCTGGTTCATCTCTTCCCAGACCTGCCCCGCCAGCCCGCGATTGCGCGGCAGAATACGGCGCACGGCGTTGAGCATTTGATCTTTATCTTTCACCAGGAAGAAGACCATCAGCGGCACGAGCACAAGGTAAACCGCCAGCGTCAGCAGTCCGACCAGGGACGCCAGAGAGTATTTCACCACCGAATCACCCATCGTCATGATGCGGGCGCGCATATTTTCGGCCATCGCGTCGATAATTCCGGCATCCATCAGGGCCGGATAACGGCGCGGCAGCGTGGCGGCAAAATCAGACAGCTTGTTCAGCATGCCGGGCATGTCGCGGATCAGGTTAATTCCCTGCTGCCAGGCGACCGGCATCACCACAAAAGCCATTAACAGCAGGATGCCGACAAACAGCACCAGCACGATGCTGGTCGCCCAGCGGCGGGAACAGCCGATATGTTCCAGACGCGCCGTGGGCCACTCCAGCAGGTACGCCAGCACAATCGCCACCAGCAGAGGGGCGAGCAGGCCGCTGAAGAAGAACAGAATACCGAACCCGGCAACCAGAATAACCAACAAAGCAATGGCTTCCGGGTCGCTGAACCGACGCCGGTACCACTGCATTAACATTTCGAGCATACAACCCTTCCCTGAATCGAATGGCGGGAGTGAGACGGTGAATTGTATCTAACTGTCACAAAAAAGACTTTCGCTTTTTGTATCCCGATCGCAATCCGCAAAACCCTGATGAATGGGATTTTCTTCATGCTACAACACGGCTACACTCGCAGGGCAGCAGAGATGAACGATATGCCGGTTCATCGGTCAAATTAGCACATCCAACATACAGGACAGTGGTTATGTTCAGGCAATTGAGAAAAACACTGGTTGCAACACTGATTGCCGCGGTGACGGTCGGTCAGGTGTTGCCCGCTTTTGCTGACTCGTCCGATTCATTGCCGGACATGGGCACCACAGCAGGAAGCACGCTCTCTATTGGGCAAGAGATGCAAATGGGGGATTACTATGTTCGCCAGCTGCGCGGCAGCGCCCCGCTGATCAACGACCCTTTGCTGGTGCAGTACATAAACGGGTTGGGGATGCGTCTGGTAGCGCACGCCGACTCGGTAAAGACCCCCTTCCATTTCTATTTAATCAATAATGACGAAATCAACGCCTTCGCCTTCTTTGGCGGTAACGTGGTGCTGCATTCGGCGTTATTCCGTTACTCTGACAACGAAAGCCAGCTGGCCTCGGTAATGGCGCACGAAATTTCGCACGTCACACAACGTCACCTGGCGCGTGCGATGGAAGACCAGAAACGTAACGCTCCCCTCACCTGGGTGGGTGCACTGGGATCGATTCTGCTGGCGATGGCCAGCCCGCAGGCCGGGATGGCAGCGCTGACCGGTACGCTGGCGGGAACACGTCAGGGGATGATCAGCTTTACCCAACAAAACGAGCAGGAAGCGGACCGCATCGGGATTCAGGTGCTGCAGCGCTCGGGCTTTGACCCGCAGGCCATGCCGAGCTTCCTGGAAAAACTGCTCGATCAGGCGCGTTACTCTTCCCGTCCGCCGGAAATCCTGCTGACGCACCCGCTGCCTGAAAGCCGACTATCGGACGCGCGTAACCGTGCAAACCAGATGCGTCCTGTGGTGGTCCAGTCTTCGCAGGATTTCTACATGGCGAAAGTGAGAACCCTGGGAATGTACAATTCCGGGCGTAACCAGCTCACCAGTGACCTGCTGGATACCCTGGCGAAAGGCAACGTGCGTGAGAAAAACGCCGCGCAGTATGGTCAGGCGCTTCAGGCGATGGAAGCCAGCAAATACGACGAGGCGCGTAAAGCGCTGCAGCCGCTTCTGGCTGCCGACCCGAACAACCCGTGGTATCTCGATCTGTCGACGGATATCGATCTGGGGCAGAAGAAAACCGCCGATGCGATTAACCGTCTGAAAGGGGCGAAAGACGTCCGTACCAACCCGGTGCTGCAGCTTAACCTGGCGAATGCTTACCTGCAGGGCGGCCAGCCGGGTGAAGCGGCGACTATCCTGAACCGCTACACCTTTAATAATAAAGACGATCAAAACGGCTGGGATCTGCTCGCTCAGGCGGAAGCCCAGCTCGGCAACCGCGATCAGGAGCTTGCGGCGCGTGCCGAAGGCTTTGCCCTGGTGGGCCGCCTCGATCAGGCGATTTCCGCGCTCAGCAGCGCCAGCTCGCAGGTCAAGCTCGGCAGCCTCCAGCAGGCCCGTTACGACGCGCGTATCGATCAGCTGCGCGGCCTGCAGCAGCGCTTTAAGCCGTACGAGAAGATGTAATAAAGGAGAATTCACGTCATGACAGACGCCGTAAAGATTTATCACAACCCTCGCTGCTCCAAGAGCCGCGATACCCTGAGCCTGCTGAAGTCTAACGGCGTGGAGCCGGAAGTGGTGCTGTACCTCGACACTCCACCTGACGCGCAAACCCTCCGCCAGCTGCTGCGCATGCTGGGAATGGGCAGTGCTAGAGAGCTGATGCGTCAGAAAGAAGATCTGTATAAGTCGCTTAACCTGGATGACAGCCGTCTCACCGAGTCTGAGCTGATCCAGGCGATGGTTGAAAATCCAAAGCTGATTGAGCGCCCGATTGTGGTGGCGAACGGCCAGGCGCGCATTGGACGTCCGCCGGAAGACGTGCTCGAGATCCTCTAATCGTTACGCCGCAGCGCTTCAAGAAAGGCCTGCGGCGTACTCTCTCCTAACTTTTTCTGCGCTTTTCCCCGGTTGTAAAATTCGCACAGCTGGATCAACAGCTCGCCTGCCGGCTCACTGTTCAGGCGTGGAATGATTTCACAGAGCGGCTGAGCAACCTGAACGGCGGAGTATTGCTGCGGATGCACCGTAACGGTGGTATTACGCTCCTCTGGCTTCACCTCGAAACCAAAAGTCTCAATAGATTGAATATCAGCCGGACAGGCTTCCAGCGCGTCGTGCGCCCAGCGGGCCAGCAGCTGCGGAGAAGTGCCCGCGTACAGCCGGGCGTAGCACCAGCCGCTCACCGGTTCACGCGCCCAAAGTAGATGCTGTTCTCCGCCATCGTCCATATGCAGAGACAGGGGCTGATGATGTAACAGAAGTTTTTGCGGCACGATACCTGCCTTGAGCGCCTTTTTCCCCTGCAACGGAGCCCCTCTTTGTTGCGCAGAGGTAGGTTTGAGGTAGCGGTTCAATGTCGCCCGGGATACGGGGATCCCCAGCACGCCGTTTACAATCTGCAGCAGTTCATCAAGCGGCGCTCCCGAGACGTCACGCAGGACATTCACCAGTGCGATCTGCTCTTGTCTCAACGCTTTGTGTATCACTTTTGGCGTTGTGTGGTTGTCCGAAATCTGCTCGCGGTTGCGCCAGCGCCTGACGGTAGTGACCGAAATGCCCAGCTCAGCGGCAAGCTCTCTGTCGCTTTTATCTGACTGCTGAAGATAGCGACGGATGCGCGGCGTCGTGGTGGCATTAGCATGCAGTTTAATTTCCATCGCAAGTCCTCAGAACTAATCTTATGAGATTTATACTACAGCAGCGATTGCTTTGTGACCGATTTCACCTTTCGCTCGCCACGCTTCACTGATAATTCCCAGACATAACACAACCAACACCCCTCAATCTTGTACGGAGTTCACAATGAACAATGTTCTGGGATTTCTTGAAGCAAAACTGATGCCGCTGGCGGCCAAAACGGCCCAGCAGCGTCATCTCGGGGCCATTCGCGGCGCCTACGTATCCTTCATGCCGTTTATCATCGTCGGCTCCGTTCTGCTGGTGATCTCGTCATTCCCGAATCAAGCCTATCAGCAGTTTATGTCTCAGGCCTTTGGTGAGAGCTGGAGCGCCATTATTGAAATCCCGTTCAACGCGGTGTTCTCCACCATGTCGCTGTTCATCAGCTTCCTGGTTGCCTTCCGCCTGGCGGAACACTACGGCGAGGATCGCATCTCCTGCGGCATCCTGGCGCTGGTCGCCTTTCTCATCCTGACGCCCTTTATCAAAGTGGCGGAAAACGGCGGTATAACCGTCATTCCGGTGGAGTGGATTGGCAGCAAAGGGCTGTTCGTGGCGATGATTGGTTCTCTGCTGTGGACGGAACTGTTCTGCTGGCTCAAGCGCAAAAAACTGGTCATCAAAATGCCGGACGGCGTGCCGCCGGCGGTGCAGGAGTCGTTCGCGGCATTAATCCCGGCCCTGCTGGTGATGATTCTGGTGCTGGGTATCCGTATCGTGTTTGAAAACACCCACTACAACACTATCCACCAGTTTATTTACGAAGTAGTGGCCACGCCGGTTCGCCACTACGGTACCTCTTACTTTGGCGCGCTGATGACGGTCTTCAGCATCACCATTCTCTGGTCAGTGGGCATTAACTCCGGCTCGATGATTAACGGCATCATTCGCCCGCTGTGGATGGAGAACCAGACCGACAACATCGCGGCCATTCAGGCTGGCGCCACGCCGCCGCACATTATCACCGAACAGTTTTTTGACATGATCTGGATGGGCGGCGCGGGGGCCACGCTGTCGCTGGTCATTGCGATGCTGATTTTCGCCCGCAGCAAAAACATGCGGGAAGTGGCGCGCCTCGGCGCCGGGGCGTCAGTGTTTAACATCAACGAACCGATCCTGTTTGGCCTGCCGGTGATCATGAACCCAATCATGCTTATCCCGTTCAATCTGGTGCCGCTGGTGCTGGTTACCGTGCAGTATGCAGCGATGAAGATTGGCGCGGTTGCCGTCACCACCGGGGTGTTTATTCCCTGGACGCTGCCACCCGTTATCAGCGGTTTTATCGTTACCGGGCACCTGAGCGGCAGCGTGATGCAGCTTATCAACCTGCTAATTGGCGCCATGCTGTACCTACCTTTCATGCGTATCGTGGACAAACAGTACCGCGCGGCGGAAATGGTCACCGTTACGCAAACCGACACCACCCTTGCAAAACAGGAGTAAAGCATGTGGGGAATTATCGCGACCTGGAGAATGGCGCTTGAAGGCGTCACCGAGTCTGCATCTGCGCTGGCTGCGGGGAAACCGGTCTCGGCAGCGGTGGTGGATGCCGTCGCCACCGTCGAAGATTTTCCGTTTTATAAATCCGTCGGCTACGGCGGGCTGCCCACCGAAAATGGCGAAGTGGAGCTGGACGCCGCCTACATGGACGGCGATACGCTGGCGTTTGGTGCCGTGGGCAACCTGGTGGATATCGCCAACCCGGTGCGGGTGGCGCATGCGTTAAGCCGCCAGCGCTACAACAGCCTGCTGGTGGGCCAGGGCGCGCGCGAATGGGCGCTGAGCCAGGGCTTTGCCGACAAAACCATGCTCACTGACCGCGCCTTGCAGCACTACCGCAAACGCTGCCGTGAAACGCTGGATAAGGGCTTAAGCCCTTACGACGGGCATGACACCGTCGGCATTATCGGCCTCGATAAGCAGGGCTCGATGAGCGTCGCCACGTCCACCAGCGGCCTGTTCATGAAAAAGCGCGGTCGACTCGGGGATTCGCCCATTATTGGTTCCGGATTTTACTGCGACAGTGAAACCGGCGCTGCCACCGCCACGGGCGTCGGTGAAGATCTGATGAAAGGCTGCACCAGCTACGAAATCGTCCGCCGCATGGCGCAGGGCATGACGCCCCAGCAGGCTGCCGATTCGGTAGTGTTCGAACTGGAAGACAAGCTGATGTCGCGCTTTGGGCGCGCGGGCGATCTCTCAGTGGTGTGCATGAACAACAAAGGCGAATTTGGTGCCGCCACCAACATCAAAACCTTCTCGTTTGTGGTGGCGACGGCTCGCCAGCCTCTCACCGTTTTTCGTACCGAACGCCTGCGGGAGAAAACGCATTATCACGCGGTAGACGATGAGTGGATGCAGGCCTATGCCGCGCGGATCCGCGCGCCGATTGAGGAGTCATGATGATTACGTATCAGTTTATCAACGCGCTTTCTGACGCGGCTCCGCAGAGCCATTTGATTGCGTCCGCCACCTGTACGCATTTGCCCGAAACGGCGCTGGTCGCAGAAATGCGCGAGTCTGCCAGCATCGCTGACACCCGCTTTGGCTGCGCCCCGTTTGCCCGGATCACTCTGCTGCCAGATGCCCTCTGGCAGGATAGCCTGACCGAAGGATTGCTGACGGCGCTGCGCCCGCTGCTGGCCTCGCCCGTCAGCCCCGAGCTGATACTGGACGTTACCAATATCGACGATGTGGTGCTGGCGCAGGTGCTGCGTTTTCTTTTTAATCAGGCGCACAGGCTAAGCGATCTGAAGCTGAAGAAAACGGATGAATCGACGGTGCGCCTTACGCACATTACTGCCCTTTGCCTGCCGGAACAGCAGGCAAAACTGGAGGGAATCTTCCGCCAGCAGAAGGCCATCGCCCACGGCATGGTCGCTGCGCGACGGCTGGCGGATATCCCTCCCGACCGCTGCACGCCGCAGTTTGTGGTGGAAGAGGCGCAAAAACTGTGTGTCGCCTTCCCTGTCCTGCGCTGCGAGGTGTTCGATGAAAAGCAAATCGTTGAGCAGAGTCTGGGGCTGCTGCACGCCGTAGGCAGAGGTGCGACCTGTCCGCCGCGCCTGCTGGCGATCCATTATGACGGCGTCAACGACGGCCCGGTGCGCTGCTATGTGGGTAAAGGCATTACCTTTGATACCGGCGGCCTGTGGCTGAAGGAAGGCGCGGGCATGTATACCATGAAATACGACATGTGCGGTGCGGCTAACGTGCTGGGCCTGATGCTGACCGCCGCAGAGCTGGCGCTGCCCGTACGCATTATGGGCGTGCTGGCGCTGGCGGAAAACGCCATCGGCCCGGATGCCATGCAGCCCGGCACGGTAGCAACGGCCTGCAACGGGATCACCGTTGAAATCAACAATACCGACGCCGAAGGCCGACTGGTGCTGGCAGACGCCATCGCCTGGGCCAGCCAGCGGCACCCACAGGCGCGCTATATCATTGATATGGCGACCTTAACCGGTGCGGTCGTGAAGGCGCTGGGGTATGAGCTGAGCGGGCTGATGACGCAGGATGAACCGCTGCGCGCGGCGCTGACGCTGGCGGGTAAGCAGAGCGGCGATGAAGTGTGGTCCCTGCCGCTGGATGCTCGGCTGAAAAAGCAGACCGACAGCGCGATTGCCGATCTGTGCAACACGCCGACCAATAATGCAGCAATCAGTGCTTCGGCGGCCTGGCTGCTGCACCACTTTTGCCCGCCGACAATCCCGTGGGCGCATCTGGACATCAGCGGTACGGCGCTGTGGCGCGAAAACGGACGGAGCGTGGCATCGGGAAGACCGATTCCACTTCTGGTTGAGCATCTAATTGGGGATATTTAGCCGCCACCGGGCGAGAAAATTCAAAGCTTGAGAATATCTTTCACAAACGGAATGGTCAGCTTGCGCTGGGCGGTAATGGAGGCGCGATCGAGCTGATCGAGCGTGTCAAACAGCGTGCGCATTTCGCGATCCAGACGCTTGAGCAGGAAACGTCCCACGTCCTCCGGCAGCTCAAATCCGCGCTGTTTTGCGCGCAGCTGTAACGCCTGAAGCTTATCTTCATCCGACAGCGGCTGGAGCTTGTAGATTTGCCCCCAGTCCAGACGAGACGCCAGATCCGGCAGCCCCAGATTCAGCTGTCGCGGTGGACGATCGCCGGTGATCAGCAGCCGGGTTTTGCCCGACTCCAGGATGCGGTTGTAGAGGTTGAAGATCGCCATTTCCCACGGCTCGTCCCCCGCCACGCACTCGATATTATCGATGCAGACCAGCGAGAGATGTTCCATTCCCTCCAGCACCTCAGGCACGAACCACGTACGTTTATCCAGCGGCACGTAGCCTACTGCATCACCGCGCGCTGAAAGCTCCGCGCAGGCGGCATGCAGCAGATGGCTGCGCCCCGCGCCTTCGCGTGACCAGATATAGATGTATCCGCTGTGATCCTGGCGCAGCACGTTTTGCAGTGCAGCCAGTAAAGAGGGGTTATCACCCGGCCAGAAACTCGCGAAAGTTTCGTCGTCAGGGAGATAAAGTGGCAGAGAGAGCTGTGCCGGTCCGTTCAGAAATACCTCAACCAGAGATCCTACGTAAAATCGGAAAGGAGTTTAACACGGAACCTGCAAGGAGAGAACCGGGCGATCCCTCGCCCGACTTTTCGATCAATGTGACGCTTTTTCGCTTTCGTCCGCGTCCAGTACCACCTCTTCAGGGCGGATCACCGAGATCAGCTTGAAGATCAGGCTCAGGCCAACGCCGACGATGGTCGCGAGCGCCATGCCCTTCAGCTCGGCCGCACCGATGTGCACCTTCGCGCCGCTCACGCCGATAATCAGGATTACTGAGGTCAGGATCAGGTTCTGCGCCTTGCTGTAATCCACTTTGGATTCAATCAGCACGCGAATACCGGAGGCACCAATTACCCCGTACAGCAGCAGAGACACGCCGCCCATCACCGGCACCGGGATGATCTGAATCGCTGCCGCCAGCTTGCCGACGCAGGAGAGCAGAATGGCGATGATCGCCGCGCCGCCGATAACCCAGGTACTGTAGACGCGGGTAATCGCCATCACGCCGATGTTCTCACCGTAGGTGGTGTTTGGCGTTGAGCCAAAGAAACCGGAGATAATGGTGGAGAAACCGTTCGCAAACATGGAACGATGTAGACCCGGGTCACGGATCAAATCGCGCTTAACGATGTTCGCCGTCACCACCAGGTGGCCGACGTGCTCCGCAATCACCACCAGCGCCGCAGGCAGAATGGTGAAAATCGCAAACCATTCGAAGCGAGGGGTGTAGAAGGTTGGCAGCGCGAACCAGTGCGCCTCGGCAATCGGAGTGGTGTCCACCACGCCCATCGCGAAGGAGAGCGCGTAGCCCGCCAGCACGCCGATCAGGATCGGGATTATCGCCATAAACCCGCGGAACAGGACGGAGCCAAACACCGTTACGCCCAGCGTAACCAGCGAGATGATAATGGTTTTGGAATCCGGTGACTGGCCGTCAGCAGGCAGCAGACCGGCCATATTCGCCGCCACACCCGCCAGTTCAAGACCGATGACCGCAACGATGGCGCCCATTGCCGCAGGCGGGAACATGACGTCCAGCCAGCCGGTACCGGCTTTCTTCACAATGAAGGACACCACGCAGAACAGGACGCCACACATGATAAAGCCGCCCAGCGCGACTTCATAACCCAGCGGCAGCAGCAGCAAAACCGGCGAGATAAACGCGAAGCTTGACCCCAGATACGCCGGGATTTTGCCTTTACAGATAAAGAGGTACAACAACGTACCGATGCCGTTGAACAACAGCACGGTTGCCGGGTTAATGTGGAACAGGATTGGCACCAGCACGGTTGCGCCAAACATGGCGAACAGGTGCTGCAAACTAAGCGGGATAGTCTGTAAAAGCGGCGGTCTTTCACTCACCCCGATAGCACGGCGCGTCATAGTGTTTTCCTCTGAGTAGTATTGTTGTTGGTGTTTTATTCAAAAAAAAGCCGACTATCAAAGTCGGCTTATTTATCGTTATTCGATTATTTCGTACCAAAGATCTTATCGCCGGCATCGCCGAGCCCCGGGATGATGTACCCGTGCTCGTTCAGGCCCTGGTCGATAGAGGCGGTATACAGCTCAACGTCCGGGTGCGCTTTTTCCAGCGCCGCGATCCCTTCCGGTGCCGCAACCAGCACCAGCACCTTAATGCTGCTACAGCCCGCGTTTTTCAGCAGGTCGATGGTGGCGATCATCGAACCACCGGTCGCCAGCATCGGATCAACCACCAGCGCCATACGCTCGTCGATGTTAGACACTAGCTTCTGGAAGTAAGGAACCGGCTCAAGGGTTTCTTCGTTACGGTAGATACCCACCACGCTGATACGCGCGCTTGGCACGTGCTCCAGCACGCCTTCCATCATGCCGAGACCGGCACGCAGAATTGGCACCACGGTAATTTTCTTACCTTTGATCTGCTCAACCTGCACCGGGCCGTTCCAGCCTTCGATGGTGACTTTTTCTGTTTCCAGATCGGAGGTCGCTTCGTATGTCAGCAGGCTGCCGACTTCAGATGCCAGTTCGCGAAAACGCTTCGTGCTGATGTCATGCTCACGCATCAGGCCCAACTTGTGTTTAACGAGTGGGTGTTTCACTTCCACAATCTTCATTCTCTTTCTCCTCTGAGGCGGCGTCCGCAAAAAAATCGCGGGATTATACCGCTTTTTTCGGATTAGGCCATACCCATCTTGCTTGACGTATATCAAGCAAAGTGATTTAGAGGCAAAAAAAACCGGAGGCGGGACTCCGGCCTGGGGGCGGGGTTCTGCCCGGTGGCGCTGCGCTTACGCGGACCTACGTGTAGTGTAGATCGGGTAAGCGTTAGCGCCACCCGGCAATTACAGGCTATCGCCGTTGCTCGCAATCACCTGCTTATACCAGTCGAACGATTTCTTCTTGCTGCGGTTCAGCGTGCCGTTGCCTTCATTGTCTTTGTCGACAAAGATAAAGCCGTAGCGTTTTTTCATTTCGCCCGTACCGGCAGAAACGAGGTCGATACAGCCCCACGGGGTGTAGCCCATCAGATCCACGCCATCTTCCTCCACCGCTTTTTTCATCTCGCGGATGTGGGCGGACAGGTAGTCAATGCGGTACTGGTCGTTCACCGTGCCGTCGCTCTCCTGCACGTCGATCGCGCCAAAGCCGTTCTCAACGATAAACAGCGGCAGCTGATAGTGATCCCAGAACCAGTTGAGAGAGTAGCGCAGCCCCACCGGGTCAATCTGCCAGCCCCAGTCCGATTTCTGCACGTACGGGTTAGTGACCAGGCTCTTGCTCTCGTCGTAATCCAGCTGCGGGTTATCCGCCGTCGCCTTGGTGGCGAAGGACATATAGTAGCTGAAGCCGATGTAATCGACGCAGCCCTGCTTCAGCGCGGCTTTATCTTCTTCGGTAATATCCAGCGTGAAGCCGCGACGCGCAAAGTAGTTGAGCAGATGCTGCGGGTACCTGCCGCGCACGTGCACGTCGGTGAACCAGTAACGGCGGTGCATGGCATTCATCGCCATCATCATATCGTCCGGCGCGCAGGTGAGCGGGTAGATAGGGCACATGGCAATCATGCAGCCAATCTGCAGCGACGGGTTAATCTCGCGCCCCGCCTTCACCGCCAGGGCGCTGGCCACCAGCTCATAGTGCGCCGCCTGGAACATCACCGGCTCACGGTCTTCACCCGGCGCGTACTTCAGCCCGGAGTTAGTGAACGGCGCAAAATCTTCGTGGAAGTTGGCCTGGTTGTTGATCTCGTTGAAGGTCATCCAGTACTTCACTTTATGCTGATAGCGCTGGAATACCACTTTTGCAAAACGAACGAAGAAGTCGATCAGCTTACGGTTGCGCCAGCCGCCGTATTCCGTGACCAGATGGAAAGGCATCTCGAAGTGAGAAAGGGTGATAACCGGTTCGATGCCGTACTTCAGGCATTCGTCGAACAGATCGTCATAGAATTTCAGGCCAGCCTCGTTAGGCTCAAGCTCGTCGCCTTTCGGGAAGATCCGCGTCCAGGCAATAGAGGTGCGGAAGCATTTGAACCCCATCTCAGCAAAGAGTTTGATGTCTTCTTTATAGCGGTGGTAGAAATCAATGGCTTCATGGTTAGGGTAATTTTTCCCTTCCAGCACGCCGTTGGTGATTTCACGCGGCACGCCGTGCGCGCCCGCGGTCATGACGTCGGCCACGCTCACGCCTTTTCCGCCCTCTTTCCAGCCGCCTTCCAGCTGGTGCGCCGCAACGGCCCCACCCCACAGAAAATCTGCTTTAAATCCTGACATTCGCTTTCCCTCATTCTGCGTTATTATCTGCAAAAACAATTACAGAAACCGGTTTCAGTTCGATGATGTGCAAAGGGAATAACCGTTGCAAGCAGTTCTCAGAAACCGGTTTCATTTTCGTGAACAGAGTCAAGTTTGGCTGCATTCACGGGGTGCACAGAAAAAAAGATATCCACGTCCAGAATAGGCTCGCAAACGTTTGCCTGGACTGTTAGAATTGCGCCGATTTTTCTTACTAGCTATGCAATCGCGTGGGGATTTAAGCCGTGACCAACAAAACTTCTCTCAGCTACAAAGATGCCGGTGTTGATATTGACGCAGGTAATGCGCTGGTTGACCGAATCAAAGGTGTGGTGAAAAAAACCCGCCGCCCGGAAGTGATGGGTGGTCTGGGTGGATTCGGCGCACTGTGCGCGCTGCCGCAAAAATATCGTGAACCTGTTCTGGTCTCGGGTACTGACGGTGTAGGCACCAAGCTGCGCCTGGCGATGGATTTAAAACGTCACGACACGATCGGTATCGATCTGGTCGCGATGTGCGTGAATGACCTGGTGGTACAGGGCGCAGAGCCGCTGTTCTTCCTCGATTATTACGCGACCGGCAAACTGGACGTAGATACCGCGGCAAGCGTGATTAACGGTATCGCCGAAGGCTGTCTGCAGTCTGGCTGCGCGCTGGTCGGTGGTGAAACCGCAGAAATGCCGGGCATGTATCACGGCGAAGATTATGACGTCGCGGGCTTCTGCGTCGGCGTAGTAGAAAAATCAGAAATTATCGACGGCAGCAAAGTGGCCGATGGCGATGTGCTGATCGCGCTGGCCTCCAGCGGCCCGCACTCTAACGGCTACTCCCTGGTGCGTAAAATCCTCGAAGTGAGCGGATGTGATCCGCTGACCACCGAGCTTGACGGTAAACCGCTGGCTGACCATCTGCTGGCGCCGACCCGCATCTACGTGAAGAACGTGCTCGAGCTTATCGAGAACGTCGACGTTCACGCCATTGCCCACCTGACCGGCGGCGGCTTCTGGGAAAATATCCCGCGCGTTCTGCCGGACAACACCCAGGCGGTGATCGACGAATCCTCATGGCAGTGGCCAGCCGTGTTTAACTGGCTGCAGACCGCGGGCAACGTGAGCTCTCACGAAATGTACCGCACCTTTAACTGCGGCGTGGGCATGGTTATCGCCCTGCCGGCAAGCGAAGCGGATAAAGCAGTGAAGCTGCTGACGGAGAAAGGTGAAAACGCGTGGAAAATCGGTACGATTAAAGCCTCCGATTCCGAACAGCGTGTGGTCATTGAATGAAAAACATCGTGGTGCTCATTTCCGGCAACGGAAGCAATTTGCAGGCCATCATAGACGCCTGCAAGCAGAAGAAAATCAACGGCACCATTCGGGCAGTATTCAGCAACAAGGCCGACGCGTTCGGCCTTGAGCGCGCGCGGGAAGCCAACATTCCCGCGCACGCGCTGGAAGCCAGCCAGTTCGCCGGACGTGAAGCCTTTGACCGCGAGCTGGTGCATGAGATTGATGCCTACGCGCCGGACGTAGTCGTGCTGGCGGGCTATATGCGCATTCTGAGCCCGGCTTTTGTAGAACACTTCGCCGGACGTCTGCTGAATATTCACCCTTCTCTTCTGCCGAAATATCCCGGCCTGCATACCCATCGTCAGGTTCTGGAAAATGGCGATGAGGAGCACGGCACCTCCGTGCATTTCGTTACCGACGAGCTGGACGGCGGTCCGGTTATCCTGCAGGCGAAAGTCCCGGTCTTTGACGGCGATAGCGAAGAAGACGTGACCGAACGCGTGCAGACCCAGGAACACGCCATTTACCCGCTGGTGGTAAGCTGGTTTGTCGACGGACGTCTCGAGATGCGCGACGGCGCTGCCTGGCTGGACGGCGTTAAGTTACCTCCGCAGGGCCATGCGGCGGAAGAGTAGTTTAATATGTCGGGTGGCGCTTCTGCGCTTACCCGACCTGCCTGATGCATTACCCGAATGTCCCCTCCCCAACCCTTTAAATTCCTCAACAAAAAAAATAACTGTCATACTTTTCTGGCACTGTTGGACATATCGTGGAAATGCTCGCCATAATAAGGACGAGACGGATTTACCACGTCCTGTGATTGAACTGGAGTGTGAGCTGTAATGGGTCAGGAAAAGTTATATATCGAGAAAGAGCTAAGCTGGTTAGCATTCAACGAACGTGTACTCCAGGAAGCGGCAGACAAAAGTAACCCGCTGATCGAGCGCATGCGTTTTTTGGGTATTTATTCGAACAACCTGGATGAGTTCTACAAAGTTCGCTTTGCCGAGCTGAAAAGACGCATCATCATCAGCGAAGAACAGGGCTTAAACTCGCACTCGCGGCATCTGCTGGGCAAAATCCAGTCCCGCGTGCTGAAAGCCGATCAGGAATTTGACGGCCTGTATAACGAACTGCTGCTGGAGATGGCGCGCAATCAAATCTTCCTGATTAACGAACGCCAGCTTTCCGTTAACCAACAAAACTGGCTGCGCCACTACTTCAAACACTATCTGCGCCAGCACATTACCCCCATTCTGATCAACCGCGAAACCGATCTGGTGCAGTTTTTGAAAGATGACTACACCTACCTGGCGGTGGAAATTATTCGCGGTGAGTCTATCCGTTACGCGCTGCTGGAGATCCCATCCGACAAGGTCCCGCGCTTTGTGAACCTGCCGCCGGAAACTCCGCGCAGACGCAAACCAATGATCCTGCTGGATAACATCCTGCGCTACTGTCTGGACGACATCTTCAAAGGCTTCTTCGATTACGATGCGTTAAACGCCTACTCGATGAAAATGACTCGTGACGCCGAATATGACCTGGTGCACGAGATGGAAGCCAGCCTGATGGAGCTGATGTCATCCAGCCTGAAACAGCGCCTGACGGCTGAACCGGTGCGCTTCGTCTATCAGCGCGATATGCCGGACGCCATGGTGGAGATGCTGCGTGAGAAACTGACCATTTCGCGCTATGACTCCATCGTTCCGGGTGGTCGTTACCACAACTTTAAAGATTTTATTGGCTTCCCGAACGTCGGCAAAGCCAACCTGGTGAACAAGCCGCTGCCGCGCCTGCGCCATCTCTGGTTCGATAAATTCCGCAACGGATTCGACGCCATCCGCGAACGCGATGTCCTGCTCTACTATCCGTATCATACGTTTGAGCACGTGCTGGAACTGCTGCGTCAGGCCTCGTTCGACCCGAGCGTGCTGGCGATCAAAATCAACATCTACCGCGTCGCAAAAGATTCCCGCATCATCGATGCGATGATCCACGCGGCGCACAACGCCAAAAAAGTCACCGTGGTGGTTGAGTTGCAGGCGCGCTTCGACGAAGAGGCGAACATTCACTGGGCGCGCCGTCTGACGGAAGCCGGTGTGCACGTCATTTTCTCCGCGCCAGGGCTGAAAATTCACGCCAAGCTGTTCCTCATCTCTCGTAAAGAGGGCGATGAGGTGGTGCGTTATGCCCACATCGGTACCGGGAACTTTAACGAGAAAACCGCGCGAATTTATACCGATTACTCGCTCTTAACTGCCGATGCCCGCATCACTAACGAAGTGCGCCGGGTCTTTAACTTTATCGAAAACCCGTACCGTCCGGTGAGCTTTGACTATCTGCTGGTCTCGCCGCAGAACTCGCGCCGTCTGCTGTACGATATGATCGATAAAGAGATCGCCAATGCCCAGAAAGGGCTGTCGTCCGGCATCACGCTGAAGCTTAACAACCTGGTCGATAAAGGGCTGGTGGACAGGCTGTATGCGGCGTCCAGCTCCGGCGTACCGGTTAATCTTCTGATCCGCGGCATGTGCTCGCTGATCCCGGAACTGGAAGGCATCAGCGACAATATTCGCGTGATCAGCATTGTTGACCGCTACCTGGAGCACGATCGGGTCTATATTTTCGATAATGCGGGTGATAAACAGGTCTATCTCTCTTCGGCAGACTGGATGACGCGCAATATTGACTACCGAATTGAAGTCGCGGCACCGCTGCTGGATCCGCGCCTGAAGCAGCAGATCCTCGACATCATCGAGATTCTGTTCAGCGATACCGTGAAAGCACGCTATATCGACAAAGAACTCAGTAACCGCTATGTACCGCGCGGCAACCGCCGTAAAGTGCGGTCGCAACTGGCGATTTACGACTATATCAAATCACTCGAGCAACCCGATTAACCTATGCCGATAAATGATAAGACCCCACGCCCGCAGGAATTCGCCGCGGTCGATCTTGGCTCTAACAGTTTCCACATGGTCATCGCCCGTGAGGTGGATGGCGCGCTGCAGATCATCGGTCGTCTGAAGCAGCGCGTACACCTGGCGGATGGTCTTGATGAACGCAGCATGCTCAGCGAAGAGGCGATGGAGCGCGGGTTAAACTGCCTGTCGCTGTTTGCTGAGCGCCTGCAGGGCTTCTCGCCCTCCAGCGTGTGCATCGTGGGCACCCACACCCTGCGCCAGGCCCTGAATGCCCCTGAGTTTCTCAAGCGGGCCGAAAAGGTGATCCCCTACCCGATTGAGATCATCTCCGGCAACGAGGAAGCGCGTCTGATCTTCATGGGCGTCGAGCACACCCAGCCGGAAAAAGGGCGCAAGCTGGTTATCGACATCGGCGGCGGTTCTACGGAGCTTGTGATCGGCGAAGACTTTGAGCCGCGCCTGGTGGAAAGCCGCCGTATGGGCTGCGTCAGCTTCGCACAGATGTATTTCCCGGGCGGTAGCATCACCCGCGAGAACTTCCAGCGTGCGCGGATGGCGGCCGTCCAGAAGCTGGAAAACCTGGCCTGGCAGTACCGTATCCAGGGCTGGAACGTGGCGCTGGGCGCGTCGGGTACCATCAAAGCGGCGCATGAAGTGCTGCTGGCGATGGGTGAAAAAGACGGGTTTATCACGCCCGAACGCCTGACATTGCTGACCGAAGAAGTGCTGAAGCATAAAAGTTTTGACGCCTTAAGCCTGCCGGGTCTTTCCGACGAGCGTAAGGTGGTTTTCGTACCGGGGCTGGCCATCCTCTGCGGCGTGTTTGATGCCCTCGCCATTAAAGAGCTGCGCCTTTCCGACGGCGCGCTGCGCGAAGGCGTGCTGTATGAGATGGAAGGCCGCTTCCGCCATCAGGATATTCGCAGCCGCACCGCACAAAGCCTGGCTAACCAGTACAACATCGACCGCGAGCAGGCGAAGCGCGTGCTGGACACCACGGTGCAGATGTACGAGCAGTGGGAAGAGCAGAATCCGAAGCTCGCGCACCCGCAGCTTGCCGCGCTGTTAAAATGGGCCGCAATGCTCCACGAGGTGGGGCTCAACATCAACCACAGCGGGATGCATCGCCATTCGGCCTACATTCTGCAAAATAGCGATCTGCCTGGCTTCAACCAGGAGCAGCAAACCATGATGGCGACCCTGGTGCGTTATCACCGCAAAGCCATCAAGCTCGACGACCTGCCGCGCTTCACGCTGTTCAAGAAAAAACAGTTCCTGCCGCTTATACAGCTGCTGCGTCTGGGCGTACTGCTCAATAACCAGCGCCAGGCCACCACCACGCCGCCCACGCTGAAGCTTAAAACCGACGACCATCACTGGACGCTGAGCTTCCCGCACGACTGGTTCAGCCAGAACGCTCTGGTCCTGCTGGACCTGGAAAAAGAGCAGCAGTACTGGGAAGCGGTCACCGGCTGGCTGCTTAAAATTGAAGAAGAGAGCGCCGACGTCGCCGCGTAACGGTTCAGGCGTCCGCGCAGGACGCCTCAGCTTCCAGCAGCGACTCAAGCGGCGCCGGTCTGCCAATCAGATAGCCCTGCACATAATCGATGCCTAGCGCGTGAACCGCGCTACGTATCTCTTCGGTCTCGACGTACTCCGCCACCACCAGCATCTTCTTCATGCGCGCCAGATGGCAGATAGACGCCACAATCTGATAATCCAGGCTGTTGTTGACGATATTGCGGATAAAGCTGCCGTCGATCTTGAGAATATCCGCATCCACGCTTTTCAGCCGCGCATAGCTCGCATAGCCGGTGCCAAAATCATCAATCGCAATACGTACCCCCATTTTCTGCAGCTGCCGGAGGATGTGTAGAGCCTGCTCCGCATTGCAAAAGGTGCTGCACTCCGTCACTTCAAAAATCAGCTGCCACGGCTCAATGGTGTATTTCGCCAGCAGGCGACTGACCTCAAGCGGAAACTGCACCCGACATACGGTTGAGGGGGCCAGATTAATGGCGAAACGCTGGCCGGGCAGCCTTTCGCGATGCGCGGCCAGGAAGCGCAGAGTATACTCCAGCACCCACAAATCCACCCGCGAGGAGAGGCCAAACTCCTGCGCGACGGGCAGGAACCGATCGGGAGAGATCAATAGCCCGTTGGCATCCGGCATCCGGAGCAGGACTTCGTGATAGCAATCGCCACGCAGGCCGCGAACGGGTTGAACCAGCAGGGTGAATTCGTCGTTATCAAGCGCCTTTTGCAGGCGGCTCATCATCGCAACTTTATCCTTCAGGTTACGCTGCAAATGGACGGCCCCACGCTGCTGAAGATTTTCCGGATGGTTAGAGGCGAGCGACAGGTCGGCAACCACGCCCAGCTCACCCAGCACCAGATACAGATGGTTAACCGGGGACCGGACATAGCAATAGCTCACTCCCACCTGCGGCTGAAGCGGCATGCCGTCCCAGACAAAGCGGAACTGCTTGATATGCTCGTCCAGGGTTTCAATTCGCTGCTGGTGCGATTCCGCATTGAGCCGCACCGCCATGTCATACCCGGTGAGGTGATACACCTGCTCGTTGGGCTGGAGGGTACCGTTTACCCACTGCGCCAGCTGCTGTTTGTACAAAATACGCAGCAGCACGCCGTAATTTCGACCCAGAATTTCCAGCTCCGGAATACGCAGCAGGCAGAGCGCCGACCACGGGTTTTTCGCCAGATCGCGCGACAGCGCCCGCAGATTAGGCATATGGACGACCGGATCGAGCAGCGCCAGCCTGCGCGAGCGTTTGTTCACCGCGCGCTGCCGGGTTGCCAGCATCGACATAAAAACCAACACGAACGAGAAGACCAGGTAACTGGAAGAGGTGATCGCCAGCTGAATGTCATACCCCGGGTTCACCGGGATATAGCGGTAAAAATAGTGAATAGATACCAGCAGTATCGGCGTCCAGATAAGCGAAATCAGCTTATAGCCAAAACGCATCGCGCCCCAGAGCATCACCGGCATGAGCAGCGACAGGGTGTAGTTCGTGGTGAAAATGGAGCTGTTTTCATTCATCGGGAGCAGCAGCAGCGTAAGCAGCCCGCCTAGCGCAATCGCCCACATCAGAAACTCAATGACCGTCACCTTTTTATCTATCTGGGAACGGATCTGCGAGAAAAGGCTTTTGAGATAGCGCGGATGGCGAATCAGGCGGATCAGCAGATAGCTCAGCGGCACGCCCGTCAGCCCGCTGACCAGCAGCGTCTGATAGTTGATGAGCGTGCGAATATTAAGAGGGTTTAATCCCGCAAGGCTCTGCCGGCTCTCATACACGCCTAAATACACCGCAAACTGAAACAGCACCAGAAATAGCGTCGCGGGGCAGAAGACCTGCCAGAAGATGCGCTGCGCCATCAGCCGGATGTCGCCGTATGCGGTCATATTCCGTCTGGGCGCAAACACCCGGTAGCCGCCCCAGCTCAGCACTAAAGGGACGACAAAATGGAGCATACCAGCGACCGTTTCGAACATGCCGACCGAGGGGTAATAGCGGATAAACAGCGACAATACGATCCCGGGCAGCGCTTCCAGCCCAAAGAACATCATCAGCGAAAGCAAAAATGAGAGGGGTAAATAATAGAGTGCCGCAATACCGTCTCCCAGCTGCGTGAAGGTATTCGCGATGCTCAGCACGGGAAGTAAAACCACAGGCAAAATAAGCGGCAATGCCCACCAGCGGTTTTCATTTTTTTTCAGGAAAGCGAGAATGTTCATAGATGCCCGGTTAAACCCCTTTCGCTCCAGAGGGAAAATAAAGACAGGCATCCAACCTGACGTACGCGCCGCCCGGCGGCGTGCGGGGCGAACTGTGTGGAGGAAGGATTTTAAATATAAGGGCCGGGAATCCGTTGACTTAAATCAAACCACTTTACGCAAATTACTCTTTGTGGTGTTTTTTTTGAAATAATTTTCTTCATATTATCAATATGGTAAATGCATTAATTAAATTCAATAACATTAATTAATGTATACATTGACGGTTATTTACACACTGCAGAATTGACCCCTTCTTCCCGCTGTGCCTTAATATCCTTATCGCCCAAAAGGGCTTACCCAGGATAAACAGAGTGAGTCAGGTCACGCGTATGCGCAAACGACATCGATTTAACACCCGAATGACCCGCATCATACTGCTCATCAGCTTTCTGTTTTTCTTTGGCCGCTTCGTTTACTCCTCGATTGGCGCCTGGTACCACCATCAGGACAAAACCCAGTCGCAGCAATCCAGCCTCACCGTCGACACCGCTGACCGCTAAACCGCCGAAGGATGCTGCACGAGCCGAATAATGGCCGCAATCCCTTTGCTGAGGATTTTATCCTGTCGCATCACCACCGCCAGCTGCCGCTGCAGCATGGGCGTAAGCGACATCACGCATAGCCCTTCGCGATCGCCATCCTGTTCTACCGCCATTCGAGGCACGATGCTGTAGCCCAGCCCCGCGCGAACCATGCGTTTGATCGCCTCGATGCTGCCAAGCTGCATCACCGGTGCGATCGTTAATCCATTAGCCGCAAACCAGCCATCGATCAGCGTCCGGGTTCCGCTACCTGATTCAAAGGCAATCAGCGGCTGAGCGTGCAGCGCATCCGGGGTAAAGTCTCTGAAAACATCCTTCAGCTCCGGCGAGGCGATAAAAACAAACTCTTCGTCCATCACCGGCATGACGTCCAACGCCTTGCCACTCACCGGCAGCGTGACCAGCCCCATATCGAGACGGTTCTCTTCGATGGCCCTGACGATATCGCGGGTGTTGCCCGTCGTCACCCCCACGTTCAGGAGCGGATAGTCGCGTCGTAGCTGCTCCAGCAGAGGCGGCAGAAAATGAATGCAGGCCGTTGCCCCCGTGCCAAGCGTAATAGTGCCGCTCACATCGTGGCTGAATGCGCTCACCGACCGAATGGCGTCATCCACCACCTGCTGAATACGCTCCCCATGCGCCAGCAATGCCTCTCCGGCTGCCGTCGCCTTTATCCCTCGCCCGGTACGCTCCACCAGCCGCCTTTGCAGAAACTGCTCCAGCTGGCGTATTTGCAGGCTGACGGCGGGCTGGGAGATACCCAGCACATCCGCTGCCGCTGAAAAGCTGCCGCGCTGGATCACCAGACGGAAGGTGGCGAGATAGCCCAGATTAAGCGTCGTCATTCAAAGTTTCTCTTATACCGCGCATAAGGTTGCTGCCCTGCCAGCACAATACCGCGCCCGTTATGCTCAGGACAACTGCATAGCGGAATGAACACTCATGGAAATACCTGCCCTGCCACACCGCCTCGCCCTCACAGCCGGGTGCAATCAGCTCATCAACTGGGGGATCTCGTTTTATATGCCCGGCACCTTTGCGCTGGCCATTTCAGCCGACCGGGGATGGTCATCACCGCAGATTTACCTCGGCCTGACGCTGGCGATGCTGGTGATGGCGGCGGTTTCCCCTTTTGTCGCCCGCCTGCTGGCACGCTTTGGCGGTCAGAAGGTGGTGGTGGGCGGAACGCTGCTGATCGCCGCAAGCTGTGCCTGTATGGCGTATACCCGGACGCTTTATGGATGGTACGGCGCCTGGCTGATCACAGGCGTGGGAATGCGCCTGTCGCTGTACGATGCGCTCTTCGCCGCGCTGGTCAACCTCTACGGACAACAGGCGCGAAGAACAATCTCGCGCGTCACGCTGGCGGGCGGGCTGGCCTCTGTCGTCTTCTGGCCGCTGGGCGATGCGCTGCTTCACGTGATGCGCTGGCAGGACGCATTACGCATTTATGCCCTGCTTGGCCTGCTGAGCGCGTTGCTGATCCGCACGCTTCCCCGGCAGCGGCTGACGGTGACGACGAAAATCGCCGCACCGCCGCTGAACAACGAGCGCCGAAACGGCTGGCTTTATGCCGCCTTCATTGCCCTCATCACCTTTGTCTCTAACGGCACCTCCACCCATCTGCCGGAGTTTATTGCCCACTACGGCCTGCCGGTCGCTATCGGCATGCTGTGGGGAATCGGCCAGACAGGCGCGCGCTCGCTGGAGGTGCTGGCGGGGGCTCGCTTAACGCCATTCACATTAACGCTTTTTACCGCTCTCGCCATGCCGCTCTGTTTTCTTGTTGGGTTGAGCAGCGCCCTGTTTGTCTGGTGTGCGGCCGGCTTTGTGCTGGGCTATGGGGCCATCAACGGGCTGGTTACCCTTGTCAAAGCCACCCTGCCGCTGGAGCTGTTTAGCGCGGAAAGCTATGCCCGCCGCACGGGCATGCTGCTTATCCCCGGTCAGCTTTTGGCCGCAGCCTCACCGTATGCCTATGCGTGGCTAAATAAAACGCTGGGGATCGCGGGTGCAATGGGGGTGTCGACGGGCCTGACGCTGCTGATTGCCGGGCTGGCGATAGCCATTGTGCGCCGTCCCGGGAGGCAAACTGTATCGCACTGTATCCCGCGGGCCACGGTGACAAACGGGTACAAAACGCCCCCTCCGGCAAATATCTCCGATACATAAAAATGGTTTTCTTTCCCTGTCGCCATTGAGAACTGATGAGGAGAGAGAGCAATGATTCGTCGCTACGTACTTTTCCCCCTGCTTGTCCTGACATCCGTCGCAGGTGCCCAGGCCACTCCCCTGGACAATCTGAGCGCCGCGGACGTTAACGGCCCCGCCGCCGTTGCCCCGCTGGCGCAGCCGCAGCCGCCTGCAAAACTGATCGTCGATCCGCCGCTTGCCGGGCCGCTGAGCAAAGGCGCGGTGTTTATCCAATACCGCGCCGAAAATCTTCGCATCGAGCCGGTATTCGGGCCCGACGCGCTCAAGGTCACCCCGCGCATCGGGCACATTCACGTGGTGGTGGATGATGCGCCGTGGCACTGGGCTGACGCCAGCGGAGAGCCGGTGATTCTGGTGGGACTCCCCGCCGGTAAACACAAGGTGACGATTATTCTGGCCGACCCGACACACAAGCCGCTCGACCACAAAACCATTGAATTCACCGTACCGCCCCACGCGGCGGTCCACCATTTTTAAGGAGTCTCAAGATGAAAGCACTGACTGTACTAACGGCAGGCCTGCTGGCGCTTTCCGCCAGCGCCTTTGCACAGGGTAAAACCAGCGTCGTGCTGGTTCACGGCGCGTTTGCCGACGGCAGCAGCTGGAATAAGGTGATTGCCCTGTTGCAGAAGCAGCACGCCGAGGTCATTGCCGTCCAGCTCCCGCTCACGTCGCTCAACGATGACGTTGCCGCCACAAAGCGGGCCATCGCCCGTGCGCAGGGTGACGTGGTGCTGGTGGGCCACTCCTGGGGCGGCACCGTGATTAGCGAGGCGGGAAACGATGCGCGGGTAAAATCGCTGGTGTACGTGGCGGCGTTCGCCCCGGATTCCGGCCAGTCGACGGCGGACCTGGCAGGAAGCTACCCTGCACCGCCGGGTAGCGCGGGCATTGCCAAAACGGCGGACGGCTATTTATACCTGCCGACGGAAGCCGTCAGGAAGGATTTCGCGCCTGACGTGAAGCCAGCCATTCAAGATACGATTGCAGCCACGCAGGGGCCAATTAAGGCAGAGGCGTTTGGTGAAAAAGTCGTCCACGCGGCGTGGCATGACAAACCGAGCTGGTATGTGGTCAGCAAGAATGACCGAATGATCAACCCCGATCTTGAACGGGCGATGGCGAAGACGATCCACGCGAAAACCACCGAGGTGGCGGCAAGCCACGTATCGATGGTGAGCCAGCCGCAGATCGTTGCCCGGACGATTGAGCAGGCGATTGAAGCAAAATAATATTTTGTAAATTGTAGGCCGGGTAAGCGCAGCGCCACCCGGCAAATAATAGCCTCAGTGCCCGCTATCCCCGGGATAATCGCGATTAATCCACGCGTGGTCCTCCTCCCAGGTGAACATCCATTTGCGCACCGGCCCGGCCATCACGTTGAGGTAGTAGCTGTCATACCCGGCCATCGTCGCCACCGGGTGGTAGCCCTTCGGCACCATCACCACGTCACGGTTATAGACCGCCATACACTCATCCAGCGTTCTGTCGTCGGTGTAGACGCGCTGCATGCAGAACCCCTGCTCCGGGTTGAGGCGATGGTAGTAGGTCTCCTCCAGATAGGTTTCCTGCGGCGGGTTATCCGTGTCATGCTTGTGGCTCGGGTACGAGCTGGTGCAGCCCTCGTTAGTCCAGACCTCCACCACCAGCAGGCTATCGGCGGGCCTGTCTTCCGGCAAAATGTTGTGCACATAGCGCTGGTTGTGACCTTTGCCGCGCGCTTCACCGTCGATATCCTGCGGCGCAATCAGCCGCGTCGGATACGTGCCCTTGCCAGGCGCGGCGCAGACCGCCAGCTCAAGCTTCGTCAGCGCCTTCACCTGCACCGTCTCCTGCGGGGTGACGTACACCGCCCACGGCTTGATGCGCTCGAACAGGCTCATTCGCCCGCCAATGTCGGTAAACTGCGCGGAGGGCGTGCTGATGGAGGCGCGTCCGGCGACCAGCACCAGACAGCGCTCTTCGCTGACGGCGGGCAGCGTCAGCGTCTGCCCCTCCTGCAGCTCATACGCCTCAAAGCCGACGTACCCCCACCCTGCGCTTTCCGGCGTGACGGACTGGGTGCGTCCCTCCGCGTTCGGCTGTTGCCAGCGTGATAGCAAACGTGACATGTCGCCTCCTCAGATAAGCCCGGCGTCGCGCGCCAGGCGGCTCAGGTTGTTGTACCCCAGACGGGCGTAGGTAAGCGGATGGGCAATGGCCGGATCCTGCTCCGCCTCGACCACCAGCCAGCCGTGATAGTCCTGCGCCTTCAGCAGCTGCATAATCGGCGGATAATCCACGCAGCCGTCGCCCGGCACCGTAAACACGCCGCTCAGTACCGCATCAAGGAAGCTGGTTTTACGGTTTTTCACGTCCGCCAGCACGTCGGCACGCACGTCTTTGCAGTGAACGTGGTTGATGCGCGACGCCCAGCGCTGCGCCACCGCCAGCGGATCGGCCCCGGCAAAGGTCAGATGGCCGGTATCGAGCAGTAGCCCCACCGCGTCGCCGGTGTGGGTCATCAGGTTGTCCACGTCGTCGGCGGACTCAATCACCGTGCCCATATGGTGATGGTAGGCAATCTGCACGCCCTGCTGCTGGGTGTAGCGGGCAAATTCGGTAAGCTTCTCGCCGTACTCCTTCCAGCGTGACTGCGGGAAGCGCGGGCGCAGATGCACCGGCGTCTGCTGCTCGCCGTGAATGCAGCCGCTCACTTCCGCAAAGACCAGCACCTTCGCCCCCAGCTCGCGCAGCAGCGTCAGGTGGGACTGCACGGCGGCGATCTCCTCCTCCACGCTGCGATCCAGCAGGCGGCCGGAGTACCATCCGGAGACCAGCTGCAGGTCATGGCGCTGAAGGATGGGGCCGAGCAGGCGCGCTTCGCGCGGGAACTTATTGCCCAGCTCGAAGCCGGCGAAACCGGCCTCTTTACCTTCGCTCAGGCAGGTCTCCAGCGACGTCTCTGCGCCCAGAGAAGGCAGATCGTCGTTCGTCCACGTCAGCGGGTTAATGCCCAGTTGTACACTCATTGTCGTCTCCATTATGCGTGTCCGCGCTCGCGCCACCAGGCGATAAGCTGCAGGTAGTTGTCCCTGATGCGCGCCACCAGCTGCGCATCGTCAATATCGTGTTTCAGCCACGCGCGGGAGGCATCGCCAAACAGCGTGCGCCCTACGGCGAAGCCTTTCACCAGCGTCTGACCCGCTGCGGCTTTAAAGTCAGCGCGCAGCTGTTCCGCCGGGGCGTCCAGGCCGAGAATCACTACCCCGCGGCAGTGCGGATCCCGGCGTTCGATAATCTCGCTCAGCGCCGTCCAGCCGTCGGCGGAGAGCGGCGGCAGCTTCCACCAGTCCGGGTAAATGCCGAGGTTGTAGAAGCGGGAGATAGCGCGCAGGTAGAGCTCGTCGCTGCGCGGCATGGTCGCGGGCAGGATCACCTCCAGCAGCAGCTCGTGCCCGGACCGGCAGCAGGCGTGGTACACCTCGGCAATTTTCTGCTCCTGCTCCAGGCGCAGGCCGTGGGCGTCTTCCGGATGGAAAAAGACCAGGCATTTCACCACGTGCTCCTGCGGCCAGCTGATGAGCTGGGTGCCGATGTTGCCATGCTCCATCTCCAGCGGACGCGAGCCCGGCAGCTCAATGGGGCGGCCAATCCACCACCCTTCGCCGGTAATGGCGTTCAGCGCGTCCTGACCAAAGGTGCCGTCGCACAGCAGACCGGCTTTGCCCTCCAGCCCGGCGCGGCTCGCCGCCTCGCGGCTGGCCTGCAGGATCAGCTGCTTCAGCGCCGGAATGCGCTTAAGCGACGCGCCGCACTGCATCGCCATATCCTCAAGCTGGCTGCGGTGGTCGAAGGCCATCACGCACAGCTCCGGCCACTCGCGGCGTCGGGTGGTCACCCGGTGGAGATGGTTAAGACGCGGGTCGAGATCCGGGCGCGGCACATCTGCAGCGCGCGAAAGATAGTCATCCAGCTCGATTTTGCTCGGCATCGCCGGGGCGCAGCCGTGGCGCGAGACCACCAGCGCGCCGCAGGCGTTGGCGTAGCGGCACGCCTGCTCCCAGCCCTCGTCGTTCAGATAGCCGCGCAGCAGGCCGGACATAAACGCGTCCCCCGCGCCGAGGACGTTCAGCACCTCCACGCGCACGCCGGTCACCGTCAGGCCGTCGTCCAGCCGGGACGGAATGGCGTCGGTGTAGACCGAGCAGCCGAGCGCGCCGCGTTTGCAGACCAGCGCTGCTTCACTGACGGCGCGCACCTGCTCCAGCGCCTGCAGGGTATCCGTGCTGCCGCCCGCAATGTGAAACTCCTCTTCGGTGCCGACAATAACGTCGAAGAGGTGAAGCACCTCCTGCAACTCGCGGGTGACCTTATCGGCGGCGATAAAGCGCGTTTCCCCGTCGCCTAAGGCGGTCAGCCCCCACAGCACCGGACGGTAGTCGATGTCCAGCACCGTGCGCACGCCGTGACGGCGGGCATAGCCCAGCGCCGTCAGCACCGCCTCACGGGTCTGAGGATGAGAAAGGTGAGTCCCGGTGATGGCAAGACACCGTGCGGAGGCAATGTAGCTTTCGTCCACATCGCTGGCCGTAATGGCCATATCCGCGCAGTTATCGCGATAAAAAATCAGTGGAAAGGTGTCCCGGTCTTTAATGCCGAGTAGCACCAGCGCCGTTAGGCGTTGTTTATCGGTAATCAGATGGCTGGTATCGCAGCCCACCTGGTTGAGCTCTTCCCGCAGGAAGCGGCCCATATGTTCATCGCCGACGCGTGCCAGCATCGACGAGCGCAGGCCCTGGCGCGCGGTGCCGTACGCCACGTTGCCGGACGAGCCGCCGAGGTATTTGGCGAAGCTCGATACATCCTCCAGACGGGCACCAATCTGCTGACTGTAGAGGTCTACCGCCACGCGGCCCATGCATATCACATCAAACTGCTTTTCCACGTTGATACCTCATCAGACAATGTCGTTCACGTTCAGCCAGCGGCCTTCCCGGTGCGAGAGCGCGATTGCATCCAGCACGCGCGATACCTTCCAGCCCTCTTCGAAGTCCGGCCACATCGGCGCGTCGGCGGCAATCCCGTCCACCAGATCGCGCACCTCCACCGTTTTTTGATCGTTAAAGCCAATCCCGTGTCCTGCGCCCATGCAGAACGCGGCGTAGTCCGGGTGCGCCGGGCCGACGAGTAAGGTCCGGAATCCCTGACGGTTCACCGGATCGTCATGCCGATAGAGCTTCAGCTCCGCCATGCGCTCCTGGGTGAAGCTGATGGCGCCTTTCGTCCCGGTGATGACGTACGACAGCCCCATCTTGCGGCCGCAGGCGACGCGGGAGGTTTCAATCACGCCCTGCGCCCCGCCCGCGAAGCGCACCATCGCGTGGGCCTGATCCTCGTTTTCGACGGCAATCATCTCCGACGATCCGGCCTTCGCCGGGCGCGCCGGGACCACGATCTTCAGATCGCCGCAGACCTGCTCGATATCCCCCACCAGGTACTGAGCCATGTTGACGATATGCGCCGCAAGGTCGCCCAGCGCCCCCAGCCCGGCGGTCTCTTTAAAGCAGTGCCAGTGAATAGGCGACAACGGGTCGGCCATATAGTCTTCGTTGTGGGTGCCGTAGAAGTGGATCACCTCGCCTATCTCGCCGCGGGCGATAATCTCCTTCGCCAGCTGCGCCGTCGGGTTCTTCATGTAGTTGAACCCCACCAGCGTTTTCACCCCGGCCCGCTTCGCGGCGTCAACCATCTCCCGCGCGTCGTGGGCGTTCAGCGCCAGCGGCTTCTCCGAGTAGACGTGCTTGCCGTGGCGGATCGCCTCCAGCGCCATCTCTTTATGCAGATGGTTGGGTGAGCAAATATCCACCACATCAATAGCCGGGTCGGCCACCAGCGCCCGCCAGTCGCCCGTGGAGCGGTTGAAGCCAAACGCCTGCGCGCGCTCTGCCGCCAGCTCCGGCGTGACTTCCGCCACCATCTCGCGCACCAGCCTGCCGCGCAGGTTGAACACCGTTGGGGCCTGGGCATAGGCGATAGCGTGCGCCTTGCCGATATACCCGGTGCCAATTAATCCAATACGAACCTCTTTCATCGTGATCCTCACAGTGCGCCGCGACGGCTCTTGGCGTAGGTATCAAACGCCACCGCCAGAACGATAATTAATCCGGTGATAATCTGCTGGTAGTAGGCCGAGACGTTCATCAGCACCAGGCCGTTAATCAGAATCCCCATGATGATGGAGCCGATAATGGTGCCGCCGATGCGCCCGTAGCCGCCCATCAGCGAGGTACCGCCGATCACCACCGAGGCGATGACGCGCAGCTCAAAGGAGATCCCGGCCACCGCCTCGGCGCTCCCCAGACGCGCGCTCAGGATGAAGCCCGCCAGTCCCGCCAGACAGCCGATCAGCACATAGACGCTGACCAGCACGCGCTTGACGTTCACCCCCGCCAGGCGCGCCGCCTCCGGGTTACCGCCGATGGCGTAGACGAAGCGGCCCCAGCGGGTTTTATGCAGCGCCAGATAGCCGCCGAGGGCGACGATGGCGAAGATCCAGATCGGAATGGAGATGCCGAGCAGCTCCCCGCGCCCCCACCAGCGGTAGCCCTGATCGAAACCGGCAATCGGCGCGCCGTCGTTGATCACCAGCGTCAGGCCGCGCCAGATGGTCATCCCGCCGAGGGTCACGATGAACGGCGGCAGGCGCAGGCGTGTTACGCCCAGACCGTGCAGGAATCCAATCGCCGTGCCCATCGCCAGACAAATCCCCAGACCAATCAGCCAGCTCATGCCGCCCCAGGCGTTCGGGTCGACGGTGGTGAAGTTGTCGCCCTTAATCACGTACGCCGCGGTCATGGCGCAGACCGCCAGAATGGAGCCGACGGAAAGGTCGATCCCGGCGGTCAGGATGACAAAGGTCATCCCCACGGCCATGATCCCGTAGATGGAGACTTCGGTCAGGATGTTGAAAATATTGCGTTCAGAGAAAAAATTGCTGTTCTGCGACTGGAAGAAGATCAGCAGCAGGATCATGAAAATCAGCACCCCGAAGCGCTCGAAGAAGGCGATGGGATCGATGCGTCCGGCGCGTTTGACCGGGGCCTGCGTTTTAGAAATCATCTGCGTCATGAGAAACTCCGTTATGCCGCGTTCAGGGCGTTGTGGTTGATGGCCATCATCGTCATCAGCCGTTCTTCGTTAGCGTCGTCACCGTGGATCTCGCCGGTCACTCGCCCTTCGCTCAGGGTGATGATCCGGTCTGACACCGCCATCACTTCAGGCAGATCGGAGGAGATCACGATCACCGCCACGCCCTTTTTCGCCATGTCAAACAGCACCTGGTGCACTTCTGATTTGGTCCCCACGTCAATGCCGCGCGTCGGCTCATCTACGATCAGCACCCGCGGGTTGAGCGCCATGCAGCGCGCGAGGATCACCTTTTGCTGGTTACCGCCGGAGAGCTTGCGCACCTCCTGCGCGCTGTTGACCATTTTGATCTGCAGCGCCTTGCGGTAGGACTCGATCAGATCGTCCTCTTTGCGGGTGTTCACGAACCAGCGCCACTGCAGCAGCGAAGAGAGGCAGGAGAGCGACAGGTTGTCGCGAATCGACAGCCCCAGCACCGCCCCCTCTTTTTTGCGGTCTTCCGGCACCAGCGCCACGCCCTGATCGAGCGCATAAAGCGGGTCGCGCGGCTGGTACGGCACGCCGTCCAGTTCAAAGCTGCCCGAGGTAAACGCGTCCGCGCCAAACAGGCAGCGGGCCACTTCGGTGCGCCCGGCGCCCACCAGTCCGGCAATGCCTAAGACCTCCCCGGCGTGAACGTGGAAGCTGATGTCATGCAGGGCTATGCCGTGCGGATCCAGCGGCGGCTTTTCGCGGCTCAGCCCCTTCACCGCCAGGCGGACGGGTTTATCCTCATGATGCGTTTCGCTGGCGGGACGGCGGTTAAAGGCCACGTCGCGACCGACCATCAGGCGGATCAGCTGTTCGACGTTGGTCTCCGCCACCGCGCCGGTGCCGGTGAAGCGGCCGTCCTGGAAAACGGTGAAGCGATCGCAGAGCTGGAAAACTTCGTGCAGACGGTGGGTAACATAAATAATGCTTACGCCGCGGTTTTTAAGCTCCCGCACCACGCGATGCAGGCTTTCCACCTCGCTATCGCTCAGCGCGGCGGACGGTTCGTCCATAATGATTAGCCTGGCGTTGAGGGTCAGCGCCCGGGCGATCTCCACCATCTGCTGCTGGGCAACGCTCAGACGGGCGACCGGCGTGGTCGGCGCAACGTTCAGCTGCAGATAGTCGAGAATGACCTGCGCTTCCTGATTTACCGCCTTTTCGTCGACGATCAGGTTGCGTTTACGCGGCTCGCGCCCGAGAAACATGTTTTCCGCGACGGTCATGTTGGGCAGCAGATTAAATTCCTGATAGATGGTGATAATGCCCTTGTTCTGGCGCTCCACCGGGGAGTCGTCCACCGGCAGCGTTTCGCCGTTGAACCAGATATCCCCGCGGGTTTGCGGCTGCGCCCCCGCGAGCGCCTTCAGCAGCGTGGATTTACCCGCCCCGTTTTCCCCCAGCAGGGCGTGGATCTCGCCCGCGCCGACGGTCAGCTGGGCGCTGCTTAACGCCCAGACGCCGGAAAAGCTTTTTGCCAGGTCGGTCACTTTCAGTAAGGGTTGCGACATCGGTCTGCTCCTCCTTTAGAGTGAGCCGCCGCGCCAGCGGCGGCTGCGGATAAATCAGTTACCGGCCTCACCGATACGCTCAGCCTGCTGCAGGTTCTCTTTAGTGATCAGCGTCGGCGGGTAGTCGGCCCCGGTGATGGCTTTCTTCTCGCGCACGTTGGCCACCAGCTGGCTCATCGCCGTCTGCACCGCAAAGCCCGGACGCTGGTCCGCCGTCACCGCCAGCCAGCCGTCGCGCACGCGGGCCAGCGCTTCCGGTACCGCGTCAAAGCCTGTGACCAGAATTTCGCCCGGCTTCACGCCCTGGCTCTGCAGCGCTTCGATCGCCCCCAGCGCCATGTCGTCGTTAGCGGAGAGGATCACCTGAGGACGTTTCGGCAGCGAGGGCAGCACGCTTTCCACGATGCGCATCCCTTCAGAACGCATCCAGTTGCCGGTCTGATCGGCGACAATCTTGTACTTATCCCCGCCCGCCTTCAGGCTGTCGCGGATCCCTTTGGTGCGTTCGATGTTGGAGGAGGAGCCCGGCTGGCCGGTCAGCAGAATGATCTCCGCCCCGTCGGGGTATTTGGTTTTAACGAAGTCGCCAATCGCCTGGCCGCCCTTGTAGTTGTTGGCGCCAAAGTGCGGCACCTTCTTCTGGCTGTCGACGGAGCGGTCAAGGGTGACCACCGGCAGCTTCGCATCCTGAATTTCATCCACCGCGCTGGAGACCGCGTTCACATCGTTCGGGGAGACGATAAAGCCCTGCGCGCCGCGGGTGATGGCATTTTCCAGGTCAGCAACCTGCTTCGGCGAGCTGCCCTGCCCGTCCAGTACCTGAAGCTTCACGCCCATCTCTTTTGCGGCTTTCACCGCCGTGCGCTGCATGTGAACTTCAAACGGCATGGCCAGGTTTGGCGTACTGAAAACAATTTGCTCGTTTTCGGCGAGGGCGGCCCCGGACGTCATGGCGATGAGGGCGGCTACGATCAGTTTTTTCATTATTATGTCTCTCTGTGTAGGGTAGTTGTGTTTAGAGGACGATCTCGCGCTGGCTGCGCAGTGACTCCAGCGCTTTATCCGCGAGGTACAGCGCACGTTCACCATCATCGCCGCTGCAGTCAGGCACCGCTTCGCCGCGCAGGACCGCGACAAAGTGTTCCCATTCCGCGGCGTAAGCGGATTTGTAGCGCTGCAGGAAGAAGTGTTCCGGCAGCGCGCTGGTGCAGCCCTGTTTGCCGTAGTGCTGCACCTGGTTTTCCAGAATGTTGCCCGCGCACAGCAGCCCTTCGGAGCCGTGCAGCTCCAGGCGCTGGTCGTAGCCGTAAGATGAGCGGCGGCTGTTGACGATGGTCGCCATCGCGCCGGAAGCGTATTTCAGGACGATAAACGCGGTATCGATGTCCCCCGCCTCGCCAATCGCCGGATCCACCAGGTTACTGCCCTGGGCATACACCGACACCGGCTCTTCGCCCATGATGAAGCGGGCCATGTCAAAGTCGTGAATGGTCATATCGCGGAACATGCCGCCAGAAACGCGCACGTACTCCGCAGGCGGCGGAGACGGGTCGCGGGAGATGATGAGCAACGATTCCAGTTTGCCGATGCACCCGGCCTGCGCGTCGGTTTTCACGCGGCGGAACTGCGGGTCAAAGCGGCGATTAAAGCCAATGAACAGCGGCACGTCATACTCTTTGACCACCTTCAGGCAGTCTCGCACGCGCGCGAGGTCGAGGTGTACCGGCTTTTCACAGAAGATGGCCTTGCCGTGGCGGGCGGCCATTTCAATCAGGTCCGCGTGGGTATCGGTGGCGGAGGCGATCAGCACGGCGTGAACGTTAGGGTCGGTCATCGCTTCATCCAAGCTCTGCTGGCGGGCCTGATACTGCGTGGCGAGGCGGGTGGCAAATTCCTGATTCGGGTCAACCACGGACCAGAGCGTGGTCGCGCCGTGGCTGGCGATGTTAGCTGCATGTATCTGGCCAATTCGGCCAGCGCCCAGTAAAGCAATGTTAAACATAACGGCTCCCGGTGTTGGTGAATGCTGTGAACTAACGACCCTATAAATAAAACATTTATTTCATTTTTATAAATAGTGAAAATTATGTTTTTGAGTGCGGGTTAACACTTTTGAGATGAATGAGATAAATTTTGTTATCAATCTCACAACATGGAAGAAGGTGCTGATAGCCCTTCACCCCGGCCCTCTCCCCAAAGGGGCGAGGGGGAAAAGAGCGCACCGAACCATTCCCTCTCCCCAATGGGGAGAGGGTTAAGGTGAGGGGAAAATGAAATGAAAATTTCGTTACTTCGGGAAAACTCAATACTGACGGGCTTTTTTCACCTGCGCCTGCGTTTGCTCCGCGGCTTCACGCACGGCAGACGATTCCGCCACCTGCGCATCACCGGTTCGCCACCAGGAGGCGTAGTCGTGGGTCATGGTCTTCGGCAGCACCTTGATGTCCAGCAGCGTCGGGCCCGGATGGGCGCGTGACGCCTCCAGCGCCGCCAGCAGGCTTTGCTCGTCGTGCACCCGCCACGCGCGGCAGCCGTAGCTCTCCGCATTTTGCGCAAAATCGACCTTCACCAGCGGCCCGTCAAGCCGCCCGGTTTCCGGGTTGCGGTGGCGGTTTTCCGTGCCAAAGCTGCCCATGCCGTGCCCCATCTGCAGGTTGTTAATGCAGCCGAAGCCGGCGTTATCAAACAGCAGAACGGTGACCTTAATGCCCTCCTGCACCGCGGTTTGCAGCTCGGAGTGCAGCATCATGTAGGAGCCATCCCCCACCATGGCGTATACCGGCAGCTCGGGTCGGGCAAGCTTCGCGCCGATGGCTGCCGCAATCTCGTAACCCATGCAGGAGTAGCCGTACTCCAGGTGATAGCTGTCCGGCGTTTTGACCTGCCAGAGGCGCTGTAAATCGCCCGGCAGCGAACCGGCCGCGCCCACCACGATGGCGTTATCTTCAACATGCTGGTTGATCAGCCCCAGCACCCGCGTCTGGGTCAGGCGGGTATTGAGCGCCTCGCCGTACTCCGCCAACTGCGCGTCCAGGTGCCCCGCCACTTCGGGCGCGTCGTCAGGACGCCACTGGCGATCCCACAGGCGGCGGCACTCGTCGCGCCAGGCGGATTTCGCCTCAGCGATCGCCTCTCCCCAGCCGCTGCGGTAATCACCGAGCGCGTGGGTCAATGCCTCGAGCCCGGTTTGAGCGTCGGCAATCAGCGCCGTAGCGTCCAGCTTCAGAGCGTCAAACTCGGCCACGTTCAGCAGCAGAAATTCGACGTCCGGATGGGAAAAGAGCGCCTTGGAGCCGGTGGTAAAGTCGGTCAGGCGCGTGCCGATGCCAATCACCAGGTCAGCCTGCGGCGCGAGCTGGTTGGCCGCCATTCCGCCCGTCACCCCTACGCCACCGAGGTTAAGCGGGTGGTCACTTACCAGCGCCCCCTTTCCGGCCTGAGTTTCGGCAAACGGCAGCTGCAGCGTCTCGACAAATTCGCGAAACGCCTCATGTGCGCCGGAATAGCGCACGCCACCGCCGCACACCACCAGCGGGCGACGCTTGCGGGCGATCAGCGCCCGCGCCTGCGCCAGACGCTGCGGATCGGGCGGACGACGCTCGATGTGGTGCACGCGACGCGCGAAGAAGCTCAGCGGGTAATCCCACGCTTCCCCCTGCACGTCCTGCGGCAGGCAAATCGTCACCGCACCGGTATCTGCCGGGTCAGTAAGCGTTCGCATCGCGCTGAGCATCGCGCTCATGAGTTGCTCCGGGCGGTTAATGCGGTCCCAGTAGCGGGAGACCGGACGGAAGCAGTCGTTGGTGCTGATGCTGAGATCGTGATACTGCTCGATCTGCTGCAGCACCGGGTCCGGCTGGCGGCTGGCGTAGATATCGCCCGGAAGCAGCAGCAGCGGGATGCGGTTCGCCGTGGCGGTTGCCGCCGCCGTAACCATATTGGCGGCACCCGGCCCGACGGAGGAGGTGACGGCAAAGATGCGCTGACGGCGGTGCTGTTTGGCGAACCCCGTCGCCATATGGGCAATGCCCTGCTCGTTGCAGCCCTGCATCACCTGCAGATGGCCCGGATCCTGTTCCAGCGCCTGGCCGATACCCAGCACGTTGCCGTGTCCAAAGATGGTGGCGACGCCCTCCACGAAGGGAGTTTCGTTGCCGTCCACGCTGACGTACTGTTGATTCAGGAACCGGACCAGCGCCTGGGCCATGGTCATACGTTCGGTTTGCATAAAATCTCCTGTCAGCCCAGCGTCGGCATGGAGAACGCAGCGCCTGTCTCCTGCTGCATTTCCGGCCAGCGCGCGGTGATGGTTTTCATTCGGGTGTAGAAGCGCACGCCGTCGTTGCCGTGGACGTTGAGCGCGCCGAAGATGGAACGCTTCCAGCCGCCGAAGCTGTGGAACGCCATCGGCACCGGGATCGGGACGTTGACGCCCACCATGCCCGCCTGCACCTCTTCGCAGAAGCGGCGCGCGCAGCCGCCGTCGCGGGTGAAGATTGCCGAGCCATTACCATATTCATGGCGGTTAATCAGGTCCACCGCGCTGGCGTAATCTGCTACGCGCACCACAGAAAGCACCGGACCAAAAATCTCTTCTTTATAGATGGTCATCTCCGGGGTGACGTTATCGAACAGCGTCGGCCCGACGAAATAGCCCTGCTCGTGGCCCTTCACGCTGAAGCTGCGACCGTCCACGCGAAGCGTCGCCCCCTGCGCTTCTCCGCTGTCGATGTAGCCCAACACCTTGCTGCGGTGCGCGGAGGAGATGAGCGGCCCCATTTCGTTTTCCGGCGTCTGGTCCAGCCCCGGCCCGACGCGCAGCGCGGCAATCTGTTTTTCCAGCCGGGCGCAGAGGTCATCGGCGGTGTTATCGCCCACCGCCAGTACCACCGAGAGCGCCATGCAGCGCTCGCCCGCCGCGCCGTAGGCCGCGCCCATGATGGCGTTGGTCGCCATCTCCATGTCGGCATCCGGCATTAAAATGCAGTGGTTTTTCGCGCCGCCCAGCGCCTGACAGCGCTTACCGTGGGCGGACGCGGTCTGGTAAATGTATTCGGCAATCGGCGTGGAGCCGACAAAGCTCACCGCCTGCACGCGCGGGTCGGTCAGGAGTACGTCAACGGACTCTTTATCGCCCTGCACCACGTTGAAGACGCCGTCCGGCAGGCCGGCCTCTTTCAGCAGCTGCGCCAGCGCAAGCGCCAGCGAAGGGTCTTTTTCCGACGGTTTCAGCACGAATGTATTCCCGGTCGCCAGCGCAATCGGGAACATCCACATCGGCACCATCGCCGGGAAGTTAAACGGCGTGATCCCGGCGCAGACGCCGAGCGGCTGCATCAGCGAGTGGCTGTCAACGCCGGTCCCGACGTTCGCCGAGTGTTCGCCCTTTTGCAGATGCGGAATACCACAGGCAAACTCCACCACTTCCAGGCCGCGGGTCAGCTCGCCCACCGCGTCGGAGAAGACCTTGCCGTGCTCTTCGCTGATGAGGCGGGCCAGGCGATCCATGTTCTCTTCCAGCAGCGCCTTGAAGCGGAACATCACGCGCGCGCGCTTAAGCGGAGCATGACGCGCCCACGCCGGAAACGCCTGCTGCGCGGCGGCAATCGCCTGCTCCGTTTCCTGTGCCGTACTCATCACCACCTGGCGGATCTGCTCGCCGGTGGCCGGGTTGAAGATCGCCTGAACGCGCTGGCCTGAACCGGTGACACATTCGCCGTGAATAAAATTCGCTACCGTCTCCATCCTTAACCTCTCGCTGTTGATACGTGACTTGACCTGAACACTATGTACTGAACACTATATATGAAACAAATATTCCATTTTAAGTTGAAATAAAATAAATGATGATTATTGTGATCAAGGATGGATTTTTATGTTAACAGCCAGCATCACTGACGCCGCGTGCGCTATTAAGGGTTCTCGGGCGAGGAAATGACTGAAGCTTCTGTTTCATTTTTGCTGCCAGATGGATGGCCGACATTTAAAAGACGCGGTTTTGCGTTTAGAATCATATGACTGTATTTGGGGGAAAAGATGACGACAGCAACCAGCCTGAACGAACTGCAGCAGCAAATCCGCGATCGCTACGATAGCCTGAGCAAGAGGCTGCAGCAGGTCTCCCGCTACGTGCTGGATAACACCAACAGCGTGGCCTTTGATACGGTTGCCGTTATTGCCGAGCGCGCCGACGTGCCGCCCTCGACGCTGATCCGCTTTGCCAACGCCTTTGACTTCACCGGCTTCAACGAAATGAAACAGCTGTTTCGTATGAACCTGGTGGAGGAGACCGCCAGCTACAGCGACCGCGCCCGGCTGTTCCGCGAGATGGAGAGCGAGGCCGTGCCGGAAACGCCGCTCGATATCCTGCAGGAGTTTGCCCGCTCGAACGCCCAGGCGCTGCAGCAGCTGGCCGCCCGCGCCGAACCGGAAATGCTGGAGCGCGCGGTGCAGCTATTGGCCGACGCCGACACCATCTACATCGCCGGACTGCGCCGCTCCTTTAGCGTCGCGGCCTACCTCACCTACGCTCTAAGCCATCTGGAGTGCCGCCCTATCCTGCTCGACGGTATGGGCGGCATGCTGCGCGAGCAGATCAGCCGCATTAAGGCGCGCGACATCGTGGTGTCGATCAGCTTCTCGCCGTACGCGGAAGAGACGGTGATGGTCAGCGAAACCGCCGCCAGCGTCGGCGCACGGCAGATCGTGATTACGGACAGCCAGATTAGCCCGCTGGCGACGTTCAGCGATCTCTGCTTTGTGGTGAAGGAGGCTCAGGTGGATGCGTTTCGCTCGCAGTCGGCGACGCTGTGCCTGGTGCAGTCGCTGGTGGTGGCGCTGGCGTATCGGCTGGGAGAGGGGAAGTAAGGCAATAAAAAAACCCCCTGCACAGGCAGAGGGTTTTGGGTTAATTCAGAGGGACATTATTCCCACTCAATCGTAGCCGGTGGTTTACCGCTGATGTCATACACCACGCGGGAAATACCGTTCACTTCGTTGATTATGCGGTTAGACACGCGGCCTAAGAAGTCATACGGCAGATGCGCCCAGTGCGCGGTCATGAAGTCAATGGTTTCCACCGCACGCAGGGAAACAACCCAGTCGTACTTACGGCCATCGCCCATCACGCCGACGGAGCGAACCGGCAGGAACACGGTGAACGCCTGGCTTACCTTGTTGTACAGGTCAGCTTTGTGCAGCTCTTCGATGAAGATAGCGTCCGCGCGACGCAGCAGGTCGCAGTACTCTTTCTTCACTTCACCCAGCACGCGCACGCCCAGACCCGGGCCCGGGAACGGGTGACGGTAGAGCATGTCGTACGGCAGACCCAGTTCCAGACCGATCTTACGCACTTCGTCTTTGAACAGCTCGCGCAGCGGTTCAACCAGGCCCATCTTCATCTCTTTCGGCAGGCCGCCCACGTTGTGGTGAGATTTGATGACGTGTGCTTTACCGGTGGCGGAAGCCGCAGACTCGATCACGTCAGGGTAGATGGTACCCTGCGCCAGCCACTTCACGTCGTCCAGCTTCAGCGCTTCTTCGTCGAACACTTCCACGAACACGCGGCCGATGATCTTACGTTTTGCTTCCGGATCGTTCTCGCCTTTCAGCGCGTCCAGGAAGCGCTGCTCGCCTTCCACGTGAACGATGTTCAGACCGAAGTGGTCACCGAACATGTCCATAACCTGCTGGGCTTCGTTCAGACGCAGCAGACCGTTGTCCACGAAGACGCAGGTCAGGTTTTTGCCGATGGCGCGGTGCAGCAGCATCGCGGTCACGGAGGAGTCCACGCCGCCGGAGAGGCCGAGGATCACTTTGTCATCGCCAACCTGCTGGCGGATACGCTCAACGGCGTCGTCGATGATTTTTGCCGGGGTCCACAGAGCTTCACACTGGCAGATGTCGCGCACGAAGCGCTCCAGCATGCGCATACCCTGACGGGTGTGGGTCACTTCCGGGTGGAACTGCACGCCGTAGAAGCGCTTTTCTTCGTTCGCCATGATGGCAAACGGGCAGCTTTCGGTGCTGGCAACGGTCACGAAGTCAGACGGGATGGCGGTAACTTTGTCGCCGTGGCTCATCCATACGTCCAGCAGCGGTTTGCCGTCTGCGGTCAGGGAGTCTTCGATACCGCGCAGCAGCGCGCTGTCGTTAACCACTTCAACCTGCGCATAGCCGAACTCGCGCTCGCTGGAGCCTTCTACGTGGCCGCCCAGCTGCATTGCCATGGTCTGCATACCGTAGCAGACGCCAAATACCGGCACGCCAGCTTCGAACACGTACTGCGGCGCGCGCGGGCTGTTCTCTTCGGTGGTACTTTCCGGGCCGCCGGACAGGATGATGCCGCTTGGATTGAATTCGCGAATCTGTGCTTCCGTGACATCCCACGCCCACAGCTCACAGTAAACGCCCAGTTCACGCACGCGACGCGCCACCAGCTGAGTGTACTGAGAACCAAAGTCCAGGATGAGAATGCGATGTTTATGAATGTTTTCCGTCATTGACGCTAATTCCGAGGCAAGTGAAACAAAAACAGAGCGCCCGGCAGAAGCCGGGCGCGGAAACTTATCAGGAGCCCAGACGGTAGTTCGGGGACTCTTTGGTGATCGTCACGTCGTGAACGTGGCTCTCCTGGATACCCGCACCGCTGATGCGTACGAATTCCGCTTTAGTACGCAGCAGGTCAATGGTACCACAGCCGGTCAGACCCATACAGGAGCGCAGGCCGCCCATCTGCTGGTGAATAATTTCTTTCAGACGGCCTTTATAGGCAACGCGACCTTCGATACCTTCTGGCACCAGTTTGTCTGCGGCGTTATCGGTCTGGAAGTAACGGTCAGAGGAGCCTTTGGACATCGCGCCCAGGGAGCCCATACCGCGGTAAGATTTGTAAGAACGGCCCTGGTAGAGTTCGATTTCACCCGGGGATTCTTCGGTACCGGCCAGCATGGAGCCTACCATTACGGCAGCTGCGCCCGCTGCGATCGCTTTCGCGATGTCGCCAGAGAAGCGGATACCGCCGTCAGCGATAACCGGAATACCGGTGCCTTCCAGCGCTTCAACCGCGTCAGACACCGCGGTGATCTGCGGAACGCCCACGCCGGTCACGATACGGGTAGTACAGATAGAGCCAGGGCCGATACCCACTTTCACCGCGCTGCAGCCGGCGTCAGCCAGCGCGCGAGCACCTGCGCCCGTCGCCACGTTACCGCCGATGATCTGCAGGTCAGGGTATTTGGCACGGGTGTCACGGATACGCTGCAGAACGCCTTCGGAGTGGCCGTGAGAGGAGTCAATCAGCAGGACGTCAACGCCCGCTGCAACCAGCGCGTCAACGCGCTCTTCGTTACCGGCACCTGCGCCTACCGCAGCGCCAACGCGCAGACGGCCATGCTCGTCTTTACAGGCGTTAGGCTTACGTTCTGCTTTCTGGAAATCTTTAACGGTGATCATGCCGCGCAGGTGGAAGTTGCTGTCAACAACCAGCGCTTTTTCAACGCGTTTTTCGTGCATTTTTGCCAGCACCACATCGCGGGTTTCACCTTCGCGAACGGTGACCAGACGCTCTTTTGGCGTCATGTACACGCTAACAGGCTGGTTCAGGTCAGTCACGAAACGCACGTCACGACCGGTAATAATACCGACCAGCTCGTTCTCTTCGGTCACCACCGGGTAACCGGCGAAGCCGTTACGCTCGGTCAGGGCCTTCACTTCGTGCAGCGTGGTGGTTGGCAGAACGGTCTGTGGGTCAGACACGATGCCGGATTCATGCTTCTTCACGCGGCGAACTTCTTCTGCCTGACGTTCGATGGACATGTTTTTGTGGATAAAGCCAATGCCGCCTTCCTGTGCCAGGGCAATAGCCAGGCGCGCTTCAGTCACGGTGTCCATTGCCGCAGAGAGCATAGGAATGTTCAGGCGAATGGTTTTCGTCAACTGCGTGCTGAGGTCGGCAGTATTCGGCAGAACGGTGGAGTGAGCGGGAACAAGGAGGACGTCGTCAAACGTCAGTGCTTCTTTAGCGATACGTAGCATGGGCAATATCTCTGACCTGGGTGGTTAAATATTGCCGTGGCATTATACAGAGCGTAACCGATTGCATCTACACTTTTTTATAAAAAAGCTTGCGATTGCCTCTCAGCAGGTTACTATCGACTGAATAACTTGCTGATTTAGAATTTGATCCCGCTCACATGTTATCCTCTCAATCCCCCTCAATTTATACCGTCAGCCGCCTGAATCAGACGGTGCGTTTGCTGCTTGAGCAGGAAATGGGGCAGGTCTGGATCAGCGGTGAGATCTCTAACTTCACGCAGCCGTCCTCCGGTCACTGGTACTTTACCTTAAAAGACGACACCGCCCAGGTGCGCTGCGCGATGTTCCGCAACAGCAACCGCCGTGTGACGTTTCGCCCTCAGCACGGCCAGCAGGTTCTGGTTCGCGCCAATATCACCCTGTATGAGCCGCGCGGCGACTATCAGATTATCGTCGAGAGCATGCAACCCGCGGGCGAAGGCCTGCTGCAGCAGAAGTATGAACAGTTAAAAGCCCGGCTCTCTGCCGAGGGGCTGTTCGACCAGCAGTACAAAAAGACGCTGCCCTCCCCCGCCCACTGCGTTGGGGTCATCACCTCGAAAACCGGTGCGGCACTGCACGATATTTTGCACGTGCTGAAGCGTCGCGACCCTTCCCTGCCCGTCATCATCTACCCGACCGCCGTGCAGGGTGACGATGCGCCGGGCCAGATTGTGCGCGCCATTGAGCTGGCGAACGCCCGTCAGGAGTGCGACGTCCTAATCGTCGGGCGCGGTGGCGGCTCGCTGGAAGACTTGTGGAGCTTTAACGACGAGCGCGTTGCGCGGGCAATCTTTGCAAGTCAGATCCCCGTGGTGAGCGCCGTCGGCCACGAAACGGACGTAACGATCGCCGATTTTGTCGCGGATCTCCGCGCGCCGACGCCGTCCGCGGCGGCGGAAGTGGTCAGCCGCAACCAGCTTGAGCTGCTGCGTCAGATTCAGAACGGCCAGCAGCGTCTTGAGATGGCGATGGACTACTACCTCGCCAACCGGACCCGGCGCTTTACCCAGCTTCACCACCGTCTACAGCAGCAGCACCCGCAGCTGCGTCTGGCGCGTCAGCAGACCGTTCTGGAACGTCTGCGTCAGCGCATGAACGTTGCGGTGGACGCGCAGCTTAAGCGCGCGATATCGCGCCAGCAGCGCGCGACCCAGCGCCTGAACCAGCAGAACCCGCAGCCGAAAATTTATCGCGCGCAAACGCGAATTCAGCAGCTGGAGTATCGTCTGGCGGAAACTATCCGTGCGCGACTGAGCACCACCCGCGAACGCTTTGGCAATGCGGTGACCCACCTTGAAGCGGTTAGCCCCCTCTCCACGCTGGCGCGCGGCTATAGCGTGACGACGGCGACGGACGGCAAAGTGCTGAAGCAAACCAAACAGGTGAGTACAGGCGATATGCTGACGACGCGCCTGTCAGACGGCTGGGTAGAAAGCGAAGTGAAATCAATTAAACCGGTGAAAAAAACGCGTCAGCGTAAAACCGGATAATTCTTCGCCGGTTACTTACTATACTGCTGCTATTCCCTTTTTTAATAAGGAGAGCAGCATGACCCATCTTAATAGCGTTATTCCGCCGTATATTCTTCGTCGTATTATCGAAAGCGGTTCCGAACCGCAGCAGCGCTGTGCCCGCCAGACCTTAACCCATGTCCAGACGCTGATGGCCCATATGCCGGGCAAACCCGCCGCGCCGCACGTGAATAAAGCCGGGCAGCTTGAGCGTGATATTTACGACGCAAAGCAGACTCAGGAACTACCGGGTACGCAGGTGCGTTACGAAGGCCAGCCGTCGAACGGCGATATAGCGGTGGATGAGGCCTACGAGTATTTAGGTATAACCCATGATTTCTTCTGGAAAGAATATCAGCGCGATTCGCTCGATAATAAAGGGCTTATTTTAACAGGTACCGTTCACTATGGCCGGGAATATCAGAACGCCTTCTGGAACGGACAGCAGATGGTATTCGGCGACGGTGACGGGGAAATATTTAACCGCTTTACCATCGCCATAGACGTCGTGGCGCACGAGCTGAGCCACGGCGTGACCGAGACCGAAGCCGGGCTTATCTACTTTGAGCAGTCCGGCGCGCTGAACGAGTCGCTGTCGGACGTGTTTGGATCACTGGTGAAGCAGTACCATCTGAAGCAAACCGCCGATAAAGCGGACTGGCTGATTGGTGAGGGATTACTGGCAAAAGGCATCAACGGCAAAGGGCTGCGCTCGATGTCTGAACCGGGCACCGCCTACAACGATCCGCTGCTCGGCAAAGACCCGCAGCCTGCACACATGAAAGATTTCATCAAAACGCGTGAGGATAACGGCGGCGTGCACTTGAACTCCGGCATCCCCAACCGGGCATTTTATCTGGCGGCAACGGCGATCGGCGGCTACGCCTGGAAAAAAGCGGGTTATGCCTGGTACGACACGGTTTGCGATCGCAATCTGGCGCAGGATGCGGATTTTGAGGCCTTCGCAAAACTGACGATCGCGCACGGAGAGAAACGTTCCGGCGGCGACGTGGGGGCGGCTATTAAACAAGCCTGGGAACAGGTGGGAGTGTTGTAAATGCAGGTTCCGGAACTGACGGATGACGCCGTTGTTGAGCTGGCCCGGGAAGGCGGCGTCGCTTTTATTCCCAAGCTGAGCGGACAGCGCACCATCGCGCTCTCCTCGCTCAATGAGGCCCAGCGCCAGCGCCTGGTAAGCATCCTGGAGCAGGCCTTTCCGCGCGGCCAGCCGCCCGGGCAAGCCTCTTCACCCGGCAGCGGCGACCAGCGCTATTTCCGCATCCAGATTATCTGGACCGGGCAAAATCAGGCGCACTACGCCGATATCATCGTGCTGGTACCGGAGCAGGAAGCGCCCGAGTCGCTGGTCGAGCTGTGGAAGAAAGGCGAAGGCTGCGTGTGCGATTAACCTTCGGCCCGAACGAACTCCACGCGTTTTTTGGAGATAAGACCGTGGCCGTTCTGGCAGAAATAATCCACCGCCCCACAGGCTTTTAAGACCTGGAGTGGCTGATGGCACTCCGGGCAGCGGGCTTCAAGCGCAATATCCTTATTACAGCTCTCGCAGTGTGCCACCCCATTCAGAGGCTCAAGCGGTGCCCGGCAATCCGGGCAGGTAATCGTCATATTCTCTCCTGTTGGGTTTTATCGGGGCAAGATAACTGCCCCGCCAGGGTGAATTTTATCAGGCTTCAGCCGCCGGTTTAGTCTGCGCATTTTCCAGCATGCGGCGTACCGGAACAATGAGGACGATCAGTACCGCTGCACAAATCAGCAGCGCGATGGAGCAACGCGCAAAGAGATCCGGCAGCATATCAAGCTGGTCGGCCTTCACGTGGCCGCCAATCAGACCCGCCGCCAGGTTACCCAGCGCGCTCGCACAGAACCACAGCCCCATCATCTGGCCGCGCATTCTTTCGGGCGCAAGCAGCGTCATGGTCGCCAGGCCAATCGGGCTGAGACACAGTTCGCCGAGCGTCAGCATCAGGATGCTGCCCACCAGCCAGAACGGCGATACGCCCGCCCCACCGCTGCTCAGCACGTTCTGCGCCGCCAGCATCATCAGGCCAAAGCCCGCTGCGGCACACAGAATACCGATAACAAACTTGGTGATACTGCTCGGACGAATGTTCATGCTCGCCAGCTTTGGCCACGCCCAGCTGAACACCGGTGCCAGCAGGATGATGAACAGGGCGTTGATTGACTGGAACCACACCGCCGGAATTTCGAAATCGCCGATCATGCGGTTAGTGTAGTCGTTGGCAAACAGGTTGAACGAGGTTGGCTTCTGTTCAAACGCGGACCAGAAGAACGCCGCGGAGATCAGCAGAATAAAGCAGACCAGCAGCCTGGCGCGCTCTTTACGGTTCAGGCCTGCAAAAACAAACAGATAAATAAAGTAGAGGGCAACGGATGCAGCAATCACGTAGACCAGCACGCTGGCTACCGCGACCGGGTTAATCACAATCACGCCCTGCGCAATCAGCGTCACGAGCGTTGCCACGCCTGCCGCCAGCGCCAGCAGCCAAACGCCCACGCCGTTACGCTTCACCACCGGGCTGTTCCAGGTGGAGTCGAGGCCAACTTCGCCGTCATAGCGTTTCATGGCCGGAACGGCAAACACGCGGAAGATAATCAGCGCTACCAGCATCCCGATACCGCCAATACCAAAGCCCCAGTGCCAGCCGTGGGTTTTAATCAGCCAGCCGGAAATCAGCGGCGCGATGAACGAGCCCATGTTGATACCCATATAGAACAGCGAGAAACCGCCGTCACGACGCGCGTCGCCTTTTTTATACAGGGTACCGACCATTACCGAGATACAGGTCTTAAACAGCCCGGAGCCGAGCACGATGAACATCAGGCCGATAAAGAACAGGTTGTTCCCCATCACCGCCGAGAGCGCAATCGACAGGTGACCAAGCGCAATCAGAATCGAACCGTACCAGACGGCTCTCTGCTGGCCGAGCCAGTTATCCGCCAGCCAGCCGCCCGGCAGCGCGGCCAGGTACATGGTACCGGCAAAGATACCGACAATCGCCGAGGCGTTTTCTCGCGCCAGGCCCATCCCGCCGTCATAGACTGTGGCGGCCATAAACAGGATCAGTAACGGACGAATGCCGTAAAACGAGAAACGCTCCCACATCTCGGTGAAGAACAACGAACCGAGCGGATACGGGTGGCCGAAGAACGTTCGGCTCTCTTTTTGATTAACAGTGGATTGCATAATTCTCCCGAAAGGTATGTCGTCGTGCTTGTAAACACCAGCAGGTACGCCGGCCAGTTACGTATCTGGCCGATTTTTTACATGCGGCGAAAAGTTAGTTAACCATTTGATAACCAGGCGCTAGTTTTGTCTAGTACCGGACCCTGGACTTTAAGATGAAAATTCGACGATTGTCTACTTTCTTAGATTTAAACTTGGTTAAAAGTGAATAGTGATTGACTTCACACAGAGATAACCGGCGGTATGATTGGGCAAAAAAAAGCCCGCGATCATCGCGGGCTTTCGTGAGAGCAGCAAAGCTTATTTGCTTTTCTTAATGTGCTTAATCAGGCGCTTACGCTTACGCATCTGGTTTGGCGTCAGGGTGTTGCGCTTATTGGCGAACGGGTTTTCCCCTTCCTTGAACTGGATACGGATAGGCGTGCCCATCACGTCCAGCGATTTACGGAAGTAGTTCATCAGGTAGCGCTTGTAGGAATCCGGCAGGTCTTTCACCTGGTTGCCGTGAATCACCACGATTGGTGGGTTATAACCACCGGCGTGGGCGTATTTCAGCTTCACGCGACGACCGCGCACCAGCGGCGGCTGATGGTCTTCCGCAGCCATATTCATGATACGGGTCAGCATGGCGGTGCTCTGACGACGGGTGGAGCTGTCGTAAGCTTCGCGCACGGATTCGAACAGGTTACCCACGCCGCTGCCGTGTAGCGCAGAGATGAAGTGCACGCGAGCAAAGTCGATAAAGCCCAGACGGAAGTCGAGGGTCTCTTTCACCTGCTCACGAACCTCGTTGCTCAGGCCATCCCATTTGTTGACCACGATAACCAGTGAGCGCCCACTATTAAGGATAAAGCCGAGCAGAGAGAGGTCCTGATCGGAGATCCCTTCGCGTGCGTCGATGACGAGCAGCACGACGTTGGCATCTTCGATCGCCTGCAGGGTTTTGATAACGGAGAATTTCTCCACCACATCGGTGATTTTCCCGCGCTTACGCACCCCGGCGGTGTCGATGAGAACATATTCACGCTCATCGCGCTGCATCGGGATGTAGATGCTGTCGCGGGTGGTCCCCGGCATGTCATAAACGACCACGCGCTCTTCGCCCAGAATACGGTTAGTAAGCGTAGACTTACCTACGTTTGGACGACCGACGATAGCCAGCTTGATCGGCAGATCCTGCGGGTTGAAGTCGTCTTCAGGCTCTTCTTCTTCGCCCTCTTCTGCGTCTTCAAACTGCGCCCAGTATTCAGCGTCTTCGTCCACCTCTTCCGGCGGGTTCACTTCGTCAACCCACGGCAGCAGAACGGTTTCCAGCAGGCTGGTAACGCCACGGCCATGCGACGCCGCGATAGGATAGATTTCACCCAGGCCCAGAGACCAGAAATCCGCGATGGCCTGATCGGCATCGATGCCGTCGGTTTTGTTCGCCACCAGAAAGGTTGGTTTTTCGCGTGAACGCAGGTGTTTAGCGATTGCGGAGTCCGCCGGCATCAGGCCAGCGCGTGCATCCACCATGAACAGCACCACGTCCGCTTCTTCAATCGCCAGCAGCGACTGTTCCGCCATGCGGGTTTCCACGCCGTCTTCTGTGCCGTCAATACCACCGGTATCAATACAGATGAACTCGCGTCCTTCCACCTCTGCACGACCGTACTTACGGTCACGCGTCAGCCCCGGGAAATCCGCAACCAGCGCATCACGGGTGCGTGTTAAACGGTTAAAAAGAGTGGATTTTCCAACGTTAGGGCGCCCGACAAGCGCGACCACAGGTACCATGTTTGAAGCCTCATAAAATTCAAAATAACGTCGCTTTCGCGGCGTTTTTAAAAATGTCAAAACGGCTCCTGAGTGAACAGGAGCCGTTTAGTATACTACAACCGCCGGGTAATTAACGCGTGATCGCGTACAGCGTGCCGTCTTTTGCCTGAATCAGCAGTTTGCCGTCGGCCACAACCGGGTCGGTCAGGAAACCGGAGCTGTCGACTTTTTGCTGCGCAACAAAGCGGCCGTTATCCGGATCGATCCAGTGCATATACCCTTCGCTGTCGCCGACAACCAGGCTACCGTTGTACAGCGCCGGTGCGGTCAGCAGACGGTGCAGCAGGTCGCTTTGCGTCCACAGCGTTACGCCGCCTTCGGTGCTCAGGGCCAGCAGACGGTCGTTCTGGTCAACCATATAAATACGGTTACCCTCAACGATGAAATCGTTCACCGAGCCCAGCTCACGTTTCCACATGATCTGGCCGCTGCGCAGATCCAGCGCGGTCAGGTTGCCGTTATAGGCCAGGGCGTAAACCACACCGTTAACGATAACAGGCGTTGTATCCACGTCGCTCAGACGGTCAATTTCCGTTGAGCCTGTGGCCTGAGAGATACGCTGCTGCCAGATCATCTGGCCCTGCTGCATCAGCACGGCACTCACGCGACCGTTATCACCGCCCACAATGGCAGCACCAAATGCGGTAGCCGGGGCAGATTCGCCGCGCAGAGAGAGCGCAGGCATATCCAGGTTAACGGTCCATTTCACCAGGCCGTCCGCTTCGTTCAGCGCCTGCAGCTGGCCGTTGCTGGTATGAATCAGCACCAGGCCGTCGCTCACCACCGGACGAGAGAGGGATTCACCCGCCACGGTTGTTTGCCAGGCAATGGAGCCGTCGCTGCTGTTCAGCGCATACACCTGCGCCTTTTCGCTGCCCACGTAAACATGGCCACCGGCAACGGTCAGACCGCCAGACAGCAGTGCAGGCTTACGGGAGAACCAGCCGTCTTTTTCCGCCAGGTTAACGGACCACACTTCTTTCCCGTCATCGGCGTTCACCGCTTTCACGGTACCTTTGCGGTCAGCGGCATAGACAACGCTGTCTGCATACGCTGGATGAAGGTTGGAATAGAAATCACCAATCCCATTGCCCACGGAGACATCCCACGCGGTGGATGGGGTAAACTGGTTTTCAACCGTCGGCAGTGGGGACATTTTCACAACGTCTTCTTCGCCACTGAACAGTGAACAACCACTCAATAACGTAACAGAAAGCAGTCCTGGCAGAAGTAATTTACGCAATTGCATCGGGTCCCTCTCAGACGGACAAATTATTTATTTTCATCTGCATCATTTCGCTCAGCGCAGGTGAAGCATTGCTCTCTACGCCAGCTTGCCACGCTTTACGCGCGCCCGCTTTGTCACCTTTGCTCAGCAGTGCTTCACCGCGCAGATCGGCAACGATGGCAGCAAAGCCTTCGCCTTTGATGGTATCGAGCGTTTTCAGCGCATCGTCAGCTTTCTTCTGCTGAACCTGAATACGTGCCAGGCGCAGATTGATCACCGCTTTCAGGTTTTCATCACTGGCGGCAGCAAGGCCCTGAGACAGCTGTGCAGCGGCTTTATCCAGTTCGTTCTTATCAACGTACTGCTGAGCCACTTCCAGCGCAGCCAGTGCACCGTAGGTGTTTTTGTTGTCAGCCGCAAACTTTTCTGCCGCAGTCAGCGTTTGCGGCTGATCGGCACGAATTGCGCTCACGGTATTTTCATAGAACAGGGACGCGCCGCGCGCGGAATCCGCCTGATGATTGTTCCAGTAACGCCAGCCCACCAGCGCACCGACACCTAAAATAACCCCAACAACCAGCGCTTTGCCGTTTTCAGCAAAGAAGCGTTTAATCGCGTCGACCTGATCGTGTTCGTTCTCGTAAATTTCCACGCAGTCCTTCTCCTTAGCCCAATAGAGTGCGCAAGTGCGCCGCAACGCCGTCCTGCGTTACCGTTGTCTGCTCACCAGAGCGCAGGTCTTTCACCACCACTTCGCCGTTGGCCACTTCGGACTCACCCAGCACCAGTGCAATACTTGCGCCCCACTTATCGGCACGAGCAAACTGTTTTTTAAAGTTGCCGCCGCCATGGTTGGTCATCAGCTTAACGCCCGGCAGCGCATCGCGCACGCGTTCGGCAAGCTGCATCGCCGCAGACTGCGTTTCCGCGCCTGAGGCCACCAGGTATATATCGACAACGGAATCTGCTTTAAATTCCGGATTAACTGCCTGAACCAGCAAAACAAGTCGCTCAAGACCCATCGCGAAGCCAACAGCAGGTGCTGCGCGACCGCCAAGTTGCTCTACCAGACCGTCATAACGACCGCCCGCGCACACGGTGCCCTGAGAGCCGAGGCTCGTGGTCACCCACTCAAACACGGTACGGTTGTAGTAGTCCAGACCGCGTACCAGGCGCTGGTTTACGGTATAGGCGATGCCTGCCGCTTCAAGCAGCTTGCACAGGCCCGCGAAGTGTTCGCGAGATTCTTCATCCAGATAGTCACCCAGCGCAGGCGCATCGTTCAGCAGAGCCTGAACATCGGCGTTTTTGGAATCCAGAACGCGCAGCGGGTTGCTGTACATGCGACGTTTGCAGTCTTCGTCCAGCTTCTCTTTATGCTGTTCCAGGAACGCCACCAACGCATCGCGGTAGTTAGCGCGGGCTTCCAGAGAACCGATAGAGTTCAGCTCAAGGGAAACGTGATCGGCGATACCGAGGGCGCGCCACCAGCGGGCGGTCAGCATAATCAGTTCGGCGTCGATGTCCGGGCCCTGCAGACCAAAGACTTCCACACCCAGCTGATTGAACTGGCGATAACGACCTTTCTGAGGACGTTCGTGGCGGAACATCGGGCCGATATACCACAGGCGCTGCTCCTGATTGTACAGAAGACCATGTTCGATGCCGGCGCGTACGCAGCCCGCCGTACCTTCCGGACGCAGGGTCAGGCTGTCGCCGTTGCGGTCCTCAAAGGTGTACATCTCTTTTTCAACCACGTCGGTGACTTCACCGATCGCGCGTTTGAATAACGGGGTCTGCTCTACAATCGGCAAACGGATTTCGCTGTAACCGTAGCTGCCGAGCACCTGCTTCAGCGTGCCTTCAATGCGCTGCCAGATGGCGGTTTCGCCAGGCAGATAATCGTTCATGCCGCGGATGGCTTGAATGTTTTTTGCCACGTTTATTCTCTTTCTATATACAAAAAAAACCCAAAGAATGGGTTCAATCATACATGGGAAGCGGCACGCTTCCCATCACGTTATTTTTCAACCTGCTGGATGCTGATACGCTGTGTCTCGTCCATCATGGCGGCTTTGGCGCGGATGCGGGCTTCAAGCTGGTCGATCATGTCGCTATTATCCAGACGATCTTTACGAACGCCATCTTCATAGAGACCACTTTTCTTGTTACCGCCGGTCACGCCCAGGGTTGACACCAGCGCTTCACCCGGGCCGTTTACCACACAGCCGATGATGGAGACGTCCATCGGGGTGATAATGTCTTCCAGACGTTGCTCCAGGGCATTCACCGTCCCGATCACATCAAACTCCTGACGTGAACAGGTTGGGCAGGCAATGAAGTTGATCCCACGCGCGCGAATACGCAGCGACTTCAGGATATCGAAACCGACCTTGATCTCTTCGACCGGATCGGCCGCCAGCGAGACTCGCAGGGTGTCACCAATCCCTTCTGAGAGCAGTAGCCCAAGACCGATCGCGGATTTTACCGAGCCGCTGCGCAGACCGCCCGCTTCGGTGATCCCGAGGTGCAGAGGCTGGTCGATCTGCTTTGCCAGCAGGCGATAAGACTCCACCGCCAGGAACACGTCGGACGCTTTTACGCTGACTTTGAACCGATCGAAGTTGAGACGATCGAGATGATCGACGTGACGCATAGCGGATTCGAGCAGCGCCTGTGGCGTAGGCTCGCCGTATTTTTCCTGCAGGTCTTTTTCCAGGGAACCGGCGTTAACGCCAATACGGATAGGGATATTTTTATCGCGGGCGCAGTCCACGACCATGCGGATACGCTCTTCGTTACCGATGTTGCCCGGGTTAATACGCAGGCAATCGACGCCGTATTCGGCCACTTTCAGTGCGATGCGGTAGTCGAAGTGAATATCCGCCACCAGCGGAACGCTGACCTGCTGTTTGATCAGTTTGAACGCCTCAGCGGCATCCATGGTCGGGACGGAGACGCGAACAATGTCCGCGCCTACACGTTCTAATGCTTTGATTTGGTTGACCGTCGCTTCCACATCGGTGGTGCGCGTGTTGGTCATTGACTGAACGGCGATAGGTGCCCCATCGCCGATTGGCACATTCCCAACGTAAATCCGTTTCGATTTTCTACGTTGAATCGGAGCCTGGTTATGCATGAAAAATCTCCCGCGTTGCCCGTCTGTTACTGTGCTGCTGATTGTTCGGCATTAACGGTAAGACGTGCAACCTGGTTAGTTCTGATAAAGCGGCTCAGATCGACAGGTTTTCCTTGATACTGGATCTGTACCGCTGCCGGAGCGCCGATTTTAAGTTTATAAGGAGCCTGGCCGATTAGATTTAACGTGCCATCTTTACGCTGCAGGCCGCTGAAAAGTTTTTTACCAGTCGCGTCAGTAACTTCCAGCCAGCAATCGGCGCTGAAGTTCATTACCAGTGCGTTAGGATCGGCTGCTGTCGCCGTACCCGCCGGGCTGGTTGGCAGAGACGCTGCGGTATTGTCTGCAGGCTGAGTAGCAGCAGGCGCGTTCGCCGCCGTATCAACATTTGCCTGAGAAGGGGCAACAACCGCGTTTTGATCCTGAGCCTGCGGCGCAGTGGTGTCAGCCGTTGCTGCAGGAGCCTGTGCCGCACCGGTTGCAGACGCGTCTGGCGCTGCGGTCAGTGGTTCGCTGGAGGACGCCGCACCGTCGGTATTCAGCGGCACGCTCTGGGCGTTATCATTTCCGGCCTGGTTGAGTTCAGCAGACGATTGATCGGCCATGGTGGTGATCTCTTCCTGCTGCGCCTTGTGGTTTTGCCACCACCATGCACCGGTCAGACCGATCACCACAAACAGCACAAGCCAGGTAAAGCTCATCAGCCAGCCATCACGTTTTTTACGACGTTTCCCCAGAGAGAAGGTCTGCATCGGCGCAACTTTTGCTGCACGGACCGGCGCCTGCTTCTCCATCATTGGCAGTAATTCGTTTTCGGGGATATGCACCAGTTTTGCGTAAGAGCGGATATAACCGCGCAAGAACGTTGAAGCCAGATCGGCAGGTGCCTTATCTTCTTCAATATCGCGAACCGTGGAAACCTTCAGGCACAAGCGTTCCGCAACGGCTTGCTGGCTGAGTCCGAGTTGTTCACGGGCGTTGCGAAGACGAACGCCAGTGGAGAGTGCTTCATGTTGGTCGTGAGTGGCTTCAGTATTCATTCGCTACAACTACTGGTACGTGAAAAATAAGGGTTCAGGTGCCGGTGAGTCACAATGCTACCCGCACCGCGAAACTTCTGGTCAGTTAACCTTGAACAGAGAGTATAAGACTGTCAGCCCGGAGATGACAGTACAGCCCTGCCCGTACGGCTAAACTGTTGTTACGTCGTTACATACTGCCCGAAACTCGGATGAAACGCACCGTAATTATTGTTCAGTCATCACGAATCTGACTGATTATTCATAAGACTATGCCTCACGGCGCAGATAATGCGCCGTGAGTGCATAATAATCAAACAGCTTTAACCGCGATCGTCTCGCCCTGCATGCGTTTACGCAGGGTACGTTTGGTACGGTCAATAACATCACCCGCCAGCTGTCCGCATGCGGCATCAATGTCATCACCACGGGTTTTACGCACGATGGTGGTGAAACCATACTCCATCAGCACCTTGGAGAAACGGTCGATACGGCTGTTCGAGCTACGGCCATACGGCGCGCCCGGGAACGGGTTCCATGGGATCAGGTTGATTTTGCATGGCGTATCTTTCAGCAGTTCAGCCAGCTGATGCGCATGTTCAGTACCGTCGTTGACGTGGTCAAGCATCACGTACTCGATAGTGACGCGGCCCTGGTTGGCGTTGGATTTCTCCAGGTAGCGACGCACCGCAGCGAGGAATGTTTCGATATTGTACTTTTTGTTGATCGGCACAATTTCGTCACGAATTTCATCGTTTGGCGCGTGCAGGGAGATCGCCAGCGCGACGTCAATCATGTCGCCAAGCTTGTCCAGCGCCGGCACAACGCCAGAAGTAGACAGCGTGACGCGACGCTTGGACAGACCAAAACCGAAGTCATCCAGCATGATTTCCATCGCCGGAACGACGTTGGTCAGGTTCAGCAGCGGCTCACCCATCCCCATCATCACCACGTTGGTGATAGGGCGCGTGCCGGTTACTTTTGCCGCGCCCACGATTTTCGCGGCACGCCAGACCTGGCCGATAATTTCTGAAACGCGCAGGTTACGGTTAAAGCCTTGCTGCGCGGTTGAGCAGAATTTGCACTCCAGCGCGCAGCCAACCTGGGAGGAGACGCACAGCGTAGCGCGGTCTTCTTCCGGAATGTAGACGGTTTCAACGCGCTGATCGCCGACCGCAATCGCCCATTTGATGGTGCCATCAGCGGAGCGCTGCTCTTCCACCACTTCTGGTGCGCGGATTTCAGCCACTTCTTTGAGCTTGTTGCGCAGGACCTTGTTGATGTCAGTCATGTCATCAAAATTGTCGCTGCAGTAATGGTACATCCACTTCATGACCTGATCGGCACGAAACGGCTTTTCGCCCATCTCTTTAAAGAACTCGCGCATCTGCTGACGGTTCAGATCCAGCAGGTTGATTTTTCCATTTTTATTGGGAACCGCAGGAATGGCGACTTCGGAGGTATTCACTAATTCAGACATAATATTTACCGGCCTCGTTGTTACACGTTATGGCCCATGGAGGGTTGAATAGAAACGCCCCGGAAAGCGGTCTGCTCGTCCGGGGCGTTGCATTGTACAAAGTCTGGCGCAGGGATGCCACGTCTGGACGCGGCATTTACGAAAATAATGTGTAAACGAAACCGTTAAATTAACGGGTACGTGGACACACTTCGCCTTCAGCGAAGAAGAAAGCGATTTCGCGTGCAGCAGATTCAACAGAGTCAGAACCGTGGGTGCCGTTCTCGGTGAAGCTGTCTGCATAATCAGCGCGCAGAGTACCAGCCAGCGCGTTGTCCGGGTTGGTTGCGCCCAGCAGATCGCGGTGACGCTGCACTGCGTTTTCGCCTTCCAGCACGGAGACCACGATTGGACCGGAGGTCATGAACTCAACCAGCCCGTCAAAGAATGGGCGACCTTCGTGCTCAGCGTAGAAGCCGCGAGCCTGCTCAACGGTCAGGTGCAGCATTTTGGTGCCAACAATTTTGAACCCTGCAGATTCAAAGCGAGCGAAGATGCTGCCAATAACGTTTTTTGCCACCGCGTTTGGTTTGATGATGGAAAAAGTACGTTCAATAGCCATGATAACCTCTGTCAATGTTCTGTTGTTTTGCATACCTGAGTATGGTGTGGCGCGGATTATAATGAGCAATGGCGCCATTGCCTATGGATTCAGGTAACATTTTTTTAAAATAAGACGAGTTTTAGCAACAGCTCACATCAGAAAGCTTTTTTCAGGTCACTGCAGCGTAAAATTCACCGTCGCGACCTGCCCGGTCTCATCCATAACGAGTAACTGATAATCACCCGGTTTATCAAGCTGTAATGTGTAAACTCTCCCCTTCACATTCAGCGGTTCACCGTTCAAAAACCACCAGCGCTCACCGCTATTGCCGGTCGCCTGAAGCGGCAGCGAAACGCGGGGTTCCCCTGGCAGACGTTTGATGACGGCCCCTTCACGCACGCCGGTCAGAATGAGTGGCGCAGGTGCGTCCTGCGACAGCGGAGGACAGGTTGTTGATGAAGGAGGGACCCGTACCGCACGACGCTCGGTTGCGGGCAGCCACGGCTCCAGCGGCAGCGGCCAGACATCCAGGATCTTCTCTGTAGCATCCGGGCAATCTGCCGCCACGCGTTTACCTGATTTATCCAGCCAGACCGGGAAACGGATCCCGCGTATGCCTTCCTGTTCGGGCAAGAGCAGCGTGGGCGGTTCACTCCCATCCAGCAGCCAGGTCGACAGGCGACGTCGACAGTTTTCACTGCCTTCCGGCAGCGACTGGCCGCCAGGCCAGCAGATCGCGCCCCGCCCGACGCTTGCCGGACGCGGATCGCGCGGCAGGCGGGCTTCGTCTACCGTTGAGCGCGACTGAAGCAGGTTATTGACCTGGTTTAATAGCGGCACCGCACTGGCAAACCCAAACTGTCCCGCCACGGGCGTGCCGTCCGGTCGCCCGGTCCAGATGCCTATCACGTAACGGGCATTCAGACCGATGGCCCAGGCATCACGGTAGCCGTAGCTGGTGCCGGTTTTCCATGCCAGCGGCGCAACCTGCGGTAGCGCATTATCCGGCAGCGGCTGCGCTTCATTGGCAAGAATCCGGCGAATAATCCACGCCGAGCCCGGTGATAACAGCGGACGTTCAGTCAGCGGATCGCCCGGCTGCAGGCGCAGCCTTCCCGCCCTACCGTGTCGGGCAAAGGCGCTGTAGGCAGCGGTGATATCTGCCAGCCGCGAGCCTGCCCCGCCGAGGATCAGAGACAGATTTGGCTGCGCCCCCGCGGGCAGGATCAGCGGCAAGCCTGCATTGCTCAGCATCCCGGCAAACCGTTTTGGTCCGTAGGCTTCCAGCACCTGTACGGCCGGCAGGTTGAGGGAGCGCACCAGCGCTTCACTCATGCTGACCGGTCCGTGGAAACCGCTGTCAAAATTTCCCGGGCGATAATCACCGGTTTTTCTGGGAACGTCCTGAAGCAGCGAGGCGGGATGGATCAGGCCATCATCCAGCGCCATGCCGTAGATAAAGGGTTTTAACACCGATCCCGGTGATCGGATCGCATTGACCATATCTACGTGGCTAAAACGCGTGTCATCGTTGATATCCACCGATCCTACCCAGCCGCGCACTTTCATATCGGTATGATCGACCACGATCATCGCCAGCGAGCTGCGTGCCGGCAGGCGGGATTTCCAGTTCATTGCCAGCTCTTCCAGCTGCCGCTGCAGTCCGGCATCCAGCGTGGTGACAATTTTCGTGTCGCGACTTTTGCCGAGCATCATCCGTGCAAAGAGCGGCGCCAGCTGCGGCATCTGCCGGGGCGCCAGCCATACTGATTCTTCACGGGATTCTTTGACCTGCTTTGCGGACCAGACGCCCTGCGTCGCCATGCGGTCGAGCACTTTGTTGCGCGCCGCTTCGGCCCGTTCAGGCCAGCGGTCCGGGCGTAAACGACTCGGTGCCTGCGGCAGCACCGCCAGCAGCGCCGCGTCGGAATAGCTGAGCTGCGACGGCGGCTTGCCCAGATACGTCCAGCTTGCAGCCCCCACGCCCTGCAGCGTACCGCCAAACGGGGCGCGGTTGAGATAGAGCGTGAGGATCTCACGCTTGGAAAGATGCCACTCCAGCTGCATGGCACGCCAGAGCTGGCGAATTTTGCCGCCAACGGTGCGCGGATGCGGGTCCAGCAGTCGCGCGACCTGCATGGTGAGCGTGCTGCCGCCAGAAACCACTCTTCCGGAAGTGAGATCCTGCCAGGCAGCGCGCAGAACAGAGAGCGGGTTTACGCCGGGGTGATCCCAGAACCAGCGATCTTCATACTGGATCAGCGCCTCAAGATAACGGGGAGATACCTCTTCGATCGTCACCGGATAGCGCCAGATCCCATCGCTATCGGCAAAACGCCAGAGCGGCGTGCCCTTCTCATCCACCACCACCCGGGCAGGGTTAACCTCTTTCAGAGGCAACGGCCACAGGCGGTCGGCGGCGACAATTAGCCCCCATAAAACGAGAAGCGCTCCCGCCAGCCAGAGCCAGCGGGGGCGTGTCAAACGTGCCATTCGCATATTACGGAACAACAATCAGCGGGCCACTGGCCGCCCCCGTTGCCCGCCACTGCGGCACATACATGGACTCGACCATCGGAACCGGCACCTGGTAGGTTCCCGGCGTCACGGCGCGCGCCAGATAGACCAGCGTGACCGGCTGACCTTCATTTACCGGCACGGCGGCCACAAAGCGGTCGTCGCGGAATTCCATATGCTGAATGTCCGCCTGCTGCATCTGGCTGAGCAGGTTCTGTACTTCACTACCGCTGTCCTGCAGGCTGGCGCTGCTGCTCGCCAGGTTCTGGTTTTCCAGCTCCAGACCCGCAGGGAGGAGATCCACCACCAGCGCATCCGGCACGTTCTGGCTGGCTTTAACTTCCAGCCACACCAGCACCAGCTCACCGCTCTTCAAGGAAGAGAGTGATTTAGTGCTGCCGTCGGTTGCCAGGATATGACGTTCAACCTGCAGCACGTTCGCGCTCGGCTGAGGGGCGTATTCCGGATATCCGGTGCTGTCCAGACGCACCCACAGCGGAGTCGTGCCGGTATTGGTCACCTGCAGCGCGCCAAGCTGGTCGCCGCTCACGTTTTGTACCAGTGACTTATCGCCGCCAGATGCGGTCTCAGACAGAGAGGTTTTCGCCTGCCATGTACCGGACAAGGTTTGCAGCGAACGTCCGGCTAGGAACAGCGCGTTGCTCTCCTGCGTTGACAGCCAGCGTTGGCTGAAGGCCTGTTCAGACAGAGCATTCAGCAGCGTATTCTGCGCATCCGGCAGCAGCTTGTACTCCTCCAGCAGGGATAGCATCAGCGCGTTATCGCGAAGCTGGCTGCCGTAATCGGCCATCCAGGTTTTGCTGTCCTTACGCGGTGTTTTGAGCGCCAGATCCAGCGCCTGCTGGCTGCGCGGCGCATCGCCCATCAGCTTGAGCGCCATGCCCAGCTGCATCAGCGGTAGCCCGGACGCCGCCTGAGCGTGACGTTCCCAGATTTCACGCAGAGCTCCCAGCGGTGCTTTTTGCTGACGTGCCAGCACCAGAGCGGCATAGGCCTGCACGGCAAATTTACTGGCCTGAGTATCGTCGCTGTAGCGAATGGACATCATGCCCGGATCCTGCAGGTAGCGCAGCAGGCGGCTATTGGCGTTATTCACCGCATCGGCAGGTACGCTGTAACCCTGCTCGCCCGCGCGCACCAGGAAGTCGGTCACGTAGACCGTCAGCCAGTACTCTTCCGGACCGTTTTTATCCCACAGCGCGAACCCGCCGTCTTCACGCTGCATCTGCAGCAGACGGGAAATACCGATATCAATGGCGGCACGGCGTTTATCGTCCGTATCACCTTTGATGCCAAGCGCCGTAAGCTGCGCCGCGTTAGTGTAGAGCGACGGGAACAGGCCGCTTGCGGTCTGCTCCAGGCAGCCATACGGATAGGCCTGCAGCTCACGAATGTAGCGCGCCAGGTTGAGCGGTGGTTTTCCGCTCAGCAGCAGTTGCCCCTGCAGGGTGGCAGGAGAGAAACCGTTACTGTGCTGCGCCGGTGCGGTCCAGGATTCGCCAGGGTTCAGCATGGCACCGGTATTGACCGTCTGCGCCGGGAACGCCGGACGCACGCCGATTTTCCAGCTCTTCTGCTGTGGCGCAAAGGTCTCGCCCGGAATCTGCAGGCCGGTAACCTGTGCTGTCACCTCACCGTCACCATAGCCTTCCAGCGCACGCACCGGAATAAAGAGGGTGGTTCGTGCCCCCGGAGGCAGTTGCACCGGCTGCGGCTGCCCGCCTTCCAGCGATAGTTTGCCTGTTGCGGTCAGGGCAACGTCCAGCGTTTGCGGCTGGTCGGTCAGGTTGGTTAGATCCAGCGTCAGCCGCGAGGTGTCTCCGCTTGCCAGGAAGCGTGGGGTATTCAGCTCGGTAATAACCGGCGCGGCTACAATAATCTTGCTTTCACTGCTGCCGAAATCGTCCTCCGTCCAGGCCTGCGCCATCAGACGCAGCTCACCGTTAAAGTCTCCAATCGGCAGCGTAATCGTGCCTTCCCCGTTGGCATCCAGCGTGACCGGCTGTGCCTGCTGGGCAATGATGGTGACGTGGTTCACCGGCGGTTTGCCGCCGCGCTTCAGTTCATCCCCATCGCCACCGAAGCGCAGCGCGGCCAGGCGGCCCTGCCCTTCAATGACCTGGCCATAAATGTCGTAGATATCCGCGCCGTAGCGCTTCTGACCAAAGAAAGCCTGCCAGGGATCAGGCGTCACGTAATCGGTAATGTTCAGCACGCCGCTGTCCACCGCCGATACCAGGACGTTCACCTTCTGCGGCACGGCCCCCTCTTTCACGCTGGCTTTCACCTTCACCGAGAGCGTCTGGTTTGGACGCATTTTCTGTGGGTTATCGAGCGCAATATTCAGGCGACGGTTTTCGTCGCCCATCGGCAGATGCAGCAGGCCGACCGCGCGTTTCGGCGTAGCGGATTTTGATTTATCCCCAGGACGCACCACCAGCGTACTCAGATAAAGATCGTGACGTTTCCAGGCTTTGTCGACCGGGATAGCGAGATCAAGCCCGTTTGCCGGTACGTCGATCTCCTTCCACCACAGCGGCCCTTCGCTGGATTCGATCATCGCATAGCCCTTGCCTGCGGCCGGCGCTGCAATGTGCAGGTTGATGGTATCGCCTGGCTGATAGGCTGGCTTATCCAGCTTCAGCGTCACGCGATCAGGGCGTGCAGCTCCGGTGCCGTCGCTGTTATCCTGCCAGCTGTACCCCGCCCAGAAGCGCACGCTGCTGACCATCTCATCAGGCGCTTTCACCTCCAGACGATAAGAGCCCCACTCCACCGGGAAGGTGACTTTACCCGTCTCATCGGCCTTGAGAGTTAGCTCCTGCTCGCCCTCGACCAGGTCTTTCTGATCGAACTGAGACTGCCAGCCTTCGCTCTCAGACCAGTTCCAGAAGTAGTCGCGGCGCTCGCGGATCATGCGAACCTGCAAACCGGACACCGGTTTTTTCGCGCCGCTGGCATCGGCGTAAACGATATCGAAGCTGGCGTTGCCGTTCTCATCAACAATCGGCTGGTTGACGGTGGTATCGGTGCGGTAATCGTAAACCGCCTTGCTGGCGAACTGAGGACGGATACCCGGCAATTCCGCTGCGGGCCAGATGGCCTGCTCAGCACGACGCGTCACTGGGCGACCGCCCGACTCCAGCAGGCTGGCCTGCAGGATAAGCTGCAGCGGAGAATGCACCTCTTTCCACTGGCTTTCGGTAGAAACCTGCCCACGCCCCTGCTCATCAAGCGTAAGCTGCACTTCATCAAGACTGCGGCTCAGGTTCTCTTCGGCGATATCGCCAAACTGGAAGCCCGGCAGCGCAGACACCGCGTCTCGCAGCGGACGCAGGAAAAGCTGGCCCTGCAGAGAATTACCGTTGGCCGGTGCGCCATAAAGGTAATAGCCCACCACGTTAAAGTCGACGTTATCCTGCGGTGATACCGGCGTTTTTTGTCCGCTCAGGTTGAGCGCCATGCGCTCTGGCATGAAGTCTTCGACATGGAAGTCCCACAGACGCTGCAGGTTATCGCCCGTGTTGGCGCGTATATGCCACATGCCGGTCTGCGCTCCGCTGTCCAGCGTATAGTTAAAGCGATAGAGCCCGTTCTCTGGCTTGACGACAATGGTACGCGCGACCTGTCCATCCGGACGCAGCACGTCAAGCTTCACGGGCTGATCGGGAAGTGGCTTACCGTCACTGTCGCGCAGCAGGCCGTTGAGGATCACCGTTTCACCCGGGCGGTAGAGATCGCGCGGGCCAAACATAAAGAACTGCTTGCTGTAGCCGGGGCTACCGGCAATATCGAACTCCGCCAGATCGAGCGCCGGCAGCTTGAGGTCAAGCAGCGTGGTCTGGCCGTCTTTGCTGGCCAGGATCAGCGCGGCCTCTTTGTCGGTTTCAAGCTTCGCATGGCCGTCGGCATCGCTGTTTGCTTCGGCAAGGGTCTGCCCTTTGTCATTCAGCAGGGTAACGGTAACCCCGGACTGCGCCGCCCCGTTTTCCAGGCTCTGGGTGAAGATGTCCAGGCGGTTATGATAACGGTGAGCGGACAGTCCAATATCGCTTAAGGTAAAGAGCGTCGCGGCGTTGCTGTAGTTGTAGTGCCCGGCCTGGTTCATGACCGCGATATAAACGCCAGACTGCTGGAGCGGTTTAATATCCTTCAGAGGCAATAGCAATTTTTCGCGCGTGTTGCGCGCCGGATTAAGATCGAATCGACCGGTGTAAACCAGTTCCGCCATCTTCAGCAGGTTGTCGGATTCCCAGTTGGTCAGCGAGTTACGGTACTCCCACTGGCTAACAAGGGAGGCCAACGATTCAGGCTTCACGCGGTAAAAGTTGACATCGACATTGTTGACGTTGAGCGCCATAACCGGCAGCCCTTCCACCACTTTACCCGGCAGCAGCGAGCCGCGGCTGGCAAAACCGACGGTGGGTTCAACGTCCCGGGTGGTCAGGGCTTTCTCATAATCAGTACCAAACGTCGCTTTGTTCAGCGCCTGCAGGCCAGGTTCAACGGTGACGACCAGGTTGCGGTTAGGCTCCAGATGGCGCAGGCGAAGCTCTTTCAGGTTAGGCGCAAGTTCCCACGCCCCGTCAACATTGCCGCTTTTCTTATCCACGACATGCACTGTTTTCGCGAAATCCTGTTCAGGATTCAGCGGAACAGAAAAGGTCAGCACCAGCGTGGCAGCACCGTCTAGCTGGACTTCAGAGGCATCCAGCAAGGTCAGCGCTTTTCCCTGACTCTGGGCGGCCAGTTTAGCCAGCGTTTCAGCATTGGGCTTTTCCGCGGCTTTTGGTGTGGATGCGGTGGATGCCGCGGGAGCCGCAGCCTGAGATTTATCGTCGCTGTTATCACAGCCGACAAGCGTAAACGTGGTAAGCAGCGCAAGAGAGAGCGCGGCTAAGCGAAACGGTTTCATCCTTTGTCCCTGGCCCAGGGGGCCTGTTGGTCGTCGTCCGGATAAGTATTATCCGCAAGTTTCATTAATTCAAAAAGTCCAATTTTAGAGTCTGGAAAGCGCCTCGCAGAATGGCATCACGCCGCTACGCCGTGATGGAACCACGATCACAAGACATAACGTCACATGTTACTTTCCAGGTCATTTGTTTTTAAAACAATAAGATAGCTGGATAAACGTGCCTGAAGACTGCTAGTTTTATGACCATGACGCACCCCGAGTGCGCGGTTCAATAAGAGAGAAAGCCATGAAACGAGCCGTGAACGCCCTACAAAATTTCGGAAAATCATTGTACGGACCGGTACTTATCTTACCGATCGTCGGTCTGTTTATCGCCTTTGGTAACGTGCTGGGTAACGGTAATCTCGCGGAGTACCTGCCGTTTCTCGGACATCCTCTGATTCAGCATACTGGTCAGCTTATCGCGAAATCTGCCGTGTCGGTGCTGGTTAACCTGGCGCTGGTGTTTGCCGTCGGTATTCCGATTGGTCTGGCGACGCGTGATAAAGGCTATGCCGCACTGATTGGCCTGGTCACCTTTATCGTGTTCATCAACGCCATGAACGTCACGCTGCAGCTGCAGGGCGCGCTGGCGCCAGTTGCCCAGATGAAAGCGGCCGGACAGACCATGGTGCTGGGCGTGCAGGTGCTGGAGATGGGGGTCTTTGCCGGGATCCTGACCGGAGCGCTCTCCGGATATCTGTACAATAAATACTCCGGCGTACAGTTTAACGGCGCGATGGCGATTTACTCCGGCCACTGTTTTGTCGCCATTGTAATGCTTCCGGTCTCCATGCTGCTCGGCGTGGTGATGAGTGAACTGTGGCCCTTTGCCCAGCACGGCATCAGCGCCCTGGCGCTTGCCATCAAAGGCTCCGGACCGTTTGGCGTGGCCATCTACGGCTTCCTGGAACGTATTCTGGTTCCCACTGGCCTGCACCATCTGGTTTATACGCCGTTTCTCTATACCGAGCTGGGCGGTACGCAGGAGGTGTGCGGCGCAACCTATCAGGGCGCGCGCAATATCTACTTCGCCGAGATGGCTTGCCCGAACGTGAAGCAGCTCAGCAGCACGGTGGTGTGGGACGCGCGCGGCATCAGCAAAATGTTCGGCCTGCCTGCCGCCGCGCTGGCGATGTATATGACCGCAAAGCCGGAGCGTAAAGTCATTGCGAAAGCCATTCTTATCCCCGCGGCGCTGACCTCGCTGCTGGTCGGCGTGACCGAGCCGATTGAGTTTTCATTCCTCTTCGTCGCCCCGCTGCTGTTCGTGGTGCACGCGGTGCTGACCGGCATCGGCATGATGCTGTTCTCGCTGCTGGGCGTTCACGCCATCGGCGCCAACGGGATTATCGACTTCATCCTTTACAACCTGCCGCTCGGCACGGAGAAGTCCAACTGGCCGATGTACATCGTGGTGGGGCTGATCGTGTTTGTCCTCTACTTCGTGGTGTTCCGCTTCCTGATCCTGCACTTCAACATGAAAACGCCGGGCCGTGAGGATGACGACAAGGAAACGCGTCTTTACAGCAAGCAGGAGTACCAGGCGAAGGGGAATAACGACGGGCTCGGCGAATCCATCGTGGTAGGTCTCGGAGGCCGGGAAAATATTCAGGTCGTGGATAACTGCTACACCCGCTTACGCGTCACGGTGAAGGACGTCGCCATTATCGACGAGCCGCGGCTGAAGGAGACCGGCGCGAAAGGGATTATCAAACAAGGTAACAACGTTCAGGTGGTCTACGGGCTGCACGTCAAAAAAATGCGAGAAGCCGTTGAGACGTTTCTCTGAAAGGAGCTAAAGATGTTTACACCCCCATTCATTCTGTCGATTGCCGGCGGCGGCAGCACCTACACGCCGGGTATTGTGAAAAGCCTGATGGTGCGCCTGCAGGATTTCCCTCTGGCCGAAATCCGCCTTTATGACATCGACGAGGCGCGTCAAAACACCATTGCGCCCGTCGTCGAGAAGGTGATTCGCGACCACAGTCAGAGCATCAAATTTACCGTCACCAGCGATCCGGAAGTGGCCTTCAGCGGCGCGCATTTCGTCTTCGCCCAGATGCGCGTCGGCCAGTATAAAATGCGCGAGCAGGATGAGAAGATCCCGCTGCGTCACGGCGTGGTGGGCCAGGAAACGTGCGGACCCGGCGGGCTTGCCTACGGCCTGCGCACGATCCTGCCGATGGTGGAGCTTATCGATCTGGTCGATCGCTACGCGCATGAAAAAGCCTGGATCGTGAACTATTCCAACCCGGCGGCGATCGTCGCGGAGGGCGTGCGGCGTCTGCGCCCGAACGCGAGGGTGCTGAATATCTGCGATATGCCGGTGGCCGCGATGCGCAATATGGGGGCAATTCTGGGTGTCGATCGCCACAAGCTGGAGGTCGACTACTTCGGCCTGAACCACTTCGGCTGGTTTACCCGCGTGCTGGTGGACGGCGAAGATAAGCTGCCCGAGCTGCGTAAGCATATCGCAAAGTTTGGCCTGCTGACGGAAGACGCGGCTAAAACCGATCCGCAGCATTCCGATCCTTCATGGGTGAAGACCTGGCGCAATATCAAGCCGATCATGGACAACTTCCCGGAGTATCTGCCGAACCCGTATCTGCAGTACTACCTGATGCCGAACCAGATTGTGGAGCATCAGAACCCGGACTATACCCGCGCCAATGAAGTGATGGACGGGCGTGAGAAAAAGCTGTTCGCCGCTGCCGAAGAATATAAGCGAACCTGGATCCTACCGGATGCCTTCCATGTGGGCGTCCACGGCGAGTTTATTGTTGATGTCGCCTGCTCGCTGGCCTTTAACCTGCGCAGCCGACATCTGGTAATGGTGGAAAACCGCGGGGCGATCGCCAACCTGCCGTACGATGCCGTGGTGGAAGTGCCCGCTTATATCACCGCCGAAGGCCCGGAACCGATTCGCTTCGGTCAGGTGCCGCTGTTCCATCAGACCCTGCTGCAACAGCAGCTCGCCTCGGAACAGCTTCTGGTGGAGGCGACCATCGAGGGCAGCTATGAGAAAGCCCTGCAGGCGTTCACCCTCAACCGCACCGTGCCGACCATGGAACATGCGAAAGCGATTCTTGACGAGATGATCGAGGCCAACCGCGACTACTGGCCTGCGCTGCAAAAAGCCTGGCAGGACGGCGAACCGGTGAAAAAATAGGGGCTTGCTCGCGAGTTGAACGTGGTTTGCTTGTCGGTGTCAGAAAAAACACCGACAATCCTTTTTTACGGAAAAGAATGGAGGCAACCCATGTCCACCTCATATTTTGTCGCTGCCGACTGGCTGATTGAGCACGGCGACGATCCGGAAGTTCAGATTATTGACGCGCGTATGGCCCCTCCGGGACAAGAGCATCGTGACGTGCCCGGAGAATACCGTGCCTGGCATCTGCCTGGCGCGGTATTTTTTGATATCGAAGCCCTTTCCGATCGCAACTCTCCCCTGCCGCACATGCTGCCGCGCCCGGAAGCGTTTTCCGTGGCGATGCGCGAGCTGGGCATCAGCAAAGATAAGCACCTCGTTGTGTATGATGAAGGTAACCTCTTCTCCGCACCGCGCGCGTGGTGGATGCTGAAAAACTTCGGCGTAGAAAAAGTCTCGATTCTGGCGGGCGGGCTGGCGGGCTGGAAGCGCGACGAGCTGCCCCTTCAGCAGGGTGACGTAACGCTGCCGGAAGGCGAATTCGACGCGACCTTTGACGCCCATGTGGTGAAACGCCTGACCGACGTACTGGTCGTGAGCCATGAAAAAACGGCGCAAATCGTCGATGCCCGCCCTGCTCCGCGCTTCAATGCCCAAGCGGATGAACCACGTCCGGGGCTGAAGCGCGGACATATTCCGGGCGCGCTGAACGTGCCGTGGGGCAATCTGGTGTTTGAGGGCGAGCTGAAAACCACCGACGAGCTGCGCGCTATTTTTGACCAGTCAGGGGTTGATTTACATCGTCCGATTATTGCCAGCTGCGGTTCCGGCGTGACGGCCTGCGTAGTGATTCTGGCGCTCGCCACGCTCGGCGTAAGCGACGTCACGCTCTACGACGGCGCCTGGAGCGAATGGGGTGCGCGAGACGATCTGCCTGTCGAACCCGCGAAATAATGGATAACCGCCTGGCCACGCTGTTAACGCGCGGGGCGTCGCTGACCCGCGCGGAGTATCGCGTCCTCGCCCACCTCACGGAGCATCCGCTGCTGGTGGGCAACATCACGGTTCGCGAGCTGGCGCAGGCGACGTTCGTTTCTACCGCCACTATTATGCGGCTGTGCCAGAAGCTGGGGTTCAGCGGCTTTAGCGAGTTTATCTGGCACTGCAAGCAGCTGCTCTCCGACACGCCGCATATTGCCGCTCAGGCGCAGTCGCGTCCTGAACTCCCGGTGCTGTTTAATCAGTTTATAGCCAACTATCAGCATACCTTTCAGTGGGTTACCCAAGTGAAACGCCAGCAGTTTGCTAACCTGCTGCGCCAGAAAGAGAGTTTCTTTCTCTACGGGGCCGGGTTTTCTTATCTGTTTGCGGAGTACCTGACCAAGAAGCTGCAGGTACTGGGCAAAACGGCGTTTATCTCCGGGCCGGGCGACAGCCGGAATATTTTTCTCAGCAATGCCGCCCGCTATCAGGTGTTTATTGCCGTCTCGCGCAGCGGCGAAACGGAACAGGTGCTGGATAAAGCGAGGATAGCCAAAAACGTCGGTATGACGATCGTCGCGTTTACCCGCGCCTCAGCCAATACGCTGGCGGGAATGGCGGACGTGCATTTTGCTCTCTATGACGAAGCGGTGCACTTCGCCGCCGAAGCCGCGGGGGTGACGTCGTTTGAGTCGAATCTGGTGCTGCTGATGGATTTACTGCTGCTGGAAGCAACGGGGTGATATTCACCCCGCCGTAATCAGATGATGCGGTTAGTTTTAAGATCGCGCAGGAAGCCGCCCCAGCGACGCTCGTAGAACGGGGTGATGTGCTCGGTAATAAAGTGGCTGATGCCCTTCTCACCGTTTTTCACCTGACAGATATCAATCGGCTCGTCGCCCGGTAGCGTGTCGGTTGCCACGCTGCCCGCCGCCTGAATGATTTCGTCGATATCGCCATCGGCTTCAATACCGATCAACAGCACCGGCTGTTCGTCCGCACGTTCTTTAATGGAGCAGAGAAACGCGCGCCGGACGGGCTTGAGCGTTTTGAACAGCGTCGTCAGGGAATCAATCATCTGCGCGGGTGGCTCGGCCACCTCAGAGAGCAGCAGCGTTTCGCCCCCTTCCAGCACTTCCTGCGTGCTGAGCGGGTTGCCCTCTTCGCCAATCAGGTGGCTGATTTCACGCGGCGTAAACTCTTTCCCGGTCGGCAGCTTCGCATTGAGGAACAGCGTCTGGCCGAGCGTCATTTCAAACAGAGTACGCACCGGCATCACCACGAACGCCTGTTCATCTTCTACCGCTTTCTGAAGCGCTTCCAGCGAGGTGAAGAACGGGATCACCGACGTGCCGTCGTCTTTCTCCCAGTGCAGCAGATCCAGCGCGCTGTCTTCTACGACCTGCTCACCTTCCGCGGCGGTACCCGGCACCCAGACGGTCGATTCCAGCAGGGTGCGAAAAAATGCCGGACGGTGGGCGGGCTCGGTCGCCGCCTGCTCCAGCAGGGTTTCTAATTCGTTTTTGGTTTCGGACATAGCAATTCCAGATGATGCATTTCCCCCCCGGCCCTCTCCCCGTGGGAGAGGGTTAGGGTGAGGGCAATGAAGATTACTCAGCCGTCAGCAGGTTCGCCACGGTACGCACGCCCAGACCGGTCGCGCCCGCGGACCACTGCTCAACCGCTGCTTTACGGTAGGTTGCGGAGCAGTCAATGTGCAGCCAGCCTTCGTGATAATTCTCAACGAAGTGGGACAGGAAGCCTGCCGCGGTGCTTGCACCCGCCGGGTACGCCGCGCTCGCGGTGTTGTTCAGCTCGGCAAAGTTGGACGGCAGCTGGCTGCGGTGGAACTCGGCCAGCGGCAGACGCCAGAACGGTTCGTTTTCCGCAGCGGCGCTTGCCAGCAGGCGAGCGGCCAGCTTGTCGTCGAAGCTGAACAGCGCATGGTAATCGTTGCCCAGGGCGGTTTTCGCCGCGCCGGTCAGGGTCGCCATGTCGATGATCAGCTCAGGCTTCTGGGCAGACGCGTCGATCAGGCCATCGGCCAGCACCAGACGGCCTTCGGCGTCGGTGTTCATCACCTCAACGTTTTTACCGTTGCGGTAGCGAATGATGTCGCCCAGCTTGAAGGCGTTACCGCTCACCATGTTGTCCGCGCAGCACAGATACAGCTTCACGCGCTTTTTCAGACCGCGGGTAATCGCAAACGCCAGCGCGCCGGTGATGGTTGCCGCACCGCCCATGTCGGACTTCATGGAGTCCATGAACGCGCTCTGCTTCAGGCTGTAGCCGCCGGTGTCGAAGGTGATGCCTTTACCTACCAGGCAGGCAAAGACCGGCGCTGCTTTATCGCCGGTTGGGTTGTAGTCCAGCGCCAGCAGGACCGGAGGACGCTCGGAGCCGCGGCCCACGGTGTGGATACCCATGTAGTTCTGCTCGCGCAGGTCTTCACCCTTGGTGATGCGGTAGGACATTTTGTCGCCCGCCACGCCGCACAGCAGGTCAACCGCGCGCTGCGCCAGCTGCTCAGGGCCTAACTCTTCCGCCGGAGCGTTAATGGTGTCGCGTACCCAGTCGATGATTTGCAGGCGGCTTTCCAGCTCTTTCTGACCGGCTTCGTCGAGGTTCGCCCACTCAATTTTGCGGCTGCCTTTCGGCCCTTTGTAACCCGCCCAGAATGCCCAGCTGCGGTCGGTGTCCCACCCTTCGCCTTCCAGCGAGACATGCTTAATGCCCAGACCGTCAATTTTACGCGCGGCGCGCTGGATCAGGCCCAAATCATCGTTGCCCGTCAGGTGCAGGGTAATACCGTCGTTGTTGATGCTGTAGCTGGCTTTCTCGCCCCAGCGCGCGTCGGCGGGCTGCGTAGAGAGCGTAATCTTCATCGCTTCGGTCATTTTATTTTTCCTTATTAGCAACTAGCAAACGGGCCGCCTGAAGGCAGCCCGTTTTGTTATTTATTCTGCTTCATCTAACCAGACTAACAGAATCGCCTCCAGAATTTTTTCATTGGATGCGTTTGGATCGTCGTCGAAATCCTCTAAATCGCAGATCCACTGATGCATATCGGTGAATCGTACGGTCTTCGGATCGAGATCCGGGTTCGCGTCGTAGAGCGCTTCGCCGATTTCACGGCTGTCTGTCCACTTCAGTCCCATATTAATGCTCGCGTGCGTGGTTGATGGTGTAGCGTGGGAATTCCACGACCAGATCTTCATCGGTCACCGCGGCCTGGCAGCTTAAGCGGCTGTCTGGCTCCAGACCCCATGCTTTATCCAGCATGTCGTCTTCATCTTCGGTGCTCTCGGCGAGAGAGTCGAAACCTTCACGCACGATGCAGTGGCAGGTGGTGCAGGCACAGGATTTTTCACAGGCGTGTTCCACTTCGATACCTGCACGCAGGGCTACATCGAGAATGGTTTCACCGGTCTTCGCTTCCAGAACAGCGCCATCCGGACAGAGGTCCGCATGAGGCAAAATAACAATCTTTGGCATATTAAACCTCGTCCACGGACTGGCCTTTCAGCGCGACGCGGACAGATTTGTCCATGCGGCGAGCAGCGAAGTCCTGGGTTTGTTTATCAACGTTTTTAATGGCTTCTTCTATTGCGTCAGCGTCATTGCCTTCGGCCACGGCGCTTAAGCGCGCGGCGGCTTCGTCAATCACCTGGCGCTCAGCGGCACTGAGCAGCGCGGCGTCGGCAGCGAGCGCGCCGTTCAGGCTCTCCAGCACGCGTGCGGCTTCCACTTTTTGTTCAGCCAGCATACGCGCCTTCACATCCTGCTCGGCGTAGCTCATTGAGTCCTGAATCATGGAGGCGATTTCGCCATCGGTCAGGCCGTAGGACGGCTTCACCTGAATGGACGATTCCACGCCGGTGGATTTTTCCATCGCCGTGACGCTCAGCAGGCCGTCCGCATCCACCTGGAAGGTAACGCGAATGTGCGCCCCGCCCGCAGGCAGCGCTGGAATTCCGCGCAGCGCAAAGCGCGCCAGAGAGCGGCAGTCCTGCACCAGCTCGCGCTCGCCCTGCATTACGTGGATGGACATCGCGGTCTGGCCGTCTTTGAAGGTGGTAAACTCCTGCGCGCGCGCCACCGGAATGGTGGTATTACGCGGGATCACTTTCTCCACCAGGCCGCCCATGGTTTCTAAGCCCAGCGACAGCGGGATGACGTCCAGCAGCAGCATTTCGCTGTCCGGCTTGTTGCCAACCAGAATATCGGCCTGGATCGCGGCGCCCACGGCAACCACTTTGTCCGGGTCGATGGAGGTTAGCGGCGTGCGGCCAAAGAATTCGCCCACGCGCTCGCGCACCAGCGGCACGCGGGTCGAACCGCCCACCATGACCACTTCCAGCACCTCGTTCGCCTCAACGCCCGCATCTTTCAGTGCGCGACGGCAGGCCAGCAGGGTGCGTTTAACTAAAGGCGCAATAAGTTCGTTGAACTGGTCGCGGGTGATGTCACCCTGCCAGCCCGCAACATTGACGGTAACCGTCTGCGCATCGCTCAGGGCGATTTTGGCGTCGATGGCCGCATCCAGCAGTTCACGCTGTACGCGCGCATCGCTGCGATCGCTGATGCCCGCCTGCTCGCGGATGTAGTCCGCCAGCAGGTGGTCGAAGTCATCACCGCCCAGCGCGGAATCCCCGCCGGTCGCCAGCACTTCAAACACCCCGCGGCTCAGGCGCAGGATAGAGATATCAAACGTCCCGCCGCCGAGATCGTAAACCGCGATCACCCCTTCCTGACCGGAATCGAGGCCGTAGGCAATCGCCGCCGCCGTCGGTTCGTTCAGCAGACGCAGCACGTGCAGGCCCGCCAGACGCGCGGCGTCTTTGGTGCCCTGGCGCTGTGCGTCGTCAAAATAGGCCGGAACGGTAATGACTACGCCGTCCAGATCGCCGCCGAGCGTCGCCGTCGCGCGCGCCGCCAGCGCTTTGAGGATGTCGGAGGAAACGCGAATCGGGTTCAGCAGACCGGCCGCGGTCGCGATCATCGGCAGGCCGTTTTCACTGGCCTGCAGCTGATACGGCAGATGCGGGTAGCGGGTCTGAATATCGGCCAGCGAGCGGCCCATCATGCGCTTGACGGAGCTGATGGTATTCGCCGGATCGCGCGCGGCGTTAGCGCGGGCGTCATAGCCTACCGCGTGACCCTGCTGCTGGTAGTGGACCACGGAAGGCAGCAGATGGCGGCCCTGCTCGTCAGCCAGCGTTTCCGCCTGGCCGCTGCGCACGGTCGCCACGAGGGAATTGGTGGTGCCCAGATCGATACCCACCGCCAGACGACGCTGGTGCGGTGCGGCACTTAAGCCAGGCTCACTAATTTGTAATAAGGCCATAATTGCTTCCGAAATTAAAAATCGAGCAGCTTTTCTTCGAGTTGTTCAGCACTGCTTCGCAGTTTATCGAGAAAACGGAGTTTGCGCACAGTGTCTGCCGCCACGTCCCAGGTCTCGTTGTTCAGTTGCTCCACCATCTGCTGATGGCGGGTATCGAACATGCCCTTCACGCGCGTGATAAAGCTTTCCAGACGCGCTTCGTCTTTGGCCTGTTCAATCTCATCGAGCTCTTCGCGAAGCTCCAGCTGCTCCATCAGAAACGCCGTGTCGCGCACGGTGTGCTGTTCGCTCGCCAGATCAAAACCGTGGAGCGAGAGCAGATATTCAGCGCGCGCCAGCGGGTGGCGCAGCGTCTGCCAGGCCTGGTTGATGGTGGCAGAGTGGGAAACCGCAGCCAGCTGCTCTGCCTGAGTACCGCTCGCGAATTTGTCCGGATGGTACTGACGCTGCAGATCCTGAAAACGGATCGTCAACGCCTGGAGATCGATCGGGTATTGAGCGGGTAGTCCGAAGAGAGTGAAGTAATCCATAACAATCTCAGGGGTAGCCTGTTAGAACAAACCCCACGCGCAGCGGGTACGCCACGGTGGGGTTTCGGATGACGCGCGGTTAAACGTGGAAGCTTTCGCCGCAACCACACTCGTCTTTGACGTTCGGGTTCGTGAATTTAAACCCTTCGTTCAGGCCTTCTTTAACGAAGTCCAGCTGAGTGCCGTTGAGGAATTGCAGGCTTTTGCCATCGACCACCACCTTCACGCCCTTGTCTTCAAACACGGTGTCGTCAGACGCCGGTTCGTCAACAAACTCCAGTACGTAAGCCATACCAGAACAGCCGGAGGTACGTACGCCCAGTCGCAGGCCAAAGCCTTTACCACGGTTCGCCAGAAAAGAGCTTACTCGCGCGGCAGCGCTGTCGCTAAGGGTAATCGACATACTCAAACCTCAATTATTTTGCTTCACGTTTGCTTTTGTAATCCGCAATGGCGGCTTTGATCGCGTCTTCTGCCAGAATTGAACAGTGAATTTTCACCGGTGGCAGTTCGAGTTCTTCAGCAATATCCGTGTTCTTAATTGCCTGTGCTTCGTCCAGAGACTTGCCCTTAACCCATTCGGTAACCAGGGAGCTGGACGCAATTGCAGAACCGCAGCCGTAGGTCTTGAAGCGCGCGTCTTCAATGATACCTTCATTGTTGACTTTAATCTGCAACTTCATCACGTCACCACACGCTGGCGCACCGACCATGCCGCTTCCAACAGATTCGTCGCTGTTGTCAAAAGAGCCAACGTTGCGTGGGTTTTCGTAATGATCGATGACTTTTTCGCTGTATGCCATGATTGAATTCTCCTTATGTACCGATTAGTGATGTGACCATTCAATGCTGTTCAGATCCACGCCCTGCTTGAACATTTCCCACAGTGGAGAAAGGTCGCGCAGACGGCCAATGGAGTTGCGAACCAGCTTGATGGTGTAGTCAATCTCTTCTTCGGTAGTGAAACGACCTAAAGAGAAACGGATAGAACTGTGTGCCAGCTCGTCAGTCATACCCAGCGCACGCAGCACGTAGGATGGCTCAAGGCTTGCAGACGTACAGGCAGAACCGGAAGAAACCGCCAGGTCTTTCAGCGCCATGATCAGCGATTCGCCTTCAACATAGTTGAAGCTGACGTTGAGGATGTTCGGAGCACCCTGCTCGAGATCGCCGTTCAGATACACTTCTTCCATATCTTTCACGCCGTCCCACAGACGGTTACGCAGCGTGCGCAGGCGTGCCATCTCGGTTTCCATCTCTTCTTTTGCAATGCGGTAGGCTTCGCCCATGCCCACGATCTGGTGAACAGGCAGCGTACCGGAACGCATGCCGCGCTCGTGACCGCCGCCGTGCATCTGTGCTTCGATACGGATACGTGGTTTACGACGAACGTACAGCGCGCCGATCCCTTTCGGGCCATAGATTTTGTGGCCGGAGAAGGACATCAGGTCCACTTTCAGCTGGCTCAGGTCGATAGGCAGTTTGCCCACGCTCTGAGTCGCGTCCACATGATAGATGATACCGCGCGCGCGGCACATTTCGCCGATGGTCGCGATGTCCTGAACGACGCCGATTTCGTTGTTAACGTGCATGATGGAGACCAGAATGGTGTCATCACGCATGGCCGCTTCGAGCTCTTTCAGATCGATAATGCCGTTGCTCTGTGGCGCCAGATAGGTGACTTCGTACCCTTCACGCTCCAGTTGACGGCAGGTGTCCAGCACGGCTTTGTGTTCGGTTTTGCTGGTGATGATGTGCTTGCCTTTTTTCTGATAAAAGTTGGCTGCACCTTTGATCGCCAGGTTGTCGGATTCGGTCGCGCCGGAGGTGAAAACAATTTCACGCGGGTCGGCACCGACCAGGTCAGCAATCTGATTACGGGCGATATCAACCGCCTCTTCAGCATGCCAGCCAAAACGGTGTGAACGGGAAGCTGGGTTACCAAAGTTTCCGTCCAGGGTCAGACACTGCATCATTTTCTCGGCAACACGCGGGTCCACCGGCGTGGTTGCGGAGTAGTCGAGATAAATCGGTAATTTCATTGCTCTATAAACTCCGTACATCTCTTCAATGCAAGGAATCAGGCAACCGGCTGGATGTACGACCGAGTACACGGGGCGAGTCTTCGCCCCGGCCTGATTCTGAAATACTTATCGTTTTATTACGCGCGAAGTTTGACGTCGATAGCGTCCTGCGCGCGGGTGCTGCGTTGGGAATCATGGCCGTGCTGACGGCCCGATACGTCCAGAACTTCCTGGTTATTCACCAGCTCACCGAGGGTGATGTTGTTGAGGAAGCCGGTCAAACGGTCGCTCAGATCGCGCCACAGCGCGTGGGTCAGGCATTTGTCGCCGCCCTGACAGCCGCCTTTACCCTGGCAACGGGTCGCGTCAACGGATTCGTCAACTGCGCTGATCACTTCGCCAACTGCAATACTGCCCGCGTCTTTACCCAGCAGATAACCGCCGCCTGGGCCACGAACGCTGGAAACCAGTCCATTTTTACGCAGTCTGGAGAACAGCTGTTCCAGGTAAGAGAGGGAGATCCCTTGTCGTTCAGAAATATCAGCCAACGGAACCGGGCCCGCTTCGGAGTTGAGCGCAACGTCCAGCATCGCGGTCACGGCATAACGCCCTTTAGATGTCAGTCTCATGTCTTACTTAACCTCAAACTCGCCCCTGCCCGGGGTTTTTTATTGTAAAATGGGGGTATTGCATAGCAGGGCCAAGTCTGACATTCCTGACTAAAATGGTCAACTATTTACTTGACTGTTTTAGTCAGGTATTTAACCTTCTGTGCCTTCATAACCCAGGTGCGGGCTGATGCCCTCACCCCGGCCCTCTCCCACAGGGAGAGGGGGAAATCGACACTACTCTTTATTCTTCTGCTCAATCGACGCCAGAATCCCGCGCAGGATGTTCAGCTCCTGGCTTTCCGGACGCGCGCGGGTAAACAGACGGCGCAGCTTGTTCATCACCTGCCCCGGGTGGCCTTCGCGAATAAAGCCGGTTGAGAGCAGCGTCTGCTCCAGATGACCGTAGAAGCGCTCAAGGTCATCCACCAGCGGGTAAGCCGTCTCTTCTTTTGGCTCGACCTCTTTCTCCTGCGTCGCCAGCCACGCCATTCGTACTTCGTAAGTGATAACCTGCACCGCCATCGCCAGGTTCAGCGAGCTGTACTCCGGGTTTGCCGCAATCGCGACGTGATAATGACACTTCTGCAGCTCGTCGTTAGTCAGGCCTACGCGCTCGCGGCCAAACACCAGCGCAACCGGTGCCTGTGCTGCTTCCGAGACACTTTTCAGGCCGCATTCACGCGGATCGAGCATTGGCCACGGCAGCGTGCGTGAACGCGCGCTGGTACCGACAACGAGGCTGCAGCCGGCCAGCGCTTCGTCAAGGGTATCGACGATCTGGGCATTGCCGATTACGTCGCTGGCACCGGCCGCCAGAGCAATCGCCTGAGAGTCAGGCTTCACCAGCGGGTTAACCAGCCACAGGTTCGTTAAGCCCATGGTTTTCATAGCGCGGGCAACGGAGCCCATGTTGCCGGTATGCGATGTTTCAACCAGCACAATTCGAATGTTTTGCAGCATAATTTTTAATGTCTGAATTCAGTGTCTGAAGAATATTCGGGCATATTATCATAAACGGGAGACATAATCCGATCCCGCTGCTATACTCTGCGCCGATTTTCCTGTTCTTTAACATCCAGTGAGAGAGACCGATGCATCCGATGCTGACCATCGCCGTGCGCGCAGCGCGCAAGGCGGGTAATGTAATTGCCAAACACTACGAAACGCCAGACTCCGTAGAAACCAGCCAGAAAGGCAGCAATGATTTCGTGACTAACGTCGATAAAGCCGCAGAAGCGATTATTATCGAAACGATCCGCAAATCTTACCCACAGCACACCATCATCACCGAAGAAAGCGGTGAACATGAAGGTACCGATCAGGATGTTCAATGGGTTATCGATCCACTGGATGGCACCACCAACTTCGTTAAACGCCTGCCACACTTCTCTGTGTCTATCGCAGTACGCATTAAAGGCCGTACTGAAGTCGCCGTTGTGTACGATCCAATGCGTAACGAACTGTTCACCGCGACCCGCGGTCAGGGCGCACAGCTGAACGGCTACCGTCTGCGCTGCAGCAACGCACGCGATCTGGACGGCACCATTCTGGCGACCGGTTTCCCGTTCAAGGCGAAACAGCACGCGACCACCTACATGAATATCCTGGGCAAACTGTTCACCGAATGCGCGGACTTCCGTCGCACCGGTTCTGCTGCGCTGGATCTGGCCTACGTGGCAACCGGCCGCGTTGACGGTTACTTCGAACTCTCACTGAAGCCATGGGATTTTGCAGCGGGCGAGCTGATCGCACGTGAAGCAGGCGCCATTGTTTGTGACTTCACCGGCGGCCATAACTATATGTCTACCGGAAACATCGTTGCGGGTAACCCACGCGTTGTTAAAGCCATGCTGGCAAACATGCGTGATGAACTGAGCGATGCGCTGAAGCGTTAATCCCGGTAATTCCCTCTCCCTGTGGGAGAGGGGATCCCAACTAAAACGGCCGTAATCCCCTTCCCACCGGCACCGCACTCATCCACATTGTTACCGCCGCCACCAGCAGAATGACCCCGCCCGCCAGCGCAAGCGTGGTCCACCCTACCTGTCGCCACAGCACCGGCGTTTTATTGCCGCTGAGTTTGACCGCCAGCTGACGGAAGCTGTGTACCAGCAGCGCTAACGACGAAATAGTGAGAGAGGTTCCTGCCGCCATCGCCAGCGCGGACAGCATGCCCCAGCCGAACACGCCAATCACCTTACTGAAAAGCAGCACCATGATGGCACCCGAGCACGGGCGCATACCCATCGAGAGAACAATCATCAACCGCGCGCGCCAGTCGTCGCCGTTCTGCAACTGTTCCTGCGTGGGCAAATGCTGATGCCCGCAGCCGCAGTGTTCATCATGAACGTGGTGCGGCGTAAAGGATTTGAACGTTGGCTTTCGCAGCAGCGCGCGCAGCTTTTTCAGCGCCCGCCAGCACAGGATCAGCCCCAGCACGCCCACCAGCGCGTAGCTGCCCTTCTCAAGCCAGAAGCTGCTCATGTGCAGCTGGCGCGCGGGAAGCTGTAACAGCGAAAGGACGACCACGACCAGCGCAATCGCCACGCCGCCCTGAAGCAGCGAGGAGGCCAGCGTCAGGCCGATACTTGATTTCAGCTTTGACGGATGGGTGGCGAGCCAGGTCGTAATGACGATTTTGCCGTGCCCCGGCCCCAGCGCGTGCAGCACGCCATAGATAAAGCTGAACGCCAGCAGGGAACCGCCCGCCTTTGTCGGATTCTCCGCCACCGCCTTCAGCAGACCGCTCATCTGCTGGTTGACCTCACGCTGCCAGATAATGCTTTTCATCATGACCTGCGGCCAGGCCTGCCAAAGCCACATCGCGCCGCAAACGGCGAACAGCAAAAAGATCGCCAGCGGCCAGAGGTGAAGCCAGCGGCGCTGTTTTCGAACCGGAGAGGAGATCACTGACATTGTAACGTCACCTCCTGCGCGAACTGTTTACCCAATTCCATGTCCTCTGGCGGGGCATCTTCCTTGTCGAGAGAGACCGCAAAGTTCAGCGTCTCTTCGCTGGGCTTCGGGGTATGAACGCCGATTTTGCAGCTTTTTTGCAGCGCGTCCGGCAGCCGCACGTCGCTGTCTTTGCCATAGCGCATGTCGACATAGTAGGTAGGGTCAAAGGTGGAAAAGCGGTACGTTTGCCCCGCCAGCGGCTGAGAGTGCGCCAGCGGGAGCACGAACGTCAGCACCGCCTGGTGCCCGTCGCGCGTCATCCCGTATTCCGTGGGTCGGTTCAGAAATTTGACCTTTTGCCCGTTATGCCAGAACTCGGTGAAATAGTGCTGGCCGAGCACGTTAGCCATCACTTCTGCCGCCAGCTTTTTCCATATTTCGTCACCGGGCTTCGCGTTTCCCGCATCATAGAGCAGATCGGCCGAGGTGATTTCATCCATCGTCCAGCGCATTTTCAGGCCGCTGAGCTGCGTGCCGTCGGTGACCAGCTCGGTCTGGAGGTCAATAAAACTGTGAGGGTGTGCGCTGGCGGTGAAGCTGATAACCGCCAAAAATAACGCCATCGCACTTTGTTTAACTGTTTGCATCAATTCCTCACGTCAAAAATTCTGTGATGTTCCCCAGCAATCCTGAATGAAAGGCCTGCCGGCGCGCTTTTCAGCGTTCATCCTTTAGCTATTCTTATCAAACATTCACACTGGATACCCGACAGATGATGACGACGCTTGAAATTCCATCTGTGCTTTCCAGTTCGCAGCGCCGCTGCCAGGTGCTTTTGATGCTTTACCTGCCCGATGCTGCCGTCACCGCACAGAGCATAATTGCTGCCAACGGCGTGGACGACGCGATGGCACGGCAAGATATAGCCGAGACACGCGATGAAATCCAGCGCTATCACCGGCTGGATATCGTCACGCACCACGACGGCAGCTACCGGATTGAAGGTACAGCCCTGAATCAGCGTTTATGCCTGCTGCACTGGCTGCGCCGGGCGCTGCGGCTTTGCCCGCAGTTTGTCTCGCACCAGTTTACCCCCGCATTAAAAACCGCGCTTAAACAACACGGCATCGCGCGTCCGCTTTACGACGATGCGAACCTGCGGGCGCTGATCGGCTTCTGCTCTCGCAAGCTGCAGCGCCAGTTTGAATGCCGCGACGTCCAGTTTTTACAGCTCTATCTGCAATACTGCCTTATTCAGCACCAGCTCGGGAATACGCCGCAGTTTTCTCACGTTCAGCGCAGCTGGACCCAGTCAAGAGGGGAGTATTTTACAGCGCAGGAGATCGTGCGCCACTGGAGACGGCGCGTCCCGCAGGGTGCCCACGGGGATGAACAGCTGTTTCTGGCGCTGCTGTTTATGATGCTCCGCACGCCCGACCCGGTGCTCGATAAACACCAGCAGGATCAGCGTTTGCGCCGGGCCATCGTACGCATGGTCGCCCGCTTTCGCTCGCAGACCGGGATGAACTTCAGCGATGAGCAAGGGCTCACCGATCAGCTGTATATCCACCTTGCTCAGGCGCTGGACCGCTCGCTGTTTGAGATCGGCATCGACAATAGCCTGCCGGAGGAGATCCACCGTCTCTATCCCCGGCTGTTACGCACCACGAAGGAAGCGCTGTTTGAGCTGGAAGCGGAGTTTGGGCTGCGTTTTTCCGATGAAGAGATGAGCCTCGTGGCGGTGATTTTCGGCGCCTGGCTGATGCAGGAGACCGATCTGCACGAAAAACAGGTGATCCTGCTGACGGGAGAGGATAAAGCCAGTGAGGACCTGATTGAACAGCAGCTTCGCGAGCTGACGCTGTTGCCGCTCAACATTCGCTATCTGACGCTACAGGCTTTTCAGAAAGAGGGGGCACCGCGCGAAGCCGCGCTGGTTATCACCCCCTACCCTACGGCCCTGCCGCTGTTCTCGCCGCCGTTGATTCATGCCGTTGAGACATTGAACGCGCAGCAGCAAGAACATATTCGCGCCATGCTGGAATCGTAGTTACGCGCGTGCGGCCACTTTCGGTCGAACAAACATTGCCGGTAGCGCCACCAGCGCCATTACCCAGAACACTCCATTACCCAGGTGCTGGTAAAGGAACCCCGCAAAGACCGTCATGATCGCGATACTGCCCCCCATGGCTACCGCCGAATAGACGGCCTGCAGACGAATAACGTCTCCGCCCTCGCGCGCTGCGATATAGCGCATGGCCGCCAGATGGCACACGGTAAAGGTGCCGCAGTGAAGGATTTGCGCCACAATCAGCCACGGCAGATCGGTCGTCCAGCCCATAATCCCCCAGCGCGCCACGCCGCACACGGCGGAAAGCAGCAGCAGGTCACGTGCGCCAAAGCGTCGAAACAGCTTCTTGCTCAGGGCGAAAATAATGACTTCGGCCACCACGCCCAGCGACCAAAGATAGCCCACTGCAGAAGCAGAATATCCCGCTCCCTGCCAGTAGATGGCGCTGAAGCCATAGTACGCCGCATGTGCCCCCTGAAGCAGACAGACACACGCCAGAAAACGCCAGCTCTGTGCAACCAGGCTCTGCCACGCGGGCCAGCCCGCGCTCTCCTGATGGCGACTTTCCCCTTGCGGCATCACTGACGGTCGCAGCAGCATGCCCAGCAGCATCGAGGCAATACCGATACTCAGCAGGGCAAGAATGGCGCGGTAATCGTAAAGGCTGACCAGTTTCCCCACCAGCGCAGAGCCAATCACAAAGGCGATAGAGCCCCACAGGCGCACGCGTCCATAGTCCATGGTGATCTGCTTTTGCCAGGTGTTCGCCAGGGCATCCGTCAGCGGTACCAGCGGCGAGAAGAACAGGTTAAAGCCGACCATCACCACCATCAGCCAGGCAAACTGGTGGCTGACCCAGAAGCAGGCAACAAAGACCAGGGTCAGCAGAGCAAGAATGCGCACGGCCTTGATCAGTAAGGAGGGATCGCTGACGCGCGGGGCAATCAGCAGGCTGCCGAGGAAACGCGCCACCAGCCCTGCCCCGAGCAGGACGCCGATGGTCTCGGGCGTCAGGCCGATACCCTTAAGCCAGACGCTCCAGAAAGGCAGAAAAATGCCGTAGCTAAAGAAATAGGTGAAATAACTGAGCGCCAGCCAGCGCGTGGAATGCAAGACCATGAATCCCTCCCGAAATCGAGGCCATAGTCTGGCGAGAATATAAAAATTAAGCAAGTAGATAGCCTGCTATAAATTAACGAAAATTTAACATCCTGTGTAATCGTCTGGCTTATGGCAGGGAATGAAAATATGTATTACGTTTAAATTACTCCACTTGCAGAGGTTTTTCTGCCATGAACTCACTACGTTATCTCGATTTCGGCCAGTCACGTCACCTGCTGCTGCTCATTGGCCGCATCGCACTTGTCGTGCTGTTTATTATCTTTGGTTATCCAAAACTGACGGGGTTTAGCGGCACCGTACAATACATGACCTCGCTGGGAACGCCGATGCCCATGCTGGCGGCCATTATTGCGGTAGTGATGGAAGTGCCTGCCGCCATTCTGATCGTACTCGGCTTTTTCACCCGTCCTCTCGCGGTACTGTTTGTGTTCTATACCCTGGGCACGGCGATTATCGGTCACCATTACTGGGATATGACCGGTGATGCGGTCGTGCCGAATATGATTAACTTCTATAAGAACGTCAGTATTGCTGGCTCCTTTATTTTGCTGGCCATTGTTGGGCCGGGGGCTATTTCCCTGGACCGGCGTTAAGCCATAAAAAAAGGCCGCAAGTGCGGCCTTTTTTATTTCTGCAGGGCAGAGGAATTATGCGTAGACCGGGAAGCGTGCGCAGATATCCAGAACTTTACCTTTGACGCGCTCGATAACCGCTTCGTCATTGATGTTGTCCAGAACGTCACACATCCAGCCAGCCAGCTCTTTCACTTCCGCTTCTTTAAAGCCGCGGCGAGTTACGGCCGGAGAACCGATACGAATACCGGAGGTCACGAACGGGCTCTTAGGATCGTTTGGCACGCTGTTTTTGTTCACGGTGATGTTGGCGCGGCCCAGGGCAGCGTCAGCTTCTTTACCGGTCAGGTTTTTATCAACCAGATCCAACAGGAACAGGTGGTTTTCAGTACCGCCGGATACCACTTTGTAGCCACGGTTCAGGAAGACTTCCACCATCGCTTTGGCGTTCTTAGCAACCTGCTGCTGGTAAACCTTGAACTCTGGCTCCATCGCTTCTTTCAGCGCTACCGCTTTTGCCGCGATAACGTGCATCAGCGGGCCACCCTGCGCGCTTGGGAATACAGCGGAGTTCAGTTTTTTGTACAGCTCTTCGTCACCGCCTTTCGCCAGGATCAGGCCACCGCGTGGACCCGCCAGGGTTTTGTGGGTGGTGGTGGTCACAACGTGAGCGTGTGGAACCGGGTTCGGGTAAACGCCTGCGGCGATCAGACCCGCAACGTGCGCCATGTCAACGAACAGGTAAGCACCGATGCTGTCTGCGATTTCACGCATTTTTGCCCAGTCAACGATACCGGAGTAAGCAGAGAAGCCACCGATGATCATCTTCGGCTTGTGCTCTTTAGCCTGCTTCGCCATGTCTTCGTAGTCAATTTTACCGGACTCATCAATACCGTAAGGGATGATGTTGTAAAGTTTGCCGGAGAAGTTAACCGGGGAGCCGTGAGTCAGGTGGCCGCCCTGCGCCAGGTTCATACCCAGAACGGTATCGCCCGGCTGCAGCAGCGCGGTGTAGACCGCGAAGTTAGCCTGAGAGCCAGAGTGCGGCTGCACGTTTGCGTAGTCAGCGCCAAAAAGTTCTTTCGCACGGTCGATAGCCAGCTGCTCAACGATATCAACATACTCGCAACCGCCGTAATAGCGTTTGCCCGGGTAACCTTCAGCGTATTTGTTGGTCAGCTGAGAACCCTGCGCCTGCATAACGCGCGGGCTGGTGTAGTTTTCGGAGGCGATCAGTTCGATGTGCTCTTCCTGACGTACTTTTTCCTGCTCCATAGCCTGCCACAGTTCGGCATCATAATCGGCAATGTTCATTTCACGCTTTAACATCCGCATCTCCTGACTCAGCTAACAAGTAAATTTTGGCCTGAAAAGGCAGTCCTGTTGGACGACGGGCAACAGTATAACTGATTAGTTCTGTGATAACAGGTCTTGACAAACGATTTTACGCAAACGTTTTCCTACCCGCCACGCAAGGGTTTGAGGAATAAAGCTCTCGCCCTTTCCAGCGGATTTCTTTTCAGGTTTGTGATGCATATTTTTCATCTTGCAAAGAACCATTTACAACGCAGGGGTATTTTTTATAAGATGCATTTAAAATACATCATTAAAGTCACATCGGAAGGAAGCAGCTATGCTCGACGCTCAAACCATCGCTACCGTAAAGGCCACCATCCCCCTGCTGGTGGAAACCGGCCCTAAACTCACCGCCCATTTCTACGATCGCATGTTCACGCACAACCCGGAGCTCAAAGAAATTTTCAACATGAGCAACCAGCGTAACGGCGATCAGCGTGAAGCGCTGTTCAACGCCATCGCGGCCTACGCCAGCAATATTGAAAACCTGCCAGCATTGCTGCCTGCGGTGGAAAAAATCGCGCAGAAACATACCAGCTTCCAGATCCAACCTGAACAGTACAACATTGTGGGCGGACACCTGCTGGCAACCCTGGACGAGATGTTCAGCCCGGGTCAGGAGGTGCTGGACGCCTGGGGTAAAGCCTACGGGGTACTGGCAAACGTGTTTATCAACCGTGAAGCGCAGATCTACAGCGAAAACGCCAGCAAGAACGGCGGCTGGAAAGGCACGCGCGCGTTCCGCATCGTTGAGAAAACGCCGCGCAGCGCGTTAATCACCAGCTTCGAATTTGAGCCGGTGGACGGTCAACCGGTGGCCGATTACCAGCCAGGGCAGTATCTGGGCGTGTGGCTGAAGCCTGAAGGATTCCCGCATCAGGAGATCCGCCAGTATTCCCTTACCCGCAAGCCAAACGGCAAAGGCTACCGCATTGCGGTGAAGCGTGAGGACGGCGGTCAGGTTTCCAGCTGGCTGCACAACGAAGCTAACGTGGGCGACGTGGTGCATCTGGCCGCGCCGGCGGGCGATTTCTTTATGGCCGTTGACACCAATACGCCGGTCACGCTGATCTCTGCGGGCGTCGGCCAAACGCCGATGCTGGCGATGCTCGATACGCTGGCAAGATCACACCACGGGGCGCAGGTTAACTGGTTCCATGCGGCCGAAAACGGCGACGTGCACGCTTTTGCGGATGAGGTGAAAACGCTCGGAGCCTCCCTGCCGCGTTTCACCGCGCATACCTGGTATCGCCTGCCGACGGAAGCTGACCGCGCAGCTGCCCGCTTTGACAGCGAAGGTCTGATGAATCTTAGCCAGCACGAAGGCCTATTCAGCGCACCGGACATGCAGTTCTACGTCTGTGGACCGGTGGCGTTTATGCAGTATGCCGCGAAGCAGCTGGTTGAGCTGGGCGTGAACAAGGACAACATTCATTACGAATGCTTCGGCCCGCATAAGGTGCTGTAATGCAAAAAGCCCCTCAAACGAGGGGCTTTTTTCGTCGGATGGCGGCTGCGCCTTACCCGGCCTGGAAAATATTTAAATCGCCGCGTCGTCTTCTTCGCCGGTACGGATACGGATCACGCGCGCCACGTCGAAGACGAAGATTTTACCATCGCCAATCTTGCCGGTCTGCGCCGTGCGGATAATGGTGTCCACACAGGTATCGACGATATCGTCGCTGACCACGATTTCAATTTTCACTTTCGGCAGAAAGTCGACCATGTACTCTGCGCCACGGTAAAGCTCGGTGTGGCCCTTCTGACGACCAAAACCTTTCACTTCCGTCACGGTCATCCCGGTGATGCCGACTTCCGCCAGCGCTTCACGCACATCATCCAGTTTGAAAGGTTTAATAATCGCATCAATCTTTTTCATGGTGGGTCCTTAAACTCTTGCCTGTAAGCTGCCTCGTAATCGATTGCTCACAGTATCATATTCAAGCGAATTTTGCGGTACTACTCTTTAAAATCGTTCGCTTCAAGCTCATGACGTGACAGCAGCTTGTAGAATTCGGTGCGGTTGCGTCCGGCCATGCGCGCCGCGTGGGTCACGTTGCCTTTAGTGATCTGCAATAGCTTGCGCAGATAGTTCAGTTCGAACTGATTGCGCGCTTCTGCAAACGTCGGCAGAGCCGTGTTTTCCCCTTCCAGCGCCTGCTCCACCAGCGCGTCGCTGATCACCGGTGACGAGGTCAGCGCCACGCACTGCTCAATCACGTTCACCAGCTGACGCACGTTACCCGGCCAGCTTGCGGCCATCAGCCGCTTCATCGCATCGGTGGAAAATGCGCGCACGAACGGTTTATGGCGGTCGGCCGCCTGGCGCAAAAGATGGTTCGCCAGCAGCGGAATGTCTTCCGCACGTTCCGCAAGCGCAGGGATCTTCAGATTAACCACGTTCAGACGGTAGTAGAGATCTTCGCGAAACTCGTTGCGGGCCATCACTTTTGGCAGATCGCGATGGGTCGCCGAAATAATTCGCACGTTAATATCGATATCGCGGTTGCTGCCCAGCGGGCGCACTTTGCGCTCCTGCAGCACGCGCAGCAGCTTGACCTGCAGCGGCGCGGGCATGTCACCAATCTCGTCCAGGAACAGCGTGCCACCTTCCGCGGCCTGGAATAGCCCTTCCCGGCTGCTTACCGCCCCGGTGAATGCGCCGCGGGCGTGACCAAACAGTTCGGATTCAAGCAGCTGCTCCGGGAGCGCGCCACAGTTAATCGCAATAAAAGCGTTCTTGCTGCGCGGGCTGGCGTTATGGATCGCCTGCGCCAGGATCTCTTTCCCGGTTCCGCTCTGGCCGTTGATGAGCACGCTGACGTCAGACTGCGCCACCATCCTCGCCTGCTCTAGCAGGCGCAGCATCACGGGGCTGCGGGTGACGATAGACTCCCGCCACGCTTCATCCCCCGCCGGGGCGGCATGTTCCAGCGCGCTGTCGATAGCCTTATACAGCGCGTCTTTGTCCACCGGCTTGGTCAGAAAGCTGAATACCCCCTGCTGCGTCGCGGCAACCGCATCCGGGATAGACCCGTGCGCGGTCAGGATAATCACGGGCATACCCGGCTGCTGCTTCTGGATCTCCGCGAACAGCTGCAGGCCGTCCATTTCATCCATCCGCAGGTCGCTTATCACCAGATCGATTTTCTCGCGGCTGAGAATTTTCAGCCCCTCCAGCCCGCTTTCCGCGGTCACGACGCTGTAGCCCTCACTCACCAGACGCATCCCCAGCAGCTTTAATAGCCCGGGATCGTCATCCACCAGTAAGAGATGGGCTGGTTTACGGCTCGTCATGCTTCACGTCCTCTTGTTTCGGCGTATCGCTGTCCGGCGCAGCGGATGAACTCCCCGGCTGATATTTACGCGACGAGAGCTGTCTTTCGATATCGGTCAGGTTCTCCAGCTTACGCGTCGTGGTATCCAGCTGGGTACGTAAATGTTGCTGCTGCTGACGCAGCGTATCAAGCTCGCTGTCGGTTGACTGTTGCAGCTTGCTGTAGCGGGAGCGCTCTTCAGAAAGCTGAAGCTGTAGCGTCTGGCCATCGCGCCAGAGCTGGTATACCGGGCGTACCTGTACGGGTAGATTGACCACAAACGTGTCCAGTCGGGTTACATTGACGCGGCGTTCGACGGGGGTGATTTTGGCATCAGCCAGCAAAATGCCGCGCTTGAAAGCGTCCTGCCAGGTGTCGTCGTCCAGCATCGCCGCCTTCGAGCGGGCGTCTACCGGCGCCAGACGCTGGGCGCAATCTATTCCACGCAGCCAGAACAGCGGGTTGCTTTCGACGTCATGCCCTGACAGGTTCCAGATGTCTTCGCAGCGGGTCGAGAGGAAATCGGCCAGCTGGTTATCGGGCCATTTATCTTCTTGTTTATCGCTAATGGCACTTTGCGGCACATGGGAAACACACCCTGCCAGAAATAAACAGGGCAGGCTCAGGCGAAGCGTGCTGCGGGAAAACACCGCGCGTACGGCGCGGGAAAAGACGTGTGACATACTCACCAGACATAGATTCATTTTATTGATTTTTCCGGCTCAGGGGCAGTTCAATACGGAAGCAAACATCCGAACGTTCGTCCGTGGCAATGTTTAGCTCACCCTGCATGCGTCGTATGCAGTCCCGGGCAATGCTCAAGCCCAGACCGCTTCCTTTCACCGCACCTTTCCGCTGATGACTCCCCTGGAAAAAGGGCTCGAAGATCATGGTTTTTTCGTCATCGGGGATCGGGGTGCCGGTGTTAGCGACGTCGATAAACACCCGGGAACCCTTCGTATAGCTTCGGATATAAATGTTACCGGATTCAGTACCATAGTGCACCGCATTGGAATAAAGATTATCCAGCACGCTCATTAGCAGCATGGGTTCAGCCAGACAGGTCGGCGCATTCAGCTCTACACCGGTATGCATCATTTTAGCTCTTGCTGGCAAGCTATGGGCGGATAACACCATATCCACCAGCGGTTCAATTTCGACGTTTTCCAGTACGACCGCCCCGTCAGCCAGCTTGCGGTTGTAATCCAGCAGTTGCTCAATCAGCTTCTGTAGATTCCGGCTGCTGTTATCCAGGATCTCGACAATTTCTTTCTGTTCGGGCGTAAGTGGCCCTGCCACTTCATCCGCCAGCAGCTCCGTTCCTTCGCGCATGCTGGCCAGGGGCGTTTTAAGCTCATGGGAGATATGGCGCAGGAACTGATGGCGCTGTGATTCGAGCCATGCCAGGCGCTCGGACAGCCAGATAATGCGCTGGCCTACGGATCGCAGCTCGCGGGGACCTTTAAAGGCGACCGTATCCCCGAGCGATTTCCCCTCCCCCAGGCGGTTGATCATCCGCTGGATACCCTTCACCGGGCCGATGATCATGCGGGTAAAGAGCAGAACCAGCCCGAGGCTCACCAGGAACAGCACCAGCGCCTGCCAGCCGAAGAACTGGCCGCGCTCGGCAATCTCCTGCTGAAGCTGCTGACCGCGGGAGAAAATCACCGTACGCGTTGACTGCACCATCTCGGTGTTGGCACTGGCAAAAGCTTCGAGGCGTGCGGCGGCCGCCGCATCCGGGCCGCTGTTACTGCATTGCAGTTGCGCGAGATCGTTCAGATCCTGACGTAACGCCTGATACAGCCTGTCGTCAGGCAAAACCCCCGCATGAGCGTCCAGCATTTCGCTGTAGCGTTTGCGCTGACTCTGATAAACCTTTTCCAGCGTTCGATCGTCAAGCACGCAATACTGACGATAGCTACGCTCCATCTCCAGGGCTGCGTTGGTCATCGCTTCACTGCGTCTGGCGTCGATGAGCGTCGTGCGGTTGGTCAATGCCGCCTGCGCGCTCAGCGCGTTCAGACTTTGCCACGCCTGCCAGGCAAGGATCAGCAGCGGCAGCAGAATCAGCAGGAAGGCCATCATGACGAGCTGCCGCAAGGAGCGGGGGAAAACGGGCCAGCGTTTCAACGCATTACTCTCTTTATGGGGGTTTACGCAGAGCGTAACTGAGTCTGCCCTTCAGATACAACAAAGCCGGGTAAAAACCCGGCTTTGTCATGGAATGAGGCGGTGCCTAACTCGACGTTTCGCCCTGGCCTGATAAAGCATCGCTATGATCAGTAGTTGGACGGCAGGCACCTTTTTGTGCGTCATTCGAAGTTTATGTAGCGCTTCCCGAAGGGGCTGACATAAGAAGGTGAATGAGCCACTGGTTAATATTATGCAACACCCGTGCCAGAATGCAAAACAAAATATTAACATATTGAAATATAACGTTTTTACTCGTTAAGTTTGTTAATTATCGGTTGAATGATTTTCATGCTAAGTGTCGCTATTAAGCAACATCTTAACGGAAACCTTTCCTGCCATATATAAATCAATAACTTAAATGTCTCTTTTTGGAGACACTTAAGTTGCCGGTCTGTCGCATAATTGCGACACAAATAAAAAAGCCCGGTTGAGCTTTCGCTTACCGGGCCTGGAAGGATGTGGGACTAAAACTTAACCCAATTGCTTACGCGCATTGCGGAAGATACGCATCCATGGGCTGTCCTCGCCCCAGTTTTCCGGGTGCCAGGAGTTGCTCACGGTGCGGAACACGCGTTCCGGGTGCGGCATCATGATGGTCGCGCGACCGCTTTCGCTGGTTACCGCCGTAATACCGTTGGCGGAGCCGTTCGGGTTAGCCGGGTAGGTTTCTGTGACTTTGCCGAAGTTATCGACAAAGCGCAGTGCCACCAGGCCTTTGCTCTCCAGCTGAGCCAGATGCGCAGCATCACGCACTTCTACCTGACCTTCGCCATGGGAAACGGCGATTGGCATCTGTGAACCGACCATTCCCTGCAGCAGCAGAGACGGGCTCTGGGTCACTTCCACCAGGCTAAAGCGCGCTTCGAAGCGGTCAGACTGGTTACGAACAAAGCGCGGCCAGGCTTCACTGCCCGGGATCAGTTCGCGCAGGTTAGACATCATCTGGCAGCCGTTACACACGCCCAGCGCAAGGGTCTGCGGACGGTGGAAGAAGGTTTCGAACTCGTCGCGCACGCGGCTGTTAAACAGGATGGACTTCGCCCAGCCTTCGCCTGCGCCCAGCACGTCGCCGTAGGAGAAGCCGCCGCACGCCACCAGCGCCTGGAAATCTTCCAGACCGGTACGTCCGGCCAGCAGATCGCTCATGTGGACGTCGATAGCGTCAAAGCCCGCGCGGTGGAAGGCCGCAGCCATCTCAACGTGGGAGTTAACGCCCTGCTCGCGCAGCACCGCCACTTTTGGACGCGCGCCGGTCGCAATGTACGGCGCAGCGATGTCTTCGTTAATATCGAAGGAGAGCTTCACGTTCAGGCCTGGATCCTGGTCATTGGCCTTCGCGTTGTGCTCCTGATCGGCACATTCCGGGTTATCACGCAGGCGCTGCATCTGCCAGGTGGTTTCCGCCCACCACATGCGCAGCGTGGTGCGGCTTTCGCTGAACACGGCATGGCCGTCTGCTTCAATGACGAAGCGGTCGCCCTGAACGGCTTTACCCAGATAGTGCACGCAGTCTGCCAGTCCGTGCTTCGCCAGAATCGCTTCAACCGCATCGCGATCCGCCGCACGCACCTGAATCACGGCGCCCAGCTCTTCGTTGAACAGCGCAGCCAGACGGTCTTCGCCAAGCGTAGCGATGTTGGCTTCCACGCCACAGTGGCCGGTGAAGGCCATCTCTGCCAGGGTCACCAGCAGGCCGCCGTCGGAACGGTCATGGTAGGCCAGCAGCTTACGCTGCGCCACCAGCGCCTGAATCGCGTCGTAGAAGCCTTTTAGCTGCGCCACGTCGCGCACGTCGGCTGGCTTATCGCCAAGCTGACGGTAAACCTGCGCCAGCGCGGTGGCGCCCAGCGCGTTGTGGCCTTTACCCAGGTCAATCAGCAGCAGGGCGTTGTCTTCGGTCGCAAGCTGCGGCGTAACGGTGTGACGCACGTCTTCCACGCGGGCAAACGCGGTGATCACCAGCGACAGTGGAGAGGTCATCTCGCGCTGCTCGTTACCCTCCTGCCAGCGGGTTTTCATCGACATGGAGTCTTTACCCACCGGAATGGTCAGGCCGAGGGCTGGACACAGCTCCTCACCCACCGCCTTCACGGCTTCATACAGGCCAGCATCTTCGCCAGGGTGGCCGGCTGCGGCCATCCAGTTTGCGGAGAGCTTGATACGTTTAATGTCGCCAATCTGCGTCGCGGCGATGTTGGTCAGCGCTTCACCGACCGCCAGACGGGCAGATGCGGCGAAGTCCAGCAGCGCCACCGGGGTGCGTTCGCCCAGCGCCATCGCTTCGCCGTAGTAGCTGTCGAGGCTCGCGGTGGTCACGGCGCAGTTCGCCACCGGGATCTGCCAAGGGCCGACCATCTGGTCGCGGGATACCATACCGGTCACGGTACGGTCGCCGATGGTCACCAGGAAGGTTTTCTCTGCCACAGCAGGCAGGTGCAGCACGCGGTTAACCGCTTCTGCCACGGTGATGCCCTGGCGATCCAGCGCTTTTCCCGCAGCCTTGCGGGTCTGCACGTCGCGGGTCATCTTCGGCGTTTTACCGAGCAGGACGTCGAGCGGCAGATCGATCGGCTGGTTGTCGAAATGTGTATCGCTCAAGGAGAGATGCTGCTCTTCGGTCGCTTCACCGATGACGGCATACGGCGCGCGCTCGCGGCGGCACAGCTCGTCAAACAGCGGCAGCTGGTCCGCCGCAACGGCCAGCACGTAGCGCTCCTGGGATTCGTTACACCAAATTTCCAGCGGGCTCATGCCCGGTTCATCGCTCAGGATGTCGCGCAGGTTGAAGCGACCGCCGCGGCCGCCGTCGCTCACCAGCTCCGGCATGGCGTTGGACAAGCCGCCCGCGCCCACGTCGTGGATGAAGAGGATTGGGTTGGCATCACCCAGCTGCCAGCAGCGGTCGATCACTTCCTGGCAGCGGCGCTCCATCTCAGGGTTGTCACGCTGCACGGACGCGAAGTCGAGATCCGCATCAGACTGGCCGGAGGCCATCGAAGAGGCCGCACCGCCGCCCAGACCGATGTTCATCGCCGGGCCGCCGAGTACGATCAGCTTCGCGCCGACGACGATCTCGCCTTTCTGCACGTGATCGGCACGGATGTTGCCGATCCCGCCTGCCAGCATGATCGGTTTGTGGTAGCCGCGCAGCTCTTCGCCGTTGTGGCTGTCCACTTTCTCTTCATAGGTACGGAAGTAACCGTTCAGCGCCGGACGGCCAAACTCGTTGTTAAACGCCGCGCCGCCCAGCGGGCCTTCGGTCATGATATCCAGGGCGGTTACAATGCGCTCTGGCTTGCCGAAATCTTCTTCCCACGGCTGTTCAAAGCCCGGGATACGCAGGTTGGAGACGGAGAAACCGACCAGGCCCGCTTTAGGTTTAGCGCCACGACCGGTCGCCCCTTCGTCACGGATTTCACCGCCGGAGCCGGTAGCCGCACCCGGCCACGGGGAGATTGCCGTCGGGTGGTTGTGGGTTTCAACCTTCATCAGGATATGCGCGGGCTCCTGATGGAAGTCATAGCGCCCTGCTTCGCGATCGGCGAAGAAGCGGCCCACCTCGGAGCCTTCCATCACCGCGGCATTGTCTTTATAGGCAGACAGCACGTGGTCAGGGGTTTGCTCCATGGTGTTTTTGATCATTTTGAACAGCGACTTCGGCTGCTGTTCGCCGTCAATAATCCAGTCGGCGTTGAAAATCTTATGGCGGCAGTGCTCAGAGTTAGCCTGCGCGAACATGTAAAGTTCGATGTCGTTCGGGTTACGGTTGAGCTTAACGAACGCATCCTGCAGGTAGTCGATTTCGTCTTCTGCCAGCGCCAGGCCGAGACGCAGGTTGGCGTCGATCAGTGCCTGACGGCCCTGCCCCAGCAGGTCCACGCTCTGTACTGGCGCAGGCTGATGGTGGGAGAAAAGCTTCTGTGCGTCATCGAGAGAGGCAAATACGCTCTCCATCATGCGGTCGTGCAGCTCAGCCGCAACCGCCTGCCACTGCGCGTCGCTCAGGGTTGAGGCTTCCACGTAGTACGCCACGCCGCGCTCCAGGCGGTTAATCTGGCTCAGGCCACAGTTGTGGGCGATGTCGGTGGCTTTGGAAGACCAGGGGGAGATGGTGCCCGGACGCGGCGTCGCAAGGATCAGTTTGCCGGTTGGCGTATGGCTGCTGAGGCTTGGGCCATACTTGAGCAGGCGTTCCAGCTGTACGCGCTCCTCTGCATTCAGGGGGGCATTCAGGTCAGCAAAATGGACATACTCAGCGTAAATATTGCTTACCGGAAGGTCGGCCGCCTGAAAACGTGCCAGCAGTTTAGTGATACGGAAGGCAGACAGTGCAGGCGAACCACGCAGAATTTCCATCATAAGTCTCTCGTCTTCGAAGCGCCGGGGCGCTTACAGTGTGCGCAAGGGGGAAAACGGGCGTCATTATAGAGAATCCTGAGCGCCGACGAAACCGTTTGCGTCGAAATAAAATTTGCCCAGAGGTTTAACAATAGATGTGACCTGTCTCTCTAATTGGTTGCCAAGTGGCGCAAGTTTACGCAAAATGCCGCTCATTCAATGGCAAACCTTATTATTAACATGGCTACAGCAAACTGAGGCAACCGGCGTCGCAGAGAATTAACTAATTGAAAAAATTAAAGATTAATTATCTGCTCATCGGCATTGTAACGTTGCTGTTGGCAGTGGCCCTCTGGCCTTCTATCCCCTGGTTCGGCAAAGCCGAAAACCGTATCGCCGCCATTCAGGAGCGGGGGGAATTGCGCGTCAGTACCCTCAACTCCCCGCTCATTTACAGCGACATCAACGGCAAAATCATTGGTCTGGATTATGAGCTGGCACAACAGTTCGCCGATTATCTTGGCGTGAAGCTTAAAATCACCGTCCGCCAGAATATAAATCAGCTTTTTGACGACCTCGATAACGACGATGCCGACATGCTTGCCGCCGGGCTGGTGTATAACAGCGAGCGCAGCAAGAACTACCAGCCGGGCCCGACCTACTATTCCGTTTCGCAGCAGCTAGTTTACCGCGTCGGGAGCCTGCGCCCGCGCTCGCTGGCTTCGATTAACGATCGGCAGCTGACGATTGCGCCCGGCCACGTGGTGATTGACGACCTGCGTGAGCTCAAGGAGAAAAAATATCCCGACCTGAGCTGGACGGTGGATCCGAAACTCGGCACGACGGAGCTGCTTGAGCAGGTAAAAGACCAGAAAGTGCCCTACACCATTGCCGATTCGGTCGCAATCAGCCTGTTCCAGCGCGTGCACCCTGAAATCGCCGTGGCGCTGGACGTTACCGACGAGCAGCCCGTGACCTGGTTTAGCCAGCTTGATGACGATCAGACCTTCTCTGCCGCGATGCTTGATTTTTTCAACACCATCAATGAAGACGGTACCCTGGCGCGTCTGGAGGAGAAGTACCTCGGGCACGGCGATGACTTTGACTACGTTGACACCCGCAGCTTCCTGCGCGCGGTAGACAGCGTCCTGCCGGACCTGCAGCCGCTGTTCGAAAAATACGCCCAGGAAATTGACTGGAAACTGCTGGCGGCTATTTCGTATCAGGAATCCCACTGGGATACCCAGGCCACGTCCCCGACTGGCGTGCGTGGTTTGATGATGTTAACCAAAAATACCGCGCTGAGCCTGGGCGTGAATGACCGTACCGATGCCGAACAAAGCATCAGCGGCGGCGCGCGTTATCTGCAGGATATGATGGCCAAAGTACCGGAAACGGTGCCGGAAGAGGAGCGGATCTGGTTCGCGCTGGCGGCCTACAATATGGGCTATGCGCATATGCTGGATGCGCGAGCATTAACGGCCAAAACGAAAGGCAACCCGGACAGCTGGTCAGACGTAAAGCAGCGCCTGCCGCTGCTGAGCCAGAAGCCATGGTATAACAAACTGACATACGGCTACGCGCGCGGGCATGAAGCCTACGCCTACGTGGAAAATATCCGTAAATATCAGATTAGCCTGGTCGGGTATCTGCTGGAGAAAGAGAAAGAGGCGACAGAGGCCAAACGGCTGGCTCAAAGCTACCCTGTCGTGGCGCCGGACGAACTTAATCGCCCAACAGCTTCAATTCTGCCTTTTGCTGCTTTTTCTGCTGACGGCGCATTCGAAAGAAATCACTTAATAGCCCCGAACACTCTGGTGCGAGCACCCCGCCGATAGTCTTCACCTGGTGGTTCATTCCGGGGTGCCCCAACACGTCCATCAGTGAGCCGGCCGCGCCGGTTTTTTCATCCCGCGCCCCGAAAACCAGAGTCCCGATCCGGCTGTGCACCATCGCCCCGGAACACATCACGCACGGCTCCAGCGTCACATACAGCGTGGTATCAAGCAGGCGATAGTTTTGCAGCACCAGACCGCCCTGACGAAGCGCCATAATTTCGGCGTGCGCGGTAGGATCGTGGCGGCCAATCGGACGGTTCCACCCTTCGCCAATCACCTGGTTATTGTGGACCAGCACGGCGCCTACGGGCACTTCGCCCTCGTCCCAGGCACGCTGAGCGAGCGTTAGCGCGTGGCGCATCCAGTATTCATGATTGTATTCAGGGATGGACAACGGTTGATTCTCCAGTCGAAAAGCGGCGGCATTATACACACCCCTTATGGATAAGACTATTCGAGTTGCTGGAGTTCACCTGACGGCGTGACGCGCCAGCGATGCTGGCAAAAATAGAGCAGCGGGTTGTCCTGTTTGCTGTCGCTGTAGCCGCTGTACAGGCGCAGCGGCGTACCGATGCGTTTCTCCAGCTGGACCACTTTTTCATGCCCCAGACAGCGCAGGGTTAGCACCCAGCCGCCGTAACCGCGGGCAATTTGCGTGGCGATAAGATTCACGCGCGGAAGCCAGGGGGTATCAAAGTAGACCTGCTCCACAAGCGTCTGCGGGGAGCCTGTAATCAGCCAGATGTCGGCATCGTTCGCGTCGAGGTAGCTGGTCAGGCGCGCCTGTACAACAGGAAAGGCCGCAACGTGACCGCGAAACCAGTGCGCAAAATCCTTTTCGAGCTGTTTGAGCCGCGCTTCGCTGTGCCCAAAGGTACATCCCCACAGCAGCAGACTCATCGGCCATCGCGCCGCACGGCCTTTCACCAGCAGCGCTATACCGATAACGGGTAAGAGCGGTAGCACGAGCAGCGCATTCAAAGGCTGACGCCGCAGCAGGTAACGCATAAACGTACCAAACATATCCTGCTGATGCAGCGTTCCATCCAGATCGAAAAAGACAACGCGACGCGCGTGATTTGCCAAACCTTACTCCTCTGGGTCGTTGAATCCTAATAGCCAGGTAAAAAGGAACCCGGCGATCACCGCTACTAAATAGCCTAACAGATAGAGCATCACTTTTCCGGTCACGATGGTTAATGCCAGCGGTAAACCGGAAAGCCCAAAGGTGATCACGGTGGCGACTTTCCAGTAGCTGATCAGCGCCCCGCCTACCGCTCCGCCCAGACAGGCCGCGAGGAACGGTTTACCCAGCGGCAGCGTAACGCCGAAAATCAGCGGCTCGCCGATGCCGAGCAGTCCGACCGGGAGTGCGCCTTTAATCATTTTTTTCAGACGCGCGTTGCGGGTTTTCATCAGTACCGCAATTGCCGCACCGACCTGCCCTACACCCGCCATCGACAGGATAGGCAGCAGCGCGTTATAGCCGTGCGCCTGCACCAGCTCGACGTGGATCGGTACCAGCCCCTGATGCAGGCCGGTCAGCACCAGCGGCAGGAAGGTACCGGAAAGCACAGCGCCAACCAGCAGCCCACCGCGGTCAATCGCCAGAGACGCACCGTGGGCGATGGCCTCAGAGATCCACCCGCCTAACGGCTGGAGGGCCACAATCGCTACGCTACCGGTAATCAGCGTAGTCAGCAGCGGGTTGAGGATAAGCTCAATCGAGCCGGGCAAAACCGCGCGCAGCCTTTTCTCGATCCAGCACATCAGGATGACCACCAGCAGCACCGCTATCACCCCGCCACGGCCCGGCTGAAGCGCCTCACCAAACAGCGTAATCTGCGCCAGCTGCGGGCTGGACAAAATGCCCGCCATCACCCCGCCCATCGCCAGCGATCCGCCAAACACCTTCGCGGTATTCACCCCAACCAGAATGTTCATGATGGCGAAAACAGCGCTGCCGAAGATCCCGAGAATCCCCAGCAGGTTCGGATACTGCGTGGCGAAATCCCCCACAATATCCGGTCGCTTGAGGATATTGATGATCCCGGTGATCAGGCCCGAGGCAATAAACGCCGGGATTAGCGGAATAAAGACGTTTGCCAGCTGTCGCAGCGCATCGCTCATCGGGGCTTTATATTTGGCTTTCGCCTGCGCTTTGGTGCGCTCAGTATCGTCAATCGACACGCTCGCGCTAACGCCCATCAGCGCGCGCATGGCGTCAACAACCTGCGCCGCTTTCCCCGGCCCGACGATCAGCTGATGCTGCTGGCCCTGTTTCACGTAGCCGCTGACCCCGGACAGTTGCTTCAGACGCGACACGTCAAGCTGGTCGTCGTCATGCACCTCGACGCGCACGCGCGTCATGCAGTTTTCGAGACGCTGAATATTTTTTTCCCCACCTATCCCCTGAAGGATATCGCTGGCGAGCGCTGCTGTTTTGTCCATAGACGCCTCTGTTAGTTTTCTAATGCCGCCCGTAAGAAGCCGTTATGCGCATCGAGTTTTGCTCTCGCGGTCGCCGCATCCAGCCCGCTTAAGATCATCAGAATGGCAGGTTTAACATCATGATCGGTTTGTTTGAGTACCGCTTCGGCCTCTTCACGGCCTGCGCCCGTCGCCTCCATCACCATGCGGCAGGCTCTGTCCACCAGCTTGACGTTGGTGGCCTGCATATCCACCATCAGGTTCTGATACACCTTACCGAACTTAACCATCGCGCCGGTGGAGATCATATTGAGCACCAGCTTTTGCGCGGTCCCCGACTTGAGGCGCGTGGAGCCGGTGAGCGCTTCCGGCCCGACCACCGGAGAGATAGCGATAGCGGCCACCTGCGCAATCGGGGAGCCTGGATTACAGGAGATGGCCACCGTCGTGCAGCCGGTCTGGTTGGCGTATTCCAGGCCGCCAATGACGTACGGCGTGCGCCCGGATGCCGCTAGCCCGACCACCAGATCCTTCTCCGTCAGATTCAGCTCCTTCAGGTCATCCTCGCCCAGCTGTTTGTTATCTTCCGCCCCTTCAACGGCTTTCAGCAGCGCACCGGGTCCACCGGCAATTAACCCAACGACCAGACCATGCGGCACCCCAAAGGTGGGCGGACATTCTGACGCATCCAGGACCCCAAGACGCCCGCTGGTCCCCGCCCCCATGTAGATAATGCGTCCGCCGGCCCTGAGGGCTTCCGCCGCCGCATCGACCGCTTTCGCCACCTCGGGTAATGTCTCTTTCACTGCCTGCGCGACCAGCGTATCCTGTTGATTAAAGCGGTTAACCAGCTCCAGGGTGGAGAGCGCATCCAGATCCATGGTTTGCGGGTTACGCGTTTCAGAAACAAGTGAGCCAAGATTCATTTTTGTACCTCAAGAATTTTTAATTCATAATAATCACACTATAATGGAATATAAAATTCATTCAGGCGAGCAAAATTCGTATTTGCGTAGATAATCACATTTTCGCCAGGAGACCGTATGAACTGTTTAATTCGCATTCGCCAGCGCTACGCAGGCTTTGCCCAAAGCGACAAGAAGCTGGCGGATTTTTTGCTTTCTCAACCCGATCGCGCGCGCCATCTCAGCTCGCAGCAGCTGGCGAGTGAAGCCGGCGTGAGCCAGTCCAGCGTGGTGAAATTTGCCCAGAAGATTGGCTTTAAGGGATTCCCTGCCCTCAAGCTGGCCATCAGCGAAGCGCTGGTCAGCAACCCCAATCCGCAGTCCATGCCGGTGCATAATCAGATCCGCGGCGATGACCCGATGCGGCTGGTCGGCGAAAAGCTGATCAAAGAGAACGTGGCCGCCATGCATGCGACGCTCGATGTGAATACGGAAGAGAAGCTGCTGGAGAGCGTGGCGATGCTGCGCGGCGCGCGGCGAATCATTCTGACCGGCATCGGCGCGTCCGGACTTGTGGCGCGTAACTTTGGCTGGAAGCTGACAAAAATTGGCCTTAACGCCATCGTCGAACAGGATATGCACGCCCTGCTGGCGACCGTACAGGCGATGGATCCTGACGATCTGCTGCTGGCCATCTCCTATTCCGGCGAGCGCCGCGAGATCAACATGGCCACCGACGAAGTCCTGCGCGTCGGCGGTAAAATTCTGGCGATCACCGGTTTTACGCCAAATGCCCTGCAGCAGCGGGCCACGCGCTGTTTATATACCATTGCCGAGGAGCAGGCCACGCGCAGCGCGGCTATCTCGTCCACCAGCGCACAAATGATGCTGACGGACCTGCTGTTTATGGCGCTGGTGCAGCAGGATCTGGAGCGAGCGCCAGAGCGCATTCGCCACAGCGAAGAACTGGTAAAGAAACTGGTTTGACGCGTATAATGCCCGCCCAGTTTGTGTTGTTTCTGAGAATTTCCTGATGGCGCTGTTAATTACCAAAAAATGCATTAATTGCGATATGTGCGAGCCCGAATGCCCGAACCAGGCCATTTCGATGGGCGACAGCATTTATGAGATTAACAGCGACCGCTGCACCGAATGCATCGGCCACTATGAAACGCCGACCTGCCAGAAGGTGTGCCCAATCCCGAATACCATTTTGAAGGATCCGGCGCACGTCGAGAGCGAAGAGCAGCTGTGGGATAAGTTTGTCCTGATGCACCACGCGGACAAACTTTAACTTTCGATGATCACCGTTGCGCTGGCATAGTGGCGTTCATCCGCGATCGTCACGTGCATGTGATTCACGCCCAGCTTCTCTGCAAGCTTTTGCGCCTCGCCCCATAAACGCAGGCTTGGCTTACCCAGCTCATCGTTAAACACTTCAAACTGGTTGAACGCCAGACCGTTACGAATGCCGGTCCCGAAGGCTTTGGCCGCCGCCTCTTTTACCGCAAAGCGCTTTGCCAGAAAACGCACCGGCTGCTGATGCGCTTCCCAGATGGCCCATTCGTTATCGCTCAGCACGCGCCTTGCGAGGCGATCGCCGCTGCGGGCGATCACCGCTTCAATGCGGGCTATTTCAACGATATCGGTACCCAAGCCCAGAATGGCCATTACTGACGCGCTTCCTGCATCAGGCGTTTCATTTCTGAAACCGCCTCTTTCAGGCCGCTCATCACCGCGCGGCCAATGATCGCGTGACCGATGTTCAGCTCGTGCATTTCCGGAATGGCGGCAATGGCCTTCACGTTATGGTAGGTCAGGCCGTGACCGGCATTGACCTTCAGGCCCAGGCTCGCCGCGTAGGTGGACGCTTTAGCAATACGCTCCAGCTCTTTCGCCTGCTCGGCATCGTTTTTGGCATCAGCATAGCAGCCGGTGTGAATTTCGATATACGGCGCGCCCACGTCGGCCGCCGCTTTAATCTGGGCGAAATCAGCGTCAATAAACAGAGAAACCAGGATACCGGCATCCGCCAGGCGCTTGCAGGCATCGCGCATTTTGTCGAGCTGGCCGGCCACATCCAGACCGCCTTCGGTGGTCACTTCCTGGCGTTTTTCCGGCACCAGGCAGCAGAAGTGCGGCTGAGTCTCACAGGCAATGGTCAGCATCTCTTCGGTGACCGCCATCTCCAGATTCATACGGGTGTCCAGCGTCTGGCGCAGAATGCGCACGTCGCGGTCAGTGATGTGGCGGCGGTCTTCGCGCAGATGAACGGTAATGCCGTCGGCGCCAGCCTGTTCAGCGATAAATGCCGCCTGAACCGGATCGGGATACGCCGTGCCGCGCGCATTACGCAGCGTGGCGATATGATCGATGTTGACGCCTAACAGTAATTCAGCCATGACAATCCTCGGTTTTCTTTTCGATTCTGTGGTCTAACGTTTCGGCACAAACTGCCTGAATAATTCGCGGCTCTTTAAGGGCTTGCCGCCAAGATACGGCTTGAGGGCAATCCGGGTAAAGCGTTTTGCTGCGCGCAGGGTATCCTGATCGGGAAATTCGCGCTCATACAGCGCCCGGAGCTGGCGCCCGGTAAAGGTGCTGTTGTCGATCACGACGCTGGCAATAAAGCCTTTTTCTTCGCGGTAGCGGTAGGTCATGGAGTCTTCCACTTCGTCACCGCTGCCCGCACAGTGCAGAAAATCGACCCCGTACCCAAGATGACCCAGCAGCGCCAGCTCAAAACGCCGCAGCGCAGGCTCGGGCGTGCCGGTTGCGCCAGCTAGCGCCTGGATACAGTGCAGATAATCAAAGAAAAGTTCAGAGAAGCGAGTCTCATGTTCAAGAACGCGAGAGATGAGTTCATTGACATACAGACCGCTGTAGAGCGTGATGCCGGAGAGAGGAAGCGCCAGGGAGACGGCTTCGGCGCTGCGCAGGGTTTTAACTTCCCCTCGCCCACCAAAGCGAACCAGCAGCGGCGTGAAAGGCTGTAGGGCGCCTTTCAGGTTAGAACGTTTGGAACGTGCGCCTTTGGCAACAAGGCGCACGCGGCCCGACTCTTCCGTGAAGACGTCCAGCATCAGGCTGGTTTCGCTCCAGGGACGACTATGCAGAACGAAGGCGCGCTGCCATCCTTCCATCATACTCGTCGTCTTGAGTTACTGGTCTTCGCCGTAACCGAGGCTGCGCAGAGCACGCTCATCATCGGCCCAGCCAGATTTCACTTTCACCCACAGTTCGAGGTGAACCGGCGCTTCGAACATCTCCATCATGTCCTTACGGGCTTCAATGCCGATGGTTTTGATCTTGGCGCCTTTATTGCCGATCACCATCTTCTTCTGCCCTTCACGCTCAACGAGGATCAGGCCGTTGATGTCGTAGCCGCCACGCTCGTTGCTCTGGAAACGCTCGATCTCCACCGTCACAGAATACGGCAGTTCAGCGCCCAGGAAACGCATCAGCTTTTCACGAATGATTTCAGACGCCATAAAGCGCTGAGAGCGATCGGTGATGTACTCTTCCGGGAAGTGATGAATCGCTTCCGGCAGATGCTTACGCACGATGCCCGCGATGGTGTCCACGTTCAGACCCGTCTCCGCAGACAGCGGAACGATGTCGAGGAAGTTCATCTGGCTACCCAGCCACTGCAGATGCGGCAGCAGATCGGCTTTTTCCTGCACGTTGTCCACTTTGTTGACCGCGAGGATGACCGGCGTTTTGCCGTCACGCAGCTTGTTCAGCACCATCTCGTCGTCCGGCGTCCAGCGGGTGCCTTCCACAACGAAGATCACCAGCTCCACGTCGCCAATTGAGCTGCTCGCCGCCTTGTTCATCAGACGGTTGATGGCACGCTTCTCTTCCATGTGCAGGCCCGGGGTATCGACGTAGATCGCCTGATACGCGCCTTCAGTATGGATACCGACGATGCGGTGACGCGTGGTCTGCGCCTTACGCGAGGTGATAGAAATCTTCTGCCCAAGCAGATTATTCAGCAGAGTGGATTTGCCAACGTTCGGACGTCCGACGATGGCAATAAATCCGCAATAGGTCTTTTCTTCGCTCATTCCAGCTCCAGCATTTTTAACGCCTGTTCGGCGGCAGCCTGTTCAGCCTTACGACGGCTTGAACCTGTGCCCACCACCGGTTCACTCAGGCCACTGACCTGGCAATGGATGGTAAATTCCTGATCGTGCGCTTCACCACGAACCTGCACCACCAGATAAGACGGCAGCGGCAGATGACGGCCCTGCAAATATTCCTGCAGACGCGTTTTCGGATCTTTTTGTTTATCGCCCGGGCTGATTTCGTCCAGACGGGTCTGATACCAGTTAAGGATCAGCTTTTCTACGGTCTGGATATCGCTGTCCAGGAACACACCACCAATTAATGCTTCGACCGTATCGGCAAGAATAGATTCACGACGGAAGCCGCCGCTTTTCAGTTCACCCGGCCCAAGACGCAGACATTCGCCCAGTTCAAATTCGCGCGCGATTTCCGCAAGGGTATTACCCCGAACCAGCGTGGCGCGCATGCGGCTCATATCCCCTTCATCCACACGCGGGAAACGATGATAAAGCGCATTCGCAATCACGAAACTTAAAATAGAGTCGCCTAAAAACTCGAGACGCTCATTATGTTTGCTGCTGGCACTGCGGTGGGTTAATGCCTGTTGCAACAACTCCTGATGATGAAAAGTGTAGCCCAGCTTCCGTTGAAGCCGATTAATTACGATGGGGTTCATGCGATACCAATAAATGAATGCGTCAAAAATGCAGCACACGAAACCGACCTGAGAAAACCAACGCGGTTTCGTGTGCCGTGGCACCCTTGCAGGGCCAACCTTAAACTTCGGGGGAATATTCTATACACAACGACAGGGGATGTCGTTAGTTCGAAGAGATTTATCGTGGAAATAATTCACGTAGCCGCTAATTAAAGCGGCTACGCGTTCATTTATTGAGAATTAATGGATTCCGCCGATACGATTCAGGCGTACACCGGTCGGCCATTCGCCTTCCTGCTTCTCAAAACTCATCCAGATGGCGGTAGCTTTACCGACCAGATTCGCTTCCGGCACAAAGCCCCAGTAACGGCTGTCCGCTGAGTTATCGCGGTTGTCACCCATCATGAAGTAATGCCCTGGCGGTACAATCCAGCTCGCGAGCTGCTGGCCCGGCTGACGATAGTACATACCCAGCTGATCCTGCGCGATCGGCACGGTGAGGATTCGGTGCGTCACATCGCCCAGCGTCTCTTTACGCTCAACCAGACGAATGCCGTCCTCTTTGGTTTCACCTTTCGGTACCTGGAAGAATCCGCTGGTCGCTTCGCCGCCGTTACGACGAGCAAAGGTCTGCACAAAATCACTTGGCTCAACGTTTGAGTAGGTGATTGGCAGCGCGTTTTCGCATGCGGTACCGGAGCTGCAGCCCGGCTGAACGGTGACTTCTTTCGCAACCGGATCGTAAGTCACTTTATCACCCGGAAGACCTACCGCGCGCTTGATGTAGTCGAGGCGCGGATCTTCCGGATATTTGAACACCACGATGTCGCCGCGTTTCGGATGACCGGTTTCGATCAGCGTTTTCTGGTAGATCGGATCTTTAATGCCGTAGGCAAACTTCTCTACCAGAATAAAATCACCGATCAGCAGCGTTGGCATCATTGAACCTGATGGGATCTGGAACGGCTCGTAAATAAACGAACGTACCACCAGCACAATCGCCAGCACCGGAAATACCGAGGCGCCCGTTTCAAGCCAGCCCGGTTTCGGGCCGACTTTCTTCAGGGTTTTCGCGTCAATCCCATCGCCAGTGGCTGCCTGTGCGGCAGCCTGACGTTCGCGACGTTTTGGGGCGAAGATAAACTTATCCAGACACCACAGCAGACCTGTCACCAGGGTAGCAATGACCAGGATCAGGGCAAACATGTTCGCCATGCCAACTCCTTAGGGTTATTTGCCGTCTTTACCAACATGAAGGATGGCAAGGAATGCTTCCTGCGGCAGCTCGACGTTACCGACCTGCTTCATACGCTTCTTACCTTCTTTCTGCTTCTGCAGCAGCTTTTTCTTACGGCTGACGTCACCGCCATAGCACTTCGCCAGAACGTTTTTACGCAGCTGTTTCACGGTTGAACGCGCGATAATATGGTTGCCAATGGCCGCCTGAATCGCGATATCGAACTGCTGACGCGGGATCAGATCTTTCATCTTCTCAACCAGCTCGCGGCCACGGTATGGTGCATTGTCGTTGTGGGTGATCAGCGCCAGCGCATCCACACGCTCGCCGTTGATCAGCACGTCCACACGCACCATGTTGGAGGCCTGGAAGCGTTTGAAGTTGTAATCCAGTGATGCATAGCCACGGGAGGTCGACTTCAGACGGTCGAAGAAGTCGAGCACCACTTCCGCCATCGGGATTTCGTAGGTCAGCGCGACCTGGTTACCGTGGTAAACCATGTTGGTCTGCACGCCGCGCTTCTCAATACACAGCGTAATGACGTTACCCAGGAACTCCTGCGGCAGCAGCATGTGACATTCGGCAATCGGCTCACGCAGCTCGTGAATATTGTTCAGCGGCGGCAGCTTGGACGGGCTGTCGACGTAGATCACTTCTTTCGAGGTGGTTTCAACTTCATACACTACCGTCGGCGCGGTGGTGATCAGGTCCAAATCGTATTCACGCTCCAGACGTTCCTGAATGATCTCCATGTGCAGCAGACCGAGGAAGCCGCAGCGGAAGCCGAAGCCCAGCGCCGTTGAGCTTTCTGGCTCATAGAACAGGGAGGCATCGTTCAGGCTCAGCTTGCCAAGGGCATCACGGAAGTTTTCGTAGTCGTCAGAGCTGACCGGGAACAGGCCCGCGTAAACCTGCGGTTTCACCTTTTTAAAGCCTGGTAGCGCTTTATCTGCCGGGTTGCGCGCACCCGTCAGGGTATCACCCACCGGCGCGCCGAGGATGTCTTTGATGGCGCAGACCAGCCAGCCTACTTCGCCGCATGTCAGCTCGGTGCGGTCAACCTGTTTTGGCGTGAAGATACCCAGACGGTCGGCGTTGTAGACCTGTCCGGTACTCATTACCTTGATTTTGTCGCCTTTGCGCATGGTGCCGTTTTTAATACGCACCAGGGAGACAACGCCCAGATAGTTATCGAACCAGGAGTCGATAATCAGCGCCTGCAGCGGGGCATCCGGATCGCCTTCCGGGGCCGGAATATCACGCACCAGACGTTCCAGCACGTCGGTGACGCCGACACCGGTTTTCGCGGAGCAGCGCACGGCATCGGTCGCGTCAATACCGACAATATCTTCAATCTCTTCCGCTACGCGCTCAGGATCGGCGGCTGGCAGGTCGATCTTGTTCAGAACCGGCACAACTTCGAGATCCATTTCCATCGCGGTGTAGCAGTTTGCCAGGGTCTGGGCTTCAACGCCCTGCCCGGCATCCACCACCAGCAGCGCGCCTTCACAGGCCGCGAGCGAGCGTGAAACTTCATAGGAGAAGTCAACGTGGCCTGGGGTGTCGATAAAGTTTAGTTGATAGGTTTCACCATCAGCCGCTTTGTAATCAAGCGTAACGCTCTGCGCTTTAATGGTGATACCGCGTTCGCGTTCCAGGTCCATGGAGTCCAGAACCTGGGCTTCCATTTCACGATCAGACAGGCCACCGCAAATCTGGATAATACGGTCAGACAGCGTCGACTTACCGTGGTCAATGTGAGCAATGATCGAAAAGTTACGTATGTTCTTCATATAGTTAAATAATTATGCCTTACGAATTCCTGGAGGCCGCTGTTCTTAGCCTGACGTTTTTCAGTGCGAAAACGCAGCATTCTACACTACATCCTCGCTACCTGGAAATGCACTTAGAGACTGGTATAGCGTGAAGAAAGGACGTTTTCTGTTTTAGGGTGTAAAAAAAGATAAAGCCCGATGGATCACCGGGCCTCAGAAGAGAGCGTTTCAACACGAAGCTGGTCTGGCGCCAGCCCAACGCTGAGAATGACAGGCTGCCACTCCTCGCGCGCGGCGAGTGTTGGGGAGAGACCTTTGGCAAGCCAGAATCCCCCTACGCCACCCAATGCGGCACCGCACATAGCGGCCACATCGGTACCAAACAGCATCTGAAACAGACCACCCATGATAAACAGGCCGACCAGCGGAGAGAGATACACCAGCATAGCGGAGCTGAGCAGGCTGCCTTCCGCGATGCCCAGTTCCACCTTCTGCCCGGCCATCAGCGGCTGTTCGCTTGGCACTGAAATCGTGTGCGATGTTTGTGGCCCGAGCTTGTTCAGCACGCGGCTGCCACAGCCAGCGCGGGATGCGCAGCTATTACATGAGGCTTTAACATCGCAGCTCACCAGCGCAATGCCGTTTTGCCACGAGACTACCGTCGCCCACTCTTTGATCATTGTGCGGCCCTGAATTTAATGCTGTCGGAGATGCGCTTCGCCGTTTGCGGAGGGAGTTCTCCCACAATGGTGATCTCTGCATTATCGCGTACCGTTGTACTCACCGTACGGCGCCCGGTACGCAGCATTTGTTCAGCGCTGTTTGCCGTTGCGCGATTGATATTCACCGAGAAGCTAAACAAACCATCTGAATAGAGGCGCGATTCCACCGGCGTTTCAATCGTTGGCAGCTGACGACGGCTGCTGGACACTTCGCTAAACCCTTGTGGGATCCAGGCAGGTACCCAGTTGAAATTAACGGAATCCCCGGCAGGAACAGAAAGTAGCGGCGGCAGGCTGGCCTTAGCCAGATTCTGCATGCTGTTGCCAACCTGATTGTTCACGCTGAAGGAGATAACGCGGAACTGTTCCAGCGTTTCACCGTCACGGTCAAGCAGGTCTACACGCATCGGGAGTTTAGTTTCAGCGTCGATCCAGACAATATAGCTGTAACGCGTTCCATCCCGGGCGACAACGCGGATCACCTCGCAAAGTCTGTCCGCAATACGCGTACGCCCTACCGAAATAAAATCGTAGTAAGGGGCAAGCCGTTTGAAGTCGGTGTAAATGAGTGACGGCAGGGAATCAACGATATAGTCGCCATTCAGCGTGAAAGGCTCCAGGCCGGGCTCGAAATAGCTGATTTCGTTACCACGCTGGACAACTTCCCGACGCGGACCATCCATCTGTAAAAGCTGGGCGAGCGGCTGGTTATCAAGACGGGCATGGCGATAGCGTAACGACTCGACGCCCTGCTTGTTGATGCTGATAAATGCCAACTCGTAATTGAGTGACTGGCTGGCCAGATTCATTTGCTGCAACAACGCCCCGGATGATACATCAGCCGAGGCGTTGGCAGAGAAGAACAGGCTACCCGCCATCAGAGACATGGCGAACCAAAGTTGCTTCATTACTGCGATTGCGTTCCTAAAGTTTGGTTTCCGGGCACCTGCACAGCAGCTTGCTGTGTCTGCGCCTGCTCAAACTGAAGCTGTTCAGAGTGCAGACGACGCTGCAACTCGTAATCCTGCAACATCGCATTAATGCGACGGCGCTGCTCCTGAACCTGCTGTTGCTGGCCGCCGCTGGCGGAAGCATCAGCCGGTACGCCCAGGCTTACCGGGCTGGCTTTGCCCATCATCGGCAGTGTGTTAAACACTGGCGCTTCTGGCTGCTGATTAGTTTCAGACTGAGTATTATAGTGCTGGACGCCAACAATAACTGCAAGCGATACGCATGCAGCCACACCCATTTGGGTAAGCTGGCTGGCCCACGGGCGCACCTTTTGCCAGAATGGCATTTTCTGCCACTGGTGAGGTGCGGGTTGAGCTTCAGGAATCAGCGGAGTGGTCTGATGAACAGGCTCATTCTCAATCGCCGCCATTACGCGGGCTGAGATATCGAAATGGAGAACCTCGCCGGTGTCACCGCGAAGGGTGTCACGGATGAGATGGTAACTCTCCCAGGTCTCTTGCATTTCGGGAGAATGAGACAGCTCGTTGAGCAGCTCACTATCTACCGTTTCACCATCCATTAAAGCGGAAAGTTTTTCTTTCTGCATGCCTAATACCTTTTCCAGTATCCCGCTATCGTCAACGCCTGATAAGCGGTTGAACTTTATTATCAATAGCTTCTCGCGCACGGAAAATTCGTGAACGTACCGTGCCGACCGGACAATCCATGATAGCGGCTATCTCTTCATAGCTCAGACCATCAAGCTCCCGTAACGTAATTGCCATGCGTAAATCTTCCGGGAGCGACTCGATCGTGCGAAAAACGATTTGTCTCAGTTCTTCTGACAACATTAAGTTCTCAGGGTTCGAAATTTCTTTCAATGCGCCGCCACTTTCGAAGTTTTCGGCGTCGATTGCGTCCACATCACTAGAAGGCGGACGACGGCCCTGAGCGACCAGATAATTCTTAGCCGTATTGACCGCAATACGGTACAGCCAGGTATAAAAAGCACTATCTCCCCGGAAAGAATCCAGCGCGCGATAGGCCTTAATAAAAGACTCTTGCACCACATCAGGCACATCGCCTGACGGTACATAACGGGAAACCAGGCTCGCCACCTTATGCTGGTAGCGCACCACCAGTAGGTTAAAGGCTTTCTGATCTCCCTTCTGGACCCGTTCAACCAGGACCTGGTCCGTTAACTGCTCGCTCATCCGAGGTAATGTCTCCCCAAACCTAAATTCCACGCGTTATCGAAACGCCACTCTAAAAATACCGCACTTTGAGCAAGCACAAGTTAGAGTGTCTGATCTTCAATAAGTTCCGTAACGCCTTTGTTTTTGTTCATCGCGCCGCAGACTGTTCATTTTCTCTCATTATAAGTCTGTTCACGATACGCACCAGTTTCTGACAAGAAACATCTTTTTCCCGCCAGAAGAGTAACGCAACACAGGCTTTATTTCACCACAAAATCTGACGCTAACGATCTGCTTCGCAAAATAATTTCACTCATTTACCCTCCGTTTACCTCAACTTAAGCGTTTAGCCATTGCAACAGTCGCTAAAAAAATACGTGCGATATATCGCATTCGAGTGCTATTCTGACTCAACACTGTTTAGTAAATTAAACAACAATCATGAACACAACACCTGAACTCCATTGTGATGTACTGATCATCGGCAGCGGCGCTGCCGGTCTCTCTCTGGCGCTGCGCCTGGCTGAGCATCAAAACGTTATCGTTCTGAGTAAAGGGCCGATAAGCGAGGGTTCCACGTTTTATGCCCAGGGTGGCATTGCCGCGGTGTTTGATGAGACAGACAGCATTGCATCCCACGTTGAAGATACGCTGATTGCCGGGGCCGGGATCGTGGATGCACACGCCGCAGAGTTTGTCGCCAGCAATGCCCGTCATTGCGTGCAGTGGCTCATCGACCAGGGCGTCTTATTCGATACGCAGGTTCAACCCAATGGTGAAGAGAGCTACCACCTGACGCGCGAAGGCGGCCATAGCCACCGCCGCATCCTGCACGCAGCAGATGCCACCGGAAAAGAAGTGGAAACCACGCTGGTTGGTAAAGCGCTGAACCATCCTAATATTCGGGTTCTTGAGCGGAGTAATGCCGTTGACCTGATTATCTCTGACAAGATTGGCCTGCCCGGCACGCGTCGCGTGGTGGGCGCCTGGGTCTGGAACCGTAATAAAGAGAAGGTGGAAACCTGTCAGGCAAAGGCTGTAGTACTGGCTACGGGCGGGGCCTCCAAAGTGTATCAGTACACCACGAACCCGGACATTGCCTCCGGAGACGGTATCGCTATGGCCTGGCGCGCCGGCTGCCGGGTGGCGAATCTTGAGTTCAATCAGTTTCACCCAACCGCCCTGTTCCACCCTCAGGCGCGCAACTTCCTGTTGACGGAAGCCCTGCGCGGCGAAGGCGCCTATCTGAAACGCCCTGACGGCACCCGCTTTATGCCGGACTTTGACGCCCGTGGCGAACTGGCTCCCCGCGATATCGTTGCTCGCGCCATCGATCATGAAATGAAGCGTCTTGGCGTGGACTGCATGTATCTTGATATCAGCCATAAGCCAGCAGCGTTTATTCGCCAGCATTTTCCGATGATTTATGAAAAGCTGCTCAATCTTGGCATTGATTTAACGCGCGATCCGGTGCCGATTGTGCCAGCCGCCCACTATACCTGCGGTGGCGTAATGGTTGACGATCATGGGCGTACCGATGTGGACGGACTTTATGCTATCGGTGAGGTCAGCTATACCGGGCTTCACGGCGCGAACCGTATGGCTTCTAACTCGCTGCTTGAATGTCTGGTGTACGGCTGGTCTGCCGCAGAAGACATCACGAAGCGCATGCCCTACGCCCGTGAGACTGAGCACCTGCCAGCCTGGGATGAAAGCCGCGTGGATAACCCGGACGAGCTGGTCGTGATCCAGCATAACTGGCATGAGCTGCGGCTGTTTATGTGGGACTACGTCGGAATTGTGCGCACCACGAAACGTCTTGAACGCGCATTGCGCCGCATCACCATGCTGCAGCAGGAAATTGATGAGTATTATGCCAATTTCCGCGTATCGAATAATCTGCTGGAGCTGCGCAATCTGGTGCAGGTTGCCGAGCTGATTGTTCGCTGCGCGATGATGCGTAAAGAGAGCCGCGGGCTGCACTACACCCTGGACTACCCGAATCAGCTTGCTGAGTCCGGCCCGTCGATACTCGCCCCGCAGGTTTACATAAACAGATAAAACGCCTGGGTCAGGGCAGTGTAATCTTCGGAATAACGCTGGTCTGGCCCACGGATCACCATTCGATCGTTAAAGCATTCCCCCTCTTTCGGCGAGAGCGCCAGCAGCACGCGGTGTGGCAGTCGGCCTTCCGTATCCGAAATATCGGTACGCAGGCGTAACGTCCAGCCAATCTCCTGCGCGATACCAATGAACGTGTTGCCGGTACTCTCAGGCAGGACCACGCAGAAAAAACCTTCTTCGGAGATAAGCTCGGCCGCACTGGTGAGCAGGGCCTTGTGATCGAGGGAACCGGTATAACGCGCCTGCTCACGCTCGGGGGTACCGCACTCAACGCCGGGCTCGTAGTAAGGAGGGTTGCTGACAATCAGATCGTAACGCGCGGTTTGTTCAGGCGCCCAGGCGAGCACATCTGCGCATTCCACTTTCATGCGGGCAGCCCAGGGGGATTCGGCTACATTTTCATTCGCCTGCTCTGCCGCCCCCGCATCAAGCTCGACGGCATCGATGGTGACATGCTCTTCCGTGCGCTGCGCCAGCATTAACGCCACCAGCCCGCTGCCGGTACCGATATCAAGAATACGCTTAACACCTGCGACAGGCGCCCATGCACCCAGTAAAATACCGTCCGTACCGACCTTCATGGCACAGCGATCGTGAGCGACAAAAAATTGTTTAAACGTAAAACCATCGCGGCGCAGCTGCGCTTTGAGTTGAGACATGTCGGAGCAACCTTCTAAGTGAAACTGGAGTAGCATAGGGGAAAGCGAAGTGGCCGAAAAGCGATATCCATACAAACAGATGAAGATTACAGCCGTAACGTCTATAATCAGCGCCCCACACAGAGGTAGAACATGACTGTAACGACTTTTTCCGAACTTGAACTCGATGAAAGCCTGCTCAATGCACTTGAGAGCAAAGGCTTTACACGCCCGACCGCCATTCAGGCAGCGGCCATTCCGCCTGCGCTTGAGGGCCGCGATGTGCTCGGTTCTGCGCCAACCGGCACGGGGAAGACAGCAGCCTATTTGCTGCCTGTGTTGCAGCATCTGCTCGATTTTCCACGTAAAAAATCTGGCCCGCCGCGTATTTTAATCCTGACGCCGACGCGCGAACTGGCCATGCAGGTGGCCGATCACGCGCGTGAACTCGCGGCAAATACCCATCTGGATATCGCGACCATCACCGGCGGCGTTGCGTATATGAACCACGCAGAAGTGTTCAGCGAAAACCAGGACATCGTCGTTGCGACGACGGGCCGCCTGCTGCAGTACATTAAAGAAGAGAACTTCGACTGCCGCGCGGTTGAAACGCTGATCCTCGACGAAGCCGACCGCATGCTGGACATGGGCTTCGCACAGGATATCGAGCATATTGCGGGTGAAACGCGCTGGCGTAACCAGACGATGCTGTTCTCTGCCACCCTCGAAGGTGAAGCGATTAAAGACTTCGCAGAGCGTCTGCTGGAAGATCCGGTAGAAGTGTCGGCGACGCCGTCCACCCGTGAGCGTAAGAAGATCCACCAGTGGTACTACCGCGCGGACAACCTTGAGCACAAGGTTGAATTGCTGAAACACCTGCTGAAGCAGGAAGATGCGCTGCGCACAATCGTGTTTGTGCGTAAGCGCGAGCGCGTGCACGAGCTGGCAGAAATGCTGCGTAACGCCGGGATCAATAACTGCTATCTTGAAGGCGAGATGGCGCAGATCAAGCGTACCGAAGGCATTAAGCGCCTGACCGATGGCCGCGTTAACGTGCTGGTTGCCACAGACGTGGCCGCTCGCGGGATCGACATTCCGGACGTCAGCCACGTGATCAACTTCGATATGCCGCGCAGCGGCGATACCTATCTGCACCGTATTGGCCGTACCGGTCGCGCGGGCCGCAAAGGTATTGCTATCTCACTGGTTGAAGCGCATGACTACCTGCTGCTGCAGAAAATTGGCCGCTATGTTGACGAGCCGCTGAAAGCGCGCGTTATTGACGGCCTGCGCCCAACCACGCGTGCGCCGAGTGAAAAAATGACGGGTAAACCGTCCAAGAAAGCGCTCGCGAAACGTGCTGAGAGAAAAGAGAAAGAAAAAGAGAAACCGCGCGTGAAGCAGCGCCACCGCGACACCAAGAATATTGGTAAGCGACGTAAGCCAAGCTCTGCCGCACCAGAGACGAAAACTGAAGAGTAAAAAAAAGCCGGGGAAATCCCCGGCTTTTTTATTCCCCCCCTGCAGAAGCCGTTACAGGCTTTCAGTAAAGGTACGGGCGATGACGTCGCGCTGCTGTTCTGGAGTCAGTGAGTTAAAGCGTACCGCATAACCAGACACGCGAATGGTCAGTTGTGGATATTTTTCTGGGTGCTCAACCGCGTCCATCAGCGTTTCGCGACGCAGTACGTTTACGTTCAGGTGCTGGCCACCTTCCACGCGCACTTCCGGTTTCACTTCCATTGGAATTTCACGGTACTCGATTTCGCCCAGTTTGTTCACCGGCACGATTTCATCTTCAGCAAAACCCGCTTTCGCAACGACACAGCGCGCTTCGTTTTTCTCGCTGTCCAGCAGCCAGAAAGAGTTGAGCAGATCGTCATTTGCAGCTTTAGTAATCTGGATACCTGTAATCATGTGTTGCCTCCCTTAGGCTACATTAACTGATGTCGGCCTCTCGCGGCCAATTGGTAAAACCATTGTTTCTTGTGTGTATATATATCATTCACACCCCGGTGATTTATTGATTTAAATCAACAAAAACACCAACCACATAAAGAGTGTGGTTTGAATTTATTGTTTTAGATCAATTTCACGACCTTACCAATTCAATTTTACCTGCACATTTTCAACATAAATTTAGCCACTTAGCGCACATTTCAGCGTGTAATTTTGCTCACCGGGTTTAAACAGGTAAGCTAGTGACAGATTGAGATTCGCAGGAGAGCGAGATGACAACACCTTTAACCTGGCATGACGTGCTGGCAGAAGAAAAGCAGCAGCCTTATTTTATCAATACGCTCAGCACCGTTGCCGCTGAGCGTCAGTCAGGACAGACGATTTACCCGCCGCAGAAAGACGTGTTCAACGCCTTTCGCTACACCGAACTGAGCGATGTGAAAGTGGTCATTCTGGGCCAGGATCCTTATCACGGCCCGGGCCAGGCGCATGGGCTGGCATTTTCCGTACGTCCGGGCGTGGCGATCCCCCCTTCTCTGCTCAACATGTATAAAGAGCTTGAAGGAACCGTGCCCGGGTTTACCCGGCCAAACCACGGCTACCTGGAAAGCTGGGCGCGTCAGGGAGTGCTGTTACTGAATACGGTACTCACCGTACGGGCTGGCCAGGCGCACTCGCACGCCAGCCTGGGCTGGGAGACGTTCACCGATAAAGTCATCAGCCTGATCAACGAGCATCGTGAAGGGGTCGTGTTTTTACTCTGGGGATCGCATGCGCAGAAGAAAGGGGAGATTATTGACCGTCAGCGCCATCACGTGTTGAAAGCGCCGCACCCGTCACCGCTGTCTGCACATCGCGGTTTCTTTGGCAGTAATCATTTTGTTCTGGCGAACGAATGGCTGGAAAAACGTGGCGAAACGCCCATTGACTGGATGCCAGTGCTACCGGCTGAGAGCGAGTAGTAATTGAATGTGCCGGGTATGCCCCGGCACATGAAGAGGCTTATGCCTTATTCTGACGCCACCACTCGGCCAGCAGTACGCCGGTAGCAACGGATACGTTCAGACTTTCTACATTGCCTGTCCCATCAATAGAGACGCTCAAATCCGCACTGGAGAGCGCCGCGTCAGACAGACCATCACGTTCCTGACCTAATACCAGCACCATTTTACGCGGCAGCGTTGCTTTAAACAGCGGCGTACCGGCATGGCTCGAGGTGGTCACGATGGAATAGCCCGCTTTACGGAACTGCTCAAGAGCATCCAGCACGCTGTCGCCGGTGATCGGCTGCACGTGCTCGGCTCCGCCTTCCGCAGTACGGATCGCGGCACCGGATTCCAGCAGTGCAGCATCCTGCAACAGCACGCCTTTCACGCCAAAGTGCGCGCAACTGCGCATCATTGCGCCCAGGTTATGCGGGTTGCCCACATCTTCCAGCGCCAGCACGCAGTCATCGGCATCCGCCTGGCTGACCCACTGCTGCACGGTCGTGCCGTTACGTTTTTTGATCAGGAAGCAAACGCCGCCGTGGTGTTCAGTACCGGAGGCTTTGGTCAGCTCAGCATCATCAACCACGTGGTAAGCTTTACGGTTCGCGGCCATCCAGCGCAGGGCTTCTTTGAAGCGCGGGGTTACGCTCTGGATAAACCAGGCGCGGACGATACACTCAGGACGGCTCTGGAATAGCGCCTGGCAGGCGTTCTCACCATACACGCGGGTCTCTTCCGCACGCTGGCGGCGCAGCACTTCCGGGTCGATAAAGCTTTTACCGCTGATACCGCCGTGATCGGCTTTTTCCGGCGTCTCATCGCCAGGGGCGCGAGAAACGGTACGCCACGGGGAGGCGTTATCACGTGAGAAGTCTTCCCGCGGACGGTCATCGCGTGGACGGTCACTACGCGGGCGGTCGGAACGCGGACGTTCATCGCGTTTACGATCGTCACGTTTGCGGTCATCACCGCGGTTATTTCTGTCATCGCGGGCGGGGCGACGGCCACCGTCAGCACGAGAAGAAGACGCCGGACGCCCGCCACCTTTTCCGGTACGCGGATTTTGGGTGCGTTTATCAGAGTCATCATCACTGCGGACATACATCACTTTGACCTTGCCGCTTTTGTTTTTCATTTCGTCGTTCATGCTTTTCTCCACCAGCGCTGCGCGAAGCGCGCAGATTACCCGATGTGCCAGCGCATAGCCATAATTTCGTACAAAAGCCTGTGACTATTGTTCTCATTGAATAAAACGCATTGTTGTTTCAAACAGGCTCATTGATAATATGTAACATATTAGAAACATTATCGGCGTTCCGCCGCTGTCCCACGGCTCTATCAGAGGTTAGTTATGAATACCGTATGTGCCAACTGTCAGGCTCTTAACCGCATTCCGGACGATCGGATGGAAGATGGTGCGAAATGCGGACGTTGCGGCCATGAATTGTTTGATGGCGACGTCATTAACGCAACGGGTGCTACGCTGGACAAACTCCTCAAGGACGATCTTCCTGTCGTGGTCGATTTCTGGGCGCCATGGTGCGGCCCTTGCCGTAGCTTCGCGCCAATCTTCGAAGATGTGGCCGAAGAGCGAAACGGAAAAATGCGGTTCGTTAAGGTCAACACTGAAGCTGAGCCCGAACTAAGCGCCCGTTTTCGCATCCGCAGCATCCCGACCATTATGATTTTTAAAAATGGTGAGGTGATCGATATGCTCAACGGTGCAGTTCCAAAAGCACCTTTTGAAAGCTGGTTAAACGAGTCGCTGTAACATTCACGGGGCACATCTTGTGCCCCGCTGCCGCCTCTGCGAAAATAGGGTTTTTCCTGCATTTCGCCCATGACTGATAACGCTGTTCTTCAACTACGCGCCGAACGCCTTGCGCGCGCCACTCGACCGTTCCTTGCCCGAGGCAACCGTATTCGCCGCTGCCAGCGCTGCCTGCTGCCGCTGAAGGTTTGCCTGTGCGAGACGCTGGCCCCGAGTTCGGCACAGAGCCGTTTTTGTCTGGTCATGTTCGATACCGAGCCGATGAAACCCAGCAATACGGGACGCCTTATCGCCGATATTCTCCCGGATACCGCGGCGTTTCAGTGGTCCCGCACGGAGCCCCCTCAGGCCCTGCTCGACTTAGTGGCTAGCCCGGACTATCAGCCGATGGTCGTTTTCCCTGCGTCATATGCAGGTATCGATCGCCAGGTGCTTTCGACGCCGCCATCCGGTAAACCGCCGCTATTTATTATGCTGGACGGCACCTGGACCGAAGCGCGAAAAATGTTTCGCAAAAGCCCGTATCTCGACGCACTTCCGGTGATTTCTGTCGATCTTTCCCGCGTCTCCGCCTACCGCCTGCGAGAGGCGCATGCTGACGGGCAATACTGCACCGCCGAAGTGGCGATTGCGCTTCTGGACCTGGCGGGTGATACCGCTGCGGCTGGCGCCCTGGGCAACCATTTCTCCTGTTTCCGGGAACGCTATCTGGCGGGAAAAACCGTTCATAAGGGCAGCGTCACAGCAGCCGAGACGGAAAGCGTTTAAAATCATCAGGTCGCTTGCATTCACAGGAGGCCTGCATGAGCCAGCGAGGGTTAGAAGCGCTACTTCGTCCTAAATCCATTGCCGTCATCGGCGCATCAATGAAACCGGATCGTGCTGGCTATCTGATGATGCGCAACCTGCTGGCCGGGGGATTTAATGGTCCCGTCATGCCCGTCACGCCGGCGTATAAGGCGGTTCAGGGAGTGCTTGCATGGCCTGATGTACAGAGCCTGCCTTTCGTACCGGATCTGGCCGTACTGTGTACAAACGCGAAACGGAATCCGGAGCTGCTGGAATCGCTCGGCAAGAAAGGCTGTAAAACCTGCATTATTCTCTCGTCTCCGCCTGAACAGAAAGCCGAGCTTCTGGCCTGTGCCAGCCGCTATCAAATGCGCATTCTTGGGCCAAACAGTCTCGGCCTGCTCGCCCCCTGGCAGGGCTTAAATGCCAGCTTCTCTCCGGTTCCGATCCGCAAAGGCAAGCTCGCGTTTATCTCGCAGTCGGCTGCAGTATCGAACACTATCCTCGACTGGGCGCAGCAGCGTGAAATGGGATTCTCCTACTTCATTGCCCTGGGCGACAGCCTGGATATCGACGTTGATGAGCTACTGGATTTTCTGGCACGTGACGGCAAAACCAGTGCAATCCTGCTTTATCTTGAGCACCTCAGCGACGCGCGTCGTTTTGTCTCGGCTTCGCGAAGCGCTTCGCGCAATAAGCCGATCCTGGTGATCAAAAGCGGACGCAGCCCTGCGGCACAGCGTCTGCTACATTCTCATTCCGGCATGGATCCCGCCTGGGACGCCGCCATTCAGCGCGCGGGGTTGCTGCGGGTGCAGGATACGCACGAGCTTTTTTCCGCCGTTGAGACGTTAAGCCATATGCGCCCGTTGCGCGGCGAGAAGCTAATGATCGTCAGTAACGGTGCCGCCCCTGCCGCGCTCGCTCTGGATGAGCTATGGCGGCGCTTCGGCAAGCTGGCAACGCTAAGTGAAGAGACGCTGCAGCGCCTGAAAGAAGCGCTTCCGACCAGCGTGACGCCCGGCAATCCGCTTGATTTGCGCGATGACGCCAGCAGCGACCGCTATATCAGGGCGATCTTCATTTTGCTGGATAGCCAGGATTTCGATGCGCTGATGATTATCCACTCACCCAGCGCGGTCGCGCCGGGCAGTGAAAGCGCGCGCGCGCTCATTGACGCCGTGCGCAACCATCCGCGAGGCAAATATGTCACCCTGCTGACCAACTGGTGCGGGGAGTTTTCTTCTCAGGAGGCGCGGCGCTTGTTCAGCGAGGCCGGGCTGCCAACCTACCGCACGCCGGAAGGCACCATCACCGCGTTTATGCATATGGTGGAATATCGCCGTAACCAGAAACAGCTGCGCGAGACGCCGGCGTTGCCCGGGAATTTGACGGCCAATACCGTTGACGTTCACAGGCTGTTGCAGCAGGCCATTGAAGAAGGCGCAACGTCGCTGGATACACATGAGGTCCAGCCGATTCTGGGCAGCTACGGGATGCAAACCCTGCCGACCTGGATCGCCAGCGACAGCGCTGAGGCCGTGCATATTGCCGAGCAGATTGGCTATCCGGTTGCCCTGAAGCTGCGTTCCCCGGATATTCCGCATAAGTCGGATGTGCAGGGGGTCATGTTGTACCTGCGCACGGCAACGGAGGTGCAGCAGGCAGCTGATGCCATTTTCGATCGGGTCAAAATGGCCTGGCCGCAGGCGAGGATCCACGGATTGCTGGTGCAAAGTATGGCCAACCGCGCTGGTGCTCAGGAATTACGGGTGGTGGTTGAACACGATCCCGTCTTCGGTCCGCTCATCATGCTGGGAGAAGGCGGCGTTGAGTGGCGCCCGGAAGAGCAGGCCGTGGTGGCGTTGCCGCCTCTTAACATGAATCTGGCGCGTTATCTGATCATTCAGGCGATTAAAAGTAAAAAGATCCGCGGCCGGAGCGCGCTGCGTCCGCTCGATATTGCCGGGCTAAGTCAGTTCCTGGTGCAGGTCTCTAACCTGATTGTGGATTGTGCCGAGATCCAGCGGCTGGACATTCATCCGCTGCTCGCCTCCGGCAATGAGTTTACGGCGCTGGACGTGACTCTGGATATCGCACCATTTGAAGGAGACAGAGAGAGTCGCCTGGCAATCCGCCCGTATCCCCTGCAGCTGGAGGAGTGGGTTGAGATGAAAAATGGTGAACGCGCCTTGTTCCGCCCTATTCTGCCGGAAGATGAGCCCCAGCTGCGAGCCTTTATCTCTCAGGTCACGAAAGAGGATCTTTATTATCGCTATTTTAGCGAAATCAACGAATTTACCCACGATGATTTAGCCAATATGACCCAGATCGACTACGATCGAGAAATGGCGTTTGTTGCAGTTCGTCGCGCCGATAAGGGTGATGAGATCCTCGGCGTTACGCGTGCGATTTCTGACCCGGATAACGTCGATGCGGAGTTTGCGGTGCTGGTGCGCTCCGATCTTAAAGGCCTGGGTCTGGGAAGACGGTTGCTGGAAAAACTCATCAGTTATACGCGAGATCACGGATTGTTACGCCTTAATGGCATTACTATGCCTAACAATCGCGGTATGGTGACCCTGGCGCGAAAACTTGGGTTTGACGTTGATATTCAGCTTGACGAAGGTATTGTTGCCTTGTCCCTTAGTCTGACATCAGCCAGCAAACGCGAGTAAGCTACTGGAAATGTTACCCACTTTGGACGGGACTGGTGGTATCATTGTCCGCTTATGTTGTTTGCATAGTACAGACAACCCTTCAATGAACAGAGAAGATACGCACTGTGATGTTGTCAAAATTTAAGCGTAATAAACATCAACAACACCTTGCTCAACTACCGAAGATTTCTCAGTCAGTTGATGATGTAGAGTTCTTTTACGCTCCCGCTCATTTTCGGGAGACGCTTCTGGAAAAGATTGCCAGCGCCACACGACGCATTTGCATTGTGGCACTGTATCTTGAAAAGGATGAAGGCGGGCGCGCGATCCTGAACGCGCTCTATGATGCCAAACGTCAGCGCCCGGAACTTGATGTTCGCGTGCTGGTAGACTGGCATCGAGCTCAGCGTGGCCGTATTGGCGCTGCCGCGTCAAACACCAATGCTGACTGGTATTGCCGTACGGCGCAGGAAAATCCTGGCGTCGATGTGCCTGTTTATGGCGTCCCGGTTAATACCCGTGAAGCGCTCGGCGTCCTTCATTTCAAGGGATTCATCATTGATGACAGCGTGCTGTACAGCGGCGCCAGCCTCAATGATGTCTACCTTCATCAACTCGATAAATATCGCTACGACCGCTACCATCTGATCCGTAATCCGCAGATGGCCGATATCATGTTTAACTGGGTTGATAAAAATCTGGTCCACGGCCGTGGCGTTAACCGCCTTGACGATCCCGAGCGTCCTAAAAGCCCGGAAATCAAAAACGATGTTCGCGCCTTCCGCCAGGAGCTGCGTGATGCGGTCTATCATTTCCAGGGCGATGCGAACAACGAAGAGCTATCCGTTACCCCGCTGGTAGGACTCGGCAAATCAAGCCAGCTGAACAAAACGATCTTCCATCTGATGCCGTGTGCGGAGCAGAAACTCACCATCTGTACGCCGTACTTTAACCTTCCTGCCGTGCTGGTGCGTAATATCATTCAGCTGCTGCGCGATGGTAAAAAAGTAGAAATTATCGTTGGTGATAAAACGGCAAACGACTTCTTCATTCCTGAAGATCAGCCGTTCAAAATCATCGGTGCGCTGCCTTATCTCTATGAGATTAACCTGCGTCGTTTCCTGAGCCGCTTACAGTATTACGTCAACACTGACCAGCTGGTTGTGCGTCTCTGGAAAGATGAAGACAATAGTTACCATCTGAAAGGCATGTGGGTCGACGATGAGTGGATGTTGCTGACCGGTAACAACCTGAACCCGCGCGCATGGCGACTGGATCTGGAAAACGCTATCCTGATTCATGACCCGCAGCATGAGTTAGCCGCCCAACGTGAACGCGAGCTGGAGCTGATTCGCACCCATACGACCGTGGTGAATCACTACCGCGAACTGCAGAGCATTGCCGATTATCCGGTAAAAGTTCGCAAGCTTATTCGCCGCTTACGTCGTATCCGTATCGACCGACTTATCAGCCGTATTCTGTAATATCCAGGCCCTGTCACCCGCAGGGCTTTTTTATGGAGCCCGTTGATGCGTATTCCTCTGTTACTGAGCATCCTTTTCCTGAGTGGCTGTAGCCATATGGCCAACGATAGCTGGTCCGGACAGGATAAAGCACAGCATTTCCTCGCTTCCGCGATGTTGTCCGCAGCCGGTAATGAATATGCCCAGCATCAGGGATACAGCCGGGACCGTAGCGCGGCGATCGGGCTGATGTTCTCAGTAGGTCTTGGGGCATCAAAAGAACTGTGGGATAGCCGCCCCGCAGGGAGCGGCTGGAGCTGGAAAGATTTCGCCTGGGATGTTGCCGGCGCAACGACCGGCTACGCCGTGTGGCAAATGGCGCGCTATTAAAGTCGGATACCTTTCCCTTTGCGATGCAGCATCAGGGAAACAATAAAAGCCAGAGCCCCCATACCCGTTACGTACCAGAAGAATGTCGTTTCGCTTCCCCATGACTTAAGCGACAACGCAACGTACTCCGCCGATCCGCCAAACACCGCGTTGGCTACCGCATAAGAAAGCCCTACTCCTAACGCACGAACCTGCGCCGGGAACATCTCGGCTTTCAGTATCCCGCTGATTGAGGTATAGAAACTGACAATCACCATCGCCACCATCACCAGCGCAAAGGCGGCATACGGTGAAGAGACATGCTGAAGCGCAGTCAGAATAGGAACGGTACATAATGCCGACAGCCCGCCAAAAATCAGCATCGACGTACGTCGACCAATTTTATCCGAGAGCGCACCGACGATCGGCTGTATGAGCATAAAGACAAACAGCGCCACGGTCATGACCACGCTGGCGACGTTGGCGTGCATACCGGTGGTGTTCACCAGGTACTTTTGCATATAGGTGGTGAACGTGTAGAAACTAAGAGAACCGCCCGCGGTGAAGCCCAGCACCATCAGGAAAGCTTTGCGGTTACGCCACAACCCTTTGAATGTTCCCGCCTCCTTCAGCATCCGGACCTCTTTCTGAGAGGTTTCATCTAGCTGACGGCGTAGCCAAAGTGCAACGACCGCCAGTACTGCGCCCATTGCGAAAGGGATCCGCCATCCCCAGGCATGAAGCTGTTCGTCCGTCAGAATTTGCTGCAGGATCACCACCACAAGAATGGCCAGCAGCTGACCGCCAATCAGCGTGACGTACTGGAATGACGCGTAAAAACCTTTACGACCTTCCAGTGCAATTTCACTCATGTAGGTTGCACTGGTACCGTATTCACCGCCCACCGATAATCCCTGGAATAAGCGGGCCAGCAAAAGTAGCGCCGGTGCCCAGGTACCAATCGATGCATATCCCGGTAAGCAGGCGATCACCAGCGAGCCAAAGCACATCATGCACACCGAGATCAGCATAGAGGCCTTACGCCCGCGACGATCCGCAATGCGGCCAAACAGCCAGCCCCCGATGGGTCGCATCAAGAATCCTGCGGCAAATACCCCTGCCGTTTGAAGCAGCTGCGTTGTGGTGTTGCCGGAGGGGAAGAAGATATGTGCGAAGTAGAGTGAACAGAATGAGTAGACGTAAAAGTCGAACCATTCAACCAGATTCCCTGAAGAGGCGCTGACGATTGCCCATACCCTTCTTCGGGTATCACTGTGACCCAGCGTCCCGTTTGATGTCATGCTTTCTGTCATTGTGATTATGCTCCTGCCATAAACTGCGGCGTATTGAGCCAGGAGACTCAATAACCTCGTAAATGAAATGTTATAATTTTGTTATAAATCACATTGAGACAGAGATCACACATTCCATTAGCAGGATAAGGGATTAAGAGAAAGGCCAGAGTGGGAAAACAAAAGCAAAAAACCCCGCACCTTTCGGTACGGGGTTCTTCTATTTTGATGCCTGGCAGTTCCCTACTCTCACATGGGGAGACCCCACACTACCATCGGCGCTACGGCGTTTCACTTCTGAGTTCGGCATGGGGTCAGGTGGGACCACCGCGCTAAAGCCGCCAGGCAAATTCTGTTAATCTGTATCAGGCTGAAATTGATTGTTCTGTCTCTTCGCCAAAACACCTTCGGCGTTGTAAGGTTAAGCCTCACGGTTCATTAGTATCGGTTAGCTCAACGCATCGCTGCGCTTACACACCCGACCTATCAACGTCGTCGTCTTCAACGTTCCTTCAGGAGACTTAAAGTCTCAGGGAGAACTCATCTCGGGGCAAGTTTCGTGCTTAGATGCTTTCAGCACTTATCTTTTCCGCATTTAGCTACCGGGCAGTGCCATTGGCATGACAACCCGAACACCAGTGATGCGTCCACTCCGGTCCTCTCGTACTAGGAGCAGCCCCCCTCAATTCTCCAGCGCCCACGGCAGATAGGGACCGAACTGTCTCACGACGTTCTAAACCCAGCTCGCGTACCACTTTAAATGGCGAACAGCCATACCCTTGGGACCTACTTCAGCCCCAGGATGTGATGAGCCGACATCGAGGTGCCAAACACCGCCGTCGATATGAACTCTTGGGCGGTATCAGCCTGTTATCCCCGGAGTACCTTTTATCCGTTGAGCGATGGCCCTTCCATTCAGAACCACCGGATCACTATGACCTGCTTTCGCACCTGCTCGAGCCGTCACTCTCGCAGTCAAGCTAGCTTATGCCATTGCACTAACCTCCTGATGTCCGACCAGGATTAGCTAACCTTCGTGCTCCTCCGTTACTCTTTGGGAGGAGACCGCCCCAGTCAAACTACCCACCAGACACTGTCCGCAACCCGGATCACGGGTCTACGTTAGAACACCAGCCATTAAAGGGTGGTATTTCAAGGACGGCTCCACGTAGACTGGCGTCCACGCTTCAAAGCCTCCCACCTATCCTACACATCAAGGACCAGTGTTCAGTGTCAAGCTATAGTAAAGGTTCACGGGGTCTTTCCGTCTTGCCGCGGGTACACTGCATCTTCACAGCGAGTTCAATTTCACTGAGTCTCGGGTGGAGACAGCCTGGCCATCATTACGCCATTCGTGCAGGTCGGAACTTACCCGACAAGGAATTTCGCTACCTTAGGACCGTTATAGTTACGGCCGCCGTTTACCGGGGCTTCGATCAAGAGCTTCGCGTTGCCGCTAACCCCATCAATTAACCTTCCGGCACCGGGCAGGCGTCACACCGTATACGTCCACTTTCGTGTTTGCACAGTGCTGTGTTTTTAATAAACAGTTGCAGCCAGCTGGTATCTTCGACTGATTTCAGCTCCACCCGCAGGGGCTTCACCTACATATCAGCGTGCCTTCTCCCGAAGTTACGGCACCATTTTGCCTAGTTCCTTCACCCGAGTTCTCTCAAGCGCCTTGGTATTCTCTACCTGACCACCTGTGTCGGTTTGGGGTACGATTTGATGTTACCTGATGCTTAGAGGCTTTTCCTGGAAGCAGGGCATTTGTTACTTCAGCACCGTAGTGCCTCGTCATCACACCTCAGCGTTAAAAGGTACCGGATTTACCTGGAACCTCCGCCTACATGCTTAAACCGGGACAACCGTCGCCCGGCTAACATAGCCTTCTCCGTCCCCCCTTCGCAGTAACACCAAGTACAGGAATATTAACCTGTTTCCCATCGACTACGCCTTTCGGCCTCGCCTTAGGGGTCGACTCACCCTGCCCCGATTAACGTTGGACAGGAACCCTTGGTCTTCCGGCGAGCGGGCTTTTCACCCGCTTTATCGTTACTTATGTCAGCATTCGCACTTCTGATACCTCCAGCATGCCTCACAGCACACCTTCAACGGCTTACAGAACGCTCCCCTACCCAACAACACATAGTGTCGCTGCCGCAGCTTCGGTGCATGGTTTAGCCCCGTTACATCTTCCGCGCAGGCCGACTCGACCAGTGAGCTATTACGCTTTCTTTAAATGATGGCTGCTTCTAAGCCAACATCCTGGCTGTCTGTGCCTTCCCACATCGTTTCCCACTTAACCATGACTTTGGGACCTTAGCTGGCGGTCTGGGTTGTTTCCCTCTTCACGACGGACGTTAGCACCCGCCGTGTGTCTCCCGTGATAACATTCTTCGGTATTCGTAGTTTGCATCGGGTTGGTAAGCCGGGATGGCCCCCTAGCCGAAACAGTGCTCTACCCCCGAAGATGAGTTCACGAGGCGCTACCTAAATAGCTTTCGGGGAGAACCAGCTATCTCCCGGTTTGATTGGCCTTTCACCCCCAGCCACAAGTCATCCGCTAATTTTTCAACATTAGTCGGTTCGGTCCTCCAGTTAGTGTTACCCAACCTTCAACCTGCCCATGGCTAGATCACCGGGTTTCGGGTCTATACCCTGCAACTTAACGCCCAGTTAAGACTCGGTTTCCCTTCGGCTCCCCTATACGGTTAACCTTGCTACAGAATATAAGTCGCTGACCCATTATACAAAAGGTACGCAGTCACACCACGAAGGTGCTCCCACTGCTTGTACGTACACGGTTTCAGGTTCTTTTTCACTCCCCTCGCCGGGGTTCTTTTCGCCTTTCCCTCACGGTACTGGTTCACTATCGGTCAGTCAGGAGTATTTAGCCTTGGAGGATGGTCCCCCCATATTCAGACAGGATACCACGTGTCCCGCCCTACTCTTCGAGTTCACAACCTGTGTGCTTTCGTGTACGGGACTGTCACCCTGTACCGTGCGACTTTCCAGACGCTTCCACTAACACACAAGCTGATTCAGACTCTGGGCTGCTCCCCGTTCGCTCGCCGCTACTGGGGGAATCTCGGTTGATTTCTTTTCCTCGGGGTACTTAGATGTTTCAGTTCCCCCGGTTCGCCTCGTTAACCTATGTATTCAGTTAACGATAGTGCAACGAATTGCACTGGGTTTCCCCATTCGGACATCGCCGGGTCAAAGGTTCATATCACCTCGCCGGCGCTTTTCGCAGATTAGCACGTCCTTCATCGCCTCTGACTGCCAGGGCATCCACCGTGTACGCTTAGTCGCTTAACCTCACAACCCGAAGATGTTTCACTTCTGATTGCGAAAATTTGAGAGACTCGAACACACCATTAAAGATGTGTCGTTTCAATTTTCAGCTTGATCCAGATTTTTAAAGAGCAAATATCTCAAACGTGACTCGTAAGTCAGTTTTGAGATATGACGGCAGGTGACTTTCACTCACGAACCAGCAAGTGGCGTCCCCTAGGGGATTCGAACCCCTGTTACCGCCGTGAAAGGGCGGTGTCCTGGGCCTCTAGACGAAGGGGACGTGTAGTCTCAATCGCAAGACGCCTTGCTATTTACTTTTCATCAGACAATCTGTGTGAGCACTACAAAGGCAGGTTCTTTAAGGTAAGGAGGTGATCCAACCGCAGGTTCCCCTACGGTTACCTTGTTACGACTTCACCCCAGTCATGAATCACAAAGTGGTAAGCGCCCTCCCGAAGGTTAAGCTACCTACTTCTTTTGCAACCCACTCCCATGGTGTGACGGGCGGTGTGTACAAGGCCCGGGAACGTATTCACCGTAGCATTCTGATCTACGATTACTAGCGATTCCGACTTCATGGAGTCGAGTTGCAGACTCCAATCCGGACTACGACGCACTTTATGAGGTCCGCTTGCTCTCGCGAGGTCGCTTCTCTTTGTATGCGCCATTGTAGCACGTGTGTAGCCCTACTCGTAAGGGCCATGATGACTTGACGTCATCCCCACCTTCCTCCAGTTTATCACTGGCAGTCTCCTTTGAGTTCCCGGCCTAACCGCTGGCAACAAAGGATAAGGGTTGCGCTCGTTGCGGGACTTAACCCAACATTTCACAACACGAGCTGACGACAGCCATGCAGCACCTGTCTCAGAGTTCCCGAAGGCACCAAAGCATCTCTGCTAAGTTCTCTGGATGTCAAGAGTAGGTAAGGTTCTTCGCGTTGCATCGAATTAAACCACATGCTCCACCGCTTGTGCGGGCCCCCGTCAATTCATTTGAGTTTTAACCTTGCGGCCGTACTCCCCAGGCGGTCGACTTAACGCGTTAGCTCCGGAAGCCACGCCTCAAGGGCACAACCTCCAAGTCGACATCGTTTACGGCGTGGACTACCAGGGTATCTAATCCTGTTTGCTCCCCACGCTTTCGCACCTGAGCGTCAGTCTTTGTCCAGGGGGCCGCCTTCGCCACCGGTATTCCTCCAGATCTCTACGCATTTCACCGCTACACCTGGAATTCTACCCCCCTCTACAAGACTCTAGCCTGCCAGTTTCGAATGCAGTTCCCAGGTTGAGCCCGGGGATTTCACATCCGACTTGACAGACCGCCTGCGTGCGCTTTACGCCCAGTAATTCCGATTAACGCTTGCACCCTCCGTATTACCGCGGCTGCTGGCACGGAGTTAGCCGGTGCTTCTTCTGCGGGTAACGTCAATCGCTGTGGTTATTAACCACAACGCCTTCCTCCCCGCTGAAAGTACTTTACAACCCGAAGGCCTTCTTCATACACGCGGCATGGCTGCATCAGGCTTGCGCCCATTGTGCAATATTCCCCACTGCTGCCTCCCGTAGGAGTCTGGACCGTGTCTCAGTTCCAGTGTGGCTGGTCATCCTCTCAGACCAGCTAGGGATCGTCGCCTAGGTGAGCCATTACCCCACCTACTAGCTAATCCCATCTGGGCACATCTGATGGCAAGAGGCCCGAAGGTCCCCCTCTTTGGTCTTGCGACGTTATGCGGTATTAGCTACCGTTTCCAGTAGTTATCCCCCTCCATCAGGCAGTTTCCCAGACATTACTCACCCGTCCGCCGCTCGCCGGCAAAGTAGCAAGCTACTTTCCGCTGCCGCTCGACTTGCATGTGTTAGGCCTGCCGCCAGCGTTCAATCTGAGCCATGATCAAACTCTTCAATTTAAGTTTGATGCTCGTGAATTAAACTTCGTAATGAATTACGTATGTTCACTCAGAGACTTGGTATTCATTTATTGTCCGAAGACATTAAGAATCCATGTCACTTTGAGTGCCCACACAGATTGTCTGATAAATTGTTAAAGAGCAGTGCCGCTTCGTTTTCGCTGCGGCGCGGGGTGTGCATATTACGCTTTCCCGCTTCAGAGTCAAGCGTTTATTTACGCTGTTCTCTGCTGACCAGGCGGCGTGTGTGCCGTTGTTCCGTGTCAGTGGAGGCGCATTATAGGGAGTAATTCTGAACCTGCAAGGATAAAGTGAAATTTATTTACTGACTGCTCACTTTCCAGGCAAAACCAACTCCAGACCTCAATTTTCGCCTGGTTTTTAAACAAAAACGAGCCGCAAGCGGCTCGTTTTTGCGTTTTGTGACTTACTGCACTGCCACAATGCGATCGTCGTTGGCTTCCAGACGGATAACTTTGCCAGGAACCAGCTCCCCGGAGAGGATCTGTTGCGCCAGCGGGTTTTCGATCTGCTGCTGGATAGCGCGTTTCAATGGACGCGCACCGTACACCGGATCGTAACCGTTCTTACTCAGCAGCTTCAGCGCATCGTCGGAGATGTGAATTTCATATCCACGTTCTTCCAGACGTTTGTACAGACGCTGCAGCTGGATCTGCGCAATCGACGCAATGTGTTTCTCACCCAGAGGATGGAATACCACCACTTCATCAATACGGTTGATGAACTCCGGACGGAAGTTATGGCTTACCACACCCAGCACCAGATCCTTCATGTGGCTGTAGTCCAGTTCACCGAAACGTTCCTGAATCAAATCGGAACCCAGATTCGAGGTCATAATGACAACCGTATTACGGAAGTCGACCGTTCTCCCCTGCCCGTCGGTCAGACGACCATCATCCAGCACCTGAAGCAGGATGTTGAACACATCCGGATGCGCTTTTTCCACCTCATCCAGCAGGATGACAGAATAAGGACGACGGCGCACCGCTTCCGTCAGGTACCCACCTTCTTCATAACCCACATATCCCGGAGGCGCCCCGACCAGACGCGAGACGGAGTGTTTCTCCATAAATTCGGACATGTCGATACGCACCATTGCATCGTCGCTGTCGAACATAAAGTTAGCCAGCGCTTTGCACAGCTCGGTTTTACCGACACCCGTCGGCCCCAGGAACAGGAACGAACCAATCGGGCGGTTTGGATCGGACAGCCCTGCACGGCTACGACGAATAGCGTTCGATACCGCCTCAACCGCTTCGTTTTGACCAATCACACGATTGTGGAGATCGTTCTCCATGCGCAGCAGTTTTTCACGCTCGCCTTCCAGCATGCGCGCCACGGGAATACCGGTCCAGCGCGCCAGGACTTCCGCGATCTCGGCATCCGTCACTTTATTACGCAACAGACGCATCGTTTTACCTTCTGACTGCGTCGCTATCTCAAGCTGTTTTTCCAGCTCAGGAATTTTGCCGTACTGCAGTTCAGACATCCGAGCCAGATCGCCCACGCGTCGCGCCTGCTCAATGGCAATTTTTGCCTGTTCGAGTTCAGCTTTAATGGTCTGCGTACCGGAAAGGGAGGCTTTCTCGGCTTTCCACTCTTCTTCCAGCTCAGAATACTGGCGCTCTTTATCGTCCAGCTCTTCATTGAGCATATCGAGGCGTTTCTTACTGGCTTCATCAGACTCTTTCTTCAGCGCCTGCTGTTCCAGCTTGAGCTGAATGATGCGTCGGTCGAGTCGGTCCAGCTCTTCCGGCTTCGAGTCAATCTGCATACGAATGCTCGACGCCGCTTCATCAATCAGGTCGATCGCTTTATCCGGCAGCTGACGGTCAGCAATATAACGATGCGAAAGCGTCGCCGCCGCAACGATGGCCGGGTCAGTGATCTGTACATGGTGGTGCAGTTCATAGCGCTCTTTCAGACCACGCAGGATCGCGATGGTATCTTCAACGCTTGGCTCGGCAACAAACACTTTCTGGAAACGACGTTCCAGCGCAGCATCTTTCTCAATATACTGACGGTACTCATCCAGCGTAGTGGCACCGACGCAGTGAAGTTCACCTCGCGCCAGCGCAGGTTTCAGCATGTTCCCGGCATCCATCGCGCCATCCGCTTTACCCGCGCCGACCATGGTGTGCAGTTCATCGATAAACAGAATGACGTTGCCTTCCTGCTTCGCCAGGTCGTTAAGCACGCCTTTAAGGCGCTCTTCGAACTCGCCGCGGTATTTCGCACCGGCCACCAGCGCGCCCATATCCAGCGCCAGTACGCGACGGCCTTTCAGGCCTTCCGGCACTTCACCGTTGACAATACGCTGCGCCAGCCCTTCAACAATCGCAGTTTTACCGACACCCGGTTCACCTATCAGCACCGGGTTGTTCTTGGTACGACGTTGCAGTACCTGAATGGTACGACGAATTTCTTCATCACGGCCGATCACCGGGTCAAGTTTGCCCTGTTCAGCACGCTCGGTCAGATCGACCGTAAATTTCTTCAAAGCCTGACGTTGGTCTTCGGCTCCCTGATCGTTCACGCTTTCACCTCCGCGCATGTTCTCAATCGCCTGAGTCACGTTGGCGGTGGTCGCACCGGCAGATTTCAGCAGGTCGGTCAAGGTACCGCGTGATTCAAGCGCCGCCAGAACAAACAGCTCTGACGAAATAAAGTTGTCCCCACGTTTTTGCGCCAGCTTGTCGCAAAGGTTCAGGACGCGAACCAGATCCTGCGACGGCTGAACGTCGCCGCCGGTCCCTTCGACCTGCGGTAAACGGCTCAGCGCCTGATCGATAGCGGTGCGTAACTGGCCAGCATTAATGCCAGCGGACGTTAATAAAGGACGTACCGATCCCCCTTCCTGATTCAGCAAGGCGCTCATTAAATGAAGAGGTTCGATAAATTGGTTGTCGTGCCCCAGTGCGAGGGACTGGGCATCGGCGAGAGCAAGCTGGAATTTATTAGTAAGACGATCCAGACGCATAACTCCTCCCATAACAGGTCAAATTTGCTACTGGAGATTAAATGAGGTCATCCCTCAATTATTCAAGGTTAATGACCTGAATTATGTGAAAAGAAAACGGCACGTGCCGGATCGTCTTGATTCTTTAGGTTATATCAGCCAAATGAAACTTGCCATACGGCCCGTCGTCTTGTCGCGGCGATAAGAGAAAAAATCATCCTTTTCGGTGAATGTACAGCGATCGCCGCCGAAGATCTGCGTTATGCCGACGCTGTTCAGCCGCTGACGAGCAAGCTGGTAAATATCGGCCAGATATTTATCTCCGGAAGGCAGGAAGGCGTCCGCCGCTTGCGGATCTTTAACCATAAAGGCTTCGCGAACCTCCGGCCCCACTTCAAAAGCGCGAGGACCAATGGCCGGGCCAAGCCAGGCCATAATATTGGCGGGCTCATCCTTAAAGCAGGCGACAGTTTCTTCCAGCACGCCTTCACACAGTCCACGCCAGCCCGCGTGTGCTGCAGCCACCTCGGTGCCTGAACGGTTACAAAAAAGTACCGGCAGACAATCCGCGGTCATTACAGCACAAACGGTTCCCGGAGTATTGCTGTAAGAGGCATCAGCACGTTTAGAAGCATAGGGTTCCCCCGTCAACTTCAGCACCGCCTTGCCATGAACCTGTTCCAGCCAGACCGGTTTTGAAGGCAGGTTCCCCGCAGCAAACAGACGCCTGCGGTTCTCTTCCACATGCTCCAGGTTATCGCCACAGTGTGCGCCGAGGTTCAAAGACTCCCACGCGCCCTGGCTAACACCGCCAGTGCGGGTTGAACTGCAGGCGGCCACGCCGGCAGGCAATGGCCACTCCGGGACAATCAGTTTGGTCATAACCAGTCCACTTGATCCTTATGTTCTTCGAAATCAACACGCATCGCGTCAATAAGGTCCACCATATCCTGCGGGATAGGCGCATGCCACTCCATCTGAATACCGGTGATCGGATGGTAAAGGCGCAGCATGGTCGCGTGCAGCGCCTGACGATCGAATTTACGCAATACGCTGATGAACTCATCCGACGCGCCCTTAGGCGGACGTGGACGACCACCGTAGACCTGATCCCCCACCAGCGGATGGGTGATGTGGGCCATATGCACACGAATCTGGTGAGTACGCCCTGTCTCCAGACGCAGACGCAGGCGCGTATGAATACGGAAATGCTCCATAATGCGATAGTGCGTCACCGCCGGTTTACCCATCGGATGCACCGACATATGGGTTCGCTTGGTCGGGTGACGGCTGATGGGCTCTTCTACCGTCCCGCCAGAGGTCATATGCCCAATGGCTACCGCCTCATACTCACGGGTGATTTCGCGCAGCTGCAGCGACTCCACCAGACGTGTCTGAGCAGGAACGGTCTTCGCCACCACCATCAGACCGGTAGTGTCTTTATCCAGACGGTGCACGATGCCCGCGCGCGGAACATCCGCGATCGGCGGATAGTAATGGAGAAGCGCGTTAAGTACCGTACCGTCAGGATTCCCCGCGCCCGGATGAACAACCAGGTCGCGCGGCTTGTTGATTACCAGAATGTCATCATCTTCATAGACGATGTCCAGTGGGATATCCTGCGGCTCGAAGCGGATTTCCTCTTCGATTTCAGCATTGATGGCGACAGCTTCCCCACCTAACACTTTCTCTTTTGGTTTGTCCCAGATTTTGCCGTTTACCATCACGCGCTGGTCAAGGATCCATTCTTTTATGCGTGAACGCGAATAATCAGGGAACAATTCGGCCAAAGCCTGATCTAAGCGTTGACCGAGCTGATTTTCGGAGACTGTTGCGGTGAGTTCTACTCGTTGTGCCATAAACTGCTTCTTCGTTTAACGTTGGGTTTTACGGCTTTGCCGTTTAATATAGTGTGCTATTGTAGCTGGTCTTAATCGGGAGCAGGAACAGAGTTTCTCCCGGACAAACATTTGAGGAAAGTCAAAACGTCATGACGCGCATGAAATATCTGGTGGCAGCGGCCACGTTGAGCCTGGCTTTGGTGGGCTGCTCCGGTTCAAATGAACAGGTCCCTGACAATCCGCCGAATGAAATCTATGCGACTGCACAACAAAAGTTGCAGGACGGTAACTGGAAACAGGCGATAACGCAACTGGAAGCGTTGGATAATCGCTATCCATTTGGTCCGTATTCGCAGCAGGTACAGTTAGATCTCATCTACGCATACTATAAAAATGCCGATCTGCCGCTGGCTCAGGCAACCATCGATCGTTTCATGCGTCTGAACCCGACTCATCCTAACATCGACTACGTGATGTACATGCGCGGCCTCACCAACATGGCGCTGGACGACAGTGCGCTGCAGGGCTTCTTCGGCGTGGATCGTTCCGACCGTGACCCGCAGCATGCGCGTGATGCCTTCAATGACTTCTCCAAGCTGGTGCGCGGCTATCCAAACAGCCAGTACGTGACTGACGCCACCAAACGTCTGGTGTTCCTGAAAGATCGTCTGGCGAAATATGAATACTCCGTGGCGGAATATTATACCCGCCGTGGCGCATGGGTTGCCGTGGTTAACCGCGTAGAAGGTATGCTGCGCGATTACCCGGATACTCAGGCAACGCGCGACGGCCTGAAGCTGATGGAAAATGCTTACCGTCAGATGCAGATGACCGCTCAGGCTGAAAAAGTGGCGAAAATCATCGCCGCGAACAGCAGCAACACCTGATTTTGCCTCAATGCAAAACGGCAGCCCGCAGGCTGCCGTTTTTTTATTCGTTTCTGAGCATTGCTGAAGCGCCTTAGCCTCAACACATCCTGTCAACTATGGCCCCAATTTATGCCTTCTACAAGGTAAATCTCACCTCTTCCTGCCCTGCCTCACAAAAAAGATTCCCTGACAAAAACCGACAAAATAACGTGATATAAATCACACATTTTGACATTGGGTCGGGTATGCTGGAATCACCAAGACGGAAAGACAAGAGGTAAAATTTATGACAATGAACATTACCAGTAAACAAATGGAAATTACTCCGGCAATTCGCCAGCACGTCGCAGACCGTCTCGCCAAACTGGATAAATGGCAAACTCATTTGATTAATCCACATATCATCCTGTCCAAGGAGCCGCAGGGTTTCATCGCTGACGCAACTATCAATACTCCAAACGGCCATCTGGTCGCCAGCGCAAAACACGAGGATATGTACACAGCTATTAACGATTTGATCAACAAGCTGGAACGGCAGCTCAATAAAGTGCAACACAAAGGTGAAGCCCGTCGCGCCGCAACGTCGGTGAAAGACGCCAGCTTCGCGGAAGAAGTTGAAGAAGAGTAATCCTTTAAATTGAGTGTACCGCCAACGCGCCTTCGGGCGCGTTTTTTGTTTTTTATTGACAGGGTGAAAACAGTACAGGTACTTTAACGGTATCAATCGCAGGATGACTTTATGAAACTTACGCCGTTCTTCTTCGCATTCTTTTTTACCTTCCCCTGAACGGGAGGCGTTTCGTCGTGTGATAAAGAATGCGAAGACGAACAACAAGGCCTCCCACACCGGGGGGCCTTTTTTATTGATAACGATAAGATGAGACAGGCAACACTATGACACCGGAAAACCCGTTACTGGATCTGCGAGTAAAAATCAGCGCGCTGGATGAGAAACTGCTGGCGCTGCTGGCCGAACGCCGCGCCCTTGCCGTTGAAGTAGGCAAAGCCAAGCTGGACTCCCATCGTCCGGTCCGTGATATCGACCGCGAGCGGGATCTTCTGGAACGTCTCATTCAGCTCGGCAAAGCGCATCACCTCGATGCCCACTACATCACCCGGTTGTTCCAGCTCATCATCGAAGATTCCGTTCTGACCCAGCAAGCGCTACTGCAGCAGCATCTCAATAAAACCAATCCGCACTCTGCGCGTATCGCTTTCCTCGGGCCAAAGGGCTCCTATTCTCACCTGGCCGCACGTCAGTACGCTGCACGCCATTTCGAAGAGTTTATCGAGAGCGGCTGCGCGAAGTTTGCCGACATTTTTAACCAGGTCGAGACCGGCCAGGCGGATTACGCCGTGGTGCCGATTGAAAACACCAGCTCCGGCGCTATCAACGATGTCTACGATTTGCTGCAGCACACCAGCCTGTCGCTGGTCGGCGAGCTGACGATCCCTATCGATCACTGCGTGCTGGTATCCGGTTCAACGGACCTGAACACGATCGAAACGGTTTACAGTCATCCGCAGCCGTTCCAGCAGTGCAGCCAGTTCCTGAACCGCTATCCGAACTGGAAAATTGAGTACACCGAAAGCACCTCGGCGGCGATGGAAAAAGTGGCGCAGGCTAATTCCCCCACCGTCGCGGCGCTCGGCAGCGAAGCGGGCGGCGCGCTGTATGGCCTGCAGGTGCTGGAACGCAACCTGGCAAACCAGACGCAAAACATTACCCGCTTCGTGGTGCTGGCCCGCAAGGCAATCAATGTGTCTGACCAGGTGCCAGCAAAAACCACGCTGCTGATGGCCACCGGCCAACAGGCCGGTGCGCTGGTTGAAGCCCTGCTGGTGCTGCGTAATCACAACCTGATCATGACCAGGCTGGAATCACGCCCAATCCACGGTAACCCGTGGGAAGAGATGTTCTATCTCGACATCCAGGCCAACCTGGAGTCCGCTTCCATGCAGAAAGCTCTCCGCGAGCTGGGCGAGATCACGCGTTCCATGAAGGTGCTGGGCTGCTACCCGAGCGAAAACGTCGTGCCGGTCGATCCAATCTAACGTTCGATAAAGCGGCTTTTCTTCATCCCTGCCACGCCCACCGGCAGGGTGAAGATGGCCCCGGATAGCGGATATTTCGCCACCTCCTCCGCATCCATATTCTCCCGCGTGGTGGTAATAAACAGCGTTTTCATATCATCGCCGCCAAAGCAGACCATCGTCGGGCAACGCACCGGCATGCGATATTCTTCCAGCTGCTCCCCTTGCGGTGAAAAACGCGCGATGCGCCAGCCGTCAAACAGCGCGCTCCAGTAACAGCCTTCCACATCCATCGCCGCGCCGTCCGGTATCCCCTCGCCCTCTTTAAACTGACGAAACACCTCGCGCCTGCCGGGTTCGCCCTGCTCATCAAGCGGCGTACGATAGATCACACCGTTTGGCGTATCTGAGGTAAACATCCACTGCTTATCCGGGCTAAACGCTAAGCCGTTATGCCCGTGGATATCGCACTGGATCACCTTCGGCGTCAGGTCGTTGTCGATGCGCATCAGCAGGGCGCCGTTGTAATCTCCCGGCCCCCAGAACGTGCCCGCATAGAAGCGGCCCTGGTGATCGGTACCTCCATCGTTAAAACGCGCCAGCTGCGGGTTAGAGGGGTTATCACACACCTTGCGGCGCAGCAGGCCGTGTTTATCGGTCAGCCAGATACCCGTTCTCATCGCAACGATAAAACCACCCTGCTCGCGCAACGCGAAACAGCCCACCTCCTCGTGGAAAGAGAGTACGGTGTGTTCCGCCGTCGGCAGATGGTAGCGGTGGATCTCTCCTTCCAGAATATCGGCCCAGTAGAGCGCCTGCTCTTCGGCGCTCCAAGTCGGGCATTCAGGCAAATGCCCGGTGTAATTCAACAGCAGCTGCGGTTCGGCCATGACAGTTCCCCAAAATGAAAAAAGCCAGCATTGCTGGCTTTCAGTATATACATCATCGCATTACTGGCGACTGTCATTTGCCTGGCGCAATAAAGTCCGACTCTCATTCTGGAAACGCTGCGCGTAATCGCCAAACCAGTGTTCGACCTTGCGGAAGCTATCGATAAACGCCTGCTTATCTCCGTGCTCCAGCAGCGTAATGGCTTCACCAAAGCGCTGATAGTAGCGCTTGATCAGCGCCAGGTTGTTTTCAGAGGACATAATAATGTCCGCGTAAAGTTGCGGATCCTGCGCAAAGAGACGCCCGACCATCGCCAGTTCCAGACGATAGATAGGTGAAGAGAGCGCCAGAAGCTGTTCAAGCTGTACGTTCTCTTCCGCCAGATGCAGACCGTAGGCAAACGTGGCAAAGTGGCGCAGCGCCTGAATGAACGCCATGTTCTGGTCGTGCTCAACCGCGCTGATGCGGTGCAGTCGTGCCCCCCATACCTGAATCTGTTCCAGGAACCACTGATAGGCTTCCGGCTGACGACCGTCGCAGTAAACCACCACCTGCTTAGCAAGGCTGCCGCTGTCCGGGCCAAACATCGGGTGCAGACCCAGCACCGGACCCGTATGAGCAGCCAGCATTGCCTGCAGCGGACCATTTTTGACGGAGGCCAGATCCACCAGGATGCAATCTTTCGGTAAAGGAGGCAGCTTCCCGATGATTTGCTCCGTCACGTGGATCGGCACGCTGACGATAACCATCCCGGCATCTTTCATGAGTTCCGGAGCATGCGCCCAGTCCTCTTTTTCCAGAATGCGCACCTGGTAGCCAGAAAGCGTAAGCATCTTTTCAAACAGGCGCCCCATCTGCCCAGCACCGCCGACAATCACGACCGGACGCAGGGAAGGACAGAGAGTTTTGAAGCCCTTGTCGTTTTCACTGGAATAGGACTCCCGCATCACGCGACGCAGAACATCTTCAATCAAGTCCGGCGAAACCCCCAGCGCCTGCGCCTCTTTACGGCGGGAGGCGAGCATAGAGGCTTCGCGCTCCGGGACGTAAATCGGCAGGCCGTATTTGCTTTTCACCTCACCGACTTCGGCAACCAGCGACATGCGTCGCGCCAGCAGATCCAGCAGCGCCTTATCCACTTCATCAATTTGATCGCGCAGTGCGGTCAATTCAGCAACCATAACTACCCTCTTAAGCCAGACGCGTCGCCAGCTGGCCGTTTAAATCTTTATGGATCTCACGCAGCAGTGCATCGGTCGTCTCCCAGCTGATGCAGGCATCCGTCACGGAGACGCCGTGCTTCATGGCACTGCGCGGTTGTTCAGATGACTGATTGCCTTCATGAATGTTGCTCTCAATCATCAGACCGATAATCGAACGATTGCCATCTTTGATCTGTGCGACCACGGATTCCGCAACCGCAGGCTGGCGACGGTAATCTTTATTCGAGTTACCATGACTGCAATCTACCATCAGTGCCGGGCGCAGTCCCGCCTGCTCCATCTCTTTTTCACACTGGGCCACGTCCGCCGGGCTGTAGTTAGGGGCTTTACCGCCGCGCAGGATCACGTGGCCGTCCGGGTTACCCTGCGTTTGCAGGAGGCATACCTGGCCTGCCTGGTTGATACCGACGAAACGGTGCGGCATGGCGGCAGCGCGCATGGCATTAATCGCCGTCGCCAGGCTGCCATCGGTACCGTTTTTAAAACCAACCGGCATCGACAGGCCAGACGCCATCTCGCGATGGGTTTGCGATTCCGTGGTACGCGCGCCAATCGCGGACCAGCTGAACAGATCTCCCAGGTACTGCGGGCTGTTCGGATCCAGCGCTTCGGTTGCCAGCGGCAGCCCCATGCTGACCAGCTCAACCAGCAGGCGACGCGCAATCTTCAGGCCTGCTTCTACATCAAACGAGCCATCCATGTGCGGATCGTTAATCAACCCTTTCCAGCCGACGGTAGTACGTGGCTTCTCAAAATAGACGCGCATCACCAGGTAGAGGCTATCGCTGACCTCCTCCGCTAATGCTTTAAATCGACGAGCGTACTCAATGGCGGCTTCAGGATCGTGAATGGAGCAAGGACCACACACCACCAGCAGGCGCGGATCGCGGCCGGCGATGATATTTGAAATGGTCTGACGCGAGTGCTCAATCTGAGCCTCCTGCGCGACGCTCAGCGGAAATTCTGCTTTCAGTTGATCCGGGGTAATTAAAACCTGTTCGTCAGTGATATGTACGTTGTTCAGCGCGTCTTTTTGCATGATGGCGATCCTGTAAAGCTCGTTTGCGATAGTTGTTTTCCTCAATGAGGTGAAACCACGATACCATAAAAAGTAAACATTTCAATCCAAAATACGTACACATTACTTTACACAAGCCAATTTATTGCAAAAATCAGCCGTCAAAAACGTAAAGTTTAAATTACAGACATATATTCTTAAGCCAGGCTATGCTGAAGAAAAAAGGAGAATGGCTATGCGTTCAATTGCTCTCATGCTGTTGTCGCTGTTTTTAACGGGCTGCCAGATCAATCCTTATACCTTCCAGCCCGACTGGACCAGTCCCTCCTGGTTTGATGCAGGTAAAGAAGACGCCATGAATGGCCTGCCGGTTAAAGATAACCAGACCCTGGCCGATAGTTTTAACGACACCCACGTTGATCGTAGTGAATATCTTCGCGGCTACGCTGACGGCCAAAAGAAAGTCTGCGAAGAAGGGTTTATTCATGCCTGGGGATTAGCGGGCAAATCTTTCCCTGCCAGTTGCGATACTGCCGAAAACGCGACAAAACTGCGTGCGTCATGGCAGGAAGGGATGGATGAAAGTATGCGTTCCAGCAGACTTAATTAAGTCTATTTTTATCCACCGAAAAATAAACAACTGTAGGATTTAGCTTAGGTTGGCCTGATGCTATTTCTGACATAATGACGGCTCTGATAAACAATGGTATTCTGCCCGCAACTCTCAAGGACATCTATTTCCGGAGCGATGTGGCGGATTCTGGTGAGAAATTTATTCTTGATCTCTTTTTTCCGACTCACTCTGGTGTTAATGCTGTTCCTTATGGTGGGCCCTGCGGCGGCAGGCACGCTTACGGAAACGGATAAATCGGTACGCTCGATTGTCTCAGGCATTGTGAGCTATACGCGATGGCCGTCACTTTCCGGGCAGCCTAAACTTTGCGTCTATGCCACTTCTCACTATACGCACGCGCTCAGCGGCGACGAAGGGCACAACGAGTTACCCTATACTCCCGTTATTGTACGTAACGATCAGGAAGCCCTGGCCGCGACGTGTGATGCGATTTATTTCGGGTCTGAATCACCGGCAAAACAACTTGAATTAATAAGTCAATATCAGGGCAGAGCGTTGCTATTAATCTCAGAGCAAAATCCGGAATGTGTAATTGGCAGTGCCTTTTGCCTGATGATCGATCGCGGCCAGGTACGGTTTTCCGTCAACCTGGATGCGTTGACGCGCAGTGGCGTAAGAGTCAATCCGGATGTATTAATGCTGGCACGGAATAAGCAGCATGGATAAAGATTTCACTTCAACGCCACGTCCGACGTTTAAAAGAACGTTGAGGCGAAACAGCATGATAAGCGTCATTATCACAATGACGTTAATATGGCTGTTGCTCTGTTTTGCTTCCGTCGTGACGTTAAAACAATATGCGCAAAAGAACCTCGAATTAACCGGCGCCACAATGAGCCACAGCCTGGAAGCTTCGCTGGTTTTCAACGACTCGCTGGCGGCCAACGAAACGCTTGCAGCCCTGGGCAAACAGGGGCAGTTTGCCGCTGCGGAGGTGATTAACGCGCATAAAAAGCGGTTTGCCTACTGGTCCTGGAACCCGGAAGATAACAACGACACGCTGGGCGCACTGGTCAGCCGTTGGCTTTTCCCCGTACCGGTTGCGCAGCCCATCATGCATAACGGCTTAAGGATCGGCGAAATCCGCCTTACCGCGCGTGACAGTTTGATCAGCCACTTCATCTGGACGTCGTTTGCCGTACTTACCGGCTGCATTCTCTTTGCCGCCGTCGTCGCGCTTATCATTACCCAGTCTTTGCATCGTGGGATGGTTATGGCCCTGCAGAACATTACCGACGTCGTGCATGACGTACGCACAAACCGCAACTTCTCCCGCCGGGTGAAAGACGGGCGTATCGAAGAGTTTCACCAGTTTGGCGAAGACTTCAACAGTCTTCTGGATGAAATGGAAGAGTGGCAGCTGAAGCTCCAGGCGAAAAACGCCCAGCTGTTGCGGACCGCCATGCACGACCCGCTCACCGGTCTTGCCAACCGCGCAGCGTTTCGTAACAGCATTGCGGCCTTAATGAACGACCCTTCAGCCAGAACAAACTCGGCCCTGCTCTTCCTCGACGGTGATAACTTTAAGTTTATTAACGACACCTGGGGCCACGCGGCAGGAGACTGCGTGCTGATCGAAGTCGCCAGCAGGATGATGGAGTTTGGCGACAAACGTCATCAGTCTTACCGTCTTGGCGGTGACGAATTTGCCATGGTGCTGTACGGCGTTCACTCTGAGCTTGAGGTTCAACACATTTGTGCTGCGCTTTCGCAGCAGTTTATTCGTCCGTTTGATCTTCATAACGGGCAAAAAGCATCGATGTCACTCAGCATTGGCTTTGCTCTGGCGTGGGAAAATGCTTCCGTGGAAGCATTACTGGAGAGGGCTGACCGCAATATGTACCAGGTTAAAAACCAGCGTACGAAAACAATAAGTTAGAAAGGATACACTATGTTAAAACGTTACTTCGCGCCGTTAGTACTGGCCTCACTGGTTCTGGCAGGCTGTCAGTCGCCGCCGGAAGGAAAATTCACTCCTGAGCAAATTGCGGCGATGAAGTCTTACGGTTTTAACGAACTGAACGGTGACTGGTCGCTTGGCATGTCGGACACCATCCTGTTTGATAAAAATGACGCCAGACTGCGTTCTGAGAGTGAAACGCAGATCCAGTCCATGGCCTCTCGCCTGGCGGAAACCGGCCTGACCCATGCGCGAATGGACGGTCACACGGATAACTACGGGGAAGAAAGCTACAACGAAGCGCTGTCGTTAAAACGCGCCAACGCCGTGGCCGATGCCTGGGCAAAGGGGGCAAATATCCCGCGCAGCAATCTCACCACGCGGGGATTAGGTCAAAAATACCCGGTTGCGAGCAACAGTACCCCGCAAGGGCGCGCTGAAAACCGCCGCGTCGCAGTGGTGATCAGCACGCCATAGGGTTATTTAGCGGATGATTCGGCGAGCGTCACCCTGGTTGCCGCTCGCCAGCGCAGCCAGTCCACCAGAATAAACAGCGCCAGACTCACGCCCATGACCGGCAGGGCCAGCCCCAGCAGTACGCTGGTTATCAGCGTAACCCCTCTTCCCCATCCTGACAGCGCCAGCCAGCTCTGACAAAGCGTCTGTACCGGACTCACTGCCGATTGCGCAGGACGACGCATCCACCACATCCGGTATCCCCAGATAATGAGCACGCACAGGGCGAGGCCGAACGCCACGAGCAGCAGCTGATTCACCAGGCCGAATAAGATCCCCATATGGAAATCCACGCCCCAGCGGGTCAGTTTTGCCATTAACGGGAAATCCTCGAATCGGGTTCTGTCCATGACCTGCATCGTATGGGGATCAACCGCAACGGCGTCCACCTGAGTCGGCCAGCTGCGATCGATTTCCGTCACGGTCCAGGCACGATCCTTCGTTTTCGCCGGGCGGATCTCCAGCTTGCTGGCATCAATCCCCGCGTGACGCGCCGCGCTTAACACCCCGTCAAACAGCGTCAAATCCATCGCCATTTCCGGCATCATCATCCCACCGTGATGACCACGGTGTTCGGCATGTTCATCCACGATCTCATGTTGGCCGGATATCGTCATGTTCACCTGCGGGGTGAGCCAGTTCATCTCTGCACGCAGCTTATCCACGTTCCCGCCAGCCCACTGGGACCAGGTCAGGCCGGTTGCCGAGAACAGCAGCATTCCTCCCAGCAGAACCCAGCCCAGCGTCACATGCACCCGACGCCGGTTCTGGAAGCGATTGTTGATCCGTCGTTTGGGTCGGGTATAAAACCACAGGGCAATACCGCCCAGCGCGGCAACCCACATCCACGAGGCCGCAAGCTCGCTGTAAAGGCGCCCAACGTCGCCCAGCATCAGGGACGTATGCAGGTAATCAATGGTCTGACGCAGCGGTAAAATCCCGCTGGTGCCGTATACCGTCAGATCTCCCAGTACCGTCAGGCTTACCGGATCCACGAAGATAGCGCGGTTCTCCGATGACCCAAGTTTCGGGTCAGCGAACATCACGCGGGTGGTTTCGCCTTCAGCCAGCCCAGGACGAACGGCGTGCAAACGTAAATCTGATCCAACGGTTTTTTCCGCCACGGCGATTTGTTCGGCCAGAGGCTGCGGCTCGCCAACGGAATCCGCGTGGAGCGCGTGTCGGTAGAGCGCATTCTCCAGCTGCGGGGTCGCCACATACAGCGTCCCGGTCAGCGCGGCGAAGAAGATAAACGGGCCGACAAACAGCCCAACGTAAAAATGAAGGCGACGCAGCAGGTTTCCCCATGCCACGCGCGAGGTGCAGGTAGTCATACTTTTCCTTTTTAAGGCAAAAAGTTATCGATATTTTTTTATTGGGAAAAAGCAGACTGCCACGGCGGCGCGCGGGTATCAGGGTAAAGCCAGGGGAAGAAGTGCCAGTGGTTGACCGCCTGACGCGGCGGCTTAACGCGAAGCCTCTGCAGCACCACGCTGAGCAGGACGATGAGCGCCAGCATCACGCCAGGGACATGCGCTAACAGCACGCAGTAGCCGCACGCTTCCGCATGGTCGACAGGCATCGAGTGCGGCATATCGCCGTGATGCTCGTCCATCGACATCATGCTCATGTCATGATGCATGCCCGGCATGGCGCTCATGGGATCTTTCTGCAACGAGACGGAGATCAGCGGCGCCACCACGATCAGCAGGATCGCAAACAGCGCGGTCAATGCCGCTGCGCGTTTCCGGTCAGGCTGATGCAGTACGTTATCCACTTCCCCTCCACTCAAGAGGCAAGCATTGTAAAGGATTTATGACGAAAGGGTTAACTCGAGAGGTGCGATGGGATAAAAAAAGGGCCAGCCTTTCGGCCAGCCCTTTCTAACAGGATGTCGCTTAAGCGAATCTTAGTTCAGACGCTCTTTAATACGAGCAGACTTACCAGTACGCTCACGCAGGTAGTACAGTTTAGCTTTACGTACAGCACCACGACGTTTAACAGCAATGCTGTCAACTACCGGAGAGTGAGTCTGGAAGACACGCTCAACGCCTTCGCCGTTGGAAATTTTACGAACAGTGAATGCAGAGTGCAGACCGCGGTTACGAATAGCGATAACCACGCCCTCGAATGCCTGCAGACGTTTTTTGGAACCTTCAACAACCCATACTTTCACTTCCACGGTGTCACCTGGACGGAAGGAAGGTACGTCCTGCTTCATCTGCTCTTGTTCAAGTTGCTTAATAATGTTGCTCATAATTTAATCTCTTATCCTGGGTAAACTGATATTCGGGAGCGTATTACGCATTCCCATCATGTTCATGCTGCTGGTGCGCGTGTTCAGTTTTGAACTCGGCCAGCAACTTTGCTTGCTCTTCAGTCAGAGCCAGGTTTTCCAGAAGTTCAGGTCTTCTAAGCCAGGTTCGGCCCAGCGACTGCTTCAAACGCCAGCGACGTATCTCGGCATGGTTTCCAGACAGTAACACTGCCGGAACTTCCATCCCTTCTAACACTTCAGGACGAGTATAGTGTGGACAGTCCAGCAACCCATCGGCAAAGGAATCTTCCGTTGCCGAAGCTTCATGGCCCAGAACCCCCGGAATAAACCGGGCGACGGAGTCAATCAGCGTCATTGCCGGTAACTCACCACCGCTGAGAACGTAATCGCCGATAGACCATTCTTCGTCAATCTCGGTTTGAATTACGCGCTCATCTATCCCTTCGTAGCGCCCACAGACCAGAATCAGCTTTTGATTCGTCGCCAGTTCGCTCACGCCCGCTTGATCAAGCTTGCGTCCCTGAGGTGACAGATAAATCACCTTTGCGCCTTCACCTGCCGCGGCTTTTGCTGTGTGAATGGCGTCCCGTAAGGGTTGCACCATCATTAGCATCCCCGGTCCGCCGCCGTAAGGACGATCGTCCACGGTACGGTGCCGGTCATGAGTAAAGTCACGAGGACTCCAGCTCTGGATGCTCAGCAGGCCATTCTTTACTGCCCGGCCAGTTACCCCGTAATCGGTAATCGCGCGGAACATTTCAGGAAACAGGCTAATTATGCCAATCCACATAGCGCCGTCTTTTACCGTTTATCCGGAGAATTTAAAAACCAGGATCCCAATCTACTTCAATGGTTTGAGTAGTGAGATCGACTTTCTTGATAACCTGTCCATCGAGGAACGGGACCAACCGCTCCTTGATGCCAAATGCATCTTTCAGGTTTGCCTTAATGACGAGAACGTCATTTGACCCGGTTTCCATCATATCGATGACTTTCCCCAGGCTGTAGCCTTCGGTAGTGACCACCTGGCAACCCATAAGGTCTTTCCAGTAGTAGTCGCCCTCTTCCAGCTTTGGCAACTGCGACGAATCCACGACAATTTCACAATTAGTCAGCGCATTCGCGGCATCACGATCGTCAACGCCTTTCAGCTTGATGATGATGTCCTGATTGTGGTGACGCCAGCTTTCCAGCTCGACCTCTTCCCACTTACCGCCTTTCTGGATGAACCAGGGCTGGTAATCAAAAATGCTATCAGCGTCTTCAGTGGAGGAAAACACTCTGAGCCAACCACGGATACCGTAGCAAGAACCCATTTTTCCCAATACGATCGGTTCAACAGGTGCTTTACTGCTCATCATGACCACCGTGACAGATTAAGCTGCTTTGTTTGCTGCTTTGATCAGCGTAGCAACGCGATCGGAAACAGTAGCGCCCTGGCCAACCCAGTGAGCGATACGATCCAGATCCAGACGAGTTTCTTCTTCTGCGCCAGCGGCCAGTGGGTTGAAGAAACCAACGCGCTCGATGAAGCGACCGTTGCGTGCATTACGGCTGTCAGTCACAACAACCTGGTAGAACGGACGCTTTTTAGCGCCGTGACGTGCTAAACGAATAGTTACCATAACATCCTCTTGTGTGAATAAAACAACCGGGCCCCATCGAGGAACGGAGCCCGGGTGTCATATTAAAAGCCCGAAAATTTTACTCATTTTCGGGCAAAAAGCAATCTCAAAAGCGATTAACGCCCTGGAAAACCGGGAGGCATCATGCCTTTCATCCCGCGCATCATCTTCGCCATGCCGCCTTTCTTCATTTTCTTCATCATGCGCTGCATGTCGTCGAACTGTTTCAGAAGGCGGTTAACGTCCTGCACCTGCATGCCGCAACCGGCTGCGATACGGCGTTTACGGGAACCTTTGATGATGTCCGGGTTAGCGCGCTCTTTCAGCGTCATCGAGTTGATGATCGCCTCCATACGCACCAGCACCTTGTCATCCATCTGCGCTTTCACGTTGTCAGGGATCTGGCCCATGCCCGGCAGTTTGCCCATCAGGCTGGCCATGCCGCCCATGTTTTTCATCTGACGCAGCTGCTCAAGGAAGTCGGTGAGATCGAACCCGTCTCCTTTTTTCAGCTTGCTGGCGAGTTTCTCAGCCTGCGCGCGGTCAACCTTGCTCTCGATATCTTCGATCAGAGACAGCACGTCGCCCATGCCGAGGATACGGGAGGCAATACGGTCCGGGTGGAACGGCTCCAGCGCTTCGGTTTTCTCGCCCACGCCGAGGAATTTGATCGGCTTGCCGGTGATGTGGCGAATCGAGAGGGCCGCACCGCCGCGGGCGTCACCGTCCACTTTGGTCAGCACTACGCCGGTCAACGGCAGCGCTTCGTTAAATGCTTTCGCGGTATTCGCCGCATCCTGACCGGTCATGGCGTCGACAACAAACAGGGTCTCTACCGGGTTGATAGAGGCGTGCACCTGCTTGATCTCGTCCATCATCGCTTCGTCAACGTGCAGACGACCGGCGGTATCCACCAGCAGCACGTCGTAGAATTTCAGCTTCGCCTCTTTCAGCGCGGCGTTAACGATGTCGACAGGCTTCTGCGCCACGTCGGACGGGAAGAAATCCACGCCAACCTGCTCAGCCAGAGTTTCCAGCTGCTTGATCGCCGCCGGGCGATAGACGTCCGCAGAGACCACCAGCACTTTCTTCTTGTGCTTTTCGCGCAGGAATTTACCCAGCTTACCGACGCTGGTGGTTTTACCCGCACCCTGCAGGCCCGCCATCAGCACCACGGCCGGTGGCTGAGCGGCCAGGTTAAGCACCTGGTTCTCTTCGCCCATCGCCGAAACCAGTTCATTACGAACGATTTTGACGAACTCCTGACCCGGGGTCAGGCTCTTGTTAACTTCATGACCAACCGCCTTCTCTTTTACGCGGTTGATAAAATCACGAACAACCGGCAACGCCACGTCTGCTTCCAGCAGCGCCATGCGCACTTCGCGCAGCGTTTCCTTGATGTTCTCTTCAGTAAGGCGTCCGCGGCCGCTGATGTTGCGCAGCGTGCGCGACAAACGATCGGTTAAATTATCAAACATTGTCTCTCGCCTGAGTAGAAACGTTGGGCCGCATTGAGCGACACATACACAGAATTTTGCCGGAGTATAACATGAAGGCGCCTTTGTTGTTATGCAACGGTTGGAGCAGGCGTCACGTAACGTTATACTGCTTCTCTTTCTTATTAAGACAACTGTCGATGCCTATATGCCTGTTTTCGCACTGATCGCCCTTGTTGCCTACTCTGTCAGCCTCGCGCTGATTATTCCCGGACTGCTGCAAAAAAACAGCGGCTGGCGGCGCATGGCTATTCTTTCGGCGGTGATCGCACTGATTAGCCACGCCTTTGCGCTGGAATCACGCATTATCCCCGGCGACGGCAGCGTGCAAAACCTGAGCGTCCTCAACGTCGGCTCGCTGGTCAGCCTGATGATCTGTACGGTAATGACCATCGTCGCGTCTAAAAATCGCGGCTGGCTGCTGCTGCCGATTGTCTATACCTTCGCGCTGATCAATCTGGCCCTCGCCACCTTTATGCCTAATGAGTTCATTACGCATCTGGAGGCGACGCCGGGGATGCTGGTGCATATCGGTCTGTCGCTCTTTGCCTACGCGACGCTGATTATCGCCGCGCTTTACGCCATGCAGCTCGCCTGGATTGACTACCAGCTGAAAAACAAAAAGCTGGCGTTTAACCATGAAATGCCGCCGCTGATGGTCATTGAGCGTAAGATGTTTCACATCACCCAGGTGGGTGTGGTGCTGCTGACGCTCACGCTCTGCACGGGCCTGTTTTACATGAAGAACCTGTTCAGCGTGGAGAATATCGATAAAGCGGTGCTCTCCATCATCGCGTGGTTTGTCTATATTGTCCTGTTATGGGGCCATTATCATGAAGGCTGGCGCGGTCGTCGCGTGGTCTGGTTCAACGTCGCGGGTGCGGGCATTCTCACCCTTGCCTATTTTGGCAGCCGCTTCATACAGCAATTTGCTGGCTAAGAAACAAAGGAGTTCCCCCTGGAACACATCTCTACCACCACGCTGATCGTTATCCTGATCGTCATGGTGGTCATCTCCGCCTATTTCTCCGGCTCGGAAACCGGCATGATGACCCTGAACCGCTACCGGTTACGTCATCGTGCCAAACAGGGTAACCGCGCCGCACGTCGCGTTGAAAAGCTGCTCCGCAAGCCGGATCGCCTGATAAGCCTGGTGCTCATCGGCAACAACCTCGTCAACATTCTGGCCTCCGCCCTCGGCACCATCGTCGGGATGCGCCTGTACGGTAACGCCGGGGTGGCGATTGCCACCGGCGTGCTGACGTTCGTGGTGCTGGTTTTTGCCGAAGTGCTGCCGAAAACCATCGCCGCGCTTTATCCGGAGAAGGTCGCCTACCCAAGCAGCTTCCTGCTGGCACCGCTGCAGATCCTGATGATGCCGCTGGTCTGGCTGCTGAACATGGTGACGCGCGTCCTGATGCGGATGGTGGGAATCAAAGCCGACGTCACTATCAGCAGCGCACTCAGCAAAGAGGAATTGCGCACTATCGTGAATGAATCCCGCTCACAGATTTCCCGGCGCAATCAGGACATGCTCCTGTCGGTGCTGGATCTGGAAAAGGTGAGCGTGAACGACATCATGGTGCCGCGTAACGAAATCGTCGGTATCGACATCAATGACGACTGGAAAGCCATCGTTCGCCAGCTGACGCACTCCCCGCACGGGCGCATTGTGCTCTATCGTGATTCACTGGATGACGCTATCAGCATGCTCCGCGTGCGCGAAGCGTACCGTCTGATGACCGAGAAAAAAGAGTTCACCAAAGAGGTGATGCTGCGCGCCGCCGACGAAATTTACTACGTGCCGGAAGGAACGCCGCTCAGCACGCAGCTGGTAAAATTCCAGCGAAACAAGAAGAAGGTCGGCCTGGTGGTCAACGAGTACGGCGATATCCAGGGGCTGGTGACGGTCGAAGATATTCTGGAAGAGATTGTCGGGGACTTTACCACCTCAATGTCGCCTTCCCTCGCGGAAGAGGTCACCCCGCAAAACGATGGCTCGGTGCTGATTGACGGCAGCGCGAACATTCGTGAACTCAACAAAGCCTTTAACTGGCATTTACCGGAAGATGAGGCTCGCACCATTAACGGGATGATTCTGGAAGCGCTGGAAGAGATACCGGCAGCGGGCACGCGGGTGCGCATTGAACAGTACGATATTGATATCCTGGACGTGCAGGACAATATGATTAAGCAGGTGAAAGTCCTGCCCGTAAAACCCCTGCGCGAAAGTATCGCGGAGTAAGGTTGTAGGCCGGGTAAGGCGAACGCCGCTACCCGGCACTACGGATTGCGAATTACGCTTTCGCTTTCGCCACGGTCACCATCGCCGCGCGAATGGTACGGCCGTTCAGGGTGTAACCTTTCTGCATTACGCCCAGTACTTTACCGGCTTCAATCTCTTCAGATTCAACCATCGCAATCGCCTGGTGAACGTTTGGATCCAGCGGAACGTCGGTATCGGCAATCACTTCCACGCCAAACTTACGCACCACGTCGAGCATGGATTTCAGCGTCAGTTCGATGCCTTCGATCATTGCCGCGTTGTCCGGATTCGCTTTGTCAGCCACTTCCAGCGCGCGATCGAGGCTATCGATCACCGGCAGCAGTTCGTTGACGAATTTCTCCAGCGCGAACTTGTGCGCCTTCTCAACGTCCTGCTCGGTACGACGACGCAGGTTTTCCATTTCCGCCTTGATGCGCAGAACACTCTCGCGTTCGCGATTCTGTGCTTCTACCAGCTGGGCTTCCAGATTCGCAATTTTTTCATCGCGCGGGTCCACCTGCTCAGCAGATGCGTCTGGCTCTACAGCCTCAACTTCATCGTGCTGTTCCGTGATAATTTCTTCAGGGGCTTGCCCCTCAGGCGTTTTCTGTTCTTTACTACTCATGAATTTCTCCGCGTTTTTCTGCATTCATCTCGCTAACTTCGCTTATTATGGGGATCAGTTTCCGGGATTCAAGGGAACAAGACAGATTGTCATCATTCATCAGGCACAAGGACCTCCAGAAAATGAATAATCATTTCAGGTGTATTGGGATCGTCGGGCATCCGCGTCACCCTACCGCACTAACGACACATGAAATGTTGTATCGCTGGTTGTGTAGCAAAGGCTATGAAGTGATGGTCGAGCAGCAGATTGCTCAGGAGCTGCAGCTGAAGAGCGTCAAAACCGGCACGCTGGCGGAAATTGGCCAACAGGCCGATCTCGCCGTGGTGGTGGGCGGCGACGGCAACATGCTAGGCGCGGCGCGCACGCTGGCGCGCTATGACATCAAGGTCATCGGCATCAACCGTGGCAATCTCGGTTTTTTAACCGATCTCGACCCGGACAATGCCCAGCAGCAGCTGGCCGACGTGCTGGAAGGCCACTATATCAGTGAAAAACGCTTTTTACTGGAGGCGCAGGTGTGCCAGCAGGACTGTCAGAAGCGCATCAGCACCGCGATTAACGAGGTCGTGCTTCATCCCGGAAAAGTGGCGCACATGATCGAGTTTGAAGTCTATATCGACGAGATCTTTGCCTTCTCCCAGCGTTCTGACGGGCTGATTATCTCCACCCCGACCGGCTCAACCGCCTACTCGCTGTCTGCCGGCGGCCCGATCCTGACCCCCTCTCTGGACGCCATTACCCTGGTGCCGATGTTCCCGCACACGCTCTCCGCCCGCCCGCTGGTCATCAACGGCGACAGCACGATTCGTCTGCGCTTCTCGCACCGCCGTAACGACCTGGAGATCAGCTGCGACAGCCAGATAGCGCTGCCAATTCAGGAAGGTGAAGATGTGCTTATTCGCCGGTGTGATTACCACCTGAACTTGATTCATCCGAAAGATTACAGCTATTTCAACACATTAAGCTCAAAGCTAGGCTGGTCAAAAAAATTGTTCTGATTTTGCATCCAGGACTTTACTGTATATAAAACCAGTTTATACTGTATGAAAACACAGTTATGGTTTTTCATACAGGAAAACAATTATGCTGGCACAACTGACCATCAGCAACTTTGCCATTGTTCGTGAGCTTGAGATCGATTTCCACAGCGGCATGACGGCGATCACCGGGGAAACCGGTGCAGGTAAATCCATTGCCATTGATGCCCTCGGCTTGTGCCTTGGCGGCCGCGCTGAGGGCGACATGGTACGCATGGGCGCAAACCGCGCCGACCTGTGCGCCCGCTTCTCCCTGAAAGATACCCCTGCCGCCCAGCGCTGGCTGGAACAGAACCAGCTTGAAGATGGACGTGAGTGTTTACTTCGCCGCGTGATCAGCAGCGACGGTCGCTCCCGCGGCTTTATCAACGGCACGGCGGTCCCGCTCTCCCAGCTTCGTGAACTCGGCCAGCTGCTTATTCAGATCCACGGTCAGCACGCGCATCAGCAACTCGTCAAACCCGAACAGCAGAAAGCGCTGCTGGATGGCTATGCGGGTGAGTACGCGCTTACTCAGCTTATGGCCGAGCACTATCGCCAGTGGCATCAGAGCTGCCGCGAGCTCGCTCAGCACCAGCAGCAAAGCCAGGAGCGTGCCGCCCGCGCGGAGCTGCTGGAATACCAGCTCAAAGAGCTGAATGAATTTAACCCGCAGGCGGGTGAGTTTGAGCAAATCGACGAAGAGTACAAGCGCCTGGCGAACAGCGGGCATCTGCTCTCAACCAGTCAGAATGCGCTCAACCTGCTGGCGGATGGCGAAGACGTGAACCTGCAGAGCCAGCTGTATAACGTCCGCCAGCTGCTTACCGAACTGGTCGGCATGGACAGCAAACTTTCTGGCGTCCTGGATATGCTGGAAGAGGCGGCCATTCAGATCTCTGAAGCCGGTGATGAACTGCGCCACTACTGTGAGCGTCTGGATCTCGACCCGAACCGTCTGTTTGAGCTGGAACAGCGTATCTCCCGTCAGATCTCGCTGGCGCGCAAGCACCACGTTACGCCGGAAGAACTGCCGGGTTACTATCAGTCTCTGCTGGAAGAACAGCAGCAGCTTGACGATCAGGCAGACTCGCTGGAAACCCTCTCCCTGGCGGTGAGCCTGCACCATGAACAGGCGCTGGCCACAGCGCAAAAGCTGCATGAAATCCGTCAGCACTATGCTCAGGAGTTAAGCCAGCATATTACCGATAGCATGCACACGCTGGCGATGCCGCATGGCGTCTTCACCATTGACGTTCGCTTTGAAGAGAATCACCTGACGGCGGAAGGTGCGGATCGCATCGAATTCCGCGTCACCACCAACCCAGGGCAGCCCTTACAGGCCATCTCCAAAGTGGCTTCCGGTGGTGAACTGTCACGTATTGCACTAGCGATTCAGGTGATTACCGCGCGTAAAATGGACACCCCGGCGCTGATTTTCGATGAAGTGGATGTCGGCATCAGCGGCCCGACAGCGGCGGTAGTGGGTAAACTGCTGCGCCAGCTCGGCGAATCAACGCAGGTGATGTGTGTCACCCACCTGCCGCAGGTTGCGGGCTGCGGTCATCATCACTTTATCGTCAGCAAAGAAACCGACGGTGAAATGACCGAAACGCACATGAAGCCGCTGGATAAACGTGCGCGTCTGCAGGAGCTGGCACGCCTGCTCGGCGGCAGCGAAGTCACGCGTAATACGCTTGCGAACGCGAAAGAACTGCTGGCGGCATAAACTTTTTCGGGATCTCAGGGTCATACAGAACAACAAAAACGCCGCCAGACCGGTTTCAAAGTGGGGCAAGGTCTATTATCATCGGCATATTACATATGAGCCGCGTTCTGCTCGGGCCCGAAAAGGAATCAAATCACTATGCGTTGTAAAATGCTGACCGCTGCCGCAGCGGTTCTTCTGATGTTGACCGCAGGCTGTTCCACTCTGGAGAAAGTGGTTTACCGTCCTGACATCAACCAGGGGAACTACCTTACCCCTAACGATGTGTCCAAAATCCGCGTGGGGATGACACAACAGCAGGTCGCTTATGCACTGGGAACCCCGATGATGTCCGATCCGTTCGGCACTAACACCTGGTTCTATGTATTCCGTCAGAAACCGGGCCATGAAGATGCGACCCAGCAGACCCTGACGCTGACCTTCAGCAGCGCCGGTGTGTTGACCAACATCGACAACAAGCCTGCCCTGACCAAATAATCCGGTGTCAGAAATGCAAAAAGGTGCTCATTGAGCACCTTTTTTGTTTTGTGTTGATCCCCTCGCCGCTTTGGGGAGAGGGTAAGGGGAAGAAAGCGCTACTTGCTGGCCTTCTCCGCACGCTGACGACGCAACTCTTTCGGGTCGGCAATCAGCGGACGATAAATCTCCACCCGGTCGCCCTCTTTCAGCACATCGCCCAGCTTCACCGGACGGCTGTAAATCCCGACCTTATTCTTCGCCAGGTCGATATCGCTGCGAAGCTCAAGTATGCCGGAAGCGCGGATGGCCTCTTCTACGGTTGCACCCTCTTCCAGCGTCACGCGCTGCAGATACTGCTTCTCCGGCAGCGCGTACACCACTTCTACAGCAATCTTATGCGACACTGTAAACCTCTTTGGCGCGGGTGGTGAACGCCTGAACCATATTCGATGCCAGCTCTTTAAAGATGCGGCCAAACGCCAGCTCAATCAGCTTATTGGTGAACTCGAAGTCCAGATGGAACTCAATGCGGCAGGCGTCAGCGCTCAGCGGCGTAAACTTCCAGCCCCCCATCAGGGTCTTAAACGGACCATCCACCAGATGCATCAAAATACTCTGATTGCTCGTCAGCGTATTGCGGGTGGTGAACGTCTTGCTGATCCCCGCTTTGGAGACATCCACCGCCGCGGTCATCTGCGTCGGGCCGGACTCCAGAACGCGGCTCCCGGTGCATCCCGGAATGAACTCTGGATAAGACTGAACATCGTTCACTAACTGGTACATTTGTTCCGCGCTGTAAGGCACAAGCGCAGTACGGCTAATCTGAGGCATAGCATTTCCCATGGTCACACAACGGACAAATAATAACATTTATCACCTGTTAAAAAAACGCTAAGCCTCATCTCGTGCTAAGATAGCGCGTTAGACCTCACAGGACGCAATGAGGTGACTTTTTGAAATCAGATTACCGACGGCTTTACGACACTTATGACGAAGAAAAAAGCACATAAACCAGGCTCGGCGACCATTGCGCTCAACAAGCGTGCTCGCCACGAGTATTTCATTGAAGAAGAATTCGAAGCTGGCCTTGCGTTGCAGGGCTGGGAAGTAAAATCGCTGCGCGCCGGGAAAGCCAACATCGGCGATAGCTACGTGATCCTGAAAGATGGCGAAGCCTTCCTGTTCGGCGCAAACTTTACGCCGCTGACCGTCGCCTCCTCACACTACGTGTGTGACCCAACGCGCACGCGTAAATTGCTGCTGAACAAGCGTGAACTGGAATCCCTCTACGGACGCATCAACCGTGAAGGTTTCACCGTGGTCGCCCTGTCTCTGTACTGGAAAAACGCCTGGTGCAAAGTGAAAGTTGGCGTCGCGAAGGGTAAAAAACAGCACGATAAACGCACTGACCTGAAAGAGCGCGAATGGCAGTTGGACAAAGCGCGCATTATGAAAAACGCAGGGCGTTGATTCTGCACACTTATTGTACTATTCAATAAGTTAGCGTTCCGGGCTGGTATCCAGGAAGTGAAATCTGGTATACTTAGCTCAACACTATTGGGGCTGATTCTGGATTCGACGGGATTTGCGAAACCCAAGGTGCATGCCGAGGGGCGGTTTGCCTCGTTAAAAGCCGCAAAAAAATAGTCGCAAACGACGAAAACTACGCTTTAGCAGCTTAATAACCTGCTCTGAGCCCTCTCTCCCTAGCTTCCGCTCTTAAGACGGGGATCAAAGAGAGGTCAAACCCAAAAGAGATCGCGTGGAAGCCCTGCCTGGGGTTGAAGCGTTAAAACTAATCAGGCTAGTTCGTTAGTGGCGTGTCTGTCCGCAGCTGGCGTGCGAATGTAAAGACAAACTAAGCATGTAGTACCGAGGATGTAGAAATTTCGGACGCGGGTTCAACTCCCGCCAGCTCCACCAAAATTCTCCATCGATGATTACCAGAGTCATCCGATGAAGTCCTAAGAGCCCGCACGGCGCAAGCCCTGCGGGCTTTTTTGTGCCTTGAATTTGTCCCGCGAAGTCCGAAGAGAACTAATTAAATCCGAACTTTTTAGGCCCATTGATAGGCCCAACGAAAAGCTCTATTGTTTTCGTTGGGCCTAAACGCATGGAGACTCCCCCATGGCACGAAAAACCAAGCCGTTAACCGATACGGAAATCAAAGCCGCCAAACCTAAAGATGCCGATTACCAGCTATATGATGGTGATGGGCTTACTCTGTTAATCAAGTCCAGCGGTAGTAAGCTCTGGCAGTTCCGTTACTATCGACCTTTGACAAAACAGCGAACCAAGCAAAGCTTCGGAGCCTACCCTGCTGTCTCACTTTCTGATGCGCGTAAACTCAGAGCTGAATCTCGAGTTTTGTTGGCGAAAGACATTGATCCTCAGCAACATCAGAAAGAACAGGTTAGAAATTCGCAAGAAGCTAAAACCAACACTTTCCTGTTAGTTGCCGAGCGTTGGTGGAATGTGAAGAAAGCCAGCGTAACAGAGGACTATGCCTACGATATCTGGCGCTCGCTTGAGAGAGATGTTTTCCCAGCAATCGGTGATATCAGTGTCACTGAGATTAAGGCTAATACCCTGGTTAAAGCAGTTCAGCCAGTTCAGGCCAGAGGGGCATTAGAGACTGTTCGACGCCTTTGTCAGCGAATTAATGAAGTCATGATTTATGCGCAGAACACGGGCCTGATTGATGCGGTTCCCAGCGTAAACATCGGGAAAGCATTCGAGAAACCGCAGAAGAAAAATATGCCGAGTATCCGCCCGGATCAACTTCCACAGTTAATGCAAACAATGCGTACAGCAAGTATCAGTGTGTCCACGCGGTGTCTGTTCATGTGGCAGCTTCTCACCATCACCCGTCCTGCCGAAGCTGCTGAGGCTAGATGGGATGAGATCGATTTTGTTGCTAGCGAATGGAAAATTCCAGCAGCCCGAATGAAGATGAACCGGGACCATACTGTTCCACTATCCAATGAAGCTCTCTCTATTCTGGAAATGATGAAGTCACTCAGTGGTGGCCGAGAGTTTATATTTCCCAGTCGCATTAAGCCTACCCAGCCGATGAACAGCCAGACTGTGAATGCAGCCCTTAAGCGTGCTGGCTTAGGAGGCGTTCTCGTATCACACGGTTTACGTTCTATCGCTAGTACGGCCCTCAATGAGGAAGGGTTTCTGCCTGATGCCATTGAAGCAGCATTAGCCCATGTGGATAAGAATGAGGTACGTCGTGCTTACAACCGCAGCGATTACCTTGAGCAACGACGCCCAATGATGCAGTGGTGGGCTGACTTCGTTACGACTGCAGACCATGGGCGTATAATTGAAGAGGGAATGAAAGGAATGCGGCTTGTTGGTTGATTAGTATCGGCTGATGCGCACTTATTTATGGGGCGAATAAGTTTAATATTAATTCCCACTATATTCTACAATTGGAAGTAAGGTTCCATAAAAAAGCTATTAATTAAATGTCATTCGTTAACTCACTAAAAAATTGAAACTCTTTAGTTCACATATTAAAGTAAACTTTCAATGTTGCAGCAAAAACGGATAGACTAAAGCAGCACCGCCTTCTAAGAAGGCGGCTTTTACACTTATCAACCATTAATACCTGCACGTGCTTCTTCCATGAAGTTGATTCTTCCTGCCGACATACCAAATTTTTTGTATTTATAACGAAAATATGCCGACATACGATCTTCATGCGTTGACATGATTATCTGGCGGTCCCGAAATTCAGTACGAAGCAACTCTACAAATCCTGCCACATTGATTTCATCCAGTGTCTGGACAGGATCGTCTACTAGCAACAAAGTATGTTTTGCGTACCGCTGGTTCAGCGCGAGCGTAAATGACAACACCAGTGCTGAAAGCTGACCCGAACTCATGGAAAAGACAGCATCATGCCCATGCCCAGGTGTTTCATTGAAAGCTATTGAATTACCGTCATTTTCTATAAAAATGCCTAGCCCTTGCTGATAACTTTGCATAAGGCGGCCAGAATAGATATGAAAAAGGATCTCAATTTCTTTGACGATAGATTCAAGATATAATCTTTTCTCGTCTTCATATATTTTTTTGAGTTTGCGTAGATACTCTTTAAATCTGATGGCTTTTTTGATCAGCAGATCTGCTTTGTTATACTCCTGTTCACACTCCAAGATAAATTTAGAAGACGCAATGGCATACTGTTGCTCCAGATATACTTTTTTTAATTCAAGACGTTGGAGGGTAACTTGTTCAACGGCCAGTGGATCGTTTTTAAAAATTTCTCGATAAATCTTCTCGTAATCATCAAAAATGCAGCTATCGTCAAAGGATTTAAACCTTTCCCGGACCTGACGTTCTAGTTCGTCTGTTGCTTGCTGCGTTACAGGCTCGAAATTTTCAGACAGAAGCTCCTGAATATTGATACCTGCCGTCTGAAGATGTTGATAATAATTTTCCAGCCACTGGGTTTGCTCTTCTGTTAAGCTTAAGAGTTGACGCTTACGTTCAACGATCTCTTTCTTTTGCTCTAGACAGGACTGCAGAGCCAGTTCGATAGGCTCCTGCCAGTTGCGTCTGAAGCTTACTAATGTTTGTGAGAATTGATTATTTTGTTGAGCTGCTAAAGTTTCAAGTGATTTGCTCTGACTTTCAATTCCTTCGAGAAGCTTTGCTGCCGTCGGCCAAGGATGTCCGCATGTTGGACAAATATTTGTGGGATCGCAATGTGACTGATGCTCCCTGAACGCATTCAACAAGAGTTCACGTGTCTGTATTAGTTCCGCGTAGCATTCCTGAACTTTGTCTGCGGTAGTCAACTGTTGTTTGAGTCCGGCGACCTGTTGCTGAAACTCCTCTGCTGTTATGTTGGGCGGAAGGAGTGGTACCAATGGAGCTGTAATTGACAGGCGATCCTCGCTAATAGACTTTATTAGGTCTTTGAAGGCGTCACTTATCGCTAGTGCAGCATCAAAGCAAGCGACCTCTTCCTCCCATTTATTTATGTGTTCAAGTGGACGATAAAACATTAACAGACGTTGTTGCAGTTCCTTTTTAGGAAGAAGTTTATTCACCAATTCATTATTATACAGTTGATTTTTATAATGCTTGAAATTATCTATAAAACGTCCAACGCGAAACAATTCCCCATCTGCAGATAGCCACTGTTCAAATTGTTTTACACCAAACTCTACTACTTCACGATCCCATGGCTGATCCGTAACTTCGATAATTCTTTCGTATGTGACAGAACTACCTGCCGGTAACAGTTGCTGCTTAGCTGTATCCCATTTATCTTTAAGTTTTTTCAGTTCGTTTTTTTTCTGCGGGTTACACAAATTTCCTATTTTGGTCGACGCCTGTGTAATGTTATTAATTTTCCCCTGAATATCACCAATATCGAAAAGATGTGCAATCTGACCCTGCCTGTCTTTTTCCTTTTGTTTTAATAAGCGAGTATTTTCTTCCTGCTCAACATAATGGAATAATTCAAAATCACGCTGATATTGCTCACCGAGTAAGGTAGAAAGATAAATTTCTTCATGTGAAATGGCTTCAACCCGCTCCGCACTAAAGTCTACTAATTCATAAAGAGGTAACCTTAGATCAGTTACACCTTTATGCTCGTCCAGTACAGCTTTACTGGCCGCTCTCTCAAGGAAATGGCTCTGACCATTAACTACAATCTCTGCACGAATGGAAAGCCAGGAATTTACCTTTGCTTGTTTGAATAGCCAAGGGCAGCCTGTTTTCAGGCTACGCCTATCCACTGTCAGTTCTTCAAGCTCAATATAGCGGCGAATCTTTCCTGTCAGCAGGAGCTCCATAGCATCAAAAAAAGATGATTTACCGAAACCGTTGGGGCCATCAAGAACGACGAGATGATCGCTTTCAAGGGTTAACTCAAGCTTTTCAAAAACTTTAAAATTACGTACTTCTAGACGCTTAACTATCACTTTCATAGCCTGCCTCCAACAATTTCGCATCCATGTAGGTTAATAAATCTTCCGGCAGCACATCCGGCGATGTGATCTGATTTGCTAGAAAATCAATAGCCGAATCTGTTGTAAGCAGTACATCTGGATTCGATGTACGCTGGATTTTTTCTCGAATGTTTCTCTCGAGACTGGCTAGATCGGAATTACCCGAACTATTAACTGCAATAAAGGGAAGCTTTATCGCAATCCTGTATAATAGGCTTTGCCAGCCTCCTTCTAGATAGTTTGATTTATATTCAGTAAAGGTGCTAGGAGTAGTAATTGATTCACGGAAAACTATTGAAAAACCATGAGTTTCAATCTGTTGACGTAGCGCTTCTAATTCTTCGGTGGTGTAAGGAAGTACATGCTTTTTAAAAAAATAGCTGTCTTCCTCTATATGGTTAACTTGTTTACTGGCTAACACTTTGCTGCTATTAGTATTCCAGACAATCAATAAATTAATATTTTTCTCAAGAGCAGGATCGGCAGTAGCACTTTTACATTTGCTTAACCATCCAGCCTGAACTTCAGGAGTGATTATTGGTTCGCCATGGATTACCAACCAATAATTTGTCTTTCCAGTACTACTGTATTCGTATAACGCTAAGTCAGTGGAGAGCTGACGCGTTAATCCTTCTGATTCCAACAATTGTTCAATCAGGTTCTGCATCTTTCAAACTCTCAGGTACATTGTTTAAAGAAATCATAGCCACCTTCTTATAATTCCCAATGCGGTTTTCCCTCAGCAATTCGTATTCAGCGGTATCCATTCCCTCAGTAGCGTCAATGCCTATGATTACATCAGAAATTGAAGGTCTGTCTATGGCACTAGTGATAAGTGCACCACACTCAAATAAACACTCCACATCTTCACTAATTGCCTGTTGCATGATGTCATGACAGATACTATCTTGATGCTCTGCAGCATGGTGGATACCTGTTGGATAGTAGAAAAGCCCGTCATTTAGCCAAGAGAAAGCAACATCAGAACCATCATTACGTGCAGCTTGAACTAGTTTCCAGAAAATCGTAAACATCCCAAGTCGCATTGCATCACGATCGAGTGATTGGTCCTTAAATTCACTAAGTGTTTTAAAACGTCCCTTTTTATGCGGCATAGTTGCTCGCAGGAATGCCTTCATTCCCCCAACATTCAGCGCAGCAATAGCGGCCAGGTAGTCATCTAACTTTTGGCATGCTGCCTGCGAGAGGCCGTCTTGGCGTTCACAAAACTCCTGGTAGTATGTGCCAATATCAATCTGCAGACGACTAAGGAAGAATGCCTCATTCTCAAACGGAGCATAATCATCTGCTTCGATTACACTATACAGTTCTGAAAACTCAATGAATTCGCTGGCTGCAATTACGGTCTGATGACGAGTAGACTCGTGTATCTTGCTGTGGGTCATAATGACCTTCGAATTTACTATTGCTTCAAGCGTATTCTGAATATTCGCAACAATATAATTCTTCCAGGCGGGTTGCATTGCAGCATTCACAAGCAGACTGGAAAGTTCATCCCGGATAAACATATCTACCTGATTCAGCGGACAAAACGATTGTGTGACATTTCCATCTGCGTCAGGCGGAATTGGGTAAGTATAAAATCTCACTGGTCCATAGTCAGCCACAAACGTTACCGGAATGTTTGTTACTTCACGTGCCACATGAAAGTAAGCGAGTGGTACTCTCCGTTGCCTCGCATTATCTCGTTGAGTGCTGATACCATCACTATAGGCAGAAAAGCGGGGGTCTTTGTACGCTTTTACCTGATGCATTGATAGGCATTGCTGGCGACGAAAAATCGCGAAGTCATCTTGGCTTTCTAACTGCAGTTTCAAATCCCGATTAGCGGCATAATCTGACGACATCAGCTTCAAACAATGGTACAACGCCAACTTGCCCTGATAGACAAATCCACTCCACGTAGAAATAGCTGTATGTGGTAAAACTTGAGGAGCTACTGCCATGAGATCCCTTATCACCTTCGATTCGCATCAACTGGGTTCTTCTCAACACGGAGATTCTTCCCATCCAATAGCAATTTTTAAGTGTATAACCTATTGACAGATAAAATGCTTCTGTAATTTACACAGAAATTGATCTACCCCTTATATTTACATGCTTGTTGGTAATCAAAGTCTTACACAGAATTTTCACTAACTTCCAGCGCTAGCGACCATCACCCAATAACGTCCCACTTAAGCAGCACATTTGCCTTCTAAGAAGTAAACCTATCAACACAATCAAAGTGCGACCTCTAATCCTTGAAGTAGAACCGTACAGAGATCATAATGCCCGGTTGCATACTTTTACTTTGTTACTAGGCCAGAGCACATGAAGCAATCCGCTTACAGCACTATTCAAGAAAAACGCCTTCAGCCATGGAAGGGAGAAGAAGAAGTCCGGTTTGCCTGGAACAAAGCCTTAGAAGACGCAACAGGTTTACATCTTTTTGCAGAACGTGATCGTAATGATGCTAGTTACAATCACGTCATCATTGAATACAAAGCACCTGGATACTTTAAAGGTAGGAAAGACAGTCCTGCGTTTTTGAATGCCACTAAAGAACGATTGCTGCCTTATATAGAAAAAAAAGCAGCAGAGACCAAAATCCCTGTGTCGGATTTCATCGGTATTGCGATTGATGGCGAGCATATTTGTTTTGCCCAAGTCATTGATGGTGAGATCAATACCCAACACTTGATGCCATTTTCTCCTGAATCAGTAGAAATGGTAGTTGATGCTCTTCGATCAGATACCCGTAAAGGGCTTACTACAGAAAACTTGCTCGCAGATTTTGGACATGGCTCCGCTAATGCGCGAGCTTTCATGCAACAACTCTCCGATGGGCTAGCTCACCAACTTGCTATCAGCGGAAATAACAAAGTAAAAATGCTTTTTGCAGAATGGCGTACTTTGTATGGTCAGGTTGCTGACCTATCCATAGTGCAAGCTGAAGCCATTACAAAAGAACTGAAATTTACCTGGTCTGGATCACCATCCGATTCAATTTCTGCTCGACTTTTTGTTCTTCATACCTACAACTCGATGCTGATCAAATTGCTGGCAGCAGAGATAATTTCAGCACATAGGCTTACCTCAATAGAACAGCCAGCACAAAGTATGGCTGCGTTGAAGAATGACGCTCAGATGCTTGAATTCCTCGGCTCGGCTATAGAACGCTCCACTCTTTTCCAAGAAGCTGGAATAAATGGTTTCGTTGAGGAGGCTATTTTTAGTTGGTACCTCGATGTAGCTAGCTTGAACACGGTCCCTGAATTACTACCAACCTTAAGGCGGTTACTCTCTGTCTTATCACTTTATCGTCTTGACCAGCTCTCTCAAACACGTGATGTATTACGTGATTTGTATCAAGGATTAGTGCCGGGTAAATTGCGTCAGAGTCTGGGTGAGTTTTATACACCTGATTGGTTAGTTGACTTCACCTTGAATAAAGTCAGCGATTCTAGTCTTATGACGAAAAGAGTCCTTGATCCAACGTGTGGGTCAGGGGCTTTTTTGCTGGCTGTTATTCGCAAGAAGCGTCAATTGGCCAAAGAGAAAAATCTCAGCGCTAGGGAAACATTGAAACTTATCTGCGACACTGTATGGGGTTTTGATCTCAATCCACTGGCTGTACAGACAGCAAGAGTAAACTTTCTTATTGAAGTCGCCGATTTATTGTCGCAATGCCCAGGACAAGAGTTAGAAGTCCCAGTTCTAATGGCTGATGCGATATATTCTCCAGCATCGTCACCCCAAACATCTGACGCCATCATTCAGTATCGTATTGGCAGCCAGTTTGCAAGGCTTGATATTCACTTGCCAGCTGCACTAGCGCTTGATCGCATCAGTCTTGATGTCATGTTCAATCGCATGGGTAAAGATGTCGAGCTGGGGCTTGATTTTGATGAATCCATGGAGAAGCTTAGAAAAGGGCATTATTTTTCCGATGATCAGCTCAAAGAATGGGATGCCCCTCTGCGCTACACCTACGATCAGATTTTGAATCTGCATCGCCAGAATTGGAATGGGATATGGTTCAGGATTGTCAGAAACTTTTTCTGGTCAGCCACCGCAGGTAATTTCGACTTAGTGATCGGTAATCCGCCGTGGGTGAGATGGTCAAAGTTACCAGAATTATATCGTGAGCGTGTAAAACCGACCTGCGAGCAATACGGGATTTTCTCGAATACTCGAATGCACGGAGGCAATGAGCTCGATATTTCCGCAATGATCACCTATACGGTCGCAGATAAATGGCTTAACGCCGGTGGGCGTTTAGCATTTGTCATCACAGGCACGTTGTTTAAAAATCCATCATCAGCAGGTTTCAGAACATTCAAAATCGAGCCTTCACGCGAAGATTCCTTATACATTCAACCTATATCTGTTGATGATATGAAAGACCTCAAACCTTTCGAAGATGCCAGTAACCACACGACGATTGCTGTATTCGAGAAGTCAAAAAATATGCCAGAGTATCCCGTATCATACCGGGTTTGGGGCCCTGGCATCGGTAACAAAAGGGCTATAAAATCCTCTCAGACTCTTGAAGAGGTCATGGACACTATCCAATATGAAGAAAAAGAGGCCTTCCCTGTTAATGAACCAGGCTCACCATGGGCAATATTAACTCCAGACCGATTTGAAGCTATAAAATTTCTATCTCGTCAATGCTCATGGACCAAGGGCAGGAAAGGAATTACGACCGATCTTAATGGTGTTTTCTTCGTACCTATCCTCAACGTGAATGAAACTCATGTTCAAATTCGAAGCCGACCCGAGGCTGGTAAAAAAGATATAGGTCCGGTTAAACAAGCTTGGGTAGAGCCTACAGATCTTTACCCTCTAATTAAGGGCGCTGGGGATTTTGAAGAGTGCTATCTCAAAATCAATGCGCCTGATTTTGATAATAAAGACCGTCTTTTCACATTTGTTCCCAATACTGGAATATCAACTGCCGAGTATGCCGAAGCAGAAGAACGTTTAAATAGGCATGAACTGAGAAAAACTGCAGCTTGGTTCGATTCATTTGAACCAATACTACGAGCACGTTCAACATATCGGAGACAAATGAAAGGTGCACCTTTTCATGCCGTTTATAATGTCGGTGAGTACACATTCAAGCCTTGGAAAGTAATCTGGCCCGAAATGTCTTCATCATTCTATGCAGCTGTAGCAGATAGCGCTGATGTTCCCTTGATAGGTACTCGTCCCTACATACCTGATCATAAAGTTTATTTTTCAGCTTTTGATGACAAAGAAACTGCTTACTATTTATGCGGACTTCTGAATTCACAAACAGTTAAAGAATGGATTGAGGCACATAATGTTTCTATACAGGTTGCTGATGTATTCAAACACTTAGATTTACCTGAGTTTATTAAAGATGACTATCAACATATTACTCTAGCAAAAAAAGTAATGTTAGCTCACCACGAACATGATAGAAATACCCGCAAAGCTATTGTGGGAGAAATAAAAATATTAGCCGAAAAAATACTTACAAATTGGAGTAATAAATTTTTAGCATAAGTTAAATTTCACATTCATTAATAACCATATTTGTACAAGACGCCTAGTTTAGGCGTCTTGTACATTGCTATACTCATTTCACAATAAATTATTAAACACCACCAATATTCACGCCAGATAAATTGCTTTATTTCCTTCGTTTAATTACGCCTAAAAATGCAGCTTTAACTCTTTCATCATTCCTAGACCAGTCTGAAATGGTTCGATGTAAGTTATTGAAAATTAATCCAACTGGCTGTCTTTCTTGCTTACCTCTTGGTATATTTTCGTTCTCTTGCCTTATTTTTTTATCTTCACGACTGATGAATGCTTTTAGCTCACCCGATATACTCCGAATAGCCGCATCTTTTGATTTCCATTCACCAGCCACAGCTCCCGAACCCAGGAGCCTGATGACTTCAGATTTCACCCAGTCAAACTTCCGCGCCCTGGCCTCGCCTCCCCTACGGGTTTTATCTTCAATGACTGCCTGGCTGTTATCTCCATAGAGCTGCCATTCTTCATATGCCATCGCCCCTTTCCAGTTACCCAAATAGTAATGTGCTGAAAGCAACGTTTCTCGCCCATCCTTCTTCCAGCCAGCCTTGTACTGCATCACACCAATATGACGAAACACCTGCGATAAAAAAAGATAACGATCAAACATCCCATTAACTTCGGCGTTGTACATCACTTCTCCAGTAAGAGCAGCAATACTCTGAATCATGATGTCTCTGGTTATCTTTTCTTCATCGGGATCTGTTTCGTATTGATGATACCAGTCGGTTATCCAGGTTTTAGCATCATTAAGGACCCTTTCAAATAGACCCGGATAATGATGTTGAACATAACCTTCCCCGTAGACCGTCGGCTCCGTCAACTTTGATAGCCTACGTTCAAAATCACTACACAATTCTTCAAACAGAAGATCGTTATCATTAGCCTTCATGTAATCAGTCCCCCCCTCTTTCCGTTTTCCTCTTGAAAGTTTCCCCGAATTAGCGCACACAGTCCACACTAACAAAAAAGTGAAACTACGTGTGCTGGTGTAGAAAGTCTAGCGAGCTCCCGTTCTATCTCTTCTGATTGATCACGCCTAGTATTGCGATACCCCATTACTAAAGAGGAATAAATACCACCATGACCGTACAATCTGTAAAAATTCTGCGTATGCGCGATGTCGTGCTCAAAACCGGTATAGCCCGCGCAACCATCTACGACTGGCTCAACCCTAAGTCGCCTCGCTATGATGCGACTTTCCCGAAACAACGTCGCCTGGGCATGCAATCTGTTGGCTGGCTGGAGTCTGAAATTGATCAGTGGTTACTGGAGCACTGCCCTCCCGTAACCCCCTAACCCACAACAGGGTCAGGCCTGTCGTGACAGCGTGTCACAGAAAAAAGAGAACAATATCGGCTTCTGCCATTTGAAATGATGCAACCAATAAAATGCCACCGGATATATATTTATCGGTTGCTAGTATATTTATAAGTATTTAAGGATAACACATATAAGAAATTATAAACACTGTTACATTAACACCTAACCAATAAAATAGATTATGGTATTACTTTTATACCCCAGTTATATCAGGTGTTATGCTTGTGGCATGACACCCTATTTTATTATTCTATCATTCTGTTTATGGTATAAACATTATGGCTATTTGTAAGCGGGATAACTGCCAGAATAGCATAGGGGTCAAAGATGAGGAGCGTAAACTCCGTCTTTGCCCTGAGCATTATAACGGGAGAAAACAAAATGCTTCCAGACGGGAAGAAAGGATGAAGGCAATATGCCACTATAAAGGTTGTAACAAAAACCTGTCGAACTCCCGTAATAAGCGTTTTTGCAGCAATGAATGCCGCCATAAAGCTCACCGTATTATTGATGATGACAATATCGTTAAGCTGGTGAAGCACTCCTGGTGGCTTAACATCGAATCTATGCTGAAAAATAATCCTAGCGGGTTAGGAAGTATTAATGACCCGGATGATGTTGTCGATATATTCCAGTTGTACCGGAATAAGTCACGTCATCAAAGGGCTTACAATGTTCTGTATGATGAATGGATTAGAGGTGATGACGGGCTACCACTCTCTCGTCTGCGTCCCTGGCTTGAGCTTGAAGTCAGTCATCTCTATCCGAACTCCAAAGGAGGCGCTAACATAAGCAAAAATCTTCTCATTGCTCCTAAACTGATCAACAGGATGCTGAAAGATACCATTCCGCCCTATACACCGGAAGATGAGTTTCGTGGTTTTATTGCTGCCAGTCATGAAGAACCAGTGAAAACAACACTGTTAAAAGCACTGACCTCCCGGTACGGTGTTGATACTGTACAAATAGCGCTAAAAAGGATTCGGAATTTAAACTTCGTTGACATAGAGAAGCCGCGCAGACTGTTTTCGATTAATACGTTTTTTTCACCTCCGCTGGAGAAGCTTTTAAAAGAAGAGACGCTGCGCCTGGGGCATTTTAAACTCAGAGCCGCAATTACGGCGCTGGCATCTCATCTGAGTATAGAAAGTGGTGGCATTGATAATGAGTTGCTTGCTGTAGCCTGCTTTCACGCAATGTTAAAGGGTGATGCCGACAGTTTTTTGAAAGAAATGCAACAATTGCCTGGGTACCTGGAGAGAACCGAAACGATACCAATTCACATGCAAGAAAATGGGGTTTATGGCTGGTATACCAGTAGACTCCACAACTATATGAAATGTTACTTTGGGCTTGATATGACCTGTCTGGAGGAGCGTGTTAATTTTTATAATAGATTTTTCACGGTGCCTGCACTTGCAAAAGATGGGGGTCACATTATCATCAGCCCAAATGGTTTTTGATTCTCATAACGAGTCATCATAAGCGTAAAAGCACCTCTGGATAGATGGTGCTTTTTTTAACTTATAGTAAGACGATTAAAATATTAAAACTCCTCCTTAAAACCATTTAAGTCTTTATTAGACAAAGAGCCCAGCAAACATATACACAACATTTTTATAACACCAATCACCTACAGTCTGCACAATGCCATCTGATAATTTACACAGAAACCACGCTCCCTGAAGCACCGGACGGAAAATTATCCTGTTCGCTGTGAACGTAAAGACGGCATGTCCTTTTCACTGTTTAAATAATAGCGCTCTTCATAGTTCAGGAGTTTTTAACTTCCGCCACCGTCGAAATTAGCAAACAAAAAGCATACATTTCGCCAACATTTCAGAGCGGTGCAATAAGAATAATATTCACACCGGAATGATGTTATTCACACAGGTTTGTTCCATTCAGATTTACGACCATCAGGTTTAAGGCTGTCGAATTCAGATGCAGTAAGCAATTGTCAGCGTGAACAAACCGTAAATAAAAAAATGACAGACCTATATCACCTCAGCGATACACCACAGAGGCAATTGCTAAGGAGGATACTCTGGATATTACCGTATTACGTCAGTTGTTCGACGGGATGTATGCCCTGGCGGTGGAAGGTACCGCCGTCACGGACTCTGCCATAGTACTGGCAGACAGTTACCTGCAGAACGAAACGAGTCGCGTGGATGCGGCTGAATCACTTGTGCTGTACGAGTCCCTGAAAGCCTGCGGCTCCGGCTTTTCCTGCGGGCTCGCCGGAGGTGCTCTGCTGCCACTGACCGTCACCGCCGATGTCTGCTCTTCGCTGTTCATTCAGATGCGGCTGTGTGCCGCCGTTGCCATCATCGGAGGCCATGACACAGCAGATCCACGGGTACGCCTGCTTTGCTGGGGCGCGCTGGCCGGGGATGCCTGTTATGATGCCATCAGTGGCATCATCACCCGGTTACTGACCCGCACACTGAGCCACCCTCAGGCCGAGACCGCTCTGCTGACGGTGGTTTGCGACGCATTACTGCTGAAAAGCAGTAATGCGTTACTCAGGGAAAGCCTTCTGCTCCCGTTACTGGGCGGGGTAATCAACGGTGGTGCCGCCTGGCTCGTCACCCGCCTGACGGGGCAACTCGCCATTCGTTTGTTTATTCCACCGGTAACTCCGCCCTGCACAGCATAATCTTCTGTATTTCATTTTCGGACATCACCTGTCCGTCATTACTCGTATAACACACTGATTTTCCTGACACATCGGCCATGTCCTTACAGGCGGGTTTGTTATCGTTTTACCCTGACGATACAGACCGGAATGGAGGGGTAATGGCCGTTTATCGCGAAGATGCTGACCTGCGGTTTCTGGGGTATTGTGATAATGAGGACCTGGATTTACTGGTCAGTCTAATTACCCATGACCCAAGGGATAAAACCCTGCGCTGGACGGAAACGCTGTCCAGCAGCGACAACTACAAACGTTTTCACCCGGCGCACCGTAATTACTGGCAGGAGATTGCCGCTGAAATCCAGACCTTTGGTGCCAGCAGTATTGCCAGTATGTTCAGGGGCGGGAAAGGCGTGTTGTACCGGGAAGTGTTATGCGATGTCTGTGACCATACGGGCGTGAAATACAAAAAAGAGGAGGCAACCGAAACCATCGAGCTCTCCCTGCTGATGAAGATGCTCGAAAAAAGCCTCAGCGAAATGTCCTCGGCTGAGCTGCGGGAGTTTGCTGACAGCATGGGCACGGAACTGACCGCACCAACGGTGCCGCTGATACTGATGGCGATACAGACTGCAGTCCGGTCTTCTGGTTTTGCAGCCTATCGTCTATCGGTCGTGATGCTCAGTACGCTTGCGAAGGTTGTTCTGGGGCGCACGCTCCCCATCGTGACTTATCTGACCCTGACCCGCTCTATCAGTGTACTGGCCGGGCCGGTTGGTATCGCCCTGAGCACCGGCTGGCTGATTGCCGATATGGCAGGCCCAGCACGGCGGGTTACGGTTCCGGCCTGCCTACTGGTCGCTTGTCTTCGTCAGCAATATCTATACAAATCAATGTAATCAACGGAAACCCTTCAATATGTCTGCGGAAGAAAAACAGCACGATCGCATGGCATCACGGCTGGCGATCATCATCAGTCGCCTGCTGATGGGGGAACGGTTGTCAGTTAGTGGGTTGTCTCAGGAGTTTCATATCTCGGAGCGCACTCTACGCCGGGATTTTCGTGAACGCCTGAGCTGCCTCGAACTGACATACCAGCAGGGTTGCTGGTCATTGGCTCACCAGCACGAAGGCCTGCGCACCAACCGGCATATTCAGCACTTTGCACGAGTAACCCGCACGGAGCAGCTGTTCCCGGCGATGGATAACCGTCTGATATCGGTGCTGACTGACAGCTCCGTAGAGCCACCTTTTATCGTCTGGCAGTCTCCACCGGAGCGCAAGCCCGGTCCCTTCGGCAGTTTCTGGCGTATCACACAGGCCATTCTGGAGCGAACTCTGCTGGATCTGATCGCAGAGGGGCAGCAGTACCGCTGGTTCGCACCTTATCGCCTGATTTATTTCGAGAACGGCTGGTATCTGGTCGGAGAGTACGCCCGGCAACTGCAGGTCTTTCTGCTGGAAAGCATTACCGATGTCTGCCTGACACCGAGACAGTTTCTGCGCAGAAAACACATCGATGCACTGACCGCCGACCCACATTTCATTCACTCACTGCCGCACTTCCAGTATATCCGCACGGTACTGGCAGAAACGGAAAATTAAGGATAATCATGAAAAAAATCGCATTTTTGCTGGCGCTGCTTTCTTCAGCGCAGGCCAGCGCAGCCGTAAACCAGTGGACCCGTACCTGGGTTCAGGGTGTCACGGAATACCGCATACAGGAGAAAAATGGCGCTGAACTGCTGCTGACCTGTTCACCGGAGGACAATGTGTTCGTCCAGTACACATCACCAGATGGCAAAACGCTCACCAGCGGTAATGATGACGGGCGCAGCGTTCGGGCACAAATCGACAGAGGCGACATCTTTCTGATTAACGACACTCTGTCTGATGCCGGAGGGAGTAACTTCGAAGCCTTCTGGGACGCTGTCCGTCAGTCACACCGGATTCATATAACGGCGACCGGACTGACCTCAACTACCTTCACCTTCAGCAATACCGCAATAATTCTGCCTGAGTTTGATAAATCAGGCTGTCTGACCCGGATGTGAACCCTTACTACTCCAGCAAACATAAGGAAAAAATAATGAAAACAGCAATTAGTGCCCTCACCCTGGCACTGATAATTACTCCTCTGACACATGCAGCAGAGGCACCGGTCAGGATTGGTCTTGAGCAGGTTAAAAATCCGTATTACCCGAATCTGCATCAGCAGCGTGTTCATGTTCAGTCATTGACTGACAGCGTCACCATTAACGATGTTGTCGTTAACCGGGGTAACTGCCCCATTCAGAAGATGCCCACGGTCTACGCAGGTAGTAAACCTGAAGCACTGGTACCTTCAACGTTGCCCTATGGGAAAGAGATTGCCGTCTACATTAAAGGCCCGTGCAGTGTGGCAGAGATTAACGTCATCACCAGTCAGGGGGACTGGCTGATGAAGTACTAACTTCGAATGCACGATATCTGGTCTGACAATCAGTTGTCAGACCCTGTTGTGCTATCAATCGTAATATCAAAGAAATCAGGTATTAATACTGCGTATTAATAGCCATTATAAACCCCTCCCCCGTAAGGTCCCTCCCCTTAACAGGTTCACCATAATATGCATCTCATTATTTCAGTTCGTTAGTGTACTGTAACTCCGCCTCTGACTGCTGTGTGCCAGAAGCGGAAGTTAACGACTTTGTTAGGCAGCCAGCTCGAAATAATACGTGATAGTAACCATGAATGTTTGTGTTTCAATCATGTAATACCTAAAACCTTATATTAAGTTGTTCATTCGATGGGCACCAGAGAATCATCGGCTGCCGTCTCGCCCCCCGTAGCACTTAGCGCAGCTTCGATGTCCTTGGCCATATTCGACCAATTGATTGCTGCTGCCTCCTCGCTTCCGAACTTACTAAGCCTCTCAAGGCCTCTGAGAAGCCATGGTAGGAAATTTCCAACAACGCTATTTAAGAATGATACGAATTCCTCAAACATCGTCTCAACAGTATCAGGCTGAGCTTTGGAATTCTTGCTGCGCAGAAGTTCAAAAATCGTGCGTAAGTCCATACGCAGAAGCAAGTTCGTCAACATATATTCAAGGTTGTCAGCCCTGAGGACATTCCTATGTGATGATCCTGAGAAAATTTTCCTCAACGTTTCGTTTGGCTGCTCGGGAACGTTATTGAACAGCCCCAACAATTCACTGTAAAGTACGCCGCCAGATTTAAAGTTCTTTCCTGACAGGAATTGAAACATCAACCGACAGGTAAAAGGCGAGAAGCCACTTAAATTTGCAGCATGACCGAAATCAGTTAGCCGGATTGGACTATTCATCACCGCCATTGCGCCACCAACCTGTTTGTCATCCAAAATGCTGGTGATAGTCTCTGACAAAATACGTTGAATATTATCCTCTCCGTCGGTTTGCCCAGCATAAGAGGCATCAACTAACTCAGAAACAATATTTTCAGCTTGGGGGTGCTCTGCGATACAAGCTAATAGCTGTGCACTGAAAGTGGCCTCAATCAATTGCTGTCCCTGAGTGGATGCCTCAATCCATCCGCCCCCGAGTGTTGACATAAGTGGCGAGGATGAAAACATCACCTCTTCAAGAAGATGCTTGTTCCGCTGCCTCCTTATTCTGGAAGGAGGCCCCATCAAGTTTTGAAAAAGAATCGTATCCCCCTCAGAAAAAGCACCGGCCCTGCCGCAGCGGCCTGCTATGTTGCGGAAAGTCATTGATTTCATTCTCGTGCCATCGCCATGCATACTACTGAGCCAATGAGCCACAATAGTCCAGCGGAACGGCAGGTCTGCTCCCTCCGCGAGCGTGGTGGTTGCACAGACCACTGATAGGGCTCGTTCGCGAGTAAGCCGTTCTATGTCGCGGCGTACATCAAAGGGAAGAGACGCATTGTGGTAGGCAACTCCAGTTAGTAGACATTCAGCAAGAAAATTCAAATAGGGGTAACGTGCAAGGATATCTTTGGCGGTCCTATGGACTTCCATGTTCTCGATATACTGACGGCTATTCATCAATTCTCGAGCAAGCAATCTAGTGTCTAGCCTTCGAGAACATACTACCAAACCAGGCGAGCCGAGACGTGTTAAAAGGTCTCGCGCTATGGATCCAACATTGATGGCAGCACTTTTCTCGTTTGCATTCGCAAAATGTGCTGGTCGAATCTGTCCAGGAAGGTCGATCTTTACAGATTCAGACATGATCGAAGTAGCTCGTTCGCCTTTAGGGCGGAGAGCATCATTACCGTGGACCCAGTACATATCACCGTTTGCAAGACACATCGCCAATCGACGTGCAGTCGGTCTCCAACCAATCTGATGAAGGTCATTAACTTGAACGCCAAGCCACTTACAGACAAGCTGAGGTTCGGTCAACACAGCCGACAACCCTATTATGCGAAGGTCCATATTGGTTCTTTGAAGGAGACGAAGTCGTGACAGCAGACCTTCCACACGGGCCCCGCGAACACCATTTTCGAGGATATGGATCTCGTCGAAAACAACAGTACGCAGCCGTTCGATGTTTTCACCGGAGCGAAGCCATCCATCAAATCGCTCCGGCGTGGCAACGAAAATCTCTTTTTGAGAGAAGACGTTCGAGGCCTCAGACTGGAAACCACCAAACATCGGAACAACAGGTACCTCATCACCAAATCGCTTCCGTAGTGAATCTTTCACCTGCTCTCCAACGGCGACATACGGTGCTACATAGACGCATAGGCCATCATTGACTAAACCAGAGGCTATACAAGCTTCAGCAACAAAAGTTTTGCCAGTGCTTGTCGGAAGCGTCAAGAGAGTATTACGGCCATGTCTGGCAATTCGTCTCTTACTTAAAAGCATGTGCTGCGGAGGTAGCAAAGTCACCATGCCCGATTTTATGGAGTTCCGGATAAACCAATTTGGAATCTCAGGAGCGTCATCTAGAAGGTTAGCTGTAGCTAATCTTTTAGCTTGGTGAGCTGCCATTCGGCCACCCAGCATCAGGGCACCTTCCGCCATGGTGCCTGCCAACGCTGTTTCAGTAAAAAGCTCGAGTGCATGACGGAATTCTTTATTTCTTACTTGGCTATCTTTATTGCGCAAAGCGCGATACCAGCTTCGCCGAAAAGGCTCAAATTCAATATCGTCCGAACCATATCTAACTGATTTGTCACAGGGATCGCATATTGCTACGACCATACGCAACATCAAGCTTTCCTCAAGAAAGTCTGACGATATATCTAAAAGGGCTGCATGAGCACTAGGGAAATTACCATGCATCGCAAAAGCAAGTGCCGAATATAACAATAAGTCATTAATATCAGTGCTGTTTGATAGTTTGTTTGCACTCCGCAAATGCTGTGCAGTCGACTGTAAAATACGAGCTGCTGCGATAAGAGGCTTAGCGTTGCTCTCATCATCGAGTTCTTCAAGGGTTTCGACATTAACGCGGATTTGAAAAGCGTTAATGCATTTGAGTGCTGTTGCTACATCGAGTGGATCAGCTGTCGACCATATAGGTTCAACACCTCTGGCCTTTGCTGCGGATGAAGCAGCGCTATCAAGAAATTTGACTGAAACTGGTAGATTGGTCATGGCATTGTACTTACATTGTTTGAAAGATGCACAAGGCACTTAGTCAAATTGCTTATTGCAATGCTCCAAGGTTCGATGGTCTGCTTGCCCCAGCCTTGCTTTTCAATTTCTCCAGCAACATGGTCTAATGCGTTAACAGCAGCTTTATCACCGACATTGCGATCATGTACGAGAGTTGGTATCAACCTGATACCTTTACAGTCTTTTGCTTCAGGCATGAAGAGATTGCCTACCCGCTCAATCTCTTCATCAGAGAATTCATGTATCTCTTTCAAATAGCCTAGAAGCCAGTTAAATCTTTGACCTAACGAACCTGCTACCGTCGTTTTACCCAAGAGCTTTTTATAATCACCAATTAGTGCCGTCGCATAGGTTAGATTAACAGCGCCTGTAGTCTTTACTTCCATGATGTACAGGCAGTCTTTACTGGTATCACCACTGGGATCCAAATGAAGAATGGTGGTATCCAACCCTGTAGGAGCCCCATCTTGAAGCGGAGTAAGGGCTCCCATAAGCGCCACTGTATAACCTTTCCTTTTTCCATAAAGTCCATTAACAATTGCTACTTTGTACGATAGGAATTCACCTAAATTCCCCTGTCGACCAGTTGTCAGTGACGTGATTTTTGGCGGCCAATTTATGGTCACTTTTGCTAGTTCGTCATAAATCCATTTGTAGAAGGTTCCACAGTCGGGATTACCCCGCATGAGCTGTATATCCCACCCATTAGACGATTTAAAAGGCAACTTATTAAAAGTCATTGGATCCCATTATAGTTTTGATATTGAACCATTACCGTGTGAGTAAAGCCCTTCACGAAGATAACAATTAGTTCCTGATTATTGATATGCGTGCAGATCAATAGTGCTTCATGATCAAATGCCCCTTCGAAAATGATTTATAGCACTGTGCCCCTTCAACGTAAAACGCTCACAGATGCCAGGCTCAGTTGGCAGTTAGGCCGAGAAAAACACGTTAATGATTAATAATACAGCAAACACCTGTTGTAAATCAGCCAACATTAGTCACGAAACTAACTAATAGAGGCCAGCTAGCTGTCGACTCCATCAACGACAGAGAGTTTCCCCCTATCCCTCCAGCAACATTCCATAAATGCAGACAGGCCGCACTTCTTAACCGGAAGTGCAGCCTGTCTGCGTTTATACCATTAACCACATAGGAGTATTCATCATGAAATTAGCCAGCCGCTTCGGACGGATTAACCAGATACGCCGTGACCGTCCACTGACTAACGACGAACTGATGGCCCATGTCCCCAGTGTATTTGGTACCGACAAGCACGAATCCCGCTCGGACCGCTACACCTACATTCCAACCATCACACTGCTTGATAGCCTGAAGCAAGAAGGTTTCGAGCCGTTCTTTGCCTGCCAGACCCGAGTGCGCGACCAGAGCAAGCGCGAGCACACTAAACACATGCTGCGCCTGCGCCGTGAGGGGCAAATCACCGGTAAGCAGGTGCCGGAAATCATTCTGCTTAACAGCCATGACGGCTCCAGCTCATACCAGATGTTGCCAGGGCTATTTCGTGCAGTCTGCCAGAACGGGCTGATTTGCGGTGAGAGCTTTGGTGAGGTACGTGTGCCGCATAAAGGCAACGTGGTGGAGAAAGTCATTGAAGGGGCTTACGAAGTGCTCGGGATTTTTGACCGGGTGGAAGATAAGCGCGATGCCATGCAGTCGCTTTTGTTACCGCCACCAGCACAACATGCGATGGCGAAAGCGGCATTAACCTATCGCTTTGGTGAAGAGCATCAGCCGGTGACGGAATCGCAGATCCTTTCCCCGCGTCGCTGGCAGGATGAGAGCAACGACCTGTGGACCACTTACCAGCGCATTCAGGAGAACTTGATAAAAGGCGGACTGTCGGGACGAACGACGAAAGATCAGCGTGCTCAAACCCGCGCTGTCAAAGGGATCGACGGAGATGTAAAGCTCAATCGAGCTCTGTGGGTGATGGCTGAAAATATGCTTCAACTCGCTTCATAAACGACTTTTACTATTACCTGTAAGGCCCTGTCATGTCAGAGATAAATCTACCTCCGGATCTTCCGATAACTGAAGCGCGCACCATTCGTCGCGCTCTCCGCTTACTGGAAAAATATCAGCGCCAGCCTAGCGAACAATTTAATTCCACTACCTTCACCAAAACCTGGCTGCAACTGCGTCTTGCCCTGCAGGAGCGCGAAGTTTTTCTTGTTTTATATCTCGATAATCAGAACCGTCTTCTGGAATGCGAGACGCTCTTTACGGGCACGCTTAACCATACCGAAGTCCATCCACGCGAAGTGGTGAAACTGGCACTACGCCATAACGCTGCCGCTGTGATTCTGGCCCATAACCATCCATCCGGAGAGACAGAACCGAGTAAACAGGATCGAAACATCACTCAACATCTGGTGAACGCGCTGGCTATGGTAGAGGTGCGGGTGCTGGACCATCTTATTGTTGGCATCGATGTGCTTTCTTTTGCTGAACGTGGCTGGCTATGAGGCTAACCATGAAAATCATCGATAAAAAGGTCGCGATGGCGATTCAGCGACAGCATCCGGATTCCCGGATCTTTCGCTACTGCACGGGCAAATACCAGTGGCACGGCAGCGCCAGTCATTATACCGGTCAGGATGTCGCGGAGATTTCCGGTGTGCTGGCGGTTTACGCAGAACGCCGTCGTGACAACCACGGCCCGTATACACGCCTGATGTGCATTACCACCAACTGACATTTAATAAGGAGTAGAAAAATGCAAAATTCATGGGGACTGAAGCGCGACATCTCGCCGTGCTTCGGTGCAAGGCTTGTGCAGGAAGGCTGTCGCCTGCATTTTCTGGCGGACCGTGCAGGTATTAGTGGTACGTTTAACGAGGAGGAGGCACTGCGTCTGGATCAGGCATTTCCGCTAGTGATGAAACAGCTTGAATTGATGCTGACAACCGGTGAACTGAATCCGCGCCATCAGCATTGCGTCACGTTGTATCATAACGGACTAACTTGTGAAGCTGACACTCTCGGCTCTCATGGCTATGTTTACATCGTTATTTATCCTCAGGCATTTGCAACCAGGTAACACCTTCTCTTCTTTTATCAGGATCCAACTCATGCAAATTTCATCTGTACCGGTCACGGTGCCGGTTTCGTCACGCCTGTCGCCCGTAATGGTGTGGCAGCAGCTTTTAACGTATCTGCTGGAGCACCATTACGGCCTGACACTTAATGACACGCCATTCCACGACGACGCGACTATTGAGGAACATATTGACGCGGGAATAACGCTTGCCGATGCGGTGAATTTTCTGGTGGAAAAGTACGAACTGGTTCGTATCGACCAGAAGGGATTTTCGTGGCAAGAACAAACCCCGTATATTTCCGTAGTGGATATTCTGCGAGCAAGGCGATCTACCGGCTTGCTAAAAGCTAACGTGAAATAAACGGTTAAATACAAAGCAGACTAAAGGAAAGCAAAATGCTAATCTCACAGACGAAGAGACTCCTGCTGTAACCTCCCCTGCCTGCAAAATACCTGACATTTTCTTTTAGGACCAACAATGGGACCAAATTGAAAATTGAATTGAAGGTTAAAACTTATCAAACAACAAGTTACATAACCAATTCAGACTCCGCCAGCCCAAAATTCTCCATCGGCGATCACCAGAGTCGACTGATGAAGTCCTGAAAGCCCGCACGGCGCAAGCCCTGCGGGCTTTTTTGTACCCTCAACATGTCCCGCGAAGTCCGTAAAATTTCCCGGCGACACAGAAACATCACGCCATTAAACATTATATCTCTCATGCTCAATGAGCCATTCTTTGCGTGAAATCCCCCCTCCATAGCCTGTCATCGCGCCATCTTTTCCTATTATTCTGTGACAGGGGATCACAATCGCAATCCGGTTGGCACCATTAGCTGCAGCGACGGCGCGCACAGCATTGGGCTTATTAAGCCGTAGTGAAATGGCCTGATAGTGTGAGGTCTGTCCATAGGGAACAGCACGCAACGCATGCCAGACGGATTGTTGAAAATCACTGCCCGGAGCATCTAAAGCCAGATCAAACTGTCGGCGCGTTCCGGCAAAATACTCGCCGATCTCTTTTACTGTCTGCCGGGTATGGCTGTTTTCGCCGGTGACGATTCTGGCGTTAAATAAACGCTGAATATCGCGGAATTCTGTTTCCAACATCCGGCGATCGGTAAACTCCAGCAGACAGACTCCCAGCTCTGTCGCGCAGACAAACATCGGTCCAAGCGTCGTGGTAAACCGGTGAATGACTATCACCTGGGTTGCCTGAGTCGGCGCTGCGCCAGTCAGCCGCTTGTAGGTATAACCAAAGCCGCTAAGCGATTCATAGCCATTGTCCAGCGCAACATCAGTCGCCGCTCGTCCACTTTTTAGCTCCTGCAGGGCAACGTTCACCCGCTGCATTCGCTGGAAAGCCTGAAAAGTGATGCCGTGATGTTGCAGGAACCAGCGCCTTACCCGCTCCGGGCTGATGCCATGCTGACGAAGCTCCGCGTCTGCTACACGGGATTTGATATCGCGCCTGACAAGCGCAAGCGCCTGCTCAACGAATAATGGCGCGCTGTGCGCATTTTCCGCAGGTCTGCAGACCTTACAGGGACGAAAGCCGTCCGCCAGGGCAGATTTGGCATCTTTATAAAATTCGACATTTTCGCGCTTGGGCTTTCGCGCCCGGCATACCGAAATGCAGAATACGCCAGTGGTTTTGACGCCAACAAAAAACACGCCAGTGTAGTCTGAAGCACGTTCAAGTAATGCCTGATACCAGATATCACACAGATTTTTATCGGTTATTTTCATCACCAAAAAGTCCTTCAAACGTCTGACGAGATCGGATCGCATGCATGACATCAATCAGCGTTGACTGCATCGCTGAATGAACAAAATTGCCCATTGAAATGCGGCTTACCCCTGCCCGTTTCAGCCTGTCGAATGACGGAAGATCGGGCATACACATGACATTCAAAGGCAATCCCGTTGCCTCTGCAATGAGGCTGATGTCTTTCTCTGAAGTCAGGCAGGGAACAAAAAGGCCGTCAGCACCTGCAGCTTTGTAGCGTTGACCCCGTAATATCGTCTCCTGCAACGCGTCTTCATGCCCGAGCAGGTAAGTGTCAGTCCGGATGTTCAGAAACAGGCTGTAATTTTCGCTTCTCAGCGTATCGCATACTGTTCTCAGGTTACGGGAAAAATCAGAGGCATCGTCAAGCTGACGAACCCCGTTTATGACTCGGCTGTCTTCGAGGTTAACGCCTGAGACGCCTGTCTGAGCAAGGCGCCGCAGATTGTCTGCTATCTCTTCGGCTGAATCACCATACCCTGCTTCCATGTCAACGCTCAATGGCAGGCTGCTGGCAGCCCGGATCCGGGTGACCATATAAAATAACTCATCAAACGGCACTCGCTGCCCGTCGTCATATCCCAGTGTGGACGCTATAGCTGCACTGGACGTTCCCAGAACCTGGTAGCCTGCTTTTTGCGCTGCGACAGCACTGGCGGCATCCCAGACGTTGGCGATAAGAAGAGGCTCATGCTGATAGTGGCGTTCTGCAAAGTTCATATTCATATCCTCTCGATAGATTGAAAATGAATCTAAGCACTCAGGAAGAACCTCACAACCGAAATTCAGACGACCATTTTTTAGCAAACGTCGTCTGAACATGGGGGGCGGAACAGACCAAAACCTTTCAGGCCCGGGCTCCGGCTTTCAGCATGGCTAAGCAGACGAGGCTCTCCCACATGTTCCCCGGTGAAAGCATGGAGCAGGTGACCCAGTGTTCCGGCGAGCACAATACGCTGAGCCATGATTTCGTCATAGTAGAGAGGGGCTACCACAACGACAAAATCGAGATCGGAGTATTTATCAAACCCGCCATGAACAAGCGAGCCGCCAGCGAGAAGGGAGTGAATCTGCGATCATTCCACCACAATCACTACGTCCAGCCCTGACAGAGCTCATTCATCTTCTCGCTTGAGAAGCTACCCTCTCCCTTTGACCAACATCAACGACACCGCCCCTCCCCCTATGGAGAATAAAAAAACACCCCCACCCAGCGCTACGGAATAGCCGCTCACCCCGGAAGGAGCCCCACCATGTACAGACCCATAACCGTCATAATATTCATTCTCCTGACCCTCGCCGCCCTCGCGGAAATAGGCGTTTTATCCCTTGGATAATCCTCAGGCGAAATACCCCTCATCGGGGCATGTTGATCTCATTACAGTTTTTTCCTAAAGCCATCCCGTTTCGCCTGTGCCATGCTGAATCACGCTCATAACCGATAACGTTAAATGAGGATATTATGAAAAAAACAATTATCGCATTATCTGCCGTTCTGCTGGCTTCCCCAGTATTTGCTGCGACCACACATGCAACTGACGATACCGTCGCGGCGGCGAACGCAAACGCCAACGAGGCGAAGCAAAAACTGCACGAAGAGCAGAACAAAGGTGAAGAGCTGAAACTGAAACAGAAGCATGCTGCGGAAGGTAAAAGCGAAAGCTTTGGCAGCAAGGTCAGCGAAGATTCCCAGAAAGCCTGGCATAAAACCAAAGAAGGCACCGAGAAAGGGTGGGATGCCACCAAAGAAGGCGCTGAGAAAGGCTGGAACAAAACCAAAGAAGGTGCCAGCGAGCTGGAAAAGAAAGTCACTGAGTAAATATTATGCTCGCAAAAAGGTCGCGCTTGCGGCCTTTTTTATTTCTTCGAATATAATTAGCACCTCGGGCGTTTACGCAGTGCGCATTTATCGGAGAAACCACTATGTATCGCCTTTTGGCCTTTCTGGCCGTTCTGCTGTTATGCCCTTCCCTGCATGCCGCCCCGAAGAGCTACCTTATCGACACCGATAACACCGCCATTCGGCTGTCGTGGCATGCCTTCGGCGGTATCCTCTCCTGGGCGACATTCAGCGGCGTGACGGGAGCCGTAACGCTCAACCCGGAAAACGACGTCGACGATCATATTCACGTCACCATTCCCGTAGCGACTCTCGTAGCCTCAAACAAGCTGCTCACCTGGCAGCTCAAAAGCGACATGTTTTTTGAATCCGAGCGTTACCCGACAATCGAGTTCATCAGCTCTCGCGTGGTCGCCCAGGGCGACGGGCGGTTCAGGGTGTTCGGCACGCTGACCGTGCGAAACATTGCCCGTCCGGTGATCCTTGAGGCCATCGTGAAAAACCCGCATGCGCAGGCCCTCACGCTGGATGCCACCACCGCGATCTCGCGCGCGTCCTACGGAATGGATAAGTTTGCCCTGGTAGTGGACGATCGAATTGCCATTGCCATTGCGATTCAGACGAATAAAGTGCCGTCATCCTGAGATCAGGCGCTGTAGCTGCTCCGCGTTTCCCCGCAGATGTGACGGCGGGTTGCGGCCAATCAGAACAAACTGGTAGCCCGCATCCTGCCACCACGCCAGGTTCATGCTGTGCCGCTTCTCCTGGCGGAGCGAGGCCGTCGCCTTTTCATCAACAGGAGAGATACAAAGCGCCATCGGGCCGTAGTCGGCATTGATCCAGGCAATCTGCGCGATCGAGGTGGTTTCATAGCGCAGCATTCGCACCATTTTCAGCTCTGCCCCCTGAAGGACAAGCTGCGACATGTTCAGCTTCAGGCCGATGTCCTGCGCGGCCCGTTCCAGCCCGCGCTGCAGGACCGGCGTCGCGCTGTCCATATCCAGCAGCGTCTCGACGCTGTACAGGGACATATATTGCGCTTCGAGGTCGCGGATATGGGCATTCTCATCCGCAGGCGCAGCTGCGGGACGCAGCAGGTAGCCCAGACCGGAGCCAACCATCAAAAAGCTGACCGACGCGGCAATCAGCGCCCGCCTGCTGACGCCGACCGGCGAGGAGGATTGTGGATCGGGAAGAGCTGCCAGACGCGCTTGCATTGTCTCAAGAGGCGCGTCATCCAGCAGGGAAGCAAACGCCCCGGCGTAATCCTGGCTGCTTTTCATCAGTTCGTCGGTTCGTCCGGCGAGGCGTTCATCACGCTTTAACTGTTCTTCAAACTGCTGCGCGTCGGCGCGGCACATCTCGCCATCTATCCAGGCCACGATAGCGTCGTCGTTATAGGGCGGTACAAAACGGTGCGCGTTCAAGAGCGTTTCTCCTTTACCGGAGGCAGTGCGTCAGCGGATCTGGCAAGACGAGCCCGTGCCGTCGCCAGCCGGCTCATCACGGTTCCGATCGGCACCGCCAGAGTGTCTGCCGCCTCCTGGTAGGTAAAGCCTTCGACATAAACCAAAAATACCGCGTTGCGCTGGGCTTCAGGCAGCGCGTTGACGCGCTGCATCACCTTAAGGTAATGCAGGCGTGTCTCATCCTGTTCACGGGTGTCCGGTGCCATAAGCTCGTCGCTGGCCACAAATCCCTGCCCCTGACGCACGTGTCGTGCCCGAAGTTCAGAGATCCAGATGGAGTGAAGGATCGCGAACAGCCACCTGTCTATGCGTGTGCCCGGCGTATACTGGCTGCTTCTTTCAAGCGCACGCACGCAGGTGGACTGAACCAGCTCTTCGGCGATATCCCTGTTTCGCGACAGCACCAGCCCATACCGCCAGAGACGCGGCAGGTGTGCGGCTAACTGTTGACGAACCTCACGGGTAGCGATGTGTTTTCCCTCCACGAGAAAATCAGGATTCCGGATGTCCGTTGATAGCGGCCTGCAGGTCGCGATACTCCTCACAGGACTGGCCACAAATACCGGCAATCACCTTCAGCTGTTCTTTCGCGAGGTCCGGGCGTCCTTTTACCATCCACGCTTCACCGAGATATTCCCGGGCTTTGGCATAATCCGGGGCGATAGCCAGCGCGCGCTGGTAGTAACCAATCCCTTCGTCCGTGCGGCCCAGTTTGCGCGTGGCGAACCCGCGGTAGTTCCACGCTTCAGCCGTATTGCCATTTTTCAGCGAATCAAGCAGGTTCAGCGCCGCCTGGTATTCTCCTTTCTTCGCAAGATGGTACGCATAGTTGGTTTTGTCCTGATCGCTGAGGCTGCTGCTCTTGTCCGGCACGCATTTCTGTGTGGCGCTGTCATACACCTGTCCGGAAGGACAATCGGGCGTTTTGCTCTCGGTACTATTATTGCCCATGGCCAGCGCCAGTGGGGACAGCAGGGAAAAAATCAGCACCGGGATCAAACGAAACGAGGTCGTGTTCATACAAAGCTCCAGGGTAAGAAGGAAGTGACGTCAGTTAACGCCCGACTGACGATTTTTATTCATTCTCCCCGTATTTTTTTTGTTGTCGCAAATTCATGCCGACATCGTAGCCGCAATGGAAATATATCAGGTTATTTTACCCTTTCCTTAACGCTATTCATTTCGCGTGATAGCAGAACTTTAACCCCGCATAAGAATATATTTCATTGTGCGAGTGATATAATATATTTTATATCAAAAATGTTACCCTAACTTAAATGCATATTAAGCACGCTTAAAAAACAACGTTGATCATTATATTGAAAATGTCCCCTACCAATTATCATACTGCGTTAATCATATTTAGAAGCAGCATCACAATGAAAAAACAAAAGCATATAAAACAATATCTTATGCAATTTAAATTATTAACACCCCCCATGTATTAATGCCCTATTCATTGTTTTGGCACTTATTTACGAAAGCTTAAGTTGCACAACTATCGTTTTCTGTCTATATCATTTTTATATTCCGAAAAATAATTCCTCTATTAAATACAGGGTTTTATAAGACACAAAACACCCATAAAAACTGTTCTCTTTTATAAGTCATTAGATTCGCTCTGATGTTGCCACTCTGAATTCTGGCGGGCATCGTGCGCGCAAAAAACGACGGTGAGTGCTGCGTTATAACAGCGACTGCGCCGGGGGCGCCCTTTACCTTCTGCAGAGATGGCTCGTCTTGCTCGCCGTTCATGACACATCTGCTGGAGTAATACCTAAATGAGCCAAATCTCTGTTATTTCAAAACTTACTGGCGTGGAAACGACCACGGAAGGTACCCAGGTTACGCTGAGCCATTCCTCTGTCGTTGAGCTCCATGTCGAGCGAGCGAGCGTCTCCCACTTCGCGCGAAATGGTAACGATCTGCTGGTTACGCTCCACTCCGGCGAGGTGATCACCCTTAAAAATTTCTACGTCGCGGACGCGCAGGGCGTGAGCCAGCTGGTGCTGCAGGACAGCCAGGGCGCTTTATGGTGGATTGAAGATCCAACCGGAGCCGCCACGTACGAATCCATCGCGTCCACGGACGTGCTGCTTGCGGCCTCAGGGAGCGACGCCGGTGGCGCCGCCATCTGGCCATGGGCCCTGGGCGGGATTGCCGCTGCGGGCGGCATTGCGGCGGCGGCAAGCACCGGCGGCGGTGGTGGTGATAATGGCAGCAGTAACAATTCGGCCGATCCGGATACGACAGCGCCGAACGCGCCTTCCGGCCTTAAGTTTTCTTCAGATGGCAAAACGGTCACCGGTACCGCAGAACCCGGCAGCACCATCACGCTGAAAGACGCGAACGGTAACGTCATTGGCACAGGAAAAACGGGCAGCGATGGCAATTTTACCGTCTCTCTCGACACGCCGTTGACCAACGGCGAGCAGGTGACCGCCACCGCGACGGATAACGCCGGGAATACCAGCCCGGGCACGAATCTTACCGCCCCGGACACCATTGCGCCCGATGCGCCAGCCATCACCAGCGTAACTGACGATACGGCTCCACAGACGGGGACAGTCAGCAACGGTGGCAGCACCAACGATCAGCGTCCGCAGCTTACCGGCACCGGTGAAGCGGGCTCGACCGTGACGATTTATGACGGCGGGATCGCCATTGGTACGGCGGTCGTCGCCAGCAACGGCACCTGGACCTTTACCCCTTCAGTTGATCTAAGCGAAAGCACTCACCAGATTACCGTGCGGGCAACCGACGCCGCGGGCAACACCGGGCCTGCCTCGCCGGTGTTTACCCTGACGGTGGATCTTACTCCGCCGGACGCCCCGACCGCGATTGTGCTGACCGACGATACGGGCGTTATCAAGGGAACCATCACGTCGGGCGCGCCTACCGATGCTTCACTGCCGATCCTGGCGGGAACGGGCGAGCCCGGCGGAACCATCACTATTTACGATAACGGCGTGGTGGTTGGCACAACGACGGTACTGCCCAACGGCACCTGGAGCGTAACGCCGAACGGTCCGCTTCCGGACGGGACGCACTCCATAACCGTCACTGAAACCGATGCCGCCGGAAACCTGAGCGCGACCTCAGAGCCTGTCATCTTCACCGTGGACACCACGCCGCCGTTAGCCCCTGGAAACCTCGTGGTTTCAAATGATGGCGGCACCATCAGCGGTACCGCAGAGCCGGGCAGCACGGTGACCATCCGTGAAGGCGGCGCACTCGTTGGCACTCCAGTTGTTGCCGATAGTCAGGGTAACTTCAGCCTGACGCTGACCCCGCCGAAGCTCAACGGCGAAATCCTGACCGCTGACGCCACCGACACAGCAGGCAACACGAGTCCTACCACCTCCGCGGTGGCACCGGATATTACTCCACCGCAGACGCCAGTTATCGTGTCGGTGATTGATGACGTACAGACCTCCACCGGCCCCGTGGGCCCGAACGGGATCACCAACGACCGGGCGCCGACCGTGAACGGGACGGGCGAAGCGGGCTCGACCATCACGATTTATAACGGCAGCGATGTCCTCGGTACGGTGGTTGTTCCCTCTTCCGGCCTGTGGAGCTTTACGCCGCCCGCACCGCTAACCGATGGCACGTACGTGCTGACGGCGAAGGCGACGGACCCCGCCGGTAACCCGAGCGGGTTATCAGACTCCTGGACAATTGACGTCGACGGGACGGCACCTGGCGCCCCGGTGATTTCACAAGTCGTGGACGATGTCCCCGGGCGCACCGGCGCGATCGACCTGAATGGGACCACCAACGACACCACCCCGACGCTCAGCGGTACCGCCGAAGCAAACGCGACTGTCACCGTGCGCGTGGACGGTGTTGCTGTTGGTACGACCGTCGCCAATGGCCTTGGCGTATGGATCTTTACCCCTTCCACCCCGATCGGTGAAGGCCCCCATGATCTTACCGCCGTCTCGACCGATGCGGCAGGCAACACTAGCGGCGTCTCCAACACCTGGACTCTGACGGTTGACAGCGTGGCGCCTGCTGCCCCAATCATCACCCAGGTGGTGGATGATGTGCCGGAACGCCTCGGCGCGCTCAACCCTAACGACAGCACTAACGACACCACGCCGACGCTCAACGGCACGGCTGAACCCGGCTCAACCGTCACCATCCGCCTCGATGGCACCGATCTTGTCACGGTTCCGGTCGACAACAATGGCGCGTGGACCTATACCCTCACGACGCCTCTTGTCAGCGGGCCTCATACCTTTACCGTTGTCGCCACCGATACGGCGGGTAACACCAGCCAGCCGTCAGGCGGCTTCACCCTGACCGTCGATACCACGCCACTAGTGGCGGCAACCATCGGCACCGTGACCGATGACGTCGGCGGCGTTCAGGGTCCGCTCAGCAGCGGCGATACCACGGATGACACCAAACCGCAGCTGCAGGGCACCGCTCCGGCCGATGCGACGATCACCATTTATGACGGCACCACCCTGCTCGGCACCGCCACCCTCGACGGCAACGGCGGCTGGAGCTTTACGCCCGTTACCCCGCTCACCGACGGCCCGCATTCGCTGACGGTTCACGCCACCGATGCCGCGGGCAATACCACCATCTCCAGCCCGTTTGTGTTGACGGTAGATACCGTCGCGCCTGTCACGCCGGACGTGCCGGCCATCACCGTCAATCCTGACGGAACAGAAACAACGCTGAACCCTGGCGAAACCACCCGCGACACCACGCCAACCCTGAGCGGTACCGGCACGGCCGGCGATACCGTGACGATCTACAACAACGGCGTCAAAATCGGCGATGCTGTCGTGGACAATACCGGCAGCTGGTCGTGGACACCATCAACCCCGCTGCCCGGCGGTACCTATGACATCACCCTGACCGTCACCAACGTGGACGGCACGGGCAACGAAAGCGCCCCGTCTCAGCCGGTTACCATCACCATTGATACCGAGGCGCCGGCTACGCCTGCGGCACCGACCGTCACCGACAGCGTCACCCAGATCACCGGCCCCGTACCCGAAGGCGGAACCACCAACGATCCGCGCCCGGTCCTGAGCGGCACCGGGACGCCGAACGATGTCATCAACATCACTGACACCGTCAACGGCATATCGACCGTCGTGGGCACCGTCACGGTAGACAGCAGCGGCAACTGGAGCTGGCGTCCTGGCAGCGACATTGCCGAGGGCAGCCACGCCTTTACCGCCACCGCCACCGATGAAGCGGGCAATATCTCTGACCCGTCGTCAGCGATTACGATCATCGTGGATACCCTGGCGCCGGATACACCGGTGATTAGTGCAGTGGGCGGCGCGCCTGATGGTGGCTTTATCACAGATACCACACCGACAGTGGGAGGAACCGGCGTTAACGGTGAGACGGTGATCGTCTACAACAACGGCGTCGAGCTGGGTCGTGTCGTGGTGGCTAATGGAGAATGGAGCCTGACGCTCCCCACGCAAACGGACGGCCCGCTCAACATTACCGTAGCGGGAGTGGACGCAGCGGGTAACCTCAGCGCGCCGAGTTCAGTCTTTACCGTCACGCTCGATACCGTTGCGCCTGAGATCCCCGTCATTAGTGCGGTAGCCGACAGCCAGCTGTCCAGTAACGTGCTCTACACGAAGGACGGCACGCCAACTCTTACCGGGACCGGTGAACCCGGCACCACCGTTATCGTTTCCGTAGACGGCACACCGTCTACAGTGCTTGTGACGGTCCAGCCGGGCGGCACCTGGAGCTGGACCGCCGACACGACGTTGCCGGATGGTCCTCATACGTTCACCGTCTCTTCCAGCGATCCAGCAGGTAATTCCTCCGGTGATTCAGTACCGCTGAGCGTGACGGTGGATACTGCCGCACCTGCCGACCCGGTCAACATGGCTCTGGCTCAGGAAGGAACGCCGCTGACCGGTACAGGTGAAATAGGAAGTACTATTACCGTGAAAGATAGCGGTGGCACGGTCATTGGTACCGGCGTTGTCGGTAGCGACGGTAGCTTCTCGATTGCGCTGAGTCCGGCGCAGCTGGATCCGACCACGCTGACCGTGAACGCTACGGACGCCGCAGGGAATGCCAGCGCGGGCGTGCCTTTTGTCGTCAACGACTCGTCGCTTGAGCTGCCGCAGGTGCCCGTCATCACGGCGATCGTCGATGACGCGGATCCGGTAACTGGCGATGTGAAAGGCAAAACGACCAACGACACCACGCCAACGCTTACCGGCACGGCCGAAGCGGGCAGCCTGATTACCATCTATCTGGACGGTAGCGCGACGCCATTGACGACGGTGACCGCCGACGGCAGCGGCAACTGGAGCTATACGCCGGCGGCGCTTGGCGAGGGGCTGCACACCTTTGAAGTGACTGCGACCCTCAACGGCCAGACCAGCGGCCGCTCTCCGGCGGCCAGCGTCACCGTCGACCTCACCGCCCCGGGCACGCCAACTATCGGCGCGGTGATTGACGACGTCGGTCCGGGCACCGGCCCGCTGACCAGCGGCCAGACCACCAACGACAACCAGCCGACCCTCACCGGCACCGGCGCGGTGGGCGATACCATCTCCATCTACAACAACGGGACGCTGCTGGGCAGCGTGCTGGTAGGCAGCACCGGCACCTGGAGCTACACCACGCCCACCCTGGCAGAGGGCAACCATGTCCTGACCATCCGCGCGACCGATCCTGCGGGGAATCAGAGCGGCCCTTCGGCGGGCTTCACCGTCGTGGTGGACTCCGTTTCCGCCACGCCGGTCATCACCAACGTCACGGATAATGTCGGCAACGCCGCCACCACGGTGGTCAGCGGCAGCGAAACGAACGACGCCATGCCAACCCTTTCGGGGACAGCGGACGCAAACAGCGTGGTGACCATTTTCGACGGCGGCACCCAGATTGCCGTGGTAACGGCTGACGGCACCGGCGCATGGACGTTTACCCCTGACACCGCGCTCGGCGAAGGCTCGCACAGCTTCACCGTCCGGGCGACCGACCCGCTGGGCAACGTCAGCGCGGTCTCTGCTCCCTGGAGCGTGGTGGTTGACCTGACCGCTCCGACGGTTCCGACGCTGGATAATGTAAACGACGACGTCCCTGGCGGCGTCCAGGGTAACCTCACCAGCGGCCAGGTAACCAACGACAGCACCCCAACCATCAGCGGCACCGGGCTGGCGGGCAGCACTATCCACATCATGAATAACGGCACGCAGATTGGTACAACGACCGTTGACGGAAGCGGGAACTGGTCCTTTACGCCGACCGCGCCGCTGAGCGACGGCAGCTACTCCCTGCGCGCGTATGCAACGGATACCGCAGGCAACGCCTCGGCGAACTCATCGGTCTTCGCTTTTACCATTGATACCGCAGCCCCCGGCGTACCGGTGGTGACCAGCGTGATTGACGATGTCGGTCCGGTCACCGGGACGCTCACGTCGGGTAACAGCACCAACGACGCGCGTCCAACCTTCAACGGCACGGGCGAAGTGGGTTCTACCGTGCACGTGATCGTTGATGGCAACGAAATTGGCACTGCGGTGGTCAATGCCCAGGGCAGCTGGACCTTTACCCCGGGTACCGATCTGGGCGAAGGGCCACACGCCATCACCTTCAACGCCACCGATGCGGCAGGCAATACCGGCGGCACGACGACGCCGTTTACCCTGACGGTGGATACGGGCGTGCCGTCGGCGCCGATCATTTCGACCGCGGGTGACAACGTGGGCAGCATTCAAACCCCGCTCTCTTCGGGGCAGAGCACCGACGACACCACGCCGACGCTGAACGGCACCGCGACCGCCAACGCCACGGTCACCGTTTATGAGAACGGGCAGCCGGTCGGCACCGTTCAGGCGGACGGTACAGGAGCATGGAGCTTTACGCCATCAGCACCGCTTGGCAACGGCAGCCATACCTGGACCGCCACGGTCACCGATGCAGCGGGCAACGTCAGCCCGACCTCGCCGGGCTTTACCCTGATTGTTGATACCGCGGCACCAAACGCGCCGGTTATCAGCCAGGCGATAGACGACGTGGGCAGCATCACCGGCCCGCTAACGTCCGGGCAAACAACCGACGATACCGTTCCGCGCCTTGTCGGGACCAGCGAACCGTTTGCCACCGTGAAAATCTATGAGGGAACTACGCTTGTCGGAACAGGCACTGCGGATAGCAACGGGAGCTGGAGTATCTTGCTCAACACCACGCTGACCGCGGGCGCGCACAGCTTCACCGCGCAGGCGACGGATGCGGCGGGCAATACCAGCCTGTCGTCCACCAGCTTCAGCCTCACCGTTGACACCACGCCGCCTGCGCTGCCGGTGCTGACCAGCATTCTGGATGACGTGGGCAATGCGGCGACGCCGGTTGCAAACGGCGGGTTCACCAACGACGCGCAACCAACCCTCAGCGGCACGGCGGAAGCCGGGTCGACGGTGAAAATATTTGATAACGGCGTACAAATCGGCAGCGTGACGGCGACCGGTGGGGCGTGGAGCTTTACGCCATCTCCGGCGCTGGGCAACGGTCCGCACAATTTGACCTTTACCGCCACCGATGCGGTGGGCAACGCCAGCGCACCTACCGCCGGGTATGTGATTAACGTCGATACCCTCGCGCCGGGAGCGCCGGTCATCAGTTCGGTGATTGATGATGTCGGCAGCGTTATCGGTCCGGTGACCGGTACGAATCCGACCAACGATACGCGCCCAACGCTAAACGGGACAGCCGAAGCGAATGCCACGGTCAGGATCTACGATGGTATTACGCTGGTCGGCACGGTGACCGCCGATGGCAACGGCAACTGGACCCTGCCGCAAACCACCACGCTGACGCAGGGCACGCATAACTTCACCGCCACGGCCACCGATGCGGCTGGCAACACCAGCGCGGCGTCAGGCGTGACGACGATTATCGTCGATACGACCGCCCCAACGGCGCCGACCGGGACCCTCAACGCCGACGGTAGCGTCCTGACCGGGAGCGCGGAGGCGGGCAGTACCGTCACAATCCGCCTTGCGGACGGCTCGACGGTGACCGCCATTGCGGGCAGCAACGGCACCTACAGCTACACCTTCATTAACAAACAGATCGAAGGCCAGACGCTGCAGATCACCGCTACCGACGCCGCGGGCAACACCTCCCTGCCGGGCTCCGTCCTTGCGCCGGTGTTGCCGCTCTCCGCCAGCAATAACGTTGAAGAGCTGAACCTCAGCACCACGGCGACCGTGACCAATAGCCAGTACAGCGACTACGGCTTCCTGCTGGTCGGCGCCGTGGGCAACGTCCTGACGCTGCTGGGCAATGACACCGCGCAGGTGAACTTCACGGTGAGCAACGGCGGCAGCGCGGATATCGTGGTGAATGCTAACGCTACGGGGGCGGTGCTCTCTCTGCTCAACACTCTTGAGCTGGTAGTTCAGCACTACGTCAACGGCGTCTGGACTACCGTGGTGGATACCGGCCAGCCGCAGTTTGCCGATCTCCTGACCCTCGGCGCTACCGGCGTCTCGCTGAACCTGACCGGGCTGGCCGACGGTAACTACCGCGTGCTTAGCTATAACACCAACCTGCTGGCAACCGGCTCCTACACCAGCCTCGACGTGGCGGTGAAAGAGACCGGTCCGGGTACGGTTACCGGCGATACCAGTCTCAACGGCAACGTGATCCTCGATACGGATCCGACCGCCGGCAGCGACAACGCGCCGGCCGGAACCACTATCTCCACGGTGACTAACGCGCAGGGCGTTACCACCAGCGTGAACGCCGACGGCACGGTGATCCAGGGCAAATACGGTACGCTGACCATCAACCGAGACGGCAGCTATACCTATAACCTGACCGACACCAGCGCTGCGGTCGTTGGCCGGACGGAGAGCTTCACCTACACCATCACCCATAACGGCGTCAGCGCGTCGGCGAACCTGGTGCTGTCTCTGGGTGCCGGTACGGTAATCAACGGCATTGTGGCAGTGGACGACACGGCCTCGCTGACCTTTGACACCACCGTGAGTGAGGTGAATAACGGCGCCTCGTCTCAGAACGGTATTACCCTGGTGGGCATTAATCTCGGCAGCACGCTGGGGCTTAACCTGCTGGACGACATGACCAACCCGATCATCTACAACGTGGAGGAAGGGACGACCCGCACCATGACCATCCAGGCCTCCGTGGGCGGCGTGGCGCTGGCGTCGGTGTTCGACCTGTACGTCTATAAGTTCAACAATGCGACCCAGACCTTCGAGCAGGTTCGCGTCGAGTCGGGCTGGCTGCGCGCCCCGCTGCTGGGGGGTACGTCACCGCAGCTGACGCTGAACCTGCCTGCCGGGGAGTATCTGTTCCTGCTGAATACCGCATCCGGGATCGCCGTACTGACGGCCTACACGCTTAACGTCCTGCAGGACCATGTCTACAGCGTGGCGAGCATCAGCGAAACCACCACGGGCGACGTGCTGGCGAATGATCCGGTTCCAGCGGGCACGCTGGTTACCGAAGTGAACGGCGTGGCGGTCAACAGCAGTGGAACCACCACCATTCAGGGAGAATACGGCACGCTGACCATCAATTCGTCCGGTCAGTACACCTATACCCTGAGAAGCGGCGTGGGGGCGGACCATATCAGCACGCCGGATACCTTCGTCTACACCGTTACCGCGCCTGACGGCTCGAAGGATACGGCATCGCTCAACATCACCCCAACCGCGCAGGCGATGAATGCGGTGAACGATGTCAGCGCCACGATGGACCTTACCTCGGTACATCACACGTCGGTCTACTCGGATACGACCGTGGGCACCGCCAGCTGGACGACGGCCCTGCTCTCGTCAACCCAGGGCAGCGGCAGCGGAACCTTCGTGGTCGACGCGAACACCGCGCTGCACAACGCGTCGCTGCACTTTAGCGTGGCATCGCTGCTGTCGCTGACCGGGTTGACGGTGAACTGGTCCATCAGCGACGGCTCGGGCGTGATCCGCAGCGGCTCCTTCAGCGGGGCCTCGCTGCTGGGCGGCAGTATCGACGTCGCGCTGACCGGGCTGGATCTCAACGCCGGGACCTATACGCTGAACTTTACCGGTAGCGTCCCGGGGCTGAGCGTCGGAAACATCACCATTACCCCAAGCGTGAACGGCACCACCTACTCGCTGAGTAATTTCGACGTCACCGGCAGCCACACCGTCAACGGCAATATCTTTGACGGCACCGACTCCGGCGGCGTGCTGGATCAGCTCCACTCGGTGGATACCCGTCTGAGCGTGACCGGCTACAACGGCGTGACCACCACGCTGGATCCGTATACCGGCAGCGCAACGGTGAATATTGTCGGCCACTATGGCACGCTGGCGATCGGCGCTGACGGCCATTACACCTATACCCTCAACAGCGGGGTATCGCTCTCAACCATGACCTCGAAGGAGACCTTCAACTACACCCTGACCGACTCTGCAGGAAGAACGGACAGCGCCACGCTGACCATCAATATGGCGCCGCAGTTCATCAGCTCTGAGCATAACGACGCCATCACCGGTACGGCCTACGGCGATACGCTGATTTACCAGGTGCTGAACAGCACGGTGGGCAACGGTACGGGAGGTAACACCAGCAGTGCCGCGGGCGATCACTGGACCGGCTTCTCGCTGGCACAGGGCGACAAGATCGACATCGGCGATCTGCTGGTGGGCTGGAACGGTAGCGCCGCGACGCTCGGGAATTATCTCCATGTCACTAATAGTAATGGCAATACCGTGATCTCCATCGACCGTGATGGTGCAGGGGGCACCTACACTAATACCACGCTCGTTACGCTTGATGGCGTTCAGACCACCTACGACGAGCTTGTTAACCAGCAACACATCATTACCTGATACAACCTGCAAGAGATGACCCGGGCGCGCAGCGCCCGGGCATAAATAATAAAGCCGTATTTTTTTATAGGGACATGACATGGGAATGAAGATGCCTTACTGGTGGCTCTCGTGCTGCCTGATATCTGTGCCCGCTTTCTGCGCAAATCCGGCGGCCACCATCAATACCGGACAGCTTCGCGAAACGCAGGAACTCCCCTCGCTCAACGGCCGCGTCGCACCTGCGGCTGGCAAAGCCGCCCCCGGTTCATTGCAGCTTGGCGATGCCGTTAACCGCGCCGTCACCTGGCACCCGGCCATCAGCGAAGCCGTGGGAAAACTCTACCAGCAGAGCGAAGAGGTAGACGTCGCTAAGTCAAAATACTATCCGCAGATTAATGCCGGCGTGGACAACGGTTATTCTCACGACGGCGACCAGAACGGCTTTACGCCGTCGCTGGTGCTTTCTCTCTCACAGATGCTCTACGACTTTGGCAAAGTGGCAAGCCAGGTACGCGCCGAGAGCGCCGGCGTTGCCCAGCAGCAGGCCAACGTGCTGGTGAGTATCGACACTATCGCCCACGATACCGCCGTCGCCATGGTGCAGGTTCAAACCTGGCAGCAAATGGTTGAGACCGCTAAAGAGCAGCTCGACGCCCTCTCCTCTATCGGCACGCTGACCCGCCAGCGTAACGACGAAGGGGCCACATCGCTCTCTGACGTGGTGCAGACCGATGCCCGAATCGAAGGCGCGCGAGCCCAGCTGATGCAGTACCAGGCCAGCCTGGACAGCGCCCGCGCCACGCTGATGAGCTTTCTCGGCTGGAACAGCCTGAACGCGATAAGCAATGACTTTCCGCAAAAGCTGGGCCGGAGCTGCGACATCGCCGAGCCGGACGACCGTCTGGTTCCCGCCGTTCTCGCCGCCTGGGCGCAGGCTAACGTCGCCCAGGCTAACCTGGACTATGCCGACGCGCAGATGACGCCAACCGTCTCGCTGGAGCCGGAGGTGCGCCACTACATGAACGATCGCTACGCGGGCAGCGACACGCGGGATCGCACCCAGTATTCCGCATGGGTGAAAGTTCAGATGCCGCTTTATCAGGGCGGCGGCCTCACCGCACGGCGTAACGCTGCCGGACATGCGGTGGAGGCGGCGCAGTCCACCATTCAGCGCACGCGTCTTGATGTCCGCCAGAAACTGCTGGAAGCCCGCAGCCAGGTGATGAGCCTGCAAAGCACGCTGCAAATTCAGGGCCGTCAGGAGGCGCTCAGCGCCCGCACCCGCGAACTGTACCAGCAGCAGTATCTTGACCTCGGCTCGCGCCCGCTGCTCGACGTGCTCAACGCCGAACAGGAGGTTTATCAGGCGCGCTTCACCCAGCAGCAGACCCTCGGTCAGCTGCATCAGCTGCAGCTCAACTGCCTGTATAACACCGGACAGCTGCGTCACGCGTTCGATCTTGATAACCGCACCATCCAGACCGTGGAGATCCAGCCATGAAGCAGCGTGATATCCCGCAAGGTGAAAACATGACGGATGAGGCGCTGGCGCAGTGGGCACAGGCCTTTGGTTTTGTTGCCACGCGCTATCGCGTCGCCTGCTCGCCCGGCGCGCTGATTGCAGGCGCACCCTGGCTGAAAGGCAAACCGATGGTGCCCGCCCTCACCCAGCTGGCCCGCGAAGCAGGGCTGTCGTTTCAGCTCCTTACCGACGATCGACAGGCGATCAACAGCTGGCGTCTGCCGGTTGTCGTAGCGATGAATGACGACAGGATCGGCGTGATCGAGCATTTCGACGGGGACGATACGCTGGAAGTCAGCTTTTTCGACGACGAGACCTACACCAATCGGCTGTCGATGACGGCGATGCTGCCCGCTATACGCCACGTTATTGCCCTGCGTCCACTCGCCGCGCTGAAGGACAGCCGCGTGGATGCCTATATCTCCAAATATCGTCCGGACTGGCTCTACCGGCTGGTGATGCGCGATCTCCGCCCCTACAGCTGGGTGATGCTCGCCGCGCTGTTTATCAACGTTCTGTCGCTCTCCGGGATCGTCTTTTCCATGCAGGTCTATGACCGGGTGATCCCCGCCCAGTCCTACCCGACGCTGTACGTCCTGACCATCGGGGTGCTGATTGCCACCCTGTTTGGTTTTGTGCTGCGCGTGGCGCGCGGGCACATTATGGATCTGCTGGGCAAGCGCTCGGATATGCGCGTTTCGGATCGCGTATTCGGCCACGCTCTGCGGCTGCGCAACAGCGCGATCCCCCGCTCCACCGGCAGCTTTATCTCACAGCTGCGCGAGCTGGAGCAGATCCGTGAGATGGTGACCTCGTCCACCATCTCGACAATTGTCGATCTGCCCTTCTTTTTACTGTTCGTGGTGGTGCTGGCGATCATCGCCCCGCAGCTGGCGTGGATCGCCCCGGTCGCGGCGGTGATCATGGTCCTGCCCGGCCTGCTGCTGCAGAAGAAGCTGGCGGAGCTGGCAAAGCAGTCGGCGCATGAATCAACCCTGCGCAACGCGGTGCTGGTGGAGAGCGTGCAGGGCCTGGAGGACATCAAGCTGATGCAGGCGGAAAACCGCTTTTTGCAGCAGTGGAACAGCTATATCCAGATCACCGCAGAATCCGGCCTGCGCACCCGCGAGCTGACGCAGAACCTGATCAGCTGGGGGATGACCATTCAGAGCCTGGTCTACGCCGGGGTGATTGTTGTCGGCGCGCCGATGGTGATCGACGGTACCCTGACCACCGGCTCGGTGGTCGCCGCGTCGATGCTGGCTTCCCGCATGATCGCCCCAATGGCGACGCTGTGCGGCGTGCTGGCGCGCTGGCAGCAGGTCAAAGCCGCAAAAGAGGGACTGGACAGCATCATGCAGCTTCCCACCGAAAACCAGCGCGAGGAGACGCCGATCCGCCAGGACGTCCTGCGCGGACACTATCTTTTCGAGCAGGCGCAGTTCCGCTATCAGCCGGACGATCCGCGCATGGCGCTGCGCATTAATCGCCTGGAGATAAGGCCGGGAGAAAAAGTGGCGATCCTCGGGCGCAACGGCGCGGGCAAATCAACCCTGCTGCAGGCGATGGCGGGCGGGATGGACCTGGCGGCGGGCGAACTGCGGCTCGACGGCTTCAGCCTGCCGCATCTCGACGTGGCGGACGTGCGGCGCAACGTCGGCTTTATGACTCAGAACGCGCGGCTGTTTTACGGCACCCTGCGCGAAAACATCACCCTCGGCATGCCGCGCGCCACCGACGAAGAAATTTTCGAGGCGCTGGAGCTGACCGGCGCGGCGGGCTTCGTCCAGAAGCTGCCCAAGGGGCTGGACTATCCGATCATGGAAAACGGCGTAGGGCTCTCCGGCGGGCAGCGCCAGTCGATTCTGCTGGCGCGAATGCTCCTGCGCGATCCGAATATTGTGCTGATGGATGAACCCACCGCGTCGCTGGATGAGCACACCGAGCGGGAATTCATCCAGCGCCTGGGCGACTGGCTCGGGCATCGCACCCTGATCGTCGCCACGCACCGCGTACCGGTTCTGGAACTGGTGGAGCGCGTCGTGGTGTTAAAAGAAGGCATGCTGGTGATGGACGCGCCAAAAGCCCAGGCGTTGAGCAACAGCCGTATGCAGCAGCAACAGCAGCAGGCAGCAACCGGACGGGAGTGGAAAAATGAAAATCAGTCAGCGTGACGTGGCGGCAATGGACGATCTGGATAACGCCCTCGACTCCGAAAGCGGCTACACCGGCGCGCGCCGGATCGTGATCTTCTCGCTGCTGATGTTTGTAGTGCTGGGCGTCTGGGCATGGTTTGGCGTGCTGGATGAGGTGTCAACCGGTTCGGGTAAAGTGATCCCCAGCTCGCGCGAGCAGGTCTTACAGTCTCTCGACGGCGGGATCCTCACCGAGCTGAACGTCCACGAAGGCGATCAGGTGCAGGCCGGACAGGTGCTGGCGCGGCTTGACCCGACGCGTTCTGAGTCGAACGTCGGCGAAAGCGCGGCGCGCTACCGGGCCTCACTGGCCTCCAGCGCCCGCCTGTACGCCGAGGTAAACGATCTGCCGCTGAAATTCCCGCCTTCGCTGGCGAAATGGCCGGATCTGATTGCCGACGAAACCCGGCTTTACAACTCGCGCCGCGCGCAGCTGGAGGATACCCAGCGGGAGCTTCGCGCCGCGTTAGATCTCGCCAATAAAGAGCTGGCCATTACCCAGCGGCTGGTGAAAACCGGGGCCGCCAGCCACGTGGAGGTGCTGCGCCTGCAGCGGCAGAAAAGCGATCTGGAGCTGAAGCTCACCGACGTGCGCTCGCAGTATTACGTCCAGGCGCGCGAGGCGTTATCCAAAGCCAACGCTGAGGTGGATATGGTTTCAGCCATCCTCAAGGGCCGCCAGGATTCCGTCACCCGTCTGACGGTAAAATCCCCGGTGCGCGGGATCGTGAAAAATATCAAGGTGACCACCATCGGCGGGGTGATCCCGCCCAACGGCGAGCTGATGGAGATTGTGCCGGTGGACGATCACCTGCTGATCGAAACTCGCCTGTCGCCGCGCGATATCGCCTTTATCCACCCGAACCAGGAGGCGCTGGTCAAAATCACCGCCTACGATTACGCCATTTACGGCGGCCTGCACGGGGTCGTTGAGACGATTTCCCCGGATACCATTCAGGATGAGGCCAAGCCGGAGGTGTTCTATTACAGGGTGTTTATCCGCACCAGTCAGGATTACCTGGTCAATAAGGCGGGCAGGCACTTCTCGATTGTACCGGGGATGATTGCGACGGTGGACATTAAGACCGGAGAGAAAACGGTGCTGGATTATCTGATTAAACCGTTCAACCGGGCGAAAGAGGCGCTAAGGGAGCGATAGCCAATCGCCGGGTGGCGGCTGCGCATTACCCGGCCTACATCCCCCCAGGCCCTTGCAAGCGCAGCGCCGCCGGGCATTAAACCGCACGCCAGAACTGGAACCTGCCTCGGAGGATTAATCTTTAGTCATGCATCCCACTTCCCTTCAGCCATCGCCCAGGTAATATTAACCGCAGACGAAACGCACTTGCGCACAGTGCAGGAGTGCATTACTATTCAGTCAGCTTCACGGACTGGAGCTCGCCAGCATTATGATTAGTTATTTTCGGGATCATTGGCTTGAGGATTTTTTTCTTTACGGCAGATCGAGCAATGTTATCCCTTCAAATCTGGAAACAGCGCTTGCGAGAAAGCTCGATATCATCAGGGCAGCAACCTCGCACAGGGATTTGCGATCGCCACCGGGTAATATGTATGAAGCATTGAATCCTCCGCTGAAGGGCTATTCCTCCATCCGGGTAAACAGGCAATACAGGCTCGTATTTCGCTGGACAGAGGGCAAAGCAGAAGATCTGTACCTCTCTCCACACAAGTACACGCAACACAAGTGAGGCATCATCTATGACACTTCAACAGGCACTCCGCAAACCCACCACGCCGGGCGACGTGTTGCAGTATGAGTATCTTGAACCGCTCAATCTGAAAATCAGCGATCTGGCGGAGATGCTCAATGTTCACCGCAACACCATCAGCGCGCTGGTCAATAACAATCGCAAGCTTACTGCCGATATGGCGATCAAGCTGGCAAAAGCCTTTGATACCACGATTGAATTCTGGCTGAACTTACAGCTGAACGTCGATATCTGGGAAGCGCAATCTAACGCCAGAACGCAGGAGGAACTAAGCCGTATAAAGACCGTTGCGGACGTCATGGCTAAGCGAAAATCTGGCCAACCGGATGTAGCCTGACCCGAACAGGCGCGGAGATCTTACTCCGCCGGGCGAGGTGCGGCGCTGTTATACACGCCAATATAACGCGCAAATTTCCCAATAAACACACCGGCAAACACGCCGCCGGAGACGATCGCCAGCGCGCTCATGGCAGGCTGCTGCATCGTCTGGGGAGAGACTGCGCTCATCACGCCCAGCACATACTTTACCCCGAACGCCAGCATCATAAACGGCAGCGCGGTGTAGTCCGCCTGGCGGTAAATGCTTCTCGGCGCCTCTGCGCGGGTGATAACCGCCTGCTTAATCAGAACATACCCCAGCGCGGCCCCGGCGAGGATCCCCGCCGTCCACAATGCGACTGTCCCGGGGGTTAACGTGCGGTAAACCACCAGATCGTAGATATCCCAGATTAGAAATATTGCCGGAATGATGGCAAGCCTCTCCAGCGAAACGGTGGCAGGCCTGCGGGCTTTAATGCCGCGAGAGATGAGGAAGATAAACAGCACCCACACCCAGACGGGCGTGTGCGTCACAACACCGATCAGAAATTCAAACATGGAGTTCTCCATGGACGATTGCGGCCCGTGCCGCCCTGAACGCGTATTGCGCATAACGGCAAAACCACCGTTATGCGCAGGTCTTTTACAGCGATTTTTTCAGGCGTTGAACCGCTTCCTTCAGCTCTTCATCCGTTGGGGTGACGAATGACATGCGCAGCGTTGAATGGTCTGGATCATTGCAGTAGAAAAATTCGCCCGGCACAAATACTACGCCGTTACTTAACGTTTTTTCCAGCCAGCGGGTGGTATTACTACCATTTTTCATATTCGCCCACAGGAACATGCCGCCCTTCGGCTTGTGGAAAGACATCACGTCGCCAAGCTCGGCCTCCAGCTCGGTTGCGAACGTCTGGTATTTCTGGCGATAGGCTTCGCGGATCGTTTTAATCTGAGCGGGCAGACGACCGGTTTTCAGGTACTCATACGTCATCAGCTGCGACAGCGTGCTGGTGTGCAGATCGGTGGTTTGCTTAAGGTTGACCACCGCACGCTTCAGCCACTCCGGTACCAGCACCCAGCCCACGCGGGTTCCGGGAGCGAGAATTTTGGAGAAGGTGGAGGTATACACCACGTTCTCTTCATTACCGATATCTTTGGCGTGAGCAATCAACGGGCGGAACACTTCGTCGGTGTAATTAATTTCGCTGTACGGATCGTCTTCAATAATCACGAAGTCATAGCGCTTCGAGAGTTCCACCAGCTGTTTACGACGCGCCTCAGAAAGCGTCACGCCGCCAGGATTACCAAAGGTTGGAACGATATAGACCGCTTTGATGGTTTTCTTTGCCACCAACGCCTCAAGTTCATCAACCTTCATGCCGTCGCCGTCGGTGCCAACGGATTCAAAATTCGCCTGCGCCAGGCCGAATACCTGCAGCGCAGCAAGATAGGTTGGACGCTCGACGACGACAATATCGCCCGGATTAATCAAAGCACGCGCCAGCACGTCGAGGGACTGCTGTGAACCAGAGGTCACGACCACATCATCCGCCTTACAGCGAATGCCTCGCCCCTCGCAAATACGCTGAATCTCTTCCCGCAGTCCCGGCACGCCTTCGGTCAGGCCGTACTGGAATGCCTCGCCAAAATGCTGAGATAACACGGCATCAGCGGCAATTTTCAGGCCTTCGTGATCGAACAAGGCCGGATTCGGAATCCCCCCACCGAGCGAAATGACGCCGGCCATTTTGCTATGTTTTAATAATTCACGGATGGCAGATGATTGCAGGCCCTGCGCGCTGCTGGCGAGTTTACTCACAGACATTCTTTGCTTACCTTCTTTTTTTATAGTGTGCCCAATCTTAGCAGAATATGGGCGATAAATTCCGTAAGCTTAGGCAGTTGACGTAAATCCTGACGCCACAATAAATGCACGGGTCTCGGCGCCGGAATATACTCTTCCAGCACCCGCACCAGCCTGCCGCTTTCCAGATCTTCCGCCACCAGCACCTCCGGCTGCAGCAGCAGTCCCGCTCCGGCTCTCGCGGCCATCCGGAGCCCGTAGCCGTCATTACATTTTAAGACCGCATCCCGCTTCCAGCGCACCTCGCCCTCGACGCCCGGCAGCCGCCACTCGTTGCGCGCGGTCCACACGCTGTGGGACAGGCAGAGATGATCCACCAGATCGGCAGGGGTTTGCGGCGTACCGTAGCGTGCCAGGTAGTCCGGCGCGGCGCAGATAACCATCCGGTAAGGGCAGAGGTATTTCGCCACCAGATCGTCGTTGTGAATGTCGCCAATACGAATGGCCAGATCGATACCCTCCTCCACCAGATCCACCATCCGGTTGGTGAGATCCAGCTCGATGCGCACTTCCGGGTAGCATTGTAAAAAAGAGGCCGTAAGCGGCGCGATCGCGCTGCCGCCAAACGAGGTGGGCGCCGTCACGCGCAGGGTGCCTGACGGTGCGGCGCGCAGGCGTTCCACGGCGCTTTCGGCGATCGCGACCTGCTCCAGCACCCGCTTCGCCTCGTCGAAATAGACCCGTCCGGCGTCGGTCAGGCTCTGGCGCCGTGTGTTACGCTCCAGCAGGCGGGTGCCAAGCTGGGATTCCAGCAGCGCAACGTACTTCCCCACCATCACCGCCGACATCTCGAGCCGTGCTGCCGCGCCGGTGAAGCTGCCGCTTTCAACCACCGCAATAAAGGTCTCCATGCTGCGAAGCTTATCCATATTCCAAACCTCTGGTTAGCAATCTTCTAACTTTAGCCCAGTTTATCCGTATTTTAATTTATTAAAGAATGAAGGCTCACAACAGAAGGAGTCGGCTATGAAAATCGTCATTATTGGTGCCAGCGGTACGGTTGGTCGTGCGGTAACGGAAGAGCTGAGTCGTCGCCACGAGGTCATCCGCGTCGGCCGCACGCAGGGCGACGAGCAGGTAGATATCACCTCTCAGGCGAGCGTTCAGGCGCTGTTCGAGAAAATCGGTCCGGTGGATGCCATTGTGTCCGCCAGCGGTGGCCTCTACTTTGGCCCGCTCGCGACCATGAAAGATAGCGACTTTAACCAGGGGCTACAGGATAAGCTGCTGGGACAGGTGCGCCTGGCGCTGACCGGCCAGCACTACCTGAACGAAGGCGGCTCGATTACGCTGATAAGCGGAATTGTGGCGCACGAGCCGATTGCGCAGGGCGTAAATGCCACCACGGTGAATGCGGCGCTGGAAGGGTTTGTTCGCGCCGCAGCCTGCGAATTGCCGCGCGGGATCCGCATCAACCTGATTAGCCCGACGGTTCTCACCGAATCCGTCGAAACGTACGATGGCTTCTTCCCGGGCTTCGAAAGCGTGCCTGCCGCGACGGTGGCGCAAGCCTATCGCCGCAGCGTGGAAGGCGTGCAGAGCGGGCGGGTATACAAGGTCGGCTACTAAGCCGTGCGCGCGGCGATCGGCACCAGCATCGGGCGTGGAAGCTGCGCTTACCCGGCCTACAGAAGTGCGGCCTGATGCCATCCCCCCTCTCCCACAGGGAGAGGGAGAAATGCACATCAACCCACAACGCCCCAGACGAGGTTGCCCTTGTGGAACGTTGCGGTACGCGGGGAAATGCGCGCCACGGCTTCGGCGGAACAGGAGGCGTCCACCAGCACAAAGCTGGCGTCATCCTGCACTTTCGGCCACACGCGCTCCCCTTTGTCGTTCAGCGGCAGCACGTCGCCGGTCGCAATCCCCAGCGCGCGGGAGAGCGTCTGCTCGTTCGGGCGGATGTAGAGCTGGGCGTAAAGATTGGCTTTCTCCAGCATGTCCCCCAGACCGTACGGCGACCAGTGGTCGATCACGCTGTCGGTGCCGGTCATCACAAACACGCCCTTGTCCCGCAGCTGCTTCAGCGGCATATGCAGGGTGCCAATCGGCACGGTCGAAGCGATGGTCACCTGCTGCGCCGCCATGCGGGTGGCGATCTCATCCACCTGCTGTTCGTTGAGCGTCGCCAGCGCGAAGGCGTGGCTGATGGTGAGTTTCCCCTTCAGCGCCGGCGTTTTCTCCACGGTTTCGACCATGTAGTTCACCGCCGCCACGCCCGCAGGGCTGGTTTCGTGCAGGTGAATGTCCACCCCTTTGTCGTAGTCCAGCGCAATCTGAAACATCAGATCGAGAGATTTCTCCATCGCGCTGTCGACGTTGGTTGGATCCAGCCCGCCCACGTAGTGCGCCCCGGCCTGCATCGCCTCGCGCATCAGCTTTTCAGAATTCGACAGCAGCAGCCCGTGCTGCGGGAAGGCGACGATTTCGCAGTCAAAACCAGGTTTGCGGCGCGCCAGGACCGCCTGCAAATTTTCCAGGTTTTTCAGACCGGAAACCGGCTCAATATTGCAGTGGCTGCGGGCGATGGTGGAGCCTTTCGACTGGATCAGGTCGATCAGCTTTTCCGCACGCTCCTGGGTGTAGGGCTGCAGCTCAGGCAACAGCTTTTGTTCCAGGCGGATCATATCCTGAATCGTGGTGCCCGCCGGGCGGTTGAGCGATCGCCACGGGCCGCCGTAGAAGGTTTTATCCAGGTGGATGTGCATGTCGCGCATTGCCGGGAGCATCAGCTTGTTGCCCGCATCGTAGTGCGGCAGCGTGACGTCGGCGTGGCGCTTGTTGTCGTGCAGGGCGACGATCTTCCCGTCCTTGATCTCCAGCGTTTTCAGCTCGGTACGGGTGCTCGTCGCCACGCCGCCGTGGAAGTTAAACCCGGCTTCGAGCAGCACGTTGTCCAGATAGTAATGTTTCGCGGTGATATTCATAGATTTACCGGTCTCGCAGAGTGGCTTTGCGGAGTCAGCAGCATACGCGACGGATCCGGTCGCACCAAACAGCGCGCAGGCGGTCACCATTTTACCGCTCTGGCTGATAAATTCACGGCGGCTTTTGTTTTCACTCATCTTATCTTCCTTCATTCACAATATGGGTACCGGTTTCCCCGCGCAGCGCGGCGGGCAGGCAGTCTGGCGAGGTGATGATCACCCGCTTGCCACCGTGGTGTAAAAATTCCAGCGAGGCGACGATTTTGGGCAGCATGCTGCCCGCCGGGAAATGACCTTCTTCCATGTAGTGCGTCATCTCCGCTACGTCGACGGTCTCCAGCGCCTGTTGATTTGGCTTACCGAAGTTGACACACACCTTTTCCACGCCGGTGGTAATCACCAGCACGTCGGCGCCGATCTCGCGCGCCAGCAGCGCAGTGGAGAGATCTTTATCAATCACCGCGTCGACGCTCTGGTAATCGCCCTGCGCCGAGCGCACCACGGGAATACCGCCGCCGCCCGCGCCGATCACCACGAAGCCTTTTTGCGTCAGTGTCTTGATCGCGTCGGCCTCGACAATGCGCAGCGGCTGCGGGGAGGCCACCACGCGACGATATCCCCGGCCCGAATCTTCAACAAAGTGCCAGTCCGGGTGCGCGAGCTGCAGTTCGTCGCGCTGCGCCTCGCTGAAGAACGCGCCGATCGGCTTCGTGGGGTGCGCAAAGCCGGGATCGTTTTTATCCACTTCCACCTGCGTGACGACCGTGACCGCCTTTTGCTCGCCGCGCGCGGCAAGGCGGTTGTTCAGCGCCTGCTGGATCAGGTAGCCAATGCCGCCCTGGGTGTCCGCCACGCAGTTTGCCAGCGGGGTCAGCGGGAGCCCTTCCCGCTCGTGGGCGATTTCGGCACGGCGCAGATCCAGCCCCACCTGAGGGCCGTTGCCGTGGGTGAGCACGATGTCATAGTCGGAGGCCAGCATTTCCAGCACCGACTCTGCCACCGCTTTCACCGCCTGCGCCTGATGTTCAACCGACTGGCTGGCGTTGTCTTTGATAATGCTGTTGCCGCCGATGGCAACGACCATAAGCTCTTTCATACGTGTTCCTTCGCAACAGTACCCGACGCAGCGCTCGCCGCTTCACGGCTATCCAGCACATGCTTCACCACAAACATGCCGCCCATCATCAGATACGCGGTGACGAACATCAGCGAACTGCCTTCGGCAAAGCCCACCACCGGGGCGTGGATCACCCCGAACAGCGCCAGCAGTGCCCCGCCCGCCGCAGCCACGGCACCGCGCAGCGGTTTGTTGATGATGGCAAAAATGGCGATACAGCCCCACAGCATGCTGGCGAGCGGTGCCCCGTTCCCCAGATGGACTAATCCTTCGTAGTAGATCCCTTTGCTGTGCAGCACGTCGGTACCGATTTTGGCGGCATTCGTGCCCGCCGCTCCCATCACGCTGTTCATCATGGTCAGCGCCCAGTTGGCGATCCACGGGAACAGGCAGATGAAGATCACCGGCACTTCCACCTTCGGCGTTTCCCTCACCACCTGGTTGGCGGTGACCACGCCGATAAACACCAGAATCGGCACGATGGCGGTCATCGGAATGATGGCGAGCATAAATGCCCCCAGCCCGAACAGCGGCACGATGAACATGGTCACGCCGGAGGCCAGCGTGTAGCCGATGCTGGCCCCCATCGCTTTCCAGCCGGGATGGCCGACGTAAACCGTCACCGGGAATGGGTTCCCCATCAGGCAGCCGAGCATGGAGGCCAGACCGTTCGCCAGCATGACTTTACGCGTCGGGTATTCATCCCCCGCCGCGTGGGCGCTTTCGATGTTCTCCAGGTCAAAGATGTAGTTCGCCAGCCCCAGCGGTACGGCAGAGGCAAGATACGGCAGCGCGTGCGGCAGGCCCTGCAGGAAGCCCTCCACATGCACCTGCGGCGGGTTAAAGCCGAAGGATGACATGGACGCTTTAATCGCTTCCGGGCTCTGCAGGCCGGAGATCCACGCCAGTGCGGTACCGGCTATCAGCAACAGCAGGCCGGTAGGAATTCTGGCGAAAATCGGCTTTTTGCCGAACCAGTTGATGAAGATCAGCAGCAGGACGATGAACGATACGGTCGGCGCTTCAAACGCCTGCAGCATCGGGTTCATCGCCAGCAGCAGCAGGCCTAAACCGGACAGGCATGACAGCAGCACGGTGCGCGGGATCATCTTGCGGATGGTTTCGCCCAGGAATGAACCGCCCGCAAGAATCATCGCCTCAACGAAGCACCAGACCAGGCCAATCTGAATAGCGAACTCCGCATCGCCCGTTTGCTGATACACCGGCATCAGCACCAGGAAGGTCACGGTAAAAATTGACGGCGCGCTGGGGCCGGACGGCAGCGCGGTGACGTCCGTGCGCCCGGTCTGGCGCGCCATCTGCATGCCGAACCACGCGTAGCAGATACTCGCGGCCAGCACCGCCAGCCCGAAGGCCGGCGCGATGCGTCCATAAACAATCTCCTTCGGGATGCCGACGACAAAAATGAGCAACCCCATCATGGTCAGCAAATTGGTCAGGTTGTTGGTCATCAACCCGAAATAAGCCGCCCAGTCACCTCTTTTCCACTCCAGCTTCATATTTTTCATGGATGCATGCCTTATAAAAAGTAGCGATCGCGGAAGGTCAACAGCGCCTTTTCAAAACAGCTAAACGGCGGGTGAACGATGCCCGCCCCAATCATGCCGATGCCCGCGTCTTTGTGCGCAATGGCGGTATTGATGACCGGCAGAATGCCGCTGCCAGCGACCTTCGTGATGTCGATGGCGGTCGGAATGCCCATAAACGAGAGCAGTGGAATGGTGACGTTCGGATTTTCGCCGAGGGTGATTTCGCGCATCTGGCGGGAGAAGTCGATGGCTTCCTCCACCGTCCCGCCCACCAGGGCGACAATCGCCGGGGCCGTCGCCATCGCAAAGCCGCCGATGCCGTAGGTTTCGGTAATGGCGCTGTCGCCGATGTCCAGCCCGGAGTCTTCCGGCTTATAGCCCGCGAACATCGGGCCGATCACCTGCTGCGCCGGGCCGGTGAACCACTGCCCCGGAAGCCCCGAAACGCGCAGGCCGAATTCGTAGCCGTTGCGCGCCATGGTGGTAACCACGGTGCTGTATTCAATGCCGTGGGCGGCGTCCAGCGCGGCTTTACACATCGCCATCCACGTCGGGCCGGAGAAGTAGTCGCTGCTGGCAACAAACTCGAACACCTCGCGCTGCTGCTCCACCGGATAGCCCGCCTGAATTAGCCCCGGCGTCAGCGCCTGGATCAGCAGCGTGGTGCCCGCGTTATTGCGGTTGTGGCACTCGTCGCCCATGTGCAGCGCCTGGGCCAGCATCAGGCGCAGGTCGATTTCGCCGATAATCTTCATCGCGTCGCGCAGCATCGGGCCGAGCACGTCGCGCATCCAGTTCAGTCGGTCAATGACGCTCTGGTCGTTGGCCCCCATGCGCAGGATCTTCGCCATCTGCTCGCTAAGGTTGGTGAACGCGCGGTTGCCGTAGGTTTTGTTTTCAACGATGTGCATAAACATCGACGCGGAGGTGACGCCCGCCATGGAGCCCACGCAGTCGTGCTCGTGGCACGGCGAGAAGGCGATCTTCCCGGAGGCGGCAAGTCGCGCCGCGTCGTCCAGATCTTTCGCCAGCCCTTCAAACACCAGCGCCCCGGTGACCGCGCCCTTCATCGCGCCGCACATGTTTTCCCAGGAGACAGGCGGACCGGCGTGCAGAATGGTGGTGCGGGTCATCCCCGGCACAACGTTAATCGCCTGGTCATAGCCCACCAGTACCGGATGAGACTGAATAATGCGCTCAAGGGCGATTTGGTTGGCGGCGGCGATTTTCTCCGCCAGCGGTTTTTCCGCCAGCTGGTCGAGCGCTTCAACGACCTGCATATTGCCCTGCCCCGGCGGCGTCCAGTCGAGCTGGGTCACGGGAACGTGCTGCTTTTTAAGATCGTCGCTGAACATCGCGAGACCCACGTTAATGACGCTCAGCGGCTGGTTAAATAAGGTGGTCATTATGCGTTCTCCCCTTTGCAGACAAATTCGCGTGCCAGTAATCCGGTATTGGTGCTGCTGCTGGCCCAGATGACGCCGGCGTCGGTCAGCAGCTGACACTGCTGCGCCAGCGACTGCGGATCCTGGTCGGTGCCGAGCACGTAGCCGAGGATCTCCAGCGGACGGTTATCGGCCTTCGCGATGGCCTGTGCTTCTTTAATGGCGTCGATCATCACGCCGACCGGATCCTCGTGGGCGCCGAAGCCGAGCACAAAGTCCATCACAATCACCCCGACTTCCGGGTCGCGAGCCTCCTGCAGCAGGCGGCTGATGCGGTTGGTCGGGTCAATCATCGGGTGCGGCTTGCCGTTGGTGAAATCGTCATCGCCAAAATCGAGGAAAGTGTGGGCTTTACTGACGCTGATGTCGCTCAGGCGCTTAGCCGGATCCGGCTGGATGTTGCTGTAAACGTCGTCGAATTTCGCAAGCGCGGCAAACATCGCCTCGTCGCACAGGGTGCCGCCGCAGAACAGGCCGCGAATGTACTTCTGCTGCGGGGTCAGGCGAGCGCGCACCTCTTCAATTAATGGCCAGTTGAGCGGGTGCAGATCGAGGGACTCTTTTTTGATGCCGGTGAGCAGGACGGCCTTCAGCGCCGCCTCTTTGGTGCCGCGCGCGAACTGCAGTCCGTCCTCATCGGCGGGCGGTTCATTGCGACCGAGGAAGCACGCGATCACGGGCTTACGACAGGCGCGCGCGCGGGCCAGCACTTTCTCCGCCACCGCTGGCGCGGGCGGCTTGGAGATCAGCGCAATCACCTCTGTGCCCTCGTCGGCTTCCAGCATGTCGATGGCGTCGAGCATCATCAGGCCGCCGATCTTCTCGCTGAGATCGCGCCCGCCGGTGCCAATCAGCTGCGACACGCCGCCGCCGAATTCATGGATGCGCACGCTTAGCTCCTGGCTGCCGGTGCCGGATGCGCCGACGATACCAATCGGTCCGCGACGCACCGCGTTGGCGAAGCACAGTCCCGCGCCGTTGATGATGGCAGTGCCACAGTCCGGCCCCATCATCAGCAGTCCTTTCCGGTGCGCGAGCTGCTTCAGAGCCAGCTCGTCGTCAAGCGACACGTTATCGGAAAACAGCATCACGTTGAGATCGTTTTCCAGCGCCTGACGCGCTTCGCGGGCGGCGAAGGTACCGTTGACGGAAATGACCGCGAGGTTGCTGTCCGGGCGATGGGTTTTGGCGCTGGCAATCGTCGCGTAGCGCGCTTCATGGGAGCCCGCGCTCTCTTTACGCGTGAACAGCGCTTCAATAGCGGCCAGCGTTTCTTCACTCGCCGCGTCGCCTTTAATGACGATTATCAGGTCACCGTTTTTCGCCTCATTTAATTCCGGCGTTAAAAGCCCGAGGTTTTTTAAAACGCCCTTATTCATTTCCGTTGCCATGGCGACAAAGGCCTGTTCGACGCCCGGCAATTTATTGGCTTTAGTGGAAACGGACATTAACGATACGGAGTCAAAATAGGTGTTCTTTTTAATCACGATTTTCGTTGGCATTATTTGCACCTGTTCGCGGATAAAAGGGGGCCGCCGTCGTGCAAAATGCACGTCGGTAAAAATGTTTTATTTAATTAGCGGCCAGCCGGAACGGGCTGACCGACCGTCTTACGCGCCCGCCGCCAGCAGCAGGTCTGCAATCTCGGTGAAGCCTTTCTCCCGCGCCAGTTCGAGCGGGGTTTTGCCGTATTTGTCGGTCATATGCGGGTTCGCGCCGTGCTCGAGCAGCAGCTTCACGATCGCCTGCTGCTTTGCGCCGCCGTCGTTGAGTACGATGGCTTCCAGCAGCGGCGTCCAGCCGACAAAATTGGTGTGGTTAACGTTGATATCGGTTTTTTCCAGCAGCTCGCGGACGATCTCCACGTGCCCTTTTTCACTGGCAGGCGTAATGCCCACGCCGCCAAAACGCGTCAGACGGTCGAGATCCGGGTTCGCGGGTAATACCAGCCGCAGGAGAGTTAAATCGTTCGTCAGGCAGCTAATCAGGAAAGGGTTAAAGCAGGTCTGATCCTGTTTATCAATATCCGCCCCGGCGGCAATTAAGAACTCCACGCAGGCATAATGTTTTTTCAGGCTGGCAATAATAACGGCGGTTCTTTTCTGGCGGTTCGTGGCGTTAATATCCACGCCCTTCTCCAGACAGGCTTTTAGCGCATCGCTATTGCCCTCTTCTGCCGCCAGCAAAAATTCCGTAACCAGTTCAGTTGCAGACATATTCAGACTCCCGATGTTTTTATTTCTGTTGACCTGAGAATAGCAACAGCCTGGTCATAAAAGAATCCGCTTAAAAATGATTCATCGACAGACAATTCATTGTTGAGTTAAATTCAATAAACCGGTCAAAACGTGCGTCTGTGCAACCTTTTTCTTATGTTTAACCGCTTTTTAGCGTGTCAAAACGCATTATGCTTATGTCTGGAAAAGCCTTGTATGGCGAGGCATTGATGAAATAGCCAGAACTGTGATCGGCTTCAAATGCGTTGTAACGACGCTGTTAAAATATGTTCAAAACTGATGGCTGAAGGGAGTGAGATATGAATTCCATCTTTACCGAGGAGAACCTGCTGGCCTTTACCACCGCCGCACGCTTCGGCAGCTTCAGCAAAGCCGCCGCCGAACTGGGTGTAACGACCTCCGCCATCAGTTACACCATTAAGCGCATGGAGACCGGGCTGGACGTGGTGCTGTTCGTCCGCAGCACGCGCAGCATTGAGCTGACCGAATCCGGCTTTTACTTTTACCGCAAAGCCACCGACCTGCTTAACGACTTTCACGCCATAAAGCGCGGGATTGATACCATTTCACAGGGCATCGAGGCGCGTGTACGCATCTGTATCAACCAGCTGTTGTATACGCCGCGCCATACCGCGCGGCTGCTACAGGTGCTGAAAAAGCAGTTCCCCACCTGTCAGATCACCGTCACCACCGAGGTCTACAACGGCGTCTGGGACTCCATTATCAACAACCAGGCCAACATCGCGATTGGCGCGCCGGACACGCTGCTCGACGGCGGCGGAATTGACTACACCGAAATCGGCGCCATTCGCTGGGTGTTTGCCATCGCGCCGGAGCACCCGCTGGCGTTCGTTCCGGAACCGATAGCGGAAAGCCAGCTGCGCCTTTATCCCAACATCATGGTGGAAGATACCGCGCACACCATTAACAAAAAGGTCGGCTGGCTGCTGCACGGGCAGGAGGCGATTCTGGTGCCGGACTTTAACACCAAGTGTCAGTGTCAGATCCTGGGAGAAGGGATAGGTTTTTTACCGGAGTATATGGCGCGGGAAGCGGTGGAAGACGGGCAGCTGGTGACGCGGCGTATCAATAACCCGCGTCAGGATTCGCGCATGCTCCTCGCCACGCAGCATGCCGCAACCGGTCAGGTCACGCGCTGGATCAAACAGCAGTTTGGCCCCCAGGGCGTGCTGACCGGGATCTACAGCGACTTACTCTGGCGTACTTAGTTCTTACTCTGAATCCAGAAGGCGTGGATAAGACCCGGGATGTAGCCCAGCAGCGTCAGAATAATGTTGATAATAAACGCCCAGCCAAATCCTTTGCCTAACAGCACGCCCAGCGGCGGCAACAGGATAGTAAAAACAATACGCCAAAAACCCATATCAAAACTCCGTGCAAGCTAATCCATTGAAAATAATAAAGAGAACTCTTTGTAAGCATAGCCAGCTTACCTGTCTGCGCCAGTTTTCTGCCCCGCGTTTACCCTCTTTTACGCTTGTGACGCTGGTTTAATATATCGGATTAGTTTAGCATTAACTTAATTAAGAAAAGCCTAAACTAATATGACTGAACTCGAACAGCTTCAGGCCAGCGCCGAGCAGGCCGCCACACTTTTAAAAGCGATGAGCAACCCGCGTCGGCTGCTGATCCTCTGCACCCTGTGCGGAGCGCCCGGCACCAGCGCGGGAGAACTGGCGCGAGCCACGGGGCTTAGTCCTTCCGCCACGTCGCAGCATCTGGCGCGCATGCGTGAGGAAGGTCTGATCGACAGCACCCGCGACGCGCAGCGCATTCTCTATTTCATTAAAAAAGATGCGGTGCATCAGCTCATCAGCACCCTGAAAAAGCTTTATTGCCCGTAAGGAGCCGCTATGTCACTTCCCCGTATTTCGCCGCGCGAGGCCAGTGCCCGCATCGCTGAAGGCGCAAAACTGATTGATATTCGTGATGCCGATGAGTACGCCCGCGAGCATATTCCCGCCGCGCGGTCCGTGCCGCTGGGTACCTTACCCGGTGGACTTAAAACGCAGGCGGGCGAAACGGTGATTTTTCACTGCCAGTCCGGCGCCCGTACCTCAGGCAATGCCGATCGCCTGGCGCAGTCTGCCGTTCCCGCTCAGGCATTTGTTGTCGAAGGGGGCATTCAGGGCTGGAAGCAGGCCGGGCTGCCGACTGTCGAAGACAAATCTCAGCCGCTGCCGCTGATGCGTCAGGTGCAAATTGCCGCCGGGCTGTTGATACTCTGTGGCGTGGTTCTGGGCTATAGCGTCTCCAGCGGCTTTTTCCTGCTCAGCGGCTTTGTCGGTGCCGGGCTGCTGTTTGCGGGTGTGACGGGCTTTTGCGGCATGGCGCGGCTGCTTAAGGTGATGCCATGGAACCGACGTACCTCATAAGCAGTAATCGGTGAAATACGCTGTACCCGGCGTCATGCGTGGGCTAAGGTGAAGATCGCTAAAACGATGAGGAGGTAATATGTTTTCTGTCGGTGATTATGTGCAACCGCGTAAAGGCGGCCCGAAACTGAAAGTGCTCGAAGTGAACGGTGACAGCATTGTGGCGGTCCAGGCCAGCAATGAGCAAGGTGAGAAATATACGCTGAAAGCCGCCGATGTTGCGCCGTATAGCGAAGAAGGTGATTTCGGCGTCTGCTGAACAGATAACCGGGCGGCATGTTCCGCCCGGTCAACGCATTAGATTAGAAAATCATCCAGTGATTTACCGTTTTCCAGCGCGCTGGCGATAGGCTTCGGCGTGCGGCCCTGACCGGTCCACGTTTTCTCTTCACCGTTCTGGTCAATAAAGCGATATTTTGCTTCACGCGGCTTACGCTTTTTCGCTTGCTTACCCGCCAGCGCCAGTTCAGAGCCCAGCAGATCGGTCGGTGAAATACCATCGGCTTTCATCAGTTCCAGCAGGGCATTAATTTTTTCCTGCTGCTCGGCGCGCTGCTGCTCTAATTCCGTCAGTTCACTCCGTTTCTCTTCAGTAACGACCCTGACCTTTTCCAGCATTTCCTCAAGAACGTCCAGGGATAATTCACGCGCCATAGCGCGCAGGGTTCGGATATTATTAAGATTCTGTAACGTCAAAGACATATTATTTGAAAACCTTTTCTTTGGGGTAAATAGATAAAGCGCCGACAGAATAATTCATTTGAGTTGAAATATCTACCCAGGGGTCCGTATGGGCATCAGTGTAAATATATTAAAATCTCATTGCGAATAATAGCGCACGGGGCTGCCAGGAAACAGGGGAATCTAATCACCGCATTAATATAAATGGTCAACTTTACTCCAAATCGCAGCATACTTCGCCGCTGTCAGAAGGCGGATTCGTCGCCTGCGCCATCAAAAAAACCAACATATTGATTTTGATATAAAAAAAGCCAAGCGAGAGAGATTATAACGATCGGAGCAAAAAACGAACAATTTTAGAGAATTTTGTGGACAAAAGTCGATTAAATAAAAATTAATCACTAGTTGTTAGTTCAAACTCAGAGATATACGCTATACACGTCAAACAAACCAACCTAAAGCACTATGCGCCGAAGGGAAATCGTTTCTTTTGTGTTCTTCTCAAGGAGTTCAGACATGTTCTCGCCGCAATCTCGCCTGCGCCACGCGGTGGCGGATACCTTCGCGATGGTTGTTTACTGTTCCGTCGTGAACATGCTGATTGAAATATTCCTCTCCGGAATGTCCTTCGAGCAGTCATTTTCTTCTCGTCTGGTGGCGATCCCGGTCAATATTATTATTGCATGGCCTTACGGATTATACCGCGATGCGGTAATGCGTTTCGCACGTCAAATTAGTCCTGCAGGCTGGGTGAAAAACCTGGCAGACGTCCTGGCGTATGTAACGTTCCAGTCGCCGGTTTACGTGGCAATTCTTCTGACAGTCGGTGCAGACTGGCACCAGATCGCTGCGGCAGTAAGTTCGAATATTGTCATTTCGATGCTGATGGGAGCCGTTTACGGCTATTTCCTCGACTACTGCCGCCGCCTGTTTAAGGTCAGCCAGTACAGCCAGGCAAAAGCGTGATGTGAAGCGACTGGCGCACGCCAGTCGCGGATTTACTGTACGTCGCCAAACAGTCCCTTCAAAAATCGCTCCAGCGCCATACGTGAACTGAAACCGTGCGGAATACCATAATGCTCATGCCGTTCACCGCCTAAATAGAGCGGAAATTGCTGATAATGATCGCAGGTTTTAATATCCGAGGCAGGCTCAGCAAATGACAGGCTTCTGTCTTTCAGCGTCGGGTGAATAATGAGAGCGGTACGTCCCATTCTTGCTTCGCGATTAACATAAACATAATTCTCGCCGCGGCGATATCCATACGCTTTTGGCGTCACCTCATCCATGGTGAATCCCTCTTTTTCAAGAACGCGTGCCACCTCGTCAGGTCGTAAATACATATCTTTTCCTCGTTATCTTTTCCTGCCCGGCAACCTTACAGTATTCAGCAATAGCAGGGCTTTCAGAATAGTCCATAAACTGCCGGATAACGCGTGATGGGCTTCAGATATTAAATTTCTGAACTAAACTGAACGGGAACACAAAATTACGGAGGATCGCATGTTTAACAGACCGAACCGAAACGATATTAACGACGACGCTCAGGATATTCGTAATGATGTCAGCCAATTAGCGGATACGCTGGAAGAGGTGCTGAAGTCCTGGGGAAGTGACGCGAAGGACGAAGCGGATGCCGCAAAGCGTAAGGCTCAGTCTCTGCTCCGTGAAACCCGCGCACGTTTAAACGGCCGCACGCGTACGACACAGGCTGCCTGCGATGCGGTCAGCTGCGCAACGACCTTCGTGCGCGAGAAACCGCTCTGTACGCTCGGCACGGTAGCGGCAGTCGGTATCTTCGTGGGCGCTCTGCTTAGCCTGCGTAAATAACCCGATCGCGCACCGTTATCTGCCCCGGTGGTCAGTAGCTGCCGGGGCTTTTCTTTATCTTCTCGCCTGTAAAACCCGTATAGCCTGCCCTGCCCCGCTGGGCTCATCATCGGGACATCACCAATCTAAATTTCCCATATCTTGTATGGTTGAAACTTAAGGCAACTACATCTAGTATTCCTTTTAGCAAGACACACACAACCTGACGCGATGATTCGCGCCGTTCTCTCATTTTAAATGGAAATACAAATCATGAGCATTATTATTTACACTCGTAACGATTGTGTTCAGTGCCACGCGACCAAACGGGCGATGGAAAGCCGCGGCGTGGCGTTTGAGATGGTGAATATTGACCAGCAGCCCGAGGCCGCAGACACCCTTCGCGCGCAGGGTTTCCGTCAGCTTCCGGTGGTAGTAGCCGGGGAGACCAGCTGGTCAGGCTTTCGCCCGGACATGATCAACCGCCTCGCCTCGCAGGCCGCACGGGCATGAGCAGAATGGTGTTCTTCTCCAGCAGCTCGGAAAACACGCTCCGTTTTATTGAGCGCGTCGGGCTGCCTGCGGTGCGCATTCCGCTCAACGAGCGGGAGCGGATCCGAGTAGAGGAACCGTACATTCTGGTGGTGCCCAGCTATGGCGGAGGCGGTACGGCGGGCGCGGTACCTCGCCAGGTGATCCGCTTTCTGAACGATCCTCATAATCGCGGGCTAATCCGCGGCGTGATCGCGGCGGGGAATCGTAATTTCGGCGATGCCTTTTGCCGTGCCGGGGATGTCATCTCTCAAAAATGCGGCGTGCCGTATCTCTACCGCTTTGAGCTGATGGGGACGCAGCAGGACGTCGAAAACGTGCGTAAAGGAGTGAACGAATTTTGGCAACGACAACCGCAGAACGGGTGATTCAGGCGACGCCGGATTACCACGCATTAAACGCGATGCTTAACCTCTATGACCGGGAGGGACGCATTCAGTTTGATAAAGACCGTGAGGCGGTGGACGCCTTTTTTGCCGCCCACGTGCGGCCCAACAGCGTGACTTTTGCAAGCCAGAATGAACGTCTCGACCACCTGGTTAACGAGGGTTACTACGACGCGCGCGTACTCACCCGCTACGACCGTGCCTTTGTGGTGAAGCTGTTTGAACGCGCCCACGCCAGCGGTTTTCGTTTCCAGACTTTCCTCGGCGCGTGGAAGTACTACACCAGCTATACGCTGAAGACTTTCGACGGCAAACGCTACTTAGAGAGCTTTGAAGATCGCGTGGTGATGGTCGCACTGACCCTGGCGCAGGGCGATGAAGCGCTGGCGCAACAGCTCACCGACGAGATCCTCTCCGGCCGCTTCCAGCCAGCCACGCCGACCTTCCTCAACTGCGGTAAAGCCCAGCGCGGCGAGCTGGTTTCCTGCTTCCTGCTACGTATCGAAGATAACATGGAGTCGATTGGCCGCGCGGTGAACTCGGCGCTGCAGCTTTCCAAACGCGGCGGTGGCGTGGCGTTTCTGCTTTCTAACCTGCGTGAAGCGGGCGCGCCGATCAAGCGCATCGAAAACCAGTCTTCCGGCGTGATCCCGGTGATGAAGATGCTGGAGGATGCGTTCTCTTATGCTAACCAGCTTGGCGCGCGCCAGGGTGCGGGAGCGGTTTACCTGCACGCGCATCATCCGGACATTCTGCGTTTTCTCGATACCAAACGCGAAAACGCCGACGAAAAAATCCGCATCAAAACCCTGTCGCTGGGCGTGGTGATCCCGGATATCACCTTTAAACTGGCCAAAGAGAATGCCGGGATGGCGCTCTTCTCGCCGTATGACGTTGAGCGTATTTACGGCAAAGCGTTTGGTGACGTGGCGATAAGCGAGCTGTATGACGAGCTGGTAGCCGACGAGCGCATTCGCAAAAAATATATCAACGCCCGCGATTTCTTCCAGACGCTTGCGGAGATCCAGTTTGAGTCCGGCTATCCGTACATCATGTATGAAGATACGGTGAACCGCGCGAACCCGATTGCCGGGCGCATCAACATGAGCAATCTGTGCTCGGAGATTTTGCAGGTCAACAGCGCGTCTACCTACGACGAAAACCTGGACTACGCGGACATCGGCAAGGATATCTCCTGCAACCTCGGGTCGCTGAATATCGCCCACACCATGGATTCCCCCGACTTTGGCCGCACGGTGGAGACCGCCGTTCGCGGGCTGACGGCGGTGTCGGACATGAGCCACATCCGCAGCGTACCGTCTATTGAAGCGGGCAACGCCGCGTCGCACGCTATCGGTCTGGGGCAGATGAACCTGCACGGCTATCTGGCGCGCGAAGGTATCGCCTACGGCAGTCCGGAAGGGCTGGATTTCACCAACCTCTATTTCTACACCATTACCTGGCACGCGCTGCACACCTCGATGATGCTGGCGCGCGAGCGCAGCCAGCGGTTCGCGGGCTTTGAGCACTCCCGTTACGCCAGCGGAGCCTATTTCAGCCAGTATCTTGAAGGCGACTGGCAGCCGAAAACCGAAAAAGTGCGCGAACTGTTTGCCCGCGCGGGGATTACCCTGCCGACGCGCGAGATGTGGCAGCAGCTGCGTGACGACGTGATGCGCTACGGCATCTACAACCAGAACCTGCAGGCGGTGCCGCCGACCGGATCGATCTCCTACATCAACCACGCCACGTCGAGCATTCACCCGATCGTGTCGAAAATTGAAATTCGTAAGGAAGGCAAAACCGGGCGCGTTTACTACCCTGCCCCGTTTATGACCAATGAGAACCTGGCGCTGTATCAGGACGCGTATGAGATCGGCCCGGAGAAAATCATCGATACCTACGCGGAGGCAACAAAACATGTGGATCAGGGGCTGTCGCTTACGCTGTTCTTCCCGGACACCGCCACCACGCGGGATATCAACAGAGCGCAGATCTACGCCTGGAAGAAAGGCATCAAAACGCTCTACTACATTCGCCTGCGCCAGCTTGCGCTGGAAGGCACCGAAATTGAAGGCTGCGTGTCCTGCGCGCTGTAAGGAGAAAGGATGAAACTGTCACGCGTGAGTGCCGTTAACTGGAACAAAATCCAGGACGATAAAGATCTGGAGGTCTGGAACCGTCTGACCAGCAACTTCTGGCTGCCGGAAAAGGTCCCGCTCTCCAACGATATTCCGGCCTGGCAAACCCTGAGCTACGCCGAGCAGCAGCTGACGATCCGCGTCTTTACCGGCCTGACGCTGCTCGACACCATTCAGAATACCGTCGGCGCACCGGCGCTGATGAGCGACGCGCTGACGCCGCACGAAGAGGCGGTGATGTCGAATATCAGCTTTATGGAGGCGGTGCACGCCCGCTCTTACAGCTCGATTTTCTCCACGCTGTGCCAGACCAAAGACGTGGACGCAGCCTATACCTGGAGTGAAGAGAGTGAGTCATTACAGAGAAAGGCGGAGCTGGTACTGACGTATTATCGGGCCGACGAGCCGCTGAAAAAGAAAATCGCCAGCGTATTCCTGGAATCGTTCCTCTTCTATTCCGGCTTCTGGCTGCCCATGTACTGGTCGAGCCGGGGCAAGCTCACCAACACCGCCGATTTGATTCGGCTTATCATTCGGGATGAAGCGGTACACGGCTATTACATCGGCTATAAGTACCAGAAAGGGCTGGAGAAAGTCAGCGAGGCAAAGCGCGAGGAGCTTAAAGGCTTTGCGCTCGATTTGCTGATGGATCTGTACGACAACGAGCTGAGCTATACCGAGGAACTCTACGCCGGTACCGGCTGGGAGGAAGACGTTAAGGCCTTCCTCTGCTACAACGCCAACAAGGCGCTGATGAACCTTGGCTACGAGGCGCTTTTCCCACCGGAGATGGCGGAGGTGAACCCGGCGATTCTGGCCGCGCTGTCGCCCAATGCCGACGAAAACCACGATTTCTTCTCGGGATCGGGCTCATCGTACGTGATGGGCAAAGCGGTGGAAACCGAGGATGAAGACTGGGATTTTTAATGAACGCTAACGTTCGTTAATTTAATATAAACCCAACAATTCCCTCTCTAATATTTACAAAACAACTACACTGTAATTTCCACGTCATATTCGCCTGAATCATTCCAATTCAGGCGAAATTTCCCGATACAGCAGCAAAAAATTGAGAAAAATTCAGATCACGCTCAGCCCTTTACTCATGGGAAATTCAGCCGTTTCGCTTCCCCGAAAATTCATGCCAAAAGTAAACCCAGGGTTGTCTCAGATTCTCAGTATGTTAGGGTTATGCCCGTTAACAATTTACCATGGTAATCATATCGGCATAAACAAATAACAGGACACTCTCTATTGCATGGCAATTAAATTAGAAGTGAAAAATCTTTATAAAGTATTTGGCGAGCACCCGCAGCGCGCATTCAAATATATTGAGAAAGGCCTTACGAAAGAGCAAATTCTGGAAAAAACCGGGCTATCGCTTGGCGTTAAAGACGCCAGTCTGGCCATTGAAGAAGGCGAGATTTTTGTCATCATGGGATTATCCGGTTCGGGTAAATCCACTATGGTTCGCCTTCTCAATCGCCTGATTGAACCCACCCGCGGACAGGTGCTGATTGACGGCGTGGATATCGCCAGAATATCAGACGCCGAGCTTCGCGAGGTGCGCAGAAAGAAGATCGCAATGGTGTTTCAGTCATTCGCGCTAATGCCGCACATGACGGTACTGGATAATACCGCCTTCGGCATGGAATTAGCCGGCACGCCGGCTCAGGAACGTCAGGAAAAAGCTCTGGATGCACTGCGTCAGGTTGGGCTGGAAAATTATGCGCATGCGTACCCGGATGAACTTTCCGGCGGTATGCGCCAGCGCGTGGGATTAGCCCGTGCATTAGCCATTAATCCAGACATATTATTAATGGATGAAGCCTTCTCCGCCCTCGATCCGTTAATTCGTACCGAGATGCAGGACGAGCTGGTAAAATTACAGGCTAAACATCAGCGAACCATTGTGTTTATTTCCCACGATCTGGATGAAGCCATGCGTATTGGCGACCGTATTGCCATTATGCAAAACGGTGAAGTGGTGCAGGTCGGCACGCCGGATGAAATTCTCAATAATCCCGCGAATGATTATGTACGCACCTTCTTCCGCGGCGTGGATATTAGCCAGGTCTTTAGCGCCAAAGATATTGCCCGTCGAACGCCAAACGGCATTATTCGTAAAACCCCAGGTTTCGGCCCACGCTCGGCGCTTAAGCTGCTGCAGGACGAAGACCGTGAATACGGTTATCTGGTTGAACGCGGCAATAAATTTGTCGGCGTTGTTTCCATCGATTCTCTGAAAACCGCGCTCAGCGAAAACCAGGGCATCGATGCGGCGTTAATTGACGCTCCGCTTGCCGTGGACGCCGAAACGCCGCTCAGCGAGCTGCTCTCTCACGTGGGGCAGGCGCCTTGCGCCGTACCGGTCGTGGGTGAGGAACAACAGTACGTCGGTATCATCTCCAAACGGATGCTGCTGCAGGCTTTAGATCGCGAGGGGGCAAATAATGGCTGATCAAACTAACCCGTGGGGCACCGCTGAAGCAGCGGACAGCGCTGCACAATCCGCCGACGCGTGGGGTTCCACGCCAGCACCCGCCGACGGTGGCGGCGCGGCAGACTGGCTCAATAGCGCACCCGCGCCTGCGCCAGAGCATTTCAACATCATGGATCCGTTCCATAAAACGCTGATCCCGCTGGACAGCTGGGTCACGGAGGGGATCGACTGGGTGGTGACGCACTTCCGCCCGGTTTTCCAGGGGATCCGCATTCCGGTGGATTACATCCTGAACGGCTTCCAGCAGCTGATGCTGGGCATGCCGGCGCCGGTGGCGATTATTCTGTTCTCCCTGATCGCCTGGCAGTTTGGCAGCGCCGGGATGGGGATCGCCACGCTGATTTCGCTGATTGCCATCGGCGCGATTGGGGCCTGGTCGCAGGCGATGATCACCCTGGCGCTGGTGCTGACTGCCCTGCTCTTCTGCATCGTCATCGGCCTGCCGATGGGGATCTGGCTGGCGCGCAGCCCGCGGGCGGCGAAGATTATCCGTCCGCTGCTGGATGCAATGCAGACTACCCCGGCATTCGTCTATCTGGTGCCGATTGTGATGCTGTTCGGCATCGGCAACGTGCCGGGCGTGGTGGTCACCATTATCTTCGCGCTGCCGCCGATTATTCGTCTGACCATTCTCGGGATCAACCAGGTGCCTGCGGACCTGATCGAAGCGTCACGCTCGTTCGGCGCCAGCCCGCGCCAGATGCTGTTTAAGGTTCAGCTCCCGCTGGCCATGCCAACCATCATGGCGGGCGTTAACCAGACGCTGATGCTGGCCCTTTCGATGGTCGTCATTGCCTCGATGATCGCCGTTGGCGGACTGGGCCAGATGGTGCTGCGCGGCATTGGCCGTCTCGACATGGGGCTGGCCACCGTCGGCGGCGTCGGCATTGTGATCCTCGCCATTATCCTTGACCGCCTGACCCAGGCCGTCGGTCGTGATTCACGCAGTCGCGGCAACCGTCGCTGGTATTCCACCGGCCCTGTCGGGTTACTCACCCGCCCATTTATAAAATAAGGAACAACGATGCGACATAACGTACTTTTTGCCACAGCGTTTGCCACCCTTGTCTCCACCAGCACGTTTGCGGCAGACCTGCCGGGCAAAGGCATTACCGTGCAGCCGGTGCAGAGCACCATTTCGGAAGAGAGCTTCCAGACCCTGATCGTCAGCCGCGCGCTGGAAAAACTGGGCTATACGGTTAACACGCCGAGCGAAGTGGATTACAACGTGGGCTACACCTCGATTGCCTCCGGTGACGCCACATTTACCGCCGTCAACTGGCAGCCGCTGCACGACGACATGTATGCCGCCGCCGGTGGCGACAAGAAATTCTATCGCGAGGGTACCTTCGTGACGGGCGCGGCGCAGGGTTATCTGATCGACAAGAAAACCGCCGATAAGTACCACATCACCAATATTGAACAGCTGAAAGATCCGAAGATCGCCAAACTGTTTGACACCAACGGTGACGGCAAGGCCGACATGATGGGCTGCTCGCCTGGCTGGGGCTGTGAAGCGGTGATTAACCACCAGAACAAAGCTTTCGATCTGGCGAAAACGGTCGACGTGAGCCACGGCAACTATTCAGCGATGATGGCCGACACCATTGCCCGCTTCAAAGAGGGTAAACCGGTGATCTACTACACCTGGACGCCGTACTGGGTGAGCGACGTGCTGAAGCCGGGTAAAGACGTGGTGTGGCTGCAGGTGCCGTTCTCTTCCCTGCCGGGCGAGCAGAAAGATATCGACACCAGGCTGCCGAACGGCATGAACTACGGCTTCCCGGTGAACACCATGCATATCGTGGCGAACAAAGCCTGGGCGGAGAAAAACCCGGCGGCGGCGAAGCTGTTTTCGGTAATGAAGCTGCCGCTGGCTGACATCAACGCCCAGAACGCGATGATGCACGCGGGCAAATCGTCTGAAGCGGATGTCAAAGGCCACGTCGACGGCTGGATCAAAGCCCACCAGCAGCAGTTTGACGGCTGGGTGAAAGAGGCGCTTGAGGCACAGAAGTAAAAACAAAGCCCTACCCCTCACCCTAACCCTCTCCGCTTTGGGGAGAGGGCCGGGGTGAGGGGATCAAACCGCACTATCCCCCTAAACCGCACAATCCATCACCCAACAATCCCCCAACTTTCACAATCATTAGCTATTATGGTTTCCGGAAAAATAATCACTCAACTAACGATTCCTGAAACTAATGACAAAAACAGCTCAAGGGCTTAGCCCCGCACTCATCCTTTTAATGTCCGTGGCAACGGGTCTGGCCGTCGCCAGCAACTATTACGCGCAGCCTCTTCTCGACACCATCGCCCGCGCGTTCAATCTCTCCGCCAGCTCCGCAGGCTTTATCGTCACCGCAGCACAGCTAGGCTATGCCGCCGGGCTGCTGTTTCTGGTGCCGCTGGGCGATATGTTTGAACGCCGAATGCTGATCGTCTCCATGACCCTGCTGGCCGCCGGTGGGATGCTGATCACCGCCAGCAGCCAGTCGCTGACGATGATGATCGTCGGAACCGCGCTAACGGGACTGTTCTCCGTGGTGGCGCAAATTCTGGTCCCGCTCGCCGCGACTCTCGCCTCTCCGGAAAAACGCGGCAAGGTGGTGGGTACCATCATGAGCGGCCTGCTGCTGGGGATTTTGCTGGCGCGTACCGTTGCTGGGCTGCTGGCAAGCCTCGGCGGCTGGCGCACCGTATACTGGGTGGCGAGCGTGCTGATGGTCGTTATGGCGCTGGCGCTGTGGCGCGGGCTGCCGAAAGTGAAGCAGGAAAACCACCTGAACTACCCGCAGCTGCTGGCCTCCGTTTTCAGCCTGTTCACCCAGGATAAGCTTCTGCGCACTCGCGCCCTGCTGGGCTGCTTCACCTTCGCTAACTTCAGCATTCTGTGGACGTCGATGGCGTTTCTGCTGGCCGCACCGCCGTTCAATTATTCCGAAGGGGTGATTGGCCTGTTCGGCCTGGCCGGCGCCGCAGGCGCGCTGGGCGCGCGTCCCGCAGGGGGGCTGGCCGACAAGGGCAAATCCCACCTGACCACCTCCGCAGGACTGATTTTACTTCTGCTCTCCTGGGCGGCGATCTGGTACGGACACATTTCGGTGCTGGCGCTGATCGTCGGTATCCTGGTACTCGATCTCACCGTACAGGGCGTTCACATTACCAATCAGACCGTCATCTATCGCGTGAAGCCTGAGGCGCGTAACCGCCTGACGGCTGGTTACATGACCAGCTACTTCATCGGCGGCGCTGCGGGTTCGCTAATTTCAGCGTCGGCGTGGCAGCATGCGGGCTGGTCGGGGGTGTGTGCGATTGGGGCCATCGTCGCTACCCTCAACCTGCTAGTATGGTGGCGCGGTTACCACCGCCAGGATGCAATTAACTAACATTTACATTGAGTTGGCCTCTTAGGGTGTTAAGAGGCCCTTCACTCTGTTAATGTAAACGTAATCATTTATCCCAGAAATTTTAATGTGGGTGACATATTTACAATTGGCATGAATAGTTCAGACCCCCGTCCTCACATCCTCTCCTCAGCGGGTTCATACCCTACGCTTTCTGTGCTCACCGGGTCACGGACTTACCCGGCGCTTTCTGATGGTGACATAAGTTTGGCGGATATAACCGCACAAATAATTCATTTACATTATTTGTCACCGTCGTTACTATATCGGCTGTAATTAATGAGGTTATGCCCAAATGGATAGTTCGTTTACGCCCATTGAACAAATGCTTAAATTCCGCGCCAGTCGCCATGAGGACTTTCCGTACCAGGAAATCCTGCTGACTCGCCTGTGCATGCACATGCAGGGTAAGCTGCTGGAAAACCGTAATAAAATGCTGAAAGCTCAAGGGATTAACGAGACATTGTTTATGGCGTTGATCACGCTGGAGTCTCAGGAAAATCACAGCATTCAGCCTTCCGAACTGAGCTGCGCGCTGGGCTCCTCCCGTACCAATGCGACCCGTATTGCCGATGAACTCGAAAAGCGTGGCTGGATTGAGCGCCGCGAAAGCGACAACGATCGCCGCTGCCTGCATCTGCAACTGACCGATAAAGGTCACCAGTTCCTGCGCGAGGTGCTGCCACCGCAGCACAATTGCCTGCACAAACTCTGGTCTGTCCTCAGCACCGCCGAGCGCGACCAGCTTGAGCACATCACTCGCAAGCTGCTCACCCGTCTGGACCAGATGGATGAAGACGGCGCCGTTCTTGAGGCGCTGCGCTAACGCGACGACACGCTCACCATTCCAGATTCATAAAAAACCGACAGGCCAGCACGTCACACTGCTGGCCTTTCTGACAACAGGTCGGCTCAGCCGATGTGAAAATAAGAAGATCGTGGAGAACAACAATGAGCGCAAATGCGGAGAGCACTACCCCGCAGCAACCGGCCAACAAGAAAGGCAAACGTAAGAGCGCCCTTCTTCTGTTGACCTTGCTCTTTATCATTATTGCCGTGGCATATGGGATCTATTGGTTTTTAGTACTGCGTCATGCTGAAGAGACTGACGACGCGTACGTGGCAGGGAACCAGGTACAAATTATGGCGCAGGTGTCGGGCAGCGTGACGAAAGTCTGGGCTGACAATACCGACTTTGTGCAAAAAGGCGATGTGTTGGTGACCCTCGATCCAACCGACGCCCAGCAGGCTTTTGAAAAAGCACAGACCGCGCTGGCCTCCAGCGTCCGTCAGACCCGCCAGCTGATGATCAACAGCAAACAGCTGCAGGCCAACATCGACGTGCAGAAAACAGCGCTGGCGCAGGCGCAGAGCGACCTGAACCGCCGCGTGCCGCTCGGCACCGCCAACCTGATTGGCCGTGAAGAGCTGCAGCACGCCCGCGATGCCGTTGCCAGCGCTCAGGCACAGCTGGATGTGGCCATTCAACAGTACAACGCCAACCAGGCGATGGTGCTGGGCACCAGTCTGGAAAACCAGCCCGCCGTACAGCAGGCGGCGACCGAAGTGCGCAACGCGTGGCTTGCCCTGCAGCGTACCAAAATCGTCAGCCCGATGACCGGCTATGTCTCCCGACGTTCCGTCCAGCCAGGAGCGCAGATTAGCCCAACCACGCCGCTGATGGCGGTCGTGCCGGCAGACAATCTTTGGGTCGACGCCAACTTTAAAGAGACGCAGCTTGCCCATATGCGTATCGGCCAGACCGCGACGGTTGTCAGCGACATTTACGGCGATGACGTGAAGTACACCGGTAAAGTGGTCGGCCTGGATATGGGGACCGGCAGCGCCTTCTCCCTGCTGCCTGCGCAGAACGCCACCGGTAACTGGATCAAAGTGGTTCAGCGTCTGCCCGTGCGTATCGAACTGGATGCCAAACAGCTGGCGGATCACCCGCTGCGTATCGGCCTCTCTACGCTGGTGACCGTTGACACCGCCAACCGCGACGGTCAGATCCTGGCAAGCCAGGTGCGCAGCAGCCCGGCTTATGAAAGTAACGCCCGTGAAATTAGCCTCGATCCGGTCAACAAGCTGATCGATGACATCGTGAAGGCAAACGCCGGTTAATCCGAAGGTGAGCGTTATGCAACAGCAAAAGCCGCAAAAACCGCTGGAAGGGGCGCAGCTGGTCATTATGACCATAGCGCTGTCGCTGGCGACATTCATGCAGGTGCTGGACTCCACCATCGCAAACGTGGCGATCCCGACCATTGCCGGTAACCTTGGCTCGTCGCTGAGCCAGGGGACCTGGGTCATTACCTCGTTTGGGGTGGCAAACGCCATCTCCATTCCGATTACCGGCTGGCTGGCAAAGCGCGTCGGTGAGGTGAAGCTGTTCCTCTGGTCCACGGTGGCGTTTGTACTGGCCTCGTGGGCGTGCGGCATGTCCAGCAGCCTGACGATGCTGATTTTCTTCCGCGTCATTCAGGGGATTGTCGCCGGGCCGCTGATCCCGCTTTCCCAGAGTTTGCTGCTGAGCAACTACCCTCCCGCAAAACGTTCCGTCGCGCTGGCGCTCTGGTCGATGACCGTTATCGTCGCGCCTATCTGCGGACCGATTCTGGGCGGGTACATCAGCGATAACTACCACTGGGGCTGGATCTTCTTCATCAACGTACCGATTGGCGCCGTCGTGGTATTAATGACGCTGCAGTCGCTGCGGGGACGTGAGACCCGCACCGAACAGCGGCGAATCGACAGCATCGGGCTGGCGCTGCTGATCCTGGGTATCGGCAGTCTGCAGATCATGCTCGACCGCGGTAAAGAGCTCGACTGGTTCAACTCGCAGGAAATTATCATCCTGACCATTGTCGCGGTGGTGTCGATAAGCTTCCTGATCGTCTGGGAGCTGACGGACGACAACCCGATAGTCGATCTCTCGCTGTTTAAGTCGCGAAACTTTACCATTGGATGTCTGTGTATCAGCCTCGCCTATATGCTCTACTTCGGCGCGATTGTTCTGCTGCCGCAGCTATTGCAGGAGGTGTATGGCTATACCGCAACCTGGGCGGGTCTGGCCTCAGCGCCGGTCGGGGTGATCCCGGTCCTGCTGTCGCCGATAATTGGCCGCTTCGCCCATAAGCTCGACATGCGCCGTCTTGTGACGTTCAGCTTCATCATGTATGCGGTGTGCTTCTACTGGCGTGCGTATACCTTTGAGCCAGGAATGGACTTTGGCGCCTCTGCGTGGCCGCAGTTCATTCAGGGCTTCGCGGTCGCGTGCTTCTTTATGCCGCTGACTACCATCACGCTCTCTGGCTTACCGCCCGAGCGTCTGGCGGCCGCGTCTAGCCTGTCGAACTTCACCCGTACGCTGGCGGGCTCCATCGGTACGTCGATCACCACCACCCTGTGGACGAACCGTGAATCGATGCACCACGCCCAGCTGACCGAAGCGGTGAACCCGTACAACCCGAATGCTCAGCAGATGTATAGCCAGCTTCAGGGGATGGGAATGACGGAGCAGCAGGCGTCCGGCTGGATTGCCCAGCAGATCACCAACCAGGGGCTAATTATCTCGGCCAACGAGATTTTCTGGATATCGGCAGGGATCTTTATCATCCTGCTGGGGCTGGTGTGGTTTGCCAGACCGCCGTTTGGTGCCGGCGGCGGCGGCGGTGGTGCGCATTAATCCTCTGCGCTGGTAGCCGCCACAGGGCAACCGCCCCGGTTGTCCAGAACGCGACAGCGATTGTCAGTTTCGATAAAGCAGCGCTCCTGTAATCAATTCACGATAGTGAAAAGACAACAGGAGCGCATCATGCTGAACACACCCGCCGACAAGTACCAACCCTATCCGACCCTTTCCCTGCCCGACCGCCGCTGGCCGGAGCAACGCATCACCCGCGCGCCGCGCTGGCTCTCAACCGACCTGCGCGACGGCAACCAGGCCCTTGCCGAGCCGATGGACAGCACCCGCAAGCTGCAGTTCTGGGATTTGCTGCTGGGCTGCGGATTCAAAGAAATTGAGGTGGCTTTTCCTTCAGCCTCGCAGACGGATTTCAACTTCGTTCGCCAGCTGATTGAAGAGAACCGCATCCCGGATGACGTGACGATTCAGGTATTAACCCAGGCGCGGGAAGATCTCATCCATCGCACTTTTGAATCCCTGCGCGGCGCAAAGCAGGCCACCGTGCATCTGTATAACGCCACCGCCCCGCTGTTCCGCCGCCTGGTCTTCGGCATGGAGAAAGCGCAAATCGTTGAGCTGGCGACGCGCGCGACGCGGCTTATTCGCCAGCTGTGTGAGGAAAATCCCGACACCCGCTGGCAGTATGAATACTCTCCGGAAACCTTCTGCTTTACCGAGCCGGAGTTTGCGCTGGAGATTTGTGAAGCGGTGGCGGAGATCTGGCAGCCGTGCGACGAACGGCCTATGGTGATCAACTTACCCGCCACCGTCGAAGTGAGCACGCCGAACGTCTATGCCGACCAGATCGAGTACTTCTGTCGCCACTTTAGCCGCCGCCGCGACGTCTGCATCAGCGTGCATCCGCATAACGACCGCGGTACCGGCGTCGCCTGCGCGGAGCTGGCCGTAATGGCGGGGGCTGACCGCGTGGAGGGCTGTCTGTTTGGTAACGGGGAACGTACGGGCAACGTCTGCCTGGTAACGCTGGCGATGAACCTCTACAGCCAGGGGGTTAGCCCGAATCTGGACTTTAGCGATATGAATCGGGTGGTGGAAGTGGTGGAAACCTGCAACCAGCTGCCGGTGCACCCGCGCCATCCGTGGGCAGGACGGCTGGCCTATACCGCCTTCTCCGGCTCGCATCAGGACGCGATCAAAAAAGGCTTTGATGCCCGCAGGCCAGGCGATCGCTGGGAGATGCCTTACCTTCCCGTCGATCCCCAGGACATCGGCTGCACCTACGAAGCGGTGATCCGCGTAAACAGCCAGTCAGGAAAAAGCGGCAGCGCATGGCTCATCGAACAGAATCATGGCCTGAAATTACCTCGCGCCCTTCAGCAGGATTTCAGCCTGCACGTGCAGCAGGAAACCGATCGCCACGGAAAAGAGATGACGCATAATGCGCTGTGGCAGCTCTTCCGCGCCCGCTACGGCCTGGTGGCAACGCCGCACTTTGCGCTGCAATCCTACCGCAGCGACAGCCAGCAGGACGGCCAGCTGCGTCTGACGGCCAGCGTCGCCACACAGGGAGGAACGCGCCAGCTGGAGGGTCAGGGTAACGGTCTGCTCTCCGCCGCCGCTCACGGCTTAAGCCGCTGGGTCAACGCCCCGTTCGTGATAAAGGATTACCACGAGCATACGTTAGGCGAACGCAGCGACAGCCGCTCGGTGGCCTACATCCGCTGCCTGTTCCAGGACGGCAGCAGCCGCTGGGGCGTAGGCATTGACAGCGACGTGGCGCGCGCGTCGCTTCAGGCGCTGTTTAACGCCGTCAGTCGTTCTTAAAGTAATCGCTGGGAGAGACGCCCATCACCCGACGGAACATGGCCGTAAAGGCGCTGTGACTGCCGTACCCCAGATCCAGCGCCACGCGTAATACCGGCTGGCCCTGCGCCAGCCGCACTAAGGCTTCCAGCAGGCGCGCCCTTCTCAGCCACTCGCCGTAGCTTAATCCCGTCTGCTGCTGAAAATGGCGGTTCAGGGTGCGCTCACTCACGTTCATCATGCTCGCGGCCTGCGCGCTGCACCAGCTTTCACCCGGGTGTTGCCGGATTTGCAGACACAGGCGACGTAGCGCCTCACTTTCCGGCTCCGGCAGATGAAACGGCAGCACCGGCATAGTGCGGATTTCATCGAGAATGAGCTCATAGACGCGCTCATCCCGGCTTCCGGGTGAGTACGATTCAGGTAAAGCAAGGCAGACGAGGATCAGCTCGCGCAGCAGCGGCGTTATCTGCACGATCTGGCAGGTGGCCGGGAGATCGGCCCGCGCCAGCGGATCGATAAATAGCGTTCGCGCCGCCACGTTGCCGGTGATGCGAAGCGAGTGGCGAGTCCCCGCAGGCAGCCAGACGCCGCGACCGGGAGGTACAACCCAACAGCCTGATGCGGTATCCACCCGTACCACGCCGCTCAGGGTGTGCAGCAGCTGCGCGCAGTCGTGCTTGTGCCAGGGTTCGCTGTCACCATGAATGTAATCATGGGCAAACGGAACGAGGGGACGGTGGTTAAAGGAAAAAGTCGAGGTTGTGGTCATGGGTTAAACAACCCTCACCCTACCCTCTCCCTGAGGGAGAGGGAAAAGGTGCACTAGATGTGCAGTTCCTGCAGTTTTTCTTTCGGCAGGGCCAGCTCTTCGTTGCTGTTCACGCGAACATCACGCTCGATGATGTGGCGCGCGATTTCCTGCGCTTCTTCCAGAGAGTGCATCTGGTAAGTACCGCACTGGTAAACGTTCAGCTCTGGGATCTGGTTCTGCTCTTTCACCTTCAGCACGTCCTGCATGGCCGCTTTCCAGGCATCTGCCACACGTTTCTCTTCAGGCTGACCAATCAGGCTCATGTAGAAACCGGTACGGCAGCCCATCGGAGAGATATCGATGATCTCAACGCCGTTGCCGTTCAGGTGGTCACGCATGAAGCCAGCGAACAGGTGTTCCAGCGTATGAATGCCTTTCTCCGGCATCACTTCTTTGTTTGGCACGCAGAAACGCAGATCGAAAACGGTGATCGTGTCGCCGTGCGGGGTGTGCATGGTCTTCGCCACGCGGACTGCAGGTGCTTCCATACGGGTATGGTCGACAGTAAAGCTATCTAATAACGGCATACGTCACCTCCGACAGTGATTTTTTTTAAAATAAACTGAACTCTTCTACAGAATGCGCGTCTGAGTATATGAAAGACGCGCATTTGTTATCATCATCCCTGAATTCAGAGATGTATATTTTGGCCACAGCGATGTGGCCTTTTTCTTTTCTGCTTAAGCCTGCTTAGCCAGAAACGCCTCAAACGACTCGGTATCCGCCGCTTCAACCTCTTTCTGACGCACCACGGACGCATCGCGTTCCGCGACAAAATCTGCTTCACTCAGGATTTCTAACGGCTCCTGCATCAGCATTTCACGGTACTCCGCCGAAAGTGAGCGACCCGTACCACCAATGCCCTGATCGATCATAGAACGCAGAATACGCGCTGAGAATGTCAGTTCCGGGTTATCAAAGCACGCTACCAGCTGGTCGCAAATCTGTTGATATGCGTCGCCACCGTCGATGCTGTCCATCGTCCGGGCAACTCGCTTCAGATCGCGGAACAGATCTTTACCGACTTTCGTCAGCGGGAACTGTGCCGTTTCGCAGCCGATACCCAGCGTCAGACCCGGTTTACGTCCTTCCAGAATAACGCGGTTCCAGTTTGTTCGGGTACAGAGCAGTTCGTCTGAACTCATTTCCGGCGCATCCGCCAGCACGCACCAGACCATAAACAGATCCAGGAAGCGAACCTGCTGCTCATCAACGCCAATCGGTGAGAACGGGTTGATATCCAGCGAGCGCACTTCAATGTATTCGATCCCGCCGCGCTGCAGCGCATCCGACGGGGTTTCGCCGCTGCGCGTCACGCGCTTAGGACGAATAGGCGCATACAGTTCGTTCTCAATCTGCAGCACATTGCTGTTGATTTGCAGGCGCTTACCGTCTTTTTCGAGGCCGATTTTCTCGTACTCTTCCGACGGGGTTTTGATCGCCCGCTTCAATCCTGCCACATATTCGTGCAATTCGTTAAACGTAATACCGAGATTGCTTTGCGATTTATTGGTATAACCGAGATCGCTCAGGCGCAGAGAGGTGGCATACGGGAGATAGTACATTCCGCAATCGGTCTTCTCGAACGGCAGCGTGGTCGGTTTCCCCTGCAGGAACGAAGAACAGATCGCCGGGGAGGCACCAAACAGATACGGGATCACCCAGCCGAAACGGTAATAGTTGCGGATGAGGCGGAAATAGCCCTCCGAGATCGCGTCTTTATCCGTTTCACCGCATTTCGCCTGCCAGAATGCCATTGGCAGCGAGAAGTTGTAATGCACACCCGAGATCGTCTGCATCAACGCGCCGTAGCGGTTTTTCAGCCCTTCACGATAGAGCGTTTTCAGCCGGCCGATATTTGACGTGCCGTACTGCGCCAGCTCAATCTCCTGGCCCTGCTCGATATAGCACGGCATGCTGAGGGGCCACATACGTTCGTCGCCCAGGTTGCGCGCGGTATAACGATGGATATCGCGCATGATCGTCAGCATATGATCAATATCACCCTCTACTGGGGTGATGAACTCCAGCAGCGCTTCAGCGAAATCGGTTGTGATCCATTTATGTGTCAGCGCCGAGCCTAACGCCTTCGGGTGACCCGTCGTCGCTAAACTGCCGTCTGCGTTAACGCGCAGCGTTTCACGCTCAAGACCACGCTGAATACCCTTCAATGCCTGAGGGTGGTTTTCCAGCCAGGCCAGCGCCTGAGATACGTCCGGGATCAAATTGACCTCCCGCCTGTCAAAGTAATGTTACTCAGCATAATTGTAATGGTTGACGATTGAAGGTCGCGTATTCATTCCACCAATTAGTGCCACCACGTCATACCCTGTAGTGTTGCCCACGCCACGAGAACATAGCGCAACGCCTTGCCAAGGCACAAAAAAAAGAGCACCGGTCCCCAGGAGATGCGCATCCATCCCGCCAGCAGACACAGTAAATCGCCTATTACAGGCATCCAGCTTAATAACAGCGTGGCAGCGCCATAGCGTTTTAGCCAGCCGACTGCCTTTTCCTGCCAGCGCGATTTTTCACGCAGCGGAAAGAAACGCCCAAGAATAACGTTAGTCAGCCCTCCAAGGCTATTACCCATTGTTGCTATTAATACAAGCAGCCAGGGCTGACTCACGCCGGACAACAGCATCGCCACCAGCACCACTTCCGAATTTCCCGGTAACAGCGTGGCGCTTAAAAAACTGCTGGCGAATAATGAGGCAAGTGACAGCGCGTCACTCACAGTAAGCGTACATCCACCGCATCCATTCCGGCATCACGCGCGGCCTGGATGCCGAAATCGGCATCTTCAAACACGACGCATTTTGCGGCCGGGACGCCCATTAATTCTGCGCAAAGCAGGAAGGTGTCCGGTGCGGGCTTGTGATGTTTAACATGATCGGCGGCGACCACGGCAGAAAAATAGTGGCGCAGGCCAAGATGATTGAGCAAAGCTTCTGCAATCGCACTTTCGCTGCCTGTTCCTACCGACATCGGGCGACGCCCGTGCCACTCTTTTACCACATCAATCAGCGGCAGAGGGCGTACGGTATCTAAAAGCATGGCTTTTACTGCATCGGTTTTTTCGCGCGCGAGCAGGTGCGGGTCGAGATCGGCCTGATTCAGTTCAATCACGGCCTGTGCAATACGCCAGGTGGGAGATCCGTTGAGGGCAATCATCGCCTGAAGATCGAAACGCATACCGTAGCGGCCCAGGACGTCTGTCCAGGCTTGACGATGCGTGGGTTCGGTATCCAGGAGAGTGCCATCCATATCGAAGATCAAACCGTCATACTGTGCGTACATCGTGCTCTCGCTAAACGATTAACAAAGCATTACTTTATCGTAAATGGTGGTTTTTGTCGCTGACTGAGAGTGTGATTGCTGACGGAACGTCGAAGGAATAAACAAAGAAGGAGAAGATGGTGCATCCGGGAGGATTCGAACCTCCGACCGCTCGGTTCGTAGCCGAGTACTCTATCCAGCTGAGCTACGGATGCATCGGGAAATGCTTTCAGAAACAGTAAATGGTGCATCCGGGAGGATTACTCGGCTGCGCCTCGCCCTTCGGGCCGTTGCTAAAGCAACGTTATCCTCCCTAGTGCTTGCGATTAACCCGCAGACCTTGAAACAACAGCGTGGCTATTATCTCGGAGAATATGGTGCATCCGGGAGGATTCGAACCTCCGACCGCTCGGTTCGTAGCCGAGTACTCTATCCAGCTGAGCTACGGATGCATCAGGGTACTGCTTTCAGAAATAGTAAATGGTGCATCCGGGAGGATTCGAACCTCCGACCGCTCGGTTCGTAGCCGAGTACTCTATCCAGCTGAGCTACGGATGCATCGGGATTTACTACTGTACTGCTCGATATTCATATCACTTCTAAAGCAATATGAAGTAATAGATGGTGCATCCGGGAGGATTCGAACCTCCGACCGCTCGGTTCGTAGCCGAGTACTCTATCCAGCTGAGCTACGGATGCAAAATGGCGGTGAGGCGGGGATTCGAACCCCGGATGCAGCTTTTGACCGCATACTCCCTTAGCAGGGGAGCGCCTTCAGCCTCTCGGCCACCTCACCACTCAACGCCTCTTTCGAGTGCTTCGAGCAACTCGTTAAGAGCTTCTCGTCGCTGCGTGGCGCATATATTACTTTCTGGGACTTATAAGTCAAACAATTTTCCAAAAGCTTTTATCGTTTGCACAAATCACACGCAATTCGCATGTAAAAGCCGCAAAGAGGGTGTTTTATAAGCGGATTTTGCAGGATTCTTCACAGAAAACCTATGCAGAAAAGGCGGCGATAGGACGAGTTAAGGGTTATGGAGCGGTTAAAAAGAGAGCGATTGAAATTAAACGGTAACTTTGAGCAGGAAAAATGACAGGAGGGTTGCGTCTCGCCCGACAGCGAGACGCGACAATATCAGTAACTGGACTGCTGGGATTTTTCAGCCTGGATACGCTGGTAGATCTCTTCACGGTGGACAGATACTTCTTTAGGAGCGTTAACACCAATACGTACCTGGTTACCCTTTACCCCTAAAACTGTCACGGTGACCTCATCCCCAATCATGAGGGTCTCACCAACTCGACGAGTCAGAATCAGCATTCTTTGCTCCTTGAAAGATTAAAAGAGTCGGGTCTCTTGTATCCCGGCATTATCCATCATATAACGCCAAAAAGTAAGCGATGACAAACACGTAAAGTGTAAGCAGTCACGGCATCACATTCTGTTAAACGTAAGTTTAGCCGATATACACAAACTCAACCTGACTTTATCGTTATCGATAGCACAGTGAACAAGACGCCATAACGTTACCGCTATGGCGTCTGCTTGTGCTTTGTAGTTATTACAGTTTCGCGCTTACCCAGCTTTCAACGCTGGCCAATGCTGCAGGGAGTGCCGCCGCATCCGTACCACCGGCTTGCGCCATGTCCGGACGACCGCCCCCCTTGCCGCCCACCTGCTGAGCGACCATACCAATCAGTTCCCCTGCTTTTACGCGGTCGGTCACATCCTTAGATACGCCCGCAATCAGAGAAACCTTACCTTCTGCCACTGTCGCCAGCACGATGACGGTAGAACCAAGCTGGTTCTTGAGATCGTCGACCATAGTACGCAGCATCTTAGGCTCAACGCCCGCCAGATCGCTGACCAGCAGTTTGACGCCCTTAATGTCTACAGCCTTGCTGGAGAGGTTTGCACTCTCCTGCGCCGCAGCCTGCTCTTTCAGCTGCTGCAGCTCTTTTTCCAGCTGACGCGTGCGATCCAGCGCAACGCGCACTTTCTCGCCCAGGTTCTGGCTATCGCCTTTCAGCAGTTGCGCGATATCGTGCAGCTGATCGCTCTGCGCATGCAGGCTGGCAATCGCACCTTCACCGGTCACCGCTTCAATACGACGCACGCCTGCCGCCGTACCCGACTCGGAAACAATACGGAACAGGCCGATGTCACCGGTGCGCGAGGCGTGTGTACCACCGCACAGCTCGGTAGAGAAGTCGCCCATGCTCAACACGCGAACACGATCGTCATATTTCTCACCAAACAGCGCCATCGCACCTTTTTTCTTCGCGTCCTCAAGATCCATGATGTGAGTCTCGATTGGCAGGTTACGACGGATCTGCGCGTTTACCAGATCTTCCACCGCACGGATTTCAGATGGTTTCATCGCTTCAAAATGCGAGAAGTCGAAGCGCAGCACTTTGTCGTTAACCAGAGAACCTTTCTGTGCAACGTGGGTACCGAGCACATCGCGCAGGGCCGCGTGCATCAGGTGGGTTGCCGAGTGGTTCAGACGAATGCGCGCGCGGCGAGCTTCATCAACGTTAGCCTGGACGCCCTCGCCCACTTTCAGAGAACCGGAAACCAGCTTGCCCTGGTGACCAATCGCCTGACCGTATTTCTGGGTGTCGCTGACGCTGAAGCTGAAACCGTTGCCTTTCAGTTCGCCCTTATCGCCAACCTGACCGCCGGATTCGGCGTAGAATGGCGTTTTGTCCAGAATGACAACCGCATCCTGGCCCGCGCTGATGCTGTCCACGGCTTTGCCGTCAACAAACAGGGCGGTCACTTTGCCGGTCAGTTCCAGCGCCTCATAACCTTTGAATTCAGACGCGCTATCAACGCGGATCATCGCGTTGTAGTCTGCACCGAAACCGCTGGACTCACGCGCACGACGGCGCTGCTCTTCCATCGCGGCTTCGAAGCCCGCTTCGTCAACTTTGATGTTGCGCTCGCGGCAAACGTCCGCCGTCAGGTCAACCGGGAAGCCATAGGTGTCGTACAGGCGGAAAGCGGTTTCGCCATCCAGCGTATCGCCCTTGAGTTTCGCCAGCTCTTCGTCCAGCAGCGCCAGACCGCGCTCCAGAGTACGGGCAAACTGCTCTTCTTCGGTTTTCAGAACCTGCTCAACCTGCGTCTGTTGTCGTTTCAGCTCGTCACCGGCTGAACCCATCACGCCGATCAGTGGCCCAACGAGTTTGTAGAAGAAGGTGTCCTTCGCGCCCAGCATGTTGCCGTGACGAATAGCACGACGAATGATACGACGCAGCACGTAGCCACGGTTTTCATTCGACGGGATAACGCCGTCTGCAATCAGGAACGCGCAGGAACGAATGTGGTCCGCGATAACGCGCAGCGATTTGTTGTTCAGATCGGTCGCGCCGGTGACTTCGGCAACGGCTTTGATCAGGGTGCTGAACAGGTCAATCTCATAGTTGGAGTTAACGTGCTGCAGAACCGCGGCAATACGCTCCAGGCCCATACCGGTATCAACGGAAGGCTTCGGCAGCGGCTCCATCGTACCGTCGGCCTGACGGTTGAACTGCATGAAGACGATGTTCCAGATCTCAATGTAGCGATCGCCGTCTTCTTCCGGGCTTCCTGGAGGGCCACCCCAGATGTGGTCGCCGTGATCGTAGAAGATCTCGGTGCACGGACCGCAAGGACCGGTGTCACCCATCTGCCAGAAGTTGTCGGACGCGTAAGGCGCGCCTTTGTTATCGCCGATGCGAATAATACGCTCGCGCGGGATCCCGACTTCTTTTTCCCAGATTTCGTAGGCTTCGTCATCGGTTTCATAGACGGTAACCCACAGACGCTCTTTCGGCAGGTTGAACCAGTTTTCACCGGTCAGCAGTTCCCACGCATACTGAATGGCATCGTGTTTGAAGTAGTCGCCGAAGCTGAAGTTACCCAGCATTTCGAAGAAGGTGTGGTGACGCGCGGTGTAACCGACGTTTTCCAGGTCGTTGTGTTTACCGCCCGCACGCACGCAACGCTGTGAGGTTGTGGCGCGGGAATAATTACGCTTGTCGAGACCAAGGAACACATCCTTGAACTGGTTCATCCCGGCGTTGGTAAACAGCAGAGTCGGATCGTTGTTCGGTACCAGGGAGCTGCTGGCAACAACCTGGTGTCCCTTACTATGGAAAAAATCGAGAAACGCCTGACGGATCTCAGCGGTGCTCTTGCTCATAATTATCCTGAAATCAAGCTAACGAAATGTCGTAGCCAGCCTGTATCGGTAAACCGTTGGACAGACCAGCTACTGGAAAAAGTGGGAATAAGATAAGTTTTCTTTAGTGGGAAGTAAAATCCCGCATGCGTTCAATCGGCAAAATTACGCCAGATATCCTGAATATCTTCCATCAGAAAGCCGCGGTAGAGCAAAAAGCGCTGGATTTTGACTTTTTCTGAAAATTCACGCGGCAGCGGCTCGCCGTACTTGCGAATCGCTTGTTCTCTTGCCAGTTCGCACCAGTCAATATCGCATTCGCGCATCGATTTTTCGATGGACTCCCTGGCTACCCCTTTCTGGTTTAGCTCCTGCCGGATGCGCGCGGGCCCGTATCCTTTACGGCCACGGCTGGCGAGAAACCGCGAGGCAAAACGCTCGTCATCAAGATAGCGATGCTCATAGCACCAGGCGATGACGCGGTCATAATCTTCCGCGGCGGCATCAATCTCTTCCGGGCCGTTTTTACTCATCACCGGCGCCGACAGTTTTCGCCGCAGCTCCTGTTCACTGTGGTCACGGACGGCCAGGATGCGCACCGCGCGATCAAGTAAGCGTGCATACGCGGGTCGACGTGTTGTCGGTTCACTCATAAAAAAACCTGCTGATTCAGAAATGCAAAAAGGGCCGCATCAGCAGCCCTTCATTGTTAAACGAGAGAATTAAAAGTCTTCGTTAGTTTCTTCAGCATCCGCGCTATCAACCGCGAAATCAGGCGTGGAGTCCTGGTTGTTCAGCAGAAGCTCACGCACTTTCTTCTCGATCTCTTTCGCCGCAGCCGGGTTCTCTTTCAGCCAGGAGATGGCATTCGCTTTACCCTGACCAATCTTGTCACCGTTGTAGCTGTACCAGGCGCCCGCTTTTTCAATCAGCTTCTCTTTCACGCCCAGGTCAACCAGCTCACCGAAGAAGTTAATACCTTCGCCGTAGAGGATCTGGAACTCAGCCTGCTTGAACGGCGCAGCGATTTTGTTCTTCACAACCTTGACGCGGGTTTCGCTACCGACGACGTTCTCACCCTCTTTCACCGCGCCGATACGGCGGATATCCAGACGGACAGAGGCGTAGAATTTCAGGGCGTTCCCCCCGGTCGTGGTTTCCGGGTTACCGAACATCACGCCGATTTTCATACGGATCTGGTTGATGAAGATCAGCAGCGTGTTGGACTGCTTCAGGTTACCCGCCAGCTTACGCATCGCCTGGCTCATCATACGAGCCGCAAGGCCCATATGAGAGTCGCCGATTTCGCCTTCGATTTCGGCTTTTGGCGTCAGTGCGGCAACGGAGTCGACCACGATAACGTCAACAGCACCAGAACGCGCCAGCGCGTCACAAATTTCCAGTGCCTGCTCACCGGTGTCCGGCTGAGAACACAGCAGGTTGTCGATATCGACACCCAGCTTACGGGCATACACAGGGTCCAGCGCGTGCTCGGCATCGATAAACGCACAGGTTTTACCTTCGCGCTGTGCCGCGGCAATGACCTGCAGCGTCAGGGTGGTTTTACCGGAGGACTCTGGCCCGTAGATTTCTACGATACGGCCCATAGGCAGGCCGCCAGCGCCCAGCGCGATATCCAGAGAAAGCGAACCGGTGGAGATGGTTTCCACATCCATGGAACGGTCTTCACCCAGGCGCATGATGGAGCCTTTACCGAATTGCTTTTCGATCTGGCCCAGTGCTGCCGCCAACGCTTTCTGTTTGTTTTCGTCGATAGCCATTATTACTCCTGTCATGCCGGGAGAAGCGACTGTGCTTCACCGTGGATTTCTGTTCTGTTGGTGCAATTATACTGTATGGTCATACAGTATCAAGTGTTTTGTAGAAATTGTTGCCAGAGCGTTTTTAACGCATATTCCGTTGCCTGACGACGCACGCTTTCGCGATCGCCGCTGAAGCACTCCCGGCGGGTGATGCCTTCGCCTTTAGAAGTAGCAAACCCAAACCAGACTGTGCCGACAGGCTTCACGTCGCTGCCGCCGTCCGGGCCCGCAATGCCGCTAATGGAAATTGCGTAATCTGCGCGCGCCTCTTTGAGCGCACCAATGGCCATCTCGATCACCACCGGTTCGCTGACCGCGCCATGCTGTTCAAGCGTGGATTCGCGCACGCCAATCATCTGTGCTTTAGCTTCGTTACTGTAGGTCACAAATCCGCGTTCAAACCAGGCGGAACTGCCGGCAATATCGGTAATCGCTTTCGCCACCCAGCCGCCGGTGCAGGATTCCGCGGTGGTGATTGTCGCGCCACGCTGCTTCAGCGCAAGGCCAACAATCTCGCTAAGCTGCATCAATTCATGGTCAGTCATTCTCGCTCCAGGCATCAGAAAAACGTGCTGCACAAGATAGCACTTTCTCGTCAGATGTGGGGATGCACTTCAGGTTTTACGAGGGAGCTTCAGAAAAAAGCCGATGCGGGCGCACCGGCCGTGGAAATGTTATTTCATGCTGTCGGCGAGGGTGTTCACATTGTGGCGAAATGCCTTAACGTAGGTGTCTGCCACCCCGCCTTTTGCCGACAGAGCTTCCGGATACAGTTCGCCCCCCGGCTGTGCGCCCGTCGCCGACGCTATCTGCTTCACCAGACGCGGATCGAGCTGATTTTCCATAAACCAGGTTTTGACGCCGTCGGCTTTGATCTGATTGATAATCTCAGCAACCTGCGACGCGCTGGCCTCGCTCTCGGACGACAGTCCCTGCGGCGCCATAAACGTCACGCCGTAGGCGCGGCTGAAATAGCCAAACGCGTCATGGCTGGTCAACACGTTACGCTTCGCCTGCGGGATCTGGCTAAAGCGCGTTTTGGCCCAGCTATCCAGCTGGTTAAGCTGCGCGATATACGGTTTACCGGAGGCTTCCAGCGCGGCTTTGTCCTGCGGATCGGCTTTCACCAGCCCGTTCAGAATATTTTGTGCATACAGCGCCCCGTTCGCCGCGCTGTTCCACGCGTGCGGATCGGTCACGGTCTTTCCATCTTCCTCAAGCGTGTGAGTTTTCACCCCGACTGAGGCGACGACCAGCTGTCCTTTGAACCCGGAGGCCTTCACCAGCCGATCGAGCCAGCCCTCCAGCCCCAGGCCGTTCACCACCACCACATCGGCCTTGCTCAGCGCCGCGCTGTCTTTCGGCGACGGTTCAAACGTATGCGGATCGCCGTCCGGCCCCACCAGCGTCGTCACGTTCACATGGTCACCGCCCACCTCCTGCGTGATATCCCCCAGTATCGAAAAGCTGGTGACCACATTCAGCGTTTTCGCCATCACGCCGTGCGACATCATCCCCAGCGCGAGCGCCACTACTAATCCTGTTCGTTTCATCGTTTCCCCTTGCGTTAAAAAAGCGCGCGCAGGCTGCCAGCGAGCCTGCTTCGCGTGCCCAGTAAAATGGAAATAAAGAACAGCGCGCTGGCAGTGAGCACGATGGATGGCCCGGCAGGCAAACTCATTGCCCAGGAGAGGCTCAGCCCCAGCCATGCGCAGAAAATACCGCTGATGCCCGCCATCAGGAGTAACGCAGGCAGCGTGCGCACCCAGCAGCGGGCCGCCACGGCTGGCAGCATCATCAGCCCGACGGCCATCAGCGTGCCGAGCACCTGAAAACCAGCCACCAGGTTAAGAACCAGCAGCGCCAGAAACAGTCCGTGCAGCAGGCCGGGCAGCCAGCGGGCGTTCACCTGTAGCCAGGCGGTATCAAACGCTTCTGTGACCAGCCCGCGATAGAACAGCGCCAGCGTGATAAGGGTGAACATACACACGCCCGTAACAAACAGCGCGGCGTCGTTGTCCACGGCGAGGATGGAGCCAAACAGCAGATGCAGCAGATCGACATTCGACCCGCGCAGCGACACCAGCGTGACGCCCAGCGCCAGTGAGCCAAGGTAAAACCCCGCGAAGCTGGCATCTTCCTTAAGCGGCGTGCGTCGGCTGACCAGACCGGCCAGCAGCGCCACGGTAATGCCCGCGATAAAACCGCCAATACTCATCGCCAGCAGCGACATGCCGCTGAGTAAATACCCCACGGCAACGCCCGGCAAAATGGCGTGAGAAAGAGCGTCGCCCATCAGGCTCATCCGACGCAGCTGAAGAAACACGCCGAGCGCGGTAGTGCTGACCGAGAGCGCAAGGCAAACCACCAGCGCGCGACGCATAAAGCCGTACTCAATAAACGGCTGAAAAAAGAGATGCCAGATCATGCCACCCTCACCCGCTCGGTTTTCCACTGGGGCACGTCAGCATCCAGCCGCAGCGTTTGCGGGAAATGGCGCGACACGCGCTCGCTGTCGTGCAGTACCGCGAGCAGCGTTTGCCCCTGCATATACATCTCCAGCATCACGTCCATCAGCACGTTGCAGGTGGCTTCATCGACGCCGGTAAAGGGCTCATCCAGCATCACCAGCGGCGCCTGCTGTACCAGAACGCGGGCAAACAGCATGCGCTGGAACTGCCCGCCGGAGAGCTCATCGATGGTGGATAAGGCCATGGTTTCCAGTCCGACGCGCTCAAGCGCGCTGGCAATACGCAACCGCGTTTCGCGACGAAACCCGGAAAGCAGCGAAATGCCCGGCCAGCAGCCCATGCTGACGACATCGCGCACGGTCAGCGGAAACTGCGCCTCCAGCGCGTGACGCTGTGCCAGCCATCCGATTACCGGACGCTTCCCCTGCCAGCGAAAGCCACCGCTGACGGGAGGAATAAACCCCGCCAGCGTTTTCAGCAGCGTGGATTTCCCGCAGCCGTTAGCGCCGATAATGGCGGTCATGCTTCCGCGCTCAATCGTGCCCGAAAGTGGCCGCGTAATGGGCTGGCGTTCATATCCCGCGACCAGTTCATTCAACACAATCATGGCAATGCCACCGCCCAGCGCACGGCCAGCCCGATAAAAACAACCAGCACCAGCCCCAGCAAAAGCCGCACCAGAGCAGACAGAGAAAAAAGGGATGTTGACATCTCGACACCATATTAAATGTTATAACATAACAATACTGAAAGGTGGTTAAGATGTAAATGGCGGGTTTGCAGAGGGAGTGTGGCGAAATGTTTCTGCGGGAAATAGGTGCGCGCGGGTGCCCTCACCCTAGCCCTCTCCCAAAGGGAGAGGGGGAATAAGGTGACTTACTGACTAAACGGTGACGCCGCCGGCACGCGGGCCTGCGATACCGCCAGCCCCAGCTGCCATACGGCCATCGCATAGTGGGTGCTGTGGTTATAGCGGGTAATGGTGTAGAAATTCGGCAGACCGTACCAGTACTGATAGCCCGTCCCGACATCCAGACGCAGCAGGCTCGCCTGTTGCGCGTTGCCCAGCGGCTGCGTTGGCGTTAGGCCTGCCGCTGCCAGCTGCGAAATGCTGTAGTTGGTTTTGAACCCGTTTTCCAGCCCCAGCGCCTGGCCGTTGGCCTGCACCGCCACCTGGCCGCCCGGCACCCAGCCGTGCGCCTTGAAGTAGTTCGCCACGCTGCCGATGGCATCCACCGGATCCCACAGGTTGATATGGCCATCTCCGTTAAAGTCGACGGCATACTGTTTATAGGACGACGGCATAAACTGGCCGTAGCCCATCGCGCCGGCAAACGACCCTTTCAGATCGAGCGGATCGTCCTGTTCGTTGCGCGCCATCAGCAGGAAGGTTTCCAGCTCGGAAGAGAAATACTCCGCGCGGCGCGGATAGTTAAAGGAGAGCGTCGCCAGCGCATCCAGGATGCGGGTTTTCCCCATCACGCGGCCCCAGCGGGTTTCCACGCCGATAATCCCGACGATGATTTCAGGCGGTACGCCGTACACCTGCCACGCGCGGTTGAGCGCCTCTTCATACTGATTCCAGAACGCCACGCCGTTTTGCACGTTGTCCGGGGTAATAAACTGCTTGCGATAGCGCAGCCACGCGCCGTTCGGCCCGCTCGGCACCTGGGCCGTCGGCGCCTGTCTGTCCATCAGGCGCAGCACATAGTCCAGACGCTTCGCCTGAGACAAAATTTCGTGCAGCTGCTGTCTGTCAAAGCCGTGTTTGCTCACCATTTTATCGATGAACTGCTCGGCCGCCGGGTTATTCGCGAAGTCGCCCCCCATCTGCATCATATTGTGCTGCGGCTCCAGCAGGAATCCTCCGGAAGGCTCGCCCGCCGTTTGCTGAACGGCTTCGGTCTTAGGTTTGCTACTACAGGCAGACAGCAGAATAAGCGCAGGCAACAGCGCTGCATAACGACGCTTGAACATGAGACATCCATTTAACGGGTTCGATAAGAACCCAGTATGGTAAAGCATGCGCAACACCTCAAGGAAGCGGTACGCACCTTCCCTACGCAAATCCGCGCTTTTTTCCATCGAAAATCATTATCCCCACCAATAAACTTTCAAAATAATCCTTTTTTCTTTCATTGTGAGATCCAATTAACACTTTAAAATCTTTCAAAGTGATTATTATTAGCCCAGCCAGACAAAAACAAAAAAGCCTCACAGGAGAGAAGAATGATAGAAACTATCACCCACGGCGCCGAGTGGTTCATCGGGCTATTTCAAAAAGGCGGAGAAGTGTTCACCGGCATGGTGACCGGGATCCTGCCCCTGCTGATCAGCCTGCTGGTAATCATGAACGCGCTGATCAACTTTATCGGCCAGCAGCGCATTGAACGCTTCGCCCAGCGCTGCGCCGGAAACCCGCTGTCCCGCTACCTGATACTGCCCTTTATCGGCACCTTCGTGTTCTGCAACCCGATGACCTTAAGCCTCGGCCGCTTCATGCCGGAAAAGTACAAGCCGAGCTACTACGCCGCCGCCTCCTACAGCTGCCATTCCATGAACGGCCTGTTCCCGCACATCAACCCCGGCGAACTGTTTGTCTATCTCGGGATCGCCAGCGGCCTTACCACGCTTGGCCTGCCGCTCGGCCCGCTGGCGGTGAGCTACCTGCTGGTCGGTCTGGTCACCAACTTCTTCCGCGGCTGGGTGACAGATCTCACCACCGCCATTTTTGAGAAAAAAATGGGCATCCAGCTTGAACAGAAGGTCCATCTTTCAGGAGCCACAGCATGAACCGGATCCGCATTGAGAAAGGCACGGGCGGCTGGGGCGGCCCGCTGGAGTTCAACGCCACCGAAGGCAAAAAGATTGTGTACATCACCGCGGGCACGCGCCCGGCGATCGTCGACAGGCTGCGCGAGCTGACGGGCTGGGAAGCGGTCGACGGCTTCAAGGAAGGCGAGCCGCCGGAAGCGGAAATCGGCGTGGCGGTGATCGACTGCGGCGGCACGCTGCGCTGCGGTATCTATCCGAAGCGCCGTATTCCGACGGTAAATATTCACTCCACCGGTAAATCCGGCCCGCTGGCGCAGTACATCCTTGAAGACATTTATGTCTCGGGCGTAAAGGAGGACAACATTACTCTGGTGAATGGCACTGCCGCGCCACAAAAAGCGGCCCCGCGCGAGTACGACACCAGCCAGAAGATCACCGAGCAGAGCGACGGCCTGCTGGCGAAGGTCGGGATGGGCATGGGTTCCGCCGTGGCGGTGCTTTTCCAGTCCGGGCGCGACACCATCGACACGGTGCTGAAAACCATTCTGCCGTTTATGGCGTTCGTCTCGGCGCTGATCGGCATCATCATGGCCTCCGGCCTGGGCGACTGGATTGCCCACGGCCTCGCCCCGCTCGCCAGCCACCCGCTCGGGCTGGTGACGCTGGCGCTGATCTGTTCCTTCCCGCTGCTGTCGCCGTTCCTCGGCCCGGGCGCGGTGATCGCTCAGGTCATCGGCGTGCTGATTGGCGTGCAGATTGGTCTGGGGAACATTCCCCCGCACCTCGCCCTGCCCGCCCTGTTTGCCATTAACGCCCAGGCGGCGTGCGATTTCATCCCCGTTGGGCTGTCGCTGGCCGAAGCGCGCCAGGACACCGTGCGCGTGGGCGTGCCGTCCGTGCTGGTCAGCCGCTTCCTGACGGGCGCGCCCACGGTGCTGATTGCCTGGTTTGTCTCCGGCTTTATTTATCAATAAGAGGTTCCTGCAATGACCGTGATTTACCAGACCACCATTACCCGCATTGGCCAGAGCGCCGCCGACGCGCTGAGCGACCAGATGCTGATCACCTTCCGCGAAGGGGCGCCTGCGGATATCGAAGAGTTTTGTTTTATCCACTGCCACGGCGAGCTGAACGGTGAGCTGAAGGCCGGTAGCCAGCTTGAGCTGGGCGAGGCGCGCTATGCCGTGACCGCCGTCGGCGACGTGGCCGAACAAAACCTGCGCGAGCTGGGCCACATCACCCTGCGTTTCGACGGCCAGCCGCAGGCCGAGTATCCCGGTACGGTTCACGTGGCGGGCCCGGTTCCGCAGGCTGTCACCCCAGGCTGCACGTTAAAATTTGTTGCGTAATTAAGGAGATAGACATGAGTCAGGTTGCCGTTGTCATTGGTGGAGGACAAACCTTAGGCGAGTTCCTCTGCCGTGGGCTTGCCGCAGAGGGCTACCGCGTGGCGGTAGTGGATATTCAGAGTGAAAAAGCCGCCCGCGTGGCGGACACCATTAACACCGAGTTTGGCGAAGGAATGGCGTACGGGTTTGGCGCCGACGCCACCAGCGAGCAGAGCGTGATGGCGCTGGCCCGCGGCGTGGACGAGATTTTTGGACGTACCGATCTGCTGGTCTACAGTGCGGGAATTGCGAAAGCGGCCTTTATCAGCGATTTCGAACTGGGGGATTTTGACCGCTCGCTGCAGGTCAATCTGGTGGGCTATTTCCTCTGTGCCCGTGAGTTTTCCCGTCTGATGATCCGCGACGGCATTCAGGGGCGCATCATTCAGATCAACTCCAAATCAGGGAAAGTGGGCAGCAAGCATAACTCCGGCTACAGCGCGGCGAAGTTTGGCGGCGTGGGGCTAACGCAGTCTCTGGCGCTGGATCTGGCCGAGTACGGCATTACCGTGCACTCGCTGATGCTGGGCAACCTGCTTAAATCGCCGATGTTCCAGTCCCTGCTGCCGCAGTATGCCACCAAGCTCGGCATCAAGGCTGAGGAAGTGGAGCAGTACTACATCGATAAAGTGCCGCTGAAGCGCGGGTGCGATTATCAGGACGTGCTGAACATGCTGCTGTTTTACGCCAGCCCGAAAGCCTCGTACTGCACCGGGCAGTCGATTAACGTCACCGGCGGGCAGGTAATGTTCTGATCGAGCGGCCTGATGCCTTCACCCTACCCCTCTCCACCGGGAGAGGGAACACAATAAGGAGCCGATATGGTCACCGCACTCATCACCGTCGCCGCCCTCGCCTGGCTCTGCCAGATGGCGTTCGGCGGCTGGCAAATTCACCAGTTTAACCGCGCGTTTGATGCCCTGTGCCAGAAAGGCCGCGTGGGCGTCGGGCGTTCCGGGGGACGCTTTAAACCGCGAGTCGTCGTGGCTATTGCGCTGGACGAAAACAATAACGTCTGCGATTCCCTCATCATGCGCGGCATGACCGTCTTTGCCCGTCCGGTGAAAATCCAGGCAATCAACGGCATTTCGCTGCAGGAATTGCAGCCTGATGTGATCTTTCCCCATGATCCGCTCTGTCAGAATGCACTATCATTAGCGCTTAATCTGAAACATGGATAATTTCGTTGTGAAAGATATAGACTTGCGAAATTATCATTTCGCAACCTAAGGAACGAAGCGCCTATGAAACCTCGTCAGCGGCAGGCGGCCATTCTCGAGCATCTGCAAAAGCAGGGAAAATGTTCGGTAGAGGATCTGGCCCACTACTTTGACACCACCGGCACGACGATACGCAAGGACCTCGTATTGCTTGAAAACTCTGGCGCCGTCATTCGAACCTACGGCGGCGTGGTGCTCAATAAGGACGAAGCCGACCCGCCTATCGACCACAAAACGCTGATCAATACCCACCAGAAAGCGCTGATAGCCGAAGCCGCCGTAAAATTTATCCACGATGGCGACTCCATCATTCTGGATGCAGGCAGTACCGTTCTGCAGATGATCCCGCTGCTCAGCCGCTTTAATAACATCACGGTGATGACCAACAGCCTGCACATCGTCAACGCCCTGTCGGAGTTCGACAGCGAGCAGACCATCCTGATGCCCGGCGGCACCTTCCGCAAAAAATCGGCGTCGTTTCACGGTCAGCTGGCGGAAAATGCCTTCGACCACTTCAGCTTTGATAAGCTGTTTATGGGCACCGACGGCATCGACCTGAACGCCGGCGTTACGACGTTCAACGAGGTGTTCAGCGTCAGTAAAGCCATGTGTAACGCTGCACGGGAAGTGATTTTGATGGCCGACTCGTCGAAGTTTGGCCGCAAAAGCCCCAACATTGTCTGTAGCCTTGAAAGCGTCGATAAGCTGATTACCGACGCGAGTATCGACCCGGCGTTCAAAAAAGCGCTGGAAGAGAAAGGAATCGACGTGATCGTAACCGGAGAGAGAGATGAGTGATTTTCTGTTAGAAACGGGCCGCCAGACGCTGATGCTGGAGCTGCAGGAAGCCAGCCGCCTGCCGGAACGTCTGGGCGAGGATTTTGTCCGCGCTGCCAACACCATTATCCACTGCGAAGGCAAAGTGATCGTGGCGGGCATCGGTAAATCCGGCCATATCGGCAAAAAGATTGCTGCGACGCTCGCCAGCACCGGCACCCCGGCCTTCTTCGTGCATCCGGCAGAGGCGCTGCACGGCGATCTGGGGATGATAGAAAGCCGCGACGTGATGCTGTTTATCTCCTACTCCGGTTCGGCCAAAGAGCTGGATCTCATTATTCCGCGCCTGCAGGAAAAATCGGTTGCCCTGCTGGCGATGACCGGGAAATCCCGCTCGCCGCTGGCGCTGGCCGCCAAAGCGACGCTGGATATTTCCGTTGAGCGTGAAGCCTGTCCGATGCACCTCGCCCCGACCTCCAGCACCGTGAATACCCTGATGATGGGCGACGCGCTGGCGATGGCGGTGATGCAGGCGCGCGGGTTTAACGAAGAAGATTTCGCCCGCTCGCATCCGGCGGGGGCGCTCGGGGCACGCCTGCTCAACAAGGTTCACCACCTGATGCGCACCGACGATGCTATTCCGCAGGTCAAACTCAATACCAGCGTCATGGACGCGATGCTGGAGCTCAGCCGCACCGGTCTGGGGCTGGTGGCGGTGTGCGATGACGACGGGTACGTCAAAGGCGTATTCACCGACGGCGACCTGCGCCGCTGGCTGGTGGGCGGCGGCAGGCTGGAAACCCAAGTGTCGGACGCCATGACCAAAGGGGGGCTGACGCTGAACGCCGAGAGCCGCGCCATTGAAGCCAAAGAGGTGCTGATGAAGCGCAAAATCACCGCCGCACCGGTGGTGGATGACACCGGCAGGCTGTGCGGCGCCATCAACCTTCAGGATTTCTATCAGGCCGGCATTATCTAACCCTTCATTCCCAGACGCTTCGCCAGCCGGTGCAGGTTGGCGACGTCCATCTCCAGCGCCCGCGCGCACGCCGCCCAGCTGCGGTTATTCTGCTCCAGCGCGCGGGTAATCATCCGACGCTGGAATTCTTCCGTCGCCTCGCGCAGATTCTCGTTTGCGCTCTCAGGCGCAGCAGCCTTCACGGTCGGGGCAGTTTCCTCATGCAGTGCAAAATGCCGCGCATGAATTACCACCTCATCTCCCGAACGCGTCGCCCGCGCCAGCACCACCGCGCGGTGGATCGCATGCTCCAGCTCGCGCACGTTGCCCGGCCAGCCGTAGCTTAGCAGATGCGACCTCGCACCCGGGCTCAGCACCACGCGGGAAAGCCCCATCCTGAGACGGCACTGCTCGCAGAAAAAGCCCGCCAGCAGCACCACGTCGTCCCCGCGCTCGCGCAGCGGCGGCACGGTAAGCGGGAACACGCTCAGGCGATGGAACAGGTCGGCGCGGAACTGCCCTGCCAGCACCGCTTCACGCAGGTCACGGTTGGTGGCCGCCAGCACGCGAACGTCCACTCTGTGGCTGCGGTCATCCCCCACGCGCTGGATGTCGCCGTACTGCAGCACGCGCAGCAGCTTGGCCTGCAGCGACAGGGAGAGCTCGCCGATTTCGTCCAGAAACAGCGTGCCGTTATCGGCCATTTCGAACTTGCCGCTGCGGTTGCTGATGGCCCCGGTAAACGCCCCTTTAACGTGACCAAACAGCTCGCTTTCCGCCACGCTTTCCGGCAGCGCGGCGCAGTTGAGGTACACCAGCGGGTTCACCGCACGCGGCGACGCTTCGTGAATGGACTTCGCCACCAGCTCCTTGCCAGTGCCGGTCTCCCCGAAGATCAGCACGTTCAAATCGGAAGCGGCAACGATCTCAATCTCTTTTTTGAGCTGCGCCATGCCCGGAGAGAGGCCAATCATCTCCGTATGCGTGACCTGCTCAAACGCCGCCGGGCTGCCGGGAAGGATATTCTGGATCTCAAGCTGTTCAATCAGCAGCGCGTTGTTAAGCGCCCCGGCGGCCAGGGCGGCAATCAGGCGCAGCTCTTCGTCGCTAAAGGCATCGAACTGGTCCGGCGAAAGGCCGTCGAGGGTCAACGCGCCAATCAGATTTTGTCCGGCAAATAAAGGCAGGCCGATACAGGCGTGCACCTTCAGGCTCTCCTGGCCGGGAATAAGCCCATCGTACGGGTCGGGCAGATCGCTGTCCGCCGGAAAGCGCACCACGTCACCCGCGCGGGCGATAGTTTCCAGACGCGGATGGCCCTCAAGGGTAAAACGCCGTCCGAGCACGTCCTTCGCCAGCCCGTCGATAGCCAGCGGAATAAACTGCCGCCCCTCGTAGCGCAGCAGTGCGGACGCATCGCACTCAAGCACGTGGCGCAGCGTGGAGATCAGCCGCTGAAAGCGGTCCTGATGGCCGATACCGGTCTGCAGCTCAATGGCGATCTTCGCCAGCACGTCTACGGAAAAGCTCATAGTGACCTCGCTGTCATTTTGACAATGCATGTTGTCATATTGACACCTCTTTTGATAGTCATAATGACTACCCACTACGAGGCACGGCAACATTAATTCATTAAAATCAAATAATTAAAAACTGGCACGCAACTTGATATAAGCAAATCATCTTATTTGAAAATGCTGTATTACGTAGAGGTTGCTATGTCTATTCTGGTTAAAAATAACATTCATTGGGTGGGTCAACGTGACTGGGAAGTGCGCGATTTCCACGGGACGGAATACAAAACGCTGCGCGGCAGCAGCTACAATAGCTATCTCATCCGCGAAGAAAAAAACGTGCTGATCGATACCGTCGATCACAAGTTCAGCCGCGAGTTCGTGCAGAACCTGCGCAGCGAAATCGACCTGGACGCCATCGACTACATCATCATCAACCACGCGGAAGAAGATCACGCCGGCGCGCTGACCGAGCTGATGTCTTACATCCCGAACACGCCGATCTACTGCACCACCAACGCCATCGACTCGATCAACGGCCACCACCACCATCCGGAGTGGAATTTCCACACCGTGAAAACCGGCGACGCGCTGGATATCGGCAACGGCAAGCAGCTGATCTTCGTGGAAACGCCGATGCTGCACTGGCCGGACAGCATGATGACCTACATGACCGGCGACGCGGTGCTGTTCAGCAACGATGCCTTCGGCCAGCACTACTGCGACGAACGCCTGTTTAATGACGAAGTGGATCAGACCGAACTGTTCGAACAGTGCCAGCGGTACTACGCCAACATCCTTACCCCGTTCAGCCGCCTGGTGACGCCTAAAATCACCGAGATCCTCGGCTTTAATCTGCCGGTGGAGATGATTGCTACCTCTCACGGCGTGGTGTGGCGTGAAAATCCCACCCAGATTGTGGAGCTGTACCTGAAATGGGCGGCGGACTATCAGGAAGACCGCATTACGATTTTCTACGACACCATGTCCAACAACACCCGCATGATGGCGGACGCCATTGCCCAGGGCATCAACGAAGTGGACCCGAACGTGGCGGTGAAAATCTTCAACGTGGCGCGCAGCGATAAGAACGAGGTATTGACCAACGTGTTCCGCTCTAAGGGCGTGCTGGTGGGCACCTCCACCATGAACAACGTAATGATGCCGAAAGTTGCCGGTCTGGTGGAAGAGATGACCGGCCTGCGCTTCCGTAACAAGCGCGCCAGCGCCTTTGGCTCCCACGGCTGGAGCGGCGGCGCGGTAGACCGCCTTTCCACCCGTTTACAGGATGCCGGTTTTGAGATGTCCCTCAGCCTTAAAGCCAAATGGCGACCGGATATCGACGCCCTGGAGATCTGCCGCCAGCACGGCCGCGACATTGCGCGGCAGTGGGCGCTTGCACCGCTTCCGCAAGCAGCGAAACCGGTCGAACAGCAGGGCACCTGTGCCTGCGCCGCTGCGGCTGCCGCCGACCTCGGCCCGCGCATGCAGTGCAGCGTCTGCCAGTGGATCTACGACCCTGAGCTGGGCGAGCCGCTGCAGGACGTTGCGCCGGGTACGCCGTGGAGTGACGTGCCGGACAACTTCCTCTGCCCGGAATGTTCCCTCGGGAAAGACGTTTTTGATGAACTGGCAACGGAGGCAAAATGAGCCACGGCATCGTCATCATCGGCTCGGGCTTTGCCGCCCGTCAGCTGGTGAAAAACATCCGCAAACAGGACGCCAGCGTGCCGCTGACGGTGATTGCCGCCGACAGCATGGACGAGTACAACAAGCCTGACTTAAGCCACGTGATTAGTCAGAATCAGCGCGCCGAAGATCTCACCCGCCAGACGGCGGGGGAGTTCGCCGAGCTGTTTAACCTGCGCCTGTTCCCGTACACCTGGGTCACCGACATCGACGCCGCCGCTCACGTTGTGAAAGCGACAGAGAAAACCTGGCAGTACGACAGGCTGGTGCTTGCCACGGGTGCCTCTGCGTTTGTGCCGCCGATTGAGGGCCGCGAGCTGATAATCACCCTCAACAGCCAGCAGGAGTATCAGGCCAGCGAAACGGGGCTTCGCGACGCGCAGCGCGTGATGATTGTCGGCGGCGGGCTGATAGGCACCGAGCTGGCGATGGATTTCTGCCGGGCGGGAAAATCCGTGACTCTGGTCGACCATGCGGCGAGCATTCTGTCGTCGCTGATGCCCGCAGAAGTAAGCAGTCGCTTACAGCATCGCCTGACCGACATGGGGGTACATCTGCTGTTGAAATCGCAGCTGCAAAGCCTGAGTAAAACCGAAGGCGGCATTCGTGCCATGCTCGACCGCAACCGCAGCGTTGAGGTGGATGCGGTTATCGCGGCGACGGGCCTGCGCCCGGAAACCGCGCTGGCGCATCGCGCAGGCGCCGAAATACAGCGTGGCGTGAAGGTAAATAGCTATCTGCAAACCACGCAACCTGATATTTACGCGTTAGGAGACTGCGCTGAAATTAATGGTCAGGTACTTCCCTTTTTACAGCCAATCCAATTAAGCGCGATGTATCTTGCTAAAAACCTGCTCGGCGGCAGCGCGCCGCTGAAATTACCCGCCATGCTAATTAAAGTAAAAACGCCGGAATTACCGCTGCATCTCGCAGGTGAAACGCAGCGTCAGGATCTGAGCTGGAAAATAACCCTCGAACAGCAGGGAATGGTCGCGCATGGCGTAGACAACGAGGGTCAACTACGCGCTTTTGTGGTCAGTGAAGATCGGATGAAGGAGGCTTTCGCTCTGCTGAAATTGCTACCTGCTTAACCCTGTTTTTGCCGGGTGGCGCTTCGCCTACCCGGCCTGCAAAAGGGTCATGCTTACTTAACCTTTGGATATTATTATTCACCGCCCCGATATCCCGGAGCTTTTTTTTACGAATCCTATTCATAAAATAAATGCAAAGCAGATATATCATCGCTATCAATCCCTTATTTATTATTTTCGTAAATACTCTAATCTGAAACAGATTAAAAACATCATTCTGTTTTATTATTCGCAGCCAACTCAGTCTAAAAAGACATGATCGGCCGGAGGCAAATCATGGCGAATTTTTATAAATAACTCAATTATCTTTCTCGCTATTTCACACAAGCGAAGAATGCGGAATATATTTTATTCCGCAAAAGTCCTATATTTTCAGCATTTTTTATCGGTATGCCGCTATGCGCCAGCCATTGAGGAAGTCGCGGAGGTTACGCTGTGCAGGAGCCGGATCAGGAACGCACCACCAGCGCGTCGTAGCCGCGCCAGCGGTAGTTGACCATGGAGATCAGCCAGCAGGCAACGAACAGCCCGACCACCACAAACCCGGCGTTGCCCAGGTTGTCGTTTACCGTGCCAATCAGATCCCACACGCCGCCGCTGAGGGCAAATTTATCCATCAGCAGACCCAGCGCTTCCAGCCCGCCGATAAACAGCGCCACCAGCACGGAGGTGCCGGTGATGGTCATGTTGTAGTAGAGCTTGCGCTGCGGCTTGTTAAACGCCCAGCCGTAGGCGCCGACCATCAGCAGGTTATCGAGGGTATCCACCAGCGCCATACCGCTGGCGAAGAGTGCAGGAAAGATCATGATTGACCACACCGACATCCCGCTGGAGGCGCTGGCGGCAGAGATCCCCAGCACGCCAATCTCGGTGGCCGTGTCAAAGCCGAGACCGAACAGGAAACCCACCAGATACATCTGCCAGCTTTTATTGACGAGGCGGAAGGTTTTGCCAAACAGCCAGTTCATGACGCCGCCCTGGGCAGGCAGCGTGATGTCGCCCTGCACCGGCTGGCCTTTTTTCAGCGCCTGAAAACTGCGCCAGACTCCGCGCAGGATCACCATGTTCACCAGCGCCATCGCCAGCAGGAAGGAGGCGGAAACGGCGGTGCCAATCAGGCTGCCGGTTTCGTGGAACCATTCCATGTTTTTCTGAAACGCCGTGGCGGTGGCGGCAATAGCAATGGAGGCCAGCACCACGATGGTGGAGTGTCCCAGCGAGAACCACGCCCCTACGCCGGACGGGCGTTTGCCCTGCTGCATCATCTTACGCGTCACGGTATCAATGGCGGCAATGTGGTCGGCGTCCACCGCGTGACGCAGCCCGTAGCACCACGCCAGCAGGCTAGCGGCCATCAGCGCCGTGCTGCCGCTAAAGGTCTGCCATGCCCATCCCCATGCCAGCAGGTTTGCCATTACCAGAGCCAGCAGCAGAAGCGCGGCGCGAGGTTCATTGCGTAACAGTCGTAACATTTTTAGTCCTTTGTAAACATGACCGGGCAGTGGCGATCGCCGCCTGCCCGAAGGAGATCGCTCCGTCACCTGCGGGCAGGTGCGAAGGAAAAAGAAGCGTAAAGTCAGAAAGATAATGACGCAGGCGCGCGCGCAGCAGACGGTTGTGCAGCACGCCGCCGCTGAGACAGATTGTCGACAGCGACAGGCGTCTGGCATGGAACGCGGCAAGATGCGCCAGCCCTTTTGCCAGCGCGTCGTGAAATGCCCACGCGCGCTCGCAGGGCTCCGCCTGCCAGCTCAGCCACTGCAGCCAGAATTGCGCGAGGTTATCCACTTCCAGCGTCACCGGATGGTCAACACCCGTGCACTGCGATGCCAGGGCTTCCAGCCGGCAGGCCGCTTCCCCTTCGTAACGCTGCGTGTCGATGCCGAGCGCACAGGCAACCGCGTCAAACAGGCGACCACAGGACGAGGCCTGCGGTGCGTTGATGCCACGCCGGATCGCCGTCGCCAGCAGCGGCCAGTTTTGACGCTGAACCGCGCGCGTTTCAGGGTACTGCTGCCAGTCAGGCACAAACGCCAGGCAGTGGGCGAGCAGATTGCGCCACGGCTGCCGCGCCGCCAGATCGCCCCCCGGAAGCGCAACGGCAGGCAGCCCGCCCAGACGCTCGCACGCGAGATAGTTCACCCGCAGGCACTCCCCGCCCCACAGCGCGCCGTTCTCGCCCATGCCGATCCCGTCCAGCGTCAGGGCAATTGCGTCTTCGCTGTCGAGAGGCCAGCCGTTCTCCGCCAGGCACGCCGCCGCGTGGGCGTGATGATGCAGGACAGTTTCAACGGGCAGCCCCTGCACCTGCGCCCACTGACGCGCGCGGTACCCCGGATGGGCATCGCATACAATGCGCTCCGGCTGAAAGCCGTAAATTTCCTGCATCGTCGAGAGCGCGCTGCGCCACTGCGCTTCGACACCCTCGTCACTGAGATCGCCAAAATGCTGGCTCAGCACCGCCTGGTTCCCACGCGCCAGGCAGAAGGTGTTTTTCATCTCCGCGCCGGTGCATAGCATGGCGGGGATATTCTCGAAACCCGCAGGCAGCGTAACGGCATCGGGCACAAAACCGCGCGCGCGGCGAAGCATCGTGCCGTCGCGATCCATCACCGAATCATCCATCCGCTGCAGGATATCGCGGTTGTGCAGCAGGAAGCCGTCCGCGACGTCGCCGAGCTCATCCAGCGCCTGCCGGTTGGTGATGGCTGGCGGTCTGCCGCTGAGGTTACCTGAAGTCATCACCAGCGGGCGCTGGCAGTCCATCATCAAAAGATGCTGCAGCGGGTTCGCAGGAAGCATGATGCCCACGGAATCCAGACCGGGCGCGATACCTTCCGGTAACGCGGGCAGCCAGGCTTTTGGCGTGAGCACAATGGGTGCAGCGGGTGATCGTAGCAGCGCCTGAACCGTCTCCGGCAGGTCATCCGCATGCGGGATCATCACCGCCAGCGGCTTAGACGGTCGCTGTTTGCGTGCCCGAAGCGTCGCGACCGCCTGCGGATTACGCGCATCGCAGACGAGATGAAAACCACCCAGCCCTTTAACCGCGACAATACCGCCGCTTTTCAGCATCGCCACCGCCGCGCGCAGCGCAGCTTCACGGTCAGCAGTTATGTCGCCCGCACGCCACATAAGCGCGGGCCCGCAGTCCGGGCAGGCTACCGGCTGAGCGTGAAAACGGCGGTCGGCAGGATTGCGGTACTCTGCTTCACACGGCACACAGAGCGGGAATGGCGCCATTGCCGTGGCCGGGCGGTCGTAGGGCATGGCGCGAATAATGGTGAACCGCGGCCCGCAGTGGGTGCAGTTGATAAACGGGTAGCGATAGCGGCGCTCGCCGGGGTTGCGCATTTCAGCAAGACATGCCGGACAGGTCGCGGCATCCGGCACTATCTGGGTGTCCATCGCCCCGCCCGCGCTGTGGCGGATGGTAAAGTCCTCCGGCACGTGCGCCCAGGTAAACGGCTGCATTTCCACGTGGTCAATGCGTGCCAGCGGCGGGCAGTCCTGATGCAGCCTCGCGGTAAAGGCCCCCCCATTACCCGCGAGGCGCACCAGCACGCCCTCTCCGTCATTGCAGACGTCACCGGTCAACTGAAGCGCCTGCGCCAGCTGCCAGACGAAGGGACGAAACCCTACGCCCTGCACTTTGCCGCGCACGCGCAGCTGAACGCCGTTGCTGCTCATACGGTTCAGAACAGCAGTGATGACGAGGTGTCGAACGCCGCGCGACGGCGCTTTTCGGCGCTCATCTGCTCAAGCTTGTCGCGATCCACGCAGACCAGCGCGTGCGTCGGGCAGGCTTCCATGCAGGCCGGACCGGCGTCGCGGTGGTAGCACAGGTCGCACTTGTTGGCTTCGGCTTTCTCCGCCCGCACGCTCAGCCCCATACCGCTGTTGCGCACCACCGGACGGACCACCACCTCCATCGCGCCATACGGGCAGGCGACCACGCAGGTTTTGCAGCCAATGCAGCGCTCCTGCATCACGTGCACAAAGCCTTTCTCGCGTTTAATCGCCCCGTTCGGGCAGACGTTCGCGCACGGTGCGTCTTCGCACTGGCGACAGATGGCGGCGGTGGAAATATTCACGCCTTTGATGACGTGGATGCGCGGCAGGAAGGTGTCAGGGGTAAGCGACGCGCAGTCCTGCTCCGCCTGATGGGAAACCACGCACGCCACTTCACAGGTACGGCAACCAATACACTTACTGGCATCGGCCATAATAAAACGGTTCATCTGCTTCTCCAGCATTACAGTTATGCGCGGAGATATTCATAAACCGTGCCAATAATTAACTTATTGATTTTATTTGATTTTAAAAATTAAAGCGGTGCCGTCATCGTCACTTATGACGATGACGGCTGTCGACATCAGCGGTGTGGGCCGTCAATTACAGAGTCACGCAGGACAAGCTCGCCGGAGAAGGTTTGTTGATACTTAAACTCGCCGCCGTCGAGCATGAAGATCAGGCGGCTGATGGTTTCTTTAATCATCTCCGTCACCGGAATACGCACGCTGGAAAGCGACGGCACGATGTAGGGCGCGATGGCCACGTCGTCGAAACCGATCACCGACACCGCGTCCGGTGCGGTCACGCCGCTGTCGTGCAGCTGCTTCATGGCGCCGATCGCCATGTCGTCATTACTCGCCACCAGCGCCGTAAAGCGTTCACCGCGAGCAAGCAGTTCGGCAACCGCCGCCGCGCCGCTGGCGGGGTTCCACTTCCCCTGCGCAATCAGACCCTCGCGCAGCGGAATACCGTGCTGCGCCAGCGCGTCCTTGTAGCCGGAGAGACGCTCAACCCCGGTGGGAGAATCCAGCGAGCCGGTGATAAACGCGATTTCCCGGTGCCCTTTCGCAATCAGCTGCGACACCGCGTCCTGGCTGGAGGCTTTATGATCTGACCAGACGCTGTGGCTGCTGTTTTTCCGCAGGCGACGGTTGAGCACCATTATGGGCTGCTCGCACTTCTCGACGATCTCATCCATTTCATCCACGCTCAGAAAACGCGGATAGATGATCACCGCGTCGCAGCGCATATCGAGCAGGTACTGGATCGCCTCGCGCTCTTCATCCGCGCTGTGCTTGCCGTCTGCGAGGATCAGCTGCCGCCCCTTTTCTTCCGTCATGCGCGCGGCGTGAAACAGCAGTTCGCTAAAGTAGACGCCGTGATAAAGGGTGTTCGTCACCACCAGGCCCAGCGTCTGGGTACGTTTGGTAGCCAGGTTTCGCGCCAGCAAATTCGGGCGATAGCCGCTCTCTTCAATGGCCTGAAACACCCGATCTTTGGTTTCCTGGCTAACGTAGCCATTGCCCGACAGCACCCGGGATACCGTGGCTTTCGAAACGCCTGCCCGCTTCGCCACTTCCAGCATCGTGGTCATGTTGTTATTCCGTCTGAATCTGATGGAGCGCAGTGTACTGCACTGCAAAAAAATTGTCGCAGCGGTGAAATCACGCTTTTGATACCCCATTGCGATCTGCATCACGAAACGAAAAAATGGTCAAAAAGCGATCTTGTTTCATTCATAGAAACTCATGATGATTATGTGGAACCGGTTTCCTACATTTCTCACAACAATAACAGGATCACATCCGATGGCCAAAAATTACGCTGCGCTGGCGAACGACGTCATCAGCACGCTGGGCGGTAAAGAGAACATCGTCGCCGTCACCCACTGCATGACGCGACTGCGTTTCGTTCTGAAAGATGAAACCCTCACCGATGCCGCACGCCTGAAAAGCATCAGCGGCGTCCTTGGCGTAGTGCGCAACGACAACCAGTGCCAGGTGATTATTGGCAACACGGTGTCACAGGCGTACCGCGAAGTGGTAAGCCTGCTGCCCACGGAACTGCAGCCCGCGGTGCCGGAAGGACCGCAGAAGCTGACGCTGCGCCGCATTGGCGCCGGGATCCTCGACGCGCTGATCGGCACCATGTCCCCGCTGATCCCGGCGATCATCGGCGGCTCGATGGTCAAGCTGCTGGCGATGATCCTTGAGATGACCGGCGTGCTGCCAAAAGGCGCGCCGACGCTGACTATTCTGACCGTCATCGGCGACGGCGCATTCTTCTTCCTGCCGCTGATGGTGGCAGCCTCGGCGGCGGTGAAATTCAAAACCAACATGTCGCTGGCCATCGCCATTGCGGGCGTGCTGGTGCACCCGAGCTTTATCGAGCTGATGGCAAAAGCCGCGCAGGGTGAGCACGTTGAGTTCGCCTTTATCCCGGTGACGGCGGTGAAATACACCTACACCGTCATCCCGGCGCTGGTGATGACCTGGTGCCTGTCATACATCGAACGCTGGGTGGATCGTATTACCCCGGCGGTGACGAAAAACTTCCTCAAGCCGATGCTGATCGTGCTGATTGCCGCCCCGCTCGCCATCGTGCTGATTGGCCCGCTGGGGATCTGGATCGGTAGCGCCATCTCCGCGCTGGTCTACACCATTCACGGCTACCTGGGCTGGCTCTCCGTCGCCATCATGGGCGCGCTGTGGCCGCTGCTGGTCATGACCGGCATGCACCGCGTGTTTACGCCGACCATCATTCAGACCATTGCCGAGACGGGCAAAGAAGGGATGGTGATGCCGTCGGAAATTGGCGCCAACCTGTCGCTCGGCGGCTCTTCGCTGGCAGTGGCGTGGAAAACCAAAAACCCGGAGCTGCGCCAGACGGCGCTGGCGGCGGCAGCCTCCGCCATTATGGCGGGGATTTCTGAACCGGCGCTGTACGGCGTGGCGGTGCGTCTGAAACGTCCGCTGATTGCGAGCCTGATCAGCGGCTTTATCTGCGGCGCGGTGGCCGGTATCGCGGGTCTTGCCAGCCACTCGATGGCGGCTCCGGGGCTGTTTACCAGCGTGCAGTTCTTCGATCCGGCCAACCCGATGACCATCGTCTGGGTGTTTGGCGTGATGGGTCTGGCAGTGGCGCTGTCGTTTGTTCTGACCCTGATACTGGGCTTTGAGGATATTCCTGTCGAAGACGACGCCGAAAAAGCGCGCGCCCTGCAGACCGCACCGGTACAGAACAACGCAGCAAAAGCATAAATTGAAAGCGAGGTAAGAATGTCTGTTTTTCCACAAGGATTTTTATGGGGCGGCGCGCTTGCCGCCAACCAGAGTGAAGGCGCTTACCGTGAGGGCGGCAAAGGGCTGACGACGGTCGATATGATCCCCCACGGCGCGAACCGCCTGGCGGTGAAGCTCGGTAAGGAAAAGCGTTTTTCGCTGCGTGACGACGAATTCTACCCGAGCCACGAGGCGATTGATTTTTACCATCGCTATAAAGAGGACATCGCCCTGATGGCGGAGATGGGCTTTACGGTGTTCCGCACCTCGATCGCCTGGAGCCGCCTCTATCCGAACGGCGACGAACCGCTGCCGAATAAAGAGGGTATTGCCTTTTACCGCGCGGTATTCGAAGAGTGCAAAAAATACAACATCGAGCCGCTGGTGACGCTCTGCCACTTCGACGTGCCGATGCACCTGGTGACGGAGTACGGCTCCTGGCGCAACCGCAAGATGGTGGATTTCTTCGCCCGCTACGCCCGCACCTGCTTTGAGGAATTTAACGGGCTGGTGAAATACTGGCTGACCTTCAACGAAATCAACATCATGCTGCACAGCCCGTTCTCCGGGGCGGGACTGGTGTTTGAGGAAGGCGAAAACGAAGACCAGGTGAAATACCAGGCCGCGCACCACGAGCTGGTGGCGAGCGCGCTGGCGACCAAAATTGCCCACGAGGTGAACCCGGAAAACCAGGTCGGCTGCATGCTGGCGGGCGGGAATTTCTATCCGTACTCCTGCAAGCCGGAAGACGTGTGGATGGCGCTGGAGAAAGACCGCGAGAATCTGTTCTTTATCGACGTACAGGCGCGCGGCAGCTATCCGGCTTACTCCGCCCGCGTGTTCCGCGAGAAAGGCGTGGTGATTGTGAAAGATCCCGGCGACGACGAACTGCTTAAAAACACCGTCGACTTTGTCTCGTTCAGCTATTACGCCTCGCGCTGCGCGTCGGCGGACATGAACGCGAACAATACCAATGCGGCGAACATCGTCAAATCCCTGCGCAACCCGCACATTCAGGTGAGCGAATGGGGCTGGGGCATCGACCCGCTCGGTCTGCGCATCACCATGAACATGATGTACGACCGCTACCAGAAGCCGCTGTTCCTGGTAGAAAACGGCCTCGGGGCGAAAGATGTCGTTGATGAAAACGGCGAGATTAACGACGACTACCGCATCAGCTATCTGCGCGAGCATATTCGCGCGATGGGCGATGCGATTGAGGACGGCGTGCCGCTGATGGGCTACACCACCTGGGGCTGCATTGACCTGGTTTCGGCCTCAACAGGCGAGATGAGCAAGCGCTACGGGTTTGTGTACGTCGACCGCGACGACGCCGGGAACGGCACGCTGGAGCGGAAACGTAAGAAATCGTTCGGATGGTATAAGAAGGTGATTGCGAGTAACGGGGCGGATCTGGCGTAGCCAGTTGCCCGGTAGCGCTGCGCTTACCGGGCCTACGGTTTTGTAGGCCGGGTAAGGCGTAGCCGCCACCCGGCACTGCTCAGAGCGGAGAAAACCCTCCATCCCCAACCCACCCCGCCAGCCGCGAATACACCTCCTCCACCGCCGCCTTCACTGGCGGCGTCATCGGGTAATAAAACCCGACAATGTCCGGCTGGATCCCTAAAAACAGCACCTCGCCCACGTCACCTTTGATCTGATCCACAAGGTAGTTCAGCGGCATATTGTGGGTGGTCATCATAAACATCTCGGCGATGTCGTCCGGGTCAATCAGGCGGATCTCGCCGGGGTTGAGCCCCATATCGGTGGCATCGACGATTAACAGCCTGTCCGGACGCAGTTCGCGAATGGCGACCACGTCGTTTTCCGGCGCGCTGCCGCCGTCAATGACCACCCAACTGCCCTGCGGGTTGGCGGCGCACATCTCCGCCAGCAGCGGACCCGCGCCGTCGTCGCCCATCATGCTGTTGCCGACACACAGTAAAACGTCAGTCACGTAATCTCCTCACCATCAGGTAGATGGCGCTCTCCTGATGAATATCATGCAGCATGCCGAGCAGCGTTTTGCTCCACGCCTGCTGCTCGGGGGTTTGCCTGCCGAGCGCCGCGTCAAAGGCGTTGGCGAGCATGGCAATGTGGTTCACATCGATCACGATCTCGCCGTACTTCGGCACGCCTTCCATCTTGCGCCGCGCCGTGCTGCCCTCCTCCAGCGTGGCGATCCACGCCAGATATTCCGGCCACGGGCAGCTCAGCGCGGCCTCCAGGCAGTCAATCACCCCGAGGTGATGCCCAATCGCCAGGCTGTAATAGACCACCTGCTGCGCCGCATCCGGCGTGGCATCGTTCTCATCAATAAACTTACGGCTCAGCTGACTGAACACCACCGTTTCACTCATCGGATTCGCGCCTCATCGACGATGCTGTTCAGGTTCGCCACGATCTCATTGAGGCGCGGATCGTTTTCCGCCTCCAGCCAGCGCGCCACCTGATGGTCGCCCTGGCTCAGCAGGCGCAGATAGTCATCGGCAATCTGACGCCCGTAGCGATAGCCCGCCAGCCTGCGCGCCGTGCGGTCGACCTTCACCCGCAGCGGTTGCACCATGTCCGGGTGCAGAATGGCGGCAGGCTGGTTGTCCAGCTCGCCCGGCTCGCGGGCGTGGATTTTCTGCTCCAGCAGGCCGAGCGCCATGGCAAAGCCGTAAAGCGTAGCGGCGGGCGTCGGTGGACAGCCCGGAATGTAGACGTCCACCGGCACGATTTTGTCGGTGCCGCCCCAGACACAGTAGAGGTCGTGGAAGATGCCGCCGCTGTTGCCGCAGGCGCCGTACGAGATGCAGATTTTCGGGTCCGGCGCGGACTGCCAGGCGCGCAGCGCGGGCGAGCGCATGGCGCGGGTGACGGCCCCGGTGAACAGCAGGATGTCCGCATGACGCGGGGACGGTACCACCTTGATGCCGAAGCGCTCGGCGTCAAACAGCGGCGACAGCGTAGCGAAGATCTCGATCTCGCAGCCGTTGCAGCCGCCGCAGTCCACGCGGTAGACGTAGGCCGAGCGTTTGATTTTTTTCAGCAGCGACGCCTTCATGCTGGCGATGGATTCGTCCACCGTCATCGGCACCGGAATGCCGTTAGCGTCGCGCGGGCCCAGTAGGTTTTCCATCAGCTGGCCTCTCTCATGTGGCGGGTGATATCAATGCGGTCGGACGGCAGCAGGCACTTCTGACGCTTGCACGCCGGGCAGGTTTCAAAGCTTTCGCGGTGATGCTCCGCGCGGGCGTCGCCATTGTGCTGCAGCAGCGCGATGGCGTAGTCGATCTCTTTCTGCACGGCGAACGGACGCCTGCAGACGCGGCAGTTGCACAGCTCAAAGCGCGACTGCTGCAGAAAATCCTCTTTCTTCCACACCGCCAGCTCGTACTCCTGCGACAGGCGAATGGCGACCGTCGGGCAGACCTCCTCGCAGCGGCCGCAGAAGATACAGCGCCCGAGGTTAAACTGCCAGGCCAGCTCGCCGGTTTTGAGATCCGTTTCCACCGTCAGGGCATTCGACGGACAGGAGTTGACGCAGGCCGCGCAGCCGATGCACTGCTGCGGATTGTGCTCCGGCTTGCCGCGAAAGTTTTTATCCACCGGCATCGGCTCCAGCGGATAGCTGCTGGTTTGCGTGCCGGTTTTGATCGCTTTTTTGATAAAGGTAAACATGACTAATCCTTATTTCAGCGGCGAGTTCTTACGCTCGATGCTGTAGCGCTCAAGCTCTTTGTACGGCACCACCTGGCTTTTCTTCTTGCGCACGTCGACGACGGTCATGCGGTCGGTGCAGGAGTAGCATGGGTCGAGGCTGCCGATGATCAGCGGCGCATCGGAAACCGTGTTGCCGCGCAGCATGTAGCGCAGGGTTGGCCAGTTGGCGTAGGTGGCCGCGCGGCAGCGCCAGCGGTAAAGCTTCTGGTTGTCGCCGGTCATGCTCCAGTGAATGTCGTCCCCGCGCGGCGCTTCGGCAAAGCCGAGGGCAAAGCGGTTCGGAACGTAGGTGAAGCCCTCCACCATCAGCGGGCCGCCAGGCAGGTTATCAAGGCCGTAGTCGATCATGTTCAGCGCCGTGAACACCTCGTTGATGCGCACCTTGAGGCGAGAGATGACGTCGCAGCCCTGCTCGCTGTGCACGGTCATCGGCAGCAGGCCGTAGCCAACGAACGGGTGATCGGTACGGGTGTCGCGGGCGTGGCCGCTGGCGCGCACCATCGGGCCGACGTTGCTGAAGTCGCGGGCAATTTCCGGGTCAAGACGGCCGATGCCGACGGTGCGCTGCTCGATGTTTGGCGTGCTGAGCAGCATATCCACCAGCTCCTGCACGTCGCGGCGCATCTGCTGCGCCAGCTGGCGGGTCTGGATCATATCGTTTTTCAGCAGGTCGCGACGGATCCCGCCGATCAGGTTCAGACCGTAAGTTTTGCGCGCCCCGGTGAGGATCTCCGCCATCTTCATCGACGCTTCGCGCACGCGGAAGAACTGCATAAACCCGGAGTCAAAGCCAACGAAGTGGCAGGCCAGTCCGAGGTTCAGCAGGTGCGAGTGCAGACGCTCCACCTCCAGCAGAATGGCGCGGATCATCTGCGCGCGCTCCGGCACCACGATCCCCATGCCGTTCTCCACCGAGGTGGTGTAGGCGGTGCTGTGGGCGAAGCCGCAGATGCCGCAAACGCGGTCGGAAAGAAACGTGACTTCATTGTAGCCCATGCGGGTTTCCGCCAGCTTTTCCATCCCGCGGTGGACGTAGAACAGACGGTAGTCGGCGTCGATAATGTTTTCGCCGTCGACGAACAGGCGGAAGTGCCCCGGTTCGTCGGAGGTGACGTGCAGCGGGCCGATCGGCACCACGTTGTTCTTCTTGCTGCCCAGCTCGTTGATGAACTCGTAAGTTTCGCTGTCGGTGGTTGGGGCCGGACGCTGGCGGTAGTCCATGCTGTCTTTACGCAGCGGATAGAGTTCGTCCGGCCAGTCGTCAGGCAGCACCAGGCGGCGCTCGTCCGGCAGGCCGACCGGCACCAGACCGTACATGTCGCGCACTTCGCGCTCGCCCCAGACGGCCGCGGGCACGTGCGGCGTGACGGACGGGTATTCTGGCTTATTCGGGTCGACCTCGACGCGCACGGTGATCCAGCACTTCTCGCCCTGCTCCATAGACATCACGTAGTACACCGCGTAGTTGCCGCACAGCTGGCGCTCGTCGTTACCGAACAGCACCGACAGCCAGCCGCCCTGCTGGTAGTAGAGAAACTCCACCACTTCCGGCAGATAGTTCACCTTAATGGTGACGGTTATCTGGTCTTTGGTTTGCCAGGACTCCTCCAGCACCACGCCGGGGAAAGCCTGATGCAATGCGGCGAGATACTGCTGACCTTTCTTTTCTTCAGACATAAATACTCTCTTTAATCACGCCACCAGCAAGGAGACGAACGCTAAAAATGCAAAACCAAACCCGGCCCAGGTGATGCGGGACGTTTCCACAAAACGCAGGCGCGCCATGCTGTTTTCGAACAGGGCAATCACCAGCACGCCGACCAGCAGCTTGAGGGCGGCAACCACGACGGCCAGCAGCAGACCGCCCGCGGAGAAGTGTGTCATCTGCCCCCACGGGAAGAAGACGCCGACAAACATCTGCAGCACCACCAGCTGTTTGAGGCTAATGCCCCACTTCAGCACCGCAAAACCGTAGCCGCTGTACTCGGTGAGCGGCCCTTCCTGAAGTTCCTGCTCGGCTTCAGCCAGATCGAACGGCAGTTTGCCCATCTCGATAAAGGTGGCGAACGCGCAGGCGCACAGCGCCAGCACCAGCGGAATGGAGCGGGCAACCGGCCAGTGGTAGACGGCGTGGGTGATAAAGCTGATGTGGGTGGAGCCCGCAACCTGCGCGGCAACCCACAGCCCCAGCAGCAGGATCGGCTCAACCAGCACGCCGAGCATCGCCTCGCGGCTGGCACCGATGCCGGTAAACGGGCTCCCGGTGTCCAGGCCCGCAATGGCAAAGAAGAAGCGGGCGATAGCGAAGAGGTAGATAAGCGTGATCAGATCGCCGAGCGCCGGCAGCGGCGATCCCACCGTCACCACCGGCAGCGCGGTGGCGATGGTCAGCATCACGCCCACCATCACAAACGGCGTCAGACGGAAGACCCAGCCTGCGGCATTCGGCACCACGCTCTGGCGAGAAAACAGCTTGAAGAGATCGCGATACTCCTGGAGCACACCAGGGCCGCGACGGTTGTGCATCCGGGCGCGCGCCACGCGCGTGATGCCCGACAGCAGCGGCGCCACGGCGAACAACACCAGCGCCTGAAGAATTGCCAGTAACAGATTCATGTCAGGCTCCTCGTGAAATCACAATGACCACCAGCACCGCCAGTTCGATGACCGCCAGACGGCGGAACAGCGCGGGTGCGGCAGCGCTCTGCCAGCCGGGTACCCAGCCGACCGGGTTCAGCCAGTGGCGCAGCTTCAGCACGGCGGCAAAGTTTTCTTTTACCGGCATGGCGAAGCCGTGGGCGGTAATGACCATCGACTGTTCGTGTTCGTAGCCACAGGCCCACGCCGCACCGCGCGAGCGGGAGGCGAGCCGGTCGCGTTTGAAGAACATCATCAGGATGAGCGGTAGCAGCGGTGCGCCAATCAGCAGCAGCGCAATCATTGGCTGAGAGACGGTGGTATTCGCCACGGTCAGCGGCAACGGAATGGCGTTGCCCAGCAGCGGTAGCAGCCACGGCGCAGCGACGCCGCCCGCAATGCAGCACAGCGCCAGCGCGACCACGCTCACGCCCATCAACAACGGTGCGCAGCAGGCGTTTTCCGCTTCGCGGGTGCGCGGCGCACCGAGGAAGGTCACGCCGTAGACTTTCGCCATGCACATCACCGCCAGCGCCCCGGTAATCGCCAGCCCGACCGCCAGCAGCGGCCCCAGCAGACGAGCGATAAACGCATTGCTCTGACCGAGGGCGAAGAAGGACTGATAGATCACCCACTCCCCGGCAAAGCCGTTCAGCGGCGGCAGTGCGGCCATCGCCATCAGCCCGACCAGCATCGCCAGTGAAATCACCGGCATCTTTTTGCCAATCCCACCGAGCTTTTCGATATCCCGATGGCCGGTGCGGAACCAGACGCTTCCCGCTCCAAGGAACAGGGTGCTTTTAAACAGGCTGTGGTTGACGAGGTGATAAAGACCGCCGATAAAACCGGCCGCAATCAGCGCCGGCTGGTTGAGCGCCAGCCCGGTCACGCCCGCGCCCATGCCAAGCAGGATGATGCCGATATTCTCCAGCGTGTGGTACGCCAGAAGACGCTGGATATTGTGCTCCATCAGCGCGTACAGGCCACCGACGAACGCCGTAATCATGCCGGCGACCAGCAGCACAACGCCCCACCACAGCGGCGGCTGGCCGCCGGTCAGCGTAATCGCCAGGATCCCGAACAGACCGACCTTCATCACCACCACAGAAAACAGCGCGGCGGCGGGCGCGGAGGCATTCGCATGCGCCTGCGGCACCCAGCCGTGCAGCGGAATGATGCCGGCGAGCAGGCCAAAGCCGAGCACGCCCAGCAGCCAGACGTCATTGCCCAGCGGATGCCCGTTGAGCACAGCGAAATCCAGCGTGCCGAAGCGCTGCCACACCAGCCAGCAGGCCAGCGCCAGCAGCAGCGTTCCGAGGCGTCCCAGCGCAAACCACAGCTTGCCGGAGGCGCTACAGCCCGTCAGGAACACGCCGCACAGCGCCATGATCTCCGCCATCACCACCAGCGCGCCGAGGTTGCTGGCGGTCACGGTGCAGACCGCCGTCGCCATCAACAGGTTAACCAGCAGGCCGTTGGCTTTAGCGTGCGGGTGGCGGTGCCAGTCGATATTGAACAGGCTGATAAACACCCCGCACAGGCCAAACGTCACCAGCCAGATGGCGTTCAGCGGCGTGATCTCAACGGTGTGGCGAATCAGCGGCATCACGGTCTCTGCCGACTGGCCGCCGAACAGAACAACGCCGCCTGCCGCCAGCGTCATCAGGCTAGCGACCGCCCCGCCGAGCCCGGCGATCGCGCCGCTCAGGGTTTTATGGAATGAGAAGATCGGCGCCAGAACGGCGGCGGCCGCAAAACAGGCTACCGCGCCGGTAATCATCATCACCGCATTCATTTCGCCCCCTCGTTAAGCGCCTGTAGCAGAGAAAGGTCGCCAAAATCACTGTTGATGGTCAGCTCGCGTTTGCGCTTGCTGGTACGGGCGATGTCGCGAATGTTAACCAGAATCAGCGCTTTCGTCGGGCAGGTCCGCACGCAGGCCGGGCCCTGATCATCGAAGCTGCACAGGTCGCATTTCACCGCAACGGCACGGATGCCGGGCACCCAGTCCAAAAGCGAGCTTACGCGCGCAGGCGCCGGCGGCGCGGGCGGGGCTTTTGGCGAGTTGGCATTCGCCGGGATATGCAGCGGTCGGCTGCCGGAAAATTCAATCGCGCCGAACGGGCAGGCAATGCCGCACAGCTTGCAGCTTACGCACAGGCTTTCGTTCAGCTGGACAGCGCCATCCACGCGGGTGATGGCATTCACAGGGCAGACACCCGCGCACGGGGCATCCTCACAGTGATGGCAGAGCTGCGGGGCAGACTCTTTTTCATTACGCATGACGTGCAGGCGCGGCATGGACTGCAGCCCATGCAGGCGATGCGTTTCCGAACACGCCGCCTCACAGGTTCGACAGCCAATGCAGACCGTCGAGTCAGCAATTACAAAACGGTTCACCGGTTATCCTCTGGTGATAGTCATTTTTGTCGAAAAGCTGTCTTGTCGACACTTCTCGACACGCATGGGTCAGGCCACGTTCGCTGAGGTATTTCCGTCCATCAGTTGCTTCAGGTTGACCGGAAGATCGTGCTCAACGGCGGCGTACAGGCCGTTATAGACCGGCGCGATTTTTTCCAGATAGTGTTCCAGCACCTGCTGGCGATCGCGGTTGCTTACGTGGCCGTCCACCATGCCGTCGGCCATCAGCTGCGCCTTCGCAATACACTGTTTTTCGCCGTCTTTTGTCTCGAGGTAGTACTCAATGGTGTGGCTGTTGAAGTTGTCCGCCAGGGTAACGTTGATGGTGAAATGGCCGAACAGAACGAAGCGCATGTCGCCCTGCGCCGCGCAGCTCATCGCGTGGTGAAGACGCGCTTTCGACAAGGTAATGCCCTGGACCAGAGAGTTGCAGTAAAGGTGCCACTGGTCCTGCAGCTGCTGATGACGCTGCGCGATGTAATCCGCTTTTTCGCTGATTTCCCAAATAGTCATAAAAGGTATCCGTTTAATGGAGATAGCGGCTGTTAAGCAAATTCCATGCCAGTTTTTATCTTTATGATTTTCAATACATTTACCTTAAAAATTGCTGTCAACACCGCGGTGTCGACGTGTCATTTCGACAGCGTTGACATCGTCACGCCTTAACAAAAATCAAGCTGGCACCGTTATTGCATTACCGGGGCAATTCATTGAGGAGGCGTCATGCACGAAATCACCCTCTGCCAGCGGGCTCTGGAACTTATCGAACAGCAGGCAGTGCAAAACCACGCGAAACGCGTCACCGGCGTCTGGCTGAAGGTCGGAGCATTTTCCTGCGTCGAGACCAGCGCCCTGACCTTCTGTTTTGAGCTGGTCTGCCGCGGCACGCTGGCGGAAGGCTGCGAACTCCATATTGAAGAACAGCAGGCGGAGTGCTGGTGCGAGCAGTGCCAGCAGTACGTCACCCTGGTGTCATCAAAGGTACAGCGCTGCCCGCAGTGTCAGAGCACCGGTCTGCGCATCGTGGCGGATGACGGCATGCAGATCCAACGCCTCGAAATCGAGAAGGAGTAAAGTATGTGTAGTACCTGCGGTTGCGCCGAAGGCAACCTGTATATAGAAGGGGATGAACACCGCCCCCACTCCGCGTTTCGCTCCGCGCCCTTTTCCCCCGCACCGCGCCCTGCGGCAGCCCTGACCGGCATTACCTTTGCGCCGCAACGCTCCGATGCGGGCGACCTGCATTACGGCCACGGCGAAGCGGGCACCCACGCGCCGGGCATGAGCCAGCGCCAGATGCTGGAGGTGGAAATCAACGTGCTGGACAAGAATAACCAGATCGCCACCCGCAACCGCGCCCGCTTTGCCACCCGCAAACAGCTGGCGCTGAACCTTGTCTCCAGCCCCGGATCCGGCAAAACCACGCTACTGACCGAAACGCTCAAGCGCCTGAACGGGCTTGTCTCCTGCGCGGTGATCGAAGGCGACCAGCAAACCGTTAACGACGCGGCGCGCATTCGCGAAACCGGCACCCCGGCGATTCAGGTCAACACCGGTAAAGGCTGCCACCTCGATGCGCAGATGATTGCCGACGCCGCCCCGCGCCTGCCGCTGGTGGATAACGGCATCCTGTTTATTGAAAACGTCGGCAACCTCGTCTGCCCGGCGAGCTTCGACCTCGGCGAACGACACAAGGTGGCGGTGCTTTCAGTGACCGAAGGCGAAGACAAGCCGCTGAAGTACCCGCACATGTTTGCCGCCGCGTCCATCATGCTGCTGAACAAAGTCGACCTGCTGCCGTACCTGAATTTCGACGTGGATAAGTGCGTGGCGTATGCCCGCGAGGTGAACCCGGAGATTGAGATCCTGCTGGTCTCCGCCACGCGCGGCGACGGCATGGACGGCTGGCTAGACTGGCTGGAGAGCGAACGATGTGCATAGGCGTACCGGGACAAATTCACGCCATCGACGGTAATCAGGCCAAAGTCGAGGTCTGCGGCATCCTGCGCGACGTCGACCTGACGCTGGTGGGCAGCACCGATGAGAGCGGCGCCTCGCGTCTCGGCCAGTGGGTGCTGGTCCACGTGGGGTTTGCCATGAGCGTGATTAACGAAGCGGAAGCCCGCGACACGCTCGACGCCCTGCAAAATATGTTCGACGTGGAGCCTGACGTGGGCGCGCTGCTGTACGGCGAGGAGCGATAATCATGCGTTACGTTGATGAATACCGCGCGCCGGAGCAGGTGCTGCAGCTTATCGGCCACCTGAAAACGCGCGCAGCGCGGCTGGACTACACGAAAGAAAGGCCGCTGCGGATCATGGAGGTGTGCGGCGGGCACACGCACGCCATCTTCAAATTTGGCCTCGGCCAGCTGTTGCCGGAAAACATTGAGTTTATCCACGGCCCCGGCTGTCCGGTCTGCGTGCTGCCGATGGGGCGCATCGACAGCTGTATTGAAATTGCCAGCCAGCCCGACGTCATTTTCTGCACCTTTGGCGACGCGATGCGCGTGCCGGGGAAAAATGGTTCGCTGCTGCAGGCGAAAGCGCGCGGCGCAGACATCCGGATCGTCTATTCGCCGATGGATGCCCTGACGCTGGCAGCGGATAACCCCGCGCGCAAGGTGGTGTTTTTTGGCCTGGGGTTTGAAACCACCATGCCCGCCACCGCCATCACGCTGCAGCAGGCGAAAGCGCGCGGCGTCGATAACTTTTTCTTCTTCTGCCAACACATTACGCTCATCCCCACCCTGCGCAGCCTGCTGGAAGAGCCAGGCAACGGCATTGACGCCTTTCTGGCACCGGGCCACGTCAGCATGGTGATTGGCACAGACGCCTACGGTTTTATCGCTGAACAGTACAATCGTCCGTTAGTGGTCGCTGGTTTCGAACCACTTGATCTACTGCAAGGTGTCACCATGCTGGTTGAGCAGAAAATAGCGTCCCTGAGTACCGTGGAAAATCAGTACCGCCGCGTGGTGCCGGATGCGGGAAATGAACGAGCGCAGCAGGCGATAGCCGACGTGTTTAGCGTTGAGGGCGACAGCGAATGGCGCGGCCTGGGGCTGATTGCTGAATCCGGCGTGCGCCTGACGCCAGCCTATCGCGCGTTCGACGCCGAAGCGCATTTCCGCCCGCAGCCGCAGCAGGTTTGCGACGATCCCCGTGCCCGCTGCGGCGAGGTGCTCACCGGCAAATGCAAACCGCATCAGTGTCCGTTATTTGGCAATACCTGTAACCCGCAAACGGCGTTTGGCGCGCTGATGGTCTCCTCCGAAGGGGCATGTGCCGCGTGGTATCAGTATCGCAACCAGGAGAGCGAAGCATGAATACGGTTGAAATGGCGCACGGTAGCGGCGGACAGGCGATGCAGCAGCTGATTAACCGGCTGTTTATGGAAGCTTTTAACAACCCCTGGCTCGCCGAACAGGAAGACCAGGCGCGCATTGACCTCGCCGCCCTCACCGCCCAGGGCGACAGGCTGGCCTTCTCCACCGACAGCTACGTCATTGATCCGCTGTTCTTCCCGGGCGGCGATATCGGCAAGCTCGCCGTCTGCGGCACGGCGAACGACGTCGCCGTCAGCGGCGCCATTCCGCGCTACCTCTCCTGCGGGTTTATCCTTGAAGAGGGATTACCGATGGAGACGCTCGCGGCCGTGGTCAACAGCATGGCGCAGACCGCGCGCGAGGCGGGGATAGCTATCGTCACCGGCGACACCAAAGTGGTGCAGCGCGGCGCGGCCGACAAGCTGTTTATCAACACCGCCGGAATGGGCGCGATCCCCGCAGATATTCACTGGGGTGCGCAGCGCCTCAGCGTGGGCGACGTGCTGATCGTTACCGGCACGCTGGGCTGCCACGGGGCGACCATCCTGAACCTGCGCGAAGGCCTGGGGCTGGACGGCGAACTGCGCAGCGACTGCGCGGTACTCACCCCGCTGATTCAGACGCTGCGCGGTATTCCCGGCGTGAAGGCCCTGCGGGATGCCACGCGAGGCGGCGTGAATGCCGTGGTTCACGAGTTTGCGGCAAGCTGCGGGTACGGGATTGAACTTACCGAGCGCAGCCTGCCCGTTAAGCCCGCCGTTCGCGGGCTTTGCGAACTGCTGGGGCTGGACCCGCTCAACTTTGCAAACGAAGGCAAGCTGGTGATTGGCGTTGAACGGGCCGCGGCACAAGCCGTTCTTGAACAGCTGCAGGCTCATCCGTCAGGAAAAGAGGCGGCGATGATTGGTGAAGTGGTTGAGCGCAAAGGGGTGCGCCTGACCGGACTTTATGGCGTGAAGCGCACGCTGGATCTGCCGCACGCTGAACCCTTACCCCGTATTTGCTAGGCCGCGCCACAAGCGGCCAGCATGGATTTTTTTGCTCGTTTCTACTGGAAAGCACTATGCCGTATACACCGATGAGCGATCTTGGACAGCAGGGTCTGTTTGACATTACGCGCACACTTTTACAGCAACCCGATCTCGGCGCGCTGAGCGATGCCCTGACGCGGCTGGTCAGGCAATCGGCGCTGGCGGACAGCGCCGCGATTGTGCTCTGGCATAGCGGAACGCAGCGCGCGAGCTACTTCTCAACGCGTGATAATGGCAAAACGTTTGAATACGAAGACGAAACGTATCTCGCGCATGGCCCGGTGCGCCGCATTCTCTCCAGACCTGAAGTGCTGCACTGCAACTTTGCGGAATTTCAACAGGCGTGGCCGCGGCTCGCGGAGAGCAACCTCTATCAGCCGTTCGGGCATTACTGCATGCTGCCGCTGGCTGCAGAGGGCCAGATTTTTGGTGGATGCGAGTTTATCCGCACGACCGACCAGCCCTGGAGCGAGGCGGAATACGAGCGCCTGCACACCTTTACCCAGATAGTGGCCGTCGTCGCGGAGCAGATCCAAAGCCGAGTGACGAATAACGTGGATTACGACCTGCTCAGCCGCGAACGCGACAACTTCCGCATTCTGGTCGCCATCACCAACGCCGTACTCTCCCGCCTGGACATGGATGAGCTGGTCAGCGAAGTCTCGAAAGAGATCCACCACTATTTCAAAATCGATGCCATCAGCATTGCGCTTCGCGGACATCGCAAGGGCAAGCTGAACATCTACTCCACGCATTATCTTGATGAAGCCAACCCGGCGCACGAGCAGAGCGAAGTGGATGAAGCGGGCACTCTTTCTGAACGGGTCTTCAAAAGCAAAGAGATCCTCCTGATCAACCTCAACGAGCAGGATCCGGTCGCGCCGTACGAGCGGATGCTGTTCAACACCTGGGGCAACAAAATCCAGACCCTGTGCCTGCTGCCCCTGATGTCCGGCAACACCATGCTGGGCGTGCTGAAGCTGGCACAGTGCGAGGAAGGCGTGTTCACCACCGCCAACCTGAAGCTGCTGCGTCAGATCGCCGAGCGTATCTCCATCGCGCTCGATAACGCGCTTGCCTATCAGGAGATCCACCGTCTGAAGGAGCGGCTGGTGGATGAAAACCTGGCCCTGACCGAACAGCTCAACAACGTGGACAGCGAGTTTGGTGAAATCATCGGGCGCAGCGACGCCATGTACAGCGTGCTCAAGCAGGTTGAGATGGTGGCGCAGAGCGACAGCACGGTGCTGATCCTGGGCGAAACCGGTACGGGTAAAGAGCTGATTGCCCGCGCCATCCACAACCTGAGCAACCGCAACAGCCGTCGGATGGTGAAGATGAACTGCGCCGCGATGCCCGCAGGGCTGCTGGAAAGCGATCTGTTCGGCCACGAACGGGGTGCCTTCACCGGGGCCAGCAGCCAGCGGCTGGGCCGTTTTGAGCTGGCAGACAAAAGCTCGCTGTTCCTTGACGAAGTGGGCGATATGCCGCTGGAGCTACAGCCGAAACTGCTGCGCGTCCTGCAGGAGCAGGAGTTTGAGCGCTTGGGCAGCAACAAGCTTATCCAGACCGACGTGCGGCTGATTGCCGCGACTAACCGCGACCTGAAAAAAATGGTCGCCGACCGAGAGTTCCGCAGCGATCTCTACTATCGCCTGAACGTCTTCCCGATCTTCCTGCCGCCGCTGCGCGAGCGCCCGGAAGATATCCCCCTGCTGGTCAAAGCCTTTACCGCGAAGATCGCGCGCCGGATGGGGCGAAACATCGACAGCATTCCTGCCGAGACGTTGCGTACCCTTTCATCCATGGAATGGCCCGGCAACGTGCGCGAGCTGGAAAACGTCATTGAACGCGCGGTGCTGCTGACGCGCGGAAATGTCCTGCAGCTCTCCCTGCCTGAAGTGACGCTGCCTGACGTGAGCGTGCCCGCCGCCGAGACGGCGAAAGAGGGAGAAGATGAATATCAGCTCATTATGCGCGTACTCAAAGAGACCAACGGCGTGGTCGCCGGGCCGAAAGGTGCCGCCCAGCGCCTGGGGTTAAAACGCACCACCCTGCTGTCGCGCATGAAGCGTCTCGGTATTGATAAAGAGAGCCTCATTTAAGGCCTTATTCCGGCGGTGTTTTTCTGACACCGCCTTTTGTTACCCTGCGCGATTGTCCCTCATTGACACAAAATCGTTTCCTCTGTATAAAATTCCGCCTTAATAATGAGTTTCATTTGCATCAAAAATAATTTTAATGAAGGGTAGCGTTTCATGAAGAAGGTCATCTGCGCGTTAGGCCTGGCGGTTGCGTCGGTCAGTTCTGCTCTGGCAACCACATATCCTCTGACGATTGAAAACTGTGGCTATAAAGAGACATTCACCAAAGCGCCGGAACGCGTCGTGGCCCTGGGCCAGAACACCGTCGAAATATTGCTCCTGCTGGGGCTGGAAGATAAGGTGAAGGCCAGCGCCTTCTGGCCGACGAAAGTGTTGCCGCAGCTCGCTGAACAGAACGCAAAAATCAAAACCCTGACGGTCGAAATCCCTACCCTTGAATCCGTGCTTGCGCAAAATCCCGACTTTGTCCCCGCCCAGACGCCACTGCTGCTGGGGCCGGAAAGCAAGGTCGCAAAACGCGACGATCTGATGACTCTGGGCGTGAACAGCTACGTGTCGCCGGGCATGTGCGCGACCAAAAAAGCCACCGGCGATATGTACGGCAGCCGCCAGAAGCTGTGGGATATGACGTATCTCTATCAGGAGATTGAGGACTTCGCCAAAATCTTTAACGTTGAAGACCGCGGTCAGGCCGTGATTGCCGATTTCAAAAAACGAGAGGCCGACCTGCGTAAGGAATTCGGCAAGAGCAAAAAAGACCTCTCGTTTGTCTTCTGGTTCTCCAGCTCCTCCCCCTCTGCGGACGCCTACGTCGGCGGTAAAAATAGCCCCTCCGGGTTTATTGCGAGCCTGATGGGCGGGCATAACGCCATCACCTCCGAGACCGAATGGCCAACCGTGGGTTGGGAAAGCATTATTGCCGCCAATCCGGATGTCATTGTGGTGTCCAGCCTCGACCGCAACCGCTGGGCGCTGGATAACGCGGAAGAGAAAATCAAATTCCTGAAAAGCGATCCGGCCGTCAGCCAGCTGGACGCGGTGAAAAAAGGTCATATCGTGGTGATGGACGGTCAGGCCATGAACCCGACGATTCGCACGATTTACGGGGCTGAGCAGGTCGGCGAACAGCTCAGAAAGCTGGGGCTGAACTGATGACCACCGCCGTTCTTCAGGCCCGGCAGAGCCTGGTTCTGACGACCTCGTGTTTGCTCGCCTTCGTCCTGCTATTTCTGGTTATCGCGCTGAGCGTCAGCGTCGGCGAACTGTCCATCCCGCTGGATAACGTGTTTTACGCTATCAGCAATAAAATGGGGCTCACCGATATTCCGCTCACTCGTATCTATGAGAGCGTGATCTGGGACTTTCGCCTGAGCCGCGCGCTGGTTGCGGCCTGCTGCGGCGCGGGGCTGGCCATCTGTGGTGCCGTATTGCAGAGCCTGCTGAAGAACGCGCTGGCGGAACCCTACGTGCTCGGCGTGTCCGCGGGCGCGTCGACCGGGGCGGTTTCTGTTGTCGTATTGGGGATCGGCACCGGTGCGGTGTCGCTCTCTGCCGGGGCCTTTGCCGGGGCGTTCGCCGCGTTTGCGTTTGTCGCATTTCTGACGAACGGCGCGCGCGGCGGGAATGAACGTACTATTCTGGCAGGCGTTGCCGCCTCGCAGCTTTTCAATGCCATTACCGCCTATACCATCAGCACCTCCGCCAGCGCCCAGCAGGCGCGCGACGTGATGTTCTGGCTGCTGGGCAGCTTCAGCGGCGTACGCTGGCCCGAATTCCAGCTGGCACTGGTCGTGGTGCTGATTGGATTAGCCATTTGCCTCTACTATTCCCGTGCGCTGGATGCCTTTACGTTCGGTGACGACGCCGCGGCGTCGCTTGGCATTGCTGTTCCCTGGGTGCGCCTGGCGCTCTTTACCACTACCGCACTTATCACCGCGACCATCGTCAGCATGGCGGGGTCAATCGGCTTTGTCGGGCTGGTGGTGCCGCACGTCATGCGCTTCCTGTTCGGGCCGCTGCACCGCACGCTGCTGATTGCCAGCGCGCTGGCAGGCGCGATCCTGATGGTGCTGGCAGACATTGCCTCACGCATGCTGATTGCGCCGCAAAGCCTGCCCGTCGGCGTGGTCACCGCGCTGGTTGGCGTCCCCTTCTTTGCCGTGATTATCTACCGTTCAAGGAATAAGTGATGAGCATCTGCGCGGAAAATATTACCTGGAAGGTCGGCAAAAAAGTCATCGTTAATGACGTCTCGCTGAAGGTGTCACGGGGCGAAACGGTAGGGCTGCTTGGCCCTAACGGCTGCGGTAAATCGTCTCTTTTACGTATCCTCGCGGGTCTGCGTCGCCCGGATGCTGGCCGCGTTACCCTGGACGGTCAGGACATCTGCAGCATCGCCAAAAAGCAGCTGGCGCGACGGGTGGCCTTCGTCGAGCAGCACGGTATGACGGACGCCAACATGCGCGTGCGCGACGTGGTGAAACTCGGGCGGATTCCGCACCACTCCGCCTTTTCCAACTGGAGCACGCACGATGACGAGACCGTCACCGCCGCTCTGCAGCGCGTGGATATGCTGGATAAAAGCGACCAGGGCTGGCTGAGCCTCTCCGGCGGCGAGCGCCAGCGCGTCCACATTGCCCGCGCGCTGGCCCAGGCCCCGACGGAAATCCTGCTGGATGAACCGACCAACCACCTGGACATTCATCATCAGATGCAGCTGATGCAGTTGATCAGCGAATTACCGGTCACCAGCATTGTCGCTATACACGATCTCAACCACGCCTCGATGTTCTGCGACTCGCTGATAGTCATGCAGAAAGGGCAAATTGTGGCGACGGGGACACCGCAGGATATCTTATCCGAGTCATTGCTCTGGGACGTCTTCCGGGTCAAAACCAAAATCGAGATCTCACCGTTCCATGGCAAAAAGCACATTCATTTTATCGTTTAGGGGCGAGTGACCAACGATGCCCCTTCGCCCTGCCGCCACGCTCTGGCCGCCCGTCTTACTGGGTAGCCAGTTTGTTTTTAACATTGGCTTTTACGCCGTTGTTCCCTTCCTGGCGATATTCCTGCGCGACGACATGCTGCTCTCCGGCGGGCTGATCGGGCTGATCCTGGGCCTGCGCACGTTCTCGCAACAGGGGATGTTTATCGTCGGTGGTGCCCTCTCGGACCGGTTTGGCGCGAAAATCGTTATCCTGAGCGGCTGTATTGTCCGTGTTTCAGGTTATCTGCTGCTGGCCTTCGGGGAATCGCTGTGGCCGATTATTCTGGGCGCGTGTCTGACAGGCGTGGGCGGCGCGCTGTTTTCTCCGTCTATTGAAGCATTGCTGGCGAAAGCGGGCACGCACAGCGAGGCGAAAGGTAAACGAAGCCGGGCGGAGTGGTTCGCGCTCTTTGCGGTTTGCGGGGAACTCGGTGCCGTACTGGGCCCGGTCGCCGGCGCCCTGCTAACCGGCCTGGGTTTTCGTCAGGTGGCGCTAGCGGGGGCGGGGGTCTTTCTCGTTGCGCTGGTGGTTCTCTACTTTTGCCTGCCCGCGTCACGCCACGCCGCGCAGACGCTAAAGCTCGTTCCCTGGTGGACGACGTTCCGCCAGCCCCGCTTTGTCGCCTTTATTATTGCCTACAGCTCGTGGCTTTTAAGCTATAACCAGCTCTATCTGGCGCTGCCGGTAGAGATCCAGCGCTCTGGCGGTAACGAGAAAGATCTCGGCCCACTCTTTATGCTGGCCTCCGTTCTGATCATCACCTTACAGCTGCCGCTGGCGCGTTTCGCCCGACGCGTGGGTGCGGTGAGGATCCTGCCGGTGGGCTTTTTGCTGCTCTCCGCCGCCTTTGCGAGCGTGGCAATATTTGCGTCGACGGCACCGCCAGAGGGCTGGCTGCGCCTGCTGCCGTCAGTCTGTTTCGTGACGCTGCTGACGCTGGGGCAGATGCTGCTGGTACCCTCGGCAAAGGATCTGATCCCGAGGTTTGCCGAGGAGTCCACGCTGGGGGCGCACTATGGCGCACTCGCCACCGCTGGCGGCATTGCGGTACTGGCAGGAAACTTGTTGTTTGGTAGCCTGCTGGATCGCGCGCTGGTACCCTCAACGCAGGCGATGTATCCCTGGCTGCTGCTGGCCCTTTTCCCACTCTGTAGCGCGCTGGCCCTGAACGTTATTTGCCGCCCGCTCAAAAGCTGAACCGGTCACTTTTTCGGACGATACTTTTCCGGCAGCTCCGGCACGGGACGACGGTCATCAACCAGATGGCGGACGGTCAGAATGGGGTGACGCCATAACATACGCGGGCCTACCCAGCGCATAATCTGCTTCATCTCTTCGCGTTTTGCAGGCTGATAGCAGTGGACCGGACACTGCTTACAGGCAGGCTTTTCCTCACCAAAAGCGCACTTATCCAGGCGCTTATCGGCATAGGCATTCAGCGCCTGGTAGTGCCCGTCTTCCACAGAGGCCTGAGGACACTGCTTCTGATACAGCGCGATCATTTTCGCGATGGTCTCTTTTTCGCGAGATATTCGTTTACCGGACATAGCGACTTACCAAACAATAAAGTGCAAAAATAATACACCTTTCAATGCGGGATTTCAGTTGTTGCATGCGGTTTTCTGAAGCCTGATTCCAGTTTTATCCCTGCACCGCCCGGCAATAACTGGTATTTTATACAGTAATTAGTGATGACTTTTATCCGTGTTGTCAGGAGACCCTATGCAAGAACTCGCTATCAACAAACCCTATCGCCATTTAACAGTGGGATATTTCAGAAAGCGCCATGAAGACCGCAATACCAAGATACCGAAGCGTTACAGCGTGCATGCGGCGCTGAGCTTAAAAGGAGACTGGCTTGAACAGGCTGGGTTTACCACCCACTCCAGGGTTCGAGTGGGCGTAGAGCATGGAAAAATAGTCATTGAGTTAATGTCGGAAGATGCCTCGTAAAGCGACGACATTTTTCTGCGCCGTACCTTTTTTTCATGCGACAATAGAAGGAACAAACGGCCTCTGAGCCGCTCAAAACGGTTTATATTCAAAGAAATGGACATCATAACTCCATGAGCACACTCGACAATTTCGACGCACATACGCCGATGATGCAGCAGTATCTGAAGCTGAAGGCACAGCATCCGGAAATCCTGCTGTTTTACCGTATGGGCGATTTTTACGAGCTGTTTTATGACGATGCTAAGCGCGCATCGCAGCTGCTCGACATCTCGCTGACCAAACGGGGCGCATCGGCTGGTGAACCCATCCCAATGGCCGGTATTCCGCACCACGCGGTAGAAAACTACCTGGCGAAACTGGTGAATCAGGGTGAGTCTGTCGCCATCTGCGAACAGATCGGCGACCCCGCGACCTCAAAAGGTCCGGTGGAACGCAAGGTCGTGCGCATCGTCACGCCCGGCACCATCAGTGATGAAGCCCTGCTTCAGGAACGCCAGGACAACCTGCTGGCCGCGCTGTGGCAGGACGGTAAAGGCTTTGGCTACGCGACGCTGGATATTAGTTCCGGACGTTTTCGTCTGAGTGAACCGGCCGATCGTGAAACGATGGCTGCCGAACTGCAGCGCACCAACCCGGCAGAATTGCTCTACGCCGAAGATTTCGCCGAAATGGCGCTGATTGAAGGTCGTCGCGGGTTGCGCCGCCGTCCGCTGTGGGAATTCGAAATTGGTACCGCGCGCCAGCAGCTGAATCTGCAGTTTGGCACCCGCGATCTGATTGGCTTTGGCGTTGAAAATGCCCCGCGCGGGCTGTGTGCGGCAGGTTGCCTCCTGCAGTACGTAAAAGATACCCAGCGCACCGCCCTGCCGCATATCCGCTCTATCACCATGGAGCGCCAGCAGGACAGCATCATCATGGATGCCGCCACTCGCCGTAACCTGGAGATCACGCAGAACCTCGCGGGCGGCGTAGAAAATACGCTGGCGTCGGTCCTCGACAATACGGTAACGCCAATGGGCAGCCGTATGCTGAAACGCTGGCTGCATATGCCGATTCGCGATACCGCTACGCTGGTTTGTCGTCAGCAGACGATTGCCGCGCTGCAGGATCGCTATACCGAGCTGCAGCCTGTCCTGCGCCAGGTGGGAGATCTGGAACGTATCCTGGCCCGTCTGGCGCTGCGCACGGCGCGACCGCGCGATCTTGCGCGGATGCGTCATGCTTTCCAGCAGCTGCCGGAACTTCGTGCGCAGCTGAGCGACGTTGACAGCGCGCCGGTACAGAAACTCCGCGAAACCATAGGCGAATTTACCGAACTCCGCGAGCTGCTGGAGCGCGCCATTATCGATGCGCCTCCGGTTCTGGTGCGTGATGGCGGCGTGATTGCTCCGGGCTACAACGAGGAGCTGGACGAATGGCGCGCGCTGGCCGACGGCGCGACGGACTACCTCGATAAGCTGGAGATCCGCGAGCGCGAGCGTCTTGGGCTGGACACCCTGAAGGTGGGTTATAACGCGGTTCACGGTTACTACATTCAAATCAGCCGCGGGCAGAGCCACCTGGCACCGATTCACTACGTGCGCCGCCAGACGTTGAAAAACGCTGAACGCTACATCATTCCCGAGCTGAAAGAGTACGAGGACAAAGTCCTCACCTCGAAAGGGAAAGCCCTGGCGCTGGAAAAACAGCTGTATGAAGAGCTGTTTGATATGCTGATGCCGCACCTGGCCGACCTGCAGCTGAGCGCCAGCGCGCTGGCGGAACTGGACGTGCTGGTGAATCTGGCAGAGCGCGCGGAAACGCTGAACTACACCTGCCCGACCTTTACCGACAAGCCCGGCATTCGCATCACTGAAGGCCGTCACCCGGTGGTGGAGCGGGTGCTGAACGAACCGTTCATCGCCAACCCGCTGAGCCTGTCGCCGCAGCGAAGAATGCTGATCATTACCGGTCCGAACATGGGCGGTAAGAGTACTTATATGCGTCAGACGGCGCTGATTGCCCTGCTTGCCTACATCGGCAGCTACGTTCCGGCGCAAAACGTGGAGATCGGCCCCATCGACCGTATCTTTACCCGTGTTGGAGCTGCGGACGATCTGGCGAGCGGTCGCTCAACCTTCATGGTCGAAATGACTGAAACGGCAAACATTCTGCATAACGCGACGGAGCACAGCCTGGTGCTGATGGACGAAGTCGGACGCGGAACGTCAACCTACGATGGTCTGTCGCTGGCCTGGGCCTGTGCGGAAAGCCTCGCGAATAAAATCAAGGCCATGACGCTGTTCGCCACCCACTACTTCGAGCTGACGCAGCTGCCGGAGAAAATGGAAGGCGTGGCTAACGTCCACCTTGATGCGCTGGAGCACGGCGACACCATCGCCTTTATGCACACGGTGCAGGATGGCGCGGCAAGCAAGAGCTATGGTCTGGCCGTTGCGGCGCTGGCCGGTGTACCGAAAGAGGTGATCAAGCGCGCGCGTCAGAAACTGCGTGAGCTGGAAAGCCTGTCACCGAATGCGGCGGCGACGCAGATTGATGGTACGCAGATGTCGCTGCTGGTACCGGCGGAAGAGACATCGCCTGCTGTGGAAGCGCTGGAAAACCTCGATCCGGATTCACTGACGCCGCGTCAGGCGCTGGAGTGGATTTATCGCCTGAAGAGTCTGGTTTAGTTTTCTGCGGTCTTTGCCCGGTGGCGCAGCGCCACCGGGCTGTCTTTACAGCAGCGGCGGGATCGTTGGCACCTGCGGCGCCTCGTCAATATCCTTCTGCGTCATGCGGAACGCTTCAGGGTAATGCTCGCGGCTGGTACGACGCAACGGTTCGGTATCTCGCCAGGTATACAGACAATGCTGGCACTGGTAAACGGTCCAGACCCCTTTCACCGGCGACGTCGCCATCACTTCAATATGCTCATCGGCACAACGTGGACAAATCATCTTTTCCTCCTTATTGACGTGAAGCCAGCATCGCGGTCAGTTTTTCAGCCCAGGCTTTGGTTTCAGGCAGATCCTGTACCGGCTGGCTATAGTGGCCACGGGTGTCCGGCGCGACAGGCGTGGTCGCATCGATAATCAGTTTGTCGGTAATGCCCGCCGGACTGGATCCAGGATCGAGTTCCAGCACCGACATGTTCGGCAACTGCACCAGATCGCCTGCCGGGTTGACCTTCGATGACAGCGCCCACATCACCTGCGGGAGGTTGAACGGGTCGACATCCTCATCCACCATGATCACCATCTTCACGTAGCCCAGGCCGTGCGGCGTGGTCATGGCGCGCAAGCCGACCGCGCGGGCAAAACCGCCGTAGCGTTTTTTGGTGGAGATAATCGCCAGCAGACCGTGGGTATACATCGCATTCACCGCCTGCACTTCCGGGAATTCCGCTTTCAGCTGCTGGTAGAGCGGCACGCAGGTGGCTGGCCCCATCAGATAATCAATCTCGGTCCACGGCATACCGAGATAAAGGGATTCGAAAATCGGTTTGGTGCGGTAAGAAACTTTGTCGATACGCACAACCGTCATGTTACGACCACCGGAGTAGTGCCCAGTAAACTCGCCGAACGGCCCTTCAATTTCGCGCTTACGGCCTTCAATCACCCCTTCCAGGATCACTTCAGAACCCCACGGCACGTCGAAGCCGGTCAGCGGCGCGGTGGCAATCGGATATGGGCTTTCACGCAGCGCGCCGGCCATTTCATACTCTGACTGATCGTATTTCAGCGGCGTCGCGCCCATCAGCGTAATGATCGGATCGTTACCGAGGGTAATGGCAATCGGCAGGTCTTCGCCGCGCTCTTCGGCTTTGTGCAGATGCAGAGCAATATCGTGCATCGGTACCGGCTGCAGGCCGAGCTTGCGCTTGCCCTTCACTTCCATGCGGTAGATGCCAACGTTCTGCTTGCCGAAGTTATCCGGGTCAAGCGGATCGCGCGAGACGACGCACGCTTTATCGAGATAAAAACCCCCGTCGCCGTCGTTCAGACGGAACAGAGGTAGAATATCGAACAGGTTAATGTCTTCACCGTCCACCGTATTCTGCGCCCAGGCCGGGTTGGGGCGGCGCTCTGGCGCAATAGGAAATTTATCCCAGCGACGGATAAACTCGTCGATCTGCTTTTTCACCGGCGTGTTCGCCGGCAGCCCCATCGAAATGGCATGGTTCTGCCAGGAGCCGATGGTGTTCATCACCACGCGGGCATCGGTAAACCCGCGAATATTGTCGAACCACAGCGCGGGGGCGCCGTCACCGATGCGGCCGGTCGCGTTGGCTGCCGCCGCCAGATCGGGCTCGGCGTTAACCTCTTCCTCAATTTTCAGCAGTTGCCCTTGCTCATCGAGCGCCTGCAGGAAGCTTCTCAAATCATCAAATGCCATCTTTATTCTCCTGTGAAAAATGTTTCGCCTCCCGCAACCCGTTCCAGCGGCGCGCCTTTTTATGCTCCAGGCCAAACTGGTCAAGCACGCGGGTCACAATATGCTGGGTGATGTCATCGGCGGTTTGCGGATGGTTGTAATACGCAGGCATAGGCGGCACCATCGCCACGCCCATGCGGGAGAGCGCAAGCATATTCTCCAGATGAATGGTGCTGAGCGGCGTTTCACGGGGCACCAGCACCAGCTTACGCCCCTCTTTCAGCACCACATCCGCCGCACGGCCCACCAGCCCTTCGGCATAGCCCGCGCGGATCCCGGCCAGCGTTTTCATGCTGCAGGGAATGACGATCATGCCGTCGGTACGAAACGAACCGGAGGAGATGGTGGCGGCCTGGTCAGCCGGGCTATGGACAACGTCAGCCAGCGCAGCAACGTCCTGGGCGGTGTAAGGGGTTTCCAGTTCAATGGTGGTTTTTGCCCACTTCGACATCACCAGATGCGTCTCTACTTCCGGCATTTCCCGCAGCGCCTGCAGCAGCGCCACTCCCAGCGGAGCACCCGTCGCCCCCGTCATTCCCACGATCAATCTCATTCATCACCTCAATCATTTTGTTCGTGTACGAACAAAATGAGTAAACTACTCCCGAATTCTTTTTCTGACAATATCGTTCGCATACGATCACACTAAATGCTAAAAAATGCCGCATTATCATCCCGGGCTTTAGCAGCTATCATAGGGGGTGATTTTTTCTGTCGGAGTGTTCATGGAACTAAGACAAGAGGCGTTCCACCTGTTACGTCAGCTTTTTCAACAGCATACTGCACGGTGGCAACATGCATTGCCGGAGCTGACCAAGCCGCAGTATGCGGTGATGCGCTCCATTGCCGAGCATCCGGGCATTGAACAGGTGGCATTGACCGAGGTCGCGGTCAGCACCAAAGCGACCCTGGCGGAAATGCTCAGCCGCATGGAGGCGCGTGGGCTGGTCAAACGCGAGCACGACCCTGCGGATAAGCGCCGTCGCTTTGTCTTCCTCACGCCAGAAGGTGAGGCCCTGCTTGCAGAGTGTAAGCCGGTAGGCAATGAGGTTGATGAGGCCTTTTTAGGCCGTCTTAACAAGGCCGAGCGAGAACAGTTCTCGGCTCTCATCAAAAAGATGATGCACGATTAATTCACGCTGGTGCGCATAAAATCGATAAAGGTGCGCACTTTCGCTGAGACATGCCGGGCATCTGGATAGACCGCATAGATGCCCTGCCGCGCAAAGGTATATTCCGGTAACAACTGGACCAGTTCTCCCGCATCAAGCGCACAGCGTACCAGCCATTCCGGCAGTAACGCCACCCCACCGCCTGCGAGCGCAAAAGCCATAAGGGCCTGAGCGCTGTCGGCAAACAGGCGCGGCGCTTTTTTTATCTCGAGCGTTTCAGGCGCGCCGCTGGCATTTTTCACCTGCCAGCGGAGCGGTGAGGCCAGGCGCTCGTGGATAATCCAGCCGGCCTGCGCCAGCTGCGCAAGAGATTCGATCGGGTTTCTCACAAGCCACTCGGGCGTCGCGACGGGGAGAATAGAAAAGTGAGAAATCAGTGCGGCGTGGTTGCGCGAATCGGCAAGCGTCCCCAGCCGGATGGCCACGTCAAAGCGCTCCGAGATAAGGTCTGCGTGCAGTGACGACGAAACATGTCGGACGCGAAGATCCGTGTGCTGCTGGCTAAACCTGGCCAGCAGCGGCACCACGACCCGGGAGCCATATTCAGGCGTGGTCGTGATCCGCAGTTCACCGGTAAGTCCCGCATGATTCGCGCGGACATCATCCTGCAGCCGTTCGGCCTCCTTCAGAAGCGCCACGCTGCGCTGATGAAAAAGCGCGCCCGCCTCGGTTAGCGTCAGGCGGCGGGTGGAGCGCAGCAGCAGCGTAACGCCCAGCTCATCTTCAAGCTGGCGGATATTGAAGCTAACCACCGCTTTTGTCAGCCCCATCGCCTCGGCGGCCGCCGTAAAACTGCCGGTGTCGGCCACTGCGATAAACATCTGCGTCCGCTGTAGGTTAACCATTATTACGCCTTATACTGTCAAAATATTTTTGACAGTATATCGCGCTTTGTCAGGTTTATCCGTGATTCCCCAGCCGATACGATACGCCACCTCACCGGAGGATCCACCATGACGTATCGCAGCAAAGTTGCCGTTGTCTATCTGCTGGGCTTTTTTCTTGATTTGATCAACATGTTTATTGCCAGCGTCGCCTTTCCGGCGATGGCTCACGCCTTTAACACCACGCCTTCTGCCCTTGCCTGGGTCAGTAACGGGTATATTGCCGGTCTGACGATGGCGATCCCGTTCAGCAGCGTGCTCACGCGCCGCATCGGGCCAAAGCGCGTCATCCTGCTTTCGCTTTTTCTGTTCAGCGCAGCCTCAGCTACAGCGGGCCTGTCTGCAACGCTGGAAACTCTGATTGCCTGGCGAGTGCTTCAGGGCGTGGGAGGAGGCTTACTGATCCCCGTTGGACAGGCGCTGACCTGGCAACAGTTCAGGCCTCACGAGCGGGCCCGACTCTCCTCGGTAGTGATGCTGGTTGCGTTGCTTGCCCCGGCCTGCTCCCCGGCTATCGGCGGCGTGCTGGTGCAGACGCTGGGCTGGCGATGGATCTTTTTCGCCACGCTCCCGGTGGCTATCGTGACCTTTGTTCTGGCCTGTCTGTGGCTTAAACACGAAAAACCCACGATGAACACGGCCAGACTGCTAAACCTGCCCTTGCTTGCGAACCCGCTTTTGCGTTTTTCCATGCTTGTCTATTTATGCGTCCCCGGCATATTTATTGGGGTGAACGTCACGGCCATGTTTTATCTTCAGCACGAGGCGAACATGAGCCCAGCCGCAACGGGAATGCTCATGCTGCCGTGGTCTGTGGCATCGTTTCTCGCCATCACGGCGACGGGACGTTATTTTAACCGTATCGGCCCCCGACCGCCGATCGTCATCGGCTGCCTGTTGCAGGCGGCGGGTATTCTGCTTTTGATTGACGTTAGCTCGTCAACGCTGTTGCTTGCCGTCGCGTTTACCCTGATGGGCGCGGGGGGAAGCCTGTGCAGCAGTACGGCTCAGAGCAGCGCGTTTCTGACAACGCGCCGGGACGAGATGCCGGATGCCAGCGCGCTGTGGAATCTCAATCGTCAGCTGAGTTTTTTTGCCAGTGCCCTTCTGCTTGCGCAGGTGCTGAACCTGGCGCAGGCGTGGCTGACACCACTCGCCGCCTGGCACGGGATGTTTATTTTTGCTGCAGGCATGACCTTGCTGCCTGTACCGTACGTTTTTCGTCTTAACAATACGCAGGTGCTAAATCAGCTGCGACAGGAGAATTCATGACGCCTTTCGAACACGACATTATCGACCTCCACATTGCGCTTGAAGACTGGTTAGGCAAAGGTGAAGGCGATCCCGACGCCCTGCTCGCTCGTTTCCGTCGCGATTTTCTGATGCTCCCACCGGGCGGTGTTCAGATCGACTATATCGGCCTGGCCAGTTTTCTGGAAAACCAGCGTGGAAGTCGTCCCGGACTGAAGATCGTCATTGACGAATTAACCACGATCCAGAGCGGCGAACGGGGTGCAGTGCTTCACTACCGGGAGACGCAAACCCGGCCGGACCTGCCCGTCAACGTGCGCTGGTCAACTGCGGTGCTTAATCAGGAAGGCGATCGGATAGTGTGGCGTCTGCTGCACGAAACGGCTAAGCCGTAGCGCAAAAGAAAAAGGCCCGTCTCACGACGGGCCTTTTTTGACGAAAGGTTGCTTATTCGCGGAACAGCGCTTCGATGTTCAGACCTTGCCCCTGCAGGATTTCACGCAGGCGGCGCAGACCTTCAACCTGAATCTGACGAACACGTTCACGGGTCAGGCCAATTTCGCGGCCGACGTCTTCCAGTGTCGCAGCTTCATACCCCAGTAAACCGAAACGACGTGCCAGCACTTCACGCTGTTTGGCGTTCAGTTCGAACAGCCATTTGACGATGCTTTGTTTCATGTCATCGTCCTGCGTGGTGTCTTCCGGACCGTTATCTTTTTCATCGGCCAGGATGTCCAGCAGCGCTTTTTCGGAGTCGCCACCCAGCGGGGTGTCAACGGAGGTAATGCGCTCGTTGAGACGCAGCATACGGCTTACGTCATCAACCGGTTTATCGAGTTGTTCGGCAATCTCTTCTGCGCTTGGCTCGTGGTCCAGCTTATGGGACAACTCGCGCGCGGTGCGCAGATAAACGTTCAACTCTTTGACGATGTGAATCGGCAGGCGGATCGTACGGGTCTGGTTCATAATAGCCCGTTCGATGGTCTGACGAATCCACCAGGTCGCGTAGGTTGAGAAACGGAACCCGCGTTCCGGGTCAAACTTCTCAACTGCGCGGATGAGACCTAAGTTGCCCTCTTCAATCAGATCCAGCAGAGCCAGACCACGATTGCCGTAACGGCGGGCAATTTTCACGACCAGTCGCAGGTTACTTTCAATCATGCGACGACGCGAGGCAACATCACCACGCAAAGCACGACGTGCGAAATAGACTTCTTCTTCGGCCGTTAGCAGTGGGGAGTAACCAATCTCCCCAAGGTAAAGCTGAGTCGCGTCCAGTACACGCTGTGTGGCACCCTGCGATAACAGCTCTTCTTCAGCCAAATCGTTATCACTGGGTTCCTCTTCTACTAAGGCTTTTTCGTCAAAAGCCTCTACTCCGTTCTCATCAAATTCCGCGTCTTCATTTAAATCATGAACTTTCAGCGTATTCTGACTCATAAGGTGGCTCCTACCCGTGATCCCTGAACGAGACACCCTGGCTGGCATGCCCCGTCAAATTATCGCTGCGGCAAGTACTGCAGCGGGTTTACGGATTTCCCCTTGTAACGAATTTCAAAATGCAAGCGTGTAGAACTGGTTCCGGTGCTACCCATGGTAGCGATTTTTTGCCCCGCCTTAACTTCTTGTTGTTCCCGGACCAGCATTGTGTCGTTATGGGCGTAGGCACTCAGGTAATCATCGTTATGTTTGATGATAATAAGATTACCGTAACCGCGCAGAGCGTTACCGGCATACACAACGCGTCCATCTGCGGTCGCGATGATAGCCTGTCCTTTACTCCCTGCGATATCGATCCCTTTATTTCCCCCTTCGGAGGAAGAGAAGTTCTCGATAACCTTGCCGTCAGTCGGCCAGCGCCATGCAGAAATCGGCGAACTGGAGGTCATACTGCTGGCAGTCGGTTCAGTAGAGCTAACCACAGGTGCCGTAACCGGTGCTGTGACAGCAGTCGCAGTCCCTTTATTATTCGGCAACATTTTGTTAGCAGTCTGATCACCTGAATCCTCAGAATACGTAATTACAGGTTGTGAAGCAACCACCGTGGTGGATTTTTGTGCAGGCTTAACGCTGTTATTTTGAGCTGTTACATCGGCCGCTGAAACGGTGTTGCCAGGCGTAAGCGGCGTGCCCGTCGCGTTGCCCACCTGGAGCGTTTGCCCGACTTCCAGACCATATGGGGCCTGGACGTTATTGCGCTGCGCGAGGTCACGGAAATCGTTCCCGGTGATCCACGCAATGTAGAACAGCGTATCGCCGCGTTTCACGGTATAGGTGCTGCCACCGGTGTAGCTGCCTTTCGGAATGTTCCCATACTGGCGGTTATAGACTATGCGGCCATTTTGGGTCTGAACAGGTTGTTCAACTGGCTGAACCTGTACTGGCTGTGTAACAGGATGTTGCACAGGCTGAATTTGTGGTGTTTGCTGCGGTGCAGCCGTCCCCATTTTAGGTGGCGGCGTGATTAACATTCCGCTGGACGTGTTACCGGAGCCGCTGTTTCCGCCGACGGAACTCACGGGCGCAGGCGCGTTGTTTGAACTTGTACAGCCTGCCAGCCAGAGCGAAACCAGTGATAATGCCGCAACACGGCTGATGGTGAATTTAGGGCTTCCCGCGCTCATTTATCCCCCAGGAATGTGTTAACTACCAGTGACTTAAAATTTACCGTGATGGCACGAATCTTTCGCGCCACACCATACGCTGAATTTGCCTTAATAACCCTGGATAATTCCGAGTCTCAGGCCAACTCCCCCTTCACCAGAGGCACAAAGCGCACGGCTTCCACGGTGTCGATAATAAACTCGCCGCCGCGCCGACGAACGCGCTTCAACAACTGCTGCTCGTCCCCGACAGGCAGAACCAGAATGCCCCCCTCATCCAGCTGCGACAACAGGGCTGCAGGAATTTCAGGCGGGGCCGCCGTCACGATGATCGCGTCAAACGGGGCGCGCGCCTTCCAACCCTGCCATCCATCACCGTGTCGTGTCGAAACATTATGTAAATCAAGTTGTTTCAGGCGACGACGCGCCTGCCACTGTAAACCTTTGATCCGCTCAACGGAGCATACATGATGAACCAGATGCGCCAGGATCGCGGTCTGATACCCCGACCCGGTGCCAATCTCCAGCACGCGGGAGTCGGGCGTCAGCTCCAGCAGCTCCGTCATGCGAGCCACCATGTAAGGCTGCGAAATCGTCTGGCCCTGTCCGATGGGCAGCGCCACGTTTTCCCACGCTTTGTGTTCAAACGCCTCGTCTACAAATTTTTCACGCGGAACCAGGGCGAGCGCTTCGAGCACGTGCTCGTCGCGGATCCCCTGCGCGCGGAGTTGTTCCAGAAGAGTTTGTACACGTTTGTTTACCATTGCGCGTTCACTCCTGCGCGATCCAGCCAGCCCGACACCACATCATGCGCGCTATACGCGGTTAAATCTACGTGCAGCGGAGTAACCGAAACATAGCCTTCATCCACGGCGGCAAAGTCGGTATCCGGACCCGCATCGCACTTGTCGCCGGGAGGGCCAATCCAGTAAAGCGTGTTGCCGCGAGGATCCTGCTGCGGGATCACCTGATCGGCAGGATGTCGGCTCCCGCAACGGGTGACGCGGATGCCTTTAATTTCATCAAGAGGAAGATCCGGCACGTTGATATTAAGAATGCGCCCGGTACGCAGCGGCTCACGACCAAGCGCCCGCAGGATCGAACAGGTTACCGCGGCGGCGGTGTCGTAATGCGTGTGGCCATTTAACGAGACCGCCAGCGCCGGGAACCCCAGATGGCGCCCTTCCATTGCGGCCGCCACGGTGCCGGAGTAAATCACGTCATCGCCGAGGTTAGGCCCGGCGTTGATGCCGGAGACGACGATATCCGGACGCGGCCGCATCAGCGCGTTCACGCCCAGAAAAACGCAGTCGGTTGGCGTGCCCATCTGCACGGCAATATCGCCATTATCAAACGTAAAGGTGCGAAGCGACGACTCCAGCGTCAGAGAGTTAGACGCTCCACTGCGGTTACGATCGGGCGCCACGACCTGCACGTCCGCAAATTCGCGGAGGTGTTTCGCCAGGGTCTGAATGCCTGGCGCGTGGATCCCGTCATCGTTACTCAGCAATATTCGCATAATCACCCGAGGTGTTGATAAGTTCCCTGACAACACTGGTGGCAAAGCTGCCTGCCGGCAGCCAGAAGCGTAACTCGACGGTCACGTCATCCCACCAGTTCCAGCTTAACTGCTGCGGATAGAGCAGCATCGCGCGGCGTGCCGCGTCGACTTTTTCCCGCACCAGCAAGGACTGCAATTCTGGCGCATCCGCCACGGCTGACTGCTCGGCGGCCAGGGCCTCCCCCTGGGTTCCCCAGTCGCCCGTACCGGGCAACGCGGCGGTAATCATCAGCGCTTTTGCGTCCACGCGCGACTGCACATCAGCCATCTCTTCGGCCGTTGCCACAAACCAGCTTCCGCGTCCCGCTAATTGTAGCGCATCGCCAACAACAACTTGATTCGCGTCCGGTTTTTTCAGCCTTTCGCTCACAATCTGATTAAACAACGCGCTGCGGGCCGCCGACAACCAAAAACTGCGTTTATTCCTGTCACGCACCGGTGCATCGCTTTGCGCCCAGCGCAGCGCGCCCTGCAGGTTGCTGCCGCCGATGCCAAAGCGCTGCGCGCCAAAGTAGTTCGGTACGCCGCGGTCGCTGATGGCGTTCAGGCGTTTTTCAACGTCTTCTCGGTCAGTCACTTCGCGCAGCACCAGCGTAAACGCGTTGCCTTTCAACGCCCCCAGACGCAGTTTGCGCTTGTGGCGGGCATATTCCAGTACCTTACAGCCCTCAAGCTCAAATTTGCTTAAATCAGGCATCGCATTGCCGGGAACGCGCGCGCAGAGCCACTGTTCCGTAACGGCGTGTTTATCTTTCTGCCCGGCAAAGCTCACTTCGCGGGCATGAATTTTGAGGAATTTTGCCAGCGCGTCGGCCACAAAGCGGGTATTGCAGCCATTTTTCAGAATACGCACCAGGATATGTTCGCCTTCGCCATCCGGCTCAAAGCCCAGATCCTCGACCACGAGGAAATCTTCCGGGCTGGCTTTCAGCACCCCGTTCCCCTGCGGTTTACCGTGCAGGTATGTCAGGTTGTCGAAGTCTGTCATTTGCTCGCCTTCACCAGCAGCGCCACGGCTTCACAGGCAATCCCTTCGCCACGACCGGTGAAGCCCAGCTTCTCGGTCGTCGTCGCTTTGACGTTCACGTCGTCCATATGGCAACCCAGATCTTCCGCAATAAACACGCGCATCTGCGGAATGTGCGGCAGCATTTTCGGGGCCTGAGCGATAATCGTCACGTCGACGTTGCCAAGGGTGTAGCCTTTCGCCTGGATGCGGCGCCACGCTTCGCGCAGCAGTTCACGGCTGTCCGCCCCTTTAAACGCCGGGTCGGTGTCCGGGAACAGCTTGCCGATATCACCCAGTGCGGCCGCGCCCAGCAGCGCGTCGGTCAGCGCATGCAGCGCCACGTCGCCATCAGAATGCGCCAGCAGCCCTTTTTCATAAGGAATGCGCACGCCGCCAATGATAATTGGGCCTTCGCCGCCAAAGGCGTGTACATCAAAACCGTGTCCAATTCGCATTATGCCTTCTCCTGATGGGTCGAACGGGTAAGATAAAATTCCGCGAGCTGTAAATCTTCCGGACGCGTCACTTTAATATTATCAGCACGTCCTTCAACAAGCTCAGGATGGAAACCGCAGTACTCCAGCGCAGAGGCTTCGTCCGTAATGGTCGCACCTTCGTTAAGCGCGCGCGTTAAGCAGTCGTGGAGTAATTCGCGGGGGAAAAATTGCGGCGTCAGCGCGTGCCATAGATCGACGCGATCGACGGTGTGGGCGATAGCCCGTTTGCCCGGCTCGGCGCGCTTCATGGTGTCGCGCACGGGGGCGGCCAGAATGCCACCCACTTTGCTGGTTTCGCTCAGCGACAGCAGGCGCGCAAGGTCGTCCTGGTGCAGGCACGGACGGGCCGCGTCATGGACCAGCACCCACGGCGCGTTACCGGCCGCCTGAATGCCTGCCAGCACGGAATCGGCGCGCTCGGCACCGCCATCGACAACGGTAATCTGTGGATGATTTGCCAGCGGGAGCTGCGCGAAGCGCGCATCACCCGGGCTGATAGCGATGATCACCCGCGTCACCCGCGGGTGCGCCAGCAGCGCCGCCACGGCGTGCTCGAGGATCGTTTTATCGCCAATAGAGAGGTACTGCTTGGGACATTCTGTCTGCATGCGCCGGCCAAAACCTGCGGCCGGCACCACGGCGCATACGTCCGAAAAAGTTACTGCCATGTCGTAATCCTGGGCCTGATTATCGATTATTTTGTGCTGAGCCCTGATTGCGTTTAGACGCATCCGGAACCAGACGATAAAAGGTTTCGCCCGGCTTAGTCATACTGAGTTCATTGCGTGCGCGTTCCTCAATCGCCTCTTGCCCGCCATTGAGGTCATCAATTTCAGCAAAGAGTTGATCGTTTCGCGCCTTAAGTTTGGCGTTTGTTGCCTGCTGAGCCGCGACGTCATCGCTTACCCGGCTATAGTCGTGCAGTCCGTTCTTACCGAACCACAGCGAGTATTGCAGCCAGATTAGCAAAGCCAGCAACAGCAGCGTTAGTTTACCCATCCTGCCCCCTGAAAAACGGCATCATCATCCCAAGACTTCCCCAGAGCACTACGCCGGGGTAACAGAGATGCCGCAACATCGCGGGCAAATGTACCACATTTTTTCCGCAGAATCGTCCTGCACAATATCGTTACACAGTTGGTTACGGTTTGAATTGTGGCTGAAGTTAGCCCATGAGCCACAAAAATAACAGACCAAACATCAGAACCACCGTCACAATCGTGACCACAGTGCTGTAGAGGAGCTTACCGTTGAGCAGCGAGTGCAGCGCAATGCCGACGACAACCGCCACGGGCATCAACGCCAGAAAGAAAGGCCAGGTGTAGAGAAAGAAGAACAGCGTGTTGCCGCCGTAGATGAGAAACGGAATACCCAGCGCCAGCAGCCATGAGACGAAGCCAATGATGGCCCCAGGAAATGACCAGGTCGTTTCGTCGTCGGTCGCAAGCGGCTCCGACCCGGTGGTGGTGATGTAATGTTCACTGTTGCGCATAGCTAGTCCTGTGACCGTGACTCATCGTTCGGGAAGACAGCTCCCGAACGATACCGTCTCAGGATCTGATAATATCGTCCCGTCTGAGCAGGTCTAATAATTGGCTTACTAAATTTGTTACCAATTGTTGACCTTCCAGGTGAATTTCAGGCGATTCAGGCGCTTCGTATACAGCGTCAATTCCGGTGAAGTTGCGCAATTCTCCGGCACGCGCTTTTTTGTATAGCCCTTTCGGGTCGCGCGCTTCGCAGACCTCCAGCGGTGTATCCACAAACACCTCGATAAAGCGATCCTGACCGACGCGTTCGCGCACCATCTGGCGCTCGGCGCGGTGCGGAGAGATAAACGCGGTCAGCACCACCAGCCCGGCGTCGGCCATCAGGCTGGCGACTTCCCCGACCCGGCGGATGTTCTCTTTGCGGTCGTCGTCGCTGAACCCTAAATCGCTGCACAGGCCATGGCGCACGTTGTCGCCATCCAGCAGGTAGGTGCTTACGCCCTGCTGATGCAATGCCTCTTCCAGCGCGCCCGCCACCGTCGATTTACCCGAGCCGGACAGCCCGGTAAACCACAGCACAACCCCACGGTGACCGTGGAGCTGTTCACGCTGGGCAACGGTGACCGGATGAGGATGCCAGACGACGTTCTCATCATGGGCGGCCATTACTTGCCTCCCAGCAGATCGCGCGCGCGCCAGTGCGGGAAGTGTTTACGCACCAGCGCGTTCAGTTCCAGCTCAAAGGCGCTGAATTCAGAGGCCACGGCAGCCTGTTTAATCGGTTCGCGTACCATACCGGCCCCGACGGTAACGTTGGTCAGCCTGTCGATAAAGATAAGACCTCCCGTCACCGGGTTCTGCTGATACGGATCCAGCACCAGCGGTTCGTCAAAGGTCAGATCGACCAGACCAATGCCGTTCAGCGGCAGCTCGGTGACGTCACGCTGGGTCAGGTTGTTGATATCCACCTGGAACTGAATGCCGTCCACGCGGGCGCGGGTTTTCTTGCCGGCAATTTTGATGTCATAGCTCTGGCCAGCGGTCAGCGGCTGTTCGGCCATCCACACCACATCCACGGACGCGCCCTGTACCGCCGCCAGCGTTTCCTGCGCGTCTACCAGAAGATCGCCCCGGCTGATATCAATTTCGTCTTTCAGCACCAGCGTTACGGCTTCACCGGCCCCCGCGTCCTGCAGGTCACCGTCAAAGGTGACGATGCGGGCGATGGTCGATTCCACACCGGATGGCAGCACCTTGACGCGCTGGCCAACCTGTACAGAGCCTGACGCTAGGGTGCCGGAGAAACCACGGAAATCGAGATTTGGACGGTTCACGTACTGCACCGGGAAGCGCATCGGCTGGGTGTCGACCACGCGCTGAATTTCAACCGTTTCCAGCACCTCCAGCAGCGTCGGGCCGCTGTACCAAGGCATGTTCGCGCTTTGGGACGCGACGTTATCCCCTTCCAGCGCCGAGAGCGGCACAAAGCGGATATCCAGGTTGCCCGGCAGCTGTTCAGCAAAGGTCAGATAGCTCTGGCGGATCTCCTCGAATTTTTCTTCGCTGAAGTTCACCAGATCCATCTTGTTGACCGCCACCACCAGGTGTTTGATCCCCAGCAGCGTCGAGATAAAGCTGTGGCGACGGGTCTGATCCAGCACGCCTTTACGCGCGTCCATCAGCAGGATCGCCAGGTCGCAGGTCGACGCGCCGGTCGCCATATTGCGGGTGTACTGTTCGTGCCCCGGGGTGTCGGCGATAATAAATTTGCGCTTCTCGGTAGAGAAGTAGCGGTAGGCCACGTCAATCGTGATGCCCTGCTCGCGCTCCGCCTGCAGGCCATCCACCAGCAGCGCCAGGTCGAGTTTTTCACCCTGGGTGCCGTGACGTTTACTGTCGTTATGCAGGGAAGAGAGCTGATCTTCGTAAATCTGGCGCGTATCGTGCAGCAGGCGGCCAATCAGGGTACTTTTCCCGTCATCCACGCTGCCGCAGGTCAGAAAACGCAGCAGGCTTTTGTGTTGTTGCGCGTGCAGATACGCTTCCACGCCGCCTTCTTTGGCAATTTGTTGAGCAATAGTGGTGTTCATGGCGGCTCCTTAGAAATAACCCTGACGTTTCTTCAGCTCCATGGAGCCTGCCTGGTCGCGGTCAATCACGCGGCCCTGTCGCTCGCTGGTGGTCGACACCAGCATCTCTTCGATGATCTCCGGCAGCGTCTGCGCGCTGGATTCCACCGCGCCGGTCAGCGGCCAGCAGCCAAGGGTGCGGAAACGCACCATCTGTTTTTTAATCACTTCTCCCGGCTGCAGGTCGATGCGATCGTCGTCGATCATCATCAGCATGCCGTCGCGCTCCAGCACCGGGCGCTCGGCGGCCAGATACAGCGGAACGATCTCGATGTTTTCCAGATAGATGTACTGCCAGATATCCAGCTCAGTCCAGTTGGAGAGCGGGAAGACGCGGATGCTTTCGCCCTTGTTGATCTGGCCGTTGTAGTTGTGCCACAGCTCCGGGCGCTGGTTTTTTGGGTCCCAGCGGTGGAAGCGGTCGCGGAAGGAGTAGATACGCTCTTTGGCGCGGGATTTCTCTTCGTCACGGCGCGCGCCGCCGAAGGCCGCGTCAAAACCATATTTGTTCAGCGCCTGCTTCAGCCCTTCGGTCTTCATGATATCGGTATGTTTGGCGCTGCCGTGCACGAACGGGTTAATCCCCATCGCCACCCCTTCCGGGTTTTTGTGCACCAGCAGCTCGCAGCCGTAGGCTTTCGCGGTACGGTCGCGGAACTCGTACATTTCGCGGAATTTCCAGCCGGTATCCACGTGCAGCAGCGGGAACGGCAGCGTGCCCGGATAAAACGCTTTACGCGCCAGATGCAGCATGACGCTGGAATCTTTACCGATGGAGTACATCATCACCGGGTTAGAAAACTCGGCGGCCACTTCGCGGATGATATGGATACTTTCCGCTTCGAGCTGCCGCAGGTGTGTAAGACGTTTTTGGTCCATAACCGTTCCTTAAGCCAAATTTACAACAGAAGAACCAAAGCCTTCTGTATCGGTTGTGTGTTGGAACCAGGCGAGCGTGCTGTGCAGCTGCACCACTTCACCCACCACGATCAGGGCGGGCATAGGGGCGTCTTTCGCCAGGGTTGCAAGATGTTCCAGCGTGCCCGTCGCAACGTGCTGATCGACGCGCGTGCCGCGAGAAATGACGGCAACGGGCGTCGTCGCCTCGCGACCGTGCTGAATAAGCTGTTCGCTGATGTCCGCCGCCTTCATCGTGCCCATGTATATCGCCAGCGTCTGGCGGCTCTGGGCGAGATGCGACCAGTCGAACGGCGTGCTGTCCGCCTTGTAGTGGCCGGTCACAAAGGTGACGCTCTGGGCGTAATCGCGATGGGTCAGAGGAATACCGGCGTAGGCCGTCACCGCAGAGGCCGCCGTAATGCCGGGCACCACCTGGAACGGTATGCCCGCTTCGGCTGCCGCCTGCAGCTCTTCGCCGCCGCGGCCAAAGATAAACGGATCGCCCCCCTTCAGGCGCACCACGGTTTTGCCCGCTTTGGCGGCGTCAACCAGCATCTGGTTGGTGTCGTGCTGCGGCACCGAGTGCTCGCCAGCCCGTTTGCCCACGCAGATTTGCTCCGCGTCGCGACGGATCAGTTCGCGCACGCCGTCGGTGACCAGATGGTCGTAGAACACGACGTCCGCGTCCTGCAGCACCTGCAGGCCGCGCAGCGTCAGGAGCCCGGCATCGCCAGGCCCCGCGCCCACCAGGATGATCTCCCCGCCCGTGCTGCCGGGGTTATCCAGTTCATCCTCGAGGATTTTTTGCGCAGCCGTTTCATTGCCGGCATGCATCAGGCTGGCGAAGCGGCCGCGAAACACGCGTTCCCAGAAGCGACGGCGTTCCGTCACGCTGGTCAGGCGGGTTTTCAGGTGGCTACGCCAGTAGCTGGCTTTCTCCGCCATGCGCCCGAGGCTGGTCGGCAGCAGCGCTTCGATTTTTTCACGCAGCACACGCGCCAGCACCGGTGCGGTACCGCCGGAGGAGATCGCCACCAGCAGCGGCGAGCGGTCAACGATCGACGGGAAAATAAACGAGCATAAAGGCTGGTCGTCCACCACGTTCACCAGGCGGTAACGGGCCTGCGCGGCGTCGGAGATCCGCTGGTTCAGTTCACGATCTTCGGTCGCCGCAATTACCAGCACCACGCTGTCGATTTGTGACTCGTCGAAATCCGCCTCTGCAACGACCTGCACCTGGGCCCCTGCGCGCTGCAGAAACGCGATTTTGCGATCGGCGATTTCACCCGTGCCAACAACCAGCACCGGTTTCTCTTTAATCGCAGCAAATAAGGGCAGATAGTCCACAGGCAACAACTCACTAACAACGAGGAATAGAGGGACTATAGGGGGCGGCTTAGACCGAATGAAATTACGAATTGGAATGAGTAGTTACTCAATGGAATAACGCCGTAAAAATGCTAATACCAAAAAGTGCTTAACGCGCGAAATTTCGGGCATTTAAGAGCAATTCAAATTGTGTATGGACGATCACAGTTTCATACTAGGCGGGTTATTATTTTGCTCTGTTTTTAAGGACTCACTATGTTTTCCGCAACGCGCCACCGTATTGCTGCCCTGGCGCTCGGCGTTTGCTTTATTCTTCCTGCTCAGGCAAAAAACCAACCTTATGGTGAAATCGCCAATATGCAGGCGCGGCATATTGCCACCGTTTTCCCTGGCCGCATGACCGGCTCGCCTGCGGAAATGCTCTCCGCGGACTATCTTCGCCAGCAGTTTGCTGAGATGGGTTACCAGAGCGACATCCGGTCGTTTCACAGCCGCTACGTCTATACCTCGCGAAATAAAACGAAAAACTGGCATAACGTGACCGGCAGTACGGTGATTGCGGCCCACGAAGGAAGCGCAAAAGAGCAAATTATTATTATGGCGCACCTTGATACCTACGCTCCGATGAGCGATGCCGACACGGATAACAACCTCGGCGGGCTGACGCTGCAGGGCATGGACGACAACGCTGCAGGCCTGGGCGTGATGCTCGAACTGGCCGAGCGGATGAAAGATATTCCAACCCAGTATGGCATTCGTTTTGTTGCCACCAGCGGTGAAGAAGAGGGCAAACTCGGCGCTGAGAATCTCCTTAAACGCATGAGCGCCGAGGAGAAGAAAAATACGCTGCTGGTGATCAACCTCGACAACCTGATCGTCGGCGACAAGCTCTATTTCAACAGCGGGCAGAGTACGCCGGGTACCGTGCGAAAACTGACGCGCGACCGTGCGCTGGCCATTGCCCGCAGCCATGGCGTTTATGCCACCAGCAATCCCGGCGGTAACCCGGATTATCCGCGAGGCACAGGCTGCTGCAACGACGGGGAAGTGTTCGATAAGGCGGGCATTCCGGTGCTGTACGTGGAAGCCACAAACTGGACACTGGGCAAAAAAGATGGCTACCAGCAGCGGGCTAAATCGAAAGCCTTCCCGGACGGGACAAGCTGGCACAACGTGATGCTGGATAATCAGCAGCACATCGATCGCGCGCTGCCGCAGCGGATTGAACACCGCAGCCGTGATGTAGTGAAGGTGATGTTGCCGCTGGTGAAGGAGCTGGCGAAAGCGGGGAAAGCCTGAGGCCGTTAAGCCCGGTGGCGGCTACGCCTTACCGGGCAAAAAGGTTATCACCCTTCGTGCAACCCGCACTCGCGCTTCAGCCCGAAGAATCGCGTCTCTTCTTCCGCCATTCCCGGTTCCCACTTACGCGTGGTGTGGGTATCCCCCACTGACAGATAGCCCTGATCCCACAGCGGATGGTACTTCAGCCCGTGTTTTTGCAGATACTGGTACACCGTCCGGTTATCCCAGTCGATAATCGGCAGCACTTTAAACACCCCGCGCTGCACCGCCAGCACCGGTAAGGTTGCCCGGCTGCCGGACTGCTCGCGGCGCAGGCCCGCAAACCACGTCTGCGCATTAAGCTCTTTCAGCGCCCGGTTCATCGGCTCGACCTTGTTGATCTCATTGTATTTCTCAATGCCCTCAACGCCCTGTTCCCACAGCTTACCGTAGCGCGCCTCCTGCCAGGCCGCGCTTTCCGTCGCGCGGTAGACCTTGAGGTTCAGCTTGAGCTTGTCCGTCAGCTCGTCAATAAACTGATAGGTTTCCGGGAACAGGTAGCCGGTATCGGTGAGGATCACCGGAATGTCCGGACGGATCTGATTCACCAGATGCAGGCTGACCGCCGCCTGAATACCAAAGCTCGACGAGAGCACATATTCTCCCGGCAGGTTTTCCAGCGCCCACGCCACGCGCCCTTCGGCGTCCAGCTTTTCAAGGTGGGCATTGGTTTCTGCCAGCGCCAGAATACGTTCGACTTTTGGCAGGTCATTAAGGGCGTTTAGATCGAGTTCGGACATAGTTACCTCTCGTGGTTACTCCCAGAAATCCCTTGCGGGATCGAGCACCGGGCGAATGATGCCCGCACGCACCGTAAAGTCGCCGAAGCCTTCACCCGCTTCGCGCTCTTTCGCCCAGCGCCCGACAAGCTCGTCGATGGAATCAAGAATTTCCGGCTCGGTGATGTTCTCGCGGAACATGCGCGGAATGCGCGTGCCGATACGGTTACCGCCCAGATGCAGGTTATAGCGCCCCGGCGCTTTCCCCACCAGACCGAGCTCGGCCAGCATCGCGCGACCGCAGCCGTTCGGACAACCGGTGACGCGCATAACAATATGCTCGTCCGGAATGCCGTGTTTTTCCAGAATCGCTTCCACTTTGTCGGTAAACGACGGCAGGAAACGTTCCGCTTCGGCCATCGCCAGCGGACAGGTCGGGAACGACACGCAGGCCATTGAGTTTTCACGCTGCGGCTTCACCGCATCCATCAATCCATGTTCGCGCGCCAGCTTCTCGATCTTCGCCTTCTGGCTTTCCGGCACGCCGGCAATGATCAGGTTCTGGTTAGCCGTAATGCGGAACTCGCCCTTATGGATCTTCGCAATTTCCAGCAGGCCGGTTTTCAGCGGACGCCCCGGATAATCCAGAATACGGCCGTTTTCGATAAACAGCGTCAGGTGCCATTTATTGTCGATACCCTTCACCCAGCCAATGCGATCGCCGCGACCGGTGAATTCGTAAGGGCGGATCGGCTCAAACTTGATGCCCGCGCGACGCTCCACTTCCGCTTTGAACGTCTCCACGCCCACGCGCTCCAGGGTGTATTTGGTTTTCGCGTTTTTACGGTCGGTACGGTTACCCCAGTCGCGCTGGGTCGTCACCACCGCTTCCGCCACGGCCAGCGTATGCTCCAGCGGCAGGAAGCCGAACTCGCTCGCGGTGCGGGCGTAGGTTTTCTTGTTACCGTGTTCGATGGACAGGCCGCCGCCCACCAGCAGGTTAAAGCCCACCAGCTTGCCGTTTTCGGCTATCGCCACGAAGTTCATGTCGTTGGCGTGCAGGTCGATATCGTTCTGCGGCGGGATCACTACCGTGGTTTTAAACTTGCGCGGCAGGTAGGTCTGGCCAAGGATCGGCTCTTCGTCAGTGGTCGCGACTTTTTCCTGATCGAGCCAAATCTCGGCATAGGCGCGCGTACGCGGCAGCAGGTGCTCAGAGATCTTCTTCGCCCACTCGTAGGCTTCGGCGTGCAGCTCGGACTCATACGGGTTCGAGGTGCAGAGCACGTTACGGTTCATGTCGTTGGCGGTCGCCAGCGCGTCCAGCCCGACCGAGTGCAGCATCTGGTGCACCGGCTTGACGTTCTTCTTCAGAATGCCGTGGAACTGGAAGGTCTGACGGTTGGTCAGACGAATGCTGCCATAAATCGTGTTTTCACCGGCAAACTTGTCGATCGCCTGCCACTGTTTGGTGGTAATCACCCCACCCGGCAGACGGCAGCGCAGCAGCATCGCGTGACGCGGCTCCAGCTTCTGCTCGGCACGCTCGGCACGGATGTCGCGGTCGTCCTGCTGGTACATGCCGTGGAAGCGGATCAGCAGGAAGTTGTCGCCTTTGAAACCGCCGGTGAGACCGTCATTCAGATCTTCAGCAATGGTGCCGCGCAGATAGTTGCTTTCCAGCTTCATGCGCTCGGCGTCTGTCAGTTTACCTTCGACCACCAGTGGCCCTGGATGTTTTTCGCTCATTAGTAGACATCTCGCTGATAACGGCGCTCAACGCGCAGCTCACTTAAAAATTCATCTGCCGTTTCGGCATCCATACCGCCGAATTCGGCAATCACTTCCAGCAGTGCCTGCTCAACGTCTTTCGCCATGCGATTGGCGTCGCCGCAGACATAAATGTGGGCACCGTCATTGATCCAGCGCCACAGCTCTGCGCCCTGTTCGCGCAGTTTGTCTTGTACGTATACTTTTTCTTTCTGGTCGCGGGACCAGGCCAGATCGATGCGGGTCAGTACGCCTTCTTTCACATAGCGCTGCCACTCAACCTGGTAGAGGAAATCTTCGGTAAAGTGCGGATTGCCGAAGAACAGCCAGTTCTTACCCGACGCGCCGTCTGCCGCGCGCTGCTGCATGAAGGCGCGGAACGGCGCAATGCCGGTGCCCGGGCCAATCATGATGACCGGTGTTTCCGGGTTTGCCGGCAGGCGGAAGTTGTCGTTGTGCTCGATAAAAACGCGCACTTCGCCCTCTTCTTCCACGCGATCGGCCAGGAAGCTCGACGCCCCACCCGCGCGCGCGCGGCCTTCGATGTCGTAGCGCACCACGCCGACGGTAACATGCACTTCACTCTCCACTTCGGCCTGCGAAGAGGCGATGGAGTACAGGCGCGGGGTTAGCGGACGCAGCAGGCCGATCAGCGCATCGGCATCCAGCTGAGCCGGAGAGAAACGCACCATATCGACAATCGGCGTCGTCGCGGCGTAATGCTGCAGCTTCGCCTTGTCGCCCACAAGCGGCAGCAGGGATTCGCTGCGCGTTAAGGTGGCATAATTTTCGACGATATTCGGGGTATTCACCGTCAGTTCGAAATGCCACTGCAACGCCTCGGATAACGGCAGCGATTTGCCGTCAACGGTGACAGGCTCGTCGCCTTTCAGCCACAGCAGCTCAACCAGCTCTTTCACCAGCGCCGGATCGTTCTGATACCAGACGCCCAGCGCATCGCCAGGCTGATAGCGCAGCCCCGAGTCGCCTAAATCGATTTCGATATGACGCACGTCTTTTTCTGAGTCGCGGCCGGTAATTTTCTGGTTCACCGACAGGCTCGCCGTCAGCGGCGCCTCTTTGGTGTACGGGCTGGTGTGGATGTCGTTGACAGCACCCGTCGCGGTGAACGCGGCCTGCGTCGAGGTCTCTTTCGGCACGCGCGCTTTTAGCACTTCAACGATGCGGGCGCGCCATTCAGCGGCGGCGGTCTGGTATTCGACATCCGCATCAACGCGGTCCAGCAGACGCTCCGCGCCCAGCTCCGCCAGCCTGCTGTCGAAGTCTTTGCCGGACTGGCAGAAGAATTCATAGGAGGTATCGCCCAGGCCAAAGACGGCAAACGCCGTCCCATCCAGCTTCGGCGCTTTTTTCGAGAACAGGAACTTATGCAGCGCCACCGCTTCTTCAGCAGGTTCACCTTCACCTTGCGTAGAGGCGACCACCACCAGCAGTTTTTCCGACGCGATTTGCTTGAATTTATAATCCCCGGCGTTGACCAGGTTCACGTTCAGTTTAGCGGCCAGCAGGTCGTCGCGCAGCGCTTCGGCCACGCGGCGGGCGTTGCCCGTCTGCGAGGCGGAAATCAGGGTAATGGCCGGAATCTCAACGGCCGTAGCCGGTGCACCCGCCACAGCGCCAGGCTGCTGATTGAGCATTCCCCAGAAATAACCGGAGACCCAGGCAAGCTGAGTGGGAGAAAAATCAGAGGTGGCAGCCTGAAGGCGCGCCAGTTGCTCCGGGTTCAGGGGAAGCAAATTTGAAGGTGGGGCCTGTGTTGTCATGCGTCGTTATGTTCCAGTAGCCAAGCGGACTTTAAGCGAATAAATCCAAACTGAAGATAAGGTTAACGGCGAGGATAATAACAATTAAAGAAGGGATGGAAATAATAAATAACCAAATGGACTAACCTGTTTTGGTTGTCATGCTTAGCGATAAAACCGATTAAATAATTATTTGAAATATAAGAACAAATAGCGATAAACACCCCGAATACGAGGCGGTGGACGCTCAGAGCCGTTTTAGTTAATGCTAAAAATTGTGCTTTCCGGTACTATGCGGCGGTTTTTTCCGCATTACTGAGAGCGATCATGTCCACCACACTGTTTAAAGATTTCACCTTCGAAGCCGCCCACCACCTTCCGCATGTCCCTGAAGGACATAAATGTGGCCGTCTGCACGGGCATTCGTTCATGGTGCGTCTTGAGATCACCGGTGAAGTTGATCCGCATACCGGTTGGATCATGGATTTTGCCGAGCTGAAGGCGGCGTTTAAGCCGACCTACGATCGTCTGGATCACTATTACCTGAATGAGATCCCGGGCCTTGAAAACCCGACCAGCGAAGTGCTGGCAAAATGGATTTGGGATCAGATGAAGCCGCTGGTACCGCTGCTGAGCGCGGTGATGATCAAAGAGACCTGCACCGCGGGCTGCATCTATCGCGGGGAGTGATTCTCCTCTTCCCCACGCACGTTTAGCGGCGTGAACTCATAGAGCACAAGCGCGTTACTTTCCAGCGATTCTGTAATTTGCCAGCCGTCATAAAGCCGTTCATCGCGTAAGGAAAGCGTTGGGCGCGCTTTGTGCGCAATCCAGCGCCACATCTCCTCATCAGGCCCGCTGTCGCTGTGTACTCCTTCCAGCAACGGATAGAGCGCACCGTTGTGCCGATCGAACAAATGGCTCTTAATGCGCCAGTGACCGCGCATTCCTCGTAGCTCAAGATGATACTGCTGGCGAAAACGCTGAATAAAGGCCTCCTCGCTGGAGAGCAGAGGATTGAAGACCACCACGTTACGCAACAGCAGTTGATATCGCCCCTGATGGCGGAGCAGCAGCACGCTCTTGTCGTTAACGAGCACCTCTCCCCGCAGACGCTGCCACAGCCAGAGTACCCAGTAGATGGGCCGTGGAAGGCCGTGATTATATTGAAGCGCAAGGCTTGATGTATCGAGGGTGTTGTTCGCCCTCGCTTCCCCCTGTAAACCAGAATTAAGCCAGAATCCCGCCAGCCATACCTGTTCTGAAAGCCCGAGCAGATTCTGCATCAACAGCGCACCGCGAAAAAACCAGCCGTTGGTCGCCCGCGTATTCCCCGTAAGAGTGTTCCATGAGAGTAACCATACCGGCAGCGTCCGCTGCCGCTGGCGAAGGGCGGCGAGGATCTGGCGGACCTTTAGCACCGGGTAATTTTCAGAAGAGGAAAGATGCGCGGGATCCAGCTGCGCCAGATCGAGCAGCTCGTTGGCATCTGCCGGACATGCGAGGAAATCAGCCTCGTCCAGAATGTCAGAACGGAACAGCGCGTCACCGCTCAGCTCGCTACCAACGGGAGAGAAGCGATGCCACACCCCCAATTTTGCCTGCGGAAGGTAGGCCCTCAGCGCCGCCCGCTGCGCCCGCCAGGCGTGCTCCTGGGTTTCCGCGTTAGCCTGGGGAGACCAGTGCATGACGACGTGCCAGCCAGCGGTAATGTCGGGCAAAAATCGGTTAACCGAAAGCTGCAAAAAGCGCGTCAGGAGATCGCATCGGGTAGTGACCCCCGTGTGCAGCAGGACCGTCCAGCCTTTTTTCGCCACCCAGGTAAACAATTGCTGCAGATGATACCAACAGGCATAGCCCGCCATTTGGGGATCGTCCCATCCCGTAGCGAACAGACGGCTGCTGAGAAAAGGTTCGGCGATATCAATACCCTCAATCGGGATCGCCTCGTGTAGCGCCTCCAGATGCCGACGAACATCCTCTCGCAGCAAATCGTCTAGCTCGCGCAGGGTGATGACCAGCCGCGTGCGGCGCAGCGCGGAAGAGAGCGGATAAAGCTGCTGCACATCCAGTATCCGCTCCTGACACGGGGAGTAGGTTAGCGGCGAGGGTTCCCAACCGCGGGTCTCAGCGTCGTTAAGCAGGCTAAATAACGTATCTACCGCAACAGGGAAACGCTGTTCATCCACGGTCGTGCGCGGGCGGAACGCAAGGGGACGATGACGCCCGGCCTTACGAAACTCACCTGGAGACATATTGTGATAGCGCTGGAAACTATCGGTCATCATACGTGTGCTGGCAAATCCATTCTCCAGCGCAATCTGATGCAGAGGGCGGCTGGTGAGACACAGGGCGTCAGCCGCTTTCTCCAGCCGCAGGGCAGTGATGTACTGCATAAAACTAGCTCTCGTCTCTTTTCTAAAGAGACGAGAGAGCCACGCTTCTGAGACGAACTCACTCTCTGCGATTTCGGCCAACGTAATGCGGCGGGTGTAGCTGGCGTCGATCCGCTCCAGTACACGGGCGATGCGCTTGCTTACGTTGGCGTGCTGGTTCCGGGGTTTCTGGCGGACGGGCTGCTGAAAGCGACCAATCAGCAGCAGCAGGATCTCGCTCAGCCAGCGATTCGCCTCCAGCCGGTAGCGATGCGGATCGTTGACGAGCGTCACCACCAGCAGCTGGCGCAGCAGGTGCCGAAGCTCGTCACACTGCGGCCAGCGCCCGCCTGACTCCTCCGGAACCGCGTAATCATGGGCAAAAAAATCATTGTACAGCTGGATTACCCAGCGTCCGGATAGAACGACACGCAGAGTCACATTCGCGTTCTGGCTGATAAGCCTCCATCGCTGATGGCGGTTTATCACTACAAGGCCATTTGTCGGAACCCTTTCTAGTCCCGCCTCGGTTTGCAGTTCAGCTTGCCCTTCCAGCACCCACAGTATCGTCAGCAAATCGCCTTCATCCTGCGCGAACAGGCGAATGTCCTCAACGGCTATCGCAAACTCATTTCCACGATGTTCCATTCGCCCCCTCCACGAAGACAAAAAATGACGCACTCTTTTTTGTCATAACCGAATCGTATGAAAAACAATCAGAAAAAAGGCGTCGATTTACAACAAAAAAGGACATTTTCCGGCAATGCGATCGACATAAACTCGAAACTAACACCATTTGGCAGGAAAAGGATAACAAAAATGACACATCCAATTGTTGACGCGCTGCGAGGCTCCGAGGCTCAGTTCACTGAATTACGCCGAGAGTTTCACCGATATCCCGAAACAGGCTTCGAGGAGCACAAAACCAGCGACCGCGTCGCGTCACTCCTGGGGCAGTGGGGCTATGAGGTCCACCGGGGAATGGCCAAAACCGGGGTGGTCGGCACCCTTAAGGTAGGAAACGGCAGCAAACGTCTGGGTCTGCGCGCCGATATGGATGCGCTGCCGATGCAGGAAAATAGCGGCAAAGCGTGGAGCAGCACGGTTGAAGGTAAATTTCACGGCTGCGGGCACGATGGCCACACCACTACCCTGCTTTATGCCGCAGAGTATCTGGCCCGAACCCGCAACTTTAGCGGCACGCTGCATCTGATTTTTCAGCCAGCCGAAGAGCTGCTGTATGGCGGGCGCGTCATGGTTGAAGATGGCCTGTTTGAACAATTCCCCTGCGACCATATTTTTGGCCTGCACAACATGCCCTCCCAGCCGCTTGGGAAAATTGGCCTGCGCGATGGCGCCATGATGGCCTCCTCTGACACCGTTCATATTGAGGTGAACGGCGTAGGGGGTCACGGCGCCGTTCCGGAACACACCGTTGATGCCACGCTGGTTGCCTGCCATATCACCCTCGCCCTGCAGTCGATTGTGTCGAGGAATATCACCCCATTCCAGCCGGTCGTCGTAACCGTGGGCAGCATCCAGGCGGGACATGCCCCGAATATTATCAACGATAAGGTATTAATGAAGCTGACCGTGCGCACGCTGGACGAAGCGGTGCGTCAAACCGTCCTGCAGCGAATCCACGACATTGCCGTGGCACAGGCTGAAAGCTTCAACGCCACGGCCACGATCCGTCACGTCAACGGCAGCCCGGTGCTGCGCAATAGCCCGCAGGCCAATGACATGGTGCGCACGGTGGCGACCGACCTGTTCGGTCAGGATGCCGTCGCGTCGGTGAATGCCTTTATGGGAAGCGAAGATTTTGCGTTCATGCTCGAGAAAAACCCCAACGGCTGTTACTTCACCCTCGGCGCTGGCGATGAGCCGGACCGCTGCATGGTGCATAACCCAGGCTACGACTTTAACGACAAGCTTCTGCTTACCGGCGCGGCACTCTGGAGTGCGTTGACCGAGCACTATCTGCGCTGATTCGCACCAACCCCGGAGGGCCGCACGATGAGTACCGTACCCCTGACAGGCACACCGTCCTACGCCGGTAACGATCGGCTGCTGGCCGGTATTGTGATGAGCGTTCTGACCTTCTGGTTATTTGCGCAGTCGGTGATTAACGTTGTGCCGGCAATGAAAAACAGCCTCGCTATCTCCCTTGAAACCCTCACGCTGGCGGTCAGCCTTAGCGCCTTGTTCAGCGGCTGTTTTGTCGTTGCCTGCGGCGGCTTTGCCGATAAGTTTGGCCGCGTGCGTATGACCTACATTGGCCTCGCGCTGAGCATCATCGGCAGCGCCCTGCTTTTTTTCTCGTGGGAGCCGGTTCTGTTTCTGCTGGGGAGAGCGATACAGGGGCTGTCAGCGGCCTGCATCATGCCCGCCACCCTGGCGCTGATTAAAACCTGGTATCAAGGCAACGCTCGCCAGCGGGCAATCAGCTTTTGGGTGATTGGTTCATGGGGCGGCAGCGGGCTGAGCTCGTTTGTCGGCGGCGCCATCGCCACCACGCTCGGCTGGCGATGGATCTTTATTTTTTCCATGCTGGTGGCGGCGATGGCACTCCTGCTGATCCGCGGCACGCCGGAAAGCCGAAGCGACGGCGCACGTCGCCATAAGCTGGATATTGGCGGCCTGGTGAGTTTTGTCCTTATGCTGGTGCTGCTGAACCTGTTTATCAGCAAAGGCCACGGCTGGGGCTGGAGCAGCAGCCTGTCGCTGCTGGTGCTGGGGGGCTCCACGCTGGCAGCGGCCTGCTTTGTGCTCACAGGGCGACGCAAGGGTGACGCGGCGCTGATTGATTTTGCCCTGTTTAAAAACCGGGCCTACAGCGCCTCGGTATTCTCTAACTTTTTGCTCAACGGCTGCATTGGCACCATGATGATCGCCAGCATCTGGCTGCAGCAGGGCCACCGTCTGTCGCCATTGCAAACCGGCATGATGACGCTGGGGTATCTGATTACCGTGCTGGCGATGATCCGGGTAGGGGAAAAGCTGCTTCAGCGCTACGGCGCGCGCCTGCCGATGATGACCGGGCCGCTGCTGACCGCAACGGGCATCACGCTCATCTCCTGCACGTTTTTAAGCAAGGAGATCTACATCGTCACCGTCTTTCTCAGTAACATTTTATTTGGTCTGGGGCTGGGATGTTACGCCACGCCGTCAACAGATACGGCGGTGATGAACGCGCCAGAAAACAAAGTCGGGGTGGCCTCGGGGGTGTACAAAATGGGCAGCTCGCTGGGGGGAGCGATGGGGATCGCGGTTACCGCGTCGCTCTATGCGCTGCTGCTGCCGCTGGGCATGGCCAGCGCCGCACAGTATGCCCTCCTTTTCAACAGCGCGATGTGTCTCGCTTCGGTGGGAGTGACCTGGGCGTTACTCCCTTCAGGTCGGGCCCCGCGATAGGGGGGGCCACGAAAGGGTCAGGCAATATTCAGGTACTTGTGCGTCTGCATCGACAGGCGCCAGTTGCGCGCAATACAGGTTTCAATGCACAGGCGCGTCGCGTCGTCTTTCTGGCTAATCGGCTGTAGCGCAATGACGCGCTGCTTTTCATCCGTCAGCGTTGCCAGCAGTTCATCCAGCGCTTCGATATCACGCACGCGCCCAACCGGGTGCTTAATCTCATCCGCGCGTTCCAGCGCCTGAGACAGCACGTCATACCCGCCGCGCATATTCACTTTTGGCGATACCGTCACCCAGGTGGTGTGTGAACAGCGCACTTCATGGGTGCCGCTGGTTTCAATCTGGCAGCTGTAGCCGTTCTTTTCGAGCAGCTCGGTCAGCGGCGTCAGATCGTGGATGCAGGGTTCACCGCCGGTGATCACCACGTGACGCGCCGTCCAGCCCTGACGACCAATAATGGCCAGCAGATCTTCTGAACTGCCCGCGCCCCACTTATCGCTCTCTTTGGTTTTCGCCAGAATGCTAAACAGCGACACTTCCCGATCTGCGAGCTTATCCCACGTATGTTTGGTATCACACCAGGCACAGCCAACCGGGCATCCCTGTAAACGAATGAAAATAGCGGGAACGCCGGTAAAGTAACCCTCGCCTTGCAGGGTCTGGAACATCTCGTTAATCGGGTACTGCATAGTCATCTCAGTAAAGGGGATAAACGATAAGTATCGCAGATCCCCGCCGGATGGTCATGCTCCATCGGTGCTTTGCGCGCCAATCGCCGCCATAAAACGCTCGGTAATTTGCTGTGGACGGGTGATCGCACCGCCGACAACGACAGTATGCGCGCCCAGCGCCAGGCATCTGGCCGCGCGTTCAGGCGTATCCACGTTGCCTTCGGCAACCACGGGAACCGTCACGGCGGCCAGCACGGCCTTCAGGAACGCGCAGTCGTTCTCCGGAAGCGAATGGCCCACCGTTTCCGCCGTGTAGCCGTAAAGCGTGGTGCCGACGCAGTCGAAGCCCAGCGCCTGCGCCGTCACGGCTTCGTCCACGGAGGAGATATCCGCCATCAGCAGCACCGCGGGATAGCGTGAGCGGATGCGCGTGACCAGCGTTTCCAGTAATTCCCCACCAGGACGCTCCCGCGCCGTCGCATCAAGCGCAATGATTTCCGGAGAGACGGCCATGAGCTCATCCACCTCTTTCATTGTCGCGGTGATAAATACCTCACTTTCCGGGTAATCCCGTTTGATGATGCCGATAACAGGCAAAGAGACCTGCTGCTTAATGGCCTCGATATCCACCACGCTGTTGGCACGAATTGCGGCGGCCCCGCCCTGTGCCGCTGCCAGCGCCATTCGCGACATAATAAACGGGCTATGCAGCGGTTCATTTTCCAGCGCCTGACAGGAGACGACCAGTTTTCCCTTCAGGGTATCCAGTACAGTTTTCATTACGATAAGATCTCTTCCACTTCGTTTTTGATAATCGTGACGTGCGGGCCATAGATGACCTGAACACCGTTGCCGCGCACGATAACGCCGCGCGCCCCGGTGGCTTTCAGCGCCGAGTCATTCACTTTGCTGCCGTCCTTGACCGTAACGCGAAGACGCGTGGCGCAGCAGTCCACCTCTTCCAGATTGTCTTTTCCGCCTAATCCGGCGATCACCGCAGCGGCGCGTTCGTTTTGCGGCAGGCTGACCTCGTCAGCCATCGCCTCCTTTTCCCGACCCGGCGTGGCAAAATCAAAACGGTTAATCAGATAGCGGAAGGTAAAGTAGTAAAGGAAGAACCACGGTACGCCGACCAGCGGTACGAACATCCAGTTGGTTTTGGTCTCTCCCTGTAAAATGCCGAACAGCACGAAGTCGATGAAGCCGCCGGAGAAGGTTTGCCCGATGGTGATATGCAGCATGTGCGCGAGCATGAATGCCAGCCCGTCAAACAGCGCATGGATGACGTAAAGCACCGGCGCAATAAACAGGAAGGAGAACTCAATAGGCTCGGTAATCCCGGTAAGGAACGAGGTTAACGCCGCAGAGAGCAGCAGCCCGGCAACGCGCTTTTTGTTCTCGGGTTTTGCCGTGTGGTACATCGCCAGACACGCGCCGAGCAGGCCAAACATCATCGTAATAAAGCGCCCGGACATGAAACGCGACGTGCCCTCATAGAAATGCTGCGTGTTCGGGTCGGCCAGCTGGGCGAAGAAGATCCGCTGTGTGCCTTCAACCAGATGGCCGTTGACGATTTCACTCCCGCCAAGCGCGGTAGTCCAGAAAGGCAGATAGAAGATGTGGTGCAAACCAAACGGGCCCAGCATGCGGAGAATAAAGCCGTACAGCAGGGTGCCCAGATAACCCGTAGCATCCACCAGCCCGCCCAGACCAAAAATCAGCTTCTGGAAATGCGGCCAGACCACGGTCATGAGCGCACCGACGAGTATCGCCGCCAGGGAGCTGATAATGGGGACAAAGCGCGAGCCGCCAAAAAAGCCCAGGAACTGCGGAAGCGCAATTTTATTAAACCGATGATGGAGCGCGCAGGTCACCAGTCCAATCACCACGCCGCCAAACACGCCGGTTTCCAGCGTCTGAATACCCAGCGTCATGCCCTGCCCCACGGCCCCCGGGTTCTCATGCGCCAGTTTGCCGGTGAGGATCAGCAGCGCGTTGATGGTGGCATTCATCACCAGAAACGCGAGTAATGCCGCCAGCCCGGCCGTGCCCTTATCGCTTTTTGCCAGCCCGACGGCCACCCCAACGGCAAACAGCACCGAGAGGTTCGCAAACACGATGGATCCAGCGCTGCTCATGATGGTGAAAATGGCCTGCAGCCAGCTCACGTCTAAAAACGGATAGGCTGCCAGCGTGTTGGGATTCGATAGCGCGCCGCCTATCCCCAGCAGCAGACCCGCCGCAGGCAACACGGCAATCGGCAACATAAAGGATTTGCCAAAGCGCTGCGCTTTTTCAAACCATCCTCCTGAAGAAGCCCCACTGAATATTTGCATCATTTTTTCATCCCCTTATTAAACGATGAAAATTTTTACCATATAAATATTTAATAGTGAAAATTACCATCACAAACCAGGACGACGATCATACTTTTTCAAAATGACTGGCATCTTTCCCCCGCTTTCCGCCACACTAGTCGCAGAGAAACGCATTAAGGATCGAGCATGTCAGACCATGAAAACCTGCTGCTGAAGCTACGCCAGGAGGCTTCCGGGTACAGCCCAACACAACAAAAACTCGGTGAGTTTGTCCTCAGCGATCCAGCCCGGGTGCTCTACCTGACGATCACCGAGCTGGCGCGCGAGAGCCACACCAGCGAGGCCAGCGTCACGCGTCTTTGCCGGACGCTGGGCTGCAAGGGCTATAACGAATTTAAAATGGCGCTTGCGCTGGATATTCAGCAGGGCCAGCCCGCGCGTCAGGCGGGCGATGAGATTGATAACGTCGTGGATGAGTCGGTGCAGGCTTTGCAGGATACCGCCCGGCTCCTTGACCGCACGCTGCTTGAAAAGGCCGCACTGGCGCTGCACCAGGCGCAGTCCGTGCAGATTTATGGCGTTGCGGCCAGCGCGATCCTTGGGGAGTATCTCCACTACAAGCTGTTGCGGTTGGGCAAACCCGCGCAGCTGTTCAGCGATATGCACCGCGCGGCCATGAATGCGACAACGCTTTCAAAAGAGACCCTGGTCGTGGCTATCTCCAGTTCGGGTTCAACGCGGGATTTACTCCACGTGGTGAAGCTTGCCCGCAAGCGCGGCGTTAAGGTTCTGGCACTCAGCAATACGCCACGCAGCCCGCTGGCATCCCTGAGCGACATGCTGCTGGTTGCGGCCAAACCAGAGGGTCCCCTGAGCGCGGGCGCACTCAATGCTAAGGTTGGGGTGATGCTGCTGGTCGAGCTGCTGACCACGTCCATGATTGCGCTGGATGGTCATTACGGCGACGTTAGCCAGCAAACAGCCAGCGCCACGCTTCCCCTTTTGCTCTGAAAATCATTCGCAGGCTAAATAAATCGGCCTGCGCCTTATATTGTCTGATTTTCGTTAAGTGGGGTTTTCATCATTTATCCGGCAAATGTTTGGTGTAACAAAGTATTATATTTATTACATTTTGAATTAAGTCCACCATTCGGCACAGACCTTATATAATCAATTAAATTCAACGAGTTAAAATTTAAATTTTAATAGATTGAATTTTTACCATTGCGATAATGTCCAATATCTTCACCTGATTTCCTTTCCTTAAAATAAGCTTAAGACGCCACTGATTTCGGCGTTTTATTATTTAAATGCCGTTTACTTTTGCCCGCCTACAATCCGCCTCATCAATCATAATGAGACGGTATTAATGAAGATGTTATTGATTACAGGCGTGACCGGATTTCTGGGCGGTGCAGTTCTTGAAAAAATTCTGACCAACGATCAATCCATAGAACTCCTTTTGCTTGCGCGCGCCAGCGATCCGCAGAGCGGGCTGGAGCGCGTACTGGAGAATATGCGCAAGTTCAACGTTCCTGAGGACAAACTGGCCTCCCTGAATGTGGACAATATCCTGATTGGCGACCTCAGCCAGCCAGAAGCCTTCCTGAACGATCCCCGTCTGGATCGGGTCACGCATGTCGTGAACTGTGCGGCCGTCGCCTCATTTGGTAACAACCCGCTGATCTGGAAGGTCAACGTTGAAGGTACGCTCGCGCTGGCGCGTCGTATGGAGCAGGTCACAGGACTGCAGCGTTTCCTCCACGTCGGCACTGCGATGTCATGCACGCCGGAGCAGGATTCCCTGGTCGCCGAAAGCGCCGAATTCAGAGAGAATGCTGAACACCTGGTGGAATACACGTTTTCGAAGTCAACCATCGAACAGCTGATGCGCCAGGAGTGCCCTAACCTTCCCCTGCTCATCGCCCGTCCGTCCATCGTCGTTGGCCATACCCGTCACGGCTGCACGCCGTCGAGCAGCATTTTCTGGGTCTTTAGCATGGGCCTGATGCTGCAGAAGTTCATGTGCTCCATGGAAGACCGGATTGACGTTGTGCCGGTGGATTACTGCGCCGACGCGCTGTTAATGTTGCTTAACAGCAACGCGCGTCCGGGGGAAGTGGTGCACATTTCTGCGGGTGAAGAGAACAGCGTTCGCTTTGCGGATATCGATCAGGCGATGGCGCAGGCGCTGGAGAAAGCCCCCGTCGGGGATAAATATGCCCAGGTCAGCTACGAAACGCTGGTCCGAATGCGCCGCGAGTTGAAACATATTTTTGGCCCGTGCAACGAACGTCTGATGCTGAAAGCCATGCGGTTATACGGCGCGTTTGCCACGCTTAACGTGCGCTTCAGCAACGATAAGCTGCTGAGCATGGGAATGCCAAAGCCACCCCGGTTTACGGATTATATCGCCCGCTGCGTGCAAACCACTCAGGGACTGACCATTCCGGAGCAAATGGCGGTCGATTTTAAATAGCCAAAAAAAATGCCAGTCATTCGACTGGCATTTTCATTTTAAGGCTTAAGCAATTATGCCTGGCCTTTGATCTCTTTACGACCGTTGTATGGTGCTTTTTCACCCAGCGCTTCTTCGATACGAATCAGCTGGTTGTATTTAGCAACACGGTCAGAACGGCTCATAGAACCGGTTTTGATCTGGCCTGCAGCGGTACCCACAGCCAGGTCGGCAATGGTAGCGTCTTCAGTTTCGCCAGAACGGTGAGAGATAACCGCGGTGTAGCCAGCGTCTTTCGCCATTTTGATCGCAGCCAGAGTTTCGGTCAGAGAACCGATCTGGTTGAATTTGATCAGGATGGAGTTAACGATGCCTTTCTCGATGCCTTCTTTCAGGATCTTGGTGTTGGTTACGAACAGGTCGTCACCAACCAGCTGGATTTTGTCGCCCAGTACTTTAGTCTGGTATGCGAAGCCAGCCCAGTCAGACTCGTCCAGACCGTCTTCGATAGACACGATTGGGTACTGTTTGGTCAGGTCTTCCAGGAAGTGAGTGAACTCTTCGGAGGTGAACGCTTTGTTGCCTTCGCCAGCCAGAACGTATTTACCGTCTTTGTAGAATTCAGATGCTGCACAGTCCATCGCCAGGGTGATGTCTTTGCCCAGCTCGTAGCCAGCAGCTTTAACTGCTTCTGCGATAACAGCCAGTGCTTCTGCGTTAGAACCCAGGTTTGGCGCATAGCCACCTTCGTCACCAACAGCAGTGTTCATGCCTTTAGCTTTCAGAACTTTAGCCAGGTTGTGGAACACTTCAGAACCCATACGTACCGCTTCTTTCAGGGATTTCGCGCCAACTGGCTGAATCATGAATTCCTGAATATCAACGTTGTTATCTGCGTGCTCACCACCGTTGATGATGTTCATCATTGGTACAGGCATGGAGTATTTGCCTGGGGTGCCGTTCAGTTCAGCGATGTGCTCGAACAGTGGCATACCTTTAGCAGCCGCAGCCGCTTTGGCGTTCGCCAGGGAAACAGCCAGGATTGCGTTCGCACCGAAGTTAGATTTGTTTTCAGTACCGTCCAGATCGATCATGATCTTGTCGATGCCAGCCTGGTCTTTAGCGTCTTTGCCAATGATTGCCTGAGCAATAGGACCGTTTACAGCGCCAACCGCTTTCAGTACGCCTTTACCCAGGAAGCGAGATTTGTCGCCATCGCGCAGTTCCAGCGCTTCGCGAGAACCGGTAGAAGCACCTGATGGAGCAGCAGCCATACCAACGAAACCACCTTCCAGGTGAACTTCGGCTTCAACGGTCGGGTTACCACGGGAGTCGATGATTTCACGACCGATGACTTTAACGATTTTGGACATTAGATTTTCCTCAGTACAAGTTAAACTAAAACTCCAGACAAACAACGCGTACCAAAGGTACGCGTTGCCGTTCTAACTTTTTTTACTTCGCCTGACGCTTCTGGTAGTCGCTGGCGGCTTTAACGAAGCCTGCAAACAGCGGATGCCCGTCACGTGGCGTTGAAGTAAATTCCGGGTGGAACTGGCAGGCGACAAACCACGGATGGTTTGGCACTTCAATGATCTCGACTAACTGATCATCCCCGGAGCGTCCCGCAACACGCAGGCCCGCGGCTTCAATAGGTTTCAACAACATGTTGTTGACTTCATAGCGGTGACGATGGCGCTCGGTGATGACCGGCTCGCCATACAGCTTGCGAACCACGCTATCGTCAGTCAGCTGGCAGGCCTGTGCGCCAAGACGCATGGTGCCACCCAGATCGCTCTTCTCGGTACGGACTTCGACGTTACCTTCTTCGTCACGCCATTCGGTGATAAGCGCCACAACAGGGTACTTACAGTCTGGCACAAATTCCGTAGAGTTCGCGTTTTCCATTCCCGCTACGTTGCGCGCAAATTCGATCAGCGCAACCTGCATACCCAGACAGATGCCGAGGTATGGAATATTGTTTTCACGCGCATAGCGCGCGGTGGCGATCTTGCCTTCTACACCACGGTAGCCGAAGCCGCCAGGGATAAGGATAGCATCCAGATCTTTCAGGATTTCAACGCCACGCGTTTCAACATCCTGCGAATCAATCAGCTTGATGTTCACGGAGACACGGTTCTTCAGACCACCGTGTTTCAGCGCTTCGATCACTGACTTATAGGCATCCGGCAGCTCGATGTACTTGCCGACCATACCGATAGTCACTTCGCCTGCCGGATTGGCTTCTTCGTAAATAACCTGTTCCCATTCAGACAGGTTAGCTTCCGGACAGTTCAAGCTGAATCGTTTACAAATATAATCGTCCAGGCCCTGAGATTTCAACAGGCCCGGGATTTTATAAATGGAATCGACATCTTTCATTGAAATAACGGCTTTTTCAGGCACGTTACAGAACAATGCAATTTTCGCACGTTCGTTCGCCGGAACCGCGCGATCGGAGCGGCAAACCAGGATGTCTGGCTGAATACCAATAGAAAGCAGCTCTTTAACAGAGTGCTGAGTCGGTTTGGTTTTCACTTCACCTGCAGCGGCCATGTACGGCACCAGCGTCAGGTGCATGAACAGCGCGTGTTCACGGCCAATGTCTACCGCCAGCTGACGAATCGCTTCCAGGAATGGCAGGGATTCGATATCACCCACGGTACCGCCGATTTCAACCAGCACCACGTCGTGGCCTTCGCCACCCGCAACAATGCGTTCTTTGATGGCGTTAGTAATGTGCGGGATAACCTGAACGGTTGCACCCAGGTAGTCACCACGGCGCTCTTTACGCAGAACGTCGGAGTAGATGCGGCCGGTCGTGAAGTTGTTACGACGGGTCATTTTGGTGCGGATGAAACGCTCGTAGTGGCCAAGATCCAGATCGGTTTCAGCGCCGTCTTCAGTAACGAACACTTCCCCGTGTTGGATTGGGCTCATGGTGCCCGGATCGACGTTGATGTACGGATCCAGTTTCATCATGGTCACATTAAGGCCACGGGCTTCAAGAATGGCTGCGAGGGAGGCTGCGGCAATGCCTTTACCCAGAGAGGATACGACCCCGCCGGTCACAAAAATATAGTTCGTTGTCATGCTGAACCTGAGAAGTTAGGGTGAAACGATGGAATAACCAGGACGGGAAAGTAGTATACCCGAACACGGCCAGCGCCACAAACTTTCATTCTCCGTCTCCATTCCAGGCCATGACAAACATAAGGAGTGAGAAAATAGCCCCTTTTGGGTAAATGTTTTTGACGCAAATCAAGCGCTTGTCATTTAAAAAATCACACAAATTGCGCTTGATCGCAAAATTTCGTTAGAGATCAGATTCCTGGCGCTTTACTTCCTGCCAGACTTCTTCCATCGCGTCGAGGTCAATACCGCTCATTTCCAGGCCGCGCGAGGCGACAATCCGCTCTACTTCGCGGAAGCGGCGTTCGAATTTCAGGTTGGCTTTTTGCAGCGCCGTTTCCGCTTTTACACCCAGGTGGCGAGAAAGGTTGACGGTCGCAAACAGCAGGTCGCCCATCTCTTCCTCAAGCTTTGCTTCATCCACCACCGCCTGCTGCGCTTCATGCATGACCTCGTCAATCTCTTCGTGCACTTTATCCAGCACCGGGCCGAGAGAGGTCCAGTCAAACCCCACCGCGGAGCAGCGTTTCTGGATTTTGTGCGCACGCATCAGTGCGGGCAAGCTCAGCGGAATGTCGTCCAGCGCGGAGTGCTGGGATTTTTCTGCCCGCTCGGCGCTTTTGATCTGCTCCCAGCGGGCCAGGACTTCGGTGCTGGTTTCTGCGGTAGCGTCACCGAAAATATGGGGATGACGGCGCTCAAGCTTGTCGCTGATTGCTGCGCAGATATCGTCAAAGTTAAAGCGCCCTTCTTCCTGCGCCATTTGTGCATAGAACACCACCTGGAACAGCAGATCGCCCAGCTCGCCGCGCAGGTCGTCAAAGTCTTCGCGGGAAATGGCGTCCAGCACCTCATAGGTCTCTTCAAGGGTGTACGGGGCAATGGTAGCGAAAGTCTGCTCTTTGTCCCACGGGCAGCCGTTTTCCGGGTCGCGCAGGCGTTTCATGATGCCGAGCAGGCGGTCGATTTGAGTCATGGTTATGTCCTGATAAAAAAATGCCGGGTGGCGGCGTTGCCTAACCCGGCCTACGGAAGACGATGTTTAGCCGCCGTGCAGACGACGCGCGTCAATCACATCCGGCACCTGGTTCAGCTTGCCAAGCACGCGGCCCAGCACCTGCAGGTTGTAGATTTCGATGGTCATATCGATGGTGGCAAGCTGCTCGCGGGTATCGCTGCGGCTGGCGACGCCCAGCACGTTGACCTTCTCGTTGGCAAGAATGGTCGTGATGTCGCGCAGCAGGCCGCTGCGGTCGTTGGCGGTAACGCGCACCACCAGCGAGTAGCCAGCGGAATAGCTTTCCCCCCAGACCGCTTCCACGATGCGCTCCGGCGCATGGGACTGCAGCTCGGCAAGCTGGTCGCAGTCGGAACGGTGAATCGAAATTCCGCGCCCCTGGGTGATAAAGCCGACGATATCGTCCCCTGGAATTGGCTGGCAGCAGCGGGCAATGTGGTGCATCAGGTTACCGACACCCTCGACCACCACGCGGCCGTTGTCTTTACTGCGCTGCTGCGGCGCGTAGGTTTTCTGCTGCAGCTGCTTCAGCGCCGCAGCATCCTGCTCTTCCGCGCTTGGCTTATTGAACTGCGCCTGCAGGAAATTCACCATCTGATTCAGACGAATATCACCACCGCCAATGGCCGCTAACAGCTCGTCAAGCTCGTTGAAGTTGTAGCGCGGCAGCAGGAATTTTTCCGCCTCTTTCAGGCTTATCCCGATATGCTCCAGCTCGTCGTCGAGGATTTGGCGACCGGCAAGGATGTTCTTGTCACGATCCTGCTTACGGAACCAGGCGTGAATCTTCGAGCGCCCGCGGCTGGTGGTAACATACCCCAGGTTCGGGTTAAGCCAGTCCCGGCTCGGGTTGGGCTGCTTCTGGGTAATGATTTCAATCTGGTCACCCATCTGCAGCTGATAGGTGAACGGTACAATACGCCCGCCAATTTTCGCCCCGATGCATCGGTGTCCCACATCGCTGTGGATGTGGTAGGCAAAATCGAGCGGCGTAGAGCCGGCCGGCAGGTCGACAACGTCCCCTTTCGGCGTAAAGACATACACCCGATCGTCAAAGACCTGGCTGCGCACTTCATCGAGCATCTCGCCGGAATCAGCCATCTCTTCCTGCCACGCAATCAGCTTGCGCAGCCAGGCAATGCGGTCTTCGTGGCCAGAACGCGCACCGCCGGAGGTGCCTTCTTTGTATTTCCAGTGCGCGGCAACGCCCAGCTCGGCGTCTTCATGCATCTGTTTGGTGCGGATCTGAATCTCAACCGTTTTACCGCCAGGGCCAAGCACCACGGTATGGATAGACTGGTAGCCGTTCGGTTTTGGGTTGGCGACATAGTCGTCGAACTCATCGGGCAGATGACGGAAGTGAGTGTGTACTATCCCCAGCGCGGCGTAGCAGTCCTGCAGACGCTCCGCCACGATGCGCACGGCGCGCACGTCAAACAGCTCGTCAAAGGCGAGGTGTTTCTTCTGCATTTTGCGCCAGATGCTGTAGATATGCTTAGGCCGACCGTAGACTTCGGCGCGCACGTTCTCTTCTTTCATCGCCTGGCGCAGGCCGCCGACAAACTCCTCGATATAGTGCTCGCGGTCAATACGGCGCTCGTGCAGGAGTTTGGCAATCCGTTTATATTCCGCCGGGTGCAGATAGCGGAAGCAGTAATCTTCAAGCTCCCACTTCAGCTGACCAATCCCTAAGCGGTTCGCCAGCGGCGCATAGATGTTCGTACACTCTTTGGCGGCCAGCACGCGCTCGTCTTCCGGCGCATCCTTTACCTCTCGCAGGTGGGCAATACGCTCGGCCAGCTTGATGACCACGCAGCGGAAATCATCCACCATGGCCAGCAGCATCCGGCGAACGTTATCGACCTGCTCTGAGGAGACGGAATCGGTATGCGCGGCTTTAAGCTGACGAATGGCCGCCATATCGCGCACGCCGTGGATCAGCGCGACGACGGATTTTCCGACGCTGTCGCGCAGCACGTCTTCGCTGACCACGTCCGCATCCGCGAGGGGGAAGAGTAGCGCGGCCTGCAGCGTTTCGATGTCCATGTTTAGCATGGACAGGATTTCAACCATCTCCACGCCGCGCCACAGGAGAAGATCCGCGTCGGGATGCCCCTGCGTGGTGCGCAGACAATAGGCCCAGGTTTCGGTTAAGCGTTCACACGACTGCTGGCTGGAAATTCCCAGACTTGCGATCCATTTTTGTGGGTCAAACTCCCCAGCTTTATTGAGATGTGCACTTCTTACCGCAACCATTGTCCTCTCCTTTAGGGACCAGGGCCTGTCGAAGTCGACAAGCCAAACAAATTAGATGTGCTCGAACAACACCATCGATTCCAGATGCCCAGTGTGCGGGAACATGTCCAGCATTGCCAGACGCTGAATCTGGTAACCCGCGCTGAGTAATGCCTCGCTGTCCCGGGCAAGCGTTGCCGGGTTACAGGAAACATAGACCACACGCTTCGGCGCGAGTTTAATAATATGTGCCATCACGCCCGGGGCACCGGCACGTGCCGGGTCGAGCAAAATTTTATCAAAGCCCTGCTTTGCCCATGGCTGTTGGGTGACATCTTCCTCAAGATTTTGATGAAAGAATGTCACATTTTGCAAGGCGTTCTGCCGCGCGTTCTCCTGCCCTTTCGCCACCAGCGCCTCAACGCCTTCCACGCCGACGACGCTGGCCGCTTCTCGCGCCAGCGGCAGCGTGAAGTTGCCCATTCCGCAGAACAGATCGAGCACCCGATCGCTTTTCTGGACATCCAGCCACGCCAGCGCTTTCGCCACCATCTGCTGGTTAACGCCATCATTGACCTGAATGAAATCCCGCGGGCTAAACGTTAAGCGTAGCCCGTTTGACGCATACCAGGGCGCCTCACCGGTAACCTGCTCAAGTATCTCGCTTTGTGGTGCCAGGAAAAGCGCCAGGTCGTGGGAATGCGAAAAGCGTTCCAGTTTTTCGCGATCTTTTTTCGACAGCGGCGCGGTGTGGCGCAGCACCATCAGCGGGCCATTGTTTGCCATGACCAGTTCGACGTGCCCGAGATGGCGTACGCCGTCCAGCCCGGAGAGGCAAATGCGCACTTCCGGAAGCAACGCCTCAAGATGGGGCACCAAAATGGGGCACTGCTTCACGTCAACGATGTCGCTGGAGCCGGCCTTGCGAAACCCCATCTCCAGACGATCCGTTTTTGGCTGATAGCTGAGGCTCAGGCGCGCGCGACGACGATAGCCCCAGGGCTCATAGGCAACAATTTCGTTAACGTCATGTTTGAGCAGACGCGCCAGCGCGCGGCTTTTACTTTTTTGCTGTAATTCTGTGCTCGCATGCTGTTGCTGGCAGCCGCCGCAAACGCCAAAATGCGGGCAGCGGGGCTTCACGCGCTCCGGGCTATCGTTGAGACGACGCTTAACCTGTCCGCGCGCGAACTGGCGTTTATCTTCCGTCAGCGTAATTTCTGCTCGTTCTGCTGGCAGTAAACCTGTTATAAACAGAGCCTTACCATTGTGACGTGCTACTCCCTGACCAAACGGATCGAGGTCCGTGGCTTCAACAGTAATGATTTCACGCGTCGTCACGCGTCGCTTTGCAGAGTAGAATTGCGCCATCGCCGAGATTTTTCTCACATAAACATAATTATCTTAATTGTCCCATAACGGAACGCCATGACCAACTACAGCCTGCGCGCGCGCATGATGATTTTGATCCTCGCCCCCACCGTTCTTATCGGTTTGCTGCTGAGTATCTTCTTTGTGGTGCACCGCTATAACGATTTGCAGCGGCAGCTGGAGGATGCAGGCGCCAGCATCATCGAACCGCTGGCCGTATCCAGCGAGTACGGCATGAACCTGCAAAACCGCGAATCCATTGGGCAGTTAATCAGCGTACTCCACCGCCGCCACTCGGACATCGTACGCGCCATTTCCGTGTACGACGAACATAACCGGCTGTTTGTCACCTCGAACTTTCATCTCGATCCGGCGGCCCTGAAGATCCCGGACGGTACGCCGTTCCCGCGCCACCTCACCGTATTGCGGCGCGGCGATATCATGATCCTGCGCACGCCGATCGTGTCGGAAAGCTATTCCCCCGATGAGTCCGCGCAATCCGACGCCAAATCCAGCAATAATATGCTGGGATATGTGGCGCTGGAGCTGGATCTCAAGTCGGTACGGCTACAGCAGTACAAAGAAATCTTCATCTCTGGCGTGATGATGCTGTTCTGCATTGGCATTGCGCTGATCTTCGGCTGGCGCCTGATGCGCGACGTGACGGGCCCCATCCGCAACATGGTTAACACGGTTGACCGCATCCGCCGGGGACAGCTCGACAGCCGTGTGGAAGGGTTTATGCTGGGCGAGCTGGACATGCTGAAAAACGGCATCAACTCGATGGCGATGTCGCTGGCGGCCTATCACGAAGAGATGCAGCACAACGTTGACCAGGCGACGTCCGACCTGCGCGAAACGCTGGAGCAGATGGAGATCCAGAACGTTGAGCTGGATCTGGCGAAAAAGCGCGCCCAGGAAGCGGCGCGTATCAAGTCGGAATTCCTTGCCAATATGTCGCACGAGCTGCGCACGCCGCTCAATGGCGTGATCGGCTTTACCCGCCTGACGCTCAAAAGCGAGCTCAACCCCACTCAGCGCGATCACCTGCACACCATTGAACGCTCGGCCAACAACCTGCTGGCGATCATCAACGACGTGCTGGACTTCTCCAAGCTGGAAGCGGGCAAGCTGATCCTGGAGAGTATTCCCTTCCCGCTGCGCAGCACGCTTGATGAAGTGGTGACGCTGCTAGCGCACTCGTCGCACGATAAAGGCCTGGAGCTGACGCTTAATATTAAAAACGACGTGCCGGATAACGTTATTGGCGATCCGCTGCGCCTGCAGCAGGTCATTACCAACCTTGTCGGGAATGCCATTAAATTCACCGAAAGCGGTAATATCGACGTCCTGGTAGAGAAACGCTCGATCAGCAGCAATAAGGTTCAGATTGAAGTCCAGATCCGCGATACCGGCATCGGTATTCCGGAGCGCGACCAGTCGCGTCTGTTCCAGGCGTTCCGTCAGGCGGACGCCAGTATCTCCCGCCGTCATGGCGGCACCGGTTTGGGGCTGGTGATCACCCAGCGTCTGGTGAACGAGATGGGCGGCGATATCTCTTTCCACAGCCAGCCGAACCGCGGTTCAACCTTCTGGTTCCACATTAATCTGGACCTTAATCCGAACGTGCTGACCGACGGTCCGATGACGGACTGCCTGAAGGGCAAGCGACTGGCCTATGTTGAGCCTAACGCCGCAGCGGCGCAGTGTACGCTCGACATATTAAGCACCACGCCGCTGGAGGTGGTCTACAGCCCAACCTTCTCCGCCCTGGCCGTTGAGCATTACGACATCCTGCTGATGGGGATCCCGGTCACCTTTACCGGCGAGCTGACCATGCAGCAGGAGCGGCTGGCGAAAGCCGCGTCGATGACCGACTATCTGCTGCTGGCGCTGCCTTGCCACGCTCAGCTGAATGCAGAAGAGTTAAAAAATGACGGAGCCGCCGCGTGTCTGCTAAAACCGCTCACCGCGACCCGTCTCCTGCCCGCGCTCACGGAGTATTGCCGTCTTAGCCAGCATGCCCTTCCGCTGATTTACGATGAGCAAAAATTGCCGATGAGCGTGATGGCGGTGGATGATAATCCGGCCAACCTGAAGCTGATAGGCGCATTGCTTGAGGACCAGGTTCAGCATGTTGAGCTGTGCACCAGCGGCGCGCAGGCGGTTGAACAGGCTAAGCAGATGCAGTTCGATTTAATCCTGATGGATATTCAGATGCCGGGCATGGACGGCATCCGGGCCTGCGAGCTGATCCACCAGCTGCCGCATCAGCAGCAAACGCCGGTCATTGCGGTCACCGCCCATGCGATGGCGGGCCAGAAGGAGAAGCTGCTGAGCGCCGGGATGAACGATTACCTGGCAAAGCCCATCGATGAAGAGAAACTTCATAGCCTGCTGCTGCGCTACAAGCCGGGTCATATCGTCGGGACGTACACGGTTTCCAGCGAGCAGGCTGAGGTAAGCGTTAATCAGAACGCTACCTTTGACTGGCAGCTTGCGCTGCGCCAGGCGGCAGGTAAACCCGATCTCGCCCGCGACATGCTGCAAATGCTGGTCGCGTTTCTGCCGGAGATCCGCAATAAGGTGGAAGAGCAGCTGGTGGGTGAAAATCCGGAAGATCTGCTGGACGCGATCCACAAGCTACACGGCAGCTGCGGGTACAGCGGCGTGCCGCGGCTGAAAAACCTCTGCCAGCTGCTGGAGCAGCAGCTGCGTGCCGGTACGCCGGAATCGGAGCTTGAACCGGAGTTCCTGGAGCTGCTGGATGAAATGGATAATGTGACGCGGGAAGCGATGAAGGTGTTGGGAAGCTGAGGTAAATGCCCGGTGGCGCTACGCTTACCGGGCCTACAGGTGCACTAACGTAGGCCGGGTAAAGCGAAGCCGCCACCCGGCAACCACAGCTAAAATGCCTGCCCCACTTTCAGCACCGCAGCGATATTCCTTGCGGTCATCCTGACGTTCTCGCTGGCATTTTCCAGCGCGTCTTCCAGGGAGCAGATGGTGTAGATCACGCTAAACACTGCATCAATGCCGTGATCGTGTACTACGCCAACGTCCGCCGTCAGGCTGCCAGCAATGCCAATAACGGGTTTGTTAAAGCGTTTCGCCACCTTCGCCACCCCCACCGGGACTTTGCCGTGGATCGTCTGGCTGTCAATGCGGCCTTCCCCGGTGATCACCAAATCCGCATCGGCCACCTGGTCGGCCAGGTGTAGCGCATCGGTCACGATCTCAATGCCCTGGCGCAGCTGCGCGCCGCAAAAGGCGTACAGCGCCGCCCCCATGCCACCTGCCGCTCCGCCGCCAGCAAGGTTTAGCACGTCGATATCCAGATCCCGGGCAATGACTCTCGCATACTGCGCCAGCGCGTTGTCCAGGGTGACGATCATCTCGGGTGTGGCACCCTTTTGCGGTCCAAATACGGCTGACGCACCGTCCTTTCCGGTGAGTGGATTCGTGACATCACAGGCGACTTCTATCCGACACTCCGCCAGACGTCTGTCCAGCCCGCTCAGGTCGATACGCGCGAGTTTTCCCAGTTCGCCTCCGCCCTGCCCAAGAGGTTGTTCGCTCGCGTCGAGCAATTTAGCGCCCAGCGCCTGCACCATCCCTGCTCCGCCGTCATTGGTGGCGCTGCCGCCAATGCCAATGATGATATGCTTAACGCCCGCATCCAGCGCATGCCGAATCAGTTCGCCCGTGCCCCAGGAGGTGGTTTTCAGAGGATTACGCAGTGAAGGGACGACCAGCTCCAGGCCGCTTGCCGCCGCCATTTCAATAAAGGCGCTCTGCTCGTCACCGGATAAGCCATAAAACCCGTCCACGCGCTCACCCAGCGGGCCGGTCACCGGAACATGCACAATGCGTCCCTGCGTTGCCGCGATCATCGCCTCAACCGTCCCTTCGCCGCCGTCCGCAACCGGCAGTTTGACGTAAACCGCCTCGGGAAAGATCTCGCGAAAACCACGTTCTATCGCTGTCGCAACCTCAAGCGCACTCAAACTTTCCTTATACGAGTCCGGTGCGATAACAATTTTCATAAGCCATCCTTACGCATAGTCGTTACGTTAAGCATACACCACGTAAAAGACCGCCCATGGGAGCGGTCCCAATGCGTTTATCGTACCATGCACGGGCGTTTATTGTCGAATGTCCAGTCGGGGATCAGATACTGCATCGCCATCGCGTCATCGCGCGCGCCCAAACCGTGTTTCTGGTACAGCTCATGGGCCTTCATCACCTGGTCCATATCCAGCTCAACCCCCAGCCCCGGAGTGGAAGGCACCTGAACCATGCCACCTTTGATTTCAAACGGCTGCTTAGTCAGACGCTGATTACCCTCCTGCCAGATCCAGTGCGTGTCGATAGCGGTAATCGTCCCCGGAGCGGCAGCGGCAACGTGCGTGAACATTGCCAGCGACACGTCGAAGTGGTTGTTAGAGTGCGAGCCCCAGGTCAGGCCAAACTCATGACACATCTGCGCCACGCGCACCGAGCCCTGCATCGTCCAGAAGTGCGGGTCCGCCAGCGGAATGTCGACAGATTGCAATGACAGCGTGTGTCCCATCTGACGCCAGTCGGTAGCAATCATATTGGTCGCGGTTGGCAGCCCCGTTGCGCGGCGGAATTCCGCCATCACCTCACGGCCCGAGAAGCCTTGTTCTGCCCCGCACGGATCTTCCGCATACGCCAGCACGCCTTTCAGCTGCTTTCCGATTTTGATCGCTTCATCAAGCGACCATGCTCCGTTAGGATCCAGCGTCACGCGCGCCTGTGGAAAACGTTTTGCCAGTGCGGTGACGGCTTCCGCCTCTTGTTCCCCGGCCAGCACGCCGCCCTTCAGTTTGAAATCATTAAAGCCATATTTTTCGTACGCGGCTTCCGCCAGGCGCACCACCGCATCCGGGGTCATCGCCTCGTCGTGACGGAGTCGGTACCAGTCGCATTGTTCATCCGGCTGGCTCTGATACGGCAGCGGTGTCAGCCTGCGGTCGCCGACAAAGAACAGATAGCCCAGCATTTCCACTTCGCTGCGCTGCTGTCCTTCACCCAACAGCGACGCGACGTTGACGCCCAGATGCTGACCCAACAGATCCAGCATCGCGGATTCAATCCCGGTCACCACGTGAATGGTGGTACGCAGATCGAAGGTCTGCAGGCCACGTCCCCCGGCATCGCGATCGGCAAAGGTGTTGCGCACGGTGTTCAGGACATTTTTGTACTCACCCAGCGTTTTGCCCACGACCAGCGGAATGGCATCTTCCAGCGTCTGGCGGATCTTCTCCCCGCCCGGAATTTCGCCCACGCCCGTATGGCCGGAATTGTCTTTGATAATGACAATATTGCGGGTAAAGAATGGCGCATGCGCGCCGCTCAGGTTCATCAGCATGCTGTCATGGCCCGCAACCGGAATGATTTGCATGGAAGTGACGACAGGGGTCGTAAAGGTACTCATCGTGTAATCCTTTTATCAGTGACGTCCAAAAACAGGGCGCTTACGGTCAAATGTCCAGCCGGGGATAAGGTACTGCATCGGGCCCGCGTCGTTACGCGCGCCGCCCGGTAGCTTTTTATACGCCTCATGGGCTTTATGGATCCGATCCCAGTCCAGCTCCACGCCCAGACCCGGCGCATCCGGTACGGCAATTTTGCCATCTATGATTTCCAGCGGATTTTTCGTCAGTCGGGCTTCACCTTCCTGCCAAATCCAGTGGGTATCGATGGCGGTCGGGTTACCCGGCGCCGCCGCGCCAACGTGGGTAAACATCGCCAGCGAAATATCAAAGTGATTGTTCGAGTGACAGCCCCAGGTGAGCCCCCACTCATCGCACAGCTGGGCCACGCGGACTGCGCCTGATAGCGTCCAGAAGTGCGGGTCCGCCAGCGGTATGTCGACGGCGTTAAGCATCACCGCGTGACCCATTTCGCGCCAGTTGGTGGCGATCATATTGGTCGCGACAGGTAGCCCGGTTGCGCGACGGAACTCAGCCATGACTTCACGACCCGAGAATCCTTGCTCCGCGCCACAGGGGTCTTCTGCATAGGTCAGGACATCGCCCAGCCCTTTGCACAGGCTAATGGCTTCATCCAGCAGCCATGCGCCGTTGGGATCGACGGTGATCCGTGCATCAGGGAAGCGCTTTTTCAGCGCCCGGGCCGTTTCAATCTCCCGCTCGCCGGGCAGCACGCCGCCCTTCAGCTTGAAATCCTTAAAGCCGTAGCGATCCTGCGCCGCCTCGGCCAGCCGCACCACCGCGTCGCTGGAGAGCGCTTCCTGATGGCGCAGCTGATACCAGTCGTGGTCGCCCGCGGTTCGGGCCAGATAGGGGAGATCGGTTTTATTGCGATCGCCAACGTAAAACAGATAGCCCAGCACGGTAACCGCATCGCGCTGTTTGCCGGGCCCCAGCAGTTCGCAGACCGGGACATTGAGCGCCTTCCCCAGTAAATCAAGCAGAGCCGCTTCCAGGGCAGCAACCGCGTTGACGCGCAGTTCGAACGTCCAGGCACCTTTACCGAACGTATCAAAATCTGCCGACTGATTGCCCTTATGCACCCGCTGAACCACCTTGTTCAGACGGGCGACCTCCTGACCCACGACCTGCGGAATGGCATCAACCAGCGTCTGGTAAATCACCTCTCCGCCAGGAGCCTCGCCCACGCCGGTGTTCCCTGCGCTGTCTTTCAGCACGACGATATTACGGGTAAACCATGCGTTATGTGCACCGCCTATATTGAGCAGCATGCTGTCCTGCCCGGCCACCGGGATGACCTTCATCTCCGTGACGGTTGGGCTCGATTGCGTTGTCATGATCCACGCTCCGCAACAGGTTTAAGTTCGACGCGTTTGATATCCCCCACAAGCACCAGGTAACTCAGTACCGCCACCAGCGCATGCACACCCACGTAAATCAGCGCACCGTTGAAAGAGCCGGTGGTGCCGACGATGTAGCCGATAGCGATGGGCGTAACAATCCCGGAGATGTTGCCGAACATGTTGAACAGACCACCGCTCAGGCCGCTGATCTCTTTCGGTGCCGTATCCGCCATCACCGCCCAGCCCAGCGCGCCAATGCCTTTGCCGAAGAAGGCCATCGCCATAAAGCCGATAATCATCCATTCGGCATTGACGTAGTTACAAAACACCATTGTCATGGAGAGCAGCATGCCGAGCACGATAGGCGTTTTACGTGCGATGTTCAGGGAACCGGTGCGGCGCATCAGCCAGTCGGAAATCACCCCGCCGAGCACGCCCCCCACGAAGCCGCAGATTGCCGGGACCGAGGCGACAAACCCCGCTTTCAGAATCGACATGCCGCGTGCCTGCACCAGGTAAACCGGGAACCACGTAATGAAAAAGTAGGTTAAGGCGTTAATACAGTACTGGCCCAGATAGATGCCGATCATCATGCGCGAGCCGACGAGCTGCCTGATCTGCGCCCATTTCTGGCTGAACGGCACTTTCGCCGTCGAGGATTTCTGATCCATGTTGATCAGCGCGCCGCCTTCCGCGATGTACTCCAGCTCTTTTTTGTTTACGCCAGGATGCTGGTTGGGTTCGTGGATCACTTTCAGCCAGATAAAGCTGATGACGATCCCGAGTCCGCCCATAAAGAAGAAAACGTGTGACCAGCCCACCTCATGGGTCAGCCAGCCCATAATGGGCGCAAAGATCACCGTCGCGAAGTACTGTGCGGAGTTGAAAATCGCCACCGCCGTTCCCCTCTCCTGCGCCGGGAACCAGGCCGCCACAATGCGGCTGTTGCCCGGGAAGGAAGGTGCTTCCGCTAGCCCCACCAGGAAGCGCAGCGTGAAGAGCGCCACGATAATGCCGAAGCCGCTGAAGATATCGACGAAGCCCTGCAGCAGGGTAAAGGCAGACCAGATGAAGATGGACCAGAAATAGACGCGTTTCGAGCCAAAACGGTCCAGCAGCCAGCCGCCAGGAATTTGCCCGATGACGTAGGCCCATGAGAATGCGGAGAAAACGTAACCCATCCCCACCGGATCAAGGCCGATATCTTTTGCCATTTCCGAACCGGCAATCGACAGCGTGGCGCGGTCACCATAGTTAAAGGACGTGACGATAAACAGCATCACCACTATCCAGTAGCGGGCATTGGTGCGCTTTTCAGCGCTGCTCGCTGCGTGGCTTAATGTACTCATTGTTGCACTCCTGAAACATAGCTTTCGCCTGGTTCATTCTGTACAGCACCGGTAGGGTAATCAGAATGAGATTGGTTTTTGTCGTTTTGGTACGGCCTGACGCCGTTTTATAGTGACCGGAAAAGTATATGAAGGAGTGCCTCATCACCTCACCGTGCAGAAACACAGTATTAAAGGATGTATGAGAGGTTGTTTATGGCATAAGCCCAAAGCAGTGGAAGATGCTTCACGGAATCGAGGATTTTGTGTGGCTTCGTTGCCGGGTGGCGGTTAAGCCTTACCCGGCCTGGAGAACTATTTAAGCAGCGTTGCCCAGTGTTCGACCCACGGGTTTGATTCGCTTTCTGGCTCCGGGTGCTCGCCCGCGTCAATCAGCAGCATCTCGCCGACGCGCTGTGCGCTCTGTTCCTGCAGGAGCGCATCGAACTGCTTGCCGCCGCCGCAGAAGTTGGCGTAAGAGCTGTCGCCGAGGGCGATGATGCCGTAGTGAACATCTGGCTGATAGCCAAGCTGGTCTTTAATGCCCTGGAACAGCGGCACGATGCTGTCCGGCAGGTCGCCCTGCCCGGTGGTGGAGGTCACCACCAGAATGTATTTATCTTTATACTTTTCCCAGTCCGCCAGCTCCGGATCTTCATAGACCGTGGCTTTATGGCCCTGGCTGGCGAGTATTGCCTCAGCCTCTTCCGCTACCAGCAGCGAGTTGCCGTACATTGTGCCGACAAAAATGCCTACTTCAGCCATGCTATTTTCCCATATTGAATGCGCTTACTCTTCATCCTGAACGTTGCCCGATACAAACTCAACCCTTTCATTTTCGGGGAGTTGTCCCAGCCAGCCAAACTGTGACAGCGCCTGCATCCAGACGTCGTCCAGCCGCGCACGGATAGTCAGCGGCTCGCCGGTAAACGGGTGCGTCAGGCTGAGCTCGCTCGCGTGCAGCATCAGACGATGGCAGCCAAAGTGTTCGGCCGCGCTGCGGTTCTGGCGTAAATCACCGTGTTTGCTGTCGCCAATAATCGGGTGGCGCAGATGCGCAAGGTGGCGTCGCAGCTGGTGCTTACGCCCGGTTTTGGGCAGAAGCTCAACCAGGCTGTAGCGCGTGGTCGGAAATTTGCTGGTTGCCACCGGCATTTCCGTCGTCGCCATACCGCGATAATCAGTCACGGCGGGCTGCGGGCCTTTGTCATCGCGGGCAAATTTATCGGCGATTTTGTCCAGCTCCTCCACCAGCGGGTAGTCCAGCGTGGCGGACTCGGTCAACCAGCCCCGCACGATCGCGTGGTAGCGCTTCTGGATCTGATGTTGTTCAAACTGCTGCGCCAGCAGACGCCCCGCCTCGCTGGAAAGCCCCATCAGCAGCACGCCGGAGGTCGGCCGGTCGAGACGATGGGCGGTAAAAACATGCTGACCAATCTGATCGCGAACGGTCTGCATCACCACCACTTTCTCATCACGATCGAGCCAGCTGCGGTGTACCAGCCAGCCGGACGGTTTATTCACCGCCACCAGCCACTCGTCCTGATAGAGGATCTCAAGCGTCATGCATCTTCACCGGCAAACAGGGAATCCAGTTTTTCCAGTTCGACCAGCATGACGTCGCGCGCAGGATGCGTCGCTTCGAGCGCCATTTCATAATAGGGAGAGACAGCAAACGCCTGCGGCAGCGGATGACCGCCCTCAAGCAGGGCGTGCATGCGCGGAATTAACACCCACTGCAGCCACTCAAACGGGGCCAGCGTATCCAGGCAGAAAGGCTGGGTGCTCGCGAACGCTTCTGGCTGCGGCGCGGTCTCCTGCCACAGCTGATGTTGGCGCAAAAGGGCTTCGATGGCGTGCAACTGAGCACGAACGCTATCGTGTTGCGTCATAGTAACCTCAACTGAAAAAGTGAACGGCGCGCAGCATAGCATTGCGGAAGGCAGAAATAAAAAAGGGAGCACTGTAAAAACAGTGCTCCCGGTTCGTTCCGCAGCAATCCAGCTACAATTCGTGCTCCCTGCTCATCCGTGACAACTTTTCCTGAAGCCCGAAGGCTTGGTCATCCGTCTACCTTTTGCATCCTTCACACATCTTCCTGACGTGTTTGTTTCATCCTGAAACGTCCTGGCCTTCCTGACCCACCGACCATCCTGACCGGCTCTCGTTCTCCTTCCTGGAGGTGTCCCTTACGCATCTTGCGTTATCCGCTTCGCTTCATCCTGAAGCCTTCCTGCAACGCCATCCTGACGAGTCCTGAGTGTGAAACGCCATCATCCTGATGTTCGTTTCTCGTGTCGGCTTCCTGTCGACGGAGATAGAATCCGCTATTCCGCTTCGTCTTACAACCCACTCAGCCAGCGTTGTAAGACGCGAGGACTCCCTAAAAATAATAGGCAGAACAACTAATTCATTGAAAAATAGAGTGATATTAATCTGAATTTAATGAGGTAATACTGAATGTTCCAGCGATCTCTCACAAACGTTGTAAGAGATCTCTCACACGCGTTATAGCATCAGGGATTACAGAAGTGGCTCAAGGCGGGTGAGGAAATCCGCAAGAGAGGGGGCGAGAGTCTCGCGATTGCGGGTACCGATAGTCTCTTTAATCACTTCACCTGACAGGTTACAGACGGATAACACATCCAGTTCGCTGTCCAGCGTGGCAATAAAGAGCGTCGGAGAAAGCTTAAGGCGTTTTTGCGTGACAAGATGACCAATCAGGTTTTCCTGAACACGCTGCAGATCGTCTTCGCTCCAGGTCTGCAACAGCGTCAGCGTGATATCGGCAAAGCGCGCGGGCATATCCCCTGCGAACTGCGCGGTATAAAATGCGTGAACCGCTGGTTGTACCACAATGTCCATTGCCCGCTCAACCGCATTTACATTTTGCTCGCCGTCAAAAGGTTTTGGTTGCCAGATAACGTAATCGTCGAGCGAAGAGATAATACACGGTGAAGGTACGCCGTATAAATCAGAACTTTGCGGCCACGTGCCCTGCTTTTCATGCCATGCGTCGCAGTAGCGGGTCGTAAAGGTAGTGAGGGCATTTGCAGTTTCGATGTCCACCGATTTCTCTCTTCTTGTCAGACAGGATAAACTCAGGCCATAAGTGTACCTGTAAAGTGGCTATGAAACATGTCTTACGAAAATCATCAGGCGTTAACCGGCTTAACGCTGGGTAAATCGACCGATTACCGCGATACCTACGATGCAAGCCTGCTGCAGGGCGTGCCGCGCAGCCTGAACCGCGATCCTCTGGGTCTGCACGCAGACGCGCTGCCGTTCGTGGGTGGCGATATCTGGACGCTGTACGAACTCTCGTGGCTCAACGCACGCGGCCTGCCGCAGGTGGCGGTGGGCCACGTTGAGCTGGACTATGCCAGCGTGAATCTCGTCGAGTCTAAAAGCTTTAAGCTCTATCTCAACAGCTTTAACCAGACAAAATTTAACAGCTGGGACGACGTTCAGCACACGCTGGAACGTGATTTAAGCGCCTGCGCGCAGGGAAAGGTGAGCGTTTCACTGTATCGCCTGCACGAGCTGGAAGGGCAGCCAGTCGCCCACTTCAACGGGACCTGCATCGACGATCAGGATATTGAGGTGGAAAATTATGAATTCAGCGCCGATTACCTCGAAAACGCGGCGAGTGGCAAGGTGGTCGAAGAGACGCTGGTCAGCCATCTGCTGAAATCCAACTGCCTGATCACCCACCAGCCGGACTGGGGCTCAGTGCAGATCCAGTACCGCGGCCCGAAAATCGACCGGGAAAAATTGCTGCGCTACCTGGTGTCATTCCGACATCACAACGAATTCCACGAGCAGTGCGTGGAGCGCATCTTTAGCGATATTCAGCGCTTCTGCCAGCCAGAAAAACTGAGCGTTTACGCGCGCTATACCCGCCGCGGCGGTCTGGACATCAACCCGTGGCGCACCAACACCGATTTTGTGCCGGCGACCGGACGGCTGGTGCGTCAATAATATAAATATTTTCACAATATGCGCGGTATCTTCCGCGCTTTAGGTTGTGAAACGTCACGCGCCAGGGCTATTGTAATCAACAGGGAAAGACGATAATCGTCCCGTAAGGAGCTCACTTGATTACACATATTAGCCCGCTTGGCTCAATGGATATGTTGTCGCAGCTGGAAGTGGACATGCTTAAGCGCACGGCCAGCAGCGATCTTTATCAACTGTTTCGTAACTGTTCACTTGCCGTACTGAACTCCGGAAGCCTGACAGATAACAGTAAAGAACTGCTGTCCCGCTTCGAAAGCTTTGATATCAACGTGCTGCGCCGCGAGCGTGGCGTGAAGCTTGAAGTCATCAACCCGCCGGAAGAAGCCTTTGTTGACGGGCGTATCATTCGTTCACTTCAGGCTAACCTGTTTGCCGTGCTGCGTGACATCCTGTTTGTTAACGGGCAGATCCACAACGCAGGTCGTTTCCAGCATCTCGATCTGGAAAGCTCGGTCCATATCACCAACCTGGTGTTCTCCATATTGCGTAACGCCCGTGCCCTGCACGTTGGCGAAGCGCCGAACATGGTTGTCTGCTGGGGCGGCCACTCCATTAACGAAACCGAATACCTTTATGCCCGTCGGGTTGGAACGCAACTCGGCCTGCGTGAGCTGAATATCTGTACCGGCTGCGGTCCGGGTGCGATGGAAGCACCAATGAAAGGAGCGGCGGTTGGGCATGCGCAACAGCGTTATAAAGAGGGACGGTTTATCGGCATGACCGAACCGTCCATCATCGCCGCTGAGCCACCTAACCCGCTGGTTAATGAGCTGATTATCATGCCGGATATTGAGAAGCGTCTTGAAGCGTTTGTCCGTATCGCCCACGGCATTATCATCTTCCCGGGCGGCGTGGGGACAGCGGAAGAGCTGCTCTATCTGCTGGGTATTCTGATGAACCCGGCCAACAAGGATCAGGTTCTGCCGCTGATCCTGACCGGGCCAAAAGAGAGCGCCGACTACTTCCGCGTGCTGGACGAGTTTATCGTGCACACGCTGGGTGAAGCCGCCCGTCGCCACTATCGCATCATCATTGACGATGCCGCGGAAGTGGCGCGCCAGATGAAAAAAGCGATGCCGCTGGTGAAGGAGAACCGTCGCGATACCGGCGATGCGTACAGCTTTAACTGGTCAATCCGTATTGCGCCAGACCTGCAGATCCCGTTCGAGCCAACGCACGAAAATATGGCGAACCTGAAACTCTACCCGGACCAGCCGGTGGAAGTGCTGGCTGCGGATCTGCGTCGCGCCTTCTCCGGTATTGTCGCGGGCAACGTGAAAGAGATGGGCATCCGCGCCATTGAACAATACGGTCCGTACAAGATCCACGGCGACCCGGAGATGATGCGCCGCATGGACGACATGCTGCAGGGCTTTGTCGCCCAGCACCGCATGAAGCTGCCAGGCTCAGCCTATATTCCTTGCTACGAAATCTGCACATAACGCTTAGCGATATCTCATCAAAGCCGGGTCGCCCTGTTGCGCGTCCCGGCTTTTTTTATTCCTGATGTAATTCATACGAATCACTTATGTCTTTAACAAACTATGCCCAAACGCAAACGATTACCTTGTTTTCTCAACCGTAAATTATCAGCCTTAATCTAAATTACCCGTCAGAAAATACTAAAAACCCCTTTCTTTACAGCTAAAGACACCTATATCACGGGCCAGTCTTTCAGCTCACGTGTCGTTGGTGGTAGCCTTCGCGCCCGTAAATTCTCTTTGGTGTTTTTTTAACAGATAAATGGTCTAAAGATGCCCACATCATAAGTGGATTATTGCATTTGGGATCAGGATCACTGATAGATTCATAACTAGAATGTATCTTTCCGCCCGCCAATAGTTACGGGCAAAAATTATTAAAAAACCGTCACTGAACGAATTTCATATTACCGTCAGGCACTTTTTCATCGGATTTGACTAAAAACCTGACAATTCGCTTCCTCCAGGAGATACAGATGGAAACCACTCAAACCAGCACCGTTGCTTCGATTGAATCCCGAAGTGGTTGGCGCAAAACGGATACCATGTGGATGCTTGGCCTTTACGGCACGGCAATCGGCGCTGGTGTACTGTTCCTTCCTATCAACGCAGGCGTCGGCGGTCTGATTCCGCTGATCATTATGGCTATCATTGCTTTCCCGATGACCTTCTTTGCACACCGCGGTTTGACCCGCTTCGTGCTGTCCGGTAAAAACCCGGGCGAAGACATCACTGAAGTGGTTGAAGAGCATTTCGGCGTGGGCGCAGGTAAGCTGATTACCCTGCTCTACTTCTTCGCGATTTACCCTATCCTGCTGGTTTACAGCGTGGCGATTACCAACACCGTTGAAAGCTTCATGCTGCACCAGCTGCACATGACGCCGCCTCCGCGTGCCATCCTGTCTCTGATCCTGATTGTCGGCATGATGACCATCGTGCGCTTCGGTGAGCAGATGATTGTGAAGGCGATGAGCGTGCTGGTGTTCCCGTTTGTGGCTGCACTGATGTTGCTGGCCTGCTACCTGATCCCACAGTGGAACGGTGCAGCGCTGGAAACCCTGTCCCTGAGCAGCGCATCGGCGACCGGTAACGGCCTGCTGATGACCCTCTGGCTGGCGATTCCGGTAATGGTCTTCTCCTTCAACCACTCTCCAATCATCTCTTCCTTCGCCGTTGCGAAACGTGAAGAGTACGGTAACGGCGCAGAGAAGAAGTGCTCCAGCATCCTGGCACGCGCTCACATCATGATGGTTCTGACCGTTATGTTCTTCGTCTTCAGCTGCGTACTGAGCCTTTCCCCGGCGGATCTGGCTGCAGCGAAAGAGCAGAACATCTCTATCCTGTCTTACCTGGCGAACCACTTTAACGCACCGCTGATTGCGTGGATGGCACCGATCATCGCGATTATCGCCATCACCAAATCCTTCCTGGGCCACTACCTCGGCGCACGTGAAGGCTTCAACGGTATGGTGATTAAATCTCTGCGCGGTAAAGGCAAGAGCATTGAAATCAACAAGCTGAACAAAATCACCGCGCTGTTCATGCTGCTCACCACCTGGGCAGTAGCGACCCTGAACCCAAGCATCCTGGGCATGATTGAAACCCTGGGCGGCCCGGTCATCGCGATGATTCTATTCCTGATGCCGATGTACGCGATTCAGAAAGTCCCTGCTATGCGTAAGTACAGCGGTCATGTGAGCAACGTGTTTGTGGTTATCATGGGTCTTATCGCAATCTCTGCGATCTTCTACTCCCTGTACACCATGTTCTGATTACCACCCGCGCCGTTTTCGGACGGCGCACTCCTCCCTCTCTGACTGAAAGCAATGGACGCATCATGATTAGCGTATTCGATATCTTCAAAATCGGTATTGGTCCTTCCAGCTCTCATACCGTCGGACCGATGAAAGCCGGTAAGCAGTTCACGGATGACTTGATTGCACGCGGCATCTTGCACGACATTACGCGCGTGGTTGTAGATGTGTACGGCTCGCTTTCCCTGACCGGGAAAGGCCACCATACCGATATCGCGATTATCATGGGCCTGGCGGGAAACCTGCCGGATACCGTTGATATTGATGCGATCCCTGGTTTCATCCAGGACGTTAATACCCACGGTCGCCTGCTGCTGGCGAACGGCGAGCACGAGGTTGAATTCCCGGTTGACCATTGCATGAATTTCCATGCGGACAACCTGTCGCTGCACGAAAACGGCATGCGCATTACCGCGCTGGCCGGCGAAAAAGCGGTATACAGCCAGACTTATTACTCTATCGGCGGCGGCTTTATCGTCGACGAAGACCACTTTGGTCAAACCAGTACTTCCTCTGTCGAGGTGCCGTATCCGTACAAAACGGCGGCAGACCTCCAGCGCCACTGCCAGGAGACGGGCCTTTCCCTCTCCGGCCTGATGATGAAAAACGAGCTGGCACTTCACAGCAAAGAGGAGCTCGAACAGCACTTCACAAACGTTTGGGAAGTGATGCGCGGCGGTATTGAGCGCGGGATCACCACCGAAGGCGTTCTGCCGGGCAAGCTTCGCGTGCCGCGTCGTGCTGCTGCGCTGCGCCGTATGCTGGTGAGCACCGACAAAACGACAACGGACCCGATGGCCGTGGTGGACTGGATCAACATGTTCGCCCTGGCGGTAAACGAAGAGAACGCCGCAGGAGGCCGCGTGGTCACCGCGCCGACTAACGGCGCCTGCGGTATCGTTCCGGCGGTGCTGGCGTACTACGACAAGTTTATCCGTGAAGTGAACGCGAACTCGCTGGCGCGCTACCTGCTGGTGGCCAGTGCGATTGGTTCTCTGTATAAGATGAACGCGTCTATTTCCGGTGCGGAAGTGGGCTGTCAGGGTGAAGTCGGCGTGGCGTGCTCTATGGCGGCGGCGGGTCTGGCGGAACTCTTGGGCGCAAGCCCGGCGCAGGTGTGCATCGCAGCGGAAATCGGCATGGAACACAACCTGGGGCTGACCTGCGACCCGGTTGCCGGCCAGGTACAGGTTCCGTGCATCGAGCGTAACGCGATTGCCTCCGTGAAGGCGGTTAACGCGGCACGTATGGCGCTGCGCCGCACCAGCGAGCCGCGCGTCTGTCTCGATAAGGTTATCGAAACCATGTACGAAACCGGTAAAGATATGAACGCCAAATACCGCGAAACCTCTCGCGGCGGCCTGGCGATGAAGATCGTAACCTGCGATTAAGCCTCTCAGGAAGCCTCGTTTTGCGAGGCTTCTTCCTGTTTTCCCCACCATTCATAGTTTCACGCTGCTGACAGTGTTACCCTTCACATATGAGATAGAAGGGAGATTATCTGTGGCCGTTCATTTACTTATCGTCGATGCACTAAACCTGATTCGCCGTATCCATGCGGTACAGGGGACGCCTTGTAAAGACACCTGCCTGCACGCGCTGGAACAGCTTATCCGCCACAGCGAGCCCACCCATGCGGTCGCGGTTTTTGATGACGAAGACCGCAACACGGGCTGGCGACACCAGCGTTTGCCCGACTACAAAGCCGGACGCGCACCGATGCCGGACGATCTTCACGCTGAATTGCCCATGCTGCGCGCTGCATTTGAACAGCGGGGCGTCCCCTGCTGGGGCGCACAGGGAAATGAAGCCGACGATCTCGCAGCCACTCTGGCCGTAAAGGTAGCCAGCGCCGGGCATCAGGCCACTATCGTTTCAACTGACAAAGGCTACTGCCAGCTGCTCTCTCCCACTATCCGCATTCGCGACTATTTTCAAAAACGCTGGCTGGACGCGCCATTTATTGCCAGCGAGTTCGGCGTCTCGCCTGGACAACTGCCGGATTACTGGGGGCTGGCAGGCATCAGCAGCTCTAAGGTTCCGGGTGTCGCCGGTATTGGGCCGAAGAGCGCCGCGCAGCTGCTGGCCGATTTTCAGAGTCTGGAAGGGATTTACGCCCGCCTGGATGAGGTGCCGGAAAAGTGGCGCAAGAAGCTGGAGGCGCATAAAGAGATTGCGTTTATCTGCCGGGAAATCGCAACGCTACAGACGGATTTACAGCTCGACGGGAATTTACAGCAGCTGCGTTTAGAACGTTAAAACGACTACACAGTTTTTTCGCCCGGTAAGCGCAGCGCCACCGGGCAAAAAAAAGCACGCACTATCGCTCGTCGCGACGTCCGCCGACCGCAGCCCACCAGCGACGAATATGCACCGTCACCTCTTCACGATCGTGATACAGCTGACGTGCCTGGATCTCCACGTTAATACCGTGTTCGTTCATCTGCTCCTGAATGTACGCCAGGTTCTGCGACACTTCCTCATAGCGCTTTTTCATCGGCAGCTTGAGGTTGAAAATGGTCTCACGACACCAGCCGTTTACCAGCCAGGAGGCCATCAGCGCAGCCACTTTTGCCGGCTTCTCAACCATATCACACACCATCCACGAGATGTTGTTACGGTTCGGGCGATAGCGGAAACCGTCTTCACGCAGCCAGGTAACCTGCCCGGTGTCCATCAGGCTTTGCGCCATTGGGCCGTTATCAACGGACGATACCCACATATTGCGTTTCACCAGCTGATAGGTCCAGCCGCCCGGGCACGCGCCAAGGTCGACGGCGTACATGCCGTTTGCCAGACGCTCATCCCACTCATCCGCCGGGATAAAGACGTGGAACGCCTCTTCCAGCTTGAGCGTGGAACGGCTTGGCGCATCGGCCGGGAAGCGCAAACGCGGGATGCCCATAAAGAAAGGAGAGTTGTTGGTGGTGTACGAATAGCCTGCATAGCAGCAGCCCGGTGCGATAAAGAAAATATGCACTACCGGACGCTTCGGCGTTTCGTAGTTCGTCAGCACGCCCGCATCACGCAGCGCCGCACGCAGCGGCACGGTGAACTTACGGCAGAACTTCATCAGCTCTTTACTTTCGTTGGTATCCGCCACTTCAACGCGCAGATCGCCGCCCTTTTCCACCACGCCCTGCAGCATGCCGACAATTGGCGTGATGCGGTCTTCCGGCGGAAGATCCTTCAGCAGCTCACCCGCAACAATCATCTGGCGAGCAAAGATCAGCGAGCTGAACGGCAGCTCGCGTGCCAGCTTGTCTGCGTCTTCAGGCTGGTAGCACTCGAATACCACATAGCCCGCGTTCTCTTTTACGCGGGCAAAGCCGAAGACTTCGCGCTTCGCCGCTTTATCGGTAATTTCCGCGGCGCACTCTTTCTCAAACCCCGGGCGACAATATAAAACAACCTTATTCATGAACAACGCCCTTGCGTTTCAGACGGATAGCTCCGATAAACATTAATACCCAACCCGCCAGGAAGCTGAAGCCACCGACGGGTGTAACGAACGCCCACAGGCGTAGATGTGAGAGTGCAAGGCAGTACAGGCTACCGCTGAATAACACGGTACCCAGCGCCATAAACACGCTGCTCCAGTAAAACCAGATACTGATACGACGCTGCATCGCCACCGCCAGCCCAAAAATAGCCAGCGTGTGGAATGCCTGATATTCAAGGCCGGTCTGGATCCAGCCCATCTCTACAGCGCCCAAAGACTTGCTTAATACATGTGCGCCAAAGGCGCCCAGTGCAACAAAAATAAAGCCACTCACCGCGGCAAAAATCAGCATGAATCGGCTGGTCATGTTTAAGTCCTGAGTTGATGCGTGCCCGGCACACAAACGTTATTGTTCATACCTGAAGCGGAATTTTTCTTGCTCGGTTGCCGCTTTCGCCAGTATCCACTGCCGGAAGGCGGCTATTTTACCCAGTTCTGCCTGACTGTCATGACAAACCAGATAAAACGCATTCTTGCTGACCAGTACATCATTAAAAGGGCAGACCAGGCGGCCTGCCTCAATTTCAGACTGTGCCATGACGTTGTTCGCCAACGCCACGCCTTGTCCGTGAATGGCAGCCTGTAACACCATCGCACTGTGGCTAAAGATGGGTCCCTGCTGCACGTTTATATGAGTAAGACCTAATTGACGGGTATAAGTTTGCCAGTCGCGGCGAGAGGCATCATGCAAAAGCGTATGCTGCGCCAGATCAGCGGGAGACTTCAGCGCCTTGTCGCCCGTTAACAGCAGGGGAGAACAGACCGGCAGGAGATATTCTGCGTATAATTTCTCAACACGCAAGCCCGGCCAGTTACCGCGACCATAAAAAATGGCGACATCCACGTCATCGGCCAGCTTGTCCTCCTGACGATCTACCGCCTGGATTCGAACGTCGATCCCCGGATAAGCTGAGTTAAAGCTTGAGAGTCTGGGCACCAGCCATTGAATCGCAAAACTGGGCAATAAACTGACAGTCAGGGCACCTTTTGCACTGCGAGCCTGCAGCTTACGCGTGGCTTCCGTAAGCTGGGAAAAAATCTCTTTAATATCCTGAAAATAGCTCTGCCCCTCTTCGGTCAACAGCAACGAACGGTTGCGTCGACGAAACAGCTTAAGGCCCAGAAAATCCTCCAGAGACTTGATTTGGTGACTTACTGCGGCCTGTGTCACAAAAAGCTCATCTGCTGCGCGGGTAAAGCTCAGGTGACGTGCTGCTGCATCAAAAACACGTAATGCATTAAGAGGTGGCAATCGCTTTGACATGGTTATCTGGCTTAGATGTTAACGGATTTTAACAAACAGGAAACAACGTTTAACCTATTAGTTTTTTTTATCTGAGCCATTATAATTTGTCCGTTGAGGAACTACCAGCAAATACCTATAGTGGCGGCACTTCCTGAGCCGGAACGAAGAGCTTTTTTCGGAATGCGTGTTCTGAAGGGCTTTTGGCTTACGGTTGTGATGTTGTGTTGTTGTGTTTGCAATTGGTCTGCGATTCAGACCACGGTAGCAACGCTACCAATTTTTCACTTCCTGTACATTTACCCTGTCTGTCCATAGTGATTAATGTAGCACCGCCAATTTGCGGTGCTTTTTTTTCGCTTGCGATCTGTTAATGCTCGATCTCTTTCATCTCTTTCACGTCCGTGCGGTTGATCTGCTGCTTGTTCCCGTTAGCATCTTTGTACGAAATCATCCCGGTATCATTATCGGTAGTCGGTTTCCCTTCCGAAACGATAGAACGACCATCGTTGGTGTGCATCACGTAGTTATTACCAGAACAGGCGCTCAGGGCAAAAGTAAACGCACAGGCAGAAATGATTGCAGCTGTCTTATTCATGATTATTCTCCTTTAGCAATTAATGCTATTCAAACCTCGATTTATAACAGGCTAAAACATCCGCCTAACACTATTTAGCATAACCTGCTTTTTTGAGGTCATCAGGATAAGCAGACAATTCTGATAGATATCAACCTCCTTGCCCTGCAGCTGAAATTGCGCGACGATCGCTATATTGAAATGAGGAATCCCATGAACGCTTTCAGCCCTGCGCAGTTCCGCGCACAGTTTCCGGCGCTGGCCGATGCCGGTATTTATCTGGATAGCGCCGCCACCGCCCTTAAGCCCCAGGCGGTGATTGAGGCCACTCAGCAGTTCTACAGCCTGAGCGCCGGGAACGTGCATCGCAGCCAGTTTGCCGAAGCGCAGCGGTTAACCGCGCGCTATGAAGCGGCACGCGATCAGGTCGCCCGCCTGATCAATGCCGAAAGCGGGAAAAACATCGTCTGGACGCGCTGCACGACCGAGGCCATCAACATGGTGGCCCAGTGCTTCGCGCGCCCGCTGCTTCAGCCGGGCGATGAGATCGTCGTCAGCGAGGCGGAACATCACGCCAACCTGGTGCCGTGGCTGATGGTGGCCGAGCAGACGGGCGCACGCGTGGTGAAGCTTCCGCTGGGTGCAGACCTTCTGCCCAATGTGGCTCGCCTCCCCGAGCTGATTACCTCCCGCAGTCGCATTCTGGCGCTCGGACAGATGTCGAACGTCACGGGAGGTTGCCCGGATCTGGCTCAGGCCATTCGCATAGCCCATGCCTGCGGGATGGTGGTGATGGTTGACGGCGCTCAGGGCGTGGTGCACTTCCCCGCCGACGTGCAGGCGCTGGATATCGATTTCTATGCCTTCTCAGGACATAAACTTTATGGGCCAACCGGTATTGGGGCGTTGTACGGCAAGCCAGAACTGCTGGCAAAAATGACGCCGTGGCTTGGTGGCGGCAAAATGATTACCGAAGTGTCGTTCGAGGGCTTCAAAACGCAGGACATCCCCTATCGTCTGGAAGCCGGTACGCCGAACGTGGCGGGGGTGATTGGCTTAAGCGCGGCGCTGGAGTGGCTGGCTGAAATCGACATTGTTCAGGCTGAAAGCTGGAGCCGGGGGCTGGCGACGCTGGCAGAGGAAGAACTCAAAAAGCGCCCGGGCTTCCGCTCGTTCCGCGTTCAGGACTCAAGCCTGCTCGCCTTTGATTTTGCGGGCGTACATCACAGCGACATGGTGACGCTGCTGGCCGGGTATGGCATTGCCCTGCGTGCCGGACAGCACTGCGCCCAGCCGCTGCTGGCGGCGCTTGGCGTTAACGGTACGCTGCGCGCCTCGTTTGCGCCGTATAATACCCAAAGCGATGTCGACGCGCTGGTTGCCGCCGTTGACCGTGCCCTTGAAATACTGGTGGATTAATGACTAGCGCTGCTTTAGCCGGACATCCGTTTGGCACCGTCATCACAGAAGAGACCTTGAAACAGACCTTCGCCCCGCTCCAGCAGTGGGAAGATAAATATCGACAGCTGATCCTGCTGGGTAAACAGCTCCCTGCCCTTTCAGACGATCTCAAAGCGCAGGCGAAAGAGATCGCAGGCTGTGAAAACCGCGTCTGGCTTGGCGTGAGCGTCTCCGGCGAAAAGCTGCACTTCTTCGGCGACAGCGAAGGCCGGATTGTCCGGGGCCTGCTGGCCGTATTGTTGACCGCTGTTGAAGGAAAAAGCGCGGCGGAACTGCTGGCCCATTCGCCGCTGGCGTTATTTGATGAGCTTGGGCTGCGCGCGCAGCTCAGCGCCTCGCGCGGTCAGGGGCTGATCGCGCTAAGCGAAGCCGTGCAGGACGTCGCACGCCAGGCTCAGGCCTGACGCTCCGCTTTCGCCATCATCTTCTTCAGGGCGTGTGACACCGCCACAAAGCCAAAGGAAGCGGTCACCATCGTGGCCGCGCCAAAGCCTGAGGCGCAATCCATTCTCTTTGGTCCTTCCGCCGTGCTTTTCATCGCGCACACGGAGCCGTCCGCCTGCGGGTAAACCAGCGCTTCGGTCGAGAACACGCAGTCAACGCCCAGCTTGCCTTTGCTGTTCTTCACCACGTTAAAGTCGCTCTTCAGGCGCTCACGCAGCTTAGCCGCCAGCGGATCCTGAATGGTTTTCGCCAGATCGGCTACCTGGATCTGCGTAGGGTCGATTTGCCCGCCCGCGCCGCCCGTCGTCACCAGGGGAACCTTGTAACGACGACAGTAGGCGATCAGCGCCGCTTTTGGCCGCACGCTGTCGATGGCGTCAATCACATAGCTGTAGCCTTTGCTCATATACTCCGCGACGTTATCTGCCGTCACAAAGTCGTCGATCACCGTGACCTGACATTCCGGGTTGATCAGGCGGATACGCTCCGCCATGACCTCAGACTTCGCCAGACCAACGTTATCGCGCAGGGCGTGGATTTGACGGTTGGTGTTGGTGACGCAAACGTCATCCATGTCTATCAGCGTGATTGCGCCAATACCGGTTCTCGCCAGCGCTTCTGCCGCCCACGACCCCACACCACCAATGCCCACGACGCAGACATGCGCATCCGCAAACAGCTGCAGGGCTTTTTCACCATATAAACGTGCCGTCCCGCCAAAACGCTGGCGCCAGGCGTCGCTGATTACCACAGACATAAAACCTCAGATGTAAAAAGGGTGAGGTTATCCTCACCCTGAACAGTAATCCGTATTGCGCTCAGAATACCACAATCAGCCGCTGAATACGTTTCCGGCACCTGGTGCCGCCTTCAGTACCCACACGCGTCCGTAGTGATTATACCAGCCCGCGCGATGACCTGCGTCAGGGCCAATACCCTGATAGATGTCGAAGTGCTGGCCTTTAATCGCCCCGCCGACGTCCAGCGCCACCATCAGACGCAGCTCATACTGGCCGTTGAACTTGCCGTTGTTGTCCAGCAGCGGGACCTCAGCAAGCAGCGTGGTGCCTGCAGGAATAATCGAACGATCGGATGCTACCGACGCGCGGCCAATCAGCGGAACTGCGCTCGCCCCTTTCACCGGCGCGAAGTTTTGCGGTTTAAAGAAGACGAACGACGGGTTCTGCTCAAGCAGCTCGCGCACCTCGGCCTCGCTGTGCTTCTCGCCCCACTCGCGGATCGCCTGCATCGACATATCTTCTTTCTTCACTTCGCCGCGGTCGATCAGCACCTTGCCGATACTGCGATAGGCGTGGCCGTTTTTACCGGAATAGCTGAAGAAGTTAAGTGGCGAACCGTCGCCAAAATCAATGTAGCCGCTGCCCTGAACGTCCATGATGAAGTTATCCATCAGGGAGTTGCTGTAGGCCAGGACGTAGTTTTCGCTCAGCGCACCGGCGTAGATCTCGGCGCGCGACGGGAGGCGACCGCGTTTTGGCGGCATACGGTAGATAGGATACTGGAACTCGCCCTGACGCGAGTGTCGTGCCTGGATAACTGGCGTGTAATAGCCGGTAAACTGGACGTTGCCGTAGTTATCGGCCCCTTCCATCTGCCAGGCGTCGATACCAAACTGGCGCATATTGCGCGTATCGCCGCCTGCTTTCAGCCAGTCCTGGACCGCGTTATATACGCTACTCTGGGCGCCATACAGACGCGGCGACGCGTTGCGGATCTGGTAGACCTGCTCGGAGAAATCACCGGCATTAATCGGTGCGCCGACAGCATCAGGCTGATTAACTAAAGAGAAAGGCTGGGATAACTTCCCGTCTTTATACTGTTGACCGCGATCGGTCGGTTTGGAAGAACAGGCCGCAAGAATCGCTACCATTGCGCCCGTCATCAGATACTTCGCCCAACGTCCTTTCATTATATCTCGTTTTTAAGTTGCCCATTTCCGCGTGATGAAGATAACAAACCGCCAGGGCTAATGAAATGCGATCGCATGCCCTTTGGCAAATTTTGCGCAAAAAATAGTCCAAACAACGCCATGTCGTTCAATTTGCATACAAAATCATGATAAATGTGAAAAAGGGGTTGCATCATAAGTCTATCCGAGTATAGTGCGCATCCACGGACGCGGGGTGGAGCAGCCTGGTAGCTCGTCGGGCTCATAACCCGAAGGTCGTCGGTTCAAATCCGGCCCCCGCAACCAATTAAAATTTGATGAAGTATCTTCTACGACCAGTAGAAAGACGGACGCGGGGTGGAGCAGCCTGGTAGCTCGTCGGGCTCATAACCCGAAGGTCGTCGGTTCAAATCCGGCCCCCGCAACCAATCAAATTTGAAGAAGTAAGCTTCTACAAGAGTAGAAAGACGGACGCGGGGTGGAGCAGCCTGGTAGCTCGTCGGGCTCATAACCCGAAGGTCGTCGGTTCAAATCCGGCCCCCGCAACCAACACTTCTAAAACAATAAACACCCTGAAGGGTGTTTTTTTGTATCTGTCGTTTGTGAATTTGCCGGGCGTGTACCCGGCTGAAAGCGTTATCCGCGCCGCGCCAGCGTCGCCCCGTCAGAGAAATACGCACGAATCCCTGCCAGAATCGACTCCGCAACCTCCTGCTGGAATTTTGCCGTCTTGAGCTTACGCTCCTCTTCCACGTTACTGATAAACGCGGTTTCAACCAGGATGGACGGAATATCCGGCGCCTTGAGTACCGCAAATCCGGCCTGTTCAACGCTGTTCTTATGCAGCTTATTGATGTTCCCCAGCTTGCCCAGCACCGCTTTACCAAACTTCAGGCTGTCGTTAATGGTCAGCGACTGCACCATATCGAACATGGTGTGGTCGACGTAGCGATCGCCGCTTTTGCTCACGCCACCAATCAGGTCAGAGGCGTTCTGGGTGTTCGCAAGGTATCTCGCGGCGGTACTGGTCGCGCCTTTGGTTGAGAGCGCGAACACGGACGAACCGCTTGGCTGGCGGCTGGTAAACGCATCCGCATGGATCGACACGAACAAATCTGCGCGCTGCTTCTGTGCTTTCGCCACCCGGACCTTCAGCGGAATAAAGATATCTTCATTGCGCGTCATATAGGCGCGCATATTGCCTTCTTTATCAATCAACGCCTTCAGGCGACGGGCAATTTGCAGCACCACGTCTTTTTCACGCGTACGGTATTTTCCCACCGCGCCGGAGTCTTCGCCGCCGTGGCCAGGATCGAGCATGATCACAATCGGACGATCGCGCCCTGCTTTCCCCGGCTGCGGACCACTTTGCGCGGGCGGCACCTGACGCTGAAGATCGCCTTTGTTGTAATCCTCCAGCAGGGCGAGAAGCGGATCCTGAATATCCGTCGCATTGGCCGGGTAGAGATCCATGACCAGTCGCTCTTTAAACGTCGCGACGGGCGCCAGGGCGAACAGCTGCGGCTTCACGTTCTGCTTAAGCTCAAACACCATGCGCACGGTTTGCGGGTCAAACTGCCCGACGCGCGCCGATTTAATAAACGGATCGTCGCCGCGGATCTGCGCCGCCATCCCTTTCAGCACGGAGTTGAGGTTAACGCCTTCGAGATCCACCACCACGCGTTCCGGGTTGCTGAGGGCAAATTGCTTATATTTCAGCACGCGATTGGATTCGACCGTCACGCGCGTATAGGTCGACGATGGCCAGACGCGCACCGCTACCACCTGACTGGTTGCGGCAAGACCGACCTGACTGACGCTAAGCAACCACATTGCCCCGGCCCCTTTTAACAAACGGCGGCGGCTTATTGCTGAATTGGATCCCGACATGCTTCTCCCGAGCAAGAACACTGACTGATATACAAAATGTCCAGATTGACCGAAAACTTTAACGAATGACGCATAAACTGTCATCTATAAAAGGGTAAACAATCATACGCTAACGCACGGATTACTTACCAAATTCTGTGGGTCGCGGAAAATTTGCGCTTGCACACGCGGTCACAATCGAATAAAAATACATAAATTACGAATAAACATTCATTAAGGGTTGTGCCATGGTGAAGGAACGTAGAACCGAACTGGTCCAGGGATTCCGCCATTCTGTTCCCTATATCAACGCCCATCGGGGAAAAACGTTTGTCATCATGCTTGGCGGCGAAGCCATTGAGCATGAAAATTTTTCCAGCATCGTCAATGACATTGGCCTGCTGCACAGCCTCGGGATCCGCCTGGTGGTGGTTTATGGCGCCCGTCCGCAGATCGACGCCAACCTGGCCGCTCATCACCACGAGCCGATTTACCACAAACATACCCGCGTCACGGATGCCAAAACCCTTGAGCTGGTGAAACAGGCGGCAGGTCTGCTGCAGCTGGATATTACCGCTCGCCTGTCCATGAGCCTGAACAACACGCCGCTGCAGGGCGCGCATATCAACGTCGTGAGCGGCAACTTTATCATTGCCCAGCCGCTCGGCGTGGACGATGGCGTGGATTACTGCCACAGCGGTCGCATTCGTCGTATTGATGAAGAAGCTATTCACCGTCAGCTGGACAGCGGTGCCATCGTGCTGATGGGCCCGGTCGCCGTTTCCGTGACTGGCGAAAGCTTTAACCTGACGTCCGAAGAGATTGCCACGCAGCTGGCAATCAAGCTGAAGGCGGAAAAAATGATTGGGTTTTGCTCGTCCCAGGGCGTCGTGAACGATGAGGGAACGATCGTGCCGGAACTCTTCCCGAATGAAGCCCAGGCTCGCGTGGAAGCGCTGGAAGCCGAAGGCGATTACTACTCCGGCACCGTCCGCTTCCTGCGTGGCGCCGTGAAGGCCTGCCGCAGCGGCGTGCGCCGCAGCCACCTTATCAGCTATCAGGAAGACGGGGCCCTGCTGCAGGAGCTGTTCTCCCGCGACGGTATTGGTACACAGATTGTGATGGAGAGTGCGGAGCAGATCCGCCGCGCCACCATCAACGACATCGGCGGTATTCTGGAACTGATCCGCCCGCTGGAACAGCAGGGTATCCTGGTGCGTCGTTCACGCGAGCAGCTGGAGATGGAGATCGACAAATTCACCATTATTCAGCGCGATAACCTGACCATCGCCTGCGCCGCGCTCTATCCGTTCCCGGAAGAGAAGATCGGTGAAATGGCCTGCGTGGCGGTGCATCCTGATTACCGTAGCTCTTCACGCGGTGAAATGCTGCTTGAGCGCGTGGCGGCACAGGCGCGCCAGATGGGGCTGAGCAAGCTGTTCGTCCTGACGACGCGCAGCATTCACTGGTTCCAGGAGCGCGGGTTCACGCCGGTGGATATCGATTCTCTGCCGGAAACAAAGAAAGAGATGTACAACTATCAGCGTCGTTCAAAAGTGCTGATGGCGGACCTGGGATGATACTAGGCCCTCACCGTCCGGCGAGGGCTTTCGTTCAGAGGGACTCAAATATCGCGCTCAGCCCGCTTCGGCGTTCCGTACGGGTGGCGATCGCCTGCACCAGCACCCGTTCATCGGCATAAAGCGACAGGCGCTGACGCGCGCGCGTAATGGCGGTATAGATCAGCTCGCGGGTAATAACGGGTGAAAGCTGCGTAGGCAGGATCAGCGCCGCATGGTTAAATTCGGAGCCCTGAGATTTATGCACCGTCATCGCCCAGGCGGTTTCATGCTCGGGTAAACGGCTGGGCTGGAAGGACTTCACGCTCCCGTCCGGCATCTGGAACCAGACGCGTAGTCCCTGACCGCAGTCGAGCGCAATCCCGATATCACCGTTAAACAACCCCAGCGCGCTGTCGTTACGGGAGATCATCACCGGTCGCCCTTCATACCAGCGCGAATGCGGGGTACGGTTAATTTTGCGTTTTTGCGCCAGCAGCTGTTCCAGCCTGTCGTTGAGACCCCGGACGCCAAAGGGGCCTTCCCTCAGCGCACAGAGCAGCTGGTATTCGCCAAACGCGGCAATGATCTGCTCAGGCGCACTTTGCTGTTGTACGCTTGTCAGAAAGTGCTGATACCCCTGCAGAGCGTCGTCCAGCATCGCCTGATACTCTTCCCCGTTTTGCAGCAATTTTTTCTCAATATCCGTAAAGGTTCCGGCAAACACCGCTGAGGTGGCGTGTCTGTCTCCCCGGTTTACGGCCGCCGCAAGCTGGCCGATGCCGGAATCGCTGCCGAAACGGTAGCTTTTCTGCAGCAGACACAGGCTGTCGCGCAACGCCCCTGCAAGCGAGTGGCTTTCAGAGGTGAGCGTACATCCGGTGAGACGGGCTAATTCCTGAGCGCGTTCAGCGGTATATCCCAGACTGGCATAGGTGCAAATATCGCCCAGCACGGCCCCCGCCTCTACGGAGGCAAGCTGGTCACGATCGCCGAGGAAAATGACGCGCGCGTGCGGCGGTAGCGCATCAATCAAACGCGACATCATCGTCAGATCAATCATTGAGGCTTCATCCACCACCAGCACATCCAGGTGCAGCGGGTTACCGGCATGGTAGCGCAGACGCTGACTGCCAGGCTGTGCGCCAAGCAAACGGTGCAGCGTGCTGGCTTCATTGGGAAAAAGTGCAAGCTGCTCCCCGGTAAGCGGCAGCTTTTGCAGCGCGCCGCCTAACGACTCCGTCAGACGCGCAGCGGCTTTACCGGTGGGGGCCGCCAGGCGAATACGGCACTTTTGCTCCCCCGATAATTGAATCAGCGCGGCGAGCAGTTTTGCCACGGTGGTCGTTTTCCCGGTGCCCGGACCGCCAGAAATGACCGAGATCCGACGCGTTAACGCCACGGCAGCTGCCACTTTCTGCCAGTCTGTCGCATCGTCAGATATAAACAGCGCATCCAGCGTTTGCCGGAGCTGCGTTTCATCGCAGGGAAGCGGGGCGTTGCTCTCACTGAAGAAGCGTGCCACCGTCAGTTCGTTACGCCACAGCCGGTTAAGATACAAACGTTCGCCGACAAGGATCATCGGCGTCCCGGTATCGGCTCCGCTTACGGCAGGCGAGCCGAGTAATATCTCCTGCCAGTCCACTGCGTCACCAAGCTGCGCGAAACACGCCTGTAAAGCCGGAGGCATTTTCTCATCCACCGCCAGACGCGACAGCGGCAGGCACACGTGCCCCTCTCCCGCGTCTTTGCTAAGAATGGCTGCGGCAAGCATGACGGCAGGCTCCTCACCTGCCACCATCATGGCAAACTGCACGTCCAGGTGGCGCAGTAATCGTTGTTCAACCGCGTCCAGCAGTAGCGCCTGCATCGTCATGCCACCTCCTCCGTGCCTGCGGCAAACAGGTTATCCATTTTTTCAATCAGTTCCTCAGCCGGACGCGTGCTAAAGATGCCGGAACGCGGGTCGTTAGCATCCACGCCGCGCAGGAACAGGTAAATCACGCCGCCAAAATGCGCTTCGTAACGATAATTGGCCATGCGATGGCGCAGGTAACGGTGTAGCGCCAGGGTGTAAAGCTGGTACTGCAGATCGTAGCGATGCAGTTGCATTGCCGACGCCATCGCCTGTTGGGTATAGGCTTCACTGCTGTCACCGAGCCAGTTCGATTTGTAATCCAGCAGGTAGTAGCGTCCTTCGTGGCGGAAAACCAGGTCGATAAAGCCTTTGAGCATCCCCTGCACCTGGCGGAAATTCAGCGGCGGGCATCCGGCAGATAGCGGATCGTACTCGCGGATCAGCGCATCAAGCGCCTCGGCCCTGAGCGGGCTGGCGATGGGGAGATAAAACTCCATCTCCACCTGCTTATCTTTGGCGGTCAACTGATTCAGCGAAATCCCCTGCGTCGTGAGCGGCGCGTGCAGAACCGCGCGGATCCAGTCGGTGAGAACCGGCTGCCACTGTGCGTCGTAACCACCGCTCTGTAACATCTTCAGCACCCACTCTTCGGAAACCGGCTGGGTGAAATCCAGCTCTTCAAACAGGCTGTGCAAAAACGTGCCCGGCGAAGCGCCGCGCGGGAACTGGTGTGGCGTCAGCACAGGCTCAACGGGTACGCTACCGGCTCCTGCGGCATCCACGTCCAGTTTTGGCATCAGATCCTGCGCAATACTCTGCCCGTGCTGCTGTAAGCCGGAGTAGCTAGTAACGCGCCAGTCGTCGGCAATGGTACGTACCACCTGACGGGCATGGAGATCTGACTCGTGCGGATCCGGCATGTGCCAGCGGCTGTTATCGGGCAGCGATGGAATATGCAGGGCAACATGCTCAGTGCAAAGCGATTCGATGCACTGGCGCAGGCCCGCCGCGTCTTTGGGCTCAGCCTGTTGAATAAGCCGCCCCAGCGCGCTCAGATGAAAATCGCTCTCCCCGGTCTTTTCGCCACGGCGACGGAACAGCGGCGCAACGCCCAGGCTGCAGTGCCATACCGAACGGGTCAGCGCCACGTAAAGCAGGCGCAGGTCTTCCGCCAGACGCTCGGCTTCGGCCAGCTCAACGCTGGACTCCGCGTTGCTGAGATCGAGCACCGCCTCGAACGACTCGCGATCGTGGTAAAAAGCCTGATCCTGCACGCGGTAATTGGCGATAAACGGCAGCCAGACCAGCGGATATTCCAGGCCTTTCGACTTGTGAATGGTGACGATCTGCACCAGATGTTTATCACTCTCGAGGCGCATCTGCTGGCTGGATGAATTGCTGTTCGGATCGGCAATCTGCTGCGCCAGCCAGCGCACCAGGGCGTGCTCGCTCTCAAGCTGCGTACCGGCTTCCTGCAAAAGCTCACTGATGTGCAAAATATCGGTCAAACGACGCTCGCCGCCTGCGGTAGCCAGCATATTCTCCGCAATGTGGCGCTGTGCCATGAGCTCGCGCACCATCGCCATGACTCCACGCTTCTGCCATTTTTCGCGGTAGCGCACAAACTCCTCTACCACAGCATCCCACGCGGCTTCGTCATTGTTGAGCGCATCTATATCCCGCGCGTTCAGTCCGAGCATCGCGCTGGCTAATGCGCTACGCAATGTACTTTCCCGCTCCGGGGCCAGCACGGCCTGGAGCAGCCATAACATCTCTTGCGCTTCCAGCGTTTCAAAGACGCTGTCACGGTTCGACAGATAGACGGATGGGATATTCAGTAACGTCAGGGCGTCTCGGATTAATGCGGCCTCCTGACGGCTGCGCACCAGCACCGTAATATCCGATGCCTTTACCGGGGTGGGGTTATCCCCCTTCCACAGCAGCGCCTCGCCCCGCGCCCCGGCACTGAGCCAGTCACAGATTTGCGCAGCACAGTGTTGGGCCATGGCATTTTGATAGTCGGCAACGCCGCAGCCTTCCCCATCCAGCAGCCAGAAGTTCATGGCAGGCTGCGTCACGCCGTTAAACTCGAAGCGCAGCGAGGCATTTTTCGGGGCAAATTTTACCGGCTGAAACGGGATCTCCCGAAACATAAACGCCGTATCCATGCGGCTAAAGAGCGCGTTGACGCTTTCCACCATGCCGGGAGAGGAGCGCCAGTTGGTATCGAGCGTGTAGTGTGCGTCAACCTCGCTGCGGGCTTTCATATAGGTGAAAATATCCGCCCCGCGGAAGGCGTAGATGGCCTGTTTTGGATCGCCGATCAACAACAGCGCGGTACCGGGCTGCTGGCGCCAGATACGGCGGAAAATGCGGTACTGCTGAGGGTCGGTGTCCTGAAATTCGTCTATCATCGCAACCGGGAAGCGGGTGCGAATCGCGGCGGCAAGCGCTTCGCCGTTTTCACTGCACAGCGCCGCATCAAGGCGGCTCAGCATATCGTCAAAACCCAGTTCACCCCGGCGGCGTTTCTCGCGCGCCACGGCTTCGCGAATTTCGGTCATGGCGCGAGCGATCATCAGATCGTTGAGCGTAAGGTTATCCGCCAGCAGGGTTTCTATTGCCACAAACAGGGGATGCTCAGGCACAATGCCGTCGGCTTTGGTCCGCTCAGCCAGGAAACGCTGGGAGAATTTCTCCAGCGCGTCCGGGAGCTGATAGCCCCGCGTCTCTTCCTGCGCCCAGGCGCTGATCTTGTCGATCCATTTCCCCTGATTGCCGCGGTTGAACTTGCGACGATCGATGCCGGAATTTTCGATGATGGCGTCAATCTCGCCGACTGACTCCATCCATTTTTGCTTGATGTCCGCAATTTTCGCGATGATTTTTTCATGCCGCGAGGCCAGGGTTTCATCTGCCGGCGGCGGGGATTTGATTACCGGCGCTTCCCCCTGGAGATAACGATCGATCGCGCGCAGCAGCGCCTCCGGGCCTTTCCAGAGCGCGTGTACCGCTTCGGCAATATCACGCTGTAAGGGATAGCAGTGGCGACGCCAGAAATCCGCGCAGGCCTGATAGCGAAGCACGGATTCATCTTCAATGAGCTGCTGTTCGAACAGCATTCCGGACTCGAACGCATTCAGGCTCAGCATACGCTGGCAAAAACCGTGAATGGTAAAGACGGACGCTTCATCCATCTGCCGTTCAGCGAGCAGCAGCCACTGGGCGGCCTGATGCTTATCGGCAATCTCTTCCAGAAGGCTGGCGTAGAGGGGGTTATCCGTGCTCTGACGCAGGCAGGCAATGCGAAGCTCGTGGATATTGGTTCGAATACGGCCCCGCAGCTCCGCGGTAGCGGCCTCGGTGAAGGTGACTACCAGCAGCTCTTCCACGCTCAAAGGGCGTGGAAAAGCTGCGTTGCCGCCAAGCCCTAACAGCAGGCGCAGATAGAGGGCGGCAATGGTGAAGGTTTTTCCCGTTCCCGCTGAGGCTTCAATCAATCGTTCACCCTGCAGAGGTAAACGTAAGGGATCAAGGGACTCAGCGGTATCGGTCATTCTTTCTTACTCCAGGGCATAGATTGCTGCAGCGCGCTGACGCTCTTCCAGACTTTCCAGCCTTTCGGGTTCACGTACTCCGTTTTCCCGTTCTGGCTACCGGAAACCTGAGACAGGATGGTGATTCCCTGCGGCTTAATGACCGCCTGATGGAAGAAGTCGGCAACCTTCTGCGGCGTCAGCTGTTTTATCTCGGCCACTACTTTATCACGCGAATCAAATTTCAGATTACCGCGATCGAAATCTTTGCTCAGCTGAGAGGCTTCTTCACCCAGCGTCTGCGGCGGCTGCATCACCTGCGCGATGACGGCCTGCTGGATCTGAGCAAACTCTTCCGGCTTCATGGCACGCAGTTTTGCTTCCACCTGCGGGAAGAAGGCCTGATAACGCTTCCAGAGATACGCCGGTTGTTTGTCGCTGCTTTGCAGCAGGAAGCCCAGCCCCCACTGACGCCCGACGTTCATGGAGAAGGCAAACACCGCGTAGCCAAGCTGCTCCTCGGTGCGTAACTGGTTATAGAACCACGGCTGAATAATCTGCCCCAGCACGGCACTCTGCGCCGAGCTGGCGAATTCATCATAGCCCGTTGGCACAAATACCGCGGCCAGCGCGGAATCCGTGCTGTTACCCGCCTTTTCAAAAATCACATTTTGCTTTTTCTCAACCAGCACGTCCTGGTTGCGGCACCACTCGTCGCCTTTAGAGCCGAGCTGAGTGCGAACATTCTGCGCCAGGGTTTTAGCCTGCTCCTCACTCATGTTGCCGACAATCAGGAACTCCGGACGCGTATTGGTTTTCAGCGCGTCACGGTACGCCAGCACGTCTTTTAAGGAGATGGAAGGCAGCAGCGCGCGGCGCTCCTCTCGCTGGAAATAAGGAACCTGCGACAGCATTTGCGCCGGCATAAGCGCAAGATCGTAGGCCTTGCCCTTCTCGGCAGAATCCATCATCTGGGCATACCAGGATTTAGCCTGCTCAAGCTGCTCTTCCGTCGGCGTGTAGCTGAAGTAGCCCTCCAGCAAGGCCTGGAACAGCTGAGGCAAGCGCTGGGTATAGCCGTTTGCATTAAGCATCAAACCGTTATTGGCGTTGGTGGAGAAGCTGATCCCGCCCACGGCGGCCTGGTTGCTGAGCTGATCGAGAGCGATACCGGCGAGATAGTCATTGAGTGCGAACATCACCTGATTTTTGGCGCTGTTCATTGCTTTCGGGTTACGCAGCACCACGCTGACATCGGCTTTTGGCTCACTGGCAAAATAGCGGCTTGGAGTATACACAACGCGCAGCGTTGGCTCATCAATGATGAGTTCTGGATGCGGGTAATCTTTCGTCGTTTTGATAAGCGAAAAATCATCCGGAATATAGGGGTTCAGCTCCGGCAGCTTCAACGCAATCTCCCCGGCCTTCTTCTGCCAGTCGGCGAAGGTCTGGGCGCTGATTTTATCCACCTGATAAGGGGCATCGACAAAGTACGCCGTCTTGTTATGCGGTTCGTTCGGGCTGATGTACCAGATGCGGGCATTCTCCGGCGTCATCATCGCCAGGCGGGCTTTTACCGCCCCGGCATCATACTGGTCGGCAATATTTACCGCGTCGAGGGTATGTTCCACCGGCACGCGGATCATGGTATCCGCCAGCCACTCCACATAGTCCATGTCGCGGGTTATGGATGGGTAGCGGAAGTCGAGATCCAGCACGTGCGCGAGTTCATCAAAATAGCGCTTATCGACGCCTCTCTCGCGCAGCAAAGCGAGGTAGCTAAAGATAGCCGCCACGACTTCATCGCGGTTGGCCAGCCCTTTGTCGGTCAGGGTGGCGGAGATCGCCAGTACGCCGCTATTACCGTTCACTACCGGATCGGAATCGGCGCGAATACCTTCCGCCAGCCCCTGCTTTTGCAGCCAGTCAGACAGCGTACCCAGGCTACGGTTACCTATCAGGTAGGTCACCAGCTCATCGGTTTTACTGCGAAACTGAGCCGTGTTGTTATCAATGCGGAATTCGACGCGCAGCACTTTGCGCGGCATGGCAGGAACGTAGTGGATCACGATACCTTTTTGCGCGTCCGTGACCACCGGAACGGTTATTTGCGGCAGGTCGATATTTTTATTCGGCACCCGGCCAAACGTTTTGGCCGCCATGTCTGCCAGCTCAGGCAAAGGTTTATTGCTGTAGATGACCGCTTTCATCAGGTTGGCGGAGTAGTATTTATCGCGAAACGCGTGCAGGGCATCCAGCACCGGGCTATTCGGTTTGTCGCTCAAGGTTTCGAGGTTACCGCCGGAGAAGCGCGAACCCGGGTGCGCCGGGTTGATGGTCTCGGCGCTGACCTGCGCCATGCGCATACCGTCTCGCGTGCGGGCCATGGTCAGCTCGGCATTCACCGCATTGCGTTCACGATCGGCGTATTTTTTATCCAGCAACGGCGCGGCGATGGAATCAGCCAGACGGTCGACTGCCCCTTCCAGCGCATCATTTTCGACTTCGAGATAAAAGGCCGTGCGGTACGGTGCCGTACTGGCATTGTGGCTACCGCCATGCATCTTGAGAAATTCGGACAGGCTATCTGGCTGTGGGTATTTTTTTGACCCCATCAGCGTCATATGTTCCAGATAGTGTGCAAGTCCAGGATGAGCGTCAGGATCTTCCAGCGACCCAACCGGCACCACTAATGCCGACAGGGATTTCACCGCCTGCGGGTCGGAAACCAGCAGCACGGTCATGCCGTTATCAAGACGAATAGCCTGATATTGACGGGTATCTTTTTCGCTCTTACGGATAGTTTCCTGAACGGGTTGCCAACCGGAGTCTGCGTGAGTGACGGGCGCCCAAAGGGCAATAAACAAAACAAACGCTTTAAACAAGGTGCTGCCTGGCATTACGACCTCTTTATCACGGCTACATCATAAACAAACTGCGTGCTGGACACGCCAACATCTCTTTCTTTGGGTACATCAGTCCGTGATAAGAAGTGCATCATAAATGAACACCCTTAGCTGCGCAATTTTTATACAGCACTCAGGACTGATTAAATTTAAACAACGGCAGCAGGTAGCGCTGCGCCTCTTCCGTAATAGCCTCAAAGTACTCTGGCTCAAGCGTTCGCCATAAGCGCTGATACCAGACATCTTCACCTTCGCCACGCACCATCATGTTACCTTCGTAGGCCTGCATAAACTTACTGCGGGCTTTCTGCAGCGAAGCCTCATCCGTTAACATCGCATCATTCTGCGCGTCATAACAGGCTTTTATCCAGGCGCCGCCACTTTCCGGCAGTAGCAGGAGGGGTTTGTTCATTCCCTGGCGGTAGCCATCAATGTACAAAGACAGATACCGTAACGCCTGATCAGACTCCATTGGCGGGAAGCGCCATTCGCCCTCTTTGCGCACGAAAATGCGGCTTTCGCCTTTATGCCCACCCGCACTGTAGACAAGATGTTCCAGCCAGAGTTGCAAACCCTGTGAAACGCTAAGCATTGAAGGCCGCCAGCGAAGCAGCCCATCCTGCTGAACCTGGGTTAACCAGCCCGTGAGCTGTACCCCGTTGCAGTTGAGATCGATTTCAATACTATTCCCTGGCTGTCGGCACGCTCTTACGCGCTCTGCCAGGGCGGTCATCTCCTGACACTGCGCCTCCCAGACGATCTCCCCGAACGCCCCATAAGGCAACTGTCCCGCAGCGCGGTAGCGGCGGTAAAGTTTTTCAGCATCTTCCTCTTCAACCAGCGCATTCAACAGCTGCAGGTTTAACTGGTAGCGCTCCAGACCTTCCAGCGTAAACGGCTCTGCATCAGGAATTTCACTCTCTTCAGAACGGAAATTGACCTGTAGTCGCTGCTGGAAGAAAGCGCGCACAGGATGCGCCCAAAACCGCTGAAGCTGCTCGAAGGTCAGGGTGTCGACAGGGCGAGGGTCGAGTTCCTGAATAAAATCGGTATGCGCATTCCCCTCTTTTTTCGCCGCTGGCAGCCACTCCTGCGCATAGCTCTGGCGCTCGCTGGCCGTATAGTTCACCGGGTCAAACGGCATGCGGCTGTGGAAACAGGTGATATGGTCTTTCACCCTCTTCTCGCTTTCATCGCAGTTGCGCTCTTCATCCCCCGGCAGGTAGTGGCTCTGACCGATATAATCCACCAGTTCCTGCACCAGAACGGAGGGGAAACGCTCGCTGTTGTCCTGAATCGAACGGCCGATATAGCTGATATAAAGCTTACTCTGGGCGGAAATAAGCGCCTCAAGGAAGAGATATCGGTCATCATCACGGCGGCTACGGTCGCCCCGTTTTGGATTTGCGCTCATTAAATCGAACCCCAACGGCGCGAGCGCGCGAGGATAAACGCCGTCGTTCATGCCAAGTAAACAGACCACTTTAAACGGGATTGAACGCATTGGCATCAGGGTGCAAATATTGATGGGGCCTGCCAGGAAACGCTGGCTGATTCGCTCCTGGTCAAGCCGCTGCGTCAACTCATCCCTCAACAGCGACAGCGGAATGGCCTCCTGATAGTGGGAATTGACGCCTTCGTCGATGATAGCCTGCCACTGCGTTTCAATGAGCGCCATCGCCGCTTCGGTGTCATTGTCCGGCAGGAAGAAATCATTAAGCAACGCTCTGCAAACCGGGAGCCATTCTTCAAGTGGACGCGGCTGCAGCAGCTCGTGTCGCCAGCGGTTAAGCTGCATCAGGAGCGATGCTAAATGCCCCACCAGTTCAGCAATTAACCCGCTGGACTCATCGTAAGGCAGCACCTCATTCCACTCGCCCTGACTGCTCTCCATGGCATAGCCCAGCAGCATACGCGTCAGGCCAAATCGCCAGGTGTGCTGCCCGGTTGGAGGAAGTTCGAACTCCTGAACGTTATCGTCATCGATACCCCAGCGAACACCAGACTCATTCACCCACTGGCGAAGGTAGCGAAGCCCCTCTTCATTGATGTTGAAGCGTGCAGACAGAACGGGGACATCCAGTAACGCCAGGACATCTTCGGAGATAAAGCGGCTATCCGGCAGTGAGAGTAAAGTGATAAACGCCTGCAATGCCGGATGCGACTGACGGGCACGACGGTCAGAAATAGCATAAGGAAGATATCGCTCGCCCGTCGCGCTGCCAAAGACGGCCTGAATAAAGGGACTGTAGCTGTCGATATCCGCCACCATTACCACGATATCACGTGGCGTCAGTTCGGGATCGTCCTGCAGCATCGCCAGCAGCTGGTCGTGAAGCACTTCGACCTCACGCTGAGGGCTATGGCAAACATGGATCGTGATGCTGCGATCGTCAGCGTCCAGCTTACGCTTGCTGTCGCTGCGTTCGAACTCGTTCGCCGTCACGCCCATGACGGCACGGTTTTCCAGATCCAGAATATCTAACTGAATATTATGCAGCAGGCTGTCCGGAGCGATCTCGACAAAGGCATCCACGTCACCTTCGCCTGAGGAAGTGATGTCTGAAAGCATGTGAATGTAGTCACGCCCCAGCTTCCCCCATGAGGCAAGCAGCGGATTGGGCAGGTTCTGGATACCATCTTCGTCAAAAAGCTGCCCGGCAGTCGAGCCGTCCTTAAACAGCGGGACGGACCGTTCTTCAAAAAGGCGCTTTCGTTGGCGAGTTACCAGACGCGCAAGCCAGCGTTCATCGAGGATATCCCCCCAATACTGTCGGCAAGGGTTGGTGAACAAAATATGAATATCAATATGTTTACCCAGCGCATTCAACGCCTTCAGATAAACAGGCGGTAAAGCGGATATCCCGCAGATAAAAACGCGTGACGGTAGTCTTGCTGGACGCTCTGTCGCATTTTCGAGTATTGAAATAAACCGATCGTACAGGTTGGCACGGTGCCACTTAGGCTGCCCAAGTTTCTCCGTATGTTCTACCAGTGCTTTCCACAGCGGTGCCTGCCATATTTGCGCCTCCGGCAGACCTTCAACCAGCTCGCCCGCTTCCCAACGAATTAACCAGTCAGAACGGTAAACAAGGTATTGGTCGTAGAGATCGGCAGTACGCGACGCCAGCTGGAACAGCTTGCGCTTGTCGGTATCGTCATTGAGGTAGTGGCGCAGCATGGCGAATTCATCATGCTGCAGCATTTCCGGCAGCAGCGCCATGAGCTTCCAGCTCATGGCCTGCTTGTTGAAGGCGCTCTGCTCCGGGATGTCCGGCAACACGCGCACAAACATCTCCCAGATAAAGCTCGCGGGCAGCGGGAAATCAATATTTGCGGCTATGCCAAATTTACGGGAAAGCGACATTTGCAGCCACTGTGCCATACCGGTGCTCTGCACCAGCACCATTTCAGGCTCAAAAGGATCGTCAAGCCGCTCGCGCTCAACGATAAACTCCATCAGCGCTTCCAGCACATCCAGACGATTTGAGTGGTAGACCCTTAACATAGACGCTCCCGACTACTGGCTAACCGGGCAATGCAGACGCGTTAGCTCACCGCGCCGCCCCAGAGGAGAAATAAGTGTAACCGTGATGCTGACACATCCTGCGTGCGTTGTCTGCCCCCGACTGGCCTGCCAGCCTGCAGGGAGAACATTTGTTGAGAGCTGAGACTGATTCCAGGCATGGTGCCAGAGCTGGCGATACTGGTTAAACAGGGTAAACCGCGCCGCCAGCGCCCGGTGATAACCCGACAAAGCCGTCACGACGATCACCAGCAGCATCATCGCCAGCAGGACTTCCACCATGCTAAACCCTTTTTCTTTGCTCACGGCAGCTGGCATAACGCGCTCTCCTTAAGGGGACAAAAATCACTCCAGCCGTGAGGCAAAAAGCGAACTTCCCCGTCGACAATCTCTGCTGCGCGCCAGAGCAGCAGGCCGCTGTCTCCGGCAATCAGTAACGCGCGCCCCTCACTCAGCTGGCGCAAACACACTCGCCACGCAGGTGTCTTTTTGCACTGAATCTGGGGCTCTGACGACCAGCTCTGAACCCGTCCCCACTCAAGCGCTGACTGTACCGTCGCCTGCTGCTGAAGCGAGCGGCTCTCGCCGCCAACGAGCGCGCTAAACGTTATGAGCTGCTGATTGAGACCCGTGAGGATCAGTGTCCCGAGCACCAGTAAAAGCAGAACCAGCGCCAGCGAAGATATGCCGCGTTGACGATTCACAGGTTGTATCCCGTGACCGTATACACCGCCTGCCAGGGCTCCCCCTTCTCGCCTTTGCGAATCGCCGCCATTTCGATATTCACCTCTGGCGCAAAACCGGCATGCTCCACTGTTCTTACTACAAAATGCGCGATCGTAAGCCTGCTCGGGTCAGTAAGCTTTTCCCATCCTTTTCCTTCACATGAGGTCGCTCCACGCAGGGTTTCCAGCGCCCCCGACTCCAGACGAAAACCGGTGCTGTCATTTTCTGATGCGCTGTTATCCCAGTTGCCGTTACTGTTGGCGTCCGACCGCACAATGACGCAACTTCCAAGCCTCGCGGTCACCAGCGCCTGCCCCTGACAGTTTCCCGCGCAGTACCCCGCACGCTGAAGCTGTTTGCCCACGGAAAACAGATGATGCCAGACCTCTTCCTCTAGTTCTCTCTGGCCGGATTGCACTAAGACCGCTCGCTGCAAGCCGGGTAAAAATCGCGATGCGCTTATCAGCAAAAGACTGCTAATCGCCGTAGCAATCAGAACTTCAGTCAGCGAGAAACCACGCTGCCTCATCGACATGAACCTCCCCCAATGACCTTACACATCCTGATGCGTCCTCCATTTGAGACAATAATCAGCCACTCTCCTGCACGGCTTTGGACGCGTATCCGCCCTGCCCACGCCGTATCCCTTAATCCATAGAAAGCGAGCGACGGCGTTACCTCGCCGATCGCGACTTCAGGCCAGAGTGGTATCAGCACAAAGGGACTGCCCTTCTCACAGCCTTGGGCGGCAGAGCTCACCAGACAGTCCCGGCCTCCCACCCGCTGATGGGTAATTTGATGGTCGCGGTTGTAGCGGTTGGCATGATTGCGTAGAAAAAGCAGGTAATCTCGCACCTGACTGGCGGTTTGCCACAGCCGCTGCTGCCGCTGCCAGCTGTCCCATCCGTACAGCCCTGAGGCGCTAAGAATAACGACAAGCGATATGGCGACCAGCGTTTCGATAAGCGTAAAACCGTTCTCTTTTTTCATACCGGGAGTGTGGCGAAGCGCCGTGAACATGACGAGCATCGAAATATCGTTTTACGAGGCGTTATCCGGAGAATTGGAAGAGTTGCAGCGCGTTGCACGCTTTCTGGATAGCGCTTCGGGAAACGGGATATAGGCGAAAAAAAAACCGGCGCTAAACAGCACCGGTTGTGTCACGCTTTATCGCATCAGATAGCGACGGGCGCTTTGATGCCCGGATGTGGGTCGTAGCCCTCAATTTCGAAATCATCAAAGCGGTAATCGAAGATTGATGCCGGTTTGCGCTTGATAACCAGCTTCGGCAGCGCACGCGGTTCGCGCGTCAGCTGGAGATGCGTCTGTTCCATATGGTTGCTGTAAAGATGGGTATCCCCTCCGGTCCAGACAAAATCCCCCACTTCCAGATCGCACTGCTGCGCCATCATGTGGACCAACAGCGCATAGCTGGCAATGTTAAACGGCAGGCCGAGGAACACGTCACAGGAGCGCTGGTAGAGCTGGCAGGAGAGCTTCCCATCCGCCACATAGAACTGGAAGAACGCATGGCACGGTGCCAGCGCCATTTTATCCAGCTCGCCGACGTTCCAGGCGGAAACGATGATGCGGCGCGAGTCCGGATCGTTTTTCAGCTGGTTCATCACGGTGGTGATCTGGTCAATATGGCGGCCATCAGGCGTTGGCCATGCGCGCCACTGCTTGCCGTAAACCGGGCCCAGGTTGCCATTTTCATCTGCCCATTCGTCCCAGATTGAGACGTTATTTTCGTGCAGATACGCTATGTTGGTATCGCCTTGCAGGAACCAGAGCAGTTCATGAATGATCGAGCGCAGGTGGCAGCGCTTTGTCGTCACCAGAGGGAAGCCTTCTTGCAGGTTGAAGCGCATCTGGTGGCCAAAAATGGAGAGCGTACCGGTGCCGGTGCGGTCGTTTTTCGGCGTGCCCTCGTCGAGCACTTTTTTCATCAATTCAAGATACTGTTTCATGGTTCCTCAGGAAATTTGTTGCTGTGGACGACGACGATACGCCCAAATCATCATAATGGTACCCGCGACAATCATCGGTATGGAGAGGATCTGCCCCATGCTGATGTACTGTACCCATTCGCCGGTAAACTGTGCGTCTGGCTGACGGAAGAACTCGACGATAATACGGAATGCGCCGTAGCCAATAAGGAACAGGCCGGAGACAGCGCCCATCGGACGCGGTTTGCGGATAAACAGGTTGAGAATGATAAACAGCACAACGCCTTCCAGCGCCAGCTCGTACAGCTGAGACATATGGCGCGGCAGAACGCCGTAGGTATCGAAAATGGACTGCCACTCCGGATGTGATGGCAGCAGCGCGATATCTTCCGCGCGGGAGCCCGGGAACAGCATCGTATAAGGCACGCTCGGGTCGACGCGGCCCCACAGCTCACCGTTGATAAAGTTACCCAGACGACCGGCACCCAGACCAAACGGGATCAGCGGCGCGATAAAATCCGAAACCTGGAAGAAGTTGCGTTTGGTGCGTTTGGCAAAAATCACCATCACCAGGATCACCCCAATCAGGCCGCCGTGGAAGGACATGCCGCCGTCCCAGACGCGGAACAGGTAGAGGGGATCGTTCAGGAATACAGGGAAGTTATAGAACAGCACGTACCCAATACGGCCACCGAGGAACACGCCGAGGAAGCCCGCATAGAGCAGGTTTTCAACTTCGTTTTTCGTCCAGCCGCTGCCGGGACGACTGGCGCGACGGCCAGCGAGCCACATGGCAAAAATGAAGCCCACCAGGTACATCAGACCGTACCAGTGAAGCGAAACAGGTCCTACTGAGAAAATGACCGGATCAAATTCCGGAAAATGCAGATAACCACTGTTCATCTGTCACCACAAGATGTTGTTATTCCGCTGAAAGTGGACAGCGGTAGAAATGCGATTCTGCCGTAAGCAGAGGCTCCAAAGTTGCGAATCATAGCATAAGGCGGGCGCGGAGGATGCGCCCGAGATGTAAAAGATGTGTATAGGGTGTTATGCCCGCTGGTGCCCTCTCCCACCGGGAGAGGGAGAAAGACGATTAGCGGCCGCCGCGGATTAGGCCGCCCATACCGCGTCGTTCCATAAACGCCGCGACCTGGTGACGGACCTCAGCAGCCAGCTGCGCCTCAAGGCTGCGTTCTGCGAGTTCGCGAGCATCATTGATGTCGATATGTCGCAGCAGGTATTTCACGCGGGCGACAGCGCGACCGTTCATCGACAGATGGCGGTATCCCAGACCAATCAGGATCGCAACGCACATGGAATCCCCGGCCATTTCACCGCACAGGCGTAAATCAATGCCGTACTGCTCCGCTTCACGGGCAATCATCGCTAACGCGCGAATGATCGCCGGATGCAGGCTGTCGTAGATACTGGCGACGCGGGTATTGTTGCGGTCGACGGCCAGAATATATTGCGTCAGGTCGTTCGTGCCGACAGAGATAAAATCAACACGACTTGCCAGCTGCGGCAGCATAAAGACCATAGACGGCACTTCAAGCATCACGCCGATCCGCGGTTTCGGGATCGCATAGCCGATCATCTCTTCCACTTCACGCCCGGCACGTTCGATCAGCCGCCGCGACTCGTCTATCTCATCAATGCTGGTTACCATCGGCAGCAGGATGCTGAGATTGCCCGTCGCCGCGTTGGCGCGCAGCATCGCACGCACCTGGATCAGGAAGATCTCCGGCTGATCGAGCGTTATGCGGATCCCACGCCAGCCCAGGCACGGGTTTTCTTCGCTGATCGGCATGTAGGGGAGCTGTTTATCCGCCCCGACATCCAGGGTACGCAGAGTGACAGGTTTGTCGTTAAACATCTGCAGCATCCCCTGATACTGCGCCACCTGCTCCTCTTCGGAGGGGAAACCGCTCTGCAGCATGAACGGGATTTCAGTACGGTATAGGCCAATGCCGTCGATGCGGCTGCCCAGCTTTTCTTCATGCTCAGGGCTTAAACCGGCGTTGAGCATGACTTTGATACGCTCGCCGCTCTTAAGCTGTGCGGGCAGGTTGACGTCATCTTCCGCCAGCTTGCTTAATTCATTCTCTTCGCTGATAAGACGCTGGTATTCCTGGAGCAGAACCGGCTCAGGATCGACCAGCAGCTCACCGCGATAGCCGTCGACCACCAGCGTACGTCGGTGCAGTACCGACGGCTGAATGTCCGCCCCCATAACGGTAGGGATACCCAGCGCGCGCACCATAATGGCGGCGTGTGAGTTGGCGGCACCATCGCGCACCACGACACCGGCCAGCCTGTCCTGCGGCAGTTCAGCCAGCGTGGTTGCCGACAGTTCATCGGCCACCAGAACAAACCGTTGAGGCCAGGCATTCGGCCCCTGAATGGTGTCATCAAGATGGAACAGCAGACGTTGTCCCAGGGCCCGGAGATCTCCAGCCCGCTCTTTCAGGTAACCGTCGGTCAATGCCGCAAATTGGTCGGCAAATTTCTCGATAACCTTCTTAACGGCCCACTCCGCGACCGAGCCTTTATCCACTTCAGCAAAAAGCTCACGACGCAGACGCGCATCGGAAAGCAGGTGCGAATAGAGGTCGAAAATGGCCGCCGTCTCTTTTTGCGCACCTGCGGCAAAACGTTTGCTGTAACGACGAAATTCATTCGCCGCCTCTTCCAGCGCGGCGGTAAGACGCTCGCGCTCAAGCGCTTCATCAAGCGTTGAGGCTTCGTAAACCTGCTCCATTAACGGCAGCGTGGCGTCCATCCAGCCTTCAGCAATCGCTACGCCTGGCGATGCCGGAAGGGCACGAATGCGCGTATGGCGATACTGGCCAAAGAGCGCGGCAAGCTGAGACTGAGAGAGGATCGCCGCCATCTGCGTGGCCAGCGTGACGAGGAAAGACTCCTCGCTTTCGTCATACTGACGTAGCTCACGCTGCTGGACGACCAGTACGCCGAGCAGCTGGCGACGCTGGATAATCGGTACGCCAAGGAAAGCGCGGAAGCGCTCTTCTTTTACGGAAGGGATGTATTTAAAGCTGGGGTGTTTTTGCGCGTCAGCAAGGTTGATGGGTTCAGCCAGCCGCCCAACCAGACCGACGATACCCTCATCAAATGCGAGCGTTACGGTGCGTCCACGTGGCTTCTTCAAACCACGGGTCGCCATCAGGTAATAGCAGCGCCGATCGTGGTCGGCCAGATACACCGAACAGACCTCGGTCTCCATCGCAAGACAGATGTCGGTGACCAGAATATTCAGCGCCTCGTTCAGACGCGGAGCGCTGGCCACCTTCTCGACTATTTCTCGCAAGCGGGTGAGCATGATTTGCGTAGCTTAACCTCTTTTACGTCGCCAGGCAGGTGCGCTCTGCGGCTTAGGCGGGATCTCCTGAAGCTGCATGACCACACTTGCAAACTCTTTCATCACCCTACGGTAAACATCGCGTTTAAATGACACGACCTGACGAACAGGATACCAATAGCTCACCCAGCGCCAGCCATCGAACTCCGGCGTACTGCTGGTTTGCATATTGATGTCTGAATCGTTGCCCACCAACTGCAACAGAAACCACTTCTGTTTCTGGCCGATACAAACCGGCTTTGTGTCCCAACGCACCAAACGTTTCGGTAACTTGTAACGCAACCAGTTGCGGGTCGAAGCCAGGATGCGAACATCTTTCCGGCTCAAACCGACCTCTTCAAAAAGCTCCCGGTACATCGCTTGTTCTGGGGACTCTCCCGGATTGATCCCGCCTTGCGGGAACTGCCAGGAGTGCTGACCATATCGCCGGGCCCACATTACCTGGCCCTGACGATTACAAATTACTATTCCTACGTTCGGGCGGTAGCCATCGTCATCAATCACCGGACTACCCCAAACTAAACCTTATATATGAATGATTGTTTCACACTACAGGGAGGCGGTAAACCACTCTCTTACAGGGCTGCAGCCTAATAACATTTGAATAACTCACAAATAAGTGCTGAGTTATAAACAGATGAGAGCCATTAAAAGGAATTTTATTCACCTTTTCTGTGGATATAGTTGTGAAGAAGTGTCTAATTACCAATGAACAACCTCAAACAATGCCGTCCCCCCTTTTTTAGCTTAATTCAATAATTCAATTATTTTCATATAGTTAAATGTATTTCCATGAACACAAAACAGAATAGCGTGACGATCGTCACATCAGGGATCATCGTGCTGATGAAAGATCGAACAGCGTCGGTTTTATCCACAGATTGTGCCAATAAGTTAGTCACAATTTGTTTGAAATTTCGATTTTCCACGCACGTCAAGGCTGTAAATTGAAACAGTAGTCAGGGTTATGCCCAGTTATCCCATTTTTCTGTGGATAACATGGTGTAAGATCCTGTTCATTGTCAGTGACCAGATTTGAACAACCCGTTTTCCGACTCTGGTGAAACGATTTCAAACCAGTAAAAAAACATATAAATCATGCACATGGAATATTCGTACAGAAATAGTTAAACTCTATCCACAGGGGACAATTTCTTCGTTTATTTTTTAATCAAAAGGTTACCATCATGCATCCGCTTACACCCTTGCTCTCACCGCCGTCCAGCGAGGGCCAGTTGCTACAGCAGGCACAGCGTCTTGCAGGCTTTTCGCTTGGCGAGCTGGCGGCAATAGCAGGGCTTAAGATCCCGAAGGATCTTAAGCGGGATAAAGGCTGGATCGGCATGCTGCTTGAACTATGGCTGGGTGCCAGCGCAGGGAGCAAACCTGAGCAGGATTTTGCTGCACTTGGCGTGGAGTTAAAAACTATCCCTGTAGACAGCCAGGGCAAGCCGCTTGAGACCACCTTTGTCTGCGTTGCGCCATTAACCGGCAATACCGGCGTGACGTGGGAAACCAGTCACGTTCGCCACAAGCTGAAGCGCGTATTATGGGTACCGGTTGAAGGTGAGCGTCAGATCCCCCTGGCTGACCGTCGCGTTGGCGCACCGCTGCTCTGGAGCCCGGACGAGGATGAAGAGCATCAGCTGCGCCTGGACTGGGAAGAGCTGATGGACATGATTGTGCTTGGGCAGGTAGAGCGCATCACCGCCCGACACGGAGAAGTGTTACAGCTGCGTCCGAAAGCGGCCAACAGTAAAGCACTTACCGAGGCAATCGGCGCGCAGGGTGAACCGATACTGACGTTGCCGCGCGGTTTTTATCTCAAAAAGAATTTCACCGGCGCACTCCTGGCACGTCATTTCCTGTTAAAAACATAGTTTTTTACTTATTTTGCGAGCTCTCAAACATAATCGACTGCTTTTTAAGATTTTACCACTTCCTCAAGTCGCCTTATCGGGTTAATACTAGATTATGATTTGATACAAGCCAGATGAGGACGATAACGATGAAAAAATGGGCAGTATTAGTGTCAGCAGTCGGTTTAGCGTTTGCCGTATCGGGCTGTAGCAGCGATTACGTCATGGCGACAAAAGATGGTCGAATGATCCTGACCGATGGCAAACCCGAAGTCGACGATGATACCGGTCTGGTCAGCTACCGCGACCAGGAAGGCAATAAAATGCAGATCAATCGCGACGAAGTATCGCAAATTATCGAGCGATAATCAGAGAGAGGTCAGTCGCTTGCTGGCCTTTTTGATTTTTTTCTTCCCCTTTTGCTTCCCCTCTGCCATGTTTATATTCCTTTGTCGGGCACGCCCTGACGCGGTCTATAAGTCTACTGAGGAAGCCGGCTATGCATTATCACCGTATCCCCCACAGCGCTCTGGAAATAAGCCAACTGGGGTTGGGCACGATGACATTTGGTGAACAAAACAGCGAAGCCGATGCCCATGCACAACTCGATTACGCCGTCAGCCAGGGCATTAACCTGATTGATGTTGCAGAGATGTACCCAGTTCCGCCACGCCCTGAAACGCAGGGACTTACCGAAACCTACGTCGGTAACTGGTTGGCAAAGCGCGGCAACCGTGAAAAGCTGGTGATTGCCTCAAAAGTCAGTGGCCCCGCGCGCAATAACGATACCGGGATCCGTCCGAACCAGATCCTCGATCGCAAGAATATCCGCGCCGCTCTGGATGCCAGCCTGAAGCGCCTGCAAACCGACTATCTCGACCTCTACCAGGTGCACTGGCCTCAGCGACCAACCAATTGCTTTGGCAAGCTCGGATACAGCTGGAATGAGAGCGCCCCCGCCGTGACGCTGCTGGAAACGCTGGAAGCGCTGACCGAGTGCCAGCGCGCGGGAAAAATCCGCTACATTGGCGTATCTAACGAAACGGCCTTTGGGGTCATGCGCTATCTACACCTGGCGGATAAGCACGATCTTCCGCGTATTGTGACTATCCAGAACCCGTACAGCTTGCTTAACCGCAGCTATGAGGTGGGTCTGGCCGAAGTGACGCAGTATGAAGAAGTGGAACTGCTCGCCTATTCCTGTCTCGGCTTCGGCACGCTGACGGGGAAATACCTGAACGGCGCGAAGCCGGCGGGGGCGCGAAACACCCTCTTTAGCCGCTTCACCCGCTACAGCGGTGAGCAGACGCAGAAAGCCGTTGCTGCCTATGTGAATATCGCAAAGCGTCACGGTCTTGACCCTGCTCAGATGGCGCTGGCCTTCGTGCGTCGTCAGCCGTTTGTTGCCAGCACCCTGCTGGGCGCGACCACGATGGAACAGCTGAAAACCAATATTGAGAGTTTCCACCTGAACCTGAGTGAAGACGTGTTAGCAGAGATTGAAGCGGTGCATCAGGTATACACTTACCCGGCACCGTAATAAAAGTAAAACGGCAACGCAGGTTGCCGTTTTAGGGGTTGCCCCCTCTCCCTGCGGGAGAGGTCGGGGTGAGGACATCAGGCCTCACTTATCAACGGCGACGCTGCCAAATCCACAAGCCCGCGATCGCAATCGCAAACAGCCCACCAAACCCGACGCCGATCCCCACCACCGGCACACCCACTTTTACCGCCAGCGAGTAGAGCCCCAGCATTAACAGCATTGCCAGGTTTTCACCCAGGTTTTGTACCGCGATAGCATTTCCCGCCCCGACGGTCTGCTTACCCCGTTCCTGCAGCAACGCGTTCAGCGGCACCACGAAGAAGCCCCCCAGAATACCAATCAGGATGAGGAGGACATACGCGGGCAATAACGCATGCTGCAGCGAGAAGATAAGCACCACGACGCCAATCAGGATCCCTGCGGGCATGCAGCGCGCTACCGTCTCGAGCGTCACCAGCTTCGCCGCCGCACCCGCCCCAACCACAATGCCGATGGCCACCATCGCATTAAGATAGGTCGGCGTCGCATTGTCCGTAATGCCCAGCGCCACCGGCACCCACAGGACCAGCAGGAAGCGCAGCGTGACGCCCGCCCCCCAGAACATACTGGTCCCCATCAGGGAGAAACGCGTTTCCCCGTTACGCCACAGCACGCGGCACGCGTTGAAGAAACTGCCGGTCATCGGTTTGAAGCGCCAGGATTGCCCCGGGCGAGCCACTGGCAGCTTCGGAATAAAGAGGTTTGCCACGACCGCCCCGCCATACACCACCGCGCAGATGCCCAGTGCCGCCAGGACATGCCAGTCGGCCAGTACGCCGCCCGCGACGGATCCGAGCAGAATAGCAGCAATGGTTGACGACTCCATCAGGCCGTTGGCTTTCACCAGCTTATCGCCCGTGGTCAGCTCTCCGAGGATGCCATACTTTGCCGGGGAGTAGGCGGCAGCGCCAATGCCCACCAGCGTGTAGCCAATAAACGGATTGAAGCCAAAGCAAATGCTGGCGGCACCCAGCAGCTTGAGACCGTTGGCAAACATCATCACCCGGCCTTTCGGGAAGCTGTCCGCTACCTGCCCGACGAACGGAGCAAAGATAATGTAAGCGCCCACAAACACCATCTGCAGGATCGGCTGACTCCAGTCGGGGTAAAACTCGGCTTTCAGCAGCGCCAGCGTGGCGAACAGCAGCGCATTATCACCGAACGCAGAGAGGAACTGCGCGGCAATGACCGCCATCATGCCTTTTGAACGCAGTGAGGTGTTAGTGTGTACTGACTCACGCATTTTGCTGTTCCGCCTCTTCAACCATGCCTTTCAGGGTCACGAAATCGGGCTTCCCGCTACCCAGCACCGGGAGCTGCTTCAGGTAGCGAATGTCGCGCGGCACGGCCAGTTCAGGGATACCGTGTTCACGCGCATAGCTCAGTAACCTGTCGCGCTTAAGTTCAGCGTCGGTCGTAAACAGCACCAGCGCCTCGCCTTTGCTGGCATCACTCTTCACCACCGTAGCATGCATCTTATCCGCAGACACGGCCGTTGCCAGCTGTTCGACCATTTCCAGAGAGACCATTTCACCGGCGATTTTAGCGAAGCGTTTCGCGCGTCCCTGAATCTGTACAAAGCCCTGCTCATCGAAACGGACGATATCGCCGGTGTCGTACCAGCCGGCTTCAACCTCGCCGCTGACGTTTTCCGCCGTCGGCGCTTCCAGCACGCCCGGGTTTTCCACGCGCAGATAACCGTTCATCACGTTTGGCCCTTTCAGCTGCAGACGGCCACCGTCCTCAATGCCCGGCACCGCCAGCAGACGCGCATCCATTCCCGGCAGGATTCGGCCAACCGTACCTGGTTTTGCCGCCATCGGCACGTTAATCGAGACCACGGGCGCACACTCGGTAACGCCATAGCCTTCAAGAATGCGCAGGCCAAACTTGTCCTGCCAGATCTGGCGCGTGCTCTCCTGCAGTTTTTCCGCACCGGCCACCACATACCGCACGCGATAGAAGTCATACGGATTGGCGAAACGCGCATAGTTGCCCAGGAAGGTTGAGGTTCCGAACAGGACGGTGCAGTTACGGTCATAGACCAGCTCCGGCACAATGCGGTAATGCAGCGGGCTCGGGTAGAGGAACACTTCTGCGCCGGTCAGGAGCGGCGTGAACAGCCCCACCGTCAGGCCAAATGAGTGGAACAGCGGCAGCGCCGACATAAAGCGGTCGTTTGCGGTAAAGTCGGCGATGCTTTTAATCTGCTCAACGTTCGCCAGAATGCTCTTGTGGCTGTGGACGACGCCTTTAGGGTTGCCCTCCGATCCCGACGTGAAGAGGATAATCGCGTCATCTTCCGGCTGCTGTTTGACCTGCGCCAGACGCGGCACCAGCAGATGCGCAAAAATCCACAGCTTGTCGCCGGTGGTCACGTCCGCTTTCAGATCCTCCAGGAAGACCCAGCGCACCTGGGTGAGCTGCTCGGGAAGATGCCAGAGCTTGCCTTTGTCCAGGAACTGTCGGGAGGTAAAGACGGTATTAATCTGGGCTGCGGTGATGGCGCTGGTCAACCCCTTCACGCCCGCCGTGTAGTTCATCATTGCCGGGATACGGCCCCGGGAAACCGCACCGAAAATCACCGCCGCGCTGATGCCCGCATTAGGCAGCATCAGGCCAATCTTTTCGCCTTTTTTGCTGTACTTCTCCAGAATACGGCCCACAAACAGGGTTTTGGTCAGCAGTTTGCGATAGGTGTCCGGGGTAAAGTTGATGTCTTCGATGCAGTTTTTCTTCGCGCCATAGCGGTACTGCGCGGATAGCAGAGATTCGTACAGCGTTTCGCGCGGGCGCACGGCCATGCGCGCTTCCATCATAATCTGGTGCAGCATTTCCCCGGCGATTTTACGGCGATCGCGGGCACGCGGCGCTTCTGGCATCGGTAACGACGTTGGCGGCAGAATATGCAGGGTTATTTTAGGGAACAGACGCTGCTTCACCAGCCCCTTCAGGCGGCTGAAATGGGTTAGCTCCGCGCCTTCAATGCGCAGCGGTACCACGGTCGCTTTTGATTTCGCTGCAACAAACCCCGCGCCGTCGTAGATTTTCATCAGCGAACCGGTCACTGAAATACGCCCTTCAGGGAAAATAACCACCGGACGCCCCTGCTCAACCAGACGCACCAGATGCTTAATCATCATCGGCTTGGTCGGGTCGAGCGGCACAAAATCAATCAGCGGCGTGAGCCAGCGCATGTACCACTGCTGGCTGATAGAGGTATAGACCGCAAACACCGGGCGCACGGGCAGAAACAGCGCCAGCAGGATGCCATCTATAAAGGAAACATGATTTGGTGTGATAAGAACGCGTTCGCCGCGAAGCGCCTGGGCATCGCCAGTGACGTGGATGCGAAAAAGAATACGGAACAGTGTACGGAAGAACCCAAATAGCATCTCAACTCCCTTTGCCAGCCAGTGTGGAGGGTTGATAGTAAATGGTGGCAGATTACACGAGAAGTGATACGGGAGCGACAGCAAAAGTGGAGGCGAAAAAAAACCTGCGCATCCGCGCAGGTTGGTGCAAGAGATGAGTACGAAACCGTACTAAGAATTCTCACCAATCAATACCTCTGGGATCTCAACTGTATCAATCTCATTAACATCCTCGCCATCGGACAATCGCAACAGCCTGAGGCAAAGTGTAACCAAAGGTTCAGATTGACATTCTTCAGACATGACTGCGCGTGTAACGATTACACCACCAGGGTTGTCCTGCGTCACGTTTGTGGAGAGCGGAAATCCGCTCCCCTTGAATGCGCGCCGCTTTTCCGCAACACTATTTGGTGTGTAAACGCTTACCCCCAATAAGAAGGTAATGAATGGCGACAATAAAGGATGTGGCCCGTCTGGCAGGCGTGTCGGTGGCAACCGTCTCCCGCGTGATTAACGACTCCCCAAAAGCCAGTGACGCATCGCGCCAGGCGGTACAAAATGCCATGGAATCCCTGAACTATCATCCCAATGCCAATGCCCGCGCGCTCGCCCAGCAGTCCACCGAAACCATTGGGCTGGTGGTGGGTGATGTTTCCGATCCCTTTTTCGGCGCCATGGTTAAAGCGGTTGAACAGGTTTCTTATCAGACAGGTAATTTTTTACTGATCGGCAATGGCTATCATAATGAACAAAAAGAACGCCAGGCCATTGAACAGCTGATCCGCCACCGCTGCGCGGCGCTGGTGGTTCACGCCAAAATGATCCCGGACGCCGAGCTGATTCACCTGATGAAGCAGATGCCCGGAATGGTGATCATCAACCGCATTATTCCCGGATTTGAAAAACGCTGCGTGGCCCTCGATGACCGCTACGGTGCCTGGCTTGCAACGCGGCATCTTATTCAGCAGGGCCATACCCGGATTGGCTATCTCTGTTCAAATCATCAGATTTCTGATGCAGAGGACCGCCTGCAGGGCTACTACGATGCCCTTCGTGAAAACGGGCTGCCGTGTAATGACCGCCTGGTGGCCTACGGTGAACCGGATGAGAGCGGCGGTGAACAGGCCATGACCGAGCTGCTGGGTCGCGGACGGAATTTCACGGCGGTTGCCAGCTATAACGACTCAATGGCCGCAGGGGCGATGGGGGTGTTGAATGACAACGGAATTGAGGTACCGGCAGAAATTTCGCTGATTGGCTTCGACGACGTGCTGGTCTCCCGCTACGTTCGCCCGCGTCTGACCACCGTGCGCTACCCAATCATCACCATGGCAACGCAGGCCGCCGAGCTGGCGCTAGCGCTGGCTGAACAGCGCCAGCCGCCGGAAATTACGCATCTGTTTAGCCCGACGCTGGTTCGTCGTCACTCCGTTGCGTCACCTGCGGAAGCGCAGAGCGAATAACGGTAGAGGTGAACCCGCGTGTTCGGGTATTCCAGACCATCACCGATGTACTGCCAGCCGTAACGTTCGTAGAAGTCGCGGCAGGCAGACCAGAGATGGAGCTCCTCATACCCGAACTGCGCTGCGTAAGCGATAACATGCTGCTGAAGTTGTCCCGCCAGCCCCTTACCTCGCGCCGCGTCGTCAACGTAGAGCGCCGCCAGCCATGGAAAGAGATCCTGTCGGGTGATCAAATCGCAGCGCCAAAGCCCTACCGTGCCAAGAAGCTGTTCGCCTTCAAGGGCAATAAACGTTAACGGTAGTGCCCCCGAGGTCTGGCTGTGCTCAACGATGCTGTGGAAAAATTCCCGAGAAAGCCCTTCGCCAAAGGCCTGCCAGAGCCAGTCGGTGACCTGCTCCGCATAGTGCGGTGCCTGGTAAAGCGGGAGGATGGCTATCTTTTTCACGTTTCACCTGCATTTTCTCATGTATTTACTGGCCTGATGCTCCAGCCCGGTTCGGTGATTATCTTACCAGAGTCAGGCTATTGAGTTTGACTTCAGGCTGGCCGGACGAATCGTTACCAAAAAGCGTGATCGTGGCAGAGTTTTTGCGCTTCCCGCATCGCTTATACGGCATAAGCTCTGTGGTAAACTGCAGATCGTTACGTGGAAGCAGGAATGTAGAATGGCAACAATGCTGGATGTATCACTGCGCGCGGGCGTGTCGAAGGCCACGGTATCGCGCGTGCTGAACGGCACAGGTCAGGTAAAAGAGAGTACGCGTCAGCAGGTGTTTGCTGCGATGGAAGAGCTGGGCTATCGCCCGAACTTTCTCGCGCGCTCGCTGGCTAACCAGACCAGCAACAGCATTGGTCTGGTCGTCTCGACCTTTGACGGCTTTTATTTTGGCCGCCTTCTCCAGCAGGCGTCGCGGCAGACCGAAACTCACGGGAAACAGCTGATCGTCACCGACGGTCACGATGCGCCGGAACAGGAAGAACAGGCGGTGCAGATGCTGGCCGATCGCCAGTGCGATGCCATCGTGCTTTACACGCGCTACATGAGCGAAAAAGCGATCGTCAAACTGATGAACACCGTGAAAACGCCACTGGTGGTCATTAACCGTGAAGTGAGCCAGGCGCCGGATCGCTGCGTGTTCTTCGAACAGCAGGATGCCGCATTCAAGGCCGTGGATTATCTGATCGGCCAGGGCCATCGGGAGATCGCCTGTATCACCGTCCCGATCCACACTCCCACGGGTAAAGCGCGGCTGATGGGCTATCGCAAGGCGCTGGAAAAGCATGGTATCCGTCTGGACGAGCGTCGGATAAAGTACGGCGATGCGGGAATGACGCGGGGATACGAGCTTTGCAAGGAATTGATTGCCGACGGAGTACCGTTTAGCGCCCTGTTTGCCTGTAACGACGATATGGCGCTGGGTGCGTCCAAAGCGTTGCACCAGGCTGGGCTTAAAATCCCGCAGGATATTTCACTGTTCGGCTTTGACGATGCCCCAAGCGCGAAATGGCTGGAGCCTGCGCTCTCATCGGTTTATCTGCCCATCGACAATATGATTGTCACGGCCATCGATCAGGCGATCCGGCTGGCAAAAAACCAGCCGGTCGATGCCATCCCGCCGTTTACCGGCACGCTGGTCTTACGCGATTCGGTCACAACGGGGCCGTACTTTCATCAGATGAGTTCTAAAGCCAGCAGTTCCTGAATGGTCTGGCGACGGCGGATCAGCCGCGCTTTACCGTTATCAAACAGCACTTCCGGCAGCAGCGGACGGCTGTTGTAGTTAGATGACATAGATGCCCCGTAGGCACCGGTGTCATGCAGCACAAGATAATCGCCCGGTTTGACCTCTGGCAGCGCGCGGGTTTCCACTTTGCCGCCTTCCTGCTGGGTAAACACGTCGCCCGATTCGCACAGCGGCCCCGCAACGACCGTCTCAACGCGCGGCGCCTGCGTTAAATCACGGCCGTCAGCAGCCAGGGCGGTAATGTGGTGATAGCTGCCGTACATGGACGGACGCATCAAATCGTTAAAGCCTGCGTCAATCAAGACGAAGTGGCGAGAGCCCATCTCTTTCACGCTGCGCACCTGCGAAACCAGCACGCCGGCTTCCGCCACCAGGAAACGACCCGGCTCAATTTCCAGCTTCACGGCATGACCCAGATGCGCGGCAATTTGGTCACGCGCGGCGCTCCACAGACCGTAATAATGATCGGTATCGATCGCCTCTTCACCTTCGCGATAAGGAATAGAGAGACCACCGCCCGCAGAGATCGCCTCCAGATCCTGACCGAAGTCGACAACCTGACGCACCATCGCGCCGCACACCTGCTCCAGGTGGCCGTAATCCACCCCAGAGCCAATGTGCATATGAATGCCCACCAGCTTCAGGCCGTAGCGCTGTAATACCTCCAGCGCGGCAGGCATATCGGCATACCAGATCCCGTGCTTGCTGTTTTCGCCGCCGGTATTGGTTTTTTGGCTGTGGCCGTGACCAAAGCCCGGATTCACCCGCAGCCAGACGCGATGGCCGGGAGATACCTGACCCAGCTGCTCCAGCATATCCACAGAACCGGCATTCACCGGGATCTGCAGCTCGTGAACACGCGCCAGCGTCGCGTCGTCGATCACATCGGCGGTAAAGACGATCGCGTCGCCGTCAGCTTTCGGATCGTATCCGGCCGCCAGCGCGCGTTCGATTTCGCCAAGCGAGACGGAGTCGACCTTCACGCCCTGCTCACGCATCAGGCGCAGAATATGGATATTGGAGCAGGCCTTCTGGGCAAAACGCACCACGTCAAACTGATGCAGGGCGGCGATCTTCTCGCGGACAATCTGCGCGTCGTAGACCCACACCGGACAGCCAAATTCGGCAGGCAGGCGCAGCAGGTTGTCGGCGTTCAAATCGGTATCAGTCTGGTTCAGCGGGCGTGGCATGGTCTTCTCCGGATAAATGCGTTTTGATGATTACGCCACAGCGCAAAGAGAATAAAAAATATCGTTTTATCGCGAGTCTATGCAAAAATGATATGGACAGTTCTCTGCTTTCAGGTGCCCTATGCCCGCCGTCAATTTACGCCACATCGAGATTTTTCACGCCGTGATGACCACCGGCAATCTCACCGAAGCCGCACAGATGCTGCATACCTCGCAGCCGACGGTGAGCCGCGAGCTGGCCCGCTTCGAGAAAGTGCTGGGGCTGAAGCTGTTCGAACGCACCCGGGGCAGGCTTCACCCTACGGTGCAGGGACTACGCCTGTTCGAGGAAGTTCAGCGCTCCTGGTACGGGCTGGACAGAATAATGAGTGCAGCCGAAAGCCTGCGCGAGTTTCGCCAGGGCGAGCTGTCGATCGTCTGCCTGCCCGTCTTCTCGCAATCTTTTTTACCGATGCTGCTGCAGCCCTTTCTGGCGCGATACCCGGAGGTCAGCCTCACCATCGTGCCTCAGGAATCTCCCCTGCTTGAAGAGTGGCTTTCGGCTCAGCGCCATGATTTAGGCCTAACCGAAAACCTCTCAACGCCAGCAGGCACGGCGCGCACGGAGTTACTTTCGTTAGATGAAGTGTGCGTTCTGCCCGCCGGGCATCGGCTTGCCGGTAAGGCGGTGCTCACGCCAGAGGACTTCCACGGGGAAAACTACATTAGCCTGTCGCAGACCGACAGCTACAGACAGCTGCTGGATACCCTGTTTGCCGAGCATCAGGTCAAACGGCGAATGGTGGTGGAAACGCACAGCGCGGCTTCAATTTGCGCGATGGTGCGAGCGGGCATCGGCGTCGCGGTGGTGAATCCGCTTACGGCGCTGGATTATGCGGAAAGTGGAATTGTTGTGCGTCGGTTTAGCGTCTCAGTTCCTTTTACCGTTAGCCTAATCCGCCCATTGCATCGTCCGGCGTCGGCGCTGGTGGAGGCGTTTAGCGAACATCTGCAGGGAGGGCTAAGTATATTGGCGGGCCAGCTAAATAAGATGTTGAATCAGACGCCCCGCTGAACAGCGGGCGTCTGAAAACTCAGTTGAAACGTTTCGCAATGGCCGCAACACGCTCGCCGAATTTAACCGCGGTTTGCAGATCGCCGCTGGCAATGGCGCCAGCATCAGCATCCGATGGAGACTGCACCAGCAAACCTACTGAACCGCCCAGATTATTAATGTCCTGACGGGTTGCCGCGAGAGTATTTGACGGCGGCAGCCCCAGGCTCACCCAGATCCCACCGTGCTGAGAGGCTAGCGTTTGCAGATATTGCAACGATACCTGCTTATCACCGTTCAGGCTGGCGCTGTTGCTGAATCCCGCGAACACTTTGTCCTGCCAGCTACGTACGAACCAGGCTTTAGAGGTCGCGTCAGCGAATTTCTTAAACTGCCACGGTACGCTTCCCATGTAGGTTGGCGCGCCAAAAATAATCGCTTTGGCATCGTTGAGTTTTTGCCAGTCGCTTTCCTGAATATCGCCATTATTGTCAATGGCGATAAGCTCAGCCTGCGCGCCCTCGGCGACAGTTTCAGCAACGCGTTTGGTATGGCCGTAGCCAGAATAATAGATAACTACAACGCTCATGATAGATCTCCTGATGCAATATTGCCTTGTGAGTCAAACGATTAAGACGACTTTAAAATTGCTCTGCGAGCCCGTTGCCATTTTCGGTTCCCTGGTATCAAATAGAAACCTTACGTCGTTTTATACACGCAAACATTCACGGGCGTAAGAAGGCACCTTTACCTCACCTGGTTACCTCGAGGGAACCACCATGACCCATACAGCAGTTCTGAAAAAGGAGATGCCTCCTTACAACGTGTTCGATGAGCGCTGCCCGACCCGCGGCGTGCTGACGCGTATCGCCGATAAGTGGGCACTGTTAATCCTTGCGCGTCTGGAGAAGGGACCGATGCGCTTTAGTCATCTTCAACGCGATATTCAGCGAATCACCAAAAAGGTGCTGACCCAGTCTTTACGCAAGCTGGAACGTGATGGGCTGGTGTCGCGAAAGATATTCGCCACGGTACCTGTAACAGTCGAGTACAGCCTGACACCGCTTGGCCAGACATTAACCGAAACGGTGACGGTGCTGGCGCACTGGGTGGAAAATAATATTGATGCCATTGTGGCGGCGCAATCCGCCTATGACGCCGCCAACACGTAAACCAGAACGGGTGCTCAGGACAGCATAAACGCCACGGCATCCGCAGCGTGGATGGCGGTGGTATCGAATACCGGAATCGGGCTTTGCGCTACGGGGACCAGCAAACCAATTTCCGTGCAGCCGAAAATCACCCCTTCGGCCCCCTGCTGCGCGAGTTTATCGATAACGCTGACGTAATACGCGCGGGAAGATTCGCTGAAGGTACCGAGGCAGAGCTCGTCAAAGATAATCTGATTGATGCGCGCCCGATCGTCTTCATCCGGGATCAGGCTCTCGATCCCAAATTCACTGTGCAAACGTCCGCGATAAAAATCCTGCTCCATGGTGTAGCGTGTACCCAAAAGCGCTACGCGGCGCATCCCGGATGCCGCAATCACACGCCCGGTCGCGTCCGCAATATGCAAAAACGGCAGCGAGCAGCGGTCCTCAATATGCGACGCCACTTTGTGCATGGTATTGGTACAAAGCACTATACCCTCGGCGCCAGCACGCTCCAGCCCAAGCGCCGCCTGGGCCAGGATCTCCCCGGCTTTATCCCACTCGCCGCTCGACTGGCAGGCTTCGATTTCATGAAAGTCAACGCTGTGCAGGAGCAGGCTTGCGGAATGCAGACCACCCAAACGCTGCTTCACCCCTTCGTTAATCAGGCGATAATAAGGGATTGTCGATTCCCAGCTCATTCCACCTAACAGGCCGATCGTTTTCATCATCCCTCCTTTTCGTTGGTTTCTTCTTTTAACACATCCGGTGCCAATAAAAAAAGGCGCTGCATTCAGCGCCTTTTAAACAAACATTGGTTATCCCCTGCATACGTTGGGCCAGGTAAACGGGCAATACGATCACACGCCGATGTTTCGCAGTTTCTCTCCGGCCATCAGCTTGCGCTCGATGTGTTCCAGCGTCACGCCTTTGGTTTCCGGGATCAGCCAGAACGTGACGCCAATAAACGCCACGTTCAGCACCGTATAGAGCCAGAACGTTCCCGCTGCGCCAATCGCGTCCAGCAGCGTCAGGAACGTCGCGCCGATGATCATGTTCGATACCCAGTTGGTGGTCGTGGAACAGGTGATGCCAAAGTCACGGCATTTGAGCGGCTGAATTTCGGAGCACAGGATCCAGACCACCGGCGCGGCGCTCATCGCGTAGCCTGCGATACACATCATGGTCATCCCGACAGAAAGCCAGGAAAGTCCGCTTGAGGCCGTACCGTTATCAAACTGCATCAGGCAGTAGCCCAGGATCAACGTGCCGAGCGCCATCACGCTGAAGCCAATTTTCAGCGCAGGTTTACGGCCCGCCTTGTCCACGGTGAAAACGGCAATAAAGGTGGCGAACATGAAGGTCAGCCCGACCACCAGGGTCGCGATCATCTGCTGTTCCGTGGTGGTAAACCCGGCCATTTTGAAAATCCGCGGAGCGTAGTACATGATGATGTTCATGCCGGTGAACTGCTGCATCGCCTGCAGCAGCATGCCGAGGAAGACCGCCCGGCGCACGTTGCGGTTGATTTTAAACAGCGCCCAGCCCCCCTGCTTGAGCTTCAGGCTTTCGCGGATCTCGTTCAGCTCTTCGCGGGCTTTTTCGGAGGTATCGCGCAGCATGCGCAGCACCTCTTCCGCCTCAACGTGGCGCCCTTTTTGCGCCAGCCAGCGCGGGCTGTTCGGCAGGAAAATCACTAAAACAATCAGCACCACCGCTGGCAGTGCCAGCACGCCAAGCATCGCGCGCCAGTTGCCGCTGTAGCTGAAGTAGGTGTCAGACAGAAACGCCAGCACAATACCCAGCGTGACCATCAGCTGATACATGCTGATCATCTTGCCGCGCACGTTTTCGCTCGCCATTTCGGAGAGATAAAGCGGCGCGGTGTAGGACGCAATCCCCACCGCCACGCCCAGCAGCACGCGGGAAAGCAGCAGGATTTCAACGTTAGCGGCAAACGCCGAGCCAATGGAGCCGGCAACGAACAGAATTGCCCCGACCATCAGGCTGTATTTGCGCCCCAGACGAAACGACAGCCAGCCGTTGAACAGCGCGCCGATGGCCGCACCGAGCATCATGCTGCTCACCACCCACTCCTGCAGGCGACTGCTGAGGGTAAAGTGATCGGTAATAAAGGGCAATGCGCCGGCAATAACGCCGATATCCAGTCCAAATAACAGGCCCGCCACGGCGGCGGCAATGGAGACAAACTGGTTCATGCGGCGAGTATCACGCAGCGCAGCGGGCATTAGGGTAGAGTCATTTATCGATGTCATATTTTTCCTGCCTCAACAGCAAAATTCGTTAAATGAAATTACGAGAAAGCGAGGGAAAGTGTCAGGTGGGAAAAGGTGAAGATATGGATTATTTAGCTGCGACATAGCGATCTGTGATGGACATTACAATTTCAACTAACGCTTAATAATCACGTTATTTTACTAATGCATTAATTTTTCAGAATTAAAAGTGTGATGAATGTCGTTCATGATTTTTTAGTATGGATTTTTCGTGTTTACCCATATGGACTTTGACAATTTTTGAGCAAAAAAAACCTCCGCCCGAAAGCAGAGGTCCAGACCCGATGCGGGTTATCGCGCCAGCCAGCCGCCATCAACCGCCACGGTGTAGCCGTTGATATAGTCCGATGCCGACGAGGCCAGAAACACTACCGGCCCCATCAGATCGCCCGGCAGCCCCCAGCGCCCCGCCGGAATACGTTCAAGTATTTCCGCGCTGCGCTGCTCGTCTGCGCGCAGCTGCTGCGTGTTGTTGGTCGCCATGTAACCCGGCGCAATGGCATTCACATTGATATTGTGTTTCGCCCACTCGTTTGCCAGCAGGCGGGTCACGCCCATCACGGCGCTTTTGGACGCGGTGTAAGACGGCACGCGGATTCCCCCCTGGAACGAGAGCATAGAGGCAATATTCACGATCTTGCCGCCGTTCCCCTGCGCAATAAAATGCTTCGCCGCCGCCTGGGACATGAAAAATACGCTCTTGATGTTCAGGTCCATCACGTCGTCCCAGTCGCGTTCGCTGAAGTTGATCGCATCTTCACGGCGAATCAGCCCGGCGTTGTTGACCAGAATGTCGATATGGCCGAATTCCGCTACCGCGCGATCCAGCAGTTCAGGAATGGTATCGATTTTACGCAGGTCGGCGGTCAGGCTCAGGAAACGGCGTCCCAGAGCCGTCACGCGCTCGATGGTTTCTGTAGGCTCAACGATATTAATCCCGACGATATCGCAGCCCGCTTCCGCCAGGCCTAACGCCATCCCCTGACCCAGCCCGGTATCACATCCGGAAACCACCGCCACTTTCCCCTGCAGGGAGAATGCATCCAGAATCATGTATATTCCTTACTCTTTCAGAGCCTGTCACTCACAGGCAGGTTTATGCTTCACTGCCCGCGACTAGCGCAGATCGCTGACCGCAACATGGTCCATATCATCAAAGACCTGGTTTTCGCCCACCATTCCCCAGATAAAGGTGTAGGCTTTTGTCCCAACGCCGGAGTGAATAGACCAGCTCGGTGAAATCACCGCCTGCTCGTTGTGCATCACGATATGGCGCGTTTCCTGCGGCTGCCCCATCATGTGGAACACGCAGGCGTCCTCATCCATGTTGAAGTAGAAGTAGACTTCCATGCGGCGCTCGTGGGTATGGCACGGCATGGTATTCCACAGGTTGCCCGGCGCAAGTTCGGTCAACCCCATGCTGAGCTGGCAGGTCTCCAGCACGTCCGGCACGAAGTATTTATTAATGGTGCGGCGGTTGCTGGTGAGGTTGTCGCCCAGCGTCACGGGTGCGACGTCTGCCGGGGTCACCTTTTTGGTTGGACAGGTGGCGTGGGCCGGCGCGCAGTTGTAGTAGAACTTCGCAGGCCTGCTGGCGTCGATGCTGGCAAAGACCACGTCTTTCGCCCCTTTACCCACGTACAGCGCCTCGCGATGGCCAATCTCATAGCACTGTCCGTCTACGGTGATGGTGCCCGGCCCGCCGATGTTAATCACCCCCAGCTCGCGACGTTCGAGGAAATAATTTACGCCCAGCTGTTTACCGACCTCGCCGCCAACGGAGACGGTTTTCGTGACGGGCATAATTCCGCCCACAATAATGCGGTCGATATGGCTGTAAACCATGGTGTACCTGTCGGCCTCGAATACCTGCTCGACTAAAAACGCATTGCGCAGCCCCTGAGTATCCAGCGTTTTGGCGTGCGCGCTGTGGATGCTTTCTCTGACGTCCACGGTAACCTCCAGATGTGGTCATGCCCGAAGGCGGAAATAAACGAAACAGCGTTCCGTTTTTCATAATGAGCACATACTATCGGCATAAAGTGGGCTTTTCAATGAAATTTAAAACAACGTTTCATTTTAATTTTTGTTTATAACGGAAATGGTGTTCGGATCACAATTAAGCCGCCAGGAGAAAAAGGGCGCGAAAAAAAACCTCCCGGAGGAGGTTTTTTAATAAGAAGAGTTTAGCGTTCGATGGCCAGCGCCACCCCTTGCCCGCCGCCTATACAAAGCGTGGCAATCCCTTTGCGGGCATTGCGCTTTTTCATTTCGTGGACCAGCGAAACCAGGATCCGGCAGCCGGACGCCCCGATAGGATGACCCAGCGCGATCGCCCCACCGTTAACGTTGACCCGCAGCGGATCCCACTCAAGCATTTTTCCGACGGAGATCGCCTGCGCGGCATAAGCTTCGTTCACTTCGATCAGATCCACATCCGAAAGCTGCCACCCCGCACGCTCCAGGCAGCGGCGGGTCGCGTAGACCGGTGCGATCCCCATTAACGCAGGATCAACCCCCACGCTCGCGAACGCCTTAATGCGGGCCAGGACGGGGAGATCGAGCTCAAGAGCTTTGCTTTCGCTCATCATCATAACGGCGGCAGCGCCGTCGTTAATGGAAGAGGCATTTCCTGCCGTCACTGAGCCCTGCATTTCAAACGCGGGGTTCAGCCTGGCCAGGCCTTCAGCACTGGCGTCAGTGCGCGGCTGTTCATCGGTATCTACGACGACATGCTCGCCGCTCTGACGCTGCGTGCTGACCGGGACAATTTCGTCGCGAAAACGACCGGAATCGATCGCCGCACGCGCTTTTTGCTGCGAGCTCAGCGCATAGGCATCCTGCACCTCACGGCTGATACCGTACTCGCGCGCCAGATTTTCCGCCGTCACGCCCATATGATAATCGTTGAATGCGTCCCACAGCCCGTCATGCACCAGGCTGTCGAGCAGCTGACTGTTGCCCAGCTGTGCGCCGGTCCGGCTGTCGGTCAACACGTGCGGCGCGCGGCTCATATTCTCTTGTCCGCCAGCAATGATCACGTCCGCCTCACCACACTGAATGGCCTGCGTCGCGAGATGCAGCGCTTTTAATCCTGAACCACAGACGTCGTTGATGGTGATGGCAGAGACGGTATTGGGCAGCCCGCCCTTCAGCGCCGCCTGACGCGCAGGGTTTTGCCCGGCACCGGCCGTGAGAACCTGTCCCAGGATCACCTCATCAACTTCATGTGCTGCGATCCCGCTACGTTCCACCAGCGCTTTCACCACCACGCTGCCCAGGTCAACCGCCGAGTGACGCGCGAGCGATCCCTGAAAACAGCCGATAGCTGTACGCAACGCACCCACTATTACGACATCTTTCATCACGACCTCTGTGTTAAATGACATGACGATAGTAGAGGATTGTTACTGGCAATTATCTTAATTGTTTAAAAATAGTGAGATTAATCACAAGGATCAGCGCGCATCCTGCAGATACTGCCGCAGCCAGCTTCCGGCAATGCCGGGAGGGGATCGTTTATTCCACAGCAGATCGATGCCGATCGCCCGCGGCCAGCCGGGAACATTGAGCTGTACCAGGGATTTCGCGGCGGCAAATTCATCCACCAGCGCGCACGGCAACACGCACCAGCCAAATCCCTGTACCGCCATACTCAAGAGTAACAGGTAATTCGGGGCTGACCAGACGGGCCCGCGCGCAATCTCCGCCTCGCGCTCAAGATAGGTGCTCAGCCGCAGCTCTCGCCAGCCGTGCAGCTCGTCACGCTGAACGTCATGTTGTCCGGCGAGCGGATGCGTGGTCGCGACATAGATCGCCATGCGGGTCTGCATCGGCAGCCGGATAGCGCCGATATCCGTAGGATAACCGTCTCGCGCCTCGGTGAGGCCAACCTGCGCGCGCTCCTTTTGCAGGAGATCGATCACGTCCTCCTCCTCGCCAATCAGACATTCGAATTCCGTATGGGGAAAGCGCGCGTCAAACTGTTTCATCATCTCTTCCAGCACGTCCGGGTTAAGGGTATCGGAAAGGACAAACGTCAGACGCGCCTCCGTTTGCGCCGATAGCGACACCGCCAGCTCGTCCAGCCTCGTGCTGGCGGCGAGAATAGCCTGCACATAGCCCAGCACCTGTTCCCCCTGGGCCGTCAACACCGGCTGGCGCGCAGAGCGGTCAAACAGCTCGAAGCCCAGATCGGCTTCAAGATTGGCAATGGACGTGCTGATCGTCGACTGGCTTTTGCGCAGCCGGCGTGCGGCCGCAGAGAAAGAGCCTGCCGCAACGGTCTCAACAAACGCGTTAAGGGCTTCGGGTGAATAGCGCATAACCTATCTACTTTAGCGATGGATACTATCTTTAATATATCAGCTTTAGCGATGAAAATAGGCCACATCAACGCCCATACCGGCGAATTAACGAGGTCTATCGCTATGCAACATCAGGATGCACTCCAACGTAAACTGCCGGAGCGGATCTTTCATGCTGTCTGTTTTGAAGGGATTGCGACGGCGATCCTCGCCCCTACCGCGGCGTGGCTTATGCAGCGTTCCGTGGTGGAAATGGGCGGGTTGACCATTGTTCTGGCGACCACCGCCATGCTGTGGAACATTATTTATAACTTCGGCTTCGACCGCTTCTGGCCCGTTCAGCGGGTCAAACGTACGGCAAAAGTGCGTGCGCTGCATGCGCTTGGGTTTGAATGCGGGTTTATTGTGATTGGCGTGTCGATTGTCGCCGCCGTGCTGGGCGTTACCCTGCTGCAGGCATTCACACTGGAAATAGGTTTCTTCCTGTTCTTCCTGCCGTACACCATGTTCTATAACTGGGCGTACGATTGCCTTCGCGAGAAATTTCTTAAGCGTCGCCAGCAACGGCGCGCCCTGGCAGGCTAAACACCTTCTGGCCGGACGCCCGCTCCGGCCATTCACCTTCGAAGCAACTGCGCTCTCGGTGCATAACTATGGTAAATTGCACTCCATTCCGATGGTTTGATAGTTGAAACGTTGCTCTAATGTCGAAAATTTGGTCAAAAGATGAGACTCTCTGGAGTTTCGCTCTCTACGGCACGGCCGTGGGCGCAGGAACGCTGTTCCTGCCCATTCAGCTGGGCTCCGCAGGCGCAATTGTCCTGTTTATTACCGCCCTCGTGGCCTACCCCTTAACCTACTGGCCGCACAGAGCGCTGGCGCAATTTATTCTGTCGTCGAAAACGAAAGGCAACGAGGGGATCACCGGCGCCGTCTCGCACTATTACGGCAGGAAGATTGGCAACCTGATTACCACGCTCTATTTCATCGCCTTCTTTGTGGTGGTGCAGATTTATGCAGTGGCCATCACCAACTCGCTCACGGAGCAACTGGCGAAACACCTGACGGTTGATACCGCCGTTCGCGTGCTGGTCAGCCTGGGCGTGGTGCTGGTCCTGAATCTGATCTTCCTGATGGGACGGCATATCACGATAAAAGTGATGGGCTTCCTGGTGTTTCCGCTGATTGCCTATTTCCTGTTTGTCTCGCTCTATCTGATCGGCAGCTGGCAGCCCTCGCTGCTGACCAGCCAGATGGCCGTCGATCGCCACACGCTGCACCAGGTCTGGATTTCGATTCCGGTGATGGTATTTGCGTTCAGCCATACCCCGATTATCTCCACGTTTGCCGTTGACCGTCGCGAGAAGTTTGCCGATGGCGCCATGGATAAATGTAAGAAGATCATGAAGGTGGCGTACCTGATTATCTGCCTGAGCGTGCTGTTCTTTGTCTTCAGCTGCCTGCTCTCTATTCCGCCGTCGTACATTGTGGCCGCCAAAGAGGAAGGGGTGACGATCCTGTCCGCGCTGTCGATGATGCCTTCATCACCGGCATGGCTGGGCATCTCCGGGATTGTCGTGGCGATAATTGCGATGTCGAAATCGTTCCTCGGCACCTATTTTGGGGTGATTGAAGGGGCGACAGAGATCGTGAAGTCGTCGCTCAGTCAGGTGGGGGTGAAAAAGAGCCGCGCCTTTAACCGCGCGATTTCCATTATGGGGGTGTCGTTAATCACCTTTGCCGTCTGCTGCATTAACCCGAACGCCATTTCGATGATTTACGCCATCAGCGGCCCGCTTATCGCCATGATCCTGTTTATCATGCCGACGCTGTCGACGTATCTAATCCCCTCTCTGAAACAGTACCGTTCCATTGGCAACCTGCTGACGCTAATCGTCGGAGTGCTGTGCGTGTCGGTGATGTTTGTCGGCTAACCCCCCTTTGATGCCCGGCGTACTGCCGGGCATGCCTCTCAGTCTCGCCCAGCTAATTCCAGCGGAAAAGGCCTGTCCTGCACCACCGTTTTCATGACAAGCGTTGAGCGAAGATGCTGCACGCCGGGCATGGCGGAGAGCTTCTCGTCGTAGAGCTTCTGGAAAGCGGAGAGGTCGCGGGTCACGACGTGCATCAGGTAATCGGGATCGCCAAACAGACGCTGCGCCAGCACGATCTGCGGGATCTCCTCCACCGCCGCTTCAAACGCGCTAACCGCCTTTCGGTCCCCCTCCTTTAGCGTCGCAAACACTATTGCCAGGAAGTTGAATCCCATTTTGGCGGGGTCGAGGCTGGCACGGTATCCCGTTATCGCCCCGCTTTGCTCCAGCGCCCGCACGCGACGATGGCACGGCGATAGGCTCAGATTCACACGCTCAGCGAGCTCGGTAAGGGATAAGCGGCCATCAGACTGTAGCTCCGCAAGAATTTTTCGATCGATGCTATCCATGTGGAAGATTTTCTCAATTTAACCGTGTTACGAGCATAACATTGAAAGCCTATTTCGCAGAGTTAGCGATATTCTTTTTCTCAACGTTTGACGCACTGCGGGAGTCTTCAGGACGATGGAAATGAGTATTGTGGCCGGCTTTTGGGTGGTTTCTTTTCTGCTTATCATGACGCCGGGCGCCGACTGGGCCTACGCCATTAGCGCCGGGATTAACGGGCGACGCGTGGTACCGGCGGTGATGGGGCTGATGTCCGGACATCTGTTAGCCACTCTGATTGTGGTGGCTGGCGTGGGGGTCGTGATTGCTCAACATCCGCTGGCGTTGACCGGGCTGACCGTGGCTGGCGCTCTGTATCTCATGTGGCTTGGCATAATGTTGCTGCGTCACCCTGCCGCACCGGAAAAGGCCACCCACCACGCGGGAAGCTGGAGACAGTGGGCGGTGAAAGGACTCTGCATAAGCGGCCTAAACCCAAAAGTGTTTTTGCTGTTCCTGGCGCTGCTTCCGCAGTTTACGGACCCGACCGGAAGCTGGTCGATAGCGATGCAGATGTCCGCGCTTGGTATGATGCACCTTATCACCTGTACGCTGGTCTATCTGCTGGTGGGGTATGGTTCGAAAGCGGTACTGGCGACCCGACCACAGGCGGCGCGTCTGGTAAGCATGGCATCAGGAGGGATCATGGTGCTGATCGCGATGGTATTGCTTTTTGAGCAGGTGAGATAAAAAAACACCGGCCATCGCCGGTGTTATTTACGCCCGAATATCGTCATATTCCCGCGTTTTATCAAACTCATGTTTCGCGAACGGGCACAGCGGGATAATTTTACGGTTCTCACCGCGCATCTTCTCCACCACTTTCGCTACCAGCTGTTTACCGACGCCCTGCCCTTTCAGGCTCTCATCCACGTCGGTGTGCTCGATAATGCTCAGGTGCTCGCCGGTCGGTACGAAGACAATCTCCGCGACCTGATTGCCGTTCGCATCATTCACGTAAAACTTGTTATGGCCTTCCAGAATATCCATGGTTCCTCGCTTATTTTTGGCGATACTTCAGCGCACCGCTCGGGCAGGTATCAATCACGCGGACAACCGTTTCAACGTCCACTTCATCGGGAATAATCCACGGCTTACGTTTGAGATTAAACAGCTTTGCGCTGCCACGCACGCAGTTACCGGAGTGTTTGCAGATCCCGGTGTTGAAGTAAACGTCAATTTTCTCGCCGGTATAGGCCCGGTAACCCGCATCCAGTAGCTCTTTATCCATGACATTGCCTCTGTAATTATTATCGTGCTGAATGAAGAATAGCCTGACGGGATCCTGCTGGCTATAACGCCGAAAACGAAAAGCCAGGTCACAACTCTTTTCTTGCCAGATTGCGTCCGCTATTTGCCCATGTCAGGCTCGGCAAATGTCACTTTTACATAACATCCGCAGGTTGAATGAAACGCAGACTCTCTTTTCAGGTAAAGCTATTTTTAGCGCTGGTGTGCTTCTCCTGCCTGCTGTTAGTTCTGCTGGGAACGATCCTGTTTCATTTTATTGACCGGCAGCTCCATCACGATCTCGGCCAGCGCGCCCGGGTTCAGGCCAGCCAGATCGCGCTGATGCCGGGTCTGGCTGCAATGGTTGCGGCCCGGGATATCCCCGGCATCGCCCGGTTAATTCAGCCGCTGCGCGCCCAAAGCGATGCCAGCTATATTGTGATTGGCGATACGCAGGAGCAGCACCTTTATCATTCGGAATCCCCGGAGCGCATAAATTTACCGATGATCGGCGGGGATAACGCGGAGGTATTAAAGGGCAAAACCATTATTTCCGTGCGTCAGGGCGGTATTGGGGTTTCACTGCGCAGCAAAGCGCCGATCTTTAACGCGCAGCACCAGGTGATTGGTATTGTCTCGGTCGGCTATCTGACCTCCTATATTGCCAATATTAACGCCCGTATTCTCTGGCAGTCCGGGCTGTACGGCGCGGCTCTTCTGCTGCTGCTGTTTATGTTCTCCTGGCTGTTTACCCGCAATCTCAAAAAACAGATGTTCCGACTGGAGCCGAAAGATATCGCTCAACTGGTTTTGCAGCAGCGCGCGCTATTAGAAGCCATGTATGAGGGGGTATTTGCCGTCAATGAAGAGAAGCAGCTGATCTTAATTAACCGCGCCGCACGAGAAATGCTGGATATTCGGCAAAGTGAGAAAGACCTTATCGGTAAACCGCTGGAAGACGTTCTGCAGACGTCGCCGGGCTTTTTATCCCAGCGCTACGCCTCGGTCAGCGCTGGCAGCCACGACCAGATTGCGGTGCTGAACCAGCGCGAGGTGATCGTCAACCGCGTGGCGATTGAGGTCGAACCGGGCGTTGAAAGCGGCTGGGTCTACAGCTTTCGCGACAAAAATGACATCAACACCCTCAGCAGCCAGCTCAGTCAGATCAAGCGCTATGCGGATAACCTGCGCATTATGCGCCACGAGCAGCTGAACTGGACCGCCACGCTGGTGGGCTTGCTGCAGATGAAACACTATGACGAGGCGATTCGTTACATTCAGGTGCAGTCCGAAGGCGCGCAGCGGGTGCTGGACTTTGTCTCCGCCCGTTTTTCCTCTCCCGCGCTATGTGGGCTGCTGTTAGGAAAATACGTTAGCGCGCGCGAAAAAGGCATCGAGCTGCTGTTTGATCCCGCCTGCCAGCTCACCCGCATGCCCGCCACGCTCAACGAAACGGAGCTGATGTCGGTTATTGGAAATCTGCTGGACAACGCGGTGGACGCAACCCTTAAAGCACCGGTCCCCGCGCCGGTAGAGCTTTACATTTCAGACCGTAACCAGGAGCTGCTGATCGAGGTGGCCGACAGGGGCTGCGGGGTGGAGGATGCGATGAAGCCGCATATTTTCCGCCAGGGATTCAGCAGCAAGCCGGACAGCGAAAACGACATTGTGGGCACCGAGCACGGTATTGGCCTGTATCTGGTGGCAGGATATATCGACAAGGCTGGCGGCACTATTGAGATTGCCGACAACACGCCACAAGGGACTATTTTTTCTGTGTTTATTCCGAATGGGCAAAAGCATGACCCGAGCACTTGATGTTGTGATCGTTGAAGATGAGCCGCACCTGGCGGAGCTGCATCGCGAGTATATCGAGCAAAATTTTCATTTGCGCGTGGTGGGCATCGCCGCGTCGATTGAGCAGGCATGCCGCCTGATTCGTCAGCATCAGCCGCGGCTTATCCTGCTGGACAACTATCTCCCGGACGGTAAAGGCGTGGAGCTCATCGATAATCCGCTGCTGAAAAGCTATGAGTGCTCGGTGATCTTCATCACTGCCGCCAGCGATATGCAGACCTGCAGCCACGCCATGCGCAGCGGCGCGTTTGACTACCTCATCAAGCCCGTCTTTTTCCAGCGCCTGCACGCCTCGCTGGAGCGTTTTATGCGCTTCATCCACACCGTGCAGCAGGTGAAGGTGGTCGACCAGCATGCGCTGGATCGCCTGTTTCATCTGCCTGCCGCGGAAGCCTCCGTTACGCCGTCCACAAAGGGCATTGAACCCCAGACGCTGGAGCGGATTAAACGCCTGTTCGCCGAGCATCCCGACAGCGCGATGTCGGTTGAAGAGGTGGTGGAAAACGTAGGGATCAGCAAAACCACGGGGCGCCGCTACCTTGAATACTGCGTGGAGAGCGGGTTAATCAGCGTCGAAATGCTGTATGGCAATATTGGTCATCCTCGCCGGTTATACCGCAAAGCCCCCGATAAACCGTAATCCAGAACCGTTCGTAAGCTAACGTTCGCGGATTTTATGGTGTTAATTGCTGAAACGACGGCGACAATCACACTTCGGAATCATTGCCCTCGCCTCCCTATTGTCGGAGGCGCGCTTTACGCTATGTTGACAATTAGTTCCTCAAATGTAACTAAAAGGTTAACTATAATGTCGAACACGTTCCGAATTTCTCTGCTTACCGCTACCGTACTGTTCTCTGCTTTTGCACTCTCTGCCCTGCCGCAGGGTTATCCTGCTGAGTATCAAAAAGTGGTTGATGCCGCCACGAAAGAGGGCAAGGTTGTTATTTACTCCACCACCGACATCAAAGCTGCCGGACCGCTGATCCAGGGCTTCGAAAAAACCTATCCAGGCATTAAAGTCGAATACAACGACATGAACAGCACCGAGCTGTACAACCGTTTCATCAGCGAACAGGCCTCCGGCGGCGTGAGCGGCGACGTGGTCTGGAGCTCCTCGATGGACACCGGCCTGAAGCTCGCCACCGACTACGCCATGGAGTATAAATCGCCGGAGCAAAGCCAGCTGCCGAAATGGGCGGTCTGGAAGGATAAGGCATACGGCACTACCTATGAGCCGGTGGTCTTTATCTACAACAAGCGTCTGATCCCGGCCGGCGACGTGCCGGACTCTCACGCCGCACTGGCGAAGCTGATTGCCAGCCAGACGGACAAATTCAAGAACAAAGTCACCACCTACGACATCGAAAAATCGGGTCTGGGCTTTATGCTTTCGGTGCAGGATCACAACGCCGATCCTAACTACTTCAAGACCCTGGCCGACGTCGCCAAAGGAGGCCTGTCGGTGCAGTCGTCTACCGGCACCATGATGGAGCGCGTCTCCTCCGGTGAAAACCTGATCGGCTTCAACATCCTCGGTTCCTACGCGGAAGCGCGCGCGAAGAACGATCCGTCGCTCGGCATTGCCTATCCAAAAGATTACACCCTGGTGCTGTCGCGCGTGTCGTTCATCAGCCAGCAATCGCAAAACAGCAACGCCGCGAAGCTGTGGCTGGACTACGTGCTGTCTGAACAAGGGCAAAACATTCTGGCCAATCAGGCGGACATCCCCTCCATTCGTAACGATATCGAAGGCAAGAATGATATCGACGGCCTGACCAAAATCCTCGGCAACGCGCTGAAGCCAATTCCGGTTGATGAAACGCTGCTGGAATACCTGCAGCCGAAAAAACGCCTGGAGTACATCAAAGAGTGGCGTACCGCCGCCGGTAAATAAGCGTCTGAGCGCGGCGCAGGCCGCCGCGCTCCCTTATCGACTGAGTTCGTTTTTCTGGGCTGCAACACCAGGGATACCCCATGAATACATTACGCAGAAAGTGGCAAAGCCTGCCGCGAGGCATCGTCGTGCTGATAACCGCCCTGGTTATCTACACGCCGCTGTCGTTTATCGTGATACAGAGCTTCCTGTCCGCCCCGTTCTTTTCGCCGTCAAAAGAGTGGAGCTTTGAATCATTTGAATTTATTTTCACCGACCCTGATTTTTATAAGGCCCTGAAAAGCGGCTTTATTCTTGCTTTCGGGCTGGTCTTTATCTCCATTCCGCTGGGTGGCGTGCTGGCGTTTCTGATGGTACGCACCGACCTGCCCGGTCGCCGGTTGATTGAGCCGCTGATCCTGGTCCCGATTTTCGTTTCACCGATGGTGCTGGGCTTTGGCTACGTGGTGGCTGCCGGTCCGGTGGGCTTTCTCTCCCAGTGGGCTCAGGCGCTGATTGGCTTTGTGCCGTGGAACATCTACGACATGTCGAGCATTGTGGTCATCGCCGGCCTGACGCACGTCCCGCACGCCTATCTGTATATCTCGTCAGCGCTGCGCAGCGTGGGCTCCGATGTGGAAGAAGCCGCGCGCACAGCGGGCGCGTCGCCCTGGCAGGTGATGACCTCCGTCAGCCTGCCGATGGTGCGCCCGTCCATTCTGTACGCCACCGTGCTGCTGTTCTTCCTCGGGCTGGAAGTGTTCGGCCTGATGCTGGTACTCGGCGACCCGGAAGGCAATATGGTGCTGGCGACCTATCTCTATAAGCTGACGAACAAGATGGGCACCCCATCCTATAACCTGATGGCGGCGGTTGCCGTGGTGCTGATCTGCATCACCATCCCGCTGGTGATGCTCCAGCGTCGCCTGATGCGCACCGCCAACCGCTTCGTCACCATGAAGGGCAAGGCCTCGCAGGCCCGCGCGCTGCCGCTGGGTAAATGGCGCTGGGTGGCTGGCGCGGTGATTGCCTTCTGGCTCACCGTCACCATCGGCGTTCCGCTGCTCGGCGTGGTATTGCGCGCGTTTATCTCAAACTGGGGCGTTGGCGTTTCGCTGTGGGACGAGCTTTCTCTGAACACCTTCCGCACCATCTGGGCGCAGCCCAACCTGCTGCGCGCCATCGTCAACTCCATGGCGATTGGCGTGATTGGCGGCGCGCTGGCCGTGGTGTGCTACCTGTTTGTCGGCATTGCCATGCACCGTAAGCCGGACAACACCACGCGTTTCCTGGACTACAGCGTGCTGGTGCCGCGCGCCGTGCCTGGCCTGCTGGCGGGTCTGGCGTTCCTGTGGGTGTTCCTGTTCCTGCCGATGTGGCTGGATAACTCGCTGAAATCCGGCTGGCTTTCCGGGTTTGCCTGGACCGACTGGATGCGTGAAAACGTCATCGTCTGGCTGCGCTCGCTGCGCAGCACCATTTTCAGCGTCTGGCTGGCCTATACCGTGGTGTGGATGGCTTACGGGCTGAGGCTCATCTCTTCCACGCTGCTGCAGGTGGGACCGGAGCTTGAAGAGGCGGCGCGCAGCACCGGGGCGACGCGCGGGCAGATCACCCGCCACGTCACCATTCCGCTCTCCCGCTACGGTCTTATCGGTTCGTGGCTGCTGATGTTCCTGATCTTTGAGCGCGAATATTCAACGGGTGTGTACCTGCTTTCACCCGGCACGGAAACCATCGGATCGATGCTGGTTTCCCTCTGGGCCGCGGGTGCCATTGATATCGTGGCGGCGCTCTCTTTCATTAACATCCTGCTGGTCGTGGTAGGTCTGGGCATTGCCCTTCGTTTCGGAGTGAAAATACATGATTGAATTAGCGGTTGACGATCTGCACTTAACCTACGGCGACAATCCTGTTTTAAAAGGTGTCTCCATGAACCTGAAGCGCGGCGAAGTGGTCTCCCTGTTAGGCCCCTCCGGCAGCGGCAAAACCACCCTGCTCCGCGCCGTCGCGGGTCTGGAAAAACCGACCCAGGGGTCGATTGTGATTGGCAACAATAAAGTTTACGACGGCACGCCGCGCAGCGAGGTCCCGGCGGAAGAGCGTAACCTGGGGCTGGTGTTCCAGTCCTATGCTCTGTGGCCGCACAAAACCGTGTTTGAGAACGTGGCCTATCCGCTCAAGCTGCGCAAAGTCCCGGCCAAAGAGATCCAGCAGCGCGTGCAGGACGTGCTGGACCAGCTGGGTCTGGGCCATCTTGGCAAACGTCACCCGCACCAGCTCTCCGGTGGACAGCAGCAGCGCGTGGCGATCGGCCGGGCGCTGGTGTACAACCCGCCGGTAATTTTGCTGGACGAGCCGCTCTCTAACCTCGACGCCAAGCTGCGTGAAGAGGCCCGCGTGTTCCTGCGCGAGCTGATTATCAAGCTCGGGCTATCGGCACTGATGGTGACGCACGACCAGAACGAAGCGATGTCCATATCCGACCGCATCCTGCTGCTCAACAACGGCAAAATTGAGCAACAGGGCACGCCGCAGGAGATGTACGGCTCGCCGAAAACGCTGTTTACCGCCGAGTTTATGGGCAGCAACAATCGCCTGCACGGCAAGGTCACCGAAGTGCGCGACGGCAGAGCGCGTATCGAAGGAAAAGGCTGGGTGCTGTGGGGTCAGGCCGGTGAAGGGGTGCAGAGCGGTGATGAAGCCACGGCGGTGATCCGCGTCGAGCGCGTGGCGGTAGTCGAGGGGCCAGGGGAAAATCAGCTTGAGCTGCCGCTGCTTACCAGCATGTATCTCGGCGACCGCTGGGAATACCTGTTCCGCACGGTGGGAGATGATTTTGTCATTCGTGCGTATGGGCATGAGGTTCGGGATCCGCAGCACTGCCATCTTTCGCTGCCGGAGAAGCATGTTTGGGTGTTCCCGAAAGGGTGATGAGTCAATAATTAATCTGCCATGGCCCGGTAGCGATTCGCTTACCGGGTCTACAAAACAAAGAAATGCGCAGATGCCAGGATAGATGGCGCTAGCCATTATTGTTAAGGCATTCGGACTAAAATAGCCACCTGACACTTTTTTCCGTCCGTACGTATAACGGTTTAAGACTCCATATCAAAATGTTATTACAGAGCATATAAAGAAAATTTATGCGCCATATCCAGCATTTTTGAAAACTAATTGAACATGCTCCGTCAGTCCAACAAGATCTTCATAGGCCATTGGGCCAAAATCAGGATAATGGTTTTCAATATACTCGTTAACATCTTCCATACCTTCACTCGCTCTGAGATTTTTAACAAATGTAGGCAAAATACGATGATTAACACCAGTACCATACTCTTTCGGATGATGGGTCATACACCACTCAACTTTACCTTTATATGATTGAATCGCATCTTCCAGTAAGGTGATAACTTCTGGAACCTCTTTTTCAAAACGAAAACTGGTATAAGGAGGGTACTTAGAGCGATCAATTTTTTCAAAATGGTCATTTATCCATTCATCTTCAATACGGCTCTGATAATGTAACCACTCCAGTTTTCCAAGAGAACCAATGAAGTCCAACAAGATTGTTTCTTTCTTACCTATCGGAAACATTATTTTAACCCCTGTAATTTATCAGAGATCGTAACACTTCCCTGATTTATAGATTTGATATGTTTTTCCCAATCTCCTTTAGGAATCGGTTTTAAGGACACTCTTGGATCGTAAACATACTGACCATCGGTATAAACCTGATGGAAAGCTTGTTCATGTACAATTTTTCCATTTTCATACACATTTAAGTTGTACGGAGTCGTCGGCCTTGCTTCAATAATTTTCCCGTGCCCGCCAGCTGCATCGAGAAGCTTAGGTGCGATATCTGAGCAATCCGTACAATCTGTATTGCCTATCCAGGCAATAAACTTAGGTTCGTTCATTTTTTCAATAACACTCTGATTGGCTGGATAACCGGGATTTTCAGGGCGAACCTTTTCAAGGCCGGGGATCTTCTCGTTCTGATAGAAAAGATCATCCAGTGAAGGAGAATCCGGAACAGGCGTAGTTGTCGTCCAGCCATTATTGTTTGACGCTCCATCACCGTTGGTATTACCAGTATGATTTATCCCTCCGGTTGCTACACTATTATTCCCTGTGTTGGAGGGCGTATTTCCGGTTACAGTCTGGTCTCCACCAGTATTTGATGGTCCCGGGTTAATGACCTGCGTACCACCAGTACTGGTGATTGTCTTACCTGTCAGGGACTCATAGGCCGCTTTCTGAGCATCATTTAACTGACTGAGCTGGGAAGGATCATTGAGCGAGGCCACATAGATCAGATGTAACTGCTCATCTTGTGACAATGTATCCATTGCTGATGTGGATGCACCAATCCCCAGTAAAGCACCCAGACCACTGGCAACCAGGCGATCACGGCAAGCAGAAATTTTCAGACATCCCTGTGCAGCCAGTTTACCGCCCTGTATAACGACACTCAGCGAGTTATTCTCAACCTCCACCTTCGCCGTTTCCGACGCCATCGCCGCCATGGAGACACTGCCATCCGTCACCGCAGCGCCCGCCAGACCTCCCGCGATACTCACGAGGCTACTGACCAGCCGTTTCTCCTCTGGCGTCAGGTCACTGGATTTTTTATCTCCATACAGCGCGCTGACCAGATGGTCGGTCATCGCCGAGGCCGTAATGGCCCCTATGGCACCAGCCTTCAGGCCATCCGCACTGCTCCCGCCACTCAGCTGCGTCAGCGCCGCCGCCACAATACCGTGCAGCGCGGCACGGGCTGTCGGGTCTTTCTGCTCCTTGACCAGGGACGCCAGCAGAGGGGCCGCCCCCGCTGCCGCGCCTGCCTTCAGGTTACCGCCAAGCGCACCTGCCAGTAATCCCGCCGCTGCGCTGCCCTTCGTCCAGAAGGCACTCCCCGGACCGTACTCGGTATTCTGATATCCGGGCTGCGTCTTCAGGAACGCTTCCTGCTCCTGCGGCGTATCGCCCTGCAGTTTCCCTTCAGATGCCAGCTTCGCGCCCAGCGCCGCATTGGATTCCCGCGCTTTCTGCTCCGCATACTTACCGTAAGCATCCAGCGCAGAGGTGGCCAGCGCCGCGCCTTCGCTCTGGACCGCCAGGTTATCCCTGACCTTCTGCACATCACCGTTCACGTCCACGCCGTGGTGGGCGTCAGCCGTATCACGGCTCAGGTCAGCAATATCCTGTTTCTGTCCCGCCGGGTTGCGAATGACAATGCTACCGCCACTCACCGCTGATGAGGTCGTCCCGGTGTGGCTCTCTTCTGCCTGGCCCGTACCGATTGCCGGTGCCAGGTTGCGGTTTTCACCGTTTCCGCTGCCGCCCGCGCTGCCGGAAAGCGCCACCGTGTAGCCGTTGCCGCTGGTCTGGCTCTCGTTGTGGAGATTACTGAAACCCAGCGTACCCGTGTCGAGGCTATTTTTATCTGCAGACGCCGTGGATGCAATCACCGCGCCGTCAAGCTGGGTATGATTTCCGGTGGTGACGGCAAAGCCGCCCTTGCCTGCGAATATCCCGCTCTGTTCAGCAACGCTCTTACCATTCTGGGTGATATTCTCACCCGATGCACTGACGCTACCGGAAGACGCACCATAACACAGTGGCGGTATGCACAGGCTGAGGGACGCGCCTGACGAAGACTGCTTGCTGTCATAACTGGCCGTATCCTGCACGCTGCTGATGGTGAGATCGCGCCCGGTATTCACCACCACACGATTACCTTCCAGCTCCGCACCTTTCAGGGTGGTGTCGCGTCCGCTGTTCACCGTAAGCTGTTCATCAGCATGGATAACACTGTTCGTATTGCGCTGCGACTGGCTGTTTTCCTGCCCCTTATGCTGTGACGCTCCCAGCTCCACCGAGATGCCGTTTTGCGCACCAATCAGGCTCACACCGACACCGACGCTGAACTGGCTGCCGCTGTTTTTACTCTCAGAGTGGGTTGTGTTCCGGGAGGCAGACAGCAGAATATCCAGCCCCGCATCCAGCGCCACCTGTTTACCCGCGATCTGTACCCCCACGCCAGCAATGTCATTTCCGGCACGGACAGAGACATTCTCACCGGCATTAATGGTGGTGCCCTGTGCCCCGGTGTTGGTCAGCGTGGAGCAGGGACGGCTGGTGATCGAACCGGTTAAGCTCTGACGGTTAAAGAGAAGATCCCGGCGCTGAGGCCGGGATTAGTCATAGTTATTAGAATGTTATTTCTCTGGATTGATATATGTATATCTACTATCTATTTCTAAACCAAGATCATTAGCTATTTTAAGTACTTGCGTGTATTCATCTCTACTAATCACAACATCAAAATCAGCGATGTGATCACATAGCGTTTCAAATGCTAATACGTTCTCTGAGAACCCAATATAATCAAGGGCAAAGTCAACTAGCGAAGGATCCAACCGATCCTTTAATCCTTCACCTAATAATCTAATTTTGTCATTAATATCCATCGCGCCCACACTATTTCTTAATTGGCCTTAAACCTGGAGGAGTCGGATTATTATCCGGGAACGCTGTTACTATTTTCCCACTAGCAGGCTCGTATACCACACGAACTCTAACACCCTCTCGCTCTTCCCAGGCAACCCATCTTGCTGGTCTTCCTGCATTTGTATACGCCCCGCCCGTTCCGGTCTGGGCAAACCATTTGGTATCGGGTGAAGTAGCTATATCACCCACAGCATGAACAACCTTGTCTGCTGACCAACTTTGAGGGAAAACTGTTTTTCCTGGATTTCCGGGATACAGATGTCCACCTTGCGTAGGGCTATCCCCATACAAAATATGCTGTTTCGCTTCCGGTGAAAGGATATCCACATATTTCTGGTTTGCAGGCGATAATCCAAGATCTGAGCTTGTTGGTGTAGGTAGCGAGCTACCTTTTCCTCCTTTCCCAATCCCAGCCGCTATCCCCGCTGCGCTGGTTCCGGCCACCTGCGCTAACGAGTTTATCGCAAGCTGCTTCGCCTCCGACGAATCACCCGACATCAGCGCATTATGAATAGCTGCATTTCTGTCCGCTTCAAGCTGCGGTAGCACTCCCTGAAGGTAGGCCCATTCCTGCTTCTCTTCTGTTGTCAGACTACCTGTGCTGTGAAGCTTATCACCAAGTTCGCCAAGACGATTTGCGTATGCCGTCTGCAGGCCGCCGACCTCATTAGCCTTATCAACACAGGCCTTTGCGCCTTTACACTCAACAACGCTCTTATGCTGCTCAGCATTGAGTTGCTTATATTTTTCGGTAATCCCTTTGTCACAGCCTGCATTACCCTGACACTCAGATAGCTCTTTAATGCGGTGCTGGTTCTGATCGACACTCAGCGAGTTATTCTCAACCTCCACCTTCGCCGTTTCCGACGCCATCGCCGCCATGGAGACACTGCCATCCGTCACCGCAGCGCCCGCCAGACCTCCCGCGATACTCACGAGGCTACTGACCAGCCGTTTCTCCTCTGCCGTCAGGTCACTGGATTTTTTATCTCCATACAGCGCGCTGACCAGATGGTCGGTCATCGCCGAGGCCGTAATGGCCCCTATGGCACCAGCCTTCAGGCCATCCGCACTGCTCCCGCCACTCAGCTGCGTCAGCGCCGCCGCCACAATACCGTGCAGCGCGGCACGGGCTGTCGGGTCTTTCTGCTCCTTGACCAGGGACGCCAGCAGAGGGGCCGCCCCCGCTGCCGCGCCTGCCTTCAGGTTACCGCCAAGCGCGCCTGCCAGTAATCCCGCCGCTGCACTGCCCTTCGTCCAGAAGGCACTCCCCGGACCGTATTCGGTATTCTGATATCCAGGCAGTGTTTTCAGGAATGCTTCCTGCTCCTGCGGGGTATCGCCCTGTAGTTTTCCTTCTGACGCCAGCTTCGCGCCCAGCGCCGCATTGGACTCCCGCGCTTTCTGCTCCGCATACTTGCCGTAAGCATCCAGCGCAGAAGAGGCGAGCGCCGCGCCTTCACTCTGAACCGCCAGGTTATCCCTGACCTTCTGCACATCACCGTTCACGTCCACGCCGTGGTGGGCGTCAGCCGTATCACGGCTAAGGTCAACAATATCCTGTTTCTGTCCCGCCGGGTTGCGAATGACAATGCTACCGCCACTCACCGCTGATGAGGTCGTGCCAGTGTGGCTCTCTTCTGCCTGGCCCGTACCGATGGCCGGTGCCAGGTTGCGGTTTTCACCGTTTCCGCTGCCGCCCGCGCTGCCGGACAGAGCCACCGTGTAGCCGTTGCCGCTGGTCTGGCTCTCGTTGTGGAGATTACCGAAGCCCAGCGTACCCGTGTCGAGGCTATTTTTATCTGCAGACGCCGTGGATGCAATCACCGCGCCGTCAAGCTGGGTATGATTTCCGGTGGTGACAGCAAAGCCGCCCTTGCCTGCGAATATCCCGCTCTGTTCAGCAACGCTCTTACCATTCTGGGTGATATTCTCACCCGATGCACTGACGCTACCGGAAGAGGCACCATAACACAGTGGCGGTATGCACAGACTAAGGGACGCGCCTGACGAAGACTGCTTGCTGTCATAACTGGCTGTATCCTGCACGCTGCTGATGGTGAGATCGCGTCCGGTGTTGACCACCACACGGTTACCTTCCAGCTCCGCACCTTTCAGGGTGGTGTCGCGTCCGCTGTTCACCGTAAGCTGTTCATCAGCATGGACAACGCTGTTCGTATTGCGCTGTGACTGGCTGTTTTCCTGCCCCTTATGCTGTGACGCTCCCAGCTCCACCGAGATGCCGTTTTGCGCACCAATCAGGCTCACACCGACACCGACGCTGAACTGGCTACCGCTGTTTTTACTCTCAGAGAGGGTTGTGTTCCGGGAGGCAGACAGCAGAATATCCCGCCCTGCATCCAGCGCTACGTGTTTACCCGCGATCTGTACCCCCATACCGGCAATGTCATTTCCGGCACGGACAGAGACATTCTCGCCGGCATTAATGGTGGTGCCCTGCGTGTCGGTACTGTGGTAACGACTGTCCTGAGATGACGTCCCCACCGTTAAAGACACTTTAGCCTTGATGAGCGACGAGTCCGACAAAGCGCCCTGCGCCGCGGTTGCCGCCGACTGGCCTGTTCTGATGGCGGTCAGCCGTGGATCATCGCCGTTTTCTGCGCTGCGGGCAGCCGTCTCAGCGGCTTTAGCAGCCTCAACAGCCCAGCCGCCAGCAGATGCCGTCACACCATACTGGGCGCTGCTGCTGTGGTTTTCACCGTCACGGGTATCCCGGCTCACCCCCATGAGGACATTTTCGCCACTGAGTGAGACCGATTTACCGGCACGGATATCCGTACCTGACAGGGAGAGATCGTTACCGGCCTGCGCGACAACGTTACCGTTTTTACTGCTTAGCTGGCTGCGCAATCCGTTTTCGAGGCTGCTATCTTCCCGACTGCTGTTTTTTTCATGGCGGTAGCCTGCCGTGGCGCTGTAACCATCGCCGCCCAGCGTTCCCAGCAATTTGCTGCTGCCGCTGCTCTTACTGCGCGATGTATCGCGTCCGGCAGAAACGGAGATATCCCCATTTATGGCTGACAGCAGAAGATCGTCCGTGGCGGTCATCAGGCTGCCGCTGATATTCACGCTGCCGTCACGACTGTTAACGTAAATATCTGAGCCCTGAACAACCGATGCGTTTTGTGTGGTCCGGGTGCCGCTATTATTGCTCTCTGCCTTGCTCATCCCGCCCGGCAGGAGCTGATTGCCGTGGGAACCCCCACCCGAGATGGCGTGAACAGCACTTCCGGCGCTCAGGGCGCTCGAAAGATTCCAGCCGCTATTTTTAGTGCTGTTGCTGTATTTTTCGCTGTCTGTGGAGGTGGTGATATCAACGTCACGTTTCGCATCGAGGATCACCGTTTCACCGGCCTTAGCCTGGCTTCCGGCAATCAGGATATTGCCGCTGTTGCTGCCTCCCTGTTTACCGGTGGCAGTCATCTGGATATTGCCTGCGGCGGCAAGATGGCTGCCGCTGTTAAACTCGCCCTCGTAGTGCGACTCAGAGGAAGACCGGGTGCGTCCTGCGGAAATGGCCATCATCTGCCCTGGTCCGTCAAGCGCGAGCGCACCGCCTTCCGCCCCCAGCCCCTTCACTTTATCGACGGTGCTGTTGCCACTGTTGCCCTTACCACGAACGATATCGCGCACGTTACGCACTGTGTCTTCAAATGGCGCTTTCACACTGACGGTGACGCCAGACGATTTGGACTCCTGCTTCATGGACTCAGTGGCCGTATCCCGTCCAGGAAGGATGGCGATGCTGTCGCCAGTGATATCGATATGGCCGGTTTTGCGGGAGGAATCATCCTTCGCTCTTCCGGCAACCACGTCTGCCGCGCTCAACTGGACGTCATTTCCGGCGCTGATAATGACATTACCGCCAGTAGTACCCACCGTGCTGCGGGCATCACTTTGCGTCGTATTTGCCCCCTGCCGGGTGCTTTTTGAAGACTGCGACCCGATGGTGATACCCAATCCCGACCCGCTGGAGAAAACGCCGGATTTTTTCGTCTTCTTCATGTCGTAGAACGTGTCGGTGTTGGTTGCTGCCTCCACGGTCAGATCATTTCCAGCCTTCAGTGCCACATCGCGCTCAGCGGCAACTGATGAGCCCTGCACCGTCAGGTTGTTACCAGCCCGGAGAGCAACGTTGTCGCCGGAAAGCTGCGTACCTTTCTCACGCGTATGCGTTTCTTCGTGGATGGTGTGAGTGGTTTTCTTGCTGAGGAACCCACCGGATGTCTTTTTCTTCTCCCGGTACGCATAGTCACTTTCCGTCGCAGTGGAAAGGGTGATATCCCGCCCGGCGGCCACGGCTGTATCGCCTGCGGCATAGACATCTGCTGCCTGTGCCGTCACATCCCGTCCGGCGACAACGGTCACATTCCCGCCCGCAGTGATGTCGGTTCCCGACTGGCGAACCGACTCGTTAATCACTTTTTTATTGCCCGACCTATAGCTGTCGCCCTGCGTGGTCTCTTCCGCAGCCAGATTCACGTCGCGACCCGCCTGCAGCCCGACGCTTTTCTCCGCTGCCAGCGCGGCGGCCTGAGCGTTGATATCCTGCCCGGCCTTCAGCACCAGGTTATCGCCTGCGGAAATCGTGGTGCGGTCGAGCCCGGTGCTGTGGGACTCGCTTTTCCCTTTCCGGCTGCTTTCGCTGGTCTGTGCCGCGTTCAGATTGAGATCGTTGCCCGCGCTCAGCCCCGCGCTGCCGCCCGCCTTCAGGTCGCTGGCGGTCACGTCAAGGTTGTGCCCGGCGTTCACCAGCAGGTTGCCGCCCGCGGTGACGTTACTGCCCTGATACGTGACGGACGAACGGCTGGTTTTCGCCCGGCTGGAGCTGAATGCGTCGTTGATCTGATTCGCGTTGACGGCAATATCGCCCCACGCGTTCAGCAGCATATCGCCGCCGGAGGCCAGGTTCGCCCCGGTAACGGTGATGTTTTTCCCCGCCTCAAGCGACAGGCCATCCTGTGCGGTAATAGACGCCGTGTTGCCCAGCAGGGTGTCTTTCAGGTCGATCTTGCCGTACTTCCCGCCGGCGTTGATATCAATCTGCTCAACCTGGGTCAGGTTGTTGATGCTGCCGTCCAGGCTCTCCAGCGCGACCGTTTTGCCGCTGATGGTGGAGCTGATGTTATTGATATCGCCGATGGCGCTCAGGTTCAGGTCGCCGCCCGCTTTCATCAGGCCGTTACTGAGGTTACTGATGCTGTTCTGGCTGTCGAGCGTCAGGCTGTTTTGCGCCAGCAGCGAGCTGCCGCCGTTGGTGATGCTGCCGCCCTTCAGGGTGACGTTGTTGCCCGCGATCACGCTGCCGTTGTTGACGGTGACGTCCTTCGGCGACAGGTAGAGTTTCGGCACCATCACCGTTTCGCCGTTGACGGTGGCTTTCTCCCACCACAGCAGGCTGTGGTCGAGCGCGGCAATCTGATCGGCGGTCAGCGAGACGCCAAACTGCAGGCCCAGCGACTGCTGCGCCGCCGCGGCGTTGTCCATCAGGTAGCGCATCTGATCCAGATCGGAGCCGATACCGTTCAGGTAACGGTTACCGGTCTGGTTGAGCACCACGTTGGAAACGTAGCGGGTATCGAACGCCGCATCACCGAGGAAGCGGTAATCGTAATCCGGGTTCAGGTTGAGACGGCCGAGCATGTAAGACGAGCCGAGGAACTGCTTCTCGTCGGTAAACGCCAGCCGCGTCTCCTGCGGCGCCGTGGACGACGGTTTGATCCCGAGCATCGCGTTCAGGTCGGCAAACAGGGCGGGATCAAGCTGTCCGAGACCGTTCAGTTTCGGGTTGATGCCGATCAGGTACGGGCTTTTCGGGTTGTCGGAGAAGACAAAATAGCCGTTGTTGCCCGACGGCAGCGGGTAAGCGCTGGTATCGACGCGCTGGCCCTGATAATGCCCGACGGCACCGCCCTGAGCGGTTCGGAGATCGGAGGTGGTGACCCCGGCGTTCGCCAGCGCGCCCAGCTGGCCGAGGTTCGCGTTGCCTTTCTGCCTGGTGCCAATGTTGCTGAGAGGCGTGCCGGACGCGCCGCCGTTTTCCAGCGCGCCGCCGCCGTTAAGCTGCTGCAGCGCACCCTGGAGCCGATCGTTCCACTGCGGCGAGTTCACCGCCACGGTGCCGGTAGCGTTCAGCCCCTGTTTTTGTACGCCGCTGCCGACAGTCTGGTTGCTGAGGGTATTCAGCGACGGCGTGGAGATAACGTTGCTGACGCCGCCCGCATTCGCAGTGGTATTGGTGTTGCTGATATTGCTGGTAAAGTTTGCATTAACGTTACCGCCGGCTTGTATAACAGCGCGGTAAACGGGGCCATCAGGAACAGAACCTGAAGAACTCTTAGGCCTGTAAACAACCGTAGGGAAATCACCATCGGAGCCTGACATAGTGGATAATTGGTAAACAATTTCACTGGAGCTTTTACCAGACTGGTAACTTTGATTATTTAACTGATTTCCGGAAATATTGATATTGCCAGTTGCCAGCATATTACTGGCCTGATTAATAAGCTCATTGCTGGAAATATTCAAATCTTTTCCTGCAGAAAGCCTCCCTGCGGTACCTTGCGTGTGTATAGTTACATTTTCTTCCGGTCCGTTACTGAGTACAACTTCATCGGGTATAAGATCAATATGCATCTTAACTTCAATGTAAGGACCTTTACTGTCCTCCCCAAAATGGGCATTGGAAGGTAATTGTTTATTTAAGTCCCCTGAATTAGTCGGACTACTGCTTTCTGTTTTTACATCAAAAACTTCGTAATGATTAAAAAAACGATTAGTTTTAATTGTAATATCGCCACCCTGCGTCTCAATATTCCCCGACGTGTTCACCACCTGGCTGTTCGCATTCCCCGCCGCATCCCGCTGCATCCACAGGTTATTCCCCGCCATGATGTCGCCGCGCCGGTTGGTGATGCTGTCGGCAAACAGCGCCAGGTTATTCGCCGCGTACAGCAGCGCGGTGTTGACGATGGCGCCCGGCGCGCTGAGGGTCAGCGAGCCGCGCGTGCCGGTGAAGCCGTCGACGGTAATGTTGCTCCGGCTGGCCACGGTGATGTCACCTCCGCCCTGCACCGAGCCCGCGCCGTTCAGCGCCACGCTGCTGCCGGAGAGCGTGCTCGAGCCGCCGCCAGTGGTGATTTGTCCGTTGTTGCTGAGCTGCCCGCCCGCATTCAGGTTGACCGCCTGCCCCTGCAGCACGCTGCGGTTATCGATGTCGCCGCCGCTGCTGATGGTCAGGGTTCGGCCTGCCGCCACGGCGGTCCGGCTGGTAAACGCGTTCGTCAGCTGCAGCGTTAAGTCCCCCAGGGACACCAGCTGGCCGGTCAGGTCCAGCCCACGGCTCTGCAGCCACAGGTTGCCGCCGCTCAGCAGCCTGCCGCCCGCGCTCTGGGTCACCTGGTCGGCATTAATGTTCAGCTGCGCGTTGCCGAGCAGCGTGCCGCTGTTGTTCAGCTGGCCGTAGTTAACCGTCAGCTGCCCCGCCTGGGTGGTGCCCTGGCTGGCAAACGCGGTGCCGGTCAGGGTGGCGCGATCGGCCACCCACGTGCCGCCGTTGGTGGCGTTTGCCGCATTGAGTATCAGGTCGGTGGCCTGCAGCCAGCCGGTGCCGGTGAACTGCGGCGTGCCGAGCGTCAGGCGCGCGCCGGAAAGCAGCCTGCCGTCGTTACGCGCCTGCGAGGAGGCGGTCACCCGCGTCTCGCCGCCGCCCTGGATCAGGCCGTAGTTAAACAGCGCGGGCGTGGTCAGCGTCAGGCCATCGCGGCTGACGATTTCGCCTCCGCTGTTGTTGGTCAGCGTCCCGCTGAGGGCCAGCGTCGCGCCGTTATCGCCCTGCAGACGTCCGCCGTTGGTGAGCGCCCCGGTGGTGATGCCGAGCGTGCTCCCCTGCATTTTGCCGTCGCTGGTGACGGAGGCCGCCGTGACGTTCAGCGCCCCGCCGGACAGCAGGGTGCCGCCAGACTGCTGGCTGACCGCGCCGGTCTGGCTGAGGGTCAGGCCATTCACGCCGCTGATGGCGCCGCTGTTGCTGAGCGTACCGCCCGTCAGCGTCAGGTTTTTCGCCGCCCACTGGCCCTGGTTCGCCAGCGTCGCGGCCTGCAGCGTCGCCGCACCCAGCGCGGTGATCCTGCTGCCCGCGGTTCCGGTGAGCGTGTCGGCCAGCGTCATCTGCAGCGCGTCGGCGCTCTGCACCGCGCCGCTGTTGGTGAGCGAGCGGGCGTTGAGCAGGATATTTTGCGCCTGCCAGCTCCCGGCGTTGGTCACCGCGCCGGACGCAATCGTCAGCGCGCCCTGAGTGAGAAGCCTGCCGCCTGCGCCGTTGATCAGCGCCTGCTGCGGCGCGGCCATCGCCATGCGCGCCATCAGCCGCTGCTCCCCCTGAACGGTCAGGCTCTGCAGGCCGGTCAGCGTGCCCTGGTTGTTAATGCTGTCCTGACGCAGCGCGAGGGTGTTCCCCTGCACGGTGCCGCTGTTTTTAAGCGTGCTGCCGCCGAGCGTCACATCCCCCTCGCTGAGGAGCTGCCCGCGGTTATCCAGCGTCTGTGCGGTGATATCCGCCCGCCCCTGGCTCATCAGCGAGCCGGCTGAGGTCAGCGTGCCGCCGGTCGTGGCCGTCAGCGCTCCCTGGCTGAGCAGGGACCCGCCGTGCGTCCAGTCGCTGGCGCGGATGTCCGCGCCGTTCCCCTGCAGCGTGCCCTGGGTGGTCAGCTGGCCTGCATCCAGCGTCAGCATGCCGCCGGAGAGGGTGCGCGAGGCCGCGCCCGTGGTCAGCGCGGTGCCGGTGAGCGCCAGGCCGTTCGTTCCCTGCATCAGCCCGCCGTTGTTCATCTCGCGGGCGGTGAGGGACAGCGTACCGCCCGTGATGCGCCCCGGGTTCGCCAGGGTATCCGCGGTGAAGGCGGTCGTGCCGCCGCTCTGCAGCAGCCCGGTATTGGTTAACGCCCCGCCGAGCGTGCCGCTGAGTCCCGTCTGCCCGTTCACCGTGCCGCTGTTGGTGAGGGTGGTGCCGGTCATGCCCAGCGTCGCGCCCTGCAGCGTACCGGCGTTCGTCAGCTCTCCCCCCGTCAGCGTGAAGCCGCCGCCGGAGAGCCATTTGCCGTTCTGCTCGTTGATAAAGCGGTCAGCGGCGGCGTTAACCGCGCTGCTGCCCTGCATCAGGCCGCTGTTGCGCAGCTCCGTCGCGCCAGCTGTCAGCGTTTTGCCCGCCACCGTGCCGCTGCTGGTCAGCGTCGTCGCGTGAAGCGCGGCATCTCCGGTGGCAACGATGTTCCCCGTGCTGGTCAGGGCACTGCTCAGGCCCAAATCCAGGTCCTGCGCCTGAATATCCCCCGGTTGGTCAGGTCGCTGCCCCGCAGGGTAAACCCGCCGTTCACCAGCAGCAGGCCGGCGTTATCGAGCGTGTCGAGGGACAGGTCCAGAGAACTGCCGCTAATCAGCTGCCCGGTGGCGCCGTTGCTCAGCGCGCGGGTGGTCAGCGCCAGCGTGTCGTTGCCCTGAAGAATCCCGGTGTTGGTCAGCTGCGCGGCCTTCACCGTCAGCGCCTTCCCGGCCAGCTGGCCGTCGCTGAACAGCTGCGCCGCCGTCAGCGTGAACAGGTTCTGGCTGAGCAGGGCGCCCGTGTTATCCAGCCTGCCGGTCGCGGAAAGGGTCAGGGCGTCCAGCGTCTGAACGCTGCCCTGGTTATTCAGGCTCCCGGCGTCAAGCGTCGCGCTGCGCCCCTGCAGGCTGCCCGCGTTGCTCAGCGTTTGTCCGCTGAGCGTCAGGGTCTCGCCGCCCGTCACCTGGCCCTGAGGCTGGTTCGTGAAGGTGTTGCCGGACCAGGCCAGCGTGCTGCTGCCCTGAAGCAGGCCGCTGTTCTGCAGGTCGCCCCGCAGGGTCAGCACTTTCGCCAGCAGCTGGCCCCGGTTATCGGTCCTGCCGGCCTGGACGTCCAGCGCCTGCTGGCTGAGCACCTTGCCGCTGTTGGTCAGCGTGCCGGTCACCGCCGCCGTCACGCCCGCTTCCCCCAGCGCGTTGCCTGTATTCATCCACTCGCCGGTGGCCAGGTTCAGGGTGTTGCCCTGCAGCAGCCCGGCGTTGTTCAGGGTGGTGTGGTGCAGGCCGAGCGCGCCGCCGGAGAGCAGCATGCCCGCCTGCAGGTTGCTGAGCTGTGCCCCGGTCGCCGTCAGGGAACGGGTCCCCTGCAGCGTGCCGCCGTTGGTCACCGACGCGCTGTTAAACTGCGCGTCGGTACCGGCCATCAGGCCGCCGTTCGTCAGGCTGGCGGCGGTCAGCGTCAGGCCGTCCCGGGCAATCACCCGCCCGTCGGCATCGTTGCTGGCCTGGCGGGTCAGGTTCAGCAGCAGCGCGGTGGCGCTGAGCTCGCCGCTGTTGGCCAGCGTTTCACCGTTAAGCGTCAGCGTTCCGCCGCTGCGCAGCGCGCCCCGGTTAGTGAGGTCTGCCACGCCGAGCGTCAGCGCCGAGTCCCCCCCGACGGTGCCCTGGTTCTGCAGGCTGTCCGCCGTGATGTGCAGGTCGCCGGCCGCAATATTGCCCGCGTTAGTAAACGCAGTGCCGTTCAGGGTGAGCCGGTCGTCCGCCAGCAGGCGTCCGCTGTTGGTCAGGCTGAGGTAGTCGCTGCTCAGGCTGACGCCGTTGATTTCACCCTGGTTTGTCAGCGTGTCGCCTTTAATGCGCAGCGTGCCGTCGGTGGTGATAAGCCCGCTGTTGGCCAGCGCCGGGATATTCAGCGTTAAATCCTGCGCGCTGTAGACCGACCCGCCCGCGAGGTTCGTGAGTGACCCGGTCTTCAGGCCGAGCAGGGTGGTTCCCTGCAGCAGCCCGCCGTTCTCCACCGAGGCAGCGTCCAGCGCCAGCGTACCGGCAACCAGCGAGCCGCTGCTGGTGATGCGCCCGGGGGCCGTCAGGGTCATGCGGTCCGCTTTTGCGGCGCCGGAGTGGAGGATGTTATTTCCGCTGAGGCTGAGGGTACCGGCGGTAAGCTCGCCGCCGCTGGTCAGGTCGCCGGACGCGTTAAAGCTCAGCGCATCACCGGTGGATTTCCCGGCGTGCGTAATCGTGCCCGCCGTCACCGACAGGGCGCCTTTCGCCGCCTGCGTGCCGTTCAGCGCGGCATTCTGCGCCTGCAGGGTGAGCCCCTGCCCGCTCTGCAGGTGCGCATCCTGGCCGGTGGTCAGGTCGCCGGTGCTGACGACGGTTAAGGCCCCCGCCGCGTCCGTCTGCCCGTTCAGGCTGGCGCTGCGGGTCGCGGTAATCTGTACGTTACCCTGGCTGGTGGTGCGGGACGCCTGACCGCTGGTCAGGGTGCCGGCCTGCGCCGTCAGCGCCGTCGCGCCGGACAGGGTGCCGTTCTGCTCAAGCGCGTCTGCCGTCACGCTCATCGCCCCGTCAGCCAGCAGGCTGCCGCTGTTACGCAGGGCCTGCTGCGCCGTGACGTTCGCGTTGCCTTTCGCGCTGAGCGTGCCCCGCTGCTCCAGGGTACCGGCGCTCAGCGCCAGGTTGCCGGCGCTCTGCAGGGTACCGCTGTTAGTGACCGTCTGCCCCTTCAGGGTGACGTCGTTACCCTGCGCCGTGCCGCCGTTCGTCAGCTCTCCCGCGTTCACGTCCAGGCGGCCTTTCGCCGCCAGCTGGCCGCTGCTGGACACCCTGTTGCCGGAGAGGGCAATGTCGCGCCCCGCATTCACCTGCCCCTGATTACTGACGGCGCTGCCCGTCAGGCGGACGTCGCCCGCGGCATCGGCCCGGCTCTGGCCGTCCATCATCAGCTGTCCGCCGCTCAGGGCCAGATTCTCTCCTGCCGAGACCGCGCTGGCCGTGGAGGACAGCGTGCCGCCGCTGCTGAGCGTCGCGCGGGTATTGCTTCCGCTGCGGGTATTCGTCAGCGTGATATCCTTCCCGGCCGCCACGCTGAGCGCGCCTTTGCTCGTGACGCTGCCGCCGCGCTGCGTCAGGCTGCCGCCGGTGGACAGCGTGGTGTCGGCCTGGCTGGCGAGCGTGCTGTTACTGAGATCCACATCCCGCGAGCTGGCCACGCTCAGCGCCCCCCCGGCCTGATGGCTGCCGCTGAGGGCCACCCCCGCGCCGTTCGCGCTAATCGAGCCGCTGGCCAGGCTGTTCGTGACCGTCAGTTTCCCGCCCGCGTCCAGCTGAATGTCGCCCTGGCGCGCGGTGAGGTTGCCGAGGTTCACCCCCACGCCCGTCTCGCTGGAGACCAGGCGGATACGGTTGGCATACATCCCGCCGAGCGCGCCGGTATCCACGGCCACCACGGGCGCGGCGCCCTCACCGGCAACCGGCCTGACGCTGCCGTCTGCCCCCACGCGGTTCGCCCCTGCCGTCACCGTCAGGTCGTTCGCGTGTATCGCGGCGTTCACTTCCGTCGCGCGCGCAATAATCGACAGCGCGTCGCTCTTGCTGGCATCCAGCCCCTGGCCTTCAACCGTGATGGCCCCTTTCGTCACCTCCAGCGCCAGCAGGTTACCGCTGGCGTCGAACTGCGGTTTCCCCGTGGTCAGGGTGACGTTCGGGGTGTTGATAAATCCGCACCCGTTACAGGTAATGCCGTACGGGTTGGCCACCATGACGTTTGCTGCTTTACCGGCAACTTCCGTGTAGCCCTGCAGCTGCGAGCGGCTGGCGCCCGTGACTTCGTTGATAATGCCTTTCGCTTCCCGCCCGGCCTGCAGGTTGGGGTTGTTCTGGATAAGCCCGCCCAGCTGGGTCTGGGTTAAACGGTCCGTGCCGTTATTGAGGATAAGCCCCTCTTTGCCGACGTTATACTCACCGAACTGGTTATGCGAGATACCCGCCCCGTTGGGCGTGGCGATGTTGACGACCGGCACCCCGTTCCCCGCCCGATCGACCGTGGTCTGCCCGGTCGGCGTCAGCGCCGCCGCGACGGCAGGTGCCATCGGCTGCCAGACCATTAAGCCGCAGACAATCCAGCTGATCAGACGCTGCGAGAAACGAACGGGTGGGTGACGGGTATCCATAGTCGTAGAGTCTCTTAAAGCATGAAGGCAATGCGCCAGTTAACGCTCACATGATCCGGGCCGAGCCAGTCGGGGTAGTGCAGGGGCGTGCCGACCGAAATCTGGCTGCTGTACCAGCGCCCTGCGCTGCTCAGCCCCACCGAGCCTCCCCATAACGTGCCGGAGGCAAAACGGTCCTGACGGTCTTTTTCCAGCCAGCCGCCGTCAACGGCGACCGTTGCGCTCACTGCGCCAATCACCGGAAGGGTGAAGAGGGAGTACCCCAGCTCGTTACGCCAGTAGCCGCCGTTATCCCCGGACAGGTACTGCTCTTTAAAACCGCGCACGGAGCTTTCGCCGCCGAGCGTCAGGCGCTCAGAGCCGTACAGCCGGTCGGGCGACCACTGGCCATAGGCGCTGGTCAGCCACCAGGCATTACGGGTAATCGGCCGCTGGAAGCTGGCGTTCAGACTCCATTTGCGGAATTCCGCACGCGGCACATCCCCGGACTTATCTTCGTCGGTTTCGGCACTGAACCACGGCATGCCGTGGCTCCAGGTCGGGTTGAAGGTCGCCACGCCGCCCAGCATTTTTTGCGTGTGCGTAATGCCCAGTACCAGGCTGGAGAGGTTGCGCGTGCTGCTCTGAAGCGGCGCGTCGTTGAGCCAGTTGCGGCTGGATCGCTGAACCACGCCAGCCGCAATGCCGGTTTTCACCTCCCCGTTGCGAAAGACCACCCAGGACGCGTTAACGCGGTGGGTTTTCGTATCGCCCGTGGAGAGCCAGTTAAACCCCTGGTTACTGATGGTGGTCCGGTAGTTACTCCAGACGTAGCTGTAGTCCAGCAGGCCGTAGCCAAACGGCACGCTGACGCCCGCCTGGAAGTTCTGCGCATCGTACGCGCTGGCAAAATCGCTGCTGCGCCCGCCGCTGACAAACCATTTATCCGCCAGCCCCAGCATATTACTGGCGGTGAGCACGCCATTCAGCTGGTTTTCACCGGTGCTCTTCTGTCCGCTATTATCCAGGCTTACCGATGCACTTAAGGGAAATTCCGGTTTTGCCGTGAGATTAACGATGGAATATCCGGCCTGCGCTCCCGGAAGAATTTCAATCTGAACCGGGTCGGTACGCAAACGGTTAATTTGCTCCATGCCCTGTTCGATGTCGCGTAAATTAAGGATGCCGCCGACCCGTCCCGGAAACGCCATTTTCAGCATGTGCGGCGTTTCGCCTTCCAGGCGGATCGCTTCCAGCCGTCCTTCCAGCACCACAATATTCAGCTGACCGCCGGAGAGATCCTGCTCGGTAAGAAAAGCGCGGCTGGTGATATATCCCCGGCTGATATACCAGTCAGAAATATGGGCGAGAAGCGCCGTTATTTTTGCCATATCCAGACAGCGGCCCTGCCACGGGGCGACAAGGGCCTGCCGGGTTTTCGGGGAGATTAGGGTCGTGCCGGAAAGGGTAATGGTATGAATGGTGAAGCAGGGCCCGGCGCCGGTAGCCGGCAGCGGTCTGGCGGGCGCGGGACGAGGAATACTCCGCTCCAGCTCCTCACGCTGTTGCTGGTTCTTTAATAACAGTTCCTCCTGCTGCTGACGCACTGTGTCCCGGTCAGCAGGAGTAAGGGGGGCGGCATGGCTCAGAGAGCAAAAAAATAACGAGCAAAAAAAGGCGGCTTTGCTGTAATAGCACATATAAAAGAATAATTTTTTGATTTTCGTCAGTATGCCAACTCTGGCGCAATGGGGAATAGTCTCAAAAAGAAGGCTACTATAATTGGTAGTAATATTTGCGTTAAGTAAAAAAATAAACTCCGTTATGACGAAGAGCGTCATAACTGTAATTTTTATTATTTATCCTTTGATAAAATATTAACCAATCATCTCAATAGTTAGATATAAAGATCAGCTAGCAGTGCAGATAAAATTATCCGTTGTATTCATCGTGCTGCAAATTCTTACGGCGCCTGATAGCTCAGTGCTAAATATGGAGGGATGCGTGCTAACTTCGTTGAAGCTATCAAAAAAACAGCATGACGATACCTGTATGGAAAAGCGTAGACAGGGTAAAAAGCAGGCAAATGAAAATAACATCATGAAAAGCTGGAGCGGGCGAAGGGAATCGAACAAAGAAGCCCAAGAGCCTTGAAAGATCTCAACATTGGTAGTTGATAGCGGAGATTTTAGAGGATCTTTCTCATGTCTATCAAGGGCCAATCTTATCTTTATCCAACTTCGGAAGGGGTCTGGATGTTTCAGATCTTCATTCCGGTGTACATGCGGCACATTTTCGGCGGGAAACGCCTGTACCGGAAATCGACGGGAACCAAAGACCTTGCCGCCGCTAAACACTTCCGTAATCACATGCTCATCGAGTGGAAGACACTTAAGGAACAGTATTCCCCAAACACGGAGGAACGGCGCATACAAAACGCCATAGCCGGATTACATAAGCAAACCACGCTACGCGCCCCACACCAGACAGTGCCAACGTTAACCGCTATCCGTGATCAATACGCTGACAAATACCGTGAGAAGCGCTCATTCTCCACTCTCGCTAAATCAGCTCGTGCCGTAGAGGTGTTTCTTACTTCGCTTGACCGTGCAGACATTCAGATCACGGAGATCAGACGCTCACAAGTGGCAATGTTCATCAATCAGCAGGACAAGAAAGCCCCTCAAACCGTGCAGAACTGGCTAACATGCTTGGGAAGTCTGTACGAGTATGCTCGGAGAAGTCATGACGACATAGCGCCGGATAACCCGTTTCACGGCATGAACCTCGAAGCGAGGGCGACGATTGAAAGTTATCAGCCGTTCGATCCTGACCAGATGCAAAAGCTACTGGATTCAGCAGAGCCAGAGATCAGGAACATCATCATTATGGGTCTGTATTCAGGATGCCGCCTTGATGAACTGGCAAGCCTTAAGAAATCAGAGATCCAGACGGTGGAAGGGGTACGGTGTTTCTACATCTCGAAGTCAAAGACGAAAGCGGGGATCAGGCATGTGCCGATTCACTCCCGACTTTCTGCGATTGTCGATGAATACCTGAGCCACAGTTACGGCGAATACCTGTTCCCGCAAGCTAACAAGATTAACAGGAAGGATGGTAAGAAAGGGCCTTACTACTCCCAAAACTTCACAAGGCTGCGTGACAAGGTTTTGCCTACCGCTACAGACCGTCAATGTTTCCACAGCTTGCGCGGGATGTTCATCACCTGCTTAGACCGTGCTGGAGTGCAGGAAACCAGAATAGGCAGTATCACCGGACACACTGAACAGAAAGCCAAAACGGAAGCGTTCCGCACCTATTCACAGGGGGCGAGCATGGAAGAGTTAGCGGGGTACGTTGAGATGGTGGGTTATGAACAAATACCGACCAACACAACCAGTGTTATCAACTGTAAATAGCGTAAATAAAGTCACTTAACCAGCATAAAATACCGCACACTTTACCAACTGTGAATTTAACCAGTAAACTTGCTTTTCATCGTTGCAAAGCGAAGCGGTGAGGATTATCTTTAACACTATATGTGGTGGTTTAAAGTCAACACAAACACCACATATAACCATCACAACCATCAAAGGGCTGATAGCATGGCAAAGAATCCTAAGCAAACATCAAGTAAAATCGCTTCTGTTGCTGGTCAAACCTTGAACGATCCAAACGCCTCGAAACTACAAAAGCGCCTGGCAGCATCTGCGCTTGCTCAACGTGTCGCCTCAAGCCATACCAGCGATACTATGGAAACGGTTGCAGCTAAGGCTCTCGATAACCCGCGCTCAAGCGAAAAAACCAAACAGCTTGCAGCAACGGTGTTGGCTCAGTCAACAAAATAAGCTACGAAAAAAGGGGCCTTAGGCCCCTTTATTTTCATAGTCATCTTCATCAGGAGAGCTAATAAGATGTATTGCTTTCCAACAAAGAAATATAGTGGCTATTCGTGCAGCTTCACCAACTCCCTGCTTACATGCGACCGCAAATGCCTGGTTTTGAATATCGGCCCAATCAAACTTGAATGCATTCAAATCAGACAATGAAACTTTGTAGTCATGCTTATGAGCATAGTTATTTCTAACTTTGTTTATCGCCTTAAAAGCTGAATAATAATGCTCATCAATCAACCCCATTGATAAGGCAAGATCTACCTTTAAATCAAATGAACGATTTCCTTTAAAAAAGGCTTTAGGTTCAACAAGGTTTCTGGATATAAGGGTTTCAAGCACTTTTTCAATAAATATATGGCCTTTAAGAATCGGTGAAAGCTCTTCCTCATCAAACACAAGGCGTTCCATCGCGTGGTGATCAAGCTCACGATAAGATAAGTCGTCAAAGTTCATTTTTTCCCTTATGCATTTGGTTCAAATATATTATTTTACCATAGCAACGTTTAGATTATTTACATTGAAATGGAAATAATAAAGGAGTTTTACACACGCTTTATTTTAGCCACCCGTTGATGACTGTCCACTACTCACTTGTAGCGTCAAACTCTGCATAAAGCTTTCCTGACTTGCTTTAGCCTGGAAATCGACATAATCAGCAAGACGTGAGGTATCACTTTGGATAGTTAGAGGTACGGTAGGCTCAACCGTCAGGTTGAATATCGGGTTTAGTGTGTAAGCTGGCGCGTTGCTGCTGCTGAGTGACATTGCCGAATCACGTAATGCCTCACCATTCAGCCCGTAACCGCTTGCCGCAGTTCCTGCTTGCTGATTACCGAAGCCCAGCCAATCTTTGATAGCCGGAGCCACTGAACGAGTATCAAACCCCGTTTTATCCTGAATCCAATCCGCTGTAGCATTCGCAGAGCCACCCACAGCACCATCATAAAGATTTTGAACAGCAGGTTTCTTAGTATCGCTAAACCATTCAGAATAGCGCTGGCGGAGAGCACTGTTAAGATCAGACACTACACCGGATATTTGAGAAACAAATCCTGTCATCTGAGATGCCAGATTACCTAATCCCTCACCTAATAGCCCTGCACTCTGATTGATTGCCTGTGTATTTTTCACAAGCTCATCACCACTATCAGCGAAGCCTTTCATAAAGCCTGTAAATAAATGATTGTCCACTCCATTAATGAGATTACCCATCGCTACACTCAGATCACCATATGCAAGAGTTTGCCTTATTTGCTCATCGTTAAGAGTTTGACCACTTTCGACAAGTTTCTTAAGAGTGCTTGTAAACTGTTCGCCGTTATTCATGAACATATCGGTGTAGTGCATCAGGTCATCACCTAAACTCTCGATCAGATTACCGATCTGCGCCTGGCTCATCCCTCTACGCTGCCCCTCGTTAACAGTAGACTGAATAAAATCAATAGGGTTATCCTGGTATTTGCTAATGTCAGCTTTATTCCATCCAAACTGATTCATAATGGTGTTTACACCACCATCACCACCTTTCCATTTACCACTTTTAGGATCTAAAGATGCGTTTGTAACAGTATTAGCTAAACGTTCACGCACATCCTTCATATTGTCTGTGGCCTTATCCACGTTCGCAGAGTCAACACCGTTTTGTTGCCCCCATGCCACCATAGCTTTGATTACATTCGGATTGGTTCTAACACGTTCACTCATTCTCACCAGTTCGAGGTTTTCATTACCTTTATCAATAATGCGTTGACCAACACCCATCGAACCAGCAGCTAATACTGCACTCCCTAACATACCTCCTATCATTGGAGAATGGGTTGCTTTAGGAGATTTGAGCTTCTCCGCTGTCGCTGCATACTGTGTACGCTGTGCCTGTGTCACCTTCGCTTGTTGTGCGGCTTCTCTGCGTAATAGGGTTACACGCTCACGAATAGAGGCGTTCATTCGCTGGCTTGTGATGTTACCTTGAGCAAAAGCTTCTGTTTGCTTCTGGATGAAATGCAAGGCCTCATACTGTTGCTTAGCATCAAGCCCGTATTTTCCTTTAATCCCAGAGATTTGCAGCCCTGCATGACGAAGTTTAAGCTCAGCAGTTTCCTGGCGTTTTTGAATCTGCTGCTGCGCTCTCAGGTTGGCCCTTTCATCTCGCGCTTTCTGCTTCTCTGCTGCTCGCTGGGCTTTCATTTCCTTCGTATCACGAGGTTTATCATTAAAACGTGCATCATCGGCTTGTTGACGGGCTTTCTGTCTGCGCTGCTTCTGAGCCTGAAACCGAATTTTCGGATCTTTAATCTTAGAAAAATGGCGTTGAAGGTCATCCGCTGCGGCCTTAGCCTCTGCAATACTTTGCTTGTCCACAACGAAGGTGACCGTATTTTTCAGGGTGCTAACATTCAGATCAAGCATTACTCACCGCCTTGTTTGTCTAAGAAATAGTGAATAGCTTGCTCAATCGTATCTCCTCGGAAAATACGTTGCCTAACACCTGTATATGAAATATCTAATAGCGCACATAGTTGACTTACTTTAAGTAAATCTGATGCACTATCACCTTGAATATCAATATGAACGCCTTTTGCACTCTTGAGTATTAACTGCATATTATCTGTTCTCTTTTTTGGAAATAAAAAAGGGGCAAGGGCTGGCGCATTTGCTTTGCGTGTTCCAGTTCCCTACGCCCCTGATTAAAGCTCTTCTGTTATTTCCAGACGTGAAGAGCTAACGTCTATTGCTCATTATTCTGAGACAGTACCAAAGATGATCGCTTGTGGAATCGCCACGATTGGGAGATAACTACACTCTGTCGCTACAGAGGGGTAGCCCCAGCGCTGGTCTACAGTGACATACTGATGCATTAGAGCGGCTTCTTTACCCTGTGTTGCATGGCGAACACCAACACCAGAGTGAAGAACGTAGGCATTAGACTGTTCAGACATAACAGGAAGACTCACAAAGCCATCAACCCCGATTTTGTCAGTGATCAGTGAGTAGCCCGTCACATCAATCACCGTTACGCCGTTTAGCGTCCAGGTTTCGAAAGCAGGGTTTGCACCTTTAGTGCGGGTGTAGAAGTTGTCTCCCTGCTCCAGAGGGAGCGTATACACCATAAAGTCTCTCACTGATGGGTGATAGCGTAGCGCTATGGCAGCTTTACCGGAGGCCAGGATCACTACGCCCTGTTTAGCCTGTGCCAACCCTGAGCCAAGTTTCACATTCTGAATGCGCCCGATCTCGCTTAGTTGCTGGAACACGTTAGCACCTGCGCTGATGTCCATTGCGTACTCACTACGCGCACCACCTGCAAGAAAATCTAAATCACCTTGACCTGCAAACTGTGATTGCACGCGCAGCCCTAATAGGGCTTCAACCAAGTCAGCTTCAACTGTATTACTGACCTGCGCGTATTGTGCGTCACTGAAATCGCTAATAGCCAGGGTGATTTGATCTGATATATCTAAAGTTCCACGAGCTTTATATTGTTCAAGATCACGACTTGAAACGGTATTCAGAGAGTTAGTATATTTAAGCTGGTAAAGGGCTGAGGTGTATTCAGGACGCTCTGCACTATTCCAGTCAGATTGCGCATGTGGCATTTTTTCAGGAGCAACAAGATTCTTAACATCTGTTATTTTTTCCAGGGCGATGCTATTAACATCATGGTACTCTTCACGGAAAATGCCTAAGTTCTGAATAATGCGATTTAGCTGAGTAGAGAATGTAAACGGGCTGGCAAAGTCATACATGTTGCCAGAAAATAAATCTGAATAAGACATTATTATTTTTATTCCTTGTTATTAAGTGGTGCGTAGTGCTACTTCTGCATAATCGGAGAAGGTGAAGCCTTTATCAGCAAGAGCCATGACAGCCATAGATTCATCCATATTTCCAAACTCCACGCCAGCGCGGGAAAGAATAACATGATGAGGATCTGCCACTACGATTGATTTAGCACCTGCTTGTGCTGGTTCTACAACGACATAAGCAATATTGCCAGGAGCGATAGCTTTAGCGCCTGTAGTGTCTACAAGGTCGCCAACAATCAAATCGGCAGGGATTGCCGTTGTTACGTCTACACGCTTATCTTGTAGCAGTGCATCTGAATGATAAGCCACAACTTTATATCGAGCGTGACTATTATTACCGTTATACGGTGTAAATGTTCCGTAATGCATTGGTTATTTTCCTTTTGTTAATAGTTTTAATCGTTCTTGTAACCCTTTCGATGATCTTACATTTTGAATGTCATCTTGAGAGGAGTTTGATTTAGTAATCTGGGACACAGGCCACCATTGCTCTGTTAGTTTTTGAATCTCTTCAATACTCACACCGAAAATATCAGCAGCTTTTTTCATGAGAGAAACAGACAAAGTAATAGAAGCACCTTTATGCTTGATTACACGATCATAGTTTAGAAACATATTATTGTCCCTTTCATCTGAGTTATAACGAAAGTGTTACACTCATTGTAAAATAAAGGGGCGATTAAGCCCCTGGAGAGTATGCCCTTGTTAGAAAGCATTTGTAACTTCATTTCAATATGAGGGAAAATGAAGTTAAGAATGCTATCTAATAAAAAAGCACCCCGATCTTAGGAGATTTAAAAAGATCGGGTGCTTTGCATCTGCTACACGTGAAGCCCTTCACGCTGGCCGTAACAGATATTCATTACATTATCTATTTAGTTGCACGTTCGTGGGGTGCTCATTAATAGAATACCAGCTAAACTATCCAAAGAATCTCTTTAAATATGTTCAGTCTGACGCTACCTAAGTTCTAATAGATAGCTGGAAGCTTAAAAAGCTCCCTCTGAAAACGTCTATTCCACTATTAAATGGAGATGCGCGGGTGAGTGCATATAATGCCACACAACGAGGCATTATATCCCGCGCATTCCTTTGGAACTAAACAAAGAAGAAAACAACCAGAAGTTTTCAGGGGAAGCTCTAAAGAGCTAATAGAGAAGAAAGCACCATTTATGGGAATGGTGCTCTCTGAGTGCACACTATGGGATAGTGTTTACAAGTCGTATTTTCATACGAGGGGGAAGTGATTCGAATACTTACCCTATACTTACATAGTAACATAAAAGTTATGCACATGTCAAGCATTTTATGCGCTATGAATGAATATTTATTCATTCTGAATCATGCCATAAACCTTGGCAATGTCGAGGCTAAGCTCTCCCAGTTCAGCGGTGAGCGCCTGGAGGGAGAGAGAAAGCTCCTCCAGGTCATTAGCTACACGCCAAGCTTCTTCTGGAGTGATAGTGCTGTCTCCACGCTTCACCAGACGCTCTACAACCTCTTGAAGATACATCAGCGCATCAATCCCCTGCTCCGCCTGTTTAGCCGCGCTTAAAAGCGCCTCTGGCGTTCTGTCACGCCATGCATGATTAACCAGTTCAAGAATAGGTAGATGCCAAGTGTTATGGAAAGAATCGAGCAAGGTGCTTACTGTGTTCATTGTATTAGTCATGTGTGATTTCCTTATCGTCAAAGAGAATGTCAAAGTCTTGTGTATGGTGGGATAGTCCCCATGTCTGGCAATACCCGATATAATCGGCGTAATGTTCTGAATAAAGCTGCCAGTTCTTTAATCTGCTGCTATCTACTATGTATTCTTTCCTTTTTCGAGGTTTCCAGAATACGCCAGGTGTAGTGCTAAGTATTTCTTGCAAGGCGTTGTATTCATCACCGCAAGGTACAGAGGGAGGGTGTTCTATTATTTTGGTTAACCATTCACCGGGAATAGACTCTCCAGCGAGGTCTTGTAGAGAAGAGGTGTATTTACGTTTGCTGATGCGTAATGCTCTCTCAATACGCACCAAGTTGTTTCTTTGTCTTGTACTCATTTATCCTCGTAGAGGGAAACTTCCATTTACTTGTTAATATCCAATATACATATAATGAACCAATAGATAATGATAACCATAAAGTTTCCCATATTGTTTCTTAGTTGGTTGTCGTAATGAAGCTCACCGCTTCGTTTACGGTAATGTCGTAATACTTGCCGTGGCGCTCCATTGTAATAACCGCTGCATCCTTCATTATTAATAACCAATACCGTGCCCCGCTCTCACTTATTCCTATACAATCAGCAATATGTCTCACCGTGGAACGGATCTTTCCGTGTTCACGTATTAGAGATGCAAGGTGTTGATAAAGACGTTGGCAGATTGTGTTACATTCGATTTGATGATGTGTAGATTCGTTCAGTAGGTATAGCTTGTTCAATGTATTTTCCTTATTTTCTTCATTGTTTCTCTTAATAACGTTTGGTATTGAGCAGGAGTGAATAACTCTCGGATGAAATCACCTTCTGATGTTGCAGGATTCAAAAGTCTGCTCAATGTTGGATTTTCTGCTGCAAGCCTCACCCCTTCGCCGTGAGCGTTATCGTACATCGAGATCTCTGCATACCATTCATTAGAATAAGCTTGGTTAGCTTTATGACCGTTTTCTGTATACCAAGCATTGAAAGCTACCATTGCTTTCTCTGTCTCTTCAAAAATAAATGTAGACACATTATTACGGCGCTTACGTTCGATTACCGGAAAACCTTGCATCTCACCTGATATCCAGCGATTAGCTAAATCACCTTTCCATATGAATGACGGGTTAACCCATATTTTCAAAGTGCCTTTTTGGTGCTCAGCTTTGTCAACTTTGATATATTGTCTTTGCTCCAGAGCTTTCAGCACACGGCTGAGATGATCCGGCGTAGTGTTTAATATTAAGCATAAATCTGTACGTTTTATGAATGCTAAGTTACGTCTGTCCACTTCTTGGCATAAAGCAAAAACCTTCGTAAAATCGGGTTTATTTAATACTTCTGCATACTCTTTTATACCGTTGTACTCTGCTTTACTTGGCAAATCTCCCAGCATGTTTGCATATTCACGATGGGCCTGCTTTGATTTTGCTGTATCAGCAGTGCTGTATTGCAGGAATAAATCTGACAATATGCCGCCCCCAACTAACATTTCAATATCGTCGTAGTTAAAAATCTCCCCTGTAATAAGATCGACAACATACAGGCGGTGATTAATCACAGTGAGTTGTTGGGATGGTGTGGAAAAATCAGAAATGCAATAGTCGTACTGGGTGTCACTACGAAATGATAACGGATCCTCGTAAGCGTTAATATCTTCCCTCAATATTCCTCCTTATTTAAATATTCTCCTTTCGGTGCTGGTCATAACGGGCAAGAGCGTCAGCGAACATTTCCATTCGGTCTGTGTACCCTCTCGATTGTGCTGCTTGCTTGGATGCGTAAATAACGTGGCGTTTCACTTCGCCGCTCACCAGATCATTAAAAATCTGGTCACTACTGAAGTATTTCAGATTTGGCCTCCTCCGGATTTAGGACGTAAAAAACCCCGAGCGGATTACCCCGCCCAGGGTCGAAAGTTTCAGAAGGATTTCTCTCCTTCTTAATATTAAGAATACCACGAATCACTAACGTTTGTCAATACCTACCACAATAAATATTTAATGTCAATAGCAGTGGAATAATAAGTGCCATATGGTAATCTGGCTACTTCGCTACTCGCCATTTCTTATGGAAAAAAGTGAAAAATGGCGATTTTCAACCAGTTTTTTCCTTTCATTTCAATAATCTACTAAATCAACTATAATAATAGAGAGATTTCTCTCTGCACTGTCGTGCATCTGCACACTGACAATCTGACAGGATTGGGGAGGGTGAGATGGACGACTGATAATGTCATAAGAAGATTGCACCAGGTAAATAGACAGCCTAAATGATTTAGGGTGGTTATTTGGTTGGTGGTTAATCAAGATCGGTGAATGACATTAAGAAGGAATGCCATTAATCATTGTGGAATACTGTTAGCGGCGTAGTCGCTGGATGGCATTAATCACGTTTGGGCGTAAGAAGCCCAAAAGAGACAATTAATAACCTTAACTTAATTAAGGGTTAGAGGTTTTGATTTGTGTTAGTGAGCGTAGCGAGCATCTATACAGGAGAAGCACCTTTGATCAAGGTAACTTGCTAAAAACGATTTCTCCTGTGATAGCTGTCTTTCATGCGTGGCGTGAGCCTGACACCGAGGCCAACGCATAACAATATGGTTCCGGCGCTTCGCGTCGATTACCCATTAGCCCTTCGCCCACAGCGAAAACATCATGTGCAACTTGATAGGGGTATCAGTGATGCCGATCCGGCTGGTGAACCTTGCCAGGCGATACACGCCAGCAAAGCGAATCTTTCCATAGAGTGCCATTTTGACACCAATTGATTAAGCTGAATCTCCCATTTGGTTATATGCAAATAAGCCTATTAAAACCACACATTAATAACGACTAAACCTATCAATAATGATAGCTAAATAACCCGCCTGTAATGCTCTATGAGCGCCTTTCTCACTTTCATAGTATCTTTCATCCCTTATGCGGAAACCGCACCACGCAAGGCTTACAGCGTTCATTGTGGACAATGTACACTTTCATGATAGGTGCAATGTGTTGAACGAGTATTCTCGAAAGATCACTCCGCTGATTTTCCATGCCAAAACTCGCCAATTAGTTAGCATTCTAATCATTTTATTGCAATATCATCTCAAATAGGAACCACTCTCATCTGCGGTGCAATATCTTATTCCGATAGGACATTCAGGCTATCTGTCCTATTAATCATGCAATAGAAACAATCACTTATGTTTTAGCTCGATTTATTGGCCTTTTTTCGGCTATTCCTGGTGCTAAAAGCCAAGGTGAAAATAAATGAGTTGACAACTGACTGATTCCGTGAAAGTGGAAGAAAAATCAAATTATCTTTATAAATCAACCACTTGATATTCGATGCTTGCTGGCGTCAGAATTGGGTACGTCACGTAAATCGCGTTAAGCACCTCTCGCAACCGCGCTCCCCTAAATCGGCTTTAATCGCGTTTAATGCCCCTTAATACCCTTGAAAACCTCCCAATAAGACATTTTTGTTAATATGCAAAATTGATCTTGCTATCTATCTGTTTTTGATCAATATTTACACCATCAAGACAGATTAAGGAGGTAGAGAAATGGCAATCAGTAAAGGTGCAAAACGCACTGACGGACTTGAGAGCGCCGATCAGGTGAAGATGGTAGTGGAAGAAATCACGAAGAAGAGCCAGACAGTGGCGGATCTCTTCCTTATAGGAGTTGAGACACAGCTTCGCGGCGTAGATATGCGTTCCTGGCGTTGGGAGGAGCTGGATATTGGCAGCAAGGTGCTACGTATCACCCAGGACAAGACAAGAGAAGCGGTAGAGGTGGAACTCACGGAGACAGCAAGGGAGGTTCTCAAGGCTCGTTATAACGAGCGCGGGGATAACGTGTATGTATTCCAGAATGACAGCAACCGGAGCAAGGGTAAGCCGATCAGCCGTTCTAAAATCCATGCAGAGATTCAGTATGCAGTGGAAAAGCTCAAAATGCGGGGCTTGCTTCCACAGGATGCAGTGATCGCCATGCACAGCGCACGCAAGACCGTAGCGGCTATCGCTCACGCTCACGGCGAGGATCTGGAGGTGATTAGTAAGATGTTGGGGCATCGCTCCACCGAACACACCCGCGCCTACCTGGGCATCACTCAGGCGAAAGTAGACGCACTACGAACGAAGTATTCAACGGGCATTAAGAGAGGGACACGCGCATGAAACTTTTGCTTGTGCTGACGCTGGCATTATTACCAGCCCTAGCGAATGCCGGACAGATAACCCTGATTCTCAGTGATGAACAGGAGACAAGCAACGCGAAGATTTGCATCTACGAAAATGCCAACTATACGGAGACAGTGACGATCAGGCCGTCGCAGCAATGCCGCTACACAATGACCTTTGATGAGGAGTAACGATTGAAAGAGGAAGACAAGCCGATCACCAGCTTTATCTGGTGTGGTGCTACGGTGTGCGTTTATACGCAGGTAGTGAAGTTTGCAGGAACGACGATACAGCGCCACCTGTTACCAAACCACTTACGTAATGCTGTTAATAATGCTGTGCAGGATGCTGAGAACATCCCACACAGCGATCCGACAAACAACAAACCACCACGGAGTGTTAGGAATGCCAGACCATCAGATCATAACAATGAGCCTTCGATTACTGCAAGGGGAAAGCAGGTACGCCAGTACAGGAAAAGCTGATATGCGTATTCGTGTTCCGGCGATGAAAGGTAGCCAACTGAAAGCCTTGCTTGATTACATACGTGCGTTGAAGTGATACAGAGGGGGCGGTTTGCCCCCTTATTCGTACAACCATCTTCCGGCTTTAGCTGATTCGATCAGCATACCAACATTGAAATCTGGTACAGGAACAGGCTCTGTTTTCTTAAATGGATTCCATGAAACAGGCTGGTCAGGATAGTAAGTTTCTATTTTAAAGTTTCCCCGTTCAACCTTGAACGCATCGAAAAACTTATCCATTAACTCACCAGCTTCAAGCTCATCAAGACTCAAATCAGTATCAAGATCCGTTTCAGGTGTTAGCTCTATTTTCTTGAACTTAAATAGGTACGTGCCAGCGTAAGGCCGTACAAGCTCATAAACGCGCTGCTCAACATTGTTTACCATAACTTATCGTTACCCCGCGCTATAGCGTTGTAGTCTCGGATAGTGCGATAGGTGATTTGAGAGATATCAGAAGCTAAGATAACCCACCCAACGACAGGAATAGCCCTGCCCGTAAAGGTTCCAATGTTAGCTACTGCCCTGATTCTGATTGTAGAAGGTGGATAACCACCAATAACAGAAGGTAGTTTGATACCGAAAGGGAACTGCGCTTTTTTGAACACTTTTCGTGAGGCTTTAGACGCATAGGATGTTCCCTTTTCAGCGCCGTTTGGTTTTGCCCTTGTTGGGAGAGTATTACGCCCAGATACGATGGCAACTACAGCACCGAAATCAACAAGACCTAAACCAAGTTGATCGACAACATTTTCACAGAAGACCATGAAAAAAAGCTCGGAGGCGGTGAGGTTTGAACGTCCCGCATAGAAGTATGTTCCGTTGAGTTCCTCGACTGTATCCACGTCCCAATCCTTATGACTCTGAATGTATTGCAATCATAACGGCGGATTTACATACAGTCACCCCTAAAACATGGCGTTAGCAGTATGGGTTAAGAAGATAATACGAGGGAGCGAAAAGCCCCCTTTTAGCTATATATCCCACGGATTTGTTTGTATTTTTCTCATTTTGTATTCGATACCACACACGGTGAAAGTGAGTTTCTCTGTGTCGATCACCCCCTCAACCTCTTTGTAGTCGAATGGGAATATCACTTTATTGTCGTTGATTTTGTACAAGCCGCCTGGAATGTTAGCACCATGCTCAACTTGCAAATAATCCCCCTTGATTGTCCAACGCCCCTCCACCTGGTATCCAATCGCGCTACCGTGCTCATTAAAGTAAATGCTCATGATGATTCCTTACTCTTTGAACTCGATTTCTTGATCATCAAGTTCCCCATTGCGAGAAACCTTGATTGAAAAACGTTTGAAGGTTTTGAAAAACTCCTCAAGCGTCATTTTGACTTTTTCCCTTCTTAACCCATGTTCATCGTCTGAAACAAATGCTTCAACATCAAAGAAACGCTCTGCTGAGTAGAAGGAAATACCTTTCACAATCTCACCTTCTTTCAATACCCCGTTGTCTCTCAGAAAGTCGCTAAAGTCTTCCTGATCAGCGCTGTCTGCTGCAACGCTTCCCTTCCAGTCGTCATACTGAACATGAGCCTTAAAGTGTTCTTTTTCCATCTTATTTATCCTTTGCTGTGGGTAATCAAAGGTAGCGTAGCGCAGATTTTGGACAATACAAGCCTTAATGCCCGTTGGTGGTAAGACAACGCGCTGAGCCGTTAGGCGAGAACATCAGGGTGTGTCAGACAGTGAAGTTTATCAGGATGACCATGTACCCGAAGGAGCGAGGCCGAACCGCTGGCAGAGCTTGCATATGGTCTGCAAGTACCGTGACCACCATAAAACCTGTTTATTCCCTGCAACGTCATCTCGACGTGTGGCACGTGGGAGCATCGGCAAAAAATGCGCTTCACTGTAAGGTTATGAGAATCAATGCCCGGATCAGGCTTTTCCTTCACGTTGGATTATCGCGGTGTGAGGTTGGAACTGCCGCCGACGAATAGTTATACTCTCATTTCCATGTAACTATCCGTGACAACTAACAGTGTACCTCTTGTTGGTAAATCGTCGTTCAATGGTAGAACGATCACAGACAACTTATGTTAAGTAAGTTGTTGAAAGCAAAACGAGTTTTATCGAAGTTTTGCCACAAGGGGAGAGATCTGGAGCGGGCGAAGGGAATCGAACCCTCGTATAGAGCTTGGGAAGCTCTCGTTCTACCATTGAACTACGCCCGCTTTGAGGTGCGTATGGCATTATAGACCTTACACACCTTCATACAAGCCTCTTCACAACTAACCGGCGATTAAATAATCACTTAGCACTTCGGTTTGCTGCCGGGCGCAGGAAGATAGCGCTGCGGATCGATGGCCGTCGCCTTATAGCGGATCTGGAAATGCAGCTTCACTGAATCCGTACCGGTGCTGCCCATGGTGGCAATCTTCTGCCCTGCTTTGACGTTCTGCCCGTTGTTGACCAGCATCGTGTCGTTGTGAGCATAGGCCGTGATGTAGTCTTCACCATGTTTAATCATGATCAGGTTACCGTAGCCGCGCAGCTGGTTACCGACGTAAACCACCTTCCCGGCGCCGGAGGCATAAACCGGCGTACCGCGCGCAGCGGCGATATCAATACCCTTGTTGCCACCTTCAGAGAGTGAGTAAGGGGCGACCACTTTACCGCTGGCAGGCCAAATCCAGCAGCGCTGTCCAACCGGCGGCCATGACGATTGTGGCACCTGATAGGACGGCGTCACTTTGGCGGTTTTGCCTTTCGAAGAGGATTTTTTGCCCGAGGACGATCCGCCGCTAACCTTCAGCTGCTGCCCCACCTCGATGGTGTAAGGTGGCGAAAGATTATTCAGCCGCGCCAGATCCTTCACGCTGGTCCCCGTTGCGCGCGAAATCCGGTACAGGGTGTCCCCGCGCTTAACGGTGTAGACCGAACCGGAATAGCTTCCCGTATCCGAAGATTTGCTCCCTGAACAGCCCGCCAGCAATAGCGTCAGCGTCAGGCAAAAAATGGCGGTAATGGGGTTTCTCGTCAGGCTTCCTGCAAACAAAACAGATCCTCGGTCAGCGTGAATGGCGCACTATGATAACAGCCAAAACGAATAAGGGTCATGCCCTTTTCCGCTCTACGAGCCAAACCGTTCGTATAAGAATGCAGTATAATGCTTCGGCTGATGGTGCTGAACCACTCGGCATTTTGGCACTGGAGCATCAATGAGTATTCAAGAACACGTTATTTTGGTAAACGACCAGGGAATGGTGATTGGCACTCAGGAAAAATATGCCGCTCACACGTTACATACCCCGCTGCATCTGGCGTTCTCTTCCTGGCTTTTTAACGCAAAAGGGGAATGTCTGATCACCCGACGCGCCTTAAGCAAAAAAGCCTGGCCCGGCGTCTGGACCAACTCCGTTTGCGGCCACCCGCAGTCGGGCGAAGAGACAGTCCAGGCGATAATCCGCCGCTGCCGCTTTGAAGTGGGCGCTGAACTGACCGATATCACCGCCGTCGCCCCTGAATTTCGCTATCGGGAAACCGACCCGTCCGGGATCGTGGAAAATGAAATTTGCCCGGTATTCGCCGCCCGCATCACCAATGACGTGACGATAAACGAAGATGAAGTGATGGACTATCAGTGGGTTGAGCTGGAGGCGTTATTCCGCGCGCTGGACGCAACGCCCTGGGCCTTTAGCCCGTGGATGGTCATGGAAGCGACTACCGCCCGCGAAGAACTTAAAGCCTTCGCGGCGCAATAAAAAAGCCCCTTTCGGGGCTTTTTTTACATCTTAACGTCTTACTTCACCGGGCGCATAGCCGGGAACAGGATCACATCGCGGATGGTGTGGCTGTTGGTGAACAGCATAACCATACGGTCGATACCAATGCCCAGACCCGCCGTTGGTGGCAGACCGTGTTCCAGCGCAGTCACGTAGTCTTCGTCGAAGAACATCGCTTCGTCGTCGCCTGCCGCTTTCGCGTCAACCTGGTCCTGGAAGCGCTGAGCCTGGTCTTCCGCATCGTTCAGCTCGCTAAAGCCGTTACCGATTTCACGGCCGCCGATGAAGAATTCGAAGCGGTCAGTGATTTCCGGGTTCTGGTCATTACGACGCGCCAGAGGAGAGACTTCCGCCGGGTATTCGGTGATGAAGGTCGGCTGAATCAGGTGCGCTTCGGCCACTTCTTCGAAGATCTCGGTCACGATACGGCCCAGACCCCAGCTCTTCTCAACCTTGATACCGATGCTTTCCGCGATCGCTTTCGCAGAATCGAAGTTATCCAGATCCGCCATGTTGGTTTCCGGACGGTACTTCTTGATCGCTTCGCGCATGGTCAGTTTTTCGAACGGCTTGCCGAAGTCGAAGACTTCTTCACCGTAAGGGACCTGCGTGGTGCCCAGAATATCCTGCGCCAGGGTACGGAACAGGGATTCGGTCAGCTCGATCAGATCTTTGTAATCCGCATACGCCATGTAGAGTTCCATCATGGTGAACTCTGGGTTATGGCGAACGGAGATACCTTCGTTACGGAAGTTACGGTTGATCTCGAACACGCGGTCAAAACCACCGACCACCAGGCGCTTCAGGTACAGTTCCGGCGCGATACGCAGGTACATGTCCAGGTCCAGGGCGTTGTGATGGGTGATGAACGGACGCGCAGACGCGCCGCCTGGGATCACCTGCATCATCGGGGTTTCCACTTCCATAAAGTCGCGGTTGACCATGAACTGGCGGATACCGGCCATGATCTGGGAGCGAATTTTAAAGGTCTTGCGGGATTCATCGTTAGAGATGAGATCCAGGTAGCGCTGACGATAGCGCGCTTCCTGATCCTGCAGGCCGTGGAATTTGTCCGGCAGCGGGCGCAGGGCTTTGGTCAGCAGACGCAGCTCGGTGCAGTGGATAGACAGTTCACCAGTTTTGGTTTTGAACAGTTTACCTTTTGCGCCCAGGATATCGCCCAGGTCCCACTTCTTGAACTGCTCGTTGTAGATGCCTTCCGGCAGGTCGTCACGGGAAACGTACAGCTGAATGCGGCCGCCAACGTCCTGCAGGGTCACGAATGAGGCTTTACCCATGATACGACGGGTCATCATGCGGCCTGCAACGGCCACTTCAACGTTCAGCGCTTCCAGCTCTTCGTTCTCTTTCGCGTCGAAGTCAGCGTGCAGTTGGTCTGAGGTGTGGTCACGACGAAAATCGTTCGGGAACGGCACGCCCTGCTCGCGCAGCGCTGCCAGCTTCTCGCGGCGGGTTTTCAGTTCGTTGTTAAGATCGACTACCGCGTCAGCGCCCTGTGCTTGTTGTTCAGACATGTTGGTTCCTCATAACCCTGCTTTCAAACTTGCTTCGATAAATTGGTCCAGGCTGCCGTCCAGCACCGCCTGCGTGTTGCGGGTTTCAACCCCGGTACGCAGGTCTTTGATGCGGGAGTCATCAAGGACGTAAGAACGGATCTGGCTGCCCCAGCCGATGTCAGACTTGTTGTCTTCCATCGCCTGTTTCTCAGCATTTTTCTTCTGCATCTCCAGCTCATAAAGCTTCGCTTTCATCTGCTTCATGGCCTGGTCTTTGTTCTTATGCTGGGAACGGTCGTTCTGGCATTGCGTGACCAGCCCGGTTGGAATGTGGGTAATACGCACCGCCGATTCCGTACGGTTAACGTGCTGACCGCCCGCGCCGGATGCGCGGTAAACGTCGATACGCAGGTCCGCCGGATTAATTTCGATATCAATATCTTCGTCAACTTCCGGGTAAACGAACGCGGAGCTGAAGGAGGTATGACGGCGGCCGCCGGAGTCGAACGGGCTCTTACGCACCAGGCGGTGAACGCCGGTTTCGGTACGCAGCCAGCCGTAGGCGTAATCGCCAATGATCTTGATGGTGACGGATTTCAGACCCGCAACTTCACCTTCAGACTCTTCGATAATTTCGGTTTTGAAACCGCGCGCTTCTGCCCAACGCAGGTACATACGCGTCAGCATGCTGGCCCAGTCCTGCGCTTCGGTACCGCCAGAACCTGCCTGAATATCGAGATAGCAGTCAGCGCTGTCGTATTCGCCGGAGAACATGCGACGGAATTCAAGCTGCGCCAGCTTCTCTTCCAGCACGTCGAGTTCTGCCACGGCTTCGTTAAAGGTTTCTTCGTCGTCAGCTTCGACGGCCAGCTCCAGCAAACCGGAAACATCTTCCAGCCCCTGGGCCATTTGATCCAGCGTATCTACGATAGCTTCGAGAGAGGAACGCTCTTTACCCAGCGCCTGTGCGCGTTCAGGTTCGTTCCAGACGTCCGGCTGTTCCAGCTCGGCGTTTACTTCTTCAAGACGCTCTTTCTTGGCATCGTAGTCAAAGATACCCCCTAAGAACGTCAGAGCGCTCCGTGAGGTCCTGAATACGGTTTTTTACCGGATTAATTTCAAACATGGTCTGTTTTCTTTTATGGACTTGTCAAAATGCGGTGATAAGAGCGGGATTGTACCGAATCCACGCCCTTTTTTATAGAGATTACTGCCGCTAAATTGGCCAGATATTGTCGATGATGATCTGAAGGGTGCGGTTACCGCGAAACTCGTTGATGTCCAGTTTGTACGCCAGCTCGACCTCGCGCACGCCGTTGTCCGGCCAGATGGAGGTATCGACGTTAAAAGCAATGCCGTCCAGAAGCGGTCCACCGCCCACGGGCTCAACCATCACTTTCAGATGACGTTCGCCGACAATGCGCTGCTGCAGCAGGCGGAATCGCCCGTCAAACAGCGGTTCCGGGAACATCTGCCCCCACGGGCCGGCATCGCGCAGCATTTGCGCCACGTCCATCGTCATCTCAAGCGGTGAAAGCTCGCCATCGGACACCACTTCCCCCTGCAGCAGGGCCGGGTCAATCCAGTCGGTGACCAGCTCGCCGAACAGGCGCTGGAACTCGTCGAATTTCGCCTCTTCCAGCGACAGTCCAGCCGCCATCGCATGGCCGCCGAACTTGATCATCAGACCCGGGTACAGTGTATCGAGACGCTCCAGAGCATCACGCATGTGCAACCCCTGAATTGAGCGGCCAGAGCCTTTCAGCGTGCCGTCGCCCGCGGGTGCGAACGCGATCACCGGGCGGTGGAAGCGCTCTTTGATGCGCGACGCCAGAATGCCGACCACGCCCTGATGCCACTCGGGATGGTACATCGCCAGGCCGCCCGGCAGCGTATCGCCGCTGCGCTCCAGTTTTTCACACAGGGTCAGCGCTTCGGCCTGCATCCCCTGCTCAATCTCTTTACGTGTCTGGTTCAGGGCGTCCAGCTCGTTGGCCAGCACGCGCGCTTCACCGATGTTGTCGCACAGCAGCAGCGCCACGCCGACGGACATATCGTCCAGTCTTCCGGCCGCGTTCAGGCGCGGCCCGAGCGCAAAGCCCAAATCGCTTGCCGCCAGCTTGAGCGGATCGCGGTTGGCTATTTCCAGCAGCGCCTTGATCCCCGGCCGGCACTTGCCCGCGCGAATGCGGCTTAGGCCCTGCCAGGTCAAAATGCGGTTATTGGTATCGAGCGGTACCACGTCCGCGACGGTGCCCAGCGCCACCAGATCGAGATATTCCGCCAGGTTCGGTACGGCAATACCGCGGGATTCGAACCAGCCCTTATCGCGCAGCAGAGTCCGTAACGCCAGCATCAGATAAAACGCCACGCCTACGCCCGCAAGGGATTTCGATGGGAAATCGCAGTCGCGCAGGTTGGGATTAATAATCGCTTTCGCATCCGGCAGCGTTTCGCCCGGCAGGTGGTGATCGGTAACCAGCACCGGGATCCCCAGAGCGTGAGCATGATCGACCCCCGCATGGGAAGAGATCCCGTTATCGACGGTCATGATCATCTGCGCACCGCGGGCATGGGCCTGATCGACCACTTCCGGGCTGAGTCCGTAGCCGTCTTCAAAACGGTTAGGCACCAGATACGTGACGTTATCGCAGCCCAGCGCGCGCAGGCTGAGCACGCTCAGCGCGGTGCTGGTTGCGCCGTCGGCGTCGAAATCCCCTACCACCACAATCCGCGTTCCTTCACGCAGCGCGTTGTAGAGCATTTCGGTAGCTTTTTCGATACCGCTCAGCTGCTGCCAGGGCAGCATCCCTTTCACGCTGCGCTCAAGATCCTCAGCGCGACGCACGCCGCGGCTGGCGTAGAGGCGCTTAAGCAGCGCCGGGAGATCGTCTGGCAAATCAACCGGTTCAACCGCCTCGCGGCGGCGCAATTTTATCGGGGCTTTCACGCGGATTATTTACCACCAAACTGTTTCTGGTGCGCGTCGAGGAACTCTTTCATCTCTTTTGGCCCCTGATAGCCCGGAACGACATAGCCATTGCTCAGGACAATCGCTGGCGTACCGCTCACGCCAAACTGCACGCCGAGCGCGTAGTGGTTAGCGATATCAATGTCGCAGGAGGCCGGCTTAACGCCTTTGCCGTTCATCGCGTCGTCAAACGCTTTGTTGCGGTCTTTCGCACACCAGATAGCCTTCATGTCCTGCTCGGGCTGGCTCTGCACGCCCGCGCGCGGGAAGGCCAGGTAACGCACGGTAATACCCAGCGCGTTGTAGTCTTTCATCTCTTCATGCAGCTTGTGGCAGTAGCCGCAGGTGATGTCGGTGAAAACGGTAATAACGTGTTTTTCCTGCGCCGCTTTATAGACGATCATCTCTTTTTCGAGCGCGTTCAGGTTTTTCATCAGCAGCTGGTTGGTGACGTTCACCGGCTGCGCGCCGCTCACGTCGTACATTGGCCCCTGAATAATGTGTTTGCCGTCTTCGGTGACGTACAGCACGCCGCTGTTGGTCAGTACCGTTTTCATCCCAGCAACCGGTGCAGGCTGAATATCGCTGCCGGTGACGCCAAGCTTAGCCAGCGACTGTTTGATGGCGGCATCGTCCGCATGGGCGAAACCGGTAAATGAGGCTGCCAGCAGGGTGAACAGCGCGAAAGACTTTTTCATATGTGATCCTGTTACAATTCGTCGGCACTCACGCTCGAGGGTGGTGCTGTTGGTGTAGCTGCCGCAGGCGTTCCGTCGCGACATGGGTGTAAATTTGCGTCGTGGAAAGATCGCTGTGTCCCAGCAGCATCTGCACCACGCGTAAATCAGCGCCGTGGTTGAGCAGATGCGTCGCGAAGGCGTGACGCAATACGTGCGGCGAAAGCTTTTCACTGTCGATACCCGCCAGTGTGGCGTAATGCTTAATGCGATGCCAGAACGTTTGCCGCGTCATCTGCTGGGCGCGCTGGCTCGGAAACAGGACGTCGATAGACGTACCATTGAGCAGCCACGGACGGCCATGCTCCAGGTACGTTTCCAGCCAGTAAACCGCCTCTTCCCCCAGCGGAACCAGCCTTTCCTTATTTCCTTTACCAATGACGCGCACCACGCCCTGACGCAGGCTGATGTCGCTCATCGTCAGGCCAACCAGTTCCGAAACGCGCAAGCCGGTAGCATACAATAGCTCAAGCATGGCTTTATCGCGTAACTCCAGCGGCAGGTCAACAGCCGGTGACTGTAATAATCTCTCAACTTGTGCTTCGCTGAGATCTTTCGGCAGCCGCTGCGGAAGCTTAGGGGAAGCCAGCAGCGCGCTTGGATCGTCTTCGCGAATCTTCTCACGGTAGAGATGCTGGAAAAGCCGACGCATGGCGCTGAGCAAACGAGCGGAACTGGTGGCTTTGTACCCCCCTTCTACACGTTCACCGAGCAGCGCCTGTAGGTCGTCGCTTTGCGCGCTCGCCAGCGAGAGCTGCCGACGGGCCAGCCACTCCACCAGCATGGTAAGATCGCGCCGGTAGGCGCTGAGCGTATTCTCGGCCAGATTTTTCTCCAGCCACAGCGCGTCGAGAAACTGTTCGATCAGTGCGAGATCCTTTTCCACATCAGCCCCTTTGATTCTGCAGTCAGGCCATTATGCCTGATTGCGACCGGTTTCTGGTACACTACGCGCATAGTCAAAGCAAGAATTGAGATAGTTACGCGATGAATATTGGTCTGTTCTATGGTTCCAGCACCTGCTACACCGAAATGGCGGCAGAGAAAATTCGCGACATCATTGGCCCGGAACTGGTGACGTTGCATAACCTGAAAGATGACGCGGTCGCGCTGATGGAACAGTACGATGTCCTGATCCTTGGCATCCCAACCTGGGATTTTGGTGAGATACAGGAAGACTGGGAAGCCATCTGGGATCAACTCGACTCAGTCAACCTCGACGGCAAAATCATTGCCATGTACGGCATGGGGGACCAGCTCGGTTACGGGGAATGGTTCCTGGACGCGCTCGGCATGCTGCACGACAAACTGGCACCGAAAGGGGTGTCGTTTATCGGCTACTGGCCAACCGAAGGTTACGAGTTCACCAGTAAAAAACCGATTATTGCCGACGGCGAGCTGTTTGTTGGGCTCGCGCTGGATGAAACCAACCAGTACGATCTCAGCGATGAGCGCCTGCAAACCTGGTGCGAACAGATTCTGGGCGAAATGGCTGAAAAGTTTAGCTAACGCATATTATCCCTGCGTCGTCTGTTGCAATAGCATCCGGCGCAGATCTCGCCACTCGGCAGCATCCATACTGTCAGCCGCCAGCCAAAGATGCTGGCAACGCCCGCCGTCCACCTTGCGTAACCGTAACATCATGCCGCAGTTGAGCATCCAGGGCATACCGAGGATATCCCACTCTTTACCCTGCCAGCGCAGGCGGGAATCCATCAGTAATTTGATCTCTCCCTGACGGGCATTAATTCGACGCTGGCTGCGTACGCTGTCAAAAACGACAAACGAGAGTAACAGCAGCCACAGCGGCGTATAGCTTAGCGGCCACGGCATCAGTAACACAAAGGCCGCAACCAGTCCGTGGAGCAATAAAGACATCCACTGCGAGCGCCACGAGACGCGAAGATCAGATTGCCACAGGACCACGTTCCCGATTCCGTGTTTGAATTAATTGCACCATCCGTTGCAACTCGGTATCGGCGGGTTTGCCGTGGTTCATCAGCCAGTTGAATAAATCTGGATCGTCAGACTCAAGCAGGCGAACAAACAGACGCTTATCATCGTCGCTTAAGGTGTCATACTCATATTCGAAGAAAGGCATGATGGAAATATCAAGTTCACGCATTCCGCGACGGCACGCCCAGTGAATACGGGCCTTGTTGTTAATATCCATGTTCAGTTTCCTGCATTACGTTTGGCACAGTCGGTGCCCCGTTCAGTGTTCTTTGTTTCTCTACGGGGACACCAGCTAGTGTAACGTGTTTTTGAACGTTTCATTACTGGAATATTGCGATCGCCGAGCAGGCTTCCCGAATACCCCCTACAAAGACAGCGGATTACATTATTTTGCGTAGCGTTACGCATAACCGGTTTAGGGCACAAATGGCCTGTTGAAAGCGCTTGCATTGCCTGCAGGCTCTTTTACCATTAGGCATTATCAAAGCGTTAAGCAATTCAGGATATCGTTATGGCATTTACACCATTTTCTCCTCGCCAGCCCGCCGCCTCTGCGCGTCTGCCGCTGACGCTTATTTCTCTTGATGACTGGGCGCTGGCGACGCTCACCGGTGCCGACGCCGAAAAATATCTGCAGGGCCAGGTGACCGCCGACGTCAGCCAGATGACCGAACACCAGCACCTGCTGGCCGCGCATTGCGACCCAAAAGGCAAAATGTGGAGCAACCTGCGTCTCTTCCGCCGTCAGGATGGCTTTGCCTTTATTGAGCGCCGCAGCCTGCAGGAGGCCCAGCTCAAAGAGCTGAAGAAGTACGCGGTCTTTTCCAAAGTCACTATCGCCCCGGACGACGAACATGTCCTGCTGGGTGTGGCCGGCTTCCAGGCACGTGCGGCGCTGAAAAATCTCTTCAGCGAACTGCCGAATGCCGAAAAGCAGCTCGTCAGCGAAGGCGACACCTCCATCCTGTGGTTTGAACACCCGGCAGAGCGTTTTCTGTTAGTCACGGATGCCGAAACCGCCGAGCGCATCACCGAGGCGCTGCGCGGCGAAGCGCAGCTTAACAACAGTCAGCAGTGGCTGGCGCTGAACATCGAAGCGGGTCTGCCGGTAATTGACGCAGCAAACAGCGCACAGTTTATTCCTCAGGCAACCAACCTGCAGGCACTGGGGGGTATCAGCTTTAAAAAAGGCTGTTACACCGGCCAGGAGATGGTGGCGCGTGCAAAATTCCGCGGGGCAAACAAACGTGCGCTGTGGACACTCGCGGGACATGCCAGCCGCGTCCCTGAAGCGGGTGAAGACTTAGAGCTGAAGATGGGTGATAACTGGCGCCGTACCGGCACCGTATTAGCCGCCGTACAGCTGGATGATGGACGTCTTTTGGTTCAAGCCGTCATGAACAACGACATGGAAGCCGACAGCGTGTTCCGCGTGCGTGACGATGCAAATACGCTGAGTATTGAGCCGCTGCCGTATTCTCTGGAAGAGTGATGCTGTATCGCCCGGTGGCGCTGCACCTACCGGGCCTAGGGTTTTGGTGTCCTCCCTCCCCCTGTGGGAGGGGGCCGGGGTGAGGGCAACCGCCCGCACGGCGTAAAAAACTAGGCCTGCCCTACGTACAAATAGATCGCCAAAAAGTGGCATACGCTGCCGCCCAGCACAAAGCCGTGCCAGATGGCATGGTTGTAAGGAATGCGCTTGCAGACGTAGAAAATCACGCCGAGCGAGTATACCACGCCGCCTAAGGCCAGAAGCGTCACGCCCCCTATCGACAGTTTGATTGCCAGTTGATACACCACAATCAGCGACAGCCAGCCCATGGTCAGATAGGTGACCAGCGACAGCACCTTAAAGCGGTGCGCGATGGTCAGCTTAAACAGGATCCCCAGCAGTGCCAGGCTCCAGATAACAATCATCAGGCCACGCGACAGCGGCGAGTTAAGCCCCACCAGCAAAAACGGCGTGTAGGTGCCTGCAATAAGAAGATAGATAGCGCAGTGGTCAAATTTCTTGAGCCACATCTTGGCCCGCTGATGCGGGATCGCGTGATACAGCGTCGACGCCAGAAACAGCAGGATCATACTCCCGCCATACAGGCTGTAGCTGGTAATGGCCATCGCGCTGGCATTAGCGTCCACCGCCTGCACCAGCAATAAGACTAAACCGACAATCCCAAACACCAGGCCAATGCCGTGGCTGATGCTGTTGGCTACTTCCTCAGCCAGCGAATATCCCTGTGCGATTAATGGTCTGCTCACCATACAAAACTCCGGGAAAACAAAAGATGATTATTCATCGCATCACTATGCTAACTGAGAATGATTCCAGTGAACACATGTTAGCTAAAATAAAGTTAAACATAACGTTTCTAAATTACAATCAGACAGTTACACTTTAATTTCAGCTAACGCACGTTTCGATTTTAATTATAAACATTTAAAATCAATCACATAAAACTGGTTCTGCCTGGGGTAGATCTCTGCGATCACGCTTTTCAATTCATCCAGGGTCATGTTCTCCTGTTCAGCATGTTTTTGCGTCAATGTGGCGAACGTAACGGTTGACGTTCCCGTTACTTCGATGGTGCAAAAATAACCATCATCCTCATAACGTCCCACCCGCAGGATATCGCCGGTTTTGAAATGGGATTCACTTTTATCCCGGATAGTGATGGTTTTACGCCCGGCCAGAATGTCGTTCTGAAAGCGCTGAAAAAAAGTGATGTCGTTTGGCTGCATGTTATTATTCCCTGAAGAAAAGTCTGATGAGTGAGTGTAGTCATTGTGAGCATGTTCTCCCATTCCGCCATTGCCAGTCTCAATAACCTGGAGATGATGGTCTACAACTATGTCATAAAAAATCGTGACAAAGTGATGTACATGACCATCCGCGAGCTGGCGGATGCGGCAGACGTCTCAACCACCACTATCCTGCGCTTTTGCCGCAAGCTTAACTGCGAAGGATATTCTGAATTCCGCGTGCGCTTTAAGCTTTATCTTGAACAGAACGAGCCCCAGCAGGCGAACTTCGGCGCCAGCGAAATAATCAGCTTTTTTAAAAGCGTGAATAATGAAGAGTTCGACGCGTTATTGGATAAGGCGGTCGATATTATTTTATCTTCCGAGCGAATTATATTTGTCGGTGCCGGGACATCAGGCTCGCTGGCAAAATATGGCGCACGTTTCTTTTCTAATATTGGGAAATTCAGTAACCATATTGATGACCCTTATTTCCCGGTCACGAATGACATGGCAAAAAATGCGCTGGCTATTGTGCTCTCCGTCTCGGGCGAGACCGAGGAGATCCTGCGCTTCGCCAGCCAGTTCAGCCTGCATCACTGTAAGGTGCTCTCCATTACCAGCCACGAGCACTCGCGCCTGGCAAAACTGGCGGACTTTAATCTCTCCTGGCACGTTCCTCAGACTCGAATTGCAGGCGTCTACGATATAACCACGCAAATTCCCGTCATCTATATTCTGGAATCTCTCGGCCGTAAGCTGGCGAAGAAACTTACAGAATAAAACACCCTGTTTTTTTGATGTGACAAATCACATTTACCGTAAATTGTTATATCGTGACATTTAATTTCGCTTTGCTAGACTCGATGCCAATAAGTCATTTATTGAGAATAGCAGCGATGAAAAAATTGACCTTACCAAAAGATTTTTTATGGGGTGGCGCGGTTGCCGCTCATCAGGTTGAAGGCGGCTGGAACAAAGGCGGCAAAGGGCCAAGCATTTGCGACGTATTGACCGGCGGCGCACACGGCGTACCGCGCGAAATCACGCAGGAGGTGGTACCGGGGAAATACTACCCCAACCATGAAGCTATCGATTTCCACGGCCACTACAAAGAAGACATCAAGCTGTTTGCCGAGATGGGCTTCAAGTGTTTCCGTACCTCCATCGCCTGGACGCGCATCTTCCCGAAAGGTGATGAAACGCAGCCAAACGAAGAGGGGCTGAAGTTTTACGACGACATGTTCGATGAGCTGCTGAAGTACAACATCGAACCGGTGATCACCCTCTCCCACTTCGAAATGCCGCTGCACCTGGTGCAGGAATACGGTAGCTGGACCAACCGTAAAGTGGTCGATTTCTTTGTGCGCTTCGCGGAAGTGGTTTTTGAGCGCTACAAAAACAAGGTCAAATACTGGATGACCTTCAACGAAATCAATAACCAGCGCAACTGGCGCGCACCGCTGTTCGGCTACTGCTGCTCCGGTGTGGTCTATACCGAACACGAAAATCCCGAAGAGACCATGTATCAGGTGCTTCACCACCAGTTTGTGGCCAGCGCCCTGGCGGTGAAAGCCGCGCGCCGCATCAATCCGGAGATGAAAGTCGGCTGCATGCTGGCCATGGTGGCGCTCTATCCATTCTCCTGCAAGCCGGAAGACGTGATGTTCGCCCAGGAATCGATGCGCGAGCGCTACGTCTTTACCGACGTCCAGCTGCGGGGTTACTACCCGTCTTACGTCCTGAACGAGTGGGAGCGCCGCGGGTTCTCCATCAAAATGGAGGCAGGCGACGAGCAGATCCTGCGTGAAGGTACCTGCGACTACCTGGGCTTCAGCTACTACATGACCAACGCGGTGAAGGCGGAAGGCGGTACCGGCGATGCCATTTCGGGTTTCGAAGGCAGCGTGCCGAACCCGCACGTTAAGGCTTCCGACTGGGGCTGGCAGATTGACCCTGTAGGGTTACGCTATTCCCTGTGCGAACTGTACGAGCGTTACCAGAAACCGCTGTTTATCGTTGAAAACGGGTTCGGCGCCTACGACAAGGTTGAAGAAGACGGCAGCATCAACGATGACTATCGTATCGACTATCTGCGTGCCCACGTGGAAGAGATGATCAAAGCCGTTACCCACGATGGCGTGGATCTGATGGGCTATACGCCATGGGGCTGTATCGACTGCGTGTCGTTCACCACCGGCCAGTACAGCAAACGCTACGGTTTTATCTATGTGAATAAACACGACGACGGTACGGGCGACATGTCGCGTTCACGCAAGAAAAGCTTCGAGTGGTATAAGGGCGTGATTGCCAGCAACGGCGAGAAACTTTAACGCCGGGCGCCGTTACGCTTGTTCCCCTCTCCCCTTGGGGGAGAGGGTTAGGGTGAGGGGTTTACTTCCCACCCGCCAGCTCAATAAAGCTCCCCGTTACGTACGACGCCTTCTCGCTCAGCAGCCAGACAATCGCCTGGGCGACCTCTTCCGGCTGACCGCCGCGCTGCATCGGCAGCAACGATTTCACGCGATCCACTCGCCCCGGCTCTCCGCCGGAAGCATGGATATCGGTATAGATCAGACCCGGACGGACGCAGTTGACGCGAATGCCCTGCGCCGCTACCTCCAGCGATAAACCCGTTGTCAGCGAATCCACCGCCCCCTTGGACGCGGCATAATCCACATATTCACCCGGCGCGCCCAGACGCGACGCTGCAGAAGAGACATTCACTATCGCCCCACCCTTGCCGCCATGCCTGAAGGACATTCGTTTTACCGCTTCCCGGCAGCAGAGGAAGTAGCCCGTGACGTTGGTTGCCAGGACGCGGTTAATGCGCTCAGCGGAGAGATTCTCGATGGTGGATTGCTCAAACAGAATTCCCGCATTATTGACCAGCGCGGTAAGCGGCTCGCCTTCACGATCGATGCTGTCAAACATCGCCAGCACCTGAGCTTCATCACTGATATCTGCGCGGACGGCAAAGGCTTTACCGCCAGCTTCAACGATCTGGTTTATCACGTCCGTCGCGGCTTTAATGTTGTGATGATAGTTCACCGCCACGGTGTAGCCTTCGCGTGCCAGCTGCAGCGCAGTGGCTTTCCCAATGCCCCGACTGGCGCCGGTCACAAGTGCAATGCCCATTTTCTTCTCCCAATAAAAAAGCCGGGTGGCGGCTTCGCCTTACCCGGACTGGATTACTGCACCAGCGCGATTACTGGTATTCGCTCATCGGTACGCAGGAGCAGAACAGGTTACGGTCGCCGTAAACGTCATCGAGACGCTTCACGGTCGGCCAGTATTTGTTCGCCACGCCTGCCGGGAAGACCGCCAGCTCGCGGGAATAACCGTGGTTCCACTCAGCCACCATCTCGTGCTGGGTGTGCGGAGCGTTGACCAGCGGGTTATCTTCCAGCGTCCACTCGCCGTCCTGCACGCGGTCGATCTCCATGCGGATGGCCAGCATCGCGTCGATAAAGCGGTCCAGCTCTGCTTTGCTTTCAGACTCCGTTGGCTCAACCATCAGCGTACCCGCAACCGGGAACGACATGGTTGGCGCGTGGAAGCCGTAGTCGATCAGACGCTTGGCGATATCCAGCTCGCTAATGCCGGTCTGCTCTTTCAGCGGACGAATATCGAGGATGCACTCGTGCGCCACGCGACCGTCGCGGCCGGTATAGAGCACCGGGAAGGCAGACTTCAGGCGCGTCGCAATATAGTTGGCATTCAGAATTGCCACCTGGCTCGCCTGCTTCAGCCCTTCCGCGCCCATCATGCGGATGTACATCCAGCTGATTGGCAGGATAGAGGCGCTACCGAACGGTGCCGCAGAGACCGCGCCCTGACGGGTCAGCATGCCTTCGATCTGAACTACGCTGTGGCCTGGGACAAACGGCGCCAGGTGCGCTTTCACGCCGATAGGACCCATGCCCGGGCCGCCACCGCCGTGCGGGATGCAGAAGGTTTTGTGCAGGTTAAGGTGCGACACGTCCGCGCCGATAAAGCCCGGAGAGGTAATGCCCACCTGAGCGTTCATGTTTGCGCCATCGAGATAAACCTGACCGCCGAACTGGTGCACCACTTCGCACACTTCACGGATAGTCTCTTCGTACACGCCGTGGGTGGACGGATAGGTCACCATGATGCAGGAGAGCCTGTCGCCCGCCTGCTCGGCTTTCGCGCGCAGGTCGACCAGATCGATGTTGCCGTTCTTATCGCACGCCACCACAACCACTTCCATACCCGCCATCTGGGCAGAGGCCGGGTTGGTACCGTGGGCGGAGCTTGGGATCAGGCAGATATCGCGGTGACCTTCGTTGCGGCTTTCGTGATAGTGACGGATTGCCAGCAGGCCCGCATATTCACCCTGCGCGCCGGAGTTCGGCTGCATGCAGAGCGCGTCATAACCGGTCAGCTTCACCAGCCAGTCGGAAAGCTGGTTGATCATCATATGATAACCTTCTGCCTGCTCCGGCGGGCAGAACGGGTGCAGCTCGGAGAATTCAGGCCAGGTGATCGGGATCATCTCTGCTGCAGCATTCAGCTTCATGGTGCAGGATCCCAGCGGGATCATCGCCTGGTTCAGCGCCAGATCCTTGCGCTCCAGAGAGTGCATGTAACGCATCATCTCGGTTTCGCTGTGGTAGCGATTGAAGACCGGATGCGTCAGGATCGCATCATTACGCAGCATGCTGTCCTGAATGGAGCGGCTGTCGAGCGCGACCTCTTTGTCGAGCGCATCAATGTCCAGACCGTGCGCGTCACCCAGTAGCACGCTGAACAGGTTCAGGATATCGTCGCGGGTGGTGCTTTCATCGAGCGTAATGCCGACGGCGTTGTGGATGTCGCTGCGCAGGTTGATCTTTGCCGCGTCCGCGCGGGCCAGCACGGCCGCTTTGTCCGCCACGTCCACACACAGGGTGTCGAAGTAGTGAGCGTGGCGCAGCTTAAGGCCTTTCTGCTGCAGGCTGCAGGCCAGAATATCGGCCAGGCGGTGAATGCGGCTGGCAATGCGCTTCAGACCAGCCGGGCCGTGGAACACGGCGTACAGGCTGGCGATGTTTGCCAGCAGCACCTGTGAGGTACAGATGTTGGAGTTCGCTTTCTCGCGGCGGATGTGCTGCTCGCGGGTCTGCATCGCCATGCGCAGCGCGGTATTACCGGCAGCATCTTTGGAGACGCCGATAATACGGCCAGGCATGGAGCGTTTGAATTCATCTTTCGCGCCGAAGAACGCCGCGTGCGGGCCGCCGTAGCCCATCGGTACGCCGAAGCGTTGCGCAGAGCCGAAGACGATATCCGCGCCCTGTTTGCCCGGTGCCGTCAGCAGCACCAGCGCCATAAAATCGGCGGCAACGCTAACAACCACCTTGCGGGATTTCAGCTCGGCAATCAGCGCGCCGTAGTCGTGAACTTCGCCGGTGGTGCCCACCTGCTGCAGCAGAACGCCGAAAACGTCCTGATGATCCAGCACTTTGTCAGCGTCGTCGACGATTACGTCAAAGCCGAAGGTCTCTGCGCGAGTGCGCACCACGTCCAGCGTCTGCGGATGCACGTCCGCCGCCACGAAGAAGCGGTTAGCATTTTTCAGCTTGCTCACTCGCTTAGCCATCGCCATCGCTTCGGCGGCGGCGGTCGCTTCGTCCAGCAGAGAAGCAGAGGCGATATCCATGCCGGTAAGGTCCAGCGTCACCTGCTGGAAGTTCAGCAGTGCTTCCAGGCGGCCCTGGGAGACTTCTGGCTGATAGGGGGTGTAAGCGGTGTACCAGCCCGGGTTTTCCAGCATGTTGCGCAGGATCACCGGCGGCAACTGCACGTTGGTGTAGCCCATGCCAATGTAAGACTTATAGCGCTTGTTCAGGCCGGCGATGGCCTTCAGCTCCGCCAGCGCGGCGAATTCCGTGGTGGCTTCCCCCACCTGAGGCGGCGTGGCAAGCTGGATGTCTTTTGGCACAATCTGGCCGATCAGTGCGTCTAATGAATCCGCGCCAACCGTCTTCAGCATCTCCTGCTGTTGCTGAGCATCCGGCCCAATGTGACGTTCGATGAAGGCGCCACGGTTTTCAAGCTGGCTTAAAGTCTGTGTCATGAGCGATGGTTCCTGAAACGTGCAGTGAATGTGTTTTCTCCCTCTCCCTGAGGGAGAGGGCTGGGGTGAGGGTGTCGTCTGTTCCCCTCACCCTACCCTCTCCGCAAAGGGGAGAGGGATAATGGCTTACTCGTCTTCTAACAGTGCTTCGTACGCGGTCGCATCCAGCAGCGCGGCAACCTGGGATTCGTCGCTGGCTTTGATCTTGAAGATCCAGCCGCCTTCATAAGGCTCGCTGTTGACCAGCTCCGGCGAATCGCTCAGCGCATCGTTGACGGCGACAATCTCACCGCTTACAGGGGCATAGATGTCAGATGCTGCTTTTACGGACTCTGCTACGGCGCAGTCGTCGCCCGCGCTAACGGTCGTGCCCACGTCAGGCAGGTCAACAAACACCATGTCGCCCAGCAGCTCTTGCGCGTGCTCGGTGATCCCTACGGTGTAAGTGCCGTCCGCCTCTTTGCGCAGCCACTCGTGTTCTTTGCTGTATTTCAGTTCTGCTGGCACATTGCTCATTGAAGTTCTCCTGATAAAAATGATTAGGCGACCGGCTTACCGGCGCGAACAAAAATCGGTTTGGTCACGTTGACCGGCATTTCGCGGTTGCGGATTTGCACCACCGCCGTTTCGCCAATGCCCGCCGGCACGCGTGCCAGTGCAATACTGTAGCCCAGCGTCGGTGAGAAGGTTCCGCTGGTGATCACGCCTTCGCGATGATTGCCGTCAGCATCGGTAAAGCGCACCGGCAGCTCGCCGCGCAGCACGCCTTTTTCCTTCATCACCAGTCCCACCAGCTGTTCGGTGCCCTTCTCGCGCTGCATCTCCAGCGCTTCACGGCCAATAAACTCACGGTCAGCCGGTTCCCACGCGATGGTCCAGCCCATGTTGGCGGCCAGCGGAGAGACGCCTTCATCCATCTCCTGACCGTAAAGGTTCATTCCCGCTTCCAGACGCAGCGTATCGCGCGCGCCCAGACCCGCAGGCTTCACGCCCGCTTCCACCAGCGCACGCCAGAAATCAGCGGCCTTCTCGTTCGGCATCGCAATTTCGTAGCCGGCTTCACCGGTGTAGCCGGTGGTGGCGATAAACAGATCGCCCGCCTGCACGCCGAAGAACGGCTTCATGCCTTCGGTTGCTTTGCGCTGCTCGTCGTTAAACAGAGAGGCGGCTTTCGCCTGCGCGTTTGGTCCCTGCACGGCGATCAGCGACAGATCGTCACGGACGGTGATGTCGATGGCATAAGGTTCGGCGTGTTGGGTGATCCAGGAGAGGTCTTTTTCGCGGGTGGCGGAGTTTACAACGAGGCGGAAGAAATCTTCAGTGAAGTAATAAACGATAAGGTCATCAATCACGCCGCCCGAGGCATTCAGCATGCCGGTATAGAGCGCTTTGCCCGGCGTCTTCAGTTTGGCGACGTCGTTTGCCAGCAGATAACGCAAAAACTCCCGGGTGCGGCTACCGCGCAGATCGACAATCGTCATATGGGACACGTCGAACATACCGGCATCGGTGCGCACCGCGTGGTGCTCATCAATCTGAGAGCCGTAGTGCAGCGGCATCATCCAGCCATGGAAGTCCACCATGCGGGCGCCGCATAACACGTGTTGTTCGTACAAAGGAGTCTGTTGAGCCATCTTGTCCTCGTTGAAAAATTCACCGTGAAACCCGGTATCGGCCCCGCGTTCGGGCACCGACGCAAACGTTCTCTTTTACCTGAACTTACCACCGAAACCGGCGGTTAACCATAAGGCAAAATGGGTCATCACATTAGCTTATGACCAAAAAACGCTAAAAAGCCTACAGAGTTATTCACTGGAAAAATGCGATTAACCCCGCACAAAATTAACAATGCTCTAACAGGATTTAGCACATGGTGATATTTCGTGCGGAAAATCGGGCCGAATTTCCGTAACGAGAAAAATGCGACATTAGATTATCTAATGCGAAAAATGACGTGAAATTAGAATATTTCAAACGAGGGAATTTCCCCGGCGCAGAGGCCGGGAAAAGAAAGTGTGACCGGGGTCTAAATTAACGCAGCCAGTCCGGCAGGTCGTTAAGACCCATCGCCTGACGGAGGAGTTGGGGCTTAACGCCCGGAAGGGTGTCAGCAAGCTTGAGGCCAATATCGCGCAGCAGTTTTTTCGCTGGATTCGCTCCGGCAAACAGCTCGCGGAAGCCCTGCATGCCCGCCAGCATCATCGCCGCGCTGTGCTTGCGGCTGCGCTCGTAGCGGCGCAGGTACAGATGCTGACCAATATCTTTCCCTTCGCGATGCAGGCGACGCAGCTCCTCAACCAGCTCCGCCGCGTCCATAAAGCCGAGGTTAACGCCCTGTCCTGCCAGGGGATGAATGGTATGCGCCGCATCCCCCACCAGCGCCAGACGGTGCGCCGCAAACTGACGCGCGTAGCGGCCGGTTAACGGGAATACCTGACGTTCGCTTTCAAGCGTGCACAGGCCAAGGCGGTTATCAAAGGCCACGCACAGCGCCTGGCTAAAGGCCTCCGGCGTCGCCTCATGCATCTGCTGGGCTTTTTCCGGCACCAGGGACCAGACAATCGAGCACAGGTGCGGGTCGCTAAGCGGCAGGAACGCCAGAATGCCGTCGTTGTGGAAAATCTGGCGCGCCACGCCGCCGTGCGGCTCTTCGGTACGGATCGTCGCGACCAGCGCGTGATGACGATAGTCCCAGAAGGTCAGCGGGATGTCGGCTTTATTCCGCAGCCAGGAGTTCGCACCGTCAGCACCGACTACCAGACGCGCGGTCAGCATGTCGCCGCTCTGCAGGGTGATAAACGCCTCGTTTTCGCCCCATGCCACCTGCTGGATCTGCGCAGGCGCAATCAGCGTCACGTCGCTGCACTGCTGTGCTTTCTGCCACAGCGCGTGGTGGATCACCGCGTTTTCAACGATGTGCCCCAGATGGCTATAGCCCATGCTTTCATCATCAAAAGCAATATGACCAAAGCTGTCCTTATCCCACACTTCCATGCCGTGATAGCAGCTGGCGCGATGCGCCACAATATCTGCCCAGACGCCAAGGTGCGTCAGCAGCTTTTCGCTGGCCGCATTGATCGCCGAGACGCGGAGTTCCGGCGGCGCATCCGGTGCAACGGGCTGGGGCTGCTTTTGCTCCAGCACCGCCACGCGCAGGCCGCTGCCCTGCAATCCACAGGCCAATGCCAGTCCAACCATTCCGCCGCCAACGATGGCGACATCAACATTTTGCACGATGATAACTCCTTAACGCGCGACCCAACCCAGGGTCCGCTGCGCCAGCACGTCACGTGCCGGAATGAATAGTTCCATCGCCATCAGCCCGAGGTTGCGGCCCGCAACCAGCGGTGCCCAGCGATTGGCAAAGAGATGGACTAAGCCGTCGGTAACGCCGATGGTGGCCTCTTTATCCGCCTGACGGCGCTTCTGGTAATGAATCAGCACCGAATACGCCCCGCAGTCTTTTTGCTCGCCCCACGCATGCGCCAGTGATTCGGCCAGGCTCATGACGTCGCGTAAGCCCAGGTTAAAGCCTTGCCCCGCGATGGGGTGCAGCGTCTGTGCGGCATTACCGACAAGCGCCAGACGATGGGAGACAGACTGAGACGCCGTGGTCAGCGAAAGCGGGTAGACCGTCCGCTTGCCTGCGTGGGTAATACGCCCCAGCCGCCAGCCAAAGGCTTTCTGCAGCTCGGTACAAAAACGTTCGTCGGACCAGCCCTTAACCTCTTCCGCCTTATCCTGAGGATGACACCACACCAGGGAACAGCGCCCGTCCGACATCGGCAGCATCGCCAGCGGACCATGCTGCGTAAAGCGTTCAAACGCCCTGCCGTGGTGTTCAGCTGCGGTAGAGACGTTCGCAATGACCGCCACCTGCCCGTAAGGCTGCTGGCGCCACTCCACGCCACACTGGCTGCCGAGCGACGAGCGCGAACCGTCCGCGGCGACCAGAAGCTGGCCTTCAAGAACGGTGCCGTTTTCCAGCGTCACGCTAACCGACGCCTCACTACGGCTCACGCTGGCCACGCGCGCCGGACAATGCAGCGTGACGCCCGGCGCGTCCTGGAGCAGGCGGAACAGTCCCAATCCGACGTCGTGCAGCTCAACGACCTGACCCAGGGCATCAATCCGGTAGTCCTGCGCGTCCAGCGTGACAAAGCCAGCATGGCCGCGATCGCTGACGTGCACGGTACCGATCGCCGTGGCGCGGTCGGCTATCGCCTGCCAGATACCAATGCGCGAAAGCTGCTGGCAGGTGCCCTGCGCCAGCGCAATGGCGCGCGCATCAAAACCGGGGTGGTTTGACGCCTCTGGCGCAACGGCTTCCACCAGGTGCACCGGAAGCTGGCCCTGCGTCAAATGCGAAATGGCCAGCGCCAGCGTGGCCCCGGTCATGCCGCCGCCAACGATAATCACGCTCATGCGCGTGCCGCTGCCATCAGCGCCTCGATATCGTCAGCGTTTTTCACGACGCTGGCGGTCAGGTTTTCGTTACCGGTTTCGGTAATCACGATGTCATCTTCAATACGAATGCCAATCCCGCGGTACTCTTCAGGCACGTCGGCATCCGGCGCGATATACAGGCCCGGCTCCACGGTTAACACCATGCCCGGCTCCAGCACGCGCGAACGGTCGGTGCCGTACGCGCCAACGTCATGCACGTCCAGCCCCAGCCAGTGGCTCAGGCCGTGCATGAAATACGGTCGATGCGCATTTTCAGCAATCAGGGTGTCTACATCCCCTTTCAGGATCCCGAGCCTGACCAGACCGGTAATCATGATGCGCACCACTTCGCCGGTCACTTCCTGCATGGAGGTACCGGGACGATACAGCCTGAGCGCCGTCTCAAGAGACTCGAGAACGATGTCGTAAATGGCGCGCTGTGCCGGTGAGAACTTACCGTTCACCGGGAAGGTACGGGTTATGTCCCCCGCATAGCCCTGATATTCGCAGCCGGCATCAATCAGCACCAGATCGCCGTCGCGCAGCGCGCTTTCGTTTTCGGTGTAGTGCAAAATGCAGCCGTTTTCCCCGCCGCCGACAATGGTGTTGTAAGAGGGATAGCGCGCGCCGTGGCGGTTAAATTCGTGGTGAATTTCGCCTTCCAGCTGGTATTCGAACATCCCGGGACGGCATTTCTCCATTGCGCGGGTGTGCGCCAGGGCGCTGATTTCGCCCGCACGGCGCATCATGTTAAGCTCGTCTTCAGACTTGAACAGGCGCATCTCATGCACCACCGGACGCCAGTCCGTCAGCGTGGCCGGCGCGGACAGGTTCTGCCGCGAGCCTTTGCGCAGCTTATCCAGCGCGGTGAAAACAATCTCATCGGCGTAGGCATATTCACCCTGCGCGTGATAGAGCACGTCGAGGCCGTTAAGCAGCTGATAAAGCTGCTGGTTGATTTCGCTAAACGCCAGCGCGCGGTCAACGCCCAGCTTCGCCGGTGCGGCCTCTTGCCCCAGGCGGCGGCCAAACCAGATTTCAGCAGTTAAGTCTCGTACGCGGTTGAAAATCACGCTGTGGTTGTGGGTGTCATTGCTCTTAATCAGCACCAGCACCGCTTCCGGCTCGTTAAAGCCGGTGAAGTACCAGAAATCGCTGCTCTGGCGATAGGGATATTCGCTGTCGGCGCTGCGCGTCACTTCGGGCGCAGCAAAAATTAGCGCGGCGCTCCCCGGCTGCATTTTCGCCAGCAGCGCCTGACGGCGGCGCGAATACTCTTGACTCGAGATAACCATGACACCCTCCTGTGCGTTATTTTTCTTAATGTAAGGTTGGCTTGCGGACTTCCGGCGCGGTCGGCTGTGAGCGCGTAAAGTTGTCGTGGCACAGCAGTGCCGCCACGCGCACGTACTCGATGATCTCTTCGAGAGACATTTCCAGCTCTTCCTGGTCTTCGTCTTCATCGTAGCCGAGCTGAGCGATATTACGCAGATCGTCGATCGCCTCACCCGCTTCGCCGGTCACTTTATCCAGTTTAGGCTGCGTCACGCCCAGCCCCAGCAGATAGTGGTTTACCCAGCCGGCCAGCGCATCGGCGCGATCGAACACGCTAACGTCGTCGCCTTCAGGCAGATAAAGCTGAAAAAGGAAGCCATCGTCTTCCAGAGAATCGCTGGTGGCGGCGTGCATTTTACGCAGCGCTTCCGCCAGCTCGTGACCAAACGCCAGCCCTTCATTCGTGAGGTCGTGGATCAGCGGCTGCCATGAGCTGTCGCTGTTTCCGCCGCACAGCATGCCACTGATCAGACCGTGCATTTCGGCAGGGGTTAAACCGACTCCCTGCTGGTTCAGTAACTGGTTTAAATCCTTGTAACCAGGCATTTCGTTCTGTATAGACATGAGCATTCGTCGTCAAAGGGGGGAAGTTTCATGATATGCTACCACTTTGGACCCTGGTGATACCAGAAAAGGGCTTGTATCTTCACATCAGGGTAGCTATAGTGTCGCCCCTTCGCAGCCCCCGGGGCCGTAAGCGAAGGCAGCGCAGTCAATCAGCAGGAAGGTGGCATGTCTGCACAACCCGTCGATCTCCAGATTTTTGGCCGTTCACTGCGAGTGAATTGTCCGCCTGAACAAAGGGATGCTTTGAATCAGGCTGCGGACGATTTGAATCAGCGGTTGCAAGATCTAAAAGAACGCACTAGAGTCACAAATACTGAGCAGCTGGTTTTCATCGCCGCGTTGAACATCAGCTATGAACTGACTCAGGAAAAAGCGAAGACCCGCGACTACGCGGCAAGCATGGAGCAGCGCATTAAAATGCTCCAGCAGACCATAGAACAGGCATTGCTTGATCAAGGTCGCAATCCCGAAAGACCGGGACCCAAGTTTGAATAACACTTCTCAGTTGACTATGGTAGAGTAACTGTGAAGACAAAATTTCTCTGAGATGTTCGCAAGCGGGCCAGTCCCCTGAGCCGATATTTCATACCACAAGAATGTGGCGCTCCATGGTTGGTGAGCATGCTCGGTCCGTCCGAGAAGCCTTAAAACTATGACGACACATTCACCTTGAACCAAGGGTTCAAGGGTTACAGCCTGCGGCGGCATCTCGGAGATTCCCTCTCTTTTCTTCTACCGACTACCATGACTCAATTCCCTGAAGTTTCTGCTTCACGCCAGGACATCCGTCAGCTAATTCGTCAGCGCCGCCGTGCGTTAACCTCCGATCAGCAAGCGCATTTTGCCCAGCAGGCCGCCGCCCGTATGATGGCGTATCCCCCTGTCCTGATGGCGCATACCGTTGCGCTGTTTCTGTCGTTTGACGGCGAGCTGGACACCCAACCGCTGATAGAGCAACTCTGGCGCGCCGGGAAGAAGGTCTATCTGCCGGTGCTGCACCCGTTTAGCGAGGGGAATCTGCTGTTTCTGCACTACCATCCGCACAGCGAGCTGGTGGTGAATCGCCTGAAAATCACCGAACCGAAACTCGACGTGCGCGACGTGCTGCCGCTGTCACAGCTGGATGTACTGATCACGCCGCTGGTGGCGTTTGATGAACAGGGCCAGCGTTTAGGGATGGGCGGCGGTTTTTATGACCGGACGCTGCAAAACTGGCAGCAGTACGGGTTGCAGCCGGTGGGCTATGCGCATGATTGTCAGGGCGTGGAGGCGTTACCGGTGGAGAAATGGGATGTGCCGTTGCCGGCGGTGGTGACGCCCAGCAAAATCTGGGTCTGGTAGAATAAAGCCGGGTGGCGCTTACGCTTACCCGGCCTACAAATGCTCAGAGTAGGTCGGGTAAGGCGCAGCCGCCACCCGACACCACAAACCGCACTATCAGTACAGCAGACGCGCGCGAATCGTCCCCGGGATGGCCTTCATGCTCAGCAGCGCTTTCTCGGCCACATCATCATCCGCTTCGATATCAATAACCACGTAGCCCATCTGCGAGTTCGTCTGCAGATACTGCGCGGCAATGTTGACGCCCTGCTCGGCAAAGATCTGGTTGATCGCGGTCAGCACGCCTGGACGGTTTTCGTGGATGTGCAGCAGACGACGACCACCGTGCAGCGGCAGAGACACTTCCGGGAAGTTCACGGCAGAGAGCGTAGAACCGTTGTCGGAGTATTTGCTCAGTTTACCCGCCACTTCCAGACCGATGTTCTCCTGCGCTTCCTGGGTGGAACCGCCAATGTGAGGCGTCAGGATCACGTTGTCGAACTCGCACAGCGGAGAGGTAAACGGATCGCTGTTGGTCGCAGGCTCCGTCGGGAACACGTCGATGGCGGCGCCCGCCAGATGCTTACGCTTCAGCGCATCGCACAGCGCAGGGATATCGACAACCGTGCCGCGCGCGGCGTTAATCAGCAGTGAGCCCGGCTTCATCAGCGCCAGCTCTTCCGCGCCCATCATGTTTTTGGTGGACGCATTTTCCGGCACGTGCAGGCTCACCACGTCACTCATGTTCAGCAGGTCAGACAGGTGTTGAACCTGGGTGGCATTCCCCAGCGGCAGCTTGCTTTCGATATCGTAAAAATAGACATGCATACCGAGAGATTCCGCCAGAATCCCCAGTTGGGTACCGATGTGGCCGTAGCCGATAATCCCCAGCTTTTTACCACGCGCTTCATATGAGCCAGACGCCAGTTTGTTCCACACGCCGCGGTGCGCCTTGGCGTTAGCTTCAGGAATGCCGCGCAGCAGAAGCAGCAGTTCGCCAATCACCAGCTCCGCCACGGAACGGGTGTTAGAGAACGGGGCATTGAAGACGGGAATACCGCGTTTCGCTGCAGCATTCAGGTCAACCTGGTTGGTACCAATGCAGAAGCAGCCGATAGCCACCAGCTTTTCCGCCGCGGCAATAACCTCTTCAGTCAGGTGAGTACGGGATCGCAGGCCAATGAAGTGGGCATCACGGATGGACGCTTTCAGCTCTTCGGTATCGAGCGCGCCTTTGTGAAATTCGATGTTGGTGTAACCTGCCGCACGAAGGCTATCGATTGCTTTTTGATGTACGCCCTCAACCAGCAGGAATTTAATCTTGTCTTTCTCCAGTGATACCTTTGCCATTTACCCGACCCTGTTTTTGTCTGAACTGATGTTGTGCTGGATATGAATCCGCCGTAGCCAACATATCAAAAAAAACTATTGCAGCAATATGAACGTTTGCGTCGGCACTCTGAAGAAAAGTCATACAGAGCAAAATGTCAGAGGAAAATGCTATGGAAATTTACAAACGCGGCAGGATCGGCAAAAGAGGCGTAAAAACGTGACACAAGTCACCGAATTTAGCTTTTCAAAAATTTTTTAGCGGGGGGAGGACTCCCCCCATCAGATCATTTTACGATGGTTTTCACGCCGTCAGCGGTGCCGATCAGCGCCACATCCGCGCCACGGTTGGCGAATAGCCCTACGGTCACTACGCCCGGAATGCCGTTGATGGCATTTTCCAGCGCAATCGCGTCAAGAATTTCCAGACCGTGAACGTCGAGGATCACGTTACCGTTATCGGTGACTACACCCTGACGGTATTCCGGACGACCGCCAAGCTTCACCAGCTGACGGGCAACCGCGCTACGGGCCATTGGGATCACTTCGACCGGCAGCGGGAAATTACCCAGAATGTCGACCTGCTTGGAGGCGTCCGCGATGCAGATAAACTTGTCTGCAACAGAGGCGATGATTTTTTCGCGTGTTAGCGCCGCGCCGCCGCCTTTGATCATCTGCATGTGGCCGTTTATTTCATCCGCGCCGTCAACGTAAATCCCCAGACGATCCACTTCGTTGAGATCGAAAACGGTAATGCCGAGGCTTTTCAGCTTTTCCGTGGAAGCATCAGAGCTGGAAACCGCGCCCTCGATATGCCCCTTCATCGTGCCCAGCGCATCGATAAAGTGTGCCGCGGTTGATCCCGTACCGACACCAACAATGGTACCCGGCTGTACGTACTGGAGAGCGGCCCATCCTACTGCTTTTTTCAGTTCATCCTGCGTCATGATCGTTTTGCCTGTGGTGTGAAAACTCAGGGCGCATTATAGAACACGTCGAATGGAATTCGTCTGCCACAAAGGGAAAATTGTGTCATAGTGCAGAATAAGCAAAATTAAGGAGTCAGCCAGAGCAATGAAACGTCCGGACTACAGAACACTACAGGCACTTGATGCAGTTATTCGTGAACGCGGTTTTGAGCGCGCGGCGCAAAAGCTTTGCATCACCCAGTCCGCCGTATCACAGCGTATAAAACAGCTTGAAAACATGTTCGGCCAGCCGCTGCTGGTGCGTACCGTGCCGCCACGTCCAACCGAGCAAGGGCAAAAACTCCTCGCCCTGCTGCGCCAGGTTGAACTGCTGGAAGACGAGTGGCTGGGTGACGAACAAACGGGCTCTACGCCGCTGCTGCTCTCTCTGGCGGTCAACGCCGACAGTCTGGCAACCTGGCTGCTGCCGGCTCTTGCGCCGGTATTAGCAGATTCCCCTATCCGCCTGAACTTACAGGTTGAAGATGAAACCCGAACCCAGGAGCGCCTGCGTCGCGGTGAAGTGGTTGGGGCCGTCAGTATTCAGCCTCAGGCGCTGCCAAGCTGTCTTGTCGATCAGCTGGGCGCACTGGACTACCTGTTTGTGGGGTCAAAAGCCTTTGCCGAGCGCTACTTCCCCAACGGCGTCACCCGCGCCGCGCTGCTGAAAGCCCCTGCCGTGGCGTTCGACCATCTGGACGATATGCATCAGGCGTTCCTGCAGCAAAACTTCGATCTGCCGCCTGGCAGCGTGCCGTGCCATATCGTCAACTCGTCTGAAGCCTTCGTGCAGCTTGCGCGCCAGGGCACCACCTGCTGCATGATCCCACACCTGCAGATTGAGAAAGAGTTGAAAAGCGGTGAGCTGATTGACCTGACGCCGGGGCTGTATCAGCGCCGGATGCTCTACTGGCACCGTTTTGCGCCGGAAAGCCGTATGATGCGCAACGTCACCGACGCGCTGCTGGCATACGGGCATAAGGTGTTGAGACAGGATTAAAAAGAAAAGCCGGGTGGAGGCTACGCCTTACCCGGCCTGCAGATTACTGAGCCGGTTTAGGCTGTGCTGCAACAGGCTCCAGCTGGAAGACCACATCGACCTGATCGTCGAACTGAATAGTTGGCTGCTCGTAAGTTTCCTGAGCGGATACCGGGGCTGCATCAGCCTTCATCATACGAACCATCGGGCTTGGCTGGTAGTTAGAGACGTGGTAACGCACGCTATAAACCGGGCCGAGCTTGCTCTTAAAGCCAGAAGCCAGCTGTTCCGCCTGGTGAATGGCATCATCAATAGCCGCTTTACGCGCTTCGTCTTTGTATTTCTCCGGTTGCGCAACGCCCAGCGACACGGAACGAATTTCGTTGAGACCCGCCTTCAGCGCACCGTCCAGCAGCGAGTTAAGCTTATCCAGCTGACGCACGGTCACTTCAACGGTACGCACGGCGCGGTAGCCCTTCAGGATGCTTTTACCATTCTGGTAGTCGTAATCGGGTTGAGTACGCAGGTTCGCAGAGTTGATATCTTTTTTACCGACACCGTTCTGCTCGAGGAAAGAGAGGTATTGCGCAACGCGATCGTCAGCCTGCTTCTTGGCCGTCGCCGCATCTTTCGCCGCCACATTCACCTCAATTGCCAGGGTTGCAACATCGGGTACCGCGTCCACGCTTGCGGTGCCTGAAGTGACGATGTGCGGGCCATCCGGCAGTTCACTTGCCTGCACCGACACCGCACCGAAACTTACTAATGCCGCCAGGGCCATCACTTTAAACTTCACTGTCATTCCTCCATGTTGCGAAGAGTGCCCATTAACAGGGCGCATGCCAGCAAGCTTAGCGGGTCTTGTTCAGTTGTCCATAAGACAAGGATTAGTTGAACAATTCCTGGACATGATGAATCCCCTCTTTCGCCAGTTGGAAAGCGATAAACCACATCACCAGGCCGACCAGGGTATTAATGATGCGCTGGGCTTTGGCCGTACGCAGGCGGGGCGCCAGCCATGCCGCCAGAATGGCGAGACCGAAGAACCACAGGAAAGAGGCGCTGATCGTACCGAGCGCAAACCAGCGCTTTGGCTCAACGTCCAGCTGTCCGCCCAGGCTGCCCAGCACCACAAAGGTGTCGAGATAAACATGCGGATTAAGCCAGGTGACCGCCAGCATGGTGACGATAATCTTCCAGCGGCCCTGCTTCATGACCTCCGCGCTCGCCAGCTCGAGGTTGCTGCTCATCGCCGTTTTCAGGGCACCAAAACCGTACCAGAGCAGAAACGCCACGCCGCCCCAGGTAACCAGCGCCAGCAGCCACGGAGACTGCATCAGCAGCGCGCTGCCGCCAAAAATCCCGGCGCAGATCAGCAGTAAATCACTTACCGCGCACAGCAGGGCAATCATCAGATGGTACTGACGGCGGATGCCCTGATTCATCACGAATGCATTTTGCGGGCCGAGCGGAAGGATCATGGCCGCACCTAAGGCAAGCCCTTGAAAATAATAAGATAGCATGACGATTTTCTCGCAGTGTTGTTCTGGAGGCTGACTATACTGCGCGAATCACATTAGAGGAAATGGATAATATTAATTGGGTATTAGCGGAGCTTATGAAAGCAAAGCCCGGTGGCGCGAGCACTTACCGGGCCTACGGGTGACGTTATTCTGCTTCTTTGACTTTTTTGACGTTTACGTCCATCTGCGGGTACGGGAAGCTGATGCCGTTGGCGTCGAAGTCGCGCTTAATGCGTTCCAGCACGTCCCAGTACACGTTTTGCAGATCGCTGCTTTTGCTCCAGATGCGCACCACAAAGTTAATGGAGGAAGCACCCAGTTCGTTCAGGCGAACCGTCTGCTCTTTGTCTTTCAGAATGCGATCGTCTGAAGCAATGATATTAGTAATCAGCGACTTCACCTGATCGATATCGGAGTCATACGCCACGCTGATAATCAGTTCGTTACGACGCACCGGTTCACGGGAGAAGTTAATAATGTTGCCTGCAATGATTTTCCCGTTCGGCACGACCACAATGCGGCCATCAACGGTACGCATAGTGGTTGAGAAAATCTGCACCTGCAGCACGGTTCCGGCAATGCCGCCCAGGTCAACGTATTCGCCGGAGCGGAACGGACGGAAGGTGACCAGCAGCACGCCTGCCGCCAGGTTTGAAAGCGAGCCCTGCAGCGCCAGACCAATGGCCAGACCGGCGGCACCGAGAACGGCGATGACGGAGGCGGTCTGCACGCCCACACGGCCCAGCGCCGCAATCAGCGTAAAGGCGATAACGCCGTAGCGCACCAGTGCGGAGAGGAAATCAGCCACCGTGGCGTCAATGTGACGGGCCAGCATCACGCGGTTAACCGCGTTCGATACGATACGCGCCACGATCATCCCGACGATGATGATGGCAATCGCCGCGACGATGTTCACGGCATAGCTCAGCAATAGCGCCTGGTTGCGTACCAGCCAGTTACCGGCGTTATTGATGCTGTCTACAACATCGAGTTGTTCCATTTATTCTTCCTTTTGTTAAACCAAAACACAAAATCCATCCCCCATGGAGACAGGCAGGTTCGTAAAGGGTAAACAAAAAGCGCCGGGTTTGCCAAACAGATCACAAAAACAGGTCTGGCAGGGTATTGAAAAAGCATAAAAAAAGGCCCGCATTTGCGGGCCTTCTGATGCTGTTAGCAGCTCAAATTACAGAACGTCGATCGCGTTCAGTTCTTTGAAAGCCTGCTCCAGACGGGTCACCATGGACGTCTGAGCAGCGCGCAGCCATACGCGTGGATCGTAGTATTTCTTGTTCGGCTGGTCTTCGCCTTTCGGGTTGCCCAGCTGGCCCTGCAGGTAAGCTTCGTTCGCTTTGTAGTACTGCAGGATACCGTCCCAGGTTGCCCACTGGGTATCGGTATCGATGTTCATTTTCACAACGCCGTAGCTTACGGAGTCTTTGATTTCCTGAGCAGAAGAACCGGAACCGCCGTGGAAGACGAAGTTCAGGCTGTTGTGCGGCAGGTTGTGTTTCTTAGACACGTATTCCTGAGAATCACGCAGGATGGTCGGGGTCAGAACCACGTTACCTGGTTTGTAAACGCCGTGTACGTTACCGAAGGACGCTGCAATGGTGAAGCGTGGGCTGATTTTGCTCAGCTCGGTGTAAGCGTAATCAACGTCTTCTGGCTGGGTGTACAGGGCAGAAGCGTCCATGTGGCTGTTGTCCACGCCGTCTTCTTCACCACCGGTGCAGCCCAGTTCGATTTCCAGGGTCATGTCCATTTTGGCCATGCGCGCCAGGTACTTAGAGCAGATTTCGATGTTTTCGTGCAGTGACTCTTCAGACAGGTCGATCATGTGAGAAGAGAACAGTGGCTTACCGGTTGCCGCGAAGTGTTTTTCACCCGCATCCAGCAGACCGTCGATCCACGGCAGCAGTTTCTTCGCGCAGTGGTCAGTGTGCAGGATAACTGGAACACCGTAGTGTTCAGCCATCTGGTGAACGTGGTGCGCACCAGAGATAGCGCCCAGGATTGCAGCACCCTGAGGAATGTCAGTTTTCACGCCTTTACCTGCGATGAACGCAGCGCCGCCGTTAGAGAACTGAACGATAACTGGAGCTTTAACTTTAGCAGCAGTTTCCAGTACGGCGTTGATGGAGTCAGTACCCACGCAGTTAACTGCTGGCAGAGCGAAGTTGTTTTCTTTAGCTACCTGGAACACTTTCTGTACGTCATCACCAGTGATAACGCCAGGTTTTACGAAATCAAAAATTTTAGACATGTTGCTTAGTCCTGTATCTTCGGCCGTTAGAAAAGGTGCGAGCTCTTAAAAGCGCGCTGAAAATTGGGCAGGTTTCCCTGCCCTTGAATGGCTTACTTCTTAGCGCGCTCTTCGAGCATTGCTACTGCTGGCAGTACTTTGCCTTCCACGAATTCGAGGAATGCACCGCCACCAGTGGAGATGTAGGAGATCTTGTCAGCGATACCGAACAGGTCGATTGCTGCCAGGGTGTCACCACCGCCTGCGATAGAGAACGCTTCGCTGTCTGCGATAGCGTTAGCAACGATTTCAGTACCTTTGCGGAAGTTCGGGAATTCGAACACGCCAACAGGACCGTTCCACAGGATAGTTTTTGCGTTTTTGAGGATTTCAGCCAGTTTCTGTGCAGAAACGTCGCCCAGGTCCAGAATCTGCTCTTCGTCTTTGATGTCGTTTACAGATTTCAGGGTCGCGGTTGCGGTTTCGGAGAACTCGGTCGCGACGCGAACGTCAGTTGGAACCGGGATATCACAGGTACCCAGCAGGCGTTTGGCTTCGTCAACCAGGTCTGCTTCGTACAGGGATTTACCGACGTTGTGGCCCTGAGCGGCAACGAAGGTATTCGCGATACCACCGCCAACGATCAGCTGGTCAGCGATTTTAGACAGGGAATCCAGAACGGTCAGTTTGGTAGAAACTTTAGAACCACCAACGATAGCCACCATCGGACGAGCTGGTTCTTTCAGTGCTTTACCCAGCGCTTCCAGTTCGTCAGCCAGCAGAGGACCGGCACACGCTACGTCTGCGAATTTACCGATACCGTGGGTTGACGCCTGTGCACGGTGAGCAGTACCGAAGGCATCCATCACGAATACGTCGCACAGTGCAGCGTATTTTTTGGACAGGGTTTCGTCGTCTTTCTTCTCGCCTTTGTTGAAGCGAACGTTTTCCAGAACAACCAGTTCACCGGCAGCCACTTCAACGCCGTCCAGGTAATCTTTTACCAGGCGAACCGGGTTGGACAGTTTGTCTTTCAGGTAATTAACCACTGGCAGCAGAGAGAACTCTTCGTTGTACTCGCCTTCAGTTGGACGACCCAGGTGGGAGGTGACCATCACTTTCGCGCCCTGCTTCAGAGCCAGTTCGATGGTTGGCAGAGATGCACGGATACGCGCGTCGCTGGTCACTTTGCCATCTTTAACCGGTACGTTCAGATCGGCACGGATGAAAACGCGTTTACCAGCCAGATCCAGATCGGTCATCTTAATTACAGACATGGTGAATCCTCTCGTTGATTCTTAAAGTTTTGCAGACGCACGATGCGTCTTACCTGAAACCTTGAGCGGCCATTGCTAACGTGGTGTCGAGCATTCGGTTAGCAAAGCCCCATTCGTTATCACACCAGACCAGCGTCTTGATAAGGTGTGCCCCACTGACTCTCGTTTGCGTACCATCGACGATGGCGCTGTGCGGGTCGTGGTTAAAATCTACTGAGACCAACGGTAATTCCGTATAGTCAACTATACCATGAAATGCCCCCTGTGCCGCTTTTTGCAGCAACAGGTTGACTTCACAGGCTTTTACAGGTTTTTTTACCGTCACGCTAAGGTCGATTGCGGTAACGTTAATCGTCGGAACACGCACGGCAATCGCTTCAAACCTGTCATTAAACTGCGGAAAAATTCGGGTGATCCCTGCCGCCAGTTTCGTATCTACCGGAATAATTGACTGGCTCGCCGCGCGAGTGCGTCGTAAATCCGGATGGTAGGCGTCGATAACCTGCTGATCGTGCATTGCGGAATGAATCGTGGTCACGGTGCCGGATTCAATGCCATACGCATCGTCTAAAAGTTTGATGACCGGAATAATGCAGTTGGTGGTACAGGAGGCGTTGGAAACAATGCGGTGTTCGGCCTGCAGCTCATGCTGGTTGACGCCAAACACGACTGTCGCGTCGAGGTCATTACTGCAGGGATGAGAAAACAGGACTTTTTTCGCGCCTGCAGCCAGATGCGCTTCGCCGTGTTCGCGGTTGCCATAAACACCGGTACAGTCAAGCACGACATCCACACCCAGTTCACGCCAGGGTAGCCCGGAAATGCTGTTCTCATGCAGAACACGAATAGCGTCATCACCCACAAAAAGCAGATCTCTTTCCTGGCGCACATCCCAGGCGAAACGTCCGTGGCTGGTGTCATACTTCAATAAATGCGCCATGCCCGCAGCATCCGCCAGTTCATTGATTGCCACCACGGTTATTTCCGCCCGACGTCCGGATTCATACAAAGCACGAACCACGTTACGCCCGATGCGACCGAAGCCATTAATCGCTACGCGTACGGTCATAGATCTCCTGCAAAGCAATCCCTGAGTTTGAGGTGGCTGAAAGAGTAATCCAGCTACGCCCGAAGGGGAATCCTTGCTGTCACAAACTGCGATTGATTGGTCAATTGTCGAACATTTAATCGACTGAAACGCTTCAGCAAGAATAAGCGAATCGGGGAATAAAAGGAATGTCTGTCCAGATGAATAAGCGAGCTATATGACTTGCGTCACATTTTAGGTGGAATAATGACGCAAAAAAAGCCGGGTGGCGCGCTAGCGCTTACCCGGCCTACTTTCGAGCCATTTGTAGACCCGGTAAGCGTAGCGCCACCGGGCAAAACGGCGATTACAGCAGTTCTTTCGCTTTCGCGACAACGTTCTCAACGGTGAAGCCGAACTCTTCGAACAGCTGCTCTGCCGGAGCAGACTCACCGAAGGTGGTCATACCGACGATGGCACCGTTCAGGCCCACGTATTTGAACCAGTAGTCAGCGATACCCGCTTCCACTGCCACACGCGCGGAAACCGCTTTAGGCAGAACGGATTCACGGTAAGCGGCATCCTGCTTGTCAAACGCATCGGTAGACGGCATGGAGACCACGCGCGCCTTCACGCCTTCGGCAGTCAGTTTTTCCCATGCGGCAACAGCCAGCTCAACTTCAGAACCGGTAGCGATGAAGATCAGCTCAGGCTGGCCCGCGCAATCTTTCAGCACGTAACCACCGCGAGCGATGTTCGCCAGCTGCTCAGGGGTACGCTCCTGCTGCGCCAGGTTCTGACGGGAGAGGATCAGCGCGGTTGGACCGTCCTTACGCTCAACGCCGTATTTCCACGCCACCGCGGATTCAACCTGGTCACATGGACGCCATGTGCTCATGTTCGGGGTCACGCGCAGGGAAGCCACCTGCTCTACCGGCTGGTGAGTTGGGCCGTCTTCGCCAAGACCGATGGAGTCGTGGGTGTAGACCATCACCTGACGCTGTTTCATCAGCGCCGCCATACGCACGGCGTTACGGGCATATTCAACGAACATCAGGAAGGTAGAGGTGTACGGCAGGAAACCACCGTGCAGGGAGATACCGTTGGCAATCGCGGTCATACCGAATTCACGTACACCGTAATGGATGTAGTTACCGGCAGTGTCTTCGTTGATTGGCTTAGAACCGGACCACAGGGTCAGGTTAGATGGCGCCAGGTCAGCGGAGCCGCCCAGGAATTCTGGCAGCCATGGGCCGAACGCTTCAATCGCATTCTGAGACGCTTTACGGCTCGCGATTTTAGACGGGTTCGCCTGCAGCTTAGCGATAAACTCGTTCGCTTTCGCGTCGAAGTCAGACGGCATGTCACCTTTCATACGACGGGTGAATTCAGCCGCTTCCTGCGGGAAGGCTTTCGCGTAAGCAGCGAACTTCTCGTTCCAGGCCGCTTCTTTCGCCTGGCCTACTTCTTTTGCATCCCACTGAGCGTAAATCTCTGATGGGATTTCGAATGCAGGGTGTTTCCAGCCCAGCGCTTCGCGGGTCAGTGCGATTTCTGCATCACCCAGCGGCGCGCCGTGGGAGTCGTGCGTACCCGCTTTGTTCGGTGAACCGAAGCCGATGATGGTTTTGCACATCAGCAGGGACGGCTTGTCCGTCACCGCGCGCGCTTCTTCCACTGCACGTTTAATCGAGTCAGCATCGTGACCATCAACGCCACGCACAACGTGCCAGCCGTAGGCTTCGAAACGTGCTGCGGTGTCGTCGGTGAACCAGCCTTCAACGTGACCGTCGATGGAGATACCGTTGTCGTCATAGAACGCAACCAGTTTACCCAGCTTCAGGGTACCTGCCAGGGAGCACACTTCGTGAGAAATGCCTTCCATCATGCAGCCGTCGCCCATGAACGCGTAGGTGAAGTGGTCAACGATGTCGTGACCAGGCCGGTTGAACTGCGCCGCCAGGGTCTTCTCTGCAATCGCCATACCCACGGCGTTAGCAATACCCTGACCCAGCGGGCCGGTGGTGGTTTCTACGCCAGCGGTGTAGCCCACTTCCGGGTGACCTGGAGTTTTGGAGTGCAGCTGACGGAAGTTTTTCAGCTCTTCGATAGGCAGATCGTAGCCGGTGAGGTGCAGCAGGCTATAGATCAGCATAGAGCCGTGGCCGTTGGATAGCACGAAGCGGTCGCGGTCAGCCCATGACGGGTTCTGCGGGTTGTGGTTCAGGAAATCACGCCACAGGACTTCGGCGATATCAGCCATACCCATAGGGGCCCCTGGGTGGCCGGATTTGGCTTTCTGAACTGCGTCCATGCTCAGCGCACGAATAGCATTAGCAAGCTCTTTACGTGAGGACATTTTAACTCCAGATCGGACTGTTAAAGGCCATGCCCTTGACGACAGCGCGTTTTGGGCTACGCCGGAAAAAAGTGCCAACAATGTAACCCAAGCGGCATGCCATGTACATGGACCATTCTTTTGCAGCTTAAGAAATCTCTGGATCATGCTCGCATGTTGCGCAATCTACTCGCCCGGCCCTGTAGATATTCCTTATACTTAGCCCGACACCGGCTTCGCTGACGGTGACCTTTTCGGATTTTATTCAGATTAACGAGTACGGAAGCAACCTCATGAAAATGCGTGCAATAGTGCTGGCCCTGGGTACAACGCTCCTGCTGAGCGGCTGTCAGAATATGGATTCTAACGGTCTGATGACGTCAGGGGCAGAGGCCTTTCAGGCCTATTCCCTGAGCGATGCGCAGGTGAAAGCGCTGAGCGACCAGGCCTGTAAAGATATGGACGGAAAAGCCACGCTTGCGCCGGCCAACAGTACCTACACGCAGCGTCTGAATAAGATTGCTTCCGCGCTGGGCGATAACATCAACGGCCAGCCGGTGAACTACAAGGTGTACATGGCGAAAGACGTCAACGCCTTCGCGATGGCGAACGGCTGTATCCGCGTCTACAGCGGACTGATGGACATGATGACCGACAATGAAGTGGAAGCGGTTATCGGCCATGAAATGGGCCACGTTGCCCTGGGCCACGTGAAGAAAGGGATGCAGGTTGCCCTGGGCACCAATGCCATCCGCGCAGCGGCGGCCTCTGCAGGCGGTATCGTTGGCAGCCTGTCGCAGTCACAGCTTGGGGACGTGGGTGAAAAGCTGGTTAACTCTCAGTTCTCACAGCGTCAGGAGTCCGAGGCGGATGACTACTCCTACGATCTGTTGCGCAAACGCGGCATTAATCCATCAGGCTTAGCCACCAGCTTCGAAAAACTGGCCAAGCTGGAAGCCGGACGTCAAAGCTCCATGTTTGACGATCACCCGGCCTCAGAAGAACGCGCACAGCATATTCGCGACCGTATGGCCGCAGACGGAATTAAATAATTTCAGAAGGAGGCAGTTTTGCCTCCTTTTTATTTCGCATGAATTGTTAACTTAACAGCACGTATCGATAACACCCCTGAAAGCCCCGCCAAATCTGCCCTATGACATTGAAATGTCTGGTCACATAATTATTGCAAAGGTCACTTTTTCCGGTAATTATCACCTCCGCAGTTATTCAAATTAATATATCCAGACAGAGACGTTCCCTCCGTGAAAAAAGAATTATCATTAGTTGCTTTAAGCTTATTTGCCGCATTACCTGCCGCTGCAAGCCAGCAATCCGACAGCCAGGGTTTTATTGACGACAGCCGTCTGGACCTGTTTTTCCGCAATGCGTATATCAGCCGCGACTACCATCAGGGCCAGCAGGACAAAGCCGAATGGGGTCAGGGGATCATCGCCACGTTTGCATCCGGCTATACCGAAGGGCTGGTGGGCTTTGGTGTGGACGGTATTGCTCAATACGGCGTGCGCCTGGACGGCGGTCGCGGCAAAAGCGGCGCAGGCGGCATCGACTTCTTTAAGCAGGAAGACGACGGCCGGGCAAAATCCGATCTGGCAAAGTTTGGCGCAACCGCCAAAATGCGCATCTCGAATACCGTACTGAGCTACGGGAATCAGCGTCCTGAATTGCCTATCGTCAATGCCGACAGCTCTCGCCTGCTGTTTGAAAGCTACACCGGCGCTATGCTGACCTCAAAAGAGATCGACGGTCTGGAAATCAACGCCGGTTATTTCACCGACGAGCAGCGTAAAAGTGACGATCGCCACGACAGCGGACTGAAGAGCCTCTCCTTCGGCGGCGCGAGCTACCAGTTTAACGACCAGTTCAGCGGCGCGCTTTACGCCTCTCATAATGAAGAGGTGATGAACAAGCAGTACCTGGGCCTGAACTTCAAGCAGCCGTTCAGCACCGGACAGCAGCTGGTGCTCGACTTCAACGGCTATAACTCCCGTCTCGACCAGGGTTACGCGGACAGCCTCGATACGGGCCGCAGCAACGCTATCTGGAGCCTGGCGGCGAGCTACATCTGGGATATTCACACGTTCAAAGTAGCGTACCAGCAGAGCAGCGGCAGCACCGGCTACAACTACGGCGGCTATCGTGACAAGGGCGGCGTGGGTGACGGTGGTAACACCATCTGGCTGGCGAACTCCTACTGGTCAGATTTTAACGGCGAAGATGAACGTTCATGGCAGGCTTCCTACGGTCTGGACTTTAGCGGCCTTGGCTTACCGGGCCTGAGCTGGACCACCGCCTACGTGCGTGGCGATAACATCAAAACCTCTGAAACCAGCAACGGCAAAGAGCACGAGTGGTTTAACCAGATCCAGTACCAGGTGCAGGATGGTCCGGCTAAGGATCTGAAGCTTAAACTGCGCTACTCCGTCCTGCGCGTCTCCAGCAATGCCAGCGAGTACAACGTGGGCGGGGACGAGATCCGCGCTTACGTGGAATACCCGTTTAACGTGTTCTAAAGGCAATAAAAAACCTCTCAATAGAGAGGTTTTTTTTCACGCCAGGCGAGGCTTATTCGCCTTTTTTAGCTGCCTGAATGTAGAGCATTTCCAGTGCCAGGGTCGCTGCGGCCAGCGCAGTGATCTCGGACTGGTCATAGGCAGGCGCCACTTCCACCACGTCCATCCCGACAATGTTCAGATCCTTCAGGCCGCGCACCAGCTTGATGGCACGATCTGAGGTCAAACCGCCGATGACCGGCGTACCGGTACCGGGAGCAAATGCCGGATCCAGGCAGTCGATGTCGAAGGTCAGATAGACAGGCATATCACCCACAATCTGCTTCACCTGAGCGAGGATGTCATCCACGCCGCGGTCGTTAACCTGACCCGCATCCAGCACGGTGAAGCCGTTATCTTTGTCGAACTCGGTGCGAATACCGATCTGCACGGAGTGGTTCGGGTCGATCAGACCTTCGTTCGGCGCGGTAAAGAACATGGTGCCGTGGTCAAACTCACAGCCGTTCGCGTAGGTGTCGGTATGCGCATCAAAGTGTACCAGCGCCATTTTACCGAAGTGCTTCGCGTGGGCGCGCAGCAGCGGCAGGGTCACGAAGTGGTCGCCGCCGAAGGAGAGCATGCGCTTACCGGCAGCCAGCAGCTTCTCGGCGTGCGCCTGCAGCTTTTCGCTCATCTCACGCGCGTCGCCGAAGGCATACACCAGGTCACCGCAGTCCACCACGTTCAGGCGCTCGCGCATGTCGAAGTTCCACGGGAAGCGGTTGTGCTCCCAGGCCAGGTTAGTGGAAACCTGACGGATCGCCGCCGGGCCGTGACGACCACCCGCGCGGCCAGATGTCGCCATATCGAACGGCACGCCGGTGATCACCCAGTCAGCGTCGCTGTCGTACGGCTGGAAGTTCATCGGAAGGCGTAAAAAACCAAACGCGTTAGATACCAGAGAGTTATCGTACTGATGACCTAAAGTGCTCATGTCCTGACCTCTTTTAAAGTCGATACATTAAAAACAGATGAAAAAAAATCCCCTCCGCGTCGTTAAACCCGACGAGGAAGGGATTGATTCGTAAATCGCTTATTAGGGCGAATTATCGCCGGTAATGCATACGGGTTCAAGTGAGTATAGCATTCTGCCGGATGGCGGCTTCGCCTTATCCGGCCTACATTCGTAGGCCTGGTAAGCGCAGCGCCACCGGGCATCAACGACTATTCGTCTTCCAGATACGTATATCCGTACAGACCCGCTTCAAACTCTTCCAGGAACTGCTGCTGGAGCGCGTCGTCCAGACCGGTGTTTTTCACCTGATCGCGGAACTGTGTCAGCAGGGTTTTCGGATCGAGCTGAACGTATTCCAGCATGTCCGCCACGGTGTCCCCTTCATCGGACAGCTCAACTTCCACGCTGCCGTCAGGGAACACGAACACGTCCACCGCTTCGGTATCACCGAACAGGTTATGCATGTTGCCGAGGATCTCCTGATACGCGCCGACCATAAAGAAGCCCAGCATCGGCGGGTTCTCCGGGTCGTATTCCGGCATTGGCATTGTCGTTGCGATACCGTCGCCGTCAACATAGTGGTCGATAGCACCGTCGGAATCGCAGGTAATGTCCAGCAGCACCGCGCGACGTTCCGGGGCGTGGTTCAGCCCTTCCAGCGGCAGAACCGGGAACAGCTGATCGATACCCCAGGCATCCGGCATCGACTGGAACAGCGAGAAGTTGACGTAAATCTTATCCGCCATACGCTCCTGCAGCTCGTCGATAATCGGACGGTGCGCGCGGTTGCTCGGGTCGAGCTGTTTCTGCACTTCATGGCACATGTTCAGATAGAGCTGCTCCGCCCACGCGCGCTCCTGCAGGCTGAAGGTGCCTGAAGAATAGCCCACGTGAATATCGTGCAGGTCCATCTGGCTGTCGTGCAGCCATTCGCGCAGGGAACGACGCGTGCCCGGCTCGTGCATCTCCTGCCAGGTTTCCCACATGCTCTGCAGGGAACGCGGCGCATCGTCTGCCGGCGGCGTCGCTTCGGTGGTTTCGCTGCGCTCAACGCCGATGATGTTCGAGACCAGCACCGTATGGTGCGCGGTGACCGCGCGACCGGATTCGGTGATCACCGTCGGGTGCGGCAGGCCGTTCTCTTCACAGGCATCGCCGATAGCCCAGATGATGTTGTTCGCATATTCGTTCAGGCCGTAGTTCACGGAGCAGTCAGACTGCGAGCGGGTCCCTTCGTAGTCCACGCCCAGGCCGCCGCCCACGTCGAAGCACTGAATATTTACGCCAAGCTTATGCAGCTCAACGTAGAAACGCGCTGACTCACGCACGCCGGTCGCAATATCGCGAATGTTGGCCATCTGCGAGCCGAGGTGGAAGTGCAGCAGCTGAATGCTGTCCAGACGACCGCGCTCGCGCAGGATTTCCACCAGCTGCAGTACCTGGTTTGCCGCCAGGCCGAACTTGGATTTTTCGCCGCCGGAGGACTGCCATTTGCCGGAACCCTGTGACGCCAGACGCGCACGCACGCCAAGGCGTGGCACCACGTTCAGACGCTCGGCCTCTTCCAGCACGATGGCGATTTCGGTCATCTTTTCGATAACCAGATAGACCTTGTGGCCCATCTTCTCGCCAATCAGCGCCAGACGAATGTATTCACGGTCTTTATAGCCGTTACAGACGATCACTGAACGGGTCATGCCCGCATGCGCCAGAACCGCCATCAGTTCCGCTTTGGAACCTGCTTCCAGACCCAGCGGCTCGCCGGAGTGGATCAGAGATTCAATTACGCGGCGGTGCTGGTTCACCTTGATCGGGTAAACCAGGAAGTAGTCACCTTTATAACCGTAGGACTCACGCGCGCGCTTAAACGCGGCGTTAATCGAACGCAGGCGATGTTGCAGGATCTGCGGGAAGCAGAACAGTGCAGGCAAACGCTGGCCCTGAGCTTCACGGGCTTTAACCAGCTTCGCGAGATCCACGCGCGCTTCAGGGACGTCCGGATCCGGGCAGACGCTGATGTGGCCCAGTTCGTTGACGTCGTAATAGTTATTGCCCCACCAGGCAATATTGTAAGTGCGCAGCATCTTGCTGGCTTCCTCGGAGCTCATCGCAACCTCCTGCATAGAACGTAGTACACCCTGTTCGCCCGCTGACGAAGGCGAAAAAGAAGACATGTCGTCAGACATAGCGAACCTCAACTCTTTGTATTAAGTGTAAAACAGTTGACTACTATCGCAGCGTTATACGGCGATAACAACCCATAAACGGCTCCGTTTCCCAGCAGAGTATGCTGAAATCCAGACCGTGCGACCGGTTTCTTATTCATATCATTGTAAAACACGTATCCGAACTCTGTATGACAAGGTTCGGCGAAACCACGAGAAAACTCTTGTATTAACAAGAGCGCCCTTGTTCAGTTTTCACAAAGCGCGACCGGCCCTGGAATCCTGAGAAGCGCCGAGATGGGTATAACATCGGCAGGTTTGCAGACTAAAAATGCGGGTTGCGGGAATCAAATGCGCGCCAGAACGGCTGCGCTGAATTAGCGGAAAACGATGGTTCATTATCTCGTATCACCTCCACGGCCGCTTCTGCTGAAACGGACCCCAAGCCAAAGCTAAAAGTTCACTGCTTAACCCGGCTGGAAGTGGCGACACGATGAGTTCATCGAGCGCTTATTTTATATGAGCCGCGCGCCGCGTTTTATACCGAGAAGGGGGCTAAAAAGCAAAACAAAAATGCGCGTGTTGCCGGGGCCGTCAGGAATTATTGCCAGCAGCAATTTCAACTGAGTGAGAGGTTAGTCAAAAAAAACTGGAAATCGGGCGAAGAAGTGACCTAAAATAGCCATCCAGATGTTAATCCATCTATACTGATTAACACTCATACTGCCAGTGTCAAAAACCTGCAGGCCTTGGTAGAATTATCTCCTTTGGCTATTCCACACAGCAGCTTGAGCTAACCAAATTCCTCTTAGGTGAAATAAAACATGGCAAAACACCTGTTTACGTCCGAGTCCGTATCAGAAGGACATCCTGATAAAATTGCTGACCAAATCTCCGATGCGGTGCTGGATGCGATCCTGGCGCAGGATCCTAAAGCGCGCGTAGCGTGTGAAACCTATGTCAAAACCGGCATGGTTCTGGTTGGCGGTGAGATCACCACCAGCGCATGGGTTGATATCGAAGAGATCACCCGTAACACGGTGCGTGAGATCGGCTATGTGCATTCTGATATGGGTTTTGATGCCAACTCCTGCGCGGTACTGAGCGCAATTGGCAAACAGTCTCCGGATATCAACCAGGGCGTTGACCGTGCCGATCCGCTGGAACAGGGCGCGGGCGACCAGGGTCTGATGTTCGGCTATGCAACCAACGAAACCGACGTGCTGATGCCAGCACCGGTCACCTACGCACACCGTCTGGTGCAGCGTCAGGCAGAAGTGCGTAAAAACGGCACCCTGCCGTGGCTGCGCCCGGATGCGAAAAGCCAGGTCACCTTCCAGTATGACGACGGCAAAATCGTCGGTATTGACGCGGTGGTTCTGTCTACCCAGCATTCCGAAGAAATCGATCAGAAATCCCTGCAGGAAGCAGTGATGGAAGAGATCATCAAGCCGGTTCTGCCTACCGAATGGCTGAGCTCTGCGACCAAATTCTTCATCAACCCAACCGGACGCTTTGTTATCGGCGGCCCAATGGGTGACTGCGGTCTGACAGGTCGTAAAATCATCGTTGATACCTACGGCGGCATGGCGCGTCACGGTGGCGGTGCGTTCTCCGGTAAAGATCCGTCTAAAGTTGACCGTTCTGCGGCGTACGCGGCACGTTATGTGGCGAAAAACATCGTTGCTGCCGGCCTGGCTGACCGCTGTGAGATTCAGGTCTCCTACGCAATCGGCGTGGCTGAACCCACCTCCATCATGGTGGAAACCTTCGGTACCGAGAAAGTGCCTTCAGAACAGCTGACCCTGCTGGTGCGCGAGTTCTTCGACCTGCGTCCATACGGCCTGATTCAGATGCTGGATCTGCTGCACCCAATCTACAAAGAAACCGCTGCATACGGTCACTTTGGTCGTGAACATTTCCCATGGGAAAAAACCGACAAAGCCGCTCTGCTGCGTGAAGCTGCCGGTCTGAAGTAATCGACTGACATCGCTTTTAAAAGGCCAGCCTTCGGGCTGGCCTTTTTTTGTCGGGTGGCGATATTTGGAACCGATTACACCGCACCGGACATCCCGTGCTTTCAGAATATTCTCTTTGCACGATCGACTTTCTTCTGCTGTTACATTCCCTTTCAGTTAAGTCTGAAATGTGTCCTTTCGCGATGCATATCACCTCATTTACCTCTATATTTTCAAAGCTTTAATTTTATTTACGGTTGCAAAGCTGTGTAACCGATTACACCTATGTGATTAATCTCACATATTTTTGCGGGTCGCTCACCTACCCTTAACATCAATAAAACTGATAACCCAACTGGAGGGCATAATGCCTGACAATAAAAAACAGGGGCGTACGTCCAACAAGGCGATGACATTCTTCGTCTGTTTCCTCGCCGCCCTGGCAGGATTACTTTTTGGCCTGGATATCGGCGTGATTGCCGGTGCATTACCTTTCATTACAGAAGAGTTCCAGATCAGCGCTCACACCCAGGAGTGGGTGGTTAGCTCAATGATGTTTGGCGCGGCCGTCGGGGCCGTCGGCAGCGGCTGGCTCTCCTTTAAGCTCGGACGTAAAAAGAGCCTGATGATCGGCGCGATCCTGTTCGTTGCCGGCTCACTCTTCTCTGCCGCAGCGCCTAACGTTGAGGTCCTGCTGGTTTCCCGCGTGCTGCTTGGTCTGGCCGTGGGCGTGGCGTCCTATACCGCCCCGCTTTACCTGTCTGAAATTGCGCCGGAGAAAATCCGCGGCAGTATGATTTCCATGTACCAGCTGATGATCACCATTGGTATCCTGGGCGCGTACCTTTCCGATACGGCGTTTAGCTACAGCGGCGCATGGCGCTGGATGCTCGGCGTGATCATCATCCCTGCGGTTCTGCTGCTGATTGGCGTCTTCTTCCTGCCGGACAGCCCTCGCTGGTTTGCTGCAAAACGTCGATTCCACGATGCAGAACGCGTGCTGATGCGCCTGCGCGATACCAGCGCGGAAGCGAAAAACGAGCTGGAAGAGATCCGCGAAAGCCTGAAGGTCAAACAGTCCGGCTGGGCGCTGTTTAAAGAGAACAGCAACTTCCGTCGCGCCGTTTTCCTCGGCGTACTGCTGCAGGTGATGCAGCAGTTCACGGGGATGAACGTCATCATGTACTACGCGCCCAAAATCTTTGAGCTGGCGGGTTATACCAACACCACCGAGCAGATGTGGGGGACCGTCATCGTGGGTCTGACCAACGTGCTGGCGACCTTTATCGCCATCGGTCTGGTGGACCGCTGGGGACGTAAGCCAACCCTGACGCTAGGCTTCCTTGTGATGGCGGCAGGCATGGGGGTCCTCGGTACTATGATGCATGTGGGCATTCACTCCCCAACCGCCCAGTACTTTGCGGTAGGCATGCTGCTGATGTTTATCGTCGGGTTTGCGATGAGCGCCGGTCCGCTGATCTGGGTGCTGTGCTCTGAGATCCAGCCGCTGAAAGGACGTGATTTTGGCATCACCTGCTCTACCGCAACCAACTGGATTGCCAACATGATCGTCGGCGCAACGTTCCTGACCATGCTCAATACCCTGGGCAACGCCAACACCTTCTGGGTTTACGCCGGTCTGAACATCTTCTTTATTGTGCTGACCATCTGGCTGGTTCCAGAAACCAAACATGTGTCCCTGGAGCATATTGAACGTAATTTGATGAAAGGTCGTCCTCTGCGCGAAATCGGCGCCCACGACTAATCCTCACTCGGGAGGTGCCTCTTGCACCTCCCCGCTTCGCGCTTTATGCTCTGCCCCTATGAAAGCACCCCGTCTCCCCATCGCCATTCAGCAGGCCGTTATGCGCAGCCTGCGGGAAAAGCTCGCCCAGGCGAACCTGAAGCTCGGGCGCAACTACCCTGAACCCAAACTCGTCTACCAGCAGCGTGGCACCTCGGCCGGTACCGCCTGGCTCGAGTCGTATGAGATCCGCCTTAACCCGGTGCTGATGATGGAAAACCAGCAGGCGTTTATCGATGAAGTGGTGCCGCACGAGCTGGCGCATCTGCTGGTGTGGAAGCACTTCGGGCGCGTCGCCCCCCACGGAAAAGAGTGGAAGTGGATGATGGAGGCGGTGCTCGGCGTTCCGGCGCGCCGTACCCACCAGTTCGAGCTGGAGTCGGTGCGCCGCAATACCTTCCCCTACCGCTGTCAGTGCCAGCAGCACCAGCTTACCGTCCGTCGCCATAATCGCGTGGTGCGCGGCGAGGCGACCTACCGCTGCGTCAAATGCGGCGAGCCGCTGGTTGCGGAATAATCATTTGAACTTTCAGGAACTTTCCTGATCTGACTGATTGCATACAGGAACAACATTCGTTACGTTGCGGGCTCGTTTTGACACGGAGTGTAAGATGTCCCGTAATTTTTCTCTCGCGGTCGCCTTTCTGACGACGGCGCTCTCAGGCCATGCTCTGGCCGACGGTATCAACAGTTTTTCCCAGGCCAAGGCCGCAGGCGTGAAGGTGAACGCCGATGTGCCGGGCGATTTCTACTGCGGCTGTAAAATTAACTGGCAGGGTAAAAAAGGGGTCGTTGACCTTGAGTCCTGCGGCTACAAGGTGCGTAAAAACGAAAACCGCGCCAGCCGTATTGAATGGGAACATGTCGTTCCGGCATGGCAGTTTGGCCACCAGCGCCAGTGCTGGCAGGATGGCGGACGTAAAAACTGTGCCAAAGACCCGGTTTACCGCCAGATGGAAAGCGACATGCATAACCTGCAGCCCGCGGTGGGCGAAGTGAACGGCGACCGGGGTAACTTCATGTACAGCCAGTGGAACGGTGGCGAAGGCCAGTACGGCCAGTGCGGTATGAAGATTGATTTTAAAGAGAAAGTCGCCGAGCCCCCTGCCCGCGCGCGCGGCAGCATTGCCCGTACCTACTTCTATATGCGTGACCGTTACGATCTCAACCTCTCCCGCCAGCAGACGCAGCTGTTCAACGCCTGGGACAAGCAGTATCCGGTGACGGAGTGGGAATGCCAGCGCGACGACCGTATCGCCAGAGTCCAGGGGAATCACAACCCTTACGTCCAGCGGGCTTGCCAGGCGCAAAAGAGCTAACCTACACTACGGCAATTCGCTTATATCGCATGACACATGGAATTTCTGACTATGCGCATTCCCCGCATTTACCACCCTGAACTGATTACCGCAGGCCGCGAAATCGCCCTGTCTGATGACGCCGCCAACCACGTTGGCCGCGTGCTGCGCATGGGCGCCGGTCAGGCAATCCAGCTGTTCGACGGCTCGAACCAGGTGTTCGACGCCGAAATTACGCGGGCAGATAAAAAAAGCGTACACGTGAACGTCCTGCGCGGTGAAGTGGATGACCGGGAATCACCGCTGCACATTCATCTGGGCCAGGTCATGTCGCGCGGTGAGAAAATGGAGTTCACCATTCAGAAATCCATTGAACTGGGTGTAAGCCTCATTACGCCACTTTTTTCTGAGCGCTGTGGCGTTAAACTGTATGCGGAACGTCTGAACAAAAAGATCCAGCAGTGGCAGAAAATTGCCATCGCGGCTTGCGAACAGAGTGGCCGGAACCGTATTCCGGAGATCCGCCCGGCGATGGATCTGGAGGAGTGGTGTGCTGAAGAGGACAGTGGGCTGAAGCTCAATCTTCATCCGCGCGCCAGCGCCAGCATCAATACGCTACCGCTGCCCGTTGAGCGCGTTCGCCTGCTGATTGGCCCCGAAGGCGGCCTGTCGGCGGACGAAATTGCGATGACGGCACGTTACCAGTTTACTGATATTCTGTTGGGACCTCGCGTTCTGCGCACTGAGACAACGGCACTCACGGCCATTACCGCGCTACAGGTACGGTTTGGCGATCTGGGTTGAAGCATTAACGGAGAAGAACATGATCAAGCTCGGCATCGTGATGGACCCCATCGCAAACATTAACATTAAGAAAGATTCCAGCTTCGCCATGCTGCTGGAAGCGCAGCGTCGCGGCTATGAACTCCACTATATGGAGATGAACGATCTTTACCTGATCAACGGTGAAGCCCGCGCCCGCACCCGCATCGTTAACGTCGAGCAGAACTACGACAAATGGTACGAATTCGGCACCGAACAGGACATTGCGCTTGCCGATCTCAACGTCATCCTGATGCGTAAAGATCCGCCATTCGACACTGAATACATCTACTGCACCTATATTCTCGAACGCGCAGAAGAGAAAGGAACGCTGATCGTCAACAAGCCGCAGAGCCTGCGCGACTGCAACGAGAAGCTCTACACCGCCTGGTTCTCTGACCTGACGCCGGAAACGCTGGTGACCCGCAGCAAAGCTCAGCTGAAGGAATTCTGGCAGAAGCACGGCGACATCATCATGAAGCCGCTGGACGGCATGGGCGGTGCGTCGATTTTCCGCGTGAAAGAGAGCGACCCGAACATTGGCGTGATTGCCGAGACCCTGACCGAGCTGGGCACGCGTTACTGCATGGCGCAGAACTATATTCCGGCGATCAAAGACGGCGACAAACGCGTTCTGGTCGTGGATGGCGAACCGGTTCCTTACTGCCTGGCGCGTATCCCGCAGGGTGGTGAAACCCGCGGTAATCTGGCCGCCGGTGGCCGCGGCGAACCGCGTCCGCTGACCGAAAGCGACTGGGAAATTGCCCGCCGCGTTGGCCCGACGCTGAAAGCCAAAGGCCTGATCTTCGTTGGCCTGGATATCATCGGCGATCGTCTGACCGAAGTGAACGTCACCAGCCCGACCTGCATTCGTGAAATTGAGGCTGAATTCCCGATTTCGATCACCGGAATGCTGATGGACGCTATCGAAAAACGTTTACAGAAATAACCTAACAATACTATTAGTGACAGCGCCTGTGTTTGTCCCCATACTGGGCGCTGTCGCTTTTTAAACCAGGAAACAGTACCTCTGACAATGAATTTACAGCATCACTTTCTTATTGCCATGCCTGCTCTCCAGGACCCGATTTTTCGCCGCGCCGTGGTTTATATTTGTGAATACAATGAAGACGGCGCGATGGGTATTATCATTAATAAACCGCTGGAAAATCTTCAGGTTGAAGGAATTCTGGACAAGCTGAAAATCTCGGCTGAAGAGCGCCTGCCGGAAATACGGCTTGATAAACCTGTGATGCTGGGCGGACCTCTTGCAGAAGATCGCGGTTTTATCCTGCATACGCCGCCGGTGTTCTCTTCCAGTATTCGAATTTCGGATAACACCGTCATCACCACCTCGCGTGACGTGCTCGAAACGCTGGGTACCGCAGAGCAGCCTTCTGAAGTGCTGGTGGCGTTGGGCTATTCGTCCTGGGAGAAAGGCCAGCTTGAGCAGGAGATCCTCGATAACGCATGGCTTACTGCACCTGCGGACATGAATATCCTGTTTAAAACCCCCATCGCCGATCGCTGGCGTGACGCGGCGAAGCTGATTGGTATTGATATCCTGACCATGCCTGGCGTAGCGGGGCACGCCTGATGAGCGGAACGCTTCTGGCCTTCGATTTTGGCACCAAAAGCATTGGCGTCGCCGTGGGGCAGCGCATCACCGGTACCGCGCGTCCGCTTACTGCCCTGAAGGCCAACGACGGTACGCCGGACTGGAATCTTATTGAGCGTCTGCTCAAGGAGTGGCAGCCGGATGACGTTATTGTTGGGCTGCCGCTGAACATGGACGGTACCGAACAGCCGCTTACCGCACGGGCGCGAAAGTTCGCCAATAAAATCCATGGCCGCTTTGGCGTCTCCGTGAAGCTTCACGACGAGCGTCTTAGCACCGTCGAAGCGCGTGCGGGTCTGTTTGAGCACGGCGGCTTCCGGGCGCTCAACAAAGGCAGCGTGGACTCCGCTTCTGCCGTGATTATCCTCGAAAGCTATTTCGAACAGGGTTTTTAAGCACGGGGCCTACAGCCGCCCCTGCGCCCGTCTCTCCGCCAGGCTCTGGTCAAAGTTCTGCATTCCTGCCTGCAGACCGGTTTGGATGATGCCGGGCAGTTGCCACGTTTTCCCTTCACGAATAAGGTTTGCCGCCGCAGCGGTGTTCACCAGCAGTTCATACAGCGCGACGCGGCCGTCCTGCAGATCGGGAAGCAGCTTCTGCGCCAGCACTGCCCGGAGGCTGCCGGCCAGCTGGTTACGCACCGGATCTTTCTCCTGCGCCGGGAACGTATCGACCAGCCGTTCAATCGCCTGCGATGCCCCGCGCGTATGCAGCGTCGCCAGCACCAGATGTCCGGTTTCCGCCGCCGTTAGCGCCAGGCGGATCGTTTCGCTGTCGCGCAGCTCCCCCAGCAAAATAACGTCCGGATCCTGGCGTAAGGCGCTGCGCAGCGCGTCGGCAAATGACGGACTATGCTGGCCAATCTCCCGCTGCTGGATCAGGCAACGCTCGCTCTGATAGATAAACTCCACCGGATCTTCAAGCGTGAGGATATGGCCGTCAGTATGGTGGTTGAGAAAATCGACCATCGCCGCCAGCGTAGTGGATTTGCCGCTGCCGGTCGCCCCCGTGACCAGAATCAGCCCGGCGTCATTGGATAACAGTTCCGGGATTGCCCGCGGCGCGCCCAGCGTAGCGAGCTGCGGACAGGTACGCGGCAACAGCCGCAGCGTCACAGAGACACCGCGCATCTGCTTAAAGGCACTCCCGCGCAGACGCTGGCCTCCCGTTACCGTCGCGGCAAAATCCACCTGTCCATTTGCCCACCATGTTCCCTGCTGCTCATCGTTGAGCCACGCTTTTAACAACGCCCCGACGTCAGGAGGAGGAAACGGTGCCGGTTCAAGGCGGCCCGTTCTGCGCCAGCGGGGTGGCGAATCACTGCACAGGTGTAGATCGGAGACGTTATGCTTTACACTAAGGGCCACAATTTCTTCCACATCCATAGACTACTCCTCGGAAAATGAACGACATTGCGCATAACCTGGCACAGGTCCGGGACAAAATCTCAGCCGCCGCAACGCGTTGCGGCCGGGCTTCAGAAGAAATTACGCTGCTTGCAGTCAGCAAAACCAAGCCTGCGAGCGCCATCGCAGAAGCTATTGACGCAGGCCAACGCGCGTTTGGTGAAAACTACGTCCAGGAAGGCGTGGATAAAATTCGTTCCTTCCAGGAACAGGGGAATACGGATCTGCAGTGGCACTTTATTGGTCCACTGCAGTCGAACAAAAGCCGTCTGGTGGCGGAGCACTTTGACTGGTGCCATACCGTTGACCGTCTGCGCATTGCGACACGCCTGAACGACCAGCGTCCGTCAGAGATGCAAGCGCTTAACGTGCTGATTCAAATCAACATCAGCGATGAAAACAGCAAGTCCGGCATTGCGCTGAGCGAGCTGGATGCGCTGGCAGCCGAAGTGGCCGCCCTGCCGCGCCTAACCCTGCGCGGGCTGATGGCAATTCCGGCGCCTGAGTCAAGTTATGAAAGGCAGTTTGCCGTGGCACAGCAAATGGCTGTAGCATTTGAGGCGCTTAAAGCGCGCTATAACACGGTAGACACGCTTTCTCTGGGCATGTCGGACGATATGGAAGCCGCCATCGCGGCAGGCAGCACTATGGTGCGCATCGGCACGGCAATTTTCGGTGCGCGCGACTACTCAAAATAATAAGGAAACCTGAGGAACGCCATGAAGACGTTGACTTTCCTGCTCTCAACTGTGCTTGAGCTGTATACGATGGCGCTTTTGCTGCGCGTCTGGATGCAGTGGGCCCGCTGTGATTTTTACAATCCGTTCTCGCAGTTTGTCGTGAAAATCACGCAGCCTGTTGTCGGACCGCTGCGTCGTATTATCCCGGCGATGGGCCCCATCGACAGTTCGTCTCTGCTGGTGGCGTTTATTCTGAGCGTTATCAAAGCGATCGTGCTGTTTATGGTCATCACCTTCCAGCCGATTATCTGGATTGCTGCGGTCCTGATTTTAATCAAGACCGTCGGTCTGCTGATTTTTTGGGTGCTGCTGGTCATGGCCATCATGAGCTGGGTAAGCCAGGGCCGTAGTCCGGTAGAATATGCGCTGATCCAACTGGCCGAACCGCTGCTGCGCCCGATTCGCAACCTGCTGCCTTCGATGGGCGGTATTGATTTCTCGCCGATGATCCTGGTACTGCTGCTCTATGTGGTCAACATGGGGATCGCTGAGCTGCTGCAGTCCACGGGCAATATGCTGCTGCCGGGGCTGTGGATGGCGCTATGAGTGCAGTAAGCACCTGCGCTGACGGGCTGGTTTTGCGGCTGTATATTCAGCCCAAAGCCAGCCGTGACGGTATTGTTGGGCTGCATGGCGACGAGTTAAAAGTCGCCATCACCGCCCCGCCGGTTGACGGCCAGGCGAACGCGCATCTGACCAAATATCTGGCAAAACAGTTTCGCGTCGCCAAAAGCCAGGTCATCATTGAAAAAGGTGAACTTGGGCGACATAAACAGGTAAAAATCCTTAATCCGCAATCTATCCCGACGGAAGTCGCGGCTCTGAAAGAACAGGACTAAACCATGCAGAAAGTTGTTCTCGCGACCGGCAACGCCGGTAAAGTGCGCGAGCTGGCCTCGCTATTAAATGATTTTGGTCTGGACGTGGTCGCCCAGACCGATCTTGGCGTGGATTCCGCCGAAGAGACGGGGCTGACGTTTATCGAAAACGCGATCCTGAAAGCGCGTCACGCCGCGCAGATTACCGGCCTGCCCGCGATTGCTGACGACTCCGGCCTGGCCGTGGATTTTCTCGGCGGCGCACCGGGGATTTACTCCGCGCGCTATTCCGGCGTTGACGCCACCGACCAGCAGAATCTGGAAAAGCTGCTTGTCGCCCTGAAAGACGTACCGGACGAACAGCGCTCCGCGCAGTTCCACTGCGTACTGGTCTATATGCGTCACGCGGAAGACCCTACGCCGATCGTCTGCCACGGCAGCTGGCCGGGCGTGATTACTCGTGAAGCGGCTGGCAACGGCGGCTTTGGCTACGATCCGATTTTCTTTGTCCCGACCGAGGGCAAAACCGCTGCGGAACTGACCCGCGAAGAGAAAAGCGCGATATCCCACCGTGGACGCGCGCTGAAACTGTTACTGGAAGCACTGCGTAATGGCTAATTTGCCGCCTCTGAGTCTTTATATTCACATCCCGTGGTGCGTGCAGAAATGCCCGTACTGCGATTTCAACTCGCACGCGCTGAAGGGCGAAGTGCCGCACGATGACTACGTTGCGCATCTGCTGGCCGACCTGGACGCCGATGTACCTTACGCACAGGGACGTGAAGTTAAGACCATTTTCATAGGTGGCGGTACGCCGAGCCTGCTGTCAGGCCCGGCGATGCAAACGCTGCTGGACGGCGTGCGTGCGCGCCTGAACCTGGCAGCGGATGCTGAAATCACGATGGAAGCCAACCCCGGTACCGTTGAGGCCGACCGTTTTGTCGACTATCAGCGCGCGGGCGTGAACCGCATCTCCATCGGCGTGCAGAGCTTTAGCGAGCCGAAACTGAAGCGCCTGGGGCGTATTCACGGCCCGGAAGAGGCGAAGCGCGCGGCAAACCTGGCGACCGGTCTTAATCTTCGCAGCTTTAACCTGGATTTGATGCACGGCCTGCCGGATCAATCGCTGGAAGAGGCGCTGGACGACCTGCGCCAGGCGATCGAACTGAACCCGCCGCACCTGTCGTGGTACCAGCTCACCATCGAGCCCAACACCCTGTTTGGCTCGCGTCCGCCGGTGCTGCCGGATGACGACGCGCTGTGGGATATCTTCGAGCAGGGTCACAGGCTTTTAACCGCTGCGGGCTATCAGCAGTACGAAACGTCGGCGTATGCAAAGCCGGGCTACCAGTGTCAGCACAACCTGAACTACTGGCGTTTTGGTGACTATCTCGGGATTGGCTGCGGCGCGCACGGCAAGGTGACCTTCCCGGACGGGCGGATTCTGCGTACTGCCAAAACCCGCCACCCGCGCGGGTATATGGAAGGCCGCTACCTGGAGCGCCAGCACGACGTCGAAGCGGCGGATAAGCCGTTTGAGTTCTTTATGAACCGCTTCCGTCTGCTGGAAGCCGCGCCCCGCGCGGAGTTTGCGCTGTACACAGGGCTGGCGGAATCGGTGATTCGCCCGCAGATTGACGAAGCGCTGGCGCAGGGGTATCTCACCGAGAGTGAGGAATACTGGCAGATCACCGAGCACGGCAAGCTGTTCTTAAACTCCCTTCTTGAGCTGTTCCTCGCCGAAGAATCCTGAAGGCGGATTCAGGATTTTGCATCCCGTTCTGCCGGCTGAGGGAAAGGTTGGCAGAGTGTGGGGATGATCGACCTGAAGAGATAGGCGATCACCATGGGTAAAGGATGTTAAAAATTGTTCGCCATGTCCCCGGGCCGTACACCCTGAAAGGGAGAGGTTAGGGTTAGGGGACCTTACTTCAGCGTCCCCACCAGCGCCTTCCGGCTGTCTTCCAGCGACACCACGCGTTTACACACGTCTTTGCCGAACTGCTGGAAATCATCTTCCTGGTTCTTCCACTCGTTCTGAATGGAGGTCTGCAGGCCGCCCAGACTGCCCAGCACGCCCTGCAGCGGGTTACCGCCGCCTTTCAGCACCGCTTTGGCGCCCATCTCGTTGATGCTGTCCTGCAGGATGCCGCCCATCGCCTGGTTCACCAGCTGCTGCCCGTCGGCACGGACCTGATCGATCGCCTTATAGTGGAACGTCAGGCCGTCGGAGCGCGTCTCGATAATACGGTTCATCTGCTCTTTAAGCTGCTTGTCCAGCTTCGTCAGGCGGGTGCGCATGTTGCTGCTCTCCCCCACCTCTTTGGTGATGATCTTATCCAGCGCCACGCGGCTCTTTTCGACGCGCGTCAGGGCACCTTCATTAATCCACGGCAGCGCGGTACGCAATTCGGACTGGTAGTCTTTCGCCTGCTCGCGCTGTGCGGCAGTCAGGTTGTACTGCTTGCCGTTATAGGTGACGTTCCCTTCTGGCGTAATCACCAGATTGCCGTTCTCGCCTTTGACCTGCACGGTTTGCGGGCTTAACACCACGTCATCACGCGGGGTGACGCTACATTGATAATCCGCATGGGCGGTGAATCCGGTTGCCATCAAAGCAACTGCCAGCAACGTTTTGCGCATCTTAAACACTCCCTCAGACAAAACGGGCCAGCTAATGCTGGCCCCTTACTGCTTAATTAGTCCCACCAAACGTCGAAAAGTTCGCTGACGCGGACATCTTCGAGCTTGTGGTCTTCAAGCCACTTACGTACCAGAGCCTGATGTTCTTCAGTGCATTTACCCACTTCCTGGGTGCAGATCAGACCTTCCCAGGCCAGATAGCCGCTACCGTCGAAGGCCAGTTTGTTTGGCTCGATCACCTCGTTGATGAACGCATCCACGTCCTGATCGATCTGCTCAACGCTGGTGCCTTCCGGGAAACGCCACGCAACGGAGAAGCCCACTTCCTGGAATTCTTCGATGTGCATCTTTTTACGCAGACGACGGCTACGATTCTTTGCCATTATTTCACCCTCTCGAACATTAAGTCCCATACACCGTGACCAAGACGATGGCCACGCTGTTCAAATTTCGTTACCGGACGCGATTCCGGACGCGGTACATAGTCGTTGCTCGCAGACTGGTTTTTATAGCCGTCCAGCGACGACATCACTTCCAGCATATGTTCCGCATACGGTTCCCAGTCGGTCGCCATATGGAAGACACCGCCCAGCTTCAGCTTGCTTTTCACCAGCTCGGCAAACGGCGCCTGAACGATACGGCGTTTATTATGACGCGCTTTGTGCCACGGGTCAGGGAAAAAGAGCTGAACCATGGTTAAAGAATTGTCAGGAATCATTTTGTGCAGCACTTCCACCGCGTCGTGACACATCACGCGCAGGTTCTCAACGCCCTCTTCGTGGGCCGTTGCCAGACACGCGCCCACGCCCGGCGAATGCACTTCGATACCGAGGAAGTTCTGCTCCGGGCGAGCTTTCGCCATGGTCACCAGCGAGGCGCCCATACCGAAGCCAATTTCCAGCGTGACCGACGCGTCGCGGCCAAACAGCTCGGCAAAATCCAGAGGCTGCTCGCTGAACTCAACGCCCATCACCGGCCAGTAGTTGTCCAGCGCGTGTTGCTGACCTTTTGTCAGGCGGCCCTGACGACGGACAAAGCTGCGAATACGGCGCAGCGGGCGACCGTTTTCATCAAATTCCGGTGAAATGACGTCGTTTTTCATAAAAGAGTTGTCTGCTTGTGAGAATGTTCGGGAAACGGGCATTATCCAAAGTTAAGGCTTCTATGCAAGCATGGGAAAGATCCGGTTTACAGCAGATTGACGCTGTGCTGCAATCTGCGTCCCTGATTATGCGAATCGATGACCATGCAAGCCTCTCAATTTTCAGCCCAGGTGCTGGACTGGTACGACAAATACGGGCGTAAAACCCTGCCCTGGCAAATTGAAAAAACGCCTTACAAAGTATGGCTCTCCGAGGTGATGTTGCAACAAACGCAGGTCGCCACGGTGATCCCTTACTTCGAGCGTTTTATGGCGCGCTTCCCGACGGTGACCGATCTGGCCAACGCCCCGCTGGACGAGGTGCTGCACCTGTGGACCGGTCTTGGCTATTACGCACGCGCGCGTAACCTTCACAAGGCCGCACAGCAGGTTGCGACGCGCCACAACGGGAAATTCCCGGAAACCTTCGATGAGGTGGCCGATCTCCCCGGCGTGGGACGCTCAACCGCAGGCGCTATTCTCTCCCTGTCTTTAGGCAAGCATTTCCCGATCCTCGACGGCAACGTGAAGCGCGTGCTGGCGCGCTGCTATGCCGTCGACGGCTGGCCGGGGAAGAAGGACGTTGAAAAACGTCTTTGGGAAATAAGTGAGGCGGTTACTCCGGCTAACGGCGTCGAGCGTTTCAACCAGGCGATGATGGATCTCGGCGCAATGGTCTGCACGCGCTCAAAACCAAAATGCGAACTCTGCCCGGTGAATAATCTCTGCGTGGCGTATGCCAACCATTCATGGGCGCAGTATCCGGGTAAGAAACCCAAGCAGACGCTGCCGGAGCGCACCGGCTATATGCTGCTGATGCAGCACGGTGACGAGGTCTTCCTCGCCCAGCGTCCGCCGAGCGGTCTGTGGGGTGGTCTATACTGCTTCCCACAGTTTGAAGATGAAGACTTGCTGCGTGAATGGCTTAAAAAGCGCGGGATTGCTGCCGATAACCTGACGCAGTTGACCGCGTTTCGCCACACCTTCAGCCATTTCCATCTGGATATTGTGCCGATGTGGCTTCCCGTGTCCTCCTTCGCCTCGTGCATGGATGAAGGCACCGCTCTCTGGTATAACTTAGCGCAACCGCCATCAGTCGGACTGGCGGCTCCCGTGGAGCGCCTGTTACAGCAATTACGTGCCGGTGCAATGGTTTAGCATCGACAAGAAAAAGAGGAATGAGTATGGCCAGAACGATTTTTTGTACTTTCCTGCAGCGTGACGCTGAAGGCCAGGATTTCCAGCTTTATCCGGGCGATCTGGGTAAACGCATCTACAATGAAATCTCCAAAGAAGCCTGGGGACAGTGGCAGAAAAAGCAGACCATGCTGATCAATGAGAAGAAACTCAGCATGATGAACCCGGAACACCGCAAGCTGCTTGAGCAGGAGATGGTGAGCTTCCTGTTCGAAGGTAAAGACGTGCACATCGAAGGCTATACGCCACCGGAAAAATAACAGCGTGCGGGGGAAACCCCGCCGTTAAAGCAAACACAACACGCACTCCCGGAATGATGAAAAAACTTTTAGCGCTAGCCCTTGTTGCGCCGTTGCTGGTCTCGTGTTCGTCGAAAAAAGGCGAAGATTACAACGAAGCCTGGATCAAGGACACCAACGGTTTTGACATTTTGATGGGGCAGTTTGCCCACAACATCGAGAACATATGGGGATTTAACGAAGTTCTTATTGCCGGACCTAAGGACTACGTTAAGTACACCGACGCCTATCTGACCCGTAGCCACATCAACTTTGATGAGGGGACGATCACGATTGAGACCATCGCAGGCACGGACCCTGCGGCTCGGCTCCGTCAGGCGATAATCAAAACCCTGCTGATGGGTGACGATCCTGGCTCTATCGATCTCTACTCCGATGCCGACGATATCACCATCTCGAAAGAGCCGTTCCTGTACGGTCAGGTTGTCGATCAGACCGGTCAGCCGATCCGCTGGGAAGGTCGCGCCACGAAATTTGCCGACTACCTGCTGCAGACGCGCCTGAAGAGCCGCTCTAACGGTCTGAAGATTATCTACAGCGTCACCATCAACCTCGTCCCGAACCACCTCGACAAGCGTGCGCATAAGTATCTGGGCATGGTTCGTCAGGCCTCGCGTAAATACGGCGTGGATGAGTCGCTGATCCTGGCGATTATGCAGACCGAATCCTCGTTTAACCCGTATGCGGTAAGCCGTTCCGATGCCCTGGGGCTGATGCAGGTTGTGCAGCACAGCGCCGGTAAAGACGTCTTCCGCGCGCAGGGTAAAACCGGCACGCCGAGCCGCAGCTATCTGTTCGACCCGCAGAGCAACATTGATACCGGCACGGCCTATCTGGCGATGCTGAACAATGTCTACCTCGGCGGCATAGACAACCCGACGTCACGCCGCTATGCGGTGATCACCGCCTATAACGGCGGCGCGGGCAGCGTGCTGCGCGTCTTCTCAAATGACAAAGTGCAGGCCGCGAACATCATCAACAGCATGGCGCCGGGGGATGTCTACTCTACCCTCACCACCCGCCACCCGTCTGCGGAATCCCGTCGCTATCTGTATAAGGTGAATACGGCGCAGAAGAACTACCGTCGTCGCTAAAAAACGGCCACTCACCCTGCCCTCTCCCCTTTGAGGTGAGGGCATCAGGCCGCCCCCATCTCCCACCCATACGAAAATGTTATTTGCATCACAATCCAAACTGCAAATTAATGTGGATTGCATTTTTTTGCGGGAGGTAACAAAACATATCGTTGCCAACTGATAGAATTGCATCAAATAACAACCCTGAATGTTCCCAAAACAACATATCTCCCGCTCACTTGTGAGGAAAGTAACATGAACCTTAAGCTGCAGCTTAAAATATTGTCGTTTCTGCAGTTCTGCCTGTGGGGTAGCTGGCTGACTACACTCGGCTCCTATATGTTTGTGACGCTCAAGTTTGATGGTGCGTCAATCGGTGCCGTCTACAGCTCGCTCGGTATTGCGGCTGTCTTCATGCCAACGCTGCTGGGCATCGTGGCGGATAAATGGCTAAGCGCCAAATGGCTGTACATGCTTTGCCATCTGGTGGGTGCGGGGACGCTGTTTATGGCAGCCCAGGTGACCACGCCGGGGGCAATGTTCATGGTGATCCTGCTTAACTCGCTGGCCTATATGCCAACGCTTGGGCTGATCAACACCATCTCCTACTACCGCCTGAAGTCTGCGGATATGGATATCGTGACCGATTTCCCGCCAATCCGTATCTGGGGCACCATCGGCTTTATCATGGCGATGTGGGGCGTGAGCTTCGCGGGCTTCGAACTGAGCCATATGCAGCTCTATATCGGTGCGGCGCTCTCCGTGGTGTTGGCGATCTTCACCCTGACGTTGCCGACCATTCCGGTTTCTAACCAGCAGAAAAACCAGAGCTGGAGCACCATGCTCGGCCTGGACGCCTTCGCGCTGTTCAAAAACAAACGCATGGCGATCTTCTTTATCTTCTCCATGCTGCTGGGCGCGGAGCTGCAGATCACCAACATGTTCGGCAACACCTTCCTGCACAGCTTCGATAACAACCCGCTGTTCTCCGGCAGTTTTATCGTTGAACATGCGTCGGTCATGATGTCCATCTCTCAGATCTCTGAGACGCTGTTCATCCTGACCATCCCGTTCTTCCTGAGCCGCTACGGCATCAAGAACGTCATGCTGATCAGTATCGCGGCGTGGATGTTGCGCTTCGGCCTGTTCGCCTACGGCGATCCAAGTCCGTTCGGCACCGTGCTGCTGGTGCTGTCGATGATTGTTTACGGATGCGCCTTCGACTTCTTCAACATCTCCGGTTCGGTGTTTGTGGAAAAAGAAGTGAAGCCTGAAATCCGCGCCAGCGCGCAGGGTATGTTCCTGATGATGACCAACGGCTTCGGATGTATTCTGGGCGGCGTGGTTAGCGGTAAAGTGGTTGAGATGTACACCACTAACGGCATCACCAACTGGCAGCCGGTGTGGCTGATCTTCGCGGCGTACTCGCTGGTGCTGTTCTTCGCGTTCATCGCGCTGTTCAAGTACAAGCACGTGCGCGAGCCGCACGGTGCGCAGCCGATCGCGCATTGATTGTTGTGCCCGGTGGCGCTGCGCTTACCGGGCCTACAAAACAAGACCGTAAGCCGGGTAAGGCGAAGCCGCCACCCGGCTATTTTATTCCAGACAGCACCCAACCCACCGACAGCAAATCCGCGCTACCGCCCGGGCTCAGGTTCCGTTCAATCAGTGCGTTATCCATCTTAAGCAACGCCTCGCGGTCCCAGCCGTTAGCCAGCAGTTCCCGCGCGTAGCCCTGAACGTAGCGCAGCCCTTCCATGCCGCCGCGTGAAACCAGATTACTGTCCTGATTAACCGCCATCAGGCGTAACAGCAGGCCGTGAAGTGAATGTCCGTTCCACTGCGCCAGCGCCTTACGGACCGTCGCAAAGCCGCTCTCAGCCTCGCCGCGCGCCCCGGTTAAGCCGTACTGCTGAAACTGCCGCTCGCCCGCCGTCGCCTGCCCGCTGCGTGCGGCCAGCTCCCGCGACACCAGCCCGCGGCAGATGTTACTCACCTCACAGCAGAGGCTATCTGCGGAGATCTTTTTCACACGACCGGCGGCGAAGCACAGTAAACCCAGGGCAAAAATCCCGCCCTTGTGGGTATTCACTCCGTTCGTCGCGGCGTACATCGCCTGCTCGCAGGCCATCCCCATCGGGCGGAGAAGCCTTAGCTGTTCGTCAGCGGGTTTATCCGCATGCGCGCTGCCCCACTCGGCAAAGCGCGTAAACCACGGCGTAATCGCCATAATGCTGCGAACGAACAGCGCATGGTCCATATCGCGATGGGAACCGTTATTGAGCTTGTCCACCAGCCCCGGCTTGGGCGTCAGCTCCAGCTCCTGCCACAGCGCCGCTTCGGCAAGCGCAGGCACGTCAACCGGGCGCGGTTTAGTCGCGAGCAAACCAGTCATCGATCATTTTCTCCACGCGGGAAACCACCTGCTCCACAGGATGAGCGCGCGAACGGGAACAGGCATGAGCGGGCTCGTCGCAGATCAGGCAACGCCTTAGATTTGCGCCCAGCGACTGACGCCCGACGTGGCCGTGCTGAGGGCAGATCACGTCCAGGTCCCACAGTCTGCCGAGCGGGTGCGTCTGCTCCAGATCCGCACAGTGCGCTTTGATTTCCGCCGCCGGATGGGCCACGCACCACAGGGCTTCTGGCCCGGTCGGGAGCCATAGAACCTGGCGGTCCAGCACCTGCCAGCGGTTTTCCCACAGCAGCTGGTCGCACATCTGCAGCGCCACGCCCATGGTATTGCGATAGCGCAGGCTGTCCTTGATTTCCCCTGGCGTGACCAGCGTGAGGGAAATCACCGGTTGTTGATAGTGCTCGAGCATGTCAGCCTGGCGCTCTGCACGGCGCTCTTTCGCCGCCAGCAGTTCGTCCAGGCTGACACCCGTCCGCACGGGTGTCGCTGAAATCATACTTACTCCTTCACCTGTCGCACGGTGTCGATCACGCTGCCGTCGCGGTAGCGGATCACCCCGACGATTTTGTCGGTAAACTCTATCGGTTTAGGGTCGCCGGTCAGGGAGATCGCCCGCTCGTACAGCGCGTTGATATCCACAACCTTCAGCCCGGCTTCCAGCAGCCGCTCGCGGATTTCCGGACGCGCCGGGTTAACCGCGATGCCGTGGTCGGTGACCAGCACGTCGATGCTTTCGCCCGGCGTGAGGCGCGTGGTAACCCGCTTCACGACCGTGGGAATGCGGCTGCGCAGCAGCGGCGCGACGACGATGGTCAGATTCGCCGCGGCGGCCACGTCGCAGTGCCCGCCGGACGCGCCTCGCATCACCCCGTCGGAGCCGGTGATGACGTTGACGTTGAAATCAACGTCGATTTCAAGCGCGCTGAGGATCACCACGTCGAGCTGGTCACAGCTTGCCGCCTTGCTGCCGGGGTTGGCGTAGACGTTGGTGGAGATCTCCACGTGGTTCGGGTTGCGCACCAGCGAAGCCGCAGCCTGACCGTCAAAGCACTGGGTATCGAGCAGCTTTTCGATCAGCCCCTTCTCGTGCAGGTCCACCAGGCTGCCGGTGATGCCGCCGAGCGCAAAGCGCGCCTTCACGCCGCTGCGCTCCATCTTCTCTTCCATAAAGCGGGTGCAGGCCGTGGCCGCCGCGCCGGAGCCGGTCTGCATCGAGAAGCCCGGTTTGAAATAGCCGGAGTGCTCGATCACATCCGCCGCATAGCGGGCGATCATCAGCTCGCGCGGGTTGCTGGTGACGCGCGCCGCGCCGACGCTGATTTTCGCCGGGTCACCCACGCTTTCAACCTGCACGATGTAGTCCACCTGGTCCTGCACCAGGCTGGCGGGCATATTGGGGAACGGCACCAGTTCTTCAGTCAGCAGCACCACCTTACGGGCAAAGTGCGCGTCCACCATGGCGTACCCCAGCGAGCCGCAGCACGATTTTCCGTGCGTGCCGTTGGCGTTGCCAAACTCATCGCTGCACGGCACGCCGAGAAACGCCACGTCGATATTAAGCTCGCCGTCCTGGAGCAGCTTCACGCGACCGCCGTGGGAGTGGATTTGCACCGGCTCGTCCATCAGCCCGTGGGAGATGGCATCTGCCAGCCTGCCGCGCATGCCCGAGGTGTAAATCCGGGTGATGACGCCGCTTTCGATATGCTCGATCAGCGCGTCGTTGCAGGTCATCAGCGAGCTGGAGGCCAGCGTCAGGTTTTTAAAGCCCATGCGCGCCAGCAGCGCCACAACGGTGTTGATCACCCGGTCGCCTTCGCGAAACGCGTGGTGGAAGGAGATGGTCATGCCGTCCTGCAGGCTGCAGCGCTTAACCGCCTCTTCAACAGAGGCGCAGAGCTTGCGGCTGTGTTTCGCGTCGCTGTCCGCCAGCCACGGCGTGGCGCTGTGGGCGGTATCAAACGGTTTTAGGTCCCGCAGATGGGGAAAATTCACGTGAAGAAGTTCTGTCTGATTCATTATTTCATCCTTACCGACGCACGCCGGAGGCCGCCGCGCGCTCCAGCACCACCTGCGCGTGGTTAATAATCGGTGCATCCACCATTTTGCCGTTAAGCGACACCACGCCCAGGCCGTTACGCTCGCCCTCTTCTGCCGCCTCAATCACCCTTCTGGCGTGATCCACCTCCTCCTGCGTCGGGGCGTAGGCGTTGTGCAGCAGGTCAATCTGGCGCGGGTTGATCAGCGATTTGCCGTTAAAGCCCATCTTGCGGATCAGATCGACCTCGCGCAGGAACCCGGCCTCGTCGTTAACGTCTGACCACACCACGTCGAAGGCGTCGATGCCCGCCGCGCGGGCGGCGTGCAGCACGGCGCAGCGGGCGTAGAACAGCTCGGTGCCGTCGCCGCGCTCGGTCTGCATGTCCATCACGTAGTCAAAGGCGGCCAGCGCAATGCCGATGAGGCGCGGAGAGCTGCGGGCAATCGCCACGGCGTTGATGACGCCAATGGCCGACTCAATCGCCGCCATCACGCGGGTGGAACCGATCTCGCGGCCACACTCCTGCTCGATGCGCTCAAGGTGGCCCTCCAGCTCGTAGATGTCGTCCGGCGTGTCGGTTTTCGGCAGTCGGATCACGTCCACGCCTGCCCGCACGGCGGCTTCCAGATCCAGCAGGCCAAACGGCGTGCTCAGCGGGTTAATGCGCACCACGGTTTCGATATCCTGATACATCGGGTGCTGCAGGGCATGGAACACCAGCATGCGCGCGGTATCCTTCTCGCGCAGGGCAACGGCGTCCTCAAGGTCAAACATGATGGAGTCGGGACGGTAGATAAAGGCGGTGGAGAGCATGGCGGCGTTGGCGCCCGGCAGGAACAGCATGCTGCGGCGGAGTTTGCTCATTTCAGCGCCCCCCAGTTGATGGCCTGTTCATCGGCGGCACGCATCAGTGCGCTTTGCAGGCGGGCGCGGATCACACAGTCCAGCGCCCCTTTGTCTTCAATAATTATTAATCCCTGGTGCACGTTCATGGCGCGCAACGTGTCGTTGACCACCTGGCGAATTTGCTCGCCAAACTGCTTAATCACTTCACTGTGGATGACTATCTCCAGCTCGCCGTGAGCGGGAGCGATTTTCACCATCAGGTCGCTGGACTCCTGCGTTCCGGCCAGCGCCTCCCTTACAATTTTCATGATAAATTCCTGGTAGTTAAGCGACTTCCGCACTCGCACGGTAATGCGTTTCGAGATGCGCGAAGGTGGAGTCCGGGACAATCTCCCGGATCCGGGAAAACTGCTGTGTCTTCAGTAATCGACGCACTTCGGACGCCGATATGGCGTTACCGGTGGCCTTGATGCGCGGCATTTCCACCACCTCAATATGCGAGGCCAGCAGGTCGTGCAGCGTCTGGTTGTACTGGCGGGTGATATCGCAGAACGGCTCCGAGCCGATGAAGCGGTGCGTGATGCCCAGCGCCGGGGCGATAAAGTCCCGGAAGATCAGCACGTCGATCTCGCTCCACGCCTGCTGCACTTTGCCGGTCTCCTTAAGGAAGTAGGCCGGAAAGGTGGCGCGAGAGATGATGTACTGCGAGCCTTCATGCACCACGACGTTCGGCAGATGCGCCACCCCCGCGCGCACCATCTCCAGACGGGCACTGAACGGAAAGAACGAGGCGTCTTCACGCACCACGAACAGATGCAGAGCATCGCACCGCTGCGCCGCCTGCTCCACCAGATGGCGGTGGCCGAGGGTGAACGGATTGGCGTTCATCACAATGGCGCCAATATTCTCCCCGCACTTGCGCTTCGCGCTCAGGGAACGGCAGTAGCGCTCGATCCCCTGCGGGGTGTTCTCCATCAGCACCGCGTTGTTCCCGCTCTGGGCAATCGGCCAGAAGCCGCTGCGGGCAAAGCGCTCCCGGTTGCACGGACAGGTGCAGAGGAAGAGGTGAAAATGGCCGCACTCCAGCGCCGCATTTTCCACCTCTGCCAGTAGCCGCGCGCTGAGGTTCTCGCCGCGAAGCTGCTCGTTGACCGCCACGCATTTGATGACGTTGGCAGCAAGCCCAGCGCAACCCACCAGCTGCGAGCCGGACCAGGCTTCGACGAACAGCGTGATGTCGTTGTCCAGGCCAAGGCCGCTGTCTGCCAGCAGGTAGCGGATCTGGCTTAAGCGTTCCGGGTGTTTCGCCACGAGGGTGTGGCGAAAATCGATGGGTTGCGAGTGCATGCTGCCGCCTTACTTAATGTGCTGCCGCAAGCCCGACGGCTGGCGCTTCCACGATTACGTTGCTCAGATGACCGATATGCTCGATCTCCACCTCAATGCGATCGCCCTCTTTCATAAACAGCGGCGGATTGCGCTTTTTACCCACCCCGCCCGGGGATCCGGTGATGATCACATCGCCGGGACTTAAGCGGGTGAAGGTGCTGATGTACTCGATCAGCTCCGCAACCTTGTGGATCATGCTGCTGGTGTTGTCTTCCTGCACCATGCGGCCGTTCAGCCAGGTGCGGATTGCAAGCCTGTGCGGATCGGGGATCTCATCTGCCGTCGCCATCCACGGGCCAAACGCGCCGGTTTTGCGCCAGTTTTTACCGGCGGTAAACCAGGTGTGCTGCCAGTCGCGGGCGGAGCCGTCCATGTAGCAGCTGTAGCCCGCCACGTGACGCAGGGCGTCGTCACGGCTGATGTTTTCCCCACCTTTACCGATGATCACCGCCAGCTCGCCTTCGTAGTCGAATTCGCTGGAGTGGCGCGGCTTCAGCACCGGTTCGTTGTGGCCGGTCTGTGAATCCGGGAAGCGGACAAACAGCGTTGGGGCCGGGTTGTGCTGGTCAAACTCCTTGCGCTTGTCGGCGTAGTTCATGCCCACGCAGAGGATTTTTTCCGGCTGCTCAATCACCGGTAAGAAGGTGATGGCGCTCATCGGCACGTCCACGGCATCGTTCAGGTAGCGGGTGGCCTGTGCCAGCCCGTTACCCTGCAGCAGCGCTTTAAGATCGCTGTAGCGGTCGCCAAGACGGCGGCCTAAATCAATCACGCCGTCGGCCTGGACGATGCCGTAGCTGCGTTTTCCCTGGTATAAAAAGCTTGCGAGTTTCATTGTTCTTTCCTGAAAACTTAAACGAGGAAGTTGCCCAGAATCAGCAGTGAGACAGAGACGTTAATCGCCCCGCCGATACGGGTAGCAATCTGGGCGAATGGCATCAGGCTCATGCGGTTGCCTGCGGTCAGGATCGCCACGTCGCCGGTACCGCCCTGACCGCTCTGGCAGCAGGAGACGATGGCGACATCAATCGGGTGCATACCAATCTTTTTGCCGACGAAGAACCCGGTCGCCACGAGCGCGGAGACGGTGCTGATAATCACCAGCAGGTTGGTCAGCGTGAAGGCGGCCACCAGTTCATGCCACGGGGTGATAGCCACGCCAACGGCAAAGAGAATCGGATAGGTCACAGAGGTCTGGAAGAATTTGTACACCACCTGAGAGCCTTCCAGCAGGCGCGGAGAGGCACCGTTACAGAGCTTCACCAGAACCGCCATAAACAGCATGCCGACCGGAGCAGGCAGGCCAATCAGCTTGTGGCCGAGCATGCCCAGCATGTAGAGCAGCACCGCCAGCAGCGCGCCGGAGGCGATAGTGGTCACGTCCGCCTTGCCGGAGAATGCAGGCTGAGAGACGGTGGCATCGGCATTGGCGCGGTTAGGCATCAGCTGGCCTTCACCGGTCAGGTGTGGATAACGCTTGCCCAGCTGGTTCAGGCAGCCGGAGATGATGATCGCCGTCAGACCGCCGAGCATGACCATCGGCAGCACGCGACCGAGCGCCACGCCCTGGTCCATATGCAGCAGGGTGGCATAGCCGATGGAAAGCGGGATTGCCCCTTCGCCCACGCCGCCCGCCATAATCGGCAGAATGATAAAGAAGAAGATCTGGAATGGCTCAAGACCCAGCGCCAGGCCGACGCCCATCCCTACCAGCATGCCGACGATTTCGCCGCACAGCATCGGGAAGAAGATGCGCAGGAAGCCCTGGATCAGCACCGTGCGGTTCATGCTCATGATGCTGCCGACGATAATGCAGCAGATGTAGAGATAGAGAATGTTGGTGGATTTGTAGAACTTGGTGGTGGACTCGACCACCACGTCCGGCAGCAGGCCGTAATAGACCAGCGCGGAAGGGATAAAGGTGGCGCAAATCGCCGCCGCGCCGAGCTTGCCGACAATCGGCAGGCGTTTGCCAAACTCGCCGCAGGCAAAGCCGAAGAAGGCCAGCGTGGCCACCATGACCACGATATCGCTCGGCAGTTTTCCGCCCAGGCAATCAATGGCAATCAGCACGCCCGCCAGAACGAACAGCGGCAGAGGAATAATCCCGATTTTCCAGGTATCCATAATATGCCACCAGCGCTCTTTGAGCGAAGGTCGCTGAATTTCAATCGGGTCGTGGGTAACAGAGAAAGAATCGTCAGTTGTGCTCATAATAAGCCCCTTGGTTATTTTGTGCGTTCAGCTTAGAGTCACAAAGGCTTACTTTATGTGAGGGATGGCATATTAAAAGCGAAGTTTTAATGGCAGCTATGGTTTTAATGGTTTCTTTTATTTAATGTGATTTATACCTTATTTATTGCCGTGGTTTTTATGGTTTCTTTTCTAAATTGAACAAACAAATAACATTTGTTGATGCAGCCCAAAGCACGTTAGCCTTTTGGATAACGCTTTTACAGCGCCCGCTGTGCAAGGGATCACAAGTTTTCGGCAAAGCGGGCGTACGCGCAAAAAAAGATGATATATTGGCGATCTTTGTCGCTACCTTGCGTGATAGTTATGAAAGTCTCTTTCCAGATCAAGCTGTTTATTTCGCTGGTTGCCTTTTTCTCAGTGCTTTTTGCGTTACTGGGCGGATATTATTATGCCGACGTAGGGAAACAGCTTTATCAGGAAATGAGTACGCGAGCCAAAATACAGGCTGAAGAGATTGCGCTTATTCCGACATTGCGTAATGAAGTTGAACAAAAGAATATCAACGCCATCCATGATTTTATGCAGAAGATTTCTGCGCATAGCGACGCCAGCTTTATTGTGATTGGTGATAATAAAGGCCAGCATCTTTTTCACTCCGTCTTTGCCGACAGAGTGGGCACCACGCTGGTAGGCGGTGACAACGAAGCCGTATTGCAGGGTAAAAGCATCACCACCATCCGCAAAGGCGGGCTGGGCATTTCGCTGCGCAGTAAAGCCCCCATCTTCAACGCTGCAGGACAGGTGGTCGGCATCGTTTCGGTCGGCTATCTCACCAGCTACCTGGACACTATTACCGTCAGTAAGGTGGTCAACATTCTGATTGCCGCCGTGCTGCTGCTGATTGCTCTCTTTATCTTCTCCTGGTTCTTTACCCGCAGTATTAAGAAGCAGATCTTCTCCCTTGAGCCGCGCGAGATCGGCCTGCTGGTGCGTCAGCAGAAGGCCATGATGGAGTCTATTTATGAAGGGGTGATTGCCATTGACGATCAAAGGCGGATTGAAGTCATCAACCAGGCGGCGCGCAAGCTGCTGGGCCTGAGCCAGCCGGCCCGTGAACTGCGCGGACAGCTGATAAGCCAGGTGATCGATCCGGTCCCGTTCTTCGACACGCAGACGATGCTGGCGAAAGATACCCATGACGAGATTTGCCGTTTTAACGATCTCACGGTGATTGCCAGCCGGGTACACATCATGCTTGAGGGGTCGCTGCAGGGCTGGGTGATCACCTTCCGCGATCGCAACGAGATCGACTCGCTGAGCGCCCAGCTCAGCCAGGTCAAACGCTATGTCGATAACCTCCGCATTATGCGCCACGAGCAGTTAAACCGGATGACCACCCTCTCCGGCCTGCTGCATATGGGCCGCTATGAGGAGGCGATTGGCTACATTCAGGCGCAGTCTGAACACGCCCAGGAGCTGCTGGACTTTATATCTTCACGCTTTAGCTCCCCGACCCTGTGCGGTCTGCTGCTGGGGAAAGCCGCCCGCGCGCGGGAGAAAGGCGTTGAATTGTGCTTCGATCCGGCCTGTCGGCTGGATAAATCATTCCTCCCCCTCGGGGAGCAGGAACTGATTTCAATTATTGGCAACCTGCTGGATAACGCCATCGAAGCGACGCAGCGGTCGCCGCTTCCCCACGCGCCGGTGGAGGTGCTGATAAAGCTCAGCGAACAGGAGCTGATTATTGAAGTCGCCGACCAGGGCGTTGGCATTACACCGGAGATCCGTGAGCGGATCTTTGAACGCGGCATCACCACCAAGACGCGCGGCGATCATGGGATTGGTCTGTATCTGATCGAAAGCTATGTCACACAGGCTGGCGGCGCAATAGAAGTTGCCGATAATACCCCGCGCGGCGCCATTTTCTCCCTGTTTATCCCGGCCACGGGAACCGCCCGGCAACTGGAAGACACCGACTATGCAACATGAACTTATCGACGTACTGATTGTTGAAGACGAGAACGAACTGGCGCAACTGCACGCGGAGCTGATAGGCAAACATCCGCGTCTGAGGCTGGTGGGCATTGCCTCGTCGCTGGCTGCGGCCCAGGCAGAACTTGCAAATAAACAGCCGCAGCTGGTGCTGCTGGATAACTACCTGCCGGACGGCAAAGGGATCTCGCTTATCAATAACCCTATGCTGGCCCGCGCCAACTGCTCGGTGATTTTTATTACTGCCGCCAGCGATATGGACACCTGCAGCCAGGCCATCCGCAACGGCGCGTTCGACTACATCCTCAAACCCGTCTCCTGGAAGCGGCTCAGCCAGTCGCTGGAGCGGTTTGTGCAGTTTGCCGAACAGCAGCGGGTCTGGAAGATTGTCGACCAGCAAAACGTCGATTCTCTGTATCAGCTGCAGGCGAAAAACTACCGCCTGGACAACGGCAGCAAAGGCATTGAGGAAAATACGCTGGCGCGGGTGCAGTCGCTGTTTAACGACAAGGCAACGCACTGCTTTACCGTGGATGAGGTGGTGAGCGAGACGGGGTTGAGTAAAACCACCACCCGTCGCTATCTGGAACACTGCGTCGAGTCGGGTTTTCTGACGGTGGAGATGCTGTACGGCAAGATCGGGCATCCGAGGAGGATGTACAAGCGTAGTGCGGTTTGATGAGACGTTCCCTCTCCCAGGGGGAGAGGGTTAGGGTGAGGGCAGCAGCCCGCACTATCTCAGCACATACCCATACAGCCGCTTAATCCCGTCGGCATCCTTCTCGCTGTAAACGCCCTGCAGTTCCGGCGAGAAGCCCGGCAGCAGGTTGATGCCCTCCTCCAGCGCCAGGAAGTAACGCTGTACCGCCCCGCCCCAGACTTCACCCGGCACCACGCACAGCACGCCCGGCGGATAGGGCAGCGCCCCTTCGGCAGCAATCCGCCCTTCGGCATCCCGTATGCGAACCAGCTCCACGTCTCCGCGAATATACGCCTGATTGGCATCCTGCGGATTCATCGCCACCTCAGGCAGGCTCTCCTTGCGGAACATCGCTTTCTGCAAATCCTTCACGTCGAAGCTGACGTAGAGATCGTGCATCTCCTGACACAGCTGGCGAAGGGTGTAATCCCGGTAGCGCACCGGGTATTTCTGGAAGATCGTCGGCAGCACGTCCGCCAGCGGCGTGTCGTCTTCAATATGCTGTTCAAACTGTCCCAGCATCGCCACCAGCTGCGCCAGCTTCTCGCTGCTTTCGGCAGGGGTCAGCAGGAACAGGATCGAGTTAAGATCGCATTTCTCCGGCACAATGCCGTTTTCACGCAGATAGTGCGCCAGAATCGTCGCCGGGATCCCGAAATCCGTGTACTCGCCGGTTTCGGCATCGATGCCCGGCGTGGTCAGCAGGAGCTTGCACGGGTCGACAAAGTACTGCTCGCTTGCATAGCCCTCAAAGCCGTGCCATTTGGCCCCCGGCTCGAAGCTGAAGAAGCGCAGCTCGCTGGCAATGGCGTGCGTCGGATGATCCTGCCACGGCCGCCCCGCTACCACCGGTGGGATAAACGGTTTGATCATATGACAGTTGGCAATGATTGCCTTGCGCGCTTCAATCCCCAGCTCGACGCACTCCGCCCACAGCCTGCGTCCGCTTTCCCCTTCGTGGATCTTGGCATTCACATCCAGCGCTGCGAACAGCGGATAAAACGGGCTGGTGGAGGCATGCAGCATAAACGCGTTGTTCAGCCGCTTGTGAGGGCAAAAACGCGCCTGACCGCGAATGTGGTTATCCTTTTTATGGATCTGCGAGGTTTGCGAGAACCCGGCCTGCTGTTTGTGCACCGACTGGGTCACGAAAATCCCCGGATCGTTCTCGTTCAGCTCCAGCAACAGCGGGGACGTTTCCGCCATCATCGGAATAAACTGCTCGTAGCCCACCCAGGCGGAGTCAAAGAGAATGTAGTCGCACAGATGGCCGATCTTATCGATCACCTGACGGGCGTTGTAGATCGTCCCGTCGTAGGTGCCAAGCTGAATGATTGCCAGGCGGAACGGACGTGCCTCATTGGCCTTCTCCGGTGCCGCCTCGCGGATAAGATCCCGCAGATACGCATCGTTAAAGCAGTGGTCGTCAATTCCGCCAATAAAGCCAAACGGATTACGCGCGGCCTCAAGGTAAACCGGCGTCGCACCCGCCTGGATCAGCGCCCCGTGGTGGTTAGACTTATGGTTATTGCGGTCGAACAGCACCAGGTCGCCGCGGGTCAGCAGCGCGTTGGTCACTACCTTGTTGGCCGCTGACGTGCCGTTCAGCACGAAGTAGGTTTTATCCGCGTTAAACACTTTCGCCGCGAACTTTTGCGCGTGCTTAGCGGAGCCTTCGTGGATCAGCAGATCGCCCAGCTTCACGTCGGCGTTGCACATGTCGGCGCGAAACACGTTCTCACCGAAGAAATCATAGAACTGTCGCCCTGCCGGGTGCTTTTTGAAAAAGGCCCCGTGCTGGTGGCCCGGACAGGCGAAAGTGCTGTTGCCCATCTCCACATACTGGCTCAGGGTGTCGAAAAAAGGCGGCAGCAGATTCTCTTCATAACGGCTGGCAGCGCTCTCCAGTTCCAGAAACTCCTGAGCTTTGCCCGAGATGACCGCGGTGGCGCCGTCGGGCACCTCCATTGGCTCTGGAGAAAAAATAAACACCGGCAGCTGAAAGCCCGTGCGTTTCAGCAGTGCAAGGATACCGCTGCGGCTTTCAGCCGTTGTGATGACGACGGCCGCCACATCGGTAAAATCAGTGCTGTCCAGCGTCACCTTTTCGCGGTGCGTAGACACAGTGGAGAGCAGCTCGCGGCTGACGGCAATTTTCATGGTTTTCATAGGCGCAGTTACCCTCACCGGACGGTGAGACAGGGAGGAGAAAATTCGCGCAATAATGTCACCTTTTATTTTGAGGTGCAAGAAGGAATCAGTATGCACGAAATCAGCCAAAGCTAAGGCCCGCGAAGCCCTGCCGTGCCATAATAATGCAATATCAATGATTAAATAACAGGAGTTAACTTTGGTTATCGGGCCATTTATTAACGCAGGAGCCGTATTGCTGGGCGGCGTACTCGGCGCCGTGCTGAGCCAGCGGCTGCCGGAGCGGATTCGCACCTCCATGCCCTCAATATTCGGCCTGGCATCGTTAGGGATTGGTATTCTTCTGGTGATCAAATGCGCCAACCTGCCGGTGATGGTGTTGGCCACCCTGCTCGGCGCGCTGATTGGCGAATTTTGCTATCTGGAAAAAGGCATTAACAGCGCGGTGAGTAAAGCCAAAAACCTGATTGCCCGACCGGGCAAGGCGAAACACGGCACGCACGAGACGTTTATTCAGAACTATGTCGCCATCATTATTCTGTTTTGCGCCAGCGGCACCGGGATTTTCGGTTCGATGCAGGAAGGGATGACGGGCGACCCGAGCATTTTGATTGCAAAAGCGTTTCTTGATTTCTTCACCGCCACTATTTTTGCCACCACGCTCGGCATTGCCGTGGCGGCGATTTGCGTCCCGATGCTGCTTATCCAGCTGGCACTGGCTACCTGCGCCACGCTAATTCTCCCGCTAACCACGCCCGCAATGATGGCAGACTTTACCGCCGTCGGCGGCCTGCTGCTGCTGGCTACCGGGCTGCGCATCTGTGGGATCAAGATGTTTGCCGTGGTGAATATGCTGCCCGCACTGCTGCTCGCCATGCCGCTCTCCGCGCTCTGGACGCACTTTTTCGCTTAAGGATGCGGCGAAATGGTGAGAGATTGCGCAGTCTGTAACGAAAACAACATTTTTCGTTGACGCCACCGGGCAGATCGGGTTTAATGCGCCCCGTTGCCCGGATAGCTCAGTCGGTAGAGCAGGGGATTGAAAATCCCCGTGTCCTTGGTTCGATTCCGAGTCCGGGCACCAAATTCATATCAACGGACCTCCACGGAGGTCCGTTTTTGCATTCTAAGCCCGCCAAAACCAACTCCTCTTCAATCCCTTAACTCCACAACTCAATCAACTTCAACCCGCATCAAGTCCCTTGCGAGGGTACAACTGAGGGTATAGTCTGATTCGATAAGATTTATACCCCTTTTACTATCAGGAGATACCCCCAATGGCGCTAACTGACGCTAAGATCCGTGCAGCTAAACCGGATGAAAAACCTTATAAACTTGCCGACAGCGGCAACATGTTTTTGCTCGTTCACCCTAACGGCTCGCGCTACTGGCGGCTCCGCTATCGGTATCTGGGCAAAGAAAAAACACTCGCTCTGGGTGTCTATCCTGAAGTCTCGTTATCAGAAGCAAGGGAAAAACGCGATGTAGCGAGGAAGCTGATAGCAGAAGGAACCGACCCGTGCGAACAGAAACGGATCAAAAAGTCTGTACCTGAAACAGCTCTGACATTCGAAGGAATCGCAAGACAGTGGCATAAGAGCAACAAAAAATGGTCAGCTTCACATAGTGAGAAAATACTGAAAAGTCTAGAAAATCATGTATTTCCCTTTATTGGCTCACGTGACATTACCACCCTCAGAACTCCCGATTTACTTGTTCCAGTAAAGGCTGCCGAAGCCAAAGAGATCTATGAGATTGCAGCGCGCCTTCAGCAGCGTATCACTGCAATCATGCGTTATGCTGCCCAGTCAGGTATTATCACCTATAACCCTGCCGTGGATATGGCTGGTGCTTTAACGACGGTGAAACGCCAGCACCGCCCTGCCCTCGCCTTAAATCGCATTTCAGAGCTTCTTGAACGACTGGATGCATACAGAGGACAACCTCTCACCCGTCTAACAACTAAACTCACCCTGCTTATCTTCATCCGTTCCAGTGAACTACGCTTTGCCAGGTGGTCCGAGATCGACTTCAGGAAAGCCATGTGGGAAATTCCTCCTGAGCGGAAACCTATTGAAGGGGTCAAGTATTCCTATCGTGGCTCAAAAATGCAAACAGAACATCTTGTGCCACTCTCTACTCAGGCGTTGAATATACTGCAGCAGATCCACACCATCAGTGGAGATCATGAACTGATTTTCACCGGCAATCACAATCCATGGAAACCCATGAGTGAGAACACGGTGAATAACGCACTGCGACTGATGGGCTACGATACAAAGGTCGAGGTCTGTGGTCACGGTTTCCGGGCAATGGCCTGTAGTTCGTTGATTGAGTCAGGGTTATGGTCCAGGGATGCTGTTGAACGCCAGATGAGTCATCAGGAACGTAATGGCGTGCGTGCAGCTTATATCCATAAAGCGGAGTTTCTGGATGAGCGCAGGTTGATGCTGCAGTGGTGGGGGGATTTTCTGGATGCAAACAGTGAAAAACCGGTCTCACCTTTCGATTACGCCAGACAACAATTATAATCTATTCTCCCGACAAAAATGCCGGGAGAATATTTCCTTATTTTTTTCTCTGTATACCTTTCTTCACCGAGGGCTGGGGAATCATTAACACCTGCTCCTGTGCTGAAATATTTTACGCAGGGAAAATGGACTACCTATACTACCCAGGTTGAAACCTGTCACAGCGATTAACAATAAAATAGACACAAAATAACGGGATATCACTATCATTTTTTAACGGATGAAGAAATTAATGCACTAGCAATAAAACGAATGATTTCCATATCGTTGGCGGAGAGCTGGAGATCCCCGTGCTGCTGAGTGAAATCTCACCACCTGAACACGTCGATTTTTTCTGGAACGAATGAAATCTGCATTAAGCGAAACATGTTCCGGTTTACTGAATTCTCCAATACCGAGCGTATTCTACGCCTCATCAGGAACCATGCCGATACCGACGCCGGTAGTTTCACCTAACAGTCCACCTTTCTGGCAAACGATTTTCAGTCTCAGCACCATACAAAAAATGCCAGTATGGGGTATTCTTTCTTTTTTGAGCTTCACACCCTCAACGATGAAAAACTGTTTGCTCTCATTAAATGTAAGCGTACAGCAGGAGCCGTATTAACGAAGAGGGTTATTCCGCTGGCAGCGTGACGCGCCACGGTAGCAGCTCGCTGACCCGGTTGACCGACCAGTCAGATATGATGTTGAGCACATGACGGAGATAGCTCTCTGGATCCACGCCGTTCAGCTTGCATGTACCGTTCAGGCTGTACAGTAGCGCTCCGCGCTCACCACCGTGGTCAGAGCCGAAGAACAGGAAGATGGTATGACCTTTATATAATCACTTTAGCATCGGTGCATTATTGGAGGTCATCATGTTACAAAATTCCCCTTCGATTTATGTTGGTCTGGATGTGCATAAAGAATCACTGGCTATCGCGATAGCCAGTCCTGAGCGCGGTGGAGAAATCCGCTTTTATGGTAACATCCCAAATCAACAGCAAAGCATTAATCACTTATTTTTAAAGATAAAAAAGCAATACTCATACATTATGGCTTGTTATGAAGCGGGTCCCTGTGGATACAATATTTATCACCAGCTAACAGCTATGGACGTTGAGTGTATTGTTGTAGCGCCATCACGGATCCCAAAATCACCCACAGACCGCATCAAAAACGATCACCGTGACGCAGTTGGTCTGGCAAGATTATTACGTGCCGGTGAATTAACCCCAGTCCGGATCCCTGACCTGACGCACGAAGCAATGCGTGATCTGGTTCGGGCCAGGGCTGCTTCAAAGCAAGATAGCCGCATTGCCAGGCAGCGAATACAGAGCATATTGCTGCGTAATGACCGGAGATATGACAAGAAGCCGTGGAGTTACAAACATCGGATCTGGCTGGCCAACCAGACTTTTCCTCTACCATCGCAACAGATTGCATTTCAGCACTATTGTCAGAGCCTCGAACAAATAGAAAGCCGAATAATACAACTGGATCAAGAGATTGATCGGCTGTTACCCGAATGGTCGTTATACAATCTGGTCTGCCAGCTTCAGGCGCTAAAAGGCGTGGGTAAAACGATTGCAATCTCACTTGTGTCAGAACTTGGCGATTTCTCTCGTTTCCCTAATCCAAAACAAATCATGGCCTATATAGGGTTAATTCCGGGGGAATATTCCAGTGGTAACAAAACTCGTTCCCGGGGCATAACAAAAACCGGTAACAGTGAACTACGAAGGCTATTGTACGAAGCTGCGTGGGCATATCGTTCTCCGGCAAAAGTTGGAAGCTGGCTCATTACCTACCGACCAACTGAAACCACACAGGAATCAAAAGACATTGCCTGGAAAGCTCAACAGCGGTTATGTGCCCGCTACAAAGCGCTCTTACAGAGAGGTAAACGGTCACAAATTGCTGTTACAGCGGTCGCCAGGGAACTGACAGGATTCATGTGGTATATTGCCCTGGCGGCTCGACAATCAGGGTAACAGTACAGCGTTAAACCCTGAAGTGCCGGGCACGGAATGAGTGATCCTCGTCAAGAACGTAGGTCGGAAGGCAACAATCCGATACCAGCAGGTAGAAAGAGGCAAGCTCACTACGAAAACCTTCGTGGGGCAACTAATCCCCGAATAAGAGTCTGTTCAATTCAGGATACAGCTCGGTCACTTCAGGTTCTCTGACGCCTGCGACTGTTTTAAAGCACAGAAAAATCAGGCTGTGCAGGACAAGTACGGCCGAAATTCTTGACAAAGGTCATAAGAGTTTTTGCGACCCAGGCTGACCATCCGCAGCGCATTTTCAGCGATGTTGTTATCAGCTTCGACGCAGCCGTCTTCCGCATAGTACTTCAGTGCCGGCCACTGGTCCAGAGCGTACGTGAACGCCTTCGCCAGCTCTGAGTGCCTCGACAACGTTTTCATCTTTTCACGCAGCCAGCTTTCCAGTGATTTCAGTCGCGGTTTCGCTTTCTGCTGACGTTCGCCAAGGCGCTGCTCTGCTGGCATTCCCCGTATTTCAGCCTCGATGGCATACAGTTCGCCTATACGTTTCAGGGCTTCCTCCGTCAGCTATGATGGCGTGCGAACGTGCACATCATGGATCTTGCGGCGGGCGTGAGCCCAGCAGGCAGCTTCTGTTATCTGTCCATTGCGGTACAGTTCGTTGAACCCGGCATACGCATCTGCCTGCAGCACGCCGCTGAAGCCAGCAAGATGGCTCTGCGGGTGGAGTCCTTTTCTGTCCGGGCTATAGGCGAACCACACGGCTGCCGGCATGGTCGAACCAGCGTTGCGATCGTCACGAACATAGACCCACAGCCGACCGGTACGGGTTTTACCATTACCGGGCTCCAGTACATTCACCGGCGGTCGAGTAGACCAGAGGGATCCTCCCCCTCTGGCCGCTCACAGAACCGTACGTGAAGCTCTCAGCTCATACGGCTCCTGTTATTCAACTCTATCTGATCATGAACTTCCAGTGTACAAACAGTGTCTTATTACGCTGTCTGATCCGCTCCAGTACTTCACTGGCGCGACTTTGATGCCACCGATATTGCTTATAACGGCACCGGACCCACTTTACCAACCGCCAGTCCAGTATTCGCCATAACCTGTTCATTTCACTTGGATAAAACTTCCCATAATAATTGATCCATCCACGCAGCTGCGAGTTGATTCTTTCCGCAATTTCTTCTGCCGACAGGCTTGTCAGCCGCTGAATATTCCATTTACGGAATGTCCGGACGATGGCTTTCTGGGCCTTATTGCTTATTGCCGGTAGAAATCCGGTGAACAGACCACCTGCAATCTTCCTTGCTGCACGGCGGCGGAAGGTAAACCCAAGAAAATCGAATGAATAGTGACCATCGCTTTTGCGTCTGGCCAGTGGGTGACAGTTCACGATCCGGGTTTTCTCCGGATGTAGCTCTAACCCGCAGTCTTTCATTCGTTCCCTGAGCTGGCTGAGAAGCAAACGCGCTTCCCATCGGCTCCGACAGTGAATGACGCTGTCATCGGCATACCTTTCCCATGCATTATTTGGGTAGTGTTTCTCCAGCCATTTATCCTGGGTGTAATGCAGAAAAAGATTTGCCAGCAGTGGACTGATTACGCCACCCTGCGGGGTACCCTTTTCTGGTGAATGACGATGCCCGTCCGGGAAAATGATCTCAGCTTTCAGCCATCGCACAATGCAGAGTCTGACCCATGGGGCAGGATGCAAATGATCCACAGCCTTCAACAGCAGAGCATGATCAAGATTATCAAAGAAACCTTTGATATCCAGATCAATCACCCATTCGTATTTCCAGCAGTTCACTTTTGCCTGTGCAACGGCATCATGCGCAGATTTTCCCGGTCAATAGCCAAATGAAGAATCGCTGAACAACAGGTCCCACTGCGGTTCCAGTATCATCTTGACGGCCATCTGTGCTACACGATCGCTGACAGTGGGGATCCCCAATGGACGAGTTTTCCCGTCTGACTTAGGAATTTCCACACGCTTCACCGGCGGCGGCATATAACAGCCAGAGCTTAACCGATTCCAGATCTTGTAAAGATTCCGGGACAGATTATGCTCAAACGCTTCAATTGTCATTCCATCCACACCAGCTGATCCTTTGTTGGCTTTGACAGCCAGCCAGGCTCTCCAGATAATGGTTTTATCGATCAGATAAGGTTTTGCTTTGTTCAAATTAATCATCCTGTCAGCAGTTGTTGCTTTAAACAAAGCTGAATAACGTTCCCCCTTCGCTCCAGCACCGTTACAGCGCCTTCGTCACTACTACGGGGAACTCCGTCCCTGTACGCCACATCGGTACTCTTTCTGCGCGGTGTTTTGCCACAGTTTCTCCCTTAGCATCGGCGTGTCAGGTTCACACGTTCCGTATCTGAGCCTGAGAAGAGATCATGCCACCTCAATGCCGGTTGCCGGATGGTCAGTAAACAGGTTTCCACCATCCTTATCCCGGGGTAACGACAAGAACCCGGTTTTGACAACGCTTACACGTAACGACACTTGTCCAGTGGTTCACTCGCGTTCATCTTCTCTGCTCCTACCTGACGGCTTCTTGCCGCCTTTTCCCCAGCGCTTCCTGCTGTGGCTCTTTACCACAACAGTCTGAGGTGGTTTGTATCCTCCTCCTGTAAGGCGAATACGGAAGGCCATCTTCCATCTCAGACACAGCATGGACGGAGCCTTCCCGGTTCCGTCCTTCGTGTCACACTGTCGTCGGCATGTACTTTACCCGGCATCAGCACATAGTGGTTATGTTCTTCATACAACGGACGAAGCTGCTCTCCTATAACATCAACCCAGCGTCCCATCGTATTGCGGCTCAGCTCCACGCCCTGGCGGCTGTAGATTTCAGCCTGACGATACAGGGGAAGATGTTCAGCGAACTTTGCCATGATGATGCGGGCCAGCAGGCCCGGGCTGGCGTAACTACGCTCGATGGGTTTCGGCGGCAGCGGTGCCTGCACGATACAGTCGCACCGGCTGCAGGCCAGTTTTGGCCGCACCGTTTCGATAACCCTGAAGGCTGTGTTGATGATATCCAGCTGTTCGGAGATACTTTCGCCCAAAGGTTTCAGTTTACCACTGCAGACGGGGCATTCGTTTTCTGGTGGGTAGATAAACTGCCTGTCGCGGGGGAGTGCTGCCGGAAGCGAATTACGGGCAGATGAGTCTGATGCTTTCGGCGTATTATCTCCGGCCATTGAGGTGAGCTGCGACTGCGCTTCGCCAAGCCTGTTCTGGAGTTCGGTTATGCGCTTTTCAGCCTGCACGATCTTCTTTTCTATCTTCTCGCGGTTTTTCTCGCTACTGCGGCCGAACAGCATTCTCTGCAGTTTAGCGACCAGCGCTCTGAGTGAGTCGATCTCGCGGGCATAGCCAGTTATTTCATCGGACAAGCGAACGATAACCGCCTGTTGTGCGACCAGCAGGGCCTTCAGTTGCTCGATGTCATCGGGGAGTGAACTGTTCATGCCCCTGTTTTATCATGGGTTATATCCGTATGCCAGGCCGTTCCGTTCGTTTTGGATGCTGCCACGCGATCCCCTCCAGCAGCATGGACAACTGGGCGGGCGTCAGATGCACTTTCCCTTCACGAGTCACCGGCCACACGAAGCGGTCCCGCTCGAGGCGTTTGGTGAACAGGCATAGCACGTCACGATCGGCCCACAGGATTTTCACCATTTTGCCGCTGCGACCACGGAACACGAAGATATGCCCGGAGAACGGATCATCTTTCAGCGTGTTCTGCACCTTCGAGGCCAGACCGTTGAAGCCGCAACGCATATCTGTGACGCCCGCGATGATCCAGATTCTGGTGCCAGTCGGCAACGTTATCATCGGACACCACCTTTCATTTCGCGGATTAGCGCCCGAAGAAGCTCCGGGGTCACCGGGTCAAACAACTTTACAACGCCTGATTTAAGATGCAGCTCGCACCGTGGCGCGTTTCCGGGCTCATCTCCAGGAGAATCATCAGGTTTGTTTCGCCAGAAGGGATTCGTCACTGCCCTGATCGGCTCTGGCGTATCAGTCAGCGCCACCGGCACAGGCTGGCATTCCTGTATGTCATCATCGCTCAGTAAGCCGTCCTCGTACTGGTTTTTCCATTTAAACAGCAGGTTATCATTTATATCGTGCTCTCTGGCGATCCGGGCAACGACAGCACCTGGTCGTAATGCCTGCTTCACCAGGCTGACTTTAAATTCACGGCTGTAACTGGCACGCCTGTCTTTGCGCCATTTTCCTTCGTTAATTTCAGGACGAGTGGATTCATTTTTCGGTTGGCATAAAGGATGGCATCAAGCTGAGAGAATGAAATTGAGTCAGGAAACGGCCATGCGAAACCGGATGCAATAAATGTCTGAAAAAGCGTATGTATTGTCGAGTGACTGAGGCCAAGACGCTGGGCGATGATCCTGATGCTTAACTTGTCTTCAAATCTTAATCGCAGAGCATCGGGTAGATAAGAACGGAAGCAGGGAATATCTTTTGTTGTCCGGGAATTCATCGTTCGTGTCCATCAATATTGATCTGCGCCCCAGATCTTGGACAACTTATGCAGCCTGACTCAATCGATATTGTACCGGACTAAGACCGCCAAGTTTTTCCTTTATCCTCAATTGGTTATAATAATCAATGTAATCGATAATGTCTCGCTTTAAGTCATCCACATTTTTATATTCATTGAGGTAATAACATTCTGATTTCAATGTTCCAAAAAAACTCTCTATCACTGCATTATCAAGGCAATTTCCCCGACGAGACATACTCTGGGCGATGCCACTATCTTTTAACCATCGTTGCCAGCGTGACATCTGATATTGCCAGCCTTGATCGCTGTGCAATATTGGGTGTTCGTCTTTCGGCAACTGTTTCAGCGCATCCGTGAGCATAGTCTGCACCATTGAAGGTAGAGGGCGGTTAGCGAGGTTATAAGCAATGATTTCGCCATTATAAAGATCCATGATGGGCGACAAATACAGCTTTTTGCCATTCACTTTAAACTCAGTGACATCTGTGACCCACTTCTCGTTGGGGCGTTCTGCGTCAAACTGGCGTTTCAGGAGATTATCGCAAATTCGTCCTTGTTCTCCTTTATATGAACGGTACTTTTTGACGCGAATCAGGCTGCTAATACCCAGTTCCTTCATGAGTTTTCTAACGGTTTTGCCATTAAGTAAAACCCCCTCGTTACGACATGCCAGCCTGATGCGTCTGTAACCATAGCGACCTTTGTGCTGGTGATAAATTTTCAGCACAAGCGCTCTGGCAGACTGGTATCGGTCCGGAGCCGCAAGACGTTTTACATGATAGTAAAATGTACTCCGGGGCAGCCCAGCAACGATTAACAATCGGGACAATGGCCATTCCTGCCTTAGTTCACTTACAATGCTCACTTTTTCCTGGGCGCTGAGCATGTTTTCTGCTGAACCAAGGCCTTCAGCTTTTTTAAGTAGGCATTCTCGACCCTGAGTTGTTCAAGTTCCTCTCGCTCAACATCGGTTAATGCTGGCTGTGGTGGGACTGGCGTGATGCTTTTATCTGGCACTGGGATGATCTTTTGATTTTTTCGGGTGAAAGCATCCTCGCCATGTTTTCTATATTTTTCAAGCCAGGTACATACAGTACCAAAGGCTGGTATCCCATGTTTTACCGCAGTTTCACGAACAGAGAAGCCATCATCCACAACTTCTTTTACTACCATAAGTTTGAAATCAGCAGAGTAGCGTCCCTTTTTACCCGTAAGCACACCGATCCCATGCTCCCGGTAGGCATAAGCCCATTTTCTTACCGTGCAAGGGCTTATGTCGTACATCCTGGCTACAGATTTCAGACTCAACTCATCTTCCAGATACTTCTCTGACACTTCCTTTTTGAATTCCAATGAAAATTTTGCCATGCGCCCTCAGTTTTTGATCTGGTGTCTAACTTTTGGGGCGCACTACAATATAGATGGACGCGATTGTTGCCAGACAGGACAGTTTTCACAAGACGTCGTAGATGGTGCGCTTACTCAATTAGTAGAAAATGTATTTTCCTATGTATGCTCCGATGACTTATTCATTTAACTTAATAGAGCGGAAAAACTATTGATTTTTAGGAGCAGTCGATTGTTCTGGTTTGCAGCATCATGCTGTTTTGCTGAATACGCTGCGCTGTAATTTCTCCGACTAGATGCTTATACTTCGGTACTTCTCTGGTATAACACCTCGAGTCATCGCTGGTTATGATGCCCCCCTTAAAAGATTACCCAAGGCCAATAGTTAACGAAAGGTTACATAATTTCATAAGCAAAATATGCAGGCCAGAATGCAACTATTTTCCATGTCGTACGCGTCCCAAACCTGTGCGGTAGGGATTTTCCACTAAAAAATCTCAATTTCTCATAGGGTTAGCAGATAAGTGCGAGATCAGTATGGGCATTGCAGATTACGGTGGTGATGTCGACTTTCAGTATCTTAGCGGTATCGCGATCCCCAGAACCGTTGAAGGTTATTTCAGTGTACTGCTCTTTCCCCCGGCCTTTGAGCTTTGTAGGAGTAAATGAGTTAAAATACGCGATGACAGTTACGGCAGCGAAAACAGTCGTTTCTTTTTGGGTTCTGCCAATGTCGATAAATCACAGAGGTTTTACAACGGGGACAAAGACATTAAGGCTGACGATGAGTAAACCTCAAAGCGATCATTATATAAGACATTAAACTAATTATAGGAATCACCCACACAAACATCACGCATAATAACCTACACCCCGCGAACATATTTAGCAATCTGCTTCAAAAAATCAGTTGAGAAACACGACAAGTCATCAAAACGCGTATAAGAAAACACCAGGTGATATACAATACGTTAATTAAGTTCAACAACACACAACTATGCAAGAAACCATCACAACTCACCTTTTATTTAAAATGAAATGATTTAATGTTGGCAATATTATAATCAACTGATGAAAATTCCCTAACCCTAACTTAGAAAGAAGAGACGTTCTAAAATTAGAAATATCTTTAACACTTTTCCCTCGAAAGAATGATTGTTTTACTCCTGAAAGATACAAGACATACATTATATTCATTTTTGTAAGATTGAGCAATATCCCACGATTATTTAATGCACATGATTTAACAGATATTGCATTGTGTAGATTATATATGTTTTTAACCACAATGACATTTGGAAATATCATACAAAAGAAACGCTTATATTTATAAAGTCGTTTCGATAAATATAGTATTATATCTAATTTACTCTGCTTCCTATTTACCTCTTTGTAAATACCATTTACATCAGAAAAATCCATGATGCAAACATGTAAAGTACTTTTATTTTCTACCAAACCTAAATCAATTAGTGCAGAACGAAGAAAAATACACGAACATATTATATTCATATAGATATAAGCGGATATGTTATAGGTTATTTTATGTAATAGAGGTTCTTATCTGCATCAATAAGAAGTTCTTCTTCTCTGTCGTGCAAAAGATTAATGTAACAATTTCTTTCAGTTGCTGGTACAACCTTTATAATATAGTCATGCAATCGCTCAAGCTTTAATAAATCATCGCACGATTTTATCTTTAACTTAATGTCATCGAACATATATACCTCTTTAATATCTTTCAGGAAGCTTAGACAAATGAATGAGCTTACCCCTTTTTGTTTTAATATATCCGCCTTCATTAAGCGCAGCAATAATCTTACTCAAAGAGCTCCTTGAAATATTAACTTGTGAAAGTACAAAATCAAACAATGATATTCCCTCCCTTTCATTAGGTGGTAATCCCCATAGGATCTCAAGTTGAGCTTTAACAATTTCGTACTTTGTTCTCCTGTTAACTGAATTTTCTCTAAAAGTTAAAAGCTGATTTGAGTAAGAAAGTATTTCACAGATATGCTTCCATAACCCAAGTCGGTCAGCCACTTTTATAAAACTGCTGTTAGGAATGAGGGAATATATGCTATCCACATTAAAATATATAGTATATTCTTCATTTGAAAAAAGCTCAGCCAAACCAATAACAAATGGAGATTTGTATTTTAAAATAATCAAACCGTCAGTTCTGGCGATAGAAACACTACCTGAATGAATGAATACAACATCTTTTATCAGAAAGTAACTCCTCCCTTTAGCATGTCTCATTTTAAACAAATCACTATACCCATCAAATAACATTGATATGGCTGATGATGGTAAATCCAAAATTGAGCCTTCATCGCGTACTGCTCTTTCCTCTGTTTTAATTTCCATATAACTCCATGCTTAAACTAATAATTACATTAAGAAACTTACAAAAGTAAATTAAATTTACGGGTTATAATTATCAATAGGCATATCTTCCTATCATTCTATGTGTATGTGAGATTTCCTGTGGTTAAAGTTACGGTTCATTTTCCTTGCATGCCATAACCGCGAATAGTGGACACGGAGTGAGCACAACGACTTCTGGACGGTATTGATATGCAGTATCAGAACAGCAATATGAAGCGATGTACTAATGCATTTCTGCCGGATAAAGCTTACTCCGGGTATATGTTACGGAAGATACTTAGAGCCTCTCTCAATAGGACTTTATTCCAGACGATAAGACCACAGGCAAAATGCAACATGGCCTCGTAATTTTCTGTCTTCTTTTCCCATCGGGTCAGGACACGGCGAAAACGATTCATCCAGCTATAAGTTCTTTCGACAACCCAGCGATGGGCTTTGAAGTCCTTGTTTTTACTGGCATATGACTCTTCTTTACGGGACTGGATATGCGGTTCGTAGCGGCGGCCCTGTAGATATGTTTTCAGCCAGCCAGCATCGTAACCTTTGTCCAGGCAGAGTCTGAGTTTTTGCCCCGGACGACCCGCCTGAAGCGCATCGAGCGTATCCGCAACCAGGTTCATGTCGTGCGTGTTCGCTGCTGCGACAACCAGAGACAGAGGAAACCCGCTGGCGTCCGTCAGAAGCCCGCGCTTTACGCCTTGTTTCCCTCTCTCAGTGGGGTTGCGGCATGTTTTTTGTTCCTGACAGCGGCGATTTGGTCATACAGCCTTCCATTGACAGCCAGGACCAGTCAATGCTGTCCAGATGCCCGCAGGCAAGCAAACCGTTCTGCCAGAAGCGCTCGAAGACTCCGGCATCGCGCCATCACTTAAAGCGCCGGCGTGCAGAACTCGATGAACATATCCCGGTGGCGTTCAGGGCGTTCCACTGGCAACCGGTCCTGAGAACGAAGAATATGGCGTCCATGGCAGCACGGTTATCAACGCGTTTACGGTGCGTACCGAGTGGATGGCAGGTTTTGTGCTCAGGGATAAGCGGTGCCATTATTTTCCCGAGCTCATCGCTGATCTGCCATTTGCCGCCCGTCATATTTTCGCCTTCAGAAATTATCAGTTACGACATCTGACAATCTCTTCTGGGATAGGTTCTTATAAGCATAGGGATAAAGCTATTATCCCTCGAAAATAAAATGAGAAAATGGCATCATATATTCGTTCACAATTAGAGCGTGAAGCATACCGCAATCGCAATGTTTATGAATGTAGAATTATTCTCCTGAAAGATTATCGCCACATGATACGACAAAAGGCAAGAAATTATCTGGCTATGGAGATACTAGGTTGCATCAGACTATTTTACAGAAAATTATGCGATTCAGGAATACTTACTTAGTGAGTAAACTATCAACCATTATTGACTCATAATGAGACCAACCACAATCAGCAATAAACTTCGTGGCAAATACCTTCCTGAATAAAGTAACGAAGCATTAAGACTTGTGGAAAAATTCGGAGTTATTGCGCCCATGAACTTAACCTTTACGCAACCCAGGTCTATGTCCTGTGGGGTAAACTGCATCACTAAATAAAGTCCGCTGAAAGTAAGGCTTGGCTGGCAAGGGAAATTTCCATGTAGATCTGATTGTACTATCTAAAAATCTGTTGAACGAATGAATGGTATTTAAGATAGATTTTCCAGGCGTCGTAACGTTTGCGGCCACATGAAGCGTCCGTATCAGTCTGAGCTTGGCAAAAACTTGTTTTGATAAAAATATATTCTCCATAAAATCAAAACCTTCTATCGAACTCTATGGAAATACAATCTATTCATACCTAGAAATGTACATCCCTCACCACTATACTCTACTAATTAACGTAGCAAAAGTATAGAATACCTTAACTTTCTCAAAAGATATTTAACCCAAGACAATTCACAATCAATATCATCTACTACTTTATAATATCTCATGTCCGTAATTATTGATTCAGGTGAAACGCACATTTTAAACATAAAAGAATAAATATAAAGACACAATAGAAGGCAAATAGTGAATATTAACACAGTCAACCCGCCCCTCATATTACTCTAGACTTCCAAAACCAGCCCTGATACGCTTCAAAGTCATGTTTATAATAAGCTTTCAGTTCGGTAATGTTTTCAACCCCCTCACATATAACATCAATATTTTCCATATGGAGATTGCATATAATCTCATCAATTAATTTTACTCCATATTTAAACTCCAGTATATTCTTTAAGAAAACCCTGTCTATTTTTACAACTTCAAATAATTTTAAGTATTTTTTTTGAATCGTTATATCGCCTCCCCCAAAATCATCTAACCATAGTGGAGCAAACCTTCGTAATTTCATCAAAAACTTCAAATTTTTTTTAAGATCTATTTCCTCACTTATTTCAACCCGAAGGATATTACGTAACATATGAATAGAAGAAAGTAACTCATGGTCTTCCACTAACAATATCAACAGTCTCTCATTCAGATTCAAAGAAATAGGTTTGTTTATATTTTTTTTAAGTATATTGACCTTCCCTATTTGCACATTAAGTACTTTTGCACACATTTCCAAACTGAGTGTATTAAAAAAAACACCAGGGTTAATTATCCCCCCTTCATACTCACTATAAATCTCAGTCAGCAACTCATACCCATAAATATAATTTTCTCTACTGACAATAGGTTCAAGACGAAAAGTAAGGTTGTATACAAACTCGGAAGTTCCTATTTTCATACAATACCCTGTTGCTGTGACCATTCAAAAACTCAATATAAAAAACATTCATAATTCGAAGTAAATTACTGCCCCCCCCCTAATCCATTAACTTCATCTTGAATAATGCACATCAATATTTAAGTATTATTGGTTTTTACTATTAAAAATTGTGGTGAGAGTCTATAAAGGTTGGATAACAGTGTTGATGTCGACTTTAATGATCTGTAGGCATATCGAACTCCAAGCCCATTTGAAACTATCCTGGTGGTTTCTCTACTTCGCTTAAAGCCAGATTTTAAGGCGGAATATAAGTTAGTGGGCATTAACATACGGTACAAGTCACTATCACGAATTTTGGCTTCTGGGTATTGAAATGCACCTTAGCAAAGGAGCAACCGGAGGAAAACATTAACACTAACTCTTAATTGATTTGTTCAACTCGAATTATAAATGAAATTCAACCAATTAGAGTCATAAATCAAAAACTTTATGATTGAGCCAAACGATATCATCGTTTTTCAATTGTTCCTCAGTATTTTTAATAACATTAAACCAAACACAAAGGTTTCAGCCATAAATTCAGAAACCTCACTCACCAAGTATTAACCCAGCATTCTATGCTATTTTACTTATAAGTTTAATCTTTGCTAGCACCCAAAACTATCAAATACACAATTTATATGCTATTCTTTTGCACTTTTCGTGCGCTAGACTGCCTTTGTAATTAATTCATCTTCTAGTGCAATCTTATTACATAATCATATTGATATCTATTCAAAATTTTAATTAAATACTTCGTACTGAAACTGCTTTAATATAGCTACCGCACAAGATTATTATCTTGTTCAATTTCAATTTCAATTTCAATTTCAATTTCAATTTTACATTCACTTACATATCTCAACAAGACCTCAAATACATATTTGTACATATTTATAAACACCTTTATACACATAACATGAATGGGCAGCATCGTCTTTTCAGGGCAACCTTCACGGCTCCCACGCGATGTAGCACCATGAAACACCGTACAGAAGCTGTATGATGTTGTTGAATAAACCGGACACTAAACTTACATCCATAATGGAGGTATTTAATGAACCAGAAAACCAAATATGCAGACGTGTTTAAGAAGGAAGCGGTCGAGCTGGTGATTGAGCAGGGTTATTCGCTCGGGAAAGCCGCATCATCGCTGTGTATAAGTGACAAAACGCTGCCGGTATGGGTACGTAAGTTACGTAACCAGAATTCACGTGGCCGGAGTGATGATAAACGGGCTGAAATTTAGAAATTACTTCGTGAAATCGAAGAGTTAAGAACTTAAGCGGATCACTTACTAAATAGCTGCATCTAATACCGCTCCACTTTTCCTGCCCATGTTTTCCTCCGGGGAACGGGCTGACGGTTTCCATTAAATGGTGAACCTTTCTCAACAACTGCCACATTGTCCGGCACTGATGGTTCCGGGTTATCGTATCGTGCAGGGCCTGCCAGAGTCGCTCAACGTGGTTCACCCACGGCGAGTAAACCGGCTGGAAAATCACTCTGAACTTCGGTTTTTCCTTCAGCCAGCGCTGCGTTTCACGGCTTTTATGAATGATGTAGTTATCCACGATAAGCGTGATGGTTTTGCCCGGTGATACGTGGCTTTAAGGTGTTTCAGCAGGCGGATAAACAGTACCGAACTTTTGCTGCAGCCTCCCACGTAACTGACTTTTCCTGTGCCGCTGTGTAACGCCCCGGCCAGATAATATTTTCCATTCTGCCCCGGTGTGACCACACATTTTTGATGCCCGCGCAGCTGCCAGTCCGCTCCGATTTTGGGATTGAGTTGGTTATCCACTTCATCCTCATAAAAGACCGGGTGCTCTGTGCTGCATTCGTCCAGCGCTTTATGGATGGCGGCCATCTTTTCATCTTTATGTGGATCACGGATACACAGCGTCGGAGCCGCCCTGCGCCATACTATCCCAGCGATGGGCAACCAGCGACGGAAGGTTACCTCCACCAAGCGTTGGTGACGTTTATTACGAGTCTGCTGTGTAAGTCGCTCCGGGCGACGGATATATGGAGCTGGCTGTACCCGTTCTAGTTCAAGTGATTCTTTGGTGATAACTCACCGGCAACAAGATGTATCAGAGGCATATGTCTGTACATCATCAGTTCGAGTGCATCACCAATATTTTCCAACAAGTGCCAGCGATCGGCCACCTGCCTAGCCTGAAGAGCAACTTCACGTGCTGCTATAGCATAGATACCGCCGCGATCGCGAGAGACCACCTGTGTTTCCGGATATTTCCTGAACCAGGCAGATCGCGGCCGGGATGCAGGACGAGGGGACGGTGAGTATCAAGATTGACTATTAACGTGCCGTAACGGTAACCCCGATGCCATGCCCATTAATCGATACCAACATGGGGCGTGCCTGCCGGTTTCGGCTCCGCTGTATTGATCACCCTGTGAAGGTTAGGAAATAACGCGTTCACGTTCCTCCGGAACCATGGTTCATCTTCGCCTGAATAGGCACGTCATCTACAACGACCGACTCAGCCCCTCACGAGGCGTCGTTGCCCGTCTTAGGGCATGGTGTAAATTTGGAAGTATGGTAAGAGCCATCGGCTTATCCGGTAGGATAATGGTTGCAAAGACATTATCTTTAAAAGGAGTCAACCGATGGTGACAACAACATGACATTCAGCAAGACCATGATGCAACACAGCGGCGAGGAATTTCTCCGTGAACTCACTAAATTTATGCTCAACCGTATAATGGAGGCCGAGGTCACACAGCTTATAAACGCAGAGCTGCATGAGCGCAGCGATGAACGAGAGAACTACCGCAACGGCTACCGTGATCCCCATTAGAAAACCCGTCTCGGTATGCTCGACCTGCGAATCCCGAAGTTGCGTGAAGGCACCTACTTCTCATCCTTCCTCGAAGCTTGAAGGCTGTAGGAGAACGCGCTCAACGCGGTTATCTGGGAAGTGTGGATAACGGCGTCTCGACCCGTAAGGTTGACGCGCTGGTCCAGTCGATGGGGATGACCGATATCTCCAGAAGCCAGGTGTCATCCATCTTCCGCAGTATCGATGAACTTATGCAGGCCTTTCTGCAGTGGCCGCTGGAAGAGGAGCGGCCCTACCTGTGGCTGGATGCAACCTAAGTGTAGGTGCGCAAGAACGGGCGGGTGGTTAGCGTCGCGTCAATAATCGCCTGCGCGGTTAACCTAGACGGACGTCGGGATATTATCGGAATGGGCATCGGTGAGACAGAAGCCAAAGTGTTCTGGCTGGCTTTCCTGCTCAACCTTAAAGAGCATGGACTGGAGGGCGTGAAGCTGGTTATCTCCAACTCGCACAGCGGCCTGAAGGCGGCGATACAGCAGGTGTTCTCAGCCAGCGATTGTTGTACCAGTCCCTCCCTGTCAGCATAGCCAGCTCCACTTCCTGCTTGGTTTTCCATCTTTTTTATGTATCACCTCCGCCTTATACAGGCCGTTTATGTTTTCTGCCATTGGGTTGTTATTCACCTATAATATCCATTCTTTTTTGTTTTTATATTTGTATAATTTTACACTACATATACACATAACTTAATTATAATATACCTAACAACATATAAATGGCATGGACCCTAACGTTATGTATGATTTTTTGAGTTGCATATTAAGCGTTCTGCTGTTTGCTGCGGCTTTCTTTTGTTTTAAAAAACATATGAATACAAAAAGAAAACGATATATTGGCGAGATTAGACATGGTGGGGTTGTAAAGTTATTTTCGGTTTTAAAGGATGCTATTCTGCCTTAACAAAATAAGGAGATAACCCTAATTGGCAGCATAGGATTTCTAATAATCATTTAGAATGCTTTTGTGTGATTCTCAACTGAGTATAAGACATAGAACTTTTTGTGCGCCATTATCTACCGCTTGGTTTCATTTAGCAGAGTGTTAAAGAGCGGTGCACTGTATCTTTTTAGGTTGCAGTCCTGCAGAGCCAGTAGTGTTTGATGATGCTGCCAACGAGTATCTATTTATCGACGAGTTTGCAAATAAGCGGCATATCAGCATGTTCTGCGCGTCAATGCGTTATTTGGTTTGGTGCGAGTTTTGAAGCCTTGAGGACGATATTAATGAAAATTGCAAGTGTATTTATTTAACTCCCGGCTTAGGGGCATCAAAACGTAAGTGAGTTAAAAAATGTATTGGTAATTACGGTAGCGAAATCTTAAATGGTTTTTAAGGTTCAGTGCGTAGCGGCAAAACTGAGTAGACCAACAACGGGAGCCTCCCCTAAAAGAATCTCAGGAAATTGAATTTACAATAGATTCAATCATTTAAAGTAAGCCCATGAGAAAATTGTTGTTTTTTATATGCCGCGATATTTTTATTTCTTCACAGGTAATTACTGAGCAGCATGTTTTTCATTGGGTAGATGAAAGTAGGGCACAGTGTCTGGAATAGGCATAGTGTGTCTCAATCAAATTTTCATTCAGGATTGATTTATCATATTAAAGCAGTAGTGTAGGTGGTAATGCTGTTCATTCTCTTATATTGGCGTGGGGTATTTATTTTGATTAATATCATTATCATTACTGAAAATCAGTATTTTGTTTTGGGTTTGATTGAGTGTTTACATAAAGTTTTCAATAAAGATTTCATTAAAATAACCAGAACTAACTTCCAAAACTATCACCAATGTCTCCATGATGAAAGTTCTTTGCCAACGTTTTTTTTTAGGCACTTTATTTTTTGTGAAAATATCACCTCTAAGATTTTAAAGGGTGATATTAGCACGTCGAAATTTAAAATTATTGAAATGTCGAAATCAGTTGATGAGTTATGTAGGGAACTGCTTATTGATGAATATAGCCAGACTAACAATCGACTCTCTACATTATCACCAAAAGAACATAGGATTTGTACTTATTTTAAGATGAATTATACTGATAATAAAATCGCACAAAGTTTAAATATAACAAAAACAACACTGAGTTGTCACAGGCGGAATATACTTTCAAAATTAAATTTAAAAAATAAACAACAACTCTATATGTTCTGTAAAACGCTTTGATTTCAGGGCTGTGCTCCTGTAAGGGAAGGTGCGAAAAGTGGAACGCACATTGATCATCGCCCGCATTAAAAATATATTACTTTAAAAGTCTGAAGTATTTGCTCAAAATCTTTTTTTGCTCCATTATTCTCATTTTTCGGGACTTATCTTGATTTTTGGGCGCAGATATTCTGGCCTGCTCCCCGTTGATTAACACACCGCGATATTAGTAATGTCTTCATAAGCAACATGAGGACATCCCCATGAAGAAGCGTTTTCCGACGAACAGATCATCAGTATTCTCCGCGAGGCTTAAGCCGGGGTTTCTGCCCGTGAGCTCTGCCGCAAGCACGCCATTTCCGACGCCACTTTGTACACCTGGCGTAAGAAGTATGGCGTTATGGAGGTGCCCGAGGTTAAGCGCCTGAAATCGCTTGAGGAAGAGAACGCCAGACTCAAGAAGCTGCTTGCCGAAGCAATGCTGGGTAAGGAGGCAATTCAGGTGGCTCTGGGACGAAAGTACTGACGACAGACCAGAATCGAGAAGCCGTGGAGTTGATGTGTGATGCGACCGGTCTGTCGCAACGTCGTGCCTGCAGACTTACAGGTTTGTCTCTGTCAACCTGCCGCTACTAGGCTCAGCGTCCGCGGCTGATGCGAATTTATCATGGTGCATCACTGAGCTGGCACTGGAGCGCAGGCGTTTTGGCTATCGCCGTATCTGGCAGTTACTGCGCCGTGAAGGCCTTCAGCGCGTGTACCGCCTTTATCATCTCTGCGGGCTGGGTGTAAAACGCAGACGACTTCGTAAAGTACTGGCAACGGAACGTCTGCCGCTGCTCCGCCAGGCGGCGCCCAACCTGACCTGGTCGATGGATTTCGTCATGGACGCGCTGGCCACCGGTAGCAGGATCAAGTGCCTGACCTGTGTGGACGACTTCACGAAGGGGTGTCTGACAATTATTACCGCATTCGGGATTTCAGGCGCTAAGGTCACGCGTATTCTGGACAGCATTATACTATTTCGGGGCTATCCGGCGACGATAAGAACGGACCAGGGACCGGAGTGCACTCGCCGCGCACTGGATCAATGGGCCTCTGAAAATGGTTTTGAGTTACGGTTAATCCAGCCGGGTAAACCAACGCAGAACGGATTTATTGAGAGTTTTAACGGACGATTTCACGATGAATGTCTGAATGAGCACTGATTCCGCTATATCGTTCACGTCAGGAAAATCATTAACGACTGGCGGCAGGATTATAACGAGTGTCCGCCACATTCGGCACTGAATTATCAGGCGCCATCAGAGTTTGCAGCACGGTGCGAAATGGAAAATGTGAAGGTAAACAAACCGACATTACTAACTGACAGTTGTATCTATTATTGGGGGGCAGGTAACGTGTTACTTCCGGCGCAAATAAAAACCAAGCAAATACTAGGACAAAAAAAGCCCCTAGGCGGGGCCATCAGACAAATATGATGCTCATGGGCAATATAGGATTTCACATCATTGCATCTGAAAACACAATGTACATATAAGTAAGATACTGGCGCGAGTGGCAACAACTGCTTCACGGCGATTATTTACCACAATTACGAATCACAAATATACCTGTAGTTCGCCCCACCGCTCAGCATTAATTTACCACACAGTGCAAGATTAGCTTACAGAAGGGGATATGGATATGCAAATAAATACAAATTAAGATTTAAAAGTGGACAGCTAATTTAAATCCGCAAGGTTGACGCAAGGTCCATTCGATGAGAATAACCGGTATCCCCCGCAACCAGGTGTCGTCCATCTGCCGCGTTATCCATGAGTGCGTACTGGTGTTTCAGCACCGTCCGCTGGAATGAGAATGGCCCTAAATGTAGCTTTTCGCGGCTTATGTGAATGTATGTAACAATGATCGGATGGTAAGCGTCGTGGTCATAATCGCCTGCGCGGTTAACCCGGACGGAAGACGGGAAATTATCGGAATGGGCATCGGTGAGTCAGAAGCCAAAGCGTTCTGGCTTTCCTTCCTGCTGAACCTTAAATAGTGCGCACTGGAGGCGTGCGTATTACCATGAAGGAGATCGGTGAGTACCCCCCTGTGTCAGCATGGTTGTCGCTTACTTTTTGAAGGAAAATGACTATGCCTGCACATGCTGTACCGATTGATGTGAAAGAAAAGGGAGTGATGTGGCTTTTACTCCTCTATAGCTGGTCTGTCAGACACATTGCACAAAAACTGGCTCTGAGTTCTTCCGTCGTTGCAAAATTGAGACTTGAACTGGTGGCACAAGGCTTATTGCAAAAATATGAAAGCATTTCCTCTGTGGATGGTGATGGATGCACCCCAGAGCGTCGCTTTTCGGTTGTTCTTTAAACAGCGTCATTGTATGAAATGGAACTTACTGATTATTGTCCCCGTCAGGGACTTTTCGTTGAGCAGGTTAGAGAGTGGCAGATTATTTCGATTAAAGCTTATAAAATGAAGCTTACGGAAAATCGTCGTGCAGATAAAGAGTTGCGTGATATCAGAAGCCGATTACGTGAACTGGGAAAAGAGCTGACCCGCAAAGATAAAGCTCTGGCAGAAGCTGCTGCGCTCCGGATGCTGCAGGAAAAGTTCAATGCCCTCTGGGACAACAGCGATGAAGGCTAACCCCACTTCCGGAGCGGCAGAAGATTATTTCTCTTGTCCGTGACGCTGTCGCTCACAGGGCCCGTAAAATCCAGGCCTGCCAGTGTATAGGGTTTTCGATCCGAACGCTTCAACGCTGGATTGATGGTGAAGTGATCAGTGCAGACAGCAGGCCCGATAAGAAAGATCGGGCCCCCAGAAATAAATTATCAAAAGCAGAAAGGCAGCAGATCATGGAACTACACAACTCTCCAGAGTTTGCATCTTTGCCTCCAAATGTGATCGTACCGATGCAGGCAGATAAAGGTATTTATATTGACTCCGAATCAACATTTTATCGTGTATTACAATCAGCCTGTCAGTTGACCGCGAATGTCAGTACAAGCGGCCTGATGTGCTTAAGGCTGTGGCACTAAACTAGATCTGAAGTTGGGACATCAGTTGTTTACTGTCCTGGGTAAAAGGCCAGCATTTATACCTATATATGATCATGGATATTTATAGCCGTAATGTTATCGCCGCAGAAGTATTCACCAGTGAGACCGGGCAGCCTGCAGCAGAACTGCTACAACGAGCGGTATGGAATAAAAAACGTTCACCCAGTAATCTGGTACTTCATTCCGATAACGAAAGCCCAATGCGCAGCTATATGTTGTTGGCAAAAATATATGCTCTCGGCGTACTGAGTTCTTACTCTCGTCCTCGGATCAACAATGACAATCCGTATTCAGAATCTTTGTTCCGCACACTAAAATATTGCTCCTGGTACCAGAGAACGGCTTTCACACAATAGTGGATGCACGGGCATGGATCAGCCATTTCGCAAACTGGTACAACGTTGAACATAAACACAGGGAGATAAAATACGTCACGCCAGATGAGCTGCATCGGAGCCTGGATAAGAAAATACTGGTTGCCAGAAAATCTGTTTACAGGTTAGCCTACAACACCATCCAGAACGCTGGAGTAAACTACTATGCAACTGCGACCATATTTCGGAGGCTTACCTTAACCAGGATAAAGAGGCGGCATAACGTAATTTTAATACATCAGGCGACAACTCCCTTGTAAAACGCCGTTAGTGGGTGATGTCCGTTCGTGAAAATACGCATGTGAAAAGTGCACATGCAACTTGGCTCGAAGTTTCCGGTCAGATGGAAAAAATCAAACCGGCGGTCACGGTGATGATCGACGAAGCTGAGCGGGACGTTTTGGAATACCTCGGGTTCCTGAAAGCGCACCGGGTGAAAATCCTCTCGACCGACACGCTGGAGCAATTAAACAAAGAAGTGAAACGGCGTGCAGACGCAGTGGTAAAGAAGTTGTATTTGCCGTAACACTGCATGGCGGAGGAGACTTCATCTGAAGTCGCCCCCTGATGGACTTCACCGATCGTTCAATATGGACTATATTACCTTACAGGAATCTATAAATTAGCACAAGCCCACGAAACTACGATATTATCATGACAACTTAGTCACAGTTCTTGTTCACCAAAATTAATTAAATAGATGTGTAAATAAACAAATCAACAATTCTGAGAAGCCATTATAATTTATAAGATGGTTTTGTGGTGTTACTTTTTGCTATTCCCTTGAGGTTTTGGCCCACGCTGGTGGGCTTTTTTCTTTAGTGCGGAAATGCCATACTTAGAGATAATAAAAATTATACATTGATTACTATAAACGGGATAGTTTCATGTACGCATAGCCAGCGCTAGCCTTTATTGCAGGCTTTTCCTGCCTTTATATATTTCCAACCCTTAAGATAATAAAAATTTAGATTATGTGATTGCTAACTTGCTTTACCGTGGTATTATACATGCCGTCCTATCCTGACTTACCATAAATAACAACATGCACTTGCAGAGACTAACGCCCTTAATTTTCTCTTTGAGGCAATCTATTAATTAAATAAAAGGGCAACCTGATACCGTGCATATTCAAAACAACAATGCATAATATTATTCTATTATCTATAACAGGAGTAAGGTATAATTTATCGGTAGTTAACTTAAACAACTGCGCAGAATAGTACATAATTTAAAAGAAACTAAGCTCGGATTATGCATTCTGATCAATCGGCAAACCAACCAAAATCAGCAACTGGACTGAGCGATGCCGATCAGCACCGATACCCCATGTCGAACTACGCCTGATGCAGCAAGCAGTTCATAATGGACGTTCATCCGTTAGTCGCTGGATTAACGGATTTCCAACTCTGCATATTTTATTCCCCACATTACGTTGAAAAAATGGCGGCACTCCACAGATTATTTATCAGCATTGACTTGTAAAAATACACTCCCGGTTTGAATAGTATTTTCAAGCTCTTTTTTCCTAGAATAATACCATCTTAATAGACATTCTTTATCATTACAACTTTTTTCTCTTGCACGCCAGCTTTCTTGACTATATTTTAAAAACACTATTTTATCTTTTGCAGCTTTTTTTGCCAACCAGAATGTTTCAGATAAATTATAATCCAGCTCAGCTAGTCGTTTATCTGAACAAATCAATACTTCATTTTTAGAATGCGCTTTAGTACAATCAAAGCTTGTTTCAAAAAAATCCTGAAATTTATCTTGAGCCAGAGCAGATATACTCATTTGCATGAAAAAAAACATTGTAAAAAACTTAAACATACAAACTCCAAAAGGAATAATTAGAAATTAGTAACTATGGATACATCATACAAATTTGGCAGTAAGCCCATTCAGGGGAGCATGTATTTCTTTCACGTCCTTTCAGTCTTTATATCCTATCTACGAATAGTGGATACTCGACTAAATGCTCTATCGGTTAATCCTTCATCAAGTAACAAACTGTTTTTTATGTTGCCTGTTAATATATTTTAATCGAAATACCTTCAAACGCCTGTACAATCCAGTAGATATTATTACTCAAAGCATACGCTAGTATCTAAATGACTCACTGAGTCTGAATGTTCTCGAAGATATTATGGATGAGCATTGCATGTCATTGACCATTCCACGCTGCACAGTTGGGTTAAACGTTTGGTACCACTACTGGAAAAGGCTTTACGCAGGTATATACTCATTCTGCCGATGCTGAGACTTGTTTAACTTCATTCGAACACGGATTGACATCAAATTTCAATCAACAATTGGAATCTGTTCATCAACTATGAACCGAACTGCACCTTACTTTGTTGGAAGTCCAATTTTTCGGGTGCAGGCCCAAAATATGCAGGTAAATATTATAAATATTTACTACACATAACATAATCTACCGCAACTATAGAACCAGTATACACTATACCTGATCCCATGCTTGCCTCATACCAAGTGGAAACATTTAAAGCTTGTGCAGACCAATACGATCCATTAGTAAAGCCTGAACCCGGATACACCGCTAAAGCCCCCCACTCATTCCAAAGAGCACCTATACCACGGACTCCTGTAGCAATATTACTGTTGTTAACCGTCATATCACTGAGAACAGGCAAATTTAGAGCCCTACCAATGCACCAATCTCTGGCATTATTTCCCGTTAACCGAGTTGCACCATTATTAATAAACCATTTATTAACTGTAAATGTATAAGTCAATGCATCCCCCCCGGCAATTGGTGTTGCCGTAATGGTTACAGGCGATGTGGTACCCTCTGCAGTAAACGTCACTCTACCAGTAGAAGATACCGAAACCCACGACGTATCACTACTTGTCCAGTTATATCCTGCTGCAGCCCCCACTGTATTAATGGTAAATGAGGCATTATTAAAACCAGTTGTCGGGAAACCTGCCGTAGTAGCAAAGGTAAATCCACCTGCGGTGACACCTGTTATCTCTCCAGTCAGGGTGACACCGGCCGGGGCCACCCCGAAGGCCGCACCGCCCAGCGTGGCGCTCACCGCCGCAGCGCCCGCCGTCGTTCCGGTCAGGGTCGCCGTGTAGCTGCCGTCTCCGTTGTCCGTCACCGTGCTGAAGGTCACCCCCCCGAGGGTCGAGGCAAAGGCAACCGCCTGCCCGCTCACCGGGTTGTTCAGCGCGTCGCGCAGCGTCAGGGTCAGCGTGCTCGCCGCCACCCCGTCAGCCGCTATGGTCGCCGGCGCCGCGGCCAGCGATGAACGGGCCGCATCCGGCGCACCCGCCGTCAGGGTGACACCGGCCGGGGCCACCCCGAAGGCCGCACCGCCCAGCGTGGCGCTCACCGCCGCAGCGCCCGCCGTCGTTCCGGTCAGGGTCGCCGTGTAGCTGCCGTCTCCGTTGTCCGTCACCGTGCTGAAGGTCACCCCCCGAGGGTCGAGGCAAAGGCAACCGCCTGCCCGCTCACCGGGTTGTTCAGCGCGTCGCGCAGCGTCAGGGTCAGCGTGCTCGCCGCCACCCCGTCAGCCACTATGGTCGCCGGCGCCGCGGCCAGCGATGAACGGGCCGCATCCGGCGCGCCCGCCGTCAGGGTGACACCGGCCGGGGCCACCCCGAAGGCCGCACCGCCCAGCGTGGCGCTCACCGCCGCAGCGCCCGCCGTCGTTCCGGTCAGGGTCGCCGTGTAGCTGCCGTCTCCGTTGTCCGTCACCGTGCTGAAGGTCACCCCCCCGAGGGTCGAGGCAAAGGCAACCGCCTGCCCGCTCACCGGGTTGTTCAGCGCGTCGCGCAGCGTCAGGGTCAGCGTGCTCGCCGCCACCCCGTCAGCCGCTATGGTCGCCGGCGCCGCGGCCAGCGATGAACGGGCCGCATCCGGCGCGCCCGCCGTCAGGGTGACACCGGCCGGGGCCACCCCGAAGGCCGCACCGCCCAGCGTGGCGCTCACCGCCGCAGCGCCCGCCGTCGTTCCGGTCAGGGTCGCCGTGTAGCTGCCGTCTCCGTTGTCCGTCACCGTGCTGAAGGTCACCCCCCGAGGGTCGAGGCAAAGGCAACCGCCTGCCCGCTCACCGGGTTGTTCAGCGCGTCGCGCAGCGTCAGGGTCAGCGTGCTCGCCGCCACCCCGTCAGCCGCTATGGTCGCCGGCGCCGCGGCCAGCGATGAACGGGCCGCATCCGGCGCGCCCGCCGTCAGGGTGACACCGGCCGGGGCCACCCCGAAGGCCGCACCGCCCAGCGTGGCGCTCACCGCCGCAGCGCCCGCCGTCGTTCCGGTCAGGGTCGCCGTGTAGCTGCCGTCTCCGTTGTCCGTCACCGTGCTGAAGGTCACCCCCCCGAGGGTCGAGGCAAAGGCAACCGCCTGCCCGCTCACCGGGTTGTTCAGCGCGTCGCGCAGCGTCAGGGTCAGCGTGCTCGCCGCCACCCCGTCAGCCGCTATGGTCGCCGGCGCCGCGGCCAGCGATGAACGGGCCGCATCCGGCGCGCCCGCCGTCAGGGTGACACCGGCCGGGGCCACCCCGAAGGCCGCACCGCCCAGCGTGGCGCTCACCGCCGCAGCGCCCGCCGTCGTTCCGGTCAGGGTCGCCGTGTAGCTGCCGTCTCCGTTGTCCGTCACCGTGCTGAAGGTCACCCCCCGAGGGTCGAGGCAAAGGCAACCGCCTGCCCGCTCACCGGGTTGTTCAGCGCGTCGCGCAGCGTCAGGGTCAGCGTGCTCGCCGCCACCCCGTCAGCCACTATGGTCGCCGGCGCCGCGGCCAGCGATGAACGGGCCGCATCCGGCGCGCCCGCCGTCAGGGTGACACCGGCCGGGGCCACCCCGAAGGCCGCACCGCCCAGCGTGGCGCTCACCGCCGCAGCGCCCGCCGTCGTTCCGGTCAGGGTCGCCGTGTAGCTGCCGTCTCCGTTGTCCGTCACCGTGCTGAAGGTCACCCCCCCGAGGGTCGAGGCAAAGGCAACCGCCTGCCCGCTCACCGGGTTGTTCAGCGCGTCGCGCAGCGTCAGGGTCAGCGTGCTCGCCGCCACCCCGTCAGCCGCTATGGTCGCCGGCGCCGCGGCCAGCGATGAACGGGCCGCATCCGGCGCACCCGCCGTCAGGGTGACACCGGCCGGGGCCACCCCGAAGGCCGCACCGCCCAGCGTGGCGCTCACCGCCGCAGCGCCCGCCGTCGTTCCGGTCAGGGTCGCCGTGTAGCTGCCGTCTCCGTTGTCCGTCACCGTGCTGAAGGTCACCCCCCCGAGGGTCGAGGCAAAGGCAACCGCCTGCCCGCTCACCGGGTTGTTCAGCGCGTCGCGCAGCGTCAGGGTCAGCGTGCTCGCCGCCACCCCGTCAGCCACTATGGTCGCCGGCGCCGCGGCCAGCGATGAACGGGCCGCATCCGGCGCGGCCACCGTCACGCTCACGCTGGCATCTGCCACGATGTTACTGGCTGGTATATTCGCTTTAAGAGTGTTTATGCCGGCAGACGTCATCACAACGCTCGCGGAATAACTTCCGTCTCCGTTGTCTGTCCAGACAATTCCACTGTAATCCTGTCCCGTCAGGGTGTTACTCAGCACGATATCAGAGGATTGCAGGCCTGTTACAGGAACTGAATCGCGGTTGACAACCTTTAACGTCAGCATACTGCTCTGCCCGACCGTTACAGGAGAAGTTGCCAGCAGGGTCATACCGGTAACGGAGGCATTCACCGGAACAAAAGTCACACCGGTTACAAAACTGTTGCCGTTGATGAGCGTTGTACTGAGCGCGTACTGCCCCGCCCTTAAGTGAGTTATATTGAGAGCAACCTGGCCTGAAGCATCCGTTGTTGCCGCAAACCCTCCGCAGTCAGACGAGCCATTGATGGTACATTCATTCTTTCCTGTCGAAGGGGATATAATCACCTTCAGCGCCATTCCGGACACTGGCTTCCCGCTGGCGTCCGTCACCTTAACCACCACCTGATTGGCAGACCGCCCGTCTGCAAGCGCATTATCTGACACAACGCTGAGAGTGGCCTGAACGGAAGACGCCTTCACGGTTATAACCGTCCGGGCTTCCGCTTTGTTGCCTTCCCTGTCGGTCATTACTGCAGTAAGAGTGTAGGTATTTTCTTTTCCCGTTTCAGGCGAATTCCAGGCAGGCAACACCAGGCTGACCTCAAGAGGATTTGCCCCTGTGACAATCTGCCCTCCGGCTGCAATAAAGGCGCCGGCCTCCCACTCAACGCGGGAAACTCCGTACTTTGCCTTCGCCTTTGCGGTAACCGGAATACTCGTCAGCGCCTCCCCCTCAAATGACGGAGGTAATGACAATGAAACAAGCTCCTGCTTGCGGTACTGCATGACAATATTATAGTTACGGTCAACAAGGTCATAACGGCCGCCCTTAAGACTACGCATAATGCTGACATTGTCAGCACTTAACTGCTCAGAAAGCGACAATCCAAACCGCCAGTTAAAATCAATCCTGGCAAACAGGTCAGATGAGTCACCTGAACGGTGACCGGCAGTGACTGTCATTAACGGGAAAGGCGTATAATTTACGGCAGTCGTAAAGGTCTGCGGAGCATCCCGGAGGGAATCAGGAGAGGCAGAGCCTGTTCCGGAAGCTATTCCTTTTCCGAAATATTTTTCGTAGGTAAATTCCCCACCAACCTGCGGATATGCCGGCAGCCAGTACCTGGCCCTCAGGTCATAACCGTTAGCAGGGCGCTCATCATAATCACGCATGGAATCAAGCACCGACTGATGCCAGTCAGTAATTCGGAAATAACGGTTCGCTGAAAGACTGATATAGTCAGTTCTGGCCTCGAGCCCTACACCATAACGGGCATTATTGCCCGTCTGGTCATAATCATAAAAACTGTTAACTCCCAGCATGAATTCCTCTGCCGGGTAATACCGCACGCCCAGACCGCCATTCCAGATTGTTCTGTCTCTGTCACGCCGCACGCCGGCCTGACCATAAATAAGATGCTCCTGAGCATCCACCAGAGGAACCAGTAAATCAGCGCTCCCGCGTTTTTCCGTATCTATCTGAACACGTGCATTGCCTTTTTGCCCAAGCCAGTCACGTATGGCATTATTCATCACCCCATTGGCCATTCCGTTGATACGTCCAAGCGCTGCTGAGCGCGCAGCCCCGGCGCGGTCATCCGCCCCCATAACTCCCCAGACGGACTGAACCCCGCTCAGCAGGGCCTGAGGGGGTTCGGTTTTTTGGGGGGAAGTTTCATTATGTATACTGCCCGGCATTAGTGGTGGACTCGCAGGCTCTGAAGAGTCCGTTCCGGCTGAATGAACTGAAATATCAGGGTTGCTGTGGTTGTTGTTTTTGCCGGGAAACGCTGCACCCCGCAAAGGCTCTGAGGATGGCTTAACAACAGACACCTCAGGCGCCGGGAGTGACGATGCCTTTCCGTAAGGTTCAGAGAGCAATGCCTCCGTCTTCCCGTGACCAGCCTCCATCAGATGACTCATCTCCCCGAGCCTTTCCATCCCATCAGGCTGGGAAGCAAATGCAAGCGGGGCAAGAGGGAAAAGAAAACTACTTATGACCCAGTAAAATAAAACAAACAGCCGCGTTTTTTCAAAAACCCTGATGTCAGCAAACACAAACAGCACCCCGAATATATCAATAATTAAATCTTAGAAACCTGTAACATGCGGTTTCGTATTTCAACAAACGTCTGACTTTTAACCCTGTCACAAATCATATTCAGCTTATCATTCAGAGTGATGACCATAACTTCTTTAGGGTCCTTTTCCATTAATTCTTCATTAGCTTTATAGTACGCGTACTGTCGGTTAACGCTGTCAAACTGGGCCTTATATCCGGAATACGCAGACGTGTTAAGTTGCTTCAGGAGGTCGAAGTTATCAACACACTGGCGACCATCTGATTTTGCGCTGATGCTGCTTTTCTGACTCTGAGATGAAACGAGAGAAACTGAAGAAGGCCGGGTCTTGCCGACCGAATTACATCCAATCAGGAGTGAAGAAACAACAGAGATAATTACTAGGTGCGTTTTTTTCATAACGAACTCATTCCTAAATATTATTTAGCTTTGATGATAATCAACACCACCAAGCATATAAATACACAAATACATAAATGCATGCATATAAAAATACAAATTAAAAGTGGTGATGCCTCTAATTGGTTTAATCTGATTTATAATGTGGGCTTTTAAGGTTCTCTCATGGCCAGCGTTAACGTTCATTGTCCCCGTTGTCAGTCCGCTCAGGTTTACAGCCATGGTCAAAACTTAAAGGCCATGGCAAATTTCGCTACCGTGACTCCCACCACGTGTTTCAGCTCACTTACGCTTAAAGCCTCTCTCAATAGGACTTTATTCCAGACGATAAGACCACAGGCAAAAAATTCAACATGGCCTCGTAATTTTCTGTCTTCTTTTCCCATCGGGTCAGGACACGGCGAAAACGATTCATCCAGCTATAAGTTCTTTCGACAACCCAGCGATGGGCTTTGAAGTCCTTGTTTTTACTGGCATATGACTCTTCTTTACGGGACTGGATATGCGGTTCGTAGCGGCGGCCCTGTAGATATGTTTTCAGCCAGCCAGCATCGTAACCTTTGTCCAGGCAGAGTCTGAGTTTTTGCCCCGGACGACCCGCCTGAAGCGCATCGAGCGTATCCGCAACCAGGTTCATGTCGTGCGTGTTCGCTGCTGCGACAACCAGAGACAGAGGAAACCCGCTGGCGTCCGTCAGAAGCCCGCGCTTTACGCCTTGTTTCCCTCTCTCAGTGGGGTTGCGGCATGTTTTTTGTTCCTGACAGCGGCGATTTGGTCATACAGCCGTCCATTGACAGCCAGGACCAGTCAATGCTGTCCAGATGCCCGCAGGCAAGCAAACCGTTCTGCCAGAAGCGCTCGAAGACTCCGGCATCGCGCCATAGACTGGCCCCATGAATCTCCAGACAGTGGGAATCACTTAAGTTAGTGATAGTCTTAATACTAGTTTTTAGACTAGTCGTTGGAGTCCGGATGATTGATGCTTTAGGTCCAGAGAAGCGCAGACGGCGAAGTGTTCAGGAAAATCGCCATTGTTCAGCAGAGTTTTGAGCCCGGAATGACCGTGTCGCTGGTCGCCCGTCAGCATGGCGTTGCTGCCTGTCAGCTGTTCCTGTGGCGTAAGCACTATCAGGAAGGCAGCCTCAAAGCCGTTGCCGCAGGAGAACAGGTTGTGCCCGCGTCGGAGCTGGCATCTGCAATGAAGCAAATTAAAGAGCTGCAGCGCCTGTTGGGCAAGAAAACCATGGAAAACGAGCTGCTAAGAGAAGCCGTTGAATATGGCCGACAAAAAAGTGGATAGCGCACGTGCCCTTGTTGCCGGAGGATGGCGAATAAGCCTTGTCAGTCGTTGCCTCCGGGTCTCACGTTCGCAACTGCATGCCATGGCCCGTCGGTCGAAGGACTGGCAGGATCGTCGGTGCAAGCGCAAACCTGATGATACTGACGCGCTGGCCCGTATCCATACCGTTATCGGCGATCTGCCCACCTATGGTTATCGTCGGGTAACTCGACCAGAACACGTGAGGAGGCATCCAGTGTTGCGGGCGCCTGTATTCTCAAGCCCCGGCACCACCTTTATCGCGCCACCGTATAGATCCAGTCGTTACAGCGTGAGCATTTCTTGCTGCCAAAGTAAGTATATTCACATCGGGTACATCGCCAGTTTCGGGTTCGTGTGTGCAGCGGCCCCTGGAAAGCCGTATTCCGCTCTCGTCTGCCAGCAGGCCTTACCGGTGTAGCTCGCCGTGGTGGTCTTATCGCGTACTGGCAGCCCTGATTTTTAAGCCTCTCTATACGGTTGCGGCGTGCATGAACAAATATCTCCTTACCCGGAGCAACCTCCTGAATAATCACCTCAGTATGGCAGGAATCACACAGCAGGCGCCCGACGTAGCTGTATGGGACGTCCTGAACGGTTACCCATTCTCCGTCGTCAGTGATGGCGTGTTCAACTGGTTTGAACTGCATCATGACCGTACTCCAGTGCAGATACACTGGTGCACGAAAACCATTCCGCGTGGAGAAACGCGGCTCGCTGTGGTACGCATATCATACCACCTCGCTGCGGATAACTTCGGTACTGTGCTCACCGGTACGGCAATTCAGGCAGTACCGTTCGCCGTGGTAATCACTTTGGCACTCCGAACAGTGCCAGTCGGCCTTCCTCACTATCGGTAGGACATCTGGGACGTAACGGCGCAGCATGCGTATGCGCCGCGCTTCTATCGGCTCAGGGTGTACGTACGGGCAATGGTGACGACCGTTCTCGGTCAGGTTTTCCCATGTGTGTTCAAACCACGGGCGGTTAGTACCCCATCCAGGGTGGAATACCAGAGCGCTGCCGCAGAGGTGGCAGGTGTAGCGGTCGTAAGGGTGAAGCTGTGCAGTGACCGCGCCCGTGAGGCGCTGAATGCCGTCAAGCGCGATAAAAGATTTGGCGTCAATCGTCATATTAATGGGTCCTTTGCCATACGACAGGCAGCAGTGTTCCGTCCCGGAGAGGGCATCAGTGCAGGTCATACGACCGGTGGCTCTAAATCAGGTGTGAGATGTGATTGCGTTCGATAGATTACTGACGGGACTGCGCGATGCGTTGCTGTAGCCAGGCTTCCACTTCGCTTTCAAGCCAGCGGGAGCTTCTGCCCAGCTTAATGGGCTTCGGGAACTCACCGTCCTGTATGAGCTTATAAAACCATTTGTCGGTTAAGCCAGTAAGCTGGGTGATAAACGCCATCGTTACCAGTTGGTCTTTAAGAACGCTGTAATCTGTGGTCATCGTTTTTTCTCCGTTGGTGATAAGGGAGAAGAAGTCAGGGATGCGAATGGTGCAGACTTCTTCAAACGATGAGGTAATGGCGTATTTTTTTATCGGCGGGTTAGCTGTACTTACGCCGCCTGCCGCTGACTGCCGGGGCCGGGACAGCGCTGACTCTGTAAATCCGCCGCTTTGTACGCTGGGACTGCTTACCGAGGTAGCTCAGGATAAAAGCCATACCCTCCCGCCCTCTGCTGTCGGAAAAACTCACCACGCGTTCGCCTCTTACACGGTAATGTCCCTTTGGCTCACAGCGGTGCGCATAGCCTTCTCCATCCGTGATGTCCTCCCACAGCGACTGAATGGCTTCCCAGAAGCACCAGACCTTCCTGTGACGCTGACCATTGAGATAAAATGCAGCATGGACGTGGTAACGGTGATCTGCTGTGTATTCCAGTACCCAGGCATACCCCACCAGCCCTGATGATGCCGAACTCTGTTCCGTCAGCCAGGTCATATCGGCGACCAGTTGATTTAAGTCAGCGGCGTTAAATGAATCACTATTCTGGCGATAGGCAAAATCCACCCGCAGCATTAACAGTTTCGAGTAGCAGTTGAAGAGCTGGCTCTGATGGTGGAATAACACGTTCTGTAGAGAACTATCGGGTTGGTGATTTCTGTTGGTATTGTGAAGCATGATGTTATCCCGTGATGAATAGTGGTCATGGGATTACAGCAGCGTGTTATTTTTTACTGCGTGGATTTAACCGGATGGATGAGCAGGCTCATGCTGAACAAAGTTACTGGGACCGTCAGCAGCGTATTATCAGCGTGAGGGGATATTTGTTCATGTCATCCTCACGGTATTATTCGGGACCTGTGTTTAGCATGAGTGCATAAGGTTCAGACTGGAGATGAGATTAATCACACTGAGTGTATACGGCTAAACTCTGCGGATGGATGTCCCGTTGATGTGGTTGCCGATGGGGAGTATCAGTACGCTTCTTTATAAAATAACACTAATAACCTAAATGAATTTATTTTGAGGTTTAGTCAGTATCCAGTTACTCGTCTGCTGTCGTGATGTATTTCTGCAGATACACATCGTCTGGGGGAACACTGTTAATCCGGTTTTACCTGATTAACTTCACCGTGCATTCACGTAAGTTGCCGTACAGGCGTTATGCGAGGATGTCGTTCACTGCCTTCACTCATCTGTATCTCAGGGTAGCTTATTTTCGCCACTCTGATAGCAGAGTGATGGGTGTTCCACCTCTGGTCAGTTATATTGGCACAACGGCTACGCCAGTGCCGGAACCTGTAAGGGTAAAGCTTCGTATAATTACAGGGGAATGTAAAAAATGAAAGCACTCAGGAATGAACATACACGCGATGGAACATGGTGAGAATAATATCTTCGCCAGACTGATGTAAGCGTTTTATCCTTCATTTTAACATTTTCACTTCACTGTGTTGTTCTTTAACTGTAAGCACAACCAGTTGCAGAAGACCGGTTTATTGGGAATTTCACCATAAACCCAGGCGAGGGTACCTGTTGACAATTGTGCTCAACAGAGCAGCAAGGGCCGCCCAAAAGCGGTTTAGGACCCTGTAAACAGTAAAATCTTTCGGAAAACAGACGGCTAATACACGGATAAAAAACGTCTAAATCATGGGCTAAAATGGGAGCTTTTGTGGTAATATCACGACAAAATCACGCCATGACCACCACTTTGAGAGGCAAATATAATGGCATTTAATGATAATGGTAAGCGGGTTGCCGTTCCCGGAGCGACTAAACTTGAAGCACTCCTGAAGAGCAGTGAACGGGAGTTGATGTATTACGTCCATTTTTTACAGTGCAACGATAAGACTCGTCGTTATATCTCTGGGATGGATTATGCTGACATTAACCAGATCAAAGCCCTCATACAAAATGCACTTTATAAATCTGAGTTACGGGGGAGGGATATTGATTACACTATTGACGAAATGATCAATAGCTATCGAGAAAAAGCCATGCCTGAAGAAGAAATCAGCTGGTTAAAGGGGGAGCGTAGGGCATGCTTCTGGTTTTTGTTTAATGTACTCATTCGCGATACTCCCTACAGTTTAATTGATAGCATTATCAACAATAACAAATTAAACACGCACTCAAAGTCTGCATATTATTCAGCGGTTGCATGGCTTGATAAGGAAATGTATTCATGGGAGCATAGGGATGTTTTGAATGAAATGAGGAATTATGAAGACAAGTGGATGGGGATAAAATCAAACAAAGCGTATCCCTGGCTCGCTAAAAAAGAACCGAGCGATATAACATATTGTTATACCTACCTCAAGGATAAAGGAATGGGTGATATAACCCCCTCAATGTCAGAAAGAAAAGCTGCATTCATTCTTGAATTCTGTGAGGCTTCAGGCTTTGAATATAAAGATATTATAATGGCATTTTTTGACTATTTACATGGTGCTGCAAGGAATGGCCATCTTGTAACAGAAAATCTCATGAGAAAAATGTCTAGTGGGTTATCCTCATGGCGAAGCAGGAAAAATAAAGATGGATATTCTGACCTGCACTTTGACATCAGGGATGAAAACATCCCAAAACTTAAGGAACTTCAGAAAATTTTCAGACTCCCCTCAAGGAAAGATGTGGTCAATGAATTGATTGAGCGTTTTTACGAGCAGTATAATAAATCCTGATATTTTAATTTTTCTCAGTTATATATCACATTACTGAATTCCCTCCCGTTTTTATCTAACAGGCCATCCCCTCCGGATGGTCTTTTTTCATTCAGAGGCCGATATGAAACATCCCTCGGGCTACGCCCTTATCCGCCGCCATCTGCGACGTTACCCACATGCACTGCGCCAGCATCTGCTGCAGGAGCTTAACCGGCTGGTCACCTATGAGCCGGTGATTGGCATTATGGGGAAAACCGGCGTCGGTAAATCCTCGCTGTGCAATGCGTTGTTCCGCAGCGAAATCTGCGCCGTCAATGCGGTGGAAGCCTGCACCCGTCAGCCACAGCGTGTCAGGCTACGCTTCGGTCAGCATTACCTGACGCTCGTGGATTTACCCGGTGTGGGTGAGAGTGTTACCCGCGATGGCGAATACCGTGAGCTGTACCAGCGGATGCTGTCGGAGATGGATCTGGTGCTATGGGTACTCAAGGCCGATGACCGCGCATTTGCGGTGGAAGAGCAATTTTATCAGGACGTGTTCGCACAGTTCAGAGGACCGATACCGCCAGTGCTGTGGATACTCAACCAGGTGGACAAAACCGAACCCGCCGAGCAGTGGCGATGGTTGTCGGCTCAACCCTCGGCGTTACAGGCGGAGCATATTGCGCAGAAACAGCAGGCTGTGGCACGTCAGTTGCAGATAGCAGAAATAGATATTCTGCCAGTCTCTGTCCGGGGGCGTTACCGGCTGTCGCGCCTGGTGGAGGCCATGATTACCCGCCTCCCAAAGCAAGCCCGCAGTCCACTTGTGCCTCATCTGCAGAACCGGTATCGCACTGATACCGTTATCAATACCGCCAGCAGCAGCTTTGGCGATGCCGTGGTAGAGGTGATTGATAACATCATTGACCTCGCACCGCTGCCGCAGGTGGCCCGCACAGCACTGCATGCGGTGACCCACACCGTCGCCCGTACAGCAGGCTCCCTCTGGGGATTTTTCTTCGGTTAACCTCTTCATTTTCGATAAACCTGAAGACGTGTATCGATAAGTTTTTGTGCTCAATGACGATCGATTTTGTCGATCGAGCCGATCGAAATTCATCGCTGTACCTGATGAATCCCGTGATTACATAATCAACCGGGAATCATAGGGTTATGTTATTTATCCATTAAAAATCAATGTGATATATCGCAGGATTTGTCACATACGGAGAAAGTGTCATGAAAACTGTTCTTATCGCGTTCGCCACCCTTGCTGTACTGGCCGCGATGCCCGCTCAGGCGGCTGATGAGGACGCTATAAAAGTTAATATCGAGAAAAGTGGCTACGAATGCCATGACTGCGTTTACGTCACCGTGACCGCCAGAACAGACAACATTCAGATAGACAAAATTGATGTTAACCGGGGGCGATGCCCGCAACTGAAGCAGGGAAAGACAACGTATAACGGGAAGACCACCCCGGAAGGATGGTGGCCCAATAAAGGTACGTTTACCCCCCGCAAAATGCAGTTTGCCGAGAGTCTGACCTGGCGTTTCGGAAATCCACTCTGGCAGACCGGTATCTCGTGTAATTTCCTGGAGGCCCGGATATTCACCGACCAGGGCACCTTCACCGTCAGTGACTAAATCAGCCCCCTTATCAACAGCCGTTTCCTCTCCCGCCACCAGCGCTTTTTATTGTTCAAATGGAGTCATGAATGAAACGCTTTATTATCAGTATTTATTGTGTGCTGACTCTTATCACGGCCATTTATCAGGTTGTATGGGGGACTCAGGCATGGCGTGGCCTGGCTTATGCCATCGGACAGGGGCTGGTATGGCCCGCAGTCTGGTTCCCTTCACTCGGCAGCATTATCGGCGGGCTCATCTGGATAATCATCATCGTGTTCCTGCTCATCCTCGGTTTGTTTATGCGTAAATCGTGATGATGAAACACAAAGGGCTTTTTCTTGCCTTCCTCCTGCTGTTAACCGCCTGTGATGAGCCCAGGGGAAAACGTGCCTTTATGCGCGAATGCACCGCACAGGGTGATACCGCCCTGTGTGACTGTGCCCGGGAGAAACTCGTTCAGCGTTACGGTCAGGACTGGGGGAATCCCCCCCAAATTTTTACCTCGCCTGATTTTATTGCTTACACCGGTCAGGCTGCTGCTGAATGCATGGCGGAATGAGAAGGTTCTCTTTCCGCCAGACAACGCTATTCTTTATAAACATTTACGGACAACTTTATGATTAACAGACAAAAAATCATCCGCGTCACCGGACTGGTGATAGCGTCCCTGTACCTGATGTTTACCCAACCGGCTGCCGCCGCTCCGGCTGACAATCTTCCCCGTCTGACAACCGACAGCGAAGGGCATATGGTCTGCCACCTTTGCGGGCCGGAGAAAAAGGACAGTTATTTTCTGGCGGATTACCCCCAGGGATATAAAGTAAAGACCGCCAGCTACAGCAAAATCCAGGATACGAGCCGCTATGCCATTCTGATGTCTGACAGTGCCCCGGGAGCGGCGGCGAATCAGACGCCTGATTTTTTCTACATTGATAAACTCGCGGCAACGCCTGCCATCAGCAGCATTCAGTTCGATAATGACCGCTCAAACCTGAGCAGCGCCAGAAGTGTATCGGTAACAGAGAAAAATGGCGTCACGCTGCTCAGCGTTATCTGGAAGAACGGAGAACGTAATACCTTCTCGCTGGATAATGAAGCACCGGCTTATACAGCCCAGATTCTGCGTTCACAGGACGACAGGCTCTTTTGCCGTAACTGCGGCGGTAAAGAGAAAGATACGCTGATTAACGGTGCTGACGAGGCCGGATTATATACTCAGCTTATTGATTCACCGTTCCTCACCCTGCTGAAGCAGGACGGCGGTATTGCCTGCCCTGCCGGGAACTGGTATGTCGTCAGCAAAACCCGTGAAAATCCAGAAATCCGGGAAATCACCGGGATGGGATGCGATGAAATTGCAGACCTGAAACCCTCCATCAAGGCGGGCGTCACAACGCTGAATATCCGCTATATCAGTGGTAAGGCGAAAACCCTCGCTCTCGAAAATCACTGATTCACGTACTGCTCCTGATACTCTCATTAAACCCGCAAACGCCCCGCTCGAATGAGCAGGGCGTTTGTTTTTGTGCCTGCTAAGGAACTCACCATGCAAAACATTTACGACTCACCGTTACCTCCCGGTCCGTTCACCCGTGAACAGGCGGAGGCTGTGGTGGCGGTTTACCGCAATGTTGCTATCGAAGACGACCAGGGGACACATTTCCGGCTGGTTATTCGCGACAGTGAAAACCTGTTGATCTGGCGGGCGTGGAATTTTGAAGCCAACGCCGGGGGATGGCTTAACCGTTACCTGGTCAGCCACGGTATACCCAAGAACTGATTCACCACAATCCAAACAGCTGCCATACCAACAGGCCATGTTCCCTCCGGGGAGCATGGTTTTTTTTGTTTATGCCATTTCATTAACTACAGAGGTACTCACCATGCGCTTAGCAAGCCGCTTCGGGCGGATAAACCAGATACGCCGTGACCGTCCATTAACCCGTGAAGAACTGATGCAGCATGTCCCCAGCGTCTTCGGAGAGGACAAACATGCTTCCAGGAGTGAAAAGTACACGTTTATTCCCACCATCACCCTGCTGGAGAACCTGCAGCGCGAAGGATTCAAGCCGTTCTTTGCCTGCCAGTCACGCGTTCGGGATCCGGACCGTCGGGAGCACACAAAGCATATGCTCCGCCTGCGTCGCGCCGGTCAGATAAACGGTCAGCAGGTGCCGGAAATCATCATCCTAAATTCGCACGGTGGCGAATCCAGTTTTCAGTTACTTCCGGGAATATTCCGAAGCGTCTGCACGAATTCGCTCGTCTGCGGACAGTCGTTTGGCGAAATCAGAGTTCCGCACCGGGGTAACGTGGTGGAGAAAGTCATTGAAGGCGCTTATGAAGTCCTGGGGATATTTGACAAGGTGGAAGAAAAACGTGGCGTTATGGAGTCGCTTTTACTCCCGCCCCCTGCACAACAGGCGTTTGCCAGAGCCGCGCTGACGTACCGCTTTGGTGAAGAGCATCAGCCGGTGACGGCATCCCAGATACTGACGCCCCGACGCTATGAAGACCGTCAGGAAGACCTGTGGTCAGTTTTCAATCGTTGCCAGGAGAACCTGCTGAAAGGGGGTCTGCCAGGACGTACTGCCAGAGGCAAACGCAGCCATACCCGCGCGGTTAAAGGTATCGACGGCGATGTGAAGCTCAACCGGGCGCTCTGGGTAATGGCAGAAGAACTGCAGCAGGCGCTGAGCTGATGCCACCGCGGCCTGATAACGCCCGCCAGGCCACCCTTTATCCGACCGCTCCGGAGAACAATCCCTGCAGCCGCTCCATCTCTGACGACGATCTCTGCGCCTGGTGCTCTCACCTTCTTTATCGCCCCGGTGAACGCAGCCTGTGCAGCTTAAGCCTCCCGGAGGGGCACTGGCCGTCACGCTGTGATGAGGATGGCTATGCGCAGGCCTGCCCGTCACTCCGGCTTAACCAGCATCCCCAACCCGATAAATAAACAAGGAAAAACCAGCATGAACGACATTATTAACCTTTTAACGATACCCTCCCGTTACCGCCACAACCTGCCAGTTCTTCGCCAGCGCTGACCGCCACCCTCGTACAGGATGAGCAGCGGAGCAGCTTCTGGCCGTAGCACTTCGGCTGCATCCCGCAGTGGATAATCATTGAGCCAACTGTCTTCGCCTGGATGGACCGCTTCTGCACAGACTACAGCGGGGGGATCTGGAATTTTTACATACTAAGTAACGGCGGTGCATTTATGGCCCCGGAAACAAATGGAGATACCGATGAGAAGTGGTCGCTATTTAACACCATGAACGGCAACGGCGGCGAATTCAGTGCCGAAGCCGCCGGAATTGCCGTCTGTCTGATGACTTACAGCCATCACGCTATGCGCACCGAATGCGACGCCATGGCGGAGCACTACTATCGCCTGCGGGACTACGCGTTTAACCACGCGGAATGCAGCGCCATCATGCACATCATCGACTGAGGTCAGATGCTATGGAACAACAGTTACCGCTGTTTGCCCGTGAATTAGCCCCTACCGACCAGCAGGCGGTCAGGGAAGCCTTAACCCTGCTGGAGGGTCAGCTACGTGAGCCCGGCACGTCATTTACTTCCAGCCATGCTGTCCGCGACTGGCTGCGCCTGCAGCTCGCGGCACTGGAAAGAGAAGCACTCTCGGTTCTCTGGCTCGACAATCAGCATCGCCTGCTGGCCCACGACACGCTGTTCCTCGGGGCGATTAACAGCATCACCGTCCATCCGCGTGAGGTCGTTAAATCCGGACTGAAAAATAATGCCGCCGCTGCCGTGCTGGCCCATAACCACCCGTCTGGGGAAGCTGAACCCAGTAAGGCCGACAGGTTAATTACTATGCGCCTGAAACAAGCACTGGAGCTGGTTGATATTCGCCTGCTGGACCACCTGGTGGTTGGCGGGATGGATATTGTGTCTTTTGCCTAACGTGGCTGGTTGTAAGGAAGATATAACGATGAAAATCATCAGTAAACGTCAGGCAATGACGATATACCGTCAGCATCCGCAGTCCCGGCTGTTTCGCTTCTGTACCGGGAAGTATCAGTGGTCCGGCAGTATCTGCCACTATGCCGGTCGGGAGGTACAGGACATCGCCGGCGTGCTGGCCGTATTCGCTGAGCGTCGCCAGGACCGCAATGGCCCGTATGTCGTATTGCGCAGCGTTACCCTGAATTAACGCACTGTTAAGGATTACTTAAATGCCGAACACAACACCTGTAGCAAACCATGATATTTCTGAGCCCTGGTGGGGACTTAAACCCACCGTCACGCCATGCTTTGGCGCACGACTGGTACAGGAAGGCAACCACCTGCATTATCTGGCTGACCGCAGCACTATCGAAGGAACATTCAGCGACGCGGATTTACGTCATCTCGACCAGGCCTTTCCGGTACTAATGAAGCAGCTTGAGTTAATGCTGGTTTCCGGTGAACTCAATCCCCGCAATCAGCATTGCGTCACGTTGTATGCAAAAGGTCTGACCCTCGACGCAGATACACTGGGCAGTTGTGGTTACCTTTATATCGCGATTTATCCGACGTCAGGCAACAGCATCCCCCGCTAACTTCCCCCTCTAATCCATCCCCTTTTCAACCCGACTTTATTCAGGAGCATTTTATTATGCAAACCTTATCCGCCATTCCGGCTCGGAAGGCACCATCACACCCAACGCCCGTTGAAATCTGGCAGCGACTTCTTACGTATCTGCTGGAAAGGCATTACGGCCTTTCGCTTAACGACACACAGTTTGGCAACGACGGTGTCATTCAGCAGCATATTGACGCCGGGCTTTCACTGGCAGATGCACTCAATTTTCTCGTTGAAAAATCTGAACTGGTACGAATTGATCGCCCCGGTTTCTCCATTCAGCATCAGTCTCCGTTCATCAGCGCTATTGATATACTCCGGGCCAGAAAGGCCATCGGCCTGATGCAACGTACCGGTTATAAAGCGGTGACTTGCGCCATCAGTGGACGCTCTTCCGGAGGGCTGAAATGAAACTGTCCCTCACAGTAGAAGCCGATAGCATCAATGTACTGGCCCTCAACATGGGCCGGATCGCCATTGATATCGACGGTATTGAACTGGCCAGTCTAATAGATGTGGTCTGTGATAACGGTTACTCGCTTCGTATTGCTGATCCCCCCGGAAAGCTGGTCGTGGAAGATCCGCTTCCGACCATAGCCCGCGTTAACGGTATCCAGTGCAGTACCGCGCATATCACCGTAGCCGATAACACTCTGCTGTTTACCCTTTCACACCAGAACGGAGACTTTGGCGACAGCGAGTGGATCCTGTACACCGGGTCGGGCTATCTGCTCCACCAGGGGGCGTGGTCATTTCCGGTGTTGCGGCTAAAACGCCTGGGTTTGTCTAAATCCTGTCGTCGTCTGGTGGTAACTCTTATGCGTCGTTACGCCATTGGCATTGTTCATTTTGATGCCTGAGGCGAAGTGCTGCCAGGCTTTCCCACCTTTGACTGGTAACTCAACATCAATCACAACAAGGAGTTCTAATGCCAGAATTAACCACTGAGGTCGCTCTCAACATTCTGACTGGCTGGCTGCAGGACAATATTGATTGTGGCAGCGAGATTATCTTCGATAACGACAAAGACAACATTGACTCAGCAGCCCTGTTGCCCTGGATTGAACAGGCATTACAGGACGTTCGCGATCTCCGCCATCTGCAGCTTCTGCAACAGGCCAGAACAGATTAGCCCCGAGCCAGACTTATCACACGCAGATAAGCGCCAGTCCTCACCGACTGGCGCTTTGCTTTTATATAGAGGACAGAAATGATGTCACAACTGACTCTCACCGACCCCGAAGTACTAACCGACCATACCGACGTGATTTGCTCCACCAGTATTGAGCGCATTGTTACCGGACATAATGCCGCACTGGCGGAGATTGAAACGTTGATACAGCAGCTTGACAATATCTCTGCCCTGACAAGCAGTGTCGGCGGAGGTAAATCGAATGAATGGGGAGTACGACAATACCGTTACGACTGCTGGTTGATGGATAAACCAGAAACAGCGATAAAAGCCATCACCCAAAATATCGATCGCAGCATCTGGAAAGACCTGATGAATAAGTCGGGAATGCTGGCGCTCATGGACGCACAGGCACGCGACGAGTGGTACAACAGTCTGGAAAAGGACGATATTCCCGCTGTCAGTGAAGAGAATATTCTCAGTACCTTTGAGCAGCCACATCAGAGTAAAGCGGAGGTGTTCCAGCGGGGAATCATTAACGTGTTTAAAGGACTAAGCTGGGATTACAAGAGCAACAGCCCCTGCAAGTTCGGGAAGAAGATCATCGTTGATGGTCTGGTACAATATGATCGTTGGGGATTTCACTTTCGTCATGGGCGCAGACGTGAGCAGTTAGCGGATTTAGATCGTATGCTGCATCTTCTGGATGGTAAACCTGTTCCGGAGAATCGCAACGATCTTTCCGTCAGGCTGGATGCTCATATCCGCAAACAGCACGTTTCCGTTTACGAAGACGAGTATGTTGAGATACTTTACTTCCAGAAAGGCACTGGGCATATCATCTTTAAACGCTCTGATTTGATTGATAAGATGAACGAAATAGTTACCAGCTATTTTCCTGCAACCCTACCACCTCGTACCTGAACCCAAATTCGAGTCACCAGAATCAATGCAAACGGACCGAGGGTACAAATGAGGGTACAAAAATAAGCGAATTAAAAATAAACATTATAATTCAAAAAGTTAAAAATAAAAATCGATTCCGAGTCCGGGCACCACTATTTAAAGAACCCGCCCAAAAGGCGGGTTTTTGCTATATGGCTACGGCCGATTTCTGGGCGCTGATAAGCGTGGCTTTAATGCAGGCACGCTTACGCTAATAGCCCGGTAAGTTAATACAGGCGGTGGCTCTTTTTTATCACTTAATTTTGCCGGATAAATTGCTGACCTGATTTGAAAGGTTGTCGTTGCTCCGCTTCATGTCATCAAGGCTTCTTTGCAATCGCTCGATCTTACTCTCCTGCTCAGAATTCTTTCTCTCAAGCTGTAAAACCTTCTGAGTTAGCTCATCGACTTTGCGGTTGTCGGACTTCATCTTCCTCAGGCTATCCTGCATCTCCTTTAGATCCTCCCCCCTGAAATTAGAAGGCTCGATTTCATCTGCACCATAAATTACCGGGATATATCCACTATTAAAGTTGCTGGGTTCGATACTAACCTGAACTTTATTTAGACCCGCAGAGTGCGCGTAACCTATTGAAGAAAAACAAAAAAAAGAAAAAACACACAAACCAGATAGATATTTATTCATTTCTAACGTCCTTTTAAATTTTTCAATCACTTCCAGGAGTCTCCTTCTGGTATCACCCGCTCAGGATAAAACACTTGGCTTAGCCTCTGGCATTTCATAAACGGGGTTAAAGAGCAGAAGATACTTTTCGTTTTTCATTATAATACGCGTTTCCTCTCCCCCAAAATCCAACCGCCACCCGCTCATTTTCTGCCACCTTACATCCGCCGGCATCGAGAAAAGCGCGTTACCACGCACCTTATTAACGAACCCGCCCTCGTGGCGGTTTTTTGCTTTTGAATTCCTGACAACTTTAGGGATCGTTCCCACCTGTGCCCAGCAGTTTATTTTTGAAGATAAACAGACACGCCTCATTGAAGTTCTCCGCCCCCAGCCGTTCCGAGAGCGCCGTACGTTTGCGGTAGAGACTTTTCACTGACGTATTCAGTTCGCCTGCAATCTCCTCCATTGACATGCCTGCCCTCAGCAACCGCAACATGATCGTTTCATGCGTGCTCAGCCGTAAATTCAGCAGCCACTTCGTGGTCAGGCGCCTGCCCTTCATATTGAGCACCAGATTAAACAGCGAGGCCATGTCCGGCTCCGTCAGCGACGTATTCATAAACAGCTTCATACTGAGCAGATTCTCCTCGCGATGGCGCATATCAAGCATAACGCAGCAAATCGTTTTTCTCGTTCTGGCCGGATGGCGTATCAGGTAATCATATAAACGAAGCGGCGCACGACTATCAATCAATACAGAATATTCATCTGCACCGTTATCAAATATGTTTCTGTCAATCGAATCGAGCAGGATAATATCCGGAAAAAATATCCGCATGCCCCTGACAAGGTAGCGATCCTGAGTCACTAACACTATTGAAGTTGCCACTAACCATCCCTTTTAGATTAAAGCAAGAACGATCCTGCGAAAAGAAGACCGCCTTCGTTTTATAGCGCTGTTATATTAACGATAAATGTATTCTGGCTTTGGACATCCCTCAATACACACATTGATGAGTAAGACTTCCTGTAGACTATCATTCAATGTCTGCCTTTAATTATAAATAAAAAACAACCCCAGAAAAGTCACTTCTCTAAACATTAAGAATTTTTGTCATGAAACTTCCCAAACATGCACCAGAAAGTACTTTAATTGAGGAAAATATGCGTCATTTAAAATATATACAAAACTGTCACAATAAAAATAAAACCATTATATTTCAATGCATTACAATTAATGACTCAATTCAAAATAAACACAAAAAACTGCTCATTACAGAATTATCTCAAAACTACACAGCAGCTTTTCAGCATATTTATCCGGCAACATATCAGGTGTACATTACCTCCCATCAAGACCACTGAGATGAGGTTTCATAATTACCTTTAAGTAAGTACCCCATAACGTTACTGCATTCAGATTTAATGTTCCCATTTATGGCCTTTAACGCAGAGTTAAAAGGCGGCCGTGTTATGCAATGGATTCATGATAAACAAATGGCAAATAGATATGGAAAGATCGCTTCGCTTAAGTACATTATTCTTTTATCGCACCCCAACATTATTGTTTCTGTTATTACTCTTTCCTGTTCTGGTTCAGGGTTCGGAATCCGTTTATGAGCAACAGATTCAACAGGCGCGTAACGGTAATTACACGTCGTTTCTCGATTATCTTCAGCGTTATCAGCAGCAGCATGCCCTGACGCCTGAACACGTTGCGGACTGGTTACAGGTGGCGGCCTGGGCAGGTCATGATGACGAGGTTATTCAGGTCTGGCAGCGCTACAGCATTTATATGCCGCTGCCCGCCCGTGGCGTTGCGGCTGTCGCACAGGCCAGGAGAAATCAGAAAGCGTGGCAGCCAGCTCTGGCGCTCTGGAAAGAAGCGCTGAGCCTTGCGCCGGATAACGACGATTATCGTATCGGCTATATCAAAACCCTGGCCGATGCACGTAAAGATACGCTTGCCCTCAAGGAAGCCCGACAGCTGGTGGCGGAGGATCCCTCTCAGGCGCATCTTCAGACGCTGGGGTATGTCTGGTTACGCCAGGGAAAAAGCTGGGATCGGCTTTTAGCAGACGCGCGCGCGCTGAATATCGCGCCAGAAAATCACGCGCTTCTTCGCGAGCTGATCGACGCGCTAACGGATAACCGGGTCAATACTCCCGCTCTCCAGCGTTCAAAAAAGGTGGCGCTGTCCCCAGCGGAGCGTCGTCGTCTAGAGCTGAATGCCGCAGCCGAAAGCGTTCGCCTTGCAGATGTGCCTGGCAGAACAGAAAAAGAGCGCCTGCAGCTTGCGCAATCTGCGCTGAATCGTTACGACGCGCTGCTGTCTCGCTGGAAAAGCGAGCCGCAGGCGGCGGAAGACGTCGTCCTTGCGCGCATCGACCGGCTCGGCGCGCTGTATGCCCATGCTGATTACCGGCGGGTCATCAGTGAATATCAGGATCTGACGGCAGCCCGGCATCCGGTGCCGGGCTGGGCAATCGGCTGGGCGATCTCGTCCTACCTCCAGGAGAAAAATACCGCTGCCGCCTTCGCGCTTCTGCAGCGCTATCCGCAATACGCTTCCGATCCGCAGGACGAGGAACACGCGCTTTTCTACGCCTGGCTGGATACGGGAGAGTATCAGGCCGCCCGCCAGTACGTTGAGCGCCAGACCCGCTACGTCCCCTGGACCCGTTACGATTTCGGCTCCCCTACCCCTCAGCCGAACGATCGGTGGCTTGCCGGCCAGTCGCTCCGTTTTAACTATTTGCTGGCGACGAATGCCCTGCCGGAAGCCGAAAAGCTGGCGCGACGTCTGGCGACAACCGCGCCGGGCAATCAGGGATTGCAGATTGACTACGCCACGCTGCTTCAGACGCGAGGCCTGCCGCGCGCGGCCGAGCAAACGCTGAAAATGGCGGAGGCGCTGGAGCCCTCGAATCTGGAGCTTGAGCAGCAGCAGGCTTACGTCGCCATGGATCTGCAGGAATGGCGGCAGATGGATTTACTGGCTGACGACGTTATCGCCCGCGCGCCGCGCGATCGCAGCGCAAGGCGTCTGGACAGGCTCCGCACCGTCCACCATATGTCCGAGCTGCGCCTCAACGCGAGCAAGGGTTTGCACTCCGATAACCCCGTCAGCGGGACGCACGACCTCAACTGGGACGCCACGCTCTATGGCCCACCCGTGGCGGATAGCTGGCGGCTGTTTGCCGGCACCCGCTATGCCGAAGGTAATTTCGATGAAGGCAAAGGCTCCAGCCGTCACCTGTTGGGCGGCGTCGAATGGCGGCCACGCAACCTCCAGCTCGAAGCCGAACTCTCCAGCAACCGCTATCACGGGGCAAACAAGCCGGGCGCTCGACTCTCAACTACGTACGTTCTGACAGATAACTGGCAGGTCAGCGGCAGCCTTGAACGCCTGTCGCGCACCACGCCCCTGCGGGCGTTACGCAACGGGATCAACGCCAACCGGGGGGAAGGCGGCGTGCGCTGGTATCAAAACGAGCGTCGTGAGTACCAGTTCAGCGCCGCCCTCAGCCGCTTCTCGGATCATAACCGCCGCCAGGAATACACCCTCACGGGCAAGGAGCGTCTCTGGCAGACCCCGTCACTGACGCTGGATCTCGAACCGGGGATCGCCGCCAGTAAAAATAGCCTGCGGGACACGCTCTACTACAACCCGGCGCGGGATCTCTCCGTGACGGCGGCCCTGGCCGTTGACCATGAGATGTACCGCCATTACGACACCCTCTGGAGCCAGCAGTTCGTGGCGGGAGGCGGCAGCTACTGGCAGAAAAATCAGTCCGCTGGCGCCATCGCCCTGCTGGGTTACGGACAGCGCGTTCAGTGGAACAACGTTATTGATACCGGCGTGATGCTGAACTGGGATAAACGCCCTTACGACGGCAAACGCGAGAGCAACCTCTCCGTCACGTTAGACGCGACTTTACGCTTTTAAGGATGATTATGCTTAACACACGTTTTTCCGCGAGCCTGATACTTCTCGGCTGGCTCTGCCTCAGCGCGAGCGTCTGCGCGCAGGCATTTTCATTTATTGCGCCCAAAGCGCGGCCACAGCTGGAGGCGAGCAAACCCTGGCCGCAGAACCAGTTTCTGGTGCTGGCCTACCACGATGTAGAAGACGATGCCGCCGATCAGCGCTACCTCTCCGTGCGTACCAGCGCACTAAACGAGCAGATAAGCTGGCTGCTGCACAACGGTTATCACATCATCAGCGTGCAGGACATTCTGGATGCCCATGACGCAAAAAAAACGCTGCCGCCGAAAGCCGTTCTGCTCAGCTTTGACGACGGCTACAGCAGCTTTTACACCCGCGTCTGGCCGCTGCTTCAGGCGTGGAACGTCCCTGCGCTCTGGGCGCCGGTGGGCAGCTGGGTGGATACGCCGGAAAATCAAAAAGTTAACTTCGGCGGTTTGATGACGCCCCGCGATCGCTTCGCGACGTGGGACATGGTGCGCGAGCTCAGCCGGTCCCCGCTGATTGAGATCGGATCGCACACCTGGGCCTCGCATTACGGCATTCCGGCCAACCCGCAGGGCAGCCGCGAACCTGCCATCGCCAACCGCTTTTATGATAAAGCCACGGGCCGCTATGAAACCGATCGGCAGTTCAACCAGCGGATCGGAGATGACGTTCGTAAAGTGACTGAAAAAATCACGCAGGTAACGGGCAAGGCACCGCGCGCCTGGGTCTGGCCCTACGGCGCCGCCAACGGCACGTCGCTCGCGATCGCCAGACAGCAGGGTTATCAGCTGGCCTTTACCCTTGAGGACGGGCTGGGGAACGTGCAGGAGCTGGGGAACATCCCTCGTCTGCTGATCTCAGGAAACCCCTCGCTCAAGGCGTTTGCCAGTACGGTAAGCCAGGTTCAGGAGCACGATCCCGTTCGCGTCATGCACGTCGATCTCGACTACGTTTACGATCCCGATCCGGCCCAGCAGACCCAAAACATCAACAAGCTGATCCAGCGGGTCTACGACATGAAAATCAGCCATGTTTTTCTGCAGGCGTTTGCCGACCCGCAGGGCGACGGCAGGATCAAGGCGCTCTATTTCCCCAACCGTCGTCTGCCGGTCCGGGCCGATCTCTTTAATTTTGTCTCCTGGCAGCTGCAAACCCGCGCGGGGGTGAAAGTCTTCGCGTGGATGCCGGTGCTCTCGTTCGATCTCGATCCTGCCCTGCCGCGCGTGCAGCGCCGGGATCATCAAACCGGCCAGCTGCGCGAAGCCACCGAGCCCTATATCCGGCTCTCCCCGTGGGACCCGCAGGTGCGCCAGCAGATAACGGACATCTACGAAGATCTGGCCCGCTATGCCAGCTTCAACGGGATTTTGTTCCATGACGATGCGGTGCTGACGGACGTGGACGATGGCGCTCAGAGCACAACACGTCAGAAAAGCCAGCTGCTGATTGGGTTTACCCATGCCCTGAGCCTGGCGGTGAAGCATATCCGTGGCCCGCAGATAAAAACCGCGCGCAACATGTTCGCCTTACCCATTCTTCAGCCGGAAAGCGAAGCGTGGTTCGCGCAGAATCTTGACGATTTTCTGGCGGAGTATGACTGGACGGTGCCGATGGCCATGCCGCTGATGGAGTCCATTTCGGCTGACGAGAGCGATGACTGGCTGACGCGTCTGGTTAAAGCGGTCGCCACACGTCCCGGCGCGATCGATAAAACCATTTTTGAACTGCAGGCCAGGGACTGGGATAAGAAACCGCAGCGCGCCGTTTCTGATAGCCAGCTTGCGCAGTGGATGCGCGTGCTCCAGCTGAACGGCGTCAAAAACTACGGTTACTACCCCGATGATTTCATCAACAACCAACCTGATATCTCACGCATCAGGCCTGTATTTTCTTCGTACTGGTACCCTGACAATGACTGATCGCATTATCGCCTTTTCTATTTTATGTCTGGTATTCGGGTTGCCGTTAGGCGTGGCCGCCCTCTTTACCGGCGAGCTGATTCTGGATTTTGTGTTCTTCTGGCCGCTGTTCATGTCCGTGCTCTGGATAACCGGCGGGCTCTATTTCTGGTTTCAGCTTGAACGCCACTGGTCGTGGGATAAAGACACGCCCGCCCCGACGCTCGCCGGTGAGCCGCTCATCTCCATTCTGATCCCCTGCTTTAACGAGGGACGAAATGCCCGGGAGACCATCTGCGCCGCGCTGGATCAGCGGTATGAAAATATAGAAGTTATCGCCATCAACGACGGCTCGTCTGACAACACGGCGCAGGTGCTGCAGGCGCTGGCGCTGGAACAGCCGCGCCTGCGGGTGATTAATCTCGCGGAAAATCAGGGGAAAGCGCTGGCGCTCAAAGCCGGCGCGGCGGCGGCCCGGGGCGATCTGCTGGTCTGCATTGACGGTGACGCCCTGCTCGATCGCGATACGGCAGCGTATCTGGTGGCACCGCTGATTCAGTATCCCCACGTCGGGGCGGTCACCGGGAACCCGCGTATTCGCACGCGCTCCACGCTGATCGGCCGCATTCAGGTGGGCGAGTTCTCATCGATTATCGGGCTCATCAAGCGGACGCAGCGGATCTATGGCCGGGTCTTTACCGTCTCGGGCGTCATCGCCGCCTTTCGTCGACAGGCGCTGGCGGACGTCGGGTACTGGAGCCCGGACATGATCACCGAAGACATCGACATCAGCTGGAAGCTCCAGCTGCGCCACTGGGATATCTTTTTCGAGCCGCGGGCGCTGTGCTGGATCCTGATGCCGGAGACGCTCAAGGGCCTGTGGAAACAGCGTTTGCGCTGGGCCCAGGGCGGCGCGGAGGTGTTTCTGGTCAACCTTCGCAGGATTGTGCGCTGGGAGCATCACCGCATGTGGCCCCTTTTTATCGAGTACGCCCTGTCAACGCTGTGGGCCTTCGCGTACGCCATGACGGTGCTGTTATTTATTCTCAGCCATATCGCCCCTGTTCCTGCCAGGCTGACAGTGGAGAGCCTCTTTCCACCGGAGTTTACCGGGCTACTGCTGGGCGTGATGTGCCTCCTGCAGTTCCTGGTCAGCCTGTTCATCGAGCGGCGCTATGAACGTAAGGTGGCCAGCTCGCTTTTCTGGGTGATCTGGTTCCCGATGGTGTACTGGATGATCGGCCTGTTCACCACCCTCGTCGCCTTTCCAAAAGTCATGCTTAAACGCCAGCGCGCCCGCGCGCGCTGGATCAGTCCGGACCGGGGAAAAGGAAGCCTTCAATGAACGAAAATACCTTAATTCTGACCGAACATCGGCTGTTGCCACGTCTTTTCGATGCCGCGTTAACGCTGGTGGCGTGGGGAGGCTTTTTGTTTTTCCTGTATGCCCGGCTCTGGATGCAGCTAACAGAGGAGAGCGACCAAAGCTGGGGCGTGATTATTGCGTCCTTTAATACGGTGTTGCTCTACCTGCTGTTCGCCGCGCTCAACGGCTGGCTGCTGATTTTGTGGTATCAGTACAATCGCCGCCGCGCCCACGTCAGGCGGCGTCAGCCGGGTTATTTGCAGGAGGAGGAGCTGGCCCGCAGCTTTAATGTCTCACCGCAGATCATCTCCGAGATGAGCCAGTACAACCTGCTGACGGTCTATCATGACCAGATTGGCCGCATCATCGATCTGAAGATCAACGGGCAGGAAGAGGAAGAACAGTAACGAAAAGCCCCCGCAGGATGCCCTGCGGGGGCTTTTTTAAAGCGGCTAAGAACTACTTATCTTTAACCACGATCAGCGGCTCGATATCGCTCTCTTTCTTCACCACCAGCGAGTCATCGCCGCGCAGACAGGTCCCACCGTAGTTCCCGCCCACGGTAAAGGTACAGACCTGAATGTACTTCCCGTCGACCTTCGGCAGGCACCATAGCTGCTGGTAGATGTTTTTACGGTCGACAAACTTGCCGCTGGATTTATCCAGAAGCTCGTCCTGGGCGCTGATCAGGTCGATATTGCTGCCGCAGCGTCCGGCAATCGGCTTAACGGCGTATCCGGTCTGCTTCAGCAGATCGTTGACCTCAAAATCGGTGTCGAGCAGGTAACGGTGATTGGGGAACAGTTGCCACAGCACCGGAAGAATCGCCTTGTTGCCTGGAATAACGGTCCACAAAGGTTCAAAGACCAGCACCTCCGGGCGCAGCAGAACGTCAATCAGGCGCACTTCGCCTTCAGGATGCCCGGTGCGGATCGGCACGGCGGCATATTCGGTTTCGCTGACCTCGCGGATCTGCTCTATCGCCGTCTCCCACGCCCAGGTTTTCCACACGCAGTTGACGTGGCGACCATCGTCGTCAATCAGCTGTCCGGCGGTATCCCAGCTGAGCGCCCCCAGCCCGTGGAGGATTTTGGTCTCAAACCCGGCCTGCATCAGCGAACGCTGAATAAAGAGCGCGTGATAGTCCTCTTCGACATCGTTGTCCTGCATGATGTGGACGAACGGCCGCGCGTGGCTGTGCTTCCAGGCGCCGGTCAGCTCTTCCAGCAGGCCTTCCGCCGGGTTATGCCCGTTGCCGCGATAGCCGTTTTTCACCCACTCTTCGAGAATCAGCCCGCCCTCGGTATGGCAGGAGGCGGAGTCGGCGTTGTACTCGTAGACCTTGATGCCGCGCTCATCCATGCAGAAATCCATACGACCGGTGATCATATGGTGACGACGCCACTGCCAGGAGAGGCGCAGGCGCGGCCAGAGGATTTTCGGGATGTCGAAAAGCGCCAGCAGGCTGTCGTCTTTCAGCACCTTGTCCGTGGCGTGCAGGTACATCAGATGCAGTTCGTTGGTGGCCTTGATCAGCTCCTGTTCGGCGCTTTCGGTAATGGTGAAGTACTGGCAGGGATCTTTGTTGATCACGTGGCCGTTGGCGCGGATATACGCCTGCTGCAGCGCGTCATTTTCGTTGAGCCACTTGCCGTCGAACTGACGTTTGTTTTTCAGCCGCGCGCCGCTGATTTTCAGTAGTTCACCGTCGATTTCCGGCTGGGGAATGCTGTGTTCCGTATCCTCGGTCTGGATCATCCAGCCGAGAATTTCCGTGTCGCTGAAGGTGTCGTGGAGGGTGTAACACCCGTTCTCCACGCTCAGGCGCAGCTCGCGCGTCCACTGCTGCCCGAGCGGCAGCGGGGAGTGAATCACGTTCTGCTCCGCAATACGCACCCTATCGTCCAGAAGCTGGGTGATCACCGCCACGTGGCCGGTCTCGTGAAACTCGCCGCCCTTTTGCCAGATCAGCAGCGCTCCGGCGCGCGGGGCGCGTTTTGAACCGTTGGCAAAGGCCTGAAGGGGCAGAATGTTATCGTTCACCACCTGACGCAAAAAGCGCAGAGAGAAGATCTCCCACGCCATACCGACGTCGGTAAACACAAAGCCATAGTTGAGGAACAGGAAACGGCGGGCAAACTCAACGCACTGCCACTTGTGGCCCATGTATTCGTTGCCGATGTAGCTGCGAAAATCCGCGTCTTCCGGGTATTTTCGCGGGTCCAGACTGCCGTAATTTGAAGAGTAAATCGCCACGCCACCGGGCGCATAGCCTAACAATGTCCCGAATGGCGCATCACTGCTTAACTTTCCTTTACGCATGTATCCAACCTAAAACAGGCAGGCGGCAATTTTTTATGGGTTGTCGTCGTCTGCACGTTGTAATTAACCTGACAGAGGGACATTTATCATACACCTGCGCGGCGCATTAACTACATGTTAAACAGCCAGCACGCCGCGAAATGCCCTGGCGCGATCTCCTGCATCGCAGGCTCCTGCGTCTGGCAAACCGGCATGGCGTGCGGGCATCGGCTGCAAAACTTACAGCCCGGCAGCGCGGACGTAGGGCCGGGCATTTCACCGCGCAGGGTAGCGTCTTCAAGGTTGCGAATCCGCGGGTCGGGCTGGGGAACCGCCGCCAGCAGCGCGCGGGTATAAGGGTGCGCCGGACGCTGATACAGCTCATTCGCCGGGGCCACCTCCACCAGCTTACCGAGATACATCACCCCAATGCGGCTGGAGATATGGCGCACCATGGAGAGATCGTGGGCGATAAACAGATAGGTTAGCCCCAGCTCCTGCTGTAGATCCTGCAGAATATTCACCACCTGCGCCTGCACCGAAACGTCCAGCGCCGAGAGCGGCTCATCGCACAGCACAAATTCGGGACGCACGGACAACGCGCGGGCAATACTGATGCGCTGACGCTGCCCGCCGCTAAACTCATGCGGGAACCGATCAAGGTGTTCCTGCTTCAGCCCCACTTTGTAGAGCAGCGTTTCCGTCCGTTCCCGCTGTTCTTCACGGCTGTAGCCGTGGATCTGCATCGGCTCGGCCACCAGCTGTCGCACCGTCATGCCTGGGTTGAGCGAGGAGTAAGGATCCTGAAAAATCGCCTGCATCCGCTTGCGCAGCGGCTTGAGTTCTTTTTCGCGGGCGTGGGCAATCGCCTGCCCGGCGAAGTGGATCTCGCCCGCGGTAATATCGAAAAGGCGCAGAATGGCGCGTCCGAGCGTCGATTTCCCGCAGCCGGACTCCCCCACCAGGCCAAACGTCTCGCCGGGCTGGATATCAAAGCTCACGCCATCAACCGCCTTCACGGCCGCGCCTTTACGCAGCAGACCGCCGTTAAGCTGATAGTGCTTGCGCAGATCGCGGACGCTCACTAATGGTGCCTGTTGTTCACTCATGCATGAGTCTCCTTATCGGCCCATAGCCAGCAGGCGGTGCGATGGCCCTCTCCGGCGGTGTAAAATGCGGGTTGCCGTTCACACTGGGGCATGCGTTTTGGGCAGCGTTCGGCGAACGGGCAGCCCGGCGGCGGGTTAAGCAGGCCGGGCGGCGAACCTTCGATCGGCGATAGACGCTGATTGACCTCATCCGGGCGCGGCAGCGAGGCCAGCAGCCCCTGGGTGTAAGGATGCGCGGGGCGATAAAAGATGTCCTCTACGCTGCCCTCCTCCATCACCAGCCCGCCGTACATCACCACTACGCGGCTGCAGACCTGCGCCACCACGCCGAGATCGTGGGTGATCAGCAGAATCGCGGTTTGGGTCTGCTGCTGCAGGCTTTTCAGCAAACGCAGGATCTGCGCCTGAATGGTGACGTCCAGCGCGGTGGTCGGCTCATCGGCAATAAGCAGCTTCGGGTTGCAGGAGAGCGCAATGGCGATCATCACCCGCTGGCGCATCCCACCGCTGAACTCGTGAGGATACTGGTCGTATCGCCGTTCCGCCTCGGCAATCCCCACCTGTTCCAGCATGGCGATCGCCACCGCTTTGGCCGCTTTTTTCGACAGCTTTTTATTTCGCACCAGGATCTCAGACATCTGCTTGCCGATAGTGAGCACCGGGTTCAGGGCGGTCATCGGATCCTGAAAAATCATCGCGATCTCGTTGCCGCGAATAGCGCGCATCTGCGCAGGGGTTTTCTGCGCCAGATCGTCATTCTGGAAGCGAATGCTGCCGCCGGTGATCCGTCCGTTGCTCCCCAGAAGCTGGATAATCGACTTACAGGTGACGCTTTTTCCGCAGCCCGACTCGCCAACAATGCCGACAAGTTCTCCCGGCTGCACCTGAAAGCTTACGCCGCGCACCGCGTGAACTTCACCCTCGCGGGTGCGGAAAGTAGTTTGCAGGTTATCAAGCGCTAATAAGCTACTCATCGCGATTCGCTCCCGGCTCAAAGGCGGTACGGAAGACATCGCCGAGCACGTTAAAGCTGAACACCGTCAGCAGGATCAGGATGCCGGGGAACATCGCCAGCCACGACGCTTCGCCAATATAAGACTGGGCGTTGTTGAGCATGCTTCCCCACGACGCCGCCGGCGCCTGCACACCCAGCCCTAAGAAGCTGAGCGTCGACTCCATCAGAATGGCCGAGGCGATATTGAGCGTGGCGGCCACGATAATGGTCGGCAGCACGCCGGGAATAATGTGGCGCACGATAATACGCAGCGGGTTTTCCCCCGATGCGCGGGCATAAAGCACGTACTCGCGCTCTTTCACCGACAGGGTTTCTGCGCGCACCAGCCGCGACATGTTCATCCACGTCAGCAGGCTGATGATCAGAATGATGTTATCCACGCCCGGCTTGAGGTAAGCATTCACCACCAGCAGCAGGAAGAAGGCCGGAATGGCCATCAGGATATCCACGGCGCGCATCATCAGGTTATCCAGCCAGCCGCCAAAATAGCCGCTCACCGTGCCCACCACCGTGCCGATAAGCGTGGAAAAGAGCATGGCGAGAAAACCGACCATCAGGGAGATCTGGCCGCCATAAAGCGCGCGGGTGAAGTAGTCGCGTCCGTACTCGTCGGTGCCGAACCAGTGTGCGGCATCCGGCGGTAACGTGCGTGCGCCGAGCGCCATCCGATCCGGATCGTACGGACTTAACCCCGCACAGAGCGCGGCGACAATGAAAATAAAAAGCACAAACAGGGAGAACTGCGCCGGACGGTTGCGGCGCAGCTGGTGACGAACCTGCTGCCAGCGTCTGCTCATCCGGGTTACCTCAGCGTACGAATGCGTGGATCGGCGAAGCGATAAAGCAGATCGGCGATCAGGTTACCGACGATCAGCATCATCGACGAGAGCATGACGATCGCCATGATCAGCGGGTAGTCCAGCGAGGCGATCGACTGGATCCCGAGCAGCCCCATCCCCGGCCAGGAGAAGACGCTTTCCGTCACGTAGGCCCCCACAATCAGCTCACCGAACGACAGCCCAAACAGGGTGATCACCGGCAGCAGCACGTTTTTCAGCACGTGCCTAAACAGAATGCTGGAACGCGTGGCGCCGTAGGCAAGCTGGGTTTGCACGTAGTCGGCCGAGAGCTGCGAGATGGTGTTGGAGCGGATGTAGCGCACATAGCTGGAGAGGTTGTAGAACGTGAGGGCAATACACGGCAGTACGCCGTGACGCAGCACGTCCAGCGCGTTATCTTGCATGCCGATGGTGCGCATCCCCATGCTGGGGAACCAGCTAAGCTGCACGGCAAAGACCGTAATGAGCAAGATGCCGAACCAGAAAATCGGCACCGAGATGCCGATATAGGCGAACAGGTTAAGCAGGTGATCCAACCAGCGATGCTTGAATGCCCCCGCCAGCAGGCCCAGCGGGATCGCCAGCACGATCGCCAGCAGCAGCGACGCGCCCATCAGCCCCAGCGTGGCCGGAATGCGTTCGCCGATCATCTCCAGCACCGGGCGGTGATAAATCAGCGAATAGCCGAGATCGCCCTGCAGGACATTTTTCAGCCACAGGACGTACTGCGTGACCAGCGGCTTATCCAGCCCCAGGCTCTGGCGGATACGTTCGATATCTTCCGGAGCCATACGCGGCGTAATGTACGCCGCCACCGGATCGCCGGGCGCCAGTTTGACCAGCAAAAACGCCACCAGCGAAATAAAGAACAGCATCGGCAGCAGCTGCAGCAGCCGACGCGTGAGAAGTGTGTTCACGACGTGCCCTTACCAAGGCCCCGACCCGACGGCCGGGGCAATTACTTATTTCTGATAGATTTTTGACAGATCCTGGAACAGATAGACCGGTTTCGGCTCCGCTTCCTGGGTACCGCCGAAACGCTTGTCTACCGCGACGGTCGCATTGGTATAGGCGATTGGGTAGTACGTCATGTCGTTCGCCACGGTCTGCTGAATTTGCTTGTAGATATCAGCACGTTTTGCGGCGTCGGTTTCCACAGCGCCTTTATCCCACAGGGCATCAAACTGCGGATTTTTGTAGTGCGCGTAGTTATAGGCTTCGTTGCTCATGAACAGCGATTTGTAGCCGTCCGGCTCTGAGCCCATGATGTAGCCGCCCAGGTTCAGCTCCCACGCGGTGTTGTTCATATCGAGGCTGCGCTGGGACATGGCGTTGGAGTCCAGCGGCATCAGCTCCACGTTCACCCCAATGCCCTTCAGCGCCTGCTGAATGTAGAGCGCCATGCTCTCCTGGGTTTTGTTGGTATTCACATACGCCAGGCGCAGCTTGAGGTTGTCCGGCGCGCCGGACGCTTTAAGCAGCTCTTTGGCTTTTTGCACGTCGAATTTGTACTGCTCGACGTCATCCGTCTTGTAAAGCGTATCGGGCGTCAGGAAGGACGTCGCGGGTTTGGCGTAGTCCAGCGAGGTAAAGGCGGTCTGGGTCAGCTCGTCTTTGTTGATGGCGTAAGCAATGGCCTGACGCAATTCTTTGCTCTTCATTACCGGCACGTTCTGGTTGAACGTCATATAGGCCAGACGGCCTTCCGGATAGACCACGAAGTCAAACTTACCGGTATTTTTCAGGCGGTTCACGTCCTGCGGGTCAACCATCTTGAGGTTGATTTCACCGTTTTGCAGCGCCAGGTTGGCGGCGTTACTGTCTTTGGCGAAACGGTAGGTCACCGAATCAAGCTTCGCTTTGCCGTTCCAGTAATCGTCAAAACGGGTCAGGGCGTAATATTGTCCGGCGCGGTACTCTTTAAATTTAAACGGCCCGGAGCCGACCGGTGCATCGTTTTTGCTGCTCTTTTCCAGGTCGCCTTCACCGGCGAACACGTGCTGCGGGATCGGGTAAATCTGTACCAGGGTGCCGGTAAAGGCCGCGCTAACCTGCGGTAAGGTGAACTTAACGGTGCGGTCGTCAACCTTGCTTACCTGTACCGGCTTATCGCCCCAGGTAAACATGCTGCGGAAGAAGCTGTGCTGTTTGGCATCGAGCAGCTTGTTGAACGTAAAGACCACGTCGTCCGCCGTCAGCGGCTGACCGTCCTGCCATTTCAGGTTCGGTTTTAACGTCAGGGTGTAGCTCAGGTTGTCGGCGGAGGGCGTGAGGCTTTCCGCCAGGCCCCACTCGATCTTGCCGTTATTAAAGCTGTACAGCGGGGCATACAACGCCTGCATGATGGTTAACGTTGTGCGGTCGCTGGCATAGAGTGGATTAACGGCTAACGGGTCGCCGGAGGTAATACCGATAATCAGCGAACCGCCCTCTTTTGGCGCGTCGCTTTTTGACGCCGCGGCCGTATTTGTCTCTTTATTTTTCGCATCATCACAGCCCGCCAGGCCTAACGCGAGCGAAACGACCACTGCCGATAACAGAAGCTTGCGCATCTCACTAACTCCTTGCCTAATAAAGTGTTTATGACTGCATCTTTTATTTATGTTGAAGCATCATATTCAGCTTTATCGTTTTACGCATTAATTATGAAAATGCGATTTTCGATTAAGCTTATGCCGGATTTGATATATATAAGCAGCAGAAGGAATAGCGGTTAATTGCTTGCGCTCACAACGTTAAACGGTTCACAAATCTCCTGCTACACTGCCTCAACACATCACTCAAAAGGCAGGCCAACATGTCAGACAACACGTATCAGCCACCCAAAGTGTGGGAATGGAAAAAGAACAACGGCGGCGCGTTCGCCAACATTAACCGTCCGATTTCCGGCGCAACGCATGAGAAAGATCTGCCCGTGGGCTCCCACCCGCTGCAGCTTTACTCTCTCGGGACACCGAACGGCCAGAAAGTGACGATCATGCTCGAAGAGCTGCTGGCGCTGGGCGTGACGGGCGCGGAGTACGACGCGTGGTTGATCCGCATCGGCGAGGGAGATCAGTTCTCCAGCGGCTTCGTTGAGGTGAACCCGAACTCGAAAATACCGGCGCTGCGTGATCACTCTACGAACCCGCCAACCCGCGTATTTGAATCCGGCAATATCCTGCTCTATCTCGCAGAGAAATTCGGCCACTTCCTGCCGAAAGATCCGGCGGGGCGCACCGAGACGCTGAACTGGCTGTTCTGGCTGCAGGGCGCGGCGCCGTTCCTCGGCGGCGGTTTTGGCCACTTCTACAACTACGCGCCGGTAAAAATTGAGTACGCAATTGACCGCTTTACCATGGAAGCCAAACGCCTGTTCGACGTGCTGGATAAACAGCTGGCGCGCGGTCGCTACGTGGCGGGTGAGGAGTACACCATCGCGGATATGGCAATCTGGCCGTGGTTCGGCTGCGTGGCGCTGGGCAGCGTGTACAACGCCGCCGAGTTCCTGGATGCAGAGAAGTACACCAACGTCCAGCGCTGGGCGAAAGACGTGGCGAATCGCCATGCCGTTAAGCGCGGACGTATCGTTAACCGCACCAGCGGCGAGCTGAACGAGCAGCTCCACGAGCGCCATGCGGCAAGCGACTTCGAGACCAATACGGAAGATAAGCGTCAGGCGTAATGTTCTGCCGGGCGGATCCCCGCCCGGCAGCTGAGATCCTTGACCAGGGCATGATTAGCTTAAAGGTTGAACCGGTATTGCTGGCACTATCTGGACGTTTTTCTCGCGTCAGAGAGTGAGAAATGACGTATCAACCGACAGCAGTCACAAAGGATCTGTTATGAAACTTATTAAAACAACGCTGGTTATCAGCGCCCTCATTTTCTCCGCCTCGGGAATGGCCATCGACAAAACTGCAGCTGGCGCGGTAGCAGGCGCGGCGATTGGCGCAGCGACTGGCAAAGATCTGAAATCAACCGTTGGCGGCGCCGTTGTTGGCGCAGGCACGGGTGCTATGTTCAAAAACGGCGGCAAAGGTAAAGCCGCGCGTAAAGGCGGTGCGGTAGGTGCTGCCGTGGGCGCAGGTGCCGCGGCGGTGACCGGCAAGAGCATGCTGAAAGGTGCAGCCGTTGGTGCGGGCACGGGTGCGCTGATTGGTGAGGCGACGCACTGATACATACAGCCGGGCAGCGCTGCGTTTGCCCGGTATTAATCACATCCCCGATGACGCTTTCCGCTTATTGTCCGTGTCTCATTCCTAATATTTTTCATTACCACATTAATACTTAATATCCCGCGCTTTTTGCCGTCCGGCCTGTTTCATCTGACGTTTATCCTGGCGGCAGTCGTGATTACTCTGGTTATTGTTCGCCACGCAGGTCTGCTTCACCTGCCGTGACGCGTCGCGGGTTTCCTGCCTGACATCACGCGCCACGCGCCGCTCCTGCGCCTGCTGGGTCGCACTGGCAGAAACCGAGAACAGCATCAGAAGAATGAAAGAAAGGACAGGAATGACAGATAACGATCTGTTCATAGCAACACCTCACAGAAGAGAGCCCAGAACGTCAGGGGGGTTAGCAAAAGAATAGCAGTTTCAACGCGAGCTGAATGGGGAAGGCGTTAATAATACAAGGCCGCATCCGGCGGCCTTGAAACGTTGCGTTATGCCGTCAGGCGGAACTTTTGCACCGAGCGCTGAAGCTCTTCGGTCTGACGCTCCAGCGCCGCCGCCGCCGCGGAAACTTCTTCAACCAGCGAGGCGTTTTGCTGGGTAACGCCGTCCATCTGGGTAATGGCAATTCCGACCTGCGAAATGCCCTTACTCTGCTCCTCTGAGGCCGAGGCAATTTGCTTCATAATGGTCGTCACTTCCGTTACGTCCCGCAAAATCGCATCCATGGTGGTGCCGGTGTCGCTCACCAGCTGCGCCCCCTGCTCTACGCGGGAAACGGAGTCGGTAATCAGCCCTTCAATCTCTTTTGCCGCGTTGGCGCTGCGGCTTGCCAGATTGCGAACTTCTCCTGCCACTACCGCGAAACCACGCCCCTGTTCGCCCGCGCGCGCTGCTTCAACCGCCGCATTGAGCGCCAGAATATTGGTCTGGAAGGCAATGCTGTTGATAACGTTAGTGATTTCAGCGATTTTCTTCGAGCTTTCCGAAATACCGCTCATGGTGGTCACCACCTCTTCCACCAGCGAACCGCCGCGGCTGGCGGTAGTTGAGGCCACATCGGCCAGCTGGCTGGCCTGACGCGCGCTTTCCGCATTTAGTTTCACCGTGGCGGTCAGCTGTTCCATGCTGGCTGCCGTCTCTTCCAGCGCAGCCGCCTGCTCTTCGGTACGGGAAGAGAGATCGTTGTTACCGCTGGAGATTTCCGTCGCGCCGCGCCAGATATTTTCACTGCCGGAGCGGATCGTGCTGACCGCTTCGCGAAGGCTGTCCTGCATAGCGCTCAGCAGCGGCACCAGCTGGCCCACGCAGTTGCGGCCGAACGGCTCAATGGGCTGGCTGAGATCGCCCTGGGCAATCTGGCGGAACTGCTGGCGAATTCGATCCAGCGGTTTGACCAGCATCGCCACCAGGTAACGGTCGGTGAAGAGCAGGATCAGCAGGCCGATAATCGTGGCAACGATAATCACCGTGCGGGTCATGCTTGTCAGGCCGTCCACCACCACGCGGGTGCTGTCGAGCGACTTCGCGGCGGCATTGTTGAACTCCTCAGCGGCCGCACCAAACGCGCGGCTCAGCGGCGGCGTGACGTTGTTGGCCTGCTGGCGATACCCCTCCAGAGCCCCCTGCTTCGCCTGCTGCATTTGCGGCGTTACGCCCTGTTCAAGCAGCGCCTGCCAGGTGCCAATCACCCTGGAAGAGATCTGCTCATCCATCGGGCCTGGGGAGATCGCCTTCATCTCGGCCAGTTTCTTGCCCATGTTATCCAGCGCCTGTTGGGCAGAGGACAGATCCGGCGTGCCGCCTGCGGCTTTGACTTCCATTGCGCGGCTCAGACGGGTCACAAAGCGAAAATATTGATCGTTACCCTGGCTGAGTACCGTCATCTGTTTAACCAGCTGGCGATCGACTTCGTTGCCATCTGAAACGCGAGAAAGGGACCAGGTGCTGTACAAGCCAACACCCGCCCACATTAAACAAAAGATCCCGAGAATCGTCAGCATGACGAAGCGGATCGTGAAATTACGGAGCATATTCATAAGTCTTCCTTGCCGTGAGGGTGAGTTCGCCCAGAGGCGAGTACTACTCTCGTTATCGGCAGGAAAGAGGGAAATTATAACGTTTTGTGATCATTTTTAATTAGCATGGCTTCACTGGTCACACAGCATTTGTTAACCATCAGGCCCGAGCTTAGTGATGTAATTTGTGATGTGATAAGTTCAGGATGAAAACGTTGTTTCGAAAATTTCATCAATAAGAAAGGAGACATCATGTCCTGGCACCCTTACCCCGGCCGCTATGAGAATATGCAATACCGTTATTGCGGCAAAAGTGGCCTGCGCCTGCCCGCGCTGTCGCTGGGACTGTGGCATAGCTTCGGCCACGTCCAGCCTCTTGATGCCCAACGCGCGCTGCTGCGAAAAGCCTTCGACCTCGGCATCACTCATTTCGATCTTGCCAATAACTACGGACCACCGCCGGGTAGCGCGGAAGAAAATTTCGGCCGCCTGCTGCGGGAAGATTTTGCCGCATACCGCGACGAACTGATTATCTCCACCAAGGCGGGTTATGACATGTGGCCTGGGCCTTACGGTTCCGGCGGTTCACGCAAATATCTGCTCGCCAGCCTCGACCAGAGCCTGAAGCGTCTGGGCGTCGAGTACGTCGATATTTTCTACTCCCACCGCGTGGATGAAAACACCCCGATGGAAGAGACGGCATCCGCGCTGGCCCATGCCGTGCAGAGCGGAAAAGCGCTGTATGTGGGGATTTCCTCCTACTCGACAGATCGCACACAAAAAATGGCCGAGCTGCTGCGCGAGTGGAAGATCCCCCTGCTGATCCATCAGCCGTCCTATAACCTGCTTAACCGCTGGGTCGATAAGACCGGCTTGCTGGATGCGCTGGAAGCAAACGGTACGGGCTGTATTGCCTTCACCCCGCTGGCGCAGGGGCTGCTGACCGGGAAATACCTGAACGGTATCCCTGAAGGATCACGCATGCAGCGCGAAGGGAATAAAGTGCGCGGCCTGACGCAAAAGATGCTCACCGACGCCAACCTGAGCAGCCTTCGCCTGCTGAATGAGATGGCGCAGGCGCGCGGACAAACCATGGCGCAGATGGCGTTGAGCTGGCTGCTGAAAGATGCGCGCGTGACGTCCGTGCTGATTGGCGCAAGCCGCCCGGAACAGCTGGAAGAGAATGTACAGGCGCTGGAAAACCTGCGCTTTACGGAGGACGAACTCAAGCGGATTGACCAGCATGTTGCGGATGGGGAGTTGAATCTGTGGCAGGCGTCGTCTGATAAATAATGCCGCACCGAGCAGTCCCCTCTCCCCTTTGGGGAGAGGGTTAGGGTGAGGGGTAAGGCGTACTTTACTTCTTACTGATCTTATCCAGATACCCCATCACAAACGCAGACAGCACAAACGTCAGATGGATAATGACGTACCACATCAGTTTGTTATCCGGCACGTTCTTCGCGTCCATAAATACGCGTAGCAGGTGGATAGAAGAGATCGCCACAATCGACGCGGCCACTTTATTCTTCAGCGACGAGGCATCCATTTTGCCCAGCCAGCTGAGCTTCTCTTTACGCTCGTCGATATCAAGCTGGGAGACGAAATTCTCGTAGCCGGAGAACATCACCATCACCAGCAGCCCACCCACCAGGGTCATATCCACCAGCGAGAGCAGAACCAGAATCAAATCCGCTTCGGCAATGGAAAAGATATTCGGCAGAACGTGCAGGATTTCCTGAAAGAACTTAATCGTCAGCGCGATAAGCGCCAGCGAAAGGCCAAAATAGACGGGGGCCAGTATCCAGCGAGAGGCGTACATGGCATTTTCAAAAAAGCGTTCCATAGAGTCCTGTTTGCAAAAGAAACCAGCGCCCAGTATATCTCAACGGCGCTGACTGTTTGCAATAACTCAACGGTACGTCACTCAGACGTTGTCTGGATTAACTTCCGGACGTGCGTACTCCGGCCAGACAAGCGCCACCAGTTCAGGATAGGCTTCCAGACTGAACTCGCGAAAACACTGCCGCAAATTCAATACGTCCAGATCGGAATAAGATACCTTTTCTCCGTTAAGACAGCGCTTTTTGATATTGTCATAATATTTATAGACTGCTGAATTCAGATCGCTACAGCGACGCTGCGCCTCAAACAGTCCGGGCGTGTCATTAATTTCCGACATTTTCATGCGCTTAATTGTCGCATGTAAAAAGTCGATATATTCGTGGTTCACCCGCCAGTACCAGACAGGCGTAACGGAGTTCATCAATACAGAGAAATGGTCTTCACCTTCCTCTTTTGTCATCAGTTCAGGTTGTGGGGGCTCACTGGCGTCTTTCGACACTTTCGTTTTATTGAACTCTTGCATCAATAAAAGCACACCAGCGGTCAATAATAGTAATGTGATGACCGTAAAAAAGATGCTGTTCATGGGTAGGCTCCATTTTTTTTGATTTTAAATTTGCCTCATGATATTGTCAACGAATCTCACGCCTTTACCAACCCCACCCTGTTGAAATTAAAGGAAATTAAAAATGCTGCCCGACTATCTCGTCCCGGCTAAGTACCACATTACGCCTGTGGAACAGCAACCGACGGAAGCAGAAAAAGAGGCCAGTTTCACTCAGGGGAAAAGAAAGCTCTCTGATTTCGAGCCCGATATATTAATTGGTGTTTCCCGAACTGGCAAATCGCGAAATATGTTGCTGGAAGAGCACGATCGTCATATAAAAGACCGCTTATTTCGCGCTATAAAAATTGAAGCCTTTGTCCACCTGCTGAATGACCTGCAGGCCGAGGGAGAAATAGATGCCCAGAAACTAAGTCAAATAATAGCCGAGAAAACCGAAGAAATTAATGAAGCGGGCAATGAAATTTGGCTTAATTTAATTACGCGCGAAAAAAACAACCCAATTTTTTATAGCCTGGGGGAAGATTAACGTGAAAGAAGTTAAAAATAACGACGTTTATTTGACTTTAGATGATAAAAAAAGTGATGAATTTATCTTAAAGCAAAATCTCGACGCACTACGAAACACAAAAAATGACGAGATGACGCGCATTACACAAGACCTGGTATCGATCCCGGCGACGCTGGTGCGGCTTAAATGGCAGAATCGCCGTGAAATTTATCCGCTGCAGGTCAAAGAAGAAATTTACGGTGCCGTGATGAATGCCATCATTGAACAGCGGCCAGAGCTGAAAGAGAAGCTTCTGGGGCGCCTCGAGGCCAATTATCAGTATCTGCTCGCCAGAGAAATCGCCACCCTGCGTCTGACGCGCAAGCTGTCAGACGGTGAGTACCGTACCTCAAACGTCACCTGCGTTGCGCTTGATGAGGACGCGCTGGCAAATCCTTCTGCCGCACCAACGAATAACAAAAGCGCATAACCGACAGGCATAAAAAAAGCCGGCTTTCGCCAGCTTCTTTATCACTTCGAGGCCGCCTTTTCTTCGCCGACCAGTCCAATCTTCAGGTAACCCGCCTGATGCAGCGTGTCCATTACCTTCATCATGGTTTCATAATCAACGGTTTTATCCGCACGGAAGAAGACCGTAGTGTCTTTCTTTCCGCCCGTAAGCTGCTCCAGCGCCGGGATGACTGAGTCGGCCGTCACCGGGTCGTTCCCGAGGAACATGGATTTATCCGCTTTCACCGACAGGTAAATAGGCTTCTCCGGGCGCGGCTGGGGCTGGCTGGAAGATGCCGGCAGATTCACCTTCACATCCACCGTCGCCAGCGGTGCAGCTACCATGAAGATAATCAGCAGAACCAGCATGACGTCGATAAACGGCGTCACGTTGATTTCATGCATTTCGCCGTTATCGTCCAGATTTTCGTTTAGACGCATCGCCATACTATTAACCTGCGCGCAGTTTAGACGCCGCATGCACCGGCTTAACCGAGCTGGCATTCAGATCGAGATCGCGACTTTGCAGCAGCAGAACCTGCGCGGCAACGTCTCCAAGAGTCGCTTTATAGCTGCCAATCATACGCGCGAAGATATTATAGATGACCACCGCCGGGATAGCGGCAACCAGACCGATTGCTGTCGCCAGCAGCGCTTCTGCGATACCCGGCGCCACGACCGCCAGGTTGGTAGTTTGGGTCTGCGCGATACCGATAAAGCTATTCATGATGCCCCAGACCGTGCCGAAAAGACCGATGAACGGTGAGATCGCGCCGATGGTAGCCAGATAACCATTGCCGCGCCCCATGTGTCGGCCAACGGCCGCAACGCGGCGCTCCAGGCGGAAACCGGTACGCTCTTTGATGCCTTCGTTATCTTCACTGCCTGCGGAGAGTTCCAGCTCGTTCTGCGCTTCATTCACGAGCAGGGTAGTCAGGCTTTTCGCGTGGAAAGATGAGGTCATATCTGAAGCCTGATCCAGAGAGCGGGCTTCAGCCAGCTGCTGCTGTTCCCGCTTCAGGCGACGCTTCTGCGAAAGCAACTCGGCACTTTTGCTGAAGAAGATAGCCCAGGTGACAACGGACGCCAGAATCAGGCCGATCATCACAATCTTAACCACGATGTCAGCATGCTGATACATGCCCCAAACGGAGAGATCCGTCTGCATCAAATTATTACCCACTCTGTATCTCCAGGACGCAAATCACAAAATCTGAGCGTAATAATATCAAAACGTCGTCGAATTGATAGTAGTTCTCATTAGTATTTGCATGGTGCCGTAATTTTCGCTCACTTTCCTTGCGCTTACGCAGTAAAAATTTCTTATGCGGTTTTTTGCTAATATTTTCTGCTTATTCGATAAGCCTCGGGGTGCAGTTTTTTCCAATCGTGGTAGTCTGGACGTCCAGACGTATAAAAACAGGGTTAGCGAACATGACAAAGAAGCATCTTGATACCACGCTGGTACAGGCAGGACGCAGCAAAAAATATACTCAGGGATCGGTCAACAGCGTGATTCAACGAGCCTCCTCGCTGGTGTTTGACACCGTTGAGGAGAAAAAAAACGCCACGCGTAACCGCGCGAAAGGCGGGCTGTTTTATGGCCGTCGCGGCACGCTAACCCATTTTTCTCTGCAGGAAGCGATGTGCGAGCTGGAAGGCGGCGCGGGCTGTGCGCTCTTCCCGTGCGGGGCGGCGGCGGTCGCCAACACCATTCTGGCGTTTGTGGAACAGGGCGACCATATCCTGATGACCAACACCGCCTATGAACCCAGCCAGGACTTCTGCACCAAAATCCTCAGCAAGCTCGGGGTAACGACCGGCTGGTTCGACCCGCTGATTGGTGAAGGCATTGCCGAACTTATTCAGCCAAACACGCGCATTGTGTTCCTGGAATCTCCGGGGTCGCTCACCATGGAAGTTCACGACGTGCCGGCTATCGTGAAGGCCGTACGCAACAAAGCGCCAGAGGCGATCGTTATGATCGACAACACCTGGGCGGCAGGCGTGCTGTTCAAAGCGCTGGAATTCGACATTGATATTTCGATTCAGGCGGCAACGAAATACCTGATAGGCCACTCTGACGGTATGATTGGTACTGCGGTCTCCAACGCGCGCTGCTGGGATCAGCTGCGTGAAAATGCCTACCTGATGGGCCAGATGGTGGATGCCGACACGGCCTACATGACCAGCCGCGGTATCCGCACGCTGGGCGTTCGTCTGCGTCAGCACCATGAAAGCAGCCTGAAGGTCGCCGAATGGCTGGCGCAGCATACGCTGGTTGAGCGCGTGAATCATCCCGCATTACCGGGTAGTAAAGGCCATGAGTTCTGGCAACGTGACTTTACGGGCAGCAGCGGGTTGTTCTCATTCGTACTGAAAAAGCGGCTGAATAACGACGAGCTGGCGAGCTATCTGGATAATTTTACCCTTTTCAGCATGGCCTACTCCTGGGGCGGTTTTGAATCCCTGATCCTGGCTAACCAGCCGGAACAGATCGCGGCCCTTCGCCCCGGGGGTGAAGTAGACTTCAGCGGTACCCTGATACGACTGCATATCGGTTTAGAAAATGTTGACGATCTGATTGCCGATTTAGCAGCAGGGTTCGAGCGTATCGTGTAGAGTGCTGGCTGAAAATGTACTCTCTGGACGCTTTTGTGGACACGGCAATGAGAAAAGTCTGCATGAGTTGCGCCCGGGATCAAACCCGACGGGCGAATAAGGGAGTACAATAGCGCTATATCTGCTGTTCCACAGGAAAGTCCATGGCTGTTATTCAAGATATTATCGCGGCGCTCTGGCACCACGATTTTGCCGCGCTGGCGGATCCTCACGTCGTCGGTATCGTCTATTTCGTGATGTTCGCAACTCTGTTTCTGGAAAATGGATTACTGCCAGCCTCGTTTTTACCCGGTGATAGCCTGCTTTTACTTGCCGGGGCGTTAATCGGGAAAGGCGTCATGGACTTCACGCCAACGATGGTTATTCTCACCTCCGCAGCCAGCCTGGGCTGCTGGCTGAGCTATCTTCAGGGCCGCTGGCTCGGGAATACCCGCGTCGTAAAAGGCTGGCTGGCGCAGTTACCGCATAAATATCATCAGCGTGCGACCTGCATGTTCGATCGCCACGGCCTGCTGGCATTGCTGGCGGGGCGTTTCCTGGCGTTTGTTCGCACCCTTCTGCCGACGATGGCGGGCATTTCCGGTCTGTCGAACCGCCGCTTCCAGTTCTTCAACTGGCTGAGCGCCCTGCTGTGGGTGGGTGTAGTCACCACGCTTGGCTATGCGCTGAATATGATCCCCTTCGTGAAACACCACGAAGATCAGGTGATGACCTTCCTGATGGTGCTGCCGATGTTCCTGCTGGTGGCGGGTCTGGTGGGAACCATCGCGGTGGTGATTAAGAAGAAGTACTGCAGCGCATAATTCAACAAAGCCGGGTGGCGCTGTCGCTTACCCGGCCTGTGTTTCCCCTCAGGCTCCCTGCATCGTTCTGATACGTGACGCATCCTCTCCCGGCGTGACGCCGAAATAGCGCTTAAACTCCCGACTGAACTGCGACGCACTTTCATAGCCCACCCGCATCGCCGCCGCGCTGGCCTTCATGCCGTCGTGGATCATCAGCATCCGCGCCTTATGCAGCCGGTAGGTTTTGAGGTACTGCAGCGGAGAGGTGCTGGTCACCGACTTAAAGTTATGGTGAAACGCCGAGACGCTCATATTGGCTTCCGCCGCCAACTGGTCGACGCTGAGGTTTTCCGTGTACTGGCTTTCGATACGCTTGAGCACGCGGCTTATCAGGCTGAAGTGGGTCTGTCGGCTCACCAGAGCGAGTAACGCGCCGCCGCCCGGGCCCAGCAGCACGTGGTACAGAATTTCGCGGACGATCTGCTTGCCCAGAATACGCGCGTCCAGCGGCCTCTCCATCACGTCCAGCAGACGCTCAATGGCGCAGAGGATCTCTTCAGACAGCGTCGCCGAGTTAATCCCGCTCGAGGCCATCGAAGGCTGGAAGAGTTCATCTTCGCCAATCTCCATCAGCAGCTCCTGCAGCTGGAGGATGTCGACATTGACGCGGATCCCCGCCAGCGGAACCGCCTCTGTCGCGAAGGTTTCACATTCAAAGGGTAAAGGTACCGTCAGGAGAAGATATTCATTGGTGTCGTAGCGGAACACGCGCTCGTTGATATAGCCAATTTTATGGCCTGAAAAGAGAAAAACGATGCCCGGCTGGTACATGACCGGCGTGCGCGTCCCCGGCTGCGTGCCATAGAGCAGGCGAATATCCGGCAGCAGATCGCTGGCACGATTATCATTATCTATCAATTTCTTAATCTTCACAGTGAGCTGCTGGCAGATAGCCTCACGGTTCATCTTGCGTTACTCCGGGTACGGTTTTCGACGCTAACAGTGTGCGTCGTTTTCCGCGCTTTCTCCAGCGCTTTGTAGAAATGGGCAAGACATCGGCAGGAATGTGCATTGAGGGGATAGCCCCGGACGGCCACAATGTGCAGCATCAGGTCGCCCTCTGCGCACCACGGTTTTTCACCCACTAAAGGGAACGAGCAATGAACAACTTTAATCTTCACACCCCAACCCGCATTCTGTTTGGTAAAGACGCTATCGCTGACCTGCGCGCGCAGATCCCTGCTGACGCCCGCGTACTGATCACCTACGGTGGCGGCAGCGTGAAAAAAACCGGCGTACTGGATCAGGTTTATAGCGCGCTGGACGGTCTGGACGTGCGTGAGTTCGGCGGTATCGAACCAAACCCGTCTTACGAAACGCTGATGAACGCGGTGAAAATCGCCCGCGAAGAAAACGTCACCTTCCTGCTGGCCGTCGGCGGCGGCTCGGTACTGGACGGCACCAAATTCATCGCTGCGGCAGCGCACTACGCTGACGGCATCGATCCGTGGCACATTCTGGAAACCCGCGGCAGCGACATTAAAAGCGCCATCCCGATGGGCTCCGTGCTGACCCTGCCAGCCACCGGTTCTGAATCCAACAAGGGCGCGGTGATCTCCCGTAAAACCACCGGTGACAAGCAGGCCTTCATGAACGAACACGTTCAGCCTGTGTTCGCTATCCTGGACCCGGTTTACACCTACACCCTGCCTGCGCGTCAGGTGGCGAACGGCGTGGTCGATGCCTTTGTTCATACCGTTGAGCAGTACGTCACGTACCCGGTGAATGCCAAAATTCAGGATCGCTTCGCGGAAGGCATTCTTCTGACGCTGATTGAAGAAGGTCCGAAAGCGCTGAAAGAGCCTGAAAACTACCACGTTCGTGCCAACGTGATGTGGGCCGCCACACAGGCGCTGAATGGCCTGATCGGCGCTGGCGTGCCGCAGGACTGGGCGACCCACATGCTGGGCCACGAGCTGACGGCGATGCACGGTCTGGATCATGCTCAGACGCTGGCCGTTGTGCTGCCTGCGCTGTGGAATGAAAAACGTGATACCAAACGCGCCAAACTGCTGCAGTACGCTGAGCGCTTGTGGAACATCACCGAGGGTTCTGACGACGCGCGCATTGATGCCGCCATCGAAGCGACCCGCAGCTTCTTTGAAGGTCTGGGCGTGCCGACGCGTCTGTCCGGCTACGGGCTGGACGGCAGCTCCATCCCTGCCCTGCTGGCGAAACTCGAAGAGCACGGCATGACCCATCTGGGCGAGCACGGCGACATCACCCTGGACGTCAGCCGTCGTATTTACGAGGCGGCACGCTAAGCGTTTTTGTCCCCCCGACTTTCGTTTTTTGACATTTCGTCCAGACTTAATGCACACCCCATCGCCGGAGTCTCCCTCCGGCGATGCGCACCTGAAGGAGGAAAAATGGCAAACCAAACCGTAATCAAGCTGCAGGACGGCAACGTGATGCCCCAGCTGGGGCTAGGTGTATGGAAAGCCGGTAACGACGAGGTCGTCTCCGCCATTCATAAAGCCCTGGAAGTCGGCTATCGGTCGATTGACACCGCCGCCGCGTACAAAAACGAGGACGGCGTGGGGACCGCACTGGCCAGCGCCGGTGTCCCCCGCGATGAGTTATTCATCACCACGAAACTGTGGAATGACGATCAAAAGCGTCCCCGCGAGGCCCTGCAGGAGAGCCTGGAGAAGCTCCAGCTCGACTTCGTCGATCTTTATCTGATGCACTGGCCGGTCCCGGCTATCGACCATTACGTTGATGCCTGGAAAGGAATGATTGAACTGCAGAAAGAGGGGCTGGTGAAAAGTATCGGCGTCTGCAACTTCCAGGTTCATCACCTGCAGCGGCTGATTGACGAGACGGGCGTCGCGCCTGTCATTAACCAGATCGAACTGCACCCGCTGCTGCAGCAGCGTCAGCTTCACGCCTGGAACGCCACGCATAAAATCCAGACCGAGTCCTGGAGCCCGCTGGCACAGGGTGGCGAAGGCGTGTTCGATCAGAAAATTATTCGCGACCTGGCGGATAAATACGGCAAAACCCCGGCGCAGATCGTCATTCGCTGGCATCTGGACAACGGCCTGGTGGTGATCCCGAAATCGGTCACGCCATCGCGCATCGCCGAGAACTTCGACGTCTGGGATTTCCGTCTGGACAAAGATGAGCTGGGGGAAATTGCGAAGCTGGATAAGGGCAAGCGGCTTGGGCCGGACCCGGATCAGTTTGGCGGGTAATTGCGTAAAAAAGCCGGGTGGCGGCTTCGCCTTACCCGGCCTGCGTGTCGACATAAAAACTCCGGCTTGCCGGGGTTTTTTATTTACGCTTTGCGCTTCACGGGCTTCTTAACACTCGAATTACCATTCGAACGCTGATGCACAATCGGCGTGTGCTTGGTCAGCGCCGGGCGCGTATTGCGGTTCTGGCGACGCGCTTCGCGCATCTCATCCAGCGTCGGGGCCGGTACCAGGCAGTCGCGGCGCGAGCCGATCAGGTGTTTTTTACCCATCTCTTCCAGCGCCTGGCGGATCAGCGGCCAGTTTTTCGGATCGTGGTAACGCAGCAGCGCCTTGTGCAGACGACGCTGTTTATCCCCTTTCGGCACCACCACCTCTTCACTCTTGTAGCCAATCTTACTCAGCGGGTTCTTGCCGGTGTAATACATGGTCGTCGAGTTGGCGAGCGGTGACGGATAGAAGTTCTGCACCTGATCCAGGCGGAAGCGGCGCTGCTTCAGCCACAACGCCAGGTTCACCATGTCCTCATCACGCGTGCCCGGGTGCGCAGAGATGAAGTACGGGATCAGATACTGCTCTTTGCCCGCCTGCTTCGAGTAGGTGTCGAACAGCTCTTTAAAGCGATCGTAGCTACCCATGCCCGGCTTCATCATCTTCGACAGCGGGCCTTCTTCGGTGTGCTCCGGCGCAATCTTCAGGTAGCCACCGACGTGGTGCGTCGCCAGCTCTTTGATGTAGCGCGGATCTTCCACGGCGATGTCGTAACGTACCCCGGACGCGATCAGGATCTTTTTGATGCCCTTCAGGTCGCGCGCGCGGCGGTAGAGGTTGATCGTCGGCTCATGGTTAGTGTCCATGTGCTCGCAAATGCTTGGATAGACGCAGGAGAGGCGACGACAGGTTTGCTCTGCGCGCGGCGACTTGCAGCGCAGCATGTACATGTTCGCGGTTGGACCGCCGAGGTCGGAAATCACGCCGGTAAATCCAGGTACCGAGTCGCGAATCGCTTCGATCTCATTGATGATCGAATCTTCAGAGCGGCTCTGAATAATGCGCCCTTCGTGCTCGGTAATCGAGCAGAAGGAACAGCCGCCGAAGCAGCCGCGCATGATGTTGATCGAGAAGCGGATCATCTCATACGCCGGGATACGGGCGTTGCCGTACGCCGGGTGCGGCACGCGCTTGTACGGCAGCGCAAAAACGCTGTCCATCTCTTCGGTGGAAAGCGGGATCGCCGGCGGGTTGATCCAGATAAAGCGCTCGCCGTGCTTCTGCATCAACGCGCGGGCGCAGCCAGGGTTGGTTTCATGGTGCAAAATACGGGACGCGTGCGCGTAGAGCACCTTGTCGGCTTTCACCTTCTCATAGGAGGGCAGCAGCACGTAGGTCTTTTCCCACGGCTTCGGGCGCGGAGGCTGCACGACGATAGCCTTCGCTTCCGCTTTTTTCGGCTCAACCGGCTTGTTATCGGCACACGGCAGATCTTCGCCGTACGGATGTGGGATCGGGTCGATTTTACCCGGCATATCAATGATGCGGGAATCCACTCCGCGCCAGCCCGGCAGCGCCTCTTTCACCATGATGGCGGTATTGCGCACGTCGCGGATGCTGCTCACCGGCTCGCCCTGCGACAGACGGTGCGCCACTTCCACCAGCGGACGCTCGCCGTTTCCGTAAATCAGCATGTCGGCTTTGGAATCCACCAGCACCGAGCGGCGCACGGTATCAGACCAGTAATCGTAGTGCGCGGTACGGCGCAGGCTCGCCTCGATGCCGCCCAGGATCACCGGCACGTCTTTCCAGGCTTCTTTGCAGCGCTGGGTATAGACGAGGGTTGCGCGGTCCGGGCGTTTACCCGCCACGTTTTCCGGCGTGTAGGCGTCGTCATGACGAAGCTTACGGTCGGCGGTATAGCGGTTGATCATCGAGTCCATGTTGCCTGCAGTCACACCGAAGAACAGGTTCGGTTTACCCAGACGCATAAAGTCGTCTTTGCTGTTCCAGTCAGGCTGGGAGATGATCCCCACGCGGAAGCCCTGCGCCTCAAGCATACGTCCACAGATGGCCATGCCGAAGCTCGGGTGGTCAACGTAGGCATCGCCCGTGACCAGAATGATGTCGCAGCTGTCCCAGCCCAGTTGGTCCATCTCTTTCCGGGACATCGGCAGGAATGGCGCCGGTCCAAAGCAGGCCGCCCAGTACTGGGGCCAGGAGAAGAGGTCACGATCCGGCTGGATCAGGGAAATTGCGCTCATAATGCTTCCGAAGAAAAAATAAACAAAAGGAGCGGGATTATACGCTGTTCATCCGCCGGATTTGAAGAAAAGGATGCAGGAAGCAGGCAGATATTCACGGAACTCGTTAAAATACAGCACCCTGATAATTTTGGATCATAATATTCACTATATTTTCCGGTGATTTGCCCCGGAATGCGTGCTTGTGCGGAGCTCTGCTGTGAAGCCCAACGATTCGTTACATGTCTCCCAACTGCGGGTTGTCCTTCACCTCTGCGGTTTTCTGGTTCTGCTGTACAGCCTTTCTATGCTGCCGCCGATGGTTATCGCCCTGCTGAATAAAGAGCGGACCTACTTTGCCTTTCTGACCACCTTTTTAACCTTTTTTACTCTCGGCGGGCTAACCTGGCGGGCAACCCGTCACGCGGGCATACAGCTGCGCACCCGCGACGGTTTCGTGATCATCGTGCTGTTCTGGCTGCTGTTTTCATTGATTAGCGCCATGCCGCTCTGGATGGATGACGGGCTACAGCTCTCTTTTGCCGACTCGCTCTTTGAAGGGGTTTCCGGGATCACCACCACCGGGGCAACGGTGATCGGGGACGTCAGCGCCCTGCCTAAATCGTACCTTTATTACCGCGCTCAGCTGAATTTCATTGGCGGGTTAGGCGTCATCGTGCTGGCCGTCGCGGTCCTGCCGCTGCTGGGCATTGGCGGCATGAAGCTCTATCAGTCAGAGATGCCGGGGCCGTTCAAGGAGGAGCGTCTGACTCCCCGCCTTGCCGATACCGCGCGCACGCTGTGGGTGACCTACTTCGCGCTGGGCGTGGCCTGCACCCTGGCCTACTGGCTGGCGGGAATGTCATTTTTTGACGCCCTCTGTCACGGGCTGTCGACCGTGTCGCTGGGCGGGTTCTCCACCCGCAGCGAGAGCATTGGGTTTTATGACAGCCACGCGATTGAGCTGGTCGCCGGGGCGTTTTCACTGCTCTCCGCGTTCAACTTCACCCTCTGGTACGTCGCCATTGTCAGACGCACCCTGAAACCGATTCGCCGCAGCCCGGAGGTTAAATTCTTTCTGAGCGCCGCCGCGGTGATTATTGTCATCACCGCATGGCAGGTCTGGCATGCCGGGATGTACAACGCTACGGATAGCCTGGTGCACGCCTTCTTCCTTGCCAGTTCGATGATGACCGATAACGGCCTTTCGACAGCCGACTATGCCCAGTGGCCTGCACACACCATCTTCCTGCTGTTGAGCGCCAGCTTTTTTGGCGGCTGCGTAGGCTCGACCTGCGGCGGGATCAAAGCGCTGCGTTTTCTCATTATGTTCAAGCAGAGTATTCAGGAGATGAACCAGCTGGCGCATCCGAGAGCGCTGCTGAGCATTAAGGTGGGCAAAAGCGTGGTGAATGAACGCGTCCTGCGCTCGGTCTGGAGCTTCTTTTTTCTCTACGTGATGATTACGGGCTTTTTTGTCTGGTCGCTCAATCTGATGGGCTACGACCTGTTTACTTCATTCGCAACGGTTGCCGCCTGCATCAACAACATGGGGCTGGGGTTTGGCGAGACGGCGTCGACGTTCGGCACGTTAACAGAGGGGGCAAAACTGCTGATGTGCGCGGCGATGATCTTAGGGCGTCTGGAAATTTATCCGGTGCTGATACTGTTCTCGCGCTTTTTCTGGCGGGCATAAAACATTCCCGGCGAACCGGGAATGTCAGGATTATGGGGCAGGGTTGATCAGCATCTGCCCTACGGACCCCCTGTCCATCATCTCCAGCGTCTGGCTGTGGAACAGGAACGGGAAGTGCGGCCACGAAGGCTGACCGTAGTAGACAAGCAGCTCAACCTGGCCGTCCACCCAGACGGTATCTTTCCAGCCGCGGTCTTCCGGGAACGGCATGGCACCGTTGACGTTGCGGATCAGGAATGCCACCCCTTCAATATGGAACGACTGCGGCATATCTGAACGCACCGTCCAGCGCTCCCAGGTACCCTGCTGCGCGGTAATGTCAATGCGGTTGACGTCCCACAGCGCGCCGTTGATGCCCGGGTCGTCGCCGAGGCTGATATCACGGCTGCGCACCGGCGAGCCGCTCATGATCTCCTGCGGCAGCAGGCGCATGGGCAGGCTATCGGTCACCAGCGGCAGCAGACCGGTTGGACGCAGGGTCAGCACCAGGGTCGAGACCAGAATGCTCGACGGTTCAAAGAACCCGCGAATACGGTCGACAATGCTGGCCGCTTCACCGCAGGTGACAGATACTTCATCCCCATTGGTCATATCAATGAGAACTTCGCGACGTTCGCCCGGCGAGAGCGCAAGCTGTTTGACGGACACCGGCGCCGGTAAAAAGCCCTGATCGCCGGAGATCACGTGCAGCGGACGGCCATCGCTCATTTGCAGCTGATAGCGGCGCGAGTTAGACGCGTTGAGCAGGCGCAGGCGCACCCAGCCGCGAGAAACTTCGACATACGGGCTCTGCGCGCCGTTAACCAGCAGCGTATCGCCGACGAAGCCACCGCTACCCGGCTCGCTGTATTCAGGCGTGCCGAAGTTATCCAGACGTTTGTCCTGGATGATAATCGGGAAGTCATCCACGCCGTAGTGATTCGGGATCGGCAGAGATTTGCTGACTTCATCTTCCACAAGCCACATGCCGGCCAGGCCGTTATAGACCTGCTGCGCCGTGCGGTTAGGCGTGTTGGCGTGATACCACAGGGTTGCCGCGCTCTGGCGAATCGGCAGAACGGGCGCCCAGTCTGCGCTGGGTGACATCATTCGCGCCGCGCCGCCAATCAGCGGGCCAGGCACCTGCAGGCCGCTGATGGTCATAGCGACATTTTCAGAGGTACGGTTACTGTAGATGAGCTTTACGTCATCGCCATTCCACACGCGTATTGTCGGCCCGAGGTAACGTCCGTTAATGCCCCAGACGGGCGCACGCGTCCCCTGGGTAAAGGACCAGTGGCTACGCTGCAGCGTCAGGAAAAGCGGCTGACCGCGACGGGATTCAATGAGTGGCGGTATAGGCAGCGGCTGTTGCTGCCCGGCGGCGCTGGCTGTCAGCGGCATCGCACCCGCACAAAGGGCGATCCCCGAAGCCTGAATAAACTGACGCCGACTGAGTGACATATAAGCTCCATCTGAAACGACTAACAACGCGGGAATTCGTTTTCCCTTCAACGCCGGGTTAAATCTTACCGGCGGCTTCTCTCTCTGCGACTTCTTTGTCGAGCTGCGCAATATGCTGAGCCATTAGCTCACGGCAGTGTGCTGCCAATTCGCGCACCTGATCTTTACCGTATTTGCTGGTATCGACAGGTGGCAGCATTTCGACAATCACCAGCCCATTATTCAGGCGGTTAAGATTAATCTTATTCGAAGTATTGGAAACGCACACGGGAATAATTGGAACACCTGCCGCAATTGCAGCATGAAACGCACCGGTTTTAAACGGCAGCAGGCCGCGACCACGGCTGCGCGTTCCTTCCGGGAACATCCAGATTGAGATTTTGCGCTTTTTAAAATGATTCACCACTTCCGCAATGGTGCTGTGCGCTTTTGCACGGTTATTACGGTCAATCAGCAGGTTACCGGTAAGCCAGTACAGCTGACCAAAAAAAGGGATCCACAGCAGGCTTTTTTTGCCCACCGTCACGGTCGGTGGAAGCACGATATTAGAGGCCGTCACCATATCGTAGTTGTTCTGATGGTTGGCAATATAGATGGCGTTACCGAAATTCTCCGCCCCTTCCGGCAGACGTTTTTCAACCTTCAGGCCAAACAGCGGAGCAAGGCGCCCGAACATATGGCCAAAGGTGGCGACATGCTTCGGATTACGCGGGCTGAACAGGCAATAAATAGAGCCGAAAATACAGACCAGAATACAGTAGATGACGGTAAGAATAAGACGAACAATATATAGCATAGCGACCTCTGAAGCCCCAACAGCTGACAATTATACTTCACCTGTGGCCAGGTAAGGACTTTATTACGAGCGCGTATTGTTAATCGCAACGCACGAATTAACAACGATTTTACGGGAAATTTTATTGAAATTCCCCCTCCGGACAGAGGGGGGATATCACGACATTACTCTTCGCTGTCGCCCGCAGCGCTGCGTGCAGGAGAGTCAATCTCCACGCGATCGATACGCTGCAGACCGCGCATCAGCGAGCCGCGGCGACCGCGCTCACCCACCACCTTCTGCAGCTCTTCCGGACGAAGCTTGATTTTGCGCTTGCCGACGTGAATGGTCAGCGTGCTCTGCGGCGGCAGAAGGAAGAGGTGCGCCAGGCCATCTTCGCCTTTCGCGGCCTCCGCCGACGGGATGTTGATGATCTTGTTGCCCTTGCCTTTTGACAGCTCCGGCAGATCGCTGACCGGGAACATCAGCATACGTCCGGCGGTAGTGATCGCCAGCAGCATGTCGCTTTCGTTCTCAATCACCAGCGGTGCCATCACGTGAGCGTTGTCCGGCAGGCTAATCAGCGCCTTACCGGCACGGTTGCGGGAAACCAGATCGTTGAAGGTACAGATAAAGCCGTAGCCCGCATCGGACGCCAGCAGCAGCTTCTGGTCATCGGCTTCCATCAGCATATGGTCAACCGTCGCGCCCGGCGGCAGCGTCAGCTTGCCGGTTAGCGGCTCGCCCTGCCCGCGCGCGGAAGGCAGCGTGATCGGGTCAATGGCGTAGCTGCGACCGGTGGAGTCGATAAACGCCACCGGCTGGTTGCTCTTGCCTTTCACCGCCGCTTTGAAGCTGTCGCCCGCTTTATAGCTGAGCCCCGGCGCGTCGATATCGTGGCCTTTGGCGCTGCGTACCCAGCCGCTCTGCGACAGGACAATAGTCACAGGCTCGGACGGCTGCATGTCGTGCTCGTTCATCGCCTTCGCTTCTTCGCGCTCGTGCAGCGGAGAACGACGGTCGTCACCGAAGGCATCGGCATCGGCCTGCAGCTCTTTTTTCAGCAGGTTATTCATCTTGCGTTCGGAAGCGAGGATCGCCTGCAGCTGATCGCGCTCTTTTTCAAGCTCGTTCTGCTCGCCGCGGATCTTCATCTCTTCCAGTTTGGCGAGATGGCGCAGCTTCAGCTCGAGGATCGCTTCGGCCTGGGTTTCGCTGATGCCAAAGCGCGACATCAGGGCGGGCTTCGGCTCGTCCTCGGTGCGGATGATCTCAATCACCTCGTCGATATTGAGGAACGCCACCAGCAAACCTTCAAGGATATGCAGGCGCTTAAGCACTTTCTCGAGACGATGGTTCAGACGACGGCGTACCGTATCGCGGCGGAACGTCAGCCATTCGGTGAGGATCTCCAGCAGGTTTTTCACCGCCGGGCGTCCGTCGAGGCCGATCATGTTCAGGTTGATGCGGTAGCTTTTTTCCAGATCGGTGGTGGCAAACAGGTGGTTCATCACCTGCTCCATGTCCACGCGGTTGGAGCGCGGCACGATCACCAGACGGGTCGGGTTCTCGTGGTCCGATTCATCGCGCAGGTCGTCGACCATCGGCAGCTTTTTATTGCGCATCTGGGAGGCGATCTGCTCCAGCACTTTGGCGCCGGAAACCTGATGCGGCAGCGCGGTGATCACCACGGCGCCGTCCTCTTTATTCCACACCGCGCGCATGCGCACGGAGCCGCGCCCGTTCTGGTAGATTTTGCGAATTTCCGCGCGAGAGGTGATGATCTCAGCTTCGGTTGGGAAATCTGGCCCCTGCACGATATCCAGCAGATCGTCGAGCGAGGCTTTAGGCTGCTCGATCAGGGTAATGGCGGCTTTCGCCACTTCACGCAGGTTGTGCGGCGGAATGTCCGTCGCCATACCGACCGCAATCCCGGTGGTGCCATTCAGCAGGATGTTCGGCAGACGCGCAGGCAGCATCTTCGGCTCCTGCAGCGTACCGTCGAAGTTCGGTACCCAGTCAACGGTCCCCTGCCCCAGCTCGCCCAGCAGCACTTCGGCATATTTAGAGAGGCGGGATTCGGTATAACGCATCGCCGCGAAGGATTTCGGATCGTCCGGCGCCCCCCAGTTCCCCTGACCATCCACCAGCGGGTAGCGGTAAGAGAACGGCTGGGCCATCAGCACCATCGCTTCATAACAGGCGCTGTCGCCGTGCGGATGGTATTTACCCAGTACGTCACCGACGGTACGGGCGGATTTCTTGAACTTGGCGGTGGCGTTCAGCCCCAGTTCGGACATCGCATACACGATGCGGCGCTGAACGGGCTTCAGGCCATCCCCGATAAACGGCAACGCCCTGTCCATGATGACGTACATGGAATAGTTCAGGTATGCGTTTTCCGTGAATTCATGTAGCGCGAGGCGCTCTGCCATATCGCTCATTACGTGTGATTCCTCAACTCAGAAACCGAAGGGTTTCAGGCAATATTGCCGCAGATACTACCCTATCTGACGAGTTGAGTCACAAAGAAAAAGGGCCGCTTATGCGGCCCTTTCCGGGTTATTTGTTCAGCTTAATGACCTGCTTCACGTCGATTTCAAACTCGTTCCAGTCTTTATCGACTTTACCCTGCAGTTCAACTTTATCCTGCGGAGTGACGGTCACGCCGTTCCAGCGCTTGTGGTCAATCTCCACGTTGACCGTGCCGGTCTCATCGCGGAAGGTGTAGCGGTCATCGGACAGGCGCTGGGTAATGTTCCCACGCAGCTTCACCCAGCTGTCGTCCTTCATCTCTTTCACCTTCACCGCGGTGGTGTGGTTAGCGTCGTTATCAACAAAACCTCCCGTCTGCGTCTGGGTCTGGGTTTGCGTGGCCGACGGGCCGTTAAATCCGCCCTGCGCGGCAAAAACGGGGGCAGTGGTCATCATCATGATGGCGGCAATGGCAGCGAATTTTTTCATATTAACTCTCCCTTTAATCTGGTTTCGCAGTCCATTAAACAGGGTAATCCTTAACAACTTCTTAAGGGAAAAATTTATTTATTATTGCTGTACAGCAGGCGCTTGCAGAGGGTTTACTGACGGCATCAAGGAGGGAACATGCGCATTTTACTGGTAGAAGACGACACGTTAATCGGCGACGGTATCAGGGCGGGTTTAAGCAAAATGGGCTTTAGCGTGGACTGGTTTACCGACGGTAAAACCGGTCATGCCGCGCTTGCTTCTGCGCCCTATGATGCCGTGGTGCTGGATCTGACGCTGCCGGAAATCGACGGTCTGGACATCCTGCGCGCGTGGCGCGAAAGCGGGCGCAGCGAGCCGGTATTGATCCTGACCGCGCGGGATGCGCTCAACCAGCGCGTGGAAGGGCTGCGTCTTGGCGCGGATGATTATCTCTGCAAGCCGTTCGCGCTGATTGAAGTCGGCGCCCGCCTCGAGGCGCTGGTCCGCCGCAGTCACGGCCAGACGCATAGCGAGCTACGCCACGGCAAGGTCACGCTCGATCCGACCCGTCTCGTCGCCACGCTGGACGGTGAACCGCTGACGCTGAAGCCGAAAGAGTTCGCGCTGCTGGAACTGCTGATGCGCAATGCAGGCCGCGTGCTCCCTCGCAAGACGATTGAGGAAAAACTGTATACCTGGGATGACGACGTCTCCAGCAACGCGGTAGAAGTCCACGTTCATCACCTGCGCCGCAAGCTTGGCAGCGAGTTTATCCGCACCGTGCACGGCATCGGCTATACCCTGGGTGACGCATGAAGCTGACGCAACGCCTGAGCCTGAAGCTGCGCCTGACGCTTCTCTTCCTGCTGCTCTCTCTGACGGCCTGGTTTGCCGCCAGCCTGGTCGCCTGGCAGCAGACCACCCACAAGCTGGATAAGCTCTTCGACACCCAGCAGATGCTGTTTGCTAAACGGCTGCTGACGATGGATCTGGACGAGATCCGCGCCCCCGAACGCATGCGCGAGATCCCGAAAAAAGTGAAGCACGGTCGTCTGGACGACGACGCGCTGGCTTTCGCCATTTACGCCGTCGACGGCAAAATGCTCCTCAACGACGGTGAAAACGGACGCGATATTCCGTACCACTATCGCCGCGACGGGTTCGATAACGGGCAGCTGCAGGGCGACAACGACGAGTGGCGTTTTTTATGGCTAACCTCACCTGACGGAAAATACCGCGTGGTGGTCGGCCAGGAGTGGGAGTACCGCCAGGAGATGGCGCTGGACGTGGTCAGCTCGCAGCTGACCCCCTGGCTGGTGGCGCTGCCCGTGATGTTGCTGCTGCTGATCGTCCTCCTGAGTCGGGAGCTGAAGCCGCTGAAAAAGCTGGCGCAGACCCTGCGCTCCCGCTCGCCGGATGCCACCGATAAACTGCCGACGGAGGGCCTTCCTACGGAAGTGCGCCCCCTGCTCGACGCGCTGAATCATCTCTTCGCGCGCACCCAGGAGATGATGACCCGCGAGCGCCGCTTTACGTCCGATGCCGCCCACGAGCTGCGCAGCCCGCTGGCGGCCCTGAAGGTGCAAACTGACGTGGCGCAGCTGTATCAGGACGATCCCGAGGCGCAGTCCAAAGCCCTTTCGCAGTTACATGCGGGTATCGACCGCGCCTCCCGGCTGGTGGATCAACTCCTCACGCTGTCGCGCCTGGACTCGCTGGATAACCTTGACGATGTCGAACCGATTCCCCTTGCCGACTTGCTGCAGTCAGCCGTGCTGGATATCTGGCATCCGGCGCAGCAGGCGGGCATTGATCTTCGCCTGAACATCCATGCACCAGAGGTTACACGCACGGGCCAGCAGCTCCTCATGAGCCTGCTGGTGCGCAACCTGCTGGATAACGCGATTCGCTACAGTCCGCGTGGCAGCGTGGTGGACGTGACGCTGGACGCGCGTGGCTTTACCGTGCGCGACAACGGCCCTGGCATTTCACCTGACGCGCTGGCGCGCGTCGGCGAGCGCTTTTATCGTCCGCCGGGTCAGGATGCCACGGGCAGCGGGCTGGGGTTATCCATTGTAAAACGCATCGCCACCCTGCACGGGATGCGCGTTTCGCTGAGCAATGCGCCTGAAGGCGGTTTTGAAGTGAAGGTCAGCTGGTAGAGATTATTGCGTTTAATGCAAAAGACTTTGCACATTTTGCTCATTTTACCGCACCGTCCTCGCGCGTAGAATACTGGCCATACTCTCATCATCGAGGACAAATAATGAGCAATATCCTGATTATCAACGGTGCAAAAGAATTTGCGCACTCTAAAGGCCAGCTGAATGACACCCTGACCGAGGTCGCGGACGGTTTCCTGCGCGACGCCGGGCATGATGTTAAGGTCGTACGCGCGGACAGCAATTATGACGTGAAGGCCGAAGTACAGAACTTCCTGTGGGCTGACGTGGTGATCTGGCAGATGCCAGGCTGGTGGATGGGCGCGCCGTGGACCGTAAAAAAATACATGGACGACGTGTTCACCGAAGGTCATGGCTCACTGTATGCCAGCGATGGCCGCACCCGCTCTGACGCGTCCAAAAAATACGGGTCAGGCGGTATGATTCAGGGCAAAAAATATATGCTCTCTCTGACCTGGAACGCCCCGCTGGAAGCCTTCACCGAGAAAGATCAGTTCTTCGAAGGCGTGGGCGTTGACGGCGCGTACCTGCCGTTCCACAAGGCTAACCAGTTCCTGGGCATGGATCCTCTGCCGACGTTTATCGTCAACGACGTGATTAAAATGCCTGATGTCCCGAGCTATATCGCAGAATATCGCAAGCATCTCGCGGAAATTTTTGCTTAACTGGTAGCCTGGAATTAAAGGAGTAGTAAACATGCTTACCGTTATCGCAGAAATCCGTACTCGTCCAGGTCAACATCACCGTCAGGCGGTGCTGGATCAGTTCGCGAAAATTATCCCGACCGTACTGAAAGAAGAAGGCTGCCACGGCTACGCGCCGATGGTGGATGCCGCCACTGATGCCAGCTTCCAGGCGACCGCGCCGGACTCGATCATCATGGTTGAGCAGTGGGAAACCGTCGCGCACCTCGAAGCACACCTGCAGACCACGCACATGAAAGCGTGGAGTGACGCGGTGAAGGGTGACGTGCTGGAAACCCACATCCGTATTCTGGAGCAAGGGGTTTAAGTTTTCCCTCACCCCAGCCCTCTCCTGACGGGAGAGGGAGAACAGGTCCAGGCCCGGTGAGCGTCAGCGCAACCGGGCTTTGTTGTTTTTAGCTGCTTTTCTTCCCCGGTTTTAACCCGCGATGTAGCTCGTTGATGCGCTTCATCGACTTGATAGTGCGCTGCGGCTCGGTGGAGGCTACGGATAAAATAATCATCTCCAGACAGAGCAGCACCGTGCCGTGGAGCGGGATTTTGCCCTTTTCGCCGCCGCGCGGAACGTGGATCACCACGCTGGCCTCCTTGCTGAAACGCGAATCAAGGGCGTTGGTCAGCAGGATCGTTGGAATGCCCAGACGTTTTGCTTCACGCAGGGTGGTTTGCCCCTCCCGGTGCGCGGACTTCTGCGCCATCATCACCAGCACGTCGCCGCGCTGAAGCGCAATCAGCTGCTCGGCAAGCCCTATTCCGGTACGGTTAAGCGGCGTGGCGGGTAACCCCATGCGGCTGAACAGCCTGGCGGTATACTCGGCCAGAATACCGGATGCCCCAATGCCAAATATGGCAACCTGCCTCGCCTGCGCCAGCAGAGAGACCGCCTGGGCCATCGCGTATCGGTTGTGGGGCTCGGACAACACCTCGCAGGTGTGTTGATGCCCCTCCAGCACAAAATCAATGCTCGCGTTGACGTCGCTGGCAAGCGTGTTCACCGTAGTGGACATCTTTTCGCTGGAGGTGACCACCGGACCAAACCACTGCTCAAGCGTTTGCTTGAGATCGCGCAGCCCGGCGAAACCCAGCGCCTGGATGGCGCGGACCACCGTGGCATCGGAGGTTTTCACTACGGCAGCAATCTCCATGGCGGTCTGTTCCATCACCGCTTCGCGATTGTCATGAATATAGCGTGCAACCTGCAGCAGACGCGGCGTCAGCTGATGCGCCCGCGCGCGAAAACGGTCGCCATAGACATCCACGCGCCCTTTCTCTTTGCGGATCACCGTGACGCCTCCGGCAGCGGTCGCCCGGCAATCTGAGACTGCACCTGCGCGACCATCAGCCCTAAAGACGCGAACGAATTCGAGATCGCCTCTTCACGCGAGATCAGCACGTAATGCCCGGTTCGGCAGGCATTGAGGAACTGACACCAGCCCGGCATGACCGCATCCATCGCCGCCAGCTCGTCCTGCGGTTTACCGCCCGTATCCCCGCGCCAGGTGGCGAAGACGAAATCGCCATCCAGCTCCGGCAGGCGCTCGGCGCTGACGTCAATCCGTCCCCCTTCCGGGATGGACTCAATCAGCGGCGGGAACTTGAATCCTGCGTCGCGCAGCACGCGGCCCAGCGAGTGGTAGCTGTGCATAGCGTTGATTTTCCCCTGATTAGCCTGAATCACCGACACGGTGATTTTGCGCGTGTCGATGGTCGCCTTCAGCGCCTTGATTTGTTCCTGATAGCGGCGTTCCAGAATGTTTAGCCTTGCCTGCGTGCCCGTGAGCTGCGCCAGCTTGCGGTAGATTTCCGGCGCGCCGCCGTCGAGATGATCGATGCTCACCGTCGGGGCAATTTTCGCCAGCTGTTCCACCGGGGTGTTGCGGGTCGGCTCGGTAACGATCAGGTCAGGTTTTGCGGCGGCGATGGCTTCGATGTCGATATCGGCCGTGCCGATAAATTTGATATCGGAATTATCGAAGTCGACGCCGGTTAACATGCCGCTGGAGCGCAGAAAGTGGCTGTCGTCCGGCCGCGTGCGGCCATGGCTCGCCACCGGCGGCACGCCAAGCTCAATCAGCGGAATGGTGATATCCAGATCGTGTAAGGAAACAATCCGCTTCGGATGAACCGGCACAACCACCTTGCGTCCCAAATCGTCGGTAAAGACCTGCGTCGGCTCCGCCGCGCTCACCGCGAACCCCACCAGCAACAGCATCGAAAACAGTACGCGCATCATAGTCCCCTAAAATCTGTCCCGACGCTGCCAGAGCAGCAGCAGGAAAAACGGTCCGCCAATCAATGAAATCACAATTCCCGCCGGCAGCTGCAGCGGGAGGAATGCCAGACGGCCGACGTTATCCGCCAGCAGCACCAGCAGCGCCCCCAGCACGGCGCTTCCCGTCAGGAGCGCGGTTTGCCCGCCGCGCAGCAGCAGGCGCGCCATGTGCGGGGCAATCAGCCCCACGAAGCCAATGCTGCCCACGCAGGAGACGCAGGCCGCCGTCAGCACCACCGGAGCGAGAACCCGCAGCAGCGCCAGCCGGGTTGTGCGCACGCCAAGGCCCGTAGCGGCCTGATTGCCGAGCAACGCCACGTCCGCGGCCCGGGCGGTAAACAGCAGCAGCGCAAACGCGGGGGCGGCCCAGAGCGCAGCCAGGCCTACCAGCGTCCAGTTTGCCGCATGCAGGCTTCCCGCCAGCCACAGCATCGCCGTCTGTACGTCACGCACGTCGGCGGTGGTCATAAAGACGCCCATCGCCGCGGCAAACGCCCACGACACGCCGATGCCGATCAGGATGAACCGCGGGCGCGAGATATCGCGCGCCAGGACGATCACCAGCAGCGCGGTAAGCAGCCCACCGGCCATGCCGACCAGCGGACGCCAGGCCAGGCTCAGCGCCGGGAACTGAAAAATCAGCAGCAGTACCGCCGCGCTACAGCCCTCCTTCACGCCGATAAGCCCCGGGTCAGCCAGACCGTTGCGGGTGATGGACTGCATCGCCGCCCCCGCCATGCCGAGCATCGCGCCGCACAGCACCGCCATCATCAGGCGCGGCAGGCGGATATCCATCACGACGTAACGCGTCTCCGCCGTCAGACTTTCAGGCGAAAACAGCGCGCGCCCGATGGCGGAGGTTGGAATGGGCAGAGAACCGTGCGTCAGGCCAAAGCCCAGCAGGCTTAGCGCCGCCAGCACGAAAAGCGACAGGTACGCCAGCGCTTTCGGGCGAACCAGCGCCGATATACGGCCAATTCGGATCGCGCGGAATCCGGCCCGGTTCATTTGAACATCCTCGACGCCATAAAGATGAATACGGGCGCGCCGACCAGGGCCGTCATGATGCCGGTTGCCAGCTCCCAGGGGGTAAACAGCGTGCGGGCGGCGATATCCGCCAGCAGCAGCACCAGCGCGCCGCACAGGGCCGACAGCGGCACCATCACGCGCAAATCGACCGACACCAGACGGCGGATGAGCTGCGGCACGACCAGGCCGATAAAGCCAATCGGTCCGGCGATAGAGACGGCCGCGCCGCAGAGTAGCGCGATGGCCAGCAGGGCGAGCAGGCGGGTTTTCAGCAGGGACACGCCAAGCCCCTGCGCCATTCTGTCGCCCAGCGCCAGCATGTTGAGCGAGGGCGACAGCCCGATAGCAAGAACAAAACCAGCGGCTGCAGCCCACAGGGCACTCTGGAGCATCTGCGCGTTGACTCCGGCGATATCACCTGCCAGCCAGGTGCGCAGAGAGAGCAGCGTCTGTTCATCCAGGATTAACACCGCGGCGGTAATCGACGAGGCAAACGCCGACATCGCCACGCCGCACAGGGTGACCTTCATCGGCGTGAGCCCGGTACGACCGGACGAGGAGAACATCAGCACCAGCAGAAACAGCGCGGCGGCACCGACGGCGGCAATCAGCGGGCGACCAAACGGCAGCGACAGGCCAAGCGCGCTGACGCTCACCACTGCCAGCGCAGCCCCGGCGTTGAGCCCCAGAATGTGCGGTTCGCCGAGCGGGTTGCGGATCACAGACTGCAGCAGCACGCCCGCCACGCCGAGCGCGGCACCCGTCACCATCGCGGCGCAGAGGCGCAGCAGTCGTAATTTGATAATGACGTTATGGTCGAAATTGCGCGGGTCGAAGTGGATGAACGCCTCCACTACCGTCTGCGGGGCGATAAAGCGTGCACCGATGCCAAGATGCGTAATCGCACCCAGCGCCAGCAGCAATATAAAAATCAGGAAGGCCAGAGAAGCGCGTATCATGGCTGTTCAAGGCTCTGGCGAAACGGCATAAAGAACGGTTTGCCGGTCAAGGGGTTGATGGACATATGCACGTCCACATCAAACACCGCTTTGATCAGTTCCGGCGTGCAGACGTCGCCCTCGTGCAATACGCCCTCCACTTTTCCCTGGCGCAAAAAGACCAGCGAATCACCGTAGTTCACGGCGAAGTTGAGATCGTGCAGCACTACCACCACGGTACGCCCGTGCTGGCGGGTCAGGGCGTGCAGCAGTTCCAGGATCTCCACCTGGTAGCGGAGATCGAGATACGTCGTCGGCTCGTCAAGCAGGATATACGGCGTTTGCTGCGCCAGCGCCATGGCGATCCAGCAGCGCTGACGCTGGCCGCCGGATAAGCTTTCCACCGGCATATGGGCAAACTCTGCCGTGCCGGTCAGGCGCAGGGCCTCTTCCACCGCCCGCTCGTCCTCGTCGCTCCACTGACGCATAAAGTTCTGCCAGGGAAAACGCCCGCGCGAGACCAGTTCAAAAACGGTTAACCCTTCCGGCAGCAGCGGCGACTGCGGGAGAATGCCAAGCTGACGGGCGACCGCTTTGGTGGGCTGCTCGTGGATCGCCTTGCCGTCGAGAACTGCCGCGCCGCCAAGCGGCTGGAGCAAACGCGCAATGGTGCTCAGCAGCGTGGATTTCCCACAGCCGTTCGCCCCTACCAGCACGGTCATTTTCTGCTGTGGGATCGCAAGGGAGATATCATCAACGATGATTTTTTTCTGATAGCCCGCAGAGAGGTTCTCCAGAACCAGACCCGGTTTGTGTGTGTTGTGAGCCACGTGAACGCCAACGTAATGAAAAACCAACAAATAAAAATAAAACTCATTCTCTTTTGAGAGTTTGACGCCGAGCCATGTAGTAGTCAAGAGAATAAACACCCTGGAAAAACCAGGGGTAAGCCTGAGTAAAAGTGAAAACTGGACGGCTTGTAAAAACATCTATTTCAATGACTTAATTATTATCCCGCTGCGCTTGTACGCACGGTTAAACGCTGTAGTCGATTTTTTCTTTTTTCCATTTACTACTACATTCACGCATGATTGAATGATTCTCAATTACATGTCCGATGCCACTTCCGGCTAACGGACAGACCGTAAAGGGCAATGACTCACACAGTTTGCCGCGAAACGTCATTCGCGGGATATTTCGGGATAACAGATGTAATGGCTACGTTCACACCTTCACTCTCTGGGGTAAAAGGGCGCGCGCTCTTTTCCCTGCTGTTTATGGCGCCGCTGGTTCAGGCAGCAGATAACACCGCGGCTAAAGATGGCGAAACGCTTACCGTCACCGCCGATCCAACTACTGCGGCGGAGGCCACCAACGGCTATCAGCCGCTGAACACCTCCACCGCGACGTTAACCACCATGCCGATGCTGGATATACCGCAGGTGGTCAATACCGTCAGCGACAAAGTGCTGGAGGATCAAAATGCCACCACGCTGGATGAAGCTCTGTACAACGTCAGCAACGTGGTGCAGACCAACACCCTGGGCGGTACGCAGGATGCCTTCGTGCGCCGCGGATTTGGCGCGAACCGCGACGGCTCGATCATGACTAACGGCCTGCGCACCGTCCTGCCGCGCAGCTTTAATGCCGCAACCGAGCGCGTGGAGGTGTTGAAAGGCCCGGCCTCCACGCTGTACGGCATTCTCGATCCGGGCGGCCTGATTAACGTCGTCACCAAACGCCCTGAGAAGACCTTCGGCGGTTCAATTTCTGCCACCTCTTCCAGCTTTGGCGGCGGCACCGGACAGGTCGATGTTACCGGCCCAATTGACGGCACGCGCCTGGCGTATCGCCTGACGAGCGAATATCAGGACGAGGATTACTGGCGTAATTTTGGCAACGAACGCAGCACCTTTATCGCCCCGTCCCTCACCTGGTTCGGCGACGACGCCACCGTGACCGTGCTCTATTCGCATCGCGACTATAAAACGCCGTTCGATCGCGGAACGATCTTCGATCTCAACACCAAAAAGGCCGTCGACGTCGATCGCAAAACCCGCTTTGATGAGCCGTTTAACGTGACCGACGGCCAGTCCGATCTCGCTCAGCTCAATGCGGAATATCGCCTCAACAGCCAGTGGACCGCGAAGTTTGACTACAGCTACAGCCAGGATAAATACAGCGATAACCAGGCGCGCGTGATGGCCTACGATTCAAAAACCGGCAACCTGACCCGCCGAGTGGATGCGACCCAGGGCTCGACACAGCGTATGCACACGACGCGCGCGGATCTGCAGGGGAACGTGGACATCGCGGGCTTTTACAATGAGATCCTGACCGGCGTGTCGTATGAGAATTACGATCTGCTGCGCACGGACATGATCCGCTGTAAGAACGTTAAGGATTTCAATATCTATCATCCGACGTATGGCAAACTCGGCAAATGCACCACCGTGTCGGCGTCCGACAGCGACCAGACGCTGAAGCAGGAAAGCTACTCTGCCTATGCGCAAGACGCGCTGTACCTGACCGATAAGTGGATTGCCGTCGCAGGCATGCGCTACCAGTATTACACCCAGTACGCGGGGAAAGGCCGCCCGTTCAACGTCAACACCGACAGCCGCGACGAACAGTGGACGCCGAAGCTGGGGCTGGTTTATAAGCTCACGCCAGCGGTCTCGCTGTTTGCCAACTACTCGCAGACGTTTATGCCGCAGTCGTCCATTGCGAGCTACATCGGCGATCTGCCGCCGGAAACGTCGAATGCTTACGAAGTGGGCGCAAAGTTCGACCTGTTCGATGGGGTTACCGCCAATATCTCGCTGTTTGATATCCACAAACGCAACGTGCTGTACAACGAAAGCGTGGGGGGGGAAACCATCGCCAAAACGGCGGGCCGCGTGCGCTCCCAGGGCGTGGAGGTGGATCTGGCCGGTTCACTGACCGAGAACACCAATATTATCGCCAGCTATGGCTATACCGACGCGAAGGTGCTGGAAGATCCGGACTACGCGGGCAAACCGCTGCCGAACGTGCCGCGCCATACCGGCTCCCTGTTCCTGACCTACGATATTCACAATGCGTTTGCCGGTAATACCCTGACGCTGGGCGGCGGCGGGCACGGCGTAAGCCGTCGTTCCGCAACCAACGGTGCGGATTATTATCTGCCGGGCTATTTCGTGGCGGATGCGTTTGCGGCGTACAAGATGAAGCTACAGTATCCGGTGACGCTGCAGGTGAACGTGAAGAACCTGTTTGATAAAACCTACTACACCTCATCTATCGCCACCAACAATCTGGGTAATCAGATTGGCGACACGCGCGAAGTGCAGTTTACGGTGAAGATGGAGTTTTGATGTAAAAAAGCCCGGTGGCGCTAACGCTTACCGGGCTTACGATCCATTCCCTCTCGCTGTGGCAGAGGGTTAGGGTGAGGGCATCAGGCCTCAATATCCGCCATATCGCCTTTCTCCTGCAGCCAGTTACGACGGTCTTCCGAACGTTTCTTGGCAAGGAGCATATCCATCATGGCGTTGGTCTGCTGTTCGTCTTCGTCGCTGATCGTAAGCTGCACCAGACGGCGCGTGTTCGGATCCAGCGTCGTTTCGCGCAGCTGCATCGGGTTCATCTCGCCCAGCCCTTTAAAGCGCTGAACGTTAGGTTTGCCCTTCTTGCGCTTCAGCTGTTCCAGCACGCCCGCTTTTTCTTCTTCCGTCAGCGCGTAGTAAACCTCTTTGCCGAGGTCGATACGATAAAGCGGCGGCAGCGCCACGTGGACGTGACCATTTTTAACCAGCGTGCGGAAGTGCTTCACAAACAGCGCGCATAGCAGCGTGGCGATGTGCAGACCATCGGAGTCCGCATCCGCGAGGATACAGATCTTGCCGTAGCGCAGCTGGCTCAGATCGTCGCTGTCCGGATCGATACCGATCGCCACCGAGATATCGTGGACTTCCTGCGAGGCCAGCACTTCGTCTGAAGAGACCTCCCAGGTGTTCAGGATTTTCCCCTTGAGCGGCATGATCGCCTGGTATTCACGGTCGCGAGCCTGCTTGGCCGATCCACCCGCCGAGTCCCCTTCCACGAGGAATAGCTCGGTACGGTTGAGATCCTGCGCGGTACAGTCCGCCAGCTTGCCCGGCAGCGCAGGGCCGCTGGTCAGCTTTTTACGCACCACTTTCTTCGCGGCACGCAGACGACGCTGGGCGCTGGAAATCGCCATTTCAGCCAGCATCTCTGCTGCCTGAACGTTCTGGTTCAGCCACAGGGTAAACGCATCTTTCACCACGCCGGAAACGAACGCCGCGCACTGGCGTGACGACAGACGCTCTTTGGTCTGACCGGCAAACTGCGGATCCTGCATCTTCACGGAGAGCACGTAGGCGCAGCGGTCCCAGATATCTTCCGCCGACAGCTTCACGCCGCGCGGCAGGATATTGCGGTATTCGCAAAATTCGCGCATCGCGTCCAGCAGTCCCTGACGCAGCCCGTTGACGTGGGTACCGCCGAGCATGGTTGGGATCAGGTTGACGTAGCTTTCGGTCAGCAGTTCGCCGCCTTCCGGCAGCCACAGCAGCGCCCAGTCGACCGCTTCGGTATCGCCGCTAAAGTTACCGACGAACGGTTTTTCCGGCAGCGTCGGCAGGCCGTTTACCGCTTCGCACAGGTAGTCGTTCAGGCCATCGGCGTAGCACCAGGTCTGCTCGGTATTGTTGACGTTATCCTTAAAGGTAATTTCCACACCCGGACACAGCACCGCTTTGGCTTTCAGCAGGTGCGTCAGGCGGGATACGGAAAAGCGCGGGCTGTCGAAGAAGCTTTCGTCAGGCCAGAAGTGGACGCTGGTGCCGGTGTTGCGTTTGCCGCACGTGCCGACAACCTGCAGATCCTGCACCTTCTCGCCGTTTTCAAACGCGATGTTATAAATCTGGCCGTCGCGACGGACGTTTACTTCCACGCGCTTGGACAGGGCGTTCACGACGGAAATCCCCACGCCATGCAGGCCGCCGGAGAACTGGTAGTTCTTGTTGGAGAACTTACCGCCCGCGTGCAGACGACAGAGGATCAGCTCAACGGCAGGCACGCCCTCTTCCGGATGGATATCCACCGGCATGCCGCGCCCGTCGTCGATGACTTCCAGCGACTGATCGGCATGCAGGATAACGTCAACGCGTTTGGCATGGCCCGCCAGCGCTTCGTCCACACTGTTATCAATAACTTCCTGGCCCAGATGGTTTGGGCGCGTTGTATCGGTGTACATCCCCGGGCGGCGGCGAACCGGCTCAAGCCCGGTGAGGACCTCAATGGCATCAGCGTTATAGGTTTGCGTCATGATTTAAACTAGCAATTCGCATTGATTGTCAGTGGCTGTGCAGTCCAAGAAAATCGACAATCTGGGTGAAATGATTCTCAAAGCCCGTGAAAGCATGGTTTCCGCCCTCTTCTATAGTCTGGCGGCAGGAGGCGTAATACGCCACTGCCTGGCGGTAATCCAGCACTTCATCACCCGTCTGCTGCAACAGCCAGATGAGATCCGGCGCCTCAAGCGGGTCGACCTGCATAACTTTGAGATCGTAAATATGGCGTGACTCTAGCACATATTGCTGCCCGGTGTAGGGGTTCTCGTTTTCGCCAAGAAAGTCCCTCAGCAACTCAAATGGCCGAACCGCCGGATTAACCACAACGGCAGGTAGCATGAAGCATTGTGAGAGCCAGGTGGCGTAATACCCGCCCAGCGAGGAACCGACCACACCGAAGGTTTCGCCGCCGTGCGCAAGCACAATCGATTCCAGCATCTCCGCGGCCTCTGCCGGGTAAGGCGGCAGCTGAGGGATAATCATCTCAACGTCGGGGTGATGCTCGCTCAGCCACTGGCGAAACAGTGTCGCTTTTGCGGAGCGCGGCGAGCTGTTGAATCCGTGCAGATAAAGGAGCGTAGACATCAATAGCCTTCTGAAGCGGTATCCGGGCGGAATTTTGCACCGGTCAAACGGCAGACTTCCGTGGTCAGCGTGCCGTCGGCATGCAGTTCCAGCCAGCGCCAGCCTGGCGCAATGGTATCCAGCGTAAAGTTGGCGCAGTGCGGCTTAAACTGAACGCAGGTCGACGGCGTCGCCAGCATGCGGCGCCCGTTCCAGTCGAGATCCTGTTCCTGGTGAATATGTCCACACAGCAGGTTTTTCACTCGCGGGAACTTCGCCAGCACGCGATCCAACGCTGCGGAGTTGCGCAGACTGTGCTGATCGAGCCAGCTACAGCCCGCCGGCAGAGGGTGATGATGAAGCAACAGCAGCGTGTGACGTTCAGGTTCAGCAGCCAGTTTGGTCTCCAGCCAGTCGAGCTGAAACTCGCTTAACTCACCGTGCGGGACGCCAAACACCTGGCTGTCCAGCAGCAGGATCTGCCACTGGTCACCCGCAAAAACACATTTCGCCGGAGAAATACCCGCATCCTGGAGAGAACTGTACATAGCGGGCTGGAAGTCATGATTTCCTGGCAGCCAGACGCAAGGCACGCTAAAGCTCGCGATGCCTTCAGCAAAATGCTGGTAGGCCGCGGAAGATTGGTCCTGCGCCAGATCGCCCGTTGCGACAATCAGATCGCATGCACGGTTTTCGGCGTGAATCGCGCTAAGTACCGCCTGATAACTCTCCCAGGTATTCACCCCCAGCAGCGTTTCATGCTTTTCGGCAAAAAGGTGGGTATCGGTGATTTGTAATATCCTGACTGGCGCCCCACCAGCAACAGTCAGGTTCAACAGGCTTTCCAAATGGTGTCCTTAGGTAGGTTTATGACGCTAACAAACCGGAATCGCCATTGCTCCATGTGCTAAACAATATCTTAGCCAGTCGGCTAAAAACTGGTTAATTTGATGCTTTTCGTCGCGTTGATGCAACTTTTTATTCGGGTAATCATACCGCGCCTTGAAGCGAAAGATCTGCTGGCTTGAACACACTTCAGCGACCATCGCGTCGTGATAGAGGCGTACCGTCATTGACGGCAGGCTCCAGTAGCTAATGCTGGGTGCCGTTTGCTCAATTTCCACCAGCGTAGTGTAGCGCGTTGATTCTGTTATCGTTAAACGATACTGCGCGTTGCTCACCTGATAGCTTACCGTTTCGCCGGGTGCGTCGTTTTTCGGCAGCAGGCGGCGCAATTGTGCGAAATTGGTTTCGCACAGGCGCATCATTTCTGGGAAGTCAGGCGTATAGCGCTTCATTTTTTCCACTCGTTTCGTAATGTCTGATAATGCAGCTGCAGCCATTGCAGGGCGATGACAGACGCTGCGTTGTCGATTTTCCCCTCTTCTACCCACTGATAAGCCTGTTCCCGGCTCACCACATGAACCCGAATATCTTCGTTTTCATCTGCCAGACCGTGGATCCCTTCCGCCGTCGTGGCGTCCACTTCACCCACCATAATGGACAAGCGCTCGCTGGTACCTCCCGGGCTTGCCAGATAGCTCAGCACCGGTTTTGTGCGGCCCACCACCAGCCCGGCCTCTTCCAGCGCCTCGCGTCGGGCGACGTCTTCAACCGTCTCACCCTCTTCGATCATCCCGGCCACCATTTCCAGCAGCCACGGGCTCTCACTGACGTCGTAAGCGGCGATGCGGATCTGCTCCACCAGCACAACTTCGTCACGCACAGGGTCAAAGGGTAGCAAGACTGCCGCATGCCCGCGCTCAAAAATTTCGCGTCTGATTTCGCCGCTCATTTCCCCGTTAAACAGACGATGCCTGAAACGGTAAAGATCCATTGAAAAAAAACCGCTATAAAGCGTTTCTCGTGCAATAATTTCTACATCGTTTTTGGCGAATGTCACGGGCAACTTTTCTGGTTTTTGCATGAGTCGAGTCCTGGTAGCAATGGTGATGAAATTGTGAATTTCAAGGCTGTTTGGCTGCCGTTTGTAAGGCTATATGGTAGATTGGTGCAAATTACCGCCAGATGGCACGTAACGCCAACCTTTTGGTGTGGATGATTCTGTTAGAATCGGCAATTATTTTTTAATTAGATCAGCGCTAATACTGCTTCACAACAAGGAATGCAAATGAAGAAATTGCTCCCCATCCTTATCGGCCTGAGCCTGACGGGCTTCAGTGCAATGAGCCAGGCGGAAAACCTGTTACAGGTCTACCAGCAGGCACGTCTGGGCAACCCTGATTTACGTAAATCAGCGGCCGATCGTGATGCTGCGTTTGAAAAGATTAACGAAGCTCGTAGCCCCTTGCTGCCACAGTTAGGTTTAGGTGCAGATTATACCTACAGCAACGGTTTCCGCGACGCTAACGGCGTAAACTCCAATGCTACCAGCGCCTCACTGCAATTAACACAGACGCTGTTTGATATGTCCAAATGGCGTGCCCTGACCCTGCAGGAAAAGAGCGCAGGCATCCAGGATGTGACCTATCAGACCGACCAGCAGACGCTGATCCTGAATACTGCCACGGCGTACTTCAACGTGCTGAGCGCGATTGACGCACTCTCCTACACCGAAGCGCAGAAACAGGCCATTTACCGTCAGTTAGATCAAACCACTCAGCGCTTCAACGTGGGTCTGGTCGCGATCACCGACGTGCAGAACGCCCGTTCACAGTACGACACCGTGCTGGCTAACGAAGTGACCGCGCGTAACAACCTCGACAACGCGCTGGAATCCCTGCGTCAGGTCACCGGCAATTACTATCCTGAGCTGGCCTCCCTGAACGTCGACAGCTTCAAAACGGATAAGCCGCAGGCTGTTAACGCCCTGCTGAAAGAGGCGGAAAACCGCAACCTGACGCTGCTGCAGGCGCGTCTGAGCCAGGACCTGGCCCGCGAGCAAATTCGTCAGGCGCAGGACGGCCATTTGCCAACCCTGAGCCTGAGCGCGTCTACCGGTGTCTCTGATACAACCTACAGCGGCTCTAAAACCAATACGTCCCAGTATGACGACAGCAATATGGGCCAGAACAAGGTGGGCCTGAGCTTCTCCCTGCCGCTGTATCAGGGCGGTCAGGTCAACTCCCAGGTGAAACAGGCGCAGTACAACTTTGTTGGCGCGAGCGAGCAGCTGGAAAGCGCCCACCGCAACGTGGTGCAGACCGTGCGTTCCTCCTTCAACAACGTGAACGCCTCAATCAGCAGCATCAACGCCTATAAACAGGCCGTTGTGTCTGCACAGAGCTCCCTGGACGCGATGGAAGCAGGTTACTCGGTCGGTACACGTACTATTGTGGACGTGCTCGATGCGACCACCACGCTGTACAACGCGAAACAGCAGCTCTCCAGCGCGCGTTACCAGTACCTGATTAACCAGCTGAACATCAAACAGGCTCTGGGTACGCTGAACGAGCAAGACCTGCAGATGCTGAACAGCGCGTTGGGCAAACCGGTCTCCACCTCTCCGGACAGCGTTGCACCGGAGAACCCGGAGCAGGTTGCCGCGGTTGATAACTTCAACGCTAACGGCACTACCCCTGCTGCACAGCCTGCTGCCGCGCGAACCACAGCGCCTGCCAGCAAGAGCAATAATCCGTTCCGTAACTAAGAGTGTCATCAGGCCCACTGCGGCCTGATGCCTTCACTCCAGCCCTCTTCCACAGGGAGAGGGCGCATCTGAATCACATCCGAACGTAAGTCAACGTAAAGATCCCCCTGATTCCGCCCCTCTTCGCTTCATTTTCAACCACTCATCCTCTATCCTGAGCGTTATTACCACTGGGTCCTGGAAGACAAAGATGAAACGGACAAAAACGATCAATCACGCGTCGTTCCGCAAGAGCTGGAACGCGCGTCACCTCACCCCTGTTGCGCTGGCGGTCACGGCTGTCTTTATGCTGGCAGGCTGTGAGAAAAATGACGAAACGGTTTCGCTGTATCAAAACGCGGACGACTGTTCTGCCGCAACCGGCAAAGCCGCCGAATGTAAAACGGCTTACACCAGCGCGCTGAAAGAAGCGGAACGTACCGCGCCGAAATATGCCTCACGCGAAGACTGCGTGGCGGAGTTTGGTGAAGGTCAGTGCCAGCAGGCACCGGCTCAGGCAGGCACCGCACCTGAAAATCAGGCGCAGGCGCAGTCCAGCGGCAGCTTCTGGATGCCGCTGATGGCAGGCTACATGATGGGCCGCCTGATGGGCGGTGGTGCAGGTTACCAGCAGCAGCCGCTGTTTAGCTCGAAAAACCCGGCCAGCCCGGCTTACGGTCAATATACCGATGCCAGCGGCAAAGGCTACGGCGCAGCGACCCCTGGCCGCACCGTGACCGTACCGAAAACGGCGATGGCGCCGAAGCCTGCGACCACCAGCACCATCACCCGTGGCGGGTTCGGTGAGTCTGTGGCGAAGCAGACCAGCATGCAGCGCAGCGCGACAGGCACCTCCTCTACTCGCTCAATGGGCGGCTGATCATGGAAAGAGTCAGTATCACCGAGCGCCCGGACTGGCGCGAAAAAGCCACCGAGTACGGTTTTAACTTCCACACCATGTACGGCGAGCCGTACTGGTGTGAAGACGCCTATTACAAGCTCACGCTGGCCCAGGTTGAGAAGCTGGAAGAGGTAACGGCCGAGCTGCACCAGATGTGCCTGAAGGTGGTGGAAAAAGTCATCGACAGCGACGAGCTGATGGCAAAGTTCCGCATTCCAAAGCACACCTGGAGCTTTGTCCGCCAGTCGTGGAAAACGAATCAGCCTTCGCTTTACTCTCGCCTGGATCTGGCATGGGACGGCAAAGGCGAGCCTAAGCTGCTGGAAAACAACGCCGATACCCCAACGTCCCTGTACGAAGCGGCGTTCTTTCAGTGGATCTGGCTGGAAGACCAGGCCAATGCCGGAAACTTGCCGGAAGGCAGCGACCAGTTCAACAGCCTGCAGGAAAAGCTGATCGAGCGCTTCGCCGAGCTGCGCGAGCAGTTTGGCTTCAACCTGCTGCATCTCGCCTGCTGCCGCGACACGGAAGAAGACCGTGGCACGGTTCAGTATCTGCAGGATTGCGCCGCTGAAGCGGAGGTGGCGACCGAGTTCCTCTATATCGAGGATATCGGCTTGGGTGAAAAAGGTCAGTTCACGGACATGCAGGACCAGGTGATCAGCAACCTGTTCAAGCTCTACCCGTGGGAATACATGCTGCGCGAGATGTTCTCCACCAAGCTGGAAGATGCTGGCGTGCGCTGGCTTGAGCCGGCCTGGAAGAGCATTATCTCCAACAAAGCCCTGCTGCCGATGCTGTGGGAGATGTTCCCGAACCATCCGAACCTGCTGCCGGCGTACTTTGCAGAAGATGATTACCCGCAAATGGAGAAGTACGTCGTCAAGCCGATCTTCTCACGCGAAGGCGCAAACGTGTCGATTATCGAAAACGGCAAGACGCTGGAAGCGGTTGAAGGGCCGTACGGCGAAGAAGGGATGATCGTCCAGGAGTTCTATCAACTTCCAAAATTTGGCGACAGCTATACGCTGATTGGCAGCTGGCTCATCAACGATCAGCCTGCCGGAATTGGAATTCGCGAAGATCGCGCGCTGATCACGCAGGATCTGTCGCGGTTCTATCCGCACATTTTTGTGGAGTAAGACTGCGGCCTGATGCCCTCACCCCAGCCCTCTCCCACAGGGAGAGGGTGGAAAGACTAAAAACGGCAACCTGACGTTGCCGTTTTGCTTTTATTATCCCACCTGCACCGATAGCATACTCAAACTGCCCATCTCAATACCGTCGACCGGGATCGTAACCGGCTCCTGACCATCCCACGCGCCAAGTACGTACAGCAGCGGCAGGAAGTGCTCCGGCGTCGGGTTAGAAAGCGAACCGCCCTCATGATCCAGATAGTTCACCAGCGGATGCGCCTCAGCCGGCCCCTGCCAGGTCAGGTTCGCTTTAACGTAGTCGTTAAAGGCGGTCGCCCACGGGTACGGCGTGTTCTCACCGTGCCAGCGTGCGGTACGCAGGTTATGCACCACGTTGCCGCTCGCCACCAGCATGATGCCTTCATCACGCAGGGTCGCCAGCTTACGCCCCATCTCAAGATGCCAGGCGGCCGGTTTGGTGCTGTCGATGCTCAACTGCACCATCGGGATATCCGCATCAGGATACATTTTAATAAGCACGCCCCAGGAGCCGTGGTCAAAGCCCCAGGCTTCTTTATCCAGCGTCACAGGGACAGGCGCCAGCAAATCCACCAGCCTTTGTGCCAGCTCGGGCGAGCCGGGGGCCGGATAATGCGTGTCGTATAGCGCCTGCGGGAAGCCGCCAAAATCATGAATGGTTTTTGGCGCTTCCATGGCGGTCACGCCCGTCCCACGGGTAAACCAGTGCGCAGATACCACCACGATCGCTTTCGGACGCGGTAGCGTCTCGCCCAGATGACGCCAGGCGCGGGTATAGACGTTGTCTTCCAGAACGTTCATAGGGCTACCGTGGCCTAAAAACAGGGCTGGCATACGTGAAGAAGTCATGGTGATATCCTTACGGAAGGTGTCAATTTAATGGTGCTACATTACGCGCAATCCGGCAAAGATGAACGCAGATAAGCGTGAAGATCATCATCAGGAAATTTGAATGTAAGGAATGTGTAAAGCCGGGTTTTCCCCCTCGCTTTGCCAGAAATGAATCATTTATATTAATGAGAATCATTATCATAAGGAGCAATGCATGTCAGTCCCTCTGATCCTGACCATACTGGCGGGCGCCGCGACCTTCATCGGCGCGATCCTCGGCGTGCTCGGCCAAAAGCCCTCTAACCGCGTACTGGCCTTCTCACTGGGCTTTGCTGCCGGGATCATGTTGCTCATCTCCCTGATGGAAATGCTCCCTGCCGCGCTGGGCACGGAAGGCATGTCTCCGCTGCTGGGCTACGGCATGTTTGTCTTTGGCCTGCTGGGGTACTTTGCCCTCGATCGAATGCTGCCGCACGCCCATCCGCAGGATTTAATGCAGAAAAACGTGACGCCCATGCCGCGCAATATCAAGCGTACCGCCGTGCTGTTAACGCTTGGCATCAGCCTGCATAACTTCCCGGAAGGAGTCGCCACCTACGTGACGGCCAGCAGCAATCTTGAGATGGGCTTTGGCATCGCGCTGGCGGTCGCCTTACACAATATTCCTGAAGGACTGGCCGTCGCCGGACCCGTGTATGCCGCAACGGGATCGAAACGCACCGCTGTGTTCTGGGCGGGTATTTCCGGGATGGCCGAAATCCTTGGCGGCGTGCTGGCCTGGCTGATCCTTGGTAGCCTGGTCTCTCCGGTAGTGATGGCAGCGATTATGGCAGCGGTAGCCGGGATCATGGTTGCGCTTTCGGTGGATGAACTGATGCCGCTGGCGAAGGAGATCGATCCTAACAACAACCCCAGCTATGGCGTGCTGTGCGGAATGTCGGTGATGGGATTAAGTCTGGTTCTGCTGCAGACCGCAGGAATCGGGTAAAAAAACGCCGGGACATCCCGGCGTTTTTATTATCAGCTGGCTTTGCGCTCGTGCGCCTGGCGATACTCGACCAGATCTTCAATCGTTACCACCGGCATATTGTGCAGACGGGCAAAGGTGATGCACTCCGGCGCGCGCGCCATGGTGCCGTCATCGTTGGTCAGTTCGCACAGCACGCCAGCAGGTTTGAAGCCAGCCAGCGTCACCAGGTCGATCGTCGCTTCGGTGTGACCGCCGCGGGTCAATACGCCGCCCGCCTGCGCGCGCAGTGGGAAGACGTGGCCTGGACGATGCAGATCGGATGGCTTCGCACCATCGGCAATAGCTGCACGAACGGTGGTCAGACGGTCAGCCGCAGACACACCGGTGGTCACGCCATGCGCCGCTTCAATGGTCACGGTAAAACCGGTACCATAGGCGCTGGTGTTGTTTTCGACCATCATCGGCAGCTCGAGCTGCTTACGACGATCTTCAGTAATACACAGGCATACGATGCCGCTGCCGTGACGGATGGTCAGCGCCATCTGTTCAACGGTCATGTTTTCGGCGGCGAAAATCATGTCGCCTTCGTTTTCACGGTTTTCATCGTCAAGCACCATCACACCGCGGCCTTCGCGCAGTGCATCCAGTGCATGTTCAACACGTTGAGTTGAAGTGCCAAAAGAGGAAAGTAGCGTCTGATTCATGGTAAAAAAACCTCATTAACATTATGGTTACCAGAATCAGGGCAGTCTTAGGAGCGCCGTATAAGCGGCAAAAAGATAACGTGAGCGGGCCCATGCCCGACTTGATCGTTACTCTCTCCCATCCGGACTCTAACCGTCGGCCCCGGAATTACACCGGATCTGCTGACCTTTGAGTTTTCACCCAAAGCGCTCGCGGGCTTTCAGCGTCACGCTGATTTACCGCCGGTGGGGAATTTCGCCCCGCCCTGAGAATAAGCGAGATAACTATAACGCTATTGATTATCCTGGGCAATGCATAAGCATCAAACAATTTTGTTTACCCCGGGCATGACGCGCTACAATGGACACTAACACCTTTCCATCAAGGGAAACGACAATGATTGACCCGAAAAAAATTGAGCAGATCGCGCGTCAGGTTCATGAATCTATGCCAAAAGGCATTCGTGAATTTGGTGATGACGTAGAAAAGAAAATCCGCCAGACGCTGCAGGCGCAGTTGGTTCGCCTTGATTTAGTCAGCCGCGAAGAGTTCGACGTGCAGACCCAGGTTCTGCTGCGCACCCGCGAGAAGCTGGCGCTGCTGGAACAGCGTCTGACCGAGCTGGAAAACCGCAATGCGCCGGAAGAAGTGAAGCCGGCACCGGCCATTCCGCCGGTGGATGACCAGGAGTAAGTGCGGCCTGATGCCCTCACCCCAGCCCTCTCCCACAGGGAGAGGGTGAAAAAAAACGGGCCAACTGGCCCGTTTTTTACTGACTGTCTTTCTGGATCTTCTTGATGATGTTGGTGGTTGAGCACCCGTCCTCAAAATTGAGCACCATCACCTCGCCGCCGTTGGCCCAAACCTCTTCGCTGCCCGCGATTTGCTCCGGCTTGTAATCCCCGCCTTTTACCAGCAGGTCCGGCAGAATACCGGCAATCAGGCGCTGCGGGGTATCTTCTTCAAACGACACCACCCAGTCCACCGCTTCCAGCGCGCCGAGCACAATCATACGCTGCTCGAGCGGGTTCACCGGACGCGTTTCACCCTTCAGGCGTTTCGTCGAGGCATCGCTGTTGACCGCCACAATCAGGCGATCGCCCAGCTTGCGCGCATTCGCCAGATAAGAAACGTGCCCAGCGTGCAGAATGTCGAACACGCCGTTGGTCATCACCACCTTTTCCCCACGCTTGCGCGCGGCGGCGACGGCTACCTTCAGCTCGTCTTCGGTCATGACGCCAAAACCGGTATCCGCGCGACCACGCACCGCGTTTTCCAGCTCGATTGGCGAAACGGTTGAGGTCCCGAGTTTACCCACGACCACGCCCGCCGCGGCGTTAGCGAAGTAGCACGCCTCTTCCAGAGAATTACCCGCTGCCAGCGTCGCCGCCAGCACGCCGATCACCGTGTCGCCGGCACCGGTCACGTCGTACACTTCCTGCGCCTGGGTTGGCATATGCAGCGGCGCTTTGCCCGGCTGCAGCAGCGTCATCCCCTGCTCGGAGCGGGTCACCAGAAGCGCAGATAATTCGAAGTCAGCGATGATCTTCATGCCGCGCTCAACCAGCTCTTCCTCGGTTTTGCATTTGCCCGCCACCGCTTCAAATTCGGAGAGGTTTGGCGTCAGCAGGGTTGCGCCGCGATAGCGCTCAAAATCGGTCCCTTTCGGGTCGATCAGCACCGGTACGTTGGCTTTACGCGCCAGCTGAATCATCGTCTGCACGCTCGCCAGCGCGCCTTTGGCGTAATCGGACAGCACCAGCGCGCCGATATTGCCCAGCGCCTGGTTGATACGCTCGTGCAGCGGCTCGGGATCAACGCCTTCGAACCCTTCTTCAAAGTCGAGGCGGATCAGCTGCTGGTTGCGCGACAGCACGCGCAGTTTCGTAATCGTTGGGTGGGTCGGAACAGAAACGAAGTCGCACTTCACGTTCACGTCCGCCAGCGACTTGCTCAGCGCGCGTGCCGCATCGTCGATGCCGGTCAAGCCCACCAGACGCGACTGCGCGCCCAGAGAGGCAATGTTCATCGCCACGTTTGCCGCGCCGCCGGGACGCTCTTCAATGGTGTCGACCTTAACCACCGGTACCGGTGCTTCCGGAGAGATGCGGCTGGTCGGTCCATACCAGTAGCGATCCAGCATCACATCCCCAACAACCATAACTCCAGCACGTTCAAACTCTGGCAGTGTTACTTTCATTCCTGACTCCAGAAAGATTCACAATTTGCGCGCGATAATATCACACTTGATTTGTTACGCACGGTTCCACCAGCCACTTCTGCCAGCTGGCCGTTACCTGAGCGCGTTCTGCGACAAAACAGTCCAGCGCCACGTGCCCCGGCTGCTCCTGCAGCGCCAGGTGATGAAGCTCGTCGCGAAGCGTCGTGTAGGCGCGGGTTAAGGCCTGCGCCTCCTGCTCGTCCATGATGTCGTTTTGCGCCAGCAGTTCCAGAATGCGCACGTTATCCGACCAGCGGGTCAGCTTAGGCTTGTCGTGCGCGTGCAGCAGCACCAGATACTGGGTAATGAATTCAATATCGGTGATCCCGCCCTCGTCGGCTTTGATATCAAAGCGATCGCGATGTTTATTACCCAGATGCGCGCGCATTTTCTCGCGCATCTCGCGCACTTCGGTCTGCAGCGTACTGCCCTCGCGCACGGTGGTCATAACCTCCTTACGGATGGCATCGAACTGCGTTTTGAGCTGCGGATCGCCATATACCACGCGAGCGCGCACCAGCGCCTGATGCTCCCACGTCCAGGCTTCATTCTTCTGGTAATCGGCGAAGGATTCCGTTGAAGTGACCAGCATGCCCGCCGCGCCGGACGGACGCAGGCGCGCATCGACTTCATACAAAATGCCCGACGAGGTGCGGGTGCTGAACAGGTGCATGATGCGCTGCGCCAGGCGCAGGTAGAACTGACGCCCGTCAATCTCGCGCTCGCCGTCGGTCATCACGTCAACCGGGCAGTCGTGCAGGAAGATTAAATCCAGATCGGAGCTGTATCCCAGCTCCCAGCCGCCGAGCTTGCCGTAACCCACCACGGCAAACCCTCGCCCCTCACGGTCAGCAAGGTGCTTCGGCTGGCCGTAGCGGGCCACCATCTGCACCCACGCCTGCTGCACTACCGCGTCGATGATCGCCTCCGCGAGCCAGGTTAAGTGATCGCTCACTTTCATCACCGGCAGCGTTCCGGCGATATCCGCCGCCGCCACGCGCAGCATCTGCGCCTGCTTAAACTGGCGCAGCGCCTCCAGCTGTTGCTCTTCGTCTTCTTCCGGCACGCGCAGCAGATACTGACGCAGCTCGTCACGGTAGGCATCCGTCGCCGTGGGCTGATACAGCGTGTTCGGATCGAGCAGTTCATCCAGCAGCAGCGGGTAGCGCGCCAGCTTATTCGCCACCATCGGCGACGCGGCGCAGAGCGTAATCAGGTGCTTCAGCGCGCCGGGGAACTCGCTCAGAAGCTCCAGATACGTGGTGCGCGTGATGATCCCGCTCAGCAGCGGCATCATGCGCGACAGCGGCACCGGCGCATCCGCTCGCGAGCAGACCTCGCTCAGCAGGTGCGGCATCAGGTGATCCAGCACCTGACGGCCGCGCGGGCCAATGGCACGCTTGTTCAGTTCGAGACGGAAATCCGCGATCAGCGCCACCACGCGGTGTCGCGCGTCGTCACTCAGGTGCGCCAGCACGGGGGTCGTGTCATCTTCCTGAAGCGCGTCCTGCCACAGCTCGCGCCAGTGCTCGGAAAGCGCGTCGTCCTGCGATTCACTTTCGTCATCACCAATCAGCTCGTTAAAGATGCGGCGCACGCCTGCCATGTGGGCATCGAGCCGTTCGGTCAGCGTAGACCAGTCTTCCACGCGCATGCCCCAGGCCAGGCGCGCCCGGTTAAGGTCATCCCCCGGCAGGGTCTGGGTCTGTTCGTCGTTGATGCTTTGCAGCAGGTTTTCCAGACGTCGCAGGAAAAGATAGGCCTCGCGCAGGGTTTGCGCGTCGCCGTCCGGCAGCAGGTGAAGCTGCTCGATGGCGCTCAGCGTCGGCAATAGCGAGCGGGACTGTAACGACGGCTCACGCCCGCCGCGAATCAGCTGGAAGACCTGGACGATAAATTCGATTTCGCGAATACCGCCCGCGCCGAGCTTGATGTTGTCCTTCAGCCCACGACGGCGAACCTCACGGGCAATCATCCCTTTCATATTGCGCAGGGACTGGATGACGCTGAAGTCGATATAGCGACGGAACACGAACGGGCGCAGCATGGCACGCAGCTCGTTGGCGTAGGCGTCATCGCTGTCGCCCATGATCCGCGCTTTGACCATCGCATAACGCTCCCAGTCGCGCCCCTGCTCCTGGTAGTAATCCTCCAGCGCGGCAAAGCTCAGCACCAGCGGCCCGCTGTCGCCGAACGGACGCAGGCGCATGTCCACGCGGTAGACAAAACCATCCTGCGTCGGCTGATCCAGCGCCTTAATCAGACGCTGACCGAGACGGGTAAAGAACTGGGCGTTGTCCAGCTCGCGACGGCCGCCGCGCGTGGAGCCGTTCTCAGGCCAGGCGAAAATCAGGTCGATATCGGAGGAAAAGTTCAGCTCGCAACCGCCCAGCTTGCCCATCCCCAGAATCAGCAGCGGCTGAGGAACCCCTTCCTCGCTGCACGGCGTGCCCCACTCTTTACAGCAGGCGGCGTAGAGCCAGTCGCGCGCCGCGACAATCAGCGTCTGCGCCAGTTCGCTTAACTGCTGCAGCGTGCTCTCTTCGCCCACCAGCTCCAGCGCCTGAGCCCAGGCAATGCGCACCATCACCCGACGGCGGAACTGACGAAGGACGCGCATCAGCGTCGCTTCATCCGCTACGTCTTTGAGTGCGGCCTGCAGCCAGCCGGCATAGTGCCGCCACTCGTCCGCCTGCGGCGGTGCGTTCTCAAGCTCCGCCAGCCAGTCCGGGTAGACGGCGATGCTTTCCTGCACAAAATCACTGAAGGCGAGCACGCTCTTCGCCTGCTCGCTTAACGATGACGCCGGTAATGACTCAGGCAGACGTTCGCAAACGGTCTGCCACTGCTGCTGTAACGCTGAAGAAAGCGGCATTATAGGGGTTCCTTGCCAGAGTTAACGTTTTCCGCTGTGCAGCCAGTACGGATCCTGCGAAATGGCCTCGTTACGGAAATGCTCTATCTCGATATGCTGACGGGTTTCAATGGCATGCTTCAGCCCCTGCCAGTTTTCCAGCCACGCCTGCGCCTGTGGCCCGTCGTAGGCACCGGAAAGGAGCAGCATGCTGTCGATGTTGCGCGAAAGACGGGGAAACTGATCGCCATACTTATCGCCGAGCGGATACGCAAAGGTGCTCTTCAGTTCAGCGGCATGACGGGAAAGATGAATGTCCGCGAAACGCTTAAAGTTTTCCGCGATTTTGGCCTCGGCTTTCGCATCCAGGAAGGCGCGCCAGCCGCGCGTCACCAGAAACTCGGTCAGCGCCAGTTTTGCCGAAGCGGCCTGCGGGCTGTAGATCGCCGTTTGCGCCGAGACGTCCGAGAGCATCAGCGTTTCGGTTTGCGTCAGCAGATCGCGTAAGTGAGCGCTCGCTTTGCGAGGCACGATGCCGCCGAACAGCGCCAGGGTATGGCGCACCAGGGCAATCGCCGCGAGCACGTGGGATTTGGCGTTTTTCACATTTCGCACCCACAGCTCTTCGTGGTACTGCCACTGAGAAAGCGCCAGCTCCAGCGCGGCTTCCAGACCCTGTTCAACGCTGGCTTTCGGCGCAACGTGCAAAATGGTCGTCTCTTTCAGCACGCGCGGCGCATTTCCGGCGGCCAGATGGTAACCCCGCGCGGCTTTACTCAGGCTTCCCTGACGCAGTCCGGACTGACTCACCAGCCTGCGCGCCAGCTTCAGCACGTCATTTGCGTCCCCATCCAGCAGCTCAAGCTCCAGTTCGCAAATCGGTTCCTGGAATTCCCCTGCCTTCACCTCACCCAGATCGAGGGCGGTTTCGATGCGGCTTTTGCCTTCCGTCACCAGCCATTTCTCGCGCCAGAAATCGGTGCTGAACAGCGGCTGTACCTGTTCCGCCAGCGCGGAAGGCAGCTCGCCTTCCGGCCAGACTTCCGCCGGGAAACGTTCCAGCTCAAGTTCTGGCTTACTGATGTCGATATTGTATTCCGGGCGCTGATGTAAACCGCCGACCACGCGGCCGGCAATTTTCATCGTCATCTCGTAGCGCCCGCTCGCGCCACGGATGCGCAGCCCCATATCGTGGCGGCGCAGCCAGTTGTCTGGCGTTTCGTAATAAATATTAAGCAGTTGTACCGGTGCATGGTGTTCGCCGGAAAGCGTATGCAGATGCTGGCGGAGTGCGTCAACGCTGTCTTTTTCGACGATAAATTTTAATTCGATTTCCTGAGCCATAGCCTTGTATTTTTGCGGGCGTCACAGACGCGTCAATGAGGGCGAACTTCCTCGCCATTTGTTTGTCAGTACATAGTATTTTGCGCCAAATTGCCATGCAATGAGCAATTTGTCGGGCGTAAATGTGTAGAGTCGTGACACAGATGATTCTGATTGCTGACGAATGCTTTGCGTAGAGACACTGTTGCCACTACTATCGTTCCACTATTTATGAAAATAACGACTAATGATGCTTAAATTACGCCTGATTGGACTTACTTTACTCGCTTTTAGCGCCGCAACCGCAGTGCACGCTGAAGAAAAGCGTTACGTTTCTGACGAACTGAACACCTGGGTACGCAGTGGCCCCGGAGATAATTATCGCCTCGTGGGTACGGTAAATGCCGGCGAGGAAGTCACCCTGTTACAGACCAACGCGGACACCAATTACGGTCAGGTTCGCGACAGTACCGGCCGTACGTCCTGGATCCCGCTGAAAGAGCTGAGCACCGTGCCAAGCCTGCGCACGCGCGTTCCCGATCTGGAAAACCAGGTGAAGACCCTGACCGACAAGCTGAACAACATCGACGGCACCTGGAACCAGCGCACCGCTGAAATGCAGCAGAAAGTAGCGCAAAGCGACGGTGTGATTAACGGTCTGAAAGAAGAGAACCAGAAACTGAAAAACGAGCTGATTGTCGCGCAGAAGAAAGTGAATGCCGCCAATCTGCAGCTCGACGATAAACAGCGCACCATCATCATGCAGTGGTTTATGTATGGCGGCGGCGTACTGGGCGTCGGTCTGGTGCTGGGCCTGGTTCTGCCGCACCTGATCCCGAGCCGTAAGCGTAAAGACCGCTGGATGAACTAATTCGTCTTCTCTGCCAGACTTACGTATCATTCTGGAAAAGAGAAAACGGGAGAGTTGGGCGTGAAAAGTTATCTGGTCGGTGGTGCGGTACGTGATGCGTTGTTAGGTCTGCCGGTCAAAGATAAAGACTGGGTGGTGGTTGGCGCCACCCCGGAAGAGATGCTCGACGCGGGCTACCAGCAGGTAGGCCGCGATTTTCCCGTCTTCCTCCACCCGAAAAGTCGTGAAGAGTATGCCCTGGCGCGTACCGAGCGGAAATCAGGTTCGGGCTATACGGGCTTCACCTGCTATGCCGCGCCGGACGTGACGCTGGAGGAAGATCTTCTGCGCCGCGATCTCACCATCAACGCGCTGGCGCAGGACGAGAACGGCCAGATCGTTGACGCTTATGGCGGCCAGGACGATCTGCGCAACCGTCTTTTACGTCACGTCTCCCCGGCGTTTTCTGAAGATCCGCTCCGCGTCCTGCGCGTGGCGCGCTTTGCCGCACGCTACGCCCATCTCAGCTTCCGTATTGCCGATGAAACCATGGCGCTGATGACCGCCATGACCGAGGCGGGCGAGCTTGAACACCTGACGCCAGAGCGCGTCTGGAAAGAAACGGAAAATGCTCTCACAACGCGCAACCCGCAGGTCTTTTTCCAGGTCCTTCGCGACTGCGGCGCGCTGAAGGTGCTCTTCCCGGAAATAGACGCGCTGTTTGGCGTGCCTGCTCCGGCGAAATGGCACCCGGAAATTGATACCGGCGTGCACACGCTGATGACCCTGAGCATGGCGGCCATGCTCAGCCCTGACGTGGACGTGCGCTTTTCCACCCTGTGCCACGATCTCGGCAAAGGCCTAACGCCAAAAGAATTCTGGCCTCGCCACCACGGGCACGGCCCGGCAGGGGTGAAGCTGGTCGAGGGGCTGTGCCAGCGTCTGCGCGTGCCGAACGAAATCCGCGATCTGGCGAAACTGGTGGCGGAATTCCACGATTTGATCCACACCTTCCCCATCCTCAAACCGGCCACCATCGTTAAGCTTTTCGATAACATCGACGCCTGGCGTAAACCGCAGCGCGTGGAGCAAATCGCGCTGACCAGCGAAGCTGACGTGCGCGGGCGTACCGGGTTTGAGGCGTGCGATTATCCGCAGGGGCGTTTACTGCGTAAAGCCTGGGAGGTAGCAAAAGCGGTGCCGACGAAGGACGTTGTCGAGGCGGGATTCAAAGGTCCGGAAATTCGCGAAGAACTCACGAAACGGCGAATTCAGGCGGTGTCTGACTGGAAGGAAAAACACTGCCCTCAGCCAAAAGACTGAGGGCTATCGGTTAGAAGAAGACTACGTACACCGCAGCGGCAACGATAAAGCGATAGATCGCGAACGGAATGAACGAGATACGCTTAATCAACTGCAGGAAGGTTTTGATGGCAATCAGCGCCACGATAAACGCGGTGATGAAGCCAACGGCGAACATTGGAATATCGCCAGTCGTCAGGAAGTGATAGCTCTTATAGACGTCGAGTACAGTGGCGCCCATCATCATTGGCACCGCCAGCAGGAATGAGAACTCTGACGCGGCGTAACGGCTTACGCCCATCAGCATCCCGCCGGAGATGGTAGCGCCTGAACGCGAGAAGCCCGGCCAAAGCGCCAGACACTGGAAGCAGCCAATGATAAACGCCTGACGATACGTCATATCGTCCAGCCCTTCCGCGCGCGGCGTTTTCGGCTTCAGCACTTCCGCGGCGATCAGCAGGAAGCCGCCCACCACCAGCGCGTACATCACGTTAATCGGGTTAAACAGCGATTTGATGGCGTCGTGGAAAACCAGACCCAGCACCACCGCCGGGATCATTCCGAGCAAAATATGGATCAGCGACAGGCGACCTTTACTCATCCCTTCGTGCTGCGGCGGACGGCCAAAATGGATACCGATCAGGCCAAACAGACGGCGCCAGAACATCACCACCACCGCCAGAATCGAACCCAGCTGGATAACCACTTCAAACGTTTTGGCGGTATCGCCTTCAAAGCCCAGCAGATGGCCAACGATAATCATATGGCCGGTACTGGAAACCGGTAAAAACTCCGTCAATCCTTCGACCACACCCAATATTGCCGCCACCAGCAGCGAGTGCATATCGCTCATCTATAAACCCCTAAAAAGATATAAAAAAACGGTCGCCCCAACGGCTACCGTGAAAGATACAGCTTTAAGACCGGTATAACCTAAATTGGTTTAGCAATTATGACGTTAATTCTTGCCTTTCAGATTTGTGCCACGCTCAATGATGACGCCAACGTTGGCGGCTCGCGCCACCGCGCCCGGCTTGCTCAGCTTGATGCGTACCCACGGTGAGTTGAATTTTTTCAGCAGCAATTCTGCGACTTCTTCCGCCACCCGTTCGACCAGCGCAAAACGTTGCCCTTCAACGTGGGCAATGACCGTTTCACTGATGTCGGCATAGCTGAGACAGTCGTTCACGTCATCGCTTTTTGCCGATTTGCGGTTATCCCATCCCATTTCGATATCGAACACCAGCTTCTGCTCGATGGTCTGTTCCCAGTCGTAAACACCAATTGTGGTGATTACCGAAAGTTGCTCTATAAATACAATATCCATCACGACCTGCCTGCTTTTTGGCTAAACCGGATACCACTTCCGGCGAATTATGCGTATTATCCACAGATGCTGAGAATACAGATACATTTTCAAAACGGAACAGCGTTATGAGTGCAATCGCGCCTGGAATGATCCTCCTCGCCTATCTTTGCGGCTCAATCTCCAGCGCCATTCTGGTCTGCCGCATTGCCGGGTTACCCGACCCGCGTGAAAATGGTTCCGGGAATCCGGGGGCGACCAACGTACTACGAATTGGTGGCAAGGGAGCAGCCGTAGCGGTTTTGATTTTTGATGTTCTGAAAGGGATGCTGCCCGTCTGGGGCGCGTATGCGCTGGGCGTCACGCCGTTCTGGCTGGGGCTTATTGCTATTGCGGCCTGTGTCGGCCACATCTGGCCCGTATTCTTCGGTTTTAAAGGTGGCAAAGGTGTGGCGACCGCCTTTGGTGCCATTGCGCCTATCGGCTGGGACCTAACCGGCGTGATGGCCGGGACCTGGCTACTGACCATTCTGCTGAGCGGCTATTCCTCGCTGGGCGCCATCGTCAGCGCGCTGATCGCCCCGTTCTACGTCTGGTGGTTTAAACCTCAGTTCACCTTCCCGGTGTCGATGCTCTCCTGCCTTATCCTGCTGCGTCATCACGATAATATTCAGCGCCTGTGGCGTCGTCAGGAGACCAAAATCTGGACGAAGCTCAAGAGGAAGAAAAAAGACGCGCCGTAAGGGTTAGTTATGCCTTATAGCCAAATGTGATTTTGGTCACCTTCTGCCTGTGGTAACTGTTAATGACACAACACAACCACATTAGAAGAAAATGGCTGAAATCACAGAAACAACTCCCCTTTCAACGGCAGAAAAACACCCCGATGGCGACATCAAGTGGGTGCGCAGCGCTTCGGATGTATCACGCCTCGTTAATGACGGCTCACAGGGCCGGGCCAATGCCCGCATCGTGGTCGGTATCGCGCTGGGCGGGATTTTCCTCGATGCTTACGATCTGGGCGCGCTGGCCTTCGGCATAAAAGATATCACCCGCGAATTTAACCTGACGCCCGCCGGGACCGGTATGGTGGCCTCGGCAATTACCTTTGGCGCGATTGTCGGAGCGCTGCTCGGCGGTTACCTCACGGATAAAATCGGGCGCTACCGCGTTTTTATGGCTGATATGGTGTTCTTCGTGGTGGCCGCCATCGCCTGTGCGCTGGCCCCGAACGAATATGTGCTGGCGGGTGCCCGCTTTGTGATGGGGCTTGGGGTCGGGATCGACCTTCCCGTGGCGATGGCGTTTTTAAGCGAGTTCGCCAGGCTGAAAGGTCCGGGAAACAAAGCCTCCAGCGTCGCGATGTGGTGCCCCACCTGGTATGCCGCCATCAGCGTCTCCTACCTGCTGGTGCTGTTCTTCTACGCCGTGCTGCCGGAAAGCCACAGCGACTGGCTGTGGCGTTTAATTCTCGGCTTTGGTGCAGTGCCAGCGCTGGTGATTATCGCCATCCGCAGCCGCTATATGAGCGAATCGCCGGTATGGGCGGCGAATCAGGGCAATCTGAAGGAGGCGGCATCGATTTTGCGGCAGTCGTACAATATTAACGCCCACGTCCCGCAGGATGCGCTCGGCCAGCCTGCACCCGTCGTGAATAAAGCGAAATGGTCAAACTATCTGAATCTGTTTCGCGGCGTCTACTTACGCCGCACGACGCTCGCCACGCTGCTGTCCGTCGTCTCCTCGTTCGCCTACAACGCCGTGGCGTTTGGTCTGCCGGTGATCATCTCCAGCTTCTTTGTCCAGTCGATGCTCACCACCATTCTCATTTCTCTGGTGCTTAACCTGCTGTTTGCCTTCGTCGGCGGACTGCTGGCGGTACGCTACGTGCCGCGCTTCGGCGCATGGCGAATGTCGCTTGCGGGTTATGCCTGCCAGCTTGTCGCGCTGCTGGGCCTGGCGCTGATTGGCCGACCGGAAGGTGCCTCTGAAGGCGTGCTTGCCGTGGCGATGCTGGCGCTATTCCTTTTCGGTCAGGGCTTTGGCCCGGGCGCGCATACCATGACGTTCGCCTCGCTGAGCTACCCGACCTCGCTGCGCGGCGTGGGCGTGGGTCTCAACCAGACGCTGATGCGCAGTAGTTCTACGCTGTCGCTGTTCCTGTTCCCGCTGCTGGTGGCGTCGCTCGACACCGCCGTGTTCTGGGTGATTGCGCTGGCGCCGTTTATCGGCCTGGCATCGCTGCTGGCGATCCGCTGGGAGCCCTCCGGGTATGATGTGGATGCGGAGGACTATCGGTAACGACACATCGCTTCGGTGGGTTCCCCACCCACCGAAGGGTTCTTACAAATCGTCCAGCAGCGTTCGGGAAAGTTTTTTTAGCATATCAAGCTCATCATCGTTCATCCGCATGCTGCAGCGAATCTGGTCCGGCAATGCCATCACCCGTTTTTTCAGTTCTTTCGCCTTATCGGTCAGCAGGACATTTTTCATCCTTTCATCCCCCACAACCGCGATACGGTTGAGGAATCCTTTTGCCTCAAGCTTTTGTACAAGCGGCGTCAATGTGCCCGAATCAAAAAACGTCTTATCGCTGAGATCGCGAAGTGGAATGTTGTCTTTCTCATAAAGCGCCATCAAAACAACGAATTGCGGGTAGGTCAAATCCATCTCTTGCAGTAAGGGACGATACTGGCGAACAAACGCATTGGTGACCGAGTACAGCGAGAAGCAAAGTAAATCATCTAGCGTTTTGTTTTCTTTCATTTTTCTATCAACTCCGAATCTGTTGCCTAAAAAAATTATAAATAATGTTTGACTAAAAGTATCTTGCGCGCAAGTATTATACCAGCAACTAAGTAGCACGCTATTTAGTTATCTCATCCGATCAAATGCGCTTAAAGAGGTACCACCATGAAAACACTAACCACCATCCTGGTTTCTTCCGTCTTCGCGTCAGCTGCTGCATCCGCTCAAACCACCAATACCCCAGCTCCGACCGCAGGCGTACAGGCGTTTCTTAATATTCTGAATTCCAGCAAGGGTAAGCCAATGGAACAGATGACCCCGCAGGAGGCCCGGCAGGTACTGATCGGCGCGCAGCAAGGCGCAAAACTGCCGCCCGCTCAGGTTTCAGAAAAAACGATCCAGGTAAATGGTCAGGCGATCAAACTGAAAATAGTGAAACCTGAAAACGCGACCGGCACGCTCCCGGCATTTATGTTCTTCCACGGCGGCGGTTGGGTGCTGGGCGATTACCCAACCCATGAACGCTTAATCCGCGATCTGGTTCGCGCATCAGGCGCCGCAGCGGTTTACGTTGATTACACGCCGTCACCTGAGGCCCATTTCCCGGTGGCCATCAATCAGGCCTATGAAGCGACAAAATGGGTAGCCGAACACGGTCAGGAAATTGGCGTGGACGGTAGCCGTCTGGGTCTGGTCGGTAACAGCGTGGGCGGCAATATGGTGGCTTCCGTGGCGCTGCAGGCAAAACAGTTCAATGGGCCAAAAATTCGCTACAACGTGATGCTCTGGCCTGTGACCGATGCGAATTTTGATACTGCCTCGTATAACCGGTTCGAGAACGGCTATTTCCTGTCGAAAAACATGATGAAATGGTTCTGGGATAACTACACCACCAGCGCTGCCGACCGCAACAATATCCTTGCCTCTCCGCTTCGCGCCAGCGCCGCGCAGTTGAAAGGTTTCCCCGAGACGCTGATTCAGACAGCAGAGCTGGACGTTCTGCGGGATGAAGGTGAAGCATTCGGGCGTAAGCTGGATGCGGCTGGCGTCCCGGTGACCGTCACGCGCTATAACGGCATGATCCACGATTACGGCCTGCTTAACCCGCTGAGCCAGGAGCCAACGGTTAAAGTTGCCCTGGAGCAGGCAGGCGCAGCGCTGCATGAGCACCTGAAATAACGGCATCGCGATGTTTGTCAGACAGCACGTCCTCCGGGGCGTGTTTTTTTGTTTCGTCTTAACCGCCATCCATAAGCGACTCATATGACAGCCTTCATTTCTGCCAGGGCATACTGAAACGACCCCGATGATGAGCAGATGGATGCAGCATGTTAGCAGCTCAGGTCACTGATAATTCGTACAAAGGCTGGCAGGCGTCGCTTGCCCTGCAGTTTTGTCACACCCCTAAGAAAACCCTCCTGCACTCCGCTCATCACGTCGGGCCGCTTACCGTTCAGCGTCCATTTTATCCCGAAGGGGAAACCTGCCACCTTTATCTGCTGCACCCGCCCGGCGGAATTGTGGGCGGCGATACGCTGGACATTTCCGTTCGGCTGGACGCCAAAAGCCATGTGCTAATCACGATGCCCGGCGCCAGCAAGTTCTATCGCAGCAGCGGCCCGCAGGCTCGCCTGAATCAGCACTTTTATCTCGATGATGAATCCACGCTGGAGTGGCTACCGCAGGACACTATTATCTTCCCGGGTGCGAACGCCGCGCTGCGCTCCGTCTTCCACCTGAAGACCTCCAGCACGCTGCTGGCGTGGGAGCTGTACTGCCTGGGGCGCCCGGTGATCAATGAGACCTTCAGCCACGGCACGCTGGAGAGCCGCCTTGAAGTCTGGGTTGAGGATGAACCGCGCCTGATTGAGCGTCAGCACCTTGCCGACGGCGATCTCACGCCCGTCGCCGGATATCCATGGCTCGGCACGCTGCTGTTCTATCCGGCCAAAGAAGAACATCTCGACACGGTACGCGAACGGCTCGCGCCGCTGGAACACTTTGCGGGCGCCACGCTCGCGGACGATCTCATGTCGGTGCGTTTTCTCTCCCACGATAACCTGATTTGTCAGCGGGTGATGCGTGACGTCTGGCAGTCGCTTCGCCCGCTTCTCACCACCAAAACCGCCTGTTCGCCGCGTATCTGGCAGACATAAGAGAAACGTTATGGAACTGACCCCCAGAGAAAAAGACAAGCTGTTGCTGTTCACCGCCGCGCTGGTTGCCGAACGCCGCCTTGCGCGCGGGGTAAAGCTTAATTACCCGGAATCGGTCGCGCTGATCAGCGCCTTCATCATGGAGGGCGCGCGCGATGGCGAAACCGTCGCCTCGCTGATGGAGGCGGGCCGCCACGTCCTGACGCGCGATCAGGTAATGGAAGGCGTGCCGGAGATGATCCCGGATATTCAGGTCGAAGCCACCTTCCCGGACGGATCGAAGCTCGTCACCGTCCATAACCCGATCGTCTAAGGAGCGCGCGATGATCCCAGGTGAATACCAGATCCAGCCCGGAACGATTGCGATCAACGTCGGGCGTGAAATCCAAAGCGTGGTTGTCGAAAATCACGGCGACAGGCCGATCCAGGTCGGATCGCATTACCACTTTTTCGAGGTCAACCCGGCCCTGAAGTTCGAGCGGGAAGCCACCAAAGGCTACCGGCTAAATATCCCGGCGGGCACCGCCGTGCGCTTCGAGCCCGGCCAGAAGCGTGAGGTGACGCTGGTTCAGGTCACGGGCGCGCAGCGCATTTTCGGCTTTCGCGGCGAGGTGATGGGCGAGGTGAAACATGGCTGAGATTTCACGCCGGGCATATGCCGATATGTTCGGCCCCACCACCGGCGATAAAGTGCGGCTGGCCGACAGCGAGCTGTGGATCGAAGTGGAAGACGATCTCACGGTCTACGGCGAAGAGGTCAAATTCGGCGGCGGAAAGGTGATCCGCGACGGCATGGGTCAGGGGCAGATGACCGCAGACGACTGCGTGGATCTGGTTCTCACCAACGCGCTGATCGTCGATCACTGGGGGATCGTAAAAGCCGATATCGGCGTCAAGAACGGGCGGATCTTCGCCGTCGGCAAAGCCGGTAATCCGGACATTCAGCCCGGCGTGACGATCCCGATTGGCGCGGCAACGGAAGTGATTGCCGCCGAAGGGAAGATCGTCACCGCAGGCGGGATCGACACCCACATCCACTGGATCTGCCCGCAGCAGGCGGAAGAGGCGCTGGTCTCCGGCGTCACCACCATGATCGGCGGCGGCACCGGCCCCGCGGCGGGCACCAACGCCACCACCTGCACGCCGGGGCCGTGGTATATCGCCCGCATGCTCCAGGCTGTCGATACGCTGCCGGTGAATATCGGCCTGCTCGGCAAAGGTAACGGCTCCAACCCGGACGCCCTGCGCGAGCAGATTGCCGCAGGCGCCATCGGGCTGAAGATCCACGAAGACTGGGGCGCGACGCCTGCGGCGATCAACTGCTCGCTGGAGGTGGCGGAAGAAATGGATATTCAGGTGGCGCTGCACAGCGACACGCTGAACGAGTCCGGGTTTGTCGAAGACACGCTGGCGGCCATCGCAGGGCGCACCATCCACACTTTCCATACCGAAGGCGCAGGCGGCGGCCACGCGCCGGATATCATCACCGCCTGCGCGCACCCGAATATTCTGCCCTCCTCCACCAACCCGACGCTGCCCTACACGGTCAATACCATCGACGAGCATCTCGACATGCTGATGGTCTGCCACCACCTTGACCCGGATATCGCCGAGGACGTGGCGTTTGCGGAATCCCGCATTCGTCGTGAAACCATCGCCGCTGAAGACGTGCTGCACGACATCGGCGCATTCTCGCTCACCTCGTCAGATTCGCAGGCCATGGGCCGCGTCGGAGAAGTGATTATCCGCACCTGGCAGGTGGCGCACCGCATGAAGGTCCAGCGCGGCGCGCTGCCGGAAGAGACCGGCGATAACGACAACTTCCGCGTGAAGCGCTACGTCGCCAAATACACCATTAACCCGGCGCTCACCCACGGCATTGCCCACGAAGTCGGTTCGATTGAGGCGGGCAAGCTGGCGGATCTGGTGGTCTGGTCCCCGGCGTTCTTCGGCGTCAAGCCCGCCACCATCGTCAAGGGCGGGATGATTGCCTGCGCGCCGATGGGCGATATCAACGCCTCGATCCCCACGCCGCAGCCGGTGCATTACCGCCCGATGTTTGGATCGCTGGGTGCCGCGCGCCACGCCACCCGGCTGACGTTTATCTCGCAGGCCGCCAGTGCCAACGGCATCCCGCAGCAGCTCAACCTGCAGAGCGCTACCGCGGTGGTGAAAGGCTGCCGGACGGTGAAAAAGGCGGACATGATCCACAACGGCCTGCAGCCGAATATCACCGTCGACTCACAAACCTACGAGGTGCGCGTCGACGGTGAACTGATAACCAGCGAACCGGCTGACGTTCTGCCGATGGCGCAACGCTATTTCCTGTTTTGAGGAGTGATGATGATCTATTTAACCCAACGCCTGGACCATGCCCACCCCGCCACCGCCAGCGTCACGCTGCCGATTGACGTACGGGTGAAAAGCCGCGCCCGCGTATCGCTGAACGACGGGCGCGAGGCCGGGCTAATGCTGCCGCGCGGCCTGCTGCTGCGCGGGGGCGACCTGCTGACTACCGACGACGGCAGCGAGGTTGTCGAGGTGATCGCCGCGCCGGAGTCGGTCTCCGTGGTGCGCTGTGCCGATCCGTTCCTGCTCGCCCGCGCCTGCTACCACCTGGGCAACCGCCACGTGCCGCTGCAGGTCATGCCCGGCGAGCTGCGCTATCACCACGATCACGTTCTCGACGACATGCTGCGCCAGTTCGGGCTGGACGTGACCTACGCCAGCCTGCCGTTTGAACCGGAAGCGGGCGCTTACACCAGCGATGCCCACAGCCATTCTCACGCTCATTCACATTAAGGATTAATCATGCGTAAGTATTTACCTCTGCTGCTTCTGGCCTTTTCCGTTCCCGCGCTCGCGCATCCCGGCCACGGCGCCGACAGCTTCCAGGCCGGTTTTCTCCATCCGCTGACCGGACTCGATCACCTGCTGATGCTGGCGGGTGCAGGCGTGCTCTCGGCACTGAGCGGCCGCAAGCTCCTGCTGCCGTTTGCCACCCTCGGCATGATGCTCGTTGGCGCTATTGCGGGCAGCCTGCTCGGCGGCTTTAGCGGCATGGAGATGCTGATTATCGCCTCGCTGGCGGTCTGCGGCGTGATGATGTTTAAAACTGAAAATCGCTTGCTGCTGGCAGTGCCTGTCCTGGCGATGTTCCACGGCTGGGCGCACGGCGTGGAGATGTCCGGCCACAGCTTCTGGCTCTTCACCAGCGGCTTTATGCTCGCCAGCGCCACGGTCCTGTGCGCCAGCTTTGCCGCAGGGCTGCTGCTGCGCCGTCACGACGGCCTGCGTAAAACCTTCGGCGGCGGGCTGATCGTCTCCGCCCTACTGGCGCTGATGAGCTGATGGAGCACGCCCGCCAGAGGCTGCGCCTGATGCAGCTCTCCAGCAGCAGCCTGCCGGTCGGGTCGTTTACCTGGTCACAGGGGCTGGAGTGGGCCGTTGAGGCGGGCTGGGTCACGGACGCCAACGCCTTTAAACGCTGGCAAATCCAGCAGATGGAGCAGAGCTTTTTCTGCGTCGACCTGCCGCTGTTTATCCGTCTTTATCAGGCCTGTGAGCAACGCTCGCTTACAAATGCAAAACGCTGGACGGCATACCTGCTCGCCTGTCGGGAAACGCGCGAGCTACGAGAAGAAGAGCGCAACCGCGGGGCGGCCTTTACGCGGCTGATTAAGAGCTGGGAACCTGACTGTCTGCCCGAATGGCTGCCGCTGTTTATGCAAAGCCAGCTCTGCGACATGGCGTGGCTCGGCGTTCGCTGGGGCATTAGCGCGCGCGAACTGGCGCTGAGTCTGGGCTACAGCTGGATGGAGAGCGCGGTCATGGCGGGCGTCAAGCTGGTGCCGTTTGGGCAACAGGCCGCGCAGCAGCTGATTATCGAACTGAGCGACCACTACGCCGCCGGGTTTGAACAGGCATTTTTACGTAGCGACGACGTGCTGGGGGCAGCAACGCCGCTGTCCGCCATCGCCTCGGCGCGCCACGAAACCCAATATTCACGACTATTCCGTTCCTGAGGAGTCAACATGGCTGATTACAAACATCCCCTGCGCGTGGGCGTGGGCGGCCCGGTAGGGTCGGGCAAAACCGCGCTGCTGGAAGCGCTCTGCAAGGCGATGCGCGATACCTATCATCTTGCGGTGGTCACCAACGATATCTACACCAAAGAGGATCAGCGCATCCTGACCGAAGCGGGCGCGCTGGAGCCAGAGCGCATCGTGGGCGTGGAGACGGGCGGCTGCCCGCATACCGCTATCCGGGAAGATGCTTCGATGAACCTGGCGGCGGTGGAAGCGTTGAGCGAGAAGTTCGGCAATCTGGACCTGATCTTCGTTGAAAGCGGCGGAGACAACCTCAGCGCGACGTTCAGCCCTGAGCTGGCGGATCTGACCATTTACGTGATCGACGTGGCCGAAGGGGAAAAAATCCCGCGCAAGGGCGGGCCGGGGATCACCAAATCCGATTTTCTGGTCATCAACAAAACCGATCTCGCGCCGTACGTGGGTGCCTCGCTGGAGGTGATGGAGCGCGATACCAACCGCATGCGCGGCGAGCGTCCATGGACCTTTACCAACCTGAAGGCGGGTGACGGTCTTGCGACGATTATTGCATTTCTGGAAGAGAAAGGGATGTTGCGGGTGTAGTCAAACGATCCCCTCTCCCTGTGGGAGAGGGTTAGGGTGAGGGATTACGCCTCCGGCAGTTCCGCCAGCGGCCAGCGCGGACGCACGGACACGCTCAGGTCGGACGTTGCCCCCGCATTAAGGCGCACCATCCCGGCGTAGGCGATCATCGCCCCGTTATCGGTACAGAATTCCGGACGGGCATAGAACACTTCCCCGCGACGCTTTTGCATCATCTCGGCGAGCTTCGCGCGAAGCGTGCGGTTAGCGCTCACGCCGCCCGCCATCACCAGACGCTTAAAGCCGGTCTGATCCAGCGCGCGCTTGCACTTGATCATCAGCGTGTCCACTACCGCATCTTCGAACGCGCGGGCGATATCGGCGCGGGTTTGCTCGCTGTCATCGTTATTACGGATCGTATTCGCCGCGAAGGTTTTCAGCCCGGAGAAGCTGAAGTCCAGCCCCGGACGGTCGGTCATTGGGCGCGGGAAGACAAAGCGCCCTTCCGTTCCCTGCGACGCCATTTTTGACAGCATCGGGCCGCCCGGGTAATCCAGACCCAGCAGCTTGGCGGTTTTATCGAACGCTTCACCGGCGGCGTCGTCGATCGACTCGCCCAGCAGCTCGTACTTGCCAATGCCCGTTACGCTAATCAGCTGCGTATGGCCGCCGGAAACCAGCAGCGCAACAAACGGGAATTCAGGCGGATTCTCTTCCAGCATCGGCGCCAGAAGATGCCCTTCCATATGGTGAACCGGGATGGCCGGCACGTCCCACGCGAAGGCCAGCGAACGACCAACGGTTGCGCCAACCAGAAGCGCACCGACCAGGCCCGGGCCTGCGGTATAGGCCACGGCATCAATATCGGTTGAGCTCAACCCGGCCTCTTTCAGCGCCGCCTGAATCAGGGGAACCGTTTTACGCACGTGGTCACGAGAGGCCAGTTCAGGTACGACGCCGCCGTAGTCAGCGTGCAATTTCACCTGACTATACAGCTGGTTGGCCAGAAGTCCTTTTTCGTCGTCGTAAATGGCGATGCCGGTTTCATCGCAGGATGTTTCAATACCCAGTACACGCATGACTTGTTTTACCTCGTTTCAATACCGCGCAGTGTAGAGCCTGGGCGGGTTGATGTAAAACTTTGTTCGCCCCAGGAAGAAGGCTCGTGTATACTCCTCACCCTTATTAAAGTCCCTTTCAAAATCGCATCGGTGCTTTACAAAGCAGCAGCATTTGCAGTAAAATTCCGCACCATTTTGAAATAAGCTGGCGTTGATGCCAGCGGCAAACCGAATTTATTAAAGGTGAGAGTTACATGCCGGTAATTAAAGTACGTGAAAACGAGCCGTTCGACGTAGCACTGCGTCGCTTCAAACGTTCATGCGAGAAAGCAGGTGTTCTGGCTGAAGTTCGTCGTCGTGAGTTTTATGAAAAACCAACGACTGAACGTAAGCGCGCTAAAGCTTCCGCTGTGAAACGTCACGCGAAGAAACTGGCTCGCGAAAACGCACGCCGTACTCGTCTGTACTAATTGGTTGAGGGCCTCAGCCCTCAATTGACAGACAGAGTAATAGTCGTAAGGCCGTGCTTCCGGAAGGAATGCGCGGCTTGTTTTCGTTTATAAGTCGCTTAAATTTTTGGGGCATATGGCCGGAAGAATCCCACGCGTTTTCATCAATGACCTGCTTGCCAGAACCGACATCGTCGATCTCATCGACGCGCGGGTAAAGCTGAAAAAACAGGGCAAGAATTACCATGCGTGCTGTCCGTTCCATAACGAAAAAACCCCCTCCTTCACCGTAAACGGTGAAAAGCAGTTTTACCATTGCTTCGGCTGTGGTGCTCACGGTAATGCCGTTGATTTTTTAATGAACTACGACAAGCTCGAGTTCGTTGAAACCGTCGAAGAGCTGGCGGCAATGCATAACCTTGAAGTGCCGTATGAAGCAGGCAGTGGGCCAAGTCAGATCGAGCGCCATCAACGGCAAACGCTGTATCAACTGATGGATGGCCTGAATTCGTTTTACCAACAGTCTCTTAAGCACTCTGCGGCTGAGCCTGCGCGTCAGTATCTGAACAAGCGCGGACTGAGCGACGATGTCATTGCGCGTTTCGCTATTGGTTACGCCCCGCCCGGCTGGGACAACGTGTTAAAGCGTTTTGGCGGCAATAGCGAAGATCGTAAATCTCTCATCGATGCAGGCATGCTGGTCACCAACGACCAGGGACGAAGCTACGACCGCTTCCGCGAACGGGTGATGTTTCCGATCCGCGACAAGCGAGGCCGGGTAATTGGTTTTGGTGGTCGCGTGCTGGGTGATGCCCTGCCGAAATACCTTAACTCCCCGGAAACCGATATTTTCCATAAGGGCCGCCAGCTTTACGGTCTTTATGAGGCGCAGCAGGATAACGCGGAACCTCCGCGTCTTCTGGTCGTCGAAGGCTATATGGACGTCGTTGCGCTGGCGCAGTACGACATTAACTACGCGGTTGCGTCGTTAGGTACGTCCACCACCGCCGATCATATTCAACTGCTGTTCAGGGTGACCAATAACGTCATCTGCTGTTACGACGGTGACCGTGCAGGACGCGACGCCGCCTGGCGTGCGCTGGAAACCGCGCTACCCTATATGACCGACGGGCGTCAGCTACGCTTTATGTTCCTGCCCGACGGTGAAGACCCGGATACGCTGGTGCGTAAAGAGGGCAAAGCGGCGTTTGAAGCGCGGATGGAGCAGGCTCAGCCGCTCTCCACGTTTTTGTTTAACAGCCTGATGCCGCAGGTCGATTTGAGTACCCCTGACGGGCGCGCGCAGCTCAGCACGCTGGCGCTGCCGTTAATCAGTCAGGTGCCCGGCGAAACGCTGCGCATCTACCTGCGTCAGGAGTTAGGCAACAAGCTCGGCATTCTGGATGACAGCCAGCTTGAACGTTTAATGCCTAAACAGGCTGAAAACGGCACGGTTCGCCCCGCGCCTCAGCTAAAACGCACAACCATGCGTATACTGATAGGGTTACTGGTCCAAAACCCCGAGCTTGCGCCGCAGGTGCCGTCGCTGGCGGGTTTGAACCACGAAAAATTGCCCGGACTTGGCTTATTTTCAGAACTGGTCAACACGTGTTTGTCTCAGCCAGGTCTGACCACCGGACAACTTTTAGAGCATTATCGCGGCACAAAAGAGGCCGCTACCCTTGAAAAATTGTCGATGTGGGACGATATAGCAGATAAGGACATTGCAGAAAAAACGTTCACCGACTCACTCAACCATATGTTTGATTCGATGCTTGAGCTGCGCCAGGAAGAGTTGATAGCTCGCGAGCGCACACACGGTTTGAGCAGCGAAGAACGCCGGGAGCTCTGGATGATTAACCAGGAACTGGCGAAGAAATAAGTCAAAGACAAAAGTATTTAACGGCTTAAGTGCCGAATATCGATCGGGAAGCCCCCGGCAGCCGCACTGAGAGGCAGCGGCAAAAATATAAGTACGCCCTCGCTTTAAAGGTTGGCAGCCCCATCGCCGACACCAATCAAACGAATTAAGTGTGGATACCGTCTTATGGAGCAAAACCCGCAGTCACAGCTGAAACTTCTTGTCCAACGTGGTAAGGAGCAAGGCTATCTGACCTATGCCGAGGTCAATGACCATCTGCCGGAAGATATCGTCGATTCAGATCAAATCGAAGACATCATCCAAATGATCAATGACATGGGCATTCAGGTGATGGAAGAAGCACCGGATGCCGATGATCTGTTGCTGGCTGAAACCTCCAACAACACTGACGAAGATGCGGAAGAAGCTGCTGCACAGGTACTGTCCAGCGTGGAATCTGAAATCGGGCGTACCACTGACCCGGTCCGCATGTACATGCGCGAAATGGGTACCGTTGAACTGTTGACCCGCGAAGGCGAAATTGACATCGCAAAACGCATCGAAGACGGGATCAACCAGGTTCAGTGCTCTGTCGCCGAGTACCCGGAAGCGATCACCTATCTGCTGGAGCAGTACGATCGCGTTGAAGCGGAAGAAGCGCGCCTGTCTGACCTGATCACCGGTTTTGTCGACCCGAACGCTGAAGAAGATATGGCGCCTACCGCCACTCACGTCGGCTCTGAACTGTCTCAGGAAGAGATGGATGATGACGAAGACGAAGATGAGGAAGAGAGCGACGACGACACCGCGGACGATGACAACAGCATCGACCCGGAGCTGGCACGCGAGAAGTTTGCCGAGCTGCGTACCCAGTACGAAGTGACGCGTGACACCATCAAAGCGAAAGGCCGCAGCCACGCTGCCGCTCAGGAAGAGATCCTGAAGCTGTCTGAAGTATTCAAACAGTTCCGCCTGGTGCCAAAACAGTTCGACTACCTGGTAAACAGCATGCGCGTGATGATGGATCGCGTACGCACCCAGGAACGCATCATCATGAAGCTGTGCGTTGAGCAGTGCAAAATGCCGAAGAAGAACTTCATCACCCTCTTCACCGGTAACGAAACCAGCGAAACCTGGTTCAACGCGGCTATCGCGATGAACAAGCCGTGGTCTGAAAAACTGCACGACGTGAAGGACGATGTGCATCGCGGCCTGCAGAAACTGCATCAGATTGAAGAAGAGACCGGCCTGACCATCGAGCAGGTAAAAGACATCAACCGTCGTATGTCCATCGGTGAAGCGAAAGCTCGCCGTGCGAAGAAAGAGATGGTTGAAGCGAACTTGCGTCTGGTTATCTCTATCGCCAAGAAATACACCAACCGTGGCCTGCAGTTCCTGGATCTGATTCAGGAAGGCAACATCGGTCTGATGAAAGCGGTAGATAAGTTTGAATACCGTCGTGGTTACAAGTTCTCCACCTATGCAACCTGGTGGATCCGTCAGGCGATCACCCGCTCTATCGCGGATCAGGCGCGCACCATTCGTATTCCGGTGCATATGATTGAGACCATCAACAAGCTCAACCGTATTTCCCGTCAGATGCTGCAGGAGATGGGCCGCGAGCCGACGCCGGAAGAGCTGGCCGAGCGCATGCTGATGCCGGAAGACAAGATCCGTAAAGTGCTGAAGATCGCCAAAGAGCCAATCTCCATGGAAACACCAATCGGTGATGATGAAGATTCACATCTGGGTGATTTCATCGAGGATACCACCCTCGAGCTGCCGCTGGACTCTGCCACCACCGAGAGCCTGCGTGCTGCGACACACGACGTTCTGGCTGGCCTGACCGCTCGTGAAGCGAAGGTCCTGCGTATGCGTTTCGGTATCGATATGAACACCGACCACACGCTGGAAGAAGTGGGTAAACAGTTCGACGTTACCCGCGAACGTATCCGTCAGATCGAAGCGAAGGCGTTGCGTAAGCTGCGTCATCCAAGCCGCTCTGAAGTGCTGCGTAGCTTCCTGGACGACTAATCTGTCCTGACAGTGAAAAAGCTCCCAATCGGGAGCTTTTTTTTGTTTATTCCCTCTCCCTGTGGAAGAAAGTCAGGGGTGAGAGCATCAGGCAGCAGGGGATTAAAGCCCCCGCACCATCAGCGCCTCATCAAGCTCCCTGTAGGCCTCCACCAGCTTATCCAGCGTCGCCCTGTTGAGCCCGCTCGGATTCGGCAGCACCCAGACCTGCGTCACACCGATAGTAATGTTCTGCTTACCCCACTTAGCGCCACGCTGGCTGAAAGCCTGCTCGTAGGCCTGCTTACCGAGGATCGCCAGCGCGGCCGGCTGATAGTCTTCTATTTTCTTCACCAGCTCACGCCCGCCGCTTCGCAGCTCATGGAGGTTGACCTCACTTGCCTGTACAGTCGGACGTTCGACCAGCATGGTAATTCCGCAGCGCGTGTCCAGCAGGTGCTGCTCCTCTTCGGGCTTGAGTAGCCTGTCGGTAAACCCGGCCTGGTAAATCACCTTCCAGAAGCGATTCCCCGGATGGGCGAAGTGAAAACCGGTGTGCGCCGAGGACTTGCCCGGGTTAATTCCGCAGAACACCACCCGCAGGCCAGGGGCCAGAATATCGTTGATCATCTTTACTCCCGCTGATACATCGTTATGGAAGTATAAAGGATTGATTATGCGTTGTTTATAAAAACAGCAGGCAGGTGCGAATGGCTGGATTGCTGCGGGGAGTTACTTTATAATTCACCGCCACGGCCCCTTAGCTCAGTGGTTAGAGCAGGCGACTCATAATCGCTTGGTCGCTGGTTCAAGTCCAGCAGGGGCCACCAAATTTTAGCTGTTGAATCATATGATTAAGCCACCTATTAAGGTGGCTTTTTTGTTAATTCACTGGCAGTGTCGCACAATTTTACGGAATATACCCGTGACGGGAGGCTAAAATGGCATATTCCGATGACGTTAATACTGATTATTGCCCTAACTGTAACGTTAGAATCGATGGGATAGGCGCTCAGGGGTACATCACAAATGACCAAAGATGCTCTTCATGTGGTGTTCCTCTGAAGAAAGTTACAATTAATGTGGCAAGTTTAAACGAAGCTCCCTGTACCATGGATGCGATTGAAATTTACTATAGCCGTATAAGGTACGGGGAATAAGTTCAGCGTCGGTTTAAAACCTACTACTTTCCATCCAATGGCTATATGCCGCTTGCCAAACATCGGACTCATCAGTAAAAAGTGAGTCTGAGATCGGTAGCCGTTCGACTCCTTTTGTACAGAACTCCAGATACCTCAAGTCCCCCCTTCCCCGGGCGGTCATAAAAAATATTTACTGTCCGGCAGTGAGTTGGAGGGGCAATACCCGGCGGGCAATCACAATGTACTTTTGATCCATAAACCGCTACGGGTACGCCGTGAAAACTTACACGCGTCTCATCAGTTCGTTGACACGACCGCAGGGGATTTTTAAATAAATAATTATCTATCGACTATATTTCCCCTTGTCCCAGCCCTCGCCGCGGGCCGTTAAGTCGATTGACGGCGCGGCCGCTATTCCCTCAGCATCATAAAAAAATGCGGACGTTGTAAAGCTGTACACGGTGCCATAAACAGTAAATGAGATATTTTTGCCTATGCCGTCAACTTTCGCACGGGCGGTGTTCGCTGTAAGCGTTGGGGCGATATGTTGTTTTTCGAGAGCCGCCAGCGGATCGCCGTCAATCTTGCTTGCTAAAAAATAACGATATACTTCCCCTGTGGTCATGTTCGAGCCGTCATATTCAGTTATATATAACCACGTACGGGGCGTGAGTTGGCGAACCTCATAAAGTTTGTCACTCACCGTTAAGCGCTGGATATGCTGAAAATAACAGTATCCCGCAATCACGATAGCCATAGTGAATGTAGCCACCCAATGCAACGCCTTAAACGCCTTAATAGTGGTGCTGCTTAACATAGTCTATGCCTTGCTTTATCCAAAATTGGTCCATCGGATCATCACCAAACGGCGGGGCCCCCGTAAAATTGCCCCATTCCGGCCTTGATGTGCCGGCCTTCCACTGCGCCGCGCCAGCGGCAATAAGCAAAATCTTTTCAGGGATGCACGCTGCAAAACCCACAGCGCCGTAATGAAAATTTCCGAAGTCAGCGTAAGCCCGTTTTTGTTGTTTGTAATCCCACGTCCCGCCGTTCCTTACTCGCTCATAAAACCACGTATACGTAAGCGGGGTGGCCATGCCCTGAACGCCGTGACGCGCCCGCGCAAGCCTGATGTGTTCGCGCAATATCTCCAGCCCGCGGGGCGGGTAAATCGGTATACATGCCATCGTTATTCCCTTTTGCCTGGCAAACCAGCAACATAAGAGCAACAGCACGGTGCGATACTGTTTGAGATCAATCTATTAATTTTATTTGCAACATCAATAAGTAACCCGATTAAATAACACGAATCTATAACACAATTTGTATCACCTGCGATCGGTTTTTAGCCGTTAATGAGGGTTTATTCTCTTTACATAAAATGGACTTTTAAAAATGGCTATTCCTGCTTACCTGTGGCTTAAAGACGATGGCGGCAATCCGATTTATGGATCTGTGGATGTTCAAAACCGCGAGGGAAGCATTGAGGTGCTTTCTTTTAGTCACGGCCTGTTAGTTCCTACCGATAACAACACGGGCAAAATCACCGGTACACGCGTACATGCGCCGCTCGTAATAGAAAAGGAGTTTGATAGCTCCAGCCCATATCTTTATAAGGCCGTAGCTACCGGGCAGACGCTGAAAAGCGCGGAAATTAAGTGGTATAAAATCAACGATGCGGGGCAAGAGGTAGAGTATTTCAACATGCTGTTGGAAAACGTCCGGATAGCCAGCATTAACCCAGTTATGCATAACTGCAAAGAGCCAGGTTTACAGATGCATAATCATAATGAGGGCGTACAGCTGCGCTATGAGCGGATCACCTGGAAATATTGCGATGGGAACGTCCAATATTCAGACGCGTGGAACGAGCGTGTAACAGCTTAAAAAAGGGCGGTTAATCCGCCCTATATTGTTTTTAGTGCCAATTCTTTCGCACCTTGGGTCTGCCAGCACGTAGCCTCCCTCGATGGCAATACCTCGCGCGATCACCCGGTGCCGGCTCTCCGCACTTCTTATACGTTTGGGGTATTTTAATCATGCTTTATGCTGTTAAGCATTCTCTGGCAGTTATTGCCTCTGATTTTTTGCTGCACCCTATGCAAGCACATACGGAATCAATCACACGTAGCCCGGCCTGCCGCTCACCCTCACAAACTGCAAAACTAAAGAAATCCCCCATCGCGCCGATCATCATCCGTGTGTATTATTTCCTGTAGCTTTTACAACAACTAACCTTAACTCAAATACTTAAGCGCCAAAGCGAAAGGCATCATGAGCACACCGATCAAACGGCTAGAAATCATTAAAAATGCCATTGAGCTGGAAGATGACGACATCATCCAGAGCCAGCTGACACGCCTGAAAAATGAAGCGTTTGACGATGAGCTACAGGCAATCGTCGTGGCGCTTGAGGGAAAAAACTACACCGCGGCCATGGCGGCCATTACCGCCTGGCTGCAGGGCCAGCGCGCCGTGACCCAGTGGCGCGATCCGCAGGTGGCGGCCAGCAAGCTCGAGCTGAAGGCGCTGGAAGAGCGTCTGCGCGATCTGATTGACCGCCGCAACGCCCGCGTGCAGCAGCTTGATGAATTCAACGATCTCTATTTCTCTCGCCTCGGGCCGTTGATGCAGCAGATCCTCGCCCTGCGTAAAACCCTGGCCGAGCTTAACCTGCGTCGTCAGCAGGCGGAAGCGCGTCGTCGCGAGGAAGATTACCGTCGCTGCCAGTGCTATATGGCGCAGGCGGTGGAGGTGCTGACGACGCTCACCCAGCGCTGGCGCGATCTCCCGGCCGACTCCGTGCAGGCAGCCGAGGCGCGTAAACATCTGGAGCAGCAAAGCAATCTCATCGCCAACCTGCTGGCCGAAGCGCTGGAGCTGGAGAGCGGCTTAACGCGCGAAGAGGAACCTGCGCGTCAGGCGCGCGACGACGCTAATGAAGAGTACGAGAAATATCGCGAGCAGCATCACGATGCCGAAGTGCGGCTGCGCAAGGGCAAGGATCTTTCGGAAGAGGATCGGAGCGAGCTGAAGCGTCTCTGGCGGCAGGCGAGCAAGCTCTGCCACCCTGACCTGGTGGCGGACGACCTGAAAGAGGAAGCCAACGCGATGATGGTCCAGCTCAACCAGGCGAAGCAGCGTGGCGATGTGAAAGCCATTCGTTCGCTGGTGGCCCGCCTGCAGCAGGGCTTCGAGCCATTGATGGCAAGCGACAGGCTGAACGATCTGGAACGTATCCGCAAAAAAATGGCGCAGGTCCGAGAGCAGATCGACATTTTAGTGAATGAGCTGGCGGAGCTGGAGAAAGAGGAGTCCTGGCTTCTGGTCTCGTCGCTGAGCAATATGGAAGCGTACTTCGCTCAGCAGGAGAAAGCGCTGCACGAGGTCCGCGCCTCGCTCGAACATCAGGTGAGCGAAGCGCAGCTGGATTCCGCCGCGTGACTATTTGGCGTGCCAGTATGCGCTGGCACGCACCAGCTGAGGGTCAATCGCGTCGGTTTCAAACTGACGGCTCAGCGTTTTCACCACCTTCCCTTCCCCGGTCAGCCAGATAAAGTAATCGTCCCCCGGAACGGTCAGCGCAGCCAGATGATCTGCGACTGCCTGCTCGCTGTGGCCCACCACCCAGGTGATGTTGAACTCGCTCAGGTGCGCCAGATAGTCCTTATAGGATTCATCCCCAACCGTCACGACCGGGTGAACGTCCGGGCGAACCGGCAGTTGCGCAATGCTCTCTAAGCGTCGACGCAGCGCGGGCATGCCGGACTCATCGCACACGTACAGCTGCCAGGCGTAATCCTCCGGCACCACCAGCGAGCCGCGCGGGCCGCCGATGGTCAGCTTGTCTCCCGCTTTCGCCTCAATCGCCCAGCTGCTGGCAATGCCGCCGTCATGAATGAAGAAATCGAGAACCAGCTCATGATCTGCCTCATCGTAGAGCGGCGTATAGTCGCGCGCCTGCGGACGCACGCCGTCGCCCCAGTCGATGCCTTCTTCGGTAACCACCGGCGGCACGAACGTCGCCCCGGGTACCGGGAAAAAGACTTTGGTATGGTCGTCGAAACCGCGGGAGCTAAAGCCCTCCAGCGCCTCGCCGCCTAAAACAATGCGCTGGAAACCCGCGCTGGCGCGCTCAACGCGGAGCACCGTCAGCTCGCGAAAACTCAGGTCATTACGAACGCGCTGTGGGTAACGGGTAGTTGCCATTTTTAGCCCCTTCTCTGGTGAATACGATATATCTAAATCAGTTTTTAAATGATAATGATTACTAATAAGTAAAAATGCAAGATCTTTTAGATTGCATCTGAATATATCTTAGATATAGTTTAGATATATCAAAATGAAGGGCATACTATGCGACACGAACATGAGGGCGGCGGGCGGCGGCCGCGCTTTTTCGGCCACGGCGATCTGCGGCTGGTGATTCTGGATATCCTGACCCGCAACGCGAGCCACGGCTACGAGCTGATCAAAGAGATTGAGAACCTGACCCAAGGGAATTACACCCCGAGCCCAGGGGTCATCTATCCAACCCTGGATTATCTTCAGGATCAGACGTTTATCACCATTACGGAAGAAGAGAACGGTCGCAAGAAGATTGCGATTACCGCTGAAGGACAACGCTGGCTGGACGAAAACCGGGAACAGGTGGAACAGATCCAGGTGCGTATCAAAGCGCGTTCTGTCGGTTTTCAGCTACGCAAAAACCCGCAGATGAAGCGGGCGCTGGATAACTTCAAAGCGGTGTTAGACCTGAAGGTGAATCAGGGAGAGCTCAGCGACGCGCAGCTTAAGCAGATTATCGGCGTAATTGACCGCGCGGCGCTGGAGATCTCCCAGCTTGATTAAGCCGGAGCGTGCTCGCTCACGCGGAAGACGCGTACCAGCTCTTTCAGGTGCATCGCCTGTTCATTAAGCGATGCTGCCGCCGCGACGGACTCCTCCACCAGCGCGGAGTTCTGCTGGGTGGTGGCATCAATCAGGCCAATCGCGCTGTTAATCTGCGAGATACCTTCCGTCTGCTCGTGGCTAGCCTGGCGGATTTCCCTCAGAATCACGTCCATCTCTTCTACGTTGCCGACCATCCCGTTGATCAACGCACTCGCTTTTTCAACCAGGTTCATCCCGTCCTGGGTCTGGCTGGTAGAGCTCTCAATCAGCTCGCGGATTTCGCTGGCAGACGACGCGCTCTTCTGGGCAAGCTGACGCACTTCACCGGCCACCACCGCAAAACCGCGACCGTGCTCGCCGGCGCGCGCCGCTTCCACCGCCGCGTTCAGCGCCAGAATGTTGGTCTGGAACGCAATGGCGTCGATCAGGTCGATAATGTCGGACATCCGGTTGGACGTCTCGTTAATCAGGCGCATTTTGCTGGTCACCTGCTTCATCATCTCACCGTTGTTTTTGACCACCGTGGCGGCATCAGCCGAGAGGTTGGTCGCTTCCCCGGTATGCGAGGCGGTATTTTTCACCGTCGCGGTGATCTGCTCCATCGAGGCGGCGGTCTGTTCAACGGAGCTGGCCTGCTCTTCCGTGCGCGCGGCCAGATCCTGATTCCCGGCGACAATCTGCGCGGCTGCGCTGGAGATATTCTCCGAGCCGGTTTGCACCTGCTGCACAATGTCCAGTAGTCGCGTTTTCATCTCCATCAGCGCGTGCAGCAGCAGACCCGTTTCGTCTTTACCGTGTGGCGTGATGCTGCCCGTGAGATCGCCCTCAGAAATGGCTTTTGCAAAATGCACCGCCTCGCCGAGCGGACGAGTGATAGCGCGCACGATAAACCAGCCAATCAGGCTGCCTGCCCCGACGCTAAAGAGCGTGAGCAGGATCAACAGCAGGCGGTTAGACCGGAAATCCCCTTCCACCTGCGCGCCAGCGCTCTGCATCTCGCTGTTTTGAATGGTAATCAGCTCCTTCACCTTCGCTTTATAAGCCTGCTGCACGGCGAGGGTGGTGGTCATCATCTCCTGAATGGCGCCCGCACGATTGTTGTTCTGCACCGCCTGCAAAATGCGGTAGCGCGAGTCCAGATACTGCTGACGCACGCTGCGGATCTCCGCCAGCACCTGCTGAGACTTTTGATCCTGCAACGCGGTGTTCAGCTCTCCCAGGATCACCGTGATATGCTCGCTGATCTCTTTCAGGCGCTGCTGAGATTGCCCAGTGTAGGTGCCCTGCTCGTCCAGCAGCATCAGCTGTTGAGTGCTAATAAATTCCTGGAAGTTATCAATTAACTGGTTCGCTTTTACCGTGGTCGGATAATCACTGGTAATAATGGATTGCATCCCGTTATTAGCCCGGTTCAGACTCAGCAGAGACAGGCTCGCGCTTATCGCCATCAGGACAATAAAGAACCCAAACGCCAGAAATAATTTCGTGCCGATCTTTACGTCATGTAAGAACATATTTTCTCCATCGATGTGATTATTTCTCAGACGATCGCTGTTATCGGTAACGATTTCGCTAACTTTATGAGTTTGATCGTTTTTTTATTTCATAACCCACACAATGGATAGGTAGAGGCTATTAATATTGCCCCATTGATCGTTACCAGACCACCAGAGAGGCATTTTTCAAAATAGCCTTCTGGATAATTGACTTAGGCAGGGATAAATAACTGAGGCACTTTCTTTAGTTATTTAATATTAGATTAACAATAAAATACATTAATAGTCACAAGCAGAAAATAAAAAGCCGTTTATTCCTTACGAAATAAACGGCTTTTTTTGGAACATTACTGGCTCAATGAAGCACAGTCACCGCATCCTTGAGACGTCCGGCGCGATGCTTCACCATCGCAGAAATGTGTGCGCTCTCCTCGACCAGGTCGGCGTTTTTCTGCGTAATGCTGTCGAGTTCAGCCACCGCACGGGTCAGCTCAGAGAGTCCGGTTGCCTGCTCGGAGGTCGCGTGGCTGATCTGGGCGATAAGCTGCGTCACGTTTTTCACCTGTACCACAATATCATCCATCGTACGGCCTGCGGCATGCACCTGCTCAGAGCCGGACTGCACCTTGCTGGCGCTGGCATCAATGAGTTTACGAATATCATTCGCGGCACTGGCGCTGCGGCTGGCGAGATGGCGGACTTCGCCCGCGACCACGGCAAAACCTTTTCCCTGCTCGCCTGCCCTAGCCGCTTCAACCGCCGCGTTCAGCGCCAGAATATTGGTCTGGAAAGCGATGTCGTTAATCAGGGAGGTAATTGAGCCAATTCGCTGCGTGCTGTCGGCAATATCATCCATCGTTTTAACGACGGTCTGCATCGCATTGCCTCCTTTTGTCGCCGCGCTGCTCGCGGCCACGGAGAGTTTGTCCACCTCGGCGGCGGTTTCGGAGTTACTCTGAACGGATGCGGCCATCTGATTCATTGTCGCGACGGTCTGCTGCACGTTCGCCACGGTCTGACGGGTCCGATCGTTCAGATCTTCATTTCCCTGCGCCAGCCTGTCGCTGCCGTCGCGGACGCTAACCACCTGGCTCGACACGTCATTAATCAACCAGCGGCACATCAGGCCAAGCTGCCCTACCGCGCGCAGCGTCAGCCCCAGCTCGTCGCTGCGGTTCAGATGCTGCACGCTGTTGCGCTCACCGGTTGCGACTTTCAGCGCCTGTCGAGCCACATTCTCTACCGGGCGGACAATCTGTTGCTCAAAGAGCAGCGTCCCCAGCAGCATCACCACCGCAGCAGCAACGAGCGGCATCCACCCGGCGGAGGTCACCGCCAGGGTGGAGGCGAGTAGGGCAAAGAGCACCGCCATCACGCTGCGCACGCGCCAGCGCAGCGGCATAGCAGGCAGTTTGCCCAGCCAGCCTTTTCCAACCACCAGCCCCTTGTACACACGTTTCTTACAGCTCCCGTCGTTGAGCGCCCGGTAGAGCGGTTCCACGGTGGCAATCTCTTCCGCCGTGGCTTTGGTGCGAATGGACATATAGCCCGTGACCTGCCCGTGGCGCACCATCGGCACTGCGTTAGCACGCACCCAGTAGTGATCGCCGTTTTTGCGCCGGTTTTTGACAATCCCACTCCACGGTTCGCCCTGCTGCAGCGTGTACCACATATCGGCAAACGCGGCTTTTGGCATGTCGGGGTGGCGTACCAGGTTGTGCGGCTGGCCCGTCAGCTCATCAAGCCGGTAGCCGCTCACCTGCACAAAAGTGTCGTTGGCGTGAGTGATGTAGCTGTGGACGTCTGTGGTAGACATTAAGGTGGTGTCATCGTCCAGAGGATATTCATTCTGGGTGACATAGGTTGGAGAGGACATCGTGGGCATCCCTTGCAGGTTATTTGAATGTTAATTTTGTGGGTCAATGTTTTTTCGGCGGTAAACAATTTATCTTTAGTTGTTAAACTTGATGAAGATCGCAGATTTCACTTAAACCATACTTTTTGTACGAATTTATAATTCATTGATTTCAAATACTTTCACAAAGAAATTACCTATAAAGCATGACCAGTTAACGCCCACTTAAGTTGCAGCGAATGCACTTCTTTAGTGCAGTTGCGCTTTTTCGCCCCCATTTATCCTTATCTGTCCTGTACCGCTAAATCCCGTTTCGGTTGCTTCGGCATGATTAAATATTGTGCAACATTATTTTAACCTGGCGTTTATCCCGATTTTCATTAAGGCATCTGAAGTGGCGTAATCCCTGCAATACTTAAACCAGTATCATGTGATACGCGATCCCCGGGAGCACATTTTGAACAGGTTACCTTCCAGCGCCTCGGCTCTTGCCTGTACCGCGCACGCACTGAATCTCATTGAGAAGCGAACGCTTGATCATGAGGAGATGAAACAACTTAACCGAGAGGTCATCGATTACTTTAAAGAGCACGTCAATCCAGGGTTTCTGGAGTATCGCAAATCTGTTACCGCCGGCGGGGATTACGGAGCCGTAGAGTGGCAAGCGGGGAGTCTTAACACGCTTGTCGACACCCAGGGACAGGAGTTTATCGATTGCCTTGGTGGTTTTGGTATCTTCAACGTGGGGCACCGTAATCCAGTTGTGGTTTCCGCCGTACAGAATCAACTTGCGAAACAACCTCTCCATAGCCAGGAACTGCTCGACCCGCTTCGCGCCATGCTCGCGAAAACGCTGGCGGCCTTAACGCCCGGCAAACTGAAATACAGCTTCTTTAGCAACAGCGGCACGGAATCGGTCGAAGCGGCGATAAAGCTCGCCAAAGCGTACCAGTCGCCGCGCGGGAAATTCACCTTTATCGCCACCAGCGGCGCGTTCCACGGTAAATCCCTGGGCGCACTGTCCGCTACCGCCAAATCCACCTTCCGCAAACCGTTTATGCCGCTGCTGCCGGGCTTCCGCCACGTGCCGTTCGGCGACATTAACGCCATGCGCACCGTGCTGAGTGAATGCCGTAAAACCGGCGATGACGTGGCGGCGGTGATCCTGGAGCCGATTCAGGGTGAAGGCGGCGTGATCCTCCCTCCGCAGGGCTATCTGCCTGCCGTGCGTCAGCTGTGCGATGAGTTTGGCGCGCTGCTGATCCTCGACGAAGTCCAGACCGGGATGGGGCGCACCGGCAAAATGTTTGCCTGCGAGCACGAGAACGTGCAGCCGGACATACTGTGTCTGGCGAAGGCGCTTGGCGGCGGCGTGATGCCGATTGGCGCGACGGTTGCTACTGAAGAGGTGTTCTCGGTGCTGTTCGACAATCCGTTCCTGCATACCACCACCTTTGGCGGTAACCCGCTGGCCTGCGCAGCGGCGCTGGCGACCATCAACGTGCTGCTGGAGCAAAACCTGCCCGCGCAGGCGGAGCAGAAAGGCGACATGCTGCTGGACGGCTTCCGCCAGCTGGGCCGGGAATACCCTGACCTTGTACAGGAGGCGCGCGGCAAAGGGATGCTGATGGCGATTGAGTTTGTCGACAACGAAATCGGCTACAGCTTTGCGAGCGAGATGTTCCGCCAGCGGGTGCTGGTGGCCGGAACGCTCAACAACTCGAAAACCATCCGCATTGAACCGCCGCTGACTCTGACGATTGAGCAGTGCGAGCAGGTGCTGAAAGCGGCGCGTAAAGCGCTGGCAGCGCTGCGGGTGAGCGTGGAAGAGGCGTAAAAAAATCACCGGGCCTACAGGCGTTTGTAGGCCCGGTTTTTTAGCGGTGAAATTCCGCCACCGTCATGGTGAAGCGAAGCACGGTATCGCCCTCATTGGCGTAGCCGTGCGCCGCTTCCGTTTTCGCCACAGCCGATGCGCCAGCGTTAACTTGGGTTACCGTCTCATCCACCGTCAGCGTTAAAACGCCTTCGTTCACGTGCAACAGCTCAAAGGTTCCCGCCGGGTGCCCCGGAGAGGTAAAACGCTCCCCCGGCTGCATCTCCCATTGCCATAACTCAATCATATCCGGGCCTGCCGTTCCCGCCAGCAGTCTGGCGCGTCCACCCTGTTCGCCCTGCCACAGCACCGGAATAGTCTCTTCTTCGATAACATGCACCAGCGGCTCGCTGGTGACGTTAACGATATCCGCCACTGAGATACCGAGCGCGGCAGCCAGTTTGCACAAGATGGCGATACTGGGGTTGGCTGCGCCCTTTTCGATCTCTACCAGCATGCCTTTGCTGACGCTTGCGCGGCGGGACAGCTCGTCCAGAGATAGCTTTTTCTCTTTGCGCCAGTTGCGTATGCGGTTCGCCACGGCCAGGCTTACCTGGGCAACATCGGCCCCGTGCGCAGTCATTATATTGACTTTATCAGTCATTGGTCACTACCATGGTATAAAACAGTCAATACAGGATTATTTATGTCTCTCGTTACGCCGTCAATAGACTCACGTCTTGCCGGGATTGCCCCAGGCTTTCGGGCGCTGAGCATTCTGGTTGAAGCTGCGCCAATTACCCACCCGGAGGTGGCGGCTGCCGCGCTGGCGCAGGCCTGCCAGCAGATGATTAATGATGATGTGCCCTGGGCTGATGCACACCTTTCAGGCTGGGATGAAGTGTTTAAAGCCTTCGGCGCGAAACCGAAACGCACGCCCTGCTCGGCATCCGCCCTGCGTAAGCGGGTCCTGAAAGATGGCTCGCTGCCGCCGCTGGATCCGGTGGTGGATATCTATAACGCGGTGAGTATTCGCTACGCCATTCCGGTCGGCGGAGAAAATCTCGCGGCTTATTCGGGTACGCCACGTCTGACGCTTGCCGAAGGCAGCGAGCCATTTGATACCTTCAAAGAGGGACAGCCGGTGGTGGAACATCCGGAACCGGGCGAGGTTATCTGGCGCGACGATACTGGCGTTACCTGCCGCCGCTGGAACTGGCGCCAGGGGATACGGACGCGCCTTGATAGCCAGGCGCAATCCATGTGGTTTATTCTTGAAAGCCTGCCGTCGATGCCGCTTGCGGCGCTGGATGAGGCGGGAGATGAGCTGGTCAACAACCTGCAGCGGCTGATGCCGGGGGCCACGGCTCAGGTTCAGATGCTCACGCTGTAAGAGGACAACACGATGTTTTACGGGTTAAGCGCTTTTCCGTTAACGCCCCTGAAAGAGGGGACGTTTGACGAGCAATCCTTCATCAATCTTCTGCGCCCCGTGGTCGACGCTGGCGTGGATTCTCTGGGCATTCTCGGCTCAACGGGAAGCTATGCCTATCTGACTGTAGAAGAGCGCGGTCGGATCGCACGCTGCGCGGTGGCGCATGCTGATGATATTCCGGTCATCGTCAGCATTGGCGCACTCCGGCTGGACGATATACTGCGTCTGGCTGACGACGCGCAGGCGGCAGGTGTCTCCGGCGTGCTGATGGCCCCCGTGTCCTACCAGCGATTAACGGAAGACGAAGTGTTTAATCTCTATGAAACGGTGACCCGCCAGCTCTCCATACCGTTGTGCATTTACGATAATCCGGCCACCACCGGGTTTGCGTTTAGCGATGAATTGTTATTTTCCGTCGCGGCCCTGCCGAATGTGGGATCCATTAAGCTTGGTCGCGTGCCGGAAGACCTGTCGCAGGTACGCGCCCGTCTTCCTGAGACAGTCACGCTGGGCATCGCCGGCGACTGGCGAGCGGCCTCTGCCCTGCAGGCCGGGTTTGACGTCTGGTACTCGGTGCTCGGCGGATTGTTACCGCAAACAGCGCTGGCGATTGCCCGTTCGAAAGAGACTGCCCAATCCGAGCGATTAGAGCCACTGTGGGAATTGTTCCGTCACTACGGCAGCTTACGGGTTATCGCGGCGGCGGCAGAGATGATGGGAAAAGTGGCTGCACCCGCGTTGCCGTTCCCCTTGCAGGCGGTTCAGGGTGAGCCGCGTGAAGCGCTCGCGAGATTACTTGCCCATCTGGAGCTGGTTTGAAAAATGCCGGGTGGCGCTGCGCTTACCCGGCCTACAACACTTTTATAACGCCTGTTACTCCGGCAACAACCCAACAAAGCTGCGCTTTTTACGCGGCTCCGACATCAGCTCCTCAAGCTTCTCCACGCACGCCAGATAGTGCGGGGTTTGCTTGTGAGCCAGCACCGCCTCTTCGTCTTTATAGGCTTCGTAGATAAAGAATCGGGTTTTTACCCTCGGGTCCTGCAATACGTCAAAACGCAGGTTCCCCGGCTCCTGGATTGCGCCCTCGTGGTTGGCGCGAAACACTTCCAGAAACTCGTCTACCCGCTCTGGCTTAATGTTGATCTCTACCAGCGTCACGTTCATTTTGCTTCTCCCTGTTTCTCTTCCTGCCAGAACTGGAACGCATCGCGGGCATTCCAGCTCTCGTGAACCACTTTTTTCACCGCCTTGAGCATGGCGAGCGGCGCGCTGGACTGGAAGATGTTGCGCCCCATGTCCACGCCGGACGCGCCCTGGTCTATCGCGCGCCAGCACATCTCCAGCGCCTCGTGCTCCGGCAGCTTTTTGCCCCCTGCGATAACGATCGGCACCGGGCAGCTGGCGGTCACTTTTTCAAAACCCTCATCCACGTAGTAGGTTTTGACGAACTGCGCCCCCATTTCGGCGGCGATGCGGCTTGCCAGCGAGAAATACCGAGCGTCGCGCGCCATCTCTTTGCCGACGCCCGTCACCGCCAGCGTCGGCATGCCGTAGCGCGCGCCAGCGTCCACCAGCTTGATGATGTTATTAATCGACTGATGCTCAAACGGGCTTCCGATATAGACCTGCGCTGCCACCGCGCAGACGTTCAGGCGCAACGCGTCTTCCATCGCCACCGCCACGCACTCGTTGGAGAGTTCGCCCAGAATCGAGTTACCGCCGGAGGCGCGCAGAACCACCGGTTTGTTCGTCGCGGCGGGTACCTGGCTCCTGAGGATGCCGCGGGTGCACATCAGCACGTCGGTTTCACCAAACAGCGGCGCGATGGAGAGATCGATACGCTCAAGGCCAGTGGTTGGCCCCTGAAAATAGCCGTGGTCAAAGGCCAGCATCACCGTGCGGTTGCTGTTTGGGTTAAAGATGCGCGCCAGCCGCGACTGCATGCCCCAGTCCAGCGAGCCGCAGCCTTTCAGCGTGAACGGCACATTCTGCTGCGGCGTGCCGATGCCAAAATCCTTACCGTCTTTGATGTCGTCTAAATCAGCCATTTGCTCCCCCGTCAGAAATCGTATTTGCTGATGTTCTCTTTGGTGAACACCACCCGCTCCGGCAGCAGCACGATGCCGTTGCCCTTCGCCTCATACTGGTAGCCCTGCACGCTGTTCGGCTCGACCTTCAGCGCCCCGATGTTTTTTACGTCCACGCTGTCGCCGACGTTAAGATCGCCTTTTTTAAGCAAACGATCGGCGACATTGACCGCAATTTTGCCCTGTTGCACCACGTCCCACAGGCCGAAGGCCTTCACCGTGCCGCGCTCAACGTACGGGCGCATCACGTTCGGCGTGCTGAAGCCGACAATCGCCACCCCTTCCCGCTTCAGGTTTTCCGCCGCCTGCGCCGCGGCCGGCAGCGCGTTGGCGTCCGGGGCGATAATCGCATCCAGATCCGGGTAGGCTTTTAAGATCCCTTCGGCGGTTTGCAATGATTTGGTGGCGTCGTTATAGCCAAACTGGGTCGTTACGATCTGCCACTGGGGGTGATCTTTCTCGATTTTGGCCTTCGCCTCTTTCACCCACTGGTTCTGGTCGGTGACGGTGGGGCTTGAGTAGAAGAACGCCACTTTGGCATTCGGTTTGGTGACCTGCTTGCCCGCCATCTCCACCAGCAGGCCGCCCAGCTGTTCCGGCGTCCCCTGGTTGATGTAGATGCTGCGGCACTCCGGCCTGGTGTCGGAATCCCAGGTCAGGACCTTGACGCCGCGCTGCATCGCGCGCTTAAGCGCCGGACACAGCCCGTCCGGCGACACGGCGGAGACGATAATGGCGTTATAGCCCTGGTTGACGAAGTTATTGATGAGCTGCACCTGGCCGGAAACGCTCGGCTCGGTCGGGCCGTCGTAGGTCACGTCCACGCCAAGATCTTTCCCCGCCTCTTTCGCGCCGTTGCCGCCGCTGGTGAAGAAGCCCACGCCCACCAGCTTCGGGATAAAGGCAATGCGGTCCGCCGCCTGCGCCGAAGCGAAGCTGAGGGCCATTGCCAGGACGAGCAGTTTTGTTTTCATCTTACGCTCCGGATAGTTTTCTAAAGAGAGATCGCACCCATTCGCGGTGCAGACTCAGCGAACGTCCCATCACCACCACAACCAGCAGCGCCCCTGACAGCGCGCTCGACACCTGATTGGGGATACCGACCATCTGTAAACCCTGCTGGAGATACCCCACCAGCAGCGCCGCCAGCGCCGTACCGACAACCGAACCTGAACCTCCGTAGATATTGGCTCCGCCGAGCACGGCGGCGGTGAGCGCGGGCATCAGTAAATCGCGCCCAAGATCCGAACGTGCGGAGCCGAAATAGGAGACCATGACCAGCGCGGCAATCGCGGAGGCAACGCCCACCAGGCCGTACAGCGCGTAGGGCATGCCGTTCACCGACAGCGCCGCATAGCGTGCCGCACGCGGATTTTGGCCAATCAGGAACAGATGACGGCCAAAGCGCCCCCGGTGGGTAATGAGCCAGAAGAAGACGGTGATTACCGCGAACAAGACCAATGGGATCGGCAGGCCCAACACCGTGAGGTTAGCGAACGCCGTGAAGCCGTCCGGGAAACCGCTGATTCCCTCGTAGCCCGTGGCCCCCGCCATGCCGGAGAGCAGCAGCGCCCCGCCGCCGTAGAGGTAGAGCGTGCCGAGGGTGATAACCAAAGGGCTGATGCCGGTGTAGTGGATCAGCGCCGCATTCATCAGCCCGCACAGCAGGCCGAGCAGCAGCGTCAGCGGAACGGCGACCGCCATCGGCCAGCCCGCCTGCATCATCACCCCCAACGCAATCGCGCACAGGCCGATGGTCGAGCCGAGGGAGATGTCGATCCCACCGCTGACGATCACCAGCGTAAGCGGCAGCGCCACAATGCCGATGCAGATGAAGTCGCTGGTGCTGAACAGCAGCATGTTGATATCGAGCATGCGCGGGTTGATGGCGCCGAAGAGCAGGATCTCCAGCACCAGTAAAATCAGCAGCGCGCTTTCCCAGTTAAGCCTCATTTACGCCACCTCTTTTTTACGTTTGGGAAAGGGGGTGACGTGCTTTCCCCCTCTGTTACCCGGCTGGAAGCGACCGTACTTCAGCGCCCGCTGATGCCGCGCCAGCGCCTGGCGCAGACGCCCGTCGAGCACCAGCACTCCCAGCAGCACCAGCCCGGCGATAAAGTCGTTCCACCACGCCGGGAGCCTGAACAGCACCAGCACGGTGTCGATTTGCGTCAGGAAGAACGCACCGAGCAGCGCGCCAATCAGCGTCCCCGTGCCGCCCAGCAGCGAAATGCCACCCAGTACGCAGGCGGCGATGGCCTTCATCTCCAGCCCGCTGCCGGTCTGGTTAGGCACAAAGCCAATCTGCGCGGCAAAGACGATCCCGGCGCAGGCCGCCAGCATGCCGTTCAGGGTAAAGGCGATCATGCGGGTGCGGTTCACCGCTACGCCCAGCTGGCGCGCGGCGGCGAGGTTATCCCCCACCGCGTAGAAATCACGCCCGAACGCGGTGCGCGACAGCGTCCACGCGCCTGTGGCCGCGATGGTCAACACCACCATGCCAAGGGGCGATACGCCGACGGCGGCAGGCTCAGAGAGGGATTTCAACCCCGGCGGCAGCCCTTCAATCCACTTTCCTCCCGTCCAGAGCAGCATCGCCCCGCGGTACAGCCCCAGCGTGCCGAGGGTCGCGACAATCGCCGGAATGCGCAGCCCCACCACCAGAAAACCGTTGAACGCCCCGGCCAGCGCCCCGATCGACAGTGCGAAGAGAATGGAAACGGGCAGGCTGTAGCCGCCGTTCAGCGCCACGCCGACGGCGATGGCGGACAACCCGACCGTTGAACCGACGGACACGTCGATATTGCGGGTCAGCATTACCAGCGCCGCGCCGATGGCCAGCAGGATCAGGATCTGCGAGCTGGCGAAGATCATCCCCAGCGTCTGCAGGCTGAAGTAAGAGGGATTCAGCGCCACCAGCACGGCGAACAGCGCCAGAATGGCGAGAAACGCGCTCAGCTCGCGGTTTTTCAGTAAGGTCTTCATGATTGCCCTCCGAACGCCAGCGCCATCATGCGATCGAGGCTGACGGCGTGGCGCGGCAGTTCGCCGCTGAGCACGCCCTGGTGCATCACCAGCACGCGGTCCGCGAGGCCCGGAAACTCATCGAGATCGCTTGAGATCATCAGCACCGCCACGTTCTGCGCCGCCACGCTTTTGATAAGCTGGTAGATATCGGCGCGCGCCGAGACGTCCACGCCGCGCGTCGGCTCGTCGACGATCAGCAATAACGGGTTGGCTTCCAGACAGCGTGCAAGCAGCACCTTCTGCTGGTTGCCGCCGGAGAGCGTGCGCACGGTTTGATCCGCATGGTTGAGCTTGATCCCCAGCGCTCGGTGATAGCGCTCCACCACCGCGGACTCTCTTTTCCGCTGCTGCCAGAGCGACGGCTCGTTCAGCGCCACGGTGTTCCAGCGGATCGGCGCGTCGAGGAACAGGCCGGACACCTGCCTGTCTTCCGGCAGGTAGACTAGCCCTTTTTCCAGGCGTGAACTTACCGGATCGCCGGCGATCTCCTGATTTTCCAGCCAGATGCGGCCCCCGCGCACCGGCCGCAGGCCATAAAGGGTTTCGGCAAATTCGGTGCGCCCGGATCCGACCAGCCCGGCCAGCCCGACGATCTCCCCGGCGTAGATCTCAAGGCTCAGCTCGATAAACCCTTCTCCGGTCAGGTCCTCTACCCGCAGCACCGGAAAATCCTGCGGCTGGGTGCGGCGGTTGCCCGGCAGCGCCAGCCACAGCTTTTGCGTATCGCTCAGGGATTTCTCGCGGCTCACCGGCGTCATGGCGGCGATCAGGGCGCTATCGTCAAACTGCGCGGTTTCGCCGCTCAGCACCACCGCGCCGTCGCGCATCACCGAGACGTGGCTCGACAGCATGCGAATTTCCGGCAGCTTATGGGAGATAAACACGATCCCGACGCCGAGTGCCTGCAGGGCGCGGATCTGACGAAACAGCCGTTCGGTTTCGCCCGGCGTGAGGGAGGCCGTGGGCTCGTCGAGGATCAGGATCCTGGCGTTGCGCATTAATCCGCGCAGGATCTCCACCATCTGCTGATCCGCCACCTCCAGGGTGCTGGCGGCGGCGTCGAGGTTGAGCTGGCAATGCAGTTGCTCAAGCTTCTCCTCCAGCCGCTTTTCCCGATCGCGTTCGCGCGGCAGGCGGAACAGGATGTTTTCCCGCACCGTAAGGTTGGGGAACAGCAGCGGCTCCTGCGGCACCAGGTAAATGCCGAGCCTGTGCGCCTGCACGGGCGTCAGCCGCGCATATGACTGCCCCTCGACGGAAAGTTCACCGCTGTCCGGCGTCTCGACCCCGGCGATGATCTTCATCAGCGTCGATTTTCCCGCGCCGTTTCCGCCCATCAGCGCGTGCACCTGGCCCGCAAGCAGCGTGAAATCAATGCCTTTCAGAACCGGCACGCCTGAGAACTGCTTGCTGATATTCCGCGCGTCGAGAAGTGGTGTCATCATCGCTCCGCTATTGAACAAATGATTTTTAGATTTAATAATGTTCAAAAGCGTAGACGGTGAACTATATTTACAACCGTGCAGGGATCACAGTTTTATCGATTGAGATTCAAATAAACCAGAAACGATCGAAATGATCCGTTTTGTCGCGTGGCTCACACTTTCCCTCCGCGTCATCACGAACATATGATCTAAATTTTTATAAGAGTTCAACTATGAGCGATAAACGCACTGCGGAAGAAGGAAGGTTTGCCGGGCTGGCGCTGGCGGAAGAGGAGCTGGTGGCGCGCGTAGCCTGGTGCTACTACCACGACGGGCTGACCCAGAACGATATCGGCGAGCGGCTCGGGCTGCCGCGTTTGAAGATTTCTCGCCTGCTGGAAAAAGGCCGTCAGTCCGGGGTGATCCGCGTGCAGATTAACTCCCGCTACGAGGGATGCCTGGCGCTGGAAACCGAGCTACAGCAGCGCTTTGGCCTGAAGCTGGTGCGCGTGATGCCCGCCCTGAATACGCCGCCGATGAACGTGCGGTTAGGCATTGGCGCGGCGCAGTCGCTGATGGGCGTGCTGGAACCCGGCCAGCTGCTGGCGGTGGGGTTCGGTGAAACCACCATGAGCAGCCTGCAGCACCTGAGCGGCTTTATCAGCTCGCAGCAGATCCGCCTCGTGACGCTCTCCGGCGGCGTCGGGCCATATATGACCGGTATTGGACAGCTGGACGCCGCCTGCAGCGTCAGCATGATCCCCGCCCCGCTTCGCGTGTCTTCCGCCGAAGTGGCCGGGATCTTAAAACGTGAAACCAGCGTGCGGGACGTGATCCTCGCCGCCACCGCCGCCGATGTCGCGGTGGTTGGCATTGGTTCGGTCAACCAGCGCCGCGACGCTACGATACTGCGCTCCGGCTATATCAGCGAAGGTGAACAGCTGATGTACGCCCGCAAAGGCGCGGTCGGCGACATTCTCGGCTATTTCCTCAATGCCGAAGGCGAATGCGTTGAGGAGCTGGAGATCCATAAAGAATTACTCGGCGTCTCGCTTGATGAGCTGGCGCAGCTGCCCACCATCGTTGGCGTGGCCGGCGGGGAAGAGAAAGCCGATGCGATTTATGCCGCACTGAAGGGTCGCCGTATCAATGGCCTGGTGACGGAAGAGACGACAGCCCGCGCGGTGCTGGCTCTGGCCAAATGAGAGCCCGCCCTGCGCTAACAGCGAGGCAAGCTCATGAGTTACCTTTTAGCGTTAGATGCAGGGACAGGCAGCGTTCGCGCCGTTATTTTCGATTTACAGGGCAACCAGATTGCCGTCGGTCAGGCCGAGTGGAAGCACCTGAGCGTTGAGAACGTGCCGGGGTCGATGGAGTTCGACCTCGAGACCAACTGGCAGCTGGCCTGCCGGTGCATTCATCAGGCGCTGTCGCGCGCGAATCTGACCGCGGCAGATATTCAGTCCGTCGCCTGCTGTTCAATGCGCGAAGGGATCGTGCTGTATGACCGCAACGGCGAGGCCATCTGGGCCTGCGCCAACGTCGACGCCCGCGCCAGCCGCGAAGTGGCCGAACTCAAAGAGATCCACGATGACCGTTTTGAATCCGAAGTGTATGAGGTATCCGGCCAGACGCTGGCGCTGAGCGCCATGCCGCGCCTGCTGTGGCTGGCGCACCATCGTCCGGATATTTACCGCAACGCCGCGACCATCACCATGATCAGCGACTGGCTGGCGGCGAAGCTCTCCGGCGAGCTGGCGGTCGACCCGTCTAACGCGGGCACCACCGGCATGCTGGATCTGTTTTCCCGCGACTGGCGTCCGGCGCTGCTCGACATGGCCGGGCTGCGCGCCGATATCCTCTCCCCGGTGAAAGAGACCGGTACCGTGCTGGGCGCGATTACCAAAGAGGCCGCGCAGCAGAGCGGCCTGCGCGAAGGCACGCCGGTAGTGATGGGCGGCGGCGACGTACAGCTGGGCTGTCTGGGGCTGGGCGTGGTTCGCGCCGGACAAACGGCGGTGCTGGGCGGTACCTTCTGGCAGCAGGTGGTCAACCTGCCGCAGGTGCGCACCGATCCTGAGATGAACATCCGCGTGAACCCGCACGTCATTCCCGGCATGGCGCAGGCGGAGTCGATCAGCTTCTTTACCGGGCTGACCATGCGCTGGTTCCGCGACGCCTTCTGCGCGGAGGAAAAGCTGATTGCCGAGCGGATGGGGATGGACACCTACTCCCTGCTGGAAGAGATGGCGAGCCGCGTGCCGGCGGGTTCCCACGGGGTGATGCCGATCTTCTCCGACGCGATGCATTTTAAGCAGTGGTACCACGCCGCGCCGTCGTTTATTAACCTCTCCATCGACCCGGAAAAATGCAACAAAGCGACGCTGTTCCGCGCCCTGGAGGAGAATGCGGCGATCGTCTCGGCCTGCAACCTGGCGCAGATTTCGCGCTTCTCCGGCGTAACGTTTGAAAGCCTGGTGTTTGCGGGCGGCGGTTCCAAAGGCGCTCTGTGGAGCCAGATCTTAAGCGACGTCACCGGCCTGCCGGTGCGCGTGCCGGAAGTGAAAGAGGCGACGGCGCTCGGCTGCGCGATTGCGGCAGGTGCTGGCGCGGGGCTGTTTGCCGATATGGCCTCGACGGGCGAGCGGCTGGTGAAGTGGAGCCGCGAGTTCACGCCGAACCCGCAACACCGGGAGCTGTACGACGGCATGATGCAGAAATGGCAGGCGGTGTACGCCGACCAGCTCGGGCTGGTGGACAACGGGCTGACGACCTCGATGTGGCAGGCTCCGGGGCTGGTCCGGGCAGCGGCGCCGTAAATAACGCCGGATGGCGCTACGCTTATCTGTCCTGGGGTTTTGTAGCCCCGGTAAGCGCAGCGCCACTGGGGAAGTTCTTTGAGATCTATCACAATCATTCGATCCCGCTTTTACCTTTCCGCTGCCGCTGGCTAAATTAGTAACTCATCCGACCACATAACAATAATTTTACACTGGAAGAGACTATGTGCCGCTACCCGTCGTTATTCGCCCCCCTCGATCTGGGGTTTACCATCCTTAAAAACCGCGTGTTGATGGGCTCGATGCACACCGGGCTGGAGGAGCATCCGGACGGGGCCGAGCGTCTGGCGGCCTTCTATGCCGAACGCGCCCGCCACGGGGTGGCGCTGATTGTCACCGGCGGTGTAGCCCCTACCCCTTCCGGCGTCGGCATGGAGGGCGGCGCGGTGCTGAACGATGCGTCGCAGCTGCCGCACCACCGCATTGTGACCGACGCGGTGCACAGCGAGGGCGGTAAAATCGCCCTGCAAATCCTGCACACCGGACGCTACAGCTACCAGCCTAACCTGGTCGCACCGTCGGCCATTCAGGCGCCGATCAACCGCTTTAAACCTCACGCCCTCACCCACGACGAGATCCTGGCGCTGATCGACGACTTTGCCCGCTGCGCGGCGCTGGCGCGTGAGGCGGGCTACGACGGCGTGGAGGTAATGGGCTCAGAAGGCTATCTGATTAACGAGTTCCTCGCGGCCCGCACCAACCAGCGCGACGACGAATGGGGCGGCGACTATGCCCGCCGGATGCGCTTTGCTGTAGAAGTCGTGCGCGCCGTGCGCGAACGTGCGGGCGCGGATTTTATTATCATCTTCCGCCTGTCGATGCTCGACCTGGTGGAGGGCGGCGGCACGTTTGACGAAACCGTGCAGCTGGCGCAGGCGATTGAAGCCGCAGGTGCGACGATTATCAACACAGGGATTGGCTGGCACGAGGCGCGCATTCCGACCATCGCCACGCCGGTGCCGCGCGCGGCGTTCAGCTGGGTAACGCGCAGGCTGAAAGGGAAAGTGTCTGTTCCGCTGGTCACCACCAACCGCATTAACGATCCGCAGGTGGCGGACGATGTGATTTCGCGCGGCGATGCCGACATGGTGTCGATGGCGCGCCCGTTCCTGGCCGATGCCGAGCTGCTGTCCAAAGCGCAAAGCGGCCGCGCGGATGAGATCAACACCTGCATCGGCTGTAATCAGGCATGCCTGGATCAGATCTTCGTCGGGAAAGTGACCTCCTGCCTCGTCAACCCGCGCGCCTGCCACGAAACCAAAATGCCGGTAATCCCGGCGACAGCGAAAAAACGCCTGGCGGTTGTCGGCGCAGGGCCTGCGGGCCTGGCGTTTGCGGTCAATGCCGCCTCGCGCGGGCACAGCGTGACGCTGTTTGATGCGCTGGGGGAGATTGGCGGGCAGTTTAATATCGCCAAACAGATCCCCGGCAAAGAGGAGTTCTACGAAACGCTGCGCTACTACCGCCGGATGATCGAGCTGACGGGCGTCGAGCTGCGGCTTAACCAGTTTGTCAGCGCGGCGGATCTGACTGATTTCGATGAGGTGATTCTGGCGAGCGGGATCGTACCGCGCACGCCTGCGATCGAGGGTATCGATCATCCAAAAGTGCTGAGCTATCTCGACGTGCTGCGTGACAAAGTACCGGTTGGCGAGAAGGTGGCGATTATCGGCTGCGGCGGGATCGGCTTTGATACCGCCATGTATTTGAGCCAGCCGGGCGAGGCGACCAGCCAGAACATTGCCGAGTTTTGCGTCGAATGGGGCATTGATACCAGCCTCAGCCAGTCCGGTGGCCTGCGCCCGGAAGGGCCGCAGCTGCCGAAAAGCCCGCGCCAGATCGTGATGCTGCAGCGTAAGGCCAGCAAGCCGGGCGAAGGGCTGGGCAAAACGACCGGCTGGATCCACCGCGCCACCCTGCTCTCACGCGGGGTGAAGATGATCCCGGCTGTCAGCTACCACAAGATCGACGACGAGGGGCTGCACGTCACGATCGGCGGCGAGCCGCAGCTGCTGCGCGTGGATCATGTCATTTTGTGCGCCGGGCAGGAGCCAAAGCGCGATCTGGCCGATCCGCTGCGCGAGGCCGGTAAAACAGTGCATCTGATTGGCGGGTGCGACGTGGCGATGGAGCTGGACGCGCGGCGCGCGATTGCGCAGGGGACGAAATTAGCTCTGGCGATCTAGGGCATTGCCCGGTGGCGCTGCGCTTACCGGGCCTACAAAACCGTAGGCCTGTGCAAGCGAAGCGCCGCCAGGCAAAACAATCTTAACGACGACGTCCCAGCTTCACCGCCTTCAGCACCACGAACTTATTGTTCGTCGCAATGGTGACGCAGTTGCCGAAAATCTTCTTCAGCTTGTGGAAGTAATCCAGGTGGCGGTTGGCCACGATGTACAGCTCGCCGTTAATCTTCAGGCAGCGGCGCGCGTGGTGGAACATCTCCCACGCGACGTTATCCGTCAGGGCGTGCTTCTGGTGGAACGGCGGGTTGCAGAACACGGCGTTAAAGCGGAACGGCTCTACGCCGGACAGCGCGTTGTTGATCATAAACTCGCAGCGGTCCAGCGCGTCCGGCATATTGGTTTCAACGTTCAGACGGCTGGAGGCCACCGCCATCGGCGATTCGTCGCTGAACACCACGCTGGCCTCCGGGTTCTTCGCCAGCAGCGTCAGGCCAATCACGCCGTTGCCGCAGCCCAGGTCGACAATCTCTCCTTCCAGATTTTCCGGCAGATGTTCCATAAAGAAGCGCGCGCCGATATCCAGACCGGTGCGGGAGAAGACGTTCGCGTGGTTGTGGATGGTCCAGTCGGTCCCTTCCAGCGTCCAGCTCAGGGTCTCTGGCGCGTCGGCCAGCTCCGGCGCGCTGAAGGTGCAGTTAATCAGGCGCGCTTTTTTCCACGCCAGCGTGGTGGTGGTTGGGCCGAGGACCTTCTCGAACAGCTCCAGCGTCGAGGTGTGAATATCGCGCGCTTTGGCACCCGCGATGATGCGCGTTTCAGGCGTCACGACCTTACGCAGCGCGCGCAGCTGCTGCTCCAGCAGCGCCATGGTTTTTGGCACTTTGATCAGCACCACGCCCGGCGCCTGCGGGTAGTCCGCGGTGCTGTCGAGGAACTTCACGCTGGACTCGTCGATGTCGTTATGGCGCAGGTTTTCACGCGTCGCCAGTTCGCTCAGGTAGGAATCGCCAATGCTGTAAGGCGTGTGCTCTGTCAGGGCGCAGCCCAGCGCGCCGAAGGCGTCATTCAGGATCAAAACCGGGCCGCGGATTTCAGTCTCATCCAACTGTTGCAGCAGATATTCATCCGCCGCTTCCCACGCCTGAAGCGGGTTAACGTCGTCCGTTTCCGGGAAACGTTTAAGGTTGAGTGAACGGAAACCGTTGTCTAAGTGGCTCATCGGCCCTCCTGAATGGTAAAATTTGGCGTATCCCTGAAAAGGGTGCGTGAGTATACCCGTTTTCGCATTAATTTGGGCTTTTGATGAACCAACTTACTTATCTCCAGGGCTATCCGGAGCATTTACTGACTCAGGTTCGCAGCCTGATTGCCGAGCAGAAGCTCGGCGCAGTGCTGGAAAAACGCTATCCCGGCACCCACGATTTCGCGACCGATAAGGCCCTCTGGCAGTATACGCAGGATCTGAAAAGCCGGTATCTGAAGAGCGCGCCGCCGATCAACAAGGTGATGTACGACAACAAGATCCACGTGCTGAAAAACGCGCTCGGCCTGCACACCGCCGTCTCCCGCGTGCAGGGGGGCAAGCTGAAGGCAAAGGCCGAAATCCGCGTCGCGACGGTTTTCCGCAACGCGCCGGAAGCCTTTCTGCGGATGATCGTCGTCCATGAGCTGGCACACCTGAAAGAGAAAGAGCACGACAAAGCGTTCTATTCCCTGTGCTGCCACATGGAGCCACAGTACCACCAGCTGGAGTTTGATACCCGTCTGTGGCTTACGCATTTATCGTTAAATGGTAATGCGGAATAGCGCACGCGAATTGTCATGATGACGTGCTACAGTGGCTAAAGGTTCCCCGCTACGGAGTACGTAAACGTCTATGATACGTTTCGCAGTCATTGGAACGAACTGGATCACGCGCCAGTTCGTCGACGCCGCCCACGAAACCGGCAAACTGAAACTTACCGCAGTCTATTCCCGCAGCCTTGAGCAGGCGCAGAGTTTTGCCAACGATTACCTCGTTGAGCATCTCTTCACCTCGCTTGATGAGATGGCGCAAAGCGATGCCATTGACGCGGTCTATATCGCCAGCCCGAACTCCCTGCACTTTCCGCAAACGAAGCTGTTCCTCAGCCATAAAAAGCATGTGATTTGCGAGAAGCCGCTGGCATCAAATATTGAGGAAGTGGAGGCGGCCATTGCGCTTGCCCGCGAAAACCAGGTGGTTCTTTTCGAAGCGTTCAAAACCGCCAGCCTGCCGAATTTCCTGCTGCTGCAGCAGTCCCTGCCGAAAATCGGCAAGGTACGCAAAGCCTTTATTAACTACTGCCAGTACTCGTCGCGCTACCAGCGCTATCTGGACGGCGAGAACCCGAACACCTTTAACCCGGCGTTCTCGAACGGCTCGATAATGGATATCGGATTTTACTGCCTGGCCTCTGCAGTGGCCCTGTGGGGCGAACCGCACGGCGTCACGGCTACCGCCAGCCTGCTGGAGAGCGGCGTGGATGCGCACGGTGTCGCGGTGCTGGACTACGGGGATTTCAGCGTCACGCTGCAGCACTCCAAGGTGAGCGACTCTGTCCTGCCGAGCGAAATTCAGGGCGAAGCGGGCTCGCTGGTCATCGAGAAAATCTCCGAGTGCCAGAAGGTGAGCTTCGTGCCGCGCGGCGGCAAAGCCCAGGAGCTGACGCAGCCTCAGCATATTAACACTATGCTCTATGAGGCAGAGGTCTTCGCCCGTCTGGTGGAAGACAACGAAGTGAATCACCCAGGCCTTGCGGTGAGCCGCACCACGGCGAAGCTGCAAACGGAGATCCGCCGCCAGACCGGCGTGGTATTCCCTGCAGACGGCGTGAGTGCGGAAGTTATCGCGTAAAGCTGTGTAATGAAACGGCGCAGACCATTGACGAAACCAATGGTCTGACATATTTTGTTACCTGCAAAGGGGAGTAACTTCTTCGTCGGTGGATCGTCATTACGATGCGTGCAATACCGCATCCGGTCGCCGGGCAACCTTCGTGGTTGTAAGTGAGACCTTGCCGGAAGGCGAGGTCTATGCATAAAAAGCTAACGGCTATCGTCTTCTGACCATGGCCGTTTTTGTTTTTTATGTGTAAGGAAAATAGTATGCATTCTGTCGGCACTCCCATGTTGTGGGGCGGATTCGCGGTTGTCGTGCTCATCATGCTGGCGATCGACCTCTTTTTGCAGGGACGTCGCGGCGCGCACGGCATGACCATGAAACAGGCCGCCGCCTGGTCGCTGGTGTGGGTCACCCTCTCTCTGCTCTTCTGCGCCGCCTTCTGGTGGTACCTGGCCTCGACCGAAGGCCGCGCGGTTGCCGACCCTCAGGCGCTTGCCTTCCTCACCGGCTATCTGATTGAAAAAGCCCTGGCGGTTGATAACGTCTTCGTCTGGCTGATGCTGTTCAGCTACTTCGCCGTACCTGCGGCTCTGCAGCGTCGCGTGCTGGTGTACGGCGTGCTGGGCGCAATTATCCTGCGTACCATCATGATCTTCGCTGGCAGCTGGCTGATTACCCAGTTCGAGTGGCTGCTGTACGTCTTCGGCGCGTTCCTGCTGTTCACCGGGGTCAAAATGGCGCTGGCGAAAGAGGACGGCTCTGCGATTGGCGATCGCCCGCTGGTGAAGTGGATCCGCGGCCATCTGCGCATGACCGACAAGATCGAGAGCGAGCACTTCTTCGTGCGCAAGAACGGCCTGCTGTTTGCCACCCCGCTGCTGCTGGTGCTGATTCTGGTTGAGCTGAGCGACGTGATTTTCGCCGTGGACAGCATTCCGGCGATCTTCGCGGTAACCACCGACCCGTTCATCGTCCTGACCTCTAACCTTTTCGCCATTCTCGGCCTGCGTGCCATGTATTTCCTGCTGGCAGGCGCGGCGGAGCGTTTCTCCATGCTGAAGTACGGCCTGTCGGTGATTCTGGTGTTTATCGGTATCAAAATGCTAATCGTCGATTTCTACCATATCCCGATCGCTATTTCGCTCGGCGTGGTATTTGGCATTCTGATCGTGACGCTAATTATCAATACCTGGGTTAACCGCCAGCACGATAAGAAGCAGCAGGTGGAGTAATCCCCTCACCCCGGCCCTCTCCCACAGGGAGAGGGTGAACACACTTTTGTAACGCAGTAGTTAAAAAATATGATGCAACACGTAAAATCCAGCATTTTACGCTTCCCTCCTTTGGCACATTCCCTATACTCGACCAGGCAAACATTTACTTACATCCGGACATAAATGTGACTAAGAGCACATCCGGGATGGAACGCAATTTCACTCAGGAAATATGTATGAGCATACAATCAAGCGGTCTGTTCGCGCGCCTGGCGCAGGGCAGCCTCGTTAAACAAATTCTGGTCGGGCTGGTGCTGGGTATTCTGCTGGCGATGGTGTCAAAACCTGCCGCGGAAGCCACGGGGCTGCTCGGGACGCTGTTCGTAGGTGCACTGAAAGCCGTCGCGCCGGTACTGGTTCTGATGCTGGTCATGGCGTCAATTGCCAACCACCAGCACGGACAAAAAACCAACATTCGCCCCATTCTGTTCCTTTATCTGCTGGGAACCTTCTCGGCTGCCTTAACGGCCGTGGTGTTTAGCTTCCTGTTCCCGTCCACGCTGCACCTGACCAGCGCGGCCGGTGATATCACGCCGCCGTCCGGCATTGTCGAAGTCCTGCGGGGCCTGCTGATGAGCATGGTCTCTAACCCCATCACCGCGCTGATGAGCGGAAACTACATTGGCATCCTTGTCTGGGCGATTGGTCTGGGCTTCGCGCTGCGCCACGGCAACGAGACCACGAAAAACCTGGTCAACGATTTGTCCAACGCCGTGACCTTTATGGTGAAGCTGGTGATTCGCTTTGCGCCAGTCGGTATTTTCGGGCTGGTCTCCTCCACGCTGGCAACTACCGGTTTTGACGCACTGTGGGGTTACGCGCAGCTGCTGGTTGTGCTGGTCGGCTGTATGCTGCTGGTGGCGCTGGTGATCAACCCGCTGCTGGTGTTCTGGCAGATCCGCCGCAACCCGTATCCGCTCGTGCTGACCTGCCTGCGCGAAAGCGGCGTAACCGCCTTCTTCACCCGCAGCTCGGCGGCGAACATTCCGGTTAACATGGCGCTGGCGGAGAAGCTGAACCTGGACCGCGACACCTATTCCGTTTCGATCCCGCTGGGTGCAACCGTGAATATGGCGGGTGCGGCAATCACCATTACTGTGCTGACCCTGGCGGCGGTGCATACGCTGGGCATTCCGGTGGATCTGCCAACCGCGCTGCTGTTGAGCGTCGTGGCGTCGCTGTGTGCCTGTGGCGCATCGGGCGTGGCGGGCGGTTCCCTGCTGCTGATCCCGCTGGCGTGTAATATGTTCGGTATCCCGAACGAAATCGCCATGCAGGTGGTAGCCGTCGGCTTTATCATCGGCGTGCTGCAGGACTCCTGCGAAACCGCGCTGAACTCCTCTACCGACGTGCTGTTTACCGCAGCGGCCTGTCAGGCGGAAGACGCGCGTTTAGCGAAGAACGCCCTGCGAGGTTAACAGCAAAACGGCAACCCTGAGGTTGCCGTTTTTAGTGTTTGTACCCTCTCCCTGTGGGAGAGGGTCAGGGTGAGGGCACCAGCCCGCTCCCTATTTAAAGCGTCACACCACTCTTAAAGATCGCCAGCTCGCGGAAGTCGTTCTTCTCGTTACAGGTTTGCTTGCCGTTGGCAAATTCCACAATCGCGTCCACGAATTCCGTCAGCAGCTGCGGCATCGCTTTGCCGTGAATCAGCTGGCCCGCATCAAAGTCGATCCAGTGTTTTTTCTTCGCCGCCAGCTCGCTGTTGGTGGCAATTTTCACCGTCGGCACAAAACCGCCGTACGGCGTGCCGCGACCGGTGCTGAACAGCACCATATGGCAGCCGGCGCCCGCCAGCGCGCTGGTGGCGACCGCATCGTTACCCGGTGCGCTCAGCAGGTTCAGACCGTGCGTTTTCAGGCGCTCGCCGTAGCGCAGAACGTCCACCACCTGGCTGGCGCCCGCTTTCTGGGTGCAGCCGAGAGATTTCTCTTCCAGCGTGGTGATCCCGCCCGCTTTGTTACCCGGTGACGGGTTCTCGTAAATGGGCTGATTGTGGGCGATGAAATACTGTTTGAAGTCGTTCACCATGGTGACGGTCTTCTCAAACGTCTCTTCGTCGCGGCAGTGGCTCATCAGAATACGTTCCGCACCGAACATCTCCGGCACTTCGGTCAGCACAGTGGTGCCGCCGTTGGCAATAACGTAATCCGAGAAGCGACCCAGCATCGGGTTGGCAGTGATGCCGGACAGGCCGTCAGACCCGCCGCACTCCAGACCAAACTTCAGCTCGCTCAGCTTACCCGGCTCGCGCTTGTCGTGGCGCATCACGTTATACAGCTGATGAAGCTGCTCAACGCCCGCTTCCACTTCGTCGTCCTGATGCTGACACACCATAAAATGCACGCGCTCAGGATCGAACTCACCGAGCGTCTCGCGGAAGGCGTCCACCTGATTGTTCTCGCAGCCCAGGCCGATCACCAGCACCGCCCCCACGTTCGGGTGGCGCACCATGTTTTGCAGCATGGTGCGGGTATTGATGTGGTCGTCACCCAGCTGGGAGCAACCGTAGGTGTGGCTGAACAGATGTACCCCGTCAGTGCCTTCGGCACTGTTGGTCTCTTTCAGAAAACGCGTCTGGATCTGACGCGCGATGCCGTTGACGCAGCCGACGGTCGGGAGGATCCACAGCTCGTTGCGGATCCCCACCTCACCGTTAGCGCGACGGTAGATCTGTACTTCACGATCTGCCGCCTGACGCTCTTCCGCGGGTAAATCAGGTTGATAGCTGTACTCGTCCAGATCGCTCAGATTGGTGCGCGTATTGTGAGAATGAATATGTTCACCCGGCTCGATATCCGCTAACGCATGCCCAATCGGAAGACCGTACTTAATGATGTTGTCCCCTTTGGCGAGAGGCTTCACGGCAAACTTGTGTCCGCGAGCAATCGCCTGACGCAGGGTGACGCTCTGGTTATCAACGGTCACCACGTCGCCTTCATCGAGATCCGTCAGCGCGACGGCCACGTTATCCAGCGAATGGATTTTGATGTATTGCATATCAACCTCAAACGGCCCTAGTTCAGTTCAATGGCGAAGTAGTCACGCGCATTGTTAAAGCAGATGTTTTTCACCATTTCGCCCAGCAGCTGGATATCCGCTGGCGCTTCGCCTGCGTGCACCCAGCGGCCAATCATCTGGCACAGAATGCGGCGGAAATATTCATGACGGGTATAGGACAGGAAGCTGCGGCTGTCGGTCAGCATGCCGACAAAGCGGCTTAGCAGGCCAAGCTGCGCCAGCTGCGTCATCTGACGTTCCATACCGTCTTTCTGATCGTTGAACCACCAGCCGGAGCCGAACTGCATCTTGCCCGGCATCCCTTCGCCCTGGAAGTTGCCGACCATGGTACCCAGCACTTCGTTATCGCGCGGGTTCAGGCAGTACAGGATGGTTTTAGGCAGCAGATTTTGTTCGTTCTGTTTGCTCAGAAGTTTGGACAGCTCTTCTGCCAGCGGACGGTCGTTGATGGAGTCGAAGCCTACATCCGCACCAAGCAGCTTAAACTGGCGCTGGTTGTTATTGCGCAGCGCACCGATATGGTACTGCTGTACCCAGCCGCGACGCGCGTATTCCGCACCGAGGAACACCAGTACCGCCGTTTTGAACTGCGCCACTTCGTGCTCGCTAAGCGATTCACCGGTGAGACGACGTGCCAGAATGCTGTCCAGCTCGGCCTCGTTTGATTCTGCAAACAGCACCACGTCCAGCGCGTGGTCAGAGACTTTACAGCCGTGCGCCGCGAAGTGATCCAGACGTTTGGTCAGCGCGGTTTGCAGGTCGGTGAAACGACGTATGTCGGTATCGGACACTTCCGCCAGCTTCGCCATGTAGTCGGCGAAGGTAGCCTGCTCAATGTTGAAGGCTTTGTCCGGGCGCCAGCTTGGCAGCACTTTGATATCAAAAGAGGTGTCTTTGGCGATAACCGCATGATGCTCCAGAGAGTCAATCGGATCGTCGGTGGTGCCCACCATCTTCACGTTCATCTGCTTCATGATGCCGCGCGCGGAGAAGTTATCCTGCGCCAGCAGGGCGTTGCAGCGCTCCCAGATTTCATCGGCGGTCGTTGGGGAGAGAAGTTTGCCGGTGATGCCAAACGGACGGCGAAGCTCAAGGTGCGTCCAGTGGTAAAGCGGGTTGCCGATGGTGTGCGGAACAGTCGCCGCCCAGGCGTCAAACTTCTCGCGGTCGGTCGCATCGCCGGTACACAGGCGCTCAGCCACGCCGTTGGTGCGCATGGCGCGCCATTTGTAGTGGTCACCCTTCAGCCAGATGTCATACAGGTTTTTGAAGCGATAATTTTCGGCAACCTGCTGCGGCGGTAAATGGCAGTGGTAGTCGAAAATCGGCTGGTCTTTTGCGTAGTCGTGGTACAGGCGGCGAGCAAATTCGGTATCTAACAGAAAATCGTCGGTCATAAACGGCGTCATTATCGTCTTCCTCATTACGGGAGCGCAGAAAGCGTATGTTCATATGCTGCAAAGTTATCACACCAATTTCCACCAGCCGACGTTTTTTTCGTGAGTGAGATCAATAAACGTCAACAAATAAATTACCCTCAATGGAGTAAACCCTTCTACAAGCCGCATCATTACTGGCTTTGCGCTCAGCAATTAATGTCCCCACAAAGAATCATACATTTGTGATGTCACTCACCTTTTAAAGTTGTATGACAAGTTATCTTTTCGCCGTCGCAAACTATAAGCCGACGGAATGCATTACTGGTGTCAGATACACCAGATTTAACGGTACGGATACCGACTTATGCACGCTTACTTATGGCAAGGTTCGGGCCGTTCCGGGACATGCTCCCGGCTGCGCCCCTCCCGTTACACAACTGCTCCCGGAAACGGTCGAGAGGTTGCCGCGTTCTGGCGCGGAAATAACATAACGATGAGGTTTTAGATGCGTAAAATTAAAGGGTTACGTTGGTATATGATCGCACTGGTGACGTTAGGCACCGTGCTGGGCTACCTGACGCGTAACACCGTGGCAGCAGCAGCGCCAACGTTGATGGAAGAGCTGCATATCTCCACGCAGCAATACTCCTACATCATTGCCGCCTACTCCGCGGCTTATACCATCATGCAGCCTGTTGCTGGCTATGTGCTGGACATTCTCGGTACCAAAATCGGTTATGCCTTCTTCGCCATCGCCTGGGCGGTGTTCTGCGGAGCCACCGCGCTGGCGGGAAGCTGGGGCGGCCTGGCGCTGGCGCGCGGCGCGGTAGGTGCAGCTGAAGCCGCCATGATCCCCGCAGGGCTGAAAGCCAGCTCCGAGTGGTTCCCGGCAAAAGAGCGTTCCATTGCGGTCGGTTACTTCAACGTCGGCTCGTCCATAGGGGCGATGATTGCACCACCGCTGGTGGTGTGGGCTATCGTGATGCACAGCTGGCAGATGGCGTTCATCATCTCTGGCGTGCTGAGCTTTGCGTGGGCCATGGCGTGGCTGATTTTCTATAAACATCCGCGCGATCAGAAAAAATTGTCTGAAGAAGAACGCGAGTACATCATTGGTGGTCAGGAAGCGCAGCATCAGACCAATAACGGCAAAAAAATGACCGTCTGGCAGATCCTGGGCACCCGCCAGTTCTGGGGTATCGCCCTGCCGCGTTTCCTGGCCGAGCCGGCATGGGGTACCTTCAACGCGTGGATCCCCCTGTTTATGTTTAAAGTCTACGGCTTTAACCTGAAAGAAATCGCGATGTTCGCCTGGATGCCGATGCTGTTCGCTGACCTGGGCTGTATCGTGGGCGGCTACCTGCCACCGCTGTTCCAGCGCTGGTTTGGGGTGAACCTGATTGTTTCCCGTAAGATGGTGGTGACCATGGGCGCACTGCTGATGATTGGCCCGGGCATGATCGGCCTGTTCACCAGCCCGTATGTGGCCATCGCCCTGCTGTGCATCGGCGGATTTGCTCACCAGTCCCTGTCCGGCGCGCTGATTACGCTCTCCTCTGACGTCTTTGGCCGTAACGAAGTGGCCACCGCCAACGGCCTGACCGGGATGGCCGCCTGGACCGCGAGTACGATGTTTGCGCTGGTGGTCGGCGCACTGGCGGATACCATCGGCTTCAGCCCGCTGTTCGCCGTGCTGGCTATTTTCGACCTGCTGGGCGCGGTGGTGATCTGGACGGTGCTGAAAAGCAAATCGGCAGAAGAGCTAGCGAAAGAGTCCCTCGGGAAACCGGCGACACAGAGTTAGCGAAAATGCGTTTCACCGAAGCCGCCTCCGGGCGGCTTTTTTAATGGCAAAATCTGGAGAGTGGCACGCAAAAGTGGTATAACAAATCATCTGCCGTACCCTGCCTGGAGCGCATATGGAAATCACCGAACCACGTCGTTTATATCAACAACTTGCTGCCGAGCTGAAAGATCGCATCGAGCAAGGAGTCTATCTTGTCGGTGATAAACTTCCCGCCGAGCGCTTCATTGCGGATGAAAAAAGCGTCAGTCGCACCGTGGTGCGCGAAGCCATCATCATGCTGGAAGTGGAAGGCTACGTTGAGGTACGCAAAGGCTCCGGCATTCACGTGATTTCTAATCTGCCGAAACACTCTCCCGTCGCGGACGAAAGTCTGGAATTCGCCAGCTACGGTCCGTTTGAGCTGCTCCAGGCTCGCCAACTGATCGAAAGCAATATTGCTGAGTTTGCGGCGACGCAGGTGACCAAGCAGGACATCATGAAGCTGATGGAAATCCAGGAGAATGCCCGTAAGGAAAAATGTTTCCGCGATTCAGAGTGGGATCTGCAGTTTCACGTCCAGGTCGCCCTGGCAACCCAAAATACGGCGCTGGCGGCAATTGTTGAGAAAATGTGGACTCAGCGCGTTCATAACCCGTACTGGAAGAAACTGCACGACCATATCGATTCCCGTACCGTCGACAACTGGTGTGACGATCACGATCAAATCCTTAAGGCGCTGATTCGTAAAGATCCCCATGCCGCTAAGCTGGCGATGTGGCAGCATCTGGAAAACACCAAGCAGATGCTGTTCAATGAAACCAGCGACGACTTCGAATTTAACGCTGACCGCTATCTTTTCGCCGATAATCCCGTTGTTCATCTCGATACGGCCCCCAGTGCCGCAAAATAGATGACCTTCCCGCTGGCAGGCGCCTCGCTGCGCCTTCTGGCTCCAGTGGGTAAGCAAAACATATATAGTGTCAGCCTTTGTAAATCCCCTCGCTCACTTCCTGGGCTTACGCCAAAATCAACTCACGCCTGCAAATTCTGTGACGCAGAACGTTGGGCTTTGTTACAATTGGATTCACTTCGTTATTTTGTAAGTTAGTGCTTGCTAACCAGCCAATTAACAGGGAAACGTGTTGGCCACACCGCAATGTGTCCGCGAGCGACCATAATGAAATCACAACAATGTCGCCGTGCTGTTTGCCCCGGATAACAGGCGTGACGTTAACCGATTTCCAGGAACACTGAATGGAACTTTTGACCCAACTACTGCATGCCCTTTGGGCGCAGGATTTTGAAACGCTGGCCAACCCTTCCATGATTGGCATGCTCTATTTCGTCTTGTTTATGATCCTGTTCCTTGAGAACGGTTTGCTGCCTGCTGCCTTCCTGCCTGGTGACAGTTTGCTGGTGCTCGTCGGCGTGCTGTGTGCCAAAGGGGCGATGGCGTTTCCGCAAACTATTTTATTACTGACCGTCGCGGCCAGCCTCGGCTGCTGGGTGAGCTACATCCAGGGTAGATGGCTGGGCAATACCCGGATCGTCCAGAACTGGCTCTCGCACCTGCCTGCACATTATCATCAGCGGGCGCACCACCTTTTCCATAAGCACGGGCTTTCCGCGCTGCTGATTGGCCGCTTTATCGCGTTTGTACGTACGCTGTTGCCGACCATTGCCGGTCTGTCGGGGCTGAGCAGCGCCCGCTTCCAGTTCTTTAACTGGATGAGCGGTCTGTTATGGGTGCTTATTCTGACAACGCTCGGCTATGCGTTGGGTAAAACGCCGGTGTTTATGAAATATGAAGACCAGCTGATGTCCTGCCTGATGCTGCTGCCTGTGGTTCTGCTGGTCTTCGGCCTGATCGGCTCTCTGGTCGTGCTGTGGAAAAAGAAATACGGAGCCAGAGGCTAACGATGGCTATCTCACCGCTTGCCCTGCGCCGTTTTGCCTGCGCCGTGATGACACTGGTGGTGCTCAGCGCCATGCTGCTGGCATGGAGCGCGCTTTCGCACCAGGAATCCACGCTTGCCATTCGCCCGGTGAACCAGGGTGCCAGCGTGCCTGACGGTTTTTCTGTCTGGCACCATCTGGATGCGAACGGGATCCGCTTTAAAAGCATCACTCCGCAGGACGACGTTTTACTGATCAAGTTTGATTCCCGTGCGCAAAGTGCCGCCGCGAAAGTGGTTCTCGACCGTACGCTGCCGCACGGGTATATCATTGCCCAGCAGGAAGATGAGAGCCAGCCTGCAGCCTGGCTCTCGTTGATTCGCGATACGTCGCATCGGTTTGGATAACTTCCAGGATTCCGAATCTTTTCACTCACTTTGGTGAATCCCCCGTTTACTTACTATGCTTAAGTACGCGGAGCACCCCTCGACTGTACTCCGCATAACTTTGGATAGCGGCTTACGCCGCAACACAATGGAAGGTTTCGATAATGAAATTCCGCATGACTCTGGCTCTGGCCCTTTTTTCTTTAAGCACAGCATCCTTCGCAAACTCTCTTTGTCAGGAGAAAGAACAGGATATTCAGCGTGAGATCGGTTATGCCGAAAAGCATAACAATCAGCACCGTGTTGACGGTCTTAAAAAAGCGCTGAGCGAAGTGAAAGCGAACTGTTCAGACAGCAAGCTTCGTGCCGACCACAAGAAGAAAATCGCTGAACAGAAGGACGAGATAGCCGAGCGCCGTCGCGACCTGCAGGAAGCGAAAGAGAAAGGGGATGCGGAAAAAATTGCTAAGCGCGAGAAGAAGTTGAAAGAAGCGCAGGACGACCTGAAAGCGCTGGAAGCTCGCGATTATTGAGTTAACGGAAATCTCAACAGGAGAAAGAATCATGTCAAAAGATACGACGTCTGAACATCTGCGCGCTGAACTGAAATCCCTGGCCGATACCCTTGAAGAGGTGCTGAACTCCTCTGCTGACAAGTCAAAAGAAGAGGTCAGCAAGCTGCGCAGCAAGGCGGAGCAGGCCCTGAAAGAGAGCCGCTACCGCCTGGGTGAAACCGGTGATGCACTGGCGAAACAGACCCGCGAAGCGGCTGCCCGCGCGGACGAATACGTGCGTGATAATCCATGGACGGGTGTAGGAATTGGTGCCGCAGTGGGTGTGGTACTGGGTGTCCTTCTGACGCGTCGTTGATATGGAAGATCCTCGTCACGCACAAGGGCCTGCTAACAACGTCCTCGGCATCGGCCAGCGTATTTTAACAACGCTGGTCGGGATTGCCGAAACGCGCGTCCGGCTGGCAGTGGTTGAGCTGGAAGAGGAGAAAGCCAACCTCTTCCAGATGCTGCTGATGCTCGGACTGACCATGCTCTTCGCCGCGTTTGGTCTGATGAGTCTGATGGTGTTAATCATCTGGGCCATTGACCCGCAGTATCGTCTTAACGCCATGATTGCCACCACCGTCGTTCTGCTGGTAGCAGCGTTGATTGGCGGTATCTGGACGCTGCGTAAAGCGCGTAAGTCCACGTTCCTGCGCCATACGCGTCAGGAGCTGGCTAACGACCGCGCCCTGCTGGAGGATGACAAGCCGTGAGTGGTAAAGCCGAACGTCAAAAGCGAAAAGCGTACCTGCTAAGCCAGATCCAGCAGCAACGGCTGGATCTGTCGGCCAGCCGTCGCGACTGGATTGACGCGACGCGACGGTTTGACCGAGGCTGGAACACCTTCCTGAGCCTGCGTTCATGGGCGCTGGTCGGCAGCAGCGTGATGGCTATCTGGACGGTTCGTCATCCAAATATGCTCATCCGCTGGGCGCGCCGTGGGTTTGGTGCCTGGAGCGCCTGGCGTCTGGTGAAAGCAACGTTGCGGCAGCAGCAATTACGCTAGCCTTATCGCCGGGTGGCGTAGCCGCCACCCGGCAAAATCCTCCCCCTCCCTTACTCAATATCTTTGAAGAAGATTGACAGTTTTCCTTGCTAACAATTGCCACCCGCCCCGTTTATTATCCTCTCCATCGACAGCAACGACGCGGTATCTACCCGGAATTGCAGACAAATAACGTTCAGCCGCTGATGTGGTTTCCTGGAGAGTAAAATGAAAAAATTAGAAGATGTTGGTGTACTGGTAGCGCGTATTCTGATGCCAATTCTGTTCATCGTGGCAGGTTGGGGAAAAATCACCGGTTATGCGGGTACCCAGCAGTATATGGAAGCCATGGGCGTTCCGGGATTCCTGTTGCCACTGACCATTCTTCTTGAGTTCGGCGGCGGCCTGGCAGTCCTGTTCGGCTTCCTGACCCGCACTACCGCGCTGTTTACCGCAGGCTTCACCGTGCTGACGGCTTTCATCTTCCACAGCAACTTTGCGGAAGGCGTGAACTCTCTGATGTTCATGAAAAACCTGACCATCGCGGGTGGCTTCCTGCTGCTGGCCGTCACTGGCCCGGGCGCATACAGCATCGACCGCGTTCTGAATAAGAAATGGTAAGCACGCTATACTGAATGAACTCAAAGCGAGGAGACTTCTCCTCGCTTTTGCTATCTGACGGAGGAGAAAAAATGGGACAACTCGTAGACGGCGTATGGCAGGATGTCTGGTATGACACCAAATCCACCGGAGGTCGCTTCAAGCGCTCAGTTTCGGCCTTCCGTAACTGGCTGACCGCCGACGGTGCCCCCGGCCCGAGCGGCGAAGGCGGCTTCGCGGCTGAGAAAGACCGTTATCATCTTTATGTTTCCCTTGCCTGCCCGTGGGCGCACCGCACGCTAATTGTGCGCAAGCTCAAAGGTCTCGAATCCTTAATTCCGGTTTCGGTGGTCAACCCACTGATGCTGGAAAACGGCTGGACGTTCGGCAGTGATTTTCCTGCGGCAACCGGCGACGAACTGTATCACCACGATTTCCTGTACCAGCTCTATCTGCGCGCCGATCCGCACTACACCGGGCGCGTGACCGTGCCCGTGCTGTGGGACAAGAAAAACCAGACGATTGTCAGCAATGAGTCTGCGGAAATCATCCGCATGTTCAATACCGCATTTGATGCGCACGGCGCTCGTGCCGGAGATTATTACCCGGTTGAACTGCGTGATAAGATTGACGAGCTGAACGGCTGGATTTACGACAACGTCAACAACGGTGTCTACAAGGCCGGTTTCGCCACCAGCCAGGAAGCGTATGACGAAGCGGTCGGGAAGGTGTTTGAATCATTGGAACGCCTGGAACAGATCCTGGGCCAGCATCGCTACCTGACGGGCGATCGCCTGACGGAAGCGGACATTCGCCTGTGGACCACGCTGGTTCGCTTTGATCCGGTCTATGTCACCCACTTTAAGTGCGATAAACACCGCATCAGCGACTACCTGAACCTGTATGGTTTCCTGCGCGACATCTACCAGATGCCGGGTATCGCGGAGACGGTCGACTTCGACCATATTCGCACCCACTATTTCCGCAGCCACAAGACCATCAACCCGACGGGTATTATCTCCATCGGCCCGTGGCAGAACCTGGATGAACCGCACGGGCGCGACGTCCGATTTGGATAAATATTAAGGGCATCAATAGATGCCCTTTTTTAATTCACAATCTCCATCTATCCTTACTTTGATTGCTTAGAAAACAAGTGATTGACCGATTATTGAGGCAAGGAAAATGGACTGGTATCTGAAAGTACTGCGCAACTACATTGGATTTGGTGGCCGCGCCCGCCGCAAAGAGTACTGGATGTTCGTTCTGGTGAACTTCATCCTCATCATGGTGCTGGGTATTGTGGATAAAATTCTTGGCTGGGAGCGGGCTGGCGGTGAAGGCGTGCTGACCACCATTTATGGCCTGTTAGTCCTGCTGCCATCGTGGGCGGTACTGTTCCGTCGGCTGCACGATACCGATCGTTCGGCGTGGTGGTTATTGCTGCTGTTAATCCCGATCGTGGGCTGGATCGTGATTTTGATTTTCAACTGTCAAAGCGGGACGCCGGGCGAAAACCGCTTTGGTCCCGATCCTAAGATCGGCGCGTAAATTACTGCCCGGTGGCGCTTACGTTTACCGGGCCTGTACGCTTATTTGTTGTGGTGCGCAAAGAGCTTTGGAATTTCTCGCAGGCACCACGATTTGGCTTCGCCCATGCTGTCGCGACGCCACGCCATAATGATATCCACTTCGCTGGTGTACTCCGGGCTCACAACCCGCAGTCGTCCTTCCGCAATATCTTTTTCCACAAACGGGTACGGCATCGTCGCCACGCCCAGACCGGCCAGCAGCGCCTGCCGTTTGTCCTCCAGCGAGGTCACCGTCAGACGAGGCTGTTTATCCAGCAGCTGCACCGTCAGCACCGGACGCTCGCGCGCGGTATCCGCTACCGCTACGCCGCGATACTTCACTCGTGTGACTTCAGAGAGCGGCTCGGGCTCCTGATGAATCGGATGGTTGGGGGCGGCAACATAAACGTTCATCACACTGTAGAGCTTGCGCGAGTTGATTTCTGAAGATGAGCGGAAGTGCATGTCCGGCGCAATAACGATATCTGCCCTGCCCGTCTCCAGACGTTCCCACGCCCCTGCCAGCACCTCGGTGATGATGGACAGCTGCGTATTGGCCTTCGCCGCCAGGCGGTCCACCAGCGGGAACAGCGCTTCGGTCGGCACCAGCGCTTCGGTCACGAGCGTGAGATGGGTTTCCCAGCCGCGCGCCAGCGCTTCGGCGTCTGTCGTCAGCTTGTCCGCTGCTTCCAGCAGTACGCGGCCGCGCTCCAGCAGCATTCGGCCCACGTTGGTGAATTTTGTTCGATGACCGGAGCGGTCAAAAAGCACCACGTCCAGCTCTTCTTCCAGCTTCTGCATGGTGTAGCTCAGCGCAGACGGAACGCGCCCCAGTTCATCGGCCGCCGCCGCAAAACTGCCGCGCCGGTCAATCGCGTCCATGACGCGAAGCGCCTCAAGCGTCAATGCTCTCTCTTTAGCCATCTCGTTCTCATTCAGGAAATTTGAACATACCGGGCAGAATATCTGGCTAACAATGAAGCGTCCATACCTTTACCATTGTTTTAGTGTAAAGAGAGGTCAAGTTTATGATTACGACAAGAACAGCTAAACAGTGCGGACAAGCCGATTTCGGTTGGCTGCAGGCCCGCTACACCTTTTCCTTTGGACACTACTTTGACCCTAAACTCCTCGGTTACGCTTCACTGCGCGTGCTGAACCAGGAAGTGCTCGCCCCGGGCGCCTCCTTCCAGCCGCGTACGTACCCGAAAGTCGATATCCTGAACCTGATCCTGGAAGGCGAGGCAGAATACCGCGATAGCGAGGGCAATCATGTCCAGGCAAAGGCTGGCGAAGCGTTGTTAATTTCCACGCAGCCGGGCATCAGCTACAGCGAGCATAACCTCAGCAAAGATAAAACGCTGACCCGCATGCAGCTGTGGCTCGACGCCTGCCCTGAGCGGGAAAATCCGCTGGTACAGAAGTTAGATTTAACGGGCGATAAGCAGCAGCTGATTGCATCGCCGGACGGCAGTACAGGTAGCCTGCAGCTGCGCCAGCAGGTGTGGCTGCATCATATCGAACTGAAGAAAGGTGAACAGGCGAGCTTCCAGCTTCACGGTCCGCGCGCCTATCTACAGTCTATTCACGGTACGGTGCATGCGGTGACGCACACGGAAGAAAAAGAAGCCCTCACCTGCGGCGACGGGGCGTTTATTCGTGATGAAGCGAATATCACGCTGGTGGCAGATACTCCGCTGCGCGCGCTGCTGATTGATTTGCCGGTTTAGAGAATGCCCTCACGTTAACCCTCTCCCAACGGGAGAGGGAACCGCTCGAGCCTCGGCAGAATTATCCGGCGCCGTACGCAACGACGAAATCACTCTGCCAGCGCGTTGGCCATATCAGTTCTAATCTGTTTACGCTGTTCCGGCGTTAATACCTGGCTGACGTCGAAGTAATATTTCACGCGGTAATAACGGGTCTGCTCTTCAATTTTGCTAAAGGCGGCAAGCTGGCTTTTGACCGTGCTTTCGTCCCATTTACCCGCCTGGAACATGTCGACCAGCGCGCCGTCCTTTACGCCCGTCATCGGGATCTTGCTGACATTTTGTTCCAGCTGCTTATGCAGATCTTCAATCTTCTTAACCTGCTCATTGCTGAGCTTCAGGTGCTGTACCAGCGGATCCTGCGATGGAGACGGAGCAGCCTCAACGTTCGCGGCCTGTGCCGTAAAACTGCACACTGCCAGCGAGGCGGCGATCAGCGCAATACGGGTCATTTTCATCATCTTACTGTCCTTACATGCTGTGATAGGAAAAGCGGGCATTGTTTTTCAAGAGCGGATGAATATGTGTGAGTAATTATATAAACAATTTTGTATGTTTCGCGGGCAAAAACATGCCCCCTGGGTTGAGGGGGCATGAGCACTCACATTTAGATTGACTGGGTAAACGTTCGAGAAATCACGTCCTGCTGCTGTTCCCGCGTCAGCGCATTAAACCGCACCGCATAGCCTGAAACGCGTATCGTCAGGTTCGGGTAATTCTCCGGATGCGCAATGGCATCGAGGAGCATCTCCCGGTTCATCACGTTAACGTTCAGGTGCTGCCCGCCCTCGATAGACGCTTCGTGATGGAAGTACCCGTCCAGCAGCCCCACCAGGTTGGTTTTGCGCACCAGCTCGTCCTTGCCCAGCGCCTGCGGCAAGATAGAGAAGGTGTAGGAGATCCCGTCTTTGGCATAGGTGAACGGCAGCTTGGCGACCGACGTTAACGAGGCCACCGCCCCTTTCCTGTCGCGCCCGTGCATCGGGTTTGCGCCTGGGGCAAACGGCGTGCCGCCGCGTCGTCCGTCCGGCGTGTTCCCGGTCTTCTGGCCGTAAACCACGTTAGAAGTGATGGTCAGGATCGACTGGGTCGGCACCGCGTTGCGGTAGGTTGGCAGCGCCTGAATTTTCTTCATAAAGCGCTCCACCAGGTCGCAGGCAATGCTGTCCACACGGTCGTCGTTGTTGCCGTACTGCGGATAGTCCCCTTCAATCACGAAATCGACCGCCAGGCCGGTATGGTCGCGCACCGGCTTCACCGTAGCGTATTTAATCGCCGACAGGGAATCCGCTGCCACCGACAGCCCGGCAATGCCGCAGGCCATGGTGCGATAGACATCCCGGTCGTGCAGCGCCATCAGCGAGGCTTCGTAGCTGTACTTATCATGCATGTAGTGAATGAGATTCAGGGCGCTGATGTACTGCACCGCCAGCCAGTCCATAAAGTGATCGAGACTCGCCATCACGGTGTCGTAATCCAGCACGTCGTCCAGCAGCGGCTCGGTTTTTGGCCCGACCTGGATCTTCAGCTTTTCGTCCACCCCACCGTTGATCGCGTACAGCAGCGTTTTGGCAAGGTTGGCGCGCGCGCCAAAGAACTGCATCTGCTTGCCGATCACCATCGGGCTGACGCAGCAGGCAATGGCATAATCGTCGCTGTTGAAGTCCGCACGCATCAGATCGTCGTTCTCATACTGCAGAGAAGAGGTGACGATCGATACCTGCGCGGCGTATTTCTTGAACGCGATCGGCAACTGTTCTGACCAGAGGATCGTCAGGTTCGGCTCCGGCGCGGGTCCCATGGTGTGCAGGGTATGCAGATAGCGGAAGCTGTTTTTGGTCACCAGCGTGCGTCCGTCCAGCCCCATGCCGGCGATCACTTCCGTCGCCCAGATCGGATCGCCGGAGAAGAGCGTGTCGAACTCCGGCGTGCGCAGGAAACGCACCATGCGGATCTTCATGATGAAGTGGTCGATCAGCTCCTGCGCCTGCACCTCGCTCAGCCGCCCCGCCTGCATGTCGCGTTCGATGTAGATATCGAGGAACGAGGCCGTGCGCCCCAGCGACATCGCCCCGCCGTTCTGGGATTTCACCGCTGCCAGGTAGGCAAAATAGACCCACTGCACCGCTTCCTGGGCGTTCATAGCCGGACGAGAGATATCAAACCCGTAGTTCGCCGCCATCTGCTGGATCTGCAGCAGCGCGCGCCTGTGCTCCGCCAGCTCTTCGCGCAGGCGGATCGTTGCCTCCAGATCTTCGCCGCGCTCCAGCCTGCCCTGCAGATCGGCAAACTGAAGTTCACGTTCGCGTACCAGATAGCTGATGCCGTAGAGCGCCACGCGGCGGTAATCACCGATGATGCGTCCGCGCCCGTAGCCGTCCGGCAACCCGGTCAGCGCCCCGGATTTACGACAGCGCATCATCTCCGGGGAGTAGACATCAAACACACCCTGGTTATGGGTTTTGCGCAGCTCGGTAAAGAGATATTCAAACTGCGGATCCATCTCCCGCCCGTAGGCCTCAAACGAGCTGCGGATCATGTTGATCCCGCCGTACGGATGCAGGGCGCGCTTGAGCGGCTTTTCGGTTTGCAGGCCGACGATCGTCTCCAGATCCTGGTCGATGTAGCCAGGCCCGTGGGCCGTAATGGTGGTGGCAATGTTGGTGTCGAAATCTACCGGGGCGTGGGTGGCATTCTCCTGGCGAATGCCGACCATTACCTTCTGCCACAGCGCCGTCGTTGCAGGCGTCGCCTGCGCGAGGAAAGCTTCATCGCCTTCATAAGGGGTGTAGTTATGCTGAATAAAATCGCGGACGTTGACGGCGTTTTTCCATTCTTCACCGCGAAACCCGGCCCATGCGTCGCTGTAGGGTGCGACGCCCGTATCGATTGTTACATTCATGTGATTCTCGCTTTATCAGGCGTAAGCCGCGGCCGGGGTAACCTTCCCAAGACGGAGGGCGTCCAGCGCGATCATTTTTTCTTCGTTGGTAGGGATAACCGCGCAGGCCACGCGGGACGATTCGGTGGAGATCACGCGCTCACCCGCGCTGCCCGGCAGGGCATTTTTAGCGTCGTCGAGGTTGATGCCGAAGACTTTCAGATGTTCCACCACCAGCGCGCGAATCAGCGTTGAGTTTTCGCCAATGCCGCCGGTAAAGACCACACCATCCAGGCGGTGCAGCGACGCCGCGTGCCCGGCGATATGTCGCGCAATGCGGTGAACAAAGGTATGGATAGCCAGCTGCGCCCGCTCATTGCCTTCGTGCCAGGCTTTCTCCAGCGCGCGTAAATCGGAGGAGATGCCGGAGATCCCAAGCAATCCCGACTCTTTATTGACCACGCGCTCCAGATCCTCGAACGACTGGCCGGTCTGCTGGGCAATCCACGCCATCGCGCCGAAGTCCACATCGCCGCAGCGCGTCCCCATTACCAGCCCTTCCAGCGGCGTCATCCCCATCGAGGTGTCGACGCTTTCGCCGTTGCGCACCGCGCAGATGGAGGCTCCGTTGCCGAGATGGGCAATCACCAGGCCGCTGTCATCGGGGGACAGCCCGAGAAGCGTATGCGCCTGCGCGGCCACGTAGCGGTGAGAGGTGCCGTGGAAGCCGTAGCGGCGCACGCCCAGCGCTTCAAAATAACGATACGGCAATCCGTACAGATACGCCTGAGGCGGCAGCGTCTGGTGGAAGCTGGTATCAAATACCGCTACCTGCTGCACGCCCGGGAACAGATGTTGTGCAGCTTCCACGCCTCTCAGGTTGGCGTAGTTATGCAGCGGCGCCAGCGGTGAGACCTGGCGGATCTGCTCAATCACCTCTTCCGTGATCAGGGTCGACTCGCTGAAGAGATTGCCCCCGTGAGCAATGCGATGGCCAATTAAGGCCACGCTGCTCATCAGGTTACGCTTCTCCAGCTCCAGGGCGATGGCAGCCAGCGCCCCTTCGTAGTCCTGGTGAGCCAGTCTGGCCGGCGCACCCCCGTTCACGGAAATAAAGGCCTTCTCGGTGTTGATCCCGTCTGCGATGCCCGTCATCAGGGCATCGCAGCTGCTGGCATCGAGCACCGAAAACTTAACAGAGGACGATCCGCAGTTAATAACCAGTACAACCGGAAACTCAATCATCATGTGACTCCGCTCTTCCTGAGCAATGGGTTAGAACAGTTTGTAAACGATATTCAGAATGGTCAGCAGGCCGACCGCGGTAACGAAGACGTTCTCGGTACGCCCTTTGTATTTCGCCAGCGCCGGTGCCTTGCGGATGGCATACATCGGCAGCAGGCACAGCAGAGAGGCGATGATTGGTGCGCCCATGGCTTCAATAAGGTCGAGAATGTTCGGGTTGGCGTAGGCCACAACCCAGGTGGAGCCCATGATGAACACCATGCTGATGGTGTTCAGTTTGCCAACAGAGACTTTCTTCTTGTCGCCCTTGTAGCCGAACTTGAGTATCAGACCATTCAGACCTTCCAGCGTGCCCAGATAGTGCCCGAAGAAGGATTTGAAGATAGCAACCAGCGCGATGATGGAGGCACCGTATTCCAGCACCGTCGCGAACGTCGATTTTGTTCCGGACATTGACGCAAAGTGGTTCGCCAGGTAAGAGAGCACCGGAATGTTCTGTGCCTTGGCGTCAGCCATGTTCTGCGGAGAGAGCGTAAACAGGCAGCTAAAGGCGAAGAACATCACCACGGCCACCATCAACAGGCTGGCGCGACCGATGATTTTGGAACATTTCTGCTCGGTGAACTCTTTTCCGAAATCAGGCTCGTACTCTTCGCGCTTGGAGACCACGAAAGAGGAGACGATAGGCGAGAAGTTGAAGGAGAAGACCATGATGGAGATACCCAGCCACACGGTGACCAGAATGCCGTCATGGCCGGTGAAGGCGATATCACTCAGGTTGACCTGGTCAATCACCGCCGAGTTCCAGTAAGGGATCAGCGACAGGGAAATCAGCACCAGGCTGGCAATAAACGGGAACACCAGGAAGCTCATTACCTTCACCATCAGGTCTTTACCAAACCAGATAACAAAGGCCATCATCAGCAGCAGGAACAGCGCCACCACGCCGCGGTTCAACGCAGGCAGCTGGAGCTGGTTTTCCCAGAAGGTCATAAAGGTGTTGGTAATGGTGACACCGTAAATCCACAGTAGCGGGCAAATGGCGAAGAAGTAGAGGAACGTGATCACCACCCCACCGGTTTTACCGAAATGCTCTTCTACCGTTTCGGTGATGTTGCCGGAGACATTGCTGCCGGACAGGCAGAGGCGCGCCAGCGCGCGGTGACAGTAAAACGCTATCGGGAACGCGAGAACCAGCATCAGCAGGATAGGGATTAATCCGCCAAAGCCCGCGCGGATGGGGAAGAACAGCACGCCTGCGCCAATGGCGGTACCAAACAGGCCAAGCGTCCAGGTGGTATCAGACTTACGCCAGGAGGACGTTTTTGTCTGGCCAACGATAATGCTTTCTGTGTTGCTCATAGGTCACCTTTATGCGTCAACGAAGCCGGTAATTTGGGAAACACGGGAGAGATCGATATTGCCGCCGGAAATAATGCAGACGGTTTTACGACCCTGAATATAGTGATCAAGCTTGCCGCTTAATAACGCGGCACAGGCCAGCGCGCCGGCACCTTCCGTCACCACTTTATTTCGCTGAATAAGCGCGATCATGCTGTCGCGAATGTTGTCTTCGCTCACCAGCACAATGTCATCGACCAGTTCACGAACGATCTCAAAGGTTAATTTCCCCGGGCGAGAGACATCGCAGCCGTCGGCTAACGTGCCGGTAACGCGATGGTTGGTTATTTCTCCGGCATGCCAGGAGGCCGCCATTCCGTGCACGTTTTCAGACTGTACGCCGATGATATTAATGGTGGGATTGATGGATTTAATTGCCGTTGCAATCCCGGCAATGAGTCCACCGCCGCCGATAGGCACAATGACGTTATCCACGTCATATAAATCTTCAAGAATTTCCAGACCGATGGTGCCCTGCCCGGCGATGACTTTTGCATCGTCGTAAGGGGGAATAAAAATACGCCCTTCCATCTCGACGATTTCGCTGACTTTGGCGATGGTGTCGTTGAAGTTCTCGCCGTGCAGCACGACTTCCGCCGAGTAGTCGCGCGTCGCGGCCACTTTAGACTTCGGCGCCCCCATCGGCATCACCACTTTGCCGTCGATGCCAAGCATGGCGCAGGAGAGAGACACCCCCTGCGCGTGGTTCCCCGCGGAGCAGGCGACAACGCCTTTACGTTTTTCAGCGTCGGTCAGTGAGCTTAATTTGTTAAACGCGCCGCGGATCTTAAACGAGCCGGTACGCTGCATGTTCTCGAACTTCAGGAATATTTCGCCCTTACAGCGTTCGCTGAGATAATTCGAGCGCGGCATACCGGTTTTATATATTTTTCCTGCCAGTCGTTTTCTGGCGTCCTGAATATCTTCAATAGTTACAGGGAGATCGTAGGTAATATGCATAATATCCTCGTTATAATAATTCATTCTTTTTCAGGCAAAGTCAGGGTGTCAGCGCGTTAACACGTTAACGCGCTGGGTGTTTTAAAATAGATACTAATTATTCATCGTCGTCTTTCGATATTCATCGACGAATACTGTTTTGCCAGCTCAACTAATACTGACGCCGATTTCTTAATCCTGTAATTTTTAGACCACACGGCGGCATAACGCGCCACGGGTAATTCATCTTCCACGGGCAGCACAATAAACTGGTCGGAACCGAATGGCGCAATCATGTCGCGGGGAATCACCGTCAGATAATCGGCATTCAGGACAAGGTTATAAATGGTGACGACCGAATCGGTCTGGACGATGTTTTCGATGCTGATGTGGTTGTCTTGCAGGGTGGTCAGAAGTTCTTTGTAGTAGCCCATATCGGTTTGCGGCATCACCCACTGCTCGTGCGTGAGCGATGCCAGTGTCGTCGGGCCGGTGCACGTTCGCGTTTTACTGGCGACCAGCACAAATTCGGACTCAAACAGCGGTTCGACATGCAGATCCTGTAGCAACATTTCATCGCTCAGGGTGCCGATAGCGAAATCCAGACGACCGTCGCGAATGGCCGGGAGGAAAGAGGAGAGCTGGGCTTCATACATCGAGACGCGTGCTTTCGGGAACACTTCCTTGAATTTTTTGATCATCTCAGACAGGAAGGTAAAGCCGATCAGCGACGGGTAGCCAAAGGAGACGTCCATAACGGTGCTGAAGCTCAGGCTGTTAATTTCACTCACCATGTTTTTCATTTCGCGGGTGATCGACTCTGAGTACGAGAGCAGAACCTGGCCCGCGGCAGTGAGTTTTACGCCTGTGTTTTTACGCACCATCACTTCCACGCCGAAGTAGGACTCAATATCGCTGATGATTTTGCTGACTGCAGGTTGCGTCAGGCCCAGCTGCCTTGCTGCAGAACCTATGGAGCCACTTTTAATGACTTCCTGAAATACCACGAGGTGCTGTGTTTTCGGTAGAATAATAGTGTTCATAATATTCTGCGCTTATTTCCCTATGACGGGGTGAATTCTACTCAATAATGTTTAAAGGGGTATGTGCTGTTACTCACAATTTGCTTTCCCGGCCCTTTATCCCACACACCAAAAACAAAATAAAATCGTTATACTTCATTAACATATAACGATATAAATATGCCACTACGCTGACATTGATCAATAAAAATAGCGGTAATAAATTAATTTTATGGCGATAACCCGGATAAATTTTACCGTCCGGAAAAAATCAATAAAGACGATATTTCAGGCAATTAAAGGACAATAAATAACCGCTATTTGTTTGAAACATTCTTTCAATTTATCAATTTTTTCTAACGCGAATTTTCAGGCTTGCGGAAAAGAGTGGAATACGTCACATATTCACGGGATAAATGTATTTAATTTCAATATATGCATATCAAACAAGAAAAATTTTGCGATCATTAAGATAACAATATTAACAAATTACCAATACTGTAAATCTTCTGTTTTTTAGCGTGAAATTTTGTGATGACGATCGTCAACAGATGCAGGAACGATACTGAAGGAGCAAAAACAGTGAAATGTGCTTAATGTCGCAAATATGAGAATTGATGTCGTTTGTTCGGTTGCCGGGCGGCGCAGCGCTTACCCGACCAGCAACATTCAGAAAGCAAAAACCCCGCCGAAGCGGGGTTTTTTAAGAAGTGAAACTGACCGATAAGCCGGGTTCTGTCGTGGACAGTCATTCATCTAGGCCAGCAATCGCTCACTGGCTCAAGCAGCCTACCCGGGTTCAGTACGGGCCGTACCATGTGAACCCCTATTTGGCCTTGCTCCGGGTGGAGTTTACCGTGCCACGGACTGTTACCAGCCGCGCGGTGCGCTCTTACCGCACCCTTTCACCCTTACCTGATCCCGCTTGCGCGGGCCATCGGCGGTTTGCTCTCTGTTGCACTGGTCGTGGGTTTCCCCCCCAGGCGTTACCTGGCACCCTGCCCTATGGAGCCCGGACTTTCCTCCCCTCCGCCCGTCTCCCCCGAAAGGGACGACGACGAAGCGGCGACTGTCTGGTCAGCTTCGGCGCGCAGTATAGAGGGTTTGCACGCCGCTGTCACCCTCAGGTATGGGAAAGCCGTGATTAACGCGCCACTTCCACCTTCGCCAGTTTTTCGTAATAGCATGCAATCGCGCTGTGATCTGCCGTGCCCAGGCCATCGGCACGCAGCGCCTGCATCATCTCCATGACCGCTGCGGTCAGCGGCAGCTGTGCGCCCACGCCGTGTGACGTATCCAGCGCGTTCGCCAGATCTTTGATATGCAGGTCGATGCGGAAACCGGGTTTGAAATTACGCTCCATGACCATCGGCGCTTTGGCATCCAGCACGGTGCTACCCGCCAGACCGCCGCGAATAGCCTGGTAGACCAGGTCCGGATTGACGCCCGCTTTGGTTGCCAGCGTCAGCGCTTCAGACATGGCGGCAATGTTGAGTGCCACAATCACCTGGTTTGCCAGCTTGGTCACGTTACCCGCCCCAATCTCTCCGGTGTGTACCACGGAGCCCGCCATCGCTTTCATCAGGTCGTAGTATCTATCGAAAACGGCTTTATCACCGCCGACCATCACCGACAACGTGCCGTCGATCGCTTTCGGCTCACCGCCGCTGACCGGCGCATCCAGCATATCGACACCCTTTGCCTTTAGCGCCTCGCTGATTTCACGGCTTGCAAGCGGTGCGATAGAGCTCATATCGATCAGCACCAGGCCAGGCTTCGCGCCCTCGATAATGCCGTTTTCACCCAGCGCGACCTCTTTTACATGCGGGGAGTTAGGCAGCATGGTGATGATGACATCGCACTGCTCGGCAATGGCTTTCGCGGTGGTGGCTGTTTCTGCGCCAGCCGCTATCACCTCAGCCACGGCCTGTGGATTATGATCGGAGACCACCAGCGAGTAACCTGCTTTGATGAGGTTCTTACTCATTGGTTTACCCATGATCCCCAGGCCAATAAAACCCACTTTCAGCGTCATAATCTGTTTCCTCAATGATGGTTATTTTTTAAAAGCGTCCGCTAATTTCTGCGTGGCCGAGCGGAATACGCCGAGGTCGCTGCCGACGGCAACAAACGTGGCTCCCCACTCCAGATAGCGACGGGCGTCAGCCTCAACCGGTGCCAGAATGCCGCACGGTTTGCCGTGTGCTTTAGCGCGGGCAAAAATGTGCTGGATCGCGCGCTGCACGTCAGGGTGGCTGGCATTACCCAGATGGCCAAAGGCGGCAGCCAGATCGCTTGGGCCAACGAAGATACCGTCCACGCCATTGGTGCCTGCAATCGCATCGACGTTATCAACGCCCTGCTGGCTCTCAATCTGAACCAGAATGGTGATGTTGCTGTTGGACTGCGCGAAGTAGTCCGGCACGGTGCCAAACATATTGGCGCGATGCGAAATGGAAACGCCGCGGATCCCTTCTGGCGGATAGCGCGTAGAGGCTACGGCCAGTGCCGCTTGTTCTTCCGTCTCCACAAACGGAATCAGGAAGTTATAGAAGCCGATATCCAGCAGGCGCTTGATAATCACCGGCTCGTTGGTGGGGACACGCACTACAGGGGCGCTGTGGCTGCCTTTAAGCGCCATCAGTTGCGGAATAAAGGTGCTGATATCGTTCGGCGCATGTTCGCCGTCCAGCACCAGCCAGTCGAAACCAGCCAGGCCCAGCACTTCGGTGCTGATAGGATTTGCCAGCGCGGACCAGCAGCCAATCTGAATCTGGTGTGCCGCGAGGGCCGCTTTAAATTTATTCGGGAAGATATCGTTACTCATCGTATTTACCTTTTTAATTCCGCAGCCTTTTTCAGCATCATTTTATTTATTCAGACACCGCGCCAGCATGATATTTATTATTCTGCCGTATTCTGGCGTGATAAAAACGTCATTCAGTATAAGGCGCAATCCGCGACCGCACATTGTTTTAATGCTCAGGTATTACGGTATATTTTGATAAAAATTTTTGCATATGCACAAAGCACTGGGCGCTAATGCACAGAATCAAGGATTACGGGTTCTGAAGCGATCGGGATCACATTTTGCTATTCATTCTACTGACATGCTTTATTTCTGAAAGCCGCGTATTTATTTCTACCATTAGAAAAATGGCTGAATTTATTATCAGACTTTTTGCTGGAGAATACTGAACAATGGCCGACATTGAAATTCGACAGGCACCGCCGACGGCGTTTTATATAAAAGTGCACGACGCCGATAACGTGGCGATTATCGTCAACGACAATGGCTTAAAAGCGGGAACCCGCTTTCCGGACGGGCTGGAACTGATTGAGCATGTTCCGCAGGGACATAAAGTCGCCCTGGCGGATATTCCTGCTAACAGCGAAATCGTACGTTACGGTGAAGTCATCGGCTATGCCGTTCGATCTATACCTCAGGGTAGCTGGGTTGAGGAGTCGCTGGTGGCGCTTCCGGAAGCGCCGCCGCTGAATACGCTGCCCCTGGCAACCCGCGTGCCGGAACCGCTTCCTCCGCTGGAAGGCTATACCTTTGAAGGCTACCGCAACGCGGACGGCAGCGTCGGCACCAAGAATCTGCTCGGCATTACCACCAGCGTGCACTGCGTGGCGGGCGTAGTGGATTACGTGGTGAAAATCATCGAACGCGATCTGCTGCCGAAATACCCGAACGTCGACGGCGTGGTTGGCCTGAACCACCTCTACGGCTGCGGCGTGGCGATTAACGCCCCCGCTGCCGTAGTGCCTATCCGTACCATCCACAATATCGCCCTGAACCCCAACTTTGGCGGCGAGGTGATGGTCATTGGCCTCGGCTGTGAAAAATTGCAGCCAGAACGCCTGCTGCAGGGGACCGAGGATGTCAAAGCCATCCCGGCAGACGAGGCCAGCATCGTGCGCCTGCAGGACGAACGCCACGTGGGTTTCCGCTCAATGGTCGACGATATTTTGCAGGTAGCAGAACGCCATCTGGACAAGCTCAACCGCCGCCAGCGCGAAACGTGCCCGGCGTCGGAGCTGGTTGTGGGCACCCAGTGCGGCGGCAGCGATGCCTTCTCCGGCGTGACGGCCAATCCGGCGGTGGGCTTTGCATCCGATCTGCTTGTTCGCTGCGGCGCCACGGTGATGTTCTCCGAGGTGACCGAAGTGCGTGACGCCATCCATCTGCTGACGCCGCGCGCCGTTAATAAAGAGGTCGGCAAGCGACTGCTTGAGGAGATGGCCTGGTACGATAACTATCTCGATATGGGCAAAACCGACCGCAGCGCCAACCCGTCTCCAGGCAACAAGAAAGGCGGCCTGGCAAACGTGGTGGAAAAAGCCCTTGGTTCGATTGCCAAATCCGGGCAGAGCGCGATTGTGGAAGTGCTCTCTCCGGGCCAGCGCCCGACGAAACGCGGCCTGATTTACGCGGCAACGCCGGCCAGCGATTTCGTTTGCGGCACGCAGCAGGTCGCGTCCGGCATTACGGTGCAGGTCTTTACCACCGGGCGCGGCACGCCGTACGGCCTGATGGCGGTACCGGTGATCAAGATGGCGACACGCACCGAGCTGGCAAACCGCTGGTATGACTTAATGGATATCAACGCGGGCACTATCGCCACCGGGGAAGAGAGCATTGAGGACGTGGGCTGGAAACTGTTCCACTTCATTCTGGATGTCGCCAGCGGGCGGAAGAAAACCTTCTCGGATCAATGGGGATTACATAATCAGCTGGCGGTGTTCAACCCGGCACCGGTGACGTGATTCATATTCCCAACCGCACCGAACGGTCCCCTCTCCCCTATGGGGAGAGGGTTAGGAAGAGGGGAAGGCCCCTTAAACCAGCACCACCTCAATCCCGCTTTTTCGGAGCCCTTCCAGACTCTCCGCCGGAATGCCTTCATCGACAATAATCATATCAATCCTTTGCGTATCAATGATTTTATGCAGACTTGAGCGGTTAAATTTGCTGGAGTCCGTGACAACGATAATACGCTCCGCCACCTCGCACATTTTGCGGTTAAGGCGGGCTTCGTCTTCGTTATGCGTACTTACGCCGCGGTCGAGATCGATGGCGTCAACGCCGAGGAACAGCAGGTCAAAATGGTAATTCTGTAGCGACTGTTCTGCCTGGTCACCGTAGAAGGATTGCGACTGACGGCGCAGGTGCCCGCCGGTCATCAGCAATTCCACCCCTTCCGCTTCCAGCAACGCATTCGCCACGTTCATCCCGTTGGTCATCGCAATCACGTCCGTGTGCTGGCGCAGCATGCGGGCGATTTCATACGTCGTGGTGCCGGAGTCCAGAATAATACGGTGCCCGGGTTTGACCAGCGCGGCAGCGGCCTGCGCGATACTGCGCTTCACCGCCGTATTCAGCGAGCTTTTATCCTCCACGGAAGGCTCAGCGCCCGGTACATTGCCTTCGCAAATCAAAGCCCCGCCGTAAGCGCGAACGGCAATACCCTGCTTCTCCAGAAACGCCAGGTCGTTGCGGATCGTCACCGTCGATACGCCGTACAGATGAGACAGATCGTTAACCTGCACGCTTCCCTGCGCCCGCAACCGCTGAATGATCTGCTCTCGCCTTTCACTGGTGCCGGTGATGCGCTTTTCCGCGGATGAATCGGTGCTGCTCATACGAGCTCCTTAATAAATAGCCTTTCGTTTCATTTCGTTTTGCCTATTAAGGCCTTTCTTTTTCGGGAATGCAAGTCCCGCCTTACGTACAGACGCAAGCCAACACTGCGCTGAAACCTTTCATTATGTTTCTTTTGTGAAACAGATCGGAAAACTATTATCTTTCGTTTTATTTTTATATCACCATGATGCAGGATTAAATGAAACAAAACGAAAGACAAGTATCATTGCCATCCGAAATGGAGAGGAAAGTGAAACATCTGACAGAAATGGTGGAACAACATAAACGAGGGAATTCGAACGGGATCTATGCCGTCTGCTCCGCACATCCGCTGGTACTTGAAGCTGCAATTCGTTACGCGCATTCGCATCAGACGCCGCTGCTGATCGAGGCGACCTCCAACCAGGTGGATCAATTTGGCGGCTATACCGGCATGACGCCTGCGGATTTTCACGCGTTTGTCTGCCGGCTGGCCGAGTCGCTCGGTTTTCCGACATCACAGCTGATACTCGGCGGCGATCATCTGGGCCCTAACCGCTGGCAAAATCTCCCTGCGGAACAGGCGATGGCAAATGCCGACGATCTGATCAAAAGCTATGTTTCCGCCGGATTCAAAAAGATCCACCTGGACTGCAGCATGTCCTGCGAGGACGACCCGGTTCCCCTGACCGACGCGATCGTCGCCGGACGCGCCGCACGCCTGGCGAATATTGCCGAAGCGACCTGTCGCGAGCAGTTTGGTGAATCCGATCTGGTCTACGTTATCGGCACGGAAGTGCCGGTTCCCGGTGGCGCGCACGAGACGCTCACCGAACTTGCCGTCACCACGCCGGACGCGGCCCGCGCCACGCTTGAAGCGCACCGCCACGCGTTCGAAAAGGAAGGCTTAAGCGACATCTGGCCGCGCATTATTGGCCTGGTGGTCCAGCCTGGCGTGGAGTTCGACCACGCGCACGTCTGCGACTATCAGCCGCAGAAGGCCGTTGCCCTGAGCAAAATGGTTGAAGCCTACGACACGCTGGTGTTTGAAGCGCACTCCACCGACTACCAGACGCCGCAGGCGCTGCGCCAGCTGGTTAACGATCACTTTGCCATTCTGAAAGTTGGCCCCGCCCTGACCTTCGCCCTGCGCGAGGCGCTGTTTTCGCTGGCCGCCATTGAAGAGGAGCTGCTGCCGGCAAAAGCCAGCTCCGGCCTGCGTCACGTGCTGGAAAACGTCATGCTCGACCGTCCGGAATACTGGCAAAGCCATTACCACGGTGACGGCAACGCGCGTCGCCTGGCGCGCGGCTACAGCTACTCAGACCGCGTGCGCTACTACTGGCCGGACAGCCAAATTGACGACGCCTTTGCACGGCTGGTGCGTAACCTGGCAGACGAGCCTGTTCCTCTGCCGCTGATCAGCCAGTACCTGCCGCTGCAGTACAGCAAAGTTCGCGAGGGCGCTCTCAAGTCAACGCCACGGGAACTCATCATCGACCACATTCAGGACATACTCCAGCAGTACCACGCCGCCTGCGAAGGCGTAACGACTCAAAACGCATAATTAAAAAAGAGGAAAACGCTATGCCAAACATTGTTTTATGCCGCATCGACGAACGCCTGATCCACGGTCAGGTGGGCGTGCAGTGGGTGGGGTTTGCGGGGGCAAACCTGGTGCTGGTCGCTAACGATGAGGTCGCTGAGGATCCGGTTCAACAGAACCTGATGGAAATGGTGCTCGCAGAAGGGATCGCCGTGCGCTTCTGGTCGCTGCAAAAGGTGATCGACAACATTCACCGCGCCGCTGACCGCCAGAAAATCCTGCTGGTCTGCAAATCACCCGCCGATTTTCTGAAGCTGGTCGAGGGCGGCGTGCCCATCACCCGTATCAACGTCGGAAACATGCACTACGCCAGTGGCAAACAACAAATTGCCAAAACGGTCTCTGTCGACGCGAACGATATTGACGCGTTCAACGGCCTGAAAGCGGCCGGTGTGGAATGCTTCGTTCAGGGCGTTCCAACAGAAACTGCTTTGGATCTCTTTAAACTGCTCTGAGGGATTCACAATGGAAATCAGTCTGTTGCAGGCGATTGGGTTGGGCATACTCGCCTTTATCGCCGGTCTGGATATGTTTAACGGGTTAACGCACATGCACCGCCCGGTGGTGCTCGGGCCGCTGGTCGGCCTGATTCTGGGCGATCTGCACACCGGCATTTTGACCGGCGGTACGTTAGAGCTGGTCTGGATGGGGCTGGCCCCGCTCGCCGGTGCCCAGCCGCCTAACGTCATTATCGGCACCATCGTGGGGACCGCGTTTGCCATCAGCACCGGCGTGAAGCCAGAAGTCGCGGTTGGCGTCGCCGTGCCGTTTGCCGTTGCGGTACAGATGGGGATTACGTTCCTCTTCTCGGTGATGTCCGGCGTCATGTCGCGCTGCGATCGCATGGCGGCCAATGCAGACACCAACGGCATTGAACGGGTTAACTATCTTGCGCTGCTGGCGCTCGGCATCTTCTATTTTCTGTGCGCGTTCCTGCCAATCTACTTCGGTGCGGAACATGCGAAAACCGCCATTGACGTTCTGCCAGCGCGTCTGATTGACGGCCTCGGCGTCGCGGGCGGCATCATGCCAGCCATCGGCTTCGCCGTGCTGCTGAAGATCATGATGAAAAACGTGTACATCCCTTACTTCATTATTGGTTTTGTCGCCGCCGCCTGGCTCAAGCTTCCGGTGCTGGCGATTGCGGCGGCCGCGCTGGCCATGGCGCTGATCGACCTGATGCGTAAATCACCTGAACCGACGGCTCCCGCCGCTCAGAAAGAGGAATTCGAAGATGGCATCTAACCACACCACCCTGCCGGGCGTGTCTGAAAGCGAAGAGACGCTGCTGACCGGCGTGAATGAAAACGTCTACGAAGACCAGAACATCGGTGCCGAGCTGACGAAAAAGGATATCAACCGCGTGGCCTGGCGTTCTATGCTGCTGCAGGCCTCGTTTAACTACGAACGTATGCAGGCCTCCGGCTGGCTGTACGGGCTGCTGCCCGCGTTGAAAAAGATCCACACCAACAAGCGGGACCTGGCGCGGGCGATGAAAGGCCATATGGGCTTCTTTAACACCCACCCGTTCCTGGTGACCTTTGTTATCGGCATCATTCTGGCGATGGAGCGATCCAAGCAGGATGTGAACAGCATCCAGAGCACCAAAATTGCCGTCGGCGCGCCGCTTGGCGGTATTGGCGACGCCATGTTCTGGCTGACCCTGCTGCCCATCTGCGGCGGTATTGGTGCCAGCCTGGCGCTGCAAGGGTCGATTCTGGGCGCGGTGGTCTTTATCGTGCTGTTTAACGTGGTACACCTCGGCCTGCGCTTTGGCCTGGCGCACTACGCTTACCGGATGGGCGTCGCGGCCATTCCGCTGATTAAAGCCAACACTAAAAAGGTCGGCCACGCGGCGTCTATCGTCGGGATGACGGTGATCGGCGCGCTGGTGGCAACCTACGTCCGCCTCAATACCACGCTCGAAATCAAGGCGGGTGATGCGGTCGTTAAACTGCAGGCCGACGTCATCGACAAGCTGATGCCCGCGTTCCTGCCGCTGGTCTACACCCTGACCATGTTCTGGCTGGTACGCCGCGGCTGGAGCCCGCTGCGGCTGATCGGTATCACCGTGCTGCTGGGCGTTGTCGGTAAATTCTGTCACTTCCTGTAAAAGCAAAGAGGTTGCGATGTTAGGCATTATTTTGACGGGTCACGGCGGTTTTGCCAGCGGACTTGAGCAGGCGATGAAGCAGATCCTGGGCGAACAGCCGCAGTTTATTGCCATCGATTTTCCGGAAACCTCCACCACCGCGCGGCTGACCGCTCAGCTTGAGCAGGCAGTGAGTGAACTCGATGCAGAGCACGATATTGTGTTTCTCACCGACCTGCTCGGCGGCACGCCTTTTCGCGTGGCATCGACGCTCGCCATGCAACGGCCGGGCAGTGAAGTCATCACCGGCACCAACCTGCAGCTGCTGCTGGAGATGGTGCTGGAGCGCGACGGATTAAGCAGCGAGGCGTTTCGTCTGCAGGCGCTGGAGTGCGGGCACCGCGGCCTGACGAGCCTGGTCGACGAGCTGGGGCGCTGCCGTGAGGAAGCTCCGGCTGAGGAAGGGATATGAGCCAGCTGCTGCGCGCGCGACGGATCCTGACCGAACAGGGCTGGCTGGACGACCACCAGCTACGTATAGAAAGCGGCGCGGTTGCGGCGATTGAACCCATCCCGGCGGGCGTTACGGCGCGCGATGCGGAGCTGCTTTGCCCGGCGTATATCGATACGCACGTCCACGGCGGCGCGGGCGTGGACGTCATGGATGATGCGCCTGACGTGCTGGACACTCTGGCGATGCATAAAGCGCGTGAAGGCGTGGGCGCATTTCTGCCCACCACCGTGACCGCGCCGATGGAAGCCATCCACAGCGCACTGATGCGTATCGCCCGGCGCAGTCAGTCCGGCGGACCCGGCGCGCAGATCCTGGGCAGTTATCTGGAAGGACCGTACTTTACGCCCCAGAACAAAGGGGCGCATCCGCCCGAGCTATTCCGGGAACTGGATATCGCCGAGCTGGACAGATTGATTGACGTTTCACAGAGCACGCTACGCGTGGTGGCGCTCGCGCCGGAAAAACCCGGCGCGCTGCAGGCGATTCATCATCTTAAACAGCGCGGTATCCGCGTCATGCTGGGCCACAGCGCTGCTACGTACCGGCAAACTCTCGCCGCGTTTGATGCGGGTGCCGACGGGCTGGTGCACTGCTACAACGGTATGACGGGTTTGCACCACAGAGAGCCCGGCATGGTCGGCGCAGGGCTGACGGACAAACGGGCGTGGCTGGAGCTGATTGCCGACGGCCACCACGTCCATCCGGGAGCGATGCGTTTATGCTGCTGCTGCGCTCAGGATCGCGTGGTGCTGATTACCGATGCCATGCAGGCGGCAGGTATGCCGGACGGTCGGTATACCCTGTGCGGTGAAGAGGTCACGATGCAAAACGGCGTGGTTCGAACCGGCTCCGGCGGGCTGGCGGGCAGCACGCTGTCGCTGGATGCCGCGGTCAGGAATATGGTGGAGTACGCGGGCGTCACCGCCGAAGACGCTATCCATATGGCCTCGCTGCACCCTGCCCGGCTGCTGGGCGTTGACGATCAGCTTGGATCCTTAGCCCCGGGCAAACGCGCCAATATTATTGCGTTGGACGGAGGTTTACACCTCCAGCGGATCTGGATTCAGGGCCAGGCTCTCCCCCTTTAGCCCTTTCATTGTGTCTCCTTTTGGCTTTACGGCCTGAAACCGTAAGGCCTTTCTTTTCCTTTCCTTAAATTTTCCCTTTCCTTTCACGATCACACTTTTCGTTTTATTTCTTTTCTTTCATTGAAGTTTCGATTTCTTTTCTATAGATTTTATTTAACTGCTTAAGTGAACAAGTGAAACGAAACGAAAGATAGCGACACGATTGCCAGCGTCTGATGTGGAATTCACACGACTAAGGACTGAGTTATGCAACAAACCACTACCGCCACCACAACCGGCACCTGGACCGAGGAAGAGATCCGCCAGCAGCCTGCCAGCTGGATCCGCTCGCTCAACAACATCGATAACCTGCGTGCTTCGATCGACAGTTTCCTGACGCCGCTGCTGCGCAAGCGCGATCTGCGGATCGTCCTGACCGGCGCGGGCACGTCCGCCTTTATCGGCGATATCATTGCGCCATGGCTTTCAAGCCACACCGGGAAAAACTTCACCGCCGTCCCGACAACCGATCTGGTCACGAACCCGATGGACTACTTCAGCCCTGGGCACCCGCTGCTGCTGGTTTCGTTTGCCCGCTCCGGCAACAGTCCGGAAAGCGTCGCGGCCGTTGAGCTGGCAAACCAGTTCGTGCCGGAGTGCTATCACCTGTCCATTACCTGCAACGAGGCGGGGAGCCTGTACCAGAACGCCGTCGACAGCGATAACGCCTTTGCCCTGCTGATGCCTGCCGAAACGCACGATCGCGGGTTCGCGATGACCAGCAGCATCACCACCATGATGGCGAGCTGTCTGGCCGTGTTCGCCCCGGAAACGATCAATACCCACACCTTCGGCGACGTCGCCGATCGCTGTCAGGCGATCCTCGCCTCGCTCGGGGATTTCAGCCACGGCGTCTTTGGCAGCGAACCGTGGAAACGGATAGTGTATCTGGGAAGCGGCGGCCTGCAGGGCGCGGCGCGCGAATCGGCGCTGAAGGTGCTGGAGCTGACGGCGGGCAAGCTGGCGGCATTTTACGACTCCCCTACGGGCTTCCGTCACGGGCCGAAGTCGCTGGTAGACAATGAAACGCTGGTGGTGGTGTTCATCTCCAGCCATCCATATACGCGTCAGTACGATCTGGATCTGCTGGCCGAGCTGCGCCGCGATCGCCAGGCCCTGCGCGTCGTCGCCATCGCCGCTGAAAACGATCCGGTCATTGAAGCGGGTCCGCACATTCTGCTGCCGCCTTCACGTCCGTTTATCGATATGGAACAGGCGTTCTGCTTCCTGATGTATGCCCAGGTCTTTGCGCTCACCCAGTCGCTTAGCGCAGGCATTACGCCCGATACGCCATCGGCCAGCGGGACGGTCAACCGCGTGGTGCAGGGCGTCGTTATTCATCCGTGGCAGGCTTAAGAGGATCTGATTATGAGTATTATCTCGACGAAATATCTTCTGCAGGACGCGCAGGCAAAAGGCTACGCCGTTCCGGCGTTCAACATCCACAACGCGGAGACGATCCAGGCGATCCTCGAAGCGTGCAGCGAAATGCGATCGCCGGTGATCCTAGCGGGCACGCCGGGCACCTTTAAGCATATTGCGCTGGAAGAGATCTACGCCCTGTGCAGCGCCTACTCCCACACCTACGACATGCCGCTGGCGCTGCACCTCGATCACCACGAATCACTGGACGATATTCGCCGCAAGGTCAACGCGGGCGTGCGCAGCGCGATGATCGACGGCAGCCACTACCCGTTTGAACAAAACGTGAAGCTGGTGAAGTCGGTGGTCGATTTCTGCCACCTCAACGACTGCAGCGTCGAGGCCGAGCTGGGCCGTCTGGGCGGCATGGAAGATGACATGAGCGTGGACGCGGAAAGCGCATTCCTCACCGATCCGCAGGAGGCGAAACGCTTCGTCGAACTGACCGGCGTAGACAGCCTCGCCGTCGCCATCGGCACCGCCCACGGCCTGTATACCAAGCGCCCGAAAATCGACTTCCAGCGGCTGGCAGAAATCCGCGAAGTGGTCACCGTGCCGCTGGTGCTGCACGGCGCGAGCGATGTGCCGGATGAGTTTGTTCGCCGCACCATCGAGCTGGGCGTGTGCAAAGTCAACGTGGCGACCGAGCTGAAAATTGCTTTCTCTGACGCGGTTAAGGCCTGGTTTGCCGAAAACCCGCAGGGCAACGATCCGCGCTTCTATATGCGGGTCGGCATGGACGCCATGAAAGAGGTGGTCAGAAGCAAGATCGCCGTTTGCGGATCGGCAAACCGATTGCTGCTTCCGGCAGAAGCCTGATTAAAAAGGAGCTTACGCTGATGAAAAAAATCCTCGCACTCTCAGTGCTGGCCATGTGCGTTTCCCATAGCGCGGTGGCCGCGAACTACGCGCTCGGTAACGACAATATTGCTCTGTCATTTGATGATGCAAACTCAACGGTAGTGGTTAAGGACACCAGGGCTAACCATCCGCTCACGCCGCAGGAGCTGTTCTTTCTGACGCTGCCGGACGAGACGAAAATCCACACCGCTGATTTTAAAATCAAGCATGTCGAAAAGCAGGACAGCGGCTTGGTCATCGATTTCACCCATCCGGACTTTAACGTAACGGTGAAGCTGAACCTGGTGAAGGGGAAATACGCCAGCATCGACTACACCGTTGCCGCCGTTGGTCAGCCGCGAGACGTGGCAAAAATTACCTTCTTCCCGACCAAAAAGCAGGCTCAGGCACCTTACGTAGACGGGGCGATTAACAGCTCGCCGATCGTCGCAGACTCGTTCTTCATTCTGCCGGACAAGCCCATCGTTAACACCTACGCCTATGAAGCGACAACCAATCTCAACGTAGAGCTGAAAACGCCGATTCAGCCAGAGTCGCCGGTCAGCTTTACCACCTGGTTCGGCACCTTCCCGGAGACCAGCCAGCTGCGCCGCAGCGTAAACCAGTTTATTGATGCCGTCCGCCCGCGTCCGTATAAGCCTTATTTACACTACAACAGCTGGATGGATATCGGCTTCTTTACCCCGTACTCCGAGCAGGACGTGCTGGGGCGGATGGATGAATGGAATAAGGAATTTATCACCGGGCGCGGCGTGGCGCTGGATGCGTTCCTGCTTGACGATGGCTGGGATGACCTGACCGGACGCTGGCTGTTTGGCCCGGCATTCAGCAACGGTTTTAGCAAAGTTCGGGAAAAAGCCGACAGCATGCACAGCTCCGTTGGACTGTGGCTCTCGCCGTGGGGTGGATATAACAAACCGCGCGACACTCGCGTCTCGCATGCAAAAGAGTACGGTTTCGAAACGGTAGACGGGAAGCTGGCGCTGTCAGGCCCAAACTATTTTAAAAACTTCAATGAGCAGATCGTTAAGCTAATTAAAAACGAGCACATTACCTCGTTCAAGCTGGACGGGATGGGTAATGCCAATTCGCATATTAAGGGCAGCCCGTTCGCCTCGGATTTTGACGCCTCTATCGCTCTGCTGCACAACATGCGCAGCGCCAACCCGAATCTGTTTATTAACCTGACGACAGGTACCAACGCCAGCCCGTCCTGGCTGTTCTACGCTGATTCCATCTGGCGCCAGGGCGATGACATCAACCTGTACGGTCCCGGCACGCCGGTGCAGCAGTGGATGACCTACCGCGATGCGGAAACGTACCGCTCCATTGTTCGCAAAGGGCCGCTGTTCCCGTTGAACTCGCTGATGTACCACGGGATCGTTAGCGCGGAAAACGCCTATTACGGGCTGGAGAAGGTGCAAACGGACAGCGACTTTGCCGACCAGGTCTGGAGCTACTTCGCCACCGGAACCCAGCTGCAGGAGCTGTATATCACCCCTTCAATGCTGAATAAGGCGAAGTGGGACACCCTGGCGCGGGCCGCGAAGTGGTCCCGGGATAACGCCAACGTGCTGGTAGATACGCACTGGATTGGTGGCGATCCGACCGCGCTGCAGGTTTACGGCTGGGCATCCTGGAGCAAGGACAAAGCGATTCTCGGCTTGCGTAACCCGTCGGATAAGCCGCAAAGCTACTACCTGGATTTAACAAAAGATTTTGAAATCCCGACAGGAAACGCGGCGCAGTTTCGTCTGAAAGCGGTGTACGGCAGTAATTCAACCGTACCGGAGGAGTATAAAAACGCGGTGGTGATTACGCTGCAGCCGCTGGAAACGCTGGTGTTTGAGGCGGTACCAGTTAGCTAAAAGACGCATAACGATCTGCAGGCCGGGTTAGGCGCAGCCGCCACCCGGCAAAACAGGCGGCAGGGGCTTACTCCCCCTGCTGCTCCAGCGCATGCTTATACAGCGCATTTTTCTTCACGCCGTGAATTTCCGCCGCCAGCGCAGCGGCCTTCTTCAGCGGCAGTTCCGCCTGCAGCAGCGCCAGCGTGCGCAGCGCGTCGGCTGGTAGCGCGTCTTCTTCCGCCTTGTGCCCTTCGACAATCAGCACCATTTCACCCTTGCGGCGGTTTTCGTCTTCCTTCACCCACGCCATCAGCTCGCCCACCGGTGCGCCGTGGATGGTTTCCCAGGTTTTAGTCAGCTCGCGCGCCAGCACCACATAACGGCCTTCTCCCCAGACGGTCACCATATCTTCCAGGCTCTCCAGCAGGCGGTGCGTGGATTCGTAGAAAATCAGGGTGCGCGGTTCCGCTTCCAGGTCTTTTAAGACGTCGCGGCGGCCTTTGGATTTGGCAGGCAGGAAGCCTTCATAGCAGAAACGGTCAGACGGCAGACCTGCAGCGCTTAATGCAGCAATCGCGGCGCACGGGCCGGGCAGCGGCACAACGCGAATACCGGCTTCGCGACAGGTACGCACCAGGTGATAGCCGGGATCGTTGATCAGCGGCGTACCGGCGTCGGAGACCAGAGCAATGTTCTGCCCCTCTTTCAGCTTCGCCACCAGCGTTTCGGCTTTTTGTTGCTCATTGTGATCGTGCAAAGCAAACAAACGGGCGTTAATCGCGAAATGTTGCAGCAGCAGGCCGGTGTGGCGGGTATCTTCAGCAGCAATTAAATCAACAGCTTGCAGTACGGTGAGCGCACGTTGGGTAATATCAGACAAATTCCCGATAGGAGTAGGTACAATATAAAGCTGGCCTTGAGAATTATCTGCCGTTTCGTGTTGTTTCATTGTTTCGTCCGTATTGCCGATTTAATATTGAGCATTGCGTAAAAAAAATCACTGGATACAGTATGGTACCGTTAACGTTTCTTCGAAAAAAAGCCACGCGCAGCGTGCCGCTTCTGCTGGCAGCCCTGATCTTTGCAGGCTGTGGCATCCAGGCACCTGACCAGAGCACCGCCCATCTTCAGGGTTCTGCTCAGGCTGATTCTGGCTTTTATCTGCAGCAAATGTCGCAGAGTTCAAATGATACCAAGACCAACTGGCAATTACTCGCCATTCGTGCACTGCTGAAAGAGGGTAAAACCCAGCGGGCTGCCGAACTGTTTAACCAGTTGCCGAAAGATCTTAACGACGCCCAGCGTCGCGAGCAGAGCCTGCTCTCTGCCGAGCTGAAGGTCGCGCTGAAAGATTACGCCGCCGCGAAGAAGATCCTCGGGGACATTGACGTGAGCGCGCTGGATAAAAACCAGCAGGCTCGCTTCTGGCAGGCGGGCATTACCGCTGAGCAGGGGCGCCCTTCCCTGACGCTGCTCCGCGCCCTCATCGCGCAAGAGCCGCTGCTCGGCGGTGCCGAAAAGCAGAAAAATATTGATGCCACCTGGCAAGCGCTGGCTTCGATGACGCAGGAACAGGCGCAGGCTCTGGTCATCAACGCCGATGAAAACGTTCTTCAGGGCTGGCTGGATCTGCAGCAGATGTGGTTTAACAACCGCAGCGATCCAAAGATGCTGAAAGCCGGTATTACGGACTGGCAGACACGCTACCCGCAAAACCCGGGTGCGAAAATGCTGCCAACCCAGCTGGTGAACGTACAGAACTTTAAGCCAGCGTCCACCAGCAAAATCGCCCTGCTTCTGCCGCTCAACGGCCAGGCGGCGGTGTTTGGCCGTACCATTCAGCAGGGCTTTGAAGCAGCGAAAAACGGTACTACGTCGGTAACCGGCAGCGCAGTTCCCGCTCAGGCAGCCCAGGCGGCTAACGTGAGTGATGTTGTCAGCCCATCCGCCGCCGAGACCAGCGACCTGACCACAGCGCAAGCTCCGGCGCAGGGCACGATGCAAAACCCGGTGACGGCCCCGACGACGCCTCAGGCTACAGCTGCACCGGCTACAACAACACCAGCTACGGCAGCACCTGCGACCCAGGCTCCGGCCGAGACCCAAGCGGCACCAGCACCTGACGCAACGGCAGAACAGCCTCAGCAGCAGACTGCACAACCCGCGGCCCAGCCTGCCGATCAGCCGCAGGCCGTAGCAACCACCAGCGCCAACCCGGGCGCTGAGGTGAAAATTTACGACACCAGCTCGCAGCCGCTTGACCAGGTTCTGGCTCAGGTTCAACAGGATGGGGCGAGCATCGTTGTCGGTCCGCTGCTGAAAAACAACGTGGAAGAGCTGATGAAGAGCAATACCACGCTGAACGTGCTGGCGCTCAACCAGCCTGAGCAGGTTCAGAACCGGGCCAATATCTGCTACTTCGCGCTTTCCCCTGAAGATGAAGCCCGCGATGCGGCGCGTCATATTCACGAGCAGGGTAAGCAGGCTCCGCTGCTGCTCATCCCACGCAGCGCGCTGGGCGATCGCGTGGCCAATGCCTTTGCCGATGAGTGGCAGAAGCTGGGCGGCGGCGTCGTGCTGCAGCAGAAATTCGGCTCCGTCTCTGAACTGCGTGCGGGCGTAAACGGTGGAGCGGGTATCGCGCTTAACGGCAGTCCTGTCACCGCGAGCCTGCCGCAGCAACAGGGCGTGACGATTGGCGGCCTGACGATCCCGGCCCCGCCTACCGACGCGCAGATTAGCGGTGGCGGTAAAGTGGATGCGGCCTATATCGTTGCCACGCCGCAGGAGATCGCCTTTATCAAACCGATGATCGCGATGCGTAACGGCAGCCAGAGCGGCGCAACGCTCTACGCCAGCTCACGCAGCGCGCAGGGCACCGCCGGCCCGGATTTCCGTCTGGAAATGGACGGTCTGCAGTACAGCGAAATCCCGATGCTGGCTGGCAGCAATCCGGCGCTGATGCAGCAGGCGCTGAGTGCCGTACGTAACGATTATTCTCTGGCGCGTCTGTATGCGATGGGTGTCGATGCATGGGCGCTGGCGAACCACTTTACCCAGATGCGCCAGGTGCCGGGCTTTGAGCTTAACGGCAATACCGGCGATCTGACCGCCACCCAGGACTGCGTGATCAACAGGAAGTTATCATGGCTCAAATACCAGCAGGGGCAGATCGTCCCGGCCAGTTAAGCCGAAAAGAGACCGGCGATGCGTGGGAATTAAAGGCGCGTCGCTGGCTTGAAGGCAAAGGACTTCGTTTTATCGCCGCCAACGTCCGCGGGCGCGGCGGCGAAATCGACCTGATCATGAAAGACGGTCAGGTCACCGTGTTTGTAGAAGTCCGCTTTCGACAGTCCTCTCGTTTTGGCGGTGCTGCCGCCAGCGTGACGCTCGCCAAACAACATAAATTATTACAGACTGCCCACTTGTGGCTTGCCCGCCATAATGGGAGTTTTGATACTGTGGATTGCCGGTTCGATGTGATAGCCTTCACCGGAAATGAGATCGAATGGCTTAAAAACGCTTTTGGCGAAGACGCATAATTAAGATTTAAAAGGGATAACGTGCTCGAAAGAATTAAAGTGTGCTTCACAGAAAGCATCCAGACTCAGATTGCCGCGGCGGAAGCCCTTCCGGATGCTATCTCGCGTGCCGCAATGACGCTGGTGCAATCCCTGCTAAACGGCAACAAAATCCTCTGTTGTGGCAACGGCACGTCAGCCGCCAACGCACAGCATTTTGCTGCCAGCATGATCAATCGCTTTGAAACAGAACGCCCAAGTTTACCTGCCATTGCACTTAATACCGATAATGTGGTCTTAACGGCGATTGCTAACGATCGTCTGCATGACGAAATTTACGCAAAGCAGGTGCGAGCTCTGGGTCATGCCGGAGATGTGCTGCTGGCCATCTCCACGCGCGGCAATAGCCGGGATATTGTCAAAGCCGTTGAAGCCGCCGTCACCCGCGACATGACCATCGTGGCCTTAACCGGCTATGACGGGGGTGAGCTGGCGGGTCTGCTTGGGCCGCAGGATGTGGAAATCCGCATTCCTTCTCACCGGAGCGCACGTATTCAGGAGATGCATATGCTCACGGTGAACTGCTTATGTGACTTGATCGATAACACGCTTTTCCCTCACCAGGATGATTAAGGAGTTCTTATGAAGGCTTTATCGACCCTCGCAGTCCTTATGTCTGCATTACTGCTTCAGGGATGTATCGCTGCAGCCGTTGTGGGTACCGCCGCGGTAGGCACCAAAGCGGCAACCGATCCGCGCACCGTGGGAACGCAGGTGGATGACGGTACGCTGGAGCTGCGCGTCAACAGTGCGCTGTCGAAAGACGAACAAATCAAGAAAGAAGCGCGTATCAACGTGACGGCTTATCAGGGCAAAGTGCTGCTGGCAGGTCAGGCACCGAATCTGGAGCTCGCCTCTCGTGCGAAACAGATTGCGATGGGCGTAGAAGGGACCACTGAGGTGTTTAACGAAGTGCGTCAGGGCAAGCCAATTGGCCTGGGTGATGCCTCTTCCGATACCTGGATCACCACCAAAGTACGCTCCCAGCTGCTGGGCTCGGACCAGGTGAAATCCTCCAACGTGAAGGTGACGACAGAAAACGGTGAAGTGTTCCTGCTAGGTCTGGTGACCGAACGTGAAGGGAAAGCGGCGGCCGATATCGCCAGCCGGGTGAGCGGCGTGAAGCACGTCACTACTGCGTTTACTTACATCAAGTAAGCTACACCCGACTGTAAGCCCGGTGAGCGCTCGCGCCACCGGGCTTTTTTTCACATCAACGCAATACTCCCCACTATCACCCCGCTCAACGCCACCAGCCCTGCGGTCAGCCACAGCGCTTTCGCCGGGAATGACTTACGCAGCATAATCAGCGACGGCAGGCTGATGGCAGGCAGCGTGATGAGCAATGCCAGCGCCGGCGCGGTGCCCATACCGGCCAGCATCATGGTCTGAACAATGGGAATTTCTGCGGCTGTAGGGATCACAAACAGGCAGCCTGCAACGGCCATCGCAATGACCCACAACAGCGTGTTATCGATAGCGCCATCCGCATGCGGGAAGAGCCAGACGCGCGCCGCCCCGAGAACCAGTACCGCCAGGATATAGACCGGGATGGTGCTCCAGAAAAGCTGCCATAGCGCCTTGCCCCAGCGTGCGAAGAAACCGCCCTGCGGCTCGCTAACGTCCAGCTCAACAGACGCGGACTCTGGCGCCTTATCCTTCACCAGATTCTGCACCAGCGTCGCCACCACCAGCACGGTCAGCAGTCCGGCCACCAGACGAATGAACGCAAAATGCCAGCCCAGTACAAAGCCCATAAACATCAGCGTTGCCGGGTTGAGCAGCGGGTTGCCCATCCAGAACGCCAGCGCGCCGCCCATCGACACGCGCTGGCGACGCATTCCAGCAGCCACAGGCGCGGCGCAACAGGAGCACATCATCCCCGGCAGGGAGAAGATCGTTCCCAGCAGCGTACCCTGAAAGCGCGGCTGTCCAAGGGTTTTCACCAGCCAGTTGCGCGGGATCAGCACCTGAATCAGTGAGCCCAGGATCACGCCTAAGACCGCGGCCTTCCAGACGGCAAGAAAGTAGACCATGGCATAGTCCCACGCCGCCTGAAGCGGGCTGGCATCAGCCTGAGCGAGAATAGATTTACCGATGCTGTGCGTTTCGGCGGCGGTGAAGGCTTTACCGTAGTACGGCTGCCATTTCACGTACCAGAGGCCAACAATGACCACGAGAAAGAAGAGTGCGGGCTTCCACCATTGAACAGGTGTTGCCGCCTGAGATGAAGACTGACCAGTCATAGCATTCCCCGGAGAGTATGAGTAATTAGCCGGGGGAGTTTACGCCTCGCCCTGCGCGATTTCACGCAGTTTTGCCGAAGGGATAATGTTTACGCCCGCTTTCGACGGGGCCAGTCCCTCTTTTAACAGGACACGCGCGACGTCCCGCGCCTCGATGGCTTTCCAGTTGCCGGGAAGGATGCGAAACAGCGGGGCCATGATCGACTCGTTAAAGCGGCGCTCGTCCCGGTGGCCGATCAGCATTGAGGGGCGCACAATCGTCAGTTGCTCCCATTTCTGCGCAATCAGCGCATCCTCCATCTTGCCCTTCACCTTGTTGTAGAAGAAAGGCGATCCGGCACTGGCGCCCAGCGCGCTGACCACCAGAAAATGTCTGGCCCCCAGCTTTTTCGCCGTGAGCGCGGTGTCCACCACCAGCGTGTAGTCGGCGTGGATAAATGCCTCTTTGCTCCCCGCCTCCCGCCGCGTGGTGCCCAGACAGCAAAAGGCGATATCAATCGGGTCCTGCACCTGCGCCAGCGCATCCGTCAGCTGAGGATCGTGCGGGTTAAAGACGCCGGAGATGTCCGCCATCGGTCGACGCGTCGGGGCGGCGATGTAGTTCACGCGGCGATCCTGAATCAGCAGCCGCAGCAGGTGATCGCCCACTAGCCCGGTAGCACCCGTAATCAATACCTGACTCATCTTATCCCCTTTACAGAATTGTCCGTTTGCGAACTCAGCGTCGTCGACCACACTTAGAAGTCTGTTACAGGTAAGTATTTACCACAAGCGGAGAAAAATCAGTCTGAAGCCAAAACAACGGAGGAAGCATGGGCAAGAAAATCGCAGTCTTGATTACCGACGAGTTTGAAGATTCAGAATTCACCTCTCCTGCAGAGGCGTTCCGCAAGGCGGGACATGAGGTCATCACCATTGAAAAAGAGGCGGGCAAAACGGTGACAGGCCATAAGGGCGAGGCCAGCGTGACCATCGACGAGACCATCGATAACGTTAGCCCCTCAGATTTCGACGCCCTGCTGTTACCCGGCGGCCATTCACCGGATTCCCTGCGCGGGGACGAGCGTTTCGTGACCTTTACCCGGGACTTTGTTTCTACCGGCAAACCGGTCTTTGCCATCTGCCACGGCCCGCAGTTGCTCATCAGCGCAGAAGTGGTCCGCGGGCGTAAGCTCACTGCGGTGAAACCGATCGTTATCGATCTCAAAAACGCGGGTGCTGAGTTTTACGATCAGGAGGTGGTCAACGACAAAGACCAGCTGATCACCAGCCGGACCCCGGACGATCTCCCGGCGTTTAACCGCGAAGCGCTACGCCTGCTCGGCGCGTAGCCAGTGCAGCTTCTTGCCAAAGCCCAGGGTGTTGTCGGTAAATTTCAGCTCATCGAGGCGGATTTCCCACACCGGGGCTTTTAGCGCAGCGGCAACCGGAAAGCGGCGCGTGTAGTGCTTACGACGCGCGTCGCTCTCTTCTCCGTCCAGACGACGGATCTCCCCTTTAAACTGCACGCCGCGGATCAGCGCGACCGTTTTCGGCTGGCCGTTCACCGTGCCCGCGACCTTAGCCTGCTGGCCGGTCATCTGCGCATGACGCGTTTTGTCTTCACTCATAACATAAAACGCGACGCGCTCCGGATCGTAGTAGTAAAACGCGTTTGCGCACCACATCTCACCCTCGCTGTAGACGCACCAGGTGACGACGTGCTGCTTCGCCAGCCAGCGGTTGATGGCTGCCAGTGTTTCCATTTTCGTTCTCTCTCATGCTATGGTGCGTTCACCTTAACATACTGAATCTGTTTACCGTGTGCTGGTTTCTCTATCTTGTCCGAACCGCTGATAACGCACTCTACACCGGGATAACCACCGATGTGGCGCGGCGTTTTTTACAACATCAAACGGGGAAAGGGGCAAAAGCGCTGCGAGGGAAAGGGGAATTACAGCTCGCCTTTTCGGCGCCCGTCGGTGACCGATCGCTGGCACTCAGGCTGGAATACCGCATCAAACAGCTGACGAAGCGCCAGAAAGAGCGCCTCGTGACCGGAGACGGCTCCTTTGAGGCGCTACGCGAGAGCCTGATTAAAAGCGGTTGAAATGGTCGTGGTACTCGACAAGCCCATTGACGCCGTTAAGCGCGTCGTCCGCCAGACGGTGTACCTGGAAAGCGGATTCCGTACCCGGCCAGCGGCAGCGCAGATCGTAATGCGCGGCCTGCTCGAAGCCTAAACGGCCATAGAACGCCGGATCGCCCAGCGCAACAACGGCCGCATAGCCGAACTCATTGAGCGAATCCAATCCTTCATAGACCAGCTGACGCGCCAGCCCTTGCCCGCGATAGCTTTCATCTACCGCCAGAGGTGCCATACCGACCCACTGCAGCTCTTCGCCCTGAACGGTGACCGGACTGAAGGCAACATAGCCCACCACCTGACCTTCGTCATCGGTGGCAACCAGCCCCAGCGTAATCAGGCCGTCTTCGCGAAGATCGTGGACCAGTTGGGCTTCGGCATCGCTCGTAAAGGCTCGGCGCAACAACGCATCGATCCCCGGCGCATCAATCCCAATTTCGACTCGAATCAGCATGGCTCACCTACTGAAGTGTGTTTACCGTCCGGCGGGGTTTTCAGCCCGGCCTCAACGAAATCTGCCATTTGCATTAGCATCACGCGCAGCGCTTTCGGCATCTGCTCCAGCTCAATGGCATCCATTAAATTCTTCACGTACAGGCCCAGCTCCGTGTCGCCTTCAATCACCAGACGGCGCTGGAAGAAGAGCGTGTCCGGATCCTGCTTGCGCGCGGCGATCATCAGCAGATCGCTGGCGTTGGCGCTAAAGCTCACATCCGCCTCGGCGGTTTCGCGTACGATGAGCTGGTCATTCTCAACGGAGGTAAACCAGCGCAGCCCGATGTCACGCACCTCAATGCTTAACCAGCGGCCTTCCAGGAACTCCAGCTCGCCATCCTGCAGCGCCTGGCGGAACTGCCAGCTCAGGACCTGCTCCAGCACCTGGCGTTTAAGCGCGAACGGCGCCAGCTTGACCGGCACGCTCAGCATTGATGGACCAAATTGTACGAGACGTGAACGCAGTTTATCCAGCACGAGCTTTACTCCCTGATATCTATAGTCCTGCTATTTTGCCATATCCGAAGCGCAACATAGCGGCGTAAATCAACAAACCATCGTCCGTCGTACCTCATTATTGGTGCCATCAATACGCCATTAGCTGCCTTAAATCAAAAATTGTCGCGTATGGGTTAATTAAAATCCCAGCTCGTTAACATTTTTGCGATCGACAACATCAGGATAAATTATGGAGCTGCTCTGCCCAGCCGGAAATCTTCCGGCGCTTAAGGCGGCCATCGAAAATGGGGCCGATGCGGTCTATATCGGGCTGAAAGATGACACCAACGCCCGCCATTTTGCCGGCCTCAACTTTACGGAGAAAAAGCTTCAGGAAGCCGTTAACTTCGTTCACCAGCACCGCCGCAAGCTGCATATCGCCATCAATACCTTTGCTCATCCTGACGGCTACGCCCGCTGGCAGCGCGCGGTGGATATGGCGGCACAGCTGGGTGCCGATGCGCTGATTCTGGCCGACCTAGCTATGCTTGAGTATGCGGCAGAACGCTATCCCCATATTGAGCGCCACGTCTCTGTTCAGGCATCTGCCACCAACGAAGAGGCCGTGCGTTTTTATCACCGAAACTTTGACGTGGCCCGCGTGGTGCTGCCGCGCGTGCTCTCTATTCATCAGGTTAAGCAACTCGCGCGCGTCACGCCAGTGCCGCTGGAAGTTTTTGCCTTTGGCAGCCTGTGCATTATGGCCGAAGGCCGTTGCTATCTTTCCTCGTATTTGACCGGCGAGTCGCCGAATACCGTCGGGGCCTGCTCCCCTGCCCGCTTCGTTCGCTGGCAACAAACGCCGCAGGGGCTGGAATCTCGTCTGAATGAGGTGCTGATTGACCGCTATCAGGATGGTGAAAACGCCGGTTATCCGACGCTGTGTAAAGGCCGCTATCTGGTCGACGGCGAGCGCTACCACGCGCTCGAAGAGCCTACCAGCCTTAATACGCTCGAGCTGCTGCCTGAACTGCTGGCGGCCAATATTGCCTCGGTGAAAATCGAAGGTCGTCAGCGCAGCCCGGCCTACGTGAGCCAGGTGGCGAAAGTGTGGCGTCAGGCCATCGACCGCTGCATGGCGGACCCGCAGAACTACGCCCCGCAGCAGGCCTGGATGGAAACGCTCGGATCGATGTCCGAAGGCACGCAAACCACGCTGGGCGCGTATCACCGTAAATGGCAGTGAGAAAATCATGAAATATTCATTAGGGCCGGTGCTTTACTACTGGCCAAAAGAGACGCTGGAAGATTTTTACCAACAGGCTGCCTCCAGCAGCGCCGATGTGATTTACCTCGGCGAAGCGGTGTGTAGCAAACGCCGCGCCACCAAAGTGGGCGACTGGCTTGATATGGCGAAAAACCTGGCCGGCAGCGGCAAACAGGTCGTGCTCTCCACGCTCGCGCTGGTGCAGGCCTCTTCTGAACTGGGCGAGCTGAAACGCTACGTAGAGAACGGCGAGTTCCTGCTGGAGGCGAGCGATCTCGGCGTGGTGAACATGTGCGCCGAACGCAGGCTGCCGTTTGTCGCGGGCCATGCCCTTAACTGTTATAACGCCGTGACCCTGCGCCTGCTGCTCAAACAGGGGATGACGCGCTGGTGTATGCCTGTTGAGCTCTCCCGCGACTGGCTGGCAAACCTGCTGACCCAGTGCGAAGAGTTGGGCATTCGTAACAAGTTTGAAGTGGAAGTGCTGAGCTACGGGCATCTGCCGCTGGCCTATTCCGCCCGCTGCTTTACCGCACGCTCGGAAGACCGTCCAAAAGACGAGTGCGAAACCTGCTGTATTAAGTACCCAAACGGACGCAGCATGCTGTCCCAGGAGAACCAGCAGGTGTTTGTTCTCAACGGCATTCAGACCATGAGCGGCTATGTCTATAACCTCGGCAACGAGCTGGCGTCTATGGACGGGCTGGTGGATATGGTGCGCCTGTCACCGCTTGATAACGGCGTGTTTGCGATGCTGGATGCCTTCCGCGCCAACGAAAACGGTGCTGCTCCGCTGCCGCTTACGGCAAACAGCGACTGTAACGGCTACTGGCGACGGCTCGCAGGACTGGAACTTCAGGCCTAAAAAAGGCTCACTTTGTTAACAACGGTTATCATTTTTTAATGCAGTATTAAAGATTCACCGTCGACAAAGTGAGCTGTTATGACTGACAAAACCATTCCGTTTTCGGTGCTGGATCTGGCGCCGATCCCACAAGGCTCCTCGGCAAGAGAAGCCTTTTCGCACTCTCTGGATCTGGCTCAGCTGGCCGAAAAGCGTGGCTATCACCGCTACTGGCTGGCCGAACACCACAACATGGTGGGCATCGCCAGCGCAGCCACCTCGGTACTGATTGGTTATCTGGCGGCAAACACCACCACACTGCACCTGGGATCCGGCGGCGTGATGCTGCCAAACCACGCTCCGTTGGTGATCGCCGAGCAGTTTGGGACCCTGAATACCCTCTATCCGGGCCGTATCGATTTAGGGCTTGGCCGTGCGCCGGGCAGCGACCAGCCGACCATGCGTGCCCTGCGTCGCCATATGAGCGGCGATATCGACAACTTCCCGCGCGACGTGGCCGAACTGGTGGACTGGTTCGACGCGCGCGATCCGAACCCGCACGTGCGTCCGGTACCGGGCTACGGCGAGAAGATCCCGGTGTGGCTGCTGGGCTCGAGCCTCTACAGCGCGCAGCTTGCCGCCCAACTGGGGCTACCGTTTGCATTTGCCTCGCACTTCGCGCCGGATATGCTGCATCAGGCGCTGCATCTCTACCGCACGAACTTCAAACCGTCCGAGCGTCTGGAGAAGCCGTACGCGATGGTGTGTATCAACATCGTTGCCGCCGACAGCAATCGCGACGCGGAATTCCTGTTTACCTCCATGCAGCAGGCGTTTGTGAAGCTGCGTCGCGGTGAAACGGGCCAGCTTCCGCCACCGGTGGAGAATATGCATCAGCTGTGGTCAGCCTCCGAACAGTATGGCGTGCAGCAGGCGCTGAGCATGTCGCTGGTAGGCGATAGAGCGAAAGTGCGTCACGGGCTGGAGGCGGTACTGCGCGAAACGCAGGCGGATGAAATTATGGTTAACGGCCAGATTTTCGATCACCAGGCGCGTTTGCACTCGTTTGAGCTGGCGATGCAGGTGAAAGAGGAGTTGGTGGGGTAGGTTTTTGCCGGATGGTGGCTTCGCCTTATCCGGCCTACGCGATCCCTGTAGGCCCGGTAAGCGTAGCGCCACCGGGCTTTGCGTTTACTGATACACAGGCAGCAGGTTAAAAGTCGACAGCACGTGGACCAGTGCGTTACCTACCCCAAACACCAGGATCAGTGCAATCATCGGCTTGCCGCCCCAGACGCGGAATTTCGGGCTGCCGAAGCGTTTACGTGATTTACGTGCCAGCAGCGCGGGCACAATTGCCGCCCAGATGGTTGCCGCCAGCCCTGCATAGCCGATGGCGTAAAGGAAACCGTTCGGCCACAGCAGGCCGCCCACAATCGGCGGCAGGAAGGTCAGCAGCGCGGTTTTGAAGCGCCCCATCGCAGAATCATCAAAGCCAAACAGATCCGCCAGGTAGTCAAACAGGCCCAGCGTCACGCCGAGGAAAGAGCTCGCCACCGCAAAGTTAGAGAAGATAACCAGCAGCAGATCCAGGCTGCGGCTGTTCAGCACGCCGCTCAGCGCCTGCACCAGCACGTCAATGTTACCGCCCTTCTGGGCAATGCCGATAAATTCCGGACGCGGGATGTTGCCCATCGTCCCCAGCAGCCAAATCACATACAGCCCCAGCGCCAGCAGCGTTCCATAGACCAGACACTTCACAATGGTACGCGGATCTTTGCCGTAGTACTTCATCAGGCTCGGCACGTTACCGTGGTAGCCGAACGACGCCAGACAGAACGGCAGGGTCATCAGCAGGTAAGGCGTGTAGGAGGTGTTCACTTCGGCGACGTTAAACAGCGTGGCGGGCGTCACGTGCCCCAACAGACTGCCGAAGGTCAGGAAGAAGGTGATGACCTTCGCGCCCAGTACGATTGCCGTCATACGACTCACCGCTTTGGTACTCATCCAGACGATAAACGCCACAGCCAGCGCAAAACATAGCCCCGCCAGACGCGCCGGAACGTTCAGCGACATCTCCGAGAAGGTGTGATGCAGAATCGAGCCGCTCGCTGAAATATACGCGTAGGTGAGGATATACAGCACAAACGCGATGGACAGCCCGTTCACCAGATTCCAGCCTTTGCCCAGCAGATCTTTGGTGATGGTGTCGAAACTGGAGCCAATCCTGTAGTTCAGGTTCGCCTCGAGGATCATCAGCCCGGAATGGAGCATACAGAACCAGGTAAAGACCAGCGCGGCCAGCGACCAGAAGAACCACGCACCGGACATGACCACGGGCAGGGAAAACATCCCGGCACCTATAATGGTTCCGCCGATGATCACCACGCCGCCAAGCAGCGAAGGTGACGTTTGGGTGGTGGTTAGTGTCGCCATACAGCCTTTTCTCCAGTCAATCATACGGTTCTGCATTTTAATGTGACGCACTGTACCAGTACAGGAGTACAAAAGGAATAAAAAAAGCCCCGATCGCATGAATCGGGGCTGTATATTTTACTTTACGTCAGAAGCGTAAGGCTTACGCGTCACCGAAACGACGACGGCTGGAGCCTTCTTCACGACGCGGGCCACGGCTTTCGCGGCGCTCGCCGGAGAAACGACGACCTTCACCACCGCGACCTTCGCTGCGACCGCCTTCACGACGCTCGCCGCCGAAACCGCGACCACCGCCACGACGTTCGCCGCCACGGTCAGGACGTGGCTGTGCATCGCCCAGCAGCTGCATGTTCATCGGCTTGTTCAGGATGCGGGTACGCGTAAAGTGCTGCAGTACTTCACCCGGCATGCCTTTTGGCAGCTCGATGGTAGAGTGGGATGCGAACAGCTTGATGTTACCGATGTAACGGCTGCTGATGTCGCCTTCGTTAGCGATCGCGCCAACGATGTGACGAACTTCAACGCCATCATCACGGCCCACTTCAATGCGGTACAGTTCCATGTCACCTGCGTCGCGACGTTCACGACGTGGACGGTCTTCACCACCACGCTCTGGACGGTCACCACGTGGGCCACGATCGTTACGGTCGCCACGACGTTCGAAGCGATCGTCACGGTCACGGAATTCACGCTTAGGACGCATCGGCGCATCTGGTGGCACGATCAGGCTACGTTCGCCCTGAGCCATTTTCAGCAGTGCTGCGGCCAGGGTTTCCATGTCCAGCTCTTCGCCTTCAGCAACAGGCTGAATCTGCGACAGCAGCGCACGGTACTGATCCAGATCGCTGCTTTCCAGCTGCTGCTGTACTTTAGCGGCGAATTTTTCCAGACGGCGTTTGCCCAGCAGCTCTGCGTTTGGCAGGTCCGCTTCTGGAATGGTCAGCTTCATGGTGCGTTCGATGTTACGCAGCAGACGACGCTCGCGGTTCTCAACGAACAACAGCGCACGGCCAGCACGACCCGCACGACCGGTACGGCCGATACGGTGAACGTAAGACTCGGAATCCATCGGGATGTCATAGTTAACAACCAGGCTGATACGCTCAACGTCCAGACCACGTGCTGCCACGTCGGTTGCAATCAGGATATCCAGACGACCGTCTTTCAGACGCTCCAGAGTCTGCTCACGCAGAGCCTGGTTCATGTCGCCGTTCAGCGCTGCGCTGTTATAGCCGCTACGCTCCAGGGCTTCAGCCACTTCCAGGGTCGCGTTTTTGGTGCGAACGAAAATAATCGCCGCATCAAAATCTTCCGCTTCCAGGAAACGTACCAGCGCTTCGTTTTTACGCATGCCGTACACAGACCAGTAGCTCTGGCTGATGTCCGGGCGAGTGGTTACGCTGGACTGAATACGCACTTCCTGCGGATCTTTCATGAAGCGTTTGGTGATACGACGAATCGCTTCTGGCATGGTGGCAGAGAACAGCGCGGTCTGATGACCGTCCGGGATCTGCGCCATGATGGTTTCGACGTCTTCGATGAAGCCCATACGCAGCATTTCATCTGCTTCATCCAGCACCAGGCCGCTCAGTTTAGAGAGGTCCAGAGTACCGCGCTTCAGGTGATCCAGCAGACGGCCCGGCGTACCGACAACAATCTGTGGACCCTGGCGCAGGGCGCGTAACTGCACGTCATAACGCTGGCCGCCGTACAGGGCTACCACGTTTACGCCGCGCATATGTTTAGAGAATTCCGTCATTGCTTCTGCAACCTGAACAGCCAGTTCACGGGTTGGAGCCAGGACGAGGATCTGCGGTGCACGCAGGTCCGGATCAATGTTGTTCAGCAGCGGCAGCGAGAATGCTGCAGTTTTACCGCTACCAGTCTGGGCCATGCCCAGCACGTCACGACCAGAAAGCAGGTGTGGGATACACTCAGCCTGGATCGGAGATGGTTTTTCGTAACCCAGATCGTTAAGGGCTTCAAGGATAGGAGCCTTCAGGCCCAGATCTGCAAAAGTGGTTTCGAATTCAGCCATGTAGTACGAGTGCCTCAATGTCAATGGCGGCCAGTCTACTTAGCTCATCGTGAAAATGATTAGCAATTTTCATTGAAAAGTGTGAACCGGCTCAAAGTAGGTGTATTGACGAACAACAACGCCCTCACCAGTTAAGGTGATGGCAATCAAAAGATTACGGGCTGATGTTTATGTCGTCAGCTATTGCTGGTCCGATTCTGCCAGGTCGTCATGCTCCTGGCCCAAGAGCGATAATTCCAACAATGCATAACGGTGCTCAACGAAGTTGTGTACGTTGTTAGCAACCGCTAATTTGAACAGTGCCGTAGCGCTGTCCATATCCCCCAGACTTAGGTAGTACTTACCTAAATAGAAGTTGGTTTCACTGAGATGCTCAGCGAGCGAGGTGTTATCCGTTGCGTCCGCCTTGAGGCGTTCCATCAGCGTTGCTTCGCTAATGTTGCCCAGGTAGAACTCGACAATGTTCCATCCCCACTGTTCCTTGTCCGATTTATCGAAGCGCTGTTTCAGTGCCTCTTTTGCCTGCTTCTCATCGAGCTTCCGCTCAACGATGTAAAGCCACAGGCTACGGAAAGGATCATTAGGATCGTCTTGATAAAACGCCAGCAGATCATCTTGCGCTAACTTGTCACGACCGCCGTAATACAATGCGATACCGCGATTCAAGTGCGCGTAGTTGTAAGTTGGATCAAGCTCAAGTACAGAATCAAACGCTTCATAGGCAGCATCAAAATTGCCTGCCTGCGTTAAATAAATGCCTAAGTAATTGAATACTTCAGGCATATCAGGTCGGATAGCCAGCGCTTGTGAAAAATCATTTCGCGCCAATGCCCTCAGACCGAGACTATCATACAACACTCCGCGCTCATATAAAAGCTGTGCGCGTTCGTCATCGGTTAAAGCCCGACTGGCAAGTATTTGTTCCATGCGTGCCAGGATCACTTCCTGCTGCAAAGTCGGTTGCAATGGCACTGCGAGGACTTCGCTCTTACGCCAGGCAGAGTTGCTGCATCCTGCCAGCGTTAAAGCTGTCGCAACGAAACACCAGCGCAAAAAAGGCTTCATTTCCCACTCCCGAAGACAACTATTGGATGAACGTCCTGTCCCCCGGCGGCTTAACAAGGCGTCCTGCCTGATAATAGGCCCTCCGCAAAGCAGAGGGCAAATGGCAACTTACTCGCCTTGCTGTTCTGCTGCCTGTGCTTCTGGCGCAGCAGCTGGCTGAGACTGCTCGGTTGCTTCTTTAATGCTCAGACGGATACGGCCCTGGCGATCGACTTCCAGAACTTTAACCGGCACTTCCTGACCCATCTGCAGGTAATCGGTCACTTTCTCAACGCGCTTGTCAGCGATCTGAGAGATGTGAACCAGACCTTCTTTACCGCCACCGATGGCAACGAACGCGCCAAAGTCAACGATACGGGTCACTTTACCTGCATACACACGGCCCACTTCGATTTCTGCAGTGATTTCTTCGATGCGACGGATCGCGAATTTCGCTTTCTCGCCGTCGGTTGCTGCGATCTTCACAGTACCGTCATCTTCGATTTCGATGGTGGTGCCGGTCTCTTCGGTCAGCGCACGGATTACGGAACCGCCCTTACCGATAACATCTTTGATCTTGTCTGGATTGATCTTGATGGTGTGAATACGCGGTGCGAATTCAGAGATATCACCGCGTGGCGCGTTGATAGCCTGTTCCATCACGCCCAGGATGTGCAGACGTGCACCCTTAGCCTGGTTCAGCGCAACCTGCATGATCTCTTTGGTGATACCTTCAATTTTGATATCCATCTGCAGCGCAGAGATACCGTCGCGGGAACCCGCTACTTTGAAGTCCATATCGCCCAAGTGGTCTTCGTCGCCCAGAATGTCAGACAGAACAACATAGTTGTCGCCTTCTTTCACCAGGCCCATTGCGATACCCGCAACGGCGGCTTTGATTGGCACGCCTGCATCCATCAGCGCCAGAGAGGCACCACACACGGAAGCCATGGAAGAAGAACCGTTAGATTCTGTGATTTCAGACACCACACGTACGGTGTATGGGAATTTGTCTGCTTCTGGCATCACTGCCAGCACGCCGCGCTTCGCCAGACGACCGTGACCAATTTCACGACGCTTCGGTGAGCCAACCATGCCGGTTTCACCTACGGAGTACGGAGGGAAGTTGTAGTGGAACAGGAAGCTGTCAGTGCGCTCGCCCATCAGTTCGTCGATGATCTGCGCGTCACGGGCTGTACCCAGGGTCGCGGTAACCAGCGCCTGCGTTTCACCACGGGTGAACAGCGCAGAACCGTGAGTACGTGGCAGCACGCCAGTACGCACGTCCAGACCACGGATCATGTCTTTTTCACGGCCATCGATACGCGGCTCGCCAGCCAGCACGCGGCTACGAACAACGTTTTTCTCAATAGCGTGCAGGATTTCGCCAATTTCGTTAGCGTCCAGCGTTTCGTCTTCGGCAACCAGGGTCGCGGTTACTTCAGATTTGATCACGTCAACCTGAGCGTAACGCTCCTGTTTGTCGGTGATGCGGTATGCATCGCTCAGACGAGATTCTGCCAGTGCAGCAACACGTGCGTTCAGCGCGTCGTTGGCCGCTTCTGGCTGCCAGTCCCAACGTGGTTTACCGGCTTCTTTCACCAGGTCGTTGATGTTCTGGATAACAACCTGCTGCTGGTCATGGCCGAAGACCACAGCGCCCAGCATCTGGTCTTCGCTCAGCAGTTCAGCTTCGGATTCAACCATCAGCACAGCGGCTTCGGTACCCGCAACCACCAGGTCCAGCTTACTTTCTTTCAGCTCTTCCTGAGTTGGGTTCAGCACGTACTGGTCGTTGATGTAACCCACGCGCGCGGCACCGATTGGACCATTGAATGGAATACCAGAAAGTGACAGGGCTGCGGACGCACCGATCATCGCCACGATGTCCGGGTTAACCTGTGGGTTAACGGAAACAACGGTCGCGATAACCTGCACTTCGTTGACGAAGCCTTCAGGGAACAGCGGGCGAACCGGGCGGTCAATCAGACGCGCGATCAGGGTTTCGCCTTCGCTTGGACGGCCTTCACGACGGAAGAAACCACCCGGGATTTTACCGGCAGCGTAGGTACGCTCCTGGTAGTTAACGGTCAGCGGGAAGAAGTCCTGACCTGGTTTAGCTTTTTTCTGGCCCACAACGGTAACGAATACCGCAGTGTCATCCATGCTTACCATAACGGCAGCAGTCGCCTGACGTGCCATCATGCCGGTTTCCAGCGTGACAGTATGTTGACCATACTGGAATTTACGAACGATCGGATTCAGCAAAGTTCTGTCCTTTCTTAAATGTTTGACAGCACACCGCCGGTGTGCTGTCGATTTAACCCGACCTTCTTCGCATCCTCGCGACTAATGACAACCAACACCCCCATGGGTGAAGCCTCTCATTAGCCGCGCGAACCTCTGCAATGAAGATCATTTATAGCAACAATACAATAGTTTCCAGTGAATTGCTGCCGTCTGCTTGAAAAAAGGGGCCATCAGGCCCCCTTTTCTGAAACTCGCAAGAATTAGCGACGCAGACCCAGACGCTCGATCAGCGCGGTGTAGCGTGCAACATCTTTACGTTTCAGGTAGTCGAGCAGTTTACGACGCTGAGAAACCATACGCAGCAGACCACGACGGCTGTGGTGATCTTTTTTGTGCTCTGCAAAGTGACCCTGCAGGTGGTTAATCTGTGCAGTCAGCAGTGCAACCTGAACTTCGGTAGAACCGCTGTCGTTAGTACCACGACCAAACTCAGAAACGATTTTAGCTTTAGCTTCAACGCTTAGAGACATTTTCAAACTCCAAAGTATAAAGAATGTAAGGATGCCGATCTCTAATTCAGCGATCCCATGTACGCCCCGCAGATTGTTAAACAATTTACCAGGCGTTAAGCGGCGATATTCTACTCGTCTCCCCTGCTTATCGCAAGGTGAGCCGTTATCACCGTCACGCGTCGACCGGATATTCGACGACCAGACGACGCGGCGCAACGCGCCCTTCGCCATCCATTTCGCCCATGCCGATGAATTTCCCTTCGTCACCTTCAGTCACGCGTACCAGGCCTTCCAGCGGCGCATCTGACGTACGAACCGGGTTGCCGTTCTTAAAGTAAACGGACGATGTTAAAGGAAGATTAACAACCGGGAAGTCCGCAGCCGGACTGTCCATCGGCATCAGCAGTGGGTCGAGCAGCTCTGCCGGCGCGATCCCCTGAGATTCCGCCTGTTCAACCAGCTCGCGCAGATGTTCCAGGGTCACCATTCGCTCCACCGGGTACTTGCTCACCGCAAGGCGACGCAGGTAAATCACATGCGCGCCGCAGCCCAGCTTTTCACCGAGGTCATCAATGATGGTGCGAATATAGGTCCCTTTCGAACAGTGCACTTCCAGCTCCAGCTCATCACCTTCGTGGCGAATAAAGAGCAGCTCATACACGGTAATCGGACGGGCTTCACGCGGGACGTCAATACCCTGGCGCGCATATTCGTAGAGTTTTTTGCCCTGATACTTCAGCGCCGAATACATCGACGGCACCTGCATCGTATCCCCACGGAAGCTCTCCAGCGCCGCATCAAGCTGCTTCGCACTGAAGGTCACCGGACGCTCTTCCACGACCTGGCCATCCGCGTCGGAGGTATCCGTGCGCTGGCCCAGCTTAGCGATAACGCGGTAACGCTTATCGGAGTCGAGCAGGTACTGGGAAAACTTTGTCGCCTCTCCCAGGCAGATCGGCAGCATGCCAGTTGCCAGCGGATCGAGCGCGCCGGTGTGGCCCGCACGGTTGGCGTTAAAAATACGCTTCACTTTTTGCAGCACGTCGTTGCTGGAAGCGCCCTGGGGTTTATCCAGCAGCAGCACACCATGCACGTCGCGACCACGACGACGAGGACGACTCATCAGTCCTCCTTGCTGTCGTCCGCCGGGTTAACACGACGCTCATCGTCATGTTTAACCACGCTGGTCACCAGGTTGGACATACGCATACCTTCGACCAGCGAGTTGTCGTAGAAGAAAGTCAATTCAGGCACGATACGCAGGCGCATCGCCTTGCCGAGCAGAGAGCGGATGAAACCAGAAGCTTCCTGCAGCGCTTTAATGCCGTTCTTCACTGCGGCTTCGTCCTGATCGTTCAGGAAGGTGACGAACACTTTTGCATAGGCCAAATCGCGGGACATTTCTACACCGGAAACGGTGGTCATCATGCCGACGCGCGGGTCTTTGATTTCACGTTGCAGAATGAGTGCGATCTCTTTCTGCATTTCCTGCGCTACGCGCTGAGGGCGACCAAATTCTCTCGCCATAATAAATTCTCCAGACAAAAAAGGGGCTAAAGCCCCTTTTTGAAATTATTGCCGGGTGGCGCGAGGCGATCCCGGCTTACAATCGGAAATTAAGCGATGGTACGCTGAATTTCGATGATCTCGAACACTTCGATCATATCGCCAACGCGAACGTCGTTGTAGTTCTTCACGCCGATACCACATTCCATGCCGTTACGGACTTCGTTAACGTCATCTTTGAAGCGGCGCAGGGATTCCAGCTCGCCTTCGTAGATAACCACGTTGTCACGCAGTACACGGATTGGGTTGTGACGCTTGATGTTACCTTCGGTAACCATACAGCCCGCGATCGCACCGAATTTCGGTGATTTGAACACGTCACGTACTTCAGCCAGACCGATGATCTGCTGTTTCAGCTCAGGAGACAGCATGCCGCTCATCGCTGCTTTCACTTCGTCGATCAGGTTATAGATGACGGAGTAGTAACGCAGATCCAGGCTTTCGGATTCAATCACTTTACGCGCAGAGGCATCCGCACGAACGTTGAAGCCAACCAGGATAGCGTTGGAGGCAGCAGCCAGGGTCGCGTCGGTTTCGGTGATACCACCTACGCCAGAACCGATGATCTTCACTTTCACTTCGTCGGTAGACAGTTTCAGCAAGGAGTCGGAGATCGCTTCCACAGAACCCTGAACGTCGGCTTTCAGAACGATGTTCACTTCGTGAACTTCGCCATCGGTCATGTTGGCAAACATGTTCTCGAGTTTAGATTTCTGCTGACGAGCCAGTTTAACTTCACGGAATTTGCCCTGACGATACAGTGCCACTTCACGCGCTTTCTTCTCGTCACGCACCACGGTCACTTCGTCACCAGCAGCCGGAACACCGGACAGACCCAGGATTTCCACTGGAATGGACGGACCTGCTTCCAGCACTTCCTGACCCAGTTCGTTACGCATCGCACGAACGCGACCGTATTCGAAACCGCACAGAACGATATCGCCTTTATGCAGCGTACCTTCGCGAACCAGAACGGTAGCAACCGGGCCACGTCCTTTATCCAGGAAGGATTCGATAACCGCACCGCTCGCCATACCGTTACGGATGGCTTTCAGCTCCAGAACTTCGGCCTGCAGCAGGATCGCGTCCAGCAGTTCGTCGATACCGGTACCCGCTTTCGCAGACACGTGTACGAACTGGCTTTCGCCGCCCCACTCTTCCGGCAGGATACCGTACTGGGAAAGTTCGTTTTTAACACGATCGGGATCCGCTTCTGGCTTATCGATCTTGTTCACTGCAACCACAACCGGCACACCCGCTGCTTTCGCGTGCTGGATAGCTTCGATGGTCTGTGGCATCACGCCGTCGTCTGCAGCAACAACCAGAACAACGATATCCGTCGCCTGAGCACCACGAGCACGCATTGAGGTAAACGCGGCGTGGCCTGGGGTATCCAGGAAGGTGATCATACCGTTGTCAGTTTCTACGTGGTATGCACCGATGTGCTGAGTAATACCACCCGCTTCGCCAGAGGCAACCTTGGTAGAGCGAATGTAGTCAAGCAGCGAGGTTTTACCGTGGTCAACGTGACCCATGATGGTCACTACCGGTGCGCGCGGTTCTGCCGCAGCACCTGTGTCACGGTCGCTCATTACTGCTTCTTCCAGCTCGTTTTCACGACGCAGGATAACTTTGTGGCCCATCTCTTCCGCAACCAGCTGTGCGGTTTCCTGATCGATCACCTGGTTGATGGTTGCCATCGCGCCCAGCTTCATCATTGCTTTGATGACCTGAGAGCCTTTAACCGCCATCTTGTTCGCCAGTTCGCCAACGGTAATGGTTTCGCCGATCACAACGTCACGGTTAACGGCCTGAGCCGGCTTCTGGAAGCCCTGCTGCAGAGCGGAACCTTTACGCTTGCCGCCTTTACCACCGCGAACAGCCGCGCGTGCTTCTTCACGGTCAGCTTTGGATTCCGCGTGCTTGTTACCTTTTTTCGCCGGACGCGCTGCTTTTGCATTACGACCACGGCCACGGCCGCCTTCTACTTCACGGTCGTTATCATCTTCAGCCTGACGTGCGTGCTGAGAAGTGGTCACGTGATAGTCGCTGGTGTCTTCAGACTGCTCAGCGGTATCAACACCGTTCTTCTCATTTTCTTCTGCCATGCGACGCGCTTCTTCGGCGACGCGGCGAGCTTCTTCTTCCAGCTTACGGCGGGCTTCTTCTTCCGCTTTACGCTTCAGCTCGGCAGCTTCATTTTCACGGCGGGCTTTTTCAGCCTGGGCGGTTTTGGTCATTTCGTCTGTCTGTTGATTGCTCACTTTGTCTTTTTCCGCAGCGTCACGCTTCACTTTATCACTTGCGTCGCGTTTCGCTTTTTCTGCGGCCTCACGTTCAGCTTTTAATTCTGCTTCACGTTTGGCGGCTGCTTCCGCCTCACGCTGAGCTTGTTCTTCCGCTTCACGCTGTGCCTGCTCTTCCGCGGCAAGGCGTTCTGCCTCTTGCGGATCACGTTTTACAAAGGTGCGCGTCTTGCGGACTTCAATTTGTACCGATTTGCTTTTGCCACCGGTACCAGGGATGTTTAACGTGCTACGCGTTTTGCGCTGCAGCGTTAACTTGTCAGGCGTAGAGCCGTGTTCACGGTTCAGGTGCGTTAACAAGGTTTGTTTTTCTTGCGCGGTTACCGAGTCATCAGCGGACTTCGGGATCCCTGCATCAGCAAATTGCTGTACCAGGCGGTCCACGGAGGTCTGAATCTCAGCAGCCAGCGATTTTACAGTTACATCAGTCATGCTGTTCCTTCCTGCTACAGTTTATTACGCTTCGTCGCCGAACCAGCAAATATTACGTGCGGCCATGATGAGCTCGCCGGCTTTATCGTCGGTTAAACCTTCGATATCAGCCAGGTCATCAACGCCTTGCTCAGCGAGATCTTCCAGCGTACAAACACCACGGGCAGCCAGCTTGAACGCAATCGCACGATCAAGACCTTCCAGATTCAGCAGGTCATCAGCCGGCTTCTTATCGCCAAGGCTTTCTTCCTGAGCCAGTGCCAGGGTGGTCAGTGCGTTTTTAGCGCGTTCACGCAGGGCTTCAACGGTTGGTTCATCCAGACCGTCAATTTCCAGCAGCTCTTTCATTGGCACATAGGCCAGTTCTTCCAGCGTAGAGAAACCTTCTTCTACCAGAACAGTGGCGAAATCTTCGTCAATATCCAGGTACTTGGTGAAGGTATCGATCGCCGCATGGGCTTCAGCCTGATGCTTAGCCTGCAGGTCATCAACGGTCATGACGTTGAGTTCCCAGCCGCTCAGCTGTGACGCCAGGCGTACGTTCTGACCGTTACGGCCGATTGCCTGCGCCAGGTTGCCCGCTTCAACAGCGATATCCATGGTGTGTTTGTCTTCGTCAACAACGATAGACGCCACATCAGCTGGAGCCATTGCGTTGATCACGAACTGCGCCGGGTTGTCATCCCACAGAACGATATCAATTCGTTCACCGCCCAGCTCAGTAGAAACAGCCTGGACGCGCGCACCGCGCATACCGACGCAAGCACCGACCGGGTCGATACGCTTGTCGTTGGTTTTCACCGCAATTTTCGCACGGGAGCCCGGATCGCGAGCCGCCGCTTTAATCTCAATAACTTCTTCACCGATTTCCGGTACTTCAATACGGAACAGTTCTACCAGCATTTCTGGTTTAGAACGGGTCACGAAGAGCTGTGCACCACGCGCTTCAGGGCGAACGGCGTACAGAACACCGCGAATACGGTCGCCTGGACGGAAGTTTTCACGCGGCAGCATATCTTCACGCAGGATCACGGCTTCAGCGTTACCCGGCAACCCTTCGGATTTGATCTCCAGGGAGATGTTGTCGCGGTTCACTTTCTTCACCACACCGGTGATGATCTCGCCTTCCTGATCGCGGAACTGATCGACAACCAGCGCGCGCTCGGCTTCGCGCACTTTCTGCACGATAACCTGTTTAGCGGTCTGGGTAGTGATACGGTCGAAGGTCACAGATTCAATCTGATCTTCAACGTAGTCACCCACGTTCAGACTTTCGTCTTCAAAACGGGCGGCTTCCAGCGTGATCTCTTTAGTCGGCTGGGTCACTTCTTCAACGATTACCCAACGACGGAATGTATCGAAGTCACCGCTTTTACGATCGATTTCTACGCGAACATCGATCTCTTGTTCGTATTTTTTCTTGGTTGCTGTAGCCAGTGCACTTTCCAGCGCTTCAAAAATCTTCTCACGCGGCAGTGATTTCTCGTTGGAGACGGCTTCAACAACAGCCAAAATTTCTTTGTTCATCGCGGGCTTTTCACCTCAATCCAGACTGTTAAAAGTGGGGAACCAGGTTCGCCTTCTGGATATTACTCAGCGCGAACACTTCATCTTTGCCTTCGACTGTCACCGTGATCATTTCACCATCAACGGCTTTGATAATTCCCTGCCATTTACGGCGGTTCTGTACGGCCATACGCAGAACGAGAGCCACTTCTTCACCGGTAAAGCGCACATAGTGCTCGGCCGTGAACATCGGGCGATCGAGGCCAGGTGAGGAAACTTCCAGGTTGTACGCAACGGTAATTGGGTCTTCAACATCAAGAACCGCACTCACCTGGTGGCTGACATCAGCACAATCATCAACATTGATGCCATCTTCACTATCAATATAGATGCGCAGCGTCGATGTACGGCCGCGAACGAATTCGATGCCGACCAGTTCGTAGCCCAGTGCTTCGACCGGTGCAGTAATCATCTCTGTTAATTTTTGCTCTAATGTGGACAAGCCCACCCCCAAGACATAAAAAAAGGGCGTAAAGCCCAGTTATTCTGTAGTCAGATAACAAAAAACCCCGATAAATCGGGGCTTTAGATAACTGAACCCTATAGCCACAACTGTGGCCTGGAGCACTCTCCGAAAGAATTTTTTCAAATCCAGCTACGAAGGCTCTAAGTCTTCACAGTATATTTGAAAAAGAACTTTATGGGAAAGTGGTTGCGGGGGCCGGATTTGAACCGACGACCTTCGGGTTATGAGCCCGACGAGCTACCAGGCTGCTCCACCCCGCGCCTGAAACGTGGCAAATTCTACGCGTTTTGGACAGAATTTGCAAATAATGCTGGGATTTGGTACCGAAGACGGGACGTAAAATCGGCGTTTAGTATATTGATAGTTGACCCCACCTGTCAAGGCGACTTCCGCCAGATCGATCAGACCAAAATTTTTACAAAAAACGCACGAGTCTCTTCCGGTCTTCGCCAAAAGATGATTAAATGAATACTCACTTATTTTGCATAAAAATGCACAAGAGAGCGAAAGCGGTCTCTAATCAGTCAATCAAGCAGGGTTTTATTCTATGACGACGATTCTCAAGCATCTTCCGGTAGGACAACGTATTGGCATCGCTTTCTCAGGTGGCCTGGATACCAGCGCTGCACTGCTGTGGATGCGCCAGAAGGGAGCGGTTCCGTATGCTTATACTGCGAACCTGGGTCAGCCGGATGAGGACGACTATGATGCTATTCCTCGTCGCGCGAAAGAGTATGGTGCAGAGAACGCGCGCCTGATTGACTGCCGTAAGCAACTGGTCGCGGAAGGTATCGCGGCTATTCAGTGTGGTGCATTCCATAACACCACCGGCGGCCTGACCTATTTCAACACCACTCCGCTGGGCCGTGCGGTGACCGGTACCATGCTGGTTGCGGCGATGAAAGAAGACGGCGTCAACATCTGGGGTGATGGCAGCACCTATAAAGGAAACGATATCGAACGTTTCTATCGTTATGGCCTGCTGACCAACGCCGAACTGCAGATCTACAAACCGTGGCTGGATACCGACTTCATCGACGAGCTGGGTGGTCGTCATGAGATGTCCGAGTTTATGATCGCCTGCGGCTTTGACTATAAGATGTCCGTCGAGAAAGCCTACTCCACCGACTCCAACATGCTGGGTGCGACGCACGAAGCGAAAGACCTGGAATTCCTGAACTCTAGCGTGAAGATCGTTAACCCAATCATGGGCGTGAAGTTCTGGGATGAGAACGTGAAGATCCCGGCAGAAGAAGTGACCGTGCGTTTCGAACGTGGTCATCCGGTTGCGCTGAACGGCAAAACCTTCTCTGATGACGTTGAGCTGATGCTGGAAGCTAACCGTATTGGTGGTCGTCACGGCCTGGGCATGAGCGATCAGATTGAAAACCGTATCATCGAAGCGAAAAGCCGTGGCATCTATGAAGCCCCGGGAATGGCGCTGCTGCATATTGCTTACGAGCGTCTGCTGACTGGTATTCACAACGAAGACACCATTGAGCAGTATCACTCTCATGGCCGTCAGCTGGGTAAACTGCTGTATCAGGGCCGCTGGTTCGATCCTCAGGCACTGATGCTGCGTGATGCCCTGCAGCGTTGGGTGGCAAGCGCGATCACCGGTGAGGTGACCCTGGAACTGCGTCGCGGTAACGACTACTCCATTCTGAATACGGTGTCTGACAACCTGACCTATAAAGCAGAGCGTCTGACCATGGAGAAAGGTGAATCCGTGTTCTCACCGGACGATCGTATTGGTCAGCTGACCATGCGTAATCTGGACATTACCGATACCCGCGAGAAGCTGTTCAACTATGTTGAGAATGGCCTGCTCTCCGCGAATTCCGGTAACGGCCTGCCTCAGGTTGAAAACCTGGAGCATAGCGATAAGAAGTAATCGCTGATGTAGCATGCAAAAGGCGTCCTGGGGACGCCTTTTTTATTTGGACTTTCGTAGGGCGGGTAAGCGCAGCGCCACCCGCCATTTTGCCCGGTGGCGCTGCGCTTACCGGGCCTACAAAACCACACCTCAGAATATGCAGACGAAAAAAAAAGACGTCTTTCGACGTCTTTTTTCTGGAATATTGGTACCGAGGATGGGACTCGAACCCACAAGCCCGTTAGGGCACTACCACCTCAAGGTAGCGTGTCTACCAATTCCACCACCTCGGTACAGAATACTTAGTGCGGGATATCGCTGGTTGGCTTAGCCGGTGCAGCTGGCTGAGTCTGCTCAGTTTTCGCTGGCGCGCTCAGATTTTCCCACTCGCTTCCTTTGCTGGTCTTGTTGCTGTTGATATTGCCAAGCACCAGGCTGATGATGAAGAACAGCGTAGCCAGAATCGCCGTAGTGCGGGTCATGAAGTTCGCAGAACCACTTGAACCGAACAGCGTACCGGAAGCGCCTGCTCCGAAGGAGGCTCCCATATCAGCGCCTTTACCTTGCTGCAGCATAATCAGCGCTACGAGAGCGATGGCTACAATAAGGAAAACAACTAAAAGAGCTTCGTACATAATCAACCTGTTCCTTGCGGATTTGCCGCATACCAATGCTTCGACCAATTAGCAGGATTTCTGTTTCCCACTGAAGCGGGTGTGAATACTAACCAAAGCGAATCACCTTCGCAAGGGCATTTTCGACGCATTGTATCAACTGCGGAAAAAAACAGCAAAAAGCCATTAATTGCTTAAAACAAAGGCGGCAAACGCCGCCTTTTTAAACATTTAGCGTGCAAGATTATGCAGCTTTTACAGCATCCGCAATACGGTGCGCGAATTCGGTTACCTGCGCTTCGTCTTCACCTTCCACCATCACGCGGATCAGCGGTTCAGTGCCGGATTTACGCAGCAGCACGCGTCCACGATTGCCAAGGGCCGCTTCAACGTCAGCCATCACCGCTTTGACGTTCTCATTTTCCAGCGGATCGCCTTTACCGGCAGTAAAGCGTACGTTTACCAGGATCTGTGGGAACATTTTCATGCCGCTGCAAAGGTCGTGCAGGCTCATATGGTTGCGCGCCATAGCAGCAACCACCTGCAGCGCGGCCACAATACCGTCACCGGTGGTGGTTTTGTCGAGCAGGATCACGTGACCTGAATTCTCAGCGCCGATACGCCAGCCCTTCTCCTGCAATTTTTCCAACACATAGCGGTCACCCACTTTTGCGCGAACGAACGGAATACCGAGCTGTTTCAGCGCCAGTTCCAGGCCCATGTTACTCATCAGCGTCCCGACCGCACCGCCGCGCAGCTGACCCTGACGCAGACCTTCACGCGCAATAATGTAGAGGATCTGGTCGCCATCGACCTTGTTACCTTCGTGATCAACCATGATCACGCGGTCACCGTCGCCGTCCAGCGCAATACCCAGATCGGCTTTTTCGGCCAGCACGCGCGCCTGCAGGGCACGAACGTCAGTTGCCCCCACCTGCTCATTAATGTTCAGACCATCCGGCTCGCAGCCAATGGTGATTACTTTCGCACCCAGTTCGCGGAAGACATTTGGGGCGATGTGATAGGTCGCGCCATTCGCACAGTCCACCACAATTTTCAGATGAGCCAGGCTCAGCTCATTCGGGAAGGTACCTTTACAGAATTCGATATAGCGACCCGCCGCATCGACGATACGGTTCGCTTTACCCAGCTCTGCGGAATCAACACAGGTGATCTCTTTTTCCATCTCAGCTTCAATAGCTTCTTCCACGTCATCAGGCAGCTTGGTGCCATCAATGGAGAAGAATTTAATGCCGTTGTCGTAGAACGGGTTGTGAGAAGCTGAAATGACAATCCCCGCTTCCGCACGGAAGGTGCGCGTCAGATACGCGACTGCAGGCGTTGGCATTGGGCCCGTAAAGGAGGCGGACAGTCCCGCAGCCGCCAGACCCGCTTCCAGGGCGGACTCCAGCATATAGCCCGAAATACGGGTGTCTTTACCGATGATAATTTTACGTGAGCCATGACGCGCAAGCACTTTACCAGCAGCCCAGCCGAGCTTCAGGACAAAATCAGGGGTGATGGGAGCATCGCCTACGCGCCCACGGATACCGTCGGTACCAAAATATTTACGATTACTCATAGCGTTTGTTTTCCTTCGCTGCCAGTGTGGCTTCCACCACACGCATGGCTTCTACTGTTTCTTTGACGTCATGGACACGAATAATGTGCGCGCCCTGCATCGCCGCAATCACCGCGCAGGCCAGACTGCCGCTCAGGCGTTCGCCCGGCCCCACGTTCAGCAACTGCCCAATCATCGACTTTCTTGACATCCCTACCAGTAACGGCAGGTCAAAATGATGGAATTCCGATAAGCGCGCAAGCAGCGCATAGTTGTGTGAGAGATTTTTACCGAAACCGAACCCCGGGTCGAGCAGCAATTTCTCTTTTGGGATACCGGCACGTTCACAACGTTCGATATGCTCAATAAAGAAGCGATTTACGTCGGCAAAGACATCGTCATACTTCGGCGCGTCCTGCATAGTTTTTGGTTGGCCCTGCATATGCATCAGGCAAACCGGCAGCCCCGTTTCCGCAGCCGCCTCAATCGCCCCCGGTTCGGTAAGTGAACGGATATCATTGATAATGTGAGCGCCTACTCTCGCCACTTCACGGATCACCTCCGGTTTGGAGGTGTCAACGGAGATCCACACTTCAAACCGCTGTGCGATTGCTTCAACGACCGGCACCACGCGCGCCAGCTCTTCTTCCACAGACACGTCCGCCGCGCCTGGACGCGTCGATTCGCCGCCAACGTCAATGATGGTGGCACCCGCATTAATCATTAAATTCGCGTGCTTAACCGCCTCGATAAGCGTGTTATGCGCACCGCCGTCAGAGAAGGAGTCAGGGGTAACATTCAGGATCCCCATCACGTGGGGATGTGAAAGATCGAGATGCGAGTCCTGAGCGAATAATTTCATGGCGAAATCCCTGGTATCTATATCGTTAAACAGAAATGAAAAACCCCGGAGCAAGCTCCAGGGTTTGAGGTACAGACAAACGCTTCAACAGCAGTGGCTTACTTATCGCCCAACTGTTCTGACATAGTGTTGCCCGGGTTTGGCGTACGCGGTTCATCAACCGGACGCGGCGCACGCGGGGTGCCATTGTTGTCAGAATTATTGGAAGCGCCTGGGTCTTCCCAGCCTGCTGGCGGACGCACTTCACGGCGCGCCATCAGGTCGTCAATCTGCGGTGCATCGATGGTCTCATATTTCATGAGCGCATCTTTCATCGAATGCAGGATGTCCATATTGTCGGTCAGGATCTGGCGTGCACGCGCATAGTTACGCTCTACCAGAGATTTTACTTCCTGGTCGATGATACGTGCCGTCTCATCGGACATATGTTTCGCTTTAGCCACAGAACGGCCCAGGAATACTTCGCCCTCTTCTTCTGCATACAGCAGCGGACCGAGTTTGTCGGAGAAGCCCCACTGAGTCACCATGTTACGCGCCAGGTTTGTCGCCACTTTAATGTCGTTGGACGCACCGGTAGAAACATGTTCCACACCGTAGATAATCTCTTCTGCCAGGCGACCACCGTAGAGGGTAGAAATCTGGCTTTCCAGTTTCTGACGGCTGGCGCTGATCGCATCGCCTTCAGGCAGGAAGAAGGTCACACCCAGCGCACGACCGCGCGGAATAATCGTCACTTTATGCACCGGATCGTGTTCCGGCACGAGGCGACCAATAATCGCATGACCCGCTTCGTGGTATGCCGTGGACTCTTTCTGCGCTTCCGTCATCACCATGGAGCGACGTTCCGCACCCATCATGATTTTGTCTTTCGCTTTCTCGAACTCAACCATCGATACGACGCGCTTGTTACCGCGAGCGGCAAACAGAGCAGCTTCGTTGACCAGGTTAGCCAGATCCGCACCGGAGAAGCCCGGGGTACCGCGCGCAATGATTGCCGCATCGATATCTGGCGCCAGCGGCACGCGACGCATGTGAACTTTCAGAATCTGTTCACGACCGCGAACGTCCGGCAGACCCACAACAACCTGACGGTCGAAACGGCCTGGACGCAGCAGCGCAGGGTCAAGTACGTCCGGACGGTTAGTCGCCGCGATAACGATGATACCTTCGTTACCTTCGAAGCCGTCCATCTCAACCAGCATCTGGTTCAGCGTCTGTTCACGTTCATCGTGACCACCGCCCAGACCTGCGCCACGCTGGCGGCCTACGGCGTCGATTTCATCGATGAAGATAATGCACGGTGCTGCCTTCTTGGCCTGCTCGAACATGTCACGCACACGAGATGCACCGACACCCACGAACATTTCTACGAAGTCAGAACCTGAAATAGTAAAGAACGGCACCTTCGCTTCACCCGCGATGGCTTTCGCCAGCAGGGTTTTACCGGTACCCGGAGGGCCAACCATCAGCACCCCTTTCGGGATCTTACCGCCCAGCTTCTGGAAACGGCTCGGTTCACGCAGGTATTCAACCAGTTCACCGACCTCTTCTTTCGCTTCGTCACAACCGGCGACGTCAGCGAACGTGGTCTTGATCTGGTCTTCCGTTAGCATACGTGCCTTGCTCTTACCGAACGACATGGCACCTTTGCCACCGCCGCCCTGCATCTGGCGCATAAAGAAGATCCAGACGCCGATAAGAAGCAGCATCGGGAACCAGGAAATGAAGATAGAAGCCAGCAGGCTTGGTTCTTCTGGCGGCTCACCTACCACCTTGACGTTTTTGGTCAGAAGGTTATCAAGCAGCTTAGGATCGTTCACCGGGATGTAAGTCGTGTAACGGTTACTATCTTTCTTGGTAACGTTGATCTCACGTCCGTTGATACGCGCTTCGCGAACCTGGTCCTGATTGACCTCCTGCAGGAAGGTAGAATAATCCACCTTGCGGCCATTCGACTCGCTGGGCCCAAAGCTCTGGAATACTGACATCAGCACAACGGCAATGACCAGCCAGAGTATTAGGTTTTTCGCCATGTCACTCAAGGGATTAACCTCATATTACAACTGTGTTAAAAACAGCGTCAGGATACTCTATATCCAGTTTCATTCAAACTTTCGCATGAAATCTACCGGTTATCATTTTCGCCCGGTCGCTACAATATACACTTCTCGGGAACGGGCCCGGGAAGAGTCCGGCTTACGAACTTTAACCTTCGCAAACAGGGAGCGAATTTCCTTAAGATACTCCTCGAAACCTTCGCCCTGAAACACCTTCACAACAAAACTACCACCAGGCGCTAGTACATCACGACACATTTCTAACGCTAGCTCCACCAGATACATGGCGCGGGGGATATCCACCGCCGGTGTTCCGCACATATTTGGTGCCATATCTGACATGACAACCTGGACCTTACTGTCACCTACACGATCAAGTAACGCTTTCAGCACTAATTCATCACGAAAGTCGCCCTGAAGGAAGTCGACACCGACGATGGGATCCATTGGTAAAAGATCGCACGCGATGATTCGGCCCGTTCCGCCGATCTGCGTTACCGCATACTGGGACCATCCGCCAGGTGCCGCACCGAGGTCTACAACCGTCATCCCCGGCTTAAAAAGTTTGTCACTTTGCTGTATTTCATCAAGTTTAAACCAGGCACGGGAACGCAACCCCTTTTTCTGTGCCTGTTGAACATATTTATCGCTAAAGTGTTCCTGAAGCCAGCGGCTGGAGCTGGCAGAACGCTTTTTACCTGTCATTTAACATTTCCGTCCTGGTTCATCGTTACCTGCCTGTGACGTAAATTTCTACGCAGCTATTTGGCGATATAAGGGAGATGGCGGTAGAATGAACCGTTTTCAATCCCAACGTAAGCAAAAATATACGATGAATCTGAGTACTAAACAAAAACAGCACCTTAAAGGTCTGGCACATCCGCTCAAGCCTGTAGTGATGCTTGGCAACAATGGTTTGACCGAAGGGGTGCTTGCCGAGATTGAACAAGCGCTGGAACACCACGAGCTGATCAAGGTGAAAATCGCCTCTGAAGACAGAGACACTAAAAACCTGATCGTGGAAGCCATCGTGCGCGAAACCGGCGCCTGTAATGTACAGGTCATCGGTAAAACGCTGGTGCTCTACCGCCCATCTAAAGAGCGTAAAATCTCGCTGCCACGCTAAGGATATCCTGAATTAAACACATTTTCTGTGTGAAACGAGGGATTTCTGTCAGCAGGCGAGCAAAATGCCATGCTCCTTGAGTTGATAAAAGGCCGCTACGCGGCCTTTTTCTTTTCTTTACAATGTATCAACATCTTAGTAGAGAAGCGAATTACAGGTATTCAACCTTAATAATTTCGTATTCCACTTCACCGCCAGGAGTGCGGATGGTGACAACATCGTCCTGCTCTTTGCCAATCAGGCCGCGAGCAATCGGAGAGTTCACTGAAATCAGGTTCTGTTTGAAGTCTGCTTCATCATCACCCACGATGCGATAGGTCTGCTCTTCGTCGTTGTCCAGGTTCAGCACGGTCACAGTTGAACCAAAGATCACACGCCCGTTGTTAGGCATTTTGGTGATATCGATAACCTGTGCATTGGACAGTTTTGCTTCGATATCTTTAATACGCCCTTCACAGAAGCCCTGCTGCTCACGCGCGGCGTGGTATTCAGCGTTCTCTTTCAGGTCGCCATGCTCGCGCGCATCCGCGATAGCGGCGATGATTTCAGGACGACGCACGGATTTCAGGAAATCCAGCTCTTCGCGCAGTTTTTCGGCACCACGTAAGGTCATCGGAATAGCTTGCATTTGTTATACCTCTTAAACATTCCTGTTGGGAGCAGTGTTCCCTGCTCCTGCCCACCTAAGCGGGCAAGAAGCAAAAAGAAAACCGACCCGGGAGCAATGCCCCAGGTCAGCAGCAATTTTTCAATTTGATATGCATTTTACCGCGAAGTTCACTATGGGTCATCGTTTACTTTGCAGTGCTATGCACCGTAGTATGACGGTTTGTTTTCGGGTTGTTAGCGCGAGATTATGCGATTTTCCAGATTTATCATCGGATTGACTACCAGTTTAACGTTCACTGCCCAGGCCGCGAATGTTGATGAGTACATTAATCAGCTCCCCGCAGGCGCGAACCTTGCCCTGATGGTGCAGAAGGTTGGCGCACAGGCTCCCGAGATTGACTATCACAGTCAACAGATGGCGCTGCCTGCCAGTACCCAAAAGGTGATCACTGCCCTCGCCGCCTTGCTCCAGCTCGGTCCTGACTTCCGTTTTACAACCACACTCGAGACCAAAGGTAACGTCGAGGGTGGCGAACTGAAAGGCGATCTTATCGCCCGTTTTGGCGGCGATCCGACCTTTAAGCGCCAGGATATCCGCAATATGGTTGCGGTACTGAAAAAATCTGGCGTGCAGAAAATTGATGGCAATGTGCTGATTGACACGTCCATCTTTGCCAGCCACGATAAAGCCCCTGGCTGGCCGTGGAACGACATGACCCAGTGCTTTAGCGCCCCACCCGCCGCCGCGATTGTTGATCGTAACTGCTTCTCGGTTTCACTTTACAGCGCGCCAAAGCCAGATGATTTAGCATTTATCCGCATAGCATCCTACTACCCGGTCACCATGTTTAGCCAGGTTCGCACGCTGGCGAAAGGTTCCCCGGATGCGCAATATTGTGAGCTGGACGTCGTGCCTGGCGATCTTAACCGCTTCACCCTTACCGGCTGCCTGACGCAGCGCGCCGACCCACTGCCCCTGGCCTTTGCGGTACAGGATGGGGCAAGCTATGCGGGTGCCATTCTGAAAGATGAACTGAAGCAAGCGGGCATAACTTATACCGGCACGCTGCTTCGTCAGACACAGGTCAACCAGCCCGGCACGGTCATCGCCAGCAAACAGTCTCCTCCGCTGCACGATTTACTGCGAATCATGCTGAAAAAGTCGGACAACATGATTGCCGATACGGTGTTTCGCATGATTGGTCACGCGCGTTTCGGCGTGCCGGGAACCTGGCGCGCGGGTTCAGACGCGGTTCGGCAGATCCTGCGCCAGCAGGCCGGGATCGATCTGGGTAATACCATCGCCGTGGATGGCTCCGGACTATCGCGTCATAATTTGATCTCTCCGGCCACGATGATGCAGGTGCTTCAGTACATTGCACAGCACGACACTGAGCTAAACTTTATTTCAATGCTGCCGCTGGCCGGGCATGACGGTTCTCTGCAGTACCGTGCCGGGCTTCACGCTGCCGGTGTGGATGGTAAAGTCTCCGCGAAAACAGGCTCACTGCAGGGGGTTTACAACCTTGCAGGCTTCATCACTACCGCCAGCGGACAACGCATGGCATTCGTGCAGTATCTTTCCGGCTATGCCGTCGAACCGACCGACCAGCGCAATCGTCGTATTCCGCTTGTTCGCTTCGAAAGCAGGCTTTATAAGGACATCTATCAGAATAACTAGCGATGAAACTACTCATAGTTGAAGACGATCTGTTATTGCAGGAGGGGCTGGCGCTAGGTCTGGCCAATGAAGGGTACGCCCTCGACTGTGCTGGCACCGCAGCGGAGGCGGACTCTCTGATTCAGAGCGGCGAATACAGTCTGGTGATCCTCGATTTGGGCTTGCCTGATAAAGACGGCGCCACGCTGCTCGGCCAGTGGCGACGTCGCGGCATCGCCAACCCGGTATTGATCCTGACGGCACGAGATGCCCTTGAAGACCGTATCGCTGGCCTCGATGCAGGCGCTGATGATTACCTGGTGAAGCCTTTTGCGCTCGCGGAGCTGCAGGCTCGGGTGCGAGCGTTGATTCGCCGCTATCAGGGCCATAGTGATAACTTACTGACCGACGGCGATATTACGCTGAATCTGCAAACCCAGCAGGTGCTACGCCAGGATCAGGCCGTAGAGGTGACGCCAAAAGAGTTCGCCTTGCTTACGCGTCTGATCATGCGGAGCGGGCAAACGGTACACAGAGAAACGCTCCAGCAGGATATTTACTCCTGGCAGGACGATCCCGGCTCAAATACCCTTGAGGTCCACATCCATAACCTGCGGCGTAAACTCGGCAAAGACAGGATCAAAACCGTTCGCGGCGTCGGCTATCGTCTGGAGAGCCAGAAATGAACAGCATGCGTCGGCGTTTGATGGTGCTGCTGGCGGTGATTCTCCTGTTTTTCCAGCTGATAAGCGTTATCTGGCTATGGCATGAAAGCCGTGAACAGATTGGTTTTCTGGTCAACGAAACGCTGTCAGCAAAAGCGCGCAATAATCACGTTGAGAAAGAGATCCGTGAAGCGATTGCCTCGCTGCTGGTTCCTTCCCTGGTGATGGTCGGCTTTACCCTGCTCTTCTCCTTCTGGGCTGTCACCTGGATAACCCGACCGCTGAATAAACTCCGCGACAGTCTCGCTAACCGTTCGGCCGATAACTTAACCCCGCTTCCTATGTATTCCGACATGGAAGAAATTGGCGCGGTGACGACCTCCCTGAACCAGCTATTGGCACGACTGGATAGCACCATTCAGCAGGAGCGTCTCTTCACCGCAGACGCCGCACACGAGCTGAGAACGCCTCTGGCCGGCATCCGGCTCCATCTTGAGCTCATGGCGCAGTCAGGCGCGCCACAGGCCGCGACGTTAATTAGCCGTATCGATCAGCTCATGCATACCGTCGAACAGCTGCTAATGCTGGCCCGTGCCGGACAGGCAATGGCGAGCGGGCACTACGAAACCGTGAACTGGACGGAAAATATCATTGAACCTCTCGGCCTGGGGCATGAAGCCAAAGAGCATACGGTGATTTGGCCCGCTAAAAGCGCGCTCACGGTTCAGGGAGATGCCGTGCTCCTGCGCCTGATGCTGCGCAACCTGCTGGAGAATGCAGGGCGCTACAGCCCGCCGGGGACAACGATTATAGTGACATTAACCGAGGTCGACGGGGGGACGCAGATCAGCGTTATCGATCAGGGTCCAGGGATTGATGAAGCGCACCGAGTGTCAATCACCGAGCCATTCCGCCGTCTTGACCAGCGCTACGGAGGGAGCGGTCTGGGCCTGAGTATCGTGCAGCGCATCGTCCAGCTACACCACGGCAGGCTGACCCTTGAAAATGGCGCTGAAGGCGGTTTAATCGCCAGCTGCTGGCTGCCCACAACGCTTCAATAAAAAAGCCCCCATAATGGGGGCTTTGAACAGATATTAGTGCTTGTAGATGAACTCGACGCCTTCTTCGTCGTCTTCATCCCAGTCATCGTCCCAGTCTTCATCGTCTTCTTCCGCTTCCAGCTCTTCGAGCTGCTGACGGTGGTAGTCATCCCACATGAATTCGACTTTTTCAGGCTGTTTGACTTCTTCCGCCTGAACAATTGGGTTCTCAATGATGAATGTCATCACATCCCAGCATAGATCTTTCACGCCAACCTGGCTTGCCGCAGAGATCAGGTAGTACTTATCTTCCCAACCCATCGCTTCAGCAATGGCTTTCGCTTTTGCTTCCGCTTCGGTTTTGTCCATCAGGTCGATCTTGTTGAAGACCAGCCAGCGTGGTTTATTCGCCAGTTTTTCGCTGTATTTTTCCAGCTCGCCCACGATGATACGGGCGTTTTCAACCGGATCGGAACCGTCGATAGGATCGATATCGATAAGGTGCAGCAGTACGCGGCAGCGCTCAAGGTGCTTCAGGAAGCGAATCCCCAGACCGGCCCCTTCCGCGGCGCCTTCAATCAGACCCGGGATATCGGCAACCACGAAGCTCTTCTCGTTATCCATACGGACAACACCCAGGCTTGGTACCAGCGTGGTAAACGGATAGTCTGCCACTTTTGGCTTGGCCGCAGAGACGGCGCGAATGAACGTCGATTTACCGGCGTTTGGCATACCCAGCATGCCCACGTCAGCCAGAAGCATCAGCTCCAGCTGCAGGTCGCGCTTATCGCCCGGCGTACCCATCGTTTTCTGACGCGGCGTACGGTTAACGGAAGATTTGAAACGGCTGTTACCCAGACCGTGCCAGCCGCCTTTCGCCACCATCAGGCGCTGACCGTGTTTGGTCATGTCACCCATGGTTTCACCGGTCCCCTGGTCAATCACGCGCGTACCGACCGGAACTTTAATGGTGACGTCTTTACCGCGTTTCCCGGTACAGTCACGGCTCTGGCCGTTTTGGCCACGTTCAGCGCGGAAGGATTTTTCGAAACGGTAGTCGATCAGCGTGTTGAGGTTCTCATCCGCCTCCAGCCACACGTCACCACCATCCCCGCCGTCGCCGCCGTCAGGACCGCCACGTGGGATATACTTTTCACGGCGGAAGCTCACGCAACCGTTGCCGCCATCACCAGCCACGACCAGGATCGTCGCTTCATCAACAAACTTCATTTTACTCTCCGTAACTCATTCGCCTGAGCGGGGGACTACTACAACCGCTTCATTTTTGCGCCAACGTCCCCAAAGACGATGACCAATGGCGGAATACATCGCGCCCGCAACCACGACAAACGCACCGAGATAACCCAACAGGTTGAGCATCGGTCTGACGAAGACATCGGGCCAGGCCATTGATAACAAATCTGAAAATAACAGCGTAAACAGCGGAGTAAGCGTAATTAACGCGCTCACCTGTGCTGCCTGCCAGCGCGCCATCGCTTCGGCCAGCGCGCCATAGCCGACCAGCGTGTTCAGCCCACAAAAAATGAGGCACGCCAGTTGCCAGTCGCTAAGCTGAGAAATCACTCCCGGCTTTGCTAATGGCAGCAACGCTATTGTACACAAAGTGTACAGCAAAAAGAGGATCTGCTGTGAGGCAAGACGACGCAATAACACCTTTTGTGCGACGCCATAGCTCACCCAGACCGTTGCTGCCCCCACACCGAAAATTACACCCCATGTGTAATCCGTCAGGCGAGTGAAAATCTCAATCAGACTGGTGTTGAAGAACATCACCAGACCGCATAGCAGCATGCTCGCCCCGATAATCTGCGTACCACGCATCTTTTCCTTGAGGATAAAGACGCTGGCGATCATCATGCCAACCGGTGAAAGCTGACCTATCACCTGCGACGCCGTGGGGCTGAGATATTGCAGGGAAGAGCTGAACAGGATGAAGTTACCGAACAGACCGCCCGTCGCGATAGCCAGCAATACCAGCCAGCGCGGTTTACGGAAGAGCCGCAAGGGTGGAAGCTTACCTTTGATAGCCAGAATAGCCCCGAGGCCGATGCTTGCCATCAGAAAGCGATAAAAAACCACCGTAGGCGGCTCCATCACTTCCAGTACCTGCTTCATTGCAATTGGCAGCGCACCCCAGCACATTGCGGTAGTGAGCGCCAAAAGAATACCAATGCCGGCCTGCTGCTTCATGCCCGTTTTCCCTACAGAAAAAATTACCGGGTTTCCAATGTAAAAAGCCCCGCAACAGGTTGCGGGGCTTTAATCCGTTACCGGACCGAGAAAACCTTACTCAGCAACTATGCTGATGTATTTACGGTTGTTCGGGCCTTTAACTTCAAATTTCACTTTACCGTCTGCCTTAGCAAACAGAGTGTGGTCACGACCGCAACCTACGTTGTTGCCAGCGTGGAATTTGGTACCACGTTGACGAACGATGATGCTACCCGCCAGAACGGATTCGCCACCGAAACGCTTAACGCCCAGGCGTTTAGCTTCTGAATCGCGACCGTTACGTGTGGAGCCGCCAGCCTTTTTATGTGCCATTTAAATCTCTCCTCAGGTCTTAGGCGCTGATGCCAGTAATTTTCACATCAGTGAACCACTGACGGTGGCCCTGCTGCTTACGGTAGTGCTTACGACGACGAAACTTAACGATTTTAACTTTCTCGCCACGACCGTGTGCAACAACTTCAGCTTTGATAACGCCGCCATCAACGAAAGGAACGCCGATTTTGACTTCTTCACCGTTTGCGATCATCAGAACTTCAGCGAACTCAACAGATTCGCCAGTTGCGATGTCCAGCTTTTCCAGGCGAACGGTCTGACCTTCGCTTACTCGGTGTTGTTTACCACCACTTTGGAAAACCGCGTACATATAAACTCCGCTTCCGCGCACGTCCTCGTATGAATCAGAGTGCGCTATAAATATTCACAATAGGGCGCGAATATTACGCAAAACGCGAGCCTTTGACAAGTGCTACCGTCAATACATGAAGAAAAAAAACACAACACGTACGGTAACGTTTATCTGAGCCGTTTTTTCAGTACAATCAGCACTACTATTGATAAACCGAAACCCTTCGTTACCCCATTGAAGATGGGATCAACAGGATAAAAAGCCCGGCTTTTGCGATGAATTTAGAAAAAATCAACGAGTTAACCGCGCAAGATATGGCGGGTGTGAATGCAGCAATCCTGGAGCAACTCAACTCTGACGTTCAACTGATCAATCAGTTGGGTTATTACATCGTCAGCGGCGGCGGTAAACGCATTCGTCCGATGATTGCCATTCTGGCTGCCAGAGCCGTTGGCTATCAGGGAAATGCCCACATTACTATCGCAGCGCTCATCGAATTTATCCACACGGCGACGCTTCTGCATGACGATGTGGTGGATGAATCGGATATGCGTCGTGGCAAAGCCACGGCAAACGCCGCTTTCGGGAACGCAGCCAGCGTCCTGGTGGGGGATTTTATTTATACCCGCGCCTTCCAGATGATGACCAGTCTGGGCTCCCTTAAAGTGCTGGAAGTAATGTCCGAAGCCGTAAACGTCATTGCTGAAGGTGAAGTGCTGCAGCTTATGAACGTGAACGACCCTGACATCACCGAAGAAAACTACATGCGCGTCATCTACAGCAAAACCGCGCGCCTGTTTGAAGCGGCGGCCCAGTGTTCCGGCATTCTGGCTGACTGTACCGAAGCACAGGAAAAGGGCCTGCAGGACTATGGCCGCTATCTGGGTACGGCATTCCAGCTGATCGATGATTTACTGGACTACAGTGCGGACGGCGAGACGCTCGGCAAAAACGTGGGCGATGACCTGAACGAAGGCAAACCGACCCTGCCGCTGCTGCATGCAATGCGGAACGGAACAGCCGACCAGGCGAAAATGATCCGCGAAGCGATTGAGCAGGGAAATGGTCGCCATCTTCTGGAACCTGTACTGGAAACCATGGCTATCTGCGGATCGCTGGAATGGACGCGTCAGCGTGCGGAAGAAGAAGCCGACAAAGCCATCGAAGCGCTTCAGGTTATTCCAGACAGTCCGTGGCGCGAGGCACTGATTGGTCTTGCCCACATCGCCGTCCAGCGCGACCGTTAATCCCCTTGTATCTCCCCGCAGCGATAGCGGGGAGTTCCTGTACACGCCTGTAAATTCCGTGTTCATGTAAATTCATCGGTTTAGAGACCGCATGAATAAAGCCGTGTCTTATTCTGAATATCCCATCAAGTAACGCGAACTTTTTAGAACAAGAAGTTGAAATGGGTATAGTAAACCCCGTCGTTTCAGAAGAAACGGCGTAGGTGAATCCGAACTTAAGGACAGCGTTATGGATACGAAATTTATCGACTGGCACACGGCTGATATTATTGCCGCACTGCGCAAAAAAGGCACTTCACTGGCAGCAGAGTCCCGCCGCCATGGACTGAGTTCTTCAACTCTGGCAAACGCCCTCACCCGCCCCTGGCCCAAAGGAGAATTAATTATCGCAACGGCGCTGGATACGCATCCGTGGGTGATTTGGCCTTCACGCTACCACGATCCCATTACCCATGAATTTATCGACAGATCGCGCATGATTCGCCAGAGAAGAGTAAAAAGAGAACCGCAGGAATAACGCGTTTTTTGACAGGAACAGCAACCCCCCGGTCATTTCTGGCAGGGGGCTGCCGGAACGATTACTCGCCCTTCACACGCTCGATGTTGGCACCCAGCGCGCGCAGTTTATCTTCGATACGCTCATAGCCACGATCGATGTGATAGATACGATCCACAATCGTTGTACCTTCCGCGATACAACCCGCCAGCACCAGGCTTGCAGACGCACGCAGATCGGTTGCCATCACCTGAGCGCCGGACAGCGTCTCAACGCCATGGCAAATCACGGTATTACTTTCGATCTCAGCACGTGCACCCATACGGATCAGCTCCGGTACGTGCATAAAGCGGTTCTCGAAAATGGTTTCTGTGATGAAGCCAGTACCCTCGGCGACCAGGTTCAGCAGGGTGAACTGCGCCTGCATGTCAGTTGGGAAAGCCGGGTGTGGCGCCGTACGCACATTGACTGCTTTTGGACGCTGGCCATGCATATCGAGGCTGATCCAGTCTTCACCGACTTCAATATCCGCACCCGCATCGCGCAGTTTCGCCAGCACCGCATCCAGGGTATCTGGCTGCGCGTTGCGACAAACAATCTTACCGCCAGAAATCGCCGCTGCGACCAGGAATGTACCGGTTTCGATACGGTCCGGCAGAACGCGATAGACACCACCGCCCAGACGCTCAACGCCTTCGATGGTGATACGGTCGGTACCCTGGCCGGAGATCTTCGCACCCAGCGCCACGAGGAAGTTGGCGGTATCCACAATCTCCGGTTCACGCGCGGCGTTTTCGATGATGGTGGTGCCTTCTGCCAGCGTCGCCGCAGACATAATGGTGACCGTTGCGCCCACGCTCACTTTGTCCATGACAATGTGCGCGCCTTTCAGACGACCATTAACGGACGCTTTAACGTAACCTTCTTCCAGCTTGATCTCTGCGCCCAGTTTTTCCAGACCAAAGATGTGCAGGTCAACCGGACGCGCACCGATGGCGCAACCGCCCGGCAGAGAAACCTGACCCTGACCAAAACGCGCCACCAGCGGGCCAAGCGCCCAGATGGATGCACGCATGGTTTTCACCAGATCGTAAGGTGCTGAGAAGTTGTTCACCTTGCTGGCGTCGATCCAGACGGAACCGTTACGCTCAACTTTCGTGCCCAGCTGGGTGAGCAGCTTCATGGTGGTGTCGATATCTTTCAGCTTCGGTACGTTCTGAATTTCTACCGGCTCTTCAGCCAGCAGCGCAGCAAAGAGGATTGGCAGCGCGGCGTTTTTCGCGCCAGAAATTGTGACTTCGCCCTGGAGACGCGTTGGCCCCTGTACACGAAATTTATCCATTGTGTGCTCTCTTATAAATTCAACCGTGCTGCGGGCCTGTCGCCCTCAGCTCAAAAACCGTTTAGTTTGCGATCGCGTGCCCACTCTTGCGGGGTGAACGCTTTAATCGACAGGGCGTGGATGCGGTTATCCGCAATATATTCCATCAGCGGCGCGTACACAGCCTGCTGTTTCTTCACGCGGCTCATACCGTCGAACATCTCACCCACAGCAATAACCTGGAAGTGACTGCCATCGCCAGTGACGTGGGCTTCCTGAAGGGAGAGTGCATTCATCAGCACTGTCTGGATTTCATGATTTTCCATGGGTTCTTAATCATCTGATAGTGAAAACAAGCCCAACATCTTAGAGCAAAGTGGCGTTGTCTTAAACAAGCAAAAAGCCCTGACGATGAAACTGTCAGGGCTTTCGGAAGTAACGCACTGAAAATATTAACGAGGCAATACGTCCTGAGGAAGATTGTAGAGCTGAGCAAGGGTCACGACATTCTCGCTCGCGCCGCGAAGCGTGACGCTAGCCCCCTGCTTTTTCCCTACAGCAATCAGATGGGCAAGCAGCGCAACCCCGGCCGTATCCACCCGCGTGACCTCGGTTAAGTCGATAAGCGTCACGCCCTGCATAGCCTCATGGCGTTTATCCCATAAGGGGTTGAGCAGATCCTGATCCAGCTCACCGGACAGCTTTAACGTCTCGCCTTCACGCGACCAGCTGAGTTGCTGTGACATTACTTCTTCTCGTCCAGCGTGATTTTCTGACGAGCAATGGACTGCAGCTGAGCGGTCAGGCCATCAATGCCTTTGGTGCGCAGCAGATCGCTCCATTCGTTCTGTTTGGTGGTGATCATGCTTACGCCTTCGGCGATCATGTCATACGCCTGCCAGTGACCGGTCTGGCTGTTTTTACGCCACTGGAAATCCAGACGAACCGGCGGACGACCGTTAGGATCGTTGATCGTCACACGGATAGGGACGATGGTCGCATCGCCCAGCGGCTGCTCGGGCGCAATCTGATAGGTCTGACCGTGGTACATCGCCAGCGCCTGGCCATAGGCCTGTTTCAGGTATTCACGGAACGCGGCAAAGTAGGCCTCACGCTGCGCAGGAGTCGCGTCTTTGTAATAGCGGCCCAGCACCAGCGCACCCGCATATTTGATCTGCACGTACGGCAGCAGCTCCTGGTCAACCACGTCACGCAGGTAATCAGGATTAGAACGAATCTTAGGCTGTTCGTTTTTAAGACGGTCGAATGTCTTCTTCGCCGCTTCGTCCATCAGTTTGTACGGGTTACTCTGATCCGCCGCGTGCACCGCGGTGAGAGGGGCGATGACCAGCATGGCAACCATTAACAGTCGTTTAAACATGAATGACTTCTCCTGATATTAATTCGCAGCACCTGGGGTCGGCGCGGCATTGGTATGGTCTTCGCTCTGCGCAGGGGCAGCGTCAGATTTTTTGCCATCTCCTTTACTGTTGTAAAGGAACTGACCAATCATATCCTCCAGCACCATCGCGGATTTCGTATCCTGAATGACGCTACCGTCTTTAAGGATAGTCGTTCCCAGCTCGGGATCTTCAAAGCCAACGTTAAGCGCCAGATATTGTTCGCCCAGCAGACCGGAAGTCCGGATAGACAGGGAGCTGGTGTCCGGAATGTGGTTGTAACGCTCTTCGATATCCATCGCGACGCGAGGCAGATAGGTCTTCTCATCCAGCGTAATGTCGGATACGCGCCCGATCACCACGCCGCCGATACGGACCGGTGAACGCGCCTTCAGCCCGCCGATGTTATCGAAGGTGGCATAGATGCGATACGTCGGTTCTGTGCGCACAGACGTGATATCCGCCGCTCTCAGGCAGATAAACAGTGCGGCTAGCAGCGCCAGCAGCAGGAATACACCGACCCAAATTTCATTTTTTCTCGTTTGCATGAACTCAATTCCCAAACATCAGTGCGGTGAGCACAAAATCCAGACCCAGTACGGCCAGCGACGAATGAACGACTGTACGTGTAGTTGCGCGGCTAATGCCCGCCGACGTCGGGATGGCATCGTAACCATTGAACAATGCAATCCAGGTGACCGTAATGGCAAATACCACGCTTTTAATCAGGCAGTTAACCAGATCCATTCGCAGGTCAATGGCGTCCTGCATCGCGGACCAGAAGAAACCGGCATCGATGCCTTTCCAGTGCACGCCAACCAGCGAGCCGCCCCAGATACCCACGGCGACAAACAGAATAGTCAGTAACGGTAAAGAGATCACCCCAGCCCAGAAACGCGGCGAGATCACGCGACGCAGCGGATCGACCGCCATCATCTCCATGCTGGAAAGCTGCTCGGTCGCGCGCATCAGGCCAATTTCAGCTGTTAATGCCGACCCCGCGCGCCCGGCGAAAAGCAGCGCCGCCACAACGGGCCCCAGCTCGCGCAGCAGCGAGAGCGCCACCAGCATCCCGAGGCTAGTTTCCGCACTGTAGGTTGTCAGAACAAGATAGCCCTGCAGCCCAAGCACCATACCGATAAACAGACCGGAGACAATGATGATGAGCATCGACAGCACTCCGACATTATAAAGCTGGCGCACCAATAGCGGCGCGTGCTTACGGAATTCCGGCCTGCCAACCAGGGCGTTGAATAACATCAATCCGGCACGCCCGAACGTCCTGATGGTTTTTATGCCACGGTGTCCGAGAGCGGCCAACGCATTTAACAGCATGAGTGGCTTAACTCCCTATTCCCAGTAAATCGTCACGATAGTCGCCTGCCGGGTAGCGGAACGGCACAGGGCCATCGGCAATACCGTCGAGGAACTGTCTAACACGCGGATCGCAATTTTCCTGCAGCGCCTGAGCGCTACCGTGTGCGACGATCTTTTTGTCCGCCACGATATAGGCGTAATCGGCAATGCTCAATACTTCCGGTACATCGTGAGACACCACAATGCAGGTGACGCCAAGCGCGCTGTTCAGTTCAGAGATGAGCTTCACCAGCACGCCCATCGTAATGGGATCCTGTCCAACAAACGGTTCGTCGAACATGATTAAATCAGGTTCTAATGCAATGGCTCTCGCCAGCGCGGCGCGGCGCGCCATGCCGCCGGACAGCTCCGAAGGCATCAGCTTCGCGGCCCCCCGCAAGCCAACGGCTTCGAGCTTCATCATCACCGTGCTTTTCAGCAGTTCAGGTGGCAGACTGGTATGCTCGCGCAGCGGATAAGCCACGTTATCAAAGACGTTCATGTCGGTGAACAAGGCGCCCGACTGAAAGAGCATGCTCATGCGTTTGCGGACAGTATACAGGCGCGAGCGCGACATCTCCGGGATGTTTTCGCCATCAAAGAGGATTTCACCGCTATCCGGTGGGATCTGCCCACCAATAAGGCGAAGCAGGGTCGTTTTACCGATCCCGGACGGCCCCATAATGGCAGTGATCTTGCCACGCGGAACGGTCAACGAAATATCATCAAATATCAATCTGCTGGAGCGAGAAAAACTCACCCCGCGGACATCGACTAAATTCGCCATGGTTTGGCTCATTTATAGTTCCTTTCTTATCCTGCTCACGTTAAGGCATGTAGCCTGAATCAGCCCTAAACTCAGCATTTTTACAGAATAATAACCGTAGAGGTTAGCGAAAGCTGGCATTTGTTTTACTTTTCCGGCGCATAAAGTCAAAATTAGGAATTCGTTACGCCTCAGACTGTATGCAGTCCAGCCGTGCACGCGCGATGGACCGACGAGTATACCTGAAGAAAGGACTTTTGATGCTTTTAGCAACAGCACTGTTAATAATTGGTTTACTTTTGGTCGTCTACAGTGCTGACCGTTTAGTATTTGCTGCATCTATCCTGTGTCGCCTGACGGGCGTACCGCCTGTCGTCATCGGGATGACCGTGGTCAGTGTGGGAACGTCACTTCCTGAAATCATCGTCTCTGTCTCGGCATCGCTGCATGGTCAGTTAGACCTTGCAGTAGGCACCGCGATTGGCTCTAACATCGTCAATATACTCTTGATTTTAGGCCTGGCCGCACTGCTCCATCCATTTCGCGTGCATTCTGATGTTCTGCGCCGTGAATTGCCGCTAATGTTAATCGTAAGCCTGTTGGCAGGCTGCGTATTTTACGATGGCGTACTGAGCTACAGCGACGGTATTTTCCTGCTGGCGCTGGCCGTCATTTGGTTGCTGTATAGTGTTAAAATCGCCCGTCAGGCGGAAAAACAGGGTCAGGATAGCCTCACGCGTGAGCAGGTCGCCGAACTTCCGCGAGAAGGCACGCTGCCTGTTGCCCTGCTCTGGCTTGGCGTTGCGCTGATCATCATGCCGATGGCAACGCGTATGGTCGTGGATAACGCGACGGTGCTGGCGAACTATTTCGCCATCAGTGAACTTACCATTGGTCTGACGGTGATTGCCATCGGTACCAGCCTGCCGGAGCTGGCCACGGCCATTGCGGGGGCACGTAAAGGCGAAGATGACATTGCCATTGGTAATATCATCGGTTCCAACATATTTAATATCGCCATTGTGATGGGCCTTCCGGCCCTCATTACGCCAGGGCCCTTTAATCCCCTGGCATTCTCGCGTGACTACGGCGTGATGTTATTGGTCAGCGTGATATTTGCCCTGCTCTGCTGGCGGCGGCAACGACAGATCGGCAAAGGCGCAGGCGCGCTGCTGACGGGTGGATTTATCGTATGGATGGCGATGCTGTACTGGCTCTCGCCTCTTCTCTCTGGGTAATCGGAAACGCATTATGTCGCAAATAGAATTGCAGCCGGGTTTTGACTTTCAGAAAGCAGGCAAAGAGGTTCTGGAGATTGAACGTGAAGGTCTGGCGCAGTTAGATCGGTACATTAATCAGGATTTTAGTCTGGCATGTGAGAAGATGTTCTACTGTGCCGGCAAAGTCGTGGTGATGGGGATGGGTAAGTCCGGCCACATTGGACGTAAAATGGCGGCAACATTTGCCAGCACCGGAACCTCTTCCTTCTTTGTACACCCGGGGGAAGCCGCGCACGGCGACCTGGGTATGGTCACGCCGCAGGATATCGTCATCGCACTGTCTAACTCCGGTGAGTCCAATGAAATTCTGGCGCTGATCCCGGTACTGAAACGATTGCAGGTTCCGCTTATTTGCATGACCAGCCGTCCGGAAAGTAGCATGGCGCGTGCGGCCGATATTCACCTGTGCGTGAAGGTTCCCAAGGAGGCCTGTCCGCTCGGCCTGGCGCCAACGTCCAGCACCACCGCAGCGCTGGTCATGGGTGATGCGCTTGCCGTCGCACTGCTTGAAGCCCGCGGTTTTACGCCGGAAGATTTCGCGCTTTCCCATCCGGGCGGCGCGCTGGGGCGCAAGCTGCTGCTTCGGGTAAACGATATTATGCACACCGGGGATGAGATCCCTCACGTCAGCAAAGAAGCCTCCCTACGTGATGCGCTGCTGGAAATCACCCGTAAGAATCTGGGTATGACGGTCGTGTGCGACGATCTGTTGAAAATTCAGGGGATCTTCACCGATGGCGACCTGCGCCGCGTGTTCGACATGGGTGTTGATGTCCGTACCCTGGGCATTGCCGACGTGATGACGCCGGGCGGTATCCGCGTGCGTCCGGGTACGCTGGCCGTGGATGTGCTGAACCTGATGCAGTCCCGCCATATCACCTCCGTTATGGTTGCAGATGGCGACCAGTTGCTGGGTGTGGTACATATGCATGATCTGCTGCGCGCAGGCGTAGTGTAATGAAGGATAAGACAATGAGTAATGCGGGTGCATCCCTTGCAACCTGTTATGGCCCGGTCAGTACCCAGATGATGGCAAAGGCGAAAAACATTCGTCTGCTCATCCTGGATGTGGATGGCGTACTCTCCGATGGCCTGATTTACATGGGCAATAATGGTGAAGAGCTGAAAGCATTTAACGTCCGCGACGGCTATGGTATCCGCTGTGCGCTCACCTCGGGTATTGAGGTGGCTATCATCACCGGGCGAAAAGCTAAACTGGTAGAAGACCGCTGTGAAACCTTAGGAATTACCCATCTGTATCAGGGGCAGTCCGATAAGATGGCGGCGTTTAAGGATTTACTGGGTAAACTGGCTATCGCACCGGAAAACGTGGCCTACGTCGGGGACGATCTGATTGACTGGCCTGTGATGACTGAGGTCGGGCTGAGCATCGCCGTTGCCGATGCGCATCCGCTGCTGATCCCGCGCGCTGACTACGTTACCCACATCAACGGGGGCCGTGGTGCCGTCCGTGAAGTCTGCGATCTGCTCCTGCTGGCGCAGGGCAAGCTTGATGAGGCCAAAGGGCAATCGATATGAGTAAAACCAGACGCTGGATTATCATTTTGCTTTCGCTAGTCGCACTGGTATTGATTGGCGTGAACCTTGCCGATCGCGACGACACGCAAACGGAAGTGGTTAACAATAGCGATCCAACCTATAAAAGCGATCACAGCGAAACCGTGGTCTACAGCCCGGAAGGCGCGCTGAACTATCGCCTGATTGCCCAGCATGTTGAATATTTTTCAGATGACGGTATTTCGTGGTTTACCCAACCGGTGATGACCACATTCGATAAAGACAAAGTGCCGACGTGGTCAATTAAGTCAGATCGGGCCAAACTGACAAATGACCGTATGCTTTATCTGTACGGCCACGTTGAAGTCAACGCCCTGACCGCTGACTCGCAACTGCGAAAAATTACGACGGATAATGCCCAGATCAACCTGGTAACCCAGGACGTGACGTCGCAGGATCTGGTCACACTGTATGGCACAACATTTAATTCCAGCGGTTTGAGAATGCGCGGGAACTTACGCAGCAAGAACGCCGAGCTGATTGAAAAGGTTAGAACCTCCTATGAAATTCAAAACAAACAAACTCAGCCTTAAAGTAATTATCGCCAGCGCGATGCTGGCGACCAGTCTCCCCGCGCTTGCTGTAACGGGCGATACCGACCAGCCGATTCATATCGAGTCCGACACCCAGTCTCTCGATATGCAGGGTAACGTCGTCACCTTCACGGGTAACGTCGTCATGACCCAGGGCACCATCAAAATTAACGCTGACAAAGTGGTCGTGACCCGTCCGGGTGGCGAGCAGGGCAAAGAGATCATTGATGGTTACGGCAACCCGGCAACCTTCTACCAGATGCAGGACAACGGCAAGCCGGTGAAAGGCCGCGCCTCGCATATGCACTACGAGCTGGCGAAGGACCTGGTTATCCTGACCGGAAACGCGTATCTGGAACAGCTGGACAGCAACATTACCGGCGACCAAATCACCTATCTGGTGAAAGAGCAAAAAATGCAGGCCTCCAGCGAGAAAGGTAAACGCGTCACGACCGTACTGGTTCCGTCGCAGCTGCAGGACAAAGGCAAGGGCCAGGCCCCGGCACAGAAGAAGAGTAACTAATCCGTTATGGCAACATTAACTGCAAAAAACCTCGCGAAGGCCTATAAGGGCCGCCGTGTCGTAGAAGATGTCAGTTTGACCGTCAACTCTGGCGAAATCGTGGGGCTGCTTGGCCCTAACGGTGCGGGTAAAACGACAACCTTCTACATGGTCGTTGGCATTGTGCCGCGCGATGCCGGCAACATAATCATTGACGATGAAGACATCAGTCTTCTGCCGCTTCACGCGCGCGCGCGTCGCGGGATCGGCTATCTGCCGCAGGAAGCCTCCATTTTCCGTCGTCTTAGCGTTTACGACAACCTGATGGCGGTCCTGCAAATTCGTAACGATCTGACCAGCGAACAGCGTCAGGATCGTGCCAACGAGCTGATGGAAGAGTTCCACATTGAGCATCTGCGCGACAGCCTCGGTCAGGCACTCTCCGGGGGCGAACGCCGTCGCGTTGAGATCGCGCGTGCGCTGGCCGCAAACCCTAAATTTATCCTTCTGGATGAACCGTTTGCGGGTGTTGACCCGATCTCGGTTATCGACATTAAACGTATCATTGAACACCTACGCGACAGCGGGCTTGGCGTACTGATCACCGACCACAACGTCCGTGAAACGCTGGCCGTATGTGAACGCGCGTATATTGTGAGCCAGGGCAATCTGATCGCCCACGGTACGCCACAGCAGATCCTCGAAGACGATCATGTTAAGCGCGTCTATCTTGGGGAAGACTTCAGACTCTGATAGGGTAGAGGTAACGTAACGCCGAACCGGAGAAAAATGCTCTGAACATGAAGCAAGGTTTGCAATTAAGGCTCAGCCAACAACTGGCGATGACGCCGCAGCTACAGCAGGCAATTCGCCTGTTGCAACTGTCCACGTTAGAACTTCAGCAGGAGCTCCAGCAGGCGCTGGACAGCAACCCCCTGCTGGAACAAACCGATCTTCATGACGAGGTAGATACTCAGCTGTCACAGGACACTGAAGCGCTTGATACCGCCGACGCACTCGAACAAAAAGAGATGCCCGACGAGCTTCCGCTGGATGCTAGCTGGGATGAAATCTACACCGCCGGAACGCCTTCCGGTACGCGTGCGGACTACCAGGATGATGAGCTACCGGTCTATCAGGGAGAAACCACCCAGTCGCTGCAGGATTACCTGATGTGGCAGGTGGAACTCACTCCCTTCTCCGATACCGACCGCGCGATTGCCACCTCAATTGTCGATGCCGTTGACGACACCGGCTATTTGACCGTCACGCTTGACGATATTCTGGAAAGCATGGGCGACGAAGAGATAGAGCTTGAGGAAGTTGAAGCCGTTCTGAAGCGCATCCAGCGTTTCGATCCGGTAGGCGTAGCCGCAAAAGATCTGCGCGACTGCCTGCTAATCCAGCTTTCTCAGTTCAGCAAAGAGACGCCATGGCTCGACGAGGCGCGCGTGATCATCAGCGATCACCTGGATCTGCTGGCGAACCACGATTTCCGCACCCTGATGCGCGTCACGCGCCTGAAAGAAGATGTGCTGAAAGAAGCGGTGAATCTGATCCAGTCACTCGATCCACGCCCGGGACAGTCAATCCAGACCAGCGAGCCTGAGTACGTTATTCCGGACGTGCTGGTCAGAAAACACAATGGCCGCTGGGTCGTTGAACTGAATTCAGACAGCATCCCTCGCCTGCAAATCAACCAGCAGTATGCCTCCATGTGCACCAGCGTGCGTAACGACTCCGACAATCAATATATTCGTAGCAATCTTCAGGAAGCGCGATGGCTGATCAAAAGTCTTGAGAGCCGAAATGATACGCTGCTACGCGTCAGCCGCTGTATTGTCGAACAGCAGCAGGCTTTCTTTGAGCAGGGCGAAGAGTATATGAAACCGATGGTGCTGGCGGATATCGCCCAGGCCGTCGAGATGCATGAATCAACCATTTCCCGTGTCACCACGCAGAAGTATCTGCACAGTCCACGCGGTATTTTTGAGCTTAAGTATTTCTTCTCCAGCCATGTGAATACCGAGGGCGGCGGTGAAGCGTCGTCAACGGCCATTCGTGCCCTGGTGAAGAAGTTGATCGCCGCGGAGAACCCCGCGAAGCCGCTAAGCGACAGTAAGTTAACCACCATGCTGTCCGATCAGGGTATTATGGTGGCACGTCGTACTGTTGCGAAGTATCGAGAGTCTTTATCCATTCCGCCGTCCAACCAGCGTAAACAGCTGGTCTGACACAACCGATAAGGAAGACACTATGCAGCTCAACATCACTGGACAAAACGTCGAAATTACTGAGGCTTTACGCGAATTCGTGAACGCGAAGTTTGCAAAACTCGAGCAGTATTTCGAAAGGATCAATCAGGTCTATATTGTGTTGAAAGTGGAGAAAGTGACTCATATCTCGGATGCCACCCTGCATGTTAACGGGGGTGAACTGCATGCCAGTGCGGAAGGGCAAGACATGTACGCTGCTATCGACGGCTTGATTGATAAGCTTGCGCGACAGCTCAATAAACATAAAGATAAACTGAAACAACACTAATTGTCCGGGCAGTTAACGGGTGCAGGACGGCCTGTTGTGAAACACAACAGGCCATTTGTACAGTTAGCGCTTAGGTGAAATTATGATGAACAACGATTCCGCTCTTCAACTGAGCAATGTCCTTAACCAGGAATGTACCCGCAGTGCGGTTCACTGCCAGAGCAAAAAACGTGCGCTGGAGATCATCAGTGAACTGGCTGCTAAACAGCTGGGCCTGCCGCCGCAGGTGGTGTTCGAAGCGATTCTGACCCGTGAAAAAATGGGCAGTACCGGTATCGGCAACGGCATCGCGATCCCGCACGGCAAACTGGAAGAGGATACCCTGCGTGCCGTTGGTGTGTTTGTGCAGCTTGAAACACCCATCGCCTTTGATGCCATTGATAACCAGCCCGTCGATCTCCTTTTCGCGCTGCTGGTGCCTGCCGATCAGACGAAAACCCACCTGCATACGCTGTCGCTGGTCGCAAAACGTCTGGCCGATAAAACTATTTGCCGTCGACTGCGCTCGGCCCAAAGTGATGAAGAGCTCTACCAAATTATCACTGAAGCAGAAGGCAATCAGGATGATGCATAACCAGGAGATGGCCTTCACATCTGTTGTCCTGAGGAGAAACGGAACATGGTGCTGATGATTGTCAGTGGCCGTTCAGGGTCGGGGAAATCCGTTGCTCTGCGGGCGCTGGAAGACATGGGTTTTTACTGCGTTGATAACCTGCCGGTCGTGTTGTTGCCCGATCTGGCGCGCACGCTTGCGGAGAGACAAACCTCTGCAGCCGTCAGTATCGACGTCCGTAACATGCCTGAATCGCCAGAGATCTTCGAACAGGCAATGAGCAACCTGCCTGACACGTTCTCGCCTCAGCTGCTGTTCCTTGATGCAGACCGCAATACGCTAATCCGTCGCTACAGCGATACCCGTCGCTTGCACCCGCTTTCCAGTAAGAACCTCTCTCTGGAGAGTGCTATCGATGAAGAGAGCGATCTGCTGGAGCCACTGCGTTCTCGTGCCGACCTGATTGTCGACACCTCTGAGATGTCCGTTCACGAGCTGGCAGAAATGCTGCGTACCCGGTTATTGGGTAAACGCGAGCGTGAACTGACGATGGTGTTCGAATCCTTTGGCTTCAAGCACGGTATCCCGATTGATGCGGATTATGTTTTCGACGTGCGCTTCCTGCCGAACCCGCACTGGGATCCGAAGCTGCGTCCCATGACAGGCCTGGACAAACCCGTCGCGGCCTTCCTCGACAGGCACACAGAAGTACACAATTTTATCTACCAGACGCGAAGCTACCTTGAGCTATGGTTACCTATGCTGGAGACAAACAATCGTAGCTACCTGACGGTAGCGATTGGCTGTACCGGTGGTAAACATCGTTCGGTTTATATCGCCGAACAGCTGGCCGACTATTTCCGCTCGCGCGGTAAGAACGTTCAGTCCCGTCATCGCACGCTGGAAAAACGTAAAACATGACCGTAAAACAGACCGTTGAGATCACCAATAAGCTGGGCATGCACGCCCGCCCGGCGATGAAGCTGTTTGAGCTGATGCAGGGTTTCGATGCAGAAGTTCTGCTGCGGAATGACGAAGGTACCGAAGCGGAAGCGAACAGCGTGATCGCCCTGCTGATGCTGGATTCCGCCAAAGGGCGCCAGATTGAAGTCGAAGCCACCGGACCTCAGGAAGAGGAAGCGTTGGCGGCTGTGATCGCGCTGTTTAATGCAGGGTTTGACGAAGATTAAGATCTGCTATTCAGGCGGGTAGCGCTGCGCTTACCCGCCCTACATTAATTTATTGCTCTCCATAAACCCGTCCCCTCCCAACTGACGCATCTGGCGCATGATCCACGCCTGACGGCTACGCACGTACCCTGACGGGGCACTGGCTTTAAAACGAATGGGATTAGGCAGAACAGCCGCGAGCAGCGCCGCTTCAGACATGCTCAGCTTGCTGGCGGGTTTATTAAAATAGCGTTGAGATGCAGCTTCAACACCAAATACCCCGTCACCAAACTCGGCAACGTTGAGATACACGGTCAGAATGCGTTTTTTGCTCCAGACCGTTTCCATCCCCAGGGTCAACCCCGCTTCCAGCCCCTTTCGCACCCAGCTGCGGCCGTCCCACAGAAACAGATTTTTGGCCGTCTGCTGCGACAAGGTTGACGCACCGCGCACGCGGTTTTCATGGCGTTCATTATGGGCTAGCGCTTTCTCAATGGCCGCAACGTCGAATCCCCAGTGCTCCGGGAATTTTTGATCCTCCGCCGCGATGACCGCGAGCCCCATAAGCGGTGAGATCTCGTCCATGCTCACCCAGTCAGAATGGGCAACATAGCCGAAATCACCGCTGAGCCACGCGCCGAGCTGACGCTCAACCATCACGGCAGAGAACGGGACCGGCATAATGCTGAACAGGGCGAGTCCACCGCCCCAAAACACCGCCAGCACCAGAACGATGCGCAACAGGATACGTTTTACCCACGCGCCAGCACCAGATTGACGACTCATTCAGCCAGCACCAGCACTCGGGCGACCAGCTTTTCGATCCCCATAGCCGCTTCTGCAATATTCTGCGCCAGCATATACGCAGGCGTGGTGACTATTTTGTTATCTTCATCAACCACAATGTCATCCACCGGGCAAGGAACGTGCTCTCCCCCCATTTCCTCGACGATTTCCGCGGTATCAATATCCGTCCCGATAGTCAGGCGCAGCGGGAAATCAAAAATCCTGGGCAGCATTGCCGGCGCGATGCAGATAAAGCCCAGCGGTTTCCCTGCCGCATGCATGGCCTGCGACAGCGCTTTGAGATGAGGATCGATCTGACACTCCGCCCCCTGTGCAGCAAAGGTACTGAGATTTTTGGCCGCGCCAAATCCTCCCGGCACAATGAGCGCATCAAGCTCTGCGGCGTCTGCCTGAATAAGAGGATGGATATCACCTCGCGCAATACGTGCGGCTTCAATCAGCACGTTACGGGTTTCCGCCATTGGTTCACCGGTCAGATGGTTAATCACATCCGACTGATTTTTGTCTGGCGCAAAACAAATAACCTCCGCTCCCTGCTTAGCCAGGGCCAGCAGCGTGATTACGGCTTCATGTATCTCAGAACCATCGTAAACACCGCATCCGCTCAGCACGACACCAATCTTTTTCATCATGACAATCCTTTTCTGCAACTTGCTGAAGCACATTAATAATTTTGATTAAAACGCTATGCTTCACACATTTCACTGATTCATGTAACAAATCATTTAAGATTTGCTATCTTATCTGCGTGCGGCCTAAATTTTTCAGGCAGCGCCCTTTCGAAAATAACTTTAAAAAAACAGGCGCAGCCACGATTTCCCTGGTGTTGGCGCAGTATTCGCGCACCCCGGTTAAGCCGGGGTCATTTTTTTCTGGCGTCGACCCAGGCTTTAAGCACCGCAACATCGTTTTGCCACTCTTGTTTCATCTCTTCAACCCAATCACCCACGTTATCTTCCCATGCAGGTAAATCAGGCGACTGAATCTGTTGACCCAGTTGCTGAAGATGGCGCAAACCGACCGAGCCGGCGGCACCTTTGATTTTATGTCCTTCTTCGACGATGCCTTTCTGGTCCCGGGCCGTCAGGTTTGATTCAAGAACGCTCAGATAGCCCGGCATCATTTTTTCGAAGACCGCCAGACCATCGGTAATAAGTTTCGGGCCTACCAGATCGATATACTGCTCCAGCATCGCGGTATCGAGTATCGTTTGGGCTTTTGCGCTATCAACAGACGTCATGGTGCTCTCCTCTTCATCACGAGTATCCCAGAACTTCTTAATCATGGCGGTCAGAGCAGGCACCGCCAGCGGCTTGCTGAGTACATCGTCCATACCGGCATCGAGATACTCTTTTTTATCTTTTAGCACGTTCGCCGTCAGCGCCACCAGCGGCGGCAGTTCGTCGGCCGCGTACTGACGCGTCAGCTCACGCGAGATATCCAGCCCGGTCATATCCGGCAGCTGGATATCAAGCAGCACAAGGTCGTATTCGCCCGGTTTAAACATCTCCAGTGCGGCCTTACCGGTCATCGCGACATCCACGCTGTTGCCCAGTTTTTCCAGCACCGAGCGAGCCACAATCACGTTCAGCTCAATATCCTCCACCAGCAGAACGTGCAGGGCAGGCAGCGGCATATCGTCATTTTCGAAGGTATCTTCTACCTCTTCCGCCACCGCCGGCGCATGGACCGTCAGCGTGAAGGTTGACCCTTTGCCCGGCTGGCTGGCAACGGTGATATCGCCGCCCATGCTCTTCGCCAGACGTTTAGAGACCGCCAGGCCAATACCTGTTCCGGTCGCCGGTTTTCCGCCGTTGCTGTCCTTCACCTGGTAGTACATGGCAAAGATTTTGTCCTGCTCCTCCTGCGGAATACCAATCCCGGAATCCTCCACCTCGAAGTGCAGCATATCTCCTTCGTCATAGCGTATGCGCACCGCCACCTGCCCCTTCTGGGTAAATTTCACCGCGTTGCTGATAAGGTTCCACAGGATCTGGCGCAGACGCGTGCCGTCAGTCACCACTTTATGCGGCAGCGGCAGGGTTGGCTCCATGACAAAACTCAGTCCCTTCTGCTGCGCCTGCAGGCCAGACAGGTTTTCGAGATCGGCAAGGAAGCTGGTGAAATCAACAGGCTGATTATCAAGCTGAACTTTACGGCGCTCCATCTTATCCATATCAATAATATCGTTGAAGATATTACCCAGCGTGACCGCTGAGACATGAATAGTCTTGAGGTATTTTTCCTGCTCTGCGGTCAGGTCGGTATCCAGCAGAATACGGCTCAGCCCGACAATGCCGTTAAGCGGCGTGCGCAGCTCGTGGCTGATGGTGGAGATAAAGGTGGTCTTGTCGCGACTGGCGCGCTCCAGGGCATCCTGATAGCGCTTACGCTCGGTGATATCGCGGCCAAAGCCCATCAGGCCGTGGCGTTTCCCCACGCGGTCATAGTACGGCACCTTACGGATCTCAAAACAGGCTTTGCGTCCGTCCGGGTAATCCAGCCACTGTTCATAGGTTAGCGAGACGTTATGACGGAAGACTTTTTCGTCGGTCTCCATGACCTTGGCCGCCGCCTCTTCAGAGTAAACGTCCTGCGGCTTCAGGTGAATCAGCTGCTTCTCGCTTTTCCCGGTGAGTAACTCCATCGCCCGGTTACAGCCGGAAAACTCTTTATCTTCATTGCGGTAAAACACCAGGTCCGGCGACGCATCGAGGAACGACCGCAGGAAAGAGGATTGCTGCTCAAGCTGGATCTGCGTGACCTCGCGCTCTTTCATTTCGATTTTCAGCTGCTCCAGCGTGGCCTGACGTTCGGCTTCCGCCTTCTCACGATCGGAGATCTCCTGATTCAGCTGCGCAATGTTGTCTTTGAGCTGGACGTTGAGCTTCAGGTCGCGCTCACGCATCTCTTCCAGTTTATCGACCAGCTTAGACAAACGCTGACGGGACTCTTCCAGCTGTTCAACCACCACGGAAAGGAAATAGACCGCCCAGGGGGTAATGAGCAAGCCAAAGAAGATGGAGCGGATGACGTCGATACTCTCGACCTGACCATGCAGAACCATAGTAACGGCCATTTGCACGACAATGGCCAGAACGACCAGCGCCAGCGCAAGCAGCATGGAGAAACGCACCAGCCCAAGCTTCATCATCAGGTCGACGTAATACTGGGCAAGCATTCGAATTTGCTTCATAGAGGATCCCTTCACGACGTTATCGCTCAATAATACTCAAATTCAGGGCGAGGCGTTGAAGGTTGTGAGAAAAAGTGCGGGATGAAACAGGAGATTAGCCTCGCTCCCGGGTAACCGGAAGCGAGGAGAGGTCATTCAGGAGCGTTTCAACATCAGCCACAGGCTGATCAGGAGGAAGCTGGCGCTTGGCAACAGCGCACCAATTATCGGCGGAATGCCATAAACCAGCGTCAGCGGACCGAAGATCTGATCGAGCACGTAGAACACAAAGCCGAAGCTGATGCCGGTCACGACGCGAACCCCCATCGGCACGCTGCGCAACGGACCGAAGATAAACGACAGCGCCATCAGCATCATTACCGCCACGGACATTGGCTGGAAGATTTTGCTCCACATGTTGAGCTGATAACGTCCCGCATCCTGTCCGCTCGACTTCAGATATTTCACATAGTTGTGCAGACCGCTGATAGAGAGCGCGTCAGGATCCAAGGCAACAACACCGAGCTTGTCAGGCGTCAGGTTGGTCTTCCACGTGCCGGTTACCGTCTGAGAACCCGTAATCTGTTTCGGAGCGGTCAGGTCGGATTCATCAACCTGGGACAACCGCCACTGCTTATGTTCGGCGTCAAATTTCGCCGAAGAGGCGTGGCGAACGGACTGCAGACGGCGCTGGTCATCGAAAGCGTAGATGCTCACCCCGCCCAGTTCATCATTCCCCTTCACCCGTTCGATGTAGACGAAGTTTTTACCGTCTTTAGCCCATAAACCTTGCTGAGTCGAGAGCAGTGAACCACCGTACATGGCCTGAGCACGGTAGTTACGCGCCATCTGTTCACCCTGAGGCGCAACCCATTCGCCAATCGCCATGGTCAACAGCACCAGTGGGATTGCGGTTTTCATCACCGACAGCGCAACCTGCATGCGGGTAAAACCCGAGGCCTGCATTACGACCAGCTCGCTGCGCTGCGCCAGCATTCCCAGCCCCAGCAGCGCACCCAGCAGGGCCGCCATCGGGAAGAAGATCTGCACATCTTTCGGCACGCTGAGCAGGGTATACATCCCCGCGCCCAGCGCGTCATAGCTCCCCTGCCCGGCTTTTTTCAGCTGATCGACAAATTTGATAATGCCGGAGAGCGACACCAGCATGAACAACGTCATCATGATGGTGGTAAAAATGGTTTTACCGATATAGCGATCAAGAACGCCAAACGCCTGCATTAGATGGCTCCTTTACGCGAGAATCGGGCACGTATACGGCGCACAGGCACCGTATCCCACAGGTTTAACCCCAGCGCCAGTAAGATGTACAGGCTGTTGACGAACCATGTCCAGACCATAGGGTCCAGCTTACCCTTCGCGCCGTTGGAACGAATCGAGGTTTGCAGCAGGAAATAGATCAGGTAAAGCAGCATCGCCGGCAGCATAGATAGCACGCGTCCCTGACGCGGGTTCACCACGCTCAGCGGAACGACAATCAGCGCCATCATAAAAACGGTGAAGACGAGCGTGATACGCCAGTGGAACTCAGCGCGCGCCCGGTCAGTATCGGTATTCCAGAGGGTACGCATGTCCATTTGCTCGGTATCCGTTGGATCGAGCGCCACGGTCTGATGGCCGATAATGGCCTGATAGTTCTGGAAATCCGTAATACGGAAGTCCCGCAGCATCGCGGTGCCTTCAAAACGGGTACCTTTGTTCAGCGTCACGACCTGTGAACCATCTTTGCGCTGAGCCAGCTGACCGGAGTCTGCAACCACCACTGAAGGACGCGCATTTCCTTTGGGACGCAGCTGCGCAAGGAAGACGTCGTTGAATTTACTGCCGTCAACGCTCTCAATAAACAGCACGGAGTTTCCGTCGGTTGCCTGCTGGAACTGCCCCTGGGCTAACGCCGCCATGCCGGGGTTGGCTTTCGCTTCGGCCAGCACTTCGTCCTGATGGCGGGAAGACATGGGGCCCGCCCACATCACATTCACCGCCGCAACGATCCCCGTGAACAGCGCCAGTATCATGGCGGCTTTCACCAGCACCGCTTTGCTCAGGCCGCAGGCGTGCATCACCGTGATTTCACTCTCGGTGTAGAGTTTCCCAAGCGTCATGAGAAGGCCAAGGAAAAGACTTAGCGGCAGGATAAGCTGCGCCATTTCCGGGATCCCTAAACCAAGCAGGGAAAGTACCAGATTTGTTGGAATTTCGCCGTCAACGGCCGCACCGAGGATCTTAACCAGCTTCTGACAGAAAAAAATCAGCAGCAGGATGAAAAGGATCGCCAGTTGGCTTTTGAGCGTCTCCCGCACCAGATATCTTATGATTATCACTTTAAATACGCCCGTAAAAACCCGTCTCTTTGCTGGAAAATCGCTTGTTTCATGGCTTAAACGTCATTTATTCTCTTGAGTCGTCGAAATCATCGCTAAGATTAAAACATCCGGCGGATTCACGCTTCAGGATTGTTTCTGACGTGTCGAAACCGTAGTAACGTAAGATTAACACGAAGTCACCACAACAGCGGACATGAGTTACGAAAGGTTTCAATTCTATCCGTAGCTGCCGCCGTTGTCTTTAAGATTCAGGAGCGTAGTGCATGGAGTTCAGTGTAAAAAGCGGTAGCCCGGAGAAACAGCGGAGTGCCTGCATCGTTGTGGGCGTCTTTGAACCACGCCGACTCTCCCCGATCGCCGAGCAACTCGATAAAATCAGTGACGGCTATATTAGCGCCCTGCTGCGCCGTGGCGAACTGGAAGGCAAACCTGGGCAGACGCTGTTACTGCACCATGTTCCGAACGTACTGTCAGAGCGTATTCTGCTGATTGGCTGCGGCAAAGAACGCGAGCTGGATGAACGTCAGTATAAGCAGGTGATTCAGAAAACAATCAATACGCTGAATGATACTGGCTCAATGGAAGCCGTCTGCTTCCTGACCGAGCTGCACGTCAAAGGGCGTAACACCTACTGGAAAGTGCGTCAGGCGGTTGAAACGGCAAAAGAGAGCCTGTACAGCTTCGATCAGCTGAAAACCAATAAAAGCGAGCCGCGTCGTCCGCTGCGTAAAATGGTCTTTAACGTGCCAACCCGTCGTGAACTGACCAGCGGTGAACGCGCTATTCAACACGGTCTGGCCATTGCAGCCGGCATTAAAGCGGCTAAAGATCTCGGCAACATGCCGCCGAACATCTGTAACGCGGCGTACCTGGCTTCTCAGGCGCGTCAGCTGGCCGACGCCTACAGCAAAAACGTCATTACCCGCGTCATCGGCGAACAGCAGATGAAAGAGCTGGGGATGCACTCTTATCTGGCGGTCGGTAACGGCTCGCAAAACGAATCCCTGATGTCGGTCATTGAGTACAAAGGCAACCCGTCCGAAGACGCACGCCCGATTGTGCTCGTCGGTAAAGGCCTGACCTTCGACTCCGGCGGTATCTCCATCAAGCCTGCCGAAGGCATGGATGAGATGAAGTACGACATGTGCGGTGCGGCGGCGGTTTACGGCGTGATGCGGATGGTTGCGGAACTTCAGTTGCCTATCAACGTGATCGGCGTTCTGGCGGGTTGCGAAAATATGCCTGGCGGCCGCGCCTATCGTCCGGGGGACGTTCTGACCACCATGTCCGGCCAGACCGTTGAAGTGCTGAATACCGACGCCGAAGGCCGTCTGGTACTCTGTGACGTGTTGACCTACGTTGAGCGCTTCGAGCCGGAAGCGGTGATTGACGTCGCCACGCTCACCGGAGCCTGTGTGATTGCGCTGGGCCATCACATTACCGGCCTGATGTCGAACCACAATCCGCTGGCGCACGAGCTGATTGGTGCGTCAGAGCAGGCCGGGGACCGTGCATGGCGTCTGCCGCTGGGTGACGAATATCAGGATCAGCTTGAGTCTAACTTTGCGGATATGGCGAACATCGGCGGACGTCCTGGCGGGGCGATCACCGCGGGCTGCTTCCTGGCGCGCTTCACCCGCAAGTACAACTGGGCGCACCTGGATATCGCGGGCACCGCGTGGCGCTCCGGCAAGGCCAAAGGCGCAACCGGTCGCCCGGTAGCGCTGTTGTCGCAGTTCCTGCTCAATCGTGCGGGTTTTAACGGCGACGAGTAAGTCAAAACGGCAGTAAACCGTAGGCCGGGTAAGGCGAAGCCGCCGCCCGGCTTAAGCATTTAAAGTGAGCACAAGAAGCCCCATATATGAAGAATGCAACGTTCTACCTTCTGGACAACGACACCCATCAGGATGGCCTCAGCGCCGTCGAACAGCTGGTGTGTGAAATTGCCGCAGAACGTTGGCGCGCAGGCAAACGCGTGTTGATAGCCTGTGAAGATGAGCAGCAGGCGATTCGTCTCGATGAAGCGCTGTGGGCCCGCCCGCCGGAGAGTTTTGTTCCGCATAACCTGTCAGGCGAAGGTCCGCGCGGCGGGGCGCCGGTTGAAATTGCCTGGCCGCAAAAGCGCAACAGTAGCGCGCGCGATATTCTGATTAGCCTGCGGATAGATTTTGCAGATTTTGCCACCGCTTTCACAGAAGTGGTAGACTTTGTCCCTTACGAAGAATCTTTGAAACAACTGGCGCGCGAACGCTACAAAGCGTACCGCCTGGCTGGTTTTAACCTGAATACGGCAACCTGGAAATAATGGAAAAGACATATAACCCACGCGATATCGAACAGCCGCTTTACGAGCACTGGGAACAGCAGGGCTATTTCAAGCCTAACGGCGACGAAAGCAAAGAGTCCTTCTGCATCATGATCCCGCCGCCGAACGTCACCGGCAGTTTGCATATGGGTCATGCTTTCCAGCAGACCATCATGGACACCATGATCCGTTACCAGCGCATGCAGGGCAAAAACACCCTGTGGCAGGCGGGGACTGACCACGCGGGTATCGCGACCCAGATGGTGGTTGAGCGTAAAATTGCCGCTGAAGAAGGAAAAACCCGCCACGACTACGGTCGCGACGCTTTTATCGACAAAATCTGGCAGTGGAAAGCGGAATCTGGCGGCACCATTACCCGTCAGATGCGTCGTCTCGGCAACTCCGTAGACTGGGAGCGCGAGCGCTTCACCATGGATGAAGGCCTGTCCAATGCCGTTAAAGAAGTCTTCGTTCGCCTGTATAAAGAAGACCTGATTTACCGCGGCAAACGCCTGGTAAACTGGGATCCGAAACTGCGCACCGCAATTTCTGACCTGGAAGTGGAAAACCGCGAGTCTAAAGGCTCCATGTGGCACATCCGCTATCCGCTGGCCGACGGTGCAAAAACCGCCGACGGCAAAGATTACCTGGTGGTCGCGACCACCCGTCCGGAAACTCTGCTGGGCGATACCGGCGTGGCCGTTAACCCGGAAGATCCGCGTTATAAAGATTTGATCGGCAAATTCGTGGTGCTGCCGCTGGTAAACCGCCGTATTCCGATTGTGGGCGACGAACACGCCGACATGGAAAAAGGCACCGGCTGCGTGAAAATCACCCCGGCGCACGACTTCAACGACTATGAAGTGGGTCGTCGTCACGCCCTGCCGATGATCAACATCCTGACCTTCGACGGCGATATCCGCGAAAGCGCAGAAGTGTACGACACCAAAGGCAACGAATCCGACGTTTATTCCAGCGAGATCCCGGCTGAGTTCCAGAAGCTGGAACGTTTTGCCGCGCGTAAAGCTATCGTGGCAGCCGTTGACGCACTGGGCCTGCTGGAAGAGATCAAGCCTCACGACCTGACCGTGCCGTACGGCGACCGTGGTGGCGTGGTAATCGAGCCAATGCTGACCGACCAGTGGTACGTGCGTGCCGACGTGCTGGCGAAACCGGCTGTGGAAGCGGTTGAGAACGGCAGCATTCAGTTCGTGCCGAAGCAGTACGAAAACATGTACTTCTCCTGGATGCGCGATATTCAGGACTGGTGTATCTCTCGTCAGCTGTGGTGGGGTCACCGTATCCCGGCATGGTACGACAATGAAGGCAACGTCTACGTTGGCCGCAGCGAAGATGAAGTGCGTCAGGAAAACAACCTGAGTGCAGACGTTGCGCTGCGTCAGGACGAAGACGTGCTGGACACCTGGTTCTCCTCCGCGCTGTGGACCTTCTCCACCCTCGGCTGGCCAGAGAACACCGACGCGCTGCGTCAGTTCCATCCAACCAGCGTGATGGTGTCCGGTTTCGACATCATCTTCTTCTGGATTGCCCGCATGATCATGATGACCATGCACTTCATCAAAGACGAAGACGGCAAGCCACAGGTTCCGTTCCATACCGTCTACATGACCGGTCTGATCCGCGACGACGAAGGCCAGAAGATGTCCAAGTCCAAGGGGAACGTTATCGACCCGCTGGACATGGTTGACGGTATCTCTCTGGAAGATCTGCTGGAAAAACGTACCGGCAACATGATGCAGCCGCAGCTGGCGGAGAAAATCCGCAAGCGCACCGAGAAGCAGTTCCCGAACGGGATTGAGGCTCACGGTACCGACGCCCTGCGCTTCACCCTGGCGGCACTGGCCTCTACCGGCCGTGACATCAACTGGGACATGAAGCGTCTGGAAGGTTACCGTAACTTCTGTAACAAGCTGTGGAACGCCAGCCGCTTCGTGCTGATGAACACCGAAGATCAGGATTGTGGCTTCAACGGCGGCGAAATGACGCTGTCTCTGGCTGACCGCTGGATCCTGGCGGAATTCAACCAGACGGTGAAAGCGTTCCGCGAGGCGCTGGACAGCTACCGCTTCGACATCGCGGCGGGCATCCTGTATGAATTCACCTGGAACCAGTTCTGCGACTGGTATCTGGAGCTGGCGAAGCCGGTCATGAACGGCGGCACTGAAGCGGAACTGCGCGGCACGCGCAACACGCTGATTACCGTTCTGGAAGGCCTGCTGCGCCTGGCGCACCCGGTTATTCCATTCATCACCGAGACTATCTGGCAGCGCGTGAAGGTGATTGCTGGCATCAACGCAGATACCATCATGCTGCAGCCGTTCCCGGAATTCGATGCGGCGAAAGTGGATGAAGCGGCATCAGCGGATACCGAGTGGCTGAAGCAGGCGATCGTTGCAGTACGTAACATCCGTGCTGAAATGAACATTGCCCCTGGCAAACCGCTGGAGCTGCTGCTTCGTGGCTGCAGCGAAGCTGCCGTTCGTCGCGTCACAGAGAACAACACCTTCCTGAAAACCATGGCGCGTCTGGAAAGCATCACCGTGCTGCCTGCGGATGACAAAGGTCCGGTTTCCGTGACCAAAATCATCGACGGCGCCGAGCTGCTGATCCCGATGGCGGGTCTGATCGACAAAGACGCCGAGCTGGCTCGTCTGGCGAAAGAAGTGGCGAAAGTCGACGTGGAAATTGGCAAAATCGAAAGCAAGCTCGCTAACGAAGGCTTTGTCGCCCGCGCGCCGGAAGCGGTCATCGCGAAAGAGCGTGAGCGTCTGGTTGCCTTCGCCGATGCGAAGACCAAGCTGATTGAGCAGCAGGCGGTTATCGCTGCCCTGTAATGCTTTTACCCCTTACGCTTCAGAGCGTAAGGGGTAACCTTCCTGAAAACTCCTCGCTTGCACTCCCCTTTCTGCGGTGCTATTAACAGCAGTTATGTGTCAATTTTTGTAATGAGTAATGCTATGAGCGTGATTACCCCCGTCGCGACGACGATGCGCCGGATCGCTGAGCAGGATAACCCGGCTATCGCCGCCGTTATCCGCACCGTTTCTGCCGAATATGGCCTGACGGCTGACAAAGGCTACACGGTTGCCGACCCGAACCTGGACGCGCTTTACCAGCTCTACAGCCAGCCAGGGCACGCCTACTGGATAATCGAGCAGAACGGCCAGGTTGTCGGAGGCGGCGGCGTGGCGCCCCTCAGCTGCAGCGAGCCGGATATCTGCGAGCTGCAGAAAATGTATTTTCTGCCAACGGCGCGTGGGCAAGGACTGGCGAAAAAGCTGGCGCTGATTGCTCTGGATCATGCGCGCAAGCAGGGCTTCAACCGCTGCTACCTTGAAACGACCGCGTTCCTCAAAGAGGCCATCGGCCTGTATGAACATCTGGGCTTTGAGCATATCGATGCGCCCCTGGGCTGTACCGGTCACGTTGACTGCGAAGTCAGAATGCTGAAAAGTCTGTAACTTTCGTTCCTGCCCTCTTCTGTTAAGCGGCTGTAAACTGAATGCTCTACACTCTCAGTTCACACCACAACGAGGGAAACACGATGTCGAAGATAAAAAGCTACGCCGCACCGCAGGCGGGTGCAGAACTTGAGCTGTACGAGTACGATGCGGGCGAACTAAAAGCAGAAGACGTCGAAGTACAGGTTGATTACTGCGGGATCTGCCACTCGGATCTCTCGATGATCGACAACGAATGGGGCTTCTCCAGCTATCCGCTGGTTGCCGGACACGAAGTCATTGGCCGCGTCGTGGCGCTCGGTAGCGCCGCGCAGGACAAAGGGCTGAAAGTGGGCCAGCGTGTGGGCATTGGCTGGACGGCACGCAGCTGTGGTCACTGCGACGCCTGTATCAGCGGAAATCAGATCAACTGCCTCGAAGGCGCCGTTCCTACCATCCTGAACAAAGGCGGTTTTGCCGATAAGCTGCGCGCCGACTGGCAATGGGTGATCCCGCTGCCGGAGAGCATTGATATCGAATCCGCCGGTCCGCTGCTGTGCGGCGGTATCACCGTCTTCAAGCCCCTGCTGATGCACCATATCACCGCCACCAGCCGCGTGGGCGTCATCGGTATTGGCGGACTGGGCCATATCGCCATCAAGCTGCTGCACGCGATGGGCTGTGAAGTCACGGCGTTCAGCTCGAACCCGGCGAAAGAGAAAGAAGTACTGGCGATGGGGGCGGATAAAGTGGTGAATAGCCGCGATCCGCAGGCGCTGAACGCGCTGGCGGGCCAGTTTGATCTGATCATCAACACCGTTAACGTGGATCTCGACTGGCAGCCGTACTTTGAAGCGCTGGCCTACGGCGGTAACTTCCACACCGTGGGTGCGGTGATGAAGGCGCTGCCGGTTCCGGCGTTTACCCTGATCGGTGGGGATCGCAGCATATCCGGTTCTGCTACCGGTACGCCGTACGAGCTGCGCAAACTGATGAAATTCGCCGGACGCACCAAAGTGGCGCCGACCACCGAACTGTATCCAATGTCGAAAATCAACGAAGCGATCCAGCACGTGCGCGACGGTAAAGCCCGCTACCGCGTGGTGCTGAAAGCGGATTTCTGATGTGAGTTTGCCGGGTGGCGGCTTCGCCTTACCCGGCCTACCTTCACTGCTGCGCCAATACGTTAAATACTTCCGCTACCGCGACCGCTCCCGGATCCATTACCCCATCCAGGTTCTCTTTATTGACATACGACGAGCGTCCCGCGCCGGCTTTCGCCATTTTCGCCGTTGCTTCGGCACCGTGCTGTGCAGCCTTCGCCGCTGCCTCGATATCTCCCTTCAGCAACGCCTCCAGCGCCGGTTGCAGCGCATCGATCAGCGTGCGATCGCCGAGATCTGCCCCGCCGTACTGCTTCATCTGCGCCAGTCCGCTGAGCAAGGCCTCAGGGAGCGTCTGACCATCGTGAAGCTTTTGCCCGGCCGCGGTGAAGAAGATCGACATCAGCACCCCGCTCGACCCGCCCATCACCGTCGCCAGCCGCTCGCCAACCAGCAGCAGCAGCTTAGACACATCATTAAGCGGGAGCGTGTTCTCCTCCAGTCGCTGCGCAATATCCCGCGCCCCTTGCGCAAAGGTGGAGCCGGTATCGCCATCACCCACTTTCGCATCCAGCGCGTTCAGGCGGTTTTCCAGCTGGATCAGCGTTTTTGTCACTGAGAAGACACACGCTCCCACCTGCGGATTGTCCGATGAGGTATATTCCACTCGATCATGAATGGCGCTGTGCGCCACGGTACGCAGTGGCGCAAACGCCACGGGCTTCTGCCAGCCCAGCGTCTCGACATCGGCGTGAATCGCTTTTTCGAAGAAATCATTGAGCTTCAGCAGCGTCAGCGAAAAGCCTTTCATATCCAGCGCGCTGACCAGCGGCGCAGGGCCAATCAGGTACGCGATGTTCTCTTTCAGCGCCGAGTGCGCCAGCTCTTTGGTCAGCAGCGCCATCTCCAGCGCAGATACGCCGCCAAGATTGTTAATCAATACCGCAAAACGCCCCTCGCCCGCCTGCGCGCGTAACGGCGTCACCAGGGTGTCGATAATGGCTTTGCTGTTTTGCGTATCCACCACGGAAGCCCCGGGCTCTCCGTGAATGCCCAGGCCCAGCTCGACATGGCCTTGTTTAATCCGCCCCTCTTCATCGTCGCTGCCCGGCAGGTTGCACGTTTGCATCGCCACGCCCAGGCTCCAGAGGTTATCGCAGGCCTGTTGCGCAATATCCCGCACCTCGCTCAGCGATTTCCCCTGCTCCGCCGCATAGCCGGCAATCTTGTGCACCAGTGCCGTTCCGGCAATACCGCGCGGCTGCTTGTTATCCGGCAGCGCGATATCGTCCGCCACGATCACCATCTCCACCTTGAGGCCGTAGCGTTTGGCCTTTTCCGCCGCCAGACCAAAGTTCAGGCGATCGCCGGTGTAGTTTTTGACGATCAGCAGACAGCCGCGATCGCCCGTGACCGCCACAATGGCGTTCAGCACCGCATCCACGCTCGGCGAGGCGAACAGATCGCCACACACTGCCGCCGTCAGCATTCCTTTGCCGACAAACCCGGCGTGCGCGGGTTCGTGGCCTGAGCCGCCGCCGGAGATCACCGCCACGCGGCTTTTGTCCCAGTCGCCGCGTGCGACGATCCTGATGGCCGGATCGATATCAAGCTTGACGAGATTGGCGTGTGGCGCAGAAAGCAGTATGCCTTCAATGGCATCGTTGACCAGCTGTTTACGATCGTTAAAGAAGAATCTGGACATAGTTTCCCACTATTTTGTGAACCGTATGCAAAAGCATAGCCCGCGCTGGATAATGCGCCGCAAAGTCAGGAATTTACTCAACCAAATTGCGGCCAGGTTGCCTATACTCCACCCAGGACTAAGAGAGGAAGCGCATCATGAGTACACCATTGTTAATTGCCAGGACGCTGGAAAAAGAGCTGTATTTACTACCCGCGATGGCGAACCGCCACGGTCTGATCACCGGAGCGACCGGGACGGGGAAAACCGTCACCCTGCAAAAGCTGGCGGAGTCGCTTTCGGAGATTGGCGTACCGGTCTTTATGGCTGACGTGAAAGGCGATTTAACCGGTGTGGCTCAGGATGGGACGGCATCTGAAAAACTGCTCGAGCGGCTGAAAAATATTGGCATCACGGACTGGACGCCGCACGGTAACCCGGTGGTGGTGTGGGATATCTTTGGTGAGAAAGGCCACCCGGTGCGCGCCACCGTCTCCGATCTCGGCCCGCTGCTGCTGGCCCGTCTGCTTAACCTCAACGACGTGCAGTCCGGCGTGCTGAATATTATCTTCCGCATTGCCGACGATCAGGGATTGCTGCTGCTTGATTTCAAAGATCTACGCGCCATTACGCAATACATCGGCGATAACGCCAAATCCTTCCAGAACCAGTACGGCAATATCAGCAGCGCCTCGGTGGGCGCTATTCAGCGCGGTCTACTGACGCTTGAGCAGCAGGGGGCCGAACACTTCTTCGGCGAGCCGATGCTGGATATCAAGGACTGGATGCGCACCGACAGCAGCGGCAAAGGCATTATTAACATCCTGAGCTCAGAGAAGCTCTACCAGATGCCGAAACTCTACGCCGCTAGCCTGCTGTGGATGCTCTCCGAGCTCTATGAACAATTACCGGAAGCGGGCGATCTGGAAAAACCGAAGCTGGTGTTCTTCTTTGACGAAGCGCATCTGCTGTTTAACGACGCGCCGCAGGTATTGCTGGATAAGATCGAACAGGTTATCCGCCTGATCCGCTCCAAAGGAGTCGGCGTCTGGTTTGTCTCGCAAAACCCGTCGGATATCCCCGACAACGTGCTCGGGCAGCTCGGCAACCGCGTGCAGCATGCCCTGCGCGCCTTTACGCCAAAAGATCAGAAAGCGGTGAAAGCCGCCGCGCAAACCATGCGCGCCAATCCTGCCTTTGATACCGAAGCGGCGATTCAGGCGCTAGGCACCGGTGAAGCGCTGATCTCGTTCCTGGATGCGAAGGGCAGCCCGTCTGTGGTAGAACGCGCCATGGTGATCGCGCCTTGCTCGCGTATGGGGCCGGTGACCGACGATGAGCGCAACGGCCTGATTAACCACTCTCCGGTTTACGGGAAATACGAAGACGAGGAGGATCGCGAGTCCGCGTTCGAGATGCTGCAAAAAGGGGTCCAGGCGACAACAGAATCGCAGGCTGCGCCTGCCGCTAAAGGGCAATCTGTCGCCGTCGATGACGGCATTCTCGGTGGGCTCAAAGACATTCTTTTCGGCAGCACCGGGCCGCGCGGCGGCAAGCGCGACGGCGTGGTGCAGACCATGGCGAAAAGCGCAGCCCGACAGGTCACCAATCAGATCGTGCGCGGCATGCTGGGTAGTTTGTTAGGCGGCCGTCGCCGCTAGACGCGGAATCCAGGGGCGGCCCAGCGCCGAACCCTGTACGCCGTTCTCCTGAAGATAGCGGTCAATTTCCACCATCCCCGTCCAGCGGTTCTCACACCATAGCGGTGCCAGAAGCGTTGGACGGCGGGCGCTGGCCGAGATGCGGTGGTAGACAATATCCGGCGGCGTATGGCGAATCATCTCCCCCGCTGTCACCGTATAGTCTTCAAGCTCAATACCGCTTAACCGCCCAGCCTCCCAGGCTTTCGCCATAATACTGCCCTTCACGATATGCAGCGGGTGCAGCTTAATGCCGTCCACGCCGGTTTCAACCACCTTTTCCAGCGTTTCAAGACCATGCTGTTGACCCTCGCCGGGTAACCCAACAATCAGATGCGAGCAGACCTTCAGCCCGCGCTCGCGGGCCAGGCGCGTGGTGCGCTGGTAGCAGGCGAAATCATGGCCACGGTTAATACGGTGCAGCGTTTTGTCGTGCGCGGTCTGCAAGCCCAGCTCCAGCCAGATCTCGTAGCCTTGTTCTTTGTACTCGCTGAGCAGGTCCAGCACCGCGTCCGGTACGCAGTCCGGGCGTGTGCCCACGCAAAGCCCAACAATATTGGCCTGGCTGACGGCCTGCTGATACATCGAACGCAATACCTGCACCTCCGCCCACGTGCTGGTGTAGGCCTGGAAATAGGCCAGATATTGCTTCGCGCGGTTCACCAGGCTGGCCTGGTGGGCAAGCTGTTCAGCGATAGATTTATGCCGCTGGGCCTCGTCAGCAAAGGACGCAACGTTACAGAAGGTGCAGCCGCCGCGCCCGATGGTGCCATCGCGATTCGGGCAGCTAAACCCGCCGTGCAGCGTCAGCTTATGAACCTTTTGCCCGTACCGCTGCAAAAGATCCCCACCAAACATATTGACTAATTTCTGTAACTGCATAATCTGATAGACCGTCCCGGAGAAAGGGGACAAGCCTGCCACTTTTAGCCTCTGTCGGCGATGACCTGGATCAATCGCCCTGGACGGCCTTTATCCATATGAATAAATACTCACGATTACTGCAATTTCATTCACGCCGTCTGTGATTACTTTTCCTTATGTTCTGATTGTTTTTTTCATTTATAGCGCCACCACTGAAAAACAGTGGGTTTATGCGGGTTTGCATCCATTTACAGATTATTGTTCTGATATAAAACCGCTATTCAGCACGCTACGTTGATAATACCGCTTTCATATAGTGAGTCAGATCACACTCCGCTGCGCGCTCTCAGGTCATTCAATCAATGTAAAAATAGTTAAATACACTTAAAATACAATTACATATACTCTCTTTAGCACATTTTTGTATAAATAAGATTGCCATTTGACCTGTGTACCAATTCCCGATAAGTTGGAAATCCGCTGGAAGCTTTCTGGATGAGCGGCCTGCTCATCATATTTATGCAGTAATTGAGATTCCCTCTGAAGCAAGTCCTCAAACTTGTTTACCTGCGCGAAAGGATGAAAAAGAGGGCGAATGCGAGGTCCGCGTATGAAACGCAAACCCCGTCGCCATGCTCTTTCTGTGCCTGTGCGCCACGGTAAAGTTCAGTGGGAAGCCCGACGAGCCTGGGGAGGTTCACTGATATGTTGTACGATAAATCCCTTGAGAAGGATAACTGTGGTTTCGGCCTGATCGCCCACATAGAAGGCGAACCTAGCCACAAGGTAGTGCGTACTGCTATTCACGCACTGGCCCGTATGCAGCACCGTGGCGCCATCCTTGCAGATGGTAAAACCGGCGACGGTTGCGGCCTGCTGCTGCAAAAACCGGATCGTTTCTTCCGCATCGTGGCGGAAGAGCGCGGCTGGCGTTTAGCCAAAAACTACGCTGTCGGCATGCTGTTCCTGAATCAGGATCCTGAAAAGGCTGCCGCCTCACGCCGCATCGTCGAAGAAGAACTTCAGCGTGAAACCCTGTCGATTGTCGGCTGGCGCGATGTGCCAACCAACGAAGGGGTGCTCGGTGAAATCGCCCTCTCCTCGCTGCCTCGTATTGAACAGATTTTCGTCAACGCGCCTGCGGGCTGGCGTCCACGTGATATGGAACGCCGTCTGTTTATCGCCCGCCGCCGCATTGAAAAACGTCTCCAGGACGATAAAGAGTTCTACGTCTGTAGCCTCTCTAACCTGGTGAATATCTATAAAGGTCTGTGTATGCCGGCTGACCTGCCGCGCTTCTACCTGGACCTGGCGGACCTGCGTCTGGAATCGGCCATTTGCCTGTTCCACCAGCGCTTCTCCACCAACACCGTTCCACGCTGGCCGCTGGCTCAGCCGTTCCGCTACCTGGCGCACAACGGCGAGATCAACACCATCACCGGTAACCGCCAGTGGGCCCGCGCCCGTACCTATAAGTTCCAGACGCCACTGATCCCCGATCTGCACGATGCCGCGCCGTTCGTGAACGAAACCGGCTCGGACTCCAGCTCGATGGATAATATGCTGGAACTTCTGCTGGCGGGCGGGATGGATATCGTGCGCGCCATGCGTCTGCTCGTGCCGCCGGCCTGGCAGAACAACCCGGATATGGATCCTGAGCTGCGCGCGTTCTTCGACTTCAACTCCATGCACATGGAGCCGTGGGACGGCCCAGCAGGCATCGTTATGTCCGACGGCCGTTTTGCCGCCTGTAACCTGGACCGTAACGGTCTGCGTCCGGCGCGCTACGTTATCACCAAAGACAAGCTCATCACCTGCGCCTCTGAAGTCGGCATCTGGGATTACCAGCCTGACGAAGTGGTCGAGAAAGGCCGCGTTGGTCCGGGCGAGCTGATGGTTATCGACACACGCGGTGGGCGCATCCTGCACTCCGCCGAAACCGACAACGATCTGAAGAGCCGCCACCCGTACAAAGAGTGGATGGAGAAGAACGTGCGTCGCCTGGTGCCGTTCGAAGATCTTACGGACGAAGAAGTGGGCAGCCGCGAGCTGGACGACGATACTCTCGCGAGCTACCAGAAGCAGTTTAACTACAGCGCGGAAGAGCTGGACTCTGTCATCCGCGTGCTCGGTGAAAACGGCCAGGAAGCGGTCGGCTCGATGGGTGACGATACCCCGTTTGCCGTGCTCTCCAGCCAGCCGCGCATCATTTACGACTACTTCCGCCAGCAGTTCGCGCAGGTGACCAACCCGCCAATCGATCCGCTGCGTGAAGCACACGTGATGTCGCTGGCCACCAGCATCGGTCGTGAGATGAACGTCTTCTGCGAGGCCGAAGGCCAGGCGCATCGTCTGACCTTTAAATCGCCGATCCTGCTGTATTCAGATTTCAAACAGCTCACCACCATGAAAGAGGAGCACTACCGCGCCGACACGCTCGACATTACCTTCGACGTGAACGAAGCGAGCCTTGAAGAGACGGTGAATGCGCTGTGTGACAAAGCCGAACAGATGGTGCGTAACGGCACCGTGCTGCTGGTGTTGTCCGACCGTAATATCGCGAAAAACCGTCTGCCTGTACCTGCCCCGATGGCGGTCGGCGCTATCCAGACGCGTTTGGTCGATAAGAGCCTGCGCTGCGACGCGAACATCATTGTTGAAACCGCAAGCGCCCGCGACCCGCATCACTTTGCCGTGCTGTTGGGCTTCGGCGCGACGGCGATCTACCCGTACCTGGCCTACGAAACGCTGGCCCGTCTGGTGGATACCCGCGCGATCGACAAAGATTACCGCGCGGTGATGCTGAACTACCGTAACGGCATCAACAAAGGTCTGTACAAGATCATGTCCAAAATGGGCATCTCGACCATTGCCTCCTACCGCTGTTCTAAGCTGTTTGAAGCGGTCGGCCTGCATGACGAGGTTGCCAACCTCTGCTTCCAGGGCGTGGTCAGCCGCATCGGCGGCGCCGGTTTTGCGGACTTCCAGCAGGATCTGGTGAACCTGTCCAAGCGCGCCTGGCTGGCACGTAAGCCGCTGGATCAGGGCGGTCTGCTGAAATACGTTCACGGTGGCGAATACCACGCCTATAACCCGGACGTGGTGCGCACGCTGCAGCAGGCGGTTCAGAGCGGTGAATACAGCGATTATCAGCAGTACGCTGAGCTGGTGAATAACCGTCCGGCGGCGACGCTGCGCGACCTTATTGCCCTCAATCCGGGCGATGAAGCGGTCAGCATTGACGAAGTTGAACCGGCATCGGAACTGTTCAAACGCTTCGATACCGCGGCGATGTCCATCGGCGCGCTGAGCCCGGAAGCCCACGAAGCGCTGGCGGAAGCCATGAACAGCATCGGCGGCAACTCCAACTCCGGCGAAGGCGGTGAAGACCCTGCGCGTTACGGCACCAACAAAGTGTCCCGTATCAAGCAGGTGGCATCCGGTCGCTTTGGCGTAACGCCTGCGTACCTGGTCAACGCCGACGTGATTCAGATTAAAGTTGCTCAGGGTGCTAAACCGGGCGAAGGCGGTCAGCTGCCGGGTGATAAAGTCACCCCGTACATCGCCAAACTGCGCTATTCCGTGCCGGGCGTGACGCTGATCTCCCCGCCGCCGCACCACGATATCTACTCTATCGAGGACCTGGCGCAGCTTATTTTCGACCTGAAACAGGTCAACCCGAAGGCGATGATCTCCGTGAAGCTGGTTTCCGAACCGGGCGTTGGCACCATCGCGACCGGCGTGGCGAAGGCCTATGCGGATCTCATCACCATTGCCGGTTATGACGGCGGTACCGGCGCAAGCCCGCTCTCCTCCGTGAAATATGCGGGCTGTCCGTGGGAGCTTGGCCTGGTGGAAACCCAGCAGGCGCTGGTGGCTAACGGTCTGCGTCATAAGATCCGTCTGCAGGTGGATGGCGGTCTGAAAACTGGCCTCGACATCATCAAGGCGGCGATCCTCGGTGCGGAAAGCTTCGGTTTCGGTACGGGTCCAATGGTCGCGCTGGGCTGTAAATACCTGCGTATTTGCCACCTGAACAACTGCGCAACCGGCGTTGCAACCCAGGACGAGAAGCTGCGTAAGAACCACTATCACGGCCTGCCGTTCAAAGTGACAAACTACTTTGAGTTCATCGCCCGTGAAACCCGCGAGCTGATGGCGCAGCTGGGCGTGAAACGTCTGGTGGACCTGATTGGCCGTACCGACCTGCTGAAAGAGCTGGAAGGCTTCACCGCCAAGCAGCAAAAGCTGGAGCTGTCTAAGCTGCTGGAAACCGCGCAGCCGCATCCTGGCAAAGCGGTCTACTGCACCGAGAACAACCCTCCGTTTGATAACGGCGTGCTGAACGCACAGCTGCTGCAGCAGGCGAAGCCGTACGTGGACGACAAGCAGAGCAAAACGTTCTGGTTTGATATCCGTAACACCGACCGTTCCGTGGGTGCATCGCTCTCCGGCTACATCGCGCAGACGCACGGTGACCAGGGGCTGGCGTCGGATCCGATTACCGCGCACTTCAGCGGTACCGCGGGTCAGAGCTTCGGCGTGTGGAACGCAGGTGGTGTTGAGCTGTACCTGACCGGCGATGCCAACGACTACGTCGGTAAAGGCATGGCGGGCGGTCTGCTGGCGGTGCGTCCTCCGGTCGGCTCAGCCTTCCGCAGCCATGAGGCCAGCATCATCGGTAACACCTGCCTGTACGGCGCGACCGGCGGTCGTCTGTTTGCAGCAGGCCGTGCGGGCGAGCGTTTTGCGGTGCGTAACTCCGGTGCCATCACCGTGGTGGAAGGCATTGGCGATAACGGTTGTGAATACATGACGGGCGGGATTGTTTGCGTTCTGGGTAAAACCGGCGTGAACTTCGGCGCGGGCATGACGGGCGGTTTTGCGTACGTCCTGGACGAAGACGGCGAGTTCCGCAAACGCGTGAACCCGGAGCTGGTGGAAGTGCTGGACGTTGACACGCTGGCCATTCACGAAGAACACCTGCGCGGTTTAATTACCGAACACGTGCAGCATACCGGTTCTTCGCGCGGCGAAGAGATCCTGGCGAACTGGCCGGCGTTCTCTGCGAAATTCGCGCTGGTTAAGCCGAAGTCCAGCGATGTTAAAGCCCTGTTGGGTCACCGTAGTCGTAGCGCAGCAGAGCTGCGCGTGCAGGCGCAGTAAGGAATTCAGATGAGCCAGAACGTATACCAGTTTATCGACCTGCAGCGTGTTGATCCGCCAAAGAAACCGCTGAAGATCCGCAAAATTGAATTTGTTGAAATCTACGAGCCGTTTTCAGAAGGCCAGGCCAAAGCACAGGCAGACCGCTGCCTGTCCTGCGGTAACCCTTACTGCGAATGGAAATGTCCGGTACACAACTACATCCCTAACTGGCTGAAGCTGGCCAACGAAGGACGTATTTTTGAAGCCGCCGAGCTGTCTCACCAGACCAATACCCTGCCGGAAGTGTGCGGCCGCGTGTGTCCTCAGGACCGTCTGTGCGAAGGCTCCTGTACGTTGAACGACGAGTTCGGTGCGGTGACCATCGGCAACATTGAGCGTTATATCAACGATAAAGCGTTCGAGATGGGCTGGCGTCCGGACATGACCGGCGTGAAGCAAACCGACAAGCGCGTGGCGATCATCGGCGCGGGCCCGGCGGGCCTGGCCTGTGCGGACGTACTGACCCGCAACGGCGTGAAGGCGGTGGTCTTTGACCGTCATCCGGAAATCGGCGGTCTGCTGACCTTCGGTATCCCGGCCTTCAAGCTGGAAAAAGAGGTCATGACCCGTCGCCGGGAAATCTTCACCGGCATGGGCATTGAGTTCAAACTGAACGTGGAAGTGGGCCGCGACGTGCAGCTCGACGACCTGCTGAAGGATTACGACGCCGTATTCCTGGGCGTGGGCACCTATCAGTCCATGCGCGGCGGTCTGGAAAACGAAGACGCGCCAGGCGTGTACGACGCGCTGCCGTTCCTGATTGCCAACACCAAGCAGATCATGGGCTATGGCGAAACCGCCGATGAGCCGTTCGTCAGCATGGAAGGCAAACGCGTGGTGGTGCTGGGCGGCGGTGATACCGCGATGGACTGCGTGCGTACCTCCATTCGTCAGAATGCGGCACACGTGATCTGCGCCTACCGTCGTGACGAAGAGAACATGCCGGGCTCTAAGCGCGAAGTGAAAAACGCGCGTGAAGAGGGCGTGGAGTTCCAGTTCAACATCCAGCCTCTGGGTATTGAAGTGAATGCCAACGGCAAAGTGAGCGGCGTGAAGATGGCGCGTACCGAGATGGGCGCACCGGATGCGAAAGGTCGCCGTCGCGCCGAGATCGTCGCCGGTTCTGAACACGTGATCCCGGCCGATGCCGTGGTGATGGCGTTCGGTTTCCGCCCTCACAGCATGGAGTGGCTGGCGAAGCACAGCGTTGAGCTGGATTCGCAGGGCCGCGTAATCGCGCCAGAAGGCAGCGATAATGCGTTCCAGACCAGCAACCCGAAAATCTTCGCCGGTGGCGATATCGTTCGCGGTTCCGACCTGGTGGTGACGGCGATTGCCGAAGGCCGCAAGGCGGCTGACGGGATCCTGAACTACCTGGAAGTGTAAAAAAACAGGCCCGATTGGGCCTGTTTTTTTATTTCACGACGCGAAGAGCCGGACGACCACCGCGCGGAGGCGGATCGTCATCAGGGTCATTGTCATCGTGATGATCGGGTTTATCGCCATCGATAAGTGACATCACCGTGTCGCTTTCGCGCTCATCAGATGCATTCTCATCATTCAGGCTGGCAACCTCTTCATCATACGCCGCTTCCGGCTCGAACATAGTTCCCGCACCGTTTTCACGCGCGTAGATGGCCAGCACAGCGGCCAGCGGAACGGAAACCTGACGCGGCACGCCGCCGAAACGCGCGTTGAAGCGCACTTCATCGTTCGCCAGCTCCAGGTTACCCACCGCGCGCGGGGCGATGTTCAGTACGATCTGCCCGTCACGTGCGTATTCCATTGGAACCAGCACGCCCGGCAACGTCACATCCACAACCAGGTGCGGCGTGAGCTGGTTATCCAGCAGCCATTCATAGAAGGCGCGCAGCAGATAAGGACGGCGTGGGGTAAGTTGTGACATTTCCACAGTCATTAGCCTCGGCCGAGACGCATTTCACGTTCCGGTTCAGTTAAGGATGCCAGGAAAGAGTCGCGCTCAAAGACGCGAGTCATGTAGCCCTTCAGCTCTTTCGCGCCAGGACCGCTGAACTCTACGCCCAGGGTCGGCAGACGCCACAGCAGCGGTGCCAGGTAGCAATCCACCAGGCTGAACTCATCGCTCAGGAAGAACGGTTTCTGACCAAACACCGGGGCGATTGCCAGCAGCTCTTCACGCAGTTGCTTACGCGCAGCGTCAGCTTCAGAAGCGGAACCGCTGGTAATCACGTTCATCAGCGAGTACCAGTCTTTTTCGATACGCTGCATGTACAGGCGGCTTTCACCACGCGCGACAGGGTAAACAGGCATCAGCGGCGGATGCGGGAAACGCTCATCCAGATATTCCATAATGATACGGGATTCCCACAGGGTCAGCTCGCGATCCACCAGCGTCGGTACGCTTTGGCTCGGGTTGAGATCGATCAGATCCTGAGGCGGGTTATCCTTTTCCACATGCTCGATCTCAAAACTGACACCCTTCTCGGCCAGCACGATACGAACCTGATGGCTATAAATGTCAGTAGGACCAGAAAACAGCGTCATTACCGAACGTTTGTTGGCAGCGACAGCCATGAAAACCTCCAGGTATATTCAGAATTTTTACTGCTACCAGCCCAACAGGGGCCAGCCAGATGTTGTATCGCCCATCCCAGAGAAAACACATTGTTCAAGAATCGAACAAAAATCGAGTATTCACCGATATTTGGGCAGAAAATTGGATGATAGTTTACCAGATTTTGATGGCTTTGTGGTGAGGGGATTCTGGAAATGTGGAAAAAGAGAAGATATATGCATGGATATTGTGGATAACCTGCGCATTATCCATAAAAAAACCCGCCGAAGCGGGTTTTTCGCCAATCGTTCTGCGTAAGCAGAATGGATTAACGTTTGGAGAACTGTGGACGACGACGTGCTTTACGCAGACCCACTTTCTTACGTTCAACCTGACGCGCGTCACGAGTAACGAAGCCAGCTTTACGCAGTTCAGAACGCAGGGATTCGTCGTACTCCATCAGAGCGCGGGTGATACCGTGACGGATCGCACCTGCCTGACCGGAGATACCACCACCTTTAACGGTGATGTACAGATCCAGTTTTTCTACCATGTCAACCAGTTCCAGCGGCTGGCGAACTACCATGCGGGCAGTTTCGCGACCGAAGTATTGTTCCAGAGAACGCTGGTTGATTACGATTTTACCACTGCCCGGTTTGATGAAAACGCGAGCTGCGGAACTTTTGCGGCGACCAGTGCCGTAGTATTGATTTTCAGCCATTGCCTATAATCCCGATTAGATGTCAAGAACTTGCGGTTGCTGTGCCGCGTGGTTGTGCTCGTTGCCTGCGTAAACTTTCAGTTTACGGAACATAGCACGACCCAGCGGGCCTTTTGGCAGCATGCCTTTAACCGCGATTTCAATCACACGCTCAGGACGGCGGGCAATCATCTCTTCAAAGGTCGCTTCTTTGATACCACCGATGTGGCCGGTGTGGTGGTAGTACATTTTGTCAGTACGCTTGTTGCCGGTTACAGCAACTTTATCAGCGTTCAGAACGATGATGTAATCACCGGTATCAACGTGCGGAGTGTATTCCGCTTTATGCTTACCGCGCAGGCGACGAGCCAGTTCAGTAGCCAGACGGCCCAGAGTTTTACCGGTCGCGTCAACAACATACCAGTCGCGCTGTACGGTTTCTGGTTTAGCTGTAAAAGTTTTCATTAAAAGCTTACCCAAATAATAAGTTACACGTTGGTGAACACCCAAACGTTTAGTCAGTTGAGGTTCACACGACAAAGTCCGGCAAACCTACCCCTTCGAATAGCACATGCCGACACATAGAAAGTTTCGGGAAAAAAACCTTCTCGTAACGTGGGGTCGCAAGATTATAGAGAAGTTGAGGTCAAAGATCGACCCTTAAATGTGATTTGGAATGGGTTTTTCGGGGCCACGGCAAATGCCGGGTGGCGGCTGCGCCTTACCCGGCCTACAAGGCTCCCTTCTCAGGGAGAGGGTGGTATTTATTAAGGCATATGCTCCAGCTTCAGGTACTCCTCGCTCTGCATCTCCTGCAGGCGAGACAGGCAGCGCTGGAACTCAAACTTCAGTCGCTCTCCCTGGTAAATCTCATATAAAGGTACCTCGGCGCTGACCACCAGCTTGACGTGGCGCTCATAAAACTCGTCCACCAGCGCAATGAAGCGTCGCGCCTCGCTCTCCATCAGCCGCGTCATCACCGGCACATCCAGCACCATCACGGTGTGGAACAGACGTGAAAGCGCAATGTAGTCGTGCTGGCTACGGGCATCCACGCAAAGCGTCGTAAAGCAGACCGCCAGCGTTTGGTTTTCGACGCCAAGGGTGGGGAGCGGGCGATGGTTAATCTCGAGTTCCGGGGCGTGCTCGCGCTTTGCTCCCGCCAGCGCCAGCCAAAGTTTATCCATCTCGCGGGTGGTATCGGCATTTAGCGGCGAAAGCCACAGGTGCGCCTGGGTCAGCGTGCGCAGACGATAATCGACACCGGCATCGACGTTCATAATGTCACAATGCTGTTTGATAGCGTCAATGGCGGGCAGGAAGCGTGCTCGCTGCAGGCCGTTGCGGTACAGATCGTCCGGCGGGATATTCGACGTGGCCACCAGCGTAATCCCGCGGGCAAATAGCACCTTCATCAGGCCGCCTAACAGCATGGCATCGGTGATGTCAGACACAAAAAACTCATCGAAGCAGAGTACGTCCGTTTCCGCCTTGAACCGGTCGGCCACAATCTCCAGCGGATCGCTTTTACCCTGCAGCGCAGTCAGCTCTTCATGCACCCGCAGCATAAAGCGGTGGAAGTGCAGACGCTGTTTACGTGTACCTGGCAGGCTCTGGTAGAACATGTCCATCAGCCAGGTTTTTCCGCGACCGACCCCGCCCCACATGTATAAACCGCGCGCCGGCGCGTGAGCCTGTGGCGCTTTTTTACCGAGCAACCGCCCAAACGCCGCCTTTAGCCCGCCATTCTGTTCGGTTTCAGCGGGTTTTGCCGTGAGCTCCTGGTAAATCATCTCCAGACGGTTTACCGCCTCACGTTGAACGTCGTCAGGCTGATGAGTGCCCTCGTTAAGGGCCAGTTGATATCGCGATGCAGGGGACAGGTTTTGCATAATCTTATTGTTATTCCTTCAATTAACGCTCATCAGCAGACGTGACTGATGAAAAAAAGGCCGTTCTACACTACGCGATGATACGTCAGGATTCCACTTCTGCAGAAATAGCGGTTATAGTGGCATTATCAGGCACAGGCAGGAGCCGAGCCAACACCCTACGGAACAACAAGACAACGGGAGAAGTTCATGACCTGGGAATATGCGCTAATCGGTTTAGTCGTCGGCATCGTCATCGGTGCTGTGGCCATGCGTTTCGGTAATCGCAAATTGCGTCAGCAGCAGTCACTGCAATACGAACTGGAAAAGAACAAAGCCGAGCTGGAAGAGTATCGTGAAGAGCTGGTCAGCCATTTTGCCCGCAGCGCCGAGCTGCTGGACAACATGGCGACCGACTATCGTCAGCTGTATCAACATATGGCAAAAAGCTCCAGCAGCCTGCTGCCGGAAATGACCGCTGAAACTAACCCATTCCGCAACCGTCTGGCTGACTCTGAGGCCGGTAACGATCAGGCGCCCGTTCAGATGCCTCGCGACTACTCCGATGGCGCGTCCGGCCTGCTGCGCGGCGGTGTAAAACGCGATTAATCGCACAACCTGAATTTATTTTACGGGCGCAGCGATTGCGCCCGTCCTTTCTTCATGACCCCAGCTATCATTTAGTTAAACACCTCATTGTTCAGCGGTTTAAAATTCAATAACATCAACGTGTTTTTGGGGCCGTTTTTCCTTTATTCCAGGTTACGAGAGTCAACATCGATGAAGAAAAAAAACCAGCTGTTGAGCGCTATCGCGTTAAGTGTCGGGTTATCTCTCTCGGCGTCCGTCCCTGTATTTGCCGCCATACCTTCCCAGGTGCCTGGCCAGGCGGCCATTCCAAGCCTCGCGCCCATGCTGGAAAAAGTGTTGCCTGCGGTCGTCAGCGTTCAGGTTGAGGGCACCGCGGTACAAAGCCAACGCGTCCCTGAAGAACTGAAAAAATATTTCGGCGATGAGTCTCCCGACCAGCAGGCGCAGCCTTTTGAAGGCCTGGGCTCTGGCGTAATTATTGATGCGGCAAAAGGCTATATCCTGACCAACAATCACGTCATCAGCCAGGCCGATAAAATCAGCGTCCAGCTGAACGATGGCCGCGAATTTGATGCCAAACTGATCGGCGGCGATGACCAGAGCGACATCGCGCTGCTGCAGGTGCAAAACCCCAGCAATCTGACCCAGATTGCCATCGCGGATTCTGACAAACTGCGCGTCGGCGACTTTGCCGTCGCCGTGGGCAACCCCTTTGGCTTAGGGCAAACCGCCACCTCCGGGATCGTCTCCGCGCTGGGGCGTAGCGGCCTGAATCTGGAGGGGCTGGAAAACTTTATCCAGACCGATGCCTCAATCAACCGTGGAAACTCCGGAGGGGCATTGCTCAACCTTAACGGCGAGCTGATTGGGATTAACACGGCGATTCTGGCCCCAGGCGGCGGCAGCATCGGGATCGGTTTTGCTATCCCCAGCAATATGGCCAAAACCCTGGCGCAGCAGCTGATCCAGTTCGGTGAAATCAAACGCGGGCTGCTGGGCATTAAAGGTATGGAGATGAGCGCTGATATCGCAAAAGCGTTCAACATCAATGTACAGCGCGGGGCGTTTGTCAGTGAAGTGCTGCCAAACTCCGGCTCCGCAAAAGCGGGCGTGAAATCGGGGGATGTGATCGTCAGCCTGAACGACAAACCGCTGAACAGCTTTGCAGAACTGCGTTCGCGGATTGCCACAACCGAACCAGGCGCCAAAGTGAAGCTGGGCCTGATACGTGACGGTAAGCCGCTTGACGTTGAAGTGACGCTGGATAAGAGCACCTCTTCCTCGGCCAGCGCGGAGCTTATTGCCCCGGCGCTGCAAGGGGCTACGTTGAGCGACGGTCAGCTGAAAGACGGTACGAAAGGCATTAGCATCGACACCGTCGAGAAGAGCAGCCCTGCCGCGCAGGCCGGATTGCATCAGGATGACGTGATCATCGGTGTAAACCGCAATCGCGTGCAGTCTATTGCCGAACTGCGCAAAGTGCTGGAAAGCAAACCGGCGGTTGTTGCCCTGCAGGTCATGCGTGGCAATGAGTCCATCTATATTCTGTTGCGCTAAGCATTTGCGATCCGGACATCACCGCTGCATGTGATGTCCGGATAACTCATGTTATGCTGCAAATCGTTCCTTTTTTAACGAAACGCGCATCATGCTTTCAAAGCTCTTACGTTCTATTGTCATCGGTTTGATTGTCGCTGGCCTGCTGCTGCTGGCGCTGCCGTCTTTACGTCAGTTCAATAAACTGTCTGCTCCCCAGTTTGATAGCACGGATGAAACGCCGGCCACCTATAACCAGGCCGTCCGCCGAGCCGCCCCCGCCGTAGTTAACGTCTATAACCGCGGCCTGAATAGCTCAGCCCACAACCAGCTGGAGATCCGTACCCTCGGCTCCGGCGTGATCATGGACGAGCGCGGCTACATTATTACCAACAAGCACGTGATTAACGATGCCGACCAGATCATCGTCGCTCTGCAGGATGGCCGCGTGTTTGAGGCATTACTCGTTGGGTCTGACAGCCTGACCGATCTGGCCGTCCTGAAGATTAACGCCACGGGCGGTTTGCCGGTCATCCCGATCAACCGTAAACGTACCCCGCATATTGGTGATGTCGTCCTGGCGATTGGTAACCCTTACAACCTGGGCCAGACCATCACCCAGGGGATTATCAGCGCGACCGGTCGTATCGGCCTCAACCCATCCGGACGGCAGAATTTCCTGCAAACCGATGCCTCCATCAACCACGGTAACTCCGGCGGTGCGCTGGTCAACTCGCTGGGCGAACTGATGGGCATCAACACCCTCTCGTTCGACAAGAGTAACGACGGTGAGACGCCGGAAGGGATCGGCTTTGCCATTCCGTTCCAGCTGGCGACCAAAATTATGGATAAGCTGATCCGCGACGGACGCGTTATCCGCGGCTATATCGGTATCGGCGGGCGCGAAATTGCGCCGATGCATACCCAGGGCGGCGGAATCGATCAGATCCAGGGCATCGTGGTTAACGAGGTGGCGCCAGGGGGTCCGGCGGCCAACGCGGGAATTCAGGTAAACGATGTGATTGTGTCGGTCAACGGCACGCCGGCGGTCTCTGCGCTGGAGACGATGGATCAGGTGGCGGAAATTCGCCCGGGTTCTATCATCCCTGTTGAGGTCATGCGCAACGATAAGAAACTGACGCTGCACGTAACGATTCAGGAATACCCGGCAACAAACTGACAGGCATAAAAAAACGGAGCGATGAGCTCCGTTTTTTGCCGGGAGACGGTTCGTATTACTTGTTAACGAACTCTTCGCCCAGGGTGATATCTTTCTTCAGCGTATCCAGCATGCCTTCCATCGCGTGTTGTTCAAACGCGCTCAGGCTACCAATGGATTTACGCTCTTCGATACCGTTTTTACCCAGCAGCAGCGGCTGAGAGAAGAAGCGAGCGTGTTCGCCATCGCCTTCAACGTAAGCGCATTCAACAACGCCTTTCTCGCCCTGCAGAGCGCGAACCAGTGACAGACCGAAACGTGCAGCCGCCTGGCCCATAGACAGGGTTGCAGAACCGCCACCCGCCTTCGCTTCCACCACTTCGGTGCCCGCATTCTGGATGCGTTTAGTCAGGTCAGCCACTTCCTGCTCGGTGAAGCTCACGCCTGGGATCTGCGACAGCAGAGGCAGGATGGTAACGCCAGAGTGACCGCCGATGACCGGAACTTCCACTTCTGTTGGCTGTTTGCCTTTCAGCTCAGCAACAAAGGTGTTGGAACGGATGATATCCAGCGTGGTTACGCCGAACAGTTTGTTTTTGTCGTAAACACCTGCTTTCTTCAGCACTTCTGCCGCGATAGCAACGGTGGTGTTCACCGGATTAGTGATGATACCGATGCACGCTTTCGGGCACACTTCAGCAATCTGCTGCACCAGGTTTTTCACGATGCCCGCGTTGACGTTGAACAGGTCTGAACGATCCATGCCCGGCTTACGCGCTACGCCTGCAGAAATCAGCACCACGTCGGCACCCTGCAGTGCAGGACGTGCATCTTCACCGGAGAAGCCTTTGATTTTTACAGCAGTTGGGATGTGGCTCAGGTCAACCGCCACGCCTGGGGTTACCGGAGCAATATCGTACAGGGAGAGTTCTGAGCCTGAAGGCAGTTGGGTTTTCAGTAGTAGGGCAAGCGCCTGGCCGATACCACCAGCAGCGCCGAGGACTGCGACTTTCATCCTAAACTCCTTATTATGGTTAACTTAAGTATCTGTAAATCCGTTGCGGCGACCATAATTCAGCAAGTAAATAATTACAATTTTCGTAGCTAAAGAATTTGAGGTCACGCGACTTTATCTCTCACCAGAAAACTATCTGACGACAGAGGGCAACGCATTAAGAGGTGGTTACAATACACCCTGCCCCGCCACCAAAACAACATCATTTTGATAACATTTAATTTACTTTTAAGCTTATTTGCGCGGCGTGACCCAGGCATGTTTTCTGATAACGAAATCTGATAAAATCACTCCCTTTCATAACATTATTTCAGCCTGGCGCTGAGTAGATAATTTGCATAAAAATTCATCCACATGCATAATAATGTTGTTTCTATCGTCATATTCCGGGTGACTTATGCGAAGCTCGTCTAAGCAAGAAGAATTAGTTAAGGCGTTTAAGGCGCTACTTAAAGAAGAGAAATTCAGTTCTCAGGGAGAAATTGTTCAGGCGCTGCAGGAACAAGGCTTCGATAATATCAATCAGTCGAAAGTCTCCCGCATGTTAACGAAATTTGGCGCGGTGCGTACCCGTAACGCCAAGATGGAGATGGTCTATTGCCTGCCAGCAGAACTTGGCGTGCCGACCACCTCCAGCCCGCTCAAAAATCTGGTTCTGGATATCGATCATAACGACGCCGTAGTGGTGATCCACACAAGCCCCGGCGCCGCACAGCTGATTGCCCGCATGCTGGACTCGCTGGGTAAAACGGAGGGTATCCTCGGGACTATCGCCGGCGATGACACCATCTTTACCACACCGGCTAGCGGTTTTTCCGTGAAAGATCTCCACGAAGCGATTCTGGTTCTGTTCGAACAGGAACTCTAATCCCCTCTCCCCGTAGCGCCGCTGCGGGGATCGTTCTGCTTCCGCTGCGTTCTCCCCTCTTTTCTACTGCCCTTCACTTTGACAAATAGTGCTTTTTACCACTCATTAACATTCACATGGTGAATGCTAAATCAAAGAATCGCACAAAAAATCAAAAGTTGATATCCATATGATTTCATTAGCTATCACCAACAAAAACGTGTAAAAAACACCCAATATTATGCAATTTGGTTATAAAAAAAGGACTGGTTAACACGTAATAACAATAGAAACCATTAGTCTGGTATTAATTTTTTCCGTTATTAGTGTATGCTTGATTTTGTGATGAGGGTCACGAAACAAGACCCCACTAAAAAATTCGACGAGGTAAGAATCATGAAAATCAAATCAACTGTAGCGGCTCTGAGCGTCCTGTCTGTCCTGTCATTCGGTGCTTTCGCGGCTGACTCTATTAATGCTGACCAGGCGCAATCCCGTCAGGCCATCGGTACGGTTTCTGTCGGCGCGGTCGGCACATCGCCAATGGACATGCATGAGATGCTGAACAAAAAAGCGGAAGAACAGGGTGCATCATCATATCGCATCATCGAAGCGCGTTCTGGCGACCACTGGCACGCCACCGCTGAGCTCTACAAATAAGTTTTAGTAATAGCTGAAAACGTAAATCTCCACTCAACGGCACCAGGCATAAAAATAGCGGTTCAACCCTTCTCGCCGTTGAGTAAAAACCCTATTCAGGAGTAAAGACTATGAAAACCAAATTGATCATCGCAACCCTCGGTCTGGCATCCGTTATCTCTTTCGGCGCAAGTGCAGCCGTACAGCAGGTGAATGCCGACCAGGCACAAAATCTACAGCGTATGGGCAGCGTCTCCGTGACGTCTGTCACTGGCTCACCGATGGATATCCGTCACGAACTGGCCGCCAAAGCTGAAAAAGCAGGCGCCAGCAGCTATCGCGTCACCGAACTGAATCAGGGTGACCACTGGCATGCAACTGCAGAACTGTATAAATAAACCCTCGTCGTATCTCATCATACGACTTGCCCCTGGCCTCATGGTCAGGGGCTTTTTTCATTCAGTGCCGCGCGTTAAAGCGCAACTGCCCTTCAAGCTCTTCTTCCGCTTCATCGAACAGCAATATCAGCGCGCCAAAACGTCTTCGCAGCTTATCGGGCAAATGGATAAACTCAATCTCCAGCGGGAGCGGCAACAGACTGCCGGTGACCACGTCCCAAAGCGTATCCAGATTCGTCACGCTTTCCCTTTCAAGATCAAACACCCGGATAAATTCCCGGTAGAAGTCTTCCTGACTGTCGATCTCGTCAAAATCAAACGTATAGGTTTTCATTGCCAGCCACCCAGTCCAGGCGAGCGGCAGCTGCCGCCCTGTCTATTATAATCCCCCAATATGCAGGGTTTTAACTTCCAGATACTCTTCCAGTCCCAGCACGGAGCCTTCTCGTCCAAGACCTGACTCTTTTACGCCGCCAAAAGGCCCGAGCTCCGTGGAGACGGCGCACTCATTAATGCCAATCATCCCGCTCTCGATGGCCTGTGAAACGCGGAAGACCCGTGAGAGATTCTGGGTATAAAAGTAAGCCGCCAGCCCATAAGGCGTATTGTTGGCGCGCTGGATGACCTCATCCTCCGAGGTGAAACGAAAGCACGCCGCCACCGGGCCAAACGTCTCTTCTTCTGCCAGCTTCATGCCTTCATGGCAGTCGCCCAATACGGTTGGCATCCAGAAATTCCCGCCAAGCGGATGGGGCTTACCTCCTGCCAGTACGGTTGCCCCCCGGGCAACGGCGTCGTCGACATGCTCACGCACTTTGTTCACCGCAGAAGGTTCAATCAGCGGCCCGACGACCACCCCCTCCTCAAGACCGTTACCCACCTTCAGCGCCTTCACGGCATCGGCAAGTTTATTCACAAATTTGTCGTAGACGGTTTCCTGAATATAAAAACGGTTCACGCTGACGCAGACCTGCCCGGCATTGCGAAACTTGTTGGCGATCGCGCCCTTAACCGCTGCGTCGATGTCCGCATCCTCAAAAACGATATACGGGGCATTTCCGCCCAGCTCCATCGAGACTTTCTTCATGGTTTCGGCTGCGTTACGCACCAGCGTTTTGCCGACGGAGGTTGAGCCGGTAAAGGAGATCTTACGCACGTCGCGACTTGCCATAATCGCATCGCTGATTTCATGCGTATTCCCGGCAACGGCGTTGAGAACGCCGTCGGGCACACCGGCCTGTTTCGCCAGAGTAAGCAGCGCAAAGGCGCTGAGCGGCGTGTTGTTGGCCGGTTTAATAACTCCGGTACATCCGGCCGCCAGCGCCGGGCCTAACTTGCGGGTGAGCATGGCCATTGGGAAGTTCCACGGCGTAATCGCAGCGACCACACCAATGGGTTCACGGGTCGCCAGAATGCGTGAGCCAGGTTTGATCGGTGGAATAATTTCACCATTCGCGCGTTTAGCCTCTTCGGCAAACCACTGGATAAAGCTGGCAGCGTACTCCACTTCGCCCTCCGCTTCTTTCAGGGGTTTGCCCTGTTCGGTGGTCATTAACCGCCCGAGCCAGCTTTTATTCTCAATAATCAATTCATACCAGCGGTAGAGAATCGCCGAGCGTTCTTTCGCGGTTTTGGCACGCCATGCCGGGAACGCTTTGGTAGCCGCTGCGATAGCCTCTTCGGTTTGTGCTTTACCCGCTTTTGCGACTTTAGCAATGACCTCACCGGTCGCGGGATTCAGCACATCAAACGTCGTGTCCAGCGTTTTCCAGATTCCGTTGACCAGATAGCCGGTCTGAAAAAGGATGTGGTCCTGAAGCGCCTGGGTCGTCATGTGTCCTCCCTTTCTGAAATGTAAGAATGTGCTGGAATAAGTATAGCCACAAAAAAACCGACGCTTTTGGCGTCGGTTTTTTTACTTCAGTCAGCTATCAGTGAGGGCATTCTGGTAACGATGCAGCATAAACACTAGCCTTCCTACCGGCTCGGTCACCTGAGGCGGCGCTTCCCATTGCTTGAGCTTTTCCTGATAGATATCGAGCTCTTCAAGCAGCTGCGTAAAGTAGCGGCGCCGTTTGTCATCGCTGCTGGCAGAAAGCACGTGATCGGCGGTACGACGCAGCTGGCGGTGGTATGCCGACAGATCGTCGTTGATCGGCACGGGCGCGTTACGCAAACGCTGGTGCGCAATGATCATGGTTAACGCCAGGCGGAACTTCGCGATATCGCCCGGGAACTTGTTCAGCAGCAAAAACAGCTGCTGGTACAGCGCGGGGAGGTGGTTCTCTTTACGGCGCGCGGTATTGGTTGTCAAAGATGACACGGCAGCCGACACGAACTGGTTCAGCAGCACGCGGCCCGTTCTTGCCTGCGAGTTATCCCGCACCAGCAGTATCACCATCATGGCCAGGAAGCAGCCCACCAGCTGGCCTAACGCGCTGTCGAGGAACTGGCTGAAATGGAAGGTCATCGGGTTATCGAGCACGATGATGTTAATCGTACTCGCCAGCGCCCCCAGCGATCCCAGACGCCGCTTTTGCACTTCAATGCCTATAAAGAACGCCATTACCGCCAGGCTAATACAGAGCAGCAGCATGCTCTGTTGCGTCGACGGGATGATGACCAGGAAATAGAGTGCGCCTATCGGCAACGCGGCAATCGTGCCGTAAAGGAAATCAATGGCGACCATACGCGGATTAGGCAGACGCATCGCCAGTGCGGTCACAACGGCAATCATCACCATCGCGCCGCTGCCGGACGTCCAGCCCGTCCACAGCCAGAACAGCGTGCCGAGCATGCAGGCAAGCGTCGTACGCCAGAAATTGACCATGGCATGATGGCGCTCGGCGGATTCCGCCTTGATCACCACTTCCCCCTGCAGCACCTCTTCTTCCGCCGCGCTGATTTTGGTGTTACCAATCACGCCGCGCTTCAGCAGCAGGTAGCGCGTCGCAGCGCCGACCCAGGTGTAGATCGTTACCGGCGTGTCGCGCTCCCCGGTCCAGGCAATCACCCGGCGCATACGTTTAAGCTGCTTATGCACGTCCTGCACGGTTTCCACCGGCTCGGCGAACAGTTCGCGGAACGTATCGGTGACCGCTTCCGGCCGGGTGTTCTGAATCAGATAGGTTTCACATGCCTGGGTAATCAGCGTCAGAGAGACAGTATTAAGGGCTTTAAGGCGACGATTTGCGCGGGCCCAGCGCGAGGACTCCATGTTAAGGTTGCTGCGCATCCCTTCCAGCGCCTGCGTGCGACGAACAAGCCCGCTCCAGGCTTTATCGACCTCTTCGCTGTCGCCGTGTTTAATACACAGCTGCATCAGCTGGTATTGAGCAACGATCAGCGCGTCAAGCTCACGGTCGACTTCCTGCTTGATGGAGCGCGGAGAGAACAGCAGATCCGCGACAATCGCACTCACGATACCAATGACAATCTCGCTGCAGCGCTCAACTGCAAACTGCGGGGCGAGCAGCGGCTCGGACTGAATGGTGATGACAATAATCAGCGCGGTATAGCCCGCCAGCCCCCAGGCGTAGGAGTTCTCCACTTTCACCAGAGACGAGATCCAGGTGCAAAAACCCGCCCAGATACAGCACACCATCAGCATCAGCAATGGCGTGCGGATCATCAGAATAATAATGGTGAGCGCCGCGAGACAGCCGATGAACGTTCCGATGATACGCAGCATCCCGCGATAGCGGATCGCGCCTGAATAAGGTTCCCCACCCGCGGCAAAGGCCGGGCCCGCCGCGACAATCGCAGCCGTCAGCACTGCCCAGCGAGGTGTTTCAAGCTGGAAGTGAAAGCCAACAAACAGCGCCAGCACAATGGCACACGCCAGCTTCACGGCGAAGCGAATGTGCTGGCTGGCGATGGAAAAGATGCCCATAGCGATTAACCAAACTCGCGCAGACGGTGGGCGATTTTACGGAAGAACGAGTCCTGGCTGGCATCCCGATCTTTTTCACCGGTAATCACCACCGTCGCCGTGGTACCCGCAGGCCACAGATTGCCCTGCTGTTCGTCCAGGTGGATACGGACCGGCACGCGCTGGGCCAGACGCACCCACTCGAGGTTGGAATCCACCGTTGCCATCCCTTTGGCATCATTCGAACTGCTGGAGTTAGTCACCCCTGCGGCGACGCTGTCGACAGTTCCTTTAAAGACGCGATTGCTGCCCAGCGGCGTAATTTCTGCCCGGTAGCCCGGACGCACGCCTTCCAGCTTGGTCTCTTCCATATAGGCGAGCACGTAGAAGGAGTTCTGTTTAACCAGCGCCACGGCGGTTGAGCCACGGGTAATGAATTCCCCGGCATAGACGTTGAGGTTGGTGACCCAGCCATCGGACGGCGCGCGGATCACGGTGCGCTCGAGATCGAGCTTCGCCAGATCGCGCGTTGCCTGCGCTTTCGCCAGCTGGTGCAGCACGGTTTGCAGCACGTTGTTGGACTGGTCAATCTCTTCACGGGACATTGCCTGTACGCCCAGCTGATTACGGCGGCCTGCCTCGCGGCGTTTCTCCGCAGCGAGCGCCTGATAATAGGCCACGTCCGCTTCTGCCTCTTCCAGCGCTTTCTGGTAACGAGGCTGGTCGATGGTGAACAGAACCTGATCTTTTTTCACCAGCTGGTTATCGTGAACGTTGACCGCCGTGATAAGACCGGCCACGTCAGGAGCGATTGCCACCACATCGGCGCTGAAGCGTGCATCACGCGTCCACGGTGATTCAGTGTAATAGACCCAGGCGCGGAAAATAGCGATGAAGGCGAGGATAACCAGCGCCATGGTGATGGCAGTGCGGGAGATTTTTCTTGTTAGCGTTTTCACATCAACCTCAGACAAACATGCGCGATATCAGGTAAAACAGGCAGCAATACAGCGCGGTATTGAACAATGCAGGGTGCCAGACGAAATCGTAGATCCCGGTAGGGACCAGCACCTTGCGCACCAGCCAGAAGATCGCCAGTGATAAAAGAAGCTCGAAAAATATCGGTGGGAAGGACAGACCGAACACCACGATAACGGGAAACAGACTCATGTTGACCTTGATTAGAGAGAGTGCAGGCTTCAGAATTTTTTTAGCGCACGCCATCGCAGGAGAGCAAGAAACGCCGGGCGAGAATGGCGCAGCCGTTATGTAATAAATAATATATTAACGTAACTGTTATGCTGTTATCTATAATATGTGATCTAAATCACTTTTAAGCCAGAGTGAACAATGGAACGTTTAAAACGCATGTCGGTCTTCGCCAAAGTGGTTGAACTGGGCTCCTTTACCGCCGCTGCACGCCAGCTTCAGATGAGCGTCTCATCCATCAGCCAGACGGTGTCCAAACTGGAAGATGAGCTTCAGGTCAAGCTGCTCAACCGCAGCACCCGCAGCATTGGCCTGACGGAAGCGGGCAAAATTTACTATCAGGGCTGTCGCCGTATGCTGCTGGAAGTGCAGGATGTTCACGAACAGCTCTACGCCTTCAACAACACCCCCATCGGCACGCTGCGCATCGGGTGTTCTTCAACTATGGCACAAAATGTTCTCGCTGCCATGACGGCGGATATGCTGAAAGAGTATCCCGGGCTTACCGTTAATCTGGTGACGGGTATCCCGGCACCGGACCTGATTGCCGACGGTCTGGACGTGGTGATCCGCGTCGGCGCGCTGCAGGATTCCAGCCTGTTCTCGCGTCGGCTGGGCAGCATGCCGATGGTCGTCTGCGCTTCGAAGAGCTATCTGGCCCAGTACGGTGTTCCGGAGAAACCCGCCGATCTCACCAACCACTCGTGGCTGGAATACAGCGTGCGGCCCGACAATGAATTTGAGCTGATTGCCCCGGAAGGGATCTCCACCAAACTGCTGCCGGAAGGGCGATTTGTCACTAACGATCCGATGACCATTTCGCGCTGGCTGGTGGCTGGCGCCGGGATTGCCTACGTGCCGTTAATGTGGGTCATCAACGAGATCAACAGCGGCGTGCTTGAGATCCTCTTCCCGCGCTACCAGTCCGATCCTCGTCCGGTGTACGCCCTGTATACCGAAAAAGACAAACTCCCGCTCAAGGTGCAGGTGTGTATTAACTATCTGACCGAGTATTTTGTTGACGTAGCAGAGCTGTTTCAGGGGATGCGGGGAAGAAGGAAAGAATAGGTTTTGTAATTCAAGACACCTCTCCCGGTTTGGGAGAGGGTTAGAGTGACGGGAAAACTTACGCCGTGCCGCCCACCGTCAGGTTGTCCACTTTCAGCGTTGGCTGGCCCACGCCAACCGGCAGGCTCTGGCCCTCTTTACCGCAGACGCCCACGCCGTTATCCAGCTTCAGATCGTTACCGACCATCGAGATCTGCTGCATGGCTTCAATACCGGAGCCAATCAGCGTCGCACCTTTCACCGCTTTGGTCACTTTGCCCTTCTCGATCAGGTACGCTTCTGAAGTAGAGAAGACAAACTTACCGGAGGTGATGTCCACCTGGCCGCCGCCAAAGTTTGGCGCAAAGATACCGTAATCAACGGATTCGATAATCTCCTGCGGCGTGGATTTACCCGGCAGCATATACGTGTTGGTCATGCGCGGCATCGGCAGGTGCGCGTAAGATTCGCGACGTCCGTTGCCCGTCGGCGCGACGCCCATCAGGCGCGCGTTGAGTTTGTCCTGCATGTAGCCTTTCAGCACGCCATTTTCGATCAGCACGTTGTACTGGCCGGGCGTACCTTCATCGTCGATAGCCACCGAGCCGCGACGATCGCGTATCGTGCCGTCATCCACCACGGTGCACAGTTCAGAGGAGACAAGCTGCCCGATCTGACCGCTGAACACCGACGTCCCGCGACGATTAAAGTCGCCTTCCAGGCCGTGGCCTACCGCCTCGTGTAGCAGCACGCCCGGCCAGCCAGCACCCAGCACCACCGGGAATGAGCCCGCCGGCGCCGCGACGGCATTCAGATTCACCAGCGCCATGCGCACGGCTTCTTTTGCCCACGCGTCAGCGCGCGCTTCACCGTCAACGTCGCCCAGGAACCAGTCATAGCCGAAACGACCGCCGCCACCGCTTGAGCCGCGCTCGCGTTTGCCATCGTCGTCGACCTGCACGCTGATGGAGAGACGTACCAGCGGGCGAACGTCTGCCGCCAGAGTGCCGTCCGTTGCCGCCACCAGAATCAGTTCATACACACCGCTCAGGCTGGCTGAAACTTCCTGCACGCGTTTATCCGCCGCGCGGGCGACTTTGTCCACGCGACGCAGGATATCCAGCTTCTCTTCACGGCTCATGCTCTGCAGAGGATCGATGCTGGTATAGAGCGCAGAGTGCTGCACTTCTCCAAGGGTTTTCACGCGACCATCGCCGGTATCACGCACAATGGTGCGCGCGGCCTGCGCGCTCTGCTCAAGTGCAGCCAGGCTAATCTGATCGGCATAGGCAAAACCGGTTTTCTCGCCGCTGACGGCGCGGACGCCGACGCCCTGGTCGATGTTGTAAGAGCCATCTTTAATGATGCTGTCTTCTAAAACCCAGGATTCGTGATAGCTCGACTGGAAATAAAGGTCGCCGTAGTCGAGACGGCGTTCGGTCAGTTGACCAAGAATGGAGAACAGGTCCTGATGATTCAGGCCGTTCGCTGCGAGCAAATGTTCACTTACCAGGTTCAGACTCATCGTATTGCTACTCGTTCGTTGCCGCCCGTGGCGGTATAAAGATCGTATTTATTGAGAGTGAGGCAATTACCTGCCCACGTCAAATCATTGCTGTGCATCTTTGCGCGGCTGGCGCAGCACCTCGTTAATCTGCGGCTTATCGACCGGACCGGTAATGCGGTAGCGCAGAATGGAGACTTTGCTCCACAGCGGACCCAGCACTTTGCTGGCGGCAAACACCGCCGCACCGACAATCGGGTTCACCACAAAGGCCGCCGCCACGCCCACGCTCGCGGAAATTTCCGGTGCCACCACGGCTTCCATATCCAGTTCGCGGCGCACGAGGTTGACTGAGCCTTTCATGGCGATATCTGCTTCCAGGCCATCCACCAGCGTATCGTCCGTATGCAGAACGCCGTCCTTAATCCATGCCGTACTGCGGATGGAATCGTAGTAGAAACCTTCGCTGAACGTATCGCTGAAATCGAAGCGCAGCTTGCGCAGCAGCGCATCAAAACTCAGCAGGCGCAGGATCTGCCCGGCGCGCCCCGTGCTCACGTCGGCTATCTCACCTTTACCAAAGCGGGTTTTCAGAATGCCGTTCAGCGAGGCCTCATCGGGCTTCCACGGGGCGTCGCGCCAGTGAAGATCGTAATTAACATCAAATGACGAACCGCGCAGCGGCGTGCTGATACCAAAGAAATTGGCTGCCGCATCCAGCTTGTTGCCTTTGATGTCGCCCTTGAGGGACGTTCGCTGCTCGCCCGGGTTATTCACCCACTCCCCTGCGGCCGTCATGCGGCCAAAGCCGGTATCAACCAGGCCACCGGAGAGCGTAAGCGTGTTGGCCTGAATAGTGAAATCACCGTCAATACGGCCATATTTCTGCCCCCACAGCCAGCACTCAGCGCAGCGCAGCTGGAGATCGGGCCAGCCGCTAAAATCGACGCGGGAGGCATTACTCAGCGGAGACGCTTCCGCCGGTTTATCTTTCCCGCTCGTGGCGCTTGCCGGGTTGTAGTAGAGATAGCGAATCGCCGCCTGCCATGGCGCGTGATTGCGCATGGTCAAAGTACCGTTGATCTCTCTGCCCTGGGCCTCTACCTTCGTGCCGTTAGCGCCAGGCTGCGAGACGATGCTCAGGTTGTTCCACTGCTGCCCGCCCAGCATCAGCGAAGGCGTACGTACGGTAATGGTTTGCGGGAACTGGGCGGTTTCATCAACGTTTTGCCCAACGCCTTTCTGGAACAGCGCCAGCCACTCTGCACCGTCCATCGGTGGGAGATTCAGCTCAACGCCCGTCTGCTCCGGCAGCGGCGGCGTGGAGCGGCTATCCGTTGTCCAGATGGCTTTGTCGAGGGTGAGCTTGCGGTTAAGCAGCCAGCGGCTGTTGAAGTGGTTTGTCCGGCCCGCGCTGCCGGTTAGCGCGAAGCTGTTCAGGTTGCCATCGACGTTCAGCTTTACCGGCAGCGGCTGTCCGGCCTGTTTATCCAGCGGCGCTGGCAGCTGGCTTCGAATATTCTTCAGGTCACCCGTGATGTCGACCTTATACTGGGCGCCCGCGTGATAAGGCAGGTCGATTGCCACTTTACCCTGCCAGGCGACCGCGCCATCCACCGACGCCTCGATGGGCTTCGGCAGGACGTCCATACGCGCTGGCTGCCAGTTGCCGTCCAGATTGACGGCCACCTGATAAGCCTTTTCACCCTCTGTGGTCGTGAAGTCGATATTCACGGGCTGATTAAACCAGCTGGCAGTAAGCGGCTCGCTCTTCAGGTTACCGTTTTCAAAGCTGAACTGCCCGCTGAGATTTTTCAGCGTGCTCTCAAGGGGTTTGATGAACAGGCTGTTGTTTTTCAGGCGGACATCACCTTTGGCGGTGGTCATCTCTCCGTCCAGCGGGATATCAAGATGTAAGCGAGCATTCACATCGCCATCAAGCTGGAGCTGCTGAAGCGTCGCGGCCAGCGACTCTTTCAGCGGCGTCTCCTCAAAGTACGGTCCCACCGCCTTGCCGGGACCGTTGATCTCGGCATCAATCAGCAGCTTCTCTTTGGAGTAATCCGGGATGTTGGCCGTCAGGTTGCTGGCCGTCACGCCGCCCAGCGCCACGCTGTCGGACTTCATCCAGAGGCCGTCATTGAGGAAATTAAGTTCGATATCCAGGTTTTTCAGCGCGGGCCAGCCAGGCTGGAACGCAAAGGTGGCGTCATGCAGCGGGACCAGAACCTGGAACTGACCTTCATTGTGTTTGTACGGGAACAGATGGGGATTACCGCCGTAGACCAGCGTGGCATTATCCGCCTGACCGCCCTGAATCGCGCCGCTGAGATAGTCTACCAGCGCTTTCCCCATCAGGTTTTCCGGGAAATAGCGCCAGGCCTGGGAGCCATCATCGGTACTGATCCCGGCCAGAATCCCCAGCCATGGCTCATCGCCTTCAGGCTGCAGATAGCGGAAATCGCCGCGCGCGTGCACCGCTTTCGCTTTGACGTCGATATGCCGACCATCGAGCTGGAAACCCTTATCGTTACGGAGCCAGTTAAGCACTGCGTTGCCCTGTTCGATTTCCAGCGGCGCGCGGAAGACCGTCTCGTAAGGCATTTTGGCGTCGTGCATATCAACCGTCAGCCTGCCGTTCTCCACGCTGCCTTCCAGCTTGCCGCTAAAGTGCTCCGCACCCGGCAGCAGCTTCCACTGCTTCCAGGCAAGATCTTTCCATGTCGCCTGGAAACGGGTTTTTTCCGTCGCCTGAAGCGGAATATCCAGCGCCAGAGAATCAATCTTTCCGCTCGGCTGCGTAGCCAGCCAGATCTCGCCCAGGTCAGGAGAGAGCTTTGCCGCCATCGAGCGTAGCCCTTCAATGGCGGCCAAATCCAGGTTACTGGCACGGATGCGCAGCTCGTCGCTGCGTTTACTGGCCGTGCCGCCAACGTCCTGCTCCGGCATCCAGGCCAGCGTCAGCGCACCGCGCGGCCACGGCTTGCCGTCCATCGTGATGCGCGTATCGGGAATGGCAAACTGCCAGCCCTCTTTCTCCTGCGTCACGTGCGCGGTGAGGTTATCGACGGAAAGCTGATGCTGTTGTTTTTCGCCTTTCCAGCTCGCGCCCCCCTGCTTGAGCCAGATATCGCCGCTGGCAAATTCGCCTTTCGTCAGGGTCAACCAGCCCTCAAGGCTGAAGCGGGCCGTTTCCAGCTGCATGTTTTGCTGGAGCCAGTCGCCCAGCCACGGCTTGACGTCCACATCGTCGGCCTGCAGCCAGACTTTGCCGTTATTTAACAGGCCGTCATCGTCGCGCAGATCCATACGCACCTGCATCACGCCGTGCTGGCCGTTCAGGCTCGAGAGATTGACCTGCCCCTCGGCGCGGTGCCGATCCTTACCGTTAAGCCAGGTAAGCTGCGGGATCGCCAGCTCGGCGCGCTGCCCGGAAAGGGTAATAAAGCTCACTTCGCTGTCGCGCAGATCGAAATGATCGAACTGGCGGAGGAAAAGATCGCTGAAGCGGTTAGCTTCAAGACCCTGACCGCTATCGCCGCCAGACAGCGGCGTATTGGTCAGAAACTGGAGCTGATAAAAGGTGAGATCGCGAAACTGCCAGCGCAGATGCAGCAGGCTTTGCCAGACGTCCAGCGCCAGGGTCACGCGTTTGATTTTCAGGTAGCCGCCATCTTTCAGGCTGGCGTTGATATCCCGGACATCAAGCGTCGGGCCAAAATTCTGCCAGTTAGCGCTAACCTGGCTTACGTTCACCGGCACGCCGGTGGTGGATTCGATTTTCGCCAGCAGCTGCGGACGCCAGCTGTCCAGATGCGGTAAAACGAGGCGTAGCCCGCTCACGAGCAACGCGACAATCACGACCAGCGTTGCCCCTGTAAGCAATAAAATCCCCGGCAATCGCCTCACGCATCTCTCCTTGTCAGCTTCGTCACGCAGCGTACTGCGCTTACATCATCACGACGTCAAACTGCTCCTGGTTATAGAGCGGTTCAATTTGTACTTTTACCTGTTTGCCGACAAAGATTTCCACTTCCGCCAGCGCGTGCGACTCTTCGCCTTTCAGCGCTTCAGCCACCGCAGGGGAAGCATAGACCAGAAAACGATCGGAGTCGTAGGCATGATGAACACGGACGATTTCACGCATAATTTCGTAGCAGACGGTCTCAACCGTCTTTACCGTTCCGCGTCCATGGCAGGTTGGGCATTCATTGCACAGCACATGCTCCACGCTCTCGCGGGTACGCTTACGCGTCATTTCCACCAGCCCCAGCTGCGAGAAGCCGTTAATGCTGGTTTTCACGCGGTCTTTGCTCAGCGCCTGCTCAAGCGAGTGCAGCACGCGGCGACGGTGGTCTTCATTACTCATATCGATGAAGTCGATGATGATAATGCCGCCCAGATTGCGCAGACGAAGCTGGCGCGCAATTGCCTGCGTGGCTTCGATATTGGTGTTGAAGATGGTGTCATCCAGGTTGCGATGGCCGACAAAAGCGCCGGTGTTGATATCGACGGTAGTCATCGCTTCAGTCTGATCGATGATCAGATAGCCGCCTGACTTCAGCTCGACCTTACGCTCCAGGGCACGCTGGATCTCGTTTTCGACATCATAGAGATCGAAGATCGGCTGACGCCCGGTGTAGTGCTCCAGCAGGCCAGGCATCTCAGGGATATATTCGGCGGTAAACTCGAGCAGGGCCTCGTACGTCAGACGAGAGTCCACGCGAATGCGGTCGAGCTGCGCGTCGGCAAAATCACGCAGAACGCGCTGCGCCAGCGCCAGCTCACCATAGAGCTGATAGCGGGTCTGGTTACGTTTTTTACGCTCCATCACTTTTGTCCAGACGCGCTTCAGGTAAGCCGCATCCGACGCCAGGTCTTCCTCGCTGATCCCTTCCGCGGCGGTACGGATGATAAATCCGCCCTGTTCATCGCAGTAGGCGCTGACCACTTTCTTCAGACGCTCGCGCTCGGTTTCGCTCTCAATACGCTGCGAAACGCCCACGTGCGACGCGCCGGGCATAAAGACCAGATAGCGGGAAGGTAAGGTGATGTCGGTGGTCAGACGGGCACCTTTGGTACCGAGGGGATCTTTCACCACCTGCACCATCAGATCCTGTCCCTGACGCACCAGTTCAGAAATGTCGCGCACGGCAAACTGCTTTTGCTCTTCGCCTGCGACGCACTCGGTGTGCGGCATGATATCGGAGGCATGTAAAAATGCCGCCTTATCGAGTCCAATATCTACAAAAGCCGCCTGCATACCCGGTAGTACACGACTGACACGACCTTTGTAGATATTGCCTACTATTCCGCGCCGCGCTTCACGCTCAATATGAATTTCCTGAAGAATGCCACCATCAATATAGGCCACACGGGTTTCCGAGGGCGTTACGTTTACCAACAATTCAGCCGTCATAATTATCCCTTCCCTCACGCAGTGAGTTAAAATTGCTCAGCAACTCATACGTTTCCACCAGCGGTAAGCCGACTACGGCGTGATAGCTGCCATGAATCTTCCTGACAAAACAGCCACCCAGCCCCTGAATACCGTATGCACCTGCTTTATCCATCGGTTCACCGCTGGCAATATAAGCGGCGATGTCGTCGTCGGTAAGTACTCTGAAGGTCACTTCCGTCACCACCAGGCAGTCCAGCACATGCTGGCTGTCAGCCAGCGCGACGGCCGTCATCACCTGATGCGTTTGTCCGGACAGCTTGCGCAGCATGCGCGCTGCATGATCGGCGTCGTGCGGTTTCTCCAGCACTTCACCGTTCAGGATAACGATGGTATCTGCCCCCAGCACGGGAAGATCGCGTGGCACACTGGCCACGCCCGCCTGCGCTTTCTCCCGCGCCAGACGTGACACGTACTGTTGAGCACTTTCGCCCTCAGCACGTTTTTCTTCAATGCCGGTCACGATGCGTTCAAAAGAGACCCCTAGCTGCGTCAGGAGTTCCTGACGGCGCGGGGAGCCGGAAGCGAGATACAAAGACGTCATAGAAACCTTTTATTGCACAGCAAACTGCTGGCGAACCTTACGCATCAGCAGGAATAACCATGGCCAGAGCACACCGTTTACTACACTACTCCAGAACACTTCCGGTCGGAAAGAGACGTTGATCACTAAAAACTCTGCCCAGAAAACAACGATATCCGCAGCGAGCGACAATAGCATCACTACCAGGGCCTGTTGCCAGAGCGCAAGGTTACGAAAGAGCTGGAATTTGAGTGCGACGAGGTACGCAATAATGCTCATGGACAAGGCGCGCACGCCAAGCGTAGAGCCGCTAATGAGATCCAGTATGGCACCCATCACGAAACCCGTGCCGACATTTACGCGATGCGGTAGGGCAAGGATCCAGTAGAGTAAAATGAGCAATACCCAGTTTGGCCGGAAAACGAGAATGTCATCCGGCCAGGGCATAACCTGCAGTAACAGTGCAATAAGAAACGAGAGCCAGATGACCCAGCGTCCCTGGCTACGATAGCTTGCCACTACTGCCCTCCCGAAGAGAGTTTAGGCGGTGGCGGCGCATCCGGCAGCGGCTGCGTTAACCCGGTTGCCGGCGCCGGGACTGGCGCAGGCGGCCCCATGGAATCCGCAGGCGGAAGAACCTGCGGCATCATCTGCATCAGGCGCTCATTTGCCACTCGATGGACCTCTTCAGGCGTCATCGGGTTAGCCCCGTTACGATCGGCACCCCACAGCAGCAGCAGATAGCGCAGACGCTGCAGACCAGCGGTTGGACGCGCCTGAATCACGGTATAGGCACGCTGGGTATCCAGCTTGACCGAAGAGACCACCGCAACCGGATAACCTTCAGGGAAGCGTCCACCCAGACCAGACGTCACCAGCACGTCGCCTACGCGGATATCCGTGTTAGCCGGCAGGTGTTCCAGCTGCAGGTCGTCCGTACAGCCGTTACCGGCCGCGATCACGCGGATGTCGTTGCGCAGGACCTGGATCGGCAGCGCATGCGTGGCGTCGCAAATCAGCAGCACGCGGCTGGTCAGTTTAGCCACGGCAACAACCTGGCCTACTACGCCTTTATCGCTGATAACTGGCTGGCCTTCATACACCCCGTTCACGCTGCCTTTGTCGATCACAACCTGATCGCTATAGGGGTCGTTCACGGTGGAGATCACCTGCGTGACCATTTTCTGCTCATCCTGACGCAGCGGCGAGCCGAGCAGTTCACGCAGGCGCGCGTTTTCCTGCTTGTATTGCCCCAGCATCAGCAGTTCGCTGTTTTTCAGCAACAGTTCCTGACGTAATGCCCGGTTTTCGAGTTCGAGTTGGTCACGCGAAGACAGCGTTTGAGAAACGGAGTCGAGCAGTTCACGGGGACCATTTGAAACAAAGTAGAAAGGACTGACGGCGGTATCCATGTACGTTCTGATCTGGCTGAACGTACCGAGGCGGCTATCGGCAATAATGACCCCAAGCGCAACCAGAACCGCCAGAATGAGGCGAAACTGTAGCGATGGGCCACGGCTAAAAATTGGCTTCATAGGCTATGCGTATTCTCGCGTCAGAGAGAAAGGGTAGCAAATTGCTACCCTCTCAAACTCGACTACTCTTCGCTGAACAAATCGCCGCCGTGCATGTCGATCATTTCCAGCGCCTTGCCACCACCACGGGCGACGCAAGTCAGTGGATCTTCTGCAACTACGACAGGAATACCTGTCTCTTCCATTAACAGGCGGTCGAGGTTACGCAGCAGCGCACCACCACCGGTCAGAACCATACCGCGCTCGGAGATATCGGACGCCAGCTCTGGTGGACACTGTTCCAGCGCGACCATTACCGCGCTCACGATGCCCGTCAGTGGTTCCTGCAGTGCTTCCAGAATTTCGTTGGAGTTCAGGGTGAAACCGCGTGGAACACCCTCAGCCAGGTTACGGCCACGTACTTCGATCTCACGCACTTCATCGCCCGGATACGCAGAGCCGATTTCATGTTTGATACGCTCTGCGGTGGCTTCACCGATCAGAGAGCCGTAGTTACGGCGCACATAATTAATGATGGCTTCGTCGAAGCGGTCACCACCGATACGTACGGAAGAAGAGTACACCACGCCGTTCAGAGAGATAACGGCCACTTCAGTGGTACCACCACCGATATCCACCACCATGGAACCGGTCGCTTCAGACACAGGCAGACCTGCACCGATTGCCGCCGCCATTGGCTCTTCAATCAGGAACACTTCACGCGCACCTGCCCCCTGGGCAGATTCACGGATTGCGCGACGTTCTACCTGGGTTGCGCCAACCGGCACACACACCAGAACACGCGGGCTTGGACGCATGAAGCTGTTGCTGTGAACCTGCTTGATGAAGTGCTGAAGCATTTTTTCAGTCACGAAGAAGTCGGCGATAACGCCGTCTTTCATTGGGCGGATAGCGGCAATGTTGCCTGGGGTACGACCCAGCATCTGCTTCGCGTCATGACCCACTGCGGCCACGCTTTTTGGCGAGCCTGCACGATCCTGACGAATGGCCACAACGGAAGGCTCATTCAATACGATGCCTTGTCCTTTTACATAAATAAGGGTATTCGCGGTACCCAGGTCAATGGACAGGTCATTGGAAAACATGCCACGAAATTTTTTCAACATACTAAGGGATAATCCTGAAAGCTGGGGCGGAAAACAAAATCCGCTTACTTTACCAACCACACGCAGCAGCGACAAGGCGCAAAAATCATCTGCAACGGTGAAAATTTATGCAGTACGTTTCCTGATGTTACAAAATCATCCCCTGACTCCTTCAGGGCTGAGTAAACAGTTGCGTTCCCCACTGACGTTTGTAACCCATTAAAGGTCGTTCACTGGCTTTTTGCTCGACATACTCAAAGCTACAGGCGCGATATTCTACGTGAAAACAGCGTAAACGGCAGGTCAAACAGAGTATCTTTGCAAATATTTTTTCACGTTGGTGTCAAGCGGTTGAGAGGCAGCAAAAAAATCCCCCTGACCACCCATCACGCCGCGCGCTGTTAACATCTGCCATTCGCTTCTGGAGCGCACGCCCGTGGCAAACACTTGTGTTCGCGTTCCCTTGCATGCTTCTACCAGACTCTGTACCAGAAGCTGGTTTTCCGTACGCTTCTCGATATTCCTTACCAGCCCCGGATGTAGCTTTAATAACTCCACATCCAGTTCCTTGATCCAGTTGGTACTGACCAGCGTTAAACCAGCCTGCGTCACCGCTACACGCGCACCGAGCGCATTGATCAAACGTACCACCGGACGTAACCGGCTGATGTGTTGACCTACATCGGCCTCAGCAAGTTCAAAAATAATGTGTTTGCGCTGTGATTTTTCGCATTGCATTAATGTATCACGTAGCCAGCGCTGAAAACGTGGGCGTATTAACGACTCAACGGTGACCTGTAACGCCAGGTTTTCTTCAGGCCAGAAGGATAAAAACGGAATCAGCCGGGTAATTTGCTGGCGGTCATACTCTTCGGACAGCCCAAATTGCAGCACCATCGGCAGATATTCCGCCGAAATGACCTCTTCGGTACCGTCAAAAATACGACACATCAGCTCTCGGTGATGAACATTGCCGTTTTTCATGACCGCGGGTTTTTGATAAATACGCGGTCCGCCGCGGCTAAGCATTTGCTCAATCAGCGTTCGCCAGCGCACGTTGCCGCGCCCTTTTTCCGGCAGCGAGTCATCATACACCGCCCATCCGTTCGCCCCCTGCAAGACAGCGTTGCGGGTAGCGGCTTCAGCATGTTCCATTACCTGTTCTGTCGATTGTCCGCCACGCCAGGCGCAGATCCCCATATGGACCATATCGTCCCTGTCGAGCATTTTGCTCTGCGGCAGCGCATCCACCGCCTTCAGCAGCTGGCTGGCGATGCTTTCCGACTCCTTCAGCGTACGGTGCGGCAGTAGCACGGCAAAGTCACTGCGGTGATAGCGGGCCAGTAATGCGCCCGGGTAGCGCATAATAAAGGTGGAGAGCAGGTTGATCAGCGTAAAGAGATTTTCTTCCGCGGCCCGCTGTCCCCAGGTGTCGCGCAGGAGATCGAAATCGGGCAGGCGAATCATCATCACTACCCCATGTGTCCCCACTTTTTCTGAATCGTCGAGCAGCGTGGCCAGCTGATTATCAAAGAAAAGACGATTGTTAAGGCCAGTTTTATTATCCTGCGCTGCATAAGAGCGGATCAGCGTATCCATACGGCTGCGCTGGTCGCTGGCAAACTGGACTTCGGAGAGCAAGGTATCCAGCGCGCTGCTGGCGCGTGAAGGCCATTCATGAACCGAGCCGCGCACCTGCGGGCCGCGTTCACCGTTCAGGATACGTACGGAGCGCATCTCCAGCAGCTCCTGGCCGGAGAGCTGGCGTCGCAGCCAGCGGACCGCGAGAAAGATCAGCAGGACGATAAACGCCACCGCGACGGTGAGCGGCGCGGTGGTCATCATGGATCGGAAATAGCTGGCCATCGGATCGAGATAGACCATGCGTATGGTCATCCCTGGATTTTTGAGGGAATGCACCGTCACTTCCCGATACTGGCTCACCACGCCCGCAGGCCGATAACTCCCCGGCCGTTCATGGCTTAAAATACGATGCTTTCCCTGCTGAATGTCGATCTGAACAATATCAACAGGTACCATCAACTCATCAAGCTCACTGGTGAGCGCTGGTAGCGGCGTCGTTAGCAGACGCGTATCAATCACCGACGCGACAGACTGTACCCGGTTGACCAGTTTGTCCTGAATGGCGTTGTAAAAGCTCAGAGAGCAGCCCAGAAGGGTGACAAAAATGGTAAGCCCCGTCAGCAAGGTGATAAAAGCTGAGAACTTCGTCGTTAATCGCATCCTTGAGATTACTCCGTGGGTTGATGGGGGTAGCGAGTAAGCGCTAACTTGCATTTCAAATGCGGCATACTACCAAATCGGGTGTATCTGGCAATTTATTGCGTTAAATCGGCACCGCGTTTCCCTGAGCGAGTATAGTCTTCAGAAATTATTTTCCAATCATATGAGTTGAGAGGACCCCGTATGCAGGCTTTGATCTTAGAACAGCAGGACGGCAAAACGCTTGCCTCAGTGCAGCCGGTAGAAGAGAGCCGCCTGCCGGAAGGCGAAGTAACCGTCGACATCGACTGGTCCAGTTTAAATTATAAAGATGCGCTGGCTATTACAGGTAAGGGTAAAATCATCCGAAATTTCCCTATGGTGCCTGGTATTGATTTCGCGGGCCGGGTTCATACCAGCGAGGATCCGCGCTTCCATCCGGGCCAGCAGGTGCTGCTCACCGGCTGGGGCGTGGGTGAAAATCACTGGGGTGGGCTGGCCACGCAGGCGCGCGTGAAGGGCGACTGGCTGGTGCCGATGCCGAAAGGCATGGATGGACGCAAGGCGATGATCGTCGGTACGGCAGGCTTTACCGCCATGCTGTGCGTGATGGCGCTGGAAGATGCGGGTATCCGCCCTGAGTCGGGTGACATTGTCGTCACCGGCGCCAGCGGCGGCGTGGGCAGCACGGCTGTCACGCTGCTCCACAAGCTAGGCTATCAGGTCGCTGCGGTTTCCGGCCGTGAAAGCACCCATGACTATCTGCGCCAGCTCGGTGCAAACCGCATTCTCAGCCGTGACGAATTCGCTGAAACCCGTCCGCTGGAAAAACAGGTCTGGGCAGGGGCTGTGGATACCGTAGGTGATAAGGTGCTGGCCAAAATCCTGGCGCAGATGAACTACGGCGGCTGCGTGGCAGCCTGCGGTCTGGCGGGCGGATTTGCCCTGCCAACCACCGTGATGCCGTTTATTCTGCGTAACGTCCGCCTGCAGGGCGTGGATTCCGTGATGACCCCTGCGGCTCGTCGCCATGAAGCCTGGGAACGGCTGGTGCGCGATCTGCCGGAATCTTTCTATACCCAGAGCGCGACGGAGATAAACCTGAGCCAGGCGCCGGAATACGCCTCTAAGATCATGGATAACCAGTTCCACGGTCGCGCGCTGGTGAAAATCGCCTAATCTTCAAATTTTCGTGACATATTCGCGCGAATCACTCTCCTCCGTCATGCTTAGGAAAACGCATGACGGAGGATGCCATGAAAAACCGAAAACTGACGGAAGCCGACGTAACGTCTGAGTCTGTCTTTATGCTACAGCGCCGCCAGATCCTGAAAATGCTTGGCATCAGCGCCACCGCGCTCTCGCTCTCGCCTTCGGCTCACGCCGACCTGCTCGACTGGTTTAAAGGCAACGATCGGCCAAAGGCTCCTTCCGGCGCCCCGCTCACCTTTACGAAACCAGCTGAATGGCAAAACAAACTGACGCTTACGCCGGAAGATAAAGTCACCGGCTACAACAACTTCTACGAATTTGGTCTCGACAAGGCCGATCCTGCCGCCAACGCGGGAAGCCTCAAAACCGATCCGTGGACGCTGAAAATCGACGGTGAAGTGGCGAAACCCCTGACGCTGGACCACCACGATCTCACCACCCGTTTCCCGCTCGAAGAGCGTATCTATCGCATGCGCTGCGTGGAAGCCTGGTCGATGGTAGTGCCCTGGGTCGGCTTCCCGCTGCATAAATTGCTGGCGATGGTTGAGCCCACCAGCAATGCAAAATATGTCGCCTTCCAGACGCGGTATGCGCCGGACGAGATGCCCGGGCAGAAAGATCGGTTTATCGGCGGCGGGCTTGATTATCCGTATGTGGAAGGGTTACGTCTCGATGAAGCTATGCACCCCCTCACCCTGCTGACCGTCGGTGTGTACGGTAAAGCGCTTCCGCCGCAGAACGGTGCCCCCATCCGTTTAACCGTACCGTGGAAATATGGCTTCAAAGGGATTAAATCTATCGTCAGCATCAAGCTTACCCGTGAACGTCCACCAACCACGTGGAATCTGGCGGCCCCGGACGAATACGGTTTCTTCGCCAACGTGAACCCGCAGGTGGATCATCCACGCTGGTCGCAAGCGACCGAGCGGTTTATTGGTTCCGGCGGTGCGCTGGACGTTAAGCGCCAGCCGACGCTACTGTTTAACGGTTATGCGGATGAAGTGGCCTCGCTTTATCGTGGTCTCAACTTACGGGAGAACTTCTGAGTGCGTTTAACGGCAAAACAGATTACCTGGCTAAAAGTGCTTCTGCACCTGGCCGGGGTACTTCCTTTTATATGGCTGTTCTGGGCCGCCAGCCAGGGGCTCTTTAGCGCAGACCCGGCCAAGGATATCCAGCATTTTACCGGTCGGATGGCTCTGAAATTTTTGCTGGCCACCTTGCTCGTCTCGCCGCTGGCGCGCTACGCTAAACAGCCCTTATTGATACGCACCCGTCGGCTGTTAGGACTATGGTGTTTTGCCTGGGCAACGCTGCACCTTACCAGCTATGCCCTGCTGGAACTGGGAATTAACAATCTGGCGCTGCTTGGCCGCGAACTGGTGACACGCCCTTATCTGACCCTGGGCATCGTGAGCTGGGTGATTTTACTGGCGTTAGCGCTGACCTCCACGCAATATGCACAGCGAAAACTGGGCAGGCGCTGGCAGCTGCTGCACAACTTCGTCTATCTTGTCGCGATCCTCGCTCCCATTCATTACCTGTGGTCAGTGAAGATCCTCTCCCCGCAGCCGGTCCTGTACGCACTGGCCGCCGTGGCGCTTTTAGCATGGCGTTATAAGAAGTTCCGCCAGTGGTTGCGATAGTTCGCGAAACTGTGCGTTTTCCCGCAGATTACCGGTCAACCGCAAATCTTTTTCGGATAGCGGTTGATAATCTTCCCTGATAAGACCAGTATTTAGCTGCTAAATGCTACGAAATCGTTATAATGTGCGACCTTGGTTCGCCTGACAGCGGTTTTAAGCCTCTGAAAAGGTGACATTTGCGTTTCGAAGGTATATTTTGTTTTTTACCCGAAAATCGCAGGAGATAGCGGCATAATGACTGATAAGTTCCATATCTTAGTTTTGAACGGACCGAACCTGAACATGCTCGGCACCCGTGAGCCAGAGAAGTACGGCACGCTGACATTGAGTGAAATTGTTAACCGTCTTGGAACGGAAGCAGCGTCGCTGAATGTGGATTTGGATCATTTTCAGTCGAATGCGGAGTACGCACTCATCGACCGTATTCATCAGGCTAAAGACAATGTGGACTATATCCTGATCAATCCGGCCGCGTTTACGCACACCAGTGTTGCTATCCGCGACGCACTTCTCGCGGTGAGTATCCCGTTTATCGAGATCCACCTGAGTAATGTGCACGCCCGAGAGCCGTTCCGCCACCATTCGTATCTGTCGGATATCGCTGCTGGCGTTATCTGTGGACTGGGCGCAGACGGCTATTCATACGCTTTACAGACAGCGGTAAAACGCTTGTCACAATCACACTAAACAAGAGTACGGAACCCACTCATGGATATTCGTAAGATTAAAAAACTGATCGAGCTGGTTGAAGAATCAGGCATCTCCGAACTGGAAATTTCTGAAGGCGAAGAGTCTGTACGCATCAGCCGTGCAGCCCCAGCCGCTAGCTTCCCGGTAATGCAGCAGGCTTATGCTGCGCCAGTGCAGCAGCCTGCGCTCTCCGCAGCCGTTGCACCAGCAGCTGAAGCCGCACCTGCCGCTGCAGCAGAAATCAGTGGTCACATCGTACGTTCCCCAATGGTTGGTACTTTCTACCGCACCCCGAGCCCTGACGCGAAGGCGTTCATCGAAGTGGGTCAGAAAGTCAACGTCGGCGATACCCTGTGCATCGTAGAAGCGATGAAAATGATGAACCAGATCGAAGCAGACAAATCAGGTACTGTGAAAGCGATTCTGGTCGAAAGTGGTCAGCCGGTTGAATTTGACGAGCCGCTGGTCGTCATCGAGTAACGAGGCGTACATGCTGGATAAAATTGTTATCGCCAACCGCGGCGAGATCGCACTGCGTATTCTTCGTGCCTGTAAAGAACTGGGCATCAAGACCGTCGCTGTGCACTCAAGCGCGGATCGCGATTTAAAACACGTATTGCTGGCGGATGAGACGGTCTGTATTGGCCCGGCTCCGTCCGTAAAAAGCTATCTGAACATCCCGGCTATCATCAGCGCCGCTGAAATCACCGGCGCGGTGGCAATTCATCCGGGTTATGGCTTCCTCTCTGAGAACGCCAACTTTGCTGAGCAGGTTGAACGCTCTGGCTTCATTTTCATCGGCCCGAAAGCCGACACCATCCGCCTGATGGGCGACAAAGTGTCTGCAATCACCGCGATGAAAAAAGCCGGTGTTCCAACCGTACCAGGCTCTGACGGCCCTCTGACCGACGACATGGATGCTAACCGTGCTCATGCTAAACGCATTGGCTACCCGGTTATCATCAAGGCGTCCGGCGGCGGCGGCGGTCGCGGTATGCGCGTTGTGCGTAGCGATGCTGAACTGGCGCAGTCCATCTCCATGACCAAAGCAGAAGCGAAAGCCGCTTTCAGCAATGACATGGTATACATGGAAAAATACCTGGAAAACCCACGCCACATCGAAATTCAGGTGCTGGCTGACGGTCAGGGCAACGCAATCTATCTGGCAGAACGTGACTGCTCCATGCAGCGTCGTCACCAGAAAGTGGTCGAAGAAGCACCAGCGCCGGGCATTACCCCGGAACTGCGTCGCTACATCGGCGAGCGTTGCGCTAAAGCGTGTGTCGATATCGGCTATCGTGGAGCGGGTACCTTTGAGTTCCTGTTCGAGAACGGCGAGTTCTATTTCATCGAAATGAACACCCGTATTCAGGTTGAGCATCCGGTTACCGAAATGATCACCGGCGTTGACCTGATCAAAGAGCAGCTGCGTATCGCTGCAGGCCAGCCGCTTTCCATCAAGCAGGAAGAAGTTGTGGTGAAAGGCCATGCGGTAGAATGCCGTATCAACGCCGAAGACCCGAACACCTTCCTGCCAAGCCCGGGCAAAATCACGCGTTTCCACGCGCCGGGTGGCTTTGGCGTGCGCTGGGAGTCTCATATCTACGCCGGTTACACCGTACCGCCGTACTATGACTCAATGATCGGCAAGCTCATCTGCTACGGCGAAAATCGTGACGTGGCGATTGCCCGCATGAAGAATGCCCTGCAGGAGCTGATCATCGACGGTATCAAAACCAACGTTGATCTGCAGATGCGCATCATGAGCGACGAGCACTTCCAGAATGGTGGAACTAACATCCACTATCTGGAGAAAAAACTCGGTCTGAACGAGAAGTAAGAGACCTGTGTTGCTAAAAGGCCGGATTATCCGGCTTTTTTTATTTCTGGGGCCAGGAAAGGCTCATCATGTACAATCCCCGCTTTCTTCATCCACAAGGGACAATAAATGGACAAACGTTTTGTTCAGGCCCATAAAGAAGCGCGCTGGGCGCTGTGGCTGACCCTTCTCTATCTCGCAGCATGGTTGGTAACTGCTTACTTACCTGACTCCGCTATTGGCTTCACCGGCCTACCGCACTGGTTCGAAATGGCGTGCCTGCTGGTACCGCTGGTCTTCATCCTGCTGTGCTGGGCAATGGTGAAATTCATCTATCGCGATATCCCGCTGGAGGACGATGATGCAGCTTGAAGTCATTCTGCCGCTTATCGCTTACTTGTTAGTGGTGTTTGGTTTATCCGTTTACGCCATGCGTAAAAGAACGACGGGCACCTTCCTGAACGAGTATTTTCTTGGTAGCCGCTCGATGGGCGGCGTCGTGCTGGCCATGACGCTGACCGCGACCTACATCAGTGCCAGTTCGTTTATCGGCGGACCCGGAGCAGCCTATAAATATGGGTTAGGCTGGGTGCTTCTGGCGATGATCCAGCTTCCAGCCGTCTGGCTCTCACTGGGCATACTGGGCAAAAAATTTGCCATTCTGGCGCGCCGTTATAATGCCGTGACGCTCAATGATATGCTGTTTGCCCGCTATCAGAGCCGTTTACTGGTGTGGCTGGCCAGCTTAAGCCTGCTGGTGGCCTTTATTGGCGCAATGACGGTGCAGTTTATCGGCGGGGCACGTCTGCTGGAAACGGCGGCCGGGATCCCCTACGAGACAGGCTTGATCATCTTCGGAGTCAGCATTGCGCTGTATACCGCGTTCGGAGGATTCCGCGCCAGCGTGCTGAACGATACTATGCAGGGATTGGTGATGCTTGTTGGCACCATTGTTCTGCTGGTGGGCATTGTGCATGCTGCTGGTGGCCTGAGCCACGCAGTCGAAACGCTGGAAACCATCGACCCGAAACTGGTCTCTCCGCAGGGCGCAGATGACATCCTTTCGCCAACCTTTATGACCTCGTTCTGGGTGTTGGTGTGCTTTGGAGTGATTGGCCTGCCGCATACCGCCGTGCGCTGTATCTCTTACAAAGACAGCAAAGCCGTGCACAGAGGTATCATTATCGGCACTATCGTGGTTGCGATCCTGATGTTTGGTATGCACCTGGCGGGCGCGTTAGGCCGGGCAGTTATTCCTGACCTTACCGTACCCGATCTGGTTATCCCAACCCTGATGGTTAAAGTGCTGCCGCCATTTGCCGCCGGGATCTTCCTCGCCGCCCCGATGGCCGCCATTATGTCGACAATCAACGCTCAGCTGCTGCAAAGTTCCGCTACGATCATTAAAGATCTCTATCTGAACCTGCGTCCTGAGCAGGCAGAGAATGAACGGCGCCTGAAGCGCATGTCGGCCATTATTACTCTGACGTTAGGGGCATTGCTGCTGTTAGCCGCATGGCGCCCGCCTGAGATGATCATCTGGCTGAACCTGCTGGCGTTTGGTGGGCTTGAAGCGGTATTCCTGTGGCCGCTGGTGTTAGGGCTCTACTGGGAGCGTGCAAACGCTGCGGGCGCGCTGAGCGGCATGATTGTCGGCGGTGTGCTGTACGCCGTCCTTGCAACGTTTAAGATTCAGTACCTGGGCTTCCATCCGATTGTGCCTTCGTTACTGCTGAGTTTACTGGCGTTTGTGGTGGGAAACCGTTTCGGTCAGCCCGTCCCACAGCCCGCTGTGATTTCTACTGATAAATAAAGAGTTTTGCCATGCCGTGGATCCAACTAAAACTGAACACAACCGGCGCTAACGCCGAGGAACTGAGCGATGCGCTGATGGAGGCTGGTTCGGTCTCTATCACCTTCCAGGACACGCATGACACGCCGGTCTTTGAGCCGTTGCCGGGCGAAACCCGCCTGTGGGGTGATACCGACGTTATTGGCCTGTTTGATGCCGAAACCGACATGAAAGAGGTTGTCGCGATTCTGGAGAATCATCCTCTGCTGGGTGCGGGTTTTGCCCATAAAATCGAACAGCTGGAAGATAAAGACTGGGAACGCGAGTGGATGGATAACTTCCACCCGATGCAGTTCGGCAAACGCCTGTGGATCTGCCCGAGCTGGCGCGAGGTTCCTGATGAAAACGCGGTTAACGTCATGCTCGATCCGGGTCTGGCGTTTGGTACCGGCACCCATCCAACGACCTCCCTGTGTCTGCAGTGGCTGGATGGTCTCGATCTGGACGGTAAGACGGTAATCGACTTCGGCTGTGGATCCGGGATCCTTGCGATTGCCGCCCTGAAACTGGGCGCGGCAAAAGCTATCGGGATCGATATCGATCCGCAGGCGATTCAGGCCAGCCGTGACAACGCCGAGCGTAATGGCGTTTCCGATCGACTGGAGCTGTATTTGCCGGATGCGCAGCCAGAAGCGATGAAAGCCGACGTGGTGGTCGCAAACATTCTGGCGGGCCCACTGCGCGAGCTGGCCCCGCTAATCAGCGTGCTGCCCGTTGAGGGCGGTCTGCTGGGGCTTTCCGGTATCCTGGCAAGCCAGGCCGACAGCGTATGTGAAGCCTACGCCGATCTCTTTGCCCTCGATCCGGTCGTGGAAAAAGAAGAGTGGTGCCGCATCACCGGCCGTAAAAAATAAGAATCTGGCGTGGTCATCTGACCACGCCTTTCTCCCTTTGATAATCCTCTCTCCCCCGGTCATTCTTCGGTAAAATAACCACACAAATCACGTTGGTTTGTATTACAAAAATTCACCGGAAGAATATGATGAAACACATTACAGGCAAGGCAGCGCTGCTGGCGCTGAGCATGATCTCGGCTTCAGCATTTGCATCACACTGGAACTACGAAGGGGAAGGTTCACCGGAACACTGGGGCGAGCTGGACGAGGCCTACAAGACCTGTCAAAGCGGGATGAACCAGTCTCCGATTAATATTGATTCCACCGCTAACGCCCATCTTTCCCCGCTGCAAACCCACTACGTTGATGGCCCTGTTACACTGACAAACAATGGCCATACCATTCAGGCTGGTGAACAGGCTGACACCCGCGATACCCTTACTCTTGATAAGCAAACCTGGACGTTACAACAGTTCCATTTTCACGCGCCGAGCGAAAATACCGTGCATGGCAAAAGGTACGCGATGGAAATGCATCTGGTTCATAAAAATGCCGGCGGGGAACTGACGGTGGTGGCGGTCATGTTTGATAAAGGGGCCACAAACCCGGAGCTTGAAAAACTGTGGCGCGTTATGCCTCAGCAGGCCGAGCAGAACGTCTCCATCAAACAGGATCTCAACCTGAACAAACTGCTGCCGAAAGATAAAACGTACTGGCGCTTTAGCGGTTCACTGACCACCCCGCCGTGTTCAGAAGGCGTCACCTGGATTGTGCTCAAGCAACCCTTGACGGTTTCTGCAGAACAACTTGCCAGATTCACCGGGACAATGCATCACGATAATAACCGTCCGGTACAGTCTCTGCATGGGCGTGTTGTGGTCGAATAACGCCCATCCAGAGGCTAAAGATCATGTTCTAAAATGCGACGCAGATCGCAAAGAAGACGGGAAATCTGCTGCTAAAAACAGCAGATTATCCCGCTCAGGTAAGCCCTTTATTCAGAAATGATGAGAAGTTACGGGAAATTGTAAGCGCCCATAAAATAGTCATTCTCGCATAACACAATGATTTAAATAGTGAATAATTCTTAACGGAAAGATTGAGCGGCGATTCCTTGATCTACAACAGTGGATTGTTCAAAGTTTGGCCTTTCATCTCATGCAAAAAATGCGTAATATACGCCGCCTTGCAGTCACAGTATGGTCATTTCTTAACTCATGCGCATCGGACACCACCAGCTTAGAAATCGCCTGATCGCAGCCCCAATGGCAGGTATTACAGACCGGCCGTTCAGGACGCTGTGCTATGAGATGGGAGCCGGTTTAACCGTATCCGAGATGATGTCGTCTAACCCGCAGGTTTGGGAAAGCGATAAATCCCGCCTTCGGATGGTGCACGTTGATGAACCAGGTATTCGCACCGTGCAAATTGCCGGAAGCGTGCCTGAAGAGATGGCAGATGCCGCGCGAATTAACGTGGAAAGTGGTGCCCAAATTATTGATATCAATATGGGGTGCCCGGCCAAAAAGGTGAATCGCAAGCTTGCAGGTTCAGCCCTTCTGCAATACCCCGACCAGGTGAAAGCTATCCTGACGGCGGTTGTCAGCGCGGTGGACGTTCCTGTTACGTTGAAGATTCGCACGGGTTGGTCGCCGGAACACCGTAACTGTGTAGAGATTGCCCAACTGGCCGAAGACTGTGGCATTCAGGCCCTGACCATTCATGGACGCACTCGCGCCTGTTTGTTCAACGGCGAAGCTGAATACGACAGCATTCGGGCAGTTAAGCAGAAAGTTTCCATTCCGATTATCGCGAATGGCGACATAACTGACCCGCTTAAAGCCAGGGCTGTACTCGACTATACGGGAGCTGATGCTCTGATGATAGGACGTGCAGCTCAGGGAAGACCCTGGATCTTCCGGGAAATCCAGCATTATCTGGACACTGGGGAGCTGCTTGCCCCGCTGCCTCTGGCAGAGGTTAAGCGCTTGCTTTGTTCGCATGTTCGGGAACTGCATGACCACTACGGTCATGCAAAAGGGTACCGAATTGCGCGTAAACACGTCTCCTGGTATCTCCAGGAGCACGCTCCAGATGACCAGTTTCGGCGCACATTCAACGCCATAGAGGATGCCAGCGTACAGCTGGAGGCGTTGGAGGCATACTTCGAAAATCTTGCGTAATGAAATAAAGAGCTGACAGAACTATGTTCGAACAACGCGTAAATTCTGACGTACTGACCGTTTCTACCGTTAACTCTCAGGACCAGGTAACTCAAAAACCCCTGCGTGACTCGGTTAAACAGGCACTGAAGAACTATTTTGCTCAACTGAATGGTCAGGATGTTAATGACCTGTATGAGCTGGTACTGGCTGAAGTTGAACAGCCACTGTTGGACATGGTGATGCAATACACCCGCGGTAACCAAACCCGCGCTGCGCTGATGATGGGTATCAACCGTGGTACTCTGCGTAAGAAACTGAAAAAATACGGCATGAACTGATACTAATCAGTTGAATGCTTGTTTAAAAAGGCGCTCTTCGGCATGGGGAAGCGCCTTTTTTATTCCCCTGCTTCAGTCCGTCAACGCTTTGTAAACCTTCACTTATCCCGCTTTAAAACCGCAGATTTTGGTGTATATTTCCCCCACCTTACTGGCGCTCTTCTCGCGGAATGACACAATGATTCGTAAATACTGGTGGCTGGTTGTCTTTGCAATCTCCGTTCTCATTTTCGATGCACTCCTGATGCAGTGGATTGAACTGATGAGCACCGAAACCGATAAGTGTCGCAATATGAACTCCGTGAATCCCCTTAAACTCGTGAACTGCTCAGAGCTCGACTAAGCGTCCGATTGCGCAAATCACCTGTTATTACCCACTAAAAACGGGGATTTAAATCCCTTTGAGCCATTACCTGACGGTGATAATGTCTCGCCCTTCTCAACCGCTCTAGCGTAACCCCACACTCGAGTAGAACCGTCCATGCTGGTCAGCCAATACAACCATATCCTTGTCGTCCTCTCCTTTGTTGTTGCCATCCTTGCTGCGTATACCGCATTGAATATGGCTGCACGCGTTGCCGGAAGCGAGGGCGTCGCTGCCCGCGTCTGGCTGGCTGGCGGCGGTATTGCTATGGGTATTGGCGTGTGGGCCATGCATTTTATCGGCATGCTGGCGACGGACCTCTCCATGAGCATGAGCTACAACGCCACCCTGACGGTCTTATCCATGGTCATCGCCGTGGGGTCGTCGCTATTTGCGCTATGGCTCGTTAGCTGCGAGCAATTACGCCTGCGCCGACTGCTGCCCGGAGCGTTGGTGATGGGAAGCGGTATAGTTGCAATGCATTACACCGGTATGGCGGCGCTGGAAGTGATGCCCGGGATTATCTGGGACAAGGTCTGGGTGGCCATTTCGGTCGCGATTGCGCTTGCCGCTTCACTCGCGGCGTTATGGCTGACCTTCCGCCTGCGCCACGAAGCAGCGCAGGTCGTGCTGATGCGCATGGGTGCCGCCATCACGATGGGAATTGCCATTGCCGGTATGCACTATGCCGGGATGAAAGCGGCGCAGTTTCCGATGTCCACAATGGGTCATCATGAGGGTATCAACGGGAGCTGGCTGGCGGTGCTGGTCAGCGTCGTCGCGCTCTCTATTCTTGGGATCACCCTGCTGGTCTCGATGCTGGATGCCCGCCTTCAGGCTCGTACCGCCCTTTTGGCCTCGTCGCTTGCAGAAGCTAACCGGCAACTCGCTCAACTGGCTCTACACGATACCCTCACGCGTCTGCCCAACCGTATCCTGCTGGAAGACAGACTCGATCAGGCCATCAGCAAAGCCGATCGTGAAAGAACCCATTTTGCCCTGATGTTCATGGATCTTGACGGTTTTAAAGCCATCAATGATGCCTACGGCCATGATGTCGGTGACAGGCTGCTGGTCGCCGTTACACAGCGTCTGCTGCTTCTCCTGAAAGGCCAGTTCACCCTTGCACGTATTGGCGGTGATGAGTTTGTTCTGCTGGCAGAGGGAGAAGGTCCGGACGACGCGGCGTCGCTGGCGAATTCGCTGGTACGCGCGATCGATAGTCCATTCAATCTCAGTCCCTATGAACTGGTGGTTACCCTCAGCATTGGTATTGCGCTGTACCCTCACGACGGCAAAACCGAGCGTGAGCTGATGTTTAACGCCGACGCGGCGATGTATCACACGAAGCATATGGGCCGTAACGGTTACCATTTTTTCCAGCCCTCCATGAACACCCTGGCGCAGACCCATCTCCAGTTAATGAACGATTTGTGGATGGCAATCGAGCGCAATGAGCTGCGCCTGCTTTATCAGCCAAAATTCAACGCCCCCGCGGGTCCTGTCCTCGGATTCGAGGCGTTATTACGCTGGCAGCATCCTAAGCAGGGGTTACTGACCCCTGACCTTTTCCTGCCGCTGGCGGAAAAAACGGGGCTGATCATCCCCATAGGCAACTGGGTGATTAATGAAGCCTGTCGCCAGCTGCGGGAATGGCATCTGCAGGGGCATCAAAGCTGGTCAATGGCGGTAAACCTGTCGACACTGCAGTTTGAACAACCTTCGCTGGTTAAAACGGTTCTCGACTGCCTGGCACTTCACCAGGTGCCACCGGAATTGTTGATCCTCGAAGTGACGGAAACCACGGCGATGAGCAACCCGAATGAGAGCGTACGAGTGCTGACAGAGCTGACGGATGCGGGGGTGAAAGCCTCCATTGATGATTTTGGCACCGGATATTCAAGCCTGCTGTACCTCAAACGCTTACCGGCCTGCGAACTAAAAATCGACAGGGCGTTTGTACAAGAGCTTAGCGGGGAGAGTGAGGATGCGACTATTGTCTCAGCGATTGTAGCCCTTGCAAAAACACTTAACCTGAAAGTCGTGGCTGAAGGTGTAGAAACCGAAGCGCAGCAGGCCTTTTTGACCGAGCTAGGCTGTAACACCCTTCAGGGTTATCTGTTAGGTAAACCCGTCAGCGCGGAAACCATCGAAGCACTTTGTGCCCGAGGGGAAATGTTACCTGCCGCTGAGTAGTAAGCATCATCAGGCGACACGCGAATGACAGGAAGTGTCGCCAGAATGCTATCAACCAGGGCGGGGGCCTGCTGATAAAGATTAAAACTGTCGGTATTCATTAGCCAGTTTTTAATTATGCCGCTAAAAAACCCGTGGAATACAATCAAGGTGAGATCAACATTCACCTTTGGCGAAATGATATTCCGCGAAATACAGGTCTCCAGCGTGGCACGGAGCGTATCATCATTAAATCCAATACGTTTTCTGATTTCATGCTCTGAAATCATATCACCGCTAAATTCACACTTATGATACAGGATTTGTAAAAGCGCACATTGCCGGGGTTCATGGGCAATATACTGCAGCGCAGTAATAAATTGCTCACGAAGTTTTAACAAGGGATCGTCACTATCGGAAAGGGAAAGCCTGTCGCGGATAATGTCGCGAAGGGGTAATTGCTGTTCCCAGATGGCATTAAATATTTCAGATTTACTGGTGAAGTGCCAGTAGATAGCGCCGCGCGTCACCTTAGCAGCATCAGCGATATCCGTCAGCGTCGTGCTGGCTACGCCACGCGTCGCAAACTGTCCGATAGCCGCCTCAATCAGTTTCTGCCGGGTTTGTTGAGCTTCGTCTTTCTTTTTACGCGCCATAGGCAACTACTCGTGACTCAGAAGGTTTAAAGGTAATATTGCGTTCATGCAAATGTAAGTATTCACTAAAATCCGTTTTAATTTTGCACAAAAAAAGTCACCTCTATTAATTTATAATTAATACAAATACATTAAATCAATTAAATTGGCGGCATGAATAACAAGAAGCATTAAACTCACTTACCTGATTAATATACATGAAGTATACCCCTGAATGGACATGGTCTGATTCTGATTTTTTCTGCAAGCATGGTCATTCGCACTTATAAATTAAAAAAGATTAAATACCCTCATTATTATACGCAGCTACATTTTATTTTTTTATCCCTCTGCCCCGCTACCGATTCGCGGCATATATCGGTTTATGGGTATTTAAAGGAACAGTAATGACGAATCATTTCAGACGCTTGCCCTTATCCGGTTTCATTGTCTGCGCGGTACTGCTCACTGGATGCGATGGTCAGGAAAATCAACAACACCTGCAGGCACCTCAGGTCAGCGTGCATATTGTGCAAAGCGCGCCTCTGGCTGTCACCACTGAACTCCCGGGAAGAACAGATGCGTTCCGCGTTGCAGAGGTTCGTCCGCAGGTTAGCGGTATCATCCTGCGCCGCAACTTCACGGAAGGTAGCGATGTAAAAGCCGGGGATTCGCTTTATCAGATTGATCCTGCAACCTATCAGGCGGCATACGATAACGCGAAAGGCGAGCTGGCGAAGGCCCAGGCGGCGGCCAATATTGCGCACCTGACGGTGAAACGTTATCTCCCGCTGGTCGGCACACAGTATGTCAGCAAGCAAGAGTATGACCAGGCCGTCGCCACGGCCCAGCAGGCAGATGCCAGCGTCGTCGCCGCCAAAGCGGGCGTTGAAAGTGCACGAATCAATCTTGCTTATACCAAGGTGACGTCTCCCGTCGATGGTCGCATCGGCAAATCCAGCGTGACGGAAGGGGCGCTGGTGACGAACGGACAAACCGCTGCACTGGCAACGGTCCAGCAGCTCGATCCTATTTATGTCGATGTCACCCAGTCCAGCAATGATTTTATGCGCCTTAAACAAACGAGCCTGCAAAAAGGCGGTAACGCCAGCAGCGTTGAGCTACTGATGGAGAACGGACAGCCCTATCCGCTGAAAGGCACATTGCAGTTCTCTGACGTCACGGTGGACGAAAGTACCGGCTCGATTACCCTGCGCGCCATTTTCCCGAATCCTCAACATCTGCTGTTACCCGGCATGTTCGTTCGCGCCCGCATTGATGAAGGTACGCAGCCGGATGCGATTCTGGTTCCCCAGCAAGGCGTGACCCGCACGCCGCGAGGCGAAGCCACCGTGATGGTGGTGAACGATAAAAACCAGGTTGAGTCGCGTACCGTCGTTGCGCCTCAGGCGATTGGGGACCGCTGGCTGGTAACCGAAGGGCTGAAAAACGGTGACCGCGTGATCGTCAGCGGGCTACAGAAAATCAGACCGGGGGTAACCGTCGTCGCCACGCCGGATACCACAACGACTCCAGCCGGTTAAGGGACGACGACATGGCTAATTTCTTTATTCAGAGACCGGTTTTCGCCTGGGTACTTGCTATCATTTTGATGATTGCTGGCGGGCTGGCCATTCTCAAACTCCCCGTCGCACAGTACCCAACCATTGCACCTCCCGCCGTGGCGATATCCGCGACCTACCCTGGAGCTGACGCTCAAACGGTACAGGATACCGTGACTCAGGTTATCGAACAGAACATGAACGGTATCGATAACCTGATGTATATGTCATCCACCAGCGATTCAGCGGGCAACGTCACCATCACTCTGACCTTCGAGTCAGGAACCGATCCGGATATCGCTCAGGTACAAGTGCAAAACAAGCTGCAGCTCGCCATGCCGCTGCTGCCGCAAGAGGTGCAGCAGCAAGGGATCGGCGTGGAGAAATCCAGCAGCAGCTTCCTGCTGGTCGCCGGTTTTGTTTCTGACAACAAAAATCTCACGCAGAACGACATCTCTGATTACGTCGCCTCAAACGTCAAAGATGCCATCAGCCGAACGTCTGGCGTTGGCGACGTGCAGCTGTTTGGTGCTCAGTATGCGATGCGCATCTGGCTCGACAGCAACGCGATGAACAAATACCAGCTGACGCCGCTGGATATTATCAGCCAGCTGAAAACGCAGAACGACCAGATAGCGGCAGGCCAGCTGGGCGGAACGCCGTCCATTCCCGGTCAGCAGCTGAATGCCTCGATCATCGCGCAAACTCGCCTGAAATCACCGGGGGAATTTGGCCGCGTGACGCTCAAGGTGAATCAGGACGGCTCGATGGTTCATCTTAAGGATGTGGCTCGCATTGAGCTCGGTGGCGAAAACTACAACATGGTCACTAAAATCAACGGGCAGGCGGCAACCGGTCTCGGGATCAAGCTGGCAACCGGAGCAAATGCGCTGGACACTGCGGCTGCCATTAAGAGCAAGCTGACGCAACTGCAGCAGTTCTTCCCACAGGGTCTGAAAGTTGTCTATCCCTATGACACCACGCCTTTTGTAAAAATCTCTATCCACGAAGTGGTGAAGACCCTGTTTGAAGCAATCATTCTCGTCTTCCTGGTCATGTACCTCTTCCTGCAAAACCTGCGGGCAACGCTCATCCCGACTATCGCGGTGCCGGTCGTTCTGCTGGGTACCTTCGCGGTTCTGGCGGCATTTGGTTTCTCCATCAATACCCTGACGATGTTCGGCATGGTGCTGGCGATAGGTCTGCTGGTCGATGACGCTATTGTGGTCGTTGAGAACGTTGAACGCGTCATGGTCGAGGATAACCTGCCGCCCAAAGAGGCCACGCAGAAGTCGATGGAGCAGATCCAGGGTGCGCTGGTGGGGATCGCCATGGTGCTCTCGGCGGTCTTTATTCCAATGGCCTTTTTTGGCGGCTCGACTGGAGCAATATATCGCCAGTTCTCACTGACTATCGTGTCCGCTATGGCGCTGTCGGTACTGGTTGCGCTAATCCTGACGCCCGCACTCTGCGCAACGTTGCTTAAGCCCGTATCCGACGACCATCGTCAGAAAAAAGGTGGCTTTTTCAGCTGGTTTAATGCGCTCTTTGATAAAAGCGTGGAGCACTACAGCAACAGCGTGAGCGGTATTTTGCGCAAGACAGGGCGCTATCTGGTGGTGTACGTCATCATCGTCGGTGGGATGGCGGTGCTCTTCCTGCGCTTACCTACCTCCTTTCTGCCCGAAGAGGATCAGGGGGTGTTCATGACGATGGTTCAACTCCCGGCAGGTGCAACTCAGACGCGTACTCAACAGGTGCTCGACCAGGTACAGGACTATTACCTGAACAAAGAGAAGGCGAACGTCCAATCCGTCTTTACCGTAAATGGCTTTAGCTTTAGCGGCCAGGGTCAGAACGCCGGCATTGCCTTCGTCAGCCTGAAGCCCTGGGAGAAACGCCCGGGACAGAAAAACGGCGTTGAGGCGATTGTCGGTCGCGCGACTAAAGCCTTCAGTCAGATTAAAGATGGCCTCGTGTTCCCGTTTAACCTGCCTGCAATTATCGAACTGGGTACCGCTACGGGCTTCGATTTTGAATTGATCGATCAGGCTAACCTGGGGCATACCCAGCTGACTCAGGCGCGTAACCAACTGCTTAGCATGGTGAAAGAGCACTCTGATCTGCTGGTTAGCGTGCGTCCTAACGGTCTTGAAGATACGCCCCAGTTCAAGCTGGATGTCGACCAGGAGAAAGCACAGGCGCTGGGCGTCAGTCTTTCTGACGTCAACCAGACGATTTCAACGGCCTTAGGTGGCACCTATGTGAACGACTTTATCGATCATGGGCGCGTGAAAAAAGTCTACGTACAGGCCGACGCAAAATTCCGTATGTTGCCAGGAGATATTAACAACCTTTACGTGCGCAGCGCGAATGGAGAAATGGTCCCTTTCTCAGCCTTTAGCAACGCTCGCTGGGTCTATGGTTCACCCCGACTGGAGCGCTATAACGGGATGCCCTCTATGGAGATCCTCGGTGAGTCAGCCCCGGGTAAAAGTACCGGTGAGGCTATGGCTATGATGGAAAGCCTCGCGGCAAAACTGCCTTCCGGTATCGGATATGACTGGACGGGGATGTCTTATCAGGAGCGGCTTTCGGGTAACCAGGCACCTGCCCTGTACGCCATTTCACTGATCGTGGTGTTCCTGTGTCTGGCAGCGCTGTATGAAAGCTGGTCCATTCCGTTCTCCGTTATGCTGGTTGTGCCGCTGGGGGTCATTGGGGCGCTTCTCGCAGCGTCGCTGCGTGGATTAAACAATGACGTCTATTTCCAGGTCGGTCTGCTGACGACGATTGGTTTATCGGCGAAAAACGCCATTTTGATCGTCGAATTTGCTAAGGACCTGATGGAGAAAGAAGGTAAAGGCATCATTGAAGCCACACTGGAGGCGTCAAGGATGCGCCTTCGACCGATCCTGATGACTTCCCTGGCTTTTATCCTTGGCGTCATGCCGCTGGTGATCAGCTCAGGGGCCGGGAGCGGCGCGCAAAACGCCGTCGGTACGGGCGTGATGGGGGGAATGCTTTCCGCAACGCTTCTGGCGATTTTCTTCGTGCCCGTCTTCTTTGTGGTTGTCCGTCGACGCTTTACCCGTCATAAAGATTAACATGTCCCTAAAAAGGCACCTCGGGTGCCTTTTTTATTTTTAAGATAAACAATGAATTAGGCATTAAGCAAAAGTCATGTTAAAAATACGATGATTTGCATTAAGTAAAAACACTCTATTATCCCTTCATAATGTCTCCATTAATTCGTCCTGAAACCGACTTTTCTCCACGATTTTTACAAACTACATAATTTGAGATTATTCCTCGTGTAACGTGGACTTACCCCGGTGGTAAAATAACCTCCAGTTCGTTAATTGCCCTCCTGGCTTTATAGCGGACGAGAAATAATACTGAGGTAACATCATGAAAAGATTCATTTCCGTTGCACTCCTCGCTGCGCTGCTTGCTGGTTGCGCGCACGACTCTCCATGTGTACCGGTTTACGACGACCAGGGCCGACTGGTTCATACCAATACCTGTATGAAAGGCACCACCCAGGATAACTGGGAAACTGCGGGTGCTATCGCCGGCGGTGCTGCCGCAGTGGCGGGTTTGACGCTGGGTATTGTTGCCCTGACGAAGTAACTGCTGTTAAGAAAGCGCGGCTCTGACCGCGCTTTTGCTTTTAATCAGTGCACTATTTTCAAATAAGTAAAAAAATAGCCCCGTATTTATTCGCGCTGTTCATTTCATCCTGAAACCAGTCACATCTTTTTCGTATACTCATTTAAATTACCGGTTCTATTGTGATGATTTTCACACATTAATATTATTGACTACCCTGCCAATATTCACGCTGGAAACTATCTTGTCTTTTTCCTGACGCGACTCAAAACTTTTGCTCCAATTTGTGGCACAGGTTGTAATTTCGCACCGTTTCAGGGCGCTCGTTTTATTTAAGCCTGTCTACACTCAGCATTAAGCGTTCACTCATCTCTTATTTTGTCGAACGCAAAACTGGCATTACGTTTGCTTTATAAACGTTGGCCAACGCCACAGACAGGTAAAGCGTTTAAAAACGCCTCTATAACGATAAATTTCGCCACACAGGATGCATTATGAAAAAGACGATGATAGCCAGCCTGGCCGCTGCAGGCATGATGTTTGCCTTAGCCGGTCAAGCCCATGCGGGAACGACACTGGATGCCGTTAAAAAGAAAGGTTTTGTTCAATGCGGTATCAGTGACGGTTTGCCTGGCTTCTCTTATGCCGATGCGAACGGCAAATTTACCGGTATCGATGTGGACGTCTGCCGTGGCGTTGCTGCCGCCGTTTTTGGTGATGACAGCAAAGTAAAATATACCCCGCTGACGGCGAAAGAACGCTTTACGGCGCTGCAGTCCGGTGAGGTTGACATGCTCTCCCGTAATACCACCTGGACTTCCTCCCGCGACGCAGGGATGGGGATGTCATTCACGGGCGTGACCTATTATGACGGTATCGGCTTCCTGACCCACAATAAAGCGGGCCTGAAAAGCGCCAAAGAGCTGGATGGCGCTACCGTTTGTATTCAGGCGGGCACCGATACCGAGCTGAACGTCGCCGATTATTTCAAAGCAAATAACATGAAATACACGCCAGTGACATTCGACCGCTCGGATGAATCGGCTAAAGCGCTGGAATCGGGCCGTTGCGACACGCTGGCCTCTGACCAGTCACAGCTGTATGCCTTACGCATTAAGCTGAGCAACCCGGCAGAGTGGATTGTTCTGCCTGAAGTGATCTCCAAAGAACCTCTCGGACCGGTGGTACGTCGTGGCGATGAAGACTGGTTCTCCATTGTTCGCTGGACGCTGTTTGCCATGCTGAACGCAGAAGAGATGGGCATCAACTCGAAAAACGTGGATGAGAAAGCGGCTAAACCATCCAACCCGGATATGGCACACCTGCTGGGTACAGAAGGTGATTTCGGCAAGGATCTGAAGCTGGATAACAAGTGGGCCTACAACATCATCAAACAGGTGGGCAACTACTCTGAGATCTTTGAACGCAACGTGGGATCGGAAAGCCCGCTGAAGATCAAACGCGGCCAGAACAATCTCTGGAACAACGGCGGTATTCAGTACGCACCACCAGTACGTTAAGTCATAGCTGTAACGGGCACTGCTCCGGCAGTGCCCACTCCAGAGTCATGGTTACTGAGGTTTCTTATGTCCCATCGCCGCTCAGCCGTAAAAGGATCGCTATCCTTTTCTCATCCCGCGGTCCGCGCCTGGCTATTCCAGATTATTGCTATTGTTGCGGTTGTTCTCATCGCCGTGTATCTCATCCATAACACCATCACCAACCTGAATAATCGCGGCATTACCTCCGGTTTCGCGTTTTTAGACCGCAGCGCGGGATTTGGCATTGTTCAGCATCTTATTGATTACCAGGAAGGTGACACGTATGGACGCGTGTTCGTGGTCGGTTTACTGAATACGCTGCTGGTATCGGCGCTTTGTATCGTCTTCGCATCGATACTGGGCTTCTTTATCGGTCTGGCGCGTCTTTCTGAAAACTGGCTCCTGCGGAAGCTGTCGACTGTTTATATTGAAACGTTCCGCAATATCCCCCCGCTCCTGCAGATCTTCTTCTGGTATTTTGCCGTCTTGCGTAACCTACCCGGCCCCCGTCAGGCCGTCGACGCGTTTGAGCTTTTTTTCCTGAGCAACCGTGGGCTATCCATTCCTTCTCCTCTGCCAGGTGAAGGTCTGTACGCTTTTATCGGCGCGATTGCAATCGCGCTTGCTCTCACTGTTGGGGTATTCCGTTTTAACCGCACGCATCAGATCAAAACCGGTCAGCTTCGCAGAACCTGGCCCACGGCAGTCGTCCTGATCGTTAGCCTGCCGCTGGTGGCTCACTGGCTGTTTGGGGCCGCACTGCACTGGGACATTCCCCATCTGCGGGGCTTCAACTTTCAGGGCGGGATGGTATTAATTCCCGAGCTGGCAGCTCTGACATTGGCGCTGTCGATTTATACGTCCGCGTTTATTGCCGAGATTATCCGTGCCGGGATCCAGGCCGTACCTTACGGACAGCACGAGGCGGCACGCTCACTGGGATTACCGCATACCGTGACGCTTCGCCAGGTCATCATCCCGCAGGCTTTACGGGTCATCATTCCGCCGCTGACCAGCCAGTATCTTAATATTGTCAAAAACTCGTCGCTGGCCGCTGCCATTGGTTATCCCGATATGGTGTCGCTCTTCGCCGGAACCGTGCTTAACCAGACCGGACAAGCCATTGAAACCATCGCCATCACGATGTCTGTCTATCTGATCATCAGCCTGGTGATTTCATTGCTGATGAACCTCTATAACCGTCGTATAGCACTGGTCGAGCGCTAAGGATTTATGATGACAAAAGCGATACTGTCGCACTCCTCGCGCCCTGCCAACTCGACAGGTGGACGTTTCATTCTCTGGGCGCGCAAGAATCTGTTCTCCAGCTGGAGTAACAGCCTGCTGACGATTGTCTGCCTGTGGCTCATGTGGGAGTTGATTCCTCCCCTGCTGAACTGGGCGTTTTTACAGGCCAACTGGGTCGGTTCAACCCGGGCAGACTGTACAAAAGCCGGCGCCTGCTGGGTGTTTATCCATGAACGCTTTGGTCAGTTCATGTATGGGCTGTATCCGCATGAACAGCGCTGGCGGATTAATCTGGCGCTGGTTATCGGCCTGCTCTCTGTCGCAGTCATGTTCTGGAAAAAGCTGCCTCACCGTGGACACTATATTGCCGTCTGGGCGGTGGTTTATCCGATTATTGTCTGGGTGCTGCTCTATGGCGGTTTTCTGGGGCTGGAACGCGTTGAAACACGCCAGTGGGGCGGGCTGACGCTGACGCTGATTATCGCATCAGTGGGGATAGCCGGTGCGCTACCGTGGGGGATTCTACTTGCTCTGGGGCGACGTTCAAAAATGCCGATCGTCCGCGTGCTCTCCGTTATCTTCATTGAGTTCTGGCGCGGCGTACCTCTTATTACCGTTCTCTTTATGTCGTCGGTCATGCTACCGCTGTTTATGGCAGAAGGTACAACGATCGACAAACTGATCCGTGCCCTGGTCGGGGTGATTCTCTTCCAGTCCGCCTATGTCGCTGAAGTTGTTCGTGGTGGTCTGCAGGCGTTGCCTAAAGGGCAGTACGAAGCGGCGGAGTCACTGGCTCTCGGTTACTGGAAAACGCAGGGGCTGGTCATTCTTCCCCAGGCACTCAAGCTGGTCATCCCGGGTCTGGTCAACACGATCATTGCCCTCTTCAAGGATACCAGCCTGGTGATCATCATCGGATTGTTCGATCTCTTTAGCAGCGTGCAGCAGGCAACCGTTGACCCAGTCTGGCTGGGTATGTCCACCGAAGGATATGTCTTTGCTGCCCTGATCTACTGGATCTTTTGTTTTAGCATGTCGCGCTACAGCCAGCATCTGGAAAAGCGCTTTAACACCGGGCGTACACCGCACTGAGGAAATTATGAGCCAAATAACTATGACACCTGCCGACGCGATGATTACGCTGGAAAATGTGAATAAATGGTACGGACAGTTTCATGTCCTGAAGGACATTAATCTCAAGGTCAAGCAGGGCGAACGCATCGTCCTTTGCGGCCCTTCTGGCTCCGGGAAATCCACAACCATTCGCTGTATTAATCATCTTGAAGAACATCAGCAAGGACGCATTGTGGTTGATGGTATCGAGCTGAATGAAGATATCCGCAATATCGAACGCGTGCGTCAGGAAGTGGGTATGGTCTTTCAGCACTTTAATCTGTTTCCGCACCTGACCGTTCTGCAGAACTGTACGCTTGCACCGATTTGGGTACGGAAGATGCCGAAAAAGGAAGCCGAGGCGTTGGCAATGCACTACCTGGAGCGAGTGCGCATCGCAGAGCATGCCAATAAGTTCCCTGGCCAGATATCGGGTGGCCAGCAGCAGCGTGTGGCTATCGCCCGTTCTCTGTGTATGAAACCGAAAATTATGCTGTTTGATGAACCGACATCTGCCCTCGATCCGGAAATGGTGAAAGAGGTTCTGGACACCATGATTGGGCTGGCACAATCCGGCATGACCATGCTGTGCGTGACGCATGAGATGGGTTTTGCACGAACCGTCGCCGATCGGGTGATCTTTATGGACCGTGGGGAGATTGTTGAGCAGGCGCCACCGGATGAGTTCTTTGCGCATCCGAAGTCAGAGCGTACGCGAGCATTCCTGTCGCAGGTGATTCATTAATCAGCAGTTTTTGCCCGGTAGCGCTGCGCTTACCGGGCTTACGGTTTTCACGAGAATCATAACGCAAAAAGGCCATCCTTTCGGATGGCCTTCTCACTTATTTGATGTCTGGCAGTTCCCTACTCTCACATGGGGAGACCCCACACTACCATCGGCGCTACGGCGTTTCACTTCTGAGTTCGGCATGGGGTCAGGTGGGACCACCGCGCTAAAGCCGCCAGACAAATTCTTTTACTTCTTGCCGAACTTTAACCTAAGTATAAAATGGTGCTGATACCCAGAGTCGAACTGGGGACCTCACCCTTACCAAGGGTGCGCTCTACCAACTGAGCCATATCAGCACGCTAAATTTGATGCCTGGCAGTTCCCTACTCTCACATGGGGAGACCCCACACTACCATCGGCGCTACGGCGTTTCACTTCTGAGTTCGGCATGGGGTCAGGTGGGACCACCGCGCTAAAGCCGCCAGGCAAATTCTGTTAATCTGTATCAGGCTGAAATTGATTGTTCTGTCTCTTCGCCAAAACATCTTCGGCGTTGTAAGGTTAAGCCTCACGGTTCATTAGTATCGGTTAGCTCAACGCATCGCTGCGCTTACACACCCGACCTATCAACGTCGTCGTCTTCAACGTTCCTTCAGGACCCTTAAAGGGTCAGGGAGAACTCATCTCGGGGCAAGTTTCGTGCTTAGATGCTTTCAGCACTTATCTCTTCCGCATTTAGCTACCGGGCAGTGCCATTGGCATGACAACCCGAACACCAGTGATGCGTCCACTCCGGTCCTCTCGTACTAGGAGCAGCCCCCCTCAATTCTCCAGCGCCCACGGCAGATAGGGACCGAACTGTCTCACGACGTTCTAAACCCAGCTCGCGTACCACTTTAAATGGCGAACAGCCATACCCTTGGGACCTACTTCAGCCCCAGGATGTGATGAGCCGACATCGAGGTGCCAAACACCGCCGTCGATATGAACTCTTGGGCGGTATCAGCCTGTTATCCCCGGAGTACCTTTTATCCGTTGAGCGATGGCCCTTCCATTCAGAACCACCGGATCACTATGACCTGCTTTCGCACCTGCTCGAGCCGTCACTCTCGCAGTCAAGCTAGCTTATGCCATTGCACTAACCTCCTGATGTCCGACCAGGATTAGCTAACCTTCGTGCTCCTCCGTTACTCTTTGGGAGGAGACCGCCCCAGTCAAACTACCCACCAGACACTGTCCGCAACCCGGATCACGGGTCTACGTTAGAACACCAGCCATTAAAGGGTGGTATTTCAAGGACGGCTCCACGCAGACTGGCGTCCACGCTTCAAAGCCTCCCACCTATCCTACACATCAAGGACCAGTGTTCAGTGTCAAGCTATAGTAAAGGTTCACGGGGTCTTTCCGTCTTGCCGCGGGTACACTGCATCTTCACAGCGAGTTCAATTTCACTGAGTCTCGGGTGGAGACAGCCTGGCCATCATTACGCCATTCGTGCAGGTCGGAACTTACCCGACAAGGAATTTCGCTACCTTAGGACCGTTATAGTTACGGCCGCCGTTTACCGGGGCTTCGATCAAGAGCTTCGCGTTGCCGCTAACCCCATCAATTAACCTTCCGGCACCGGGCAGGCGTCACACCGTATACGTCCACTTTCGTGTTTGCACAGTGCTGTGTTTTTAATAAACAGTTGCAGCCAGCTGGTATCTTCGACTGATTTCAGCTCCACCCGCAGGGGCTTCACCTACATATCAGCGTGCCTTCTCCCGAAGTTACGGCACCATTTTGCCTAGTTCCTTCACCCGAGTTCTCTCAAGCGCCTTGGTATTCTCTACCTGACCACCTGTGTCGGTTTGGGGTACGATTTGATGTTACCTGATGCTTAGAGGCTTTTCCTGGAAGCAGGGCATTTGTTACTTCAGCACCGTAGTGCCTCGTCATCACACCTCAGCGTTAAAAGGTACCGGATTTACCTGGAACCTCCGCCTACATGCTTAAACCGGGACAACCGTCGCCCGGCTAACATAGCCTTCTCCGTCCCCCCTTCGCAGTAACACCAAGTACAGGAATATTAACCTGTTTCCCATCGACTACGCCTTTCGGCCTCGCCTTAGGGGTCGACTCACCCTGCCCCGATTAACGTTGGACAGGAACCCTTGGTCTTCCGGCGAGCGGGCTTTTCACCCGCTTTATCGTTACTTATGTCAGCATTCGCACTTCTGATACCTCCAGCAACCCTCACAGGCCACCTTCAACGGCTTACAGAACGCTCCCCTACCCAACAACGCATAAGCGTCGCTGCCGCAGCTTCGGTGCATGGTTTAGCCCCGTTACATCTTCCGCGCAGGCCGACTCGACCAGTGAGCTATTACGCTTTCTTTAAATGATGGCTGCTTCTAAGCCAACATCCTGGCTGTCTGTGCCTTCCCACATCGTTTCCCACTTAACCATGACTTTGGGACCTTAGCTGGCGGTCTGGGTTGTTTCCCTCTTCACGACGGACGTTAGCACCCGCCGTGTGTCTCCCGTGATAACATTCTTCGGTATTCGTAGTTTGCATCGGGTTGGTAAGCCGGGATGGCCCCCTAGCCGAAACAGTGCTCTACCCCCGAAGATGAGTTCACGAGGCGCTACCTAAATAGCTTTCGGGGAGAACCAGCTATCTCCCGGTTTGATTGGCCTTTCACCCCCAGCCACAAGTCATCCGCTAATTTTTCAACATTAGTCGGTTCGGTCCTCCAGTTAGTGTTACCCAACCTTCAACCTGCCCATGGCTAGATCACCGGGTTTCGGGTCTATACCCTGCAACTTAACGCCCAGTTAAGACTCGGTTTCCCTTCGGCTCCCCTATACGGTTAACCTTGCTACAGAATATAAGTCGCTGACCCATTATACAAAAGGTACGCAGTCACACCACGAAGGTGCTCCCACTGCTTGTACGTACACGGTTTCAGGTTCTTTTTCACTCCCCTCGCCGGGGTTCTTTTCGCCTTTCCCTCACGGTACTGGTTCACTATCGGTCAGTCAGGAGTATTTAGCCTTGGAGGATGGTCCCCCCATATTCAGACAGGATACCACGTGTCCCGCCCTACTCTTCGAGTTCACAGCCTGTGTGCTTTCGTGTACGGGACTGTCACCCTGTACCGTGCGACTTTCCAGACGCTTCCACTAACACACAAGCTGATTCAGACTCTGGGCTGCTCCCCGTTCGCTCGCCGCTACTGGGGGAATCTCGGTTGATTTCTTTTCCTCGGGGTACTTAGATGTTTCAGTTCCCCCGGTTCGCCTCGTTAACCTATGTATTCAGTTAACGATAGTGCAACGAATTGCACTGGGTTTCCCCATTCGGACATCGCCGGGTCAAAGGTTCATATCACCTCGCCGGCGCTTTTCGCAGATTAGCACGTCCTTCATCGCCTCTGACTGCCAGGGCATCCACCGTGTACGCTTAGTCGCTTAACCTCACAACCCGAAGATGTTTCACTTCTGATTGCGAAAATTTGAGAGACTCGAACACACCATTAAAGATGTGTCGTTTCAATTTTCAGCTTGATCCAGATTTTTAAAGAGCAAATATCTCAAACGTGACTCGTAAGTCAGTTTTGAGATATGACGGCAGGTGACTTTCACTCACGAACCAGCAAGTGGCGTCCCCTAGGGGATTCGAACCCCTGTTACCGCCGTGAAAGGGCGGTGTCCTGGGCCTCTAGACGAAGGGGACACTGAAGTCTCAATCGCAAGACGCCTTGCTATTTACTTTTCATCAGACAATCTGTGTGAGCACTGCAAAGGCAGGTTCTTTAAGGTAAGGAGGTGATCCAACCGCAGGTTCCCCTACGGTTACCTTGTTACGACTTCACCCCAGTCATGAATCACAAAGTGGTAAGCGCCCTCCCGAAGGTTAAGCTACCTACTTCTTTTGCAACCCACTCCCATGGTGTGACGGGCGGTGTGTACAAGGCCCGGGAACGTATTCACCGTAGCATTCTGATCTACGATTACTAGCGATTCCGACTTCATGGAGTCGAGTTGCAGACTCCAATCCGGACTACGACGCACTTTATGAGGTCCGCTTGCTCTCGCGAGGTCGCTTCTCTTTGTATGCGCCATTGTAGCACGTGTGTAGCCCTACTCGTAAGGGCCATGATGACTTGACGTCATCCCCACCTTCCTCCAGTTTATCACTGGCAGTCTCCTTTGAGTTCCCGGCCGGACCGCTGGCAACAAAGGATAAGGGTTGCGCTCGTTGCGGGACTTAACCCAACATTTCACAACACGAGCTGACGACAGCCATGCAGCACCTGTCTCAGAGTTCCCGAAGGCACCAATCCATCTCTGGAAAGTTCTCTGGATGTCAAGAGTAGGTAAGGTTCTTCGCGTTGCATCGAATTAAACCACATGCTCCACCGCTTGTGCGGGCCCCCGTCAATTCATTTGAGTTTTAACCTTGCGGCCGTACTCCCCAGGCGGTCGACTTAACGCGTTAGCTCCGGAAGCCACGCCTCAAGGGCACAACCTCCAAGTCGACATCGTTTACGGCGTGGACTACCAGGGTATCTAATCCTGTTTGCTCCCCACGCTTTCGCACCTGAGCGTCAGTCTTTGTCCAGGGGGCCGCCTTCGCCACCGGTATTCCTCCAGATCTCTACGCATTTCACCGCTACACCTGGAATTCTACCCCCCTCTACAAGACTCTAGCCTGCCAGTTTCGAATGCAGTTCCCAGGTTGAGCCCGGGGATTTCACATCCGACTTGACAGACCGCCTGCGTGCGCTTTACGCCCAGTAATTCCGATTAACGCTTGCACCCTCCGTATTACCGCGGCTGCTGGCACGGAGTTAGCCGGTGCTTCTTCTGCGGGTAACGTCAATCGACAAGGTTATTAACCTTATCGCCTTCCTCCCCGCTGAAAGTACTTTACAACCCGAAGGCCTTCTTCATACACGCGGCATGGCTGCATCAGGCTTGCGCCCATTGTGCAATATTCCCCACTGCTGCCTCCCGTAGGAGTCTGGACCGTGTCTCAGTTCCAGTGTGGCTGGTCATCCTCTCAGACCAGCTAGGGATCGTCGCCTAGGTGAGCCGTTACCCCACCTACTAGCTAATCCCATCTGGGCACATCTGATGGCAAGAGGCCCGAAGGTCCCCCTCTTTGGTCTTGCGACGTTATGCGGTATTAGCTACCGTTTCCAGTAGTTATCCCCCTCCATCAGGCAGTTTCCCAGACATTACTCACCCGTCCGCCGCTCGCCGGCAAAGTAGCAAGCTACTTTCCGCTGCCGCTCGACTTGCATGTGTTAGGCCTGCCGCCAGCGTTCAATCTGAGCCATGATCAAACTCTTCAATTTAAGTTTGATGCTCGTGAATTAAACTTCGTAATGAATTACGCATGTTCACTCAGAGACTTGGTATTCATTTATTGTCCGAAGACATTAAGAATCCATGTCACTTTGAGTGCCCACACAGATTGTCTGATAAATTGTTAAAGAGCAGTGCAACGCGGCTTTCGCTCACCGTTGCGAGGTGGCGTATATTACGCTTTCCTCTTTCAGAGTCAACCCGTTATTGCAGGATTTTTTCTCTTCAACCGACCGGGCTGTTTGTGAAGTGATTCACATCCGCCGTGTCGATGGAGGCGCATTATAGGGATCCCATTTTTTAGCACAAGTATTTTTTAGATCTTTTTTTCCGACTGCTGATTTTCCGCGCTTTTCGCTGAAATCCCGCCCGATCTGCTTAAATATTGACGTATGTTGCCTTGCCTCGATCCATTAATACGATCAAAGTCTTCTGTATAGCGCTCATTGTTAGAGGTAGATATGCCCGCAGTATTACGTCCTTATAAAGATCTGTTCCCCCAAAAAGGCGATCGCGTGATGATCGATGCCAACAGCGTGGTGATTGGTGATGTCCGAATGGCCGATGATGTCAGTATCTGGCCACTCGTCGCCATCAGGGGTGATGTTAACTATGTGTCGATTGGTGCACGTACCAATATTCAGGACGGTAGCGTCCTGCACGTCACGCACAAATCCTCCTATAACCCGGACGGTAATCCCCTCATCATTGGAGAAGAGGTTACCGTCGGCCATAAAGTGATGCTTCACGGCTGCACTATCGGAAATCGCGTACTTGTTGGCATGGGGTCGATTTTGCTGGATGGCGTCATAGTAGAAGATGACGTGATGATTGGAGCCGGTAGCCTGGTCCCGCAGAACAAACGGCTGGAGAGCGGCTATCTCTATCTGGGAAGTCCGGTAAAACAGATCCGCCCCCTTAAGGAGGCAGAGATCGAAGGATTAAAATACTCGGCGAACAACTACGTAAGATGGAAAAACGATTATTTGGATCAGGATAGCCAAACCCAACCCTGATCGTCTTCTTGCTGTTCGCGGATTAAATCGCTGGCTTCCTCTTCCAGATCCCAGCGATTTTCGCAAAATACCGCTATCGGATCTGAACCGCCAAAACGACGCAACAGCGTTTCCCCATGAATGGCACAGGTCAGTTGCATACCGTGCACCAGAACCGGGAAACAGACCGCTTGCTTACTTTCATCCCAGCTCTCTCTGTCCGGAAAATGAATAGCCTGATTCACGCCGAAAGCTCCTGCTTTAACTTTTCAATGACCGGCTCGACTGCAGGCAACACCCCGTGCCAGAGCAGCACCGCATGCGCAGCCTGCCCCACCAGCATGCCGAGTCCATCGGCTAACTGTTTCGCACCGTGTTGTTCACACCAGTTAAGGAAAGGCGTCTTCCCTTTCTGATAAAACATGTCATAGAAATACATATGCGCACTGACCAGCGAAGCGGGGATCGCCGGGATCTCACCACTAATGCCGCTGGATGTAGCATTAATGACAAGATCGAACTCACGATCGGCAAGATCGTCAAGAGCTACCGCGCTCACGCTGCCGGTATGCGCAAACAACGCCGCCAGCGCTTCTGCCCGGGAAAAGGTTCTGTTAGTAACGGTCACCGAACAGTCCAGTGAAAGCAGAGGCAACAGTACTCCCCGCGATGCGCCACCCGCACCAATCAGTAGGACCCGGAATCCGGGCTTAATAAACGAAAGTCGTTCCAGATCGCTAAGTAAACCAATCCCGTCGGTGTTGTCACCCAAAAGGCGTCCATCCTCAAGCCGTTTAAGGGTATTGACTGCACCAGCCAGTGAAGCACGCTCGGTCAGCTCATCCGCACGTTCGAAGGCTTCCTCTTTAAAAGGAACCGTCACATTCGCGCCTTTACCGCCCGCGGCGAAAAAAGCCTCCAGCGTTGGAATAAATGCATCCACCGGTGCCAGTACGCGACCATAGGGATGATTTATCTGCAGCTGCTTCGCAAATTGCTGATGAATCAACGGTGACTTGCTGTGTGCAATCGGATTACCAAAAACAGCATAGGTTTCCATGAGATTACCCCTGGCGAAAACGTTCGCCGGTCAAAGCGTCGCGAATTTCAGAAGGGTTCAGGCGCCCTCCCGTTTCACCGACAGCAACAGGGAAGTCATCCCCGAACTGCGCCAGCACTTCTTCGGTTGTCCTACAAGGCGGCAATCCGGTCAGGTTAGCACTTGTTGAGACTAGCGGTTTACCAAATGCCAGACAAAGCTCAACCACCAGCGGATGGTCAGTTACGCGAACGGCGAGGGAATCAAAGCGTCCGGTTAACCAACGCGGGGTTGTCGGCTGCGCCGGGAAGACGAAGGTCACTGGTCCCGGCCACGCGGAGAAGATAGTCTCGCGCTGCGCCGGCGTCAGCATAGAGTCATCGATATAAGGTTTAAGCTGCTCGTAATTCGCAGCGATCAAAATCAGCCCTTTCTCGACGGGTCTTTGTTTCAGGGCAAGCAGACGGCTCACAGCCGTCTCGCTGTCAGGATCGCAACCGACCCCAAAAACAGCTTCAGTTGGATAGGCGATGACTTCTTCATTTTTCAGTACGTCCACTGCATGCGCAATGGAGCCTAATGGCAGGTTATTATTCACTATTTTGATCCGCCGTAACCGGCTTTCCACATTGTTTACTGGCGCAGAAGCGTTTCATGCCTTGCGCGGTTTTCTTCTCTATCAGTAGCGGATAATTGCAATGAGGGCAGGTTCCCGCTACCGGTTTAAAATTGATGACGAACTGGCATTCAGGGTAGCGATCGCACGAATGGAAGGTCTTACCATAACGGGAACGGCGCTGTACCAGCTGACCGCGCTGACACTGAGGACACGCAATTGCCGTTTCATCAGGCTTATCAATTTGTTCCGTATGCTCACATTCTGGATAGCGGCTACATCCAATAAACATGCCGAAACGCCCCTGCCGCAGGGCTAATTCACCACCGCACACGGGACAATACTGACCCTCCAGAATTTTAACGATATGTCCATCCGCCTGGCTTTTCAGAGGACGAACATAATCACATTCCGGATAGTGTGAACAACCGAGAAACGGGCCGTGTTTCCCGGACCGAATAACAAGTTCAGCCCCGCACTGCGGGCAGGGCTCGTTTTTATGCACCGTGAATAGTGCTGATTTGGCCATAACAACTCTTGGTGCTGCACATTGAATTAGTGCAGCATACCTTCATTCACTTCAAAGAGTAATTCTTCCATTTGCTGATAGGCATTTTCACAGCCCGGAATATTAAACAGAACCATCAGGATCACCCACTTAAGATCTTCCAGTTCGAATTCTGCTGTATCCAGCGCCATGACGCGCTCTATCACCATTTCTCTCGTTTCGAGGTTCAGCACCTGAATCTGCTCAAGGAATAAGATGAATCCCCGACAGCTGGCGTCCAGCCTTTCACACTCTTCTGCGGTATAAATGCGTACTGACAATGGATCAGAAGCAAGCTGCATCGGTTCGGCCAGGCCTTCCTGATAATCAGCCAGTTTTTCCAACCACATCAACGCATTATAGATGTCTTCCCGCTCAAACCCCGCATCGGTAAGATCCTGTGTCAATTTGTCCTGATCCACTCGCATTTCTGCTTCGTTATGGATGTAAGTCTCAAACAAATACATCAGTACGTCGAACATGGCATGCCCTCCTCAATCGGACATAGCCGCCGGGTACAGCTGCGATCCACCCTGCTAACTCCAGTTCGAGTAGCTGTGCTACCGTTACTGGCACAGGTTGGCCGGCACGTTCAGCGACAACGTCAACAGGTGTTACCTCATCTCCTACGTTAGCCAGGAGCTTGGGAAATGGCAATGCCACCTTTCCCTGATCTGATGAATATTGTCGCTTTTCGGGATCTTCCTGCAGCCATTGCAGCCCATATTGCAAATTTTCAAGAATATCCCGTACTTCCGTTACCGGTGTGGCCCCTTGTTTAATCAGCCAGTGGGGCCCCTCGCATCCGGGGTTACCTATCGGGCCGGGCAAGGCAAAGACCTCTCTACCCTGTTCAAGCGCGCATCGTGCCGTGACCAGTGAACCGCTTCGCCGCGCAGCTTCAACTACCAGCACGCCTTTGCTAAGCCCGCTGATAATTCGATTACGACGCGGAAAGTTTGCCGGCCTGGGCTGCGCGGAAAGCGGAAACTCAGAGACTATCGCGCCGTCAGATTCAATAAGCCGCATCGCCAATGCCTGATGTCGGCGTGGATAAATGCTAAAAAGACCGTTCCCCAGGACCGCGACACTTTGTCCTTTAGCTGACAGTGCCGCGCTGTGGGCAACGCCGTCAATACCGCAGGCCAGCCCGCTGGTAATCGTGAAACCACTTTGTGTAAGCTGTTCGCACAGGATTTTCCCCCATCGCTCGCCGTACCATGACGGCGCACGACTGCCTACCACCGCCAGCTGAACGGTATTAAGCGTCTCTGGGTTACCTTTTATGAATAATGCACCGGGATAATCAGGGATCGTGCGGAGCAAAGGGGGATAAAGGGGATGGTTGGCCGTTAATAAATGATGCCCCGGCTGCTCAAGCCATAGCAGGCTACGTTCCAGCTCACTCTCATTGAACGCAAAGAATCGTTCAGCCTGCTTTGCTGTCAGTCCAGCATTTCTTAAGACAAGCGTGTCGATGCCTTCCTGCTTCTGCAGTCGTGCAGCCGCTTCCAGCATTACATCACCACACAGAGACCCTGTGTGTATTAGCCGTAGCCATATCTCGGTCAACGTCATCCTTTCCCCTGCCATAAGCGGCCTCCGCAATCATTGCGATTGGTCACTGATGCTGTCAATCGATGGGGGATTTGTCTAGAATAGAGGTAGTATTCTTATCAACTCCTGAACACGACTCTGGAAATTTATGGCAGTTTTGCAAGTGTTACATATTCCGGACGAGCGCCTTCGCATCGTCGCTGAACCGGTCAAAGAAGTGAATGCAGAAATCCAGCGTATCGTTGATGATATGTTCGATACCATGTACGCCGAAGAAGGCATTGGCCTGGCGGCGACGCAGGTAGACATTCATAAGCGTATTATCGTGATTGATGTTTCTGAAAATCGCGATGGCCGCCTGGTGCTGATCAACCCTGAGCTGCTCGAAAAGAGTGGCGAAACCGGTATTGAGGAAGGCTGTCTGTCTATTCCTGAACAGCGTGCGTTAGTGCCGCGAGCTGAAAAGGTGAAAATTCGCGCCCTGGATCGTGACGGTAATCCGTTCGAACTGGAAGCAGATGACCTGCTGGCGATTTGTATTCAGCATGAGATGGATCACCTTGTCGGTAAACTGTTTATCGATTACCTCTCACCGCTGAAACAGCAGCGTATTCGTCAGAAAGTAGAAAAACTGGATCGTTTGCGTTCTCGCGCATAACGCCCCCCGGATACAAGGATCATCGTGTCTAAAACACTACGAATTATCTTCGCGGGAACCCCTGATTTTGCAGCGCGTCATCTTGACGCGCTGTTATCTTCCGGTCACAAGGTTGTTGGCGTCTTTACCCAGCCGGACCGTCCTGCTGGTCGCGGCAAAAAAATGATGCCCAGCCCGGTAAAAGTGCTGGCAGAAGAGCATGGGCTACCCGTTTTCCAGCCCGCATCGTTACGCCCCCAGGAAAATCAGCAGCTGGTCGCTGACCTGAAAGCCGACGTAATGGTGGTGGTGGCTTATGGTTTAATCCTGCCAAAAGCTGTGCTCGATATGCCTCGCCTGGGTTGCATCAACGTGCATGGGTCTTTGCTCCCGCGCTGGCGTGGTGCTGCACCTATTCAGCGATCGCTGTGGGCAGGCGATGCCGAAACGGGCGTTACCATTATGAAGATGGACGTAGGTTTAGACACCGGCGATATGCTGTATAAACTGGCCTGCCCCATTACGTCAGACGATACCAGCGCCACGCTGTATGACAAACTGGCAGACCTCGGTCCACAAGGGCTTATCGAGACGCTCCAGCAGCTTGCTGACAATACGGCGAAACCGGAAGTTCAGGATGACGCGCTGGTGACTTATGCCCAAAAGCTGAGCAAAGAAGAAGCGCGGATCGACTGGTCGCTGTCGGCCGCTCAGCTTGAACGCTGCATTCGCGCTTTCAATCCATGGCCGATGAGCTGGATGGAGATTGATGAGCAGCCAGTGAAAGTGTGGAAAGCCTCCGTCATTAGCGGTACTACTACGGCCAAACCCGGTACGATTGTTGACGCCAACAAGAACGGTATCCAGGTGGCGACTGGGCAAGGGATATTGAATCTTGAATCGCTCCAACCGGCCGGTAAGAAAGCCATGAGCGCTCAGGATCTGTTAAATTCCCGTCGCGAATGGTTTATCCCGGGCAACCGTCTTGCCTGAGCAAATTTATTCTTAAGGCCCGGTGTTTCCGGGCATTTTTATTTTTACGGTTATGAAAAAACAAAATCTACGCAGTATGGCGGCTCAGGCCGTCGAGCAGGTTATTGAGCAGGGCCAGTCATTGAGCAATGTCCTGCCTCCCCTGCAGCAAAAAGTCTCTGATAAGGATAAAGCCCTGCTTCAGGAGCTCTGCTTTGGCGTCCTGCGCACGCTTTCTCAACTTGAGTGGTTGATTAACAAGCTGATGTCACGCCCAATGACAGGCAAACAGCGCACCGTACACTATTTGATTATGGTGGGTTTTTATCAGCTTCTTCATACCCGCATCCCACCCCATGCCGCGCTGGCAGAGACGGTGGAAGGTGCCGTTGCGATTAAACGTCCTCAGCTGAAAGGGCTGATCAACGGCGTATTGCGTCAGTTCCAGCGACAGCAGGATGAGCTTCTGGCTGAATTTGCCCAAAGCGAAGCGCGCTTCCTGCATCCGGACTGGCTGTTGAAGCGCCTGAAAAAAGCTTATCCGCAGCAGTGGCAGGACATTGCCGATGCTAACAACCAGCGTCCACCAATGTGGTTACGCGTGAATCGTAATCACCACACCCGTGACGCATGGCTGGCATTACTTGAAGAAGCTGGAATGAGCGGCTTCACCCATGACGCATACCCTGATGCCGTGCGCTTAGCATCGCCTGCACCGGTACATGCATTGCCCGGCTTTGAAGACGGTTGGGTAACGGTACAGGATGCCTCGGCTCAGGGTTGCATGACCTGGCTTGAACCCCAAAACGGTGAGCAGATCCTCGATCTCTGCGCAGCGCCTGGGGGCAAAACGACGCATATTCTTGAAGTGGCTCCGCAGGCCAGCGTGATGGCGGTGGATGTTGATGAGCAGCGTCTTTCACGCGTCTATGACAACCTCAAGCGTCTGGGCATGAAGGCACAGGTTAAGCAAGGCGATGGGCGCAAACCCGCGGAATGGTGTGGTGAAACCCAGTTTGACCGCATTTTGCTGGATGCCCCCTGCTCAGCAACCGGCGTGATTCGTCGTCATCCGGATATCAAGTGGCTGCGTCGCGATCGTGATATTAACGAGCTTGCCCAACTGCAATCCGACATTCTCGACGCCATCTGGCCTCGTCTCAAACCCGGCGGCACGCTGGTCTATGCGACCTGCTCAGTGCTGCCGGAAGAAAACAGTCAGCAAATCTCGGCCTTCCTTAAACGTACCCCGGACGCGGCGCTGCGAGATACGGGAACGCCTGAATGCCCGGGTCAGCAGAATCTGCCGGGTACAGAAGAGGGTGATGGCTTCTTTTACGCTAAGCTAATCAAAGAGTGATGTTGAGAACAGGTCACGAGATATGAAGATTATCATTCTGGGCGCAGGACAGGTTGGCGGAACGCTGGCGGAAAACCTGGTTGGGGAAAACAACGACATCACCATAGTTGATACCAACGGCGATCGCCTGCGTGTTTTACAGGACAAATTTGACCTGCGGGTGGTGCAGGGTCATGGTTCGCACCCACGTGTTCTTCGTGAGGCAGGCGCCGACGATGCCGACATGCTGGTTGCGGTAACCAGTTCTGATGAAACCAATATGGTTGCCTGTCAGGTGGCCTACTCGCTTTTCAACACGCCAAACCGAATTGCGCGTATTCGCTCTCCGGACTATGTTCGCGATGCTGAAAAACTGTTTAATTCCGAAGCGGTCCCCATCGACCACCTTATCGCGCCAGAACAGCTGGTTATCGACAATATCTACCGCCTGATCGAATATCCGGGTGCCCTGCAGGTGGTAAACTTTGCCGAGGGCAAAGTGAGTCTGGCAGTGGTTAAGGCCTATTACGGCGGACCATTGATCGGCAATGCGCTTTCCACCATGCGCGAGCACATGCCGCATATCGATACGCGCGTCGCAGCCATTTTCCGTCACGACAGACCCATTCGCCCGCAGGGCTCCACGATTGTCGAAGCCGGTGATGAGGTCTTCTTTATTGCGGCCTCACAGCATATTCGTGCGGTGATGAGTGAACTACAGCGTCTCGAAAAACCCTATAAACGCATTATGCTGGTCGGCGGCGGCAATATCGGTGCAGGTCTGGCACATCGGTTAGAAAAAGATTACAGCGTGAAGTTGATCGAGCGCGATCAACAGCGTGCTGCTGAACTGGCGGAAAAACTGCAAAATACGATCGTATTTTATGGTGATGCGTCCGATCAGGAGCTACTGGCTGAAGAGCATATTGATCAAGTCGATCTCTTTATTGCCGTCACCAACGATGACGAGGCAAATATAATGTCCGCCATGCTCGCGAAGCGCATGGGGGCAAAAAAAGTCATGGTGCTTATCCAGCGCAAGGCGTATGTCGATCTGGTTCAGGGCAGCGTTATTGATATTGCCATTTCGCCTCAGCAGGCAACAATTTCAGCGCTTCTGAGCCATGTTCGTAAAGCGGATATTGTCGGTGTGTCATCGCTCCGCCGTGGCGTGGCGGAAGCCATTGAAGCTGTTGCTCACGGAGATGAAACCACGTCACGCGTAGTGGGTCGGTCAATCGATGAAATTAAGCTTCCGCCAGGCACGATCATCGGCGCCGTTGTGCGCGGAAATGATGTCATGATTGCCAATGATAATTTACGAATTGAGCAAGGCGATCACGTTATTATGTTCCTTACCGATAAAAAGTTTATTACCGACGTCGAACGTTTATTCCAGCCAAGTCCATTCTTCCTTTAAAGAATTGGGTGCTCCAGAAAGAGCACCCTTACTTTATCCTTTTCATTTCTGTGCCTTTTATTTTTTATAATGTTTAATTATCCCGAATGGCAATTGGCTAATCATTTGTTAAACTAAAACTCGTCAGCTGGCACAAGGAGAGAACAATGAGTTTTATTAAAGAATTTCGCGAATTTGCGATGCGCGGGAACGTGGTGGATTTAGCTGTGGGTGTCATTATTGGTGCGGCATTCGGCAAGATTGTTTCATCATTAGTGGCCGACATTATCATGCCACCTTTAGGGTTGTTAATCGGGGGCATAGATTTCAAACAGTTCGCTTTCACGCTGCGTGAAGCACAGGGTGATGTGCCGGCGGTCGTGATGCACTACGGCGTATTTATTCAGAACGTATTTGATTTTGTGATTGTTGCGTTTGCCATTTTTATGGCTATCAAGCTGATCAACAGGCTCAATCGTAAGAAAGAAGAGCCGGCTGCAGCACCTGCACCAACGAAAGAAGAAGTGCTGCTGAGTGAGATCCGCGATCTGTTAAAAGAGCAGAACAACCGCGTTTAATCAAGAGCTTAAAGCAGGAAGGCCAGTGGTAAATAAGCGATTCGCTTGCTTGCCACTGGCCTCCCAATTACTCCGTTTTTCATGCTTGTCTTTACGCAGATAACTTCCTTTCCCTTTTTTATTCTTCTCAACGCGCTGTCTGAATAGCGGGTCGTGAAGTAGTGCCTCAATGGCATTGTCTTTGATCTGACCTTTCGTGTGCTGATAGCGGCTCATAATGTCTCCAGAGCAGGGTTTATGACGACGGGAGTCTAGATCCGGTTTGACTAAAAATCAACAGCCCTGCGTTTCTCCACTGGCCCCCTGTTCAAGGGCTTCGAGAATGGAACAATAAATACTGCTGTGGGCCGTACCGCAGCAGGCATCATTCAGCCTTTGCAGAGAGCGCTGCATGGTTTGCAGCTCCTGAATGCGTGCTTCCACTTCATCCAGCCGAGCCTGCACAATGCTTTTAGACTCCTGGCAGGTGTGATGTGCCGGATCGATGCGGATCGATAATAACTCGCGGATCGAGTCTAATGTGAAGCCGAGCTGGCGCGCATAACGAATAAACCGCAGGCGCTGCAGATCGTTATCGGTATAAAGTCGAAAGCCACCTTCAGTACGAACTTCATGATCGATCATCTGCTGCTTTTCGTAATATCGGATAGTATCCGGCGTCACGTTCGCGAGCTTCGCAAGTTCACCGATACGGTACATAGCTACTCCTCGTTTATTCTTCGCAACAAGCGTTTACCGTATTCACCGTGCAGAAAGTCAGTGTTCATTCCTGCCTGGCGAAGCTTGAGTTCAATCAGGACGAGACGACGGCTAAGTTCAGAATGTCGCGGATCGTCCTGACGGATGCCTTTAAGCAGATCGGCCAGTTCAACAGCCTCTCTGCGCTGTTCAAGCTCCGGAGGGAGACAGCCTGCATTTTTCAGTAAACGGTAGCCCGCCCGTAGTTCAGGCGCAATGTGCGAGTCATCGTCAAGCACAAGGGGTTCACCGCGTCCCGGAAGATCGTCGAATTCACCTTTTTTTTGGGCATCACGAATATGGCGTTCTGCCCACTGGTCAAGCAACCACATTACCCGCTCCAGGAGATGAACAGAATTGATACAGATATTGTAGAGAAGTGGGGATATCGCGGATATAAAAAAACCCGCCGAAGCGGGTTTTTTTACGTTACTGCAGATTACTCTGCAGCAGCTTCTGCTTTCTCTGAACGATCAACCAGCTCGATGTAAGCCATCGGCGCGTTGTCGCCTGCACGGAAACCACACTTCAGAATGCGAGTGTAACCACCTGCACGGCTCGCGAAACGCGGGCCCAGTTCGTTAAACAGTTTTGCCACGATCTCGTTATCACGAGTACGGGCGAATGCCAGACGACGATTAGCAACGCTGTCAGTCTTGGCAAGAGTAATCAGCGGCTCAACTACGCGACGCAGCTCTTTCGCTTTAGGCAGGGTCGTCTTGATGATCTCATGACGAACCAGTGAACCTGCCATGTTGCGGAACATAGCCTGGCGATGGCTGCTGTTGCGGTTCAGTTGACGACCACTCTTACGATGGCGCATGACCTTATCCTTCTCAGTAAAACCTTAACCTGTGATCCGGTTACTCGTCAGCAATGCTTGCCGGTGGCCAGTTTTCCAGGCGCATGCCCAGAGACAGACCACGAGAAGCCAGCACGTCTTTAATCTCAGTAAGAGATTTTTTACCCAGGTTCGGCGTTTTCAGCAACTCAACCTCGGTACGCTGTACCAGATCACCGATATAGTGGATAGCTTCTGCCTTGAGGCAGTTAGCAGAGCGGACAGTCAACTCGAGATCGTCAACAGGGCGCAGCAGGATCGGATCGAATTCTGGTTTCTCTTCTTTCACTTCCGGCTGACGTACATCACGTAAGTCAACGAAAGCTTCCAGTTGTTCTGCCAGGATGGTTGCCGCACGACGAATCGCCTCTTCAGGATCGATTGTGCCGTTGGTTTCCATTTCGATGACCAGCTTGTCCAGGTCGGTACGCTGTTCTACACGCGCTGCTTCAACATTGTAGGCAATACGCTCTACAGGGCTGTAGCATGCGTCGACCAGCAGACGGCCGATTGGGCGCTCATCTTCTTCCGAATGAATTCGGGCAGAAGCCGGCACATAACCACGACCGCGCTGAACTTTGATACGCATGCTAATCGCTGCGTTCTCATCGGTCAGGTGGCAGATCACGTGCTGCGGCTTGACGATTTCAACATCACCGTCGTGGGTGATGTCGGCTGCAGTCACAGGGCCAATGCCAGATTTATTCAGAGTAAGAATAACTTCATCTTTACCCTGAACTCTCACCGCCAGCCCTTTCAGGTTGAGCAGGATTTCAAGGATATCTTCCTGAACGCCTTCTTTGGTGCTGTACTCATGAAGTACACCATCAATCTCAACCTCGGTCACCGCGCAACCCGGCATCGATGAGAGCAGAATACGGCGCAGTGCGTTACCCAGAGTATGGCCAAAGCCACGCTCTAAAGGCTCAAGGGTCACCTTGGCGTGCGTCGAACTCACTTGCTCGATATCTACCAGGCGCGGTTTTAGAAACTCTGTCACAGAACCCTGCATTGTGTCCTCTCTTTGGTACTAAGCTTTACTTGGAGTAAAGCTCGACGATCAGGTGTTCGTTAATGTCCGCAGACAGATCAGAACGTTCTGGCTGACGCTTGAACGTACCTTCCATCTTGCCAGCATCAACTTCCAGCCAGGTTGGCTTTTCACGCTGCTCAGCCAGCTCCAGAGCGGCCTTCACGCGAGATTGCTTTTTCGCTTTCTCACGAATGCTAACAACGTCATTCGCTTTAACCTGATAAGAAGCGATGTTAACAACACGACCGTTTACCATGATTGCTTTGTGGCTAACCAGCTGACGTGATTCAGCACGAGTAGCGCCGAAGCCCATACGGTATACAACGTTGTCCAGACGACCTTCCAGCAGAGCCAGCAGGTTTTCACCTGTGTTGCCTTTCAGACGTGCTGCTTCTTTATAGTAGTTACGGAACTGACGCTCCAGCACACCGTACATACGGCGAACTTTTTGCTTTTCACGCAACTGCACACCATAGTCAGACAGACGCGGTTTACGCGCACCGTGCTGGCCAGGAGCTTGTTCAATTTTACACTTGGTATCGATCGCGCGAACGCCAGACTTAAGGAATAAGTCGGTGCCCTCACGACGGCTCAGCTTGAGCTTAGGACCCAAATATCTTGCCATTTTCTATCTCCAACTAACCTAAAAAACGGAGCGTTATACGCGACGTTTTTTCGGCGGACGACAACCGTTATGAGGGATCGGAGTCACATCAGTAATATTCGTGATGCGGAAACCAGCGGCGTTCAGAGCGCGAACAGTAGATTCACGACCCGGACCCGGACCTTTAACCATAACTTCCAGATTCTTGATACCGTATTCTTTTACGGCTTCAGCGCAACGCTCTGCTGCAACCTGAGCTGCGAACGGAGTGGATTTGCGAGAACCACGGAAACCGGAACCACCGGCTGTTGCCCAACCCAATGCGTTACCCTGACGATCAGTAATAGTAACGATGGTGTTGTTGAAAGAAGCATGGATATGAGCCACGCCGTCAGAGACTTGTTTTCTTACACGTTTACGTGCACGAACTGGTGCCTTTGCCATTATTCAATCACCCCGATTATTTCTTGATCGGTTTGCGCGGACCCTTACGGGTACGTGCGTTGGTCTTAGTACGCTGACCGCGCACTGGCAGACCACGACGATGACGCAAACCGCGATAGCAACCAAGATCCATCAGGCGCTTGATGCTCATGCTGATTTCACGGCGCAGATCACCTTCAACGACAAATTTGGCAACTTCGTCACGCAGCGTGTCGATTTGTTCTTCAGACAGCTCACTGATCTTAACATCTTCAGCGATACCCGCTGCAGCCAGAATGGCTTTAGAACGGGTCTTGCCGACGCCGTAGATCGAAGTTAATGCGATCACAGCATGTTTCTGATCAGGAATGTTAATGCCTGCTATACGGGCCACTATGCACTCCTACTATTTAATATGTACGCACCATGCTGAAAAGCCCGTTTTCAGGATACTCAAATGGAAACGTACAGACATACAAAAGATTGGCTGGCTAATCTAGCCAGCTCAACCCAACTTTGCAAGAAAAATATGCGAAATAATCAGCCTTGGCGCTGTTTATGCTTCGGCTCGGCACTGCAAATCACACGGATGACACCATCACGCTTAACGATTTTGCAGTTACGGCATAATTTCTTGACGGAAGCACGAACTTTCATTTTTACTCTCCGTAACTTCTCAGGCGACCAATTAGCGGCCGTAGCCTTTCAGGTTCGCCTTCTTCAATGCAGACTCATACTGACTGGACATCATCAGAGTTTGCACTTGAGCCATAAAGTCCATAATCACGACAACAACGATAAGCAGTGAGGTCCCACCGAAGTAGAACGGTACTTTCATTGCATCACGCATGAACTCCGGGATCAGGCAGATAAAAGTAATATAGAGCGCACCAACCAAAGTCAGGCGGGTCATTACTTTATCGATATACTTCGCCGTTTGCTCTCCCGGACGAATTCCTGGTACAAATGCACCGGACTTCTTCAGGTTATCTGCTGTTTCACGCGGGTTGAAGACCAACGCCGTGTAGAAGAAACAGAAGAAGATGATCGCAGACGCATAGAGTAACACATAAAGTGGTTGCCCAGGCTGCAAATACAGCGAAATTGTTGTCAGCCAGTTCCAACCAGTACCGCCCCCGAACCATGACGCGATGGTCGCCGGGAACAGAATAATACTGGAAGCGAAGATAGCCGGGATAACCCCCGCCATGTTCACTTTCAGCGGTAAATGTGTGCTCTGTGCAGCATAGACACGACGACCTTGCTGACGTTTAGCGTAGTTCACCACAATGCGGCGTTGACCACGTTCAACGAAGACAACAAAGAACGTCACTGCAAATACTAATACTGCAACCAACAGCAACAGGAGGAAGTGCAGGTCGCCTTGACGCGCTTGCTCGATAGTATGGGCGATGGCTGGCGGGAGGCCCGCAACAATACCGGCGAAGATGATGATTGAGATACCGTTACCGATACCACGCTCAGTAATCTGTTCGCCGAGCCACATCAGGAACATTGTCCCTGTGACCAGACTTACAACAGCGGTGAAGTAGAATGCAAAGCCCGGGTTTAACACCAGGCCCTGCATACCAGGCATATTCGGCAGACCGGTAGCAATACCGATCGACTGGAATATTGCCAGCACCAGAGTACCGTAACGGGTGTACTGACTAATCTTACGACGTCCAGACTCCCCTTCTTTCTTCAACTCTGCCAGGGCCGGATGAACGACCGTCAGCAGCTGGATAATAATAGATGCCGAAATGTACGGCATAATACCCAATGCAAAGATAGAAGCACGGCTGAGAGCACCACCAGAGAACATGTTGAACATTTCAATGATGGTGCCTCGCTGTTGCTCAAGCAGTTTGGCAAGTACAGCGGCATCGATACCAGGGATCGGAATAAAAGAGCCAATACGGAACACAATCAGCGCGCCGATAACAAACAGCAGTCTGCGTTTCAGCTCGCCAAATCCACCTTTGGCACTTTGAAAATCTAATCCCGGTTGCTTAGCCATCTGCTACTTATTCCTCAATTTTACCGCCAGCAGCTTCGATAGCAGCACGAGCACCTTTAGTAACACGCAGGCCACGAACAGTTACCGGAGTAGAAACTTCACCAGCCAGGATCACTTTCGCGAACTCGATCTGGATACCGATAATGTTTGCTGCTTTCAGCGTGTTCAGGTCTACAACGCCGCCTTCAACTTTCGCCAGGTCAGACAGACGGATTTCCGCTGTGATCGCTGCTTTGCGAGAGGTGAAGCCGAACTTCGGCAGACGACGGTACAGTGGCATCTGGCCACCCTCGAAACCGCGACGTACGCCACCGCCAGAACGAGAGTTCTGACCTTTGTGACCACGACCACCGGTTTTACCGAGGCCAGAACCGATACCACGACCCAGGCGTTTACCCGCCTTTTTAGAGCCTTCGGCCGGAGACAGAGTATTTAAACGCATCTCTTACTCCTCAACTTTAACCATGAAGTAAACCGCGTTGACCATACCACGAACAGCAGGAGTATCCTCGCGCTCAACGGTATGACCAATACGACGCAGACCCAGGCCAAGCAGCGTTGCCTTGTGTTTCGGCAGACGACCGATTGCACTGCGGGTTTGAGTGATTTTAATAGTCTTTGCCATGGTCAATTACCCCAGAATTTCTTCAACGGATTTACCACGCTTGGCAGCGACCATTTCTGGAGAATTCATATTTTCCAGGCCATCAATAGTTGCACGAACCACGTTGATCGGGTTGGTGGAACCATATGCTTTAGCCAGAACGTTATGAACCCCAGCAACTTCCAGAACGGCGCGCATTGCACCACCGGCGATGATACCGGTACCTTCTGAAGCTGGCTGCATGAATACACGAGAACCCGTGTGAACACCTTTAACTGGGTGCTGCAGGGTGCCGTTGTTCAGCGCGACGTTAATCATGTTGCGACGGGCTTTTTCCATCGCTTTCTGGATCGCTGCTGGAACTTCACGCGCTTTACCGTAACCAAAACCAACGCGACCGTTACCATCGCCTACTACAGTCAGAGCTGTGAAGGAGAAAATACGACCACCTTTAACGGTTTTAGATACGCGGTTTACCGCGATCAGCTTTTCCTGCAGTTCGCCAGCCTGTTTTTCGATGTGAGCCATCTTACACCTCTACCTTAGAACTGAAGGCCAGCTTCACGGGCAGCATCTGCCAGTGCCTGGACACGACCATGATATTGGAACCCGGAACGGTCAAAGGAAACATTGCTGATGCCTTTTTCCAGAGCGCGTTCAGCAACAGCTTTACCTACAGCTGCAGCGGCGTCTTTGTTACCGGTGTACTTCAATTGTTCTGAGATAGCTTTTTCTACAGTAGAAGCAGCTACCAGAACTTCAGAACCGTTCGGTGCAATTACCTGTGCGTAAATATGACGCGGGGTACGATGTACCACCAGGCGAGTTGCACCCAGCTCTTTGAGCTTGCGGCGTGCGCGGGTCGCACGACGGATACGAGCAGAATTCTTATCCATAGTGTTACCTTACTTCTTCTTAGCCTCTTTGGTACGCACGACTTCGTCGGCGTAACGAACACCCTTGCCTTTGTAAGGCTCAGGACGACGGTAGGCGCGCAGATCTGCTGCAACCTGACCGATCAGCTGTTTATCAGCGCCTTTCAGCACGATTTCAGTCTGAGTCGGGCATTCTGCAGTGATACCGGCCGGCAGCGGATGCTCAACAGGGTGTGAGAAGCCCAGAGACAGGCCTACTGCATTCCCTTTGATAGCTGCACGATAACCTACACCAACCAGCTGAAGCTTTTTAGTGAAGCCTTCGGTAACACCAACAACCATTGAGTTCAGCAGGGCACGCGCGGTACCAGCCTGAGCCCATCCATCCACGAAACCATCACGTGGACCGAAGGTCAGAGCGTTATCTGCATGTTTAACTTCAACAGCTTTGTTGAGGGTACGAGTCAGCTCGCCGTTTTTACCTTTGATCGTAATAACCTGACCGTCGATTTTTACATCAACGCCGGCAGGAATAACGACCGGTGCTTTAGCAACACGAGACATTCTTTCCTCCGATTAGGCTACGTAGCAGATAATTTCGCCACCAAGACCAGCCTGGCGCGCTGCACGATCAGTCATAACACCTTTAGAGGTAGAAACAACTGCGATACCAAGACCAGCCATAACTTTTGGCAGCTCATCTTTTTTCTTATAGATGCGCAGGCCTGGGCGGCTGACACGCTGAATGCTTTCTACAACAGCTTTACCCTGGAAATACTTGAGAGTAAGTTCCAGTTCCGGCTTGGTGTCGCCTTCAACTTTAAAATCTTCGATAAAACCTTCTTCCTTCAGCACGTTGGCAATTGCCACTTTCAGCTTGGCGGAAGGCATGGTGACCGCAACTTTGTTCGCGGCCTGACCGTTACGGATACGGGTCAGCATATCCGCGATCGGATCTTGCATGCTCATCTGTCTTTACTCCCGTGATTCAATTGGTAATTACCAGCTAGCCTTTTTCAAGCCTGGCACTTCACCGCGCATGGCGGCTTCACGCAGTTTGATACGGCTCAACCCAAACTTGCCCACATAACCATGTGGACGACCTGTTTGACGACAGCGGTTACGCTGACGAGACGGGCTGGAATCACGCGGCAGAGACTGCAGCTTGAGAACCGCATTCCAACGATCTTCGTCGGAAGCGTTCACATCAGAAATGATCGCTTTCAGTTCAGCGCGTTTAGCGAAGAATTTATCAGCTAAAGCTACGCGCTTTACTTCGCGTGCTTTCATTGATTGCTTAGCCATTCAGTAACCCTACCTTACTTGCGGAACGGGAAGTCAAAGGCAGCCAGCAGAGCACGGCCTTCTTCGTCAGATTTCGCAGTAGTGGTAATGGTAATATCCAAACCACGCACGCGGTCGACTTTATCGTAGTCGATTTCTGGGAAGATGATCTGCTCACGGACACCCATGCTGTAGTTACCACGACCGTCGAAAGACTTAGCGGACAAGCCACGGAAGTCACGGATACGTGGAACAGCAATAGTGATCAGGCGCTCAAAGAACTCCCACATGCGTTCGCCACGCAGAGTTACTTTACAGCCGATCGGATAGCCCTGACGGATTTTGAAGCCTGCAACAGATTTGCGTGCTTTGGTGATCAGCGGTTTTTGACCGGAGATTGCTGTCAGGTCAGCTGCTGCGTTATCCAGCAGTTTCTTGTCAGCGATCGCTTCACCAACACCCATGTTCAGGGTGATCTTCTCGACCCGAGGGACTTGCATGACAGAATTGTAGTTAAACTCGGTCATGAGTTTTTTAACTACTTCGTCTTTGTAGTAATCATGCAGTTTCGCCATCGTACTACTCCAAATTACTTGATAGTTTCGCTGTTAGACTTGAAGAAACGGACTTTTTTGCCGTCTTCGAATCTAAAGCCTACACGGTCAGCCTTGCCGGTAGCCGCATTGAAGATTGCAACGTTAGAAACCTGAATAGCAGCTTCTTTTTCAACGATGCCACCTGGTTGGTTCAGGGCCGGAACCGGCTTCTGATGTTTCTTAACCAGGTTGATACCTTCAACGACAAGTTTGCCGGAAGACAGAACATTTTTTACTTTACCGCGTTTACCTTTATCTTTACCGGTTAACACGATAACTTCGTCATCACGACGGATTTTCGCTGCCATGATTCGCTCCTTAGAGTACTTCTGGTGCCAGAGAGATAATTTTCATGAACTTCTCAGTACGAAGTTCACGAGTTACCGGCCCAAAGATACGCGTGCCGATAGGCTGCTCGCTGTTATTGTTTAAAATAACGCATGCATTACCATCGAAGCGAATGACAGAACCGTCAGGGCGACGAACACCCTTCTTGGTGCGCACCACTACCGCCTTCAGCACATCACCTTTTTTGACCTTACCACGTGGAATTGCTTCCTTGATGGTGATCTTGATGATGTCGCCTACGCCTGCGTAGCGACGGTGCGAGCCACCCAGAACCTTGATACACATTACGCGACGTGCACCGGAGTTGTCGGCGACGTTCAGCATAGTCTGTTCTTGGATCATTTTAGTGCTCCGCTAATGTCAACTACTACCTGAGACTCTAAAATCAGAGCCGTTAAAAAGCCCCATATCGAGGGCGCGGCATTATAACACCGCTTCTGCAATATGGGTAGAAAAAATAAACGGCTCATCGCTGAGCCGTTTATTCGTATTGAGAAGGCGTACTGTATTACAGAACCGCTTTCTCTACAACGCGAACCAGCGTCCAGGACTTAGTCTTGGACAGTGGGCGGCATTCACGGATTTCAACCTTGTCGCCGATACCACATTCGTTGTTCTCGTCATGTACGTGCAGTTTGGTCGTACGCTTGATGAATTTACCGTAGATCGGGTGTTTCACAATACGTTCGATAGCTACAACAATGGATTTCTCCATTTTGTCGCTAACAACACGACCTTGCAGAGTACGGATTTTATCGGTCATTACGCACCCGCCTTCTGAGTCAGTAAAGTCTTAACGCGCGCAACATTGCGACGCACTTGCTTCAGCAGGTGAGTCTGTTGCAGCTGGCCACTTGCAGCCTGCATACGCAGGTTGAACTGCTCACGCAGCAGGTTCAGCAGCTCAGCGTTCAGCTCTTCAACGCTTTTTTCACGCAGCTCTTTTGCTTTCATTACATCACCGTCTTAGTTACAAAGGTGGTTTTGATAGGCAGTTTCGCTGCTGCCAGGCCGAAGGCTTCACGGGCCAGCTCTTCCGGAACACCGTCCATTTCATAAAGGACTTTGCCCGGTTGGATCAAGGCAACCCAGTACTCCACGTTACCTTTACCTTTACCCATACGAACTTCCAGCGGCTTCTCGGTGATCGGTTTGTCCGGGAATACACGGATCCAGATCTTACCTTGACGCTTAACTGCACGGGTCATTGCACGACGTGCTGCTTCGATCTGACGTGCAGTCAGACGACCACGGCCAACAGCTTTCAGACCGAAAGTGCCGAAGCTAACATCCGTACCCTGCGCCAGACCACGGTTGCGGCCTTTGTGCACTTTACGGAATTTTGTACGCTTTGGTTGTAACATCAGCGACGCTCCTTATTTACGGCCTTTACGCTGCTGCTTTTTAGGTTGAGCAGCCGGTTTTTCCGGTTGTTCAACAGCAGCCATACCACCCAGGATCTCACCTTTGAAGATCCATACCTTAACGCCGATTACACCGTAAGTGGTGTGCGCTTCAGAGGTGTTGTAGTCGATGTCAGCACGCAGAGTGTGCAGCGGTACGCGACCTTCACGGTACCATTCGGTACGTGCGATTTCCGCGCCGCCCAGACGGCCGCTAACTTCAACTTTGATACCTTTAGCGCCCAGACGCATTGCGTTCTGTACAGCACGCTTCATAGCACGACGGAACATTACACGACGTTCCAGCTGTGAAGTGATGCTGTCAGCAACCAATTTAGCGTCCAGTTCAGGCTTACGAACTTCAGCGATATTGATCTGTGCAGGAACGCCAGCGATATCCGCTACGACCTTGCGCAGTTTTTCTACGTCTTCGCCTTTCTTACCGATAACGATGCCAGGACGAGCAGTGTGAATAGTCACACGGATGCTCTTCGCTGGACGCTCGATAACGATACGAGATACAGACGCTTTAGCCAGTTCCTTAGTCAGGTACTGACGTACTTTAAAATCGCTGTCCAGGTTGTCAGCGAATTCTTTGGTGTTCGCAAACCAGGTAGAGTTCCATGGTTTTACAATACCCAGGCGAATACCATTAGGATGTACTTTCTGACCCATTGCTAGTCTCCAGAGTCTCAGCGATCGGACACAACCACAGTAATGTGGCTGGTGCGCTTCAGGATGCGATCTGCACGACCTTTCGCACGCGGCATAATGCGCTTCATGCTTGGGCCTTCATCTACGAAAATTTTCGCGACTTTCAGATCGTCGATGTCAGCGCCATCGTTGTGTTCAGCGTTAGCAATGGCAGATTCCAGTACTTTCTTGACCAATACCGCAGCTTTCTTGTTGGTATAGGTCAGGATGTCCAGGGCCTGCGACACTTTCTTACCGCGAATCAGGTCAGCAACAAGGCGAACCTTCTGAGCAGAAGAACGAGCATGGCGATGTTGAGCTAAAGTTTCCATCTCTTCCTCCTACCTTATTTCTTCTTCGCTTTTTTATCAGCAGCGTGGCCGCGATAAGTACGAGTCGGTGCGAATTCACCCAGTTTGTGACCAACCATTTCGTCGGTAACAAAGACTGGAACGTGCTGACGACCATTATGGACAGCGATGGTCAAACCGATCATGTTAGGAAAGATCGTTGAACGACGGGACCAAGTGCGCAGGGGCTTCTTGTCTCCGCTTTCCACCGCTTTCTCTACCTTCTTCAGCAAGTGCAGGTCAATAAAAGGACCTTTCTTGAGAGAACGTGGCATGGCTTATCCTCTAAAATTATTTGCTACGGCGACGTACGATAAATTTATCAGTACGCTTGTTGCTGCGGGTCTTCTTACCTTTGGTCTGAACGCCCCACGGAGATACCGGGTGCTTACCAAAGTTACGACCTTCACCACCACCATGTGGGTGATCGACTGGGTTCATCGCAGTACCGCGAACGGTAGGACGAACACCACGCCAGCGTGCAGCACCTGCTTTACCCAGAACGCGCAGCATATGCTCAGCATTGCCAACTTCGCCCAGAGTAGCGCGGCAGTCTGCTTCGACTTTACGCATTTCACCAGAACGCAGACGCAGAGTGACATAAGCACCATCACGAGCAACGATCTGAACGTAAGTACCAGCGGAACGTGCCAGCTGACCGCCTTTACCTGGTTTCATTTCTACGTTATGAACGGTAGAACCAACCGGGATATTGCGCATCGGCAGGGTGTTGCCTGCTTTGATTGCAGCATCAACGCCAGACTGAATCTGGTCGCCAGCTTTCAGGCCTTTAGGGGCCAGGATGTAACGGCGTTCGCCGTCTTTGTACAGAACCAGCGCGATGTTCGCGGAACGGTTCGGATCGTACTCAAGACGTTCAACAACTGCTGGGATACCGTCTTTGTTGCGTTTGAAGTCAACAATACGATAAGCCTGCTTGTGGCCACCACCGATGTGACGAGTGGTGATACGGCCATTGTTGTTACGACCACCGGATTTGCTGTTTTTTTCCAGCAACGGAGCAAAAGGTTTGCCCTTGTGCAGCTCAGGGTTAACCACTTTAACTACGTGGCGACGACCCGGAGATGTCGGTTTACATTTAACAACTGCCATTGTATTACTCCTCCGACTTACTCAGCGCCGCCAACGAAGTCCAGATTCTGGCCTTCTTTCAGGGTGACGTAAGCTTTTTTCCAGTCGCTACGACGACCGATACGCTGTCCGTGACGTTTAACTTTCCCTTTAACTACCAGGGTGTTAACGACTTCGACTTCGACTTCAAACAGTTTCTGCACAGCAGCTTTGATCTCTGCTTTGGTCGCGTCTTTAGCAACTTTGAGAACGATGGTGTTTGTTTTTTCCATCGCAGTAGACGCTTTTTCAGAAACGTGCGGTGCGCGAAGCACCTTCAGCAGACGTTCTTCACGAATCATGCCAGCATCTCCTCAACTTGCTTAACAGCATCAGCAGTCATTACGACTTTGTCGAAGGCGATCAGGCTAACCGGGTCGATACCAGTCGCATCGCGTACGTCAACCTTGTGCAGGTTACGTGCGGCCAGGAACAGGTTCTCGTCCAGCTCACCGGTGATGATCAGCACATCTTCCAGAGCCATGTCTTTCAGTTTCTGTGCCAGCAGCTTAGTTTTAGGCGCTTCAACAGAGAACTTCTCGACAACGATCAGACGATCCTGACGTACCAGTTCGGACAGGATGCTTTTCAGCGCGCCGCGGTACATCTTTTTGTTAACTTTTTGACTGTGGTCCTGTGGACGCGCAGCGAAGGTCACGCCACCTGAACGCCAGATCGGGCTCTTGATAGAACCTGAACGCGCACGGCCGGTACCTTTCTGGCGCCATGGCTTTTTGCCAGAACCAGTTACTTCAGCACGAGTCTTCTGAGCACGAGTACCCTGACGAGCACCAGCTGCATAAGCAACAACAACCTGGTGAACCAGCGCTTCGTTGAAATCACGACCGAAGGTAGTTTCGGAAACAGTCAGCGCGCTCTGCGCGTCTTTCAATACTAATTCCATTGCTATCCCCTTACGCCTTCACAGCTGGTTTAACGATCAGGTCGCTACCGGTTGCACCCGGAACTGCACCTTTAACCAGCAGCAGGTTGCGCTCAGCGTCAACACGTACTACGTCCAGGCTCTGAACGGTTACACGTTCGTTACCCAGCTGACCTGCCATTTTCTTGCCTTTGAACACTTTGCCCGGAGTCTGGTTCTGACCGATAGAACCCGGAACGCGGTGAGACAAGGAGTTACCGTGAGTAGCGTCCTGGGTACGGAAGTTCCAGCGCTTAACGGTACCAGCAAAACCTTTACCTTTAGAGGTACCGGTTACGTCAACTTTTTTAACGTCAGCAAACAGCTCAACGCTAATGTCCTGACCTACGGTGAACTCTTCGCCTTCAGCAAGACGGAATTCCCACAGACCACGGCCAGCTTCTACGCCAGCTTTAGCGAAGTGACCCGCTTCTGGTTTGGTTACACGGTTAGCTTTTTTAGCACCAGTGGTAACCTGAATAGCGCGGTAGCCATCGTTAGCCAGATCTTTAACCTGAGTAACGCGGTTTGCTTCAACTTCGATTACGGTTACTGGGATAGAAACGCCATCTTCAGTGAAGATGCGGGTCATACCCACTTTTTTACCGACTAAACCAATCATTGTTTCAACCTCTCAATCGCTCGATGACCTGATTAACCCAGGCTGATCTGCACGTCTACACCGGCAGCCAGATCCAGACGCATCAGAGCATCAACGGTTTTCTCAGTTGGCTCAACGATGTCAACCAGACGCTTGTGAGTGCGGATTTCGTACTGATCGCGCGCGTCTTTGTTAACGTGCGGAGAGATCAGAACGGTGAAGCGCTCTTTGCGGGTCGGCAGCGGGATCGGACCACGGACTTGCGCACCAGTGCGCTTAGCAGTCTCGACGATTTCCGCGGTTGATTGATCGATCAGACGATGATCAAACGCTTTAAGGCGGATACGGATTCTTTGGTTCTGCATGAGACCAGAGCTCCAATTATTTTATAAACGAAAATGATTACTCCTCAAACCCATTACGATTGATGGGAGAGTGTAACCGTTCTTACGTAGCTCCCCAATTGGGAGCATTGTTGAGTAACAAAATGAGCTACTCTGGTTCTGATTGAACCCGCCGTCAATTACGACAAGCCCGCGCATTATACGTAAATCTGGGCAAGACGCAAGTGCCGTTTAGAAATTAAGCGCCAGAGGCGCAGTATTCATAAGAGCGCGCAACATTTTATGCAATGTAATCTGCGTCGATGCTTTGTTTCGAGCCGCTACGCATCTCCGTTTTTTATGCGTTGCCGGCAAGGCCGATTATAACGAGTATGCGCGCAAACCCGCTTGAGGCCTTTTTCATGCTAACCACCCTCCCCTTTCTGCTGATCTATCTTTCGCTGACTGCCTTACTGGTACATGCCGATATTCGCTACGGTCTGCTTCCCGATAAATTTCTCTGCCCGCTGCTATGGGCGGGCCTGCTCTTTCAGCTCTGTATCCATCCGGATTTTCTGCCACGTGCGGTGGTGGGTGCGATGGCCGGATATATTGCCTTTGCCATTATTTACTGGGGCTACTGGTTTATCTGCCGGCGTGAAGGTATGGGATATGGCGATGTAAAATACCTGGCTGCGCTTGGCGCATGGCATGGCTGGTGCGTACTGCCTACGCTGGCGTTGCTTGCAGCACTGATGGCGCTTCTCTGCATTCTTGTTTTTTCGTTAATCCGCCCTGATAAGAAGGCAATAAAAAACCCGCTGCCTTTTGGGCCATTTCTGGCAGCAGCGGGTTTATGCGTTGGCTGGAAGACGTTGCTTATTCTTCCACTTTAATCTGTGACTGAAGATAGTTTTGCAGGCCAATTTTAGCAATGAGATCCAGCTCCGTTTCCAGCCAGTCAATATGGCCTTCTTCATCGGCCAGGATCTGGATCATCATATCGCGACTGACGTAGTCATGTACGCTGTCAGCATATGCAATGGCTTCACGGAGATCTTTGGCACCTTCAAGCTCCAGCCTGAGGTCGGAACGCAGCATCTCTTCGACATCTTCTCCGATGCCCAGCTTGCCGAGATCCTGCAGGTTTGGAATGCCTTCAAGGAATAAAATACGCTCGATATATTTATCAGCGTGTTTCATCTCATCTATAGATTCATGGTACTCAACGTCGTTTAAACGTTTGAGTCCCCAGTTTTTGAGCATTCTCGCGTGAAGAAAGTACTGGTTGATTGCGACAAGCTCATTTCCCAATAATTTATTGAGATAACTTATGATTTTAACATCACCTTTCATTATATAGTCCCTCCGCTTCCACTCATTGAAGCGTAGATCGGGCTACAGGGATGTCAAAAAAAAGATGGGCGCTTACGCGATCTCTTTGTATTCCGGGATCTGCATCAGTTCGTCCTGCATGATCTCTCGCGCAGCACGTACACATTTACCGCATTGATTTCCCACCGGAACAAATTTGCGAAGCTGCTGGAATGACTGGGGCTGGAACTGGCGAACGGCCTGACGTATTTTTTTGTCGCTTACACCATTACATAAACAAACGTACATATAAACTCCCGTTCAAATTATGCGCAAAGTGTAAGTGAGAATGGTTATGATTACAATAGCACAAACGCCAGAATGCGGGGCGGGAGCAGGCAAAAAATGCGAAATTTTGTGACAAATACCTGAGCGGCAGAAAACAAAAAAGGACGCCGAAGCGTCCTTTTTTATTCGGGGATAATTAATTAGCCCAGAACTTTAGCAACAACGCCCGCGCCAACGGTACGGCCGCCTTCACGGATTGCGAAACGCAGACCGTCGTCCATCGCGATTGGGTGGATCAGAGTCACAACCATCTTGATGTTGTCGCCTGGCATTACCATCTCAACGCCTTCTGGCAGTTCGATGGTACCGGTCACGTCAGTTGTACGGAAGTAGAACTGTGGACGGTAGCCTTTGAAGAACGGAGTATGACGGCCGCCTTCGTCTTTGGACAGAATGTACACTTCAGATTCGAACTTGGTGTGTGGCTTGATTGAGCCTGGCTTCGCCAGAACCTGACCACGTTCGATTTCTTCACGTTTGATACCACGCAGCAGAACACCAACGTTCTCACCAGCACGGCCTTCGTCCAGCAGTTTGCGGAACATTTCAACGCCAGTACAGGTAGACTTCGCAGTCTCTTTGATACCAACGATTTCAACTTCTTCACCAACTTTGATGATACCGCGCTCTACACGACCGGTAACAACGGTACCACGACCGGAGATGGAGAATACGTCTTCGATTGGCAGCAGGAATGGCTTGTCAATCGCACGCTCTGGTTCTGGGATGTAAGAATCCAGGAAGCCAGCCAGTTCGATGATTTTCGCTTCCCACTCAGCTTCGCCTTCCAGCGCTTTCAGAGCAGAACCACGAACGATTGGAGTATCGTCGCCTGGGAAATCGTACTGAGACAGCAGTTCACGAACTTCCATCTCTACCAGTTCCAGCAGCTCTTCGTCATCAACCATGTCGCACTTGTTCAGGAACACGATGATGAAAGGAACGCCTACCTGACGACCCAGCAGGATGTGCTCACGAGTCTGAGGCATTGGGCCGTCAGTCGCAGCAACAACCAGGATCGCGCCGTCCATCTGCGCAGCACCGGTGATCATGTTTTTAACATAGTCGGCGTGGCCTGGGCAGTCTACGTGTGCGTAGTGGCGAGTCGGGGTGTCGTACTCAACGTGAGAGGTGTTGATGGTGATACCACGAGCTTTTTCTTCTGGTGCGTTATCGATCTGGTCGAATGCACGAGCAGAACCACCGTAGGTTTTAGCCAGAACGGTAGTGATTGCAGCAGTCAGGGTAGTTTTACCATGGTCAACGTGGCCGATAGTACCAACGTTGACGTGGGGTTTTGTACGTTCAAATTTTTCTTTAGACACGGCTATATTCCTTACTATAGTGCTCTCCCCTCTGGAGAGAGCACGGGACTTAGGTTTTAATCCTGTGGATTACTTACCACGGGCTTCAATAACGGCCTGAGCAACGTTGTTAGGCGCATCATCATACTTCAGGAATTCCATGGTGTATGATGCACGACCTTTGGTCAGAGAACGCAGCTGAGTCGCATATCCGAACATTTCAGACAGCGGAACTTCAGCGTGGATCTTAACGCCAGTTACTTCGGATTCCTGACCACGCAGCATACCGCGACGACGGCTCAAGTCACCGATAACGTCACCGGTGTTCTCTTCAGGAGTTTCTACTTCAACCTTCATGATTGGCTCAAGCAGAACTGGTTTTGCTTTCTTAAAGCCTTCTTTAAAGGCAATAGACGCAGCCAGTTTAAACGCCAGTTCAGAGGAGTCAACGTCGTGGTAAGAACCGAAGTGCAGACGAACACCCATGTCAACAACCGGATAGCCAGCCAGAGGGCCCGCTTTCAGCTGTTCCTGGATGCCTTTATCAACGGCAGGGATGTATTCGCCAGGAATTACACCACCTTTGATGTCGTTGATGAACTCGTAACCTTTCGGGTTAGAGCCCGGCTCCAGTGGGTACATGTCGATCACAACGTGACCGTACTGACCGCGACCACCAGACTGCTTAGCGTGTTTACCTTCAATGTCGGTAACTTTCGCGCGAATCGCTTCGCGGTAAGCAACCTGAGGTTTACCCACGTTCGCTTCAACGTTGAATTCACGCTTCATACGGTCAACGATGATGTCCAGGTGCAGTTCACCCATACCAGCGATGATGGTCTGGTTAGATTCTTCATCAGTCCATACGCGGAATGATGGGTCTTCTTTCGCCAGACGGCCCAGAGCCAGACCCATTTTTTCCTGGTCAGCTTTGGTTTTTGGTTCAACTGCGATGGAGATTACCGGCTCAGGGAATTCCATACGCTCCAGAATGATCGGGTGATCCGGGTCACACAGGGTGTCACCAGTGGTCACGTCTTTCAGACCGATAGCTGCAGCGATGTCGCCCGCACGAACTTCTTTGATCTCTTCACGTTTGTTAGCGTGCATCTGTACGATACGGCCAAAACGTTCACGCGCCGCTTTCACGGAGTTCAGGATGGTGTCACCGGAGTTAACCACACCAGAATAAACGCGGAAGAAGGTCAGGTTACCCACGAATGGGTCGGTAGCAATTTTGAACGCCAGTGCAGAGAATGGCTCTTCGTCGCTTGCGTGACGCTCAGCCGGAGTATCTTTACCGTCGTCCAGGATGCCGTTGATCGCAGGAACGTCAACCGGGGATGGCAGGTAGTCAACTACCGCATCCAGCATCGCCTGAACACCTTTGTTCTTGAACGCAGAACCACAGGTTACCAGGATGATTTCGTTGTTCAGAACGCGCTGACGCAGAGCTTTTTTGATCTCTTCTTCAGTCAGTTCTTCACCACCCAGGTATTTCTCCATCAGCTCTTCAGAAGCTTCAGCAGCGGATTCGATCAGGTTCTGGTGCCATTCGTCAGCCAGGTCCTGCATTGCAGCTGGGATATCTTCGTATTCGAAGGTAACGCCCTGGTCTGCATCGTTCCAGTTGATGGCTTTCATTTTCACCAGGTCGATAACGCCGGTGAAGCCTTCTTCAGCACCAATTGCCAGCTGCAGCGGAACAGGGTTCGCGCCCAGACGGGTTTTGATCTGACCAACAACTTTCAGGAAGTTAGCACCCATACGGTCCATTTTGTTAACGAACGCGATGCGTGGAACTTTATATTTGTTCGCCTGACGCCATACGGTTTCAGACTGTGGCTGAACACCACCAACTGCGCAATAAACCATTACCGCGCCGTCAAGAACACGCATGGAACGTTCTACTTCAATGGTGAAGTCAACGTGCCCTGGGGTGTCGATGATGTTTACGCGATGCGGTTCGTACTGCTTAGCCATACCTGACCAGAATGCAGTAGTCGCTGCGGAGGTGATAGTGATACCACGCTCCTGCTCCTGTTCCATCCAGTCCATGGTGGCTGCGCCGTCATGAACTTCACCGATTTTGTGGTTTACACCGGTGTAGAACAGAATACGTTCGGTAGTAGTGGTTTTACCGGCGTCGATGTGCGCACTGATACCGATGTTACGGTAGCGTGCGATGGGTGTTGTACGAGCCATTTGATTCCTCGTTTATATCTTTAGGCGTTCAGTTAAGTTACCCAGAGCGGGCGGCTTCTCTGAAGCGCCCGCCTGGTGACTAAGACTCCGAAGGGATTACCAACGGTAGTGTGCGAACGCCTTGTTGGCTTCTGCCATACGGTGAACGTCTTCACGTTTCTTAACTGCAGTACCTTTGTTGTCTGCAGCATCAGAAAGTTCGTTCGCCAGACGCAGAGCCATGGATTTATCACCGCGTTTACGAGCAGCTTCAACGATCCAACGCATTGCCAGGGCATTACGACGGACCGGACGAACTTCAACTGGAACCTGATAAGTAGAACCACCAACGCGGCGGGACTTAACTTCTACAGTTGGGCGAACGTTGTCGAGAGCGACTTCGAAAGCTTCCAGTTCATTTTTACCAGAACGCTGAGCCAGGGTCTCAAGCGCGCTGTATACGATTGCTTCTGCAGTAGATTTTTTACCATCTACCATCAGGATATTTACAAATTTTGCCAGCAGTTCTGATCCGAATTTCGGATCTGGAAGAATTTTACGCTGACCAATGACGCGACGACGTGGCATGGGAATACTCCGTTGTTAATTCAGGATTGTCCAAAACTCAAAGAGTTTAGTGTGACATTAAGATAAATCAGTTTGGCCTTACTTAACGGAGAACCATTAAGCCTTAGGACGCTTCACGCCGTACTTGGAGCGAGCCTGCTTACGGTCTTTAACACCTGAGCAGTCCAGCGCACCACGAACGGTGTGGTAACGAACACCCGGAAGGTCTTTAACACGACCGCCACGGATCAGGATCACGGAGTGCTCCTGCAGGTTGTGACCTTCACCACCGATGTAGGAAGTCACTTCGAAACCGTTAGTCAAACGCACACGGCATACTTTACGCAGTGCGGAGTTTGGTTTTTTAGGAGTGGTGGTATATACACGAGTACATACGCCACGTTTCTGCGGGCAGGCTTCCAGCGCAGGCACGTTGCTTTTCGCAACTTTGCGTGCACGTGGTTTGCGTACCAGCTGGTTAACTGTTGCCATTAAATAGCTCCTGGTTTTAGCTTTTGCTTCGTAAACACGTAATAAAACGACCTCATACAATATGAGGACGCGAAATTTTAGGGCTACGTCGAAAAGGTGTCAAGAAATATACAGCGATCTCAAATCACCAGTTCATTTGACTGGCGTGCGTCACAGTAAGATTGACGAAATCAGTATAGCCAACCACGTCAATTTTGGCTGAAATTTGACCAGAAAGACCCCGCGCATCCAGATCGTCCTTCAGCGCAGAGACTGTTATGGGGGCATTCGTGAGAATTTCAACGAAACGACTGCCTTCCAGTGCAGCAAGTACGCCATCCTGAATCAGCAGCAGGTCATCACCGTCGCGCAGCATACTCAGTAACGCGTCGATATCACATTGCCACGGTGAATGGCTCAGAGTATGGAGCATATCAGCCTCAGAAAGTCAGAACGGTGTCGTAGTGGGAAAGGTGTTCGCGCAATGCAGCTGAAGACAGGACTGTCACATCCAGCACGAAAGGCGTCTTATCATCCAAACCGCGAGCGGCCAGCGAATCGGCGCAGACATAAAGGGTTTCGATGTCGTACAGCGGCAGCACTTTAAAGGTAGCGATGTAATCCCGCGCCAGAATGGCCTGAGGCTGTTGCCCAGCCAAAAGCTGAAACACCCCGTCCCCCAAAAAGAAGACGCCGATATCTTCGGTCAGCGCGGACGTTGCAAGTAACGCATCCAGCCCTTCGCGGCCAGAAGCGCTGCCGTGCGGCGCAGACTTAAAAACAAATGCCACACGCTTCATCAGAATTGCACCACTCTGTCGCAGGTTAACGCCGCCTGTGCCAGCGCGCCCAGACCACTTAACGAAAAACCGGGCTGCAGGTTAGAACCCGATAAACCAAGACGCGCAGCTTCGGTTGCATCGGTTACGCCGCGGCGCAGTGCCGCCGCCACGCAGATGTGCAGTTCTACGCCCTGCTTTTCGTTTAATGCCTGCCAGCCGCGCACCACATCAAACTCATCGTTCGCCGGCGACGTAAACTGGTTCGCGTTGTACACCCCTTCCCGATAGAAGAAGACGCTCGCCAGCTCATGTCCGGCCGCCAGCAGCGCATGCGCAAACTGCAGCGCGCTGCTGGCCTGCTGAGTCCCGTACGCCGGGCCTGTCACCATTAACGCAAAACGCATTACTTATCTTGTCCCAGGAAATCACCGCTTTTGAACTGGCGAATATAGAGGTAGACCGTGTGCTTGGAGATGTTCAGACGATCGGCCACCTGGTTGATGGCGTCTTTAATATCAAAAATCCCTTTTTCATAGAGATTGAGCACGATCTGGCGATTCTTGGCGTTGTTCGAGACGTTGCGATCGGCATTCACTTCTTCAATGGTGAACTCAAGCGTCTGAGTGACGAGATCTTCGACGGAAGAGGCAAAGTTAACAGAAGAGCCAACATCCGGCGTTTCTGGTGGAATAAAGGTGCTCATGATCTGCGAGAAAGGCACATCAAGGTTCATGTTGATGCACAGCAGCCCAATCACACGATGCTCGCGGTTTCGAATCGCGATAGTTTCTGATTTCATCAGCACGCCGCTTTTGGCGCGGGTGAAATAGCATTTGGAGACGCTGCTGTCCGCGCCGGTCATGTCATGCAACATACGCAATGCAAGGTCGGTGATTGGCGAACCAATTTTACGGCCAGTATGCTCACCATTCGCAATGCGGATGGCGGAACACTTCAGATCTTGCAGGGAGTGCAATACGATTTCGCAGTGGGAGCCAATGAGCATCGCTAACCCGTCCACTACCGCTTCATAGGATTTCAGAATATCGAAGTCGGTCTGATCGAAAGGACGTTGATCCAGCAAATCAAGTTCACTGGTTTCGTTGGTTAAAAGCGACCTGGACATGAAAAAAACACTCCTTTTCAGGAGCCTGTCGTTAGGTTTTCAGGGCAGGCTCATTATCTACACGGACAACTAAATTAATACAGCGTGTATAGCGCTTTCCAGTGTTAATTATATCTGCCCCACAATAAAAAAACCGCCGCCTGAAAGGCGGCGGTTTTTATCACATTACTTCTTAGCGTCTGTCGCTGCTTTTTCTTCAGCAGGTGCGTCCGCTTTAGCATCCGCTTTCGGTGCCGGTTTGATGTCCAGCAGCTCTACGTCAAAGACCAGCGTAGAGTTGGCTGGGATTCCCGGAACGCCGGTTTTGCCATAGGCCAGATCCGGTGGGATGACCATCTTGATCTTGCCGCCTTTCTTGATGTTTTTCAGGCCTTCAGTCCAGCCAGGGATCACACCATCCAGACGGAAGGAGAGCGGCTCACCACGGGTGTAAGAGTTATCGAACTCTTTACCGTCGATCAGCGTACCTTTGTAGTTCACAACAACGGTGTCGCTGTCTTTAGGCGCATCGCCGGTGCCTTCTTTCTCAACTTTGTACACCAGGCCAGTAGAAGAGGTTTTCACACCCTTCTCTTTAGCAAAGGTATCGCGGTAGGCTTTGCCTTTCGCTTCGTTGTCTTTCGCGTCCGCGTCCATCTTGGTCTGCGCGGCACCCTTCACACGCGCTTCGAACGCCTGCAGAGTCTGTTCAATTTCCTGGTCAGACAGCTTGCTCTTATCTGCAAATGCGTCCTGAACGCCCGCGATCAGCTGAGCTTTATCCAGTTTGATGCCCAGCTTCTCTTGTTCTTTCAGAGAGTTTTCCATGTAACGACCCAGAGATGCGCCCAGTGCGTAGGCGGATTTCTGGTCGTCATTTTTGAACGCCGCTTTGCTGTCTGCAGTGGCAGCAGGCTTCGCAGCAGTATCAGCAGCGAATGACAGCGGCGCGTTCAGCGCAACAGCCATCGTCGTCGCCAGCAGCGTTACTTTAAACAGTGATTTCATCCATATCTCCAGGGCCTGGGGACTCTCACCCCAGCATTAAACGTAAATGAGTGACGTACTATAAAACGTTGCGGAAGAAATCTACAGACAGACACTTCCAATTCTCGCCACTTTTCAGACTATTTTTGTTTAAATAAGTTTCCTGCCAAGGGGATGCAGACTGTACTTAAGGATAAACTCAGTTAAACTGCGCCGCCGCAGTGCCATTATGGTGAATCTGAAACAAACGAGGTGAATGATGAAGGATACAACGATAGAAGCGAGAATGGCTGAGCTGGAAAGCCGCCTGGCTTTTCAGGACATCACCATCGAAGAGCTAAACCAGACCGTAACCGCACATGAGCTCGAAATGGCGAAACTGCGGGATCATATGCGCCTGCTGACGGAAAAGCTGAAGGCTACGCAGCCGTCGAACATTGCCTCTCAGTCAGAAGAGACGCCACCTCCTCATTATTGAGGCGTAAAAAAAGCGGGATAATCCCGCTTTTTTATTTTCCGCATGACGGAATTAGTGGCAGCCGCAGCCGCCGTTACCGCAACCACCTTTACCGTGGCCGTGATCATGACCATGGTCGTGGCCGTGACCACCGCAGCAGCCATCGTGGCCGTGATCGTGGTCATGGTCGTGACCGTGCGCACCGTGAACGTGGCCATGAGCCAGCTCTTCTTCGGTCGCTTCGCGGATCGCAACAACTTCGACGTTGAACTTCAGGTTCTGGCCAGCCAGCATGTGGTTACCGTCAACCACGACGTGGTCATCTTCCACTTCGGTGATTTCAACAGGAACTGGACCCTGGTCAGTTTCAGCCAGGAAGCGCATGCCAACCTGCAGTTCGTCAACGCCCATGAACACGTCTTTAGGAACGCGCTGAACCAGGTTGTCGTCATACTGACCGTAAGCGTCGTTCGCGCCTACAGCAACGTCAAATTTGTCGCCAACTTCATGACCTTCCAGCGCGTTTTCCAGGCCGGAAATCAGGGAACCGTGACCATGCAGGTAGTCAAGCGGCGCACTCACCGGAGACTCATCAACCAACACACCGTCTTCTGTACGTACCTGATAGGCCAGGCTGACCACCAGGTCTTTTGCTACTTTCATGATATCTCCTGAGCGTGGGAAAATTGCTGGCGCAGATTGTAGCGGAAATCTGCACCCGTGTACCCTTAAGCTTAAAAAAACTCAGAGCATATCGCTAGTCTGGATGAAAAATGCCGATCACTTGCTCTTCTTTGCGAACGTGATCGCGGGCTTCTTTGTCGGCCTCACGCATCTGGTGACCGCACTTAACACACTCAACAACATCAATATTATTTTCCCGCCACATCGCCAGGGTATCTTGCGCCTGGCAGGTCGGGCATTTTGCACCCGCGATAAAGCGTTTACGTACAGCCATCTTTCGTTACCCTTTATTCAAATTCATCCCAGCCATCGAGCTGGCGTCTTTCCTGCTGCATCTCGCGCTGGAAGATCTCCTCCAGCTCGCGACGCGCTTCCCGCACGCGGGAGATCTGCGCCGTATCGGTATGTACCGGCATCAGCTCGCGCAGCATCCGCATATCCAGCCGGCGGAAGTGCATCTGGGCGCGCTGCGCCTGATGCGGATGCATGCCGAGCGAGATCAACGCCTTGCGCCCCAGCTCCAGCGCACTGGAGAATGTCTCACGGGAGAAGTGTTTCACACCCGCCTGCAATAATTCGTGAGCTTCAACACGTCCCCGCGCACGCGCCAGAATATGCAGATGCGGGAAATGCTGCTGACACATATCCACCAGCTTCATCGTGTCTTCCGGGTCGTTACAGGTAATCACGATGGACTCTGCAGCTTCTGCCCCCGCCGAGCGCAGCAGCTCGAGCTGGGTCGCATCGCCGTAGTAAACCTTATAGCCATATTTGCGCATCAGGTTGACCGCGCTGATATCACGCTCCAGCACCGTAATGCGCATTTTGTTCGCCATCAGCAAACGTCCGATCACCTGTCCGAAGCGGCCAAAGCCCACCACGATAACCTGAGGCTTATCATCTTCCACCCACGGCGCTTCGTCTTCATCTTCTGACGGGTTCAGGCGGCGCGACAGGAGTTTATCCACCAGCTTCATCAGCAGCGGCGTGGTCATCATTGACAGCGTGACCGTCACCAGCAAAAGCGCCATCTGCTCGTCTTTAAACAGCTTCTGGGAGGAGGCGGTAGAGAACAGCACAAACGCAAACTCACCTCCCTGGCTTAACACGCTGGCAAACTGCATGCGTTCCGAACTGCGCAAGCCGTAAATGCGCGCCAAGGCGTACAGCACCAGCGTTTTCACCGCTACCAGGATGGCTACGCTCACCACAACCCACAGCAGATGGGTATAGAGCACGCCAAGGTTGAGCGCCATCCCCACCGAAATAAAGAACAGGCCTAACAGCAGTCCTTTGAAGGGATCGATGGCAATTTCCAGCTCGTGCCGATACTCGCTCTCCGCCAGCAGCACCCCGGCGATAAAGGTCCCGAGCGCCATCGACAGCCCCAGCGCATCCATAAACAATGCCGACCCCAGGACCAGCAGCAGCGTCGCGGCCGTAAAGACCTCGCGCACGCCCGACGCGGCAATAAAGCGGAACACGGGACGTAAAAGAAAACGTCCGCCAATCAGCATGCCCGCGAAGGCCAGCACCTTCATGGCAATTTTTGCCCAGTCGAAGTGATCGTCCCCGGAGCCCGCCAGCAGCGGCACCAACGCCAGCGCCGGGATGACCGCCAAATCCTGGAACAGCAGCACCGAAAAACCCAGCTGACCGGCTTCGTTGCGGTTCATCCCCTTGTCGCGCATCAGCTGCAGGGCCATCGCCGTCGACGACATCGCAAGGCCTATCCCGCCTATCACCGCCGCCTGCCAGGAGAAATTCGTCAGCATTAACAGGCCACCCAGAATCGCGGCGCTGAGCAACACCTGCGCGGCACCCACGCCAAAGATGGAGCGTCGGAGCTGCCACAATTTAGAAGGGTTCAGCTCAAGGCCGATGATGAACATCAGGAACACCACGCCCAGCTCGGAGAAATGGAGAATTTCATCCACATCGCTGATGAATCCCAGCCCCCAGGGGCCAATCGCGATCCCCGCCAGCAGATAACCCAACACCGCACCTATCCCAATACGTGCAGCAAGCGGCACCGCGACGACGGCCGCAAACAAAAAAAGCACCCCGGCGAGGAGCAAATTCGATCCTTCCATTAACGACCTCCTGCCGGAATCGGTGACGCCAGCCATTCACCGTAGGCTCTGGCGTGGCTGGCCAGTTCTTTAGGATCCTGACGACGGGCCCAGTAGACAATAATCGGGCTCATCCAGTGCATACGGCACATGGCCGCCGTCAGCTCAAAAGGCCGCAGAATGTCGCTCATCGGATAGCGGTTCAGCCCGTCGTGGCGGTAAGCGCTTTCGGGTTCACCGGTCGTAATCACGCTACGCCAGTACTTTCCCGCCAGCTGATTGCCCCCTACCCCGCTGGAGAAACCCCGGCTCAGCACGCGGTCCAGCCACTCTTTGAGCAGCGCCGGACAGCTGTAGGTATAAAGCGGATGCTGGAACACAATCACGTCATGCTGACGCAGCAGTTCCTGCTCGTAAGGGATATCAATAAAGAAATCAGGATAGTGCGCGTAGAGATCGTGCACCGTCACGTTACTGAGCTGTGTGGCCGGCTTAAGCAGCACCCGGTTTGCCACCGAGTCCTGAGATTCCGGATGGGCATACAGCAGCAGCACTTTTGCTGTCTGAGACATCATTCCCCTCCCGGTCTTGTTTCTGTTTTTGTGTATCGTTGTTGTTTTGGGCTACCATGGCGGCCCGGTGCGGAAAATGGCCCACACCTTACATTATCATAATGACAAATTAACATAGTCGGAACATACGGCGCTTCTATGATTGTTTTCTCCTCGTTACAAATTCGTCGCGGCGTGCGCGTCCTGCTGGATAACGCCACTGCTACCATCAACCCAGGCCAAAAAGTGGGTCTGGTCGGCAAAAACGGCTGTGGTAAATCCACCCTGCTGGCGCTGCTGAAAAACGAGATTAGCGCGGATGGCGGTAACTTTACCTTCCCGGGAAACTGGCAGCTCGCCTGGGTAAACCAGGAGACTCCGGCGCTGAGCGAACCGGCACTCGACTATGTTATCGACGGTGACCGTGAGTACCGTAAGCTCGAGGCGGAACTTAACGCCGCTAACGAGCGCAACGACGGCCACGCCATTGCCACGGTTCACGGCAAGCTGGACGCTATTGACGCGTGGACCATTCGCTCCCGCGCCTCCAGCCTGCTGCACGGCCTGGGCTTCAGCAATGAACAGCTGGAACGCCCGGTCAGCGACTTCTCCGGCGGCTGGCGTATGCGCCTCAACCTGGCGCAGGCGCTGATCTGCCGCTCTGACCTGCTTCTGCTCGATGAACCGACTAACCACCTCGATCTCGATGCGGTTATTTGGCTGGAGAAGTGGCTCAAGAGCTATCAGGGCACTCTGATTCTGATCTCCCACGACCGCGACTTCCTCGACCCGGTGGTGGATAAAATCATTCATATCGAACAGCAAACGATGTTCGAGTACACCGGCAACTACAGCTCCTTCGAGCGCCAGCGCGCGACGCGTCTTGCCCAGCAGCAGTCCATGTACGAAAGCCAGCAGCAGCGCGTGGCACACCTGCAGAGCTTCGTGGATCGCTTCAAGGCCAAAGCCTCAAAAGCGAAGCAGGCCCAGAGCCGCATCAAGATGCTGGAACGCATGGAGATGATCGCCCCGGCGCACGTGGATAACCCGTTCCACTTCAGCTTCCGCGCCCCGGAAAGCCTGCCGAACCCGCTGCTGAAGATGGAAAAAGTCAGCGCGGGCTATGCCGACCGCATTATTCTCGACTCCATCAAGCTCAACCTGGTGCCGGGTTCACGTATTGGCCTGCTGGGGCGCAACGGCGCCGGTAAATCGACGCTGATCAAACTGCTGGCGGGCGAGCTTAACCCGGTCAAGGGTGAAATCGGCCTGGCGAAGGGCATCAAGCTGGGTTACTTCGCCCAGCATCAGCTGGAATTTTTACGCGCGGATGAATCCCCGATTCAGCACCTCGCGCGTCTGGCGCCGCAGGAGATGGAGCAGAAGCTGCGCGACTACCTCGGCGGCTTCGGCTTCCAGGGCGATAAGGTCACTGAAAACACCGAGCGCTTCTCCGGGGGCGAAAAAGCCCGTCTGGTGCTGGCGCTGATCGTCTGGCAGCGTCCGAACCTGCTGCTGCTCGATGAACCGACCAACCACCTGGATCTCGATATGCGTCAGGCGCTGACCGAAGCGCTGATTGAGTTCGAAGGCGCGCTGGTGGTGGTTTCGCACGACCGCCACCTGATCCGCTCCACCACGGACGATCTGTATTTAGTGCACGATGGCAAAGTGGAACCGTTCGATGGCGATCTGGAAGACTATCAGCAGTGGCTGACGGACGTGCAGAAGCAGGAGAACCAGCCGGAAGAGTCAGCGAAAGACAACGCCAACAGCGCGCAGGCACGTAAAGACCAGAAACGCCGTGAAGCGGAGCTGCGCACCCAGACGCAGCCGCTGCGTAAAGAGATTGCCCGTCTCGAAAAAGAGATGGAAAAGCTCAACGCCACGCTTGCCGCTGTTGAAGAGAAGCTCGGCGACAGCGGTCTGTATGACCAGAGCCGTAAAGCCGAACTGACGGACTGCCTGCAAACGCAGGCGAAGACCAAATCCAGCCTGGAAGAGTGCGAGATGGCGTGGCTGGATGCGCAGGAGCAGCTGGAAGCGATGCTGCAGGCTGACTGACCTGTTTACCCCGTTTTAAGAACAGAATCCGTACCGGGTTCGGAAATCCAGCTTAAACGGGGTACAATTCGGAAAGTATCGTAAATTTCCGACAAGAATCAGCATCGCGCTTATGACCCAAATCATCCCATCAGACTTCGACATTGCGGTCGAAGACAGCACTGAGTTCGTGCCTATGCGCGGCGTGGCCAATCCCCATTTGCAGACCATGCTGCCGCGACTGATCCGCCGCAAGGTTCAGTTCACCCCGCACTGGCAACGGCTTGACCTGCCAGACGGTGATTTTCTGGATCTCGCCTGGAGCGAAGCGCCGGAACAGGCTCGCCATAAGCCGCGTCTGGTGGTCTTTCACGGCCTGGAAGGCAGCCTGCACAGCCCGTATGCCCATGGGCTAATTGAGGCGGCAAAGGCGCGCGGCTGGCTCGGCGTGGTGATGCATTTTCGCGGCTGTAGCGGCGAACCGAATCGTCAGAAACGCATTTATCACTCGGGTGAAACAGAAGACGGGACGTGGTTTTTACACTGGCTGCGTGAAAATTATGGCACCGTGCCAACGGCCGCCGTGGGCTACTCGCTGGGCGGCAATATGCTGGCCTGCTTGCTGGCCAAAGAGGGCGAAAGCGTGCCGCTGGAGGCCGCCGTCATTGTCTCCGCGCCGTTTATGCTCGAGCAGTGCAGCTACCATATGGATAAAGGCTTCTCCCGCGTCTACCAGCGTTACCTCCTCAACCTCCTGAAGGCCAATGCGGCACGTAAACTGAAGGCCTACCCGGATACCCTGCCGGTCAGCCTGCGCCAGCTGAAAAAGGTACGCCGTATTCGCGAGTTCGACGACCTGATCACCGCGAAAATTCACGGCTTCGCCGATGCGATTGACTATTATCGTCAGTGCAGCGCCATGCCGCTGCTCAGCAAGATCACGCAGCCAACGCTGATTATTCATGCCAAAGATGACCCGTTTATGGATCATCACTCGATCCCCGCGCAGGAATTCCTGCCCGACAACGTTCACTATCAGTTGACCGAGCACGGCGGCCACGTCGGGTTTATCGGCGGCACGCTGCGCCGCCCGAAAATGTGGCTTGAGGCGCGTATTCCTGACTGGCTAACCCCTTATCTGGACGGTGCAAAATGATTATTCCCTGGCAGGATCTGGCTCCCGAAACGCTCGATAATCTGATTGAAAGCTTTGTATTACGCGAAGGCACCGATTATGGTGAACAGGAACGCTCGCTTGAGCAAAAGGTCAACGATGTAAAGCGCCAGCTGAAAAGCGGCGACGTGGTGCTGGTGTGGTCAGAACTGCATGAGACGGTCAATATCATGCCCCGCAACGCGTTTCACGGCTGATCTTCCACCCTTTTCAGTCAGGGAGTTGCTATGTCTGCCAGACATCCGGTTATAGCCGTTACGGGGTCGAGTGGTGCGGGAACCACCACCACAAGCCTCGCATTTCGCAAGATTTTCGCCCAGCTGAATCTCCGTGCGGCGGAGGTCGAGGGCGACAGCTTTCACCGCTACACGCGTCCTGAAATGGACATGGCCATCCGTAAGGCGCGCGATCTGGGTAAACACATCAGCTACTTCGGCCCGGAGGCCAACGACTTCGGCCTGCTGGAACAAACCTTTATCGAGTATGGTCAGAGCGGCAAAGGGCAGTCCCGCAAGTATCTGCATACCTATGATGAAGCCGTTCCCTGGAATCAGGTGCCGGGAACCTTTACCCCATGGCAACCGCTGCCGGAACCCACTGACGTCCTGTTTTACGAAGGATTGCACGGCGGCGTGGTCACCCCGCAACACGATGTGGCGCGCCACGTGGACCTGCTGGTCGGTGTGGTCCCTATCGTGAACCTGGAGTGGATCCAGAAGCTGACGCGCGACATGAGCGAACGTGGCCATTCGCGAGAGGCGGTAATGGACTCGGTGGTACGCTCCATGGAAGATTACATCAACTTCCTGACGCCGCAGTTCTCCCGCACCCATATCAACTTCCAGCGCGTGCCGACGGTGGATACCTCCAACCCGTTTGCCGCCAAAAGTATCCCATCCCTGGATGAGAGCTTTGTGGTGATCCATTTCCGCAATCTCGAAGGCATTGATTACCCCTGGCTACTGGCCATGCTGCAGGGCTCGTTTATTTCGCACATGAATACATTGGTCGTGCCGGGCGGAAAAATGGGGCTGGCGATGGAGCTCATCATGACGCCGCTGGTGGAGCGACTGATGGAAGGGAAGCAGATTGCGTGAGCATGTTCCCTCTCCCTGTGGGAGAGGGTTAGGGTGAGGGCATCAACACGCACGATGCCCCATCAATCACGCCTCGATCACTTCATACGAATGCGTGATTTTTACCGCTTTCTCCAGCATTAATGCCACAGAGCAGTACTTCTCCGCAGACAGATCCACCGCACGCGAGACCGCCGCGTCTTTTAGTTCTTTACCTGTGACCACAAAGTGCAGGTTAATATGGGTGAACAGACGTGGCGCCTCTTCACGCCGTTCTGAGGTGAGTTTAACCTCACAATCCGTCACGTCATGACGACCTTTTTGCAGAATCGACACCACGTCAATGGCGCTGCATCCGCCTGCCGCCATCAGCACCATTTCCATTGGGCTTGGCGCTTTATCGCCGGAGTTACCGTCCATTAAAATCTGGTGCCCTGACGCGGATTCGCCCAGGAACGTTAAACCTTCAACCCATTTCACGCGCGCTTGCATATTCTTAAACTCCAACGTTGCATTTTTGGTGACAGATTACGCGTGCGTTACATTTCTCGCAATGGAAGGCGACCTGCATCATGCTGAAGCGAGACACCAGGAGACACGCGGCGAAAGCTATGCTAAAACACTCTGGATGCTACAGTAATACATTGACGTTACACATGTATGCAGAGGACATCAAACTTTACTGGCTGCGAAACGTTACGGTAGCCGACTTCCCAGGGTATGGGTAAGAATTCGATTGCAACCCCAGAGTCCGGATGCATTTGATGACTCTGGTGACAGCTTATAACAGAGGATAACAGCGCATGGTGCTTGGCAAACCGCAAACAGACCCGACTCTCGAATGGTTCTTGTCTCATTGCCACATTCATAAGTACCCATCAAAGAGCACGCTGATTCACCAGGGTGAAAAAGCGGAAACGTTGTATTACATCGTTAAAGGCTCGGTGGCAGTGCTGATCAAAGATGAAGAAGGGAAAGAGATGATCCTTTCTTATCTGAACCAGGGCGATTTCATCGGTGAACTGGGCCTGTTTGAAGAGGGCCAGGAACGTAGCGCCTGGGTTCGTGCAAAGACAGCATGTGAAGTGGCTGAAATTTCTTACAAGAAGTTCCGTCAGCTGATTCAGGTTAACCCTGACATTCTGATGCGTCTTTCTTCCCAGATGGCGCGCCGTCTGCAGGTCACGTCAGAGAAAGTGGGTAACCTCGCCTTCCTGGACGTTACCGGCCGTATCGCGCAGACCCTGCTGAACCTGGCGAAACAGCCAGACGCCATGACCCACCCGGACGGCATGCAAATTAAAATTACCCGTCAGGAAATTGGTCAGATCGTCGGTTGCTCCCGTGAAACAGTAGGCCGTATCCTGAAAATGCTGGAAGATCAAAACCTGATCTCCGCCCACGGTAAAACCATCGTGGTCTACGGAACGCGTTAATTCCGCTTAAACGGCGTGCCATCGCAAGGTGTCACGCCGTTTTTGTCTCTACTCCCCATGTGGCGCAGGCTGATCTATCACCCGGAAGTTAACTACGCACTGCGACAAACGCTGGTGTTGTGTCTACCCGTGGCCATAGGCCTGATCCTCGGACATCTTCAGCAGGGCCTGCTGTTTTCTCTCGTACCCGCCTGCTGCAACATCGCCGGTCTGGACACGCCGCATAAGCGCTTTTTCAAACGCCTGATCGTTGGCGGCTGCCTGTTTGCGGGCTGTAGCCTCGCCGTACAGCTGTTACTGGCTCGTGATATCCCGCTGCCGCTGATCCTGACCGTGCTGGCGATGACGCTCGGCGTCACCGCCGAAATCAGCTCGCTGCACGCCCGCCTGCTTCCCGCCTCGCTGATTGCGGCCATCTTCACGCTGAGCCTCGCCGGGAATATGCCTGTGTGGGAGCCGCTGCTGATCTACGCTCTGGGGACGCTGTGGTACGGGCTGTTTAACTGGTTCTGGTTCTGGCTGTGGCGCGAACAGCCGCTGCGCGAATCCCTGAGCCTGCTCTATGTGCAGTTGGCGGATTACTGCGAGGCCAAATACACCCTGCTCACCCAGCATACCGATCCGGAAAAATCCTTACCGCCGCTGCTGACGCGCCAGCAGAAGGTGGTGGATCTCATAAGCCAGTGCTATCAGCAGCTACACATGCTCGCCGCCAACAAGAACCACGAGTATAAACGCCTGCTGCGCACCTTCCAGGTCGGGCTGGATCTACAGGAACATATCTCCGTGAGCCTGCACCACCCGCAGGAGGTACAAAAGCTGGTCGAGCGCAGCCATGCCGAAGCGGTGATCCGCTGGAACGCGCAGACCGTCTCCGCACGCCTGCGGGTGCTGGCCGATGATATTCTCTATCACCGCTACCCCACGCGCTTTAACATGGATAAACAGCTCGGCGCGCTGGAGAAAATCGCCCGCCAGCATCCGGATAACCCGGTCGGACAGTTTGCCGCCTGGCACTTCAGCCGCATCGCCCGGGTATTGCGCACCCAGCGTCCGCTTTATCCCCGCGACCTGATGGCGGATAAGCAAAAACGGCTGCCGTTATTGCCCGCGCTCAAAAGCTATCTTTCTTTTAAATCGTCCGCCCTGCGCAACGCCGCAAGGATTAGCGTGATGCTCAGTACCGCCAGCCTGATGGGCATGGCGCTGCATCTGCCGAAGCCCTACTGGATCTTAATGACCGTGCTGTTTGTCACCCAGAACGGCTACGGTGCCACGCGGGTGCGTATTCTGCACCGGGCGGGCGGAACGATGGCCGGGCTGATCATTGCGGGAGTAACGCTGCACTTCCACGTGCCGGAAGGCTATACCCTGGCAGGGATGCTGGCGATCACGCTGGTGAGCTATCTAATTATCCGCAAAAACTATGGCTGGGCGATGGTGGGCTTTACGGTGACGGCGGTATATACCCTGCAGCTGCTTACGCTCAATGGCGAACAGTTTATTGTCGCCAGGCTGATTGATACTCTGATCGGCTGCCTGATTGCCTTTGGCGGCATGGTCTGGCTCTGGCCGCAGTGGCAGAGCGGGCTGCTGAGACAGAACGCCCACGACGCGCTGGAGGCCGACCAGCAGGCCATTCGCCTGATCCTGAGCGATGACCCGCAGCCGTCCCCGCTGGCCAATCAGCGCATGAAAGTCAACCAGGCGCACAACGCCCTGTTCAACTCGCTTAACCAGGCGATGCAGGAGCCGGGCTTTAATTCGCACTATCTGGCCGATATGAAGCTCTGGGTGACGCATAGCCAGTTTATCGTCGAGCACATTAACGCCATGACCACGCTGGCGCGCGAGCACACGATGCTGACGCCGGACCTGGCGCAGCGCTATCTGCAGTCATGTGAAATTGCGTTGCAGAGGTGTCAGCAGCGTCTGGAGTATGACGCGCCGGGCGAGTCGGGAGACTCAAACATTCTGGAAGCGCCGGAGACGTTGACCCACGGGCCAATGAGCACCCTGGAGCAGCACTTGCAGCGCGTTCTGGGGCATCTGAACACCATGCACACCATTTCGTCGGTGGCATGGCGTCAGCGTCCGCATCACGGCATTTGGTTAACGCGCCGGTTGAAACGAACCGAATATTAGCCTTTAACGATCTTCGCAACCGCCGCGGCAAACCGGGTCAACCCGTCTTCAATATCCTTATCCTCCACCACCAGCGACGGCGCAAAGCGCATGACGTCCGGTCCGGCGTTGAGCACCATCACCCCTTCGCGAGCGGCGGCGTGCAGAAAGTCGCGAGCGCGGCCCTTGTACTGCGGCTTAAGCTCGGCGCCAATCAGCAGCCCCATCCCGCGGATCTCGCTGAACACGTCGTACTGCTCATCAACCTTTTTCAGGTGTTTCACAAACAGCTCGCGCTTCGCGCTAACGCCGTTCAACACCTCTGGCGTGTTGATAATGTCGAACGCGGCACCCGCCACGGCGCTCGCCAGCGGGTTACCGCCGTAGGTGGAGCCGTGAGAACCGACGTGGAACGCAGAGGCGATCTCCTGTGTCGTCAGTACCGCACTCACCGGGAAACCACCGCCAAGCGCTTTGGCGCTGGTCAGAATATCCGGCGTCACGCCGTAGTGCATATAAGCGAACAGATCGCCGGTACGCCCCATCCCGCACTGCACTTCATCAAAGACCAGCAGCGCCTGATGCTCGTCGCACAGCGCGCGCAGCCCTTTCAGGAATTCCGGGGTTGCCGCGGTCACGCCGCCTTCACCCTGGATCGGTTCGACAACAACTGCGCAGGTGTGGTCGTCCATCACCGCTTTCACCGCGTGCAGATCGTTAAACGGCACGTGGACGATATCGGCCGGTTTTGGGCCAAACCCGTCGGAATACTTCGGCTGGCCGCCAACGGAAACGGTAAAGAAGGAGCGTCCGTGGAAGGCGTTGTGGAAGGCGATGATTTTGGTTTTGTACGGGCTGTGGCGCGTTGTCGCGTAGTAGCGCGCCAGCTTAAAGGCAGTTTCGTTGGCTTCAGTGCCGGAGTTCATAAACAGCACGCGTTCCGCAAAGGTAGCATCAATGATCTTGCGGCCCAGGCGCAGCGCCGGTTCGTTGGTGAACACGTTGCTGGTGTGCCACAGGGTTTCGCCCTGGGTTTTCAGCGCCTCCACCAGCGCGGGATGGCAATGACCCAGCGCCGTGACCGCAATACCACCCGCGAAATCCACATACTCTTTACCCTGCTGATCCCAGACGCGGCTGCCTTTTCCCTTCACCGGGATAAATTCAGCCGGTGCATAAATCGGCAGGATCACTTCATCAAATGTCGCGCGGGTAATTGCTGGTTGTTCAGTTGCCATGTCATGACCATCCATTTTATGTCACAGTGAATGTGAAAATATAATCACAAAATATGCATAAAAAATCACAGCAAGGCAACAGATTTTCAGCGATTGAGGAAATTTGCCAGCAGCGCGTGCCCCTGCTCGCTGAGGATACTTTCCGGGTGGAACTGCACGCCTTCGAGATCCCATTCGAGGTGGCGAATCCCCATGATCTCCTGCGTATCGCTCCAGGCGGTCACCTCAAAACAGTCGGGCAGCGTCGACGGGTCAATGACCAGGGAATGGTAGCGCGTCACGGTTAAAGGATTATTGAGCCCCGTGAACACCCCGGTGCCGGCGTGGGTGACCGGAGAGGTTTTACCGTGCATCACTTTCGCGGCGCGCACGATGGTGGCACCAAACGCCTGGCCAATTGCCTGATGGCCCAGGCAGACGCCCAGGATTGGCAGCTTGCCGGCATAGTGCTGGATAACCTCCAGCGAAATACCCGATTCCGACGGAGTGCAGGGGCCGGGTGAAATCACTATTTTCTGCGGCGCCAGCGTCTCGATATCGGCGAGAGCGATCTCGTCGTTACGGCGGACAACCACCTCTGCACCCAGTTCACAAAAATACTGGTAAAGGTTCCAGGTGAAGGAATCGTAGTTATCAATCAGCAGAATCATGGCGGCTCCCGAAAAAAATGCCGCCCTATTCTACTCAGATTCCCGCGCTTCGCTCACTACTTTGGCAAAGATAGCGTTTAACGCGGTTAAATCTCCCGTTGCGCCACTTCGGTTAGCCGCAACCCACTGCTCGGGGTCGATATCACGCCAGTCCAGCGAGTAGCCCGCGTGGAGCGCCAGCTGCTCGAAGAAAACGCGTTGGGCAATGCCGTTGCCGCCCATAAACGGATGCAGCATGTTGATTTCGCAGTAGTAGTGGCTAACTCTGTCAACAAACGCCGCTTTCTCAAGACCCACAAGATATTTTTCGCTTTCCAGCGCCGCCATCAGCTCGTTCCCCATCTTTTCGATGTACTCAAAATGGCAGAAGGGAATGTCACCTTTAAAAATATCCTCGGTACGGAGCTCACCTGCCCGCTTCATCTCACTGCGGTACAAATGACGATGAATAAGGCACAGATGGGGTAGCCCGGGCGCGGAAGGCCCAAGCTCCAGCGTCTCAATATGGGGTTCTGAGGGACCATTACCTTTTTCAAGGAGACAACTGGCCTGTAAATTGACGTTACGCTGCTGTTCCCAGAGACGGGATTTTTGCTTGTCGGTGAGTTTTTTCACTTAACGCCTCCCTGAATAGTCCGTTTGCCACAAGTATAAGCAGCAAAACGCGCTTTCGCAGGGAGGGCTACATAACGCGGGCCGGAGAAGCCCGCGCTCAGAAGAGTTACGGCAGAACTTTGGCGGACAGGATAACCACTGGTTTTGACGGGACATTCTGATACGGACCGACGTCGTGAGTAGGCACCTGAGAAATCTTGTCAGCCACGTCCATCCCTTTCACGATTTTACCAAAGACCGCATAGCCAAAGTCGCGCTGACCGTGGTCGAGGAAGGCGTTATCCGCTACGTTGAGGAAGAACTGGCTGGTCGCGCTATCTTTGTCCGCGGTACGCGCCATTGAGATGGTACCGCGTTTGTTCAGCAGGCCATTGTCCGCTTCGTTTTTGATAGGCGGGTTCGGCTGTTTCTGCTGCATTTGCTCGTTGAAACCGCCCCCCTGAATCATGAAGCCCGGGATCACGCGGTGGAAAGTGGTGTTGTTGTAGAAACCGCTGTTCACATAGTCGAGGAAGTTTTTCACGGAAACAGGGGCTTTCTGGCTATTCAGTTCCAGCTCAATATTCCCGGCGGAGGTGGTCAGCAGAACGTGAGGGTCCCCTTTTGCTGCCAGCGCAGCAGGGGAAACGGCAGAAAGAGCAAACACAGCTGCGACAGCCGCCAGTGTTGATTTGAGCATGAGAATTCCTTAACAAAGCGCAGTATAAAAAGCGAATGGCTTGATTCTAAAGAGCAGTATGAACGGAGACCAGCCTTTTACCTAATTTTACGAAGTTGAAACAATTATTACTACGCAAACGATTGGCTATGCCGCCAATTAATGTGATTTAGATCACACTAAAACCTGCAATGACACATTCATTGCCCTTAAAAGATAGGAATAGATCACTTTAACGACTAAAATCTGCCCGCTCTCAGCGCCCCCTGGGCGCTTTTCTTTTTCTGAACAGGCCAGACATGACTAACAGCAATCGCATCAAGCTCACATGGATCAGCTTCTTCTCCTACGCCCTGACCGGCGCGTTGGTGATCGTCACCGGGATGGTGATGGGGAATATCGCAAACTACTTCCATCTGCCCGTTTCCAGCATGAGTAACACCTTCACCTTCCTCAACGCGGGGATCCTGATCTCTATCTTCCTGAATGCCTGGCTGATGGAAATCGTCCCGCTGAAAACCCAGTTACGCTTTGGCTTTGTACTGATGGTCGCCGCCGTGGCGGGTCTGATGCTAAGCCACAGCATCGCCCTGTTCTCCGCCGCCATGTTCGTGCTCGGTCTGGTCAGCGGGATCACCATGTCGATTGGTACGTTCCTGATTACCCATATGTATGAAGGCCGCCAGCGCGGCGCGCGTCTGCTGTTTACCGACTCCTTCTTCAGCATGGCCGGGATGATTTTCCCAATGGTCGCGGCCGTTCTGCTGGCCCGCAGCATTGAGTGGTACTGGGTCTATGCCTGCATTGGTCTGGTCTACGTGGCGATCTTTATTCTGACCTTCGGCTGCGAGTTCCCGGTGCTGGGCAAAAAAGCGCAAACCACTGCAGAACCCGTCGCTAAAGAGAAATGGGGTATCGGGGTGCTGTTCCTCTCCATCGCCGCCCTGTGCTACATCCTGGGCCAGCTGGGCTTTATCTCCTGGGTACCGGAATACGGCAAAGGTCTGGGCATGAGCCTGAACGATGCGGGTAAACTGGTGAGCGATTTCTGGATGTCTTACATGTTCGGCATGTGGGCGTTTAGCTTCATCCTGCGCTTCTTCGACCTGCAGCGCATTCTGACCGTGCTGGCGGGCCTGGCGACCGTGCTGATGTATCTGTTCATCAACGGCTCCCCGGAACATATGCCGTGGTTCATTATGACCCTGGGGTTCTTCTCCAGCGCCATTTATACCTCGATCATTACCCTGGGCTCCCTGCAGACCAAAGTGGCCTCGCCGAAGCTGGTTAACTTCGTTCTGACCTGCGGCACCATCGGCACCATGCTGACCTTCGTGGTGACGGGTCCGATCGTTGCCCACAGCGGCCCGCTGGCCGCGCTGCACACCGCGAACGGTCTGTACGCCGTGGTGTTCATCATGTGCTTCGTTCTGGGCTTCGTGACCCGCCACCGCCAGCACAACGCGGCGGCAGCGTCTCACTAACCCCTGCGCCCCTTTGCATTACGCAGAGGGGCTGTTTCTGGCAAAACTCACCTCTTCTCCTCCGGTATCCATCTGGATCCAGGTTTGCGCCAGCTGCGTGGTGGCGATAATCCGCCCCTGACGAATCGACCAGCGCACCGGCACCTGACAGCGCACCGCTTCAAACCCGCTCTCCGCAGGCAGAATAATCAGGTTTGCCGGATTTCCCGTTTCAATACCGTAATCGCTCAGGCCGAAGGTACGGGCGCTGTTGTGGGTGATCAGGTTCAGGCCATTGTCGATTTGCGGATACCCCATCATCTGACAGACGTGCAGCCCCATATGCAGCACCTGCAGCATGTTGCCGGTGCCGAGCGGGTACCACGGGTCGAAGACGTCGTCGTGACCAAAGCAGACGTTAATGCCCGCTTCCTGCAGCTCTTTTACCCGGGTGATACCGCGGCGCTTCGGATAGTCATCAAAGCGCCCCTGCAGGTGGATATTGACCAGCGGGTTAGCGACGAAGTTAATCCCCGACATCTTCAGCAGACGGAAGAGCCGCGAGGTGTAAGCGCCGTTGTAGGAGTGCATGGCGGTGGTATGGCTGGCCGTCACGCGCGGGCCGATGCCGGCCTCATACGCCAGCGCTGCCACCGTCTCGACAAACCGCGACTGCTCGTCGTCGATTTCATCGCAGTGGATATCCAGCGGAAGGTCATACTTCTTCGCCAGTTCAAAAGCGATATGCAGCGACTGGACGCCATACTCGCGGGTGAACTCGAAGTGCGGGATCGCCCCCACCACGTCGGCGCCCAGCTTTAACGCCTCTTCGAGCAGCGCCGCGCCGTTCGGGTAAGAGAGAATCCCTTCCTGCGGAAACGCAACGATTTGCAGCGTTACCCACGGGGCCACCTCCTGCTTCACCTCCAGCATCGCCTTCAGGGCGGTAAGCGTCGGGTCGGAGACATCCACATGGGTGCGGACAAACTGGATGCCGTTAGCGATTTGCCACTTCAGCGTTTTCCAGGCGCGCGCTTTCACGTCGTCATGGCTGAGCAACGCCTTGCGCTCCGCCCAGCGCTCAATGCCCTCAAACAGCGTGCCGGACTGGTTCCAGTTCGGTTCGCCCGCCGTCTGGGTCGTATCAAGATGGATATGCGGCTCAATGAACGGCGGGATAGCCAGCCCACCGCGCGCATTCAATACTTCATAACTTTCGGCGTGGGTGTCGTCCATCGGGGTGATGTCACCAAATCGCCCGTTCTCAATGGCGAGCTGCCACAGCCCTTCCCGACCCGGTAAACGAACATTCTGAACAAGCCATAACGGTGTTGTAGACATACCCTTCCCCTAAAAAACGCCGCTGATTTTCAGGCGTATCGATTTTGGCAAAACCATCTCCTGATTTGTACACAAATTCAACGAGCACGAAAAGCCTGCGATTTCCGCCACTTATAAAAATCCTGACAAATCAGTCGCATACCACCTAGGGAGTAGGCTAAGACGTATTTGATTTGCATCAATAAGCGCCCCTGCTGAATCGTTAAGGTAGGCAATAATAGAAAAGAAATCGAGGCAATAATGAGCAAACTCAGACTCGCTATCATCGGTAACGGCATGGTCGGCCACCGCTTTATTGAGGATCTTCTCGATAAGGCCGATGCTGAGCAGTTCGATATTACCGTGTTCTGTGAAGAACCCCGCAAGGCGTACGACCGTGTGCACCTGTCTTCCTACTTCTCCCATCATACCGCCGAAGAGCTCTCTCTGGTGCGTGAAGGTTTCTACGAGAAACATGGCGTAAAAGTGCTGGTGGGCGAACGCGCTATCACCATCAACCGTCAGGAAAAAGTGATCCACTCCAGCGCCGGGCGTACGGTTTTTTACGACAAGCTGATCATGGCGACGGGCTCCTATCCGTGGATCCCACCAATTAAGGGCTCGGAAACTCAGGATTGCTTCGTCTACCGTACCATTGAAGACCTTAACGCCATCGAATCCTGCGCGCGTCGAAGCAAACGCGGCGCGGTGGTGGGCGGCGGCCTGCTGGGCCTGGAAGCGGCAGGCGCGCTGAAAAACCTCGGCGTTGAAACCCACGTCATCGAATTTGCCCCGATGCTGATGGCAGAACAGCTCGACCACATGGGCGGTGACCAGCTGCGTCGTAAAATCGAAAGCATGGGTGTGAAGGTTCACACCAGCAAGAACACCAAAGAGATCGTTCAGGAAGGGACTGAAGCGCGCAAAACCATGCGCTTTGCCGACGGCAGCGAGCTGGAAGTGGACTTCATCGTCTTCTCCACCGGTATTCGTCCGCGCGACAAGCTGGCGACCCAGTGCGGTCTTGCCGTGGCGCAGCGCGGCGGGATCATGATTAACGACACCTGCCAGACCTCCGATCCGGATATCTACGCGATTGGCGAATGCGCCAGCTGGAACAACCGCGTATACGGTCTGGTGGCGCCCGGCTACAAAATGGCACAGGTCGCAGTGGACCATATCCTCGGCAGCGAAAACGCCTTTACCGGCGCAGACTTGAGCGCCAAGCTGAAGCTGCTGGGCGTAGATGTCGGCGGTATTGGCGATGCGCATGGCCGCACCCCGAATTCCCGCAGCTATGTCTATCTCGACGAAAGCAAAGAGGTCTACAAACGACTCATCGTCAGCCAGGACAACAAAACCCTGCTCGGCGCGGTGCTGGTGGGCGACACCAGCGACTTCGGCAACCTGCTCCAGCTGGTGCTCAACGCCATCGAGCTGCCGGAAAACCCGGACGCGCTGATCCTTCCGGCTCATGCCTCCAGCGGCAAGCCGTCAATCGGCGTGGATAAACTGCCGGACAGCGCGCAGATTTGCTCCTGCTTCGACGTTACCAAAGGCATGCTGATCTCCGCCATCAACAAAGGCTGCCACACCGTTGCGGCCCTGAAAGCCGAAACCAAAGCCGGTACCGGCTGCGGCGGCTGTATTCCTCTGGTCACTCAGGTGCTGAACGCCGAACTGGCGAAACAGGGCATCGAAGTGAACAACAACCTGTGCGAGCACTTCGCGTATTCTCGCCAGGAGCTGTATCACCTGATCCGCGTGGAGGGCATCAAATCCTTCGACGAACTGCTGGCGAAGCACGGCCAGGGCTACGGCTGCGAAGTCTGTAAACCGACCGTCGGCTCCCTGCTGGCCTCCTGCTGGAATGAGTACGTGCTCAAGCCCGAGCATACGCCGCTGCAGGACACCAACGACAATTTCCTGGCCAACATCCAGAAAGACGGCACCTACTCCGTGATTCCACGTTCCGCCGGCGGCGAAATCACGCCGGAAGGGCTGGTCGCGGTGGGCCGCATCGCACGGGAATTTAACCTGTACACCAAAATCACCGGCTCCCAGCGTATCGGCCTGTTTGGCGCGCAGAAAGACGATCTGCCGGAAATCTGGCGTCAGCTGATTGAAGCCGGCTTCGAAACCGGCCACGCGTACGCAAAAGCGCTGCGCATGGCGAAAACCTGCGTGGGCAGCACCTGGTGCCGCTACGGCGTCGGCGACAGCGTGGGCTTCGGCGTTGAGCTGGAAAACCGCTACAAAGGCATCCGTACCCCGCACAAAATGAAGTTCGGCGTCTCCGGCTGCACCCGCGAATGTGCGGAAGCGCAGGGTAAAGACGTGGGTATTATTGCCACCGAGAAAGGCTGGAACCTCTATGTGTGCGGCAACGGCGGGATGAAACCGCGCCATGCGGACCTGCTGGCGGCGGATCTCGATCGCGACACGCTGATTCAGTATCTCGACCGATTCATGATGTTCTATATCCGCACCGCCGATAAGCTGACCCGTACCGCCTCCTGGCTCGATAACCTGGAAGGCGGCATCGACTACCTTAAATCAGTCATTATCGACGACAAGCTGGGCCTGAACGAGCATCTGGAAGCGGAAATGGCGCGCCTGCGCGAGGCGGTGATCTGCGAGTGGACTGAAACCGTCAACACCCCGGCGGCGCAGACGCGCTTCAAACACTTTATCAACAGCACCCAGCGCGACCCGAACGTGCAGGTAGTGCCGGAGCGCGAACAGCATCGTCCGGCCACGCCGTATGAACGTATTCCGGTTACGCTGGTGGAGGAAAACGCATGAGCCAGTGGATAAACATTTGCGATATTAACGACATTATCCCCGCCACCGGCGTGTGCGCGCTGCTGGGCAACGAGCAGGTGGCGATTTTCCGCCCTCGCCACGATGAACAGGTTTTTGCCATCAGCAATATCGACCCGTTCTTCGAGGCCAGCGTGCTCTCCCGCGGACTGATTGCCGAGCATCAGGGTGAACTGTGGGTCGCCAGCCCGTTGAAAAAGCAGCGTTTCCGCTTAACCGACGGACTCTGCATGGAAGATGAAAGCTTCTCGGTCAAACACTACGACGTCCGCGTGAAGGACGGCGAGGTGCAGCTGAAAGCGTAACCCCTCGCCTTTTCAATAGGAAAGGCTTATGACCCCTTATGGGTAACGGCAGGAAAAACCGTATGTTCTGTACGATTCCTGCTGTTATCCTGACGTCAATTCTTACCCCCTCCATGAATGCTGCGAGGTAACGTCGTGGATCACCTGCCGATTTTTTGTCAATTACGCAACCGCGACTGCCTGCTCGTGGGCGGCGGCGACGTAGCTGAACGCAAAGCGCGCCTGCTGTTAGAGGCTGGCGCCCGACTGACCGTTAACGCCATTGCCTTCGCCCCACAGTTTGAGGTCTGGGCTCAGGAAGGGATGCTCACGCTGGAAGAGGGAGAGTTTGATGAGTCCCTGCTGGATACCTGCTGGCTGACTATTGCAGCGACGGATGACGATGAAGTGAACCAGCGCGTGAGCGATGCCTGCGAAGCGCGCAGAATTTTCTGCAACGTGGTGGATGCGCCGAAAGAGGCCAGCTTCATCATGCCGTCGATTATCGACCGCTCGCCGCTGATGATAGCCGTATCGTCCGGCGGACGCTCCCCGGTTCTCGCCCGCCTGCTGCGGGAAAAGCTGGAAGCCCTGTTGCCCCAGCATCTTGGTCAGATTGCGCATTACGCCGGGCAGCTCCGCTCCCGCGTGAAGCAAACCTTTTCGACCGTGGGCGAGCGTCGTCGCTTCTGGGAAAAATTCTTTGTGAACGACAGGCTGGCGCAGTCGCTGGCGAATCAGGACACCAAAGCCGTTGAAGAGACCACCGAACAGCTGCTGAGCGAACCGCTGGACCATCGCGGTGAAGTGGTGCTGGTGGGCGCAGGCCCCGGCGATGCGGGCTTGCTGACGCTAAAAGGACTACAGCAGATCCAGCAGGCCGATACCGTGGTTTACGATCGCCTGGTCTCCGATGACATTATGAACCTGGTTCGCCGCGATGCCGACCGCGTCTTCGTGGGCAAACGGGCGGGCTACCACTGCGTGCCGCAGGAGGAGATTAACCAGATCCTTCTGCGCGAGGCGCAGAAAGGTAAACGCGTGGTGCGCCTTAAGGGTGGCGATCCGTTTATCTTTGGTCGCGGCGGCGAGGAGCTGGAAACTCTCTGTGACGCGGGCATTCCCTTCTCCGTCGTGCCGGGCATTACGGCGGCATCCGGCTGTTCAGCGTACTCTGGCATTCCGCTGACCCACCGCGACTACGCCCAAAGCGTGCGTCTGGTGACGGGGCATCTTAAAACCGGCAGCGAGCTGGACTGGCATAACCTGGCCGCTGAAAAGCAGACGCTGGTGTTCTACATGGGGCTAAACCAGGCCGCCACGATTCAGGCGAAGCTGCTGGAGCACGGTATGAATGCGGATATGCCCGTCGCGCTGGTCGAAAACGGCACCGCCATTACGCAGCGCGTGGTGGATGGCGTGCTGACGCAGCTGGGCGAGCTGGCGCAGCTGGTCGAAAGCCCGGCGCTGATCGTGGTGGGCCGCGTGGTTGAGCTGCGCGATAAGCTGAACTGGTTCTCGAATCACTAACGCATATTCTTCCTTTCCGGAGTAGTCCCTATACGGACTACTCCCCTCTTACCGCTGTCGATAACATACTGCCCCGAAGTGGAACTTTCCCCTTTATTCCCTTGATATACATCTAACTTTCGTTTTTAAGACAAGGAATGCGTATGTTCAAACTGGCAAAGGTCGCCGTTCTGGTTGGCCTGTTATCGACTCTGACTGCCTGTACCGGTCATGTACAGAACACCAAAAATAACTGCAGCTATGATTACCTGCTGCACCCGGCGATCTCCATTTCGAAGATCATCGGTGGTTGCGGTCCGGCGGCACAGCAGTAAGCGTTTTACAGGCGTAAAAAAACCGGGATGTCCCGGTTTTTTAGTTTTGGAGAGTGTGTTTTTTGTCGGGTGGCGGCTTTGCCTTACCCGACCTACACGATCCTGTAGGCCGGGTAAGCGTTAGCGACACCCGGCAAGCAGACTCAAGGCTTCGCAACAAACCCAATCGCGTTGTACACCGCTTTCAGGGTTTCGGACGCGCGCGCGCTGGCTTTTTCCGCGCCCTCTTTCATCACTTTCTGCAGGAAAGCTTCGTCGTTACGGTAGCGGTGATAACGCTCCTGCAGCTCAGTAAGCATGCCGGAAACGGCATCTGCCACTTCGCCTTTCAGGTGGCCGTACATCTTGCCTTCGAAGTGTTTTTCCAGCTCAGGGATGCTCTGACCGGTCACACCGGAGAGGATATCCAGCAGGTTGGAGACGCCCGCTTTGTTCTGCACGTCGTAGCGCACTACAGGCGGCTCGTCGGAATCGGTCACCGCGCGCTTGAGTTTTTTCACTACCGATTTCGGATCTTCCAGCAGGCCGATAACGTTATTGCGGTTATCGTCAGACTTGGACATCTTCTTGGTCGGCTCAAGCAGCGACATGACGCGCGCGCCGGACTTCGGAATAAATGGCTCAGGCACTTTAAACACATCGCCATAGATCGCGTTAAAGCGCTGGGCGATATCGCGGCTCAGCTCCAGGTGCTGCTTCTGGTCTTCACCCACCGGCACCTGGTTGGTTTGATACAGCAGGATGTCTGCCGCCATCAGCACCGGATAGTCAAACAGACCGGCGTTGATGTTTTCAGAGTATCGGGCAGATTTATCCTTGAACTGGGTCATGCGGCTCAGCTCGCCGAAATAGGTGTAGCAGTTCAGCGCCCAGCCCAGCTGCGCGTGCTCCGGCACGTGAGACTGAACGAAGATGGTGCTCTTCTCTGGATCAATACCGCAGGCCAGGTACAGCGCCAGGGTGTCCAGCGTGGCTTTGCGCAGCTTCTCAGGATCCTGACGCGCGGTGATCGCATGGAGATCGACGATGCAGTAAATGCAATGGTAGTCATCCTGCATGCTGACCCACTGACGTAACGCACCCATGTAGTTACCAATGGTCAATTCACCTGAAGGCTGTGCGCCACTAAAAACGATGGGCTTAGTCATTATTCAATTCCTGATGTTCACTGTGCGAAAGCCCGAGTGCGGGCAACAAATCTTTGAAGTGGTCGAAAACGACGTCCGGCTCACTCAGCGTGATGGCTTCACCGTAGTTGTAGCCATAGGTTAACCCCACGGAAGGACACCCGGCCGCGCGGGCAGCCAGAATATCATTGCGTGAATCGCCGACAAAGAGCAGCTCCGCAGGCGTTAAGGATAATTTTCCTGCCACCAGCAGCAGCGGTTCCGGATGGGGCTTTTTGTTTTGCACATCGTCGCCGCCCACAATGACGGAGAAATACTTCGCGATATCGAGCGCTTCCAGCAGAGGTGCGACAAAAGGTGTCGGTTTGTTGGTCACCAGTCCCAGCGGAATGCCCTTCGCGGACAGCGCGCTCAGCGTTTCCTGAACGTCCGGGAACAGGAAGCTGCCCTCTTCGACCGTCTCTTCATAGAAACGATCGAACAGTTTGCGCAGAATACGCAGCTGCTCTTCCTGCGGGATATCCGCGTGATCGACGCTCGGTTTACCTTGGGCGGAACGCTGTGACGCACGCTCCTGACGCGCCCACGTCAACGCGCGCTCCATCAGAACATCGGCCCCGTTGCCAATCCACGTGACGACACGCTCTTCACCCGCAACGGGGAGTTCAAGCGCGTACAGCGCCTGGTCTACGGCGCTCGTTAAGCCCGGCGCGCTGTCGACCAGCGTGCCGTCGAGGTCAAATGCGATACCCCGAATTGCCTGCAATTTATCCATGACTTACCTTCGACAGCTCGCGGCGCATTTCATCAATGACTTTTTTGTAATCCGGTTGGTCGAAAATGGCTGAACCGGCAACGAACATATCCGCACCTGCCGCCGCAATTTCACCAATGTTATTCACTTTCACACCGCCGTCCACTTCCAGACGAATATCGTAACCTGACTCATCAATGCGACGGCGTACTTCACGCAGCTTATCCAGCGTGTGGGGGATAAACGACTGACCGCCAAAGCCCGGGTTAACGGACATCAGCAAAATCACGTCCAGTTTATCCATGACATAATCGAGATAGCTCAGCGGCGTGGCCGGGTTAAACACCAGGCCCGCTTTACAACCGTTCTCTTTGATCAGCTGCAGCGTGCGGTCTACGTGTTCAGAGGCTTCCGGATGGAAAGTGATGATGCTGGCACCCGCTGCGGCGAAGTCAGGCACGATGCGATCAACAGGCTTCACCATAAGATGAACGTCGATCGGGGCGGTAATGCCGTAGTTACGTAATGCTTTGAGCACCATTGGGCCAATTGTCAGATTAGGGACGTAGTGGTTGTCCATAACGTCGAAATGGACAACATCTGCACCAGCCGCGAGAGCTTTGGCAGTGTCTTCACCCAGGCGGGCAAAATCGGCCGACAGAATTGAGGGAGCAATCAAAAACTGTTTCATCCGCTTCTCCTTGAAATGTGTTTACCGGCGGGCAAAACGGCTCAGGGGCGATAAAGAGCCAGAAGTTCGTCCACCTTTTTACGCGTGCCGCCGTTGCTGCTAATGCTACGCCGCACCTTAACCTGAAAATGCTTCGCGGCTTTGTACCATTCGCGCGTATCAGGCGTGTCGTGATTCGAAATTAACACCGGAATTCTTTTGCTGACCAGCTTTTCCGCCATCTCAGCCAGACGAGCCTGTTCGGCCGGGCTGAAGCTGTTGGTGTGATAAGCGGTGAAATTCGCCGTTGCAGACAATGGTGCGTAAGGCGGATCACAGTAAACCACCGAGTTTACGCCTGCCAGCTCCATACACTCTTCATAGGAGAGGCAATGAAACTCAGCGTTCTGCGCTTTTTCGGCAAAGTGATACAGCTCGTCCTGCGGGAAATACGGGCGCTTATAGCGACCAAACGGCACGTTAAATTCCCCACGAAGATTATACCGGCACAGGCCGTTGTAACCATGACGATTGAGATAGAGAAATAGCAGCGCTCTGCGGAACGGATCCTGGCTCTGATTAAACTCCGCGCGGAACTGATAGTAGACGTCAGGGGTGTTGTTCTCTGGCGTAAACAGCTTGCGCGCCTCTGCGACATACTCTTCGGTACGCAGCTTAACGATGTTATAGAGGCTGATAAGATCGTTGTTGATATCCGCCAGGATATAACGAGAAAAATCGGTGTTGAGGAACACCGATCCTGCACCCACGAAAGGCTCGATTAGACACTCGCCTTCAGGCAGGTGCTTTTTAATATCATCGAGCAGGGGGTATTTCCCCCCTGCCCATTTCAGAAAAGCGCGATTTTTTTTCATGCTGACTAACTGATTACACCTTCTCCGGCTGTGGAGAAAGCTCCGACAGCATCCTGCGCTTTAAACATTACTTCAGATCGGCCTGAACCTGATGAATCGGCTTCGCCCAGGGGTTTTTCGCCTGAACATCCGCTGGCAGTGCCGCAACGGCACGTTTCGCTTCATCTTTGGACGAATACACGCCGCTGACCAGCACGTACCACGGTTGACCGTTACGGGTCGTCTGATAAACAACATAGTTTTTCAGATTTGATTTCTTCGCCCAGCTGTTGAGGTTGTCATAGTTAGACGAACTGCTCAGCTGCAGCGTGTAGTTGCTGGATGGCGCAGACTTCAGCGAACCAACGTTACCTGCAGTTTTGCCTGCGGCGCTGCTGGAGGCTGTTGCCGTGGCTGCTGGAGTCGTTGCTGCAGGCGCAGCTGTGGCAGCCGGTGCTGTTGTGGTCGCCGTTGCTTTCGGCGCCGTCTGCGTGAATGGCGCTTTCGCAGGCTCGCTCACCGCCGCCGTTTCAGTATGTTTCGGCTGTGCCGGTACGGCTTTCACTTCAGGCGCTTTGACTACTGACTGAGGTTTGGTTTCACGCTTAGGCTCAATCACCGCCTGCTTACGTTCAGGACGTGTCGCAGTTTGCGTCTGGCGCGGTTTGGTTTCCGTCGCAGCCGTTTGTGGCTGGGCGTTACCACCGCGAATCGGGGCAACGGTTGCAGGTTCAGTTGGCAGCGTAGAGTTAACCACGACGTTATCAACCTGCTGCTGGTTCTGCGGCTGAGTCAGCGCATTGTTCAGGTCTCCCTGAACTTCCACACGCTGCTGACCTTCAGGCGCAGCAGGTGCCTGACCCTGAGCTGGGGTTGAAGAAACGGGCGGCAGAGAAACATCCTGCTGCGCTGTGGTGTTGCCTGCGGTCTGCTCTGCGGAAGTCGCTCCCGGCGCTGGCTGTGCGCCATTCGCCTGATTGGACGCATCGTTACCGGACAGGTTGATGCTCTTCTCAGCGGAAGCCGTTTGCTCGGTTGAGTTCGTTGACGGTGCTTTAAGCGCGGAGCCAATGCCGACAATCAACAGCACAAGCACCAGAACGCCAAGGCCCATCATAATGTACTGGCGGGAAGCCGGTTTCGGCGCAGCGGCTTTTTTACGTTTACGCGGGCGACGCTCTACAGGCTGTTCGTCCATTGAATCTTCTTCGGACTCATAATCCTCTTCTGCTCGCTCTTCGTGCGCGTTGCGGCTGCGCGAAGGGCGACGATCGTCTGCATCCAGATCAACATCGTCAAAGTTGATCTGCGGCTCGTTATCACGTTCTGAAGATTGACGAGAACGACCAGTACGACGATCGCTGGGATCGGGTTTCAGCTCGTCTTCTGGTTTGAATTCATCCATTTAACACCCCACTCAAAGGCTTATGCCAACGACTTTGCATTTCACCTGAAGCTAAACGACCACCTGCGACAGTGGCCTGACCTTTCTAGTTGTTACGCCTGCTGACAATCAGCGATAGCGCCAAGAACGACATCGTGCGGCACTCCGCCGCGCACTTCACTCTTCCCTATTGCAAGCGGGAGTACAAGACGCATCTCACCTGCCAATACTTTTTTATCGCGCATCATGTGGGGTAAATACGCTTGCGCCGACATCTCCTGCGGCCCGGTCACCGGCAAACCTGCACGTTCAAGCAGCGCAATGATACGTGCCGTCTCTTCCGGTTTGAACTGTCCGAGGCGTTCAGAGGTGCGGGCTGCCATGACCATTCCGGCCGCGACGGCTTCACCGTGCAGCCAGTTGCCGTAACCCATTTCGGCTTCAATCGCGTGACCAAACGTATGCCCAAGATTCAGTAAAGCACGTAAGCCCGTTTCACGCTCGTCTGCAGCGACAACTTCTGCTTTCAGCTCACAGCAACGACGAATGCAGTATGCCAGTGTAGCCTCATTCAGGCACAGCAGCGCATCCATATTCTCTTCAAGCCAGCTAAAGAACTCGCCATCCAGAATAATGCCGTATTTGATCACTTCCGCCAGACCCGAAGCCAGTTCGCGCTTCGGCAGGGTTTTCAGACAGTCGAGATCCACCACCACCGATGCAGGCTGGTAGAACGCGCCAATCATGTTTTTGCCGAGCGGATGGTTGACTGCCGTTTTGCCACCCACAGAGGAGTCGACCTGGGACAGCAACGTGGTTGGGATTTGAATAAAACGGACGCCGCGCTGATAGCTTGCGGCCGCAAAGCCGGTCAGATCGCCCACAACACCGCCGCCCAGGGCAAGCAGTGTTGTATCGCGACCGTGCGGTTTTTGCAGCAATGCGGTAAAGACGGTATCCAGTACCGTCAGGCTTTTATACTGCTCGCCATCGGGGAGAATCACACTGTCGACTTTTACGCCCGCCTGCTCAAGCAGATGGCGTACGCGGTCGAGATAAAGCGGAGCCAGCGTCTCATTGGTGACCAGCATCGCCTGATCACCCGCTTTCAGTGGTAAAAAGGAAGCTGGGTCGTTAAACAAACCAGCCGCGATGGTGATAGGGTAACTACGTTCCCCGAGAGTAACTGTAATCCTCTCCATGACGCGACATCCACCTTTAATGCTTTTACCCGCAGGCGAGTGTATATAAAGCCAGAATCAGTTGCTTTCCAGCATATGAATAATCTGGTTTGCAACCACTTTAGCGCTCTGGTCGTCAGTACGAATGGTCACATCGGCAATCTCTTCATACAGCGGATTGCGTTCATCGGCCAATGCTTCCAGAACTTCGCGTGGTGGCGTTTCAACCTGCAGCAGCGGGCGCTTTTTATCGCGCTGCGTACGTGCCAGCTGTTTCTCGATAGTCGTCTCAAGATAGACCACTACGCCACGGGCGGAGAGACGGTTACGGGTTTCGCGAGATTTCACAGAACCGCCGCCTGTTGCCAGAACGATGCCCTGTTTTTCCGTGAGTTCGTTGATCACTTTTTCTTCTCGGTCACGGAAACCTTCTTCGCCTTCTACATCGAAAACCCAGCCCACATCAGCTCCGGTTCGTTTCTCAATCTCTTGATCAGAATCGTAAAATTCCATATTGAGTTGTTGAGCTAACTGACGCCCAATAGTGCTTTTGCCGGCACCCATAGGCCCAACCAGAAAGATATTGCGTTTCTCTGCCATTTTATCGGTACTACTAAGACTATTCGTTAATGGTAATCCCCGCTTCGCAGACACCCAGCGTAGCAGGACATGAACTGAAACCTCATATGCAATAGAGCGAGAGTCAGACTAAAAATTATCTCAATACTCCGGCTTGTTTGGCAACTGATTAAATCACCGCGTCGGGCGTATAAGGTAATAAGACGTAAGTCCAACTCAAATCGGTACTCCTTGTATGCTAATTCATGCCCCACGTCAAACATCTGCAACAAACTGAATGCAAAATCATTGCGGGGATCGTTACCCGTCAGCGAATACCGACCAGACGTGGCGTAATAAACACCACTAACTCGCGCCGTTCATTATCCTTACCATCGTGACGAAAAAGCTGCCCAAGCCAGGGGATTTTCCCGAGCCCGGGCACGCTGTCACTGCCGGTTTTGTTTTTCTGCGAAAAAATTCCGCCCAACGCCAGCGTTTCTCCACTTTTTACCTCCACCTGGGTTTCAATCTCCTGTTTGTCGATCGCCAGCGTTTCGCCGTCAGCCTGCTGCAGAACCTGCCCCGGCATATTTTCACTAATATGCAATTTCAGGCGCACGCGCCCCCCCGGCAATACCACCGGCGTGACCTCCATGCCTAATACCGCCTCCTTAAACTCAACTGAGGTCGCCCCACTTTCACCGCTTGAGACCTGATACGGGATCTCACTCCCCTGCTTGATGCTGGCTGGTTGCATATGCGAGGCCAGAAGCCTCGGGCTGGCGATAATATCGACCTGCTGTTTTTGCTCCAGCGCAGAGAGTTCCAGATCAAGCAGCCGACCATTGATCCGTCCGATGTTAAAACCCACGTGGCTGGTGGCGCTGGCAACGGAAAGATCGCTGCCAAGCGTGGTGAGCTGTCCAACTTTGCCCGCGTCGGTGGCGTCGGCGAGATTCCACTTCACCCCTAGCTCGCGCAGGCTTTTTTCATTAATGGTCACAATGTGCGCCGCCAGCTCGACCTGTTCGACGGGAATATCCATCTGGGCGGCCCAGCGCTGTAGAGTCTCCACCACCGTCTGGTTATCCCGAATCAGCAGCCGGTTGGTACGCGTGTCAACGGATAAACTCCCCTTTGGACTCAGGAGTTTTTCCGCGGCTTTCTGCAGCTCTCCGGCATCGGCATAGGAAAAAGCGATGCTGTGAGACACCAGCGGCGCATCAAGCTGTCTTCGGGCCCGCTCCTGTTCCGAGCGTTCCTGCTGTTCACGCTGCCAGGCCGAGGTATACACATAAAAAATGCCGCCCTCCTCTCGCAAAACGAGGCCAGCGCTGGCGACAACCGTCTGTAATGCCTGTCGCCAGGGGACGCGCTTCAGATTGAGCGAAAGCGTGCCGCCGACATCAGGCGATATCACCAGATTTCTATTCTCCTGGGCAACCAGACTCTGTAGTACCTGGGCTACAGGAACGTCATCCACCACCAGCGTGACCGGTTTTGGCGCGGCGGCCCACAGCGGATGGCTGAACGCCAGCAGCCACAGCATTATCCGTAAATTCATTCTTATCCGTTCCTTCTCGTTGCCACGTCCATTTTCCTGGTTCACATGTGTCACCCACATCAACAACCAGTTCCGTTTCATTGATGGTTGTTATCGTCCAGCCTTCCGGAAAGCGCTCATGCGTTTTCAGCCGATACCAGCGCTTTTGTCCATCCTGTAAAATGCCGATAGCCTGCTGCCCTCCCACCATGCCGCGATAGTGCCACTGCGCCAGCTCGCCAATGGCGCAGGGATCGTCCGGCGGGTGAAAGGGATCGCGCATACCGGTCAGTAGCAGCGCAGAGCAAACCAGCAAACATCGCGTGCTATTTCGCATGTTCTAGCTCCAGCCGCAGGCGCAACGCTGTGCCATGTGGTGTAATCGCGAAAGCGGCGATCTGCACATCCCGCTGTGCCAGCCGGGAAAAAAGCGCCGGGATAGCCTGCCACTCTACCTCCAGCATCAGTTCTCCTCCGTTCTGTAGCGGCTTCCAGTGAACGAGCGTCGCGTCATCGCCCTGAAAATCGAGCGGGGAGAACGGCGTCTTCTCCAGTGCTTCCGTTATTTTCGGACGAAACGGCGTCTTTCTGACGGCAGACCATAACGCTGCATTCGTCCTCACGTCCTGAATCAGCTGGCGTTGTCGTTCGGCACTCTGCCCGTCTACCGGTCTGAGCATGGTGCCCCACGCTGCCAGTCCAGCCAGGAGGCTCGCCAGAAACCAGAAGAGCACCCGATTCCAGGGACGGCTTTCGCACCAGCGTTCTAACAGGGTATCCACGCGTTACCCCTCGCTTTTAAGATGGAGGGTGAACATCCAGCGCCCCTGGCTGTCCTGCCGAAGCTCACCTGTCGTCCCGGGCGTAAAATCCGCTATTAGGCCAAGCGCATCGCGCAGAGCAGACAGGGCCGGCAGGGTTATGGCATACCCGCTCAGCATCAGAGCAGGGGGCTGATAGCGCAAATCCGTCAGCCATACCTGTGCCGGAACGGCGCGGGAAAGGGATTCCAGCACCGGTTGCCATGCCCGTTGTTGCAGGGTCTGCACGGGCATCTGCGCCTGTGCGGTCAGTCTTTGCCGGGCGACAAGCGCGTGCTGCACGGCCTGCATTCCCGTCAGATCCGTTTGCAGCGCGCGCAGCTTCACGAGATGGTTGATCCGCAGACAGAAAATGGTCACGAACAGCAACAGCACTGTGCCGACACACATTGCGCCCCAGAAGCGCAGGCATCGCGAGCGCCGCTGCTGTCGCCACGGCAGAAAGTTCATGATGCTCATGCGGGCACCTCGCTCATGGCCAAAGCCAGCGCAACGGTATAATCAGCGCCGCAGTCCGGTAATGGAGCATGGTAACGTTCCAGGATTTCCCACGGGTCACGTCGGCTATCAAACAGCGCGATGTCATCTGGACCAAGAGCCAGCAGCGCCGCCAGCTCAGCCACGCTTTCTGCTTCGGTAGTTAAGCGGCGTCCCCACTGGTGGCGCATAGCCCAGAGCCACTGCCGATCGTCCCGCCAGGCGATGCATTTCGCTGGTGCCACCGCAGGAAGAAGATTCGCCAGCACGCTGGCATCCGGAGTAATGGTTACCAGCCGCAAACGCAGCGTTTTCGCCAGCGCCAGTAGGGTGTCGACCTCGTTATTTTGCGCGGCAGTCACGTGAAAGGTATTGCTGAAGGTATCCTGCGCGTAATCGAAACAGAGCGTTTCGGCAGACATCTCCAGTTCTCGCGCGAGCGCCGCACCGAGCCATGTGAGCTGCTCGCTGTCGCGCAGCGCAGCGGCCGGAAGGGGAAGCGACCGCTGCAGGGTGCGTGCTGCCGGGAAAGAGAGGAACACGCGGTGGTAGTGGGGCAGCGTTTTTCGCCAGTCGCGTAATGCCTCAACCAGCTGTTCTGGCTGACAAATTTTGCCGTCACGAATGATACCTTCGGCCAGAGGTATCGCCCACCAGCGGCGTAAGCACCAGCCAGACCTCTCCCGGGCCAACGAGACGATTCGCACCCTATCCTGTTGAATATGAACGCCCGTTTGCCATATTTTGAAAGCCATGCTTCACGATCTCCTTATCGCCCGTCACCCTGACGGCTATATCAATGAATCAGGCTTGCCTTTATACTACCGCGCGATTGTTTAGAAACTGCCCAAGTGAAACCAAATGGGAAATCTCCGGTGAAGTTCGTAAAGTATTTATTCATCCTTGCAGTCTGTTGCATTCTGCTGGGAGCAGGCTCGATTTACGGTTTGTACAAATATATTGAGCCACAGCTACCTGATGTCGCCACGCTTCGCGATGTGCGACTCCAGATCCCGATGCAAGTCTATAGCGCCGATGGCGAGCTGATGGCGCAGTATGGCGAGAAGCGTCGTATTCCGCTGACCTTAAACCAAATTCCCCCCGTGATGGTGAAAGCCTTTATCGCCACGGAGGACAGCCGTTTTTACGAGCACCACGGTGTCGATCCGGTGGGAATTTTCCGTGCCGCGAGCATTGCGTTGTTCTCTGGTCACGCCTCTCAGGGGGCGAGCACCATTACGCAGCAGCTGGCGCGTAACTTCTTCCTCAGCCCTGAAAAGACGCTGATACGTAAGATCAAAGAGGTATTCCTTGCGATCCGTATTGAGCAGCTGCTGAGCAAAGACGAAATCCTTGAGCTGTACCTCAACAAAATCTACCTGGGCTACCGCGCCTATGGCGTGGGGGCTGCCGCACAGGTGTACTTCGGCAAGCCTGTTGAGCAACTCACCTTAAGCGAAATGGCCACCATAGCAGGTCTGCCAAAAGCGCCATCCACGTTTAACCCGCTCTACTCGCTCGATCGCGCCACCGCGCGTCGCAACGTCGTCCTGTCACGTATGCTGAGCGAAGGCTACATCAGCCAGAGCGAATACGACCAGGCGCGTAACGATGTCATTGACGCTAACTACCACGCCCCTGAGATCGCCTTTGCATCTCCTTATCTGACCGAAATGGTTCGCCAGGAGATGGTGAATCGCTATGGTGACAAGGCCTATGAAGATGGCTATCGCGTGTACACCACCGTCACCCGCAAAGTCCAACAGGCGGCTCAGGAAGCGGTACGGAACAACGTGATGGACTACGATATGCGTCACGGCTATCGCGGCCCGTCAAACGTGCTCTGGAAAGTGGGCGAAAGCGCGTGGGACAGCAAAAAAATCACCAGTACGCTGAAGGCGCTGCCAACCTATGGTCCGCTCCTGCCTGCCGTGGTGACGCAGGCCGATCCTCAGGAAGCCGTTGCGACGCTCGCGGACGGCACCTCCGTCTCTCTGCGCATGGACGGTGTCCGCTGGGCGCGTCCGTACCGCTCGGATACCCTACAGGGCGCAACGCCGCGTAAAGTGACCGATGCCGTCCAGACAGGGCAGCAAATCTGGGTGCGCAAAGTAGGCGAAGCCTGGTGGCTGGCACAGGTGCCGGACGTCAACTCGGCCCTGGTCTCTATCAATCCACAGAACGGTGCGATCCTGGCCCTGGTCGGCGGGTTTGATTTCAACCAGAGCAAATTTAACCGCGCCACGCAGGCGCTGCGTCAGGTCGGTTCCAATATCAAACCGTTCCTCTACACGGCCGCGATGGATAAGGGACTGACCCTCGCCAGCATCCTCAACGACGTGCCAATCTCCCGCTGGGATGCCGGTGCGGGTTCCGACTGGCAGCCGAAGAACTCCCCTGCGGAGTATGCCGGTCCTATTCGTCTCCGTCAGGGTCTGGGGCAGTCGAAAAACGTGGTGATGGTGCGCGCCATGCGCGCGATGGGCGTCGACTATGCCGCAGAGTATCTGCAGCGCTTCGGTTTCCCGGCACAGAACATCGTTCGCACCGAGTCGCTGGCGTTAGGCTCAGCCTCCTTTACGCCGCTTCAGGTCGCCCGCGGGTACTCGGTGATGGCTAACGGCGGCTTCCTGGTTGACCCGTACTTCATCAGTAAAATCGAGAACGATCAGGGCGGCGTACTGTTCGAAGCGAAGCCGAAAATTGCCTGCCCTGACTGCGATATTCCGGTCATTTACGGCAATACGCCGAAATCCGAGGTGCTTGAGAATAAGGACATGGAAGACCCTGCCGTGTCGCAGGAGCAGCAGAACGGCGTTGTGCCACAGCCGCAGCTCGAGCAGGCGAACCAGGCGCTGGTGGCGCAGACCGGCGCGCAGGAGTACGCACCGCATGTGATCAACACGCCGCTGTCGTTCCTGATTAAGAGCGCGCTGAACACCAACATCTTCGGTGAACCGGGCTGGCAGGGTACCGGCTGGCGCGCAGGTCGTGATTTGCAGCGCCATGATATCGGCGGTAAAACGGGGACAACCAACAGCTCGAAAGATGCGTGGTTCTCCGGCTACGGCCCGGGCGTGGTGACATCAGTCTGGATCGGCTTCGACGATCACCGCCGTGATTTAGGTCGTACCACGGCATCCGGCGCGATTAAGGATCAGATTTCCGGCTACGAAGGCGGAGCGAAGAGCGCGCAGCCGGCCTGGGATGCCTACATGAAGTCCGTTCTTGAAGGTGTGCCGGAGCAGCCGTTAACGCCGCCGCCAAGCGTGGTGACGGTCAATATCGACCGCAGCACCGGTCAGCTTGCTAACGGCGGTAATAGTCGCGAAGAGTATTTCATTGAGGGCACCCAGCCAACCACACAGGCGGTGCACGAGGTGGGTACAGAGATTATCGATAACGGCGAAACGCACGAGCTGTTCTAAAAATAAGAATGCCCGGTAAAAACCGGGCAAAGCATCGTAGGCCGGGTAAGGCGAAGTCGCCACCCGGCTTTTTTTATGGCCTACAGTCGCCCCTGCCCCTTCAACCACTCCCGTACCAGGAACAGCGCGCTCACGTTGCGGGCCTCATTAAAGTCAGGGTCTTCCAGCAGATCCATCAGGTGGGCTAACGGCCAGCGAACCTGCGGCAACGGCTCCGGCTCATCCCCTTCCAGCGATTCAGGATAGAGATCTTCAGCCACCACAATATTCATTTTGCTGGAAAAATAGGACGGTGCCATGCTCAGCTTTTTCAGGAATGAAAGCTCATTAGCCCCGAACCCCACCTCTTCTTTCAGCTCGCGGTTTGCCGCTTCAAAGACGGTTTCACCCGGGTCGATAAGCCCTTTCGAGAACCCGAGCTCGTAAGATTCCGTTCCCACAGCGTATTCGCGGATCAAAATCAGATGATCGTCGACAATGGGAACAATCATCACCGCTTCGCGCGAAGAAGGGCGCATACGTTCATAAACGCGACGCACACCGTTGCTGAACTCCAGATCCACACTTTCGACATTAAACAGGCGCGATTTGGCGACAGTTTCAACATTCAGAATGGTGGGTTTTTGTAGTGGTTTGCTCATCTTGATGGGTCTTAGCAGTGAGAACTGGCGTTATTGTGCGATACGCTGCACGGTTTCGGCAATGTCAATTGTTCTTTATTTACATTTATGCAACGTATTTGAGATCAATCCTCAATTCAAAACAAATGTCAAGAGGTTGAAATGTTTCCAGGAATTTGCTGATATCGCGCCATAACAGGCTTTGCTATCATCACCGGTCACTGGGATGCGCTTCAGAATGCTCAAGTTCGACTCCATACTTGCCGATAGCCAACCACAGACTCTCATTCAATGTAAAGGTGCTACTGACTACACCTGTAAGAAGATAAGTAAGATGGGGAAAGCATGAGCACCATTTTGATTGTTCTCGCTGCTATGCTGGCCGGTGCGTTGGTTGCAGGGTGGTTTTACAGGCGCCGCGTACAGCGCCGTTATCGCCTGCCCTTTTTAAATGCATTTGCGGGTGCAAGCACGCGTAAACTTACGCAAGACGAGCGCGATGCGGTTGAAAACTATCTCGAAATCCTGAACCGTACTCAATTAACGCCTGGGCCAACGGGAGCCACCGCTGCGCCCGTCGCGCTAAATCTTAATGCACAAAGTGATACCGTGCTCTGCGTGACGCGCTCCATCACGCGCTATGGCATCACTACTGATGACCCTAACAAATGGCGCTATTACCTTGATTCCGTCGAAGTGCATCTGCCCCCGTCCTGGGAGCAATACATTAACGACGAAAACAGCGTTGAGCTGATTCACACCGACTCGTTGCCCCTGGTTATCTCGCTTAACGGCCATACGCTGAATGAATACCTTCAGGAAGCCCCTCGTTTTGCGCTGGAACGCGCCAGTTCAACGCAGGCCTCCATTCGTGGCGAAGAGACTGAGCAGATTGAACTGCTGAATATTCGCCAGGAAACCCATGAAGAGTACGCTTTGAGCCGCCCGGACGGCATCCGCGAAGCCATTCTGATCGTTGCTGCCTTCCTGCTCTTTTTTATCTGCCTCCTCACGCCGGATGTGTTTGTCCCCTGGCTGGCTGGCGGTGCGGTTCTGCTGCTGGCGGGCGGGCTTTGGGGGCTCTTTGCCCCACCGGCCAAAACCTCGTTGCGCGAAATCCACTGCCTGCGCGGAACGCCAAAGCGCTGGGGCCTCTTCGGTGAAAACGATCAGGAACATCTCAACAATATCTCGCTCGGTATTATCGACCTGATCTACCCGCGCCACTGGCAACCGTGGATCGCGCAGGACCTGGGGCAGAAAACCGATATTGATATCTACCTTGACCGCCACGTTGTGCGTCAGGGGCGCTTCTTATCCCTGCATGATGAAGTGAAAAATTTTCCGCTTCAGCACTGGCTTCGCAGCACGGTCATTGCCGGCGGCGCCGCGCTGGTCTTAGTCATGCTGCTGCTTTTCGTGCCGCTGGATATGCCCATCAAATTCACCCTGTCGTGGATCAAAGGGGCGCAAACCATTGAAGCGACCAGCGTCAACAAACTGGATGAAGCCGGTGTGCGCGTGGGGGACACGCTGCGCCTGAAGGGAACCGGGATGTGTAATATTCACACCCCGGGGGCGTGGAACACGCGCCAGAACTCACCGTTTATGCCGTTCGATTGCTCACAAATTATCTGGAACGACGCACCGCCGCTGCCGCTGCCGGAATCCGAAGTCGTGAATAAAGCCACGGCTCTTACCCAGACGGTTAACCGCCAGCTGCACCCGAAACCGGACGATGATTCACGCGTCAGCCCCGCGCTGCGCTCGGCCATTCAAAAATCAGGCATGGTTCTGCTGGATGATTTTGGTGACATCGTTCTGAAAACGCAGGATCTTTGTTCCTCTCAGGATGAGTGCATACGTCTTAAAAATGCCCTGGTAAACCTCGGGAACAGTAAAGACTGGGACTCGCTGGTGAAACGCGCCGAAGCGGGACGACTGGATGGCGTCAACGTGCTGCTGCGGCCGGTTAGCGCTGAATCTCTGGATAACCTGGTCGCTACCTCGACGTCACCGTTCATGATGCGCGAGACCACCCGTGCGGCTCAGGCGCTGAACAGCCCGGCACCGGGCGGCTTTGTAATTGCAAGCGATGAGGGCAGCGACCTGGTCGATCAGCCTTATCCGCAGGTGGCGCTTTATGATTATCCGGCGCAGGAGCAGTGGAGCCAATTCCAGCGCCTGGCGCAGATGCTGATGCAAACGCCGTTCAGCGCAGAAGGGATTGTCACGAGTATTTATACCGACGCCAACGGCACTCGCCATATCGGCCTGCACCGGATGCCGGATAGCGCTGGGCTGTGGCGCTACATCGGCACCTCGCTGCTGATGACCGCGATGCTGATCGCCATTTTCTGGAACGGTTTTATGGCCCTGCGCCGCTACCAGCGCTCGCGCACGCGGCTTGCCGACATCCAGCAATATTACGAAAACTGCCTCAATCCTAAGCTGCTCCCCTCGTCTGAGAGCCTGATCTGATAACGTCGTTGCGCGACAAGATGTGCTACCCTGTCGCGCACGTTTCATCTGGCTGGAGTTCCCCTAATGCATCTTGATATCGCCTGGCAGGAGGTTGATACCGTTCTGCTGGATATGGACGGCACGCTGCTCGATCTCGCCTTTGATAACTATTTCTGGCAAACGCTGGTTCCAGAAACCTATGGCGAACAGCAGGGGATCTCCCCGGCAGAAGCGCAGGCATTCATTCGTTCACAATATAGCGCCGTGCAACATACGCTAAACTGGTACTGTCTTGACTACTGGAGCGAGCGCCTCGGTCTGGATATTTGTGCCATGACTACCGCCCAGGGCCCGCGCGCCGTTCTGCGCGAAGATACAGTGCCCTTTCTGGATGCGCTGAAAGCAAGCGGCAAGCGCCGTATCTTGCTGACCAACGCGCATCCACATAATCTGGCGGTGAAGCTGGAACATACGGGTCTGGCGTCGCACCTTGATTTATTTCTTTCCACCCACACATTTGGTTATCCGAAAGAGGATCAGCGGTTGTGGCATGCGGTTAAGGAAGAGACGGGTTTGCAGCCGGAACGTACGTTGTTCATTGATGACAGCGAGCCCATTCTGGATTCTGCCGCAAGGTTTGGCATTCGCTACTGTCTGGGCGTCACCAATCCTGACTCTGGCCTGGCTGAAAAAAGCTATCTGCGCCACCCGGGACTGAACGACTATCGCCAGATGATCCCCTCACTGACCGTGAAGGAGACGCCATGAAAGAAAAACCCTCAGACGGGGTAAGACTGGATAAATGGCTGTGGGCAGCGCGTTTTTATAAAACGCGCGCCCTTGCCCGCGAGATGGTTGACGGCGGAAAAGTGCATTACAACGGCCAGCGCAGCAAACCGAGCAAGATGGTTGAGCTGAATGCCACCTTAACGCTGCGTCAGGGCAACGATGAACGTACGGTGGTGGTTAAAGCCATTACCGAACAACGTCGACCCGCAGCGGAAGCCGTAATGCTTTATGAAGAGACGGCGGAGAGCATTGAAAAGCGCGAGAAGACCGCGCTGGCGCGCAAAATGAACGCGCTGACGATGCCACACCCGGACCGGCGGCCGGACAAAAAAGAGCGCCGCGATCTGATGAAATTTAAACACGGTGAGACTGATTAACCTCACCCGCACGAGAGATGAAAATGGCCCAACACGACCAATTACACCGCTATCTGTTTGAACAATTCGCCGTGCGCGGCGAGCTGGTCACCGTATCCGAAACCTGGAAACAGATTCTGGAAAACCACAATTACCCGCTGCCGGTGAAGACCCTGTTGGGCGAACTGCTGGTTGCCACCAGCCTGCTTACCGCAACGCTGAAGTTTGCCGGGGATATCACCGTGCAGCTGCAGGGCGACGGCCCGATGACGCTGGCGGTCATCAACGGCAATAACCAGCAGCAGATGCGCGGCGTGGCGCGCGTTCAGGGCGACGTGCCCGAGAATGCTGACCTCAAAACGCTGGTAGGTAATGGCTACCTGGTGATCACCATCTCCCCAGAGGAAGGTGAGCGCTATCAGGGCGTGGTCGGTCTGGAAGGCGATACCCTGGCAGCCTGCCTGGAAGATTACTTCATGCGCTCCGAGCAGCTGCCGACGCGTCTGTTCATCCGCACCGGTGAAGTGGACGGCCAGCCTGCTGCGGGCGGTATGCTGCTGCAGGTTCTGCCTGCCCAGGACGCTCAGACCAATGATTTTGAGCACCTGGCGACGCTGACCGAAACCATCAAGGCGGAAGAGCTGTTCAACCTGTCGGCGACAGACGTGCTGTGGCGTCTGTACCACGAAGAAGAAGTGACCGTCTACGACCCGCAGTCCGTGGAGTTTAAGTGCACCTGCTCCCGCGAGCGCTGCGCTGGCGCACTGAAAACCCTGCCGGATGAAGAGATCGACAGCATCATGGCGGAAGACGGCGAAATTGATATGCACTGTGACTACTGCGGTACGCACTATGTATTCAATTCGATGGATATCGCTGAGATCCGCAACAACGCCTCCCCGGCGGATCCGCAGGTTCATTAAACCTCTCTTCCCCTCACCTTAACCTTCTCCCCAAAGGGGAGAGGGCTGGGCTGAGGGGCAAAAAACTCCACCCAAGCTGAATCGTTTTCCCAATGTAACTCTTACGTAATTTTCTTACGTGTATGCGATTACATTCACATTCTTTCCGATAAAATCACCAGCCTTTAACCTTTTCGGAACATTTTCCCCACCCAAAAAGCGATTCCTGCGATAATCCGCCTGCGCCGTGACTGGAGTCGCAGCGTTTTCCGTTAGTAAGGGTTTTGTCCAGATGCGTGAATCTATGAGCCCCGTCGCGGTAAACAACCTCAGAAAAACCCTACAATTTCAGGCAGTACATATTGGCTAAGGAGCAGTGATATGCGTGTTACTGGTTTAACCCCGCAAGATCTCAAGGCTTATGGTATTCACGACGTCCAGGAAATCGTCTACAACCCCGACTACGATACGCTGTATCAGGAAGAGCTCAATCCAGCACTGGAAGGATACGAGCGTGGTGTGTTGACGAATCTTGGTGCTATCGCCGTCGATACCGGTATCTTTACCGGTCGTTCGCCGAAAGATAAGTATATCGTCCGAGACGAAACCACCCGCGATACGCTGTGGTGGGCTGACAAGGGCAAAGGGAAGAACGACAACAAACCGCTCTCCCCGGAAACCTGGCAGCACCTGAAAGGGCTCGTCACCCATCAACTTTCCGGCAAGCGTTTGTTTATTGTCGACGCTTTCTGCGGCGCTAACGCCGATACCCGTCTCTCCGTGCGTTTTATCACCGAAGTGGCCTGGCAGGCGCATTTCGTGAAAAACATGTTTATCCGTCCAACCGACGAAGAGCTGCAGGACTTCACCCCTGATTTCATCGTGATGAACGGCGCGAAATGCACCAACCCACAGTGGAAAGAGCAGGGTCTGAACTCCGAAAACTTTGTGGCCTTCAACCTGACCGAGCGTATCCAGCTGATCGGCGGTACCTGGTACGGCGGCGAAATGAAGAAAGGGATGTTCTCCGTCATGAACTACCTGCTGCCGCTACGGGGCATTGCCTCCATGCACTGCTCTGCTAACGTCGGTGAAAAAGGCGACGTGGCGGTCTTCTTCGGCCTGTCCGGCACCGGTAAAACCACCCTGTCCACCGATCCAAAACGTCGCCTGATTGGCGATGACGAACACGGCTGGGATGACGATGGCGTATTCAACTTTGAAGGCGGCTGCTACGCGAAGACCATTCGCCTGTCTGAAGAGGCCGAGCCGGATATCTTCCACGCGATCCGTCGCGATGCGCTGCTGGAAAACGTCACCGTGCGTGCCGACGGCTCCATCGACTTCGACGATGCGTCGAAAACGGAAAACACCCGCGTCTCTTATCCGATCTACCACATCGACAATATCGTGAAGCCGGTGTCAAAAGCGGGTCATGCCACGAAGGTTATTTTCCTGACGGCGGATGCGTTCGGCGTTCTGCCTCCGGTGTCTCGCCTGACGGCCAGCCAAACGCAGTACCACTTCCTTTCCGGTTTCACCGCCAAGCTGGCGGGTACCGAGCGCGGCGTGACGGAGCCAACCCCAACCTTCTCCGCCTGCTTCGGCGCAGCCTTCCTGTCGCTGCACCCGACGCAGTATGCTGAAGTGCTGGTGAAACGCATGCAGGCATCCGGCGCGCAGGCATACCTGGTGAACACCGGCTGGAACGGCACCGGCAAACGTATCTCTATCAAAGATACCCGCGCCATTATCGACGCCATTCTGGATGGTTCTCTGGACGACGCCGAAACCTTCACGCTGCCGATGTTTGACCTGGCGATCCCAACGTCGCTGCCGGGTGTGGATACGCATATCCTCGACCCGCGCAATACGTACGGTTCTCCGGAGCAGTGGCGTGAGAAGGCGGAATCGCTGGCGAAGCTGTTTATCGAGAACTTCGAGAAGTATACCGATACCCCGGCGGGTGCTGCGCTAGTGAGTGCGGGTCCAAAACTGTAGTCCATGTCGGGTGGCGGCTTCGCCTTACCCGACCTACAAAAAAGGGTGGCTCGTGCCACCCTTTTTTCAACTCTCTTTCACCTGCCCCCGCGTCACCGGTACCGGCAGCCAGGCGCGAATGCTCAACCCACCGCGCTCGCTGGTTCCAATCTCCAGCAGCCCGTTATGGTTATCAATAATACGCTGCACTATCGCCAGGCCTAAGCCCGTACCGCTGGTGCTGCGCGCGCTGTCGCCGCGCACAAACGGCTGGAACAGATGCTTACGCTGCTCGGGCTTGATGCCTGGACCGTCGTCTTCCACCTGGAACCAGGCGCGGTTGAGCTCAGACCCGCTGCTGACCTTAATCCAGCCGTTGCCGTAGCGCGCCGCGTTGACCACCATGTTGGCGACCGCACGTTTAATGGAGAGCGGGTGCATACGAACCTGAATTTCACCGGCCTGAAGGTCGGTATCAATCTCGCGCTCGTAGCCGCTTTCCGCCGCCACGACTTCGCCCAGCACCGCGTTCAGATCCGCCATCTCCATTGGCATCTCCTGCCCGGTGCGCAGGTAGTCGATGAACTGCTCAATGATGGCGTTACACTCTTCAATGTCCTTATTGATGGACTCGGCAAGGTAACCGTCCTCTTCTCCCATCATCTCCGTCGCCAGACGAATACGCGTTAGCGGCGTGCGCAGGTCGTGGCTGACGCCCGCCATCAGCAGCGTACGGTCATCCGCCAGCTGCTTCACGCCTGCCGCCATATGGTTAAAGGCACGCGTCACTGAACGGACTTCCGAGGCGCCATACTCGCGCAGCGGAGGAGGAATAATCCCTTTACCGACCTGCAGCGCAGCGTGCTCCAGGTCGACCAGAGGTCGGTTCTGTATACGGATAAATAGCCACGCGCCGCCTATCGCCAGCAGCATAATCGCCAGGGTATAGCGGAACAGCGGTGAGAAATCGCCCTGATGGATTTCGGTCAGCGGAACGCGAACCCAAATATTGGGTGACAGCCAGGTTTTCAGCCAGACGACGGGCGAGCTTTTGTTGACCTCAACGCGCACTTCCGTTGGACCGCCCAGCTGCTGCGCCATCTGCTGGCTGAGGAATTCGTAGTGCTGCGCCCAGCGCAGGCCAGCGTCTTCCGCCGCTTCGTTGGAATAGAGCGAAATGCCCAGTTCACGGTAGATTTCACGGCGAAACGCCGGAGGAACGACGAGCTGCGTGCCGTCCTCCAGCTGCAGCTTATCGGTCATCAGCATACGGACTTCGTAGGCCAGGACCTTATTGAACTGCTGGAGGCTCGGCAGGATCGCAAAGTTCAACACCACCAGGTAGGTCGTCACCAGGCTGACGAACAGCAGGGTGACGATCAGTAACAGGGTGCGGGCAAACGAGCTTCGCGGCGAGAAGCGCATTCGCCTCATGCTTTAGAGCCGTCCGGGACGAACACGTAGCCCAGACCCCATACGGTCTGAATATAACGAGGATGCGCCGGATCTTCTTCCACCATGCGGCGCAGACGGGAGATCTGCACGTCGATAGAGCGTTCCATTGCGGAGTATTCGCGACCGCGCGCCAGGTTCATCAGCTTGTCACGGGAAAGCGGTTCACGCGGGTGGCTGACCAGCGCTTTCAGTACCGCAAACTCGCCGCTGGTGAGCGGCATTGGCTCATCTTCACGGAACATCTCGCGCGTGCCGAGGTTCAGCTTGAACTTGCCGAAGGCAATAACGGCTTCTTCCTGCGACGGCGCGCCCGGCAGCTCGTTCGCCTGACGGCGCAGCACGGCGCGAATACGTGCCAGCAGTTCACGCGGGTTAAACGGTTTTGGAATGTAGTCGTCCGCGCCGATTTCGAGGCCCACGATACGGTCAACTTCCTCGCCCTTCGCCGTCACCATGATAATCGGCATCGGGTTGCTCTGGCTGCGCAGACGGCGGCAAATAGAAAGCCCGTCTTCGCCAGGCAGCATCAGGTCGAGAACCATCAGGTGGAAAGATTCACGGGTCAGCAGACGGTCCATCTGCTCAGCGTTCGCGACGCTACGAACCTGGAAGCCCTGCTCGGTCAGATAACGCTCCAGCAGCGCACGCAGGCGCATGTCGTCATCCACGACCAGAATTTTGTAGTTCTCTTGCATTGTGTGTACTCCCAAAGGTTCGGATAGTCTTTGTAACAGCGTATTCTAAAAAAGTGCACGTATTCGACCAGTTAATTCTGGTATAAATTCTAGTCGAAATTGTTACAAAGCATATTTAACAGCAGCTTATCTGCTCATTTCATCACATAAATCATTATTAATCCTGTCTGTTACACTGTGTGGTACGTATTGTGCGCAAGACAGTTAACCGGCAGGCAGCAAAGGCTTTACCATGAAAACGCCCCTGATCACCCGCGAAGGGTACGAAAAGCTCAAAAAAGAGATGGATTACCTCTGGCGCGAAGAGCGTCCTGAAGTAACCAAAAAGGTGACCTGGGCGGCAAGCCTGGGCGATCGCAGCGAAAACGCTGACTACCAGTACAACAAAAAGCGGCTACGCGAAATTGACCGCCGGGTTCGCTATCTGACGAAGTGCCTCGAGAATCTTAAAATTGTCGATTACTCTCCGCAGCAGGAGGGCAAAGTGTTCTTCGGCGCGTGGGTGGAGATTGAAAACGACGATGGTGACACCCTGCGTTTTCGCATTGTCGGCTACGATGAAATTTTTGGTCGTAAGGATTACATCTCCATCGACTCCCCGATGGCCCGCGCGCTGCTGAAAAAGGAAGTGGGCGATCTGGCCATCGTTCAGACTCCAGCTGGTGAAGCCAGCTGGTACGTCAATGAGATCGTCTACGTAAAATAGTCCGAGAGCGCCCTCCCCGGCTGGCATTTTGCCGTGTCAGCCCGTATAACTATCCCCTGATTTTTTCGACTCAACAGATGATAAAGCCATGATGAATGATTCGCTCTGCCGCATTATTGCGGGTGATATTCAGGCCAGAGCCGAACAGGTAGAAGCTGCCGTTCGCCTGCTTGATGAAGGGAACACCGTGCCGTTTATTGCACGCTATCGTAAGGAAGTCACCGGCGGTCTGGATGACACGCAGCTGCGTAACCTGGAGACCCGTCTCGGTTATCTGCGCGAACTGGAAGAACGTCGTCAGGCGATCCTCAAATCCATCGGCGAACAGGGCAAACTGACCAGCGATCTGGAAAGCGCCATTAACGGCACCCTGAGCAAAACCGAATTAGAAGATCTCTATCTGCCGTACAAACCGAAGCGCCGCACGCGCGGGCAGATTGCGATTGAAGCGGGCCTTGAGCCGCTGGCCGACCTGCTGTGGAACGAGCCATCGCACGATCCGGAAACCGAAGCGGCGAAATTTATCGACGCTGACAAAGGCGTGGCGGACACCAAGGCCGCCCTCGACGGCGCACGCTACATTCTGATGGAGCGCTTCGCCGAAGACGCCGCGCTGCTCGCTAAAGTGCGTGATTACCTGTGGAAGAATGCCCACATCGTCTCTACCGTCGTCGCGGGTAAAGAGGAAGAAGGCGCGAAATTCCGCGACTATTTCGATCACCACGAACCGATTTCCACCACCCCTTCCCACCGCGCGCTGGCAATGTTCCGCGGCCGCAACGAAGGCGTGCTCCAGCTCTCCCTGAACGCCGATCCGCAGTTTGACGAGCCGCCGAAAGAGAGCCACTGCGAGCAGATCATTATCGACCATCTCGGCCTGCGCCTGAACAACGCCCCGGCGGACAGCTGGCGTAAAGGCGTAGTAAGCTGGACCTGGCGCATCAAGGTGCTGATGCACCTCGAAACCGAGCTGATGGGCACCGTGCGCGAACGCGCCGAAGATGAAGCGATTAACGTCTTCGCCCGTAACCTGCACGACCTGCTGATGGCCGCCCCTGCCGGCCTGCGCGCGACAATGGGTCTCGACCCGGGTCTGCGTACCGGCGTGAAGGTCGCTGTGGTTGACGGCACCGGCAAGCTGGTGGCGACCGATACCATTTATCCGCACACCGGCCAGGCAGCGAAAGCGGCCGTCGTGGTGGCGGCGCTTTGCGAAAAATACAACGTCGAGCTGGTTGCCATCGGCAACGGTACGGCCTCTCGTGAAACCGAGCGTTTTTACCTCGACGTGCAGAAGCAGTTCCCGAAAGTGACGGCACAGAAAGTGATCGTCAGCGAGGCCGGGGCATCCGTCTATTCCGCGTCCGAGCTGGCGGCCCAGGAATTCCCGGACCTGGACGTTTCCCTGCGCGGGGCAGTTTCTATCGCTCGCCGCCTGCAGGATCCGCTGGCGGAGCTGGTGAAGATCGATCCGAAATCCATCGGCGTGGGCCAGTATCAGCATGACGTGAGCCAGACTCAGCTGGCGCGCAAGCTGGATGCGGTGGTGGAAGACTGCGTAAACGCCGTCGGCGTTGACCTGAACACCGCCTCCGTTCCCCTGCTGACCCGCGTGGCGGGCTTAACCCGCATGATGGCGCAGAACATCGTCGCCTGGCGTGATGAGAACGGCCAGTTCCAGAACCGTCAGCAGCTGCTGAAGGTGAGCCGTCTGGGGCCAAAAGCCTTTGAGCAGTGTGCGGGCTTCCTGCGCATCAACCACGGCGATAACCCGCTGGATGCCTCCACCGTGCACCCGGAGGCGTACCCTGTGGTGGAACGCATCCTGGCCGCCACCCAGCAGGCGCTGAAAGATCTCATGGGTGACAGCAGCGCCCTGCGCAACCTGCAAGCCGTTGATTTCACCGACGACAAATTTGGTGTGCCAACCGTCACCGACATTATTAAAGAGCTGGAAAAGCCGGGCCGCGATCCGCGTCCTGAGTTCAAAACGGCGACCTTTGCCGACGGCGTGGAAACCATGAACGACCTGCTGCCCGGCATGGTGCTGGAAGGCGCGGTGACCAACGTCACCAACTTTGGCGCGTTCGTGGATATCGGCGTGCATCAGGATGGTCTGGTGCATATCTCATCCCTTGCCGACAAGTTCGTTGAAGACCCGCACACCGTGGTCAAAGCGGGCGACATCGTGAAGGTCAAAGTGCTGGAAGTGGATCTGCAGCGCAAGCGTATCGCGCTGACCATGCGTCTGGACGAGCAGCCGGGCGACACCAACGCGCGCCGCGGCGGCAATGGCGGAGGCCGCGAACAGCAGCGTCCCGCCGCGAAAGCGGCAAAACCGCGCGGACGTGATACTCAGCCTGCAGGCAACAGCGCGATGATGGATGCGCTGGCGGCTGCGATGGGTAAAAAACGCTAAGGTTGTAAATGCCCCTCACCCTAACCCTCTCCCCAGAAGGGAGAGGGCCGGGATGAGGGGAATAATCATATCGAAATATATGAAACCGATTGCATAGCCATATTTAAACCACTAATTATCACCCCGTTAACAAATACTCCCCTTTTCGTTTTCCAGGCAATTCAGCAAATATTGAGCAAGGTCAAACAGGCCGTAAATTAATACCGCAAACAACATTCCGTCACAGTTTTAATATTGCTGATAAAAACTATTCTCATTATCATCCCATAGTAGATAATTTAACCTTTCGTGGAATCAGGCGTTATGCAATTCACTCCAGACAGTGCATGGAAGATTACCGGTTTTACCCGCGAAATTAGCCCTGCCTATCGGCAAAAGCTGCTGTCGCTGGGCATGCTGCCCGGCTCGTCATTCCAGGTCGTGCGCGTGGCGCCGCTGGGCGATCCGGTTCATATCGAAACCCGCCGCGTGAATCTGGTCCTGCGTAAGAAAGACCTCGCGTTAATAGAAGTCGAAGCCTTATCCCGATAACAAGCCAGCGGTTTCAGTGAGTCTAAAAAAATGAAAAAGTTAACTATTGGCTTAATTGGCAATCCTAATTCCGGCAAGACCACCCTTTTTAACCAGCTGACCGGGGCACGCCAGCGCGTAGGCAACTGGGCGGGCGTGACGGTTGAGCGTAAAGAGGGCCAGTTCACGACGACAGACAACAAGGTGACGCTGGTTGACCTTCCCGGCACCTACTCCTTAACCACCATTTCGTCACAAACCTCGCTCGATGAGCAAATCGCCTGTCACTATATTCTTGGCGGCGACGCGGATCTGCTGATCAACGTGGTCGATGCCTCAAACCTCGAGCGTAACCTCTATCTGACGCTGCAGCTGCTGGAGCTGGGTATCCCCTGCATCGTGGCGCTCAACATGCTCGACATCGCAGAGAAACAAAAGCTGCGCATCGACGTCGATGCCCTCTCCGCGCGCCTGGGATGCCCGGTCGTTCCACTGGTTTCGACGCGGGCTCGCGGTATTGATGCGCTGAAGCTGGCCATTGACCGTCACGCGGGAAATCGCGACGTTGAGCTGGTGCATTACGCGAAGCCCCTCCTGCGTGAAGCCAACGTGCTGGCGCAGGAGATGGACACCGGTATGCCAGCGAAACAGCGCCTGTGGCTTGGCCTGCAGATGCTGGAAGGGGATATCTACAGCCGCGCTTACGCCGGGCATGCGGCCGATAAGCTGGACGCGACGGTGGCTCGTCTTAGCGACGAGCTGGACGATCCGGCGCTGCACATCGCTGATGCCCGTTACCAGGCCATCGCCTCGATTTGCGACGTGGTGAGTAACGCGCTGACGGTGGAACCCAGCCGCTTTACGGCGGCGGTGGATAAGGTCGTGCTTAACCGCTTCCTGGGTTTGCCGATCTTTCTGCTGGTGATGTACGTGATGTTCCTGCTTGCCATTAACATCGGTGGCGCACTGCAGCCGATTTTTGACGCCGGTTCCGTCGCGGTCTTCGTCCACGGGATCCAGTGGGTAGGTTACACCCTGCACTTCCCGGAATGGCTCACCATCTTCCTCGCGCAGGGGATCGGCGGCGGTATTAATACCGTTCTGCCGCTGGTGCCGCAGATCGGCATGATGTACCTGTTCCTCTCGTTCCTGGAAGATTCCGGCTACATGGCGCGCGCGGCGTTCGTGATGGATCGTCTGATGCAGGCGCTGGGCCTGCCGGGTAAATCCTTCGTCCCGCTGATCGTCGGCTTCGGCTGTAACGTGCCGTCGGTGATGGGCGCACGCACCCTGGATGCGCCGCGCGAGCGTCTGATGACCATTATGATGGCGCCGTTTATGTCCTGCGGTGCCCGACTGGCGATCTTCGCGGTCTTTGCGGCAGCCTTCTTTGGCCAGCAGGGCGCGCTGGCGGTCTTCTCGCTCTACGTGCTGGGCATCGTGATGGCGATCCTCACCGGCTTAATGCTGAAACACACTATCATGCGCGGTGAAGCGTCACCGTTCGTGATGGAGCTGCCGGTGTACCACGTCCCCCATCTGAAAAGCCTGGCGATCCAGACCTGGCAGCGCCTGAAAGGCTTCGTCCTGCGCGCAGGTAAGGTGATTGTCATCGTCAGTATTTTCCTGAGCGCGCTGAACAGCTTCACCCTCAGCGGACAGGCGGCAGATAACATTAACGACTCTGCCCTCGCCTCCGTCAGCCGCGTCATCACGCCGGTCTTCAAACCGATTGGCGTGCATGAGGATAACTGGCAGGCAACCGTCGGGCTGTTTACCGGCGCAATGGCAAAAGAGGTGGTTGTCGGTACCCTGAACACGCTCTACACCGCCGAGAACATTCAGGAGCAGGAATTTAATCCGGCAGAGTTTCATCTCGGTGATGAACTGCTGGGTGCCGTAGAGGAAACCTGGCAGAGCCTGAAGGACACCTTCAGCCTGAGCGTGCTGGCGAACCCGATTGAAGCGAGCAAAGGCGACGGTGAAATGGCGACGGGTGCCATGGGGGTGATGAGCGAGAAATTTGGCAGCGCGTCCGCCGCCTATAGCTACCTCATCTTTGTTCTGCTCTACATTCCGTGCATCTCCGTGATGGGGGCGATTGCTCGCGAGTCCAGCCGCGGCTGGATGGGCTTCTCTATCCTGTGGGGGCTGAATATCGCTTACTCGCTGGCGACGCTGTTTTATCAAACCGTCAATTTCAGCCAGCACCCGCGCTACAGCCTGGTCTGCATTCTCGCGGTTGTGCTGTTTAACGTGATAGTGCTCGGTCTGCTGCGGCGGGCACGCAGCCGCGTCGACATCGACCTGCTGGCAAACCGTAAAACCGCCGCGACCTGCTGCTGCAGCCCGGCGAGCGACTGTCACTAAGGAGCACACCCCATGGCATCGTTGATTCAGGTTCGTGACATGCTGGCACTGCAGGGGCGGATGGAGGCGAAACAGCTGAGCCTCAGCCTGCATACGCCGCAGCCGATGATCGATGCCATGCTGGAAAGACTGGAAGCCATGGGGAAAGCCGTGCGGATTCAGGAAGACGCTGACGGCTGTCTCTCCGGCAGTTGTAAAAGCTGTCCGGAAGGAAAGGCCTGCCTCAGGGAGTGGTGGACGCTGCGTTAACAAAGCCGGGCATCGCTGCCCGGCTTTATCGTATTACTTGTAGACGTCCGCCGTTGCGCGTACGTTTTTGGTCTGTTTTTCTGCACTGGTGACGACGTAGTACGTTCCGCCCAGCTCATCCGCTTTCTTCGACAGCTCTCTGCGAGCATCCATCGGCGCGGTGGTGTCAGACGTAGAAATCTCACCAATTTTCGTCAGATTCATGCTGGCAACTTTATCTTTTTCCAGCTCTTTTGCCGCAAAGACGCCAAATGACAGTGACCCAATAACCAGAGAAGTGACAATACCTGTAACAAGTTTCATAGCCTGACTCTCCATAGGATTGTTGTTTTGATTATCGAAGGCAGAACAACCGCAACGACATCTGGAGTATGGTTGCGGTGTGTTACTTTTTCCAGGCAGGATAGAAAATAATCAGTCGAAACGTTGACTTAACGCAATCAGCGCTGAACAAAATTCCGTCGGATGAGAGATAAACGGGGCATGTGCGGCTTTGGCAACGATCTGCGATTCACTCTCCGGCCAAAGCGAATCCAGCAGCGGAACCACTTTGCGCGGCACAATCCCATCGAGATAACCGTAGATACGCAGGTGCGGCACCGTCAGCGCGGCCAGCGGCTCGCGCAGGTCAACCGTTTTCAGGAGCTCAAGTCCGCCGTTTAGCACCTCAACCTCCGGCATCGGCAGCGAAAGCACGGTCTGCTTCAGCGTTCGGGCATCCTTACGCGCGGTTTCGGTACCCATCGTCTGCAGCGCGAGGAACCGCTCTACGGTCCGCTGGAAATCGTCGCTCAGCTGCTGCTGAAAGCCCGCCAGTACCTCGGGTTTTATCCCTGGCCACGCGTCCTGCGCGCTAAAACAGGGCGACGACGCCACGGTCACTAGCGCTTTTACGCGGTCAGGTCTCGACAGCGCAATCTGGCTCGCCACCAGCCCGCCCAGGCTCCAGCCCAGCCAGATGGCATTTTGCGGAGCAGCGTTCTGAACCTGCTCCGCCATCTCATCAAGCGACATGGCCCCAAAACCGCGGCTGCGGCCATAACCCGGCAAATCCACCAGATGCAGCGTGAAATGCGAGGCGAGTTCCTCGCTTACGCAACGCCATACTTCAGCATTCAGTCCCCATCCGTGCAGCAGCACAAGATGGCAATTTCCTGTCCCGACGGTCTGCCACCACAGCGTCTTCATCAGTTACTGTTCTCTTTTTTCACATGGAGGTTGCACATGCTAACAGTACCTGGGTTATGCTGGCTATGCCGAATGCCGCTGGCACTAGGCGGGTGGGGCATCTGCTCCGTCTGTACGCGATCGCTGCAATGGCGTATCGGGATCTGCCCACAATGTGGTTTACCGGCCACGAATCCCGCTTTGCCCTGTGGCCGTTGCCTGAAAAAGTCCCCGCCGTGGAGCGCGATGGTGGCGGTGGATGATTATGTTCCACCGCTGAACAGGCTGATCCATGCGCTGAAGTTTTCCGGGCAGAGCTCGCTGGCACAGCCCCTTGCTCGCCTGCTGTTGCTGGCGGTTTTGCAGGCGCGACGTCAGCGGGCACTGCCGAAAATCGACATGGTGGTGAGTGTCCCCCTTTACCGACGTCGTCACTGGCGGCGCGGCTATAACCAGAGTGACCTGCTCTGCCGTCCCCTCGCACGGTGGCTCGGCTGTCGGTATGATGCCCGCGCGCTGACACGTGTTCATGCCACCGCCATCCAGCATCAGCTCAGCGCCCGGCTTCGCAAAAGAAACCTCAAAAATGCCTTTCGCCTTGAATTGCCGGTCGACGGGCTCCATATCGCGATTGTGGATGATGTTGTCACCACAGGCAGTACCGTTGCTGAACTTTCCCGACTGCTTTTGCAAAGCGGCGCCGCGTCGGTTCAGGTATGGTGTCTGTGCCGTACCTTGTAGCCCTTCTTCAATGGGCGTATGATTATACCCAGGTAATTTAGTCAACTATTAGGCCAAAGCTATGATCCGTATTTCCGATTCTGCACAAGCGCACTTTGCCAAACTGCTGGCAAATCAGGAAGAAGGGACGCAGATCCGTGTGTTTGTGATCAATCCAGGCACGCCGAATGCAGAATGTGGTGTTTCTTATTGTCCTCCGGACGCTGTGGAAGCTACTGACACTGCCCTTAAGTTTGAACAGCTCACCGCCTATGTTGATGAGCTGAGCGCACCGTATCTTGAAGATGCGGAGATCGACTTCGTCACCGATCAGTTGGGTTCTCAGCTGACCCTGAAAGCGCCGAACGCGAAAATGCGTAAAGTGTCTGACGATGCCCCTCTGATGGAGCGCGTTGAGTATCTGCTGCAATCCCAGATCAACCCACAGCTGGCGGGCCACGGCGGCCGTGTTTCCCTGATGGAAATCACCGACGAAGGTTTTGCCATTCTGCAGTTTGGCGGCGGTTGTAACGGTTGTTCAATGGTCGATGTCACCCTGAAAGAAGGGATCGAGAAGCAGCTGCTGAACGAGTTCCCGGAACTGAAAGGCGTGCGTGACCTGACCGAACACCAGCGCGGCGAGCACTCTTACTACTGATTCATTGCCCATCTGTATTGCCCGGTGGCGCTGCGCTTACCGGGCCTACAAAACCCCGCTCCCCCTCTTCGCTCCCCTCTATATGTTGACCTGCGTCTCATAATTCACATTTTGCCTGCCAGGGTGATTCTCAATCACGTCATGTTACCCGTATCATTCTCATGGGCACTAAGCACACCCATAACAGCCGACTAAACTTAATCGTTTAAAAGGCATCAGTATTAGTGCCGTTACTTCTCTGTTCCCAGTTGGGACAATCGGAATTTGTCGTTGAAACAATGACGTTACCCATAACAATTCAAAGGCCAGGTAAATCATGCCATTAGTCATCGTTGCTATCGGTGTTGTGTTATTACTGCTCTTGATGATCCGTTTCAAAATGAACGGATTTATCGCTCTGGTTCTGGTGGCACTTGCAGTCGGTCTGATGCAGGGGATGCCGCTGGTGAAAGTTATCAGCTCGATTAAAGCCGGTGTTGGCGGCACGCTCGGCAGCCTGGCGTTGATCATGGGCTTCGGCGCCATGCTCGGTAAAATGCTGGCGGACTGCGGGGGCGCGCAGCGTATTGCCACCACGCTTATCGACAAATTCGGTAAGAAGAACATTCAGTGGGCAGTGGTGTTAACCGGCTTTACCGTTGGTTTCGCGCTGTTCTATGAAGTGGGCTTCGTATTGATGCTGCCGCTGGTGTTCACCATTGCGGCTGCCGCGAGCATCCCGCTGCTGTATGTCGGCGTGCCAATGGCTGCGGCGCTGTCCGTGACCCACGGCTTCCTGCCGCCGCACCCGGGTCCAACCGCTATCGCGACCATCTTCCACGCGGATATGGGTAAAACTCTGCTGTTCGGTACGATTCTGGCGATCCCGACGGTGATTCTGGCCGGCCCGGTTTATGCCCGCTTCCTGAAAGGCATTGATAAGCCGATTCCGGAAGGTCTGTACAGCGCCAAAACCTTCACCGAAGAAGAGATGCCGGGCTTTGGCGTCAGCGTCTGGACCTCCCTGGTACCGGTGATCCTGATGGCGATGCGCGCCGTGGCGGAGATGATCCTGCCTAAAGGTCATGCGTTCCTGTCCGTGGCGGAATTCCTGGGTGACCCGGTGATGGCAACGCTGATTGCCGTGCTGATCGCGATGTTCACCTTCGGTTTGAACCGTGGCCGCTCCATGGATCAGATCAACGACACGCTGACCTCTTCAATCAAAATCATTGCCATGATGCTCCTGATCATCGGCGGTGGCGGTGCATTCAAGCAGGTTCTGGTCGACAGCGGCGTGGACAAATACATCGCCGCCATGATGCATGAAACCAACGTATCGCCGCTCCTGATGGCCTGGTCTATTGCCGCGGTTCTGCGTATTGCGCTGGGTTCAGCGACCGTTGCGGCGATCACCGCAGGCGGTATCGTTGCCCCGCTGATTGCGACCACGGGCGTAAGCCCTGAGCTGATGGTTATCGCCGTCGGTTCCGGTAGCGTGATTTTCTCTCACGTTAACGACCCTGGCTTCTGGCTGTTCAAGGAGTACTTCAACCTGACGATCGGTGAAACCATCAAGTCCTGGTCCGCGCTGGAAACCATTATTTCGGTGTGTGGTCTGGTCGGGGTGCTGCTGCTCAACATGGTGGTCTGATACCCTAAGTCGGGTGGCGGCTACGCCTTACCCGACCTGCATGAGCACCGCCTGATAATAAAAAACCCGCCACTGGCGGGTTTTTTATTACTTCTTACCAGCAGCTTTTCGCCGCTTATCCAAATCCTTGATCAGCCTGTTCACCCCATCATCGGCAAACATCGCCTCAAGCGTGGTGGACAGCTTTCGACGCCAGTTCTTGTACTGATAGCTGGTGCCTGGGATGTTCACCGGCTCCGCCATATCAATCCAGTCTTCCGGCTGCAGCCCCAGCAGCGCGCTGTTGCTGTCGGCAATATAGCGCTGCAAACCGCGATTGAGGGTCGCGGTCATCGACATCAATGACGCTTTATGTCCCGCACGTTTCGGCAGACAGCCCTGCTTGTGCAGCGCATCCAGTAGCCCCTGTTTGGAAAGCTCGCGATCCTGATACAGGCCGTGTAACACCTCCTCATCAGGATACAGGCCCAGCGTTTTGCCAAGGGTCAGATCGCCGCTTTCCCAATAGCCACGAAGCGTAGGAAGGTCATGCGTCGTCGCGACTGCCATTGACTGTTCAGGGTACGCTTGCGGCGCGCGGAAGGTTTTCTCATGGTCGTTTTCAAAATAGAGCACTTTATAGGAGTAGACGCCGCTGTCGCGGAGCTTGCTGACAATTTCCACCGGCACGGTACCGAGATCTTCACCGATCACCATGCACTGATGGCGCTTGCTTTCCAGGGCCAGGATCGACAGCAGATCGTCAACCGGATACTGCACATACGCCCCGTGATCGGCCGTTTCACCGTACGGGATCCACCACAGACGCAGCACGGACATTACGTGGTCAATACGCAGCGCGCCGCAGTTCTGCATGTTAGCGCGCAGCAGGTCGATAAACGGCTCGTAGGCGCGCTCCGCCATGACGTGCGGATCCATCGGCGGCAATCCCCAGTTCTGGCCCAGCGGGCCAAGGATATCCGGCGGCGCGCCGACAGAGGCTTTCAGACAGTAAAGCTCACGGTCACACCAGGTCTCCGCGCCGCCTTCCGCCACGCCCACGGCCAGATCGCGGTACAGGCCAATCGGCATTTTATAGCCCTGGCTCACCTGCCAGCAGGCGGCAAACTGGCTGTAAGCCAGCCACTGCAGCCACAGGTAGAAGTCCACTTCATCGGCATTTTTTTTACAGAACGCTTTCACTTCAGGCGTGTCGACGCTCTGATACGCTTCGGGCCAGACCGGCCAGCCCCAGCGCATTTCGTCCTCTTTTACCTGATATGCGTGCAGCGCATCGAACGCCGCCTGCCAGTACAGGCTCTCGCCCTCCTGCGTCACGAACTGGCGGAACGCCGCCATCTGCTCGTCATCGCGCTGCGAAAAGCCTTTCCACGCCAGACGCAGCGCGGCCATTTTCAGCGCCGTGACGGTGGAATAGTCCACCCAGTCGGCTTCGCGCGCCTGCTTCAGCGCCTGCTGTGTGGTGCTGAGTTTCCACCACGCCTGCGCCTCTTTGCTGTTTTTGAAATCATCTAAGGCGTTAACGTCGATATAAATAACGTTCAGCCAGCGACGGGACGACGGACTATACGGGCTGGCGCTCTCCGGGTTGGCTGGATAGAGCGCGTGGATCGGGTTGAGACCGATAAACGCGCCGCCGCGCTCGCCCACGGATGCCAGCATCTTTTTCAGATCGCCAAAATCACCGATGCCCCAGTTGCTGTCGGAACGCAGAGTGTAGAGCTGCACGCAGGCGCCCCACAGCTTTTTGCCTTCAAGCAGCGCCTGCGGCTCGTAGCAGCGTTTTGGCGCGACGATCACCCGGCAGTGGAAACGCAGATCGTCCTGGGTGAGCGTTAAGGTGTGATACCCCTCCGGCAGCTTTGCCGGAAGGTTTAACGTTTTGCCGCCGGTGGCGTGGCCTTTATGCTGATGCCCCTCTTCGGTGGTAAGAAGCCAGCTAAACTCGCCGCGCCCCTCCACCGCCAGCGGCATCTTTTTGCCTGCGGTGAATACCTTCACGTTCGGCACCGGAGCAGCCGACGCTTTCGCGTCGGTTTTGTGCATGGCATCCAGCAAACGTCTTTTGGTGTCCGCACCAATAGACTGCGGTTTGCCGTGCGCATTGATGTAACTGAGGCTAATTCCCGCCGCCTGCGCGGCACTGTCCAGACGTTTACTCTCCATCGCGCTTCCTTAGCGTTTTGCCTGCCAGATACGGGCCTGATAATCACGGATTGAGCGGTCAGAGCTGAACATACCGCAGCGGGCGGTATTCAGGATGCACGCGCGGGTCCACGCTTCCTGGTCGCGATACAGCACGTCGACCTGCTTTTGCGCTTCAACGTAGGCCGTGAAGTCCGCCATTACCAGGTAAGGGTCACCGCCGTGTTTGTCCATGCTGTGCAGCATCTGGTCAAACGCGTGCTTATCGCCGTCGCTGTATTTACCGCTCTCAAGCTCCTTCAGCACCGCATCGAGGACTTTGTCTTTCTTACGCCATTTCACCGGGTCATAGCCTTTGGCCTTGATGGCTTTCACCTCTTCCACCGTATGGCCGAAGATAAAGATGTTCTCTTCGCCCACCTTCTCGGCGATTTCGACGTTCGCCCCGTCGAGCGTGCCGACGGTCAGCGCGCCGTTCAGCGCTAGCTTCATGTTGCCGGTACCGGAGGCTTCTTTTCCTGCGGTTGAGATCTGCTCGGAGATATCCGCCGCCGGGATCAGCATTTCCGCCGCCGAGACGCAGTAGTCCGGCAGGAACACTACCTTCAGCTTGTCGCCCACTTTCGGATCGCTGTTGATCGCCGCCGCCACTTTATTGATGGCGAGGATAATGTTTTTCGCCAGGTAGTAGCCCGGCGCCGCTTTCGCACCGAACAGGAACACGCGCGGCACGCGGTCGGCCTGCGGGTTCTCGCGGATCTCTTTGTACAGCGCCAGAATGTGCAGCAGGTTCAGATGCTGGCGTTTGTACTCGTGCAGACGTTTGATCTGGATATCGAATATGGCGTTCGGGTTGATCTCAATCCCGGTACGCACTTTCACAAACTCCGCCAGGCGAACCTTGTTCTCAAGCTTGATCGCCCGGTACTGCTCGCGGAATTTCGCGTCGTCAGCGTATTTTTCCAGGTTGATGAGCTGGTCCAGATCGTTGGCCCACTCTTTCTTCAGGATCTTATCCAGCAGGCCGGCCAGCAGCGGGTTGCACTGCTTGATCCAGCGACGCGGCGTGATGCCGTTGGTCACGTTGTGGAATTTGGTTGGCCACAGCTGGTGGTATTCCGGGAAGAGATCTTTGACCACCAGATCCGAGTGCAGCGCCGCCACGCCATTCACCGCAAACCCGCTGACAACGCACATATTCGCCATGCGCACCTGCTTGTCGTGAACCACCGCCAGCTTCGCCCAGACCGACTTGTTGCCCGGCCAGGTTTTATCCACGAGCTTTTTAAACTGGTCGTTAATCTTGTTGATGATCTGCATGTGGCGCGGCAGCAGCGTTTTCACCAGCTTCTCATCCCAGCACTCAAGCGCTTCTGGCATCAGGGTGTGGTTGGTGTAGGCAAAGGTACGGCTGGTGATGGCCCAGGCGTCATCCCAGCTCAGCTGGTGCTCGTCGATCAGCACGCGCAGTAGCTCCGGGATGGCAATGGTCGGGTGCGTGTCGTTGAGCTGAATCACTTCAAAGTCCGGCAGCTGCGCCAGCTTGCGGCCCGCCAGGTGATGGCGACGCAGAATGTCCGCCACGGAGCAGGCGCACTGGAAGTACTGTTGCATCAGGCGCAGCTTTTTACCGGCCAGGTGGTTGTCGTTCGGATAGAGGACTTTGGTCAGCTTCTCGGCATCGATGCCCTGCTGCTCGGCGCGCAGGAAATCGCCGTCGTTGAATTTGGTCAGGTTAAACGGATGCGCGTGCTTCGCCTGCCACAGACGCAGCGGCTGCACCACGCCGTTACGGTAGCCAAGCACCGGCAGATCCCAGGCTTCGCCAGTGATAGTGAATGCCGGTTCCCAGAGACCCTGCTTTGTCACTTTCCCGCCAATGCCAACCTGTACGTCCAGCTGCGCGTTGTGGCGGAACCACGGATAGGTATTGCGATGCCAGTCGTCCGGCGCTTCCATCTGATGCCCGTCGGCAAACGACTGACGGAACAGGCCGTACTGATAGTTCAGACCATAGCCAATCGCCGACTGGCCGACGGTCGCCATGGAGTCCAGGAAGCAGGCCGCCAGGCGTCCCAGGCCGCCGTTGCCCAGCGCCGGGTCAATCTCTTCTTCCAGCAGGTCGGTCAGGTTAATGTCGTGTTCTTTAAGAACGTCACCGACCTCCTGATACCAGCCGAGGTTCAACAGGTTGTTGCCCGTCAGACGGCCAATCAGGAATTCCATTGAAATGTAGTTTACATGGCGCTGGCCTTTTACCGGGTTTGCCAGGGGTTGAGCATCCAGCTGCTCTGCGAGCGCACCGCTCACTGCCTGCCACCACTGGTGAGGCGTCATCTCGTTTGCAGCATGAAGGCCAAAACGCTGCCACTGACGCGTCAGGGCAGCCTGGAATTGAGCTTTGTTGAAAGTAGGCTGTGACATAGGGGATCGGCATCCTTTAGAAAGAAAACACAAGTTGGCGCTAGTGTGCCTGGCTCATTTCCCCTCTTCCTCCTCCTGTGGGGGATTAGACAGGGAGGAGTAACGGGGATGAGCATAAAAGTGTGATCGAGGCCACTCTCAGAGCATAGTTCGAGTGTGCCCGGAAGATAAAAAAGTAACCGAGGAGAATGTCAAAGAAATGAAATGCGGTTTCGGGTGAAATTAAACCCCGCCGAAATAATTACTTACGTAGAATAATATCTCGGCAATCGGGAAATCGCTAAGGAGATTATTAATCTCCCTTAACTTTACCAGAAGTATATTAAATTCGACGTCACTATCCCTTTCTGAAACCAGTTTCAGCGCAGCCGCAGCACAGCCATACAAGCCAGCATTGACGGGGCATCAAAGACCTTTTCAGAAAGTTCCCTCCTCTGCCTGAATGTTTTGTGACAGAGTGCAAATTCACAGCCACCAAATCCAGACATAACTTGCAATAGTTAACTTATTGGCCGACCTTATATCCATTAATTACGAAGCGCAAAAAAAATAAAATCTCTCGTTCCCCACAGTGAAGTGAAACCTATGTTGATTCCGTCTAAATTAAGTCGCCCGGTTCGCCTTGACCATACAGTGGTCCGCGAGCGTCTGTTGGCTAAACTTTCCGGCGCGCATAATTTCCGACTGGCGCTGGTTACGAGCCCTGCAGGTTATGGAAAAACAACGCTCATTTCGCAATGGGCCGCGGGTAAGAGCGATCTTGGATGGTACTCTCTCGACGAGGGCGATAACCAGCAGGAGCGTTTTGCCAGCTATCTGATTGCCGCCATACAGCAAGCAACCCATGGACACTGTGTCGCCAGTGAGGTGATGGTGCAAAAGCGCCAGTACGCCAGCCTGTCCTCCCTTTTCTCTCAGCTGTTTATCGAACTGGCCGAATGGCATCGCCCGCTTTACGTGGTGATTGATGATTACCATCTCATCACTAACCCGGTAATTCATGAATCGATGCGTTTCTTCCTGCGCCATCAGCCGGAAAACCTGACCTTAGTAGTGCTGTCACGCAACCTGCCGCAGCTGGGTATTGCCAACCTGCGCGTGCGCGATCAGCTCCTGGAAGTGGGCAGCCAGCAGCTGGCCTTTACCCATCAGGAAGCGAAACAGTTCTTTGACTGCCGCCTGAACTCACCGATTGAGGCCGCCGAAAGCAGCCGCCTGTGTGATGACGTTGCCGGCTGGGCCACGGCGCTGCAGCTCATCGCGCTCTCTGCCCGGCAAAACAACAGTCCGGCGCATCAGTCTGCGCGGCGCCTGGCGGGCATTAACGCCAGCCACCTTTCTGACTATCTCGTGGATGAGGTGCTGGACAGCGTCGATCCCTCAACGCGTAATTTCCTGCTGAAAAGCTCTCTGCTGCGCTCCATGAACGATGCGCTCATCGTGCGGGTGACGGGCTGTGAAAACGGCCAGCTGCAGCTCGAAGAGATTGAACGTCAGGGCCTTTTCCTGACGCGCATGGACGATCCGGGCGAGTGGTTTAGCTATCATCCGCTGTTTGGCAGCTTCCTGCGCCAGCGCTGTCAGTGGGAGCTGGCGGTTGAACTGCCGGAGATCCACCGCGCCGCTGCCGAAAGCTGGATGGCGCAAGGCTTCCCAAGCGAAGCCATCCACCACGCGCTGGCCGCCGGTGATGCCAGCATGCTGCGCGATATCCTCCTCAATCATGCGTGGGGCCTGTTTAACCACAGCGAGCTGACGCTGCTGGAAGAATCCCTCAAAGCCCTGCCGTGGGAAAGCCTGCTTGAGAATCCGCGTCTGGTGCTGCTGCAGGCCTGGCTGATGCAGAGCCAGCATCGCTACAGCGAAGTGAACACTCTGCTGGCGCGCGCCGAGCAGGAGATGGAAAGCGAAATGGATACCACCCTGCACGGCGAGTTCAACGCGCTGCGCGCTCAGGTGGCGATTAACGATGGCGACCCGGACGAAGCTGAACGGCTGGCGATGGTCGCGCTGGATGAACTGCCGCTGGCCAACTTCTATAGCCGCATCGTTGCGACCTCCGTGCACGGCGAAGTGCTGCACTGCAAGGGCGACCTCACGCGTTCGCTTTCACTGATGCAGCAAACCGAACAGATGGCGCGTCGTCATGATGTCTGGCATTACGCCCTGTGGAGCCTTATCCAACAGAGCGAGATTTTATTCGCGCAGGGGTTCCTGCAGGCCGCCTGGGAAAACCAGGAAAAAGCGTTCCAGCTGATTCGTGAACAACATCTGGAACAGCTGCCGATGCACGAGTTCCTGTTGCGTATTCGCGCTCAGCTGCTGTGGGCATGGTCGCGTCTGGATGAAGCGGAAAGCTGCGCCCGTCAGGGTGTGGATGTTCTTTCCAGCTTCCAGCCTCAGCAGCAGCTGCAGTGCCTGGCGCTGCTGGTGCAGTGCTCGCTGGCGCGCGGCGATCTCGACAACGCCCGCAACCATCTTAACCGCCTGGAAAACCTGCTCGGCAACGGCCAGTATCATAGCGACTGGGTGTCAAACGCCGACAAGGTCCGGGTGATTTACTGGCAGATGACCGGCGATAAAAAATCCGCCGCCAACTGGCTGCGCCAGACGCCAAAACCGGAATTTGCCAACAACCACTTCCTGCAGAGCCAGTGGCGCAATATTGCCCGCGCGCAGATCCTGCTCGGTGAATTAGAGCCCGCAGAGATTGTGCTGGAGGAGCTGAACGAGAACGCGCGCAGCCTGCGCCTGATGAGCGACCTGAACCGCAACCTGCTGCTGCAAAACCAGCTTTACTGGCAGGCGGGTCGTAAAAATGATGCCCAGCGTGTGCTTCTGGAAGCGCTGCAGCTGGCTAACCGCACCGGGTTTATCAGCCACTTTGTAATTGAAGGGGAAGTGATGGCGCAGCAGCTGCGCCAGCTGATTCAGCTCAACACGCTGCCGGAACTGGATCAGCATCGCGCCCAGCGCATTCTGCGCGAGATTAACCAGCATCATCGGCACAAGTTCGCGCATTTCGATGAGAACTTTGTTGAACGTCTGCTGAACCACCCGGAAGTGCCGGAACTTATCCGCACCAGCCCGCTCACCCAGCGCGAATGGCAGGTTCTGGGGCTGATTTATTCAGGCTACAGCAACGAGCAGATTGCCGGTGAGCTTGCGGTGGCGGCGACCACCATCAAAACGCATATCCGCAATCTGTACCAGAAGCTGGGCGTGGCGCATCGTCAGGATGCAGTACAGCATGCACAGCAGCTGTTGAAGATGATGGGGTACGGCGTTTAGATTTGTGCGGCCTGACGCCCTCACCCCGGCCCTCTCCCACAGGGAGAGGGCGCACGGCTTTTCAACACAACTCTAACTGCAAATTATTATCTTTAATTACCTGCATCACGCCCGCCGGCGGCATCACGTCGGTATAGACCGCATCCACCATGCTAATGCTGCCCATGTTCACCATCGCATTTCGGCCAAACTTCGAATGGTCCACCACCAGCATCACGTGGCGTGAATTTTCAATAATCGCGCGCTTGGTGCGCACCTCGTGGTAATCAAACTCCAGCAGCGAGCCGTCGCTGTCGATACCGCTGATCCCCAGAATGCCGAAGTCGAGGCGGAACTGCGAGATAAAGTCGAGGGTGGCTTCGCCGATAATCCCGCCGTCGCGGCTGCGCAGCTCGCCGCCCGCGAGGATGATGCGGAAGTCGTCTTTCTGCATCAGGGTATTGGCCACGTTCAGGTTGTTGGTGACCACGCGCAGATTCTCGTGATCCAGCAGCGCATGGGCGACCGCTTCCGGCGTGGTGCCGATATCAATAAACAGCGTCGCGCCGTTCGGGATCTGGCTGGCGACCTTGCGGGCAATGCGCTCTTTCTCTGCCGTCTGCGTCGCCTTACGGTCGTGCCAGGAGGTGTTGACCGAGCTGGACGGCAGCGCCGCGCCGCCGTGGTGGCGAAGAATACGGTTCTGATCGGCCAGGTCGTTCAGGTCACGACGGATGGTTTGTGGGCTGACGGCAAACTGCTCCACCAGCTCTTCGGTGCTGACGTATCCCTGTTTTTTTACCAGTTCGATAATGGCGTCATGACGTTGTGTTTGTTTCATCAATTATCCCTGAGAATTATGTTCGTTTTCGCGCATGGAGCGTGTCGGCAAAGGCCATCGCCAGCCCCACGGCCAGCCCGGCGACGTGCGCACCGTTGGCGATAGACATACCAAACAGATCAAACCATCCGGCAATTAGCCATATTAACGCAAAGGTTATTAATCCGCGTTGCAGATAGATGCCGCTTTGCGGATCGCGCTCCCCACGAAGCCAGACGTAGCCCATCAGGGCATATACGACACCCGACAGCCCACCGAACCACGGCCCGCTGAACTTGTGCTGCACGTAGCCGCTTAACAGGGCGCTGATAATAGTGATAACGATCAGCTTGCCGCTGCCCAGACGCTTTTCAACGGCACCGCCGAGATACCACCACCAGAGCAGGTTAAAGAGGATATGCATCACCGAGAAGTGCATCAGCGCGTGGCTAAAGTAGCGCCAGACGTCAAACTCAAGAGACGAGTCATAGGGCCACGCCAGGGCAATCATTACGCTCTGGTCGCCGACCACGTTCATGATAATGAAGACGATGATACAGGCCGCCATCAGCAGCAGCGTAAACGGGCCCGCGCGCTCGCGAATAGTGGCGAGGAAGGGAAAGCGGCTGTAGTGCAATCCGCTGCCGGTCTGGCCGGACTGCCAGCTGGCCGCCAGATAGCGCGGGTCGCCAGGGTTCTCAAGAAAACGCGCCAGCTCCTCGTTTACCCGTCCGGCCTGGCTCTCATCGGCCAGCCAGACGTCGGTCTGCGTATGTTGTTGAATAGTCAGAATAACGCCCTGCGTCGCCATATAGTCGACAAACGCCTGGGCGACGCGCGGGTTAGTAAAAGAGGTGATCATCAACATGGGCAGCGGTCGCTTATTTCCACACAAAAGAGGACAGTATAGCGGGATCAGCGCTCAAAAGCGTATTCCACTTCCGCCGGGAAATGACGATGCCAGGCATCGAAACCACCGTCGACGCTGTAAACTGCGTCGTAACCCTGCTGAAGCAGATACTGCGCCGCGCCTTTGCTGCTGTTGCCGTGGTAACACATGACCATCACCGGCGTGTCGAAGTCGTTATCGCGCATAAACGCGCTCAGCGTGTCGTTGGTGAGATGGAACGCGCCCGGCGTATGGCCCATCGCAAAACTCTGCGGATCGCGGATGTCCACCAGCACCGCTTTTCCCTGGTGCATCTTCTGGTGGGCTTCTTCTACGTTAATACATTCAAACTGATCCATGGTGTTCTCTTTACAGTGGTCAACGACAAGATTTTACCCCGTAGTGTACGTCCTGGCGGCGGGTAAACGCCATTATGTTATCCATATCACTCTAAATTGTTTTTTTGATGTTACCAAAAGCGCGTTCCTTTGCTATTATGAGCGATATCGAACATTTCTGAGCTTTAACGAAAGTGCATGAGGGTGTTATGGAAACCAAAGATCTGATTGTGATAGGCGGTGGCATCAACGGTGCCGGTATTGCGGTCGATGCCGCAGGACGCGGTTTGTCCGTACTGATGCTGGAAGCTAACGATCTCGCCTGCGCGACGTCGTCCGCCAGCTCCAAACTGATTCACGGTGGCCTGCGCTACCTGGAACACTACGAATTCCGCCTGGTCAGTGAAGCGCTGGCCGAACGTGAAGTGCTGCTGAAAATGGCCCCGCATCTGGCGATTCCGATGCGCTTCCGCCTGCCCCATCGCCCGCATCTGCGTCCGGCGTGGATGATTCGCATCGGTCTGTTTATGTACGATCATCTGGGTAAACGCACCAGCCTCCCGGGTTCGAAAGGGTTGCGTTTTGGCTCAGAATCGGTCCTTAAGCCGGAAATCGTGCGCGGATTCGAATATTCCGACTGCTGGGTGGATGATGCCCGCCTGGTACTGGCGAATGCGCAGATGGTTGAGAAGAAAGGTGGCGAGGTGAAAACCCGCACCCGCGCAACCGCTGCCCGTCGTGAAAATGGCCTGTGGATTGTGGAAGCGGAAGACATTGATACCGGCGAGAAATTCAGCTGGAAAGCGCGCGGCCTGGTGAACGCTACCGGCCCGTGGGTGAAGCAGTTCTTCGACGACGGCATGCATCTGCCTTCTCCATACGGCATTCGCCTGATCAAGGGCAGCCACATTGTGGTGCCGCGCGTGCATACCCAGAAGCAGGCTTACATCCTGCAGAACGAAGACAAGCGCATCGTGTTTGTGATCCCGTGGATGGACGAATTCTCGATCATCGGTACTACCGACGTGGAATACAAAGGCGATCCGAAGAACGTCGAGATCGACGAGAGCGAAGTGAACTACCTGCTCAAAGTGTATAACGCGCACTTTAAGAAACAGCTGTCGCGCGACGACGTTGTCTGGACCTACTCCGGCGTGCGTCCGCTGTGCGATGACGAATCTGACTCACCGCAGGCCATTACCCGCGACTATACGCTCGATATTCACGACGTTGACGGTCAGGCGCCGCTGCTTTCCGTGTTTGGCGGTAAGCTCACTACCTACCGCAAGCTGGCCGAGCACGCGCTGGAAAAACTGGCGCCGTACTATAAAGGCATTGGCCCGGCATGGACCAAGGGCGCGGTACTGCCCGGCGGTGATATCGGCGATAACCGCGATGATTACGCCGCGAAGCTGCGCCGTCGGTTCCCGTTCATCACCGAAGGAATGGCGCGCCACTATGCCCGCACCTACGGCAGCAATACCGAGCTGATTCTGGGCGATGCGAAGGACATGGCGGATCTGGGCGAGCATTTCGGCCACGAGCTGTACGAAGCCGAACTGCGTTACCTGGTTGAGCACGAGTGGGTGCGTCGTCTGGACGATGCTATCTGGCGCCGTACCAAGGAAGGGATGTGGCTCAACGCCGAGCAGCAGTCTCGCGTGGCGCAGTGGTTACTGCAAAATGCGGGGAAGCGTGAGCTGTCGCTGGCGTCGTAATTCGACCGGTGCGGACTGATGCCCTCACCCTGCCCCTCTCCCACAGGGAGAGGGAACAAACACTAAAAACGGCAACCGAGGTTGCCGTTTTGCTTTTACAATCTCACCGGATCAATATGCCAGATCGTCTCGGCATACTCCTTGATGGTCCGGTCTGACGAGAAATAGCCCATATTGGCGATGTTGTACATCGCGGCGCTGGTCCACTTCTCCTGCTGACGGTACAGCTCGTCAACCTTATCCTGACAGTCCACGTAGCTGCGATAATCCGCCAGCACCTGGTAGTGATCGCCAAAGTTAATCAGCGAATCCACCAGATCGCGATAGCGGCTCGGTTCATCCGGGCTAAACACGCCGGTCGCGATCTGCGTCAGCACCTGACGCAACTCTTCATCCTCTTCGTAATATTGACGCGGCGAGTAGCCTTTCCTGCGAAGCGCCTCCACCTCTTCCGTCGTGTTACCGAAGATGAAGATATTTTCTTCGCCCACGTGCTCCAGCATCTCGACGTTCGCCCCGTCCAGCGTGCCGATGGTCAGCGCGCCGTTGAGGGCAAACTTCATATTACTGGTACCCGATGCTTCAGTACCCGCCGTCGAAATCTGTTCAGAGAGATCCGCCGCCGGGATGATCAGCTGCGCAAGGCTGACGCTGTAGTTCGGAATGAACACCACCTTCAGCTTGTCGCCAATGTCCGGATCCTGGTTAACCACCTTCGCCACGTCGTTGATGAGATGAATAATGTGCTTCGCCATGTAGTAGGCGGAAGCCGCCTTACCGGCGAAGATCTTCACGCGCGGCACCCATTCGGCCGTTGGATCGGCCTTGATGCGGTTGTAATGGGTGATCACGTGCAGCACGTTCATCAGCTGACGCTTGTATTCGTGGATGCGTTTGATCTGCACGTCGAACAGCGCTTTCGGGTTAGCGACCACGTTGAGGTGCATCGCCAGCCAGACCGCCAGACGCTTTTTGTTCAGCAGCTTGGCTTCGCGTACGGCTTTGTTCACCGTCGGGAAATCAATATGCTGTTCCAGCTCGCTCAGCTGGCTCAAATCGGTACGCCAGGTGCGGCCGATATTCTCGTCCAGTACCTCAGAGAGCGGCTGGTTGGCCAGCGCCAGCCAGCGGCGCGGCGTGACGCCGTTGGTCACGTTGCAGAACCGCGTCGGGAAGATCTTCGCGAAGTCCGCAAACAGCGACTGCACCATCAGATTCGAGTGGAGCTCGGACACGCCGTTGACCTTGTGGCTGATGACAACCGCCAGCCAGGCCATGCGCACGCGACGACCGTTCGACTCATCAATGATGGACGCGCGGCTCAGCAGGCCGGTATCGTTCGGATACTGCTCCTGCAGCGTCTTGAGGAAGTAGTCGTTAATCTCAAAGATAATCTGCAGATGGCGCGGCAGGATTTTGCCGAGCATGTCCACCGGCCACGTCTCCAGCGCTTCGCTCATCAGCGTGTGGTTGGTGTAGGAGAACACCTGGCAGGTCACCTCAAAGGCGTCATCCCAGCTGAACTTATGCTCGTCGATCAGCAGGCGCATCAGTTCCGGAATTGAGAGCACCGGGTGGGTGTCGTTAAGGTGGATCGCGGTTTTCTCCGCCAGGTTGGCGTAGGTTTTGTGCAGCTGATGGTGGCGGCTGAGGATGTCCTGAATGGTCGCCGAAACGAGGAAATACTCCTGACGCAGGCGCAGCTCGCGACCCGAGTAGGTCGAGTCATCCGGGTACAGCACGCGGGACACGTTCTCGGAGTGGTTTTTATCCTCCACCGCCGCGAAGTAGTCACCCTGGTTAAATTTCCCGAGGTTAATTTCGCTACTGGCCTGGGCACTCCACAGGCGCAGCGTGTTGGTGGCGTCGGTATCGTAGCCGGGGATAATCTGGTCGTAGGCCACGGCCAGGATCTCTTCCGTTTCTACCCAGCGGGACTTTTTCCCTTCCTGCTGGATACGCCCGCCAAAGCGCACCTTGTAGCGCGTGTTGTGGCGCTTGAACTCCCACGGGTTGCCGTACTCCAGCCAGTAGTCCGGCGACTCTTTCTGACGCCCGTCGACGATGTTCTGTTTGAACATACCGTAGTCGTAGCGAATACCGTAGCCGCGGCCCGGCAGCGCCAGCGTCGCCAGCGAGTCGAGGAAGCAGGCGGCGAGACGCCCCAGACCGCCGTTGCCGAGGCCCGGGTCGTTCTCTTCGTCGATCAGTTCTTCTAAATCTAACCCCATCTCTTCGAGTGCGGTTTTGACATCGTCATAAATACCGAGCGACAGCAGCGCGTTGGACAGCGTGCGGCCAATCAAAAATTCCATCGACAGGTAGTAAACCTGACGCGTCTCCTGCGAGAGCTGGGCGCGGTTTGAGCGCAGCCAGCGTTCAACTAAGCGGTCACGCACGGCAAACAGGGTGGCGTTCAGCCACTCGTGCTTGTTGGCAATAACCGGATCTTTCCCGATGGTGAACATCAGCTTGTAGGCGATGGAGTGCTTTAACGCCTCAACGCTGAGCGTGGGTGAAGAGTAGCTAAATGGAGCGTTCATATCAGTAACTTCGCCTCGTTACATCAAGCGTTGATAGAGATCGCGGTATGACTGCGCCGCGACGTGCCAGCTAAAGTCCATGGACATCGCCTGACGCTGAACGTAACGCCAGAGTGATGGACGGGACCACAAGACGAAAGCACGCCGAATCGCCCGAAGCAGCGACCAGGCATTACTGTCCTCAAAGACAAACCCGCTGGCGATACCGTCCGCCAGATTTTCCAGAGAGCTGTCGGATACGGTATCCGCCAGTCCGCCCGTGCGGCGCACCAGCGGCAGCGTGCCGTATTTCAGACCATAAAGCTGCGTCAGGCCGCAGGGTTCGAAACGACTTGGCACCAGAATGACGTCCGCGCCGCCCATAATTCGGTGCGAGAACGCCTCGTGGTAGCCAATCTGCACGCCCACCTGCCCCGGGTGTTCCGCAGCGGCGGCAAGGAAACCTTCCTGCAGCACCGGATCGCCCGCGCCGAGCAGCGCCAGCTGTCCGCCCTGCTCCAGTAAACCGGGCAGCGCCTCCAGCACCAGATCCAGCCCTTTCTGGCTGGTCAGGCGGCTCACGACGGCGAACAGCGGCACTTTGTCGTTCACCTTCAGGCCCATCGCAATCTGCAGCTGGCGTTTGTTTTCCGCTTTGTCTTCCACGGAATCACGGCCATAGCGCGCCGCCAGCAGGAGATCGGTTTCCGGGCTCCAGATCTGTTCATCCACGCCGTTCAGAATACCCGACAGGCGGCCTTCGCGATGGCGCTGCTGCAGCAACCCTTCCATGCCGTAGCCAAACGCCGGCTGGGTGATCTCACGCGCGTAGGTCGGGCTCACCGCCGTGATGTGATCGGCGTAGTACAGCCCCGCCTTCAGGAACGAGATCTGCCCGTTAAACTCCAGACCGTGCATGTTAAAGAACGACCATGGCAGATCGATGTCATTCATGTGATGGGCGTAGTACATCCCCTGATAGGCAAGGTTATGCACGGTAAAGACCGATTTCGCCGGGTGGCCGCGCGCGGCGAGATACGCCGGGGCAAGCCCGGCGTGCCAGTCGTGCGCGTGCACCACATCCGGACGCCAGAACGGATCCAGCCCCGTCGCCATTTCTGCTCCAACCCAGCCGAGCAGCGCAAAGCGCAGCACGTTGTCGGTGTAGGCGAACAGGTTCGTATCGTGATACGGGCTGCCCGGGCGATCGTATAAGTGCGGCGCGTCGATCAGGTAAATCCCTACGCCATTGTAATGTCCAAACAGCAGGGTAATGCGTCCGGCAAACGTTTCACGGCGGGTCACCACTTTTGCATCGGGTATACCGCGCCGGATATCCGGAAAGGCGGGCAGCAGGACTCGGGTATCCACGCCTCCGGCGATTTGCGCCGCCGGTAATGCGCCAAGCACATCTGCCAGTCCGCCCGTTTTTAATAACGGGAACATCTCAGAACATACGTGTAAAACCTGCATCATCGCTCCTGTTTGATCTGCAGCTTCCGCAACATTTCCCGTGTGACTAACACGATCCCCTCTTCCGAACGGTAGAAACGACGCGCGTCTTCTTCCGCATTCTCCCCAATGACCATCCCTTCAGGGATGACGCAGGCACGGTCGATCACGCAACGACGCAGACGACACGAGCGCCCTACCCAAACATCCGGCAACAAGACTGCCGAATCGATATTACAGAATGAATTTATCCGCACGCGCGGGAACAACACCGACTGCACCACGACCGAACCGGAGATAATGCACCCGCCGGACACCAGCGAGTTCAGCGTCATACCGTGGCTGCCGGAGCGGTCCTGCACGAATTTGGCCGGCGGTAGCGACTCCATATGGGTACGAATCGGCCAGTTCTGGTCATACATATCCAGTTCAGGCGTGACCGATGCCAGATCGAGGTTCGCTTTCCAGTAAGCTTCCAGCGTTCCCACATCGCGCCAGTAGGGTTCCGCATTCGGATCGGACTGTACGCAGGACAGCGGGAATGGATGTGCATACGCCATGCCAGCTTTCGTGATTTTCGGAATGATGTCTTTACCGAAGTCGTGGCTGGAGTTTTCGTCTTTGTCGTCTTCTTCCAGCAGCTCATAAAGATAATCTGCGTCAAAGACATAGATCCCCATGCTGGCGAGCGATTTGGTGTCATCGCCCGGCATCGTTGGCGGGTTCGCCGGTTTTTCAACGAAGTCGATAATTTTGTCGTCGGCATCCACGTGCATGACGCCAAACGCCGTCGCTTCGGCAACGGGCACAGGCAGACACGCCACGGTGCAGCGCGCCCCTTTTTCGACGTGGTCGATCAGCATGTGGGAGTAATCTTGCTTGTAGATGTGGTCCCCGGCGAGGATCACGATGTATTCCGCGTTATAGCGACGAATAATGTCGAGGTTCTGGGTCACCGCATCCGCCGTACCGCGGTACCAGTTCTCGCCGTGAACGCGCTGCTGAGCAGGAAGGAGATCGACAAACTCGTTCATCTCTTCGCTGAAGAATGACCAGCCGCGCTGGATATGCTGAACCAGCGTGTGCGACTGATACTGCGTAATGACGCCGATGCGGCGAATGCCCGAGTTCAGACAGTTGGAGAGCGCAAAGTCGATGATGCGGAACTTACCACCAAAGTGAACAGCCGGTTTGGCGCGCTTGATGGTCAAATCTTTCAGACGGGTACCACGCCCACCCGCAAGGATCAGGGCAACCGTTTTTAATGGTAGCTGGCGTGCCAACATTAAGGGATCGTTCTTCTCTAATCTAACCATGACTAACTCCTTTTTTATCATCTTTGGAATACGCACACTCCGTGCGCAGGCCCGTGCCAGACAGCCATTACTACCGGATTATCCGCTCCGGCAAAGGGGGGAACGGCGCGCCACTCCCCGTCAGGTAAAACAATCTCTGCGACGTCATCCGTCGCGTTCAGCGTGACCAGCCATTTATCCGACAGCAGGATTTGCAGGCGTGGTACGCCGTGTTGCCACTCTTGCGCGCTTAACGGTTGCGCGTCTTTATTCAGCCAGCGAACGTTGCCGTCACCCTCTTCCCACCAGCTGTTGGCGGTCAGCGCGGGGATCTGCTGGCGAAGATGGATCAGCGCAGCGGTGAAATGAATCAGCCCGCTGTTGGCTTCCCCCCAGTCGAGCCAGGTTAAGGTGTTGTCCTGGCAATACGCATTGTTATTACCGTGCTGGCTGTGACCATGCTCATCGCCTGCCAGCAGCATCGGCGTGCCCTGCGACAGTAAAAGCGTTGTCAGCAGCGCATGAACGCTGGCGCGTCGCCGCTCGATGACGTCGAGGCTTCCGCCTAACCCTTCTATACCATGATTAAAGCTATGGTTATTGTTAGTGCCATCGCGATTCTCTTCGCCGTTTGCCTCATTGTGTTTCTGATTGAAACAAACGCAGTCCCTGAGCGTAAAACCGTCGTGCGCCGTCAACAGGTTGACGGTAGCCGACGGGCGTTTGCCGTCGCGCTTAAAGAGATCGCTCGACGCGGCAAAGCGCCCGGCAAATTCCCCCAGCGACAGATTGCGTTCCAGCCAGAAGCGGCGCACGGCGTCGCGGTAGTGATCGTTCCACTCGGCAAACAGCGGCGGGAAATTCCCGACCTGATAACCGCCTTCGCCAATGTCCCACGGCTCGGCAATGAGCTTCACCTGCGAGAGCACCGGACAGTTTTTTATCGCCTCGAACAGCGGCGCCTGCCGGCTGAACGCCGGCGTGCGCCCCATCACGGGCGCCAGGTCGAAACGAAAACCGTCGACGTGGAACGTCTCCACCCAGTATTTCAGGCATTCATACGCAAAATGCGTGACCGCCGGATGGCTGAGGTTGAGCGTGTTACCGCAGCCGGTCCAGTTCTCATAATCGCCATCCTGCCTGATCCAATAATAGCTACGGTTATCAATTCCGCGCATGGAGAGCGTCGGACCGTCGAGATCGCTTTCTGCACTGTGGTTGAGCACCACGTCCAGAATGACCTCAATGCCCGCCGCGTGGAGAGCCTTCACCGCATCGCGGAACTCGTCCCGCGCTTTTTCCGGATGGACGGCATAGCGCGGCTCGAGCGCGAACATCGCCAGCGGGTTGTAGCCCCAGTAGTTGCTGAGCCCCAGCCGCTGCAGGCGCGGCTCGCTGGCAAAATGGGCAACGGGAAGCAGTTCCAGGGCGGTGATACCGAGATGTTTCAGGTAGGCGATCATGGTGGGATGCCCGAGCGCCTTATAGGTGCCGCGCATCTCTTTGGGGATCGACGGGTGCAGGTACGTCAGCCCTTTAACGTGGGCTTCATAAATGACGGTATTGCCCCACGGCGTGTGCGGCGGGGCATCGTCTTCCCAGTCATAAAGATCGTTCACCACCACGCTTTTTGGCGCGACGGGCGCGCTGTCGCGGTGGTCGGGCTCGCCGTAGCCCACGTGGAAGAGCGGGTCATCTTTAAATTCGCCGTCCACGCGGTGCGCGCACGGGTCAATCAGCAGCTTCGCCGGGTTAAACCAGTGACCCTGCGCCGGATCCCACGGACCATGTACGCGAAAGCCATAGTGCATGCCTGGCCGTCCTCCGGCCAGGTAGCCGTGCCAGGTATCCCCCGTGCGCGCGGGTAAATCGTAACGGTGCTCGTTACCTTCCCCGTCAAACACGCACAGTTCAACCCGCTCGGCGTGAGCGGAAAAGAGGGTGAAATTGACACCCTTTCCGTCAAAACGCGCCCCGAGCGGTTCGGGTTTACCTGCCGTAAGCTGCGTCATTCGCCCTCCCGCATCAGCCAGATGGTGCCAAGCGGCGGCAGCGTCAGGCTCAGGGAGTTGGGTCGCCCGTGGCTTTCTATGGCGTCACTCTGTACCAGCCCGCCGTTACCGGCGTTGCTGCCGTGGTAGTGCATCGAATCGGTATTCAGAATTTCACGCCATTTGCCCGGCTGGTTAATGCCGAAGCGGTAGTGTTCGCGCGGCACCGGGGTGAAGTTGCTGGCGACGATGATCTCGTTACCGGCCTTGTCACGACGCACAAAGACAAACACCGAGCGCTCATGGTCGTCCACCACCAGCCACTCAAAGCCGTACGGATCGAAGTCCAGCTCGTGCAGCGCTTTGTGGTGGCGATAGGTCAGGTTCAGATCGCGCACCAGACGCTGCACCCCGTGGTGCCAGTTGTCGCCGCCTTCCAGCAGATGCCAGTCGAGGCTGGCGTCGTGGTTCCACTCGCGACCCTGAGCGAACTCATTGCCCATGAACAGCAGTTTCTTACCCGGGAAGGCAAACATCCAGCCGTAATAGGCGCGCAGGTTGGCAAACTTCTGCCACGCGTCGCCCGGCATGCGGTCGAGAATGGATTTTTTGCCGTGCACCACCTCATCGTGCGACAGCGGCAGCATGAAGTTTTCGGTGTAGTTGTAGAGCATCCCGAACGTCAGCTTATCGTGATGATACTTACGGTGAACCGGATCCAGCTTCATATAGTCGAGCGTGTCGTGCATCCAGCCCAGGTTCCACTTATACCAGAACCCCAGGCCGCCCAATGACGGCGGACGGGAGACGCCCGCAAAGTCGGTCGACTCTTCCGCCATGGTCACGGCACCGTCCACCTGCTCGCCGATAATGCGGTTGGTATTGCGCAGGAACTCAATGGCTTCCAGGTTTTCGCGGCCGCCAAACTCGTTCGGGATCCACTCCCCCTCTTTGCGGCTGTAGTCGCGGTAGATCATCGACGCCACCGCATCGACGCGCAGGGCATCAATGCCAAACCGCTCGATCCAGTACAGGGCATTCCCGACCAGGTAGTTTGAGACCTCACGGCGACCGTAGTTGTAGATCAGCGTATTCCAGTCCTGGTGATAGCCTTCGCGCGGATCGCTGTGCTCGTACAGCTTCGTACCGTCAAATTCTGCCAGCGCGAAATCATCCGCAGGGAAATGGCCCGGCACCCAGTCGAGGATGACGTTCAGCCCGGCGGCGTGCGCGGCATCAATGAAATAGCGGAAGTCGTCGCGCGTGCCGAAGCGGCGCGTTGGCGCATACAGCCCGGTGGGCTGATAGCCCCAGCTGCCGTCGAACGGGTGTTCATTGACCGGGAGCAGCTCAAGGTGAGTAAAGCCCATCCATTTGGCGTACGGCACCAGCTGGTCGGCAAGCTCCCGGTAGCTCAGCCAGAAGTTGTTATCGGTGTGGCGGCGCCAGGAGCCGAGATGAACTTCATAGACGGAGATCGGCGCATCAAAGCGGTTGGCCTGTTTACGCTCTTCCGTCTGGACGACCTTCTCAGGCAGGCCGCAAATCAACGACGCGGTATCCGGGCGCATCTGCGCTTCGAAGGCATACGGGTCGGCTTTAATGCGTAGCTTGCCGTTGGCGTCGATCATCTCGAATTTATAAAGCTGCCCGGGGTGCGCCCCGGGGATAAACAGCTCCCAGATGCCGGTTTCCCGGCGCAGGCGCATCGGGTGTCGGCGACCGTCCCAGTAGTTGAACTGGCCTACAACGGAGACGCGCTGGGCGTTAGGCGCCCACACGGCGAACCGCGTGCCGGTAATGCCATCCATGGTATCGGCATGGGCACCCAGCGTTTCATAAGGGCGAAGATGCGTTCCTTCGGAGAGCAGCCAGGCGTCCATCTCTTTTAAGAGCGGACCAAAGCTGTAAGGATCGTCAATCAGGTTTTGCTGACCGTGCCAGAGAACGGCGAGCTGATAGCGAAAAGGGTTTTTACGACGGGGCATTACGCCCGAGAAGAAGCCACGCGAATCGAGGCATTCAAGATTACCAACCTTGCGGCCAGTTTTGGGTTCAATCACCCAGACTTCTGTGGCATCCGGTAATAGCGCCCGAACTTCCAGACCCGCCTCAGTACGATGCATCCCAAGCACAGAAAAGGGGTCAGCGAAATGACCCGCAATAAGCGCATTAATCACGTCTCTATCCACACGATCGGACATGGTATTCATCCTGTTTTTTATGTCGTCCTTTTTAAGCGCTCCGGGACGACTTTTAATGTGACCTGAACGGGACAGCACAAAAATGTGCATCCATTCTGCTCCGTTCGAACCTCAGGTAAGAAATGACTCTTCCTTAAAGCATAGCCAACGCTCTAGATGACTCCTGATAAAAAATAAGACATACGCGTGTTACTCCGTGTAGTACGCAAAAAAAAGGGGTGAAAATCACCCCCGGTAGTTAACAAATTATTACGCCAGCTGGCGCAGCATGCGGCGCAGCGGCTCGGCGGCGCCCCAAAGGAGCTGGTCACCGACGGTGAACGCGGAGAGATACTCCGGCCCCATGTTCAGCTTGCGCAGACGGCCAACCGGCGTGGTCAGCGTGCCGGTAACGGCAGCCGGGGTCAGCTCGCGCATGGTGATATCACGATCGTTTGGCACCACTTTCGCCCATGGGTTATGCGCGGCCAGCAGTTCTTCCACGGTCGGAATAGACACATCTTTTTTTAGTTTAATGGTGAAGGCCTGGCTGTGGCAGCGCAGCGCGCCGATACGCACGCACAGACCGTCAACCGGAATGGTGTTCGCGGTCGCGAGGATTTTGTTGGTCTCTGCCTGGCCCTTCCACTCTTCGCGGGTCTGGCCGTTATCAAGCTGTTTGTCGATCCACGGGATCAGACCGCCGGCCAGCGGTACGCCAAAGTTATCCACCGGCAGCTCGCCGCTGCGGGTCAGCTGGGTGACCTTACGCTCGATATCCAGAATAGCGGATGCCGGGTTTGCCAGCTCGGTCGCAACGCTCTGGTGCAGCTGGCCCATCTGGGTCAGCAGCTCGCGCATATGGCGCGCGCCGCCGCCGGACGCGGCCTGGTAGGTCGCCACGGAGACCCACTCCACCAGATCCTGAGCGAACAGGCCACCGAGGGACATCAGCATCAGGCTGACGGTGCAGTTGCCGCCAACAAAAGTTTTTACGCCGTTGTTCAGGCCATCGGTGATCACGCCCTGGTTCACCGGGTCGAGAATAATGATGGCATCATCTTTCATGCGCAGCGAAGAAGCCGCGTCAATCCAGTAGCCCTGCCAGCCGCTTTCACGCAGCTTTGGATAGATTTCGTTGGTATAATCGCCGCCCTGGCACGTCACAATAATGTCGAGTGCCTTCAGCGCTTCCAGATCGTAAGCATCCTGCAACGTGCCTGTGGTACCACCAAAGGACGGAGCAGCCTGGCCGAGCTGGGAAGTGGAGAAGAAGACCGGGCGGATAGCGTCGAAATCGCGCTCTTCAACCATGCGTTGCATGAGTACAGAGCCGACCATACCGCGCCAGCCGATAAAACCAACGTTTTTCATAGCATTTTTTTCCTGCTGAGGGTGTGTGCTGATTGTGCAAGCCAGTATTGAACTGGGATATGCTTCACATTACAAAATGCTGCCAAAGTCGCAAGCGAAATTAATCGATGATTGCCCGGCAATCAGAAAAAGCGCTAATCATCGAAATAACACTACTAAGTATCAGGGATAATTTAAAGATGAGTGAAATCATTTCCGCGGCGGTTTTATTGATCCTGATTATGGATCCACTGGGTAACTTGCCGATCTTCATGTCGGTGCTGAAGCACACCGAACCGAAGCGCCGCCGGGCGATCATGATCCGCGAGCTGCTCATCGCCCTGCTGGTGATGTTTATCTTCCTGTTTGCGGGTGAAAAAATCCTCGCATTCCTGAACCTGCGCGCCGAAACCGTGTCGATTTCCGGCGGGATTATTCTTTTCCTGATTGCGATTAAGATGATTTTCCCGAGCGCGGAAGGCAGCAGCAGCGGCCTGCCTGCGGGTGAAGAGCCGTTTATTGTGCCGCTGGCGATTCCCCTCGTTGCCGGGCCGACCATTCTGGCCACGCTGATGCTGCTGTCGCACCAGTATCCGAACCAGATGAGCCATCTGGTGATTGCCCTGCTGATTGCCTGGGGCGGAACGTTTATTATCCTGCTGCAGTCATCCCTGTTCCTGCGCCTGCTGGGTGAGAAAGGGGTAAACGCGCTGGAGCGCCTGATGGGGCTGATTCTGGTAATGATGGCAACGCAGATGTTCCTGGACGGCATTCGGGCGTGGATGAAGGGATGACTTTCTCCCTCTCCCTGTGGGAGAGGGCCGGGGTGAGGGCATCAGGCAGCAGAGGCGCCCACTCAACCCTTACGAATCAAATACCGGTACGGCAGCGTTTCCGTCTGCTGCGCCACCAGCTCATGCTCCATAAAGGTACAAAAACCGGGAATATCGCGCGTGGTGGCCGGGTCGTCGGCAACGATCAGCAGCGTTTCACCGGTCTGCATGTTGCGCACGGTTTTACGTACCATCATTACCGGTTCCGGGCAGCGAAGGCCCTGGGCATCAAGAGTGTGGTCTGGGCTGGAAAACAGGTCGGTCATGATCTTCTCGGTCTGATAAAAACGGCTGTAGTTTACGCCCGGTTGCGATCAATGCAAACCAGGTTAACGATTGCGTAAAAACTAACCATTGCAATGTCCTGACAAAGCAGTATCATGCTGCGGTTTTTATTGGGTTCCCTCACCCCAACGTATAAAAAGGTCACAATATGACGCAGTTTTCTGAATCTCAGCGCGTAAAAGCGTTGTTCTGGCTTTCGCTTTTCCATTTGCTGGTGATCACCTCCAGCAACTATCTGGTGCAGCTCCCGATCTCCATCTTTGGTTTCCATACCACCTGGGGCGCGTTTAGTTTCCCGTTTATTTTCCTCGCGACGGATTTGACCGTGCGTATTTTTGGCGCACCGCTGGCTCGCCGTATTATTTTTTCGGTCATGCTCCCGGCGCTGTTCATCTCGTACGTGATTTCGTCTCTGTTTTATATGGGAAGCTGGCAGGGCTTTGAGGCGTTAACCCACTTCAACCTGTTCGTTGCCCGTATCGCCGCGGCAAGCTTTATGGCCTACGCGCTGGGGCAGATCCTCGACGTGCATGTGTTTAACCGCCTGCGTCAGAATCATCGCTGGTGGATGGCGCCAACCGCCTCCACGCTGTTCGGTAACGTGAGCGATACGCTGGCCTTCTTCTTCATCGCCTTCTGGCGCAGCCCGGATGCGTTCATGGCCGAGCACTGGATGGAAATCGCGCTGGTGGACTACTGCTTTAAGGTTCTCATCAGCATTGTTTTCTTCCTGCCGATGTACGGCGTGCTGCTCAATATGCTGCTGAAAAGGCTGGCAGATAAATCTGAAATCACAGCATTGCAGGCTGGTTAAGGGTTCGCTTTATCAGTTGTGATAAGATGAGCGAATGAGCCGTTATGGCCGTTTATCGAAAGGAAGAAGTCAATGCGCAATCTGGTTAAATATGTCGGGATTGGCCTGCTGGTTGTGGGTCTTGCAGCCTGTGATAACAGCGACACGAAAACGCCTGCTCAGGGCGCATCCGCAGAAAGCAATGCGACCGGCCAGCCGGTGAATCTGATGGATGGCAAACTCAGTTTCTCTCTGCCAGCCGATATGACTGACCAGAGCGGCAAGCTGGGCACCCAGGCGAACAACATGCACGTTTACTCCGACGCAACCGGGCAGAAAGCGGTCATTGTGATTGTGGGCGACGACACCAGCGAAGACCTGGCCGTCCTGTCCAAACGTCTTGAAGATCAGCAGCGCGGCCGCGACCCGCAGCTGCAGGTCGTGACCAATAAATCCATCGAGCTGAAAGGCCATAAGCTGCAGCAGCTCGACAGCATCATCTCCGCAAAAGGCCAGACCGCTTACTCCTCTGTCGTGCTGGGCAAGGTCGATAACAAACTGCTGACCCTGCAGATCACCCTGCCAGCGGAAGATCAGCAGAAAGCGCAGACGGCCGCTGAAAACATCATTAACACCATCGTGATCCAGTAACGCTTCACGACGATGACGTGGCCTCCGGTGCCTGCACCGGGGGCCATTTTTTTAGCCGCCACGTCAGCAGCAGCGCAATAACAACCAGACCCGCCGCGGCAAGATAGATCACCGGCACGCCTGCCCAGGCCATCACCAGCCCCGCCAGCGGGCCGGTAATGCCTAAAGACATATCCATGAATACCGTATAGGTCGCCAGCGCCGCCCCCTGATTCTGCTGCGGCACGGCTTTTACCGCCACCACGCCCAGCGCCGGGAAGACCAGGGAAAAGCCAGCCCCCGCGAGGAACACGCCCACTTTGGCGACCCACGGCACCATCGCAATTCCGGTCAGCAGCAGCCCGACAATCTCTATCGCAAAGCAGATCATCGCCACATTCAGCCCGCCGAGACGGTTGATGCCGTTAGGGAAAAGCAGGCGGGCACCTACAAACGCACAGCTAAACAGGGTTAACGCAAAGGCCGCGCCGTCCCAGCCTTTGGCGTCGTAGAACAGGGTGATGAAGGTCGCAATTACGCCAAAGCCGGTGGTTGCCAGCGCCAGCGCCATGCCGTACGGCCAGACGCGCCCCAGCACCGCACGAAACGGCAGCGGCTTGCCTTTGCTGGCCTTTACTTTCGGACGCGGCAGCGCAAAGAGAATTGCCAGCAGCGCGACCGCCATAATAGCGATAGACAGCCCATACAGCCCGCCAAGCGCATAGCAGGCCACGCCGAGCGGCGCCCCGAGCGCCATTGCACCGTAGGTGACAATCCCGTTCCAGGAGATCACCCGGCCAATGTGCGGCGCACCTACCACCCCCACGCCCCAGAGCGTCGAGCCGGTTCCCGCCAGGCTTTGTCCGATGCCGAGAATGACGCGGCCCAGGCAGAGCAGCGCCAGGCTGACCAGCGGCCAGTGGCTGGTTGCGGCAGCCAGCAGGTAGCTCAGGCCACTGAGGAAACAGCCGCATAAACCCACCACCACAATGCTTTTTGGACCGAACAGGTCCGCGTAGCGCCCGGCATGGGGGCGACTCAGGAGCGTGGCGAAATATTGCAGGCTGATGACCAGCCCCGCCCAGAAGGCGCTGAAGCCCATCACGTCATGGACATAGCTCGGCAGGACCGCCAGCGGCAGGCCAATGGTCAGATAGCTGGCAAAGTTGAAAATCACAACGGAAACGATGCGCAGATTGAGGCGCAATCCGCTCAGTGCCGGTTCAGCGGCAGGTTCGGGCATGGGGTTTTACCTGGATTTTTTACAACCGTGTTTCACTATTACCACGGCGCAATAAGAAAATCAGCACCGACTTTCAGATTAACGGCTCCAGACGAAGCGAAGCCCGGGCACTACACTTACCGGGTCATCATATTAAGGAACACGCATGATCGCTAACCCGTCCGACAAAGCAGGACTTCACATCTTATTAAAACTCGCCTGTCTGGTGGTTATCCTTGCGGGTATTCATGCTGCCGCCGACATTATTGTTCAGCTCCTGCTGGCGCTCTTTTTTGCCATTGTGCTTAATCCTCTGGTCACCTGGTTTTTACGTCGGGGAGTCAGCCGCCCGGTAGCCATCACCATTGTGGTTATTGTTATGCTGATTGGCCTGACGGCGCTCTTCGGCGTACTGGCGGCATCGCTGAGCGAATTCTCCACCATGCTGCCGCAGTACAACAAAGAGCTGACGCGTAAAATTGTCGCGCTGCAGGAGATGGTACCCTTTCTTAATCTGCATATTTCACCCGAACGGATGCTGCGCAGAATGGACTCCGAGAAGGTCATGACCTACGCCACCACCTTGATGACGGGGCTTTCCGGCGCGATGGCCAGCATTCTGCTGCTGGTCATGACGGTAGTGTTTATGCTGTTCGAAGTCCGCCACGTTCCCTATAAGCTGCGCTTTGCACTGAACAACCCACAAATTCACATTGCCGGATTACACCGGGCACTGAAGGGCGTCTCAAAATATCTGGCGCTGAAAACGCTTCTGAGCGTCTGGACCGGGGTCATTGTCTGGCTGGGCCTGATGCTGATGGACGTGCAGTTCGCGCTGATGTGGGGCGTGCTGGCATTTCTGCTGAACTACGTGCCGAATATTGGCGCGGTGCTTTCCGCCGTGCCGCCGATGATTCAGGCGTTTCTGTTCAACGGTTTCTACGAATGCATGCTGGTCGGCGCGCTGTTCCTCGTCGTGCATATGGTGCTGGGCAATATTCTTGAACCGCGCATGATGGGACACCGTCTGGGCATGTCGACGCTGGTGGTATTTTTATCCTTACTGATTTGGGGATGGCTGCTGGGCCCGGTCGGTATGCTGCTGTCGGTTCCCCTGACCAGCGTATGTAAAATCTGGATGGAAACCACCAAAGGCGGCAGCAAGCTGGCGATCCTGCTCGGTCCGGGGAGGCCGAAAAGCCGATTACCCGGATAACCGACCTACCTGTACAGGTAGGTTTAAACCATCAGTAATACACCGTAAATTACCGCGTCCTTAATCCGTCGCGGTATTTTATTTGCGTTAAGGCGATATTCATCCTGTTTTTATTTACGTCGTGCGCATTACGCTAAAACGCAATTTATGATTTAACGCAAATTATAAAAAATGAAATGGTTACTTATTTTTCCATGTTATTACTCCCGTCTTCGCTTCAACGTAATGCAAACATTAATATTGATTAAAAATACGCCTGGCGCCAACGGAAAGCCGGATGAATATTATTTGTAAATACCACTACCTTTAATTGTTAATATTGATATGGAGTTGTTGATGAAAAAGATCGTTAAATGGTGTGCTGCTGCCGTATTCGTTGGCGCACTGGCAGGCTGTGCGCGTACCGCCCCAATCGCTCAGGTTCACTCTATTGTAAGCGCGGGTCATACTGCCGATCAGGTAAAAACGGCAATTTTGAAAGCAGGCCAAAAACGTGACTGGATCATGACGGAAGCGGGCCCGGGAATGATTAAGGGGCGTCTGCAGTCGCGCGATCACTCGGTCCAGGTGAGTATTCCGTATACGGCAACAAGCTATTCAATCAACTATGAAAACAGCCTTAATCTGAAAGCGGCAGACGGTAAAATTCACAAAAATTATAACCGCTGGGTGAATAACCTCGACCACGATATTCAGCTGAACCTCTCCGCAGGCGCCACGCTGTAATATTTTTCTAAAGTCGGGCCGCGTATGGCCCGATAACCTCTCTTTATTATCCTCAAAGGTTACGTAGTAATGTACGAAAAGGACACACTCAGCGCACTGGATGCCATTACCGAAGCGCAACGCATCGCTTTTGCCCCGATGTTATTCCAGACTGCGCTTTGTCTGCGTAACTCAGGCGTTCTCGCCTGGCTAGATAAACAAGGGAAAGAAGGTGCCAGCCTTGAGGAAATAACAGAACACAGCACGCTAGGTAGCTATGGTGTCAGCGTACTGCTGGATATGGGATTAAGCGGTCGAATCGTAACCCAACAGCATGGACGTTATTTCCTGGCGAAAGTGGGCCATTTTTTACTGCACGACGAAATGACCCGCGTAAATATGGATTTCACCCAGGACGTTTGTTACCAGGGGCTATTTCACCTGGCGGACGCCCTGCAGGAAGAAAAACCTGCCGGATTAGCCGTGTTTGGCAACTGGCCAACCATCTACCCGGCTTTATCCCAATTACCTGCTCCGGCGAAGGATAGCTGGTTCGCCTTTGATCATTACTATTCCGACGCCGCTTTTGACGCGGCTTTGCCATATATATTCGCAAGCTCGCCGACAAAATTGTACGATGTGGGCGGAAATACGGGTAAATGGTCGTTACGCTGCTGCCGCTATGACGAAAATGTTGCCGTGACGATCCTCGATCTGCCGCAGCAGATAGCGCTGGCGCAGGAAAACATCGCAAAAGCAGGTTTTTCTCATCGTATTGCATTCCATGCTGTCGATATGCTTAGCCCAGCAACATTGCCGGGTGACGCCGACGTCTGGTGGATGAGCCAGTTCCTGGATTGTTTCTCTCCGGATCAGATTGTCGCCATGCTGACGCGCGTCGCACAGGCCATGAAGCCAGGCGCACGTTTGTGCATCATGGAGCTTTTCTGGGATGCTCAGAAATTTGAAGCAGCCTCTTTCAGCCTGAATGCCACCTCGCTCTATTTCACCTGTATGGCGAATGGCAATAGCCGGTTTTACAGCGTAGAAAAGTTTTATCGCTACCTGGAGAGCGCAGGTTTCAGCGTTGAACAGCGGCTGGACAACCTTGGGGTCGGTCATACCCTGCTGATATGCACCAAACGTGAACAATAGAGCAGCTTAGCTGCCGGGGTGGCCCAGTCTGCCTTTTGAATACGGTTTTTTTCGCGGACGCGCGTAGATGAAATTTTCACTGAACATTATCGACTGGCAGGCCAGAGCGCCAGGACTCAGCGATGCCACAGAGTGGCAGGCGTGGTCTCGCCTGCAGCTGGCCGTCGATCCAGCTGCCCCGCTTCCCCGGTTGACCGCTTTACCCATGATGACCGCGCGCCGCCTCAATTCAGGCAGCAAGCTGGCGGTGGATATTGGTCTTGCCATGCTGCAAAACCACGCCATTGATGCCGTCGTCTATTCCAGTCGCCACGGTGAGCTGGAGCGCAACTACCGTATTCTGCATGCTCTGGCAACCGGCCAGTCCGTATCGCCCACCGACTTCGCCATGTCCGTGCACAACTCGGCGGTGGGCAATCTCACGATTACCGCACGCCAGCCCATCGTCTCGTCATCCATTTCTGCCGGGCTGGACACCTTCCAGCAGGCTTTATGTGAAGTGCTGAGCCTGCTGCATGCCGGCTACTCCCGCGTCTTGCTGGTCGATTTTGACGGCGCGCTGCCGGAATTTTACCATCCGGCGTTACCGCAGCAGATGCCCACCTGGCCCTACGCACTGGCGCTGGTCATTGAATCCGGCCAGGAATTGCAGTGTGAAACCCACAGCGGCAGCGCGGGTGAAGAACCCGCCCTGCCGCAAAGCCTGATGTTCCTGCAGCGCTATCTCAGCGAGGAACGCCAGTTTGTAGTGCCCGGCGAACGTTTGCTGTGGCAATGGACGCGCGCATGAACCACCTGGCTGCCCGTATCAACTGGTTATGGCGTCTGGTGATGACCGGATTCTGCTTCGCGCTGTTTGGCGTGGGCGGACTGCTGCTGTCGCTGGTCTGGTTCAACCTGCTGCTGATCGTCCAGCGCGACCGCGCCAACCGTCGACGTCTGGCGCGTCGCAGCATTGCGGCCAGCTTCCGTTTCTTCCTGACCGTTGCGCGCGGACTCGGGGTACTGGACTATCGCATTCACAATCTTGACGCGCTGCGCAGCGATCGGGGTTGTCTGGTGGTAGCTAACCACCCCACGTTAATTGACTACGTGATTCTGGCGTCGGTGATGCCAGAAACCGACTGTCTGGTGAAGAGCGCGCTGCTGCGTAATCCCTTTGTCAGCGGCGTCATCCGCGCGGCGGATTACCTGATTAACAGCGAAGCCGAGCCCCTGCTCGCGGCCAGCCAGCAGCGTCTGGCTCAGGGCGACACGCTTTTGATCTTCCCGGAAGGCACGCGAACCCGGTTTGGCGAGGCTATCTCCCTCCAGCGCGGCGCGGCTAATATCGCCGTGCGCTGTAACAGCGATCTGCGGGTGGTGCTGATCCACTGTAGCGAACATCTGCTGGATAAAAAAAGTCACTGGTATGATGTACCGCCAGAAAAACCTGTTTTCACCGTGGATGTCCGCGACCGCGTGAACATCGACGAATTTTACGATGCAAATGAACAAGAACCGGCGCTGGCGGCAAGGCAGTTAAACCGGCATCTGGAGCATCGATTAACATCAGGCCTTCAATCTTTGTCAGGAATTAATGATGCAAGCGCTTTATCTTGAAATTAAGAATCTCATTATCACCACGCTGAATCTGGACGAGCTTACCGCAGAGGATATTGATACCGATGCCGCGCTGTTTGGCGATGGACTGGGTCTGGACTCCATTGACGCGCTGGAACTGGGTCTGGCCGTGAAAAACCAGTATGGCGTGGTGCTTTCTGCCGAAAGCGAAGAGATGCGCCAGCACTTCTTTTCCGTCGCCACGCTGGCGTCCTTTATCAACGCTCAACGCGCCTGAGATGTGAACGATGACTGAACAAGAAACCATTTATCAGGAAGTCTGCGGCCTTCTGACCAAGCTCTTTGAAATCGACCCGCAGGACATTACGCCCGAAGCCCGTCTTTATGAAGACCTGGAGCTGGACAGCATTGACGCGGTGGACATGATCGTTCATCTGCAGAAGAAAACCGGTAAGAAAATCAAGCCGGAAACCTTCAAATCGGTTCGTACCGTTCAGGATGTGGTAGACGCCGTCGAACAGCTTCTGCGCGAAGAGTAAGACGTCGTGCGTGGTGGACGGACGTTCCCGCTCATCCCACTGCTGACGGGTCTGATGCTGCTGGCGTGGCCTTTTCTGATTGGATTTGGGCTGACGCACAACAGCCTGCAGTGGCTGTTACCGGTGATGGCGCTGATGTTGCTGCTGCGGCTGCGTCAGGCACAGCGGAACCGTGGCCCGATGCGGTATGTGGTGCAGTGCGTGGCGCTCGCGGGCATTGCGCTCTGCGCGGCAAGCTACCTGCTGAAAACCCACCAGTGGCTGCTGTTCTACCCGGTGGTCGTCAACCTTGTGATGCTGGCCGTGTTTGGCGGTTCGCTGTGGACCGCGATGCCGCTGGTCGAACGGCTGGCGCGCTTGCGCGAGCCGGATTTGCCCCCGGAGGGCGTGCGCTATACCCGCAGGGTGACCCTCGTCTGGTGCGGCTTTTTCATCGGAAACGGCGCGATGGCGCTGTTCACCGTTCTCCACGGCGACCTGCATCTGTGGACGCTGTGGAACGGTATGGTGGCTTATATCCTGATGGGAACGCTGATGGCGACCGAGTGGCTGGTCCGCCAGCGGGTGATAAAAAAAGAGATGCACAATGACTAACCCCCTTCCGCTGGGCCAGTGGTTGAACGCCCCGCGCCCTGACGACATGCCCGTTGCCTGGCTTGACGATCGTACCTGGACGCTGGGCCAGCTGCGCCACGACGTGACCTTGCTGGTTGACACCCTGCGTCAGCAGGAAGGCGAGCGCTGGGCGCTGTGCTTTGAAAACAGCTATCTGTTTATCGTTGCGCTGCTGGCCTCGCTGCATGCCGGTAAAACGCCAGTCATTCCCGGCCATAGCCGCGTCTCGCAGCTTGAAGAACAGCAGTCGTTGTTTAGCGGCGTCCTGAGCGACAGGACTCTCGATTTCCATGGCAAGCTGATTGTGGTGGCCTCCAGCCATCAGACTGCTCGCCACTGGACGCCCCTGCCGGACATTGACGAAAGCCGCTTTGTTGAACTGTTCACCTCCGGCTCCACGGGCACCCCGCGCCGGGTGGTTAAGCACATCGTCAGTCTGGATCGCGAAGCCCGTCTGCTGGCAGACCGCTTCGGCGAGCGTCTGACCGGCTGTAGCGTTGTCGCCTCGGTCGTACCGCAACACCTGTATGGCCTGACATTCCGTATCGTCTTGCCGATGGCGCTGGGCCTGCCGCTGCATGCCGCGATGCTCTATTACGCAGAACAACTGGCCGCCCTTCCTCATGACAGGCATTACCTGTTCATCAGCAGCCCGGCGTTCCTGAAGCGCCTGGATACGGAGCTTCCCGCGCCGCCCGTCAGAATGCTGATTTCAGCAGGCGGAATGCTGCCCTGGTGCGACGTATCCACCACCGCTGACTGGCTTAACATCTGGCCGGATGAAATTTATGGCAGCACCGAAACCGGGATCCTCGCCTGGCGCCATCGCCAGCAGGATAACGTGCCGTGGCTCGCGTTCCCCGGCGTTATCTTCCATCAGGAAGATGACGCCTGTCGCGTCACGTCGCCACTGATCCACGAGGCTGAAGGACTCCAGCTGGACGATATCCTCCACTTCGACAGCGAGGGGCTTTTCAGCATCGCCGGGCGTCGCGGGCGGGTGGTCAAAATTGAAGAAAAGCGCATCTCGCTTAACGAGATCGAACGTCGCCTGCTGGAGCTCGACGGCATTTGCGAAGCGGCGGCCCTGCCGGTCACGCGCGGGGGCCGTCAGGGTATTGGCGCCCTGCTGGTCCTGGACGAAGCGGTTCGTCAGCGCGGCTATATGCAGGATAAAAAAGCGCAGGAGTTCGCCTGGCGTCGCGCCCTGCTGCCGTGGCTTGAGCCGGTCGCCGTTCCACGCTACTGGCGTATTGTCGATGAAATGCCGGTAAACAGTATGAACAAGCGTGTCTATGCGCAGTTAGAGGAGTTATTTCATGAAAATTCATGAAATTGAGCGCCACCAGACACAGCCGGAGAAGCTGGAGATCGTTTTGCATCTCGACGCGGCGCTGTTCTGGTTTCAGGGCCATTTTGCCGTACAGCCGCTGCTGCCCGGCGTTGCGCAGCTTGACTGGGTGATGCACTACGCCACGACGTTACTGGCACCGGGCTACCGCTTTCACAGCATTCAAAACGTGAAGTTCCAGGCACCTCTGCTGCCGGAAACCACGGTGACGCTGATGCTTGAGTGGCATGCTGAACGTCAGATGCTGACCTTCAGCTACCAGCGTCACGCAGGGGCTGAGCGCCATACCGCCAGCAGCGGGAAAATTCGGCTATGTCAGTAACCTTCCGCCCCTGCGTGCTGATCCCGTGCTACAACCACGGCGCCATGATCGCCAGCGTGCTCTCACGTCTCGCGCCGTTCGGCCTGCCGTGCCTGGTGGTGGATGACGGCAGCGACGCAGTCACCCGTCAGGAGCTTGAGCGCCTGGCGGCTGAGCAGCCGCAGATGACGCTGGTCCGTCTGGCGCAAAACGCCGGAAAAGGTGCCGCGGTCATCAGGGGGCTGGAAGAGTGCGCGCACGCGGGCTATACCCACGCCGTGCAGGTGGACGCGGACGGCCAACACGCCATCGAAGATATCCCCAAACTGCTGGCGCTGGCGGAGCGCCACCCGGACGCGCTGATTTCCGGCCAGCCCATTTACGATGATTCCATTCCGCGCTCGCGACTCTACGGGCGCTGGATAACCCACGTCTGGGTCTGGATTGAGACCTTATCCCTGCAGCTTAAAGACAGCATGTGCGGCTTTCGGGTCTACCCGGTCTCGCCCACGCTGCGGCTGGCAGCGCGTGAAACGCTCGGTAAACGGATGGACTTTGACACCGAAGTGATGGTCCGTCTTTACTGGCAGGGCAACACCAGCGTCTTTTTGCCCACCCGTGTCACCTACCCGCAGGACGGCTTGTCCCACTTCGATGCGTTAAAAGATAACGTGCGGATCTCCCTGATGCATACCCGACTCTTCTTCGGCATGCTGCCCCGCATGCCCGGCCTGCTTTTCCGTCGACGCCGCCAGCACTGGGCGCAGCAGGACGAGGTCAAGGGTCTGTGGGGGATGCGCCTGATGCTGCGCGTCTGGAAACTGCTGGGTCGGCGGGCCTTTACCGTGCTGCTGTGGCCGGTGATCGGCGTGTACTGGCTTATAGCACGTCCTGCACGGCAGGCCTCGCGGCAGTGGATTGGAAGGGTCAAGCAAGAACTGCATAAGCGGAACATGCCCGTTCCCCCGCGGCTCAACAGCTTTTTCCATTTTATGCGCTTCGGCAACGCGATGCTGGATAAGGTCGCCAGCTGGCGCGGCGAGCTGAAGTTTGATCGCGACGTGGTCTTTGCCGCCGGCGCGAGCGAAACGCTTAATATAGCGGCGCCGCAGGGCAAGCTGCTGCTGGCCTCGCATCTTGGCGACGTAGAAGCCTGCCGGGCCCTGGCCCAGCTGGACGGCAGCAAAATTATCACCGCCCTGGTCTTCAGCGAGAACGCCCAGCGCTTTAAGCAGATCATGAGCGAAATGGCGCCCGAGGCCAGCGTGAATTTGATGTCGGTCACCGACATCGGCCCGGACACCGCGATCGCCATCAAAGAGAAGCTTGAGCGGGGAGAATGGGTCGCGATTGTGGGCGATCGCATCGCGGTGAATCCGCAGCGTGGCGGCGAGTGGCGGGTGATCTGGAGTACGTTTATGGGGCAGCCAGCGCCGTTCCCACAGGGGCCGTTTATCCTGGCCTCCATCCTGCGCTGCCCTGTGGTGCTGATTTTTGCCCTGCGCCAGCAGGGTAAGCTCGTCCTGCACTGTGAACCGTTTGCAGATCCGCTGCACCTGCCGCGCGGTGAACGCCAGCAGGCGCTGCAGGATACCGTCGATCGCTACGCGCAGCGGCTGGAGCATTACGCCCTCATGTCGCCGCTCGACTGGTTTAATTTTTTCGATTTCTGGCATCTGCCAGAGTCCAGTGAAAAGGAGTAAAGGGTGCTGACCGATCCCCGCTTTACGACTGAAGTCGAGATCACCGTTCCGTTCCACGACGTCGATATGATGGGCGTGGTCTGGCACGGTAACTATTTCCGCTACTTTGAGATCGCCCGCGAGGCGCTGCTCAATCAGTTTGACTATGGCTATCGCCAGATGAAGGCCTCCGGCTACGTCTGGCCCGTCGTCGACACGCGGGTGAAATACCGCGATGCGGTGACCTTTGAGCAGCGTATTCGCGTCCGCGCGCACGTTGAAGAGTATGAAAACCGCCTGCGCATTGCCTATCAAATTTTCGATGCGCAGACCGGCAAACGCACGACCACCGGTTACACCATCCAGGTGGCGGTGGAAGAAGCCACCCGCGAAATGTGCTTTGTGAGCCCGGCAATACTGTTTGAACGTATGGGAGTAACGCCATGAAATGGTTGCCTTTACTGGCGCTAATCCTCAGCCCGCTGGTAAGCGCCGTGACGCTGGATGAGCTGCAGCAGCGCTTCACCGAGCAGCCCGTGGTGCGCGCGCACTTCGAACAGGTTCGCACGATAAAAGATATGCCGCAGCCGCTGCGCTCGCAGGGCGAAATGCTGATCGCCCGCGACAGCGGCCTGCTGTGGGATCAAAAAGCGCCGTTTCCGATGACGCTGCTGCTGGACGACAAGCGGATGGTTCAGGCAATCAACGGCCAGCCGCCGCAGACCATCACTGCCGACAATAATCCGCAGATGTTCCAGTTCAATCATCTTCTGCGCGCCCTGTTCCAGGCCGACCGCAAGGTGCTGGAAGAGAACTTCCGCATTGATTTTAAAGACCTGGGAGCGGGCCGCTGGTCGCTGGTGCTTACGCCAAAAACGACGCCGCTGGACAAGATTTTCGCCACCCTCGATCTGGGCGGCGCGACCTATCTGGAGACGATTCGACTCAACGACAAACAGGGCGACCGTACCGATATCGCCCTTTCACGCCACCAACTGACGCCCGCCAGCCTGACCGATGACGAACGCCAACGCTTTGCCGCACCGTAAATCCCTGCGCCCGGCGCTGCTGTGGGCCACGCTATGCCTGATTCTGATGGGCGTGCTGCTGTCGCTGCTGCCCGGCGCGCGTCTGAACAGCAGCGTGCTGGCCATGCTGCCGAAGCAGACGCTGGGGGCGATCCCGCCGGCGCTCAACGACGGGTTTATGCAGCGTCTCGACCGCCAGCTGGTCTGGCTGGTCAGCCCCGGCAAAGAGCCCGATCCGCGCGTGGCGCAGCAGTGGCTGGCGCTGCTGCAAAGCACTGATTCGCTTAGCGAGGTCAAAGGCCCGATGGACGCCGCAGAGCAAAAGGCCTGGGGAGAGTTCTTCTGGCAGCACCGAAATGGCCTGATCGATCCCGCCACCCGCGCCCGCCTGCAAAACGGCGGAGAAGCGCAGGCGCAGTGGATTTTATCTCAGCTTTATTCGGCCTTTTCCGGCGTCAGCGGCAAAGAGCTGCAAAACGATCCCCTGATGCTGATGCGCGGCTCGCAGCTCGCTCTGGCGCAAAACGGCCAGAAGCTACGGCTGATGGACGGCTGGCTGGTCACAAAAGATGAGGCGGGAAACTACTGGTATCTTCTGCACGGAGAGCTGGCGGGCTCGTCATTTGATATGCAGCAGACCCACCGGCTCGTGACGACGCTTAACGCGCTGCAGGAGACGCTCAAAGCCCGTTACCCGCAGGCACAGCTGCTTTCCCGCGGGACCGTGTTTTATAGCGATTACGCCAGCCAGCAGGCCAAACGCGACGTCTCAACGCTGGGCATCGCCACCCTGCTTGGCGTGTTCCTGCTCATCGTGGCGGTGTTCCGCTCTCTGCGTCCGCTGCTGCTGAGCGTGCTCTCGATTGCCATCGGCGCGCTGGCGGGCACGGTGGTAACGCTGCTGCTCTTTGGCGAGCTGCACCTGATGACGCTGGTGATGAGCATGAGCATCATCGGTATTTCAGCCGACTACACGCTCTACTACCTGACCGAACGGATGGTGCACGGCGCGGAGCTTTCCCCCTGGCAAAGCCTGGACAAAGTTCGCAATGCGCTGCTGATGGCGCTGCTGACGACGGTCGCCGCCTACCTGATTATGATGCTGGCCCCCTTCCCCGGGATCCGCCAGATGGCGGTGTTCGCCGCCGTGGGGCTGAGCGCCTCCTGCCTGACGGTGATTTTCTGGCATCCGTGGCTGTGCCGCGGGTTACCGGTGCGCCCGGTTCCATTTATGGTCCTGATGCTGCGCTGGCTGGCCGCCTGGCGGCGCAGTAAAAAATTGTCCGTTGGTTTGCCCGTCGCGCTGGCGCTGCTCTCCGCCGTGGGGATGAGTACGCTGAGGGTGGACGACGACATCGCCCAGCTGCAGGCGCTGCCGAAAGATATTCTGGCGCAGGAGAAGGCCATTACCGCCCTGACCGGACAGAGCGTCGATCAGAAATGGTTTGTGGTTCACGGCGCCTCGCCTCAGCAAACGCTGGAGCGGCTGGAAGCCTTTACCCCGGCGCTGGCGGAGGCGCAAAAAGCGGGAGAAATTGCCCGCTGGCGCACCCTGCCGCTGAACTCGCTGGCCCGCCAGAAAAGCGATCTTACGCTTCTACAGAACGCCGCGCCTGCGGTAATGAACGTGCTGAAAAACGCCGGGCTCAACGCCGTCTCCCCGAATCTCGACGCCATGCCGGTCAGCGTGGACGCGTGGCTTAAAAGCCCGGCGAGCGAAGGCTGGCGTCTGCTCTGGCTGACCCTGCCCGAAGGGGAAAGCGGCGTGCTTGTGCCGGTGGACGGTGCGAAAAACAGCGCTTACCTCGGTGAGCTGGCCGTGCGCCATGACGGCGTCGTCTGGGTCGATCGCAAAGCCAGCTTTGACAGCCTGTTTGCCCTCTACCGCACGCTGCTGACGGGGCTACTGTTTGCGGCGCTGGCGGTGATTGCCTGCGGGGCGATGCAGCGCCTCGGCTGGCGTAAAGGGCTGATAAGCCTGGTGCCGTCCTTGCTGTCGCTGACCTGCGGGCTGTCGGTCCTGGCCGCAACGGGCCACCCGGTGAATCTGTTTTCACTTCTGGCGCTGGTACTGGTGCTCGGCATTGGCATTAACTACACGCTGTTTTTCAGCAACCCGCGCGGTACGCCGCTGACCTCCATGCTGGCGATTACGCTGGCCATGATGACCACGCTGCTGACGCTGGGCATGCTCGTCTTTAGCGCCACCCAGGCCATCAGCAGCTTTGGTATCGTGCTGGTGAGCGGTATTTTTACCGCCTTCCTGCTGGCGCCGCTGGCGATGCCGGATAAGAAAGAGAGAAAACGTAAATGAACGCTTTTTACCGCGCCGTCGCGCTAACCGCAGCGCTGCTGCTGGCGGGCTGCAGCCATTCGACCGATACCAAAGAGACGCGTCCTCAGGCCTGGCTCCAGCCGGGAACCAGAGTGACGCTCCCGCCGCCCGGCATTAGCCCGGCGGTAAGCTCCCAGCAGCTGCTGACCGGCAGCTTTAACGGACAAACGCAATCTCTGCTGGTGATGCTCAACGCGGATGCGCATAAGGTGACGCTGGCCGGGCTCTCTTCCGTGGGCATTCGTCTGTTCCTGGCGACGTACGATGAGACCGGTATTCATACCGAACAGTCGATCGTTGTGCCGCAGCTGCCGCCCGCAAGCCAGGTGCTGGCGGACGTGATGCTAAGCCACTGGCCAATTAGCGCCTGGCAGCCGCAGTTGCCGAAGGGCTGGACGCTAACGGACAATGGCGATCGACGCGAGCTGCGTAACGCCAGCGGCAAGCTGGTGACGGAGATTGTCTACCTGCAGCGTAAAGGCAAACGCGAGCCGATCAGCATCGAGCAACACGTATTCAAATACCACATCACCATTCAATATCTGGGTGACTGAGATGATTTATATTTCCGCTGTTGGCATGGTCAACGCGCTGGGCAACTCGCCTGATATGATTGCCGCGAACCTGGTGGCAGGCGTGGCGCCGGGTATGCACGCCCGGACCGGCTGGTTGCAGGACTCACCCGAAGCCGTTCTGGGCGGCGTGGAAGGCGAATTGCCGCCCATCCCGGACACCTTCTCCGCACACCGCACCCGCAATAACCAGCTGCTGCTGGCCGCGCTGGCGCAGATTCAGCCAGCCGTCGACGAGGCTATCGCCCGCGTCGGTCGCGATCGCGTGGCCGTGGTGCTGGGGACCAGCACCTCCGGGCTGGATGAAGGCGATGAGCACGTACAGCGCATGACCCATGGCGAAGCAAGCACGCGCTGGCAGTATCCGCAGCAGGAGCTTGGCGATCCGTCCCGCTTCCTCGCCAGCTGGCTTCAGCTCGAAGGCCCGGCCTATACGATTTCAACAGCCTGCTCTTCCAGCGCGCGGGCGATGATCGGCGGCAAACGTCTGATCGAAGCCGGGCTGGTTGACATCGCCATCGTCGGCGGAGCAGATACCCTGAGCCGGATGCCCGTCAACGGCTTTAATAGCCTTGAATCCTTCTCCCCTACGCTCTGCGAACCGTTTGGTCGCGACCGCAAGGGGATCACCATCGGAGAAGCCGCCGCGCTGATGGTATTGAGCCGCGAGCCCGCCGACGTGGCGCTGCTCGGGACGGGTGAATCCAGTGATGCGTACCATATTTCCGCCCCGCATCCGCAGGGCGAAGGAGCGATAAGGGCGATTACTCAGGCGCTTAACGAAGCGGGCATGCAGCCGGAGGATATCGGCTACATCAACCTGCACGGCACGGCCACGCCGCTTAACGATCAGATTGAATCGCAGGTGGTACACGATCTCTTCGGGGAAAGCGTGCCGTGCAGCTCAACCAAACACCTTACCGGCCATACGCTGGGCGCTGCCGGTATTACCGAAGCGGCCCTGAGCTGGCTGATTCTTTCGCGCGATCTACCGTTGCCGCCGCAGGACTTCGCCCGCTACGCGCCCGACGACACGCTGGCGCCGTGCGGCCTGCTGCACCGGCACATCGCGCTGAAAAAGCCGGTTATTCTGTCTAACTCGTTCGCGTTTGGCGGCAACAACGCCAGCATTCTGCTGGGGAGAGCCTCATGAGCTACTTATCACCCGAAGCCTATCTGCCGCACGAGGCGCCGATGATGCTGCTGGGGTCCGTAGAGAAAGTTACGGACGAGATGGCGGTCTGCCGCGTGGCAGTCAACGGGCGAAGCGTGCTGGCGCCGTTTCTCAATGCCGATGGCGACCTGCCGGGCTGGTACGCGCTTGAGCTAATGGCGCAGACCGTTGGCGCCTGGTCAGGCTGGCATCGTCAGCAGCAGGGGCAGGAACATATCGCGCTGGGCATGGTGCTCGGCGCGCGTGAGCTGGTCTGCGCCAGCGGGCATTTCGCCGCAGGCCTGACGCTGGACATTACCGTTAAGCTGCTGATGCAGGACGAACGCTTCGGCAGTTTTGAATGCGCAATTTCCGCTAATGAAGAGACGCTAGCCACGGGCCGGGTCAATACCTTCCAGCCGAGCGCAGAAGAATTAACATCGCTATTTAATCAGGGATCTAACGCATGAGTCGTTCCGTACTGGTCACAGGGGCCAGCAAAGGCATAGGGCGCGCCATTGCCCGCCAGCTTGCCGCCGACGGGTTTACCGTAGGCGTGCATTACCATCGTGATGCCGCAGGCGCGCAGGAGACGCTGGACGCCATCACGCAGGCGGGTGGGAACGGTCGTCTACTCGCCTTTGATGTGGGCAACCGCGAACAGTGCCGCGAGGTGCTGGAGCAGGAGATTGAAACCCATGGCGCATGGTATGGCGTTGTCAGCAACGCCGGAATTACCCGCGACGGCGCCTTTCCGGCGCTGAGCGAAGACGACTGGGACAGCGTGATCCACACCAATCTCGACAGTTTTTATAACGTCATTCACCCCTGCATTATGCCGATGATTGGCACCCGTAAAGGAGGACGCATTATCACCTTATCGTCCGTGTCCGGCGTGATGGGTAACCGCGGGCAGGTGAACTACAGCGCGGCAAAAGCGGGCATTATCGGCGCCACCAAAGCGCTGGCGATTGAGCTGGCAAAACGCAAAATCACCGTGAATTGCATTGCCCCGGGGCTGATTGATACCGGCATGATTGAGATGGAAGAAGCCGCGCTGAAGGAAGCGATGTCCATCATCCCAATGAAACGTATGGGCCAGGCTGAAGAAGTCGCCGGGCTGGCAAGCTATCTGATGTCGGATATTGCGGGCTACGTTACCCGCCAGGTCATTTCCATTAACGGAGGAATGCTATGACGCGTCGCGTGGTGATTACGGGCATGGGCGGCGTGACCGCCTTTGGCGAAAACTGGCAATCCGTGTCCAGCAGGCTGCTGGCGTATGAAAACGCGGTGCGTAAAATGCCGGAATGGCAGGTCTATGATGGCCTGCATACCCTGCTCGGCGCGCCGATCGATGATTTCACGCTGCCGGAACACTATACCCGCAAGCGTATTCGCGCCATGGGCCGGGTGTCGCTGATGTCGACCCGCGCCACCGAGCTGGCGCTGGAGCAGGCGGGGCTGATTGGCGAAGCGGTGCTCACCAATGGTCAAACGGGTATCGCCTACGGTTCTTCGACAGGCAGCACCGGCCCGGTCAGCGAATTCGCCACCATGCTTACCGAAAAGCACACCAATAACATCACCGGGACAACCTACGTCCAGATGATGCCGCACACGACCGCGGTGAATACCGGCCTGTTCTTTGGATTGCGTGGCCGCGTGATCCCGACGTCGAGCGCCTGTACCTCCGGCAGCCAGGCGATTGGCTATGCCTGGGAGGCGATTCGCCACGGGTATCAGACCGTGATGGTCGCGGGTGGCGCGGAGGAGCTGTGTCCGTCTGAAGCAGCGGTGTTTGACACGCTGTTTGCCACCAGCCAGCGTAACGACGAACCCAAAACCACCCCTTCACCGTTCGATACGCAGCGCGATGGTCTGGTCATTGGGGAAGGCGCTGGCACCCTGATTCTGGAAGAGCTGGAGCACGCCAGAGCGCGCGGGGCCACAATCTATGGCGAGATCGTGGGCTTTGCCACCAACTGTGACGCGGCCCATATCACCCAGCCTCAGCGTGACACCATGCAGATTTGCATGGAGCAGTCGCTGGCCATGGCGGGATTAAGCGCCCGGGATATGGGGTATATTTCCGCGCACGGTACCGCCACCGATCGCGGCGATATCGCCGAAAGCCAGGCCACTGCCGCTATCTACGGTGACAGCGTGCCGGTTTCCTCGCTGAAGAGCTATTTTGGCCATACGCTTGGGGCCTGTGGCGCGCTGGAAGCGTGGATGAGCCTGCAGATGATGCGTGAAGGCTGGTTTGCCCCGACGCTCAATTTAACGCAGCCGGATGAGCAATGCGGTGCTTTAGATTATATTATGGGAGAAGCCCGTCAGATTGACTGCGAGTATTTGCAGAGCAATAACTTCGCGTTTGGCGGCATCAACACCTCGATTATCATTAAACGCTGGGCGTAACTATGTACCAGTTTGTACTGGGAAAAATCTCCACCCTTTGCGCGGACCCGCTGGCGTCAACGCTCGCAGACAGGGCACCTCAGGGTGCCCAACAGGCCTCCTGGCTGGCCGGGAGGACGCTGCTCGCGAGAACGTTATCCCCTCACCCACTCCCCGACATTATTTACGGCGAGCAGGGGAAACCGGCCTTTGCGAAGGGTCATCCGCTGTGGTTTAACCTGAGCCACAGCGGTGACGATATCGCCCTGCTGATGAGCGATGAAGGCGAAGTCGGCTGTGATATCGAAGTGATTCGTCCCAGGAAAAACTGGCAGGCGCTGGCGAATGCGGTCTTCAGCATGACGGAGCATGATGAGCTTGAGCGCGAGGCGCCAGAGGAACGGCTTGCCGCCTTCTGGCGTATCTGGACGCGAAAAGAGGCGATCATAAAGCAGCGCGGCGGCAGCGCCTGGCAGATTGTCAGCATCGACAGCACGGCGCAGACGCACGCGGTCAGCCAGCTACAGGTCGGTTCGCTGAGCCTTGCCGTCTGTACATCGACCCCTTACACCCTGACCACCGAGTCGATTATTCACGTCGGGACGTTCGGGGCAGAAAAATCACTAACACACCCAGAATAATAAACCCGACGCCCACCAGCCCGTGCCAGGAGAAGCGTTCTCCCCAGCCGGGCAGCAGGATCGCCGCGGCCCACACCAGGATGTAGCTAAGACTCAGCAAGGCATACGCTTTGCTGAGCGCCATACGATGCAGCGCCAGATACCAGCAGCCCATGGAGGCCACATACCCCATCAACCCCAGCAGCAGCGCCCCCGTGCCGGATGAGAAGTGCCACAGCGCGGAAATAAGCGCCAGAACATCGCTGACCGGCGGCAGTGCCTGCATGGCATCGCGCAGCAACAGCTGCGCTGCGCTGACTAACAGCACGCTGCATAAGGCCCAGAAAGTCCCTTTCACAGGCTCCCTCCCAGGATAACAATCCCCATGATGATGAACCCCACCCCCAGCCAGTGATGCGACGCGACGTTTTCACGCCAGAATACCTTCGCCGCCAGCGTCACCCAGACAAAATTGAGGCTCAGCATAGGGTACGCGATGCCGACAGGCAGGCGTTGCAGCACCACCAGCCAGACCAGCATCCCGCTGCCCAGCGCCAGCAGTGCCAGACCAAGCCACAGCGCGATGTGCGTCCCGCGCCGCCCGGCTTTCGCCGGACGGGTGGCCTGTTTCTGGCACAGCTGCCCAGCGCAGCTGAGCAGGCTTGCCAGTATCAGCCAGATCCAGGTCATCACTTCGGCAGGTACTCCAGCAAGGCCAGACGCCCCTGGATATAGAGATTGTCCGGCTGCGGTAAATTCGCCCGTGAAATATCGTCGCGTTTTGAGAGCAGCATGACCAGCGACACGCGCCCCTGCTGACGATGCGTTGCCAGCCACTGCGCGAAGTCGTCTTCACTGACAAAACGATCTTTCACATCGGGATAATCCAGCCCGTAGCGCAGTTCGCCGCTCTGACCAAACAGCGTGATGTCATTGCGCTTCAGCTCCCACGCAAGGCCAGCCGCCACGCCTACGTTATTGGCGAGCACGAATCGGCTCTCCTGCAGCGGCTCGCGCACGGTATCGACCAGCGACTGCGGCTGTTTGGAATCCACCACCAGGTTAGGAATAGCAAAACCAATCAGCAGCGCCAGGCCTGCTGGACACAGAGCCGCCAGCCACCAGCGCTGCTGGCTCTGCCGGAACGTAAACCAGCCTACCGCGGCCCAGATGAGGAACGCGACCACCGCGCAGAACACTTTATACAGTTCGACCGAGGTCCAGACCGGATGCTTAGACAGTCCCCACGGGGAGACCACCAGCGCGGCCACCACGCCGATAACGCCAAACGCCAGGTTAATTCCGCCGTTAATGCGTAACGCTCTGGCGCCTTTCTCCGCTGCGAGGCAGGCATAACGCGCCATCAGGATCGCCAGCGGGGCAAAGCACGGCAGGATATAGGTCGGCAGCTTGCCTTTGGCGATGCTGAAGAACAGCAGCGGCATCACCACCCAACCCAGCAGATAGAACCCACCGCCCGCGTTTTGTCTGTCATTCCAGCCGAGACGAAACGCGCCGGGTAAAAGCGCCAGCCACGGCAGGCTACCCGCGATCAGGAACGGCACGTAGTACCAGAACGGGGCTTTGTGCTGCGCGTCGCTCTGGGCGAAACGCTGAATATGTTCCACCCAGAAGAAGTAACGCCAGAAGTCAGGCTCACGCTGCGCAATGGCCAGCCCCCATGGCAGAACAATCAGCACGCAGCTCAGGATCGCGAGCCAGCCAAAAATCAGCACCTCTTTCCAGCGCTTCTGGGCGATCGCCCACGGCAGCACGCCAATCACCGGAACGGCCAGCGCCAGGAAGCCTTTGGTCATCACCCCCATCCCGCAGGCCAGCCCAAGCAGCACATAGCCACCCGCTTTTCCGGCAACGGTTTGGGCCTGTGACGCCAGCCAGAAGCTGCACATCGCCGCCACCAGCCACAGGGTGATGATAGGATCCAGCACCGCATACGTGCCGATGCCATACACCAGGAAGAGGGTCAGGAAGATAAGACCGGAGAAAATGGCGGTCCGCTTATCCCGCCAGAGACGCCAGGCCATCCAGATGACCAGCAGCGCGGCTAAGCCGGTAGAGAAGATAGACCCGGCGCGCACGGCGAGGTTCGTGTGCCCGAACAGCATCTGTCCGATGCTGTTGATCCAGTAGCCGGCAATCGGCTTTTCAAAGTAACGCAGCCCCAGAAAATGCGGGACTACCCAGTCTCCGGAGGCCAGCATTTCACGGCTGATTTCCGCATAGCGCGTTTCATCAGGCTGCCAGAGCAGGCGGATATCGACCGGAATGAGGTAGTAAACGATAAACAGTGCGAGAAGCGCTAAGCCATAACGGGCTGTTTTCATGGGGCCGGACTCACGGTTTGTTGATAGCCAAGCCAGCCTTCCCGGCCAGCCATTTCATTACGGACAACTTTGCCTACGGGCAGGGTGCTGAGGTCGTCTGGCAGCAGCTCGCTCAACGGGCAGAATTCGATGCCCTCCTGAGCGGCCATGGTCAGCAGTTCGTCGAAATCATGCTGATACGCAATCCCTTCCACTTCGGCATGGATGGTATACACCGGCGTGCCGGCGTCACGATGAATGCGGTCCAGAATGTAGCGATTGAACTCATCCGCCTTAACCTCGCGTCCGACCACTTCATCCCAGGTGGGAAGCGTGACCGGAATTTGCACCGTACCGTAGCGATTTTCGCCTAACAGCGGTAAAAAGGGCCCGGTTCCGCGGCAATCGCTGTTGTAGCGAAACGCGAAGGCCTCTTTAGCTTTCACCACGCGCTGATCCGCACGCCATCCCGCCACGGCGGAGCAGCGCACGGGCTGACCGATAATGGCCTCCAGCTCCAGCATTCCACGCTCGACCTCACGGGACAGGCGCGGGATATCCCAGACGCCCGCCCAGGCTTGCCAGGCATGGTGATCCCAGGCGTGCAGACCCACCTCATGATGCTGCGCCGCCTCGCGGATAACCGCTTCATTACCCGCGCCGATGCGTCTGCCGGGCCAGGCGGTGCCTGCCAGCAAAATATCCCAGCCGTAGAGGGATGCTGCGCGCGAGCGCAGCATTTTGAACAGAAATGCCGGTTTAATCAGACGCCATAAATGGCGCCCCATGTTGTCAGGCCCCACGCTGAAGAAAATGCTGGAGCGCACGCCGTGCTTGCTCAGCAGCTCCAGCAGTTTGGGTACGCCGTCACGCGTTCCCCTGAAGGTGTCGACATCAATGCGTAAACCGACTTTTTTCATGAGACCTGTTCCGACAGCTCCACGGTGCGCAGGAAGAAATCGAGCGTTTCATCAATGGTCTGCTCCATCTTCACCGTCGGCGTCCAGTTAAGGCAGCGCTTCGCGTTGCGAATGCTTGGCTTACGGTGCTCAACGTCCTGGTAGCCCTTACCATAGTAGCTGCTGCTTTCCACTTCGCGGAAACCGGCAAACGGCGGGAATTTATCGCGCAGAGGATGGCGCTCAAAGCTGGCCAGCAGCATCTCGGCCAGCTCGCGAATGCTCGCTTCGTTGTCCGGGTTACCGATGTTAATGATTTCACCGTTGCAGCGGTTATCTTTGTTTTCGATGATGCGGAACAGCGCTTCGATACCGTCGCTGATATCCGTAAAGCAGCGTTTCTGTTTCCCGCCTTCGATAAGCTTGATTGGCGAGCCTTCCACCAGGTTCAGGATCAGCTGGGTGATTGCACGGGAGCTGCCGATACGCGCCGCGTTCAGGTTATCCAGACGTGGCCCCATCCAGTTGAACGGACGGAACAGGGTAAAGCGCAGGCCCTCTTTCTCACCGTAGGCCCAAATCACGCGGTCCAGCAGCTGTTTGGAGACGGAGTAAATCCAGCGCTGTTTGTTGATCGGCCCGACCACCAGGTTAGAGGTGTCTTCATCGAAGTTCTTATCGGTACACATGCCGTACACTTCAGAGGTGGACGGGAAGATGATGCGCTTGTCGTATTTCACGCAGTCGCGGATGATCTTCAGGTTCTCTTCGAAGTCCAGCTCGAAAACGCGAAGCGGGTTACGGGTGTACTCGATTGGCGTGGCAATGGCGACCAGCGGCAGCACCACGTCGCATTTTTTGATGTGGTATTCAATCCACTCGGAGTGGATGCTGATGTCCCCTTCCACGAAGTGGAAGCGCGGGTTGTCCAGGAAGCGGCTGATCGCGTCCGCGCCGATATCCAGACCGTAAATCTCGTAGTTATCGTCCTTAAGCAGACGTTCGGTCAGGTGGTTACCGATAAAACCGTTCACGCCGAGGATCAGCACGCGGGTGCGGCGTTTGATGGCAACAACCGGCGCGCTGGTGATCAGCGCCCCGGCCACCAGGCCCAGAGACTGCGCCAACTGGGTGCCCTGAACGTACAGGCCGTTGTCGGTTTGTCCGGTGACGATCTCCAGCGCCTGCTCGCCGCAGCTCACAATCAGCGGGGAGACGGAGACGACGGTGCCCGGTTTAGCGGCCGGGATGTCGTCACGCACGCGGGATTTCCAGACAATGAATTTGCTTACGCCCGCAAAGCTGTAGGCGCCCGGCCACGGATCGGTTACGGCGCGTACCAGGTTGTGCAGCTGGCGGGCCGGTTTATTCCAGTCCAGACGACCATCTTCCGGCGCGCGGCGGCCAAAGCAGCTTGCCTTGCTCTCGTCCTGTGCGGTTTCGCTGAAGTTACCGTTAAGGATGCCCGGCAGCGCATCACGCAGCAGCGTCTGTGCCGTCGCGTTCAGCTTTTGATGCAGCTGCAGCGCGGTATCGTCCGCATCAATAGCGACCTTCTGCTGTGCCACGATAGCGCCCGCATCCGCACGGCGTACCATGCGGTGCAGCGTCACGCCCGTTTCCGTTTCACCGTTCACCAGCACCCAGTTCAGCGGGGCGCGGCCACGGTAGGCGGGCAGCAGAGAACCATGAAGATTAAAGGCGCCTTTTGCGGCCAGGCCTAAGATCTCGTCGCAGATCAGGTTGCGATAGTAGAACGAGAAGATGACGTCAGGCGCGAGGGCGCGAATGCGCTCCACCCACAGCGGGTGGTTGACGTCGTCCGGCGCATAAACCGGAATTCCACGCTCGGCGGCGATACGCGCCACGGAGCCGAAAAAGTTGTTCTCTCCGGCCGTGTCCGGATGGGTAAAGATTGCCGCAATGTCATAGCCCGCTTCCAGCAGGGCCAGCGTGCCCGTGCACCCCATATCGTGATAGGCAAATACAACAGCTTTCATGGGTGAATTTCCTCTTGAGATGCTTTGTGTTCCTGACGGACAACACGTTGAATAAAGTAGCGCGGACGTGCGCGAACGTCGTTATAGATACGGCCAATGTATTCACCGAGGAGCCCCATCCCGACAAACTGGGCGCCGATGAACATAAACAGCACGGCAAAGAGCATGAAGACCCCTTCCGCCGCCCACTGCGGGCCAAAGACCAGTCGCAGTACCACCAGCAGAACGGACAGCCCAAAACCGGCCACGGCGATGATGCTGCCGAAAACGCTCAGCAGACGCAGCGGCGTGGTGGTCAGGCAGGTGATGAGGTCGTACATCAGGTTGATGAGACGCATAAAGCTGTACTTCGATTCCCCGTGCTCGCGCTCGGCGTGCAGGACCGGGATTTCCGTTGCCTTACGGGCAAAGGTATTCGCCAGAATCGGAATGAAGGTGCTGCGCTCATGGCAATGCAGCATGGCGTCGACAATGTGGCGGCGGTAGGCGCGCAGCATGCAGCCGTAATCGCCCATCGCTTTACCGGTCGTGCGCTGGATCAGACGGTTGATGGTACGCGAGGCGAGCTTACGGAACAGGCTGTCCTGGCGGTTCTGACGTACCGTGCCGACCACGTCATAGCCTTCGTCGGCTTTGGCCACCAGGCGCGGGATCTCTTCCGGCGGGTTTTGCAGGTCCGCGTCCAGGGTGATGATTAGATCGCCCGTGACGTGGCTAAACCCCGCCATAATTGCCGAGTGCTGGCCGTAGTTACGGTTGAGCAGCACGGCCACAATGTGGCTGCCTTCAGCCTGTGCGGCTTCGGTCAGCATCAGCGCGGAATTGTCGCTACTGCCATCATCCACCAGCAGAATTTCGTAGGCCTTGCCCATCGTGTCGCAGGCGGCCGTTGTACGGCGGATCAGTTCGGGCAGGCTCTCCTGCTCGTTGTAAACCGGGATTACCACGGAAACTTTTTGTACAGGCGGTGCACTGAACATATCAATGTCCTGCAAGCTGATGGAGTGCGGTAATGACGCGGGTTGTGTCGTCATGAGTCATGTCCGGGAAAAGAGGGAGAGAACAAATACGCGCGCTATTCCATTCAGAATTCGGGAGCGATACATCAGGAAAACGCTCGCGGTAGTATTTTTGCGTGTGGGCCGCGCGGAAATGGAGGCCGGTACCGATGCCTTTCTCTTTCAGCGCCGCCATCAGGTTGTCGCGTGAGATCCCGCAGCGCGCTTCATCAACGCGAATAATAAACAGGTGCCAGGCGTGCACGTGCGGCCATGACGGGATGGTGAGCGGCTGGAACGGCGTATCGGCAAGCTCCCGCAGGTAGCGTTCAGCGATTTCCTGGCGGCGCCTGTTGGCCTCTTTCAGTTTGCCTAACTGCACCAGCGCCAGCGCGGCGTTGATGTCCGCCAGGTTGTATTTATAGCCCGGTGCGATCACTTCCGCCTGCGGCGCGCGGCCGTGCGTCTGACGATCATAGGCGTCTACGCCGAGGCCATGGAATTTCAGACTGCGGATCCGCTGTGCCAGCTGGGCATTATCGGTGACCACCAGGCCGCCTTCCGCGCAGGTCATGTTTTTAATGGCGTGGAAGGAGAAAATTGCCGTTCCCTTCCAGCCAACGTGACGGTTTTTGTAGTACGTTCCGGCGGCATGGGCCGCATCTTCAATCACCGGAATACCGTGACGTTCACCAATGGCGTGAATGGCGTCGATTTCACACGGCGCGCCGGCATAGTGAACGGGAATAATGGCTTTGGTACGCGGGGTAATGGCAGCTTCAATGGCTTCTGGCGTCACCATTAATGTGTCTTTATCCACATCAATCATGACCGGCGTGGCGCCCAGCAGTACGATCATATTCAGCGTGGAGACCCAGGTCTGGGAGGGGGTAATGACTTCATCGCCCGGGCCAATATCCAGCGCCATCAGCGTGAGGTGCATTCCCGCGGTGGCGGAACAGACGGCAATTGCGTGTTGATTCCCGGTAAGCTGACAGAATGCCTCTTCGAGTTCCTGATTCTTAGGCCCAGTGGTGATCCAGCCCGACATCAAAACGTCCTGAAGCGCCGCAATTTCCTCAGCGCCCATCGACGGTCGCGAAAAAGGCAGAAAATCACTCATTATTAATTTCCTTGCAATCAAAATGGCACGTTTTTGATATTAACCAAATGCTGGCCCGTTTATTTCAACGAACCATAAACTTATATCAAAGTATCTCTCTTTCCTTAGGGAAAAATTAAGACAGCGTTTACAACGCTATAAGACAACTAGCAGCCAATTGAAAAACAACAAGTTAATTTAATATTAAATATTTTTGATGTGATCTTCCGCAACATTTTGAAATGGGATGATTTAAACCATACATCAACAAACAAAAAAAATCCCGGCCATTTCAAAATAATATGAAATAGCCGGGAACTTTTCTTTTTAGTTAATTGTCGCGCTTATTACAGGTTATCTGGAAAGTTTTTCGGTAATTCACTGGCCGCGCAGGCGATCACACTTTCATTATTGGCACCGCAGTCGCGTACAAAGGTGATTGTGGCAAATTCATCAATCACTTCGGTTGGATACGCCGGGCCCGCATCGCGATAGCTGTTCATCAGCGGAATATGATCGTTCTGGAAGCAGACTGTTTTTTCCGGGTTGTTCATGACCCAGCGCGGGAAGAAGATGGTGCCGTGGAACAGTTTGTCGCCCAGGTTCACAATCAGGCTGACGTCGGTGCCGGTTGGCTCGGTCCAGGAAATTTTATAGATGCTCTCCCCTACCCGCACGATGTAAGCCTGCTGATCTTTCACCCAACGGTTTGCCACCAGGCCGCTGTGAATACGGTAATCAAGCGTGGTCTCATTTTTGACGTAAATCTCGTAGTTCCAGCCGTTGTCGTAGGTATAAACAAGGTGTTTGCCAACGAAGCCGCTTAAGTCGTGTTTGTCGAAGGTGTTCATAAGATGTCTCCTTTGTTTTGATGAGACGATCGTACCCCTTCAAAAAATGAATGAATAACGCTATGTTTTAATCAAATTCATCCAAAATTTAGATAAATTATGCACAAGACGACGCTGGAACAATGGTCTTTACTGGCGAAAGTGGTGGAAGCGGGCAGCTTTGCCAAAGCCGCGGAAGAAACCCACCGCAGCCAGTCCTCGGTGAGCTATAACCTGTCGCTGCTGCAGGAGCGACTCGGCGTGGCGCTGCTGGTGCCGGAAGGACGACGGGCGGTGTTAACGCCGGCAGGAGAACTGCTGCTCAACCAGGTTAAACCGCTGCTGAAAGCCTTTTCGTACGTTGAGACGCGCGCAGCGACCCTTCGCAACGGAATGCGCACGCGGCTGGATCTGGTGGTGGACTCCATTTTCCCGCGCCGCCGCCTGTTCGCTATTCTACGTGAGTTCCAGCAGCAGTATCCGCAGACCCAGGTACGTCTGACCGAGGTGCTGGAAAATACCCGCGCCGATGCCATTAACGACGAAGCCGATGTGATGGTCTTAACCCGCCGCCAGGATATTACCGGGCTCGGCGAATGGCTGATGAATATCGACTTTGTTGCCGTGGCCCATCATCAGCATCCCCTCTTTCACCTCGACGCGCCGCTTAACGACGACATGCTACGCCCGTGGCCGCTTATCCAGATTGCGGACAGCCAGCCCGCCGCGCGCGCGGCCGGCGAGTCGTGGACCTTCTCCACCATTGATGCCGCCATTGAGGCCGTGGTCTCTCAGGTCGGCTACGGCTGGCTGCCGGAGGAACGTATCCAGACCCAGCTGGATCAGGGCGTACTGAAACGCCTGCCGCTGAGCCACGGCGCACGCAGGGCAACGCCGCTACACCTGATTATAAAGCGCTCTCTCGCCCCGCTTGATGAGCAGGTTGAGACGCTATTGCGCCTTTTTAGCCAGGAGCCGCCATCCTCACCTGCTACGCTTTAAGGTCCGAACGTTAAAACGATAAGGAGCAGATGATGAAAATCGACTTTGCGGGGAAAGTGGCGCTGGTAACCGCCTCAACCGGCGGGATCGGATTCGCCATTGCCAGAGGTTTGGCAGAAAGCGGTGCGGAAGTGATCGTCAATGGCCGGAGCACGGAATCGGTGAATAGAGGCATTCAGCAGCTGCAGCAGGTAGTGCCAGGCGTACAGGTGCGCGCCGCGATTGCCGATCTCAGCACGGCGGAAGGGGTAGAATCGCTGCTGAAGGTGGCGAATAACGTCGATATTCTGGTCAACAACGCCGGGATTTACGGTCCGCAGGATTTCTATGCCACCGACGATGAGACCTGGGAGCGTTACTGGCAGACCAACGTGATGTCCGGCGTGCGTCTGTCCCGCGCCCTTCTGCCGGGCATGGTGCAGAAAGGCTGGGGACGTGTGGTGTTTATCTCCTCCGAGTCGGCCTGCAATATTCCGGCAGATATGATCCACTACGGCGTGACCAAAACGGCGCAGCTCTCGCTGGCGCGCGGGCTGGCGAAGTTCGTGGCGGGAAGCGGCGTGACGGTCAACAGCGTCTTGCCGGGGCCAACGATGTCTGACGGTTTCGCAGAGATGATGAAAGATGAAATCGAAAAAACCGGCAAATCGCTGGAGCAGCTGGCGAAAGAGTTTGTGATGGCCAACCGCCCCAGCTCGGTTATCCAGCGCGCGGCCACGGTTGAAGAGGTGGCCAATATGGTGATTTATGTCTGTTCGACCCAGGCCTCCGCCACCTCGGGCGCGGCGCTGCGCGTCGATGGTGGCGTCGTGGATGACATCATCTGATGCAGTCAGGCCGCGCTGCCTGCGACCCGACGAGCGGTAATATAGTGTGCTTGCCAGTAATCATCCGTCAGGGTTGAAACCGTTACGCCCTGGCTGCTTGAGGCATGAATAAACTGGCTGTCGCCAATATAAACGCCAACGTGCTTGCGGTTCGGACCCGTCTGGAAGAATACCAGGTCTCCGGGCCTCAGGCGATATTGCGCCACCTGCACGCCGCGATGAATTTGCTCGCGCGTCGTGCGGGGTAAATTAAGGTGTGCCGCATCGCTAAACAGGTGCTGCATCAGCGCGGAGCAATCCACCCCGCGATGCGTGGTTCCGCCCCACCGGTACTGGGTGCCTTTCCATTTCTGGTATTGATCGAGAATACGCGAGCGCAGCGGGCCTGTTTCCTGATGCACCAGCGCAGATTTCGCCGGTGAAACTGCCAGCTCACTGTTCATCGAGACCATCGACGCTGAAAGTTGAAAGCTAAACGCAGAAAACGAAGCAAAACTTAACGTGAGGATTGAAATAAGCGATCTAAGAGTCATATCAAGAAAGAAGTAGTGAGTGAGTTTTTCCTTACCTGTGGGGTTCAATGGGTTCCCCTAAATATCTTGCGATGTGGCGATAATATAGACAGGTCGTTTTTTCGCCAATCCTTATCGAGGCCAAAAATAGACTGACTTTGAGATCGCAAGATCGAGAAAAAAATGGTGGGGATATAAGGACTGTCCTGCTAAAGCAGGTAAACTGATCCGCAGAATGTGTATTTCAGCTAAGACGTATTTATGACCAATATGATTGCCGACGAGACGGTGGCAAAATCTAACGTGCTCTCTGTCTTTGACTTTGACGGGACGTTAACGCACCACGACAGCTTTATTCCTTTCCTGCGTTTTGCCTTCGGTAAACGTTACTTCGCGGGCCGCCTGGTGCGCATGGCGCTGCCCACGCTCCACTGCGTGCGTCGCAAGCTGACGCGCGATGAGCTGAAGGAAGTGCTGATTAAAACGTTCCTGACGGGCGTGGATGAACACTGGTTGCGACAGCAGGCGGAAGCGTTTTGCGAAAAATACTGGAACAAGCTGATGCGTCCCGAAGGAGTTCTGGCGGTGGCGGCTGAGGTGAATTCCGGTGCGGAAGTGACCATCTGTTCCGCATCCCCGGCGTTGGTGCTCCAGCCGTGGGCTGACAAACTGGGCATTAAGCTGATTGGCACGCAGCTGGAAGTGAAAGACGGCAAGCTGACGGGGCGCATCACGGGCAATAACTGCCGCTGCGCCCAGAAGGTGGCCAGGCTGGAAAAAGTGTATGGCGATCTCAACGCCTATCACCTGCGCGCCTGGGGAGACACCCGCGGCGACCACGAGCTGCTGGCGGCGGCGCAGGATCCGCACTGGCGGCACTTCCATCACCCGCGCAAACGTCGGAATTCACCGATTAAGGGTTAGGTGCGGTCTGGTGCCCTCACCCCAGCCCTCTCCCACAGGGAGAGGGAGAAAAACGATGCATCAGGCCTCACGTTTTCCCGGGAACATCACGCTCGCAATAATTCCCAGCGCCAGCACGCCCAATACCACAAACAGGCTGGCCGTGGCGCCAATGCTGTAACCGTGATGCCAGAAGTGATCGGTGGCATTTAACCCCAGCTTGAACGCCACGAAGAACAGCAGAAGCACCACCGCCTTCTCGAGATGCACCAGATACTGCTTCAGCGCTTCCAGCACGAAGTAAAGCGTACGCAGGCCAAGAATGGCGAACATCATGGCGCTGTAGATAATCAGCGGTTCGCGGCTCACGGCAATAATGGCCGGCACGGAGTCAAACGCGAACATCACGTCAGAGAGTTCGACGACGGCCACGCAAAGTAATAGCGGCGTCGCATAGCGCTTCGCCTTCTTCACGCGTCCGACCATCACGTCCTGGTTTTCCGGCTTTTCAAGCTCCGCATCCACCTCTTTCTGCGTCAGAATAAAGGCATTGCTGCTGATTTTTGGCCAGACCGGATAGAAGCGCTTCACCAGACGATAGGCGAGATGACCCGAGTAATCTTCCACTTCGTCACTCTCTTCATTGCGTCGGAGCATCATCACCGCCGTCCAGCCGACGACCAGCGCGAAAATCACTTCGACGTAGGGCCCCAGGCTTAACAGGCTGGTGCCGATAGCCACGAAAATACCGCGGAAGACTATCGCCCCCAGCACGCCCCAGTAGAGCACGCGGTGACGGTACTTATCCGGCACGCCGAACCAGGCGAAGATCGCCATCATCACGAACAGGTTATCGACGGAAAGCACCTCTTCCAGCGCGTAGCCGGTGAGGAACAGGCTCGCCATCTCGGCGCCGTGGTGAACGTACAGGAACCCGGCGAAGGCCATCGCCATCATGACCCAGAAAACGGACCACATCGCCGCGCTTTTCAGCGAGATCGGTTTATCGTGACGGTGCATAAAGAGGTCGATAAACATCGCTCCAACGGCCATCACCACAAAGACAACAACGGTTTCAGTCGGGAAACCGAGATGAGCAGCAGACATACAAAACCCTTTTGGCAGACAAAACACAACACCATGCAAACTGGCGTAAACCAGGAACAGAAAAGGGTGGGCTGTTAATCAGCCTTTTCACCCTCAAAGCCGCAGCCCTGTCGGCTACGTAAAGAGGGGTGTACTTTACCTTACCAGGCGGGGATCGCGCATCTGCCGTTTAGGCGCTCATTCCGCGCAAGCGCTGCAGCACCGCCACCAGAACCGCTACAGACCAGCCCACCATCAACGCGCCCACCAGCCCCTCCACCCCGCCGATGAGCCGCCAGTGCTGGGGTAACGTGACGTCGCCGTACCCTACCGTCGCATAGCTCACCAGTGAAAAGTAGAAGCTGGTGTTCCAGTCATTAAACGCGTCGATGACAAAATAAAACGCGGCAAACAGTCCGGCCTCAAGGAGATGGGCGAAGATCATGGAGATCACGATACCGACATTGCGTAAAACAATGCGTACCGCAGAATCGACGTCTAATTTAATGAATTTTAAAACGCCAAACATCCACAGCGAATGAATCACCACGGTTAGGGTAAGCAAAACAATAATACTGAGTAGCTGCATGATGCGTGCTCTGACCAAAGAGAGTATGGCCCCGCGAGCGCGGCGGGGCATCTTGTCGAAGCTTAGTTGAACGGAGAGGAAAAGTTGGTGCAATAATTGCGTTGCGTGATTATTTCTCTGCCGGCACGACCAGCTTGCGGCTGGTTAGCAGCTGAAAACAATATATCCGCAGCGCACTATCTGTGAGTCACCTCTTATTTACATCATTTAAACCTTCCATTAACTGGATAAAAATAACGCGCCGTCGCTATAGTGGTTTTGTTTAATAAAACTAAGTTGTACCTAATAAAACCAAGAACACACCCTGCGAGGATACAATGACAGAACATTTACGTAACGGCGCGACCGCCACCGAGGACATAGAAAGAGAGACGATGCGGAAGGTGATCTGGCGTATTCTCCCGTTTCTGATTGTCAGTTACCTGGTCTCCATTATCGATCGCGGGAATATCGGCATGGCTTCGCTGCAGATGAATGAGGACCTTGGCCTCAGCAAAGCGGCGTTTGGCTTCGCCAGCAGCCTTTACTTCGTGGCCTATTTTTTGTTTGAGGTACCCAGTAATCTGGCCATGCAGAAAGTCGGCGCCCGGCTGTGGATCCCGCGCATTATAATAAGCTGGGGCATCGTCTCCATGGGCATGGCGCTGGTTCAAAACACCACGTCGCTCTATATCGTCCGTTTTCTTCTCGGAGCAGCGGAAGCAGGCTTCTTCCCGGGCGTCGTGCTGTATCTGACCTGGTGGATCCCTGCCCGCTACCGCGCGCGCATTATTGCGTCCTTTATGGTCGCCATCCCGCTCGCTAACTTCATCGGTTCCCCGCTTTCAGGGTTGATACTGTCGCTGGATGGCTGGCTGGGTCTTCGCGGCTGGCATCTGCTGTTCATCATTGAAGGCTTACCTGCGGTGCTGCTGGGTATTGCGGCCTGGTTTATTCTCCGGGATCGCCCTCATCAGGCGAAATGGCTGAGCAATGAACAGAAAAAGTGGCTGGAAACCACGCTGGAAACCGAGCGGAGCCAGCAAAAGAACATTGGGCATCAGACGACGTGGCAGTTGCTGAAGCATCGCCAAATCTGGCTGATGGCGCTGATTTACGCGGGCGCATCGTCCGCGGGCACCACCATCAGCGTCTGGTCTCCTCAGCTGCTGAAATCCTTCCATCTCGATAATCTTGAGACAGGTCTGTTTAACGCTATCCCTTACGGCCTGGCATCGGTTCTGATGATTGTCTGGGGACGACACTCCGATCGCACCAACGAACGCCGCTGGCATACCGCGCTGACGCTGTTCATGATTGCTGCGGGCGTGTTCGCTGCCTTTGTAAACGTCTCGCTCTTTGCCACTATCGTGATCCTGAGCATTATCCTGACGGGTGCGTATTCTATGAAAGGACCTTTCTGGGCGCTGGCATCCGGATGGATGAGCAGCTCCTCGGCAGCGGCGGGGCTGGCCGCGATTGGCGCCATCGCGAACCTGATTGGCGGGGCGGTAATGGTAAATGCCTACGGCATGATCAGCGAGAGAACGGGCAGCTACACGCTGGCTATGCTTCCGCTAGCCGCGCTTTGCCTGGCCGGGGGTATCGCGGTGCTCATTATGGGACGGCAGGCCCGCAACGCTCAGCTACACGAAAAACAGGTCACACATTAGTGATGACAGAAGCGGGACAAATGTCCCGCTTCTGCGTTTAAAGATTTTCTTCCGCCGCGTCGCTCGTTTCACCAAAGAACTGCTGACAGAAGGGCTTACTGGCTCCCATTTTCTGCGACAGACGGCTGGCCGCCGCCTTCATCAATGGCCCTATCTCCTTCTCACGACGATCTTCCGTCAGCCGTGAGATGGGGCCGGTCAGGGCTAACGCCGCAACCAGCTTGTCGTGAACGCCGAAGACAGGCATCGCAAACGCCGCGGTGTGGGGATCGCGTGCGCCTGACGTGTAGAAAGGGAGGTCAGCGTCTCCCTCCGGCAGGCTCTCATTGAGCCCCCAATGGCGCAATACCTTACTGATGGCCGAATTATCGAGCGGGAACTGGCTGCCGGGAAGATTGCTGTGTCGCAGGCCGTGCGACGCTTCCGCGCGAAACAGGCAAAGGCGCTGGCCGCCCTCCAGCACATACCAGCTGGCACTCTCCTGAGACGCCAGGGAGAGCGCCTGAAGCTCTGGCTGAACCACCCGCGAAAGATGGAAAGATTGTTCATACAGCTTGCCGAGGTAAAGCAGACGTGGGCCAAGCGCATAATTGCCGTCTTCATGCCTGACGACGTAATTCATCCGTTCAAGAGAATTCATCAGGCGGTAAACCGTGGTTTTATGATAACCCGACAGCTGTGCCAGCGCGGTCAGCGTCAGGCTCTCATCTCCAGGACGGAAGCAATCCAGTAAAGCCAGCGCTTTTTCAACCGCTACAACGCCTTCATTCCCCATCATTATCTCCTTGTTAGCCCGGCAGTGAGTGTACCTCAAATTTTGTGAGTCACTTCGTGTTTACATCACAAACGCCACCTCGGGTCTGGCTAAAAGGAAAGCAACACCGCTATAGTTGTTTTGTTCTGTACACCTGCATTGTACTCAGTAAAACAATATGGAGACATTCATGTCCGTTTCTGAAAAAAAACCGATTAATCGCCAGTTCGAACGCGTTTCTGCCGAGGATGTTCGTCGGGCAGCCGAGTATCAGGCAGCCATTCTGGCCGACGTGGCCGGTCGCCGCGGTACGCTTCATGGCCGCATCAAACCGCTGGCCCCACACATGTCCGTTGCGGGTCCGGCCATCACCGTGGAAGTCCGTCCGGGGGATAATCTGGCGATTCATGCCGCGATGGCCGTGGCGCAGCCCGGCGATGTCCTGATCGTCGATGGCAAAGGCGACCTGAGCTGCGCGCTGCTTGGCGAAATCATGGCCACTCAGGCTCAGGCGAGCGGCATTGCGGGCATTATTATTGACGGCGCTGTACGTGACGCCGATTCCCTGAGCAAAGGTCACTACCCTGTCTTTTCTGCCGGTCTGAACCCCTGCGGCCCGACAAAGTTAATTTCTGGCCGGGTTAATCATCCCATTTCAGTCGCCGGGGCGACGGTTCAGGCCGGGGATCTGGTTGTCGCGGATATCGACGGCGTGGTCGTCATCCCGCGTGATGAGGTTCAGCAGGTCATCGCCCTGGCAAAAGAAAAGCTGGAGATGGAGACCCGGCGTCTTGCCGCCATCCGTGAAGGCGATTTACGCCCACGCTGGCTAGATGACGCGCTTCGCAAGGCAGGTATGTTAGCCGACGGGGAGACGCTGTGATGGGGGGCAAAGACGTAATTCTGGTTACCGGAAGCGACCTGGCGGAGCAGGCCATGGTGATGCTGCAGGGCTTTGAAGTGGTGTTTGCGGGCCGCCAGCCGACAGAAGATGACCTGATCGCGCTGTGTGAACGACACAATCCCGTGGCGATCCTGGTACGTTACGGCAGGATCACCGCGAAGGTTATGGATGCCGCCCCGGCTCTGCAGGTTATTTCCAAGCACGGAAGCGGGATCGATGTGATAGACCAGGCGGCAGCGGCCGAGCGCAACATCGCCGTCCGCGCTGCGCCAGGCGCAAACGCGGCGGCAGTGGCTGAACATACCTGGGCGCTGATCCTCGCCTGCGCAAAGTCCGTGGTGCCTCTGGACAAGCGGCTGCGGGACGGGCACTGGGATAAGGCGACGCATAAATCCATTGAGCTGGAGGGATTAACGCTGGGGCTAATCGGATTGGGCGCTATTGGCTCGCGCGTGGCGACAATTGGCCACGCCTTCGGTATGAAGGTGCTGGCTTACGATCCCTATGCTAAGACTATGCCTGCCCTGTGCGAACGCGCAGAAACGCTGAACGGACTTCTTTCCCGTTCCGATGTCATCTCTTTGCACTGTCCGCTGACCGATGAGAATCGGGGGATGATCAATAGCGAAACGCTCGCACACTGCAAGCGGAACGCCATTCTGGTCAATACGGCACGCGGTGGACTGATCCACGATGAGTCGTTACTGGCGGCGCTCAGGGATGGCACGCTGCACAGCGCCGCGCTGGACAGCTTTCCCCACGAGCCGCTGACCGCGCCGCACCTCTGGCAGTCCGTAGAAAACGTGGTTATTTCACCGCATATTGGCGGCGTTACCGCAGCGTCATATATCAGGATGGGGACCGTGGCCGCGAGCAATATTCTGGCCGTGACGGACGCAACCACCGTCAGCTTGTAAAGCCAACCGCGACGAGTGGCAGCGCGCTTATGTCACTTGTCTTCTGCCAGCGCCTGAGCACACGCCCAGGCACTTGCCCATGCCCACTGGAAGTTGTAGCCGCCGAGCCAGCCGGTCACATCCATCACTTCGCCAATAAAATAGAGCCCCGGCACGTTGCGCGCTTCCATGGTGCGGGAAGAGAGCTCATTCGTGTCGACCCCGCCCAGCGTAACTTCCGCGGTGCGGTAGCCTTCCGTGCCGTTTGGCTGCACGCGCCAGTTTGTCAGGGTCTCCACCAGAACATCCTGCTCGCGGCTGTTAAGCTGCTTGAGCGACGCGTCGGGGATCTGCCCCAGCGCCTGCAAACATTCCACCAGACGTTTTGGTAGCTGCATTGCCAGGGTATTTTTCAGGCTCTGGTTCGGGTGTGCGGTACGCTGCTCGTTAAGGAACGCGTCGAGATCGCAATCGGGGAGCAGGTTAACCGTGACGAATTCCCCCGGCTGCCAGTAGCTTGAGATTTGCAGTACCGCAGGGCCGGAGAGGCCGCGATGGGTAAAGAGCAGGTTTTCACGGAACACGGTCCCGTCTTCGGCGGTAATGACGGAGGGAACGGACACGCCGGACAGCGTCTGAAGCTGCTCGAGAAGCGGTTTATGCAGCGTGAACGGCACCAGCCCGGCGCGCGTAGGCAGGACTTTCAGGCCAAACTGCTCGGCGATTTTATAGCCGAACGGGGAAGCGCCCAGCCCCGGCATGGACAGGCCGCCGCTGGCAATCACCAGATTATCGGCGCTGACGGTTTCGCCGTTGAGCTGCAGCGTGTAGCCCTGGTCGTCGCGGGAAACCTCCAGCACCTCGGTGCGCAGGCGCATGACCACGCCGCCCTTCTCGCACTCGGCCACCAGCATATCGACAATCTGCTGCGCGGAGTCGTCGCAGAATAGCTGTCCCAGCGTTTTTTCATGCCATGCGATACCGTGCTTACCGACCAGGTCGATAAAGTCCCACTGGGTATAACGCGCCAGCGCAGATTTACAAAAATGACGGTTTTGGCTCAAATAGGCCGCGGGTTCAACATACAGATTAGTAAAGTTGCAGCGCCCGCCGCCGGACATCAGGATCTTACGGCCTGGCTTTTTACCGTTATCCAGCAGCAGCACGCGGCGACCCGCCTGTCCGGCCATTGCCGCACAAAACATACCCGCCGCACCGGCGCCAATTACCACGGCATCAAACCTTTCCACGTCAAAACCCTCTTTGTTAACTGCCGCGGATTGTAAAGTTTCCTCTGTGGTCACACCAGCGTAAAAAGATATTACAAAGGCATTCCATTGAAATTTAAAGAATATCCTTTATGAGGCATTTCTCAAATCAGGTGGTATGTCAAAAAAAGTCTATATTTCACTTTGCCCGCCGCGCATTTGTCCTGGATAATGCGCCGCGTTCATGTCCTCAAAATGGCGTAACGTCCTATGCTACATTTGTTTGCCGGCCTGGATTTACATACCGGGCTTTTATTATTGCTTGCTCTGGTTTTTGTACTGTTTTACGAAGCGATCAACGGCTTCCACGACACTGCAAACGCAGTAGCGACGGTTATCTACACTCGCGCAATGCGATCGCAGCTTGCGGTTGTTATGGCGGCGGTATTTAACTTCTTTGGTGTCCTCCTGGGCGGGCTGAGCGTTGCGTATGCCATTGTGCATATGCTGCCAACGGATCTGCTGCTTAACGTTAGTTCTGGCCATGGCCTCGCTATGGTGTTTTCAATGCTGCTTGCTGCAATTATCTGGAACCTCGGTACCTGGTATTTTGGCCTGCCTGCATCCAGTTCTCACACCCTCATCGGCGCGATTATCGGCATCGGGTTAACCAACGCCCTGATGACCGGAACCTCCGTCGTTGATGCGCTGAACCTGCCTAAAGTATTGGGCATTTTCGGCTCTCTGATCATCTCCCCTATCGTGGGCCTGGTAGTCGCGGGTGGATTGATTTTTATCCTGCGTCGCTACTGGAGCAATACCAAAAAACGTGCGCGTATCCACCTGACGCCAGCAGAGCGTGAGAAGAAGGACGGCAAGAAAAAGCCGCCATTCTGGACGCGTATCGCCCTGATCATTTCCGCTATCGGCGTGGCCTTCTCTCACGGCGCGAACGACGGACAGAAAGGCATTGGACTGGTGATGCTGGTTCTGATCGGCGTCGCACCGGCAGGCTTCGTGGTGAACATGAACGCCTCGGGTTACGAAATCACCCGTACCCGCGATGCGGTCAACAACGTTGAAACCTATTTCCAGCAGCATCCCGATCTGCTGAAAAAAGCGACCGGCGTTGATCAGCTGATCCCTTCTCCGGAAGCCGGTGCCACTACTGCACCCGGCGAGTTCCACTGCCATCCGGCAAACGCGATTAACGCGCTGGAACGTGCGAAAGGCATGCTGGGCGATATCGAAAGCTACGACAAACTGGCTGTAGAACAGCGTGGTCAGCTGCGTCGTATCATGCTCTGTATCTCTGATGTGACCGATAAAGTCGCGAAGCTGCCAGAGGTGAATGGTGACGACCAGCGTCTGCTGAAGAAACTGAAAGGCGATATGCTCAACACCATTGAGTACGCGCCAATCTGGATCATCATGGCCGTCGCGCTGGCGCTCGGTATCGGTACGATGATTGGCTGGCGTCGTGTGGCGACCACCATCGGCGAGAAGATCGGTAAGAAAGGCATGACCTATGCGCAGGGCATGTCCGCGCAGATGACGGCGGCAGTGTCTATCGGTCTGGCGAGTTACACCGGTATGCCGGTATCCACAACCCACGTACTCTCCTCGTCCGTAGCAGGTACCATGATTGTTGACGGTGGCGGCCTGCAGCGCAAAACCGTGACCAACATTCTGATGGCCTGGGTGTTCACCCTTCCGGCCTCAATCCTGCTGTCTGGCGGGCTGTACTGGATTTCGCTGAAGCTGATTTAATCGGTTGAAGGCGACAAAAAAGCGGGTCAGGAAACTGACCCGCTTTTTTATGGCTGTTATTTGCAATCGAACATTTTATAACATTAGGATTTCCTGAACATTTTTTGCTCAAAAGAATTGCGAAGATAACACTATGATGACGGTCAGAAGAAAAACCAGACAAAGGAGAATGTATGGCTTCTGTCCCTATCTCAGGACCGGGTTCAATCGTTATAGCGAACAATATGCGTGAGGCACGCCTTAACGGAATGTCACGCAATATGGCCACTCCCTCAACGTATTACTGGTTCTACCAAAAAGTCCGAAATGGTGGTCCCTGGGATTGCAAAAAGTTCGACCCTTATTTTGCTGCATTTGGTAATTTCAACTTCGGAGCCGCCGGAACTGCAGCAGGCATTCCTGCAAACATCCTTCTTATGGGAGCAGTTTGGGCTCAAAGCCGTGCTGGCACATCAAAACCTGAATGGGGAAAATGGTACGAAAAGCCGCCTTACGGGGACGATCCAACGGACCAACGCAATATCAGAGAAGGAATAGAGTATGCCATTCAAAACGGCTACTAAATGGATTCATCGCCTTGTTACGGTTTCGCTTCTGGCTCTGGTCATTGGATTTGTGTGGCTAAACCACCAGCCCAATCAGCGAAATAACGATGCACTTCAACACGCTTATAAATTATCTGACAGCGTCTGGCTCTATATGACCGTGAACAATCAGGGTGGCGCCACCGTACCCACAATCTACCGTTACTATCTCTCGGAAAAGATAACAGGGAAAGACACCGACATTATCCATCAGTTGGCTAAGAAGCATCCTGTCATTGAAGGTACGGGTACAATTACTGCGGCCAGCATTGATACAAACGGAGACGTTAACATCGCCTATAGCGGGAAGGTTACTTCGATTGAGACCAATATCTCCGGTCTTCGGTTCTCAGTTAAGCCCTGAACCAGAGGAAAGAAGGCGGGGCTGACCCCGCCTGCTGTGGTGATCAGTGCCAAATCATCAATGCAATCATGCTGACGACGACCAGCCCGCACAGGGCACTGGTCAAAATGAACTGACGACGCAGGCGCTCGCAGCGACGGATAAATTCTTCATCGTGATGATCGCGGTAGCGCTGGTAGTAGATGTATCCCACCAGACGCATCTGTTTGCTGGGCTGTCCATGCGAGGTGAAGAACCCTCCACCGTCCACATACTGATAAAGCAACGGATCGCAACCACGAAGTACCACTAACAGCGCACGTAACGATGAGAAGTAGCGCGCCATATTCACTATGCAAACTACGCATAACGCCCAAAACAATGCGACGGTGCTAATCATACATCCTCCCCGGCGTCCGCCCACGAAGCAAGGCTTCTGAGCTACCGCACCCCAATGCCCTGACAGACAGTTCAGTGAAAGAATGACCAAAAGTCGATCCGGTTCGCGTTTTAATATCCGAACGGCTCATTTAATAGTGTAGGAGATCCGTTAATTTTTTTGCCACAAGGTTAATCGTTATCAACACCAAAGCTTGAAAAATATGTTTAACTGGGCCGTAATGAAAGCATCAGACGACGGCTTTCCTATTTAGTCATCGATAACTTAAGGAAGGAGTAACACTATGGCTTACAAACACATTCTCATCGCGGTAGACCTCTCCCCGGAGAGCAAAGTGCTGGTTGATAAAGCGGTATCCATGGCACGTCCCTACAACGCGAAAGTTTCGCTGATTCACGTTGACGTGAATTACTCCGACCTCTACACCGGTCTGATCGACGTCAATCTGGGCGATATGCAGAAGCGTATCTCCGAAGAGACGCACCACGCCCTGAGCGAACTCTCCACCAACGCGGGTTATCCCATTACCGAAACCCTGAGCGGCAGCGGTGACCTGGGCCAGGTGCTGGTTGATGCGATCAAGAAATACGACATGGACCTGGTGGTGTGCGGTCACCATCAGGACTTCTGGAGCAAGCTGATGTCTTCCGCGCGCCAGCTTATTAATACCGTCCACGTGGATATGCTGATTGTTCCACTGCGTGACGAAGAAGACGAGTAAGTGCAAAAAAGCCCGGTGGCGCTAACGCTTACCGGGCCTACAGGCGGCACTAAATGTAGGCCGGGTAAGGCGAAGCCGCCACCCGGCTTTTTTTATTCCGGCGTACCTGAGTAGATATCAAACCGGTGCCCTTTGGTGGTCACCGCGTTAGTGGTCGCCACGTCCGCCAGCGGCGGTGCATAGTCAGGACGCTTCACCACTACCCGCTTCGTCGCCAGCTGACGAGCCGGCTCCAGCAGGCCATCCGCATCCAGATCAGGCCCCACCAGAGACTGAAACACCCGCATCTCTTTCTTCACCAGCGCGCTTTTCTGCTTGTGCGGGAACATCGGGTCGAGATAGACGACCTGCGGGCGCGGGGTGATATCCGTCAGCGCCGTCAGGCTGGAGGCGTGAATCAGCTGCAATCGTTCCTGCAACCACGGCCCGATTTCCGGGTCCGCGTAGCCACGCGTCAGCCCGTCGTCGAGCAGCGCAGCGACCACCGGATTACGCTCCAGCATCCGCACGCGACAGCCGACAGACGCCAGCACAAACGCATCGCGCCCCAGCCCCGCCGTGGCATCGACCACGTCCGGGAGGTAGCTCCCTTTGATGCCAACCGCTTTGGCAACCGCTTCACCACGACCGCCACCGAACTTGCGCCGGTGCGCCATCGCGCCGCCGACAAAATCGACGAAAATCCCGCCGAGCTTCGGTTCATCGCGTTTACGTAATTCGAGGTGTTCTGGTGTCATCACCAGCGCCATCAGGTTATCTTCATCATGTTCCAGCCCCCAGCGGGCGGCCAGAACAGATAAGGCGCCGTCTCCGGCGCCCGTTTCATCTACTAAGCAGATCTTCACGTAACAATCAGCCTTTGATCCCGTAATGCTCAAGCATCGCATCCAGCTGCGGCTCGCGGCCGCGGAAGCGTTTGAACAGCACCATTGGCTCTTCGGAACCGCCGCGGGTCAGGATATTGTCGAGGAACGACTGGCCGGTTTCGCGGTTGAAAATCCCCTCTTCTTCGAAACGAGAGAAGGCATCCGCCGCCAGCACGTCGGCCCACAGGTAGCTGTAGTAACCCGCCGCGTAGCCGCCAGCGAAGATGTGGCTGAACGCGTGCGGGAAGCGGCCCCAGGTTGGCCCAGGGATCACGGCGACCTGCTTTTTAATCTCGGCCAGGGTCTCAAGAATCTTCGCACCCTGCTCCGGGCTGAACTCGGCGTGCAGGCGGAAGTCGAACAGTCCGAACTCCAGCTGGCGCAGGATAAACATCGCCGCCTGGTAGTTTTTCGCCGCCAGCATTTTGTCCAGCAGCTCTTTAGGCAGCGGTTCGCCGGTCTCGTAGTGGCCGGAGATAAACGCCAGCGCGTCTGGCTCCCAGCACCAGTTTTCCATAAACTGGCTTGGCAGCTCGACCGCATCCCACGGCACACCGCTGATGCCTGCCACGCCTGCGGTTTCGATGCGGGTCAACATATGGTGCAGGCCGTGACCGAACTCGTGGAACAGGGTGATCACTTCATCGTGGGTAAAGAGCGCAGGTTTGCCGTTCACCGGACGGTTGAAGTTACAGGTCAGGTAGGCGACCGGCTTCTGCAGAGAACCGTCTGCTTTACGCATCTGGCCCACGCAGTCGTCCATCCACGCCCCGCCGCGCTTGTTCTCACGCGCGTAGAGATCGAGGTAGAAGCTGCCGCGCAGTTCGTTTTTATCGTCATACAGTTCGAAGAAGCGCACGTCCGGATGCCAGACGTCGATATCGGTACGCTCTTTGGCGGTGATGCCATAGATGCGCTTCACCACTTCAAACAGGCCGTTCACGGCTTTGTTTTCCGGGAAGTACGGGCGCAGCTGCTCGTCGCTGATGCTGTAGAGGTGCTGCTTCTGTTTTTCGCTGTAGTACGCGATATCCCACGGCTGCAGCTCGTCCACGCCGAACTCCGCTTTCGCGAAGGCGCGCAGCTGGGCCAGCTCTTTTTCACCCTGCGGACGGGCGCGTTTCGCCAGATCGGTCAGGAAGTCGAGCACCTGCTGCGGGTTCTCCGCCATTTTGGTGGCGAGGGATTTATCGGCGTAGTTTTCGAAGCCCAGCAGCTGGGCCAGCTCGTGGCGCAGGGCGAGGATTTCCGCCATGACCGGGCTGTTGTCCCACTTACCGGCATTCGGCCCCTGATCGGAGGCGCGGGTGCTGTAGGCGCGGTACATCTCTTCGCGCAGGGCCTGGTTGTCGCAGTAGGTCATTACCGGCAGATAGCTCGGGATATCCAGGGTTAACAGGAAACCGTCCTGCTCTTTCGCCTCGGCCTGCGCTTTTGCCGCCGCCAGGGCGCTTTCCGGCATGCCTGTCAGCTCCGTTTCGTCGGTAATCAGCTTCGTCCAGCCCATGGTGGCGTCGAGCACGTTGTTGCTGTACTGGTTGCCCAGCTCGGACAGGCGCGCGGCGATTTCACCGTAGCGGGTCTGCTTCTCTTTTGGCAGGCCAATCCCGGACAGCTCAAAATCACGCAGGGCGTTATCGACCGATTTTTTCTGGGCGGTGTTCAGCTCGGCGTAGTGATCGCCGTCGCGCAGGTCGCGGTAGGCTTTGTAGAGCCCTTCGTGCTGGCCGACCCAGGTGCTGTACTCAGAGAGCAGCGGCAGGGTTTGCTCGTAGGCTTCACGTAGCTCCAGGCTGTTTTTTACCGAGTTCAGGTGGCTTACCGGGGAGAAGATACGCCCCAGCACGTCGTCCACTTCGGCCAGCGGCTGACACAGATTTTCCCAGGTGTACGGCCCGCCCTGCGCGACCACGCTTTCTACCGCCGCGCGGCAGTTGTCCAGCGATTGCGTAACCGCTGGAACCACATGCTCGGGGAGGATTTTAGAAAACGGTGGCAACGAAAAAGGCGTCAGTAATGGATTGGTCATAAACGCTGTCCTGTTGAAATAGGTGAATGAAGCGCGCATCCGGCGCTGTGCATATGGGATCTAGAATGGGGTTAAGTGTAGAGGATTTCAATGCCGGACGTTGTCGAAAAGAGCCCGGTGGTGCTGCGCTTACCGGGCCTACGGGTAATCTTTGCCGTTCTGCTGTAAACTGTGGCAAATCGTCAATTCAGCGGAATATCATTACCCATGCTCAGTTATCGCCACAGCTTCCACGCAGGCAACCACGCCGACGTCCTTAAACACACCGTTCAGAGCCTGATCATCGAATCGCTCAAAGAGAAAGAGAAGCCGTTTCTCTATCTGGACACCCACGCGGGCGCGGGCCGTTATCAGCTGAGCGGTGAGCATGCCGAGCGTACCGGTGAATATCTGGAAGGGATCGCCCGCATCTGGCAGCAGGACGACCTGCCTGCCGAGCTGGAGCCGTACATCGGCGTGGTGAACCACTTCAACCGCAACGGCCAGCTGCGTTATTACCCGGGCTCGCCGCTGATTGCCCGCCAGCTGCTGCGCGAGCAGGACAGCATCCAGTTGACCGAGCTGCACCCGAGCGACTTCCCGCTGCTGCGTTCAGAATTCCAGAAAGACAGCCGCGCCCGCGTCGAAAAAGCCGACGGCTACCAGCAGCTGAAGGCCAAACTGCCGCCGGTTTCCCGTCGCGGCCTGGTGCTCATCGACCCGCCGTACGAAATCAAAACCGACTATCAGGCGGTGGTGACGGGTATCCACGAAGGCTACAAACGCTTTGCTACCGGCACCTATGCCCTGTGGTACCCGGTGGTGCTGCGCGCGCAGATCAAACGCATGATCAAAGACCTGGAAGCGACCGGCATCCGCAAGATCCTGCAGATCGAGCTGGCGGTACGTCCGGACAGCGATCAGCGCGGTATGACCGCCTCCGGCATGATTGTAATCAACCCGCCGTGGAAGCTCGAAGCGCAGATGAACAACGTGCTGCCGTGGCTGCATAAAACGCTGGTGCCGGCGGGTACAGGCCACGCTACCGTCAGTTGGATAGTGCCGGAGTAATCGCAGCCATCGGTGGAAACTATTGATTTCAGGTATACAATCGCGGCAATTCACGATTAAGGACAAAAGCTATGACTAAGCATTATGACTACATCGCAATCGGCGGCGGCAGCGGCGGCATCGCCTCCATCAACCGCGCGGCCATGTACGGCCAGAAGTGCGCGCTGATTGAAGCCAAAGCGCTGGGCGGCACCTGCGTGAACGTGGGTTGTGTACCGAAGAAGGTGATGTGGCATGCGGCGCAGATCCGTGAAGCTATCCATATGTATGGCCCGGACTACGGCTTTGACACCACCATCAACCGCTTCGACTGGGACAAGCTGATCGCCAGCCGTACCGCGTACATCGATCGCATTCACACCTCGTACGACAACGTGCTGGGGAAAAATAACGTCGACGTTATCCACGGTTTCGCTCGCTTCGTTGACGCGAAAACGATCGAAGTGAACGGCGAGACGATCACCGCCGATCACATCCTGATCGCCACCGGCGGTCGTCCGAGCCATCCGAACATCCCGGGCGTGGAATACGGCATCGACTCCGACGGTTTCTTCGAGCTGCCAGCCCTGCCTCAGCGCGTTGCCGTGGTAGGCGCGGGATACATCGCGGTTGAACTGGCCGGAGTGATTAACGGCCTGGGCGCAGAAGCGCACCTGTTCGTACGTAAACACGCGCCGCTGCGCAGTTTTGACCCGCTGATTGTCGATACGCTGGTTGAAGTGATGAACACCGAAGGCCCAACCCTGCACACCAACGCCGTACCAAAAGCGGTGGTGAAAAACGCGGACGGAAGCCTGACCCTGGAGCTGGAAGATGGTCGCAGCCAGACCGTTGATTGCCTGATCTGGGCGATTGGCCGTGAACCGGCGAACGATAACTTCAACCTGGGCGTGACTGGCGTGAAAACCGACGAAAAAGGCTATATCGTCGTCGATAAATTCCAGAACACCAGCGTACCGGGCATTTACGCGGTCGGCGACAATACCGGTGCGGTTGAGCTGACGCCGGTCGCCGTTGCGGCGGGTCGTCGTCTCTCCGAGCGCCTGTTTAACAACAAGCCGGACGAGCATCTGGACTACAGCAACATCCCGACCGTGGTCTTCAGCCATCCGCCAATCGGCACCGTCGGCTTAACCGAGCCGCAGGCGCGCGAGCAGTACGGCGACGACCAGGTGAAAGTGTATAAATCGGCGTTCACCGCAATGTATACCGCCGTCACCTCGCACCGTCAGCCGTGCCGCATGAAGCTGGTCTGCGTCGGCCCGGAAGAGAAGATTGTCGGTATCCACGGCATTGGCTTCGGCATGGATGAGATCCTGCAGGGCTTCGCCGTGGCACTGAAGATGGGCGCAACGAAGAAAGACTTCGATAATACTGTGGCAATCCACCCGACGGCCGCGGAAGAGTTTGTGACCATGCGTTAATCCTGATGCCCCTCCCCGGAGGGGCATTTTTTTAACATTCATAAATCGTTGCAAAACGAATGCTCCGAAAATAGTGATCTACCGCACATTTCCCTCCCCATCTACCGAAGCGAATGTCTACGCTTATAAGACGCCCGGATAAACCTGTCTTTTGAACACACAACCGGAGGTCCCTATCACCATGTTCAACCAGAAACTACAGGCTACCGAGAACATCGAGTTCGAGATTGCAGAAGAGCTGCGCTACGAGACCGATCCCTGCGAGTTGAAACTGGATGAAATGATTGAGGCGGAGCCGGAACCCGAAATGATCGAGGGGCTACCCGCCTCCGATGCGTTGACGCCCGCAGACCGCTACCTTGAACTGTTCGAACACGTGCAATCGACGCGGCTGTTTGCGGACAGTAAAACCTTCCCCGACTGCGCGCCGAAGATGGATCCGCTGGATATCCTGATCCGCTACCGCAAGGTCAGACGCCACCGGGATTTCGACCTGCGCCAGTTTGTGGAGAACCACTTCTGGATGCCGGAAACGTACGGCACAGAATATGTTTCCGACCCGGGACTCTCCCTGAAAGAGCACATTGATAACCTGTGGCCGGTGCTGACGCGCGAGCCGCAGGATCATATTCCCTGGTCTTCCCTGCTGGCGCTGCCGCAGGCCTATATCGTCCCCGGCGGGCGCTTCAGCGAGACCTACTACTGGGATTCTTATTTCTCCATGCTGGGGCTGGCGGAGAGCGGCCGTAACGATCTGCTCAAATGTATGGCGGACAACTTCGCCTGGCTGATTGAACGCTACGGGCATATCCCCAACGGCAACCGCACCTATTATCTCAGCCGCTCACAGCCGCCGGTCTTTGCGCTGATGGTGGAGCTGTTTGAGGAGGACGGCGTGCGAGGTGCGAAACGCTATCTTGATCACCTCAAAATGGAGTACGCCTTCTGGATGGACGGTGCGGAGTCGCTACTGCTTAATCAGGCATACCGCAGCGCCGTGCGCATGCCGGACGGTTCACTGCTCAACCGCTACTGGGATGACCGCGATACCCCGCGCGACGAATCGTGGATTGAGGACGTGGAAACCGCGCGCCACTCGGGCCGTCCGCCAAACGAGGTGTATCGCGACCTGCGCGCGGGTGCGGCGTCCGGCTGGGATTACTCGTCCCGCTGGCTGCGCGATCCGTCGCGGCTCGCCAGCATCCGCACGACGCAGTTCATCCCCATCGATCTGAACGCCTTCCTGTTCAAACTGGAAAGCGCTATCGCCAACATCTCGGCGTCGAAAGGAGATAAAGAGACGGCAGAGGAATTCCGCCAGAAAGCCAACGATCGCCGCGCGGCGGTGAACCGCTATCTGTGGGACGAGGAGAGCGGCTGTTACCGCGATTACGACTGGCGGCGCGAAGAGCTGGCGCTGTTTTCTGCCGCCAGCATCGTGCCGCTGTACGTTGGCATGGCAACTCACGAGCAGGCGGAGCGCTTGTCGGATGCAGTCAAGGCGCGTCTGCTGACCCCGGGCGGAATTCTGGCGACCGAGTACGAAACCGGCGAGCAGTGGGATAAACCCAACGGCTGGGCGCCGCTGCAGTGGATGGCGATTCAGGGATTCAAGCAGTACGGAAACGACTCGCTGGGGGATGAGATCGCCTGGAGCTGGCTGCATACGGTGAACCATTTCTACAAGACGCACCACAAGCTGATTGAGAAATACCACATCGCCAGCAGCACGCCGCGCGAAGGTGGCGGGGGTGAGTATCCGCTGCAGGACGGTTTCGGCTGGACGAACGGCGTGGTGCGGCGGCTGATTGGGTTGTATGGGGAGCCTTAAGCAGGGTGTGATCTTTTCCCCCTCGCCCCTCAGGGGAGAGGGCTGGGGTGAGGGGAAAATGTTAGCGAATCACCTCATAAATGGCGCTCTGAATAGACTGCCATTTTTTGGTGGTGGCATCCGGCTGTGACTGCGCGCGGCGTGTGGCCATGTCGAGATCGTGCTGCTGGCGTTTCACTACGGCAGGCACGGTGCAGAACGCTTTAAGATACTCTTTACGTACCGAGGTCAGAGACTCGCCGTTCGACATCGCGTGGCTGAGCGTGTTGATGAAGCGGCGACACGGCTTCTCTTCCACCATGTTTTGCCGGTAGCGTAACATCAGCTCCAGCACGTCGTCATGGCCTGCCGACATCGCCTCTTCGGTCCAGGACAGCTTCCAGTCCATACCGCCCTGCAAAAAGAGCTGGGTCACGCGGGTATCGTTGCGGTTAATAGCCGAGCGGAAATTATTCTCGTCCCAGGTCACCCCCATGCGCGTGAGCGTTTCGCGCGAGGAAGGCGTCTCACGCATTTCCTGCGGTGGAGCCGCTTCAGCCGCGCTGACGGCCGCTGGCTGCGGCTTGCTGCTGGTCACCAGCCAGAAGCCCCCTGCCACAATGGCAATCACCATAACGCCAACTGCCCCCCATAACGCACCGGAAATGAGCTGCTCGCGTTGTTCGGGGGTGCGCGGCGCGCGCTGGGTCGGCTTTTCAATAGTGTCACGGACTTCAAACAGATCCCCACCGGTAACCCGATCCATTTTCTGCGCCTTTTCCCAGAAGGTATGCAATTCACTGGCATCTACCGCCATGAATCCTGCCGGATTAACGCGCGTTCTCCCCTCTTCAAACGCGCGTTGAACGGGCCGCGCGATCTGCGCGTAGTAGTTGTCCAGCAGCTGAATTTGCGCCGAGCTTAACGTCTTCTGAACGGTGATGCTGTTGCGGATTTGCCGAATATCGTCGAGAAAGGTTTGCAGCGTTTTGCGCGGTTCAACCAGCAGCGTCAGCATGGACGGGTCGCGGAAAAGCGAAGCGTAATAGCGGCTGAACTCTTTTTTATCCACCAGCATCTGCGCCAGCTCGCTGAACATCATGCCGCTCAGGACATCGTTGATCTCGCCAAGCTTCAGCCAGCGCCTTACGCGGTCAGCGTTAAACAGGGTCTTAAGATGGTTGTTCAGCTTTACCTGATCGGGCCAGGCCTGCTGGATAAGCCCTTTAAGCATCAGCTCAATTGCGCGTACCTGCTTGTGCGCCTGCTGCTGCTGGAGTTCGCTGCCCGGTGCCAGCTCCGTGCTATAGGTCAACAGCGGCTGCTGAAGACGAAGATGTTCCAGCGCGGTCACAAACCGCATCGCCGCAATAAGCTGGTTTTCACTCACATCCTGTCCGCTTTCATACTGCGGTACGCGCTGCTGCAGCAGGCGCAGCTGGAGCGTAAATTCCGACATCTCGGCATCATTCAGGTTTAGTTTTTTCGCAACGGCTCCCCAGCCGCCCAAAGCTAATCGCGCGCTGTCGAGTTGTTCCAGAAACCAGCGTGGATCTTTGCCCTCAGAAGCATGTACATTCAGAAGGAGTAAAATTTCCACCGACGCATGGCGAATGACCGCCAGACAGTGTTCAAACTGTTCGCGAATATGATGTGATGTGCTGAGAGTCATTGTTTTCCTTAAGCGACAACGAAGACATCAGGAATGGGCGCGAGACGCCCTTTATTCTTTTTATTTATACGTGGTTAACCATACCTGACTTTCTGTTGAAATAAAGTGACAACCCTAAAATCATTTAAAAAGTGTCAGGAGAATCTGAATGCCCGTTTTAATTACCCCTCGCCTGAACTGCTCACCTTTGCAGGAAGAAGACTGGCCCTTTTTTCTGGCGTTACAGCAGCATCCGGACGTTATGCGCTTTGTGGCGGAAGACCGCCCCGTCGCGGCGATACGAGAGGCGTTTGATTCGCGCCTGACGGCATGGGCTCCGGGCAGCGCGCACTGGCTTTGTCTCGTCGTACGTGACACCGCCTCCCAGGCCCCGCTGGGCGTTACCGGGTATATTCATCGGGAGGTGGACTGCGCAGAAGTGGGCTTCCTTTTCGCCCCCGAGGCACAGGGGAAAGGTTACGGCTTTGAATCCCTGAAAGCGCTTTGCGATTACGCTTTTCTTCAGGGCGGGATACGGCGACTCACCGCCACCGTAACAGCGGGAAACGCTGCTTCAAGACGCCTGCTGGAAAAAGCCCGCTTTCACCTGGAAGGTGAATTACGTGAGAGCTATTATCTTGCGGGGCGCTGGCAAAATGACTGGCTATTTGGTTTATTACAGCAGGAATACCTGAATAATAATTCCTGACCAATAGTAATTTAGCCGATATTTCCGGACGTCGTTTCCTCTTCAGGGTCGCTATTAAGAGGAAACGAATATCAAACGTCATGCGCTGAAAATATTTTCTGCGGCCATTGCGTTAATAAAAAACATCAGGGTTTTTCTCTGGAGAAATATCGTGATGAAAATGGGTTATCGGCTATGGCTAACTGCGTTCTTTATCGCTGTCAGTGTGCAGACACATCCATATTAAGGGTTCCTTAAGAGGTTCCTTCCCCTTAAGTCCGGGCATCACAGGAACATACCGCCTGACACTTCAATACGTTGCGCATTCATCCAGCCCAGCTTATCGCTGAGCAGTGCCGCAATGGCATCACCGATATCGTCCGGTAGACCCACCCGTCCCAGCGCCGTCTGCGAGGCCAGCAACTGATTCAGCTCCGCGTTGTCGCGCACGCGTCCGCCGCCAAAGTCTGTTTCTATCGCGCCAGGCGCAATGATATTGACGGAAATGCCGCGCGCGCCCAGCTCTTTCGCCTGATAGCGCGTCAGCACTTCCATCGCCCCCTTCATGGCCGCGTAGGTCCCTGAGCCCGGCTGGGTAAAACGGGCCAGCCCGCTGGAGACGTTGAGGATACGTCCCCCGTCGTTAAGCAGCGGCAGCAGGCGCTGGGTCAGGAAGAAAGGCCCTTTGAAATGAATGTTCAACGCTTCATCAAACTGGGCTTCCGTCGTGTCGGCATAGGGTGCATATAAACCCGTCCCGGCATTGTTCAATAAATAGTCAAAGGTTTCACGCTGCCAGACGGTCCTAAGGGTTTCCTGAAGCTGTTGGGCAAAATGTTCAAATCCCGTGATATCCCCGACGTTGAGCTGTAATGCCGCTGCGTTGACGCCTTTTTGCTGAATTTCATGCACAACATCCAGCGCTTCCTGCTGGCTACGGTTGTATGTCAGGACAATTCCCGTGCCGTCTGCCGCCAGCTTTAACGCAGCGTTTTTGCCCAGACCACGGCTACCACCCGTCACTAATGCGATACGTTCACTCATCATAAACCTCGTTTTGGCTGTTAAGGAGATTGAGAAAGAGCTTATTAGGTGATAGAAAATCAATAAAGATGGGTTAAAACGCTTCACTGTTTCACCAGAAACAACAATGAGCTTCCTCTATGGATAAAATTCACGCAATGCAGTTGTTCGTCCGCGTCGCGGAACTGGAGAGTTTTTCCCGCGCGGCCGAAACATTAACTCTGCCGAAAGGCAGCGTCTCGCGGCAAATTCAGGCCCTGGAAAACCGGCTTGGCACCCAGCTATTACACCGCACCACGCGCCGCGTCAGCCTGACGCAGGACGGCATGGTCTATTACGAGCGGGCAAAAGATCTGCTGGCAAACCTTGATGAACTCGACGGTATGTTTCAGCACGATCCCTCCAGCATCAGCGGCCGGCTCCGCGTGGATATGCCCGTCGGCGTTGCTCGAAATTTGGTCATCCCCAAACTGCCTGCTTTTCTGCAGCACTATCCTGGCATTGAACTGGAGCTCAGCAGCAGCGATCGTCTGGTGGATGTGATCCGCGAAGGGTTTGATTGCGTGGTACGCGTCGGCACGCTGAAGGATTCAGGGCTGATTGCCCGTCCACTGGGCAAGCTGTCGGTGATTAACTGCGCCAGCCCGGACTATCTGGCGCGTTTTGGCTACCCGGAAACCCTGGACGATTTAGGCTCGCACGCCGTTATTCACTACACCGCTACGCTGGGAACACGCCCACAGGGCTTTGAGTTTTATAACGGCAGTACAACACAGTGGATAAAAACGGGCGGGGTCTTAACCGTCAACAGCACGGAAACTTACCAGGCTGCCTGTCTCGCCGGACTGGGCATTATTCAGGTGCCGCGGGTTGGGGTGCGCGATTTACTGCGCGCGAAGAAGCTGATTGAGATCCTCCCGCAATACCGGGCCGAACCGATGCCTGTTTCCCTGATTTATCCCCACCGGCGCAACCTCTCCCGCCGGGTCCATCTGTTCATGGAGTGGCTAACCGAACTCACAAAAGCTTACGTGGACTAGTCGCAAGCTATAATTCAATAACATCCAGCCAAACGAAAAGGAAAAGACGCGTGACGCCGGAAAACAACCCGCAACGACCCACCCAACATTTAGAGTATGAGCCCGTCAAAAAGATGGAAACAGGACCCGAAGAGGCCAAAACGCCAGGTACCGCCAGCAAAGCGCTGGGAACCGTAACCGGCATCGCCGCGAGAATTCAGCAGTTTCCCATGATTGCGCATCTGATACGCGCGACCGAACGCTTTAATGACCGCATGGGAAACCAGTTTGGTGCCGCCATCACCTATTTTTCCTTCCTGTCTATGATACCGATCCTGATGGTGTCGTTCGCGGCAGCCGGTTTTGTCCTCGCGTCGCACCCGACGCTGCTGCAGGATATCTTCAATAAGATCCTGAATAACGTCAGTGACCCGACCCTTGCCAGTACGCTCAAAAGCACTATCAATACCGCCGTTCAGCAGCGTACCACCGTCGGCATCGTCGGCTTGCTGATTGCCCTTTACTCCGGCGTTAACTGGATGGGCAACCTGCGCGAGGCCATTCGCGCCCAGTCGCGCGACGTCTGGGAGCGTAAGCCGCAGGACCAGGAGAAAATCTGGGTCAAGTATCTCCGCGACTTTGTTTCGCTGATTGGCCTGCTGGTCGCGCTCATCGTGACGCTTTCCATTACCTCCGTGGCGGGCTCGGCGCAGCAGATGATCATCTCCGCGCTCTATCTGGATTACATCGAATGGCTGAAGCCCGCCTGGCGCGGCATTGGGCTGGCTATTTCCATCTTCGCCAACTACCTGCTGTTCTTCTGGATCTTCTGGCGCTTGCCCCGGCATCGGCCGCGCAAGAAGGCGCTGCTCCGCGGCACATTGATTGCGGCGATCGGCTTTGAGGTGATCAAAATCGTGATGACTTACACCCTGCCGTCACTGGTTAAATCCCCTTCCGGCGCGGCGTTTGGCTCGGTGCTGGGACTGATGGCCTTCTTCTACTTCTTCGCCCGCCTGACACTGTTCTGCGCGGCATGGATTGCCACCGCCGAGTACAAAGGCGACACGCGAATGCCCGGCAAAACGCACCGCTAGCCCCGCCATCGGGCTGAAATTTCAGCCCGATTCATCATTTCAGCATATAAATCCAGCCCGTAACTTTTATTTAACCGAAAACCAGTTTAATTGACTGATATTTAAAATCTGTGAAGCATTTCATAGACGTGTTTTGGCTGGTCTGAAAATTATCCGCTTTTTGCTGTTTTTATCACCGGGTCGCGGCTTTGTTACAGATTGAAATGTCGCTTTTGCTGTGCGTAATATGGCCTTTCGTTCGACAAAAATAAGAAAATATTATGCAAGCAACCGCCACCACACTCGACTCAGAAACGGAAAACGTTCCAGTAAATTCGCGCAATAAAGTCGTTGTCGCATCGCTGATTGGCACCGCCATCGAGTTCTTCGACTTCTATATTTATGCCACCGCCGCGGTCATCGTATTCCCGCACATTTTCTTCCCGCAGGGCGATCCGACGGCGGCCACGCTGCAGTCTCTGGCGACCTTTGCGATTGCGTTTGTTGCGCGTCCGATTGGCTCTGCGCTGTTTGGACACTTTGGCGATCGCATCGGCCGCAAAGTCACGCTGGTGGCCTCGCTGCTGACGATGGGGATCTCCACCGTAGCCATCGGCCTGCTGCCGACCTACGAAACCATCGGTATTCTGGCGCCGGTCCTGCTGGCGCTGGCGCGTTTTGGTCAAGGTCTGGGGCTGGGTGGTGAATGGGGCGGCGCGGCGCTGCTGGCCACCGAGAACGCCCCGGCGCGCAAGCGCGCGCTGTACGGTTCATTCCCACAGCTTGGCGCTCCGATTGGCTTCTTCTTTGCCAACGGGACGTTCCTGCTGCTCTCCTGGCTGCTGACGGATGAACAGTTCATGAGCTGGGGCTGGCGTATTCCGTTTATCTTCTCAGCCGTGCTGGTGCTGATTGGCCTGTATGTGCGTGTTTCTCTGCATGAAACGCCTGTCTTCGCGAAAGTGGCCGCGGCGAACAAGCAGGTGAAAGTGCCGCTGGGTACGCTTCTGACCAAACACGTTCGCGTGACCGTGCTGGGCACGTTTATCATGCTCGCCACCTATACGCTGTTCTACATCATGACCGTCTATTCCATGACGTTCAGTACCGCCGCCGCGCCGGTTGGGCTGGGGCTGCCGCGTAACGAAGTGCTGTGGATGCTGATGATGGCGGTGATCGGGTTTGGCGTGATGGTTCCGATTGCCGGCCTGCTGGCGGATAAATTCGGTCGTCGTGCGAGCATGATTACGATCACCACGCTGATCGTTTTGTTTGCCCTGTTCGTCTTCCCGCCGCTGCTGGGTTCAGGTAGCCCGGCGCTGGTGATGGCCTATCTGCTGATTGGCCTGAGCCTGATGGGGCTGACCTTCGGCCCGATGGGCGCGCTGCTGCCCGAGCTGTTCCCGACTGAAGTACGTTATACCGGCGCGTCGTTCTCCTATAACGTCTCGTCTATTCTGGGTGCGTCCGTTGCGCCATATATCGCCACCTGGCTGCAGGCAAACTATGGTCTGTTCTATGTGGGCGTCTATCTTGCGGCCATGGCGGCGCTGACGCTGATTGCGCTGCTGCTGACGCACGAGACGAAGCACCAGGCTCTGTAATTCACTGCGGCCTGATGCCCTCACCCCGGCCCTCTCCCACAGGGAGAGGGAGAAAGGGAGCTATTTCTTCATCTGCGACAAAATGGTCCGGCACTGATTCGCCTCGCCCTCTGACGGCGAAATCAGTGCCAGCAGCGCTGCAGCTGGGGTAACCAGCGTCGCAAGGGCCGCAGCCACGGCACCGCGCGCAATCAGCGGCCCTGGCTTCACGCCCGCCTGCGGATTTTTGAAGGTCCCGCGCACGTACAGCGGCGAGCGCAGCGTGATAATACGGATCCCCTTACTCTCCGGGTCAATCGTCAGATCAAGCTGCTCCGAAGCCATGCTGGCGGTACCGGTCACGTTAATCACCGCGTTTTCCGTGTCGAAGGCAAAAATCTGCGGGCGCGCCACGCCGTTCACCAGATCCAGATTGGCCGCCGCGCAGTTCACCCGCACCTCGTCATCGCCGAAGATTTGCCCGACGACGTAGTTACCGACGTTCAGCCCCAGGATCTCCATCAGGTTTCGGCTCACCAGTCCGTCGTTCATCAGCAGCTTCAGGTTTCCGTTGCCGCTGCCCAACAGCGCCGCCACCGAGTTCCCCACGCCGCGAATGTCGGCATCACCGTTCATTTCACCGAGGGTTTTCTGCATCAGCTCTACGTTCGGCATCAGCTCTTTCAGCTTCAATCGACGCGCCTGGATCTCCGCCCGTCCCTGCATCGGCTTCTTATCGCCTTCCAGGTGAATGTTCGAGGAAATCGTCCCACCCGCCATGCCGAACTTCAGTGGCTGAAGGCGCAGGTCGGCGTTTTTGAGGAGGATATGGGTCGAAAGATTGCTGATCGGCAGCGTACTGCCATGTTCAATTTTCCCGCCTTTGAAACGTACATCCGCATCCATTACGTTCCATTTGTCGGTTTCGAAACGATCGTAAGGCAATACTTTTCCCGCAGGCTGAACGTCCTTTTTGACCTCTTTGGACTTTGTGCCTTTGCCCGAATCCACGCCAATCAACGGACCAAGATCGGCCAGACGCAGCTGACGGGATTCAACATCCCCTTCCAGTTTCGGGCGCGGTTTTCCGGTGGTGTAGGTCAGCGTGCCGTGGATGTCGCTGTCGCCAATGCGGCCATTAAAATCCCGGTAGTCAAAAACGGACGATTTTTCGGTATCGATTTTGGCGACCAGATGCCCGTCCGTTTCGAATGGCGGGGTATCCGGCAGCAGTACGCCGGTCAGTTCATACAGCTCGCCCAGCGAATCACCGGCAAATTTAAGCTGAAGGTCAACGCCGCCCATGTTCATCGGGTCGTTAACCGTTCCCACGAACGCCACGCGGGTGTTACCGGAACGGAAGTCCGCCTGCACCGGGAACGGCGTGCCCTCGCTCCGTAGCGCCAGCATGCCGCCGATTTTCCCTTTACCGCTGAGAGGCTGATCGTTGTAGCGTCCTTTTGCCGTCAGGCCGAAGACATAGTCACCTACGCTTGCCGCGTCGCCTTTTGCTTTCGTGCCCGTGACCTCGCTAAACGGCAGCGGTTTGCCCAACGGATCGACCAGGATCTCCATATCCGCCTTGCTGACCTTATCGTCGATGGCGATCCGTCCGCGATCGAAAAGAATATTGTCGAGACGGAATGACCAGGAAGAAGGCTGGGCATTCGGATCCTTGTCGCCATCGCTGGCAAGGTTAAACGTCCAGTTGTTGGTTTTTTCTGAGAGTCGGATCAGACGCGCATCAGGCTGCTGAAGTTTGATCCACGGCAGATAAACGGTTTTGGTCAGAAGCGCTAACGGCGCTAGCGTGGCCTCCACGCGCGGCAGGTGGACCATGGTGACGTCCGGGATGTCCGGCGGGTTGCCGAGAATGATGTCGTCGGCATGGACGTGTGGCCAGGGGATCCAGCTTCGCCAGCCGGGCTCCTCTTTCTGACGCCCCCATACCACACCTAAATCACCGCGTATGGCGAAGGGGCGGTTCAGTTCGGTTGAGACTTTCTGGTTGATGGTCGGCTTAAGACGGTTCCAGTCAAACGTCGCGATAATGATGGCGACGACCACGATCAACAACAAGAAAATCCCTGCTGTCCAGGAGATTACCCTGGTTGTTCTTGTCATTTTTATCCCCTTTCCTGATGACCTGTCCTGTAAAACTATAGTCCAGACAAAGGGAAGCGGGCTTATCAGAGGGTAGTAATCACGCTATCGAGGCGATCCATGGGTACCGGTCGGGAGAGGAAATAGCCTTGCGCCGCCGCGGCAGGCGAGCTTTGCACATCACGCCACTCTTCCAGCGTTTCCACACCTTCAACAATCACGCCCTGGCAATAGCGGTTCATCAGCTGTAATAACAGCGTAAACAGGTTCCGCCCTTCCGGGGTCTGACGCAGCATAATGAACAGATCGCGGGCCACTTTAATGTAGTCGTAGCGCACTTCACTCAGAGCCGAAAAGTTCGCCATGCCGGTGCCAAAGTCATCCAGCCACAGCGGGCCGTATTCGCATATCGAAGCAAACGAGGAATCCTGCGGCAGACGGACATGCTCCACCAGCTCAAAGCGCATCCACGGCAGGGTGGCGATCAGCTCCTGCAATTTTGCGTTCTGCCGCAGCGCCAGCAGGGTTGGGCCGTCGACGTTCACCGAGGCGAGGATATCGTGCTGTTCGAAAAAGGACTGCTTCGTCGCCAGCATGCGAAGCTGTTCTTCCAGCACATCCAGACGCTGGCGAACGGCAACTTCGGCAAAATAGCGATCCGGCGCGATGCGCTGAGTGGGGTTTGAGGGGTGCGTAACGACGGTCAAAATTTCAATTGCCATCAGTCGACCATCTGTTCGGTAGATCGGCTGATAGGTGTATGCACGCTCACATTGCAGCCAGTAGCGATGCTCCTGCAAGTTCTCAATACTTGCCTCAGGCGTAGTGCTCAGCCGCTGGATAACCTGCTCTGACTTCATTTCAGATGTCCTGTTGTTGGGATAGCCTTTCTGGACTCGTCACAGGATTATCGGCGCGACAATTGAGAACTTTATGTTCAATTCACCGGGAAAATGAAATTAAGATGACAGAAATGCGCGGGAACACGCGCTGGCTCAAATAAAATAATGGAACGTTGTTTTAATATAGTTGACCGGTTAATTCACTCAGCGCACACTGCTGATAATTCTTCTGTTCAGGTTCACGACTATGTCCAAAAAAATTGCCGTGATTGGCGAATGCATGATTGAACTGTCACAAAAAGGCGCTGAAGTCAGCCGCGGATTTGGTGGCGATACGTTAAACACGTCCGTTTATATTGCCCGCCAGGTCGCGCCTGAGGCGCTCACCGTGAACTACGTTACCGCCCTGGGAACGGACAGCTTCAGCCAGCAGATGCTGGAGGCGTGGCAGAGTGAACATGTTGAAACGTCGCTGATTCAGCGTATGGAAAACCGCCTCCCGGGACTTTATTACATCGAGACCGACAGCACCGGCGAACGCACGTTTTATTACTGGCGTAACGAAGCCGCGGCCAAATTCTGGCTGGAGAGCGACGCGGCTGCGGCCATCTGCGAAGAGCTGGCGACCTTTGACTATCTCTATCTGAGCGGGATTAGCCTTGCGATTTTAAGCCCCACCAGCCGTGCAAAGCTGCTCTCGCTGCTGCGCGAATGCCGTGCAAACGGCGGCAAGGTTATTTTCGATAACAACTACCGCCCGCGCCTGTGGGGCAGCCGCGAAGAGACGCAGCAGGTCTATCAACAGATGCTGCAGTGCACCGACATCGCCTTCCTCACGCTCGACGATGAAGACGCCCTGTGGGGTGAGAAACCGGTAGAGGACGTGATTGCACGCACGCAGGCGGCTGGCGTGAGCGAAGTGGTGATTAAGCGCGGTGCGGAGTCTTGTCTGGTCGCGATTGCGGGTGAAACGCTGGTTGACGTTCCGGCGGTGAAGCTTGCCAAAGAGAAAGTGATTGATACCACGGCGGCGGGGGATTCATTCAGCGCGGGCTATCTGGCGGTACGTCTGACGGGTGGAACGCCGGAAGCGGCGGCACAGCGTGGGCACCTGACGGCCAGCACGGTGATTCAGTATCGCGGGGCGATTATTCCGCGCGAGGCGATGCCAGTTTAAGTAAGGTGCGGGCTGATGCCCTCACCCTAACCCTCTCCCACAGGGAGAGGGAATGTTTAAGCATTACTGCCCCTGCGGAATATCCGTCGCGTCCGGATGTAAATCATCCGCCGTGGCGGCCTGCGCTGGCTGCGACGCGGTGGCCATAATGGAATCCCAGGTCGTCTGAAGTTCCTTCATGTCATATTCCGGCTCGCCCTTCGGCTGCAGGAGGATCAACGCCATCTCCTGTGACAGCTGCTGACGGAGGTCCTGATTGAGCATCTCGACGGTCAGACCGTTCAGGAAGTCCTGACGCAGTTTCTGGTACTGTTCCGGCGCAATGTCCACCACCTGATTCTGCAGGGAGCGAATACGCTGGCTGATCAGAATGTCGGTATCGGCACGTGCGTAGGTCGCAAACAGCTTCTGCAGCTCGAGTTTTTTCTGAGCCACGAGAGCATTGAATTCCTCTTCGGAAAGCCCCTCTTTACGCACTTTTGCCAGCTCTTTCGCGACCACGCCCAGATTGGCATTCAGCTTATCGCCCGGCGATTCAACGTTAATGGCACACTGCGCGCGCTGGAACAGCACGCGGCAGTCAAAGCCAAGACCGATATTCTTGACGTTGTTCTTGCTCAGCGTCTGCTGAACGTGCCAGAACAGCGCCTCACGCGCCAGATCGGCACGCCAGTAGCGCAGCATTGCCGCTGACTCACGGATGGGCTGCCAAGCGTTATCCCACATGACGGAGAGGCGATCCTGACGCACGGCGTCCGTCATAATGCTGACAGGCTCTGCACGCAGCGGAGAGAGCGTCGGGACAGGGGCTGGCGTTTCACGCTTACCTTTCAAATCACCAAACGCTTTGTTGATCTGCTCCACCACCGCGCGGCTGTCCACGTTACCTACCACGATCAGCGTCATGGCGTCCGGGGTGTACCACTTCTGGTAGAACGATTTTACCTGTTCGGCATCGACCGGTTGTTTCAGCGGTTCGGCCGGGTCATGTCCCAGTAACGTTGAGCCCTTCAGGCGGTAGCGCCACCAGCCCTCTTTGGTATCTCCGGGCCAGGTCGCCACCATGTCACTGTTGCTCAACGCATAGTTAACGGTGTCCGGCGTAATCGCCAGATTGCCAGAGGCATCGGAGAGATACGTAAGCGCTTCTTTCAGCAGGTCGTTACGGTTATTAGGCAGGCTCAGGTTAAACATGGTGTAGTCATACGAGACAACAGCCGGAGGAAGCGGGCGCTTCGGATCGATGGCCTGCTGCCAAAGTGAACGCACCTGAACCGCTTGCAGGCTGCCGCTCTGCGTGAGCGCCAGCCGGGGAATAAAATGGCTAAAACCGGTTTGCTGGGTGCTTTCCGTGAGGGAACCGGTATTAATGGACAGACGGATTTCTATACGGTCACTGGGACGTTGCGGAGTGGCTAACACCTGCCACTGAAAACCGTTCGCTAATGTCCCTTGTTGCCAGGCCGGGTCTGGCTGGAGCGCATCTGCCTGCACATAACTGGCTGCTGCCATCATCAGCAAACCGCCGGTTAAGAGTCGAATTTTTGTGCCCTGCATGTGAACCCCTGATCAACATTCCTGGTTAAAAAAGAGTGCCTCGCGACGCGCTTCACTCTTAAAGATGACGATGAAAACACGTCGATTAGACCGCGCGTTCGGCAAAACGTCACGGTCAGAAGTGAAATATACCCAAAAAAAATCTTGTCGAATTATGACAGGTACGAACAGTTATTATGCGCAGGAGCCCGCATCCCGACAAGGGAATACGGGCATTTGTGACAAGATTAAGAGGTTAAGCCAGGATTTTTGCTGTCAGTTGAACGATTATTCAGAGTATCGTCGAGCTTTTTGTGATCCAGCTCTTTCACCCATTTCGCCACCACCACCGTTGCCACGCCGTTACCCACCAGGTTGGTTAACGCACGCGCCTCTGACATGAAGCGGTCAATACCGAGAATCAACGCCAGACCCGCCACCGGCAGGTGACCCACAGCGGAAATAGTAGCAGCCAGCACGATAAAGCCGCTGCCCGTCACCCCTGCAGCGCCTTTAGAAGAGAGCAGGAGCACCACCAGCAGGGTAATCTGGTGGAAAATATCCATATGGCTGTTGGTCGCCTGAGCGATAAACACGGCCGCCATCGTCAGGTATATCGAGGTACCGTCCAGGTTGAAGGAGTAGCCCGTCGGGATCACCAGCCCGACCACCGATTTACGGCACCCCAGCTTTTCCATCTTGTCGAGCATACGCGGCAGCGCCGATTCTGAAGAGGAGGTCCCCAGAACAATCAGCAGCTCTTCGCGGATGTAACGGATAAATTTGAAGATGTTGAAACCCGTCGCGCGGGCGATGGAGCCCAGCACCACGACCACGAAAAGGATACAGGTTATATAGAAGCAGATAATCAGCTGACCCAGCTGCACCAGCGTACCGACGCCATACTTACCGATGGTGAAGGCCATCGCACCAAAAGCACCGATCGGCGCCAGGCGCATGATCATATTGATGATGCCGAAGATCACCTGCGAGAAGCTTTCGATTACGTTAAAGATAAGCTGGCCTTTGCTGCCCAGACGGTGCAGGGCAAAACCAAACATCACGGCAAACAGCAGAACCTGCAGGATGTTTCCGCTGGCGAACGCGCCAATGACGCTGCCCGGGATTACGTCCAGCAGGAATGCCACCACGCCCTGATCCTTCGCCTGCTCGGCATACACCGCGACCGCTTTGGCATCCAGCGTTGACGGGTCTACGTTCATCCCCGCGCCCGGCTGCACCACGTTGACGATGATCAGACCGATAATCAGCGCAAGGGTACTGACCACTTCAAAATAGAGAAGCGCCACTGCACCGGTACGACCGACCGCCTTCATGCTTTCCATGCCAGCGATGCCCGTCACGACGGTACAGAAGATCACCGGAGCGATGACCATTTTAATGAGCTTAACGAACGCGTCGCCAAGCGGTTTCATTTGCGCGCCCAGCTCAGGATAATAGTGACCCAGCAGAATACCGATGGCGATGGCTGTCAGGACCTGGAAATAAAGACTTTTGAAGAGTGAGGTTTTCATAAGGTGTCCTTGGGAAGAAAAACCACAGGCTTTGTAAGGTTATGGTTAACCTGCGGCTTTAAAATAACACCCACATAACAGGACAGAAATAAACTCAGTTCAAATTTGAAACACAAATGTTAAGAACTTTGAGCTGGCTCGCACAAGCCAGCAACAAAATTACACTTTTGCGTTATTGTCAGCACCAGAAAGGTATCGTTCTTCAAAGACATCCGAAGGAACAGCAGGGGCGAAAAGGAAGCCTTGTCCGCTCTCCACGCCCGCCTCTGCCAGCCAGGCGCGTTGCGCTTCGGTTTCAATCCCCTCGGCAATAAGATGCAGGTTGAGGCTACGCGCCATCTGGATAATCGCCTGCACCATGCTGCTGTCGCCCGGCAGACCGTCGACAAACGCTTTGTCAATTTTGAGCACATCTACCGGAAGGGTTTTCATGTGCTGAAGCTGACGCAGCCCGGCGTATCCCATGCCAAAATCGTCCAGGGCAATACGAATACCGGCATTACGCAGCGGTTTGAGAATCGCGACCGCCTGATTAGGATCGTCGATGCGTCGGCTCTCCGTCACTTCCAGAGTTAACGTATCAGGCTTGATTCGGTAACGATGGATCAGCTCCAGCATCTCTGAAACCATGGTCGGGTGCATAAGCTGCATAGCAGACAAATTGACCGACAGCGGCAGCGTCACGCTGCGCTCCTGCCAGGCGGCCAGCTGACGGCAGGACTCTTCCAGCACCCAGTAGCCGACGGTAACCATCAGGCCGCAGGACTCAATGCGCTCAATCAGCCCTTCCGGCAGTTCCCATGAACCATCCGGCTGCTGCACGCGCAGCAGTGCCTCGGCGCTTTTCACTTCTCCCGTCAGCAAATTCATCTGCGGCTGTAGCCAGAGGGCAAACTGCCGGTTATCCAGCGCGGTCAGGATGTCGCTCTCTTCCGTCAGGCGCTGCTGCGCCTTTTCCATCTGCTCCGGTTCAAAGAACTGGATCTGATTTTTCCCTTTGCGCCGGGCGGTAAACGCCGCCGAGAACGCGCGACGATAAAGCTGCTCCGCCGTTAAATCACCATAGTACATGGCGATACCGATACTGGCGCTCGGACGAAGCTGGATACCCTGAATGGGCAACCGCTCATTAATGACAGTGAGTACTTGCTGACCTAAGGTGATCGCATGCCACGGTTCTTTTACGCCGTTGGCAATCACCACCAGATCGTAACCGCTGACCTGGGTCAGCACCATGCGCGGGGCAAGGACAGATTTGATCTTTTCCACCAGGGTGAGCAGCAGCATTTCGCGCTGGCTCTCCTGAAGCACGCCAGCCGTGTCCTGCAAGGTTTCACAGGCGATAACCATCAGCGCCGTAGTTTGCTGACGGGCAACGGTCTGCTCCAGCATCGCCATCAGGAAGGCTTTATTGGGGAGCTCCGATACCGGAAAACGGGTGGCGCTGCTGTTTAATTCATCCTGCTGACGCTGGATGCGCTGCTGATTGAGGTTGTAGCTGCGCACCAGCATACCTATCTCATCGTCATGATGCAGACGCGGCAGCTCAAGCTGATGTCCCATCTGATCCTGCGGCGCAAGCGTATTCAGCTCACGGGCGATACGGCGCAGCGGATGAACAATCAGCCGGTTAATGCACCAGGTGAGCGCCACGCTGAGAATAAGCGTCATAAGTAAGCAAGTGGTCACTAACGTAACCACCCAGCTCATGACGAATTTATACATGCGGTAGGAGTCCGCCTGCAAAACCAGGTAGGCCAGCGGCTGCGGATTCGCAGGGCGTTCAAGCGAATAAACGGGAAGCGAAATTTGCACCGGCAGTTCAAACAGGCGCATCACCATCATCGGGACGGGACGCTCCGGGATAAAGCTCATCCGCAGCGCCTGAAACTGGTTGGGCAAGACGACATCGGCGCGGCTAACGACGCCGGCAGGCTGAATACGTTTTAAAATGGTTTCCGCTTCGGGAATATCCCCTTTCAGGATAGAGGCAGAAAGCGGGCCACGCACCGAGCGGGCGATACTTTCTAACTGCGAAGCCGTGTTATAGCGATTCTGCTGTACGGAATGAAACAGCAAAATTACGCAGAAGAGCAGGACAAACAGCATGGTGACGGCAGAGACCATCGCCATCTGTTTGATTGTTAAGGAACGGCTGACACGCAAAATGACTCTCCACAAAACTCGAAGCGCAGGGCGCGCCAGGGTGTAAACCCGGCGCGCCTGAGTATACCCGATTGCCGCGCTATTAAGAGAGACTTACAAATGGATTAAGGAAAATCCGATTACCAGTCCGCGTAAGGGATGAGCGGCTGCGGCGGTAAGTCCATATCGCCCTGCCAGCCTGCGGCAGAGTAGCGCACATAGATCAGCGCATGGCTTGGGGTATAGTCTTTCGCCTCCTGAATATCCACGCCCATGCCTACAAACCAGTTGGACGTTACGCGGCGCTCGATAATGGCCCGCGCGGTATAACCCGTTCCTGATGAACTGCTGCCGGTTTCCATTGCGCCCCGGTCGGTATAGCGGTCTGGCTCATCGGTCGGGATCAGATTCTGGATCGGGTAGCGCAGTTCGTCTTTGGTTTTCGAGTGAGACCAGGAGACCGAGCCACCCAGCTCCCAGGACCAGTTCTCCGTGCGTTTACGCCAGGTCACCGGCAGTGCGAAGGAGACGTACTCCTGCGGACTGTAGTAACCGCCCTGACCCAGGGTATACCCGCTCAGGTCTTTGTCGTAGTGCCAGAGCATATTGGAGACGCCGACCGTCAGGCGCTCATTGTTTTTATTAATGAGCTTGTAGTAGTAACCCGTCATCCAGCGGACGCGCCAGTTATCCTCAACATTTTTACCCGTCAGCGTTTCCGCATTCAGGCTCGACCAGATGCCGTTCGCTTCACCTTTGTCATAGCTCATGCTTACGCCGCCACCGGTGGCACGTACGCCGCCCCAGGTGGTGCCGGTGTTGGTATCTTTTTGCCCGGCGAACGCCAGCAGAGAGCTGGAGATTGGGCGACGATGGGCGTTAACGGTATAGCCGATGGGGCCCAGATCGCTGCTGTAGCTGATGCCGCCCACCACGTCGACAACGTCAAAGCCCATCGGCGTGGTGCCAATATCCATCGCCCAGGTTTTATTCTGCCAGCCGACGGCAACGCTTGCGCCATTGTCGGACTGATGGGTATTGCCGCTACACGGCGTTTCGTAGCAGGTCCCCCATTTAGGATCGTAGGTTCCGTTATTGTTATCAAATGAACCAGCGTCCATGTTGACCAGATCGCTTCTGAAGAACATGCGCCCGTCAGAGAGCGGGGCATCCACCTGCAGCATGGTAGTATGCGCTTTCAGGTCGGAATAGCCGCCCGTGCCGCTGGAGCCCCAGTAGTCGTGCTGCAGCGTGACGTTAACATCCTGCTGACGGTACAAGTCACCGGCATCACTGCGCACGCCGCGTTTCAGCCAGTCGTCTTTTTCATCGTTACGCGTCAGACGAGTGAAACTGTCGTTATCCACCGGACGCGTCGTGGTGATGCCAGACGACACCATCGCGTCTTTGTAGGTTTCCAGTGCCTGCTGAGGCTGCCCGTTTTGCGCCTGGAAACGCGCGGCATCACGCAGCACCAGCGCGTTTTCCATGGAGCCGGGCTGCGATTTAGCCTGCGGAATAATTTTATTGAAGGTCTGTTCTGCGGCGGCGGAATCGCCCAGACCCGCCTGCGCCATCGCGATGCGGCGCTGCATATTGAGCGACAGCGGCTGACCGTTTTGCGCGGCGGGCAGCTTCGCCAGCTCCGAGCGCGCGGCATCTTTGTTACCCTGAGCGCTATAAATCTCGGTCAGGCCGAGGATGGCGTCTTCGTTCTGCGGTTCACGCTGCAGAACGGCGTTGTACGTCGTTTTTGCCGAGTCCAGATCGCCACGCTGCTGCGCCCAGTCCGCCAGCGTCAGGTCGATGCGGGTGGAGGTTGGCTGCTGGCGCAAAAGGTTTTCAGCCTCCTGCTCTTTGCCGCTGTCGCGCAGACGGTTGGCGGTTTCCAGCACCTGGTTACTTTGCAGACGGTCAGCAAGCTCCTGAATATTGCCGTTCCACTGGCTTCGCGGCAGCGTATCCAGATGCGCCAGCGCGGCGCGGTCCTGATCGTTTCCGGAAAGATAGAGCCCGTTGGCATAAACCTGATCCGGGTCGGACGGTTTCTGGCTGGCAAGCTGACGCATCAGGGTATCCGCCTGGCTGCGCTGACCCGCGCTGTAGAGATCGCGCGAGAGACGATAGGTTATCCATACATCGCCGGGAGAGAGCGCCAGACGACGACGCTGAATCTCTGCCGCCTGAGCGTATTTCCCCTGATTTTCAAGCTGCTCGGCCTGGGCGGAGAGCTGTTCGTTGGTCAGGCTACGTTCAATATCATCTATGCTTCTGCGCTGGCTGGCGGAGAGAGACTGGATAAACTGCGAGGCTTTCTCCGGGGACTGCGCACGGTAAATATTGGCCAGACCGCGGACCGCATTGCTGTTGCCGCTGTCCATTCGCAGCGCCTGACGGTAATAACGCTCCGCCGCGTCGTTATCTTTACGCGCCGCGGCGGCGTCGCCCAGCCCCAGCACGGCATAGCTGTCGGTATTGTCGATACTGCGTGCCTGCTGATAGTAACGCTCCGCCTGCGCCGGGTTATTCGCCTTCAGCGCCGCATCGCCCTGCTGGATCAGCAGCCAGTAGCGGTTAACCTTCAGCAAACTGTCCCATTTACCCCGGTTATCGCTCTGGGGATCGAGGGCAATTGCCTTTTCAAACTGTGCCACCGCGCGGGCGCGGTCGCCTTTCTGGGAATAAGCCTGTCCCAGGGCACCCACCGCTTCACTGTCGGCATGGTTGGCGCTGACGGCTTTTTGCAGCTCCGCCACCGCCTTACTGCCCTGCCCGGCATCCACCGCCGCCAGCCCTTCCGCTTTCGCGCGGAATGCAGGGTCAGCGAGCTGTTTTTGCTGGGCTTCAAGCTGGGCACGCGCCGCCGCGACGCTATCACCGTCGCTGAATACGCTCAGGTATTTTTGCAGCGCGCTAACGCTCGCGCTGCTGGCAGGCTGGTCTTTGATTTGGTCATACCACATATCAGACGCCTGGCTGCGCCCGTTGGTGGATTTGGCCATCTCCTGCAATAGCGCAAAGCCTTCGTCACGGCGTCCGCTCTGGAACAGAAGCTGGGACAGCGTCGCCTGCAGCTGTGTATTTCCGGGGCTGCTGCTGTTTATTTTCTTGAGCTGGTTAATGGCTGCATTCCGGCGAGCAGGATCTTTCGCCACCACGTTCCAGTATTCCGTCGCCACGTCGCCGCCCGGTGGGTTACCGTCAAACAGCTTGTCATAGGCTGCAATCGCCTCCTGCGTGTGTCCCGTGGTAGCGAGCAATCGCGCCTGCTGGAGCTGCTGGCGGCCATCCGGCGTGGACAGCAGCATCGTGTTGCGTGATGACTGGTACGCGCTCGAGCCCGGTGCTATCCCTTTCAGACGGTCCAGCTCTTTTTGCGCGCCGGCGTTATCGCCCTGGCGCAGCAGGTAGCGAAAGCGTGCGGCAATGACGTCAGGGTTGTTCGGGTCAATCAGCTCAAGACGATAAAGCGACTGACGAACCAAATCCTCACGCTGTGTCGATTCGCCCAGCCGAACCTGTTCCAGCAGCTGTTTCTGCTGCGGTGAGTTGGCGGCCTGGGCCCACGGCATAAGCGCCAGGCCAAGCGATAAAGTGAGTAGATTTATTGTGAACTTGCGCATTCCTGGCCCCAATCCGGTATTAATTCACCTTTTGCGGTGAAGCGAAAACGATGCTGATCCCATCCTTGCCCAAAGAGAGTCAGCACGTAGCTGTAATAGGCATTATTATCGGGAAAATGGTCTGCAACGCGCTGGCGCTGAACCGCCTGGGCATCACGTTGTTGTAAAAACGGCAGCATGGCGGCAGAGAACCCGACCGGACCATTCCCGGTGCGTTTACCCGTCGCCACATCCACTTTCTCCGGCGGCACACCCCGTTTCATTGTCTTGGCCGCCATCGGCTGGAAGCGCGTCAGCAGCCGGGCTTTCTGAGGATCTTTATCACTCATCATTCCCACCCAGAGATAAACGCGGATGGCATCGTAGCCGCCCACCAGCGATTTATCCTGCTGTAACCGCCAGCCTTTGTTTTTCTGATACTGCACCCAGTCCGGCGAAAATCCTTTCGGCGCACTCTCCAGCAGCAGGCGCTGATTGGTTTCACGAAGCGTGGTCCACGGGGTACCAAAACGCGTGAAATAACTCGCTAGCTGCGGAGGAAGATAGCTGGGATTAAAGCGCCATACGTTCTCATCGGCAAAGCCGACTTTACCGGGAAGCAGCATTGCGCCGAGCCCCGGGACTTTCACCACTTCCTCGCTGACAATGCGTTTCAGCAGCGCTTTACCCGTGCGGGTATAATCCGGATGTTTCCACAGTCGACCCGCTTCGAGCAGTGACCAGGCGATCCAGACATCGGCGTCAGAGGCGGAGTTAGTATCAATCACCGCCCACGTCTCTTTATCTTTCTGACCCCATAGCCAGGCAGGCAGATGGTCGTTGAGATCGCCGCTGGCAAGATTATCGCGCGTCCAGGTCAGCAGCTGGTCAAAAGATTTGCGATCGTTCGCCGCCAGGGCAAAGAACAGGGCGTAGCTTTGCCCTTCCGAGGTCGTAATTTTGCGCGTGTCGCTGGGATCAACGACACGCCCGCCCTCGCTGATGTAATCCTTTTTAAACTGCTCCCAGGCAGGCCAGGTACAGGCGGCGCGAAGAGGAAGCGCCGCCAGCATCAACGCTGCTAATGCACACCAGCGAAAGGCTTTCATCACATCTTACTCATCCGGGTTCAGGCGACGACGGCTGATGATACGCAGCAGACGCCACAGCACCCATGCCAGCAAGACCACGCTGACCGCAGCCAGGATAGCGAGCAGAACCGGATGGTTAGCCAGCGCATACCACAGGCGTTCGAACCACGGCAGATGGCCCACGTAGTACACGTCGCCCACGCGCAGGCTATTGACGCCGGACTCACGGATCACCGACACGGAACCAAACATCGCGGCACGTTTACCGCTGTCGTTCATAGCCGTATTGAGCAGTTCATACCCGCGCGGGCTGTCCGCGAGGAGAGCCACCACGCTACGCTGTTCGTTGTACGGTGACTGGAAGCCGACCACCGCGGCCATTGCCCCCTGAGACGTTACCGTCGTCTGCGCGCTGGCCTGACGGTCGTTCACATCCGGCATAATGCTCGGGAACTCGGTCTGGCGCAGCGGCGTGTTAACCCAGGATTGGGCCGCTTTCACCAGCAGATCGATACGTTTGTCATCCTTCAGCTTGTCCGGAATGGTTCCGATCAGCATGATGTCAGCGTCTTTGTTCTGAATCTGGCTGCCATCGTCCGTCAACGTAACGTTAATCGCCGGTAATCCCGTCTGTCCTCCAACGGTCGCCATGGTATCCAGCAGGGTCGTTACCTGCCCTTCAGTTGGCGCTTTTGGCATTACTACGATGGACTCAGAAAGATCGGCCATGCGGCTGAACGGGAAGCCCGCGTTAGCAAAGGCGCGCAGATCCGGCATCGCCAGGAAGTGATAGTACTTCGAGAAGTCGATGGTCGACTCATCGCCAATCACAACGTGGTTCTGTACGGGCTGGAAGGTGATGCAGTTTTCCGCAGAACCGCCAGGCATTGGGTTCATGTACTGGAAGTCAAAGCGCAGCTGGTTTATCGCGCCAAGCTTCAGTGCCGGAATAGAGACATCCGTTTTGCCATCCAGAAGACCCTGCAGCACCGGCAGGCGAAGCATCAGGCGGTTAGTATCCTGCGTGCTTTGCAGGCTGAAGGATTGCAGGAACTGGTTGTTCAGGCTGATATCCATGCGCGAGCTGTCTTTGGTCGCTGGCGCGGTATAGCGGTAGTTCAGATTGATATCAATGCCGTTGGTACGCAGCAGGTACAGATCCGGCGGCAGATTCAGCGACAGGCTAATCGGCGCTGGCTCAAGCCCCGTCGCCTGCAGCTGTTCTTCATAGGTTTTCAGCTCACCGAATGTCACCGCACGGTCGGTACGCACCCAGTTTGGCGCATCATAAGGTTTACGCGCCAGCAGCGGTTTGACCTCATCCACCACCACGCTGTTGCCGCGGAAAAGGACGTTACCCTGAGCAATGGCTTTTGCTGCCTGCACCAGGTCTTTATCATCACGACCAAAGACCACCAGCAGCTTCACGTACGGGTTTTCCGGGTGGCTTATCATCTCAACGGTCGGCGCTTTGACGTCCGGACGATCGCGCAGGAAGGCCGGGCGTTTCGCGTTGGTCGCAAACACAATGGCATTTCTGTCCGGCAGTTTGTCATACATCGCCGGGAAGCTCTGTCCACGCCAGCCCGCGCGTGAACCAAACCAGGACGCCACAATGGTGGCCGCCAGCTGTTCGGTCACGTCCGGGGACGAGGCAAACACCATCGGCAGCGTGAGCGGACGGTTATCACGCGGATCAAAGAACGGAACCGGGAATGCGGAGAGATCGTTTTTCAGCGCCAGCGACTGGTAGGTCATCTGCAGCGAGGAGTTACGTCCGACGTCCATCCACAGCGTGTTGCTGGCCGGGTTTTCGCAGACATCGCGGTAGTGACCGACAAACTCCAGGCGAATACGGTTAAAATCGGTGATGAACAGCGGGTTGATCGGCACCTGAGCCTGAGTTTTCTTGCCCAGCTGCTCTTTCGTGACCGGCAGTACGTCCATCAGCTCGTCATTCAGGTAGACCTTCAGCTGAGACTGCGTCGGCAGCAGGGACGGCGACGGGGTGTATTCAAGGTTCAGCACCGCATTAGAGACGACCTCATCGCTGCGCATGCCAAACTCAATGCCGCCGTTAGGGTTGATGCCGCGCAGCACCATGCTGCCCGGAGGCGGCGCAATTTGCGCGAAGGTCAGCTTCACGTCGCGCGACGGCGCATTGTCCGCAACGACGGGCGCATTCGCCCCCCGGACGCCCGGCATCACCTGCCCGATGACCTGGCCGTCTGCCGGCAATGTGTTCCCCTCCGTCGGCTGGTTCGGCGTGATATTTTCTGTTTGGCCAGGTGCCGCGGTGACAACCGGATCGGTTGCTTGCGCGACGACAGGTACCGTTGGCGCAGGCGTTGCCGCTGCGTTACCCGGGGCTGCGTTAGCCATTGTTGCGGGGATCGCATTCATCCCCATTGCCACTGCACATAACCAGGAAAGTTTTGTTTTCATCGCGTTATCATCATTGTTGAGCCATAACCGGGTCCGCCTGCTTCGCCTCATCCCGCTCAGGACGACGAGGAATGAACGACACGACCCAGGAAACCAGCGAAGTAAGTGACCGGAAAATTAATTTCACCGACGACGGGGCAAATTCTGCAAGGTGACGATAGCCACGGAACCCCAGCTTCAGAATATCCAGCAGGCTTTCCAGAGGTTTATCTTCCGGGAAGCTGTCCTGCCAGAGAGCCCACGTATCCGCGCGGGCAAACGTACACTGCACAAAATCGATATGTTGCTTTTTGGTCAACGGCATCAGCTGCAGACCGACTTCATTGCCCGCCACGCGAACAACCTGCGTCGGGAAGACATACTCCTGCTGACCGCGCTTAAGCAGCAGGTTAACTTTTTGCCCTTCCAGCACCTTCGCCTGGCCGTTGATTTTGATCCCCAGACCGCCGTCAGAGAAGTCATGCACGGTACAGGAGAAGAGGTGGCCATCTTCACGGGCAATCGCCGCAGGCATGCAGATTTCAACACGATGCGCACGACGAACCTGTTTGCTTTCCACCGACACCGCCACCGCGCCGCCGAGGATAATCAGGTTGTAGAAGACCCATGCCATACTGACGAAGACGGTCAGGATTTCGTTTTCCGGGCCGTAGAAGTAACGCCAGATACCCGCAATGACGCCCACGATATTCAGCAGCACCAGGAAGATATACGGCCGGGAGATCACCCAGTCGACGTACTCCTCCTCCACAAGCCCGCCCTTCGCGGTGACGTTGAATTTACCTTTGTGCGGATTAATCAGCGCCACCATCGTCGGCGGCGCGATGTACCAGGCCAGCACCGTTTCGTAGATTTCACTCCAGAAGGAGTGGCGGTATTTACCCTGTATCTTCGAGTTCGTCAGGCTCGCGTGGATCATGTGCGGCAGAACAAACAGCGCAATCATCAGCGCGGGAGCGTAGATGATATAAGCGTGAAGAAGCAGGAACGCCAGCGGCGCGGTCAGGAAGATTAGCCGCGGAATGCCGGACAAGAAGTGGAACATGGCGTTGACGTAGCAGAGACGCTGCGCCAGCTTGAGTCCTTTCCCGATCAGAGGGTTATCGAGACGGAAAATCTGCACCATCCCGCGCGCCCAGCGAATACGCTGGCCAATGTGCGCCGACAGTGACTCCGTTGCCAGACCGGCTGCCTGAGGAATACGCATATAGGCAGAGGTATAGCCACGACGGTGCAGGCGCAGAGAGGTGTGCGCATCTTCAGTTACCGTTTCGACGGCGATACCGCCAATTTCATCCAGCGGTTTACGGCGGATAACCGCACAGGAGCCGCAGAAGAAGGTGGCATCCCACATGTCGTTCCCGTCCTGCACCAGGCCATAGAACAGGGTGCCTTCGTTCGGGGTCTTACGGAAGCGGCCAAGGTTACGTTCAAACGGGTCCGGCGAGAAGAAGTGGTGCGGCGTCTGCATCATCGCCAGCTCTTTCTCCTTCAGGAACCAGCCCATGGTCATCTGCAGGAAAGAGCGCGTCGGCACGTGGTCACAGTCAAAGATCGAGACAAACTCCCCGGAGGCATACTTCAACGCGTTGTTGATGTTACCCGCCTTAGCGTGTTCGTGAGTCGGACGGGCGATGTATTCGACGCCGACCTCCTCCGCGAACTGGCGGAACGCCGGGCGGTTGCCGTCATCCAGGATCCAGACCTTGAGCTTGTCTTTCGGCCAGTCGATACCCAGCGCAGCATAAATCGTGTTCTTCACCACGCTCAGGTCTTCGTTGTAGGTCGGCACGAAGAGATCGACGGTTGGCCACTGGGTCGTGTCCTTTGGCAGCGGAACCGGCTGGCGGTTGAGCGGCCAAATCACCTGGAAATAGCCCAGCACCAGCACGATCCAGGCGTAGGTTTCTGCAAACAGCAGCACCAGACCGCATACCAGGCTGACCGGGTCGTCCCAGTTCAGGGTTGAGGTATAACGCCACCAGATGTAGCGACAGGAGACGGTCAGCGACAATACGATCAGCATCAGCGCCGAGAAGCGGCCCGGAATACGGCGGACCAGCAGCGCCACGCCCCACAGCAGGATCAGGAAGGTGAACTGCGCCAGAGGGTTGAAAGGCTGCGTAATACAGACCAGCGCCAGAATGAGCGAGAACACGACGATCACGCCGAGGATAAAACGCCGCAGGCCCGGATGGAGATGTCCGAGCTCTTTATGGTTATCCAGATGGCTGGTCTTATCGCTTACGCTGTTGGGCAGCCTGTCCAGCCACTGATGGTAGCGTTCACGTAACTGCTGCACGCGGGAGAAGCTCCGCCAGTACGGCGTTTTTGTCTCCGCGCGGGATGAGGTCGCCACCAGCCAGATGGCCTGAATGAGATAACGCGCCGGATCCAGTGGACGCGGCCGGTCAGGATTAATGTGCGGATACAATTCACTGTGCCGGGCACGTATGCGCTGCCAGCGCGGGTGTTCGAGTGGAATAAACATCCAGGCCAGAATCATCCAGAAACAGCCGAGCGCGGCGCTGAATGCCGACGCGCCGTGACGGCGAAAATGCCGGTAATGTTCGCTCAAACGCGAACTGACCGGTGGGATGAGTAACCAGCTGGCGAGACGACTCATACATCACTCCCTGCATGTTCCGCCCGGTTGGCGAAGTTCAGCAGACACCAGTTAGCCAGCGTCAGGATCTCTTCTGCCGCCAGTGAATCGCTGCGGTATTCGCCGAGCGGTTGCTTAGACGCAAGACATTCCGCCATTCCCTCATCACGATGAATGACAATAGGAAGCAAACGGCGCTGGCTTTGCAGCCACACCTGATAGAGATCGTCCTGTATCTGGCTGCCAATTCGCAAATCGTTAATCAGAATATGAGCGTTCTGAGGTAGCCCCTGCTGATGCAGGCGGATATGGCAGTTCGCATCAACGTTAACGATCGAGAGGATATGATCGCACTGCGCGATAAGCTGTCTGGTCAGCGTACCGGCGCCGTGGGGCAGATCCAGCAGGATCCATTTGTAGTGCCCCTTTTCTTTCAGGGCCTGCAGCGCCAGCGTGAACTGCGAAAAGAGGCGCTGATACGCGGCTTCATTTTCGCGTTCCGTGGTGGTCAGTTGACCAAACGGCAGCAGATCGAGCTGGGAGGTATAGCGCATCCCCGCATCCTGCCAGTCTTTATCATCAAGCAGCGCGCGGGCCCAGCCCTCTTCACGAGTAAAGTCAACGTTAAACGACATACGCAACAAATTATCGGCGCAGGCGTCAATAACCAGCACCGATTCACCTAAAAGCTGTAATGACCACGCCAGCGCCGCGGTAACTGATGTGGTACCCACACCGCCACGGACACCCTGTAATCCGAGTATGGCCATCAATGGCTCCCTTATTGTTGATGGGCGAATTCAGCTAATAACGGCCAGCGTTTAATAGCCGCGGCCAACTGTTCCCGCTGGGAAATATCGGTGTAATCTATTTCAGGTAAAGAAAAGGCCTGCGTCAGCGCCAGAAAATCGTTTTGGAATGTGTAACCCAGAGTCGAGTCGACTGGGGTTCCAGGTTCGTTATTATCCATTCTTTTTCCATCCCTTTAAGGAAAATCGCACGCTAAAGAAGTTGCGGGGCTTCCTGCCCTGACAAATTTCATTTACATGCTAAATCTGATGTTCTTTAATTTCAATGTTAGGTTTATTTCTACGCTTTCGCTAGTAAACTGAGATACAGATAAATTAGACGAAAAGAGGGACACCGTGGACTCCATATTTTCTATTGGCATCCAGTCATTATGGGACGAATTGAGCCACATGCCAGTCGGAGGAGTCTGGTGGATTAATACGGACCGAAATGAAGATGCTATCAGCCTGGTTAACCAGACAATTGCTGCCCAGGATAAGGATTCCCGCGTGGCCGTCATTAGCATGGGCGAAGACCCGAAGAAAATTATCACGCTGGAAAACAATCGCGGGCCTCAGACGGTGCGATTATTTTCCATGACATCGGAAGCCGATAGTCTATACTTTTTGTCCCGCGACGTTCAGTGCTCTATTGATCCGGATCACCATTTGGTGATTCTTAAATGTGCAAATAACGTCCTGCAAAATATCCCTGCTGAAAAACTGTTGCCGTGGCTTGAAAAAATCAATAAATGGGCAAAATTTCAAAATTGCACGCTATTGATAGTCAATCCTGGCAGTAATAATGACAAGCTGTTCTCACTTTTAATGGGCGAATATCGCTCCCTGTTCGGTCTGGCAAGCGTTCGCGATCAGGTGGGTAGCTATCTCTACGATATTGCATTCTGGTGTAATGAAAAGGGCGTGAGTGCCAGGCAACAACTTACCCTGAAACATATTGAGGGCGAGTGGCACCTTGCACAGCAGGAAGAAACCGTGGTCCAACCGCGCAGTGATGAAAAACGCATTCTGAGCCATATCGCGGTTTTAGAGGGGGCACCCGCCCTGTCGGAAAACTGGACACTTTTTGAGTCTAACGAAGCCCTTTTCCATGAAGCCCGCACAACCCAGGCGGCGACCCTTATTTTCTCGCTGATGCAGAATAACCAGATTGAGACGCTGGCACGGCAAATCCACACCCTACGCCGCCAGCGCGGAAGCGCGTTAAAAATCATCGTGCGCGAAAACAATACCAGCCTGCGCGCCACCGATGAGCGCCTGCTTCTGGGCTGCGGCGCCAATATGGTTATCCCATGGAATGCGCCGCTGTCACGCTGCCTGACGCTTATCGAAAGCGTTCAGGGCCAGCAGTTTAGCCGCCATGTACCGGAAGATATTTCCACGCTGCTCTCCATGACGCAGCCGATGAAGCTGCGTGGGTACCAAAAATGGGATACCTTCTGCGACGCCGTCGGCAACATGATGAACAACACTCTTCTTCCTGCTGACGGAAAAGGCGTCATGGTTGCCCTGCGTCCTGTACCGGGTATTCGCGTTGAACAGGCTCTCACCTTATGTCGTCCGAACCGTACAGGGGACATCATGACCATTGGCGACAATCGCCTGGTGCTATTTTTGTCCTTCTGCCGGGTTAACGATCTCGATACGGCGCTTAACCATATCTTCCCCCTGCCTACCGGGGATATTTTCTCGAACCGTATGATTTGGTTCGAAGATAATACGATTAGCGCGGAGCTGGTGCAGATGCGTGCGCTCCAGCCCGAACAATGGGCTAAACCGCTCGCTATCACGAGCGATGCGAAACCGATCCTGAATGCCAGACATGATGGACACGTCTGGCGTCGGGTTCCGGAACCCCTTCGCTTATTAACAGACAACGCGGAGAACGCATCATCATGAATATCAGCGATATTATTCAACTGGTTATATTCTGTGCGCTGATCTTTTTCCCGCTTGGCTACTATGCGCGCCATTCCATACGCCGTATCCGTGATACGGCCAGAGTGCTGTTTATAAAACCTCGCTATGTAAAACCAGCCGGAACACTGACACGGGCATCACACGTCAAGGCAGACCGAAAACATGACTAATTCTACCTATACCGCTTCGTCACCCTCGCCGCTCTGGCAATACTGGCGCGGCCTTTCCGGCTGGAACTTCTACTTTCTGGTGAAGTTTGGTCTGCTGTGGGCAGGCTATCTGAATTTCCATCCCCTTCTCAACCTGGTGTTTATGGCCTTCCTGCTGATGCCGCTGCCGAATATCAGGCTGCATCGATTACGTCACTGGGTCGCCGTTCCTGTAGGCTTTGCGCTGTTCTGGCATGATACCTGGCTACCGGGGCCGGATAGCATTATGAGCCAGGGTTCGCAGGTGGCGGGCTTTAGCGCCAGCTATATCCTCGATCTGACCGAGCGCTTTATTAACTGGCAGATGATTGGTGCGGTATTTGTGCTGCTGGTTGCCTGGCTGTTCCTGTCACAGTGGATCCGCGTCACGGTGTTTGTCGTCGCGATTATGATCTGGCTTAACGTGCTGACGCTGGCTGGGCCAAACTTTTCTCTGTGGCCTGCCGGTCAACCAACCACCACGGTGACCACCACAGGAGGAAGCGCGGCGGCAACCGTCACAACGGCAGGCGATACGCCTGTAGTGGGCGATATCCCAACCCAGACCGCACCGCCGACTTCTACAAACCTGAACGCCTGGCTCTCCAGTTTCTATACCGCGGAAGATAAGCGACAGACTAAATTCCCGGATGCGCTTCCGGCGGATGCTCAGCCGTTTGAACTGCTGGTGATCAACATCTGCTCTCTCTCCTGGGCCGACGTGGACGCCGCCGGTTTGATGTCTCATCCGCTGTGGTCACACTTCGATATTCAATTTAAAGATTTCAACTCTGCCACCTCGTACAGCGGCCCGGCAGCAATCCGCCTGCTGCGTGCTAGCTGCGGTCAGACATCTCATAAAAACCTGTATCAACCCGCCGGCAACCAGTGTTATCTGTTCGATAACCTCGCAAAACTGGGCTTTACGCAGCATCTGATGCTGGGGCATAACGGCCAGTTCGGTAACTTCCTGAAAGAAGTACGCGAACAGGGTGGCATGCAGGCACCGCTGATGGATCAAACCGGCCTTCCTGTCTCTCTTCTGGGCTTCGACGGCTCGCCCGTCTATGACGATACCGCCGTCCTGCAGCGCTGGCTGCAGACCGTCGAAAAAGACAGTAATTCACGCAGCGCGACGTTCTTTAACACCCTGCCGCTCCACGACGGTAACCATTTCCCGGGCGTGAGCAAAACGGCTGATTATAAAGTGCGTGCGCAGAAGTTCTTTGACGAGCTGGATGCGTTCTTCACGGAACTGGAAAAGTCAGGCCGTAAAGTGATGGTGGTAGTGGTACCTGAGCACGGCGGCGCGCTGAAAGGCGACAGAATGCAGGTGTCAGGTCTGCGTGATATCCCAAGCCCGTCGATTACCAACGTGCCTGCTGGCATTAAGTTCTTTGGTATGAAAGCACCCCATCAGGGCGCACCGATTGAAATCACCCAGCCGTCCAGCTATCTGGCGATTTCAGAACTGGTTGCCCGTGCCGTTGACGGGAAGCTGTTTGTGGAAGATAGCGTGAACTGGGATCAGCTCACCAGCAACCTGCCGCAAACGGCAGAAGTCTCAGAGAACGCTAACGCGGTTGTCATTCAGTATCAGAACAAACCGTACGTTCGCCTGAACGGCGGAGATTGGGTACCGTATCCGCAGTAACTGATCTACGCCTCACCCTCTCCCCGTTGGGGAGAGGGGATAGTCAGTGCGTTATTATTGCGCTGAAATCCACACCAGCATTTTCAGACTAGCCGAATAGTAGTCGTCTTTAGCGTTGATTTCGGGTTCGCCGGAAGACTGCCCCATCGTTAAATCGCGTACAGCCAACAGGCCGCCTTCCATCATATAGGGCGCATATTCGTTGGTCGTGACGTTAACCCAGGCGGGCGTTTGTTCCCGGGGGAACTGACCGAACCAGGCCTTCCACGGCGTCAGCAGCGGGCTTTGCTTATCAGACCAGGCAAGATACAGCGGAATACGAATCGCGTCATAGCTCATTCGCGGTGGCCAGCCTTTAGCAGGGGTCAGCTTGCCACCTGATGCCAGTGAAACCCAGTCAGTGGGCAGATTCGCTTTACCCGAGCCCATTTTCCCCAGCAGGCGTTTACCATCCTTAATCAAATCACGCCAGACCGGCAAATGACTGCGTCCGGCGAAGGCCTGCCAGGCCGGAAATACAAAATAGGAAGGATTGAGGACCACTTCACCGTCAAGCTTAAATCCCTGGACGCCGGGCAGCATCACGCGGTAACCCGCATAGCGGATCACGCTATGGGCAACCAGCGCTTTTGTAATGGCATCCGATGCGGCGCTGTAGCGTTTGTCATGCCAGCGGGCGTCGGCTTTAAGCAGCGCCCAGGCAATCAGCACGTCACCATCGGCGGCGTTGTTTTTGTCCGCGACCGGGTTGGACTCTGCGGGGTTATACCGCCAGTAAAAGAGACCATTCTCTTTGTTCTTCAGCTGGCTTTCCGTCCATTGCCAGAGCTTATCGAACGTGGCTTTATCGTCGTTGGCAACTGCCATCAGCATGGCAAAGCCCTGACCTTCCGTATGCGACACGCCACCATTGCCGGTATCGACAATGCGGCCTTCCGGTTTGAAAAAGCGGGCCTTGTAACTCTCCCAGGCCTGATCCGCCAGGGAGAGAGGCGAGAACAGCACACTCATCATGACGGCCAGCGTCGCGCAGACGGGTTTTCGCATAATTAACTCGATCCGGTTATTCGGCACTTCGCAGGGAAATCTCACCGCCCACCCAGGGTTTAATCGCGCCATCCTGTTCCAGGAGCAGCGCGCCCTGTGCGTCAATACCGCGGGAAGTTCCGTAGATCTCTTTATCACCAATCAGCAATTTCACCGGGCGATTGATGAAGTTATCCAGCTTTTCCCAACGAGACAGGAACGGCGCCAGCCCTTCCTGCTCAAAAAGCGTGAGTGAGCTACGCAACTCTTTAATCATACGCACGGCAAGGGTATTACGATCGATGACGATCCCCGCCTCCTGGAGGTTAGTCCAGGCCTGATTCACCACATCACTTTGTACATTGCGCATCACCATATTGAGGCCTGCGCCAATGACGATTTGCGCCGCGTCGCCCGTTTTCCCCGTCAGTTCGACCAGAATGCCGGCAAGTTTACGATCGTTGAGGTACAGGTCATTAGGCCATTTAACACGTACTTTATCCGCACCCAGATCGTGCAGCACTTCCGCCATGACGATGCCGATAACCAGACTCAAGCCAATGGCAGCGGCCGGGCCCTGATCGAGTCGCCAGTACATGGACAGATAGAGGTTGGCACCAAAGGGGGAAAACCACTTGCGGCCACGACGACCGCGACCGGCCTGCTGATACTCAGCAACACAGGCATCGCCGGATTTCAGCTCAGGCAGACGATCCAGAAGATACTGGTTCGTCGAATCAATCACGGGTAGCACCGCCACATTGCCGTGTCCAATCTGGCTGCGAATCAGTTCTTCATTCAACAGTTGAATCGGTTCCGGCAGGCTGTAGCCTTTTCCTGGTACCGTGAAGACATCGACACCCCAGTCGCGCAACGTCTGAATATGCTTATTGATGCCGGCACGGCTCATGCCCAGCTGTTCGCCCAATTGCTCGCCAGAATGAAACTCACCGTCGGCAAGAATGCCAATCAGGGTTAAGGGGATGGTATTGTCCTTCACGCGATAGTCTCCACGGCATTGACTTCACCTGTGCGGCCAATGAAGCGAACTTCTGGCTCCAGCCAGACGTTGAATTTTTCGCCCACACGCTGACGAACATAATGAGCCAGCTGTACAACATCATCGCTGGTCGCATCGCGTTGGTTAATCAGCACCAGAGCCTGATGTTGGTGAACGGCGGCACCGCCTACTGAAGTACCTTTTAGCTGGCATTGATCGATAAGCCACCCCGCGGCCAGCTTCACGCTGCCATCCGCCTGAGGGTAATGTGGCGCAGTTGGCCATCCTTCAAGAAGAATTTTTGCATTTTCGCTGCTGATAACCGGGTTTTTGAAGAAACTGCCAGCGTTTCCGTTAACTTTAGGATCGGGAAGCTTGGTCATCCGCATATGGCAAACTGAGTCAAAAACGTCGCGGGCGGTAACGGTAACCGGATCGAGACGCGTTAAATCTCCGTAGGTCAATACGGGCTGCCAGTTCTTCGACAGACGCAGCCCCACGGCGACAATCACGTAGCGATCCTGATATTCATGTTTGAAGATACTGTCACGATAGCCAAATCGGCACTGTTCTGCCGTTAAACGCTTAGCCGTTCCGGTCGCCAGTTCGATGCAGTCGACATATTCGCAGACATTTTTCAGTTCGATGCCGTAGGCGCCTATGTTTTGAATAGGTGAGGATCCGGCGCAGCCTGGAATAAGCGCAAGGTTTTCCAGGCCCGGCATCCCTTTTTCGAGGGTAAATTGCACCAGATGATGCCAGTTTTCTCCGGCCCCCACGTGCAGGTGCCAGCTATCGGCACTCTCTTCAACATCAATTCCCATGATGCGGTTAACGATCACCGTTCCCGCAAAATCGTCGAGAAACAGGACATTACTTCCTTCGCCCAGAATCAGTACGGGTTCGTTATTTTCTGTTGCGCTTTGCCATGCATCCAGCAGCTGATGTGCGGTATCGGCACGTACAATTTGATTAGCATTGCGTTGAATGCCAAAGGTATTCCAGGGCTTAAGGGAGTGGTTCATAAACGCTATCCTGATGCAAAAACGCAGGTAGTTTACCGTATAAGCAGGGCGTTGGGGGATTAGTTTGTGCAGCGCATAAACGCAAAAAGGCCATCCTTTCGGATGGCCTTTTCACTTGTTTGATGCCTGGCAGTTCCCTACTCTCACATGGGGAGACCCCACACTACCATCGGCGCTACGGCGTTTCACTTCTGAGTTCGGCATGGGGTCAGGTGGGACCACCGCGCTAAAGCCGCCAGGCAAATTCTGTTAATCTGTATCAGGCTGAAATTTGATTGTTCTGTCTCTTCGCCAAAACATCTTCGGCGTTGTAAGGTTAAGCCTCACGGTTCATTAGTATCGGTTAGCTCAACGCATCGCTGCGCTTACACACCCGACCTATCAACGTCGTCGTCTTCAACGTTCCTTCAGGACCCTTAAAGGGTCAGGGAGAACTCATCTCGGGGCAAGTTTCGTGCTTAGATGCTTTCAGCACTTATCTTTTCCGCATTTAGCTACCGGGCAGTGCCATTGGCATGACAACCCGAACACCAGTGATGCGTCCACTCCGGTCCTCTCGTACTAGGAGCAGCCCCCCTCAATTCTCCAGCGCCCACGGCAGATAGGGACCGAACTGTCTCACGACGTTCTAAACCCAGCTCGCGTACCACTTTAAATGGCGAACAGCCATACCCTTGGGACCTACTTCAGCCCCAGGATGTGATGAGCCGACATCGAGGTGCCAAACACCGCCGTCGATATGAACTCTTGGGCGGTATCAGCCTGTTATCCCCGGAGTACCTTTTATCCGTTGAGCGATGGCCCTTCCATTCAGAACCACCGGATCACTATGACCTGCTTTCGCACCTGCTCGAGCCGTCACTCTCGCAGTCAAGCTAGCTTATGCCATTGCACTAACCTCCTGATGTCCGACCAGGATTAGCTAACCTTCGTGCTCCTCCGTTACTCTTTGGGAGGAGACCGCCCCAGTCAAACTACCCACCAGACACTGTCCGCAACCCGGATTACGGGTCTACGTTAGAACACCAGCCATTAAAGGGTGGTATTTCAAGGACGGCTCCACGCAGACTGGCGTCCACGCTTCAAAGCCTCCCACCTATCCTACACATCAAGGACCAGTGTTCAGTGTCAAGCTATAGTAAAGGTTCACGGGGTCTTTCCGTCTTGCCGCGGGTACACTGCATCTTCACAGCGAGTTCAATTTCACTGAGTCTCGGGTGGAGACAGCCTGGCCATCATTACGCCATTCGTGCAGGTCGGAACTTACCCGACAAGGAATTTCGCTACCTTAGGACCGTTATAGTTACGGCCGCCGTTTACCGGGGCTTCGATCAAGAGCTTCGCGTTACCGCTAACCCCATCAATTAACCTTCCGGCACCGGGCAGGCGTCACACCGTATACGTCCACTTTCGTGTTTGCACAGTGCTGTGTTTTTAATAAACAGTTGCAGCCAGCTGGTATCTTCGACTGATTTCAGCTCCACCCGCAGGGGCTTCACCTACATATCAGCGTGCCTTCTCCCGAAGTTACGGCACCATTTTGCCTAGTTCCTTCACCCGAGTTCTCTCAAGCGCCTTGGTATTCTCTACCTGACCACCTGTGTCGGTTTGGGGTACGATTTCGTGTTACCTGATGCTTAGAGGCTTTTCCTGGAAGCAGGGCATTTGTTACTTCAGCACCGTAGTGCCTCGTCATCACACCTCAGCGTTAAAAGGTACCGGATTTACCTGGAACCTCCGCCTACATGCTTAAACCGGGACAACCGTCGCCCGGCTAACATAGCCTTCTCCGTCCCCCCTTCGCAGTAACACCAAGTACAGGAATATTAACCTGTTTCCCATCGACTACGCCTTTCGGCCTCGCCTTAGGGGTCGACTCACCCTGCCCCGATTAACGTTGGACAGGAACCCTTGGTCTTCCGGCGAGCGGGCTTTTCACCCGCTTTATCGTTACTTATGTCAGCATTCGCACTTCTGATACCTCCAGCAACCCTCACAGGCCACCTTCAACGGCTTACAGAACGCTCCCCTACCCAACAACGCATAAGCGTCGCTGCCGCAGCTTCGGTGCATGGTTTAGCCCCGTTACATCTTCCGCGCAGGCCGACTCGACCAGTGAGCTATTACGCTTTCTTTAAATGATGGCTGCTTCTAAGCCAACATCCTGGCTGTCTGTGCCTTCCCACATCGTTTCCCACTTAACCATGACTTTGGGACCTTAGCTGGCGGTCTGGGTTGTTTCCCTCTTCACGACGGACGTTAGCACCCGCCGTGTGTCTCCCGTGATAACATTCTTCGGTATTCGTAGTTTGCATCGGGTTGGTAAGCCGGGATGGCCCCCTAGCCGAAACAGTGCTCTACCCCCGAAGATGAGTTCACGAGGCGCTACCTAAATAGCTTTCGGGGAGAACCAGCTATCTCCCGGTTTGATTGGCCTTTCACCCCCAGCCACAAGTCATCCGCTAATTTTTCAACATTAGTCGGTTCGGTCCTCCAGTTAGTGTTACCCAACCTTCAACCTGCCCATGGCTAGATCACCGGGTTTCGGGTCTATACCCTGCAACTTAACGCCCAGTTAAGACTCGGTTTCCCTTCGGCTCCCCTATACGGTTAACCTTGCTACAGAATATAAGTCGCTGACCCATTATACAAAAGGTACGCAGTCACACCACGAAGGTGCTCCCACTGCTTGTACGTACACGGTTTCAGGTTCTTTTTCACTCCCCTCGCCGGGGTTCTTTTCGCCTTTCCCTCACGGTACTGGTTCACTATCGGTCAGTCAGGAGTATTTAGCCTTGGAGGATGGTCCCCCCATATTCAGACAGGATACCACGTGTCCCGCCCTACTCTTCGAGTTCACAGCCTGTGTGCTTTCGTGTACGGGACTGTCACCCTGTACCGTGCGACTTTCCAGACGCTTCCACTAACACACAAGCTGATTCAGACTCTGGGCTGCTCCCCGTTCGCTCGCCGCTACTGGGGGAATCTCGGTTGATTTCTTTTCCTCGGGGTACTTAGATGTTTCAGTTCCCCCGGTTCGCCTCGTTAACCTATGTATTCAGTTAACGATAGTGTGACGAATCACACTGGGTTTCCCCATTCGGACATCGCCGGGTCAAAGGTTCATATCACCTCGCCGGCGCTTTTCGCAGATTAGCACGTCCTTCATCGCCTCTGACTGCCAGGGCATCCACCGTGTACGCTTAGTCGCTTAACCTCACAACCCGAAGATGTTTCACTTCTGATTGCGAAAATTTGAGAGACTCGAACACACCATTAAGATGTGTCGTTTCAATTTTCAGCTTGATCCAGATTTTTAAAGAGCAAAACTTCTTAATGCACTCAAAAGTACATTCAGAAGTTCATCATTCATCAGACAATCTGTGTGAGCACTGCAAAGGCAGGTTCTTTAAGGTAAGGAGGTGATCCAACCGCAGGTTCCCCTACGGTTACCTTGTTACGACTTCACCCCAGTCATGAATCACAAAGTGGTAAGCGCCCTCCCGAAGGTTAAGCTACCTACTTCTTTTGCAACCCACTCCCATGGTGTGACGGGCGGTGTGTACAAGGCCCGGGAACGTATTCACCGTAGCATTCTGATCTACGATTACTAGCGATTCCGACTTCATGGAGTCGAGTTGCAGACTCCAATCCGGACTACGACGCACTTTATGAGGTCCGCTTGCTCTCGCGAGGTCGCTTCTCTTTGTATGCGCCATTGTAGCACGTGTGTAGCCCTACTCGTAAGGGCCATGATGACTTGACGTCATCCCCACCTTCCTCCAGTTTATCACTGGCAGTCTCCTTTGAGTTCCCGGCCGGACCGCTGGCAACAAAGGATAAGGGTTGCGCTCGTTGCGGGACTTAACCCAACATTTCACAACACGAGCTGACGACAGCCATGCAGCACCTGTCTCAGAGTTCCCGAAGGCACCAATCCATCTCTGGAAAGTTCTCTGGATGTCAAGAGTAGGTAAGGTTCTTCGCGTTGCATCGAATTAAACCACATGCTCCACCGCTTGTGCGGGCCCCCGTCAATTCATTTGAGTTTTAACCTTGCGGCCGTACTCCCCAGGCGGTCGACTTAACGCGTTAGCTCCGGAAGCCACGCCTCAAGGGCACAACCTCCAAGTCGACATCGTTTACGGCGTGGACTACCAGGGTATCTAATCCTGTTTGCTCCCCACGCTTTCGCACCTGAGCGTCAGTCTTTGTCCAGGGGGCCGCCTTCGCCACCGGTATTCCTCCAGATCTCTACGCATTTCACCGCTACACCTGGAATTCTACCCCCCTCTACAAGACTCTAGCCTGCCAGTTTCGAATGCAGTTCCCAGGTTGAGCCCGGGGATTTCACATCCGACTTGACAGACCGCCTGCGTGCGCTTTACGCCCAGTAATTCCGATTAACGCTTGCACCCTCCGTATTACCGCGGCTGCTGGCACGGAGTTAGCCGGTGCTTCTTCTGCGGGTAACGTCAATCGACAAGGTTATTAACCTTATCGCCTTCCTCCCCGCTGAAAGTACTTTACAACCCGAAGGCCTTCTTCATACACGCGGCATGGCTGCATCAGGCTTGCGCCCATTGTGCAATATTCCCCACTGCTGCCTCCCGTAGGAGTCTGGACCGTGTCTCAGTTCCAGTGTGGCTGGTCATCCTCTCAGACCAGCTAGGGATCGTCGCCTAGGTGAGCCGTTACCCCACCTACTAGCTAATCCCATCTGGGCACATCTGATGGCAAGAGGCCCGAAGGTCCCCCTCTTTGGTCTTGCGACGTTATGCGGTATTAGCTACCGTTTCCAGTAGTTATCCCCCTCCATCAGGCAGTTTCCCAGACATTACTCACCCGTCCGCCGCTCGTCACCGAGGAGCAAGCTCCCTGTGTTACCGCTCGACTTGCATGTGTTAGGCCTGCCGCCAGCGTTCAATCTGAGCCATGATCAAACTCTTCAATTTAAGTTTGATGCTCGTGAATTAAACTTCGTAATGAATTACGCATGTTCACTCAGAGACTTGGTATTCATTTTTCGTCTTGCGACGTTAAGAATCCATGTCACTTTGAGTGCCCACACAGATTGTCTGATAAATTGTTAAAGAGCAGTGCCGCTTCGCTTTTCGCAGCGGCGCGGGGTGTGCATATTACGCCTTCCCGCTTCAGAGTCAAGCGTTTATTTACGCTATTCTCTGCTGACCCGGCGGCGTGTGTGCCGTTGTTCCGTGTCAGTGGAGGCGCATTATAGGGAGTTATTCCGACGTGACAAGCACAAAATACAAAAAACTTATCGTTCGCTCATTTTTCAAGCTTAACGCTTATTTAAGTCGCGAATCGCCCGTTAAATGTGCGATTTCCCGGGCAAAACTAGCCACCTGCGACCAGTCGGTATAAACCACTTCTTTACGCGTATCGGTTTCACCTCCGGTCATCTTCATAATAAGACGGATCATAAAGCGGTCATACCAACGATAACGAGGGTAGCGCAGCGCGCCGGCAAAGACAGCGCAAAGGTCTGGCTGCCACGGCGAGCTGAGTAAAAACTTGCGCGTGTAGCTGTTAGTCTGCGGCGTACGCTTCTCTGCTTTACGTGCGACCAGATTTACCGAGTAAAACGCTCCGGGCAATTTATTGAGCACCGCGGTGTGCTTTTTCACAAAGCGATCCAGCGCCGGATGGAAATGCCCGTAACGAATTGACGCGCCAATTACCACGCGATCGTAATCCTGCCAGGCTATCTGATCCGCACGGTTCAGGTTTACCACATCCGAATATATCCCCAGCTCTTTAAGTTCAGATGCCAGATACGCGGCAATCTCACGCGTTTGCCCGTCTCGCGTAGAGAAAAGAATGAGTGTTTTCATCAACGGCTCCTTACTCGCGCCAGAATGTAGGGGTGAAGAGCACCAGCAGCGTAAAGACCTCAAGGCGACCAAACAGCATATTGGCGATGAGGATCCATTTCGCGACGGGGTTCATACTCGCAAAGTTATCCGCCACAACCCCCAGGCCAGGCCCGAGGTTATTCAATGTTGCCACCACGGACGCAAAGGCGGAGAAATCATCCACACCCGTCGCGATAATCGCCAGCATACTGACGATAAAGACCAGCGCATACGCCGAGAAGAATCCCCACACCGCTTCGAGGATACGCTCCGGCAGCGCGCGGTTCCCTAGCTTAATGCTGTAGACCGCGTTCGGGTGGACCAGACGCTTCAGCTCACGGTTGCCCTGCTTGAACAGAAGCAGAATACGAATCACCTTCAGGCCACCGCCCGTGGACCCCGCACAGCCCCCAATAAATGCAGAGCATAAAAGCAGCACCGGCAGGAACAGCGGCCAACGGGCGATACTGTCCGTGGTAAACCCGGCTGTCGTCGCCATCGATACCACCTGGAAGAACGCCTGATTTAGCGTGGTCAGCGCGGAGTTATAGACATCATGGAACCACAGCACCAGAGTACAGATGATCACCAGCGTAAGCTGGACCCCAATGAACATGCGGAACTCAGGGTCACGCCAGTACACCTTCAGGCTGCGTCCGCTCAGTAAAGAGAAGTGCAGGCCGTAGTTACAGCCAGAGATCAGCAGGAAAATGGCAATGATAGTGTTAATCGTTGGGCTGTCGAAGTAGCCCACGCTGGCATCGTGGGTAGAGAACCCGCCAATGGCAATCGTCGCGAAACTGTGTCCGATGGCGTCGAAAGCAGGCATCCCGGCAAACCATAGCGCCAGCGCACAGGCTACCGTCAGCAAGACATAAATCAGCCACAGGGTTTTCGCCGTCTCGGCAATACGCGGGCGCATCTTGTTATCTTTCAGAGGCCCGGGCATTTCGGCGCGATAGAGCTGCATGCCACCAACGCCCAGAATAGGGAGAATAGCCACTGCCAGAACGATGATCCCCATACCGCCGAACCACTGCAGCATCTGGCGATAAAAGAGAATGGCGTGGGGAAGTGAATCCAGCCCGACCAGCGTCGTCGCCCCAGTCGTTGTTAAACCTGAGAACGATTCAAAAAAGGCATCCGTGATGCTCAGATTAGGCTGTTCAGAGAAGATAAAGGGCAGCGAACCGACGCTCCCCAGCACCGTCCAGAACAGGACCACAATCAAAAATCCTTCGCGAGATTTCAGTTCACCTTTCTGACGACGGTTTGGCCACCACAGCAGCGAGCCAATCGCCAGCGCGACAAAGAAGGTCTGGGTGAATGCCCGCCCCGCACCGTCCCGGTAGATAAGCGCCACCAGTCCTGGGAGAATCATCGTCCCGGAAAAGAGTATGACCAGCAGTCCAACGATTCGGGTTATGGCACGAAAATGCATCTCTGCCGCTTCCTTTGGTATTCAAAAGTGAGGTGGGGATTATTCTTCAATCGGCAGCAATTGCAACGAACCACGACTAAAATCAGCCAGTTTTGCTGAAAAAGCAGCCAGTTCCGCCTGAGGAAGCGCCACGCGTAATTGCACCATTGCCTGATATTCGCTGTGTGCGATGACACCGTTAAACTGCCGCAGCAGCGCTTCAATACCCGATAGCTGGGCGTAATCGCATAATAAAGTATATTCGGTAAGCGGCGTTTTGCGGGTAGTGACCAGCATATTAAGCGCCTGCTGCACGCCCCCGCCATAGGCTTTTACCAGCCCACCGGTGCCTAACAAAATGCCGCCGTAGTAGCGCACCACCACGGCGGTTATTTCGCCCACGCCGCTGCCCATCAGCTGCGAAAGCATGGGCTTACCGGCCGTGCCCGCCGGTTCACCGTCGTCGGAAAACCCCAGCTGTTGTGAATCGTCCGGCGGCCCTGCTACCCACGCCACGCAGTGGTGGCGGGCGTCAGGATGCTCAGCCCGAACGGACTCGACAAACGCCTTTGCCGCCTCTACGCCGTCGGTATGCGCCAGCAGCGTAATAAAGCGGCTTTTCTTGATTTCCTCAACAAAGGTGACCGGTTCAGCCGGTATCAGCCAGCTTTCCATCAGGCCAGCTTCAGGTCTCGCGTCATGTTCTCGATACCGTTTTCATGAACCACAACGTTATCTTCGATGCGAATACCGCCAAACGGCTTCAGCGCGTCAATTTTTTCCCAGTTGAAGTGCTTGCTGAACTGGCCTTCACGCCACGGCGCCAGCAGGGATTCAATAAAGTAGATCCCCGGCTCAATCGTCAGCACCATACGCGGCTCCAGAATACGGGTGCAGCGCAGGTAAGGATATTTAGACGGTGCCGCCAGGTGCGTGCCGGTATCATCCTGCATAAAGCCCGCAACGTCGTGAACCTGCAGGCCCAGCGGGTGGCCGATACCGTGCGGCATGAATGGCCCGGTCAGATCGTTCTCAACCATCGCCTCTTCGCTCATGTCTTTCACAATCTGGTGCTTACGCAGCAGTTTAGCAATGCGCTGATGGAACTGAATGTGGTAATCCACATAGCTGGTTCCCGCCTTCATGGTGCCAATAAGCGCCAGCTGTTCATCGTTCACGTCTTTAATAAGCTGCGCGAAATCGGTATCCGCATTCGCCGCCCAGGTACGGGTCAGATCGGCCGCGTAGCCGTTATATTCTGCCCCTGCGTCCAGCAGGAAGCTGCGCATTTCCGACGGAACATGGTGATCCAGTTTGGTGTAGTGGAGTACAGACGCGTGCTCATTCAGCGCGACGATGTTGCTGTACGGCACGTCGGTATCACGGTGGCCTGTCGCGGTCAGATAAGCCTGATTGATATCGAACTCGCTCATGCCCGACTGGAATGCTTCATGCGCCGCACGGTGACCGTTCACCGCCGTTTTTTGCGCTTCACGCATGCAGTAAAGTTCGTAGTCGGTTTTATACGCGCGGTAATAGTGGAGGTAATCCAGCACCCCTTTCGGGTTGAGTTTGTCTGCCGCAATATCCAGGCCCAATGCACGCTCCGGAACAGGGCCAATATAAGCGATGTTACCACGCGCGGCAGGCAGCTGGCTGCCAATGCCGTCCGCTTTTGGCAGCGCAATGACCTCAATTTCTTCCGTCCAGAAAGAGGTCGGCAGCGGCTCAACGTTGTGCCAGTAATCGACCGGCAGGTAGAACCACAGTTTCGGCTTGTTCACACCATCTACCAGCAGCCAGCAGTTGGGAACCTGCGTCACCGGCACCCAGGCCTTAAACTGTGGGTTCACCTTAAACGGATAAGCGTGGTCATCCAGAAAGGTATTCATTAGCTCGCCGGAGTGGATCAGCAGCGCATCCAGCTTAAAACGGGCCAGTACATCGCGGGTACGTTCCTGTAGGGTAACGATATGATTTTTATAAAGCGAAGCCAGTGAGTCCATCATTATTCCTTTCGTTTTTTGACCTCAAGTCATCGCATCTTAGCACACCTCACTCCGGCTGCGTGATTTCCACCGACCGTGATCAATGCAGCATTTTCTTAATGAGTAATTTGCATTTTATTAACATAAATCCCACACTCCGATTCATCTGGTATGACCAGATCCAATTGCTGGATTCAGGAGACTGACATGCTCTACAAAGGCGACACCCTGTACCTCAACTGGCTGGAAGATGGCATTGCCGAACTGGTGTTCGATGCCCCCGGCTCAGTGAACAAGCTTGATACCGCGACGGTGGCCAGTCTTGGCCAGGCGCTGGATGTTCTTGAAAAACAACCTGAATTAAAAGGGCTGCTGCTGCGTTCGAACAAAGCGGCCTTTATCGTCGGTGCCGATATCACCGAGTTCCTTTCGCTGTTCCTGGTTCCGGAAGAACAGCTGAGCCAGTGGCTGCACTTTGCCAACAGCGTCTTTAATCGTCTGGAAGATCTGCCTGTCCCGACCATTTCCGCCGTTAACGGTTATGCGCTGGGCGGTGGCTGCGAATGCGTGCTGGCGACCGACTACCGCCTGGCGACGCCGGACCTGCGCATCGGCCTGCCGGAAACCAAGCTGGGCATCATGCCGGGCTTTGGCGGCTCCGTACGTATGCCGCGCATGCTGGGTGCCGACAGCGCCCTGGAGATCATTGCCGCAGGTAAAGATGTCGGCGCCGAACAGGCGCAGAAAATTGGCCTGGTCGACGGCGTTGTAAAACCTGAGAAGCTGGTTGAAGGCGCACTCGCCATTCTGCGTCAGGCAATCAACGGCGATCTCGACTGGAGAGCCAAACGTCAGCCGAAGCTGGAACCGTTAAAACTCAGCAAGATTGAAGCCACCATGAGCTTCACTATCGCCAAAGGCATGGTGATGCAGACGGCGGGTAAACACTACCCGGCGCCGATCACGGCGGTGAAAACCATTGAAGCAGCTGCCCGCCTTGGTCGCGATGAAGCGCTGAAGCTCGAAAATCAGAGCTTTGTCCCGCTGGCGCACACCAATGAAGCTCGCGCGCTGGTCGGTATCTTCCTCAACGATCAGTTCGTAAAAGGGAAAGCCAAACAGCTGACTAAAAACGTTGAGACGCCAAAACATGCGGCAGTACTTGGCGCAGGCATTATGGGCGGCGGCATCGCTTACCAGTCCGCCTGGAAAGGCGTGCCGGTAGTGATGAAAGACATCAGCGAGAAATCCCTGACGCTGGGCATGACCGAAGCGGCCAAGCTGCTGAATAAACAGCTGGAACGCGGAAAAATTGACGGGCTGAAGCTCGCAGGCGTGATCTCCACCATCCAGCCCGTGCTGGAATACAGCGGTTTTGATCGTGTCGACGTGGTTGTCGAAGCCGTCGTCGAGAACCCGAAGGTCAAAAAAGCGGTGCTGGCGGAAACGGAAGATAAGGTTCGCCCGGATACCGTGCTGGCCTCTAACACCTCCACCATTCCAATCAGCGAACTGGCGAGCGTGCTGAAGCGTCCGGAAAACTTCTGCGGTATGCACTTCTTCAACCCGGTACATCGTATGCCGCTGGTCGAAGTGATCCGCGGGGAAAAAACCTCTGACGACACCATCGCCAAAGTAGTGGCGTGGGCCAGCAAGATGGGCAAAACCCCGATCGTCGTTAACGACTGTCCTGGCTTCTTCGTCAACCGCGTGCTGTTCCCTTACTTCGCCGGATTCAGCCAGCTGCTGCGCGACGGCGCGGACTTCCGCAAAATCGACAAAGTGATGGAAAAGCAGTTCGGCTGGCCGATGGGCCCGGCGTATCTGCTGGACGTTGTAGGCATTGATACCGCCCACCACGCCCAGGTGGTGATGGCGGCAGGCTTCCCGCAGCGCATGCAGAAAGACTATCGCGACGCCATTGACGCGCTGTTCGACGCTAACCGCTTCGGCCAGAAAAACGGTCTGGGCTTCTGGCGCTATAAAGAAGACAGCAAAGGCAAACCGAAGAAAGAAGAAGATGCCGCGGTGGATAGTCTGCTGGCCGACGTTAGCCAGCCAAAACGCGACTTCACCGACGATGAGATCATCGCCCGCATGATGATCCCGATGATCAACGAAGTGGTGCGCTGCCTCGAAGAAGGCATCATCGCCAGCCCGGCGGAAGCGGATATGGCGCTGGTATACGGCCTGGGCTTCCCTCCGTTCCACGGCGGCGCGTTCCGCTGGCTGGACACGCTCGGCAGCGCTCGCTATCTCGATATGGCTCAGCAATATCAGCACCTTGGCCCGCTTTATGAGGTGCCGGAAGGTCTGCGTAACAAAGCGCGCCATAACGAACCCTACTATCCCGCAGTTGAGCCAGCCCGTCCGGTTGGCGAGCTGAAAACGGCTTAAGGAGTCACAATGGAAAAGGTTGTCATTGTTGATGCGATTCGCACCCCGATGGGCCGTTCAAAAGGCGGCGCGTTCCGTAACGTGCGTGCGGAAGACCTCTCCGCGCACCTGATGCGTAGCCTGCTGGCGCGTAACCCGGCGCTGGATCCGGCTGCGCTGGACGATATCTACTGGGGCTGCGTGCAGCAGACCCTGGAGCAGGGCTTCAACATCGCCCGCAACGCGTCGCTGCTGGCGGAGATCCCGCATTCGGTTCCGGCCGTCACCGTTAACCGCCTGTGCGGTTCATCAATGCAGGCGCTGCACGACGCGGCCCGCATGATCATGACCGGTGATGCGCAGGCCTGCCTGGTGGGCGGCGTCGAGCACATGGGGCACGTGCCGATGAGCCACGGGGTCGATTTCCACCCGGGGATGAGCCGCAACGTGGCGAAAGCCGCGGGGATGATGGGTCTGACCGCCGAGATGCTCTCCCGCCTGCACGGCATCAGCCGCGAAATGCAGGATGCCTTTGCCGCGCGCTCTCACGCTCGCGCCTGGGCCGCCACGCAGTCCGGCGCCTTTAAGAATGAGATCATCCCGACCGGCGGCCACGATGCAGACGGCGTTCTGAAGCAGTTCAGCTACGACGAAGTCATCCGCCCGGAAACCACCGTCGAAGCGCTTTCCACGCTGCGTCCGGCGTTTGACCCCGTCACCGGTACGGTCACAGCAGGGACCTCGTCGGCGCTGTCAGACGGCGCCGCCGCGATGCTGGTGATGAGCGAAAGCCGCGCCCGCGAGCTGGGATTAACGCCTCGCGCTCGGGTACGCTCGATGGCGGTCGTGGGCTGCGATCCGTCGATCATGGGTTACGGCCCGGTTCCGGCTTCTAAGCTAGCGCTGAAAAAAGCGGGATTAACCGCCAGCGACATCGACCTGTTTGAGATGAACGAAGCGTTCGCCGCGCAGATCCTGCCGTGCATTAAGGATCTGGGGCTGATGGAGCAGATCGACGAGAAGATTAACCTCAACGGCGGCGCGATCGCCCTCGGTCACCCGCTGGGCTGCTCCGGGGCGCGTATCAGCACGACGCTGATCAACCTGATGGAACGCAAAGATGCCCAGTTTGGTCTGGCAACGATGTGTATTGGGCTGGGTCAGGGTATCGCGACGGTGTTTGAGAGAGTGTGATAAAAAACCGGGTCGCAAATGCGACCCGGCAGAAGTTTAGTTGCCGTTCTTCCCGCCTGTCAGGGGCGGGTTTTTTATTTAAATGAAGGCAAACGCATCGCCAAACAGGCGGTCTTCACGCGCGTCACGTTCGTTACAGAACAGGTCACGGGCAATTTTCGCCATCTCAAAACGGCCAGCGATATAGATATCGTGACCCGCCAGCGTGCCGTGATCCTGCAGTACCGCCGTCAGCACCGTCCCGCTACGCCCGCGCCAGCCCTCTTCCGGCTGCTCAACCACCGGCTCGATGCGCAGGTTAGGATGGGTGACGCTCAGCGCTTCCAGTTCAGACAGGTCATACAGGTGTTTCTCTTCACGGCCACCCCAGTAGATCGTGATATCACGGTCCGGGTTACGCGCCAGGGCGGTCAACAGAATGGATCGCACGTAGGAGAAGCCTGTACCACCGGCAATCAGGATCAGCGGACGGTCTTCGTCATCGCGCAGCCACGCATCGCCGTGCGGAATATCCACCACGATTTCACGTTCCTTCAGGATCCGATCCATCACCGCCATTGCATACAGGTTAAGCTCTGACGCACCAATATGAAGCTCAATAAATTCCTGCTCCGCTGGCGTGGAGGCCATGGAGAAAGGACGCTTATCACGCTCATCCATCACAACCATCAGGTACTGACCCGCGCGGAAAGAGAATGGCGCTTCTGGCACTAAACGGACGCGATATACGGTGTCGGTGATGGCATCTACCGAGGTCACTTTACAGCTTAAGGTTGTCATTCGCTCTCTCTGTCGGGAAGTCTATAGGGCTTAACGGTCAGCTCAGGGTTTACCGTTATTCATTATGGCCAGCTCGTCCCAGATCGCGTCAATGCGCGCGGTCACAGCAGGATCTTTTTTGATCGGGCGACCCCATTCACGGTCGGTTTCGCCAGGCCATTTATTTGTGGCATCCAGTCCCATCTTTGAGCCAAGACCGGAAACCGGCGAGGCAAAATCCAGATAATCAATCGGCGTGTTTTCGACTAACACGGTATCGCGCGCCGGGTCCATTCGCGTGGTAATGGCCCAGATTACGTCATTCCAGTCGCGGGCGTTAACGTCATCATCGCAGACAATAACAAATTTGGTATACATAAACTGGCGCAGGAAAGACCACACGCCCATCATCACGCGTTTCGCGTGACCAGGATACTGCTTCTTCATCGTGACCACCGCCATGCGATACGAGCATCCTTCAGGCGGCAGATAAAAATCAACAATTTCCGGGAACTGCTTTTGCAGAATCGGTACAAACACTTCGTTCAGCGCCACGCCCAGTACCGCGGGTTCATCCGGTGGACGCCCGGTATACGTAGAGTGATAAATCGCATCTTCACGCTGCGTAATGTGCGTTACGGTGAACACCGGGAAGTTATCCACTTCGTTGTAATAGCCGGTGTGGTCGCCGTAAGGGCCTTCTGGCGCCATTTCACCCGGTTCAATGTAACCTTCCAGCACAATTTCTGCACTGGCCGGGACTTCGAGATCGTTAGAGATACACTTCACAACTTCCGTTTTCGTCCCGCGCAGCAGGCCTGCAAAGGCATATTCCGAGAGCGTATCCGGTACGGGTGTGACGGCCCCCAGAATGGTGGCCGGATCGGCGCCCAGGGCGACAGATACCGGGAAACGTTCACCCGGGTGTGCAGCACACCACTCCTGAAAATCCAGCGCGCCGCCGCGATGCGACAGCCAGCGCATGATGAGCTTATTCTTGCCAATCAACTGCTGGCGGTAAATACCAAGATTCTGGCGTTCTTTGTGCGGGCCACGCGTGACGGTCAGTCCCCAGGTGATCAGCGGCGCAGCATCTTCCGGCCAGCACTGCATGATAGGGATTTTAGTCAAATCAACCGCATCGCCTTCCAGCACCTTCTGCTGGCACGGCGCGCCGCGCAGGCGTTTGGTGGGCATGTTCAGCACCTGCTTAAACTGCGGCAGTTTGTCGAACAGATCGCGGAAGCCTTTCGGCGGCTCCGGCTCTTTCAGGAAGGCCAGCAGCTTACCGACTTCACGCAGCGCCGTGACGTCTTCCTGCCCCATCCCCAGTGCGACGCGACGCGGTGTACCAAACAGGTTGCACAGAACCGGCATTGAGTAACCTTTTGGATTTTCAAACAGTAATGCGGGGCCACCGGCACGCAGGGTGCGGTCAGCAATTTCTGTCATCTCCAGATAAGGATCAACAGGAAGTGTAATACGCTTGAGTTCACCCTGCTTTTCCAGCAGCGTCAGGAAGTCGCGGAGATCGTGGTATTTCATGCAGTTAATCATGGCCTCTCTGTAAGCGCTTCATTATACGGCGTAAGCCTGCTTGATGCTGTAATTTTGTTAAATAAGCGTGAACTTATGCGTTCTGTTCCATTTTCCCCCATTATAATCAACTTAGCGATCCCGCCAGGGTTTTGATATGCTTGCGCCCCGAACTAAGGGAAAGAGTGATTATGCAGGCCTGGTATTTACTGTATTGCAAACGCGGGCAACTTCAGCGCGCGCAGGAACATCTTGAACGTCAGTCTGTAAATTGCCTGACGCCCGTGATCACGCTTGAAAAAATGCAGCGCGGGAAGCGCACAACCGTCAGCGAGCCGTTGTTCCCGAACTACCTCTTCGTGGAGTTCGACCCGGAAGTCATCCACACCACAACCATCAGCGCAACGCGCGGCGTCAGCCACTTCGTTCGTTTTGGTGCCCACCCGGCAACGGTTCCGTCGACGGTTATTCATCAGCTGTCGATTTATCAACAGCCCGAAGGTCTCACCGACCCGGAAACACCCTATACGGGCGATAGCGTCGTGATTACCGAAGGGGCTTTCGAAGGCCTGCAGGCGATTTTTGCCGAGCCGGACGGGGAAGCGCGCTCTATGCTGTTGCTTAATCTGCTGAACAAGCAGGTGCTGCAGAGCGTTAAAAACACCGACTTCCGTAAACTTTAAACATTTATCCCGAACAGCTTACGCACGTTGTCATCCGTCTGTGCCGAAAGCCAGTGCGGATCGTCTCCGCGCCGCTTCGCGACGCTCTCAATAATGTGCCCCAGATAAGCGGGCTCATTTCGTCGCGATGCCGGTTTGGGTTTCATATCGCGCGGCAGGAGATAAGGTGCGTCCGTTTCAAGGAGCAACCGGTCAGCCGGGATCGCTGGCAACAGCTCCCGAAGCTCAAGCCCGCGGCGCTCATCGCAAACCCAGCCGGTAATCCCCAGATAAAGCCCACGCTCCAGGCATTCCAGCGCCTCCTGCCGTGAGCCGGTGAAGCAGTGCAGCACCGCGCCGGGCAGTTTCTCGAGCCACGGTTCAAGCAGAGTCAGAAAACGCTCATGCGCGTCGCGGCAGTGCATAAATACGGGCATTTCAAGCTCTGCCGCTAGCGCAAGCTGGGCAGTGAATGCCTTTTCCTGCTCTTCAGGCGTGGAAAAGTTACGGTTGAAATCGAGGCCGCACTCGCCAATCGCCACCACTTCTGGTGTCTTTGCCAGCCTGCGTAGGGTGTCGCCACTTTCCGCGGTCCACTGGCTGCTGTCGTGAGGATGCACGCCAGCAGTAGACCAACAGCGATCGTATCGTTGCGCCAGCTGCTGCGCCTGCTCGCTCTCATGCAGGTTGGTGCCCGTCAGCAGCAGCCCTTTCACCCCGGCGGCAAACGCACGCGCAACCACCTCATCACGATCTTTCGCAAACTGCGAGCTGGTCAGGTTGAGTCCGATATCAAACATGCAAATCCCCATATAACAACCGCCCTCACGGGCGGCTGGTTTTACTCTTCAGTGGTCTTGTCGGACGTATCGTCTTCGTCATCCGCTCGACGTCCTTTACCCACGTAGAAACGCGAGAAGAAAACGCCGACCTCAAACAGACAGTACATCGGTATGGCCAGCAGCGTCTGCGAGAACACATCCGGCGGCGTTAGCAGCATGCCGACCACGAAGGCGCCCACCAGAATATACGGACGCTTCTTACGCAGGTCATCCGGAGTCGTAACCCCTACCCAGCAAAGCAGTACAATGGCCACCGGCACTTCGAATGCCACGCCAAACGCCATAAACAGCGCCATCACAAAGCTGAGGTAGCTGGCAATATCCGTCGACACCTGGACCCCTTCCGGCGCGGTATGCGTCAGGAAGCCGAAGGCCAGCGGGAAGACAACGAAATAAGCAAACGCCATGCCGATATAGAACAGCAGCGAGCTGGACACCAGCAGCGGGATAACCAGCTTGCGTTCGTGTTTATACAGCGCGGGCGCCACAAACGCCCATACCTGGTAAAGAATGACGGGCGCAGAGGCTATCAACGACACCCAGAAGGTCAGCTTGATGGGGGTAAAGAACGGAGAAGCCACATCCGTCGCAATCATCGTTGCGCCCAGCGGCATCTGCTTAATTAATGGTGCAGAGACAACCTGGTAGATATCGTTGGCGAAATAAACCAGGCATAGAAAAATAACGAAAACTGCAATAATGCAGTTTAACAGGCGCTTACGCAGCTCTATGAGGTGCGTAATCAGCGGTTGAGTATCATCTACTGCCATGTTTACGCTTTATCACTCGACGAGGGGGATGATTCGGAAACGGACGCAGCGGGCTTTACTTCCGCCGTTTTAGTTACCGGTTCTTCCGGCTGCGCCTGTTTTTTCACTTCGGTTTCCTGCGGCGTCTGTTCTGGCGCAGCAGCCTGATGTTCAGCGCTGGCAGGCGTTACGCCCTCGCGCTGCTCCTCGCTGCCCTTCACCACCGGGTTATGGATAGTGTTCGCTTCATCGCTCGCTTTTTCAGGATCGTTGACGCTGTAAGAGCGCTTCATGGATTCCGCCGCTTCACGCAGTTCATCCATTGAGGCTTTCAGTTCCGGCGTCAGATTATCCATGCTCGCCTTCTCGACCTTTTTGAGGCTTTCCTGAAATTCCTGCAGCTTAAGCTCCTGCGCCAGCTCATTCTGAACGGTCGATGCCAGCGATCTCAGCGCACGCACCCAGCCCGCAACGGTTTTCACCGCCACCGGCAGACGCTGCGGCCCCAGCACGATCAGGCCAATCACAAAGACCAGCAGCAGCTCACCAAAACCAATGTCAAACACGACTTATACCTGCTCTTTATCGTGGCGTTTGGCGTCTTCCTTTTTGGCTTCTTCTTGCTTGTCGGAGATGGATTTAGCAGTAAAGTCAGCGTCCTGGCTGGTTTTATCCTGCTTGCTCTCATCATCGCTCATCGCTTTCTTAAAGCCTTTGATAGACGCGCCCAGATCGGAACCAATAGAACCGAGCTTTTTGGTGCCAAACAGCAGCACGACGATGACGGCAATGATCAACAATTGCCAGATACTGATACCACCCATACATGTTCCTCAGGGATAGATGATTAATGAGTCAGGTCGCATTATACGTATGCGACCCATCGATGGCGACGCAAACTCAGCGCGTTTTTCGCCATCCGGCAAGCCAGACTACCACCCCGCCAGCCATCAGCCAGGCTGGCATCATCTGCCAGTCCGGACGGTTGATCAGCAGCAGCGTACCGCTCAGCAGCAGCGTTGCGCCAATCCCAAAGAGATAGCGGGACTGTCCCTGGCGAACACGGCTGGACTGAAGCTCGCGGGCGATTTTATCCATGCTGTGCTGAAGGTTCTTGCTCTGACGCAAACTGTCATAAACCAGTTCGGGAATTTCAGGCATTTTTTCTATCCAGAACGGGCCCTTCTCTTTCAGCGAGCGCACCAGCGCCGGAATGCCAACCTGATCCTTAATCCAGGATTCAAGGAAAGGTTTCGCAGTCTTCCACAAGTCTAACTGAGGATAGAGCTGTCGGCCTACACCCTCAACGTAAAGTAATGTTTTCTGGAGTAAAACTAGCTGTGGCTGAACTTCCATATTAAACCGGCGAGCCGTGTTGAACAGGTTCAACAGTACGTGCCCAAAGGAGATTTCCGCCAGTGGTTTTTCAAAAATCGGTTCACAAACGGTTCGGATCGCAAACTCGAACTCTTCGACGTTAGTGTCCGGCGGCACCCAGCCGGAATCGACGTGCAGCTCGGCCACCTTACGGTAGTCGCGGTTGAAGAACGCGATGAAGTTCTCAGCCAGATACCGCTTATCCTCTTTGTTCAGCGACCCCACAATCCCGCAGTCGATACCGATATATTTCGGGTCCTCAGGGTGTTCGTAGCTTACAAAGATATTGCCCGGATGCATGTCCGCATGGAAAAAGCTGTCGCGGAATACCTGGGTAAAGAAGACCTGTACGCCACGTTCGGCCAGGAGCTTCATGTTTGTTCCCTGCTTCTCCAGGGCTACGACATCCGAAACCGGAATACCGTAGATACGCTCCATCACCATCATGTTCTGGCTGCAGTAGTCAGAATAGACTTCAGGTACATAGAGCATCGGGCTGTTTTCAAAGTTGCGGCGCAGCTGAATGGCGTTTGCCGATTCGCGCAGCAGGTTAAGCTCATCAATCAGCGTTTTTTCATATTCCCGCACCACTTCCAGTGGACGAAGGCGGCGCCCGTCCGGCAGCAAGCGTGGCACCCAGCGCGCCAGACGATAAATCAGCTTCATGTCCGCTTTGATGACTGGCAGGATGTCCGGACGAATAACTTTGATAACGACTTCTTTGCCGTTTTCTTTCAAACGCGCGGTGTGCACCTGCGCGATAGAGGCCGACGCCAGCGGCTGAATATCGAAATCGTCAAACCAGGTTTCGACGGGTACATTTCCCATCGCCTCTTCAATTTGCTTTTTCGCGCGCGCGCCGTCAAAGGGTGCGACGCGGTCCTGAAGCATTGCGAGCTCATCGGCAATGAGAGGCGGGAAGAGGTCGCGGCGGGTCGAGAGCATCTGCCCGAATTTAATCCATACCGGACCGAGTTCCTGCAGCGCCAGGCGCAGACGCTCACCCAGCGGTTGACCTTTGTGGCGATTGGGCATCCAGAACAGCATCCGCCGCCAGATGCGAAGCGGCAGCGTGATGCGCATTTTGGGAATAAGCTCGTCGAGCCCGTAGCTCAAAAAGGTGCGAATAATAAAATAGAGGCGCCGAATTTCACCAGGCGTCATTTGCCCTCCAGTTTTTCCAGCCGTTTGGTAAACGCATCAACCGCGCGTTCAACAGCAGCGGTCTCTTCCGCAAACCATGCAACTTCCAGTGGCCCGGGCGCCATTCGCCACTCCTCAGTCATCACTTCCGCCACATAGCGTTGTTGGCGCTGGAGGCTTTTACGCGCAAAGGAGGCGCCACCATGAAGGGCTTTCCCGATGCCTTCGGCAGCAATGTCGCCGATAAAAGGCGCGAGCAGCTCTGCCGGATCGAACTCCGCCAGATCGGTGAGAGCAACGAAGTTCTGCACGACCTGAATATCGCCTTCCACCTCCAGCTCACCGCTGCGGATAAGCGCCGTTAATTGCTGGCGATCGCGCAGTTTTGGCAGCACGCTCATGTGCGTGATGACCGAGCAGTCAGCTTCACCTTCCCACGCCCCCAGAACGTCAAGCTGGCGTTCGCTGAATACCAGCACAAGCGGCGTCGAGAACTCTTTTAAAACAATACGTAATATCTTCCCGTTTAGCCGCTGACGCGCTGCTTTCAGCGCCGGAGCACGATAGAGAAAGGCATTCAGTACGTTTTCGATACCTGCGGTGACTAAGGGCTTAAAGGGCACGGGACACCTCCACTCAGAACTTGTAACCGCGATGCAGCGCGACGACACCCGCCGTCAGGTTGAAATATTCAACGTTCTCAAATTCTGCATCCTGCATCATGGCTTTTAATGTGTCCTGATCCGGGTGCATACGGATAGATTCCGCCAGATAGCGGTAGCTTTCAGCGTCGTTAGCCACCAGCTCACCGATGCGCGGCAGCACGTGGAAGGAATAGGCGTCGTAAGCTTTGCTCAGCGGCTCAATAATCGGTTTGGAGAATTCAAGCACCAGCAGGCGTCCACCCGGCTTCAGCACGCGGTACATGGAGCGCAGCGCTTTTTCTTTATCGGTCACGTTACGCAGACCGAAGGAGATAGTGATGCAGTCAAAGGTATTGTCCGGGAACGGCAGCGCTTCGGCGTTTGCCTGCACATATTCCACATTCCCCACCACGCCGATGTTACGCAGCTTTTCGCGTCCCATTTTCAGCATGGAGTCATTAATATCGGCGAGAACAACGCGGCCGGTTTCACCCACCAGACGAGAGAATTTCGCGGTTAAATCGCCCGTACCGCCAGCTAAATCCAGCACCGTTTGTCCGCGACGCACGCCGCTACAGTCAATGGTGAAGCGCTTCCACAAGCGATGAATGCCGAACGACATCAGGTCATTCATCACATCGTACTTCGCCGCCACGGAATGAAATACGTGGGCCACCATGTCAGCTTTCTGCGCTTTGGCGACAGTCTGAAAGCCAAAGTGCGTTGTGTCTTGTGAATCGTCAGCCATCTTAGAGCCTGCTTATCAGTAAAATGTTCGTGAAGTGTATCAGATTGGGCGCGTTTGCCCTACGTTTCAACCACCGCGAAAAAAACGCGCTGGAATCTCGTCTGGTGATGAATCCGCCGCTAACGTGTTGTCTTCACTGTTTGTCTTTTGTTCGTTCGCCCCTTCTCGCAGGCGAAACTCGTCGTCCTGGGCGGTGGCCTGCTCGACCAATTCCGGATTAATCTCGCGTTTAACTTCTACCCCCAGGCTGCGGAATGATTCAGCCTGCGCCAGCAGATTGCCACGTCCGGAGGCGAGTTTTTTCATCGCCTGGCGATAGTTATCCTGCGCACGATCCAGGCTTTGCCCGACTGAAGACATGTCGTCCACAAAGAGGCGCATTTTGTCGTACAGCTTGCTGGCACGATCGGCAATCTGCTGCGCGTTGCGACTCTGGTGCTCATAGCGCCACAGGTTCGCAATGGTGCGTAACGCCACCAGCAGCGTGGTGGGGCTGACCAACATAATATTATTTTTGAGCGCTTCGGTTATAAGCTCAGGCTGTCTGTCGAGTGCCAGCAGAAATGCGGGCTCTACCGGAATAAACATCAGGACATAGTCCAGCGAGCGCAGACCCGGCAGCTGCTGGTAGTCTTTTCTGCCGAGCAGGCGAATGTGATTACGCACCGAGGCAATGTGCTCCTGAAGCGCCGATTCGCGGGTGTAGTCATCCTCCGCGTTGAAGTAACGCTCATACGCTACCAGCGTCATCTTGGCGTCAATCACCACATCTTTGCCCTGCGGCAGCCGCACGATCACATCCGGCTGCATGCGCGAGCGGGCATCGTTTTCGATACTCACCTGCGTTTCGTATTCGTACCCTTCCCGAAGGCCTGAAGCTTCCAGGACGCGGGTCAGCACCACTTCTCCCCAGTTGCCCTGGGTTTTGTTATCCCCTTTCAGCGCACGGGTGAGGTTGACCGCCTCCTGCGCCATCTGGGCATTCAGCTGCTGGAGATTGCGAATTTCATGCGCCAGGGTATGCCGCTCGCGGGCTTCCTGACCAAAGCTGTCCTGTACCTGACGGCGGAAGCCGTCCAGCTGTTCACGCAGGGGCGTCAGCAGACTGTTCAGGCTCTGGCGGTTTTGTTCGTCAACGCGGCGGTTGCTGTGCTCAAAAATGCGGTTCGCGAGATTCTCAAACTGTTCGCTGAGACGCTGCTCGCTGTTGATCATCTGGCGGATTTTGTCTTCCGCATGCAGTTGGGTGGATTCAAGGCGTGTGGTCACTTCGCGGAGATCGGCCTCCAGTGACGTGTTGATATCACGCAGGTTGCGCAGCTCGTTGTTGAGCAACTCACACTCATCGCGCCAGTGTTCGCTCAGCGCAAGCTGCTGTTTTATAGCGCTTAAATCTGCGACCATCTCTTCTCGCTCAGCCAGCTGGTCGGCCTTCTGCTGCGCATGCTGGTAGCTGGAAATCAGCCAGCCAATCCCTAAGCTCACCAACGCAATCACCGCGTAAATCAGGATTGAGATATCCACAATGCCCCCTGCATCAACGTATTACCCGCACAAAATAGAATTGTGCTGTATAAACGTCCAGTTTGAAAGGGTTTTCCTGCGAGGCGCTACGCAAAAAATAAAGGCCGAACGTGTCGGCCTTTGATTTAAGAAGAGAGGACTAGATCAGGCGACGCGCTGCTTCCACCACGATTTTCACTGCATGACTTTCGGTCTGCTTCATGGTTTCGGCGTTCGGGATCTCCTGCTGGGTACGGTTGACGATAACGCCCGCCACCATACCGGCACGCAGACCCTGGCTTGCACACATGGTCAGCAGCGTTGCGGATTCCATTTCGTAGTTCATCACACCCATGGACTGCCACTCTTCCATTGAGCCTTTGAAACGGCTAACCACGCGGCCTGAGAAGGTATCGTAACGCTCCTGGCCCGGGTAGAAGGTGTCGGAAGACGCGGTTACGCCCACGTGAGTGGTTGCGCCTACGGATTTCGCAGCTTCAACCAGCGCGGTGGTACATTCGAAATCAGCCACTGCCGGGAATTCCATTGGTGCAAAATGCAGGCTTGCGCCGTCCAAACGGACGGACGCGGTCGTGACCAGAACGTCGCCGACGTTGATATGCGGCTGAATAGCGCCGGTCGTACCGATACGCAGGAAAGTGCGGATGCCCAGCTGCGCCAGCTCTTCAACAGCAATAGACGTAGACGGACCACCGATACCGGTAGAGCACACGATCACCGCTTTGCCATCCAGCTCTGCGCGCCAGGTGGTGAACTCACGATGGGCAGCCAGCTTGACCGGCTTATCCATCAGCGCGGCGATCTTTTCCACACGCTCCGGATCGCCAGGGACGATGGCGAGCGTAGCCCCTTGTAAATCGTTTTTAGTGAGGCCGAGATGAAAAACATCAGACTTAGACATAGGTGACTCCTCTGTGGGTCGGTTAGTCAGAAGAAGTAAAACGGTACTTTACAGAAGCAGTAAGCATATTTTCGTGACGAACCTCACCATGAATAAAAATGGTTACATTGAATTTCCATAAAAAAGTGATTTACATCACATTAACAAGTTATATCGCCAGGTGCTGCACAAAAGATAGACCGTTTAAGGCACTGTGAGTTGTTAACCTGGTGTCTATATTTACCTTTGCGCTAACTCATTGGTACGGAGAATGCCATGACTGAAAAAACCGGTTTTGCACCTGCTGCGGCCCCACATGCTTCAACCATCGTGTCGACTCCAGAAGCGGCAATTACCGCGGGCGAGACCTCTATTCCCTCGCAGGGGGAGAATATGCCTGCTTATCACGCCCGACCAAAATCGGCAGAGGGTCCGCTACCCATCGTGATTGTGATTCAGGAGATATTTGGTGTTCACGAACACATTCGCGACCTCTGCCGCCGGCTGGCGCTGGAAGGGTATCTGGCCGTTGCGCCAGAGCTCTACTTCCGTCAGGGCGATCCGAACGACTACAGTGATATTCCAACATTGCTCAGCAACCTGGTCAGCAAAGTCCCGGACGCGCAGGTGCTGGCCGATCTCGATCATGTCGCCAGCTGGGCGGCGCGCAACGGCGGCGATCCGCATCGTCTGCTGGTCACCGGTTTCTGCTGGGGCGGTCGCATTAGCTGGCTGTATGCCGCGCATAACCCGCAGCTCAAAGCTGCTGTCGCCTGGTACGGCAAACTGGTGGGTGAAAAAACGCTGAATTCGCCTAAACATCCCGTCGATATCGCCACCGAGTTAAATGCCCCCGTGTTAGGGCTTTATGGCGGTCAGGACACCGGTATTTCGCTGGATTCGGTAGAAACCATGCGCCATGCGCTGCGTGCGGCCAATGCGAAGGCGGAGATTGTGGTGTACCCGGATGCCGGGCATGCGTTTAACGCCGATTATCGTCCGAGCTATCACGCGGAATCAGCCAAAGATGGCTGGCAGAGAATGCTGGCGTGGTTTAGCCAGTACGGCGGTAAGAAAGCCTAATAACAATAAGCCCGGAGGCGGTTACGCCTTACCGGGCCATCCAATACCCCTACGCCTGACGCAAATTCTGCGCTGCCTTCACCATGTTCGCCAGCGCTGCGCGGGTTTCAGGCCAGCCGCGGGTTTTCAGTCCGCAGTCCGGGTTTACCCAAAGACGCTCTGCCGGAATACGCTGGGCCGCTTTTTTCAGCAGGGCTTCAATCCACTCCACGCTCGGCACGTTCGGGGAGTGGATGTCGTACACGCCCGGCCCGATTTCGTTCGGGTAGTCGAATTCTTCAAACGACTCCAGCAGCTCCATATCTGAACGCGAGGTCTCAATAGTGATCACGTCGGCGTCCAGCGCGGCAATTGAATCCATGATGTCGTTAAATTCGCAATAACACATGTGGGTGTGGATCTGAGTGTCGTCCTTCGCCACCGCGGCGTTGATGCGGAACGCCTCCACGCCCCACTGCAGGTAGGCGTCCCAGTCGCTGCGGCGCAGCGGCAGACCTTCGCGCAGGGCCGGTTCGTCAATCTGAATAATGCCAATGCCTGCGGCTTCCAGATCCGCCACCTCATCACGCAGCGCCAGGGCGATCTGTTTGGCGATGGTTTCACGGGTCACGTCTTCACGCGGGAAGGACCAGCAAAGAATGGTCACAGGACCGGTGAGCATGCCTTTCACCGGCTTGTCGGTCAGGGACTGGGCGTACTTCGCCCACTCAACCGTGATCGCTTCCGGACGGCTGACGTCACCGATGACCACCGGCGGCTTCACGCATCGGGAGCCATAGCTCTGCACCCAGCCGTTCTGGGTAAAGACGAAGCCGTCCAGGTGCTCGCCAAAGTATTCCACCATGTCATTACGCTCTGCTTCACCGTGCACCAGCACGTCCAGCCCAAGGCGTTCCTGCTCGATAATCGCCTGCTTGATGTGTTCCGCGATCCCGGTGCGGTAGTGATTCGCATCCAGATTGCCCTTTTTAAAGTCCAGACGCAGGCCGCGGATCTCGGTGGTCTGCGGGAAGGAACCAATCGTCGTGGTCGGCCACGCAGGCAGATTGAAGCGGGCGCGCTGGGCTTCGGCGCGCACCTCATACGGGCTCTGGCGCTGGCTGTCCTGGGCGGTGATGGCCGCCAGACGTTTTTCCACCGCCGGGTTATGCACGCGCGCGGAGTGGCGGCGCGCCCGGATCGGGGCGCTCCATTCGGTAATTGCCGCCGTGTCGTCGCTGTTCAGCGCGTCACGCAGCAGGGCCAGCTCTTCACATTTTTGCAGCGCGAAGGCAAACCAGCTCTTTACTTCAGGGTCGAGACGGGTTTCCACGCTCAGGTCGATCGGGCTGTGCAGCAGCGAGCAGGACGAGGCCACCCACAGCTCACGTTTACCGACGATGTCTTTGATTTGTGCGTATTTCTCGGTCAGATCGGCGCGCCAGACGTTACGGCCATTCACCAGACCGGCGGAGAGCAGCCAGTCTGCGGGCAGGCGCTTGTGCAGCTCCGTCACATCATCTTTACCGTGTACAAGGTCTACGTGCAGGCCCTGCACCGGCAGCGCGGTAATCGTGTTCAGGTTCGGCGTCACGCCTTCGAAATAGGTTGTCAGTAGCAGCTTCACCTCCCCGGTGAGCGCGTCATACGCCGGTTTGAAGGCATCGAGCCATTCCTGAGGCAACTCGAGCACCAGCGCCGGTTCGTCGATTTGCACCCACTGAATGCCGCGTTTGCCCAGCTCAATCAGCACCTGTTTGTAGACCGGCAGAATGTCCTTCAGCAGGCTCAGACGATCGAACTGCTCGCCTTTGACTTTCCCCAGCCACAGATAGGTCACTGGCCCCAGCAGCACGGGTTTAACCTGGTGACCCAGCGCCAGCGCTTCGTCCACTTCATCCAGAAGCTGCGTCCAGGTCAGTTTAAACTGCTGACCTTTTACGAACTCCGGCACCATATAGTGATAGTTAGTGTTAAACCACTTAGTCATTTCCGCCGCTGCCGCTGGCTCACCCGTTGGCGCACGGCCACGGCCGATGCGGAACAGGGTATCGATATCTACCGATCCATCTTTGTTCTGATGACGAGCCGGCACGTTGCCAAGCAGCAGGCTGGTCGTCAGAACATGGTCGTACCAGGCGAAATCGCCCACCGGCAGCAGGTCAATGCCCGCCTGCTTCTGCTGATCCCAGTGGCGGGCGCGCAGCTCGCGTCCCACCGCCAGCAGCTCTTCACGCGTGGCGTTACCCGCCCAGTAGCTTTCTTGCGCTTTTTTCAGCTCGCGACGCAGGCCAACGCGAGGGAAACCGAGAGTGTGATTGCGGATTGTCATGGTGTACCCCTTGTGAAATTCGTTATTTAGACGTCCAGATGTTTACACTTCTATAATTGGCAGGTACTGTATATTCCTCAAGCGCAAAATGTTCATGGCGAAGTGAAGGACTTTCATGATCGAGATTAAACACCTGAAAACGCTACAAGCGTTGCGAAACTGCGGTTCGCTCGCGGCTGCTGCGGCCACGCTGCACCAGACACAGTCCGCCCTTTCTCACCAGTTCAGCGATCTGGAACAACGCCTCGGCTTCCGTCTTTTTGTGCGTAAAAGCCAGCCGCTACGCTTTACGCCGCAGGGTGAAATTCTCCTTCAACTGGCGAATCAGGTTCTGCCGCAAATCGCGAGCGCGCTGCAGGCGTGTAACGAACCGCAGCAGACCAAACTGCGTATCGCTATTGAGTGCCACAGCTGTATTCAGTGGCTGACCCCCGCGCTTGAGAACTTCCGCCAGAAGTGGCCGCAGGTGGAGATGGACTTTAAATCCGGCGTGACGTTCGACCCGCAGCCTTCGCTGCAGCAGGGCGAGCTGGATCTGGTCATGACCTCTGACATTCTGCCGCGCAGCGGCCTGCACTATTCGCCGATGTTTGATTATGAGGTGCGCCTGGTGCTGGCGCCGGACCATCCGCTGGCGGCCAAAACGCGCATCACGCCGGAAGACCTGGCGACGGAAACGCTGCTGATTTACCCGGTTCAGCGCAGTCGTCTGGATATCTGGCGTCACTTCCTGCAGCCCGCGGGCATTAGCCCGCAGCTAAAAAGCGTGGATAACACCCTGCTGCTGATTCAGATGGTGGCGGCCAGAATGGGTATCGCGGCGCTGCCGCACTGGGTGGTGGAGAGCTTTGAACGCCAGGGTCTGGTGGTGACCAAAACCCTGGGAGAAGGACTGTGGAGCCGGCTGTACGCTGCCGTGCGCGATGGCGAGCAGCGTCAGCCGATTACGGAGGCGTTTATTCGCTCAGCGCGGAACCACGCGTGCGATCATCTTCCGTTTGTGCGGAGCGCGGAGCGACCCATCGGCGATGGACCCACAGCGAAGCCAGGATCACCGCTCCCCCAATAAGGAAGCTCGGCCAGTGCGGCTGTTGCTGCCAGATAGCGAGGTTGACCAGCAGCCCTGCCGGGACATGCACGTTGTTCATGATCCCCAGCGTACCGGCGTCGACCTGAGTCGCGCCGTAGTTCCACATGAAGTACCCCAACCCGGAAGCCACGACGCCCAGCCAGATCAGCACGCCCCACTGCACGGACGTAGTCGGCAACTTTTGCGGGTTACCGAGCATAAACCACGCCGCTACCGCGACAATCGCGGCGCCCATATAAAACCATGCGAACGCGTTATGCTGCGGCATCGGACGGGTTTCCATCAGGCGTTTGTAGCCCACCATGCCGATAGCGAAACTGATGTTGGCGAGCTGGACGAACATCAGCCCGGTCCAGAAGTGATCGCTTACTTTGTCGTAGCGAATAATCGCCGCGCCAATCACCGCCAGCGCCGCGCTCAGCAGGTATCCCCAGCGCAGACGGCGTTTACTCAGCAGATCGTAAATCAGCGTGATGTAGAGCGGCGTCAGCACGGTAAAGAGCAGGAATTCCGAGACGGACAGATAGACGTAAGCCCGGAAGCTGAACAAATACATGATGCCGAGCTGCATCGCCCCCACCAGCATATACAGCACAATCGTTTTCAGCGACTGTCCGCGCGTGCGCAGAAACGGCAGGAACACCAGTGCCGCCAGCCCCACACGCATCAGCACCGAGAAGTAACTGTCGACCGAACCGGCAAGGTATTCGCCAATCAGGCTAAAGGAGAAGGCCCACAGGATAGTGGTGATAATGAGTAGCGCCACAATGCTTGTCTCTCAGAAAGAAGGAGAGGCATTGTAGCGAACTCTTTAGTTGACAACTGAGCAATAAACAATCAAGTGAAGATTATTCAAGGAACAGCTTGCGCAGATACTTCGGTACCGCGTTGTCAGCGTTAGAACCAATGACTTCCAGTTCAGGGTGGAGATCCTTCAGACGCTGGTGCGCGTTCTGCATGATGCAGCCCTTGCCTGCCATTGAAAGCATCTCGGCGTCGTTCATGCCGTCACCGAAGGCGATACAGTCTTTGAGCCCGAAGCCCAGGCGTTTCGCAACCGCTTCCAGCGCGTGACCTTTGGAGACGCCACCCGCCATCACTTCAAGACAGGTCAGGGTTGAGAAGCTTACGTTGACGCGATCGCCCCAGCGAGCGTTGATCGCCTGTTCCAGCGGGAGCAGCTCTTCGTGGCTGTCGCAGGTGAAGAACACCTTGCTGATCCCTTCCGGCTCCAGCAGGCCCGGTTCGTAAAGGGAGTAGTTGAATACCGCTTCCTTGAAGAAACGCATTTCATCCGGGCGGTGGCGGTTCATAAACCAGTCGTCGTCGCGGTAAACGTTAGTGACGATAGCCGGGTTGTTATGCACCACGCCAAACAGATCGGCGGCAATATCGCGATCCAGGTTGTGGGTAAAGATCAGGTTGCCGTCGGTATCATGCACGCGCGCACCGTTGGAGGTGATCATGTACGATTTGATCTCGAGATTATCGCGGATCTGCCCCACGTCGACGTGGTGGCGGCCGGTAGCGAACACAAAGTTCACACCACGTGCAGTCAGGAGTTTTAAGGTCTCTTTCGCGTAAGGCGACAGGGTGTGGTCGGGGGAAAGCAGCGTGCCATCTAAATCAGATGCAACAACCTGGTACATAGGGATTTCAACCTCTGGTGGAAAACAAAAATCAATTATGCCTGTTGAAAAATTCAACAATGGCGTTGAGCGCGACTGAGCGCATAGCGTCCTTTTCAAAAAGGATCTCATGGAACGCGCCGTTAATGACCAGCGGTTTACCCCCTTCACAAGGGTGACCGGCTGCAGCGCGCAGTTCACAATAGCGGTCATGCATGCGGTTATCCACCACACGCTCTTCTTCCGCCTGAATCAGAAGCGTCGGCGTATCATCATCGCCTACGCCCGCCAGCACCTGCTCACCGGCCATAATACCCTCCCGCACCCAGTGCCAGGTCGGGCCGCCGACGCGTAAGCGCGGTTCATCGGCATAGAAGCGCAGGTTGCGGCGATAACGCTGCCGGCTGTGGGTTAAGACGTTGATGGCGAACGGCAGCGCGCGCCAGCGTCCTGTACCTATGGCGTAACCTTCACGAATGCGCTGATGGCCCTCAGCCCAGTCAAGAAGATGGCGCACCATCCAGTCAGGAAAACGGATAACGATACCGTACATCGGCGCGGTCAGCGCAATGGCATCGCACTGGTGTTCATAACGCTGCAAAAACAGCGTCGAAATGGCGCCGCCCATGGAGTGCGCAAGGATATACCGCTTGCGCCAAGGCCCGGGCTGAACGTCCTGCTGCCAGAACGCGGCAAAATCGTCGACGTAATCGCTGAAGCGATCGACGTGCCCACGGTGCGTGTCCGGAAGCATACGTCCGGACAGCCCCTGCCCACGATGGTCGATGATCAGTACATCGAACCCCATATGGACCAGGTCGTAGGCCAGCTCAGCGTATTTAACGTAGCTTTCAATACGCCCAGGGCAGACCACTATCACCCGGTCATTTTTTTCATTTCGGAAACGAACGAAACGCACCGGGATGCCCCCGACGCCCGTAAACTCATCTTCCTCACGCTGCCGCCAGAAATCGGTCAGCGGCCCCATAGAGAAAGCAGCAAAAGCGTTTTCTCGTGTTTCCCAGTCCTTTTTCTGCTGAAACATTGGGTTTCCACTCACGTAATCCAGGGAATATCGTTTTTTTCGTCACCGGTCACAAAATGACTCAATAATAGCGTATTGTGGCATAAAAATAGACGGTTCGGGAGTTTCAAATGACCTTCGAGTGGTGGTTCGCCTACCTGCTGACATCCATTATCCTCAGCCTTTCTCCGGGTTCGGGTGCTATTAACACCATGACTACCTCAATCAACCACGGTTACCGCGGTGCGGTGGCATCCATTGCCGGACTGCAGGCCGGGCTGGGCATTCATATTGTGCTGGTTGGGATTGGTCTGGGGACACTTTTCTCCCGCTCGGTGCTGGCGTTTGAAGTGCTGAAATGGGCCGGGGCAGCCTATCTGATTTGGCTCGGCATCCAGCAGTGGCGCGCGGCAGGTTCCATCAACCTGAATACTCTCGCGCAGACGCAAAACCGCGGTCATCTGTTTAAGCGAGCGGTGTTCGTCAACCTGACCAACCCGAAGAGCATCGTTTTCCTCGCCGCGCTGTTCCCGCAGTTTATCGTTCCGCATCAGCCGCAGGTGATGCAGTACGTGGTGCTGGGCGCGACCACCATTATCGTCGATATCATCGTGATGATTGGTTACGCGACGCTGGCGCAGCGAATTGCAGCGTGGATTAAAGGGCCTAAGCAGATGAAGGCCCTGAATAAAGTCTTTGGCTCGCTGTTTATGCTGGTTGGCGCGCTGCTTGCGTCAGCGCGTCATGCTTAGCGAGAAATGATGAGATGAATGCCGAAGCCGGCGAACAGCGCGCCGGCGCAGCCGTCAATCCACTTCGCGATACGCTGGTAGCCGCGGCGCATCGCCGGTAAGGCGAACAGGCTGGCCACGATAGTAAACCAGGCAAAGGTTTCAACGACGATCAGCAGGAAGATGCCCCAGCGTGCGCCCGCACCGACGCTATCGCCGACAAACAGCGAGAACACGGAGCCGAAATAGATAATCGCTTTTGGGTTCGCCAGATTAGTCAGCAACCCTTTTACAAAGCTGCGACCGCCCGTTGCCAGCTCCACCTTTGGCTCTTCCGGTTTTTTCTCTTCTTTCTTCAGCGCCCCGCGCAGCATCTGGTAGCCCATCCAGCACAGGTACAGCCCGCCGCCGACCATAATGATGTTATGCAGCCAGGCCATCTTCGCCAGGATCAGGTTCAGACCGAGCAGCGCAACGGCCGCCCAGACCATAACGCCCATGGTGATACCGAGCACGCCCATCATCGCCTCTTTTCGGGAGCGGCTGACGGCCGTTTGTGACACGAAGAAAAAGTCCGGGCCGGGGCTCATCAGCGCAACGATGTGCACTAATGCCACGGTGAGAAATAGCATTAACATAACTAGCTCGCGGGGAAATAATTTAGTGAGTCATCATCCTGGCACTTTTTCGCCCGGCTGACTACTCTTCATCGTCGCCGTCGGCGTGAGAGCGGATGAGCGCCATAAACTCTTTACCGAAGCGCTCCAGCTTGCGCGTCCCCACGCCGTTGACGCTGAGCATCTCGCTGGCGCTAAGCGGCATCTGCTCGGCCATCTCAATCAGCGTCGCGTCGTTGAACACCACGTAAGGCGGGATGTTTTCTTCGTCGGCGATGGCCTTACGCAGCTTGCGCAGTTTGGCGAACAGCTTGCGGTCGTAGTTGCCGCCGTAGGATTTCTGCATCACGCGTGGCTTCAGGGCGATGACGCGCGGCACGGCGAGCTTGAGCTCAACGTCACCGCGCAGAACCGGGCGCGCCGCTTCGGTCAGCTGCAGGGCGGAGTGCTGGGCAATGTTCTGCGTGGCGAAGCCGAGGTGGATTAGCTGGCGAATAATACTCACCCAGTGTTCGTGGCTCTGGTCCTTGCCAATACCGTAGACAGGCAGCTTGTCGTGGCCCATATCGCGGATACGCTGGTTATTGGCACCGCGCAGCACCTCCACCACGTAGCCCATCCCGAAGCGTTGATTCACACGGTAAATGGTCGAGAGCGCCTTACGCGCGTCCATCAGGCCATCGTACTGCTTCGGCGGGTCGAGGCAGATATCGCAGTTGCCGCACGGCTCCTGGCGCCCTTCACCAAAGTAGTTGAGCAGAACCAGACGACGGCAGGTTTGCGCTTCGGCAAACGCGCCCATCGCGTTGAGCTTGTGGCGCTCGATATCCTGCAGCTGTCCCTGCGGCTTCTCTTCCAGACAGCGGCGCAGCCACGCCATATCGGCCGGATCGTAAAACAGCATCGCTTCCGCAGGCAGGCCGTCACGCCCGGCGCGGCCGGTTTCCTGATAGTAGGATTCGATATTGCGCGGAATGTCGAAATGCACCACAAAGCGCACGTTGGGCTTGTTGATCCCCATCCCAAACGCTACCGTCGCGACCACGATCTGCAGGTCATCGCGCTGGAATTTTTCCTGCACGTCGGCGCGGATGTGGTTCTCTAATCCGGCGTGATAGGCGGCGGCGCTAAAGCCGCGGTTTTGCAGACGCGCGGCGGTGTCTTCCACCTTCGCACGGCTGTTGCAGTAGATGATGCCGGACTTGCCGCGCTGCTCCTGGACGTAGCGCAGGAGCTGATCCAGCGGCTTGAACTTTTCCATCAGCATATAGCGGATGTTTGGGCGATCGAAGCTGCTGACCTGGATATAGGGGTCGTTCAGCCCGAGCAGGCGAACGATATCCAGCCGCGTGGTGTCATCCGCCGTGGCGGTAAGCGCCATAAACGGCAGCTCGGGGAAGCGCTGACGCAGCTGGCCGAGGGCGGCGTATTCCGGGCGGAAATCGTGTCCCCACTGGGAGATACAGTGCGCTTCATCCACCGCCAGCAGGACCGGGTTCCAGTGCGCCAGGTGGTCGAGGAAGTTATCCAGCATCAGGCGTTCCGGCGCGATATACAGCAGGCGGATCTGCCCGGTGCGGCACCCGGCCATGACCTCTTGCTGCTGCTCCCGGGTTTGGGTCGAGTTGAGACAGGCCGCCGCCACGCCGTTGGCGAGCAGCTGGTCAACCTGGTCTTTCATCAGAGAAATGAGGGGGGATACCACGACCGTCAGGCCGTTAAGCACCAGCGCGGGCACCTGATAACAGAGGGACTTGCCGCCACCGGTAGGCATCACCACCAGGCAATCACGACCTTCCAGCACCGTTTCAATGATGGTTTCCTGGCCAGGGCGGAACTGCTGGTAGCCAAAGGTTTCATGCAAAACCTGTTTAGCCAGCGACTCCTGATTCAATACTTCCGCCTGCGCCACGTTAACCCCATATGCCTGAAATGAAACAGGCGCTATTTTCAGCGCCTGAGAGAGAAACTTCAACGTTTAACGCAAAAACATTCGAACAGCCTAGAGAATATCGTTCAGCATCACGCCCACGCCGACGCGGGTCTGGTTGAAGTTGTAATCGATAAGCGACTCGCCGTAACCGCTGTAGACTTGTGTATAAAGGCGGACATGCTTGCTTACCGGATAGCTTAAGCCCACTTCCGCGCCGCCGTAGCCGGTGTTCCAGTTGTACTGACCTTTCGCACTCAGCACGGCATCACCTAACTGGTAGCCGACTTTAAGCTGGTAGTAGCCCATATATTTGGTGATGTCCGGGTTGTCATCAGTGCTGCCGACCACATACCACGGCTTCACTTCCACCATCCAGTTACCGTTCTGCGCCATCAGGCGCGTATAGGCACGGTTCCAGCTACGGGATGTCGGATCGGAACGTCCGTTAGAGTCATGGTTAAAGCCCACTTCCACATCGCGTAACGTCCAGCCCGCAAACTCATAATCCGTTGCAAAGCCGAGGAACAGCTGGGGCTCATAGTTGGTTTCGCGGAACGGCGAGGATTCCCCGCTGTTAGAGAGCTGCCACCAGGACTTCTGCGTATAGGAGGCACCAAACACCGAGTTCGGTCCCAGAATGCCGCGCCAGAACGGGAAAGCGAGGCTGAGCTGGAACTTCACCTCATCTTTACGCGCATTATCAGACCAGTTATAGGAGCTTATCGCCTCTTTGTTGAGATCGCTGGTCTGGGTGTAAATCACGTAGTTGGTGTCATACGGATAGAGCGTGAACGGATTGTCATGCTCCTGAAGAAGGTTCGCGATAATGCTACCGTGAACGGCAGGCTTATCATGCACCTCTTTGATTGTCGCTTCCTGCGCATATGCTGTGAGGGGCAGCGCAACCGCCGCCAGTAACCATGCCAGATACGTCCGCATCGGTGGTGTTCTCCTGCAAAAGAGTAAAATTAGCTAAATAGTTATGTGGCGGACATTCTACAGACTTCTGCGACAACTGCTGCATCCTCGTTTTTGAAAGTGGAATTCCTTGTTGCTGAGGCATAAAATCAACATTTCGTTAACAATAAGGATGTGATGCCTCATGTCAGCCATGCTTACCGCCGAAGAAGTGTTAAAACTCGTGGGCGAGATTTTTGTTTACCATATGCCGTTTAACCGCGCGCTGGGACTGGAGCTGGAGCGTTACGAGAAAGACTTTGCCCAGCTGAGCTTCAACAACCAGCCGATGATGGTAGGGAACTGGGCGCAAAGTATTTTGCACGGCGGCGTGATTGCCTCCGCGCTTGACGTGGCGGCAGGTCTGGTCTGCGTGGGCAGCACGCTGACCCGCCATGACACCATCAACGAAGACGAACTCCGCCAGCGTCTGGCGCGCATGGGCACCATCGATCTGCGCGTCGACTATCTTCGCCCGGGGCGCGGAAATCGCTTTACCTGTACCAGCAGCCTGCTGCGCGCGGGGAATAAAGTCGCCGTGGCGCGCGTTGAATTACACAACGAAGAACAGGTGTATATCGCCAGCGCAACCGCCACTTATATGGTGGGTTGAGGCGGCAAAATCGGGTAAAATTAATTCACTTTTTTGTAACGGATTTTCCCGATGGATGCTAAACAGACGCGGCAGGGCGTTTTACTCGCCCTTGCCGCTTATTTTATTTGGGGTATCGCCCCGGCGTATTTCAAGCTTATCGCCTACGTTCCGGCCGATGAGATCCTGACTCACCGCGTCATCTGGTCGTTCTTCTTTATGATTGCGCTGATGAGCCTCAGCCGTCAGTGGTCGGGCGTCAAAACGCTGCTGCAAACCCCGAAGAAGATCTTCCTGCTGGCACTTTCTGCCGTGCTGATTGGCGGCAACTGGCTGCTGTTTATCTGGGCGGTGAATAACCATCACATGCTCGAAGCGAGCCTGGGGTACTTCATTAACCCGCTGGTGAATATCGTGCTGGGGATGATTTTCCTCGGTGAGCGCTTCCGCCGGATGCAGTGGGTGGCGGTGATTCTGGCCTTCTGCGGCGTACTGGTGCAGCTCTGGACCTTCGGCTCGCTGCCGATTATTGCCCTCGGCCTGGCGTTCAGCTTTGCGTTCTACGGCCTGGTGCGTAAGAAGATTGCGGTAGAAGCGCAGACGGGGATGCTGTTTGAAACCTTGTGGCTGCTGCCCGTGGCGGCGATTTATCTTTTCGGCATCGCCGACAGCCCAACCAGCCACATGGGCAGCAACCCGTGGTCGCTAAACCTGATGCTGATGGCGGCGGGCGTGGTGACCACTATTCCACTGCTGTGCTTCACCGGTGCGGCGACGCGCCTGCGTCTCTCCACGCTGGGTTTCTTCCAGTACATTGGCCCGACGCTAATGTTCCTGCTGGCGGTGGTGTTTTACGGCGAGGTGCCGGGGGCGGATAAGATGGTGACGTTCGCCTTTATCTGGGTGGCGCTGGCGATTTTCGTCGCCGATGCGATTTATACCCAGCGCAGGGGGCGCAAAGGGCTGTGAAGTTGCCCTAACTCTAACCCTCTCCCACAGGGAGAGGGAATTCGATCGTAGGGCGGGTAAGCGCAGCGCCACCCGCCAGATTTTTACAGCCAGTTCCGGCGCTTAAAGTACAGATACGGCGCCAGCCCCGCGAGGATCATAAAGATAATCGCCCCCGGGTAACCAAAGCTCCACTTCAGCTCCGGCATAAACTCGAAGTTCATCCCATAGCTGGATGCCACCAGCGTTGGCGGCAGGAACACTACGGACACCACCGAGAAGATCTTGATGATGCGGTTCTGCTCGATGTTGATAAAGCCCATCGCCGCCTGCATCAGGAAGTTGACCTTCTGGAACAGGGATTCGTTGTGCGGCAGCAGGGATTCGATATCGCGCAGGATCTCACGCGCCTGCTCCAGCTGACCGCCCGGCAGACGCGCCTTGCGCACCAGGAAGTTCAGCGCGCGCTGGGTATCCATCAGACACAAACGCACCTTCCAGCCGATATCTTCCAGCTCAGCCAGCGTGGAGAGTGCCTCGTCGTACTCATCGCCCTGATGGCCTTCCATGATCACGCGGCTCAGCTTTTCCAGATCGCTATAGATGTTTTCAATTTCGTCCGCCAGCTGTTCAATTTTGGTCTCGAACAGATCGAGCAGCAGCTCGTAAGCGTTACCATCCACCATTGCCTGGCTGCGGGCGCGCATGCGGTAGAGACGGAATGCCGGCAGCTCGCGCTCGCGCAGCGTAAACAGGCGGCCATCGCGAATGGTAAACGCCACGGTGGAGTTACCCGCGTGGTCTTCCGCATCTTCAAAGAAGAAGAAGGAGTGAATATGCAGACCGTCTTCGTCTTCAAAAAAACGCGCGGATGCTTCGATGTCTTCCAGTTCCGGGCGGGTTGCCAGGCTTTGCCCCAGCTCAGATTGTACGCGAAGGCGCTCATCGTCGTCCGGCTCGACCAGATCCACCCATACGGCATCAATGAGGGGCTGTGACTCTTCGGCTTCAAGCCGAGTCAGTCGGTTATTTTCGAGTTGAAATGCGCTCAACATGACCGGGACTCCCAATGCAAAAAATATCGGACAGTTCGGTGGGCACACAGAAACAAATTGGGTTTCAGACCATTAAACAGCCTGACTCAGCGCGACGGGAATAATGCAGTCGCTGACAACCACTAAGGCCATCAGCAAGAGGAGATAGCCTTAGGAGTTGTTCCTGGATGACAGGGAATTGAGCCAGTATCTACTGGGTGTGTCCAAGGCGAATGTCCTCTTAGCGTAATCGTGCGCGCATGTTACGCCAGCTATAACTGTGGCGTCAACACGCAACGAAACGCTGAAGGGCATTAATTGACCTTCAACGTATAAGGCTAGCAGATTATTACAAAATAATGATATTTTTCTGTATGTTAGACTGTTTCCAGCTTCGCGTAGGCCGCCACCAGCCATTTAATCCCCTGCCCCTGGAACGCCACCTGCAGGCGGCTGTGCTCGCCGCTGCCTTCCAGATTCACAATGGTGCCTTCGCCAAACTTCGAATGGCGCACGCGCTGGCCCAGCTTGTAGCCAGTGTCGGTTTCCGCAATCGGCGAACCCATGCGCTGATGGCTGACAGGACGACTGATGCTCGCCCGCAGACGCACCTCCTCCACGCACTCTTCCGGCAGTTCACCGATAAAGCGCGATGGACGGTGATAGACCTCTTTACCGTACAGACGGCGGGTTTCCGCATAGGTCAGCGTCAGCTTCTGCATCGCGCGCGTCACGCCCACGTAGGCCAGACGGCGTTCCTCTTCCAGACGGCCGCCTTCATCCAGCGACATCTGGCTCGGGAACATCCCCTCTTCCATCCCGACGATGAACACCTGCGGGAACTCCAGTCCTTTGGCAGAGTGCAGGGTCATGAGCTGAACCGCATCCTGCCAGGTATCGGCCTGCCCTTCCCCCGCTTCCAGCGCGGCGTGGGAGAGGAACGCCTGCAGCGGCATCAGGTCTTCGTCTTCTTCGTTGTAGCTGAACTGGCGCGTTGCCGTGACCAGTTCCTCTAAGTTCTCAATACGGGTCTGGCCCTTCTCACCTTTTTCCTGCTCATACATGGTGCGCAGGCCGGAATCTTTAATCACCCGGTCGGTCTGCACGTGCAGCGGCATGTCGGCCGTTTCCTGCGCGAGGGCGTCAATCAGCTCAAGGAAGCGCTGCAATGCGCTGGCGGCACGTCCGGCAAGCGCTTTTTCCTGCAGCAGCTCGCGGCACGCCTGCCACAGCGTCAGCTGGCGGTCGCGCGAGGCCTGACGCACCACGTCCAGCGTACGGTCGCCAATCCCACGGGTGGGCGTGTTGACCACGCGTTCAAACGCCGCGTCGTCGTTACGGTTGGCAATCAGACGCAGATACGACAGCGCATCTTTGATTTCCTGACGTTCGAAGAAGCGCATGCCGCCATAAATGCGGTACGGCATGCTCACCTGCAGCAGCGCCTCTTCCAGCACGCGCGACTGGGCGTTGCTGCGGTAGAGAATGGCGCACTGCTCCAGCGCGCCGCCGTTGTCCTGCCAGGTTTTGATGCGGTTCACCACGAAGCGCGCTTCGTCGAGCTCGTTGAAGGCGCAGTAAATCGAAATCGGTTCGCCATCGACGCCGTCGGTCCACAGCTTTTTACCCAGACGCCCGTTGTTGTTCTCAATCAGGGCGTTGGCCGCGCTCAGGATGTTGCTGGTTGAGCGGTAGTTCTGCTCCAGACGGATGGTTTCCGCGCCGGGGAAATCGTTGAGGAAGCGCTGGATGTTCTCCACCTGCGCCCCGCGCCAGCCGTAGATCGACTGGTCATCATCGCCCACGATCATCACCTTGCCGGTATCGCCGGCCAGCAGGCGGATCCACGCGTACTGGATGTTGTTGGTATCCTGGAATTCGTCCACCAGGATATTGGTGAAGCGTTCACGGTAGTGCTGCAGGATGTGCGGTTTGTTCAGCCACAGCTCGTGGGCGCGCAGCAGCAGCTCGGCGAAATCCACCAGACCGGCGCGATCGCACGCTTCCTGATAGGCCTTGTAGACGTTCTGCCAGGTCTGCTCGACCGGGTTGCCGAAGCTCTGAATGTGGTGCGGGCGCAGCCCCTCGTCTTTCTGGCCGTTGATGTACCACATCGCCTGACGCGGCGGCCACTGCTTCTCGTCGAGGTTCATCGCCTTGATCAGCCGTTTCAGCAGACGGAGCTGGTCTTCGCTGTCGAGGATCTGGAAATCCTGCGGCAGGTTGGCGTCCATGTGGTGTGCGCGCAGCAGGCGGTGCGCCAGGCCGTGGAAGGTGCCGACCCACATGCCGCCCTGGCTGGTGCCCATCAGTTGGGCGATGCGGTGGCGCATCTCCGCCGCCGCCTTGTTGGTGAACGTGACCGCCATGATGGAGTACGGCGAGCAGTTTTCCACGCTCTGCAGCCAGGCGATACGGTGAACCAGCACGCGCGTCTTACCACTTCCCGCTCCAGCCAGCACCAGCAGGTTGGTGCGCGAGGCGGCAACCGCGTCACGCTGTTTGTCATTAAGGCTGTCGAGCAGGTAAGAAACGTCCATTGGCACCGTCACGTCATGTCGGGCAGGCGAATAGCATTCGCCAAAACCCTGTTAATTTATACAGAACAATTGATGATTATATCAGCGTCGTGAGGGATGCCAACCGTGAAATTTCCACGTGCGGCAGAAGACGGCTATCGGAGGCGATCATCAGGTCAGCGTTTTCCGGCTTGATCCAGCAGGCCTGCATCCCGCAGCGGATGGCGCCGGCCACGTCTGTGGTCAGGTCATCCCCCACGTGCAGGATCTCACCCAGCGGCAGGTTAAGCTTATCTGCCGCCAGATGGTACATGTCACTGAACGGCTTCGCGCGCCCGTGAGGACCCGCACGCAGCACGAATTCAAAATAATCGCTGAGGCCAAACAGCTCCGGCTGGGCATTGCCGTTGGTGATGGCCACCAGCGGCCACTTTTCGGCAAGCTTCGCCAGCGTGTCGTGGGTTTCCTGCGGCACGTCGATGCGGCTGCGCCATTTAGCAAAGTTTTCCATGGCCGCTTCCGCCCCAATGGCGGCATCCTGCGTGCTCAGACCCACGTTGAGCATCGCCTGCTCAACCGCGCGACGACGCCATTCGGTCACGTCGTGGTAAATGTCCGGCTCGGTCTCACGCAGGGACTGGCGCAGCTTCTGGAAGTCCTTGTTCTGTATCGCCTTCAGCGCGGGATGGTAGTTCTGCACAAACGCCAGGGACTCCTGCTCGGTGCGCAGGATCACCTCGCGGTTGTCATAAAGAGTGTCATCAAGGTCAAACGTCAGGGCTGAGATCTGACCGAGTGGGCGGTAAAAACGCATTATTTCCCCCGTTTGGCGCGTGGATGCGCCGCGTCATACACCGAGGCAAGGTGCTGGAAGTCTAAGTGGGTATAGATTTGAGTGGTCGACAGATTTGCGTGGCCAAGCAGTTCCTGCACGCCGCGCAGATCGCCGCTCGACTCAAGCATGTGTGTCGCAAAGGAGTGGCGCAGCTTGTGCGGGTGAACGTGGCTGTTCAGCCCCTGCTTAATGCCCCACTCCGCAAAGCGCTTCTGCACGTTACGCGCCGAGATCCGCTTGCCAAGCTTCGACAGGAACAGCGCATCTTCGTCGGAGCCAAACAGCCCGCGCAGGTCAAGCCAGTGCTCAATCCAGGAGACCGCATTGCGGCCAATCGGCAGGCGGCGCTCTTTGCTGCCCTTACCCATTACCCACACTTCGCCCGATTCCAGATCGAGATGCTTGAGGTCGAGGTTAACGAGCTCAGACAGACGTAACCCGGCACCGTACATCACCTCCAGCATCGCGCGGTCGCGCACGGCCAGCGGATCGTTCAGATCGATATCCAGCAGGCGGTTTACGTCGTCAACGTCGATATTTTTAGGCAGATGGCGCGGCGCCTTCGGCGTGGCGATCCCTTTTGCCGGGTTGGCTTTTAAGCCCCCCTGGCTGACCAGCCAGTCGAAGAAGCTGCGCAGCGCTGAGAGCCTGAGCGCCAGGCTCGCCGGGCTGAGATTTTTTTTACGGCTACGCACAACAAACCCGCGTACCGTCGCAGCGTCACATTGTTGCCAGCTTTTCAGGCCGATTTCGTCGGCGATCTGCATGATGGCATCAAGCTGACGCTGATAGTTAAGCAGCGTAATGGGGCTAAGCTGACGTTCCACGCCGAGATAGCGCAGAAAGCGCGAGACGTCAGTGGCGAGCAGTCCGTCCATCATACGCGCTCAATCCAGCGCTCCAGCAGCTCAGGCAGCATCAGGGCGATCTCCTGCAGCAGGTGCGTGGCTTGCCCCTGCTCGTAGTGATGCGCGTCGCGGCTGGTAAATAATATGACGCCCAGATCGCCATCGCGCCCCATCAGCGACATCGCCACCGAGCCAATCGCTTTGGCTTCCGGTAATACCACCAGCAGCTCAGGCCCGTTCAGCGGCCCCAGATAGTGGTGATCATGGCCCAGACGCTGAATGCGCAGCGGTTCAAATGCCTGACGGCTGAGAGCCAGATGGGTAAATCCCGACGGCGCGCCGATGCGCCAGCGGTCAGGGAAAAGACGAATCGTTGCGCCCGCCAGCCCCAGCTCGCGCGCCCAGCGGTGGAAACGGCTGAGGAACTCGTCGAGGCTGTGCGCCGACGCCAGACGCGCCTGCAGATGCAGCAGTCGATAGAACAGGCTTTCGTTGGTGCTGGCCTGCTCCATCAGCAGCGTCATGTTCTCTTCAAGCTGGCTGATGTGGTTGCGCGAGCGCGCCATGTGCCATTCGACCAGCGACACGGTTCCGCGAACCGGGTGCGGCACGCGCATCTCTTCGACGGCGCGTGCATTGCGAATAAAAAACTCAGGATTGCGCAGCAGATAATCAACAACAGCCCTGTCGTCCAGTTCCGTCACTGTTTCCTGCAGTTCTTCCCCTGGTTGTTTCATAGATGGATAAACCCGTCATAGACATGTGCCGCCGGGCCAGTCATATACAGTGGATGACCCGGTCCTTTCCAGGCGATATCAAGCCGACCGCCCGGTAATTCCACGCGAACCTCTTCAGCCAGTACCCCCTGGGAGATGCCCACGGCCACCGCAGCACAGGCACCGCTTCCGCAGGCCTGAGTCTCACCCGCGCCGCGCTCGTAAACCCGCAGGCGAATGTGTTCGCGCTTCACCACCTGCATAAAGCCGATGTTCGCGCGCTCCGGGAAACGTTCGTGGCTTTCCAGTACCGGGCCGAGCGTTTCGACCGCGGCAGTTTCCACATCATCAACCTGAATCACGCAGTGTGGGTTACCCATTGAGACGACGCCGCACAATACTGTCTGCTCGGCCGCACGCATAATATAGGTCTTTTCCGCTTTGTTTGCGCGAAACGGCACGACGGAGGGCTCGAAGTTAGGCTCGCCCATGTTCACGCGCACCAGCTCATCATCGGTGACGCTGAGCACCATGCGACCATTGGCCGTGCTGACGCGAATATCACGCTTGTTGGTCAGCCCTTTCAGGCGGACAAAGCGGGCGAAACAGCGCGCGCCGTTGCCGCACTGGTTAACTTCGCTGCCGTCCGCGTTAAAAATACGGTAGTGGAAATCAAGATCGGGATCGTACGGTGGCTCGACCACCAGCAGCTGATCGAACCCCACGCCCAGATGCCGATCCGCCAGGCGACGGATCAGTTCAGGCGAGAAAAACACATTCTGCGTTACCGCGTCGACGACCATAAAATCGTTGCCAAGGCCATGCATTTTAGAGAACTGCATCATTTGCTCCATTGCGCGGGTACAGAACGTTGTCGTCAGAGATTAACCTGAGTCGGGCCACCGTTGTCGCCACGGTCGTTAGTATTTGGCGTGGTAGACTCAATGCCGCTGTTAACCGGTTTCGTCGGCGGCGGCGCGGTTTTATCCGCAGGCGGAAAGTACAGTGGTCCCTTCAGTCCGCAGCCAGTCAGGCTAAACAGCGTGATGAGAACGGCAAGCGTTCGGAAAGCGTTTTTCATTATAAAGTTGCCCGTAAGTTCAAATCTGTTTCTATCATCGCAGGAGAAGACACAAAAGCAAGAGTTTGCCGCTTTCCTGCAACGGGAATTATTTAGGGTTATACTGCCGGCATCACGAAAAACAGGAACAAAACCATGAACGACAGTGAATTCCATCGCCTTGCCGACAACCTGTGGATGACCATCGAAGAGCGTCTTGACGACTGGGACGGTGACAGCGATATCGATTGTGAAATCAACGGCGGCATTCTGACCCTGAGCTTCGAAAATGGCAGCAAAATTATTATTAACCGCCAGGAGCCGCTTCACCAGGTGTGGCTGGCCGCTAAACAGGGCGGCTATCATTTCGATCTAAAAGACGGGGAATGGGTTTGCGACCGTAGCGGCGTACCGTTCTGGGATCTGCTGGAACAGGCGGCGACCGCGCAGGCGGGTGAGAACGTGAGTTTCAGGTAGTTTTCTTGCCCGGTGGCGGCTGCGCCTTACCGGGCCTACACGGCTCGAACCGTAGGCCGGGTAAGCGTGAGCGCCACCCGGCGAAAAGGCTCAGGAGAAATACTGCTGCAACAGCGGGGCGGTGTCCTGATTGGCAGGCGCGGCAGGCGTGACGGATTGGGTGCGGAACGGAATCACCTGCGTACGGCCGTCGACGTTCACAATCTGGTAGAACTGCGGCAGGTTAAAGTTGATAAAGCTTGAGCCGTAGGTAAAGCGGTCATGCGAAGAGGAGTAGAAGCGGCTGACATCGCGCACCAGCTCCTCTTTACTGCCTTCACAATGGTGATATACCTCGGCGCGGTTAGTCTCATCCAGAATGTAGATGTTGAATCCGGCATCGTCGCCCGACTCTTCAAAGAAGAACTGAATAATCCCTTCACTGGCGAATCCGTCCACCACCTGCGGGAGCTTAACGTGGTTGGTTTCCACCTGCACCGACAGGCCATGCAGCTTGTTGTGTGAAATCGCGCCGTAAAACTCGATGGCGTTTTCCAGCTTCTGTACCGACACGTTCAGGCGCTCGAAGAACAGTCCCCAGGTCTGACCGGAGACGCGCAGCGCTTTAAAGCGGCCTGTTTCCTGACGGGTACTGGAGAGACGCAGTTCGATACACTCAGAAACCAGCTGCTGCACGCGGGTGCGAATTAAACCGCGCAGGTGCTGGCTGTAGCAGAACACTTCCACGCTGTCCGGCGGCGCGGCATCCTGGTGCATCTTGCCAAGAATGGTTTTCAGCGCTTCGATCATTGCCTGCTCGCCGTTGAAGTGCAGGGTACGCACTTCGTTCCACGAGTTGCGGTACAACAGATCGACACTGCCTACCAGGCAGTTTTGCTGCTCGCCAAAGCTAAAGACGTCCAGCTTGCGGAAGTCAAAGTGAACCACCTGATTGCGGAAGGCCGCCGTCGGGTCGTATTCCAGGTTGACGATAATCGCCAGATGGCGAATCTCACACGGGCTGTAGAGCGCTTTCGGCGTAGGGGCAGGCAGACGCAGCGGGAAGTGGTGCGATACATCCGTGACCATCTCCTGCAGCTTAGCAAGATCAACCACCTCGTTGCCTTTGATAAACAGGCGCGTGCGCGAGGTCAGCAGACCGTTAAACCAGGCCCAGGCCACCAGCTTGTTCAGGTAGCGGTTATACTCCAGCGGCTGATGGCTGATAATTGAATCCATGCTTGGCGCACGGTTGTACAGATACCACCCGGTGCGGTTCGCGCGGCCCGGCGGTACGTAGATAAAGGTCAGATTCGGTTCTGACAGGTCTGGCGAAATCTGCGGGTTAACCAGGGTGACTTTACCCGGCAGCGCTTCAAACGCGGCGTAAAGCTTACGGGTCAATACCCCGATGTCCTGCGGGCTGGCAGAAACGCTGAGGTTGTTACGGCGCGCAAAGCGGATCAGGTTGCGGTAGCTTTGCATCATCGCATCGAGCAGTTCGTTGTGCGCTTCACGCACCTGATCGATTTTCCAGTTGGCCCGGTTATCGAGCATGGACAGACGCGCTTCGTCCCATCCCCACTCTTTCACTAACTGACTGACCACTTCACGACGCCAGCCCACGCAGGCGCGTTCGCGGCTCAATTTCTCACAGACTTTGAGATAGAAACATCGACGCACCAGGTCAAGACGCGTGGTGTCATCGATGGCTTTCAGGTACTCGGTTACGCGCTCCAGCATCATGCAGTAGGCGTCCAGCCCGAAGGAGACGATTTCCCCGTCGTGCAGACGCTGCTTGATATCTTTCGCCAGCAGGCGCGGCGTAGGGTATTCCCAGGAATAGGCTTCCAGCAGCAGCGTTTTCAGCACCGCTTTATACGGTGAGTCGATACTCTTATAGAGCTGCCAGAGGCTTGCGCCAAAATACTCTTCTGCTGACAGAGAGCTGAGGCCGCCGAGATCCAGCCATTCGTTTGGCGTCAGTACGCCCTGCGCGTAAAGCGACATGACGTAGTCATCGTAATGCTCTTCTTCTTCGCACGGGACCATATTCCACAGAATACGCTTCCCGGCCAGACGCACAGCAGTACGGTAGAATTCATCCAGCAATAAGATGTGCTGAGTCGAGCCGCAGTCCTCACCACCCAGACTGCCGCTTTCGTTATGGCGGAAACGGTTTTCATCAATAAGGAAGAAGCTCACTTCCACGCCGAGCGAGGCCGCCCAGCTCTCCAGCAGGCTGCATTTACGCTGCAGTAGCTGACGCTCGTCGTTATCGAGCCAGGACTGATGACAGACCCAGATGTCCAGGTCCGAAGAACAGCTTTGCCCTACCGATGAGGTGCTCCCCATTGAGTAAACGCCGGTAATAGGCAGTTCACCTTTTGGAGATTCCTGTGGCGGCATGCCGCGGTAAAGTTCCAGCTCGTTCAGATAATGCTGTTGGGTTTCATCAGGCGTGAAAAGGCAAATGCCCTGGGGAACGTTACCGTCAAGGTAGCCAGGCATCAGCGGATGGTGATAGTGCAATAATGTCGGCAGCAGACTGTATACCTGCTGGAAAGCAGGGCCCATGGCAGCAAGCGCGCGATCCACACGCAGTTGATTTATGGCATCCAGTCTCTGTTTCAGAGTCTCAATATAGAGGTACAAGACGTATCGCCTGATGTTTCCGGGTGTCGCAAGCTATTCAAAACACGAGTAACAGCGGACCCGCAGTATTTCAAAAAGATAACCGTTACCCTTTTTCGCCTTTATCATTTTTGGTGGTACCGACGAAAAAATGGTCTAAAACGTGATCAATTTAACACCTTGCCGGTTGACCGTAAAGAAAGATGCGCTACATACAAGTGTAGCACCGTTCTGTACGTGTAAATTCCTGAATACGGCTCTGGCTGACGAATACGCCGCCTTGTCCCTCTCACGCTCATCAACCGTAAAACTGCCATCCCAGAGTCAACAATGTTAGGATGGTTAGCGATTGATAATGACGGTAACAAGCATGTTAGACAATGTTTTGAGAATTGCCACACGCCAAAGCCCTCTCGCGCTCTGGCAGGCACATTATGTGAAGCAGCGCCTGGAAGCCTGCCACAGTGGATTGCGCGTCGAGCTGGTGCCGATGGTCACACGCGGTGACGTGATCCTCGATACGCCCCTGGCGAAAGTGGGCGGCAAAGGCCTGTTTGTCAAAGAACTGGAACTGGCATTGCTTGAGAACCGCGCCGATATCGCCGTACATTCGATGAAAGACGTGCCCGTCGAGTTCCCGGAAGGGCTGGGACTGGTGACCATCTGCGAGCGCGAAGATCCGCGCGATGCGTTTGTCTCCAACCACTACGACTCGCTCGACGCGCTGCCGGAGGGTAGCGTGGTTGGCACGTCCAGTTTACGCCGTCAGTGTCAGCTGGCGGAGCGCCGTCCTGACCTGATCATCCGCTCACTGCGCGGTAACGTCGGAACGCGTCTGGGCAAGCTGGATAACGGCGATTACGATGCCATTATCCTCGCCGTTGCCGGTCTGAAGCGTCTGGGGCTGGAGTCGCGCATTCGCGTGGCGTTGCCGCCAGAGCTGTCGCTGCCGGCCGTGGGCCAGGGTGCAGTCGGCATCGAGTGCCGCCTGAACGATGCGCGTACCCGCGAACTGCTCGCACCGCTGAACCATGACGAGACCGCTACCCGCGTAAAAGCGGAGCGGGCGATGAATACCCGCCTCGAAGGCGGGTGCCAGGTTCCAATTGGCAGCTATGCTGAATTGACGAATGGCGAACTGTGGCTGCGCGCGCTGGTGGGCGCCCCTGACGGTTCGCAGATGGTACGCGGCGAACGTCGCGGCAAGGCGCAAGATGCCGAGCAGCTTGGCGTGTCGCTGGCGGAAGAATTACTGGATAACGGCGCCCGCGAGATTCTGGCTGACGTTTACAACGGAGAACCCCCTGCATGAGTATTCTCGTCACCCGCCCTTCTCCCGCAGGAGAGCAGTTAGTGAGCCGTCTGCGCGCACTGGGGCAGGTGGCCTGGAGTTTTCCTCTCATTGAATTCTCCCCCGGTCGGGAGCTCTCTGCGCTCGCCGACCAGATGAATACCCTTCAGGACGGCGACCTGCTGTTTGCGCTGTCGCAACATGCGGTGGAATTTGCCCATGCGCAGCTGCAACAGCAGAGTTTGGCCTGGCCAGTTGCCCCCCGCTATTTCGCGATTGGCCGAACAACGGCACTGGCGCTGCATACAGTAAGCAGCGCGGACGTTCGTTACCCGTTAGATCGGGAAATCAGTGAAGTCTTGCTACAATTACCTGAATTACAAACTATTGCCGGAAAGCGTGCGCTCATTTTGCGCGGCAACGGTGGCCGCGAGCTGCTGGGTGAAACGCTGCATGAACGTGGTGCCGACGTAACGTTCGTTGAGTGCTATCAGCGCTGTGCAAAACACTACGATGGCGCGGAAGAGGCGATGCGCTGGCACGCGCGCGGCATTAATACGCTGGTGGTCACCAGCGGTGAAATGTTACAACAGCTTTGGTCGCTGATACCGCTTTGGTATCGCGAAAACTGGTTACTCCGCTGTCGGCTTCTGGTCGTCAGTGAGCGTCTGGCGAACCAGGCCCGGGAACTGGGCTGGCAGGATATTCGGATCGCTGATAACGCCGACAACGATGCGCTGCTGCGCGCATTACAATAACTCTCAAATGGGAAGCCATAATGACGGAACACGACAAATCCTCCGCCGTGGTTGAAGAGACCAGGGAGACTGTGGAGACGACGCCACAGCCAGAGACGACTGAGAAAACCGCTGAGAAGAAAAACAGCAGCAACAAAACAAGCCTCGCGCTGAGCGCGATTGCCATCGCCATTGCGCTGGCAGCGGGGGTTGGCCTGTACGGGCTGGTGAAACAACAGAGCGCTAACCAGACGTCCACCAGCGACGCGCTGGTGAATCAGCTCACTGCCCTGCAAAAAGAGCAGGAGACGCAGAAAGACGAGCTGGAAGCCGTGATTAAGCAGCAGGCCGCCGCGCTTGCCGAAGCGAACGGTAAACAGGAAGAGCTGACTAAACAGCTGGGTGAAGTACAGCAGAAAGTCGCCACGATTTCCGGCACCGATGCCAAAACCTGGCTGCTCTCGCAGGCCGACTTCCTGGTGAAGCTCGCCGGACGTAAGCTCTGGAGCGACCAGGACGTGACCACCGCCGCCGCACTGCTGAAAAGCGCCGATGCAAGCCTGGCCGACATGAACGATCCAAGCCTTATCACCGCCCGTCGCGCGATTACCGAAGACATCGCCAGCCTCTCCGCCGTCTCACAGGTGGATTACGACGGCATTATCCTTAAAGTGAATCAGCTGTCGAATCAGATTGATAACCTGCAGCTCGCGGATAACAACGACGACGACTCCCCGATGGATTCCGACGGTACCGAGCTTTCCAGTTCCCTGAGCGAATGGCGCATAAACCTGCAAAAAAGCTGGCAGAACTTTATGGACAGCTTTATCACGATCCGCCGTCGCGACGAAACTGCCGTACCGCTGCTCGCGCCGAACCAGGACATCTATCTGCGCGAGAACATTCGTTCCCGCCTGCTGGTGGCGGCCCAGGCCGTGCCGCGTCATCAGGAAGAGACCTATAAACAGGCGCTGGATAACGTCTCAACGTGGGTACGCGCCTACTACAACACCGATGATGCGACGACCACCGCCTTCCTCGAAGACATTGATAAGTTAAGCCAGCAGAACATCACCATGAACGTGCCGGACAAGCTGGCCAGCCAGCCGATTCTGGAGAAACTGATGCAGACGCGCGTACGCAATCTTCTGGCGCAGCCGGGTGTACCTGCAGAGCAGACGAGCGGAGCGGCACCTGTTCCGGCTGCTGCGCCTGAAAGCGCACCGCAAGGAGAGTAATGATGCTAAAAGTTCTCTTACTCTTCATCCTGCTGATCGCCGGGATCGTCCTGGGGCCTATGCTTGCGGGTCATCAGGGTTATGTCCTGATCCAGACCGATAACTACAACATTGAAACCAGCGTAACGGGTCTGACGATCATTCTGATCCTCGGCGTGGTGGTGCTGTTTGCGATCGAGTGGATCCTGCGCCGTATTTTTCGTACCGGTGCCCATACGCGCGGCTGGTTCGTTGGCCGTAAGCGTCGCCGCGCCCGTAAACAGACCGAGCAGGCGCTGCTTAAGCTCGCCGAGGGTGACTATCAGCAGGTTGAAAAGCTCATGTCGAAAAACGCCGACCACGCCGAACAGCCGGTAGTAAACTATCTGCTGGCGGCCGAAGCGGCGCAGCAGCGCGGTGATGAAGCCCGCGCTAATCAGCACCTGGAGCGGGCGGCTGAGCTGGCTCACGGCGACCCGATTCCGGTAGAAATTACGCGCGTTCGTCTGCAGCTGGCACGTAATGAGAATCACGCGGCTCGCCACGGTATCGACCGTCTGCTGGAAGTCGCGCCGCGTCATCCGGAAGTGCTGCGCCTTGCCGAGCAGGCCTATATTCGTACCGGCGCCTGGGGCTCACTGCTGGACATCATTCCGTCAATGGCGAAGGCCGAGGTAGGCGACGATGAACATCGTGACGAGCTTCAGCGTCTGGCGTGGATTGGCCTGATGGATCAGGCGCGCGCTGACCTGGGCAGCGACGGTCTGAAAACGTGGTGGAAGAATCAGAGCCGTAAAACGCGCCAGCAGGTTCCTCTGCAGGTGGCGATGGCGGAACATCTCATCGAGTGTGACGATCACGACACGGCTCAGGAGATCCTCCTCGACGGTCTGAAGCGCCAGTACGACGATCGCCTGGTGATGGTGATCCCGCGCCTGAAAACCAACAATCCTGAGCAAATCGAAAAAGTGCTGCGCCAGCAGATTAAAACCGTTGGTGACCGCCCGCTGCTGTGGAGCACGCTTGGCCAGTCGTTGATGAAGCACGGCGAATGGCAGGAGGCAAGCCTCGCCTTCCGCGCGGCGCTGAAGCAGCGTCCGGATGCCTTCGACTACGCGTGGCTTGCCGATACGCTGGACAAGCAGCATAAGCCGGAAGAGGCGGCCGCCATGCGCCGTGATGGGCTGTTGCTGACGCTGCAAAATAACGGTACGCAGCAGTAATTCATCAGGAGGCCAGATGGCCTCCTTTTTTTATCGCATTTCTCCTGCTACATTCTTTACACCCGCATCCGCAAACGAACCCGCCAATGTAACGATGTCTTTTCATTAACTTTTTTTCACACACGCGCACTTTCTGCAGCGTGGACTAAATCGTTTTTGAAAGGAAATCGTCATGAACTCGCTTTTATATGCGCTTATTGAAGCGCTGCGCTGCCACCGCTGGCTGCGCCTGCTTGCCTGTGCTTTTATCTTTTCTTCGCTGGGGAATGGCTTAACCCAGGTCGTGGTCTTCGGCTTGCTGTTAGCGTGGTCAGCTCCGCCCGGTCTGCTCACACTCGCTTTTCTTTTCGCTACGATACCGGGATTTATCGGCAGTACGATCGGCGAAAAGCTGTGCTCACGCTGTTCTCCGATATCCCTGCTGCTACTGACCGAAGGGCTGGGCCTGCTCGCCCTGCTCTTTCCCCTGCTTGGCGTGGGTTACCACAGCGTTGCCGCATTGCTCGCTGTGCAATCCACCGAGGCGATGCTCAGCGGGATGAGCTGGCCCGCGCTGACGTTGCTCTTTAAGCGCGGTCTCAGCGAAGCAGAGCTGCCTGCTGCAACCTGTCTGGAAAATGTGATTTTTGCTTCGCAGGTATTATTAGGGACAGGCCTGGGCGTGGTGCTGTTCCAGAAGACGTCCGTGTTTACCCTGCTGGCCATTGATGCCGCCAGCTTTCTCGGATCACTGCTCATGCTATGGCTGGCTGGACGCCGGTTTTCTGCGCCTTCACTCCCGCCCCTCGAGGAAGAGGAAGCCCCTGCGGCATTATGCTGGCGGACGTTGACCGTTCGGCAGAAACGCAGTCTGCTCATCCTGCCGTCGCTGGCGGCCGTTGGCTCACCGGCCATGGCGCTGCTTCCGGCCCTGGCACAGCAAATCCATCCTCAGGATGCGGCGGGTCTTGCCCTGCCTCTGCTTTTTGCAAGGAGCATGGGACAGCTTTGCGGCCCCATGCTGCTAAAAAAAGAGAGTCTGACGCGCTTTGCCGCTCGCACACCGCGCATCATCGTTTGTCTGGGCATCTTTCTGGCCGCTTATGGCATGCTGCCGTTTTTGTCCGGGTGGATGGCATGTGCGCTGGGGATGATCTTTATCGCGCATCTGGCCTCGAATATTCTGTTCGCGGCCGGGACGTTTGGCGTACTTAGTAGTTTTCATCTCACGCAAACCGCTTCGGCCAGCGGGAAAGCCTGGCGCTGGCAAACGCTCAGCGCTTCTCTTTTCACCAGTATCGCAGCGGCAGTGGCTGCCGGGTTTGGCTCAGTAGCGGCACTCTATGCTGTCTCCGCAACGGCTCTGGTGATGGTTGCCCTGATCGTGCACCGGTATCGGGAATAAGGAATAAAAAAACGCCTGCTATAAAAGCAGGCGTTAAAACAGGTCTGTAAGACAACATATTTGGTGCTTCACTCAACGTTGTGTCCATGGTGTCTGATGAGGCCGAAGCGACATCTGTCAGTGGACGATAAGCACCGTAAATGGCTCTGCGTCATTCCTGAGTTTATGAGGCACTAAGGCGAACATAAGAGATGGAATGAGCATCTACACGCATATTATTGCACGTAACGTGCCAACATGACAGCCAGAACTTTTACATAACGCAACATTTTAAGATAAAAGGAAATTATGCTGTTAAGCACCGTTTTAAGCTCTACAACGTATCGGGAAAAGGCGGGCATATGTCGCCAGGAGGAGACAGCAAAACCCAGAAATAAATATTCATTTAACTTTCAATGAGTTGAATGTCTCTGGATTGCGACAATGAAAAAGGACGTTGTTGGGGAATGACTACAAGGATGAAGAATCTCAGAAAACAAAAAACCCCGCCGAAGCGGGGTTCAAAATTGGTCGGCGAGAGAGGATTCGAACCTCCGACCCACTGGTCCCAAACCAGTTGCGCTACCAAGCTGCGCTACTCGCCGATGTACTGCTTTTTGAATTTTTAGTTCAATTCATTTAAAAAGTCGTGGTGCGAGGGGGGGGACTCGAACCCCCACATCCAAAGGACACTAACACCTGAAGCTAGCGCGTCTACCAATTCCGCCACCTTCGCAATTCACAACTCTTTCAAATAATGGGGTGGCTAATGGGATTCGAACCCACGACAACTGGAATCACAATCCAGGGCTCTACCAACTGAGCTATAGCCACCACTGTATTCTTTCACGCGGTACTGACTACTTCTCAGACCACCGCAGCTCTAGCGCCGGGACTAAAATGGCGCGCCCGACAGGATTCGAACCTGAGACCTCTGCCTCCGGAGGGCAGCGCTCTATCCAGCTGAGCTACGGGCGCTTAGCGCCGTTGCGGGGCTGGATATTACGTACCTCCGTCCCCGCTGTCTAGTGCTTTTTTGAAAAAAATGCGCGTTTGGTTATGGTTTGCACATTTTGCCGCTTATTCCTCCACTTTCTGCGTGGTGGCACGGCGGCCCAGGCCAAAAAGCTTATATGCGGCCGTCACAGCCGCCAGGAAGATCACCCCGACAAACAGCGACATGCGGGTATCTTCATTAAAGTACATCCCGATTAATACGCAAATCAGGAACGCCATCGTCAAATAGTTCGCATACGGGAACAGAATTGAGCGGAACGGATGGCTTTCAATCGCTTTTTTATGCGCATGACGGAAACGCAGCTGGCTGATGAGGATAACAAACCACGGCACCATGCCCGGCAGCACGCTGGCGCTGTAGACGTAAACGAACACGCGCTGCGGGTTAGGAATAATGTAATTCAGGCAAGAGCCAATCAGCAGTATTGCAATGGAAACCGTCACACCCGCCACCGGCACGCCGGCACGTGAAACTTTACTCATCACCGCAGGCAGCTGGTTATTCTTCGAAAGCGCATAGAGCATACGCCCACAGCTGTACATCCCACTGTTACAGCCTGACAACGCTGCCGTCAGGACCACAAAGTTGATGATACCCGCCGCTGCCGTGATGCCAATTTTGGCAAAAGTTAAAACAAACGGGCTACCCGTCGTGCCAATTTCGTTCCACGGGAAGATGGTCACGATAACGAAGATCGCGCCCACATAGAAAATCAGAATACGCCACAGCACTTTGCCCACCGCGCTACGCAGCGTGACCTGCGGGTTTTTCGCTTCACCGGCGGTAATACCGATCAGCTCCACGCCCTGATACGAGGCCACAACGATACACAGCGCCGTCAGGAAGCCCTTCCAGCCGCCGGCAAAGAAGCCGCCGTTTTCGGTCAGATTGCCAAAGCCGATAGCATGTCCACCGTTGCCAAAGCCGAAGAAAATCACGCCCAGGCCGACGACAATCATCACGATAATCGTGGTGACTTTGATCATCGCAAACCAGAACTCGATCTCACCGTAAAGACGCACGGCGGCCAGATTTGCCAGCGCCACCAGCCCCACGGCAATGAGCGCGGGTATCCACTGAGCCATATCCGGGAACCAGAACTGGACGTAGACCCCTATCGCGGTGATCTCTGAGATGCCCACCGCCATCCACATAAACCAGTATGACCAGGCCGTCAGGTAGCCGAAGAACGGGCTCATATAACGATGCGCGTAAACGGCGAAGGAGCCGGTTACCGGCTCCAGGAAGAGCATTTCACCCATGGAACGCATGATGAAGAAAACAAACAGCCCGGCAATAATGTACGCCAGTAATACGGAAGGGCCTGCCCATTTGAGCGTGCTTGCGGAGCCCATAAACAGGCCCACGCCGATAGTGCCGCCCAGCGCTATCAGTTCAATATGACGAGCTTCCAGCCCACGCTGTAGCTCCGGTTTTTTCTCTGCCATAGATCCTCGATTGTGTTTGCTGTTTCCCGGCTTAATACCGGGTATTGTTTTTTAGGGGTACTAAAATACGGAGCGAATGGTTTCTTAAAATCTGCCAAATGGCAAACGATGCATTAAAAAAATGAATGCATTGCACAGATTATCAGCAGTTTTGCAGGCGAGTTGCAGCGCGAATAGCATATCGCGCTACATTTTGATTACATTTTCCCGGTGTAATGCCAGGCGAGGTAGCGAAGCAGACGGATCTGTCGTTTAATGCGCGTCGGTTGCGATAGCAGACGGTACAGCCACTCCAGTCCCAGATTTTGCCAGACCTTGGGCGCACGCTTAACGTGGCCGGTAAAGACATCGTACGTACCGCCGACGCCCATGTAGAGGGTATCCGGACAGACCAGACGGCAGTCGCGCATCAGGATCTCCTGGCGCGGGGAGCCCATCGCCACGGTGACAATCTTCGCCCCGCTGTCACGAACGCGCTCAAACAGAGCCTGCCGATCTTCCGGTTTGAAGTAACCATCCTGACTGCCGACAATATTAACATTCCATTGACGACGCAGTTTCTCCTCCGTCTGGGCCAGTATCTCCGGCTTCCCGCCAATCAGGAACACGGGCGTGCCCTGTTCACCTGCGCGGGCCATAAGCTGCTCCCAGAGATCGGCCCCCGCCACGCGGGAAACATTAGCGTCAGGATACTTTTTACGGATAGAGCGGACCACGCTTATCCCGTCCGCGTATTTAAATTCCGCCGCTTCAATCAGGCTTTTGACTTCCGCGTTATCCTCAACCGCCAGCATTTTTTCCGCGTTGATCGCCACCAGCGTACCGGATTTCATCTGGCCGTCGGCGAAAAGAAAGTCCAGCGCGTGCTGCATGTCGCGCCAGCCAATAAGCTGCAGGCCACGTAGCGCATAGCGCGGTGCAGAAATTTTATCAGTCATTACTATCCTTACTCAGACTTGCGACAGCGTTGTGCTGCCCTGCCGCTCGCGCCTGTGCACAAGCCCTGCGCTGTCAAACAGCCAGTACAGCAGTTTGGCCAGTAACAGGCAGAGGCCGAAAACAACCATGAAGAACACCACGCGCGAAACGAACGAGTCCAGCCCTTCACGCGCCAGAACGATCATATTGAAAATGGCACCAAAGCAGAAACTGTGCAAAATGGCGGCCTTATAGCGGTTGGTCTCTTCGTTTCCACGCACGTAAAGCCAGTCGAACCACTTGATAATCAGCCCCACGGCAACCGCCCCGGGGAGAATGAACCACGCTCCTCCCATCACCACCAGGGAACCAATCAGCGTTGGCGAGATTGCCAGACCAGAATGGTTGTTCAGCACTTCCCAGGTAAAGTAATTTGCCGTGTTAAGCACCACGCCAGGCCGGTCCGGCCATAGCCAGGAAGGGATAAAGACGTAGAAGTCGCGAACAATCGGCGCCAGCCCCTGGAAATCAATCTTGTCATAGTTTTGCAGCAGCAACGCCAGGTTTTCCCACGGCGAGAAGGTATCGCGCGTCAGGTAAAGGAACGTGTAAAACGCCTCATCTCCCGCCACGTTCATTCCATAGCGCTTTAGCGCCAGCCAGAACATACCCACAATGCCAAACGCGCCTGCCGCAACCAGCATCCACAATGAGATCCAGCCGCGGATGATGCCGATAAACAGGAAGATCGCGAAGGCGATGATGATGTTCGCGCGCGTGCCGCCCACGATCATGTAGGTCAGGATGCCAAACGCGACGGTGCTAACCAGGAAGAACAGCCACGCTTTGCTGTCCTGGCGCAGGAAAAAGACCACCAGCATCGCCGGGATGAAGAAGTAGAAGAAACGCTTAAGCGCCACGCCCGAAACCTCGGCCGAAAAAATCTGGCTGTAGGAGTGGAGCTTAAACAGCAGGAAGCCGTTATGCATGAAGAAGATGCCGACGCTGACCAGGGCGATGGTCATCAGCATCACCCACGTCAGGTGGGTCTCCACCCTATTCATGGTAAAGAGCGCCCGACGCGGGGCAGCTGTCTGCGCTGAACGCAGACGCGTTTTATAGGTGACGTAGTAGACCGCATAGAAGCAGGTCGCTGCCAGAAGCGCCTGGAGCAGGATTTCAGGCGGCGCGACGCTCACGTCAAAACGGAATACCAGAATGCTGGTTAGTGGGAAGCCGAAAAAGAAGGTCAGCAGAAACAGTAACGAGAAGAACACGTTAAAGTTGAAGCGCACCCGGCGGAATTCAAACCAGGTAAGCGTGGCGATAAACAGGGTGCTCAGAAGCCAGACAATCAGTAAGCCGCTGAATTGCAACTGACTCATACTTTGTCTCCTGAAGCGATACGCAGCGCGCGGTGCCACGGCGTGAGGTAATTCGGGCTGAAAAAATCAATGCTATTTTTATCCACCAGCGTGAGCTGGCGTTGGGCTTCCCGTACCACCTCGACGTTCAGCGTGTCTGAGGTAAACAGCACGGGAATATGCTGCTCGGCCATGTCCTGCCAGAACGGGTTCTCGCGGTTTAGCACGCACGGTACCCCCGCCTGAATCAGCAGACATAGGGTGCCAATCCCCTGCTGTCGGGCAAAGATGAAATAGCCGAGATCGCATTTTCTCAGCAGCGCGAGATATTCCTCAAATTCCAGCTTATCGCTGAGAATGTGCAGATTTTCTGCGCTAAACAGCGCAAGCCCCTGTCGGCGAACCTCATCTATGTAAGCGTCGTTATTGGCGGGATAGCCCATCGGCACCACCACGTTCACCGTGTCGCCGAACTGCTGATGCACCGCCCTGAGCGCCGCGACGTGTTCGTTACTACGATCGCCGGAATTCCCCACCAGGATCGTTAGTTTGCCTTCACGCACCGTGTCATTCGCCATGGCGTTAAGCGCCGGATCCATGCGGGTGGGGAAATAAAGCAACTCGCCGCGCACGTTGGGGTGCTGTTTAGCAAAATAGTTGAGATCGCCGCGGGTAGCAAAAACGCAGCCCACGCGCCCCTGCGCCATGCGGCGCAACGGATAGAAAAGACGGAATTTCCAGCCTCGGGAGACTTCGTAGAGATCGGCTCCCCAGATATGCCAGCTGCACTGGGAGGGTTTAATCCCCCCGCTGAGAAGCGCCAGCCATAGCCCGGTATTAAACTGTCCGTGGAAGAAGAATCGTTGCTCGCGGTCGGCTTTCGCTTTGGCAACAACCGCCTTCGCCAGCGTGGCCTTGTCCGGCCAGAAGCGAATCGTCAGCGCCGGAAACGCCTCGCTCAGGCCCTTATCCTGACCTGCAACCATAAACTCACGCGCATCTGGATTACCCGATGCCAGCTCGTCGTTGAAGAACCGCAAAACGGTCTGGTTATGGTGTGGGATGTCCGATCCCAGGATGTGAATCAGTGCAGTCATGCGCGTTTACGCCACAATAAAAATACGCCGCAACAGGCAGCGAAATAAACGATATAGGTTGCCATGTAGGCCTGAGCCGCCCCCAGCGCACCGTGCGCGGGTATCAGCCAGTGTGAAAATGCCGTCAGTAAAACAAACTGGCTAATTTCCGCCAGGATATAGAGCCGAAGGGACGCTTTCGCGATCACCAGATAGCCGAAAACGTAAGCCCCCACTTTCAGTACATCACCCACCAGCTGCCAGGCAAAGAGATCGCGCATGGCGGTGAACTTCGCCGAGAACAGCAGCCAGATGGCGACATCGCGCAGTAGCCAGACGGTAAAGCTGGCAGCCGCGACGGCCGGCAATACAAAGCGCAGCGATCGGAAAATCTCGCGCGTTATGTCCTGTCTGGACGTCAGACGCGACAGGGTGGGCAGCAGGTAAACGCTAAAGGAAGCCGTAATAAACTGAAGATAGGCATCGGAAATACTGCTTACGCCCTGCCAGATCCCGACCTCATCCCAGCTATAGTGCGCCGCCAGCAGGTTTCGCATCAACACGTAGGCCACCGGCAGCGTGACCGAGGTGATGAGCGCCATCAGGGTAAATTTACCCAGTTGGCTGGCAAGCATCGAGTCCCATTGCGGTTTCAGGTAGCTCAGCGGAATGACGCCCCGACGCATCAGCATAAATGCCGCAGGCACAACCACCAGCGCCGGAACCAGCGCCAGCCCAAGCAGCGCGCCTTCGTAGCCCCCCAGGCGATAGCAGAAATAATAGGCAATTACGCCGATGACGCTGCCCAGGATTAATGCAAGCGCGTTCCCGGCAGCATCACGAAACCCTTTCATCAGAGCCAGCAGCAGGTTAGCCCAGGCAATCCCCATCTGAACCAATGCGACCAGACGCACCAGCCCCTGATAGTGGGTGTGACCGAATAATCCCTGGCTGATGGGCGCCGCCGCCAGCAGAAAGATAATCGCCATCAGGGTCGAAAAACCCGTGACCATCGCCGACGAGGTGCCCACCACCCTGCGGAGCTGGGCCGCATCATCATGATACTGCGCAACGTATTTGGTGACGCCGTTGAAGATACCAGCACCGGCCAGCACTCCAAGGACGGTGACAAGCTGACGGAAATTTCCCGCCAGCCCCACTCCTGACGGGCCAAATGAGACGGCCAGAAGCTTGACGACCAACAGCCCGGCCCCAATTTTTACAAGCGTGGACGCGGCGGTCCACACCGATGCTTTTGCCAGAGACATATCAGCCGAAATAACTCAGGAGGGTATTAATAACCGTACGCTGGTTAACTGGCGCGAGGTTGTAGAACAGCGGCAGACGAAGCAACCGCTCACTTTCTTTGGTGGTGTAGCGGTCTTCACCCGCAAACGTGCCAAACGCTTCGCCGGCCGGACTGGAGTGCAGCGGGATATAGTGGAACACCGCCATAATTTCGGCCTCTTTCAGCCAGGCGATGAGCTCGCTGCGGTCGTCGTTATCGCGCAGCTTAATGTAGAACATATGCGCGTTGTGGACGCAATCTGCCGGGATGGTTGGCAGTTCAATACGCCCGGCTTTTGCCAGAGGCTCAAGCGCATCGTAATAGGTTTGCCACAGGGAAAGACGCTGAAGGTTGATACGCTCCGCCGCTTCCAGCTGCGCCCACAGGTACGCAGCCTGCAGATCCGCCATCAAATAGCTGGAGCCGATATCGCGCCAGGTGTATTTGTCTACCTGCCCCCGGAAGAACTGGCTGCGGTTAGTGCCTTTTTCGCGGATCACTTCTGCACGCTCCACGAGAGCCCGGTCGTTAACCAGCGTCGCACCACCTTCTCCACCCGCCGTGTAGTTTTTGGTTTCGTGGAAGCTAAAGCAGCCGATGTGGCCAATCGTGCCCAGCGCGCGTCCCTTGTAGGTGGACATCACACCCTGCGCGGCATCTTCCACCACAAACAGGTTATGTTTTTTGGCGATCGCCATGATGGTGTCCATTTCACAGGCCACGCCCGCGTAGTGAACCGGCACGATCGCGCGCGTTTTGTCAGTGATCGCCGCTTCAATCAGCGTCTCATCAATGTTCATGGTATCCGGGCGGATATCCACAAAGACAATTTTCGCCCCGCGCAGGACAAAAGCGTTCGCAGTGGAAACGAAGGTATAGCTCGGCATAATCACTTCATCACCAGGCTGGATATCCAGCAACAGTGCCGCCATTTCCAGCGATGCCGTACAGGACGGGGTCAGCAGCACTTTGGCGCTGCGAAAACGCTGTTCCATCCACTGCTGACAGCGCCGGGTGAAACCGCCGTCACCGCAGAGTTTGCCGCTGCCCATAGCAGACTGCATATAGTCGAGTTCAGTTCCGACAACGGGTGGTGCGTTAAATGGAATCATCTTGTCACCTGTATAACCAGTAGGCGGTGGCGTCGATGTTGGCACCACTCGCAATATAACGTTTAAGCGCCGCGGTGTTGCCCAGTTGGGTCGCTACCCGCAGCGTCACTAGCTGTTGCTGTTGCGACCAGTGCAGCGCCGCCTGCATGAGTTTTTCACCCATGCCGCGCCCGGCTAATAAGCCAATACGCGCCTCGCGCTCGTTGAGTTTACGCAGCGAGACGAACCCCTTGATTTGACCGTCTCCTGCACGGAAAACCAGGCAGACGTGGTCAAAGGTGCCTTTAACCGCATTCTCTACCCACTGGGCATAGAAACGCCCGCTATCGTCAGGTGCATACCAGGGCGCACGAAAGCGGCTCTGCGCAAACGCCTGGGTCGCCATCTGACGCAGCACGGGGATATCCTGATCCGTTGCAATTTCCGCGCCTGACGCATCGTGCCGGGTGAGGGTAATGGAAAGATCGACCTCGCCTTCAACCAGCTGAAAGCCGTGTTGCTGGAGCGCGTCAAGCAGATCGGCACGCTCCGCAGGGATCTTCGCCTGCACCCGTTGCCAGGCGGTAAAATCCGATTCAGCCAGCACCGGCGCGTCATCGCGCAGACGCACGATGGCCGACGGCAGGCCAAAAAAGGCACTCTCCCACTGCAGGGACTCGAGCCCCCCTTTCAGGCTGTTCAACGCCAGACACCTTTGGTATCCACAATATACTGCTGACGAACGGCATCACCGGAAGTCGCTTTAAACTCTTTATGATCCACCAGCAGCACCAGCACGTCCGCCGTCGCAAGCGCTTCATCCAGCGCCGTCAGCGTGCAGTGCCCCGCCAGTTTTGTCGGCAATTCATGGATATTCGGCTCAACCACCAGCGTTTCACCCTTGTGCCATTCGGCAATCATCTCAACAATTTCCATCGCCGGGCTTTCACGCAGATCGTCAATGTTGGGTTTAAATGCCAGACCAAAGCAGGCAATTTTCAGCTCGCTAGCGCGCTTGCCGCTCTCTGCCAGACAATCCGCTACAGTGGTTTTGACCTGATTGAGCACCCAGTGAGGTTTGCTGTCGTTCACTTCACGCGCGGTGCGAATCAGGCGCGCCTGCGCTGGATTCTGCGCCACGATAAACCACGGGTCGACGGCAATACAGTGTCCGCCCACCCCCGGGCCTGGCTGGAGAATATTCACACGCGGATGGCGATTCGCCAGGCTAATCAGCTCCCAGACGTTAATTCCCTGATCGGCACAGATAAGTGAAAGTTCGTTCGCAAAGGCGATATTAACGTCACGGAAGCTGTTTTCCGTGAGCTTGCACATCTCGGCGGTGCGGGAGTTTGTCACCACGCACTCGCCTTCCAGGAAAATCTTATACAGCGCGCTGGCACGTTCGGAACAGACTGGCGTCATACCGCCAATGACGCGGTCGTTTTTAATCAGTTCGACCATGACCTGGCCCGGGAGTACGCGCTCCGGGCAGTAGGCGATGTTGATATCCGCCTGCTCGCCAACCTGCTGTGGGAAGCTCAGGTCTGGACGGGCCTCTGCCAGCCACTGCGACATCTGTTCAGTCGCCCCCACCGGAGACGTGGACTCGAGGATTACCAACGCCCCTTTTTTCAGCACAGGCGCGATTGATTTTGCCGCCGCCTCGACGAACGCCATGTCGGGCTCGTGGTCGCCTTTAAAGGGGGTTGGGACTGCAATTAGATAGGCATCCGCTTCAACGGGCGTCGTTCTGGCATGCAGGAAGCCTCCTTCCACCGCCTCTTTCACCACACGATCCAGATCGGGTTCCACAATATGAATTTCGCCACGGTTAATGGTTTCTACCGCGCGGGCGTTAATATCCACACCGACAACCTGTTTTTGACGAGAGGCAAACGCGGCCGCAGTAGGCAAGCCAATGTAGCCAAGACCAATGACAGAGATGGTAGTAAAACTCATAGCGATACCCGATTGTGTTTAAGTGCATGCAAAATACGGCCACAAGCCTGCCCGTCTCCATACGGATTATGGGCCCGGCTCATCGCCTGATACGCTTCATCGTCATGCAGCAGGCGCGTGACCTCTTCGACGATGAGCTGCGCGTTGGTGCCGACCAGACGCACCGTACCGGCTTTGACGGCTTCCGGACGTTCGGTCGTTTCACGCATCACCAGTACCGGCTTGCCGAGAGAGGGCGCTTCTTCCTGAATGCCGCCGGAATCGGTGAGGATCAGCCAGGCGTGATTCATTAGCCAGACAAACGGCATGTAGTCCTGCGGTTCAATCAGTAGAACATTGTCGACATGGCCCAGAATGCGATTAACCGGCTCGCTGACGTTAGGATTGAGATGGACCGGATAGACAATTTGCACATCGTCATTTTGCGCAGCGATTTCAGCCAGCGCGTGACAGATTTGCTCAAAACCCCGGCCAAAGCTTTCGCGACGGTGGCCGGTGACCAGGATGGTTTTTTTGCCGTTGTGCAGGAATGGATAGCGGGCAGCGAGGTCTTTCTGAAGATCGCTATTTGCCAGAACGCGGTCACGCACCCAAATTAACGCATCAATGACCGTATTGCCGGTCACAAAGATTTTGTTATCGGCGATATTTTCACACAGCAGGTTCTGACGAGAATTTTCCGTTGGCGCAAAGTGGTACATCGCCAGATGGCCCGTTAACGTGCGGTTGGCCTCCTCCGGCCAAGGCGAATAAAGATTGCCGGTACGCAAACCCGCCTCAACATGCCCCACAGGAATTCGCTGGTAAAACGCGGCCAGGCTTGTCGCCACGGTAGTGGTGGTGTCACCGTGTACCAGCACCACGTCAGGCTTAAATGACTCCAGGATCGGCTTAAGCTCTTGCAGAATGCGACAGGTTATCTCCGTTAAACCTTGCCCCGGTTTCATAATATTGAGGTCGTAATCCGGGACGATGGAAAAGAGCGTTAAGACCTGGTCGAGCATCTCACGGTGCTGGGCCGTGACGCAGACTTTTGCTTCAATATCCGGATCGCTGGCCAGCGCATGAACCAGAGGTGCCATCTTAATGGCCTCCGGCCTGGTGCCAAATACGGTTAGTACTTTCACATCGATTCTCTTCGATTAGGCGATGAAGGCCGCAGCCTTCATCGTAGACGGCGTTCTTAGTTTTTGCGACGACGCGTTAACGCCACGCCAGCGCCCGTCAGTGCGCCTACAATCCCCCACATAATCATCAGGAATGCACGACGCGGACTATCGCGTTTTACAGGTTCTTCAGGCGTTCGCAAATAACGATAGGTCTGAAAACGCGGGTCCAGAGAAGGACCTACATTAAGCGTGTTGAGCATCGCGCGATTTTGATCGTAATCGAGGTCAAAATCAGGACCGACGGCCTGGAGGTTTTCCAGGCGCGCCTGCAGCATGGGGCGGCCAAGGAGGAACATCTCTGAATCAGGCAGCTCATCAGCCGGCACGTCCGTCTCAGTGCGGGAAATATTGTGCTGTTCCGCAATTTTCAGCGCCTGCTCAATATTATGAACACGACGAGCGAAAATGGCTTTAGCCACCTCTTCCTGACGTTTCACCTGTGCTTTCATCTGGATTGTACGAGCCGCCCAGGCGCCTTTAAGCTCTTCGTTAAGATGGCTTGCGGCACGCTGGCTGGCAAACGCGACATACTGACGCAACAGGTTGTTAGCATCCGGCGCGGTTTCTGCAATCAGTTTGACGCTGTCGTTCACGTTACGCAGCGCATCGCCCGGCATAAACTGAATATTGTTAATCAGATCGTCCAGCAGAGCGGCATCGGCTTTAGTGTTATCAACCCGACGCTGCTTGTAATAATCCGTCTGAGACCAGAAGTCGCGGCGCGTATCCCACGAAGCCAGTTGCATCACAAACTCTTTATAAGCCTCATCCATAACGGAGACCTGATCTGGCGTGGCGAGGTTGGCTTTAATATCCAGGTTTCGCAGGAATTGCTGCTGGGAATAGTATCCCCCAAGCATGTTAACCGTTGGTTTGTCCGTGATTGCCGTGGAGCTCCATTCTTGTTTTGCAAAGAACGTATAGGCCAGCGCTAACAGTGCAAAACCCAGCGCGATCCCCGCAATCCAAAGTTTGCCTGCCCATAACACGCGAAACAAACCCCGAATATCCAGTTCATTCTCAGTTACCACTGATTTCGCTCCCGCCAACGGTTGAGTCATCATAGTCCCGGTTTTACTTAGTTAATGTTGTGTTTTTGCCACTGTTACGACGCATCCGGCGTTTAATACGTTTTATGAACCGCGCTACTTTCCATGCGCGCTTAATGCAGTAGCCGTACAGGAAAAATGCTAGCAAGAATAATGCCAACATAACCCACTCAGGAATGATATGAGAATATTCTGCAGCTACGCCAATTGCGGCCAAAATAGCAGCGGCCAGAGTAATCAGCACAAACGCCTGACGAGAAGTAAAACCCGCACGCATGATGAGATGATGAATGTGTTGGCGGTCTGGAGAGAAAGGACTCATCCCTTTGCGCAGGCGGCGATACATAATCGCCACCATATCCATCAATGGAATGGCAATAATCCAAAGCGCGGTTACCGGACTTATCGGGTGGGTTTGACCCTGCGTGGTTTCAAGCAGGATCCAGATAACCGTAAAACCAATCAGCGTACTGCCCGCGTCCCCCATAAAGACTTTATAGCGACGGCCCAGCACGCCGAGGTTTAAGAGGATATAAGGCAGAATGGCGGCAATCATGGCAAAACACCACATTGCCAGACTGTACTGGCCATCAAACCATAAGATAATGCCAATAGCGGCGAAAGAAACGGATGACAGTCCACCGAGCAGGCCGTCAATGCCGTCCACCATGTTGAAAGCATTGATTGCCGCCCAGACGGCAAAGAGCGTCAGGAAGAAGCCAAATGGACCCAGAACTAACTCCCACGGGCCAAACACATAGCCGAGGCTACGCAGATACAGTCCGCCGACAACCATCATCACCACGCCAATGGCCGCCTGAACGGTGGCGCGTATTTTCACCGCGATATCGAAGCGGTCATCAAGAGCCCCGACTAACACCAGGACACCGGCGCAGGCAATATAGAGGGCGGCATGCGGGATATAATAGTCAGCAATACCAAACGTGAAGCAAATCCCTGCGTAAACAGAAATCCCGCCGACTAAAGGAATAAGTCCCTGATGGCGTTTACGAAAATTAGGCTTATCCACCAACCCTATTCGTTTTGCCACCTTGCGCGCAATGAACAAAAAACAGGTTGTGAATAAAAAAATACTGATCAGTTCAGTAACGGCGGTGAATAGATTCACAATGGATTGCTCTCAACAAATGTTAGTCCCGGAAGTATAACCATGAAGCCACAGCCTCAGAAGTAATAAAGATGGCTTCTTACAACTCCCTTTGTATATTTTTCAATCAATTATTTCTTTGGCTGCAGAAACGGCCCTATTGTCGCACCGACCGGTCAAAATTGGGAGTAGATGGTACTAGCGTATAGTCCATAAAAGAAAAACGCCACGTAAAAACGTGGCGTTTGCTGGCTTTATTTGCGTTACGAGCGTTTCATCATGTCAAAGAAATCGTCGTTGGTTTTGGTCATCGCCAGTTTGTTAATGAGGAACTCCATTGCGTCGATTTCACCCATTGGATGGATGATTTTACGCAGGATCCACATTTTCTGCAGCTCTTCCTGGGTGGTGAGCAGCTCTTCTTTACGAGTACCGGAACGGTTGTAGTCGATAGCCGGGAAGACGCGTTTTTCAGCGATTTTACGAGAAAGATGCAGTTCCATGTTGCCTGTACCTTTAAATTCTTCGTAAATCACTTCGTCCATTTTAGAACCGGTATCGATCAGCGCCGTCGCGATGATGGTCAGGCTGCCGCCCTCTTCCACGTTACGTGCTGCACCGAAGAAGCGTTTTGGGCGATGCAGGGCGTTAGCATCCACACCACCGGTCAGGACTTTACCGGACGCCGGCACCACGGTGTTGTAGGCACGCGCCAGACGAGTGATGGAGTCGAGCAGGATGATCACGTCTTTCTTGTGCTCAACCAGGCGTTTCGCCTTCTCAATAACCATTTCCGCTACCTGAACATGGCGAGATGCCGGTTCGTCGAAGGTAGAAGCAACCACTTCACCTTTAACCAGACGCTGCATCTCGGTCACTTCTTCCGGACGTTCGTCAATCAGCAGCACCATCAGCACGCAGTCTGGGTGGTTATAGGCGATGCTCTGAGCGATGTTCTGCAGCAGCATGGTTTTACCCGCTTTTGGCGGCGCCACAATCAGACCACGCTGGCCACGACCAATTGGTGATGCCAGATCCAGTACACGCGCGGTTAAGTCTTCAGTAGAACCGTTACCACGCTCCATGCGCAGGCGAGAGTTCGCGTGCAGCGGCGTTAAGTTCTCAAAGAGGATCTTATTACGCGAGTTTTCCGGTTTGTCGAAGTTAACTTCATTGACTTTCAACAGCGCAAAGTAGCGTTCACCCTCTTTAGGAGGACGAATCTTACCTGAAATGGTGTCACCAGTGCGGAGGTTGAAACGGCGGATTTGGCTGGGGGATACGTAGATGTCGTCAGGGCCGGCGAGGTAGGAGCTGTCTGCAGAGCGGAGGAAACCAAATCCGTCTTGCAATATCTCCAGCACACCGTCGCCAAAGATATCTTCGCCACTCTTAGCGTGCTGCTTCAGGATGGCGAAAATGATGTCCTGCTTGCGCATACGAGCCTGGTTTTCCAGCCCCATATTTTCGCCGAGAGTGATCAGCTCAGAAACCGGCGTATTCTTTAATTCGGTAAGATTCATAATGGTGTGGGTTCTTAAACTCGGGGTGATTCTCGAACTTAATGTTGTGAATGGTATGGCAGGGTCATCCATGCCTGTTTAGCGGCCATCAACTCATGTCTGTTCGCTGTCTGGTCACAGGGAAAGAACGCAGAACTGAAACGACAAGACGGATTGAGCGACAAGCCCGGAATTTAGCCACTTCACGCACTGTTCATGTCAACAACGGGAAGTATCGGGTAAAACAAGATTCAAACAACAAGATATGTTTAAAACGAAGTCATAGCTAACTTAGCACGACTTCAGCCGGGCGTCCAGAGTTCCACATCATTTAGCCGGGAGCTCTGAACGCACAGCGGAGAAACCTTACGCCAGGTTAGCGTCCAGGAACTCTTTCAATTGACCTTTGGACAGCGCACCCACTTTGGTCGCTGCCACTTCGCCGTTTTTGAACAGCAGAAGGGTTGGGATGCCACGGATACCGTATTTTGGTGCGGTGCCCGGGTTCTGGTCGATGTTCAGCTTGGCAACGGTCAGTTTGCCCTGATATTCGTCGGCGATCTCATCCAGAATCGGGGCGATCATTTTGCAAGGACCACACCATTCAGCCCAGAAATCGACGAGGATCAGCCCGTCAGCCTTAAGTACGTCCGTGTCAAAACTGTCGTCAGTCAGGTGAATAATTTTATCGCTCATATATAACTCCACAGGAATAAGCCTGGTACGTTGGTTTTGTCTCCACCAACGACGTGTTGATGTCGCATTAACCAACTAAAGGTTGACTTTATTTCACCGGATACGCTTTCGTAAAGCAATAGTAAGCTGATATTCTACCACACTATGAGCAAAACACATTTAACAGAACAGAAGTTTTCCGACTTCGCGCTGCACCCGAAGGTGATTGAAGCCCTTGAAAATAAAGGGTTTCATAACTGCACGCCCATTCAGGCCCTCGCGCTGCCGCTGACGCTGGCCGGTCGCGATGTTGCCGGGCAGGCGCAAACCGGTACCGGCAAAACGATGGCGTTTTTAACGTCAACGTTTCATTATTTACTTTCTCACCCAGCGATTGCAGACCGCAAAGTTAACCAGCCGCGCGCGCTAATTATGGCCCCGACGCGAGAACTGGCGGTACAGATCCACGCAGACGCTGAACCCCTGGCGCAGGCTACGGGCCTGAAGATTGGCCTGGCCTACGGCGGCGACGGCTACGATAAACAGCTGAAAGTGCTCGAAAGCGGTGTGGATATCCTGATCGGTACCACCGGCCGTCTTATCGACTACGCTAAACAGAACCACATTAACCTCGGCGCAATCCAGGTTGTGGTGCTCGATGAAGCTGACCGCATGTACGATCTCGGCTTCATTAAAGACATTCGCTGGCTGTTCCGCCGTATGCCTCCGGCCAATCAGCGTCTGAATATGCTGTTCTCTGCAACCCTCTCATACCGCGTACGCGAACTGGCGTTCGAACAGATGAACAACGCCGAATATGTAGAAGTGGAACCTGAGCAGAAAACGGGTCACCGCATTAAAGAAGAGCTCTTCTATCCTTCCAATGAAGAGAAAATGCGTCTGCTGCAAACGCTGATTGAAGAAGAGTGGCCAGATCGCGCCATCATCTTTGCGAACACCAAACATCGTTGTGAAGACATCTGGGGCCATCTGGCTGCAGACGGTCACCGTGTTGGCCTGTTGACCGGCGACGTCGCACAGAAAAAACGCCTGCGTATTTTGGAAGAGTTCACCCGTGGCGATCTCGATATTCTGGTCGCAACCGACGTGGCGGCACGTGGTTTACACATTCCAGCCGTGACGCATGTCTTTAACTACGATCTGCCAGACGACTGCGAAGACTACGTACACCGTATCGGTCGTACCGGTCGCGCGGGCGCAAGCGGACACTCTATTAGCCTTGCATGTGAAGAGTATGCGCTGAATCTCCCAGCCATTGAGACTTATATCGGTCACTCTATCCCGCAGAGCAAATACAATCCGGAAGCGCTGTTAAGCGAACTGCCGCCGCCTAAGCGTCTAACCCGCCCACGCTCCGGCAATGGTCCGCGTCGTTCAGGCGGCGCACCGCGTAATCGTCGTCGTTCAGGTTAAGAAAATATGCTCAGCTCCACCTCGCTTTATGCGGCAATTGATCTCGGTTCGAATAGTTTTCATATGCTGGTTGTGCGCGAGGTGGCGGGAAGCATACAAACGCTGACGCGCATCAAGCGCAAGGTCCGCCTCGCGGCGGGCCTGAGCAGCGATAACCACCTCTCACCTGAAGCCATGGAACGTGGCTGGCAGTGTCTGCGACTCTTTGCCGAGCGTCTGCAGGATATCCCGCATGCCCAAATCACCGTCGTCGCCACTGCGACACTTCGCCTGGCGGTTAACGCCGTTGATTTTATTGCCAGAGCGCAGGAAATCCTCGGTTGCCCGGTTCAGGTTATCAGCGGTGAAGAAGAAGCTCGTCTGATTTATCAGGGAGTTGCACACACCACTGGGGGTGACGATCGCCGCCTGGTGGTGGATATCGGCGGTGCCAGTACCGAGCTTGTGACCGGCACCGGCGCGCAGGCAACGTCGCTGTTCAGCCTCTCGATGGGCTGCGTGACCTGGCTTGAGCGCTACTTTACCGATCGTAATCTGGGTAAAGAGAACTTCGACGAGGCGGAAAACGCCGCGCGCGAGGTATTACGCCCGGTCATGGATGAACTGCGCTATCACGGCTGGAAAGTCTGCGTGGGTGCGTCCGGGACCGTGCAGGCCCTGCAGGAAATCATGATGGCGCAGGGAATGGACGAGCGGATTACGCTTGCTAAGCTTCAGCAGTTGAAACAGCGCGCCATTCAGTGCGGACGCCTGGAAGAGCTGGAAATTGAAGGCCTGACGCTCGAACGCGCGCTGGTCTTCCCGAGCGGGCTGGCCATTCTTATCGCTATTTTCACCGAGCTGAACATCCAGTGTATGACCCTGGCCGGCGGTGCGCTGCGTGAAGGCCTGGTCTACGGGATGCTGCATCTGTCGGTCGATCAGGATATCCGCAGCCGTACCCTGCGCAACGTTCAGCGTCGTTTTCTGGTTGATATCGATCAGGCAGGACGCGTATCGCAGCTGGCGTCACGCTTCGCCGATCAGGTCGCTAACGTCTGGGATCTTGATCATCTGAGTCGGGATTTACTCCTGAGCGCGTGCGCGCTACATGAAGTAGGGCTGAGCATTGATTTTAAGCAGGCACCGGCTCACGCAGCGTATCTGGTCCGCAACCTTGATTTACCGGGCTACACGCCCGCGCAGAAAAAATTGCTGGCAACGCTGCTGCTGAACCAAACCAATGCAGTCGATCTCTCCTCTCTGCATCAGCAAAACGCCGTACCGCCGCGCGTGGCCGAGCATCTGTGCCGCCTGCTGCGTCTGGCGATCCTGTTTGCCAGCCGCCGCCGCGATGATTTGCTGCCAGCCATTAATCTTGTGGCCGATGACGAGAAGCTTTCGCTGACGCTGCCGGAAAACTGGATTGAACGTCACCCGTTAGGGGCCGAGATGATCGAGCAGGAGTGCCAGTGGCAGAGCTATGTGCACTGGGTGCTGGAAGTAAAGTAATACGCTGAACATTGCCGGGTGGCGGCTTCGCCTTGCCCGGCTACTCATCATTATCCTTTCTCTTTGGCTTTAGCCAGCATGGCGCGAATGTTCGCCACGTTAGCCTGCCCCTTGTGCATCCGCTCTTCCGCGGTAATCACTTTGCGCTCCTGCTCCCAGATCAGGTCATCCTGCGGCAGTTCCAGCAGGAAACGACTCGGCTCCGGGCGGACGAGTTCGCCATACTGGCGGCGCTCTTTACACAGCGTGAACGTCAGCTCTTTCTGCGCGCGGGTGATCCCCACGTAGGCCAGGCGGCGCTCCTCATCGACGTTATCTTCATCAATGCTGCTCTGGTGCGGCAACAATCCCTCTTCCATACCAACCAGATAGACATACGGAAACTCCAGCCCTTTTGACGCATGCAGCGTCATGAGCTGAACCTGATCGGCCTCTTCTTCGCTCTCACCGCGCTCCATCATGTCGCGCAGGGTAAAGCGGGTGACGACCTGCGTCAGGGTCATAGGCTCGTCGATTTCAGAGCCCTCCAGCATTTCGGTCATCCAGCTGAAAAGCTGGTTAACGTTCTTCATGCGCATCTCAGCCGCCTTCGGGCTGGCTGAGGTTTCATACAGCCAGGACTCATAGTCGATGCCGTGAATGAGATCGCGCACTGCAGCCACCGGCTCGCGCTCCGCGAGACGCTGTACTTCGCCGAGCCAGTGGGTGAAGCGGGTTAACGAGTCATAGCCACGCCCGGTTAACGTCTGGCTCAGCCCCATGTCAAAGCTGGCAGTAAACATACTTTTGTTGCGGGTCATCGCCCACTCGCCGAGCTTTTGCAGCGTCGCCGGGCCTATCTCGCGTTTTGGCGTATTCACAATACGCAGAAACGCGCTGTCGTCATCCGGGTTAGTGAGCACGCGCAGATAAGCCAGCAGGTCTTTGATTTCTGGTCGTGAGAAGAACGACGTGCCGCCCGAAATTTTGTACGGAATGCGGTTCTGCATCAGCATCTTTTCAAAGACGCGCGACTGGTGGTTACCGCGATAGAGGATCGCGTAATCCTTATATTCGGTTTTGTTGACGAAGTGGTGAGCGATGAGTTCTCCCGTGACTCGCTCCGCTTCATGATCCTCATTGTTGGCGCTGAGCACTTTCAGCTCCGTTCCGTAGCCCAGTTCGGAGAAGAGACGCTTCTCGAATACGTGCGGGTTATTGGCAATCAGGATGTTTGCCGCCTTCAGGATACGACCGGAGGAGCGGTAGTTTTGCTCGAGTTTAATCACCTGCAGCGCCGGGAAATCTTTGCTCAGCAGCACCAGGTTTTGTGGACGCGCGCCGCGCCAGGAGTAAATTGACTGATCGTCGTCGCCTACCACGGTGAAACGCGCCCGATTCCCCACCAGCAGCTTCACCAGCTCGTACTGACTGGTGTTGGTGTCCTGATATTCATCCACCAGCAGGTAGCGGATTTTATTCTGCCAGCGCTCGCGCACCTCTTCATTGCGCTGCAGCAGCAGCGTGGGCAGCAGGATCAGGTCGTCAAAGTCCAGCACGTTGCACGCTTTCATATGCGCATCGTACAGACCGTAGCAGTGGGCGAAGATCCGATCCCGTTCGCCTTTGGCGATCGCCGCGGCCTGCGCCGGGGTCATCAGATCGTTTTTCCAGTTCGAGATCGTCGAGATCAGCTGCTGCAACAGCACTTTGTCATCTTCGATCAGCCCCTCGGTGAGCTCTTTGAGCAACGCCACCTGGTCGGTGTCATCGAAGAGGGAGAAGTTGGACTTCATTCCCAGCGCCGCATACTCGCGTTTGATGATATCCAGCCCCAGCGTGTGGAAGGTGGAGATCATCAGGCCGCGCGCTTCTTTACGGCCAAGCGTCTGACCGACGCGCTCTTTCATCTCACGCGCCGCTTTATTGGTAAAGGTGACCGCCGCAATGTGTCGCGCCTGATACCCGCAATTGCGGATCAGATGGGCGATCTTGTTGGTGATCACACGGGTTTTACCCGAACCGGCCCCTGCCAGCACCAGGCATGGTCCAGTAACGAATTCGACCGCTTGTTGTTGTCCAGGGTTTAAACGCATGGGAGTGTTGCTCAATCTTCGAACGGGGTGTGGATTGTAGCAGAAAGCCGGGCGCAGATTTACCGGCTAATGATAAAGTGGAGAAATCGCGTTTAACCCGTAGAGCAGAACCATGAAAAAGACCGCAGCAGCCCTGCATATTCTGGTAAAAGAAGAGAAACTGGCCCAGGAGATCCTGGCCAAGCTGGAGCGCGGCATCAGCTTTGATCATCTGGCGAAGCGCTACTCTAAATGCCCTTCCGGGCGCAATGGTGGGGATCTCGGCGAGTTTCAACAAGGTGCGATGGTCGGCCCGTTCGATCAGGCGGTCTTTAGCTGCCCGCTTCTGAAGCCCTACGGCCCGGTAAAAACCAAATTTGGCTACCATATCATTAAGGTGCTTTATCGCCGCTGACGCGTGGTATATTGCGCCCCGATTTATTTCAACCTATTCAAGGCACGATCATGGCAAAAACAGCAGCAGCAGTGCACATTCTCGTTAAAGAAGAGAAACTGGCTTTAGATCTTCTGGAGCAGATTAAAAACGGTGCCGACTTCGGGAAGCTGGCGAAGAAGCACTCCATCTGCCCGTCAGGCAAACGCGGCGGCGATCTGGGTGAGTTCCGCCAGGGTCAGATGGTTCCGGCGTTCGATAAAGTGGTGTTCTCCTGCCCGGTGCTGGAGCCAACCGGCCCGCTGCATACCCAGTTTGGTTATCACATCATTAAAGTGCTGTACCGGAAATAAACAGCAAGGCCTTCTCTTAGAGAAGGCCTTTAATGTTTGCACCCTCTCCCTGTGGGAGAGGGGCGGGGTGAGGGCATCAGCCCGCCCCTGTTGTTAACCCGCTACCGCGATGCGCTTCATATCGGTCATGTAGCCACGCAATTTGTGACCCACTTTCTCGATCTGGTGGCTGCGAATGGCTTCGTTCACATCGCGCAGCTGCGCGTTGTCCACGGCACCTTCTGCAATCGCTTTACCCAGATCGCCAGTCTGCAGAGTAGTCATAAACTCTTTCAGCAGCGGTACGCAGGCGTAAGAGAACAGGTAGTTACCGTATTCCGCGGTATCAGAGATAACCACGTTCATTTCGTACAGACGCTTACGGGCGATGGTGTTCGCAATCAGCGGCAGCTCGTGCAGTGATTCGTAGTAAGCGGACTCTTCGATGATGCCGGAATCCACCATGGTTTCGAACGCCAGCTCAACGCCTGCTTTCACCATCGCGATCATCAGCACCCCTTTATCGAAGTACTCCTGCTCGCCGATTTTACCTTCGTACTGTGGCGCGGTTTCGAACGCAGTTTTACCGGTCTCTTCACGCCAGGTCAGCAGTTTCTTATCGTCGTTCGCCCAGTCCGCCATCATGCCGGAAGAGAATTCGCCGGAGATAATGTCATCCATGTGTTTCTGGAACAGCGGTGCCATGATGGTTTTCAGCTGTTCAGACAGCGCGTAAGCACGCAGTTTTGCCGGGTTGGACAGACGGTCCATCATCAGCGTAATACCGCCCTGCTTCAGCGCTTCGGTGATGGTTTCCCAGCCGAACTGAATCAGTTTTTCCGCATATGCCGGGTCGGTACCCTCTTCCACCAGCTTATCGAAGCACAGCAGAGAACCGGCCTGCAGCATGCCGCACAGAATGGTCTGCTCGCCCATCAGGTCAGATTTCACTTCGGCAACGAAGGACGATTCCAGCACGCCAGCACGGTGACCGCCGGTCGCCGCTGCCCATGCTTTGGCAATCGCCATGCCTTCACCTTTCGGATCGTTTTCCGGGTGAACCGCGATCAGGGTCGGCACGCCGAAGCCACGCTTGTACTCTTCACGAACTTCGGTACCCGGGCACTTCGGTGCAACCATCACCACGGTGATGTCTTTACGGATCTGCTCGCCCACTTCAACGATGTTGAAGCCGTGGGAGTAACCCAGCGCCGCTCCGTCTTTCATCAGCGGCTGTACGGAACGCACAACGTCTGAGTGCTGCTTGTCCGGGGTCAGGTTAACTACCAGATCCGCCTGCGGGATCAGCTCTTCGTAGGTACCCACTTTGAAGCCGTTTTCGGTCGCTTTACGCCAGGAAGCACGCTTCTCGGCAATCGCTTCTTTGCGCAGGGCGTAGGAGATATCCAGACCGGAGTCACGCATGTTCAGGCCCTGGTTCAGACCCTGTGCGCCACAGCCGACGATGACCACTTTTTTACCCTGAAGGTAGCTCGCGCCATCGGCAAATTCGTCGCGCGCCATGAAGCGGCATTTGCCCAGCTGCGCCAGCTGCTGGCGCAAGTTCAGTGTATTAAAGTAGTTAGCCATGGGTGATACCTCGTGATGTTGTGTGTCTTATTGTTCGGTTCGCGTTTCAGCGAGAATGTATCCACATTACAACAGGAAATTTATTGCGGAAATTGATATATTCACAACGTCATGTTGCAATTTTTGCAATGTAAAAAGAGGGAGTGGAATCGGTGGATTTACGCGATCTGAAAATGTTCCTGCACCTGACGGAAAGCCGTCATTTTGGCCGCAGCGCCCGGGCGATGCACGTTAGCCCCTCCACGCTTTCACGCCAGATCCAGCGCCTTGAGGAAGACCTCGGCCAGCCCCTGTTCGTGCGCGACAACCGCACCGTCACCCTCACGGAAGCGGGCGAAGAGCTACGCATTTTTGCCCAGCAGACGCTGCTGCAGTACCAGCAGCTGCGGCACTCGATTGACCAGCAGGGGCCGTCACTTTCCGGCGAGCTGCATATTTTTTGCTCCGTGACCGCCGCCTACAGCCATCTGCCACCCATCCTTGACCGCTTCCGCGCGGCGCATCCGTCGGTTGAAATTAAGCTCACCACCGGCGATGCCTCCGACGCAATGGAAAAAGTGGTGACGGGCGAAGCGGATCTCGCCATTGCCGGGAAACCTGAAACCCTGCCGGGCGCGGTGGCATTCTCCATGCTGGAGAATCTGGCGGTGGTACTCATTGCCCCGGCGCTGCCCTGCCCGGTGCGTAACCAGGTGTCGGTGGAAAAACCGGACTGGTCCACGGTACCGTTTATCATGGCCGATCAGGGGCCGGTGCGCCGTCGTATTGAGCTGTGGTTCCGCCGCCAGAAAATCAGCAACCCGTCGATTTACGCCACGGTCAGCGGCCATGAGGCAATGGTGTCGATGGTGGCGCTCGGCTGCGGCGTGGCGCTGCTGCCGGAGGTGGTGCTGGAAAATAGCCCGGAACCGGTGCGCAATCGCGTGATGATTCTGGAGCGCAGCGATGAGAAAACGCCGTTTGAGCTTGGCGTGTGCGCACAAAAAAAGCGGCTGCATGAGCCGCTTATTGATGCGTTCTGGACGATATTGCCAAACCACTAACCTGCCAGGAAGAACCTGAACGCCGGGTTATGGGTTTCATCGTGACACTCATAGCCCAGCTCGTTCAGCCGCGTTTCGAAATCCGGCTCGTGCTCGCCCAGTTCAAACGCCGCCAGCACGCGGCCGTAGTCGGTGCCGTGGCTGCGGTAGTGGAAAAGGGAGATGTTCCAGTGCGTGCCCAGCGTGTGCAGGAACTTGAGCAGCGCGCCAGGCGATTCCGGGAACTCAAAGCTGAACAGGCGTTCCCTGAGCGGCTTCGATGGACGCCCGCCGACCATGTAGCGCACGTGCAGCTTCGCCATCTCATCGTCGGAGAGATCGACTACGCTATAGCCGCCTTCATGCAGCAGGTTAAGGATCTCTTTACGCTCCTCCACGCCACGGCTCAGACGCACGCCGACAAAAATGCAGGCATCTTTGGCATCGGCAAAGCGGTAGTTAAATTCCGTCACCGAACGGCCGCCCAGCAGCTGACAGAACTTCAGGAAGCTGCCCTTCTCTTCCGGAATGGTCACCGCCAGCAGCGCTTCACGCTGTTCGCCCAGCTCGCAGCGCTCGGACACGTAGCGCAGACCGTGGAAGTTCACGTTGGCACCAGAAAGCACGTGCGCCAGACGCTCGCCGCGAATGTTGTGCTGCGCGATGTATTTTTTCATGCCCGCCAGCGCCAGAGCGCCGGACGGTTCCGCCACCGCACGAACGTCTTCGAAGAGATCCTTCATCGCCGCGCAGATCGCATCGCTATCCACCGTGACGATATCGTCGAGATATTCCCGGCACAGGCGGAAGGTTTCGTCGCCAATACGCTTCACCGCCACGCCCTCGGCAAACAGCCCGACGCGCGGCAGGTCTACCGGATGCCCGGCATCCAGCGCCGCTTTCAGGCAGGCAGAATCTTCCGCTTCCACGGCAATGACTTTGATCTGCGGCATCAGCTGTTTGATCAGCACCGCCACGCCTGCGGCTAAGCCACCGCCGCCCACCGGAACAAAGACGCGGTCGAGATGGGCATCCTGCTGCAGCAGCTCCAGCGCCAGCGTGCCCTGCCCGGCAATCACCATCGGGTGGTCGAACGGCGGCACCCAGGTGAAACCCTGCTGCTGCGCCAGCTCAATCGCTTTGGCTTTTGCTTCGTCAAAGTTAGCCCCGTGGAGTAATACTTCACCGCCGAAACCGCGCACCGCGTCGACCTTGATGTCTGCGGTAGCAACCGGCATCACGATCAGCGCTTTCAGCCCCAGACGAGCAGACGAGAACGCCACGCCCTGCGCGTGGTTGCCCGCCGACGCGGTAATCACGCCGCGCGCTTTTTGCTCATCGGTCAGTCCGGCCATCATCGCGTAGGCACCGCGCAGCTTGAAGCTGTGCACCGGCTGGCGGTCTTCGCGCTTCACCAGAATGACGTTGTCGAGGCGCGAAGAGAGCTTTTCCATTTTCTGCAGGGGCGTGACCTGCACGGCTTCATAGACCGGTGCGCGCAGCACCGCCCTGAGATATTCCGCCCCCTCAGGGGCGGCGGATAAGGGTTGTGACTCGGCCATCGTTAGCCCCCGAGTTTCGATTTATCGCGCACCGCGCCTTTATCTGCACTGGTGGCAAGGCTCGCGTAGGCGCGCAGGGCAAAGGAAACTTCGCGCTGGCGATCTTTGGGCGTCCAGGCTTTGTCGCCGCGCGCTTCCTGCGCTTCACGACGGGCTGCGATCTCCTGGTCACTCAGCTTGAGCTGAATGCCGCGATTCGGAATGTCGATTTCGATCAGATCGCCGTCTTCGATGATGGCAATGTTGCCGCCGCTTGCCGCTTCCGGGGAAACGTGGCCGATAGAGAGGCCGGAAGTACCGCCGGAGAAACGCCCGTCGGTGATCAGCGCGCAGGCTTTACCGAGGCCCATCGATTTCAGGAAGGTGGTTGGGTAGAGCATCTCCTGCATGCCCGGACCGCCTTTCGGCCCTTCGTAGCGAATGACAACCACGTCGCCTTCAACCACTTTACCGCCAAGGATGGCGTCTACCGCTTCATCCTGGCTTTCGTACACCTTCGCCGGACCGGTGAATTTCAGGATGCTGTCGTCCACGCCTGCGGTTTTCACGATGCAGCCGTTTTCCGCAAAGTTTCCGTACAGCACGGCCAGGCCGCCGTCTTTGCTGTAGGCGTGTTCCAGCGAGCGGATGCAGCCTTCGGCGCGGTCATCGTCCAGCGTGTCCCAGCGGCAATCCTGGGAGAAGGCCTGCGTGGTACGAATACCGGCAGGACCGGCGCGGAACATTTTTTTCACCGCCTCGTCTTTGGTCAGCATCACGTCGAACTGGTCCAGCGATTCCGGCAGCGTCAGCCCGAGCACGTTTTTCACGTCACGGTTCAGCAGCCCGGCGCGATCCAGCTCGCCCAAAATACCGATTACACCACCAGCACGGTGCACGTCTTCCATGTGGTACTTCTGGGTACTTGGTGCGACCTTACACAGCTGCGGCACTTTGCGGGACAGCTTGTCGATATCGCTCATGGTGAAGTCGATTTCGGCTTCCTGTGCGGCAGCCAGCAGGTGCAGAACGGTATTGGTGGAACCGCCCATGGCGATATCCAGCGTCATGGCGTTTTCGAACGCGGCTTTACTGGCAATGCTGCGCGGCAGCGCGCTGGCATCATCCTGCTCGTAGTAGCGCTTGGTCAGCTCAACGATGCGCTTACCGGCGTTGAGGAACAGCTGCTTACGGTCGGCGTGGGTCGCCAGCAGCGAGCCGTTGCCCGGCTGAGACAGGCCCAGCGCTTCGGTCAGGCAGTTCATGGAGTTCGCCGTGAACATACCGGAACAGGAGCCGCAGGTCGGACACGCGGAGCGTTCCACCTGATCGCTCTGCTCGTCAGAGACTTTCGGGTCCGCGCCCTGGATCATCGCATCGACCAGGTCGAGCTTGATGATTTTGTCGGAGAGCTTGGTTTTCCCCGCTTCCATTGGGCCACCGGAGACGAAGATCACCGGAATATTCAGACGCAGGGAAGCCATCAGCATCCCCGGGGTGATTTTGTCGCAGTTGGAGATACAGACCATGGCATCGGCGCAGTGGGCGTTAACCATATACTCTACGGAGTCGGCGATCAGCTCGCGCGACGGCAGTGAATAGAGCATGCCCCCGTGACCCATCGCGATACCGTCATCGACCGCAATGGTGTTGAACTCTTTCGCCACGCCGCCGGAGGCTTCGATTTGCTCGGCTACCAATTTACCCAGATCGCGCAGGTGCACGTGGCCCGGTACGAACTGGGTGAAGGAGTTCACCACGGCGATAATCGGCTTACCGAAATCGGCGTCGGTCATTCCAGTGGCGCGCCACAGCGCGCGGGCACCCGCCATGTTGCGGCCGTGGGTGGTGGTGGCTGAACGATACTTAGGCATGCTTTATTGACTCCCGTCTGACTATGTAATGGGACGGTGCGTGCCGTCCCAAATTTATGCTTAGTGATTAACCTGATCCAACCAGCCGTATTTATCTTCTGTTTCGCCGGTGAAGAGGCCAAAGAACGCTTTCTGAATGCGTTTGGTGACCGGGCCACAGCGGCCTTCGCCCACCTGAATACCGTCTACGCTGCGCACCGGGGTGATTTCAGCCGCGGTACCGGACATAAACACTTCATCGGCCAGGTACAGGGATTCGCGGGACAGCACCTGCTCGCGCACTTCGATACCCAGGTCTTTCGCCAGCTTGATGATGGCGTCACGGGTGATGCCCGGCAGCGCGGAGGAGGTGAATGGTGGCGTAAACAGAATGCCGTCTTTCACTTCAAACAGGTTTTCACCTGCGCCTTCTGAGATGTAGCCATTCACATCGAGCGCGATGCCTTCCTGGTAACCGTGACGGCGCGCTTCGCTGCCGACCAGCAATGAAGAGAGGTAGTTACCGCCCGCTTTCGCGGCGGTCGGGATGGTGTTTGGCGCAACGCGGTTCCAGGAAGAGACCATTGCGTCGATCCCCTGCTCCAGGGCTTCAGCACCCAGGTAAGCACCCCACGGGAACGCGGCAATGATCACATCAGTGGTATAGCCGGCCGGCGGGTTCACGCCCATACCGACGTCACCCACGAAGACCAGCGGACGAATATAGGCGCTGGTGAGGTTGTTCTTACGGATCACGTCGCGGCAGGCTTCCATCAGCTCATCAACGCTCTGAGATACCGGGAAACGATAAATTTTGGCTGAGTCATGCAGACGCTGCATGTGTTCGCGATGGCGGAACACCACTGGCCCTTTGTGAGAATCGTAGCAGCGGATGCCTTCAAACACGGAGGTACCGTAGTGCAGCGCGTGGGACATCACGTGGACCTTCGCGTCCTCCCAGCGAACCATCTCACCGTTGAACCAAATGTAATCAGCTTTTTTTGTCGTCATTTTTTCGTCCTGTCACGCTTAAGCGCGGATTTGTTGTGATGTGGTTGTGCTCTGGCAGATGGCAACATGGGCAACGTCTACCAGCTTTGATAACTGACTAAACAGTAAGTCGACCGGCCGCGGGCTGGCAACGGTTAATTCGATACTGATATTCCGGGCGTCAGTGGCTGTCTCCATATTCATAGAGCAAATCTGAAAACCACGATGACGCACCACACGCAAAACGCGTTCTAAAGTTTCCGGGTTGAAGCGAGCCTGTACGGCGACCTGATGCTGCATCATGATAATTTCTCCATCATTTGTGAGTTACTGGCACCAGGTGGTACCAGCGGCCAGACGTTCTCGAGTTCGTCGATTGAGACATGAAGCAGGTAAGGTCCATCGCTGTTCAGCATGGTGTCGAGCGCCGCTTCAACCTGATCTTTACGGGTGATGTGCTGGCCAGGGATGCCAAAGGCGCTGGCCAGGGTGAGGAAATCGGGGTTATCGGTGAGAGTCGTTTCGCTGTAGCGCTCCTGGAAGAACAGCTGTTGCCACTGGCGAACCATCCCTAAACGCTGGTTGTCGAGCAAGACGATTTTCAGCGGCAACTGCTTGCGTTTAACGGTGCCGAGCTCCTGGACGTTCATCATGAAGGAGCCGTCACCGGAGATACAGATAACGGTATCGTTCGGGCGGGCGACCTGCGCGCCAACGGCTGCTGGCAGACCGAAGCCCATCGTCCCTAACCCGCTGGAGGTGATGAAATTTTCCGGGCGGGTGTAGGTCATATGCTGCGCGGACCACATCTGGTGCTGGCCGACGTCGGTGGTGACGACGCTATCAGCAGGTTTGCGATCCGACAACTGCTTCAACAGCAGCGGCGCGTAGATGGCCTCGCCGGGGTGATCGTAACGCCATGCGTGCTCGGCGCGCATATCGGCGGTGTGCTGACGCCATGCGTTGATATCCAGCGGCTTCTGCAATGCCGGTAACAGCGCGCTGAGATCGCCCTGCAGCGCAACGTGCGCCTGACGCAGCTTGTTCATTTCCGCCGGGTCGATATCCATATGGATGACTTTAGCGTTCGGCGCAAAGGTATTCAGCTTGCCGGTGACGCGGTCGTCAAAACGGGCACCTACGGCGATGAGCAGATCGCACTCCTGCACCGCCAGGTTTGCCGCTTTGGTGCCGTGCATCCCCAGCATGCCCAGATAGTACGGGTAGTCTGCATCTACCGCACCCAACCCTTTCAGCGTGCAGGTGGCAGGTATTTGCGTTACCGCAATAAATTCACGCAGGGCGGGAACGGCCTGCGCCATCCCGACGCCACCGCCGACGTACAGCATCGGCTGTTTCGCCTGCGCCATCATCTGACGGGCCTCTTCAACTTCCGCATGCGGAAACGCGTCGTCGCTTTCAACGGTGGAGAAGTGGGGTTCCAGATCGCCAGGTGTCACCTGGATATCTTTCGGGATATCGACCAGAACCGGACCAGGACGGCCTGAGCTGGCCACTTCGAACGCTTCTGCCATTACGCGCGGCAGCTCTTCCAGAGACTGAACGAGGAAACTATGTTTGGTGCAGGCCAGCGATAAACCCAGTACATCGACTTCCTGAAAAGCGTCGGTACCGATGAACGGAGACGCCACCTGCCCGGTGATGGCAACAACGGGAACAGAGTCCAGCAGCGCGTCAGCCAGGCCGGTGATGAGGTTAGTTGCGCCCGGGCCTGACGTCGCCATACACACGCCGGTTTTGCCGGTCGCGCGGGCGTAGCCAATGGCCGCCATCACTGCGCCCTGCTCGTGTCGGCACAAGAGATGTTCCACGCCGCCGTCATACAGTGCATCGTAAATCGGCATAATTGCGCCACCTGGATAACCGAATACTGTCTCGACTCCCTGCGCGCGCAACGCATGTACTACCCACTGTGCCCCATTCATAGTTAGTTCCCCGTCATAAATCGGGAGAAACAGAATTTTGTGCTAGTCGTCATTCTCTGCTCCTCATTTACGTTTTTTAGTCATAAAAAAACCCCCGGACCTTTCGGTGCGGGGGTCTTAGTTCGTTAAGGCTTGATTTCTAAGCCTTTCCTCGTCCAAGTGCAGCCCCGCACGGTGGGATAATAATCACCACCACGCTAATCACGACCAGGCTAATCACTCGTAGAAGGGCTGTCATTTTCAGTTCTTTTTGCATCTTGTTCGAAGGAATACCTAAAGAGTTATCACAGTTTTTAAATCAAACACAAGATTTATTTATGACGGATTTGATTAGGCAGCGAATCATATTTCTTAAAAGCTTTGTTTTATATAAAGAAATTAGAAAATGAATATTTTTCATTTTTTTACTGCAGTTCTTAACGTCAAAACGGGGCTTTTTACATTCTGCGAGGAAGCTTCCACGGTTATGCAATTGTTTCAGCGTGCGCTTAAAATCTCTGAACAGGCGGCGTAAATCAGCAAAATGACGCTAAACAGACAAAAAAGGCGCTGGCATAGTCACCCCAGGAGGTAGTGCAAATGTCACTGTCAGTTGTTTATACGCGTGCGGCTCTCGGGGTAAAGGCACCGCTTGTTTCAGTTGAGGTTCATTTGAGTAATGGGCTACCCGGGCTCACGCTTGTCGGCTTACCTGAAACGACGGTTAAAGAGGCCAGGGATCGCGTTCGCAGCGCAATAATAAATAGCGGTTATACCTTCCCTGCGAAGAAGATCACCATCAACCTTGCTCCCGCCGATCTGCCTAAAGAGGGGGGACGATACGATTTACCTATCGCAATTGCCCTTCTCGCGGCTTCTGAGCAGCTTAATACGACAAGGCTAGGCTCGTATGAGTTCGTGGGTGAACTCGCGCTCACAGGCGCGTTAAGAGGCGTTCCCGGTGCGATATCAGGAGCGCTGGAGGCCATACGTGCCGGGCGGCAAATCATTGTCGCAAATGAAAATGCATCAGAAGTGAGTCTTATCAACGAGAAAGGATGCCTCATCGCGGGACATTTACAGGAAGTTTGTGCCTGGCTGGAAGGACGACATGAACTGTCCGAGCCGGAGGAGTGTGACGATGTTATGACCGACGTCCCGGAGGATCTCAGCGAGATTATGGGGCAGGAGCAAGGGAAACGGGCGCTGGAGATTACGGCCGCAGGTGGGCACAATCTTCTGTTGATTGGTCCACCAGGTACGGGGAAAACGATGCTGGCGAGCAGGTTGAGTGGATTGCTTCCACCGCTCAATAATCATGAAGCGCTGGAAAGCGCTGCCATATATAGCCTCATCAGTTCTGCATCGTTGCAAAAACAGTGGCGCCGTCGCCCTTTTCGTTCCCCACATCATAGCGCTTCACTGACCGCAATGGTCGGCGGCGGGTCTATCCCCGGGCCGGGAGAGATCTCACTGGCCCATAATGGAATTCTATTTCTCGATGAGCTGCCCGAGTTTGAGCGCCGCGTGCTGGATGCACTGAGAGAACCTATTGAATCTGGCGAAATACATATCTCGCGCACGCGGGCCAAAATAAGCTATCCCGCGCAGTTTCAGCTGGTCGCGGCGATGAATCCCAGCCCGACGGGCCACTACCAGGGCAACCATAACCGCTGTACGCCGGAGCAAACGTTGCGCTATCTGGGTAAGTTATCCGGCCCGTTCCTTGACCGTTTCGATTTATCCCTCGAAATCCCCCTTCCTCCGCCGGGTCTGCTCAGGCAGACGGGTATCACGGGTGAAAGCTCAGCTGATGTACGCGAGCGGGTGATTGCGGCCCAGACGCGACAGTATGCTCGTCAGAACAGGCTAAATGCCCGGCTGGATAATGCCGGGATCCGGCAGTTTTGTTCCCTTAACAGTGAGGATGCGGGATGGCTTGAGGAGACGTTGACGCGCTTTGGGCTGTCTATACGTGCGTGGCAGCGTTTGCTAAAAGTGGCCAGAACCATTGCTGACGTGGAGGGGTGCACTGACATTGAGAGAAAGCATTTGCAGGAGGCGCTGAGCTACCGCGCTATCGATCGTTTGCTGCTGCATCTGCAGAAGTTGCTGGCATAAAAAAAAGGGGCCGTAGCCCCTTCTCTTCATTTTAATCATCAGACTCGGTGTAGTCTTCTGCACCTTCCATCTGCGGCTTGCCGCCAGACAGCGTATGGAAGCGCTTTGGACGCTTAATGCGTGCCATATACTTGATCCACACACGTTCCGCTTCAGACTGAGGCTCACGCTCACCACGGCAAACGGAAACAAACTGTTTTTCGTCTTCGGTCGCAGGTTCACGCTTACCCAGATCCAGCTCGTTAAAGGCATAACCATGACGCTCAAGCAGTTGAGCTTCTTTGATGGTGAAATCGCCGTGACGAGAGAACCCGCGCGGATAATGTTTATTGTCGAAAAAACGATTAGTCGTCGTAAAGCTTTCCGCCATCCTACACGCTCCTAATTCTTTGGCCGAGCTATTTATGGCGCGGAGTATTAGTTACGCTTGACAGAGTGTAAAACAAAACATTTAAATCATAACGACAAATAATTTTGCGGAGAAAGATGTGGATACGGAATTGCTTAAAACTTTCCTTGAAGTGAGCAGAACACGCCACTTTGGGCGAGCAGCTGAAGCCCTTTACCTGACGCAGTCAGCAGTCAGTTTTCGTATTCGACAGCTGGAAAATCAACTGGGTGTGAATCTTTTTACTCGCCATCGTAACAATATTCGCTTAACGCCTGCCGGTGAGAAACTGCTGCCGTACGCAGAAACGCTCATGAATACCTGGCAGGCAGCACGTAAAGAGGTGGCGCATACTTCGAGGCATAATGAGTTCTCGATTGGGGCCAGCGCTTCTCTGTGGGAATGTATGCTAAGTCAGTGGCTTACCCAGCTATATCATTCACACGGCCACCTGCAATTTGAAGCGAGAATTGCGCAACGGCAGTCGCTGGTTAAGCAGCTTCATGAGCGTCAGCTTGATCTTCTGATCACAACTGAAGCCCCCAAGATGGACGAATTTAGCAGCCAGATTGTAGGCCAGTTTGGTCTGGCGCTTTATGCCTCTGAACCTTCGATGATGAAGGCAGATCTGACCTATTTGCGCCTGGAATGGGGGCCAGATTTTCAGCAGCATGAGACTGGATTGATTGCACCTGATGATGTTCCACAGTTAACAACCAGCTCTGCGGAGATCGCCTGTCAGCAACTGCCCTTGCTGAGAGGATGTACCTGGTTACCTGTTCGCTGGGCAGACGCTAAAGCGGGGCTGCATACGGTGATGGATTCCACCACGCTTACCAGACCGCTGTATGCAATTTGGCTGCAAAACAGTGATAAGCAAGCACAGATAAAAGATCTGTTAAAAATCAATGTAATGGATTGATACATCAGCCAGCAGAAATGCTGGCTGAATATTAAGAAGAGGCCTTTTTGCTGGATTTCAGGCAAAAAAAATCCTTTGCCGAAGCAAAGGATTATATATGGCAGGGGCGGAGAGACTCGAACTCGCGACACCCGGTTTTGGAGACCGGTGCTCTACCAACTGAGCTACGCCCCTAAAGTTTTTTGCCATTAAGCCTGCCAAAAAGGCAGGCTTAATGTCTTAATAAGTGGCGGAACGGACGGGACTCGAACCCGCGACCCCCTGCGTGACAGGCAGGTATTCTAACCGACTGAACTACCGCTCCACCGAAGACTGCTGTAACCACCGGATTTATGCACCGGCTTACTACTTAATTTGATGCCTGGCAGTTCCCTACTCTCACATGGGGAGACCCCACACTACCATCGGCGCTACGGCGTTTCACTTCTGAGTTCGGCATGGGGTCAGGTGGGACCACCGCGCTAAAGCCGCCAGGCAAATTCTGTTAATCTGTATCAGGCTGAAATTGATTGTTCTGTCTCTTCGCCAAAACATCTTCGGCGTTGTAAGGTTAAGCCTCACGGTTCATTAGTATCGGTTAGCTCAACGCATCGCTGCGCTTACACACCCGACCTATCAACGTCGTCGTCTTCAACGTTCCTTCAGGACCCTTAAAGGGTCAGGGAGAACTCATCTCGGGGCAAGTTTCGTGCTTAGATGCTTTCAGCACTTATCTTTTCCGCATTTAGCTACCGGGCAGTGCCATTGGCATGACAACCCGAACACCAGTGATGCGTCCACTCCGGTCCTCTCGTACTAGGAGCAGCCCCCCTCAATTCTCCAGCGCCCACGGCAGATAGGGACCGAACTGTCTCACGACGTTCTAAACCCAGCTCGCGTACCACTTTAAATGGCGAACAGCCATACCCTTGGGACCTACTTCAGCCCCAGGATGTGATGAGCCGACATCGAGGTGCCAAACACCGCCGTCGATATGAACTCTTGGGCGGTATCAGCCTGTTATCCCCGGAGTACCTTTTATCCGTTGAGCGATGGCCCTTCCATTCAGAACCACCGGATCACTATGACCTGCTTTCGCACCTGCTCGAGCCGTCACTCTCGCAGTCAAGCTAGCTTATGCCATTGCACTAACCTCCTGATGTCCGACCAGGATTAGCTAACCTTCGTGCTCCTCCGTTACTCTTTGGGAGGAGACCGCCCCAGTCAAACTACCCACCAGACACTGTCCGCAACCCGGATCACGGGTCTACGTTAGAACACCAGCCATTAAAGGGTGGTATTTCAAGGACGGCTCCACGCAGACTGGCGTCCACGCTTCAAAGCCTCCCACCTATCCTACACATCAAGGACCAGTGTTCAGTGTCAAGCTATAGTAAAGGTTCACGGGGTCTTTCCGTCTTGCCGCGGGTACACTGCATCTTCACAGCGAGTTCAATTTCACTGAGTCTCGGGTGGAGACAGCCTGGCCATCATTACGCCATTCGTGCAGGTCGGAACTTACCCGACAAGGAATTTCGCTACCTTAGGACCGTTATAGTTACGGCCGCCGTTTACCGGGGCTTCGATCAAGAGCTTCGCGTTGCCGCTAACCCCATCAATTAACCTTCCGGCACCGGGCAGGCGTCACACCGTATACGTCCACTTTCGTGTTTGCACAGTGCTGTGTTTTTAATAAACAGTTGCAGCCAGCTGGTATCTTCGACTGATTTCAGCTCCACCCGCAGGGGCTTCACCTACATATCAGCGTGCCTTCTCCCGAAGTTACGGCACCATTTTGCCTAGTTCCTTCACCCGAGTTCTCTCAAGCGCCTTGGTATTCTCTACCTGACCACCTGTGTCGGTTTGGGGTACGATTTGATGTTACCTGATGCTTAGAGGCTTTTCCTGGAAGCAGGGCATTTGTTACTTCAGCACCGTAGTGCCTCGTCATCACACCTCAGCGTTAAAAGGTACCGGATTTACCTGGAACCTCCGCCTACATGCTTAAACCGGGACAACCGTCGCCCGGCTAACATAGCCTTCTCCGTCCCCCCTTCGCAGTAACACCAAGTACAGGAATATTAACCTGTTTCCCATCGACTACGCCTTTCGGCCTCGCCTTAGGGGTCGACTCACCCTGCCCCGATTAACGTTGGACAGGAACCCTTGGTCTTCCGGCGAGCGGGCTTTTCACCCGCTTTATCGTTACTTATGTCAGCATTCGCACTTCTGATACCTCCAGCAACCCTCACAGGCCACCTTCAACGGCTTACAGAACGCTCCCCTACCCAACAACGCATAAGCGTCGCTGCCGCAGCTTCGGTGCATGGTTTAGCCCCGTTACATCTTCCGCGCAGGCCGACTCGACCAGTGAGCTATTACGCTTTCTTTAAATGATGGCTGCTTCTAAGCCAACATCCTGGCTGTCTGTGCCTTCCCACATCGTTTCCCACTTAACCATGACTTTGGGACCTTAGCTGGCGGTCTGGGTTGTTTCCCTCTTCACGACGGACGTTAGCACCCGCCGTGTGTCTCCCGTGATAACATTCTTCGGTATTCGTAGTTTGCATCGGGTTGGTAAGCCGGGATGGCCCCCTAGCCGAAACAGTGCTCTACCCCCGAAGATGAATTCACGAGGCGCTACCTAAATAGCTTTCGGGGAGAACCAGCTATCTCCCGGTTTGATTGGCCTTTCACCCCCAGCCACAAGTCATCCGCTAATTTTTCAACATTAGTCGGTTCGGTCCTCCAGTTAGTGTTACCCAACCTTCAACCTGCCCATGGCTAGATCACCGGGTTTCGGGTCTATACCCTGCAACTTAACGCCCAGTTAAGACTCGGTTTCCCTTCGGCTCCCCTATACGGTTAACCTTGCTACAGAATATAAGTCGCTGACCCATTATACAAAAGGTACGCAGTCACACCACGAAGGTGCTCCCACTGCTTGTACGTACACGGTTTCAGGTTCTTTTTCACTCCCCTCGCCGGGGTTCTTTTCGCCTTTCCCTCACGGTACTGGTTCACTATCGGTCAGTCAGGAGTATTTAGCCTTGGAGGATGGTCCCCCCATATTCAGACAGGATACCACGTGTCCCGCCCTACTCTTCGAGTTCACAGCCTGTGTGCTTTCGTGTACGGGACTGTCACCCTGTACCGTGCGACTTTCCAGACGCTTCCACTAACACACAAGCTGATTCAGACTCTGGGCTGCTCCCCGTTCGCTCGCCGCTACTGGGGGAATCTCGGTTGATTTCTTTTCCTCGGGGTACTTAGATGTTTCAGTTCCCCCGGTTCGCCTCGTTAACCTATGTATTCAGTTAACGATAGTGCAACGAATTGCACTGGGTTTCCCCATTCGGACATCGCCGGGTCAAAGGTTCATATCACCTCGCCGGCGCTTTTCGCAGATTAGCACGTCCTTCATCGCCTCTGACTGCCAGGGCATCCACCGTGTACGCTTAGTCGCTTAACCTCACAACCCGAAGATGTTTCACTTCTGATTGCGAAAATTTGAGAGACTCAAACACACCATTAAAGATGTGTCGTTTCAATTTTCAGCTTGATCCAGATTTTTAAAGAGCAAAACTTCGCAGTGCACCTTTTCAGGTTCACTCTGAAGTTTTCTTGTGTTTGCAGTAAAAGATGGTGGAGCTATGCGGGATCGAACCGCAGACCTCCTGCGTGCAAAGCAGGCGCTCTCCCAGCTGAGCTATAGCCCCATCGTTTTGCAATCTCTGTACCGCTCATCCTTTAAAAGGAGTTTGGTAGGCCTGAGTGGACTTGAACCACCGACCTCACCCTTATCAGGGGTGCGCTCTAACCACCTGAGCTACAAGCCTGCAGAGATTTTTACTGCTGTTTTTCATCAGACAATCTGTGTGAGCACTGCAAAGGCAGGTTCTTTAAGGTAAGGAGGTGATCCAACCGCAGGTTCCCCTACGGTTACCTTGTTACGACTTCACCCCAGTCATGAATCACAAAGTGGTAAGCGCCCTCCCGAAGGTTAAGCTACCTACTTCTTTTGCAACCCACTCCCATGGTGTGACGGGCGGTGTGTACAAGGCCCGGGAACGTATTCACCGTAGCATTCTGATCTACGATTACTAGCGATTCCGACTTCATGGAGTCGAGTTGCAGACTCCAATCCGGACTACGACGCACTTTATGAGGTCCGCTTGCTCTCGCGAGGTCGCTTCTCTTTGTATGCGCCATTGTAGCACGTGTGTAGCCCTACTCGTAAGGGCCATGATGACTTGACGTCATCCCCACCTTCCTCCAGTTTATCACTGGCAGTCTCCTTTGAGTTCCCGGCCGGACCGCTGGCAACAAAGGATAAGGGTTGCGCTCGTTGCGGGACTTAACCCAACATTTCACAACACGAGCTGACGACAGCCATGCAGCACCTGTCTCAGAGTTCCCGAAGGCACCAATCCATCTCTGGAAAGTTCTCTGGATGTCAAGAGTAGGTAAGGTTCTTCGCGTTGCATCGAATTAAACCACATGCTCCACCGCTTGTGCGGGCCCCCGTCAATTCATTTGAGTTTTAACCTTGCGGCCGTACTCCCCAGGCGGTCGACTTAACGCGTTAGCTCCGGAAGCCACGCCTCAAGGGCACAACCTCCAAGTCGACATCGTTTACGGCGTGGACTACCAGGGTATCTAATCCTGTTTGCTCCCCACGCTTTCGCACCTGAGCGTCAGTCTTTGTCCAGGGGGCCGCCTTCGCCACCGGTATTCCTCCAGATCTCTACGCATTTCACCGCTACACCTGGAATTCTACCCCCCTCTACAAGACTCTAGCCTGCCAGTTTCGAATGCAGTTCCCAGGTTGAGCCCGGGGATTTCACATCCGACTTGACAGACCGCCTGCGTGCGCTTTACGCCCAGTAATTCCGATTAACGCTTGCACCCTCCGTATTACCGCGGCTGCTGGCACGGAGTTAGCCGGTGCTTCTTCTGCGGGTAACGTCAATCGCTGAGGTTATTAACCTCAACGCCTTCCTCCCCGCTGAAAGTACTTTACAACCCGAAGGCCTTCTTCATACACGCGGCATGGCTGCATCAGGCTTGCGCCCATTGTGCAATATTCCCCACTGCTGCCTCCCGTAGGAGTCTGGACCGTGTCTCAGTTCCAGTGTGGCTGGTCATCCTCTCAGACCAGCTAGGGATCGTCGCCTAGGTGAGCCGTTACCCCACCTACTAGCTAATCCCATCTGGGCACATCTGATGGCAAGAGGCCCGAAGGTCCCCCTCTTTGGTCTTGCGACGTTATGCGGTATTAGCTACCGTTTCCAGTAGTTATCCCCCTCCATCAGGCAGTTTCCCAGACATTACTCACCCGTCCGCCGCTCGCCGGCAAAGTAGCAAGCTACTTTCCGCTGCCGCTCGACTTGCATGTGTTAGGCCTGCCGCCAGCGTTCAATCTGAGCCATGATCAAACTCTTCAATTTAAGTTTGATGCTCGTGAATTAAACTTCGTAATGAATTACGTATGTTCACTCAGAGACTTGGTATTCATTTTTCGTCTTGCGACGTTAAGAATCCATGTCACTTTGAGTGCCCACACAGATTGTCTGATAAATTGTTAAAGAGCAGTGCAACGCGGCTTTCGCTCACCGTTGCGAGGTCCCGTATATTACGTTTTCCTCGTTCAGAGTCAAGTGATTATTTTCGCTTTTCTCTGCTGGCGTTCATCTCTGAACCCCGCTAACCCGGCGGCCTGTAAGCCGTTGTTCCGTGTCAGTGGAGGCGCATTATAGGGAGTTCTCAGACGTTGACAACCCCTCTTTTAAAAAAAACTTTCAACCGTCTCTTTTTTGCTCAAAACCGTGCTATAGCGCCAGTTTTTCGAGCGTTTCAAAGCCATAACGGCGTAAAACGGGTAAAAGTTGCTCAGTCTCTTTTGTGATAGCCATACAAAACGCGATATTCGCATCGGTAGATTTCGCATCCGGCGCTTCGTGTTCCAGCAGCCAGGCAGTTCGACGAGCGATAGCCGCACCCGAATCCACCAGGCGCGTCCCCTCCGGTAACACCTCCAATAACTCTTCCTGTAATAGCGGGAAGTGGGTACAGCCCAGCACAACGGTATCCGGAGGTTCGGGCATCCGCAGCCACGGACGAAGAATACGACGCAGCTCGTCGAGTGATACCGCCTTTCCATGCAGCTTCGCTTCGGCCATCTCCACCAGCTCGGCCGAGCCCAGCATCGCAATCTGACATTCGTTAGCAAAACGGTCGATCAACTCGCGGGTATAAGGACGCTTTACCGTGCCTCGCGTTGCCAGCAAACCCACTATGCCGTTCGCCGTCAGACGCGCGGCAGGCTTTATTGCAGGGACAACGCCCACAACCGGGAACTGGAATTTTTGACGCAGGGCGGGAAGAGAAACGGTGCTCGCCGTATTACAGGCGATGACGGCCAGCGCAAGGGGATAGCGTTTTTGTACCGCAGTGACGATTTCAACCACACGCTCAACAATAAAATCTTCGCTCTTTTCCCCATACGGGAAAGCGACGTTATCGAAGGCGTAGATGTAATGGAGATCCGGCAGGAGATGCCGAATCTCATCATAGACCGAAAGCCCACCGACGCCGGAATCAAACACCAGCACGGTGGGACGCGGATTAGAAGGTGTAGCTGCCAGACAAGGTGTATTCCCGTCCTGCAGTTTGGTAGCCATAAACTGTCTCGTAATCTTTATCGAACAGGTTGGCTATTTTACCACGAACTGTGAGATGTGAGGTGACAGGATACGAAACTGCGACATCCCAAAGGCTGACACCGCCCATTTTCACGCGTTCTGACGAATAGGTGTCAGGATCAATCGCGACATCATAGCGGGTGCCCAGATAACGGTAGGCAAGGTTCCAGTCGAGATCCCATACCTGCCAGTCAAGCTGGTACTTAACCTGCTGCTTAGAACGGCGGGCCAGTACTTCGTTGGTTTTGGCATTACGCGGGTCGACATAATCATAGGAAATCTGATGTCCGACCGGGCCAGTATCGAACTGTGCCGTCGCTTCCACACCTTTAATACGTGCTTCGTCAACGTTGTAGTAACGATACGTATGCGGATCGCTGTTAATAAGATTATCAATGTCATTTCGATAGCCGGTGATACGCCAGTTGACCGGTCCCGTCAGACCTTCAAAGCCCCCTTCCCACTGCTTACTCTCTTCCGGTTTGAGGTCCGGGTTACCATAAGAGGCGCTGTGGATCTGGCTCATGGTTGGTGCTTTAAATGCGGTACCGTAGGAAGCAATCACGCGATAGCCATCCACAAACTCCCACGCCGCACTGGTTTGCCATGTGCCATGGTTACCAAAGTTGGAGTTGTCGTCATTACGCGCCGCCGCTTCCAGCGTCACGCTGCTGAACTGCTGCATTGCCGAAACAAACACGCCGGTATTGCGTTGCTCGTACCCTTTATCCAGGTAGCCCGTTCCGGCCTGCGTCTTCTGCTTTTGCCAGTCCAGACCTGCGCCAATGTTGCCGTGACCGACTTCTACGGTGTTGAGCCATTGGGTGGTATACTGCTTCACGTCATCCATGGTGGCGGAATCAGCGTAACGCCCTTTCTTCGGATCATAGTTCTGATCTTTACTGCGACCGTAACCCGCGACCAGCTGTGACTGGAAAATCCCCTGGTTGTAACGCAGACCGGTATCCCAGTTCTGGCTATAGAGCTGGCGAGTATCAGGTCGTCCATCCACCATAAAGTTGTCGTCGTAGTGATCGTAACCGTCGTACGCGGTGCGGTTGTCATAACCAAAGCCACGGAAGAAGCCGCTCACGCTGTCGGTAATCTGCTGTTCCACGGAGCCGTACAGCGATTTACTCATAAAGCCATCGCGGTCCGGCTGGCGCGGAGCATCTTTGGCATCAATATCAAAACCACGGGTATAGGTGTAGTTACCCGCCATGGTGATTTTGGTTTTATCCAGCACCTGCTGGAAAGCGCCGTCATAGGTCTGATAACCCTTAGAGCCGACGCCCGCTGAGATTTCCGCACCCGGCTTGTCACGTCCGGTGATGATGTTGATCACGCCGCCAATCGCATCGGAGCCATACAGGGCCGAACGCGGACCACGGATGTACTCAATACGCTGAATCAGCGAGGTCGGGATTTGGCTCAGATCGGGAACGTTGCTGATCCCGGCGTTATTCAAAGGAATACCGTCAATCAGCACCAGCACATGGCGAGATTCCGTTCCGCGAATAAAAGTCGAAGAGTTCGAGCCCATTCCACCGCTTTGCGCGATATCCACGCCAGGCAGACGTGACATGATTTCCACCACGCTTCTGGCCTGCCAGCGTTCAATATCTTCGCGCGTCACCACGGACGTCGGTGCCAGAACAGTTTTTGCAGGTTGTTCAAAACGATTTGCCGTCACCACCAACGAGTCTGCGCTATCCTGCGCCCAGCCCGAAAATGCCGTGACGGACAACGCCGTCAACAGCGATACTTTTTTAATCATTGTTAAAGCATCCACAATATAAGAAGGATGCCGCAGGCCTCATCGATAGCACGCGATGATGAAACCAAATGCGACGTGATCCCGGCAGGTCTTCGGGCTAGGTGGCTATATAAGGATGAAGACTTCCCATTTTCACAGTGTCTACAACGCTCATCCCGCCAGTCTTTACCGCTGCGCGTCAGCTCCAGATTTACACTGGATTCCCTTTTCACTCTCAGGAGACCGGAAACAGAATGCTACAATTAGACACGTATGGATGTCCAGACAGCTATTGGCCATTAAATCTGGACATCCCCTGAACAATGCCTACAATCGCCGCGTAATTCTTTATCACTCAGGACGCATCATGACCCCAGAACACCTCCCGACAGAACAGTACGACGCGCAGCTGGCAGAAAAAGTTGTCCGCCTGCAAAGTATGATGACGCCTTTCAACGCGCCCGTTCCCGAGGTGTTCCGCTCTCCTGTCAGCCACTACCGCATGCGCGCCGAATTCCGCATCTGGCACGACGGTGACGACCTGTACCACATCATTTTCGATCAGCAGACGAAGTCCCGTATCCGCGTGGACAGCTTCCCGGCAGCGAGTGAGCTTATCAACCAGCTGATGACGCTGATAATGGACGGCGTGCGTAACAATCCGTTACTGCGCCACAAGCTGTTCCAGATTGACTACCTGACCACGCAAAGCAATCAGGCGATTGTCTCCCTGCTGTACCACAAAGCCCTGAACGACGAGTGGCGCGAGCAGGCAGAAGCGCTGCGCGATGCGCTACGGGCGCAGAACATCAACGTCCACCTGATTGGCCGGGCGACAAAAACCAAAATCATGCTGGATCAGGACTACGTCGATGAGCGCCTGCCTGTGGCGGGTAAAGAGATGGTTTATCGTCAGGTGGAAAACAGCTTCACCCAGCCGAATGCCGCGATGAACGTGCAGATGCTGGAGTGGGCGCTGAAGGCGACGGAAGGGTCAACCGGCGATCTGCTTGAGCTCTACTGCGGTAACGGCAACTTCTCGCTGGCGCTGGCGCGTAATTTCGACCGCGTCCTCGCAACGGAAATCGCCAAGCCGTCGGTAGCCGCCGCGCAGTACAATATTGCCGCTAACCATATCGACAACGTGCAGATCATTCGTATGGCCGCGGAAGAATTCACGCAGGCGATGAACGGCGTACGCCAGTTTAACCGCCTGGAAGGGATCGATCTGAAGAGCTACCAGTGTGAGACGATTTTTGTAGACCCGCCGCGCAGTGGTCTGGACAGCGAAACCGAGAAGATGGTGCAGGCGTACCCGCGTATTTTGTACATCTCCTGTAATCCGGAGACCCTGTGCAAGAACCTGGAAACGTTAGGCCAGACGCACAAGGTTGAACGTCTGGCACTGTTCGATCAGTTCCCGTATACGCACCATATGGAGTGCGGCGTACTTCTGACGGCTAAGTAAATATCCGGCATTTTGGCAGGTGGCGCTTCGCTTACCTGCCCTACAAAATTCTCTACTCCGGTAACTGGCTCTTGCGGCTACGCATGCGCGAGCCAATCCAGAACACCAGCGCCACAGACAGTACCGCAGGGAAGAAGTTAGAGCCGATATCCGGATACTCCGCGCGAACCACGGTGCTATACAGCAATACGCCCAGAATAAAGCAGGCAGCGGCCAGCCCCGGTAACCCCACCGGCATGGTGCGGTTCAGGTAACGTTGATGCAGGCAGTAAACCGTCAGCACCAACGCTATAAGCGGGAAAATCGAAAATGGAACGATTGAGCTAAAAATAGCGGCAAACGTACCATTAATGGATAAGCCAGCGATCAATGCCAGCAACAGCGTCCCTTTATCCTGACCTGACTGTTTCATTACTCACCTTCACTCTTCGGTTTGATGTGCCAGTTTCTCTTGTTCACGGCGATACCAGTAGTACGCGCCTTTGGAGATCATCCTGAGCTGCAATACCAGTCGCTCTTCAAGCTGCTTGCGTTGTTCAATGCTGACGTCCAGCGCTTCGGCACCCGCGCTGAACACTATCGTCACCATCGCCTCAGCCTGTGCTTCAGTAAAGGCACGCGGCATATGGTTTTCGAGTTCAAGATAGTCGGCAAGTTCCGCGATGAAGTGCTGAATTTCACGCGCGACGGCGGCACGAAACGCCGCCGACGTGCCCGAACGTTCGCGCAGAAGCAGACGAAACGCGTTGGGGTTATTGCCGATAAATTCCATAAATGTCGACACGGAGGTGCGGATCACGCTGCCCCCTTTGGCGATACGCTGACGCGCCTGGCGCATCAGCTGACGCAGCATCAAACCGCTCTCGTCGACCATGGTCAGGCCCAGTTCATCCACATCACGGAAATGACGATAGAAGGACGTTGGCGCAATCCCGGCCTCGCGTGCGACTTCGCGCAGGCTCAAACTGGCAAAACTTCGCTCAGCACTCAGTTGACTGAATGCGGCTTCCACCAGCGAACGCCGGGTTTTCTCTTTTTGTTGTGCTCTTACGCCCATCACGATAGTTGAATCCTTCCAAAGGCCTGATGGCACTATACCAGAGAATAAAATTAATCTGTTTGCCTGGCTTTGTGAATGATTGTTTACGTGCGGTTTGTGCTCCACTGCCCGAAAAAAGCACAACGATAATTGGGTTACCCTGGCAATGATGTTATGATTCTGTTGCTTTTATGTATAAGAACAGGTAAGCCTTACCATGCCACATTCCTACGATTACGACGCAATAGTTATTGGTTCCGGCCCCGGCGGCGAAGGTGCTGCTATGGGTCTGGTGAAACAGGGAGCCAGAGTAGCGGTCATCGAGCGCTACCATAATGTCGGCGGCGGTTGCACCCACTGGGGCACCATCCCTTCGAAAGCCCTCCGCCACGCCGTTAGCCGCATTATCGAATTTAACCAGAACCCTCTTTACAGCGACCACTCCCGACTTCTTCGTTCATCCTTTGCTGACATCCTGAATCACGCGGACACCGTTATTAACCAGCAGACACGCATGCGTCAGGGATTTTATGAGCGTAACCACTGTGAAATTTTGCAGGGCAACGCGCATTTTGTGGATGAACACACCCTGGCACTCGAATGCCACGACGGTTCGGTTGAAACCATCACGGCTGAAAAATTTGTGATTGCCTGCGGTTCACGCCCGTACCATCCCGCCGACGTCGATTTCTCGCACCCGCGCGTCTACGACAGCGATTCGATTCTGAGCCTGCACCATGAGCCACGCCACGTCATTATCTATGGCGCAGGGGTCATTGGCTGCGAATATGCGTCGATCTTCCGCGGAATGGACGTCAAAGTTGACCTGATCAACACCCGTGACCGCCTGCTGGCGTTCCTGGATCAGGAGATGTCGGACTCTCTCTCCTACCACTTCTGGAACAGCGGCGTGGTGATTCGCCACAACGAAGAGTACGAGAAAATCGAAGGCTGTGACGACGGGGTGATAATGCACCTGAAGTCCGGTAAGAAGCTGAAAGCCGACTGCCTGCTGTACGCCAACGGCCGTACCGGCAACACAGATTCACTGAAGCTGGAAAATATCGGGCTTGAGACCGACAGCCGCGGTCAGCTGAAGGTCAACAGCATGTACCAGACCGCGCTACCGCACGTTTACGCGGTCGGCGACGTGATTGGCTACCCAAGCCTGGCCTCAGCCGCTTACGACCAGGGACGCATTGCCGCACAGGCGCTGGTAAAAGGCGAAGCGACGGCGCACCTGATCGAAGATATTCCGACGGGCATCTATACCATCCCGGAAATCAGTTCTGTCGGGAAAACCGAGCAGCAGCTGACGTCAATGAAGGTGCCTTACGAGGTGGGTCGTGCCCAGTTTAAACATCTGGCGCGGGCGCAAATCGTGGGGATGAGCGTGGGAACGCTGAAAATTCTTTTCCATCGCGAGACGAAAGAGATCCTCGGGATTCACTGCTTCGGTGAACGCGCCGCGGAGATCATTCATATCGGCCAGGCAATCATGGAGCAGAAAGGCGGTGGTAACACCATTGAGTACTTCGTCAACACCACCTTTAACTACCCGACCATGGCGGAAGCCTATCGGGTAGCCGCGCTGAACGGTTTAAACCGCCTGTTTTAACGCGCTGTCGAAATGGCCATCCATCGAACCACGGATGGCCTCTGCCAGCTGCTCATAGCGGCTGCGCAGCGGTGAACCCGGACGATAAACCAGGCCAATCGTACGACGCGGTTCCGGCTTAATGCACGGCAGATAGACCACGCCATCACGTTTACGCTCGTGCGGCACCGCCAGCGCAGGCAGAAGCGTAATACCGCTTCCCGCCGCCACCATATTACGCAGCGTTTCCAGACTGGTTGCCCGGAAATGGGTATCTTCATCGGCACCCGCTTCGAAGCAGAAGCCCATAGCCTGGTCGCGCAGGCAGTGGCCATCTTCCAGCATCAGCAGCTTTTCACCGGCCAGATCGGCCATCGGCACGCGATCGCGGTTCGCCCACGGGTGATCTTCATAGATCGCCAGCATCATCGGCTCATCGAACAGCGGTACTTCAATAAAGGCTTCACTCTCTTTTACCAGTGCAAGAATGGCGCAGTCGAGCTTGCCGCTGTCCAGCTGCGCCAGCAGCTGATGGGTTTGCGCTTCGTGCAGGTACATTTCGAGTTTCGGGAACGTCTGGTGCAGCATCGGAATGATGTGCGGCAACAGGTACGGGCCAACGGTTGGGATCAGGCCAATATGCAGCGGGCCGGACATGGCCTCCCCCTGCTGGCTTGCCATTTCCTTGAGCACTTTGACCTCGCGCAGCACGGTGCGCGCCTGATCCACCAGCAGAAGACCTGCCTGTGTGAACAGAACCTTACGACTGGTGCGCTCCAGCAGCATCACGCCCAGCTCGTCTTCAAGCTTGCGGATCTGGCCGCTCAGCGTGGGCTGGCTGACGTGACAGGAATCTGCCGCGCGGCGAAAGTGACGATGCTCGGCTAACGCTACCAGGTATTCAAGATCACGAATATTCATTATTCATCCTCCGTCGCCACGATAGTTCATGGCGATAGATAGCATAGCAACGAACGATTATCCCTATCAAGCATTCTGTTGAATAATACACCACATAGACGAGGCGGCACGTGTTTGACCCTTGACGTCCCCGCACCGTCAGCGAGTTTCTCTCAAAACTCGAACAACTAAAGCCAACGTGAACTTTTGCGGACCCCGTGGTCCGCTTTTTTTTTGCGTAAAAAACCGGAGATAAAAGCAAAATGGCAACCGAAGCTGCCATTTTTCGTGTTTTACCCCTTTTCCCCGGCACATTCTCATAAGCATCTCTTATCTGAAGCAATGCGAATTAAATTTCGTAAATTGCCCACATTTATTCGTTTGCTGAACCGTTTTCGCAGCAATTGACGACGGGGGTTTTACGTGGCTTTATAAAGGGAGATGACAAAATAATGTCCAGAAAATTTTCGCCTGGACATAAACAAAAATGATGGGGTGACTGGGTTTTTATGAACGAACAATATTCCGCGTTGCGTAGTAATGTCAGTATGCTCGGCAAAGTGCTTGGAGATACCATCAAAGATGCGTTAGGGGAGAACATCCTCGACCGCGTTGAAACCATCCGCAAGCTGTCAAAATCTTCCCGTGCCGGTAACGAGGCCAGTCGTCAGGAGCTGCTCACCACCTTGCAGAACCTCTCAAACGATGAGCTGCTGCCCGTTGCGCGCGCATTCAGCCAGTTCCTGAACCTGGCTAACACCGCTGAGCAATACCACAGCATTTCGCCAAATGGCGAAGCGGCAAGCAACCCGGAAGTCATTGCCCGCACCCTTCGTAAACTGAAAGACCAGCCAGACCTCAACGAAGCCACCATCAAAAAAGCGGTGGAGTCACTTTCGCTGGAGCTGGTGCTGACCGCACACCCCACTGAAATTACCCGTCGCACCCTGATCCACAAAATGGTGGAAGTGAACAACTGTCTGAAGCAGTTGGATAACAAAGACATTGCCGACTACGAACGCAACCAGCTGATGCGCCGTCTGCGCCAGCTGATTGCCCAGTCCTGGCACACCGATGAAATTCGTAAGCATCGTCCAAGCCCGGTCGACGAAGCCAAATGGGGCTTTGCGGTGGTGGAAAACAGCCTGTGGGAAGGGGTGCCGAACTACCTGCGCGAGCTGAACGAACAGCTGGAAGAGAACCTTGGCTACCGCCTGCCGGTCGATTTCGTTCCGGTCCGCTTCACCTCCTGGATGGGCGGCGACCGCGACGGCAACCCGAACGTGACCGCGGAAATTACCCGTCACGTCCTGCTGCTGAGCCGCTGGAAAGCGACCGACCTGTTCCTGAAAGACATTCAGGTGCTGATCTCCGAGCTGTCGATGGTTGAAGCGACGCCGGAACTACGCGCGCTGGCAGGTGAAGAGGGTGCCAGCGAACCGTACCGTTTCCTGATGAAAAAACTGCGCGGTCAGCTGATGGCCACTCAGGCGTGGCTGGAAGCGCGTCTGAAAGGTCAGCGCCTGCCAAAACCAGAAGGCCTGCTCAGCCAGAACGAACAGCTCTGGGAGCCGCTGTACGCCTGTTATAAATCACTCCAGGCCTGCGGGATGGGCATCATCGCTAACGGCGAACTGCTCGACACCCTGCGCCGCGTGAAGTGTTTCGGCGTGCCGCTGGTGCGTATCGACGTACGTCAGGAAAGTACCCGCCATACCGAAGCGCTGGGCGAGCTGACCCGCTACCTCGGCATCGGCGACTATGAAAGCTGGTCCGAAGCCGACAAACAGGCCTTCCTGATCCGCGAGCTGAACTCGAAGCGCCCTCTGCTGCCGCGCAACTGGGAGCCAAGCAACGAAACCCGCGAGGTGCTCAACACCTGTAAAGCGATCGTAGACGCGCCGAAAGGATCGGTGGCCGCCTATGTGATCTCTATGGCGAAGACCCCTTCCGACGTGCTGGGCGTTCACCTTCTGCTGAAAGAAGCGGGAATCGACTACGCCCTGCCGGTCGCCCCGCTGTTTGAGACCCTCGACGACCTGAATAACGCCAACGACGTCATGACCCAGCTGCTGAATATCGACTGGTACCGCGGCTTTATCCAGGGCAAACAGATGGTGATGATCGGCTATTCCGATTCCGCGAAAGATGCAGGCGTGATGGCGGCATCCTGGGCGCAGTATCAGGCGCAGGACGCCCTGATCAAAACCTGCGAGAAAGCCGGTATTGAACTGACCCTGTTCCACGGACGCGGTGGCTCGATTGGCCGTGGCGGCGCACCTGCACATGCAGCCCTTCTGTCACAGCCGCCGGGAAGCCTGAAAGGCGGCCTGCGCGTCACCGAGCAGGGCGAGATGATCCGCTTCAAATACGGTCTGCCGGAAGTGACCATCAGCAGCCTGTCGCTTTATACCAGCGCTATCCTGGAAGCAAACCTGCTGCCGCCGCCGGAGCCGAAAGCGTCCTGGTGCCATATCATGGACGAGCTGTCTGACATCTCCTGCGATCTGTACCGCGGCTACGTGCGTGAAAACAAAGATTTCGTTCCTTACTTCCGCTCGGCCACGCCTGAGCAGGAGCTGGGTAAACTGCCGCTGGGCTCACGTCCTGCGAAGCGTCGCCCAACCGGTGGCGTAGAGTCTCTGCGCGCGATCCCGTGGATCTTCGCCTGGACGCAGAACCGTTTGATGCTGCCCGCCTGGCTGGGTGCCGGTGCCGCGCTGCAAAAAGTGGTGGAAGACGGCAAACAGAGCGAACTGGAGACCATGTGTCGCGACTGGCCATTCTTCTCTACCCGTCTGGGCATGCTGGAGATGGTCTTCTCGAAAGCTGACCTGTGGCTGGCGGAATACTACGATCAGCGTCTGGTGAAACCTGAGCTGTGGGCGCTGGGCAAAGAGCTGCGCGAACTGCTGGAAGGCGACATCAAAGTGGTTCTGGACATCGCCAACGACTCACACCTGATGGCGGACCTGCCGTGGATTGCCGAGTCTATTCAACTGCGTAACATCTACACCGACCCGCTGAACGTCCTGCAGGCAGAGCTGCTGCACCGTTCGCGTCTGGCGGAAGAAGAAGGGAAAGAGCCGGATCCGCGTGTTGAACAGGCGCTGATGGTGACGATTGCGGGCGTTGCGGCGGGTATGCGTAACACCGGCTAATGCTTTACGCCCGGCGGCGCTGCGCTTGCACGGGCCTACGATAAGTAGGCCGGGTAAGCGTCGGCGCCACCCGGCAAAATTAGGTAGTCTCCTTATGCATTCCGATATCACCCAAATTTTGACTGACCTGGTGAACCGCACGTTACCGCTGGGTCAGATTCATTTCTCAGCGCTGGCTGAACAGCCCCCCCGGACCTCTCCCTGCCTCGGCATTACCCTTGATACCCCCTGCGAGGCTATGTTTTCTTTTTTTGGACAAATCACGCCTCCCGCGCCTCACCCCCTGAGCATACATTTCGGTAAGCAGCTGCTGACTATCGAGTTACAGCATGACAATACGCTTTTACAGCAGTTCCAGATTGCCCGACGCGGCCCGCGAACGGGGGCTTTTCTTCTTCAAACGCTTACCGAATTACAGATGCAGCCTGAGGAGCAGGACACAGCAAGGCTGGTGGTTTTAAGCTTGCTCAGCCACTGCCGGGATCTGCTTGGCAGCGGAATTCATACCGACAGCCGTAGCCGGGCACTATTCGAAGCCGTTCGGAGCTATATAGAAGAAAATTATGCCTCTTTGTTAACTCGCGAATCCGTGGCACAGGCGTTCTACATCACACCAAACTACCTTTCCCATCTATTCCAGAAAGTCGGCAGCGTCGGATTCAATGAGTATTTAACAAAAACGCGCCTGGAACATGCGCGCCAGCTGCTGAAAGGCTACGATCTCAAAATTAAAGATATCGCCCCACGCTGCGGATTTACGGACAGCAACTACTTTTGCCGTCTCTTTCGCAAGCACACCGAACGTTCCCCTTCCGAATATCGACGTCAGTACCACAGTCAGCTGATCGCCAAAAAATAGCACTGTGATCGCTCTCGCACTTCGTTAAGGACATTACATTTGTCCAGTATTTAGCAAAATTGGCCTGTATCCGCTCTGCCTGCCCACGCCTTATCCTTTATTCAACCTTTCTGACTTAAGGAAAAATAATGGAACTGTACCTGGATACCGCCAACGTGGCGGAAGTTGAACGCCTGGCGCGCATTTTTCCCATAGCGGGCGTCACCACCAATCCGAGCATCATTGCCGCCAGCCGTGAATCCATTTGGGACGTGCTGCCGCGCCTGCAAAAAGCCATCGGGCCAGAAGGCACGCTGTTTGCTCAAACCATGAGCCGCGACGCAGAAGGCATGGTGGAGGAAGCCAAACGTTTAAGTAACGCCATCCCGGACATCGTGGTGAAAATCCCCGTGACGTCTCAGGGGCTCATCGCGATTAAAGCATTGAAAAAAGAGGGGATAACCACGCTGGGAACCGCCGTTTACAGCGCGGCGCAGGGCTTGCTTGCCGCGCTGGCAGGCGCGAAATATGTCGCGCCGTACGTAAACCGCGTTGACGCTCAGGGCGGTGACGGCATTCGCATGGTCCAGGAGCTGCAATCCCTGCTGGAACTGCACGCGCCGGAAAGCAAAGTGCTGGCCGCCAGCTTCAAAACGCCGCGTCAGGCGCTGGACTGCCTGTTGGCGGGATGCGAGGCAATCACGCTTCCCTTAGACGTAGCGCAACAAATGCTCGGCACACCGGCGGTAGAGTCAGCCGTAGAGAAGTTCGAGCAAGACTGGAAAAACGCGTTTGGTAACCTCAATCTCTAAGGGAGAACTGTTATGGACCGTATCATTCAATCGCCGGGAAAATATATCCAGGGCGCTGATGTGCTTACCCGTCTCGGCGACTATCTGAAACCCCTGGCCAATCGCTGGCTGGTTGTCGGCGATAAATTTGTGCTAGGTTTTGCCGAAGAGACCCTGCGTCAGAGTTTTAAAAATGCGGAACTCTATGCCGAAATAGCGCCATTTGGCGGCGAGTGTTCACAAAATGAAATCGATCGGCTGAAAAAACTGGCCGACGGCGCCGACTGCCTGGCAGTCCTGGGCATCGGCGGCGGTAAAACGCTGGATACCGCCAAAGCGCTGGCTCACTTTATGGACGTGCCCGTCGCCATTGCACCGACTATTGCCTCCACCGATGCGCCGTGCAGCGCCCTTTCCGTTATCTACACCGACAGCGGCGAGTTCGATCGCTACCTGATGCTGCCGCACAACCCGAACATGGTCATTGTGGATACCAAAGTGGTAGCAGGTGCGCCGGCACGTCTGCTGGCCGCCGGGATTGGCGATGCGCTGGCGACCTGGTTTGAAGCACGCGCCTGCTCGCGCAGCGGTGCGACCACCATGGCGGGCGGCAAATGTACGCAGGCTGCGCTCGCGCTGGCCGAGCTGTGCTACAACACGCTGATTGAAGAGGGTGAAAAAGCCATGCTTGCAGCGGAACAGCATGTAGTAACACCGGCGCTGGAACGCATTATCGAAGCCAACACCTATCTTAGCGGCGTAGGATTTGAAAGCGGCGGACTGGCGGCGGCACACGCTATTCATAACGGTATGACGGCGGTACCGGACGCGCACCACTTCTATCACGGTGAAAAAGTGGCGTTTGGTACGCTGACGCAGCTGGTGCTGGAAAACGCGCCGGTAGAAGAAATAGAGGCCGTCGCGGCGCTTTGCCACAGCGTTGGGCTGCCGATTACGCTGGCACAGCTAAATATTAAAGAAGATATTCCGGCCAAAATGCGGCTGATCGCAGAGGCGTCCTGTGCGGAAGGAGAAACCATCCACAATATGCCTGGCGGCGTGTCGCCGGATCAGGTTTACGCGGCGCTGCTGGTGGCTGACCAATATGGGCAGCGGTTCCTGCAGGAGTGGGAGTAACTGGCATGAATAAAAATCCCCGCATCGGCGGGGATTTTTTTGCCCGTAGGCCGGGTAAGGCGTAGCCGCCACCCGGCACAAGGGTTACTTCACGTCAAACCGGTCCAGATCCATTACCCTCGCCCATGCTGCAACGAAGTCGCGGACAAACTTCTCGTGTGCATCATCACTGGCATAAACCTCGGCCAGCGCGCGCAGCACGGCGTTTGAACCGAAGACCAGATCGGCGCGGGTGGCGGTATATTTCACTTCACCGCTGACGCGATCGCTTCCGGCAAACAGCTCATTTGATTCGTCGGTCGCCTTCCACTGGGTATTCATGTCCAGCAGGTTCACGAAGAAATCATTGCTCAGCACGCCTTCGCGGTTGGTGAACACGCCGTTCTTACTGCCATCAAAGTTGGCACCCAGCACGCGCAGGCCGCCGATCAGCACCGTCAGCTCCGGTGCGGTCAGCGTCAGCTGTTGGGCTTTATCAATCAGCAGGGATTCCGTCGTGGACACATCCACCTGCGCACGGTAGTTGCGGAAGCCATCAGCAACCGGTTCGAGCAGGTTAAACATCTCGATATCCGTCTGATCCTGACGCGCATCCACGCGTCCCGGCGTAAACGGAATGTTGACGTAAACGCCCGCCGCTTTTGCGGCCTGCTCAACGCCTACCACGCCCGCCAGCACGATAATATCGGCCAGAGAGGCTTTGTTGGTGGTGCGCTGGATAGCCTCCAGAGCCGGCAGCGCACGAACCGCTGCGGCGTTCACGTCCCAGTCACGCTGAGGAGCAAGCGCCAGACGCGCACCGTTGGCGCCGCCACGCTTATCGCCACCGCGGAAGGTCGATGCCGACGCCCAGGCCACAGAAACCAGCTCGCTCACAGAGAGGCCAGAGGCCGCAATTTCCGCCTTCAGGCTTTCAATGTCCTCTTTGGTCGGATTGAATACCGCCTCCGGCAGCGGGTCCTGCCAGATCAGATCTTCTTTCGGCACTTCCGGGCCGAGGTAACGCGATTTTGGTCCCATATCGCGGTGGGTCAGTTTGAACCACGCGCGCGCGAAGGCTTCGTTAAAGGCCTGCGGGTCGTTCAGGAAACGGCGGGAAATCTTTTCGAATTCCGGGTCAAAACGCAGCGTCAGGTCGGTAACCAGCATCGTTGGCTTACGTTTTTTGGACGGGTCGAACGGGTCAGGCATGATTTCCGGCGCATCCACGGCTTCAAACTGAATCGCTCCCGCCGGGCTGCGGGTCTGCACCCATTCGAATTTAAACAGGTTCTCGAAGAAGTAGTTGCTCCACTGGGTCGGAGTTTGTGACCAGATGACTTCCAGACCGGAGGTAATGGCATCAGCGCCCACGCCCGTACCGTGCGTGCTCGCCCAGCCGAGGCCCTGCGCTTCAATCGGAGAGGCTTCCGGGTCAGTACCCACGTGGGTGGCTTCACCCGCGCCGTGGGTTTTGCCGAGGGTATGGCCGCCTGCAATCAGCGCCACGGTCTCTTCGTCGTTCATACCCATGTTGCCAAAGGTGGCGCGAATCGCTGCCGCCGCTGACAGCGGTTCGCCGCTGGCGTTTGGCCCTTCCGGATTGACGTAGATCAGGCCCATTTCGGTGGCAGCCAGCGGACGCTTCGCCAGCGCTTCCGGGTCACGGTGGGTCAGCCAGGCTTTCTCATCACCCCAGTTCACGTCCAGATCCGGTTCCCAGACGTCTTCACGTCCGGCACCAAAACCAAAGGTGCGGAAACCCGAGTTTTCCAGCGCCACGTTACCCGCGAGGATAAACAGGTCAGCCCAGGAAATTTTTTGACCGTATTTTTTCTTGATGGGCCACAGCAGACGGCGCGCCTTATCCAGGCTTACGTTATCCGGCCAGGAGTTCAGCGGCGCAAAGCGCTGTTGACCGCGTCCAGCCCCACCGCGCCCGTCAACGGAGCGATAGGTACCCGCGCCGTGCCAGGCCATACGGATAAACAGGCCCGCATAGCTGCCCCAGTCGGCAGGCCACCACGGTTGAGAGTCGGTTAAGAGTGCTTTGAGGTCGCCTTTAAGGGCGGAGTAATCAAGTTTGCTGAATTCTTTGCGGTAGTCGAAGTCTTCACCCAGCGGGTTCGAACGATTGGAATGTTGGTTAAGAAGATCGATGCGGAGTTGTTTTGGCCACCAGTCGCGGCTGCCTGTACCTGCGCCCGCGCTGTGATCGACGCCGCCCTGGTGGAACGGGCATTTGCCGACTGATGCCGCTTTATTGGTCTCGTCTGACGTGCTCATCGCTATGCTCCCTTTTACAGTGTTACCGTTACGATATACACCACTAGCAATAAGTTATAGTTGAATTAATCCACAGATTCGATAGCTGATACCTTTTAACTTTTTCCCCTGTTAAAAAGCCCTCAATTTAAGAGGGCTTTTGGTGTTTTACGCGGGGCGAACGCCCAGAGTGTGGCAGATGGCGTAGCTCATCTCCGCACGGTTTAGCGTGTAGAAGTGGAAATCTTTCACTCCTTCACGGCTTAAAATTTTCACCATGTCCATCGCGATATTAGCCCCCACCAGCTTGCGGGTTTCCGGGTCATCGTCCAGCCCTTCGTACATTTTGGACATCCACAGCGGAATGCGGACATTGGTCATATCAGCGAATTTCTTCGCCTGCTTGAAGTTAGAGACCGGCAGAATACCCGGGATAATTTCAACGTCGATGCCCGCGGAGACGCAGCGGTCACGGAAGCGCAGATAGCTTTCGACATCGAAGAAGAACTGGGTAATGGCGCGATTCGCGCCGGCGTCCACTTTACGCTTGAGGTTAAGCAGATCGGCCTGGGCGCTTTTCGCTTCCGGATGCACCTCAGGATAAGCGGCAACGGAGATATCAAAATCAGCCACGTCTTTCAGCAGCGCGACCAGATCGGCGGCATACATGTCCGGCTTACCGCTGCCCGGCGGCAGATCACCGCGCAGTGCGACAATATGACGGATGCCGTTATTCCAGTAATCCTGGGCGATAGCCCGTAACTCGTCGCGGGTCGCGTCGATACAGGTGAGGTGCGGCGCCGCTTCCAGACCGGTACGATCTTTGATGCCTTTGATAATGCTGTGCGTACGATCGCGCTCGCCGGAGTTAGCGCCGTAAGTCACGGAAACGAACTTCGGCTTCAGGCTGCTGAGACGATCGATAGAGCTCCACAGGGTTTGCTCCATTTCACTGGTGCGCGGCGGGAAAAATTCAAAAGAGACGTTAATCTGACCGTTTACTTCGGCCAGGCTCTGATTCAGTGCTTCCCGCTGGTTGGCGTGAAAAAAGCTCATACCTTACCTCTATCAATCACATGTCGTTGTCTGTTGTCTTGTGAACTTCTATACGTTTAGACGTCCAGATGTAAAAATGACGGAAAAGCAGAGGGACGTCAACATAAATAATCAACAATAACGGTGAGGTTTGCTCAGACAAGATGAAGAAAGTTCATGATGGGGAGTGAGACACCCCCTGCCCAGGACCTTACTGCCCTTTGGGTAAAGGGGAAAAGACCGCACCAGGCAGTCTTCTCCCTATGGGGTGTACGGTGCGGTTTTAATGCCAGCAGAAGTGATGCACAACCTGAGTAATCAGTTCGCGGGTTGGCTTGATGAAGCGGGTTTCCAGATATTCATCCGGCTGGTGCGCCTGGTTGATGGAGCCGGGGCCAAGGACCAGCGTAGGGCAAAGCGTCTGAATAAACGGCGCTTCGGTGCAGTAGTTCACCACGTCGGTTTTCTCACCGAGCAGCTTTTCCACCACCTCAACCAGCTGATGGTCCGGCGGGCATTCGTAACCCGGGATCGGCGGATGCAGTTCGGAGACCGTCAGGCGGCCCGGCCAGCGCTCGCTCACCGGGGCCAGCGCCTCATTCAGCAGGCCGTCGAGATCGCTGAGGGTCATACCCGGCAGCGGGCGGATGTCCATATGCAGTTCGCAGCAGGCGCATATACGGTTCGAGGCATCGCCGCCGTGCAGGCTGCCGAGGTTCAGGGTCGGATACGGCACGGTGAACGCGTCATAGTGATAGCGCTCTTTCAGATCGTCGCGCAGGGCCATGATGCGCCCGATGGCGTCATGCATCAGCTCAATGGCGTTCACGCCGCGCGCCGGGTCGCTGGAGTGGCCGGACTGGCCGAGCACGCGCACGGCCGTAGAGATATGGCCTTTGTGCGCGCGAATCGGTTGCAACGACGTCGGCTCGCCGATGATCGCGCAATCCGGGCGAATCGACGTGTTTTCAGAGAAGTAGCGCGCGCCAGCCATGCTGGTTTCTTCATCAGCGGTCGCCAGAATGTAGAGCGGTTTTTTCAGCTTCGTCACGTCCACGTCACGCAGCGCGTCGAGGATAAAGGCGAAGAAGCCTTTCATGTCGGCGGTGCCCAAACCGTAGAGCTTGTTGTCATGCTCGGTCAGGGTGAACGGATCGCGCGTCCAGCGGCCATCGTCAAACGGCACGGTGTCGGTATGACCGGCCAGCAGCAGGCCGCCCGCACCGGTTCCGGTGCTGGCGAGCAGGTTAAATTTGTGGCGGGTTCCGGGAACGGGCTGAACCTCAACGTTAAACCCAAGATCGCTAAACCAACCCGCCAGCAGATTGATTAAAGTCTCATTGCTCTGATCCAGCGCTTCTTCCGTTGCGCTGATGGACGGTGTGGCAATCAGGGCGCGGTAGATCTCGATAAATGGCGGTAAGTTCATTTTCATTGTTGACACACCTTAGGTCGTGATAGTATCAATATTCATGCAATAAATGTGAATAAAAATACATTAACGTTGAGCATAAAGGAACCCGATGTTGAATACGCTGATTGTAGGCGCTAGCGGTTATGCGGGCGCAGAGCTTGTAAGCTACGTGAATCGCCATCCACATATGACCATAACCGCTTTGACCGTGTCAGCGCAAAGCAATGATGCAGGAAAGTTAATTTCCGATTTGCATCCGCAGCTTAAGGGCCAGGTCGATCTGCCGCTGCAGCCCATGTCTGACATCAGCGAGTTTACCGACGGCGTCGACGTGGTGTTTTTAGCCACCGCGCACGAGGTCAGCCACGACCTGGCGCCGCAGTTCCTGGCGGCTGGCTGCGTGGTCTTCGACCTCTCCGGCGCGTTCCGCGTTAACGACGGCGCGTTCTACGAAAAATATTACGGTTTCACCCATCAGCATCCGGATCTGCTGGAAAAAGCGGTGTACGGCCTGGCGGAGTGGAGCGCTGACAAACTGAAAGAAGCTGACCTGATTGCCGTTCCGGGCTGCTACCCGACTGCAGCGCAGCTTTCCCTGAAGCCGCTGATCGACGCAGGCCTGCTGGATCTGAGCCAGTGGCCGGTGATTAACGCCACCAGCGGCGTGAGCGGTGCAGGCCGCAAGGCGGCGATCTCCAACAGCTTCTGCGAAGTGAGCCTTCAGCCGTATGGCGTGTTTAATCACCGTCATCACCCTGAAATCACGACGCATCTGGGCGCGGACGTCATTTTCACCCCGCACCTGGGCAGCTTCCCGCGTGGGATCCTCGAAACCATCACCTGCCGCCTGAAACCGGGCGTGACCAAAGAGCAGGTGAACGAGGCCTTCACGCAGGCGTATGCGGACAAACCGCTGGTGCGCCTGTACGACAAAGGCGTGCCGGCGCTGAAAAACGTGGTCGGTCTGCCGTTCTGCGATATCGGCTTTGCCGTTCAGGGTGAGCATCTCATCGTGGTGGCCGCAGAAGATAACTTACTGAAAGGCGCTGCCGCACAGGCAATGCAGTGTGCAAATATTCGTTTCGGTTTCCCGGAAACGCAGGCTCTTATTTAAGGTGTGATGATGAACCCATTAATTATCAAACTCGGTGGTGTACTGCTGGATAGCGAAGAAGCGCTGGAGCGTCTGTTTACCGCGCTGGTGAACTATCGCGAGTCACATCAACGTCCGCTGGTGATTGTGCACGGCGGCGGCTGCGTGGTGGATGAGCTGATGAAAGGGCTCAACCTGCCGGTGAAAAAGAAAAACGGCCTGCGCGTGACGCCTGCTGACCAGATTGACATCATTACCGGCGCGCTGGCGGGTACGGCGAACAAAACGCTGCTGGCGTGGGCGAAGAAACACCACATCGCGTCCGTTGGCCTCTATCTGGGCGATGGCGACAGCGTAAAAGTGACCCAGCTCGACGAAGAGCTCGGCCACGTTGGACTGGCGCAGCCTGGTTCGCCTAAGCTGATTAATACGCTGCTGGAAGGGGGTTTCCTGCCGGTGGTGAGCTCAATCGGCGTGACCGAAGAGGGCGAGCTGATGAACGTCAACGCTGACCAGGCAGCAACCGCGCTCGCGGCAACGCTGGGCGCGGATCTGATCCTTCTCTCCGACGTGAGCGGCATTCTGGACGGCAAAGGCCAGCGCATTGCGGAAATGACGGCTGAGAAAGCCGAGCAGCTGATTGCCCAGGGCATTATTACCGACGGCATGATCGTCAAAGTGAACGCCGCGCTGGATGCCGCACGCACGCTGGGCCGCCCGGTGGATATCGCCTCCTGGCGTCACGCTGAACAACTGCCTGCGCTGTTCAACGGTACGCCGATTGGCACGCGTATTCTGGCGTAATCGATTTAACGTTTTGTAGGCCCGGTAAGCGCAGCGCCACCGGGCAATGAAATTCAAAGATATTAAGGAAGCATGTTATGGCACTTTGGGGTGGGCGTTTTACACAGGCAGCGGATCAGCGGTTCAAACAGTTCAACGACTCTTTGCGCTTCGACTACCGCCTGGCCGAACAGGATATTGTCGGCTCTGTGGCCTGGTCCAAAGCGCTGGTGACGGTTGGCGTACTGACCGCAGACGAACAATTACAGCTGGAAGAAGCGCTGAACAATCTGCTGGAAGAGGTGCGTCTTAACCCGCAGCAGATCCTCGAAAGCGATGCTGAAGATATTCACAGCTGGGTGGAAGGCAAACTTATCGACAAAGTCGGCCAACTGGGCAAAAAGCTGCACACCGGACGCAGCCGTAACGACCAGGTCGCCACCGATCTGAAGCTGTGGTGTAAAGATACCGTTGGCGAACTGCTGGCGGCTAATCGTCAGCTGCAGAGCGCACTGGTGGAGACCGCGCAGAACAACCAGGACGCGGTGATGCCGGGTTATACTCACCTGCAGCGCGCCCAGCCGGTGACCTTTGCGCACTGGTGTCTGGCCTACGTCGAGATGCTGGCGCGTGATGAAAGCCGTCTGCAGGACACCCTTAAACGTCTGGACGTCAGCCCGCTGGGCAGCGGCGCGCTGGCCGGTACCGCTTACGAAATCGACCGTGAACAGCTGGCAGGCTGGCTGGGCTTTGCCTCCGCCACCCGTAACAGCCTGGACAGCGTGTCTGACCGCGACCACGTGCTGGAGCTACTTTCCAATGCCTCGATCGGGATGGTGCACCTGTCGCGTTTTGCCGAAGACCTGATCTTCTTTAACTCTGGCGAAGCGGGCTTCGTCGAGCTGTCCGACCGCGTGACCTCAGGCTCATCCCTGATGCCGCAGAAGAAAAACCCGGACGCGCTTGAGCTAATTAGGGGTAAATGTGGCCGCGTGCAGGGCGCGCTGACCGGCATGATGATGACCCTGAAAGGGCTGCCGCTGGCGTATAACAAAGACATGCAGGAAGACAAAGAAGGACTGTTCGACGCGCTCGACACCTGGCTGGACTGTCTGCATATGGGCGCGCTGGTGCTGGACGGCATTCAGGTGAAACGTCCGCGCTGCCAGGAAGCGGCGCAGCAGGGCTATGCGAACTCTACCGAGCTGGCGGATTATCTGGTGGCGAAAGGCGTACCTTTCCGTGAAGCGCACCATATCGTGGGTGAAGCGGTAGTGGAAGCTATTCGTCAGGGTAAACCGCTGGAAGATTTGGCGCTGGCCGACCTGCAGAAGTTCAGCGCGGTTATCGGGGATGATGTGTATCCGATTCTTGCGCTGCAGTCTTGCCTGGATAAACGTGCCGCGAAAGGCGGCGTGTCGCCTAAGCAGGTGGCGCAGGCGATAGCGGATGCGAAAAACCGTTTGGTTTAATCTGTCCTGACTGGTGCCCTCTCCCCCTATGCGGGGAGAGGGCCAGGGTGACGAGTTACAGCAGCTTAGCCAGACGGTTGATGTCGGACTGAATGGCTCCTGCGGTGACATCGCGCCCGGCGCCAGGACCGCGGATTACCAGCGGGTTATCGCGATACCAGCGGCTTTCGATGGCGAAGACGTTATCGCACGGCAGCAGCGCCGCCAGCGGATGCTCAGGACGCACCGCCTCGACGCCGACTCGCGCTTTTCCGTTAGCCTCAAAACGCGCCACATAGCGCAGTACCAGCCCCATCTCGTTCGCCGCTTCCAGACGCTGAACCATCTGCTCGTTAAGCTCTTCACCATTTTCAAAGAAATGGTCCACAGAACCTTCTTCACAGCCGGCAGGCACCAGTGATTCGACGCGTACGGAATCCGGTTCGATGTCGTAACCAGCTTCACGCGCCAGGATTACCAGCTTACGCATCACGTCTTTACCGGAAAGGTCAACGCGCGGATCGGGTTCCGTTAAGCCCTGCTGCCACGCCTGATCCACCAGGTCGGTGAACGGTACGGTGCCGTCAAACTGCAGGAACAGCCAGGAGAGCGTGCCGGAGAAGATACCGCTCAGCGCCAGAATGCTGTCGCCGCTTTCAATCAGGTCACGCACGGTGTGGTTAACCGGCAGGCCCGCGCCCACGGTGGCGTTATACAGCCAGTGACGGCCAGTTTTTTCAAACGCGTCGTGGATCTGACGGTATTTATCGGTGCTGCTCGCCCCCGCCAGCTTGTTGGCGCTGATGACGTGGAAACCGTGGCTGGCGAAATCAAGGTACTGATCGGCAAGCTGTTCGCTGGCGGTAACGTCCAGCACCACCAGATCGTCATACGGGTGCGCGCGCATCCACAGGAACAGCGACTCTTCATCCTGCTCAACCGCTTCATCGTTAAAGAAGGCAAGCGCGCGGCTGGCGTCCAGCCCTTCGTAGTTCAGCAGGCTGCGGCGACTGTCTACCACGCCCGCAAGAATAAATTCAAACCCGGTACGCGCCGAGAGCGTCACCTGTTCGCGGGCAAACAGCTCAAGCCAGCGGGAACCGATATTACCTTTCCCGAACAGCACCAGGCCGATGCGTTTTTCCGCGCGGAACAGGGAGGTATGCAGACCCTGAATCAGGCTTTCGGTTGGCCCTTTGCGCAGAACGGCAACCAGGCTGATGCCCTCTTCCGACTGCCAGGTGAACTCCACCGGCTGCCCTTTCAGCTGCTGCCAGAAGCGGTGGCAGTGCAGCGGGTTACGGGTGACGCCCGCGCCCACCATCGCCACCAGCGCCAGCCCCTGACGCAGGCGAAGTTCGCCCGGCAGGCCTGCTTCATCCAGAATTTTCAGCGCGCTGTCCGCCACTTCTGCGGTATAGCAGAACTGCAGCAGCTGGCGGTCATTGTGAACACCCACGGCCAGCGGACGCACCTGAGCACGTTTCAGGATCGTGTCGATCTCTTTATGCGCCAGCTTGAAGTCCTGCCCCGCAGGCACCTGGAACTCAATCAGGCAGATGTCGTCATGGCTGGTGACAATACGAGCCCCGGTACCGGACGCCAGCACGCGCTCAATGCGCGTGGAGCCTTGATCCGGGGTGTAACTGCAGCGCAGCTGGAGGTCGATATCGCTGCCGGAAACCGGCTGCAGCGTGCGCGCGTGCAGTACCGGCGCAGCCAGACGCGCCAGTTCACTGGCTTCATCCAGGCGCAGCAGCGGCAGCAGGCAGGCATCCTTAACTTTACGCGGGTCCGCGCTGTAAACACCGGCCACGTCGCTCCAGATGGTGACGCGGGACACGCCCGCCAGGGCACCAATCTGCGTTGCCGAGTAGTCCGATCCGTTACGGCCCAGCAGCACGGTTTCGCCCGCGTTGCTGCGGCTGATAAAGCCGGTGACGACAATACGTTTGCCCGGGTGCTGCACCAGCAGCTGTTGCAGCAGCGGGTAGGACAACCCTTCATCCACCTGCGGCTGCGCGGCGCGTTCGGCGCGCAGGAAATCACGCGCGTCGAGCCAGGCCGCTTCCACGCCCAGGTGTTGCAGCACGGCGGCCATCAGGCGTGCGGACCACACTTCACCGTGGCCCACCACTTCGGCATACACCGCATCGGTAATACCGCTGTCCAGCAGGGCAGCCAGACGCTCAAGGTCATGGGTGAAGGCACCGATCAGCCCGTCCGCCACGTCCGCAGGCAGCAGGCCGGCAATCAGCTCGCTCTGGTAACGACGTAAGGACTGTTGCACCTGATGCGCAGAAAGGCGATCGGTCTGGCTCAGTTTCAGCCAGCTAATCAACTGGTTGGTGGTGCTGCCCGCTGCCGAGACAACCATCATGTCACCCGGCTGTGAATATTCCGTCATGATCCCTGCAACGCGCAGGTAACATTTCACATCAGCAAGACTACTACCACCAAACTTGTGCAGCTGACGACCCTTCGCCCCTGCCTGCGCTATCACACTCATGATTACCCCTTGGCTGCGATCCGGAAGCCATTTTCCAGATCGGCAATTAAATCTTCAGAATCTTCAATGCCGGTTGAGATACGCAGCAGCGTCTCAGAAATCCCGGCGGCGGCACGTGCTTCCGGTGCCATACCTGCGTGCGTCATGGTTGCGGCGTGGGAGATCAAGCTTTCAACCCCACCTAAGGATTCCGCCAGCGTAAACAATGACAGCCCGCTCAGGAAGCGACGCAGCGTTTGCTCGTCACCGTCCAGTTCAAAACTTAACATCGCGCCAAACCCTTTCTGCTGGCGCGCGGCAATCTCGTGCCCCTGATTTTCCGGCAGCGACGGGTGATAAAGCTTTTTCACCAGCGGCTGGGTTTTCAGGAAATCGACAATCGCCTGGGCATTGCGCTGCGCCACGTCCATGCGCGGCGAAAGCGTGCGGATGCCGCGCAACAGCAGATAGCTGTCGAAGGCGCCCGCGGTGACGCCAATGTTATTGGCCCACCATGCCAGTTCGGTGACAACATCCGGATCTTTGGCAATTACCACGCCTGCCACTACGTCAGAATGGCCGTTCAGATATTTAGTGCATGAATGCAATACCAGATCGGCACCCAGTGCGAGTGGGTTCTGAAGGGCCGGACTGAGGAACGTATTATCCACTACACTTATCGCTCCCGCATCCCTTGCGAGCTGACAAATTTTCGCAATATCGACAACGCGCAACAATGGATTGCTTGGACTTTCCACCAGAACCAGCTTTGGTTTCTCTGCCAGAGCCTGTTTCAGCGCCTGTTCGTCGTTTTGATCGACAAACAGCACGCGATAGCAGCCGCGTTTTGCCAGGCTATCAAACAGGCGATAGCTGCCGCCGTAGCAATCGTGTGGGGCAACCAGCAGATCGCCCGGTTTCAGGAACACGGTGGTCACCAGGTGAATGGCGGACATCCCGGTATTGGTTAATACTGCCCCTGCGCCCCCTTCCAGTTCCGCAAGCGCGCGCTGGGTCACGTCACGCGTAGGGTTGCCACGACGCGAGTAGTCATGCGCGCGGGGTTCATTAAATCCGGTGAAGTTGTAGGTACTGGAAAGATGAATCGGCGGGACAACGCAGCCGTACTGCTCGTCATCATTTAATCCGCTACGCACTGCAATAGTGGCCTGTTTACGCGTCATGGTGAGGGCTTCCTGGCGAATGAGGTGAAAAGTCAGGCACCAGAGTAAACATTGAAAGTATGGACGTCAATACATCTGGACATCTAAACTTCTTTGCGTATAGATTGAGCAATGCGCAAATAGCCGTTAAAATTATATGCTTTAGTGCACGCTGCAGCGGCAATATCCGTGCCACGGTATCGTCTCTACGGTAAACTAGACAAGATTGCGGTTCAAAACGGGTGGTTACAGGTTTTGCACCTTTAGATAAATGACTGAGAGGATTAAAGGTATCTCATGGCTGAATGGAGCGGCGAATATATCAGCCCATACGCTGAGCACGGTAAGAAGAGTGAGCAAGTAAAGAAAATTACGGTTTCCATTCCTCTGAAGGTGTTGAAGATCCTCACCGATGAACGTACGCGTCGTCAGGTGAACAACCTGCGCCACGCGACCAACAGCGAACTGCTGTGCGAAGCGTTTCTGCATGCGTTTACCGGTCAACCGTTGCCGAACGATGAAGATCTGCGCAAAGAGCGTAGTGATGAAATCCCGGAAGAGGCGAAGGTGATCATGCGTGAACTGGGTATTGACCCGGAGACGTGGGAATACTGAGAAGCGGATACAAAAAAGGCACCTTGCGGTGCCTTTTTTTCGGGAAACTTATTTAGCGCCCGGGATGCTGAAACGCTTGTTGAAGCGGTCAACACGGCCACCGGTTGCAACGTCACGCTGCTTACCAGTGTAGAACGGGTGGCATTTGCCGCACACGTCCAGGTTCAGATCGTGACCCACGGTAGAGCGGATCTGGATAGAGTTACCGCAAGAACAGTTTGCAGTAATCATTTCGTATTTCGGGTGAATATCTTTTTTCATGGGAGAACCTCAGTTAAGGCCGCGTCGCTCTTCCAGCCCTAACGCCAGACACCACGCGATGTTGATTGTAAGTTCTTTGGCGTAAAGTACACCAAAGGCGGCGAATCATACAGAATTTGACCAACGTATGCAAACTGATCCGCACGCCGCTTTTACTAATGTGTATACTAACGCGCCACTTTTCAAGTCAGGAAGATTCGATGCCCGTCGCTCACGTTGCCCTGCCCGTTCCGCTTCCCCGCACCTTTGACTATCTGCTGCCCGACAGCATGAGCGCCAAAGCGGGCTGCCGCGTGACCGTGCCGTTTGGCAAACAGCAGCGCGTGGGGATCGTCGTCTCCGTCAGCGATAAAAGCGAGCTACCGCTTAATGAGCTGAAATCAGTCGTTGAGGTGCTGGACAGCGAGCCGGTTTACTCCACCAGCATATGGCGACTGCTGCTGTGGGCGGCGGATTATTATCATCACCCGATCGGCGACGTCCTGTTCCACGCTCTGCCAATTATGCTGCGTCAGGGCAAGAGCGCCAGCCATGCGCCAATGTGGTACTGGTTTGCCACGGAGGAAGGCCAGGCCGTCGACATCAACAATCTGAAGCGCTCGCAGAAGCAGCAGCAGGCGCTGGCGGCGCTGCGTCAGGGGAAAATCTGGCGGCATCAGGTCGACGAGCTTGAGGTCAGCGAAACGGCGCTACAGGCATTAAGAAAGAAAGGGCTAAGCGAACTGGCCAGCGAAGCGCCTGCTCTGAACGACTGGCGGGAGAGTTTCTCCGTTTCAGGGGATCGCCTGCGTCTGAATACCGAACAGGCCACCGCGGTAGGCGCGATTCATAGCGCCTCCGATCGTTTCTCTGCCTGGCTGCTGGCGGGGGTCACCGGTTCCGGCAAGACCGAAGTCTACCTGAGCGTGCTGGAAAACGTGCTCGCTCAGGGGAAACAGGCGCTGGTGATGGTGCCGGAAATTGGCCTGACGCCGCAAACCATCGCCCGATTTCGCGAACGCTTTAACGCGCCGGTTGAGGTGCTGCACTCCGGCCTGAACGACAGCGAACGCCTCAGCGCCTGGCTGAAAGCGAAGAACGGCGAAGCGGCGATTGTGATCGGCACCCGTTCATCGCTGTTTACGCCGTTTAAAAATCTTGGCGTTATCGTGATCGACGAAGAGCACGACAGCTCCTATAAACAGCAGGAAGGCTGGCGCTATCATGCCCGCGATCTGGCGGTCTATCGCGCGCACAGCGAGCAAATTCCCATTATTCTGGGTTCCGCCACGCCGGCGCTCGAAACGCTGCACAACGTGCGCCAGCGTAAATACCACATGCTGCGCCTGACGCGTCGGGCGGGTAATGCCCGTCCGGCCATTCAGCACGTGCTGGATCTGAAAGGTCAGCAGGTTCAGGCGGGGCTAGCGCCCGCGCTGATTACCCGCATGCGCCAGCATTTGCAGGCGGGGAATCAGGTCATTTTGTTTCTGAACCGCCGCGGATTCGCCCCTGCCCTGCTGTGCCACGACTGCGGCTGGATTGCCGAATGCCCGCGCTGCGACCACTACTATACCTTCCATCAGGCCCAGCGGCATTTGCGCTGCCACCACTGCGACAGCCAGCGTCCGGTGCCGCGCCAGTGTCCGTCATGTGGTTCAACGCATATTGTGCCGGTCGGTCTGGGAACGGAACAGCTTGAACAGGCGCTTGGTCCCTTCTTCCCGGACGTGCCGATTTCGCGTATCGACCGGGACACCACCAGCCGCAAAGGCGCGCTCGAACAGCAGCTGGCGGAAGTGCATCGCGGTGGCGCGCGCATCCTGATTGGTACCCAGATGCTGGCTAAAGGTCACCATTTTCCGGACGTGACGCTGGTCGCCCTGCTGGACGTGGACGGCGCGCTGTTCTCGGCAGATTTTCGTTCAGCCGAGCGCTTCGCCCAGCTTTATACCCAGGTAGCCGGACGTGCAGGACGCGCCGGTAAACAGGGCGAAGTGGTGTTGCAAACGCACCACCCGGAGCACCCGCTGCTGCAAACCTTGCTGCACAAAGGCTATGACGCCTTTGCCGAGCAGGCGCTGGCCGAGCGCCAGACTATGCAGCTACCGCCGTGGACCAGTCACGTCATCATCCGCGCGGAAGATCATAACAACCAGCAGGCGCCACTTTTCCTGCAGCAGCTGAGAAACCTTCTGCAGGCCAGCCCGCTGGTGGATAATCAGCTGTGGATTTTGGGCCCGGTGCCCGCCCTCGCGCCAAAACGCGGCGGCCGTTTCCGATGGCAGATTTTGCTCCAGCACCCTTCGCGTGTTCGTCTTCAGCATATCGTCAGCGGCGCGCTGGTGCTGATTAATACCTTGCCCGAAGCGCGAAAAGTGAAGTGGGTGCTGGACGTCGACCCCATCGAAGGCTGAAGCTGGATCGAAAAATTTAACTCTCCTCACATTTTTTATGAAAATTCTGTAACCGATTCCATTAACAATCTGTAAAAATGGTGATGTCAGAAGTTCGGTGTTCAGGCGAGGAGAAGACGTTGAAGTCCAGGAAAGAGGTTGCACCGGCGACCATGAAAGACGTTGCCCAGAAAGCACAAGTCTCTACGGCAACGGTATCCCGCGCATTAATGAACCCGGATAAAGTCTCCCAGGCGACCCGTAACCGGGTGGAGCAGGCTGCGCTGGAAGTGGGCTATTTCCCACAGGCGATGGGGCGTAACGTTAAACGCAACGAGTCGCGCACCATTCTGGTTATTGTGCCGGACATCTGTGACCCCTTTTTCAGCGAGATTATCCGCGGTATTGAAGTCACCGCGGCGGAACAAGGTTACCTGGTGCTGATTGGTGACTGTGCTCATCAGAATCAGCAGGAAAAAACCTTCATCGACCTCATTATCACCAAGCAGATCGACGGCATGCTTTTGCTTGGCTCTCGTCTGCCGTTTGATGCCAGCATTGAAGAGCAGCGTAATTTACCGCCGATGGTCATGGCCAACGAGTTTGCGCCAGAGCTGGAGCTGCCGACGGTCCATATCGATAACCTCACCGCCGCGTTCAACGCCGTAAATTATCTCCAGGAGCTGGGGCATAAGCGTATTGGCTGCATCGCCGGACCGGAAGAGATGCCGCTGTGTCACTACCGTCTGCAGGGCTACGTTCAGGCGCTGCGCCGTACCGGCGTTACCGTCGATCCGCACTACATTGCGCGCGGTGATTTTACCTTCGCTGCAGGTGGACAGGCGCTGGAGAAACTTCTGGACCTGCCTGAGCCACCAACCGCCGTATTTTGTCACAGCGACGTGATGGCGCTGGGCGCATTATCGTATGCCAAACGCCGCGGTCTTCGCATACCGAAAGATTTATCGATCATCGGTTTCGATAATATTTCGCTTTCGGAATTTTGCGATCCGCCGCTCTCAACGGTCGCTCAGCCGCGCTACAAAATCGGCCGCGAAGCGATGCTTCTTCTGCTGGATCAGCTTCACGGTCAAACAGTTAGCAGCGGCTCGCGGTTGCTGGACTGTGAACTGATCGTCCGCGGCACTACCCAGGCATTGACTTAAAGTAAACGTCTTTCGGATACCCTTATCTGGTCAAAGCCCCGCCGCTTAAGTAACATGGCGGACTGACGAACGAATAAATACAGCGAAACGATAGTGGCACAACGAGATTATGTACGTCGCGGCCAGCCGGCACCTTCGCGACGCAAAAAGAGTAGCTCAAGGAAAAAGCAACGTAACCTGCCTGCTGTCTCGCCAGCAATGGTCGCTATTGCTGCGGCTGTAGTCGTCGCCTTTATTGGTGGCCTGTACTTTATCACGCACCATAAAAAAGAAGAGTCTGAGGCGCTTCAGGCAAGCAAAGTGGCCGGAAATGGCCTTCCTCCGAAGCCTGAAGAGCGCTGGCGCTATATCAAAGAGCTGGAAAGCCGTCAGCCTGGGGTACGTGCGCCAACTGAACCTTCTGCGGGTGGTGAAGTGCAGAATGCGAATCAGCTGACGGATGAACAGCGTCAGCTGCTGGCACAAATGCAGGCCGATATGCGCCAGCAGCCTACGCAGCTGAACGAAGTGCCGTGGAATGAGCAGACCCCGGCACAGCGCCAGCAAACGCTGCAGCGACGTCAGGCGCAACAGCAGCAGCAGTGGGCACAAACCCAGCCGGTGCAGCAGCCTAAGGCACAGCCGCGGGTAACGGAACAGCCGTATCAGCAGCCGACGCGTACGGTGCAGTCTCAGCCTGTCCAGCAGCAGCCGAAAACTCAGCCTCAGAAACAGGCGGCTCAGCCTTATCAGGATCTGCTTCAGACGCCAGCGCATACCACCGCGCAGCAGCCGAAAACTCAGCAGGCTGCGCCGGTGACCAAAGAGACCGAAGCGCCGAAGCAGACGGCTGAGAAAAAAGACGAACGCCGCTGGATGGTGCAGTGCGGTTCGTTCAAAGGCGCGGAGCAGGCGGAAACGGTGCGTGCGCAGCTGGCCTTCGAAGGGTTTGATTCGCGTATTACCACCAATAACGGCTGGAATCGCGTGGTGATTGGGCCGGTCAAAGGCAAAGAAAATGCCGATGGCACCATTTCGCGTTTGAAAATCGCCGGTCACACAAACTGCATTCGACTCGCCTCCGGGGGTTGAAACCCCCAAAATCCCCCCCATCTATCATTTAATTCAGCCCTGAGCACAGGCTCAGGGCTTCTGTTTCCCGATTCTGTAACCAGGGGGTCTGCTCGTGACAACAATAGTAAGTGTACGCCGTAACGGCCATGTGGTAATCGCCGGTGATGGCCAGGCCACGCTGGGTAATACCGTCATGAAAGGCAACGTGAAGAAAGTACGCCGTCTCTACAACGACAAAGTGATCGCCGGTTTTGCAGGCGGCACGGCGGATGCCTTCACGCTGTTTGAACTTTTTGAACGCAAACTGGAAATGCACCAGGGTCATCTGGTGAAAGCTGCCGTTGAGCTGGCAAAAGACTGGCGTACCGACCGCATGCTGCGCAAGCTTGAAGCGCTGCTGGCCGTGGCCGATGAAACCGCTTCGCTTATCATCACCGGTAATGGTGACGTGATTCAGCCGGAAAATGACCTGATTGCCATCGGCTCTGGCGGCCCGTATGCCCAGGCTGCAGCCCGCGCGCTGTTGGAAAATACCGACATGAACGCGCGTGATATCGCGGTGAAGGCGTTGGATATTGCAGGTGATATCTGCATCTATACCAACCACAATCACACCATCGAAGAATTGACCTCCAAAGCGTAAGGATCTCCCATGTCTGAAATGACCCCACGCGAAATTGTCAGCGAACTGAACAAACACATTATCGGCCAGGATAACGCCAAGCGCTCCGTGGCTATCGCTCTGCGTAACCGCTGGCGTCGTATGCAGCTTGACGAAGAGCTGCGCCACGAAGTCACACCGAAAAATATTCTGATGATCGGCCCGACCGGGGTCGGTAAAACCGAAATCGCCCGTCGACTGGCGAAGCTGGCCAACGCGCCGTTCATCAAAGTTGAAGCCACCAAGTTCACCGAAGTGGGCTACGTGGGTAAAGAAGTGGACTCCATCATCCGCGATCTGACCGACTCGGCGATCAAGATGGTGCGCGTCCAGGCGATCGAGAAAAACCGCTATCGCGCGGAAGAGATGGCCGAAGAGCGCATTCTCGACGTGCTGATCCCACCGGCAAAAAACAACTGGGGCCAGGCAGAACAGCAGGCAGAACCGTCTGCTGCACGTCAGGCGTTCCGCAAAAAACTGCGCGAAGGCCAGCTGGATGACAAAGAGATTGAGATCGATCTCGCTGCCGCGCCAATGGGTGTGGAAATCATGGCACCTCCGGGCATGGAAGAGATGACCAGTCAGCTCCAGTCCATGTTCCAGAACCTGGGCGGACAGAAGCAGAAAGCGCGTAAGCTGAAAATTAAAGACGCGATGAAGCTGCTGATTGAAGAAGAAGCGGCGAAGCTGGTGAACCCGGAAGAGCTGAAGCAGGACGCTATCGACGCGGTTGAGCAGCACGGTATCGTGTTTATCGACGAAATCGACAAAATTTGTAAGCGCGGTGGCAACAGCTCCGGCCCGGACGTGTCCCGCGAAGGCGTTCAGCGCGATCTGCTGCCGCTGGTTGAAGGCTGCACCGTCTCCACCAAGCACGGCATGGTGAAAACGGACCACATCCTGTTTATCGCATCAGGTGCCTTCCAGGTTGCCAGCCCGTCGGATCTGATCCCGGAGCTGCAGGGCCGTCTGCCTATCCGCGTTGAGCTGCAGGCGCTGACCACCGAAGATTTCGAACGTATCCTGACCGAGCCAAACGCCTCTGCTACCGTACAGTACAAAGCGCTGATGGCGACCGAAGGCGTGAACCTCGAATTCACCGAAGACGGTATCAAACGTATTGCCCAGGCCGCATGGCAGGTGAACGAAACCACCGAAAACATCGGTGCGCGTCGTCTGCATACCGTGCTGGAACGCCTGGTCGAAGATATCTCTTATGACGCGAGCGACCTGAACGGCCAAACCGTTACCATTGACTCAGAATATGTGAGTAAACATCTGGATGCGTTAGTGGCAGATGAAGATCTGAGCCGTTTTATCCTATAATCGCGGTTACTGGATTCTCATCACGTTTAATGGGGGCTAATGCCCCCATTTTTATTGGCTAAATACTTATGACTGACATCAGCCGTACGCAGGCGTGGCTCGAAAGTCTGCGCCCAAAAACACTTCCTCTGGCCTTTGCCGCGATTATCGTCGGCACCGCCCTTGCCTGGTGGCAGGGTTATTTTGATCCGCTGGTCGCCGCGCTGGCACTGATTACCGCCGGCCTGCTGCAAATTCTCTCCAATCTCGCCAACGACTACGGCGACGCGGTAAAAGGCAGCGACAAGCCGGACCGCATAGGGCCACTGCGCGGAATGCAGAAAGGGGTGATTACCCAGGCGCAGATGAAACGCGCGCTGATTATCACCGTGGTGCTGATCTGCGTATCCGGCCTGGCGCTGGTGACGGTGGCGTCTAAGACCACCAGCGATTTTATTGGCTTCCTGGTGCTGGGTTTACTGGCTATTATCGCGGCCATCACCTACACCGTCGGCACGCGTCCTTACGGTTATATTGGACTCGGGGATATCTCCGTACTGGTGTTCTTCGGCTGGCTGAGCGTGATGGGAAGCTGGTACCTGCAGGCGCATACGGTGATCCCTGCCCTGTTCCTGCCTGCGACCGCTTGCGGTCTGCTGGCGACAGCTGTGCTCAACATCAACAACCTGCGCGACATCGACAGCGATCGCGAGAACGGCAAAAATACCCTGGCGGTTCGTCTGGGGCCGGTTAATGCCCGCCGCTATCACGCCTGTCTGCTCATTGGCGCGCTGGTTTGCCTGGCGCTGTTTAACCTGATTTCCTTGCAAAGCCTGTGGGGCTGGCTGTTTGTGCTTGCCGCGCCGCTGCTGATTAAGCAGGCCCGCTTTGTGATGCGTGAACTCAGCCCGTCCGCCATGCCGCCGATGCTGGAGCGCACGGTAAAAGGTGCGCTGCTGACTAACCTGTTGTTCGTCATCGGGATTGTGTTAAGCCAGACGCTGCGTTAGCTGACAAATATCAATTAACAATTGATGATTTTGCCAACAACGCATTTCGCACGATATACTGAACACATTCGCAGCAACTGAGCGTTAAACCTATGAAATACGATACCTCCGAGCTTTGTGACATCTACCAGGAAGATGTCAACGTCGTTGAACCGCTGTTCTCCAACTTTGGTGGGCGGTCATCATTTGGCGGTCAAATCGTCACGGTGAAATGTTTCGAGGACAACGGGTTGCTGTACGATCTGCTCGAACAGAACGGCCGCGGCCGCGTTCTTGTGGTCGACGGCGGCGGTTCCGTGCGCCGGGCATTAATTGATGCTGAACTGGCCGGCATTGCCGTCCAGAACGAGTGGGAAGGCCTTGTGGTGTACGGTTCCGTGCGCCAGGTGGACGATCTGGAAGACCTGGATATCGGGATTCAGGCCATCGCGGCCATACCGGTAGGGGCGGCGGGTGACGGCATCGGCGAAAGCGACGTGCGCGTCAATTTCGGGGGCGTGACCTTCTTCTCCGGGGATCATCTCTACGCCGATAATACCGGCATTATCCTTTCCGAAGATCCGCTGGATATCGAGTAATTAAACCGTCAGCGTGAACCATAAAAAAACCGCCAACAGCAATGTGGCGGTTTTTTTGTCCCTCGGGATTCGCGGTCCGTTGGGGAGTTTTGCAACCTTTAACCAGGATTTTTATCTTACCCTGGTTCAAATCTCAGGTAACCCCATCGACCCTTTATAAATTCCTAATTTCCTTTGAAAACCTTAACTACGCTACTGTTGCTCATTATGATGCATCGTCCCTTTCCGCCATCTCGCACATGGGCATCGGTCCAGGAAAAGGTGTATTAACAACCGTAAAGCAACCTTTAACCGGGCTTGTGTCCGCCGACTTATCACCGGTGGTGAACGGTGGAGCGGTTAGCTGCAGGGACCGCATAATGAAACGCTATTTATGTATCGCGTTCATTGTCGCCAGCGTACTCGTTGTAAAGAGTGATGAACCGAATGTGTTCGTTACTTTTGCTATGACAGCGCAGGACAAGTAGCGTTAAGGCCGCCTCTGGCGGCCTTTTTTATGGTTGGATGTCAGTTAGCGAGAACCATAAAAAAGCCGGGTAGCGGCTTCGCCTTACCCGGCCTGTGCAGTTCATCCCAGTGGGAATCAGACTTCTTCCATACGTCCCAGCAGCGCCTGCAGGCGATCCTGCCAGCCATTCTGCTGTTCGCGCAGCTGGTTGTTTTCGCGCTCCAGTTCTTCGCGGCCGTGCTGCGCGTTCTGAACTTCCTGCGCCAGGCTGTTGTTCTTCTCTTTCAGCTCTTCAATTTCCATCTGCAGCAGGGTGATGGTGTCAATCGCCTGCTGTACTTTCGATTCCAGTTTCTCAAACACTTCTAAAGACATGATGCTACCTCTCCTGAATTGCAAGGCGACGCTTTAACATAAACGCGCACGACATATACCGTCGATTGTATGGAGCGCGGCGCTCTGTGTCCAGCGACACACCGCGCAGATCGCGGTTTGCAACACTTTTAGGTCTGGTCCTGGTGTGTTCGCGTCATATACCCCTAAATTGTTAGCTGATTCGTTAATGAAATGATTCAGCTCACATTCCGGCACTGATCCTGTACTGCTGCAAAGATGTGCTTTATGGCGCGAAAACGCTCATTTTATTGACGCAGACCACACATTTCGATTTCGATATTTCTCGTTTTTGCTCGTTAACGATAAATTAACACTATGTCTACAGGGCATCGTGGCTGTCACGGGCGGTCATGCTAACAATAAACATCAATTTCTTCAGGATTCCGATTATGAGTCAGACATCAACCTTAAAAGGCCAGTGCATTGCCGAGTTCCTTGGTACCGGGTTGTTGATATTCTTCGGAGTGGGCTGTGTCGCTGCACTGAAAGTGGCGGGTGCCAGTTTTGGTCAGTGGGAAATCAGTATCATCTGGGGTCTGGGCGTGGCGATGGCCATCTACCTGACCGCAGGGGTTTCTGGTGCACATCTTAACCCGGCGGTGACAATCGCACTGTGGCTGTTCGCGTGCTTTGACGGACGCAAAGTTGTTCCTTTCATTCTTTCTCAATTTGCCGGCGCATTTTGCGCAGCGGCGTTAGTTTACGGGCTTTATTACAATCTTTTCATCGACTTCGAACAGACGCATCATATGGTACGCGGCAGCGTCGAAAGTCTGGATCTGGCAGGCATCTTCTCAACCTACCCTAACCCGCACATCAATTTTGTGCAGGCGTTCGCAGTTGAAATGGTGATTACCGCTATTCTGATGGGCGTTATTCTGGCGCTGACCGACGACGGAAACGGCATTCCGCGCGGCCCGCTGGCACCCCTGCTGATTGGTTTGCTGATTGCGGTAATTGGCGCATCCATGGGCCCGCTGACCGGCTTCGCGATGAACCCGGCACGTGATATCGGACCAAAAGCGTTCGCCTTTATCGCAGGCTGGGGCGACGTCGCCTTCACAGGTGGCAAAGACATTCCTTACTTCCTGGTACCGCTGTTTGCGCCGGTTGTCGGGGCTGCGCTGGGTGCGTTTAGCTACCGCAAATTAATTGGTCGCCACTTACCGTGCGACACCTGTGTGGAAGAGGAGAAGGAAACGACTTCTACCGCACAACAAAAAGCTTCGCTGTAATCTGACTACGGGACACATACCATGACCGAAAAAAAATATATCGTTGCGCTCGACCAGGGCACTACCAGCTCCCGCGCTGTCGTAATGGATCATGACGCGAACATCGTCAGCGTGTCACAGCGCGAATTTGAGCAAATTTATCCTCGCCCAGGCTGGGTAGAACACGACCCGATGGAGATTTGGGCGTCACAAAGCTCCACGCTGGTCGAAGTGCTGGCGAAAGCCGATATCAGTTCCGACGAGATTGCCGCGATTGGTATCACCAACCAGCGTGAAACAACGATCGTCTGGGAACGCGAAACCGGTAAGCCGATTTACAACGCCATCGTCTGGCAGTGCCGCCGTACCTCTGAAATCTGCGAACAGCTGAAGCGCGACGGTATGGAAGAGTACGTGCGCAGCGCCACCGGCCTGGTGGTTGACCCGTACTTCTCCGGCACCAAAGTGAAATGGATCCTCGACCACGTGGAAGGTTCACGCGAGCGTGCTAAACGCGGCGAGCTGCTGTTCGGTACCGTTGACACCTGGCTTATCTGGAAGATGACCCAGGGACGCGTCCACGTCACCGATTACACCAACGCCTCGCGTACCATGCTGTTCAACATCAACACCCTGGAGTGGGATGACAAGATGCTGGACGCGCTGGATATCCCACGCGCGATGCTGCCTGAAGTGCGCAAGTCTTCTGAGGTTTACGGCCAGACCAATATCGGCGGTAAAGGTGGCACCCGTATTCCTATTGCCGGTATCGCCGGTGACCAGCAGGCGGCGCTGTTCGGCCAGCTGTGCGTCAAAGAAGGGATGGCGAAGAATACCTACGGCACCGGCTGCTTTATGCTGATGAATACCGGTGAGAAAGCGGTGAAATCAGAAAACGGTCTGCTGACCACCATCGCCTGCGGCCCGCGCGGCGAAGTGAACTATGCCCTGGAAGGTGCTGTGTTCATGGCCGGTGCGTCTATCCAGTGGCTGCGTGACGAGATGAAGCTGATCAGCGATGCATTCGACTCCGAGTACTTCGCCACCAAAGTGAAAGACACCAACGGCGTGTACGTGGTGCCTGCATTCACCGGTCTGGGCGCACCCTACTGGGATCCGTATGCACGCGGCGCGATTTTCGGACTGACGCGTGGCGTGAACTCTAACCACATTATTCGCGCTACTCTGGAATCCATCGCCTACCAGACCCGAGACGTGCTGGAAGCGATGCAGGCGGACTCCGGCATTCGTCTGCACGCCCTGCGCGTGGACGGCGGTGCGGTAGCGAATAACTTCCTGATGCAGTTCCAGTCCGACATTCTGGGCACCCGCGTTGAGCGCCCTGAAGTGCGTGAAGTGACGGCGCTGGGTGCGGCGTACCTTGCTGGTCTGGCGGTAGGCTTCTGGCAGAACCTGGACGAGCTGCAGGAAAAAGCGGTTATCGAACGCGAGTTCCGCCCGGGCATCGAAACCACCGAGCGTAACTTCCGCTACAGCGGCTGGAAGAAAGCGGTGAAACGCGCCCTGGCGTGGGAAGAACACGAGGAGTAAGACATACTTCCTCCTCACCCTAACCCTCTCCCCAAAGGGGAGAGGGGACTTAAAACACCCCTCCCCACTCTGTGATAAACTTCGTGCAATTCCTTTTGATTGCACGAGTACCTCATGAAACGTGAACTTGCTATCGAGTTTTCCCGCGTCACCGAAGCGGCCGCCCTTGCAGGCTATAAGTGGCTGGGTCGTGGCGATAAAAATACCGCAGACGGTGCAGCCGTCCATGCCATGCGCATTGTACTTAACCAGGTCAACATCGACGGCACCATCGTGATCGGCGAAGGCGAGATCGACGAAGCGCCAATGCTCTATATTGGTGAAAAAGTCGGTACCGGCAAAGGCGATGCCGTGGATATTGCCGTCGACCCGATCGAAGGTACCCGCATGACCGCAATGGGTCAGGCCAACGCCCTGGCGGTGCTGGCCGTGGGCGATAAGGGATGCTTCCTTAACGCGCCGGATATGTACATGGAAAAGCTGATTGTCGGCCCTGGCGCGAAAGGCGCAATCGACCTTAGCCTGCCGCTGGAAGAGAACCTGCACAACGTCGCCAAAGCCCTGGGCAAACCTCTTAGCGAACTCACCGTGACGATTCTGGCGAAACCGCGCCACGACGCCACCATCGCGCAGATGCAAAAGCTCGGCGTGCGCGTGTTTGCCATTCCGGACGGTGACGTTGCCGCCTCGATCCTGACCTGCATGCCGGACAGCGAAGTAGACGTGCTGTACGGCATCGGCGGCGCGCCGGAAGGTGTGGTCTCTGCGGCAGTGATCCGCGCGCTGGATGGCGATATGCAGGCCCGTCTGCTGCCCCGCCACGAGGTGAAAGGCGACAGCGAAGAGAATCGCCGTATCGGTGAAAACGAGCTGGCGCGCTGCGAAGCGATGGGCATCGAGGCTAATAAAGTGCTCGCGCTGGACGAGATGGCCCGTAGCGATAACGTGGTCTTCTCGGCGACCGGCATCACCAAAGGCGATCTGCTGGACGGCATCACCCGCAAGGGCAATATGGCGACCACCGAAACGCTGCTGATCCGCGGTAAATCACGCACCATTCGTCGTATCCAGTCTATCCACTATCTCGACCGCAAAGACCCGGACGTACAGACGCACATTCTGTAAAACCGTTTGATCGATAGAGCTTTCCGGCCCTGACGGGCTGGAAATTGTCACCACAAGTACGGAAGATAGAACAGAGAAACAGCACAGGAGAAGATCATGGCGGACTGGGTAACAGGTAAAGTCACAAAGGTACAGTTCTGGACCGATGCGCTATTTAGTCTCACCGTACATGCTCCCGTTCACCCGTTTAAAGCCGGGCAATTTGCAAAGCTGGGACTGGATGTCGACGGCGAGCGCGTGCAGCGCGCCTACTCTTACGTTAACGCGCCTGATAACCCGGATCTCGAATTCTATCTGGTCACCGTTCCTGACGGTAAGCTCAGCCCGCGCCTTGCCGCCCTTAAGCCCGGCGACGACGTGCAAATTGTGAGTGAAGCGGCAGGCTTCTTTGTGCTCGAAGAGATCCCGAATTGTGACACGCTCTGGATGCTGGCAACCGGTACGGCCATCGGCCCTTATCTCTCTATTTTGCAGTACGGCAAAGATCTGGAGCGCTTTAAAAACATCGTGCTGGTGCACGCTGCGCGCTACGCCGCGGACCTGAGCTACCTGCCACAGATGCAGGCGCTGGAGCAGCGGTACGGCGGAAAGTTAAAGATTCAGACGGTGGTCAGCCGCGAAACCGTAGCAGGAACGCTTACCGGTCGCGTGCCGGCGTTAATTGAGAGTGGAGCCCTGGAAGAGGCGGTGGGTTTGCCGCTGAACGCTGAAACCAGCCACGTCATGCTGTGTGGCAACCCGCAGATGGTACGGGACACGCAGCAGCTTCTGAAGGATACCCGGCAGATGACGAAACATCTTCGCCGCCGGCCGGGCCATATGACCGCTGAACACTACTGGTGATCAGCGGTATTTCACCTCAACGGTATCTTTACCGTATTTGTTTTCGCTCTGGGTGCCGATAAACGCACCCAGATCGACAATCATCATCACGAAGATGACCGAAGGCAGCAGCCTGCCCACAACCCACGGCAGGATGGACGGAAGCATCGCCCAGTTCCCCGCCACCAGCATCCACGCCAGAATAATCAGAAATGCCCACGCGCCGGAACGACCGCGATCGTGCAGGCGTTTAACAACAACAGCCGCCGTTGGCCATAGCAGGCAGACCAGCGCGAAGGCCGCCGTTTGCGTGCTCAGCCATGCGTTGTAAGCAACGAAAAACAGAAGCAGCATGGCGACAACCCACGTCACCATCCAGATCCAGAAATCACGGCGTCCAATACGCCCTTTGAATGAAAACAACCACTGCTGTATGGTCATGTAAGGTTCCTTATTATCGTATAGCGCGCATTTTACCCTGGAGTTGTGACCTTTTGACAAGCCGACCAGATATCGTTTTAATCATGAGCACTTACGGCCAGGGACAATGTTGATGAAAAGTTCGGCACATTCTCTTTTCCTGTGTTTAGCGGTGCTCAGCGCGGGTTTTCCCCTGCACGCCGCCGAAACCACTGCCCCGAGCACAGCGCCGTATCTGCTGGCGGGCGCCCCGTCGTTCGATCAGTCCATCAGCCAGTTTCGTGAAGCCTTCAATCAGGCCAACCCCACGCTGCCGCTGGATGAGTTTCGCGCCATTGATGGCTCCCGCGATACCCCCACACTGACCCGTGCGGCAAGCAAGATTAATGAGAATTTGTATGCCTCGACGGCGCTGGAGCGCGGAACGTTAAAAATCAAAAGCATGCAAATCACCTGGCTGCCGATACAGGGGCCAGAGCAGAAAGCCGCGAAGGCGAAAGCGCTGGAGTATATGAGCGCGGTATTGCAGGCCTTTACCCCTGCACTGACGAAAAAGCAAAGCCAGCAAAAGCTGCAAAAACTCCTCACCGCCGGTAAAAACAAGCGTTACTACGCCGATACCGAAGGCGCGATCCGCTATGTTGTGGCGGACAACGGCGAAAAAGGACTGACCTTCGCTGTTGAACCGATTAAGCTGGCACTATCTGACACCCTCGACGGGGCGAATTAATGACAAAAAGCAAAGCCTTTCGAGGGAAAATCTCTATACTGATTCACAGACCATGCTGCCCGACAGGGCGGCCATATTCCTTAATTCGCTTATTTAGCGTGGAGAATTGAAATGCGACATCCTTTAGTGATGGGTAACTGGAAGCTGAACGGCAGCCGCCACATGGTAAACGAACTGGTTGCGAACCTGCGTAAAGAGCTGGCTGGCGTGACCGGCTGCGCGGTTGCGATCGCTCCGCCGGATATGTATCTGGATCTGGCTAAACACGCCGCTGACGGCAGCCACATCATTCTGGGCGCGCAGAACGTTGACGTTAACCTGTCTGGCGCGTTCACCGGTGAAACCTCCGCTGAAATGCTGAAAGATATCGGCGCGAAATATATCATCATCGGCCACTCCGAGCGTCGCACCTATCACAAAGAATCCGATGAGTTCATCGCGAAGAAATTCGCCGTGCTGAAAGAGCAGGGCCTGATTCCGGTTCTGTGCATCGGTGAAACCGAAGCGGAAAACGAAGCGGGCAAAACCGAAGAAGTGTGCGCACGTCAGATCGACGCAGTGCTGAAAACCCAGGGCGCGGCAGCGTTCGAAGGCGCGGTTATCGCTTACGAGCCAGTCTGGGCGATCGGTACCGGCAAATCAGCAACCCCTGCACAGGCTCAGGCTGTTCACAAATTCATTCGTGACCACATTGCGAAAGCTGACGCCAAAGTCGCTGAGCAAGTGATTATCCAGTACGGCGGTTCCGTTAACGCTTCCAACGCTGCTGAGCTGTTCACCCAGCCAGACATCGATGGCGCGCTGGTTGGCGGTGCATCCCTGAAAGCTGACGCTTTCGCGGTGATCGTTAAAGCGGCAGAAGCGGCTAAACAGGCGTAATTGCCTTTGTGGCGGGTGGCGCTTCGCTAACCCGCCCTACGGTTCTGTAGGCCCGGTAAGCGTCAGCGCCACCGGGCTTTTTTACAGCCGTCCCAGCAGGCTAAACCACAGATAATCCAGCGGCAGCAGCACCAGATACGTTGCAATAGCCAGCGCCAGACAAAGCACCATCCCCGCCCTGGCAGGCACCTTTCCTAACCCCATCGCCACCACAATCGGAGACGCCTGATAGGGCAGCAGCGGCGTGGAATAGCCCAGCACCTGAATCATAATCACCGACAGCAGCGGGAAACCGGTCGCGTCCGAAAAACTCTGCGCCAGAGTGGTATACAGCGCCGGAACGCCGTTGGCGGTCATAATGAAGTTGAGTGCGGTGGTAATACCGGTCAGCGCCAGGAAACTGGTGAACGGTCGGCCTGCATCCAGCGGCATAATGCGGAGCAACGCCTCGCCCACCGCCGTTCCGATACCGGTTTGCGTCACGACGATCGCCAGCCCCAGAATACCGGCAACGTAGATACAGGTGCGCATATTCACCCCCGCAGAAAACTCTTCCCCGGTAATGAAACCAATGCGCGGCAGCATAACGATGATCGACGCCGCCAGCCCCGTCCACGCGGGCCCCACGCCGTGCCAGCTCTCCGTAACCCACATCCCCAGCACCACCGCCAGCAGCCAGGCAAGACGCTTTTCGTCCCGCCCCATAGGCTCAGACGGCGCCTGTTCTTTCGGCGGTTTTGGGCTGCCGGGAAATAGCCAGCAGATGAGGCCAATCAGAATCAGGCCTTTGAGAATGCCCAGCACCGGCGTGTGCAGCAGCAGATAAGGGACATAGTTCAGATGGATGCCGTACGAGCCTTCCGCCGCACCGCTCATCACCAGGTTAGGGACGTTAGCGGGCAGAATCGTCGCCGAAAGCTGGAAAGTCCCAAACCCTACCGCCAGCGCCAGACCAAACCACGCTCGGGAGCCTTCTGCGATACCGGCGCGTTTCGCCATCGCGGCGACAATCGGCATCAGTAGCGCAATACGTCCCATATTCGACGGCATCACAAACGCCAGCGCGTAGCTCAGCAGCACCACGCTCGCCACCATCAACACCCAGGAGTCGGTGAGCCTTGCCGACAGCGCCCTGGCGGCCCTGTCTGCCAGTCCGGTTTTACGGATCGCCACGCCGAGCACGAATCCGCTGAAGACCAGCCAGAAAGCAGACGAGGCAAAACCGCCGAAAATCACCTCCGGCGGGGCGATCTTCGCGGTCATTGCCGCCGTAAAGAACAGCAGCGCGGTGATGAATTCCGGCAATAGCGACGTCGCCCACAGCACGATGGTGACGCCAACGATCAGTGAGGGCAGCAGCAGAGGATACGTTGACCAGAGCGACATACCTGTCTCCTGTAGTATTTTTGAGCAAGTCTACGGTGACAGGCATCCGGAGTAAACGCGATTTATGGTGGGGTTACTTCAGGATAGCGCATTGATGATCCTGCAGTTCCTCCGCAGACGCGCGGTTAAGCGTGAGCAGGTTACGCTCGGTCGCCAGCAACACAAACGAACCATCAAACTGCTGCGCCATCGCCAGTGCGAAACGCCCCATATGGTCGCGCGCTTCCGGCAGCTCTTCTGCCAGCATCATAAACGGGCTGCGCTGGACCAGTTCATTCTCCGTCACCCGACGAGCAAGATACTCATGTCCTTCCAGTCCCCCGGGAAGAGGCAGCCACTGGGTGCTGATTTCTCCCTGTGCCGCGTTGAGCTTCTCGCGCACGTCCGGGCGAAGGCAGGAGATATGAATATGAAAGTGGTTCTGCGTGCGCCCTGTCGGGGAGTTAATCGTCAGCGAAATGGCGCTGTCAGGCACCTCGGCTCCACGCTTCAGGCTCATAAAGCTGCGCGACTGCCACGCCAGCCAGAAAAAGTTCGGCGTATGCGCTTCGGTCAACAGCGGGCTCTCGGTGCCGTTGATGCGATATGTCGGCATCAGCAGGTATTGCAGCGGCCCGTTGCGGTCTTTAAATATCACATAGCCTGCATCCGTTTTCACCTGCGCACAGGGTGCCGGGTTACGATTCTGGATCTGATTCGGCACACACTGGTCGAGAACGATATGTCTTAACGCATTCGGATTACCCGCCTTCATCCAGTACACGCCGCCAGCGGCAAGGGCGATGACAATGAGGATCAATAAGATAATTTTTTTCACAACGCGTTCCCTGTTTTCGATTGAGGCAAAAGAGTAACGCAAAATGATGACCAAATAAAAAACCCGGCGGATTTCTCACGCCGGGTCACCGTGTCACAGGCTACTGGTTAGCGCTGGCTGATTTGGTCGAAGGTACCGCCATTAGAGAAGTGCTCTTTCTGCGCTTTCGTCCAGCCGCCGAACTCGTCATCGATGGTGAAGAGTTTCAGTTTAGGGAATACGCTTTCGTATTTCTTCGCAACAGCGGGATCGCGTGGACGATAGAAGTTTTTCGCCGCAATTTCCTGGCCTTCTGGCGAATAGAGATACTTCAGGTAAGCTTCCGCCACCGCTTTGGTATCTTTCTTCTCAACCACTTTATCGACCACGGAAACGGTCGGCTCAGCCAGAATCGATTCGCTCGGGGTCACGATCTCGAATTTGTCTTTACCCAGTTCGTTGGTCGCCAGCAGCGCTTCGTTTTCCCATGCAATCAGCACGTCGCCAATCCCGCGCTCGACGAAGGTGTTGGTGGCACCACGCGCGCCGGAGTCCAGCACCTCAACGTTTTTATACAGCGCCTTCACGAACTCCTGCGCTTTGGCCTGGTCGCCGTTGTTGTGATGCAGCGCGTAACCCCATGCGCCCAGGTAGTTCCAGCGAGCGCCGCCGGAGCTTTTCGGGTTCGGGGTAATCACAGAAACGCCCGGTTTGATCAGGTCGTTCCAGTCTTTAATTTGTTTCGGGTTTCCTTTGCGCACCAGGAAGACGATGGTCGAGGTGTAGGGTGCGGAGTTATCCGGCAGGCGTTTGATCCAGTTTTTGTCAATGCGGCCACGCTCGGCGATCGCGTCGACATCGTAGGCCAGCGCCAGGGTCACCACGTCGGCTTCAATACCGTTTATCACGGACGTCGCCTGCTTGCCGGAGCCGCCATGCGACTGACGAACCACCACGTTGTCGCCGGTTTCCTGTTTCCAGTGTGCCGCAAACGCTTTGTTGTATTGCTCGTACAGTTCACGCGTCGGGTCATATGACACGTTCAGTAACTGGATATCCTTAGCCAGAACGCTGGTCGATGCCAGCAATAATGTTAAACCCACGCCCCATTTATTCATCGCCCAGCTCTCTTGTGTAGTGTTTTGATGAATGCAGCGTGCCAGAAAGCGAATCGAGGATTAAAGAATAAAAAAAGATTGGCTATAACGTAGTGGAATAATGGCCCTCTTCGCGAAAGAAGAGGGCCAGGAGAATCAGTACAGCTTTTTCGCGCAGTCCAGCCAGTCACCTTTGAACGGACGCTTCATGTTTTCAATCGCGTCGATGATGTCGTGGTGAACCAGTTTTTCGTTCTGAATACCGACGCAGCGGCCGCCGTGCCCCTGCAGCAGCAGATCGATCGCGTACGCGCCCATACGGGACGCCAGAATACGGTCGTAAGGGCCTGGGGAACCGCCACGCTGGATGTGACCCAGTACGGTCGCGCGGGTTTCGCGTTTGGTTTCGGCTTCAATGTACTTCGCCAGCTCGTCAACGTCACAGATGTGCTCGGTGATAGCGACGATCGCGTGTTTTTTACCCTTCGCGATGCCCGCTTTGATTTCAGCAACCAGATCTTCACGGCTAAATTCGACTTCTGGCACGACGATAAATTCGCAACCGCCCGCAATGGCAGCCGCCAGCGTCAGGTCGCCACAGTAACGGCCCATCACTTCAACGATAGAGATACGCTGGTGAGAAGACGAGGTGTCACGCAGGCGGTCAATCGCTTCAACAACGGTACCGAGTGCAGTAAAGAAGCCGATAGTGTAGTCAGTGCCTTTGATGTCGTTGTCGATGGTGCCAGGCAGACCGATGCACGGGAAACCCATTTCGGTCAGACGTTTTGCACCCATGTAGGAACCGTCACCACCGATAACCACCAGGGCGTCCAGACCACGTTTCTTCATGTTTTCGATAGCCACTTCACGAACGTGTTCGTCGCGGAATTCCGGGAAGCGCGCAGAACCGAGGAAAGTACCGCCACGGTTGATCATGTCAGACACGCTGTAGCGGTCGAGCTGAACCATACGATCTTCATACAGGCCCAGATAACCGTCATAAACGCCAAAAACTTCCAGGCCTTCCGTCAGCGCTGCACGGACAACACCACGAATTGCCGCGTTCATGCCCGGCGCATCACCGCCGCTTGTCAACACACCGATTTTCTTAATCATGACTACCTCTGAACTTAGGAATGCAAAATTGAAATCTGTTGCCGGAAGAAACTTATCGACCAACGAATACTGCAAATAGTATATCAATCCCTTCCAGCTGAATTGATTCAGGTCAGACCAAACGGCGGTAATTTATACACAAAATGCTGGCCTGGCTCACTTTTTTACAACGAATTACGAAAGCCCAACATGACCGGGTACAACCGAGCAGGGATCCTGGTGAATGATGACGTCTGAACCAGGAAAACGCTGCAAAATCGCCTGCTCGACCTGCTCAGCAATAACGTGAGCCTGTACCAGTGGCAGGTTGTCTTCCATTTCAATATGAATCTGTATAAAGCGGGTCGGCCCTGACTGCCGCGTTCGAAGATCGTGTGCACCGCTGACGCCGGGCCAGGAGGTCACGATAGAAAAAATTTCATTACGTTCTGAGTCCGGGAGGGCGCGGTCAAGCAGTGATTGCACCGCTTCATACCCCATCCGCAGAGCGCTATATAAAATATAGATACCAATCCCTAACGCAAACAACGCATCGGCGCGATGCCAGCCATACCAGGCCAGACCGAGCGCAATAAGAATAGCCCCATTCATCATAACATCAGATTGATAATGAAGCATATCCGCCCGTACAGCCTGACTTTGCGTTTTGCGAACTACCCAGCGCTGGAACGTTACCAGAACGAGTGTGCATATAAGCGCGACTATCGTCACAACGACGCCCACGCCGGGATCGTTCATCGGTGTTGGCGAGACGAGATGCTGAATGCCGGTTAAAAACAGGAACAGCGCAGAGCCGGAAATGAACATACTTTGCGCCAGCGCGGCCAGCGACTCCGCTTTGCCGTGCCCAAACGTGTGCTCTTCGTCCGCTGGCTGCAGCGAGTAACGCACCACCAGCAGGTTGGTCAACGAGGCGGCAATATCCATCAGCGAGTCCACCAGCGCCGCCAGAATACTGACCGAGCCGGTATACCACCACGCAAAGATTTTAATCAGTAACAGGCTGGAGGCCATGACGGTCGCCGCAATGGCGGCCCGGCTGACCAGTCTTCCATAGGATTGATTCATAAACGCTCCTGTCATGTTATGCCGCTAGTATAACGGAAGCATTGGGAGTCAAAGGATGAATAAACGGTTAACAAAAGAAATGACGAGCAAAAGACCTGTCGCAGATGAAGAGAAATAGATTATGCAGGATTACAATCATACTATTGATATAAATGGTTTTTATAACGAGATATTCGCCCGTGACGTTCATCAATAAGAAAGCCCCGTTTAAAAGGGGCTTTCCTGATTTGAAACCTGAAAATGCTAAGTCAGCACTTAACCATATTTTCTGGCAAAGTCGTCTTCAGAGGTGCACAGATAGATAATAAACTCAATGAAGGCAATGACTGACGGTATGAAGGTCCAGCAAAAGATGAGATAAAGGAATCCCTGGCCAATCTTACCTAAGTAAAATTTATGTGCACCCAGGCCTCCTAAGAAGAATGCGAGCAATGCTGCGGTAAGCTTATTTTTACTTCCTGCTGCAACCTGGCTTGCGCCACAATGCGGACAGGCCTTAGCGGTACTGTGCAACTCCTTGCCACATCCTCGGCAAAAAACCATTCCTGACATGATATCCCCTTTTGTTTCTTATCAGTAGCTTGCATATTTTACAAACAATTCAGAAAAATACTATTTTAAAAAAGAATATATCGTCGGAATGAAAATAATGAGCCCTTGATTTAGGGGGGGATAGAAGAAGGAATAAAAAAAACCCCCACATCATGTGGGGGAAGACAGGGATGGTGTCTATGGCAAGGAAAACAGGGTTTACTGGTTACTACGGGTACTGCTATTGCTACTGAAAAACGTCGTTTCTGAGCTTCGCTGCATCCGTGCAACCTCTCGCAGCTGATCCATACGCTGCTGATGTCTGGTGTTCAAAACCGCTTGCTGCTCGGGCGTTAGCAGATGGAACATCTGGTTGCGGACCTTCGCCATCTCTACCTGGCGTGCAACCTGTTCCTGTGCCATTTTTTCGGCCTGAGCGCGTACAGCGCTTTCGTCAAAATTTTCTGCGGTGACAAGGCGATGCATTGTCTCCATTTCGCTAACATTAACAGGGGGCTGGTCGTGTCTTGCCCTCTGCATCAGATCTCGCATCTGTTGACGCTGATGTTCGGTTAAACTTATGCCGTCAAACATATGGCTTTGGCTGCTGTTCTGCGTTGCGCCCTCTTGTAAGGGACTGTTATCGCTGATGATAGCTTCAGCAGCCTGGCTAAACGCACTGAACGCCAGCGTTGAGGCCATGACGGCAGCGGTAACTTTGCGCATCACTTGCTCCCAAAAATCTTTCGTGTCGCGATTCAACGAGAGACAGTCTACGATTCAGGCTGCAAACATGCGTCAGGGGGTGTAAAACAACGTAAAGTCATGGATTAGACAGCCTTGATGTCGTAATTTCTGCCTCGGAGGTATTTAAACAATGAATAAAATCCTGTTAGTTGATGATGACCGAGAGCTCACATCCCTTTTAAAGGAGTTGCTCGACATGGAAGGTTTCAACGTCCTGGTTGCCCATGATGGCGAGCAGGCGCTGAGTCTCCTTGACGACAGCATCGATTTACTTTTGCTCGACGTGATGATGCCGAAGAAAAACGGTATTGATACGTTGAAAGAACTTCGCCAGACACACCAGACTCCCGTAATCATGCTGACCGCACGCGGCAGCGAACTTGATCGCGTACTCGGCCTTGAGCTGGGCGCGGATGACTATTTACCAAAGCCGTTTAACGACCGTGAACTGGTTGCCCGTATTCGCGCTATCCTGCGTCGTTCCCACTGGAGCGAACAGCAGCAAAATACCGACAACAGCTCACCTACACTAGAAGTCGACTCCCTGAGCCTCAACCCGGGCCGTCAGGAAGCGAGCTTTGATGGCCAGACGCTGGAACTGACCGGCACGGAGTTCACCCTGCTATATCTGCTGGCGCAGCACCTCGGCCAGGTGGTTTCGCGTGAACATCTAAGCCAGGAGGTGCTGGGCAAACGCCTCACCCCGTTTGACCGCGCCATCGACATGCACATCTCTAACCTGCGCCGTAAGCTGCCGGAGCGTAAAGACGGTCACCCATGGTTTAAAACCCTGCGTGGTCGCGGTTATCTGATGGTTTCCGCTTCATGATAGGAAGCTTAACCGCCCGCATCTTCGCCATCTTCTGGCTGACGCTGGCACTGGTTTTAATGCTCGTACTGATGTTGCCAAAACTTGACTCACGCCAGATGACGGAGCTTCTCGACAGCGAGCAACGTCAGGGCGTGATGATCGAGCAGCACGTGGAAGCCGAGCTGGCAAACGATCCGCCAAACGATTTAATGTGGTGGCGCAGGCTGTTTCGCGCTATCGACAAGTGGGCGCCGCCCGGACAACGCCTGCTGCTGGTGACCAGCGAAGGCCGCGTGATTGGGGCCGATCGCAATGAAATGCAGATTATCCGCAACTTCATTGGCCAGGCGGATAACGCCGATCATCCCCAGAAGAAGAAATATGGGCGCGTAGAGATGGTGGGGCCTTTCTCCGTCAGGGACGGAGAGGATAATTATCAGCTCTACCTGATTCGCCCCGCGAGCAGCTCCCAGTCCGACTTCATCAACCTGCTGTTTGACCGCCCTCTCCTGCTGCTGATTGTTACTATGCTGGTCAGCTCGCCGCTGCTGTTATGGCTGGCGTGGAGCCTGGCAAAACCGGCGCGTAAGCTGAAGAATGCCGCCGATGAGGTGGCACAGGGTAACCTGCGACAACACCCTGAACTGGAAGCCGGACCGCAGGAGTTCCTTGCCGCCGGGACCAGTTTTAACCAGATGGTGAGCGCTCTCGATCGCATGATGACCGCACAGCAGCGCCTGCTGTCGGATATCTCGCACGAGCTGCGCACCCCGCTAACGCGCTTACAGCTTGGCACCGCGCTGCTGCGTCGCCGCAGCGGGGAAAGCAAAGAGCTGGAACGTATCGAAACCGAAGCTCACCGCCTGGACAGCATGATCAACGATCTGCTGGTCATGTCCCGCAATCAGCAGAAAAACGCGCTGGTTAGCGAAACGGTGAAAGCGAATCACCTCTGGCACGAGGTGCTGGACAACGCGGCATTCGAAGCAGAGCAGATGGGCAAATCCTTCACCGTCAACTTCCCACCGGGCCCGTGGCCGCTCTACGGTAACCCCAACGCGCTGGAAAGCGCGCTGGAGAATATCGTGCGTAACGCCCTGCGCTACTCGCATACGAAGATTGAGGTGGCGTTCTCGGTGGATAAAGACGGGATCACCGTCATTGTCGACGACGACGGTCCTGGCGTCAGCCCGGAAGATCGCGAGCAGATTTTCCGTCCGTTCTATCGTACCGATGAGGCGCGCGACCGGGAATCGGGCGGCACGGGACTGGGTCTGGCTATTGTGGAAACCGCCATGCAACAGCACCGCGGCTGGGTGAAAGCCGATGACAGTCCGCTGGGTGGACTACGATTAACGCTGTGGCTACCGTTGTATAAGCGTTCTTAGTTTTCCCCTCATCGTACCCCTCTCCCCATAGGGGAGAGGTGACTGCTTAGTGAGGTTTTTTCACCCTCGCCCCTTTGGGGAGAGGGCCGGGGTGAGGGGCAGTTATTTCCCCCACAATCTCCGCGAATTATCTTCGATCTTGCTGCTTAAACGCCGCTTCTGCATCGTTCTCGTCCAGCTGGTCGATAGCCCCGCCGCCGACAGCAGGCGGTGATACTGTTCGTCGTCAAACGGCATATGCCAGGCAATGGCGCAGGCGTCATAAACAGACACATCGCTCAGGCGCGACGCCAGTTCAAGCGGGGCGTCCGCTGAAATCTGCCCAGCCAGCACCACGCGATACAGCCAGCCGGTTTTACCCGCTTTTTGCAGCTGGGCCGACATATTCTGAATACCGAAATGGTAGTTGAGCTTGAAGCACGGCGAGCGTGGCTGCGTCACCTGAATCAGGGCATCGCCCCAGCGGTAGATATCACCGATAAACACGTTCTTTTCGGTGAGCCCTTCGGTGGAGAGATTCTCGCCAAACGCGGGGGCGACGAAGAGGTCCGCCTGCTCGGGGAATTCGGTTTTCCAGTGCTGATAGTGTTCACGCGGGTAGTGGCACAGCGCGCGATCGGGCCCGCCGTGGATTTTCTTTTCGGCCTGCTCGTCACCCGCAAGCCCGAGGTCGGTTAACGTCAGCTCACCGTCGACCTGAATTTTGGCGATGGCACTCGGGCGGCTGCCGTCGTACTCCCTTACCTTGCCTGTAAATACATTCACCGGATAATGCATCGCTGCTCCTTTTATGCCCTAAATAATTCGAGTTGCAGGAAGGCGGCAAGAGAGTGAATCCCCAGGAGCTTACTCAGGTAAGTGACTGGGGTGAGCGAACGCAGCCAACGCACCTGCAACTTGAAGTATGACGGGTATACAGATACAAAAAAAAGCGAGTCATAAGACTCGCTTCTCACAGGCGTCAATGCAACCTTATTTTTTAGCGGCGAAACGCGCTGCTGCTTCGTCCCAGTTCACCACGTCCCAGAACGCTTTGATGTAGTCCGGGCGACGGTTCTGGAATTTCAGGTAGTAAGCGTGTTCCCACACGTCCAGGCCCAGGATTGGGAAGCCGGATGCGCCAGAGATTGCTTCACCCATCAGCGGGGAGTCCTGGTTAGCAGTAGACACTACCGCCAGTTTGTCACCTTTCAGTACCAGCCACGCCCAGCCGGAGCCGAAGCGGGTTGCAGCGGCTTTCTCGAACTCCGCTTTGAAGTTGTCAACGGAACCGAAGTCGCGCTCGATAGCCGCTTTCAGGTCGCCCTGCAGGGTGGTACCGGTTTTCAGGCCTTTCCAGAACAGGCTGTGGTTTGCGTGGCCGCCCGCGTTGTTACGCAGAACGGTTTTCTTATCCGCTGGCAGCTGGTCCAGCTTGGTAATCAGCTCTTCAGCAGACAGGTTAGCGAACTCTGGCAGGCTTTCCAGCGCGGCGTTCGCGTTGTTCACATAGGTCTGGTGGTGTTTAGTGTGATGGATTTCCATCGTCTGCTTGTCGAAATGCGGTTCCAGTGCGTCGTAGGCATACGGCAGGGATGGCAGTGTATAACTCATAATCCTCTCCATTATTGTCGGGCGGCACAGCTGTTAATGCCGCGTAAGCAGTTGGTTCATTATAGTTAATTAAATGATATTGAAAATGATTATCAATGCCGTAGTTTTTATAAGGTTATTTGATTTTTGCCTTATCACAAAATTGTGAGTCTGCTCACCCGGTTAACGTGCTGATTGCCATCCAAAACTAAATTGCGGCAACAGTCTGAAGGTTCCGGAACTGCCTAATTTTTACACTCATCAAGCCGGGGGGAAGCCACCGGCTATAAAAACGATGAGGACGTAAAAATGAATCATGCGATTACGATGGGTATCTTCTGGCATTTGATAGGCGCGGCCAGTGCAGCCTGTTTCTATGCCCCGTTTAAAAAGGTGAAAGGGTGGTCGTGGGAAACCATGTGGTCAGTTGGCGGTACCGTGTCCTGGCTGATTTTGCCGTGGACCATTAGCGCCATGCTGCTCCCGGATTTCTGGGGCTACTTTACTTCCTTCAGTGCCTCCACCCTCCTGCCAGTGTTTCTGTTCGGGGCGATGTGGGGCATCGGCAACATCAATTACGGCCTGACCATGCGCTACCTCGGGATGTCGATGGGTATTGGCATCGCAATTGGCATTACGCTCATCGTCGGCACGCTGATGACGCCCATTCTTAACGGCAATGTCGACGTGTTGATCAACACCAAAGGCGGGCAAATGACGTTGCTTGGCGTGCTTGTTGCGGTGATAGGCGTGGGTATCGTCACCCGCGCGGGACAGTTGAAAGAGCGCAAGATGGGCATCAAAGCCGAAGACTTTAACCTGAAGAAGGGGCTGCTGCTGGCAGTGATGTGCGGCATCTTCTCGGCGGGCATGTCGTTCGCCATGAACGCCGCAAAACCCATGCACGAAGCGGCCGCCGCGCTGGGCGTCGACCCGCTGTACGTGGCGCTGCCAAGCTACGTGGTGATCATGGGCGGCGGCGCGTTGGTAAACCTCGGCTTCTGCTTCATTCGTCTGGCAAAAGTGAAGGATTTGTCGGTAAAAGCCGATTTCTCACTGGCTAAATCCTTAATCATCACCAATGTGCTCCTATCGATGCTGGGCGGCCTCATGTGGTATCTGCAGTTCTTTTTCTACGCCTGGGGCCACGCCAGCATTCCACCGCAGTACGATTACATAAGCTGGATGCTGCACATGAGCTTCTACGTGCTGTGTGGCGGACTGGTTGGGCTGGTACTGAAGGAGTGGAATAACGCCGGGCGTCGTCCAGTGGGCGTGCTGAGCCTGGGCTGCGTGGTGATTATTATCGCGGCCAATATCGTGGGCCTCGGCATGGCGAACTGATTACGCTGCCTTTCGACTGCGATGACGCCACTGAACCGGCGTCATCCCCACCTCGCGGTTAAATACCACCGAAAAGTAATTACTGTCCTCAAATCCGCTGCGCATCGCCACTTCACTGACCATCAGCTCGGTATGCTGCAACAGGTACTGGGCGTGGCAGATGCGCAGCTGACGCAGGTAGTGGTTCACCGTCATCCCCGTCTGGGTGCGGAACTGCTGGCGCAGCGCGCGCTCGCTGCACTGCTCCTGCTCGCAAAACTTTTCCAGAACGAAACTTTTGTTCAGGCTGCCCGCAAGCCGGGCAATCAACTTGTCCAGCAGCGCTTCCTGGACGGTTGCGGAGGGGTTATCGGTCGCGTAACGATGACGTTTGAGGGTCATCACCAGCTGGGCGAACAGCAGTTCCGCCATCGGATTTGCCACGGGATCGTGCTTCTGGCTCTCCTGCTCCAGCTGGGCGATCGTCTGGCGCACCTGAGCCATGCCGTTACTGCTTAAGCGCCAGTGGGGTTCGCCTCTGGCATTGAGAAAACCGGGGATATGGGCCGGCCAGTCGACATTCAGTTTAAGCCTGTCCGGGCAGTAAATAACGTTCTGCAACACCAGATCGTTAACCGAGGCGTAAGCGTGTTTGTCTTCGGCGCGGATGTAAAACAGATCGCCACGCGTGATGCGGTAGGGCCGGTCGTTGAGGATGTGTAAGCCGTTGCCGCGCCATACCAGCACCAGCTCGCAAAACTCGTGGGTATGCTCGGCAAAGACATTTTGCGGGTAGCGGTCAGCCACCGCGACGGCCTGACTCGCGGAGGCAAAAAAATCATCTTTGCGAAGAATTAACTGAGCGGCCACACCACCACCTCTACGGTGAATAACCGGATATTATTAGCCTTTTTGCGGCAATAAAACGGTGATTGCATTCGCGTTACTGGAGTGAAGCATCCTTTCCCTGACGGATATCGCGCGGCGACCAGCTAAATTCCCGGCGAAACAGCGTTGAAAAGTGATTGCTGTCGCCAAAACCACAGCAGTAGGCAATATCCGTGACGCTTTCGTCGGTGTGACGTAAAAGATGACGCGCTTTGATCAGGCGCAGACGGTTAAGGTAGCGCTGCGGCGTCAGCCCGGTGTGCTGCTTAAGCTGGCGATGCAGGGTGCGCAGGGACAGTGAAAAATCATCCGCCAGCGTCTCCCAGCAGACATCCTCGGTGAAATGATCTTCCAGCCAGGCCATCAGATGGTTCAGGCGCGCGTCGTTATTTTCCAGCCCTTCCACAAGGCTGCTGCGACGCAGCAGCACCAGCAGTTGCATAAACAGCAGTTCGCGGGAGGCAATAGCATACGTCTCCTGCCCGCCCTCGCTCTGCTCCAGTTGATTCACCAGCTGGCGCACCTGCTGCAACGTGGACTGATTGACCCGCCAGTGAGACGGGTAGTGTCCATCCTGCTCCTGGGGCAGTAGCTTGTTCAACCCCGACAGAAACTGGAACGCGTCCGGCGAACGATAGAGCACGTTGGTCAGGCACAGGTTGTCGGTATGTTCATACAAATGCCTGTCGTGATCGCGCACGAAGCACACCATACCGCCGCTGATGGTGTAGGGCTGGCCGTTGAAGACATGAATACCCGTTCCATGCTCGACAATCACAATTTCATGAAAATCATGATGATGTTCAGGAAACGCAGCCTGCGGGAGCCGGGGCTCTATCGCAACCGGAGACGTTCCCGACGGGAAAAAATCGACGCTGTGCAATACGGTCATAACGGCCCCCACCAATGAGGAAAGTTCTCGAATAGTAATTAAGGCCTTCCGCACTCACCTTAAATTTTTGACAGCAAACGGCGCAAAAGCCGTCAGTTTTTCAAGAAACAGACGGAAAAATCGGGAAATGCGGTCAGCGTCACATTGCCAGAAAACCCTGCCATAACAGGAAATTGTGAACTTCCTCACGATCATCTTTGCTTTCTTGCCAGCGCGAGATTCGTGCTGTCAGTGACGAGAAGGTGGTCTTTTCGTCCCTTTTTTACACTCAGCACCAATGACTTAAGAAGGGACCTGACCATGACTTTTCGCCATTGTGTGGCTGTCGATTTAGGCGCATCCAGCGGCCGCGTAATGCTCGCCACCTGGGACTGCGATCGGAGCATACTTACGCTTCGCGAAATGCACCGTTTCGCCAACTGCCTGCAAAAACAGGACGGTTTTGATACCTGGGATATTGATGCCCTGGAAGCGGAGATCCTCACCGGGCTGAACAACGTCTGCAATGACGGCATTCGCATCGACAGCATCGGCATCGATACCTGGGGCGTGGACTACGTTCTGCTCGACAGCCGCGGCGAACGCGTCGGCCTGCCCGTCTCGTATCGCGACAGTCGCACCGACGGGCTGATGACACACGCCATCGCACAGCTTGGCATGGACAACATCTATGGCCGCAGCGGTATTCAGTTTCTGCCGTTTAACACGCTCTATCAGCTGCGCGCGCTGGTTGAGCAGCAGCCGGAGCTGGTCAAAAAGGTGACGCACGCGTTACTCATTCCGGACTACTTAAGCTATCGGCTGACCGGCAACATGAACTGGGAATACACCAACGCCACCACCACGCAGCTGGTCAACATCAACACCGATAGCTGGGATGAAACCCTGCTGACCTGGACGGGCGCCTCGCCCTCCTGGTTCGGCACGCCAACGCACCCCGGAAATGTGATAGGTCGGTGGATTTGCCCGCAGGGGAATGAAATCCCCGTCGTTGCCGTCGCCAGTCACGATACCGCCAGCGCAGTAATTGCATCCCCGCTGGCCAGTAGAGACGCGGCCTACCTCTCGTCCGGCACCTGGTCGCTGATGGGTTTTGAGAGCAAAACGCCGTACACCAGCGACGCCGCGATGGCGGCGAACATCACTAACGAAGGCGGTGCCGAAGGGCGCTACCGCGTTCTGAAGAACATCATGGGCCTGTGGCTGCTTCAGCGCGTGCTGAAAGAGCAAAACGTTAACGACCTGCCCGCGCTTATCGCAGAAACCGAAAAGCTGAAGGCCTGTACGTTCCTGATTAACCCGAACGACGACCGCTTTATTAACCCGGTGCATATGAGTGCCGAAATCCAGTCCGCCTGTTTCGAAGCCGGGCAGCCGGTGCCTTCCCGTCCTGCCGAGCTGGCGCGCTGTATTTTTGACAGCCTCGCCCTTCTCTACGCGGATGTACTGAGCGAGCTGGTCGACCTGCGAGGCGCACCGTTCAGCCAGTTGCATATCGTGGGCGGAGGCTGCCAGAACCAGCTGCTGAACCAGCTCTGCGCCGATGCCTGCGGCATCACCGTGGTGGCGGGTCCGGTGGAGGCTTCGACGCTCGGCAACATCGGTATTCAGCTGATGACCCTGGACGAACTTTCTGATGTCGATGAATTTCGTTCGGTGGTCACCGCGAATACCTGCCTGACCACCTTAACCCCCAATCCCTGCCATGAAATAGCCCGCTACCGGGCGCAGTTTCAGCAAAAACGACTGACTAAGGAGCTTTGCGCATGACCACTCAATTAGAACAAGCCTGGGAGCTGGCTAAACAGCGTTTCGCCGCCGTCGGCGTGGATGTCGAAACGGCGCTGCGCCAGCTCGACCGTCTGCCCGTCTCTATGCACTGCTGGCAGGGTGATGACGTCGCCGGCTTCGAGAACCCGGGCGGTTCTCTGACGGGGGGGATTCAGGCGACGGGTAACTATCCGGGCAAAGCGCGCAACGCCACCGAACTGCGTGCCGACCTGGAGCTGGCGCTGAGCCTGATCCCGGGGCCAAAACGCCTGAACCTGCATGCGATTTATCTGGAGTCCGACGCACCGGTAGCGCGTAACGAGATCAAACCGGAACACTTTAAAAACTGGGTGGAGTGGGCGAAAACCAACAATCTTGGTCTGGACTTTAACCCGTCCTGCTTCTCGCACCCGCTGAGCGCCGATGGTTTTACCCTCGCGCACGCCAACGACAAAATCCGTCAGTTCTGGATCGACCACGTGAAGGCCAGCCGCCGCGTTTCGGCGTATTTCGGCGAGCAGCTCGGCACGCCGTCAGTAATGAACATCTGGATCCCGGACGGCATGAAAGACATCACCGTCGACCGCCTGGCCCCGCGTCAGCGCCTGCTGGCCGCGCTGGATGAGGCCATCAGCGAGAAGCTGGACCCGGCGCACCACATCGACGCCGTGGAGAGCAAGCTGTTCGGCATTGGCGCCGAGAGCTACACCGTCGGCTCGAACGAGTTCTACATGGGGTACGCCACCAGCCGCCAGACCGCGCTGTGCCTGGATGCCGGTCACTTCCATCCGACCGAGGCGATCTCCGACAAAATCTCCGCAACCATTCTCTACGTGCCGCGCCTGCTGCTGCACGTCAGCCGCCCGGTGCGCTGGGACAGCGACCACGTGGTGCTGCTGGATGACGAAACCCAGGCGATTGCCAGCGAAATTATCCGTCACGACCTGTTCGACCGCGTGCACATTGGCCTCGACTTCTTCGATGCCTCCATCAACCGCATCGCGGCGTGGGTTATTGGCACCCGCAATATGAAGAAAGCCCTGCTGCGCGCGCTGCTGGAGCCAACCGCAGTGCTGAAACAGCTGGAAGAAAACGGCGACTACACCGCGCGCCTGGCGCTGCTGGAAGAGCAGAAATCCCTGCCGTGGCAGGCCGTTTGGGAGATGTACTGCCAGCGTAACGACGCTCCGGCGGGCAGCCAGTGGCTGGAAAACGTGCGGGCGTACGAGAACAACGTGTTGAGCAAGCGCGGGTAATTTTGCCCTCACCGCGATAACTGGAAAATAAAGACTATGCAGACTATCACCCACTCCTGGTTCGTCCAGGGCATGATCAAAGCCACCTCCGATGCCTGGCTGAAAGGCTGGGACGAGCGCAACGGCGGCAACCTGACGCTGCGTCTGGACGATGCGGATATCGCGCCTTACACCGGCGATTTTCACCAGAAGCCACGCTATATTGCCCTGAGCCAGCCGATGCCGCTGCTGGCCAACACGCCGTTTATCGTCACCGGCTCCGGCAAGTTCTTCCGCAACGTTCAGCTTGATCCACAGGCCAACCTCGGCGTGGTGAAAGTGGATAGCGACGGTGCGGGCTACCACATTCTGTGGGGCCTGACCGATGAGGCGGTACCCACGTCTGAACTGCCGGCGCACTTCCTCTCCCACTGCGAGCGCATCAGGGCGACTAACGGCAAAGATCGCGCGATCATGCACTGCCACGCCACCAACCTGATCGCCCTGACCTATGTGCTGGAAAACAGCGCCGATTTCATCACTCGCAAGCTCTGGGAAGGCAGCACCGAGTGTCTGGTGGTGTTCCCGGATGGCGTGGGCATTCTGCCGTGGATGGTGCCGGGTACCGACGAAATTGGCCAGGCAACCGCCAGAGATATGCAAAAACATTCGCTGGTGCTGTGGCCGTTCCACGGCGTGTTCGGCAGCGGTCCGACGCTGGATGAAACTTTCGGCCTGATCGACACCGCCGAGAAATCGGCTGAAGTGCTGGTGAAAGTTTATTCCATGGGAGGAATGAAGCAGACCATTACCCGCGAAGAGCTTATTGCGCTCGGCAAGCGCTTCGGCGTGACCCCGCTACGGTCAGCGCTGGAAATCTATGCATAAACCATCGCAGACCGGACGGTACGGGCGATAGTTAAGGAGAATTATCATGAGCTTTATGTTGGCACTTCCAAAAATCAGCCTTCACGGCGCGGGCGCTATTGGCGATATGGTTAACCTGGTGGCGAACAAGCAGTGGGGAAAAGCGCTGATTGTCACCGACGGTCAGCTGGTAAAGCTGGGCCTGCTCGACAGCCTTTTTGCCGCGCTGGACACCCATCAGATGTCGTATCACCTGTTCGACGAGGTGTTCCCGAACCCGACGGAAGCGCTGGTGCAAAAAGGATTTGCGGCATACCGGGACGCGGAGTGTGATTACGTGATCGCCTTCGGCGGCGGCAGCCCGATTGATACCGCCAAGGCGATTAAAATCCTCACCGCCAACCCCGGTCCGTCCACCGATTATGCCGGCGTCGGCAAGGTGAAAAACGCGGGCGTGCCGCTGGTGGCGATCAACACCACCGCAGGCACGGCGGCGGAGATGACCAGCAACGCGGTAATCATCGACTCTGCGCGCCAGGTGAAAGAGGTGATCATCGATCCGAATATCATTCCGGATATCGCCGTGGACGATGCCAGCGTGATGCTGGATATTCCGGCCTCCGTGACCGCCGCAACCGGCATGGACGCGTTAACCCACGCCATAGAAGCCTACGTGTCCGTTGGCGCGCACCCGCTGACCGATGCCAACGCGCTGGAGGCAATCCGCCTGATCAACCTCTGGCTGCCGGAAGCGGTCGAAGACGGTCATAATCTTGAGGCGCGCGAGCAGATGGCGTTTGGTCAGTATCTGGCGGGCATGGCGTTTAACAGTGCGGGTCTCGGCCTTGTGCATGCCCTGGCGCACCAGCCGGGTGCGACGCACAACCTGCCGCACGGCGTGTGCAACGCCATCCTGCTGCCGATCGTTGAAAGCTTTAACCGCCCGAACGCAGTTGCCCGCTTCGCCCGCGTGGCGCAGGCGATGGGCATCGATACTCGCGGCATGAGCGTTGAAGCCGCCAGCATGTCCGCCATTCAGGCGATTCGCGACCTGAGCGCTCGCGTCGGCATCCCTTCCGGCTTCAGCCAGCTCGGCGTGACCAAAGCCGATATTGAAGACTGGCTGGATAAAGCTCTCGCCGACCCGTGCGCGCCATGCAATCCGCGCACCGCCAGCCGCGACGAGGTGCGCGAGCTGTATCTGGAGGCATTATGATCCGCAAAGCCTTTGTGATGCAGGTAAACCCGGACGCGCACGAGGAGTACGCGCGTCGCCACAACCCCATCTGGCCCGAACTGGAAGCGGTGCTGAAGGACCACGGCGCGCACCACTACGCCATTTATCTCGACCGGGAACGTAACCTGCTGTTTGCCACCGTAGAGATTGAATCGGAGGAGCGCTGGAACGCGGTCGCGAATACCGACGTCTGCCAGCGCTGGTGGAAACACATGCGTGATGTTATGCCGTCGAACCCGGACAACAGCCCGGTGAGTACCGGGCTGGAAGAGGTGTTTTATCTGGACTGACTGGTTAACGCTGCCGCGCCCGCGGCAGCGGCTATCTCCTGCCTGCTGCTCAGCGTAAACGCTGACACCACCGTGATCGCCAGCACGAAGCAGCCCAGCATCAGATACGTCTCCTGGAAGCCGATCCGGTCATACATATTTCCGGCAAAGGCGGAGAGGAAAATGGCCGCTGACTGTTTGGCAAACTGGAAGCCAATCAGATAGATAGTGGCCGAGAGTCGCGTATCAAACACCCCGGTGATGTACTTGAATGCCCCCACCAGCAGGAACGGGACCTCCAGCGCGTGCAGCATCTTCAGGGCAATTACTTCTACGGCGGTGGTGGCAAACGACGAGCCGATAATGCGCGTCGCCATAATCACCCCGGCGATGAGCAGCGTGTTTTTCGCGCCGATGCGGTTAATGATCCACGGTGAACAAAACATGATGATCGCGTTGCAGATTTCCCCGGCAGTGGTCGCAAAACCAAAGGCGCGAGTGCCCTCCTGCGGCGTGGCGAAGAACGTTTTGAAGAAGGTAGCAAACTGCTGGTCAAAGACGTCATAGACGCAGGCCACGCCAATCACGTACAGAATAAACATCCACATCCTGCGCTGACGGAACAGGCTAAAGACCGTTTTCGCGGTGATCTGCGGCTGGTTGGCACCCAGCGCATTCATCACCTGCGCCGTCTGGTTGGGTTTTGGCTTCGCGACCACCAGCAGCAGCATCAACAGCAGCGCCGCCGCCGAACCCATCCAGAAAACATACGACGGATCGATGCCGAACAGGATCCCGCCCGTGGAGGCGCATAGCCCCCAGCCGAGGCAGCCAAACATGCGCGCCTTACCGTACTCAAAGAAACTGTTACGGCTCACGCGTTCAATGTAGGCCTCAATGGCTCCTGAGCCCGCCGAAAAGACAAAGCCGATATACATGCCGCCGCTCAGCGCGCCCAGCCAGATGTTGGCTTTTAGTAACGGCGCAAAGACGTAGAGGAAGAAAGGGGCAAACAGGAACAGCAGCACGGAGATGATCCACAGCAGGTGTTTTTTTAGCCCCAGTTTATCCGAGATCACCCCAAGCACCGGCTGGAAGGCAATGGCCGAGAGTGAGATGCAGGAAAAGACGATGCCGGTATGGGTTTTGTTCAGGCCGATGATATCCGACAGCCAGATCGGCAGGAACGGAAAGCAGGTGGCCATGATGAAGAAGTAGAGAAAGAAGAACAGCCCGAAAATCCAGAAGTTAGGGTTGTCTTTGTGGGTACAGGGTGTTGTGTTCATTATTTTTATCCTCAACGGAGGGCCGGCAGCCCGGCCCGTCACCTTTACACGCGTTCAACGCCAATCAGAACGGCGGTTTCCGGATCCAGAATCGGCAGCGCAATGCCCGCCTGCATCAGCCACTCGCCGCTCGCCGTTTGCGGTGTTTCCATCCATGCCGGCAGCTTGCGCATGGTATGTCCCCCCTCACCGGTGATGTGAATATCAGGGTGATCGAGCAGCGAAATACGATACTGCGCGCAGGGCTCAAGCCCCGGCATGCGCAGCGGCATCATCAACGTGTAGTCCGGCATGGCGAGCTGGCTGACGATAAACAGCCCCTGCGTTTTATCTTCGCTCACAATACCCTGTGCCAGCGTACTGGCATCCGGCATATCCACGCGCCATTGTGTGCCCTGATGAATAACCTCGCGCCACTGCCTGTACAGCGCGGCGTAACGGCGATAGCCTTCGCGCTCCTTCTCATCGACGGTGAGGGGATCAAGTTCCAGCCCCATATGGCCAAACAGCGCCGTTAGACCGCGAAATTCAATGCTGTGCTGGCGGAAGGTGGCGTGACATTTATGATGACCGATATGCGCCCCCATTACCTCCGGCGGAAAGAAATAGCTCATGCCGCGCTGGATGGTGTTGCGCTCCAGCGCATCGTTGTTGTCCGAGGCCCAGAAGCGGTGGCAGCGCGTCAGCACCTCATAGTCAATTCGCCCCCCGCCGGATGAGCAGGATTCAAATTCGATGTGCGGAAAACGTTCACCCAGCACGTCCAGCAAGCGATAAAACTGGCGGGTTTGCGCGTCAGCGGCGGCCTTCCCGTCGTGACCCGGCTGTACCAGCTCACGGTTCATGTCCCACTTCACGTAGTCGATTTCATGTTCACCCAGAAGCCAGCTCATGCGTTCCACAAGATAATCAAATGCTTCCGGGATACTCAGATTGAGCACCAGCTGGTGCCGCCCGGTGTGTTGTTTGTAGCCCGGCAGCGCCAGCACCCAGTCAGGGTGCGCGCGGTACAGATCGGAATCCGGGTTGATCATCTCCGGCTCAACCCAGATGCCAAACTCCATACCGAGCCGTTTGACGTGGTCGATCACCGGCGTCAGGCCGTTCGGGTATTTTTTCTCATCCAGGTACCAGTCGCCCAGCGCGGCATGGTCGTCGTTACGGCCTTTGAACCAGCCGTCGTCAATGATGAAGCGCTCCACGCCCAGGGCGGCAGCCTCGTCGGCCATGCGCATGATGTAGCCCGGATCGTGGTTGAAGTAGATCCCTTCCCAGGTATTGAGGTGCACCGGGCGCGGTTTGTTTTCCGGGAAGCGGATAACGTTGTTGCGCAGGTAGCGATGGAACGACTGGCTCATGCCGTTCAGGCCATGCGTGGAATAGCTGGCATACAGGCGCGGCGTCCAGAGCGTATCGCCCTCCTCAACCGCCATTTCGCCCGGCAGGTAGAGGGCTTCAGCCTGCAGATAGCGGCGGCCGTCGGTTTTGGCTTCCGCACGCAGGCGGTGGTTGCCGCTCCAGCCCAGATGCACGCCCCAGACGTCGCCGTGCATTTCGCTGAACGACGGCGTCCCGGCAATCAGCGCCGGGAAGTGTTCATGGGAGGTTTTACCCCGGCGGTTTTCAATCACAAAGCTGTCGTGTTCAAGCGTCACGCGGTGCGGCTGAAATTCCCGGATCCAGCGTCCATGGAAGGCCATCACCTCCCGCGCGCGTTCGGCCACGGGTAGCGTTATGGCAAAACGGTCCACCTGCCACGCCTGCGCTTTCAGGTTCGTTAAACCGTGACGAACCACCAGCACGCCGCTGGCATCCAGCGCCAGCTCGCTGGTCAGACGCAGGCCCGCATGTTCATCTTCCGCCGTCACCGTCAGGGTTTGTCCTGACTGCTGTACGTCTGTGGTGGTGAACATGGGTGAACCGTCCAGCCCCTGCCGATGCCCCTCAATGCCGGGAGCACCAAACAGACCGTGCCCCAGCTCGGCCATCAGCGTGACCGGGGAGTCGACGTCAAGCCTGCCGTTGGCAACAGGGCGCGCGAGCATAGCAACATCCTGTGGCGAAAAGTGCTGAAGGTGCGCCCCCCAGTAGAGAATTTCGGCGAACGGGTACGTTTTGATCACCACGTCTACCGTGTTGCTTTCAAGTCGTAAAACGGAATCTTGCATCAGACATCTCCTGTCATCGGGATGATCTGAGTGTTGATCCGAAACGTTTCGGATACAAACCAAAACGTTTCGGTTTTGTGATCGGCTTTAGAAAATGGAGAGATTCAGGCCGTCTGGCCGGGAGAGAATTCGGGCTGCCAGAGTACCTGAAGCCGTTCAATATCGTCGCCGTTAATCAGCTGACGCACCATATCGGCAATCTGTTTCCCGACGCCCTGGCGGGTGGACTGGATCACTGCCGCCACGTCGGCATCGACGATACTGTCCTGCGGGAGCCCGTCATAAACAACCAGCGCAACGGCGCTCTCGCCGGTCAGACGGCCCAGCTCTGCCAGCGCCATCGCCGCGCCGTCACCGTGAGTGTTGCAGTCGGTAATGATGGCCGTGGGCGGCTGCGACAGCGAGAGAAGCTCTTTCGTGGTGGCATAACCCACGCGGCGCGAAGGGGGCATGGCGCGCAGCCATTCGCTGGAAAGCCCGGCTTCCCGCAACGCGTCCAGATAGCCCTGACGACGCTGGGTGATGAATGCCTGATTGTTGCTTTCGCCCAGTAGGGCAATGCGCTGATGGCCTTTCCCGATTAGCCAGCGTGTAGCATTGTACGTACCGGCATAGTTGTCGAAGTCGAACCACGCGTACGGCTGCGGTAGCTGGCTGCGACCAAGCGCCAGAAAGGGAAATCCGGCGGCCTGCAGCTGCTCAAGTCGCGGATCGCGATCCAACGTGTGGGCCACAATTAGCGCATCCACGCGGCGGCTTTGCACCATGCGCATATAGCTGTGCTTATCCGCCAGATCGTCGTCGGCGATAAGCAATAAGTCGATCTCATGTCGCGCCAGTTCGTGGCTAATTTCGCCGACCATGTCCATAAATACGCTGTTATTGAGCGGAACAGGATGGACCGGGAACACCAGCCCAACGGCATCAATTTTGCCCATCTTCAGGCGGCGGGCGAAGGTGTTAGGCCGATAGCCGCGTCGCTGGGCTTCCGCTTCTACGCGAGCGCGCGTCTCGGCGGAGACGTCGTCATATCCGTTGAGGGCGCGGCTGACGGTGGTGACTGACAGCCCCAGTTCTTTGGCAATGGCTTTAAGCGACATGAGTTTCCGTATCTCTGTTAGTTTTGTTCCGCCACCAGCAGCGCGTAAGTGTCTGGCTCCAGGGCCTTGAAGATGTGCGGCTGGTCGGCGGGATAACAAATGTAATCCCCTGCGCCGAGCTCTTCCGCCGCGTCGAGCAGGCCGACCAGCGCCCGGCCCTGCGTCACAATAATATGTTCAACAGAGCCCGGCGGATGCGGCTGAGAAATACGATCTGCGCCCGGTTGGGTCATCAGAAGATAGACATCGCGGCGCGCGCCGGGAGGGCATGCCGCCAGTAAAATGGCTTCATAATTAGCCTGTCCGGCGACCACTTTCGTACCTTCACCACGGCGGATCACCTGCGTGGTCGGCAACTGCGGCTCAAGCAGACGGGCGAAAGGAATATCCAGCGCCACGCAGAGCGACCACAGCGTTTCCAGGCTAGGGTTACCGTTGCCGGACTCCAGCTGGGAAAGCGTGGATTTAGCGATCCCGGCACGGCGGGCAATTTCCGCCAGCGAAAGCCCGGTGCGCAGACGTTCCCGCACCAGACTTTTAGCGATCAGGCTGATTGGCTGCGTCATATAACGGCCTCTTGTTCTATAAAACGAACGAATCGTTCGCCTTGAAAATCAGTTTCGTTGCGTTCATTATAATGGATACACGTTCGATATGGCTAAAAATGTATGAAGCAACATCTCTCTTGTCTGAAAGGCGACACCATAAAAGCAATCATCCTGGTCTGCCTCGCGGTGGGCGTGGTGGGAATGTCCTACGGCTCGCTGGCGATGGCCTACGGTTTCCCGGTCTGGGTGCCGTTTGTGCTCTCCATCACCGTACTCGCGGGCGCGTCAGAGTTTATGTTTATCGGCATTGTAGCAAGCGGCGGTAACCCGCTGGCGGCTGCAGCCGCGGGTTTGCTGGTCAACGCGCGCCACGTGCCGTTTGGCGTGACGGTGCGAGAACTGGTCGGTAAGCGCGGTCTGAGCCTGTTGGGCTGCCACATCATGAACGACGAAAGCGTGGTGTTTGGCCTGTCGCAAAAAACCGCCGAGCAGCGTAAAGCCGCCTACTGGCTGTGCGGTTTAGGCGTCGCCATCGTCTGGCCGCTTGGCGCGCTGCTGGGTGCCATGGTCGGCAAACTGCTGCCGGACCCGGAAACTATAGGCCTGGATGCGGTATTCCCGGCGATACTGCTGGCATTAGTGGTTCCCGCATTTAAAAACCGCACCACGCTGATACGCGCCTGCAGCGGTGCCGTTCTGTCGCTGGCCGCCGTGCCGTTTGCCCCGGTAGGTCTGCCGGTACTGCTCTCTTTACTCGGTCTTGCCGCGAGGAAAAAATAATGGAAAACATGACGTTCTTTATTCTCGGCATCGCCATTTTGTCTGCGGGAACCTATTTGATGCGTCTTGGCGGAGCGAAACTGGGCAGCAGGCTGGCATTGTCAGAGCGTTCACAGGCGCTGCTGTCAGATGCGGCAACGGTATTGCTGTTTTCCGTGGCGCTGGTGACCACGTTTTATGAAGGTGACCACTTTGCCGGCATGGCGCGCGTGCTGGGCGTGGCGTTTGCAGTGTTTTTGGCCTGGCGGAAGATGCCGTTAATTGTGGTGATCGTAGCGGCGGCAGTGGTAACCGCGCTGCTGCGCGTGGCGGGCATAAACTAAAAAAGCGCCCCTGGGGCGCTCTTTCGACGGTGTGACAGCTTATTTAGTCAGTTCAGCGGTCATGTGTACGCGGTTACCTGAGAACGCCTGGGTAATTTTGTACGATGACGCGCCGGCTTCCTGAGCCTGAGCCGCGATTTTAGCTTCTGCGCCATCAATGGTAGAGGCGGTTGCGGTTACGGTCTGTGCAGCGAAAGAACCGAAAGAAGTAGCCAGAGCGATTACAGCGACAAAAGTTTTGATGCTTTTCATGATATAAACCCTTTCATTAAGTTGTTTTGGTAAGGCACCGTGCCTTGATGAGATAAATACTAGACCTCATCATGAACAACTAAAAGCGGAAGGATTTGCTATTATCATTCAAAATTACTGATCAACTATCAATCGTTGTGGATGGGTATAAATCGTCGCCCTTCCCGGCTTGCAGAAGCCCACCAGCGTCAGGTTGCAGCGCTCCGCCACCTCCACCGCCAGCGTTGTTGCGGCTGAGACCGCAAACAGAATTTCCACACCGCACATCGCGGATTTTTGCACCATCTCGTAGCTGGCGCGGCTGGAAACGAGTGCTGCCCCCTGCTTCCAGACCTCACTTTCACGAGCCCGGCGACCGAGCAGCTTGTCCAACGCCACGTGGCGGCCAACGTCCTCATGTCCCCCGGCAATATCCCCCGACGGCAACACCCATGCCGCCGCGTGCGTGCAGCCGCTCAGCTGGCCGATGGGCTGTACATCATTCAGGTGCTTAAGCGCATGGTCGAGGTGCGCCAGATTAAAGGTCTGAGTAAACGGCAATGGCGCAACGGGTTTACCAATATCATTGAGCTGCTCAACGCCACACACGCCACAGCCGGTACGCCCGGCCAGCGCGCGACGGCGCTCCTTGAGTCCCATAAAGCGGCGGCTGGAGAGTTCGATTTGCACTTCAAGACCGTTGCAGGCCTGCACCACGTCCATACCGTAGATCTCCTGCGGATGGTCAATGATGGCTTCCGAGAGGGAAAAACCGATGGCGAACAGCTCAAGATCTTTCGGAGACGCCATCATCACCACATGTGAAATACCGTTGTAAACGAGCGCAACGGGCACTTCTTCCGCCAGAAAATCCGGCGTGGCATGGGTGATGTGGGGCGGTCTGTGTACCGAAAGTTCCACAATGCCGGCAGGCAGGAGTGACGAGTGGGGAGCACGGTTTTGTTTAGACACAGCGGTATTCCTGAACAACCACGGAGGTGAGCGTGCTATTGCAGCATAAACCACAGGCTGTATGCATAGTATGGATCAACTTTTCGACAACCATTCTCCTACTCATTTAGCAGGGGTGCAACCTGACACTGGCTACACCGCTTTAACATGCAGAGCCTTTAATGTGATCAATATCACACTTTATAATCAACATGGTGATAATACGTTCACTTTGTATTAACGCCATTAGAACAGCGGTACCGACAATGTGGTATTCTGATGATATCCCTCGTGGAATTGAGGGATTAACGCAAATTTTTTCCTTTGCGGTCAATTCTCAACCGCGAAGTCAAAACTACATATGTAAGCAATGTCGAAACAAGGAGTGACCCATGCAGGTCAGCAGAAGGCAGTTCTTTAAGATCTGCGCTGGCGGTATGGCAGGCACCACGGCAGCGGCACTGGGCTTTGCGCCCGGCGTAGCGCTGGCGGAAACGCGGCAGTATAAACTGCTGCGCACCCGTGAAACCCGTAATACCTGTACGTACTGCTCTGTCGGTTGCGGGCTGTTAATGTATAGCCTCGGCGACGGTGCTAAAAACGCCAAAGCGTCTATTTTCCATATCGAAGGCGACCCGGATCATCCGGTTAACCGCGGCGCATTGTGCCCGAAAGGGGCCGGTCTGGTGGACTTTATCCACTCCGAAAGCCGTCTCAAATTCCCTGAATATCGTGCGCCTGGATCCGACAAATGGCAGCAAATCAGCTGGGAAGAGGCGTTTGACCGCATCGCAAAACACATTAAAGAAGACCGCGATGCCAACTTTGTTGAGAAGAATGCGGACGGCGTCACGGTCAACCGCTGGCTCTCCACCGGGATGCTGTGTGCCTCCGCTTCAAGCAACGAAACCGGTTATTTAACCCAGAAATTTACGCGCGCACTCGGTATGCTCGCGGTCGACAACCAGGCGCGTGTCTGACACGGACCAACGGTAGCAAGTCTTGCTCCAACATTTGGTCGCGGTGCGATGACCAACCACTGGGTCGACATCAAGAACGCCAACCTCATTGTGGTGATGGGCGGTAACGCCGCTGAAGCGCACCCTGTCGGGTTCCGCTGGGCGATGGAAGCCAAAATCCACAACGGTGCGAAACTGATTGTGATCGATCCCCGCTTTACGCGTACTGCGTCAGTGGCGGATTTCTACACCCCTATTCGTTCAGGTACTGACATCACTTTCCTGTCAGGCGTATTGCTGTACCTGATGACCAACGAAAAATATAACCGCGAATACACCGAAGCCTATACCAACGCCAGCCTGATCGTGCGTGAGGATTACCACTTCGAAGATGGCCTGTTCAGCGGTTACGACGCCGAAAAACGCAAATACGACAAAACCAGCTGGAACTACGAGCTGGATGAAAAAGGCTTTGCGAAGCGCGACACCACCCTGCAGCACCCGCGCTGCGTGTGGAACCTGCTGAAAGAGCACGTTTCCCGCTACACGCCTGAGGTTGTCGAAAACATCTGCGGTACGCCGAAGGCGGACTTCCTGAAGGTGTGCGAGCTTATCGCCGAAACCAGCGCGAAGGACAAAACCGCGTCGTTCCTGTACGCCCTCGGCTGGACGCAACACTCCATCGGTGCGCAGAACATCCGTACCATGGCGATGGTTCAGCTCCTGCTCGGCAACATGGGTATGGCTGGCGGCGGCGTGAACGCCCTGCGCGGTCACTCCAACATTCAGGGTCTGACTGACCTCGGCCTGCTGTCTCAAAGCCTGCCGGGTTACATGAACCTGCCAAGCGAGACACAGACCGACCTGCAAACCTACCTGACGGCCAGCACGCCTAAACCGCTGCTTGAAGGCCAGGTGAACTACTGGGGCAACTATCCGAAGTTCTTCGTCTCGATGATGAAAGCGTTCTTCGGTGATAAAGCGACGGCTGAAAACAGCTGGGGCTTTGACTGGCTGCCGAAGTGGGACAAAGGTTATGACGTTCTGCAGTATTTCGAGATGATGCACCAGGGCAAAGTGAACGGCTATTTGTGCCAGGGCTTTAACCCGGTGGCCTCGTTCCCTAACAAGAACAAGGTTGTTGAGTCGCTGTCGAAACTGAAGTTCCTGGTGACGATTGACCCGCTCAATACCGAGACCTCGACCTTCTGGCAGAATCACGGCGAATCGAACGACGTCGATCCGTCGAAGATTCAGACCGAAGTGTTCCGTCTGCCGTCAACCTGCTTCGCGGAAGAGAACGGGTCGATCGTTAACTCCGGACGCTGGCTGCAGTGGCACTGGAAAGGTGCGGACGCCCCGGGCATCGCCATGAACGACGGCGAGATCCTGGCCGGCATCTTCTTACGCCTGCGTAAGATGTATGCGGAAGAAGGCGGCGCGAACCCGGAACCCGTGCTGAACATGACCTGGAACTACTCGACGCCGGAAAATCCTGCGCCAGAAGAAGTGGCGATGGAGAGCAACGGTAAGGCGCTGGCGGACGTTATTGACACGGCCACCGGCACCGTACTGGCGAAGAAAGGCGATCAGCTCAGCACCTTCGCGCACCTGCGCGATGACGGTACCACCTCCAGCGGCTGCTGGATCTTTGCCGGTAGCTGGACGCCGAAAGGCAACCAGATGGCAAACCGCGATAACGCCGACCCGTCGGGCCTTGGCAATACGCTGGGCTGGGCATGGGCGTGGCCGCTCAACCGCCGCATCCTCTATAACCGCGCATCCGCTGACCCGCAGGGTAACCCGTGGGATCCGAAGCGTCAGCTTCTGAAGTGGGACGGTGCGAAATGGGGCGGCGTGGATATTCCGGACTACAGCACTGCCGCACCAGGCAGCGACGTCGGGCCGTTTATCATGCAGCCTGAAGGGATGGGGCGTCTGTTTGCTATCGATAAGATGGCGGAAGGTCCGTTCCCGGAACACTACGAGCCGTTTGAGACGCCGCTGGGCACCAACCCGCTGCACCCGAACGTGGTCTCAAACCCGGCAGCCCGTATCTTCAAAGGCGACTTTGAAGCGCTGGGTAAAAAGGACAAGTTCCCGTACGTGGGCACCACCTACCGTCTGACCGAGCACTTCCACTACTGGACCAAGCACGCGCTGCTTAACGCGATCGCACAGCCGGAACAGTTTGTGGAGATCGGCGAGAAGCTGGCGAACAAGCTCGGCATTGCCCATGGCGATACCGTGAAGGTCTCCTCTAACCGTGGCTACATTAAAGCCAAGGCGGTGGTGACTAAGCGTATTCGCACGCTGAACGTTCACGGTCAGCAGGTGGATACCATCGGTATTCCGATTCACTGGGGCTATGAGGGCGTGGCGAAGAAAGGGTTTATTGCGAACACCCTGACGCCGTTCGTCGGTGATGCGAACACGCAGACGCCGGAGTTTAAGGCCTTCCTCGTGAACGTGGAAAAGGTGTAACGGAGACGACTTATGGCTTATCAATCTCAAGACATTATCCGTCGTTCCGCGACTAATGGTTTCACGCCCGCGCCTCAGGCGCGGGACCACCAGCAGGAAGTGGCGAAGCTTATCGACGTGACCACCTGTATCGGCTGTAAAGCCTGTCAGGTGGCCTGCTCTGAGTGGAACGATCTGCGTGACGAAGTGGGTCACAACGTCGGGGTGTACGACAACCCGGCGGACCTGACCGCCAAGTCCTGGACGGTGATGCGTTTCTCGGAAGTTGAGCAGAACGACAAACTGGAATGGCTTATTCGCAAAGACGGCTGTATGCACTGTGCGGATCCGGGCTGCCTGAAGGCATGTCCGTCAGAAGGGGCTATCATTCAGTATGCCAACGGCATCGTCGACTTCCAGTCCGAACAGTGCATCGGCTGCGGCTACTGCATCGCGGGCTGTCCGTTCGACGTACCGCGCCTGAACCCGGAAGACAACCGCGTCTACAAATGCACCCTGTGCGTTGACCGCGTAACCGTCGGCCAGGAGCCTGCGTGCGTGAAGACCTGCCCAACCGGCGCTATCCACTTTGGCTCCAAAGAGGATATGAAAACGCTGGCGGCAGAGCGCGTGGGAGAGCTGAAAACCCGTGGTTACGACAACGCGGGCCTGTACGATCCGGCCGGGGTTGGCGGTACGCACGTGATGTACGTGCTGCACCACGCCGACAAGCCGAATCTGTATCACGGTCTGCCGGAGAACCCGGAAATCAGCGCCACCGTGAAGTTCTGGAAAGGCATCTGGAAACCGCTGGCAGCGGTCGGTTTTGCTGCCACCTTCGCAGCGAGCATCTTCCACTACGTCGGCGTCGGTCCGAACCGCGCGGAAGAGGAAGACGACAACCTGCATGAAGAGAAAGACGAGGTGCGCAAATGAGAAAACGTGACACCATCGTGCGCTACACCGCGCCGGAACGCATCAACCACTGGGTCACCGCCTTCTGCTTCATGCTGGCGGCGATAAGCGGGCTGGGGTTCTTCTTCCCGTCCTTCAACTGGCTGATGCAGATCATGGGGACACCACAGCTGGCGCGCATCCTACACCCGTTTGTAGGCGTCATCATGTTCGCGTCGTTCATCATCATGTTTTTCCGCTACTGGCACCATAACCTAATCAATCGGGATGATATCTTTTGGGCGAAGAATATTCGTAAGATCGTCGTCAACGAGGAAGTGGGTGACACCGGGCGTTATAACTTCGGCCAGAAATGCGTATTCTGGGCGGCGATTATCTTCCTGGTCCTGTTGCTGGTGAGCGGCGTGATCATCTGGCGTCCGTACTTTGCGCCTGCTTTCTCAATCCCGGTGATCCGATTCGCGCTGATGCTGCATTCATTTGCCGCAGTGGCGTTAATTGTGGTTATCATGGTGCATATCTACGCCGCCCTTTGGGTGAAAGGCACCATTACCGCGATGGTGGAAGGCTGGGTAACCAGTACGTGGGCGAAGAAACATCACCCGCGCTGGTACCGTGAAGTCCGCCAGAAACAGGAAAAGTCATCTGAATGAGTATTCGCATAATCCCGCAAGATGAGCTGGGGTCGAGCGAGAAACGCACGGCGGATTATATTCCGCCGTTGTTATTCCCCAGACTCAAGAACCTCTACAACCGCCGCGCAGAGCGTCTGCGCGAGCTGGCAGAGAACAACCCGCTGGGCGATTTTCTGCGTTTTGCCGCGCTGGTCGCCCATGCGCAGGAAGTGGTGCTGTACGACCACCCGCTGCAAATGGATCTGACCGCGCGTATCAAAGAAGCCAACGCGCAGGGCAAGCCGCCGCTGGACATTCACGTCCTGCCGCGCGACAAGCACTGGCAAAAGCTGCTGCATTCGCTGATTGCCGAGCTGAAGCCGGAGATGAGCGGTACCGCGCTGGCGGTCATTGAGAATCTGGAAAAAGCCTCTGACCTGGAGCTGGAAGAGATGGCGAGCGCGCTGTTTGCCTCCGACTTCGCTCTGGTGAGCAGCGATAAAGCGCCGTTTATCTGGGCTGCGCTGTCGCTTTACTGGGCGCAAATGGCGAGCCTGATCCCCGGCAAAGCTCGCGCCGAATACGGCGAGGCGCGCCAGTTCTGCCCGGTCTGCGGCTCAATGCCGGTTTCCAGCATGGTGCAAATCGGCACCACTCAGGGGCTGCGCTACCTGCACTGTAACCTGTGTGAAACCGAGTGGCACGTGGTTCGCATCAAGTGCAGCAACTGCGAGCAGACCCGCGATCTGAATTACTGGTCGCTGGAAAATGAAGAAGCAGCAGTGAAAGCCGAAAGCTGCGGCGACTGTGGCACTTACCTGAAGATTCTGTATCAGGAAAAAGACCCGAAAGTCGAAGCGGTGGCCGACGATCTTGCCTCGCTGATTCTGGACGCGAAGATGGAGCAGGAGGGATTCGCCCGCAGCTCGATCAACCCGTTCCTGTTCCCGGGTGAAGGGGAATAACTCCCTGTGACAGTGCCGGGCGGCGCGTGCTTGCCCGGCCTGCAGTTCGACAGCATTACCCGCCGTCTTTCATGTCAGATGTTCTCCATTCTCGTTGAGAGACGCGTTATCGCCTTTACGAGCCGCTTTCCAGGTTGTTGCCCTCAACACTATTCTTGTTTTCTTTTGAATCAAACCAGGCCATAAAACTGTTCATCCATACAGTAAAAGGGATTATTCATGGCGCTGGAAAAGGGTATTGCACAGCTGGTTCAGGGATTTATCGCTGCAGGGCGGCCCTCGTTACGTCGCCAGAGCATTGAGGTGCGACGAGCAGGCTATATTGCCAGCACAGGGCTTGCCGGGGAGACCGAAACGCGCGTTCAGGTAGAGACGTTTGTTCTTGAGGGTCTTACCATTCGGGTATTTTCACCTCTCAATGCACCTGAAATATTGCCTGCTGCCATTTACTATCATGGTGGATGTTTCATCAGCGGCGGCTTTGATACCCATGACAACCAACTCCGCCAGTTAGCCTGCTACGGCAATTGCCGGGTGATCGCGATTCAGTACAGGCTGGCCCCGGAGCATATTTTCCCCGCAGCACATGACGATGCTGAAAAAGGTGCAGATCTGGTCTGGCAATATGCGGACAAACTGGGCGTGGATAAAAACCGGATCACACTTTGCGGAGACAGCGCAGGAGGCCATCTTGCGCTGGTAACGTCATTGCGGCTCAACGCGAAAGGACGATGGAAACCCGCGCAGCTCATTCTTATCTATCCCATGCTCGACGCCACCGCCAGTTTTGAAAGCTATGCCCTCAATGGCACGGATTACATTATCACCCGCGATACCCTGCTCAGCGGGTATGAAATGTACCTCGCCGACATCGACCGCCAGCATCCCGAAGCGAGCCCGCTGTGGCGCGATGATTTTTACGGACTTCCGCCAGTGCACATCATTACCGCAGAGTACGATCCGCTGTGCGATGAGGGAGAAATGTTATATCAGCATTTGACTGAGCAGGGTGTGAAGTGTACCGCTCAGCGCTGGCTGGGCGTCATCCATGGCTTCTTTCAGCTTGGCGGCGTTAGCCAGTCTGCGCGAGACGTTATGCGGGATATCGCCGGGCGGATTCAGCACGCCCGGATAACGTGAACAGAAGATTACTCCTCCTCGTTCCCGCCCTCTTCATACGCGCCAAAAGGCTTCGCCGGAAGAACAATGTAGGTGCCTTCAAACACCGCGCCCGGTGTTTTATCGCCAAATAGTTCAACCTGCATTTGTACGCGAGCCTTGCGGCCGCGTGCCAGGCGATCCAGATCGCCGCCCAGCGATCCCAGATCGGCCACCGCGCTCGGTTTACCGCTGATCGGTGCGCTATAGCGGATATGAGCATCAGCAAGAATGATGGTGCCACCCAGATGGCGCTCGCGCAGCATCAGCCAGATAAGTCCCCAGCCGGTAAGCGTGGCCAGTGAGAACAGACTTCCGGCAAAGAGGGTGTGGTGGGGGTTCTGATTGCCAGTTTCCGGCATGGTGGTAATAAATTTTTGTCCGGTGTACTGCTGAATGCGCACGCCCATTTTTTCGCTGAGCGGAATGTGCTGATACCAGGCCTGCTGCAGCTGCCCGCACCAGTCGGCGCGATGCAGAATATCGTCCAGCGTGGCGATGGGTTTGATCATCAAAAAATGACGAATCGGGGTGGTTTGCGGGGTCGTGATCTCCCCCTGATTCACAAAACCGAGTTTAGCGAAGAATTCCACGGCATCTTCGCGGGCGCTACAGGTGACGCGCTTAACGCCTTCCTGACGGGCGACGGATTCCAGGGTCATCGCCATTAGCGTCCCCAGACCTTTGTCCTGCACGGAGGGATGAACCGCCATAAAGCGAATAGACGCTTCGTTATCGGCGTTGATATACAAACGCCCGACGGCCACAAGGTTGCCCTCTTCGTCCATCACCATCTGATGGTGGGCCATCGCGTCCCAGGCGTCGCGCTCAGAGCCTTTTGGCTGATGTAATGGCTTGCGTAGCATTTCCCAGCGGAACTGGTAATAAGCGTTTAACTCTTCTTCCGTTTGCGGTACTCGAAGGTGATACATAGCTGTACTCTCTCTTGTTACCCGCGGCCATGCCGTAAGTATGCTCATACCTGGAGCCAGAATGTGACGGGGCCATCGTTCACCAGCGATACCTGCATATCTGCAGCGAATCGTCCGGTTTGCGTATTCATTTCCTGCTGGCGACAACGCTCAACAAAGTACTCGTAAAGTGCTTCTGCACGATCTGGCGCGGCACCTTTCGAGAAACTCGGGCGCATGCCGCGCTCGGTATCCGCTGCCAGCGTAAACTGGGAAACCACCAGCACGCTGCCGCCCGCCTGCTGGACGTTCAGGTTCATCTTGCCTTCCGCATCGCTGAAAATACGGTAGCCCAGCACGCGCTCGCACAAGCGGTTGGCTTTTTGTTCGTCATCATCCTTTTCGACACCTAACAACACCAAAAGTCCTGGGCCAATTTCACCCGTCACCTCTCCCTCCACGGTGACGCTGGCACGGGTTACGCGCTGTATCAATGCAATCATGGTTGGTCTGCTTCTTGTTGTTTTTCAGCTTCTGCTGCTTTTTTAAGTTCGCGGTATACACCGAGAGTGACAGTTATTTCAGCACCAAGCAAGACGATACACCAGGTCCAGTAGACCCAGACAAACAAAATGGGGATCACCGCCAGCACGCCGTAAATCAGCTGATAGGACGGAAACATGGTGATGTAGAGGGCAAACCCTTTCTTACCGAGCTCAAAGAGCAATGCCGCCACCAGCGCCCCCACGACCGCATCGCGGTTAGGCACGCGCGTGGTCGGCACCACGCTATAGAGCAGCCAGAACGAGAGCCACGACAGGATCAACGGAAAGATGCGAAGCACATTATCAATAGCGCCGTTTAAATCACTCGCCCAGCGCAGGGAGAGCAGATAAGAACTGATTGCCAGGCTCGCTCCGGCCAGCAGCGGCCCCAGCGTGAGGATCATCCAGTACACGGCAAAGGAATAGACCTTTGGCCGCGCTTTTTTACTCCGCCAGATCGTGTTTAGCGCGTTATCGATGGCGTACATCAACAGCAGCGCGGTGACGATAAGACCGCACGCCCCCACTGCCGTCATCTTGCTGGAATTGGCAACAAACTGCTCAATGTAGTTCTGGATAACATCCCCGGTTGCCGGAATGAAATTCGCGAAGACAAAATGACGAAGCTGCACGCTGACGTCCGCAAACATCGGAAAGGCGGAAAACAGGGCAAAGATAACCGCCACCAGCGGCACTAACGAGAGCAATGACACGTAGGCGAGGTTACCCGCCAGCGTGGTCATATTGTCCTCATCAATCCGGTGCCAGAGCAGTTTCAGCCAGGCCCGCAGCGGGCGAGTATGGTGCGTGGCTTTTTGATGAACGGTTTTTAGCATAGCTGCTTCGCAAAGTAGTCAGGTATCGTCTCTTTTCCGGTCACCAGAATTGACGTAATACCCAACTGGTTAGCTCCCTCTATATTATCGGCGTTGTCGTCGAAAAAGACCGCATCGGCCGCGGTGAATCCTTCTGACTGCAGAACAGCCTGATAAATTCGCGCTTCAGGCTTACGCATGCCCATCTCCTGCGAGAGATAGATTTTATCAGCCGCCGCCTTAACTTCAGGGTATTCTTCAGGCCAGAACGTGGTATGCAGGCGGTTGGTATTTGATAGCACAACGACACGATGCCCCTGCTCGCGCAGTTTGTGCATGATGTCGATCACTTCAGGCCGGATGGCGACAAATACCGCCTGCCAACCGTGGGAAAACTGTTCATAGCTTAACGAAAGCCCCATCTCCTGACAGAAACGATCAGCGAATGCTTCATCGCTAATCTCACCGCGCTCATGCTGGTGGAAGGTCTCGCCCATCGCGAAATTCTGCTTTAAGGTCGCCAGCGGCACGCGGCTAAAATCGCTCCATGCGCCCAACACGCGATTAAAATCGATATCGACGATGACGTTTCCTAAATCAAAGATATAAAGCATGTTTATCTCCTGCTCGCCGTGGAGAGGTAACTGTAGCGGGAAAGATAAAGTTTGGCTATGCATGAGATTCAGCTTAGAGGGAGCAGTATGAAGAACAAAAATTTAGCCAGGAAGATGATATTGGCTTACGGGCGATAGGCAGGGATGAGTTTTATTTAAGTTCGATTTTGCGAAGATATACGTTTTAGTTCATTCTGCAAAAAATTATAGAAAAACGCTTCCGTAATATTTTTTCTCATCACCATATTCCCCCATTTTTGCCATGGCAATCCCATTTCGCGCGGCTTTGCTCGAAATCGCAACAAGTTCACCTTACTTAAATTTACATTTAGATACAAATACTCTATTTATCTTCTTTTTTATAATGATAAGTTTACATTACTTTACACATGGAGCTGCACTTTCGTGAAGATTAAAAAGGGATACGTCCTCAGTGCCGTTTTAATAGCTTTACTCTGCGCTTTCGCTATTTATTCATACAATGCCTACCGATTTAAAAAAGCCAGCAGAGATATTTTATATCAACTCTCTAGCCAACTGATTGTGAAGCAAGGGCTTGAACCAAAACTTTCACCCCACCTCGTTTTTGATACGTTATATATCGACGGAAACATATCCAAAGATGATGACAAAATCATTGTGGGGCTTATCAGAAAAAACCTTATCCCTGTCAGAACGATATCCATAAACAGTGGTGGCGGCGATGTCGAAACTGCAATAAAAATAGCACAAGTTATTCATGATAAAGAAATTAACATTGAGGTCAGGCGATTATGCCTTTCTTCCTGTGCTAACTATCTTTTCCCAGCGGCAAAAAACAAAATCATCAACTATGGTTCCATTATTGGTTTCCATGGGTCGCCTAATTCTGATGACAATAAGTTAACAACTACGGTTAACGGAGAAATCAATACAGACACAACGATAACAGATCGCATTTTCTCAGAAATAAGAAAAACGGATAAAGCATTCTACAAAGATATAAATGTGTCATGGATGATGCCACTTTGCGGGCAAAAAGAAAATATTGGTGATCCAGACACAGGTCTGTCGACGTACAGCGAAAAGGATTTTACGCGTTTTGGCGTAAAAAACATTTCATTCACGGATGGTGAAATGGTATGGAAAAAGTCTATGGATATTATGGGTATACCTTTTGCTCACTATTGCAAGGAAAATTAATAATGCGTGAACTCAATGAAAGTGAATTATGTAACGTCAGCGGTGCAGGAATGTGGGGTTCTATCGGTAGTGCGATTGGTGGGATGTTCGGTGGTGGTAGCGCTGGTTGTAATGGCAGCTATTCTCACACCAGCACCACTAACAAAGATGGTTCTCACTCTGAAAGCACATCCTTTAGCGGTGGTTGCTCGGTTAACGTTGGTGGTAAAAGCGGTGGTTCATCAAAAGGTAATGGTGGTTCGAAAAGTGGCGGTGGCCGCCAGGGTAATGATCACGGTAGACATTAATTCCTGAACCATTATAACTCATAGCCGCTGATATTTGGCGGCTATTTCCACCCCGCAAGAGGCCAGAAATGTTTCGCAAGGAAGCTATTGAATATCAGAGTACACGGTGGGAAGGGAAAGCTGTTCTTCTGCCGGGCATCCCTTTTGCTCTTATCATATTGCTCAGCATTTTTTTTATTGCTTCCATTTCTATTTTTATTACCAAAGGTTCCTACACCCGTCGCGTCATCGTTCACGGTGAAATAACCACTTTCCCTGGCGCAGTGAATATCTCTGCATCAATGCAGGGTACAGTCGTGCAGAGTTTTGTTAATGAAGGCGATCGCGTAAAAAAAGGTGATGCTCTCTTTCTCATTCATTCGGGTGTATCGACGCAATCAGGCCTGGTTGATGAGAATAAAAAAAAGGAGATCGCGCTACAGATAAAGAGTATCAGCGTAATGATGGCAAATTTGAACTCTTCGAAAAACCGTACGCTCAACGCGCTGACGACTCAAAAAGATCATTATCAGTCCAGTTTTAATACCTCATCTGGGCTACTGGTGCAGGCTGAGCGGGAACTGCATCAGATTGAGAAGAACGTTAACGATTACCGTGGTTATCAGGAAAAAGGTCTGGTCACCAAAGACCAGATGAGTAGCCAAAACGCACTACTCTACCAACAGCAGAGCAATGTTTCTGACCTGGTCGCCAGAAAATCACAGGACCAGGTTCAGATTGATGCGCTCAATCAGCAAATCCAGTCCCAGAGCGCTGATTATGACCAACAGATTTACCAGCTTGAGCAACAAATATACGAACTGCAAAAAGAAAAGTTAAATACAGAAGCGGAAGGTAATTATGTCATCGTGGCAACAGCCGATGGCTTAATCGACTCCATCAATACGGCGCAAGGTAAGATGATCGGCGCAGGCGATGTACTGGCGCGAGTTCAGCAGAATATCCATTCACCATGCTATCTCGAAACCTGGGTTCCGGATGAAGTTCTTCCTTATCTGGCGATTGGCCAGCGCGTTAATGTTAGTTACGACGCCTTTCCTTATGAAAAATTTGGTCAGTTCAGGGCATCAATATCAGCAATATCCAGGCTTCCGGCATCGAAGCCAGAACTCCTGTCAAAGCAGACCATCGCACATGAATTCTATGACGATAAAAAGTCCTGGTACAAAATCATGATCAAACCTGACCTACAGTCTGTGCAAGTTCATGGAAAACAACTCTCACTGAGCCAGGGAGCCAAAGCGCAGATTTCTCTTTTCCTTGAAAAGAGACATATCTATGAGTGGTTATTATCGCCATTTTACGAAATGAAAATGAGCGTAACGGACGCAGGTAATGAATAATCTTTATACACTTGAGACGCTGCTGCGCAAGTTGGATCTGAAAATATTTAAACGCATCCCAGTTGTCTTTCAAACCGAAGCGTCCGAATGTGGCCTGGCCTGTCTTTCAATGATATGCAGTTTTTATGGCAAGCAGGTGGATCTACTGCAACTCCGGCAACAATTCAATTTGTCATCACGTGGGGTCAACCTCAATGCGATAAAAGCAATTGCCAGTGAACTGGAGATGTCGTCACGCGCATTGTCCGTGGACCTTCAGGAATTACATGACGTGCGTAAGCCCTGCATATTGCATTGGGATTTTAACCATTTTGTCGTACTGATTAAGGTCGATAAGAACAGCGCGGTGATCCACGACCCTGCGTTTGGACGACGGGTGATTAGCATGCCCGAATTATCCCAACATTTTACTGGTGTTGTGCTTGAGGTATGGCCGGGAACCACTTTCTCAGTTCAAAAGAAGCAAAACAGGTTAAAAGCGACCACGTTATTAAAGAATATCAATGGACTGATAACTTCACTGACGAAGGTATTTTTCTTATCGCTGGTGATTGAGTTGATCAGCCTGCTAATGCCAGTGGGGACACAATTAGTCACGGATAATGTGATTGCATCCGGAGATTACGGTTTACTTAATATCATCTGTCTTGGGTTGTTTATTCTGATTCTGTTACGTTTGACGGTCAGTGTCATACGCTCCTGGACCACGCTGATACTGGGAACACTCATCGACGTCCAGTGGAGTTTTAGCCTCTTTTCTCACCTTATTAAGCTACCGACCACCTATTTTGAAAGACGCAAACTGGGGGACATTCAGTCTCGCTTCCACTCGCTTGATGTTATACGGGCCACTTTTACCACAGGTTTGACTGGTAGCATTATTGATACGCTAATGCTCATGGGTTTGCTGGTAATGATGTTTTTATACAACCTGCAGCTCAGCATGATAGTGGTCTCTTTTACCGCAATATACACCTTCATTAGGTTTGCTACCTATCGATACTATCGCCAGCTATCCGAAGAAGAGTTAATCAAGGAAGCACGCCTTAATTCTTATTTTATGGAAACCCTGTACGGTATCGCGACGATTAAAGTTCAGGGGATGACTGACCTGAGAATCAATAACTGGTTTAATCTTTTTTCAGATAAGGTCAATACAGGCATTCGTTTGACGCGAATGGATCTCTTCTTTGGTGGCGTCGTCTCTTTTATCGCCGCCTGCGACCAAATTGTTATCCTGTGGGTTAGCGGCAGGCTGATGATGGATAGTCATTTAACCATCGGTATGTTTATTGCATTTAACACCTTCAGGAGTCAGTTCTATGACCGAATAAATGCCCTGATCAACTTTATCATTCAGCTGAAGATCATCAATTTACACAATGAACGCGTTGCCGATATTGCGCTGCACGAAGCATCTTCTATAACGGCCACCAGCCCGCTGCGTTTACCACACGGAGCCTTAACGCTCGAAACTCAGGATCTGACTTACCGTTATGATAACCATGCGGACCCTATCTTCAGCAAACTGAATCTGACCATTCATGCCGGGGAGAGTATTGCTATTACGGGCGTATCGGGTTCAGGTAAAAGCACCTTGATGAAAGTGTTGTGCGGTTTATTCGAACCGTCGAACGGCTGCGTCCGAATTAATGGCATTGATATTAAGCAACTTGGTTTCGAGCATTATGCTGAACGCATTGCCTGTATCATGCAGGAAGATAAGCTGTTTTCAGGCTCAATCAAAGAGAATATCGCCGGTTTTCGGCCTGACATTGACGAGCAGTGGATGGTGCAATGCGCTATCGCAAGCCATATTCATAATGACATTTTAAAGCTACCAATGGGTTACGAGACACTGATTGGTGAACTTGGGGAAGGGTTGTCGGGCGGTCAAAAACAGCGGATTTATATTGCCCGGGCATTATACCGTAAACCGGGTATTTTATTCATGGACGAGGCGACCAGCCACCTTGATAAAACCAGTGAAAGTCAGGTCAATCAGTCTATACAGGCGATGAACATTACCAGGATTATTATCGCGCATCGCGAAACCACGATTTCATCGGCAGATCGGGTGTTCGTGATAAATGGAGCAGAGTTACCCTAATCCGTGAATTTCGCAGGAAAAAGATAGCGTTGGGACATAACGTCCCCGGGTAATGAAGAATTCTGGCGATCATCGAATAAAAAAGCCGCTGAGGGATCAGTGGCTTTTTACCTGCCGGGTGGCGCGTGCGCTTACCCGGCCTATAGATTGACCGTATTACTCTTCTTTCGCACCGCGCATAGCACGTTTACGATCGTTCTCGGTCAGGTGACGTTTACGGATACGGATAGACAGCGGAGTCACTTCTACCAGTTCGTCGTCATCGATGAATTCCAGAGCCTGCTCCAGGGTCATCTTGATCGGTGGAACCAGAACCGTTGCTTCGTCAGTACCGGACGCACGCATGTTGGTCAGTTTCTTACCGGTCAGGCAGTTTACGGTCAGGTCGTTAGAACGGCTGTGAATACCGATGATCTGGCCTTCGTAAACTTCAGCACCGTGACCCAGGAACAGCTTACCGCGATCCTGCAGACCGAACAGCGCAAACGCAACCGCTTTACCCTGACCGTTGGAGATCAGTACGCCGTTGTTACGCTGGCCCACTTCGCCCGGACGCACGTCGTCGTAGTGGCTGAAGGTGGAGTACAGCAGACCGGTACCGGAGGTCATGGTCATGAACTCAGAACGGAAGCCGATCAGGCCACGGCTTGGGATCACGTAGTCGAGACGTACGCGGCCTTTGCCATCTGGATTCATGTTTTTCAGGTCGCCTTTACGCTCACCCAGCGCCTGCATCACAGAACCCTGGTGCTGCTCTTCAACGTCCAGCGTCACGTTTTCGAACGGCTCTTGTTTACGGCCGTCGATTTCGCGGAAGATAACTTTCGGACGGGAAACCGCCATTTCGAAACCTTCACGACGCATGTTTTCGATCAGAACAGACAGGTGCAGCTCACCACGACCAGAAACGCGGAATGCATCAGCGTCTTCGGTTTCTTCAACACGCAGCGCAACGTTGTGCACCAGCTCTTTGTTCAGGCGGTCAAGGATCTGACGAGAGGTAACGAACTTACCTTCTTTTCCACAGAACGGAGAGGTGTTGACGTTGAAGAACATGGTAACGGTTGGTTCATCAACAGACAGGGCTGGCAGCGCTTCCACGTTCTGCGGATCGCAGATGGTGTCAGAGATGTTCAGCTCGCCCAGACCGGTGATAGCGATGATGTCGCCCGCTTCAGCCAGATCGCTGTCGATACGCTCCAGACCCAGGTGAGTCAGCACTTTGCCAACTTTACCGTTACGGGTTTTGCCTTCGCTATCGATGATAGTAACCTGCTGGTTTGGCTTCACTTTACCGCGTTTGATACGGCCGATACCGATGACGCCAACGTAGTTGTTGTAGTCGAGCTGGGAGATCTGCATCTGCAGTGGACCATCCAGATCAACATCCGGTGCCGGTACGTGATCGACAATCGCCTGATACAGCGGGGTCATGTCTTCCGCCATATCTTCGTGATCCAGACCCGCGATACCATTCAGCGCCGAAGCGTAAATGATAGGGAAGTCCAGCTGTTCGTCGGTCGCATCGAGGTTAACGAACAGGTCGAATACCTGATCAACAACCCAGTCAGGACGTGCGCCAGGACGGTCAACCTTGTTGATAACAACAATTGGTTTCAGGCCATGGGCAAATGCTTTTTTGGTCACGAAGCGCGTTTGCGGCATTGGGCCGTCAAATGCGTCAACCACCAGCAGCACGGAATCCACCATGGACATCACGCGCTCAACTTCACCACCGAAGTCGGCGTGCCCTGGGGTATCAACGATGTTGATACGGTAGTCATTCCATTTAATCGCGGTGTTTTTCGCGAGGATGGTAATCCCACGCTCTTTCTCCAAATCGTTGGAGTCCATCACACGCTCTTGAGTTTCGGCACGCGCATCAAACGTACCGGATTGCTGCAGCAGCTTATCAACCAGGGTAGTTTTACCATGGTCAACGTGCGCGATGATGGCGATGTTACGCAAATTTTCGATCACAACTTTGCCTCAGGCATTAGAAATAGCGCGTTATTGTACACGGATTAATCGCACTACAAAACAGGATCACAAACATCCTCCGCAAACAAGTATTGCAGAGATGCTTTGTGATCGCTTTCACGGAGCGAAAAAGGGCACTTTAACGTAAATTGCACCAATATGGTGCTCAATGTTCACATTGAAGCACTATACTGGTGCAACAAATCCATCGTGGTGCAGCCCTTTTGCACTATGGTGCGCATGATAACGCCTTTTTGGGGTGATTTAAAAGTTGGCACAGATTTCGCTTTATAAAAATTACATGGCAACAGCCAGTACAAACAGAAACTGAAGACCTCGTTACCACGACGACAATGACCAATCTGGAGAGTTAAGTATGTCCGCTGAACACGTTTTGACGATGCTGAACGAACATGAAGTGAAGTTTGTTGATCTCCGCTTCACCGACACCAAAGGTAAAGAACAGCACGTCACAATCCCTGCTCATCAGGTGAACGCCGAATTCTTTGAAGAAGGCAAAATGTTTGACGGCTCCTCCATTGGTGGCTGGAAAGGCATTAACGAATCCGACATGGTTCTGATGCCAGATGCAACCACTGCGGTCATTGATCCGTTCTTCGAAGAACCAACCCTGATCATCCGTTGCGACATCCTCGAGCCAGGCACGCTGCAGGGCTACGACCGCGACCCACGTTCTATCGCGAAACGCGCTGAAGAGTACCTGCGTTCTACCGGCATCGCAGACACCGTTCTGTTCGGGCCAGAGCCAGAATTCTTCCTGTTCGATGACATCCGTTTCGGTGCTTCTATTTCTGGCTCCCACGTTGCTATCGACGACATCGAAGGTGCATGGAACTCCTCCACCAAATATGAAGGTGGTAACAAAGGTCACCGTCCTGGCGTTAAAGGTGGTTACTTCCCGGTTCCTCCGGTCGATTCTGCACAGGACATTCGTTCCACCATGTGTCTGGTGATGGAAGAGATGGGCCTGGTTGTTGAAGCTCACCACCACGAAGTGGCGACTGCGGGTCAGAACGAAGTGGCAACCCGCTTCAACACCATGACCAAAAAAGCGGACGAAATTCAGATCTACAAATACGTTGTGCACAACGTTGCGCACCGTTTCGGTAAAACCGCGACCTTCATGCCAAAACCAATGTTTGGCGACAACGGTTCCGGTATGCACTGCCACATGTCTCTGTCCAAGAACGGTACCAACCTGTTCTCTGGCGACAAATATGCTGGCCTGTCCGAGCAGGCGCTGTATTACATCGGTGGTGTTATCAAACACGCTAAAGCGATCAACGCCCTGGCGAACCCAACCACCAACTCCTACAAGCGTCTGGTCCCGGGCTACGAAGCGCCAGTGATGCTGGCCTACTCTGCACGTAACCGTTCTGCTTCTATCCGTATCCCGGTGGTGGCGTCTCCTAAAGCGCGTCGTATCGAAGTACGCTTCCCGGATCCAGCGGCTAACCCATACCTGTGCTTCGCAGCACTGCTGATGGCAGGTCTGGACGGTATCAAGAACAAGATCCACCCGGGCGAAGCGATGGACAAAAACCTGTACGACCTGCCGCCAGAAGAAGCGAAAGAGATCCCACAGGTTGCTGGCTCTCTGGAAGAAGCCCTGCAGGCGCTGGACGCAGACCGCGAGTTCCTGACTGCAGGTGGCGTATTCACTGACGACGCTATCGATGCTTACATCGCCCTGCGCACTGAAGAGAACGACCGCGTGCGCATGACTCCGCATCCGGTTGAGTTCGAACTGTACTACAGCGTTTAATTAAGTTGTTTTACCCGGCGTGACAAGCGCCGGGAGTAGTTGCCGTGGAAACTTTTAGCCCATCTCCGGATGGGCTTTTTTCTCCACCAACAATCTGATCTCACGCGCTTTTTACGCCGAAAACGCTATACTGCACTAAATTAGTGCAAACGACTCCAGGAGACTGCTGAATGGCAACTGGCACGCTGCCCGATGCTGGGCAGATCCTCAATTCTTTGATTAACAGCATTTTGCTGGTCGATGACGAGCTGGCCGTTCATTACGCCAACCCGGCGGCACAGCAGCTGCTTGCCCAAAGCGCACGTAAACTATTCGGTACCCCGCTTCCGGAACTCCTGAGCTACTTTTCGCTGAATATTGGCCTGATGCAGGAAAGCTTACAGGCAGGCCAGGGTTTCACCGATAACGAAGTGACGCTGGTGATCGACGGGCGCTCGCACATTCTGTCGCTAACCGCGCAACGTCTTCCCGAAGGCCTGATCCTGCTGGAAATGGCGCCGATGGATAATCAGCGTCGACTGAGCCAGGAGCAGCTTCAGCATGCGCAGCAGATTGCAGCCCGTGACCTCGTGCGCGGTCTGGCGCATGAAATCAAAAACCCGCTGGGTGGGTTACGCGGCGCGGCGCAGCTTCTGACCAAGGCGCTGCCTGACCCTGCGCTGGCGGAGTACACCAACGTCATCATTGAGCAGGCGGACCGTCTGCGGAATCTGGTAGACCGTCTTCTCGGTCCGCAGCAGCCGGGAATGCACGTCACTGAAAGCATCCATAAAGTGGCTGAGCGGGTGGTGAAGCTCGTCTCAATGGAGCTGCCGGAGAACGTCACGCTGGTACGTGATTACGACCCAAGCCTGCCGGAACTGGCCCATGACCCGGACCAGATTGAGCAGGTCCTGTTGAACATTGTGCGCAATGCCCTGCAGGCGCTGGGACCTGAAGGCGGCGAGATTATTTTACGCACCCGCACCGCCTTCCAGCTCACGTTACACGGCGTGCGCTACCGGCTGGCCGCCCGAATCGACGTTGAGGATAACGGGCCCGGCATTCCATCGCATCTGCAGGACACCCTGTTCTACCCGATGGTCAGCGGCCGTGAAGGCGGAACCGGCCTGGGCTTATCCATTGCCCGCAGTTTGATCGACCAACACTCTGGAAAAATTGAATTTACCAGTTGGCCGGGACATACCGAGTTTTCGGTTTTCCTGCCGATTAAAAAATAAAGGTGACGTTTATGCAACGAGGGATAGTCTGGGTAGTCGATGACGATAGCTCCATCCGTTGGGTGCTTGAACGCGCGCTCACAGGGGCGGGATTAAGCTGCACGACGTTTGAGAGCGGCAGCGAAGTGCTCGACGCACTCACCACTAAAACGCCCGATGTTCTGCTGTCGGATATCCGTATGCCGGGCATGGACGGGCTGGCGCTGTTAAAGCAGATCAAACAACGCCACCCTATGCTACCGGTCATCATAATGACCGCGCACTCCGATCTGGATGCCGCAGTGAGCGCCTATCAGCAAGGGGCGTTCGATTACCTGCCCAAACCGTTTGATATCGACGAAGCGGTGGCGCTGGTTGAGCGCGCGATTAGCCATTATCAGGAGCAGCAACAGCCGCGCCACGCGCCCGATTTTGGGCCAACCACCGACATCATCGGCGAAGCGCCGGCGATGCAGGACGTGTTTCGCATTATTGGCCGTCTGTCCCGCTCGTCCATCAGCGTCTTGATTAACGGCGAATCGGGCACCGGTAAAGAGCTTGTGGCGCATGCACTGCATCGCCATAGCCCGCGGGCAAAAGCCCCGTTCATCGCCCTGAATATGGCGGCGATCCCGAAGGATTTAATTGAGTCCGAACTGTTCGGCCATGAAAAAGGGGCATTTACCGGCGCAAATACCATTCGCCAGGGGCGCTTCGAACAGGCTGACGGCGGCACGCTGTTCCTGGATGAAATCGGTGATATGCCGCTGGACGTTCAGACCCGCCTGCTGCGCGTGCTGGCCGACGGGCAGTTTTATCGCGTGGGCGGCTATGCGCCGGTGAAAGTGGACGTGCGTATTATCGCCGCGACCCACCAGAACCTGGAGCAACGCGTGCAGGAAGGCAAATTCCGTGAGGATTTATTCCACCGTCTTAACGTCATCCGCGTTCATCTGCCGCCGCTGCGTGAACGTCGGGAAGATATTCCCCGCCTGGCGCGTCATTTTCTGCAGGTGGCTGCCCGCGAGCTGGGCGTGGAAGCCAAGCAGCTTCACCCGGAAACCGATGCCGCTCTGACGCGTCTGGCGTGGCCGGGCAACGTGCGTCAGCTGGAAAACACCTGCCGCTGGCTAACCGTGATGGCTGCCGGTCAGGAAGTGCTGATTCAGGATTTACCGGCCGAACTGTTTGAGGCGACCGCGCCGGAAAGCAGTAGCGGACACGCGCTGCCGGACAGCTGGGCGACGCTGCTGGCGCAGTGGGCCGACCGCGCGCTGCGTTCCGGTCATCAAAACCTGCTTTCTGAGGCTCAGCCTGAGATGGAGCGTACGCTGTTGACCACCGCGCTTCGTCATACGCAGGGTCACAAGCAGGAAGCCGCTCGCCTGTTGGGATGGGGTCGCAATACCCTGACGCGCAAGCTGAAAGAGCTGGGAATGGAATGATCTCACGCCGCTGTGTAAAGGTTATTAATTGAACGCAAATCGTCGTTATTTTGCGCTTTACTGTTCCGATGAGTTTTGTATGATCGTGCCCGGAAATTGGGGGTGAATATCATGCTGGAAACATTCGTGAATATGCTCTCTAGCGGAGCCGCTGAAAGCCACACGCCACAAACAGCCGTTGCGGCTATGTTGTGCGCGGCGCTGGTTGGGCTGTTTAGCTAGCGAGTTGGCGATGAAAAGCCGGGTGACGCTTCGCTTACCCGGCCTACATTTCGCACTTTTGTAGGCCGGGTAAGGCGAAGCCGCCACCCGGCATCACAGTTTAAATAACTCGCGAGAACTGCTGCATTCGCGCTTTCTGACGCAGATACGCGTCAAAGCACATGCAGATATTACGGATCAACAGACGCCCTTTCGGGGTGACCTCTATCGCTCTCTCCGACACATCCACCAGCCCGTCTTTCGCCAGCGGCGCCAGCAGCTTCAGATCTTCCGCGAAATAATCGCTGAAGTTCAGTTCCCACTGCGCTTCCACATCGCTGAAATCGAGACGGAAGTTGCAGATAAGCGCCTTAATCACATCGCGACGGATACAGTCATCACGCGTTAACGCAATGCCGCGCCACAGCGCGTTGCCAGTCTCATCAACCTGCTGGTAATACAGCTTCAGCTCTTTCTGGTTCTGCGCGTAGCAGTCGCCAATCATGCTAATGGCGGAGACACCCATTCCCAGTAAATCGGTATCGCCCTGGGTCGTGTATCCCTGGAAGTTACGGTGCAGGACCCCTTCGCGCTGAGCAACGGCCAGCTCGTCATCCGGACGGGCAAAGTGATCCATGCCGATAAACTGATAGCCGGTTTCGGTCAGCGAGGTGATGGTTTCCTGCAGGATATCCAGCTTCTGCTGGGCAGAAGGAAGATCGGCATCTTTGATTTTGCGCTGGGCGGCAAACAGCGTTGGCAGATGCGCATAGTTAAAGACGCTCAGGCGGTCCGGGTTAAGTTCAGCCACGCGCTTCAGCGTGAAGGCGAAGCTTTCCGGCGTTTGCTTTGGCAGGCCGTAAATCAGGTCAATATTGGTCGAGGTGAAACCAATCTCACGCGCGTGAATGAGTAAGGCAAAGATAAATTCTTCGTCCTGCTCGCGGTTCACCAGACGCTGAACCTCTTTATTGAAATCCTGTACGCCCATACTCAGTCGGTTGAATCCTTCTGCGCGTAAATGATCCAGGACATCCAGCTGAATTTCACGCGGATCGACTTCGATCGAGATCTCAGCGTCAGCATTAAAACTGAAATTGCCGCGCAGAAGCGCCATCAGGCGGCTTATTTGCGCTTTGTTCAGATAGGTTGGCGTACCGCCGCCCCAGTGAAGCTGGCTCACGTGACGGCCTTTAAACAGCGGCGCGCGATGAACAATTTCCTGTTCGAGCGCATCAAGATACTGGTCGGCTTTATGCTGCTGGCGGGTCACGATTTTATTGCAGCCGCAGAAGTAGCAAAGCTTGTGGCAGAACGGAATATGGACGTAGAGCGACAGCGGACGCTCAGGATAGCGCGCGACAGCCTGCTGGAAATCACGCTCTCCGAAGGCATCGGAGAACTCCAGCGCGGTGGGGTAAGACGTATAACGCGGCCCGGAATAGTTATATTTCTGGATTAGGGCCAAATCCCAGTCGATAGTTGATGCTGACATGCTCACTCCTTCCGTTGGTGTCGCGTTCGTATACGGCGGCCCGTTCTGACCCCATTGCGGGCCATCATTCGGGTGCGCAGCCACTTCTGTCGCCGCGACAACCGCCGTAGTTTAACGAATAACCACACCAGATAACATATAACCGGAAGGGTTATAAGCAGGACTATCGTGCCTGCCGGGTGCAAATGTTAGTTTCCACCCTTCAGAAGACGCATCATATCTTCCTGCTTCTCGTCTTCTTCTTCATCTTCGTCATCGTCGTATGACAGGCCCAGCTTCTGCATCAGTTCATCAATACGATCCAGTTTGGCATCCACCCATGACTGCTCTTCAGCGGTCAGGGTTTCACCCTCTTCAAGACGTTCCAGCAGCGCGTCCAGGCGCTCATCGTTCTCCAGCAAATCCAGCTCAGCCTGCGGTGAAAGCATAGGTTTCTCGCTCTTTGGTTTGTGCTGCTTAGTGACCGGGGTGTCTGTCACGCCCAGTGGAATGGGAGTTTTACTGCCGATACGAGGATCTTTCTGCTGCCTGCCTTTTGCAGAAGAGCCCGCTGCACCACCACCGTTGGCACGGCTACCCGCAGCATGACCGCGATGTTTTTTGTCGCGTTTGCGGTCGCGCGCTTCCTGGTTCAGTTCTTCGCGCGTTTTGCGGCGTGCTTTTGCAGGGCGTTTCGCGCCCGCAGCGGAGGTTGGTTTTTTCATGATGTTTTATCTTTAAGTCGTTTTCTTCAGTATAGAATTGCGGCGAAATCTAGCAGAAAGCAAGCAAAGAAAAAAGGCGACAGAGCAATCTGTCGCCTTTTTTCCTGACTCACAACCCTTAGCGGGTCAGACATTCCATGTTTGCCAACAACAAACCCTGTTTATCCCTTGGCTAATACCGTCCGTGATACGGTTCCATTTCCTTTTAAAACGCCTCCAGGCGCTGGTCGTCCTGACAATCCTGCGTCTTCGCCTCCTGGCGCTCCTGACCCTAATCCTTAAGTCGATTTCCTGTTGGCTTCCTCGCCCTGACGCACACTTTACCTTGTTCCGTTAAACTAACAAGCAACGAAACGGCATAAAAAGAGATTTTCAGACAATTACCCGAAAATAAGCTTATGATTTAAAACAGTTTGCATTTTTTAACGCCTGCGAATTCTCTGAAATCTCCCATAGCATCACTGGCCGATCTCTCACACCGATGGGGGCATTCGCCTACACGGCATAGTAATCAGAAAAGCCTTTTGCCTGCATTCGGGTATAATCCCCTTCAGATTACGATTTTGGAGACGACCACGTGACTACCTGGAACTACCAACAGACGCATTTTGTCACCAGTGCGCCCGATATTCGCCACCTGCCTTCTGATACCGGTATTGAAGTGGCCTTTGCTGGCCGCTCCAATGCGGGGAAATCCAGCGCCCTGAATACGCTGACCAATCAGAAGAGCCTGGCGCGTACCTCAAAAACACCTGGCCGTACCCAGCTGATCAACCTGTTTGAAGTCGCAGAGGGCAAACGCCTGGTCGACTTACCGGGCTACGGTTACGCGCAGGTACCGGAAGAGATGAAAATCAAGTGGCAGCGTGCGCTGGGTGAATACCTGGAAAAACGTCTGTGCCTGAAAGGTCTGGTGGTGCTGATGGATATTCGTCACCCGCTAAAAGATCTCGATCAGCAGATGATCGACTGGGCTGTAGCAAGCGATATCGCCGTACTGGTGCTGCTGACGAAAGCCGATAAGCTGGCGAGCGGCGCGCGTAAAGCGCAGGTGAATATGGTTCGCGAAGCGGTGCTGGCGTTCAACGGTGATGTGCAGGTTGAGCCGTTCTCCTCGCTGAAAAAGCAGGGCGTGGACAAGTTGCGTCAGAAACTCGATACCTGGTTTAGCGAGATGGAACCCGCGAAGGAAGCGGAAGAAGAGTAATACCGGGCGCGGCAATGGCCGCGCTTTTTTTGCCTGAACATTTCTTTGCCGCAATAAAAAACGCCCCAGTCATTACTGACTGGGGCGGCTAAAATATTCAGCCAAATCCGATTACGTGAAGTAAAAGGTCTGAAAGATAGAACATCTTACCTCTGTACCCTACGCCGATAACTCTACCCCTTTTTGTGCTGCAGAAAAAGCACTTTTTGTAGTTTTTTTTCATTCTTTACATAGGGAATTCTAATGATCGTCACAAAACGCGCGTTCTAATGTTGCAAACTTACATAAATAGCGCGTTATGCGAAGAATCGTTAGTGAGCCTGATCCCAGTTTTCACCACTTCCCACTTCCACCAGCAACGGCACATCAAGCGTCATGCTGCTTTCCATCAGTTCGTGGATCTTCTTCGACACGGCGTCGAGGTCGTCCTTGTGCACTTCAAATACCAGTTCATCGTGTACCTGCATGATCATTTTCACGCGAGGTTTCTCTTCTTGCAGCCAGGCATCAACAGCGATCATTGCACGCTTAATAATGTCCGCCGCGGTACCCTGCATCGGGGCGTTGATCGCCGCACGCTCTGCGCCAGCGCGGCGCGCCGCGTTGCTGGATTTGATGTCCGGTAGGTAGAGACGGCGGCCATCCAGGGTTTCGACGTACCCTTTTTCCTTCGCCTGCGCGCGTGTGCGTTCCATATATTCCAGCACGCCCGGATAACGCTCGAAGTAGAGATCCATATACTTCTGCGACTCTTTACGCGGAATGTTGAGCTGGCGTGAAAGGCCGAACGCGCTCATGCCGTAGATCAGACCGAAGTTGATCGCCTTAGCGCTGCGGCGCTGTTCGTTGGTCACGCTGTCCAGCGGCAAGCCGAAGACTTCCGCCGCGGTTGCCCGGTGGATATCCTTCCCTTCGGCAAACGCGGTAAGCAGGCCTTTGTCACGGGACAGATGCGCCATAATGCGCAGTTCGATTTGCGAGTAGTCAGCAGAGACAATCAGATAATCCTCTGGTGCGATGAAAGCCTGGCGAATACGACGGCCCTCTTCGTTACGTACCGGGATGTTCTGCAGGTTGGGATCGGTTGACGAGAGACGACCGGTCGCCGCAACAGCCTGATGATACGACGTGTGCACGCGACCCGTTTTCGGGTTGATCATAAGCGGAAGCTTGTCGGTGTAGGTCGACTTCAGCTTCGCGAGACCACGGTACTGCAGAATCACTTTTGGCAGCGGGTAATCCAGTGCCAGCTCTTCCAGCACCTCTTCAGAGGTTGACGGTGCGCCGCCAGGGGTTTTCTTCAGCGGCTTGATACCCTGCTTTTCAAACAGAATGGTTTGCAACTGCTTCGGTGAAGAGAGGTTAAACGGCTCGCCTGCAAGCTCATGCGCTTTTTGCTCAAGCTCGGTCAGGCGCTGCGCCAGCTCCCCGGAGTGGTTATACAGCACCGTTGGGTCGATTTTCACGCCGTTGCGTTCAATGCGGGATAGCACGGGCACCAGCGGCATCTCGATATGCTGGAACACGTTCAGCGGACCTTCGTGCTTCTGCAGTTTTGGCCACATCTTCAGATGCAGCTGCAGCGTGACGTCAGCATCTTCCGCCGCGTAGCGACCCGCCTCTTCAAGAGCAATCTGGTTAAAGGTGAGCTGATTTTTCCCTTTACCGGCAATCTCTTCGAAGGTGATCGTTTTGTGCTTAAGCCAGCGGTCAGATAAGGAATCCATATCATGGCGGCCCGCGACGCTGTCCAGAATGTAGGATTCAAGCATGGTGTCGAAGGCGATCCCACGCAGTTCAATGCCGTAGTTTTGCAGAATGCCGCGGTCGTACTTGAGGTTTTGCCCAACCTTGAGCGCCTTTTCGTCTTCCAGGATCGGCTTCAGCAGCTCAAGCACGCGTTCACGGGAGAGCTGCTCCGGCGCATCCAGGTAATCGTGCGCCACAGGAACGTAGGCTGCAATACCCGGCTCTGTCGCAAATGACAGGCCAACCATATTGGCTGAGATGTTATCGAGACTGTCAGTTTCGGTATCAAAGGCAAAGACCGGCGCCTTTTTCAGCTTCTCGATCCAGGCGATCAGCTGTGACTCTTCAAGAATGGTTTCGTAGTTGTCGAATGAAAGCGCCACGGCTTCTTCTTCAGCCTGATCTTCTGCTTCAACAACAATCGTCTCCTTCGGCTTTGCAGCAGGTTTGGCCCCTTTTGCCTGTAGCCATTTACCGGCTTCCACGTCGGTGATCCAGCGCTTGAATTCGTATTTCTTAAACAGGCTCAGCAGATCGTCAGCAGAAGGCTGTTGCACCTCAAGCTGCTCACAGCCCAGCTCCAGTTCGACATCGGTTTTGATTGTAGCCAGCTTATAGGAGAGATAAGCCACCTCTTTGTTCTCTTCCAGTTTTCCGGCCATGGTTTTTGCGCCACGGAAGGAGAGCCCGGCGATTTTGTCTGATTCCGCGTAGAGCGTATCCAGCCCGCCCAGCCCCTGAAGCAGCGCCTGCGCGGTTTTCTCACCAACGCCAGGGACACCCGGGATGTTATCCGAGGAGTCGCCCATCAACGCAAGGAAGTCGATAATCAGCTCAGGCGGCACGCCATACTTAGTGACAACCTCTTCAGGCCCCAGAATGGTGTTGGTCATGGTATTAATCAGGGTGATACCTGGCGTCACCAGCTGCGCCATATCTTTATCACCGGTGCTGATCAGTACAGGACGACCCATCTTTTCTGCTTCACGCGCCAGCGTACCGATGACGTCATCGGCTTCAACGCCAGAGACGGCCAGCAGCGGCAGCCCCATCGCTCTTACCATGGTGTGCAGCGGTTCAATCTGCGCACGCAGATCGTCAGGCATTGGCGGACGGTGAGATTTGTAATGCTCAAACAGCTCATCGCGGAACGTTTTGCCTTTCGCATCAAAGACCACAGCCGCATGGGTTGGCTGGTACTGAAGGATCAGGCTGCGCAGCATGTTCAGCACGCCGTACATTGCGCCGGTGGGTTCCCCTGCGCTATTGGTCAGAGGAGGAAACGCATGGTATGCCCGATACAGGTAAGAAGAGCCATCGACGAGAATAAGAGGGTTTTCTGGGATCTGAACCATAATGTCCGTGCCTTTAATCAATTTATGGGTAAAGGATGCCACAGAAGGATGAAAACATCAGTTATTAGCGCCTGATACAGGAAAAGATTTTGCGATCGTGAGGATCGCTCGCAAAATTCAAACTGTGGATAAGTTTGTGCATATTTTCACTTCATATGAATAACAGACACAAAATACACATATGAGTTATTTTTTAGATCTTAATTATCATGCTGTTATGGCATTAGATCTTATCTATATGGCCAACTGATGGCAATTTAGTCTATGTGGATATAAGCCTTGATAAGCGCGGAATCACAGTGAAATCGTCTACGACAGGGTAAAAGCGGCCAAATCATCACATGAAAGCGCCATTAATTTGTCCGTTTTCTGGTAAAATCAGCGCCCAGCGTCGAATAGCCGGCCGCTAACTTACAGCTAACTACCTGAAAAAGCTCATCATGTCGAGATTGCTCGCTGCAATAACATTACTGTTAAGCATCATTTTAACTATTCTGGTAACTGTCGCATGTTCTGTGCCGATCATCGTAGCCGGGATCATTAAACTGCTGCTGCCTGTCCCCATGGTGTGGCGAGCCGTGTCCGCATTTTGTAATTTCATGATGTACTGCTGGTGCGAAGGGCTGGCGATCCTGCTGTGCCTGAACCCACATCTGAAGTGGGATATCAAAGGACTGGAGAGTCTTAACAAGAAGAACTGGTACCTGCTGATCTGCAATCACCACAGCTGGGCGGACATCGTGGTGTTATGCGTGCTTTTTCGCAAACACATCCCGATGAACAAATACTTTCTGAAACAGCAGCTCGCCTGGGTACCTTTTATTGGGCTGGCCTGCTGGGCGCTAGATATGCCCTTTATGAAACGCTATTCGCGCAGCTATTTGATTCGTCATCCCGAGCGTCGCGGCAAAGATGTGGAGACCACGCGCCGTTCCTGCGAAAAGTTTCGCGCGCATCCAACGACTATCGTGAACTTTGTTGAAGGTTCCCGGTTTACGGAAGAGAAGCGCCAGCAAACTCGCTCTCCTTATCAGCATCTGTTGCCGCCAAAGGCTGCGGGGATTGCGATGGCGCTTAACGTGCTGGGAGCACAGTTCGATAAACTTCTTAACGTCACGCTCTGCTATCCGGAAAACGACAGGACGCCATTCTTCGATATGCTCAGCGGCAAACTGACGCGCATTGTCGTGCATGTCGACCTGGTTCCGATTGACGCTGAACTGCACGGTGATTACGTAAACGATAAGAACTTCAAACGTCGTTTCCAACAGTGGCTTAATACGCTTTGGAAAGAGAAAGACGAACAGATAGGCAAGATTAAATCTTCATACAAAAACGCCGGTCAGTGACCGGCGTTTTTACATCAGTGAAATTACTTCTTCTCAACCAGGTATTTCACGGTATCAGCATACTGCTGTACGAAGATATCCATGCTGCTGGTGTCCATGCCCTGCATGTTCAGCTGATATTTGCCGTTAACAAACATCGCCGGAACGCCCTGAAGCTGGAGGTCAGCAGCCGCTTTTTCCTGCTGGGCAACCAGTGATTTCACCACGAAGCTGTTCCACGCGGCATCATACTCTTCACCTTTCACGCCGGCATCAACGAACACTTTACGGATATCCGCAGTGGTCTGAACGGTCTGTGTTTTCTGTACGGCTTCAAACATTGGCGAAGTGATCTTATCTTCCACGCCCAGTGCCATCGCCACCGCCCATGCCTGAGTCAGGTCTTTACCCAATGGGCCCAGGAACTCGACGTGGTACTTGGTCATTTTTGTGCCTTCCGGCAGCTTTTTCTTCACGTTGTCAGAAACATGCAGCACCTGCTCGAACTGATAGCAGTGTGGGCAATAGAACGAGAAGAACTCCAGAACCTGTGGCTCGCCAGCGACCGGCTTGTCCAGCGTGATGTACTGTTTGCCGTCGGTAAACTGCGCAGCAGAAGCGCTAAATGCCAGAATCATACCTGCCAGCGCCAGCCAAATTTTTTTCATGATTAACTCTCTCCTGGGTGTGTCCATTAATACATCGGCGTTAATTGCAGAGGGGGCTCCTGAAGAACCTTAACCTGCTCAGTAAATGTAGATATCTGGCTACGCCAGTAATCCTCTCCGGTAAGCCACGGGAAATTGCGAGGAAATGCCGGATCGTCCCAACGCCTGATTAACCATGCGAGATAATAAACAAAACGCATCGCACGTAAAGGCTCAATCAGGGCAATTTCGTCTGAATTAAACGGGCTAAATTCTTCATAAGCTTCAATAATGGTTTCAAGCTGCATGCGCTGCTCGGCTTTATCGCCATTGAGCAGCATCCACAGGTCCTGAACCGCTGCCCCCATGCGCGCATCGTCGAGATCGACAAAGAGCGGGCCGTCACGCCAGAGAATATTCCCGGCGTGACAATCGCCATGCAGGCGCAGGACGGAAATATCATCGCGCCAGCAGGTTTTCACTGCAGCAACAAGCTTATCGGTGGCGTTGAGGAAATCATCCTTTAGCGCTGCGGGGATCATTGCAGACGTTTCGAATACTTTGTGCGGTTCAAGAAGGTATTCCTGAATCCCGATAGTCGGGCGGGCAATAAAGGCTTTTTTGCGTCCCGTCTGGTGTATACGCCCAAGATAGCGGGCAACCCACTCCATCTGATCGATATTATCCGCTTCAAACTGGCGCCCCCCCAGGCTCGGGAATACAGCGTAGTAAAACCCTTCGTGCGTGAGGAGCGTTTGGTTATTGAATTTCAGCGGTGCGGCAACGGGAACATCGTCATCCAGCAGATCGTGAGCAAACTGATGCTCTTCCTGAATTTGTTCTGCGGACCAGCGTTCAGGACGATAGAATTTTACGACGTAGCGCTGACGATCCTCGTCCTGAAATTGATAGACGCGGTTTTCGTAGCTGTTTAAAGGTGTTAGCCCGGAATCCACCCGAATACCCTGTTCAAACAGGGCATCCATAATGGTGTCCGGGTGTAATGTCTGGAAAGTAAAAGCCTGGTCGTTCATCCGATCATCCGGAAATTATACGAATGATTCAGGATATCATCTTGTGGCGATTTCGGTGCCGCCGCTTACAAGCTTTTACTCTTTAATTACGCCTCGTGCGCGCAATAATGCGGTCTTAAAATCTTCCTCATAATCTTTCTGAATACCAGGAATAACAGCATCTTTGGCAGAGTCGCGCATTTTAAGGTGGTAGATCAGGATGTCGTCAGAAAGGTCAGCCAGATCGCCGTCAAAACCTGACTCTTTCGCCAGTTTCTGTAAAAATTGCATCAGATTTAGCTCTGGCTCTTTTTGCCAGGCGGGCTGTAGGAGTTCAATAACTTCATTCAGACGTTTACATTTCATGGTGGTGCTCCTTTCATTTAGAGTGACACGTTAGCAGGGTCAATCCCACAATAAAAGAGGCGATATTCGTGAATCTTAGCCAGGAAATCATCGGGGTCGTTCTGGCAGGCGGCAGAGCAACGCGAATGGGCGGAAAAGATAAGGGGCTTCAGCTTCTTAATGGAAAACCCTTATGGCAGCATGTCGCCGATACGCTCTCAGGCCAGGTGTCGACAATGGCCATCAGCGCTAACCGGCATATCGACACTTACCGAAGCAGCGGGTACGCCGTCTACCAGGATATCGTTGAGGATTACCCAGGACCGCTGGCCGGTATGCTTTCGGTCATACAACAGTCTCAAGGAGAGTGGTTTATCTTCTGCCCCTGCGATACCCCGTTTATTCCGTCCTGTCTTGCCGAGCGTTTATTACAGCTTCGCAGTACAGCTCCAGTGGTTTGGGTACATGACGGCGAGCGTGACCATCCTGCTATCGCATTAATGCACAGATCGCTAGCTCCTGCTCTGCAGAGCTATCTGGCTGGGGGAGAGCGCAGGGTAATGGTCTTCATGCGTGAGTCTGGCGGCCATTCCGTTGATTTTAGCGATGTGAAATCAGCGTTTGTGAATGTGAATACGCATGAAGATTTGCAGATGATGCAGGAGAAAAAATGATACCTGTTGTAGCCATATCCGCCTGGAGTGGAACCGGGAAAACCACGCTGCTGAAAAAGCTCATTCCTGCGCTGTGTACCAGAGGTATCCGTCCAGGATTGATTAAGCATACCCACCATAATATGGATGTCGATAAACCGGGAAAAGACAGCTTTGAGCTGCGTAAAGCGGGTGCAGCGCAAACGATGGTGGCAAGTTCTCAACGCTGGGCGTTAATGACAGAAACGCCGGACGAGGCGCCGCTGGATCTCGCTTATCTTGTCAGTCGGATGGATCACTCCACCCTGGATCTGGTGCTGATTGAGGGATTTAAGCATGAGGCCGTGCCTAAGATCCTGCTATTCAGAAGCGATGCCGGGCATGATTTTAGTGAGTTAACGCTGGATGAGCATGTGATTGCGGTGGCAAGTGATGTTGTATTGCCACTTGAAGTTCCGGTACTGGATTTAAATGATGTGGATGGGATTGCGGAGTTTATTATGGAGTGGAGTGCGATCTGACTTGCCGGGTGGCGGCTTTGCCTTGCCCGGCCTACAAAATTCGGTGGTTCCGAAACGCAAAAAGGCCATCCTTTCGGATGGCCTCTTCACTTGTTTGATGCCTGGCAGTTCCCTACTCTCACATGGGGAGACCCCACACTACCATCGGCGCTACGGCGTTTCACTTCTGAGTTCGGCATGGGGTCAGGTGGGACCACCGCGCTAAAGCCGCCAGGCAAATTCTGTTAAATCTGTATCAGGCTGAAATTTGATTGTTCTGTCTCTTCGCCAAAACATCTTCGGCGTTGTAAGGTTAAGCCTCACGGTTCATTAGTATCGGTTAGCTCAACGCATCGCTGCGCTTACACACCCGACCTATCAACGTCGTCGTCTTCAACGTTCCTTCAGGACCCTTAAAGGGTCAGGGAGAACTCATCTCGGGGCAAGTTTCGTGCTTAGATGCTTTCAGCACTTATCTTTTCCGCATTTAGCTACCGGGCAGTGCCATTGGCATGACAACCCGAACACCAGTGATGCGTCCACTCCGGTCCTCTCGTACTAGGAGCAGCCCCCCTCAATTCTCCAGCGCCCACGGCAGATAGGGACCGAACTGTCTCACGACGTTCTAAACCCAGCTCGCGTACCACTTTAAATGGCGAACAGCCATACCCTTGGGACCTACTTCAGCCCCAGGATGTGATGAGCCGACATCGAGGTGCCAAACACCGCCGTCGATATGAACTCTTGGGCGGTATCAGCCTGTTATCCCCGGAGTACCTTTTATCCGTTGAGCGATGGCCCTTCCATTCAGAACCACCGGATCACTATGACCTGCTTTCGCACCTGCTCGAGCCGTCACTCTCGCAGTCAAGCTAGCTTATGCCATTGCACTAACCTCCTGATGTCCGACCAGGATTAGCTAACCTTCGTGCTCCTCCGTTACTCTTTGGGAGGAGACCGCCCCAGTCAAACTACCCACCAGACACTGTCCGCAACCCGGATCACGGGTCTACGTTAGAACACCAGCCATTAAAGGGTGGTATTTCAAGGACGGCTCCACGCAGACTGGCGTCCACGCTTCAAAGCCTCCCACCTATCCTACACATCAAGGACCAGTGTTCAGTGTCAAGCTATAGTAAAGGTTCACGGGGTCTTTCCGTCTTGCCGCGGGTACACTGCATCTTCACAGCGAGTTCAATTTCACTGAGTCTCGGGTGGAGACAGCCTGGCCATCATTACGCCATTCGTGCAGGTCGGAACTTACCCGACAAGGAATTTCGCTACCTTAGGACCGTTATAGTTACGGCCGCCGTTTACCGGGGCTTCGATCAAGAGCTTCGCGTTGCCGCTAACCCCATCAATTAACCTTCCGGCACCGGGCAGGCGTCACACCGTATACGTCCACTTTCGTGTTTGCACAGTGCTGTGTTTTTAATAAACAGTTGCAGCCAGCTGGTATCTTCGACTGATTTCAGCTCCACCCGCAGGGGCTTCACCTACATATCAGCGTGCCTTCTCCCGAAGTTACGGCACCATTTTGCCTAGTTCCTTCACCCGAGTTCTCTCAAGCGCCTTGGTATTCTCTACCTGACCACCTGTGTCGGTTTGGGGTACGATTTGATGTTACCTGATGCTTAGAGGCTTTTCCTGGAAGCAGGGCATTTGTTACTTCAGCACCGTAGTGCCTCGTCATCACACCTCAGCGTTAAAAGGTACCGGATTTACCTGGAACCTCCGCCTACATGCTTAAACCGGGACAACCGTCGCCCGGCTAACATAGCCTTCTCCGTCCCCCCTTCGCAGTAACACCAAGTACAGGAATATTAACCTGTTTCCCATCGACTACGCCTTTCGGCCTCGCCTTAGGGGTCGACTCACCCTGCCCCGATTAACGTTGGACAGGAACCCTTGGTCTTCCGGCGAGCGGGCTTTTCACCCGCTTTATCGTTACTTATGTCAGCATTCGCACTTCTGATACCTCCAGCAACCCTCACAGGCCACCTTCAACGGCTTACAGAACGCTCCCCTACCCAACAACGCATAAGCGTCGCTGCCGCAGCTTCGGTGCATGGTTTAGCCCCGTTACATCTTCCGCGCAGGCCGACTCGACCAGTGAGCTATTACGCTTTCTTTAAATGATGGCTGCTTCTAAGCCAACATCCTGGCTGTCTGTGCCTTCCCACATCGTTTCCCACTTAACCATGACTTTGGGACCTTAGCTGGCGGTCTGGGTTGTTTCCCTCTTCACGACGGACGTTAGCACCCGCCGTGTGTCTCCCGTGATAACATTCTTCGGTATTCGTAGTTTGCATCGGGTTGGTAAGCCGGGATGGCCCCCTAGCCGAAACAGTGCTCTACCCCCGAAGATGAGTTCACGAGGCGCTACCTAAATAGCTTTCGGGGAGAACCAGCTATCTCCCGGTTTGATTGGCCTTTCACCCCCAGCCACAAGTCATCCGCTAATTTTTCAACATTAGTCGGTTCGGTCCTCCAGTTAGTGTTACCCAACCTTCAACCTGCCCATGGCTAGATCACCGGGTTTCGGGTCTATACCCTGCAACTTAACGCCCAGTTAAGACTCGGTTTCCCTTCGGCTCCCCTATACGGTTAACCTTGCTACAGAATATAAGTCGCTGACCCATTATACAAAAGGTACGCAGTCACACCACGAAGGTGCTCCCACTGCTTGTACGTACACGGTTTCAGGTTCTTTTTCACTCCCCTCGCCGGGGTTCTTTTCGCCTTTCCCTCACGGTACTGGTTCACTATCGGTCAGTCAGGAGTATTTAGCCTTGGAGGATGGTCCCCCCATATTCAGACAGGATACCACGTGTCCCGCCCTACTCTTCGAGTTCACAGCCTGTGTGCTTTCGTGTACGGGACTGTCACCCTGTACCGTGCGACTTTCCAGACGCTTCCACTAACACACAAGCTGATTCAGACTCTGGGCTGCTCCCCGTTCGCTCGCCGCTACTGGGGGAATCTCGGTTGATTTCTTTTCCTCGGGGTACTTAGATGTTTCAGTTCCCCCGGTTCGCCTCGTTAACCTATGTATTCAGTTAACGATAGTGCAACGAATTGCACTGGGTTTCCCCATTCGGACATCGCCGGGTCAAAGGTTCATATCACCTCGCCGGCGCTTTTCGCAGATTAGCACGTCCTTCATCGCCTCTGACTGCCAGGGCATCCACCGTGTACGCTTAGTCGCTTAACCTCACAACCCGAAGATGTTTCACTTCTGATTGCGAAAATTTGAGAGACTCGAACACACCATTAAAGATGTGTCGTTTCAATTTTCAGCTTGATCCAGATTTTTAAAGAGCAAATATCTCAAACGTGACTCGTAAGTCAGTTTTGAGATATGACGGCAGGTGACTTTCACTCACGAACCAGCAAGTGGCGTCCCCTAGGGGATTCGAACCCCTGTTACCGCCGTGAAAGGGCGGTGTCCTGGGCCTCTAGACGAAGGGGACACTGAAGTCTCAATCGCAAGACGCCTTGCTATTTACTTTTCATCAGACAATCTGTGTGAGCACTACAAAGGCAGGTTCTTTAAGGTAAGGAGGTGATCCAACCGCAGGTTCCCCTACGGTTACCTTGTTACGACTTCACCCCAGTCATGAATCACAAAGTGGTAAGCGCCCTCCCGAAGGTTAAGCTACCTACTTCTTTTGCAACCCACTCCCATGGTGTGACGGGCGGTGTGTACAAGGCCCGGGAACGTATTCACCGTAGCATTCTGATCTACGATTACTAGCGATTCCGACTTCATGGAGTCGAGTTGCAGACTCCAATCCGGACTACGACGCACTTTATGAGGTCCGCTTGCTCTCGCGAGGTCGCTTCTCTTTGTATGCGCCATTGTAGCACGTGTGTAGCCCTACTCGTAAGGGCCATGATGACTTGACGTCATCCCCACCTTCCTCCAGTTTATCACTGGCAGTCTCCTTTGAGTTCCCGGCCTAACCGCTGGCAACAAAGGATAAGGGTTGCGCTCGTTGCGGGACTTAACCCAACATTTCACAACACGAGCTGACGACAGCCATGCAGCACCTGTCTCAGAGTTCCCGAAGGCACCAATCCATCTCTGGAAAGTTCTCTGGATGTCAAGAGTAGGTAAGGTTCTTCGCGTTGCATCGAATTAAACCACATGCTCCACCGCTTGTGCGGGCCCCCGTCAATTCATTTGAGTTTTAACCTTGCGGCCGTACTCCCCAGGCGGTCGACTTAACGCGTTAGCTCCGGAAGCCACGCCTCAAGGGCACAACCTCCAAGTCGACATCGTTTACGGCGTGGACTACCAGGGTATCTAATCCTGTTTGCTCCCCACGCTTTCGCACCTGAGCGTCAGTCTTTGTCCAGGGGGCCGCCTTCGCCACCGGTATTCCTCCAGATCTCTACGCATTTCACCGCTACACCTGGAATTCTACCCCCCTCTACAAGACTCTAGCCTGCCAGTTTCGAATGCAGTTCCCAGGTTGAGCCCGGGGATTTCACATCCGACTTGACAGACCGCCTGCGTGCGCTTTACGCCCAGTAATTCCGATTAACGCTTGCACCCTCCGTATTACCGCGGCTGCTGGCACGGAGTTAGCCGGTGCTTCTTCTGCGGGTAACGTCAATTGCTGAGGTTATTAACCTCAACACCTTCCTCCCCGCTGAAAGTACTTTACAACCCGAAGGCCTTCTTCATACACGCGGCATGGCTGCATCAGGCTTGCGCCCATTGTGCAATATTCCCCACTGCTGCCTCCCGTAGGAGTCTGGACCGTGTCTCAGTTCCAGTGTGGCTGGTCATCCTCTCAGACCAGCTAGGGATCGTCGCCTAGGTGAGCCGTTACCCCACCTACTAGCTAATCCCATCTGGGCACATCTGATGGCAAGAGGCCCGAAGGTCCCCCTCTTTGGTCTTGCGACGTTATGCGGTATTAGCTACCGTTTCCAGTAGTTATCCCCCTCCATCAGGCAGTTTCCCAGACATTACTCACCCGTCCGCCGCTCGCCGGCAAAGTAGCAAGCTACTTTCCGCTGCCGCTCGACTTGCATGTGTTAGGCCTGCCGCCAGCGTTCAATCTGAGCCATGATCAAACTCTTCAATTTAAGTTTGATGCTCGTGAATTAAACTTCGTAATGAATTACGCATGTTCACTCAGAGACTTGGTATTCATTTATTGTCCGAAGACATTAAGAATCCATGTCACTTTGAGTGCCCACACAGATTGTCTGATAAATTGTTAAAGAGCAGTACCGCTTCGCTTTTCGCAGCGGCGCGGGGTGTGCATATTACGCCTTCCCGCTTCAGAGTCAAGCGTTTATTTACACTATTCTCTGCTGACCCGGCGGCGTGTGTGCCGTTGCTCCGTGTCAGTGGAGGCGCATTATAGGGAGTTATTCCGACGTGACAAGAGGAAATTTAAAAAAAGTTTTTATCCGCGTTTTTTTTCACCACCCGAGGTGAAATCAAGCTACAAATTGTTCTATTTGATGTATCTGCAACCACAATCACATTCGAGGTGGCATAATTATCAGCATGTATCTTTAAGGAATAAAAGCGATGCCATTAAGCGCACAACAGCTGGCCGCCCAAAAAAACCTGTCGTACGTGCTGGCAGAAAAGCTGGCGCAGCGGATTTTAGCGGGTAAATATGCCCCCGGTAGCATCCTGCCGGGTGAAATGGAGCTGGGTGAGCAGTTTGGGGTGAGTCGTACCGCCGTGCGCGAGGCGGTGAAAACCCTGACGGCAAAAGGTATGGTGCTTCCACGTCCTCGCATTGGCACACGCGTAATGCCACAGAGTAACTGGAATTTTCTCGATCAGGAGCTGCTCTCCTGGTGGATGACGGAAGATAACTTTCATCAGGTCGTCGATCACTTTCTGGTGATGCGCAGCAGCCTTGAACCTCAGGCATGTCTGCTTGCCGCTACGCTGGGAACAGCAGAGCAGAAAGCGCAGCTTAACGCGTTGATGGAAGAGATGGTGTTCCTGAAAAAACACTTCAACCGCGAACGCTGGGTTGAGGTCGATATGGCCTGGCATGAACACATCTATATGATGAGCGCCAATCCGTTCCTTACCTCTTTTGCCTCTTTATTTCATTCGGTGTATCACACCTACTTTACCTCTATTACACAAAACGAAGTGGTAAAACTGGATTTGCATCAGGCGATAGTGGATGCCATCCAGGAAAGCGACGGGCAACGAGCCCTGAGTGCGTGCCAGGCATTGCTGGCCGCGCCAACCTACCAGCAGGTAAATAAATGATAAAGAAAAAAGCGCGCAGCATGGCCGGATTGCCGTGGATTGCAGCCATGGCGTTTTTTATGCAGGCACTGGATGCCACCATCCTCAACACCGCGCTTCCCGCTATTGCGCAAAGCCTCAACCGTTCCCCACTGGCGATGCAGTCAGCCATCATCAGCTACACCCTGACGGTGGCAATGTTAATACCGGTCAGCGGCTGGCTGGCCGACCGCTTTGGCACCCGCAGAGTTTTCATGCTGGCCGTAACGCTCTTTACGCTCGGTTCGCTGGCCTGTGCGCTCTCCTCATCATTAACAGAGCTGGTTATCTTCCGCGTATTGCAGGGCATCGGCGGCGCGATGATGATGCCCGTGGCGCGCCTTGCCCTACTGCGAGCCTACCCGCGCAGCGAATTACTTCCCGTGCTCAACTTCGTTACCATGCCAGGCCTTGTTGGCCCGATACTTGGACCGGTACTCGGTGGCGTGTTTGTCACCTGGGCAAGCTGGCACTGGATCTTCCTGATTAATATCCCAATTGGCGTTGCGGGGCTGCTGTATGCCCGCAAATATATGCCGAACTTCACCACGCCAAGGCGCAGCTTCGACATGGGCGGCTTTTTCCTGTTCGGCCTGAGCCTGGTATTATTCTCCAGCGGGATGGAGCTGTTTGGCGAGAAGATCGTCGCAACGTGGATAGCGCTCTCCGTTATCCTGGGCGGTATTCTGTTATTTCTTCTTTATATACGTCACGCGCGCCGCCACCCGACACCGTTAATCTCCCTGGGGCTCTTTAATACCCGAACCTTTTCCGTAGGGATTGCAGGCAACATTGCGTCTCGTCTGGGGACGGGTTGTGTGCCGTTCCTGATGCCATTGATGCTGCAGGTGGGTTTCGGCTACCCGGCCCTGATTGCTGGCTGCATGATGGCGCCCACGGCAATGGGCTCGATTCTGGCAAAATCAACCGTTACGCAGGTGCTGCGCTGGTTTGGCTATCGTAAGACGCTGGTTGGCGTGACGGTCTTTATCGGTTTGATGATTGCGCAGTTTTCGCTGCAGTCCGCCGCGTTACCCGTCTGGATGCTGATCCTGCCGCTGTTTGTGTTGGGCATGGCGATGTCGACGCAGTTCACATCGATGAACACCATCACCCTCGCCGACCTGACTGACGAGAACGCCAGTAGCGGCAACAGCGTGCTGGCGGTAACGCAACAGCTGTCGATCAGTTTAGGGGTTGCCGTGAGTGCAGCGGTGCTGAGGTTTTATGAGGGTTTTGACAACGCAAATACCGTTGAGCAGTTCCACTATACCTTTATTACCATGGGCGCACTTACCGTGGTATCGGCGCTGGTCTTTATGCTGTTAAAACCGAAAGACGGCAGAAACCTGATTAAAGAGCGTCATAAAGAGAAAGCTAAACCGAACCGCGTTCCATCAGAACAGGAGTAAGCTGCAGGCGTTGTTGCTGCAGCGTGGGCTGCGCCATACGGTGGATCAACACATCTATGGCCAGCTCTCCCAGTTCATCCTTCGGCTGATGAATAGTAGTCAGCGGCGGCGTCATGTAGCGGGCAAGTTCAATATCATCGTAGCCAATCACCGCCATATCGTCCGGCACGCGTAGCCCCGCCTGGTACAACGCCTGATAGGCACCAAACGCCATCGCATCATTACCAATAAAGACCGCCTGCGGGCGCTGCGCTTGCGTCAGCAGTTTCTGCATTGCCTCGAAGCCACCGTTAAATTCGAAATCACCAGTGATCCGGTAGCCATCAGGAATGGCGAGCCCTGCTCGATCCATGGCGGAGAGATACCCTTCCAGACGCAAACGCGCCGGGGTTTTATCCAGCGGACCGGTAATACAGGCGATGCGGGTATAGCCTTTATCAATCAGATACTGAGTCGCCATATCACCACCCAGCAGGGAGTTATCCTGAATGAGATCGCTGGTTCCGTCGAATGGGGCCCAGTCCATCATCACGGTGGGAATAGAAGGATAGCGCTGGATGATCTCTTTCGAGGGCTGGTGCGTTTCGGTGCAGAGCAACAGTAGCCCGTCGACGCGTTTTTGCATCAGCGTCTCCAGGTTACGATTCATGCGCTGCTCGTCACCTTCGGTGTTACACAGCACCAGGCTGTAGCCGCGCTCGAAGCAGCTGCGCTCCACGCCGCGAACCAGTTCTGAATAAAAGGGGTTGGTACTTGCGGTGATCAGCATACCGATGGTGCGCGTCTGATTGAGCTTAAGGCTGCGCGCCAGCGCAGACGGCGCATAGTTGAGTTCTTTTACCGCAGCTTCGACTTTTTCCCGAATCGCCTCGCTGACGAAGCGATCTTTATTAATGACGTGGGATACCGTCGAGGTAGAAACGCCCGCCATACGGGCGACATCTTTCATTGTAGCCAAGCGTTACCCCTGCTGACTTAAGAATTCATCGATCTCTTTACGCCACGGAACGGAAGGCTGGGCGCCCTTGCGCGTCACCGCAATCGCGGCAGCGGCGTGAGCGAAGCGAATAGCGTCATCCATTTTCTTGCCTTCCAGCAGCGCGGTCACCAGTGCACCATTGAAGGTGTCTCCCGCTGCAATGGTATCAATCGCTTTGACCTTAAAGCCCGGCACGCGACGGCCTTCGCCATTGACGCTTGCCCACACCCCACGGCTGCCAAGGGTGATAATTACGGTGCCGATGCCCTTATCATGCAGTGCACGCGCGGCTCGTGCGGCATCGTCATCATTTTCTACGCGAATGCCCGTCAGCTTTTCGGCTTCGGTTTCGTTCGGCGTAATGATGTCCACCAGCGCCAGCAGCTCGTCTGATAATACACGTGCTGGGGCCGGGTTCAGTACAACAGTGGTATGATTTTCATGCGCAATTTTTGCGGCGGCCAGCACGCTTTCAACCGGTGATTCCAGCTGCATGAGCAGGGCTTCCGCTCCGGCGATGCTTGCATGTTGCGCTTCTACGCGCTCCGTCGTCAGCGCAGCGTTAGCCCCAGCATGAATACCGATGACATTCTCACCTTCAGCGTTGACGAAAATCAGCGCCACGCCGGTAGATTCCTCTGCAACAACGCTGACCGGTGCGATATCAATGTTGTCGCTCGCGAGCTGCTTGCGTACACGCTCACCGGTATCGTCATCACCCGTGCAGGCGATAAACGCAATATTCGCCCCACTGCGACCCGCGGCCACGGCCTGGTTGGCACCTTTACCGCCAAATGCCACCTGATACTGATTACCCGTGACGGTTTCGCCCGGTGCAGGGAACGATTCAAGGTTAAGAATGTGATCGGCATTGATACTGCCAAGGACGACGAGGTTGCCTGCGGTTTTCATGGTTGGGTTGTCCATCTGAGAGCGCCACCGGTGTTACCCGGTGGCGTATGCCACACTTTTCTTTTATTGGTGTCCCTCAGGCAGCCAGCGACTGCCTGATTCGCCTTTTACTGCTTGATGACCAGCTTCAGGTCAACCGGGTATTTAGCCTGAACTTTTTCGCCCTTCAGCACTTTGTCGGCAGTTTCAACGCCAGTGGCGCCAATCTGCTCAGGCAGCTGAGCGATGGTCGCAGCCAGTTTGCCATCGTTTACTGCTTTTTCACCATCCGGCGTGCCGTCAAATCCGACAACCATCACATCAGATTTACCTGCAGTCTGCAGAGCACGCAGCGCACCGAGCGCCATTTCGTCGTTCTGCGCGAAGACCGCCTGCACATCAGGGTGTGCGGTCAGCAGGTTCTGCATGACGTTCAGACCTTTGGTACGATCGAAGTCTGCTGGCTGGCTCGCCAGCACGTTGAATTTGTGTGCGGCCACAGCCTGCTGGAAGCCTTCGCCACGCTCGCGGGCGGCAGACGTACCGGCAATCCCCTGCAGTTCGATAACTTTCGCGCCTTCGCCAGCTTTCTTCGCGATGTAATCACCCGCGATTTTGCCGCCCAGCACGTTATCAGACGCAATGTGGCTCACCACGTCGCCTTTGGTTGCCTGACGGTCCAGGGTGATCACCGGAATTTTCGCCTGGTTTGCCATCTTCACGGCGTTGCCTACGGCGTCAGAGTCGGTTGGGTTGATCAGCAGAATTTTGGTGCCACGAACGGTTAAGTCCTGAACGTTAGCCAGCTCTTTCGCCGGGTTGTTCTGTGAATCCAGCACCACCAGGTTGTAGCCCAGCTTGTCCGCTTCTTTCTGCGCACCGTCCTTCAGGGAGACGAAGAACGGGTTGTTCAGGGTTGAGACAACCAGCGCGATGGTATCTTTCGCCATGGCGTTAGCACTTACGGTTGCGCTCAGCGCGACAGCAGAAACCAGGGTAGCCAGTTTTTTCATGTTCATATCTAAGATGTCCTGTAGTGTCGTCAGTTACTGTTTTTTGTTGTCTACCAGTACCGCCAGCAAAATCACCACTGCCTTAACGATCATCTGGTAATAGGAGGAAACACCTAACAAATTCAAACCATTATTCAGGAAACCGAGAATCAGTGCGCCGATCAATGTCCCAACAATGCGACCTTTACCGCCCGCAAGACTCGTACCGCCCAGAACCACTGCCGCGATAGCATCCAGCTCATACCCCGTACCCGCCGTCGGCTGCGCGGAAGAGAGGCGCGCCACTTCGATAATGCCCGCCAGTGACGCCAGCAGACCGCACAGGGAGTAGACGATAACTTTGACTTTATTAACGCTGATACCGGACAGGCGCGTTGCCGCTTCGTTACCGCCCAGCGCATAAATATAACGGCCCAGACGGGTATGGTGCAGCATGTACCACGCCGCCAGGAAGACGATAGCCATGATCCAGACCGGTGTCGGAACACCCAGCGGGCGACCGATACCGAACCAGCCAAACAGATCGGCGTTATCGGTGAAGCCGGTATTGACCGGGCTGCCGTTGGTATAAACCATGGTCACCCCGCGCAGCAGCAGCATCATCACCAGCGTGGCGATGAATGCCTGAACGCGACCTTTTGCCACAATCACGCCGGTGACGGCGCCAATCGCGGCCCCTGCCGCCAGGGCCGCGGCCACGGCCACCAGCGCGTTGACTTCAATCCCGACAAGCGAAGCGGCGATCGCGCCGGTAAGGGCCAGCAGGGAACCGACGGACAGATCGATACCTGAGGTCAAAATTACCAGCGTCATGCCGACCGCCATAATGGCATTCACCGACGTCTGCTGCAGAATGTTGAACAGGTTATTAACGGTGAAAAAGTTCGGACTCATGGTCGATACAATCGCGATCAGCACCAGCAGGGCAATCAGCGATTTTTGCTCCATGAGCCACGCCTTTGTGAAATAGCGGCGACCAGAAACAGCCTGGGTAGTCATCTTCTTACTCCTGATTCACGCGATTAAGCTTGCCCACAGCGGCAGCCATCAGAACTTCCTGGGTGGCCTGCTCGCGAGTGAATTCACCGCCGAGATGCCCTTCATGCATAACGATAATGCGATCGCTCATGCCTAATACTTCTGGCATCTCGGAAGAGACCAGAATGATGCTCAGACCGTCGGCCTTAAACTGGTTAATCAGCTGATAGATCTCTTTCTTCGCGCCCACGTCCACGCCGCGGGTTGGCTCGTCGAGGATCAGCACTTTCGGGCGCGTCATCAACCCGCGCGCAATCGCCACTTTCTGCTGATTCCCGCCGGATAACAGGCCAATCGCCTGCTCCATCGACGGGGTTTTGACGTTAAAGAGGCGGATAAAATCGCTGACCGCCTGCTGTTCGTCTTTATGCTTCAGGCTTCCACCGCTATGGCTGAAATAGCGCAGCGCGGTCAGGGACATGTTCTCTTTTACCGACATGCCCAGCACCAGGCCATCGCGTTTGCGGTCTTCGGAGATATAGACGATGCCGTTCGCCAGACCATCCTGCGGAGAGCGGGTGACCACTTCATGGCCGTCAAGGGTGACATAACCGCTGGTGCGCGGCAGTGCGCCGTACAACACTTTCATCAGCTCGGTACGTCCCGCTCCCATCAGGCCCGCCACGCCCAGGATCTCGCCCTGGCGCAGGGTAAAGGTCACGTCGTTCACACCCGGACCGCAGAGGTTGTCCACCTTCAGGCGGATCTCTCCCGGCGCTTTATCCAGATGCGGATATTGATCTTCAAGCTTACGTCCCACCATCATTTCAATGAGCGTATCTTCGGTCAGCGTGGCCACTTCGCGCTCGGCAATAAACTGCCCGTCGCGGAAAACGGTGACGTCGTCGCAGATCTCGAAGATCTCTTTCATGCGGTGAGAGATATAGACAATCCCGCGCCCCTGCGACTTCAGCTCGCGGATAACGCGGAACAGGGATTCGGTTTCAGTATCGGTCAGGGCGTCGGTCGGTTCATCCATAATGATGACCTTCGACTCAAAGCTCAGCACCTTCGCGATTTCCACCATCTGCTGATCGCCAATCGACAAATCGCCTACCAGACGGTCGCTCTTAAAGCGCAGGTTCAGCTTCGCCAGCAGCTTGTCCGCTTCAGCATACATAGTTTTCCAGTCGATTTTGCCGAACCGGTTAACAAACTCGCGGCCGAGGAAGATGTTTTCCGCAATGGTGAGCTGCGGGATCAGGTTCAGCTCCTGGTGAATAATGCCGATACCTGCTTCCTGAGAAGATTTCGGGCCAGTGAAGGTGGTTTCTTTACCCAGCCAGAGGAGTGAACCGGCATCGCGTTGATAGATACCGGTTAGCACTTTCATCATGGTGGATTTGCCGGCGCCGTTTTCCCCCACCAGCGCCATTACGCGCCCGGGGTAGACGTTCAGCGCCGCGCCGGAGAGGGCTTTTACGCCCGGGAACGACTTATCGATCCCTTTGAGTTGCAGTAATGCGTCCATGATGGCCTCAGAAGGTGACGCCAGCACAGAGAATGATATTCGCATACGGGGAACACTCCCCGCTGCGAATTACCGCCTGACTGTCTGCGGTTTGTTGTTTGAACTGCTCGTGCGTTGTGTAACGAATTTCTATGGTGTTTCCCTGGTGTTGTTGCAGTTGCTCAATATGGCTGAGCAACGTTTCGTGGAGTTGCGGATTATGTTGTTTGATTTCCGCCGCGAGAATGGCTGCCTCAACCTGCATCTCCGCCGTCACGACTTCCAGTACCTGCATAAACGAAGGAACACCCTGCGTTAACGCCATATCAATACGGGTTGTGCTGCGCGGAACCGGTAAGCCTGCATCGCAAACCACCAGCGTATCGGTATGCCCAAGGCGGGAAATAACCGATGAGATTTCTGAGTTGAGTACCGTGCCTTTCTTCATTTTCTTGCTCCACTAGCGAAACGTTTCGCTAAAAGTAGTGTAGCGCCAGAAATGTTCAGAAAACCATCATGACGTAACAGATTTGTGATCGACGTCGAAACGTTTCGCTAAGTGAAATATTGATGGGAGAAATAGCCCGACGGCGCTTCGCTTGCAAGGGCCTACGGGTTTGGTAGGCCGGGTAAGCGCAGCGCCACCCGGCATTTTCGAAAGGACTTAAATCTCGACCTGCGTACCCAGCTCTATCACGCGGTTAGGCGGGATCTCAAACTGGTCAGGCGCGCGCAGGGCGTTACGCTGCAGGATCAGGTACAGTTTGCCGCGCAGGCGCAAATACCAAGGGCGCTTGCCGATGATAAGCGATTCGTGAGACATAAAGAACGACGTCTCCATCATCCGGCAGCTCAGCCCTTCAAGACCGCAGCGGTGGAACACCTCTTCCACATTTGGCGTTTCACGCCAGCCGTAGCTCGCCACCACGCGCCAGAATGTCGGGGAGAGCTGCTCGATTTGCACGCGACGCACGTTGTGAACGTAAGGCGCATCTTCAGTGCGCAGCGTCAGCAGGATCACGCGCTCGTGCAGCACTTTGTTGTGCTTGAGGTTATGCATCAGCGCGAAGGGAATGACGTTCAGGGCGCGAGACATGTACACCGCGGTGCCCGGCACGCGGACCGGCGGGGATTTCTCCAGAGAAGCGATCATCGCCTCAAGAGAGTTCCCGTGCTCGTGCATGCGGCGCAGCAGACGGAAACGCTCGCTTTTCCAGGTGGTCATGACGATGAACATCACCAGACCCAGCGTCAGCGGCAGCCAGCCGCCGGAGACAATCTTGTCGAGGTTTGCGGAGAACAGCGGCACGTCAATGCACAGGAAGCCCACCAGAATCATCGCCACGAGGAATTTATTCCAGTGCCAGTTTCGGTACGCCACTGTGGTGGAGAGAAGCGATGTCAGCACCATCGTACCGGTTACCGCAATACCGTACGCCGCCGCCAGGTTGCTGGAGTGCTCGAAGCTGACGATAACAATCACAACAGCGAAGTAGAGCAGCCAGTTAACGAACGGGATGTAGATCTGGCCCGACTCCATCTCAGAGGTATGGATGATGCGCATCGGAGAGAGATACCCCAGACGCACGGCCTGGCGCGTCAGAGAAAACACGCCGGAAATCACCGCCTGAGAGGCAATGACGGTCGCCAGCGTCGCCAGAATCAGCATCGGCACCAGCGCCCAGTCAGGCGCCAGCAGGAAGAACGGGTTCTTGATCGCTTCCGGATTTTTAAGTAACAGCGCGCCCTGGCCAAAGTAGTTCAGCACCAGCGACGGCAGCACCACAATAAACCATGCCACGCGGATAGGCAGTTTCCCGAAGTGCCCCATGTCAGCATATAGCGCTTCAACGCCGGTAATGGAGAGCACGACGGCACCCAGCGCCACGAAGGAAACCACTTTGTATTCAAGGAAGAAATGCACGGCCCAGTAAGGGTTCAGCGCATGCAGCACTTCCGGATTCGCGATAATGCTGCGCAAACCAAGCGCGGCCAGGATCAGGAACCAGGCCAGCATAATCGGCGCAAACAGTTTGCCCACCAGCCCGGTACCGTGCTTCTGGATCATAAACAGCAGCGTCAGGACAATAATGGCCAAAGGAACAACCCATGAATCGAGCTGCGGCGCAATGATCTCCAGCCCCTCTATCGCCGAGAGCACCGAAATAGCCGGCGTTATCACCACTTCCCCATAGAAGAAGCTGCCGCCAATCAGGCCGATAATCACCAGAACGGACGTCATCCTGGCTGACGTATTGCGCCCTGCCAGGGACATCAGGGTCAGGATCCCACCTTCACCTGCGTTATCAGCACGCATAACGAAGGAGAGATATTTAACGGAAACCACCAGGATCAGCAGCCAGAAGATGAGGGACAGGAAGCCAAATACGGCATCGCGCTCAACACCAAAGCCAAACTGGCCGGACAGACATTCACGAAGCGTATAAAGCGGGCTGGTGCCAATATCACCGTAGACAACCCCGATCGCCGCAAGCGTTATTGCGGGTAATGATTGCTTATTATCAGTGCTCATAGACTAGTCTTTTCGTTTAAATAACAAATGTGTTCCTGGTCCCTTGGCCCACAAAAAGCGCACAGTATGCACGATTCATTGCAAAATCGTACCCCTAAATGCAACCGCATTAATGTAGCGCAAAGAAAATTGCGCCGCACTTCAGTCTATTACCAGCCCTGACTGAAACGTCTATACTCGCTTCAATTGGCCGCCACGACGGCGAAAGGATGCAAAACTATTATGGCTCACTCACATTTATTAGCAGAAAGAATTTCCCGCCTTAGCAGCGCGCTGGAGAAAGGCCTTTTCGAGCGTAGCCACGCCATTCGCCTCTGTTTACTGGCGGCGTTGAGCGGCGAGAGCGTGTTTTTGCTGGGTCCGCCGGGCATTGCCAAAAGCCTGATTGCCCGCAGGCTAAAATTTGCTTTTCAGAACGCCCGCGCCTTCGAATATCTCATGACCCGGTTTTCCACCCCAGAAGAAGTTTTTGGCCCGCTTTCCATTCAGGCACTGAAAGATGAGGGGCGCTATCAGCGTCTGACAGAAGGGTATCTTCCGGAGGCTGAAATTGTCTTTCTTGATGAGATCTGGAAAGCGGGACCGGCCATTCTGAACACCCTGCTCACGGCGATAAACGAACGTCGGTTCCGCAACGGCGCCAGTGAAGAAAAAATCCCAATGCGCCTGCTGGTGGCCGCCTCAAACGAACTGCCTGAAGCCGACAGCAGCCTGGAAGCGCTGTATGACCGTATGCTGATCCGCCTGTGGCTGGACAAAGTACAGGATAAATCCAACTTCCGCTCCATGCTGGTCAGCCAGCAGGACGAGAGCGAAAATCCGGTACCCGCTTCGCTGCAGGTGACGGATGAGGAGTACCACCAGTGGCAGCAGGATATTGGCAAAATCAAATTGCCGGACGCGGTATTCGAGCTGATCTATCTGCTTCGTCAGCAGCTTGATCACCTTCCCTCGGCGCCCTATGTCTCCGATCGCCGCTGGAAAAAAGCGATCCGTCTGCTGCAGGCCAGCGCCCTGTTCAGCGGCCGCGATGCCGTGGCGCCCATCGATCTGATCCTGCTGAAAGACTGCCTCTGGCACGACGCGGAAGGCATGAACCTGATGCAGCAGCAGCTTGACGTTTTGATGACCGGACACGCCTGGGGACAGCAGGCGATGCTCAATCAGTTGGGGGCGATTGCCCAGCGGCGCATCCAGCTTCAGCAGCAGCAAAGTGATAAAACCGCGCTGAAAGTGAATCGCCTGGGGGGGATGTTCGCACGCAAACCGCACTATGAATTACCCACCGAACTCACCAGCCCGACGCTGACCCTGCTGCTCCAACAGCCGCTTAAGCTGCATGATATGCAGGTGGTGCATGTGACGATTGAGCGCGAGGCGCTGGCACAGTGGCTGGATAAGGGCGGAGAGATCCGTGGAAAGCTCAACGGCATCGGTTTCGCGCAGCCGCTGAATATGGAAGTGGACAGCAGCCAGCACCTGGTGATCCGCGACGTCAGCCTGCAGGGCTCGCGTCTCGCGCTGCCGGGAACCGCCTCTGACAGCGTCCCCGAGGAGATTAAGCAGCAGCTGGAAGCGCTGGATACGGAATGGCACCAGCAGCACACCCGCTTTAGCGAGCAGCAAAAGTGCCTCTTTATTCATAGCGACTGGTTAGGTCGCATCGAAGCCAGCCTGCAGGACGTCAGCGCGCAGATTAAACAGGCGCGTCAATGCTAACCCTGGATACGCTTAACGTCATGCTGGCCGTCAGCGAGGAAGGGTTGATCGAAGAAGTGGTCATAACCCTTCTGGCTTCGCCGCAGCTGGCAGCCTTCTTTGAAAAATTTCCGAAGCTCAAAAAGGCGATGACGGACGATCTTCCGCGCTGGCGGGAAAATTTGCGTCAGCGGTTCAGGGAGACCGAAGTTCCGCCTGAGCTAACGGAAGAGGTGGCCTGTTATCAGCAGTGCCAGCGGCTCTCCACATCGCAGTTTATCGTTCAGCTTCCGCAAACCCTGACGCTGCTCGACAAGGTCCACTCTCCGTTTGCCAGCCAGGCCCGGGCGCTGGTCACGGATAACGCCACGTTCACTCCCGCACTGCACACCCTCTTCTTACAGCGCTGGCGCCTCAGCCTGGTGGTGCAGGCCACGACGCTAAACCAGCAGCTGCTGGACGAAGAGCGCGAACAGCTGCTCAGTGAAGTTCAGGAGCGCATGACCTTAAGCGGCCAGCTTGAGCAGGTGCTGGTGGAGAATGAAAACGCCGCAGGGCGTCTCTGGGATATGAGCGCCGGTCAGCTCCGGCGCGGGGACTATCAGCTGATCGTCAAATACGGCGATTTTCTGGCGCAGCAGCCCGAGCTGATGAAGCTTGCAGAACAGCTGGGTCGCTCAAGGGAGGCAAAGTCGGTCCCAAAGAAAGATGCCCCCATGGAGACCTTCCGCACCCTGGTGCGCGAACCGGCTACCGTGCCGGAGCAGGTCGACGGGCTCCAGCAGAGTGATGACATTTTACGCCTGCTGCCCACGGAACTGAGCACGCTCGGGATGACCGAGCTGGAGTATGAGTTTTACCGTCGGCTGGTGGAAAAACAGCTCCTCACCTACCGGCTGCACGGCGAAGCCTGGCGCGAGAAGGTAAGCCAGCGCCCTGTGGTTCATCAGGATTTTGATGAACAGCCGCGCGGGCCATTCATCGTTTGCGTGGATACGTCCGGATCGATGGGTGGGTTTAACGAGCAGTGTGCGAAGGCGTTCTGTCTGGCACTGATGCGCGTGGCGCTCGCCGATCGCCGTCGCTGCTTCATCATGCTGTTCTCCAGCGAAGTCGTGGGCTATGAGCTGACGAACCAGCAGGGGATCGAGCAGGCAATCCGCTTCCTGAGCCAGCGTTTTCGCGGTGGAACCGATCTGGCAAGCTGTTTTCGCAGCATTGTGGAGCGTATGCAGGGCGGCGACTGGTACGACGCTGACGCAGTGGTGATTTCCGATTTTATTGCCCAGCGGCTGCCGGATGATGTGGTCAATAAGGTGAAGGAATTACAGAGGGTGCATCAACACGGTTTTCATGCGGTGGCGATGTCCGCCCATGGAAAACCCGGCATCATGCGCATCTTCGATCATATCTGGCGCTTTGATACCGGGCTGCGTAGCCGCCTGCTCAGACGCTGGCAGCGTTAATTACAGAAGAGAGCCAACGCTTTCACGTACCTGCTGCGGCCAGACGCCACACTGAACCTGACCGATATGAGGTAATTGCAGCAGCAGCATGGTCAGACGGGACTGGCCGATACCGCCGCCAATCGTCTGCGGCATTTCGCCGCGCAGCAGCGCCTGGTGCCACTCGAGTTTGAGACGGTCTACATCACCGGTGACCGCCAGCTGGCGCTTCAGCGCGTCAGCATCCACGCGGATCCCCATAGAAGAGAGCTCGAATGCGTCTTCCAGTATCGGGTTCCAGACAAGAATATCGCCGTTCAGCCCGGCAAATTCGCCCTCACCCGCAGTACTCCAGTCATCATAATCAGGCGCACGAACGTCGTGGCGTTTGCCATCAGACAATTTGCCGCCGATACCGATCAGGAACACAGCACCTAATTCTTTGGCGATCGCACGCTCACGGCCTTTGGCATCCAGATCCGGGAAACGGGTCAGCAGTTCCTGGCTGTGGACAAAGTGGATCGTATCCGGCAGGAACGTTGCCAGACCAAACTCTTTGCTCACTACCGCTTCGGTTGCTTTGATCCCGGCGTAGATCGCCTCAACGGTGGATTTCAGCGTGCCGATATGACGTTCACCATCACCCATTACGCGCTCCCAGTCCCACTGGTCAACGTAAACGGAATGAATCGGTGAAAGGCGATCTTCATCAGGGCGAAGGGCTTTCATGTGCGTGTAGAGCCCTTCGCCCGCGCTGAAGTCGTGTTGTCCCAGGGTCTGACGCTTCCACTTCGCCAGTGAATGAACCACTTCGAACTGGGCGTCTGGCAGTGTTTTCACTTTCACCTGTACCGCTTTTTCGCATCCAGAGAGGTTATCCTGCGTCCCGTCACCCACGCGGCTGAGGATCGGTGCCTGGACTTCAATCAGCCCAAGCTTCTCTTCCAGCTGGCGGGAAAAATGGGATTTTACGAAACTGATCTGGCGTTGTTTTGCGATGTAAGCGGTTTTCATTATTTATACTCCTGCGTCCTGTTGATATTGATTAAGCAACAGAAACGGCGCCTTATTCAATAACCCATCAACAAAAAGCCACCTTCATTTTTGATTCGATAAAATATAGCGCTAGAATAAAGTGATTCATTAATCTTCATAAGAAAAAGCTATGGAAAATTATCAGATCGACAATCTCGACCGCGGCATTCTGGAGGCCTTAATGGCTAATGCCCGCACCGCCTATGCCGAACTGGCAAAACAGTTTGGCGTCAGCCCGGGAACCATTCACGTTCGCGTAGAAAAGATGAAGCAGGCAGGGATCATTACCGGTGCGCGCATTGACGTCAGCCCAAAGCAGCTGGGTTACGACGTCTGCTGCTTCATCGGCATCATTCTTAAAAGCGCCAAAGACTACCCTTCCGCCCTGGCGAAACTGAACGCGCTGGATGAAGTCACCGAGGCGTACTACACCACCGGGCACTACAGCATCTTTATTAAAGTTATGTGCCGATCCATCGACGCGCTCCAGCAGGTACTTATCAACAAGATCCAAACAATAGATGAAATTCAGTCCACCGAGACCCTGATCTCCTTGCAAAACCCGATCATGCGTACCATCCGCCCGTGATCGGGCAAATTCATTCCCACATTTTCCACAGGTAGATCCCAGCTCGTTCACAGCGTACAATGGCCGTCTCTTTATCTGGGCGAGCGATCAATGGCGGACATTACCCTTATCAGCGGCAGCACCCTTGGTGGTGCGGAATACGTAGCGGAACATCTGGCTGAAAAGCTGGAAGAGGCGGGCTTTTCCACGGAAACCCTGCACGGCCCGTTGCTTGAAGATCTCCCGACTGACGGGGTCTGGCTGCTGATCACCTCCACGCACGGCGCGGGGGATCTGCCGGATAATCTGCAACCTTTATATGACGAACTGCTGGAACAGCAGCCCGACCTGTCAAACGTCCGTTTTGGCGCAGTGGGGATCGGCAGTCGTGAATATGACACCTTTTGCGGGGCAATAGAGAAAGTCGAAGCCGCTGTGACCTCCTGCGGAGCAAAACAGCTGGGTGAAACGCTCAAGATCAACATCCTCGATCATGACATTCCGGAGGATCCAGCCGAGATCTGGCTCGCGGAATGGAAAAATTTACTCAAAAACGATTAAAGATCGCGCGAACAGATGTGGATAACTCTGGTTAAAAGCTCGTATTAACCCGTAGTTATCCAAATAACAACCGTAGCGCAGTTTTTGGCCTGTGTATAAAGTCGCGATCTGATCCCAGCTTATACGGTCCAGGATCACCGATCATTCACAGCAAACGATCCTTTCTAACTGCATGATCTTCTTTATGAGATCGGACTTATCCACACAGGTTCGCGATCCTAATAAGAGATCACAATAGAACAGATCTCTAAATAAAAAGATCTTCTTTTTAATAGCCCAGGATCCCAATGCTTTCTCGAAAGACTAAAGTTGAGTAGAATCCACGGCCCAGGCTTCAATCCATTTTCATACCGCTTTACGCGAGGCAGACCACCATGTTTTATCAGGATCCTTTTGACGTCATCATCATTGGCGGGGGTCACGCAGGCACTGAGGCCGCAATGGCCGCAGCGCGAATGGGTCAGCAGACCCTGCTTTTGACACACAATATCGACACGCTGGGACAAATGTCCTGTAATCCGGCGATTGGCGGCATTGGGAAAGGACACCTGGTAAAAGAAGTGGATGCACTTGGCGGCCTGATGGCGAAAGCGATCGATCGGGCCGGCATCCAGTTTAGGATACTAAACGCGAGTAAAGGTCCCGCTGTGCGTGCGACCCGTGCCCAGGCAGACCGCGTGCTTTACCGGCAGGCGGTGCGTACCGCCCTGGAGAATCAGCCGAACCTGATGATCTTCCAGCAGGCGGTTGAAGATCTAATCGTTGAGAACGATCGCGTCGTGGGTGCCGTGACCCAGATGGGCCTCAAATTCCGCGCCAAAGCCGTGGTGCTGACCGTGGGTACATTCCTTGACGGTAAAATTCATATTGGTCTCGATAACTACAGCGGTGGCCGTGCCGGCGATCCGCCTTCTATTCCACTGTCTCGCCGTCTGCGTGAACTGCCGCTGCGCGTCAGCCGCCTGAAAACCGGTACGCCGCCGCGTATTGATGCGCGCACCATTGATTTCAGCGTGCTGGCGCAACAGCACGGTGATAACCCGATGCCGGTCTTCTCGTTCATGGGCAATGCGGCACAGCATCCGCAGCAGGTGCCGTGCTATATCACGCATACCAACGAGAAAACCCACGATGTGATCCGCAATAACCTCGATCGCAGCCCGATGTACGCCGGCGTGATCGAAGGGATCGGTCCGCGCTACTGCCCGTCGATCGAGGACAAAGTGATGCGCTTCGCCGATCGTAACCAGCACCAGATCTTCCTGGAGCCGGAAGGGCTGACCTCGAACGAAATTTACCCGAACGGCATCTCCACCAGCCTGCCGTTTGACGTGCAGATGCAAATTGTTCGCTCAATGCAGGGCATGGAGAACGCAAAAATCGTTCGCCCTGGCTACGCTATTGAGTACGATTTCTTCGATCCGCGTGACCTGAAGCCAACCCTGGAGAGCAAATTCATCCACGGTCTGTTCTTTGCGGGTCAGATTAACGGCACCACCGGCTACGAAGAAGCGGCTGCGCAGGGCCTGCTTGCCGGTCTGAACGCCGCGCGCTTCTCTGCTGAGAAAGAGGGCTGGGCACCCGGCCGTTCTCAGGCGTATCTGGGCGTGCTGGTTGACGATCTCTGCACGCTGGGTACCAAAGAACCGTACCGTATGTTTACCTCTCGCGCGGAATATCGCCTGATGCTGCGTGAAGATAACGCCGACCTGCGTTTGACCGAAATCGGCCGCGAGCTGGGTCTGGTCGATGACGAACGCTGGGCGCGCTTTAACGAGAAGCTGGAGCGCATTGAACAGGAACGTCAGCGCCTGAAAACCACCTGGGTGAACCCGCAGGCGGAAACCGCTGCCGAAGTAAACGCTCACTTAACCGCGCCGCTGTCGCGCGAGGCCAGCGGTGAAGATTTGTTGCGCCGTCCTGAAGTCACCTACGAGAACCTGGTCAAACTGACCGCGTTCGCGCCGGGCCTGGAAGATGCTGAAGCGGCAGAGCAGGTTGAGATCCAGGTTAAGTACGAAGGTTACATCGCGCGTCAGCAGGATGAGATCGAAAAACAGCAGCGTAACGAAAACACGCTGCTGCCGGAAATGCTGGACTACCGCCAGGTGACTGGCCTTTCCAACGAAGTGATCGCCAAGCTGAACGATCACAAACCGGTCTCGATCGGCCAGGCCTCACGTATCTCCGGCGTCACGCCTGCAGCGATTTCCATTCTGCTGGTGTGGCTGAAAAAGCAGGGCATGCTGCGCCGTAGCGCGTAAGGCCCGGAATATTGCCCGGTGGCGCAGCGCTTACCGGGCCTACTGAACCCGTAGGGCGGGTAAGCCAAGCGCCACCCGCCACCTAAGTTTTCCAACAGGTATTCACCGTGCTCAACAAACTCTCTCGTCTGCTGGATCAGGCAGGTATTTCGCTCACCGATCACCAGAAAAATCAGCTGGTGGCCTATGTCGATATGCTGAATAAATGGAATAAAGCGTACAACCTGACGTCTGTTCGCGACCCCAACGAGATGCTCGTTCGCCACATTCTCGACAGCATCGTGGTTGCCCCTTATCTGAAAGGTGAGCGTTTTATCGACGTAGGGACGGGCCCAGGTCTGCCGGGTATTCCGCTGTCGATTGTTCGCCCTGAGAGCCATTTCACGCTTCTGGACAGTCTTGGCAAGCGTGTGCGCTTTTTACGTCAGGTACAGCATGAGCTGAAGCTTGAAAATATTACGCCCGTACAGAGCAGGGTAGAGGCGTTCCCGGCAGAGCCGCCGTTTGACGGGGTTATCAGCCGCGCATTTGCGTCGCTCAATGATATGGTGAGCTGGTGCAAGCACTTACCTGCTGAGAATGGCCGCTTTTATGCGCTAAAAGGGCAGTTGCCAGGCGATGAGATTGAACAGCTTCCGGACGGTTTTGCTGTTGAATCCATCGAGAAATTAAACATTCCTCAGCTCGATGGCGAACGTCATCTGGTGATAATTAAGCCAAACAATTTTTAAAAAATTAATAAAAAATGTGGAATTTGTGCTGTTCTTCGCATGTTAAAAAACAGCACAACTACAGGGGATTTACTGGTGAGCTCTTAACCTCGTTTTCACTAAGGTTTTTCTTCTGGTTAACCTGGCGACTATTCTTCCCCTGGAAGATAGTCATCTGTGAAAATATAAGTCTGCTAAAAGTGGAAAGCAGTAACCAGAACGCAATGTTAATTATTTATTAAGAATGTCAATAAAAGGTTTTTATTGTGTACCGGGCTGTTTTGAAAATAGTTGCGATATTTTGCGTTTAATTTCATAAAGATAAATTTCTGCGATTTGCGTCTTTGATAAATACAACCTTATCGCAAATGTGTGTTTTGTGATCTCGTGCACGCTTTATCGACAACGTTTTCGCGCTGTTTGCAGTTTTGGTCGAAGGTTGGTGCTTTGCTCGAAAGTTAAAAAATAGCGGTGGGGAAAAATATTTAAACATTTATTCACCTTTTCGCTACTTAATGTTTGAAATCACGGGTGCGCACCGTATAATTTGACCGCTTTTTGATGCTTGACTCTGAGCCTTAAAGGACGTTTTATACGACACGCGACATACCTCGAAGGGAGCAGGAGTAAAAACGTGATGTCTGTGTCGCTCTTGAGTAGAAACGTTGCTCGTAAGCTTCTGTTCATTCAGTTTCTGGCTGTGATAGCAAGTGGACTGCTGTTTAGCCTCAAAGACCCCTTCTGGGGCATCTCCGCCGTGTGCGGGGGTTTGGCGGTTGTGCTGCCAAATGTGTTGTTTATGATTTTTGCCTGGCGTCATCAGGCGCATACACCCGCCAAAGGCCGCGTGGCCTGGTCCTTCGCTCTCGGCGAAGTGTGTAAGGTGTTGCTGACCTTTGCTCTACTGGTGATGGCGCTGGCGGTTTTGAAAGTGGTCTTCATGCCGCTGATAGCAACGTGGGTTTTGGTGCTGGTGGTACAAGTTCTGGCTCCAGCTGTAATCAATAACAAAGGGTAAAAGGCATCATGGCTTCAGAAAATATGACGCCGCAGGATTACATAGGTCACCATCTGAATAACCTTCAGTTGGACCTGCGTACATTCTCGCTGGTGGATCCACATAACCCCCCGGCCACCTTCTGGACGATCAACATCGACTCCATGTTCTTCTCGGTGGTTTTGGGTCTTCTGTTCCTGGCCATGTTCCGCGGTGTTGCTAAACGAGCGACCAGCGGTGTACCAGGGAAATTCCAGACCTTCATCGAAATGATCATCGGCTTCGTCCATGGCAGCGTCAAAGACATGTACCATGGCAAGAGCAAGCTGATTGCTCCGCTGGCCCTGACCGTGTTCGTTTGGGTCTTCCTGATGAACCTGATGGACCTGCTGCCAATCGATCTGCTGCCGTTTATCGGTGAGCACATCTTCGGCCTGCCAGCGCTGCGTGTTGTACCGTCTGCGGACGTGAACATCACCCTGTCGATGGCGCTGGGCGTATTTATCCTGATTCTTTTCTACAGCATCAAAATGAAAGGCGTAAGCGGCTTTGTGAAAGAGCTTACCTTGCAGCCGTTCAACCACTGGGCGTTTATTCCGGTCAACCTGATCCTGGAAGGCGTTAGCCTGCTGTCCAAACCTGTTTCACTGGGTCTGCGACTGTTCGGCAACATGTATGCGGGTGAGCTGATTTTCATTCTGATCGCGGGTCTTCTGCCGTGGTGGTCACAGTGGGTTCTGAATGTGCCGTGGGCCATTTTCCACATACTGATCATTACGCTGCAAGCCTTTATCTTCATGGTTCTGACGATCGTCTATCTGTCGATGGCGTCTGAAGAGCACTGATTTTTTACCAACACTACTACGTTTTAATTGAAACAAACTGGAGACTGTCATGGAAAACCTGAATATGGATCTGCTGTACATGGCTGCCGCTGTGATGATGGGTCTGGCGGCTATCGGTGCTGCGATCGGTATCGGCATCCTCGGGGGCAAATTCCTGGAAGGCGCAGCGCGTCAACCTGATCTGATTCCTCTGCTGCGTACTCAGTTCTTTATCGTTATGGGTCTGGTGGATGCTATCCCAATGATCGCTGTAGGTCTGGGTCTGTACGTGATGTTTGCTGTCGCGTAGTAGTAGTTTTAAAACCCTAAGCCACAGATATTAAAGAGGTATTGTGCTGTGAACATGAACGCAACAATCCTCGGCCAGGCCATCGCGTTTATTCTCTTTGTCTGGTTCTGCATGAAGTATGTATGGCCGCCTTTAATGGCTGCCATCGAAAAACGTCAGAAAGAAATTGCTGACGGTCTGGCTTCTGCAGAACGCGCTAAGAAAGATTTGGACCTTGCACAGGCCAACGCGACAGACCAGCTGAAAAAAGCGAAAGCGGAAGCTCAGGTTATCATCGAACAGGCTAACAAACGCCGTTCGCAGATCCTGGACGAAGCCAAAGCTGAAGCAGAACAGGAACGTACTAAGATCGTGACACAGGCTCAGGCAGAAATTGATGCTGAGCGTAAACGTGCTCGTGAAGAACTGCGTAAGCAGGTTGCGATTCTGGCTGTTGCTGGCGCCGAGAAGATCATCGAACGTTCCGTGGATGAAGCTGCTAACAGCGACATCGTGGACAAACTTGTCGCTGAACTGTAAGGAGGGAGGGGCTGATGTCTGAATTTGTTACGGTAGCTCGCCCCTACGCCAAAGCAGCTTTTGACTTTGCTGTCGAACACCAAAATGTCGATCGCTGGCAGGATATGCTGGCGTTTGCCGCTGAGGTGACGAAAAACGAACAAATGGCTGAGTTGCTTTCCGGTGCGTTAGCACCTGAAACTCTCGCCGCGTCGTTTATCGCCGTGTGCGGAGAGCAACTGGATGCCAACGGCCAGAACCTGATTAAGGTGATGGCAGAAAATGGTCGTCTCCGTGTGCTCCCGGATGTTTTCGAGCAGTTTGAGCACTTACGTGCCCTTAGTGAAGCAACCGCTGAAGTCGAAGTGACTTCTGCGACTGAACTGAGTAATGAACAGCTTGCGAAAATCACCGCCGCGATGGAAAAACGTCTGTCACGCAAAGTTAAGCTGAATTGCAAAATCGATAAGTCTGTAATGGCAGGCGTAATCATCCGTTCGGGTGATATGGTCATTGATGGCAGCGTACGCGGCCGTCTTGAACGCCTTGCAGACGTCTTGCAGTCTTAAGGGGACTGGAGCATGCAACTGAATTCCACCGAAATCAGCGAACTGATCAAGCAGCGCATTGCTCAGTTCAGTGTTGTGAGTGAAGCTCACAACGAAGGTACTATTGTTTCTGTAAGTGACGGTGTTATCCGTATCCACGGCCTGGCCGATTGTATGCAGGGTGAGATGATTTCCCTGCCGGGTAACCGTTACGCTATCGCACTGAACCTGGAGCGCGACTCCGTAGGTGCAGTTGTGATGGGTCCATACGCTGACCTCGCCGAAGGCATGAAGGTTAAGTGTACTGGCCGTATTCTGGAAGTACCGGTTGGCCGTGGCCTGCTGGGTCGCGTTGTTAACACCCTGGGTGCGCCAATCGACGGTAAAGGTCCGGTTGAGCACGATGGCTTCTCTCCAATCGAAGTTATCGCACCAGGCGTTATCGACCGTCAGTCCGTAGATCAGCCTGTTCAGACAGGTTATAAGTCCGTTGATGCCATGATCCCAATCGGTCGTGGTCAGCGTGAACTGATCATCGGTGACCGTCAGACCGGTAAAACCGCGATGGCTATCGACGCCATCATCAACCAGCGTGACTCCGGCATCAAATGCGTGTACGTGGCCATCGGCCAGAAAGCGTCCACCATTTCTAACGTGGTTCGTAAACTGGAAGAGCACGGCGCACTGTCTAACACCATCGTTGTGGTAGCGACCGCGTCTGAATCTGCTGCACTGCAATACCTGGCGCCATACGCCGGTTGCGCAATGGGCGAATACTTCCGTGACCGCGGTGAAGATGCGCTGATCGTATACGATGACCTGTCTAAACAGGCTGTTGCTTATCGTCAGGTTTCCCTGCTGCTCCGTCGTCCACCTGGACGTGAAGCGTTCCCTGGCGACGTATTCTACCTCCACTCTCGTCTGCTGGAGCGTGCTTCCCGCGTTAACGCGGAATACGTCGAGAACTTCACCAAAGGTGAAGTGAAGGGTAAAACGGGCTCTCTGACCGCTCTGCCGATCATTGAAACCCAGGCGGGTGACGTTTCTGCGTTCGTTCCGACCAACGTAATCTCTATTACCGATGGTCAGATCTTCCTGGAAACCAACCTGTTTAACTCCGGTATTCGTCCGGCAGTTAACCCGGGTATCTCCGTATCCCGTGTTGGTGGTGCTGCTCAGACCAAGATCATCAAGAAACTGTCCGGTGGTATCCGTACCGCGCTGGCACAGTATCGTGAACTGGCTGCGTTCTCTCAGTTCGCATCCGATCTGGACGAAGCAACCCGTAAACAGCTGAGCCACGGTCAGAAAGTGACCGAGCTGCTGAAGCAAAAACAGTACGCACCAATGTCTGTTGCTCAGCAGGGCCTGGTACTGTTCGCGGCTGAACGCGGTTACCTCGAAGATGTGGAACTGGCGAAAATCGGTAGCTTCGAAGCCGCTCTGCTGGCTTACGTCGACCGTGATCACGCTCCGCTGATGCAAGAGATCAACCAGACCGGTGGCTATAACGACGAAATCGAAGGCAAGCTGAAAGCTATCCTCGATTCCTTCAAAGCAACCCAATCCTGGTAATCGTCCGGCGGCTTGTCTCAGGACAAGCCGCCTGGCATTGAGGAGAAGCTCATGGCCGGCGCAAAAGAGATACGTAGTAAGATCGCAAGCGTCCAGAACACGCAAAAGATCACTAAAGCGATGGAGATGGTCGCCGCTTCCAAAATGCGTAAATCGCAGGATCGCATGGCGGCCAGCCGTCCTTATGCAGAAACCATGCGCAAAGTGATTGGTCACCTTGCAAACGGTAATCTGGAATATAAGCACCCTTACCTGGAAGAACGCGAAGTTAAGCGCGTGGGCTACCTGGTGGTGTCGACCGACCGTGGTCTGTGTGGCGGCTTGAACATTAACCTGTTCAAAAAACTGCTGGCGGATATGAAAGCATGGTCTGAAAAAGGCGTTCAGTGCGATATCGCAATGATCGGCTCTAAAGGCGTCTCTTTCTTTAACTCCGTTGGTGGCAACATTGTCGCTCAGGTGACAGGTATGGGTGATAACCCGTCCCTGTCCGAACTGATCGGCCCGGTTAAAGTGATGTTGCAGGCTTATGATGAAGGCCGTCTGGACAGACTGTACGTTGTCAGCAACAAATTCATTAACACCATGTCTCAGGTTCCAACGCTCACTCAGATGCTGCCGTTACCGGCATCAGAAGATGGCGAGCTGAAGCAAAAAACCTGGGATTACCTGTATGAACCCGATCCGAAACCGCTGCTGGATACCCTGCTGCGTCGTTACGTTGAATCTCAGGTTTATCAGGGCGTTGTAGAAAACCTGGCCAGCGAGCAGGCCGCACGAATGGTGGCGATGAAAGCCGCGACCGATAATGGCGGCAGCCTGATTAAAGAGCTGCAGTTGGTTTACAACAAAGCTCGTCAGGCCAGCATTACTCAGGAACTCACCGAGATCGTCTCGGGGGCCGCCGCGGTTTAACCAGGTTTACGAATTACGTAGAGGATTCAAGATGGCTACTGGAAAGATTGTCCAGGTAATCGGCGCCGTGGTGGACGTCGAGTTCCCTCAGGACGCCGTACCACGCGTGTACGACGCGCTTGAGGTACAGAATGGTAACGAGAGCCTGGTGCTGGAAGTTCAGCAGCAGCTCGGCGGCGGTATCGTGCGTACCATCGCGATGGGTTCTTCCGACGGTCTGCGTCGTGGTCTGGAAGTAAAAGACCTTGAGCACCCGATCGAAGTCCCGGTAGGTAAAGCAACACTGGGTCGTATCATGAACGTATTGGGTCAGCCAATCGACATGAAAGGCGACATCGGTGAAGAAGAGCGTTGGGCTATCCACCGCGCGGCACCTTCCTACGAAGAGCTGTCCAGCTCTCAGGAACTGCTGGAAACCGGTATCAAAGTTATCGACCTGATGTGTCCATTTGCGAAGGGCGGTAAAGTTGGTCTGTTCGGTGGTGCGGGTGTAGGTAAAACCGTAAACATGATGGAGCTGATCCGTAACATCGCGATCGAGCACTCCGGTTACTCTGTGTTTGCGGGTGTAGGTGAACGTACTCGTGAGGGTAACGACTTCTACCACGAAATGACCGACTCCAACGTTCTGGACAAAGTATCCCTGGTTTACGGCCAGATGAACGAGCCACCTGGAAACCGTCTGCGCGTTGCGCTGACCGGCCTGACGATGGCTGAGAAGTTCCGTGACGAAGGCCGTGACGTTCTGCTGTTCGTTGATAACATCTATCGTTACACCCTGGCCGGTACGGAAGTATCTGCACTGCTGGGTCGTATGCCTTCAGCGGTAGGTTACCAGCCTACGCTGGCGGAAGAGATGGGTGTTCTTCAGGAACGTATCACCTCTACCAAAACCGGTTCTATCACCTCCGTTCAGGCGGTATACGTACCTGCGGATGACTTGACTGACCCATCTCCAGCAACCACCTTTGCGCACTTAGATGCAACCGTGGTACTGAGCCGTCAGATCGCGTCTCTGGGTATCTACCCGGCCGTTGACCCGCTGGACTCCACCAGCCGTCAGCTGGATCCACTGGTTGTTGGTCAGGAACACTACGACACCGCGCGTGGCGTACAGTCCCTGCTGCAGCGTTACCAGGAACTGAAAGACATCATCGCCATCCTGGGTATGGATGAACTGTCTGAAGAAGACAAACTGGTGGTAGCACGTGCGCGTAAGATCCAGCGCTTCCTGTCCCAGCCGTTCTTCGTTGCGGAAGTATTCACCGGTTCTCCAGGTAAATACGTTTCCCTGAAAGACACCATCCGTGGCTTTAAAGGCATCATGGAAGGCGAATACGATCACCTGCCAGAGCAGGCGTTCTACATGGTTGGTTCCATCGAAGAAGCTGTGGAAAAAGCCAAAAAACTTTAACGCCTTAATCGGAGGGTGATATGGCAATGACTTACCACCTGGACGTCGTCAGCGCAGAGCAACAAATGTTCTCTGGTCTGGTCGAGAAAATCCAGGTAACGGGTAGTGAAGGTGAACTGGGTATTTTCCCGGGTCACGCACCGCTGCTCACCGCCATTAAGCCTGGTATGATCCGCATCGTTAAACAGTTCGGTCACGAAGAGTTTATCTATCTGTCCGGCGGCATTCTTGAAGTGCAGCCTGGCAGTGTGACCGTTCTGGCCGATACCGCTATTCGTGGCCAGGATCTCGACGAAGCGCGAGCCCTGGAGTCGAAGCGTAAGGCTGAAGAGCACATTAACAGCTCTCATGGTGACGTGGATTACGCTCAGGCGTCTGCGGAGCTGGCCAAAGCGATCGCGAAACTGCGCGTTATCGAGTTGACCAAAAAAGCGATGTAACACCGGCTTGAAAAGCACAAAAGCCAGTCTGGATACCAGGCTGGCTTTTTTTTTCGGCCTTAATTCATGATGAAAAAGATGTAGAATTTTAAGCATCAAACGTTTTTACTTCACACTCAAACTACCGTCAGGATGCGTATGTCAAACAGTGCGATGAGCGTGGTGATCCTTGCCGCTGGCAAAGGGACCCGCATGTATTCCGATCTGCCTAAAGTGCTTCACACGCTTGCTGGAAAGCCAATGGTGCAGCATGTCATTGATGCAGCGAATGAACTGGGTGCCAATCAGGTCAACCTGGTCTACGGCCACGGCGGCGATCTTCTTAAAAAGACGCTGAGCGACGACAAGCTCAACTGGGTGCTTCAGGCTGAACAGCTGGGCACAGGTCATGCGATGCAGCAGGCAGCACCGTTCTTTGCGGATGACGAAGACATTTTGATGCTCTACGGCGATGTCCCGCTGATCTCCGTTGAAACCCTGACTCGCCTGCGTGAAGCCAAACCGCAGGGCGGCATCGGTTTATTAACCGTCGTGCTGGACGATCCAACCGGTTATGGCCGTATCACCCGTGAAAACGGTAACGTCACGGGTATTGTTGAGCACAAAGATGCCAGCGACGAACAGCGCCAGATTCAGGAGATCAACACCGGTATCCTGATTGCCAATGGCGCGGATATGAAGCGCTGGCTGTCCAGACTCGACAACAACAACGCGCAGGGTGAATTCTACATCACCGACATCATTGCGATGGCGTATCAGGAAGGACGTGAGATTGCGGCGGTTCATCCGGCGCGTATTAGCGAAACCGAAGGGGTGAATAACCGCCTTCAGCTTTCCCGTCTGGAGCGTGTTTATCAGTCCGAGCAGGCTGAAAAACTGCTTCTGGCAGGTGTGATGCTGCGCGATCCGGCGCGTTTCGATCTGCGTGGTTCGTTATCTCACGGTCGTGACGTTGAAATTGATACTAACGTTATCCTCGAGGGTAACGTGACGCTGGGTAACCGCGTCAAAATCGGTGCCGGCTGTGTGATTAAAAACAGCATCATCGGTGACGACTGCGAAATCAGCCCGTACAGCGTGGTGGAAGATGCCCGTCTTGACGTGGCCTGTACCATCGGCCCGTTTGCGCGCCTGCGCCCGGGCGCAGAGCTGCTGGAAGGCGCTCACGTGGGTAACTTCGTGGAAATGAAAAAAGCGCGTCTGGGTAAAGGCTCGAAAGCCGGTCATCTGACCTATCTGGGCGACGCGGAAATTGGCAATAACGTGAATATTGGTGCAGGGACCATAACCTGTAACTATGACGGCGCGAATAAGTTTAAAACCATCATTGGTGATGATGTGTTCGTGGGCTCCGATACGCAGCTGGTGGCGCCTGTTACCGTGGGTAACGGGGTGACCATTGCAGCCGGAACAACCGTAACGCGCGATGTGGCCGAGAACGAGCTGGTGTTAAGCCGCGTTCCGCAGGTCAGCAAACAGGGCTGGAAACGTCCGGTGAAGAAAAAGTAACGGATTTACCCCTCTCCCCAAAGGAGAGAAGGGATCGTTCGGTGCGGTGTTTTTCTCCCTCGCCCCTTTGGGAAGAGGGCCGGGGTGAGGGGATAATATAATCCTCCCCCCACAAGCAGTACCCATAAAAATAACCCCACTCTCTACAAGGCTCGGGGCGCCCGGAAAGGGCAAATACAGGTCAGCGACAACGCAGGCATAATGCCTAAATTCGGAATCTAAAATTATGTGTGGAATTGTTGGCGCAGTTGCGCAGCGTGATATTGCTGAAATCCTTCTCGAAGGTTTACGTCGTCTGGAATACCGTGGTTACGACTCTGCCGGTCTGGCTGTCGTCGATGCAGAAGGTCATATGACCCGTCTGCGTCGTCTCGGTAAAGTGCAGATGCTGGCCCAGGCCGCGGAAGAACATCCGCTGCACGGGGGAACCGGTATTGCGCACACCCGCTGGGCGACGCACGGCGAACCGTCTGAAGGCAACGCGCACCCGCATGTGTCTGAACACATCGTGGTGGTGCACAACGGCATTATCGAAAACCACGAACCGCTGCGCGAAGAACTGAAAGCGCGCGGCTACACTTTCGTCTCAGAAACTGACACCGAAGTGATTGCTCACCTGGTGCACTGGGAGCTGGAGCAGGGCGGTACACTGCGTGATGCGGTGCTCCGTGCTATCCCTCAGCTGCGCGGTGCGTACGGTACGGTGATCATGGATTCCCGCGATCCGTCAACGCTTCTGGCCGCGCGTTCCGGTAGCCCGATGGTTATCGGTCTGGGCATGGGTGAAAACTTTATCGCCTCTGACCAGCTGGCGCTCCTGCCGGTTACCCGTCGCTTTATCTTCCTCGAAGAGGGTGATATCGCGGAAGTGACCCGTCGCAGCGTGACCGTCTTCGATACTAAAGGCGAGCAGGTGAAGCGTCAGGAGATCGAATCGAATCTGCAGTACGACGCGGGCGACAAAGGCGCTTACCGTCACTATATGCAGAAAGAGATTTACGAGCAGCCAAACGCCATCAAAAACACCCTGACCGGGCGCATTAGCCACGGTGAAGTGGATCTGAGCGAGCTGGGCGCAAACGCGAACGAACTGCTCAGCAAGGTCGAGCATATTCAGATCGTGGCCTGCGGCACCTCCTACAACTCCGGTATGGTTTCTCGCTACTGGTTTGAATCCCTGGCGGGCGTGCCGTGCGATGTGGAAATCGCGTCTGAATTCCGCTATCGCAAATCTGCGGTGCGTCGTAACAGCCTGATGATAACCCTTTCCCAGTCCGGCGAAACGGCGGATACGCTCGCAGCGCTGCGTCTGTCTAAAGAGCTGGGCTACCTGGGCTCTCTGGCCATCTGTAACGTCCCGGGCTCCTCGCTGGTGCGTGAATCCGATCTGGCGCTGATGACTAAAGCGGGCACCGAAATCGGCGTGGCTTCAACCAAAGCGTTTACCACGCAGCTGACCGTTCTGCTGATGCTGGTGGCGAAGCTTGCGCGTCTGAAAGGTGAAGATGCGTCCGTTGAGCATGACATCGTTCATGGTCTGCAGGCGCTGCCAAGCCGTATTGAGCAGATGCTGTCTCAGGACAAACGCATCGAAGCGCTGGCGGAAGATTTCTCTGACAAACATCACGCCCTGTTCCTGGGTCGTGGCGATCAGTATCCGATTGCGCTGGAAGGCGCACTGAAGCTTAAAGAGATCTCCTACATCCACGCGGAAGCCTATGCGGCAGGCGAGCTGAAACACGGCCCGCTGGCGCTGATTGACGCGGATATGCCGGTCATCGTTGTGGCACCTAACAACGAACTGCTGGAAAAACTGAAATCTAACATCGAAGAAGTGCGTGCCCGTGGGGGTGTTCTGTACGTCTTCGCCGACAAAGATGCCGGTTTTGTCAGCAACGACAACATGCACATCATCGAGATGCCGCATGTGGAAGAGGTGATTGCACCGATCTTCTATACCGTTCCGCTGCAGCTGCTGGCTTACCATGTGGCGCTGATCAAAGGCACCGACGTTGACCAGCCGCGTAACCTGGCGAAATCAGTTACCGTAGAATAATCCCTTCAGGCTCCACCCTCGGGTGGAGCTTTTTTATCCCGCCCGGTTTGTTTTTAATCAATCCTGTCTCGTTTTTAATAATGACAATTTGTCATCTTCAGCTACTTTTTTCAGTGTCACATAAAGAAAATATTTCTGAAAACGTATTGTCATAAAAGTGGCTAACACGATGAAAATTAAGCTTTATTGTGTGGTATTTTAAGTTAAATTTTCATTGTCATAAAACTGTCATAATTCGTACATTTATCTGTCACCTGTTTGTCCTATTTTGCTCATCGTAGCCACTAAACAACGATTTATGAAAATCTTGCAGGAGACATTATGAAAGTTATGCGTACCACTGTCGCAACTGTTGTCGCCGCGACCTTATCTCTGAGCGCGTTCTCTGTATTTGCAGAAGCAAGCCTGACTGGCGCTGGTGCAACCTTCCCTGCGCCGGTGTATGCCAAATGGGCGGATACCTACCAGAAAGAAACCGGTAACAAGGTTAACTATCAGGGTATCGGCTCCTCCGGTGGCGTGAAACAAATTACCGCGAACACGGTTGATTTCGGCGCATCTGACGCTCCGCTGTCTGATGATAAGCTGGCTCAGGAAGGCCTGTTCCAGTTCCCTACCGTGATCGGTGGCGTGGTCCTGGCGATCAACCTGCCGGGCGTGAAGTCGGGCGAGCTGGTGCTGGACGGCAAAACGCTGGGTGACATCTACCTGGGCAAAATCAAAAAATGGGATGACGAAGCGATCGCTAAGCTCAACCCAGGCCTGAAGCTGCCTTCTCAGAACATCGCCGTGGTTCGCCGCGCGGATGGTTCCGGTACGTCTTTCGTGTTCACCAGCTACCTGGCGAAAGTGAACGAAGAGTGGAAATCTAAAGTCGGCTCCGGCTCAACCGTTAACTGGCCTACCGGTCTGGGCGGTAAAGGTAACGACGGTATCGCCGCGTTCGTACAACGTCTGCCTGGCTCCATCGGCTACGTAGAGTATGCGTACGCGAAGCAGAATAACCTGTCCTACACCAAACTGGTGTCTGCAGACGGCAAACCGGTTAGCCCGACCGAAGAGAACTTTGCTAACGCTGCCAAAGGCGCTGACTGGAGCAAATCCTTCGCTCAGGATCTGACTAACCAGAAGGGCGAAGGTGCATGGCCAATCACCTCTACCACCTTCATCCTGGTGCACAAAGAGCAGAAGAAACCTGAGCAGGGCGCTGAAGTGCTGAAGTTCTTCGACTGGGCATACAAAAACGGCGGCAAACAGGCTAACGCTCTGGATTACGCCACCCTGCCGGACAACGTAGTTGAGCAGATTCGTGCTGCATGGAAAACCAACGTGAAAGACAGCAGCGGTAAAGCGCTGTACTAACAGGATATATTTAACGAAGATGGCGGGTGGCGCTGAGCTTGCCCGCCCTACGGTTTAAGCTGTAGGCCCGGTAAGCGTCAGCGCCACCGGGCATATTCGTAAAAACGTCTCAAACAGAAGAGTAATTTATGGCTGCAACCAAGCCTGCATTTAACCCTCCGGGTAAAAAAGGTGACATGATTTTCAGCGCGCTGGTCAAACTGGCTGCGCTGATTGTGCTATTGCTGCTGGGCGGCATTATCGTGTCTCTGATTTTCTCCTCATGGCCGAGCATCCAGAAATTCGGTTTCTCCTTCCTGTGGACCAAAGAGTGGGACGCGCCGAACGACATCTACGGTGCTCTGGTGCCTATTTACGGCACGCTGGTAACCTCGTTCATCGCCCTGCTGATTGCGGTTCCGGTAAGCTTTGGTATTGCCCTGTTCCTGACGGAGCTGGCGCCAGGCTGGCTGCGTCGTCCGCTGGGGATTGCCATCGAACTGCTGGCAGCTATTCCGAGTATCGTCTACGGCATGTGGGGCCTGTTCATCTTTGCCCCGCTGTTCGCTACATATTTCCAGGAACCGGTGGGTAATGTCCTTTCTGCCATTCCGTTTGTGGGGGCCCTGTTCTCTGGCCCGGCTTTCGGTATCGGCATTCTGGCGGCAGGTGTGATCCTCGCCATCATGATAATTCCGTACATTGCGGCGGTCATGCGTGATGTGTTCGAACAAACGCCGGTGATGATGAAAGAGTCGGCCTACGGCATCGGCTGCACCACCTGGGAAGTAATCTGGCGCATTGTCCTTCCGTTCACGAAAAATGGGGTGATCGGGGGCGTGATGCTGGGCTTAGGTCGTGCGCTGGGTGAAACCATGGCGGTCACCTTTATCATCGGTAACACCTACCAGCTCGACAGCGCGTCGCTCTACATGCCGGGTAACAGTATTACCTCGGCGCTGGCGAATGAATTTGCGGAAGCGGAATCCGGGCTGCACGTGGCGGCGCTGATGGAGCTGGGTCTGATTCTGTTCGTTATTACCTTCATTGTTCTGGCGATTTCCAAGCTGATGATTATGCGTCTCGCTAAAAATGAGGGAGCACGCTAATGGCCACTCTCGAAATGCAAGCAACTGCTGAACTGGCGGAATCCCGCCGCAAAATGCAGGCCAGACGCCGCATGAAAAACCGCATTGCCCTAACGCTCTCAATGGCGACGATGGCATTCGGCCTGTTCTGGCTGGTCTGGATCCTCTTCTCGACAATCGTTCGTGGGATTGACGGAATGTCACTCTCGCTGTTCACCGAAATGACGCCGCCGCCGAACACGGCGGGCGGTGGCCTGGCGAATGCGCTGGCCGGCAGCGGGTTGCTGATCCTCTGGGCGACGGTCTTCGGCACGCCGCTGGGCATCATGGCGGGCATTTACCTGGCAGAATACGGTCGTAAATCCTGGCTGGCGGAAGTGATTCGCTTCATTAACGATATTTTGCTGTCAGCCCCGTCTATCGTGGTGGGTCTGTTCGTTTACACCGTTGTTGTAGCGCAGATGGAACACTTCTCCGGCTGGGCGGGTGTGATTGCCCTGGCGCTGCTGCAGGTGCCGATTGTGATTCGAACCACCGAGAACATGCTGAAACTGGTGCCGGACAGCCTGCGTGAAGCGGCTTATGCACTGGGTACGCCGAAATGGAAGATGATCTCTGCGATTACGCTGAAGGCGTCCGTATCCGGGATCATGACCGGTATCCTGCTGGCGGTTGCGCGTATCGCGGGTGAAACTGCGCCGCTGCTGTTTACGTCCCTCTCCAACCAGTTCTGGAGCACGGACATGATGCAGCCGATCGCCAACCTGCCGGTGACGATCTTTAAATTTGCGATGAGCCCATTCGCGGAATGGCAGCAGCTGGCCTGGGCCGGGGTGCTGATCATTACCCTTTGCGTACTGTTGCTGAACATTCTGGCGCGCGTCATTTTCGCGAAGAAGAAACACGGTTAATTTTTTACGGCGCGGCAGCTCGCGGCGCCGAATGAGGAAATGAGTCAATGAGTATGGTTGATACTGCCCCGGGTAAGATTCAGGTTCGTGATTTGAACTTCTACTACGGCAAATTCCATGCCCTGAAGAACATCAACCTGGATATCGCTAAGAACCAGGTCACGGCATTTATCGGTCCATCCGGCTGTGGGAAATCCACGCTGCTGCGTACCTTTAACAAAATGTATTCGCTCTATCCGGAGCAGCGCGCTGAAGGGGAAATCATCCTCGATGGCGAAAATATTCTGACCCAGGCTCAGGATATCGCCCTGCTGCGCGCCAAAGTGGGGATGGTGTTCCAGAAACCCACGCCGTTCCCGATGTCCATTTATGACAACATCGCCTTTGGCGTTCGCCTGTTTGAAAAGCTCTCCCGCGCCGATATGGACGAGCGCGTGCAGTGGGCTTTGACCAAGGCCGCATTATGGAACGAAACCAAAGATAAGTTGCACCAGAGCGGTTACTCTCTCTCCGGTGGTCAGCAGCAGCGTCTGTGCATTGCGCGCGGTATTGCGATTCGCCCGGAAGTGTTGCTGCTGGATGAGCCGTGTTCAGCGCTGGACCCGATCTCAACCGGTCGTATTGAAGAACTGATCACCGAGCTGAAGCAGGATTACACCGTGGTTATCGTGACCCATAACATGCAGCAGGCTGCACGTTGCTCCGATCACACGGCGTTTATGTACCTGGGTGAATTGATTGAGTTCAGCAACACGGACGATCTCTTCACTAAGCCCGCGAAGAAACAAACCGAAGATTATATTACTGGCCGCTACGGTTGATTTGCCTTAGTGCATGTGGAGAAACCATGGACAACCTCAATCTTAATAAACACATTTCCGGCCAGTTCAACGCAGAGCTGGAAAGCATTCGCACCCAGGTGATGACCATGGGCGGTATGGTCGAGCAGCAGCTTTCTGATGCGATTACGGCGATGCACAACCAGGACAGCGAGCTGGCGAAACGCGTCATTGAAGGCGACAAAAACGTCAACATGATGGAAGTCGCTATCGACGAGGCCTGCGTGCGCATTATCGCGAAACGTCAGCCGACGGCGAGCGACCTGCGTCTGGTGATGGCCATTATCAAAACCATCGCCGAGCTGGAACGTATTGGTGACGTTGCGGATAAAATCTGCCGCACCGCGCTGGAGAAGTTCTCTCAGCAGCACCAGCCGCTGCTGGTCAGCCTGGAGTCGCTGGGCCGCCACACCGTGCAGATGCTTCATGACGTGCTGGATGCCTTTGCGCGAATGGATCTTGACGAAGCGGTGCGTATCTACCGTGAAGATAAAAAGGTCGATCAGGAGTATGAAGGCATCGTGCGTCAGCTGATGACTTACATGATGGAAGATTCCCGTACGATCCCAAGCGTACTGACCGCCCTGTTCTGCGCGCGCTCCATCGAGCGTATCGGCGACCGCTGCCAGAACATTTGCGAATACATTTTCTACTTCGTGAAAGGTCAGGACTTCCGTCACGTGGGCGGCGACGAGCTGGATAAGCTGCTGGCGGGTAAAGATCCGAAAGAGTAATCCTGTCATCTGATAACAACGCCGGTACTCACCGGCGTTGTTATTTCTAGTGTAATCACAATTTTCCCCTTCATCCGTTGCCTGACGTTCGAAACGCGCTAACGTGAGACGAAAAAAACAGCAAAGGATGGGATATGAAAAATTCATTAGCGTGCCTGGCGATGGCCATCAGCATCGGGATCGGTACTGGAACAGACGTTATTGCCGCACCGTTGCCGGTCACACCTGACCAGACTACCCCGGTCAGCCACTATGTGACCCAGGTTAATGCGGATAAAAGCATTACGTTTCGCCTGTTTGCACCCGGTGCAACGCGAGTCTCCGTGGTGACGGGGTCAATGCCTGAAAGCCAGGTTTCCCATGATATGACGAAAGAGAAAAATGGCGTCTGGTCATGGAAAAGCGAGCCGATGGCCCCGAATCTCTACGAATATTATTTCGACATCGATGGTTTCCGTTCAGTCGACACGGGAAGCCGCTATCAAAAACCTCAGCGGCAGGTGAACACCAGCCTGATTCTGGTTCCGGGCAGTATTCTCGACGATCGTCCTGTACCGCATGGCGATCTGACGACCCTGACCTGGCACTCGCCGTCGCTCAGGTCAGAGCGCCGCGTCTATGTATGGACTCCCCCTGGCTACAACGGCACAGGGGAACCCTTACCGGTTCTCTACTTCTACCATGGTTTTGGCGATACCGGGCTCTCGGCCATCGACCAGGGCCGTCTGCCGCAAATCATGGATAACCTGATGGCCGAGGGGAAAATCAAACCGATGCTGGTGGTGGTACCCGACACCGAGACGGAGAGCGCTGAGGCCATCCCCGAGAACTTCCCGCCGGCAGAACGACGGAAGTCTTTCTACCCGCTTAATGCGAAAGCCGCAGACCGTGAACTGATGAGCGAAATTATTCCTCTGGTGGATACACGCTTCAACGTGCGTAAAGATGCGGCCGGCCGGGCACTGGCGGGATTGTCACAGGGCGGTTATCAGGCGCTGGTCTCCGGTATGAACCATCTGGACAGCTTCGGCTGGCTGGGAACGTTCAGCGGCGTTACCACGACAACCGTGCCTGACGAAGGCGTGGCCGCACGCTTTAAGCAGCCTGAGGCCATTAACCGGCAGCTGCATAACTTCACCGTCGTTGTGGGAGAGCGCGATTCGGTGACCGGCAAAGATATCGCCGGTCTGAAAGCGGAGCTGGAAAAACAGGGCATCAAATTCGACTATAAAATGTACCCTGGTCTGAATCACGAAATGGACGTCTGGCGTCCGGCCTATGCAGAGTTTGTTCAAAAGCTCTTCAGATAAACCTGTCGCCCTCCCTGAAGGGAGGGGCGGCTTAGCGCGTAATATCCCACCCGCGAGCCTTCCACAGCGCGGGTAGCTGCGCCAGATCTGTAAAGGTCGTGACTTTTGGATGATCGATCGGCTTGTTGTGCGGATCGGCGCAGAAGTAAAACACCTCCATTCCCGCATCAATCCCCGACTGCGCCCCCGCAGACGAGTCATCCACCAGAATGCAGTTCTCTACGTTAACGTTCATCGCTTTTGCCGCATGGAACATCAGCGCCGGGTCCGGCTTCCAGCGCTGGATATCGTAGCCGCTGAACAGTTTTTCCGGGAAGTGGTGCAGCATCTCAAGCTTGCCCAGCGAGTGCTGCATTTTGCTGACCGGACCGTTGGAGACCACGCAGATCGGCACCGTCATGGCATCCAGCAGCGCGTTTGCGCCCGGAATTACCTCCAGCTCCGAATCGAACAGGCGTGCAACCTCGGCGCGGTACACCGGTTCCAGAGCCGCCTTCTCAAGAACGACGCCGTGTTCTTCGTTAATGATGTCGATGATCTCGTAGAGCTTCACGCCCTTAAAGCGTTTAAACACCTCTTCGAGTTCCAGAGTAATGCCAAATTCCTGGAACATGGCCACATACGCGCGGGAACAAATGACCTCACTGTCGACCAGCGTACCGTCGCAGTCGAAAAATACCGCTTCAATTCCGGACATGCCTTTCCCTTTTAACAAGTTTAACGTTTACGTACGGCGGTTCACCGGGACGCAATCGTTGCCGTATAAGCAAAATCAATGAAAAAAGTATCACGTAACAGCCACTATTGTCGCATTTTGGTATAGGATAGCGACGAATTTTCCCTCCTTGTTCGGAAATTGATGATGAGTCAACAACACACTACCCAGACATCTGGTCAGGGTCTGCTTGAGCGCGTTTTTAAACTGCGCGAGCACGGCACAACGGCACGCACCGAAGTGATCGCTGGTTTCACCACCTTCCTGACGATGGTCTATATCGTTTTTGTGAACCCACAAATTCTGGGCGTTGCTGGCATGGATACCAGCGCCGTCTTTGTAACCACCTGCCTGATCGCCGCCCTTGGCAGCATTCTGATGGGTGTATTCGCTAACCTGCCAGTTGCATTGGCACCGGCGATGGGCCTGAATGCGTTCTTCGCGTTCGTGGTTGTTCAGGCGATGGGTCTGCCTTGGCAGGTGGGCATGGGCGCTATCTTCTGGGGCGCGGTTGGCCTGCTGCTGCTGACCATTTTCCGCGTACGTTACTGGATGATTGCAAACATTCCCGTGAGCCTGCGCGTGGGCATTACCAGCGGTATCGGTCTGTTCATCGGTATGATGGGGCTGAAAAACGCGGGTGTTATCGTGGCGAACCCGGATACGCTGGTGAGCATCGGTCACCTGACCTCGCATAACGTGCTGCTGGGCGTGCTGGGCTTCTTTATCATCGCGATCCTCGCTTCCCGCAATATTCACGCGGCAGTGCTGGTGTCCATCGTGGTGACCACGCTGCTGGGCTGGATGCTGGGCGACGTTCACTATAACGGCATCGTTTCCGCGCCACCGAGCGTTTCTACCGTTGTTGGTCATGTTGATCTGGCGGGTTCCCTGAACCTGGGCCTGGCGGGCGTGATTTTCTCCTTCATGCTGGTGAACCTGTTCGACTCCTCCGGTACGCTGATCGGCGTGACCGACAAAGCGGGTCTGGCAGATGAGAAAGGCAAATTCCCGCGCATCAAGCAGGCGCTGTTTGTGGACAGTATCTCCTCCGTGACCGGCTCATTTATCGGGACCTCGTCTGTTACCGCTTACATTGAATCCTCTTCCGGCGTGTCCGTGGGCGGCCGTACCGGCCTGACGGCGGTTGTGGTGGGTATTCTGTTCCTGCTGGTGATCTTCCTCTCGCCACTGGCGGGCATGGTGCCTCCGTACGCGGCGGCCGGCGCGCTGATCTATGTGGGGGTGCTGATGACCTCCAGCCTTTCTCGCGTGAAGTGGGATGATTTAACCGAAGCGGTGCCGGCGTTTATTACCGCCGTGATGATGCCGTTCAGCTTCTCGATTACCGAAGGTATCGCGCTGGGCTTTATTTCTTACTGCGTAATGAAGATCGGTACCGGCCGCTTCCGCGACCTCAGCCCTTGCGTCATCATTGTGGCGCTGCTGTTTGTGCTGAAGATTGTGTTTATTGACGCGCACTAAGGTGCGGTTTGTGGTGTCAGGTGGCGCTTCGCTTACCTGACCTACTGACGAGTGTAGGCCCGGTAAGCGCTAGCGCCACCGGGCTTTTTATCAGGCTTTTACCCGCTTAATATAATCCCCGAACGCCGTCAGCTGGCCAGAGAGATGGTCGCGCGTGCTCTGATCCACCACTTCACCCGTTTGCGGGTCGACTTTATTCTGAATCACTCCGCCCATAAATTCCGGCTTGTTCATCACCATCGCATCCAGGAATACCAGGATCTGACGCAGATGATACTGGCAGCGAGCGCCGCCAATCGCGCCCATTGAGCTGGTCTGGATCAGCACCGGTTTGCCTGACAGAGGCTGTTCAGGTAAACGGGACAGCCAGTCGATGGCATTCTTCAGGCCACCCGGAACCGAGTAGTTATATTCCGGCGTGACGATGACCACGCCGTCAGCCTGGCGGATCTGCTCTGCCAGCGCCTCGACGCTCTGCGGGAACCCTTCTTCCTGCTGGACGTCCGCATCATACAGCGGAATATCGCCAATAGACGGCAGGGCGCTAATTTCCATACCTGCCGGTGCCAGCTGTGGCAGCGTGCGGGCAACCATCCCGTTAAATGAACCTTTGCGCAGGCTTCCCAGTAACGTAACTACTTTCAACGTATCAGACATGATTACTCCTGTTTCATCATGATGACCCTGATTGGATCAGCTAAGGGTGAATGCTTTTTCTGTCGGTAAACTGGTTAAACGCATCAGGCGTGCGGCGGGCTCGTTGGCGCGCTCGGGCACATCAGGAAGGCTACGCCATCCCTGTTGACTGTCAAATTCCCAGATTTTCATGCGTTCAATGGCAGGGGTAACCGCAATGGACCAAATGAGCACATCCTCTGCGTCACTGAGTGCCTCCACCAGCGTGGCCTGGGCGGCACGCAGACGTCCGGAACCAGGCAACAGCTGCAGCAAGCTGGCGTCGTCTGAGGCGCATCCGCAGAGCTTACGAATGCTCTGGCGCAGGGTAATGAGCTGGGCTCGGGCTTCGACAGGATCGTTCTGGTTGCGTACCCACAGCTTCTCATTGCTGGAGAGCGGATAGTCTTCATGTGCGTTACCGCCATGGAAGCTGCGCGTTGCGCGCTGAAGTTCCATATCGAGCCCACAATCCCCTTCGGTGGTCAGCGCGACGCCAATGATATTGCCCGCGTAGGCAATCGAAAAACGAGGGAGATCCGGGTCGACAAAGACCGGGCGGCCTTCGGGTTGGGTAATGATGTCCGGCAGCTCGCTGGTGCCGTACAGCATAAACAGCAGTTCTGCGAGAAGTGCTCTGGACGCTAAAAACCGCGTCCTCCGGTGTTCCGGGAGATCGAGTGCTTCACGGTGACAGGCTGAAGAAATTCTTGCCGATACGAGACGTCCTTCCGTAAGTATCCCTCTTGCAAAGTGCGTAGCCATTTTTCGCTCCTTGATAATGGTCGTAATCGGTTAAACGGTTACATGATTATCGCTTAACTTGACTCCTGTTTTAATCAGTAAATGGGAGTAAGAGAAGCCTCAGGACCGAACTTTACATTTTCTTAGGCAAAAATTGGATCGCTCGCACCGTACAGCGCCTTGATGGTTTCCCGCAACCATAAAATTTTCGGATTATGGCTGTTCCGTTTATGCCAGATCAGCGTGAAGGGAACGGTGAGCTTTTCAGCCTGCGCTTCGTCAATGGGAATAGGAAGCGCGATCAGCTTCCGCTGGTGGAGTTCATTGTAGTGATGGCAGTAATGCGGAGCCGTGGCGATATAGTTATGACCGGGCTGTGCTGCCATAAACATCGACTGCTCAAAGCCCGGCACGCTCATGGCAATGTTTCTCTCCCGACCCATCTCCTTTAGCACTTCGTCCAGTGCCCAGGTGTCGCTGCGTTCCCAGAAGATGCTGATGTGCGGGTAGCGCAGAAAGGTCTCGAGGTTCCATTCATCCTGTAGCGCGGGGTGATCCTCACGCAGATACACGCACGGACGGTCGCTGAACAGGATCTCATAGTCGATGAACCACGGCATTAGCTTCAGCAATTCACGCGATCGCGGGTGCGTTTCGCGTCCGGTGAATCCCAGGTCCACCTCTCCACGCGTAATGGCGTCCAGAGAGTCGTAATCCCAGTGGCGCATTTTCACCGTAGCCTGCGGATAGCGCTGGTTCACCTGCTCCAGCAGGGCATTGAAGCGGATCAGCATCAACGGCGTTTCCGCGGCCAGCACGAACGTCAGCCCGCCCGGAGAATCATGGTGGAATTTATCGAGGATCTGGTTGCCGATTTGCATCCAGTCAGCCAGATCCTGCTCAAGACTCACCGTCAGCGGCGTCGGCAGCAGCCCTAGCGGCGTTTTAACAAACAGCGGGTCTTCGAACCAGTCGCGCAGTTTGGCCAGCGATTTGCTTACCGCCGACGGCGTCACGTTCATCCGCTTTGCCGCTTTGGTGACGCTGCGCTCCTGCAGCAAAAGCTGCAGGCACAGCAACAGGTTAAGATCGAGACTGCTGATGGGCTTCTTCATAGTGCGCCGCGGGCTGGATGACCATAAGTAAGGTAATGCAGAGTATGCTACAGCCAATCAGAACCCCGATCAGCATATTCAGCGCGTTAAGCCCGATGACCGCCGCCAGCCAAATCCACAGCGACGAGCCGCAGACCTGCGCGATCCCCAGTACCGAGCTTGCCACGCCTGCCCGCAGCGAAAATGGGCCAAGCGCCTGGCTCATCGCTACGCCAAAGCCAACCGAGAACCCGGCACAAATCAGCGTAATACCCGCCAGCATGACCGCATGTGAGCTGGTGGTCGCCAGGATCGCGCCGGCGGCGAGGAATAAAACCTGTGAGGTCAGCATCAATGTGCGCTGGCTGAAAACATTTAGCGCAAACGGCGTCGAAAACGAAACGGCCATACTGACCATCGCGGTTAATGCCATAACTGTTGAATACTGACCGCGATCGAAGCCCATGGTCTCCATCAGCAAAACCGGGGAAACGTTTACATAGGTCAGGATCACCGCCACGCTTAACGTGGTCACGGCCAGACGGCTGAGGAAAAAGCGGTTGAGAAGCTTCTCTGCCGGGTGAATGGTTGCGGTATGGCCGGTATTCTGCGAGCCCGGGTGGGTCTCTTTCAGCACGGCGATCGACAGGATAAACACCAGCGCGCCCATCGCCGCCATGGTCCAGAACAGGCTCTGCCAGGGGAATTTCAGCATGATGAGATAGCCCACAACCGGGGCCAGCACCGGGATGATGCAGGTAATGCCGTTCAGCATCGACAGCACTTTGGCGCGACGCTGGGCGCTTAAAGTGTCGCGCAAAATGGCAAACGCCACCACGTAGCAACCGCCCGCCCCGATGCCCTGGATAAAGCGCCCGGTCAGAAACACGGTGCTGTTTTGCGCCTGTGAGCAGAGAAGGGACGCCAGGGCAAAAACGATGGCACCGGAGATAGCGACAGGCTGACGGCCTGCCTTATCCGCGATCTTCCCCGCAAACACCATCGACGACGCCATCCCCGCGAGGTAGGCCGAAAACGCGATGTGCAGCTGCGCTTCGCTGGCGCCCAGATCGCGGGCGATATGCGGTAATCCCACCAGATACATATCAATGCCTGACGGATAAAGCAGAACTAAAGCGAAACTACAAAACAGAAAACGCGCCATAAACCCCCCATAGATGAAGGCATGCAGGATAGGGGGTGAAAAGGGATTAGGCGAGTTGCCATTTGGACAATGGTGATTTCCCAGGAGGAAATCACCATAGATTAGCGGGAATTATTTACCAATACAGAAGCTTGAGAAGATCCGTCCCAGCAAATCGTCCGAGGTAAACTCCCCGGTGATCTCGCTCAGATTCTGCTGCGCCAGACGCAGCTCTTCCGCCAGCAGTTCACCCGCCCACGCGCCGATCAGCTGCGCTTTACCCTGGACAAGGTGGTTAGCCGCCTCTTCCAGCGCCTGCAGGTGACGGCGACGCGCCAGGAAGCCGCCTTCCATGCTGGTGTCAAAGCCCATGCTCTGCTTGAGATGATTGCGCAGGTCGTCCACGCCCTCACCGGTACGCGCCGACAGGCGGATTAGTGAGTGACCATTCACATCGCTGATGCCCAGCGTTTCGCCAGTCACGTCTGCCTTATTACGCACCACGGTGATCGGCAGTTTGGTCGGCAGGCGGGCAATAAAGTCCGGCCAGATCTCTGCCGGGTCAACGGCGTCGGTCGTGGTGCCGTCCACCATAAACAGCACGCGGTCGGCCTGCTCGATCTCCTGCCAGGCGCGTTCGATACCGATGCGCTCAACCTCGTCGCTGGCATCGCGCAGACCGGCGGTGTCGATGATGTGCAGAGGCATGCCGTCGATGTGGATGTGCTCGCGCAGTACGTCGCGAGTGGTGCCGGCAATGTCGGTTACGATTGCCGCTTCACGGCCCGCCAGGGCGTTCAGCAGGCTCGATTTCCCGGCGTTAGGGCGTCCGGCAATCACCACCTTCATCCCTTCGCGCAGCAGGCTGCCCTGGCGCGCTTCGGCGCGAACGGCGTCGAGATCGCTCATCACCTGGTTGAGCTGGGCTTCAATTTTACCGTCAGAGAGAAAATCGATCTCCTCATCCGGGAAGTCGATAGCCGCTTCCACGTAGATGCGCAGGTGAGTAAGTGCTTCCACAAGGTGATTCACACGCGCGGAGAATGCCCCCTGCAGCGAGTTCAGGGCGGAGCGGGCCGCCTGTTCAGAACTGGCGTCGATCAGGTCAGCAATGGCCTCTGCCTGCGCCAGGTCGAGCTTGTCGTTGAGGAAGGCACGTTCGGAGAACTCGCCCGGCTTCGCAATGCGCAGGCCCGGCAGGGTCAGGATCCGTTTTAACAGCAGGTCGAGGATTACCGGGCCGCCGTGGCCCTGCAGCTCCAGCACGTCTTCACCGGTGAAGGAGTTAGGGCCGGGGAACCACAGCGCAATGCCCTGGTCCAGCGGCGTGCCGTCGGTATCTTTAAACGGCAGGTAATCAGCGTAGCGCGGCTTTGGCAGTTTACCCAGCACCGCTTCGGCCACCTCGCGCGCCTTCAGGCCGGAGATGCGCAGAATGCCTACACCACCGCGTCCCGGTGGGGTTGCCTGGGCGACGATAGTGTCGTTATGGCTCATGGTTGGTCTCGTTCAATACAAATAAAAAAGGCGGTCAATCGACCGCCCTTATTTTAGCGTTAACTTATCGGATCAGGACTTTTTCTTTTCGCGGCTATGCAGGCCACGTTTTTCCAGACCACGGTAAATCAGCTGCTGCTGGATGATGGTCACCAGGTTGCTGACGATATAGTACAGCACCAGACCTGACGGGAACCACAGGAAGAACACGGTGAAGATGACCGGCATAAAGGTCATGATCTTCTGCTGCATCGGGTCGGTCACGGTGGTCGGCGACATCTTCTGAATGAAGAACATCGTCACGCCCATCAGGATCGGCAGGATGTAGTACGGGTCCTGTGCGGACAGGTCATGGATCCACAGAGCGAACGGCGCGTGGCGCAGCTCAACGGAACCCATCAGCATGTAGTACAGCGCAAGGAAGATTGGCATCTGAATCAGCAGCGGGAAGCAGCCGCCCAGTGGGTTCACTTTCTCTGCTTTGTACAGGGCCATCATTTCCTGGCTCTGACGCTGTTTGTCATCGCCCAGACGCTCACGCATTGCCTGAATCTTCGGCTGCAGCATGCGCATCTTCGCCATGGAGGTGTACTGCGCTTTAGTCAGCGGGTACATGATACCACGAACGATGAAGGTGATAACGATGATGGAGAAGCCCCAGTTACCCAGGAAGCTGTGGATGAACTTCAGCAGCTTAAACAGCGGCTGAGAGATGAACCACAACCAACCGTAATCCACGGTCAGATCCAGGTGCGGCGCAACAGCGGCCATTTTGTCCTGAATTTCCGGGCCGACCCACAGGGTGCTTGCCAGCTTACCGGTTTGACCCGGCTGTACCAGAACCGGCTGAGATTTGTAGCCGATGGCTGCAATACCGTTGCCCAGGTTCGCGGTATAGAAGTTGTTGGTACCGTCGTTATTTGGCACCCACGCAGTGGCGAAATACTGCTGCAGCATTGCCACCCAACCGCCTTTAGCGCTGACGTTCAGGTTTTCGTTATCGGCAATGGTGTCGAATTTGTATTTCTCATACTTCGCGTCTGGCGTGGAGTACGCCGCGCCACGGAAGGTATGCAGCGCAAAGTTGCTGCTTCCAGTGTCACGGTGAGACGGCAGATTGATGGACTGCTTCAGCTGACCGAAGGTGGACAGTTCCAGCGGTTTCGCACTGGCGTTCTGTACGCTGTAGCCCACGTTCACCGCATACTCACCGCGCTTCAGGGTGAAGGTTTTGGTGAAGGTGTTGCCTGCGGCGTCGGTATAGGTCATCGGGATAACGAGTTCGTTCTGGCCATCAGCCAGCACAAAGGTGTCATTCTCGACGGTATACAGTGGACGCGCACCGTTAGCCGGGTTATCCGGGCCATCACGACCGGTCAGGCCGCTCTGCGCCTGGTAGATAAACTCAGGCGTGGTTTCCAGTAACTGGAACGGTTCGTTAGACTTCAGCTCTTTCGGGTAGGTCAACAGCAGCGCCTGCTCAACATCACCACCACGGGTGTTGATTGTCAGCTCAAGCACATCGGTCTTAACCGTAATCTGTTTCCCCTGGCCACTGGCCGGTACGCCCTGGTCGGCGGCGCTACCCGCTGCGGTGGTCGTAGTCTGCGTGGTCTGCTGCTGGGGTTGAGGATTTTTATCCTGCTCCCATGCCTGCCAGATCATGAAAGACACGAACAACAAAGCGATGATAAGAAGATTGCGTTGCGAATCCATCGTTAGTGTTCTCTGGTATCAAAGGGTCCTGGAGGGACGGGGTCGTCTCCACCGGGGTGTAAAGGGTGGCATTTTAATACGCGTTTCACCGTCAACCAACTGCCTTTTATCACTCCAAACCTGCGCAATGCCTCAATTCCGTAGCTTGAGCATGTTGGTGTGAAACGGCAGTGCGGCCCGAGTAGCGGACTAATCAGGCGTTGATAGACCCGAATGAGGGCTATCAGGACCCGTGAGCCAGGCGACAGTGGCGGCGCCATAATTTTTCCAACGCTTCCGAGAGAGCACGGTTATCGAGGTCGGCAACCCCCTTTTTAGCCACCACCACGAAATCCATTGAAGGCAGTTCGTGCTGACGTAAACGGAAGCTTTCACGCGTCAGACGTTTAATCCGATTGCGTTCATGCGCACGCTTAACATTTTTCTTGGCGACTGTGAGACCGATGCGGGGATGCCCCAGCGAATTTTGGCGGCCGAGGATGGTGATTTGCGGCGTGCCAGCCCGTAGTGGCTGCTGGAAGACGAAAGTGAAATGAGCGGGAGTTAACAAACGTAACTCCCTGGGAAATGCTAGCTTAACCACTCAGGGGTTAGCTTTATTACTTGGAAACGGTCAGACGAGCGCGGCCTTTAGCACGACGACGTGCCAGAACCTGACGACCATTTTTAGTAGCCATACGAGCACGGAAGCCGTGAGAACGGTTGCGCTTCAGTACAGACGGTTGAAAAGTGCGTTTCATGGCGATTTCTACCTAAACTTGAATAAATTCACTGACTTTTGCGTATACCCGAACGAGTTTCGAACGACTAACGCCTCAGCGTGGGTGATTAAAGAGGCCGGATTGTAATAATTGTACACTCCGGAGTCAATTCTCTTTCCTTATTTCCCGCGTATTTCCGCACGTTTTCGCGTGGAAAATGAGCAACGGACGACGCAGGAAGATGAGCATCACGCGCCGGGTCGAGGATTATACGGGCTCACCGACAAAGCGCAAGGATCGTCCCGGATCTTCGTTAGATCATTTAAGCAATAAATTGTCTGTGCTCATTAATTTTTCCAATATGCGGACTAAATCGCGGGGCACTCGCGCCAGGATCGTTTACACTTACCCGGTTCTGGATCTTCCTGTGGATAAATCGGGAAGAATCTGTGAGAAACAGAAGATCTCTGGCTCAGTTTAGGCTATGATCCGCGGTCCCGATCGGGATCCCAGGATCCTGGTCAGGATAAATTGCAGA